>CAWEAE010000012.1:0-135587 GCA_963807055.1 Terriglobia bacterium | reverse complement strand
AGGAAGCGATTTCCGTTTCACTCAAGATAGTTGGGATGCGTTGCCGTTTCTGGGACTGCCGCACAAGTGTGATCGGGTTTCGGTCCAACCATTCGCACCGGATAGCGTGATTGAAGATCGCAGACATGAGATTCCGAATCTTCGCTTTGCTCCCGTTTGAAAGAGATAGACCGCTCTCTGCCTTCGGACCCTTCACATGCATGAGACCACTCAACCACTGCTCCACTGCTACTGTGCGAACCTCAAGCGGTGAATAATCACCCCACTTCGGAATGATCCACTGCTTCAGATAAACCAAGTGAGATGCCCTCGTGCTGTAAGCCTTGGTGCCTTCCTCTGACAGCTCCGTCTTTTTGTAATGCTCGATCAACTCGCCCACTGTCCTTGGACCTACAGGACCGCTAGGACTATCGTTGATGGTTGTTCGAAGACGCTGCACCTCTGGTGATCTGAGTGCCGCCGTTTTCGTGGGAAACTGCTCAATTGTTCCGACTACAACTTTGCGTTTCCGCCGTCCATCTGCTGAATCTTCTCTCCATCTGAAAATCCAAACATCTGGACCAGCATTGCGCCTTTCTCTTGTGAGACTACCGCTTTGGTACCGCATACGCCGCTCTAGCATGTTGCTCCTCTCGAGCTAGGGCGGATTGGTTGGCAGAGGCATTGTGCCGTGACTTCAACCAAGAGTCCAGCTCAGAAGCGCGGTACCGCCAGAAGCGTCCGATTCGATAACACGGCACGCTTCCTGCCCGTGCCAGGCGCTGGAGTGTTTTGGAACAAATACCGAGCAACTGTGCGGCTTGATGATCGCCTAACAGTGGCTCGAACGATGGGGCGATGGTGTGTGTATACGTCTCATTGGTTTCGTTCAATGTGTTGCTTTAGGTAGAGTGCACAGGTATGCACTCAATGTTCTTTGTAGTGAAAAAATATACGGAAATCGGCCTTTGAACTTTTACAACCACTAACTTTGTCCGACTAGTACCGCGTGCTTTCGAAAAACTTTCCCGCCCATGCATCATCCATCTTCTGTAGATTCAGGCGGGTACATCTGCTAGTTAATTCAATCTCTTTTATTCACGGTCGTATCCACCCCCGGTCACGGCTTGTAATCCCCTGGTGCTACATGACTTGAGACAGGCGGCAAAGTCGTTTCAGAAAACGTCTCACGAATCGCGCGGACACGATTGCTTGTTTTCAATGAGTTGCAAGGTTAAGTGTTTAATCTCATTAAACAGTTGTTTTATGGAACAATTTACCTTGACTCTGGAATCGGCAGAGCGCATGATGCACGGGCCATGATGACAAGCACGATAAAAACGGTGGCACTCTATGCAAGGGTTTCCACCAAGGACAAAGGTCAGGACACAGCTAACCAGCTAAGGCAGCTACGGGACTTCTGTTCTAAGCAGGGCTGGACTATCACAGCAGAATATGTTGACCGGGCCAGCGGCAAACGTAGTGACCGTGAGCAATTCCAGCGCATGTTCGACGGCGCATTCAAGCGAGAGTTTGATTGCGTACTCTTCTGGAGCCTGGACCGATTTAGCCGCGAAGGTACGCTTGAAACGCTGCAACATCTGCAACGGCTAACCAGCTACGGAGTCGCGTTCAAGTCCTATACCGAACAGTACCTCGATGGAACGGGCATGTTTCGTGACGCCATCATCGGAATTCTCGCTGCACTGGCTAAGCAGGAACGTGTCAGGCTCAGTGAACGTGTGCAAGCTGGCTTGGCACGCGCTAGGGCTGAGGGACGCATTGGTGGCCGTCCAACCGTCAACCGTAAGGCTGATCCTGATGCCGCCACAATCCGCAAACTGCGGGATGACGGCTTGAGCTACTCGGAAGTAGCTGACGAGCTGGGGCGTAGCAAGGCAGATGTGTACCGTGTCTGCATTGTCCTCGGTTGCAGTTCAGCCGAATAGATTTGCAGGCGGGAATTGAGGGGCAGAGGTCGTTGCTGATCTCCTGCCCCTTTTTCATTGCGCTGGATTGGTTGATCCCCCGTAGCGAACCTTCTGACGATAACTTCTCAACCGTTCTGCCTCTGTATTCCATTTCCTTGGTCGCCCTGACTTACCCGGAATGCCTACTGCATTACGCGGGTCATCATCGCCGTCTAATATCCGTACGGAAACGTCAGAATCGCCCTGTAGCGCGTCCATAGACTCAGGATGACCCGTAGGCCCATCTTGCGCTTTTGACCCCTCTGAAGTCCCCTGTTCATGCGGGTCAGAGAGGGTATTTCCGTACGGCTAGACCGCTTAGCCTTCCGTTTTCGGGTATCCACATACGTGCCACCTGGGAACCGGGATGGTTCTGGACATTTCTGACAGTTGGGCACGAAGCAAACCAGTACCGATGAATATGACTCGTTCATAAAATCCTTTACATGAATCTGCGGATGCGGCAAGGGGAAATGACTGTAACCCTCACCGCCATCCGTTCGTGCGCCCATCTCAATTCAAGAGCCAGCAACCCCACTCCTGATGCGCCCGGAGTCTGGCGCGAGGGTTGCGGCGAAAACTCGACAAGCTGATGGCTAATAGGATTAGGCAGCAAGTGAGTTCCCTTTTATCTCGAAGAACGGACGCTCTCCACCACTCGGCGGGGGCCAAAGCTCGGACGCAAGGTCCGAACCCGTCGAGCAGGGGATGTCTGAACTTTGACCGGAGGGACAAGGCGATAGGAAAGTTAGCTCCCCATTCCCCCGGTACTTGGTATCACCCGCGAACTCCATTTGGACGGTATCCGTGTGACCGGAAGAAATGAAGTTTGGGTGTTGATGTCTGAGGGAACCGATTGCGTCGTGCGCTGTCAGTTCCCGTGTTCCGCATAGTGTGGAATGCAAGATGCGGAATCTCTATAAAGTGCAGGGTCTGCGGTCGTTACTTATCGTAAAATTGCGCCTTACCAGATACGGCCTTTGCCGTCATCGCACTTTTAGCAGCTGCTGCTTTCTGCCGCCTGTCTTTGTCGAACAGTTCATCGAGCATTTCTTCACCGTACGCGGAAATGGCTTGAGCTTTTCTAGATGGCGGCCAACTCTGGTACTCCATCAAGCTCTGAGGGCGGGTGACAATATCGGGGAATGAGCGTGCAGCACGATCACTTTCAATAGCCTGTTGCTGCTGTCGATGGGCGGTAAGCTTCTCTTCCGCAATTTTGTCGGCCCGTGCCTCAAGGGTCATTTCCCACTCGACGCTTTCCGCTGCTTGGTTGTTGATGATTCGCTCAGAGTCTTCAATTTTGAGTTTGGCTTCGGCCAGTTCGAGCTGGAGCTTCTGAATTTCAAGTTCTTCTTTGGTCATGGATTATTCCTTTTACCTTGGTCGCGGCAGATTGCCGGTCTTCAAAACGTCTAAAAATGATGTGCGCTTGCCGACCTGCTTACGAACGGAACCGCCAGCGGATTCGCTGTGAGCGGTTACGGTTCGTTTGGTTGGCAGCTTGATCTCTTTGGCGCGGCCATTGAGCTTCTTAACTTTGGCCATTGGTCATACTCTCCCGCTCGATCCGTCTATCGACGGAAATTAACAACTCGGCCTTCTTGAGCAGACGGTCGTAGACCTTGCGGTGGCGTTCCTGCAGGTACTCTCTGCACAATCGATTGAGCGTTAGTGTCCTTCGAGCACTCCAAATGTTCTTTCGTCGGGTTGGGCTGAACCCGCACGTGTGGCTTATTTTCTTCATGATGTTTCCTTTTCTTTGATACGGCGGAAGTGTAGGCATTGATTGCCTGAACACTTGTGTTCATAAAAACAAAAAAAATTACCGTCCCTATCTGCCTGTGCTGCTGGATGAAGATGGGATCGGGGAGTCGAGCAACGGAATCCAGCGGATACTGGCTGATGAGCAATGATTCGTTTACTGACCTATCCTGATTTATAAAGGCTTATCGGGCGGATTAGTAAATTCGTACCGGAATCGAGGGGTTATTCTTACGATCCTGCCAATCACTCACCCAAAGCGATTAACTTGCATGAACACTGATGAATAAAGGGCTTTCGGCCATCTCATAGATCCTTGATGAGCTGTAAAACAGGCTCATTTCTACCCTGAAAATGTCCTGGGGCTGTATATGTGGCACATACGAGCACCTAAGCGTAGGTTATTACCACTATTACTGACTGCATAGTATGCAACACAACTCCATATCTCATCAGTATAGAGAGAACAGAACACTTGTGTTATTAGGGTTATAAAAAAATAGGAGCAGCGATTAACGCTAACCCTTGAACTCTCATCTGCCCTATCTAACACATTTCACACTGACCTTGGGAGATTGGCTTACCTTCTGCTCCTGCTTGATCTCACAGGCTTGGGCGATCTGGAACGAGTCATGCAGGATGGACCATCACCAGAGATACACCTATCCCAATCCCAATACTCTCTAATGTCGTATATCGTTGTTACGATCCATACGACGGGGGATGAGGACACTGATAGCTAACCCTGCTAGCTATCAGAAGACATAAATCATGGCCATACGACGTATGGGGCGTGAGTAATTATCTGGTGGGGTATTCATCAGCCTCGATTAGTCTCTACCGTGAGAGAGTGGTCAACTTTTTATCGTTACTCCTGATGCAGTTCCCGAAGAACATCCATTCGCATGTTTCAGCACCTCGCACCCCTGCTACATTCATTGGGATGAATACGTGGTTGATGTCTTCCCTACGTTAAAGGCTTGGGTTTCTCATGCCCCTACCTAAAACCATGGCCACAACTGCTAACCAGCAACGGCAGGTCGCCCTGCAACTACGAACTAACGATACTCTGTTCGCTCACCCCAGCGTATCACCGCCATGTGGGGAATTTAATTTCCTGCTTTACCTCTCTACTGTATATAAAGAAAAAGAGGGTCGATTTGTCGTCACTTCGTGAAATTTATTTTCACTGGATGACTTCAGAAAGTTTGTCTATCTTCTCCCTCTATTATGTATAAAGAAATTCGACCCTCAAAACGTCGTCACTTCGTGAAAAACAATTTTATGCTGCCTTCTTTTTCCGCCTTCTTTGCGCCCATCGGGTGATTTTCCGCTTCAAGGACTTCACGGACATTTCCTGATCTTCTGCGATCTCACTGAGCGTCTTTCCCGGTACCAGACCTCCTCCAAACAACTCTTCAAGGAGCAGCGGTACTTCCCAATCACCATCCTCGACGGACTCGTCGCAGTACTGATCGGCAACGTCCCAGTACTGCCGGAGATGTGGAGCGTGGGCCGGCGCTTTCTTCAGATGATCCTGCCATCGTTTATCAATGGCCCGTTCTAGACTAAGGATGGAGCGTTTCTCGGTCTTTGGGTCTACAAAAACTTTGGATAACGGTTCCCCGTGGCGTTTGCAGCGCGTCTTTTCACTACCGATGCAATCCCGCAAGCGCCATCTGCAACGTGTGGAAAGCCAAGCCTCGAAGTTGTTGTTGTGAATGTAAAGGGACAGGAGTTCAGGCAGTTTTTCCTGCCAGAGATAAATTAAAAGTTCCTGCGCGAAGTCTTTGTCGAGAAATTTCCTGAAGATCAAATCGCGGATTGCCTTAAGGAACTCTTCTTCATATACGTCCGGTGCGGTTTTGTACTTTGTATACAGCTCGTTCAGTGTCAATTTGAAATTACCTGTCTCCTTTTAATTTGAACTGGGGATTGGTAGTCCCGCAGCATTGGTTCTGATCTTGGTTGTCAGTTGCTTGAGTCAGTCAGTCGTTAGGTGGCAGTTGGCATCCTTGCGGACACTGCCACGAACCTCGATAGAACTTCCCTCCCGAACTTGGTCTGACAGTCTCAAAATGGGCGATGCCGCATAGATCGCAGGTTATTTTGGACACCCTGCTCGGTTCTGTTGCTTCCGGTTCTATGAACAGCACTTTTACTCTCAGCTTTTCCTGTTTCATATCGGTTTTCCTTTCTTGATTGTTGCTGGTTTGTACAGAAAAATGCCCCGTAGCCTGTTAGGACAACGGGGCAATGGATCACCCTGCAACTAAGCGACACGGGTTGCCAGGTGCAGAGTGGTGTTTCAGGGAAGGACGGATACACTTCGGGTAACAAGATGGGTCCGGTTCAGACCCGCTGCCTTCGTTCCGAAGGCCAAGCCTTCATGCTTGGGACCGGTTCTCGGACCCGCTTCACCTGCTACAGGAGAAGCCTTCACGCTAGAGCATGGCGCACCGACATTCCTGGCGGTGCTGATATTCAATTGTCTGTGTACACGCTGCCGATTACGCTGGAGGCGCGAACAGAATCAGCCGTAACAATTCGATTACGGCAAACATCGTACCACGAGACCCTATTCTTGTGTAAACTTCCTCCAAAACGCATGAATTCTTTCGTCAGCTCTTGAAAACCCACCCAAGGGCAGATGACGCATTTGGCATCGCGCAAATTGCAACATTTCTGCAAAATCATTCATCTTGACGCAAACTCCGACCGGCATAGACTCCTCTGTTGACGACACGGTCTGTGACAGCTGCGTGTTGGAGAGTCCAATGAAACGTCTAATCACACTTATTCTGATCCTGTGTCCCGCCTGCCTGGCGACACCCATTCCCATATTGGGTACTGCGCTGTGGGACTCCACTGATGGAGACTTACGTATTCACATGTCGGTGGGGGGACGGACTGAACGTCGTCTATGGTGGTTCCATCAGTAGTATGCAGAATTGCGTTATTGGCGAACCGTGTGAGATCGACGAGGCCTTCACAGTTTCTGGGGGCGGCGATTATCTCCCCGATTACCCAACCGGAATGGGGCACAAGATCATTTGGATGCAAATCTACTTTGATATGGTCACCGAACCTGTGACTCAGCTGACTACTCTTCCGACCACCTATGCCATGGGAACTTTCACCGGAGTACTCAAGATTTACGACTGTGCCCCGTTGGATGATATGTGCGGCTACCCAGATATTTCGTTGCTGAAAGGCGAGACACTCGATCAAAGCTGTGGCGACGAGTCGAATCTGCCTTGCACATACGGCATCTCCGGTATTGCTTCGGGCGATACCGGAACCTACAAACCCAACCCAGGTCCGACGCCGTTTGCCGATTTCGACTTCTCAGGCCAAGCGAACTTGGTTCCTGAACCGTCAAGCTTCGTAATGTCGTTTATGGGCTTGCTAGGAATTGCTGGCGTTTTTCGACGCAAACTTTTCGGCTGATTTGGTTTTGTTTAGAGGGTTATACGGCCGTCCCCGTATTACTGTGCCACGGCCCCAAAGGAGAGAATCATGAAACGGCTAGGGCTTCTTTTGTTATTCAGTCTTGTCCTGAACCTCGTCGCGGTCGCGGACCCAATCACCGTTGTTGGTACGGCCCATGCGGATAATGACGGCGACCAGCAAATCCACATGACCGTCGGATCTGGACCATCGCTAACCTATGCGAACCATGGCGAAGCCGGAACGCAAGACTGCGCGATTGGCGTGCCCTGCCACTTCACTCTGCTGTTCACAGACGCAGCGGGACCGATCCCTGGCACCGAAGAGGTCGTCTTGGCTCAAATGTATTTCGATATGAGTTCTGGGCCGGAACTCGCTTCGGGTGCAGGTGTGCAGATGACTGGAACTTTCAGCGGGACGCTTCAGTTTGCCACCTGTACGTTGGCAGATGTCGCTGTGTGTGGTGAAGGAGCAGCTTCATTACGCTACGCCGCCGTCGACCAGAACTGTGGTCCTAATCAAAATGCTGCGTGCGTATATAGCCTTGCCGGGTTCGCGGAAGGCACGACGGGGAACAGTGCGTCTATCTTCAATTTTGCGGGGACAGCGGCATGGGTTCCTGAACCGTCTAGTTTGGCAATGCTTGGCACCGGTATGGGTGGAGTTTTGCTGGGATCGTTTCGCCGCAAACTGCACCCAAGGAGAAGTTAGTTTCCACGGAAACTTGAAACTTAGAGTTGCGGGTTATATCGGTTAGCGGTGTCGCTTCGAGTCTGATTATAAACATCGACATTCCTTGCCACTTCTCGTGTAACGATCCTCTCTAGAGGATCACTATGATAATGATCGCCAAGGATGACGGGGCTAATACCGTCTTCAAACTTAACGAACGGACCCCATTTGGGAAAACTCTAATGAAACCTTTCAGAACTTCTCACACATTTTTGGTTTGGTTGATCCTTGCTTTATGTCCCGCCTGCCTGGCAAATATGATTTCCATATCCGGGCAAGCCAACAGCGATACCGACGGCGAGGAACACATCTATCTATCTTTCGCAGGTGGCCCGACTCTGACCTACGGCAATATGGGATCGACGCTCGTCAAGAATTCACGGAACTGCGTAGTTGGCCAGCCCTGCCAAGTCACTCAGGTGTTTACTGACGTATACGCCGACTGGTCACTACCAGCCCCTCAGAACAGCCAAATGATATGGCTTCAGCTGGATTTCAACATGGTCACTGCGCCTGTCAGTGACGTCAATGCTTTTCCTACTGCATTCTCAGTTGGAACCTTCACGGGGCTAATTGGGTTTTACACTTGTGCGCCGGACGTAGTTGCCCAGAGCGATTGCGGAGTTCCGCTCGACCTTGCTTTGCAGTTCAACCCGACACTCAATCAGAATTGTGGCGATGGACTCAACGCGCCCTGTCTTTACGCCCTTTCGGGGGTTGCAGACGGATATACGTCAACCTTAGATTCTCATTACGGAGTAGCAAGTACGGACTTTGAACTCACGGGAACGGCGCAGTTAGTTCCTGAACCGTCAAGCTTAGTAATGTCCGCTATCGGCTTAATAGGAATCGCTGGCTTCTTTCGCCCCAAACTTTTCGGCTGATTTGGTTTTGTTCAGAGGGTTAAACAGCCGTCCTCGTATTACTGTGTCGCTCCCAAGGAGAGAACCATGAAACGACTAGGGCTTCTTTTGTTATTCAGTCTTGTCCTAAACGTCGTCGCTGTTGCTGATCCAATCATCGTCACAGGGACGGCAACGGTAAACAATGACAATGACCAGCATATCTACATGGCACTTGGTTCCGGGCCTGTGCTGACCTACGCAAACCATGCGGATGGGCTAATCATCCCGCGAGACTGCGCAGTTGGCGTGCCCTGCCTTTTCGATCAGGTATTTACGGATGCGGCGGGCCCGATCCCTGGCACCGAAGAGGTCGTTTTGGCTCAGCTGTATTTCACCATGATCACTGAGCCAGAACCTGGGCCGGACGCTAGCACCACAACAGAAGTGTCGATGGTAGGAATCTTCACTGGAACCCTGCAGTTTGGCACTTGTGTGGTGACGGACGTCGCTGTGTGTGGTGAAGGAGCAGCTTCATTGCGCTATGCAGCGGTCGACCAAAACTGCGGTCCTAATCAGGATGCTGCCTGCGTTTATAACCTCGTAGGGATCGCGGCAGGCAATACGTGGAATACTGCTGGGTATGAGACGCCTTACCCTGTTCCGTCCAGCTACACCTTCGCAGGTACAGCGAACTGGGTTCCCGAACCGTCTGGATTGGCGATGCTTGGGACCGGCTTGGCTGGGCTTTTTCTGGCGCCCTTCCGTCGGAAACTTCTCAGGTAGTTCAGACGACAGTGGTCACTTCTTTCGATTGCGCCTAGTGCTGGGACGGCCCGGCGTGGTTTTTGACTTGTTTGGATTCCTAGTGAGATAGATGGTGGTAAGGCGTTAATTTCACGCACAGCTAATCGGGTTCGTATTAAATCCGCCTCGCTCCCGCTTCCGGCGCATGTCTTCATCCTCAGTTTTGCAAGGACACTTCTCGTTTTGGCACTCCAGATTGAATCCAACGACCGGACCGAGGTGTCCCGTTCTGCGGGACTTTGCTTTCTCCAAGTCCGAATCATCTCGTGCCTTCTGCTTGTTCCACAGCTCATCTGCTACAGATGCTGCGATAACTGGAGTCGGATATTGAGGTGGATGATATGTGCGGACTGAGGGGATATTCATTAGACCTTCTGGGGTTACCGTTACCGTCACCCCACTTACTTGACCAAAAAGAAAGCCACGGCTTTCGGGGCTATTGCTTAGGTTCCAACTTAGGTCCGGGCTCTTCCCCAGTCTCTTTAACTCGTTTTCGAGCCGCGTAATCATCTCTTGCTGTTGGAGGGTCATTTCTTCATTGTCCCTTCTGTCGTGACTTGACGAAGGGAACCATGCGCGTTCAAAGTACCAGCAATTTAGGCTTCCGTCATAGGGGGTTACCAGTTTTATTTGGATCCCATAAGTCGGGGTGGAATTTTCCCAATTTGAAGCAGTGACTTCCGGAAATCTCAGCTTGATAGTGAGTGATAAAGCGATCTACCAACACCTATTCGGTTTGAGCGCATCTGCTAGTTGCACGACTGTTATCGTCAATGTGGATCAGATTTGGCACCGCGTCCATAAATAGAGTCTTAACGCGCATATCAGAAGCTATTCTTGTCACATAGTTCTTGAGTTGGTCTGGTTCAGCGTTCTTGTTGAAATTCAAAGCAACGCCCTCGTATCCGTTCGCTGGGCTGGGTGCCAGACGAAAATAACTGTTCACGAATACAGGAAAAGTGCGATCTGCGCGGGGCTGCACTGGAACCTCTAGTACGGCTTCACGAAAGTCATCTATCTGCTGGTTCGTAATACCAGAACAGAAATAAATGACGAGCGAGCTCTTCTGCGTTGGGCCAAATGAACGTAGCGGAGGCGATTGTCGCCACGCACCCCGATCCCGCTTCGCCAGAATTGCCAAAATGCAAAGGAAGCCGATCCCCGCAGCAATCAGAGCCAGTTTCCCCAATTTCATTCCGTTCCCCGCAAATTAGATGTCGACAACGGAGAATACCACTCTCTATCTCAGCTTGAGATACAGTGTGGTGTCGACGATTTGCCCGACAGTTATCTTGCGCCCCAGTGACGAAGCTAGTATTTTTCGTGCAAGCAAATGTCTAGTGCAACGTTGCGGAATGAAAAGCGTTCTGTTGTCTATGGGCCGTTGAGAGTGGGCGCGATTGTTGCTTTGTTTGCTCTCGTTCTTACTTTTCCGCTGGACGGCGTACTTGCTGTCATATTTCGTATTCCATCCTTGGGGATACTGGTGGCAGACGGCATATTCCCCTCACCATCGCAGGATTTGTCGAATCTGAAGCGGTATTTTTCGGTGGTCTTCTTTGTAGATTTTTTTGTCTACGGCTCATTGATGTGGTGTGCCGTCTTATTTGTTCGAAAGCTGCGTGAAAAACGTCCAGAAAGGGATAGCTGGCGATAACGGAGATTATCACTCACTATCTCAATCGGAGATACGGAGTGGTATAGAGATTTCACAACAGTAATCTTCATCGCGCTGCATAGGGCAAATACTTTCGTATTCCAAAAGGGGGAATCGGTAGCATCGGCAAGTCCGTCACCGTGTACGTGTAATCATCGACGTGGATGCAACTCGTGAGAGAAAACAAGCCGCGGCTCTCGTCACATTTTCCAGCCATTACTGCGCGAGCCATCTGCTCAACCTCCAACAGGAGTTGTTGAGGCGTTGCTTTTCGATTTCTGCCCTCCATTGGCAATTCCCACGTCCCGAGCCTCCCAAAGCTGAAATCTACAGCGCCCATATCGTCTACATGTACACCAAATGAGGCGGCTTGGCTGTTCGCAGGAAGAAGCTCTATGACCGTGCTATTGCTCTCTGGGACTTGATATTCATTTAGCGTGGCGCTTCCCGCTGGTAGTTCTGCCAGAAGCTTCTCAAACAACGCTCTGTATTTCTCGACCATACAGTGAATATGCACCTATTTTGGAGGCTCATGAAGTCTACCAGTGGATTACTGTCGGGAACGGAGAATACCACCACCTATCTCAGCTTGAGATAGTGAGTGGTATCGAGATTAACCAACAGTAATCCTAATGCCCCAACAGTTGGACGCCGTTCAGAATTGAAGGTCGAGAGTCAACGACGTTTTTTAATCAAGACCCATACTGTGATCATGAGTACGCCAAGTAGGCCACCAACGATGCCGTACCAGATGCTGGGCGCCGGGAGGCCATTACTTAACGGCGGCGCAGCGACTTTGATCCACACGACTGCGCAAACCAATACAAACACGCCAGCCGCTAACAAGATGGGGAACGCCACATCATTCCAAAATCCCGAGCTATGCAATCTCTTGTTTTTCGAATAGCGTCTGGCCTGACCCATAAGCACGCCCATGATACCTGTTCTCAAAAATGACATTGTGAGTGGTATCGAGATTTATCGCCAACAATCTGCTGCTATCATTCTTGGCCATGAAAACAGACGAACAAGTTCCCGACCATGAGCACGCCACCATTACAGCCTTCGTGGTGCGCGACAAACAGGAACGTCTGTTGTCGTTTGTTGCTAGTGCTAAGAACCGGAAGAAGTTCACCCGCGAATTGCCGCACTTTCGCTGGTTCGACAAGAGATATGCCAGCCCTGTGAAGTGGAATCCCGACCCAACTCTCAAGCTGTGGGACAGATATCTCCAAGGCACCGGCAACATTATTCAACTCTTGAAATCAAAGGGCGCAGGACAGAATTGCTGGGTGATGTCAGAAAGTGATGACATTGATAGCAAGCTCTTGCCTTTAGACACCGCGCTGAAGTCAATCGTGGGACAAGGTATTGGCACTATCCTGTCTTGCATCCCTGGAAAACTCGCATATTTCGAGGGGGAAGACGAAGCACTTCTGCTCAGCCGATAGATGCGACACGGATAACTGTCGGTAACGGAGATTATCACTCACTATCTCACCCTGAGATACAGAGTGGTATGGGATTTACAGCTACTTATCCAGCTGAGCAGGAAAATCCGCGTCGAACGTGTTCCCGCCTCCTGCTGGCCCAATTATCTCTACCGAATACTTGACCTTTCTATCTGCGGCTAAGCCGACGCGCTCAATTCTTTCAACCTCTTGTCCCTGGACGCGAAATACTGTCACTTGCACTAGTTCATCGTTGATCCAACTCATGTTCGAGACGTAACCCGTGCCGGGAGGAATGCAACGTGATTCAGTCCTCAACTCACCCGGTACTCTTCTGTCATACGCTTGCTGCCTGCCTTCCATAGTCACCTCGTGCTTACGTTTGTGGACCCGATCTCTAAGCTCCAGAACATCCGGCGACGGCTGCGGCCACGTTAGACAGTGCTCAAGGACACGCTCCGCATGCTCGAAAACCGCTTCCGGTAGCTGATCCACAATTCTGTGAAGATCATCGCGGGTAGGCATATCTAATCCCTCCGGGCGTGGCGTTTATACACGAAGCACTCAGCGTACTGAGGATAAACGAAATGCGAAAGTTTCGAGATTACTGTCGGGAACGGAGATTATCACTCACTATCTCAAAATGACATTGCGAGTGGTAGCGCCCCGAACCGCAGGACGCGAGATGGTGCAGACGATTTACGAATCTGGAACAGAAACTCGATTCACTGACCGGTCGGTCCATTTGCCAGGACAATACTGGGAGTAACACCACCCATGTGCGGGTACTCCTCTTCGGATTCGCCCAAAGTACCCGCGCAGCCTTTTACCCGGCTATACTGTTTCGGCCACCGCACCCCAGCGGAATGCCCGACTGGTGGCCCTATATGGCCGATCCCGAAAATGAACTGGCGGCGAAGGTTCTGCGACTTCAGGCAGAGCGGGAGAATCTCGTTTATGTTCTCAGCAACACAGAGTTGACTGATGAACACCGAACCCTGCTACGGAAGCAGCTTATGTCGGTGCAAACTGAGTTGGTTATGCTTACTGGTGGCATCTCGGTCAACTAAACGCGCCACATCCGCTCAATCGACGATAGACCTGCCCGATCTACCCTGTTGAGAGTGTGGCATCTTCTTGATTCCGAGCAGTTCGAAGTGTTCCGGCTTCACCTCTGCCCAGCACCCGCCGTGTCCCCACTTGTGAATTCCTCAAAGCACTGATCGGGATCCCCACCGACATGCCTGATGAGGCGATAGAGCGTTTCTAGGCTCGAAACTCGCTTGAACGGAGCAACAACGGTGCGTGCATCATCGGCGAGACAGTGGATCGTGACCCTGTCTGCATACGTTGCGTAGTTGATGAGCACGCGCACGGGGAAGGCGGAATAGCAAAAAGTGTTGAGAGCGGCACCCCTCAATCCCACCTAGTGCCTAGGCGGATTTTGGCCTCTTCTTTTGTATCGCCTTGGGAGCTTTAAAGAGCCTTTTAATAGCATCTTCGAAGTTATCTCTTGCTTTCGGTCCTTCTTTGTATTCGTATTTCACAATCCACCTTTACTAAACATGTCAAAGCGTAAACCAACCCATCCACCAAAGAATGGCGGACAAGCCGATCCAGACCATCAATGCGCCAAAAACGAAAATACCAAGCGCCACGTTTACATTGATCCCAGCTTCAAAGTTGATCTTGTTGATAGCCTTAAAAACGGCATAAAAACCGACCAGGGGCAGAAAGCAACCCAGAATCAGAAGCAATTTGCTTGGACGGTGGTGAGTGCAATTGCTGGCATCTTTGCTGCTTTCTTCGTCGGAATACAGGGATTCTTGCTGCGTCAGTCCAACGAAATTAATAGGACCGCTGTCGAATCGGTGCAGAGAGCTTTTGTTTATACCGACACCTTCGACGCTGTTCGTCTCGGAGACCCCGCGAAGAACAGGGTTGATGGAAGAGTGCGAATTGTCTTTGAGTGGAAAAACGGAGGAACTACAGCAACTAAGAACCTGATTACGCACCTCAGCGCACAATGGTTTCCGGCTGAACCACCAGATGGATTCCAAAAGACCGACTACCCTGCCGAGATACAGCCTTTTCGCATGTCTATCGGGCCACACGCTGTAGTAAGAAGCAAGCCGATTATCGTATCCGCCGACGATGCGGTAATGCTTAGTCAAGAGAGGGGACATTTCTATTTTTGGGGTTGGGCCAAATATAACGATGTGTTCCCTGCCACTTCCGGGCACATTTCGAGATTCTGTTATCAACTGCTGGTCGATGGAAATCCCATGACAGATAAAAACATCAATCTTTCCACTGTCGCTTGCGAACGCGGGAACTGCGCTGACGATGAATGCAGCACACAATAGGAGATAGAGCCAGCAGCTTTTTCCTTTGAAGTGGGTCGGTCATGCAACCACAAGTTGTTTTTTATTTGTCCCGGCGGAGGACCTCAGTTTTGGGAGGTTCTATACAGTGAGACCAAATCTGGCTCACTGAAAGGTGTATGAACGAACAGAAGGAAAGCACGCCACCAAGGAACGCTAGACCTCATCAGAATTCCGACAGATTGAAGAAACTTGGTGAAGGAAGAGAGCGGCAACACCACCATAGACCCTGAGTCGCTTGGGACCTTGATACCGAAGAAGCCTTGAAGAGATAGGCAGAAGCCAACCAATCCACCGTTATTTATGGGTCCAACCACGGGGCCAATAATTGTTACCCAGTGGTCTAAACGTTACTGAACGGGCCTGAATGTCGCTCGTAAGTCTTTGATAAGCCGATTCTGAGTGACCTGTCACGGCAGAGGTCGCGAGTTCGAGTCTCGTCGTCCCCGCCATATTCTCCAACAATTGCGAAGAATATGGTCACCGCTCGCGGTAACAGACCGTAACACTACCTGTTGACCGCTTCCGCAGTTCCCGTCCAAACACGAAGAATCATCTGCAGCAATTTGCTCCGCGCCTGTCTCCGCGGCAGCAGACTTTCTGCAGCCTTCGCGCCCATGCGAACTCCCTTCGCAAGTCGCGCTCCCGAAAATTGTGTTTGCGTAACATTACACCTTATGGTGTAATATAGCCATGGATCAATTGACCGACGTATTCACTGCGATTTCCCACCCAACCCGGCGGGCGATCATTGGGCAATTGGCAAACGGCCCTGCTCGTTTCCTGGATGTCGCCAAACCCTTCGACACCGCTTTAAACGCGGTGACGAAGCACTTGAAGCTGCTCGAAAGAGCAGGGCTTATCGAGCGCAGGAAGCAGGGCCGCGAGGTCTTCATATCGCTTCGAGCGGAACCACTTCGACAGGCGGCGAGATGGGTTCATGAGTACGAGCGATTCTGGAACCTGCACCTCGACGAGTTTGAACAGTATTTTAAGGACAAACGGAAGCGGGAGAAGAAGTAATGAGCAAATCACCGAAGACCATTGAAATTAAGATCGAACGAACCATCCCGGCCTCTCCGGACGAGCTGTTCGATGGGTGGCTCAATCCAGAGATCCCTGGCAATCCCTGGAATGCCGCTGAGCAATTTGTTTTGGCTCCGAAAGTAGACGGCCTCTTCTACTGGCTCTTGAAAGGAGCAGCCCATTACGGACGATTCACGACGGTGGACCGCCCAGGGAAGATTCAGCATACCTGGGTGTCGCCGAATACATTGGGACAAGAATCGACCGTGACTGTGACCTTCAAGAAACAGGGGGAGAACACCCTCATGACCCTCGTGCATTCCGGCCTTCCGGACACTGACGAAGCCAGAGACCATGAGCCAGGCTGGAACTACTTTCTCGGAATCTTTCGTGAACAATTTGGAAGTGGCTCACGCAAGGAATACCGCTGGGAAGATGCTCATCCGAAAGAGGCAATTAAAAAGTGAGCTACCCCAAGGTAACCCGAATCCGCCGCGTTGTGGGTGCAATGCTGGTGCCGCTGCTCGTGGCTTCCCACGCGATCGCTGGAAATAGCTCCGGCCAGGCGCCCACTCAATCCAAATCGAAAGGATCTGTTATGAGCGCGCGCAACCGCCACCCAAAGAAGATCAATGGATTCGCGCCAGTCAACGGACTGAAGATGTATTACGAAATCGTGGGAACCGGCGACCCGCTCGTTTTTATTCCGCCAGCTTTTGGATATGCCGGGCGTGAATCATTTCCTGCGCTGGTTCACAATCATTCGGTCATTACCGTCGATCTGCAGGGAAATGGTCGCACGGCGGATATCCCGGATCGCCCGATCTCCATCGAGCAATACGCCAGCGACGTGGTTGAGCTGTTGAAATATCTCAAAATCTCCAAGGCCGACTTCCTCGGTGAAAGCTACGGCGGCGACACCGCGGCTGTCATCGCAGTTCGCTATCCCGAGCTTGTCCGTCGTGTCGTGACCTATTCTGCAACTTTTGCCCCGCCTCCGGACACCCTGAATCCAGAAACCACGTATTATGATCAACCGCCTGCCGCTTCGACCAGAGACATTCAATTTCAAAGAGAAGGCTACAAGAAAGTGGCGCCCAATCCAGATTACTGGCCCAACATTTATGAGAAGGTTGGCAGCATTCAGTGGAAGGGCTTTTCGAAACAAGAGTTGGCTTCGGTCAGAGTGCCGTTTCTTATCCTTCAAGGAGATCACGATTTTGTTCGCCTCGAGCACTCGGTTGAAACCGTTAAGCTCATCCCGCACGCCGAGTTTGCGGTGATCCCGGATGCGAGCCACTTCGCCTTATCTTCGGAACCACAGAGGGTGATTCCCATCATCAAACATTTCCTGGGGCAGCCTGAGCAGCGACTCCCGTTGGCAACCGCCAATACCGGATATCACCCCGGCGAAACCAGATAAGAGCCACAGGACTCAGCCAGAAGAACAACCGAGCGGACGTGCCCGCAGATTTCGCGGTTGATCTCTGTTTTTTTTGACGCGATCTAGACTCTGCAGTGATCGAAGAAACAGCGCGACTTGACGAGTCGTTCACTCCGCTTCCGCTAAAGCATTTAGCTTCTCGTCAAATTGAAGGCTGCAGATGAACGATCAACAAGAGAAGAACCAGCATCCTGGAGCGCGGGATCAAGAGATCCGTGCGGCTCTGGATCAGCATTGGGCGGCATCCGATGCCAACGATTTTGAAACGGAGCACCGCATCTATCACGAGGACGCTCTGCTGGACTATCCGCAATCAGGCGAGCGAACCCGCGGTCGAGCGAACATACAAGGCCAGCGCGCGAGTCAACCGAGCCAAAAGCGGTTTTCTGTCCAACGAATTATTGGCAGCGGTGATCTCTGGGTCACTGAATTCATCCTGACATACGACGGCAAGCCGTCCTACACCGTGAGCATCATGGAGTTCCGCGGCGACAAAGTTGCGCGGGAAACACAGTATTTTGCGGACCCCTTCCCTGCTCCCGCCTGGCGCACTCAATGGGTCCAACGGATAACTCCCGGGACACCGTTTTCAAAATGATCACCGTAGCAAAAGGAGTCGTTCATGAGCAGCGTACAAATCGAACAAAAGAGCTATGAGATGCCCCCGCGGGAGGGGATCACCGTCGCACACTTTCTCACCGTGGCCGACATCGGCCGATCAACTCGCTTCTACGAAAAAGTCTTCGGCGGTCGCGTTCTGAGCAGAGGCGACAGCGACGGCGCGCCTGCCTACATTCAGATCGCGAATACGTGGCTCCTCGTCAACGTTGGGGGCGGGCCGACCCCCGACAAGCCGACGGTAACGCTCAGCGTCCCCGACCCGGATAAGATCAACGGCTTTATGAATATTCGCGTTGCGGATATTCAAGCGTGCTATGACTTATGGAAAAGTCGAGGAGCCGAGTTCATCACCGAACCCATACCCAAGTACGGCGAGATACGCTGCTACATCCGCGATCCTGACGGTTACATCATCGAAGTCGGACAGAGCACCGACCTCACATACGGTTAACGCTCGGCCCGACGCGATGCGGATTTAAACTTTGCGGAGCGCCGCTTAGCGCCAACCCATTGGCGCGAACGATACAACACCGCTCCACCGACGTTACCAGAGAAGTCGAACTGCACGATTTTGTGGGATCGTTACAGCACGTCCTCCAATGGAGGGACAAGCCATGGATTGGAAACGGTTGATCCAGTTTGCGCTGCAGGGTAATAGTGAGTTGGAACAATATGCCATCCTGCTGGTGCGCGTTTCAATCGGACTGTTCTTCGCCATCTCAGGCGGAAACAAATTGTTCGTCGCCGGCGGCACAAAACCTGTTTACGAAACGCTCGTTAAGGCCAAAGTCCCGTTTCCTCGCCAGACGGCTTACTTCGTCTCGGGTGTCGAGTTCGTTTGCGGATCCCTGCTGACCGTGGGGTTTCTTTCGAGCCTCGCCTGCGTGGCTTTATTGATCGATATGACTGTCGCCACCCTGACCAATGCCCTTTCCACCATCCCTAAAGGACTTTCGCCTCTTAACTGGCTCGACGATTTCCTCTACCTTCCGGAAGTCTTGTACGTGCTCTTCTTTATCTTGTTGATCTGCTCTGGTCCAGGAAAGTTCAGCGTCGATCACTGGCTCGCTGGCAATCTACGGATCTGATCGATCCACGAGGCAGCTTGTTGCTATCGTAGAGCGATCATCTGTTCCTTCAATTGTTCGCGGGGAACTTCCTGTCAATCGCATCCAACAATCGTTTCGCCCAAGTCAGCGCATCATCAATAGCGGCCACCACGCGCGGACTCTGTCCAGGCGTTACCGATTCGCTACTCAATTTGCGGGACGCGAGGATTGCCGCAGCAATCAGCAGCACGCGTTTGCGGCCTTCGTCCATTACAGGGACTCTACGAGCGCTCTCATTTGGCTTTCCATCCAGCGCTTGTACGCTACAGAAAATATGTCGCGAGAGGTGCGCTCTGCTACGGAGTCTTCCTCGGTAAGGATGTTGAACTCGCGATGATTGTCGGCGATCTTCTTGGATTGCCGGTATTCGAACGCATTGTCAAACACACCTTTGAACTCCGGTGTCAGGTACTCCGAGTTTCCTGCGTTAACGTTCACCACCCACGCGTGTACGACCTCCTGAGCCAGTTCGTCCGCGTGCCGGACGTACTCTTCGAGCGCATGCGTCTTCATGCGAAGCAGTCTAGCACTTTCGCTTTTTGTTCGTCTATGGAGATCGAATCCTAAGCCGAAACCGTCTAGGAAAAGACGTGGTTTTTGCTTGACGTTACAGGCGGCTTTCCTGGTGGTTACTTGTGATAACGGGATTTCTCGACAGTAATCTCTTATGATTGCAGTCCGTCATGGATCTAACCTTGAAAATTGTGGGTAACTTGCCACTGCAAGAGCTTTGGAACGATCAGGACATTGTGCCGGTCAAAAGAGGTCGTTCGATTTCTGAACGCGACATAGCAGACCTGTTGCGTTATGGCCCGGTTCAATTTGTTATTGGGGATGTCGGCCTAAAGCTGCGATGGGTTGACCCAGTCAAGTGTTATCAGTTCTGGAAGAAAGAGGTGAAGCCGCGTCTGGCGGAGCCAAACTCGCATTTTCGATTGGAAGACTTTCAAGATCAGTACTGTTTCCTTGCATCAGAGTGGGGCGTTCTGGGAACGATACCGATTGTTGTGCTGGAACGATTTCACTGATTGCTTGCAGTATAGGATTTCCCGACAGCTACCCGTTAGCGACGAACCGAACGGCGTTTTGCTTAATTCTGTTAAGAAGCTCTTCTGTGACTGACAAGGACGAGTTAGGGTCAACGCCTTCGATTTGCACGAACGCCTCGAGTTCGGGCAAGCCTAACCCAGCGTTATTCTGGAATATGCGGCATACTTGCTGCCAGCCTTCATAAATATCAATTCGACCTTCGCAGATCGCTCGAATGATCTCCGCTGGCGGCCCACTCAAGCCTTCTTTCGGCTTGAGTGGGGCAGTTCCACTGCTGGACATAGTTTCTCCTGTGCATGTTCCCTTCGTCTTGCCGTCCATTCGCGTTCGATTTCTACCCGTCCTTCCGAGCCCGTCGCCCACTGCAGAAAGCTGCTCCACTCCCAATCTTCCGGCCGCTCGCACAATCCTCGCACCACCGGATTGCGGTGAATGTAACGCAGCTTCTCCACAAACAGACGGTAGCTGCGCACATTGAAATCGTAATAGCGTTTCTAAATGCCCGCCCGCCCATCTTTGTCCGAAGCATCTTACTGGCAACAGGAAGCGACTATGCCATTCAGATTCGAGAGCGACGAAGTGCACAGAATCATTCGCGCAGTGTTCGAGGGTCCGTGCACCGATGATGACGTGGTGGAAGCGTATTACGCATTAAGGTTGCTGTGGGAGCGACAGGGCCCTGCAAATCTGATCATTGACTATACCGGCGTCACAAACATTCTGATCTCAACTGAAGCCGTCAGGGAGCATTCGTACAGACTGCCCACAGTGGACACTGACTACTTTCTCATTGCGGTTGCTCCGAAGCCCATCATGTATGGGATCGCTCGCATGTTTGAATTCATCACGACCGAAACTCGCCCAAATATGCACGTCGTGCACTCGATGAAGGACGCTCTGACGCTCATGGACCTGTCGTTAGCGTCCTTCATTCCGGCTGGGATCCAGAGGCTGCGTGAAGTTGCGGCACTGCTTATCCAGGTCAGCGCAGCTATTAGAGCAATTCTGTTTATGTCTCACCCATTCTTTGTCAACCCCCTCCTACACCCAGTTTTCTCCATATCCAACTGAAAACACTGGAAATATAAATTCTCTGAAAGTGTCTAGTAGGTCCCCTCAAAATTGCTACTCTGGAAATAGAACTTGATTTTGATTTGTGCCTTCGGTTTCCAGATCCCTCAGCGGAGTCCGTCCTCGGCTCGATCGGTCAAGGTTTTTTCTGACAACTGACAACGAACGACTGACAACTGCTTTCTTTTCAGGATTTTGGGATTTTTGCCCTTTGTTTTCAGGATTTTGCGAAATCCGCTTTAGCAACCATCTTTAGATTCAATAGCTTACAAAGGGGTACCCCGGGGGGGGTACCCCGAAGAGGTGTCATTTGCCCTTTAAACAATGCGAATTTGTGAAGACCAACGGCGTCCGCTGCGGATCGCCGGCCATGCGTAACTACTTCTATTGCTACTTCCACCGCAACTCCTTGGAACCAACCGCCCCCGCTGGCATGTCCAGCTTCAAACTTCCTGTCCTCGAAGATCCGGAAACCATCCAGGTCGCCATCACCCGCGTCATTCAGGGACTCGCTTACGGCACCATCGACGCGGTCCGCGCCAAATTCATGCTCTACGGGCTGCAAATCGCCGCGCAGAACATCAAGCGCTCAAACTTCAAGCCCTCCCCCAGCACTATTGTTACCGATCTCACTAGCGAGATGCTCATGAATCACTATTCGCGGAACCCTCTTTCCCCCAAGCCCATCATCGAGAACCGCCAGATCGTCGCTCCCGACCCTCTGCCCGGTCTCGGTCCCATCCCCAACCGTTCCACCGACGAAACGTAGCAATGGTCGTTTCCGCCTGCCGCGGAACTCTCAGGTAACATAGTTCCGCTTCGCAACATCTCTAGGAGAGCTCGCCGGCATGAACCTGATGAATTTTCCGGTTATCGTTTTCGTTTTGTCGCTTGTCACTCTTTTCCTGGCAGCGTGGTTCGGCAGCCGCCGCAAACGGCACTCCCCGCTACCGGAGGAAGAGCGGGGCGACTTCGATCTCGTGCTCAGCGCGACCTTGACCTTGCTCGGACTTCTTATCGGCTTCACCTTTTCGATGGCAATCAGCCGCTACGATCAGCGCAAGAATTACGAAGAAGCCGAAGCCAACGCGATCGGCACCGAATTTGTTCGTGCCGATCTGCTGCCCGCCGCCGACGGCGCGAAAGTGCGTGATCTGCTGAAGAGCTATCTCGACCAGCGCCTGTTGTTCTACACCATTCGCAGTCCTTGGAAACTCGCGAAGATCAACGCAGACACCGCTGAATTGCAGAACGAACTCTGGTCCGCTGTCCTGCCGCGGGCGGCTGCGCAACCAACCGCGATTACTGCGCTCGTAATTTCAGGAATGAACGACGTGCTGAACGCGCAGGGATACACCCAGTCGGCCTGGTGGAACCGCATCCCCGTTGCGGCCTGGGTGCTGATGGCAACAATTGCGATCGGTGCTAACTTATTGATCGGCTACGGCACGCGCTGGACGGACTGGCGATTGCTTTTGATCGTGCCGCTCGCCGTCTCGCTCTCATTTTTTCTGATTTCTGATATCGATAGCCCTCGCGGGGGCGCCATTCGCGTTGCTCCGCGAAACCTGTTGAGCCTCTCGCATTCACTGGCTCCGCACTGATTTCAAGGCCGGTACGCTTCTCGCGTGCGCACAACCCCGCCTTAATGCGCTTCCGAGAGCGGAAGATATATCTGAAAACGAGTATCACCCGGCTTCGATTCCACCTGCACGTTTCCCTGGTGTCGCCGGATGATTCGTTGCACGGTGTCCAGGCCCAGCCCAGTTCCCTCGCCAACTTTCTTGGTGGTAAAGAAAGGCTCAAAAATGTGTGCTTCAACCTCGGAAGGAATTCCAGGACCGTTGTCGCCGATTTCGACCACGACCCTGCCATCTTCGCGGTAAGTCCGAATCCGAAGCTGGCCCTTCCCTTTCATCGCATCAATGGCGTTGTCGATGATGTTGGTCCACACCTGGTTCAGTTCGCTGCCGAACGAATTCACCAGCAACGGCACCGGCCCGTACTCGCGTTGAACGGTGATTCCCTTCTTCAACTTATGATTCAGAATCGTGAGCGTGTTCTCCAGGCTTCTCACCACGTCCACGTTCTGGATCGGAGCCTGGTCCATGTACGTGTATTCCTTGATCGCACGCACCAGTTCGGAGATACGCGACGTGCTGCTCTCGATCTCGTTCAATTGATTCGCAATGTCTACCAGCGAAGCTATCCGGATGAGCGCGGCGCGCGCTACATCGGGGCCGAGCTTCTCGAAGAGCGCTTCCAGAGTCTGAGGAGGGAACTTCTTTCGGGCCAGGTCGGCAGCCAGTTGCCAGAGATCGTTCTGACCATGACTGCGGAGAAGTGAGTCCAGTTCTTCCTCGAGCGTGCTCTGCGTAAGCAGATCGGGAGGAGGATCGTCGGACTTCACCAGAGAATCTTCCAGATTCTCGATATCGGCACGCTGTTCTGGAGTCAGATTCTTACGTCCAAGTTCCAGGCTTGCATCGCGAATGCAAAAGAGTGTTTCTCGCAGCTGACTGGCAGCGCGTTTCGCTGCCGACGCCGGATTATTCAGCTCGTGCGCCAACCCAGCCGACAGCTTTCCGAGCGCAGCCAGCCGGTCGCGCTGCTGCTCCATGCGCGTGACTTCGCGGATTCGATCCGACATCAGCCCGACCAGCCGTTTCGCCAGCTCCGGCATCCTCTGCACGAGATCGGGAAATTTGGCTGCTGGGAATCGCAGAAGGCGGCCGTCGGTGATCGCCCGCCCGGTGACGGTGAATTGCTTCATGCGAGAAAACGGAAGCGTTCCAGTGATATCCCCAGGGTCGAGCGTAAAAACGAAGATCTCGCCACCCAGTTCGCCACGGCCTTGCAACTGTCCTTCGAGAACCACAAACATCGCGTCCGCCGGATCCCCTTGCCGCGAATAGATCTCCCCCGCCTTGGGGCGCATCTCTTCCGTCTCGCCGAGAAACCAGTCAAGTTGGTCATCGGGAAGATCGGTGAACTCCGACACTTTGCGCAATTCCGTCTTGTCGGCCATTTATACCTTGCTCAAATACTGGTGGATGAATTGCACCGCTACCGAGCCTTCTCCCACGCCAGAGGCAACGCGCTTCACCGAACCATGCCGAACATCGCCGACCGCGAAGATACCGGGAACATTGGTCTCCAGCAGGAAAGGATCGCGTTCCAGGCTCCATCCCTTTGGATGATCGCCGTCGCGAATCAGGTCGGGACCGGTCAAAACGAATCCGCGCTCATCTCTTTCGACCACACCAGCAAGCCAGTCCGTCCTGGGCAGAGCACCAATAAAAATGAACATCGAGGTTGCAGGAACGCGCTCTGTTTTATTTGTGTCCGAACACAGCACCGACACTTCTTCCAGGTGCGTGTCGCCGTGTACTTCAGCAACACTGGCATGCGACCAAAGCTGGATATTGGGCGTTGCCTTGATTTGATCGATCAGGTAGCGCGACATGGTGCTGGAGAGCGAATCGCCGCGCAGAAGCATCACGACTTTGTCCGCGTACTTGGAGAAGTTCATCGCCGCCTGGCCAGCCGAATTCGCACCGCCAACAACGTAGACGATTTCGCCCTTGCACGACAGAGCTTCCGTTGTTCCACCGCCGTAATACACACCCGCACCTTGCAGACGATCAATTCCTGGAGCTGCCAGTCGGCGCCACTGCACCCCGGTCGCAACCATCAACGCGTGACAGGAGATTTCTTCTCCGTCAGCCATCTTGATGAAGCGATACGGATCTTCCGCTCTGACCGACACCACTTCCTGTGGCGCCAGGATTTCTACGCCGAAGCGCTGCGCCTGAACCACGGCCCGACGTGCCAGTTCGCCTCCACTCAGCCCACTTGGGAATCCAAGATAGTTCTCAATGCGCGAACTCATACCGGCCTGGCCGCCCGGCGCTTCCTTCTCGATGATCACCGTATTCAGGCCCTCAGAGGCGCCGTAAACGGCCGCCGCCAGACCCGCCGGACCACCACCGACGATCGCGAGGTCATAGAAATTGGTTTGCGCGCGTGTTCGCAAGCCCACCTTCTGCGCAACTTCTGCAGGCACGCTTTCCAGCAGCTTCGTGCCATCGGGAAAAAGTACAACCGGGAGATTGTGGATCTCCGGACCCAGAGCTTCCATCAATCGCTTTGTCTCCGGATCGTTGGCAGCGCCCTCGATGTCGATCCACTGGTATGGAACGCGATTGCGCGCCAGAAAATCCCGCAACTCATAGGACTTCGGCGACCACCGCGTACCCAGCACGCGAATCCCCTGGAACGCGGGATGGTAGGAAGCTTTCCAGTCGTCCAGAAGATCGTCGAGCTGAGGATACAAATGTTCGGTCGGCGGATCCCACGGCTTCAAGAAGAAGTAGTTGATGCTCGCTTCGTTAATCGCACTGATCGCTGCGCTCGTGTCAGCATAGGCGGTCAGCAGCGCACGCTTCGCGTCCGGAAAGATGCGCATTCCTTCCAGCAGAAATCCCACGCCATCCATGTTCGGCATCCGTTGATCCGCCAGCATCAAGGCCACGCTGTCATTGCG
This sequence comes from Terriglobia bacterium, assembly GCA_963807055.1. Classification (GTDB taxonomy): domain Bacteria; phylum Acidobacteriota; class Terriglobia; order Terriglobales; family Acidobacteriaceae; genus JAJPJE01. Next base: position 109,684 of record CAWEAE010000012.1, on the reverse strand, counting down.
CAACTTCAATTGCTTCAGCAGGTCCAGCGCCGCCTCTGGAGAGTCACTCCCTATCACGCGATAGTCAGCACCATACTGCGACCGCAGGTCGCGCTCAATCGCTCGCAATACATCGCGATCGTCGTCCACGCTCAGAAGAACAGGTTTCGCCATATAAGTCCCAGAGGTAAAAGTAAGGATTTCAGACGTTCAGATGCCCCGACGTCTTGTTAGATACAGATAACCGCAAGTGGTCGCTCAGTTATATGTTTTGGCCGCAAAATACGCCTAATTTTCTATGAGGCCACCAGCTCTTCTTGGGCTGCCGTTTCCTGTTTGCGTGACGAGCCAGGCAACAGGTTCTTCAAAGTAACGTACAAGACCGGGATAAACAGCAGGTTCAGCACCGTCGAGAACAACATGCCACCAACGATCGCTGTTCCGACCGAATGACGCCCGAGCGCACCGGCGCCGGTCGCGAAATACAGCGGCAATACGCCAAGAATAAACGCAAACGACGTCATCAGAATCGGGCGTAAGCGTAGCTCGGCAGCCTCAATCGCGGCGTCGGTGACGCTTCGGCCTCGTTCGATCAGTTGTTCGGCGAACTCCACAATCAGAATCGAATTCTTCGCCGACAGACCGATCAACATGACAAGTCCGATCTGCACGTAAACGTCATTCACCAATCCTCGGGCGAAGATGAACAGCAATGCACCGAGGACGGCCATGGGCACCGCGAGCAAGATGATGAACGGCAGCGCAAAGCTTTCATACTGCGCTGACAACGTGAGATACACCACCAGCAACCCGAGTGCGAAGATGACGATGGCTTTGCCGCCGGCCTCCACTTCTTCCAGAGCCAGACCGGTCCAGCTGAAGGACATGCCCTGCAGCATGTTCTGGTGGGCGAGTTCTTCCATCGCCTTCAGGCCTTGGCCTGAACTGAATCCGGGTGCGGCCGCGCCATCAATTTCCGCCGAACGGAACAGGTTGTAGTGGTTGATCACCTGCGGTCCCGACGTCTCTTCCAGCGAAACAATATTCGCGAGCGGCACCAGACCGCTCGTGTCAGAGCGCACGTAGTATTGCCGTAGATCGCGCGCCGTCATACGGAACGGTTCATCAGCTTGCACATAGACGCGATAGGAACGATTGTTGAAGTCAAAATCGTTCACGTATTGCGATCCCATGTAGACGCCAAGCGCTTGGGATACCTGACTGATCGGGACACCCATCGCCTTCGCTTTTTCTCTGTCTATTCTCACCAACTGCTGCGGATCGTTGGCGGTAAAACTGGTGAACAGTCCCGTCAAATCTTTCCGCTGACGGCTGGCGGCTACGATTTTGTGCGCGGTGTTATCCAGGTCCTGAAGCGTGTTGCGGCCAAGGTCCTGCAACTCGAACTGGAATCCACCAAAGCTGCCGATTCCCTGAATAGCAGGGGGCTCAAACGCCACAACGATCGCGCCTGGCACACCGAACAGCTTCGGCGAAACTCGTGCCACGATTTCAGCTGCCGAATGACCTTTTCCCTTGCGATCATCAATGGGTTTCAGTGGCGCGAAGATCAATCCGTAGTTTGACGAACTTCCTCCAGTCAGCGAGAAACCTGGCACAGCAAAGGTTCCAAACACATCCGGATCAGCACGAAGAATCTCCTCCGCTGCTCGCGACACGTTCGTCGTATAGGTGAGCGAAGCTCCCGGCGGCGCCTGCACCACCACGATGAAATAGTTCTGGTCTTCCTGCGGGACAAAGCCCGTCGGCACTCGGAGGTACATGTAAGCCGTCAATGCCAATCCGCCCAGGAACAGCAACACCATGACGTAGCGAATCTTTAGAACGCCAGTAATGATCTTTCCGTAGACTCTTCCTGTGCCGTGGATTGCGCGATCAATTCCATGCGCGAAAGTGCGATACCCGTGTGATAGCCACTCAATTCCAGTCCAATCAAAGATCGAATATTTTTTCTCTTCTCCGCGCAGCAGGATGGCTGCTAGCGCCGGCGATAGCGTAAGGGCGTTGAACAGGGATATCGCGATAGAAAACGCGATTGTGAGCGAGAACTGTTTGTACAGAATTCCGGTTGTGCCCGGGAAGAACGACACCGGCACAAATACCGAGATCAACACCAGCGAAGTCGCAACCACGGCGCTCGCCACTTCGGACATGGCCACCGACGTCGCGGTGTGCGGATCCGTACCATCTTCATTGATGTGGCGCTGCGCATTCTCAATAACGACGATGGCGTCGTCTACCACGAGCCCGGTCGCCAAGGTGATTCCGAACAGCGTCAGCGAGTTGATCGAGAAGCCGAAGATCTTGATGAAAGCGAACGTACCAATCAACGACACCGGAATCGTGACTGCTGGAATAATGGTGGCGCGCCAATCCAGCAGAAAGAAGAAGATCACGATGACGACAATGATGATCGCTTCCTCCAGCGTCCTCACCACTTCCCTCACCGAATCGCCAACCACCGTAGTCGTATCGAAGGCGATTACATATTTAATGCCGGGAGGAAAAGATTTCGCCAGTTCTATGAGCGCGGCCTTCGCAGCCTTGTCTACTTCCAGAGCATTCGCATTTGAGAGCTGCTGCACGCCAAGTCCGATGGCTTCGTGTCCGCTGTACATGAGGTTCGTGTCGTAGCTCTCGGCACCAATCTCAGCGCGACCCACATCTTTCAGTTGGATAATTCCGTTCGGCGTGTTCTTGAGAATGATGTTTTCGAACTCACGCGGGTCAGACATGCGGCCCACAACACGCAGCGTAACCTGAAAGTTCTGCTTCGGATCAGATGGCGGACGTCCCAACTGACCAGCTGGAATTTCCACGTTTTGCTCTTGCAAAGCGGAAACCACATCGGCCGCGGTCAACTGGCGAGCAGCCAGCTTGGTAGGATCAAGCCATATGCGCATCGCATACTTGCGTTCGCCGAAGATGACTACATCGCCCACGCCCGGAATTCGCTTTAATGCATCTTTGACGTAAACGTCGAGGTAGTTCGAAATGTACTGGTTCGAAAGGCTGTTGTCGGGAGAGAAGAAACCCGCAGCGAAAACGAAGTTCGGATTCGCCTTAGTAATCGTGATTCCGGTGTTCTTGATTTCCTGCGGAAGGCGCCCGGTCGCAGTTGCCACGCGGTTCTGCACGTCAACGGCAGCCACATTCAGGTCATAGCCGGTGCGGAAAGTCACATTGATGTTACTGGTGCCATCGTTCGAACTCGTCGAGGTGATGTAGTGCATTCCCTCAACGCCATTGATCTGCTGTTCCAGCGGCGTAGTGACCGCGGACTCGACTACCTGCGCATTCGCACCGACGTAGTTGCTGGTAACCGTGACCTGCGGAGGGGCCAGATTCGGATACAGCGAAATCGGCAGCGTCGGGATGCAGACTGCTCCTGCCAGAATGATCAACAGCGCGCAGACCGTCGCAAAAATCGGACGCTTAATGAAAAAATCGACCAAAGCGATATCCCTCCGGCAGCTCTCGTTCTGCAGCCGTTTCCTGTGAACTGAAAACTTTTTGTAAACTTAGCTGATGGGGTGAACCGGCACGCCGTCGATCAGGAACTGAATGCCGGAAACAATTACCTTGTCCCCAGGATTTAGGCCGCTCGTCACTACGTAGTCATTGCCCACTGTATCGCCGAGAACGACCGCCTTCTGTTTAGCCACTGTCCCGTGCTCACCCTGCGCCGCAACATAAACGAACGGCTGACCACCAATGCGTGCAACTGCGAGAACAGGAACCTTCGGTGCTGGAGCGGTGCTCCACACCACGCGAGCTTTCACCAGTTGCGAAGTGCGAAACTTGTCGAGCGAAGCGTGAATCGGCGCCTTCACCAGAACACCTTGTAATGCGTTGTCGACCTGCTGCGAGATGAAATCAATTTTGGTCTTCTCGATCAGCTCGCCTCGGCTGGTGACGATCTCTACGGGAAGCCCCATTCGTACATCCGACGAGAGCTCCGTCGGAATGTAGATATACGCTTCCAGATCCTTGTTTTCGTCGACGGTGGTTAACACCGTCGTGGGTGACACATAGTCTCCGAGGTGTACTGGAACATCTCCCACAAGCCCATCGAAAGGCGCAACCAGGTTGTAATACGCCAATTGGCGTTTCTGGGTTACCGTGGCGGCCTGGGCAGCTTCCCAGTCAGCCTTGGAGTTCTCATAAGCTTGCACCGCCAGGTCATAACTCTGCTTGCTCGTCACTCTGGCTTCGTACAGTCCGCGCTGGCGCTCGACTTCCGTCTGGTTATAAAGATAGGTGGCCTTCTTCTGCGCCTCGGTGCTGATTTGTTGATTGACGGTCGCTTCCTGTTTCAGCGGATCGATCGTCATCAGCACCTGCCCTGCACGTACGCGATCGCCGGATTTCACGAGGATTCGCGTCAACGTACCATCAACTTGCGGCTGGATCGTGGCTGAACGCCGCGACTTCACCGTAGCTACGTATTCGTCGGAACGTGGAACCGGCGACAACGACACAGTCTGTGTTTGCACGGGGAGCGCTTGTGGCGCAGGCGGTTGCTTCGCCTCCGTACTACTGCACCCAGAATGAACAAGCAAAACAGCGCCCACTAAAGCCCCAAGCCAAATTTGCGACAGCCTCTTCAAGTGCCCATCCTCCAAAAGATGCTATTGAAAGGAGAAGATGCTTTTAGCCCTGGAACGGATTCAGTTTGTATAGGTTCAGGGACGGCGGATTCGGGCTTAAGTCACGCCAAATTCCGCGCCTCTGCAAGCGATAATCGGGAGGAAGGTCGAGCGCCTGTTAACGCCGCTTCAGAATTCTGGCGGTAATAGGAACAGCTCAAAATCGAATCGTGTAACCACTGGAAATCTGGAAGTTTCCCTGGTTCACGTAGTATTCCGTCGATTGCATGCTGCCCAAGGGCGACAAACGTGGATTTGGATAGTCCCGCAGATAGCGGACCAGGGTTGTGCCAACATCGAATCGAAGAGTCGAAGATCGAGTGGGATATACCTCGAAGACACCTCCGGTGTCCACGGCGAGGCGGCTAAGACTGTCGAAGGTCTTCGCATCTCCTCCCGGCCACGCGTTCTCGTAATAAATGAAGCCTGGGCGAAATTTGCCGAAGAGTCCCCAATTCTTCCCCTGGTGGCCGAACTTCGTACCGAACAAACCCTGGACTGTCGGACCGCCATTGCTGGCGCCCGTCGGGAAGAGGCTCACCTGGCTATCGAAGAATAAATCTCGCAAAATCCGATATCCGTAGTTGAAGCCGATCCCAGAATTGTAGCTGCGGCAATCAACGCAGTCGCTGCGAACTCCCGGCAGGCTCACGCTCGTGAACTGAACACCGACGCTCTTGCGGTTCTCTTTCCATTCCTTGTCGCTGCTTGAAGGAGTTGTCAGCGACCGCGTCGTGCTGACCAAATGGTTTTCGGGAGCCGGCCACTGCCATGGCAGCTTGCCCATGAACAGACCGGCAAAACTGCGACTAGGCTCAAGCGCGGTACGCAATATCTTGCCCCCGATCACCGCATGATTCTCGGCCACCTTCGCGACAAGATATTTGTCCAGCGTATCTTCTAACATCACCCAACCCATTCCAACGACTGGCGTCAGGACCCAGTCTGACAGCCCTGTGTTGTTCGTCGGTGGTTTGGGATCTTTCGGATTATTCAGACACGAGAGCGTTATGCCGCAACCAGGGACATAGAACCATCCGCCCGCATTCCCGATACTGGTTTCGCTTAAGGGTCCCACCTTCCACTGCACTTCAAAGGCTGCCGCCCAAGCCATTCCTTTGAGGCGGTTCGTCCAGTATTTCGGATTCTTCCCGATTCGCAGCGAACCAGCGCCTGGACTGTTCTGAATGAAAATGCGACTGGCAACCGCACCTTGCAATGGGTGACCGATGTCGTTTACCAGGAAATCGTCTCCGTCGCCCCAACGCGTCAGATCGTAGCCTTGGTAGGACGCAAACCAGTTATGGAAGAAAGTGGAATGGGCAAGCGTGTACCGTAATCCCGGATCATCGGCAACGCGAAACGCATGCTGCAGCATCAGGAACTCGAATGATTGCCGCAAAGCGCTGCGAGTATGGAATCGCTGCGGAGGTAGCACCTGGCTTGCTACGACCGGCTCTGGCTTTATCAGCATCTCCATCGTGAACTGGTTCCTGCCGAGGCTGGCGAATTCGGATGTTGTCGGGTCGTCCCCCTGCAGCGATGATGAATCCTCTTTGACTGGCAATGGTGAAATGAAACATCCGGTCTCAAGCGACCACGGATCACCATCGAGGTTTGTCATATTTTCGCTGTCATCGATCTCAGGTGCATTCGCCAACAGCTCAAGGCAGTTCGGCTGGCCCAGCGCAATCGCTGTAAGGCTCACGCCAAGCGCAAGAAGAAATGCGCAATTTCTGCACAGGCAGGAGAGGAATCTCAAAGAGGTTCGTGTCAGATGCTGGCTTGATGAACTGCTTCGTGACCAGACGTCCACATGTACGTCGAGTGACAAGAAATCTGCACCTCTCCTACAAATAAGTCAGAGCAGTTCGGCAAACGAATCAAAGTTAGGTCAGTTCTGCGGCTCTCGGAACTGTAAGAACTGCTAGCGGCAGTTCATTCCACCTCTGCTGCGCAGCAGAGTGCTTCCCACAACATCCCTGAGATGCAGCGTTCAATATTTCTTGAAGCCCAGTGTGGAATGCATTTTTCGCAACGCGCCGACGAAAACCCGCGATCTTCCGAGAATTCCAGATCGTGGAGAAACAAAGGGGAGTGCGGGACGAACAAAGAGGCTGCTCGAGCAGATTCGTAGTTCCAGCCGCGAGCTGCTGATGTCGGCCTGTCGACATCCATCGACTCGTGCGGGCCGATTTCCAATGACTCTTACGTTTTGAATTTGTCTAAGACTCAACAAAACCAATGAGATCGCGAGCGACCGCAATTGGCATGCTAGCTGCACTAGTCACGCCGTTCCTTGGAGGGAATCTGCTTTGAGGTAATCAGCAGCTTCCCCGCATTAATTCGGGTGAGAAGATGTGGATTGTCCGGCTCGCGTTACGTCGTCCTTATACATTCGTGGTACTTGCTCTGCTCCTGTTGATACTGGGACCGCTCGTCATTTTCCGTACGCCAACCGACATACTTCCGAACATCAACATCCCAGTGGTAAGCATCATCTGGAATTACAGCGGGTTCAACTCGCAAGACATGAGCGATCGCATTGTGTCGATTACGGAGCGAACGCTCACCACGACTGTCGACAACATCGAGCACATTGAATCGCAATCACTGAACGGCATAGCCGTCGTAAAAGTCTTTTTCCAACCTTCCGCGAATGTTGAAAGGGCGATTGCCCAGGTCACCGCAATCTCTCAAACTCAACTCCGGCAACTGCCGCAGGGGACAACACCACCGCTGGTCATCAGCTACAGCGCGTCCAGTGTGCCCATCCTGCAGCTCGCGCTATCTGGGCAGGGGCTTTCCGAGCAGCAACTGAATGACTTTGGCCTGAACTTCATTCGCACTCGATTGATCACCGTTCCGGGCGCTTCCGTTCCTTATCCATATGGCGGAAAGCAGCGTCAGGTTCAAGTGGATCTGGATACCAATGCTTTGCAGGCGCGTGGACTGGCTCCCTCCGATGTAGTCAACGCTATCAGCGCACAGAACCTGATCCTGCCTGCGGGCACCTCGAAGATCGGCTCGAAGGAATATGACGTTGATATCAACAGTGCGCCGAAGACGATTGCCGAGCTGAATAACTTGCCGATCAAAACCGTGGGCAGCACTACAACCTACATCCGCGATGTGGCATGGGTACGCGACGGATTTCCGCCGCAAACGAATATCGTTCGCGTGAATGGCCAGCGCGCCACCCTGCTTACCATCCAGAAAGCGGGTAATGCGTCGACCCTGAGTGTGATTTCCGGCATCAAGGCGATGCTTCCCCAGATTAAGGCTTCTCTGCCTCCGAGCCTGCGAATCGATCCGCTTGCCGATCAATCCATCTTTGTGCGCGCGTCAATCAGTGGTGTGATCCGCGAAGCCGGCATTGCCGCGTGTCTCACCGGACTGATGATCCTGATCTTTCTGGGCAGCTGGAGAAGCACGCTGATCATCGCGGTGTCGATTCCGCTCTCGATCCTCTCGTCGATTCTCGTACTCAGCGCGCTCGGGGAGACGATCAACATCATGACGCTTGGCGGACTTGCCCTGGCTGTCGGCATTCTGGTTGACGACGCCACCGTCGAAATCGAGAACATTAATCGCAATATTGCCGAGGGCAAGGAGATCGAGCACGCCATCCTTGACGGCGCTGCGCAGATCGCCGTTCCAGCATTTGTATCGACCTTGTCGATCTGCATTGTGTTCGCTCCGATGTTCTTGCTGACAGGCGTGGCGCGATATCTCTTCGTCCCCCTTGCCGAAGCCGTCGTATTCGCGATGCTGGCTTCTTACCTGCTCTCGCGCACGTTGGTACCCACCATGGCGAAGTACTTGCTCCGCGGCCATGAGCAGGAAGCGGGCCATATCCCCGCGGATAGTAAGAATCCGCTCGTCCGCTTGCAATTTCGTTTTGAGCAGTCTTTCGAGAAACTTCGCGACCGCTATCACGGACTACTGGAAAGCTGCCTCCACCACCGGCGATCTTTCCTGCTGGCATTTCTAGGATTCGCTGCTTTGTCGCTTGTTTTAATCGTTCCATGGCTCGGACAGGATTTCTTCCCCAGCGTCGACAGCGGCCAATTTACATTGCATTTGAGGGCTCCAACCGCAACCCGTATCGAAGATACGGCGCGACTCTGTGATCTCGTGGACCAGTACATCCGCGGACAGATTCCGTCGCACGAGATATCGAGCATCATCGACAACATTGGATTGCCCTACAGCGGCATCAACCTGTCGTACAGCAGTTCAGCCCCGATTGGTCCCGAAGATGCTGACATCCTGGTGAGCTTGTCGCCGGATCACCATCCGACAGCGAAGTACGTCCACAATTTGCGCGCGGGGTTGGCAACTAACTTTCCCGGCGTGACCTTTGCCTTCCTTCCGTCTGACATCGTGAGTCAGATTTTGAATTTCGGCTTGCCCGCGCCCATCGATATTCAAGTCGTAGGCAACGATCAGGACGGAAACGAAAAATATGCGGGCATGCTCCTTCAGAAAGTGCGCAATGTGCCGGGCACGGCGGATCTCCGTATTCAACAGCCTACGGATCAACCGAAGCTCCATATCTACGTGGATCGCACCAAAGCCAATGCGATTGGCTACACCGAGCGCGATGTCGCCAACAATCTTCTGGTCTCACTGAGCGGAAGCTTTCAGACTTCGCCGACTTTCTGGCTTGATCCCAAGAATCATGTGAGTTATCAGATCGCGACGCAGACGCCGCAATACCGGGTCAACTCTCTTCAGGATTTGGAGAACATCCCGATCACCGGCCCAAATCCCAACGCTCCTCCGGAAATCCTTGCCAGCCTCGCTTCCATTCAGCGCGGCGTGGGATCGGCCGTCATCTCGCACTATGACATTCAACCTGTCGTCGATATTTATGGAGCCGTACAAGGGCGCGATCTGGGAGCGGTGTCGCGGCAGATTTCGCAAATCGTAAATGACACGCAGAACCAACTTCCTCGCGGATCGCGCGTAATCATTCGCGGACAAGTGCAAACCATGCGCTCCTCTTACATCGGACTGCTCGCCGGACTGGCGTTTTCAATTCTGCTTGTTTATCTGCTCATCGTCGTGAACTTCCAGTCATGGCTTGATCCCTTGATCATCATTTCCGCATTGCCAGCCGCACTCGCGGGAATCGCATGGTTCCTCTTCGTTACAGGCACAAGATTGAGCGTCCCGGCGTTGACCGGATCCATCATGTGTATGGGAGTGGCCACAGCAAATAGCATTCTGGTCGTAAGCTTTGCGACCGAGCAGATGCAGGAGGGCAAAGATGCTGTCTCTGCCGCACTGGAAGCTGGGTTCACGCGTTTTCGTCCAGTGCTGATGACTGCATTGGCAATGATGATCGGCATGGTCCCGATGGCGATTGGTTTGGGTGAAGGCGGTGAACAGAACGCGCCGTTGGGCCGCGCAGTTATCGGCGGCTTGCTCTTTGCCACCACGGCAACTCTATTCTTCGTTCCTGTTTTCTTCAGTGTCGTCCACGGACTTCGCGCTCGTGTTCGGGAAGAGGTAGAGGAAACGGAAGCAGCGTAGCAATTCGAACTGATTTGGGGTCTTTATGAATATCGAGCAGTCACCAGAAGATGAGATCATCAGCGCGGAGCCCATGCCCAACACACACCCAGCACCGCAAAGCCCGAGACAGAGGCACTGGGTCGTCGCCGTAGTGGCATTCGTCCTTGTTGCGGCAGTGTACATTGGCGGAGTGTTACCGCGCGTGAAAGCACGTGCGGCGCTCAAGACAGAAACTGCAGAACTGGCGATCCCGACTGTCGCAGTTGTACAGCCGCAGCCCGCTGCGCCGGCCCAGGAACTCGTTCTGCCGGCGAACGTTCAACCTTATATAGTCGCGCCCATCTACGCGCGCACGAATGGGTATCTCAAGGCCTGGTATGTGGACATCGGCGCCCACGTCAAGCAGGGACAGTTGCTCGCTGTAATCGAGACGCCTGAAATCGATCATCAACTGCAACAGGCGCGCGCGAATCTGGCAACGGCGCAAGCAAATCTCAATCTGTCGCGAATCACGGCGGAACGGTTTCAGGGGCTGCTCAAGTCGAACTCCGTCGCCCAACAAGATACGGACAATGCCGTGGGGACTTACAACGCAGACCAGGCGATCGTGCAATCGAACTCGGCAAATGTGAAACAACTCGAGGCATTGCAATCGTTCCAGAGAATCTATGCGCCGTTCGACGGCATTATCACCGTCCGCAACACCGATGTGGGAGCACTGATCAACTCCGGAAGTGGTGGTGGCCCAACTACGCAGCTTTTCCAGATAGCGCAGCCGCAGAAGCTGCGCGTTTATGCAAATGTGCCGGAAGCCTACTCCAAAGCTGTCCGCGAAGGCATCACGGCGCAACTGACTCTGGCGGAATTCCCGGGCCGCCAGTTTGAAGGCAAGCTGGTGCGGACAGCCGAAGCGATCGATCCGGCTACCCGCACCTTGCTTGTCGAAATCTCCGTGAACAATCCAACGGGCACGCTGTTCAGCGGTTCCTATGCCGAGGTCCACATCAAGCTGCCCGGCGGCGCTTCGACTTTCACGATTCCCGTGAGCGCTCTTTTGTTCCGGTCGGAAGGATTACGCGTAGCAATCGTGCAGAATGGCGATCAGGCACAATTAGTGCCTGTAACGGCGGGCCACGATTTTGGCGATCGCATCGAGATCGTTTCCGGGCTGAAGGGCAGCGAGTCGATCGTTCTGAACCCGCCAGACTCGATCAGTTCCGGACAGCCGGTTCGCATCAGTCGTGCTTCGACGCCGGGGGGAGTGTGATGTTCGCGCACAGACTCTCATATCACTCACGTACTTTTGTTCCGTCGGCTCTCGCTCTGATGGCAGCGATTGTTCTCTCCAGTTGCACAGTAGGTCCAAAGTACCAGCGGCCGCCGGTTCCAGCGCCTCCGGAGTTTAAAGAAACGGGCAACTGGAAACCTGCTCAACCGTCGGACGAGATGCTCAAGGGCGACTGGTGGGAACTTTTCGGCGACCCTCAACTGAATTCGCTCGAAGCCCAGGTCAACGTGAGCAACCAGAGTCTAAAGGCTGCGCAACAACAATTCCTGCAAGCTCGTTCGCTGATCAAGTTCAACCGTGCCGACTACTACCCCACAGTTTCCGTCAATCCTTCCGCTACACGCACACGCGAATCGGCGAACCGCCCGCTCCTCATTACCAGCAACGGTCAGACCTTCAACGATTTCATTCTCCCCTTCGATGTGAGTTATGAGCCCGATCTTTGGGGACGCGTACGACGAACCGTAGAAGAGAGCCGCGAAAATGCACAGGCGAGTTTTGGAGATCTCGCGAACGTAAGCTTGAGCCTGCACGCAGAGCTCGCAATGGACTATCTGCAATTGCGTGGATTGGACGCGGAAGAGCAGTTGCTGAACTCCACGGTGGACGCATTCAAAGAAGCACTGCAACTCACTCTCAATCGCTTCCATGGTGGAGTCGCTTCCGAGGTCGATGTTGCGCAGGCCGAAACGCAGCTAAAGACCACGCAAGCTGAGGCGATCGACGTAGCTGTGGCGCGCGCTCAATTCGAACACGCAATCGCAGTGTTGATTGGCAAGCCGCCTGCGACCTTCGCATTGGTGCCTAATCCCTTAACCACACCACCGCCGCCGATCCCTCCGGGATTGCCCTCGCAGTTGCTCGAGCGGCGCCCGGACATCGCGGCGTCGGAACGCAGAATGGCAGCCGCGAATGCGCAAATCGGAGTTGCCAAGACTGCCTACTACCCATTGGTGAGCCTGGCCGCATCCGGCGGGTTCGAAACTGCTGCGCTGGGGACGCTCATCAACGGTCCAAGCGGACTCTGGTCAATCGGCGGCGCTGCCGCACAAACCATCTTCGACGGTGGTCGTCGTCGCGCCGTCTCCGATCAGGCCCGTGAAGCTTACGACCAGAACGTCGCAAATTACCGCCAGACTGTGCTTACGGCATTTCAGGAGGTTGAAGACAATCTTGCCGCGCAAAGAATTCTGAGTGATGAAAGCCGCACTCAGGGCGAGGCTGTAGCCGCCGCGCAGCATTCACTCGATCTCTCGACTACTCGTTACAAAGGTGGAGTCACAACGTACCTGGAAGTGTTAACGGCGCAAAGCGTCGCTCTCGCCGATGAACGCACTGATGTCCAGATCCTCGAACGGCGGATGGCAGCAAGCGTTCTTCTGATCAAAGCTCTCGGCGGCGGTTGGAACGTATCGCAGATGCCGACGCTGGCTTCGGCCGATCATGCCAGTGCGACGGCAGGAAGGTGATGCTGAGCCTAACTCTCCTGGCGCGGAATGCCGAGCCTTCGCATTTTGTAAATCAGCGTTGTCCGTGGAACTCCCAGACGCGCGGCAGCCCCACTGTCGCCGCCCAGCACCCATTGCGTTTCTCGGAGCGTCGCCATGATGTGCTCGCGCTCCACATCTTCCAGAGCGGTTGCTCTGGAAGACTCAGATCTCAGGGCCCGATCTGGAAGGGAGGAGGAATGCGGCATTTGCAACTCCGAAAGCGGAGCCTGCAATTCTTCTCCGGGAGAAAGAATAACGGCACGCTCGATGAAGTTTTGGAGCTCCCGAATATTTCCCGGCCAATCGTATTGCATCAATGCCGTCAGGACTGAGTCCGGAACGTGCCGGATCTTCTTGTTCATCTCGTCGGAATATCTTTCGACGAAGCGGCGCACGAGGGCAGGAATATCCTCGGACCTGTCTCGAAGCGGCGGCAATACGATCGGAAAAACATTCAATCGATAAAACAGATCTGCGCGAAACTGGTTGTCCTCGATCATGCGGCCCAGGTTACGGTGCGTTGCGGCAATCAGCCGCACATCCACGCGGATCGCGCGTGTGCTCCCCAGGCGCTCGAACTCCTGTTCCTGCAGTACACGCAAAAGTTTTGGCTGGAGCTCCAGAGGTATGTCGCCGATTTCGTCGAGGAAGAGCGTTCCCTTATTCGCCAGTTCGAAGCGCCCGATCTTCTGCGAAATCGCTCCTGTGAATGCGCCCTTTTCATGTCCGAAGAGTTCGCTTTCCAGCAAACCAAGCGGAATCGCGGCACAGTTGAGCTTGACGAAGATGTGATCCCGGCGAGAGCTCACGTTGTGAATCGCACGCGCGATCAATTCTTTTCCCGATCCCGTCTCCCCCTGAATGAGCACAGTAGAGTGCGTCGGCGCGACTGTGTCTACCTGTTTAAGAACATGCTGGAGTGCCGCGCTATGGCCGAGAATCTCGTTGAAATCGTGCCCGGTGCGAATCTCGTTTCGCAGATAACGTCTTTCCTCCGCCAATTGTTCTCTGGATTCGCTGACGCGCTCGTACTCCAGCGCGTTGTAGAGTGCGATCGCCACCTGGTTCGAAACCTGCGTCAGGAATCTCACGTCACAGGGGCGAAATGCATCCCTCTGTCGATCGAGCAGGTGAAGCACCCCGAGTTTTCGATCTTTGTAGGTAATCGGCAAGAAACATCCCGAATGAAAGCCTTCGCCGGCATTCGCCCGCAAAGCGACGGCAGCGAGAGTCGTCGGAGGCGTTCCGAACACAAACGGCTTGCCTGTCGCGTACGCAATACCCGGGCTGGTGCCATCAACGGGGAGCATCATTACTTCTTCGATGAAACCCCTGCCATCTGGATAGTCGAGACCGACCACACGCAATCGTTTACCATCCGGATCTGGCAACGAGAGGCAAGCTGCATCTGATCTCATGGCGAGGCGAACACTGACCGGCACGGACGCGATAAGGTCAGCAAGCGCTAAGTTGGAGGCGACCGCGTTATTCACTTCGAGCAGCAACTTCAAACGATCGCGCTCTTCACTCACCTCTTGCCGCAACTCATCCAGCTTCTGATAATTCAGCGCATTCTCGACTGCGACCGCGACGTGCCTAGCGACTTGCGACAGCACCTCGAGCGACGCCTCGTCGTATGCGTCGGGCTGTGTGCTTCCGAAGCAAAAAGCTCCGAGCTTCTGCCGCGGAGTAGTGAGTGGCAGGCAGCAAAAGGATCGCAAAGCACGTTCCCGCAGTATGCTAACTGGACGCGGGAAGCGAGACTCTCGGTTCATATCGTCGATCACGAGCGACTGCTGGTGTTGGAGGACCCATGCAGCCGGCGACTCCGACATCGAGAATTCCATGCCTGTTGTCACGGCGCGTTCGCCGCCAACGACTTCCAGCACTCGCATTACATCCTGAGCTGAGTCATGTAGCAGAACGCTGAGATAGCTGAATTCCACGAGCGAGTGCAATCTGCCGCTCAAATTACGGAAAAGCTCGTCAAGCGTCTTGTGGGAGGTGATGAGCCGAGAGATTTCCAGCAACTCCCCATACAACTCATCCCTTCCAACAGCACTGTTTTCATTTTCTGCGAGGTTTAACATAGGGATCCGATAAGCTTGGCGGGGAAATGTCAGCTGATGTCGACCTCTCGACTTCTCCCTATGCATAAGACGAGTGATGGACGCCGCGGGATTCAGTAATCGCAACAACATCAACGCTCCAAGCCGAGCATAGTCATCTCGCAACTGGCCGTGAAAATGCTTGAGTCGTATGGCAGAGTCCAAGGAGGAACAACATGCAGAAGCGATATCTCGGGAACAGTGATCTCTCGATTACGCCGATTGGAATCGGAGCGTGGGCGATGGGCGGCGGTGGCTGGGAGTTCAGCTGGGGACCGCAAGATGACGCTGATTCGATCGCTGCCATCCACGAAGGATTGGATCGCGGAATCAATTGGATCGATACCGCTGCGGTTTACGGCCTAGGCCATTCCGAAGAAGTCGTCGCACGCGCCCTCAAGGGACGGAGCGATCGTCCATATGTCTTTACTAAGTGCGAACGAGTGTGGGACGACAACGGCGTGATCGGAGGCTCGCTGAAAGCTGAGTCGATCCGTCGCGAAGTGGAGGCGAGCCTGCGCCGTTTGCAAGTTGATGTAATCGACCTTTACCAGATCCATTGGCCTCAGCCGGACGCTGACATCGAAGAGGGCTGGACGGAGATGGCACGCCTGAAAGAACAAGGTAAGGTGCGGTACATCGGAGTGTCGAATTTCGATGCCGCACAAATGCGTCGCGCGCAGAGCATCGCTCCTGTCACCTCGCTCCAGCCGCGTTATTCCCTGCTCGCTCGCGAAATCGAAGAAAGCACCCTTTCCTTTGCAGCAGAAAATAATATCGGCGTAATTGTTTATTCGCCCATGTACTCGGGCCTGCTCAGCGGGGCTATGACTCGCGAGCGCATTGGGTCTTTTGCATCCGATGACTGGCGCAAGAGGAACACTAACTTTCAGGAGCCATTACTCTCCCGCAATCTTCGTCTGGCCTGCTTGCTTCGTGACATCGGCAGCCGCCATGGTCGAACCGCTGGCGAAGTCGCGATTGCGTGGACTCTGCACAATCCTGCAGTGACTGGCGCGATTGTCGGCGTGCGCAGGCGCTCTCAGATTGATGGCATCATCGGCGCCGGCAACTTTCAACTGAGCAATGTGGAGCTATCGGAGATCGAAAATGCATTCGAGCAGGAACTAGTGGGCGTGTCCGAAAAATGTAAGTGATGCCCCACCAACCCGTGCGCCACGAATCGACAGCAAGAAAAAAGGCAGGTTCTGAGTTCGTCAGAACCTGCCGTTAGCCGATGAGACGCTGGTGATTCTTGGCTAACTAAAACGTGAAGTGCAATCCATACTGAAGTTCCCGTCCGGCGTTCCCAACCACCGATGTTGCCTGGCCAAAGCCATTACTCAATGTTTGGTGACTAATGACGTTGTTAGTTGGGCTGCATGGCGCGTACATCCCGGCGGCATTCGCGGAGCCGCAGTTTACGGTCGCGAACGTTGTACTCGCGCCAGCCAAACCGTTGGTTTGATCGCCGCGGAAATTCGCGTGGTTGAGCAGGTTGAACAGATCGAGGCGGAACTGCATTCTGACGCGTTCCGTCAGCTTAAAGTTCTTATCGATCGATAGATCGGTGTTCAACAGGCTCGGCCCACGGCAGTAGCCTCGCGGCTCCATGTTCGGCATGATGGTGCCGATCTGGTAGCCGACCAGCGTGAATGCGTTTGGATTGACGACCTGATCGCCATCCGAGACGCCGCAACTCTGCCCCGGCACAATCAACGGACGTTGCATGCTTCTTTGGTTGGCATTGTTAAACAGTCCCTGCAGGCCATCTCCGTAAGCGGCCCCTGCCCTGAGACTCGCATTTTCCTGAAGACCGTTCTGGTATGCCGTCTGCGAGTTACCCATGGCTTCCGTCGTGATCAATCCCAACTCCCACCCTCCCAACGCTCCTCGAACCGCTGAGTTCATGTGGCTGAGGTCGGGCAGATAGTAGTTGAAGTTTGCGGTGAAGATGTGAGGCCGATTGATCGCTGAATTGCCACGATCCAACCGTGGATTGGTGGGATCCGTGAAGCTCTCTGGCCCAATGTTCCCGGACGAGTCGTCCAGAAGCACATTCGCGATCGAGTGCGACCACGTGTAAGCCGCGGTCAACTGCGATCTCTTGTAACGCGTCTTGAACAGTGTCTGCAGCGAGTGATAGGTTGCGTCGCCCTGATGAGTAAACCAGGTCAGCGCACTCGAGTAGTTGTTGAATTCGTAGAACCCGGCCGCCTGCACATCCCCGCTCCCCATAAACGACGCGGCTAACCAGTTCTGCGGAGCAATCTGGTTGAGGTCGTAACTTGAGGTCTGGTGTATGGCATGGTTTCCAACGTAGCCCAACTCGAGAGTTGTATCTCGAGCAAGACTGCGCTGTATGCTGAAGTTCCACTGATACGAAACGGGAACGATGTCTCGCGCGTCCATACCTCCTGATGGAGCGGCACCCGGATTGAGCGCTGCTACACCGCCGTCCAGAGGCCTTTGATAACTGGCCGTGACGGCAAATGGAGCGTTGTCGACCAGCGTGTAACGGCTTACGCGCTCGCGTTGGAAGAACTCGCCCGCACCGATGCGGACCGCCGTGTTCCCATCACCCCACGGATCCCACGCGATACCAACTCGCGGTGCGATCATGTGATTGTTGTTGTTGACCAGCGCACGGCCCGGTCCAGGAGTTCCTGAACTAAAGTTGGTTCCGAACTGCGCGTTCGCCGCGCCGCAGGGATCCGTGCCCGCCACGGTCCACAGTCCATTGCAGGCGTCAGACGGCGATAGCGCAGGATTGTAGAGCGAAGGCTGGAAGTTCGTGAGCTGGTTGTTCGGTTGATACGGAGCGTCCAAGAAGGACCAACGCAGACCAACATCCACGGTTAGCCTCGGCGTGACCTTCCAATTGTCGGCAATGTAGAACTCGTCATCATGCCAACGCAATTGCGCGCGAACATTCGTCGAGGTCTCCTGCAAGTTCCAGGCAGCGCCGGGGAGCAGGACATTAGCGAGATTGTTCCCCGTACCGCGAATCGTTCCCGCCGCGTCGGTATAGGTAAGATTTCCGTCATTGGTGCCGAAGATCGGCCGCTCCGAGCTGGACGTGCTTACATCTTCGTTCTTTCCATTCCAACTCATCAGCACACCAAACTTCAGCGTGTGCTTTCCGATGATCTTCGAAGCGTCGTCTTTCGCTACATACAGGTCGAGTGTGTTGTTCCAGGGAGCAATTGACCAGTAGTTGTTCCCGCTCCCGTAGTTCCCCATTCCGCCCCACATGGTGGGAACGCCAGCAGGGTCGCGTTTGATCGACTGCGGATACTCAGTAGGGATTGCTGCGCTGATTGCATTCAGCAGAGCTGGTCCGTACAAGTATCCGCTGTTGGGGTTAATCCCGCCGGGAGTAATGTTGATGCGATTGTTCGAATAGCTAAACTCCGCATCATTCACCATCGTCGTTCCGATTGTTCGGGTCCACTTGCCGACCATGCTCTTGGAGGGCTGGGCCCAATTGTCATTCAATGCCGGGAAGGGATCTTCTCCCCAATAGCCGGCGTTGTAAGCATTGTTCGTCCACGTGTCCTGGGTAAAGCGGCCCATGATCGTGTTGCTCTTGTTCAGGTTGTAGTCAGCGCGGATGTTCTCCTGCCGCCACATCAGCGGGGTCGCCAAGGACGACGACCAATTGTTTCCGTTCACCGTTGTCTGATTTGGCAGCGGATATTTCTCAGCCAACAGCAATCCCGCCGCGCTCGGGTTCGCAATCTTCAGCGGATTACCCGCCGCCTGCAATGCGACTGGAATTGTCGGCGTGGGTTCCCCGCAACTTACGCCTTGGGAGAAATCGCCCAAAGCTTCAGCGGCGGTTGGGACACAAGCCGTCTTCGTGATACCGCGAATTTCGTGGTTCCACTCCTGACTCCAGAAGAAGAACAGCTTGTTCTTAACAATCGGGCCGCCAAATGAGTAGCCCCAGTCGTTGCGGTTCACTTTGTCCTTGCCGTCATGGGGAAGCGTCTGCCCGGCTGCATCGGCAATCGCTGTACGTTGTGCTGCGAAATACGTGCGAGCATCGAGCGCGGTATTGCGTCCGCTGTACAGCGCGCTGCCATGCCAGTCGTTGCTTCCACTGCGGGTAACGATATTGATAACCGCACCTGCAGCCTGACCATATTCAGCGCCATAGCTGTTGCGCAGCATCTTGAATTCCGCAATCGACTCGATCGATGGATAGATCAAGATCGTACGGTTCGACCCGGTATCGTTATTGTTGGCGCCATCAACCAGGTAAAGGTTATTGGTGGTGGCATTTCCGTTGACTGAAAAATCGACGCCACCCTGTAGACCTTTGTTCTTGCTGTCGAAGTTGTTCGCCGCCGAAACGCCTGGCGCCAACTGCGTCAACTGAACAAAGCTGCGTCCATTTAGCGGCAGTTCACGAACCTGCTGCCCCTCGACTGTTTCGCCGAGAGACGCATTATCGGTCTGCACCTGGATGGCATTGGCTTCGACGTCCACATGTTCCGTGGCGCTTCCTAGTTGGAGTTTTACATCCACCATCGTTGTGGTGGACGCATGTACTTCCACCGCGTTCGTAACTGACTCCTTGAAGTTCGCAGCCTTTACTTCCACTTGATATGTGCCCGTCGGCATGGCTTCAAATCTGTAATCGCCGGCGGAATTTGTGTTCTGTGCGCGCGCAGCGCCCGTTGCGGTGTTGGTAATCGACACGGGAGCGTCTGGTACAACCGCTCCGGTTTGATCTGTCACCGTACCCGCAACTATGCCTGTCGTCACCTGCGCGTATGCAGACAACGCCAGACAAGCCACACAGAAAAACAGCGAAACGATAAAACGCTTCATCGGGTCTCCTGCTTCTCTTTTTTTGTGCCGATTTTTCGGCATTCTCTTTTTGTCGAAGGAAGCTCACCGCCCAGGCCGGGAGTCGCAGTGGCATGGTTCAGAAGTTCAAGCCAACTTCTGTCTCGAACGAGGTGAATGGGTTTCTGCTCCTGTCCTTTTGTATTCATTCGCTTTTGCGTCAGACCTGTCCTCTGACGCGGAGTCGAAGCACGATTCAGCTACTCGCTCTGATGGGATTCTGCCTTACATGTGGAAATACGCAATATCCACTTGACGATGTTTTCGTATGACCACTACGATTCGTGGTGATGAAAAGAGTTCCTTCTGGGATTGTCCCGATTCTCGCCGTTGATCGACGATTACCGAAGCCGCTGCAGAACCAGATTTACGACGGATATCGCGCTGCTATCGTCGAACGCAGATTGCGTTCGGGAGAACGAGTTCCGTCCACGCGTGTCCTTGCCACTGAACTCGGTGTGTCTCGCATCCCTGTTTTGAATGCGTACGCTCAACTGTTGGCCGAAGGGTATCTCGAAAGCCGCACCGGCTCCGGAACTGTCGTTTCGCGTTCCTTGCCGGAACAATTCGGAGTTTCCAAGCCAAGTCGCGCGCACGTGACTGCCACGCGCTCGCGACCCAGGCCTATTTCAAAGAGTGCCGTGAACTTGCACGCAATCGGACTCGTCCCCTGGGCTCTTCACCAGGGAGCCTTCGGCGTTGGTCAGATCGCCTTTGACGCTTTTCCCTCACGCCAATGGTCGAGGCTGGTCGTACGACACAGCCGTAACTCTCCGACGAGCGACTTGCACTATGGATCACCGATGGGCATGCGTGATCTTCGCGATGCGATCGCCAGTTATCTCGGCACGGCCCGAGGAGTGCGCTGCGATGCCCAGCAGATCATGATCGTGAGTGGTTCTCAGCAAGCCCTGGAAATCTCCGCCCGCGTTTTGCTCGATCCCGGCAGTCGCGTATGGATTGAAGAACCAGGTTATCCTCTGGCGCGACACGTGCTTGCCATGAACGGGGCTCAGATGATCCCGGTTCCCGTCGATGCAGAGGGTCTGGATGTCGCCGCCGGCATCAAGCGCTATCGCTATGCTCGAGCCGCCTCGGTCACGCCTTCGCATCAATACCCGCTTGGGGTCACAATGAGCGCGGCGCGGCGCTTTCAGTTGCTGGAATGGGCGGAAGCTTCTGGCTCCTGGATTTTCGAAGACGATTACGACAGTGAGTACCGGTACGAGAGTCGGCCCATCGCCTCGTTGCAGGGACTCGATTCCAATTCCCGCGTCATCTATATAGGGACATTCAGCAAGGTTCTCTTCCCATCCTTGCGCCTCGGATATCTGGTCATCCCTCCCGACTTGGTCGACCACTTCGCTGCGGTACGCCGCACCATGGACTTGGGTCCCGCGAGTTTCCTGCAGTCCGTGCTCGCCGACTTCATTCGCGAAGGCCACTTCTCGCGTCATATTCGCCGGATGCGAACCCTCTACGCCGAGCGAAGAAATATCTTGGTTGAATGTTTGAAGCAGGAATTTGGCTCCGCCGTTCAGGTACGCGGAGGAGAAGCAGGAATGCACCTTGTAATTACCTTTTCGCGGCGCATTCACGATCGCGAAGTTACTAAGATCGCAGCGGACGAACACCTATGGCTCTTACCGCTTTCAACTTGTTACTTTGACAAACCAGTCACAGAGGGCTTGATCATGGGATTCGGTAGCACGCCGGTCGAGGAAATCCCCAAGGCCGTTCGGAAGCTGCGAAACCTGCTCCGGGCGAATGATCAGGAATTCGAGCCTTTGAGTCTCGCATAGGCACAACCAGGCGATTCCAAGATGCGACATTTTGCTCGCATCACGATTTTGAAGCATTGAGAGTAGCTGAAGTCGCGGCCTTCCCGTTACCTGGCAAATTGGGCGGCGGAGTTCCTCCGTTTCCCCCACATCTGCAAATCACTTCATCCTGTGGCCTGTGGATTTTCGCTATTGCTTTATTTATCAATAGGAACTGATGGAAACCGAATTGCGCCCTGTGGAGCGTCGCCTGGTCCTCTCCATAAAACTCCGTGGGGGCACTATGAAAAAACTCGTCTTGATCGGCGCGTCCTTACTCTTGGCCGTCTTAGTCCTATGTTCCACCTCCCAGGCAGACAATGTACCGATTTCAGGAGGTGCTGGCGCTTCTAACGAGAATGATCAGTACATATCTATGCTGTTTGGGAGCTCGGAGATCGGTTATTTCGGGAACATGGGACAACCGCCAGTACCGACGGTGAGGAATTGCGTCCTCGGGCAGGTGTGTTCGATTGAGCAGACAATAACCGCCGTATTTGTCGCGTATCCGAACGCTGCCACCTACGGATACGACCTCGTTTATGCCCAGTTATATTTTGATTTGGACACGATCCAACCCGTGAATGGTAATGACCTCGATGCACCCGGTGCTACCGTTACAGGTACGTTTACCGGAGTCCTGGAGTTTCTCGATTGCGTACCTGGCGCCGACTGCGCCTATTCTCTCCTTACCCTCGATTCGGTCGGCTGCCTCCAGGGGCCAGGGACTTGCGTTCCAGGACCGCCAACTCTGCTCGACACATGTGGAGATAGCGGCGATGATGCCTGCGTTTACAGCGTTTCCGGTATAGCCAGCGGATACGCGGAAACAGGCAATCCGCGAGCGTCCAGCACTCTCAATTACTCGGGTACTGCCGTCCTAACTCCCGAACCGTCCAGCCTGGTCATGCTCGGAACAGGCTTGTTGGCGATTGGCACGTTCGGGAAGAAACTACTTCGTTGAAGAGCTATGAGTGCCGAATGAGCTCGTTTTAGAGCCTCGATCCGGTAGATGCGGCGTAGATGCGCAGTACATTGCGGACCGCGTCGTTGATCAACGAACTGGGCGCCGCTGCTAATGCTCCACTTCGAATCTTCTCGTATTGCAGAGGCATGAACTGGCTCAAGATTGTGAGAGGAATTCGATCGTTCGACAGGTTTCGAAATAGTTGTTTGAGTTCAGCTTCCACGTAAGGATGAAACCAGTAGTAGCGGCACCGGTCACTAAAGCTGAATCGCCGAGCAAATTTGCCCTCTGAGGGATGTCCCGAGTAATAAGCCTTCCAGTGCTCAGGATTGCTGAGCATGGCGCTATCCAAAGCTCCGCGAACGTTCGATAACTGAACGCCACCGCGACCAGCGAGCCAATTCCGCTCGATCTCGCTCAAGGCGAAAATCGCTTCGCGCATCGCGAACGTCAACCATGGACCAACTTTCAAGATCGCGAAATGGTCTTCCACCATGTACTGAAGCGCCGATGGCGTTTGGTAATCGGTGGAGTGCGCCTCGTACACAAGAGCCGGGCTCAGAGGCAAGTGTCCACTCAATAAGCGCGCGCGCTGCCGGTCATAAGTCCGCACGCTGTCATCTCCGAATTCCACTCCCGGCTGCACCACCAAAGCAATCACTCGCTCCCACGCATCGTGAAGGCCTAGTTCAGCAAAACTGTTTTGCATAGCATTCAGCGTCTGTTGGGCACTAGCTGTTTCGGTAACTTGAAGGACTGCTTCTCCCGCCTGTTCTCCGCCAGGGGTCGGAACTTCGGTTCCGACTACGTACATCACGGAATCGGTGCTCCGTCCTGACTCCTCGCAGGCTCGCTCCGCAGTTTGACATAGCAGGGCCGCACGATCAGCGACGACCTCTTCTGCGATGATGGCCGGATCGTCAGCACACCTCATGCTGGCGTCCAAATGGATCTTCTCATAACCGGCGAGCACGCAATCTCGGACCAGTTGGCAGGCGTTTTCCATTGCGACGGCGCTTGAAAGATGCCGCCACGGGTAAGGTCCGAGATGATCCCCTCCAATAAGAACGCGGTGTTTGGGTAATCCCAGGCTCTGGGCCAGCGACAAAACACGTTCTGCGAACTGGGTGGGAGCATCTCCGGTATAGCCTCCGAACTGATTCACCTGGTTGGAGGTTGATTCGATGCAAATGTACGAATCATCTTCAATCGCCTGCTGGATCGCCGCCTCGAGCACCCATGGATGAGCAGAACACACAGAATAGAAGCCTACGGGCTGTTTTTGACGATTACGACTGATCCGGTCTCTCGCCCAGCCTCCCGCCGATTGTGAAAAATCCCGGGATGAGACCGTAATTTGAGCTTGCGCTTTCATCGACTGCCAACTCTCCTTCCCTGCGCGGAACGCGAGTCATCTTTCTTGCTTTCCAAGTATATTACGAGTTGCTTCTTTTAGTTTCGTTTTGCTGTCTTAGCGACCATCAAAACGGGTCCCTTCGAGGTAGTCATGAGGAAGACGGTAATCGGTGGTCCTGCTCGCCGGCTCTATGTGAGTTACTTCTCGTGATTGCTGGCCGCGACACGCTGACTCGCTGAGTGATGCTGCGAAAAAAAGTCTTGCATCAGTTGCGGATCGCGAAATGCTTCCGTTCCCCCGCCTCTTTGCGTCGAGAGCGCCCCTGCAAGATTCCCATTCTCCAGGCACTCGCAGAGACTGGCACCCTGGATGTACTTACTTAGGAAGCCAGCGTCGAAACTGTCTCCTGCCCCGACAGAATCGAGCACGTTCACGTTCAGCGGCGGCACAGTTATCTCTTCGGTTCCGAACCGACCGATGGCTCCGCGGGAACCCATCTTTACTGCAACTGTGGGCACCTTAGTCGCGAGCGCATGGATCGCCTCCGTGAGATTCTCGGTGCGAGCGATCTTGCAAGCCTCACGTGCATTGGGCAATAACACATCCACATACGGCAGCACTTCGTCGAGGACTCCATCCCAACGATCGTCCGGATCGTCGTTGGTGTCTAGCGATGTGGTGAGACCCGCCTGTTTCATCCGCGCAAACAGGCCGGGAATATCTGGGGTTAACGCTTTGTGAAGGAACAGCGACGACATGTGGAAGTGTCTCGAGTCAGCCATGTAATCAATATCCAAATCGTCGATGTTCATTTCAAACATCGTGCCCGGATACGTAAGGATGTGCCGATCTCTTTTATGCGGCAGGATGACGGTCAGGCCTGTAGTCGAACCCTTCGCAGTCACTACCTTGCTCAGGTCGACTCCGCTTTCCCCCAACCGATCCAGGGCAATTCTTCCCAGCGGATCTGAACCGAGTCGCGTGATGAAACCTACTCTGTTCCGCAACGCAGCCAAGTTATGAGCGACGATCGCCGACGAACTTCCCAACGTGACATTTAAATTGCTGGCGAGCAGTTCGCGTTCCTGCGGCAACTGCTCGGGGAGCCCATAGAGGATCAGATCAAGATTGATTTCGCCAACGATCGTAACGTCAAACTTCTTCAACCTACTCTCCCAGGAGGACAGCGCGCGTCAGATTTTTGGGGCTATCCGGATTGAGTCCTTTTTCGATGCCGGTGAGTACTCCGAGCAATTGTCCCCAGACGATCGCGGGAGCCAATTGCGCCAGCTCCGAAACGTCCAGATCAAGCTCGATCAGACAGTGTGATTGTCTGCGTACCGCTTCGTCCGCGTGATTCGTCACCGTAAAGATCGTGCCGCCGAGTCCATTCATCTCCTGCAGCACGCTAGCTTCTTCTGCGTACGAGGATTCGGAGAGGAAAAATCCAATCATCGTGTTCGGCGAGACGATCGATTTGGGTCCGTGGCGAAACTCCATGGTATGGAAGTTCTGCGCGTAGCTGCAGGAAGATTCCGTCACCTTTAACGCGGCTTCCGCAGCGATCCCCACATACGGCCCCTGCCCCAGGTACACGTAGTCGTCAAATGAGTGCCGTCGAACAAAGGATTGAATAGTACCTGTGCATTTTTCCAATTGTTTCGCGAGTGCGGGTGGTAGGGTCTTCAACCCGTCCGCGAACGCGTGGTTTTCCGCAACGCTGGCAGAGAGGTATTGCAGCGCCAACAGCATGGAACTGAAGGACGACGTCATCACGGTACTCTCTTCATGTACCGGAATCTTAATTGTCCAGTCCGCCATTTCCTTCAATTCGTTTCCGTCGCAGGTGATGGCGAGGGTCTTAACCCCTGCTTGGGCCTTCAAGTACTCCGCAGCGCGCAGCACCTCCGAAGTCTTTCCGGAGCGCGAAATAAGCACCGGCATGAAATGTTCTCGCTTCCGCAACGCCAACTCTGGATGAAGAAACAGTTCGCTTGCCGGAACAGCGCGCGCCAGCGTCCCGGTCAGCGCCGAATGGGTTGCGGCTGCCGCTTGCGCCAGGTAATAGCTGGTGCCACAACCGACGAACAGCCATTCACTCGCATCCGTTGAGTATTTACAAATCTCGTCCAGAAATCTGAATTCAGAGATCGCCTCTAAACTGTGTTGCCAGCATTCCGGTTGCGCGAGAATCTCTCGTACTGTATTCGAATTCCTTCCCAGGCTCATTTGGCGTTCCCCAAGCAGTGCCTTCTCACTAGACAATCGTCACTTCCACTTCGGTATCGCGAAGCTCTTGAATCGTAGTTTGCGAAACGCCTTTATCCGTGATCACTTCATGAACCTCATCTGGCGCCACGATTACCGCCAAGCTCTTGCGCCCGAACTTGCTTGAATCGCAGACGGCGACCACGCGGTTGGCGGCTTTCACCATGGCGCGATTCACTCTTGCTTCAAGGACGTTCGGCGTCGTGAGTCCAATCTTGGTGTCAAAACCATCCACACCAAGAAACAGAACGTCGGCGTTGATGTCGCGCAACAAATCTTCGGCCTGTGGTCCCACCAGCGAGAATGAGTTCTTTCTCAATGTCCCGCCAGTCAGAATTACGTCCACGCTGCTGCCCGCGAGCTCGGCAGCGATATTCACGGCATTCGTGATTACGGTCAGCTCGTGAAAATCGCGCAGTGCGCGCGCGATCGCAGTAGTGGTTGTGCCCGAATCAAGAATGATGCACTGGCGTTCTTTCACCATCTTTGCCGCACAGTTAGCGATGCGCAGCTTTTCACGCTGGTGCTGCTTTTCTTTCTCTTGCAGAGAAGGGTCGGCCAGTGTGCTGGAGCGCAGGCGGAGCGCTCCTCCGTGGGTGCGCTGCAGCAGTGCGCGTTCCTGCAAGAACTCCAGATCTTTGCGGATCGTGATCGCCGAAGTTGAAAAGCGATCAGCCAGATCGGTCACCAGCGCCCTACCCTCGCGGTGGACGATCGCCAGGATTTCGTTCCTGCGTTCATCTGTGAGCCAATCGTGTCTTCTGTCGTGATTATTCATGCGATGCGTCGTGCGTATGTTCCAGCCGTCGTCTTGCGCTCTTCACTGCCGTCTAAGCTCGGCTGTTTTCGGCGGAACATTGTACCCCTCAATCTTCACTAGCGCGCGCTGCCCGTCCATTTGAGATTTATTGACCGCGGCTTGCAGTGTCGTCGACTCGTGAGGAAATAGCGTCACGTAATTGTCGTCGTACGTGATGGGCAAAATTTCACCGCTGCTCGCATTGTTCATTACCTCAGCCCGCACGAAGAAAGCGATGTGGTCAGATTTGTTCGTCAGCGAGATAGCAATCTTGTTTTCGTCGCCCACCAGCGCTTCCCGCGTGGAGACTGTCACATCCGCCCGCGGCATTTTGTTCAGCGCGGAATAGTCCGCCCACTGAATTTGCTTGAGCTGGAACTGTTGATCGTTACTCGGATCACCGATGTCGTCGTTGGTAGTCGATTGCCAGTAGGCATTGTCGGCAAGCAGAGAGCCACCAGTATCGCGCACCTGAAGATGTATGAAATAGGTGGACGTCATGTCCGAATATCGCGGCAGACTCAGAACACGCATCGCACTCGCAGGAGCAATGTCCACGCTCGAAGCTTTCTCAGTGTGCTTGACCACGCCATCAACATTGAAAATCGTCGCCGATACGCTTAGAGACTTCTGCGGCTGCGTCGTCTGGTTCACCAGGTAAATGTTCGCCTTGGTCCTATCTCCAGTAGCGTAGTAGTCATAAACGGCAGTCAACGGTTTCAGCGATTTCTTGGCTCCGAAATAGCCGCCGCCCTGCTTGTAGTAGTAGTCGAATAGGTGCCCGAAAAACGACGGCCAATGGTTGTCGAGCATCCAGTAAACCATCATCTTGTGGTTTTCCCAGCCACTCGCCGCATACGTCTCGAACTGCGCTCGCACATTCTCGTAGTGGGCGACCTGAGCTTTGCGTGTGAACTCCGCCGCGCTCGATGATTTCCCGTAACGCTTGTCGATCGCCAGAGTTATGCTCTCCAGCCGGTTATTGCCGTCGTTAGCGCCGGAGTGGAAATACCAGTACTCATTAATCGGCCACAGCTTGTCGGCTGGTATGAATTTTTGCAGACTCTCCAGAGGCGGTATGACTTCGTTATCGCCCTCTTCAGCCGAAGACCCTCGCGCAGGCCCAAACTTCTCACTGAACCAATAATAAGGAGGGTGCCAGATGTAAGGCCCCACCATGTGAATGCCGCTCCACGCCTGGTTGTAGTTGGAAACGGTATCGACCGCGGCATTCTGCCAATGCAGATCATTCAATATCTGGTGATAGTCGGCGAGAACCGGATCTGGCGGAAGTCCATCACTCCCGTTGGCCCAGATGAATGCCGCTGCATGTGAGCGCAGGTTCCTGATCTGTGACTGCATCGATTCGTGCGCCACCCGATGATCTTCCGCATCCCACTGCGCCCAATGCTCCCACTGAGCGCAGCACATCCAGCCCAGCATCACCGGCATGCCTTCGCGATCCGCTAGCTGCAGCATGTCGTCGTCGGCGAACTTCAGCTCCCACCTCAACAGGTTGAGCCTCAGATCCTTTGCGTATCGCATCACATTTCTGTCGCGTTGCGGATCATTCTTAAACAGCAGGTCAGGAGTATACGCAGCACCGCGAATCAGATAGTCCCGTCCGTTTACTTGAATATAGAAATTTCCGCCCTTGCCGATTTTTGGGAACGACTCGTCGGAATCGCGGTATTGTGTAATTTTCCGAATGCCGAACGGAATCACCTGCGAGTCGGAGAGCTCGTCGTTGATCTTGAACTCGAGCTTCAGCTGATAAAGGTTCGGTTTCCCCCATATGTATGGCCACCAAAGATCTGGATCTTTCACCATCAGACCGGGGACATCCGCCAGCTCAAACGCCACTTCCTTCATCTCGTTGGGCGCGAGAGTAACGCTCTTTTCAAAGCGAACTGGCGGCTTGCCGTCTCGCGTTATCTGTCCGGCAAGCGTGCCCGAAACTTGCTGATCTGTTGTGTTGCGTACATCCGCATAAACCTTCAACGTAGCCGGACTCAATGACGGCAGTGGCAGATCCGAAGTGACATAAGGATTGCGAACAGTGACCTTGCCGCTGGAGGCCAAGTACACCTTCTTCCACACACCCGCATTTCGATCGGGAACGAAGGACAGATCTTTATGCTTCTCGGAATCGTGGTATCCGATGTATTTCCAGTTGATCCAATCCAGCCAGCTGTCGGCGAGCTCCACTCCATTCACATCCTGCAATTTCTGTTCAGGAGTAATCTTCACTGCAAGCACATTCTCTCCATCTGGTCGAACGTACTTGGTGATGTCCAGTTCGAACTTGTTATACATCCCAACCACTTGCGAATGATTCGCAATCAGCTTTCCATTGATGTATATGTCCGCTCGATAGTTAACGCCGTCGAAGATAATCGAATAGAAATCGTGACCGTGCGGAACCGTAAACGTCGTGCGATACCACCACTGTTGCTTCCATAAATCCTGCGGAACAGCGGTCGCAAGGTTCATCCCGAAGTAGAGATTTTTATAAACCTCGTTATCTTCGAGCACCTGCAGCACTGTCGCCGGCATTCTCTTGATGGAATACCACTTGCTGACATCAAAACCGGGAGCGGAAACTTTTTCGTCCTCAACACTGACTTTGTCGGCGGCTATCATTCGCCAGCCCGCACTCAGCTCTGTCCGTCCAGGAGGATTAGCTGAGGCTTGCGCGACCGAAAACAGCGGAACTGTACACAGCGTCAGAACGGCTAGAAGAAGCTTTTCTTTTTTCATGATCAGCATCCTTCCCCCATCGATTTCCTCCTCCCCTCAATCATGCATCCGTCGACGCTGTCGCCAATTTAGAAGTAGAACTTCAGCGCCAGCTGGATTTGTCGCGGCGCGCGTGCCGCCGTAAGGAATCCGAATTGTGGCGTGCCGAACGTGGTTGTGTTGATCGAATTCTGCGGTCCTGACTGCGCGAACTGCAGATTCGGATGATTGAGGAAGTTGAACAACTCGGTACGGAATTCAAACCGTTTGCTTTCAGAAATCGGAATCATTTTGATGAAAGATATGTCCCACGACTGATAGCCGGGGCCGCGAACAATATTTCGCCCAGCATCTCCGAATCCGGCAAGCGTCCCGTAAGCCGACGCCGGAGGATCAGCGAACGCGCAGGTATTGAAATACGTGCCAGGCAGGCAGGGCTTGCCGTTCGGATTTCCAATCAGGTCAGGACGCTGCTGCCCGTCGGAGTTCGAGAAGTTGCCATTCCCATCCGTGATCGTAAACCAGTTGCCACTCTGCACCGCAGTCACTCCGGCGATCTGCCATTGCCCGAGCATTCCGTTCACAGATTTATTCCAGCCTGAACCGAATTTGCGGCCACGTCCAAAAGGCAGTTGGTACGCATAGCTAACGACAAAGCGATGACGGACATCGAAATCGGAATTGCCATATTCCAGCTGCGGATACATGAAGTCGCGGAAATCGCCGCCATTCTGTGCGCCCAGGTTCGCCGACGATGCGTTGTCGAGAGAATGCGAATAGGTATACGCGGCTGAAAATGCTAGTCCGCTGCCAGTGTTTTTCTCCGCTCGAAGTTGCAGTGAGTTGTAATTAGAACGGCCGTCAGTGCGCACCCACGGAATCGCGCTATCGATTGCCGGATCAGGTCGACGAACCGCAAATGGGACAGTCGGATCCGGATCAGGGGCTGCCTGGTTGCCGTTCAGATACAGGTACAGCTTTTGTCCTCGCGAGCCTGCGTACGCCGCCTCAATCACCGTGTTCGCCGGCAGTTGATATTGGAACGACCATTGCCACTGCTCCATGTAGGGAGTAACCAGATTCTTATCCAACTGGAAGAGCTGGGGAGTATTGGGATCCGTCAACGAGGTGGCAGGAAAACCCTGCGACGAGATGCCGCCAGAGCCGGGTATCTGGTTCGGCAAGTTGGTCAAGCCAGGAATGGCGCAGTTACCGCCGGAAGCATTCAAAGCCGGGTTCGCGGAAGACAATCCGCATGGCATATTGAAAGCCTGTGTCGTGAAGAAGGGCGGAGAGAATCCAGGACTCGGGTTCGAATAAGGTCCATTCTCTTCCCCACCGTAGAAGATTCCAAAACCAGCTCGCATTACGAGCTTTGGAGTGATGCTGTAGGCCAATCCCAGGCGCGGCGCAAAGTTATTCGTGTCCGGCTTCACCAGTCCAGGCGTTGCCGTTGCGCTTAAGCCGAATAGGCTAGCGAAGTATGGAGTAAGTTGAGCGGTATTTCCCTTCGGAATGTACAAGGTGTTGGTGGCAATATCGAACGTCCCTTGATTATTCGCACCCTCTTTGACGGTCGTGAAGAGTTCATAACGAAGTCCCAGGTTGACCGTCAGCTTCGGTGTCACCTTCCAGTCGTCCTGGGTATAGAACGCATACACCGGGCGACGGTACTGGATATTCGTCAGATTGTTGATGCTACCGCCATCTGGCAGTCCCAGCAGGAAGGAAGCGAAGCCCGATCCCCCTGATCCCTGCGCTGCCGGATTGTCGGTAAACACGTTGCCGAAATCCAGAGTGCCGCGAGGCGCTGCCGGCTGGAAAATCGAGAATTGCTCGAAGCGAATCTCAGTGCCGAACTTCAGCGAATGATTCCCGCGCACCCAGGAAAGATTGTCGCTGATGCTGTACGTGTTTTGGATCTCATGCGAAGGCAGATAAGTCGGACTGCCGATCTGCGATACATCGCTGAAAGTAAGCTGCGGCAAGCCGCCATTGGTAGCAACGAAAGGAACGCCGGCGAAGCCAAGCTGTCCAGAAAGATCCTGGTTGGAATTGAACTGAAGGCGCTGTGAATTGATCCGGTTATATCCGAAACGAGCTTCGTTGATCAGATTCGTACGGAACACATGGGTCTCGCTGACCGCAAGGCTGCGCGCTGCGTCATCTTCAATACCACTATAAAAGCCGCCTCCATCCGCAATTCCCGGCAAGTTCGGAGGAGTGATGCTCGGCTGATTCTGGTAGCTGAACCGCCCAAACATGTTGTCACTTCCGCTGATCTTCTGATCGATGCGCACATCGACGTTGTTACGCGTGGTCTTCTGAATCGGGTTGAACTGGAAGTTGTACCCGTTCCCATTCACATTTGGCGCCGGATAGAGACTCGCAAGCCGAACCGCCAGCGGATCAAACAAGGTGGACGGGATGATATTGGAAGGCCGCCCAGCGGAATCGTAGCCGAATGGCACCCCGCAATAACCGCCGCCACCCGCAGACTGTGTCAATCGCGTGTTGAATAACTCTCCTGCATAGGTCGGCACGCCATTGCAGTCGTTCACCCCAGTGGGAGAGGTGTAGTCGATGTTCGCCGAAAAATCGCCGCCAAGCTGAGCTGCGGTTGGCACGGTTGCCGTCTGCGGATTCGCCGAATGCAAACGCAAGCCTTCGTAGTCTACGAAGAAGAATGTCTTGTTGCGCCCGTCGTAAAGCTTCGGAATATAAACCGGACCACCTAAAGTTCCTCCGAACTGGTTCTGGTCGAACTGCGGCTTTGGGCCGATTTCAACTTTGTCGAAGTAGTTGCGCGCGTCCAGTTTGCGGTTGCGGAAAAATTCCCAGGCACTCCCGTGCAGCTGATTCGTCCCGGACCTAATAACCGCGTTGATGATGGCACCATTTCCGCGTCCGAACTCGGCGCTGTAGGAGTTCGTCTGCACTTTGAATTCCTGGATCGCGTCCACCGGCGGCTGGATCACGAAGTTGCTCCCGTTCAGCAGGTCAGCGAGATTGGAGTTGTTATCGACGCCATCCAGCAGAAAGTTGTTTTGCAGCGAACGGCCACCATTCGAACTGAATCCGTAGCTGGCCTCGTCGCGAGAGCCCGGCTCCGATGGAGCCGTACCTGCACTTAGCAGCGCTAGTTGTGCAAAGTTTCGCCCGTTGAGCGGGAGCGTCTTCATTTCCGTCCCGGTAACCACCTGGCCAAGCTCAGAAGTCTCGGTTTCCAGTTGTTTCACCTCACTGGTCACCATCAGCTCTTGCGAAATCGAACCGACTTCCATGTTCAGATCAACCACCGCGCGTTGTTGAACCTGAAGCGTGACCGGTCCAGCCACGCTTTTCTTGAAACCCTGCTTCTCGACGGTGATCTGGTACTGACCAACTTTGAGAGGAGTTAGGGCGTAATCGCCTTGACTGTTGGTCGTCGTCGACAGTTTTGTGCCTCGTTCCTGATCGATCACCGTCACGGTTGCGCCAGCAATCACCGCACCCGTCGAATCTTTCACGGTTCCGCTGAGGCTGCCGGCGTCCTTCTGTGCCCACATCAGTGAGCTCGTCAGCAGCAAAATCGCAAGCGCAGTTAGAACCTTTACGAGAGCTGAGTTAAACTTGCCGTCGACCATTGCAAACTCCTCACACAGTGATTCGCACACTTGTACTTCTGCTCTGGATCGATTGTCAACACAAAATGTTTCGTATAGTTATTTTTGATTTCGTTTATTAACGCCCGCTGATTCAAGTTGTGCGTCTACGACGCACCTTCAGTGGCTGCGCCGGCCAGAGTCGCTTGTACGGGTGAAGATCACTCGAAACCTGGATCTGCCGTTGCTACCTATGCGTACAGTCTTGCGGGTGTACCGGGATAGAATGCCAGGATGTGCGGACGTTATCGATTGTCACGGCGAAAGCAAGCTATCGAAGAATATTTCGTCACGAAAGCAAACGACATCGAATGGGAGCCGCGCTACAACCTAGCTCCGACTCAGCCTGTCCTCACCATTCGCCAGAACGCGGTACAGCCTTTCCGAGAGTTGTCCTTGATGAAATGGGGATTGATCCCATCATGGACCAAAAATGTCTCGAATGCCGCCGGAATGGTCAATGCGCGTTCGGAAACTGCGCACAGCAAGCCCGCCTTTAAAGACGCTCTGAGATTCCGCCGATGCCTCATTCCCGCAGATGGCTTTTACGAGTGGCAAAGAACATCCAGACTCAAACAGGCATTCTGTTTCGAGGTCAGCGAAGGAGAGTTATTCGCGTTTGCCGGCTTGTGGGATCAATGGAAAAACACGAATGGCGAATGGATGGAAACCTGCTCGATACTGACCACCGCCGCGAACTCAGTAACCGTTGCCATCCATAATCGCATGCCAGTGATACTCCACAAAGACGAGCACGATCTGTGGCTTGATCCGGAAATGAGAAATGTAGGCGCGGTCAGTGAGCTCTTGAGGCCGTTCGATGGGACTCGAATGCGGTGCTATCCCGTGAGCTCTCGAGTCAATGCAGTGCAGAATGACGATGAAGGTTGCACTATGCCCATCGAACTAATCCTGCAGCCGGTCCAGGCATCTTTGCTCGAATAGCTGGCAAGCTGCGATAGTACCCTGACGAATCATCATGGAAGTTCACTTAATCGACGGGACCTACGAATTGTTCCGCTACTTCTTTGCTGTGCCATCTGCGGCAGACGCAACCGGTCGGGAGGTGGGCGCGGTACGCGGTGTCCTGAACTCCATTCTGTCCATGCTTGAGCGTGGCGCAACCCACCTCGGTGTTGCAACCGATCAAGTCGTGGAATCATTTCGAAACCAGCTTTACCCAGGCTACAAGACGAGCGAAGGCGTCCCGCCCGAATTACTCTCCCAGTTTCCCATTCTCGAGGAAGCGCTCGCCGCAATGGGAGTCGTGGTCTGGCCAATGGTTTATTACGAAGCGGATGATGCGTTGGCCTCTGCAGCAGCCAAGGCGGCCCAAGACGTTCGCGTGAAGCAGGTGCTGATTTGCTCGCCTGATAAAGACCTCGCCCAGTGTGTCGTGGGGACGCGAGTCGTTCAATTGGATCGGAGGCGCGAAATCCTGCGCGACGAAGCCGGAGTTGTCGCCAAGTTTGGTGTCATGCCCCGATCTATACCGGACTACCTGGCCGTAGTTGGCGACAATGCGGATGGTTATCCAGGAATAGCCGGATGGGGACAGAAGGCCGCCGGCTCATGCTTCTCGCAGTACCCTCACCTTGAGGACATTCCGAAAAATTGGCGAGAGTGGAACCCTTCAATTCGAAAGGCGCGCCCACTATCCGAATCCCTGTTCGATAAGTGGAACGACGCGCTGCTGTTTCGTACCCTGGCGACACTTTGCCTCGACGTTCCCGTATTCGATCATCTCGATCTCCTTCGCTGGAACGGGCCGAATGCCGAGTTTGAGCAACTTTGTCATCGAATGCAGTCACCCAATCTGTTTTCTCGTGCGACCGCGGCAAAATCCAGCGAGGGTCGCGCCTGAACGCACTCCAAGGGATGTAATGACTAGCGATAGCGGTCGGTTGAAGTGCTCCGACATTGCTCGCTCGCTCGTGGCAAGGCGCGCAAAACCACGAAACGTACTCACTCCAGCACCGATTTCACAACTTTTTACTTCTTTTTACTTGGACTTTGCACATGCTGTAATGCTTTTCGGTATTGTCCCTGAAGCAGTAACAGGGTGACTGGAGACCAATGCGATGAAGCTAAAACGGTTTTGGAATGAACGGACCCGTTTGATGCTCACCCTGGAGCTCGCCGTAGCCCTCCCGGCAGCTGCACTGATCATCGTCAGCATTTGGCACCTGCGGGGCATTCAGCGCGAAAATGCCGTCGAGGCCCTCTTCCAGCGCGACTTTGCTCATGTGCTCGCGATTAGCGAAAAACACATGAATCAGAAGGCGTACGACCTCGTGGATGACGTCCGCGACGACTTTCCGCGACCTGCTCTCGCCTGCAGTGAGACGCTGGACAAGATCCTCGTCTCCCATCCATATGCTTCCTCTGTGTTTCTGTATACACCGAGTAGCGGCATGATATTTCGCTCTCAACCAGATCAAATGCGCGATCCGGAATTGGCTAAGGACTCAGCCGATGACAGCAAGATGTTCGATGGCTGGCTAAAGATGGACTTCGACGGAATTTCCAAGGACGTAGAAAAACTCCAGAAAAAAGGCATTCCTTATTATTTCGAGAGCAGTTCCGTGCAACGCGGCGACAAGCACCTCTACCGGAACTTCGCCATGTTCCTCGTGAAAGACGAGGAAACTGGCGAAAAGGCCATAGGGGGAATGGCCTTCGATCCTGAGTATCTGCGGGACCATTTCTTCCCCGAGATGCTGGATTCCGAAATGAGCCGCAATGCTTCCGAGCCGAACAACAGCGGGCAGTCGGTCCTAATGTTGCATTCCAGATATGACGCGGCTCCGATCGCTGTTTCCTCCGGCTGGGATAACGGGAATCCAGAAGTTGAGCGCAATTTGGAAGGCGCCTTCCCCGGTCTGACACTTTCCATCAAGATGCGGGGCACCACGCTTAAAGAGGTTGCCAATCGCTTCACCCGTAATAACTTCCTGATTCTCGGCGGGCTCACCTTCCTCCTCGCCGGTGGGCTTGGCCTCACTTACCGCAACGTCAGCAAGGAGATGGCTCTGGCCAAGCTCAAATCCGATTTCGTCTCCAACGTGTCACACGAGTTGCGCACGCCGCTGTCGCTAATTCGCCTATATGCCGAGACGCTCGAAATGGGCCGCATGGTGAGCCCCGACAAATATCAGGAGTATTACCAGATCATCCGCAAAGAGAGCGAGCGTCTCACCGCACTCATCAACAATATCCTCGACTTCTCCCGCATCGAGGCCGGACGCAAGGAATACGACTTCCGCGAGACCGACGTCAGCGAGCTCGTGCGCAATACCCTTGAGTCGTACAAGTACCAGATCGAGCAGCAAGGCTTCGCATTCGAGGAAAAAATCGAGCCAGTACCGCCGATGCGCGTGGATCGCGAAGCTCTCGCGCGCTCGCTCGTGAACCTGGTCAACAATGCGCTCAAGTATTCGCAGGATCGGAAGTTCATCGGCGTAAACCTGTATCGGAAGAACGGTTCCGTAAAACTCGAAGTCGTGGACCACGGCATCGGCATCCCCTCGCAGGAGCAGGACCGCATTTTTGAAAAGTTTTACCGAGTAGGTGATCCCCTGGTTCACAACACCAAGGGAAGCGGCTTAGGGCTCTCCCTCGTTCGCCACATCGTTACGGCGCATGGCGGAGATATTTCGGTAGACAGCACGCCCGGCGAAGGCAGCACATTCACCATCACGCTTCCAGTCGAACACGGACAACAGGTCAGCAAAGCGACATCAGCCTAGAGATCCCTTCGGAGAGCACGACAGATGACGAAGATTCTGATTGTCGAAGACGAACCCAACATGGTCGCCGGTCTGCGCGATAACTTCGAGTTTGAGGGGTATGAGGTCATCTCAGCCCCCGACGGAGTCGCCGGCCTCGAGCGCGCCCTCTCGCAGAGTCCAGACCTTGTGATTCTCGATGTGATGATGCCGCGCATGAGCGGCCTCGAAGTCTGCAAGCAGCTCAAAGCCAAGCGTCCCGGAGTCCCCATCATCATGCTTACTGCGCGCGGCCAGGAAGTGGACAAGGTCGTCGGTCTCGAACTAGGCGCGGACGACTATGTCACCAAGCCGTTTTCGATTCGCGAACTTCTCGCGCGCGTGAAAGCCGTGCTCCGCCGCGCTCAACCGGTTGCGCAAGATCAGGAACGTCGCGCGTTCGGAGATGTGGAAGTCAATTTTCGGACCTGTCAGGTGTTAAGGAAGGGAAAACCTCTTGAGTTCTCCGCCAAGGAATTTGATCTCTTGAAGTACTTCGTGAGCCATTCGGGCGAAGCACTCAGTAGGGATCGGCTTCTTGAGGATGTCTGGGGGTACGACAGCTTTCCTACGACCCGTACGGTGGATGCACACATCGTCCGCCTGCGCCAGAAGCTGGAGAGTAAACCAGACGAACCGCATTTGATCCTGACTATCCACGGCATTGGCTACAAATTTGTTGGCTAGACATTTGGGAGTGATCTGTGAAGACGGCGCGAGACCAACGAAATCATCTTCGGCGTTGCGGCGACCAGCCAGTTTCAGCAACTCGTCCCGAGCTACTGACGGAATTGGTTCGGCATAATCGCCTGCTCCAGGCCGAACTCTCCGAGACAATCACTGAGCGGGATGAACTCAGATACGCCATGTTTGAAGGCGCTCAGATGCAACGTCGTCTCTGCGGTCCACGTCGCCTCCGCCGAGGTCCATTCGAATTCGCAACCGAGATATTCCCTGCACGGCATCTCTCCGGTGACTTCATCAGCCTCTTTGACTGCGGCTCGGAAATTGCCTTCGCCATCGGCGACATCATGGGTAAAGGTTTGCCGGCCGCCATGTGGTTCACCCACATGATGGTTTCCTTGCGCGACCAGATGCTCAGCACCCGAACTCCAAGTCAGGCGATGCAGGCTGTCAACAACGACCTTTGCAGCGTGCCCTTCGCTGCACCGCTCACCACCCTATTCCTCGCCAGATTAAATCCGGCGAACGGCAAGCTACTCTGGTGCAACGCGGGGCATCCGCCCGCGCAAATTCTCTCTGCAAACGGCCGGCTGCGTTTGCTCGAAGATGGTGGCCCACTGCTTGGCGCAGTTCCGAACGCTCAATTCAATTGCGGAGAATCTCACCTTGACCCAGGTGATTCCCTCCTCGCTTACTCGGACGGAGTTCTCGAATGCCGCAATACCGCGGGAGCAGAATTTGGCATGGATCGCCTTCTTAAGGCCGCGAAGATGTCGATTAGCCCCGTCGCATCCGTCGTACTTTTTTCGGTTCTTGCAGCAGCGCAGGAGTTCACGGTGAATCAGCGCCGCGAAGATGACATGGCAATGGTTGTCGTAAGTCGAGGCAGGAGCAACTCCACGCCTCTCTTGGACGCACAATGACTGTGGCTGAACTTACACAAACTCGTAATGTAGCGCCCTGGCCGAACAGCCTGAAGAAGGCTCGTTCCAGCCCTCCCCAGCAGGAGAAACGCGAGCAGACTCGCCTCGATACCGACGATCTGATTCGCCGAGCCCAGCAGGGCGACTCCGCGGCATTCGAAGAGCTAATAAGAAACTACGACCGCGCCGTGCTCGGACTGGCCATGCACCTCACCAAGTGTAAAGAAGACGCTCAGGACGTCTATCAGGAGGCGTTCCTGCGGGCTTATAAGAACCTTGCTCGCTTCCGCTTCGAGTGTTCTTTCTACACATGGATGCACCGCATCGTTACGAACCTTTGTTTGGATCGTCTTCGCTACAATCAGCGCCGTAATCGTGCAGTGGAACCGGAATTGTCTGACGAGGGCGAAGAGCAGGATCCAATCGATCGTCTTCCCGATCACCGCCCCGGTGCTAGCCCCGAGCGATCTCTCATCAATCGCGAGTTACGCGAACGCGTCGCCCGGGCTCTCGGAAAGCTTTCTCCGAAAGAGCGCATTGTTTTTGAGCTGAAGCACTACCATGGCTTGCGGCTTAGAACCATCGCCGGCTTCTTTGACACGTCCGAGGGAGTGATGAAGAACACTCTCTTTCGCGCTACGCACAAGCTGCGCGCCTCGCTTGCTGAGTTCAGCTGATCTCTGACTTAATCCGTGATCAGTTCGCGAGTGCCGCGGCACAAATTTTCGCGGCACTATCTTGACGAATTGTGTCGGCCCGTTGTTGTGCGAAGAAAAGTGCAGCATGCAAAACTCTGCACTTCTTTTCCTCATTTCCATAACGCGAAACGCCTCTATTCACGCCTGTTTCGCGCAATCACTCACCTTGTCAATTTCTTTTCAGCGGACGGAAATCCCTCATCTCTCCCCGTTGTGATGACCAGCGTTGACAAATATGGATGGACGGCTAGAATGTGCGTCGACTCTTCAACGACGATTCCAACTGTGAATACTCTGACTCCTCAAGACACGCTGCTGAAGACCAATTTCCCCGATCTGGAACTTTTCGCCAGTGGCAAAGTTCGAGATATCTATCGGGTCGGTGAAGATCGGCTTCTTTTCGTTGCTACCGATCGCATCTCTGCGTTCGATTACGTTCTCGCCTCCGGCATCCCCCTAAAGGGAACCGTGCTCACCCAGACATCTCTGTTCTGGTTTGAATTTCTAAAGGGCATCGTCTCCAA
Source organism: Terriglobia bacterium (assembly GCA_963807055.1). GTDB lineage: Bacteria > Acidobacteriota > Terriglobia > Terriglobales > Acidobacteriaceae > JAJPJE01. Next base: position 69,579 of record CAWEAE010000012.1, on the reverse strand, counting down.
TCACGTTGTTACCGCCAAGGTGGACGAATACCCCGTCGAACTGCAGAAATACCGCACTCAACTGCGTGGTAGGTCCATGCTGGTTTCTCGCGCTGAGATGTTCCCTGTCGAGTGCGTCGCGCGCGGATACATCTCCGGTTCCGCCTGGAAGGAGTACAAAGCCAGCGGCTCCGTCTCCGGAATCAAGCTTCCGGCTGGACTCCGAGAGTCCGACAAATTGCCCGAGCCGATCTTTACGCCGGCTACCAAGGCTACAACCGGACATGATGAGAACATCTCCTTCGAGCAGATGCAGGAGATTCTCGGCGCCGACGTCAGCACCAAGTTACGCGATCTCACTTTGAACATTTACAGCTCTGCGCGTGACTATGCGGCAGGACGCGGCATCATCATCGCCGATACAAAATTCGAATTCGGTCAAACGGAAAAAGGAATCGTTCTGGCGGATGAAGTTCTTACGCCCGACTCCTCCCGCTTCTGGCCGGCGGACCAGTACAAGCCCGGCGCCACCCAGGAATCCTTCGACAAGCAATACGTCCGCGATTATCTCGAAGAGATTCATTGGAACAAGCTGCCTCCCGCCCCGGCATTACCGCCGCAGGTGGTGGCAAAAACTAGCGAGAAATACGTCGATGCGTACCGGAAACTTACCGGGCGCGAGTTGAGCTTTTAGAGTGGATCGCCGTCCGAAGTTGCACTGAGACAAGCGGCCCAGGATTGGATCCATGACAGTAGCGGATTGGTTGATTGTTGCGGCTATTGTGCTCTCTTCCGTTCAGGCCGCAGCTCAAGGCTTTTTTACCGAGGCTTTTGCCTTGGCTGGAACCGTAATTGGGTTCCTGGTAGCAGCTTGGGAATACCCTTGGCTGGCCGATGGCGTGTTATCCAGCGTGAATCCCCGCTGGGTGGCCGACATCGTTTCGTTCTTTGTCATCTTTGTTGCCATCGCTTTACTCGCCGGAATCGCCGGAAGAATTACAAGCTGGGCTGTTCGCGAAGCGGGGTTGAAGTGGATGGACCGGTTCCTCGGCGCCGTGTTTGGGTTCGTGCGTGGCTTGCTGGTCGTCACGGTGGTTTGCCTGGCTACCGCCGCCTTTGCGCCCGGTGCGCGATGGTTGAGCCAATCTTCCGCGGCTCCTTATTTCTTGGCCGTGGGCAGAGCTGCTACCTGGCTCACGCCGGCTGATATTCGGGCCCGGGTTCGCGATGGTATTGATTTGTTGCATCACGCAAAGGATCAGGCGGAAGATGCGACCCCCGGAAAACCAAGTTCGGCCGTTGCTCCGGCATCTAGCTCCCAGGGTTCAGGAAAATGAGTGGCTTAATGGAATCAGATCAGAAAGAGAGATACAACGTGAAGGACCAGCTTGAAGCGCTTGTCACACAGATGTACAAAGGCGGAATTCTCTATTCCGAAGCTGTCCGCGAATTCAAGAAGCGATTCATCATCAACGTTCTCCAGGAAAGCAACGGGAATCAGTGCCGTGCCGCGCGCCAGCTTGGCATGCACCGTAATACCCTCTCCCGCACTATCGACGAGTTGAAGATCGACATGCGCGCCCTGCGTGAAGCGAAGCGTCCGCCTCGCAGCGCACGTCCCGCATTGGCCCTCGAGAAGAAAGCCGCCCGCTAAGCACGCAGCAACCGCTCTCTTTAAACTGATCTGAACGAAGAAAAGGCAGCCTTAACCAGGCTGCCTTTGTACTTGGCCGAAGACTTGTTCCTCCGCACGCGTCGTGCTCCCTACTGCGGCTTACGATGAGTCGTGGTCGGCTTTTTAGGGGTTTCCGTAGGCAAATTGAGTAGAACGCCCTTTTCCATGTGAATCATGAAGGGTGTCGGATCATACGTCGTCGGATTGCCCTGGAAATCCACCGTCGCTCCATCTTTCGGAACCAGGCGGGTTGGAACAGGATTCGCCATCGTCAGCTCGATGTCAGCCTTGTTCGCCTGGATATCGTCGTAGCTTCCGGCGATCATCAACTTGGTCGGCGTACCTGAAATCAGCTTCCCTTCGATCTTGATCGGCTTGTCCTTAAGATCGTTCCACACCTTGGTCGCAGCGTCCTGATTACCCGAGGTGAGCACCATCTGTATCTGGTCGAAGCTCATCTGCGTCACAGGCGTAGACTGCACCAGTGTAGCCGCCTGCTCCGCCGGAGTCGGCGCCGGTTTGATCGTGAAGTTGGCAGGCTTGGCCGGCGATGCTGCCTGGGCAAGAATATCCGTCCAGCCATCATCTCCACCGTGGTACTTGATGTACTTGCGGCGGCCATATTCAGAGATCTGTTGCTTATATTGAGGCGAGGGCGCCAGGTTTGAAGCGCGCGCAATGTACCACAGGCCGTCGATGTAATTCGGCTGGGGAGCGTCAAGGTTCGCCAGCGCCAACTGGTAGGTGGTCGCAAAATCAGTCGGATTCGCGGCAGCCGCTACCGCAAGATGTGATTGCGCGTTGGCGTAATCTTTCGTTTGCAGCGCATTCAGACCGACGGACGCGTTGAAGATGCCAGCAAGTTGCGTCTTGAGCTGGGTGAACTGGTCATCGGTCATGCCTTGAGGCTTTTCATAGGTCTGTAGCGCCGTGATCCCCTTCTGCCCGTATTCCGCGGCCTGTTGAAGGTTCTGCGGCGCGTTTGCTCCGCCCGCTAAAGCCTGCATCCGCTTCGAATAACTCAACAATGCCAGAGCTGTCACATTGGTTGGATTCGCCTGCAACAACTTGATTGCCGCCTCTTCCGTCTTCGGAAGGTTGTTCGTCTGCTGGTAGGTGCGCATCAACAGTTCGAGCGCATCTTCCTTCATGACTGAGTCTGGATAGGTCTGGAGAAATGCTTCCAGTGCCGCCGCTTTTGCTGTGGGATCCGTCTGCTGGATAGCCCCCATGTAAGCGTTATATTCGGCGGGGTTCTTGATTTCTTTCTTCTGCTGCGCCGGCGCGGCAGATCCTGCCTGTCCGGCCGCCGGCTGTTGTGGCGCGGCCTGCACAAGCCCTGCAGTCGCAAACATGAGCACAAGCATCACAAGCGACTTCTTCATTCAGTAGCTCCTTAACTTCCGGGAAAGTCAATTACGCGAATCGAATATGGCACGCACAATACTAACTAAATGAAGCTTGCACGGTAGAGTCACCCACCCCCGCCATGCCTGCCTGAAACACACATCCTCCGACGACCGTGACTTCACAACGTCAATGACACGGAATGCTCGGACGCTGGATTATATGAATCAGAGTTCATCTAAGGCAAGTAATGTAAATACGAAGGCCACTTTTCTCGCGATTATGGACACTATATCCGATGCTGCAGAATTGTGCAGTGTTGCTGGTTTGGCCGCCCCACGCAGCCTCCAACCAATCCAACCTTGGTCAGAAAGGACCCGCATGCCAAATCCCGAGTTGCAAAATGGAACTGCCCTCGTTACAGGTGGTGGCCGTGGAATTGGCCGCTCGATCGCCGAAAAACTAGCCCAGCTCGGCTTTACTGTCGTGATTACCGGTCGCGATCAGAACCTGCTCGAACGAACCGCCAAAGCTATCCAATCAGCTGGCGGCAAATGTCGAGCTCTGGCTTGCGATGTAACCGATTTCAACTCGGTTACAAATGCGGCCAGCTACGTCCAGCGCGAGTTCCGCGGCTTGCAAGTCTTGGTGAATAACGCCGGAATCGGCGGGTTTTCCACGCAACTTCATGAGCTTCCGCCGGAGCAGTGGGATGCCATCCTCAACACCAATCTCCGCGGCGTTTACTACTGCATCCGTGCTTTCGCGCCCATGATGATCGCCGCCCGACGCGGTGACATCATCAACATCTCGTCTTTGGCCGGCAAGAACCCACTACCCAAGGGTGCCGCTTACGCCGCTTCTAAGTGGGGACTCAATGGACTGAGTTACGCAGTTGCCGAAGAGCTGCGCGCCTACAATGTTCGCGTCACCGTAATCTGCCCTGGCTCGACCAATACAGATCTCAGCCCGCATGAAGGCAAGAACACTTCGAAGATGCTTCAGGGCGACGATATCGCCCATGTGGTCGAGATGCTGGTCATGCAGCAGCCGCGTTCCTTTATCAGCGAAGTGCTAATTAGGCCGCTGGCCAAGCCGTGAGCCTTTCCTAATGAGCAAACTCCAGCACTCGCCGAACGCCTTCAGCGAATATTGGCTCTGGCGTGATCAGGCTCAGCACGAGGTACCCGTCCGAACGAAAATCGAAGAAGAGCCCCGGATGCACTAACACTGACTGCTTTTCCAGCAGCTCTACCGCAAGCTGCTCGTCTGTCCGTGTCACCGGCACGCGCAACACCCCATACCACCCGCCTTCACAATTGAGGCGCTGGCAAAGTTGTTGCCCAGTCAGCCGAAGGTCCAATTCCGCCAAGTTCGCCCTCGCTCGCGTCATTAGCTGGTCCTGTACCGCATTGCGCATCGCCAGGAAATCTGCCGTCGCGTGCTGTATAGGCGCGCTCGGCGAAAGGTACGTGTCGGCAATAACTTCCAGTCGCCCCAGTGCTTCTTTCTTCAACTCCTCTGGACCTGAAGCTACCAGCCACGCCAGCTTCATTTGCGGCAGGGCACAAATCTTTGACAGCCCGCTGAGCGTAAAAGTCAAAGCATCCGCATTCGTCACGAAACTCGTATGCCGGATCCCGTCGAGCGGAAAATCCAGGAACACCTCATCCACTACCAACGCGAGTTCGTGTTCTCTCGCTATTGCCTCCAGCTCTCGTCGCTCGTTATCGGAGACATACGATCCCGTGGGATTGTTCGGATGCACCAGCATGATCGCCCGCGTTCGTGAAGTCAGCTTCTGGCGCAAAGAATGAAAATCGACCTGCCATCCGTGGTCGTACACCAGGTCGTACGAAATAAGCCGGACGTCTTGAATATCGGCGAGGTATTCAAACAGTGGATAGCTGGGCGTTCCAACCAGCACTTCATCTCCGGGATTGCACAGCAGTCGAAATAAATAGGAATACGCTTCGCTCGTGCTGGCCGTCAGGACAATTGACTCCGGATCCAACTCCGCTGTCCTCGCCGTTTCCTCGTAGTACCGCGCGACAGCTTCCCTCGCGCTCCTGAGTCCCTTCGGATCCGGCTCATAAATCAGCGATTCCCGTCTCGCCAAAGCGCGCAAAACAGCCGGCTCATCGTACTTCACTCCCACCGTCGTCGGATTCGACGCGGTCAGGTCGAGAATGCGCTCGCCTGACTTCCGCCGCCTCTCCAGCGTCTGCGAAAACTGGTTTACCTGCAGATTCCACCGCGTACGATCCGCGAACATGAGCAACACTGTAACGTTTGCCAACCGCGATTCCAAGTTAGAGCTATCTGCCAGCTCTTGGCAGATGTGGAATCATCTGCACTATCTCTTCCGTGCTTGCGCCATAATCTCGAACCTGCCGTTCCGTAGCAGCGGGCCCGACCCGATGAACGCGCGCGCCGGAAGCTTGCCGCTGAAGTAGGTTCTGTATCTGCGATTGAAATGATCGAAGAGCGATAGATCAGGACAGAAAATCTGGACGTACACGAGGTCGTTCATTTCCATTCCGGCGTGTTCAAGGACCGCTTCGATGCCATCCAATAAAAAGCTGATTTCCTGGTCGATATCCGCTGGCGCATATCCGGTCTGGGGATCAATTCCAATTCGTCCCGATAGATACAGCGTGTCACCAACCAGGACCGCATCACTGAAGGGTAGGTCCTCGCGTCGATTGGGAAGATCGAAATATTCTCGTTGCGAATCAGCCATTCCATTGCACCGCCATAGAGAGATTCTTTCCCTGCCTCAGCGTAGCACGATCAGATTTCGCAAATGGCAACCTTGCACCCCCGCTTTCGCTTCTACTCTTAGTTACACAAATTATTTCTTGAGGCATTCATGATTAAGGAGTTCTTGTCCCGCTGGCCGGTAGTTAGGCAAATTCAAACCGGATCAGACGGTACTGGACAGGAAGCCTGGAGCGAGAGAACCCGCAACCTGCTCCCAAAGACTCACGGCGCCGATATAGCGCGGTCAATTTGTCCTTATTGTGCCGTAGGCTGCGGTCAGCTCATCTACCACAAAGACAACAAACTAATTTCCATTGAAGGCGATCCCGATTCCCCGATATCTCGCGGACGCCTGTGCCCGAAAGGCTCCGCCACTTACCAGTTGCACACCCATACCGCGCGCCTGAAGAAAGTCAAATATCGCCGACCGTACGCCACAGAGTGGGAAGAGTTGGAACTCGATACGGCAATGAAGATGATTGCCGATCGCGTTTGGAAAACCCGCGACGAGAGTTTTGTCGAGAAGAACGAAAAGGGCGAACCGGTGATGCACACTCTCGCCTTCGCTCATCTTGGCGGCGCTACTCTCGATAACGAAGAGAATTACCTGATCAAGAAACTATTCGCGGCAGGCCTGGGGATGAACTGCATCAGCAACCAGGCCCGAATATGACACAGTTCCACTGTGCCCGGTCTGGGCACATCTTTTGGCCGTGGCGGCGCTACCACTGCACAAACTGACCTTCCACGAGCCGATGCCATCTTGATCATGGGCTCGAACATGGCGGAAAACCATCCTGTCGGATTCCAGTGGGTCATGGAAGCCCGCGAACGTGGCGCCAAAATCATTCATGTCGACCCACGTTTCACGCGAACCTCTGCCATGGCCGACATCTGGGTACCATTGCGAGCCGGAAGCGACATTATCTTCCTTGGGGCGCTGATCAATTATGTACTTTCGAATAACAAATGGTTCGATGAGTACGTAAAGCACTATACGAACGCTCCCTTTATTCTCCGTGAGGACTTCAAAGACACGGAAGATCTCGGTGGTGTTTTCTCCGGTTGGAACGAAAAAGAGAAAAAATACAATCCCGAGAGCTGGCTTTACGAGCAAGAGCCCAGCGAAGAAGTTCATGCGGCCGGAGCTACACCCGATTCTGGCGGTCACGGTCAACGCGGCGGCGAAGCCGGCAAGCCCAACATTTTCGTTAGAGACATGACCATGCAGCATCCCCGCTGCGTGTTCCAGGTCTTGAAGCGTCACTTCGCGCGTTACACGCCGGAGTTAGTCGAAAGTCAATGCGGCATTCCCCAGCACATCTTTCTCGAAACCGCAGAAGCCTTCACCAATGCCTCCGGCCGCGAGAAAACTGCCGCCATCTGTTATGCCGTGGGATGGACGCAACATTCCAAAGGCCCTCAGATCATTCGTTCCGCTGCCATTCTGCAACTTCTACTGGGAAACATCGGCCGCCCCGGTGGTGGCATTCTCGCCTTACGCGGGCACGCTTCCATCCAGGGTTCCACCGACATCCCCACACTCTACGACATCCTTCCCGGATATTTGCCCATGCCCTTCTTCGACGTGGGAACCTACACCTGGGATAAGTATGTCGAAAAACACAAGGCGCAGACAGGCGTTTGGGCAAACTTCGACGCCTACTTCATCAGCCTCATGCGCGCTTACTACGGTGAATATGCCCGCAAAGAAAACGACTGGGGCTTCGACCTCCTGCCCCGCGTCACCGGTGACCACTCAGAACTGGGCTACTGGCTGCAGATGCAAGACGGCAAAATGGACGGCCTCTTTGTGATGGGCCAGAACCCCGTAGTCGGCGCTCCCAATGGTCGTCTGCAACGCACAGCTCTGTCGAAGCTCAAATGGCTGGTCGTGCGCGAGATGGTAGAAACCGAGACCGCCGCCTTCTGGTACGACTCCCCCGAAGTTCGCCGCGGAGAACTCGATCCGAAGCACATAGCCACCGAAGTCTTCCTTATGCCCGCAGCCGGCCAGGCCGAAAAAGAAGGTACCTTCACCAACACCCAACGTCTGCTTCAGTTCCACAACAAGTCGGTCGATCCTCCAGGCGATTCCCGCAGCGAGACTTGGTTCATCGTTCACCTTGGCCGCATGTTGAAAGAGAAGGCCGCGCGAGAACGCACCTCTAAAAATGAGCCTCTCAATGCCCTTCGATGGGAATACGCGACTCATGGACCTCACGCCGAGCCTGATGCCGAAGAAGTTCTGCGCGAAATTAACGGATTTACATGGCAAGACCGCAAACAGCTTAAGTCGTATAACGATTTAAAAACCGACGGATCCACTGCGTGCGGCTGTTGGATCTATTGTGGCGTTTTTCCCGACTCGAACCTGAACAAGGCCAATCAGCGGGAGCCCAAAGACTACCTCGGCCACGGCTGGGGATTCGCTTGGCCCAACGATTGTCGCATTATCTACAATCGCGCCTCCGCCGCTCCCGATGGCACACCCTGGAGCGAAAACAAGAAGCTCGTCTGGTGGGATGTCAAAAAGAAGACCTGGACAGGTCTCGATCGCCCCGACTTCGACTTGAAGAAGTCTCCCGATCACAAAGGCGATCTCCGCAATGGAAAAGGTGTGGCCGCTCTCCCGGGCGACGCTCCTTTCATGCTGCACTCCGATGGTGTCGCCTGGATCTTCGTCAACAGCGGCCTCAAAGACGGTCCACTCCCAACTCACTACGAGCCGCTGGAATCAATAACCAGCAATTCGCTCTACCCGGATCACGGCACCAATCCCGCGGCCGACACCAAGCAACGGCCCGACAACCCGTATGCCTCGCAACCAGACGACCCACGATTCCCGTACGTCCTGTCAACATACAGGCTCACCGAGCACCATACCGCCGGAGGCATGAGCCGTACCGTTCCGCACCTCTCAGAACTGCAGCCCGAGCTTTTCTGCGAAATCTCTCCGGAGCTTGCTACAGAGCTCGGCATCATCAACGGCGAATGGGTCACCATCACTTCTCCGCGCGGGATCGTATCGGCCCGCGCTCTTGTTACACAACGGGTGCGTCCACTTCAGATAAACGGCAAAACCATTCACATGGTCGGACTGCCCTATCACTGGGGATGGAAAGGTGTGTCCACAGGCGATGTCGCCAACGATCTGCTAGCCATTTCCGAAGAGCCCAACGTTCGCATCATGGAAACCAAGGCGCTGGTGTGCAATCTCACTCCCGGTCGACGTTTGCCCGATGGTGCCGGGGTGCTTGAGCAGTTCAAGCGTGAAACACAGAGGGTCGCATGAGCACTGCTCCGTCTACAAAACTGTTTCAGCTTCGTACTGAGAACCCGGATCAGCACAGTAAGAGGACTACCGGCTTCTTTACCGACTCTACTTTGTGCATCGGCTGCAAAGCCTGCGAAGTTGCGTGCAAGGAATGGAACGACATTCCGGCGGACGGCCTGAATTGGAGCGGCTTTTCCTATGACAATACAGGCTCCGTAAGTTACGCCACATGGCGGCACGTGAAGTTTGTGGAAGGCCAGATTCACCCCAGCGAAGGAGGCAACTCTCCTGATTCTCTTTCATGGGAATTCTCCTCCGACGTCTGCAAGCACTGCGAAGTCGCCGGTTGCATGGAGGCCTGTCCCACCGGCGCGCTCGTCCGCACCGAATTCGGCTCCGTCTACCTGCAGCCCGACGTCTGTAACGGTTGCGGCTACTGTGTCGTTTCTTGCCCATTCGGCGTGGTTCAACGCAATCCTCAAGACGGCCGGGCCTTTAAGTGCACCTTCTGTACCGATCGACAGAAAGCAGGTCTGGAGCCAGCTTGCGCGAAAGCCTGCCCTACCAAATCCATTATGTTCGGAAAGCTCGATGAACTACAGACGCAGGCTCAGGCCCGTCTCGAAGATTTGCACAACAAAGGCATGAAGGATGCGCAGATCTACGATCCCAGGGAGACAAGCGTCGGCGGCATTCACGCCTTCTTTCTTATACGCGGCGACCCTCGCATGTATAACCTTCCGCCCAAGCCGGAAGTACCGACCATCTTTCAGAAAGACGCGTGGCGCTCGGCGGTAATTGGAGCCGGAGCTTTTGTCTTCGCGGCCCTCGTCGCTTTTACAGGATCACGCAAGAGTGCTGTTGCCCATAGAAATAGTTGGACGTCGAGAAGGAGTCTTGGATGAGCACCTGGCCATCAGAAGCCGATCCCGAAAAAAAACGCGTGCCCGACGCCGCCAGCGAATCGCGTTTGCTGGAGATCCGCCGCGAAGCCGAAAGCAAAGGACGAGTGGAAACTCCAGGCGTTCGCCCGGAAGGCGCTCCCTTCCCACGCGCCAGTTCTGAGACCGGCTACTACGGCATTCCACTACTGAAACAGCCCCCTTGGACATGGGAGATTCCTCTCTACTTCTTTGTTGGAGGTGCCGCCGGAGCCGCATCCGTGATCGGTGCTCTCGCCGACTGGATCGGTGACGACGAAAAACTTGCCCACGACGCGCGCTGGGTTGCCGCCGGCGGCGCTGGCCTCTCGTCGGTTCTGTTGATTTCAGATCTCGGACGTCCCGAACGATTCCTTGGAATGCTGCGCGTGTTCAAGCTCCAAAGCCCGATGAGTATGGGCGCGTGGACGCTCGCGGCTTTCGGATCGGCTGCCGGCGCAGCCGTCTTCGCGAACCTGGTTCGACAGCGCTACGATTCGCTCCCGGTCCGCATCGTCGGTCAAGTCAGCCAGGGTATGGCCGCTCTGTTTGGACTGCCGCTACACAACTACACCGGAGTCCTGATTGGTGCCACCGCCATTCCTGTCTGGAACAAGAACGTAAAAACGCTTCCCGTCCACTTCGGAATGTCGGGCGTACAGGCCGGAGTTTCTACGCTCGAGTTGATGGGCAACGAGAATGCCGCCCTCAACTGGCTCGCGCTCCTCGCTGCTGCTTTTGAGACTTGGGAGGGATTCACTCTCGAAAGCGACTCCGATCCGGTACTTCGTCCATTGAAACGAGGTGCCAGCGGCTGGGTCACTCGGGCTGGCGGTTTTCTCTCCGGGCCCGCGCCTTTGCTCCTGAGACTCGCGGCAGTCTTCTCCAGGAAATCCCGAGGCCTCCGCAAATTGGCCGCTTGCTGCGGCATCGCTGGCTCAATCTTGACTCGCTATGGCTGGCTCGCCGCAGGCCGTGCCTCTGCGAAAGACTTTCGTCTGCCGCTCGACATCAAAGAGAAGCGTCCAACGCAGAAACCGCTGCCGGCACGAATGCTCGACGCCGTCCGCGAAGAGAAGCACGCCTGAAGTTTCTTTGGAGCCCACTCGCCCTCGAGTGGGCCAGTTCCCTTCATCGACAATCACGTGGGGCAGCCGACCTCGGCTGCCGCCTTTGTTTGTTGTCATCACGAGCGGACTCCAAGTCCGCGAGGGATCTGCAGTTTCAAATTGCGCAGCCGACCTCGTCTGCCCGCTACTTTTGCCCCATCGCCTGCTGGATCGCCTTCTCCGCCATTGGCGCCATGATCTTCAATCCGGCTTCGTTCGGATGCAGTCCATCATCAGCCAGGTCTTTCTTCAACAATCCGCGCTCATCCACCATCACGCTGAAGTAATCGAGATAAACATACCCGTGTTCGCCCGCATAATGCTTCAACCACTGATTCAGCGCCACGATCTTCTCCGGTGAGCGCTCACCAAAGAACAGCTTGGATCTCAGCGTGTAATTGTGAACCGGCAAAATTGAGGACAGCACCACTTTGATCCCATTCGCGTGCGCCAAATCTGCCATTGAAGCAAAGTTCCGCTCAATCTCCTCCAGCGTAATCGGACCTGTGTTCCCTGCAATGTCATTCGTGCCAGCGAGGATCACCACGACGCGCGGCTTCAACTCCACCACGTCTTGTCGAAATCGCACCAGCATCTGTGAGGTAGTTTGCCCACTGATCCCACGATTGGCATACGGCTTTCCCGGAAAGTATTGCGGCAGCTGCCACATGTCGGTGATTGAATCGCCCATGAACACTACCCGCTTCTCGCCGGACTTCGCCGCACCCAGTTCCTTATCCGCCGCTCGATAGCGCCCAAGATTCGGCCAATCCTGTAACCATTTCCACATCACTGTCGCTCTCTCTTCCGCATTGTCCGCGGTTGGTTTCGGCACTGCCTGCAGATACTGAGCGCAGGCCAGGCTACCGCTGAGGAGGCACGCTGCCAATCCTACAACTCTTAGTTTTCTCTTCACGCAAAACTCCCGTACACCGTTTTCCAGCACGTTGAATGTAACTCAGCGTACGCTGCTTTTTGCCATTTGTTACGTCAGGCATCGCATCTGACAATCGACACCCTACGGGGATCACAACTCACAAATGAGGTACTAGCATGCGCGTACGCAGCGGAGAAGTTCGCGAAGACGAATTTACGGGAAGCATCGAACGTTATACGGCAAAGATTCCATCATCCGGCTACTTGGGGATCGCTCTCGGTTCAATTGCCGCGTCGGCAATCCTAAAGATCCTGGGCAAGGACGAATGGGCACTCTTCGTTGGCCAATGGGTTCCAGCGTTCTTGACCATCGGCGTTTACAACAAACTCGTGAAGCAGCGCGGCTCCGACGCCTACAGCCGCGCCGCCTGAGTGCAAAATGGCGCGGGCGCCCTCGCCCGCGTCATTCAGATTCCGATGGGACCGACCCGCTCACTTCGATTAGGCGTATCACTCAATACGGATAAAACACAAAGAACAACAGCGACAGTCCTCCCAGCACCCACAGCCCCGGACGCACTTCCCTCCACCGTCCTGCCGCCACTTTGCATAACGGATACAGCACGAAGCCCGCTGTCATGCCGATTCCCACGTTAAAGGTGAAGCTCATCAGTGCCACTACAACGAACGCCGGCACCACCTCCGTGTAGTCATCGAACGGGATATGCACCACCGGCGCAAACATCATCAATCCCACGATGATCAGCGCTGGTCCATACGCCTGCGGCGGCACCGAGGCAACAAACGGAGAGAAGAATAACGCCAGCACGAAGCACAGCGCCGTGACCACCGACGTCATTCCCGTGCGCCCTCCCGCCTCCACGCCCGCCGCCGATTCCAGGAACGCACCCGATGTCGTTGTCCCCACCAGCGCCGCCAGCATCGTCGAAATCGCATCCACCGTCATCGGACGCTCGATTTGCGGCAAGTTTCCTTCTTCATCCAGCAGATTCGCCCTCGCCGATACACCAATCAGCGTCGCCATCGTATCCACAAAAGCCATGACCAAAATTGTGAGCACGATTGGAAAGAATGCCCACGTAAACACGTGTCGGAAATCCAGCTTGAACAAAATTGGCGCAATGCTCGGCGGCATGCTGACGAATCCATGCGGAGGTGGTGCCACTCGCAACACCATCGACAGCACTGTCACCACGAGAATCCCCGCGAGAATCGCTCCCGGAAATCGGTGGATAATCAAGATCGTAATCAGCACAAATCCCAGGATCGCCAGCAGCACCGGCAGTGACGCCAGATTCCCCGGCTTCACCGGAGCACCCGCCACTCCCAGCGCGACGATTCCGCTATCGTTCAGTCCGATAAATGTCAGGAACAATCCAATGCCGACCGCGAAGCTGTATCGCAACGTTTTTGGAATCGCGCCCACTAGCCATTGCCGCAGCTTCAGCACCGTCATCAACAGGAAAACGCAGCCGGCAAGAAACACTGCGCCCAGCGCCGCCTGCCAACTCAATCGCAACACACGCACAACGGTGTACGCAATGAATGCGTTTTCGCCCATGTACGGCGCCACTGCAAACGGACGCTTCGCATACACACCCATCAGCAGTGTCCCGACTGCGGCCGTGATGATGGTCGCCACCAGCGATGCTCCCGCGGGAATTCCAGCGGCCGTCAGAATCGCGGGATTCACCACCAGGATGTATGACATCGTCATGAACGTCGTTAGTCCGGCGAGTACTTCGCGCCGTAACGTGGTGCCATGTTTCGCGAATTCGAAGAACTCTTCGACCCTTGTCATTACGCTAGTTTTTCTCGTTTCTGTAGGGGCTTCTTCTTAAGAATCACCAGGCACAGTGACCTTAGTTGGAGCACCGTTATCTATCGCACCTATCGGGATTTCTAATAATAATTCGTGGTACTCTGATAGCAAGAAAACCGAACAAACCTGCTTCGGTTGGCGACGTGGCTAACCTGAAGCCGCAAGAACACATCGGAGACTAGAAGCGTGCCGCGGCTCCGAGAAGGTGGGGCGTTTTCTAGTGCAGAATGATTTAAACGGGGACCCTGGTAAAACTCAAGCACTTCGGGAATCCATTTACCGGCACATCCGTTATTCCCTGGGTCGCGACACGCAGGGACTCGGAGCAAAGGAACTCCTTCGGCCTCTTTCGCTCGCCATTCGCGATTTGCTCGTCGATGGCATGCTCGACACTGAGCGTCGCTACACTTCTGCCGCCGCGAAACGTCTTTACTATCTGTCCATGGAATTTCTCATCGGGCGCACGCTCGGTGACACTCTTTACAATCTCAAGCTCGTGGAAGAAGCGCGTCGCGCCATCGCTGAATGCGACTCCGACCTTAATGAGGTTTTGGATGCCGAACCGGACGCCGCCTTGGGTAACGGTGGCCTCGGCCGCCTCGCAGCGTGTTTCCTCGAATCTATGGCGACGCTCGGCATGCCCGGCTTTGGCTACGGCATCGACTACGATTACGGACTCTTCAAGCAGGAAATCGTCGACGGATATCAGGTGGAAAAACCTGATCGCTGGAAAGAAACCGGATTCCCTTTTTACTTCGAACGCATCGACGAACCTTTCCTGATTCCGATATACGGTCGCATGGAGCGCTCCGCGAGTTCGAATGGCTCCGAGAAACGCATCTGGGTCGACTACAAAGCCGTGATCGGCGTTCCCCACGATCTCCCCGTCGCAGGTTATGCGGGCAAATCGGTGAACTGGCTGCGGCTCTTCGGAGCGCGCACCTCCGCCGACTTCAACCTCCAGGCGTTCAACAACGGTGAATACTTCAAAGCGGTCGAGGAACAGATCTCTGCCGAGAACATTTCTCGCGTGCTCTACCCTTCCGACGCTTTCCCCGCTGGAAAAGAGCTTCGCCTGCTGCAAGAATATTTCCTCGTAGCCTGTTCCATCAAAGACATCGTCCGCCGCTATCGCGTGCAGCACGAAACCTTCGACGACTTCGCCTCTAACGTTGCCATCCAGATGAACGACACGCATCCGAGCCTCGCGGTCGCCGAACTCATGCGCGTGCTCGTCGATGGTCACAACCTGGAGTGGAAGCAGGCATGGGAAATCACCGAAGCTACGCTCGGCTACACGAATCACACGCTACTCCCCGAAGCGCTCGAGAAGTGGCCGCTGTCGTTGCTCTCCTACGTGCTGCCGCGTCACGTCGAAATCATTTCGGAAATTAATCTCGAGTTCCTGCGTAAAGTCGAAATTTCCTGGCCTGGAGATCTCGACAAGCTCCGCAAGATGTCGATCATTGAGGAAGGTGGCGAGAAACAAGTCCGCATGGCGAGCCTCGCCATGGTCGGCAGCCACTCGATTAATGGCGTCTCCGCAATTCATAGCGAGCTCTGTAAAACCACCCTTGCGCCTGACTTCTACGCACTCTGGCCGCAGAAGTTCAATAACAAAACGAACGGCATTGCACCTCGCCGCTGGGTCCTGAAATCAAACCCTGGACTCTCGCGACTCTATACCGATGCGATCGGCGACAAGTGGATCACAGATGTCAGCCGTTTGCGCGAACTTGAGCGCTTCGCCGATGACGCCTCGTTCCGCGGCGAATTTCTCTCCATCAAGCAGCAGAACAAGGTTCGCCTGGCTGATGTCATTCGCAAGACGACCGGCACCGACGTCGATCCCAGCTCCATCTTCGACGTGCAGGTCAAGCGCATCCACGAATACAAGCGGCAATCGCTGAATGTGCTGCGCATCATCGCCGAATACCAGCGCCTCATCGAAGACGCTGAAGACTCTCTTGCGCCGCGCACTTACATCTTCGCCGGGAAAGCAGCTCCGGGATATTGGGCCGCCAAGCAGACCATTAAGCTGATCCATAGCGTCGGAAATCTCATCAACAACGATGCTCGCGTTAAAGATCGCTTGAAAGTCGTCTTCATCCCCGACTACCGCGTTTCGCTCGCCGAAGTCATCATGCCCGCCGCCGACATTAGTGAGCAGATTTCTACCGCCGGCATGGAAGCCTCTGGTACCGGTAACATGAAGCTTTCGATCAATGGCGCGCTCACGCTGGGTACGCTCGACGGCGCCAACATTGAAATCATGCAGGAAGCTGGCGAAGAAAATATCTACATCTTCGGCTGCACCGTGGAAGAACTAAGAACCATGCGCGATCAGGGACTCTACGATCCTTCCGCCCTCTACTGGCAGGATCCTCGCCTTAAGCGCGCCATGGACGCCCTGGTTTCCGGCATCCTCTCGCCTGAGCAACCGCACCTCTTTCGCTGGTTTTTCGATTCTGTGATCCATCACGGAGATCGTTACTTCCATCTTGCCGATCTTCCTTCCTATCTCGATGCCTCCGCCCGCGCCGAGCGCGACTTCGTCGACTCTGTCACCTGGGGACGAAAGGCCATCCTCAACGCCGTACGTATGGCCAAATTTTCCAGTGACCGCACCATTCAGGAATATGCTCGGGAAATCTGGCGGATCGAAAGTATCCACGATTCCAGTGAGGAAATGGATTCGCCCGTCATGGTCGGTGACTAGCCGGTCCTGAATCGGTCTATACTCAAAAAATAGCAAGCGCATTACCTTAGTTTGTTGCTTCCGGCATGCCAATCAAAGTATTGTCGAACTAGTTATGTTGAGCGACATCCAGCGACTGCAGCGGCAAGCCCAATTAGAATCCGAACGACGCAGGGAACCACGTTTCGGAGCCGAAGGCGAAGTCACCCTGGTAATTGAAACGGCAACAGGCGATATCGAGTTTCGCGGCAAACTCCTCGATTTCAGCTTGCACGGCCTGCGCGTCCGCCATCAGTGCAAAGACCTCTTGCCAGGCCAGGATGTTCGCGTCTTTTTTGTTTGGGGCGAGGTCGTAACCAAGGTGATGTGGAACACGCCTTCCGGGGACTCGCTCGAAACCGGACTCCGTCTTTTCTAGTTGAACTCCACGTTCTCGAACCCCAATCCCTTCAGCAACCCAGCCAGCGTTGTGCGCGCATTCTGCTGAGCAGTATTCAGGATCCCATCTTGCAACGCTGCGTCGTGAAGTTGCTGCTCTGCCTGTTGCCGCACTTCCGTCTCGAGCGTCGGATCCACGGGGACCAGCAGTCCGGTCTCGCGTGAATAAACTCGCGTGTTCTGGCTGTCGAGCCGCGTGAAAAATACCTCGGCCGCGGGGAGCCGCACCCGAATTGTCTTGCGGTCCAGCGAAACATCCGTAAGTTGTAACTGCGAGAAATCTACTCCCGCCACCACTTGCCCTTGCGCCAGTAACAGCAGCCGATCGCCCACCAGAAAATCGGGAAGAATCTTCCCTTCCCGCTGCCCAACCACGATCTTGTCCATGCTATAGACCACGGTCTCCAGCCGCTGCAATTGCTGGATCCGGCGCACTACCGCGGGTCGTGACAAATCGATACGGCTCGACCTCGCCGTTAGCGCATGCCAGAAGCCCAGCGCTGCCGAATCACTCATGACCCTGGATGCGATCATTACCATCGCCGCACCAAGCACCACTCCCAGCATTCCAACAATCAGGATCGGGAGCCTACGAACACGATATGCAACGAGCTTCGGAGGAACATCAACGGCAGGCATGAATGAATTCTAAATCTTACCGGTGGCGCGGCCGCAAACTCGCGTGGGGCAGCCGACCTCGGCTGCCAATCCCAGCATCCATCATCGCCTCAAAGACTGATCGACTGACAGACTGAACGACTGAGAGACTGCCCGCCTTCAGCCCTCCCGGTAATTAAGCAATATCCCTCCCATCAGCACGAAGCACACCGGCCATATCCACGAAACGATCCCCTGGTCCCGAGCCGGCAGTCTCAACTGCAACCAGCGCGCCCATCCCGCAATGATCGCCAGAAGCGCCAACGGCAAATGGCTCATTTCCGCCAGCAACTCATCTTGCACGTTATTGAGCGAGTGGTTGTGCGTCATCAGCATCATTCCGCCCGCCACGCAAACGGCCGGGAAGACCAGTGAAGCGAATGCCGATTTTGCCTTGCCAAGTTGTACGCGCCACTCCATGAACGCAAACGCCACTACCAGTCCCACGGCCAGTCGATGTTGCAGAACTTCCGCCTGATCGAAGCTCTCCCAAAAACCGTTGGGACCCAGCGGCCAATTCTCCGGATCGGCCCGCAGAAAAATAAATGCCGCCATGAATAGAAACGCCAAGGGCCAGTGACGTGTGAATGACAGCCGTCCCGTTCGCGAGATCGTCGCTAGTAATCCAATGGCCACCAGCATCAATCCCGTCCAATTGTGGTTGTATTCGGACCACGCGATATCTGCCGGTGAATTGGGAACATGAATCTTTTCTCCCGGCACCAGCGAGGTCGGGCCATTCGCGGCAGCCGCCTTATCCAGTGGACGCGTGGCCGGCGAAAGGGAGGTTACCGGTGGCGTCCGAAAGCGCGGCCAGTCCGGTTTCAGCCGACCCACGATCGTCGCTCCGTCCACTCTCCCCTCAGTCAGGTCGATTGCCGGTGGCTGCGATGTCATGGAAGCGGCAGTCAGCACCAGGGCAATGCCAATCCCAATCTCGGCTCCCACGAAATTCTGCAATCGCTGTCTGACTTCCTCCGCATTCCCCCGTCGAATGATCGATCGATTCAGCGCGCCGAACAGAAGCATCACCGCCAGCAATGCCACTTTCGCGAGCAGCATCACTCCGTACGCCGTGCCATATAGAGCGGATGCCGAATCGACATAATGAACCGCCGTCGCGACTCCGCTCGCCACCAGCACGCCAACGCCTACCAGCGCGATAAGCGAATAACGTGATAGCACTCTCGCTTTCGCATCGCCATCCGTCATCTTTCGAATGCTGAGCAGCAGGTACGGCAGTCCTCCGATCCAGCATCCCAGCGCCGCCAAGTGTAGCGCCGTAAACGCTACCACCGCCGCTCGCGACTCCACTCGCGAGAATGCGTGACTCGTAGCGACTGATGCCAGCAGCACTGCCAGCGAGAGTATCGACAGCAGCGCAACTGTCCAACGCGGCTTGTCTGACATTAGCGCGATCACAATTCCGCAAAAGATCTGCACCATTCCCGCGAGAAAGAAGTTTGCTCCGAGAATCTCTCCCAGCGACAATCCAACCGTTTGTATTAGGACAAACGATTCGCAGCAAACGTAGACCAGTTGCGTGATAGCGAGTCCGATGCCAGCCAGGCGAAGCAACCGTTCGCATGCGGGCACTGATTCAACTCTGCTCTCAGCGCGCCGTCTACCCAACACGGCGTACAAGAACAGCACGCCTCCGATGATCAGGGATTGAAATGTGATTGTTGCGGCGCGCAACACCACGGCCAGGAAGCCGTATATGTTAAGGAACTGACCCATTCACCTTGCAACCTTGAAGGGAATCTCGCCTTGTGTGATGTGTCCATCCGAGGCAAGAACTTGCCACCGGATCGAATAGTCTCCGTTAGCCAACCCGGTTAATTGTGATTCCAGCAGCTCAGGCGCGGGCTGGCTTACCGACAGTAGTTTTTGCGATTTGTCGGGCAGTACCAGCGCCACACGCGATCGCTTCGGATCTACTCTGACGTTGAACTGGAGCTTTACGGTGATAGTCGTGCCGGCTACCGTCGAGTGCGCCCCCGGCGCGGCTTTCACCAGCACTGCATGGGCGTACGCGGCAATCGAGTACGCAACCAGAACACAAATGCAGCAGAATCGGAAAAACCGGCGCTGAACGATTGTTCCCGTCGAACGAACCGGTTGACGACCTGACTCGCCCATCGGATCACCTCCGTCGAACGAACTTACGTGATGAGCGGCTTGGGTAGAACTGGCAAAACTGCCAGCCAGACAAGTGTCGATGACTGCACTCAACCGCCCGTCCCTACTGCCTGACCGGCATACGCAAAAACCACTTCCACGATTTAGTCAGATGCAATCTCTGTTTCTCCCGCTCACACAGATCTTCGTCCTTGCCCGAGTCTTCGGACGACGTGAGCTCAACCTATAAGCCATCAAGCTGGGGGAAGATTGCGCGCCGCTCCTCTTCAACCGCGACCAGCAAGGAGTGGAGTCGCCCTCGCTGCGCTTCGGTTATCCCAGTCTGCTCGAGCAGATATTGGATGTTTGCGATCTCAGTTTCCAGGGTGATAAGGCGGTAGGTTATGGTTCCTCGAATATCAGCCGGAACTCGTTTGGAGGGTGGCATACAGCTCTGCCTGTTTCAACAATTCGGCCCTTAAGGTCAAGCTATCCCCTTGCTCAGCGAGTTCTATGTGATTGTGCGCACAATCGACAGTGCTTTCAGAACATCGGCAAGCCGAAAATAAGCGCCAGACCAGAAGACTCGTAATCCGATTTAGGGCTTTCTCGGAAGGGTTGCGTATTGACTCCGCCGGCAGTAGTTCGCAAGTCATCGATAGTTAAAACTCTTTGGTCTGGACACTTAGAGGGTCTCCGCCCTCATGGTTATCTAGCAGGTCTCGCCAAAGCGTCGTTCGGAGCGACGCTTGCGGTCACTTGCTCTTTCGAGCGAACGCGGCAACGGGTATTCCCATGGCTCCTTGGCATCGTCCAGCTTTGCAATAGTCATCTATTCAAATAAGAGTGGACACCAATAGCGCATCTGCAGCTCGAATCGGCGACTACGGAGCAATAGGCGACTGTCGCTCGATTGCGCTCATCTCTCGTTCTGGTTCTGTCGACTGGCTCTGCTGGCCTAGATTCGATAGTCCTTCGATCTTCGCTGCGATTCTCGATCCAGATCGCGGGGGCTTCTGGTCCATCGCCCCAACTGGTGTATTGAGTGCCGAACACCAGTACACAGAAAATACGAATGTTCTTGAGACCCATTTCCGTTCTCAAGATGGGCGGGTCGTGTTAACGGATCTTATGCCGGTCGCTTCCGAGCAATTCAAACGCAGTGTGCTCTTGCCGGATCACGAGTTGGTGCGGGAAGTGCGTTGCGTAGAAGGTGAAGTCGAGGTCGAGGTGAATGTCTGTCCCCGCCCGCGTTACGGGCGAGAGTCTGTCACCCTCCGTGACAACGGTGCGCTAGGCCTCAGGATGGAAGTCGGCAGCGGAGTGTATTGGTTGCGCAGCAGCGTTCCCCTAGTCGTCCAGAAGGGGCGTGCGCGCACAAACATAAAGCTAAAGCGTGGCGATGTGGCCCAGTTCGTCTTGACCTTCACAGAGAGGGCGCCTAGCGTGCTTCCAGCTCTTGGCGATTCGCTCGCGCAGCGCATCGAGCGTTCCGTGCGATGGTGGCAGGACTGGGCGAACCATTGCTCTTACGACGGACCCTATCGTCGGGTTGTAATTCGCAGCGCTCTGGTCCTCAAGTTGTTGTCCTACGCACCGTCAGGAGCTATTGCGGCAGCTCCTACCACTTCCCTTCCAGAAATCCTGGGTGGTTCTCTGAATTGGGACTATCGCTATTGCTGGCTTCGCGATGCTTCTCTTACCGTTCGCGCGATGCTGGGTCTGGGATACACAGCTGAAGCAGAAAACTTCCTGACGTGGTTACTGTACGCGACCGCGCTCACGCAACCTGTGCTACGAGTCCTTTACGGCCTTTACGGCGAAATCGCGCCCCGAGAGCGCGAGATCAAGCACCTTCGCGGCTACCGCGATTCACGGCCGGTTCGTGTCGGGAATGGCGCGCGTTCGCAGCTGCAACTTGATGTCTACGGAGAGCTGATCGACGCTGCCGCTCAATACACGCGCCAAGGCGGATCCTTCGATCGCTCTACACAACAAATATTGACCGGTTTCGGCCATTACGTTGCTAAACATTGGGACAGTCCGGATGAAGGAATGTGGGAGCCGAGGTCCGGAAGGAAAGACCACACCAATTCGCGTCTTATGTGCTGGACTGCGCTCGACAGGCTGCTCGAAATGCACACGAAACAGAGAATCCAAGCTCTGCCCAAGGATCTCTTCGAGCGCGAACGGAAGCGGATTCGTGAACAAATCGAGCGACGCGCGTGGAACTCAGAAATTCAAAGCTACACGAGTATTCTCGAAGGAAGCAGCGTAGATGCTTCGCTGCTACGAATTCCCTGGTACGGTTTCGAGAAAGCAGACTCCGCTCGCATGCAGAGTACCTGTCACCAGGTCCGGCAGCAGCTCGGAACCGGAGACAGTCTGCTGTATCGCTATCAGCGAAATCCACCGGAAAGCGCATTCGGGATTTGTGGATTTTGGTTGGCTGAATATCTCGCGATCGGAGGTGGCTCTCTGGAACAAGCTCACGATTGCTTCCGCAATCAGCTTGCATATCAGAATTCGCTCGGTCTTTTTGCCGAGGAGATCGATCCCGCTACTGGTGATGCACGCGGGAACTTTCCTCAGGCGTTCACACATGTGGGCCTGATCAGTGCTGCGCTGTCTCTGCTGGAACGCGAACGCGGCGAAGCGCATCCCGCGGAGAAGAGGCATGAACCAACACCCGCTTTCGCGCACCGTTCGGAACAGAAGATGGGCGTATGAACTGGATGAGTTGGTTGTTGTGGGGTTTCCTTTCGACGCTGGTGATGACGACCATCAGCGAAGTGACCCAGGGCCTGGGTCTGACGCGCATGAACATCCCTTTCCTGCTGGGTACGATGATTACACCCGACCGCGACCGGGCGAAGCTCTACGGTTTCGTTTTGCACGTGCTTTCCGGCTGGTCGTTTTCACTCGTGTACGTGTTTATCTTTGTTTCGCTCGGTGCCGCCGGATGGTGGCGGGGCGCCATCATCGGCGTTGTACACGCTGTCGTTCTGCTCGTCGGGGTAATGAATCTACTGCCTGGACTTCATGCGCGTATGGCCAGCGAGCAGCACGGCCCCGAGGCTGGCAATTTACTGGAGCCCCCGGGATTCCTTGCGCTGAACTATGGAGCCAGCACGCCCTTTGCAATCATCTTCTCTCACGCGATATTCGGAGCCATTCTCGGCGCGTTCTATCACCTGAAGTGAAATTACTTCTTCACAGACCTAATCAGCAGCCCAGCGGCCACGGAGATTCCTGCAATCGCCGCCAGCGTTTTGTAACGTGATTTGCGCAAAGCCGCTCTCCGCCGTTCGATCGTCTTTGTTTCCGCTGTCTCGCCGGAACCCAAAATGTCTCTTCCTGCGAACTGGATCACTTCAGCCAGATGCAGTGCGTGACGATCTGTGCCCTGTGCGACCTGTTCACGGCAACTGAAGCCATCCGCAACAATCAGCGTCGACTTCGCCGCCTCGCGCACCTTCGGCAACAACATACGCTCGCCAATTGCAACGGAGACATCGTACTTTCCTTTCTCGAATCCAAATGATCCTGCCATTCCGCAGCAACCTGAAGTAAGAATCTCGGCCTCAAGCCCAATCTTCTTGAGCACTTGCTGTTCATCGTCAAATTTCAGAACCGATTTGTGGTGGCAGTGGCCTTGCACCAGCGCATGCCCGCGAATCTGTGGAGGGTGGTAGTCCGCCGCTTTCTTCTCCAGGAATTCGCTCAGCAGAAAAACCTGCTCCCTTAGTTTCTTCGCCAGCGGCTCGCGTGGGAACAGATTGTACAGTTCATCTCGAAACACGGATGCACAACTCGGCTCCAGCACCACGATCGGGACACCACTTTCAATCTGGGTCCCAAACTGTTGCATGGTTCGCTTCAAATAGCGCTTGGCAAGGTCGAGCATGCCGTAGTCGTACAGCGGGCGTCCGCAGCACACGTGCTGCTGTGGAACTTCAACGTTGAACCCGGCGTTTTCCAACACCTCTGAGGCCGCGTGAGCTGTATCAGGGAAGAAGTAATTGTTGAATGTGTCGGGCCATAGCAGCACCTTTCCCTTGGGTTGCCGGCCACGCCACTCGCGTTTTCGGAATTGGCTCTGAAATGTTTCCGGCGCAAACTCCGGAATTTTTCTCGTCGACGGCATTCCTGCTGCGAATTTTGCCAGACGACTGACACCCGGCGTTTGCGTCACCAGGTTCACCAATCCAGGCCAGATCGCCGCCAGCCGCGCCCACTGATCCACCAGTCCAAACGCGTAGGCATATCGTGGACGAAGCTGCCCCTCCCAGTAGTGCGCCAGGAACTCCGCTTTATAGGTGGCCATATCGACGTTGACCGGACAATCGCCCTTGCATCCTTTGCACGCCAGGCACAGATCAAGCGACTCTTTTACATTCTCGTCATGCCAGCCGTTTTCGATCACATCGCCATGCAGCATCTCCCAAAGGTGGTGGGCCCGCCCGCGTGTCGTGTGGCGCTCTTCGCGCGTCACCATGTAGCTGGGACACATCACGTCGTCGTCAACGTTCTTTCCGCTCTCGCGCCGGCACTTACCGATGCCGACACAGCGCAGCGCGGCATGCGCGAAGCTCCCGTGATCATCGGGAAATTGAAAGTGCGTTTTCGGTTTCCAGGGATCGTAATCAGCTCCCAGCCTCAGGTTCTGGTCGATGCGGTACGGCGCAACCACTTTTCCAGGATTCATCTTCCAATCCGGATCCCAGATCGACTTGAATTCCTTGAAAGCGTCTATGAGTTCGTCGCCGAACATCTTGTATAGGAACTCGCCGCGTGCTTGCCCGTCGCCGTGTTCGCCACTCAAGCTGCCGCCATACTTCACGCAAAGGTCTGTCGCCTCTTCCATGAATGACCGATATTTGCGAATCCCGGGTTGTGAAGTCAGATCAAAATCCACGCGACAATGGACGCACCCCTGTCCAAAATGACCGTAGAGCGCAGGATTGTATTGGTACTTATCGTATAGAGCTCGCAAATCGCGCAAATATCCGCCAAGCCTGTTCGGTGCAACTGCCGAGTCTTCCTATCCCGGCCACGTATTCGGCTCGCCCGGGACAAATGCGGTCGCTCCAAGCGCCGATTCGCGCACGCTCCATAAGTGCTCCATCTCGGTCTTGTCGGTGAACAGCTTCATGTGCGGAGGGTTCGTTTTGCGTTTAAACGTGTCCATCAAGCGATGAGCCGTCTCCAGCGCTTCCACATGTTCATCCGCACCCAGTTCGACCATCAGCCAGCCTTTGCCTTCCGGAAGCAGACGTAGGTAATTGCGATCCGCGCCATTCTTCTTCTCGATATTCTGGTGAAGCCGCTCGTCGATGCCCTCCAGTGCGGTCGGATTGAACTCGTCTAGCTCTGGAACGTGATCGGCTGCTTCGTAGACATCCGAATAACCGAGGGCGACAATCACCCGCTGCGCACGCGCGTCGATCAATCGGCACTTCGCCTCGAGCACCGTAACGAGCGTTCCTTCGCTGCCCACGAGCGAGCGAGCTACGTTGAATCGCCCGTCGGTGCCTGGCAGCAATTGGTCGAGGTTGTAGCCGGAAACACGTCGCGGAATGTTGGGGTAGCGTTTACGAATCTCCTTAGCATAGCGATTTCTGAGGGCTCGTAGCGCGCTATAAATCTCGCCAACCCGTCCGCCTCGCCGCACCGCGGCTTCCATCTCAGCTTCTGTCATCCAGCCCACGGTCATTCGCGTGCCGTCGTACAACAGAATCTCCAGTTCCTCGATGTTGTTATCTGTCTTACCCGACATCTGCGCATGGGCGCCGCAAGAATTGTTTCCGATCATGCCTCCAAAACAGCAATGATTGTGCGTAGCCGGATCCGGCCCCCAGATCAGCTTCTTGCCGCTCTTTTGCATCGCCGCATCCCGCAACTCGTCACAGACTGTTCCGGGCAGCACACGCGCGCAGCGCTGTTCAAGGTTGACCTCAAGAACTCCACGCATGTACTTCGACCAATCCATCACGATGGCGGTGTTGCAGCACTCACCGGCAAGGCTGGTCCCACCGCCACGCGATAGAACGGGGAGACCGAATTCACGGCACACCGCAACCGTGTTCACAACGTCTTCTTTGGACTTTGGGATCACTACTCCAATCGGAACCTGGCGGTAGTTGGAAGCATCGACGGCGTACATCGCTTTGCTGCCCGGATCGAAGCGCACCTCTCCTTTGACGCTGCTCCGCAGCACGGTTTCAATGTCGTGTTCGGCATGCGTGACTAGTCCGGGCCTGACTGAGCCCTCAGTTAGCTCTTCCGCCGAAATGATTCTGCTGACAGACATCTGTTCTCCTAGGCAGCAAATTTGCAGGCATCAGCGCGCTTCAACTCCAGCCCGAGGCCGGGGCGTGACAGATTTGGGCGAAGTTCGCCGTTCACCACTTGGGGCAAACCATCAAACAGCATGCGTTCGATGCGAACGTGATCGTGGAAATACTCCATGTTCCGCAGCGGCCTAGCGGCGCAGGCGACATGGGTGTGTAGGGCAGGAGCCGTATGACTGGAGAGTGCCAGGTTGTGCGCCTCGCAGAGTGCCGCAACCTGCATGAAGCCGGTGATCCCTCCGCAGCGAGTCATGTCCGCCTGTTGTACGTCCACGGCACCGGCCTCAAGCATCCGGCGAAAATAGAAGATGTCGTAACCGTACTCTCCGGCAGCGATATCCATGCCCGCCGGGGCCCGATCGCGGATGAGATGCAGCCCGCTCAGGTCGTCCGAACTGACCGGCTCCTCGAACCAGCTCACGCCAGAATCCGCGAATGCCTCTGCCTGGAATAACGCCTCTTTTCTGCTGTACGCGCCATTTGCATCCACGAACAGTCCTGGCCTGTCTCCGATTGCTCGACGAGCTACTCGCACGCGCTTGATATCCTCCACAGCGTCTCTTCCGATTTTCATTTTTACGTTCTGAATTCCCTGTCCTATCCATCCGGATAATTGCTTCGTGAGCTGCTCGTCGGTATAGGAAGTAAATCCGCCACTGCCATAGATCGGCACTCCCGGCCGAACCTGCCCGAGGAGCGTGACCAACGGCACATTCAGCAGTCGTGCCTTCAAATCCCACAGCGCACAATCCACTGCTGAGATCGCCATCGAGCAGATTCCCGGGCGGCCCAGGTTGCGGATGT
Source organism: Terriglobia bacterium (assembly GCA_963807055.1). Taxonomy (GTDB): domain Bacteria; phylum Acidobacteriota; class Terriglobia; order Terriglobales; family Acidobacteriaceae; genus JAJPJE01. Next base: position 42,719 of record CAWEAE010000012.1, on the reverse strand, counting down.
GCCGCCACATCGCTTGATACGCCGCCGAGGGCGCCAGAGCGTCCGCGCCATGCACCACTTCGGTTAGGGTCTTGCGGATAAGAGTTGCGACAGCCCCGGACGCGTATGTGTATCCCACCCCTTGCTTATCGCCTGCCGAAATCTCGACCACAACCATTGTGCTGTGATCCCACTCAAGGGTCCCGTCCGATTCAGGAAGGTCGGTCGGAATCGTGTAACTCGCGACCTCAATTTCCGAGATTGCAGCACCAGGACGGGTGGTCTCGGTCTGTGTATCGTGATAAGACATTATATAATATGCGACTAACTACTACGATGATTCGGTCATTTTTGCGGGTGTCTGCGAAACTTCAAAAAAACCAGCGAACTGCCCGGCGGCTTCAGGCATCCATCAAAGTAATGCCTAAGAAAGAAGTGGTTGTCATCACTGGGGCCTCGGCGGGAGCCGGAAGAGCAGCGGTCCGGGAATTTGCGCGTCGTGGAGCATGGATTGGCTTAGTCGCACGCGGTATAGATGGCCTGAACGCTGCCCAAAAAGAGGTCGAGCACGCGGGCGGCAAAGCCCTGGTCCTCCCAACGGATGTTGCCGATCCCGATCAGGTCGAAGCTGCCGCCGCGGCGGTTGAGAACAAATTCGGCGCTATCGATATATGGGTGAACGACGCTATGACATCCGTCTTCTCCCCCATTAAGGAGATGACGGCCGCAGAGTTCAAGCGCGTCACCGAAGTGACTTACTTGGGCTACGTTTACGGTACGTTATCTGCGCTCAAGCGGATGTTGCCGCGAGATCACGGTACCATCCTTCATGTTGGTTCCGCCCTGGCCTATCGCAGCATTCCGTTGCAAGCCGCGTACTGCGCTGCCAAGCATGCCATTCTCGGATTTCACACTTCGCTCCGGACGGAACTCCTCCACGACAAGAGCAATGTCCACACTGTAATGGTGCAGATGCCGGCCCTGAACACGCCGCAGTTCAGCTGGGTAAAGAGTCGCTTGCCGCACAAGGCGCAACCTGTGCCTCCTATTTATCAGCCGGAAGTAGCGGCTCGCGCCATCTACTATGCAGCTCATCACCCGGGAAAGCGTGAGTATTACGCTGCGTGGTCGGCCGTTGAAGCAATCGAAGGAAACAAAGTCGCTCCATCTTTTGCGGATCGTTACCTGGCTCGGACCGGTTACGAATCTCAACAGTACGACGGACTTGAGAATCCCGACCGCCCCAACAATCTATGGAAGCCACTGCGCGGAGATCACGGTGCGCATGGCGCCTTCGATGATCGCTCACGCAAAGTGAGTTTGGAACTGCTGGCAGAGCAGCACTCGGGACTGTTAACGCTCGCATTTGGACTGACTGTCGGGATTGCTCTGTGGAAGCACCTACTATGAAATCTTTATCGCGGGCAGTGCGGACCATCTCATAAATTGCGTTCTCACTCGCAACCTTGGGGCCGCCGGCCAATGACCACGCGGAAGTCGCGTAGCCCAACTCGGCATCAGGCCCGACCGTAGACGGCATTGCAACCACCACAGTTTCGCCAGTAGACTGGTGACGGCCGGTGTTGAGATTCGAACCGTCGCCAAATCAATCGGATACAAGACGACCGCTCTAACTGCGCATTATTCCCGTCTCGCTTCGGACCACGAACTGAGTACGAGGTCGAAGAGTGGAGCCAGGAAGGAACTGCGAAGGCAGCGGTACTATGATGATGTTGTAAAAGTGTGGGGCCTGTAGCTCAACGGTTAGAGCAGCAGACTCATAATCTGTTGGTTGTAGGTTCAAATCCTACCGGGCCCACCACATAAGCCATTTGCGATCAGCTGCTTAGCAAAAACCCAAGGGTCAGTCAGGGTCAGGTAGCCGAGGCGTTGATTTCTAGGCATTCCCTCCCTTCTTTCGCGGTGATAAACCACACGGCGACTCCGCGCTTCCGTTGCTTCAGATCCACCGGCCGAGTTGATGCCGTGTCCTCTCCATCCAGCGTTCTCCATAAGACACGGACGGGCAGGTCGAGACTAGCCGCTTGCAACGGAACGCGATCCGAGGGCATGGCACGTGAACTCATCAGCGAGTTGAATATGCTGAAGTCAACGCTGATCAGAACGCACGCCAGTGCGAGATGACTCCGGCACTTACTGTTTGGCCAAGGCCGGCTTTGTTTTCCCCGGTTATGGTATGGCCTTTCGCGGATGGTTTACTTCGATAATGCCGCTTTTCCTGTCACCTTGAATCTGCTGGTTTGAACCGACGAGGATTCCTCTGGTTGAAAACCGCCTAACGACACGACATATTCGCCCGGGACTACGATTCGATTGCCCTTGTCATCGACTTGACCTAACGAGCGTGGATCAACCGTGAGGCTGACATTCGCCGACTGACCTGGATCCAAATGGATGCGTTTGAATCCAGCGAGCACGCGAAGAGGCGTTTCGAAAGTATTGGGTTGCGTGAGATAGAGTTCCACAACCTCATCGCCGGCAGTCGTACCTGTGTTCTTGACCATGCCGGTCACCACCAGCGGTTTGCCGGCTGCGACTGCAGTTGGGACCTTCAAATTGCTGTACGTGAAAGTCGTGTAGCTGAGACCGTACCCAAAGCCGTACAGCGGCTTGCCGTCAAAGTAACGGTAGGTGCGCCCCTTCATCGAGTACTCTTCAAACCCAGGAATCTGGCTGAGCGAAGAGTAGAACGTTAGCGGAAGACGTCCAGCGGGATTATTGTCCCCCGCCAGCGTCTCGGCAATCGCGGTTCCACCTTCTTCTCCCGGATACCAGGCTTCAAGAATCGCGTTCGCGTGTTCCTCTGCCCAGTTAACAGCCAGAGCGCTGCCGTTCTGCAGGACAACGACGAGAGGTTTACCGGTCGTGGCGAGCGCTTTCAAAAGATCCTCCTGCGCTGCCGGTAGATCAATGCTGGTGCGATCGCCGCCGCTGAAGCCCTCAAGCTTGACCGGCATCTCTTCGCCTTCCAGTGACGGCGAAAGACCCACGGTCGCGATGATCACATCCGCCTGCTGCGCAGCGCGAACGGCCTCCTCGCGTAGCAGTGCCGCGGGCGCCAGCCAGGTTAAGTCGATGCCAGCGCTTCCCGTGCCGTGCAGGTATTCCAGACGAATGGGATGGGGCTGTGTGTCCGTGAAATGGACGTCGGCATCGATGACCGTACCTCGTTCGGGGGTCTTCTCGTTCTTGCTGCTGGAGACGAGCAATTTGTCGTCCAGGTAGAGCCGGAATCCTTCCGCGTTTTCACATGCATAACAGTAATTAACGCGAACACCGAGTTTGTAGTCGCCCGGCGCAGGCGGAATGAAGTTGCCGCTCCAGCGAACCGAGTAATTGTTTCGCTGCAGACCTGAGACAGGCACAACTTTATCCCAGTTGAAATTTACGTTCCGGTCAGTTCGCGTAAGCACCGGTGTGCCGCTCAGATCCTGGTTGTTAAAGTACTCGCCGGTGAGGCCGTGGCCGGAACCGCTGGCTGGATGAAGCGCAGTGTGCTCGATCGGCATCGCCAGGCCTTCCACCAGACTGGATCCTTGAGCATATGCGACGTGCGCGGAAGAGAATCGCTTTTCGATTCCCGCGAGCGGATAAACCGGGGAAGGCGGCGGTCCGTTGTAATTGCCTTGCAAAGATTGCACTAACTCAGCTGTTGGACCGACTACCGCAATGCTCGAAATGCCCGATTTCAGAGGGAGAACGTGATCCGCATTCTTCAGCAGAACCATTGATTCCCGGGCTGCTTTCAGCGAGAGCTTTCGATGCTCAGCCGAGTTAACCTCGCTGAAAGGAATTCGCCCATACGCGAAGCTGGAAGGTGGATCGAACATGCCCAGCTGAAAACGTGCGCGGAAAAGACGTGTGAGCGCGGTGTCCAGATCGGCCTCACTCACGAGGTTTTCATGGACAGCCTGGACGAGCGCAGGAAAAGCCTGCCCTTGGCGGAATCCGCACTCGAGATCGGTGCCGGCCTTCACTGCGGCCGCAGCTGCATGCGCCATGTCGGTCGCATAATGATGGCCAGTATTGACATCGGCAACGGCAGCGCAATCGCTGACCACATATCCATTGAAGCGCCAGGCGTTGCGCAAGTGCTCCCGCAGAAGCATCGCGTTAGCACATGCGGGCGCACCATCGATCGCGTTGTAGGCGCACATCACCGACTGAGCGTGTGCCTCACTCACCGCGGCGCGAAACGCCGGAAGATAAGTATCTTCAAGATCGTGTGGTGAGACATCCACATTGAAACCGTGGCGTAGAGGCTCGGGTCCGCTGTGCACGGCATAGTGTTTGGGAGTGGAAACTACTTTTAGATATTTGGAATCCTTGCCCTGCATGCCGGTAACAAAGGCCACGGCCATGCGCCCGGTGAGGAACGGATCTTCACCGTAGGTCTCCTGGCCGCGTCCCCATCGCGGATCGCGAAAGATGTTGATGTTCGGAGCCCAGAAAGTGAGACCAAAAAACATCTCATGATCATCATCGCGCATGGCCTCGTTGTACTTGGCACGCGCCTCGGTGGAGATGGTCTGCGCCATCGTGTGCACCATGTCCGTGTCCCATGTGGCAGCCATGCCGATCACTTGCGGAAAATTCGTCGCGTAGCCTGCAAAAGCGACTCCGTGCAAACCCTCATTCCACCAGTCATACTTCGGCACACCCAGGCGCGGAATTGCCGGCGAGTGGTCCTGCATTTGCGAGACCTTCTCTTCTAAAGTCATGCGACCGATGAGATCCTTCACGCGCTGTGCCATCGGTAGCGCCGGATTCATGTAGGGCAATTCGGATGCAGCCTGTTGTTGCGCAGATAATGAGAGTACGAGAAGACAGAGGACAGCTAAGCAAGCGACACTACGCAATACCACACGGATGCGCGGATAAGACATGCGGACGGAGCTCCTATTATCGATGTGAACGGAACGCGCCATTATGATATGAGGAAGGTTGCGGATTGTACATCAATAGGAAAGCGCGACCGCCGAGGGTATATTAATGACGATTCACGGGCTTGAGTTGTCGGGCGTTTCGCTCGTTGCAGGTCAGATGCCTCAGCAGTGCGGGGCGGAATTTCGCGGGATGAATCCCATCAGTGGTTCTCCGCTGGACCCGTTCTATTACTCGGCTACCAACGCTGACATCGAGAATGCGGCTGAGTCTGCGGCAAGCGCCTTCGGAATATTTTCGGGGATCTCGGGCAAGCGCCGTGCTGCGTTGCTGCGCATAATTGCCGAGAAACTCGCCGAGCGCGGCAACTCCATCACCGACCGAGCGAATCTGGAAACTGGACTGCCCTTGCCGCGGTTGCAGGGAGAACTTGCACGGACCACGGGTCAGCTGGAACTCTTTGCCGAGGTGCTGGAAGAGGGCTCATGGGTGAACGCCCGCATCGATGAGGCTGACCGGGCGCGAAAGCCCCTACCGCGTCCGGATGTACGTTCCATGTTCCGCCCCCTGGGACCTGTAGCGGTCTTTGGCGCAAGTAATTTTCCGCTCGCCTTTTCCGTGGCCGGAGGCGACACGGTGTCGGCACTGGCGGCCGGAAATCCCGTGATCGTCAAAGCCCACCCCGCTCATCCGGGAACCAGTGAATTAGTCGGACGAACGGTGCAGGAGGCGATCAAGGAGAATGGGCTGCCCGCCGGAGTGTTCTCTCTTCTTTTCGACGCAGGAATCGAGGTGGGTATCTCGCTGGCCAAGCATCCTCTCATCAAGGCAATCGCCTTCACCGGATCCGCGAGTGGTGGACAGGCATTGATGCGTCTAGCTTCCGACAGACCAGAGCCGATTCCCTGTTTTGCTGAGATGGGTAGTACGAATCCTCTGTTTGTTTTCCCGGGAGCTTTGCGGGAGCGCGGCTCGCAAATTGCACAAGGACTTCAAGGATCATTCACGCTCGGTTCCGGTCAATTCTGCACGAAGCCGGGAATGGTATTTGTTCCGCAGGATCACAGTACTGACTTTGTCGACGCTTTGCGGGACGGCGTCAGTAAACTTGGTGCGCTTGGCATGCTGACGCACGGCATCGCGGGGAAGTACAACAAATCCATCGAGCAGAGAGTGACCGACGGAAAAGCGAGATTAATCGCCCGCAGCGATGCCGCGATTGAACAGAATTGTGCTGCGGGTCTGCCAACGATATTCGGTATCTCGCTCGACGAATTCCTAAAGCATCCGGATCTGGGCGAGGAAGTCTTCGGACCGACAACACTGCTCGTGCACTACGGCCGGGAGCACGACCTTTTGAAAGCAGCGCAGGAAATGCACGGCCACCTGACGGCCACGATTCACGGCACCGAAGAGGATCTTGCGAACGCCCAAGAACTTATTCGCGTGCTGGAAACCAAGGTTGGCCGCATCCTCTTCAATGGCTTTCCTACAGGCGTCGAAGTCTGTCACGCGATGGTTCACGGCGGCCCATTCCCCGCTACCTCAGACGGCCGCTCAACTTCGGTTGGCACACAAGCCATGTTTCGATTCGTGCGGCCGGTCTGCTATCAGGATTTTCCGGACGCGGCGCTTCCACCGGAGTTACAACGATCGAACTCTCTTGGCATCCTGCGATTGGTAAATGGTGAGTGGACGCGAGGCGGACAAGGCAGCTGACGTCCAAGTCATCCGACAACGTTTTCCAACGTGCCTATTCCATCGATACGGATTCGTATCGAGTCACCGCTGGCGAGCGTGAAATCGTCGCCGGGGACGATGCCTGTCCCAGTCATCAGGAAGACTCCGTCGGGGAAACTGCTGTCGCGAAACAAGAACTTCGCCAGCTGCGTCAGCTCGCGCTTGAGCTCAACCAGAGACGTGCTGCCCGCGAATGCCACCTTCCCATTGCGCGAGATTTCCAGCTGGATTCTCGTCTCGGAGGACGGTGCCGGCGAAAGCAGAATGCAGGGACCGATGGCGCAGCTGCCGTCATAAACTTTCGCCTGGGGCAAATAGAGAGGATTCTCTCCTTCGATATCGCGCGAGCTCATGTCATTGCCAATCGTGTAACCGGCGATCACGCCTTGCGGATTCACAAAGAGAGTTAACTCTGGCTCTGGGACCGACCACTTTGCGTCAGATCGGATCCGCACCGCCTTGCCGTGCCCAACGACGCGGCGTCCGGTCGCTTTGAAAAACAGTTCGGGACGCTCCGCCGCGTAGACACGATCGTAAAAATCGCCGCCGCCGGCGTCTTTGCTCTCTTCCATCCGTGCGCGCCGGCTGGAGAAATAGGTTACGCCTGCTGCCCACACCTCCTGACTGACAACCGGGGCAAGAATGGTAGTAGGGTCAAACGCGGTCGGCGCGCCGTTGCGAATCGCCGATTCAGCACGGCCGTGCAGATCAGGGTCGCAAAGCAGTTCATCCCAATCGTGGGGCGAAGGCAAGGTGGAGACTAGATAGAATCGGTCGCTGTCCTCAATGAATGCGCCTTTGGTCGTTCGGTAGAGTTTCACGCTGCTGAGCCTCTTCTTTTTGATTCAGGATAAACAGCTATTCCCGCTTCTGTGTTGCGGCGCCTCGCTCGAGTTGTTCGAGGATCGCGTGCACATCATAAACACATCCTCCCCATACGCCTCCGGAGGCCTGGACCAATGCCGCCCATAACCTGGTGTCGTCGGGAAGATCGGGATGGGGCCTGAGATCATGTCGTGGCGAACGTTGGGCCAGACGCCGGCTGCCCTCTCCGGCGGAAAAAGCTTCGTCTCCTTCGCCGACCAGATTTATCGTGCCCTGCAACACGCTTCGATCGATCACAATTTCTATCGTGTCACCATTCCGCACACGTCCGATCGGCCCTCCAGCCAGTGCTTCCGGAGAAATGTGCCCGACACAGGCTCCTGTCGACACGCCACTGAACCGCGCGTCGGTTAGTACGGCTACGTGCTTACAAAATGGAAGCGCCTTCAGCGCCGAGGTGATCTGGTAAATCTCCTGCATGCCTGCGCCGGTCGGTCCACCGCAAATTAATACAATAACGTCGCCGCGGGAAATACCCCCCTGCTTGATCGCATCGATGGCGGCACGCTCAGTGACAAAAACGCGCGCCGGCCCCGTGTGGCGATACGTGTTCTGGCTGTCGATCAATGAAGGATCAATGGCCGTGCTTTTGATCACGCTTCCCTCGGGCGCGAGATTGCCGGCCGGGAAGCAGATGGTCGGAGTCAAACCACTAGCTCGGGCGGCGTCAGGTGAGAGGATCACCTTGGTTGGGTCGATCGAGTCAAGCTCGCGCAACCTATTCTTTACTTCGCGACGTCGCTCGCTCTGCTCCCACCAGTTGAGATTCTCGTCCAAACTTGCTCCGGTAACCGTGCGCGCGTTGCAGTCGAGCAGGCCCGCTGTTCGCAGATGGAGCATTACTTCCGGTACCGCGCCTGCAAGAAACACCTGAACCGTTGCGAAATTGTTGGGCCCATTCGGCAGCGCGTCCACCAATCGTGGAACAGCGCGATTGACCGCGGCCCAATCTTCGGCGGACGGACGGGTCAATCCGGCGGCATGCGCGATAGCAGGCACGTGCAACAGGAGATTCGTCGACCCTCCGAACGCGGCATGCACCACCATAGCGTTGCGGATTGCGGCATCGGTCAAGACGTCAGCCGTGCCTATTCCCAGTTGAGTCATTCGCAAGATGGCGCGAGCCGACCGTGCAGCCGCATCGAGCCAAACGGCCTGACCAGAGGGCGCGAGCGCGGAGTGAGTTAACGACAGGCCCAGCGCTTCGGCGACAACCTGTGAAGTTGCGGCTGTACCGAGAAACTGGCAACCGCCCCCGGGAGTTGCACAAGCGCGACATCCGACCTCGGCAGCATACTCGAGCGTGATCTGATCTTGTGCATATCGTGCTCCGATGGTCTGGACTTTGCCCGCGTCTTCTCCATTCTCAGGCAACAGAGTGACTCCGCCCGGCACCAGGATGCTCGGCAAAGAAGCGCATGACGCAAGCGCCATCATCATGGCCGGCAGACCCTTATCGCATGTAGCAATGCCGATTACGCCCTTGCGTGTGGGCAGTGATCGCATCAACCGCCGCAGCACAATCGCCGCATCGTTGCGATACGGTAGTGAGTCAAGCATCCCGGCAGTGCCTTGCGTACGGCCGTCGCATGGATCGGTGCAAGCACCCGCAAACGGAATCGCTCGCTGGCTCCGCAACTCGCGTGCTGCCTCGGCTACCAGCAGTCCAACTTCCCAATGTCCAGTGTGAAACCCGAGTGCAATGGGAGTTCCATCGGGTGCCCTCACTCCCCCGTGCGTACTCAGAATCAAGAATTCGGGATCGAGCACCCGTGACAGCTCCCACCCCATACCTGCATTCTGGCTCAGGCCGAAGAGATTGCCCGAGGGTTGCGTTAGCAACATCTCCGCAGCGATAGGCAGCGAGCCTTCCGGCCCTTTCGCGTGGGTTGATATATCACTGAGCAGCGATGCTTCGCTTTCAAATACCTGGCTTGCGGAAATCGATCCTGTGTGGTCGCTCATGGTGTTTGTTGTTAAGAACTCGCGGCGCTGCGATCCGTCCCAGCATCTCGCAGGAACAGCATAAGTATCGCGGAAAAGATGAGCGAAAACGACATCAGCAAGTAACCTGCACGGGCATTTCCTGTGGTTGCCTGCAGCAAACCAACCAGATAGCTTCCAAAAAATCCTCCCAGTGCGCCAGCACTATTGACGAAGGCGAGCACCTCTGCGGTGACATTGCGAGGTAGCCGCTCCGGAATGATGGCGAAGAAAGGACCGTACGGTCCATAGATGCCGGCACCGCAAATAACCAGGCAGGCAAAAGTGAGAGTGAAGCTACGCTCCGCCAGAAAGAATGATCCGGCCAGGGCAATGCCGGCCATCAGTAACAATGGCCAAACCAAAGAACGGCGTTTCTGGGTCTTGTCCGAGATATGCGAGACGATGAGCATCAGCACGATCGCAGCCAGGTAGGGCACGGCCGAAAGCAATCCCGTCCTTGCCATCGAGAGTTCGGCGCCTTTGCGCACGATCGTCGGCAACCAGAGGACGAATCCGTAAACACCCAGGCTCCAGCAGAAATACTGAGCCGCAAGTAGAAGCACGTCCGGGCGGAGGAATGCCTTATACGCCACTCCCACTGGAGCCAGTTCAACCTGCTCCCGTGCCAATTGGTCTTCCAGCTTTTCCGCCACTCCTGGATCCAGCCATTTTGCATCAGATGGACGATCTCGAATGACGACAATCCAAACCGCGGCCCAGAGGATCGAGGGGAGGCCTTCCGCAACAAATGTCGTTTGCCAGCCCAGTTTCTGAATGAGATAACCAGTCATCGGAGACATCAGCAACAGAGTGACCGGATTGCCAAGCATCAGGATGGCGTTGGCGCGCGAACGCTCAGCCCGAGTGAACCATTGCGTCAACAGATGCAGCATGACGGGGAACACCAGGCTTTCCGCTACGCCCAGAAGAAACCTGTCGAGAGCGAGCACCCAGAACTGCCGAATCACGCCGGTGAAGGTTGCAAAAATTCCCCACAGAATCAGGGTCGCGAATACCACGCGTCGCACGCTGTATTTTCGGGCCAGGATCGCACCTGGGACCTGGAACATGAAATAGCCGAGGAAGAATAGGCCCGCGAGGAGCGACGCATCCTGATCCGTGATGTGCAGCGTGCTTGCCAGCCCGGCTGCTGCACCAAATCCGAAGTTCGCCCGGTCTAAATATGCGAGGCTATACGTGACGAAAATGATGGGCAGCAGATGTGTCCAACGCCTGCGCAAGCTCGCTTCCGCGTTGGTATCTGCAGTTGTGTCCGGCTGGAATTCTTTCTCGGCACGAAATTGTGGTGAGCTCATCGTGACATCTGGGTCATGACTGGTCGGCTTGCAAATGGCTTACGATTATTACTGCAAACTGGCCTTATAGGGAAGCTTCGTTAACTCCAGGTCTTCCTGTCCGCTTCGATTGACTGATCTATTCGGCATTAGCAAGGCTCGCCATTGCCAGCGGCGAATGCGTCTTTGTTCAGGGCGAAGTAAAGTCTGCGTAGATGTATCCGGCCTCGCACGCGAGCTTGGTTGACAAAGGAGTTGGCGGAGGCGGGTGGCCCCGAGAAAGAGACAACACCTCAAAGTTCCTTCGCCGCAATCTCTTGCTTTGGTATGTCTCTTATTCCTTTATATAAGGATCACCTCCTTGCTCCTATCCTCCTGATCTTCTCTTCCTTCCCTCACATCACTCCCTCAACCTTCCGAAACCACACCAATTGTCACGATTATGTCAGCGACTTGACACAATCTATACCCAGGCGAATGTGAGAGTTACATCATCCAGCGGCTGATTACTTTGGAGTACCTCAAGACCTATCCTGTTGTTGCTCTCGACAACATACATCGGCTAACGTCACCACACTCTTTTAGAGGTGGGGACAATCGTGAAACATCGAAGTAGTCCAATAGCATCGGCTGTTGCACGAGCAGCCACATGGATTCTTGTGCTCCTCGCGGCTGCCGTCATTTGCTCCGCACAGGAAAACAGCGGCCGTGCCATCCCATTGCTGAGCGGCACTGCGGCTTTCCTAACCAATTTCGACGGCGGTCATGCCGATGTTCAGCCCGTATTTGCTCCAGTAGTATTGCTCCCCATTCGTGAGAACTGGCTGGTCGAGGGTCGCGGAGAATTCGAAGGCGACTTCGAGCGCAAAGATGATGGCAGCTTCGGCGGTCCTGTCGGTAGCGAACTGCAATATCTGCAGCTCGATTACATCGCGAACAAATACGTAACCTTTTCGGCAGGACGCTACCTGACGCCATTTGGAATTTACAACGAACGTCTCTACCCCTTGTTCATCCGAAATTTCCAACAGGAGCCGTTCACCCTCGGCTTGACTGGCGAAAGTAGCGACGGCGCCATGTTGCGCGGTGGCTTTCAAATCGCGAAGGGCGTCGATCTGACCTACGCGATCTACTTCTCTACACTCAGCACCGTCAATAAACTTGATTCTGACCGCTCTACCGGCGGACGAATAAGCTTTTACTTTCCCAAGCGACGTTTCGAAATAGGTTCATCCTGGAAGCATCTGCTCCAGGAAGAGCGCACGAACTCATATGGAGCACATTTGGCTTGGCAGCCTTATTCAGTTCCGTTCGATCTGCGCGCCGAATACGCGTACGACATAAAGGGCAAGGCTTATTGGATCGAGAGCGCCTACAAACTCTCTTCTATTCCCGTCGCCCAGGCCGTCACTCGCAACGCGCAACTCGTTGCACGTCTACAGCAGTTCTTGTTAGGAAAGGACATCGACGAGAACGACGAATACGAACTTCCTGACGTGCGCACCACTCAGGTTGAGGGTGGTCTGAACTACTACTTTCGCGACGATATCCGTGTGCAGGCCAGCTATGGACGCACATTCAGCATCGACGGCAACCGAAACATCTGGACCATCGGGGCGACCTATCGATTTGCGATGCCTCTTTGGCCGGGAGATTGGCAATGAAGTTCAATCGCATTCTCTTCTGTTTAGCTGGCCTTGTTTTGTTCTGCTCCTCCCTGTTCGCAGGCTCGCCCACGCCAAAAGCATCTCCGGGCGCCGCCGATAATGCGAAGGCTGAGGAAGTGAGTTTGGAGGGCGAAAAGCGTTTCCGCGCAAATTGCGGGCGCTGTCACCAGGCCCCACACAAACTCTCGCCCGCCATGATGCGTACCGCAATTCGCCACATGCGGGTCCGAGCAAATATCACTGACGAGGACATGCGAGTCATTATCGAGTACATCACACAATGACCAGGCTTCTCTTATACATCGCTCTCGCTTCGGGGCTGTTATCCGCTCAGGCAGCACCTCGGGTGGTCGAGATCACGGCAGATCACGACAGCCGTTACCGAATTGGCGGCCGTGCCAATCCCACACTTACTCTGGCAGTACGAGAGCCTGTGATCCTGCGAATCACCGCCATCAAAGCAAAGTCGATGAATCGGGATGGCGCTATTCACGGATTCGTATTGCTCGACAAGAATGACGAGAAAGTTCCCGGATGGACGCTCTCACTTCAGCCAGGAACTCACGATTTTGCTCTCACTGCACCTGACCTTCCCGGAGATTACAAAGTCGTCTGCAATGTGATCTGCAGCCACGACCACGAGATGATGCATATGAAAATAAAAGTGATACCTGGCCTTGCAGCTCTGGAGAATTCGCGATGAGAATGCTGACGACTCTGACGATGGCTTCCCTTTTGCTGACCCTGCCGCTTTGCTCGTTGGCCGCTGACCAGACCTTTCGCGGAGAGATCGCCGATAGTTCCTGCGCCACCAACGTACATTCACTCACCCGCTCGCATCAGGAAATGCTAAAAGGTAAGTCGATGGGAACCGACGCCAAATCCTGCGCAAACTACTGCGTGCATAAGATGGGGGCTGTGTACATGCTCAAGACCGCATCCGACGTATACCACCTTAGCGACCAGAAGTCGGTTGAGCCTTTTGCCGGCTCCAGAGTAGTACTCAAGGGTAGTCTCGACGAGAAGACTCACACAATTGTCCTCACCAGCGTGCAGGCCGAGTAGTTCTGTTTGGGCGCAGCTGTATCTTGATACGCCAAAGGCGCGTTCGAGTCTACTCTGGGCGCGCTACTCCACAATTCTTTAGTATCATTGCTTCTGCCGGGGTAATCCGTTGTCCTGAGCGTTTTCATGTTGGAGCTGCTCCTAAATATCGTTTGGGTGCTGGTGGTCACGGCCAGCCTGCTGCTTTGGCGGCGCTTTTCATCTGCGAGCGAACATTGTTCCAGCCGCCCGCTAACTGCGCTGGTTGCGCTCGTTTGTATCCTCGTCCTGCTGTTCCCGGTGATCTCGGCAACTGACGATCTGCATGTGGCCGAGTTCGCGATGGAGGATTCCGGTCGCAAGGTGTTGAGGCACCTGCTACCCGATACTTCGTCAGGCATTCAGGGATCGCACGCCGCCTTTGCTCCTCCAGTCCCTCTGTTCTGCTTGGCCACTCCGCCGGCACCGACCGTTGTTCCGGTTCGCCAGCAGTCTCAGCTTTTTTCTACGTCGTCGTATCGCGACTCGGTCTCTGATCGCGCTCCTCCTGCGCTCGTCTAATTTCGTTCATCTCATATTCTTTTCGTACCAATACACGTTTTGCATCGCGTGAGGTCGGTTCGCCGATCCTCATTCTTCATTGAAAGCAAGTTCTTATGAGACGAGTGAGTTACCTTGTGCCGGAGTCGGCACCTCAGATCCTTTTGAGCGCGCGTCCGCGCTTTGCCGTTCGCCTTCTCGTACCGCTTGCACTCGGATGTGCCGTCCTCGGACTGAGTGCCTGCGGTGACAAATCCGGTGCCGAGGCGGCGTCACAGCCTGCACCAAATCAAACGCCGGTCATTCAAACCCAGGCTGTTCAGCAGCAGCTTGTACCAGATGCACTCGAACTCGCCGCGAAGGTCCAGCCCGACCCTGCGTCTGTTGTCCGCGTCTTCCCGCCGGCTGGCGGACGTCTCGTTCGGGTGGAGGTCCGCCCGGGCGACAACGTTCGCTCCGGCCAGGTCATCGCCGAACTCCAAAGCAGCGACGTCGCCCAGGCGCGGACTGACTATCAGAAAGCTCTGGCGGAATACGATCGGGCCTCTCGCATTCTCACCCGCTCGCAAACTCTTTACGAACACAAAGCCGTCGCCGAGAAGGATCTACAAGATGCCCAAATCAATGCCCAGGAAGCGAACGCCGATCTGGAACGCGCAAAGGAGCATCTCCACGTACTCGGTGTTCCGCTCGATGGCTCGTATGACACGTTGCGAGTGGTGGCCCCGCGCAGCGGTGTCGTTCTCGACCTCGGTGCTGCTGCCGGCGAATACTCCAAAGCCCTCGATGCTCCTGCCCCTGTGGCTACCATCGCGGATCTCAGCACCGTCTGGGTCGTCGGTGACGTCTACGAAAAGGATCTTGCCACCGTCCATCTCGGCTCCCCAGTCGATGTCGTTGTTAGCGCCTATCCCGATCAGACTTTCCGTGGCAAGTTGAACGCGCTCTCCGGAAATATCGATCCCAACACGCGCACGCTCAAGGTTCGTGTCGACATCGCCAACCCCAAGCAGCTTCTTAAACCGGAAATGTTCGCCACCATCCGCGTGATTCGTGCCAATCGCCCGGTCATCGTTCTGCCCACTACCGCAGTCATCCGCGAGGGCGATCAGTCGTCTGTCTACGTCGAGCAATCCCCCGGCAAGTTTGAAAAGCGGTCCGTCCAACTTGCACGGACGTCCGGCTCTCAGGTTGAAATTGCCTCCGGTCTTAAGCCAGGGGAGCATGTTGCAGTTCAGGGAGCAGCCCTCTTGCGTGGCGGAGGTGAGACGGACTGATGAACAAGCTCGTTTCCACTCTCCTGAAGTACAGGCCGCTGATGTTGGTCGCGCTCGGCGCTTGGTTAGTCGCGGGCATCTTCTTTTTGAAGAAACTCGATATCGAAGCCTATCCCGATCCCTCGCCGCCCCTAGTCGAAATCATTACCCAGAATCCCTCCTGGTCCGCCGAAGAAATGGAGCAGCAGGTCACGGTTCCAGTCGAAACCGCTCTCAACGGCGTCCCTCATCTTCAATACATTCGCTCCATCAGCATCTTCGGTCTGAGCGATGTGAAAATGTATTTCGACTTCGAGTCCGACTACTTCACTGATCGCCAGGAAGTGCTCAACCGCCTTCAACTCGTCACGCTCCCCGCCGGACTGCAGCCGCAACTCTCGCCGTGGTCCCCCATCGGCGAAATCTATCGTTTCCGTATTGAAGGCCCCAAGTCGCTGAACGAGCTGAAAGCCATTGCCGACTGGCTCGTCCGCCGCGAAGTCAAACAGGTTCCCGGCGTCATCGATCTCACAGTTTTTGGTGGAACTACGCGCCAGTACCAGGCTGAAGTCGACCCCAACAAGCTCCTGCAGTACAACCTCACGCTGCCGCAGGTCGTCACCGCGGTCCAGAACGCCAACGCTAACGTGGGCGGCGGCTACATCTCGCTCGGAAGCCAGGCCGTCAACGTTCGCGGAATCGGCCTGCTTCGTTCGGTCGACGAGATGGGAAACGTCGTCGTCGCCGAACGTAACGGCGCCCCGGTCTATCTCAAAGATGTCGCCACCGTGCATGAAGGCTACCAGCAGCGCCTCGGCAAGGTTGGAATGAACAATGACAACGACATCGTCTTGGGAATCGTGCTCTTACAAAAAGGCGAGCAATCGATGCCAGCCTTGCGAGGCTTGCACGAGAAGATTCACGAGTTGAACAACGGATTGCTTCCCGCCGGCGTGAAGATCAAAACGATCTACGACCGCACCGATCTGATCCACATCACCACTGACACCGTTCGCCACCTCATCTTCACCGGCATCGCTCTCGTCCTGTTATTGCTTCTGGTATTCCTCGGCGACCTCCGCACGGCCATCATCGCCGCACTCACTATCCCGTTCGCCATTCTCTTCGCTTTCGGGATGATGGTGCTAACCGGTCACTCCGCCAACCTCATCTCCATCGGCGCCATCGATTTCGGCATCATCGTCGACGCCGCCGTCGTCGTCGTCGAGCACATCTACCGCGGTCTGCAGGATCGCCAGCCCGAATATCCCAGCTTCGATGTCATCGCCCACGCTACTGCCGAATCCGCACGTCCTGTCCTCTTCTCAACACTAGTCATCCTCGTCGCATTCCTCCCGCTCTTCACGATGGAAGGCGTGCCCGGCAAGATCTTCGAGCCCATGTCTGTCACCTACGGCTTCGCCCTCACCGGCGCTCTCATCTTTGCTCTGCTTTTTGCGCCCGTCCTCACCACCTGGGGAGCCGACCGCATCGCCCTGAAGCAAGGTGGTGAAATTCGGTTTGTTCGCGTCTTGCGTTCGCTCTACCGCAAGTCGCTCAACGCCGTCCTGAATCATCGACGCCTCACTCTTCTCTTCGCCTTCGGCCTGCTGATTCTCGCCATGGCACTCTCCCCGCTCATTGGCGGCGAATTCATGCCCAAACTCGAAGAAGGTAATCTTTGGGTTCGCGCTACCTTGCCCACGGACGTCTCTTTCGAGTTTTCGTCAAACTTCGCCGATGACGTCCGCGGCATCTTCAAGAGTTTCCCGGAAGTCACCAACGTCGTCTCACAGGTCGGCCGTCCTGATGACGGCACCGACGTCGTCACCTTCAACAATGCCGAGTTCCTCGTTCAGTTGAAGCCACAGAACCAGTGGCCCGGCGGCGTCTCCAAAGACGATCTCATCCAGCAGATGTCGAAGAAGCTTTCCAAGTACCCAGGCGTTGATTTCGGCTTCTCGCAGAACATTCAGGACAACGTCGAAGAAGCCATGTCTGGCGTGAAAGGTGAAAACTCGCTCAAGCTCTTTGGCGATGATTTCGACAAGCTCAGCGACACCGCCGGCAAGATCAAGGACATCATGCAGCAGGTCCCCGGGATCGCTGATCTCGGCGTATTCCGCGTAACCGGTCAGCCCAACCTGCTCATCTCCATTAATCGCACTGCCGCGGCGCGTTACGGACTCTCCGCCGCCGATATCAATTCAGCCGTGCAAGCAGCCATCGGCGGAATAACTTCGACCGAAATCCTCGATGGCGATCGTCGCTTCGACTTTGTCGTCCGTTACAAACCTGAATTCCGCCAGGATCCCGACGCCATTCGCAACATCCTCATAGCCACACCTGATGGCAGCCGCATCCCGCTTAGTCAGGTCGCCGACATCAACTTCCACGATGGCGCCTTCATGATCTATCGCGAGAACAATCGCCGCTATATTCCGATCAAGTTCAGTGTCCGCGGCCGCGACCTCGCCTCCACCATGGAAGACGCGCAGAACCGCATCTCTCATCAACTTCAGTTGCCCGAAGGCTTCCATTACGAGTGGGCCGGCGAATACGACAGCCTGAAGAAAGAGCAGCGCCGCCTGCTGATCGTCATTCCCATCTCGCTCGCCATCAGTCTCGTGCTTCTCTACGTCGCATTCGACGCCATGCGCGACGCCCTCATCGTGCTCGGCATTCTTCCCTTCGGAGCCATCGGGGGCCTGCTCGCTCTTCTCATCACCGGCACTCCCTTCAGCGTTTCCGCCGCCGTCGGATTTGCTTCAGCCCTCGGTGTGGGCACCCTTGGCGCTCTGGTCTTTCTCAGTGCGATCCGTCGTCTACAACGGGGCGGACATCCGGTCACCGACGCCATTCGCAACGGAGCCATGCTCGAAATGCGTCCCGTCATGATGGCCTGTCTTGCCGCCGGACTCGGACTGCTTCCTGCTGCCGTCTCTCACGGGATCGGCGCGCAAGCACAGCAACCTCTCGCGCGTGTCGTTGTCGGCGCTATGATCACCACTTTAGGCACGATCCTGTTCGTGATCCCTGTCCTGGCAAGCTACTTCCCCGGACAAATCGAATCGCAAAATCTGTCCGCCGAACCCGAACAGGAACCCGCTTACGAGGGTAGCGACTAGCATTTGGGTTCATGATGTCGAGTGAACCGCACGCACGAAGAATGAATTACGGGTGTCGCATCCAAGCTTTCTTCCAGCGCGGGTCGACGATTTTTGTTGTCATCACGAGCGAGCGTAGCTCGCGAGGGATCTGCAGTTTCGTTCGCTGGACCTTGCTACCGCTCGTATCAAGAGCAGCTTACGGGGGTCGCATCCAAGCCTTCTTCCCGCGCGAGTCGACGTTTTTTGTTTGTCATCACGAGCGAGCGTAGCTCGCGAGGGATCTGCATCCAAGCATTCTTCCGGCGGGGTCGACGATTCTTGTTTGTCATCACGAGCGAGCGTAGCTCGCGAGGGATCTGCAGTTTCGTTCGCTGGACCTTGCTACCGCTCGTATCAAGAGCAGCGTTCGGGCGTCGCATCCAAGCCTTCTTCCGGCGCGGATCGACGATTTTTGTTGTCATCACGAGCGAGCGTAGCTCGCGAGGGATCTGCAGTTTCGTTCGCTGGACCTTCGCTACCGGTATCAAGAGCAGCGTTCGGGCGTCGCATCCAAGCCTTCTTCCGGCGCGGATCGACGATTTTTGTTTGTCATCACGAGCGAGCGTAGCTCGCGAGGGATCTGCAGTTTGGGTGTCGTGCAGGTTTCCTCTGCTCCGTACAACCGCAAAGAGAGGGAAACCGACTTCTGCCTTCTAACTTGCCTCAACCTCCTCCAGAACATCCGACCGTCTCACTACCCGTATCCCTCCCCCTGTCCAATCGAGCGTCAACTCCCGTGCGCACTCTCCACATAACCAGAAGGCCTCCACCGCTCTCATATTCGGACACTCACGCTGCCCTTTCGGAAACTGAAAAAGCTTTCCTGACCGGAAATATAGAAACCGCTTACCGCATTCCGAGTTAGCACATTTGGCGACCACCCCATTGCGAAATGCACAACTGTAGCCAGATTTGATTAGAAATGCCTCAGGGAAAACTATTGCCTATTGTGTGAAATTCCCCATCCCTTTCGCAATATCGGACCGCGAGATGCCTCCCTCTTCCGTTTCCAGACGAGAATCTTTAATCCCAATTTGGGCGCCTTGCACGTGATCTGCTCTCTCTTCTGCCTCAGTTACTTACCGCCCATCCTTGTAAGTCACTATTTAGCTTCGCCTTTCCGGGCCACTCCAATCATTCCCACGCGAACCAGCAATGGCCACCCATTTGCACTATTCATACTGTCAACTAACTCTCTTCATCCGCGGGTACTCATGATCGACCTCAACCCCGTCCTCCCATCTCTCAAACAACGCATGCAGCGGTTGCTCGGAAAACACATTGAGTTGCTCTGGATTCCTGGTGCGAAACTCGACAAGGTACGCGGCGAGACCGCAAACCTCGAACACGCCTTACTAGAACTGGCTCTCCGGGCGCGCCTCACTCTTCCCTTTGGCGGCAAAGTCATGGTCGAAACCGCCAACGTTGAATTCGACGACTCTCTTGCCCGCGAAGCCTCTCTACGCCCCGGTCGCTACGTCCTCCTGGAGATGACCTGCGTCCGCCTGACTCAGGAAGAGAATCCCTCTTTCGGTCCAACCTCCATGGCATCGCTTTCTTTTACCGACACAACTCTCATCGCGCGTGAGATTCTCACCAATTCCGGCGGAGGACTTCAGGAGTATTCTGAGCCCGGCAAAGCTCTTACTTTTCGTGCATATCTTTCGACTGCTGCCCAAACTGGAAGCGCTTCCATGTCCATCATCGATCCCAACACACGTCCTACTATCCTCCTCGTTGAGGACGAAGCCTTCGTTCGCGATGTCGCTTGCGAGATTCTTCAGTCCCTCGGCTACCAGGTCATTCCCGCCAGCAATGCCGATGAAGCTATGCGCCTCTTTAACGAGCGCCAGCCCATCCATCTCTTACTCACCGACGTCGTCATGCCCGGAATGAACGGCAGCGACCTCGCTGAACACCTCAAATTGATGGATCCGACGCTGAAGACAATCTACATGTCCGGATACACCAGCAACCCGCTGGTTCGCAAAGGCTTTGCTAATCCGCGCATCGCCTATCTCCAGAAGCCATTCACATTGGAAGCGTTAGGACAGAAAGTTAAAGAAGTACTCGATGAATCTGAGCCCGCTGTCTGATGTGATTGAGAGTGGCGCGGGAGCCCTCGCCCGCGGAGGAAACTCACGAATTACAGGAACAGGCCCGCTCGCCTGTAGCGCGTATAGCTTGGCTCCCGTCTACATGGCAGCTACCGCGTCCGATTCAGCCTCTTTGATTTCTTGTTGTCATCACGAGTGAGCGCAGCGAGCGAGGGATCCGCATTTCAATCCGGCGGCACCCACAACTACTAACCACCAGCCACTAATCACTAGCCACTCGCGTCTTATTCCGGCCATATCCCCATCGCCGTCTTTTCTAGGATCTGCTCCTTCGCCGCCTCACCGATCGGCAGCGCCCGAAACTCATTCAGGTTCTTTTTGATATCCGGCACTCCCGGACCCGGCCAATCCGTTCCGAACACCGTCTTCGACGCGATCTCTTCAATTCGAGGGAAATACTTTAACAGCGTCTTCGGAGGAATCCCGCTGATATCGAGATACACATTCGCGTGTCGTCGCACCAGGAAAAAAGCCGTATCCATCCATAGCGGACGCCCGCCGTGCGCCATCAAAATCTTCATCTTCGGAAAGTCCACTGCAACATCGTCCAAATAAATCGGATCTCCATATTTGTTCCGCGCACCGGGAAAGATCGATGTCCCCGTATGAAACATTACCGGAATCCCATTCCCCTCGGCCGCCCGATAGATAATCTCCAGCTCTTTATGCGCTCCCAAATACTCATTCGGAAACAGCAACTGGTGCGGGGGATGAATCTTGATCATACGAATTCCCAGCCGCACGATGTTCTCCACATCCGCCATCACGTTTGTCGTATGCCGCGGGTGCAGGCTCCCGCACGGAATCAGCCGCTTCGGATCCGCCTTGCAATAATTGGCGACCCACTCATTCACTTCCGTCGTGAACCCGATCACTTTCGGCGCAACATAGTTGATCAGCACCGCCCGATCAATTCCGCACTGATCCATATAGGCAAGAAACGCCTTCGGCGACCGGCAAAACCCGACGATCGTCTCCCAGTTCGGACGCTTCTTCTTCATCAGTTCGAGCGCTGTGTCGTTGAACATCTCCACCGGCGCGATATGAACATGGCAGTCAGTAATCATGATCTTTTGTTTTGTGGCGCGGGCGCCCTCGCCCGCGATCGCGCACCGCTCCCGTCCGAGCGCAGCGAGGACTGTCATCCCGAGCGCGGCGAGGGAACCCTATCCCCACCACAATCCTTCAGCCTGTCATCTCGAGCGAGGGCGCGCTCTTTGCGCCGCCGTCAGCCCCTCCGAGCGTCAAGCGAGGACTGTCATCCCGAACGCAGTGAGGGAACCCTGTTCCAACCACAACCCTTCCAGCCCTGTCACGTCGAGCGAGGGCGCGCGCAGTCTTCAGTCGGAGCGTTAGCGAGGACTGTCATCCCGAACGCAGTGAGGGAACCCTATTCCAACCACAACCCTTCCAGCCCTGTCATGTCGAGCGAGGACGCGCGCAGTCTTCAATCCGAGCGTTAGCGAAAAACTTGTCAAGCCCCCGCTCTCCTCAAATTCCCCCTAATTACCTCATTCCACGACAGAAATAAATCTCGCGAAAGTGTCTAGTAGCTCCCCCACAATTCGCTACACTAAAATCAGAGTAGAAATTCGAACCAGCATACAGATTCCAACGTCCGTTGACGACCCCGAAACTCTCTTGTTTTCAAGATTTTGACCGATAAGTTCTTTGGAATCCGGGAACTGGCAGAACCTGCTCGCTAAGCAACTGATCTACAACCTTTTAGGTCACGGGGAGGGGAGGGGTGGACTCAACGTTTGGAAGTACTCGACATTTGGGTGTGACCCGAACTCGACTTACGAACCAAATCCCACTCCGAGCCGAAGCGAGGAGTTGTCATCCCGAGCGAGGCCGAACGGCCGAGTCGAGGGAACCCTACACTTTTGACGTCTTCACCAATGACATCGTTCTGGCCTATCTTGTTGGGAGTCAACTCTGATGCACGGAGGTGCTGACGTACTGAAATGCTGATCTGCTGAGACGGGCAAAGCCGCCCAATAGCCGATAGCTGACAGCCGAAAGCCTTTTTCGCGACTAGCTCCCCACCGCCTCCATCACCGCCCGCTTCGCGAAAACTTTGATCATCTCCCGCCGGTACTCCGGCGTGAGTGCCGACGTCGTCAGCGGCTTCGCTGTCTTCGCCGCCAGTTCGCCAACCACGGTCGCAATGTGCTCGTCCACAGCGCGTCCGATCATCGCATGATCCGCGCCCACCACCAGCATTGGCGAAGGATTCACCGCCGTAATCGCCACCCGCGCATCCTGCACCGGCGCATGTCTGCCGCTAGTCTTGATCACCACGGCTATCCCGGCCAGCGGATAGTCGATCGACCCTCGAATGCGCAGCTTCTGATACGCGCCTCGATAGCCCAACATCGACTGGGGGATGAACACGCGCGTCAGCATCTCGTCTTTCGCAATCTTCAACCGAGTATCGCCGAGTCCCGTATAAAGGTCGGCCAGCGGAATCCGTCGCGTCCCGCCCGGACCTGCAATTTCGATCTCCGCTCCCAGGCACAGCAGCGCCGGCGGAGTGTCGCCCGAAAACGCAGCCCAGCACTTCGTTCCGCCAGGCGCAACATGACACAGGTCACCGTCTTTCTTAATGCAGAACCCGCACGACGTCCGCCATGCGTACGACTGGTTGTACCAGAGGCATCGCGTATCGAGACAAATGTTGCCGCCGATCGTGCCCATGTTCCGCAGAATCGGCGAAGCTACCGTCATCGCCGCCTTGCGCAGCACCGGATAGCTACGTCGTATGTATTCAGAATCTTCGATTTGCGACAGCGTCACCAGCGCGCCGATCTCCACCCCGCTGCTGAGTACGCGTATGCGCTTGATCTCGTCGATGCCACGAATATCGAGCACATACTTCGGAGCGAACAGCTTCTGCCGCATCGACGGCAGCAGATCGGTTCCACCGGCCAGCACTTGTATGTCGCCCTTATGCTGCGCCAGCAGCGCCACCGCAGACTGAATTGTTTTCGGACGCAGCAGCTGAAATTCGGGCAGAGCCATCAGTCCTGCCCTCCGTCGCTCGGCGAAAGCTGCGTTGCCGGCTTCCGATCATCCCGCACCGCTGGATCAAGTGGATGTCGCGACGGACCCTTCCCGCGGAACCACAGCGATCCTCCATGTTCGCGAAACGTCTTCGGCTTCTCGGGATCGACGCCTTCGGTCATATCGATCTTCTTCTGGGACTTCTGCGCCCGCAGCGCGGTCAACACTCGCTCCGGCGTAAACGGTGCCTCGCGCAATCGGATACCAACCGCATCGTAAATCGCATTCGCGATTGCCGGAATTGTCGCGGCCAGCGAGCCTTCGCCCGCTTCCTTCGCGCCGAACGGGCCTTCCGGATCGATGCTCTCCACGATAAACGTCTCAATCTCCGGTGACTCCACCGACGATGGAGACCTATATTCCAGCAGCCCGGGATTCATTAGCAGGCCGTCTTTCCAGATCATCTCTTCTTGCAGCGCCTGTCCCAATCCCATCCAGACCGAACCGATTACCTGTCCCTCAACCGCCACCGGATTCAGCGCGCGCCCGCAATCGTGCGCGGCCCATATCTTGTGAACCGTCACTTGCCCAGTCTCTTCATCCACGCTGACTTCCGCCACCTGCGCCGAATACGAATATGCGGGCGACGGACCAACTCCTGCGCCCTTGAACTTTCCTCCACGTGCATCTGCTGGCGGCGCATACGATCCCGTTCCCGTCAGCGCGCCACTGAAATCAATCGCCGCGACCACCGCTTCTTCAAAGCTCAGATGATCACGTGCTCCCTGCTCTTTGCGCTCCTGCAACACCGACCCGCGCAGAATCTGGCCCTCGATCCGCCCTTGCGCGGCTGTTGCAGGAAGATCTTCGAACTCCGCTCCACGCTTCCAGATCAGGTCGCGCCGGAATACCAACTCCTCTACCGCGCAATTCAGCCTTTCCGCCGCGGCATGCTCAATCTTCTTCCGCACGTCCTGCGCGGCGCGCAGCGCCGCATTGCCCGCCATCATCGTCACGCGACTCGAATACGATCCCAGATCAATCGGCGTCAGATCCGTATCTGCCGCAATCACCTTTACACGCCCCAGCGAGCATCCCAGCACTTCGGCGACAATCTGTGCCGTCATCGTGTCCGACCCTTGTCCGATTTCGGCAGCGCCTGTATAGACCACCACGCCGCCGTCGCGATCGATCTTGATGTTCACCGTCGAGTGCGGCATATCCGACTTGATAATCGAATTCGCAGCGCCACTCACATAGTGGCTGCACGCGATCCCCAGGCCACGGCCACGCCCTAGCCTTCCTCGCCTGACCGCCCATTGTGATGCGCTCGCGACCTTCTCGACGCACTCCGGCAATCCGTAGCTCAGCACTCGCAAGCCGTTCACCGTAATACACGGCGGCTTCAGCAGGTTCTTGCGCCGCACGTCTGCCGGATCGAGTTTCAGCCGCGCGCATATCTCATCCAGTTGCGACTCGAACGCGAAGCGCACGTTCACCGTCCCGTGCCCACGCATGGCGCCGCACGCGGGCTTGTTGGTCAGCACGCGATAGCCGTCATACTGCACATTCGGTATGTCGTAGAGAGCCCCCAGCAGCGCGCCCGAATACAGAATCGTCACCGGACCATACGAGCAGTAACCTCCGCCGTCCTGCACCACGCGCGCCTTCACCGCTGTGATCCGTCCATCGTTCTTCACGCCGGTTTTCAGGTCGATAATCGTTCGTGGCCGTCCGCGATGCGCCCAGAACACTTCCTCTCTCGTGTAGGTGATCTTCACTGGCGCTTTTGCCGCACGCGCCGCAACTGCCGCTATGATCTCCAGCGGAATTACTTCACTCTTGCCGCCGAACCCACCGCCCACCAGCGGCTTAATCACCCGTATCTGCGACATCGGCATGTCCAGTACCAACGAGAGCTTGTGCTGCAGGTAATACGGCACCTGCGTAGATGACCACACCGTCAACCGTCCCTGCTTGCCGGTCTGCGGATCAAACTCAAACGAGGCCAGCGTCGAGTGTGGCTCCATCGCTGCGTGTGTCACTTCGTTCGCGATGTACCGAGCCTCAGCCACATAATCGGAATCGGCAAAGCCCGAGTCGGGATCGCCGAAAACGTGGTGATATTCCTTCTCGATATTGTGCGGCTTGTTCTCGTGGATCAGGTCCGACTCGGCCTTCATCGACTCTTCCGGATCGAACCACGCTGGAAGCAGTTCGTACTCTACGTCGATCAACTCCAGCGCCTTCTCCGCCGCCGACTCGCTCACCGCCGCCACGCATGCAATGTTGTCGCCGACGTATCGCACTTTGTCGACGACCAGCGCGTGCTCATCATGTCCAATAGGAAGAATGCCGTAGGAAGTCGGCGCATCCTGGCCAGTAACAATCGCCACGACGCCTTCAACCGCGAACGCACGCCGCAAATTGATCTTGCGAATACGCGCGTGCGGATAGGGCGAATGCAGGATCTTCCCGACCAGCATTCCCGGCAGGCTCAGATCGTCTGCATACTTTCCGCCGCCGGTCGTCTTCTGCGCCGCATCTACCAGCGCGACCGGTTTGCCAATGATCGAGAACTCACTCATGAGGACCTATTTCGCCGCTGCCAATCCCTTGCGCTCGGCATCCACTGCATCTTTCACTGCTTGATACATCTGCTCGTATCCGGTGCAGCGGCAGAGGTTTCCGCTGAGCGCCTGCCGAATCTCGTTCTCACTCGGATCGGGATTATTCTCCAGCAAATGCTTCACGGTCATGATGAAGCCCGGCGTGCAGTATCCGCACTGTGCTCCGCCCCATCGTCCATAGGCCTGCTGGATCGCGGCCAAGCTACCGTGCTCGGCCACGCCCTCAACCGTAGTGATCTCCTGACCCTGGCAACTCGCGGCCAGCAGCGCGCACGAAAGCATCGGCACTCCGTCGATCATCACCGTGCACGCGCCGCACGACGAATCGTCGCAGCCCCGCTTCGATCCCGTTAGTCCAAGATCCTGGCGCAAGACATCGAGCAACAGTGCATTCGGCTCCGCCGCCAGCTCCTGCGTCTGGCCATTGATCCGG
Organism: Terriglobia bacterium; assembly: GCA_963807055.1. GTDB lineage: Bacteria > Acidobacteriota > Terriglobia > Terriglobales > Acidobacteriaceae > JAJPJE01. The sequence continues at coordinate 16,087 of CAWEAE010000012.1, read as the reverse complement.
AGCTCGATGAGTTCTTTTTTCATGTGTCGAAAGCGATTAGTGATTGGTAATTAGCAATTAGTCGACGTCATCGCGAGCGTCAACTAATTACCAATTACTAATTACTAAGAACTCAATACACCGGCACCTTCGGATCGATTGTCCTCGACCACTGATCGATGCCGCCGCGCATCGATTGTGCATTCTCGAATCCCTGCTGCCGCAGCCATGCCGTGACATTCGCCGAGCGCACACCGTGATGGCACACAACAACAATGTGCTCGTCTGGATCGAGTTCATTATTCGCGCGTACCGGAATCTCATCCATCGGCATCAACTTGCTGCCTTCGATATGCGCCGTCTCGTACTCCCACTTCTCGCGACAATCGAGCAACGTAAACGCCTCGCCCGCGTCAAGCTTCTGTTTCACGTCTTCAGGTCTGATCTCAAAATCCATTAGAACTTTTCCGACCTCATCGCGTGCAGCCGTTCCTGTGTGACCAGCATATCCGGACGCTCCATCACCACGCTGTCCGATCCGCAGAACGGACATACTGGAGTCTCGCCTTCATCCCACCAGTCAGTGATCTCCTGGAAAGTAAACAGTCGCTCGCAGCTGTAGCATCCGCAGTGTTGTTCCGCAAATCCAGGCTCGTCGGTATTCATTCAGCTACCGCCCTGTCCACTTCGGCTTTCGCTTCTCCAGCCACGCCTTGATTCCCTCTTGCGCGTCGTTCAGCGGCATCAATTCTTCAATGTAAATCTGCTCAGCGCGCTGCAGCCCTTTGTCGACGTGCGCTGAGTCCCAAGCGTATAGCGCCTTCTTGGTGACGGCAAGTGACGCCGGACTCAACTGCGACAACCGCTCTGCCGTCTCATCCACCATCTCGGACAGCTCATCTTCCGGAAGTGCCTCATTCGCCAGACCGATGCGCATTGCCTCTTCGCCCGTGATTTGACGTCCGGTCAGGATCAGTTCCGCAGCATGCTTTTGTCCCACCAGCGCCGCCAGCATCGCCGCCGCAACTGGAGGAAAGCATCCCAGCGAAATTTCCGGGAACCCCCACATCGCATTGTCAGCGGTAAAAACAATGTCACAGACCGCAGCGAGTTCTGCTCCTCCGCCCAGGCAATTCCCTCGTACGACGGCGACCGTCACCTTCTTACTAGAGATCACCGCACGAATCACCGAGTGAAACTTCGCCAGCATTCCACGAACGTTCTCCAGCGTATGTGCGGCAATATCAACCCCCGCCGAAAACGCCTGATCACTGCCCGCGAAAATCACAGCAGAAATATCCGGCCGAGCTTCAATCGTCTCCATGGCCACTAACAGCTCGTCCATCATTGGCATATCAATGACATTGACCGGCGGGTTCGCCAGTATCACGCGCGCGATCGGCGCCTGCATCGTCACCATCAACTTGGAATATCGTGGTTTTGTCTCGGCAGCCATGGATTTTTGCTCTACGTGAGGCGTATTCACTAGCGGACAGTGGTCGCCCGGCTTCGATGCTACACCGGGAGCGGATTTGTGCGAACGACCACCGCCCGCCTCATGGCGATTTACAGATTGATCGCCATCTTTCGCGGTTCGCCTATGGTCTCTAATGGATCTTTGGCGCCCGCCTTCGGAACTATCCACTTGGGATCGTTCTGAATGATCTCTATCAACATCGTTTTGTCCTCCGCCGAGGGCATCGCCTCTTTGAAATGCTCTTCGTACTCGCGATCGCTCAGCGGTTGGCCCGTCTTGCAGTGAAACTTCTGATTCGCATACTTGCCGATCATGCGATTGAACCTGATATCCGGCGCATAAAGCGGCTCCTGGCCCGGCTTCAAATACTTATTAAAGCGCTCAATCAGCCCCGAGACTTCATTTCGATACAGGTTGCGGTTGTAATCATTCAGATCATCCAGATCCGCTTGTGTCGCATTCTGCGGCTCATCGTAACGGCCCTTCACACCCCACACATACGACCAATGCGCCGACGAGGAATGATCTGTCCCGAACAGATCGTACGAAGTCGAAATCCACTTATTCAGATACTTCTGCACCAGCCATGGCGGAATCCTTCCGGCCTCAACCACGCGCCGTAGTCCATCGTTCCCCGCGCCCATATGAAATGACTCTTCGCGCAGCATGTACGACATCGACTTCCCCAACGGCGCAAACGCCGAATACTTCAGCATCTGCAACTGGAACTTGCCGTCGCGATCCACAAAGTCCGTGTACGTGAAGAAGTCCATCCAGTTGTCGACATCCACATTGAATGCGCCCAGCAACCGCTTGTTCTCAAATGCGCGCCGCTCCAACATCTTCTGCGCTTCCACTTTGCCGGAGTGTCCGAAGTGTTCCACCAGCAGCGCGCACATCTGCCAACCGTGGCGCATCTCTTCGATCATCACTCGCGTGAGCGCCTTGCGATCCCAATCCGTCGGCGCCGTCTCAAACAGCCAGCGTTGTTGCTCCACGCTCGCAAACTCCGTATCGCCCTGGTACACGATCAAGTTCAACAACGCATCGCGGATCTGCTGCGTCGGAACCTGCCGTACGTTCTCCCACTTCTTGCGCCCTTTCCAGTGGCCAAACTGAATCTCATCCGTCTCGATGGCCCCGAACAGCGTGTCGAACTTGAATCCAGCGATCTCGTCGCGATTCACGCCGATTTCTTTGCGCCATTCGTCGAATAATCCGACCCAATCGCTGAAGCCCCCGATTTTTAGCAATGAAGCCATTCCGCAACTCCCAACATTTGCAGCCGCCGCTGCCCAGTTACGCGATGTTTAGCCAGACGCTCTTCAACTCCGTATAGTGCTCCACCGCATGCGCACCCAACTCGCGTCCGAAGCCGGATTGTTTGTATCCTCCGAACGGCAACGCCGCGTCCATCAATCCGTACGTGTTCACCCACACGGTGCCGGCGCGCAACCGCCTTGTCATCTGGTGGGCTTTCTTCACATCTCGCGTCCAGACTGCCGCTGCCAGACCATATACATTCTTATTCGCTGCCTCAATCACTTCTTCCAGATCATCGAACTCAATCACCGCCAGCACCGGTCCGAAGATTTCTTCCCGCGCAATCTTCATGTCATTACTTACCGACCCGAAGATTGTCGGCTCGACAAAATAGCCTTCGTTGCCATTCACCGGCACGCGTTTGCCGCCCAGCACCAACTGCGCGCCTTCGTCTTTCCCCGCTTCGATGTAGCCCAGCACCGTGTTCATCTGCTTCTCGCTGACAAGTGCGCCCAGCCGCGTCTTTGGATCCAGTGGATCGCCCGGACACATCTTCTTCGTACGCTCCACCAGCTTCGTCATGAACTCGTCCTGAACTTTGCGGTCGACGAATAGCCGCGAGCCTGCGTTGCAAACCTCACCTTTGCCGAAGAAAATTCCGTTGATCGCGCCCTTCACCGCCTGGTCGAGATCGCCATCCCCGAATACGATATTCGGTGATTTCCCGCCCAGCTCCAGCGTGATTCGCTTCAGCGAATCAGCCGCTTCCCTCATGATTTCTTTGCCAACCGCTGTCGATCCTGTGAAGGCTATTTTGTCGACCAGTGGATGTTTCACCAACTGCGCTCCCACCTCTGGACCGCCAGTAACGATGTTCAGCACGCCGGGCGGAAGTCCCGCCTCCATCGCGATTTCGCCGAAGCGAACCGCCGTCAGTGACGTTTGCTCTGCCGGTTTGAACACCACGGTATTCCCGCACGCTAGAGCTGGGGCCAATTTCCAACTCGCGAGCAGCAGCGGGAAATTCCACGGAATGATCGCCCCCACTACGCCCACCGGTTCGCGCAACGTGTAGGTGAAGGCGCTCTCATTGATGTTGATGGTCTCGCCCTGTATCTTCGTCGCGATTCCCGCGTAGTACCGAAACACATCGATGACCATCGGCATATCGACATAGCGCGATTCAAAAATCGGTTTGCCATTATCGACCGTCTCTAGTTCCGCTAACTCGTCGATGTGGCTTTCGATCAGATCTGCGATACGCCATAGAATTCGGCCGCGCTCGCTCGCCGACATACGCCGCCACTTGCCGCTCACGTCATCAAAAGCTGTCCGTGCGGCCTTCACGGCGCGATCGACATCTTCATGCGCAGCCTCGGCGACCCGCGTGAGTACCTCGCCGGTCGCGGGATTCACACTCTCGAAGCTCCTCCCGTCGGCCGACTCCGTCCATCTGCCGTCGATCAGCAGCTTGCCTGGTGCGATCGTGATTTTTGTGGCCGTCAACATACAACAACAAGTCCCCTACTTCGCTTTGAACTCTGCCGGACGCTTATCCACGTACGCCGCGAGTCCTTCCTTGGCATCCGCCGAGCTGAATAACGCGGCTTGCAATTCCCGCTCCACCGCCAGCGCACTTTCCATCGGGATCTCCCATCCAGTCTGTACCGAACGCTTGATGTGGCCGACGGCCTTCGCAGCCTTGTTCGGCGGACAGAACTGATGTGCGTAATCCATCACGTCTTGCATGAAGTTCTCGCGCTCATATATGTCGTTGATGATCCCGAATTCCTTCGCTTCTTCGAATGAGAACGTGTTGCCCGTCACCATCAGCTCGATCGCCTTCGACTTCCCTACCAGTCGTGACAGTCGCTGTGTGCCACCGGTCCCCGGCAGAACTCCCAGGTTCACTTCCGGCAAGCCGATCTTCCCCGCATCCCGGCGCGCAATGCGCAGATCGCATGCCATCGCAATCTCCAGTCCTCCACCAACCGTGTGGCCATTCAGGGCAGCAATCACCAGCTTCGGCGTATGCTCCAGCCGCAACAGCGTCTCGTTCGCATGCAGGCAGAAGTAGTACTTGAACGTCGGATCTACCTGAGACAGCATGCGAATGTTCGCGCCCGCTGAGAAAAATTTGTCGCCCGACCCAGTCAGCAAGATGACGTACACATCGTTATCCATGCGCGCCTTCAGAATGCACTCATCCAGCTGCCGGTTCATTTCGTAGGTGTAGGTATTCGCCGGGGGATCATCCATCGTGATCACGGCAACTCCGGCATCCGTGCGGTACTGGATCAACTGCTTGGTCGTTTCAACCGTCGTGGTCGCCATCAAAACAACTCCTTCATTCGGAAGCTTTAGGTGCACTTGCTCTAGATTTGCGTATATTGCCTTCGATGTCCGCGGACCGCTGGGCCGGCAGCACACCGCGAAGAAAAATGTCCGCCATGTGTCCAGCCAACTCACCTGCATCCGCATCGACCCGCGGATTGTGCCAGGTATAAATCCAGTTCGTCATACCAAACAGGCTCAGCACAGCCAGACGGCTGTTCAGGCGCGAGTCGAATTCTGGGTGGCTCTCCCGCAACTCCTCAATCAGGCTGACACACAGCTTGTAATAGTCGCGCTTCATCTCGGCGACGTCTTTGCCAAACTCGCCCGTGAGTGTCTCGTCCTCATGCGACATGACCGTCATAGCCTTGCGATTCTTCAAGAAATATTCGATGTGATTAAAGATGAACGCGCGCACTCGCGCTTCTGGATCGGAAATTCCGGCCAACCGTTCTCGTGCCGCGCGCAGTACGGTCTCAAACGTATGTTTCTGGATCAGGTAGAGCAGGCGATCTTTGGATTCGAAGTAGTAATACAGGCCAGCCAGCGACATGCCACTCGCGCGCGACAAGTCCCGCATCGATGCGCCCTCGAACCCGCGCTCGTAGAACACGGTAGTCGCATGCTCCAGGATTTCGCCGAGGCGCTGCTCGAAGCGCTCCGTCTCCTTACGCCGCGAATAGTCATTCCGTCGTTGTACGCCTGCGCTGCCGGTTATGGATTCGGTAGCCATTTCGGCCTCTGTTGCGGATCGCGAGAATCCTTTTTCGAACGTTCGTTAGAATTTTACTTGAAATCGATTTTCATTTGCAACACAGGACTTTTCCACAGCTTCGATCTCCGGGCATCTGACGTGCCACTCCTTGAATCCAAATCTCTGCTATCGCCTACTCGCTTCCCGTCTTTCAGGGCGTAGCGCTCGGAGCAAATTCATGCCGCAATTTGTGGAGAACGTTCAGGAGATTCGTAAACGCGCCATTCAGAAGATCGACGAGGGCCCAGTCACCAGTACCTATGGGTTGGATAAAGACAAAGCCGTCGGACTTCTGAATGAAGCGCTCGCCACCGAAATCGTATGTGTGCTGCGGTATATGCATCACTACTTAATGGCCACGGGAGTTCATGCCTTTTCCATCCGCGATGAGTTCAAGGAGCACGCCGATGCCGAGCGAGAGCACGCCGACCGCATCGCTGATCGCATACAGGAGCTTGGCGGCGTACCCGACTTTAACCCCGGCACGTTAGTCCAGCGTTCCGCTACGCAATATATTGAGGGTGAAAATCTTGCCGACATGATTCGGGAGGACCTGATCGCCGAACGCATCGTGATCGATGTTTATCGAGGTTTTATCCGCTTCTTCGGGGACAAGGATCCCACCACCCGCGTCATGGTTGAGGAAATTCTGGCGGATGAAGAAGAGCACGCCAACGATCTAACCGATCTGCTCTTCATTGCCAATCCAACCACTGGCGAGACGGAAGGCGAAGATCCCGGTACCGACATCTACGGCAGAGCTAGCCAAGGTCGAGGAAATCGCGCTCAGTCGCAATCAACTCCAGGCCAGCGACAACAGAATCGTCAGGATCGCGCGGAGACCGAACCCGCGCATCAACCGGGGACTACGGGTCGCACAATGAACCGCCGGGGCCGCAATGAAGCCGATAACGAAGATGAACTTGCGGCTGGTGCCGGTCAGTCTGGCGGGGACCGCTCCGAAAAAATCACTAAGCCCAATCGCAAGAAACGTGTAGCGTAAGTTGGCGCCTGGAAAAAAGGGGAGGCTAGTCGCCTCCCTTTTTAATTCCTGATCCCTGCCATCAACTTCTCCACTTCTCTCTTCTCATCCGCGGTTAGCGGCAACAACGGCAATCGCGCGGAGCCGCCGTAGTATCCATTGAGATCGCACGCGTATTTCACACCAGAAATGCTTAACTGTCCTACAACCCGCCTCGACGCAACTGCAATGCGATCCTGTTTCTCGCGCGCGATCTCGTGGGCGCGTTCTTTCCACGCCTGATAGACCTCGAAACACGCCGTCGGCGCAGGATCCGCAAAAGCGAGAATCGCACCCACCGCTCCCGTCTCAAGCGATTCCAGCAACTGATGCGCGGCACCCACCATTACCTGGAATCCAACTTCCTTCTGCCGCGTCTTCAGCGATCCGACCATCTGCACGGATGACGATGATGCCTTCGCCGTTCCCGCCAGCGCACCCACACTCACCAACTCGCCGACCGGCACCGCATTCTGTGCCTGTTTCAACATGCGCGCCGTTACAGCCTCGAAGGTTTCTGTCACCTGCACGCTGCGCTTGATATGACGTGTGCCTTCTACCAGGGCTTTCACCTTCTCCAAATTGCCCGCTGATTCCTTGATCGAAATGATGTTTCGGTGCTCCGCCAGTTCCACCACCACATCCGTGGGGATGTCATATCCCGTTGCTTGCGGAAAGTTATAGATGATCACGGGCAGCGGCGAACGATCGGCGACTGTTCGATAGAACGCCAGCATGGCCGCTTTTGTCATCGCCATCTTGTAATAATGCGGAGTCCGTACCATGGCAGCGTCATAGCCAAGTTCCGCCGAATATTCCGCCAGCTTAATCGTCTCCACCGCCGACTCAACGCCTACGCCCGCGATCAATACTTTGCTCGGAGCCGCCGCTTCCCTCGCCACCCGCAGCACATCCCGCTTTTCCTGATCGGAAAGCATAATGGCTTCGCCAGTCGATCCCTGCACTACGATTCCGGCAATCGGTGTTCGCGAATAACGATCCACATTTTGCTCGAGCTTCTTGTAATAGACCGATCCGTCCGCATAAAACGGCGTCGTGATCGGCGGAAAGATTCCCTGTAAGAGCATTTCGCGTTCTTCCTGTTTGGTTTCAGCTCTGATGATTATACGTTTCGAATTGGAACTCAGAGCACTCGCCGACGTGTCCTCGCACGAATCACCCTTGAGATTCCAAAGTCCCCGGATATAATCCAGCCACTCGCACCAAAGATGTTGGGGTTGAACTCTTCCTGCTGGTAGTTGGGGATCTCTTCGAGGGCACGAATGAAACTCAGGCTATTTGTAGCTGTACTGCTTCTTAGTTGTTCTAGCCTCTTGGCTCAAACCTTTCGCGGCAGCATTCAGGGATCTGTAACCGACGCTACCGGCGCCGCAGTTCCCGACGCACAGGTTATCGCCTCCAATCCCGACATCGGCGTTAAGCGCACGGTCGATACCGACGCCAACGGCAATTTCACGCTTACGGAACTTCCGCTCGGCAAGTACATTGTCACTTCCTCGAAAGCCGGGTTCCGCACCGAACTTATGCGCAACGTCGAGGTCACGCTCGGAGTCGTCACGCGCGCCAATCTCACCCTCTCTCCCGGCCAAGTAAAAGAAACGGTCGACGTGAGCGCCGACGTCCCCCTCATCGACACCTCTAATGTGACCACCGGCGACACCATCGAAGGCGAGCAGGCCGCCAATCTGCCGGTGAACGGCCGCGACTTCACCAAGCTGCTCGTGCTCGTTCCGGGCGCGGCTGGCGACCCTAGCGGCGCCGCCGATTCTCCGGGCTCGTTCGGGCTCTTTAGCATCAACGGCAATCGCGGCCGCTCGAATAACTATCTGCTCGACGGCACCGACATGAATGACGGTTACCGCAATCTGCCGGCGATCAACGAAGGCGGTGTGTTCGGAACGCCGGCCACGGTTCTCCCGATCGACGCGCTTGCAGAAATCCCAGTCCTCTCGAATACCGAGCCTGAGTACGGACGCAACTCCGGAGCGATCGTCAACCTCGTTACACGCTCAGGGACAAACAGTCTGCATGGCAGCGTTTTCGAGTACTTCCGCAACAGCGGCCTCGACGCGCGTAATTACTTCAACTCCACCGGCCAACCGAAGGACGCTTTTCACAATAACCAGTTCGGCGGCTCGCTTGGCGGCGCCTTCGTCAAAGATCGCCTCTTCTATTTCGCGTCCTATGAAGGACAACGTGAATCCGGCGGAATCCCTACGCCTCTGAATGTGCCAACTCAAGACGCGATCAACACCTACGTAAGTGGGGGCGGCGTCATCAATCCGGTCATACAGAACCTTCTCGCCCTGAATCCATGGGGGGCATTGCCGAAGAGCAACGGAAGCGTCGTGGAATCGAATCCCTTCAAGAACAGCGTCGACAGTCTGATCGGCAAAATCGATTATCACGTCAACGCCAGCGACCTTCTCACTGGCCGCTACTATTTCGGAAACAGTCAGCAGAGCTTTCCGTTGGCGCTTGTCGGCGGCGGCGTCACTCCGGGCTACAACACCACCACTCCCACACGCGTTCAAATTGTTTCCTTGTCATACACGAAGGTTCTGAACAACAAGCTGCTCACCGAACTCCGCGGCGGATGGAACCGCTTTGCCGAGCAATTCGCTGCGCAGGACAGCACCTTCAACCCGGCGACCATCGGTCTTGCGTCTCTTTCTCCGTCGGCCCTGCCACGTGACTTCGGCCTTCCGCTTATAACCTTTGAAGACGGCACCTCCAGCATCGGCGCCAACGCCAGCGTACCTCGCGGTCGCGTCGATACCAACACGCAACTCTTCAACAATTGGTCTTACACCGGCGGGAAGCATGCCTGGAAGTTTGGCGCTGAATTCCGCCGTACCAACGTCAATCAGTATTTCGACGCCGGCTATCGCAGCAAAATCACCTTCGCCACCTTCGACGACTTCCTCGCCGGCACGCCCGACGGCGGACGTTCCGCCACCGGCAACTCCCAGCGCGATACCTACGAGAACAATTATGCCTTCTACGCTCAGGATACTTTCCGCCTGACCCAGCGCCTGACATTGAATTACGGCCTTCGCTGGGATTATTTCGGCGTCATTGCTGCTCGCCAAAATCAGTTCAGCATCCTCTCTCCAGACGGAAGCCAACTGCTCTACATCGGAAGCGGCGGTAACGCACCGAATCAGCTCTATCCCAGCGACCACAACAACTTCGGTCCACGCGCCAGCATCGCCTGGGACGTGACCGGAAAAGGCAACACCGTCGTCCACGCAGGATGGGGATTGTTCTACGATGCGTTCTCGCAGGATTTCTTCGCCGGACAATTGCCCTACAACACATTCAATCCGGGAGCTGCCTACAACAATATTCAGTTCTCGTATTCTCCAGCTGCAACAATCCAACCTGGCGCCCCGGTCTTCGATCCAGCATCTTTCTCTGCATCGGACGTTTTCACTGTCAGCCAGAAACTGCGCACCCCTTATATTCAGAACTACAACCTGGGCATTGAGCAGCAGTTGACGAAAAATGCCGCTCTCGACGTCGGCTATGTCGGCTCGCAGGGGCGCAAGCTATTCCGCTTCGTCGATCTGAACCAGGTGAACCCGGCGACTGGAACCGTGGCCTATCCTAACTTCGTCTACGTCAATCAAGTGCAGACGAGCGCCAGTTCCAGCTACAACTCGTTTCAGGCGAGTCTCAAGCTGCGCAGCTTCCACCGTCTAACCTCAACTGCCAACTTTACCTGGGGCCATTCCATCGACAATGCGAGCGATGGACAGGACTTCGTCCCCAACGCCTCTCAGCCCGACAACAGCTTCAATCCTGCGGCAGAACGTGCCAACTCGAACTTCGATATTCGCAAGAGCTTCCGCTGGTATTGGTCGTATGAGTTCCCTAACTCCAACTTCGCTCCATGGCTCACCAACCACTGGTCCGTGAATGGCGTGGTCACGCTCAACGACGGTCAACCCTACAATGTGAGCTATCTGTTCGAAAACGACTTCAACGGTACGGGCGAATATTTTGGCCGTCCGGATCTTGTCGGAAATCCATTTGCAGGAACCAGCACACCGTACCAATATCTCAACCTGTCCGCGTTCGCGGTTCCCTGCACTGTCGACACAACTGGCAATTGCATCGCTGGCACTCAGCACATCGGCAATCTCGGACGCAACGCCTTCACCGGTCCAAGCTATCGCGTCTTCGACTTCTCTGTCGCGCGCACCTTCAAGCTTGGCGAGAACAAGGAACTAAAGCTCCAGTCCGATTTCTTCAATGTCCTCAATCATGCGAACTTCACCAACCCGATGCTCCCGAATTACGGTATCGACTTCTTGGCCAATGGAATGTCGCCGGCCGGCACGGGTCAGGGCTTCCTGCCTTTGACCGCAACGCCCGACATTGGCATCGGCAACCCGTTCCTTGGAGGAGGCGGATCCCGCAACATTCAGTTGTCGGCTCGCTTCTCCTTCTAATTGAAAAACTTGGGTTCCCCACACATCCTGCTTTCGGATGTGTGGGGAAGATTTGCGAACACGAGCCCTTCTGAATTAACCTGCCTCCGGCGAATACCTTTATTGAAACGATTTTGTTTTGGAGTCATGAATGCGGACTTTGCTCGCGTGCCTCTTTGCAGTGATCGGTATGTCCTTCGCATCAGCCCAGAACACCCCGTCGACGACTCTCAACCTCATGCCGTGGCCAGCCAAGCTACAAACCGGCGTAGGCCAGTTGATGATTGCGAATCCGTTTTCGGTGGCGTTTACCGGATACTCAGAACCTCGACTGCATCGTGCCGTTGACCGAGCGGTCTCTACGCTATCCCTGCAAACCGGCATCCCTCTCCAGACTTCCGTCGCTGACTCCGATAAAGCCACCCTGGTCATTCATGTCGATCATGCGAGTGCTGAAGTTCAAAAGCTTGGCGAGGAGGAGTCGTATCAACTCCAGGTCACTCCCACACAAGTTCATCTCAGCGCACCCAATCCTCTTGGCGTAATTCGCGGCCTGCAGACTTTCCTCCAACTGGTTCAACTCACACCAACTGGTTTCGCCGCACCCGCTGTCCAAATTGAAGACACACCGCGCTTCCCGTGGCGTGGCCTGATGCTCGATGTCTGCCGCCACTGGCAGCCCATCGACGTCGTCTATCGCACCCTCGACGGCATGGAAGCCGTCAAGATGAACGTCTTCCACTGGCATCTGTCGGAAAATCAAGGCTTCCGCATCGAAAGCAAAAAATTCCCCAGGCTGCAGGAGATGGGCTCCGACGGGAACTACTACACGCAAGCGCAAGTGAAGGAAGTGATCGAATACGCGCGCGATCGCGGCATTCGCGTGGTGCCTGAATTCGACATCCCCGGTCACACCACTGCGTGGTTCGTCGGTTATCCCCAGCTCGCCAGCGCACCCGGCCCTTACACGATCGAGCGTGGCTGGGGAGTCTTTGATCCGGCCATGAATCCAACGAGCGAGGAGACTTACAAATTTCTCGAGGGATTCATCGCGGAGATGGCAGCTCTTTTCCCCGACAACTTCTTCCACATCGGTGGCGATGAAGTGAACGGCAAGCAATGGAACGCCAATCAGAAAATCCAGGCGTTCATGAAGAGCCATAATCTCAAGTCAAATGACGAACTGCAGGCTTATTTCAATAAACGCGTTCAGGCCATCGTCGACAAGAACCACAAAACTATGATCGGCTGGGACGAGATCCTCAATCCCGATCTGCCCAAATCAATCGTGATTCAATCTTGGCGCGGACCCAAGTCTCTCGCCGCAGCAGCCCAGCAAGGCTATCGTGGACTGCTCTCCAGCGGATACTATCTCGACCTGATGCAGAGTGCCGAGCAACATTACTCCGTCGATCCACTGACCGGCCCCTCGGCAAATCTCTCGCCCGAAGAAACTAAACGCATCCTTGGCGGCGAATCCTGCATGTGGACCGAGTGGGTCAGTCCCGAGAACGTCGACAACCGCATTTGGCCGCGCAATGCCGCAATTGCCGAGCGCCTCTGGTCTCCGGCGAACATTCAGGACGTTAATTCCATGTACGCCCGCATGTACGTCGTCAGTGACCGAATCGCCTGGCTCGGACTGAAGCATCAATCGAATCCCTGGAAGATGTTGCAGCGCCTTTCCCAGGGAGAGCAGGTTCCTTCGGTGAAGGTTCTCGCTGATGCCGTTGAACCCGTGAAGGGCTATGAGCGCGAAGAAACGCAAAAGTACACGCAGTTCACTCCGCTCAATCGCCTCGTCGATTCCACTCATCCGGAAAGCCATGTAGGACGCACTTTTGCCGATCTAACTAACTCGCTCCTGACCGGTAAGGCAACTGTCGCTGACAAGGCGCAGCTGCGGTCCATCCTTATTGCGTGGCGCGACAACGACGCCCGTCTTCAACCCGTGTTCCAAAGCTCGTTCCTGCTCACGGAAGTCGCGCCTACCTCGCACGATCTAGCGGCTCTCGGAACGGTAGGCCTCCAGGCACTCGACTATCTCGACTCCCATTCGCCTTCACCCGAACCCTGGCGCGCTGAGCAACTGACGTTGATTGAGCAAGCCTCTAAGCCCCGCGGCGAAGTCGCGCTTGTTGGTATCCCGTCCATACGCAAGTTGGTGGAAGCTACCGGTCAAGCGGGTTCTGCGACTGCGTCGTCTTCGAAATAGTGAAAAGGCGGGGGCCTTACTCACAGGCCCCCTGTTCCTTTCTTGCATTCTTCCCAGAGCGGAAAACTGTTCACGCCAAGCTAATCCGATTTCTGCGATTCAAGGTCTCATCTCCCTCCATACTTAGCTCGAGCAACAGATAGAGATCAGCCCGTGGAACCGGTTCATCAATCCTCAAAAATCGCTGTCATCGTCCGTGGCGTAGACTCGCACGGATATCCCTTCATGCAGACTGCGCAGGCCATCCGCTTCTCTCGAACATCCGTGGAACTCGCCGGCATTGACTGTCTCAACGGCGCCGCTGATGTCGTCACCGTCGAATTCAATCGGCGTCGATGCCGCTATCGCGTGGCGTGGATCGGCTGCGACAAGGATGGACGCGCCGGACATGCTCGTCTCGAATCGCTCGACCCTATCACCTTCATTTTCGATTCGGAAGCCGAATCACCACTTGGCGCCTCTATTCTGCCTGTTCCCGAAGCGCCCAAAGCGATACCGGCAATGTCCGCCATCAACAAAACGCAAACCGAGCGCCGCCGCTTTCAGCGCTACGCCTGGGGAGCAAACGCACAGGTCCGCAAGAAGGGCGTCCCCGTAAACACTCCGTGCAAAGTGAGCGACATCAGCCTCGGCGGCTGTTATGTCGAGCTCATGATGCCTTTTCCCGAAGCAACGCCGATTGAAGTAGATCTCTTCTGGCGCGACCGCAAACTTACCATCGATGCGCGCGTCGCCACCTCGCATCCCACGATCGGTATGGGTGTTTCGTTCTTCGGATTCGCTGAGGCGCAGTTCCGCCTGCTACAGGAATTGATTGATGAGTTGTCCGGCAAACGTCAGCCGGCCCCGCCGACGAAAGTCATGCGCACGGTGAATCCCGCCGAATTGACTCGAGACTTGCTCGACTGGTTTGACAAGCATGACGCACTCTCACGCGCGCAGTTCGAGCAACTTATGCAAAAACAAAAGCCGAAGAATGTCTCTTCGGCTTCGCTAACTGTAAATACGGGAACTTACTAAGTCCAGGGTGCCCCACACATCCTTTTTTTGGATGTGTGGGAAAGAGTCACTTTGTCGCTGCCGTCGCTCCGTGCTCCGCATGCAGATGTTGAATCGCTCGCACCGTCACTTCTCCCCGCTGCAGCGCCGCGATTCCGTCTGCTGCCGCTCTCGCTGCCGACAACGTCGTTATCGTCTGCACGTGATATGTAATCGCCGCGCGCCGAATTGCCTTTTCGTCGAACCACGGCTCCGGTCCATGCGGAGTATTGATGATCAGCTGAATCCGGTCGCCCTTGATCAGATCAACGACGTTCGGCCGTCCTTCTTTCACTTTGTAGACGATCTCAACCTTGAACCCGGCGTCTTCCAAAATCCGCGCAGTTCCCGTGGTCGCCACCAGCTTGAATCCCAATTCCACGAACAGTCGTGCGACCTCCGCCACCTGCGGCTTGTCGCGATCGTTCACGCTGATGAAGACGTGTCCCGCCGTCGGCAGCTTGTTACCGGCTGCCATCTGCGCCTTGGCGAATGCTTCACCGAAATTTTCGGCCACGCCCATCACTTCGCCCGTCGACTTCATCTCAGGGCCAAGCACCGTATCCACGCCCGGAAACTTCGCCCATGGAAACACCGGTGACTTCACGAAATAGCAGTTTCCGGTATCGAGATCTGTTGCCTGCGCGATATTCTCCGGCAGGAATTCGCGCAGCTTGCGTCCGGTCATTAGACGCGCAGCAATCTTCGCCAGCGGAATCCCCGTGGCTTTCGAGACGTACGGCACGGTTCGCGAAGCCCTGGGATTCACTTCCAGCACAAAGATCTTGTTGTTCTGGATCGCGAACTGAATGTTCATCAAACCAATCACTTTCAATGCACGCGCCAGCTTCAAGGTGTACTCGCGCATCTTCCGCAATGATTGCTCAGGGATATCAACCGCCGGCAGCACGCACGACGAATCACCCGAGTGTATCCCGGCCTCTTCTATGTGCTGCATGATCCCGGCAACCACCACGTCCTCACCATCCGAAATCGCATCGACGTCCACTTCCGTCGCGCTCTCCAGGAAGTGATCGATCAGTACCGGACGCTCCTGCGAGTACTCGACCGCTTCCTTCATGTACTTAATCACCGACTCGTCGTCGTACGTGATCTGCATCGCCCGTCCACCCAGCACATACGAAGGCCGCAGCAGCACCGGATACCCAATCTTGTTTGCCGCCGCCAGCGCCTCTTCTACCGACGTCGCCATCGCTCCCGGCGGCTGCGGAATATCCAGCTCTTCCAGCAGCTTGCCGAAACGTTTCCGATCTTCCGCCAGATCGATCGACTCCGGTGACGTTCCGATAATCGGCACGCCCGCGGCCTTCAATGGCAGCGCCAGGTTCAGCGGTGTTTGTCCGCCGAACTGTACGATCATCCCGATCGGCGCGCCTGAGCTAGCTTCATGCTCGTAAACTTCCAGCACGTCTTCCAGTGTCAGCGGCTCGAAGTACAGGCGATCGCTGGTGTCGTAATCCGTCGAAACCGTCTCGGGATTGCAATTCACCATCACGGTCTCGAAACCGTCGTCGCGCAGCGCGAACGC
>CAWEAE010000011.1:0-458816 GCA_963807055.1 Terriglobia bacterium | reverse complement strand
CAGCTGTGGGCCAGCGATTGGGAGTGTGGTACGCGGTTCCCGGTGCTCTGGCCATCCGTGCAATGCCGTGCAATTGCAGCTGGCATTGGTGCAACGCCCATTGGGTTAAACACCGAACGGTCCGCGCGCGACCCTCATAAACACTGGCGATAAATTTGTGTGTGGCCGTGGTTGACCCGAACCCGGGTTGATTTGCGCAAACTGTTTTGAAATTCCGTTGCGCGATTGTTTGCGCCGTCGTCGCGTACCGAGCACATGGCGCTGATGGCCTGCTACAGCAGCTACGGCAGGCAATTTCATCTGTTGCACGCATAAGCGGGAGTAAATAATCGATCTGCTACATATGCTACGGATGCAACGGTTTGTTTTATAAAAGAAGAAGATAAAAGCAGGTAATCAGGCTATATATAAAGTTTGCAACGCAGTTTTGCTGTAACAACCGTAGCAAACCGCCCGATGTCCTCGCCGCACAGTGACTTACCTTCGCTACAGCTGAAATTACACGTGTAGCAAGCCGGGTACATCGTGCCGCGATAAATAAAGTGCTTGCATGAACAGCAACCATGATTTATCTTGATGTTGGTTCGGTTTGGCCGCCGAACGTTTTCCGTTTAACCAGCTGCCCCGCGATCGCAAGGTCGCGGGTCCGCAGCCCAAAACAAACGGTGAAGAAGGCTAAACGGGTACGAAGCGTTTCGCGTTTCGTTATCCCAGTTTAATTAAGAGCACCTGCTCCCTTCTGGCCATTGAAGTGGCAGTTGTAACCGGGGTATGGCCCGCGCAGTACCCGCAAAAGGAAAACCCGAAGTTAGTTGTTGCGGTGGCTTGCCGGGGATAACTTTTGCAGGTGCGCGCGTCCAGCCGCATTTTGGTGCAAGAGCGACTTCCCGAAAACTTTTATACGGGGAGTTCGCAAAATGCGCGCCGCACAACCGAAGACCGATACGAATCACCACATATCTGTTTCATCACCCTTAAAACCACTTCTGCACGCCAAAGCCGAAGCAGCCCAGCCCTTAGCTATCTGCCCAGGAGCGTCGACGAACTCATCGACACGGGCGAGCTCGACATAATTTAAGTGGGTGGTTCGGTCCGCATCACCCATAAAAGCCTGCTGCGGTTGAGCGCAGCGCCAGTAACGCGACAAGAGGGACGCCAATGACGAGCCCCGCGCCGATATTCCAATTCCGAATCTTCGAGCATGCTATGGCCATACTGAACCCGCCGAAAACTCACCGTCTAGTTGTCCATGGTTGGCGCACTACCGACAGTGCCGCAAAACCGAAACCGGAACACGAAGCCAAATTCGCCGACGATATGAAGGTGCGCGGCTTTAAGCCAGAGGATGTGAAGCGCCTGAAGCTCCGGCCTGTGACGGCGACAGCGGCCGAAGCACTTGGCTTCAAGCCCGCGCAATCTGGTTTCGTGATTCCGTATTTCACGTTGCAGGGCAAGCCGACTAACTTTTCGCATTCGGTACTTCGATGTGAAGCGCGCAGCTTTACAGGTAAAGAAGGTCGGAAGTATAACCAGCTGCCCGGTTCTGGGAATCATCTTTACCTGCCGCCGCTAGTCCCATGGGTGACTGTAGCCAATGATCCGGAAACACCGCTATGCCTGACCGAAGGAGAACTCAAAGCTGCCACGGCTGCCCTGACAGTTCCCGACCATCGGACTGGGTGGTGTGTGGAACTTCAAGAATTCTACCGATCGTTATCTAGAAGCCTTTAATCAATTCAACTGGCAGGACCGTACTGTCTACCTCTGTTACGACAGCGATGCCGCGCTGAAGTGGCAAGTGGCTCTGGCAGAAAATCACTTAGCACACCACTGCTGAATCTGGGCGCGAAGCCGTTCATAGTACGACTCCCGCAACTGGGCGATAAGAAAACCGGGCTGGATGATTTCCTGCTGGCGAAGGGTGGCAGCAAATTCGATAAGGTTCTGGCCCGTGCGGAACTCGACAAAGTTATAGCCGCTGCGGAGGAATACCAGATAGCGCAGGAGCTTTTCAAACTCAATGAAGAAGTGATCTACGTCCGTGATCCCGGACTGATTTATATCCCGGCAGATCACCGCAAAATAAAGCCACGCGATTTCGTACAGCACGCCTATGCCAATCGCATTTACGAAGAAACCGTAGAAACAGAGAAAGGTAGCAAGACGTACAAGCGTAGTGCCCCACTGGAATGGCTGCGATGGCTGTTCCGCAATGAAGCCTCAAAGCTCACCTACGAGCCGGGGAAAGAACAAAATCTCAATGGTGCGGTGAACCTCTGGCCCGGATGGGCATGCGAGCCGAAGCGCGGGAGGGTAAAGCCGTGGACGGAACTGCTGGATTACCTGTTTGAAGGTGCCAAGCCGGAAGACCGCAAGTACGCGGAGCAATGGCTGGCCTACCCGATTCAGAATCCCGGCGAGAAACTTTTCACAGCGATGGTGATATGGGGCTATGAGCAGGGGACGGGCAAGTCAACCATCGGCTACACCATGGAAAGAATCTATGGCGAGAACTTCAAGGAAATTGGCGATTCGGACTTGGGCGATGCCTTCAATAGCTGGGCTGAGAATCGGCAATTTGTAATGGGCGACGAAATCGCGACGGGCGAGAAGAAGCGCGACGTAGCCAACAAAATGAAATCGATTATCACCCAGCAGAAACTAAAGATTAATACCAAGTACGTGCCTCACTACTGGATACCGGACTGCGTCAACTACTACTTCACCAGCAACCACCCGGATGCGTTTTTCATTGATGACGCGGACCGCCGATTCTTTATCCACCAAGTAATCGGCGCGCGACTGCCCGATGGATTCTATGAGCGCTACTACAAATGGCTCGATGAAGAAGGCGGCAAGGAAGCGCTGTTTTATTACCTGCTGCATTTAGACATGACGGGCTTCAATCCCAAGGCCGCAGCGCCGATGACCACTGCGAAGGCGCAGAACATCGAGGACGGTCGCACAGAAGCAGAGGCGTGGGTAGTGAAACTGCATGAGAATCCCGCGCGCACGCTCAGTCCTCATCCCCCGCGCAAATTCTTGACCTCTGAAGAAGCGGCTGCAATTTTCAACCTAGGACGTGACCCAAAGAGACAGGTGACGGCTGCCACGATGGGAAAGCTGTTGGGCAGATGGTTTAAGCAGGCCAATCGGCATGCCCCGGTACGAGCACTTGGGTGCCGCGTTTGGATCATTGCAAACAAGCCTGATGAAATCGCAGAGCTAGCGCGGATGAACGAAAAGCAGGTTCTGGCGGCATTTCGTGCAGAGCGTCCGTCAATTACGGTGCAGAAGCCCGCAACCAAACACCACACGGAAGCCAGAAAACCAAACACCGAAAGCTGGGAGGCGTAATGAGTATGCAAGGCGCTACACGCGGGGAGGTTATGACCTACGCACGTGAGTTGGTAGAAAGCAGGTACCCGGTTATGCGGGACGACGGTGGCTGGTCGGTAGCCCACCCGACTCCTACGGCTGTTCCGATTGGCACATGGAGCTGCACGTATTGGAGGGCAGCCCCCCGAAGGGCTTCTTGCTGGTACACACTAGAGAGGAGGGGCGGTGTGGTTCCGTGCAAGCACTGGACGAACTGTATAAGCCCATCGGAAAAATACAGTTCTGGCGACGCGTGGAGAATGACTACCACAATGAATCCCGGGAAATGCTGGAACGTTTTTTCGAGGACAAATGCGAGTTTGGATCGCGACTTGACCATGACTACTTCGTGAGTATTCAGGCACTCTACAAAAGCTACTGCGACTGGTGCGTGACGAAGAACGTGTCGCAGCTACGATCTCGAACGATCTTCAAGCGGGGCATTCGGTTCTTCTTCCCCCACAAGATAAAGATGAAGTGCACCGACGCGGTTTGTGGTGTTCGGTTGCGACCTGTAGAAGCTAGCTGAAAAGTTTTCTATTGCGAACCGGGCAGGGCTCGTCGATCATTCATAAATATCGCAGAGCGATATATGAAAAGGAGAACGATATGTACACATACGAATTGACCGCCAAAGGCAAGAAGGTATCCGTGGAAGACCTGAAGGGCCAGCCCGCTTTGATCCTCCCAGAGTTGGCGAAGGGCGCTGTCACCGTGGCGGAAATCGCCGAGCGCGTTGGCAAGAAGCTGGATACGAGGCAGAAGCCAGAATTGGTGATCAGGCATTACATGGCGACATGGAAACGCAACGGTTGGGTGCGTGTGCGGGGTGGCAAATGAGCCGGGAGCTTAAAGGCTGGCTCTTCCAGCCAAAAAACGGCAAGGGGCAGTTCGCCGTACTGGACCATTCAGTTTTACAAATATGACCCGGACCAAGGCAAGACGGTCCGGGTACGCGAGGCAACGGGGCTCACGTCTCGCGTTAAGGCAGAACGCAAGCTGCATGAGCGCCTGAAGCAGGTTGAGAACAAGGAAAACTTCACGGTCAAGCACGCGCGGGTGCACGAACTGTTCGTGGCGCTGCGTTCGGAGGTAGATGCCCATAACAAAAGACCGAACGCGCTAGGTGTTCTTGATTCCCGTTGGAATCTGCATCTCAAGCCTGTGTTCGGGGCAATGCTGGCACCTAGCGTTACGACCAAACACATCAACGAATACAAAACGCAGCGCCAAGAGGAAGGAGCGAAGAATGCAACCATCAATCGCGAGCTCCAACAGCTGCGGCGCATGTTCAACTTCGGAAAGCAGTGCACACCGCCGTTGGTGCACGAAGTACCGCACATCAAACTTCTGGACGAAAGTAACAACGTTCGGCAGGGCTTTATCGGCGACGAGGATTACCGCCGTCTGGAGTCCATGGCGAGGGAGCACGCGCTTAAGCCTGAGAACGAGGGCGAGCAGTGGTTGCGTGTTCTTCTAGAACTAGGTTTTGCCTACGGCATGCGAAAGGGCGAGCTGTTGGGGTTGCGCGTTAAGCACGTCAATTTTCTAGATGAAACCATTCGGCTCGAATCCGCCATGGTGAAGAATCGCGAGGCCAGAGTCCTGATGATGACGCCTACGGTTCGCGAACTCTTGAAGATTGCGGTCCACGGTAAGCGCGCCAACGATCATGTGCTTACTTGGGCAAACGGCGACCCGGTTCGCGATTTCCGCGACACGTGGGCGAACCTTTGTATCGGGGCTGGGCTGGGCAAGTACGTTTGCAGCCAGTGTAGTGCGCCATGGGTAGCCCGAAAGAAGTGCAAGTGTGGCTGTGGGCTGCGAAAGTACGACGGGCTATTCGTCCACGACCTACGCCGGAGCGCGGCGAAGGCTCTGCGCGATGCCGGAGTAGCGGAGGGCGTAATCATGAAGATAACAGGCCACCGCACAGCGAGCATGTTCCGCAGGTACGCCATTGTGGACCCGCAAAACCTGCGGGACGCCCTAAATAAGCGCGAACAGGTCCGCCAGCAGGCAACGGCCACGTAAACAAACGGGTCAACCGCCTGCCGATGGCGCTATTTCGGGCTCATCCGATGGATCTTTAAAGGTGCAGTAAATGTGTTGGTGTAGCGGACTTACGGTTGGTGGGCTTTGGTTGCGGGGGCTGGATTTGAACCAGCGACCTTTGGGTTATGAGCCCAACGAGCTACCAGGCTGCTCCACCCCGCATTTGGATATTAGCAGTCGCTGGTAGCTCGGTCAAACTTCCTTAACTATTCCACGCGTGCGCGCGCTAACTTTTCCCCTTTCGGCGTTCGCAAGCTGTCACAATTTGTGTTGGATCAATCGCCTCGCTATCGATTTTCATCTCCACTACTTTTCCTGTGGGATCGATCAGGTAGGTAACTCGCCGTGCGGCTTTGTATTTCGGATTGTAAATTCCGTACTGTTTAGTCACGTCGCCGCCCCAATCGCTCAGCAGCGGGAACGTTACGCCAATTTGCTCCGCGAACGCTTTATTCGCGAACATGCTATCCATGCTCACACCCAGAACCTGGGTGTTTGTGGCTTCCAGCTTCTGCATATTCTGCTGGAATCCCTGGAGTTCCTTCGTTCAACCACCGGTAAATGCGAACACGTAAAACGCTACAACGACGCTTTTCTTTCCCCGAAAGTCATGCAGCGACACTTCCTTGCCGGTCTGGTCGCGTAACGTGAAGTCGGGAGCCACGCTTCCCACTTTTACTGTAGGAGCCGGCGTCTGTTCATCAGCCGCAAATCCCGCGCCCACGGCGGAAAGCAATCCCAATACAATTACAGCAGCTAATACGGATTTCCTCATTCCTTTCACCTCACAGGTGCGCTCAGGCTAATGCACGCGCCATTCGCGGTCAATTCAGCCGTGTCACTATTCTTTCCCGATTTTGCTCTATTATTGTCTTCGGGAACCCTCCGACCCTTGATTCTGTCCGCAATTCTCGCTAGATTTCTGCTCGGGAACGCTCGGGGATGTTCCCAAATTCGAACCTTCATCTCAGCGGAACAACCTCAGAAAGCTGCCATTTGGCTGCTGCGTTCATCTGTTCCAGTGGAGAGACTCCGCCATGACACTTCAAACTATCAATGATCTGTTCTTCGCGATCGTGGACCGTGGCGCCGATCGAGTCATGCTCTCCAAGCAGGCCGACGAGTGGAATCCGATTTCTAGCCAGGAAATCTATCGCAGTGTCGTTGGCGTTGCTCTCACTCTTTCGAAATGGGGCATCAAGAAAGACGATCGTATCGCGGTCCTCAGCGAAAACCGTCCGGAGTGGACTTTCGCGGAATTTGCCGCTGCCCTCCTTGGTGCCATCGTCGTCCCTATCTATCCCACGCAGACCGCCGAGCAGGTCTCCTACATGTTGCGCGACTCCGGCGCTCGCATCATATTTCTTTCCACGATCGATCAACTTAAGAAGTTTCGCTCTATCAAAGATCAGACCACGGTCGAAAAATCTGTCGTGATGGACTACGTCGGCGTGACCGAGGCCGTTCCCATGAGCCGCATGATGCAGGAGGGCCCGTCGTCCCGCGATCTGGGATTCGACGCCGTCGCGCGCGCAATCAATCAAGCTGAAGACGTCGAGACCATCATCTACACCTCCGGAACTACAGGCACGCCCAAAGGTGCCATGCTCACCCATGGCAATCTCACCTCGAATTTCCAGTGCTCTCTTCAGGGAGCCGAAATTGGTCCCGCGGATACGTACATTTCATTTCTTCCGCTCTCGCACATCACCGCGCGTCACGTTGACTACCTAATGCTGCATCATGGTGTGTTGATCGCATATTGCCCGGTCATCGACAATCTGCCGGCCACTCTGTTAGAGATTCGCCCCACGATCTTTGTGGGCGTCCCCCGCGTATACGAAAAAATGAAAGCTCAGGTCCAGAAAAAGGCGGCAACCGGCATAAAACACGTGATTTACAAATTTGGTCTTAAAGTCGGCCGCGCGCATCGCAAAGAAATTCTGGCTGATCATCAGCCCAACGATTGGGACTGGCGTCTCGCCAACAAGTTGCTCTACAGCAAGTTTCGCCAGGGTGTGGGTGGTCGAGTAAAACTGTTCATCTCCGGAGGGGCGCCACTCGGCCGCGAACTCGCCGAGTGGTATGCCGACATGGGCATTCGTATCGATGAGGGATACGGGCTAACGGAAACTTCTCCCGTCATTGCTGTCAACACGCCCACGACCCACAAGCTCGGCACCGTGGGAGTTCCACTTAGCAACCTCGAAGTGCGCATCGCACCGGACGGCGAAGTGCTCGTGAAAGGTCCGTCAATTTTCAAGGGTTACTGGAAACTTCCCGACGAAACTCGTAATGCGTTTGAAGACGGCTGGTTTAAGACGGGTGACATCGGCAACATCGATTCCGATGGATTCCTATCCATTACCGACCGCAAAAAGGATCTCATCAAGACTTCCGGCGGAAAGTTCATTGCGCCCCAGCCGATCGAGAGCACCTTGAAATCGAATCCGATGATCGGCGAAGCTGCCCTGCTCGGCGACCGGCGCAAGTTCCCGGCTGTGGTGATCGTACCGAATTTCGTCGCGCTGGAAGAATGGTCACGCGAACGCAACATCTCCTTCAACAATCGCGAGGAACTGGTTACTCGCCCCGAAGTTCGCGCTTTCTACGATCAGATTGTTGCGGAGGTGAATACAGGCCTGGCGCAATTTGAGAAGCTGAAGAAGGTTCTGCTGATCGCCGACGAGTTCACCATCGCCAATGGATTCCTCACTCCGACCATGAAACTACGCCGCCGCGTGATCGAAGACCGCTATCGCTCCCAAATCGAGCAACTCTATACCGAACCGGCCCGAGAGGAGGAACCAGCCAAGACCACATCGTGAAACGCCCTTCTAACACTGGGCAGTTTTTAGTTTTCGATGACCCAATCACAAAATTACCCACTAACTCAATGATCCTTACTGGACTCTTCTCGATCTCTGCCGGTTCTTCTCCGCCCACTTATGCCGAGCCCTCATCACCTCGGCGAGATCTTCTGGTTCCGGTTCTGGCAATTCGGCCATCACCTTCCTTAATTTCCCGTGGCTAACCGCCACCTCGGGCGATTGCAGCGCCTCCTTATATTTCCGATAAAAATCGGAGGTGTCCAGTTCTGGAGGAGCCACCAGCTTGCTGATCTCCGATCGCACTGCTGTCGCATCCAGCGACGAAATCTCCGGATGGACCAGCAACTCGTCGATGTCTACCATCAGCTCGCTCATCGCGTGTAGCCACGCAAACTCCGGAGCATTCAGAAGCAAGCGCAGAAGCTCACCGGGACTGTTTACCCGGCCGAACTGCTTTTCATACTGGCCCTTCGTTAACTCCACCAGCTCGCGGTGTAGTTCTTTTAAGGTTGCCCCTGCATCGGACACGGCCTCGTGCAGCTTCCTGTTGTCAATCTGCGCCATCGTTTATCTCCGACACCCCTTTGCGAATCGCCGCTTCGTATCTTGTCGAGTGTAGCTAAAAGCTGTCCCGGTCATCCTCTTCCAGCATCCGACAGCTATTCGGCGCGATTCGCGAGAGTTCCGGTTACAGAATTGCTTAATCGTATGAACCGACCCCTGTCTTCCGCGCCCTGCTTCCGTGAAATCAATCCTCTTTTTCGAGTCTACCAAGCAGGCCGGTGATGTCCGGCTCACGCTTTACCAGCCTCTCGCTGACCTCCTTACAACTCCAACTACCCTCCCCTGCGCCACGCAAGATTCGCGGGACGTTGTCCTGCGTGGATGTCAGATCACGTTCTTTGAGGAATGCCTCCATCGGAAGGATTCTTTTCTTCCGCTGTCTACTGAGATCTGTCGATTACGTACAAATCCCATCATTTCACTCCAAAAAGAAAAGGGAGAGCCGAAGCCCTCCCTTCTTGGGTTGAAATGTTGCGACCCGACTTTTTTATCTCTAGTTGCTGCCGCCGTTGGTTCCCGCTTGAGCGGCGAAGGATCGCCACTCCTGTTCCGTCAGTTCTTTTTGCACGATCGCGGGGCTCTGGAATTTGTCGGCGAACACTGTCCGCATCAGGTTCGAGCGATCCACCGCTTTCGGTATCAACAGCACCGCAGGCACCTGAGAGTCGCCATTGTTCAGCATCATCTGCGCGATCGGTTTCTTGCCCTTCGCCAGATCGACCGCCGCTTCGGCTCCTAATCGCGCCAGCGGAGTCATCGGCTTATATATCGACATTGTCTGCGTGCCTTTGATAATCCGAACCACTGCCGAGAGATCCGAATCCTGTCCCGAGATCACCGGGAACGGCTTTACGTTCATGTCAAGCAGCGCCTGCGCTGCGCCCGATGCCGTGTCATCATTGGCCGCCACAACTGCCTGGATGTTCTTGGTAACCGCCAGCGCTTTCATCATCTGCATGTAGGCTTCGGTCTCGCTCCAATCCTTTACCCACTGCTGCGTCACGACGGTGATCTTCCCGCTATCGGCTGCCGCCTTCAGAACCTTCATGTGACCCTGGTAATAGAGCGTCGCGTTGTCGTCGGTGCTCGATCCCTCGAGCAGAACATAGTTCCCTTGCGGCGCCAGCTTCAGCAGGGATTCCGCCTGCAGCTCGCCAATACGCTCGTTGTCATAGGAAACGAAGAAATCAGGATGCCCACCCAAGATCATGCGGTCGTAGCAGACTACGGGAACACCGTGCTTGTGGGCATACGAGACCAACTCGGCAGCCTTATCGCCGTCTACCGGGTTTACCACGAGGACCTTCACGCCCTTGCTGATAAGTTCCTTGGCCTGATCGAACTGGACGTCAGCATCACTCTGTGCGTCCCGCGTAAGTACGGCAGAACCCAGTTCTCCCGCGCGGATAGTGAACTGGTCCACGTCTGTCTGCCAGCGTTCATGGCGCAGGTCGGAAATCATTAAACCAAGCTTTGGACCATTCTTGGCGGTAGGCGTCACGGCGGGCTGCGTTTGCGCAACGCTCGACAATCCGCTGAGCAGCAAGAGGGTTAGGGCCAGGAACTTCCCACGGGCCATATTGAAACTCCTTGGCGACACACACGAATTCTGTGTCAGTGGCCCGCGAAGTTACCAACAGTCGGGTAACCAGACAAGATTACCTTCGTTAGATGGACCTTTGGTGACACCCCGAGAACAAGGTCGGGAAGGAGGATTAAAAGCCGCCGCGCAAGGGCGGCCTTTGGGGTTTAGGCTTCTAAAGCTGACTTCTGACCGCAAAGCCGGTCGAAGGTTCGGGTCAACTCGGCAGTCAGGTCTTCAGCGTCGCGATGTTCAATATCGCTGCGCTGCATCAGGTAGATCAGTTTGCCATCTTGCAGAAGAGCAATGCATGGCGAAGAAGGCGCATAACCCGTGAAATAGGAACGTGCGCGCTCAGTCGCGTCGCGATCCTGTCCCGCAAAAACCGTGCCGATCGCATCCGGCAAAGTACCGTGTTGTAACGCAGCCCGCACTGCCGGCCGCATCCGTCCCGCCGCGCATCCGCAAATCGAATTCACCACGATCATGTTGATGCCGGGACGATCTACAAACCTCTCCACATCTTCCGACACGCGTAATTCTTCGACCCCGATGCGCGTCAATTCCTCACGCATGGGTATCACCATCAGTTCTGGGTACATTCCGTCTCCCGCTCCTGGTTTGTATTGGGGGATTTGTTCATCATTAATACACTAAACAGGGCATCTACGAAAAGCCCCAACCGCAACTGCCGCCCGTTGGCAGCCGGCCCTGCTGTTAAGATGGCGCCAGTGATGCTGCTGCAGGAACACGTCCCGCTCGCCGACCTGACCACGCTCAAAGTCGGAGGACCTGCCCGCTTTTTCGCTCGTGCCAACAGCGAATCAGATGTTCTGGATGCCCTCGATTTTGCCGCGGTGCGGCACCTCCCACTTTTCGTCCTCGGCGGCGGCAGCAATCTGGTGATCTCAGATCGCGGATTTCCCGGCCTCGTGCTCAAGATTCAAATTCGTGGCATTAAGGCGGAAGCCACTGGCAACCAGCGAATTTTCGATGTCGGTGCGGGCGAGGACTGGGACGCTTTCGTCGCTCATACCATTGACCAGAATTGTGCCGGACTTGAATGCCTAAGCGGCATTCCGGGGACCGTCGGTGGCACTCCCGTACAGAACGTCGGGGCCTATGGGCAGGATGTCTCGCAGACCGTCGACTGTGTTGCCACAATTGAAATCGCATCTGGCAAGAAGCGCCTCTTTACTAATTCCGATTGCGAATTCGCTTATCGCGCCAGCATTTTCAACACGTGCGCGCGTGCCAGTTATGTGTTGCTTCGCGTGCGCTATCGCCTCGAATCCGGCGGTTCACCAACCATCTCTTATCGGGATCTTAAGGAGCGTTTCGCGGCACAAACTGCGCCTTCTTTAGCGGAGACCCGCAACGCAGTCCGCGAGATTCGCCATTCCAAAGCAATGCTGATCGTTCCCGGTGACGATGACTGCCGCAGCGCCGGATCGTTCTTTAAGAATCCGCTCGTTGATCGCACCACCGCTGAGTCTGTCACGCGCCTTGCCGAGCAACGCGGCCTGCGTCTGACGACGTATCCCGCAAGCGATGGCCTCGTGAAACTTCCAGCTGCATGGTTAGTAGAGCAATCAGGATTTTCCAAGGGATTTAGCTCCGGTCCGGTCGGTATCTCTCGCCGTCACTCGCTTGCCATCGTGAATCGCGGCAGCGCTTCCACTGCCGACATCCTTGCGCTCAAAAACCGAATCCAGAACGCCGTCCTCAATCAATTCGGCATCGAACTGAAACCGGAACCTGTATTCGTCGGCTTCGAAGCAGGAGAAGTCTAAGCCGCTGAGTTTTTGCCTACAGCAAGTGTTTGGGTGACCGTTGCAGCAGATGGCAAGAATAGGTCTTGATTACCAGCCAGACCGTGTTCCCGGGCCGTAGATCGAGCGATTCCTGCGCCCCCGGCGTCAGATGAACCTCGAAGGGAACTCCGCAATCGACCATGGCAACCAGCATCACGTCTCTCCGCTTAAGCGTCTTCAACTCGCCCTTCAAGATATTGCGTGCACTCAGTCCATCAGGAACTTTGTTCGCCACCAGAATCTCGCCAGCACCAATTCCGACTCGCACCGTGTCTCCCACCAGGGATCGGCCAAGTGGCACTTCCAGTTCCAGCCCAGCGTTCGCAGCACCGCCTATGCGGCAAAGCATCGTTCCTTGCCTTTCATGAAGGGCCGTCACCTTGGAGTCGAAGATGTTTTCCAGCCCCATCCACCCGGCAATCGTCTCGGTACGTGGCGCGTTCAAAACATCGAGTGGACTTCCCGCGGCCGCGACTCTCCCTTGCTCCAATGCGACCACTCTCTCCCCCAAGGCAAATACCTCTTCGCGGCTATGGGTCACGTAAAGGATCGGGATGCGATGCTGCGCATTCCAGCTGCGTAGATCGTCCATAATTCCAGACTTTGTGGCTGGATCCAGCGCCGAGAGAGGCTCATCCAGCAGTAAAACTCTGGGATTCGTCACCAGAGCGCGCGCCAGTGCCACTCGCTGTCTCTCTCCACCAGAAATTTCGTTGGGTTTGCGATCTCGCAGGTGCTCAATCCGAAAACTGTTCAGAATTGCGCCCACCCGAATCTTCTTCTCGTCCGCGGGCAATCTGAACAAACCGTATTCGACATTGCCCTCAACGCTCAAGTGCGGAAAAAGCGCGAGGTCCTGGAAGACGTATCCAACTCCGCGTTTCGCCGGAGGCAGATTCACTTGCGTTGCCGAATCGAACAAATACTCGTCTCTTAGGGCGATCTCACCGGAGTCTGGCCTTACAACACCCGCGACACAATCTAGCAGCGTTGTCTTGCCCGAACCCGAAGCTCCGAACAGCATTGTGATTCCCTGCTGAACAGACAATTGCGCATCCAGCGAAAACTCGCGAACGCCCGTGTCTCGGCTGCCGCCGCGAAACGTCTTGATGACATCCACTCGTAGCAGCGCATCTCCGTGTTCATCGGATTTCAGCGGAATGTCTGGTCTCACTTGAATGGGTACACCGCCCACACTCGCCGGTTCAGCGCATAGACCGCGGAAAGCACAGCAAACGAGAAGATCAACAGCACCACCGCGGTTTGATTCGCGCTCCCGTATTCCAGCGCCTGTACACGATCGTAGATGTCGATCGAGACCGTGCGCGTGACTCCAGGAATGTTGCCGCCAATCATCAGCACTACGCCGAATTCGCCCACGGTGTGAGCGAAGCTCAGAACAATTCCTGTAATTACTCCGGGAACAGACAGCGGCAGAATCACCCGCCAGAAGCTCCGCCATCGCGATGCGCCCAGAGTTGAAGATGCTGACAGCAGCGCTGGATCGACGCCCGCGAACGACGCCGCGAACGGCTGCACCGCGAACGGAAGGCTGTACAGGATGGACGCAAATACCAGCCCCTGAAATGAAAACGCGAGCGTGTGCCCCGTGACCGATTGCCACAACCGGCCAAGCGCGCCGTGCGTGCCGAAAGCCACGAGAAGATAAAAGCCAAGCACTGTGGGTGGTAACACCAGCGGCATCGAAACCAGTGCTTCGACCAGGAACTTCCAACGCCAGCGGCTGAACGTGATCCAGTACGCAATCGGCATCCCGACGACCAGCAGCGCGCCGGCAACGATCGAGGCGAGGCGGGCGGTAAGCGAAATGGCTTCCCAATTCATTCGAGACGCTTACAGTGAGCGTTTCGATTGTAGTCGGAAGCCATGCCGAGTTGAACGATCCTAGGTTTGGACGGCCTTCAGCCCTTCAATTTGGCCAACAGGTCTTGCGGGTGAACTGGTTTTGCCAGGATTTCGAATTCATGTCCCTGGGCCCGCGCGCTCTCCAGCAGGTCGGCCGTTGCCGCCTGGCCGGAGAACAGGAGAATCTTGCAGGATGGAAGGAACTTCCGTATGTGAATGGCCGCTTCGATGCCATTCATGTCGGGCATAATGACGTCGCTGATTACGAGGTCAGGTTTCACCGCACGGGCTCGCTCAACGGCGCTCGTGCCGGTGTACACGGCCGCTGCATCGAAGCCGTGCTGATTCAGAATGATTGCAAGCGTGTCAGCTATAACCCGCTCATCGTCCACTACTAGCACTTTTGGTTTGACTTGCGTCTGTTCCATGCTCGGCGCTCAATTGGATGCAAGCTGCGGCTATTTTGGCTTGCAAAAACTTCGTTTCTTGTTCCGGCTTTCATTATAGATAACTCCAGCCACCGCCACACGATGGCTTCAATTCACGGCGTCGAACAATGTTTTCACCGTATCGAATTGACACTGTGATCGTGCTCGTCCGGAATTGACCTGTAACTTCGCCGCGACCGCTATAATCGATGTGTGAACGTTTCTATCTCCATCAAGAAGATGGCGGAGGCAAATTTCCCCACGATTTGGGGTAAGTTCCGCATCTACGGCTTTGAGGGCCACTTTGAAGGCAGCGGCGAGCGGCGTAAGGAGTCTGCCGTCGCGCTGGTGATGGGCGACGTCCTGAGCACGCCTCCCTTAGTCCGCATTCATTCGCAATGTCTCACTGGCGACGTCTTCGGTTCCCTGCGTTGCGACTGCCGTCAGCAGCTTGAAATGGCGTTAGCGCTAATCGCCGAAGCCGGCGCCGGCATTCTCGTATATGAAGAGCAGGAAGGGCGCGGCATCGGGTTGATGCCGAAACTGCAGGCCTATGAGTTGCAGGATCAGGGTCTCGATACGGTCGAAGCCAACGAGAAGCTGGGCTTCAAAAACGACTATCGCGAGTACGCCTTGCCTGTCGAAGTCCTGAAAGAACTGGGCGTGAAACAAGTTCGCCTGCTCTCGAACAATCCTGACAAGGTGGAGGCTGTAGAGAATGCAGGAATCGAGGTGGTCGAGCGTGTTCCCTGCGAAGTTGAACCCGGTTCTTCTTACTCTGAGGCTTACCTGAAAACCAAGAAAGAGAAGATGGGACACCTCTTCACCCGCTAGATTTCCCCGTTCCAGCAAGCAATCGAGCCAACTGTTTCTTCTTCCCGACGGGCAGCGTTCTCAGTGCCGAGCGCGCCAGTGCACGATAGACTGCTTCGGCGTCGGGAACGTTTTTCAGAGCTGCCAGATTCTTGCCAACTGTTTCAACGTCCCCACGCACCAGAGGACCGCTGAACGCTCCCGCAGCGCCCAGAGTGATGTAGTTAAAGATCGTGGTCGCTAGAATTGGGGCGATCGCCTGTCTTACGAAATTCTTCGGAACTCCGGCCTTGATCCCGATTCGTTCCGCCAACGCCAGATTTGCAACGATCAAAGGCGAAAGAAAAGCGCCGAATGTGTGGTAAAGAGGTTTGTTCACCGCGGAAATCCGCAGGCTTTCACCACCGAGATCGCGCACGATGCTCTTCGCAACACGCAACGCCTTTGCGTCACCTTCTAGGGCGAAAGGAACTTCAAATGTAGCCTCGTCACCATGGTGCACGAACGACATTAGGGGATGAACTGACGCAACCGACGCTCCGGCCTCGCGCAGCAACCAGAGTTCCCGGCTGTTGAGTGCACCGCTGGAGTGGAATACAACCTTCCCCTTCCACGCGCCTCGCCCAGAGATGCTGCGCGCAACTGAAGCGATCGACCCATCCCCAACGCAGAGCCACACGACGTCAGCTCCGAATCTGGCATTGCCAAGTTCTACAGCACGTGCCCTATAACGCCGCGCTAGCTTACGCGCATTCTGCTCGGAACCATGGCCAGTTTTCTTTCCCGAGACGCTGCGTCGAAATGCGATTTCATCGAGCTCATAACTCGCGTCGGCAAGCGCCTCTGCCAACGCCAAGCCCAACCGCCCCGGGCCAACAATCGTGATTTTTAGTTTGTTCACTGCGCGGCAGCATAGCAGGCGCACTCCAAACGGTGCAAAAGCGTAAAAGGCGAGACGCCAAAGAGATTACCCGCTATATTTCTTCGTCATGGCAACTACGAAGACCAATTCGAAGAAGAAGGCGGTCCGGATCCTCTCCTCCCGCGTAGTGTTCCGCGGACCGCTGTTTCAAATCACCTCTGACCAGGTGAAGGAACCGAGCGGCGTTACCGCTCGCCGCGACATCGTTCGGCACCCGGGGTCTGTCGTCATCATCGCGGTACAGGTTGGGCCAGGCAGTAAGAAACGCGGTGCCAAATCCGTCAAAGCCGAGCCTCATGTACTGCTTGAGTGGCAGTACCGTTACGCCGCAAACCAGTTTCTATGGGAAGTTCCCGCTGGGCGGATCGACGAGGGCGAAGACGAACTACCCGCCGCCAAACGTGAGTTGCTGGAAGAAACCGGCTACACCGCAAAGAAATGGAAACGAGTGTTGTTCTACTATCCCAGTCCAGGCTTCATGGATGAAACAATGGCTGTTTACCTGGCCACGGGCTTAACAGCCGGACAGGCTGAGCCTGAAGAAGATGAGTCTATCGCACACCGATTTTTCCCGGTTTCTAAGGTCACGAATATGATTTTGCGCGGCACCATCCGTGACGGCAAGACGATCGGAGCAGTCCTTTGGTTGGAAAAAGCCTTAGGTGCGAAAATACTGACTCAGAGTGCACTTTCGGTGTAGTTACTGTATTGACAACAGCGAATCAATGCAGCGAGAATTACAGCATTGGTCTTCAAGCAGGTCTTTTCTAGCCCAAGCGACCCCGGCTCCGACTGAAAGATAGTTCGCCTCCCTGTGCGTTTGGCTTCATCACCTGATTGAGGCAGTCTCACAGGCACGTCCTACGCGTGCCATCAGCACGGAGGAAGACAAGACAGTGGCAAGGATCAAAGGAAAAGTTAAATGGTTCAATAATGCCAAGGGCTACGGATTTATCGGTCGCGACGATGGTCCAGACGTTTTTGTGCACTACTCAGGAATATCAGCCGACGGATACAAAAGCTTGCAAGAAGGCGACGACGTTGAATTTGAAATCGTCGATGGCCAAAAAGGTCCCCAGGCAGCAAATGTGACAAAACTAGCCGAGGCAGTGTAGCCACCTTTTCAGTCCAAAGTTCCCCTTGCCCAGCCCCCGCGGTTGGGCTTTTCTTTTCTATGCGAGTTTCCGTCACGCATCCACCCACTCCGCTAAAATCTTCGTATCGGTTCTGATCCCATCTGAATGGACTCACGTGGATAACAAGAACATAGCTACTCTGCTTTACGAGACGGCAGACTTGATGGAAATCAACGGAGACGATTCGTTTCGTATCCGCTCCTATCGAAGAGCGGGTGAAGCGATCGAATCGCTGGGCGAACAGGTTGAAAAATTAATCTGCGAGCCGAAGAAGATGCTGGAAGTCCCCGGTATCGGCCGAGGTATGCTCGCTAACCTTCAGGAAATCTGCGCGCAGGGGGATTTGACCGCCCGCCGCGAGTTGCTGGAAAAATATCGCCCCTCGATGTTGGAGCTACTGAAGATCTCCGGCCTGGGCCCAAAGACCATTGCTCTTCTGTGGAGCGCGTTCCAGGTGGGGGATCTCGACGGCGTGGAAAAGCTCGCGAAGGAAGGTAAGATTCGCACTCTCCCTCGCATGGGCGAGAAGCAGGAACAAAAGATCCTGAAGTCGATCGCCGACTACAAACGCATAGCCGGGCGTTTCCTCATCGATGAAGCTGACCGCACCGCGCAAAAGCTAATCGACCACATGAAAGACCTCGCCGGAGTGGAGAAGATCACTCCTGCCGGCAGCTTACGTCGCGGACGCGAGACGGTCGGGGATCTCGACATCCTTGTCACCGGCGAAGTCTGCGAAAACGACGCAGAACGCCAGGCCGCCATCGAGCATATCCTCCGTTTTCCGGGAATCATGGATGTCCTCGCTAAAGGCGACAACAAAGTCAGCTTCCGCCTGCGCAGCGGAATGCAGGTAGACGTTCGACTACTTCCCCGCGATTCGTTCGGTGCAGCAATGCAATATTTCACGGGTTCGAAATCCCACAACGTCACGCTTCGACAGCGCGCGCTCAAGATGGGCCTCACGCTGAATGAATACGGACTGGCCCAGCTCGAGGGTGGAGCACGCGTCGCCGGAAAAACCGAATCGGAGATTTACCAAAAGCTCGGGCTCGAGTACATCCCACCGGAATTGCGCGAGAACTGCGGAGAAATCGAAGCCGCCGAAGAGAATCGACTGCCGGACTTGATTACCCAGCAAGACATCCAGGGCGACGTGCACATGCATACCGTCGAAACCGATGGCCGCAACACTATCGAAGAAATGGCCCAAGCCGCGCTCCAGCGCGGGTACAAGTACATGGCCATTACCGATCATTCCAAGAATCTGGCCATGGCCAACGGTCTCGACGATGAGCGCGCCTTGGCCCACATCAAAAAGATTCACGCCGCGAACAAGAACGTACCGGGAATCCGCATCTTCGCCGGAATCGAAGTCGATATCCTCGCCGACGGTACTCTCGATCTTTCCGATCCTGTGCTGGCAGAGATGGACCTGGTGATCGCCAGCATTCACTCACACTTCAATCAGGAACCGCAGCAGATGACCGATCGCCTGTTGAAAGCCGTCAGCAATCCACAGGTGTCGATCCTCGGCCATCCCACCGGACGTCTTCTTCTTCGCCGTGACGCCTACCAGTACGATATGGAAGCCATCCTTCGCGAAGCCGCCAAAAACCGCGTGGCTATGGAACTGAATGCGTATCCCGACCGGCTCGACTTGAACGACGTTCACCTCCGCATGGCCAAAGATCGCGGCGTGAAGATCGTGATCAATACGGATTCGCACCATACCTCGCACCTGGAAAAAATCCATTACGGAATTCTGCAGGCGCGACGCGCATGGCTGACCAAGGCGGACGTCCTGAATACGCTGTCCGAGACAGACTTCGCCAAGGCGATGAAGCACGTGTAGCCGTGCGTAGCCCGCGAATTGTGCATCTCACGTTTGGCCTGTTTACTGGACCGTTGGGCGTGGCACAGCTGCTGGAGAGATAATGACTAGCGACGCACCGGAGGATCGAATGCCAGACGAGAATACGAATCCATCGCAGCCATCAGAAGAGCCCGCACAGACGGCGCGGCCTGTACCTTCCGATTCGCCGGCCACACCTGCCGCCACGCAAGCCGCGTCCCCTCCAGCTCCGGCCCCACCTAAACAGGGGCAGCCTGTTCGCAAAGCAGCCGTTCGCACCAAACCTGTGCGCCCCTCGGGGCAGATCACGACCGAAGCTGGCCACACTCCGCTGACCGAGGAATTCGATCGCGCCAAATGGACGCTGCCGCCGGCAAGTATGTTCTTTATCGCTCTCGGAATCGTGGCCGTGGTCGTAGCCGCGATCGCCTTCCTGGGGCGTGCCAAGCCAGTCGCCTCTGGCGGAATTAATGACGTGGGAGTCGTACAGGTTTCAGATAATAGTGTGCTCGCCGTGATTCAGTTCACGATGTACAACACCACCGAGAAGCCTCTCTGGATCAAGGAAATGGGTGCCAAGATCAAGACCGATCAGGGCGAATTCTCCGACACCGCCGCGTCCGCTTCGGACTTCGAGCGCTATTTCCAGGGCTTCCCTGATCTGCGTCTTCACGCCGGAACCCCGATGCTGGTGGAGACCAAGATTGCTCCCGGCGGCCGGCAGAATGGGACGATCCTCGTCAGTTTCCCGATCAACAAAGACGCGTTCGACAAACGGCAGTCGCTGTCGGTAATCGTTACGCCGTACGATCAGCGCGATGTGGTGCTCACCAAGACGGGAGCGACTCCGTAGAGTATGTTCGAAGTCCCCGTGATAACTGGCCCTTCAGTCCGCTCCCGCCTCTGGTTCCGTCCGCGCAACTAGCGCTGCGTTCTGTACGCCGTGCTCGAAATCTCGCACCGATCGTCGATCCGACGTGCCATGCCATTGTGTGTACGAGTCCTTTACGATGCGCCACACTGCAGTCCGGTTTTGAGCAATCAGTTTCAGCCATTGCCAGGTTCCCTTCTGTGGAAAATAGATCCCGCGGAAGAAGAGTCGTGACAAGAAAACGCTGATCTTGTAAGGCGCCGGTTCATCTGCGATCGAATCCAGTGCCAAATTGGTTGCAGCGGGGCTATATGAGTTCGTCCACGCGTACCGCACCTCACTCTGCACCTCGGGTATCGATATTCTGGTCGGGGTGTGAGCCATCTGGAACGGCGCGAATTCGAGCCAGTGTTTCGGCCGTGTGAGCCGTCCTTCTTTTGCCAGCCGGTCGTACAAAGGAGTCGCGGGAAACGGCGTGATCTGTCCGAAGACGGGCAACACCGGCGGCCATTTACGGACCTCAGCCAGCGTGCGCTCCGCAACCCCGGGGGTATCGTGATCCAATCCAAAGATGAATGATGTGATGGCGTAGACGTTCCGTCGTGCCAGCGCCTCTAACACACCCGCATATTCGGCAGGCTTGTTGAAGCCCTTCTTGACGCTCGCCAGGTTGGCCGGATCAAGCGACTCCATACCGATGAAGATCCACTTCCCGCCGGAAGCTGCGATCAAGTCCAGCAATTCCTCGTCGCGCAAAAGATTGGCGCTGATTTGCGCTACCCACGAGAGTTCGGCACCCGCAGCAATCACATCGCGCAGCAACGACTTGGTGCGCTTCACATTAATCGCAAAGTTGTCGTCGACGAAAAACACAGCAACCTTGCCGCTGCTATTGCGAGCGCGCTGCTTGAGCCGAAGCATCTCATCGACAACGCTCTGGTTCGTTCGAAAACGAATGGAGTCGCCAAAGAATCCGGTAACCGTGCAGAACTCACAACCGTAAGGACAACCGCGCCCAGACTCAAGCGGGACTATGTGAAAAGTCTCCCATTCCGTTTTAAAGTGCCGCATGATCGGACGAAAAACCGCGGGAATGCGATTGAACTGCTTTAGATCGAGCGACTCCCACGGGATTGCCGGATAGTCCTTCAACGGCGGCTTGCGTTCTTTGCCGGATGCGTCCGTTGGCGTGTAAATCTCTTTGAGTTGACCACGCGCTGCATCTTCGACGATCAGCGGCCAGGTTTCATCTGCTTCGCCCAGAGCCAATGCATCTGCATGACGCGGTTCCCCATTGCGCCCCAGCGCTTCGTCGGGGATCTCGGTGATGTGCGGCCCGCCCATGACCACGGGAATACCGGCGGCGCGGAGTGCATCCGCCACTCGGTAAGCTTTCGCGATCATTCGCGTCATCGCGCCAATGCCGACCAGACCGACCTTTTGCGCCACCGCAAACTGAACCAGTTCATCGTCGCTCATCGGCCGGGTGTTGCCATCGATCAGGACAGTTTCATGCCCAGCGGGCGTTAGCGCCTGCAGCAGAAACATCCATAGATGTGGCATGAAATTTTGTGTGATTCCGTTATCGGGGTTGTAGAGAAGGATTTTCAGACGGTCGGCCCCCACCGTTGTCCAGCCTGCAGCTGGCGTTCAGTCCCGGCAAATTATCCCTGGCTTCAGAAAAACGAAGAGCGGTGATAGCGAGATGTCGGTTGGCGACATCTTAGCACCAGTGGCCGGATATCACACACAAGTTGCAAACCTGGCTCCGCCGCCGCACCGGTTCGGCTCCTCACGCGGAAGGAGTATCTCTAAAACTTACGATCACATGAAGCACGGCCGGCCTCTGCCCGATTTCTCACCACGCCCGAACCTTAGCCCCACCCTACGCAACCTCGGATGAGGCCCCCAGGTTCGATCTGATACTTCAGGAATGCACTGCAAGCGAATCCAGTCGATCACGCGCGGGTTCGATTTCTGTTTTCGGCCAACGCCTTGCCTGTGCGATGCAGATGATGTGAATCATCAGGAACAACGGTACCGCGAAGGTCGGAATCAGGCTGAGCGGCAGCACCGTCATTGGGGCGGTTGAGATTCCATTGAGACCCACGAACTCCTGGGGATGAATAAGTCGTCCAAGGGCACCCGAACTGATCGCCAATACCAGGTCCGTGATTCCCAGCAATTGCCAGACGATGAAGCTTGTCTTATGGGCCGGAGTTGCCAGTTTCGCCGCCACCAGCAACGCCGTGGCTCCAATCGCAATGTCTCCCCAACCCGCGGGTAATGCGAACATCCCCGGCAAGATTCGATAGGTGTAAAGAACTAGGAACACGAAACCGGCAATTCGCCACGCCTGGACCATCGTGAGCGCGCGCGGATTCAGCGACAAGACGTAGTCGCGAAATCCCGGCGACACCGCATAC
Source organism: Terriglobia bacterium (assembly GCA_963807055.1). Taxonomy (GTDB): domain Bacteria; phylum Acidobacteriota; class Terriglobia; order Terriglobales; family Acidobacteriaceae; genus JAJPJE01. The sequence continues at coordinate 436,275 of CAWEAE010000011.1, read as the reverse complement.
CACACAGCGAACAGCATGATTGGAGTCAGCACTGCAAGCAACAATGGAAGCGGTGGGCTCGTTGGAGCATTTTCGAACAGATGCCGCGCTGAAGCGGCGAGTGAGAAAGCGAACCAGACCGCTATCAGCCCGGCAGTTAGTTTGCTATATCGGTTTGTCATGATGATCCTCCTATGTTGCGATCTCGCCTGTCAGGTCATTGGCTAACTTCATCAGCTGCCCCCAAGGTTCGGTCCCCATCCGCCGTTTCACTTCGTCCTGCGTCTTCTGCCATGCTGGAAATGCTCGATCGAACTGAGCTTTTCCCGCCACCGCGATTCGCAGTCGCCATTCCCGCTTGTCCTTGCCACGGCGCTTTGCGATCCAGCGTTTGCGACTCATGATTGCCAGCGTTCGCGTAAGCGTAGTGCTATCCATTGCCAGAATTCGGCCCAACTCGCCCTGCGTGATTTCCCCGGTAAACGACAGCGCTTGCAGAATCGTGAATTGCGTCCCTCGAATGCCGCATGGGCGGAGAGCATCTTCGTAGAGCTGAGTCAACGCACGTGCTGTCCGACGAAGAGTGGCGCAGGTGCATGGCAGCGCCGGAATGGCAGATTTGTTCATCGCAACGTTAGATGTATATACATCTAATTTGCGATTCATTCTTATTCGCAAGATTTTTGAGTCGCGCTTTCGGAATCCGAGACCATCGCGGCGGGAACTGTTCCGCGGACTGGCGGCTTTTGGCAGGTGGAGTGGCGAGACTGCCTATTGCTTCTTATTCAGGAACCGCACCCGGCGGTGCGGCAGTACTTCCGGCTTTACGTCGTCGTACTTCAGGAAGCTCATTGAGCCGTCGACTTCCAGCACGCCAATGGCGACGTCCTTCGGGCTGGAGATACTGTGCTCGCGCAAGGCGCGCTCCAGTTCGTCCATACTGACGTGTTCCTTCGCCATATGCGCTTCGATAATCGTGCCATCGTGGATCAGCATCGAGGGCTGCCCCTGTATGAACTTACGGAAGTTGCGATTCATGCCTGACAGGTTGGCGACCACATGATTGAGCCCGAACAACGTGATCGCGGCAACCGCACCGCCCCCGATCGATGTATCCGGTCCTGTCATTGCATTCTGGACGGAATTGCTCAGCAAGAGCAGCAGCGTTAGGTCGAACGGCGTCATCTGCCCGACTTCGCGCTTACCGGATAGGCGCACGCCTATCAGTACCAGCAAATAGACGATCGCAGTGCGGACCACGATTTGGCCCAGCGCCATCAGAGGATGCGGGAAGAACATAAGCTCTTCATACCTCAGCGCGCGAGGCGTGACTATTAGCTGCGCGGGTGCCCAACAAAAAAAGCCTGCCGCATGGCAGGCCTTCTTGGAAAGCAGTCCTCTACTAATTCGAGCTGGTTTGCACCGGTGTAGGCGCGTTCTTTGGGCTGCTGAGATAGCCGGTAACCTTGTTCTTGTCCGCAGTGAACACGACGATCTCGTACAGATTGCGATCGCGTCCCGTATAAAACTGCATGGGTTCGGCCACTGTACGATCTTTCTTTTCGATGGTGCGGTCGTCCGCAATCACGTTCAGGCTGAAGCGGCCTTTCTTGGCATCCACCTTCTTCAGTTGCAGACTGACAGTCCCAACCGGCGTCGGCTTCGATCCCTTGTTGAGCGTGAACTCGTAGTAATTACGGTCGCCCTTATGCTTTAGGTATTCCAGATCCGTCTGGGTATGCGCGATCAATCCACTCTGCACTCCAAGATCGCCTACTGCGTGCTCAAGCTTGGCTTTGGTCGCATCAAGATCGGTACGAGTGGTCGCGATGTCACCCTTAGCGCCCGTCAGATCGGTCTTCACACCGCCAACTTCTGTAGCGACGTTAGAGATATTCGAAGTCAGCAATTTCTCCGAAGCCTCTTGTTGCCTACGAAGCTCCGCAGCGCGCGATGCTACGTCTTTCTGTGTCTGCCCCAATTTCGCCTGGAGCGCCTTGGCCTCTGCCTCTACGTTCGCTTGGGTGATGCCCAGTTTCTTCATGATCGCTTCATTGTGCGCGGCAGCATCGTCCGCCGACTGCTTTTGAGCGACTTCAAGAGCGCCCAGGCGGGTGTACAGCGAATACATGAGGATCGAAGATCCCAGCACAAAGAGGATTCCCAAGGCGAGCAGCACGTTCCGTAACGTGTGGCTTTCTTGCATCGGTTCGTAAGCTGTTTCCTGTTCTTGCATCTTTAACCTTCTCCTGGAGGAATCGCGATCATTGTTCAGCAGCATCTACCAGTTCGTCAACACCGATACTACATCGAAGCGCGCTCTGTTTGCGCTCCGCTTCCTCAAAAAGCTCATCAGAAGCGCGGTTCGGCACGACACTTGCACACTACTGCAGGTGGTTGTTCCCCATAGTATCCGGCGCCTGAGTAGGCTGGAGCCATAAGCAGCACACATCCAGCGGCTTAGGTCATACAGTCAGGGCTAAAAGGCAGCTGGAAGCTCATAGGCCCAAGCAACTTACGGTACTAACGGTGAGAACACAGATTCCAACAGAAAGTCGCTAGGTTATACAGCAGGTTTTATGCGTAAGTCAGGGATCATCGCCATCTTAGTTCTATCGGCTGTTTCGATCGCCGGAGCTCAGAACTCTGGAAACACCAGCTCTCGGACTACCCCGAATCACGCCACCACCCGCGTGATCCATATTGTTTCTCCAACGCCGGGACAGTCTCTGGAGGGAACTTCCGTTTCGATTCGTTACGAGATGAGTTCGACCAAACGAACCTCGGCACGCCCCTCCACGTTCCGAATTCAGATGGATTCGCAACCGCCCGTCGAAACAACTGAAACCGCCTATACATTTGACTCGTTGACGCCTGGGTCGCACGACGTCACTGTCGAACTCCTCGACTCGAGGAGCCGCCCCGTTGCCTCATCGCTCGCCAAGACCAGCTTTGTGTCTGCGGTGCCCCAAACAGACTCCACCGCCGAAGTCGTCGTCGAACCGATGTTGCCACCGAGTCTACAAAAAGTCGCTATGTTCCTCCCGCAAGCAGCCGCACCTATCGATCCAGGTGACGGAAGCGCTGAAATGCCGCTTCTGAGCGTCATTGGACTGGGCGTACTGGTTGGTGGAATGGTTTCGGCAATGAAAACCCGCGCCTAGCCTCTGCAGATTCGCTTTCCGATCTTCCCCCGCAAATCCGCGCGCATCCTACTATCGGTATGCCACGGCGAGATCCAGCGCGAGCGCAACGAAGAAGAGGCCGAAGGTCCGCTAGCCGGAACAACGGTGTGATCCCGCCGAAAGAACGATCGGAAGCTGTTTCCATCGAACAAACACGCACCTCTTCGCTCCGCAGACCTTGGCTTCTTCTGCTTCCCTTTCTACGTTCGCACTCCTCCTATATCAAGAACCGCTGGATGCCGCTCGTCTGCATCCTGTTGGGCGCGGGATTGCTGACCTACGTCGTTTCCCAATATGCGGAAATGTACCGCAGCCAGAAAGACATGGCAGCGCAATGGACCGCCCAGGAAGGCCCGGCGACAAGTAACGCTCCTGTCGACCCTTCCCTCACCAGACTCATCATCCCTAAGATCAATCTGGATTCCTTCGTGGTCGAAGGCACCTCGCACAAAGCATTGCTTCATGGACCGGGTCATCTGAAGAATTCCGCCGAACCCGGCCAGCCGGGAAATGTGATCATCAGCGCGCATCGCGATACTTTCTTCCGTCATGTCTTCGAACTCGGGAAAGGCGATCAAGTACAAGTGCAACACGGCGGCAAAACTGCGGTCTACGAAGTGACGGAAAAGAAGATCGTCGATCCTGACGATGTTGAAGTGCTGCGTCAGACAAAAGATCCGCGACTTACTCTGATCACCTGTTATCCCACCTACTACATTGGCCCTGCGCCTCAGCGCGCCATCGTGATCGCAAAACTAGTCTCGCTCCAGGATTCCACCCGCGCCTCAGCCTCACAACGTGTCCACTGAACTAAAACAGTCAGCTCGCATCTCGTCCTCTAAAATAAGAATGTGAAGGTGTGGGACACAGTCGTCGTCGGCGGCGGCATCATTGGACTCTCGCTCGCGCTCGAGCTCCGTCGTCACGGACAGCGCGTCATCGTCCTCGATGCCACTCAGCCCGGACGCGAGGCATCATGGGCTGCCGGTGGCATGCTCGCCGCGCGCGATCCCGAGACGAAGCCGGCGTTGCGAGCGCTCGCAATCGCCAGCGCAGAGATGTACTCCGAGTTTGTCCACCAGATCCAGGACGAATCAGGAACTCCCGTCGACTTTCGCACTGACGGAGCCATCCGCTTTCTTCAACCCGATGAACTCGCGAATTGCGCGCTTTCCCTGCTGACCGAAATCGAGCTACGCGAGTTGGAACCGAATCTGGATTATGCGGCTCCCGCCGTATTTCTCGAGGAAAGTTGCGTCGACCCGCGATTGCTGCTCCCGGCCCTGGTCCAGGCGGCCAAGCATCATGAAGTCGACATCGCCTCAGGTGCCGAGGTGCAGGAGATCGAAGTAATGAACGATCGCGCTATCGCAGCCATCACTACCAAAGCGCGATACCCGGGCGCCGCGATCGTCAATTGCGCAGGCGCATGGGCGGCACAAATTGGCCCCTTGAGGATCCCCACCCGCCCGGTAAAAGGGCAAATGCTGTCCCTGGCTCCCTTAGTTACTCCGGCGAATTTGACTATTCCGAAGCGCCTGGTTCACCACGTCATTCGCGGAGACGTCTACATCATCCCTCGCGGCGACGGAAGAATCGTCGTAGGTTCCACGTCCGAAGACGCCGGTTTTAATAAGCGAGTCGACGCGCCCACAATCCAGAACCTGCATCAGTCGGCAGCAAATCTGGTGCCAGCAATCGGCGAGGCGCGCATCCTGGAAGACTGGGCCGGGCTACGACCCGGTACGCCGGACGGCCTGCCCATCCTCGGGCGCACTGAGGTCGACGCCTACTACGTCGCGACCGGCCACTATCGCGATGGAATTTTGCTGGCGCCTATCACCGCGAAGCTAATGTCTCGTCTGATTCGCGGAGAGGATCCCGAACTCGACATCTCGCATTTTCGTCTCAACCGATTTCAGACTAGCGAAACCGGGCAGGCGAAGTAGAATGAACCATTCCACCCCGTGAAGGTGTCGTCTTAGCGACGGGTCGAGCAGAGGCGCAATCATGTTCTGCAATTCCTGCGGCACGCATATCCAAGCCGGGCAAACGGCCTGTCCTTCCTGTGGCAAAGCCACTTGGACTCCAGCTGTCGGCAACACAACACCGGGCGTCGCTCCCGTCGTCGCGAACCGCGTAGCGCAGCATGTCAACACACTCGGAGTTCTATGGATCGTTTACGGAGTGCTGACCGCCATCGGGGGCCTCGTGATGCTGCTGATCGCCAACGCGTTCTTTGGCCCCTGGATGCAGGGACAGGAAACGCCCATGCCTCCGTTCATTCGTCCGATGATCGGCTTCATCGGGACGCTCCTGGTGATCACTGCCCTGGTACGCTTGCTCGCCGGATGGGCTCTCTATGCAAAACAAAGCTGGGGGCGAATCCTGGCGCTGATCCTCGGATTCCTATCGCTCATCGATTTCCCCTTTGGCACCGCCATTGGGATCTACACCATCTGGGTGCTGCTCTCGCATGGAGCCGAACAGCAATACCATCAACTCGCCTACGCACGATGAGCCCTTCTTAGAGATGAACAAACCTTTTTTTCGGCGCGTCGCCGACGAGATGCTGGATCACGAAACCGCCCGCCAGATCGCCGAACAAGAACAGGCGATCTCTCAGAATCCTGACTGGGCGGAAGGCTACTATCACCTCGCACAATTGCTGCGCGTGCAGCAGAAACCACTGGAAGCCAAGCGTCAACTATTGATCGCGCTCGAGAAAAAACCTCTCTTAACCGATGCGCACATCGCGCTTGGAGAACTTCTCATCGCCGAAGGCGAATTTGATAGTGCCCGCGAGCACGCGGAGATTGCAGCGCAACTTGGAAACGACCGCTTGCTCGAGCAGATGGAAAGAAACGGATATCGATGACAAACCAACAGAAAATGCGGCTTTGGTGGATCAGTTTTCTTGCGGGCTGCGTAATCTCGGCTGTTTTCTTCGCGATTGCCAAGATCGGTGTGGCTCTCTGGTTTCCGCCTTTCTGGCCAGGCTTGTTCTTTTCATGGATCATTGTCGTCGCTCTTCACGGCAGAGACTGGCCTAACGGCTACAACTTCGCCATTGTCGCGGCGGCCAATGCTCTGTTCTATGCTTGGTGTTTTTCGCTGGCGCTAAAAGCGGATCTGCGCTCTGGCGGCAGATTCAGCAAGTACTTCCCTGAATAGGCTCGGCTTCGTCCTCACCGCACTAGTGATTGCCTCCTTGGAGGTTTGATTTTCTAACCACTAGCCACTAGCCACTGACCACTGATTTATACTTCCCTGTTTGCTTCCACAGCACTCATCGCATTCGCGAAAGTGAGGATCTCATGGCTACAGCCGCTCTCGGTTATGCTCGCGAGAATCAAAAACGTTTCCTCGAAGAACTCAAAGAACTGCTGCGCATTCCCAGCGTCAGCACCATGGAAGAACACAAGAACGACGTTCAGAAGGCCGCTGAGTTCGTGGCCAGCGAATTGAAGCGCATCGGCTTCGAACACGTGGAGATTATTCCCAGCGCCGGGCACCCCATGGTCTACGCCGACTGGCTGCATGCGTCCGGCAAGCCAACCGTCCTCTGCTATGCGCACTATGATGTACAGCCGCCCGATCCCATCGAAGAGTGGACCACGCCTCCGTTTGAGCCGACCGAGCGCAACCAGAACATCTATGCGCGCGGCGCCGTCGACGACAAAGGCCAGCTATGGATGCAGGTCAAGGCATTCGAATCTCTCTTCCGCTCCGGCAATGGCAAGCTGCCCATCAACGTACGCATTCTCTTTGAAGGCGAAGAGGAAGTTGGTGGCGAGGCTATCGCCGAGTACATCCGCAAGCATGGCGACAAGCTGAAAGCCGACTTTGCGCTGGTCAGCGATACGGAACTCTTTGCTCCGGAACTACCTACTCTGTGCGTCGGTCTGCGCGGCCTGGTGTACACCGAACTCGAAGCCGTCGGCGCGATGACCGATCTTCACTCCGGCGTCTATGGCGGCGCGGCGCCCAATCCGCTGGAAGCTCTGTCGCGAATCATCTCCAAGTTGAAAGACGATAGCGGCCGGATCCTCATCCCCGGTTTCTACGACGATGTTCAGAAGCCCACCGACGCCGAGCTCAAAGCCTGGAAATCGCTGCCCTTTGACGAAGAGCATTATCGCAAGACGGAAGTCGGATCGAACGTCCTGACCGGTGAGCCGGACTATTCCGTGCTCTACCGCACCTGGGCGCGTCCGACTCTGGAAGTCCACGGCATGCCTGGCGGCTTCGTCGCACCCGGCGCCAAGACGGTGATTCCGGCAAAGGCCTCGGCGAAGATTTCGATGCGCCTCGTACCGAATCAGAATCCCGACGACATCCTGAAGAAGTATGAGAGCTTCATAAAGTCGATTACGCCCAAGGGCATTCAGATCAAAATTAAGGTGCACAGCAAGGGCGAAGCGATCGTGGTGGGCACCGATAACAAGTACATCAAGGCCGCAACCGAAGCGCTGCACGACGTCTTCAGGAAAGACACGGTCTACATCCGCTCCGGCGGTTCGATTCCTATCGTGACCGACTTCGAAAACGTGCTGAAGATTCCTTCGGTGATGATGGGCCTCGGCCTTCCGGACGACAATCTGCACGCTCCCAACGAGAAGTTCCACATCCCGAACTTCTATCGTGGGATCGATTCAATCATCAACTTCTTCCACCGCCTGGGAGCCTAGTTAAGAAAGAAGTTCGAAGTCAGAAGTAATTTTGCGTTGATGGAGCCCACTCGCCCTCGAGTGGGCTTCTTCTTTGGCGTGCATTTTCGCACTGTTCACAGCGTTGTGAGTTTCACGCTACGTCGCCCTGCCATCTCAGCTGCGATCTCCGCCTTCTGCTGCGGAGAGAGCGCTCGCGCAGCCGCGGGAAAGACGAGTTGATCTTCGACGTGAATATGACGCGGATAGATTTCCGCGAGCCTCGCCACGGCATCTCTGAATTGTTCTAGATCCGTCGCCGATAGTTCTTCCGCGTCCAGCCAGAGCGCCCCCAGTTGATCGACTCTCCGATGCAATCCCTCGGCCTCGCGGTGGTCGCGTTCGAGTTCTTCGACTTTCGCCAAAGCAACTTTCACTTCCTCATCAGCAAGGAACTGCAAACGTGGAAACAGCGACTCTTCTTCATCCGCGGTATGCTTCGGCGCCGACTCCCGAAAATATCGCAACGCCAGATCGAGCGCCCGCCGGCGTTCTTGATCTAGCTTTGGTCCTCCGCTGGCGACCGTCTGCAGCGAACGGAGGAACATCTCAATCCGCCGATGGCAATCGGAGAGAAGCCCCGTTGGATCGGAGAAGCTGTGAGCAGTGGCGCCAATTTGTACCGGCATATCCGATGTTTAGATTACTGGAGCCGGGCAGGATATGACAAAAGTCCGCCTCGTTCGGGAACTCTTTACTCGCGCCATCCGTATACTTACGCCAGAGCGGCTGAAACTAGGCTCTGGGAGCGATAATGCGCCTCTTGTGTTTCGGGATTCTGACTTTCTGTCTTCCAGCGGTGGTCCTCGCAGGAACCATACCCCGCGATCGCGCCATTGATGCCGAAGTGCAGAAGATCATGACACGCACGCACGCTAATGGCATGGCCGTTGCCGTAATCGATCATGGCAAGGTCGGGTATGTTCACGCCTATGGCATCCGCAATGCAAAGGGCGATCCGTTAACAACCGATACGGTGATGTACGGTGCGTCCCTAACCAAGACCGTATTCGCCTACACCGTGATGCAACTGGTCGATCAAGGCAAACTCAATCTCGACGTGCCGATCAAGGATGACCTCGACAATCCGCTGCCAACCTACGGGCCGGATCCCGTTTTCCCGGATAAGCACGGGCCCTATAAGGATCTGGCGAATGATCCGCGATGGGAGAAGATCACGCCACGCATGTGCCTGACGCATTCGACCGGGTTCAACAATTTCTGGTTCATCGAACCCGACCAGAAGCTTCGCATTCATTTCGAGCCTGGCACACGTTACAGCTACTCCGGCGAAGGAATGATCCTGCTGCAATTTGTTATCGAGCACGGACGCAAAGCGCAGGGTCTTGGACTCGACCTCGGCGACCTGACGAATACGAACTTTGAGCGCCTGGGTATGAAACGGACGAGCCTGGTCTGGCGAAGCGATTTTGCTGCGAATCTCGCGGATGGCTGGAACGATCAGGGACAACCGCAGGAACACGACCAGCGCAGCAAAGTACGTGTGGCTGGCTCGATGGATACCACCATCTCCGATTTGCCGAAATTTGTTGCCGCCTTGGTGCGCGGCGATGGACTGAGTGCCGCATCTCGTGCCGAGATGACGAAGCCTCAGTTACATATCACGACAGCCCACCAATTCCCCGTTTTTGGCCCCGACTTGCCGGTAAATGAACAGCGCAACGATCTGTCTGCCGGCCTGGGCGTCGTCGTCTTTGATGGCCCGCAAGGTCATGGCTTCTACAAAGGTGGCCATGATGGGCAGACTGCCAATACGATGGTCTGCCTGGAAACCAGTCACCGCTGTGTCGTGATCCTGTCGAACGACGTTCGCTCGGAAGCCGGATTTGCTGAGCTAGTCAGATTCATTCTGGGTGACACTGGCGTGCCGTATGACTGGGAATACGGAAAGTACGCGGGGAAGTCCTGAGTCGCTTCGAGGCGGCCCATCTAAGGTTAACTGTCCTTCTACCTTCAGCTGATCTTAGTTCGCACTTCCCTTGCGTCTCTGCACCGTTCGCGCTACAGTCGACCTTGCTCTAGTGGTTTTCCCGCCTCCTTCTTTCCCGCCATGCAATTGGTTTGTTTGTTGTGTCTTGCGAAGTTGCTGCATTGGCTGTGCAACATACCGTAGTTTCCACAGGTAAGCCCCTATATGTGGTGTTTATAGGGTTGACGCACGCCTACTACCCCGCTAGATTTATCCAGACTTCGGAGTTATGCAGCCACAGCTTTCCCAGCCAAGGTGGCGGCCATCCGAACAACGATGCAGGCTCTGGCGGGCTTGCAGATAGTGGGTGGCCCATTCAAGCCTTCTTTCGGCTTGAGTGGGGGCATGAGATCTCAGCGGGTGCCCCATCCTATCGCCTTCTTTTGGCGAAGGGTGGGGATGAACATTCTCCCGTCCTCTCTTGCACGACCGGGTTCTTGTCCGGTAGCTAACGGATTGGGCAAGATGCATCGTGGTTCCGTCTGCGCATCCCTCGTGCGCCGGCGAACGCTGGGTGGCCCATCCCATCGCCTTCTTTTGGCGAAGGGTGGGGGATCATAAGGAGTCACATTGCTGAAACTAAAAAAGTTGCAAATCCTTGGCTTCAAGTCCTTTTGCGACCGCACGGAGCTGAAGTTCCAGGGTGAAGGCGTCGCGGGCATCATCGGCCCGAACGGCTGCGGCAAATCCAATATTGCCGACGCCATCGCCTGGGTGCTGGGCGAGCAGTCCGCCAAGACTCTTCGCGGATCGCGCATGGAAGACGTCATCTTCGCCGGCACGCGTGACCGCAAGCCCAACGGCATGGCGGAAGTGTCACTGACCATGATCGATCCCGACGCCTACGAGGGAGCCGTTGCGGAGCCGGAGATCGAGATCGTCGACGAAATACCTGGTGACTGGGACGAAGCCGGCCTTCGCACCAAGGCAGAGTCGGAAACCGACGAGTACACCGAGGAAGTGCGCCCCGGGCAGACCGAAGAAGTACCCGGAGGAGTACAGCTTGCAAATGAAGCCACCGAAGGTCACGCAGTAGAGAGCTCCAACGCAATCGAACCCTCCACCAACGAGGCTGCTCCTCCCGACGCGCCCGAAGCATCCATCACCGAAGCCCACAACTTGCATTCCGCCGTCGTGCTGAAGATCCGCCGCCGCAAGTTCAATCGCACCACATTCAAAAAGGGTGAGATCGTCGTAACGCGCCGCCTGTTCCGATCGGGCGAGAGCGAATACTTGCTGAACGGCAAGCTCTGCCGCCTGCGCGATATCCAGGACATCTTCATGGGCACCGGCCTCGGGCCGGAATCCTACGCGATCATCGAGCAGGGACGCATCGGCCAGATCCTGAGCAGCAAGCCCACTGATCGCCGCGCGATCATCGAAGAAGCCGCCGGAATCACCAAGTTCAAAACCAAGAAGCGCCTTGCTGAAGCGCGCCTTGAAGAAGCCAAGCTGAACCTGTCGCGCCTGAACGACATCTTCGACGAAGTCACGCGTCAGATGAATTCTCTGAAGCGCCAGGCCGCCAAGGCCGAGCGCTTCGCCAAGTTGCGCGACGAGATGCGCGCCAAGCTCCGTCTCGTCTTGGCCAGCAAGTGGACGGCGTTGCAAGGTGAGCGCGCCGAAATCGAAACCCTGCTGAAGCAGCTGGCCGAAGAGATCCGCGTGAAGTCGGAACAAGTACAGTTGCTCGAGGCCGAAGTCGCCGAGCGCATGCAGCGCGGTTACGTCATCGAGAACGAAGCGCGCGAGACCCGTGAACGCCTAAGCAGCATCACTCGGGAGAACGATCGCCTCCTCAATCGCCAGAAGAACAACGAAGAGCGTTGCGTGGAACTCGAGGCTCGCGTTGCCGCCTCAGCCAACGAGATCGCCGCCGCCGAAGAACGCCGTAGTGCACTTGCGCAGGAATGCGAAGCCAATCGCCAGACTCTCGCTAGTGCGGACGCCGACGTTGCCGCTGCGCAGGAACAGGCGCGCCTTCGTCAGGACGAAGCACGTGCGGCCGCCGCGAACTTGAATGAAGTCGAGCGCCAGCAGGAACAGCGACGCGTCAGCATTATGCAGGCCGTCGCCGAAGAATCCGGCGTTCGCAGTGAGATCGCCAAAGCCACCGAGCAGATCGCCGGATATGACCGCGAGTCATCACGCCTGGCCACAGAACTGGCAGCAGCAAATGCTCAGGTAGAAGCTTTCGGCGCACAGCGAGGGCAGATCGCATTTCAGTTCGAATCCGCGTCCGGACAGGTCTCTACTCTCCACTCCATGATCGAGAGCACCCGCCAGACTCTCGCGGAAAAGAGAACTGCCGACGCCGAATCGAAGCATCGTCTCGACGGACTTCGCGCTGAGTTTGCAACTGCGCTCGGCAAAAGAGCTTCTCTCGAAGCCGTAATCGCCGAGCACGGTTACTCGACTGATTCAGTTCGCCGACTGTTCCAGTCCGGCGCAATGAATGCCGGGTCGACTCCGGCCGGCGTACTTGCCGACTTCCTCGAAGTCGAAGACCGTTATGAGCACGTCGTCGACGACTTCCTGCGCGATGAATTGAACTACGTCGTCGTGAAGTCGTGGGATGCGGCCGAAAATGGCCTTAACCTCCTGCGCACCGACGTGGAAGGACGAGCAACCTTCCTGGTGCATCCCGAAGACGCACAAGCTAAGTTCTCTTTCATTCCGGGCGAAGCTGTGACCAGCGAATCGATGCGTCGCGATGCGGTGCTTCCTCTGAAGCAATGCATTCGCGTGCTCGATGGCTTCGGTAAATCGCTCGAAGTCATTCTTCCTAAACTCCGCGACGGCTACATCGTCGAAGATCCCAAGATTGCCCGTGATCTTGCGCTCGAGAATCCAAACGCCTTCTTCCTGGCGGCTACCGGCGAATGCTTCCACAATGTGACTGTCACCGGCGGTAAGCAGCGCGCCGAAGGGCCGCTCGCCATGAAGCGCGAGCTGCGTGATATCGCCCGCCAGGTCGCTGATCTCGAGAACACGCTCCGTGAAGAAGAGCGCCGCTCGGCGCTGTTGACCCGCGAGATCGGCGAACTCACCGGAACACTCGATCGCCTCGAAGCCGAAAAGCGTGAAGCCGATCGTCAGGCGATGACCTCCGGCCACTCGCTGAAGCAGCTCGATTCTGAGATGGTGCGCACGCGTGAGCGTCTCGCTACCTACGAGCGCGAACTGCAGCAGGTGGCTTCTGCGCGTGCCGCGAAAGAAAGCTTCATCGGCGACAAACAGCAACTGTTGACATCGTGCGAACAGCGCCGGCAGGAAATCGAGCGCGCCATCGCTGAAGCTCAGGAAAGCCTTGCTGGTCTACGCACTGCGCGCGATGCCGCAGCGCAGACCGCATCAGAGATGATGGCCCAGGTCGCTGCGCTCGAAGAGCGTCGCCGTGGCGCGGCCATAAGCTTGCAGCGCATCGAATCGATGCTGAAGGAAGTCGGCACTCGCATCGAAGCTCTCCGTGCGCAATCAGACTCGGCAGCTGCAGAGTCCCAGCAGCGTGCGTCCGAGAACATTCAGATCGCCGAGCAAATAACTCAGCTCGTCGCCGAACGCGAGCAACTCGAAATACGCGTAGCGGAACTTCAATCTGAATCTGAAACCGTCCGCGCGCGCATCGCCGAAATCGAAGACGGCCTGAAAAGCGAGCGTCAGTTGCTCGATCAGAGCCGTGACCGCCGCGGCGAACTCGGTGCCCACGCCGGTAAACTGGAGTCCGACTCAATCCACATGGCCGAAACATCCATCGCCGAACTCGGTCAGCGTCCCGAGGAACTGCTCGCCGATGAAACCTTGCGGATCATCGCCGGCGAAGAGCTCGCCCTTCAGGACGAAGAATATCGCCAGATGCGCGCTCGCCTCGACGCGATGGGTCCCGTCAACATGATGGCCCTGGAAGAATACAAAGAAACCGCCGAGCGTCACGAATTCCTCGACACGCAGCGCAAAGACCTCCTCGATTCGATCGAGAACACGCAAAAGACGATCAAGGAAATCGAAGTCGTCTCGCGCCAGAAATTCGAACAAGCCTTCGCAGCGATCAACACGAATTTCACCGCGACCTTCACGAAACTCTTCGGCGGCGGCACAGCCTTCATGCGCCTCACCGATGAAGAAAACGCGTACGAGAGCGGCATCGATGTTGTCGCTTCGCCTCCAGGCAAGAAGCTCCAGAACGTCCTATTGCTTTCTGGTGGCGAGAAGGCGCTCACCGCCCTGTCGCTCCTGGTCGGCATCTTCCAGTTTGCACCGAGCCCGTTCTGCATCCTCGACGAAGTCGACGCGCCGCTCGATGAAGCCAACATCGGCCGCTTCACCCAGCTCGTCCGCGAAATGAGCGCAGGCACGCAGTTCATCATCATCACGCACAGCAAGAAGACGATGAGCATCGCTCCGGCGCTCTACGGCGTCACCATGCAGGAGCCGGGCGTTTCCAAACTCGTCTCCGTGCGCTTCAACGAGACAGAGGCGCCTGCGGCTGCCATGAGCGCATAACCACGACTTGGGCGCATAATCGTGGGAGGCAGTTTCGCTGGTGCAGCGCCGCCTTCTTTTCTATGCGCTCGATGCGTGGCACGATCCGGACACCGGCTTATTCATGTTCACCGCGCTCATCTTCAGCGACTCTTCTTCCTCCCATTAGGCCGAGTCTGCTTGAAAGTTTCTCCTGGAGTTAACCAAAATCTCTAGCCAGACCTCCCATCCAGAGTAGAATGGCTGCCCACCGGCTCCCCGGTGCGGCTCTCACAAAGCATTCCTTCACACGCGTGTAAAACAAGGAGGAACCATGTCTCTCGGCAAAAGATCTGCAGCGGAATTCTTTGGAACTTTTTGGCTTGTCTTCGGCGGCTGCGGCAGCGCTGTTCTTGCGGCCGGCTTTCCCGGGCTCGGAATTGGCTTCGCCGGAGTTGCCCTGGCGTTCGGCTTAACGCTACTCACCATGGCGTATACCATCGGCCCAATTTCCGGCTGCCACATCAATCCGGCGGTCACGGTCGGACTGGTCGTCGGCAAACGATTCCCGCTTTCCGAATTGCTCCCGTACATCATTGCTCAAGTAGTCGGCGCAATTGCAGCAGCTGGGGTGCTGTACGTAATTGCCCGCGGGAAAGCCGGGTTCGACGTCGCTGGCGGCTTCGCCTCTAATGGCTACGGAGCGCATTCACCGGGCGGCTATCCGCTTCTCTCCTGCCTGGTTGCGGAAGTAGTGCTCACTGCTTTCTTCCTCATGATCATTATGGGAGCCACCGACGAGCGTGCGCCCAAGGGATTCGCGCCCATCGCAATTGGATTTGGGCTGACGTTGATTCACCTGGTTTGTATCCCGGTCACCAACACTTCCGTCAACCCGGCGCGCAGCACCGGACCGGCATTATTCGTCGGCGGATGGGCAATCTCACAGCTTTGGATGTTCTGGGTCGCTCCCATCGTTGGCGGCGCGCTCGGCGCGGGCATCTATTCCGTACTTTTCGGAGAGGCTCAACCTGCCCCGGCTGCTAAGAAAGCTGCTGCGTGAAGATAGGCGCTATTGAACAGCCCGGTGAGATGACTCGCCGGGTTGTTCGGTTCCTGCCAGGAACTACGGCTGTACCGCACCCAGATAATGCTCGGCCGGCAGACTTCGTAATCTCTCCGCTGCCGCTTCCGGCGTGATGTCCCGCTGCGGCGTCGCCAGCAGTTCGTATCCCACCATAAACTTCTGCACGGTCGCCGATCGTAGTAGCGGCGGCAGATAGTGCGCGTGGTAATGCCACTCCGGATGCGGCTGTCCATCCGTCGGCCTCTGATGGAATCCCATCGTATATGGAAACGACACCTCGAAAAGGTTGTCGTAGCGCGTTGTAATCTGCCTTAGGATGTCGGCAAATGCGTCGCGCTCGACGTCCGATAATTCGTCCATCGCCGTCAGATGACGTTTACTTAGCAGCATCGCCTCGAATGGCCAAACCGCCCAGAAGGGCACCACCACGAGAAAGCTGTCGTTCTCGCAAATCACCCGCTCTCCGAGTTTTGTTTCGAGCGCAGTGTAATCGCAAAGCAAGCAACGCCCGTGCTCTTTGAGATATGCCCTCTGCATCTGCTCTTCGCGCGCGGGAACGTTCGGCACGTTGGCATTCGCCCAAATCTGGCAGTGTGGGTGCGGATTGCTCGCGCCCATCATCGCGCCCCGATTTTCGAATATCTCCACGTAATTGATCCAGGGCTGCGCGCCCAGCATCGCGTATTCGCTAGCCCAGACATCGACGACATTTCTTATTTCGGCCAGCTTCATCCGCGGGATCGTCAGATCATGTCGCGGAGAGAAGCACACCACTCGCGACACCCCCGGCTCGCTCCGGGCAACCAACAACGATGATTCCTGCACGCACACATCTGCTGTGTTCGCCATCAACGCCGGGTAGTCATTATTGAAAGCAAATGTACTCGCGTATGCCGGATTCTTCACGCCGCCCGCGCGTGTGTTTCCCGGACAGAGATAGCAGTTTGGTTCGTATGCTGGCTGAGCATCACTCGATGCTCGCTCGACTCTTCCCTGCCATGGCCGTTGCGTTCGTTGCGGAGACACCAATACCCAGTCGCCGGTCAGAGGATTCAGCCGGCGATGCGGAGTATTGGTTAGTTTTGCCAGGTCCATGAATCAGCAGTTCGACTCAGCGCTCGCTTGCTGCTCAGAACTGCGTTTTGAAGGCGCGCGCCTCTTCGAGTGTAACGCGTTGCTTCTGGCGATACGAGATATTCGCCATATGCGCAGCCACCGCCGACCGGTATCCGATCTCCACCGGAGCGTTCGGGGTCTTGCGCGTGCGCACGCAATCGATCCAGTTCGCCATGTGATCCTGATTCTGCGACTCGCCCGTAAGTATCGTTCCGCTCGGACGGTTCACCTTCTCAGGGTAGTAGTGGATGCTCTGCACCGAGCGCCCGGTCACCATGTCGTTGGTGCCCCATAGATGCTCGATACTTCCATCACTCCCCAGAATGCGTTCGCCCAAACCAAAACGGTTGTTGCTGAACGTCGACTGCCACGTCACCACCTTGTCGGGGAAGTTGAGCGTCACCGCGATCGTATCCGGGACCTCGCGTCCATCTTTCTCCGAGAAAACTCCTCCCGACATATACGCCGAGTCAGGCAGCGGCAGATTGAGCGCCGTCATGATCCACGCAATCTGGTGGACCATATTTTCCGTCACGTTGCCACCCGAGAACTCCCAGAACAACCGCCAATTGATGAACTTGTTCGCGTCGAACCCGTGATCCGGGCGTCCGTTAAGAAACGCCTTCCAGTTCACGTTCTGTGCATTACAGTCGTCTGGGATCGGCCTCACCCATTGTCCTTGCCCGTGCGGCGTGTTGCGGCTCATCCACGACTCCACCTGCGTCACATTCCCGACAATCCCCTGCCTCAACCAGTCTCGCGCGTCAGCCAGCGAGCCTGAGCTCTCGTGCTGCAATCCGATCTGCACCACTCGGTCCGACTTCTTCGCCGCCGACAGGCACTCCTCGGCCTCTGCGATCGACCACGTCATTGTCTTTTCCGAGTACAGATCCTTCCCCGACGCAAGCACATCCACAAAATGCGCCTTATGAATATGAAGCGGACTGGCCACAATCACCGCATCGATGTCCTTGCGCTCCAGCAATCGTCGGTGATCATCAAGGACGTCGATTCCCGGAGCCATCTGCTTTGCCTGCTCCCGGCGCAGGCTATAGATATCGGCAATCGCAACCAGTTGCGCATTCGGAACCTGTTGCACCTGCTTCAGCAGATCTTGCCCGCGCCCGCCCACGCCAATCATCCCAACTCGCACGCGATCATTCGCGCCGAGAACCCTCGCTGGTGACAAGGCAGCCATTGCGGCTACTCCGAGCGCGGTTTGCTTCACAAAATCTCTTCGAGTGCTATCGGCCATTTGTGTCCTCTGCGATCACTGGTTTACACCGCTGGCTAAGAACCCGCCGTCGACGCAGACAATTTCTCCCGTCACGAAACTGGCTGCATCAGACGCAAGGAATATCGCCGCCCCGGCAAGCTCTTCCACCTTCCCAAAGCGCTTCATCGGCGTACGCAGAACGAATTCCTGTCCGCGCGCACTTCCGTCGAGCAGTTTCTGGTTAAGCGGCGTCGGAAATACGCCGGGCGCAAGTGCGTTTACACAGACGCCGTACGGCGCCCACTCGATTGCCAGCGACTTGGTAAGCGAAGCCACCGCAGACTTGCTCGCGCTGTACGCTGCAACTTCCATCAGTGAAACGAACGAAGAAAGCGAGGCAATGTTGATGATCCTCCCGTAGCGCCGCTCGATCATCTGTCGCCCGAAGACCTGGCAAGCTCTCAACGTGCCGGTCAGGTTCGTTTCCATGATCTGGTTCCAATCCTCTTCAGAGAAGTCGAGCGTCGGCCCACGCTTGGTACGTCCGGCGCAATTCACCAGAATTTCCACGCTCCCAAACTTCTTGATGGCCGCTTCCAGCAATTGCTCGACGGACTTCCGCTCACCCACGTCGCTGGTGATCCCCAGCGTCTTCCCGCCGCGCTCCTCGATTTCCGCAGCGACCGCCGCCACTTGCTCTTTGCGCCGCGATGTCGCGACCACATTTGCGCCCGCGTCTGCATAGCCAAGTGCGATCGCACGTCCAATTCCTGAAGTGCCGCCGATGACGACCGCTGTCTTTCCGGTCAAATCAAGTCCTTTGAACGCCATTCGTTCTTCTTTCCAATGCTGAGTTACAAAGCACCCGCCTTTTGCAATTGCGCTTTCATGCCCGCCCAACTTTTGCGCGTGGACTCCTCCGGCGTTCCCGCGCCGCGCCAGTGCGTTTCCAGGCTCACCGCATAGTGATAACCGTCCCGCTTCAGCGCCTTGAACTGGCCCACCCAGTCGATGATCCCCGTCCCCATCGCCGCCCACTCATAACCGCCTCCTGCCTTCTTCACTGCATCTTTGCAGTGGCAGTGTCCAATGCGCGCTTTGGGAAGCAAATTGTATCCATCGGGATACGGCACCTCTCCCGTGGTCGCCGCATTCCCGGGATCCCAGTTCAGAAAAAAGTTCGGCGATTGCACATCGGCCAGAACTTTCGCCGCCTCCGCGCCATTCGCAGTGTTGCAGGCCATTTCGTTTTCCAGCACCAGGATCACGCCTTCGCGCGCCATTTTCCCTGCAGCCTGCCGCAGCTTATCATTCATCGCAGCACGATATGGAACCTGATCCTCAAGCCGCCAGAAATCGAAGCAGCGCACGCGATCCGTCTGAAACGCTTTCGCCAGTGCGATGCTACGCTCCAGCACTTCATCCTGCTGATCAAAAGTGAAATCCGCATGAAACTGATCGCGTTTCGGACTGAATTTCGACGTCGGCGCGCCCGGCCAATCCACCTTGAACAGTGGGCTCGCAATATCCGTCACTCGCAGTTTGTATTTCTCCAGGATCTTGCGCGCTTCGTCCACTTCTTTCGCGTCGAGATTCAGCACATTCTTGTTCCACATGCCGCGAATCTCGATCCACTGCAATCCGAACTCGCGTGCCACAACCTCGCAGGCGCGTCCAAAGTCTTGCGAGATCTCATCATTGATCACCGCAACGCGAAAGGGCGAGATCATAGGGCCAGCCCCGACTTCTGCAGATACTCTTTATTGACCTCCGCCGATTGCTTGGGCGTGTGTGTTCCCTCCGTCGGCCCATCGAGCTCAACAATCGCCCACCCGCGAAACTTAACGTCATTCAGCGCTTTCAGCACAGCAGGCAGATCGACATCGCCCTGACCTAACTCCGCGAACTGGTAGTCACGCTTCACGCCAGCCGCAGCCGCCAACGGCTTCACATCTTTCAGGTGCAGGAACAGCAGCCGATCGCTGTACTTCAAAATCGCTTTCGCCGGATCCCCTCCGCCTTCAAAGTAATGTGCGATATCCAACTCCAGCTTCACATACCGGGGATCCGACGCATCCATCACGCGGTCCACCTCTTCCGGCGTTTGTCCCATCGCTCCCATATGATTGTGATATCCCAGCGGGATCCCCAGATCGGCTGTTTGCTTGCCCAAGTCAGTCAGCATCTGTCCCAGGCGTTTGTAGTCGGCAGCAGTCGGCGCATGCTTGGGCTTTTTGTCGATGATCTGCAGATACGTGCCCCCCGCATCTTTCAGGAAGCGGCAATTCGCCACATGATGCGCAACCGCTGCCGCCGCATCCGGAGCGTCCACATCCAGATCCCCACTCGACAGCGCCACGAATTGCATCGCGTGCGCCGCCAGCAAATCCCGCACCTTCTGCGGACTCCCAAACTCCTCTATGCAGTTCGAGCGCAGCTGAATGCCTTTGTAGCCAACCTCTGCAATATCTTTGATCGCCTGCCCATCGTTCCCTCCCCAGGTGATGGCAGCATAGCCAACGCGAATATCCGCCGCTGCGGGCGTGATCTTCGTATCGAAATAAGCGAGATTCATTGGCGAATACATCGCCCTCGGAAGCAGCGCCTGCGCTCCTGGCACCGTCCCTGCGATCGCTGCGCCACCCGCCGCGCTCAGACCAGCAAGAAACTTACGTCGCGAAATCGATAACATGATTCCTTCTTCGCTCGAATGTTACAAAGTTTCGCCAACCGGAGCCGTTGGACGCCGTCAATCCAATCAACATCCGCTCCGAAACAACCGCTGGTTAAAAAAACCCGCAGCAACCTTCACGCAGCAAGATAAAGCGTCACCAATCGCACTCGGAAGTTAAGAAGTGTTACGCCGCGCGTTTAGAAGGTCACGAGAAGTGTTTCATCTCGAAAAATCTTCCGGCCAGCGATTCTATCGAAAATCCGCCACCGTCTGACCTTTTCCTCCTGCTTCGGTCCAAACCGTGACCAATGTGATATCACTTCATTGCACTCTGCACGGTGCGCTGGCTATACTGGCTTTCCCCAGAGGCAGACGTGGAGTTCTATGCATTCGACAACGCATACTATCAACGCCTTAGGACTGGCGATCCTGAGACGGAACGCCACTTTGTCTCCTATTTCAGCGATCTCATTCTGATCAAGCTGCGTTCGCGTCTGCTTCCGAGCGATACCATCAAGGAAATTCAGCAGGAGACCTTCGCGCGCGTCCTCGTCACCCTTCGCAAGAACGGCGGCCTGGAAAAGCCCGAGCGCCTCGGTCCCTTCGTGAATTCGGTTTGCAACAACGTAATGCGAGAGTTCTTCCGCTCCAACTCCCGCCACGATCAACTGGACGGCAGCTTCATCGACCCGCCCGATCGCCGCGCCGATCTCGACAGCGCCCTCGTTTCCGCCGAGGCCAAAAAGCACGTGCAACGAGTACTCGACCAGCTTTCCGAACGTGACCGCGAGGTCCTCCGCGAGGTCTTTCTTGAGGATGAAATCGGCGACCGCGACCAGCTTTGCCGTCGCTTAGGGATCGAACGAGACTATCTGCGCGTGCTCCTCCATCGCGCCAAGAAGAACTTTAAGTCCTTATACGAGAGCATGATGGAGGAAAACTCCAAAAAGCAGAAAATGGGATGAAACGTTCAGCCCTCCTCCAGCACTATCCGGATGAAGTACACAGTTGGTCTCGGGTGGCGACTGCTTCTGGGGAGGACGGCGACATCCGAGACCGATTGGTGAAGACCTAACTTTTTGTCATTACGAGCCGACTTGAGTCGGCGAGGAATCTGCAGTTCCAAGGGCGAATTCACGATGGATCATTCCGAGGCCGTACAACTCAGGGCAACCGAGAAATACCTGCTGGGAGAGCTTCCAACCGACCAGCGGGAGGCCTTCGAGGACCACTTCTTTGCGTGTACGGAATGCGCCCAGGACGTGAAAATTACCGCCGTCTTTATCGATAACGCCCGCGCCGCCCTCCGTGAAGCCCCGGTTCCGGCCCGTCAGTTCCAACCCGCCCGGCAGAAATCCTGGTGGGGATGGCTTCAACCGGCTTGGGGATTGGCCGCCGCTGCCGCAATACTCGCCGGCGTCGGCTATCAGAACCTGGTCACCATTCCGCACCTGAAAACCGAGATGGCTGCCGCGACCATTCCGCAGGCGCTTACTTCGTTCAATCTCACTACCGCTGGATCTCGTGGTGCGATAGGTCCGCAGCTCACCGTCCCGGCCAATAAGCCATTCAGCTTCTACATAGATATTCCCGCCAGCGATTCCTTCGCTTACTATAGTGCCGCCGTTGAGACCGACTCCGGCGGGCGCAAGTTCGCCGTGCCCGTGTCTCGTGAACAGGCGAAAGAATCCGTGCAAATTCTGTTGCCTGCGAAAACGTTGTCGCCTGGCAATTATGTTCTGGTCGTCGTAGGACAGGCGATCTCGTCTGTCGGCTCGCAGCCGACATCGTCGGCCACAGGCACGGAAGTCGCTCGGTACCCATTCTCCGTTCAGTAAGTAGTAGAAACCACGCAGCGGTGGCACAGGATACCCCGGCACGTAAGTGCCGGGAATGCACGGTGAATCAACGCGAGTCCGCTTTAGCGGACGGCACAGTTTTATAACTAACCCCGGTAGGGGCCACACTGCACCACAACAGGTGATCACAAATGAAGCGCTTCAAAACCCCAAGAGCTTTCTTGTATCACGCTCACGGCTTCGCCATCAGCGGCATGATTACGAAGCCCTTCCAGGACCTCATCCCAACCCAGGCTATGGCGACGCTGCCTACGACCGGCGGTCTCGCTGAAGCCGAACAAACCGACTACCGCTATAAAGACATCGTTTCCTTTAAGCGAGCCTACACGCGGATCACCGGCATGCCTGCCAATGGCAGCGGCAACGTCCACGAAACCGACATGAAGGTGACCATCGAAGGCTTGAATATCTGCGACCGCTTCACCGCCGACAAAGTCGTCACGCACATCCGCTGCAAGCACACGCTCGGCGAATTCGGCAAAGAAAACAAGGATCGCTCGGAGATCATTCCGGTCGAGAGCGACATCTCCGGCGTGAAGATCGATGGCAAGCCTGTGAACGTAACTCTCGACAAGACGTTCTTTCACGAGTTTCCAAATTATGCTCGCCTGCGAGAGGCCTATAAGAAGGGTCCCTTCCGCAAGCACGTGCAGCAGAAGTTCCACTGGGTTCCTGAAAAACCCAAAGCAAAAGTTCCCGATTGCGTGCAGACACGGTATAACTGGGCTGAGCGGCTGAAAAACAAGCTTCCCGAACATGGGCATATCCTGTGCACGCTGGTAGACAAGGTCGAAGGCGACAATCTCGATGGACGTGTCTTCGGCAATGTCATCGTGCTGCCCGACTTTGGCACCATCTTTCTTGGCGACTATTTCATCGACAGGCACTCGACCCGTCTGGAGATGGTCCGCGTGGAGTTGGACGGGCCCGTAAAAGGGATGGTTTGCGACGGCGGCAGCGGCAACGGAAGTGGCTTCCCGCCCTCTGGCACATAAACCTTCTCTTTCTTTCCATGCTAGTTCTCTTCTCCGGCGCATGCACCAAGCAGCCTGCGCCGGAGATCCTGTACTCCCAGATTCGATCAAACATGCGTCACGGGAATCTTCGTGCAGCCGGCGATCTGGCCGATGCCGGTTACCGGCGCTTTCACGGAAAAGACCCCGCGTGGGCCGATCGATTTCGGGTTCTACAGGGAGAGGTCCTGATGTATCGTGGGCTCTCTCAAGATTCGCTTCAAGTACTCCAACCAAAACTGGTTCCCTCCCTGCAGTCCGACGAGGTTGCAGCCCTGCGATATCTCGCCCAGGGAATGGATTACAACCATCTGCAACGGTTCGCAGAATCCAAAGAGTGCCTCGACAAAGCCGAAGAACTCGCCAGCACTAAGTTTTTCAGCCTGCGTTCTGAGATAGCCGTAAATCGTGGCACGGTCTTTGCATTCCAGGATGATCCCACCCCGGCTCGCGCTCAATACCGCAAGGCCCTGTCGCTCGCAACAGCTGGCGGCGACACCTACTTTGAAGCCAACGCGCTCGGCGGGCTCGGACTCACATATCTCCGCGAGGAACATTACGACGAAGCCATTGACTGGTTTACCACAGCGCTGGAGAAATCCCGAACTGTCGAAAATCCCGCATTAACCGCAGTAATAACCAACAATCTTGGATGGTGCTACTACAAGCTTGGCGACCTGGATCGAGCATCCCAACAATTCGATCAAGCTGCTTCTCTGTTCGAGGATTTAGGCATGCTGCGACAAGGGAGAGAAGCTCTCAACAATCTTGGACTCGTCCGATATGACCAACGGAACTCTCCCGAGGCGAAGCAATACTTCAACCGGTCACTCGCGATAGCGCGTCAAGTCAACGACAAGACGGCAATCGCCATTTGCTTGGACAACCTTGCAATGATGGCGATTCAACTGAAGCAGTTTGATGATGCGGAGAAATTCAATGACGAGGCGTTAGAACTGAATCGTGCCAATCACGATCGTCAGTTCCAGCTGCACTTACTCCAAAATAGTGCTGCAATCGCCCAAGGACGCGGCAATTTAAAAAATGCGGAGTCGCTCTACGCCGATCTGGTTCAGGAGTCCACCAACGATGTCTGGCTGCACTGGATGGGTCAGGTTGGGTTGGCGGACACCTATTCGGCTCAAGAAAAGGCCGCTGCGGCCGACCGCGAATTCCGCACCGCTCTCGCCACCATCGATCAGGCGCGCGCAGCGGTGGGTAAAGAAGAGTACCGACTCTCCTTTCTCAACACCACGACTCTCTTCTACGACAGCTACATCGATTTCCTGGTCGAGCGCGGACGCGCGAACGACGCACTCCGCATCGCGGAGCACAGCCGCTCGCGCACCCTCGCCGAAGGCTTGGGACTCAAATCTGTTTCTCTCAATTCGGCGTTGTCTCCCGAGCAGATCTCGCGGCAGTCCGGCGCCATCATCCTCGAATACTGGCTCAAGCCCCAACAATCGTACCTCTGGGCGGTCACTCCGAACAAAGTCACGCTCTTCAAGCTCCCCGCTGATACCGAAATCAATGCCGCCGTCGAGGACTACCGCAAGGCCCTGCTCGGCCCACGCGATCCGCTGGAAACCGCCAACGCCTCCGGCCGCAAGCTCTACGACATGCTGGTGGCGCCCGCGCAGAAGCTCATCCGGCCCGGCGCGCGCGTCATCGTCATTGCCGACGGCTCCCTAAATAACTTGAATTTCGAGACCCTCATCGCCCCAGCACCCAAGCCCCATTATTGGATCGACGACGTCGTCCTCAGCGATGCCAGCTCTCTGGCCCTGCTCGCCGGCTCACGGCGTCAACCGCTTGCGCGCACGAAACAACTGCTGCTTGTGGGCGATCCCCTCTCGCCATCGCCCGAATACCCTCGACTGCCGCAGGCCGCGACCGAAATCGATCGCGTTGAGCAGCACTTCCCTGCTAAAGCTCGCCTGGTACTTGAAGGTCCGCAGGCCACGCCGCAGGCTTATCTCGCCAGCGACACCAGCCGCTTCTCCTACGTCCACTTCGTCGCCCATGGCACTGCCAGCCGCACCACTCCGTTGGAATCGGCGGTCATCCTCTCGCCCCAGGGAGACTCCTACAAGCTCTACGCCCGCGACATCATCACCAGGCCGCTGCACGCAGACCTTGTGACCATCTCCACCTGCTACGGCGCCGGCAGCCGCGCCTACGCTGGCGAAGGATTGGTTGGACTTTCGTGGGCTTTCTTGCGGGCCGGCGCGCACAACACCATCGCCGCGCTATGGGAAGTCAATGACGCCTCTACGGCGCAATTGATGGACCAGCTCTACGCAGGAATCGACAAAGGACGCGACCCAGCCGCAGCGTTACGCGCCGCCAAGCTGGCGATGCTGCATTCCGACGGCATCTACCGCCGACCGTTCTACTGGGCGCCATTCCAGCTCTATCAAGGTTCCAACGGGGCAGAACCCCAAGTATCTGCCCCGCGCTCCGTCCGGTGACGACTGAGAAACCGGAAACGGGAACACCGCTGCGCGCAAATTGCCTACACCCGACGTCCAAGACTCGCATGTTTTTGGGTTTGTCATTACGAGCCGACGCTAGTCGGCGAGGAATCTGCATTTCGGCTTTTCCGCCTCCGCCTTGTCAAGCCCCTCTCCAGCCCGATTTCCTCGCATCCCGATGAAATCACGCCAAATATAAACTTCGCCAAAGTGTCCAGTAGGTCCCCCTCAATTTGCAACAATAGAAACAGGACTGAGAAACAGATTGCGCGACCAATCCGCCTTCAATCCGAGCGCAAGCGAGGACTGTCATACCGAGCGCGAGCGAGGTATCCCTGCTTTTCCACGAAATGCTCGGGTCGTGGAGGGGCGGCTCTTGCAACTAACAACCAACAACCAGCAACTTCTTTGTTTTGAATACTTTGACCGTTAAGTCCTTTGTTTTGCCGGAACTGGCAGAACCTGCGCGCCAAGTTACTGAATCCAGCCAACTTACAAAAGCGAGGGGGGAGGGTCCCTCCCACAAAATGCAATGAAAGGGGGCATGGTTGCCTGGGTGCCCGGTCCTTTCCTTCTTTTGGAAAGGGCCGGAAACTACTCCCGCGCCGCATGCACCGCTTCCCGGGGATGCTCTGCCACCCGGCCACCATACGGCCGCGCCTCCGGCGCCACAATCTTCACCGGCTGCACCAGCGCCGGCCCGTAGGGCACCACCTTCAGCGCCAGCCGTCCGCGCCCCGAAGGCGGGGTAATCAGCGAGAAATTGACGGCGGCCACGCCAGGGGTATCCCCGCGCCGACCTGGAACAGTAATTGGCTCCGGCTGAACGATCGCCAGCGCCTTTTCGCGAATGCCGATCCCGAACGTGTCATGCCAGGCCGTCACCTCGATGTCCCGATGATCCAACGGATCCGTGTTTTGCAGAAACGCGAATATGTTGTACGCATGCGTCGGCTTCAGGTTGTCTGCGCTGACGGGAATCTGTGGGGTGGTTTCGGCGTCGACGATGAGCATCTCTTGATCAGTGGCTACCAGGAACGACAGCGGCATTGCGATCGACTCCCATCCTGTGACTGGCTTCGGCCGACCGATTTCAAAATGGGACGAGGGTCAAACCGAATCTGCTGGATAGTGCACGGCACCTCAAAAGCGTTTCAGATCACTGCGAAAATATTAGAAATTCGGCCTCATTTCCGGCTTCGGAAACTACCTGCGGATGCCCAATTTAAACGTTTTTGAGAGGTCATACCGCAGAAGATGAACTTTCCTGATCTGTGTGTGCACTTGTTTGCACTCCTGTCACGATCACTGCCAGTACGCGGCTGAATTAAAAGCTCTTGCTGTGGAGCGAAAAGTGCACTATAGGAATAGCACGACAGCTGTGGCGAATCCCCCGAGCCGCTGCGTCACTTGAGTGAAAAATCCCGACCCCAGGCGGGAAACACAATGCGACTCAGCAATATTGTCTCCAGATATCTCCGCGAAATTGCTACGGCGTGGCCCGAGTTCCAGTTCGCAACGCCGGACGGTCGGGTCTTCGCCATGATCGACGACAGCATCAATTCCATCCTCTTCCGCATACAGGCCCGCGGGCACGTCCCCGCCCTGTGGGAGCGCGTCGCCCTTCACAAGATTCGCGGCGCCATCATTGAAGTGGATACCTACGATCCGCCTCTGGTCTTCGAAGACCGGCTGGAGATGCTCCAGGCGTGGCTGCAGCTTCACGACACATTCCAGGTCGAACTCTCCGAAGAGGAGTGGGACACGTACCTGGGCACGTCGGAAAGCATGGCAGCCGAGGACCCGGGTCCGGAGGCTATGGAAGCCGACACCGATCCCGGCTCTGAGCCGGCTGCACACTAATCTATTCGCTCAGTTGAACGTGTTGGACTTCCTCAATCGGTTGTCCGAGGAATCGTGCGCCCAATCGCCGGAATTTTTCGACTGAATCTGTCGCAAAAAATTTCAGCCCGGGAGTTCCGGCCGAAGGCGCCCGCTTTTGCTCTAACTGCTTCGCCACAACGCCTGCGGTTGACTCTGCCGAGTCTACAATCGTGACGTGCGTCGGCGCGACGCGCTGCAAAAGCGGCTTGATCAGCGGATAGTGCGTGCATCCCAGCAAGAGCACATCGGCGCTCTGGAATCCGTCTCCGAAGGCTTCCGCTAGATAAATCCGCGCTACATCTTCCGTCACCTTGTGATCAATCCACCCTTCTTCGACCAGTGGAACCAGCAGCGGACACGCCTTCTCTTTGGCGCTGATTCCGCGCGCTTCCAGAGCCTTCAAATAGGCATGGCTGCGGACCGTCGCATCGGTCGCCACCACAACGACCTTCTTGCCCTTGCTAGCTTGCGCGCCGCGATCAGCGCCAGGTTCGACTACTCCGATTACCGGCACGTGAGCGCCAGCGCGAATGCTGTCGAGCGCCAGAGCGCTGGCGGTATTGCAGGCGATGACTAGCATCTCCGCGCCATGCTGTTCGAGGAAGTGCGCAGCGCCCACGGCGTAGCGGGAAACGGTCTCCGCCGACTTGGAACCATACGGCAAGCGTGCGGTGTCGCCGAAATACAAGTAATCGGCGTTGGGGATCAGCCGCACCATTTCGCGCAGCACTGTGAGTCCCCCAAAGCCGGAGTCGAATACTCCAATACAAGGTCGAAGCTCGGTCATGTCGTATGGCAACTATAAACTGCCGCAAGCTGAATCGCTGTGAGCTGCGCTGCCGTTATAATTCCGCTTCCACTCTGGAGGCAGCTTGCAGCGCAAATCGGCTCTGGCACTCGCAGTCCTCGCTTTCACTTCTCTTGCCATTGCACAAACGCAGCCCAGCAGTCCTGACTTCAATGCGGCCCGGGACGAAGCGGTGCATTTCCTGGGTGACCTTGTTCGCATGGACACGTCCAATCCTCCGGGCAACGAGTCGCAAGCAGCGCTGTACATTCAAGGCGTGCTGAAGAAGGACGGCATCGACTCCGAGCTGCTGGAACCTGTACCAGGCCGCGCCAGCATTGTGGCCAGGCTGCACGGCAATGGCAGCAAGCGGCCGATTCTGATTATGGGCCACCTCGACGTCGTCCCCGTGGACCGCTCGCATTGGACCACCGATCCGTTCAGTGGCGAGGTGAAAGACGGAATCCTTCACGGCCGCGGAGCGCTGGATGATAAAGCTATGGTCTCGGCGAACCTCGAGGTCTTCTTGCAGCTGCATCGCCTGCATGTGCCGCTCACTCGCGATGTCATCTTCCTGGCCGAAGCCAGCGAAGAGGCCTCCTCGACGGCCGGAATGGCCACATTGGTCGAGCGCTACTGGGACAAGCTGAATTGTGAGTTTGCGTTGAACGAAGGCGGTGTTTCGTTGCTGACTGACGGCAAGCTGCACTACCTGGGCGTGAGTACCACGGAAAAGCTGCCACGCGGCATCTCCCTGCGGGCCGAAGGCAGCAGCGGGCACGGATCGGTTCCCCGCCCTGACAACGCTGTCACCCATCTCGCAATGGCCGTCGCGAAAGCCGGAAATTGGACGACACCGTCACGGCTCAATGAGACTACGCGTGCCTTTTTCGAAGGTCTGGCAAAGATCAGCTCGCCGGAGGAAGCAGCCTGGTACCGGAATGTGGAAGATCCACAAGTGCAGGAAATCCTGCGAGTGAAAAAGCCAATCTACTATTCCATGCTGCGGACATCGGTCGTCCCCACCATGCTGAAAGCGGGATTCAAATCGAATGTAATTCCGCCAACCGCGGAAGCGGTGCTCGACGTTCGGGCGCTTCCGGATGAAAACTTGGAGAAGTTCCGCGCATCACTGGCGCAGCTGATCAATGATCCGCAGGTTAAGGTCATCGCTGAAGACACGGCCTTGAACATGGTGGCAGCGCCGCCTTCCAGCATTCACACTGCTATGTTCGCAGCCTTGGAGAAAGCGCAAACGCAGGTCTTCCCGGATTCGATCACATTGCCAGTAATGCAGACAGGCGCTACTGATTCGTCGTTCCTGCGCGCTAAGGGCGTGCAAGCTTATGGTCTGGCAGTACCTCGGACGGAGGCGGAAGGCGCAACAGTCCACGGGAACGATGAAAGAGTGCAAACGGGCCAGATCGGGAACTTGACCAAGCTAATCTATTTGGCTGTAACACAGGCTGGAACGAATTGAGGGAGCATTGCGCGACGCAACTTGGCGCTTGCCTGCGCTGGTCACAAGGTTGAATCAGCGTCCTTGATTTTTGCTTTTGTTTCGATAACACTCAATAGAGCGGAGGTACTTACCATGAGAAGTGCAATACGTTGGACAGCAATCATACTGGTGCTGGCAGCTGCGGTCCCGGCCTTCAGCGACGACCAAAAAGCGGCCGAAAAGCAGATCGCGAAGATCAAGGCGATGGCGTGGGACCAGACAGCGCGCGAGGCAGTGAACAAAAGCATCGCCGACACGTATAAAGCCGACCGCAACCAATTAATCCAGGCTCGGCGGTTGATGAACATCGATTACGGTTCCATGTTCCTGCTGCAAGAAATTTCCGCTACGGGCGTCAGCCTGGATGACTTGGCCGCAGAAATCAAAGGCGGTAAAACTGCCATTCAGATTGCCAACGAGCGCAAAGTCGATTGGAAGAAAATCCAGACCGACGCCAAGAAAATGAATGCCCTGATTGAGAAGAATCTGTTCAATCAGCTTGGAAAGCCCAAGACCACTAAAGCGGAGGATACGGCTGCGAAGTACGATCCAGCCAGCGATGGCCTGGCGGTTGATAATGAGGTGCCACCGGATCAAATCGCTGAAGCCGGAGACACGTTCCGCCGCATCTCGGGAATGGTGGGCGACGCCAAGAAAGCTAACCGCATCGATGATGCCGGAGAGTTGACTGCCGGACGTGACCAGATTCGTGAGGGGTCGCCGGGAACCGCGAACTCCTCGAATAGCAGCAACGGTTTGCCGAAATAGTTTCCGCTAGTTTTCTAGCCTGAAATCCAGCTGCTGATCATTCGCAGCTGGATTTTGTTTCTTAGTCACTTCCAAACCGTTCGCAAGCCTAAGACACCTCTACCGCGACTTCCTTCGTCCTATAATTCAACTGTCCGAGGGAGGCGCCTAATGAGCGCGATCGTGCTGATCGTGAACGACGAGGAACGGCGCGTCGACGCTCCTCCAGAGGAAAGCCTTCTCTCCGTTTTACGCAATCGCCTGGAGCTTACCGGGACAAAATACGGCTGCGGGGAAGGCCAGTGCGTAGCCTGCACGGTATTTCTTAATGGCACGCCCGTGCGTTCGTGCCTCACGTCATTAAGCGCTGCGGCCCATAAGAAAATCACCACTGTAGAAGGATTGGAGCGGTCCGGCGAACTCCATCCAGTACAAGAGGCATTCCTCGCAGAAGAAGCCTTCCAGTGCGGTTATTGCACCTCCGGAATGATCATGTCTGCTGTTGCCCTACTCTCTGTTAATCCAAGCCCCAACGAAACACAAATCAAGCGAGCGATGAATGGGAACATTTGCAGGTGCGGCACCTATCCGCGTGTCATCGCCGCAGTTCGACGCGCCGCATCAGCATTGCGGAAAGGATCGGACCTGCCACGTGACCGCTCATAGCGACCTCCAGTTCGAGCTGCGACAACATGAAATCGACGAACGGTTGCATTGGTTCGAAGTGGACCGGCGTGATTTTTTCAAAGTGCTGGGCGGCGGCCTTTTCGTCTGCTTTTGCGCGAAGGATCTACGGTCCCAGGAATCTGGCGGAATCCGCCACAGTCACGAGTTGCCCAGGGATATCTCCGCATGGCTTCGCATTTCTGAGTCCGGTGCGGTGACCGTTTATACCGGGAAAGTCGAAATGGGCCAGAATATCCGCACCTCACTGGCACAGCAGGTAGCCGAAGAGCTGCGGGTCCCCGTTGAGTCCATCACCATGACCATGGGCGACACCGCCCTCACACCGTGGGATGCCGGTACGTTTGGCAGTCGTACAACTCCAACCATGGGTCCGCAGTTGAAGAGCGTCGCCATTACTGCGCGTGAAAGATTGATTGCCATGGCCGCCGAGCGCTGGAAGGTCGACGTTTCACTGCTCAGCGCGCGGGATGGCAAGGTTGTCAATCACAGCGGCCAACAATCCATCAGCTATGGCGGACTGACGGCAGGTCGGAATCTTGTGACAGCAGTGAACGACCCGCCGTTTACTCCTGCTGCAAATTGGACCATAGCGGGCGCACCGGTGCCGAAGGTGGACGGCCGCGAATTTGTCACAGGCAAACACGAGTACACATCCGATCTTCATCCAACCGGCACTCTGTTTGGGAAGGTATTACGTCCAACGGGCTTCAACGCCAAGTTGGCCTCAATAGACACACATGCCGTAGAAGAGATATCCGGTGCGGTCGTCGTTCGCGATGGCGACTTCACTGGTGTCGTAGCTCCCACCGCGTTCGATTCTGAACGTGCCATACAGTCAATTAAGGCCGAATGGGATGTTCCTCCACAGCCTTCGGACCGCGAGCTATTCACCTATCTAAGGAACAACTCCGAACCGAATCCCGAAGACAGCAAAACAACAGGCTCGGTAGACAAAGCGCTTGCGGGCGCTGACGTAAAGCTGGAACAGACGTATACGGTTCAATACATTGCGCACGCTCCTCTAGAACCGCGTGCCGCAGTTGCAGAATGGAAAGGCGATCAGCTTACCGTCTGGACCGGGACGCAACGTCCGTTCGCGGTACGTGATGACCTGTCGGAAGCATTTCGAATCGGAACCGAGAACGTCCGTGTTCTGGTTCCAGACACCGGTTCGGCTTACGGTGGCAAGCACACCGGCGATGCGGCCGTGGAAGCAGCTCGTCTGGCCAAGGCATGCGGCAAGCCGGTCAAAGTCGTGTGGACGCGCGAAGAGGAATTCACGTGGGCGTATTTCCGTCCTGCCGGTGTCATCGACGTGCGCAGCGGAGCGCACAAAGACGGCTCGATCGTTGCCTGGGAGTTTCACAACTATAATTCCGGGCCCGCTGGAATTGAAACTCCCTACTTAATTCCAAACCAGACGATTCAATTTCATCCGGTGAAGTTTCCGCTCCGGCAGGGCTCATACCGGGCACTCGCCGCTACCGCGAATAACTTCGCGCGCGAATCGCACATGAATGAATTGGCAACGGCGTTAAATACCGACCCGCTCGATCTTCGGCTGAAACACATCTCGGACCCACGCCTGCGCGCGGTTTTCGAAACGGCAGCGGACAAATTCGGCTGGAAGCGGCGACAGAAAGCCGCAGGCCGCGGATCAGGTATTGCTGGTGGTTTCGAGAAACTCGGTTACATCGCGATGTGTGCCGAAGTCGAGATCGATCCCGGGGTTGGGAAGGTGCGCATAACGCGCGTCGTGGCAGCCTTTGAATGCGGGGCCGTGGTTAATCCCAATGGTCTGCAGAACCAGGTTTCTGGAGCAATTGTGCAGGGTATTGGCGGCGCGCTATTCGAGGCGGTTAAGTTTGAGAATGGCAAGATTCTCAACCCGCACTTCAGTGAATATCGCGTCCCACGCTTTTCCGACGTGCCCGAGATCGAGGTCGTCCTTGTCAACCGTAAGGACTTGCCCTCCGTGGGGGCAGGAGAGTGCCCAATTATCGCTTTAGCCCCGGCGCTTGCAACCGCCATCTTTGCGGCATCAGGAACGCGGCTTCGAAGCCTCCCTCTGGCACCCGGCGGTGTGCGCAAAGTGTAGGTTGGTCATGCTTCTTCGGTTTTCAGCAACTTTTCCCGGGATTAGTGTTCTATCTCAGTTCAGCATCATCCATCACCACAGTACCTTTGAACTATTTCGAACAAGACAGTGGATTTACAATTCCAAGCAGTTGCAGCCCTTAAATTAACTACACAATGACAAGCCCCTGCCATCGCAAGTTAAAGATGCGCTTATCAAGAGTAATCGCTCTCCTCCTGTTGTCAGTCACATTTCTGACTGTAGCCGGCGCCCAAACTCCAGCGCGAATCTCGCTTGATGACGCCATCAAGCTTGCCATCGAACACAGTCATGCCCTGAAAGCCACCCAGAGCCAGATTCTGCAGAGCCAGGCTAACGAGGTCACGGCAAACCTGCGTCCTAATCCATTGCTTTCGTGGGATGCGCAATTTATCCCGATTTTTGAGCCTAGCCAGCTGACCTCGACATTCCTGAACGACAACGCTCAGTACGATGTCGGAATTGGTTACACCATCGAACGTGGCAAGAAGCGCCAAGCCCGCCTTGCAGCCGCGCAGGATGCGACTGCGGTGACCCGTTACCAGGTCGCCGATACCGAACGCACGCTCGCGTTTTCCGTTGCGCAGCAGTTCATCAACGTACTACTGGCCGAGTCCAATCTCGATTTCGCACGGCAGGCGCTCGATAGTTATCAGAAAACGGTCGGCATCAGTAACGAACGTTTTAGGGCGGGCGATATCAGCGAAGGCGATCTGCTCAAAGTGAAGTTGCAGTTGCTGCAATTTCAGTCCGACGTGTCGGCCGCCAATGTTGCCCGCGTTCAGGGCCTGGCCCAACTAAGGCAATTCATAGGCTACGAGGCCTTGCCTGATACCTACGACATTACCGGCGATCTGGCATATCAACCGTTGAAACTGAATCTTGATGATCTGAAGCTGAGAGCTTTGCGAGAACGGCCAGACCTTCTTGAAGCGAATACGGGTGTAAACGCCGCGGCCAGCCAGAATCGTCTGGCGATCGCTAACGGCAAGCAAGATCTCGGAACAACCTTCACCTACTCGCACGTCTCGGGGACCAATACGGCGGCGTTCTTTTTCAATATCCCTCTTGCTGTATTCGATCGTAACCAGGGCGAAATCGCGCGTACGCGTTACGCAATTGACCAGGCGAAGCAGGTGGACTTGGCTGCTTCCGATGGCGTCCTGACGGATGTATACAGCGCCTACGCTGCCCTTCGTTCAAACGACGAGGTCGTCAAGCTCTACACCTCGGGCTATCTGGATCAGGCTAAGGAATCACTCGATATCAGTCAGTACGCATTTCAGCATGGCGCCGCAAGTCTCCTCGACTTTCTGGACGCAGAGCGCAGTTACCGTTCAGTTCAATTAGCCTACCGGCAATCGCTGGCCAGTTACATGGTTGCTGTAGAGCAGCTGAAAGCTGCAGTCGCGACTCGGACTCTTCCGTAAGCTAAACCGTTCGAGCTATGCGGTCTTTGCGAGGAGTCGCCGCAGTGCGGAAGCAATCTTTTCCAGCCCGACGGGCTTGAATAATACCGCGTTCGCGCCTGCTTCTATTGCCATTTCGGAAGTGTCGTCGTAAGCCAGGCCGGTGAAGAAAATAATCGCGCCTAATGGATTCTTCTTCCGAAATATCTTCACGACATCGAGACCGCGCAAACCTGGCAAAGAGTCGATGATTAATCCCGACAGTGCTTCTTCCTGAATTAAGCGTATGGCGCCAGGCGCGCTATCCGCCGCTACTACCTCGTAATCTTCAGAGCGCAGGAAAACCGTCATGATTTCGACCAACGCGGTATCGTCGTCCACGATCAAGATGGTATGGCGCATCCGTACTCCGTACCGCTACTGACAATACCCCCAAAACTGGCGACTGTCGCGGAAATTGAGTATTCCTACCTAATTCTGACTTGCGGGGCCAGTTTCCCCTCGCACCTCCAGTAGTCAGGACTGTGCCGCGTCCTCGACGCGAACTGCATCTAACCAGCTTGCTCCAATGTGACAGCTGCATGCGTTCTGATCGAAAACTTCTTCTGCAAATCACGGTATTGTTTGCGTTGTTGGCCGGCGCCGGCAAGGCACAGGCATACTCCGTCCTGTCCCACGAGGAGGTCGTGGATATCTGCTGGGACAATACAATTCAACCTTCCCTGCTGCGACGCTTCCCGCAATCCACGCCTGAAGATCTCAAGACAGCGCACGCTTACGCATATGGCGGATCTGTCATCCAGGACGTCGGTTATTACCCGTTCGGGAGCCATGAATTCACGAACTTGCTGCATTACATTCGCACCGGAAATTTTGTCGATAGGCTGGTACGCGACTCCAGCAACGTCAACGAATACGCATTCGCCCTGGGAGCACTCGCTCACTATGTGAGTGACAGTTGGGGACATCCTGCAGTTAACGGTTCGGTACCGCTTGAATACCCGAGGCTCAAGAGGAAATACGGGAAGATCGTGACCTACGAAGACAATCCCGAGGCGCATCTGAAGACCGAGTTCAGTTTTGACGTCGTACAGGTG
Source organism: Terriglobia bacterium (assembly GCA_963807055.1). Taxonomy (GTDB): domain Bacteria; phylum Acidobacteriota; class Terriglobia; order Terriglobales; family Acidobacteriaceae; genus JAJPJE01. The sequence continues at coordinate 400,284 of CAWEAE010000011.1, read as the reverse complement.
GCGAAAGGCCGTTACGGTGCCAAGCAATACCACGATTTCATCGGATTCGAGATCGCTCAAGACCTTCTTCAGCGTGCTTTTCAGGAGACCTACGGAATCGCACTCTCGGAGTTCCTTCACAATGAGGAGCTCAGCATTGGTACCTTCCGCTTTGCTGTCAGCCAGGTCATACCGGAGATGACCAAGGTTGCTCTCGCGTCGCGCGACCATCAGCATCTCGAAGAGAAACAGGATCCCGCTCACGAAGAATTCCTTTTCCATCTTTCGCGCGCCGATTACGAAAAGCAATTTGGTGCGGAATACCGGCATCCAGGCTGGTTTGCGAAGACTCTCGCCTTCCTCTTCAAGCTCATTCCGAAAGTCGGTCCGCTGAAAGCGCTGCAGTACAAGGATCCAACCCCGCAGACGGAAGATCTCTACATCAAGAGTATGAATAACGTGGTGCGAACCTATGTTGAGCAGGCGCATCAGATGGCAGACGGTACAAATGATCTGCCCGATCGAAACTTGGATACAGGCAATCTCACCAAGCCCGGCCAATACAAATTGGCAGACAACGCCTACAGCGAGTTGGTGTTGCTATTGGCAAAGCACAATTTCGCAGGCGTGACGCCCGGTTTGCGCGAAAACATCTTGTGGTATTTCTCGACGAGTACCGCGAGTCTTTCTCTTAAGCGCGGCAGGTGGATGAAGACGGACGAGGCTTTGCAACTGCTAAAGGCCACGAATGTACCGCAGCCCTCGGCACCGAAAGAGAGCTTACTTCCACGCTCTGAAGAACCCGATACAACCTCGCGTGGTCACTTCGTATCGGCTGAAGATTTTTGAAAGCCCATCTTCCAAATCGGCGCGCCGGTCGTTGTAATTGCTGAAAACTCCCTTTGAATTGAAGATTCGCATGTAGACGTCACCAAGCCAGTTGCGTCGTACACCAACACCGAGGATCGTTGTCCCAAAAATAACCCCGCCCTCGCGCAGCAGAGGCTTGAGATTCTCGAAGACAACCCGCTTTGAAACCATGTTCCCGGGAAGACAGTGCAGGAGGAAGTTCAAACCGACCGACCCGATCCCCGAATCTCCAATTTCGATTGGTTCGAGCACATTTCGCAGATAAGTCTGGGGACGGTAGCGCCGCAACCGCTTCGCCGTCTTCTGAAGACTGTTCTCGTTCAGGTCCATCAGCGCGATTTGTGGCGTTGTGGACGGGAATCTGCAGCGATCCAGAAAATACCCGGTCCCGACGCCTATATCGAGGTGCTTGTCTGCAACATTCTGGTCGTAGAACTCCAGGATGTGTGAAGACGGACACTTCCAGACAAAAGTGTTTGTGAACCGTAGCACAAAGAGGTCGTAGATCGCGAGCACCGGCCGGCTGTAAACCGCTGCTCCTCTTCGCACCGCATCTTCGCTGATCGCAGAGACGTCCATGCCGCAATTAGACGCGGATAGACCGTAGCAAGCGAAGTTAAATTTTTGTCGCTAGAAACCAGGCAGCGCCCGGATGCCCTTCCCTTCGGTGCACTCATAAGCTTTACCGGCGGCAAGATTCTTGTGCTCCTCATTGATTCCACTTGGCCAGTAGATCACCGCTCGCTCGATGTGGTCTTCTTTACCGAGCCCAAACGTAACCGGCAACTCCGATTGTGAAAGATAGCTGGATCCGCCCTTAACCATGCGCGACTGGCTCATGCCGCCATGGAAGATACGCACGGTCGCTCCGATAGCGTCGCGATTGGATTTCGTTCCTGTCAGAATGAAACGGATGCTGTGGTTCCCTGCACTTTGGTCGTTGCGAAAAAGAAATGCAGGCCCATTATTCGTGGTGATCAGCACATCGAGATCGCCGTCGCGGTCGAAATCTCCATAGGCTAGACCTCGCCCAACCCGTGGCTGGCTAAAATCGCCCCCGGTCTCCGCGGCAACTTCGCGAAATTGCGCTTTGCCATTATTGAGGAAAAGCTGCGGCGGTTGCGCATAGCCGACATCGCGGCGGATGTTGCGTACGGTATCGTCAATGTGGCCATTCACGGCAAGTAGATCGAGATATCCGTCCAGATTTACATCGAGAAAGCTGCAGCCAAATCCCAGCGAGTTGCGCGAGGCTCGTCCTATCCCTGTTTCATCGGCGACGTCTACATAGCTGCCGTTCTTCTCTCGATAGAACCCGATCATTTCATTGTCGAAATTGGTAATCGCCACGCCGACTACGCCTGAGTTCTCGAAATCTGCGACATCGACGCCCATTCCCGCCCGAGCCTTACCATCGTTGCTGAAAGCGATGTCGGCCTCAACGGCAACGTCCTTAAAAGCTCCGTTCCTCTGATTGCGATACAGCTTGTTTGGCTGCGTATCGTTGGCGACGAGCAGGTCCGGCCAGCCATCGCGGTCGTAATCGAGCAGCGCCACTCCCAGAGACTTCGAGGTCGCATCGAAGATGCCGCTCTTGGCGGTTACATCCTCGAATGTTCCGTCGCCGCGGTTGTGAAACAACCAGCAGGTCGCGCCACGATACGCTTCCGGGGTGCAATACGATTTGTGCTTTCCATCCAGACTGCAGAAGACATCCTGATCGGCAGACCACCGCACATAATTGCAGACGAAGAGATCGAGCAGCCCATCGCGGTCGTAGTCGAACCACAGTGCGGATGTGCTGAACGCCTGCTTTCCGAATATTCCACTCTTGCGCGTGACATCAACAAATGTTCCCTTGCCTGTGTTATGAAATAGCCGATTCTGTCCTACGCAGGTGATCAGTATGTCCGGGAAGCCGTCGTTATCGTAATCGCCGACGGCCACGCCCATGCCGTACATCTCCACATCGAGACCGGCGGCGCGGGTTACATCCGTGAACGTGCCATTCCGATTGTTGTGATAGAGCCGGAGTGTGCTTCGCTGGCGTTTGTGCCCGGGCCAGTCCATGCCATTGACCAGCAGGATGTCCTGCCAACCATCGCGATCGTAGTCCAGAAAAGCGCAGCCGGAGCCCATCGTCTCCGGCAAGAGTTTCCCGCCATAAGCGCCAGTGTTGTGCTGGAACTGAATGCCTGCTCTCTGGGTGACGTCGACAAATTGAAAGCCTAGACCGGCAGATCCAGGAAGAGCAAATGCCGGAGTCGGAATAACCTTGGCTGCAATTGCTGAGGCGACTAGACCAGACAGAAAGGACCGCCGGTTCACGGAATGTTCACCAGCCCGTTCCGGATGGCATAGACGACCAGTTCCGCGGTCTTATGAATACCGAGAGCGTCCATCATGTTCGCGCGATGCACGGCAACGGTGTTTACGCTGAGATCGAGTTGCGTGGCGATTTCTTTGTTCGACTTTCCGTCGACAATGAATTGCAGGATTTCCAGTTCGCGCGTTGTCAAGCCGTAGTCGCGCTCGCCCTTCAGGCTCCCAGCTTTCGATACGCCCGGATCGAGCACCTGCTCCCCGGCTACAACGCGTTTGATCGCATTCACCAGCTCAAGATCGACCGCATTCTTCAGGATGTACCCGCGAGCGCCCGCGTCCAGAGCCTGCCGAACCCACGTGTCCTCCGAATGCATGCTCAACATCAGCACCACTGTTTCCGGACAAGTGTCGACAATCTTTCTCGTCGCTTGTAGCCCACTCATTCCCGGCAGCGCACAGTCCATCACTACGACCCTTGGCTTCAGCTTGCAAGCCAAGTCGACGCCTTCTGCTCCGTCGCCGGCCTCGCCGACCACTTCGATTCCAGGCTCATCCTCTAGTATCTTGCGAAAACCCCGCCGCACCAGGCTGTGATCGTCGACAAGCAATACTGAAATCTTATCTGGCATGTCCGTCTGCTGCCTCTCTTGGAACCATCAATCGCACCCGCGTTCCTCCCTGGGTCGGCCGGCTGAATTCCAGCGTGCCATTGACCAACTCCGCGCGCTCGCGCATCGCGACCAGTCCAATGCCACGCCTCCTGCCATCGGGACTGAATCCCACGCCATGATCTTCCACTTCCAGATCCAGCATCTGCGGAAGAAATCGCAGCCGCACCCACGCCTCTTTCGCCTTGGAGTGCCGCGCGACGTTATTCAGCGCCTCTTGCAAGACGCGATACACATGCACGGCAGCGCTGCCTTCCACTGGAAAGGGAGTTCCCGATTTCTCATAGGATACGGTAATCCCGGTCTGCCTTTCCACTGTCGGCAGATACCAGTCGAGCGTGCTCTCCAGACCGGCTTCATCGAGTGTAACCGGGTGCAACGCCTGCGATAGCGTGCGCACCTTGTCGAGGGTCGACTGGGCAATCTCGTTGACCTCGCGCAGATCTTCGCGAAGCTTGGAACCCTCCGGCGCATGCCGCCCGGCCCGCCCCAACATCGATCCCATTGCGGTCAGTATTTGCCCAAACTCGTCGTGCAATTCGCGCGAAATATGCCGTAAGGTCGATTCCTGCGTCGCAATCAGGGTTTGCGCCAGTTCGCTGCGCTGCTGCGAGAGTTCCGCCAAGCGCGCGAACAGCATGCGGTTCGATCGTATGAGATACAAGCTGGTCAGCACGATCGCAATCAGGACAGCCGTCAAGAAGATGTAAACCTGCCGCTGCACCCGATCGTAGATCTGGCTGACCCGCTGCGCGGCCTGCTCTTCACTTTCATTGTTCTGCACCAGCAAGCGTGAAACCGCATTGCTCAGGGCTTCCTGCCGCGACTGCAGAGATAAGCGTATCTGTGCGCGCGCTTCGTCTTCCTTGCCCGATTGCGCCAGGGCGAACGTTCGATCTACGGCATCCCAAAATTGCGCCAGGTTGTTCTTCAGATATTGTCGCTGCTCGGGAGTTCGACTCGCCGTCGCCAGTTGATCTTCGCGATTAATCGCGTCATCCAGATCGCCACGAATTCTTTGCAGAGGCGCCGACCATGCGCTTAGTGGATACGGCTCATCGTTATCGAGCATGTCGCGCATCGACAACGCGACCTGGTTCAAATCGTTTTGGATACGAAGCAGTTGCAGCGAGTCTTTGCGGTTGCGATCAGCGATGTTGCGCTGCAAATCGCGCAGACCCGAAATCTGCACGGTGATGTACCACGAATAGGCGACGACAGCCACAAGTGTGACGATCAGGCCCAGAAGCAGGGCGCTTGTCGGAGACCTACCAGTTGAACGTGGCACATGCCGAGGATACAACGAAGCTGCTGGCTACCGGAAATATTGCATTGCCGGAACTCCCTCTGCACTCCCGGGTTACAGCAATTGTGCGACTCTGCGCCTAGCCAACTCATCTGAATAGATATTCGAGGAGCACTTTTGGGACCTGGTTCCGAATTTCATCTCACGTTTTTTCTGATCCCGCTAGCTGTCCTGGCGCTGTTTTTTCTTGCCCAACGATTTTGGGTTAGGCGGGCTCTCGCCCTTATTCGACGCATTCAAACCCCCAATTTTCGCCGCGCCTGCTATGCCGTGCTATATGCATTCGTCGCCTTCCTGGTTGTCGTGATCTTGGATCGCATGTTCATCCACGCGCTTCCGCGAGGGGGAGCATTTTCCTTCCTGATCGCGATGGCGCAGCTCTGGCTCTTTGCCTCTTTTTTTGGCTTTTTGGGAATCAAAGTCATCCATCTTTTCGGGCGGCTGTGGGACAGTCTGGCGCGATTGACTCGCCCGCAAGCTGCGCCTGAACTCGCCAGCCCAGCACGCCGCGGATTCCTTCGTGCGGCCTCTTACATTGCCGGTGCAGTTCCCCTCGTGGCAGCCGCTTACGGATTCGGCAAGGAACGGCTCGACTTCAAGCTTCACCATGTCGAAATCCCGATCGCGAATTTGCCCGCGGGCCTGGAGGGCCTGAAAATTGCCCAGCTCAGCGACATTCACGCCGGCGACTTCATGCCCGCCGATCAGGTACGTCGGGCCGTTGATCTCGCCAACAGCCTTGGCGCGGATCTTGCGGTCGTCACCGGCGATCTCATCACCTCCAATGGCGACCCGCTGCAGCAGTGCATCGCAGAACTGAGCCGCCTACGGGCCCCCTTGGGGGTTTGGGGATGCAACGGCAATCACGAGATCTATGCGGACGCGGAGGATCTCGCCGAAGAGCTCTTCAATCGTTACGGGATGCGCCTGCTACGCCAGAACAACGCCGAGCTCACCTGGAAAGGCGAAGCATTCAATCTAATCGGCGTCGACTACCAGCGACAGCACGCTCCTCTCGGCCTCGAAGTACCGATGTTGCAGGCCATCGAACAGCTGGTCCGGCATGACGTTCTCAACATTCTGCTTTCGCACAATCCCAACAGCTTCCACCGTGCAGCCGAGCTCGGCATCGAGCTCAGCCTCGCTGGCCACACCCACGGCGGCCAGGTGAAGGTGGAAATCATCGATCACAGCTGGAGTCCCGCTCGCTTTATTACTCCCTTCGTTGCTGGCCTCTATCAGCTGCCTCTTCACTCGCACGATGCCACGTCGAATGGCGTAGCCAAATCCGCCCTCTACGTAAATCGCGGTCTCGGCACAATTGGCATTCCTGCCCGGCTGGGAGTCGATCCCGAAATCAGCCTGCTCACGCTGCGCCGCCAGTCCTAGTTCTAGCTGCTTGCGCGCGCTCTTAGTACACTTGGATGGGGGCGTTACCACTTGTCTCAGCCGGAAACCCTCTCGTCCGCCGTGCACGCTGTCGCGCCATCTCTGGAAGGCTCCGTCCTCGTGCTCATGCTTTACGACACCTGCGAAGAAATCAAACTCGCGGAACTGAACCAGATGCTTGGTGCGCGTCGCCTGGCACAGGCATTCAAACATGCAGCCCCTGAGTATGTTCGTTTTGAGCGGCCGCCGGTCGTTGAACAGCTGGAGCCAGCGCGCATTGACGGCAACCTTACCCTCAACCGTCAGATTAAGTATTACGACTATGGCGTTGTCAGCGTGATTTTTGAAATCCCATTTGCCGGCGAGTGGGAGGACCTGGTTACTCTCTCCGCCAAGTGGATGGCCGGCACGGATTTCGAACGCGAGGCAGAACGTCTGGCCCGTGCGCAAACAGCTCGAGCTCAGGCGGCCTTGATCCGCCCTTACACGAATTGGCTCTCCGAGGACTACTTCATCTTCAACATTCGCTCCGCGGCCGGAAGTCCAACCGCCTCCGAACTTATCCAGAGGCGCGGTGCCGACATCGCCCGCGTCGTCCGAGGCGAAACTATCGACCTCGCGGACAGCGAACGCGCAGAGGTACTGCAATCGAGCATCTCGTACTATCCGACAGATCTGTCGGTGATCAGCTGGAATGCGGCTTTCGTTTACGACACGCCTTCCGGAGCTGAAACCAGCATCCAGTTGCTCGAATACGCGAATTCACAATTACTGGAGTTCCGGCATTACGACGACCTTCTCACACATGAACTCGCCGATGTCTACAAGTTCCTGAAACACAGCAGTGTGGTCCTTCGCCGCTGGCGACTGGGCCGAGAGGCTTACAAGCTGCAAAGCGTGACTGTGGAAGTGACGGAACTGGTCGAGCGCGCCGACAATGCCATCAAGTTCCTTAGCGATATGTTTTCCGCGCGCCTCTACCGGCTGGCCGCCGCCAAAGTTGGCGTGCACGACTACAAGAGCCTGGTAAACCAGAAGCTGCATACCGCCGAAGATCTTTACCGCTTCTTAATAGAAGGATTCAATCAAGCTCGCGCCTTCGTTCTCGAACTGATGGTCGTGGTCATCCTGGTGATCGAACTCGTGTTTCTCTTCCATCCCACGCGCTAGGCTGGCTCGTCGAATGTGGGCTAAACTACTTCCCTGCCAAACCGGGGTGAGGCATGCACAATCTCATTCATCTGGCGATTCCCGGCTTCCTTCTGCTGTTGCTGATCGAAGTCATCGCAGCCTCGTGGATACACCAGGACCTGTTTGAATGGAAAGACACGGCCGCAAGCCTAACCATGGGCGTCGGCAACGTGATTATCGGTCTCTTCACCAAGGTCCTGCTGTTCGCAAGTTACAGCTTCGTCCATCGCTTTGCCATCTTCAATATCGGATACCAGTGGTGGGCCTGGGTGCTGTTGTTCTTCGCTGAAGACTTCACTTACTACGTATTTCATCGCAGTAGCCACGAATGCCGCTTCTTCTGGGCATCACACGTGGTCCATCACTCGTCGCAGCGCTATAACCTCGGCACCGCTCTTCGCCAGACATGGACCGGCGGCCTCTCCTTCAGCTTCGTCTTCTGGCTCTGGCTGCCACTGCTTGGTTTCTCGCCCATTATGGTGATGACAATGCAGGCCATCAGCTTGCTTTACCAGTTCTGGATTCATACCGAACTGATCCGTTCGCTCGGGCCGATGGAAGCGTTCTTTAACACGCCTTCGCATCATCGCGTCCATCACGCTTCGAATCTGCGGTACCTCGATCGTAATCACGCCGGAACGCTGATCATCTGGGATCGTCTCTTCGGGACTTTTGAACTCGAAGATGAGTCGGAACCTCTGATTTATGGACTGACTCGGAACATCAGCACCTACAATCCGGTTCGGATTGCCTTCCACGAATGGATCGACATCGCTCGTGACTTGCGCTCCGCGCACACCTGGAACGAGAGATGGCACTTCGTTTTTGGCCGTCCCGGATGGAAGTACGAGCGCCAGTTGACGGAGACATCGTCGCGTGTCGCGGAGTCTGCCGATTAGCTTGAATCTTCTGGCCAGGCTCTTGAATCCAAACTGGGTCTTTCAAAGAAACAGGAGAACTCAATGGCCGCCGCAGCATGTTCGCATCTGAGCCAGATTCGTGAGGTCACTCCCTCGGCTAAGGGTTGTGAAGAATGTCTGAAAATGGGCGACACGTGGGTTCATCTTCGCCTGTGCCAGATCTGCGGTCATGTTGGCTGCTGCGATAGCTCGAAGAACAAACACGCGACCAAGCACTTCCACGCGACCAAGCACCCCATCATCAAATCCTTCGAGCCAGGAGAAGACTGGCTTTGGTGTTACATCGACCAGATCTTCATCGAATAGGAAGTTCGCTCAGGCCCGGTTGCCGCTCTCGGTCGCGTTTGTCACCCCTGCATTTACAATAGTTGCACTCCGCTGAGGGTGACTTATGTCCGCAACTACGAACGCACGTCCGCAAACCGCTCCGGCCACCATGCCAGAAGTGCCTCTAACCGTTGAAGGTTACAGCGTCCTGCATCAGATGATGCGGTTCCGCTGGTCTGCCTGGCGCGCATTATCTCAATCCGAACGGGCAGCTGTGCTCGAAGAAGCACAAACGGTTCTTCAACAGATGGAACCGCAGCAGACGGCGCTCTTTTCACTCCTCGGCCACAAGGGCGATCTTCTTTTTCTGCACTTCCGCAATTCATTCGACGAAGTAAATGCCGCCGAGTTGAAGCTGTCGCAGTTGAGGATCGCAGATTATCTCGAGCCTCTCACCTCGTACGTCTCCGTCATCGAGCTTGGTTTGTATGAATCGACGGTGAAGACCTACGAGCAGCTGATGGAACGCGGCTTGGAACCTCACTCCGATGAGTGGAAACAGGCAATCAAGGAAGTGATCGAACGCCAACGTGAAGCCATGCGCCCGCGTCTCTATCCCGACATCCCGAGCGCCCGCTATCTTTGTTTTTATCCCATGGATCGCCGGCGCGGCGAGGAGAAGAACTGGTACACCCTACCCATTCGCGAACGTCAGCGCCAAATGCACGAGCATGGTATGGTCGGCCGCAGATATGCCGGGGAAGTAAAGCAGATTATCACCGGCTCCATCGGCTTCGACGATTGGGAGTGGGGAGTCGATCTCTTCGCGGACGATGCGTTGGTTTTCAAGAAGCTGATCTACGAGATGCGTTTCGATGAAGTCAGCGCTGTCTACGCATTATTTGGAACGTTCTATCTCGGCGTGCGCTGCTCGATAGCGGATCTGGCGAAACTGCTGAGCGGCGAACTCCCAACCAAAACCAATCTCTGATCGTTCTCATAAAGCTGATTAGCCGAGGCAATGCCGTCTATGGGTCTGATTGTCCGTTCTTCCGATCTTCATGCCGCTGGAGTGTTCGCCACCACTCGAATCTCCAAGGGCGAACAGGTAGTCGAGTACACCGGGCCGCGCATCTCGCAATCCGAAGGCTCTCGTCTTTACGACGATCGGCCAATAACTTATCTGTTTGCTCTGGACGACCCGAATCTCTTAATCGACGGACACGGAGCGGCAGCTTTCATCAATCACAGTTGCGACCCCAACTGCGAGACGGAAGAGATCGACGGCCACGTCTGGATTTGCGCTATCCGCAACATTAAGCCAGGTGAGGAAATCACCTACGACTACAACCTGTTTGACGGCGAAGGCGACGCACCGTGCTACTGCGGATCGAAGCGTTGCCGCGGAACCCTGTATTCCCGCGAAGAAATCCGGCGCCGAGAGCGCGAAGCAAAAAAGAAACGCCTCCTCGCGAAGAAAAAGGTCAAGGCTGTCTCCTAGGCACTCATCGACCGCGAAAAAGACTTGATTGCCTTATCCTCGCTATCGAAAACATCGAATACCGTGAGCAACTTCGTCATCTGCAGCAGATCCAGCATCCGTTCGTGAAGATTCGCCAGCCGTATGGTAGATCCGATTTTTCGCGACGATGTGTAGAGACCTACCAATGTCCCCAGGCCACCGCTGTCGATGTGCGTGGTCTCCGCCAGATCCATCACAATGTGTTTCGTATCCGGCAGCAGCCCTTTCACCATCTCGCGCAGAGATACCGCCTCTTCGCCGAAAACGATACGGCCCTTGCAACGGATCACAGTAACGTCGTCTACGACGTGCTTCTCCAACTTCAGTTGCATGCAAACCACCCCAACGCAACGGTAATGAATACCGGTTTTGCCGAGAGTAGCCGCGATTGCTGTCCTTAGCAAGCGCTTTCATTTCGACCGCTTACCCGCCCAATGATCATCCTTGCTTCAAATTGATCGTGTCCTGCGTAATCTGATCGAATGTGGTCACCGTGCGCGCATTCGCTTCAAAGGCACGTTGCGCCTGGATCAGGTTCGCGAACTCGGTTGCAATGTCGACATTCGACAATTCCAGTGCTCCTCCGGTTACCGATCCTCGGCCCCCTGTCCCCGGAGCGCCAATCGTGGCCGCACCCGACGCAAGGGTTGGAGCATAGTTGTTCCCTCCCGATCGCATCAGGCCTTGTGGATTGGCAAAGTTCGCCAATGCGAGTTGCCCCAGCGTCGACGTCTTGCCATTGCTGAATGTCCCTTCAATTACGCCATCGCTGCCGATGCTGAAACTCTGCAGCGTACCTGCTCCAAACCCATCCTGGTTCGCTGACGACGGGCTACTCGCCGAGGCAACCTGCGAGATCATGCCCGCTCCGTTCTGATAAAGCTGCCACGTGAAATTAATGTCGGCAGCGCTGTCGGCCAAATTCGTGACCGTTATGCCAGCCACATCCGCTGCCGGAGTCGCCAGATTGCCGGAACTGTCAAAGGTCATAGTGCCGGTCTTCACCACTTGCGGTGTAGCCGCGCCCACGTCGGCCCCCGGGATGGTGATCTGGTAATCCCAGGAGTTCGCAGCCGTTTTGGTGAACTCGAAATTCAGCACATGGCCCTGCCCCAGGGAGTCATACACCGTAACCGGCGTGCTGTAGGGATCGTTAATTGCCGTGCGTGAATCCAGATTGGCGGTCATATTGACGTTGGTTGTCGCATTCGGTGCGCTTACCGTCCCGCTGCCCAGTTGCAACGGCGAAAGCCCTTGCGTCTGACTGATCGCACCATTCACCGCTGGAAAACCAAGCACCTGCTGACCATCAGCCGTCACCAGGTAACCATCAGTGCTTTTCGAGAAATTGCCGGCTCGCGTGTACGAGATCACACCATTGCTGTCCTGCGCGGCGAAAAAGCCGTCACCGCCAATGGCTACATTCGTATCTACACCGGTGCTGTCGGTAGAGCCCGGAGTAAAGTTGGTATCGATCTCTCCCACGGTTGTGCCCGCGCCAACCTGTATCGGATCGCCACTCCCCGACGATCCAATGGTCTGGTAAAACAGATCGGAGAACATGCTCTGTGCGCGCTTGTAGCCCGGCGTGTCAACGTTGGCCACATTGTTAGTGATCTGCGCTTGCCGGGCCGTAGTCAGGTCGAGGATTTGCGTCAGCCGTTCCAGATTCGGCGTGTCAATCATGCTCATATCGTCTTCTCTAACTCTTCGACCATTGGTTCGTCCTAAGAATCAACCGCACCTCGGCTGCCAGAGGCCTTTGCAGAAGCTCAGGAAGCTCTAATCACGAGACCTCACCCAGATTCGTCGCCGAAAAATAGAGATGTTCCGGAGTGATCCGCTCGTCTCCTTCTGCCAGGATCAGGGCGCGCTCGATCACACGCATCAGTTCACGTACATTCCCCGGCCAATTGTGCTTCTCGAGCAATTTTTCCGCTTCCTCGCTGAACAGCGCACCCTCGTCCGCGCCGATCCTTCGCAGGAACTCGCGCGCCATTGGCAAGATGTCCCCGACGCGCTCTCGTAACGGCGGCAGCTCGATTGGAAACACGGCCAGGCGGAAATAGAGATCCTGGCGAAACTCGCCTTTATCCACCCGGCTCTCCAGATTCGCATTCGTTGCCGCCACCACTCGCACATCCACCTTGAAAACGTCAGAGCTCCCCAGTCTCTGTACTTCGCCGTATTCCAGGAAGCGCAGCAGCTTCGCCTGCAGTCCCATGGGCAGTTCGCCAATCTCATCGAGAAACAGTGTGCCGCCCTGCGCTGCATGAATTCTTCCCACTCGCGATTGCACCGCACCCGTAAACGCTCCCCGCGCATATCCAAACAGCTCGGCTTCCAATAGAGCTTCCGGGATCGCGGCGCAATTGATCACCACAAACGTGCGCTCTGCCCTCGGACTCAAGTCGTGAATCGCACGCGCCACTAACTCTTTTCCGCTGCCCGTCGGGCCAGTGATAAGAACTGCGGTGTTCCGCGGCGATACCAGCCGTACCATCCTCGCCAGCTTTTGCATCGGCAGCGTCGATCCAACCATTCTCGGCAAAGGCTCGAAAGGGAGCTTCACGCGCGTTGCTGCGGGCCCTTGCTCCGTCGCAGTCCACGGCAGCACGCGTCCTGTTCCCGCACAAGTCTTCTTGAGGTTCGAAAATGGATCAGGACTCGCCGAGTCAAGTATCGCCACTTGCACGCCCGGATAGTCTCGCGCGGCTAGTTCACGCAGTTCGTCTGCGTTCAAGTCAGGAAGGTTACGATCCAATATCAGCAGATCGCATTCGCTGTGTTCCAGCTTCGCAAGTGCGTCGGCTCCGCTCGAAGCTAACTCCACTGCACACTGATTGAGAAAATTCGCCGCAACGCGGTCGCGAAATCCCGGATCGGAACTCGCAATCAATACGCCCGCGTTCGACTGGAAGAGGGGGGCAGTCGTCATAGCCCCTCGTTTGTATTCTCGAAGTCTTGGAAGAAGATTAGAAGAAGATTAAAAAACTCTCAGGCTGTGCGAAATCGCTCGAAATCGCTAAAGATCTGTGGGAATCGCTCCGATACCGCCTATGGCGTTCCAAACGCCCTCAACAAATCTCCCCGCTGCGACCAGAACAGAACCACCGTCATCCCGATCAGGATCACCGTCGTCGCCCATGTCACCAGATTCGCCACACGCGAGTTGGTATATTCGCCCATTAATTCTTTCTTGTTTACCAGCAGCACCATGAAGATCAGCACCAACGGCAGCACCATGCCGTTCAGCGCTTGCGAAAGCAGAATTATCTTTACGTAATTGATCTTCGGTAGCAGGATCACGCCGCCGCCGGCGACGATCAAAAATGTATACAGCCAATAGAAGAACGGCGCCTCAGAAAATTTCTTCCCTACACCCGACTCGAATCCCAGTCCCTCGCAAACCGTGTATGCCGTCGAGATCGGCAGAATCGACGCCGAAAATATCGACGCATTGAACAATCCCGCAGCAAACAGGATATAAGCGTAATTCCCAGCCAGCGGCCGCAACGCAAATGCCGCGTCGGCTGCGCTCTTCACCTGATGACCGGCAACAAACAATGTCGCCGCGCACGCCACAATGATGAACCACGCGACAATGTCGGTGAAACAGCATCCGAGAATCACATCCAGCCGCGACGCTGCATAGTCACGCCGTGTGACTCCTTTTTCCACTACCGACGCTTGCAGATAAAACTGCATCCATGGCGCGATTGTCGTTCCGACGATAGTGATGATCATCAACAGATAATCGCGATCATGAAATTCATGCAGCTTGGGGATTCGCACGGTCGAGATCAGAGCGAGGCTCCAGTTCGGCTTCGCCAGCACGCCAGCCAGGATGTATGCGATATAGAAGAACGAAGCGAACAGAAATACCTTTTCGACGCTCTTATAGCTGCCCTTCACTACCATCAGCCAGACCAGCGCCCCGCAAATCGGCACCGAATAGAACTTGGATATGCCGAACAGTTCTCCGCTGCTGGCAATTCCGGCGAATTCTGAAATCACGTTCCCGAAATTGGTGACCACCAGCGCGATCATCAGGAAGAATGTCGTCCGCAGACCGTACTCTTCGCGAATTAGATCGCTCAGGCCTTTGCCTGTCACTGCTCCCATGCGGGAGCACATTTCCTGCACGACGATAAGCGCCAGAGTAGTGGGGACCAGAGTCCACAGCAATCCGTACCCAAACTGCGCCCCAGCTTGCGAATAGGTGAAAATGCCGCCCGTGTCGTTGTCGACATTAGCGGTGATAAATCCCGGCCCAACGACTGCAAAGAACAGGAAAAGTTGCGTGCGCCAGCGTTTTATCCAGTCCAGAATCGCAGTCATCGGCTCGTATGGTTACATCGGCTTAAAGTGAGATTAGCCTGACCAGCATAAACGGCTCTGGTTATCTGCCGCCACCACGAAATAGTCACCAAAGGTGTAACGCAACGCCAGAGCTGCTGGACGCGTCTAAGTGCGCATGCTCAAAAATTATCTTCTCGTAATCGCTCTCTTCCTTTTTACTGCACCTGCCTTCGCTCAGAGCAACGATTTGGCGGTGACCTTCGGCGGCTATTTCCCGATCAACAGCCAGATCCCTATCGGCAACTCCTTCGCCATCCAAGGCAATTTTGGACACCGGATCTTCCACGTTCCGCTAGCCTCCCTCTACATCGAAGTCCCGGTGGCCGGAACGTTCAATTCCGATGTCTTCACCACAGGGCATCTGCTGTCACTCGGGACCTATTCAGCCGTGTTTGTCACTCCCGGAGTGCGCCTGAAACTCGCTCCTGGCTCGCCCATCTCTCCCTACTTGGCAATCGGCGGCGGACTGGCGCATTTCAGCAAGAGCGGCAACGCTCTAGCCAACTCTTCCTCGACAAATGCCGGAACCTTTGATTTTGCCGGAGGCCTGGAGATGAAGATCTTTCCTTATCTCAGCCTTCGTGGCGAGGTCCGCGACTATTACTCCGGCAGCCCCAATCTGCTCCCCGGAGCAGACGCCCGCCAAAACCAGTTGCTGGCAACCGGTGGCATCGTCTTTCGGTTTTAGCTTGTACCAGACTCTACGGTGCGGGTGCCCCACATCTGCCCTCTTTTGGCAGATGTGGGAAGACGGTTTTACAATGGCCGCCGCCTGATAAAATCTCTCCAGTGACTTCTCCCATCCGCCTCATCGCCATTGACATCGATGGCACCCTGCTCGACTCGCAATTCAAGATTCCTCCGGCTAATATCCTCGCACTATGCCGTGCGCACGAACTGGGAGTCGAAATCGCACTCGTGACCGGCCGCCGTCACTCTTTCGCTCTGCCCATTGCGGAAATGCTGGGCATTGATGTAACGCTGATCAGCTCGAACGGCGCAGTTACGCGTTCTCTGAAAGGCGAGCTTTTTCACCGGGATCTGCTGCCAGCCGCAACCGCCCGCACACTTATCCGCCACATGGACCGTTTCCGCGGAAACGCTGTCGTCACCTTTGACATTGAGACGAAAGGCGCGCTCGTTCTCGAACGTGCTGACGAACTTCACCACAGCATCAGCCGCTGGCTGGAGAAAAACGCCGCCTTTCTCGAATACCGGATCCCGCTCGAAGATTGCCTCACCACCGACCCCGTCCAGGCCATGTACTGCGGAACCATTCCCCGTATGCGGGAAGCCGAAAATCACCTGAAATCGGCCGGTTTGGACGGCAAAATCACCGTCTTAAAGACGGAATACCCCCACCGCGACCTCTGCATGTTCGACGTGCTTAACTATGCCTGTTCTAAAGGACATGCGGTCGAGCGCTGGGCCGCCCACCGCCACATTTCGCGTGACCAGATCATGGCCATCGGTGACAATTACAACGACCGCGAAATGCTGGAATATGCCGGTATGCCGGTGGTAATGGCCAATGCATCAGAGGAGTTGAAACAACTTGGCTGGACCGTTACCCTCTCCAATGATGAAGGCGGAGTAGCCGCCGCTGTTGAGCAGGCGCTGGGCCTGGAGATTGCGAATACCTGATTTGAATCTTCGACGCCAACTCGGCCTCCTGATTTCCATTGCGCTGCTCTCGCTAATGGCAATGGCCGCCGATGCCCCGCAAACTGCTGCTATCGGGCCCTCGCACAGCGAGTTCGATGCCGTTCTGCAGAATGGCTTCTCGATCCATCACATCCGCCGCGAGATTTTAGGAGAGACGACCCGTCTCTTCGTTTCGAACGAAGCCACCAGCTACATCGATATTCCTACCGCTCAGATTCAATCGATCCAGGAAGTTCAGGTCGCCGACAAGGTCACACCGCAACCCGCGACTCTGTCGATCTCTGACGCTGTCAACGCTGCCAGTGATAAACATCAGATCGACCCTGACCTCATCAACAGCGTGATTCGCGCCGAGAGCGCATTCAATCCACACGCGGTTTCCCGTAAAGGCGCTCAGGGATTAATGCAGCTCATGCCTGATACCGCTACCAAACTCGGCGTGAAGGATGCCTTCGATCCTGCTGCCAACGTGAATGCCGGTACTCAGTATCTTCGTGATCTGCTCGTCTTGTACCACGGAGATATGGTCAAGGCTCTCGCCGCCTACAATGCTGGACCGCAGCGCGTAGCGCAGTATCACGGCGTTCCGCCCTATCACGAAACTCGGGCCTATGTTGCCCAGATCGTGCGCGACTTCAATCGCAAGAAGCTGGCTGCGCAAAAATCCCAGGCAGCAGCTCAATCCACCGCGAAAAAACGCTCACCGCTTAGCGCGTCGGCTACTGCCTCGCAATAATTCTCGTCTGCGCACCAATCCCGGCAACATTGACCTGATACGCCCCCTCATTTACTGTGACTCTTCGCCCAAAGCGCCATCCGGGCTGCCTCTTGTCACTGCATGAAGCGCAAGCAGATCATCATCTCGATCGTCGTTGTTATCGTTCTGGCTGCGCTGGTCTACTTGCAGATTCGGGAGTGGCGCCGCTTTGACTGGCAGAAATTCGCAGAAGGCAGCGAAGGTATCCTTTGGTATCGCGTCCTCTTCGGAGTGGCGCTGGTTTATTTCGCTGATTTTTTGCGGGCTATTCGCTGGAAGATCCTGCTTCGTCCCACTCGCCCCGATGTTCGCTGGAAAGACCTGGTCGCGCCCACCTACGTCGGCTTCGCCGGGCTCGCCATTCTTGGACGACCGGGCGAACTGATCCGCCCCTACCTTATCGGTCTCAAGACCAAGACCGCTTTTTCCGCCCAAATGGCAATCTGGGCCATCGAGAGGATTTTCGACATAACGGCCGTAGTCATCATGCTCGTTATCGTCATCTTCTTTGTTCCGTCACTGCGCACTATCGACCATTACCAGGCATTTCGGGAGTTCGGATATGCGTTGATCGGCATCGTCGTGCTGCTCGTGGGACTGGCGATCACCCTCCGCCTCATCGGACCGCGTTTCGCCGCCTGGGTCTGTCGAATGATTACTCCGTTATCGCCGCGTTTAGGCATTGCCGCCGAGAAGAAGATTCGTTCCTTCAGCGAAGGTCTGGATACGCTCCGCGATCCCATGTCGATCATTCAGGTCTCCGGCATCTCGATGGTGATCTGGATCCTCGTCGCCTTCGCCTATCGCGAAGTAACGCACGCCTATCCAATCGATACCGGTATTCCTGCCCTGGACCTCCCGCAAGTCATCCTTCTCATGGGTGCCAGCGTAGTTGGAGGCGTCCTGCAACTACCTATGGTTGGCGGCGGCGCGCAGCTGGCGACCATCGCCGTTCTCAACAACGTCTTCGATACCGGCCCCGAACTCGCCGTCAGCGCAGGCATCCTGTTCTGGCTCGTAACTTTCATGTCGATCGCGCCGGTCGGCCTGATCCTGGCTCATTTCGAACATCTTTCTCTGCGTAAGATCACCCAGGCCAGCGAGTCCCTCGAAGAATCGGAGACTTCTCTCCCCACGTGTCCGCCTGAGCATCCCCAGTAACCTCTCGCTCCTGCTCGTGGCTGTTACAATTAGTAAGAGATACTCAGGTCAGCACTAACTCCAATGAAATGTCCGTTTTGCGGGTTCCCGAATGACAAAGTGGTGGACTCGCGCGAAAGCAAAGAAGCCGAGTCGATCCGGCGTCGCCGTGAATGCCTGAAGTGTTCCAAACGCTTCACCACCTACGAGCGCATTGACGAGATCCCGTACATGGTGGTGAAGAAAGACGGCCGCCGCGAAAAATTTGATCGCCAAAAGGTTCTCAACGGCCTCTTGCGCGCCTGCGAAAAACGTCCCATCCCGATGGGCAAACTCGAGCAGATCGTCAACGAAGCCGAAGGTTTCGTCATCGACTCACCCGAGCGCGAGCGCAAGACCAGCGAAGTCGGCGAGTTGATCATGAATCGGCTCCGCCGCTACGACAAAGTCGCTTACGTCCGATTCGCTTCCGTCTATCTGGATTTCAAAGATGTGAAGGAATTCATGGAAGAGTTGAAGCACCTCCTGAAAGCCGCCGAATC
The DNA here is from genome assembly GCA_963807055.1 of Terriglobia bacterium. Classification (GTDB taxonomy): domain Bacteria; phylum Acidobacteriota; class Terriglobia; order Terriglobales; family Acidobacteriaceae; genus JAJPJE01. The sequence continues at coordinate 381,381 of CAWEAE010000011.1, read as the reverse complement.
AACCACCGAGAAGGCCAAATCAACCGCCAAGAGCTGACGTTGAGGCGCTTGTGCGGCGTGAGTGCAGTGAGCCGCGCGCCGAAATCCTGAGCGGAGCGCAGCGGAGTCGAAGGATTTTTAGAATTTATGGCACACAAAGTCACACTCATCCCCGGCGACGGTATCGGACCAGAGGTCACGAGCGCCGCTGTTCGCATTCTCGAAGCAACCGGCGTCAAGTTCGAATGGGAAAGCTTTAAGGCAGGCGCGGATGCTTACGAAAAGTACCGCGAGTACATTCCCAAGGAACTGACCGAGTCCATCGAGCGTAATAAAGTTGCGCTCAAAGGCCCGATCACAACTCCCATCGGGGGCGGCTTTTCCAGCATCAACGTCGAACTGCGGAAACGGTTTGAACTCTTCGCCAACTTTCGTCCGATTCGTAATCTGCCGCACGTCCCCACACGCTATCCCGATGTGGACTTGATCATCGTTCGCGAAAATACCGAGGGCCTGTATTCCGGAATCGAACACGAGGTCGTCCCCGGCGTCGTCGAAAGCCTCAAGATCATGACCGAAAAGGCGTGCACGCGCATCTCAAAATTCGCTTTCGAATACGCGCGCAACAACAATCGTAAGAAGATTCACGTCATCCACAAAGCGAATATCATGAAGATGTCCGACGGACTCTTCCTGAAGTGCTCGCGCGCCATCGCCAAGGACTATCCCGAAATCACCTATGGCGAGCACATCATCGACAACACCTGCATGCAGCTGGTGATGAACCCCTACCAGTACGACCTGCTGCTGATGGAAAATCTCTACGGCGACATCATCTCTGACCTCTGCGCCGCTTTCGTCGGCGGCCTCGGCCTCGTCCCAGGCGCGAACATCGGCCATGAGATCGCGGTCTTTGAAGCCGTCCACGGCTCCGCCCCGGATATTGCTGGTAAGAACCTGGCGAACCCAACCGCGGTCGTCCGTTCGGGACTGTTAATGCTGCGCCATCTCGGCGAACATGACGCAGCCCTCAAAGTTCGCGATGCGCTTGAGTACGTCTACCGCGACAAGCAGAACCTGACGCGCGATCTGGGCGGTCCAGCCACTACCAGCCAGTTCGCCGACGCCGTGATCGCTGCCATAGAAACCGGCAAAGCACAATCGGCTCCTACCATCGCTTGAGCTGGATTTCCGGGAATGGTTTACGGGTGCGCCACCCTCGCCGTCTTTGGCGTGGGTGGGATCTCTTGTTCGTGTCACTCTGTTTTGTTCGTGTCACTCTGTTTTGTTCTTGTCACGATGTTTTTGTTTTTTGTCATCACGAGCGAGCTTCAGCTCGCGAGGGATCTGCAGTCGGGTTAGTCCGCTCCGCCGAATGAAGACGACTATCCCCAAATCCGAGCGTAAGCGAGAATCTGTCATGCCGAGCGCAGCGAGGCATCCCTACCCTCTGCAAGGCTCTTTCGGAAACGAGAACAAAGGCCTGCGCCTGCGCCCGCGAATTAGAATGTTCGGTTCTCTCGAATACTCATCATGTCACGAACCATTTTCGCTTTCTTACTGACTCTCGCTCTCGCCGCCTGCAACAAGCCAACCCAGCAGTCTGAGTCCAAGCCCATCACCACCGTTGATCCCACCACCGCGGCCACCATTACCGGCACGGTTCACTTCGAAGGCGCCGTCCCCGCCGCCGCCAAGATCGACATGTCCAACGACCCCGATTGCGGCGCCAAACTCGCTTCCTCCGAAAACCTCATCGTCGATCATGGCAATCTCGCAAACGTCTTCGTTTACGTGAGAGACGGGCTCGGCAACCGCGGCTTTGCGCCTCCGCAAACTCCCGTCACCATCGATCAGCGCGGCTGCCGTTATGTCCCGCACGTGCTCGGCGTCATGACCGGACAATCCGTTCAGATCCTCAATTCCGACAGTACTACCCACAACGTCCATCCCATGGGCCACGCCAATCACCAGTGGAACGCCTCGCAATTGCCCAACTCTCAGCCACTGACTAAGACCTTCACTGAACCTGAAATCATGCTTCCGATCCACTGCAACCAGCACCCCTGGATGCACATGTATCTCAATGTCGTCGACAATCCGTTTTACGCCGTCACCGGACCTGACGGCCGTTTCGAACTCAAGGGCCTTCCGCCCGGCGACTACACCGTCGCTGCCATCCATGAACAATTAGGCGAGCAAACCATGAGAATTACCGTTGGTCCAAAAGAAACGAAGCCGACCGCCTTCATGTTCAAAGCAAAGTAGTGCCTCGCGTCTCCCCGTCCCATTTCGGTCTGCTGTCGGAAGTTGTCGCTCCATTCCCCTTGCCGTAAGGGCCCGCGGGAGTGATACCATCGTTGGTTGAGCATCACAGCCCGTTGTGATGTGGGGGAAATAAGGAGACGCACCTGAAAGGTTCTCTGACCACGCCCTTCAACCGGGCGCATCATAACTTCGCGGTTTTCGCCGCGTTCGCTACCTTTATTCTCATCATTGCCGGTGCCTTAGTCACCAGCAACGACGCCGGACTCTCCGTCCCAGACTGGCCCACCAGCTTCGGTCATATCGCTCAAATGCCGCGCATGGTTGGCGGTGTGAAATGGGAACATTCTCATCGCATGATCGCCGAATTCATTGGCACACTCACCATCATCATCGCCGTTTGGACCTGGCGCACCGATCATCGCTCGTGGATGAAGAAACTCGGCATCGCTGCTCTCGGTACGGTAATCCTGCAAGGCATTCTCGGCGGTATCACCGTTCTCGAACTGCTGCCTCCCGCGGTCTCTACGGCCCATGCCATTGTTGGTCAAACCTTCTTTTGTATCGCGGTCGCCATCGCCCTTTTCACCGGACGCCGCTTCGTGCAGGAAGAGCCGCGCACCGCGCGTGACAGCCGCAGGCCCAGCCTCATCGCGTTGACGAATCTGTCGGTCTTCATCGTTTACGTTCAGCTGGCACTCGGAGGCATGTTCCGCCACAAAGGCATGAGTTGGGAACCACACGTGATCAACGCCGCGGTGGTCACCTTCATACTGATTTGGACCTCGGTCCGCGTGCTCTCTTACTACTCCGAGATCGAGGGCCTGCGACGGCCTGCGATCCTTGTTCTTAGCCTCGTCATCGTGCAACTCTGCCTCGGCTTCATGTCCTTCCTGACGAAAGTTGTTTGGGGAGCGCAAGCCGTGCAGCCTACGCCATTGATGGTTTCTTCCACCGTGGCTCATACCGCCGTTGGAGCACTGCTGCTGGCGTCCACGATCGTCCTCGCCATCCAGGCTCGTCGTCACCTCGCAGTTCTTGATGAGCACGCCGTCCGTACCGGCGCGCGGAGGCCCGTAACCGCATGAACACCGCACCACGAGCTATTGCGATCTCACCCAGCAGTCTCTCGGTGTTGTTACGCGATTACGCCGAACTCACCAAGCTGCGCGTGACCTCGATGATCGTTCTGACCGCATGGACAGGGTTCTACTTTGCGGCCTTCAAGTCAGGTGTCAGTGGTTTCTCGTGGACTCTCTTCCATGCCTTAATCGGCATCGGCCTCGTCTCCGGTGGGACCGCCGGCTTCAACGAAGTCATCGAGTGTGATACGGACTCGCACATGCGTCGCACCGCAACGCGTCCGCTGCCTGCGAAGCGCATGGGCCTGACGCACGCTTCTATCGTGTGCTCCGCCCTCATCATCGGCGGAGCCACCTATCTCTGGCTTGCTACAAATGCTCTCACCGCGCTGCTCACGCTCGCCACTGCCGTCTTCTACCTCGGCGTCTATACTCCGCTGAAGCGCGTCTCACCCATCTGCACCTTCATGGGTGCGTTCTCCGGGGCCATGCCTCCGGTTCTCGGCTGGACCGCCCTGCGGGGCCGCATTGATTTCGGCGCCCTCGTGCTCTTCGCCATCCTGTTCTTCTGGCAGTTCCCGCACTTCTATTCCATCGCCTGGCTCTATCGCGAGGACTACGAAAGCGCCGCCATTCGCATGCTTCCCGTCGTGCACCGTGACGGTCGCTCCACTGCGCGCGAAATCATGATCTACTCGGGCCTGCTCGTCCCTATCAGCCTGCTGCCTGCGTACATCGGCATGGCCGGGCGCATTTACCTGTTCGGCGCGCTCATTCTCAGCAGCGCTCTCTTCTACTACGGCCTGCGCCTGGCACTCAGCAACCTGCCAGCGGATTCACCCCGTTCTAAGGCTCCGGCGCGGCATTTGCTCCGTGCAACTGTTATCTACCTTCCCCTGCTCTTCCTGCTGATGATGTTGAACGTAGCGTAGAATTAATTGTGACCTCAGGAACAACATCTCTTCCCGCGATTCCGCCAAAAGCGGCTTCCGCGGCCAATGCAGTCATTCACGTCGAAAACCTCCAGCACGCCTACAACGGACGCGCCGCCCTCAAAGGCGTTTCCTTCGACGTCTACCCCGCCGAAATCTTCGGCCTGCTGGGTCCCAATGGCAGCGGCAAGACCACTATGTTCCGCATCCTCTCCACGCTGATGCTCCCAATGGGCGGTCGTGCAGTGATCAATGGCAGCGACTCTGCCTCCGATCCCGCCCGCCTTCGCCAGCACATCGGCGTGGTCTTCCAGTCGCCCAGCATCGACGTGAAACTTTCCGCCCGCGAGAACCTCCAGCACGTTGGCCATCTTTACGGAATGCGTGGTGCCGCCCTCGACGCGCGTGTTAAAGAAATGCTCAGCCGCGTCGGACTCTCCGATCGCGCCAATGAGCGTGCAGAAACGTTTTCCGGAGGCATGCAGCGCCGCCTCGAACTGGCCAAGGGACTGCTGCATCACCCATCAGTGCTTTTGCTTGACGAGCCCACGACTGGCCTCGACCCGGGCGCGCGTCGCGATCTCTGGCAATATCTCGCGATCCTTCGCGACGAGGAAAATGTCACCGTGATCGTGACCACGCACCTGATGGAAGAAGCCGAACGCTGCGATCGCCTGGCGATTCTTAGCGAAGGGCAACTAGTCGCACTGGGTACTCCGGCTGAATTGAAAAACGAAATAGGCGGCGACGTCCTGTTGCTTGAGGCACGCCACAATCCGGAAGAACTGGCCGTTCGCATCAGCCAGCGTTACGGAGCCGAAGCCACCGTCCTCGATGACGGAAAGGTCCGCCTCGAACAAGATCAGGGACACCGCTTCGTTACCGACGTAGTCGAAGCCTTCCCCGGTGAGATTCAATCCGTATCCGTCAGCAAACCAACGCTGGAAGACGTTTTTATCCGTCGCACCGGACATCGCTTCTGGACCGAAGAACAACAAGCCGAAGCCCAGAAAGCGGCTGGCGGTAAGAAGAAGTCAAAAAGAGGTTAAGATTGAAGATTCGTAATCAGCCGAGGAATTGAAGAGACGTTTGACTCGGTTTTCAATTACCCGATTACCTTTTACCAAATTACCAATTCTTTAATATGGCAACTCAAGCACAAACGCTCCCGGCACCAACGTCCGTCGGTACCCTTCTGCCCGCTCTCTCCCTGTGGAAGCGCGAGATCGTGCGCTTTTATCGCCAGCGCTCCCGTGTCGTCGGCGTCATCATCTCTCCAGTTCTGTTCTGGATCGTGATCGGCTCCGGCTTCGGATCCTCTTTCCGCGGCGGCACGGCCGGAGGACAACACTATCTCGACTTCTTCTTCCCCGGCGCTCTGACGATGATCGTGCTCTTCACTTCCATCTTCGCCATGATGTCGCTGATCGAAGATCGTAACGAGGGTTTCCTGCTTACTGTGCTCGTCGCGCCGGTCAGTCGCAGCGCCATTGTGCTCGGCAAGGTTCTCGGAGGCGCGACCCTCTCGGCGATCCAGGGACTGATCTTCCTCGCCTTTGCGCCGCTGGTTGGCATTCACTTCACCCTCGTCAGCTTCGCCCTGATCGCCCTAACTGTATTCCTGGTCGCGTTTTCACTGACTGGCCTCGGCTTCGCGATCGCCTGGCCCATGGATTCGACACAAGGCTTCCATGCCATCATCAACCTGTTCCTGATCCCGCTCTGGCTGCTTTCTGGATCCCTTTTCCCGCTCGCCGGGGCGTCCTTCTGGATCCGCATGCTGATGCGCATCAACCCGCTAACCTACGGTACGGAAGCTCTCCGGGCGCTGCTCTTTCCCGCTAGCGCTTCGCCTGACTTTCCCGTGGGCACCTCGATTTTAGTTTTGGGGATTTTCTCTTTGATAATGTTTGCCGTGGCCTTCTTCATGGCCAACCGTCGCACTACGAAACCAGCCGCATGATCGTTGGCACGCGTGCAGATGTTTTGCGTTAGGAAGAGTTTTGCGTCAGGAATGGTTTATGGGCGCCCCACCCTCGCCTTCTTTTGGTGCGGGTGGGAATTGCGCCTAAGCAACCAGCTACTAGCTACCCAATCCGCGCGAAAGCTGACAACTTAAGCAAATGCAAGACTACTCAATCTTCCCGGTCATCAACGCCTCTTTAAACGGCACGGCCGCCGTCCTGATCGGCACTGGCGTCTATCTCATCAAGACGGGACGCGAGCGCGCCCACAAGGCCGTCATGATCCTCGCCATCTCCACGTCCACGCTTTTCCTGATTTCCTATCTCAGCTATCACGCGCTTATTCGGGGCAGCTACCACTTCCGCGGGCACGGTTGGGCACGCCCCCTGTACTTTACGATCCTGACCACGCACACCATTCTCGCCGTCATCATCGTTCCGCTAGTGATCATCACCTTTACGCGCGCCTGGCGCGGACGCTACGATCGCCACCGCGCCATCGCCCGCTGGACCTACCCACTCTGGCTCTACGTCTCCATCACCGGCGTGGTGGTCTATTTCATGCTCTACAAGATCTTCATCAGTTAGAGTGTCGAATCGTTTCGCGAAGTTGGGGAGCAGTCGGCCTCGGCGCCTATCCGAGCGTCAGCGAGGATCTGTCATCCCGAGCGCAGCGAGGGAACCCTATTCCCCACACAGAACTACAGGACTGGTGGTCTTGGATTTCAATTACCAATTTCCTAGTTGTCAATTCCGGTACACTACTCCCGCATGCGCCCACTTATCTTTGCTCTCGTCCTGACCCTCACCGCTTCGGCTCAGAACTTCACCCAAGCTGATATCAACGCTGTCTACCCAAGCGTCGAAGCCCTCTACCTCGATCTTCATCGCAATCCCGAGCTCTCGCTGCACGAAGTGAACACCGCCGCCAAAATGGCCGATGCTCTCCGCAAGCTGGGATTCGAAGTCACTACTGGAGTCGGTGGCACCGGCGTAGTCGGAATCCTGAAAAACGGCGTTGGTCCAACGGTCATGCTGCGCACCGAACTCGACGCTCTTCCCGTTCACGAAGACACCGGCCTGCCCTATGCGAGTCACGTCGTCACCAAAGATGCTGCTGGCAACGACGTTCCTGTCATGCACGCCTGCGGGCACGACATTCACATGTCCAGCTGGGTTGGCACCGCCACGCTCATGAGCCGCTCTCGCGACCGCTGGCATGGCACCCTGATGATGGTCGCCCAGCCCGCCGAAGAGATCGGCGCAGGCGCTCCGGCCATGCTCAAGGATGGCCTCTTCACTCGCTTTCCCAAGCCTAACTACGTTTTCGCCGTTCATGACGACAGTGGCATCCCGGCCGGCCAGGTCGGATTCATCCCCGGCTACGCACTCTCCAACGCCGACTCCGTCGATATCACTTTCTACGGCAAAGGCGGTCACGGCGCGATGCCTCAGACCACCGTCGATCCCATCGTGATCGCTGCCCGCTTCATCCTCTCGGTGCAAACCATCGTCTCGCGTGAGCTCGCTCCTACCGATCCTGCCGTGATCACCGTCGGATCGATCCACGGCGGCACCAAGCACAACATTATTCCCGACGAAGTACACCTCCAGCTCACCGTGCGCTCTTACAAAGCAGAAGTGCGCAAGCATATCTTCGACTCGATGAAGCGCATAGCCGACGCTGAAGCCGCCGCGGCCAACGCACCCAAGCCGCCGCTCATTATCAGCAAGGGAGGTGGTCACGCCACTTACAACGATCCCGCGCTCACCGAGCGCATCGCGACCGCGGAAAAGCGCGCCCTGGGCGATGCGAATGTCTATCAGATTCCACCCAAGATGGTCTCTGAAGACTTTTCGGAATACGGACTGGCCGGCGTTCCCGCGAGCCAATTCTTTGTCGGCGCCGTGAACCCCGCGAAATTCAAGGCCGCTACCGCGAGCGGCGAAACGCTGCCCTCCTTGCATTCATCCATGTTCGCACCCGATCGCGAGCCCACACTGAAAACCGCACTGATGGTGGAAACCACAGCCCTACTGGATTTGTTCAACAGCCCAGCCAAATAACAATTTAGTAATCAGGACTGGTTTACGGGTGCCCCACCCTCGCCTTCCTTTGGCGTGGGTGGGGTTTTTGACTTTCGTATCGCTCGGAGCGGTAAGGGCAACTGGAAGGATTCGCCCTTCCGAGCGCCAGCGAGGATTTGCATCCTGAGCGAGGCCGCATGGCCGAGTCGAAGGAGCCCTACCCTGTCGTACCGACTACGAGCTCAAGGACGTTTCGGCACCATAGCATCGTACAACGATCCATATGCACTGACTGACTGACTGACTGACTGAGAAACTGATCGACTGAGACGCACAGACTTTAAAGGAGCCGCTGCTCCCGGGGGCATCCGCGAACAGCGACTCCAGCAGGGACATCAACAGATCAGGCTTGACCTGCCATTAACTCCCTGTAGACAACGCCGACCTCCAAAACGTTCCCAAAAATGCAGAAATATATTTCTTCGCAAAACTGGGAACCTTCTCCGCTCGTGGTGTCTATTCCGTTAGCGCATGCGCAATCCAGGTGGGCCGCTCCCACCAGAACTAGCGAGCGATGTGGGGCTCGCCGAAAGCCGTTCAGGAGGGCGTATGTTTGAAGACAGTCTGTTTGCATCGAACAGTGTCTCTAGTCCGCGACGAGGATGGGCCGCATTGATGTCCTTCTTCGTTCAAACTTTCTTCATTGCTGTGCTGGTTGCGCTTCCGTTGTTGTTCACCGAAGCTCTGCCGCTTACACATTGGGCTAATATCCTCGAGGTTCCATCCGCTCCGGCACCACCCGTGGCCGATGAACCAATCCGACATAACAGCCGTCCACCAGAGAGCAATATGTTGGGCGAACAACTGTTACAGCCACGTCGAATTCCGGATCACGTAGCGACCCCGGTTGACGAGGCTCCGCCTCCACAGATTGATATGGCAGGAGAATCCGTCCCTGGATCAACTGGTCCGGGCGGCCCCAACAATCCATTCATGAGTAGTCTGCTCAATAGCGTTCGGCAACCATCTCATCCTTCGATCGCACGCCCGACTAGACCGGTTCCCGTCTCAAGCGGCGTCTCGGAGGGCCTCTTGATCCATCAGGTGAAGCCCGCGTATCCGCCCATTGCCCTGACCGCGCATGTCCAAGGAGAAGTCATCCTTCAGGCTGTGATTGGCAAAGACGGCACCATCCAGAACCTGCGCGTCGTCAGCGGACATCCCATGCTGATCAAATCCGCCGTCGACGCGGTCCAGCAATGGCGCTATCGGCCCTATTTGCTCAACAACGAACCCGTCGAAGTCGAGACACAGATTCGGGTGACCTTCACTATCTCCTGAGCCGGACCACTACTTGCGTGGGGCAGCCGACCTCGGCTGCCCGCTTTTTGCATTCATCCCATGTTCGCTTCGCCGGAACCGTTTGCTCCAGCCATCATCTGACGTATAGAAGCTCATCTAATTGAGAGTAGCTGGTCGTACAAACTCCGAATGCATTCCGTCGTTCCCTTAAAACCCGCCTCATCCACACCGCACCATCTCAGCCCCTGGCGCTGGCTCGGCATTGTCCTGCTCATTCTCTTTATCGGCGCCGTGATCGGCACTCGCCTGCTGATCTCTCATGCTGAGCCAATCCTGCGCGCGCGCATCATCGAGACGCTATCAACTCGCTTCAACAGCCGTGTTGAGCTAGGCGAGCTCCACGTCTCTGTAATGAAGGGCCTTCAGGTTTCTGGTGGCGGCTTAAGGGTATTCGGCAGCTTCGATCCCAACCCGAGTCAGACGGGCATACAGCCTCTGTTCGCGGTCAGCTCATTCCGCTTTCGCACCACGATTCGGAGTTTGTTGCGCACGCCGATGCATGTGGACACGGTCCATCTCCAAGGCTTGATCCTGAACATCCCTCCCAAAGAAGAGCGCAAGCAGGCGCCGCAGCTTCGGCCAAAGGGTGGCAAAATACGAATTTCTGTCGGTCAGATCGTTTCCGACGACGCCAAGCTCATCATCAACACCTTGAAGCCTGGCAAGCTGCCCACCGAGTTCGATATCTCGCATCTGGTGTTGCGCACCATCGCCTCAGGTCGGCCGCTGCACTTCGACGCCACTCTTGTAAATCCCAAGCCGCTCGGCGACATCGCCTCCAGCGGTTTCTTCGGACCATTCCAGGAAGACAGCCCGCGTGACACTCCGGTGAAGGGTGACTACTCCTTCAGCAACGCCGATCTCAGCACCATCAAGGGAATTGGCGGCATTCTCTCTTCTACCGGCCGGTACAGCGGGACTCTCGGCGGCATCGTCGTCGACGGCACCACCGACACTCCTGACTTCCGCCTTAGCATCAGCGGACATCCGCTTCCCCTGCACACTGAGTTTCACGCCGTCGTCGATGGCACAGACGGCGACACGTACTTGCAGCCCGTCAAGGCTCAGCTTCTGAATTCGCCTTTCGTGTGTAAAGGCTTCATCGTGAAAGAAATTAGTCCACCCGGACGGCACATCAAGCTCGACGTAGTTGTCGAGAAAGGACGAATTGAGGATTTTCTGAAGCTCGGAGTGAAGACGGATCCGGTCGTCATGACCGGCCTTATCGCGCTCAAGGCGAAGCTTGATCTCCCGCCGGGTGAGCCTGATATTGCGAACCGGCTCAAACTGATCGCCAACTTTCGCGTCTCATCCGCCCACTTCACCAACGAGAAGATTCAGGAGAAGATCGATCGTTTCAGCCTTCGCAGCCGGGGAAAAGTCGGCCAGATCGCCGAGTCGAATCCGGACGTGCACTCAATTCTTGCGGGCGCCTTCATCCTCAACGACGGCGTGCTCAACTTTTCGCGCGTCCAGTTCCAGGTCCCGGGAACTCAGGTGAATCTCACTGGTGACTACAGTCTCGACGGCAATCGCTTCGATTTCCATGGACACGCGCGTATGGACGCCAAAGTTTCGCAACTGGTGGGCGGATGGAAGTCGATCTTCCTGAAACCCGTCGATCCCTTCTTCGCTAAACATGGCGCAGGCACCGAGGTTCCCATCAAGATCACCGGCACTAAATCAGAACCTCAGATCGGCCTCGATTTCGGACACAATAACGACAATCCCAAAGATTGAGCGCTCCGCCGCTTACACAGGGCTTTACTGACCTGATACAAGTCACATCCCGCCCCAACCGACTTCAGCTACACTGTTCAGCGCCCATGAACAAGGTACGTGAGATCTCTATCCTTCTGTCATTCTTCATGACCCTGATCGCCTGCGGAGGCGGTGGCAGTGGGAACATTTTCCCGACTCCAACGCCAACACCGATCCCGACTCCCACGCCCGTACAAACGGTCTCCGTTACCGTAAGCAACACGACGACTGGGACGCCGTTCAAGCTGGCAATGTCGACCTCGTTTCAGCCCGCTGAATGGGACTACGAGCTTTTCACCAATCATCCGACAGCAATTGGGTCGCTGGGAGATCTGAACTCTTCACACGTCCGCATACAGGCCGTTTCACAGGCAATTCCGCAAACGGCGGCAAGCGCATGGAACTTCACCATGCTCGATGCGATTCTGCAGCCCGTGCTCGGTGTCGGCGACAACAACCCTGAGTTCCAGGTCGCAGTGGCTCCGAGCTTCATGTACTTTACGAACACCAAGCAGTTTGTGGATGACGGGCAAGGACCATTCGATCAACTTGCTACTTATTCCGCCAATCTCGTGAAGTACTACAACGGCATCGGCATCCCCGACGGAAGCGGAAATACCATCAAGTCGCCGAGTGCCCATCACATTGAGTACTGGGGCATCTATAACGAACCCAATCTGAATGACTTCAGCAAAGGAGTGAATGGCAACGCGACCGATCCCTATACCCCTGCCGATTATGTCACGCTCTACAACACCGTAGTTCCGAAGATGCAAGCGGTCGATCCGAGCTTGAAGTTCGTTGCCGTCGAACTTTCGGATTTCGGCACGTGGGAGAATGATTTCCTGCCCCCATTCGCTAGCGGCGTTACCGCTCAAGTAGACGTCGTTGCTACCCACTTCTATTCCACCTGCAATCAGAACGACACCGATCAGACGCTCTTCAATACCATTCCAAACTTCGCGGCAGGCGTGAAGAACATCTACTCGATTCTGCAGAAGAATACAACGCTAGTAAACGTGCCAGTGTGGATTACCGAGAACAACGTGAACGCTGATTTCGAAGGCGCCAACGGATTTAGCACCTGCAATCCTAATCAGAAGTTTGTTGACGACACGCGCGGGTCCAGCGCATTCTTCGCCGCATGGCGGCCCTATCTCTTCTCACAAGTCGGCCAAGTTGGAGCCGAAGCGCTTTATCACTGGGATTTCGCTGCTGACGCGCAATATGGCGAACTCGACGATCAGACCGGCAACAATCGCCTTAGTTACTGGGTGGACAAAACGCTACAACAATACTTCCCTGCTACCACCGCTGGAGTCGATGTTCTTCAGGCCACCAACAGCGACAATACGAACGTGGAAGCCCTGGCCGTGAAGAATGCGGACGGCAGCGTTGTCGTCATGATCTCGAATCACGCGGTAGCAAGTGCTTCCGACAACAACGGAACCGGCTCGCCTCGTGATATCACTTTAGACGTGAGCGCTCTCGGCAACTTCTCCGGCGCCTCGCAGCTCACCATCGACGCGAGCACCAACCTGGCGAATGGTCCGTCCCAGCAAACCGTCACGTTCGCCCCGCAGATGACATTTACGTTGAATGGATACGGAGTGGTGTTTCTGAAGTTGCAGTAGGACGTCTATCGGTCGATCAGTCGTCAGTCGATCGGTCTCTCAGTCGAATTCGGTTTTCAGCTTGGAATTCCGAGCGAAGCGAGGATTCTTGTCATCCTGAGCGAGGCCGAACGGCCGAGTCGAAGGAACCCTCCCGAGCTAGTTTCTGTAGGACAGTCAACTCGCACTTCGGATATAAACTGCAAAGACTGAGAGACCGATCGACTGGATCCTACTTCGCCGCCGCGTACTGCCCCAGCGCCTGCTCGATGTCTTCCGGCGCAAGATTCTCGCCCTCATTCATCCTCTTCAGCAGCGAGTCGATAATGTCCTTCGCCTCGTCCTTACCGTAGTTCTTGATGAACCCGTCGTAGAAGTGCTCGCCGGACATCGCCTTGTTGATTTCCCACTCTTTGTTGTTCTCGTTGAGCTCGGTGTAATACACCACGCGGTACTTGCCCGTATAAGTGGCTTCTTTGTAAATCTCGAACATCACCTTGTCGGATTCCATCGCCATCGACACACCCCGTCCTGATCTCGCTTAAGCATACCGAACTCCTGCCCGGCTTGCACCTTGACAGTCCAACGCGCCTGCGCTTGCCAAAAGAAAATCGCTCCCGCCTTCGGAAGCGATTCATCTCACCACTACTCTTGGGTGCCCCACCCTCGCCTTCATTTGGCGTGGGTGGGATTCCTAGGACTTAATCTCCGCTCAGCTCCACCAGTTCGTTCTGCGCAGGCTGTATGCCGATCAGCTCGCTCGGAACGCTCTCGTGAGTGCCACAGCTGCTGCCGCGGTCACTGGAGCTGCCCGCCAGCTGCAATTCGTGCCGCAGATCATCTTCGAACTTCTTCAGCTGATCCGCAATGCTCACTTCCTTGCTACGGTTGCGGACCATGTCTTCCCGATACCGTTTGAGGAAGTAGCCAATCGTCTCTACACGAATCTTGATCGAGCCGCTCGGCTTGTTCTCGTCGATATCCTTGAAGCAGAAGTACGGCGTCCCCGAGTGCTCCACGATTTCTTCGATCACTGTATAGATCGGAGCGTCGTGTCCGCACTTGAAGCTCGAGAGCTCAAGTGCCACCAGGTTTGGATGGCGGGCAATGTACTTTGCCGCCCAGACCTTGCGCGAAGTGTTCTCCGAGTAGGAGTTCTTCCACGCGTCCGAAACATCCATCGGGTGTTGGATGTACCCCGCGCGAACCTCGTCGCCGAACAGCTTCCAGACAATTTCATCATCCAGTGGCAACGAATCCTGCGAGAACACCGGATACCCAAGCTTCTGGAATTCTTCCAGGATCTCGTGATTGATTCCCGGGTCGTTGTGATACGGGCGTCCCAAAAGCACGATTCCCAGCCGGTTTTCCTCTTCCAACTTCTTCAGCACCTCACGCGCTGTTCCGCGCATGATTACGTTGTCGAACTTCTCCATCGCCGCGAAGCCCAGTTCCACCGCGCGATAGTTCTCATCCTCGCTCAGGCCGAGAATTTCATTCCAATCCTCGAACATCTGCCGGTGCGCAATCTTCGGATCATCAAGGCAGATCAGCGTGTCTTTCCAGATCAGGCCCTTCTCCTCGAAGAGATTGCCCTCCTTGGTAAACGCCGCTTTCACCGACGCCGGAGTCGCGGTAACCGTCGGGCATGCGCGGCTCGACTGCACATACTTCAGGAACGTTGGCAGCGAGTCGATCATCGGGAAGAAGATCACATTCAGGTTCTTCTTCGGGTGGACGGCGTATAGCAGGTTGTGAACGTGCGGAATGCCGACCTTGGACGGGAAGCATGGGTCGATAGCGCCGCGCTTCGCGCCCTCCTTATAAAGCTGCTCGTTGGTGAAGTCGGACCAGAAGATATTGTCGGCCTTCACACCCAGCGCCTCGAAGTAGGCGGTGAAGAACGGCCCGCAGCTGTACATATTCAGCGCCTTGGGCATGCCGATGCGCAACTCGGCGCGTTTCTTCATCTTCTCGACGCGATCTTTCTGCGATTTCGTGATTGCCAGCTTCGGCAACGGATCGGCTACAACCGGTGGCTCATAGCTCTTGAAAGCAGCCTTTGCCGCGATCTCCACCAGGTTGGGGTTTTCCTTCTTGATGGCGTCGATGTTGCCCTTGATGACGCGCATCTCTTCCACGTTCTCGACCGTCCCTTTTTCGCACGTGGCAATGATCAACCGCTGCGCGCCATCCGCGAGTGGAACCTTGGTCTTGACTGGAGGCTTGTAGTTCGGATTCGGTGTCGCCGTGGTTACGTCGATGAAAGTTCGCAGGCACTTGTTCTTGCAGAAGTAGCACCGCGTTGCCTCGTCGCGCGTGGTCGTATACGTGATGGAAGCAACGCCCTCCAGACCGATGAACTCGGTCTTCATGCCGTTCTCCCACAGACGTACCGCTTCGAACGCGCAGCCAATGGCGCCCGCTTCACCGCAGTGCTGGTGAACGATCACCTCAGCCTTCACATCCTTGCCCTTGAAGCGCGACTCGATGAAATCGACCTGCGACTTCACCGCAGCCATGTTGTGCTGCGTTCCGCCCTGCAGAACGAACTTGTGGCCAATCGCCGACAGGTTTGGAATCTGCGAAACGTAAAGCCAGATGTTCTTCGGCAGCACGTTGCACAGTCCAGCCATAATCTCTTCCGGCTTCCATCCCTGGCGCTGGAAGTCCACGATGTCCGACTGCATGAATACCGCGCAACCATAACCGAACTGCGGGAATCCCTTCGCGTTGAAGGCGATGTCCGCGAAATCTTCAACCTTGAAGCCGAAGCTCTCGCATGTGCCTTGCAGGAAGTAGCCGTTGCCAGCCGAACACTGCGTGTTCAGCTTGAAGTCTTTTACGCGGCCGTCTCTCAGGATGATGATCTTGATGTCCTGACCACCTACGTCGCAGATCACGTCGGCATCCGGATAGAAGTGCAATGCGGCTTGCGTGTGCGCCACTGTCTCCACAAGCGCAACGTCTGCGCCAACAGCGTCCTTCAGGATGTCCTTCGCATAGCCAGTCGTGCCCACGCCCATGATCTTGAGCACGGCCCCCTGGTCGGTCACCTGCTTCGCAACCTTGGCCAGCACTTCCTGCGTATCCTCAATCGGATTGCCGCGTGAGAGCTGGTAGGTCTTGCACAGGATGTTGCGATCCTTGTCGACGAGCACAGCTTTTGTCGAAGTCGATCCGCCATCGATACCGATGAAGCCTTCCACCACTTGACCAGGTTGGAACGTTGTCGGAATAAACTTCTTCTTCGTGTACTTCGCGGTAAACTCGGCGAGTTCTTCAGGACTCTTTGCCAGCGCCTGCGCGCCGCCCTTCTTCGCCTTTTCCTGGGCGCGGCCTTCGGTCATGTACCACTCGAGCTTGTCGTAGCCCACATACACGCCGATTCCGGGATCTTCCTGCTTGCCGAACTCCACCGCGCCGATGCACGCGAAATACTGCGCATTGTCGGGAGTCTTGATAAGCGATTCCGGATCCACACCTTCCGGCAGCGGATAGTTACGCTCTTCCCAGATTTTGGGGATGTTGTGTTTCCAGCAATCGCGCATGCCCTTGATGTAGCAGTTGGGACCGCCCAACAGCAGCACCGTCGGACGCAGCGTATTGCCGCGCGTCAGCACCGAAAGATTTTGTTGCACGATGGATTCGAACAGCGATGCCATCAGCTCATTTGGCGGAACGCCCTGCTTCTGCAGGCCGTTGATATCCGTCTCGGCGAACACGCCGCACTTGCCGGCCACCGGATGCAGCTTCTCGCCCTTGTAGCCCATATTGCAGAGCTGATCAGACGGAATCCGCAGCTTGGCGTTGATCTTGTCGATGACGGCGCCGGTACCGCCAGCGCACTTGTCGTTCATTGAGGGCAGCTTCTTCTTCTTGCCCGTCTCAGGATCTTCCTTGAAGATGATGATCTTCGCGTCCTGACCGCCCAACTCGATCACTGATCCGCACTCTGGATACAGCTTCTCCACGGACAGCGAAACCGCATTCACTTCCTGTACGAATTTGGCGCCGACGTGTTTCGCAATTCCAGAGCCGCCTGAACCCGTGATGAAGATGCGATAGTTCTCATCGGGAACATTCGGCAGATCCGTCTTGATTTGCTTCAACATCTCCAGAAGCTTCTCTGGCTGCTTGGTCTCGTGGCGCTGATAGTCCTGCCAGAGGATGTCGTCGGTGTCGCCGTCAATGACCGCAATCTTTACGGTCGTCGAACCTACGTCCACACCCATCCAGAGCATTTCGTACTTCTTATCTGCAATCGCTTTGTCGGTAAGTCCGGGCATTTAGTCTCTCAGTGCGTCAGTCGCTCAGTTTTGGTTTGGGGTTTTGGTCTCTCGGTCAGCGATTGCGCCGACCGAGAGACTGATCGACTTCAGTGGCTTAATGCGCATCTACGTGGTACGGCACCTGCACGCCCATCTTCTCCGCCACGTGGATCGCGTAATTCGCGGCGGTTCCCACCACGCCCTTGTATTTCGGCACGGCGTAGAGCGCGTTCGACATATCGGGATTCTGCGCGACATACGCCTTCAGCTCGTCAAGCGGCTTGCCGATCTTCTCCATCACGTCCTTGAATTCCAGCTTGGCCTTGGCTTTCGCCTCGCCCAGCGCCATCTGCACGCGGCTGTGCGCGTTGATTTCGCCTTCGCCGGAAGTCTCGATCGGCAGGAAGATCATGTCTTTGTAGTGCGACACCACCGCCGACTGTGCGCCGTCCGATTGTGTCGAAGGCATGCAGCCGAATGGCTTCAGAGAGAGCACCATGTGCGCCATCTCTTTATTCGTGTAGTAAATGTTCTTCGCGACTTCCAGGTGACCCTCACCACCACCCGCACGCGAGTTGTAGTAAGGATGTCCAAGCCGCTGCAGTTCGTACTGATCCACGAGCCGGTGAGCCGTCCCGCCCAGCGCGTCGACGATGCGGTGATATTCGCGGGCGAAGATCACTTCCGCAGCCTTCAGCTTCATCAGCTTGTTGCGGTAGTTCCATTCGATCTTGGCCTGCTTGTCCAGACGCCACTTCGGAGGCATAACGACACCCTCCTCAAGGCCGCGCTCGTCACGGATCTTCTGCACCACCTGGTGGATCATGTACATAATCCAGGTGCCGATCGGCTCCACGATAATCTGTGCGCCTTCGCGCTGCAGGAACGTGAACATATTGAAGTTGCCGTCGCCTTCCGTGGTCTGCGCCCAGAATTCGCCGGTAATCTTCACAATCGGCTTCACGCGGAAGTGATCAACCTTAATTTGATTGAAGCGTCCGCGCACATGCTCCAGGGCGACCATATAGTCGTCGGACATGAGCTGGTTCAGGAACTTGCCGAGATACTCGACCGTTCCCTTCATCGGAATCTTGCTCGCGATTTTGCCGAGCTTCTGCTCAACCGACCACGGCGACTTCTTCTTCAGCACTTCGTGCATGTAGTCGACTGCTTCGTCGAGAATCGCGTCGGTATCGCCGGCGTTCGCTTCGAACGGCCGCACCTGATAACTGACCTCGTTGATGATGTCGCCCATGTTCAGCGAGTTCAGCAGGTTCAGGAAGAAGTCCAGGTTCATCTGCAACCCGGCTTCCGCGTCCGACTGATCCAATCCGCCTGATTGCTGGAACAGCATCACGCGGAACCCGTCGTAGCCCGCATTGCGAAGCGCCAGCCGGTATTCAGCTTCATACATGCCGAAACGGCATGGACCGCACGCGCCAGCAGTCAGGAAGACATAGTTGTTAATCAGATCTTCCCGCCGGATGCCCGACTCTTCGAGCTTTTGCAGATACTGAACCAGGTTTCCGACCGTGAAGTACGTCGGATTGCACTGGCCGTTATTGCCGTATTCCTTGCCGAGCTGGAACGCAGCCACATTTGCCGTCGGAACGACTTCGCACTTGTAGCCCAGGCCTTCCAGAGCTCCGTGCACCAGTTTTTCGTGTTTCCAGGTGAGTCCACCAAACAACAGGGTGGTTTTGTGTCGCTGATCGGCGGTAAATGCTCGCTCAATCGGCTTATGGAAGTGATGAAGTTCTTTATGCTGAATGCCGGCTTCTTTTTCCAGCCGGGCCCGTTCTTCCGCTACCCGTTGGCGTACTAACTCTTCCAACGAGGAAATCTGCACCAGTCCGCCACCGGTGGCCGGATGAGTGGAAGTGCTCATTTCTTCACCTTTTCTTCAAAGAACTGCCGAATGATAGGGATATACCCTGCTGCCATCCTCGGTTCACGGCAACAATACGCATTGTTGACCTCTTTGTCCAATAAGAAGAACTGTTTGTATCGAATGGAGCAATTCGGGGGTCAAACGGCGCGCAAAAGCGGTTGGGCGAAACTAGAATTCTTGTTGATATTTCAGATACTTAGCAGACCGCGCTCGGCTGTCGGCCATCGCGTTCAGTCATGACAATACTCAGGGATACTACTCACTGAGGGAGCGCTGGCTTCTGACGAGTGACACTTATCACTGCCCGGAAATGCATGGCGGAAGGCTGAGAGCCGCGAGCCGAAAGCCGGTTAGAGATACTTCCAGAAGAAATAGCTCGTCATGGTACATCCGACAATGATCACGAAGGCACGTACGTACTTGGGATCCACCTTTTGGGAATAGTGAGCGCTCCAATAGCCTCCAATTACTGAGCCAAGCAGCATTAATAGCGCCTGCGGCCACCAGACGATCCGGGCCACAATGAACGTGATTAGCGCCACCCCGTTCACCGCCGTAGCAAAAATGCTGGTGAGGGCGTTCATTCGGTGGATGTGCTCGTAGCCCATGATGGTGAGAATTGCCAGCATCAGAATGCCCATGCCGGCGCCGAAGAATCCTCCATAGACGGAGACCACCAACTGGAGCAGCAGTGCTACAGGGCGGCTCATGTGATGAGCCTCCTCTCCGCGAATCGCGCGGATGGCCACGCGACCGAAAGTGAAGATCAACGTCGCGGCCAGCATCAGCCACGGAATCATTTTCGAGAATGTGTGCTGAGGCGTGTGTAGCAGCAGTTGCGCTCCGACCGCTCCCCCGACGAAGCTCATCACAATGAATTCGGCCAGCAGTTTCCGCTCTACGCCCTTATATTGCTGCCGAAATCCAAAGATACTGGCCACGGCTCCGGGCCATAGCGCCACCGTGTTCGTCGCGTTGGCAGGGATGGGGGGAACTCCGGTAAAGATCAGCGACGGAAATGTCAGAAAGCTACCGCCCCCGGCGACGGCGTTCAAGCCGCCGGCCACCAGTGCTGCGGTAAACAGGAGAAGAGTATGGTTCCAGTGCATGCTGAAAAGCGGAACACGCAGGATAAATGAGGTGCGGGACTTGAAGGACACAATTCTGCATGGTCGACACGAACCGAAAACGGGCAGGACGTTGCTAGGAGTCCCAATTCGGGCTGTTTTTTTGACGGATCAGCCGCGGCTCGAACTCGAAACTCTCACAGCGAAGCTGTTACACTGCCGTTTCACCACCTCTTGGAGTTCTCATGGCAAAGAGCGTCAACAAAGTCATCCTCATCGGCAATCTCGGCAAAGATCCTGAATTGCGTTACACGCCCAGCGGCACCGCCGTGGCCAGTTTCTCTCTCGCCACCAACGAGCGCTACAAAGACAAAGAAGGCAACTGGCAGGATCGCACCGAGTGGCACAAAATTGTCGCCTGGCAGCGACTCGCGGAAATCGCCGGCGAATATCTGAAGAAGGGTCGTACCTGCTACATCGAAGGACGCCTGCAGACGCGCTCCTGGGACGACAAAGAGTCCGGCCAGAAAAAGTACTCGACTGAAATCGTCGCCAATGATCTGGTTCTCCTCGGCGGACAAGGCCAGGGCCAAGGTGGAGGCGGACGCGATCACGACGAAGAAGCGGCACCCGCTCGCTCCCGTTCAGCCTCGGCAAGCCAGGCACCCGCTCACGATGACGCTGGCAGCCAAGGCATCACCGACGACGACATCCCCTTCTGAGATCGGGTAATCGAAGAATTTGTAATCGGGTAATCTGGTGAGCCAGGTTGCCCGATTTTGCTTGTGTGCAGTTTGATTGTGTGGCGCGGACACTCTTGTCCGCGCATTCCTAATTCTGATCCGTAAATCCGTGTGATCCGTGGCTCGCTTTTCTTTTGCCTTCCATTCCGCGGCGTCTCACAATCTCCTCATGATCGCGCGCGTATGGCACGGCACCACCACTCCTGAAAATGCGGACTCTTACAAGTCCATGCTCAAGCCCGAACTGCTTCCCGGCCTCAGCAAAGTCCCCGGATTCAGGGGCAGTTACTTCCTACGCCGAAATGTCGGCGGCGAGATTGAGTTCATCACTATTATTTTCTGGGAATCGTTCGACTCGCTGAAGGCTTTCGCCGGACCCGATTACGAAGTTTCCATCATTCCCGAAGAGCGCCGGAAATTCCTGAAGCATCACGACGAGCGTGCCGCGCACTACGAAGTCATCTCGCACCCGTAAGATTCTCAGCGTCCTCTGCGGTGACTAGTTTTACTTGCGCTACTCCCCTCGCCGACGTACCTTACTCAGCGCCGCTGTCCATCACACTCTGGGAGCCAGCCTTGTCGCTTCGCAATTCGATTCTTGCCTCCGCGATCATTCTTATCTCAGCCATCTCCTACGCACAGGAAAAGGCCTTTGTCCCCCAAACCAATTCCAGTTTCATCGACGCCAACGGCACCGCGCATGTGACACGCATCGTGCCTGTTCCGAAGACAGTGAGTCCCGAGGCTCAGAAGTGGCTCTCCGAGCCGATGCCCGACACCGAGCCGCCCATGACTGACGAGCAAAACAAATCCCGCGCGGAAGCCTGGCAGAAACAATTAGCCATCGACATGCAAGGGATGTATCCGACGAAGGTGACCGAAGACAAAATCGCCGGCGTGCCCGTGCGCATCATCACGCCACAATTGATTCCCGCAAATAAGCAGGATCGCGTGCTCATCAATATCCACGGTGGCGGATTCCGAGCCGACTGGGGCTCCGTCGCCGAGACTATCCCCATCGCCAGCCTCACGCAGACGAAAGTGGTCGCGATTCGGTACCGGCTCGCGCCCGAGTACCCGTTCCCCGCCGCCGTCGACGATACAGTCGCTGTCTACAAGGATCTGCTCAAGATCTACAAGCCACAGAACATGGTTATGTATGGAACTTCCGCCGGAGCGGTTCTGACCGCAGAGGTTGCGGTGAAATTAAAGCAGCTCGGCCTTCCGCTTCCAGCGGCTCTCGGCATCTTCTCCGGCTTCGGCGACTTCACGCGTCCTGGAGATTCCCGAGCGCTCTTTGGACTTCGCGGACTGCAAGGGCCACTCAACGATCCTCCCAACACGCTGCCGGATCCTCCCTACGTAGGCTCGACCGATCGTCGCGATCCGGTCCTGTCGCCCGTGTTCGCCGATTTGAAAGGGATGCCGCCCACACTCTTCATCACCAGCGAGCGCGACTTGCTGCTGAGCGGCACATCGATTCTGCACCGGGCATTTCTGAATGCCGATAACAGCAACGCTGAACTGGTCGTCTTCGAGGGACTTCCGCACGCCTACTGGAACCAGTTCAAATTGCCCGAGTCCATCGAAGCGCACCACCTCATGGCAAACTTCTTCGACAAAGCGCTGAATCATTGAGAATTGGTAATCGGGTAATTGGTAATCGAAAGCGGAGCACACATTCTTTGGTTTTCAATTACCAATTACCTATTACCCGATTACCTATTCTGCTTAGTGTTCGATGTCGAAATAAATCCTCGCCGTCGCGCGATATAGCGTCACGTTCTTTCCGTCCATCTCCAGTTCGAATTCCGAGACGCGCGCCCACTTCAATCCGCGTACCGTCTTCGCCGCCTCCTGAACCGCATTCTCAGCTGCCTTCGCGAAGCTCTCTTTCGATACTCCCACCACATCAATCACTTTCTGCGCCATGATTTCTCTCTTTCCCGCGGGAAAACATGCCCGCATCAAACCGGCGGAAATACTACCACCGTCCGCTCTCCTCAGGTGACACTCACAAAGCCTGCCAACTCTGCTCGTACCATCTACATCCAAGAGCTTGGGATGCCAGATTTTCGCAAGCTCACTCTTATATTGATTTCTCTCGTAATCGCTACTGGATGCAGCCGCCACACGACTGACGTCCGCCAGAGCCTCGCGCAAGCTGCGCAACTGCAAGGCACCGAAGGATCTCCGCGCCTGCTTGCCGCCTATCAGCCCTGGTTCGGCGAGCCCAAGCACATCAACGTCGGATATTCCTCGCACGATCCCAACGTCCTCGCGCGCCAGGTTTCCGAAGCCAAGGGCCTCGGCATCGACGCCTTCGTCGTGAACTGGTACGGCCCGCGCAAGCAGTTCGAAGATCAAAGCTACGCCTTGTTACAACAGGCCGCTTCGCAAAACAGTTTTCAGACCGCGATCATGTACGACGAGGACACCGAGTACGTCGGCCAGAACACCGAGGCCGTCCTCGTCGATCTGCAATACGCCTATGACCGCTACATCGGACCACACGCCGTCGCGTCGCGCAGTGCATACCTGCGCTTTAACGGCCGCCCTATGATCTTCATTTTCCCCAAGAGTGGCGGCACCGATTGGAATCGCGTGCGCGAAGTAGTGAACAGTTGGGAAGATCCGCCCCTGCTCATCTTCAAGGACATCAATACACACTATCCGAGCGCATTTGACGGCTTCTACGCCTGGGTGCAACCCGGGCGCGAGGGCTGGCAGCGTGACGGCAGCAACTGGGGCGAGCAGTACTTACAAGACTTCTACACGCGTATGAGCTCGCAATACCCCAATAAGATCGCCATAGGCGCGGCATGGCCCGGCTTCAACGACACGCGCGCCTCCTGGTCGCAGAACCGCCATATGAGCGATCGCTGCGGGCGCACGTTTGAAGAATCCGTTCGTCTCTTCCGCCGCTACTACAACGGCAGCCGACAGCTTCCGTTTCTTATGATTGTCACTTGGAACGATTACGAAGAGGGCACCGCGATCGAGCACGGCATCAACGCCTGCAACAGTGGCAACACACAATCCGCCGCTGCTGCCGCATCGGGCCAATAGCCTTCGCTTTGCTAGAATCACGGCATGACGCAAGATGAACAGCAGTTCCGGCGCGCAGCCGATGCGGCTTTAGAAGATTTGAAACGCGGTCTGATCGCTGCCGAAGAGTCCGCCGACATGGAAGTGGAAGATCAGTCAGGGGCGCTGCACATCAGCTTCGACGAGCCCCCGGGCCGCTTCGTGATTTCCCCGAATGCTCCTGTGCGCCAGATCTGGATTTCAGCGCTCTCCACCAGCTTCAAACTCGATTGGTCCGATGACGCGAAAACTTTTGTCCTGTCAAAAACTGGAGAAGCACTGAAACCGCTAGTCTCTCGTCTCATCAATGAACAATTAGGCGAAGAAGCGGTTGATCTTAAGTAGCGCCGCGGTGCCCCATATCTGCCTTCCTTTGGCAGATGCGGGTTCTTACGTCGACTCCGAATAATCTGGCTCGCGCCTTCCCTCGCCTTCCAACTTCTCGGCAATGTGCTTGGCGATCTGCACTCCGTGAAAGCGTCCATTCTCGATAAAGATTTCGTTCGTCTTCGCGCCCGCCACAATCACGCCGGCAGCATAGATCCCAGCCACATTGCACTCTAGCGTCGTCGGATCGCATAACGGGCGGCACTGGTCGGTGGTCAGTTCCATTCCGAGCGCACGTAAAAAATCGTAGTCCGGATGATAGCCCGTTAACGCGAATACGAAATCGTTCTTCAACTCGACGCCGCCATCGGGAGTCGCGATGATGACCTCATCCGTCGTGATCCCACGCAGTTCGCTGCGAAAGTACGCTTTGATCTCCCCTGCCTTAATGCGATTGTCGATGTCCGGCTTGATCCAGTACTTCACGTGCGGATGCATCCCCGACCCGCGATGCACCAGCGTCACCCGCGCACCGTGCCGATACAGTTCCAGCGCAGCGATTGCCGCGGAATTCTTTCCGCCGATCACTACCACGTCCGTGTCGTAATAAGGATGAGGCTCGCGATAATAATGCAGAACCTTGGGTAAATCCTCGCCCGCAATTCCAAGATAGTTCGGCAGATCGTAGTACCCGATCGCAATCACGATCTTGCGCGTCTTATAGACATGCGTCCGCGCGTGCTGGTCGGTCGTATGTACCGAGAATTGACCATCCTGCCCCGCCACTCGGGTCACGGTTTCATACTGCCGGAAGTCGAGCCGATAGTGTGCCGCCACCTTCCGGTAGTATTCGAGCGCCTCAGCACGGTTCGGTTTCCGATTGTTCTCCGTGCTGAAAGGTATTTCGCCGATCTCCAGTAGCTCCGGCGTAGTGAAGAACGTCATGTTGGTGGGATAGTTGAACAGCGAATTCACCACGCAACCTTTGTCGATGTTCAGCGCGGAAAGACCCCTCCGTCGGCATTCGATCGCGGTCGCCAGGCCGCTCGGCCCCGCACCTACAATGATCACGTCCCATTGCTGATCCCGCGAGCGCTCGGCTGCAGTGCGCGGCTGTGTTTGTATCTCCAGTTCTTCCATTCAGATCACTTTAATTGCTAGCGATTGGATTGCCTATAGCGACGCTCCGGTTCAAACACTCCACCAGAAGCAACGCACAGCATACGACGCCGTTAGCTTCGTGTCGTGCCGTTGATCACACCGCCGGGTGTCGCAGCACACACCTCGGGCGGACGCGTTGCTATAATTTTCGGTTCTCTTCCCGAATTCAGCGTTCGCATATACGGCACCGTTAGGAGTCTTTCTATGGTCACCTCGGCTGATCAGCCCACTCGCATTGAATCCGACAGCATGGGAAAAATTGAAGTTCCCACGAACGTGTACTGGGGCGCTCAGACGCAGCGATCTCTGCATCACTTCGATATTGGCCGCGACACCATGCCCCCTGAGCTGATTCGCGCCTTTGCCATCCTGAAAAAAGCGGCAGGGCTGGTGAACCATGAACTCGGAAAGCTTTCCGCCGAAAAAGCCAAGCTCATCGTTCAGGCAGCAGACGACGTCATCGCCGGCAAACTCGCCGACCAGTTCCCTTTGCGTATCTGGCAAACCGGCAGCGGCACGCAGACCAACATGAACGTCAACGAGGTTATTTCGAACCGCGCCATCGAGATTGCCGGCGGCGCACTCGGATCGAAGAAGCCGATCCATCCCAACGACGACGTCAATATGTCGCAATCCTCGAATGACACGTTCCCGACTGCCATGCACATCGCCGCTGCTGAGCGTGTGGAGCGAGTTCTGATTCCCGCAGTAGAGCAAGTCCGCGATGCAATCGCCGCTAAGGCCAAGCAGTTCGAGAACATCGTAAAAATCGGTCGCACTCATCTGCAGGATGCGGTGCCCCTCACCGTCGGCCAGGAATTTTCCGGGTGGGCCTCCCTGCTTGATCGTGACGTCCAGCGCCTGAAACTCGTGCTTGACGGACTCTATGACCTGGCGATCGGCGGAACTGCCGTTGGCACCGGCTTGAACACGCACCCCGAATTCGCCGAACGCGCCGCCGCGAAAATCGCGCAGCTCACCGAATTGCCCTTCCGCTCCCATCCGAACAAGTTCGCCGCACTCTCTGCCCATGACGAAATCGTTTTCGCACAAGGCGCTCTTGAAACTCTGGCCGCCTCGCTGATGAAGATCGCCAACGACATTCGCTGGCTTGCGTCCGGACCTCGTTGCGGCCTCGGCGAATTGATCATTCCCGAGAACGAGCCGGGATCCTCGATCATGCCCGGCAAAGTCAACCCCACGCAGTCGGAAGCCATGACCATGGTCGCCGCCCAGGTTCACGGCGCGACCGCGGCCGTCGGCTTCGCGGGATCACAGGGCAATTTCGAACTCAACGTCTTCAAGCCGGTCATCATCTACAACTTCCTGCATTCGGTCACACTGCTTTCCGACGCGTGCCGCGGCTTCGTAGAGTTCATGATCAACGGCATCGAAGTGGATCGCGAGCAGGTCAACTATTACGTCAACAATTCACTGATGTTGGTGACCGCTCTCGCTCCTAAGGTGGGATACGACAAGGCTGCAAAAATCGCGCACACGGCGCACGTCGACCACAGCAGCCTGCGCGAAGCCGCTCTAAAGCTTGGATATCTGACTGGAGAAGAATTCGACGCGGCAGTGAAGCCCGAAACGATGACACATCCTTAAAAAACTTAGCCACAGATCTCACTGATATCCACGGATTTAAAGCCTAAAGGGCGAAGGGTTTAGCCGGCCTTGGTTCTATCCGTGTTTATCCGTGAAATCCGTGGCTAGGTTTTATCTTTGAGATCCGTGGTCAGTTTTTAGTAAGCCCACCTCAGCAGCGCCGCTCCTACCGTGAATCCCGCGCCCACGGCTGACAGCAGTACCAGATCGCCCTTCTTTAGCTTGCCTTCATCGAGCGCGGTCTGCATCGCCAGCGGAATCGTCGCCGACGTCGTATTGCCGTACCGATCGATATTGATGATGACTTTTTCCAGATCCATGCCCAGCCGCTCGGCCGTATTCAGAATGATTCTCTTATTCGCCTGGTGCGGAATAAATGCGTTTACATCGTGGCCAGTCAGTCCATTCCGCTTCAGCAAGGTGTCGCAAACTTCAGCCATCTTGCGCACCGCAAACTTGAATACCGCCTGCCCATCCTGGTGAACGTAATGCATTTTCTTATCGACGGTCTCATGCGTCGGCGGATTCAAACTTCCCCCGCCCGGCATGAACAGCGAGCAGGCTCCCGAACCATCGATCTCGTGCAGATAATCGATCATGCCCAGCCCTTCATCTGCCGGCTCGAGGATCACCGCGCCGCCACCATCACCAAAGATCACGCAGGTCGCACGATCGGTGTAGTCGATAATCGACGACATCACATCGGCGCCCACCACCAGCACCCGCTTCTGCGCACCGCTCTGTACGAACTGTGTTCCCACCTGCAGCGCATACAGAAATGACGAACACGCCGCCGAAATATCAAAGCCCCAAATTCCGGGAGCCCCAATCTTGTTCTGGATCAGGCACGCCGTTGCCGGAAACATCATGTCGGGCGTAACACTGGCAACGATCAACGCCTCGATGTCGGTGGGTTTCAGGCCACGGCGTTGCAGCGCCTGTTTCGCCGCAGCCGCACCCAGATCGCTGGTCGCAACGCCCTTATCGACCAGGTGTCGCTCACGAATCCCGGTGCGCTCCATGATCCATTTGTCGTTGGTATCGACCATCTTTTCGAGGTCGTGATTGGAAAGAATGCGGGGCGGTACGTAGGTTCCAAGGGATGAAATCTTTACCCGAGCACCATTACTCAATGGCTTTCTCCTGAGTAGAATCCTCTATTTTGAAGCTTGGAAAGTGAAAAGTCTATTCAGGAGAACCCAGTTGTGAATGCTTAATGTGGTCCGGGCACGATCAGCGGCAATAAGTACATTATCGAAAGCAGGACAAAAAAGATGCCGAGGGCGCGAAACATAACAGTCATAATCTTCGTGTTCCGCGCTCTCCATTCAGGTGTTGGAGGTGGATTGATGTTGGGATGACGTTCCCGCAAACGCGTGGTCCAAGCGTTATAACGCGATGAGAGCTGCGCAGCCCAATAGATCAGGCCTAGTCCCCCTAATCCATATGCGAAACCGAAAACGAAGTTCGTTGCGCTCTTCATGCCGCCGCAATCCTGCGCATCAGGTCTTGCTGCTCGGCTTTGCTTTCCGCGCCAATCGTAAATGCGTCCAACACGCCCGTCGAAAGTGCAAAACGAATGGCTTCGTCCTGACGATCGCGCATATCTCCCTGGCCCAATATCTTCATCCCGACCACACCTTTTCCCGCAGCCTTCATTTCTTTTACGACGGCGAGCACCGTCTGCGGATCGGCATCCATGTGCGATCCAATCGGATTCAACCGGACCAGATCGACCTCGACCCAAGGTGACTTCGCCGCCGCACGCAGCGCCTCAATGCTGTGGCACGAACAACCATGTGCGCGAATGATCCCCTTCTGCTTCGCCTCTTCCAGCACATCCATCACCCCTCGATAGCGCGTAGTCCAGTCAGCTTCGGTCAAACAGTGCATTAGGAAAATATCTATGTAGTCAGTTCCCAGTTCTTTCCGGAAGCGATCGAGATCTGCTCGCATCTCCTTCGGATCACGCGCCCATGATTTCGACAGCACCGTCACTTTGTCGCGCTGCACGTGCTTCAGCGCCTCCGCCACATGCGGATGGCTCCCATACGAATCAGCGGCATCGAAGAAACGCAGTCCATTGTCGTATCCATTCAGCAACAACTCAGAAAGGCCCTTCACCCCGAGCGCAGTCTGATTCGAATGATGTCCCGAACCCACTGTCCCCGTACCCATCGCCAGCCGGCTGGTCTGAATCCCTGTATGCCCGAGCGTCACCGTATCCGTGGCTTTGACCTTCAGCGGCGTCGAAGCCGCAAAAAGTTCGGTTGTTACGCCCTGCGACAACCACGCCGCTCCCACTGCGCCCGCTGTCTTCACCAGGAATTCTCGCCGTTTCATAACGCCTCCTCGGTTCAGCAAATCCTACCCTCTCCAGACGAAGCAGGAAACAGAACGTAATATTAATTTTTTTGGAGTTAGCTAGCCGTAATTGCGGTGTGGGATGAACCGCGGCGGGAGGTGCAAATAAGCCGAGCACCGGCTACCCCACTGCACAAGCACTAGCCCGTTACCGTTGCTTCCTTCCGGACCTGGCGGGGTTGGCGGGATTGCGTCGCGTGGGACCGATGCCCGACCCTTGATTCTAGCAAATCGTCCTTGCCCTCTCGTGTGCCTCGCCCCTTTTCTTCTCCGCCCGAATGGCGAACAATAGCCAGGTGCTGAAGCGCTTTCGCAAATCGGCCCCTGCAGTGGCCCCAGAGCCACTCACGCTTGCCGTTTTGAACATCCCTTTTGCGTCCGCCCTCGAACGATATTTTCAGATCTCGCTTTTTCTTCTCATCGTCACTGGATTCGTCGCTCTCGCTGGAACCGGACGTCTCGACTGGCTCTCTACGCTTTTCGTCGCTGGCGCCCTTCTTTTCCGCGGATACCTCCTCGCGCGCAATCGCGACCTTCAGATCCCCACTCGCTGGACCAACTACCTCACCATCCTTTACGTACTCGTCTTCTTCGGCGACCTCTTCCTGATCTCTCGAAGCTACGTCGCGGCCACCGTTCATCTTGTTCTATTCAGCCTGGTCATCAAGCTCTTTTCCATTCAGAAACCGCGCGACTACGTTTACCTTGCAGTACTCGCATTTCTGGCCGTACTTGCGGCTTCCGTCCTCACTGTCAGCAGCAGCTTCCTGCCTATCTTCACAATATTTCTTTTACTCGCTATCAATACGTTCATCGCGATGGAAGTTCGCCGCGCGATGATCAAGGCCGTTCATCGCGGGCACATTCCTAACCAGCGCGACTTTAGCCGGCAAGTGGGCCGTTGGCTCTCGCTCAACAGCCTCCTCCTCATGAGCGGCATCGCGGCATTCTCCGTCATCCTGTTTTTCCTGTTGCCTCGCTTCTCTGCCGGATACCTGAGTTCCTATGCTCCTCGCAGCGAATTCACCACCGGATTCAGCGACCACGTCCAACTCGGAGAGATCGGCCGGATCCAACAATCGAACGCCGTCGTAATGCATGTGCAGTTCGAACACGGTGAGGGAAATCTCGATCTGCGCTGGCGCGGCGTCGCGCTGAACCAGTTCGACGGCAGGACCTGGACCAATGAAAATCCAGAGCTCGAAATCATCTCCGACCAGTCGCCGATTCGGAAGTTGCAAGTCGAGCGGCACAACCTGCCGCAATCGGTTCGCGAAACCGGGCAGTCCCGCCTGGTGCGCTATCGCGTGATCATGGAACCGATCGGAACCAACGTGCTTTTCCTCGCGCCCGTTCCGATCGAAGTAAGCGGCAGATTCCACGATGTGGGCGTTGACGAGAATGGCGCCGTGCTCAATACCGATCACAGTCGCAACACGGAAAGCTATGAAGCCCTGTCCCTGATCGTGCAGCCCTCTGCCGAGGCCTTGCGGCAAAGCTCCGGTGACTATCCCACAGAAGTTAAAGAAAGCGATCTGCGCCTGCCGCCAATCGATGGCCGAATTCGCGCGCTCGCCCGCAAAATCACTGCCGATCAGAATACCGACTTCGACAAGGCTGCCGCCATCGAGCGCTATCTCCGCACCAATTTCGGCTATACCCTGCAACTCTCCGATCGGCCAGCGCCCGACCCCCTTGCCGAATTCCTTTTCGAACGCAAAGAAGGACATTGCGAGTACTTCGCTTCTTCGATGGCTGTGATGCTCCGCTCCATCGGCGTCCCTGCTCGCATCGTCAATGGCTTCCGCACCGGCGAATACAATCCACTCACTCGCAACTACATCATTCGCGCCCGCGACGCGCACTCTTGGGTGGAGGTCTATCTTCCCGCAGTTGGATGGACGGCCTTTGATCCCACCCCGCCCGATCCGCAATACGCATCAGGCGGAATGAGTCCCCTGATGAGCTACTTGGACGCGGCTCAGGAGTTCTGGCGCGAGTGGGTGATCAACTACGATTTCTCGCACCAGCGTGCGCTTACCAACACCGCGACTGCACAAAGCCAACGCACCCTCTGGAACGTTGGCCGCTGGATGCACGATACCTATGAGCATCTGCTGCTTGTCGCCGAACGCGTGCAGAACCGGGCCTCGCAAGCCCCTGGCCGATGGTCGACCACCGTCATTGCTCTGTTAGCCGTCGTGCTGCTGGTCGCCAACTTGCGTCGCATAGCTCGGGCCGTCATCAACATCCGTGTCGCACGCGCCCCGGCGAGTTCACCACGGAAGGCGGCCGCGCTCTGGTATGAACGCATGGTGCGCTCGGCGGCAAAGCGCGGATATCGCAAACATCCCTCGCAGACCCCGCGCGAGTTTGTGGAAACAATTAGTGAGGAATCGCTTCGCAGATCCGTCGAAAACTTCACTCACGCTTATGAACGCGCACGCTTTGGAGACTCACCCGAAGATGCCAGGCGCCTGCCCGAAATTTTCGAAGAAGTGAAGGGCAAGTAACAGGACTATCCAGCAGCCTTGGGAACCGTCGGCGCCGAGTATGGCGTGAACCCCGCGCGCTGCATGCCCTTCTGCGCCTCTGCGTTCTTCATAAACGTCTTCCAAAGAAATCCGGTGCGGACATTCTCAGCCATCAGCAGGGTGATTCCCGTATCAATTCCGACGACAAAGTTGTCGTACCAGTTGGTCAACGGATTGAAGGCATTGACGAACCCGTACTGCGACCATGCCCCTGTATAGCGGGTGCGCATCGTGCGCAGAACGCGCATCACCGGCTGAGTCAGAAAAGGTAGCGAACCCGCCGCGGCGCTCGGGACTACCGTGCCATCAATCGGCCCCATCTGCGGAGGCCCGCCCCATGCCACGTAGCCATGCTCGGAATCCGAAGACGTGATCCCCCACAAATCGTCGCTGTAATTGGGAAACCGACTTCCCAGCTCCAGGCAGAAGAGCCGGTGAACATCGGTTGCGATCATCGAATTCTGGAAATAGTCCGCATAGTCGTCGCGCTTGTTGCGAAAATCGAACCACGCCTGCGAATACTGATGCACAAATAACGGCGCGAACGATCCGATGTAGCGGAGCCCACGGTACTCGAACGTTTTTCGCTTCCAAGCCGTCCATGTCGCCTCCGGCAATGGATATGTAGGCGATCCGAGTCCGAGCAGGTACATCATCATCAGCTCGCTGTAGTAATCCCAGCGATACGGAAGAAAACCAATCTCGGGAAGCCAGCCATGCGGCAACAACGGCGTGTCTTCCGATAGCCAACTCCACTCGACTCGATTGAAGATCTCCCGCGCCAGCGCCCTGATCTCTGTATTCAGGAAGTACTCGTGACACATCAGCACGCCGCAAAGCAGAATCGCGGTATCGACAGAAGAGACCTCGGAATCCCACTGCCGTTCGCCAGTGTTCATATCGGCGTAGTGATAGAAGAATCCGCGGTGATTCGGCACCTTCTTTAGCAAAAACCGCAACGAGGACTGAACTCGTGTTCGAGCTTCAGCAAGCGAAATGTAGTTTCGCTGCGTTCCAATACAGAGCGCTGTAAGCCCGAAACCAGTCGACGCAATACTTGCTACGGTATTGTTTTCCTTCGAGCGGACATTCGCGCGATCTCTCACCAAACCTGTCTCGGGATTCACCTGCTCGACAAAAAAGCGAAAGGTCGCCTTCTCGATTTCTTCCAGCAGAGCATCATCTTCGGGCTTAAGTGCCGTCAAGACCGGCGCGGCTACGATGCAGGCGTCCTGACTGCTGGCCGGCTTGTCTGCTGCCAGGCCTTCTAGCCGGGATAACGGGATCGCCAGACCAGCTCCGGCAAGCTGCCTCATCCACTCTCGCCGCGAAAGTTTGTTGTGGCTCACGCGATCAACACCCCTGTCCCTAATCTAATCTAAAACGAATTCGCGGCGGAGAGAAGACGGAGACATCTTGCCTTCCCGGCTCTCCCAAGGATACTGTGAGAAAGAAATGCCGGAGATTTACACGCCCGAGGTGGTACCACAATCTAGCCGGCGAAAGCTCGCGATCTGGGCCGGTATAGTCATCGCTTCGCTCATATTTGGCGCGGCATTGTTCTTGAAGTTCTACCATCCCAAGCCGCATTTGCTGCCGCCGTCTTCTTTGGAAGGGTCGGTCTTAAAGAATGACGAGGATACCCAGAAGCAACAGCCGATTGCGGATGTGCAGGTTCTTGCGACCAGCGGGATTTCAACCGGCGAAGCGAAGTCCAACGAGATGGGATTCTTTCATATCGTGATGCGCCCCGGCGTCCCCAAAGGCGCGCCGGTCACACTCAGCTTTCGCCATCCGGACTATAAGCCACTCTCTTTGGAAGAGATTTCGCGTGAGCGTCTCCTGATTGCCCGCCTCAATCCGTTGCACGAGGTGAATCCAGTGGTCCCCAAGGGACCTGTTGTAGGCGTTACCAATGTCGTGATCAGATATTCCATCCAGACGACCACCACCGCAAATACCGGTAGCGCCGTGCGAACCTTCCAGGCCGTGAATACTGGAAATGTTCTCTGTGCCGGAGTTTTCCCATGTTCCCCAGACGGAAAATGGAGGGCAACCATCGGCAGCATCGCTCTCGACGCCGGCCCAGGCAATCAGTTCCAGAATGCCCGCGTGTCCTGCATCTCCGGCCCATGCGCTTTCACTCGAATCGAGTCCACTACGGTTTCTGACAGCGGACGCAAGATGGAAGTTTCTGCGCTGAATTGGTCCGATACAACTACGTTCCTCGTCGAAGCCGAAGTCGTACATCCCATGGTCAGCGATCTGAACCTCGACCTTTACCCGGTAATCTTCGGCCAGGCCCTGAACTTCAACCTGCCTCCAACGGCCCAGGGCCTGAGCATCGAAGCTACGGTGAATACTGAACCAGTGGTCTACCCAATCGGGCCCGATCTCTGCTTGAGTTGGGCCGACTGCAAAGTCTCAGTCGCGAAAGATCAGACAAAATCCTACCGCTGTGAGCTGAAACCGGGATACCGCTTTGCTCCGGCGCAATAAGAACGCCCAGCAGGAGGGTGGCCCATTCAAGCCTTCTTTTGGCTTGAGTGGGGTAGTTGACTCTTTTGCGACTACCAACGCTGCTAGAATACAAAGATTGCATGTCTGATCTGAAGCTCACTGAGGCACCCCGAACCAAATCCCAGGCAGCCCCGACCAAAGTCGGATTCGTCAGCCTGGGCTGTCCCAAGAACCTCGTCGACAGCGAGGTCATGATGGGATTGCTGGCCCGTGCCGGCGCGGAACTCACTCCCAAGGCCGAAGATGCGGACGTCATCGTCGTGAACACCTGCTCGTTCATCGAGACCGCGCAACAGGAATCGGTCAACACCATCCTCGAAATGGCCCAGCATAAGACCGCGGGATCGGCAAAGAAGCTGATCGTCGCAGGCTGCCTCGTCGAGCGCTTTCGCAACGACATCCAGAAGAACATTCCAGAAGTTGATGCCGTCATCGGCACCGGCGAGTTGGAGAACATCCTTCAAGCGGCGGGAATTCAGCCGGTTCCGCGCCCCGGCATTGCTTCCCCTTTCAACATCATCACCAGCCGTGCTGAAGGTGACGCGCGCGAATCCGCTGGACGCTTCTCCCGCGAAAATTGGGACGGCGCCGTTGCCGATCTTCCCAACTATCTCTACGACGAAGACACGCCGCGCGTGTTGGCGACTCCAAAATACTCGGCGTACATCAAAATCGCCGAAGGATGCGATCACCCTTGCGCCTTCTGCATCATTCCTCAACTCCGCGGTAAGTTCCGTTCGCGCCGATTCGAATCCGTAATCTCCGAAGCCGAGCGCCTGGCGAGAACCGGCGTTCGCGAAATCACTCTCATCGGCCAGGACACCACCTGCTACGGCGAAGATTTGAACCTGAAAGATGGTCTCGCGCTGCTCCTCGAGAAGCTGGCGCAAATAGAGGATCTGCGCTGGGTTCGTTTTCTCTATGCCTACCCCAACAAGATCACCGGCCGCCTTCTCGACACGATCGCGAAGTACGACAAAATCTGCTCCTATGTCGACGTCCCGCTCCAGCACGCATCCCCGGCAGTTCTGAAACGCATGAAGCGCGGCGCTGGCTCAGATATTTTTCTTAAATCGATCGAGAAGATTCGCAGCACCATTCCCAACGTCACTCTGCGCAGCTCCTTCATCGTCGGATTCCCCGGCGAGACCGAGCAGGATTTCGACGAACTTTGCCAGTTCGTCCAAGCTGCCCAGTTAGACTGGATGGGTGCATTCGCCTACTCGGATCAAGAGGGTGCGGGCGCATTCGCCCTCGACCAGAAACTTTCGCCGCGCGAAATCGAGCGCCGCCGCAAAAAACTGATGACAATCCAGCAACGCATCAGTCGCAAACGAAAGAAGGCGCTGGTCGGGCGCGAGTTCGACATCCTCCTCGAAGGCCCTTCCTCGGAAAGCGATTTGCTCTGGGAAGGTCGAACCGAGATGCACGCGCCCGAGATCGACGGCAAAGTTTACGTCACAGACTTTGACCAGATCTCCGACCCGCAACCCGGAAATTTTTACAGGTGCGAAGTCACAGAAACGCACGACTATGATTTAGTTGCACGTTTGGTTTAACCTTCCGCATCATCCGTTCCAACAGCAGCATCCAAGTTTTTAGAAGGTCACGCGCCATGGCCAAAAGAATTCTCAACTTGCGCTGTCCAACCTGCCGCAAAATTGTCTTACGCTCCGACGCAGGATTTCCCTTTTGCAGCGATCGTTGCCGCTTAATCGATCTCGGCAGATGGGCCAGCGGAGGGTATGTGATTTCAACGCCGATCAACGATCCCGAGGACGTGGACTTCGCTCCTCCTTCTCCCTCTCGCGTTCGACCGGAAGGTTCTGGTACAACTGCTTACCGGAACCAGAATGAACGACGCCGTAACCACTGAAGCAACTGCATTGAACCCGAAAGGCGCTCCTGCCCCGGGATGGGCTTGGGCTGTCGGTACTTTCTTCGGCACTGGCCTGCTAAAACCAGGTCCAGGCACATGGTCTTCTCTCGCTACCACCCTGATTTGGTTTGCTCTCGCTCGCGCCTTGCCGATCGGCATGCGTCTCCCCATCCACTTAGCACTGCTCGCACTCGCAACTATCGTGGGTATTCCCGCCTCGACCCGAATTGCGCGTGCTCTCGGGAAAAAAGATCCGGGCATTGTCGTGATCGACGAAACTGCCGGCCAGTTGCTGACTTTGCTCGGAGCTCCCCTGAACTGGCAAAGCATGTTGGTGGGACTTATACTTTTCCGGGCATTCGACATTACTAAGCCGTTTCCCATCCGGCGCTTGGAAAAGCTGCCAGAGGGAACAGGAATTGTCGTCGACGACCTCGGTGCGGGGTTATACGCCCTGGCAGTAATGCACCTTCTGCTGCATTTCGCGATTCTGAAGTAGTCTAGAACTATGGGCTCAGCAAACCGGTCGGTGGGAAAGAAAAACGTTAACGGACAGCCGCATATCAATGCGCTCGAGCCCACCGCTGCCCTTCCGGGCGGAGAGGTTCGCATCGTCGGTTCCGGCCTGAATCCACTCGATCTCCACCGTCCACAGGTTCGCTTCGGTGAAACCGATGGCTCGGTCGTCGTCAGCACCAGCGAGTTTGTCATCGCCCGCGTGCCCGAGAGCGCTATCTCCGGACCCGTCACCGTTTCCACACAGGCTGGCGCCAGCAATCCCGAGCAACTCCGGGTCGCGGTGAACGTCGCGGAGAATCTTCATCCTGTCACTAATCCCGCCCTCGACGCCGAAGGAAACATCTACGTCACCTTTTCCGGGTCCCGCGGACAGAAAGTCCCCGTCTCCATCTATAAGATCGACACCAATTACACCGTGAAGCCGTTCCTTACCGAAATGATGAACGCCACTTCGATCGCCTTCGATCGCGAAGGACAGATGTACGTCTCTTCGCGTCACGACGGCGCTGTCTATCGCGTGGGCCGCAACGGCACTATGAGCGCATACTCGGAAGGGATGGGCATCGCCACCGGAATCGCTTTTGACCAGGAACAAAATCTCTACGTCGGAGACCGTAGCGGTACAATCTTCAAAATCGCGCGCGATCGGCAGATCTTCGTTTTCGCCACGCTTGATCCCAGCGTCTCCGCTTATCACCTCGCGTTTTCTCCCAGCGGGGACCTTTACGTAACCGGTCCCACTACCTCCAGCTTCGACGCCGTCTATCGCGTCAATCCAAATGGAGAGGCCGAGGTGTTTTACCGGGGTCTGGGACGCCCCCAGGGAACTGCCTTCGACGAAGAAGGCAACCTCTACGTCGCCGCTTCGTTGAACGGCAAGCGTGGAATTGTATGCATCAATCCTGCAAAAGAAGCCAGGCTGGTCGTCGCCGGACAGGGACTCGTCGGTCTCGCCTTCGCCCCAGGACGTGCCGCGATTCTGGCTACGAATAACGCCGTCTTTCGCCTCACGTGGGACGTTCAAGGTAAGGTCCTCGCCTCGCCAGAGATGTAATCCTGTCCCAATCTCTGCCAGCTGTGTTCCTCTCGCGCGGAGTAGAAGCATCCTCTTAACCTGCCCCGCATCCAGATTTATAGGGACGTCAGCTTCAGCAGCTTCTCTGCTGTCGATGTTCCCTCAAGGAGAACCAGCATGAAACCGAAGTTAGGGTTAACCCTCGCAGCCGTCATCTTGATGTTGCCGCTTTCCGCTCTGGCAGCCAGCAAGAACAGCTCGAACGTCGAGATACCCGACAAAGTGGTTGTAAACGGCAAACAAATTCAGCCGGGTACATACAAAGTGGAATGGAACGGTACCGGACCGAACGTCGAAGTTTCCATCCTGCAAGGTCACAAGACCGTCGCCCAGGCTCCTGCCCGGTTGGTCAATGGAACCTACGAGCAGCAGGCGATTGTCACTCACCAGAACAACTCAGGCGCGAACGTATTGGATCAGATTCAGCTGAAGAACAAGGAACTCGACCTGAACGCGAGGGCGAATTCCGGCGCGAATCGCAATGCAAATTCCGGCAGCTAACCATCCGGTCTCGTGAACTAACGGTACGGGATGGGGCGCCGTACCTTCTCTCTCTTGATCGATCTGCTTGGATCGTCCGGCATAATTAAACAACGCTCCCTCTCCTCCACCGACATATCCCCGACCCAAAGTCATGCTGAGCGCAGCGACTCCATCCATGCATTTGCTCTTGTGACAATCCACAACTCACGGGTGCCCCACCCTCGCCTTCTTTTGGCGCGGGTGGGATTCCACGAATCCCCTATCCGAGCGCAAGCGAGGATTCTGTCATCCCGAGCGGAGCGAGGGATCCCTACATTCGCCACAGAACGGCGAACGCATCCCGCTCCTCCCACCAATGCATCCCCTACCTCCGAAGTCGTGGTGAGCGCAGCGGAATCCATCTATGTATTTGCTCTTCCCCTCATTTAAACTCGTCTCGTGAACGCTGAGATCGTCGCGATCGGGTCCGAACTCCTTACCCCTTATTTTCAAGACACTAATTCCCTATTCCTCACGGAAAAGTTGAATGAAATTGGGATTGAGGTGGCGTTCAAAACTATCGTCGGAGACAACCGCCGCAATTTGACCCAGGCGGCGCAAACCGCCCTTGGACGAGCAGAGATCGTCATCTTCATGGGTGGACTCGGACCCACCGAAGACGATCTGACCCGCGAATCCGTTGCTGAAGCCCTCGGTCGCGAAGTCCATCCCGATCCCGACTTGATTGCGGCTCTCTACAAAATGTTCGCCGAGCGCCGGCGTCGCATGTCTCCCAATAATGAAAAGCAGGCTGATGTCATCGACGGCGCGACCGCACTGAAGAACAATTTCGGCACCGCCCCCGGCCAGTGGCTCGAAGCCGAATACGAAGACCGGCAGCGCTACATCATGCTGCTCCCCGGACCTCCCTACGAACTCAAACCGATGTTCGAAGAGCAGTGCTTGCCGCGGCTGCGCAAGCATCTCTCGCAGCAGTTCATCGCCCGACGCACCCTGCGCATCGCCATGATGGCCGAGTCCGAATGCGATGCGCGCGTATCGCCGATCTACAAAGCAGCTGAGGGCGTCGATACCACCATTCTCGCCACCGGCGGAGAGATCCAGTTACACATGCGCGCGAAAGCGGACACGAAGGAAATTGCCGAGCCGCGCGTCGAGGAACTGGCCGTGAAGATAGAAGAAGAGCTCGGCGACTTCGTGTACTCGCGCGGCGAACCCCTCGAAGATATAGTCGGCCTTCTTCTGCAGCTCAAAGACGCGACGCTGGCCGTAGCCGAATCGTGCACTGGAGGCATGCTGGGCAGTCGCCTGACGCAATTCAGTGGTAGCTCACGCTACTTCCTGGGCGGAGCCATCGTCTATTCCAACGATCTGAAAACTCTATTCGCGAATGTCCCGCCAATGATGATCGCGCAGCACGGCGCCGTCAGCCAGGAAGTCGCGCAGGCGCTTGCCGAAGGCGTCCGCGACGAATGCCAGTCCACTTACGGGCTCGCTATAACCGGAGTTGCAGGTCCCACAGGCGGAACCGAAGAGAAGCCCGTTGGGCTTGTCTATTGCGCGCTGGCCGACGAACATGAAACTGCGGTCGTCGAGCGCCGCTTTCCCGGTGACCGCGAACGCATTCGCCGCTTCGCTACCCAGCAGGCGCTGGATATGTTGCGTCGCAAGCTGATTAATACCTAGCACTCAGTAGTTAAGAATTAGCAAGCCGTCACCAGGGAAAAGCTGACGTCCAACTCGCCGTCATTTGCTGACTGCTGCTAATTACTAATTACCAACCACTAATTACGTTTATGCGCCTCTTTATCGCACTGGACATTCCGCCCGAACTTCGCGAGCGCATCTCGCGCTTCGTCGAAGGCTTGCAGCACTACGCGCCTGACGCGAACTGGGTAAAGCCCGCGTCCTACCACGTCACCCTGAAATTCATCGGCGAGAAATCTCCTGACGATGCAGAGCAGCTAAAACGTATCCTCCCTGCGATCATCAGCTCGCGAGTAAACATTGCGTTTCGCGGCTTCGGCTTTTTCCCTAACGCAAATTCACCTCGCGTCTTTTGGGCCGGCATGGAGCACGACGATGCCTTGCCGCAACTCGCGCTCGCCGTCGACCAGGCCTGCTCCGGATTCGGAATTCCGCGCGAAGAACACCAGTTCCGGCCCCACCTGACTCTCGCGCGCGGAGGCTCTGGCTCGCCTCGACCGAAGCGCGGCGAGCGCGCGAATCCGAAGCTGAAGTATCTCGCAGAAAAGTTGAAGAACTTCCCGCCTCCTGACTTCGGTACAATGACGGCGCAGGAATTCTTTTTATACGAAAGCAAATTGTCGCCAGGCGGAGCACAGTACACCAAGCTGGAACGATTTGCGCTGCGCTAAATGACATTAACGCGTCATCAATCATGCTGATCTACGTCATCGTCGCCGTCGTTTCCTACCTTCTCGGCTCCATTCCCTTTGGCTACATCCTGGTTCGTCTGTTTCGTGGTGAAGATGTTCGCGCCACCGGCAGCGGCAACATCGGCGCAACCAACGTAATGCGCTCAGGATCAAAAGGGCTCGGCATCGCTACGCTCCTTCTCGACGCCAGTAAGGGATATTGTGCGGTCGCATTGGCCGCAGCCTTTGCAACGTCATCATTGGCGCATCAGATCAGCTCCGCAGACTCCGTCAATCGATCCATCGCCATGGCCCTCGCTGCTGCCTTCGCGATTCTCGGACACATCTTCCCCGCCTGGCTGAAATTCAAGGGCGGGAAAGGGGTCGCCACGGGAGTTGGCTCATTTCTCGCGCTCGCCCCCAAAGCAGTGCTGGTAGTCTTGCTGATTTTCGCCGCTATCGTTGCTGTGTCGCGTTACGTGTCGCTCGGATCCATCGTTGCCACCGCCGCGTTTCCGATTTTCGCCTTTCTCCTTTATAGAGGTAACGTCACGCCCGCTTTCGTGATCACAACCCTTGGCGCCTCCGCTCTCATCATCGCCAAGCACCACCAGAACATCCGCCGACTCCTCGCTGGCACCGAGCATCGCTTCGGCAGCAAGAAAGGCGCAAGCGTATGAGCGAGATTGCCGTCATCGGCGCCGGCGCGTGGGGAACTGCGCTGGCCATCGTCCTCGGACGCAAAGGAACGCATCATGTTTCGCTCTGGGCCTACGAGAAAGAAGTTTGCGAATCGATTTCGCAGCGCGGCGTGAATCAACTCTTTCTTCCCGATCTGCCCGTCCCGCTCGGCATCGCCGCGACCAACAATCTCGAAGACGCGCTACGCAATGCCAAGCTCGTGGTCAGCGTGATGCCCTCGCATCACACCCGCCGGATCTTCCAGCAGATGGCGCCGTACCTCGGTCCGGAGACCATGTTCGTCAGCGCAACCAAGGGCGTCGAGAACGAAACCCTTCTGCGCATGTCGCAGGTGATCACCGAAGTTCTCTCGAAGAACGGTTCTTCCGCCCCGCGCATCGGCGCGCTCAGTGGTCCGTCGTTCGCAAAAGAAGTTGCCCGCGGCGATCCGACTGCCGTCACCATCGCGTCTACCGATTCCGACCTTGCCTGCTTCGTGCAGCGCGAATTCAGTGATCCCAGCTTCCGTGTCTACACCAATACTGACGTCGCTGGCGTCGAACTCGGCGGTGCGCTGAAAAACGTCATCGCCATCGCAGCCGGCGTCTGCGACGGACTCGGCCTTGGCCACAACACCATCGCCGCGCTCATCACCCGCGGTCTCGCTGAGATTACCCGTCTCACCATTGCGTGCGGCGGACGCCCCGAAACCATGGCCGGACTCGCTGGCCTCGGCGATCTTGTCCTAACCTGCACCGGTGGCCTTTCGCGCAATCGCACCGTAGGCGTGGAACTCGGCAAGGGACGCAAGCTCGACGAAATCATCGCCGGCATGCGTGGCATGGTCGCAGAAGGCGTCCTGACCACTAACGCCGCCGTCGGTCTCGCCCGCAAGCACAAAGTCGAAATGCCGATCACTGAGCAGATGTACGCGATTCTCCATGAAGGCAAGTCGCCGCGTGAAGCGATCCGCGAACTTATGACCCGCCGCGGCACCAGCGAAGTCGGACTCTACTCCTCCTGATTCCACCTTCACCGCAAATTAAAAACGGCAGCCGCTAAGGCTGCCGTTCTCTTTCTCAATTCTGTGCAGACTACGGTTGATCGTTGCTCTGGCTCACATTGCCATTGTTACCGCTGCCGTTGCCATTGCCATTCCCGTTGCCATTTGAATCGGCATTGCGATTGTGATGCCCCGTCGGCGTCACTGTCAGCGAATCTGCCAGCTTGAAGTTCACAATCGACTCCGACGCGAGCGTCACCTGCTGCCCTTTCGTAACGCCCTGAGCAGCCGTTCCACCTCCAGCACCCACACCGGCTCCGATCGCCGCGCCTTTGCCGCCGCCGATCAATCCCCCAATCAGCGCGCCAACTGCAGCGCCGCCGCCAACTTTGGCTGCAGTGTTCTTACCGCGCCCTTTACCTTGCTGCTCCCACTGCTCGCTGCTGATCTGGTACGTCTTCCCATTCACCGTCAGCGTAGTCAGCTTGAGCGACAGCGACGAATTCCCGGAGAAGTGTCCCGCATCCTTCGCATCCGTCACCTGACCCGTAACATCGGAGTTCGCCGGAATCACCACCTTATCGCCGACTACGATCGGCTGCGACAGCGTTCCATGGAACACGTCACCCGCG
Organism: Terriglobia bacterium; assembly: GCA_963807055.1. Taxonomy (GTDB): domain Bacteria; phylum Acidobacteriota; class Terriglobia; order Terriglobales; family Acidobacteriaceae; genus JAJPJE01. Next base: position 338,172 of record CAWEAE010000011.1, on the reverse strand, counting down.
TGATTGCGTCCAGAATCCAACGCCTCCACTAGTCGCACAGCTAATTGCGTTCCATCCGGAATCGTAACTTTCGGAACTGGAGGTGGAGGAGGCGGTGGAGGTGGAACTGCCTGCTGCACCGGAGGCTCATTCTGCGCGACCACAGGAGCGGCCGCTGGCGGAGCCTGATCTTGGTCACTTGCACGATCGGCGGTTGGCTTCGCCTTTTTGTGCTCCTTCTTTTCAGGGGCTGGAGCCGGCGTCGGCGCTGGTGCTTCCTCAACCGGCGGTGGTGTTTGCGCCACTACCGGAGGCGCGGACTGCAGGTTGTTCACCACAGTCTTAACTCCCGCAACCTTCCCCGCGTCGATCCCTGCCAGACTTCGCTCCGCGTCGGACGCCACCGTCCCCGAAATCGTTACCACTCCCCCTGACGCCTGCACTGTGATCTGGTCTTTGTTCGTGATGCTCTGATCCGCTTGAATCTGGCCCTGCACATCGGACGTGAGCTTCGCATCCGTGGGCGCTCGGCTGCAGCCTACCGCCACCGCCAGCGAGACCAGCAGCGCGAGCATTACCAACCGCGCTGGAATGATTACCGTCTTTTTCTCCATAATTGCACCCCCAGCACTGGAATCCGGTTCATAAACCGATGACCATTGCTTTCCCTTATATACATGATCCGCGTGTTTTCGGCGACTCTGATCAGGCCGGAACCCTTTGGTTTCGTTGGCTTACCAAACCGCCTATGTTCCTTTTCCTAGCTTGTAAACCCTTCTTTCAGCGTTTTGACGCGGTTGCATTCTGGGAATACCCCCTGCTTCCCTGATAGCTCAAATCACTGGATTTCTCATGACTTGCCGCTCCTAATTGTGATAAAAAAGGCGGCCACTTGAAATGAGGCTCTCGTCTTGACCCAAACTCATATGCCGATCCAGGTAGAACGGAGCGATTTCGACCCGTCTGTCGGATTCCAGTACTACGTTTACTTCAAGCCTTACATGATGGAAGAAGAAGGCGGCGGCATCGTCCACCAGCGCATGCCCGTCGAAACCGCCGTATCCGTAAATGAAAATGGTGATCTGGCCGACTTTACTTTCGAACTCCCTAAGCCTTGTCGCAACGACCATGCGCTCACCTTCCTGCGTCGCCATCAAGGCGTGAACTACGTTCCTCCGCGCATCTTCATCGATGTTCCTGGCCAGAATGGTGACGCCGTTATTCGCGCCGCCGCCAATCTTGACCTCGATCTGGCGGGACGCATCGTTGGTATGGAAATTCTCTGGGCGCCGCCGGAGAAGGCCAACTAGGACGAACGCTGGCACTCCATCTTGGCTTCCTTGTAACATTCATCCATGACGAGTGTGGCCGCGTTCGTTCTGACCGGCGGCAAGAGCAGCCGCATGGGCCAGGAAAAATCCGCGCTTCTCCTCAACGGCCACACGCTCCTGGAACGTGCGATTGAGATTGCCCACTCCGCCAGCGATGACGTCCGGCTACTTGGTGCCCCACCTCTGCCGCTTGGTGCCCCACCTCTGCCTTCTTTTGGCAGATATGGGATCGAGATCACCCTCATTCCCGACCGTTTCCCGGGCTGTGGACCTCTCGCCGGAATCGATGCCGCTCTCGCCGCCACCAATGCCGAGCTGAATTTCATTCTTTCCGTCGACACACCCTTCGTTCCCCAAGACTTTGTACGCTATCTCGTCGAACGCGCCCGCGGAAACCAGGCGATGGTCACCTACCCGCGCCTCTCCTCGGGATATCAGCCGCTCTGCGCTGTCTACCGCAAAGAATTTGGGCCGATCGCCGAATCCGCCCTACAAAGCCGCCACTATAAGATCGATCCCCTCTTCGCGCGCATCCCAACATGCACAATCGATGACGCCGACTTGAGAAAACTGGGCTTCGGCGAAGAAATCTTCGATAATCTGAACACGCCTGCGGATTGGGAGCGGGCTCAGCAGCGGGTACATACGGCATGAGCGATCCACAACAAAATCCGTACATCGAGTTCAAGCACGTGCACAAAGCCTTCGGCTCGCGCGTCGTGCTCGACGATGTCAGCTTCACCGTGATGCCCGGTGAAACCGTCGCCATCCTTGGCCGCAGCGGCGTCGGCAAATCCGTCTCGCTCCATCACATCATGGGATTCCTCAAACCCGACGCCGGTCGCGTCATCGTCGCCTATCAGGACATCACTGACTACCCGGAAGAGGAACTGGAGCGCGTTCGCAAGAAAGTAACCATGGTCTTTCAGAACGGCGCGCTCTTCGACTCGCTCACTGTCGGCGAGAATGTCGCATTCCCGCTCCGCGAGCGCGGCGATCTCGATGAAGGCCAGATCTACCAGATCGTCGATGGCCTTCTGGACATGGTCGGTGTGAAGACTATGCGTGAACAACTGCCGGCAGATTTGTCCACGGGAATGAAACGATCCGTCGCCATTGCGCGTGCGCTCGCCGCCCAGCCCGAGGCCATTCTCTACGACGAGCCAACCACCAACGTCGATCCGCTAATGGCCCAGCTCCTCGGAGATCTCATCAAGAAGCTAAAGTTTCAGTTGAAGCTCACCAGTGTCGTCGTCACACACGATATGCGTCTCGCCCACAAGGTCGCCGACAAGGTAATTTTTCTGCATGAGGCGAAAGTTGTTTTCTACGGAACGCCCGACGAGATGGTTCACAGCTCTCAAGAGATCGTGCGCGAATTCATCGAGCTCGACAGCCCCAGCATCGATCAGTTCCGCCATCGGCCCGAAGCCGGTCAGCTACCAAGTGGTCTCGGCCTCTAGGAATAGAAGGACACTGAGTCCGTCTGTCATTTCGAGCGACTTGCCGCGCGGTTTTCTTTGCGATCCCGCTTTTGGATCGTGCGGCCATGAGTCGACGAACCTCGTATTCTGGTGTTTTTGATTACCAATTACCTATTACCCGATTCCCCGATGTCTAGAATCCCTGCGCCACCAACCGTTCCAGCGAAATCGCACCTTCCGTACGGTCACCGCCCATCATCTTCTCTACATATTTCGCAATGATGTCGGTCTCCAGATTAATCGGATCCCCGGGCTTCAGTGACTGCAGGTTCGTCATTTCGCAGGTATGCGGAATGATCGCAACCGTCACCTGGTCCCCTTCTATCTTGGCAACCGTCAGGCTGATCCCCTCAATCGAGATCGATCCTTTGAACACCACATAGCGTTCCAACTCTTCGGGAATCTCGATATGCAGCCAGAAATCGTCCGCACCCTGAATTTGTTCCAGCCCCAAAAATTTCCCGGTGCCATCCACGTGCCCCTGCACCATGTGCCCACCCAGGCGGCCGTCGACTTTCATCGGCAACTCCAGGTTGACCAGAGCACCTTCCGTGATCCGTGAAAAGGACGTGCGCACCCATGTCTCTTCAGCGAGATCGGCGCCAAAGTGATCCGGCGCAATCTCCACCGCCGTTAAACACACGCCGCTCACGGCAATGCTGTCGCCACTCTTCAATTCACGCGTCAGATTCTTCGCCGCAACCGTGAGTCGCCGCTTTCCACCGATGTGCTGAATACTCTCAACTTTTCCGACTTCTTCCACCAAGCCAGTAAACATGAGTGCCTCACTCTTCCCCGTATGGATCTCTTAAGTATCCTTCCACCGCAAAATCTTCTCCGAAACGGTGCAGCCGGAAGCTCTTTACGTAAGCGGCTTCCTGCATATTGCTGAACCCGCGCCCGCCGGCGAATGGCACCGAACCGGTCCCGCCCAGAATCTTGGGCGCATAATACAGGAAAATCTTGTCGACTAACCGCCCTTCGAGTGCAGCCCAATTAACCATCGCGCCACCCTCAATCAAAACGCTGGTGATGCCCAGTCCCCCCAGGCGTTCCATGGCGCGACGCATATCCGGACGCCCATCCGGCCACGCCAGCGGAACTTGTTCGACGCGAATTCCCAGCGCCTCCAACTCAGCCTTGCGCTTGTCGTCCGGGAACGAACAAAACACGAGCACATCGTTGTGATCGCCAGCAGTCTCCGCGATTTCCGAATCCAATGGCAGCCGCAACCGCGAGTCCAGAATGACGCGCAGCAAACGCCTCCGCCGTGGCAGCCCACTGCGATCGGTCAGCAGCGGATCGTCGGCCAGCACCGTGCCCACACCGACCATGATTGCATCGCTCGCATGCCGCAGCTTTTGCACGTGCTCGCGAGCCTCATCGCTCGTAATCCATCCGCCACTCGAGCCACCTGCACCCGGAGCTGGCAGTACATCGTCGCTCGGAGGAGGAGCAATCTTTCCGTCCAGCGTCATGCCAGCCTTCAGGATCACCAGCGGCAGCTTCGTCCGAACATATTTCGCGAAAGCCTCATTAAGATGTTTCGCCTCTTCCGCTAGCAGTCCGACGTGCACCTCAATGCCTGCGTCGCGCAGTCTTTGAAAGCCGCCGCCACTCACTTCCGGATTCGGATCCTCAATCGACGCAAACACGCGCCCGATGCCCGACGCAATCACCGCATCGGCGCACGGACCGGTCCGCCCCTGGTGCGAACACGGCTCAAGATTGATGTATAGTGTCGCTCCGCGAGCGCGCTCGCCGGCTTGCTCAATGGCCAGCACTTCTGCGTGCTTCATTCCGTCATAGGTGTGGAAGTCGCTGCCAACTACTTTGCCCTTGGCATCGACAATGACCGCTCCCACCGCCGGATTCGGTGCAGTAAGACCGACCCCTTCGCGCGCAAGCTCAAGCGCGCGCCGCATGAACTTCTCGTCTTGTGAAGTAATTTGCATTTGAAATGTTGTTTTGCCGTGGCGCTCGCTTTGAAGGGGCGCGACTTAGCCGCGCCGAAGCAAGCCCGCTTGTTCTTTCATCCCGAGCGGGCTTCAGCCCGCGAGAAATCCCGATCGCCTTATGCACCCGAGTTCTTCTAAACTCAGTTTAGTACCGGCGTGAACCGATTGTTCATTCGAATAACGAATCGACAAACGCTTCTGCATCGAACCGCAATAGGTCGCCAGCCTTCTCGCCGACTCCAACGTATCGCACCGGCAATCCCAGCTCATTCGAGATTGCAACCACGATTCCGCCCTTCGCTGTCCCGTCCAGTTTGGTCAGCACGATTCCCGTCACGCCAGACGATTCCGTGAATAGCTTCGCCTGCTGCAAACCATTCTGACCTGTCGTTGCATCCACCACCAGCAACGTCTCGTGCGGTGCCCCGGTAATAATACGTTGCGCCGTGCGCCGCATTTTTTCCAATTCGGTCATCAGGCTCGATTTCGTGTGCAGACGCCCGGCCGTATCGACGATCACGTAATCCAGATTCCGCGCCTTCGCCGCCTGCAACGCATCGAAGAGCACGGCCGCAGGATCTCCTCCTGGCTTCGTCTTGATCACTTCAGTGCCTGTGCGGTCTCCCCAAACCTCCAGCTGCTCGATCGCCGCCGCGCGAAACGTATCCGCGGCGCAGAGCACGACGCTCTTTCCGTCCGCTCGAAACACATTCGCTAGTTTGCCGATGGTGGTGGTCTTCCCTGTTCCGTTCACCCCAACCACCATGATGACTTCGGGCTCGCCGTCGACTGTCTGCACCGGTTGGACATTTGCTCGCAGCAGAACGTTCCGGACCTCGGCTTTCAATAGACGCTTTAACTCGGCAACGTCGCCAATCTGCTTGCGATCCGCTTTCTCGCGCAGTGCTGTCAGTAGCTGTTCTGTGGTCTTCGTCCCAAGATCCGCTCCAATTAGCGTGGCTTCCAGATCGTCCAGCGTACTGCGATCGATCTCTGCATTCAGCGAAACTACTTCGTCGATGCGCTCGCTCAGGTTCTCGCGTGTACGCGAGACCGCCTGCTTCATCCGCTCGAGGATGCCCTGCTTTTTCGGTTCTTCTTCCGTACTGCCAAATAAAGTCTGAATCATGAATGCCAGCCTGAGTTCGTGCTTCTAGCTGACGCAGCACGGACTTCGGAATCTTTCATTATACGGGGAGCACACTCACGAACGCCGTACAGCAAAGACCCGCCACAGATCTCACGGATATTTACAGCGATTGAATGGTGACGGTGAAAGGAACGGTTTTAAGATTTCTAAATTCGGCTGGATTTAGCCGTGAATATCCGTGGCGTTCTTAACTTGCGGGAACCGCTTCGCTCGAAGGGGCGTCGCTGGCGGCTGGAACTGCTGCCGGATCGACCTCTTCGCTTACCGTCGCAGCACGTTTCACTCGAATTTCCCCGCGCTCGAAAATGCGAGTAAGCGCCTGCACTACATCCGCGTCGAACTTGTTTCGCGTAAGCGACTGGATAATCCGGATCGCGTATTCCGGCTCTTTCGCCGACTGATAAGGACGGTTCGTCGTCATGGCATCGAACGTGTCAGCGACAGCAATGATGCGCGCCGGCAGCGGAATCTCGTCGCCCTTGAGCCCGTAAGGATATCCCTTGCCATCGAGTGACTCGTGGTGCAGCTCGATACCGGGAATCATCTCCTTCAACTGCTCGACCGGACGCAGTATGTTCGCACCGCGCACCGTATGCGACTTCATTACTTCGTACTCTTCTGCCGTCAGTGCACCCGGTTTTTTCAAGATGCGATCTTCGATACCAATCTTCCCCACATCATGCAATTGCGCGGAAATTCGTATCTTCTCCACTTCCTCTTGCGCCAGCCCAAGTTCCTTGGCGATCATCATCGAGAAGCGGGTAACGCGGTCGGAATGACCGCGCGTGTACGGGTCCTTTTCGTCGACTGCACCCGCCAGCATCGTAATAGAGCCCAGGAACAAATCGCGATTTTCTGCCGCCGCGTGACGCAGATCGGCCACCAGGTGTTCCAGGTCCTCGCTCATGTAATTGAATGTCTGCGCGAGTTCACCAATCTCGGTCCGGCTCTTTAAATTGACCCTTCGTGAAAAATCACCGCGAGCAATTGCGCGACTGGTCTCTGTCAGAATCTCAATCGGCGTGATGATCCAGCGCGCTGCCATCACACCCACCAGGCAACTCACCAGGATGGCTGCCAGCGCCAGCAACTTCGCCGTACGCTGCATCTCATACACGCCCCGGTACGCCTCGTCCTGCGGCTTTTGCGCGATGACCGCCCAATCCAGTGTCGGGACCGGACTGTACGTCCCCAGCATCGGCGTCTTGCGCCCATCTTCGTTCGTATTGAATTCGTAGGTAGCGACCCAGCGAACCCGGCCTCCGGAATCGACGAAGCTCTTCACAATATCCATCTTCGTCATATTCTGGCCGGCAGCAAGATGCGTCCATTGTGGTGCTGCCACCAGTCGCCCTTGACGATCGACCGCGTAAGCCAGCAGCCCACCCTTGCTTACCTGTTCCAGGTCATTCAGCAGAAACGTGAGGTCCACCGCCGAACCAATCATTCCGACGAAGCGTCCGCCCGCCATAATCGGAACGCTAACCAACACGATCGTGCGATGCTTGTCGCCGGAATCGACCGGTAGAACCTGGCCGCTATAGGCGCGTCCGTCCCTGGCCGCGGCGAAGGCGCGCTCTAGTTCGCGTTGTAGGAATTCATCAGGATTAATGCGTCCCACCGATTGCCCCTTGGCGTCGGTGTTCAGCAGCGTTACATACGCAATGTCGTTGGACGACGAAACGAATCGTTCGAGCAATGCCCGCAGCTCGGGAGCTCCCACCTTGTTTCCGACTAGATCCCCGCCGCTCGTTACCTGGATTGCCGAACCCAGATTGCCCAGCATCGAATCCAGATTGCCCATCTTCTGCGAGATTTCGTCGCTCAGCGAGCGCGTGATCGTATTCTGCAGAAGCATCTCGTTCGTCTTCAGGCGTTCGCGATTGATCTCCAGCACCTGCCGGGCGTAGAAGTACATCGGCACGACACTCAATGCCACAAGAATGCCAACGATCAAATACAGGATCGGGATTCTCTGCGGCAACGCGAATTTGAGCGAACGTTTCTTCCCCACCGATGGCAAGGGACTCCTGCCCCAAACACTCGGGTCAGCGACCAAGCGGCGCGCTGGCAATCTGCCCTGAACTCGGGATTGTATCCCGAGTACCACGCTGAATAGGCTGAATCTGGGCCTTTCAGGCGTTACTTAAGTACCGCAGTACCGCAACTGAAAACAAAAGGCGCCCCGCGGGGCGCCTTGATCCTCATCACCACTGCAAGTTTTACAGGCCAGCCAGTTACTCCAGTTTCGATTCTGAGATTCCGCTCTTGCGCGCCTGCTCGCGAGTGTCGTCCAGTTTCTCTTTCGCATCGGCAAGCGCCTTCTGTTTCGCCTCGAGATCCGTCTGATACTGGCGCTGATCGTCGGCCCATTTCTTCTGATCGCGAAGCTGGTTGCCGGCATCGCCGTAGTAGGACGCCTGGCGCAGCTTGTTCTCGCGCTGCATCAGGTCTACTTCTTTCTCGAGCGTGTTGATCTGCTGTTGCTGATCGTCAACTTTAGACTTCCATTCCTTCGCATCCGTCTCAGCAGCTTCTTTGTCTTTCGCTGCCTGTTCCTTGGCGCCGGCATCGTCTTTCTTATCGGCATCATCGCTGGCCGTAGCTGCATCCGCTGCCGGAGCTTCCTTCGCCGCTTCGGCGTTGGTTGCAGTTGCTTCTGCCGCATGCGACTCTTCCGCCATCTTCGATTCCGGCACCGACGGCAAATCGTCTTCCGTGTACACCTTCGTCGCGGACTTCTTCGGCTGCTCCCGCGCTGCCTTCGCTTGATCTGCCAGCGACTGCGCCATTCCCGTGCCCACCAGCATCAGGACGAACGCAGCCAGGATTACTCCGCTCAATTTCTTCATGCTTGACCTCCCCATCTCTATAAGAACAAGCCCCAGTAACCGCGTAGCAACGCGTTACCGAAGAACAGAGAAAACAAAGCCATGCTGCCTAAGAACACTCCGAAAGGAATCTGATAGAACCGGTACACCATGCTGGCCGAGTGCCACGCTCGCTTCCGCGCGATCGCCATCGGCTCGTGATTCCGAACCACCCTACGGCGCGTTCGTTTCCGCCACACATTCAGAATCATCGCCAGCCCAAACAACGATCCCACTAGCGACGCCCCAAACAACGTGATCACCGTTAGCCGTACACCCAGGAACGAACCCACCATGGCCATTAACTTCACGTCGCCGAAACCCATTCCCTCCACGCCGCGCGCGCGCAGATAAATCTCACCCACGCCGTAGATGAACGATGCCCCTACCACCGCCCCTAGCGCCGAATCCATCAGCGAAACCATTCGCCACGAATTACCGCCCAACGACGAGTGCATAAACGACGGCATGATCTGTTCAAGAAAATCGTTCACCGGAGCGAACAGGCTGAACCCGAGTCCAATCACGACTCCCGTCAATGTCAGCTTGTCCGGCAGCAGCTTCCACTCCGCATCGATGAAAACCAGCCCAATAATCAGGAAAGCGAACACGCAGTATTTCAGCGTGCTCAAGCTCAATCCAAACTCGACGAAGCACAACAGGAAGAGCACGCCCGTAAGCAGTTCCACCAGCAGATATCGTGGCGAGATCGGCGCTTTGCAGTTGCGGCAGCGGCCCCGCAGCACTAACCAGCTGAAAACCGGAACATTATCGTAAAAGTGAATCGGCGACTTGCAATGCGGGCACGCCGAACCCGGCCACACGATCGACTCTTCGCGCGGAATTCGATGGATGCACACGTTCAGGAAGCTCCCGAACAGCAGTCCAAAGCAGAAAATCGCGATCGCGAAGAAAAGGAACATTCACGCCCAGTAGGTGTTGGATTCGTCCCCGATTATATGTCGCAATCGCCCCTGTCGAAGGGTACCAACGTGCCATAGGTAATCTCATGGGTACATGGACGAGGGTGTGCCTATACAGGCAATCACGACCCAATCCCGGCCGAAATTATGGATTCTTGAATCGAATCAGGTCGCCCGCCACGCCGGGCGGGCCATCCGTATTAGGCGGTAGGTCGCCTGTCCAGTTCAGCCGAGTGCGGTTCACTAATCTCAATTCGCTGGTACAAGCCTTCCAGCCCCCCTCGCACTCTTCCCGCACGCCGACGGCAATCCCCGCGTCGGATTCCGGATCATGCTGCTTCCATTCGTGCAACGATGCCTCCAACTCTTCGCTCAGAGCCTCGTTCGAGCAGAGACAGAAAACCCAATCGTTCTTCAGGTCGAGCACGTACGCGCCGCGATCCACTCCCGGGATCGCCGCCTTCACCGCCGCGCCATGCTCCTCGGCAGCCTTCTGCGTTCCGTCAGTGGATCCGTGATCGATCACCAGCACTTCGTCGCAGCTGCGCAACGAATCGAGCGCGCGCCCGATCCGTTTCACATCATTCATCGTATGTAGGAGAGCAGAAATCTTAGGCATGTGGCTGATTGTGAGATGCACGATGCCGCTTTAGTGTAATCCGAATGAGTGCGCGTTTTCTCCGCCATTCGTGTCACAATTGCATGCAGCTGGGGTGATCCAAGTGAACAGTTCCAACCGCGCTACTCGTGTTGCCGTCGTCGGACTTGGCAATGTGGGCGCTACTTTTGCCTATGCGCTCATGCTCAGTGGCCTCGCCGCTGAAATCGTCCTTATCGACGTGAATCGCGCCAAGGCCGAGGGCGAAGCCATGGACCTGAGTCATGCCATCCCCTTCTCCCACGCCACCAACATCTGGGCCGGAGACTATTCGGATTGCGCCGGCGCCGCCGTCACCGTAGTCACCGCAGGCGCCGCGCAAAAGCCCGGCGAGACCCGTCTCGACCTCGTGAAGCGTAACGCCGCCATCTTCGGACAGATTATCCCCGAAGTCGCTCGCTACAATCCCGACGGCATCATTCTCATCACCACCAATCCCGTCGACGTGCTCACCTACACCTCCCTGAAGGATTCCGGACTTCCGCCGCAGCGCGTCTTCGGCTCCGGCACCATTCTCGATACCGCGCGCTTCCGCACCTTGCTCGGTCACCACTTCCGCGTCGATCCCCGCAGCGTTCACGCCTGGATCATCGGCGAGCATGGCGACAGCGAAGTCCCCGTCTGGTCCCTGGCAAATATTGCGGGGATGGAGTTGTGCGACTTCGCCAAAGCCCGCAACTGCGAATACGAAGTCGAGCAAATGGAGAGGATCTTTATCAATACCCGCGATGCGGCCTATCAAATCATCGAGCGCAAAGGCGCAACCTACTACGCCGTTGCTGCCGGACTCATGCGCATTGTCGAAGCCATTCTCCGTGACCAGTACACCATCCTCTCCGTATCCAGCCTCGTTGAGAACTACTACGGCATCACCAACGTCTGTTTCAGTCTGCCTACTGTGATCAACCGCAACGGGATTGAGCGCGTGCTTCACCTGCAACTCGACGAGCACGAGCAAAATCTCCTGCGCAAGTCCGCCGCCGTTCTGGAAGACACCATCGCCAATCTCGGACGCAGATCCGCAACCGCTACTGACGCGGCTGACTAGAGACTCCCATTCCCATCTTCTCGTCGCTCAAAACACGTGATGAATTAGAATGAAGCGCGCCTGATTGCTGGGAAAATCCTTAGGCGCTTCCTGGTACGAGGACTCAAACCTAGAATGCGAATTCAACCACTCACCGTTCTTATCCTGCTCGGCCTGATGTTCGCCTGCACCTCTGAACCCAAGAAACCCGCGCAGGAAGCCGCTGCGCCCCAGCCTACCGAGCCCACGCTCTACACCGGCCGCGAGGCCGTCTACAAGATGTATGTCGCGGCTCGCTCCTGGCAAGCTGACGCACAGACCTTCCGCCTCGAATCTCAGCCCACGAAGAACATAACCGGGCAGAATGGCAAATATGCCGTTTGGCGCGCTTCCTTCGGATCACCCAATCATAGCGTCGCCAAAACCTACACTTGGTCCGGCGTAAAGGAAGACGATGCTCCCGAGCCCGGCATCTCCTTTGGAGCGGAAGATAGCTACAACCCAACCAACACTTTCACCAAGACGTTTGACATCGCTTTTCTGAAAATTGATTCCGATAAAGCCGTCCAGGTCGCCAATCAACATGGCGGCGAAAAACTGCTGAAGCAAACTCCCACCCTGCCGATCGTCTGCCTTGCTGAATGGAGCACGCAGGAGAACATCCTCATATGGCATGTTCAATATGGAGGCACCGGCAACGAAGCGAAACTTCGCGTTTCGGTAAACGCAACTACTGGGGATTTTGTGCGGGTGGAGAAGTAGATCCCGTATCTTGCGGCGACTTGTTCGAAGCCGTTCCCGATCCCGGCATACTGTGGCACGGGCTGTTTCCCAGATGGATGCAGCCCGGCTTCAAATCCTTAAGATGCACTCCGTGGTGCCCTGCCTGCCCATCCGTAGTGCCCGCCTCTGCTGGACCATTCGTATTCTGCGCAGTCACCGGCACCGGGCCACCTAACCGATCCAGGGCCTTGTGTGTTTTTTCGGCTTCCGGTCCGTTCGGCAAAATCTTCAGGTAGGTTGAGTAGTACCTTCTCGCGTCTTCCGGTTTATCCAGTTTCTCGTCTACTACGCCAAGCTTGTAGGTCGCTTCCGCGTGATTCCACTGGTAACGCAATGCTTCCTGGTAACGTCCCTCTGCCGCTCGATAATTACCCTTCTTGTAGTAGAAGTCGCCAATCTCTACGTTCTTATCCGCTTGGTGCGGATTCCACGGACGCACCTCTTCCACGTCGCTGGGCAGATCCGCTCCTGTATGGTTCTCATCCCCCGGTGGCGGGCTGATGTCGGGTAGATTGTCCTTGCTCGAACTTTCATCATCGCTCCTCGGCAAGGGAGCGCTTGCTGGCGGCTTCGACGCATCCTCCGCAGGAGGCGTCGTCGGCGTGTCCTCGGCCGGCTTGCTTGACGCCGTAGGTGCGGGCGCGTCCGGTACATTCGACGCAGGCTTGTTGGCTGGAGTCGGCGCATCCGGTACATTCGACGCAGGCTTGTTGGCTGGAGTCGGCGCATCCGGCACATTTGACGCAGACTTTTTCGCAGGAGCCGGCGCATTTCCCGCCTTCGCCGCCGGTTTGTCGCCCGGAAAAGTTGTGTCCGTGCTCAGGTTCGGATCCTGCGCAAAAACCAGAAGCGGAGCACAAATCACCAGCCCAAGTAGCAGACCACGCATGCGGATATTCTAGCGCCTTTTGGCAGGGTAGTTCAGTCGATCGGTTCTCTCAACTTACCTTATCCGACGACAGACTGAGAGACTGATGGACTGAAAGACTGATCGACTAATAAAAAAACGGCCGCCCTTTCGAGCGGCCCGCAGAGGCTTTTTACAGGGGAGGCAAACTTATTGCGCAGCTGGTGGCTTCGCCGAAGCCGCGGTCGCGTTCTGGTCCTGGATGTTCGTCATCAACCGCACATCCACGCGACGGTTTTCCGCCCGGCCCTTGGACGTCTTGTCATCGGTAGCCGGCTTGTCCTTGCCCAGACCGATCAAGTAGATCTTGTGGGCAGGCACGTTGTACTTCGCAGCCACGTACTGCACCACCGCGTCCGCGCGGCGGCGGCTCAGTTCATAGTTATAACCCGCTGGTCCGACCGAGTCCGTATTGCCATCGATCACCAGAATATAGTTCTTTGCATTCGGAATCTCGGTTCCCAGTTGATCCAGAGCTTCCTTAGCCTTCGCCGTCAGAATCGACTTGTCGAAGCCGAAATGCACCGTCGTCTCAACCACCGGACGGTAGTTGTCGAGGTTCGCGACCGTATTCGCCAGCGACTGCACCTGGCCTGCGGTCGTAGAAGCCAGTGTCTGCGCCTGATCGGCCTGCTGACCGGCAGCTACGGCTTTCTGGTCCGCCGCATCGGACTTGGCGTTTACACCCTGGATTCCCTGCTGCGCGCGCGCGTCGACATCCTTGATGTCTTTCGTGTTTTTCGCGGTCTGGTCGTCCAGTTCGTTGACTTTGTTGATGGTAGGTCCGGTTTGGCTCCGGACGTATTTCTTGCTCGAGCACCCTACAGTAAGACCTACGCTCAGAGTGGCGGCAACTGAGAGAATCAGAACTCTGTTCATGGAGAAAAGCTCCTTAGCGCTTTTTGTGCTGGCTGCCGGATCAATCCGGCCCCGTGTCTTCTACTCGCAATCTAGGCACGAGCGCTTCGTCATGGGAAATAGCACGCCTTCTGCCAATGTTAAGAACCCATTCCATTCGCTAACTGTCTTGTTTTCAATAGCCTGAAAACTCGATCTCCATCCGAACCACCGCTTGGGGAAGCACATCTCACCACAGCCGTAAAAAATTTACAGAGGGGAAACAAGTCCCCAAACGGGAATCTGCTACATCACCATGATGACGTCACTTTCGATGTCAAGCCCCTAAAACTGCCAGAACCTCCGTAAGTACCTCATTTGCTTCGAGAAATAATCCTCGTGAAAGTGTCCAGTAGGTCCCGTTCAATTTGTCACAATAGAAGTAGCACTCTGACAACTGACAACTGGCAACTGCTTTAACGATCCGAGCGTCAGCGAGCGTTGTCATGCCGAGCGCAGCGAGGCATCCCTATCCTTCCTCAAAACTGACAAGTCTTTTGTTTTGAGGATTTTGGTATTTTGTCCCAATGTTTTCAGGATTTTGCAAAAAAGGGAAAGTTAACCAGATGAAAATAAACGACTTGCAAGGGGATACCCCGGGGGGGGTACAGGTACAGACCGGACACATACCTGACAGACCGACTTTAGACGGCGGCCGAACATTGCACCCAGCGCCTTTGCGTCGCGATACAACTCGTAGTGGGTGGGTAGCATAACGCTTACCTCTTTGCCGCTGTGCGAGACTTGTGCTCGTCGGGCTTGAGTGGGTAGTCCGCGTGTTCTATATCGTTGCACGACTAGTTGGCGCGCGGGTCGCTGGAAAGCCGGGTTGCTCCACTCGTACGCGGCAACCAGCGGGAGAAATCAGCAATATATCGTATAGCGATTTATTATTGCGCTCCACGGTACCTGCACCAAAGTGTTAAGAATTCTTAAATGCGCAATGTGCGCAATAACAATTTCTGATTTGCACGCAGGCCGATCTCTTCGTACCCTGATGTCGGTGGATGCGCCTGGCTGCGCATTCACTCCAATCCAGGCTGATCTGTTACCGCAGCGTCGGGCGGCAAGCAATGCGCGTCGGCGTTCAACGGTTCCGCGGTCGTTCTGAAGCAGCTGACGTTCTCCTTGTTGAGCAACCGTTCAGCCGCGACGACTCGCGGACACAACCACAACGGACATCGCGTCGTGCTATCGAGATCCCCGGATCTCCGGCATTTGCGCATTTCCGCCCGCCGACTTTCGATTGGAGATGAAATGAATTCCGTGAAGAAATTTGCTCTCGCGCTTCTCGTCGTCCTCGCCTCCACCTTCACCGCCAACGCGCAGGACGCTCGCATCAAATTCACGTTAACTCACGAGGTACGCTGGGAGAAAACCACCCTTCCCGCAGGAACCTACTTGATGTCCGTCTACAGCGGCAGCGTTCCGCGAGCGATCGTTAGCTCTGAGGATCGCAAGGGACCTTCCATCATCGCGGTGCCAACCATCGCCGACTACTCGAGTTCCTGCAAGAGCAGTTCCGTCAACCTCGTCCGCGATGGCGCGGTCTGGGACGTTACCTCTGTGTGCTTCAATGAGTCCGGCTTGGCGCTCTATTTCGGCGCCAGCTCACCCAAAACAACACTTGCAAGCCTTTCGCCGCAGGTGGGTTCCGCAACCGGTTCCCATTAGTTCGTAGTCGTCCTGCGCAGGGACGCAGCATTCCCGGTGCTGCGTCCCGCTACTTAACCGTTAACACCACATGAAAAGCTGATAACAAATCGCAATCGTGACGATAAACACAATCGATCAGAACCGCACGATTCTGTCATTAAGATGGAACTATGGAACCGATAAGTCCTGCGCTTGATTTTCTCCATGATGTCGGCACCCGTATTGCCGCCGCAGACCCGCTTCATGAAGTCTTGAACGAGATTGTCGAATTCGTTACCGACTTCGTCAGCTGCGATTCCTGTTTCATCTACGTCCTCGAGCAGGACCAACTCGTTTTACGCGCCTCAAAAAATTCCCATCCCGAAGTGTTGGACCGTCTTACCATCCACCTCGGTCAGGGCATTACCGGATGGGTCGCGGAACATCGCGAACCAGTCGTGCTGGAGCGCAACGCCCCACGCGATCCGCGATTTCGCCCCTTCGCTGAACTGGCCGAAGATACCTACGAATCCTTCCTGTCGATCCCGGTGATTTCGCGCGCTCGCCTCGTCGCCGTCATTAACGTTCAGCACAAGGATCCATATCCCTTTTCTCATCGCGAGATCAAATCGATTTCCGCAATCGGCCACCTCGTCGGCGCAGGGATAGAAATGGCCCGCCTTGAGGACGAAGTCAATGAACTCTCCGGCAAGCTGGAATCACGGAAACTGATCGAGCGCGCTAAAGGAATCCTCCAGAACGAACTCGAAGTCAGCGAGGAACAAGCCTACGGCATGCTCCAGAAGGAAGCGCGCGATCGCCGCATCTCGATGAAGGACGTCGCCGAGGCTGTCCTCTTATCCAGCGACCTGCGTCGTACCCGCAAATTCAGCGGCGCAGACAAACCTCAGTAGCCCCTAATTTCCAGACACCCGCAGCGGAATCGGCTGAGGGCCTTCGCTGCCATACTTGGCGTCAATTCCTCTCCCCGCTGTAAAATAGACCGGTTGCGGTTCTCCGGGTGCTCTTCTCTCCAGTTCCTCGATCATCGACAATACTGGAATAATTAACACTGGGCTGCCCCACACAACCTTCTTTTGGTTGTGTGGGATTCGCGGTGCTTGATCGTACGGCAGCGATAACACATGGACCTGCTCGCTAAAATTCGGACCCTTCCCACTGCGCCCGGCGTGTACCTGTACAAAAACGCCGAAGGCGAAGTGATCTATGTTGGCAAGGCCCAGAATCTGCGCGCGCGCGTCCGCAACTACTTCTCTGACGAGGCCCTCTCCGACACGAAAACGGGCACGCTCATGCGCGAAGCGGTCGACATCGACTACATCGTTGTCGACAACAACAAGGAAGCACTGGCGCTCGAGAACAACCTTATCAAGCAGAAAAAACCGCGTTACAACATCCTTCTGCGCGACGATAAGACTTACCCGTACGTAAAGCTCACACTCGGCGAGCGCTTCCCTCGCGTGTACGTCACGCGGCGACTGAAGAAAGACGGCAGCGAGTACTATGGCCCGTACTTCCCTGCCAACCTGGCGTATCGAATCACCGACTTGATTCACCGCCATTTCCTCGTACCGTCGTGCAATATCGATTTGAACCGCTATCACCCGCGGCCGTGCTTGCAGTTCTACATAGGACGTTGCCTGGGACCTTGCGTGAAGGAGCTCACCACGCCCGAGCGCTACAAGGAAGCCGTAAACGACGTGCGCATGTTCCTGGAAGGCAAGCAGACAGAACTGGCGCGATCCTTGCGCGATCGCATGGCCTCCGCCGCTACTGCCGAGCAGTACGAGTTAGCAGCCAAGTATCGCGATTTGATCAGTACCGTCGAACAGTTGCAGGAAAAGCAGCGCATGGCCGCTGCGGAAGGCGACGATGCCGACGTGTTCGGCTATCACTTCGAGAATGGCATGCTTGCCGTGAACCTCTTCCATATTCGCGGCGGCAAGATCGTCGATCGTCGCGAATTCTTCTGGGAGAAGTTGCCGCTGCTGGAAGATGGTCGATTTGATCCCGGCGAGTTCTTCTCCACGTTGCTGAACCAGGTCTATCTCGGACAAAAGTATGTGCCTCGCAACATCTATCTGCCGGTCGACTTCGACGACCGCGTAGTCCTCGAAGAGGTTCTGTCTGAAATACGGGGACACAAAGTGGAGATTCTCATCCCACAACGCGGCGACAAACGCTCCTTGATCGATCTGGCCGGAAACAATGCCAAGCAGTCGTACGACCAGCGCTTCCGCGTGTTGAAGCCAAACGCGCAAGCCATTGCCCAGGCATTACAGGATGCGCTCACCCTGGCCGAGCCTCCGAAGCGAATCGAGTGCTTTGACATCTCGCACATTCAAGGGGCTGAGACCGTCGCCTCGATGGTCGTCTGGGAAGACGGCCAGATGAAGAAGAGCGATTACCGCAAATTCATCATCAAGACCGTCAACGGCGTCGATGACTTCGCTTCCATGCGCGAAGTGGTTACCCGACGTTATAAGCGCGTGACGGAAGACAAGCTGAAGATGCCAAGCCTGATCCTGATCGATGGCGGCATCGGCCAGCTGCACGCTGCGGCGCAGGCGCTCGAGGCGCTCCAGATCACCAGCCAGCCACTGGCTTCGATCGCCAAGCGCGAAGAGATCATCTACGTCTACGGACAGGAAAACGATCCCGTCGTCCTCGATCACCACAATCCAGTGCTGCACTTAGTGCAGGTGATCCGCGACGAGGCGCACCGCTTTGCGATCACCTTCCATCGCAAGCGCCGTGAAATGCGCGATCGCACGAACGAACTCGACGACATTCCCGGAATTGGCCAGATCACGCGACGCCGATTGCTGGAGCATTTCGGCAGCCTGAAGGCCGTGAAGGAAGCTGACCCAGCGGCTCTCTCTGCCGTGGTCAACAAGTCACAGGCGGTGGCAATCCACTCTTACTTTCACAAGGACGAGGCGGAGCTTAGCGGGCCTTCGAACGCGCGCTGATTTCCTCGAGCAGCTTCGCCTTAAGCGCCACATTCATTCGCGAGCTCGAAAGCGCATTCTTCGCCTGCACCGCTGGCATCGATTTCACGATTTCCATCGCAATGTGGAGCGGCGTCTTCGCGGCTCGCAACATCGCGATTCGTATCTCGGTTCGCAAGGACCACTTCGGATGCCGCCAGGTGAACTCGAAAAGCATCGCGGTCGAGTCCGGCGAGTTGAGCGCCTTCCCGACGAAAGCCTCTGTCATGTAGGGATTGTTCAACGCTGCTTCGAGAATGCGAGGATCAGTGTCCGTCAGCAGCCCAGCTGCAATCCGCGTCGAACCGCGCTTCGCCAGCGTGATGCGTTCGCCAGCGGAAATCGTGCTCATGCGATTCATGAGCGCTTCTTCGATCTTCATCTTCAAATCAGCGGGAACAGCCGGTTGCAAGACCACCTGCATCAGTTCGAAGGTGAACAGATGGCGTGTGAGGGGGATCGAAACATGGCGCGGAGTTTTCGGATGCGAAACCAATCCGGCGAGCACGGCGCGAATCTTCACTGCAGCATGATTTTGTGCGAGGGCCGCAAGGACTTCAGCGCTCAGATCACGCCTCTGGAACAGTGCACGCGCCAGGTCTTCACTCAGATCAGGACTCGACACCACCTGCAACAGGTCCTGCTCGGACGCGCTGTGAATCTTTGCCGCTAGCGACGAATCCAGGGCTTGTTGTTGTGGAACTGCGATGTCTTCGCTCACGTTCGCCGAATCCTCAGATCAGCAATTTGGCCTTCATTTCTACCACAAATTTAAAGACCGGCATCTTGCCTTCCAGTGTTACTTCTTTCGTCACCGTACGTAGACATCGCACCTTCGATTCGGATACTCTGCCGCTCAACTGCTGGATTCGCAACGCTCCGGAGATCGATGGGCCTCAACGCGCTCGACCTGCTGATCATTATTGTTTACCTCGCAGGGATCACTCTGTTCGGCCTGCGATTCCGCAAGCGGCAGCGCTCCTTGCGCGATTACTTTCTCGCCGACCGCAACATTCCCTGGTGGGCGATTTCGCTCTCCATCGTCGCCGCCGAAACCAGCACACTCACCATCATCAGCGTTCCTGGACTGGCGTTCGCCACCAACTTTGCTTTTCTGCAACTGGTCGTCGGATACATCGTCGGCCGCATCATCATCAGCTTCGTACTGTTGCCGCATTATTTTCAGGGGAATCTCTTCACTGCATATGAACTCATTCAACGCCGCTTCGGACCCCGCCTGCATTCGCTTACCGCGGGCTTGTTTCTGATCACCCGCGCTGCGGCCGAGGGCGTTCGCGTATTCGCAGTTGCGATTGTCGTTGGTATTGCGCTGTCGGCTGAGTTGAGCGGTATGAGCGACTTCGGACGTGATCTCGCAGCCATCGCCATCGTCACTGTGCTGACGTTGATCTACACGTTTGAAGGCGGCATGACCGCCGTGATCTGGACCGACGTTGTGCAGACCGCAATCTATGTCGGCGGGACGCTGGTTGGTTTCTGCACGATTCTGCACTCCGTACCGGGCGGTTGGAACACCGTCTCTTCGCTCGCTGCGGCTTCCGGTAAGTTCCGCGTATTCGATTTCTCCTGGTCGTTCTTCACGACATACACGTTCTGGTCTGGACTGATCGGCGGAGCTTTCCTCACCTTCGCAACCCACGGTACCGATCAGTTGATCGTGCAGCGACTGCTTGCCGCGCGCGGTTTGCGTCAATCGCAAGCCGCACTGATCAGCAGCGGAATCTTCGTTGCGATACAGTTTGCCTTGTTCCTGATGGTCGGAGCGATGCTCTTTGCCTTCTATCATCAGTTCCCGCCAAGCGCGTCTTTCGGGAAGACCGACCGCATCTTCCCCACGTTCATCGTCACGCAGATGCCGCATGGCATCTCCGGACTTCTCATCGCGGCGATCCTTGCCGCGGCCATGTCCAACCTGAGTGCTGCCCTGAACTCGCTCTCCTCAAGTTCTATCGTCGACTTCTATGCACGGCGCCATCCGGAAGCGAGCGAGCAGACGCGCGTTCGTCTCTCGCGTGTGGCGACCGTGATCTGGGGACTGATCCTGTTTGTTCTGGCGATTCTCTCTCGGCGCGGTGGACGCGTGGTGGAAGTTGGACTCTCGATCGCGTCCGTTGCCTTCGGTGCATTGCTGGGAGTCTTCATGCTGGGCGTGCTCACGAAGCGTGCCAACGAGCGCGGAACCATGATCGGCATGCTCGTCGGTTTCCTCAGTTCCGTTTATATCTGGCAAGGCCGCAACGTGCTGGAGTGGCTGCAAGCTGTGACTTCACTGCACTGGACTGCGTTCGCACTGCCGCGAGCCATTCCGTTCACCTGGTACGTGATGATCGGCAGTCTCGTCACTTTCGTGGTCGGCTATGCCGCGAGCATGCTGCTGCGTCCGGCCCGAGAAGACCTTGAAACCTCAACTATCGCCGCCGAGCACGTTCAACCGTGAGCGCCAAATCCGCACAACCGGAACTCGCTCGCGACCTCAAGGTCAGCCACGCGGCTGCAGTCGTGGTCGGCACTGTAATAGGCAGCGGCATCTTTCTCGTTCCCTCGGAGATGATGCAGGCGGTTGGCTCAGCCGCGCTGGTATACCTGGCTTGGATCGTTGGTGGTCTGCTCTCGTGGTTTGGCGCGCTCAGCTATGCCGAGCTTGGTGCGATGAAGCCGCAAGCTGGCGGCGAGTACGTTTACATTCGCGACGCGTATGGTCCACTCGGCGGTTTCCTCTACGGTTGGACGTACTTCCTGATCGCCAAGCCCGGATCGATTGCCACCATAGTCACCGGCTTCGTTAGAATTCTTGGGACGTTTGCTCCGCTGGCGTTCCTGCCGCAAGTCTTCATTCGCTCGCCCTTCACCATCACCTACGGACACCTCGTCGCGGTCGCCGCCATCATCCTCATTACCTTCCTGAATTACATCGGCATAAAGCGTGCCGGCGAATTTCAACTGTTCTTTACTGCTCTGAAGGTCGTAATCATCCTTGGCATCGCGGTCGCCGGCTTCACCTATGCGAGCGGAAGCTGGCATTACTTTTCAGAATCGTATCTGGGAGCGACCGGCGGATTCGCCGGATTCATGACCGCACTGATCGCCGCGCTTTGGGCCTATGACGGCTGGAACCTAGTGACAACTGTTTCGGCCGAAATCCGCGAACCGCAGCGCAGCCTGCCGATTGCGCTTATCTTCGGCGTAGCGATTGTCGCCGTGCTCTACATGCTGCTTAATGCGGCTGTGCAGTTCGTGATGGCTCCAGCGGCCATCGCCGCTTCTCCCCGACCCGCCAGCGACGCCATGATGTTGGTGATGGGATCAGGCGGAGCCGCGATTGTGTCTGCGGGAATGGCGCTCTCGATGCTGGTGACGCTGAACGGCAGCACCATGACCGGCGCCCGTATTCCGTTTGCTCTCGCTCGTGACGGATATTTCTTCCAAAGCCTGGCGAAGGTTCATCCGCGCTTCCACACTCCATCGGTCGCCCTTGGAGTCCAGGCATTACTAGCAATCGTTCTGGTGCTATTTGCGGGAACGTTCCAGCAACTCTTCTCGCTGACGCTATTTGCGGAATGGCTCTTCTACATGTTGGGAACCGGCTCAGTATTCGTCTTTCGCCATCGCGAGCCTGACGCCGCGCGTCCCTACAAGACCTGGGGCTATCCAGTGGTGCCAGCGCTATTCATCGCGGCCTCCGCGGTTCTGCTGTACTACTCGTTCATGGCAAACTGGCACAATTCTGCTGCCGGAGTGCTAATAATTCTGGCGGGCATTCCCGTATTTGCCGTGTTCCGCAGGCGCGCTAGAACGGCCTGACTCGTTACCAATCAGCGGCCCCAATCATTGCAGAATTGCTGCTTCTCGCATAAAGTGGCAGCACTAGGTTCTCAGGAGTGGTAGGGGAATAGCATGCCCATGAAGACCAAGCAGGAGCAGCGGCGCGAACGTAGAGTAATCGCCACCGTACCCGTGCGCGCGAAGTCACAAAGCGCCGGAGAGATGACGGGCCATACTCGTGACGTGGGCTCGACCATGCGCAGTGTGTTTGTGTATTTGAGCAGTCGCGTAGCCGTTGGCTCGGAAGTCGAACTGGTCTTTCCCATTCCGATTGGGGTGACGCCTGCCGACGATACCTGGGTTCGTTGCCGCGCTCGCGTGATGCGTGTCGAAGAAACCGAGCAGGCCAATCGCTTCGGAGTGGCCGCAGTGATCGAAAGCTTCGAGCACCTCGATCCCGAGAACAGCAAGTACACGACATAGTTGTCACTTCCTGTTGACGTAACTTGCCGCGCTGAGCTTCTACTCTGGTTCGCGCCCCTGCGCAATAATCTAAAAAAATCGGCCGCAGAACGCGACTCGTCATTGGGCATGACGCGGGCAGCAGCTTAGAATTTTTTCGCCAGTTGATCCATCGTGGCCAGGGCGCGAGATAACTCGTCCGGGAGCGAGCTTGCGCCCTGTTTACTCAGACCGTCCCGCTGCATCGTTGTGCTCGTTCGCACCTGCCTCTGTGATCTCGATTACCGCGAAAGGCGGCGCCTACCCGCGAAACTCACGGACATGTCTCACGCGTATGCCCGCAACTATGTTCACCTGATATTCTGCACCCGAGAGTCACGCAAGCTGATCAAGCCGCCGATTGAAATCGAACTGCGCAAAGCTCTGCGCGGAATTGCAGTCCAGTACGGGATTGACCTCATCGAGATTGGCGCGACGGAAGATCACGTTCATATACTGGTGTGCATGCCGCCGAAGATCGGAGTGGCGGTCGCGGTACGCGTCTTCAAAGCGGAGTCGGCGAAACAGGTCAACGAGTCGGGCCATTTCTTCGCGTGGCAACAGGGATACGGCGCTTTCAGCGTCAGCGCATCCAATCTCGATTCCGTGGTGAAATATGTGCGCGAGCAGGCCGAATATCATCGCAGTCGCACATTCGACGAAGAGTTCCGCAGCTTCCTGGTGAAGCATGGGATTCGGACGACCTCGCCGGTCGTCACTGATTAGGCTGCTGCCGCCCTGATCTGCCGCACGCGCTCATAGACCCGGACGTACTCCTTCGCGGAGGCCATCCAGGAGAAATCTTTCTTCATTCCGTTGCGCATCAGCGTCTGCCAGTTAGCCGGATCTTTGAAAGTCTGCAGTGCCAGTCGCACGCTTGCCAGCAATGCCTCACCGGCATATTCCTGGAACTTGAACCCGGTGCCGCGCTTCGTCACGGGATCCCACTGCTCGATGGTATCGTCGAGGCCGCCAGTTGCGCGTACGATCGGCACCGTCCCGTATTTCAGACTGTAGATCTGGTTCATCCCGCACGGTTCGTAACGTGAGGGCATGAGAAACATGTCGGCGCCCGCCTCGATTTTGTGCGCGATCGCATCGTCATACGCGATCTTCACCGCAATTTTTTGCGGATACTGCTTCATCAATCGCCGGAACAGGTCTTCGTAGTCGCGATCGCCTGTGCCCAAAACAGTGATCACCAGTTCTTCGCGCGCGAGGCGGTCGGCAGCCTGCGCAATCAGGTCGAACCCCTTTTGCGCTGCGAAACGACCGACAATGCCGATCACTGGAACCTTCGGGCTCACTTCCTTGATTCCGTAGAGCGTGAGCAAATCCTTCTTAGAGGCGAACTTACCATCGAGATCGTCAGACGAATACTTCCGTGCGATGTACGTATCCTTCTCCGGACTCCATTCGTTGTAATCAACGCCGTTCAGAATTCCAGCGACCGTTGCCGAGCGCGCCTTCAGCACACCTTCCAGACCGAATCCAAAATCGGCCGTCTGGATCTCCTGGCTGTACTTCTTACTAACGGTGGTAACGAAATCGGAGATCACCAGCGCGCCCTTCAGAAAATTCACTTTGCCGTAGAACTCCATCTTGCCAATAGTGAAAAGATCCCAGGGCAACATGATGAGCGGCAAAATGTCGGGCGGAAACAGCCCCTGATATCCCATGTTGTGGATGGTGAACACGCTGGGAACACGCTGGAATACGGGATCGTCGTCGTAGACTTCGTGTAGCAGAATAGGGATGAGAGCCGCTTGCCAGTCGTGACAATGAAAAATGTCGGGGACACCAAGAATTTTGGACGCTTCGATTACCGCCCGTGAATACAGGGCAAAACGCTCGCCATTATCGCGATAATCCCCTAAAGAAGTGCCGTACAGAGAGTCACGATCAAAGTAAGGTGGATAATCTATAAAATAGAACTGAACGCCGTTGTGGGCACCGCCGTCGACGACAGAACAGAAACGATACTTGTCATCGAACGGTATAGTCAGGCTGGGGATGACTGTGCGGGCGGTGGGCGGAAGTTTTACCTGTTTATAAAGCGGCAGATAAACTGTGAGCTTATGTCCTAATTGGGCCAGCGCCGGAGGCAGGGAGCCGACTACGTCCGCGAGTCCGCCGGTCTTTGCAAATGGGACGCACTCGGATGCCGCAAAAACAATGTGCATGGAACGGGGTCCCTTTCGTCCGCGAAACTGGGAGCCCTGAACAGGCCGTCAGAACACGTTTCTGATGAATGCAGCCGCTGGCAGCCTGAACGGCGCGAAAGGTGAGTCTAATGGCGAATGGAAAACGGGTCAACGCTGAGAGCGAGCAGGAAGAAGCAATAACCGTCGTGGAAACGCAAAAGACAGCAACGAAAGTTCCACGTACACGCTGGCGCAGCGGCAATCGCCCGAAGCTTGGCCAAAATTTTCTGGTCGATCCCGTCGCGGTGCAAGGGATCATCGATGCACTGGGAGATATCTCCCAGAAGATTGTCATTGAGATCGGTCCCGGCAAAGGTGTGCTGAGCGACAAGCTCGCCGTTCGCGCCGGACACCTGATTGCCATTGAGCTCGACCGTGTGCTCGCCGCTCAGTTACGCATGCGCTACAACCGCCTCGAGAATGTCGAGATCATTGAAGGCGATGTGTTGACCATGGACTTCTCCAGCATGTTGGGACCGCGTCCCGGAATGTTGGTCGATCGTTCGCCGCACGCGTTGCCAACGACCGCGCGCTTGGTCGGAAACATTCCTTACTACATCACGTCCGACATTTTGCTGCGGCTGTTCACCTTTCATAGCTCTTTCGACGAAGTGATCCTGATGTTACAGAAGGAAGTCGCGGACCGCCTGTTGGCGCAACCGGGCAAGAGCGAATACGGGCTTCTCTCTGCTACTGCGCAGCTCTACGCGAAGATCGAGAAGCTTTTTGTCGTTCCGCCGGGCGCCTTCTCGCCGCCACCGAAGGTTTATTCCGAGGTGCTGCGCCTAACTATGCAGCCGAGGCTGGCTCAACTGCGCGTACCAGAGCGGGAATTCATCAACTTTCTCAAGCTTTCTTTTGCGCAGAAGCGCAAAACCTTGGTCAATAATCTGAAGTCGAGCTATCCGGCGAATGCGCTGCGTGCGGCTCTCAAAGCAGCTGGCTTGCGCAGCGATGTGCGCGCCGAAGCGATTTCGCTGGAAAAGGCGGCAGAGCTGTTCCGGGAACTGGACCAGATTACGAAGCCGCTGGCCTCCTGACTTTTGCTTTCGAGCTTGTCACCCGGAGCGAAAGCGGAAAGGATTATGCCATGGCAACTTTCGTTCGTCCTCCGGTAGTTGCTGGCCACTTCTACACTGCGAATCCGGATCGCCTGCGCAGCGAAGTTCTCGAGTTCACCGCGCACGCCGGCGAGAAAGTGACGGCCGTTGGCTGCGTTGTTCCTCACGCCGGATACATGTATTCCGGACACGTGGCAGGCGCGGTCTACGGAACCTTGCAGCTGCCATCGCGCTTTATCATCCTCTGCCCCAATCACACTGGCGAAGGTCAGCCTCTCTCCATCATGAGCCAGGGACGCTGGCAAACACCTTTGGGCGACGTTGATATCGATCAAGAATTGGCAGCCGCGCTGATGCAACGCTTCCCTGTCCTTCGGGAAGATCCTCAGGCGCAAAGATATGAGCATGCTCTGGAAGTGCAGCTGCCTTTCCTGCAGGTGCTCGTCCCACAATTTACCTTTGTTCCGATAACCATCGCCGTAGGACGTTATGAGTATCTGCATGGGCTGGGTGAAGCCTTAGGGCAGACGCTGGCGGATAGGGCCGGGCGCGTCATGATCATCGCCTCCAGCGATATGAATCATTACGAATCGGACTCCATAACCCGCGAGAAAGATCGCAAAGCGATTGACCGTATCCTCGCACTAGATCCCGCCGGCTTGCAGGAAGTACTGACGCGCGAACACAGCACCATGTGCGGGTATGGTCCCACCATCGCGATGCTGGTGGCGGCGAAGATGGTGGGAGCGACTTCAGCGGAACTGGTGAAGTATGCCACCTCGGGGGACATCTCCGGCGATCGCGATTCTGTGGTCGGCTACGCCGGAATTATTGTGAAGTGAACCCCAAGGTCGAGTGCGTCGCAGAACTCAACATCCGCCGCTAAAAACAAAGAGCACTCCATTTTTCTGGAGTGCTCTTTGTTTCTAAGAGGTTGTCAGTCTAGCGTGGGTTTCCAGTACGTCCGCCGGTGCTTGCGCTGCTGTGAGCCGTACCACCGCCGCCGAACCCTGCTCCTCCACGAGAAGCTGCCCCCGCGCTTGCGGCAGATGGCGAGTGATACGCTCCCGCACTCCCCATCGAAGTTGCGCTCCGACCCGTTACGCCGGAACCCATCGTAGCGGTTCGTCCGCCACCAGGAGCCATCATCGTGCCATTAAATGACCCTACTGGCCTACCGACAGGGGTGCGCGTCTGATTCACGACCATGGTCGGCTGCACCACTGAGGCTCTCGCCACAACAGGCGCTGCCGGTGCCCGGAACCCCGCAGGTGGTCGCACGATTCTGGGTACTGGCTGCCAAGTCCGCGTGCCCGATGGGGTCCATCCCCATCCATAGCCGTTCACGTACGTCCACGCGCCGTAGTGATACGGGATCCATCCCCACGGGTCCATGGAAACGTAGGAATAGCCAACTCCTGAATAAAACGCCCAAGCGCCATTCATATATGGATTCCAGCCATTCGTAATTCCGAAGGGTTGCCACAGGTATCCCGTCCCCGGGATATAACTGTATTGTCCGTAGTACGCTAAGTCCGGCGCGGCTCCGTAGGGGGTGCTGCCATAAACAGATCCGGTGTACTGCTTCTGAAACTCGGAACGTTCCGCGTCCCAGTTATCCGTGGGCAGCGTGTCGATGCCCTTCGCAGTAGCGACCTGTTTCTCATCGACTAGATCGAAGGTAGCTGTCTGCTCTTTTTTCAACGTTGCTGCTTCCACGGATGTCGGGATCTTCAGTTCACCCTTGAACACCGCCAATTTCGCCGTCGCCAAATCAACCGACACGCGGAACCGCACTTCGTGATCGACATCGATCGACTGGTGCGCAAATGCAACACGAATCTCTTCCTTCTTCTTATGCAGCACGTTGAAATAGGCGGTTCCCAGCGTTAATTGAGCGGTACTCGCGCGAATGCCGGAATCATGCAGCACCAGCTCTGGAAACGACATCGCCGTATCGGGCGCGAGCCGGATTGTGGTGCCGTCCTCCATTTCAACTTCGGCGCGTCCATTGCTTCCTGTTTGCAGGCGTACGCCCTGCGTAATTGGCATGTTGGGAATCGCTTTTTCGAAGCCGTTCCCGGAGTTGCGATCGATTTGAACAGTTCCATCCACCTGACTCAAACGAACCATGCGGATCTGCGAATCTGCAAAGGTCAGAGTTGGAAGCGCAAGGAAAAGGATGGTTGCGGACGCCAGTGCGGATACTGCTCGTAGCCTGGTCATAGGAGCGCTCCGATCAGCAAAGACTATCACTTTTAGAAGCGGCTTGGGATAGATAACGCTGCTCCGCTTACGGCAGACTTTATCCATGCTTCTGTCAGCCTCAAACCCTTAAGCTTCCAGAGAGTTGTTGCCCGGGTCTCTGCGGCTGGGTCCTCTGGATCGCCCGACTCAAGGTTCGGTAAGGTTAGCGCACTCCGGCAGCCCGTATGTCACAGGAAAGTCAACAAGTTCGGAGCGATTGAGCCCAGTTGGTTTTTCCCTTCAGAAAGGGAGAGAACATCGAGTTGCCATTGGGCATCGAACCGTTCTAGCTTCCATTCGATTCGGAGGTGGGATAAAGATGAGAGCGACACAGTCCAGGAGAGACCCGGAAATGAAAACAGGGACGCGTTCAGCGCTCGTGGGAGTTATTGCAGGAATGCGCACCAGTTCGGCGCCAGCGCTGGTCAGCCAGATTCGGGCCCACGAAAACCGTCGTGACGGTTCGAAAGCGAAAAATGTTTTGGGAGCTCTGTTTGTTGGCGAACTAATCGCCGACCTGTTGCCTTTTATGCCGGCTCGAACCAAGTCGTTCTCTCTTCTGGCGCGCATAGTCTCCGGAGCCAGTTCGGCTGCCAGGCTCGATTCTGACCGAAGCGAGAAGGTTCGTGCGGGGTTGCTCGGAGCAGCCGGGGCTCTCGGGTCTGCCTTTCTCTTTTATCAATTGCGAAAAGAACTCGGCCGACGCTACGAGATACCCGACCGTCTGCTCGCACTTGGCGAGGATGCGCTGTTGATCGGACTCGCGGTTTGGTTGCTAAAGCAGGCGGAAGAGGAAGTGTATTGAACCTTGGCAAGCTTGTGACACGCTCCTCTATAATCCTCCGCGCAGCCCGGAGGAGCCATGAAACGCGCACTGATAGCTTTCCTCTTTTTGTTCACGATAACCGGTCTCGCTATCGCAGCCAACCAAACTATTGATCCCGCAATCGCCGCCCCGGCCAAGGCACTTGCGAACGCCCTCAGCAAATTGCAGCCATTTCCAGCCGATCAATTCACGTCGAACGCGATTGTTGTCGACGAATTTCCGCCTTTTACCTGGCAAGGATCCAATGCGGCAAGGACTTGGTACGAAGGCTATCTAACCTTGGCAAAGGCCTCAGGAAT
The DNA here is from genome assembly GCA_963807055.1 of Terriglobia bacterium. GTDB lineage: Bacteria > Acidobacteriota > Terriglobia > Terriglobales > Acidobacteriaceae > JAJPJE01. The sequence continues at coordinate 308,638 of CAWEAE010000011.1, read as the reverse complement.
GAGCAACATTCTGGTAACCGTGGCCGACCCTGACCGCAACCCTACCATCGCAGCCGATCGTGCCTATGTCACTTTTCCTACCACCATCAAATACACGATGAAGGGGAAACGGGAGGAAGAACGCGGTCGTTGGACCTTAGTACTGGAGAAACAAGGCGACAAGTGGCGCATCGCATCGCATTCATGGGATCGGACTTACGACTCGACCAACAGCATGTGATCGCAATCGCAGCGAAGATGATTCCGTGCCGATAAAATCGCGGTCCGATGCTTCGCCTGATTGCACTGATCCTGTTTTTCTCTTCGCTCTGCTCGGCGAAGTGTCTCTCGGTCGCGCAGGCCGCCGACAAGATCGGAGAGCAAACCTGTGTCGCCGGGAAAGTCGTGAGCGTAAGTCCGCTGCCGGCCGGACACTTTACCCTTAACTTCTGCGAAAACCAGAAAACCTGCGGATTCAGCGTGGTCGTATTTCGCGACGACCTCCGCGACGTGGGCGATGTACGGCAACTCGCAGGCAAAGACATCGAGATTCACGGACTCATCAAGGAATATGGCAGCCAAGCTGAAATTATCCTGAAAGATGTACGTCAGTTGAGAGGCGAGTCGGCACACATACCAAAACTTCCAAAGACATACGACGTGAGTCGCCATGGAAATTACAGCGCCGGATCGTTTTACGGAACCAAGACTCCTAAACAGAGCAAGGGAGCTAAATCGAAGAAGCAGAGTAACTCTGTCGACGAGATCGAACCTGCAATGCAGGACTGAACTTCAGCCCTTTACCAGTCCGCTCTTCAGCTGCTCCAACGGATACCGAGTTCCCCGCCAAACAATTCCGTCGTTCCGGAGCGCGTGAAACATCGAGCGCATCATCGTGTAGCCAAGCAGTAGCGTTGACACGGGGTGCAACAGCGCGAATAACGGCGAAATCGGTGAATACCACGACATTCCTACGTACATGCAGAAGACGCTGAACAGCGCCAGCGCATATGGCACTTTCGCCAAACCAGGCGCCCATAACGTACCGATGAACGGAAGCAGGTTGAGCCCGAGCAGAAAAAGGAATGCTCCGATCGTCCTCAGCACGGAAAAGTGCATCAGCGAGAACGAATTCTTCGTCAGGTTGTGAACGATGTCGAGTGCATGGTCGCCCCAATCGAGGAGAAGCAAATCCGGCCCCAGCACGTTGTGCTGCTTGTAGCCTCCATCCTTGACGAGCTTTCCAAGTCGCATGTCTTCGATGATTTCCATCCGCAGCGTCTGAAATGTCCCCACCTTCTCGTACACTTCGCGACGAATCATGTTAAAGGCGCCCACGCCAATGTGGTCGCGTGAGTTGGGGTCTGCGGTCTTCCACGGCCGATGGCCAAACATAAAAAGAATGTTGAATCCCGCGAGCATCACTTTTTTACTGAAACTCCAATCGGTGTGCGTTGGAAAGATCACCAGGTGATCGACGGAATTCTTCTCAGCGTAATTGGCGGCGCGGCGAAGAACATCTGCGCGAAAGTGAATGTCAGCGTCGGTGAATAGCAACCAGTCTCCGGTTGCTAGTTGCGCGGCCGTCCACATCGCATGCGGCTTTCCCAGCCAGCCATCCGGCAGAGTCGTCACATGAATCACCCGCAGACGAGCGCCGTTGGGATGCGTAGCGGTGAGCCGATCCATGATCGCGCCGGTGGCATCGGATGAGCGATCATCTACGGCAATCACTTCGTAGTTGGGATAATCAAGTTCGAGCAGCGCTGTAAGCGCGCGCTCCAGGTGTTCCTGCTCGTCGCGGGCGGGAACAATGATGCTGATACGCTCCGGATTCGCAGGCCCGTAATCCCAAGCGGGCAGGCTCACATCCGTCAGCGTTCGCATGCCAAAGGCGGCGTCGATCACACTGCGCAGCCAAAACAGAGCCAGGGGCACACCGAACAGCCACCACGCCCATTTCATCCGGCAGCCACCTCGGCTGTGGCGCTTGGAATTTCAGGCGCAAATCGCATGCCGTAGAAGAGGACGAGTGATCCCAGCACGATTGCAACAATCGCAGCAAGAAATCCGGTTTGCAGACTGCTCACATCGGAGATGTGCCCGATCAGCGTTGGCGAGAAGGCGTCGCCGAGCAGGTGGATGACGAATAGATTCAGCGCAATCGCCGTCGCGCGAATCGCCGCGCCCACGGAATTCACCACCGCGGCATTCAGCGGAGCCGTATTTAAGAAGAGCAGAAATTCAGCAAGGAAGATCGCGGGAAACATCATCGGTCCCGTCTTGTAGATGGCCAGCAGCATGGCAGGTACCGACAGGGCGAGCGTCGCCGCCGAGACAAGGTAATAGGCTGACGCCGTTCGCTTCAGTAAGCGATCGCCCAACCATCCGCCCAGGAAAGTTGCCGCGATAGCGTTGAACGCCGTGATCCCGCCAAACACAAGATTGGCGTGGTCAAGTGCAACTCCGCGCGAACGCGATAGAAAAGTCGGCATCCAGACCTGTAGTCCACCCATGGCGAACGTTGTCATCGCCATGCCTAGAGTGGCTATCCAGAACGCGCCGTTACGGAATAATCCACTAATTGTGGTTCGCTCGCCCGTCGCCTTCAGCAGATCGTGGCTGCCGCGAACAGGCTCCGGCAAGAATGTCATCGCAATCGCCAGCAGGAATCCTGGCGCAGCCGCGACATAAAACGGATAACGCCACCCAAAATGATGTCCGAGATATCCGCCCAACATGTATCCAACGGCGGTTCCCAGGCCAATATTCAAATAAAAGACGCCGAAAATTTGCCCACGATGCTCTTCCGAGAATAAGTCCGAAAGAAACGATGGAGCGATGGTCACAAACGTCGCTTCGCCGATCCCCACGAGAGTGTGGCGGAATAGCAGCGTCTCAAAGCTGCGCGTGACCGCAGTGAGCAGTGTTGCCGCGCACCACAACAACGCGCCTCCCACCATGATCCATTTTCGCGAATAGCGATCCGCGAAGTAGCCGACGACGGGCGCCGCGACCATGTAACAAATGAAGAACGCCGTCGTTAGAAAGCCGTATTCGGTGTCGCTGCGCGGAAACTCGCGCTGGATTAGCGGTTGTACTGCGAAGAGCACGGAACGGTCTACGTAATTGAAGAAATTCAACGCCGACAGGACTGCGAGCGCTGTTCGTGGATAGTAAGACCGTGCCATCCGATGTGGCTCAGTGTATCAGCACCGCTAATCGCACTAGCTCGCTCGCTTTGCCGACTGTGACGAGGCAGGAACCTCCAGCGACGCGCGATCCCACCGGCCCAGCGTTGCGCCCGCGTCATACGTGCTCTGGCAGAAGTCGAGGACCGCTTCTTCGGGCGATGCCAGCGTGCGCAGAGTGTCATACATCAGGAGAAACTCACCCAATTCTTTGCTCCAGGACGCCTCCTTTGGTTGCGCCTGAGCATTAGCGAAGTTCTCTGGGGTCGGTGCCATATAGGAATAGAACGCAGCGCCTTTCACGTCGCCTCCTCCTGGCCAGAAGCCGACGCTGCTGCACTCATGCGAGTAAGCATCACGAGTGATTACATCCGCGCCGGGACGCTCCGGTGCGCGCCGTCCGGAAAAACGTGTCACCGCAAGGTCGAAGCTTCCCCAGAAGAAATGAACGGGACTCACTTTGCCAAGAAATCCGGCACGGAATTTCTTGAAGAGCGTGTCGCAGTTCGTCAGGATCTGCCAGAAACGATGTGCATATTCGGGATCGTACGACGCGTGCTGCGTGTCCTTCTCGAATGGAATCGGATTGGGAACTTCTACCGGCATCGTCCAGATCTTCACGTCGATGCCCAGGGAGTGCAGAGTCTGCATGACTTCGGAATAAAACTCGGCCACCGACTTTGGCGCTAGCGGCAGTTCCCTGCGCTGGCCATCGCTTTTGCGAAAAACGAGACGGTGCGCGATGAAATCGAATTCCACGTCGAAGATGCCGTCTCTGTACGGGATAGGCGAAGTGTTTAGTCCCACGGCGCTCACATAGAACGGAACTTCCCACCAATGGTTGAAGTGCGGACTGAGTTCGAGACGCACCTTCCCGACTACCTGCGTCCACATGTGCAGTGTGTCGCGCGTGTCCTGCCAAGCCGCGAGAGGAAGTTCAGGCCAAACGAGAGCGAAAGTCTGCGGCATCGGTGGTCTCCTGGAAGCAGATTCTGGAGCCCTTAGATTCCCATAAATGATTCGAAGGCAAAAGAAATTACCGGTTGCCGTTATTCTTGGCGCTCGTGCGGGGCCAGCGTGCTTCTACCACCGTGCCCATCCCGCCGCGTGGACGGAAGTCCCCCTTCACCACGGCCCACTTCGGCTTCGCCGCTCGCACAACATCCTCGAGGATTCGGTTCACCGCGTTTTCCTGGAATATGCCGACGCTGCGGTATTCAATCATGTATTCCTTCAGCGACTTCAGCTCGAGGCAGAGCTTGTTCGGCATGTAGCGAATCACGATCGTCCCAAAATCTGGCAGTCCCGTCTTCGGGCACACCGAGGTGAATTCAGGATTATCGATCACAATTTCGTAAGCGGGAAACTGATTCGGCCAGCACTCGATCTCCGACAACGGCACATCCAGGCCGGAGGCAGCGTGTTCAGGCGTGTAGCGGGGGGACTTAACTGGCATGACGTTATTGTAAATGGCGCTGCATACTTGAGCCGTTCGTTCTCACGCCAAGGACGGCCTCCTCTCGCCGTCGACCTCATGCCGCGACGCCTTCATCCCACGCCGAGGGAGCTTTCACCACTTTCGGTGGCGGCTGCTTCAGTTCCAACTTCCCTCCACTCTTTGCTTTCAGCAGTTCGGCATTGACTTCGGCACCAATCAGGATGACGAACCAGCTCCAATAAAGCCAGACCATCAGCGCCACGGCTCCGGCAAGGGTTCCGTAGGTGTGATTCATGCTCGGGAACCGGCTGAAATAGAAACTAAGGACGAACGATGCGCCAATCCAGAAGCCCACACCGATGGCTGCTCCAGGCAGCGCCGCCAGGAATTTCTGTTTCACGTTCGGTGCCCAATAGAAAATCAGCTCTACCGCCAGAACGACGAAGGCGATCGACAAACTCCAACGGAGCAGCGACCAGACGTCGACGAATTCCCTGCTCATATCGACTTTGCTGGCGAGCCAGCCACCGAAACGCGGCCCGACAAACATCAACGTTGTGCCCAGAATCAGCAGAAATCCGCAGGTGGACATCAGTTGTAGCGCCAGCAACCGCGTCTTCCACATGGGGCGCGTTTCCGGTACCCCGTAAGCGACATTCAATGCCTCAATCAACGTTGCAAAACCGTTGGACGCAGTCCAAAGCGTCCCTAGAAGTCCTATGGTCAGGAATCCGCTGCGATGCGGCGTGATTACATCTCGCAGCACCGTCCGCACCAGACCCATGCTGTCGGCAGGCACCACCTCCGACATTGCACCCAGAATCCTTCCGAACATATGTGGAAGCGGCAAGTAGCCCAGCACCGCCGCTGCGAGAATCAGTGCCGGGAACAGAGACATTACGAAGTAGTACGACAGGCCCGCTGCCAGGGCCATGATGTGATTGGTCATCACGTTGTGGAAAATCTTCGAAACGAGGGAGCCGAGGATTCGCATAAATCAGAGTTTTGGGCTTGAAGGCGAACACTCTCTTCGATGTAGAGCGTTGCGGCACTGTCGCCAGCAGGCTTTAGGAGATAAAACAGAGCTCACCAGATACCTCGAGCATCTAACGATCGAGACATTGGCGCTGTCGGCTCGATTTGGCTGATTTCCCTATTGCGGCCGATACCTTCCGGATGCTGGGGCGTAACAGCGATCAGAAGCGGCGACAATCATTTATACTTTCCTATTCGCAGGATGCAACCGGAACATCAAGAACACGAAGCAGTTAACCCGCGTCGGCGCACCTGGGTTATTCTCCTTTTAATCGCCATCGCGGTGATCGCGCTGTCGGCGTTTTTATCGAGCCGCCGGACCGTCGTCCCTATTCGCACGACGCAGGCTCAGCGCGCCACGATCGCCAGCTCCATTTCAACGAATGGCAAGATTGAGCCATCCGCCAACTTCGAGGCCCATGCCCCTGGTCCGACCACTGTCAAACGCGTCCTGGTGAAGGAGGGCGACTCCGTCAGGAAAGGGCAATTGCTGCTGCAGCTCGACGACTCCGACGCGCGCGCCGAAGCCGCCAGGGCTCTCGCACAGTTGCGGGCGGCGGAAGCAGACTTGAACGCGGTCCACAGCGGCGGAACTCGCGAAGAAGTTATCACCAATCAGTCGGAGCTGAATCGGGCTCATGCCGACGTCGATGCTGCCCAGAGAAACCTGGACGCCCTGAAGCAACTTCAGCAAACCGGCGCCGCTGCGCCTTCCGAAATTCGTGACGCCGAGCAGCGTCTCCAGACTGCACAAAATCAACTCACTCTTCTCCAGCAGAAAACAACAAAACGGTATTCGATTCCCGAAGTCCAACGCGTCGAAGCGCAAGTACAGCAGGCTCAAGCCACTTATTCGGCTGCGCAGGACTCTCTCAACAAGTCCAACGTCGTGTCTCCGGTGGATGGAACTGTTTACTCAATCCCAATCAAGCAGGGTAATTTCGTCAATGCGGGCGATCTTTTGATTCAGGTCGCAGATCTCTCGAAAGTTGTCGTCCGGGCGTTTGTGGACGAGCCCGACCTTGGCAGGCTTGCCGCCGGCGAACACGTTGAAGTCGCATGGGACGCCCTGCCTGGACGCACATGGCAGGGCTCGGTTACTCAGATCCCTACGACAGTCACCGTCCGCGGCTCACGTACCGTCGGTGATGTCACGTCGCTGGTTGCGAATCCTGACTTGAAATTGCTTCCCAACACGAATGTCAGCGTGAACATCACTACGGCGCGCGACGACAATGCGGTTGTGGTTCCACGAGAGGCTGTCCACCAGGAAGACAGCCGGCGTTATGTCTACGAAGTCGTCAACGATAAATTGCGTCAGCAATATGTCGATACCGGAATCTCCAATCTCACGGTGATCGAAATCACTCGCGGCGTTCAGCCGAACGCTTCGATTGCTTTGGGCTCGACCAATGGCCGTCCACTTCGCGACGGACTGCCCATCCACGTTGTCCCATAGCCGTCGTCATTCCTCCTGCGCGGTCATGGTTCACGTCGCGTCTGTGAGGCCGCCAGACTAGCTACAAGGTTGTTATACTCGCGTTTTCCGGCGCTTGGCGCACCGGATGATTACGACTTCGTGCAGGTGGCGCAATGTCTCATACATATCGCAATCTCCTTCTGCTGCTCGTCTTCTTCGCGTCGTCAATCCTGTCACTTGCCCAGCCAATCACATTCGAGCAGGCCATTCAACTTGCGCTCACGCACAGCCCCACCCTGGTTATCGCGACGAACGATCAGGTCAAGGCGTATGAGAGCTACATGGAAACGCGCAACGGCTACCTGCCGACTCTTTACTTCGGATCAGGCCTCGCCAAGACATGGGGATTTCCGCTGAGCATCGAAGGCTCCGCGCCCAGCATCTTCAATGTGAATTACCAGTCTTACCTTATTAATTTTGCGCAACGCGATTACATTCGTTCCGCGAAGAGCTCGTGGAACGCGGCAAATCGAAGCCGCGAAGATTTGCGCCGCGATGTCATTCTCGACGTTGCGTCCACCTATCTCGAACTCGAGAAGATCACGAATCAGATCAGCTCAGCCGATACGCAACGCGCCGGATCCAACAAGCTGGTCACAATTGTGAATCAGCGAGTACAAGCCGGACTGGCTACCCAGCTCGATTTCACGCGCGCACGTCTGGTCGCAGCCCGTCTTACGATGAAGATGGCTAATCTGACCGGAGCCGCCGATCTCCTGCGGGATAAGCTCGCGCAGGCCACTGGCCTGCCGGCCCAGTCCATTGAGACGGTCGCTGAGTCTGTGCCAAAGTTCCCTGAAACAAACGTAGAAGAAGACCTCTCCGCGAAAGCTGCTTCGAACAGCGGAGCGATTGCGATTGCCCAGGATCGCGCAAAGGCCGCCTCTTTCCTGGCGCGCGGTGAGCACAAATCCTTCCTGCCCGAGGTAGACCTGGTGGCTACTTACGGTCTGTTTTCCAGGTACAACAACTACGACCAGTATTTCAATCATTTCCAGAGCAACAACGCTGCAGTGGGCGTTAATATTCGCGTTCCATTCTTGAACTATGTGGCAAGGGCGCATGCAGCCCAGGCGGATGCGGAAGCCCTCAACGCCAAAAAACAAGTCGAGATAACTCGCAATCAAGTGTCGGCAGAGACTCTAAAACTGCAGCACCAGGTAAATCAGCTGCAAGCAGCACAAGAAGTGGCCCAACTGGAATACGAACTCGCCGATGGCCAGGCCCGAGCCGTTCGGGTCAGGACGGAAACGGCCGGCGGCACCGGATCAGCTGCAACGCCAGCCCCCCAGGGCGTTTCGCTAACAGCCTCTCCCGGGGACCTCGTGAATGCCGAACTGGAGGCTCAGGAAAAATACAGCAGCTACTTGGACTCCTCATTCGAATATGACAAAGCTCGTTTGCAGCTGCTCAGGCAAACTGGAGAACTCGAGTCGTGGGCTATTCCGAAAAAGTGATTCGATCACGCAATGATTTCACTGCCTTACTGATTGGCCTTCGGCAGCCTACAACGCCATTGCCTCACTTGAGCTTCTAATTTGAATCTCTTGGCTGAAATGCTCATCGTTTGTACGAGGCTGGTACTGCGGTTCCCTTTTGGGTACCCGGCTCAACACGCCAAAAGGTACTCGGAAATGTTAGGATATTAGAATCAACAACATGCCTTTAAAGACGCTTTTTCTCAACCCACCGTCATTCGAAAACTTTGACGGCGGTGCAGGCTCGCGCTGGCCCGCTACGCGCGAAATCGAGTCATATTGGTATCCCGTATGGTTGGCCTATCCGGCCGGCATGCTGGAAGGTTCGCGGCTGCTTGATGCCCCCCCGCATCATGTCTCGGGCGATCAGACGATCGAACTATGCAAGGAATATGAATTCCTGGTGCTATTCACCAGCACTCCGGGCTTCCCCGGAGATATTCGTCTTGCCGAAGCGATCAAGCAGAAAAATCCGAACATCAAGATTGCGTTTGTTGGGCCGCACGTCACCACGCTGCCCGAAGAATCGTTGAAGATGTGCGCGGCTATCGATTTCGTCGCGCGCAAAGAGTTTGACTACTCTGTCACGGATTTTGCCAAGGGCAAGCCCCTGGAAGAGATCACGGGCATCAGCTACCGCAAAAATGGGCGCGTCGTTCACAATCCCGATGCCCCGCAGATCACGGATCTGGATGCGCTGCCCGACGTGGTCGACATCTACAAGCGCGATCTCGACGTCCCGCGCTACAACGTGCCGTTTCTTCTGCACCCGTTCGTGGCGCTGTATACGACGCGAGGCTGTCCCGCTCAGTGCACGTTCTGCCTGTGGCCCCAAACGCTCAGCGGACACCCCTGGCGCAAACGCTCCACCGATGCAGTTGCTCGCGAAATGGCCAAGGCTAAAGAACTCTGGCCTGACGTAAAGGAATTCTTCTTCGACGATGATACCTTCAACATCCAGAAGGCACGCACCATTGAGCTTTGCGAAAAGCTGAAGCCGTTGAAGCTAACCTGGTCCTGCACTTCCCGTGTCACCACTGATTACGAAACGCTAAAGGCCATGCGTGAAGCAGGTTGCCGCCTCCTGATCGTTGGTTTCGAGTCCGGGGACCCTCAGATCTTGAAGAACATCAAGAAGGGCGCCACGGTCGAGCGCGCACGTCAGTTCACCAAGGACTGCCACAAACTCGGACTCACTATCCACGGTGACTTCATCCTTGGCCTGCCAGGCGAAACACGTGAAAGCATTCGCCGAACCATCGATTTCGCGAAGGAACTCGACGTCGAAACCATCCAGGTTTCGATTGCCCACGCCTACCCGGGCACGGAGCTTTACGATTTCGCCAAACAGAACGGATTCATTACCAACACCAAAATGGTGGATGAGGGCGGACACCAGCTCGCCCATATCCAGTATCCCGGATTGCCGGCCGAAGAGGTGGTGGACATGGTGCACCGCTTCTACGACGAGTATTACTTCCGACCGAAGGCCATATTCCGAATTCTGCGCAGGTCGATGTTTGACTCGTCCGAGCGGAAACGTTTGTACAAAGAAGCGAAGTCCTTCCTGAAGCTGCGTGCCGCGCGTAATCGATACGTTAAGGACAAGCGCAGCGAGCACACGCATCCGACAAATGTGCAGGGTGGAGAGACGACAAAAGAGAAGGAATCCGAAGTAGTGAACGCGTAAGCTTTCGGACAGCGATGCGAAAAGGGCAGCCCGCGGGCTGCCCTTCCTTTTTGCCGCTCACCCAACACGATCTCCGTCAGCCAAAAAAATCGGGGAGCCCGAAGGCTCCCCTAATGAACAACTACGATTCGCAGCCTAGAAGCTGTACTTCAGGACCAACTGCATGGTGCGCGGCTGGTTCGAGAAGACCTTGTTTGGCTGGTTGAAGGTTGATTGCTGTGGCTCCAGCATCGTATGCACTTGGCCACCCGTGTAACCGAGCGAGTTGACCTGGTTCAGATAGCCCGGCACGTACTGGGCATGGTTGAACAGGTTCAGCGCCTGCACCTGGAATTCAAACGACTGCCGCTCGGTGATGTTCAACCGCTTCACAATCGTCATATCCCAGTTGTTGATGTGCGGCAATCCCAGAGTATTGCGGCTGATGGTTGCCAGCGCACCCGCCTGCGCTTGGATGTACTGCGCATTAGGATTTTTCGCCACATAGCCAACCGTATCACCAGCCGTGTTCAATAGGGCTGTTACACCCGAACCCGTACCGGGTACGCCGGCCGGATTGTAGATTGCACGGTCACCTGCGCTGTCACCGTTCATGTTGGAGTCAACTCCACTCTGAACCGTGGCGTATTCCGGAGACTGGAAGGTGTACACCGGAGCGAACTCCCAGTTGCCAACAACGTTCTTCTGGAACCAGTTGGCATTCTTGAAGAACGGCAGATCGTAGATCACCTGCGCGGTGAAGCGATGACGACGATCTAGAGCGGAGGTGCTCATGTCACCGGCGAAGTTCTGGAAATCCTGCGGACGACGTGGTGTCAGGTAAGTCGAGAACACGTCAGCCGTAGAGTTGTCTTCTGCATGACTCCAGGTATAGGCCAACTGGAATTGGAGGCCGTTGTTGAAGTTGCGCGAAAGTTGGGTCTGCAGTCCATGGTAGATGGATTGTCCGTAGGGTTGGAACGAGACGACTCTCGCGCCATCGAATCCGGCATTAGCATAGGCCGGTACATAGTTTGACTGTGCCTGTAGATCGGCCAAGGTCAGTGGAAGAGAATCGGCCACTCCAATGCCCGGATCCTGCAAGTATGTAGGCAAGAAGTTCGATGGGTTGACAATCGACTGCGCGTTCAAACGGGTCTGAACTGGCAAATGAATGCCGCGGGTCCCTACATAGCGAACCTCAGCCACATACTTCTGTCCAAAACTGTGCTGAATGCCCAGGTTCCAGGTTTCGGAATAGGGCAACCGCTGGTTCGGAACGTAAGATGAAGTATTCTCTCGGGCTGTGGCAGCGTCGGGGAACTGGAATGGCTGAGATGGCAATCCGCCGTTCGCCAGGAACGCTGTCTGGTTCCAAACGCAACCTCCGCCTTGCGCACTCGTCGTGTCGCAGGTCGCAGAAAGCTGTGCCGGAGCCGAGAGAATTCCGAGGTTGTCGTAGAGAACGTCATTCGCCATCGCATAGCCGCCACGGACCGAGGTCGTTCCCGATCCCGTCGGATCCCATGCGAATCCAAGTCTGGGCATGAAGTTCTTCTTCTGCGTGGTCGGAGTACCGAAGGTAATCAGACCGGGCACGCTCGCAATCGAGTTGATGCTCTGCAAACTCGCCGCCGACAACGGTACCTGGGTGAATTCATAACGCAACCCAAGGTCGATCGAGAGCGTTGGCATTACGCGCCAGGTATCAGCGCCGTAAGCGTAGAACGCCTTCTGGTTACCGTAATAGGTGATGTCCCCCGTCGACCGTTCGCCGAAGGAATCCGGTGCGCCGTCAACCGCGAATAGAGCCAGATTCGAGTACTCGTAGTCGCCGCGTACACGCTGCGTGAACTGCTGAGGGCTGATGATATCGCGGAATTCTGCACCGAACTTAAAGCTGTGCTTACCCTTCACCCAACTGAGGTTGTCAACACCCTGATACGTGTTCTGAACCGCACCTTGCGGCGCGTTCGGGTCGGGACCGATGTTGACGCCGTTCAGATCGTCGAAGGTAAGGTTCGGGAACATGGCCAAGCCAGGATATTGAATGTCTGGCACGCTGTAGACGTTGTAGTACCGGTTGTATCCGAGACGGAATTCGTTGCTGACGCTCGGCGAAAAGGTATGATACTCGCTGAGCGTAAACAGGTGATACCGGACCGGCAGCGTATCGAAGAAGGTCGGAATCTGCGCAGCGGTATCGGGCGCGTTCAACTTTTCCCAAATGTAACGGCCGCGAAGCTGATCTTTCTGCGAAATGTTAAAGTCGACCGCGTTCGTAGTGGTCAGCGTATTGGTGTAGCTGGGTCCAGCGAAACCGACGCTGCCAATCGGAATTGTGTTCTGTCCAGCCGGGCATGCTCCGGTCGCAGTGAGCGCCACGGCGCACGTTGTGCCTTGGTCGTTTGCCCCTGCTGCCGGCAAATACTTCTGAAGTGTCTGCAGATTAGTTGAGTTGGGATACAGCGCACTTAGCGCCGCATAACCGGCTGCGGTTGGCGCATAACCCACAGATGCCGATCCAACCTGTCCTAATGGCTCGTATTGGAAATTGCTGAAGAAAAACAGCTTGTTCTTGATGATCGGTCCGCCGATCTGTCCGCCGAAGCGATTATCATCGAATCGCGGATTGGTGACCGGATCTCCGTTCGATCTTAGTGACTCCGCCACCAGAGAATCAATCGCGTTCAGATTGCGGTTCTGAAAATACTCATACAGTTTTCCGTGAAACGAGTTGGTTCCGCTCTTAATCGTCTGGTTGAACTGTCCGCCAGAGGAATGACCGAACTCAGCCGAGAAATTATTCTGCAGAACCGTGAAGTTATCCACTGCATCATTCGGAACCGTAACCAACGGACCGGTAACCGACTTATCGTTGTTGTCGACGCCTTCAATCGTGAAGTTGTTGTTGCGTGGACGTTGACCGGAGACCGAAGGTCCCGTGCCTGCGCCAACGCCGCCGCTCGATGTCACACCGGCATTCAAAAGCGAGAGGTTCAGCACGCCCAAGCCAACCGAAGCCGTCGGCAGATCCTGCGTTTGCTTTGTCTCAAACGTGTTGGAGATTGTGGCCGTGACCGTGTCGACCGCGGCAGCCTGCTCATTGACTTCGACCGTAGTCGTCGAGCTGGTCGGAGTCGCAATGACATTCGCCGTGACCGTGTGATTCAGTTGCACTTCGACGTCGGCGATCGTGCCAGCCAACCCAGCACCCGAAGCCTTCACCGAATAATGCCCACCAGGCAGGTTCACGAAGTGAAATTCGCCGCCGGTGTTCGACTTTACGGTGGTCTTAAACCCGGTGCCCAGATTGGTCGCTTCGACAGATGCTTCTGCCACGACCGCTCCGGAGTTATCTTTTACCGTCCCCACAACGTCACCGCTGATTGCCTGGCCAAACGCAAAAACTGGCACCAGCAAAAGTAGCGAGAGCACGGAGACAATCTTTGTAAATCTAAGTAGCAATCTCATGCTGACTCTCCTGAAATCTTTCGTCCAACTTTGTTCAACTCGGTATTGAAAAAGGAAAACTAGCTTTCGAAAGGCCCCACCGGTCGTTCTGTTCTGAGTTGCGCTCTATAGCTGAGTCTTTTTTGGAACACTCCGGCCCAAAGCGATGCGACAACCTGAGAGAAGCCCCCCAGAGTTGTGCAATCTGTGTTCCACGTGTGACGAATTCCAAGTACTCTGTTATGAGCAGCTTAGTATCGGGGATAAACAGAGATATTCCAAATTTGGTAGATCGCAATTCCTCTCCATCCAGATTTGTATAGTCGACCTACCTGATTTAGGTAACGAAAACACTAATTTCGGTGTTGTATCTCCTGTTTTGTGGGTTTTTCGCTGACTCCCAGGACCTTCTGCTACCGGCGATACCTGCCGAAACTGATCGGCGAATTCCAGCTCAAACGGGGACGAATTGTCTGGTTGCCGGCAATCCCTCCGACTCCCTTCTGCCAAGAGTTAAGAGCCACGCGGGCTACGCTTTTCGTCGACGTGCGAATCGCCGAGGTGAATTCGCAACGAGGACCCGCTCATTTACCCGAGCGAGTAACGCGAGCAATCGCGAATTCGTCCTAACTACAATTGCGCTCGGGACACCGTTTTTTGCTCTCGGTTTTTTCGTGAAGCTCTTTCGGAATCCAAATGAGAAAATAGGAATCTTGAATTAAAGGTGTCGCAAAAATCTGTTGCGGTCTAGCAATCACAAAATCCTGATCAAGATCGGCGAGGTTGAATGATGGTCACAACGGCATCCAGCGTTAATCTGCTCAAACTTCTGCAAGACAAGGCCACGCGTTTGCGAATCGATTCCATCCGCGCCACCACCGCAGCCGGCAGCGGACATCCCACCAGTTGCGCTTCCGCGGCCGATATCGTTTCTGCGCTCTTCTTCTCCGTCATGCGCTACGACCCGCAGCAGCCACACAATCGAGCAAATGATGTCTTTGTTCTTTCCAAAGGGCATGCCGCACCACTGTTGTATTCAGCGTGGTCAGAAGCTGGGCTGTTCCCGAGAGAGCACCTGCTCACATTGCGTCAAACGAGTTCCGATCTCGAAGGCCACCCAACTCCGAAATTGCCCTACGTGGATGTCGCTACCGGATCTCTTGGCCAGGGACTTCCGGTGGGACTTGGAATCGCGCTGAATGCAAAGCTGGAGAAGAGCGATCAACGAATTTACGTGCTGATGGGAGACGGTGAATCCGCCGAAGGTTCCGTATGGGAGTCGGCCGAACTCGGCGCAAACGACGCGCTCGACAACCTATGCGCCATCATTGATGTGAATCGCCTCGGGCAGAGCGGCCCCACCATGCTGCAGCACCACATGGAAATCTACAAAGCCCGATGGGAGGCGTTCGGCTGGCACGCCATCGTTGTCGATGGACACGATATTTCGGCGCTTCTCAAGGCGTTCGATGAAGCCGAACAAACCACAGGAAAGCCGACTATCATTCTCGCCCGCACCCTGAAGGGAAAGGGCATCGTCGGAATTGAGGACAAAGAAGGCTGGCACGGCAAGCCCCTCCCGAAAGAAGAAGCTGATCGCGCTGTAGCGGTCTTGGAAAAATCGCTCACTGGTGAAGCCGATAGCTGGACGCCGAAGTTGCCCGATCAGCGCGCGACCCCGGCTGTTCCCACTCCCACTGGTGCGATGCCAAAGTCGCCGTACGCCATTGGAGGCAAGGAAGTGGCGACACGCAAAGCTTTTGGGGACGCTCTTAAGGAGCTCGCGAAAGTCAATCCGCGTGTGGTCTCACTCGATGCCGACGTCAAAAACTCTACGTTCACCGAGGAGTTCATGGACGTGGCTCCTAAACGTTTCTTTGAGGGCTATATCGCCGAGCAGAACATGGTCGGCATGAGTATGGGACTGGCCGCTCGCGGCAAGATTCCCTTCTCCAGCACTTTCGCATGTTTCTTTTCGCGCGCGTACGACTTTGTTCGGATGGCTGCGATAAGCCAATTGAATGTGAAGTTTGCGGGAACACACGTGGGCGTTTCCATTGGTGAAGATGGTCCTTCACAAATGGGGTTGGAAGACATGGCGATGTTTGGAGCCGAGCCAAACTTCACAGTGCTATATCCCAGCGACGCAACCAGTGCGTGGGCTGCAACCATGCTTGCCGCAGACCTCGTCGGCCCTACCTATATTCGTCTCGGACGTCCGAATAATCCGATCGTGTACTCGCCCGACGAAAAATTTGAAATCGGTAAATCTAAGGTTCTGCGCCAAGGTAACAACGATCGAATTCTGATCGTGGCTGCCGGCATAACTCTGTTCGAAGCGCTCAAGGCGTATGACGAACTCAAGAAAAGCGGGATCGACATACGAATACTCGATTTGTTCAGCGTTCAGCCGATCGATCGTGAAACGCTGCTCGCATCAGCGCGTGCTGCCGGCAACCAGGTGATCACAGTCGAAGACCACTACTCGCACGGCGGACTCGGAGACGCTGTGCAATCGGCGCTCAGTCCCAGCGGTATCCCAGTTCACAAGATCGCCGTTACTGAGATTCCGCATAGCGGCAAACCGCAGGAACTTGTAGAAAAGTTTGGTATCTCCTCGAAATCGATCGTCGCCAAGGTGAAAGAACTCGTGAAGTAGATTCCTGAACCAAAAAGAAAGGCCCAGCTGAAGAGCTGGGCTTTTTTTCTTTCCATGCAATAAAGATCCGCGGCCTTGAGCACACCGCCAGAATGCCGGACGTTTTACTTGGCTTTACTGTCGATGAAAATCGGCGCCGATTCGAGTAGCACGTCGATCAGTTCCATCACTCCTGCACCGTTCTCTGCCGTCGTCACCATATCAGCGCATGCCTTCAGTTCAGGGACAGCGTTGGCAACGGCCACCCGAAAACCTGCCACTCGAAACAGATCTTCATCGTTTTCGCCGTCTCCGACAGCTACTGTTTCTTTGGTCGAAACACCCATACTTTCAAGGACCGCAGCCACCCCGGTTCCCTTATCGACACCCGACGGCAAAACCATTGCGGAATTCTTGTTGAGAATCACGTGGTACGGGAGCCCCAAAGTGCGGATGGTTTCATCAAGAACAGCGGCATGCCTCGAATGGATAGCCGCGATCACCTCACCGCGAGCCACCCCGCCAACTCCCCGCCTTTCAATTTCCTGGAAAAAGGACTCTGGAGGTGCGGATCCTAGAACTTCCTTCACGCCCGTTGCGGGTTCGAAAAGGACCGCCCCATTCTCGGCCACTACCCACTGAAACAGCTCGATCTCTGGCAGCACACGACGTATATCCGGCAACTCGCGCCCGGTTGCCAGCACCAGTTTTGTTCCAGCTTCCGAGGCTGCAATCAGCGCCTCGATGATCTGAGAACCTGCAGTTTCACCAGTGGCCAGAGTTCCGTCGTAATCACAAACTAAAATAGCGAACTTGTTCATCATCTAAAAAGTCTGTTAGTCCCTATTGCAATTCTGATTCCGCTCCAGGGCAGAGTTCCTCATAATTTTTGGCTGAGTGTCGCCATTCAGCTTCTACTCGGAATGCCTCACCCACTGGTCAAAATCTTCACTCAACTCTGGCCTGATCGTACAATTATTACAGCTTGGGCCTCACGTAAGGCACCCATCACCTTGAAATCCATTGTAAGTGAGATGCTTAACACTCCGCGTTCTTTGGCTTTGTTCTTGCATCTCAATAAAGTGCAACTCTTTGCGCAGATTTACCGTTTGCTGCGCCTTAACACCACCAGACTTGAGGAAGAATGCGTTTAGCCCTGCGGATCGTTTGGATCCTGGCAATAGGTTTAGCCCTCATCTCGGTCATCTTCACCTGGCAGCAAGTCCGGCGCGAGCGCCGCAACATGCAACGGGATGTGGAGAGGCGCGCCCAATTACTGAGCGAGACCTTAGCCGCGCGCATTGAGCCTCTGATTGAAAAGGGTGCCAAGCCCAGCCAATACCAACGAGTCTTCGAGCGCTACGGCTACAGCATGGGACTCGCAGGTCTGGCCGTCTACTCCACTGACGGAACCCTGATCGCCCAATCTCCTGGAACCGAGGCGCGGATTACCGGCGAGCCCGGTGTGGTCATCCATGCAATTGCCGCCGATAAACCTCAGAGCGATTTCATCCGTACTAAAGATGCTTCGCTCAATATCCTGGCCGTACCGCTCCACGATCACGACGATCAAACAAAAATCGGCGGATTGGCTGTCGTTCACGACACCAGTTACATCGATGTCCGCATTTACCGACTCTACCGTGAAGCTGCCCTGCGCATGCTGCTGCAACTCATCCTGGTTGCAGGCATCACGATCCTGATCGTCCGCCGTAACCTGCTTCACCCCATGAGTCATACCTTGCAGTGGATCCGTGCGGTGCGCGCCGGACGCCTCTCGCCGGGTTCGACTGCGGTCGTTCAAAGCGACGATCTACTCAAATCTTTTACGCAGGAAGTGACGACTCTCGCCCAAAGTTTGTCCGATGCGCGCGCGTCTGCTCAGCAGGAAGCGCAACTCCGCGACTCTGCCGATTCTGTCTGGACCAAGGAACGGCTCGCCGTCCATGTTCGCTCGAAGTTGAAAGGAAGCCAGCTCATCGTGGTTTCCAATCGCGAGCCCTACATGCATCGCCAAAAGGGCAAGGAAGTCGAAACCATAGTTCCAGCCAGCGGTCTGGTCACTGCGCTCGAACCGATCCTGAACGCATGCGACGGCACCTGGGTGGCCCACGGCAGCGGAGATGCCGATCGCAAGATGGTAGACGCCAACAATCGCCTCCGCGTCCCACCTTCCGAGCCTGCGTACACTTTGCGGCGTGTATGGCTCACCAAGCAGGAGGAAGAAGGCTATTACTACGGCTTTGCCAACGAAGGTTTGTGGCCACTGTGCCATATCGCGCACACCCGGCCTACATTCCGCGCCAGCGATTGGGATCAGTACCAGAGCGCCAATCAGAAATTTGCCGATGCCGTTCTGGAAGAGATTGAAGGTCTAACCGAGCCCATGGTCCTGGTGCAGGATTACCACTTCGCACTGCTCCCTAAGTTGATCAAGCAGGAACGGCCCGATGCGCGCGTGGCGATTTTCTGGCACATCCCGTGGCCGAATCCAGAAGCATTCGGCATCTGCCCGTGGCAAACGGAGTTGCTCGAAGGACTGCTCGGAGCTGACCTCATCGGCTTCCACGTGCAGTCGCACTGCCACAATTTTCTAGAGACCGTCGACCGTGCCCTCGAGTGCCGCATTGATTGGCCGTCCGCAACTGCAATGCGTGCTGGCCATTTAACGGAAGTGAAGCCGTTCCCCATCAGTGTGGATTTCAAAGCGCCCGGCCCCAGCAATCGCAGCGAGAAAAATTACCTCGTTGGTCAGCCTCAACTGCTGAAGGAACTTGGTATCGAGGCCTTTTATCTCGGAGTCGGCGTCGATCGCGTCGACTACACCAAGGGTCTGCCCGAGCGCTTCGTAGGTATCGAGCGTTTCCTCGAAAAATATCCGTCCTTCATCGGCAAGTTCACTTTTGTGCAAATTGGCGCTCCCAGCCGCACTCACATCAAGCGTTATCACGAATTGATGACCGAGGTGGAGGCGGAAGCAGAACGTATTAATTGGAAATTCAAGTCGGGAAACTGGAAGCCAATCGTGTTCCTGAACCGGCATCACAGTCACGAAGAAATCGAGCGCTTCTACAAGCTGGCCGACTTTTGCCTGGTTACATCGCTACACGATGGAATGAACCTGGTAGCCAAGGAATTTCTTGCCTCCCGAGAAGATGAAGAGGGAATGCTCATCCTCAGCCGCTTCACCGGCGCTTCGAATGAATTGCGCGATGCCATCCTGATCAATCCGTACGACGCGGACGAAATAGCAGAGGCCATCCGGGTCACTCTCGATATGCGCCCCGAAGAGCGCCGCCGCCGTATGCATCGCATGCGCGAACTGGTGAAGGACCAGAATATCTATCGCTGGGCCGGAACCCTGATCAACGAACTTAGCAATGTGCAGATTGAAACGCCTAGAGTTGCGACTTCTTCAGTGCGCGCAGCCGGAAACGCCAATATCGCCTGACGTTCTGCTGACGGTGTGAGCCGAAAAACCCGCGCTCATCCTTGCTTTCTTCCTCCTCTTGACAACATCTCGCTCCCGCGCCAGAATCTACTCGATGGCGAATAAAAAGCGAAAGTAGCTGCTTTCGCAATCGCCTTATTCCCGCTTCCTCTGCGCAGGGTCCCTATGTCTTCCGCCGCCGTTCGTGTTCTCGATTTTTCGCGTGCTCAGGCCATTCTGGCTGATTCAGAGCTGGGAGTTCGCCGGGCTTCGACACTGGAGCGGCCTTCGCCGGACATGGTCTCAACTGGGTTTGCTGCCATCGATGCGCTCACCGGGGGGTTACCGCGCGGCGCACTCACCGAGGTCGTTGGCCCTGCCTCTTCCGGTCGCACCAGCCTGCTGCTTTCCTTGCTATCCCAGGCCACCGCGCGCCAGGAAGCCTGCGCATTGGTCGATGCCAGCGATGCCTTCGATCCTGGATCCGCCGTTGCTGCGGGCATAGATCTGAAACGCCTGCTCTGGGTGCGCTGTCAGGTACCGAGTAGGGTGCCCGGTCCTTTCCCTCCTTTGGAAAGGGCCGGAAACCGAATCGAGAAGAAGAATAAAGCTGATCCCGGCGCTCACGTTGAACAAGCACTCAAAACCGCCGACCTGCTCTTGCAAAGTGGTGGCTTCGGCATTGTGGTTCTGGATCTCAGTGACGTTTCGCCCGCTATCGCGAGACGTGTGCCACTCACTTCCTGGTTTCGCTTTCGCCGGGCTGTAGAAAACACCCCTACGGTCCTGCTCGCCCTGGAGCAACAGGCTTATGCGAAAGCCGCCGCTTCCCTTGTGCTGGGCCTCGCGCGCTGTGATTGCCGCTGGAAGACCATCGCCGACCAAACTGCACCGTCGCATACGCGCTTGCTGGGCGAAATTGAGATCGGAGCTGAAGTGCTGCGCTCGCAGATCGCCATAAAGAAACAACCGGCATCGGCGCATGCCCATTTTGTTCTGCCTTCCGCCTGGTCGATTCGCACTTAATCAGGAGCTTGCTTCATGTTTGCCTGTCTCTTCGTCCCTGATTTCCCCGTGGAAGCATTCGTCTGCCTCGAACCCGAACTGCGCCTCCAGGCTGTCGCCGTGCTGGAAGGAAAGGCGCCACTGTCGCGCATCGTCGCCATGAACGACCGCGCGCGTGATGCAACACTGGAGCGAGGTATGACGCGCATGCAGGCGCAATTGCGCGCTCCCGAAGCCGTGCTGCGCATGCGTTCTCCCGAGCAGGAAGCCACCGCACACGCTTCCCTGCTCGACTGCGGACACGTCTTCTCGCCGCGCGTCGAAGATACGGCGCTCGACCACATCGTGATCGACGTCTCTGGCCTCGATCGCCTGCTGGGCAACCTGTCTCATGTCTCCCAACAAATCGCGCAGCGCGCCACTAATTTGGGATTTCAGGCGAACGTCGCGCTCGCCTCCAATCCCGACGCTGCTGTTTACTCAGCTCACGGATTTCCAGGAATTACTGTGATCCCTGCCGGTTCGGAAACCGAGCGCCTCGGCACGCTCCCAATCGAGAACTTTTTTCCGCCGCCTGAAACTCTGGAAACCCTTTACCGCTGGGGCGTGCGCACGTTTGCGCAACTCGCAGCTCTGCCCGAGGTCGCGCTCTCCCAACGTCTTGGCCAGCAAGGACTGCAACTTCAGAAACTCGCGCGAGGAACATTTGTTCGTACTTTGGTTCCTGCAGAAGCTCCGCTGGAATTCCAGGAAGCGATGGAGCTGGAATATCCCATCGATCTGCTCGAGCCACTCGCGTTTGTTCTTGCGCGATTGCTGGAACATATCTGCGCGCGGCTCGAATCGCGCTCGCTGGCAACGAACGCCCTGCACCTGTGGCTGCAGCTCGAAGACATGGACCGGGGCTCCAGCATCTTCGAGCGCGATCTGCAGCTGCCCGTACCCATGCTCAACCCAAAGTTGTTCTTGCAACTGCTGCATCTCGATCTGAAGGCGCATCCGCCCTCTGCGCCAATCGGCAAAGTTCGGCTCACCGCCGATCCTGTGCGTCCGCGTCTCGCGCAAGGTGGATTGTTTCTTCCCTTGGCGCCTGAAGCCGAGCGCCTCGAACTCACGCTCGCACGCGCCAAGGGAGTTGTTGGCGAAGAGCACGTCGGCGTTGCCAAAGTCTTGGATACGCACCGTCCTGATCCATTTCGTATGGAGCGCTTTGAAGTCACCGCGCCGGCAGACAAAGAGCCCGTTGCAAAGCATTCCGGCCGTGTAGTGAAACGCATTTTTCGTCCGCCTGTGTCTGTGATTGTGTTGGTCAGCAATCGCTGTCCCGTACGCCTTCAGCCTCACGGAGAGATCGTCGCCTGCAGTGGTCCGTGGCACAGTTCAGGCGAATGGTGGAGCGATCAAGCTTGGCAGCACGAAGAATGGGACGTGGCAGTTCGCGAGAAGGAAGATGTCGCGCTCTATCGCATTTACCGCGACATGACGAAAGGTCGCTGGTTCATCGCTGCCAGCTATGACTGATTGATTTTGTAAATGACCTACGTTGAACTTCACGCCCGCTCTGCTTTCAGCTTTCTCGAAGGCGCTTCCCTGCCGGAAGAAATGGCCGCTGCTTGCGCAGCCATCGATATGCCGGCCATGGCATTGATCGATTGCAACGGTGTGTATGGGGCGCCGCGTTTTCATCTTGCCGCGGAGAAGACCAAAATCCGTCCACACTTCGGCGCTGACGTCCTTTGCAATACCGAGTTGGGGCCCGCCCGCATTCCTCTGCTTGTGATTAATCAAGCTGGATATCAGAATCTCTGCCGCCTCATCAGCCGTATGAAGTTGCGAGTGCCGCGCAAAAGCGAGGGTATCACGACTTACGACGAACTCGCGCAATTCGCCACCGGATTAATTTGCCTCACGGGTGAAGATCAAGGCCCGCTTGCCGTCGCCCTCGCCAATGGCGGACTCACCGCAGCCCACCGTACTCTCGAACAACTTGCTTTTACCTTCGCACGAAACAATCTCTTCGTTGAACTCCAGCGTCATCATCGACGCGAACAGGAATCTCGTAATCAGGCGGCCGTCTCGCTGGCGCGTTCGCTTGGTTTGCCCCTACTCGCCACCAACGGAGTTCGTTACGTACAACCCGAAGCTCGCCAGGTACTCGACGTCTTCACCTGTCTTCGTAACCATCGCACGCTGGCCACCGCCGGACGCCTGCTCTCCCGCAACAATGAATGCTGTCTGAAATCCGGCGCAGAAATGTCGCGCCTCTTTGCCGATCTTCCCGAGGCCATCTCGAATACCGCCGAGCTTTCCTCGCGTCTCGAATTCAAACTCACCGAGCTTGGTTATCAGTTCCCGCCTTATCCCGTATCGGACGGCGATGACATGAACTCCTTCCTGCGCAAGCGCACGGCAGACGGTGAAATCACACGTTACAGCGAGCGCGATGCTGCCTTCCGTGAACGCGCACACAAACAGATTGCACGCGAACTTGCCCTGATCGAAAAACTCGGGCTCGCCGGCTACTTCCTCATCGTCTGGGATATCGTCCGCTTTTGTCGAGACGAAGGCATTCTCGTGCAAGGCCGCGGATCGGCCGCCAACAGTGCGGTTTGCTATTCGCTGGGAATCACAGCTGTCGATCCCGTCGGCATGGAATTGCTCTTCGAGCGTTTCCTTTCGGAAGAACGCGGCGAATGGCCCGATATCGATCTCGATCTCCCCAGCGGCGAGCAGCGCGAACGCGCCATTCAGTATGTCTACAAGCGCTACGGCAAGTTGGGCGCTGCCATGACGGCCAACGTCATCACCTATCGCGGACGATCCGCCTCCCGCGAAGTCGGCAAGGTGCTTGGCTTCGATGCCGAAACGCTCAACCGTCTTTCTCCGCTGGTGAATTCCTGGGAATACAAAGACGAGTCGGACACCATGCAGCGGCACTTTAACGATGCCGGCTGCGACACCTCGCATCCGCGCATCCGCAAATTCTTGCAGCTTTGTATGGCATTGCAGGATTTGCCGCGTCACCTCGGACAACACTCCGGTGGCCTCGTCGTGTGCCAGGGACGGCTCGATTCTGTCGTCCCGCTCGAGCCTGCCAGTATGCCTGATCGCGTCGTCGTGCAATGGGACAAAGAAGATTGCGCTGACATGAAGATCGTCAAAGTCGATCTGCTTGGTCTCGGCATGATGGCAGTTCTCGAAGACACCATCTCCGTAATCCACGATCAATATTGTGAAAATGTCGACCTGGCGCAACTTCCCCCCGATGATCCCAGCGTATACGCCATATTGCAGAAGGCCGACACCATCGGCATGTTCCAGATCGAAAGCCGCGCGCAGATGTCGTGCCTACCCCGCCTGCGCCCCGTGCGCTTCTACGACCTCGTCGTGCAAGTGGCCATCATTCGCCCCGGACCAATCGTCGGGCAGATGGTCAATCCATTTCTCGAACGCCGCCTGGGGCGAGAAAAGATCACCTACCCGCATCCCTCACTGGAACCCGTGCTCAAGCGAACCCTGGGTGTGCCACTTTTTCAGGAACAACTCCTGCGCGTAGCCATGATCGCCGCCAACTTCAGCGGAGGTGAAGCCGAAGAACTGCGTCGCGCCATGGGCTTTAAGCGCTCGGAAAAACGTATGCGCGAGATAGAAGTAAAACTACGGCGAGGCATGCAGGAAAACGGCATCTCCCCCGAAGCGCAGGAACAGATCATCCAGTCCATCACCTCGTTCGCGCTGTACGGATTCCCCGAATCGCATGCTGCCAGCTTCGCCCTGCTCGCTTATGCCAGCGCCTGGTTGAAATGCCATTACTTGGGAGCATTCACCGCATCGTTGCTCAACAATCAGCCGATGGGCTTCTATCATCCGGCAACCATCGTCAAAGATGCGCAGCGACACGGGTTGAGAGTTCGTCCCATCGACGTTCTTCACTCCGACTGGAAGTGCACGCTCGAGCCTGACAATGGGCAGTTCTCGCTGCGCATCGGTATGCGTTATGCGCGAGGTATGCGTCAGGAAGCAGCAGAGGCGCTCGTCGCTGCGCGCGCCATGCGAGCCTTCGCTTCTATCGATGAGCTTGCGCGTCGCGTCCCAGAGTTGCGAAAAACTGAGCTGATCACCTTGGGTGAGATCGGTGCCTTGAACGCCTTAGGCGGAGCTGCGGTCCATCGTCGCGATGCTCTCTGGCAGGTGGAACGAGCCGTTCGTGGCACCGGGCCTTTGCTGCGCGAAATTCCAGACGAGCACGACGCATCGCCTCTCTCCCGCATGACTGCCGAAGAACGTCTCGTAGCCGATTTCTCCGGTACAGGCATGACCGTAGGCCCGCACCCCATGCGCTATCACCGCGATCAGATGAATCGCATGGGTGTTTCCCCCGCCAATCAGCTTCCGCATCTGCCCAATGGAAAGCTGGTCCGCGCGGCTGGATCGGTGATCGTGCGCCAGCGTCCCGGCACCGCGAAGGGCTTCGTCTTTCTCAGCCTCGAAGATGAAACTGGTATCGCGAATGCGATCATTCATCCCGATCTGTACCAGAAAAACCGGGTCACACTCGTCTCTGAACGCTTCCTCATTGTGGAAGGCGTATTGCAGAACCTCGACAACGTAATTTCCGTGAAGGCGAACCGCATTCTGCCATTACACATAACGCAAGCAGAGACTACTTCTCACGATTTTCACTAACCCGGTACTAAGGCCCATAACATCTTCCGTATCTTTGCAATCTGAAATGAGAATGAACCACCTGAAGCGCGATTTGCATCCATACCAGGACGGAGATTTTCGTTTCATGGCATACAACCGGCGCCTTGGTATTCGTTTGCTTTTGGTTCTACTTGTCTTTGCCGGACTGGGCGTAGTGCTCGGCCAGCGCATGGATTCAGGTGGCCTGAATTCGGGCCCACAAAGCGCTTCCCCCGACAATGACGCGCAAGCTCGCGAATCCCTGCGCCACTTCACCAACGTTTATGAGATGGTGGAGCAGAATTACGCTGAGGCCGTCGATCCCGACAAAGCCGTCTTCGAAGGCGCCATTCCCGGCATGTTAAGGGTTCTTGATCCCCATTCCACGTTCTTTGATCCCAAGGCGTATACACAGCTTCAGGAAGAGCAGAGTGGCAAGTATTACGGGATCGGCATGAGCATCGGTGCGCGCGCCAACAAAATTGTCGTAATCGCGCCCTTCGCCGGCACTCCCGCATATAAAGCTGGAATTCGCCCAGGCGATGTGATCGCCGCAGTCGATGGCAAGCCCACCGACAACATGACCACCGACGAAGTCGCCGACCTCGTGCGCGGTCCCCGTGGTACGAATGTTCAGATCACGATCGTCCGAGAAGGCCTTACAGCGCCGGCTCAACTTACGGTGATGCGCGCAGAAATCCCGCGTAACAGCGTGGATGTTCATTTCGCGCTTAAGCCAGGCGTTGGATACGTACACGTCGCCATGTTTGACGAGACCACAGATACCGAGCTTCAGCGTGCGTTAAGTGAATTTGGAAATCTCGACGGTCTCGTACTCGATCTCCGCCAGGACCCAGGTGGGCTTCTGAATCAGGCGGTCTCCGTGGCCAGCCAGTTCTTGCCGAAAGGTGAAGTTGTGGTCTCGCAGCACGGACGCTCTTCTCCCGAGCGCGTCTATCGAGTCGCTCAGGGCAATGGTGGGAAAGATTATCCAATCGTCGTGCTTGTCGATCGTGGAACCGCATCGGCCGCTGAGATCGTTACTGGCGCAATCCAGGATCATGACCGCGGTATTGTGGTTGGTCAAAACACCTTCGGCAAAGGATTAGTTCAGACGGTATTTCCGCTTTCTGATAGCACCGGACTGGCCCTTACGACTGCGAAGTACTACACGCCTAGTGGCCGCTTGATCCAGCGTAATTACGAAGGCATCTCTCTTTACGACTACTACTACAACGTCAACGACAATAGCGCCGACAACAGTCATCGTGAAGCGAAGAAGACCGATACTGGACGCCTGGTTTACGGCGGCGACGGCATTACGCCGGATGTCAAACTGCCGGAGCTGAAACCGAACACCTTCCAGCAGAACCTGACATTGCATTACATATTCTTCGACTTCGCGCAGCAATATCTGTCGCAGCACAAAGTCACGCCTGATTGGAATGTGGACGAACAGACGTTGCAGGCATTCCGCAATTTCCTGCAAGATAAGAATGTCACCTACTCGCAGGCCGACTTTGACTCAAACACCGAATGGGTGAAGGCGCACATCAAGGCCGAATTGTTTACCGATGCTTTCGGATTGGAGCAGGGACAGGCGGCGCGCGCGGCTACCGATCCAGAAGTGATGCAAGCCATACAGTATCTACCGCAGGCAAGAGCGTTACAGCAAAATGCCGAGCATGTGATGCTGGAACGTGGAAAGTCCGCCGCGCTGACAAACCAGTCTCGCTAGCAAGATGACCGACGACATATGAGGCAGTCGGCCCCACGCTGACTGCCTGTTAATCGACTTCCACACTCTAGTCCCATCTGCTAGCATTCTCCTCCCGCTTCGCTTTCTTGGCTGCCAGGAGAACTCCTTGGATCGTCGCAAATTTCTGCAATCAACTTTGCTGACCGGAGCAGCTGGCGCTGTTGCGCCTGCGCTCGCGGAAACTGCTGCGGCTAATTCAGCGCCATCGATTCCCAGCTTCGAACTCGACGAAACAACCATTCCAGATCTTCAATCTGCAATGCAATCAGGCAAGCTCAGCGCGCGCTCAATTGCTGAGAAATATCTGGAGCGAATCTCCTCTGTGGATAAAGATAAGCGCCGACCGGCGATCAACAGCGTGATTGAGTTGAATCCCGACGCTCTCGCTATCGCCGATGCGCTCGACAAAGAACGCAGGGCCAAAGGCCCTCGTGGACCAATGCACGGCATTCCCATACTGATCAAAGACAACATCGATACCGCCGATCGCATGGCCACCACTGCAGGATCGCGCGCGATGATTGGTGCCAGGCCGCTGAAGGACGCGTTTATCGTGCAACGCCTGCGCGACGCAGGTGCCGTGATCCTCGGCAAAACGAATCTGAGTGAGTGGGCGAACATTCGCTCCAGCCATTCAACCAGCGGCTGGAGTGGACGCGGCGGCCTCACCCGCAATCCTTACGCGCTCGATCGCAATCCCTGCGGATCAAGTTCCGGATCAGGGGCCGCCGTTTCGGCCAATCTATGCGCGGTCGCGATTGGCACAGAAACTGATGGCTCGATCGTATGCCCTTCTTCGGCCAACGGAATCGTCGGCATCAAGCCTACCGTGGGATTCGCCAGCCGCTCCGGAATCATCCCCATCTCCCACAGTCAGGACACTCCCGGCCCGATGGCCCGCACCCTGAAGGACGCCGCGATTCTTCTAAGCGCGTTGACGGGTGTCGATCCCGAAGACGCGGCCACCACCGCTAGTCGTGGCAAAACTAAGTCTGAGTACACTCGATTTCTCGACCCCGACGGATTGAAAGGCATGCGTCTCGGAATCGTCCGAAAGTATTTCGGATTCAGCGAAAATGTCGATGACCTCATGAACACTGTCATCGATCAGATGAAACGGGCAGGAGCCACCATCGTCGATCCCGTCGATCTCCCTGGCTTCGGCAAATTCGACGACACGGAACTACTGGTCCTTGAATACGAACTCAAAGCCGACCTCAACGCCTATCTCGCACGACTCGGTCCGGGCGCTCCGGTTCACACTCTGAAAGATGTGATCGACTTCAACGACCGCCATCACCAGCAAGAACTGAAATTCTTCGGCCAGGATATCTTCGTAAAGGCGCAGGAAAAGGGTTCGCTAAAAGAAACTGAATATATTGACGCTCTGGCGAAGAATCACCAGCTCTCACGCGCCGAAGGGATTGACGACGTTATGGATCGCCTGCAGCTCGACGCTCTGGTCGCGCCAACCGGCTCTCCCGCCTGGGTCACCGACCTCGTCAACGGGGATCATTCCATCGGAGGCAGCTCGAACTTTGCCGCCGTCGCCGGGTATCCCAACATCAACGTACCGGCTGGAACGCTCTTCGGACTTCCCGTGGGGATCTCGTTTTTCGGACGCGCCTGGAGCGAGCCAACGCTTATCAAGATTGCATACGGATTTGAGCAGACGATCAAAGCACGCACGCCTCCGCGCTTCCTGCCAACGCTCGATTTGAAGGTTTAAGCAGCGGGTACCCCACACAACCTTCTTCTGGTTGTGTGGGACCAACTCAACCCGACTGCTTCGAAAACGTGTGAATCCCGCACTCCAGTTTTGCGCCGCCCCAGCGTCCCGAGCGCGGATCCGCCCCGGCGTCTGGAATCTTAGTGCACGGTTCACATCCGATGCTTAGGTACCCGCGATCGTAGAGCGGAAGATACTCGATCCCATTCTCGACGGTGTATCGCCACACCTGCTTCCAATCCCATGCAGCCAGAGCACTCACCTTCACCAGTTGTTTGCCGCTGGGCAACTGATGGCTTTCCGCCAGTTTCAGATTGCGGCGCGTGGGCGATTGCTCGCGACGTAGTCCGGTGAACCACACCTCATACGGCTCCAACGCCTTCATCAGCGGCTCGACTTTGCGTAGCTGACAGCATCGCGTCGGCTCGCTCTGATACAAAGTGCCCAGCTCGGATTCCTGCTGCGCCACAGTTTGGACAGGAAGCACATTCACCAGGTTCAGCGACCACTGCTTCGAGATGCGGTCCCGGTACTCATACGTCTCCGCGAAATGATACCCAGTCTCCAGGAAGAGAACCGGTATCTCCGGCAAGCGCTTACGCAGCAGATCCAGCACGATCATGTCTTCCGCCTGAAAGCTACATGTTAGGCACGCAGGGCCACCGTTCTTCGCCAGCACTTCATCGATGATCTGATCCGCCGCAAGCTCCGAACTCAGCTGAAGATCAAAGGTCATTGGAGCCTCCAAGATTGCGCAAGCTGCGGGCTAACGAGGCAACGCGCTGCAAGGCCTCGCCTCTTTCGCTGGAGTTCAAGACAGTCAGGTCGAGAATTGAAACATCTTCCGATCCGTGCAAGATTTCAGCGGAAACCGTTTCACTCGAAACTACGGCGACAAATCCATTCTTCGCCGCAAGCTTCGCCAGCAAAACCAAACCGTCACCCGAATGAGTATCCTCGCCCACCGCCGTCACCTGGTACCCATCGTCAAACAGCTTCCGCTCAATCGCCTGCCCCAACTCTTGATGTTTAACCAGAATCACCGCTGGCCGATGACCGTTTCTAGCTTGGCGCTCAACTGCCGTAACCGGCGCATAATCCCCGGCATTCTCCGCCAGATTTCTGCGGATCATCCCGGCAGCCACCGTCGCATTGCTGATCGGATCGATGAGTATGAAGCTACCCGTGATTCGATTCGATTCATATCCGTCAAAAAACAGCGGCGCCACCGTCTGCAGTTCGACCGAGGCAATGTCATTCATCTGCAGTTGCCGGCTCGGTTCGTTTCGGAGAGTTGAAATATTCACCCGGTGCAGGATTCGCAATGCCTGCGCTCGCGTGGTCCGCGTCGTGTGTTTCAGCAGAAAATTCTGCGAGACCTGCATCGGTTGAGGATGCATCCACACCAACATCGCCTCGAAGCGCCTTGAGGCTTCGGGCGCCTGATCCGGGCGCACCAGCATGTCGCCACGGCTCAAGTCGATTTCGTCTTCCAACGTGAGCGTAATCGACATCGGAGAAAATGCTTCGGTAAGATCGCCATCAAAGCTCGCAATCGACTTCACTCGCGTGCGCTGCTGCGACGGAAGGGCAAGCACCTCATCGCCCGGCGCCAATACTCCCGACGCAATCTGCCCTGCGAATCCCCGAAAGTTGGCATCCGGACGGATCACATATTGGATTGGAAGACGCAGTGCGCCAGAGCTCACCGGCCGGCGAATCGGCACCGTCTCCAGATGCTCCAGCAACGTGGGGCCTGCGTACCAGGCTGTCCGCTCGCTGCGGCGGACGATGTTGTCTCCTTCTAACGCGCTGATCGGGATCGTCTGCACCTTGGCACGCCCGAGTTGCGCGCTGAGTTCCGCAAACGCCTGCTCTAGTTCCAGGAATCGCGCCTCGCTGAACTGGACCAGGTCCATTTTATTCACCGCAGCCAGCACATTCGGAATTCCCAACAGCGACGCTATATACGCATGGCGATGCGTCTGTGGCAGTAGCCCCTTCGTCGCATCGATCAGAATGATCGCCAGATCTGCCGTGGATGCGCCTGTCGCCATGTTTCGCGTGTACTGCTCGTGCCCCGGCGTGTCGGCAATAATGAACTTGCGCCGCGCCGTCGTGAAATAACGGTAGGCAACATCAATGGTGATCCCCTGCTCGCGCTCGGCGCGCAGCCCATCCGTCAGCAACGAAAAATCTATCGGGCCCGTAGAACGATTGATGCGGCTCTTCTTCACCGACGCCAGCTGATCTTCATACACTGACTTCGAATCGTGCAGCAGGCGTCCGATCAGCGTTGATTTCCCGTCATCGACGCTGCCAGCGGTGGTGAAGCGTAGCAATTCAGCCTGCAGGTTCTGTTGCAGCAGTTCGGAATGTACGTTCGATTCTGCGAAGGCAGCGCTCATCAGAAATAGCCCTCGCGCTTCTTTAGCTCCATGGAGCCTTCCTCGTCGTGATCGATGGCGCGATTCTCGCGCTCCGAGCGCCGGAACTGGATCATCTCCTTGATGATCTTCGGCACTGTGTCTGCATGCGATCGGATCGCTCCTGTACAGGGCACGCATCCCAGCGAGCGCATGCGGATCTTCATGCGGTGCGTCTTCTCCCCCTCCAGCAATTGGTCCTTGCTGTAAATCACCACGATCGATTCGCCGCGAATCACCACATCACGTTCCTGCGCAAAGTAGAGCGGCACGATCGGGATGTTCTCCAGGTGGATGTAGAGCCACACATCCAGTTCGGTCCAGTTGGAGAGCGGAAATACGCGGATACTCTCGCCTTTGTCGATCCGCGAATTGAAGATGTTCCACAGCTCCGGGCGTTGATTCTTCGGATCCCACTGCCCCGAACCATCGCGGAACGAATAGATTCGTTCTTTCGCGCGTGACTTCTCTTCATCTCTGCGCGCACCACCGAACGCCGCATCAAAGCCACCTTCGGTCAGTGCGTCCAGCAGCGACTTCGTTTTCAGCAGCCCGCAACACTTCTGCGTACCCAAAGCAAACGGATTCGCACCCTGCTCCAGCGCCTCACGATTCTGATGAACAATCAACTCAGCCCCGATCTCGCGCGCATAGCGGTCACGAAATTCGATCATCTCGGGAAACTTGTAGCTGGTATCGATATGCAGGAGCGGAAACGGAAACTTGCCCGGGAAGAACGCCTTTTGCGCTAGGCGCAACATGACCGACGAATCCTTCCCGATGGAATACAACATGACCGGTCGGGAAAATTCAGCCGCCGCCTCGCGCAGTATGTAAATGCTCTCCGCCTCTAACGTCCGCAAATGGCTGAGTCGCCGTTCGTAAATGTCCGCTATCGCTCCTTCGAGAGGAGGGGCATTGGGAACATCACGAAAACCTAATTCCGAAGAAGTCGCCATTAGTCCTTTCGCACGCAAAAAAAATCCACCGACCGGTAGTTCCGGCGGTGGCGTTGGTTTGATCTAAGCTTGTTTTGAGCTTTAGCGCATCATCGCATCCGTCCGGAAGACAGTCCTGTGGGCCGCCATACAACAACAGCAGCAGGGACGAATTCCGCGACAGCAGCTCATTTGCCTGACTATACGTGAATCATCGGCTCAAGGACAATCGGTCTTTGAGATTGGACCTATCGCGAATCTCGATCAAGTAATCTTCGAGCTGAGGCGATAGAAAAGCGAAATTGACCCCCAGCTTCAATTATCAAAAACGTGCTTTCCGGCTTTCTCTTCAGCTTTTTACGGGAGCGGGCATCTTTCGCCTTCGCTATGAAATCCAACGAAATGCGCCAGTACATCTGGCTCTAGGGCACGGCTGTGTCGGTGCAGGAGAGTGTGCATGAAGGCCATCCTATTCGTCGACGATCACGAGGTGCTGGCTCGCCTGAGTTGCGAGATCCTCGAAATGCAGGGATACAGAGCCGTGTCCGCTTATAACGGGCACGATGCGCTGGAGAAGTTCGAGAAAGAACGTTTCGACCTGCTGGTCACCGATTTCCGTATGGATGGTATGAATGGACTGGAACTCGCACGCAAGGTGCACGGCAAGTATCCGGATGTTCCTGTGATCATCGTGACCGGTTACGGCCCAGTTGAAACTGGTGCGGACGCCAGCGCCTGCCTCTCAAAAGAAGACTTATTCCCCGGACTGCTGGAACAGATTCGGTATTACCTCGATCAGGCAGAGCACACACCTGTCGAGCTGACTGGATCGCCCCGACCGAATTAACCTCGGGCCACCCCACCATTTCTCACCTGATAAACTGGCGCCAATGCGGCGCCTCATCATCAATGCCGATGATTTCGGACTCACCGAGGGCGTAAATCGCGCCATTCTCGAAGGCCATCAGCACGGGGTGATTACGTCCACCACCCTGATGGCGACTGGAGGCCGATTCGTCTCGGCGGCACGATCCGCCCAGTCTGCTCCTGAACTGAGTGTTGGCTGCCACGTGGTGCTTGTAGACGGCGAGCCTCTGCTGCCTGGGGAACAAGTTCGCAGTCTCCTGGCTGGCTCCAATGGCACCAGTCGCCTGCGCCAGGGATTTCTGGAGTTGGCACTCGACAACTTCAAACACAAGATTAATCCGGAAGAGATTGAAGCTGAAGCCACCGCCCAGATTCGCGCACTGCAATCGGCTGGAATCAGTGTCTCTCACATCGATACGCACAAGCACGCCCATATGCTGCCTTCGATCTGCAACGCGGTCCTCCGGGCAGCGCGGACCTGCGGAGTAAAGGCCGTGCGCAACCCTTTTGTTCCGCTCAAGCCGCTGGCCTTTGCGCATTTGCTCCGTCGCCCCAGACTCTGGACGCGTTATACCGAAGTCAAAGTGTTGCATCGGTATGAGACCCAGTTCTCCGAGATGGTCGCGCGCGAAGGCATGGTCACCACCGACGGCAGCTTCGGTGTCCTGGTCACCGGTGCGCTCGACCAAAGCCTCTTTGAAGCGATCATCGGATCAATTCCCGAGGGCACATGGGAGTTCGTCTGTCATCCTGGATATAACGATGCGGAACTCGACAGCGTTCGCACCCGGCTTCGCTCTTCCCGTGAGAAAGAACTCGCTGTGTTGACGTCAGATCGCGCACACGACTTGCTCGAGAGGCACGGCGTCGAGTTGATCTCGTATCATCAACTGACCTCTTGAGTGACTTTCAGTGTGCATCGTCGTCCATGAAATTGAATCGAATAGTGGTCCGGTAACAACTTTGAGGGCTCCATGAAGATTGGGATCACCTGCTATCCCACATACGGCGGCAGTGGTGTGGTAGCAACAGAATTAGGCATTGAACTGGCGCAGCGCGGCCACGAAATTCATTTCATCACCTACTCTCAGCCGTTCCGGCTACGCGAACCGCAGCCAAACATCAACTTCCACGAAGTCGAGGTTTCTTCCTATCCTCTCTTCGACTATCCGCCTTACGATCTTGCTCTCGCCACCCGCATGGCCGAAGTCGCGCAGATCTATTCGTTGGACTTACTTCACGTTCACTACGCGATTCCGCATTCAGTGAGTGCTTTGCTCGCGAAACAAATGCTCGCCAGTTCGCCCAAGCCGCACAAGCTACCGTTTGTCACCACACTACACGGCACCGATATCACCCTCGTCGGACTTGACCGCTCCTATCTGCCGATTACGCGTTTCTCCATCGAACAGAGCGACGGTGTGACTGCAATCTCTAATTACCTTCGCGAGCGTACTTTTAAGGAATTTAATGTCCGTAACGAGATTGATGTCATTTACAACTTCGTGAATTGCGACGTCTATCGCCGCACACCAGAAGTTATGGCAAAGCGCTCCGAATTTGCTTCTGATGACGAGCGCCTATTAGTGCACCTGTCGAATTTTCGCCCTGTGAAGCGCATTTGCGATGTAATCGAAATCTTCGACCGCGTGCAGAAGAAGGTACCCGCCAAACTACTGCTAATCGGTGATGGGCCTGACCGTTCCCGCGCCGAGTGGCTCGCGATGGATAAGGGGATACACGAGCGCGTTATCTTCCTCGGCAAACAGGACCTGGTGCACGAAAAACTTGCCCTTGCCGACGTGATGCTTCTCCCCAGCGAACTCGAATCCTTCGGACTCGCGGCACTCGAAGCCATGGCCTGCGAAGTCGTTCCTATCGCGACTCGTGTCGGCGGCGTCCCCGAGGTGATCGAGCACGGCGTCTCCGGATTCATGGCCGATGTCGGCGACGTCAGCACGATGGCGCGCTTTGCGACCGAACTGCTGTCCGATTCCCCTCGTCTGAAACAAATGGGCGAGCAAGCACGCAACTCCGCACGCGCTCGCTTCTGCGCCAGCAAAATCATTCCTATCTACGAGGAGTTTTACCGCAAGGTATTAGAGCGCGCATCCTGAAGTGCCGCCGCGAAGTCCTGCGCCGCTTCGGCTGACTGCAATGGAATTTGTAACTGAACCGCTGTACCGCCGCTCGGCCGGTTGCTGATGATCATCCGCGCATCATCGCCATATAGCACGCGCAGCCGTTCGGCAACATTCGCCATGCCAATTCCAGTACCGCCCATTCCGGTTGGCTTCTCCAGTATCCCGTTTGCCATCCCAACACCGTCATCCTCGACCTCAATGATCAAACGCTTATGGCGGACCGCGCTCTTCAGCACGATCGCCCCACCTTCGATCTTCGGACTCAGTCCGTGCTTAATCGAATTCTCGACAAGTGGCTGCAGCAGCATGCTCGGTACCATCATGTCTAAAGAGAGCGGGTCGAGTTCTTTCGTGACCTTCAGCTTGTCCTGCCCGAAGCGCACGACCTCGATATCCAGATAATCGTCGATGAATTGAATTTCCTCGCTCAGCGGAACAAACGCGTCGGTCTTCCGCAGCAGTCGTCGCAGAATATTCGCCAGCTTTACGATGAGTTCACGCGCCGTATCGGGATCGAAGCGCACTAGCGACGAAACCGAGTTCAGAGTGTTGAAAAGGAAGTGCGGATTGATCTGGCTCTGCAGTGCCTCCATACGCGCCTGCATCAGGAGCCGCTCCTGCTGTTCCAGCTTCAGCTCGATGCGCGTGTTATTCCAGATCTTCAGCGGGATGCCAATACACATCAGCACCGTGGCAAAGATAGCGAACGTTATCCAAGTGTTCGAACTGTCGACCGCAAAGATGTACGAATGAAACCAGCGCGATCGCGCCAGTTCCAATCGCAGGAACTCCAGCCCGATGATCACCAGGAAGAAGCTGATCTGCCAGTCGATCTTCGGACGCGGAAGGACTTTGCGAACCCACCGGTACAAGCTCAGATCGACGAACGGCGAGAAGTACCAGATCATCTCCCGCTCGCTGGCCGCATCGCGCAACATCCCAGCGATCAGCCCGCACAGCACATTGAATGGTAGGCTCAGCAATTCGCCGTGAATTGCCGCCGGAACCGCGATCAGGATCCCGCCCAACGCTCCAGCGAATCGCCCTCCGATCACGCCGATCAACATCACCGCCTCGAATGACAAATCAGCCGCGATGAACCTTGGCGTCACCACACGCACCACGATCCCTAGCGCGAATGGAATCGCGATCCATATGGTCAGATAGATTTTCTGTTTGAGGGTCCGCTCTTCGCGGTAGAGAAGGGACTGGAATTCGCGCGATCGTGCTAGGGTGCTGGCTACGGCTGCGGCCACGCCAAGCTTCACCAGGAGCGAAATCAGGATCAGTCTATCCATGTTTAGAACGGCCGGCGCTTGTTGAATCGTACTGTAGCACGGGCGGCATTAGCGTTTCAGGCAGCTCCTGAACAACTCACCCAGCCAGTTGAGACGCAATCTGGTCCAGCACAGATGACACTCGCGCCGCGTCGGGAACTCCGCCCTGAGCTAGATATTTCGATCCTCCGCCGCGCCCGCCAACGGCGGCCATGGCGTCCTTCATCAGTATGGAAACGTCACCTTCCACGTCGGCAGAGCGCGCAAACACAATTGCCGCCGGAGATGCAGTCGAGCCCAGCAGGACCACCATTCCTGGAAATTTCGTCAGCTTCTGCGCCAGCAATTTGATGAACGTGAGATCACGATCCGCGAACAATCGCTGCACCACTTTGAACTTCCCTACTGCCCGCGCGTTCCCGCACAACTCGGCGGCACTCAGTTGAGCAATCTCTTCCAGCAACGCATGCTGCCGCTTTTGCGCGGCCTTTACTTCGTCCAGCATCTTCTTGATTTGCTGTGGAACATCGTAGATATGCCCCGAGAACAGACCTGCTGCTTCGGTCAGTGTTGCATAGTCCTTTCGCGCCATTCGCAATGCGCGATCGCCGCATACAAACTCCACGCGAATCCCCTGCTTTACCTTCTCTGTCTTTCGAATCAGAACCGTACCAATCTGGCTGGTCTGCGTGACGTGCGTCCCTCCGCACGCGCATAGATCGAAATCTCTGATCTCAACCAGCCTCATCTCATCCTTCTGTAGTTCGGGGAGCTTACGCAGGCCCAGTGACCGCGCCTCCTCGAGGCTCACGAATCGAACGCCAACGGGGCGGTTCTCGAACACAATCTGGTTCGCGCGCGCCTCTGCCCGAACAATCTGATCACTGCTTAACGCCTTCGCTGCCAGGTCAATCGTGCACATCTCATTTCCCATGTGAAACGAAACCGTCGGCATCTCGAACAACTCGATGAACGCCGCCGACAGCACGTGCTGGCCGGAATGCTGCTGCATGTGATCGCATCGCCGCTCAGCATCAATCGTGCCAGTAACCTTTTGCCCCGGCGCGAGCGTGCGTGCAGGCGCTTCCATGTAATGCAGGATCTTGCCGTTCTCATCTTCCGCAACTTCCGTCACTCGCAGCGCGCTGCCATTCGCGCTGAGCACTCCCGTGTCGAAAACCTGGCCGCCGCTGGTCGGATAAAACGCCGTACGGTCCAGCACCACGGCCGTACGCTCACCGGAGATTACCTCGGCAATCTCCGCGTCGAAGTCATACAAGAACGAATCCGTGTAGTAGAGCCTCTCCGTCATGACGAGCGAGCCTAGTACGGCCCGATGATCCCTCCAATCTGTCTCGCTTTGGGCGAGTCGGATTTCCGCTCGCGTCTACTTGCGTACTCCGCGATTACGTCGATGTACTTCAGCCCCGAGCCGGTGTTGAAGAGCACCACCTTATCTTCCGGTTTCAGAAAACCGATTGCGAGCAGCTTTCGATACGCCACCAGTGACGCTGCTCCTTCCGGCGCAGCGAAAATTCCTTCGCGGCTTGCCCAATCTTGGAACGCTTCCATGATCTCGTCGTCGGTCGCTTCGATCGCCGCTCCGCCACTCTTTTTCAGAATGTCGAGAATGATGTAATCGCCGTACGCTTTGGGCACGCGCAAGCCGGCGGCCAGTGTCTGCGCATTCTGCCACATCTCCGAGACCTGCTTGTGATCCTGCCACGCCTTTGGGATAGGCGCGCATCCTGCAGCCTGTACTGCGATCATCTTCGGGCGCTTGCTGTCGATCCAGCGCAACTGCTCCATCTCATCGAACGCTTTCCACATCCCAATCAGGCCTACCCCGCCGCCCGTCGGATAGATCACCGCGTCCGGCAACTCCCATCCCATCTGCTCGGCGATTTCGTACCCCATGGTCTTCTTGCCCTCCACGCGAAACGGCTCTTTCAACGTGGAGATATCGAACCAGCCCTCGGCCTGCTTCCCTTCGTTCACCATGCGCGCGCAATCGCTGATCAAGCCATCCACGAGCGTTACCCTCGCGCCGTAAGACTGACACTCGATCAGATTCGCTTGCGGCACGTCCTTCGGCAGGAAGATGTGGGCTTCAATTCCTGCCGCTGCGGAATACGCAGCCAGCGCGCTCGCCGCGTTCCCCGCCGAGGGCACCGCAACCTTTTTGATCCCATACGCCTTCGCCATGGTGACGGCCAAGCACAGTCCACGCGCCTTAAACGATCCCGTCGGATTCAGCCCCTCATCCTTGATCCACACATTCGGATCGTGCCGGCTCGCCAGCATCGGCGTGAATCCTTCGCCCAGTGTTACCGGATCGGCATCGGGTAGCACTGCGGAGTATCGCCACATCGTTGCCGGACCGCGCGCGATCGAATCTCGCGACGCCTTCTCACGAATCTTCTGCAGATCGTAACGGACGTAGAGCGACCCGCCGTCTTTAGGACAAACCGTCTGAGGCTTTTCCGGGGAAAGGCGCTCCCCGCAC
Source organism: Terriglobia bacterium (assembly GCA_963807055.1). Taxonomy (GTDB): domain Bacteria; phylum Acidobacteriota; class Terriglobia; order Terriglobales; family Acidobacteriaceae; genus JAJPJE01. The sequence goes on along the minus strand of CAWEAE010000011.1, from coordinate 269,510 downwards.
TTCGAGCATTCAAAATAAGAGATGGAGGGCATCGGACACAAAAGTTTATCAGGAGAGGAATGGCCGCTGCAGGACAGGCAATCCTGCCTATCCTCAGTAGGTAAACGAGCCTTGCCGACTAGTACGAGACCGGCCTCTTGCTCATCTTCGATTCGTCCAGCACCAACGGACGTTGCAATACCATCTGCACCGCAGTCCCTTCCGGAAGCATGACGTCAGGTCCGCGCGTAACCAGCGTCGCAATCAGACCGGCGGCAGCGCCAACGCCGCCACCGATTGCCGCATCTTTTATGCTCTGTCCCGCCAGTCCGCCGATTCCGGCACCGGCGCCTGCGGTCTTCGCGATCGTTCCTGCATCCTTGCCTGTGTCAGAATTCTGTTGAACCGTGCCCTCTTCGCCTTTCACGTTCTGGTTTTCCGAGCCCGGCATGTTGTGCACGGAACCCGGCAGAATCGCGGTATAGCCGTTCGGAAAAATAAGACTGGTGAAGTGCATCAGGATTTCGGCGCGGCCCTTCACTCGCCCGGGTCGCTTCACTTCCGAAATGCGTCCCTGTACGTACGTGCCCGTAGGGATCATGATGCGGTCATTCAGCACGACGGGAAACACCGTCTCCGCATAAACAGCGTCGCCAGGTTTTGCGCTCTTGGTCGAGATCGCCTGACGCAGCTTCAACGGAATCTGCGTGCCCGCGGGGATTTCCATCGCTCGAACGCTAGCGTGTTCGCCGGTAGAAAGTGCCAGAGCTGAATCCGGTTTGCTCTCGGAAGCAGCCGGTTGTTGGGCGACGACGGCACTGGTACTCGTGAAGATGAGAGCGAAGACTGCAACTAGAACGCGGATCATCCAGGCCTCCCTGCTTCTGTCTGATGCAAGGTGATGGGTGCAGTATAGAACCCCGGAGGCCCGTAGAACTCTCGGCCGCGCAGATTTCAGTAAATCAGGAATTTCTTCCGTATCTGCTCAAACGCCTGTATCTGGTCCAACAACTCCTGATTAATCCGCCGCGGATCTTCCCCTGCCACTAACTCGTTGAAGGCAGCCTGGTTCCCAAATAGCTCCAGCATTTTGTTAGCTTCCCACTTCGCCGGATAAAGCTGGTGCAATGCCCAGGCAATTTCCATCCCCATCTCCGGCGCATCCAGCACGTTGCGGTCGAGCACGATGATGTTCACGCCTCCGCACAACTGGTTGGCATAGTCGCTGGAGTTCGGCGTGAAACTCACCGGGACGAAGCGCACGCCAGCGATGCCCCGAGCGTTCAGGTACGTCGCTAGTTCCTGCGATTTGATCCAGGGAGCACCGACAACTTCGAACGGAGTATCGGTTCCCCGCCCAACCGAAAGATTCGTTCCCTCGATCAATCCCACTCCTGGATAGAGCGTCGCTTCATTCAGGCTGCGCATGTTCGGCGAGCCATTGATCCACATCAGACCCGTCGAATCGAACCAGTCCCCGCGATACCACCCGCGCATCGGGATCACCGTCAGCTTCGCATTAATGTGCCGCTCGGAGCTGAACAGCTTCGCCAATTCTCCAATCGTCATCCCATGCCGCACCGGCAACGGTTGATAATTTGTGAAACTCTCATGCCCGGGATCGGAAATCGGCCCCTGCACGTACGCTCCCGTAATCGGGTTCGGGCGATCGAGCACGATCAGCTCCACATCGTTCGCAGCGGCAGCCTCCAGGAAGTAGCCTAATGTCGTTTCGTACGTCCAGTAGCGAACACCCACGTCCTGTATGTCGAAGACAATCGCATCCAGCTTCTTGACGACGTCTGCCCCTGGACGCCGCTTCGCGTCCGTGCCTCCGTAAACGCTGTACACGGGAATTCCAGTCGCCGCATCTTTCGAATTGCCGACGTTCAGCGTATCCAGCGTCCCCGCTACTCCATGTTCCGGGCTGAAGATCGCCGTAAGCTCGACGTCAGGCACATGTGCCAAGACATCGATCGTGCGGCGTCCCAGCGAATCCATCCCTGTCTGGTTTGTCAGCAGCCCGATGTGGTGCTTCCCTTTCAACTGCTTGAAGTTGTCATCCTCCAGCACGTCGATACCGGTTCTCACCAAACCATTCCGGACGGCGACCCGCCGCGCCGCAGTCGCGGCTTCGTTGTAGCCGGTAATCTGCTCCATGCGTAGCTTGTCTTGCTCGTCCGGAGTCAACTCCAGCGCTGCCGCAACCGCTGTCGCCACGCGCGATCGCAAAGAAACAACGCTGCCCTTCCCGCGCGGATGCACCGCGTTGCTTAAAATAATGACGTAGGTATTCGTCGTTGGATCAATCCACAATGACGTCCCTGTGAATCCCGTATGCCCGTACGATCCCACCGGCAGGAACTCGCCGCGATTGCTGGAAAACGGTGAATCGATATCCCAGCCGAGACCGCGCACTACCGTGTCGTTCGGTGGCTGTTGCGGCGTAGTCATCTTCTCGAGACTAAGTTGGGAAAGAATCGCTCCGCCGCCATTCAGCATCGCTTTCGCAAACTTGGCTGCGTCATCCGCGGTGGAAAACACGCCAGCGTGTCCAGCAACTCCACCCATGCGTCGCGCCGTAGGATCATGTACCACTCCTCGCAACATCACGCCGTGCTCGTCGTACTCCGTCGATTCGATCCGCTCACGCCAATACGACGGTGGATTGAAGCGGGTCCAGCTCATCCCTAGCGGCTCAAAAATATTCTTGGCTGCATATTCGTCCAGCGGCTGGCCGGAAACCCGATGGATTAACTCGCCCAGCACGATGTAGTTAATGTCGCTATACAGAAAACGTGAGCCCGGTGGGAAAGCTGGCGCCGTTTCCATCGCCATTCGCAGGGCCGTTTCATACCCTTCCCACTTTGTTTTCAGATCCAGATCTTCCGGCAGGCCCGAGTAATGGATCAGCAACTGACGCACCGTGATGTCTTGCTTGCCGTTCTGCGCGAACTCCGGAATGTACTTTGCAACTGGATCGTTCAGCCGCACCTGCCCTGCCTGCGCCAGTTGCATAATCCCTGTCGCCGTCACCATGGGCTTCGTAAGCGAGGCCATGTCAAAAATCGTGTCCATGGTCATCGGCTCGCGCTGCGGCTCCAGGCTGCGATAGCCGAAAGCCTTGCGGTAAACCGTCTCGCCATTGTGGCCGACGATAACCACCACTCCCGGCGGGTTCTGCTCCTGAACCGCTTTTTCCAGGATGGCATCGACTGCCGCAAAGCGATTCACGGTCGCCGTGCCGGAAACCGGTTCAATGACCTGAGCTGAACAAGTCGCAGCGAATGCGATGAACGAGATAGAAAGTAGGGCTAATGCCCTCCAGCTGAGTTGCATTTTCAATTTGCCCAAGTATTGCAGACTTGCTGCCTGCATCCATCAGCATAGCCCGGCCGAAGCTCTGGAAAGCATTGCTCTCTGGCAGAGTGCATAGTTCGGTAACAGCTGCCACTTTGCATTACTCGCGGAAGGTGTTCTCCTATACAGACTGAATTGATCACGATTTCACCGAATCCCTTAATGACCGAATCCCCCGAAGAACTTCTGCGCACCGATTTGAATGGGCAAGACCGCCGCTTTGGCGAAGCATTCGCCGTCGTGAAGCGCGGTATCGCGGACCGAGCGTTCCCTGGCGCGGCCGTCGCGGTCGTGCATTCCGGCGTACTTGTCGCACTTCAGGGATTCGGCCGCTTCACCTACGAATCAAGTTCGCCGCGCGCTGCACACGACACAATTTACGATCTCGCTTCGCTCACTAAGGTCGTTTCCACGACCGCCATGGCAATGATCCTTTACGATCGCGGCCTCCTGCATCTCGACGCTCCCGTGATCGAACTGCTCCCACAGTTCGCAACCGACGACGAACGGCGCTCCGAAGTCACCGTCCGCATGTTGCTGACGCACACCTCGGGCCTCCCGGCGTACGAGCGCCTGTTTTTGCGTTTCGTGACCCGTGACAAATTGCTCGCGGCCGCGATGAAGCTATCCCTCGTAAATGAACCCGGCTCCGTCACTGAATACAGCGACGTAGGGTTCATTCTGTTTGGTGAGATTCTGGCGCGCCTCGCGGATGAGAGCCTGGATGCGTTCATCGCTCGCGAGTTATTTCGGCCATTGCAGATGCTGGAGACCACCTTTCGTCCGCAGGCAAACTTGCTGCCACGAATTGCACCCACTGAAATCGATCGCGACTTTCGCAATGGAATCGTCAAAGGCGGCGTGAACGACGAGAATGCCTGGGTGCTCGGCGGCGTCGCTGGACATGCTGGTCTGTTTGCTCCCGCTGCCGACCTCGCCCGTTTCGCGCAATGCATGCTGGCTGGCGGATGCAGTTTAATCAGGCGCGACACCATCGAGCTATTCACGACTCGGGATCACGCTTTCCCTGGAAGCACGCGCTTCGGCCTCGGATGGGACAAGCCAACTCCTCCCTCGCAGGCGGGCCAATATTTTTCCTCGCGATCCTTCGGCCATCTCGGATTCACTGGAACTTCTCTCTGGATCGATCCCGAGAAGCAGCTCGCCGTCATTCTGCTGACCAACCGCACCTGGTCGGACCGCAGCTCGCAAATTATTAAAGAAGTCCGCCCCAAGTTTCACGACGCCGTCGTTAAAGCGATCGAATCGGGAGCCAGTCGATGAAGTCGCGGAAACTCAAAGTCGACCTCTCGAAGCTCGCAACCGAGCAGCAGAATCCCAGCACCTTGAACTTGGACACCATGAGCGCCTTCGAGATCGCTCATGCCATCAACCGCGAAGACCAAAGCGTGCCGAAAGCCGTCGAAAAGCAGTTGCCCCAAATCGCGAAAGCCATCGATCTTGTCGCTGAGTCGTTTCGCAAAGGCGGCCGCCTCATCTACGTCGGAGCCGGAACCAGTGGTCGACTGGGCGCGCTCGATGCCTCTGAAATTCCTCCCACTTTCGGCATCAGCCCTAAACTGATTCAGCACATCATTGCCGGTGGCGATAAAGCCCTGCATTCCGCAGTAGAAGACGAAGAAGACTCGCTCAATCTGGGCAAGAAAGACATCGCCCGCCGCAAGCCCGGCAAGAAAGATATAGTCATCGGAGTTGCCGCCAGTGGTCGCACTCCATACACATTGGCTGCATTGAAGTTCGCGAAGAAGAAAGGCGCAACGACCGTTGCCCTTGTCTGCAACCGGGATTCTCCCCTCGAACATGCCGCCGGCCAGGCGATTGTCATCGATGTCGGACCGGAAGTGCTCTCCGGATCGACGCGGATGAAAGCAGGCACCGCTCAGAAGCTCGTCCTTAATATGATCAGCACGGGTGCGATGGTGCGGCTCGGCTACGTCTATGGCAACTTGATGGTGAATGTTACCCCGCGTAATAAGAAACTTCGCGAGCGTGGTGTGACCATAATCGAGAAAGCCGCAGGTGTCTCACGCCAAGAAGCGATAAAGGCACTAAAAGCGGCTGGATGGAAAGTTCCCGTAGCACTGGTCATGCTTAAGACATCGTCCCCTAAGGACCATGCCAGGAAGAGCCTGAAAGCCGCGGATGGACAGGTGCGTACGGCCATCGAGTCCATCCTCGGGACTCACACTTAGATTTTTAGGTTCATTGCACCTCAGTTTCGAATCTTGGTGTAATTTTTCCGTACAATGAGAGTTCAGCTCTTATAGGTGGTTTTGGTTGAATGGATAAGTTTGTGATTCGCGGTGGCAGTCCCCTGCTTGGAACCGTCCGCATCAGCGGAGCGAAAAATGCGGCTCTACCGGCAATGGCCGCTGCCCTGCTCACCGAAGAACCGGTCATCCTCGAAAATATTCCGCAGGTTCGCGACATCGAAACCGAACGCAGACTTCTTGTCGCCATGGGCGCCGAGGTCGAACTCGGGTATGGTCGCGCGCAGCATCGCACCACCATCAACTGCCGCAGTCTGAATACGCCCGAGGCTTCTTACGAGCTCGTGAAGACCATGCGCGCCTCCACGTTAGTGCTTGGCCCGCTCGTGGCAAAGTTCGGACACGCCCGCGTCTCTCTGCCCGGTGGCTGCGCCATTGGTGCGCGTCCCATCGACTTGCACTTAAAAGGTCTTGAAAAGCTCGGCGCGAAAATCACCCAGGAGCACGGATACGTGGAAGCCCGAGCCGATCGCCTGAAGGGCGGCCATATCGTGTTCGACAAGATCACCGTAACCGGAACGGAAGATCTGCTCATGGCCGCAGCACTCGCCGATGGCGAATCCCTGATGGAGAATTGTGCGCGTGAGCCTGAAGTGCAAGACTTGGCTGACCTCCTCATTAAGATGGGCGCGAAAATCGAAGGCGCTGGTACTTCCTCCATAAAAGTGAAGGGCGTGCCCAAGCTGCACGGAGCGAAACACCGCATCATTCCGGACCGCATCGAAGCCGGTACCTTCATCATCGCGGGCGCGATTTCCGGCGGCGACCTGATGGTCACCAACTGCGATCCCAACCACCTCACTTCTCTGCTTAACAAGCTGGAAGAGGTCGGCGTGAAAGTCACCCGCAATGGTGAATCAGTACGCGTCCTGAGCCTTGGCGGCTTGAAAGCCTCCGACATTGTGACCGAGGAATATCCCGGCTTCCCAACCGATATGCAGGCGCAGTACATGGCCCTGGCGACGCAGGCCGAGGGCAGTTCCGTCGTCACGGAAAATATTTTCGAGAATCGCTTCATGCATGCGCAGGAACTGGTGCGCATGGGTGCAAACGTCAAGATCGAAGGCCGTCGCGCGATTGTGCGTGGCCGGACACCTCTCAGTGGCGCGGCTGTCCTCGCTTCCGATTTGCGTGCTTCCGCCTCGCTCGTATTAGCAGCTCTCGTCGCCGAGGGCGAGACCATCATCGACCGCGTCTATCACATCGATCGCGGCTATGAGCGCATTGAAGAAAAGCTTCGCGGCGTAGGAGCTGAAATCCGCCGTATCGGCGAGCTCCTTCCCCGAAAAGTACACGTTCCGGCCCATGCTTGAACTCGACGGTGACCCCTGTCACTGACTTAACTTCCCTCCAGGGTTAACTTCATCGTGGATGAAAAGACGTTTCGTTTGTCTCTCACGAGGAGGCATTATGAAGACGACCGTCCGGCCAGTTCACGACCCGAATCTCTGGGCCCCCTTTGCTCTCGTTCTTTTCGGGGTAATGAGCATTCTGCTCATCGTCCTGCTTTTATCTACCGTGCGCTAAGGGTCTGCCGCGCGTGAAGATTGGTGCAAAGATTCACAGAGGCTTCGCTGTGTCCCGCAACTCAGCCATCAACAGCGCGAGTTCCTCCTTGAAGTTTTGAGAGTTTTTGTGCGAAAGTTATCGCGACAAATATCCAGTATTTATTGTCACGATTTTTCGTCGGATGCTCCGTCGCGAGGGGTAACTCCTGCGCGTTTTCGCTAGTGCACTGGCAGCGAAATGTCGAGGCAAGCTCGGCTGCACCGCTGACCGGAAAAGAGGCAAGTCAATATATGAACAGCACTGAAATTATCCGAGGCGCCTGTGGTCCTATTTCTAACCGGATTGGCTTGTCGATTTTACTTCTCGCGCTCACCTGTTCAGCGCTGACCTCCTTCGCCGTCGCGCAATCAGAGGACAAGCAGTCGGGCGCCGCCGTTTGCACGCTCGATAACGGCAAGCAGATAAGCGCTCGCTACATACCAGTGCCCGCAACGCGCGCGGGCTTGCCGCAAGATAAGGTCTGGGCTCCTGGAGGTTCAGCTCTAACGCTGTTCACCGAGAGCACGCTGACGCTCGGTAACACGCCGATCGCCGTCGGCGCTTATACCATGTACCTGGTACCCGGAAAAAAGGAATGGACCCTCATCGTCAGCAAGAATGTCAACGTGGACCAGGCCTACGATCAGCAGCAGGATCTGGCACGCGCCAGCATGTCGACTGGCACGCTCATGGGCCAAGTGCCCGAACTGCGCATCACCTTCGGCCACACCGGTCCAAATAAGTGCGAGCTGAACGTCGATTTCGGGAAGACCAAAGCCTGGGTTGAGTTCAGCGCTATTTAGCCGCTACTTCGGCTGGCATCGCCTTCGCCAGATCTTTCCACGTCACCAGAATGAATCCCTGGTCCTTCAGAAATTTCTGGAACTCGGGATTGCTTACCAGGTCCAGATCATTCTGTCGCCACTGCGCTCCCCAATCTGCATGATCTGACGTCGCGCCCTGAATCTCCGCATCGTTGTGTGCGAGATGCACAATCAACTCATACGTTCCCGGTGGCAGCGGAGCCAGCATTTTCCTATAAGCATCCAGCCATTGCGATTGGGGAACGCCGGGCATCATCTGCAGAATCCCATCGACCAGCACCGACCCTCGCGTGATCTTTGCGGTATTAAAGTTTCCGTCGATACCAATAGGGGTTGTGCTTCCCGCTTCAATGCCTTTTCCTGTCTTCGGTTCGAGCAACACCGGAAGTTTGTAGTGATTTCCCAACCCCACGTAGACCGCCAGCAGATCCTGCGTGCTTGCGATCGTACCCATATGCGGATCCAGATGCGTCAACCGGATCCCCGCGGCTTGCGCTTTATCGATCTGCGCGCGCGCCTCGCTTTCCACATCGCTCATCTTGGCGTGCGTGTCGACGTATTCAGTCAGCAGCGGCAGGTAGCCCACGTCGTCGAGCAGACTCGAGCCTTTCGCCTGCCCTGACACTGGCCGCCACCGATACGTGGTCCAATCCGCGTTCAGCGTGATGTGGATACCGAGATCCGCATTCGGATGCGCCTTCGCCCATTCCGCCACTTCGGGAAACCACGGGCACGGCACCATGATGCTGGCCGAATTCACCCAGCCTTTCTCGAGCGCTTCTTCGATTGCACTATTAACGGTGTGCATCATGCCGAAATCGTCGGCATGAATCACCAGCAGTCGCGAATTCGCAGGATATCCAAGGCGCTCAGCTACAGTTTTTGTCGATTGTGCGAAAAGAACAGAAGTCAGAATAAGTACGGCGAACAGAATCGAAGTGAAACGTTTCAATGCTGGCCTCCAGCTACGATGATGGCAGGAGAAGCATCTCAGGTTTCTCTTCTAAAATGCAAATCGGTGCCCATTCAAGCATTCCGTTGGCGTGAGGGGGGCGTTCCTCTGAGTTGGGACGCTTTCGGGCGGTTTAGCAAACCGGTACCCCACGTTCGCGAAGCTAACGTGAGTAGAGCTTCACCGCTGGCTCGCTTCTCCCGCCACAACCTTCCGGTTGAATTCCGCGGACTTGTTCCGCGGAACACTTAGTGACTTCCAGTTGGCGCTCTGCATGTGCTTCGCGAGCATCACGATTTGTCCCACGTGATAGGAGTAATGCGCTACCTGGCGGTTAATCGCCTGCATCACCGAATGCGGCTCACCGCGAATCGTGACTCGTCGATCGAGGTCCGCATCAGTGAGCGCATGGAGCGCATTGAAGAGGCACTCCCATCCCTCGTCCCAACATTGCGAAAGACCTTCCCGTGAGACGGCGGGTTCAACGAACTCACAATCGCGATTGCGATCTGGCTTCTCGCCATCGCTGGTGAGGAAGCCCGTCCAGCGCGAACGCATGTTTCCCGCCATATGCTTGACGGTGATCGCGATGGAATTCATCTCGGAATCAAGCGTAGCAAAGAGCTGGTCATCGGTGACCTGCGCGATCGCGTCTTCACCAAGTTTCTTGTAATAGCGGAAGAGCGAAATGGAATCCCCAAGATACGACGTGTTGAACTGGTGCGCCATCCGAGGATTTTACAACCGTTCAGAAGGTTAAGCAGACTCGGCCAGGCTCTCGGCAACCGGCGCGATGGGTGATGACGAATCGTCGCCGACATCATCCGTCAGTTCGCATGGCCCGGGCTCTTCGCCCAGTTTGCCCCCTGCGGTGATCCGGGCCGCGCGCGACAGCGGTGCCGTCAACTTAGCCAACGGGCCTGTCATGCCCGAGTATTCGCCTGAAATAAGGGAGCCCGCAGCGAGAGTGAATCGAAGAGCGTCCTGCTGGTCTTCGAAATAGAGAACGACTTTCTTGAGCGCCATAACTGCGACTCCTCGGATATCTTCTTTCGTTCACCGGCGAAACCGGTGTCGTGCCCGAACCATGAGTTTGTGTAAGTGCGTTCGTGCTTTGAAGCGGCGCAGGGAAACTATAGCCCGATTTGTGACGCTAGCCGGGCCCGATGTGGTTCAGCGGAACACAAATGGTTAACGGAAAGCAGCACTCGAGTCGTCGCCCCTCACACCCTGGGTCAGGATGAGATTTTATGCACACGAAATCACTTCGGACCGGGCCGATGCGTGATGCAACTTTGCATCGCGCTCGCTCGCCTTTCGTCCCAAGCCGCGTCCATGTTCTGGCAGCGTTATTTAAGATTCCCGTCTGCTTTCACCTGCAGTTCTGTTAACGTTCCAACTCCTGGAGGGAGCAATGCGCGCATCAAAGTTCTTCTTCGCGGGTCTCGTTTTCAGTTGTTGTCTTTCCTTCGCCCAGAGTTCTACTGGCGTCACACCCTCGCTTACTCACTTCGATCCGTCACTGATAGATCGTTCACTCGATCCTTGCGACAACTTCTATAAGTTTGTCTGCTCAAAGTGGATCGCCGCAAACCCGGTTCCCGCCGACCAATCGACTTGGGGAACGGATTCGAACCTGGAAATATGGAATGAGTCCATACTGCGCGACGCCATGATTGAGGCTTCGAACCCGGCCACCCAGCGCGACGCTGTTCATCAAAAGGTTGGCGACTACTGGGCTGCTTGCATGGACGAGAGTGCGATTGAGAAGAACGGCCTGAAACCACTTCAACCCATCTTCGATCGCATCGCGGCGATGAAAGATAAGAAGCAACTGGCTGAAGTTGTCGCCATGCTGCATAAGAGCGTTCCCGCCGCTTGGGCCGGCGCCGACAACCAGACGAACGCCGCACTTCTCGGATTCGGCTCCCAGCAGGACTTCAACGATTCATCTCTGGTAATCGCCGGCATCGATCAAGGCGGCCTTGGGATGCCCAATCGTGACTACTATCTCTCCGACAATCCGAAGTTAACGGCCGTGCGCGAAAAATATATTGAGCACGTGAAGCGCATGTTCACCCTCGCTGGCGATACTCCCGAGCAGGCAGCGGCCGACGCAAATACCGTCATGAAGATCGAAACCGCGCTCGCCAAAGTTCAAATGGACAACGTGAGCCGGCGCGACCCTCAGAAGCTCAACAACGTCATGACCCTGGCCCAGGTACAGGCGCTCACTCCGGCTTTCGATTGGCAGCGATATCTCGTCCTGGTTGGTAGTCCGACGCCCCGTCACTACGTGGTTTCGTCGCCTGACTTCTTCCGCGGCACTCAACAGGTTCTCGTCACAGAGCCTCTAGCTAATTGGAAAGTCTATCTGCGCTGGTGGACGCTGCATGGCCATGCTCGCTACCTCAGCAGCGCTTTTGAAGAGGAGAATTTCGACTTCTACGGCCGCACTATTACCGGCTCAGAAAAACAATTGCCTCGGTGGCGTCGCTGCGTCTCCTTCGCAGATCGCGATCTCGGAGAAGCCCTCGGCCAGGCCTATGTCGAAAAAGCGTTTCCGCCTGATAGCAAGAAGCGCGTGGAAGAGATGGTCTCCGCCATTCAGAAATCGCTCGGCGATGACATCAACGGCCTCGACTGGATGAGCCCGGAGACAAAAAAACAGGCGTTAGTGAAGCTAACGGCAATGGAGCCCAAGATCGGTTATCCGAAAGCTTGGCGCGACTATTCCAGCGTGACCATCACGCGCACCAGCCTCGTCGACAACGTCCATCAAGCCACGGCGTTCGAGTTCAAGCGGCAATTGAACAAAATCGGGCAGCCGGTCGATCGGCTTGAATGGACCATGACCCCGCCGACCGTCAACGCCTACAACGATGGCCAGTTGAACACCATCAACTTCCCCGCTGGAATCCTGCAGCCACCAGCATTCGAGGCCTCGATGCATGATGACGTGAATTATGGCGCGATCGGCATGGTCATCGGACACGAGATCACCCATGGCTTTGACGACGAGGGTCGCCAGTTCGACGCCAAGGGTAATCTCAAAGACTGGTGGACCGCTCAGGACGCCTCCAGGTACGACGAGCGGGGCAAGTGCGTTGCTGACGAATACACGGAGGAAGTTCCAGGCCTCGGCGTGAAGACCAACGGCAAGATGACTCAGGGTGAAGACACCGCCGACAACGGTGGTCTCCGCATCGCGATGATGGCCCTGGAAGATACCTACAAGAAGGCCGGCAAGTCGATCGACGAAAAGGGTCCCGATGGATGGACGCCGCGCCAACGCTTCTTCCTGGCGCATGCGTTCTCGTGGTGTGGAACCTGGCGGCCTGACTTCGCGCGCATGGTGATTACCACCAACCCGCATTCTTTGCCTGAATTTCGGGTGAACAATGTGGAAGCAAACTTCCCGGAATTTCAGCAGGCATTTGGCTGTAAAGCCGGACAGCCAATGGTGCGACTGAAGGCCTGCCGGGTCTGGTAGAGAGTGGGCCGCGCCACTAAGCCACTCCACTGTCATTTCGAGCGAGGTCGCCGCATTTGCGACCGAGTCGAAAGACCGGGCGTCACAAAAAAAGAGCAGCCATCTCTGGCTGCTCTTTCGTTACTTTTAGGAAACTACCGCCGTCCGCGTCCGCCGCGATCTCCACCGCGTCCACCGCCGCCGTGGTGACCACCACCGCCGCCGCGACGTCCGCCGCGATCACCGCCGCGTCCACCACTCGGAGGACGAGGCCCGCGATCCGGACGATCCGAGTGCGCCGCGCCTACCGGCTCATCAGCTTCGTTACCCGGCTCCGGATGCCCGCCTTCGAGCGTCACCGGCTCACCGGCTGGAACCTCGCCGCCTTCGCCACCTTCCATCTTTGCGCGCTGCTCACGCAGAATCGCTTTGCGGGAAAGTCGAATGCGGTTGCCTTCGATCGATAGCACCTTCACCAGGATCTGGTCGCCTTCCTTCAGTTCGTCGCGGATATCCTTGATGCGATGTTCGGCGACTTCGCTGATGTGCAACAGTCCATCGGTGCCAGGCAAAACTTCGACGAACGCTCCGAAATCAGCCAGGCGTGAAACCGTTCCGAGATAGGTCTTCCCTATTTCAGCGGTTGCCGTGATCTCGCCAATCATCTTCAGCGCTTTCGCCGCGCCTTCGGCATCGCTCGAGGCAATGTTCACCTTGCCCGAGTCTTCGACGTCGATCTTTACGCCGGTCTCTTCGATGATGCCGCGGATTACCTTGCCGCCGGGCCCGATCAGGTCCTTGATCTTGTCCGTCGGAATGTTCAAGGTGTAGAAACGCGGCGCGAATTCGGAGATCTTGGTCCGTGGCTCCGAGATGACCTCGTTCATCTTGCCGAGAATGAACAGCCGGCCTTCTTTCGCCTGCGCCAGCGCCTCGCGCATAATCTGCGCGGTAATGCCGGTGACCTTGATATCCATCTGCAGCGCGGTGATGCCAGCTTCGGTTCCAGCGACCTTGAAGTCCATATCACCGTAGTGATCTTCTGCACCGGCAATGTCGGTCAGGATCGCGTATTTCTCGTCTTCCTTCACCAACCCCATCGCAACGCCCGCAACTGGAGCCTTCAAGGGAACGCCCGCATCGAGCAGCGACAAGGTTCCGCCGCAGACGCTCGCCATCGAAGACGATCCGTTCGACTCCAGAATGTCGGAAACCACGCGCATCGCGTATGGCCAATCCTCTTGTGAGGGAAGAACCGCGGAAATCGCGCGCTCTGCCAGTGCACCATGACCGATCTCGCGACGGCCTGGTCCACGCAGGAATGCAACTTCGCCAACTGAGAACGGCGGGAAGTTGTAGTGCAGCATGAACCGCTTCTTGGCTTCGCCTTCGAAGTGCTCAACGCGCTGCATGTCCTCGCCAGTACCTAGCGTAGTCGTTACCAGAGCCTGGGTTTCACCGCGAGTAAAAACAGCTGACCCGTGTGCGCGCGGCAGCACGCTCACTTCGCTCCAGATCGAGCGGATCTGATCGAATGCGCGTCCATCCGGACGGCGGCGATCCTCTACCACCTGTTCACGGAAGATACGCTCACGCATTGTCTCGTAGTATTTCGAAAGCTTAGAGAGCGCTTCGACGTCTTCTTTAGGGATCTCCGCCTTCAGAGCGGTCTTGATCTCTTTCACCTTCGAGTAGCTTTCCAGCTTTGGATACTTCTCAGTGTTGAGCGCATCTGCCAACTTCGCTCCAACCTTGCTCTTCAACTGATCAAAGTAGGCTTGATCAAACTCAGGCGGTGTCACTGCGCGCTTGGTCTTGCCGCCCTTCTGCACCAGTTCGTCAATCGCGGCACAAATCTTCTTGATTTCCGTATGCGCGAATTCGATCGCCTCTACGATGCTCTCTTCGTCGATTTCGCTGGCGCCGGCCTCGATCATCACGATGCCGTCTTTCGTTCCCGCCACCGTCAGCCGCAAGGTACCTTCACGCTGTTCGTCGTAAGTCGGGTTCACCAGGAACTGCCCGTCTTTCATGCCAACGCGGACGGCGCCAATGGGCCCCAGAAATGGAATATCTGACAATGCCAGTGCAGCCGAGGCCGCATTGATGCCAACAATGTCGGGATCGTTCTTCGTATCGGCCGACAAAACCAGCGCGATTACCTGGGTTTCGTTCTTGAAACCTTCCGCGAACAATGGCCTGATTGGACGATCGATTAAACGGCTGGTGAGAATTTCGCGCTCGCTCGGACGGCCTTCGCGCTTGATGAACCCGCCGGGGAAACGTCCGCCAGCATAGGTGTACTCGCGGTAATCAACCGTCAGGGGGAAGAAATCAATGCCTTCCCTGGGGTCGGGACTGGCTGTTGCTGTTGCCAGTACGACGTTGTCGCCATTCTTGGCGACTACGGAACCGCCTGCCTGCTTGGCAAGCTTTCCAGTTTCGAATGTGATGGATTTACCACCGGTAAGTTCTACGGTGACTTCCTGCTTCATTTGTTTCCTTCTTCCGCTCGGTCGCGCACAAGGTCATTGGGTAGGCGAAGTCTAGGGCCAGAGATCCCTGCTTCAACAGCTGTTCCCGGCTTTCGGGCAGATGGACTGCGACGAAGAGCCGGTGAACGCACCGGTCCGAGGCGTATTGTTAGGTCGGTTCGAAATATGGCAGAGCTACTTGCGGATGCCGAGTTTCGAAATGACGCTCTTGTATCGCTCGGAGTCGTATTTCTTGAGGTAATCGAGCAAGCTACGCCGCTTGCTGACCAGCATGAGGAGTCCCCGCCGGGAAGCGTGATCCTTCTTATGCGTCTTAAAGTGCTCCGTCAATTCGGTAATTCGCTCGCTAAGAATTGCGATCTGGACTTCCGGACTACCCGTATCAGTCGCATGCGTGCGATAGTTGTCGATGACGGTTTTCTTTTGCTCTCTGGCTAACACTGAACCTTGTGCACTCCTGCTAATTTTTCCAATCGATTTGGTACCCTACGAGACTAACATGCAGGCAGAGGTTGAGTAAAGACAAGCAATAGCAAGGGCTTACAAGTACTAGGGGAAGGCGTCCAACCTGATGGCAGAGCGGCAGAATCACATATCTAGCAATAGTTCCTTGGAAGGGCTCCAAATGCAGACCGCGAGGGAGCAAGAATCGATACTTATCTGCACGCAGTGCGGACACATTAATCCGGCTACGAACAAGTTTTGCGGCAACTGCGGGAATGGTTTGGTCTCCATCTTCGACGCACCTCCGTCGAAACCTGTCGATAATCGGAAAGTTGTCGACCCAGGCATGGTCACCATGCCCGACCTCACGACCCCTACTCCGCCTGCAAAGCCTGAAACTCTGTCGCCGCGCCCCCTGGCGGTCCCGCGTGAGACTCCGCGGCCCGTCGCGGACGAACCCACACCAGAACCTCGCCAGGTCTTCCGCGAAGAGCTCGTGTCACCGATCAGTGGCCCGTCCTTCCTTGGTCTGAATTCTGATCCAACCGCCACCGCCGACTACCTCCTGATGGAGGAAGAACCGCGAAAAGGCGGAGCTTTCCGCTTCCTGATGTTCCTCGCCATCATCGCGCTAATCGTTGTTGGGGCGCTCGAGTGGCGCGCCATCCGCAAGATGGTGGCAGAACAGAGTGCGAGGTTGCAGTCGTCCCCGGCCACTGAGCAGGCCCCTCCCGCGGCAAGTTCGGATGCGACGCCTCCAGCAACAACCGACGCGCAACCTCCGGCCACGGCTCCCGGAACGGCAAACCCCGCGGCAAACACGGGCTCCGATATTCAACAGCAGCATCCGCTGGTAGAGATGGATTTGCCCGCCGCAGGCCAGGCGCAATCGCAACCTCAGCCGCAGCAAGCGGCCCAGCCAGGAGCGGTTCCTCCTGCAAATCAACCTGCGCCAACGCAGCAGAGTGTTCAGCCTTCTACCCCGGCGACCCCACCAGTCTCAGGCTCCGCCTCTCAGTCGCAGGCTGCGCCTCAGGGTCCTACCGCAGGCGCGAAACCGAACAATGGAGCACGGGTCCAGCGAGCCTCCGATACGCCAGGCAAAGCTCTGACCGCCAGCCTCCCCGCCAAACAGGTTCAGGAGCCCCCCAAAGAGAAACCGGATCCCGCAAAGGATCCGAGCGTTGTTGCCGCCGAGAAATACCTGTATGGACCGTCGCGCAACTGCACCGCGGCCCGCAGCCTGCTTGAACAGGCCGCCGGACGGAAAAATCCCAGTGCTATGTCACACCTTGGAGCAATGTACGCGACTGGACAGTGCGTCTCGGCTGACAGGACCTTGGCTTACATCTGGTTCAGTCGCGCCTACGATGTGAATCCTGAAAACCAGTGGCTGGAAAAGAACCTGACCATGCTCTGGCGCGATATGTCGTCTTCCGAGCGTCAAGTGGTATTGAAAGCCAAGAGCGGCAAGTAGTATTTGGGTGGCCCGTTCAAGCCTTCTTTTGACTTGAGTGGGGCAGGTGCGAAAAGTGAAAGCCCGTTCGCTGATGACCGGGCTTTTTGCTGATCGGAAACCCCTGATTAGTCACGCATTAAGTGTAGTAACCATGTCCTCTAACTGCCTTGGACTCGGTTCTCCTGTCAGCTTATTAAGACCGAAATCGTATCCCTGGTCGAACGCTTTCATGTTCAGCTCTTTGAAGCTGGCCGGTACCGAATCGGCAATCGCCGAGCGGAGCGCTTCCACACTCAGGACTTTCGACACCGCCCCAAAGAAACCCACCATCACCGAATTCAGCACCATGCGCTTGCCCAAGCCTTCGGCGATGCGTGTCGCCGGACAGCTAAATACCCTCGTCGCCGCCGAGATGTTCGAAACTCTCACCAGATCCTGCTCCACCAGCAGCAGTCCGTTCGGTTTCAGCTCGGGCGCAAATTTGTTGTAAGCCTCCTGCGACATCACCATCATGATGTCCGGCCGCGTAACGTACGGATACAGGATCGGATTATCCGAGAGAATCACCTGCGCGCTGCATGCGCCTCCCCGCGCTTCCGGACCGAAGTTCTGCGTCATCGTCGCAAAACCGTTCTCGTAGATCGAGGCAGCCTTGCCGATCACGATGGCGGACAGAATCACGCCCTGCCCTCCGAATCCCGCGACGCGGATTTCTGTTAGCTGCATAAGCCCTCCTCGCACCCGCCCGCCGCCTCTTGCTCGCTCTCGGCACATTCGGCGGCAACTGGATCGACATATCGCGAACCGAGTGTTTCTTGCATCTGCTCGCGCATCAGCTCCCGATACTCGTGCCGGGTGCGATCCACAAATTTGCCAACCACGATCTCCCCTTGTTTATCGAGTCCAACTTCGCTGGTCGGCGCTCCGTTCTTCACTTTGCTCTTTTCCTTGTAGTACTTCATCGTGTCCAGACCGTCGCCCATCTTGTTGCGCCGCTGATACAACGTCGGACAAGGGGAGATGATTTCGATAAAACAGAATCCCGGCTTCTGGAAGATTTCGGCAATCGCCTTTGAAAGTTGCCGCACGTGATAAGTCGTCCAGCGCGCGACGTAGACCGCTCCAGCGGCTTCCACCAGGTGTGGCAGATTGAAACTCGTGTCGAACGTGCCGTAAGGATTCGTGGACGTAATTACGTCGGCCGGTGTTGTCGGCGCCGTTTGACCGCCCGTCATGGCATAGATCAGATTGTTGACACAGATCACTTTCAGATCCACGTTCCGCCGGGCAGCATGAATTAGGTGATTACCGCCAATCGCGGAAAGGTCGCCATCGCCCGAGTACACCACCACCTGCAGCTTCGGATTGGCAAGCTTCAGACCCGTCGCAAATGGAATCGCGCGACCATGCGTGGTGTGGAACGAATCGAGACGCACGTAACCAGCTACACGTCCCGAGCACCCAATACCCGAAACGATCGCCAGATTGTCGAGATCGACCTTGGCATCGATCAGAGCACGCGTGAAGCAATTCACCGTGGTGCCGATTCCGCAGCCTGGGCACCATATGTGCGGCATCCGATCCGTTCTCAGAAATTGCTCTACCGGATTGGCTGGAGCTATCGTAGTCAAACTCATTTTGCCGCCTCCAGGATGGCGTCCAGTATCTGTTCTGGCCGGTGAACACTCCCTCCGGCATGCGTGACGGAAACAGTTCGCGCTTGACCGCCAGTTGCGCGCTCAACTTCCAGCACCACTTGCCCCAGGTTCAGCTCAGGCACAACAAACGCAGTCACTCGCTTCGCCAGCGTCCGAATCAGCTGCTCGGGAAATGGCCACACAGTCATCAGTCGCAACTTCCCGACTCGTACTCCGCGAGCGCGCGCCATTTCGATTGCTCTCTGCGCTACCCGTGAAGTAATGCCATAAGAGACCACTACCACCTCGGCGTCTTCCAGGTTCTCTGCCTCGTATAGCCCGATCTGTCGATTTGCCGCATCGATCTTCGATTTCAGCCGTCGCACGAGTTTGTCCTGCACCGGTGGCGTCATCGCTGGATAGCCGCGCTCATCGTGCGTCAGCCCGGTAACGTGAAAGCGATAGCCTTCGCCTGCGTGCGCCATCTCGGGCACGCCGTCCTCGCACGGTTCGTAGGGCAGGAATTCCTCTGGCGATTTCTTCGTGTGTCGCCGCGGCTCTACATGAATTTTTTCCGCATCGGGGATGATCACCTTCTCCGTCATGTGCCCGACCACTTCGTCTATCATCAGCATCACCGGCACGCGATATTTTTCCGAAAGATTGAAGGCCGTGATAGTCAGGTCAAAACATTCCTGCGGCGAATTCGGACAGAGCGCGATCAGCGAGTAGTCCCCGTGCGAGCCCCAGCGTGCCTGCATCATGTCCGACTGTGCCGGAAGCGTGGGCAGGCCGGTAGACGGTCCGCCGCGCTGCACATCGATGAACACACACGGCGTCTCCGTCATCACGGCGTACCCAATGTGTTCCATCATCAGCGAGAAGCCTGGGCCGGAGGTCACCGTAAACGCCTTGGCGCCTCCCCAGACCGCCCCCTGGATCGCGATCGATGCAGCCAGTTCGTCTTCCATCTGGATGAACGTTCCACCCACAGTCGGAATGCGAGAGGAAAAGCGTTCGACGATTTCTGTTGAAGGTGTGATTGGATAGCCGGCGGAAAAACGTGCGCCTGCTGCCAGAGCTCCCTCACAGCAGGCGTGATCTCCGTCGATAAAGTGGGTTCCAGTCAGAACCCCACGTGGATCGGCATTCATTTCTAAGTCTCCGATGCTGGGGGCACATCACGGTGCCCGAAGATCGCGAAATCGGGACAGAACATTCCGCACAGATCGCACCCGCTGCACTTTTCCGGGTTGATCACATGCGGTGGATGGTATCCCTTGGAGTTAAAAGCGGTGGAGAGAGCCAGAACCTTGGTTGGACAGAACTCAACGCAAAACCCGCAGGCCTTGCAGCGCTCCACTTCGATTACGACGTTACCCTTTGCCATTCGAACCTCGACGGGGTGGCCGGCTAAGGCCGGTGTTGCACCCGGGTCAGGCAGTTTGATTTGTGCCCCCCGTACTGGCCTTTTACCGCCGTACGGCGCAAAGCACGTAGTCTGGATTTGAACTCACAGCAGGAAAGAGCGCCTGGCATCCCATCCGGCACCATCCCCACTTACGCGGTTGATTGTGCGCGTGGCATGTTGCAGGGGGGTATGACGTAAATCACAATTGGGTGTGAGGTGTGGGCAGAGTACCTAGAATCGCGAAGCCGAGGCGCAGTCGGCCAGTTCCCGCAAAACGTCGAACATGTCATACCCGCCATAATGCGCTGTGTGCTCTTCCGAGAGGCTGCTGACGGGAACACTAGCTGCGAAATGAGGCGATGTACGCCGGAAAGATACAGTAAGGAAGTCGCTGTCTCGCGAGGCTACTAGCGCGTTCATCATAGCCGTAATCTCCCGCTGCCAGTCCGTGCGTGTCGTCAGTACAAAAGGCCCGCAGGTCTCAACGCTGTCGAGGTGCGGCTGCCGCCGGCGCTTCCGGCCAGAGCGCCCTGACCATCGTTGGTTGTGCACTTCCAGGCTAAACCCGGGAGGCACATCCAGATCAGCTTCGAACGTAAGTGTCTCGCGCTGGTTCCTGATCGCACTTAGAAACCAGCTCAATGGCAACTCCCTTGGGACCAACTGGACAGCCACCGAGCAGTGCCGGAATATTTCCGGAAAAAGGCGCAGCCGAACATGAAAACGAGAGGGACTGATCCAGTGAATCCCAACGATTTGAGCGTGGCCGCCCAGTGCTGATCTGATCTGCTCGATGAGCACGCGAGACCGGCGCCGGTTGGTACGGAAAAACCATAAGTACCAGATGCTCACCAGCAGAATGCCCGCCACGATTTCAGCAACAATCGTCCCAGCCATGCTCACAACTACTTTTGATGCGCAACTTCTCAAAAGCAGATGTAAATTCTGCGGCTTACGTTGGTTGGGATACCTCTGTTTTCCATAACAGCACACAGAAGCGCCAGTGACAACCGCGGAGAGGCGCGAAGCCACGTTCGGGTGAACAGCGTGACAACATCGTTCAAGCCTTCAGCTCTGAACAGCACCGGCACCGCTAACCGGCATCAACACGCCCTTCGGAACTGCCAACCACATCTCTACGCAGTCTTGGACGTCGGCCCTGGAATGCCGCTCACATCCACCACGTACATTCGTGCTGGCCCGCCCGGTTGGACGTGGTTTTTCTCGAAACAATCCTTGATCCGGCGCCGCAACTCGCGTGTCACCGCATACTGCTTACCGGGACGTGTCTTCACCAGCATCAGGTAGTCCACTTCGTTCCCGTTGACACGCTCGATCCCGGGAACTTCGGGCGAAGCCACGATCTGCTCTCGAAACGGTGGATCGTTCCAGATGTCCGCGCCTACCTCCCGCAGCAGCTTCACGATGCGATCGCTGTTCTCTGTATATGCAACCGAGATATGCAACGACACTTGCGACCAATCCCGCGTCAGGTTCGACACAACGGTTATCTGGCTGTTCGGGACCACATGTACCGTTCCGTCCGCATCCCGCAGCACCGTACGCCGAAGGGTCATTATTTCCACTGAGCCCTGCACCCCGCCAAGCTTCACCGTGTCGCCCAGGTCGTACTGATTCTCGAGCAGAACAAAGAATCCGTTGATCACATCTTTCACCAGCGTCTGCGCTCCAAAGCCAATCGCCAGACCGACAATCCCGGCGCTCGCGAGCAGTGGACCAACATTGATGTTCAGCACGCCTAGAACTTGCGTGATCGCAACAAACGCAACCAGGAATACTCCTGATCCGTAGATGACTTCTGACAAGGTTGCCAGTTGTTGCGCCCGTACACGCGACGGCAGTGTTTGCGAGGCCGAGTAGGCCTTCACTCGCCGCGTTACCACCTTGAGCAGCTGAATCAGTATCAGCGCAACGATCAGAACAATAACGATCTTGGGAACGTCTGTCCGCGCAAATTCCAGGGCGTCACTGCGCGACTGATGAAAAACGTCGGAAAAGCTATTCCATTGAGGTATGAATGCCATGAGCGAGATACGAAGCACCATGCGTTTCAACTCACAATTAGATTGGAGTTTGTGCCGCTATGGTTGGCGACCTGTCCCTGCTTGCGCTCATCGCGGAAGCGCTTACACAGCTATAATTCAGATACTCCACTCGCATGAGGCTACCTGTGCGCTTTTTCAGAGGCTGTTCAGCCTTCATTTTCCTGGCACTGCTATCGTTGATTCTTTCGATCCCTGCTCAATCTCAACCGCAGGACTTACCTGCGGATCAACTTCCCGGCATTGGACCACCGGCCCCACCTGCTTCTCCCGAACAGCGGCAGATCGAACACGACCGCGCGAAGCGCATGAACAAGGAACGGTTCGACAGCCTCAAGCGTGACACCGACAAACTGCTGGAACTCGCCACCGAGCTCAAGCAAAACGTGGATCGAGCCAATGAGAATACGCTCTCACTCGACGTGATCCGCAAAGCCGACGAAATCGACAAACTTGCCAAGCAGGTCCGCGAGAAAATGAAGGGGCAGTGAAACAGGGGCGGTTCTCGCCCCTGCCGAGTGTTAGCTGAGATTTACCGATTGAACCTTGATCGTGTCGCCTTGCACTTCGCCGTCTACATTCACCCGCAGATGATCCTTCTGGCCGCTAGCTTTCAATAAGTCAGCGATCTTCTGATTACCTTGCTCGTCGAACTTCAGAAATCTGCCATCCGACGTGAAAATGCCGTATCCGTTCTTCTGGCACTTCAACGCACACTCCCGAGTGTGGGCATCCGGATTTGCCTTCACCTTGCTGGAGCACGCCACGTCGACAACCGGCACGCTCTTGAAATCTTCCGCGGCTGCGAGCCCGGTGAATAGCGCCGCGCTCATCATTAGGGATGCGATCCTTCTTTTCATGTGCTGAGTCTCTCCTTCACTTCAAATGGTGTTGGTGTGCAGATTCGAAAACTGGTTCTGGCCCACGGCTGCGTTCACAGCTTTGGCAACATCCCGGGCATCTTCGCGTACTGCGCTTAATTGCGACAGTGCGAATGCGCCGATGGCAATCTCGATGTCTCGTACCGCCAGGTCGTAGAACATCCCGGTCGTAACCAGGTTGATTGCGATCCCAATCAGCCATGCCATCACAATGTAGGCGCCGATTCGCGTCCACCGGGTCAGCACGATGATGCCGGCCACTATCTCCACTGCACCCACGATGTGCATGAATGTCGATGGCGCGATCGGAATCACTTTCGTAGCCAGCGGACTGAGATACATCTCCCAATTCGTCAAGAAATTGAAGTACTTATCGATCCCCGCGATAATCGGCCCGAGCCCAAGGCCAATTCGCAACACCCACCAGCTCTTGTTCAAACGTCCGTTGAACTGCTCCATTGCTCGTCCTCCGACCAATAGAGCGAACAATCCCCGAAAGGTTACAGTCCTCGATATTTCTCGGTTTTGGTGTAACCATTCAAGCAACGGCCACTCTATTGACCGGGGACAAGTAATGCAGACAACCGCGATTCTGGAACGCGCACGGCTGGAACAATGGAGCGATGAAGAGGTAGTGAACCGGATTCTTGCCGGTGAAGTCGAGCTCTTCGAGCTGATTATGCGACGTCACAATCAGCGTCTTTACCGCGCGACGCGCGCCATTCTCCGAGACGACGCCGAGGCCGAGGACGTCATTCAGGACGCTTACGTGAAAGCCTATGAGCATCTTCGCCAATTCGAAGGTCGGTCGCAGTTTTCCACGTGGCTCACGCGTATCGCGGTTCATGAATCCCTGGCACGACTACATCAGAAAGCCAAGACCATGGAACTCGAAGCAATGAGCGAAGTTAACGCAAACATGCCCGCATTCCCCAAATCTTCTCCGCTCAGAGATCCGGAAGAAAACGCCGCCAAAGCGGAGGTGTCATGGATTCTCGAGCAGGCAATTCTGAATCTTCCCGATAGCTATCGCTCCGTTCTGGTACTCAGAGATGTGGAAGAGTTGAGCACCGGAGAATGCGCTGACGTTCTGGATATATCCGAAGAAACCGTGAAGACTCGTCTCCATCGCGCACGGAAAATGTTGAGGAAAGAACTCTACGTGCGCGCCGGAATGACGATCACCTCTGCCTTTGGATTCATGGGCGAGCGTTGTGATCGTGTGGTGAAAGTCGTATTTGAGCGGATTAATACTTTGTCGCCACAATAGAAAACGCCACCCTGACTTCGGATGGCGTTCTCATCTGTAATCGGTTTCTATTAGTCGGCCGCTTGCGCGCGCTCGGCCTTCGCAATCGTTCCGATTCGCATCCCGTAGAAAGAACGGTGTACGAAAATAACCGAGATCACGAAGAACACCAGTGCCAGCAAGCTGCTCACCTTGGAGCCTTGCGAGTGCGTAATGCTGACCGCCAACTCCACCGCAAGCAGTCCAAACAGCGTGGTGAACTTGATCACCGGGTTCATCGCCACCGACGATGTGTCCTTGAAAGGATCACCAACCGTGTCGCCCACCACGGTCGCCGCGTGCAGTTCGGTTCCCTTCTCCTTCAGCACCGTCTCCACGATCTTCTTCGCGTTGTCCCAGGCTCCGCCGGCATTTGCCATGAAGATAGCCTGGTACAAACCGAAGATTGCGATCGAGATCAGGTAGCCAATGAAGAAATACGGCTCGATAAACGCGAACGCCAGCGTTCCAAAGAACACTGCCAGGAAGATGTTGAACATGCCCTTCTGCGCGTACTGCGTGCAGATGGCCACCACTTTCTTGCTGTCGGTGACCGAGGCCTTCTCCACTCCTTCCAGCTTGATGTTCGCTTTGATGAACTCCACCGCGCGATAAGCACCGGTCGTCACCGCTTGCATGGACGCTCCGGTGAACCAGTAAATCATCGCGCCGCCGGTAATCAGCCCCAGCACAAACGGTGCATGGAGCAATGAAAGGTTGTTGACGTTTTGCGTCAGGCCATTGGTAAGTGCCATGATGATCGAGAAAATCATCGTGGTCGCGCCGACTACCGCCGTTCCAATCAGTACCGGCTTGGCAGTTGCTTTAAACGTGTTGCCCGCGCCGTCGTTCTCTTCCAGCAGGTCTTTGGCCCGCCCGAAGTTCACGTCGATGTTGTAGTCCTTTTTCAGTTCGCCGCTTATGTTCGGAACCTGCTCAATCAGCGACAGTTCGTATACCGACTGCGCATTGTCCGTAACCGGGCCATACGAGTCGACCGCGATCGTGACCGGTCCCATACCGAGGAAGCCGAACGCCACCAGGCCGAATGCGAACACCGCGGGAGCAAGCATCAACGGAATCGTTCCGCCCGGCAAATTCGCGCCCAGTCCAAGGGTGCTTACCCGATAAGCAATCGCCATCAGGGCAACCATCGTTAGACCCAGCCAGTAGGCCGAGAAGTTCCCAGCTACCAATCCCGACAGAATGTTGAGCGATGCGCCGCCCTCGCGAGCCGACGTCACTACTTCTTTCACGTGACCCGACTCCACCGACGTGAACGCTTTTACCAACTCGGGGATGACCGCTCCCGCAAGGGTTCCGCAGGAGATGATGCTGGCCAGCTTCCACCACAGCGTTGGATCGCCGCCCAGATCGGGGATGATGGCGCGCGAAACAACGTAGGTCAGAACGATCGAGATGATCGATGTGACCCACACCAGCGAGGTCAACGGCGCTTCGAAGTTCATTTCTTCAGCATTGCCGTACTTCGCCTTCGCGTATGCGCTATTCAGGAAATACGCAGCTGCGCTGGAAACCAGCATCATGATGCGCATGACGAAGATCCACACCAGCAACTGAACCTGGATTGTCGGATCTTTCACGGCCAGCAGAATGAACGTAATCAGTGCCACGCCCGTCACGCCGTAGGTTTCGAAACCATCGGCGCTTGGCCCAACTGAATCGCCGGCGTTGTCGCCCGTGCAATCGGCAATCACGCCCGGGTTGCGCGCGTCGTCTTCCTTGATGCGGAACACGATCTTCATCAGGTCGGACCCGATGTCGGCGATCTTCGTGAAGATCCCGCCTGCGATACGGAGTGCAGCGGCGCCCAGCGACTCGCCAATCGCGAATCCGATGAAGCACGCTCCCGCGTAGTCACCCGGAATAAACAGCAGGATGAAGAGCATGATCAGCAATTCCACGCTGATCAGCAGCATCCCGATGCTCATTCCTGACTTCAGAGGAATCGCATAGCACGGATACGGCTTGCCGCGAAGGCTGGCAAACGCAGTGCGCGAGTTCGCAAACGTGTTTACGCGAATCCCGAACCATGCCACGCCATAACTGCCCGCAATCCCGACCAAACTGAATCCGAGAATGATCGGCAGGGTCAAAGCAACTGGCTTGCCCGGCACGGGTGACAGCCATCCGAAGTAAGCAACAATGATGACGGCTATGAATGCCCACAGCACAAGGATGAATTTGCCCTGGTTGAGCAGATACGTCTTGCAGGTTTCATAGATGAGTTCGGAGATTTCCCGCATCGAGTGATGGACCGGCAGGTTCTTCAACTGCAGGTAAATCGTCAATCCAAAGAGAAGTCCCAGAAAGCAGAAGACAATACCGATTAGTAGGAGAGCGTGACCGTTCAGGCCAAGTATGAATTTGACCGTGGACAAATCCGGCAATTTCAGCGCGGCTTCCCCGCCAACTTCGCCGGTTCCCCCCGTTTGTGCGACAGCCATCGTCGAAAGGAACAAGGCGGCCAGCGCAACCGGGGCGACGCGAGCGCGTCCGACAAAACGACGCGCACTAGTAAGGCTCTGTAGGAGCCAGTTTTGCATGATGTCCTCCGAAGAGTGCGGCAATGAATTCAAGAAATTTTGATGCTGAGACGGTTCGGGCGCACCGGTCCACCGAGGGTTCGATTCCCGGTTCATAGACCAGAAGATGCCCGGCAGGAAGCTCAAAATGGCCTGCCCGGTTGAAAAGACGGACCCGCCCCAATTCTCGGACTTCGAACACTCGTTCGGTCCTCGACACGCAGCGGGATTGTATAACATGTCGCAAAAGCCGGGTCAAACACAGCCTTTCAGAATAAAGGGTCTTGAGAAAAAGGCCTAGAACGGGCCTCACAGTTCCTGGTGAGGAAAGTCACGTCGTCGGACGACTTCACAATGCCCACCCGAGCTTTCTACCTCTTTAAGCCGCCTCGGCCATAGAGCGGCGGGCCTATTTTCGAGCGCTTCCCGCACCTACATCTGCTTGTACTCTTCCCAGTGCTGCCTCACGCTTTCCATGATCTTCTGATATTCGGGATCGCCACGTAGCTTGTCGTAGTTCTTATCCCGCTGAAACCATGGATAATTGTGGTTCCCAAGGTCCACCGCCCGTCGAAACCACGCAATTCCCTGGTCCCGATCGCCGAGCATGGAGTGAATCCCGCCGATCCAATACGCTGCGTCGCCGTCCACCACATCCTGAGGCCGAAGCTGAAGAATCTTGGAATCAATCTTGTCCCGCTCGCCTCGCGAGGCGTAAAGAAATCCGGCCATGATTCGTGCAGAATCGTCATCGCTGTTGCGGCCCAGTTCCTCCGCCCGCTTCAAGATCGCCTCCGCCTCGTCCATCTTGCCCTGGTAATAGAGGAACTCGCCCAGAAACGCCAGCGCCTTGTACTGATTCGGATTCTCCGAGACCGCCTTCCTCATCTCCTGTTCAGCTTCTGCCACTCGCCCCACATAAAGCAGCATGCGCGCGTGCATCCAATGAATTCTGGTCGTAGTGGGATCCAATTCCACGCTGCGGCGGTACGCCTTCTCGGCCTCATCATCCAGACCTGCGTAATGGTAGACGTACCCGAGTCCATCCCAGACCCATTCTGAATTCGGTGCCAGCGCCATGGCCCTCTTTAATGTCTTGATGGACTCAATATTTTTCCCTTCTTCGGTGAGTATCGTAGCTAGCGAAACCAGCCCTTCCAGCAAGTCCGGTTTCAGCTCGAGTGAGCGCCGCGCCAGCTTCTCGCCTTCAACTAAATTTTGAGCGCCGTTCTCCGCGATGTTTGCGCTCTCCATCAGATATAGCCGGGAGAGCAGCGCATAGGCATCCGCGAACGAGGGGTCGATCGTCAGGGCTTGCCGAAGAACGCGCTGTCCTTGGCGAAGGCTCTCGCCATTCGAGTGCATGAAGTATTCGTTCATGTAATAGCGCGCCTGCAGATACAAATTGTAGGCTTCCGCAGAGCTGGTGGGCTTTGCCGCCAGTGACTCCTGTTCCTGGCCAGAAAGCTCCACGCGCATACCGTCTACGACCTTCTGCGCAACTTCATCCTGAAACTTCAACATGTCGCCGGCACGTAAATCGTAATGCTCTGCCCAGCGCATGGTCCCCTTATTGCGATCGATCAGCTGCACCGAGATCCGCATCACACCCGCGGCGCGCTGATACGTGCCATCCAGTACGGAATCGACGCCCAGTTGCTGCGCGGCCTGCGTCGGATCCATTGGCTCCTTTGCATACTTCAAGACGGAACTGGTAGGCCTCACCGCCAGGCCCTGCAACGACGCCAGGCGCGTGATGATCGCGTCCGTCATACCGATGCCCCACGCGTCCTCCCCTGGATGCATTGACAGATCGCGAAATGGAAGCACCGCCAGACTTTGTACCGCAGGTTGCGCGGGAGCGGTGCCTGGCGTGACCGGCGTAGCCGGTGGCTTCTCGACCTCGGTCTTCTCTCGTCTAAGGAACAACAACAGTCCTGCAACGATGATTGCGACGATTGCGGCACCGATGGCAATCTTCTTTCCAGTCACTCGCCTGGTTCGAGTCAGACCGGACGTCAGTGCCGCCGATCGACCAGAATCCGATTGGCGTTTCAGCCGCTGTAGATCGCCGCGTATCTCCGACGCGCTCTGGTACCGCAGTGTGCGGTCCTTCTCCAGAGCTTTATCAATGATGCGTTCCAGCTCAGGCGGAGCATCAGGGTTCAGACGTGCAACTGCCGTCGGAGCCGCGTCCAGTATGGCTTTGAAAACAACCCCAGAACTTTCCCCGCGAAAAGGCAACGTCGCCGTTGTCATCTCATAAAGCACCGCGCCAAAGGAAAACAGGTCACTGCGCGCGTCCAGCTCTTTTGCGCGTACTTGCTCTGGCGACATGTAAGCAATCGTTCCAACTGCTGAACCGGGGCTGGTAAGGTGCTCGTTGTCCGTGTTAGTTACGGTGTTTCCCGACCCTGCCTGTGTGGAAGCGCTAAGGGCCGCCGCGACCTTCGCCAACCCAAAATCCAGGATTTTGGCGTGTCCACGACTCGTAATGAAGATGTTCGCCGGCTTGATATCGCGATGGATGATGCCGGCGGAGTGCGCCACATCAAGCCCATCCGCAATCTCGATACCGAGTGCAAGGATCTGTTCGGTCTCAAGCGGCCGATTCGCGATCTGATGTTTCAGCGTCGATCCATCCAGGAATTCCATCACCAGGAATGGCTCACCGCGCTCCTCGCCGATCTCATAAATCGTGCAGATATTCGGATGATTCAGCGCCGAGGCGGCTTCAGCCTCACGACGAAAGCGTGCCAACGCCTGGGGATCTTTGGCAACATCATCCGGCAGGAACTTCATCGCCACGAAGCGATGTAAGGTCAGGTCCTCAGCCTTATAGACCACGCCCATACCGCCATCGCCAAGCTTCTCAACAATGCGGTAGTGAGAGATCGTTCGACCGATCATGAAAAGGAGAGCGCCCCTTGAGTGGCTTCATCTTACGGATGACCTACTACCCAGTCAACGAAAGGCCCATCCGTTCAGTTCCCAAGCTTCGTGCCTGACCGAGTTCCCAAATTGCCCACCGTGCCGAGCGCTGTTGTCCCTGCACGAAGGCTACCGCTTTCCTTGCCCTATAATCTTCCGAGAAATGCAGCTTCTATCTTGGAAGAACGTCGCGTTCAATCTGTTAATAATCGTGTGCTTCTGCTTCTGCGTCCGCGGCCTCCCACAGACGCCTCCCGACGCTTCTCTGACATTCACCGCCGAAAGTCGCTTGGTGTTAGTCGATGTTATTCCGGAGTACACGAAGACCGAGTTGCGCACACGGGCGATCACGCTCGCGACCGATCTCAAGCGAGAAGACTTCCGCGTCTTCGATAATGGCAAAGAAATGCCTGTCCGCAGCTTCGACGTTGGAGCGGAACACACCACACGTCCGATCGCACTGTGGCTAATCGTTCAGTGTCCTGCAGGGCTCCCGCCCGACTGGCATTCCGACTTCATGCGCGGCCGGACGCAGATCTTGAAACCTGCACTCGCGCATTTGGATCCGGAAGATGCCGTCGGCGTCGCCCACTGGTGCGACAACGGCGATGCCTTCGTCGATCTGCCGCCCGGGCACGACGCAAACGCGGCGCTGGCAAGCCTGAATGAATTGTTGAGTAATCATCCGATTTCTGGGGAAGACCGCACGGGAGAGCTAGCGATGCAGAAGCTGATACGCATGGTTGTAGAGAACACTCAGCGCACTAAACCGGATCGGTTTCCTGTCCTCCTTTTCCTTTATGGCGACCACTGTGCCACCTACCCGAAAGAGGCCGAGAAGATTATTGAAGCGGTGCTCGAAACCTCGGGCATTGTCTTTGGCATGAGCGACGGCGGTTGGCCTTACAATCCCGAAGCAAACTATAACGGCTATGGCCAGATCAACTACTTGGTTCATCACTACAGCAGGGAAACTGGCGGGCAATACTACACGACGGTTAACCCACAACTATTCTCCGCGGCAGTTGATTACATCATTTCGCAGGTTCATCTGCGCTACACCCTCGGATTCAAGCCGCTGCTGATCGACGGCAAGCGCCACAGTTTGAAAGTGGAATTGACCAAGGAGGCTCAAAATCGTTTCAGAGGCATACAGCTGCGTTTTAGACAGGACTATGTGCCGGTAGAAGCATCATCGAGCAACAGCAACTAGATCACCGCTTCCTACCGCAATTCCCTCTCATTTCCACCGGCCCCTTGAGTGGCTTCATCTTAGGATGACCTACTACCCAGTCAACGAACACGGCTCGACACAAGTCCCTCAAGTAACAATCAGCCGATCGCTTCGCCCATGACGGATGCAGCACGTTGTGCAAGCTTATTGACGCCCACGAAGTTTCCCTCACGTATACTCCTCGCGGTGAAATTCTCGATCAATCACGGAGGAGTTCCCTTGGCATCCCTTCGCAAGGCTTTCTTTTGGCTACTGACTGTTCTCGTCTTCTGTGTTCCTCTCGTCAATCTGGCGCTGGCGCAATCGGGCAATGAAACACTGCCTCCTCCGCCCCATAGCGACTCTGTACATCGCAAGCATGTATTAGTCATCGGCGAGACCAAAGGTTGGGAACACGAATCCGTATCCGCTGCCATGGACGCGATCTACGCCATGGGAAAAAGCAGCGGCCTCTGGGACACAGAAATGCGGACCGATACGAAGCCGCTCACCAAAAAAGATCTTCCTCTGAATGGGAAGAACCTGAACTACTTCGATGCCGTAGTGTTCACCAGCACCACCGGAGAGCTACCCCTGGACGCCAGCCAGAAACAGGACTTCCTGTCGTTTATCCACGAGGATGGCAAGGGCTTTGTCGGAATCCATGCGGCGCTCGACACGAATTACACATGGCCGGAATACGGCGAGATGATCGGCGGATACTTCGATCAGCACCCGTGGATGACTTTCATGGCGCCCATCGTCAACGAAGATCCCACCTTTCCCGCAGTGCGGCACTTTCCCAGAGAATTCGTGAAGTACGACGAGATTTATCAACCGAAGGACTGGTCACGGGACAAGGTGAATGTGCTCTTGAGCCTCGACGCCAGCAGGTTGGATTATTCAAACAATCCGCGCATACACCGACAGGATCACGATTTCGCGGTGGCCTGGAGCAAGATGTATGGAAAGGGCCGCGTCTTCTATTCCACACTCGGCCATACACAGGACTCGTGGGACGATCCTGATATCCGCACTATGTATTTCGAAGCGATCAAGTGGGCATTGCGGCTGACCGATGGCAGTACGGCATCTCACCCGCGCGTGCAGACGCCCTAGGGAGGACTAATCGGGGCAAGGGCTTATTTGCCGTTGCCCTTCACTTCCACGCCCGCCCACTTCTCCAGCAGTTCAAGCGTCGAAGCGTAATCGCGATCGCCGAATCCCTCTTCTGCCGCGATGTCGTAAACCTCTTCTACCGTCTCTAGCTCCGGCAGCTTCACGCGCTGCTCCCGCGCGGCGTCCAGCATCAGCTTTAAATCCTTATGCATCAGGCGCAGGGGAAAGTTCGGAGTGAAATCTCGTTTTAAGACAAACGGTGCTTTGTAATCAACAACTCCGGAGCGAACCATCGAGGACTGGATGAGCTGCAACATGTTCTCGCTCTCCACCCCTAGCTTGGAAGTAAGTACCAACGCCTCAGCAAATCCCTCATACATCGTCGCGATCATCAGGTTCATGCCGATCTTCGCCGCCTGGCCTTTGCCCGTACCGCCCATGCGCAAAGTAGTTTTGCCCATCGCGCTGAAAAGCGGCTGCAATCTCTCGATGACCGCAGGCTCCGCGCCCACGATAAATACCAACTGCCCGCTCTCTGCTCCGATCTTCGAACCGGTCACCGGCGCGTCGACGTACTCGGCACCCTTCGCCCGAACGCGCCCGGCAAAACTCAAAGTCGCTGACGGTGAAATGGTGCTCGAATCCACCACTACCATTCCCTGCTTCAGCGCGCCGTCAACGCCGTTCTCTCCGAACAAAACTTGCTCGACTGCCTCGGTATCGGCCACGCACATCCACACGACCTCTGCACCCTGTGCGGCCTCCGCTGGACTTTGTGCCGTCTTCGCGCCCTCCACCTCTTTGCCCGCAGTGCGATTCCAGACAGTCACTTCATTGCCGGCCTTGACCAGGTTCCCAGCCATGGCCCGACCCATGATTCCTAAGCCTAGAAAAGCTACTCTCATTTCAGGTATTTCTCCCGTCCGACTAAGGCGATTAGAAATGACACTAATACTTGAGTCAAGGAAATGAAGGGATTACAACAAACCTATTACACGTTGCTTATAAATCGCGAAAAACGATTCGCCGGAACTGACGGGGCACTCTCTTCGCTTGTCCTTCGAATCCGAAGCGCCACCAAGGGCGTCTAAATTACGAGATGTTGAACATTACGTTACGCAAAAAAGCGGGACAATTCTCCAAGTTGGTCAGGCACTCGGCGCTCACGCCCCGCACTGGCAAGCCGCGCGTCCCCGTGCTGGCTCGTCCCGGTCAGACCGGAATCACTTTCATCGGTCACTCCAGCTTCTTCTTACAAATTGGTGGTCAAAATCTTGTCATTGATCCGAACTTTGCCCGCTGGCTGTTCGTCCTCAAACGCCTGCGCCGCCCAGGTCTCCGAGTTCGAGATCTGCCTCGCATCGACATCGTATTGGTCTCGCACGCTCATTTCGATCATCTGCATCGTCCGTCGCTCCGTGCCATTGCGCGTCACGGC
Organism: Terriglobia bacterium; assembly: GCA_963807055.1. Classification (GTDB taxonomy): domain Bacteria; phylum Acidobacteriota; class Terriglobia; order Terriglobales; family Acidobacteriaceae; genus JAJPJE01. The sequence continues at coordinate 236,159 of CAWEAE010000011.1, read as the reverse complement.
CGCCGTCTCGGACAGGCTCCCATCCTGGTTGTCCCCAGCCACGTTCGCGATCTCGTTTCCGACCTCGGCTTCCGCCAGATCGTCGAGCTGGAATGGTGGGAAGAATACCGTCACCGCGGCCTGACCATTACCCATACGCCTTCGAAGCATTGGGGCGCTCGCATCATTCGCGATATGCATCGTGGATTCGGCGGCTACGTCATCACCCATGGCAAGAATTCCATCTACCACGCCGGTGACACCGCTTATTTCGACGGCTTCACTGAAATCGGCGAGCGACTCCGTCCCGAAATCGCGCTTTTGCCCATCGGCGCCTATCATCCCGCGTCATTCCGCAATGTTCATACCAGCCCCGAAGACGCAGTTCGCGCCTTCCGCGATCTCGGCGCCCGCTGGATGATCCCCATGCACTACGGCACATTTCGCCTCTCTCATGAGCCGGTCAATGAACCTGTCGAGCGGCTGGAATCAGACGCCTTCCGGGAAGGCATCGCGGACCGTGTTCTCGTCCTTCAAGAGGGCATAACGCGCCTGTTTTGAGACCTAATCGTGAATTAGCGAATCGGCAACCCGCCGTCTTGCCTGCTCGTCTCACTTAATACAGCTCCAGTGGGTGCATCGCCCCAAAGACCCGTCTGGATCGGAGGGATCAACATGGCAGTCGTATGGTGGATTATCGTCGGCCTGATCGCGGGCTGGGCAACTGGGAAGATTATGCGCGGATCCGGCTTCGGAACGCTCGTTGACATCATCGTTGGAATTGCCGGCGCAGTCGTCGGCGGGTGGATCATGAGCGCCTTAGGCTTTTCGGCACGCGGCGGGATGATTTACACGATTCTCGTCGCAATCCTCGGAGCGGTACTCCTCACCTGGATTGTCCGTCTCATTGCCGGCAATCGAACCAGCGGCACCGGCGGTCTGCGTCGTGCCGCATAAGTCAGCTTGCTAGCAGAATGCGGAGGTCGCGGACATTGTTTCCGGTCGGACCGGTAACCACCGCATCTCCCAGCTTTTCGAAAATTGAATACGCATTGAATTGGGCGAGGGCCTGAGCAGGATCTAGTTCCTGCCTCCTCGCCCTTTCGATTGTCGAGCCATCCACAATCGCTCCCGCCGCTTGGCTGTTCCCGTCGATCCCGTCCGTTCCCGCGCTCAGCACAGTGACGCTCTGACCGGCAATCTTGTCCGCACAGTACAACGCGAACTGTTGATTCCTTCCCCCGACACCTGGCGTCCCAGTAACTCGCACGACCACCTCGCCCGCGCTGATCAGGCACACTCGCGACGCCCCTCGGCGCAATTCCTTCAGCCTCGCGAGCAGATGATCAGCCGCCTGACCGTACTCCCAGTCATCACAACTGTTATCGATTTCGACTGCGAATCCGAGGGCAGCAGCTTTGTTCGCTGCGGCTTTCGCCGCAGTAGCGCTCGACAGGATCGGCCACCAGCGAGCGCGCACGAATATCCAGTCGTCCGCCTTCGGCGTCTCTTCCAAGGCATTGTGCTGAAACAACTCCCGCACGCTTGGCGGCAGGCCCTTGATCAATCCATACTTTGCCGCAATCCGATAGCAGTCTTCCGTGGTGCTCAAGTCCGGCACCGTCGGGCCTGAGGCCAGCGCGTCCAGCGCATTCTCCGGAACATCCGAGATCAGGATGGAAGCCTGGTGCGCCGGGGCTGCCGCCGCCGCCATTCGCCCTCCCTTCAACGACGACAGATGCTTGCGAATCGCATTGATCTCTCTGATCGGAGCGCCCGAATGCACCAGCGTCTGGTACGTCTGCACCAGGTCCTCGAGTGAAATCGAGTCATACAGCGGACTCTCCGCCAGCGCCGATCCCCCGCCGCTGATCAGGAAAATCACCAACGCGAATTCGTTGAGGTGCTGAAGCTCGCGCAAGATATGACGCGCCGCCGAGACCGACTCCTGCGTCGGCAGCGGATGTCCTCCCTTGAAGTACGTAAACCGGTGCAGATAGTGCGTCGGTTCCGTCGGAGCCACAACCACTCCATCCACCCGCCCGCCCACCTGCGAAACCAGCGCATCGGTCATCGTATGAGCAGCTTTGCCGATCGCTACCACAAACACTCGCGTGTATGAATCCAGGTTGTATAGATCTTCCCCGATGCGCAATACACCGTGGTCATACTCGACATTGCGCTGAAACGCGGCCGCCACGCTGCACTCAGCCAGCGTGTCCAGAAAGATCTCCCGCGCCAGCGCCCGCATATCGGAAGTAGGTACCGGTGGCGCTGCGTCGCCTTGCTCGTCGGCTAAAGGCATCCTGTGTTGATCCTTATCCCTAGCTTAATTTGCCTCGATCACTGCAAAGATGCGCGCCGGGCTCTCAGATTTGCAGGGTCGAATGGAGCCATTCTTCCAGCTGATGGCGCATTTTCGCCAGCTGTCCCGCAAAGAAGTGGTCTGCATCACCAATCAGGACAAGCTGCTTGGGATCCGATGCCCCCGCAACCAGCTCTTTCAGAGCGTCAACCGGGGCAAACTGGTCGTGATCCCCACTGCAAAAAAGCTTAGGCTTCGAGCACTTCGCCAGGAACTGATACCCGTATGTACGGTTATCGGCCTGCACCGGAGTACCCAGCGCGATCATCGCCTTCACCCGCTCATCCGGACATGCCACCTTCATCCCCACCGCTGCTCCAAACGAAAATCCGGCAAAGACGATCGGCAGGCAATACTCCATCGCCAGCCAGTCGAGCGCAGCTCGGACGTCGTCCTTTTCGCCATCTCCCTCCGCATGCACGCCTTCGCTCAGACCAGCGCCCCGAAAGTTGAATCGCAGGACGGGAAATCCAAAGTGATTCAGTGCTTTCATCGCATGAAACACGACTTTATTGTGCATGGTTCCGCCGAACAGCGGATGCGGATGGCACACCAGTCCCGCATACCGCGCGTCTGCCCTCCCCCGATTCAGGATCGCCTCCAGGCGCCCTGCCGGACCATTTAGGAAGAAGCTTTGTATTGCCGGAGCCTCAGTCATCCAATCTCCAAACCTGGGTGCCCCACCCATCGCCTTCCTCTGGCGTGGATGGGTAGTTCCGAACGACTACGTTACTAAAGAGTCCTCTGAAACACTCTCACCGGTGACGTTAAGCACATCCTCTCGCTCCCAATTTGGATATTTTCTCATCGCACTCATTGTTAGTGCGTCGACTGGCGAATACCCAGTCGATTCTGTTGAAGAGCACTCTTCTAAGCCTGAAGAAGCTCTAGCGCTACTCTTCGGCCCTTTCCAATTTGGGAAGGGCCTTTTTTATTTTCGCTCTCCGTGAGTCTCTCCCCCCACCGTTGACATCGAAGCATAGGAACAGCGAGAGCATCGTTTTCGCTGCTCATCCAAGCCTCTGGCCCGGCGCCCACTCTACTCGCGTCCGGGCATTTTTTTTGCAACTTCCTCGATCACCGCGGCGAGTCCTGCCAACACGCAGTCCAGTCCAAATTCGAAGCCTTCCTTGTCTGCCTCACCTGCATTGGACTCAACAAATTTCTCCAGTTCGGGATAAGCGCCGGTGGCTAGTATTTGCTGTAGGTACGGAGCAGCCGTTCGTCTCTTGCGCGCCGGAGTGAGTTTAAGACGGCGGTCGTTCTCTATCTCACCTGACTCGTATGCGACCACGCCTGCAACATAGGCATTGAGCGTCCCTACAATCCTGGTTCGCGTTGTGATTGGCAACCCGAGCTGTGCGGTCGCAGCCAGAGAAAACTCGAACCACCGCAGATAGTTGGGTCCGAATGGCGGTCGTCGGATCAGCAAAGTCGCCAGCCAGGCATGCCGGGCCCACACTCGCCGCACTTGCCGTGCCAGCCCTCGCAGGTCTTCTTGCCATTGTCCAGAAGCCCTCGCCGGAATTTCAATCTCGCCATAGCCTTCGTTCAATAGCAGATCAAGAATCTGCTCCTTGCTGCTCACATAGCGGTACAGAGACATCGTTCCTGACTCGAGTTCGTCGGCAATGCGTCGCATGGAAATCGCCTCCAGCCCCTCGCTATCCGCTATACGCATTGCAGCTTTCACGATGTTGTCGTAGCTGAGCCCAGATCGGCCGTGAGGGGCTCGCGAGATGCGCTCCCAAATCAACGGCTCCGGTTCCGTTTCCCGTGCCTTACGCCGCAAATACTTCCGCTCTTCTTTGACCATGCCCGTATTCTAGTGTTAGAGTACGTCGTACGCAAATAGAGTACGATGTACGCACAAAGGAAAACCATGACTGATCCGCAACCCCGCCTGGTCTTCGGCATTTATCCCGGCGGTGAATCCGGCTCCGACAAAGGCGCAATAATCGGACCGCCAGATGACCCAGACCACATCGAACAGGCGCTCACAGAATTGCAAGGTAATTCCTCCCCGTTTCTCGTCCGCGCCTACTATCAGTTCAGCGACCCCGGGTCCCCTCCGAAAGGACTCCAGCGCAATCCGGAAAATGTGGAACGCTATCTCCACGACCACCGTCTCCTTGATCTCGTTCTTAAATTCCAGTCTTCCAGCGGGAACGTGGACGGATATCTTGGCTTTATTCGCGACCACATCCACGAATACTGTGATCGCCTTTATTCCGTACAAATCACCGAAGAAGCTAATTTCACCCATGGCCCCGATTGCATCGACGGACCTTATCCGCGCGTGCGCGAGGCCCTCGTACAAGGCGTAATCGCCGCCAAGCGCGAGTCCCAACGCCTCGGTCTGCCAGTGAAGATCGGATTCAACTCCACGCCTACTTTTGGTCCTTCAGAAGAATTCTGGGCTGCGATCGGCTTGCTGGGCGGCAAAGATTTTGGCGACTCGCTCGACTATGTCGGCCTCGACTTCTTTCCCGACGTATTCCGTCCCGCCGCTCCCGACGGCGAACCCGGCGATTTACGTACTGCCGTCACTGGTGTCCTGACCGCAATGCGGCAGAACTGGCTTCCCGCTGCCGGAATTCCACCTACCGTTCCCATCCACATCGCAGAGCACGGCTGGCCAACCGGTCCCGGCCGTTCTGTCGAACAGCAATGCGTGGTACTGGAAAAAGTCGTGCGTACGATTCACGAAGCGCGTGAGCAGCTCAATATCGAGCGCTACACCCTGTTCAGCTTGCGCGATACCGATAGCTCAGCCGAGCACACAAATGACACCTTCTATCACTTCGGAATCCTGCGCGACGACTACTCTGCGAAGCCCGCCTTCGAGATCTACAGGAAGCTCGTGGAGAAATTCGGAATTCGCCTCCCCTAAAAAAAGAACAGCCCGGATCTGTTCCGGGCTGCGTTTCTGATGCGGAATGCGTGTCATCGCTCGGCTTCGGCATCCCTGAAGACAGCAAAGCGATAAAAGGCTGTCAACACCAGTGAATCGTCTTGGTCGTTTACGATGCCTGGACGAGATCGCGCGTTGTCGCCGGGTCAGAGAATCGATCTCTTGGGATATCCAGCACCTGGGCTCAGGTAGTCTGAGAGGGCCAGCAGAGACTGGCTACTGACTACTAACTACTAACGCGCTGCGCTCATCACTTCACGCAAACAAGAGAATTCGTGATGGCGTGAACCGATAGCTCGATTCGGTTTTGCACCCCAACCTTACGCATCAGTTTCGCTACGTGAGCCTTCACTGTGCGCTCTGCGATGCCCAGCGGTGCGCCGATCTCTTTGTTGGATCGTCCCACAACCAACATTTCCAGGACTTCTTTTTCTCGGTCCGTAAAAGTCACCGGACCGGCAGGGAAAACGCTTCCCGGCGAATTGCTCACGCGTTCGATGAATAAAGACAGCACTCGACGCGGAGCCCACACCGATCCTTGGTTCACCACGCGTATTGCCTGCACGAACTCCGTCGGATCCGCTGTCTCGTCGACATACCCCTTTGCCCCGGCCGCAATCGCTTTGAGAATGTTTTCGTCATTCATTCCAGATCCCATCACGATGATGCGCAGGGCCGGATGTGCCGCTCTCAGCGTGGCCATCACCTCGAACAGATTCGGACCCACATGGTTTCCCAGTAACACCACATCCACGTTCTCGTGCGTTCCCACATCAGCCAGGGACGCCGAACTTAATACGAAGTTCTCTGCTGCGCCCAGGAACGTGCTTAATCCCATAAACCGCAAAGGATCGCTTTCAATTACGGCGATATGGATCGGCGTTTTTTTAGAGGGAGGAGTTTTCATGATCATCCTTGCTGCGAGCTTTTTGCTTTACGACATTTCCCGTTGTTCCACTCCTTGGGAAAAGCGAAAAGACCAGCGTTGTTCACCAGCAATTCTTACACGGGTACATGCACCACCGCTGCGGTACGAAAGGTCAGGTCGGTCTGAGACTAACGCTCTGCTCGCGCCTAAAGACGCTTCAAGGTCCAACTGATTCAAGCCGCCCCACCGCCCTGCCAAGCGGACGTTCGCAGACGTGAGTCCCTCTGATCCGCCTGGACACTGCTGGCGCTCCGCCACAGCCCAACAGTCCCCTAAGGCTGTAGACTTATTTGTTAAGTGTCGGCTGATGAAATACGCTTTTTCAAGCCGCTTAAGACCCGCTGGGGGTGCCGTCCCACTCAACACTCTCGAAGCATCTGGAGATGTTTCCTGCCAACTCAACAATGACCTGCGGATATGCTACTGCAACCCAGCTTGGGACCGTTTCGCGCTCGCTAACAACGGTGGATTGGCGCTCTCAAATCGTATCCTCGGCTCGCTAATCCTCGACTATGTTCCCCCCGAGTTAATCGAGTTTTACAGAGCCGCATTTGCCAGTGCGCGTGACGCCGTGGTCGAGTTCGATTACGAGTGTTCGAGTCCCGACTTGTATCGCACCTTCCAGATGCAAATCCTCCCCACCGCGCGGCCAAAAGGCTACACAGTGATTAACGCAATGAATGTTCAGGAGAGGATGGAAGAAAAACGTTCGGCACTCGTACTTGCCCCGGAGTACTTAACCGATTCCGGGATTATTACTGTGTGCAGTCACTGCAGAAGAACTCGCCGAGTCGACGCCCCCACTCAGTGGGATTGGGTACCGGCAACTCTGCGGCCGGCACAGCGTAACGTCTCTCATGGTCTGTGCCCGATCTGTCACGCGTATTTCTACGGACACATGTTGCCTAAGTCGTTAGACGGATCCCAAAGAGATCCCGCGGCTTAACTGGATTGCCGCACGACAAGTTCTATGCGCCGGATTTCACAACCTCGAGCTCTTTCTCGAGCATCCGCTTTACTTCTTCGGTATGTTTCCTGGTTACGAGATCAATCGCATTCGACCTCAAAAGACTATCGAGCGATTCGATCGTTTTCGTGACGTGTTCGAATCTCATTGGGTCCATGTCTTAGCGTCCTTGAGATCTCTTGCAAGTTTGGCCGCCTGTCCGGAAAGCCGCGGCCCACGATACATTCCGTTCCGTAAGCATGGCGAAGGTGGCTAATCTATCATGGAACGTCTAGTATCAGACATTCCCGTTCTCGATTATCGAGCCACTCCGAGCCGCTGATTTGCTCGGCTGAGACGCTGCTTAACCTGCTGCTGCTGGAATTGACGATTGCTCACCGCTTAGGGAGATGGCGGTCAGTTATGAGCCACTTAGCGGCGCCTTTTCCCATTCCTGCACGCGCCTGCGCCCGATGACGATTTTGTTATTATCTTTTTGCAATTGCGGACTACAATCTTAATTCTATTAGATAAGAACAATGATGGCGCGAGAGCAGGAAGGCAAATTATCTAACGACCGAGTCTCTAACAACTGACAACTAACCGCTAGCAACTGATCTAAGTCCTTTGTTTTGCCGGAGAAGTGCCTTAACTCCTTTGTTATGCCGGATGTACAGCCGCACTACCTCAGAAGTACCTGTATTTGCAACAACGGAGGGGGAGGGGGTCGGGTTATCAATGAGTAAACTTCACCAGCCTTCACTGCTGCTGACGGGTCCTCTCGCTCGTCGTGCCCTTTCCTCGCTCATCCTTGCGCTCGTGGTGGCATCCATAGAAGAACAGAACGACCAGCACTCCCAGTGCAAAGAAGCAGATGGGAAAATGAGACATGTCGCGCAAGTAAGGACACACGAAGACTGTGAATAACCCACCGGCAATGGCGAGCAGCGAAAACCAAAGCAAGTTGCCGCGCAATACTGACCACATAATCGATGAATCTTGGATGCGCCGCCTCCCAGGAGTGTCCGCCCATGACTGGAACTCCGAAGTCCGCATGCGCTACTTGCAGGCTGGCTCCGGACCGCCGTTGCTGCTTCTCCACGGACTCCTCGGTTATTCATTCTCATGGCGTTACAACTTGTTACCGCTCTCCCAGTTCGCTACCGTCTACGCACCCGATCTCCCCGGCACTGGATATTCCGAGCGCGTCCTCAACTTGGATACCGACCTGAGCGTCCGGGCAGAACACATGCTCCGCTTTATGGACGCCATGCACATGGATCATGCCAACATTCTCGGCACATCTCTCGGCGGCGCCCTGGCAGTACTGCTGACCCTGCTGTGCGAGAAGACGAACCCGGGGCGTGTCCGCAGTCTGATTCTCGTTGACCCCGTGAATCCTTGGTCGCGACACGGCGAGCAATTCACTCGCATCGCAGCCACCGCTGTTGGCACTCTCGCTCTCCGCTACTCCTTCCCCGCATTGAAAAGGATGCAGCGCACCTTCCTCGCCCGCATGTATGGCGATCCCAAACGAATTTCGAAGGGCACGATGGAAGGTTACTCGGCGGCGCTCGATCACCCCCAGACAATCAACTACGCGATCAGCGTCGTTCGCAGCTGGCACTTCAATTTGCGGAAGTTAAACACTGCCTACGATGAACTCGGCAAAATGCGAACCCTGCTGATTTGGGGAGGCCGCGACCGCGCCGTCGTTGCAAAGTCCGCCTATGAATTGCAAAAACGCCTGCCCAATTCGGAGTTGGTAATGCTCAAAGGAGTCGGCCACCTCCCCTATGAAGAGGCGCCCGGCGAATTCAATGAAACCGTCAGGCGTTTTCTGACCTCGTAATGAGCGGCTCTCCCGTGTCGTCAAACTATTGTCTGGTACTCTCAACACGATCGGATTCACTCTGTGTTCGAGCACATTCGGCAGTTTTTGGTTCACTGGGGTTACTGGGGAGTCGCCGCGTTCCTTCTCCTGGAAAACGCTGGCGTTCCGCTGCCCGGAGAAACCGTCCTGTTGCTGGCCAGCGTGCTCGCATTCAAGAGCCACGAATTGCGCCTCCCGTGGATCATCGTCGTTGGAACCATCGCCTGCACCGCCGGAGACAACATTGGATATCTGATCGGGAGCGCCGGTGGACGACCGCTTCTCGAGCGCTGGAAGAACTTCTTCCGCGTAAAGGACGAACATATCCACAGTGCCGAAGAACTCTTGCACCGTTACGGCCCGGTGGCGATCTTCTTCGCCCGCTTCATCGCCGGAGCCCGCATCGTTGCGGGTCCATTGGCGGGCGTCCTCCGCATGCACTGGAAAACCTTCGCTCTTTTCAATTTTCTGGGGGCCCTGACCTGGGTCACCGTCATCGCCAGCCTTGGATACCTCTTCGGCAGCCAACTCGATCGCCTTCTCGCAACCGTGAAGCATGTCGAACTAGCGTTGCTGATGCTGCTGCTGATCGGACTCGCCGTCTACCTTTGGCGCAGGAAGAAACGCAACTCGGCCAACAACCAGCCGTGATCGCCCGATCCGTCGGAGTCGATTACCATTACTGCATGCGTGCGCGGGCAAAGCGGATCGCCATCGAAGTTGTAGGCTGGGTGTTTATCGTCCTCGGCATCGCCGGTCTGTTTCTTCCCATCCTGCAAGGCATTCTTTTTCTCCTGATCGGCTTATTCATCCTTTCCACGCAATATGCCTGGGCCCATCGGCTTCTCCACCGATTGCGCGAGCGTTTTCCAAGAATCGCCGAACAGTTCGACAAAGCCAAAGCAAAAGCTGAGCGCTGGGTGTCGCCTTCCGCATGAAGAGACTCTTCAAGTCCGCCATCGCAGGTATCGACAGAGAGGCTTGGATACGCTTTTTCCTCGCCCTGATTGGTCTCGCGATGGCCTTCGGTGCGGCCTTGCTCTCGACCGTAACGAGGCAGCAAGGCAATCTGTGGGCGACCGCGGTGCTTGCCTCAGCGGCGCTGCTGCTTGCCGCGTGGGTAGGTGCAACCACCGTACCGTATCTGGCGCGCCGAGTCTCTGTACTGCACGTTCGCGATGCCCTCGACTTCGACGTGACCCGCGAAGGTCTGCTTTACGTCGGAATGGTAATTGTGATCGGCGTCGCCGCGCTGAATACCGGCAACAATCTTCTCTTCATCGTTTTGTCGGCGATGCTTGCGGCCATCTTCGTCTCCGGCATCACTTCGACAGCACTGCTTCGCTCTGTGCAGCTGGACGTTGCGCTCCCCGAGTACGTGTTCGCCAATACAGAAGCATTCGCCCGCCTCATTCTTAAAAACACGCGCCGGCTTCTTCCGGTATTCTCCGTTTCGGTGACGCCGGTCAAAGACAAACGGCGTGGGCGCGAGTGGAACTGGCAGCGCGTCACTTTCCGCTTTCCTCCGAAAGCCCCTGCTGGCCAGGAATGGGTGGAGCTTCCCGACATTTCCATGCGACGCGTCCTGGTCGAGCAGGAATCAACACGAATTCTGCGCGATCCTGTGTACTTCCCTTTTCTCCCGCCCGGCCAACAAATGACGGCTGACGTGAAGCTGAGTTTCCCCAAGCGTGGCCGCTTTACGCAGAACACGTTCGGTCTGACGACCCGCTTCCCATTCTCCTTTCTCTCTAAAACTCGCCGCGTTCGCCTCGAGAAAGAACTGATCGTCTATCCCTCCATCGAACCAATGGATCAGTTTTACGAGATCTTGCCGATCATCACTGGTGAATACGAAAGCTATGTCGCGGGACGCGGCTACGATCTCTACCGCATCCGGGAATACACATCGGAAGATCCGGCCCGCCACTTGGATTGGAAGGCCACTGCGAAAACTGGATCCCTGAAAATTCGCGAATTCACCCGTGAAGATGAACGCAAGCTGCGCTTTGTTTTCGATAATCCGGAGCCCGGATTGGTAGCTGAGCCGGCCTACGAGCGCGCGGTAAGTCTGGCGGCTTCTCTCGCCTGGCATTTCTCGCACGAAGGCGCGCAGCTTTCGTTTGTGGCATCGGGTTTGCCTGCTAATTGGAAACTCGATGGCTTCCTGAGATATCTCGCTCTGGTTCAGAGCCGCACCGCGCCATCCGTGCTGGACGAGATTCAGCTCACGGACGATTACAACCTGGTGTTCACTGCACGCCAGCGTGGCACGATTCCGACTGCGCTCTGGTCGTGTTCCTACATTGTTTTTCTGGACTGACGGGAAGAGGCCACCAATAAGCCTTCCCTATGGCTCTCAAGTAGGCATATACTCTCGCCGCGCCGGACTTTTGTGGGGCAGAGTCCGCTTCGGCCACTTCTCACACCACTCTCGGAGAAGACACTATGCATGCGATCAGTAATCTCATCAAGGGCCGCGAAATTCTCGCCATAACTTCCGGACAAGTCGTGATGGAAGCGGTGCAATTCATGGTGCAACACCATATCGGAGCTGTGCCCATACTGCGTCATGGCGAACTAGTGGGAATCTTCTCCGAACGTGATCTCATGGTGCGCATGGTTGCGGAAGGACGCGATGCCGCAACCACATTGGTCGATGCAGTCATGACTTCCGATCCACTTGCCGTCGCACCCGACACTAGTTTCGAGGAGTGCATGATACTGATGAAAGCGCACGGCTTTCGACATCTGCCGATTTGCGAAAACCGCAAGCTCATCGGTGTGATATCGCTGCGCGACCTTCTCCTGCACGATGTGGAGGAGAAGGACGTAGAGGTGCGCATGATGCGTGCTTACATCCAGCAAGCCGGCTGATCACCTGGAGAGTGCGGCGTCGAGGACTTCCTTCGCCCACACCGCGCTCTGCGGATCTTCTTCGTGCTTGAAGAAAGCGAACACTTCGCGATCGGCAGCAAGTTCGCGAAGATGCGCTGCAATTTGCTGGCGCTCATCGGACGAATAGTCGGGACGGCGGAGTCGGAAATAAGCGAAATCCGCGGTCATCACTTCTGGAGTTTTCAGCTCTTCATTTTCCGCGATACAGAGCGCACAGTTGCGCTCGCGCAGAGTGTCGTAGATCTCGTCGTTGAACCACGATGCATGCCGAAACTCGAAAGTGCAGCGCACCGCCCGCGGCCAGATACTAAGGAATTCACGCAGCAGAGCAACATCGCCTTTCAGATTCGGCGGAAGCTGTATCAGGATCGGTCCAAGCCGCTTGGCGCTAAACAATGGCTCAATGGATGATGTGAAGAACTTCACCGAATCCTCAGCATTGCGCAGCCGCTTGAAATGCGTGATCTGCTGATGCGCTTTCACCGCGAACATAAAGTGCTCAGGCGTTTGTTGCAGCCAATCACCAATCGTCTTCGCCTTCAGCATCTGCCGAAACGAATAGTTCACTTCCACGGCATTGAAGACGCTCGCATAATAAGGCAGAAACTTCTTCTGCGGCACGTCCTTGGGATAGAACTCCGGCTTCCAGCTTGGATATCCCCAGCCAGAGGTTCCCACGTGAATTCGTGGTGACGAGATCGCCTTCGAGCTTGCTTCTTGCGCCATCCGCTATGCCGTCTTCTTCTTCCTGGCACTTGCCTTCTTACGAGTTGCGGTTTTGCCGGCCGGCAAAGCCGCCACCTTGACTCCGTCCAACGCTTCTGCCGCTTTTTCCAAAGCCGATATGTCTGGCAGCTTTTGTTTCTGCTTGAGTACCGGTTCATACAAGTCACCGTGCTTCCCGGACCTCTCCAAAACTGCTGCGGAATCGAAGACGAGCAGGTTGGCGTCTTCTTTCTTCAGGCACCGTTCCACTTCCGCCCAGCTCACCGGGGTAGACGCAGTCGGCCGGTCCTTTGCTCGCAACGAGTACACGCAGATAGTCGTCTTGTATTGATCGTTCTGGCTCCAATCGACGAATACCTTATTCGTGCGCAGCGCCTTCTTCATATCCGACACCACCCGATCCGGGTAGCGCCTCTCCAGCAGACGAGCAATCTCTTTCGCGAACGGCTTCGTCTCCTCGTAAGTGACCGGCGTATGCAGCGGCACGTAGACCTGCAGTCCCTTCGACCCGGAAGTCTTGGGATAGGCCGCGAGCCCCATTGCCTCGAACAAGGTTCGCACCCAAAGTCCGACTTGGCAGCATTGAACAATGTTGGCAGGGGGTCCCGGATCGAGATCGAAAACCAGGAAGGTTGGCTGTTCAATCTTCGTCCCTAGAGAAAGCGAAGTGTGCAACTCGATATCGGCCAGGTTCGCAGCCCATACCAACGTGGCCACATCCTCGATCAGGCAGTACTGCATCCAGCGATTGTTGCCGCCGCTCCAGACCGGCACCGTCTTCACCCAGTCCGGACGGTGTGTCGGACAATTCTTCTCATAAAAAAACTGGCCGCCGACTCCTTCCGGATAGCGTTTCATGGTCAGCGGACGTCCCTTCAAATGTGGCAGCAAAACGGGAGCAATGCGGACGTAATAGTCAATCAGCTGCGCCTTGGTGAAGCCCACGGCCGGATACAGCACCTTGTCCAGGTTGGAGAGCTTCAGCTCCCGGCCTTCCACCTCAATGATGGTCGTCTGTTTTGCCACGTCCGGAACCTGCCTCCTGCTTCATTGGATGCCGCGTGTGCTGGACCAAATCGAGCCAGCTAATCTTATCCGCCCTGCCCAAATCGGTTGACCACGCCGCAGGACCTGCATGCCTGTGGTCCGCCGTCGCGACAGTTTACTTGCCTAAGAAGAGTGCAACAACCGTCATCAACAACTTGCCATCAAAGCCTGAGTGCAGAACGCGGAAAATAACGAGAAGTCAAGCCAAGAGCAGAAATTGCTGCCCGTCAGCTCGTCGAGTCCGCCGCAATTCCCGCCAGACCAGGAGAACCTGTTCCGGGAAGTGCTGCAACTGCTCTCGGACCAAGGGGTTCCGTTTGTTGTGTCCGGCGCCTTCGCCTTGCAGACGCATACCGGCATCTATCGTGACACCAAAGATCTGGATCTTTTCCTCTCAACCGAGGATGCCCAGCGCGCGATCGGGGTTCTTCAAAACGATGGATTTCAATGCGAAGTCAGCGACCCCGTATGGCTTGCCAAAGCGCACCGAGGCGAATTCTTTGTCGATCTCATCACCGGGATGAGCAACGGTGTTGTCCAGGTGGATCGATCCTGGATCGACCGCGCCACTCCTTCCGAGTTATTTGGAGTTCCGGTACGCGTTTTGGGCCCCGAAGAGCTGATCCTTTCCAAGCTGTTTGTCACGCGCCGTGAACGCTTTGACGGCGCCGATATCGTTCACGTCATCTACGGCACGCATGGCCAACTCGACTGGGATTGGCTGTTGCAATCGGTGGGAGAGCACTGGGAGGTGTTGTACTGGATGCTGGTGCTTTTCCATTACGCCTATCCCTCGAAAGTCGACTACGTGCCCAGCCGCATCTGGGACGATCTAACGAACCGGTTCCAGACGGCGATCCGGAACCCCGACCGGAATGCACCCTTCCGTGGAAGCCTGATCGATCCACTGATGTTCGCCATCGATGTCGATGAATGGGGAATGCCGGATATGAATCAGGAATACCGGGACCGACGCCACCCGAAATTGCAGCCGGAGTGCGAGGAACCCGCCGCATGAGGATTGCCGCTGTTGCCGACATCCACTTTTCTCCCCCGGCCTACGACCGCATTCGTGCGACCATGGAGCGGGTTCGCGACGAGGCCGATCTGTTGATTGTTGCCGGCGATCTAACGAATTACGGCAGGGTTCAGGAAATGGAATCGCTGCTGAATGCGCTGGTTCGACTGCGCATCCCAATTGTCGCCGTTCTCGGGAACCACGATTACGAGAGCGGCCAGGAAGCCGAATTGATGCGCATGATGACAGCCGAGGGCATCAAGGTTCTGGACGGCACCGCCTACGAGCGCGACGGGGTTGGGTTTGCCGGAACCAAGGGCTTTATCGGCGGATTTGGGCGTGGCGCCCTCACCGCATTTGGAGAGCCACAGATCAAATTCATCGTGCAGGCAGCCGTCGATGAGGCCTTGAAGCTGGAGCGCGCGTTGGCGCAAATCCGAACCGAAAAACGCGTAGTCGTGCTGCACTATGCCCCGATCCTGAGCACCGTGGTGGGTGAAGCACCCGAGATCTATCCGTACTTGGGAACCTCTCGCCTCTCCGAAGTTGTCGATCGCAATGGCGCGAATTTCATTGTTCACGGTCATGCTCATCATGGCGTGCGGGAAGGCAAAACGGTGAGCGGCATTCCCGTCTATAACGTTGCGCTTCATCTACTTCAGGTAGAAGATCCACCCCGCGCCTACCGTGTCTTCGACATCTGACGAGCGGAGTTCTGGTTTATAATGTAGTCAATACCTTGGACCAGGAATACTCCTTGAATCAACAGGTAAAGACCATTCTGGTTGTGGTTGACGATAGCGTCCTGCTCCGCCTTCGTTCCATGATCCTACAGATGCACGGCTTCAAAGTGAGTGGCGCCTCTTCGTCAGAAGAGGCTTTTGACTGCTGCGAGCGCGAGATTTTCGACCTCGTACTGATCGATCTCAGCGGCGGCATCGAAGTCAGCACAGACCTTTGCGATGCGATTAAGAATACGCATCCGCAGCAAACGGTGGCTCTGCTCGCGCCTGCTTACGCGTATGTTGGATCTGAATGCCCGGACGAGGTGATCCCCAAGAATGAAGGTCCTGAGAAGCTCGTCAGCGAAATCCGCGAGTTGCTGCAGCGCGACTCCGATAAGACGGCTGATCCCGAGTAAAGCTCTGGCAATCCCAGATTAATTCCCTTCTGTTTGACAAACTTCCGGCGCGGGCCGTACTTTCGTCTCCTGTGCTTCCACGCACGGAGGTCGCATGAAGTTCTCGAAAGCCGTTCCGCTGCTGCTCCTGCTTCTCGCTCTGCCTCTCCTCGCGCAGGATCTTGCCTCTTTTGAAAAGCGAACCGAAGTACGAACCCTGCCGAACGGATTGACGATTGTTTTCTGTCAACGACACGAGGCGCCGGTGTTCTCTTTCTATACGCTCGTTGATGCCGGATCAGTTCAGGATCCGAAGGGCAGGACAGGCCTGGCGCATATGTTCGAGCACATGGCGTTCAAGGGAACGCCGACGATCGGCACAAAGAACTACGCGGCCGAAAGAGTAGTGCTCGACAAAATCGAAGTGGCATACCAGGCCTACATCACCGAACGCGACAAAATTGTTGGTCGCGATCCCAAGAAACTCGCCGACCTCGAAAAGCAATGGAAGGATCTAGTCGATCAGGCCGAGCAGTATGTCGTTCGGAACCAGTTCGGCGAAATCGTGGAAGAGAACGGTGGGGTTGGAATGAATGCCGGTACCGAGGAAGACCAGACCGTCTACTTCTACTCGATGCCGGTGAATCGCCTGGAACTCTGGGCCTACCTTGAGTCGTCCCGCTTCGCGCAACCCGTAATGCGCGAGTTCTACAAGGAACGAGATGTCGTCTACGAGGAACGGCGAATGCGCGTCGACAGCGATCCCACCGGCCGCCTGGTGGAACAGTTCGTGTCCACCGCTTTCCTCGCTCATCCTTACAGGAATCCGGGGATTGGCTGGCCATCCGATCTGAAGACCTTTTCCGCGACCGACGCCATCAACTTCTTCCATACCTACTACGCGCCATCGAATATGACGATTGCTGTGGTGGGCGATCTCACCCCGGAGCAATTCTGGCCAATGGCGGAAAAATATTTCGGCCAGATTCCCAGTCATCCCAAGCCGGACGAAACTACCACTACTGAGCCGCCTCAGAATGCGGAGCGGCGGGTTGCCCTCGAAGAGACCGCGCAGCCGCTGTACGTCGAGGGTTATCACCGTCCCGACTATCTCGATAAAGATGATGCCGTTTACGACGCCATTACTGACCTGATGTCGAACGGGCGCACCTCGCGCCTGTATCGATCGCTGGTACGCGATCAGAGAATAGCCGCGGTTGCTGCCGGTTTCAGTGGACTGCCAGGGCAAAAGTATCCACACCTGTTCGCGTTCTACGCCGTCCCGCTACCCGGCCACACGAACACTGAAATGCGGAATGCGATTCACGCCGAAATCGATCGCCTGAAGAAGGAAGATGTCACCGACGAAGAACTGCAAATGTTCAAGACTCGCACGCGGGCGTCGATCATTCGCAGCCTGGGAAACAATGAAGGTCTCGCAACCTCTTTGGCTACCATGCAGACTCGCTACGGTGACTGGCGCGAACTGTTCCAGCAACTGGATCGCATCGATAAGGTTACTAAGGCGGACATCCGGCATGTGGCGAACCAGACTTTCGTGGAGACGAACCGCACCGTTGGCGTTATCGAGACCGCCCATGTGCCGCAAGGGTCCGGAGCCCCTCCCTCGCAACAGCCAACAACGCAGCAATGACCCAGACGCACTAGCTTTGCCGCTTAGAGGACGATGACTGAAATGATAAAGAAAGTTGTAATCGCGTTCATTGCTTCGATTTTGATCTCCGCCGCCTCGGCGCAAACTGCGCCCGCACGGCAGGCGCCCGCGCCGACCTCGGTTCCACAAGCTGGCAAAGAAGCTCCGCGACAACAAGCGGAGCAAAGCGCGGCGCTCAGTCAGATCAAGATTCCGGTATTGCCGCCATTCAAACCGCAGCAGCCGGAACGCATTCAGCTGCCGAACGGCATGGTTATCTTTCTTCAAGTGGACCATGAGTTGCCTTTGATCGGGGGAACCATTCGTGTGCGCGGCGGATCGCGCGATGAGCCTGCCGAGAAAACCGGCATGGTCTCGATGTACGGCGACGTGTGGCGCACGGGCGGGACCAAGAGCAAGACTGGCGATCAACTGGACGACTTCCTCGAAGCGCGGGCGGCCAAAATCGAGAGCAACGATGGCGCCGACTCAACCTCCCTGTCCTTCGACTGTCTGAAGGGCGACTTCGAAGATGTCTTCAAGATTTTCCTCGATGTGTTGCATGATCCCGCATTTCGCGATGACAAGCTCACTCTGGCAAAGCGGCAGATGGACACCGTCATCGCCCGACGCAACGATGACGTGGATTCCATCGTGAGTCGCGAGGCCGTGCGCCTTGCTTACGGTCCGGATAGCCCCTATAGCCGCATCCCGGAATTTGCCACGGTTGCGAAAGTTTCGCGGGACGACATGGTCCAGTGGCATACCCAGACTGTGCAGCCGCAAAACATCATCTTCGGAATCTATGGCGACTTCGATCCCAAGGTGATGGAAACCCGCCTGCACGAGGCTTTCGACTCCTGGCAGAAGGGCAAGGCGTTCACCCAGGCGAAGTTGACCTTCAACCCCGCCCCGCCCAGCATTTATTTTGTATCGAAGGACGACGTAAATCAAAGTTCGATCCAGATGGTCTCTCTTGGCATTCGTCGCGACAACCCCGACTACTACGCTGTGGTAGTGATGAACGAAGTGTTGGGTGGCGGCTTCTCATCGCGGCTTTTCGAGACGATCCGTTCCAAGCTCGGGCTGGCATACTCGGTCGGCGGAGGAGTTGGTACCGGGTGGGATCATCCGGGAATGTCTCGCTTCGAGATGGCAACCAAGAGCGCCACCACGGCGGAATCGGTGAAAGCGATGAAGTCCGAGCTCAACAGACTGTTGACCGAACCTCCTACAACGGAAGAGATGCGGCGTTCGAAAGACGCCATTCTCAACTCCTTCATTTTTAACTTTGACGATAAAGAGAAGGTTCTGGCGGAACGCATGCGCTACGAGTTCTACGGCTATCCGGCGGACTTCCTCGAGCGCTACCGCTCCGGCATTGAGAAGGTGACCGTGGAAGACGTCAACCGGGTAGCGCACAAATACGTTCACCCGGATCAACTGGCGACGCTGGTGCTCGGCAATCCCGGAGAATTGGGGAACCAACTGACCTCCCTCGGACCGGTGAAGACGCTGGACATCACGATTCCGCCACCGCCAGGGGGACAGCCTGCTGAAATGGGAGCGCAACCGGGACAGCAATAGGAGAGTTGGCGCGGGCTGCCGCTAACATCTCAAACTCCCCTCCGTCTAAGGAGCGGGTGCGGAACTTACGTCCGAACTGTTTCGTACCTATCCTTGACTCCGCAGTAGGGGGCTTATTGTGCGCAAAATTCTCATCGTTTCCCTGCTTTTTCTCACCTATGCAGCGCTCGCGTTCGCCGACGATTGGAATAAGACCTTCCCGGTTACCGCCAAACCCGACTTCCGCCTGGTAACCGACGACGCCAACCTCAACATCGTCAGCTCGGACGCGAAGCAGATCCGCGTCACCGTGACCACCAGGGGCTGGAAAATTCCCGACGATGTGAAAGTCGTCGAGCGCCAAGAGGGTGATCACGTCAACGTGGAAGTTCGTATGACCCACAAAGATCACGTCTCGTGGGGTTTCAATCGCTCGATTCGAGTCGATGTTTCGGTTCCGCGCGAAACCAATCTTGATCTTCGAACTGGCGATGGCAACGTGGGAGTCGACGCTGTAAAAGGTGCGGCGCACATCCAAACGGGCGACGGCAACGTGGACCTGAACGGACTGGATGGCAGCCTGAATGCCGGCACCGGCGATGGGAATCTGAAAGTCCACGGCCGCTTCGACGAACTCACGCTGCGCACCGGCGACGGCAACATGTCCATTTACGTTGAGCCCGGATCAAAGCCAACTAGTTCGTGGGCGATGCGGACCGGCGACGGCAATCTCGATCTCCACCTTCCAGACGGCTTTTCGGCAGATGTGGATGCACATACTGGCGATGGGCGAATCACCTCTGACCTTCCGATCTCTACCTCCGGCCAGCTTCGCGAAAATGAGTTAAGAGGCAAGTTGAACAGTGGGGGAAACACGCTCGAACTCAGGTCGGAAGACGGCACAATTCGTCTGAGCCGCATGTGAGCTCAGTGCGCAGAAGCTGAGGTTGTGCCCGCCGCCCAATCCCAGGCGGCGCGCGCAATCTGCGCAATCACTGCCTCGCGCACATCCGCGTCGGCTGGCGAGTCGGAAACGAATACCGCAACTGCAAGGTGATTCCCGTTAGGCAGTTGTATGAGGCCAATGTCGTTTGTCGCCGCGGCGAGTCCGTGTTCGCTGCCCGAGCTTCCCGTCTTGTCGGCGACCTGGACCTCGCGCGGAAGGAGCGCCCTGATGCGCTGCGAGCCAGTTCGCGTCTCCATCATCCAGCTAAGCAGCAGGTCGCGATTGCTCGCAGACAGCCCTTCACCAGCGTGTAGCTTTTGCAACAGCGTGACGGCGCCGCGAGGAGTGGCCCAGTTGTCGTACTGAACCTTATCGTCCAGCGCCATTTCCTTCTCGGTGTTCTCGACCTTGATGCCCTTCACGCCAAGGTTGTGAAGGTATCTCCGCACCTGACGCTGCTTCACCAGGCGTAATAGAACGTCGCTCGCCGACCCATCGCTCTCGACGATAGCCGCGCGTGCCAATTCGCGAACGCTCATCTCGAAATCTCCGTTCGGATTCCGGTCACGAATCGGGCTGTGGATGTTGGGCGGGACGAGGTCAGCGGACGAAATGTGCACTTTCTGATCGAGCGCTAGCTGTCCGGAATCTGTACGCGCCAGGACTGCCATCACAATGGGCAGCTTGTAGACGCTCTGCATGGGGAAATGCTTGGAACCGTGAATTTCGACGATCTCTCCGGTTTCTACTAGCAGAGCGGCTGCGCCAACCTTGCCTTTCGCGGGTGCAGCAAGACTTCGAAGCTTTTGTTGCAGATCAAGTATCTGCTGCGGAGAACTCTGCTTTTGTTGTTGGTCGGCGCGCGGGAGTTGGCTGAAGAGTGTTGTTTCAACAAGCAGCGTCGCGCATATCCAGAGTAGTCGTCTCATCGCTCTCGTTTACCGGCGGAACATAGTACGCTGAAATCGAGTTTCCCCAAATCCAATTCAGCACACGCGAGCATCCATGAAGCAAGGGATGCTTTTGTGAAACAATCCAGCCCGGATGAACGTATCTGGATTCAGGATGATGCTAAATAAACCGCTCGACTCGCGATCAGTTTGGCAATTCGGCTTGGCAACAATATGCGTCACTGCCGCGCTCTTCTATTCCGGCAACGGACTGGCGCCCGTCTGGTGGCTGACATGGCTCGCGCCGCTGCCGGCGCTTGTGCTTGCCCCTCGAGTCAGCAAACTCGCCGCGTTCGCGGTTGCTTTCGCTGGCTTCTGCCTGGGAGCATTCACCTGGTGGAACTATCTCCATCGCGTTCTCGAACTGTCCCTCGCGATTTTCATTCTCTCCGCAGCTCTACCCGCGATTTTTTTCGGGCTTGGTGTGCTGCTTGCGCGCACGTTCCTGCTCCGCGGCTCGCTGTGGCGTGCAGCTTTTTCTTTCCCGGCCGTTTGGGTCAGCTATGAGTACCTGAATGCGCTCGCTTCGCCCCATAGCACATTCGGAAATCTCGCCTATACGCAGATGAACTTCCTCCCCATCATCCAGGTCGCTTCGATTGCCGGGGCTTGGGGAATTGGTTTTCTGTTGTTTCTGTTTCCATCGAGCATCGCTGCCCTACTGACATACTCGCCGCGCGATAAGAAGTGGAACTCATTTGCGATCGCGACGGCGCTCATTTTCGTCGCCGTGATTGCTCTCGGCTCATATCGCCTCTTCTCCACACCTGCGGCAACACAGCAAATCACGGTTGGACTGCTAGCTTCTGACGCGCGCGAAAACCGCGGCGAACCATCAGGCGAAAAAGGCATGAGCGTTCTACGCAGCTATGCGGATCAGATACCATCGCTCGCAGCGCACGGCGCTCAGACCATCGTTCTTCCCGAGAAGATTGCCACCGTCGCCGACACAGATCTCCCGCAAATGGATCAGCTCTTTCAGTCCGCCGCAACCAACAACCACGTCGACATCCTAGTCGGTATCGACCACCGTCAGCCCACGGACTACTTGAACGAGGCTCGCCTTTATCAATCCAACGGCGGACCCGTCACGGTCTATATCAAGCATCACCTCGTGCCTGGATTCGAGAGCCGCAATCATCCTGGAACAGAATTCTCCGTTCTCAGTACTGGACCGTTCGTGCAGGGGCTTGCCATCTGCAAAGACATGGATTTCCCGGGCCTCAGCCGTCACTATGGCAGATCAGATGTAGCCCTGATGCTGGTGCCTGCATGGGACTTCGATACTGACCGCTGGTTGCACGGTCGCATGGCAGTATTGCGCGGAGTGGAAGACGGATTCACGATTGCCCGATCAGCCAAGGAAGGACTGCTGACCATTAGCGACAATCGTGGACGCATCCTGGCCGAGAAGCGCAGCGATGCGAGTCAGTTTTCTTCGCTCGTGGCTGTGGTGCCCGTCTATCGGACGGCAACTGTCTACTCGCGGTTCGGTGACTGGTTCGCTTGGATGAATCTCGTGTTGCTAGTCGTGCTGGTTGCCTCCGCGATCAGACGCAGGACCGTGTCCGTCAAAGCTAGTTCGGCAGCTTGAATTCCACCATCACGCTGGTATCCATCTCCACGGGCGTGCCGTTCAGCTTCATCGGCTCGTAGCGCCAATGTTTCACCGCATCCTTTGCCGCGGCCCCCAGGAACGGATTTCCCTTCAATACACGAATGTCTTTCACCGTACCATCGAGGCCAACGTGTGCACTCAGGAACACTTGCCCTTGAATACGGCGAGACTTTGCCGTTTCTGGATAGATCGGCTCCACTTTCTTGATCAGCTTGCCACCAATGGTTCCGCTCGACATCCGAAGAGCAAGCGATGGCCGGACAGAATCGTCGGGCAAGCGAATCGCGGCAAGATCTGCCTGGCCAGCTATGGGAGCAGGAGCCGGTAGATCGCTTTCCGTTGTCACCGTAGGTTTCGAGGATGCAGGTTGCGAACCGGTCGTCGAAACTCCGGTAGTCGTGGTTCCGCCGGTGCGATTTACAACGATCACGTCGTCAGAGCCATCTTCCGGCGGTAGAGTTTCCTGACTCGGTTTCTTGCGTTTGGGCTGGAGTATAGGCGCCGACAACTCCGGCAACAATGTAGTGGTGGGCGCCGCCACAGCTGGTGTCGCCGCCGTGGCTATCGTTGCTACGGGCCGCGAGGACTGCACCAAAGCTCCGCGCTTCCTCTCCCAGCGCGTGTAAAGAAACACCGCGGCCCCCATCTCAAGAGCAATAACAATGATTCCAACGACGCGCAGCGCTTTCCCAATGCCAGTGCGTTGGTTTCTCCCCGCAATCAACCACTCTCTGGTCCGCTCCGCAAGCGACGGGCTTTCGATACCGAACGAAGGTACCGGCAGAATTGCGGTTTCATTGGAGAGATTAAACGCTGAAGACTTGTGCGGGCTCGATTTGATCTCGCCGGCCGTATCTTCCGAGGTTGACGTCGCAGTATTCGGCTTCGTTAGTTCGGCCAGCTTGACCGCGGTTTCCTTGGCGGCGATCTGCGATGTAATCACAGGCGCAGCGAGGGCCGCAGGCTTTACCTGCCCTACTACTTGCGGTTCTACATTGCGTTGCGCGGTGCCAAAAGACTCAGACCTGGTCGATCTTCCGTTCGAAGGGACAGGAGCAGAAACATTCGCTTGCGGGCCGACCGATGGCCGGTCCCCAATTTTTCGCGGAAGGTGCGCACGTTCCGGCTTCGTCTCAAGAGAACTATCCGCAGCGATTGACTCGGCATTCGCAACCGGCACTGCTGCCGGGGACTCAGGATTCTTCTCCGATAACGGAACAAGATCTGCCGCAACCACGCCGAGAATCTTCGTTAGCTTTTCCAGCTTCGCAATGTGATCAGGAGAGAATGCGCGTGGCTGTGAGGAAAACACCTCGAGAATCCCGCTGAGTTCGTCCGCATTCCTGCCGGAAAATACCGGGATTACCAGCGCCGACCGCAGTTCCATTTCACGGCAAGCCGCGGCATTCACGCGCTCGTCCGTTTCGGTGTCATCGCAGCGCACGGTAGCGCGGCTCCGAACGCAATACCCGGTGAGACCTGAGCTGGGATTGATGGGCACTCCAACATCGGGTGCATTGCCCGCGCTGGCCCGGCAGACCATCGCTTCCGGAGGTCCGATCGCGATCGCCGCTCCGCTGGCTTTTGTGATAGCCATCGCTCGAGCCAACACCTGCACCACAGCGCGATCTAACGTGAGCGATTCGTCTGCTTCCAAAGCAGCGCTTTCGCCCAACGCGGCAACTGGTACCGAAACACTGCTTTCAACCGGAGTCGGACGAATTGCCTGCCGTCCCAGGCTTACCCAGCGCTTCAGACGTTCGCTTGCCAGGTCAGGCACGCGCTCAAAACGGATGCCTGCGCGCTTGCCGGCGCCGAACCACACGACGCGGCCATCCACTCGCACGTGCCCACCACTCTCGGGCAGATCGAAATCCACCGCCAGCGTACTCCCCGGCTGAAGCGGCATCGCGAGTTCCAGACCGACTCCGCTCTCACTTAAATCCACAACCAATGCTTCGCCGGCCGGTCCAAGGCGTGCCTTCACCTGCCGCATGTTTCCGATTCCCTTGCGCTGCGCACTTCGCTTGATGGGATAAATTGATGACCCGTGATTCGTATCAGTCAGGACTTCAGGCATACCGGCCTCTGGAAGCCTTCGGCGATCTCCGGCACATCATGGAAACTGCCTCAGTGTTTTCTGTTCGTTCTTTGTTTCTCCAACTCTAACTTCGCTGCCCACCGGAACCAGTTCGAATTCCATGTTCCGGCTTTCTTCCAACATTCGTGCAGCAGCCCGCAGCGCTGAAATCTCACGCGTCAAGCGCTCAACCTGTTCTTCCTTCTGCTGAATAATTTCGTAGACAGTCATATCCCACCTTGGCCAGAAGTGGTTGCGGAACCATATCGTTCAATTCACAGCACTACTCAGCGGCGCGTGGAACCGACTCTTTTCGAGCCAGTGAAAGGAAGGGAGGTGACGATCGAGCTCCCCGGATTCGCCCTTCAGAGTGGAATGATTCTAAACCAGTGTTTTGATCAGCGGTCTAGGTTTATAACCCTACAGGGCAGAAAATCGGCCATGTACCAGTCTATTGAGTGGGATTTGTCCAGAAATGTGCCATCTGAACTATTGCTCTGCGGACGTCCCCACCTCTCGCGAGAAATATCCTGTCTTGGATCGTACCGTAAAACCCGGCTGCTTCGGTTGCACAGCGATTTTGCGAAAGGTGTCGTCCCTCACTCCATTGGTCGGATAGTAGGCGAGTTCATAGGCATGCCGCAGTTCTTCTCCGATCTGACGGAAATAGTTGTGTGGATCGGTCTGTTCGGCATCGAACTGATCACCACCTGTTTCTTTAGCGATTCTCTCCATTACTCTGATTCCATACTTGTTACGAGCCGTCAGCTTGCCATGGTCACGCTCGGTATAACGGATACTGAACAGCGTCACATTCGCTGCCTGCGCACTCTCAATCGCAGTCATCATGTCGTGGGAACTTGAATTATCCTCACCGTCGCTAAAGATAAGTAGAGCTTTACTCCCAGTTTCATTCGCCAGCTTTTCCGTGATGGAGTAGTAGATGGAATCGTAAAAGGCCGTCCCCAACTCGCGGCTCTCCTTTGGGCCAATCTCTGGAAAGCGCTGGCTGCCCTTCTGGAAGGCGTTCAGCCGATCAATGAGCTCGCCGCTTGACGGCGAGAAGTCACTGACCAGCCGCAGATGATTCCCAAAGCACACGAGGAAAGCTCGATCGTGCGGCCCGAGTACTTCCTTCAGAAACACTTCCAGGTCGCGCTGATGCTGCTTCGTAAAATGATCCTGGCTGCCGCTGGCGTCAACAATCAGCCCAAGCGTCAGCGGCACATCGGAGCTGCGAGCGAAAAAAGCAATCTTCTGCGGAACGGCATCTTCGAAAACGTCGACCTGATCCTTGGTCACATCATCGACCAACGCACCATGGCCGTCGCGAATGGAAAAAGCGACGTTCACCAGATTGACGTTTACGCGCACTGCTTCCTGCGAGAACAACGGAAGCGTCGCCGCCAACAGGAGCACAGCAAACAATTGAAGCGCTATCTTATGAGCAAGCATTCCACTCCAGTTAACGACAGCGATCGCCTCGCGGAGGCAGAAAGTTACCAGCTGAGTATCTTCGGCGCAAGGGAGAGTGACTCAAGCTTGGCCAAAGGCCGACCTATAATCACATTCCATAACCGGCAACAGAGTTGATTGATGTCCAATCTGGAGATACTCAAGGCGATTGCCGAACAACTGATGTCGCAGCCAATTGTGGAAGTGCAGGGTCAATCGATCCGCGTCAGTCGCACGAGCAATCATCGGCTCAGAACAGTTGCGTTCGAGATTGACGGGCGTAGGTATGAGGCGATTGAGCAGAACCGCGAAAAGCCGAGCCGCTGGGGTCAGCTTGCTCGCAACGGACACAAAATCGTCCAGTTTCGCGACGTGGCCACGAATAAGTACATCGCAGTCGCAGTGGACGGCGACGTGAAAATTTACGGCAAATAACTGCCTAGGCCTCAGGCGACTGCGGATCGTCCCTGCAAAGCTACCGCAGAATCGGCAGGTAGCAGAATCGAGAAAGCTGTTCCCCGACGATGTTTGTCAGTGCTTGAACGCAGTCGGATACTGCCGCCGTGCTTGTCGATAATCTGCTTGCTGACCCACAGCCCAAGTCCGGTCCCGATTGCGCCCTTGGTTGTGAAAAGCGCGTCGAATACCTGTTGCTGCGCACCCTCACTAATACCGGTGCCGTTGTCCGCGATCGTAATGCGAACGTAGCGGCCTCCGCCGTTCAAAGCTGCACACCGCGAAATCCGCACTGCGATCACGCCCTTTTCCGAAATCGCATCCAGGCTGTTGACCAGAAGATTCGCAAATACCTGGCGCAGTTCTCCCGCTACCGCAATCACTTGTACGTCCTCGTCGCACTTCTTCTGGATCAACGCGCGCTTTTCCCTGATCTTCGTCCTAAGCAAATCAAGAGCGGATTGCATCGCCGCATTGACCGATGTGGGCGCAGGTTTGCCAGACTCCCGATAGAAGCCGAGTGATTGTCTGGTTATATGCGCGATCCGGGTCAACTCTTCACTCGCCGTTTCCAGGTACTGCCGTGCCAATGGCGGCAGACCCGGACAAGTGTTCGCGAGATAAAGCAGATTCATCACGCCCTCGAGAGGATTGTTGATCTCATGAGAGATGGTTGCGGCCATCCGGCCCAGAGACGCCAGCTTTTCGCTACGGACCAGAGCTTCTTGGGCTCGCTTGCGTTCGGTAATATCGATAGCGGCACACGTCACACCCGCTATCTTCCCTTCCGAATCCAGCAGAGGATCAACCAGAAGATCGTAGCGTCGTTCCTTTCCCCGGAAATCGAGCACAACTTCCTGGCGTCGCCGGGTGCCGGTGCGTATTACCTCCGCTTTGATCCCTTCTGTAAGCTCCGCATCTTCCGCTCGCGGATAGATATCTCGATCGCGTTTCCCGATGATCTCGGCAGGCGAATGGCCCAGGTCTGGGCAATAAAGCCATGTATAGCGCAACTCCAGGTCCTGGTTGAAAACGACCACGGCCGAGCCCCGCAACGAGACCATGAAGCGATCGTTAGTAAGCCGAAGTTCCTCGTCTGCCCGTTTGCGCTCGGTGATATCGCGAACCACGACAAAAGACCGAGGCGGCACTCCGCCAACAATTACCGAGCTCACCTCGCCGTCGAACCTGGTGCCGTCCTTGCGAACGAACGATAGTTCCGTACTGCATCTTCCCTCGCGGGAGCGTATTTCCAGAGCAGGCGTCAAACGTGAATCACCCGGAGCCACGAGCCCATCTCGCCCGGTTTGGCAGAGCTCCTGTTCTGTCATTCCGAACATCGCACGAGCTGCGGGATTGGCCGCAGTGATCTTCCCGTCAGGAATCGTCAGAAATACGGCATCGGGCGAACTATCGAAGAGCGACCGAAATTTGGCCTCGCTCTCGCGTAGAGCCTCCTCTGCCCGCTTGCGCTCAGTGATGTCCGATGCAATCCCAAGCATGCGGGTCGGGCGACCAGCGTCGTCGTAGTAGGCGCGCCCGCGTCCCGAAATCCAGTGCAGACTTCCGTCGGGCCACAGCGTGCGCATTTCCGTGTCGTAGTCTGCGTGAGACTCGATCGCCGTTTTTACGGCTTTGTCTACGCGTCCACGATCTTCTGGATGGACCACCCGCAAGAACATCTTATAATCCATTACCGCGTCTGCAGGTAAGCCAAACAACGACAAACATCGACCAGACCATATCAGCTCATTCGAGCTGATATCCCAGTCCCACGTACCCAAATCCGCCGCCTGCGCAACAAGGGAAAATCTCTCCTTACCCTTCACCAACTCTTCCAACGGAGTTGAAGGCCCGTCCATTGTGCGCGAAGAAATGTCCCGATCGGCATTTGTATCCGCTCTGGGTACCGGCATCCTGCCGGGAATTCGCTCTCTTTGGCTTGTATTTTTTTTCGGCATAGCCCGAAAACCAGATACGCGATGATACTGCGGATAAACGTCTTGTTTGGTGACAACCCCGCAGACTTTTGCTCTTTATTTGAGCGTTGAAGCTGCTGGCCCTTGACGCTAAGGAACTATCCGTAACACCTGATGTTTGCCTCTTTTTTACATCTATTCATCTTTCGCCACGGCGCCCTGGCATGGAGAATAAACCGCGTGCGGGTTACGAATTTCGCCTCATACATAATCAAATCCGAATTGCTTGAATGGTGCGGGAAGACATTGTCCGAAACCACAGCGCTTTCATACTGTGCGTTCTTACAGTTATTAATCAGTAACCGGCCAGGAAAGGAGGAATTAGCGCAAGGTCGACAATTCTTCGGCGGTAGTAAAGGTCGCGAGTACCTCAGCAGCCGAGTTGAAGTTTTGCTCAGAGCAGGTTCTTATGAATTTTCCCGTCCTTCATGATTACGAGGAAGTTCTTCTCAGGATCTTCAATCAGCCTGATATTCGCGATGGGGTCTCCATCCACCAGAAGTAGATCGGCGAGCGAGCCTTCTCCGATCACGCCCAGTTTGCCAGGATAGGGATTGCGCGGTCCGGAGAGCGCCAGCAACTCGGCATTGTCCACTGTAGCCATCTTGAGGACTTGTGCCGGCGAATACCACCGGGTCATCTTCGCCAGCAGCTTACCTTGCCTTCCTGCCAGATTGGCATCGAACAGCGTGTCGGTTCCCCACGCGGTCTTCACATTGCATTTGATTGCCAACTTGTAGGCGGTATCGGTCCCCGCTGTCATCTGTAACTGCTTTGCTCTTTTTTCCCCGGAGATTGGAATCGAATCTTCATCATCCAGAAAAGGCTGCAAGCTCCACCATATGCCCCGATCCGCCATCATCTTTGCTGTCGCTTCATCCAACAGTTGTCCGTGTTCGATGCACTTTACGCCCGCAGCAATCGCCCGCTGTATGGCTCGTGGCGTATACGCGTGCACCATCACATAAGTACCCCAGTCCTCCGCTGCCCCAACCGCTGCTTGCAACTCGGCCTCACTGTACTGGGTCACGTCGAGCGGATCGTGATCGGACGCAACCCCGCCGCCTGCCATCAACTTGATCTGGCTTGCACCTTTCATGAGTTGTTCGCGGGTACGTAGCAAAACCTGGCTCACGCCGTCGGCAATGGCGGCTGCTCCCATCTGCTCGGAGTGACTCAACGCCCCGCAAGGATCTCTCGGTATCTCGAACATAAATCGGAAGTCACCGTGCCCCGACGTCTGCGAGATAAATGCCCCCGACGGATAAATGCGCGGACCCGCAATCACGCCCTCATCGATCGCGCGCTTCAGCCCAAAGATCGGCCCTCCCGCATCGCGAACTGTCGTGAATCCGCGCATTAGCGTCGCTTCGGCCTGTCTTCCGGCGACCAGTTCCACATAGCCAACGTCAGCGGTCAGGATCACTGGCTGCGGAATGCTCGCGAACATCAAATGTACGTGCGCGTCTATGAGGCCGGGCATAAGCGTCCGCCCCGCACCCGCAATCACTTCCATTTCAGATTTGACCGCGATTCGTGCGCTTGAGATTTGGGAGATCTCACTCCCGCGGACCAGCACATTCTTTGCAGTGGACAATTTTCCGAGCCGCGTGTCGAGCACCCGAACATTCTCGAAAAGAGTTGCAGACGGCATCGGTTGTCAGCCCCTTTGCAGATCCGCCTTCTCACGCGAGGGGCGAGTCGCGTATCAGTGATGCCCGGGCACACATTGCGGGTTGACCATAGAAGGGTAATGATCCGTCAGGCGAAAAGAGGGGACCGCACACCGAGCGCGGCGTTCTAAAAAACTGCAAGATTAGGATTCCCGTCGAAGCAGCCTTTGATTTAGTGGATACGCGGTTGCAGGTATCTGTGGGACAAGACCCTCGATTCCCGCGGATTACGCGTTCCGAAGATCCATATTAACTGGGCTATGAGGTAGGCAACGCTCGGGAGAAACCGCATCGAGTTGCCAGCTAGCACCACACTCTGCCTGACACTCATGGCCGAGAACAACGTAGCAATGACCAGACCGGCAGCTACCATATTCTTCCGGTCGCGGAGCAGGACGTAGAACGCAGCCACGAACAGAACGATTTCCGCATCGCGTTCCAAGGTCACACTCGGATGAAGCAGTTGCCGGAAAGATAGGGTTACCGCCACAAGGCTGATTGGAATCATCATCTTCGGGAAGAAATCGCAGAGCAGCCAAATGGATGCAAAAACCAGGATGCAGCTGGTGAGCCAGTAGACTCGCGCGTACATGTCCATCCCGCCGGCCAGTAGAGTTGGAAATCGTACAAGGGTCACTATGAGCCGAAAGGCCGTATAGGTCAGGAAATATGGACGCCTATCCCCCTTCCAAATTACCGCCAGGAGCCATATGTTCAAGACGAGATCCAGCTGATAAAAAATCATTCCAGCTTCAAACATTTCCATGGAGGACCTCCACTATGCGAAAGCTCTATGCTGCGGTGTTTGCCCTGATCCTTGGGGGAGTACTGTATGCCTCAAACTTCACCACGTCATGCCAGGACCCGGTTCCGTCTTGTTTACCGGGGGGATGCCAAAATCCAAGATAGCTTCAGAAACTTACGCCTAGGGAGGTGAGCGAGTCTCTTTACGCTAGTTTTCTTTAGAGTTGTTGAAGTGACGTTCGATGCTGAAAAAGCGCTTTGCTAATTTGGCCGACAGATTAGCACAGCGCCGCCATCATATCTTCGGTTGTGCGAAAAAAAAATGCAGCTGCGTATACAGCGAAAGAATTCCTGCTACTTAGATTTGGTAATCCATTTCAATTACCGCCTGCAGCGAGTTGACCGCGTTGTGATCGACGTGGCCATCTCCTTCTAGCTTCTTAACCTTTTCCTTTAACTCTTTCACCTGAGTTGCAACAACTGCAACTGCTTCCGAGAGCGGATCGGCTATCTGCTTGGGATCGGTAATCACGATCCGCTTCCCATCCCGATAGACGATATGCGCGGGAACGCCCACCACTGTGGAATTATCGGGGACATTGCGCAGCACCACGGAGCCCGCTCCCACCCGCGAGTTATCGCCGACAAGAATGTTGCCCAGCACTTTTGCGCCAGCTCCGATCACCACCCCGTTCCCAATCGTAGGGTGTCGCTTCCCGTGTTCTTTCCCGGTGCCGCCCAACGTTACTCCCTGGTAGAGAGTGACATCATCGCCAATCGTCGAGGTTTCGCCGACCACCACTCCCATGCCGTGGTCGATGAATAATCGACGCCCGATCTGGGCTGCGGGATGAATCTCGATCCCCGTGAACAATCGTGCGATCTGAGAAAACCAGCGCGCAAAGAAGCAAAAGCCGTGATTCCAGAGCCAATGATTCAAGCGAAAGGCCCACAGCGCATGCAGTCCGGAGTAGCAGAGAACGACCTCCAACGTCGACCGTGCCGCCGGGTCGTTCTCCTTTACCGACGCGATGTCTTCGCGTATCCACTTAAAAGCTGTTGCCATAGATCACACCGCAACTGCGGTTAGTTGCTGCGCCTCGTTTCGTAAATTTTCGAACAGCACACTGCTCAGGTAGCGCTCTCCGAATGACGGCAACACAACCACGATGACCTTCCCTGCATTCTCCGGCCGATTCGCAACCTTCAAAGCCGCAACCACCGCAGCGCCCGAAGAAATTCCCATCAGCAACCCTTCTTCCAACGCCAGACGCCGTGCCATTTCGATGGATTCCTGGCTCGAAACCTGGACCACTTCGTCGATGTAATCGGTCCGAAGAATCTTCGGAATAAAACCGGCGCCGAGACCTTGTATCTTGTGCGGCGACGGTTGACCGCCCGACAGTACCGCGCTCTCCGTCGGTTCCACCGCAATCGCCTTGAACGTAGCCTTCTTCGGCTTGATGTATTGCGAAACGCCAGTCAGAGTCCCGCCGGTGCCGACACCAGAAATAAGGAAGTCCACTTTGCCGTCGGTATCGTTCCAGATCTCGGGCCCAGTGGTTTCGAAGTGAATCTTCGGATTTGCTGGATTATCGAACTGGCCAAGGATATAGCCGTTCGGCGTATTCGCCAGGATTTCCTCCGCTTTGGCGATCGCGCCCTTCATTCCCTTCGGACCCGGAGTGAGAATGATCTCCGCGCCAAACGCCTTCAGAAGGACCCGCCGTTCCATGCTCATCGTTTCCGGCATGGTCAGAACAAGTTTGTATCCTTTTACCGCTGCCACGAAGGCAAGAGCGATTCCAGTATTGCCGCTCGTCGGTTCGATCAGGACCGTCTTCCCCGGCTGGATCTTGCCGCTCTCCTCCGCATCTTTAATCATGCTCACGCCAATGCGGTCTTTCACGCTGGCCAGCGGATTGAAGCTCTCGAGTTTGGCGAGCACGGTCGCCTTGCTTCCCTTGGTCACTTTGTTCAGCTGTACCAGCGGAGTGTTTCCAATTAACTCGGTCACATCCTTAGCGACTTTCATCTCGTCTCCTTCTACAGGCGCTTGATTTTTCCCTGAAAGCAGAACGGCCCACGATTTTTTAAGTCGTAGGCCGCCGAGGAATTCCGTTTTTTAAAATCTATCAGGGCTCCTCAAACCACCCACGTCCGATCACACGTACAGATGCACGGACAACAACAGCAAGGCGCGTTTGAGAGCACAGTCAACATCTGATCCACCCACTAGCTTAACAGTTCAACCTGTTCTATAGAAAACAAATCATTTTCGGGTTTAACACGCCGGCAATCAGCTCCCCGGACGGCTAAACAGCTCTGAACCTGAAGTTATGTTAAGACCAGCTTTTCCCCGCTATCTAGCGGGTATTATGTAACGCGACTTCAACACTGCCAAGGACAACCGACTACATATGTACAAACCAACCCGCCTGCCGGCAATACTGCTGGCAACTGCCCTGATGCTGTTTTCAGTCCCTTGCGTATTCGCCCAACACCGCCTCCACAATGCTGAAGAAGAGAAGATCAAAAGCTATCCGTGGATGAACCCTAGCCTCTCCCCCGACGAGCGCGCGGACATGGTCCTGAAAGAACTCACGCTCGACGAAAAGATCGACCTGGTCCACGGCAATGGCATGCCTGGATGGGGTAAGCCTCGGCCGAATGCTTATCTAGGCAACGGCGGCGCGGGATTCGTGCTCGGCGTGCCCCGACTCGGAATCCCGATCATTCAGATGAGCGATGCCGCCTACGGCGTTCGCAGCAGCGCCGAAAATGGCCGCTATTCGACCGCACTGCCCTCGAACCTGGCCTCGGCAGCCAGTTGGGATCCGCAGGCCGCATGTGAGTATGGCGCGCTGATTGGGCGCGAACTCCGCGCGCAGGGCTATAACATGACCCTCGGTGGCGGCGTAAACATTACTCGCGAACCACGCAACGGCCGCACGTTTGAATACATGGGCGAAGATCCCATTCTCGCCGGAACGCTCGTCGGCAATCGCATCAAGTGCGAACAGGCTCAGCATGTCATTGGCGACATCAAGCATTACGCCGTAAATGACCAGGAAAGTGGTCGCAACGAAGTGGACTCCATCATCGGTAAGCGTGCTCTTCGTGAGACGGACCTGCTGGCCTTCGAGATCGGCCTTGCTATCGGCAATCCCGGTGGCGTGATGTGCTCCTACAACTCTCTCAACGGCAATTTCGCTTGCGAGAACAAATACCTCCTCACCGACGTTCTAAAGGACGAGTGGAAGTTCAAGGGCTTCGTGCTTTCCGATTGGGGCGGCACACATAGCACGGTAAAAGCTTCTGCTGCCGGACTCGATAATGAAGAACCGCTCGACGAGTTTTATGGCGACAAATTGAAACAAGCAGTGCAATCGGGTCAGGTGCCAATGGCGCAGCTCGATGACCACGCCCGCCGCATGCTTCGGTCTGAATTCGCCAGTGGGATCGTCGACTCGCCGAACGGAAAAGCTGTAGTCGACGTCGAAGGTGGATTCGAGGTCGCTCGCCGACTGGCCGAGCAGAGCACAGTGCTCCTGAAAAACAACAACAACATTCTGCCGCTGGATCGCACCAAAGTTCAATCCATCGCGATCATTGGATCGCACGCCGATATGGGCATGATCTCCGGTGGAGGCTCCGCGCAGGTAGATCCTCCCGGACCGCCGCACCACTGGCAAGAGCATGTCTGGTTTCCTACCTCGCCCTTGAAGGTGGTGGCGGCGAAAGTGCCGGGCGCAAAGATGCGCTTTGACTCCGGCGCTGATCCGGCATCGGCCGCAGCTTTGGCCAAGAACTCCGATGTCGCGATTGTCTTCGCAAACCAATGGGAGAGCGAAGGTATGGATCTTCCTAACCTCTCTCTGCCTGATAATCAGGATGCGCTGATCGAGCAAGTCGCAGCGGCCAATCCGCATACGATCGTTGTCCTTGAAACCGGCACCGCTGTGACCATGCCCTGGGTCGATAAAGTCGGTGGCATCCTGGAAGCCTGGTACCCCGGTAGTAAGGGCGCAGACGCCGTGGCCAACATCCTCTTCGGAGACGTGAACCCCACGGCAAAGCTGCCCATGACTTTCCCCCGCAGCGTCGAAGACCTTCCACATCCAAAGCTGGTAACGCCTCCGCCCGGAGCACAAGGCCGTGAGGCCGTAATGCGCACCGGAGAGGCGAAGGCCACCTTCAGTGTGAACTATGACGAAGGCCTGAAAGTCGGATACAAGTGGTACGACGCGGAAAACAAGCCCGTCCTCTTCCCCTTCGGCTATGGCCTGTCTTATACGACCTACAGCTACTCAGATCTGACGGTCGCACCCGGAAACGGCGCTTCTGTCAGCTTCGACGTCAAGAACACTGGATCGCGCGCCGGCGCCGAGATCGCGGAAGTCTACGCCGCGCTGCCATCGAGTGCCGGTGAGCCTCCCAAGCGTCTTGTCGGGTGGAGCAAGGTTCAGCTGAATCCCGGCGAAAGCAAGCACGTCCAGCTGACCATCGATCCAAAGTATCTATCGGTTTTCGATGAAACGGCGAATGCCTGGAAGCTCGTTCCCGGTAGCTACTCGTTTAGCGTCGGAGGATCGTCCCAGAACCTGCCTCTTACCCAGAAGGCTAATTTGAAGTAGTTGCCATTGCGTGCTCCTCCAAGGGAGGATTCAAGATGAATCCTCTCTTGGCCTCAGGAGCAATTTCCCTCTAACTGGTCGAACTAGGCTGGTGATCCATACCGGAAGGTGATTACTTTAAGGCGCCAAGCTGGTATTGCGCCTCCCTGCCCGATTCAAGCCACTCGGCGGGTACTCGCTCTAGGCCGATCTCCGTCGGAAGAAAAACGGAGAAGGAGGTACAACGAGATGGCCTGGATCTGGAATGGACAGTGATATTGCCACGATATTTACTGATCAAATTGCGTATGACCCACAAGCCCAGTCCGGTACCTTTATTCTCTTTCGTGCTGAAGAAAGGCTCGAAAATCTTTCCGATCGCGGCGCGCGAAATTCCAGCACCGCTGTCGTGAACGTAGATCCGCACTCCTCGCGTGGAAAGATCGTGCCAGTTCCTCGAAGGCGTCACCTTTATAAATATCTTGCCGCCGAACTCGGACGCTTCCATCGCATTGATAATGAGATTGGAGACGATCTGTCTCACTTCCGTGAAGTGGCCGTTCACCACGCCCGCACACTCGAAACGCACCAAGGCTTGTAGTCCCGCTTCACGTATCTTCGAGCTGAGCAGTCCCAAAACATCGTTGGTGGCTTCGCGAACCGACACTGGCGACGAACGATCAGCGCTTTTATAAAACCCCAGCGTTTGGCTCACGATGTAGCTCACACGGGAGAGTTCCCGGTCTGCCCACTCGATCAGTTCGCGCCCGCTCTCATCCAGCGACTCGTTGCTCTTGAGCAGGAAAACGATGTTCATGATGGCCGCGAGCGGATTATTGATTTCGTGTGCCACGGCAGCAGCCATCCTGCCAGCAGCAAGCAGTCGCTCCGATTCGCGCAGCGTCGCTTCCGTAGTCTTACGATCGCTGATGTCCAGGCTCACCCCTAACATCCGAACCGGCTTGCCATCGGCATCACGAAATATCGCTCCGCGAGTGGCGATCCAGCGTATTGTTCCATCGGACCATAGCGAGCGATACTCCAGGTCGTAGTCCTCTTTGCCAAAGATTGCCAGTTCCAGTTGCCGGCGCACCGTCGGCTGATCTTCGGGGTGAATGGAACTCAGCCATTCCTCAAAACTCAACGTTTCCTTCTCGGACGGCCGTCCATGCAGCGGAGGAACGCTCGAGGAGAGGTGAATCCTCCACGTTTCGAGATCCCACTCCCATGTGCCCATACGTACTTTCTTCTGGGCCAGATCAAGTTGCTCGCGGCGGATCCGCAACTCCCCCTCGGCCTCATGCATTCTGAGCAACGAGCGGACAGTCGCAATGAACTCACGCGGCTGCATGGGCTGAGTCATGTAAGCATCGGCACCATGCGTCAGACCTTCGAGTTTATCGTCCAGGCTGGTGTAGCTGGCTGACAGGTGCAGAACGGGGATAGAACTAGTCCGGGGATCGGACTTAAGGCGTTCGCAAACGGTAAAGCCGCTCAGATCCGGCAATCCTACGTCGAGAACGATCAGGTCGGGAGGCTCGGCCGATGCAAGCTCGAGACATTCGATGCCCGAGCTGGACTCAACCACCTGATATCCGGCATTCCGCAGGGTACGCGACGTTACGTAGCGCTTCGCCTCGTTGTCATCGACGTTCAGAATCCGGTACGAGCTGCTAGGCTTTGACATTTCTGTTGGCGAAGTCCAATCCTGCGCGTTCGAAAGCTGCTTCCAACGCTTCTAATTGTTCCTCGCGCGAAGTCGCAGCTTTCATCAGAATTCCTGCGGCTCTGCTCAATGCAGCTCTTTCCTTCTCATCGAGGATCCTTGATGTGTAAATCACGACCGGTAGATCCGCTGTGTTCTGATCGTTCTTGAGTCGGTCAAGAATTTCGAAGCCATTTAGGTCAGGGATATTCAGATCCAGGAAAATAACCGTGGGCTTTAGGGCGTGCGCCGCCGTCAATCCCTCGGTGCCATTGGATGCCTCCACAATCCGGAGGTTTGCCCAGTGTAGTAGGCCTTTCAATAAGTATCGTGACACCTCGTCATCGTCGATGATCAGCGCTACCGGCTCTCCATCAGGGGCCGGACCCTCTTCTTCTCGGGCCTCCTGGAACTGGCTCGGAATTGTCAGGTAGAAGATAGATCCGATGCCAGGAG
This sequence comes from Terriglobia bacterium, assembly GCA_963807055.1. Taxonomy (GTDB): domain Bacteria; phylum Acidobacteriota; class Terriglobia; order Terriglobales; family Acidobacteriaceae; genus JAJPJE01. The sequence goes on along the minus strand of CAWEAE010000011.1, from coordinate 198,447 downwards.
TGCTTTCCACGGTCGCCGTGCCGCCTAGAATGGTCGCCAATTTTCGCGAGAGCGGCAGTCCTAGGCCTGTACCCTTCGCCGTTCTCTGCACCGGGCTGTCCACTTGAGAGAACTCCTCGAAAACGCGTTCCTGATCCTGAGGAGCGATCCCAATCCCCGTATCCTGCACGGAGAAGCGCACCAGGTCGTTCTCGATCATTCGAGCGCACACCCGGACTTCTCCGCGTTCGGTGAACTTCAGCGAATTCGAGATGAAGTTACGAAGAATCTGCGCAACTTTGCTTTCATCAGAAAAGAGCGGTGGAATGCCTTCCGGATCCTCGAATACCAGGTCGACTCTCTGGCTGACCAGCAGAGGCTTCAAGACGCTGCGCAATGAACCGAATAGCACTCCCACGTCGAAATGAACCGGCCTGACGGTAATCTTGCCGGCCTCCACCTTGGCGAGATCCAAAAGATCGTTTACGAGCTCCAGAAGGTTGTCGGCAGAGCGTCGAATGAATTGAACCTGCTTTTCCTGCTCTCTCGTCAGGTCGCCGTCCAGACGATCAAGCAGGATTCGTGAAAGCGCCAGAATCGAATTCAGTGGCGTCCGAAACTCGTGGCTCATGTTCGAAAGAAACTTGGATTTCAATTCGGAGGCGCGTTGCAGATAGTCGGCCTTGTCGTTGATCTCAGCATAAAGAGCGACGACGCCGCGGTTCGTCTCCTCAAGTTCCTTGTTCAGCTGCACGAGTTCCGACTGCCTCAGGTTGAGCTGCTCCAGCGTCGAAAGCAACTCGCGATTCTGTTGCTCCAATTCCCTGAGCGGCTCATTGGTTCGTCCGCTCATCACGCTGTTCACGGCCGCTTCAATTTTCTTCGCGTCCAGCGGAGCCACACGCGGAGCCAACCTCTTGCTCAGCACGATACGGGTTCCCTTACCGGGGCTCGATTCGATGCTGAAGCCGTCCATCAACCGGCGCGCTCCGGTGATGCCCAACCCCATCCCTGTTGACGAGGTGTATGCACCCGAGAGGATGCGCTCAACGTCGGCAATGCCTGGGCCTGAATCCCTGGTCTCGATGATGAATTCGTCGACATTCTTGTTGGAATCTAACGAAAACTCGACTCGCCCTGCTCCTGCGTATTCAATTGCGTTACGCGCAATCTCGGATATCGCTGTAGCGATTCGGATCTGATCCTGATGGTCGAATCCCAATGCGCCGGCGAGTTCGCGTGCCCGCTGACGAACCTTCACCACGTCTTGCTCATACCGCAAATCGAGAGTGAGGAGTGGAAGCTTCACGCGGCCGCCCTGTTCGTTTGACGTGCAACCATCACCGTTGAGTCGTCACGCGTACGCTGGAAATCACGGTAGAGAACCGAGGCTATCATCTGTGCTGACTTAATCATCAGCCCTGCGTGCTTATCGAGATGCCACTGCGTTCCGATCCCGTCTGAATTCATCACCAACATCGATTCTGGATTCCAAGGGTAGCTGAATTCCTGAACCTTTCGCATCTCTGCGCCGACAATGCCGTTGTGCGAGACCAGGCTTCGCGAGGTTCCATTGGTAAGAATTACTCCCGCAACATTGCCCACACCCGCATACCTTACAACGCCGGTTTCGTGGTTCACATCTGCTACGGCCACAGCCGCACCGCGTGTCGGCCGCAGCGCTGCATGCGCCACTTCCAGAACCTCGGTAGGACCGTTTTCGGCAGCTTTGCCGAATACCTTCATGGCTTGAGATGCCGCCGTATAGGCCGCGGTGCCGTGTCCAAGCCCGTCGGCCAGCATAAAAGTGGATCGATTCGCGAACCGGCTCAAAGCCCATCCATCGCCACACTCGATTTCGCCCTTGACCGGCCGGCAGATAATTCCGATTTCAAAGGGACGAGTCTCCCAATCCACAGCGCCTATGGTGGCTATAATTGCGGTTCCCGCGCTGGGGCGTGTATAGATTTCGAAAGAGGTACTCTGGCGCGCAACCGCTCCCAAGCCCTGACCAGCGGTCCCCGCTGAAGAAAAGCCGTCCTCCATCGAGCGTTCGAGATTACCTATGCCGGGACCCGAGTCCAGCGCGATGACATCGACCGTCCGGGCTCCGCGAAGATTGCCTATGAGGATTTCACCTCTCTTCGCGTGCTTGATGATGTTGCTCGCGAGCTCGGTGACGACGATCGCCAATTTCCCCAGTGCCACATCGTCAAGATTCGCCAGATTCGCGACCTGGACCGCGGCCCTTCTCGCTTCCCCAACTTGCGATGCATCCTCGATGGGTATGAAAACTTGGTAGTGCATCCTATTTCCATCGTGTGACGGTCACACGAGTGCCTTCACCGACTTTCGTCGTGATTTCGAAATCGTTCACCAGCCGTTTGCTCCCGCTTAAACCGAGCCCCAGCCCCTTTCCAGTCGTAAACCCATCCTTCATAGCCATTGTGATATCAGGTATACCGGGACCGTTATCCGAGAAGCTCAGCCGAAGGCCGGCACGGCCGGTTGAGTTCACCACCTCAACCAGACACTCACCACCCTTGCCGTATTCCAGGGCATTCCGCGCGAGTTCGCTTGCTGCGGTCACAATCTTGGTCTGATCCACCAAGCTAAGACCGAGTTCCGCGGCACGCGCGCGGACTACCTGTCGAACGAGAATGATGTCACCTGAGGCCCGAATAGGCAGAGTCTCAGTGCGCTGCAGGACCACCGGCCCTCCCCCCCGCCGCTCTCAGTAGGGCCATGCCCTTCTCCACGTTGAGCGCGGTACGCACCCCCGGCAATGACAGCCCCAGTTCCACCAGGGTGATCGCGACCGCCGGTTTCATGCCAACCACCACCGTTGCCGCATCCAGCACGCGCGACATCGCAGCAATGTTGGCTAGCATCCGCCCGATGAAGGAGTCCACAATTTCCAGCGATGAAATATCGATAAGAACACCACGTGCGCTCGCGCTGACGATCTTGTTCGTCAGGTCGTCCTGCAGCGCCAGCGCTAGGCGATCGTGCATGTCCACCTGGATGGTGACCAGGAGGAAATCGCCCATCTGTAAGATAGGAATTCGTTCCATCCCAGCTCCCTTAACTTCTAGGTTTTCCATTACTCTCTGCGAACGAAGATTTGACCGAACTTCCGGTTCGTTCGAGAGCTACCAGGAATGCATCCGCGAGCGTCGCCTTCGTGGTAATGTCTCCCAATCCCACTCCCAGGTGAACAATGGTCTGCGCGATTTGCGGGCGAATGCCGCTGATAATACAATCGGCGCCCATCAATCTTGCGGCCGTAACTGTCTTCATTAGATGCTGCGCCACCAGCGTATCGACCGTGGGGACACCGGTTATGTCAATAATGGCCACCGCTGAACCTGTGTCGACTACCTTTTGTAGCAAGGTCTCCATCACCACCTGAGTTCTCGCGCTGTCGAGGGTGCCGATCAGCGGAAGCGCAAGGATTCCGTCCCAAAGCTTGACGACTGGCGTCGAAAGCTCAAGCATCTCCTGCTGGTGCCGCGAAATGATCGCCTCCCGCGATTTTTGGGAGACTTCTGTCGTGAACAGGCCGAGTTTGTCGATCAGTTCGCTGGCAGTCTGGACTTCCTCGAAGAGTTCCTCCGCATTCCCAGATTGATGAACGCGCAAGCGAGCAAAGACCGGCTTCTTCAAGGAGAAAACAAATTTAGCCGTCTCACTCGGCGTGAAGCCGTGGCGAGCTCGCGACTGCGACAAGTCGGTGAGAAAGTCACGAACCAGCGCGTACGGCTCGCCGGTGATTTCGGTCAATTGACTCGACTGTGTGGCCTGCTGCAACAACCGCAGGAACCGGTCGCACTGCTGGCGTAATTCGTCGCCATTGATGAGGTCAGAGCGCTTCTCCGCCAAGCTCATGTCACGCATCCACTCGGCCAGAATTTGCTGCTCGTCTTCTCGGAGAATTTGCGGAATCTTGCTCATGGAACGGGAGTCCTCCATTCGAAAGCTTCAAGAGTCTCTGATGCTGAAATTAGTGAGATGCAGGCCGGTAACTTACAACTAGGATTTTTTGCGCGTGCGCCTTGCTAAAGTTCCCCGGATCACGATGTCCAACTGCTCCGGTTCGATAGGAAAGCCCAAAAAGGCGGCCGCGCCCAGTTCGTCTGCCATCGCCTGCGCCGGAGAGTTGTTATTGCTGGCTGATAAGAAGATCACAGGCAGGTGGCAGGTCTTATCGTTCTGCCGGATTCGCCTGCAGACTTGGAAGCCGTCCATGTCAGGCAAATTAATGTCAAGAATGACCAGGTCCGTGTTCTCGTCGATAATGGACAGCAATTCTTCCCCATTACCTGCGCATTGAACCCGATAGCCATAATGGCGAAGGGTTCGTTCCAGCGCGTACATGTGCGCGACGTTGTCGTCAACTGCGGCAATCGTGTACTCAACGTCCCCGACATCCCCGTTGGATGGTGCGCCCATGCTCCCCACTCTCACTGTCAGAATTAGACCATAAATCAGCATTCCGGGAAAAGCTCACGGCCAAGATGACGGAATCTGGGGAAAATCGGCTCCATTGGACTGGCTTTGGGCGTGACTAATCATTCCTCCCGACGGTCGCGTATTGTTGTTTTTTAGCGGCGTAACTATTTCCTTCACTAGAAATGTTGTGGATTCAAAGCGCGAGAGCGTTGTCGGATGGATTCGTTTGAGCGAATTGATTCTACTTGCTACAATTAATCGTTCCAGACATCATGGTCGCTCGCGCGATCACCTGCCTTGATGTTCCGGACAGTCCGCTTTGGCTTGCTTCCCTGGCAAGCGATTAAAAGTGGCCAGGTAGCTCAGCTGGTAGAGCGCAGCCCTGAAAAGGCTGGCGTCGGCGGTTCGATTCCGTCCCTGGCCACCATAGAATCTGTGACTTGCTTTTCCGGCCTGCTTCAATTTATCGGCTGCAATCTCTCAAGATGGCCTCGAGCTCATCGGGCTTCTTTCCCAACATTAGAGTGGCATGTTCGTTCGTGAAGCGAATCTCAGTGCCTCCGCCCTGATGATGCTTGATCCAAACGATCTGTGCGGGATTGATGTAGACGTCTTCTTTATTGTTGTTGGACACCTTGATCAAAACGCTCACGTAATCCTCCCGATGGCGATCTGGAAACGAAGCAGATTTTAACCTGAAACGTTATCGCGATTTCGAAGCAGCTCGCCGTTTGCAATCGCTTCCGAGCAGACTCCTCCGGCGATCCAGTAGGCGATCTCGCGGTAATCGTCGACATCGAACACGGCGAGATCAGCATCTTTACCCGGCTCAACGCTGCCCTTGCGATCTTGTAACTCGAGCGCGCACGCGCCATTGTAGGTCGCTGCCGTTATCGCTTCCGCCGGCAACATCTTCATTTGCGTGCACGCCAGGGATAAGACGAAAGGCATACTCGCCGTTGGCGACGTGCCCGGGTTGTAGTCTGTCGCCAGCGCGACCGCCACTCCCGAATCAATCAGCTTCCTTGCCGGTGGATACTGCCGCAGACCCAGAAAGTAGTTAGCCCCTGGCAGCAGGGTTGCGACGGTATTCATCTTCGCGAGTGACTTAACATCTGCATCGCCTACACAATCCACGTGATCGTAAGAAGCCGGCTGGAATTGCTCGAGTGGACCCAGCGCAGCTTCACTCAACTGGCAAACATGCGCGCGCGTGCCGAGTCCATATTGTTTCGCCGACGCAAAAATCGCTTCCGTCTCCTTCATCGTGAACGCGCCGTTCTCGCAGAACACGTCCACATACTGAGCCAGCCTTCGCCGTGCAACCTCGGGAATCATCTTGTCGCGAACCAGCGCAACATAGTCTTCGCGTCGCTCGCGAAAATCGGCAGGCACGACATGCGCCCCCAATAGAGTTGAGACTACGGTTCCCTGCCACTGCTTTGCCGCGTCGCGAATCGCCTCGAGAGACTTGATCTCCGCCTCAAGGCTGAGCCCATAGCCCGATTTCGCCTCGACCGTCGTCGTTCCCGTTGCCGACATTTCGCGCAACGCTTTCAATACGTGGGCGGCTAGTTGTTTGCGGGTCGCCTTGCGCACCCCGTCGATGCTGGACCGAATGCCCCCTCCCGCTTGCGCGATTTCTTCATAAGTCGCGCCCGAGACGCGCTTCTCAAAATCCACGAGTCGCGGATTCGTAAACACCGGATGCGTATGCGAATCCACGAATCCGGGCAGCACCACACCGCCGTGGCAGTCGATCTCGCGAATATTCTTCTTGTTCTTACGAATCCAGGCATCGCGCTGCGCTTCGCGTCGGGTGCCTACCGAAACGATCTTCCCTCCAATGCAAAGCACCGCCGCATCTTCGACGATACCGAGTTCCGACAATTCTTTCCCACGTCGCGGGCCCGCACTCTTTCCGCGCAACGTAATCAGTTGTCCAACATTGGTTAGGAGAATAGAAGACGCAGCGCCTCTCGCCCGGGTCGTTCGCTTACTCGTTTTCACTTTAGCCATGCTTCGCCATCGGTACTTTAATTCCCGACTTCGCCGCGAACTCCTGCGCCTCTTCGTATCCCGCGTCCACGTGACGCGCAACCCCAATTCCCGGATCGTTCGTCAGCACACGCTCAATACGCTTCGCCATGTCGTCAGTCCCGTCAGCAACTGTGACCTGCCCAGCATGCTGCGAGTACCCAATCCCCACCCCGCCGCCATTATGGATCGATACCCACGACGCGCCGCTTGCCGTATTCAACATCGCATTCAGCAGCGGCCAATCCGCAATCGCATCGCTCCCGTCCTTCATAGCCTCGGTTTCGCGATACGGAGAAGCGACCGAACCTGTGTCCAGATGGTCCCGTCCAATCACGATCGGCGCCTTGATCTTTCCCTTCTTCACCAGATCGTTGATGGCCAGTCCGAATTCCGCGCGCTCTCCATATCCCAGCCAGCATATACGCGAAGGCAGCCCCTGGAATTTGATCCTCTTGCGCGCCAGATTAATCCAGCGGCTGAGCACCTGATCTTCCGGAAACATCTGCAGCACCAGATCGTCCGTGATCGCAATATCCGAGGCCTCACCCGACAGCGCAGCCCACCTGAACGGTCCTCGCCCCTCGCAGAACAGCGGACGAATGTACGCGGGCACAAATCCGGGAAAGTCGTAGGCGTTCTTTACTCCGCGCTCATACGCAAACGTACGTATGTTGTTGCCGTAGTCGAAAGTGACCGAACCCATCTTCTGCAGCTTCAGCATGCCCTCGACGTGCCGAGCAATGGAATCCATCGAGCGTTCCAGATATCCCTTGGGATCGCTCTTTCGCATCTCAATTGCCTGCTCTATCGTGAGTCCCTGTGGAATATAACCATTCAGCGGATCGTGCGCCGACGTCTGATCCGTCAGCAGATCCGGAACCACTCCGCGCTCGGCGAGTTCCGGAATCACATCAGCGCAATTCCCAACTAGCCCGACCGAAACGGCTTCCTTCTTGCGGATCGCATTCTTCAGGATTCGCAACGCCTCGTCGAGCGTGTTCACCATGAAGTCGCAATAGCCGGTCTTTAGCCGCTTCTTGATGCGCTCGGGATCAACCTCAATCCCTAGATATGCAGCACCGGCCATCGTGGCCGCGAGTGGCTGCGCTCCACTCATGCCGCCCATGCCGCCGCTGACCACCAGCTTCCCTTCCAGGCCGCCTAGATTGTGTTTCTTCGCTGCGGCTGCAAATGTTTCAAACGTGCCCTGGATAATCCCTTGCGAACCTATATAGATCCACGAACCCGCCGTCATCTGGCCGTACATCATCAGCCCAGCACGATCCAGTTCGTTGAACTTCTCCCAATTGCTCCAATGTCCGACCAGATTGGAGTTCGCGATCAGCACGCGTGGCGCGTACTCATGTGTTTTGAAGATCCCCACCGGCTTCCCCGACTGCACCAGAAGCGTCTCGTCGTTTTCCAGCGACTTCAACGAGCGCACAATCGCGTGATAGCAATCCCAATTGCGCGCAGCTTTCCCCGTCCCGCCATAGATCACCAGATCCTGCGGACGCTCTGCCACATCTTCGTCGAGATTGTTCATCAGCATGCGCATCGCTGCTTCCTGCTGCCAGCCCTTGCAGGAAATGGCAGTGCCTCGCGGGGCTTTTACAGGGACATAAGAGGAGTGCAGAATTTCTGTATCGACAAGCATGTGGGAATGGTAAGCCCGGGCCGCAGAGGGCGCAAATGCCTACTAGAAGAAGCGATGCAACGGCGCGATTAGAGATTTGAAAGCTTTCCGGTTTTCGATTACCCGATTACAAATTACCCGATTACCCGATCTCTCTGTGCCTCTGTGTCTCTGTGGTGAGCAGTGGTTAGAGCGGTGCGACCGCTGCGAACGTCATCTCCAGCGCGTCGCTGCCGGTCTTCCGCTGCCACGCGAAGAATAGCTCGGTGTAGCTCTGAGTGATGAACTTGTCGTCAGTGATTTCCAGCTTCCTGGCAATCTGGTCGATCCAGTCCGGCTTGCCTTCGATCTCGCCAAAATCGCCGATTGGAGTCTCATCGAGCACCACGTGGCCATTCCCGTCGCTCCACTCGCTGCGGAACTTTTCGTAACGAAAACTGGGCTGATAGCCGAGCGCGCGGATGATCTGCTCCATCTGCTCCCCGTCGGAGACCTTCGTCTCCAGTTCCTCACGCGTCTTGTGACGCGCATTGACCGCCTTCGCCTTGTGCGTCAGCGTCCACTTGCCACCGTAGTCGCGCAATCGCAGCAACTGGCCTTTTGCCCGCAGCGCGCCGTCGCGGTCGTACAGCGTATTCATCTCGTGCGTGCGCGGAGTCTGCTCGCGGAAACCGGCCTCGCGCAACCGCTGCTGCACGTGCTTCAGATCGTCGATCCGAAACTTGATTTCGACTTCGTCCGCCATGGGTTCAGTCTACCAGCCAACTGGGTGCCCCACCCTACCGCCCGCATCTGGCAAAGGATTGGATCAAAGGCACCCCCCCGAATATCCTTCTCCGCCCAGAGTTGCTTACAATAGCTAGAGACAACCGCAGGAGTTAACGATCCGTGATCTCGAACGTCTCTTAACCAGACATTCGTCTTAGCTTCTCAGTCGTGAATTCCATTGCAACGTGGGGAAAAATGAACAAATTCTTCAAGACCGGCGCAGCCGCAATTCTCGCCGGGTTTTCGTTACAGGTTTCTATGCCAGCTCAATCAAATCCAGCTTCTTCTCAGACCCACTCGACGCCTGCGTGGGTCAAGCGCAGCGACCAGAATGCCCAGGTCCTGTTGAAAGTTATTGCCGATCTGTCACCGGAAGGTGCAGGCCAACTTGGAGTCGAAGGTGTCGACGATAAGATCTCCGACCTCGCCCCCGGAGCAAATGAGCGCGCCCGGAAAGCACTGACTCCCGCCGTCGCGGAGTTGCAATCCCGCCTCGCTACAGAGAAAGATCCTCTCGTCATTCAGGATCTGCACATCCTGATCAAAGCCGGTAACGACCAGATCCGCGACACTCAACTCGACGACAAGTACAACATACCGTACACAAATCTCAGCCGCCATCTGTTTTCTGGAATTCGCGCCATCCTCGACGAGCAAGTCTCACCCAGCCGTTATCCAGCGGCAGTCGTTCGCTTAAAGAAGTACGCGGGAATGGAACCGGGTTATAAGTCAGCCGTCGAACTCACCGAGCAGACGACGCGGGAAAAGCTGAACACTCCCGGACTCATCGGTCCTTACAAAGGCGAAGTAGAGAAGGATCTCGCTACCAGCAGCACCTACATCGACGGCATCGGCAAGCTCTTTGAGAAGTACCATGTGCAGGGATATGAGCCTGCCTATGCCAAGCTGAAAGAACAGCTGGCCTCCTACAACGATTTCGTTACCAAGGAAGTGCTGCCGAAGGCCCGCACCGATTTCCGTCTTCCGCCAGAAGAGTATGCCTTCCAACTAGAACAGGTCGGTATTGACATTCCCCCTGCCCAACTTGCGGAAATGGCGCACGCCTCCTTCAACGATTTGCAAAAGCAAATGCAGGAACTGGCACCCATCGTAGCCAGGCAGCATGGATGGCAGCTCACCGATTATCGCGATGTCATCCGCGAGTTGAAAAAGGATCAGTGGACTGGCGAATCGATTCTGCCCAACTACGAGAAGCGCATTGCCGATATCGAGGAGATCATCCGTAAGCAGCAACTCGTAACGCTGCCTGACCGTCCGATGCGCATTCGTCTGGCCAGCGCCGCGGAAGCCGCCTCAACTCCTGCACCGAACATGCATCCGCCACGTCTGCTCAACAACACTGGCGAATCCGGTGAATTCGTGCTGCCGCTCTCCATCCCCGGAGGTAAGGCCGGCGAAACGCAGAAGTTCGACGACTTCACTTACGCCGCCGCTTCCTGGACTCTCGAAGCGCACGAAGGCCGTCCTGGTCACGAATTGCAGTTCGATGCGATGGTGGAACACGGAATCTCAGCTGCTCGCGGTGTCTTCGCCTTTAACAGCGTGAACGTGGAGGGCTGGGGCCTTTATTCGGAAGCCATCACCCTTCCCTACATGCCGCCCGACGGCCAGCTCGTCTCGCTGGACTTCCGCCTCCTCCGCGCAGCTCGCGCCTTTATCGACCCCGAACTTCAGGCAGGTAAGCTGACGCCCGATGATGCAAGGCGCATCCTGACTCAGGATGTCGTGGTCTCTCCCGCGATGGCTAACTCCGAGGTCGAGCGCTACATGTTCTGGGCGCCCGGTCAGGCGACTGCTTATTTCTATGGGTACACGCGCTTGGCTCAGTTACGCAAAGACACCGAGAAGGCGCTCGGACCGAAATTCAACCAGAAGCAATTTCACGACTTCATCTTGGCGCAAGGACTCTTGCCACCTCAGCTTTTGCGCAAGGCCGTCATGGACGACTTCATACCACCAGCTTCGAAGTCCACGAACGTGGCCCAGAAGAAAACTTCGAAGACCACCTCGAACTAGTTCTGAAAACAAAAAGGGGTGGCCATCTCGGCCACCCTCTTTTTTCGCTAATCACTAACCACTAGCCACTGTTTCTCACGAATTTCTCGCTACCACGAAATCCGGCGCCCACAATAGAGCACGCTTGTACTCCGAATCAGGGAAGCTGCAGATTGCTTCACGCGCCGCCGCCGCATATTCCGCAGCCTGGCTCATCGCGGCGTCAAGTGAACCATACCGTTCGAGGATGTCAAGAATCTGCCGATGCGTCACTCCGTTGAAGGCGCGATTATGCAGTACTCTTTCAATCTGCGCGCGCTCATCTGAAGTGCAGCGGTCCAGTGCGTGAATTACTGCCAGCGTTGCTTTGCCCTCGCGCAGATCACTGGCAACTGGCTTTCCGAGCACCTCTTCCGAAGCAGTCAGATCAAGCACGTCGTCGACAATCTGAAACGCCATCCCCAGATTTCTTCCGTACGACCCGACCGCCTCCTCTTGCTCCGGAGTCGCTTCCCCGACTATCCCGCCCAGCCGCATGCAGACCGAAAAGAGGCACGCGGTCTTGCGATAAATAAGGTCGAGATGCTCCTGCTCAGATATGGTCTTGCCGAGCTTCTCTATCTGTAAAAGCTCGCCTTCCACCATCTGTTGCGTCAGATCCGTCAGCACGTCCAGCACGCGGAAGTTACGCTCCTGCACTGCAATCTTGAACGACTGCATGTATAGCCAGTCACCCGCGAGCACGCACTTCGAGTTGCCCCACTTCGTATTCGCAGCGGCGCGTCCACGGCGCTTGTCCGCCTCGTCGATGATGTCATCGTGAACCAGCGTGGCCGTGTGGATTATCTCGACCACCACTCCGAGCCGCACCGGCGAGCGTTCCTTGCATCCAAATAATTTCGCCGAAAGCAGCAGCAGCGCCGGGCGCAGCCTTTTGCCTCCGCCGGCGCGCAGGTACTCTCCGATCTCGGTGATCACGTGCACGTCGGACAGCGTCTCCTGTCCGAACTCGCGCTCGATCGCCTGCAGATCGTCGCGCAGCAGATCAAAAACTTCCTTGGTGCTGCTTGTCGCTGAAGTCGCCAACTCTAGCCTTCCCAGATCCCCACTCGCCCCGACTAGCTCGAACGATAATTCGTAAACTGCATATCTATGCCGAAATCGCGTTGCTTCAGCAGCGCGATGATCTCCTGCAGCGTGTCGCGGTCTTTGCTGCTCACCCGCACCAGGTCTCCCTGAATCGACGCCTGTACCTTCTTCTTCGAATCCTTAATCGTTTTTACGATGTCGCGCGCCTTCTCGATCGGTATGCCCTGCTGCAACGTGATCTTTTGCCGCACCGAACTGCCCGCCGCCGGCTCAATGGTTCCGTACACTAGACCCTTCAGCGGCACTCCGCGCTTCACCAGTTTCCCCTGCAGGATTTCATTCACGGCCTTCAGCTTGTACTCGTCTGCCGACGCCAGAACGATCGCGTCCTTGCCTTCGATCTTCACGTCCGAATGCGTGCCCTTCAAATCGAAGCGCGTGGTGATCTCCTTCAGCGCCTGCTGAATGGCGTTGCTCACTTCCTGCATATCGATTTTGCTGACGATGTCGAAGGTGTTCTCAGGCATAACGGGTTAGTTTACGCTATCAGGCCTTCCCATTAGTCTGATTTCCGATTTTGAAGAATCGATAGAAATTTTGCGTTGTCTGCTCGCCAATTTCCTCTGAGGAAAATCCGCGAAGCTCTCCAATACTCTTTGCCGTGAAAACTACAAAGGCCGGCTCATTGCGCTTCCCTCGGTTGGGAACAGGCGCCAGATACGGCGAGTCGGTTTCAATGAAAAACCTTTCCTGGGGCACCATCGCCGCGACCTCTCGGATATTGAGCGCCTTCGGATACGTGACGTTCCCGGCAAACGAAATCATGAATCCCATGTCCAACGCAGCGGTTGCGTGCTGCTTCTCTCCCGTGAAGCAGTGCAGGACGCCGCCGATCCCGCTAGAAGCCCAATGTTCCCGGATCAGCCCCAGGCAGTCCTGCCACGCATCTTCAGAATTCTGCGACGGGCGGCAATGAATAAGGATGGGCAGCTTCGCCCCCTTCGCCAGTTCCATCTGCCGGATAAAGACTTCCTTCTGCACGTCCCGCGGCGAGTGATCGTAAAAGTAGTCGAGGCCGATCTCGCCCCACGCAATGATATTGGGATTCCGCGCCAACTGCGCCATGCGCGCGTAATGTTCTTCGGTGACCAGTCGAGCTTCGTGCGGATGAACCCCCAGGCTCGCATAGACTTTCACACCAGACCGATTCGACTCCGCCAAACGGATTGCGACGTCTACCTCATCGGGACCATCGCCATTCCCAATCGCCAGCACCGCCTCGACGCCCGCTTCTTCGGCGCGACGAAACACCTCGTCGCGATCCTCCGCGAACTTCGGCCCTTCGAGATGACAATGGGAATCGATGTACATGTAAGAAAGTGGCTAGTGGCTGGTGACGAGTGATTAGTTTCGGCTCAGACATACTAGCCACTAACCACTAGCCACTAATCACTTGAGTTTGGCTCCCAAGGGCACGTCCTCCAGGAAACTCGCCAGCACCGGCTTGCCGTTCTCATCATTAGGAAGCGAGGCCGCCAGAAGCATTCCGTTCGATTCGAGCCCGCGCATCTTTCTCGGCGCAAGGTTCGCGACAATCACGATCTTGCGTCCGATCAGCGTTTCCGGCTCATAGTGCTTGGCGATGCCTGCAAGGATTTGCCGCTGCTCGTAACCCAGATCAACTTCCAGTCGCAGCAGCTTGTCGGCTCCTTTTACGCGCTCCGCCACCTTCACCTGCGCCACCCGCAGGTCAACCTTGAGGAAGTCGTCTATCGCGATTGTCTGATTGACCACTGCAGGCGTGGGCACCCCTACCGCCTGTGTTGCCGGTTCGCCTGCCTGCGCTCCTGCTCCTGCTGGTGATTCCTGCTTGGGCTCTGCTGCCGGAGTTGCCGGCCGATCTTTCTCTTCCAACTGTTGCATCCTTTCAATCGCGCTCTTGTCGGCGCGTGGAAATACGGGCTCCACTTTGCCCAGCCGCGTTCCCGGCTTGAGCTGGCCCCACTGCAAATCCGTGGGTTTGCATTTGCGAATATCGTGCAGCCCCAGTTGCGTCCAGATCTTCGCAGTCGATTCTGGAATCACCGGATGCACCAGCGCTGTTACCAGCCTCAGCGCCTCGGCTGCTGTGTAGAGAATCGCACCCAGTCGCGCGCGGCTGGCTTCGTCATTCTTCTCGGCGACAACCCACGGCTCATTTTCGACCAAATATTTATTCACCGCGCCGACCAACGACCACGCTGACTCCAGCGCGCGCGAGAACTGGAACTCGTCGAAGTGCGTGTCGAAATCTTTGATCACCCTCCGCGCCAGTTCAGCGATCGCGTCATCGGCCGCTGTCTTCCCCGCATCCGCACCCGGAACCTCTTCGGCAAAGTAACGCCCAATCATCGTCAACGTCCGGCTGGCAAGATTCCCCAAATCATTGGCCAGATCCGAGTTATACCGCTGCACCAGCGCATCGAACGAAAACGACCCGTCCTGTCCGAAAGCCACTTCGCGCAACAGGAAGTAACGCAGCGCATCCGCTCCCAGCACGTCGATGATCGTCTCTGCCCTCACGATGTTCCCACGCGACTTCGACATCTTGCTCTGCTCGAATAGCAGCCATCCGTGCGCGACGATTCCCTTCGGCAGTTCGATCCCTGCGGCCATCAGGAACGCTGGCCAGTAGACGCAGTGGAAGCGCACGATCTCTTTGCCGATCATGTGCACGTCGGCGGGCCAGTAGCGGTCAAACTTCGCGTGGTCCTTCTGCCCGTAGCCCAGCGCCGTGATGTAGTTGCTCAGCGCATCCAACCACACGTAGATCACGTGCTTCGGATCGCCCGGCACCGGTATTCCCCACTTGAAGGTGCTGCGGCTGATCGATAGATCGCGCAAGCCACCACGCACAAACGAGATCACTTCATTCCGTCGCGTTTCCGGACGGATGAAATCCGGATTCTCCGTGTACAACTTCAGCAGCTTGTCTTCGAATGCTGACAGCTTGAAGAAGTAATTCTCTTCGCTGATCGTCTCTGTCGGCCGCCCACACTCGGGACAAGGTGCACCCGGGCCGGCCGAGTCTACGAACATCTCGTCGGAAACGCAGTATTGGCCTGTGTAGGTGTTTTTATAGATGAAGCCATTCTTTTGCAGGACCTTGAACAGCTCCTGCACGCCGATCTTGTGACACTCATCGGTGGTACGAATGAACTGGTCGTAGGTGATCCCCATCCGATCCCATAGCCCACGAAATGCCGCCGACACGTCATCTGCTAATTGCTGCGGCGTGATTCCCGCCGCCGTCGCCGCGCGCTCAATCTTGATCCCGTGCTCGTCCGTGCCCGTCAGGAAATACGTGTCATCGCCGAGCATGCGATGCCGCCGCGCAATCGTGTCGCACGTAATCGTCGTATAGGCGTGCCCAATGTGCGGCCGCGCGTTCACGTAATAAATAGGAGTAGTTATGTAGAACTTTTTATCCATTCTGGAGATAGACCCGGATGGCTTCCTGCATCACGCTCTTCAGCGGGACGCTTTTCTCTTCGGCGATTCGCCGGCAATCTTCATATTCGGGCGCGTAATTCGTTACTGTCCCATTCAGGTTAGCAACCTTCATGCGCACTTCGCCCCACTGCGTTTGCACCGATGTCGATCGCCGCTGCAACACCTGCCGTCGCTCTTCTCGCATGCGCACGCCCAGCGTCGTCGTCTCGGAAAAGATGATCTTCGTCATCTGCGACGCCTGCTCAGGCCTCGCCAGCACCGTGAGAACCATCCCCGGGCGGCCCTTCTTCATCTGCACCGGCGTGCCGAACACATCGAGCGCGCCTTCGACAAACAGGCGATCCATGACGTAGCCGAAAACCTGCGGGTTGAGATCATCGAGATTCGCCTCGATCACAGAAACCATCTCAGGTGTCGTTTCTGCCGAAGTTCTGGCAGATGTTGTGTTCTCACCGACAATCAATCGCAGCACGTTCGGCTGACCAGGCAGATCGCGACTCCCCGCGCCGTACGCCGACCTGTTCACTGCCATCGCCGGAAATGCACCGAAGCGAGACGCAAGCGTTTTCACGATAGCCGCGCCCGTCGGCGTAACCAGTTCCTTTAGAATGCCCGACGAATACGTCGGAATGCCAGTCAGCAGTTCCACAACCGCAGGTGGCGGCACTGGCAGAATTCCATGCGCGCACTTCACAGTTCCCCCACCAACATTCAGCGGAGAACAAATCCACTCATCCACTCCAAGCGCTTCCGCTCCCACCGCCGCGCACACAATATCCACCAGCGCATCAACCGCTCCCACCTCGTGGAAGTGAATGCTCTCAATATCCGTGTTGTGAACCTTGGCCTCTGCCGCTCCCAGATTCTCGAAGATCGCGATTGCTGTCTTCTTCGCTCGCTCGCTGATCGCCGCCGCCGAGATGATCCCGCGAATTTCTTTCAGCCCTCGACCATGTACATGCTCGTGATGCTGATGACTGTTCACGTGCTGATGTTCGTGTTCGCGCCTATGACTATGCTCACTATGTTCATGTTCCGCCCAGTACTCATCCCGCGGCTTATCTTTCTCGCCCGCTACCCACACATCCGCTTTCGTCGCGGCCATCCCACACTTGGTGATCTTCGCAATCTCCAGTCGCGCTCCCAGATTTAGGGCAGCAACCGTCTCTTCGAGCAGCTTGGGCGAGACTCCGGCATCCAGCAGAGCGCCCATAAACATATCGCCGCTGATGCCGCTGAAACAGTCTAGGTAAGCGATTCGCATTGTCTCGGAGGCGTCCGATTCGGGCATTCAAGAAATTGCGGCGTTCTAACTTCTTCCGTTAACTTCTACCGTTCCGACTTCGTACTTCTGACTTTCATCATAGGTAAGCCGCCTTAGCGCGTCAAACCGGATCACCGCTTCTGCTCTGCTATAATCACTTGTTTATTCAGCAGCTTACGGGGATTCCTGTCACTTGTACCTCTATTTCCAGCGCCTGCTTACCGACCGTGTTCGCCACTTCCTTCAACAGCAGTACGGGCTCGACCTGCCCACCATCGTCATCGAGCAGCCGCCCAAAGTCGAGTTTGGCGAGTACGCCCTGCCACTCTCATTCGAGCTGGCCAAGCGCCTGCGCAAGGCTCCCCGCAAGATCGCGGAAGAGATTGTTGCCGGCCTCGGCAAAGTAGATGGTTTCGACCGCCTGGAAGTCGCCGGAGCCGGATATATCAACGCGCGCCTTTCGCGCGCCGAAGCCGCAACCGCGTTGATCAAATCAGACTCGACCTCCGCCGTCGCCGAGCGTCCTAAGATTCTCGTCGAGCACAGTTCCATCAATCCGAACAAGGCCGCGCACATCGGACACCTGCGCAACGCCATCCTCGGCGACACCTTCGTTCGCCTGCTTCGCTTCAATAGCTATCCAGTCGATGTGCAGAACTACATCGACAACACCGGCGTGCAGGTTGCCGACGTCGTGGTTGGTTTCCGCGAACTGGAGCGCAAGAGCAAGAAAGACATCGAAGCTCTCATTCAGCTGCCTCGTTTCGATTACATCTGCTGGGATGTCTATGCCGCCGCCTCTTCCTGGTACGAGGAAGACAAGAAAAACTTGCAGAAGCGCGCCGAGACCTTACACGCAATCGAAGAGGGTAACAACGAAATTGCAGAGATTGCGGAGCTGATCTCCACTGCCGTTCTCCGCCGCCACCTCGAGACCATGGACCGGCTCTCCATCGAGTACGACTTCCTGCCACGCGAAAGCGAAATCCTGCATTTGCATTTCTGGGATCTCGCCTTCCGACATATGAAGGACAAGGGGGTGCTCTATCTCGAGACCGAAGGCAAGAACGCCGGCTGCTGGGTGATGAAGCGTCCTTCGGCCCTGACGAAGAAGCCGGAGGAGATGACCGACGATGATACAAAAGTCATCGTGCGTTCCAACGGGACCGTCGGCTACGTCGGCAAGGACATCGCCTATCACCTGTGGAAGTTCGGCTTGCTCGGCCGCGACTTCGGCTACCGCAAGTTCTATCGTTATCCGACTGGCCTACAGTGCTGGATCTCCGCCACTGATGGCGAGTCCGAGCATCCGCACTTCGGTGACGTGAGCACCATCTACAACGTCATCGATACGCGCCAGGCCGAAGCGCAGAACACGGTCATCGAAGCCCTGCGCGCGCTCGGGTACGGCGATGCCGCCGATCACTACACGCACTTCTCCTACGAAATGGTCGCGCTCACTCCGCGCTGCGCCAGCGACATGGGTTACCCGCTATCAGAAGACGAGATGGGAAAGGCTTTTATCGAGGTCTCCGGACGTCGTGGCTTCGGCGTCAAAGCCGACGACCTGATCGACCGTCTCATCGCCAGCGCACAGAAAGAAGTCGACATGCGCCATCCCGAGTTGGCGGAATCGGAACGCACCGGGATCGCTACCGATATCGCCGTGGGCGCCTTGCGCTACTTCATGCTGAAGTTCACCAAGACGTCAGTCATCGCCTTCGACTTCAAAGAAGCTCTCAGCTTCGAAGGCGAAACCGGACCATACGCGCAATACGCTGTCGTGCGGGCGACCAACATCTTCCGCAAAGCCGGAATCACTCCTGAGCAGGTGCTCGCTTCCACCGTCGATTTCGACAAGTACTTCGAGGGCGAAACGGGAGACGAAATCTGGGAAGTCTGGCTGGCGGCGTCGAAGACCTCCACCATCATCGACCAGTGCATCGCCACCACCGAGCCTGCTTATACTGCGAAGCACGCATTCCAACTGGCGCAGCTCTTCAACAATTTCTACCACCGCCATCACATCCTCAATGAGCCTGATCCACAGCGTAAGCAGTTCCTGCTCGCGACCGCCGCCATCGCCCGGCGAGAATTAATCCGCCTGTTGGCCGTGATGGGCATCAGCGTTCCGCCGGTTATGTAATCGCCGCTCCTATGGATTCTTGCCGGTCATGGCGGCTTCGAGCAGCGCTGCCCTATCTTTATCTTTCATTTGTTTTGCCCAATCTAGAGCGGTCTCACCGCGATCCGTTTTCGCAAACGGATCGGCACCGTGCTGAAGCAAAAATTGGGTTAGCTCGACCGTACCAGCGTTCATCAGCGCCGTAAATCCATTCTTCTCGCGGGCGTTGACATTGGTCCCGTGCGTAATCAGCATTGCCGCGATTTCGAGATCGTGCGAATTGGCAATCAGTGGTGTGCGGCCGTCCTTGTCCGAAAGATTAGGATCTGCACCACTATCGAGCAAGAGGCGGACCACACTTTTCTCGTCGACACCTGCCTCCCGGTAGTGATATGCCCCGAGGCAAGCGATAAGCGCAGTTGCGTTCTCTTGCCCTCTACCGTTGGGATCGGTCTTGTATTTCAATATCTCTTCTACAACTGATGGAACTCCGGAGCTCGCGGCGCCGATTAGGACTTTGGGCGCTATGGGATTGGCGCCATTCTGCAGCAGCAAGCGCATAGCATCCAGCTTTGCGGCCGTGGCAGCGCGCTCCAATGCCTCCGTTTTTACCTCCGGATCCTTGATGCCTGCTCCCAATAGCGCGCGCAACATATCAAGATCGCCACGGATGGCAGCATTTCCAAGAGCTGTTTCAGGCGGACGCATGCCACTCGCCGTAGGCTTCGCCGACACAATCACACCTGCCGCTACCAGGGCGCGGACCGCATCGGCATTCCCCATCTGCGCCACATTGGCGAGGATGGTTGACGCTTCTTGTGATTGGAAATTGAATTTCTCTTGCATCAATGTCGGGACCGTCTCGGCATTGCCCTTGGTCCAGCGCTCTACTCCCGCGAGGCGATCAATCGATTCTTCAAGCTTCGACACACTCTCTGGCATGCCGACTTGCTCGCCAACATAGTCGACGACTTGTTTTGTTTTACCGTCGACCGAAATCGAAGTTGTATATGCTGGGTTATCAGTGACACCCCACATGTACTTATCTTTCAGTGAGAAGTAATCTGCGGCGCGAAACGATTCGACCATCTGCAGAACAGCATCGCGTGATACAGACCCACGATGACGGGCATTGATGGCGACATTTCCATGCCCTTCGTACAACACGCTTCCGTCTCCATGTACCTCTATCTCATAGCTGGGGCAGGGTCCGAAGCATCCAGTTCGAGACAAGACGATCTTCACCGAATTCCAATTGTGTACCTGTGGGAATGGGACGTGTTGGGCCGATTCTCTTTCAATATCGCGCACGGAGATCGGCATTTCAAACTGGGCTCTGACTGAGTGCCCGCCCTGCTTAAAAGGCCGGAAATGCAGCTTTAGGGCCGCGTCTTTCGCCTCTTTGACAATAACCTTTAAGGCCTCACGTTGCGCTTTGGGAACATCCGAGTCGTCCAAGTCCTCGCCGCCTTCGATCTCGGCAGAAACGACGTCCCCATGTTCGTCCACGACAATCTCTATCGGCATCACACCGAGGCTCTCAATGTCAGGAAACTTACCGAAGTCGAATCGTACGATCGGCACCTCGCCAATCAAATGTGCTGGAATTTCTTCAGTGTCAGGCGAGATCGGCTCAGGCTGTCGTAGCGCGGCTTCCTGGGACAGAAGTGATGAAGCGCTAAATGTGATCACAACCAGACACAAAAACCGGCCATAGCGATTCATCGAAGTTGGCGCCTCGTGGCGTTTAGACACCGGCAATCCTAACTCGGGGTCTCACCCGCTGTCACGAAACTCCGGCACCCACAAGTTTTGTCGATTATCGTAAATGTTAGCGATCCTTCGCCCCGGCAAAATGGACTTTCAGGCCTTCAGAAGTTCATCATGAACATCAATGATCTCTGCGCCTGCTGCGGCTAATCAAGCCACATCCATTGACAAGAGCTTCATCGCCGTTGTCCTCGCCGGCGTGTGCACGTTCCTCGAGGTCTACAACACGCAGCCCCTTCTGCCGTTTCTGCAGACCATATTTCACGCGTCTGAAGCAAAGGTCAGTCTCACGGTCAGCGCGACGACGTTGGGCATCGCTGTCGCCGCGCCCATAATCGGCCTTCTCGCCGAATCGATCGGCCGTCGCAAGGTTATCGTCCCGGCGCTTTTCGGACTCACTATCCCCACATTTCTAGCGGCGACCGCACACACGCTACCGTCCCTGCTCGTGTGGCGATTTCTGCAAGGATTATTTGTACCCGGCATTATCGCTGTGATGATCACTTACATCGGCGAAGAATGGGCAGGCCGCGGCGTAGGCTCGATGATGTCCGCCTACGTGAGCGGCACCGTGTTGGGCGGATTTCTCGGGCGCTTCTTATCCGCGCAGGTCGTCACCCGTTTCCACTGGCAGTATTCGTTCCTGCTCTTGGGCGCTCTCAATCTCATCGGCGCCATTCTGGTCTGGAGATGGCTGCCACCCTCAACTACCTTCAAGCGCGCGCCCGGAATCCTCCATACCGTTCGCCACACCGGCGAGCATTTTCTGAATTGGCCGCTGCTGACGAACTTCTTCACTGGATTCACCGTGCTCTTCAGTCTCGTCGGCGCATTCACGTCGATCAATTTTTATCTTGCCGCGCCTCCACTCGGCCTCGGACCCGGCGCGCTCGGGAATGTTTTCTTCGTATATCTGCTCGGACTGATCGTCACGCCGATCTCCGGTCGCTTCCTCGATCGCCGCGGATTCCTGCGCACCGCCACCGTTGCCGTTGTCATGGGAATTGCTGGGCTAGCGCTCACACTCGTTCATTCTTTGTGGGCGATCATTCCGGGGCTCGCAGTCTTCTCCTCCGGAATCTTCATTCTGCAATCGGCCGCTACCGTTCAGACGGGACGTCTCGCCGAAAAAGCACGCTCGTCTGCGACCGGACTCTACGTAACTTTTTATTACATCGGCGGAAGCTGCGGAGCTGCACTGCTCGCGTGGATGTATTCGATTTCCGGCTGGCCATCGTGCGTAGCGGTGCTGATCACTTCGTTGATTGCAACACTGTTGCTGGCCCGTGCCAGCAGTCGCGCAACCGAAGATGTAGCCTGACGCAGCAGGCATGCCTCTGACGTACCCGTTGCAACGGGCGTTCTTGCAATCAATCCGAGATCTTCTTCGACTGATGGTCCAGAGCTTTCTTTCGGTCTGAATACTCTGAATAAGCGATCACCAGCGACGCCGCCAGCAAAGCCGACACCGCTCCGATCAAACACCAAAATAGCCACATATCCGTCCCACCGAAGTGCTTTCGCTATAACCCCGCTCCCGAATTCGCGCGCTCCTGCGCTGCTTGCGTTCCCTTCTTGCCGCCAGCGCCATCAGCCACTTCGCGCGCCAGTTCGATCAGCGAACGGACCGCAATTCCCGACGGCCCTTTGGCGATCCACGATTTGTTGTCTTCCAGCCACGCCGTTCCGGCGATGTCCAGATGCAACCACGGCGTGTCTTCAACGAATTCCTTCAGGAACATCGCAGCCGTAATCGCGCCGCCCCAGCGACCACCCGTGTTCGTGATGTCCGCGATATTCGACCGGATCATCTCCTGGTATTCGGCATCCAGCGGCAGGCGCCACATTTTTTCGCCAGCTCGCTTCAGCGCCGACTGGAACTGCTCGTACCACGCTTCATCATTAGCAAACACGCCCGCGTTCACGTACCCAAGCGCCACCACAACCGCTCCCGTCAGCGTCGCAGCATCAACAAGGTGCGTCGCGCCAAGTTGCCGTGCATAATGAAGGCCATCCGCCAGCACCAGCCGTCCTTCCGCGTCCGTGTTGATAATCTCGATCGATTTCCCTGACATCGCAATCTGTACGTCGCCCGGCTTCTGCGCCTTACCCGACGGCATATTCTCCGTCGCAAGCACAATCGAAATCACTTTAACCTTTGGCTTCAGCAGCGCGATCGCACGCATCGCGCCCAACATGGTTGCGCCGCCGGCCATGTCGTACTTCATTTTTTCCATGCCGTCGCTCGGCTTGATCGAGATCCCGCCGCTATCGAAAGTGATGCCCTTACCGACCAGTCCCAGCACGGGCTTCTCCGGTGCGCCCTGCGGTTCGTAAGTCAGCACGATCAGCGCTGGCGGCTCGTCAGATCCCTGCGCGACGCTCCAGAACGCGCCCATCTTCAGCGCCTTGATCTTCTCCGCCCCGTACACTTCGCACTTCAGCCCGACTTCCTCTGCCATCTTCTGCGCCCGCTCGGCAAGCATCGTCGGAGTCATGCGATTGCCCGGCTCGTTCACCAGCGTGCGGGTGAAGTTCTGCGACTCACCAATGATCCGGCCTTCATTCACGGCACCCTCAAGCCCAGCCTTATCGCTCAAGCCGGCTACGAGCGTAATCTCTGCCACACGCTGATCTTTGCGATCGCTCTTGTAGACGTCAGGATCGAAATTACCGACGAACGCGCCCTCAACGGACGCACGCACCGCATCGACCGGTCCACTTGCAATCTCAGGGACCGCGAACGCTAGACTGCGTAATCCCTTGGGCTTCAAGAAACGCACCGCGGTGCCGACAACCTTACGCAGTTCGACCGCGCTGAAACTCTTCGCTTTGCCGCCGCCGACCAGCAGCAGACGTTTGGCCACTAAGCCCTGCGGATGATGCAACAGTGTGGTCTCTCCGAGTTTGCAGGTCACTTCGCCGCCCGAAAGCAAATCCTTTGCTGCAGCTTGAACCGCCTGATCGGCCGACAGCACCTGCGCGCTCGGCTTATCCTTCTCGCCTGCGTCCACCACAACGACGGCCAAAACCTCCGTCGCGACCTGCGCTGCGCTTCCCTGCACTAACTTTGTCTTCATCTCCACCCCGTGTGATCTATTGCCTGGGCAACTGGTCCTTCGACTCCGCTCAGGACAGCCTCTCGCCTGCTCGAAAACCTGTTCTCCGCTCGTCGCAAAAACCCGAGCCACAAGCTACCAGCTACGCAAAACTGCTTACTGTCGCCTGCTTTTCTGAATCGCTTCCCGAGCCTCTTTATCCGCCGTCCGCCGCCGCTCGGTCTCGCGCTTATCCCACAATTGTTTGCCCTTAGCCAGCGCCAATTCCACTTTCACCCGGCCGCTTTTGAAATAAAGCCGTAGGGGGATCAGCGTCAGTCCCTTTTGCTGGGTTTTCCCAATCAATTTCTTGATCTCTTCCTTGTGGACCAGCAGTTTCCGCGTTCGCAAGGCCTCGTGGTTAAAGATATTGCCGTGCTCATACGGACTGATATGGGCATTCAGTAGCCACAACTCGTTGTTCTTGACGATCCCATAGGAATCCTTCAAATTGGCCCGCCCCGCCCGCACCGACTTCACTTCCGTGCCCGTCAGGGCGATGCCCGCCTCGATCTTCTCCAGTAGGAAGTAGTTATGCGAAGCCGCCCGGTTCACCGCCGCGTCTTTCTCGCCAGCGGCCGTAGCTTGGCGTTTTGGCGCCTTTTCCTTGTCTGGTTTGGTCTGGTGGGTGGCTTGCCGCGGCATAAGGCTTTCTCAGGAGAGTCCCGAAACTTCAATGCTAACACAGGGTTAACATCGCCCTAGTCCTTCACGGAAGACCAGAAATTGGGCAGCTCCGGATGTTATAATCCCGACTTCGCGAAGACGAATCATTACCAATCTCTTCGGCTTTGCGTGCAAGTCCAGCGCTGCACTTCGTTCTAATTTTGCGTCGCAGGGGCGTGAACCGGGGCCGCGTGTTCATGTATCGATTCAGAGCCGAGGTCTGCGTTCACAACCAATCCGAATGAGGTACTGCGTGGGAAACACTGGTCGCCCAGGAAGTTCGATGAAACGCCTGATACGAATGGCGGGAGCCTTCTCGCTTCTTGCCCTCACTTTCACTGTTCTGGCATTTGCCGTTGACCAGGCAGCCAAAGCCTACAAACTTGGTGCGGACGCCGAAGTTCGTAACGACTACATCAAGGCTTATGAGGAATACAAAGAAGCCTACGACCTGAAGCCGAAAGAGATCAAATATCGCTCGGCCTATACGCGTATTCGTTTCTATGCCTCCTCGGAACTGGTCCATCAGGGCGAACTCCTGCGGAAGCAAGGTAAGTTGCCAGACGCGCTGGTTATGTTTCAGCGCGCCGCGGCGATCGATCCCAGCAATTTTGCCGCTGAGCAGGAAGCCAATCGCACTCAACACGAGATCGAGACCGGAGGTATCCCCAAACCTACGGCCCAGAACAACGAATCCGCCATAAGTCGGCTGGCGGCGAGCGCCGGTGGACCGGCCGAACTTAAGCCAATCTCGAATACGCCGATCACGCTGCGTATGACCGAGGACGCCAAGGTGGTCTATACCACCATTGGCAAGCTCGCCGGAATCAATGTACTCTTCGATCCCGACTACACTTCGCGCCGCATCAGCATTGAACTAAACAACGTCAGCCTCGATCAGGCACTTGAGATCGTCGCGCTCGAATCTAAGACTTTCTATCGTCCAGTCACCGAAAACACGGTCTTTGTCGCCGCCGATACACCAGGCAAACGAAAAGAGCTGGAACAGAGCGTAGTCAAAACTTTTTATCTTTCGAACGTATCCAGCCCCAACGACCTGCAGGATTCCGTCAACGCCGTTCGCCAGATCACGAATATCAACAGCATTATTCAAATACAGTCTCAAAACGCGATCGTCGTTCGTGGCACGCCGGATCAGGTGGCATTAGCAGAGCG
Source organism: Terriglobia bacterium (assembly GCA_963807055.1). Taxonomy (GTDB): domain Bacteria; phylum Acidobacteriota; class Terriglobia; order Terriglobales; family Acidobacteriaceae; genus JAJPJE01. Next base: position 172,876 of record CAWEAE010000011.1, on the reverse strand, counting down.
CATTCTCTCCGACATCGACAAGTCGAAGCCTGAAGTGGTCGTCGAAGTCGTGGTGATGCAGGTTAACAAAGACAAGGTAAGGACGCTGGGCTTGCAGCCGCCGCAGACTGCAAGCGTGCAACTGCAGTCGAATACCACCACTACGTCGAGCACTACCGTCAATGGGAACGCCGGGAACGGCGGAACTGCTACGACTACGACGGGCAGCGGCACTCTTACTCTGAATCAGTTGGCTCACCTGAATGCAACGGATTTTGCAGTAAGTATTCCATCCGCCACGGCTTCGTTCCTGTTCTCCGATAACAACACCAAGATCATTCAGAATCCGCAGATCCGAGCCGTCGACAACCAGAAGGCTACGCTCAAGATCGGTGAACGCGTGCCGGTGGCGACTGGCTCATTCCAGCCTGGCATTGGTGGCGTCGGTATCAACCCTCTAGTGAACACGCAATTCCAGTACCTCGACGTCGGCGTCAACATGGACATCACGCCACGTATCCATTCCGACGGCGATGTCACGTTGAAGATCGTGCTCGAAATTTCGTCCGTCACCGGCAACACCAATATCGGCGGAATCAATCAGCCGATCATCGGTCAGCGCCGAGTGGAGCACGAAATCCGTCTGAGGGAAGGTGAAGTCAGCCTGATGGGCGGCATGCTGGAAGACCAGCAGATCGATAACGTAAACGGCTGGCCCTTCCTGGCCAAGATCCCCGGTCTGAGATATCTCTTCTCCTCAGTTGACAAAGAAACTCACACTACCGAGACCGTCTTCGCGTTGATCCCGCGGATTGTCCGAATGCAGGACATTACCGCCGCAAACTTGCAACCGATCGCGGTAGGAACGGCGAATGCCGTCGATCTGCGCCGTGTTTCGGCACTCGTGCCTCCAATGCAACCGACAGGGGCGCCGTCGCCCGCGGCTCAACCTCCAGCGACGCCTCCCGGCGGAGCAGCACCTGCGTCACCTAACATTCCTCCGGCTTCGTCCCCCCAGGGCAATATGTCGACGGGCAATGGCATCATGAGCTTCGAACCCGCAACCATCAGTCAGCAGGTCGGATCCACCTTCATGGTGAACCTGAGTTTGGGCGGAGCCTCGAACGTGTTCTCGGTGCCGGTCGAAGTTTCCTACGATCATAATGTCCTGCAGTTGCTGAACGTGTCTGACGGCGGCACCCTCGGCAAAGATGGGCAGCCGATAACGCTCGTCCATCGTGAGGATCCGACCAACGGCAATCTTCAGATTACGGCGACGCGGCCTCCAGGTTCAGGCGGTGTCGCGGCGCAAGGCCCCGTCTTCACCTTAACCTTTGCGGCTAAGGCTCCTGGAAACTCACAGTTGGTGATTACCAGGGGGACGGCGCGTGATCCGAACATGCAATTGATTCCCCTGGCTGGAAGTCAGGCGATGGTCACCGTGAGTAAGTAGGTCGCGGGCGCGGTTCCAGAGAAGATGCTGGCGCCAATTCTCGCGTAGAATTTAACTATCGTCAGTGTGGATTTTGTTTTGATATCCAGCATTAAAGTTCGCCGCTCTTCTCAGCGCGGGATGACCCTGATCGAGCTCATCGTGGCGGTTTCCATCATGATGATCCTGACCACGGCAGTACTTCCTGTAGCGCGCCTCACCATCCGTCGTGACCGCGAAAAGGAGCTGCGCCACGATCTCTGGGAGATGCGAGATGCCATCGACCGTTACAAGGACGCCGCAGACCGCGGCCTCTTCCAGATCAAGCTGGGTACCGAAGGGTATCCACCCGATCTCGACACTCTGGTCAAGGGAGTCGATATCGGCGGCAAGAAAGTTCGTTTTCTGCGTCGCATCCCCGTAGACCCGATGACAGGCAAAACAGAATGGGGACAGCGGTCGATGCAGGATGACCCGAAGAGCACCTCCTGGGGTGGCCAGAATGTGTTCGATGTGTATACGCAATCGCAGGACACTGCGTTAGATGGGACCAAGTACATCGAATGGTAGACCGCCGCAAATTCCGCCGCTCGCGCCTTAAGGCAGCAGGCTTCACGCTCATCGAACTGATGATCGTCATCAGTATGATCCTGATCCTGATGTCCGTCGCGGTTCCGCTCTACACCGCCTCCATCATCCGCGCCCGCGAGGCTGTGCTCCGGCAGAACCTGTTCACCATGCGCTCCGTCATCGATCAATACTCGATGGACAAACAGAAGGCGCCGCAATCACTCGATGACTTGGTCCAGGCTGGGTATCTAAAGCAGATTCCGACCGATCCCATGACCAATTCCAAAGATACCTGGCAGCCTGTTCAGGAAGATGTACTGGTGAGCGTAGATCAGAATCAGCCCGGCATCACCGACGTGCACTCCGGCTCTGAAGCGAACGGCAGTGACGGCACTGCTTACAATACCTGGTAGCGGTCGCGCTAGATCTCTGGTTTGAGGGTGTACTCGAATTCGTAGGAATGTTTCCCGCCGGCAATATTGATTGCCATCTTCCCCGTCAATCCAGCAAGTTCATCCGTGCCGGAGTCCGGTACGACAGTAACGCTCAATGACGGCTTGCCGCGCTCCATCGTGCCCGTATGCTGAAGAATGAATGAGCCGCTCCGGCCATGCAGTTTCCCAGTGACGAGTTCGATGGCGACGTAACCGGCAGAGCCCTTCACGGCAGTTCCTCCGGTCAACATCTCGCCTTTGCTGGTCGCTTCCAGATCTCCGAGGAATTGCTTGTCGATCGACAGGCGCCCGAGACGGGCATCACCGTCGGTTACCTGCGGGCTTAGTTTCACCTGAAAGGTTCCAGTCGCTGAGTTCATCGCAGCAGGTTATCACGCTGACATTACGCGGCATGCGCCTTCTTCTGCACCACCTGCTCGTAGCCGCGCGTCGCGAAGTAGAGCGCCTGATCGAAAAACTTGTCCAGCATCAGTGCGAATTCGCGTTCGCCATATAACTCGAAAATCCGGTCGGCAAAGTGCTCGTGCTGCAGCAACCCCCACAACTGCTCCTTCGACATTAAGAGAGCCCAAATCAGCTGGCTTAGAGGAATGCCTTGTTTTGCGCGCTGGTCCCCCAACTGGCTGTACTGTAACTCGATGTCGCTCGTAGTCTTGGTCAGCAGCCAGTCGGTCAGGTTTGCATAGACCTGCAATCCGAGCTTCACGAGATCTTCTTCCGGAATCGCTCGATATCCTGGCGTCCGCTCCGAGGTTCTCAGTTTCCGGGCAAGATTGATGGACAATTCGTTCGAGTGACTTTCCACTACCTGAAACAATCGGTTGCCAACCATCGTCTAAATCTCCCTCACGGCCGCCGCAGGCGCCTAGCCAACCTTTATCGCCTCACGATACATCATTATACAACACCAATGCTGTTATTGAAAGCAAGAAGGGCACCTGCAAAGGTGCCCTATCTTAAACCCAGTTAATTCGATTCGGTCTCGAATAAACCGATTCGTTCTTTAGATCAGCCGCATCGCTTTTACTTGCCGCAGCACTTCTTGTACTTCTTTCCCGACCCGCACGGGCACACGTCGTTTCGTCCCACCTTTGCTGCGCCTCGCACCACCTGCTGCACCTGAGCGCCGTCGCCCGAGCCTGCCATTTGCGCCTGCTGCAACTCGCGTTTCTTTTTGCGCAGGAATTCTTGCTCGATTTCATCCACGTTCGTTGACGCGTGCCGCCTTGGAGAATGGCCGTTTCCGCCGCCCGCCACCGGTTGCCGCACTCCTGCGCCATCTCCGTCAAAGCCGCCAGTCAGACCGCCACCGCCTTGCGGAGCGGACGGTCCGCCGCCGGTCTGTTCCTGCGGTCCGCCAATCACCTGCATCAGGTACAGGTACCGGACGGTCTCTTCCTGGAAGCGCTTCATCATCTCTTCGAACATTTCGAACGATTCGCGCTTGTACTCCACCAGCGGATCATGCTGTCCGTACCCACGCAGCCCAATGCCTTCGCGCAGGTGATCCATATTCAGCAGGTGATCTTTCCAGTACTGATCCAGCACGCTCAACATGATCATGCGTTCGTGATAGCGCATTGCATCCGGACCGATCAGCTTCTCTTTTGCCTCGTAACGTTCGCGCAGCTTATTGAAGACGGCATCTCCAAGTTCCTGCCGGTTCAGCGTCTCCGGTTTCAGCCCTTCCGCCACGATATCCACGCCGAATCGCGTGAAGATCGAGTCCTTCATGCCCTTGATATTCCAGTCTTCTGGATGAACTTCTTTGGCCGCGTGCTGATCGAGCAGTTCGCCAAGGATATCGGCAACGTAGTCCTCGAGGATCAGATCCTTCTGATCTACCCCCTCGAGCAATTGCCGGCGCAGACCGTAGACCGCCTCGCGCTGCTTGTTCATCACGTCGTCGTATTCGAGCAGGTGTTTGCGGGCTTCAAAGTTCTGCGCTTCTACTGCCTTCTGCGCCGCTTCAATCCGGCGCGAAATCAGCTTCGACTCGATTGGAACCCCCTCTTCCATCCCAAGCCGCTGCAGCAGCGTGCTCACCCATTCCTTCGCGAAGATGCGCATGAGGTCGTCTTCCAGCGACAGGTAGAAGCGCGATGATCCTGGATCTCCCTGGCGTCCTGAGCGCCCTCGCAACTGGTTGTCAATGCGCCGTGACTCATGCCGCTCCGTACCCAGGATGTGTAATCCGCCTGCGGCCACTACGTCGTCGTGCTCATGGTCGGTCTCGATCTTGTATTTCGCAAGCGTCTCTTCCCAGTTCTGGGTCGGAACCTCGTATTCATTTCCCTGGTAATACCAGACAGTGATGCCCTCGCGATCGCGTGTTTCGATCTCGCCGCCCACCTCCTGAACGGCACGAGCGATGCCTTTCTTCACGAGCTCCTGCTTGGCGATGAACTCCGAATTGCCGCCCAGCAAGATATCGGTACCACGGCCCGCCATGTTGGTGGCAATCGTGACCTGGCCTTTGCGTCCGGCCTGCGCCACGATCTCCGCTTCGCGCTCGTGATACTTGGCATTCAACACCACGTGCTTGATGCCCTTCTTCTTCAGCAGATCGGAAATGCGCTCCGATTTTTCGATTGATGTTGTACCAACCAGCATCGGCTGCCCATTGGCATATAGCTTCTGAATCTCATCCGCGACCGCGAAATATTTTTCTTTCTCGGTGCGGTATACCATGTCGGAATTCTCAAGGCGTAACATGGGCCGGTTCGTGGGAATCACCACCACTTCCAACTTGTAGATCTTGTCGAACTCAGGGGCTTCCGTTTCGGCCGTACCTGTCATTCCGGCCAGCTTCTTGTACATGCGGAAGTAGTTCTGGAACGTAACCGTCGCCAGCGTCTGGTTCTCGCGCTCGACTTTTACATCCTCTTTCGCTTCGACCGACTGGTGCAGGCCGTCAGACCACCGTCGTCCCGGCATCAGGCGTCCGGTGAACTCGTCGACGATGATGACTTCACCGTCTTTGACCACATATTCCACGTCGCGATGATACAAAGCATGCGCCTTGATCGCCGTTTCGACGTGATGCTTCAGATCCCAGTTTTCCTGGTCGGCAATGTTCTGGATTCCCAGCAACCGCTCAACTTTTTCCCAGCCATCATCGGAAACCGTAATCGTCCGGTGCTTTTCGTCGACCACGAAATCGCCCGTCAGAATCTTCGGCTCTCCTGGGGCTGTCTCTTGCTCCTCGCCTTTTACGAGGTTCGGAATAATCTTATTCACCTTGTAATACTTGTCGGTCGACTCTTCGCTCGCACCGCTGATGATCAGCGGAGTACGCGCCTCGTCGATCAGGATCGAATCCACTTCGTCGACGATTCCGAAATTGTGGCCGCGCTGCACGCAGTCGGCGAGATCGAACTTCATGTTGTCGCGCAGGTAGTCGAAACCAAACTCGTTGTTGGTGCCGTAGGTGACGTCAGCCGCGTATGCATCTCGGCGCTCTTGATCGTCCAGATCGTGAACGATCACGCCCACAGTCAGCCCAAGGAACGTGTAGATCTTGCCCATCCACTCGGAGTCGCGCTTGGCCAGGTAGTCGTTGACGGTGACTACGTGCACGCCGCGCCCGGGCAGCGCGTTCAGATAGACCGGAAGAGTTGCAACCAGCGTTTTTCCTTCGCCGGTCTTCATTTCGGCGATCTTGCCGTCGTGCAGCACCATGCCGCCAATCAACTGCACGTCAAAGTGCCGCATATTCAGGATGCGGCGTCCCGCCTCGCGCACCACCGCAAAAGCCTCGGGAAGAATCTCGGCCAGAACCTCGTTCTCCACCCGGCGACGCTCGTCGTCGTCCTCAATGTCCTTGGTTCGTTCCTGAATTCGCGCCCGGAACTCATCCGTTTTCGCGCGCAGTTCGGCATCGCTCATCCGCTTGATTTCAGGTTCGAGAGCGCTGATATGTTGCACATTCGGCATCGTGCGCTTAATTTCGCGCTCATTTTTCGTGCCGAACACCTTACCTAGTAACGTATTGATCAATGTAGAATCCTGCCGCCCAATTGACGCGCCGCGATCGTCGCTGGCGACCTGCTCCGTAGAGCCGGAGTTTGGGCAGACTTCACTTAAGTCTAACAAATTATTAGATGCTCTTCAGAAACTCCGGACTCTAAGGCTCTTTGCGGTAACCGGCGCCGACCACAAAGAAAAAAGCGCGAGCCATGCCCGCGCTTCGATGATTTCTTGGGCTAACCTTACGCCACTCGTCGGCTCCGACTCCGACCCGTCCGACCTGGCCCTCGCCGTTCTCTTTCTTCTTCCTCACCCATGCCTAGGTTTTCCGGCTTCAACTTCTTGGCAAAGCCTTCCATCTTCTTTAGGGTCTGCTGCTCTTCCTTCAGATTCTGATTCAGCAGCTTCACTGCTTTCTTATGACTCATAAGCTGGGCCAGGCGAATCAGGCTTTCATAACCGCTGATTTCGTATCGCTCGACCTTAGTCGCCGCGCCTACATTAAAGATGTCCATCAGGTCTTCGGACGGATCCTCTTCCTTGAAGCTGTCGTGCTCCTCGATTAGCCCCTTCAAGCCCTTGCACTCCGTTTCCTCGGGCTCCTCCTCGATCGACTCGAACACCTGGTGCAATCTTTCCACCTGTTTTTCGGTCTGTGCCTGATGCGCTTGAAACGCTTTTTGCAGCTCTGGACGGCTGCTCTCTTCCGCTTGTTCACCCAATGCCTCTACCAGCTTCTGTTCGGCATCAAGCATGTCTCCTAGTTCGTGAATAAAAAACTCGTGTGCTGTCTGCATCGGACCAATTCCTCCAACCTGTTCGATGCAAGAGTACGAATCTGTGCTGACCGCGCCAGGCCGCGTTGAAGTCTCTCGTCATGACTCGTTACTCTGGGCCTGCTCGGGCCTTTCAGGTATGATCTTCCGAGCTTACATGGCCAATTTCTATACGCGGTTTCTGCAGGCTGTTCAGCAGTTCCCTGCGCACATCGCCTTTCAGATGCAACGCGAGAACGGCGACCTGGAAACCTTCACTTTTTCCGACACTCGGAAGATGGCCGACTCCGTGGCTGCGTGGCTGGAATCGTCTTCTGGCATCAATCGTGGCGCGCGTTGCGCCATTCTCGCCAGCAATAGCCCGCGCTGGGTCGCGGTCTATCTCGGCATTGTTGCCTCCGGACGCGTCGCTGTTCCCTTCGACACCGCTTTTAACGCGGATCAGGTTGCCAAGCTACTTAAGGATTCGGGCGCCGAACTGCTGGTCACCGATGCAACTCACGTTGCCACCTCGAAATCAGCTCTGGAAAAGTTTCCGTGCCGTCTGGTCCTCCTCGACAAATCCAAAGACGCGCCCGAACTGGCTTCGCTCGACTCGGTGCTGTCCGCACCTTGGTCCGATCCGTTTCCTGTGGTTGACGTCGGCTCAGGCGAGACCGCCTGCATCCTCTATACCTCCGGGACGACAAGCGACCCCAAGGGCGTGATGCTCAGTCATGCCAACATCCAGGCCGAGGCTGAAGGCGCTTTCCGGATCTTCAGCGACATCGGAGAACACGACGCGCTGCTAGGAATTCTTCCGCTCTTTCACGCTCTATCTCAGATGGCCAGCCTGCTGCTGCCGCCCATCAAGGGAGCGCGAGTCGTTTTCCTGGAATCGCTGAATACCAGCGAACTGATGCGAGCTCTGCGCGAGCGTGGCATCACCATCTTTGTCTGTGTCCCGCAGTTCTTCTATCTGATTCATAACCGCATCTTCAAAGAAGTTGCCGCACGCGGGCGCATAGTGGAATCGCTCTTCCGCGCCATGCTCTCGCTGAACCGGATCACCCGCCGCATGGGAGTCAATCTCGGGCCTTTGCTCTTCAAGAAGGTCCACCAGATGCTCGGCTCGCGCATCCGCATGCTGATTACCGGCGGCTCGCGGCTCGATCCGAAAATCGGCGCAGATTTCGAAGCTCTCGGCTTCACGCTTCTTAACGCCTACGGGCTCACCGAAACCAGCGGTGCAACCACAGTCACAACTCCAGCCAACAACGTAATCGGATCCGTAGGTAAGCCGCTGCCGGGCAACGAAGTTCGCATCCACAAGCCTGAAAAGGATCCCGAGACCGGCTACATGGTTGGCGAGATCGCGGTTCGTGGCGGCATCGTGATGAAGGGCTACTACAACCGCCCTGATGCGACCGCCGCAGTGATGGACGACGGCTGGTTGCTCACCGGCGACCTCGGCCGTCTCGACGAGCACAACAACGTTTTCATCACCGGCCGCGCCAAGGACATCATCGTCCTCGCCTCCGGCAAGAATATCTATCCTGAAGAGATTGAAGCGCACTACCTGCGCAGCCCGTTCATTAAAGAGATCGCGGTTATCGGCATGGAAGGTAAGCCGGGAGAGCCGATGTCGGAGCGACTCCACGGTGTCATCGTCCCGAACTTCGAAGTCCTGCGCGAGCGGAAAATCGTCAACGCGAAGGAGATGATTCGCTTCGAGATTGAGGGCCTGTCGTCGCAGCTACCCGCTACCAAGCGAATCCTCAGCTACGACATCTGGCAGGAGGATCTGCCCCGCACCACCACTCGCAAAGTGAAGCGTAACGAGGTGGAGAAACGCGTTCGCGCCATGCAGGGCCGTTCCGCCGATACCAGCGAGTCCACTGGCACGCTCAGCGCGCAGGACAAAGAATGGATGGGCATCCCCGAAGTGCAGCGCGCGCTCATGGTGCTGCGCGATGCTTCCAACAACAAGCGCGAACGCATTCTCCCCAGCGACAATCTCGAACTTGATCTCGGCCTCGACTCCATGGAGCGCGTCGAACTCCTCGTCGCCCTCGAGCGCGAACTGAATTCGCATGTGCCCGACTCCATCGTGTCGGAGGTCTACACCGTTCGCGAACTGGTCGACGCCGTACGCGCGCGCATCGGCTCTGAAAGTTCTCGCGACAAAGATGTCGCCGCCTGGGGAACGGTATTGCAGACCGATCCGACCGAACCCGACATACTCGCTATCACCCAAAAACGTACAGTTCGATTGTTCTGCTGGTACTGCTTCGGAAAGCTCGTCTACATCTTCTGTCGCATCGCTTTTCGCCTGCAGGTCACCGGAATCGAGAAGCTGCCCCATAAGGGCCCGTACATCATCGCCCCGAATCACCAGACCTATCTTGATGCGCCTATCTTCATGAGCCTCCTGCCGTGGAGCGTTTTTCGCCGGCAATTCTCAGTAGGCACAAGCGAAATCTTCGGAGCCGGCCTGGTGCGCCGCATCGCCAACTCGTTCAACCTCGTGCCCGTCGATCCCGACGCGAATATGGTCCCGGCGATGAAGGCTACGGGCTATGGCTTACGCAATGGAAAGATTCTCGTGATCTTTCCCGAGGGCGAGCGCTCCATCGATGGACCACCGAAAAAGTTCAAGAAGGGCGCCGCTATCCTCGCTGTCAATCTGAACGTTCCCATTTATCCGGTCGCGCTCGATGGCTTTTTCGAAGCGTGGCCCCGCGGTAAGGGCTTTCAGGGATTCACTCGCGCGAAATTCGCAATTGGCGATCCCCTCTATCCGCCCAAGAACGCCGCTTCTCCCGAAGCTGCGTACGAACAGATGAATACAGAATTAAAGGATCGCGTAATGGAAATGTGGTTGCAGATTCACGACCCAGATACGGAAACCGCTAGCGCCACCGCCGACTGATCGCTTTGCCCAAAATCAGCCCGTCTGTTCCTGTTCCACCACCGCTTTGCTTGTCATCACGAGCGCACGCCAGTGCGCGAGGGATCCGCATTTAGCAGATCCACGACAGCTTCCTGTTCCACCACCGCTTTGCTTGTCATCGCGAGCGCACGCCAGTGCGCGAGGGATCTGCATTTAGCAGATCCACGACAGCTTCGTATTCCACCACCGCTTTGCTTGTCATCACGAGCGCACGCCAGTGCGCGAGGGATCTGCATTTAGCAGATCCACGACAGCTTCGTATTCCACCACCGCTTTGCTTGTCATCACGAGCGCACGCCAGTGCGCGAGGGATCTGCATTTAGCAGATCCACGACAGCTTCGTATTCCACCACCGCTTTGCTTGTCATCACGAGCGCACGCCAGTGCGCGAGGGATCTGCATTTGAAAGTTCGGGGTCTTACCCTCATGGTTCTCCCCCACATTCCCTCTGCGCCCTTCGCGTCCTCTGCGGTTTAATCTGACGAGTGCCCGACTTCGGATTCACTCGCGTGGAACTGCGCCGCCTGCGTGCTCTGCGCACGCCGCTTCTCATCCAGCGTCATCTGGAATCGCTGCCCTATCATCACGCGAACACTGCGTGGTCCCCGCGCCGAGTTCTTCAGGAAGGAACCGCACACTGCCTGGAAGGCGCGATCTTTGCCGCCGCTGCTCTGCGGGTCAATGGATTCGAGCCTTTGCTGCTGGACTTTGAAGCCGTCCGCGATACCGACCATGTGTTAGCGATCTATCGCGTGAATGGAGGATGGGGCGCGATCGGCAAGTCGAACTTTGCCTTCCTGCGCTTTCGTGATCCCGTATATCGCTCGCTCCGCGAACTCGCGATGAGCTACTTTGACGGCTACTGCAATCTGCGCGGTGAACGCACTCTCCGTGCTTTCTCGCGCCCGGTGAATCTGAAGCGCTTCGATCATCTCGACTGGATGACCACTTCGCAACCGCTCTGGTTCATCCCCGAGTACCTCTGCCGTATCCCGCACACGCCGTTGCTCTCCCGTGCTCAGGAAAAGGCGCTCACCCGCCTCGATCAGCGTTCATTCCGTGCGGGACTCACGGGACATCAGCCACACTAACTCGTTTGCGCCGCCTCCGGATTGTGCCATCCACCTAGATGGTTCGCCAGCAAGTCCGCTTGCGCCGGACCCCATGTTCCCGGCTCATACATGTGAACCGGGGTGACATCACCAAGAATGGGCTCCACGATCGTCCATGCCGCTTCTACCGCATCCTGCCGTACGAACAACAATTGATCGCCGTGCATCGCATCCGTCAGCAGACGCTCGTACGCTTCGTCCTCGTCACTGCTCTTCTCATTCACTGCCGAAAGCTCCACGCCCGTGGTCGCCGCCAAACTCTGCATGCTCGTCCCCGGACATTTCACGCGCGCGCCCAGGCTGAGCGACAGATCCGGGCCTAGCCGGAAACGGAAATAGTTATTCTTGTCCAATTGCATTTTGGCCAGCGGAGGACGCCGCAATTTCACCAGCACCTCGGTCGCCGTCACCGGTAAATTCTTTCCAGCTCGGATCAGAAACGGAACATCGGCCCACCGCCACGTGTCAATGTGCAGCTTCAGCGCCGCAAACGTCTCGACTTGCGAATCCGCAGCAACGCCCGGCTCATTCCGATATCCGCGGAACTGTCCTCTCACTAGATTCTTCGGATCGATCGGCGGAATCGTCCGGAACACCTTCACCTGCTCGTCGCGCAGCGAATCGACATACATACGCGTTGGCGGCTCCATCGCGAGAAACGCCACCACTTGCAATAGGTGATTTTGTACAACATCGCGAATAGCGCCAGCCTCCTCGTAAAATTTGCCGCGCCCTTGTACGCCGAACGCCTCCGCCATGTTGATCTGTACGCTGTGTATGTAATTGCGATTCCAGATCGGCTCCAGGAAGGCATTTGCAAAACGGAAGAACAGCAGGTTCTCAACCGCGTCTTTTCCTAGATAGTGATCAATCCTGAAGATGCGCGACTCCGGGAAGCCCTTGTGCAGCGTCTGATTCAGTTCGATGGCCGATGCCAGGTCGCGCCCAAATGGTTTTTCCACAATCACCCGCGCATTCGTAGCACAGCCGGCCTGCGCAAGCCCCAGCACCACCGTCTCAAACATGCTGGGAGGGATCGCCAGGTAATGCGCGGGCGCTTTGCATCCAGCCAGTTCCTTTCCAAGTTGCTGGAACGTCGTCGGATCGGCGTAATCGCCATCGATATATCGCAGCTCTTTCATTAATTGTGCAAATGCCTGCTCATCAACTCCGCCGCCGTTTTTCACTAAGCTGTCGCGTGCGCGTTCCCGCAACTGGTCAATGGTCCATCCAGCCTTCGCCACGCCAATGATGGGAACATTCAACTTCCCCTTGCGAATCATCCGCTGCAATGCTGGGAAAATCTTTTTGTAGGCCAGATCTCCTGTGGCGCCAAAGAACACCAGCGCATCGGCATCATTCGCTGTGGACGGCGGCCGAGGAACTTCAACGCAGTCGTTCAATTGCTGCGTGTGCGTAGTAATCGAAGGCTGAACCGTAGTAGTTGCCGATGAAGTCTGACCGTTGCTCACAGAGTCCCCCAGATGTAAGTCTAATTGGCGTGTCGCCCTTCCACGCAACCATTAATTTCCTGTGACTACTTTCGTTTCCTGCGCAAACTGGCCGTCCACTGCTCGCGGTATAATCGAGAGATGCCCATAGCTCAAGATTCGTTTCTGTGATGCGCCGAGCGCTGCTTAACGGACTTACTCGCGATCGCGAACGTGCACGGGCTAAATACTAATTACTAATTGCTAACGGCTGTCTTTTGGATTTCAAACTCCATTCCGACTACTCCCCACGTGGCGATCAGGCCTCTGCCATCTCTTCGCTTACCCGGGGTCTCGACGAAGGCGAAAAGCACCAGGTTCTACTTGGCGTTACCGGATCCGGCAAGACCTTCACCATGGCCAAGATCATCGAGCAGTTAAATCGCCCTGCCTTGATCATGGCCCACAACAAGACTCTCGCCGCTCAGCTCTATCACGAGTTCAAGAACTTCTTCCCGCAGAATGCGGTCGAGTACTTCGTCTCCTACTACGACTATTACCAGCCGGAAGCCTACATTCCTGCCGGCGATATCTACATCGAAAAAGAAGCGACCATCAACGACGAACTCGACAAGCTTCGTCTCTCGGCCACCCGCTCTCTCTTCGAGCGTCGCGACTGCATCATCATCGCCAGCGTCAGTTGCATTTACGGTCTGGGCTCGCCGGAAGCCTATTACGGCATGCTGCTCTTCCTGGAAAAAGGACAGCGCATCAAACGCGAAGACATTCTCCGGAAACTCGTCGAGATTCTCTATGAACGCAGCGATGGCGACCTGCGCCGTGGCACTTTCCGTGTCCGTGGTGACGTAATCGAAATCGCTCCGCCCTACGACGATATGGCGTTTCGCATCGAGCTTTGGGGAGATCAGATCGAGTCGCTTTCCCAGATCGATCCTCTCTTCGGAACCGTAAAGCAGCGCTATTCGCGCCTTCCGATCTATCCCAAGTCGCACTACGTGATGAAGCCCGAGACGAAGAGCTCGGCCGTGGATTCGATTCTCGCGGAACTAGCTTGGTGGGAAGACGAACTGCAAAAGCAGGGGCGCCTCGTCGAATCCCAGCGCGTGCACCAGCGCACTCGCTTCGATCTCGAAATGATCAAGTCGATGGGCTATTGCCACGGCATCGAAAACTACTCGCGTCACTTCACTGGACGTCTTCCCGGTGAGCCGCCGCCAACGTTGCTCGATTACGTTCCACGTGACTTCCTGCTCTTCATCGACGAGTCGCACCAGACCGTCCCGCAGGTGCATGGCATGTGGCACGGCGACCGTTCGCGCAAGAGCACTCTGATCGAATACGGATTCCGCCTGCCGTCGGCACTCGATAATCGCCCACTCACGTTCGAGGAGTTTGAGCACCGCGTAAACCAGGCGATTTACGTCTCCGCCACTCCCGGACCCTATGAGCTCACGAGGGCCGCTGGCGTCGTTGTTGAGCAGATCATTCGCCCGACTGGTCTCATCGATCCCCCCGTCGAGATTCGTCCCGTGAAAGGCCAGATCGACGACCTGCTCCACGAGATTCGCGAGCGTGCGAAGATCGGCGAGCGTGTCCTTGTCACCACGCTGACTAAGCGCATGTCCGAAGATCTAGCCGAGTACTACAGCGAAGTCGGCGTTCGCTGCCGTTACATGCACTCGGAAATTGACACGCTCGAGCGCGTGAAAATCCTGCGCGACCTGCGCAAGGGCGAATTCGACGTCCTCATCGGCATCAACCTGCTGCGTGAAGGTCTGGATCTTCCGGAAGTTTCGTTGGTCGCCATTCTCGACGCCGACAAGGAAGGTTTTCTACGCTCTGCCGGATCGCTCATCCAGACCATCGGACGCTGCGCCCGCAATCTGAATGGACGCGCCATTCTTTACGCCGACAATATGACCGATTCCATGAACAAGGCGATCAGCGAAACCGATCGCCGCCGCGCGATTCAACAGGCTTACAACGAAGAGAATGGAATTACGCCGCAGTCGATTGTTCGCTCGGTAGATATGTCGTTGGCGCGAATTGTCGGCGCTGACTATGCTGATCTGACGGAACAGGACGACACGATTCCAGAGTTCAAATCACAAGAAGACGTGGATGACTACATCGGCAAGCTTGAGACCGATATGCGCGAAGCGGCTAAGCGCTTCGAATTCGAAGTGGCCGCCAAACTGCGCGATACCATCAAGGAACTTCGCACCAAGGAATTCCTGTTCACCTAACGAACAGCGGTGCATCGCGTCTCGGAATCAAAACGTTCATTGTTCTCAAAAAACGAGCACGGGATCCCTCCCGTGCTCAAGTTTCGCTGTACTCCAAGGAGTACTCTCGCCCAAAACAAATCAGAAGAATGGCACTCTTACATTCACCGAACTGCTGGAAGCATTCCCTGCCGAATCCTTCGCAGTTACCGTAATCGTGTAGGTCCGCCCCGCCCGCGTTGGCGGATCGACCTCCGCCTTCAGCAACACATGGAATGGATCAAGTACCACCCAGTCCACATCCGGACGGCGGTGGTTTTTCTCCATCTGGCTGCTTGTGACCGTGATAGTCGGCTTAATCTTCGCGCCGCAGTTGTCAGTTATTCCGTAACTTAGAATCTCTTCCACAAACTCGTGCAACGGCGGAAACAGAACTGGCCGGTTCACGCGCAGTCCTGAAATCACTGGGGGAGGGTTCGAGACCAGAACGCTGACCGAGGCCGTGTTGTTGGGGTCGGTGTTCGGATCGCGTGTTATCGAAGAGACGGTCGCCGAATCGACGATCGAGAGCCCGTTTGCCGTCACGCACGGCACACTCACCGTCAGCGTGAATTGCGCGGTTGCTCCGGTCGCGAGCGAAGCGGCGGTACAAGTAACATCTCCACTCGCTCCTACCTTAGGCGTCGCGCACGACCAACCCGCAGGCGCCGTAATCGATTGGAAAATCGTCGACGACGGGACCGTATCCAGAAGCGAAACACTCGCCGCATCATCGTGGCCATTGTTCAACGCCGTGATCGTGTAAGACACCGCGCCGCCGCTCAGCACAGAGCTGGCAGAGGCGCTGATCGTGGTTTGAAGATCCGCTCCCGGCAGGTCGAGCGGATCGATGATGCCCGTATATGCGGGCTTGTGCTGCAACCCAGTATCGAACAGGAGAGGTCCGTCCACCTTGGTAGAAGACGTCAACCAAGTGTCATCGTCAGCCATTCCCCAGAATGTGACAGAACTGATCTTCCTGTCATTCGGATCGCTGTTCAACTGCTTCAGTGCCTGGAAGATGTCGCGATAGAGATAGCCCTGTTGAACGAACAGGTCCGAAGGTATCTGGCTGTAGTCCGTGTAGATAGTTGGCGCCGCGCCAGCGTAAATGCTGATATCGAGCTCGGTCACCTGTTGATCGAGAGGCTTCCCGGCGACGGTCGTCAGCCCGTGGAACAGGTTCACCGTGTCGGTGATTGACTGCACCGGTGGATACTGAATATTGCTGTGCAACTGGTGACCCACGCCATCGATGGGTACTCCGCGCGCAATCAACCCCTTTACTAAGTTATAGAGACACGTCTTTTTCGGATCGAGCGTGGTGTTGTAGTCGTTGACGAACAGTTTTGCATTCGGATTCGCCGTGTGCGCGTACTGGAATGCGAGATCGATGTACGAGGGACCGATGATGTTGTACCAATTGTTGCGGCGCAGACAGTCTGGCTGGGTTTCGTCGATGGGCTCGTTCACCACATCCCACGCGTAGACTGCGGTTCCAAAGTGCGTCACCACGTTTTGAATGTGATTCTGCAACCGCTGCGTCAGGAGTTGCTGATCAGCCGCATTTCCGGGGGTTAGAGGTGTCACGCCATCCTCCTCCAGGAATACCCACGCGGGAATCTGCTGGTACCAAACCAGGTTGTGCCCGCGGATAGCGATGTTGTTCTTCTGCGCGAAAGCGACTTGCGCATCCGCCGTCGCGTAGGTGAACACATTCTCCGTGCTCTCCGTGGCGTCCCACTTCATATCGTTCCCGGAAGTAATGCTGTTGAAGTGCTTGATCAACAACTGCGAATGTGGCCCGGCCAGATCGGACGCATCAACCGCTGTACCAATCGGAAAATAATTCGCGTATGTCTGGAAGACTGAAGGGATGTTCTGCTCGATCTGAACTGGCGGTATGAACGTCAGCGTGAAATCGTCGATGTAGAAGTCCTGCGTGCCACTGTTCGATTCGACATAGAGATACGCCTGCCCCGGATCATAGGCGCTGGCCATGGCGTACTTCGGAATCGTCAGCTGTACCCAGCTGCCCAAAGGCACCGACGTGTTGCCGACGACGGTCTGGTAACTCGTGGTGCCCGCGAGCGTTGTTTGCAAACTCACCCTCAGCGTGTCACTTGCCGTCGCGCTTGGTCCCAACTTCACCCAAACGCTCACCGCGTAGGTAGAGCCGTTGTACATCTTATTGTTGACGCTGATCTGGGGTCCGTCATAAGCGGCCGTGCGATTTGTCACCAGCAGACTGTGCGTGCCACTGTGCGCGTCCGCCGTCGAGTTCGTCACGGTAGAACCGGCGCGCGAACTCCAGCCATCCAGTCCGCTATCTTCGAACGTGGTCGTGATTCCCGTGTTGTCCTGCGGACCTCCCGGCGGCGGCGAAATCTCGGTGATGGTTACGTTGTCGAGATAAAAGCTATCGGTGGTCCCCGTATCGCTGTTGACCAGCTGCGCGTACAAGTTAATGCTCGTTGGGCTGCTGCTGACGGTGTATTGCCCGGTCAGCTGTACCCATCCCGTGTTCGATACCGGCGTTTGATATGTCCCCACCGTGATGTAATTAGTGCCGGAACTGCTGTCGACTTGCTGAATGGTGAGGTTCGCCTGATCGGGGCCGGCTTCAGCGCTCGTTAACTGGACCCATGCGGTGATCTGATAAGTTGCCAGCGGCAACAAGAGGCTCGAAAGCTGAATGCTGGGTCCGGCGCAATTCTGCGTCCTGCCCGACACCAGCAGACTGTGCGTCCCGGACTCAGCAGCTGCCGTGCTGTTGGTCACGGTCGCGCCGCAGAACGATCCCCAACCCCGCAAGGTTCCATCTTCGAAATCGCTACTGAGAATCGTCTGAGCCGAGACGCGCGAGGGAGCCAGCAAAATTAGCGAAGCTATCGAAGCGATCGCACAATAAGAAACGAGACTTGAAAAGCTACGATTTCCGGTGGAAAAGAAGCGGCATTTCGAAGAAGACATATGGGATGGTGTCCCTCTCCCTGGCGGGATCCTGATATAGCGGAAGATCAGCTGACGGAGCACCACGCGAACAGAAACGACTTACTTTAGCTGCGGATCCGCATATAATTTGCGACGCGAACTATATGGACACTGTCACATTGTTGTCAAGGAACAAATTGTGTCTGAGAGCGATTCAGATCTTAGAAGGAATCCGCGCAACGCGGACGCCAGATGACGATAACGCGATGGTAAGCCCCAGAAGAGAATTTCCCAGCGAGCCTTCCCACCCAATAGTGGCGCGGCTAGATCGCCGAGCGTCCACCAATCCAGTGGATTCGATTGATGCCTACGTGTTTATCCTTGCTCGTCGAAGTCCCAAAAATACAGGTAACTGAGCACTGCCACCGTTACGATTATGATCGTGTCCATCTTCTCCTTTATATAACGAGAGTCGCTCCTTTCCATAGCCCATCCATGCAAATTCGCACGCCGCCTCTGCCCCATCAAGCGAACAATAAAAAACCGGACCCGCAGGTCCGGCCTTTTTCACTCCAGATGTTCGATTACTTCTTCACGGCTGCTGCCATGATGTGCTTGTCCAACGACGAGAGGAACGGTTTCGCATCCTCAGGAGCCGCCAGTTCGCCCGTCAGCAGTGTCTTAAACGGGACCATGCGTCCATAGAACGCGCGTGTATCGTCCTTGCCTTGCATCACCACCGCGCCATCCAGGCTGATCCCGGCAAAAATGCCGCGCGCCCGCGAGTAGGTCAGAATCTGTGCACGCATCTTCCAATCGGTTGACCCCGACGCCTGGCGTCCTACCGGACCAGCGGCTGCAGAAGCGTCTCCCCCGATCTTGAACTTGCTCGCCAGCAGGTTCTGCATACCTTCATCGTTCATCACCACCATGATCAGGTCGACGGCCTGACCGCCAATCTGGAACCCGAAGCTTCCGCCGGTTACGCGGAAGAACGCTGGCGCGCTCCAGCCCTTCTCTGTACGGCAACTGGCTACTCCTTTGCCGTATTGTGCGCCGAATACAAAAGCGCCCTTCAGCATCGAGGGCACTACAGCTATACATTTCGCCGAATCAAAAATTTCGTCAGGTATGCGCGAATCGGGAGCGTTCATGATCTCGTCGATCACCGTGCCCGCCGCTTGCACTCGCTCCACCGTGTTCGCGCGATCGCCTTGCGCCCACAGCGCGCACGGCATCATCGCTAGTACCGCCAGCAAAACCAACTTCTTCATGAGTCACCTTCTGGAAGACTTCTGCCTGCGCCGCGGCTCTAAACTCGCAGCAGCTCACAGGTGAATAGTTGGATGTTAACTCAGGCAGGGTTGTTGAAGGAAAAGAGGTACTGAATTGGTTACCCGAAAATAAGTGAGGGGCTAAGGCAGATGACCCTCGTTATCAGCCTTAACCCCCGTCTCCCAGGTTCTGTGGTAGGTGAGTTGAGTATCGGCTTGAACCATTTTTCGCTCAAGTTACACAGGTCATTGGCCGAAGGTAACGCCTACTTGGAACTGACCAGCGAATGCGTAATCGCATGCACCGACAGCGCAATCCGGTTCTGTACGCCCACTTTGCGCATTAATTTCGCGACGTGCGCCTTCACCGTGCGCTCTTCGATCCCTAGCGCGCTCCCAATCTCTTTATTCGACCGGCCGGCCACCAACAGTTCCAAAACTTGTTTTTCGCGATCGGTAAACGTCACGCGGCCCGCTGGAAAAATCCGTCCCGGCGAAGAGGTCACGCGCTCGATAAACATCGACAACACTCGGCGCGGCGCCCAAACCGATCCCTGCTGAACGATGCGGATTGCCTGCACGAACTCCTCAGGACTGGCCCCCTCATCCACGTAGCCTTTAGCTCCTCCGGCTAGCGCCTTCAAGATCATCTCGTCGTCCGCGCCGGTTCCAGTCACGATAATGCGCAAGTCCGGACGCGCGGCCTTCAGGCCCGCCATCGTGTCGTAGAGATTTTGTCCTGCCTGGTTTCCAAGCAGCACGATGTCGACGTTGCTCTCCGTGGCCAACTGAGCCAGGGTCGTAGCAGAGAGTTCAAAATCTGATTCGGAATCGAAAAGCGCGCGCAGTCCAATCATGCGCAACGGGTCGGTTTCCACAACCGCGATCTGAATCTTAGGTTTACGAGCGGCAGCAGCTTTCATATTTGCGCCAGCAGCCTTCATATGGGAATTCCCTTAAGGGTTCGGGCGTAAGCATAACGTCAATTCTGCTTCCCGCAAAGCGGGGAATCCCTTAGGTCAATGAACCAAAGGACACGTACTCCTCGATACCGGAAGGGTAAAGCTCCTGCAAACCCGCGAGATCAGCGGGTAAAACGCGGTCGAAACGCGTTATTTCACGGCAAGGTGCGGATTTTCCTGCTGATTGGTATAGCCGTCGGAATAGCCAATAGAAAAGGCCCGGCGGAAGCCGTCACAATACGCGGGGTCTTTCGCCGCTGGCGCATTCTGATCCAGCGCCGTACAACCTGGCTCCATCTGCCGGAAGGCGGCTGCGGTGCGTCCGTCGTGCAATCCTTCGGACTGCCCGGCGTAATAGCCCTCTTGGATGCCCATTTCAAACGATTCTCGTCTCCGCTGATTCCACTCGTCCGTCGAAACACCGGCCATGGCGATTCGCAACGAATGCACAGCGCGGAAACTTCGCCCTGACATTCCATCGACGTATCCCACTCGGAATCCCTGGCGGAATCCACGTTCGTACACGCTCTTTTCACCCGCATTGGCCGGACAATCGCCAACTTTCTTATATTCGGACATCGTGCTCACGTCGCGAAATCCATGCGCCATCTGGATATCAACGTCGGCATTATGGAACCCGTCTTCATATCCGTGAACATACCCATGAAGAAATACGGAGTTCGAGTACAGCGCCGCCGCAAAGGAATCCTCGACATAGTTTCGATCCTTCGCGTCGCGTGCAAAGCCGACACAGCAAGCGGACATCAACAAAGAGAGACAGAGAATGCAATCGATGAGCAGTCTGGTCACAGCGCACCCCGGGTGGTGCTATATCGAATTTCTGATGTGATCCTTCGGATCGTAGGATGTCATCCGCCCGTGCCTCATCCCGGCTATCTTTTCGCGAATTAAGGTCTCTTCCGTAGGGTATCTAAGGACTTCAATGAATTCTCGCCCGCCACTTGGACCCGCATACTTCCTGCAACACACCCACAAACGAGTTTAGCGGCCTCTCTGGCGTAATTTGAAACTGGGGGAAACGCGCTTGAGAACCGTTAGCAGGGTGCTCCCCGCTGGTGAATTCCGGCGGGGAGTTCAATTCGTATTCGCTGATGCTCTTCGTCGACTTGCGTTCGTCGCTCTTTGTATTTGTTCTTGGGCTCGCAGCTTTGGGCTGGAGTCAGGAAGCGCATCAGCACGCCCCTTCAACCAATCCATATCACCTTCGCCTTGCCGCTGCGAAAGCTAACTTCACCTCTCTTCATCCCGCAAACACCGAGTCGGCCAGTTCCCTCGCCACCGTCGACAGCAAGGGCAGCCGATTGGATGAAGCGATTCGCGCCATGCAGTCGCTCGTCGCCCAGCATCCCAACGACGCTTCGCTGCATGAGTGGCTCGCCTATCTCTACGGCAGCAGCGGGCACAAGATCCAGTACGAGAAGGAACTGGCGAAAGCAGCCGAGTTGAGCGCCCGGTCGGACGCCCTTCGAGGGCAGTTTCCCGGTCCTCCGGCGCCGGCGAACGATCCCGATCGCAAGCATTTAGCCAACGTCGCAGGCACTTTGCATGAGCTCCGGACCAATCCTCCATCCGATTCGTCGAACGTTACTTCGCTCGCGAACATCACCGTAGAGCGCGTTTCCCCCAACGGACAGAGCTCCCAGCGCAACCAACTCCTGCTGTTGATGAACACCGATGCGGGCGCCTCCGACTATTCCACCTATCGCATTCAGTACAGCTATGCGCTCCAGAAACTCGACCTGATCTCGGCACGCATTCACAAACCGGATGGCCGCACCGTTCTCGCCGAAAGTGACGGCGAAACCGGCTATTCGGACGCCGCCATCTCCATGTACTACGACACTCGCCAGCGCGTCCTTCGCTTTCCGCACCTCTCTAAAGGCGACGTGCTCGAACTCGAGTACCGAATCTCCCCGAAAACGAACGTTAACCCGTACGGCAGCTACTACGGCGGGCTCGTCACGTTTCAATCATCATTGCCGGAAAAGCTTCGCCGTTATGTTTTGATCGCGCCGGTTTCCGAATCGCTTAGCGTTTCCGAGTACCGTATGCCGTCGCCAGCTTCCGTCAAAACAGATGGCTCGCTTCGTACCTACAGCTGGGAAGTTCGCAACATGCCGCCGCTCCACACTGAACCGCGCGGTCCCTCACTCACCGAAACCGCGCCTTACGTGAACGTCTCCACTTTCGATTCGTGGCAATCCTTCGGAAAGTGGTACGCCGGTTTCATCGCTCCGCAGTTACAGCTCGACAGCGCTCTTCAATCGGCTCTGGATAAGCTCACTCAGGGGCACACCACTGATCTCGAAAAGATTCGTGCGATTCACCAGTTCGTCATCGAGAACACCCGCTACGTTGGACTTGAATTCGGCGTTTACAGCTACAAGCCGTATCCCGTCAGCCAGGTCTATGCCCGTCGTTTCGGTGACTGCAAAGATAAAGCCAGCCTGATGGTGGCCCTCATGCGTGCCGCCGGTATCGACGCAGACTTCGCCTTGGTTCGCACGCGCAAGATGGGCGACGTCGGTGACAAAGCCACTTCGCTCCAGATCTTCGATCATGCCATCGTCTACGTTCCCAAGTACCAACTCTGGCTCGATGGCACCGCCGAGTACGCAGGCTCGCACGAACTGCCTCTCGATGACCAGGGCGCCATGGCGCTTACCGTTGGCGTCGACGGTGATGCAATCCTCCGCCGCATTCCCGTAACTTTGCCGATGGAAAATTACACGCACCGTGTGGTCCGTGCGTCGGTGCAGACTGACGGCACGATCACGTTCAGCGGATCGGCCTACACCCGCGGAGAAGACGCGCCCGGCCTGCGCCGTGAATTCGAAATGAGCGATCGCCAGCGCGATTCTCTACGTTCCAACCTCGCGCAGGTCTATCCTGCCGTGCGCGTTGAAGACGTCCTCGTAGACGGAGCCAATGATGTCGAACGCGACATCAACCTCAAATTCACTGGATCGATCAACACCTTCGCGGGATCCCACTCGCTCTCCCTCGTCTCGTCGTGGATGCCTCACAAGTACACCGAAAACCTCGCCGCTCTTCCCTCCCGCACTCAGGACTTGCGTCTCCCCGCGCCGTGGACCACCGAAGAAGAGCTGCATTTCGCGCTGCCCGAAGGAGCATCGTTCGACAGTATTCCCAAGTCAACCACCGTGGACACTCCGTTCGGAGTTGCCGTCCTTCGCTATGAAAGTCGCGGCCACGAGCTCGTCGTGAGCACGTCGGTGCAATTCCGCCAGCTCCGCATCACGCCTGCCGAGTATCCAGCATTCCGCGCCTTCTGCAACGACGTCGAAAAAGCCTTCCACACCGAAATCAAAGTTCACCTCGCTGGCTAAGGCTCGCACGGATCGACGCGTCGACCGTTGGCCGGCTTAGTCTGCTCTTCGAGTTCAAACAGGATGGATTTAAGTGAGGAGAGACAATGCCGGGCTGGCACAACTCACAGCCCGGATCGAGTTCAACTCGTGCTTCATTTAACCGGCAAATGTAGGAAAGCCGTCAGGCGAACTACCCTGCGTACTCTGAGCCCATCTCGCGCAGCGCTCCGCCCAAGCCCCGGCTTTCCGCACTCTCTGCAAATCGCTCTGCCAGCCGCGAGAGCGTATTGAAGATCTGGGTGCCACGCGCGACGTATTCCGGCGCATTCTCCCACACGCTCTCGAAGCGCTCTGGATATTCTGCGGCCAAAACTGCCAGGCCAACGGTTGCGCAGATCACACCAGCAGGCCGTCTTCCTTTAATCAGCATCAGCGCCCCCGCCGTTAGCGATCCAATGACTAACGCTTTTTTCCAGTTCGGCATCGTTCCTCCGCCAAGGTTCAGCTCAGATCACGTCGAATGATTAGAAGTATTGCCACTGCATATCGTTGTACGCCGCACCAATTCCGTGGGCACCTTCTGTGCAGAAAGAAAAACCCCACCCAGCTTTCTTCCCGGGGTGGGGTTCGTGAAACGTGAAACTCGAAACAGGTTCTACATATCGAACTGTTCCTGATGTAGCGTCGGATCGCCTTTCACCAGAATGTTATGGGTGGTCAGTTCTTCCATTTCACTCAGCCACTTTCCGTTATTTGCCTTCAGTTCCTTGGCAACTTCCGGATTCACCCGCAATGTGATGTCATGTTCGAAGTGCCGTGCCATCTTGCGCATCTCGGTATAGATCTCGTTGCACACCGTCTGCGGCGACTTTACATACCCATTCGCCGAGCAGTACGGACACGGGCTGCCCAGCGTGCGCTCCAGCGACTGCTTTACGCGCTTGCGGGTAATCGCCACCAGTCCGAAATCGTTGAACTGCAGCACCTTTGAGGGCGCACGATCGTTCTGCAACTCCTCTTCCAGTGCTTGCATGATCTTCTGCCGGTTGCGGCGCTCATCCATGTCGATGAAGTCGATCACGATGATGCCGCCCAGGTCGCGCAGCCTTATCTGCCGCACGATCTCTTTGATCGCGTCCAGGTTCGTCTTGAAGATCGTGTCTTCCAGGCGCGTCGTCTTCCCTACGTACTTGCCGGTGTTGATGTCGATCGCCACCAGCGCTTCCGTCTGGTTGATCACGATGTAGCCGCCGCTCTTCAGCCACACCTTCGACCGCAAACCCTTGTTGATTTCTTCTTCGACCCCAAATTGCTCGAACAGAGGCGTGTCTTTCGAGTAGAGCTTCACGCGACGCGTCAGCGACGACTGGAACCGATTCACGAACCGCACTACGCGCTCGTACTCCGGCTCCGTGTCGACCCAAATCGCCGAAAAGTCTTCGGTGACTAAGTCGCGCAGCGTACGTTCCACCAGGTTCAGATCGTGATAAATCAACGCCGGAGGCTTCGAAGTATCCGCGCGGCTCTTGATGTCATTCCACAAGCTTTTCAGGAAGCGAATATCGGCGCGCAGTTCGTCTTCCGCAATTCCTGCCGCAGCCGTCCGGACGATGAATCCCCCGTGGCCGTTTTCGCGCTCGCTGTTAACAATGCGCTTCAGGCGCTGGCGCTCTTCGTCCGACGCGATCTTGCGCGACACGCCGGTGTGATTTACCGATGGCATATAAACAAGGAATCGTCCGGGCAGCGCGATGTGACTGGTGATGCGGGCGCCCTTCTTGCCGATCGGCTCCTTGGCAATCTGCACCAGCACTTCCTGTCCTTCTTTCAGGACGTCGCTGATCATCACCGTCGGACGCGACTGCTCTCTGCGCGCACCGCCCCGCTGCACCCGTCTGCCGCCACTCCCGCCACGACGTCCGCGCCGGTGATTCCGGTCATATTCCGGCCGCGGCGCCCGCTGGAATCCCGCCGTCCCCGACGGACCACGTGTCTCTGCGCGTGCGGCCAACTCAGGCTCTTCCGCAGACTCCGCTTCCTCACCGTTCTCTTCTTCGGCTGCGTAACCGTTCGTCTCGTCTTCTTCCAATTCGTCTTCGATGTCGTCCGCCGCCATCGCCGCGCGCTCGAGCGTCTCTTCTTCCATCTCTTCGTAGGAATCAGGCTCGTAGAGCACTTCGGAAGGATGTGGAATATCTTCTTCCTCATCGCCCTCGATTACTTCCTCTTCAAACGCACCTAGCGGCGCATTCCGATAATCCGGTGCCGGACGCTCCGGCACATGCCCGCTGACTTCCGCTTCATGCCCACCTTCAAACTCCGAGTGAACTTCGGACTCGTGCCCGCCCTCGAAGCTCATGGACGCACTGGCCGGATGTTCTTCGTGATGCTCGGCTTCTACAGCGCTCTCAGCCCTGTGTTCTTCGTGACGCGGGTCTTCCTGACCCTGTCTCGGTTCTTCTTCTCCAAAGATGAATGCCTTCATTCGCCCAAAGCGGCTGGGACGCGTCTGCTCGGCATGATGTTCAGCTTCGTGCCCGTGCTCCCGCTCCGCTTCATGGATCTCGACTCGCTCTTCCGGTTGTTGTTCTGGCTCCACCTCCACCGCTCCCGACGCCGACTCCACGTGCTGTTCCTGCTCGTACTCCGTCGCCTCCGCAGTCGCAGGCACCTTGGCGTCAGCTTCTTGCCACCAGTTCAGCACTTCCGGCTTCGTCTCCGCCAGCATAGATTCCGCCGCAGCCACATGCTCAACCGGCGCCGCGATCGATCCGTTCTCTTCGCCGGCTTCGACTCTCGCCTCCGCCGCTACTGACTCCGCGGCCTCGGTATTCTCCTCGGACCGTTTCTCAGCAACGACTGGCGCAGCCGCTGGCTTGTTCCGATACCTCGAAATCGACTCGCCCGGCAGCACGATTGGCGCATACGGCCTATATTCTTCGCGACGAGTTTCCCGTGCCCGGGGCGCAGGCGTAGCCTCGGCTGCCGGCTGTTCCTTCGTGGCGCTCGGTGGCTCCTCGGCTTTCGGAGCGCGATTCCGGTTGTACTTCGCCAGCGACTCCCCCGGCAAAATGATTGGCTCATACGCCTTCGGCTGTTCGCGTCGAATCGGCGCCTCAGGAACCGCCGCAACTTCCGGCGTCGCCTCCGTGCTCGGCTCTACCTCCGACTCTTCTTCTTCATCCGTAACCTGCTCATCAGCCACAGGCGTAGCAGCTTCGGCCGCAACCGGCTCAACTCGCTTGCGCTTGAACTTCGCCAACGATTCGCCCGGCAGGACAATCGGCGCTTGCGGTACATCGGCTTCGTCCTCCGCTTCTTCCGACTCCGCCTCACCGCTCTGCTGGTGCTCGGGTTGAGCAAACTTATTCTCCGGGAATCCCCGACGACCGCGTCTCCGGCGATTTCGTCCCCGCCAGCGGCGGTTGCCATCCTCTTCTCGGCTTCCTTCCGCGGCGCCGTTCGTGCCAGTCGCTTCATGAGCTGCCGCTTCCGGTTCCTCGCCCTCTTCTTCCGGCGACGTCAGTACTACCGGCTCCGGTCTCGGTTCTGGCTGTGCTTGAAATGGCTTAGCTGCGCCGGCTGGTATGGGATCGAACGTTTCATCCTCATCCTCGAGTTCGAAGAAGTCAGAAACGTACAGGAACGCATCGCGCTCCAGTCCGATATCGACGAAGGCTGACTGCATGCCTGGCAGCACGCGCGTCACCCGGCCCTTATAAATGGATCCGGCTAAGGTGTATTCGTTTTCGCGCTCGAAATAGACTTCAGCCAGTTGGTCGTTTTCCACCAACGCGACCTTGGTCTGGTGCGGGGTAGAAGACACATACAATTCTTTTGACATTCAAATCTCCGGTGAAACACCGGCGATGACCAACATAGGTCTTACAAGGCTGGACTAAATTGCAGGAAGGCTGCTGGCGAGCGCAAACACTTATCCCCGGCTGTCCCAAATCGGAACGGCCCTGGACCGGTATTTCACGCCTCCAACATGCCCGTTGGAAGGAATCCTGTTCTGCTTAGGAATCTTTCGCACCTATTCAGGTTCAGCAAAGTTCTGTGACCGCTCTCTCGGGACCGCTATCGGAGTTTCCACTCATCCGAATCTCGCTCCGACTTCCGAGGGGGCCGTTACCCGCCTGCTGGCTCTGTCCTCGATTCGCTCACCAGAGCGAATCTGCTGCAATCCTTGTCCGGCACCTTGTCGCCGGCTACTGCCCTCATTCACGAGAGGGCGTCGTAATCTGCAATCTTTGCTCCGGCTTTACGGAGCGTTTCCGGGGAGTCCATGACCCGACCGGAAGCTTCTGACCCTTTTTAGTTCACGAAACTTAGTTCACGAAACGGCGCATGCGGACATTCATCACAATCCCCAGCGCAAGAAACGTAAACAGGACTGACGACCCGCCATAACTCATCAGCGGAAGCGGAATCCCGGTGACCGGCATAAATCCGACCACCATGCCTACGTTTACCAGGATGTGGAAAACCAGTACCGCCACCACACCCATTACCACAAACGCCCCAGCGCGGTCTGGCGCGGTCTGGGCGTTCTGGATCAAACGCATCAGCACCATGAAGTATAGCAGTAGTATCCCCAGGGCGCCGACAAAACCATGCTCTTCCGAAAAGGCTGCAAAGATAAAATCCGTGTGCGGTACCGGCAGGAAAAGCCCTTGCGTTTGTGTGCCTTGAGTCGTTCCCTTACCCCAGATTCCGCCCGACCCCACCGCAATCAACGATTGATTTACCTGATACCCCTTGTGCTGCGGGTCCGAATCCGGGTTCATGAAAACCGTCAGCCGATCCTTCTGATACTGCTTCAATCCAAACTTCCAGGCGGGAATGGCTATCATGGCCAGCGTCAACACGATCGCCAGCGCGTGCTTCCCCTTCATCCCACCAAGAAACAAGGCCATCACCGCGATGGGTAGGTAGGTCAGCGCCGTTCCCATATCTGGCTGCGCCAGGACCAACAGCATCGGCACACCAACAACGGAAGCCGCCTTCACCAGATCGAAGAAGCTCATCTCCCGCTGTCGGTTTTCGGCGAAATACTTGGCCATCGCCAGGATCAATATGAGCTTGACCCACTCCGACGGCTGGAAGTGCGTCGCCCCTCCAATCCTGATCCAGCGTCGCGCCCCCAGGTACTTCTGGCCGAATAGCAGCACCGACACCAGCGCCACGATCGAGATCACGTACATCCACGGCACCGCTTCCAGCAGCGACTGGTAGCTGACACGGCTGATAATCAACATCAACATCAGGCCGGCCAGAATCCAGTACACCTGCCGTATGTGCGCACCTACGAACTTCGTGTGCAGCGTCGCGCTGTAGATCTCCACCACGCCCACGGCCGAGATCAGCAGCACGAAGGCCAGCAGTATCCAATCAAAATCCCGAAATGAAATGTATCTCTGCATTTCTTTTTAACTAATGGAGCCCGCTCGCCCTTGAGCGGGCAAAGCTCACATCACCACAACTCACCTGAAACGCAACTGTCATTCCGAGCGACTGGCCGCCCTGTTTTCACGATCCCGTTTCTGGATCGTGCGGCCAGGAGTCGAGGGACCTTGCGTTGCTGTTCTAGCCCACTCGCCTTGGCCGCTTTCAACTAGCAACTACTACCGCATGCCCGGCGCCGCTACCGCTCGACTGTCGTTACCGCTCAGAGGCACAACAAATTTCCCGGTTTCCAGACGATGTTCTTCTCCGCCGTTGTCCCACACGCCCGCAATGTCGATGGAATCGCCATTCTCATTCTTTGCCGTGCCGCCTTGGGTTTCCGCCGGCTTGCTGGGCGCGCTTTTCTTTTCTGACGGTGCGTCAGGCTTAACAATGCTCTTCTGAGTAGCCTCATTCGCGCGATCAATGCTCTGCTGCCCGACGTTTTTCAGTCGCGCTGGAGTTTCCGCCGTGCTCGGCGCTTCCGCCGAAGCGCGCACCGGAGCGTACGCCTCGGGCATGGCATACGCCACGTCATTTAGAACCTTGCGGCGCTTCTGCACGAAGGCTTTGATCACCTGTGCTGCGATCGGTGCCGTCTTGTCACCGTGTTCACCGGATTGGTAAAGCACGGCTACCACGATGTCAGGATTTCGCGTCGGCGCAACTCCTACGAACCACCCATTGTCCTTGAACAGATCCGTGCCCTTACCCAAGCGCTCCTTAAATGCATTGCTCACGGTTTGCGCCGATCCGGTCTTACCACCGAAGTCGACCCCCGGAATCGCCGACAGCGCACCGGTTCCGATGGGGCTTACCACCTTCCTCAGCGCATCGGTGACGATCTCCCAATTGCTTGAGTCGATCGGAATTGTGGTCTCATCCGGATACTTGGCGCTGATCTCCTTGTAACGCGTTTGCGCGTTTCCCGAGAGATTGTCGAACGCGACCACATGCGGCCTAACCAGGCGTCCGTCCGAAGCGATCGCTCCAATTGCGCGCGCCATCTGTATCGGAGTTGCCGCAATCGCGCCCTGCCCGATGCCCACCGAAATCGTTTCGCCTGCAAACCACTTCTGGTGGAAGTTTTTCAGCTTCCACTCTTCCGAAGGCATCACGCCGCTGACTTCTTGCGGCAAATCAATCCCGCTCTTCTGCCCGAGGCCGAGCCTGGTGGACCACTCCGCAATCTTTCCAATCCCGAGCTTCTCCGCCAATGTGTAAAAGAAGACGTCGCACGACTGATAAATGCCCTTGGTGATATCTGTTATCCCGTGCGTCTGGTGCCGATGGGAAATCCAGCACTTGAAGTAACGCCCGTAGAAGCTCGCACCCCCAGTGCAATTCACCTTCATATTCTGGGCAATGCCTTCCTGTAGCCCAGCCGTAGCCATAATGATCTTGAACGTCGAACCCGGCGCCAGCTGCGCCTGGATGGCCTTGTTCATGAGTGGCTTGCCTTCGTCGTTGACCAGCTTGCTCCACTCGTCCTTCGAAATGCGTATGGCAAATGAATTCGGATCGAATGTCGGTCGGCTCACCATCGCGAGCACTTCGCCGTTCTTCGGATTCATTGCGATGATTGCGCCTGGCTTGTCGCCGAGTGCTTCCTCCGCCGCAATCTGCAGATCGAGATCGATCGTCAACTTCAGCGTCTGACCTTCGGTCGCAGGAACCTCGTCCATCTGCCCCACAACCTTGCCGCGACTGTTCACTATCTCGCGTCGCGACCCATCCTGCCCCATCAAGATGTCGTTGTACTGCAGCTCCACGCCCGACTTGCCGACGACGTCGCCAGCTTTATAGAACTCCCACTGCGGCTGATTCAGCATGTCTTCGCTGACCTCGCCCACGTAGCCGATCAGGTGCGCCATGAATCCGTTCTTGGGATACAGCCGCCGGCTTGCGCCGATCTTGTCCAGTTCCGGCAGTTCGTTCTTGTGTGCCTCGATGAACGCGAGTTCGTCCAGAGTAATGTCGTCTTTCAAGATGATCGGCTGGTACTGTGGCATGCCATCGAATTTCTTTAGGCGCGCGCGAATGTCGTCCGGGTTCATGTGCAGGCCCAGCGCGATTTTGTCAACGTCGCTATCTAGATCGCGGGTCTGATCGCGTAGCAACAGCGCTGAGAACGACGGATAGTTGTCGACGATAATCCGCCCTTCGCGATCAACTATTTTTCCGCGGGGCGCGAGGATGGGAACTTTGCGAACGCGATTCTGCTCGGCGAGCGACGCGTAGTAATCAGAACCGCCAACTTGCAATTTCCAGAAGCCGTAGCCCAGCAACAGAAATATGCCGAGAATCACGTACTGAACTCCCGTGATCCGAATCGGCGATACTTTGTCTTCGCGGCCGAACACTATGACCTCTGGCCAGTCCTGATTGAATGAACCAGCGCAGCACTCCGCTCCAGCCTTAACACTTGAGCTCGCGGCTTAACTGGATTTGCTTTGAGTGTAGCAGGAATTACCGCGAGTCCGACTGAGCAGACACCCCTAACTCAAGTGTCCTGAACCTTAGTTCTACCGGGGGTCGAAGCGCTCTAAATTTTCACTGCTGTCATCCCGCGCGAGGGAAAACGCCCGAGTCGAGGGAACCCTACAAAGCTGCGATTAAGAGATCGCGTCGACCCAGTTCAACCACCGGCGGGTGGATTCCACTAACGTCCTACCCCTGTTTCACCTTGTCCAGCAGATGGAACAGCAGCACGCCCAGAATCGCGTTCGCAATCGCTCCGCGCAGTTCATGCATCCACAACCATTGCAGATCGATGCGCACCAGCCACCGTGCCACCAACCAGTAGATCCCGTTATGAACGAAGTAGAACCCAAAGACCATCAGCACCCGCGTGCCCGGATTCTCCACGTCGATCTTCGCGCCCAGCGACGACGCCCCATACGCGACCAGCGTCTTCGAAATGCCGTAAATCCCCAGCGGCTGATGAGTGAGAGCGTCCTGCAACAGACCGATCGCCGCTCCGGTCAGCAGTCCCGTGATCTGGTTGCGCCGCGCAACCGCAAAGAAGATCGTCACCAATAGTGGCAGATCGAAAATCCCAAAAATCCGCAATTTGATCGGAATAAACGACTGCAGCACGATCGCAAACAGCGGCACGCCGATCGTTATCAGCGGGTTAAACCGGTAAACCTCGATCCGCTCCGTCTTTTCGAATGCGATCGTCATTGCGGCGTATTCCCATTGGCAGCAGCCGGTTTATTCGGACCTGTCGCGCTCTCCGCCGGATGCGCCACCGGCTTCGTCGTTCCGACTCCCGGCGTCATCCCGCTCGCGGCGCTCTTCGGTACAGTCTGCGTTTGCGCAGCTTTCACCGCCGACCCTGTTCCGGCCGCGCTCGCAGTCTTTGGCTTTGCTTCCGGCAAACTCGCACCGGCCGGAGTACCAGCGGTCGTCGCCGGATCTGCTTTCGGAGGAGGTGCCACCGTCGGCAGTCGCTCCGCCAGAAT
Source organism: Terriglobia bacterium (assembly GCA_963807055.1). Taxonomy (GTDB): domain Bacteria; phylum Acidobacteriota; class Terriglobia; order Terriglobales; family Acidobacteriaceae; genus JAJPJE01. The sequence goes on along the minus strand of CAWEAE010000011.1, from coordinate 140,498 downwards.
ATCGATCGCCCTTACTGGGCTCGGTGCAAACGGCTGACTCTCCGGAGTCCGCTCGTCCACCTTTGTCACAACCAGGACTTCTTCGGCGCGGCTCAACTGCGCCGTCGGCTTTACCCAGATATCCAGGAAGATATCCTTCCCGTGCGCAAATCGCGAGACCACTCCCACCGGCATTCCCTTCGGAAAGATGCGATCGCCGCCACTGGTCAGAACGCGTTCGCCGACTTCAACCTTCTCGTCGGCCATGATGTTCTGAATAATCAATTCGCCATTTCCGTTTGGATTGCCCTTCAGAATTCCCTGCAGCCGCGACTTTTCGAGAATCACGCCCGCCCCGCTGCTGGGATCGTTAATCTCCAGCACCAGAGACGAACTCGGATACACGCGCAGCACTTTCCCCATGATTCCATCCGGGGTAATCACCGGCATGTCCTGCTTCACGCCGTCGTGGGTGCCCTTGTCGATATAAACGCCGCGCGAGAAATCGCTGCCCGTCGTGCTGATCACCTGCGCCGGCAGAGTCTGCGAAAGATATTGTTCCTTAAACCCTAGCAACACCTGCAGCCGTCGCGCCTGGTTCGCATCTTCTTCCAGCCGCACCTGCTGTATGCGCATCCGCGCGAGCTTATCCTGCAGATCTTCATTCTCTGAGCGCACATGCCGCAGATCGAAGTATCCGTGCCATACGCCTGAAATGGATTCTTCGGCGTGAACCACGCCTTTGGAGAGAGGTGTAACCAGCGTCACTGCCCAGACGCGAATCAGGCGGGTCCCGCCGCTGTCGCTCGGGCGCTTGACCTGGACGGCCAGCCCAACCACCTGCACGAACAGTACGAACACGAGGACCACCACGTTCGCAACGTTCCGATGCCGGTTGATGACGCTATCCATGGACTCCAGTTTCCAGTTTTGCCGTTTCGAGTTTCCAGTTTGCTGAAAACCGGACGCTGGGAACTACTCGATCGAAATCTTTCTCAGCAGTTTGAAATCGCTCAGCATTTTGCCGGTACCCAGCACCACGCTGGCCAGCGGATCGTCCGCAATCGACACCGGCAACCCGGTTTCTTCGCGAATGCGCTTATCCAGATTCTTCAACAGCGCACCGCCGCCGGTGAGCACTATGCCGCGATCGCTGATGTCCGCCGACAACTCCGGAGGCGTACGTTCCAGCGCCACGCGAATCGCATTCATGATCGTTGCCACGCACTCGCTCAGTGCTTCACGAATTTCGCTGTCGTCAATCGTAATGCTCTTGGGAACGCCCTCAATCAGGTTGCGACCCTTGATCTCCATCGTCAGCGGCTTGTCCAGCGGGTAGGCCGAACCAATTTCAATCTTGATCTGCTCTGCCGTGCGTTCGCCGATCAGCAGGTTGTACTTGCGCTTCAGGTAATTCATGATGGCTTCATCCATCTGATTACCCGCCATTCGCACTGACCGCGAATACACAATGCCGCTCAGTGAGATCACCGCAATGTCCGTCGTCCCGCCGCCGATGTCGACCACCATGTTGCCGCTCGGCTCGGTGATCGGCAGTCCTGCGCCAATCGCGGCCACCATCGCCTGTTCAACCAGGTGAACTTCACTGGCTTTCGCGCGATAGGCCGAATCCATCACCGCGCGCTTTTCCACCTGCGTAATCTCCGAAGGCACGCCAATCACGATCCGCGGATGCACCAGCATCTTCCGGTTGTGCGCCTTCTGGATGAAATAGTTCAGCATCTTCTCGGTAACTTTGAAGTCCGCGATCACGCCGTCTTTCATCGGCTTGATGGCGACGATATTGCCCGGCGTACGGCCCAGCATCTCTTTGGCTTCTTTGCCCACCGCTTCCACTTCCCCGGTGTTCTTGTTGATGGCGACTATTGAAGGTTCATTCACCACGATGCCTTTGCCTTTGGCATAGACCAGCGTGTTCGCCGTGCCGAGGTCGATCGCCAGATCGCTCGAAAACACACTGAAGAGCGACCGGAGGTTATGAAAGCGTGAGCCATTAAAGCCGTTGGTTGTCATACGCGTGCGTCTGTTCTCTCGTTACTTGGAAGTTACTGCTTACGGCACAATATCACTAGTGCCCTTGATTCTATGTGAACTTTCAGATTGCCTGTCGGAAACCGAAGTCTTTGACCCTGCGGACGTCGGGCACCGAACTCAATCCGGTCAAAGATAATGCGGAACCGCCCTGAAAACCCGTAACCATCATGATGCCAGCACCGCTTTCGGCCACGCCGCGCCTACTGGATCACGATCTTCTTTTGCTCCGTGCGCACTCCGCCCTTGGAGTTCTGCGCCGTCACCGTAATAATGTTCTCGCCCGCCGGCAGCGGCGCCGTAAAGAACTGGAACCCGCCGTCACTGCCAACCACGGGTACTTCCTGCCCGTTCACCATCACTCGCGCCGTCGGCTCCGTCTTCCCTTTGATCTCCAGCACGTGCCCATGCTGCACGAAGGGCGATAGCTCCAGCGCGATACTGGCGTTCTCCGGGCCCTTTCGAATGATCGTAAACCGATTCTTTTCGCTCTCTACCGACTCGCGCCCGGCCTTGTCGATCGCCTGCACTTCCCAGTAGTACGCGCCTTCCGCCATTCCCGGAATATTCGCTGCCGGGGACGTCACCTTGCGATCCGCTACCGTCGACGAAAAATAAGGATTGCGCGAGACTCGTATCCGGTACTCCGCCGTATTCGGTATCGTCGACCACGTAAACGGAATCGGCAGCGATGGATCATCCATAAACAGCGGTGCCATGTTCGCCGGACCAATCAGCGCGGGCGGCGCCATTTCTTTCTGCTTCACCAGTTGAGACTGTTCCGTCGTGAAGGTGACCTTTTCATACTCACCGACCGGAACTGATTCTTTGCCGCGCGTCACTTCGCCCGAGCCGTGCTTCACCAGGATTTCATGCTCGTCGCTCTTCGGATCGTTACGTACCATCGCCGAACTGTCGCGAGAGAATGTCGCCGTCGCGCCGCCAACGATCACTTGCGACTTCGATCCCTGTGTATACGTTCCCGTCGAGAGATCAACCGTTCCTGTCGTCAATTGCACCGCAACATTTGTCTGCTGCGAATCGTTCGCGGAATTCTCCTCGACAACGATCAGGGAATCCTGTTTCACGTTGTAGCTGGTGCCGTCGGGAAATACGACCTTCGCGATGCCCTCAGACCCGGTCTGCACCACGTCGCCCTTTTCCAGTGGCAGCTGATAGTCCGCGTTGACCCATGTATTGCTGTTGGCCTTCTTCACCTTCACGGTTCCGTCGATCAAAGTGAAGCTCGCCTGCTGCGCATTGCTGTCTTTTGTTTTCGTGGCGGTGCTGGTGCCTATGCGCTCGGCCAGATCTAGCAGAGTGGTTGCGGCTTTCTTCGTCGGTTCTGGAAACACGACGTACGACGCGGCCACAATCAAGCCGACCACCAATAAAATGGCGCCCAGCACGCTGCGGTACGTGGCAGTTCTCCACCCGACCTGGATTCTCGGAATGTGATCCTGTTGGGGCACTCTTGGCTATTGTTCGCGGTGATTCAATTTGAGCCTACCACAAGCTACTCACCTCGCAATAGGGAGTTAACTGTAGACAAAGAAAGGAGAAACCTCTTTGGTACTGTAGGAGCCACACCACCGCACTTCACCTGTCATCCCGAGCGCAGCGAGGGAACCCTATTCCCTCCACAAATCATCGCTGAACAGCTCGGCCTGCTAACACTAACCGAGCCGCTACCCACTCCCCTCGCGGTACACTCTCGCCGATGACTCCTGCCAAGCCCTACCTTCGCTGGCTCCTAAATCTTTGGCCCCCATTTCTTGGATCCGGCATCCGCATCACGCGACTTGATCCCAACTGGCGTGCCATCGACGTCGAGACGAAGCTGCGCTTATGGAATCGCAACTACGTCGGCACACATTACGGCGGATCGCTGTACTCGATGGCCGATCCTTTCTTTATGGTGATGCTCATCAACCTCCTGGGCCCCAGCTACATTGTCTGGGACAAATCCGCCAGCATCCGCTTTCGCCGTCCCGGCCGCGGCACCGTCCACGCCCACTTTGAAATCACGGACGAACAGATCGCTTCCATTCGCCAGCAACTGGAAGCCGCCGAAAAGGTCGAACCCACGTTTAACGTAGAAGTGAAAGACGACTCCGGCCAAGTCATCGCCGAAGTCCAGAAAGTCCTCTCCATCCGCCACAAACGATGAAGTTTTTGATCGTGTGGCGCGGACACTCCTGTCCGCGCGGGTTTGCTTGTGTGGCGCGGCTCCTGTCCGCGCGGGTTTGCTTGTGTGGCGCGGCTCCTGTCCGTGCAGGTTGGACCGGTGTCGCCGGGTACCCTCGCCGCGTCCGTGGTCTAGGAACGCTCACCGGCCACCACCCACCCATTCCCCCCTACCGCTTGCGCCGCCCTATCCCCGCCAGCTAGCATGACAAGTTTGCTTGTGGAGGATTTCATGGCTACCGAGCCCGTCCGAGTTGCTGCTCCCCGCGTTTATAAGAACCTTATCGATGGTGAATGGGTCGCGTCCCGCTCCGGACAGACCTTCGAGAACCTCAACCCAGCCGACACTCGCGAAGTAGTCGGCATCTTCCAGCGCTCCACTAAGGACGACGTCAACGCCGCCGTCGACGCCGCCACTCGCGCCTTCGCCAAATGGCGTCTCGAACCAGCGCCTCGCCGCGCCGAAATGCTCTATCGCGCCTCCCAGATTCTCGAAGAGCGCAAGGAAGACTACTCGCGTGATATGACTCGCGAGATGGGCAAAGTCCTTAAGGAAACCCGCGGCGACACCCAGGAAGCCATCGACACCGGATACTTCATGGCCGGCGAAGGCCGCCGCATGTTCGGACACACCGTCCCCTCCGAGCTGCCCAACAAATTCGCCATGGCTGTCCGCCAGCCCATCGGCGTCTGCGCGATGATCACTCCATGGAACTTCCCCATGGCCATCCCATCGTGGAAGCTCTTCCCGGCACTCGTCGCCGGCAACACCTGCATCATCAAGCCCGCGCAGGACACGCCACTCTCCGTCTTCAATTTCGTGGCGGCACTCGTCGACGCCGGCATTCCCAAGGGAGTCGTAAATATCGTCACCGGTTTCGGCTCCGAAGTTGGCACGCCGCTCACCGAGCACGAGGATGTTCGCGCCATCTCACTCACTGGATCGACCGCCGTCGGCCGCATCGTCGGCGAATCCGCCGCGCGCAGCTTCAAGCGCTGCTCGCTCGAACTTGGCGGCAAGAACCCAATGATCGTCCTCGACGACGCCAACCTCGATCTCGCCCTCGAGGGCGCGCTCTGGGGCGCCTTCGGCACCACCGGACAGCGTTGCACCGCCACCAGCCGCATCATCGTCCAGAAGGGCGTCTATAGCGAGTTCGTCAATCGCCTCGTAGAACGCGCGAAGAAACTGAAGATCGGCAATGGTCTCGACGAGACCGTCGACATGGGACCCGCGGTCAACAAGGCGCAGCTCGAAACTGACCTGAAGTACATCGAGATCGGCCAGAACGAAGGCGCCAAGCTCCTCTGCGGCGGACATCGCCTCGATAAGGGCGACTACCAGCACGGGTGGTTTCTCGAGCCCACCGTCTTCGGCGACGTCGATCCCAAGATGCGCATCGCCCAGGAAGAAATTTTCGGCCCGGTGGTTTCCGTCATTCCGTGCAACGACATCGATCACGCCGTCGAAATCGCCAATGGCGTCGTCTACGGCTTGTCTTCTGCGCTCTACACGAAAGATGTGAACCGCGCCTTTAAGGCCATGCGCGATCTCTACGCCGGCATCACCTACATCAACGCTCCCACGATCGGCGCAGAAGTCCACCTGCCTTTTGGCGGAACCAAGCAGACCGGTAACGGCCATCGCGAAGGCGGCATCGGCGCAATCGATTTCTATACGGAGTGGAAGTCGGTCTACGTCGATTACTCAGACCGCCTGCAGAAAGCCCAGATCGACCGTCCGGAATAGTCCGGGTGGCCCATTCAAGCCCTTTGTTGGCTTGAGTGGGGCAGTTGATCACGTGGCGCCCGCTGGCCCTCCAGCGGGCTTTTGTTTGTGTGGGAAGAGCTTTACTTGTGTGGCGCGGACACTCTTGTCCGCGCAGATTTGGTTTTTGCTTGTGTGGCGCGGACACTCTTGTCCGCGCAGATTTGGCGGCTTGCTTCTGTGGCGCGGACATTCCTGTCCGCCCTTTGTGCACGGCTCCACGACTTCGCACGGCCAGCAGCACTTTGCCAGTTGTCATCCTGAGCGAGAGCCTGCCCTGAGCGAAGCCGAAGGGGCGCACGCCCGAGTCGAAGGAGCCCTGCTCACTCGATAGACGAGAACACTCTTCTCAGCACTCAGGCCACGGCCTCTCTCGATCCGAGCGTCAGCGAGGATTCTGTCATGCCGAGCATCAGCGAGGCATCCCTACCTGACCACAAATCTTGTCAAGTCCGCAAAATCGCGGAATTCTCCTCAAGTCTCTGATTGCAATCCGAATATAAATCTCTCCAAAGTGTCTAGTAGGTCCGGCTCGATTTGTCACAATAGAAGCAGTGGTCCGATTGCTGACAATCAGCAACTGACAACAAGCAACTGACAACTGGTTTAGCTATCCGAGCGTCAGCGAGGATCTGTCATACCGAGCGTAGCGAGGTTGAGGTGTTTAGCGGGCGTCCGAGCCCGCTGCCGAAATCCTGAGCGAAGTCGAAGGATCTCCGTATCCCTATTCCCTGCACGAAATGTTGGGTTAAGAACTGAAATACTGACGCACTCAGCTGGCCGACAGCCGATCACTGAGAGCCGACAGCCTGTAACTCCTTTGTTTTACCGGACGACACGGACTAAGTCCTTTGTTTGCCGGGACTAACCTTATCCCGTGCCTGTAAGTCCTTTAGAATGCGGGACACGGGGGGAGGGGGTACCCCTCGGATCTCCCGCATTGGGAAAATCAGAAGGTAGGCGCGTCATTGCCGGCACTGGCAAGTCGCCCCCTGCATACGTAGACTGTGGATGGCTTTGAACAACCAACATGTCCCTTTATAGCGAAGCAACACTGGCCACCATCCCCGCCGCCGCCCGCCTCGACGGCGTGCGCTACGCCATCCGCGATTTAGCCGTCTTGGCCGATGAAGTCGCCAAAACCGGCGCGAAGATCCTGTCGCTCAACATCGGCGATCCGCTGAAGTTTGATTTTCAGACTCCGCCGCACTTGGTGGAAGCCGTAGCCAAGGCCATGCGCGACGGCAAGAACGGATACGCGCCTTCTCTCGGTGTTGACGAAGCAGTGCAGGCCATCCTCGGCGAGGCCGAGCGCAAAGGGATTCGCAACGTACAGGGAGCGTTTGTCACCAGCGGTGTCAGCGAGTGTGTGGATGTCTGTCTTGCGGCGCTGCTGAATCCCAACGAAACCGTGCTCACGCCCAGCCCGGAATATCCGCTCTACTCGGCCGTGCTCGCCAAGCTCGAAGCGCCCCTCGCGCCCTACGATCTCGATGAAGACAATGGTTGGCAGCCGAACGTCGCCGACATCGCCGCAAAGATCACGCCGCGCACCCGCGGCATCGTCGTCATCAATCCGAACAATCCGACCGGCGCCCTATACTCGAGCGAAACGCTTCTTCAGATCATCGATCTTGCGCGTCGTAACCGCCTCGTCATCTTTGCCGACGAGATCTACGACAAGCTCACCTTCGGCTCGCGCCCGCATATCCCGATGGCATCGCTCGCTAGCGACGTTCCCATCATTACTTTTGGTGGCTTATCGAAATCCTATCTGGCACCCGGATGGCGCGTTGGATGGGCCATCGCCAGCGGCGATCCCGCCTGCATTAAGCCGTATCTCGAAGGGATATACAAACTGTTGCGCGCACGTCTCTGCGCCAGCCAGCCCATGCAGTGGGCGATTAAACCGGCGCTGCAAGGTTCTCAGGATCACCTGAAAGAAGTGCACGAGAAGCTGCGCCGTCGCGGCCAGCTCACCATCGAGTGGTGCAACAAGACGCCGCGTGTAAGCTGCGTTGCTCCGGAAGGCGCCTTCTATGCCTATCCCAAGCTCGACATCCCCGAAGACGATCTCAGCTTCGTGAAAAAAGTCCTGACCGAGAAGCACACGCTGCTCGTGCACGGCAGTGGTTTCGGCCAGAAGACCGGCACCAAGCACGTTCGCATCGTCTTCCTCCCCGACGAAGCAACACTAACCAAGGCTTATTCCGGCATCTCCGATTTCTTGACCGAGCACTACGGATAGCGTTTCAAGTTTCTCGTTTCGCGTTCTGTTTGACCGCGTCATTCAGGCAGATGTATCAGGATCTCTCGATGTCATGGTGACGCTGACCCTGAGCACAGCGAAGGGGAAGCGGAATCCATCTCTGTATTTGAGCTGATCGACTGACAGACTGATTGACTGAAGAGCTGACTTACTTTTTCTTCAACTGCCGCTTCCAGTCGAGCACGCGCGCGGTATTCGCCTCGGCCTCAGCTTCAGGAACCATGCCTTTTTTCTGGTAGAGAATCGAAAGACTGGTGTGCGCGAGAATGTCGTCGGGATCGAGTTGCGCGATGCGCTTGGCGACTTCGATCGCTTCGTCATAGCGTTCCAGGTCCTGATATGCGCGCGCTAGGCCGTGCATTGCCTCGGTAAACGTAGGATCGGCTTCGATGGACTTTCGGTACTCCGCGACTGCTTCGTCCTGCTTGCCGTCGGCGAACAGATCGAGCGCGTTGTAGTAGTGATCTTCGGCGAGCTGGCGGTCGTTGCCTTCGACAGTCATTGCGCCGATTCTAGCAAACTGCGCCTTTCACGGATCGACTGACGGACTGATAGACTGAAAACTGAATGCGCTACACACTCCGCTTTCTGTGGAATGCAACCAAAGGCCATCGCTTCGCGCCCTGGCGCAGTCCGTATCTCCGCTGGCGAATCGAGACTTATTGCGGAGTAAAGATGAACCAGGTCGGATTCCTGGAGTTCTGGGGATTCATGTGGCGAGAGAAAAAAGAGCTGCTTCGCTTCCTGAAGTGGACCGGCCAGATGGAACGTTACGCCCGCCCCAAACCGAAGAACGTATAACAAAGTTTCACGTTTCGTGTTTCAAATTTCGGGTTCGAATCCTGGCCTCAACATCAACCTATCAGGTGTCCACCTTCGCTCACCCCTTCTCGAAGTCATGGTGAGCGCAGCGAACCATCTATGTATTTCGGGTGTTTTTCGCGAAACGTGAAACTCGAAACGCGAAACGCGTCTCTAGAAGCTGATCACCACTTCGCTGCCTTTTTCCGCCGAGATCGTCCGATTCGCTGCTCCGCGATTCATCGCAATCTCGAGGAAACCCATGCTGTCGATGATGATAAAGACTTCGCCCGGAGTTCCTTCGGCATAAGCGTTGTGCATATTCGTCACTTCCGCTTTGCCGATCTTGACCTTGAACGCAGCAGGATCCGCACCGAACAACTGCGGAACATCTTTGGGAGTGAAATTCGTAATCAGATTACCGAACTTGTCGACTTTGATCACGCTTCCCTTGAGCACACCATCGATCGCTTTAGGTTTCGGCGCGGCAAAGCGAACGAAGTCCTTGATCTCTTCGCCGAAGCTCGCGGAATCAACTCCCTTGCTCAAATATCCGGCAACTGCGGCAAACACGTCGCGCCCGTGAAAAGTCTGACTTACCGGTTGCAGAAAGTAGTGTTCTGCCGTGATGTGCCGAACGTTAACGCGCTCTTCCTTCTCGTACACGAGCGACAGCACGCCATTATCCGGCGCAAGAAAGAGGCCATGTTCAGTCCTCGCGATAATCGGCCGTCGCGAAGTTCCAACACCCGGATCGACAATCACCACATGCAACGTGTTCTTCGGAAAATACGGATAAGCTTGCGAAATGGTGATTGCGCCATCGAGCACGTCGTAAGACTGAACTGCGTTGCTGATGTCGACAATTCGAGCGCTTGGATTAATGTTGAGAATAACGCCCTTCATCGTGCCGACGTATGGATCGGTCACTCCGAAGTCTGTGGTTAACGTAATGATTGGGTCGTGAGCCACGTCTGCGCGCTCCAGTATCGGATCAGATCTCGTATTTCTTCAGCAAGTGACGGAAACTGCGATAGGAAACGTGCAGCAATTCCGCCGCGCGCGTCTGCACTCCATTGGACTGCTTCAACGCCGACTGAATCAGTCCGCGTTCCAGCCCTTCGATGTAGGCTTCCAGGTCGAGTCCATCATTTGGCAGCGACGGCGCACCGTTTCCGTGACCATTGCCATTTCCGTTGCTGTGCTCAAACGCACCGGCATTCGGCCTCTTCGAGCGCTCAACCGGCACGTCAACATGTAATTCGTCAGTCGGCTCAAGCGCAACCGCGCGTTCGATCGTATTCTCGAGTTGCCGAACGTTTCCCGGCCAATTGTAATCGCACAGATCTTCGATCGACTCAGGCGAGATTCTGAGAATGCTCTTTCCCGCTGCAGGCGCATACTTCTTGAGGAAGTGATTGGCCAGCAGAGGTATATCTTCGCGCCGCTCGCGAAGCGGAGGAGCTTCAACCGGAATCACACTCAGTCGATAGTAGAGGTCCTCACGGAACAGGTTTTGGGCAACCAGATCGTCCAAATGCTTGTTCGTCGCGGCAATCACGCGCACATCGACCGCAACCTCGCTGGTTCCACCAACCGGTCTCAGCGAACGCTCCTGCAACACGCGCAGAAGCTTCACCTGCATCGGTAGCGTCATTTCACCGATTTCGTCGAGAAATAACGTACCGCTGTCGGCAACTTCAAATAAACCGGCCTTGTTTGTATTCGCGCCGGTGAACGCACCCTTGACGTAGCCGAACAGTTCGCTCTCGAGCAGCGTCTCGGGAAAAGCCCCGCAGTTAATCGACACGAACGGAGCCGCCGCCCTAAGCGAACACGCATGCAAGGCACGAGCGACCAACTCTTTTCCCGTACCGCTCTCGCCATAAATCAATACTGTGCTATTGGTGGTAGCAACGCTGCGAATTGTCTGTTTCAGACGATCGATTCCGCCACTGACTCCGACTAGGTTTTCCAGAGAATTGCGCCCTGCTGCATCGCGCTGGAAAGCGATATTCTGCCGCTGCAGATTCTGCTGCTCCATCGCCTTGCGCACCGAAAGTTTCACATCGTCGACCAGCCCAGGCCCCTTGCGGATATAGTCCCATGCGCCGCCAGCCTTCACGGCTTGCACGGCAGGTTCGAGATCATCCACTGCGGTGATTAGAATGACGAGAGAATCCGGCGAAACCGTGTGCGCAAACCGCAGGACTTCAATGCCATTCGTTTGTGGCATTCGAATGTCCGTGATCACCACGCCAAACAGAGCTGACTCCAGCTTCTTCTTGGCAGCTTCGCCCGAGGTCACCGTCTCGACGCGATGACCGTCCTTGCGAAGTGATATTTCCAGCATCTCGCAAATCGATCGTTCGTCGTCGCAAATAAGTACGTTACCCATGAATAGCCTTCCCAGAACCGGCGGCGGCTGCCGCCACGAGCAACTCCGACCCGTCTTGCTTATCGGACTCAGAACTTTCGTCCGCTGCCCGTTTGAACTGCAGTATGAAATCGGCTCCTTCACCAGGGCCGGAGCGAACTGAAATCTTGGCGTCGTGCGCCTGAACGATCTGATAAACGATCGCTAGACCTAAACCTGTCCCGCCGTCAAATTCCGACTGGAACGGCTCGAAGATCTTCTCAATCTGATTCTTTGGCATTCCCTTGCCGGTATCGTTGAAAGTAACGACGAAGTTGCTGTCGTTCGCCCTTACCGTAACGGTCAGTGTCCCGCCTTCAGGCATCGCGCGAACCGCATTCTCGGAAATATTCCAGAAAACCTGTTTCAAGCGGTCAGAGTCGGCGATTGTGTACGCTTCAGAAATCTCAAACTTGCGGACAATCTGAATCGGCGCATGATTCGCATTGTCAGACGAACGATCCAGAGAGGGTAAGCGATTCTCCAGCAGCTTCAAAGTCTCGTCGAGAACCGGAAGCAGATTGACGTACACGAATTCGTATTGCTTTTCACGCGTATAGGACAAGAAATTCGAGATGATGTCGTTTAAACGCTCCGACTCGCGGTTGACGATATTCACGAGCATCTTCTCTTCTTCATTGAGAACGGCCACATCGGAAAGCACGCGGACCGAGCCGGCTATGGAGGACAGCGGATTGCGAATCTCATGCGCGATGGCCGCCGCCATTCTTCCTACGGCCGCTAGGCGATCGCTTAGGCGAACTTCGCGTTCCAGTCGACGGATTTCCGTCAGGTCATCAAAGTTATAGACGTACCCCACGGCACCTCGCCCTGGAACGGCAAGAACCGTTGCTGTTATTCGAAACGTCTTCTGACGGCGACGACCTCTTGGACATGACGCGCGCACTTCGGAATGCGCACTGCTATTCGTTGGCGACGGAACGCGATCAAGAAATAAAGAGGCGATCTGCTTGCCTAGAACTTCACTGGCGAATCTTTCCAGCAGAACTTCGGCTGCGGGATTGACAAGCGTGATGTGCCCCGCAACATCAGTCGTGATCAAACCACTGCTGATCGACTGAATGATGTGTTCATGCTGCGCCTGCAGATCTTCGAGCGCACCGCTCTTATCTTTCAGTTCGACATCTACCTGTCGCAACCGGGTGGTCAGCCGCGACGCCAGGTAGGCGATCGCCATATAGCCGACAAACTCGATAACCAAGGTGGCTTGCAGCGAAATCAACGTCGCGCGAGATGGCGGGTTGTTGCCGAATAACCAATCCAGCGACGACAACTCAAGCATTCCTGCATGCAGGATAAACGCCAGCACCGCAATCATCATCGCCCAACGCCGGCTCAGAAGAATGCTGGCGTTGATGATGATGAGTGGATACAGAAAATAGAAGGGGCTGTCGAACGCGCCGGTGGCATACACCAGCATCGTTGCCATGCCGAGGTCGGTGAGTATCTGAAGCCAGGTATGAGTGAGGCTATTGCGCCATTGCGATGCAACGTAGGCCAGCACGGCTGACACGGCGTAGCAGAACGCGATCACCACCACGAATTGTCGCCGGTTAATCGGAGAAGCGGTCAAGTTGGTGACCGCCAGTTCGATTCCGAGCAGAAAAGTCAGGATGAGAATTCTGACTTTAGCCAGCCAAACCAGCCAACTTTGCTCGTACGCCTGTTCGGCTGCGGCGCCCGATTGTAGATCGAGCGCCGCGCCTGGCGTATTTTCCTGTGGATCCTGCATCGGTTGACCTGCGATGCTGCTGTAAAGTTAGCCAGCCAGTTTGGCGATCATGGCGAACAATGGCATATAGAGCGAGATGACAATGCCGCCGACGGCGACGCCGAGAAAAGCGATCAGCAAAGGCTCAAGCATTGCCAACATATCGCGAGTCGCAGCATCCACTTCGTCTTCGTAGAAATCAGCAATCTTCTGAAGCATAGCGTCCATGGCACCGGTCGCTTCGCCGACGCCGATCATCTGACAGACCATGTTCGGAAACACGCCGCTTTCTTTGAGCGGATCGACAATCGTCCGGCCTTCTTCAATTGCCTTGCGCACTCTCATCAGCGCCTGTTCGAGAACCGCGTTACCTGATGTTTTTGCGGTGATGGTCAGAGCTTCCAGAATAGAAACACCAGACGTCAGCAGGGTTCCCAGTGTACGGCTGAATCGGGCAACTGCAATCTTGCGGAGCACCATGCCAAACACGGGCAGCTTCAGCAACATGCCATCCCATAGCACACGTCCACGCGGATGCTTCTTTAGCTGCTTAACCGCAACTACACCGCCGATTCCAAGTACAAACACGACCCACCAGTAGTGCTGGACCGCTTCGCTGAGTCCCATGACGATGCGCGTCGGCAATGGCAGCGTGACATCCAAACTGGCAAACAGGTTTGAGAAAATCGGCACTACGAATTTCAATAGGCAGCCCACCACGATCACCGCGATACTGATGACCGCAACTGGATAGATCAAAGCGGACTTCACCGCAGACTTCAACTTCACTGCCTTCTCGACGTATGCTGCGAGACGCTGCAGGATCAGATCGAGAATACCGCCGGTTTCACCAGCATCGATCATGTTTACGGTCAGATCGTCGAATACTTTGGGATATTGCTTCATGGCCGCCGATAGCGTTGCTCCACCTTCAACCGTGGTGCGAACGCCCGTAAGCGTCTTCTGAAATGCCGCGTTTTCCTGGTTCGCTGCCAGGATCTCCAGGCACTGAACCAGTGGCAAACCGGCATCGATCATCACCGAAAACTGGCGGAAGAAAATCGCGACGTCCTTCACCGGAACTTTCGAAGAGCCCAGCGTCGGGAACGCAAACTCTTTCCCTTTCTCCTTGATGGTGACCGTGGAAATACGTTCGCGCGCAAGCGCCGCTTTCAGTACCTGCTTGTTTTCTGCAACACGCTCGCCGTTGATCTTTGCTCCGGCTGCGTTCTTCCCCGTGAATGTAAAAACAGGCATATCGCTACCTCGTCAGTTTTCTGAATCAGTTACCGCTTCGCTGTGGCCGCAACACCATTTCCCTTGGTCAGCCCCGCTCCACGATTGATCATTTCTTGCAATTCGTCGGGCAGTGACGAACGCTGGATTGCTGTTTCCAATGTGATCTGCTTCTGGAAATACAACGTCGCAAGCGATTGATTGAACGTCTGCATGCCAAACTTGTCCTGGCCGGACTGCATCGCTGAATAAATCTGGTGAATCTTGTCTTCACGAATCAGGTTTCGGACGGCAGGATTGGGAATCAGGATTTCCATCGCCATCGCGCGGCCTTGGCCTCCCACCTTCGACAGAAGGGCCTGGCACAGGATGCCTTCCAGCACCATCGAGAGTTGCGCTCGGATTTGCGGCTGCTGGTGAGCCGGAAAAACGTCGATGACACGGTTGATCGTCGATGCCGCCGAATTCGTGTGCAGTGTTCCAAAGGTCAAGTGTCCGGTTTCTGCAATTCGCAATGCCGATTCGATTGTTTCCAAATCGCGCATTTCGCCGATCAGCACAACATCAGGGTCTTCGCGGAGAGCTGCTCGCAGGGCGGCAGTAAAACTCTTGGTGTCGGCATGCACTTCGCGTTGATTTACCAGGCACGCTTTGTGTTGATGCACGAACTCAATCGGATCTTCAATCGTCAGAATGTGCTCGTGGCGCTCGCTGTTGACTTTATCCAACATGGCCGCCAGCGTGGTCGATTTTCCCGAGCCAGTTGGACCGGTCACCAGGATCAGGCCGCGCGGTTTTTCACAGAGTTTTGAAACGATCGGCGGCAGGGCCAGTTGCTGGAACGACTTAATCTCATAAGGAATGACGCGGAAGACGGCGCCGCAGGCTCCCCTTTGATTGAAACAATTCGCACGAAAACGCGCCAATCCCTTTAATCCGAAAGAAAAATCGAGCTCCAGATCCTCTTCAAAGCGATGCTTCTGCGCATCGGTCATCACGCTGTAAGCCAGTGCTTTGGTGTCGGCAGCCGTGAGTTGCGGCAAATCGAGCGGTTGCAGGTGACCGTGAATCCGAACCTGCGGCGGCGAATTGGTGGTGATGTGTAGATCGCTGCCGCCCAATTCGACCATTCGCTTCAGCAGTTCGCTGAGAGTTGCTGCCATGCTTTCGACCCCTCTTTATCTTCGGGCGGCTTACCTGTCCGCCTGCCAATAATTCCGTTTTGACCTACCGCACCGCTTCGCGTCTTTAGTGGACCGTCTCGCGGGCAACTTCTTCCAACGTCGTGATCCCCGCCATAACCTTGATCAATCCGCTTCGCCGCAGCGTCAACATGCCGCGTTCAATCGCTTTCTTCTTCAACTCCAGCGCCGACGCTCCTACGAGGATGAGCTCGCGAATGTCATCGTCAATCTCCATCACTTCGTACAAACCCGCACGTCCCTTGTAGCCGGTGTTGTTGCAAGTAGTGCAACCTTTTCCCTTCTTCGGCTTCGCGGTCTTTGCCTCTTCTGGCTCAAAGCCCGCGTCAAGCAGCGCCTGGTAAGGCATATCGACTACTTCGGCACAATTCGAGCAAACGCGGCGGACCAGTCGCTGAGCGCATATCAAGTGAACGGCGGTCGCTACCAGGAATGGCTCAATGCCCATGTTCATCAAGCGGCTGATGGTTTCGGGAGCGCCGTTGGTGTGCAACGTAGACAGCACCAGGTGTCCTGTAAGCGCTGCCTTGATTCCGATTTCTGCGGTCTCGAAGTCTCGAATCTCACCGACAAGAATGATGTTCGGATCCTGTCGCAGGAACGAGCGCAGGGCGGCCGCAAAGTTCAGACCTATGGACTCCTTCATCTGCACCTGGTTGACGCCGGCTAACTGAAACTCGACCGGATCTTCCGCGGTCATGATGTTCGTGTCAGGCTTGTTCAGCTGCGAAATCGACGAATAGAGCGTATTGGTTTTGCCGGATCCCGTCGGCCCCGTAACCAGCACCATGCCGTAGGGCTTCAGGATCGCCTTCTCGAACTTAACCAGCGACTCGGGCTCAAAACCCAGCTTGGTCATATCGAGGCGAAGGTTTTCTTTGTCGAGCAACCGCATCACGATCTTTTCGCCGAACAGTGTCGGCAGCGTGCTCACGCGGTAGTCGAGCTGCTTTTTCTTCCCGCCCACATTCATTCTCATCATGATGCGTCCGTCTTGCGGCAAACGCTTTTCGCTGATGTCCAGCTTGGCCATGATCTTGATGCGGGAAGTGATGGCGTCTTTCAACTTCATCGGGGGATTCATGATCCCCTGCAAAATGCCGTCAATACGAAAACGAACACGAAACTCTTTTTCGTAAGGCTCAATGTGGATATCGCTGGCGCCACGCTTCACCGCGTCGGTTAGGACCAGGTTCACCAGTTTCACGATGGGGGCTTCTTCAGCTGCCTTTTCCAGATCCCCGAGGCCCATCTCCTCTTCTTCAGTCTGCAATTCCACATCTGCATCGCCGTCGTTGATCGAAGCTACGATGGAATCCAGATCATCTTCTGTGGGTGCCGGTTCCGAATACGCTTTGGCGATCGCATCCATAATCGCGTTCTCGGACGCGACTACCGGCTCGATATTGAAGCCGGTCATGAACTTGATATCGTCCATGGCGAACACGTTCGTCGGATCTACCATCGCGATGGTGAGCGATGCACCGACGCGGCTCAGTGGCAGAATCTGGTAACGCTTGGCTGTCTCCTGCGGGATAAGCTTCACCACCGCAGCATCGATTTCAAAATAGTTCAGGTTGATAGCAGGGACGCCGTACTGGCGCGACAAGAAATTGGTGACGTCCTCGTCCGTAAGGAAATTCAGCTTGACGAGGATCGCTCCGAGGCGCCCGCCCGTCTCGCGTTGAGCCTTCAACGCCTGCTCGAGCTGCTCCTTGGTGATAACCTTCTCCTTAACGAGAAGGTCTCCCAACCGCTGCGACATTCCTATGGCTGCCATAGTTCTCTAAGCAATGCTGTAGATTCCGCGGGGGTTTGGTTACTCCGGTACAATGCCCGCAAGTTCTTCTGAATTAATGGTTTATCCAAGCAATCGAAGCGTAGGGTCGGTGACACAAATTGTCAATTAGCAAAGGCGTTCCTTCAGTAACCAAGAGGGCAATAGCGGGCGTCACTTTGGTAATCGCGTCGGATTGGCATCGATGAGATCGAAAGCCGGAAAACAAGAAAATATCCGGGAGATTTTTCGAACGCTTTACGTGCGTTGGGGACATCAACACTGGTGGCCCGCCGAGACGCCATTCGAAGTGATCGTCGGTGCCTATCTCACTCAAAACACGGCCTGGACGAACGTGGAGAAGGCCCTCACCCAACTACGCGAGGCCGACGTTTTGAGCGTCGAGGGCATCCGCTCGATGAAGGTTTCCGAACTCGAAAAACTGATCCGCTCCGCGGGTTATTTTCGTCAAAAAGCAGCCCGCTTGAAGCTGTTCGTTACTTTCCTGGATCAGCGCCACGGAGGCTCGCTGGAACGAATGTTTTCGACCCCGACCGAACAGCTTCGGGAGGAACTGCTCGAGCTAAATGGTGTGGGGCCGGAAACAGCCGACTCCATTCTTCTATACGCGGGTCAACACCCGATCTTCGTCGTCGATGCGTACACTCGTCGCATTTTGGAGCGTCACGGGCTGGCGAAGGCTTCCTCGAAGTACGAGGAGATCCGAGCAATGGTGGAAGCAGCGCTGTTGGATACTACGTTGCCGGAGTTGGCTGACATCGATCACGCCGCGCTGCCCAAAGGATCCTGCCATGCTCCTTCCGCCATGAGTACCGCGACCCGCTGCTCTCAAGCGGAGGTCTTCAACGAAATGCACGGCCTGATCGTGGGAGTCGCCAAGAACTACTGCCTGAAATCCAAACCGAAATGCGAGAATTGCCCGCTCGGGCCATTGCTGCCGAAAAGAAGAAATTTCGGCATTCGGTTGAAAGCACACTCCGGCGGAATGTCACAATAGAGACCTTATCGGGGCCTGAACATCAAAAGCTATTTTGGAGGTCTTATGTCGTCTCTTCCACAATCGCAGCCCGAAGCCCATCCCCACGTAGCAGAACTACCAGCGTTCGACGTAATCGGTCTCACCACGCGCACCAGCAACCAAGACGAGTTCTCCGGGAATAGCAAGATCGGGCCGCTCTGGGGAGCGTTCATGGGAGGCGCAGGAAAATCGATCGCCGGCGCTATCGACGAAACGATCTACTCGCTGTACACACACTACGAAAGCGACCACCACGGCGCTTACAACGTGATCCTCAGCAAATCGGTGAAGCCCGAAACGCAGGCTCCTGCCGGCATGATTGCCAAACACATTCCCGCGGCCACTTATCTGGTCTTCCCTGCCGAATCGCGTGCTCCGGAATCGATTGTTGCGGCATGGCAGAGTGTCTATTGTTACTTCGACGAACCGGGTGCACCGAAGCGCGCATTTACCATCGACTTTGAGCGCTATAGCGAAAAAGGAGTCGAACTCTTTATCGCCATCCAGTAAGCCATGCAGCCCGAAGGTTACCTGCGCCGCATTCACTACGAAGGGCCGCGCCAGCCCACGCCTGACGTGTTGCGCAATCTCCATCGCGCGCACATGTTGTCCGTTCCGTTTGAGAACCTCGACATTCCAGCGAAGCGCCCCATCATTCTCGAGACCGAGCGTCTTCTGCACAAAGTTGTCGACCTGCATCGAGGAGGCTTCTGCTACGAACTGAATGGAGCCTTCGCGTGGCTGCTGCGATCCTTTGGCTTTGAAGTGAATATGCTCTCGGCGCGCGTAGCTCGAAAAGATGGAAGTTCCAGTCCTGAATTCGACCACATGACTCTGGAAGTTCGTGACACGGTCGGCGATTCCTGGCTGGCGGACGTCGGCTTCGGTGACTGCTTCGTGGAACCGCTGTCTCTGACTCGCCCGACGGATTCTCAGCAATCAGGACGGACTTACCGGTTGCTTGAAGTTGGAGACACGTTATTGCTTCAGCGTAAGTCTCCTGAGAAAGATTGGACGCCGCAGTATCAGTTCACACGCACTTCGCGCCAACTGGAAGAATTCGCGCCCATGTGCCACTTCCACCAGACCTCGCCCGAATCGTCCTTCACGCAACGACGCCTCTGTTCGCTGGCCACATCCAACGGACGCATCACCCTGGAAGAAATGCGTCTGATCACGACACAAAACGGCAAGAAGACGGAAACTGAAGTTGCTGATGCAGAAGAGTACCGGCGAGTGCTGCGAGAGAAGTTCCGCATCGACCTCGACCTTTCGTGATTTCCTTCGCAACGTATTTGCGCAACGACGTTGGAAGCACAACTTCACTTCCAACGGATTCAGCTCACCTCGTACCTCAAGCAGTACCACCCGTGGTCTCGAGGTCCTTAGTACTGCTACTTATTTGATCAGTCGGCTATAAGTTCTCCTAGTTCCGGCAGGTCGCGTACGGGGGCAAAATTGTGCTCGGAAGTTCGAACTGCTTAAGGAGCATCCCTATGCGTTTTGCGCGATTGTCTTTTGGAATAGCAATTCTGCTTTGTGCACTTGTTCCGGCGCAAGCCCAGGATTACAGCAAATTTCTCTTCAACGTTGGCGGCGGTATCGGCTTCCCACTGGGGAACCTCAGCAATTTCGTCAGCGACGGCGGGAATTTCGTCGTTGGTGGCGGATACGGCTTCATGAAGCATGTGGGAGTGGACACCGAGTTCATGTGGCACGATCTGCCCATCAACGATGCGACCAAAGCACACCTTCAGACGCCGGGAGCGAGTGCCCGTCAGTATTCGTGGACCTTTAATCCAGTCGTCCATACTCAGATCGGAGACAGATTCGGAGTTTATGGAATCGGTGGAATCGGTTGGTATCACCGTTCTGGTGAGACAACTACACCAGGTGTTGGTGTTATCTGCGATCCGTATTGGTCATGGTGGTATGGGTGCACGGTCGGGAGCGTGAACATCGTTACCGGCAGCCGAAGCGCAAACTCATTTGGCGAGAACATCGGTGGGGGCGCCACGATACGGCTAGGCGGCGGTCATGTAAATTTTTATACCGAGATCAGATATCACCACGCTGGCTACAACGGGGTCTCTACCAACCTTCTTCCACTCACTTTCGGGATTCGCTTGTTTTGACGTAACGACTTCACGCTAAACCGACCACCCCTTCGCACTTTCTCTGGAAGGGTGGGATAGCGGTAGTGGCGCCGGATGGCGCCACTACCAACCCTTAGTGCCAGGTTAATGGCTCTCTTCTTCCGCCGAGATCAAACGATGTCGTAGCGATCAAGGTTCATCACCTTGGTCCAGGCCGCCGCGAAGTCCTTCACGAATGCCTCCTTCGAGTCGCCACATGCGTAGACTTCGGCAATCGCCCGAAGCTGCGAGTTCGAACCGAACACAAGATCGATACGGGTGCCGGTCCACTTGAGTTCGCCCGTTTTGCGATCGTGCCCTTCGTACACGCCTTCGGCTGTAGAGGACGGCTGCCACGTCGTGTTCATATCGAGCAGGTTGACGAAGAAATCATTGGTCAGCGTCCCCGGGCGCTTGGTGAAGACGCCATGTTTCGCTTGCCCGAAGTTAGTATTCAAGGCGCGCATGCCGCCGACGAGAACCGTCATCTCGGGAGCAGTCAGTGTCAGCAACTGCGCACGATCAAGGAGCAGCTCCTCTGAGGGCGTTTTCTGTCCTTTGCGCACATAGTTGCGGAATCCGTCCGCTCTCGGCTCCATTACGGCGAAGGCGTGCGCGTCGGTTTGTTCCTGCGAAGCATCCGTGCGTCCTGGCGAGAAGGGGATCTTCACATCGTGTCCGCCTTTCTTCGCAGCTTCCTCGATGGCAGCGTCGCCGCCCAGAACGATCAGGTCGGCCAGCGAAACCTTCTTCCCCTGGTTGCCGTTTGACTGCGCGGCGTTGAATTCCTTTTGGATCGACTCAAGCTTCGGCAGGACTTTCGCAAGTTGGGCTGGCTGGTTCACTTCCCAATCCTTTTGCGGAGTAAGGCGAATGCGCGCCCCGTTTGCACCA
Organism: Terriglobia bacterium; assembly: GCA_963807055.1. Classification (GTDB taxonomy): domain Bacteria; phylum Acidobacteriota; class Terriglobia; order Terriglobales; family Acidobacteriaceae; genus JAJPJE01. The sequence goes on along the minus strand of CAWEAE010000011.1, from coordinate 119,011 downwards.
CCGCGCTTGTCAGAGCCGCGGAAGCTCGATGCCGCCGCCCACGCCGTCTGGACCAGATCAGAGATCGACAGTCCGGACGCGAGAATCTTGGCCTTTAAAGCAGCAGCGTCTTTTTCATCGATCAATTTGTGAGCCACCGCGGGAACTGGATCTTGCCAGAGCTGCGGCTCTTTAGGAACCAGCGGCCCGAGGTATCGCGAGATCGGCCCCATATCGCGGTGCGTCAGCTTGAACCACGCCTTGGCAAACGCATCGGCGAACTGATCCGGATGCTCGTAGAAGCTCTTCGAGATCGGTCCATAGATTGGATCGAATCGCAATGCGAGATCAGTGGTCAGCATTGATGGCGCGTGTTTCTTTGACGAATTGTGCGCATCCGGCACCGTACCGTTGCCACCGCCATTTTTCGGAGTCCACTGATTTGCGCCGGCAGGACTCTTCGTCAGTTCCCATTCGTAGCTGAACAGGTTGGTGAAGAAGTTGTTGCTCCATTTCGTCGGCGTCTGGGTCCAGATGACTTCCAGGCCACTGCCGATCGCATCACCGCCTTTGCCCGAGCCAAATTTGCTCTTCCAGCCGAGGCCTTGCTCCTCGATGGTGGCAGCCTCCGGCTCTGCACCCACCAGTGCCGCATCCCCGGCGCCGTGGGTTTTGCCGAAGGTGTGCCCGCCGGCGATCAATGCAACCGTCTCCTCATCATTCATCGCCATGCGCGCGAAAGTCTCGCGGATATCCCGTGCCGCGGCGAGCGGATCCGGATTGCCATTGGGTCCCTCAGGGTTCACGTAAATCAAACCCATCTGAACCGCAGCCAGCGGATTCGAGAGGTCACGATCGCCGCTGTAGCGCTCGTCGGCGAGCCACTTGCCTTCGGGTCCCCAGAAGATATCCTCTTCGGGCTCCCACACGTCCGGACGCCCGCCGCCGAAGCCGAAGGTCTTGAATCCCATCGATTCCAACGCCACGTTGCCGGCGAGAATCATCAGGTCGGCCCATGAAATTTTCTTCCCATACTTCTGCTTGATCGGCCAGAGCAGCCGGCGTGCCTTGTCGAGGTTCACGTTGTCCGGCCAGCTATTGAGAGGCGCAAAACGTTGTGTGCCGGAACCGGCGCCACCGCGACCATCACCGATGCGATAGGTACCCGCGCTGTGCCACGCCATACGAATGAAAAGCGGCCCATAGTGGCCGAAATCCGCTGGCCACCACTCCTGCGAGTCCGTCATCACGGCGTGCAGGTCCTTGACCACTGCATTGAGGTCTAAGCTCTTGAATTCTTCCGCGTAGTTGAACTCTTTGCCCATCGGATCGGACAGGGGAGAGTGTTGATGCAAGACATTCAGTTTCAGCTGGTTTGGCCACCAGTCGACATTAGTCTGGGATTTGCGAGGGCCGTGCACAACCGGGCACTTAGCTTCGCCTGACGAGGCCTGCTCGTGAGTTGGGGCGGCAGCACCTGCTGCAGCGGCGAGTTCCTTCTCCATATATTTATCTCCTTCGCATTAGACCAAAAAAACTGCGGACCAAATACTAACCGATCGTCGCGCACATTTGCGGTGAGAGTTGGCCGCGCGGGTCATCACGATCTTCAAATTAGATGTGGCACCCGGGACACGGCTTTTCTTTAATATGCTTCAGTGCCAAAACGGTCCCCCTCTGTCGTTTGTTGCTCGAGGAGTTCGGGTCGAGCTCGAGGAAGCGGCGTCATCCGGCGGAACTTGCCACCGCACCTGAAGTTTACTACTTGATAACACCACCCCCTCCCCCTCCGTAGCGGCAAACAAAGGAGTTGCGAGGTAGCGCGGCTGTACATAGGGCATAACAAAGGACTTAAGACCTCTCTCCGGCATAACAAAGGACTTACGGCCGCTTCTTCCCGAAACGATACATCGTGCTAAGACACGAAAAGCTGCAGCGAACGTGGTTCGGCGCAGCTTACAGGCGTCACTGTAATCTATTCTATAAGATATGTCAATAACTAAGCACAATGTCTTTGTGAATATATTCTGGCGGGTGCCCCACACATCCTGTTGTTGGATGTGTGGGAGCAGGTCACAGACTCCTTCCCATCCAGGAGATATCTTCTCCCCCGTGCCGACAGGGCTCAAGCGCTACTACGGAAACCATGACCTCCACTTCATAACCAGCAGTTGCTATGGACGGAGTCCGCTACTCGGTTCTCCTGCGGCGCGCGATGAGTTTCTCAGCATTCTTGAACGGGTTCGGCGGCGATTGCGGTTCGTCATGATCGGCTACGTCGTGATGCCAGAACACTTTCATCTACTGATGAGTGAGCCAGAGAATGGAACACCTTCGGAAGCGATGAAACGATTGAAGCACCAAACGTCGTTTCGCTTGAATCACGAGGGAGATCATCTTTGGCAACATCGTTTCTACGACTTCAACGTGTGGACGGCAAAAAAGCGGATCGAGAAACTGAAATACATGCACCGAAACCCGGTGAAGCGCGGACTGGTGGAGAACCCTGAGGACTGGATCTGGAGTAGTTATCGGTTTTATCTGCTGGATGAAGAGGGCCCGGTTCGAATCAACGAGGGGTGGACGGAGATTCGGCTACCCGTTCGGTGAGGTTCTGATCCCACACATCCAAAAGCAGGATGTGTGGGGCACCCGCAGTTTGTTGGTTCCCATACCTCAGAATCCAACGTCCCACAATCAAAAACAGGATGCGTGGGGCACCTACAGTTTGTTGGTCCCCACAGCTCCAGAATTTAACGTCCCACACATCCGAAAGCAGGATGTGTGGGGCACCCACAATTTGTTGGTCCCCGCAGCTTCAGAATTTAACGTCCCACACATCCGAAAGCAGGATGTGTGGGGCACCCGCAGTTTGTTGGTCCCCGCAGCTCCAGAATTTAACGTCCCACACATCCGAAAGCAGGATGTGTGGGGCACCCATTCTGATTACCTCTTACTCTCCCCGCTCCTCCAGAAACTTCTCCACTTCCAGTGCTGCCATGCAGCCGCTGCCCGCGGCGGTAATCGCCTGGCGATAGCGCCGGTCCTGCACATCGCCGCAAGCAAATACTCCCGGAGTATTCGTGAAGACGTAGTTGTGTGTCTTGATGTAGCCGTCGGCGTCGAGGTCGAGATGTCCCTGGAATACCTGCGTATTGGGAATATGGCCAATGCCGAGGAACATTGCGCTCGTCGGATAATCCCATTCTTTGCCGGTCTTCACGTTCTTCAGCTTCAGGCTGGTAACTTCTTTCGCTTCGACGTCGTGCACTTCTTCCACAACCGTGTCGAGCAGAAAGCTGATCTTCGGATGCTTCTGTGCGCGGTCCAGCATGATCTTTGACGCGCGGAAGCTGTCGCGCCGATGAATCAACGTGACCTTGGTTCCAAAGCGCGAGAGAAAAATCGCTTCTTCCATCGCTGAATCGCCGCCACCAATCACGACGATCTCTTTCCCGGAAAAGAAGAATCCGTCACAAGTCGCGCACGAGGAAACGCCGTGTCCGATCAGCGCCTGTTCGCTCGGCAGATTCAACCAGCGCGCGGACGCTCCACTAGCGATGATGAGAGTCTCGGTGTGAACCATCTCTTTACCGACCGTAAGTTCAAGCGGCGTTTTGGTCAGATCGACGGCCGTCACGAGACCCTGTTTGTAATCGGCGCCAAAGCGCTCCGCCTGCCGCCGCATATTCTCGATCAGTTCTGGTCCCTGCACACCTTCAGGAAAGCCAGGAAAGTTTTCAACCGCGGTGGTGAGTGAAAGCTGGCCGCCAGGCTCATGTCCCGCCAGGACCAGCGGTTTCAAATTCGCGCGCGCCGCGTAGACAGCGGCCGTCAATCCCGCACAGCCAGATCCGATGATTACAGTCTTACGTACGTGAGTCGCACTCATGTCGTCCTCTTTGATTGCGCTTTCCATGAAAAGATTCAGGCCTCGCTGGCCGGATCAGTTGTGCTTCTTGTTTGCTGCCGAATGCGATTGCTGGCTGGCAGGTTTCGTAGCTCCCACGCCGAGAGCAGCGAGTTCGCGTGGGATCGTCTTCTTGACGCCGAGAACGGCGCGGTAGTTCGCCATAACTCTGGAGGCCTGATCAAATAGCGGCTGATACGCGCTCTGATCGGCTGCCGGGCACTTCGCCAGCACCACGGAAGCTTTGCCGAAGCGCTCCAAGCGGATGCGGTCCACGGGCGTATCGGTGGCAAGAATTGACGCCGGACTGCTTGCGCCCGTAATGCTGTCCTCCATCATCACCTGCACCACATCGCGCGTGTCGCGAGAATGAAAGACCAGCGTTTCGGTCGTTCCCTTCTCGTCGGTGGTCAGCGCGTATTGCGACGACGTGTACGACGCAGCCGGAGGGAAATCACGGCGCAGGCGCACCCAGTTCGAAACCGGTGCGTCCTCCATCGAGGAACGCCCCCGGGAAATCTCGAAGTCAGGCGAGAATTGCGGCCTAGTAGGCAGCGCAGCCAACGTTACCGAAAGCAGGTGTTGATCGGCGAGCGACGGATTGCACACGTTCAGGTAGTTGATGCGAACTTGGGTCTTGTTCGACGAATCCTGGGCAGGCGCGGGGGCGGCGTCTTGTGCCGCAACTCCCAGCGCAATAAACACACCGAGTGAAAGGAAAAGATGAGCGGATTTCAACACCGGACGATTTTAAATCAAGCAGCTTACAATCTTCTGCCCTTGCTACAATGCGGGGCATGGCAAACCTTGTTCTGGTTTATGGCATGCGACTCCTACCGGCCGACGATATCGAACAGATCGGGGACGCCGTTATCAAGTTAAAGAACGGGCGCGAAGCTCGCGTCACCATGCACGTGCTGGAAGGCAGCAAAGAAGATATCGAGAAGCAATTCCAGACCAGCACCGAGGCATTTTTCGACATGTATCCCGAAATCTAGGCAAGGCCCTGAACTCTCCGAACTTCTTGACCGGCACATCGTATCTATAGTGTGAGGGTGATTTCTGGGAGCAGCCTCTTCGGATACGGCCACTCAGAAACGCGTAACAGCTTTATAATCAGGGCTCAATCTGCATGGCTTCAGCTAACGTCAACAAGGCCCGACGATTCCTAGTTGCTCACGGAGTCCTTCCGTTCAGCAAATTGGCCCGGTTTACGCTCTATCTCCTCGGAGTGGACCTGCTGCTGTATATGGTCGACAGCATCGAGGGAACCGTGCGGCATACCAGCGCCACCTGGTTTGGCGGCCTGGTCACCTTTCTCACGTTTGTTGCCTGCCTTCTGCTTTTTATCCTCTTTGTGCGCTGGTTCCGCCTCAAGCTGATGTGGCGGCTGCGTAATCGTCTCATCGTCACCTACACGTTCATCGGTGTCATACCGGTGGTCCTGCTGCTGGGGATGGGATCGATCATGAGCTACCTGTTCATCGGGCAATTCGCCACTTATGTGGCGAGCTCCGACCTGCAAGCCGAACTCAAGAGCCTGGAGGCCGTGAACTCGCGCCTGGCTTCAGAAGTCGCGCTTAGCCTTCGGTCCGGCCGTCCACTCTCCGCCGAAATGATCTCCATGTCGCAGGCGCAGGAGGACATGTTCCCGAAGAATGAGCTCACCGTCTGGTACGCGAACCACCCCTATGTGCTGCATACCACGGTGCATGACAATGGCACCAAGGTTACTCAGGCATCGGAAACCACTCCCGTTTCTCTTCCTAAAGTTGGAGGGGATGAGTTCGGCAGCATCACCGTGGATGACGGAAAGCTCTGCCTGCGTGCCGTGCGGGTTCTCCAGGTCGATAAAGAACGGCTCGTCGTGATCTCCTCCGTTCCACTGGACCATGCGCTTCTCTCTAAGGTTGCCAATCAAGTCGGCGTGATATCGCTTCGTCCTTTCGCGACTGGCAAAAATCAGAGTTCAAGCGGGCCATCCGACCAGGTAATCGACTTCGGTCCGAACCCGCATAGATTTGCGGAACAGAACGTAAGTGGCGGAAACTTGCCCGCTCCCGAGTATCTATTCGATCGCGAGGTAAATTTCCCCGCCACGGCTTCCCTGCTCGACTGGGATACCGGGAACGATCCCGGCGGTCTGTTCATTCTTGTGACCACACGCCCGTCGCTGCTATACGGCCGGCTGTTCCGGACGGTGGGTAATTTCGCCGGCGCCGTAATGATCGCGCTCACTGCGATTGCTGCGTTCTTCGGATTGATCGAATTGGTAGCGCTGATCATCGGCGTTCGCTTAACGCGCACCATCACACGATCGGTCGCTGCGCTCTACACTGCAACCCAGCACATCAACCGCGGGGACTTTGCCCACCGCATCAACGTGAAGAGCGAAGATCAACTCGCATCGCTGGAGCAATCGTTCAATGGCATGACAGAGTCGCTGCAAAAACTAATGCGCGAGCAGAAAGAAAAGCAGCGGCTGGAAAACGAACTGTCGATCGCACAGGAAGTTCAGGCGCAACTCTTTCCCAAACAGACCTCCGAACTCGACACGCTCGAACTCTACGGCGTATGCAAACCGGCACGCACGGTCAGCGGCGATTACTACGATTACGTCCCCCTCGGTTCCAACCGCCTGGCGATCGCCGTCGGGGATATCAGCGGCAAGGGAATTTCGGCGGCGCTGATGATGGCGACCATCCACTCGGCTGTCCGCGCTTACAGCCTGGAACGCACTCCGTCGCTGGCTGCGGCAAGCGTCGGAAGCGGCGTTCATGTGATGGCGAACTATCAGGAATCGGCGTTCGCTGCCGGTGAGTTCGATATTTCGCCGGGACAGCTTTGCGCGATGCTAAATCGGCAGGTCTATCACAGCACTCCGCCTGAAAAATACGCGACCATGTTTTTGGGGATCTACGACGGCTCGACGCGGAAGTTCAGCTACTCGAACGCGGGGCATCTGCCGCCGCTTCTGATCGGACGCAACGGCTCGGTGCGCCGTCTTGAGGCCGGCGGCAGTGTGATCGGACTCTTCGACGGATTAACCTACGGCGAAGGCGAGGTTCAACTTCAGCCTGGCGACACCATCGTCTTCTATAGCGATGGCATCACCGAGCCAGAAAATGAGTTCGGCGAATTTGGCGAGGAGCGTCTCGAGATGATCATCAAAGAGAACTTTTCGTTTCCTCTTCCGCGCATCTCGGAGCAAGTACTTTCCGCGGTCTCTGACTGGATTGGCGCCAACGAACAACCGGACGACGAGACGCTGGTCTTAGCGCGCGTGCGCTAGCTTTAGGGTTTCAGGTGGCGTGGTTTGCTGCGCAGCGGACGGACTCCGCTCTCGAAAATTTCCATCAGTTCCGTCGCTACCGCCTGCGCGACTTCGAGACAGGTCGGCGGGTTGTCCTTGAGATACTGCCGGAAATCGGCCTTCGGCAGAAACGAAGCCATTACCGATTCCACAGCAATCGCCGAGTAGTTATGCGGACGTTCGGTAAGCGCGGCGGCTACACCCAGCAGGAATCCAGGGTAGGCAACGCGCCGAAACAGAGTACGCTCGCCCACTGTCACGCTCACTTCCACCTGGCCCTCGCGCAACATGAAAACGCGATCGGCCTCATCTCCGCCGCTGAACAGAGCCTGCTCAGCCTCGAACCGGCAAACTTCTCCCGATGCAAACCTGTCCAGCAAGGTGGAGATACGTTTTTCGCCCAGGTTGTCGGGTTGCGAGCCTCGCGATTGCATGTTATGACCATGCTGCGTTGTCTGCGTCTCGCAGGGCTGTGATTCGAATCACCTACCTGAGTGCCCGAGGCACGCAAAAGCTGGTCAGGATGGGCAATTTCTGCCGCGGTTACTTGATGTTGTTCATCGCCATCGGCGTGCCGTAGTCATGACCAGTAGTATCCAGGGCACGCGCCACCAGACCCGCGAACGCTTCTCGCAGCTGCGGATACTTGGTCACCATGGCGCGCATCGCGTCCGTGTTATCGGCGAACATCTGACCATTGTTGCCCAATTGCGGAACGTGGTATTTGAACACCAGGTAGATGCCGTTGTCATACTCCACCGGGAACATCTGCACCACCTGAAAAGTCTTGCCATTGCCGGAAACCGTGAGCGGCTTATCGGAGGACGGCAGGTCAGCAGGACGCACCGGCTGCATTTCATCTGCAAGCCGATCCTTCGCCGCCGTATACATGAAGTCCACTGGCGCGGTCATGTCCCAAGCCGTAAGGTAGTAGTACCAGGCGTCATAATTCTGGCCCTTCGCCTTGTATTGCCGAGCCTGCGCGAGAAACCATTCCTGATCGTGTCCCGCGATCTGGCTCTGCCTGGGATAGAGCCCCCCCAATTTCCACGCCCCTGATGCGTCTTGTTGCATCACGACCGTCAACTTCATCGGCGCTTTTCCACCGCTGGCATCCAGGACAACGATGGCGTATTTCCCCGCAGATAGATTCGGGATCACAAAGCTCACCCGATCTGGAGAGTTGAAGATCCCGCAGAAAAATTCCGCGCGTCCGCCGGGTGCCGTCGCGGGATTGGTAAGGAGATAGGTTCCTTGCGTGGTGGCTGTCGCCCCGGTCAGGTCTGCTTTGTTGTCGGTCAGCATGTACTGGATCCCGCTAAAGTCGGATGCCAGGGAAGGAATCGCATTCTGCTGAAGCCCGGCGCTGTCACCTTTGGTTGCCATTTGAAAGAACTTCTGGGCAGCCTGCTGGGCCGACGTGCGAATCGCAGGGTCGATATCGTCCCCCATGTCGCAGGTTTGTGCGCGCGAAATGGAACAAAGGCAAAAGAAAAACAGCAAGAATAACAACCCGGTGCGTTCTAGAAAGAGGGCCTGCTGCGTGCGCAATCTACGTGGAGTTCTCATGATCTCGGACATTGCGGTACTTTCCTCTAAGATGCCAGTGTTCTTATTTCCGATGTTTGTCATCGTGCCAGACGACCTTCTGGGACGGGTGTAGAATCTGACCAAATATCTTATGGCCCGGACCCTCACTAGATCGGTGGTACTGCCTGCTGGCGCGCTACTAATCCTGACTAATCTATGCTTGGCCGGTACCGGAGCGCAAAAGAGAAAAGCTGCGGCCAAACCGGACCAGACACCGCCGGCGGCCGCCCAGCAATTGGTCCCAGTCCCACTACAGGCGCCCACTCCGGAACAGATGCCCGCGCAACCTCCGCACGTCACCTTTCAAAACGGTCTGCTCGCGATCAGCGCCGACAATTCTAATCTGGCGGACGTTCTCCGCGGCGTGCGTAGTGCCCTGGGAATCGGATTGGACACGCCTCCCGGTGCAGGATCGGAACGCGTCGTCGTTCATCTCGGCCCCGGCCAGCCGCGCGATGTCCTGACCCAGTTGTTTAACGGATCGCGATACGACTACATCCTCGTGGGAACCGCGCAGAATCCTCAAGGCATCTCTCAAGTGATTTTGACTCTTCGGCAGAGCATCGCTGTGGCAGGAAACGTGGCCCAACCACCACCCGCTCAACCGGCCACCGGAGGTGCAGTCATCCCAGGCGATGACGATTCCGACAGCGAAGATACTGCTCAACAGCCCGAACCCTCCGCTGCTCCACAATTGCCCGCCACAAACCCGTATCAGCCGAATACCCCGCCCCAGCCTGCAGCCGCCCAGAGCAGTGGAGGCGAAACTGGCGGCCAGCAAGTCAAGACGCCGGAGCAATTGTTGCAGGAACTACAGCGCATGCAGCAACAACAGCAGCAGCAACAGCAACAGCAACAGCAATCGCCCAATCGTCCTCAATAATCGATTTGAAAATGGGAAGTACTTTCTGGTGTGTTAGTTCGTCTACAGAAGACGCCAGCGGCTTGCGTTCAAAGCGGATTGAGCGCCTGGGATCGCGGGGATCCTAGTCAGGGCTGGAGAAAAGCTAGTCACCCGAGCTGTGTTGCGAAACCAATACTGGCGCAGGAGCTTCGTGACGCGAGTTTCCCGCAAATGCATTCAGGATGCCGGTGATGATCCCGTAGCCGAGAACGGTGCCGAAGCCTAACGACAAAACAACGGTGAGTGTGAGTATGAGGACCGACACCAATGAGGTCACTTCCTGCCCTGCCTTTCGTCCGATGCCCTGAATGCCCGCTCTGGATGCTTCCAGAGTCTTTAGAGTAATTCGGCCAAATTCATCTGCCGTTTACTCATTTCTTTTTTTCCGCGTTCCAGATCGTTCTTGAAACTGCCCTTCCGCAAAAGGGACAGAAATTTATGGGAAATAAATTTGGCCGGTCTTCCGGAGATCGAACCGCGTAATCTGAATCGAGCTCGTTCAGCAACCGCCCCCGCATCTGTAGCAGCGGCTGATTCACGATGGCATCGCCATCTACCGCTTGCTGCAACATTTCGCAACAGTGTTCCGTCATGGTTGGAGAGTCATTGTCGGAGATTTGGGCCCGAAGTGACATCCTGCGATCAACTTAGATCGCCAGATGCTCTGCTCGATACGCCCCCGAACGACTCTACCTTCGTTGACGGCTTCCGTTGTTAACAACTAAGATACGGAGTAGAACTCTGCCTCATCTCTGCCAATCTTTCTAGGGGGTAGCACCCTATCGGAAGGGCTAGCACCTGAGGCCGGGACCAAAGTTTTCATGGGTATTTCAAAAATTACAGTACGTGGGGCTCGCCAGCATAACCTCAAGAACATCGATGTAGAGATTCCCCGGAATACTCTCACGGTGATTACCGGTCTCAGCGGTTCGGGCAAATCTTCCCTGGCTTTTGACACCATTTACGCCGAAGGTCAGCGGCGTTATGTGGAGACTTTGTCCGCCTACGCCCGCCAATTCCTCGATCAGATGGAGCGTCCCGACGTCGACGCCATCGATGGACTCAGTCCGTCCATTTCGATCGAGCAGAAGACCACCAGCCGCAGTCCGCGCTCGACCGTCGGTACGATCACCGAGATCTACGATTACCTGCGCCTGCTCTATGCATCCGTTGGCGTACCGCATTGCCCGCAGTGCGGGCGCGCCATCTCGCGCCAATCGGCCGATCAGATCGTCGCTCGCGTCATGGACCTCAAGCCCGAAGACCGCGTGATGGTTCTGGCTCCCATCGTTCGCGGCCGCAAGGGCGAGTTCAAGAAGGAAATGGAGAAGCTGGTTCAGCATGGCTTCACCCGCGCCCGGATCGACGGCGAACTGGTGAGCATGGAAGAAGACCTCAAGCTCGATAAGCGCAAGAACCACACCATCGAAGTTGTGATCGACCGCCTTCTGGTAAAGCCTGGCATCGAGCATCGCTTGGAACAGTCCGTCGCTCTGGCGATGAAACTCGCCAATGGCCTGGTGCAGGTTGTGGTCGTCGGAGGCGAAGAGTATCTGTTCTCCGAACGCCTGGCCTGTCCCGAGTGCGGTATCAGCGTGCCCGTGCTCGAGCCGCGTTCGTTCTCGTTCAACAGCGTTTATGGCGCCTGCCCTGAATGCCACGGACTCGGCAGCCGGTATGATTTCGATCCCGCGAAGGTTATCAATGATTGGTCGAAGCCGCTCTTGGACGGCGCGCTCGGACCGGGCTCGGCTTCGACGAACCTGCGCCACCTGGTGGAACTCGCAGCTAACGCGTATGGCATCGACCTGAGCACTCCTGTCGAAAAGCTTCCGCTAAAGCAGCAGAACTTGCTGTTCTACGGACCCGATGCCAGCGAAAAGAAAAAGATCGGTTTCCGAGGCATACTCGAATTCCTGAAGCAGCAGATGGACGAATCGTCCTCTGAGAGCTATCGCGAATATCTACTGGACTACATGTCCGCCACCACGTGCACGGCTTGCCATGGAAAGCGGCTTCGTCCCGAAAGCCTCGCCGTAAAGATTAACGGCATGTCCATTGCCGACTTCACCGCTCTGCCCGTCTCGCGCGCCGTCGAGGCCGTGCAGCAAATCAAGTTGAACGAGCGCGAAGAGAAAATCGCTGGACGCGTCGTCCGCGAAATCGGCGAGCGCCTTGGATTCCTGAACACCGTCGGTCTCGGCTACATGTCGCTGAATCGCAGCGCCGCCACGCTTTCCGGCGGCGAAGGCCAACGCATTCGCCTGGCGACACAAATTGGCTCGCGCCTGCGCGGCGTCCTCTACGTACTCGACGAGCCTTCCATCGGACTGCATCACCGCGACAACGAGCGCCTGCTGAAGTCGCTGGAATCCCTGCGCAATCTCGGCAACACCGTACTGGTCGTCGAGCACGATGAAGAAACCATCCGCCGCGCCGACTACGTCATCGACCTCGGCCCCGGCGCGGGTCGTCACGGAGGCGAACTCGTCGCCGCCGGCACTCCCGATGAAGTGATGCACAATCCCGATTCGCTGACTGGCAGGTACATCTCCGGCGAAGTGCAGATCGAGATGCGTCCCGAGCGCCGCCACGCCAACGGCAATGCGCTCACCATCCTCGGCGCGAAGGAAAACAACCTCAAGCATCTCGACGTGACGTTCCCGCTTGGCGTAATGACGGTCGTCACCGGCGTCTCCGGCTCGGGCAAGTCGACTTTGGTGAATGACATTCTCTACCGGGCGCTGGCGCAGCGGCTCTATCGCTCGCGCGAAATGCCCGGAGAACATAAGTCGCTCACTGGAATCGAGAACATCGATAAAGTCATTCGCATCGACCAGTCGCCCATTGGCCGCACGCCGCGCTCAAATCCCGCGACCTACACGGGCGTGTTCACGCAGATCCGCGAATTCTTCGCCATGCTTCCGGACGCGCGTGAGCGTGGCTACAAGGCCGGACGCTTCTCTTTCAACGTTTCCGGTGGGCGCTGCGAAGCTTGCCAGGGCGAAGGTCAGCGCCGAATTGAAATGAATTTCCTGCCCGACGTGTATGTGCTTTGCGAAGTCTGCGGAGGCCATCGCTACAACCAGGAAACGCTGGCCGTGAAATACAACGGCTACTCCATCGCCGACCTGCTGGAGATGCCGGTCTCCGATTCTCTGCCAATCCTGGAGAACTTCCCTATCGTTCGCCAGAAGCTACAAACGCTCGTGGATGTCGGACTCGGCTACATTCACCTCGGACAATCGGCAGTCACGCTTTCCGGCGGCGAAGCGCAGCGCATCAAGCTGGCGCGCGAACTGAGCAAACGCCAAACCGGACGCACCCTCTACCTGCTGGACGAGCCCACCACCGGACTACACTTCGACGACGTCCGCAAACTGCTCGACGTGCTCCACCGACTCACCGATCTGGGCAATAGCATCATCATCATCGAGCACAATCTCGACGTGATCCGCAATGCCGACTGGATCATCGACCTCGGCCCCGAAGGCGGCGAAGACGGCGGCCGTCTGGTCGCGCAAGGCACTCCGGAGCAGGTCGCCAAAGTGAAGAAGTCCTACACGGGCCAGGCACTGGCACACTACTTCGGACGGAACCAGCGGTCGGCATCATAACGTTTGTGTGGGGCGGACACTCTTGTCCGCCTGTCATTTCGAGCGAGGTTGAGGCGTCTAGCGGGCGTCTGAGCCGGGTGCCCCGTCCTATTCGCCTTCGGTTGGCGAAAGGGCGGGGTCAGATACGGCGCTGCTTCACTCTGAACTGGGGAACGTTGGCTGCGAGATTTCTCGATCCCTACTTCGACTGCCGTTGACATAGCCAAATTATATTGATATCAACCTACACCGGCCCTAAGAGACGCCTGAGGAGAAATCAGAAATCTATGAAGCGAAATGGCCGCGGCACGACTGTGTTAGCAGCAACCTCCATCCTCATTGTTGTTTTCGCCGCCGCGTGGCAAATGGAAGCGCAGAATCGCCCTGCGGCGTATCCGACCATGGCTCCGCTTAATCAGTACCTCATGGATCGCGACGCCGAGATTGCATTGGCACGAACCGCAGCTCCGGAGGCCGTTTCCCGCCAAGCTGAGGTCCAGGTCCTGACCGCGCATGGATATGAGCTGGCGGTCAAAGGCACGAACGGTTTCGTCTGTGTCGTAGAACGCGGTTGGATGTCGCCCTTCGGCAGCGCCGAATTCTGGAATCCCAAGTTAAGGGGTCCAATCTGCTTCAACCCAGCGGCAGCGCGCTCCGTGTTCCCGCTCACCATCAAAAGGACGGAGCTGGTATTAGCCGGATTGTCCAACGCGCAAATAATCGAGCATCTCAAGGCCGCATCCAGCCGAAAAGAGCTCCATGTTCTGGAAGGCGGCGCAATGAGCTACATGATGTCAAAGGGCGCGTACCTAACCGACGCTGGCGGCCACAACATGTCTCACCTGATGATCTATGCCCCGCTGACCGAGGCTGGGTCGTGGGGCGCGGATCTTCCCGGCTCGCCGATCATGTTCAGCGGACAATTTCAGGGCGCTCCTGAACCCATTACGGTGTTCCTGATTCCGGTTGCCAAATGGTCGGACGGGACAAAAGCACCGCAGATGTAGGGAAGCGTAATTCGGACGACCCGTAATTCGGACGACCCGCAGGGTGCCCGGTCCTTTCCCTCCTTCGGAAAGGGCCGGACCGAGAATACAGAAAATCGTGCCGCCAGCGCCTCGCCAGCGCTCGACTCTACCTCTTGTTCAGACACTTCTCGCTTTTTGTCATCGCGAGCGACCAGCCTGTTGCTTTTTTGTCATCACGAGCGACCGCAGGTCGCGAGGGATCTGCATTTTCTCTCCGACAATCGGGTACCCGGTCCTTTCCTTCTTTTGGAAAGGGCGGAAACGAGAGTGTAAAAAGTGGTGGCGCGGGCGCCTCGCCCGCGCTCGGCTATATGTCCAGTTCATACGCTTCTTGCTTTTTTGTCATCACGAGCGACCGCAGGCCGCGAGGGATCTGCATTTTCCTTTCGACCGCACCGATAACCGGGTGTCCTTTCCCTCTCTCGGAAAAGGCCGGACGCCAGCAAATACATAGATGGATTCCGCTTCGCCGTGCGAAGCGTCACCATGACCTTAGTGGTTTGCCGAAACTGTTGCGGAAGGATGCAAGTGAACCAGCCGCGGAGCGGCGACATTCGTAAGCCCAGACCGTCAGGTCTGGGTAATCAAGCAAGCGAACACGCGAGCCCCGGAAGGGCGACACAAAACTCCGAATTCCTTGCAAGCTAGTCCACACAGGCGATATTGCGAACACGAATCTTGCCCACTCGTTTTCTCCATTCGCAGCGGTTGTCGCAATGCTCCTTCAACTTGCCGCGAAACTCGCGAGCATCAGACGGTTTCAATGAGCCGCGAAATCCGCCTAAGAATCCGAACGAAAGTTTAAGATTTCCGCCGCTGTCCTCCCACGATCCCCACGACGCTTCGCCCGCCTTCGACGGCATAGGAAGAACATGGTGTTCACTTGTCAGTTTAAAACGCGGCGGAATCGCACGGATGCTACTGTCAGGTGGATTCCATGACAACGAAGTCACTTCGTAGCACCCTGCGAATTGCAGATCGCTCGGATGTGATTGTTGTCCATACGCGCAGCGTGAGAAGCAAAGAACGAACGGTAAAAAGAACACCAACAATCCATGACGGACTCTCGCCATACTCTGAACCTGCTCCCAGCAGCGCGAACGACTACATTTCAGACATGCCCTTGTAAAACAGTCCTACAGCAGTAGCGAAACTAATCAACACAAATAGCCAATCAATGCCGGCAAGGAATTTGTCCCCTGCGTGCGTGTATACCGCCTCGTAGAGATTTGCAAGCCCAAGTGCCAGCATCATCAAAGCAATCAGCAGCGGGTGACGCCTGAAAAACTGATCGACACGATTCTGCTTCTTCATCAGCTTGTCACGATTACTGTGGGACTCCTGCCATGCTCTGCTTAGGCCGGTAGATAGCATTGGCAAACCATCGCACGTTAACAACAACGACGCCGTTGCACACCGCTAGCATGGAATAGATCACTGATGGCTTGTAATGCCCGGCGTAGAGAGCCGTGAAAACTAAACACGCTACTAGGAAGGTAAACAACGCAATCAAAGGCGTCACTGCAATGAATACGATTGTTCGCAATCGCGAGACACTCGTGAGGATCTTTCCACCAGAGAGCAAAACCCCTAGCAAGGTTGCGCCCGCCAACGGTCCAGCAACAAATGCCAGCCAGAACAAATGTAGACCAGTTAAATCTTCACGCCTCGGCACCTCGAGATTTTGAACGAGATAGCCGATCGCGAAGATCACTGCTAGCGAAGAAGCACCTGCGAGAATCGCGAGTTTCAGACGACCAACTAGGCCAGGCGAGAGTCTTGGGTTCAAGTCCGAAATCGTACACTCAAAATGCCGGCACGGCACTGACCAGAAACCGTTCGTAACGGTCGGGTCCCGGTCCTTTCCCTCTTCGGAAAGGGCCGGAAACGCGGCGACTTGGCTCCGAACCTTGTCAATACCCCAAAATTGCGAATTTCGCTTTAACTCTCTGATTCCAACCTGAATATAAATCTCGCCAAAGTGTCTAGTAGGTACCCTCAAACTTGCTACGCTTGAAATAGCGTAAGAGTTTCGCTTCGCTTTCTGACAACTAACAACCATCAACTAACAACTTTATTTTCAATATTTTGACTGCTAACCCCTTTGTTTTGCGGGAACTGGCAGAACCTGCGCGCTAACCTGCACTTAGACTGGCACTTAGCGCACCGGGGAGGGGGGTACCAGTCCCGAGAATCGGATCACGACACAATGACGGCTATCTGCACGCACATCAAATCCGATGGCATCCGCTGTGGCTCGCCCGCTATGCGCGGCCACTCACGCTGTTACTTCCATCTGAAGCAGCACTATCGCGATAAGCCTCGCCGCCAACCGACGCGCCCGCCACGGATGTCATCGGGAGTGGCCTACGCGTTTCAAATGTTAGAGCGGCACACCACCGACGAGGTTCTCTCAACACAACAATTAGTCCAGGTGTACAAACAGGCAGCGAAGGCCATGCGCCGTCATATTGATCGACTGACACGCGAAACGTGAAACTTGAAACGTGAAACGGCGGCTTCGGCTCCCCAACCTAAGCCCTGCATCAGCCGTCACTGCATTCCCCGTCGCGCATGATTACGATTTAGCTAGTTCAGGGCCCGTTCGCTGCGGAGGTCTTCCGTGTCGACGTTAACCCGCACCTGTCGCAGCTTCCGTCCTCCAGGGAAATTTCCGGTCTCCAAGTCTGCTGTAAAGGGGGATCCGTCATGAAGTCCTATAGTTTGATCCTCGGCCTCATCTTAGGCATGCTCGTGATCGGTGTTCTGGTAATCGGCTTTGGCGGATCGCAGGATCCGGCGTCGCTCCGCTACAACCCTGCTACCGAGACCACCGTTCAGGGCACGATCCTGCACATCGACGAGTTCGCCTGCCCGGTGAACGACGGCGAAATGGGAGAGCACCTCGTCCTCGAGACGGCCAACGGAACCGTGCAGGTTCATCTTGCTGCGTCTCGCATTATGCGCAGCGTGAATTTCCCCTTTAAGCCGGGCGAACAGATCGCTGTGGCGGGATCGAAAATCAAGTTTCGCGGTCATCAGGACGTGATTGCCCGCGAAATTATCGTTGGCGACGACATCTACCGTCTCCGCGATTCCACCGGGCAACTGCTGTTGAAGCAGCAGTGATTTCGTCCCGGTACGTGTAAGCTCGGGGCCAAGTCTTGTTCCAAGGCCGCGCAGCCTTTCGGCTTCGCTGCTCGCGACGACTGGATATCGTTTATCCTTACGGCTTGGCCTCGTTTGACAATCCGCAGGACCTCGGGCCGGAAACTATCGAAGGCCAAGTTGCCGGCTCGCCCGAGTTACCGCAAAGCGCGCCTTCCGCAACTCTCCAACGTGAAAATCCGCCATGGAACATGGCCGATGTCGTTCGGATTCTGCTGGTGGCGATGGTTGCCCTCGTGGTCCTCGGCGCAGTGATTGTTCCTATCGCAGCGCGAAAGTTAGGGATTCCTGCTACCAGCGCTCAGATCACCGACAACCCACGCGTTGCCCTGCCAGTGCAGACAGCCGCATACCTGGTTGTGCTGATCTTCATGGTCATCACGCTCCGTGTCCGCCAGCTGCCTTTCTGGAAGTCGATCCAGTGGAGCTGGCCCGGGCTCAAATGGCCCGCCTACGTAGTGGCTGGAGCCCTACTCGGATTCCTGATTGAAGGCGCATCGGCCTTTTTGCCGATCCCGAAAGAAGTGCCCTTCGATAAGTACTTTACCGACGCCAGCGGTGCTTACCTGATGGCCGTTTTCGGCGTCACCCTGGCTCCGTTGATGGAAGAACTTTTCTTCCGTGGATTTCTCTATCCCGCTCTGAATCGCAGGCTCGGCGTGGCGTTCTCGCTAATCATCACTTCTCTGGCGTTTGCGCTTCTGCATGCAGCTCAACTGGCGCATGCCTGGGCGCCCTTGTTCCTGATCTTCGTCGTCGGACTGGCACTCACTTACACGCGCGCTCGTACCCGATCGGTCGCCAGTAGTTTTCTGCTTCATGCCGGCTATAACAGCACTCTGTTCATCTTGATGTGGATCGCAACCGACCATTTTCGACATCTCGAAAAAGTAAGCTGAGCGCCTCTTCAGAACGGATTGGTCGTCCCCTTCAACCTCACGCCGCGCATCTGTTATGTTTGTTGCGTGACGACAACGGCCCGGCAACAACTTCTCGCATTACTCGCTCGCGATTCTTTTCGCCTGGGAGAGTTCAAGCTCTCCTCCGGCGGCACCAGCGACTATTACATTGACTGTCGTACCACCACTCTGAGCGGCGAAGGCGCTCGTCTTACGGGACGCGTTTTCCTTGACGAAATGTATCGTCATGGTTGGACGCCTGAGGCCATTGGCGGCCTGACGATGGGCGCCGATCCGATCGTTATTTCGGTAGCCATGTTGAGTGCGCAACAATCGACCGAACGCCGCCCTATACCCGATCTGAGCCCCGGAGCTGCCGATTACATCCGCATCAACGGATTCCTCGTCCGCAAGGCCGAAAAGCAATATGGCACGGGCCAGCGTATTGAAGGTTTCCACAAGAAGGGCGCAAAGGTTGTGATCGTCGACGACGTTTGCACCACGGGCAGTTCCACCGTCCAGGCGATTGAAGCCGCACGTGAATTTGGATTTGATGTGATCGGCACGATCTGCCTGGTAGAGCGCGAAGAAGCCGGGGGTCGCCCGAACGTAGAGAAGGCGGCAGCTCCTGCTCCGTTCCTATCGATCTTCACCGCCGACGATGTTCGTAAAGAACATCTACGGCAAAACGCCGAAAAGACGGCCTGAGATTAATCTGGATTCGTAAACTGTGATCAAAACACTGGAATGGACTGACGAAGGCGTTCGCTTCATCGATCAAACCAAGCTGCCCACGGAAGAAGTCTACGTGACCTGCGGGACGTACGAAGAAGTTGCAGACGCCATCCGCACGATGATCGTGCGCGGCGCTCCTGCCATCGGAGTAACTGCTGCCATGGGTGTCGCGCTCGGCGTGCGCGATTCCGAAGCTGATCACGTTTCCGAACTCGGCCGCGAATTCGAACAGATCTGCGATACGATCGCCGAAACTCGCCCTACCGCGGTGAACTTGTTCTGGGGCATCCAGCGGATGAAGGACAAGTTCGATGCCGTCTCCGACCTTCCCGTTGCGCAGATCAAGCAGGCGCTGGTCACAGAAGCGCAACGCATGTATCTCGAAGACATCGCCGCCAACGAAGCTATGGGCCGCCACGGCGCGGTGCTTCTGCCATCTTCGGGGAGCGTTCTCACTCACTGCAATGCGGGAGCACTCGCGACCTGCGGATATGGCACAGCGCTGGGCGTCATTCGCGCTGCTATTGAGAGCGGCAAGAAACTGCACGTCTATGCCGACGAGACTCGTCCCTTCCTGCAGGGCGCTCGCCTTACGGCGTGGGAGCTGGTGAAGGACAATATTCCAACGACGCTGATAGCCGACAATATGGCGGGAGCGATGATGCGCCAGGGCAAAATCGGCGCGGTGATCGTCGGTGCCGACCGCATCGCCGCTAACGGCGACGTCGCCAACAAGATCGGCACCTATACGGTCGCTGTGCTCGCCAAGGAACACGGCATTCCCTTCTACGTGGCGGCTCCCTGGTCGACGATTGACATGGAAACGCCCGACGGCAGCAAGATTCCCATCGAACAGCGCTCCTCGCGCGAGGTCACACACTTTGCAGGAAAACAGGTCGCGCCCAATGGCGTGAAGGTTGAGAATCCTGCGTTTGACGTCACGCCGAACAAGTACGTGACAGCGATCATTACGGAGCGCGGGGTGGCGAAGGCGCCCTTGGCGGAAGCGTTGAAAGAACTGTCGACCGCTGCGTTGGCCACCTAGATTCATCCTTGTCACTGGCACGGCTGTTCATAAGGCACTAACATTCCACGTATAGGCAAGCATTCCAACTTGCGGGTGGTAGTGTGCGGAGCCGGGTCGGGTCAACGTTTCTAGGTTTGCTGCTGGCATGCTGTACTCCTCTGTGCCGAGCGCAAGAGCAAGCTGCCCCCATGTACGCGAGTCCCGGAGTTGTGGTCAACGGCGCCCAGCCTCTGGCGCACGAAGCGCTGCCCGGAGACGCGATCGAAATCCCTGCGAACGATACGCTCACACTTCATCCGAGCGGGGATGAAGTGAAGCTCGAGCCGCATTCGTCAGCGGTGTACACCAACCAAAAGCAGATCGAACTCAAGAGTGGCACAAGCACGATCACCACGAAAACCGGCATCGGTGTTCATGTCCACAACTACACTGTGACTCCGATTACGCCATCGACTTGGTACCAAGTGTCCTGGACAAATGAAGGCGGGCGTGTCTGGGTACGTGACGGCGACGTCAGCATCGATGGATGCGGAAAGAAGCTGACGGTTCCCAAGGACAAGATTGCGGAACTGGGCCGCGACTGCAAAGTGGGAGCATACCTGAGACCGCCCGCCGGACTGTGGGATAAGTTCACGATTCCCGCATCGATCGCCGCGCCATCCGCACCCATCATCTGCTACTACCTGTGTAAAGCAGACGAAAGCTCTGAAGGGAAAAGCGGCAACTGACGAGATCGAATTCGAAACACGACTAGTAAGGTTCAAATCTACTGCCCTGCACACCACCTGTAATCGAGCGATAATTGAGGAGATGCCGCTCGGGATCTACATCTCCGTTCCATTCTGCAAGACCAAATGCAGCTACTGTAACTTTGCCTCGGGCGTGTTCTCGAAGGCGGTATTCTCGCGCTATGTGGATCGGGTCTGCGAGGACGTGGAGCGCTTCGAGCAGATTGCGAGGCAGGTGGGTGGCGTAGTCGAGCGCGAGGCGGATTCCGTTTATCTCGGTGGCGGAACACCAACCCTCCTTGAGCCAGCACAACTGCGGCGGCTGTTTGTGGCGGTGCGCAACCAGTTTGAAATTTCAGACGCGGCCGAGATCACGGTGGAATGCGCTCCGGGAACACTTTCTACCGACGTCATCGCGACGCTGCTCGCGTGCAGCGTGAATCGCGTGAGCCTGGGCGTGCAGTCTTTTATCGATGAGGAAGCGTCAAGTGTGGCGCGCCTGCATACTCGGAAGATCACGCTGGAAGAAATCGAGCGGCTGCGATCGGCGGGAATTACGAACATCAATATTGACCTGATTGCCGGATTGCCCCATCAGACCGAAGCAAGCTGGCAGGAGTCTCTGCGACAGACGATCGATGCGGGCGTGCCGCACGTGAGCGTTTATATGCTCGAGGTGGATGAGGATTCGCGGCTCGGTCGCGAGGTGATAGCCGGAGGCACGCGCTACCATGCGCATTTTGTGCCCGACGACGATCTGACTGCAGACCTCTATGAGACTGCTTGCAGCGAACTGAACCGCGCGGGAATTCAGCAATACGAAATCTCGAACTTTGCGCGCTCGGGATTCGAATCGCGGCACAACCTGAAGTACTGGACGCGACAGCCTTACGCCGGATTTGGCGTGGACGCGCATTCGATGCTGGAAGCTGCACCGGATCAGTCGGGTCTGGATGCAGAGCGGTTTGCGACCCCCGATGCGCTGGAGCAGTACACGAGTGGCGGGGCGCTGATACGAACTCCGGTGTCCCATGCTGAGGCTTGCGAGGAAGCGTACTTCCTGGGACTGCGGCTGACACAAGGGATCGACCTGGAGCAACTGGTCGAGCGATATGGTCCGGATGCGGCGAGCTTCGCCCGTGATCAGATTGCGGAGTTCTGCCGTGACGGATTGCTGGAATTGGAAGAGGGCAGGCTCAGGCTGACTACTAAGGGGCGGCTGGTGTCGAATGAGATTTTTGCGGCGTTGATTACTGAAGAGCAAAACGCAAAAGGCTGATTCTTCGCCGAGTTTATTCGCGGCCGAGGGCGCCCGCGCCACAAACTACCCGTGACTCCCACATGTCTAGTTTCCGGCCCTTTCCAGATGAAGGAAAGGACCGGGCACCCGGCAATATTGAAGTATTGACAAGCCAAGGGTTCCTAGTCGGAAGCATCACGAACGGTGAATTATGGGGGAGACTCACAGTGGTGTGTTCCGATGTCACCAACTATTCCCTTCTGGGATACGGAGTGGTAACGTCCGTTATCGTCCACAATCAGTCGAGAAGACCCACGGCGAAGTCCAACGGTCCTCTTCAATCACTTTATCTTCCGCAGCGAACGGCCACTCTTCGAGCCGCCGATCTTGGGTTGAAGATTGCCTATCAAAACGGCTGTTAACAGTTGTCGCGGACGGTAGAGACGGGGTGTACTATGAGTGCCGCCCCTGAAGCCCGCGAGGACGCTCCGACTATGCGACCTATGTTGCTCATGCTCTTGCTTCTTGCGTCATTGCCAATTCTTTCACAAACGGTTGATTCTTCGCAGCCAGAGGGCACAATCAGCGGTACCGTGCTTGATGAACATGGTCAACCCTTCAAAGGTGTTGCAGTGTGCACTTACATAATAGGTGCACCTTCGGGCTCTAAGGAAGCACGCGGCGGCTGCCCGGTCACAACCGATGAAGCTGGCCAATTCCGCATTGACCACATGGCGATGAGAACGTTCGGCGTCGAAGCAATAAAGCCGGAAGATGGCTACGTTGCCTTCGCTGGCACCAGCGTAAGAGAAGTGGTTAACTTAACACCAAGTCAGTCGTCGGCGACAGTTGTATTAAAGCTCGGACCGAAACCGGGCGTGCTGCTTCCGAGCGTGAAGGACAAACTCACAGGAGAGCCGATAAAGAGTTTTCAGGTAAGCTGGCAGATCTCAGATTCCGACGGCCGGAAAGGGAGCTACTCAGGCGGGCAGACAATTGGACAAGGGATCAAGCGCGCCATAGTTCCACCAGAAAAATATCTTCTTCTCACAATCGCTGCTCCCGGCTATAAGAATTGGATCTACCACGATCCGTCTGATCCTTCACGACCGGCGTCCATTCGTTTCCAACCGGGTGAAGAGAAGGAAGTTCTCGTCGAACTCGAGCAGCAAGCTCCTGCGGACCGCTAGTCGTCGTTAAGTAACCCGTCCGCCCAACAGGTTTGCTCATAGGACGCGCCTACGGCACTATCCCCTATGTGATTTGATCGGGTGTTAGATCATTCATGAGTTGATTTCTCCATGACCGATCATCAATTGGATTACTGTCGTGAAATCGCCTTACCACTCCCAATCCCATTTCGGGAAACATCTGTCGTACGGTTTTGCGATGTGCTAATCGCAAAGCAGAGTCCACTGGGGCCCTCGTGCCCTTCTTAAGACACACCGAAAAAACTACGCATTCACGCAGGCACACGACTGGATCTGTTTTGCTTGTCTTGCTGGCGTGTTTAGAACCTACACTTCTGCCAGTGCCAGCGGCTTTTCGAACACGCATTCTTTCGGATCTTTGTCCTCGCGTATGCCCTCGTATACCGGCGCACGCATCTTTATTCCTCCAGTTTGGCCTTCGTGCGTCCATTCGGTGAACTTGATCTCTGCAACCAGCTCCGGCTTCACCCAGTGAACTTTGCGGTCGCTCTCAACTTTCCCGTGGAATGGATTCTTACTGGTCTCTAGCTTTTGCAGACGCTGCCACATGTTCTCGTGAGTTTTGGCGGTGAAGCCGCTGCCGGCCTGGCCCACGGGGATGAGCCGTCGTTTCTCGTCATACAGGCCGAGAACGATGGAGCCGAAATGCTCGCGGCTGCCGCGCGGTTCGGTATAGCCGCCAATCACGGCTTCCTGGCGGCGCGTGATCTTCATCTTCAGCCAATCGCGGCTGCGCTTCTGGATATAGCAACTGTTGCGGCGTTTCGCGACGATGCCTTCCAGCCCACGCTCCTGCGCTGCGTGGTAAAGATCCTTACCATCGCCAACAAAGTGATCGGAGTAGCGAATCAGCGAGTCGGTTTTCAGTGTTGCCGCGAGCGCATCTTTGCGTTTCTCCAAATCGACGCGCATCAGGTTGTAGCCGTCAGCGTAGAGCAAATCAAAAGCGTAGTAGACGATGGGAACGGAATGATCGGGAGCTGTGCGACGTGTGCCGATCCCGCCAGCGCGTTGCTGCATCAGGCTGAACGAAGGACGGCCTTCTTCGTCGAGCGCTGCGATTTCCCCATCGATTACGGCACGCTCTCCTCTGAAGTGATCCGCAAGCGACTGCAGCTCCGGAAATTGTCCGGTGAGTTCATTGCCGTTGCGCGAGACAAGCCGTACCGAGCCGTCCTCCACGTAGGCAATTGCGCGATAGCCATCCCACTTGATTTCAAAGAGCCAGTCCTGGTTATCGAACGGCTCCTCGATGAGTGTCGCGAGCATGGGATGAATCACGCCGGGTATTTCGGCGCGCTGCGCGCCCTTCAACGATTGGAAGTCCATCGCCTGCGGGCGGGCGTCACCATCCGAATCATCTTTGTTCTTGCTGCGAGACTTGGTTTTGCGCGCCGCAGTTGTGGGCTCGCGCTTAGCCGCTTTTTTTGCAAAGGCGGTCTTCGTGGCTTTTTTCGCAGCTTTCGCCGGAGCCGCCGCAGCCTGCTTAGCTTCGTCCGATTTCGCCAGCGCATCCGCAAGCCACGTATTCTTTCGGCTCGATCGACTGGTGGCCTTGCGGCTGCTTGCCCACTCGGCGGAGCCTTGATCTCCGGCAATCTCCGCGAGCGAACGATGCGTCAGCACGGAGTAATCGAGCTTGTCGATGTCGAAGCCGGGCTGCACGTACTCGTCGCGATGCTTGATCAGCAGCCACTCGGTTCCCTTACTACCCGGGCGCCGAGACTTCATATGCGCGAGCACAAAACTGCCGTTGAGCTTCTCACCGTGTAGAGTGAATTTGAAGTCACCCTTCTTGAGCATCTCGTTGGGATCGCCGCCGACGGGCTCCCAAGTGCCAACGTCCCAAACCATGACTGTTCCCGCGCCGTAATTACCCTCGGGAATAGTGCCTTCGAAATCGAAGTAGGAGACGGGATGATCCTCCACCTGCATGGCGAGGCGCTTGTCGGCGGGGTCGAGCGACGGGCCTTTAGGGACCGCCCAGGATTTCAGCACGCCATCCATTTCCAGCCGGAAATCGTAGTGGAGGCGGGTTGCCCGATGCTTCTGCACTACAAAGCGGTGACCTTCTTTGGCCGCAACTTCACCGGCTGGTTCGGGAGTGCTGTCGAACTTGCGTTTGCGTTTGTATTCTTCGAGAGCCACAGGAAGAAAGTTGCCAAATCCGCGGCGGCTGTTGCCAGCGCGCGGAACCGGCACGCTCCTTTGTTATTTCGTCAGCTTTGTTATATTGCCAGATGAGAAGCCCACATGCTGACCGTAAGAATACGCTCGATCGTGCTCATGAGTCTGCTGTTGATTTGCACGCAGGCCGTGGTCGCGCAACAGGCGAAAAAACCTGCGGCACCAACAACGGCATTTACACCTGAGGTCGCGGTCAAGCTTATGGACCAGTTGTTGCAAGGATTGCAGACCCAAAATCCAACCCAGTTTCTCTCCGCATTCGACCCCGAGTTCATGACCAACTACGGCCAGTTCGCGGATCAGATCAGCATACTGTTCAACCAGTACGAGAGCTTTGCGGGTCGCTACCACGTGCGGCAGATGGGAGACAATCCCGACCGCCCCCTGGTGCTGGTGCAGTTTGATCTGCAGGCGGATTCCACCAGTCCGGGTGCGCCGTTACGCAAATCGTCCCAGGTTCGGTTTGAATTCGCTCGCGGCAAGAATGGCTGGAGAATCGTGAACCTCACGCCGCGGGGATTCTTTTCCTAGTGCAGCGCGAATATCCAGATCGCCCGCTGGTTGGAGTGGGAGGCGTGATCATCCACGAAGAGCGGGCGCTGATCGTCGAGCGCGGCAAGCCTCCACGGCAGGGCGAGTGGACGGTTCCGGGCGGAATGCTTGAGTTGGGTGAAACGCTGCGCGGCGGCGCCGAGCGCGAGGTCCTGGAAGAAACCGGACTGGTAGTGAAAGCGGGCGAAGTGCTGGATGTGTTCGACAGCATCCATCGCGATCCCGAGGGTCGCACGCAATATCACTACGTGCTTGTGGATTTTCTATGTACCTGGGTAAGCGGCGAATTGAATGCCGCATCGGACGTTGCGCAAGCGCGCTGGATCACGCGCGAAGAGCTGGAATCGATGCCGCTGATCGGGTTTACGGCGCAGGTGATCAAGAAAGCATTCGAGGTCAGTGGAGGAAGGACGAGTCCGCCTGTCCCCCATATTTCTGACTAAGGGTGTGGAGAAGTGAAACTGCCGTTCTTGTCAGGGCAACTCAGATTGCTCAAGCACAAGTAGTAGCAGATGATCGGCGCTGCCGGAGCGGCCAATCCCAGCGCGTAGATCGGTTTGACTCCCTGCGGTCTCAGATACGCCCCGAGCTTGCAGTCCCGGCCCAATTCCGCGATCTTGTCTTTGGGAACCGTCAGCTTTTCCCCGCATCCATCAATCGTTACTTTGCCGTCGTATACCCAGACGCGCCCGCCTTCGTTTGTCCATGACACCTGGTACCGGGTAGATGGCGGAAGCGGAGTCACAGTGTAATGGTGGACATGCACGCCAACCCCTGTTTGCGTCGTGATCGTGCTGGTTCCGTTCCTCAGCTCGATCTGCTTTTGGTTGGTGTACACCGCTGACGAATGCGGCTCGAGCTTCACTTCATCCCCGCTCGGATGAAGTGTGAGCGTATCGTTCGCAGGAATTTCGATGACATCCCCGGGCAGCGCTTCGTGCGCCAGAGGCTTGACGCCGTTGACCACGACCCCCGAGCTCGAATACATGGGGGCAGCTTGATCTTGTGCTCGGCAGAGAGAGGTACAGCATGCCAGCAGTGAAAGCAGAAACGTTGACCCTACCCGGCTCGGCACACTACCACCCGCAAGTTGGAATGCTTGCTTATATGCGCAATGTTAGTGCCTGGTGAACAACGATACCAGTGCCGAAGGTTACTGAAGAGGCACCCTCAGCTCTTGCCAGCAGGTGGCACAATGGATGACTTCTCCGAAGCTTCCCGGCCGTCTTTCGCTGCTCGGCTCAAGCCCTGCCGCTTGTGGCCAAGGACCCCTTCTGCATTTCGCTTGCAGGCGATCATCTCGGCGACGATCGAGACTGCGATTTCTTCCGGCGTGACCGCTCCAATCTCCAATCCTACTGGAGCCATTACCCGCTCGAATAGTTGCGGATCGAGTCCCTCTTGCTCTAATTCTTTGTAGATCGTCAGCACCTTGCGCTTCGATCCGATCATCCCGATGTAGCGCGCGTTGGTCTGCACCGCCCAACGTAAGATCCGCATGTCATCGCGATGACCGCGGGTAACAATCACCAGGTAGGCGTTCTCATTCGGCGTGATGCGTGCCAGCGCCGGTTCGAAGTCTTCTGCGATCACCTCGCGTGCTTCTGGAAAACGTTCGCCGTTCGCATAGCTCTCGCGATCGTCCACTACCACCACGTCGAAGCCCGCGGTCCGCGCCACTTTATATACGTTGTGCGCAACGTGGCCGGCGCCGAACAGGTACAACAGAGGCACAGGCAGAATCGGCTCCAGATAGACCTCCAGTGTTCCCCCGCAAACCAAACCCGTGTCGTATCGCGGATTCTGGTTCAGATTGAACGTCAGCGTGCGCGGCTTCTCTTCTTCCATCACCTCGCGTGCGGCCTGCCAGACGTCGGCTTCAACGCACCCGCCGCCGACTGTACCTACAATGGATCCGTCATCCCGCACCAGCATCTTCGCCGTCTTAAACGATGGGATCGACCCACGCACATTGATGATGGTGGCCAAGGCTCCCCGCCGTCCCTGGCGGCGAAGATTGACGATCTCTTCCCATAGATCCATTTCCCGATTATCGAGAAAGCGAAAAGGCAAGTCAAAAGAGCCAGACGGCGGCGCCAGCGTACTTTCATGAAGTCTCTGGTTTATAATCGTAGTTTCGCCTATAACCTCTGGAGTTTCTAGAAGATGATCAAGTTCCTGCAAACCCCCGGCAAAGCCAAGAAAATCGTTCTCGGGGGCATCATTGTAATTTTTTGCTTTGCCATGGTAATCACGCTTATCCCAGGTGGAATTCTTGGTGATTCGCTCGGATTCGGCCTCGGTCAGAACGTAGTTGCCAAAGTCGGCGACCAGGACGTCAACACTCAGGACATAGACCTGATGGCGCGCCAGATCGCCCAGCAGCAATTCGGACAGCGCTCCATTCCTCCGGCCCTGCTCCCATTCTTGCGGCAGAGTGCTGCCGAGCAGTTACTCATTAAGGGCGCAATTCTTGCCGAAGCCGATCGCCTCGGACTTCAGGCCACCGACGCCGAGCTGCGCGACGAACTGGAGCATGGCGTTTATGCCCAGACGTTCTTTCCCAACGGACAGTTTATCGGCCAGGAAGCTTACGAGAGTCTGATCACCTCGCGTGCTCAGGTCTCCGTTCCGCAATTCGAGAACAGCGTGAAGGAACAGCTCACCATCAGCAATCTCCGCGCTACGGTTGTGGCTCCGGTTACGGTGACACCGGCCGAAGTCGCGACTGCCTACAAGCGCGAAAACACGAAGATCAAGTTTGACTATGCTGTCCTCACGCCGGAAGACGTTGCGAAACAGATCAATCCGACTGAGCCGGAACTCAGAGCTTTCTTCGACAGCAATAAGAGCCTCTACAACAACTCCATCCCGGAGAAGCGGCAGGTTCGTTACGTCGTCATCGACACCAACAAGCTGGCCGCTGACGCGCAGGTCTCGCAGCAGGATCTGCAGCGCTACTACAACCAGCATCAGGATCAGTTCCGCGTTCCGGAAGAAGTGAAGGTCTCGCACATCCTCATCAAGACTCCTCTTCCCGGACCGGATGGCAAGGTCGATCAGAAAGCGGTCGACGCTGCCAAGGCGAAAGCTGAAGACGTTTTGAAGAAGCTGCAAGGCGGCGCGAATTTTGCTGACCTTGCGAAGAAGAACTCTGACGACCCGGGCAGCGCCCCGCAAGGCGGTGAACTCGGATGGATTGGTCGCGGCCGCACCGTGCCTGAATTCGAAAAGGCTGCGTTCGGGCTGAAGCCTGGCCAGA
Organism: Terriglobia bacterium; assembly: GCA_963807055.1. Taxonomy (GTDB): domain Bacteria; phylum Acidobacteriota; class Terriglobia; order Terriglobales; family Acidobacteriaceae; genus JAJPJE01. The sequence continues at coordinate 89,682 of CAWEAE010000011.1, read as the reverse complement.
CGAGCGGCCTTGTGCAAAGCAGCTATGGCTTCCACATCATCAAGGTGGAAGACCGGCACGACGCTCACCTGAAGTCGCTCGACGAGGTGAAAGCCGACATCGAACCGCAGCTCAAACGTGAGAAAGCGGCTGGTGCTGCTCAAGCGCTTGCCGGCACAATCTACACGCAATCTCGTACGCAGGGCTTGGACAAAGCCGCCCAGGCGCATGGACTGCAGGTTCAGACCAGCGGCATGATCTCGCGTTCCGATACACTTCCGGGCATCGGACCAGCGCCTGAGTTGACGGAGGCGATCTTCAACGTGAAAGCCAACTCTCCCGCGGAGCAGGCTGCCACGCCGAACGGTTACACGGTATTTCAGGTGACCGACATTAAACCGCCAGCGACGCCCACCTTCGAGGAAGCTCGCGCCAAGGTTGAGTCTGATTTCAAATCGCAGCGTTCGGCCCAGTTGATGCAGCAGAAAGTCCAGCAACTCGCGGACCGCGCTCGTGCCGAACACAACCTGAAGAAAGCGGCTCAGGAAGTGGGCGCTACCGTGAAGTCCAGCGAACTCGTGACCGCGAAAGACCAGGTTCCGCAGCTCGGATCCATGTCCGGCGCCGCTTCTGTTGCTTTCGATCTCAGCTCTGGACAGGTGAGCGCTCCCATCAGCACCTCGACCGGAGCAGCCGTCATCGCGCTTACGGATAAGCAGGAGCCCTCGGCCGATGAAGCTGCGAAGAACAGCGACGAGGTACGCGAAGCGTTGCTTCAGCAAAAGCGCGCCGAAGCGTTCCAGATGTTCGCCACCGATCTTCGCCAGCGTCTGCAAAAAGAAGGCAAGATTCGCATCAACAAGACCGAGTGGGAACGCGTCATGAACAACAAGCCGGAGTCGGGCTCATAGCCCGGCTTCTGCTTTTCATTTCGTAGCATCAAAGATTCAAAGTCTCAGCTGAACTCATACAAGCCAATGCACCCTCGCGCCTCCGGCATACTTCTGCACCCCACATCGTTCCCGTCGCGAGGCGGCATCGGTGATTTCGGTCCCTCCGCCTACGAGTTCCTGGACTTCCTGACCGAAGCCAAACAGAGCCTCTGGCAGATCCTGCCGCTGGGTCCGGTAGGCTACGGCAACTCTCCCTACTCGAGCACGTCGGCCTTCGCCGGTAATCCACTGATGATCAGCCTGGAGCGCCTGGCCGAACGCGGTTGGATCGATGCTGCTCGGCTGAAGCAACTGCTTCCGGCTACGGGGAACGTCAACTTCGAGAAAGTATGGCAAACGAAATACTCCCTCATCGAAGAAGCCGCGCGTGGATTTCTCAAGAACGCTTCGGGCGTGAAGCGCGAGCGCTTCAACAACTTCTGCCGCGAGAATGCCTGGTGGCTCGAGGACTCTGCGCTCTTCGAGGTTCTCCGCAAGGAGTACGGCGGGAAGTCATGGAACGAGTGGCCCAAAGAAATTGCCCGTCGCGATAACGATGCTCAACATTTCGCACGGGAACGTCATGCTGCCGACTTGGACGTCACGCGCGCGGTGCAGTTCGCTTTTTTCGAGCAATGGAAGGCTCTGCACGGTGAGTGTGCGCGTCGCGGCATTCAGATCATGGGCGATGTCGCCATCTTCGTCAGCTTCGATAGTGCTGACGTCTGGACGCATCCCGACATCTTCCGGCTCGACGCGAATCTCAACCCTGAGGTCGTCGCCGGAGTTCCGCCTGACGCGTTCAGCGCCACGGGTCAGCGTTGGGGAAATCCGCTTTATCGCTGGGACGTGCTGAAATCGCGTGGCTACGACTGGTGGGTTCAGCGCATGGGCTGGACGCTGAAGAATTGCGATCTCGTACGCATCGATCATTTCCGTGGCTTCGAAGCCTGTTGGGAAATCCCGGCTAACGAGCCCACCGCTGTCAATGGCCACTGGGTTAAGGGTCCGGCCGACGATCTGTTCAACGTGCTGCGCCAGCGACTGGGAGGTCTGCCTCTGATCGCCGAGGACCTGGGAGTGATCACGCCTGAAGTGGAAGCCTTACGCGATCGACTCGAAATCCCGGGAATGAAAGTGATGCAGTTCGGCTTTGGCGATCCTGGCGCGCATATCTATCTTCCTCACAAATTCGAACCGAACAGCATCGTCTACACCGGCACCCACGACAATGACACCACGCCCGGATGGTGGCGCACTGCCAGCGAAGCCGAACGTCGCGCTGCGAGCGCATACTTCGGCATCGAAAAAGATGGCATTCAGTGGGCGATGATTCGCGGCGCAGAAACGTCGGTGTCGCGCCTGTGCGTCGTCCCCCTGCAGGATGTGCTTGGCCTGGGTAGCGAAGGCCGCATGAACGTGCCCAGCCGTCCGGATGGCAATTGGTCGTGGCGTTATGCACCGGGAAGCTTGAAGAACGACCTGGCGAAAAAATTAGCTGCCCTCACCGAAGTTGCCGATCGCGTCTCACCTCAGGTTGAAAACGGCAACGGGAAAGCTGCGGAAGAGTTCGCAGCATAGCAAGCGCGAATCCTGGAGCAGAACTTTTTCTCCTGTCAGCACGTTTTCCAGCTCTCCCATGGCGTCGGGAATCTCAAGCGCACTGTCTCCCCAGACTTCCCCGATCGGTGGGCGCATTTCGCCATTCGTCATTGTGTATGCAAATCGCGGGACGGCCACGATCACCGACTGTCCTTGCCAACGACGCCGAAACGCAACCACGTGCTGCTCGCGCTCGTCTCCCGTGGTCAGTGGCTCATAACTTCCCAGCTGAAAAAGTTCATGACGTTCGCGGCGGAAGCGCAGGGTCTGCATCATAGTCCACATTTTGACGCGACCATCTTTCCAGTTATTCAGCAGCTCACCACACAACTGCGGGAGATCGCCCGCCATTTCTCTTACACGCAAATCGCTTAAGAATTGCTGCTGCCGATCGTAATCAACTGGCCTGCGATTGTCCGGATCGACCAGGCTGAAATCCCACAGTTCGGTTCCGCGATAGATATCGGGCACTCCCGGAGAGGCGAGCTTCAGTGCGACCTGTGCGAGCGAGTTCAGCGCTCCGAAGTACATCACCCTCGGCAGGAAGTCCTGCATTGCACCCCAGAACGAATGCTCCTTTGAAGATGGCGTCAGAATTCTAGAGATGAAGCTTTCCACCGCCTGCTGGTACTCCGTGTTCGGACTCGTCCAACTCATGTTCACTTTGGCTTCGTTCAGCGCCTTGGTCATGTACTCCTTGATTCGGCGAACGAAATCCTCGCGATCGCGATTGCTGTTGATCGCTAGTGGCCATGCGCCGATCAGCGTCTGATAGAGGAAATATTCTTCGTTGGCATCCGGCGCGATTCGACCGTCTCCCAGCGTCTGTTTCCGCCGCCGATTTGCTCTTCTCCATCGCAGCACTTCCGAAGCCCACTCGCGCGGCATCTCCGAAAGCACGTTCAGGCGAGCCCGGACATCTTCGCTGCGTTTGCTGTCATGCGTTGAAGTCGCGAGCATCGATGACGGCCAATCGCGGGCACGTTCGCGATTGCCTTCGTGGAACTCCTCCACGCTGATTCCGAACTCCGCCGGCGATCCGCCTACTTCATTTACGGAAACGAACCGGTTGTAGACGTAGCACGTGGTGTCTTCTAATCCCTTGGCCATTACCGGCCCGGTCAACTGCTGAAACTTCAATGTGAATCGCAGGCGCTCACGATATTGATCGGATGGAATTACGCCCGCGCTGGTGTCCAGCAGGAGCACCGATCGCAGGAAGTCGAAAATGGCTGTTGGGCTGGTTCGATTGCGTCCCTTCGCTTTGACCACCGCCTCTTGTAAGTACAGCCTGTCGCGCTCGGTGATCTGCCCGCGCGCGTCGATGTAAGTCCGGTACACCGGGAAGCACGCGATCACCTCGCGAATCGCGCCCATCAGCACGTTGCGTGTGAAATCTCGCGCGCGCCTGTCGCCGCTCGCAATCTGTTGCAACATGTCGGTGAGCACCGTTACTTCGCTCGACAGCGCCGTTTCCATGATCAGCTTTTTGCTGTTGTAGATCAGCACGCCCACGTCGACCGTGCCATCGATAAATCGGTGATACAGGTTCGTAAAAGCGCTCCCATTCTGGCGTTGCACGAACAAGTTGTTCAGCGAATTGCCGAACTCGTATCCAACCGTGCCGTCCACCGGCCATTGCTGCGGCAGCTTCTCGCCAGACTCAAGAATCTTTTCGACAACGAGGTATAGAGGCGCTCGCGGCCCGATCCAGTTGTGATCGCTGAAGCGCTGCACGATTTCAGTTTCAATGCCGGTCTCGGCTAAGGGTCCCGTTGGCGTCGCCCCACTGCACTGGCTCGCCGCGTACAGCATCTGCAATCGCGTGAAGTATTGGATCGGATTCAGCAGCCCGTCAGGATGATCGAGCCGCAATCCGGTCACCGCGTCTTCCGCCAGCAGTTTGCGGATCAACCGGTGTGTTGACGCAAACACTGCCGAATTTTCCATCCGCAGGCCCACCAGGTCGTTGATATCAAAAAAGCGCCGGTAATTTATCTCTTCCGACGAAACCCGCCAGAACGCCAACCTGTACGCCTGACCTTCGAGAAGGCGGTGCATAGGACCAAAGCTCCGCGCTACGCCCGGGATTCCATTCATCCGCTGAGCGGCGACGTCTACGATCGCAGTAACCGCGGGATACGCTCCGCGCAGTTCCGCTAATCTGGTTAGCAGTCGTGGAATATCGGCTCTCCGCTGTCGTACTTGAATTGGATCTTTCGTGGTGTGTATCGGGAGAGATCGGAACTCGCCAATCAATTCAGTGAACTCGGCTGCACCGCGGTTTAGCCACTCGGCATCGGAGCTGAACTCCTGCAGACCGGGCACCTGTTCAAAGATGAGCGCGTAGGTCTGTGGATCCACTGGCAGCTTCTTGTTGTAATAACAAATTCGATAGCGGCCTTCGTTGTATTCCAGCTTGATGTGACCTTGTTCGAGTTCCTCCCCGTACGTCTGCCCGAGGATCGGCAGCAATACCTTCCCTCGCAGCTCGGGCTTCAGTGTGTCCCAATCGATATCGAAAAAGTTGGCGTACTCCGACGCCTCTCCATTGCGAAGCACATCCTGCCACCAGGGCGTTGTGTTGTAGCCGATCCCCATGTGATTCGGCACAATGTCGAGAATCAGTCCCATGCCTAGCGACTTCATCTCGCGCACGCACGCGTCAAATTCCTCTTCCGTGCCAATTTCCGGATTCAACGCGTTGTGATCGGTGATGTCGTAACCGTGCAGGCTGCCGGGTCGCGCCTTGAGCACCGGCGAGAAATAACAATGAGTGATTCCGAGTTGATTCAGATAGGGCAACAGCCGACGGGCGTCTTCAAAACGGAATCCGGCATTCAGCTGCAGACGGTAGGTACTGATGGGACGGTTCTGCTCTTTTTGATAAGAGATGCGATCGAGACACTCTGGAACTTCGGAGTTCTCGACCGATTCTGCCTGGTGGGCTTCCTGCATCCGTCAATTAGATGCAAATTCAGCTCGGAATTGTCGCTTGGCAATTGACTGGATGCCGGGCCTATAAGTTCCGGTGCGTCAACGCCCGCTCAATCTCGGCTCCCACTCTTTCCAATTCTTCAGGTGCCAATCCTCGCTGCACTGCCTCGAACAGCTCACGCTCTTCTTTCCTGATATGCGCGCTCAAACTCGCCGCGAACACCTGTATATCCGATGTAGTCAGATCCCTAGCCTCTGCCCGTTTGACGCCGCGCCGTAGCAGTCCGTGCTCGATCCGCAACTCGTCCACCAAGCTTGCCATTTCTTCCAGCTGTTCCGCTGCCGGAAACAGGAACCGCTCCTCGGCTTCAAAGTGACTGGCCAGCTCGGTTTCGTAAAGCCGGGTGATCTCCTGCTGAATCGCCGCTGTTTCCATCGCCGCCGGATTGGCCAGCGCTTTGTCAATGCGCACGCAAAAGGCGAGCGCATGCTGATGCTGGTGCGACAGTGGGATTAAGTTTTTATTTCGTAGCATCCGTCCAGATTATCTCTCGCCGTGCGCTTTACTAACCGCTCTCTAACGTTGAGAATAGATTGTTTGCCTCGGAAGGTCGATCCCAACCCGTTCACCCGGACGTTTCACAGGGATCCCCGTCAAGGCAGCGGCTCTCATACCCTGGCACGTGAAGGAGTAACAATGGTCGTCTCTGGCGAACTGATTCGCATGATGAACTACGTTGACGAAATGGCCACCACTTTGCGCCGTATCGGCGCCAATATCCCCACCATGAGTGATGACGAGAAAAAGCGTCTCGCCGACTACATCCGCAAATCTGATCCGTCAGTCCAGGGAATCCTTCAGCGCCTGGAGGCCAAGTAGTGCCAGAGATCCGCACGGTTGCGGTGATCGGCGCAGGCACCATGGGTCGCGGTATAGCCCATGCGTCCGCTGTTGGCGGTTACCGCACCATTCTCGAGGATATTCTTCCAGCTACCCTCCGTCGCGCTGGGGAAGAAATCCGCGCGAATCTCGATCAGGCTGTGGAACTGGGCAAGGTCACAGCCTCTGATGCCAATGCTGCCTTTGATCGCCTGGAGTACGCCACATCGGTCGATTCCGCTGCCCGCGACGCCGATCTCATCATCGAGGCCGTTCCCGAGGAGATGGAGTCCAAGATCGAGATCTTTACCCAGCTCGATAAATTCAGTCGCCCCGGTACCATTCTCGCTTCCAACACCTCTTCGCTCAGCATCACCGAGATCGCCTCGGTCACCTATCGCGCTCCCAAGTGCGTCGGCATGCACTTCTTCAATCCAGTGCACAAGATGAAGCTGCTGGAAGTGGTCAAAGCCCTTGAGACCGACGCTGATACGCTGAGCACGGTGGTCGAGGTCGGACGCCGCATGAAAAAAGAAGTGGTCGTCATCAAGGAGTCTCCGGGCTTCATTACCAGCCGCATCAATGCCCTGATCGGCAACGAGGCGTTTCATATGCTGCAGGAAGGCATCGCCTCGGCTGAAGACATCGACAAAGCCGTAAAGCTCGGCTTGAACCATCCGATGGGTCCGTTCGAACTGGTTGACCTGGTCGGCCTCGATACTCGCCTGCACATCCTGGAATACCTGCACAAAACCCTCGGCGAAAAGTACCGTCCGTCGCCGCTCCTCTCCCAATATGTGAAAGCGGGACGCTTGGGCCGCAAGGCGGGACGAGGCGTTTACGAATACGCTCAGGCCTCCTCCCATCCCTCAGGAGACAACGGTCAGGGCACTGCCGTAACCGCCAAGTCGCTGAAAAAACAGTCGTAACAATTCCAATGTTGCGGAGTCTATAGAGCTGGGGATCGTACTTTTTGGAACCCGGCGTCATTCTCAGCCGTATATAGCAGTGGGGCGAGTCCGGACTCTGCGTTAGAAGTTAAATAACACTGAATGCAAAGATTTCTCGACATCATCCGTCAATCCCTGAGCACGCTTTGGGCGCATAAGCTGCGCTCGTTCCTCACTATGTTCGGCATCGCATGGGGTGTCGGATCTCTGCTGCTTCTGGTTGGATTAGGCGAGGGCTTCCGTTCCGGCCAGCACAAGCAACTGGCCAGCATCGGTCAGGACATCATGTTTATCTTCGGCGGACGCATCCCCTCCGTCGAAGGCAGCCTGCAATCGATGCTGCCTTATAAACTCACCTACCAGGATTACCTGGATATCAAGCACGAGGCGAACCTGGTAAAGCGTGTCTCGCCGGTTATCAATCGCGAGGACATACGCGCGGTCAGCGAATACAACAGCGCCAACGGACAAGTCTTCGGCGTCGCCTCGATCTACGCCGACATCCGCACAATCCCCATTCAGACGGGACGATGGATTTCCGATACTGACGAAAGTTCGCGTCAACGCGTAGCTGTTCTTGGGGTCGAACTCACCAAGACTCTCTACAACGGACGACTCGCGGTCGGCACCACGATCATGCTGAATAACATTCCATTCCAGGTGATCGGAATTCTCGAGAAGGTTGGCCGCGAGGGCAACAACGGTACCAATATCCGCATATTCATTCCGGTCAGCACCATGAGGGAATACTTCCCTCTCAAAGAGCAGAACTCAGAGAACGCGGTTTCGTTCATTAACTATCAGCCGATCACCGCGGAACAGCATTTGAATGCCAAAATCCAGGTGCACAAAATCATCGCCCGTAATCACGGCTTCAACTATCTGTCGCCCGACGCCTTCGACGAATGGGACACGATCGAGAATGAGAAGAAGGTCTCGCTGATCTTTGACGCGATGGATTGGTTCCTCGGGGGAGTCGGCCTGGTGACGCTCGGTCTGGGAGCTATCGGCATCATCAATATCATGCTCGTTTCCGTAACCGAGCGCACCCGTGAGATCGGTCTGCGCAAGGCACTGGGCGCGACCAACCGCAGTATCCTCACGCAATTCTTTTTTGAAGGCGCATTCCTCACCGGATTGAGCGGCACGGTAGGAATGCTGATCGTCGCCGGACTTATGGCTCTGATGGGCACCATGCAACCTCCCGATGGCTTTGATCCTCCCCGCATCGTTCCAGCTTCGGCATTGCTCGCAATTCTGTGTTTGTCGTTTGCCGGAATCGTTTCCGGAATTTACCCGGCCCGCAAGGCCGCCATGTTGGAGCCAGTAGAAGCACTGCGGCAGGAGTAACCGATGAACTTCAGTATCTTCGAGCAAGCTTACAGCGCCCTGAAGCACAACCGGCGACGCGCCGCACTCACCATGCTCGGAATGGCGTGGGGCATCGCGACCGTCGTCATCCTCCTTGCCTATGGAGCCGGTTTCGAGCGCGCCATCATGACTGTTTTCTCGTCGTTCGGTTCCAACATGATCGCAGTGTTTCCTAATCGAACTTCAATGCAGGCAGGCGGTAGCAAAGCCGGGGCCGAAATCCGCTTCACCTTGGAAGACCTGGATCTGATCGCCAACGCTGTGCCTATGGTGAAGCGTACCTCTCCCATGGTCGACAAGCAGACGAATGTACGTTACGACACGCGCATGTTCACGTTCCGCACGACGGGGGTATATCCCTCGTGGATGCAGATTCGCCGAATGGATCTGGCGGAGGGACGCCCTCTTACCGAAGAGGACGAAAGCACTCATGCGCGCGTTGTGGTCGTCGGCGATGAGGTCAAGAAGAAACTGTTTTCCGGACAGCTTGCGATCGGCAATTCGATCCGCATCGATGGCATCAGCTTCCAGATCATCGGTATCCTCAAGCATAAGGTGCAGGACGGCGATGACAACGACAATCGCATGCTGATTGTGCCCTTCAGCACTATGAGCGATCTGAGGGACACGCACTACCTCAGCGGCATCTTCATTGAATATGAGGGCATGGCTTACCAGAAAGTGGGCGACGCGGTACGACAGGTTCTAGCCGCTCACCACAACTTCAAGCCTGAGGATAAACAAGCTGTCTTTGTGTGGAACCTGATGGAGGACATCAGCCAGTTCCGCATCGTCACCACCGGCATCAAGATTCTTCTTACCTTCATCGGATTCCTCACGCTGGGCATCGGCGGCGTCGGCTTGATGAACATCATGCTCGTCGCTGTCACCCAGCGCACCCGCGAGATCGGTGTGGAAAAAGCACTGGGTGCGCGCAGGCGCCACATTCTCGTCCAGTTCTTGTCTGAGGCGTTGGCGATCACCTTCACCGGCGGCATTCTTGGAGTGTTAGCCGCTTACATCATCTCGGTCGTCATCGGCTCTCTGCCGTTATTCAGTGCCTTCGCCGACGACGCGCAAGATGCCGATATACACCTGCATATCGATCCCACCATCCTGATTGCATCGAGCGTGATTCTGGCGATCGTAGGAATCGTTAGCGGCATGCTGCCGGCAATCAAAGCCGCTCGGATGGACCCAGTGGAAGCCCTGCGATATGAGTAGCTATTTCCGCTGGTAGACTGCTGTTCGGCACTAATCTGAAAGAAGTGATTTCCGCTGCGCGACCTACTGCTGCATCGGGATGTCGGTCTGGCAACCACTGCTGACGATAGCCAGCTTGGTTACGGCCAGGCGACCGCTTCCGTCCCCGTTTGCCGATGCTGCCATCATCACGGAACCGATGACCGTGACCGTATGCCCAACTTGCGAGGCGAGCTTCACCTGGTCACTCGTCAGTTCCCACTTGCTTCCATCCTGCGCGTCCAACCTGAACTGATTGTTACCGCTCACGGAGTGGAGGCAACCGGTTACCGCGCGCATCCTTCCCCTTTCGCTGCTCGCGCTCTTGTCGCCGGTTTTCACGTCCTGCGCCATTAGAAGGGACGTGGCAAAGGCAAAAACGAGCAACAGCGCGAAACCTGCAAGAATGACGTCTTTCTTCATCATTGCCTCCTGCTACTAGACCGCTTCCAGCTTCTTCGCCTTCGCCCCGTTTTCGGAAGCCACGATTTCCGGCTGGCCGGTTCTTTCGCCGGTAAACTTCTCCGGCAGCCACACGGTAAAAGTCGTGCCGTGATAATCCGGCTCGGTGCTGCTGTCGACGGTGACAGTGCCGCCGTGTTTATCGATGATGCCCTTGCTCACCCACAGGCCGATGCCGGTACCCTGTTCGCCTTTCGTCGTAAAAAAGGGCAGGAAGAGCTTGGAAAGGTTCTCCTCCGAGATTCCAGTGCCATTGTCAGCGACCACAACGGTAACCCCAGCCGGCGTGTCACCCCGGGCCGGCGTTCTTGATGCGGTGATGGAAACCGCTCCGTGCTGTGCGATGGCATCAAGCGCGTTTCCAATAAAGTTCGAAAAAACCTGACGCAACTCCGCGGGGAAACCTTCCAGCGCAAGTCCGTTCTGATAAGACTTGCCAATGCTGGCTTCCTTGCTGGCAATCTTCGTCTCGAACAAGGCGAGTACGCTCTCCAGCACATCCTTCACGGCGACTGGAACCGGCGTCTTCGATTCCCGATAGAGCGAAAGCATGCTCTTCGTCACCTGGCTCACGCGCTGTAGCTCCTGCATCGCCAACTCGATGTGTTGCCGCATCTCTCCCTGCGAATCGCCCTGTATGAGATAGAGAACGTTCCCCACCGTATCGAGCGGATTGTGAATCTCGTGCGCAATCGTTGCCGATAGCCGCCCAGCGAGGGCCAGCTTTTCAGTGGTCCGCAGAGTCCGTTCCATCTGGTAAGTGCGGGTGATGTCGCGGAAGACGAGGACCACGCCAACCATCTCGCCATCAGGATTGCGAATGGGTGCGCCGCTGTCGTCGATGTTGTACTCTTTGCCGTTCTTGCTGATCAGTACCGTGTGATTGGCGAGGCCCACGACCTTATTCAAGCGCCGAACCTTCGACACCGGGTTTTCGACAACCTCACGAGTCTCCTGGTTAATGATCTTGAATATCTCCTGGAGAACGTGGCCGCGAGCTTCCTCCTCGGTCCACCCGGTGAGTTCGCAAGCGACCTCATTCATCAGGCTGACTTTACCCGTCCCGTCGGTCGCGATCACCGCGTCCCCGATGCTCCGTAAAGTCGTTGAGAACCACTCGCGTTGTTCCTTAACCTGTGCTGTCTTCTCGCGGCTGTCTTTCAGAGCCTCTTCGTAACTGCTCGACAATCCAAGTAACTGGCGGCGAGTAAACAGCACGAGCGTTGTACCAAGCAGAACCGTTAGTCCGATGAGGCTGCCGAAGAAGAGCTTGTCGAGATCCGATGACTTGCGAACTCGCTCGTCTCGTAACTCGTATTCGGCCCGCATCAGTTCTTCCATCTGACGGCGGACGTCATCCATTAATTGCTTGCCCTGCAGGCTCGCCTCGTACGCGTTCGCTGTCAGAGCGAAGTCAGGGCTGAGCATGACCTTGGAGTATGCAAGCCACTTGTCGTAGGAATCCCGAAGTTGCTGGATTCTTCGCAGCTGATCGGGATTGTCGGCAACCAGGTTTGGCAGCTTTGCGAATTCTTCTTCCACACGCGGAAGCGCGTCGTTGTATGGCTGGAGAAAGTCGTCCCGGTGAGTGAGCAGATATCCGCGCACGCCGGTCTCTTCGTCTACGATCGATCGAAATGTAAGGCGCGCCTCGGCGACGACTCTGTCCGTATGATCGACCCATCCGAGGGCGGTTCGTAGTTGCTCGACTTCGAACCCTACGATCGCTGCCATCGCCAGGATAACCAGCACGGGAATGAGCAGAGAAACCCGCAGAATCCGACCAAATTTTTTTGGCTCCATGATCAGTGATCCCCACCGTGATCCAGAGAGATGAGTTGCCCAATCGAATCCAGCAATGCTTCCGGATGAATGCCCTTGGTGATCGAAGCATCCACGTGCTCGAGTGCCTCTTCCGGCAACGTAACGTACGCCGACAGCATGACGATTCGTGCTTTCGGACGTATTGTACGCATTACCCGTGCGACTTCGGCGCCGTTCATGGCGGGCATGTAGTAGTCGAGCAATACCAGGTCGAAGGGCCGTATCTTGAACATATCAATCGCGGAAGCGCCGTTTGAGGCAATCTCCACTGCGTAGCCCTTGCGTTCCAAAAGCAATTTGCGCACTGTCAGGCCTACAGGCTCATCGTCTACGCACAAGATCCGCGGCTGTAACTGTGAATTGTTTGTGGCCAAGTACTGGACTCCAGAAGAGCTGCTTTCCCCTATTGTAACCAAGCAGCATAGGTTCGCGCACTGATCCAAGATCTAGCTTCGACAAAGGATTTTGCCGGATGTCATAGTTTGGTCAACCTTACCTATCAGGTACAATCTAGCTTTCCGGCCGGCGCTCCGAAGTTTCGGGCACAAGGGCAAGAACGCTGACTTCTTTTACCTCCAATTTAGGCTTTGCGCTGTTTCTCGAGCAGCGTGGTTTCGGCCATTATCTGCGCACGCACATCCTGGACACGACCTTTAAAGGTTTATACAAGGCGAATGCCTTTGATATGTGCTTGCTGATTCCGTACTTCATTGTGCTGATCCTGCTGGCGTTCTATGGTCTACACCGGTATCAGCTCGTCTGGATGTACTACCGCAACAAGAAGAACAAGCGAACCGAGCCTAAAGAAAAATTCGCCGAACTGCCGACGGTCACCATCCAGTTGCCGATTTTCAATGAGCAATTCGTGGTCGACCGCCTGGTGGACGCAATCTGCCGCCTGGATTATCCCCGCGAGAAGTTGGAAATCCAGTTACTCGACGATTCGACCGACGAGACCACCGAAGTCGCGCGCGGCGTTGTAGAGCGCTACTCGGCGATGGGACACCCGGTGACGTTCATTCATCGCACGAACCGCGCCGGATACAAAGCTGGAGCTCTGCATAACGGCATGCAGTTCTCCAAAGGCGAGTTCATCGCCATCTTCGACGCCGATTTTGTTCCGCCCGAAGATTGGCTGATGAAGGTGATCCACCACTTCACCGAGCCGCAGATTGGAATGGTGCAGACGCGCTGGACGCACCTGAATCGCGGCTATTCGTTTCTGTCGGAAGTGGAAGGCATTCTGCTCGACGGCCATTTCGTCCTCGAACACGGGGGGCGTTCGCGCACCGGCGTCTTTTTCAACTTCAACGGCACTGCCGGCATGTGGCGCCGCTGTGCGATTGAAGAAGCCGGGGGCTGGCAGCACGACACGCTCACTGAAGACACCGATCTTTCCTATCGCGCGCAACTGAAAGGTTGGGAGTTCGCGTACTTGCAAGATGTGGAGTGCCCGGCGGAATTGCCCATCGAGATGACGGCGTTCAAGACGCAGCAGGCGCGCTGGGCCAAGGGCCTGATTCAATGTGCGATCAAGGATCTGCCGTTTGTTCTAAAGAGCGACGCGCCGCGACGAATCAAAATCGAAGCCTGGTATCACCTGACCGCGAACATCAGCTACCCGCTGATGATTGTGCTCTCGGCCCTTCTGTTGCCGGCAATGATCATTCGCTTTTATCAGGGCTGGTTCCAGATGCTCTACATCGATGTGCCTCTTTTCCTGGCGTCGACTTTTTCGGTGTCGAGTTTCTACCTCGTATCGCAGAAGGAACTCCATCCGCGCACTTGGTACCGGACGTTCTTATATCTTCCCTTCCTGATGGCGTTGGGAATTGGGCTCACCATGACCAACAGCAAGGCGGTGCTGGAAGCGCTGGTCGGCAAACAAACGGCCTTTGCGCGCACTCCGAAATATCGTGTGCAGTCGAAGTCCGACAAGGTGATTGCCAGCAAATACCGGCGGCGGCTGGGCTGGATTCCTTATCTCGAATTGGCGATCGGAAGCTGGTTCGCGCTGACCGTGTGGTACGCGGTGGCCAATGAAAACTTCATCACCGTGCCTTTCCTCGGATTATTCGTTCTCGGCTACTGGTACACCGGATTGATGTCTCTATTGCAGGGACGATTCGAGCGCTTCTTCGGGCGGGATGCCCGCGAGCCGCAGACCGCGAAGCCTTATCCAGTGGGTATATAGCCACAACCTGTCGCTTGTGGCTCGCGTACTTGTGAATCGAGTCCCAACAGGCCTACAATTCGCTTTTTTGGGCCCTTGGTTTCCTGCCCGCATTTTTCTTCTAAGAGGTGCTTCCATGATTAATCTTCGGCGCTTTGCCTGCGCGATTATTTCCTTGATAGCTGTGCTCGGATTGAGTGCCTGCTCCAAGCACGATAGCGACGAGCATTATTACCTGATCACGGCGAACACTCAGATCCCCTACTGGCAATCAGCCGCTGCGGGATTCTATAAGGCTGCGGAGCAAATGAAGGTGCGCGCCGAAGTTGTCGGACCGGACAGCTACAATCCGGGAGCAGAGAAGGTTGAGTTCGACCAAGCGGTGCAGAAGAAACCCTCGGGCATTCTGGTATCAGCAGGCGACGCCGAGCTTCTGCGTCAATCGATCGATGCCGCAGTCGCTGCGGGAATTCCCGTCATCACCATCGATTCCGACTCGCCCGTAAGCAAGCGACTTTTCTTCGTCGGCACTAACAATTACGACGCAGGCGTGCGCGGCGGCGAACTGGCCGCCAAGCAACTTCACGGCAAGGGTAATGTGGTGATCTTCACCATGCCGAGCCAGGCAAACCTGAACGCCAGGCTGCGTGGCTATCAAAAAGTCTTTGAAAGCTATCCGCAGATCAAGATCGATCGCATCATCGATATGAAAGGCGATCCGCGCATGGTATTCGACGACACCCAGCAGATCCTCGACAAGAAGGAACCGATCGACGGTTTCATTTGCCTCGAGGCCCAGGGGGGCAAGGAAGTGGCCGCCGTGCTGAACAATAATCACACGACCGGCAAACTCGTGATTGCCATGGATACTGACGACGACACGCTGGACTGGATCCGTAAAGGAGTGATCGAGGCCACCATCGCGCAGAAGCCCTACACCATGGGCTATTTTGGAATGCAGATGCTCGACGATTTTCACCACAACCGCATGAACATTGGCGACGCGAATGCCGCGGAGAATCCGAATGCGGCTTTGCCCACCTTCGTCGACACCGGCTCTACGCTGATCAACAAAGGCAATGTGGACGGCGTCATCGAGGCGCAACAGAATTCAAAACAGAAAAAGGGTTAACGCTAGTGGGTGCCCCATACATCCTATCGTTGGATGTGTGGGATCTGCCCACCCACTCCCTCTTTTGGCGAAGGCGGGATCGGCAAACCCTGTGCGGGTATAATCTCCGGTTCCACTTCGTTCGTCCGAGGATTTCTCTTGCGCAGAGCACTGACGTTCCTCTTCTTCCTGCTGGTCTCAATTTCCGCCGTCGCCATCGAGCGGCAACCGAGTTCTGATTACCACGCCCGCCGCGAAGCCCTGGCCAAAAAAGCGAATACAGCGGTACTGGTCTTTGCCGGAACCGAAGCCGCCGGGCAGAACGATCTCTACGGCTTTCGACAGGACAATAGTTTTTTCTACCTGACCGGCTGGACTGAACCGGGCGCTGCGATCCTGGTCGCACCGGCCCGCCCCGCCACCGAGGGGCAAGCGGCACTTCCCTATACCGAAATCCTGTTCCTTCCCGCGCACAACTACACCCAGGAGCGCTGGACCGGACCCAAGCTCGGCGCCGAGAATCCGCAGGCCCCCCAATTGACCGGTGTGGACCGCGTCGAAGTACTGGATCGCCTACGCGACGAACTAGTTCGCATTTTGCCCGCACCCGCCGCCACCATCTACGTGAATTCCGGAGACCTCTCTGCTTCGTCGATGGCGTGGCTGACCCGCACGAATGCTTTTCCGAACTACATCTCGACTCAAGATGCCGATCCGCTTATTGCAGAATTGCGCGTGCGAAAAGATGCAGGTGAAATCGAACTGGTTCGCAAAGCCACACAGGCCAGCATGGCAGCTCATGTCGCGGCGATGAAGGCGATGCATCCAGGCACGGGCGAGCGCCAGATCGCAGCACTCATGCAATATGAGTTCAGCAAGCGTGGTTGCGAGCGGCCAGCCTATGCGCCGATCGTGGGGGCCGGCTACAACTCCACTGTCCTCCACTATTCGGACGATGACGGTCCGATTCGCGATGGCGATGTGGTCGTGATGGACGTTGCAGGCGAATACTCGATGTATGCGTCCGACATCACGCGCACCTTGCCTGCCAACGGCAAGTTCACGCCGCGCCAGCGCGAGATTTACGAGATAGTTCTCGGCGCGCAGCAGGCCGCGATCGACGCATTCCAGTCGGGAAAATCATCTCTGTCCCGCAGCGCACAGAACTCCCTCTACAAAGTCGCTTATGACTACATCAACTCCCACGGAAAAGACCTGCACGGCCAGCCGCTCGGCCAATACTTCATCCACGGGCTCGGCCATTTCGTTGGGCTCGAAGTCCATGACGCGGGCAACAACGCTCAGCCACTAGGCCCAGGGATGGTGTTCACCATCGAGCCGGGCATCTACATACCTGAGGAGAAGATCGGCGTCCGCATCGAAGACATCTTTTACGTCGATAACAGCGGCAAGCTGATTCGCTTTACCGAGGGTTTACCGCGCACCGTGGAAGAAGTCGAAGCCGCCATGCAGTCGCACTGATCTGCCACAAGTGGGGATTCGGTGACGATTCTGATATTCTAGCGAGCTGTGTTCATTCAGGTGCTTTACGCAATTTTGGTCCTCAGCACCTTGTCCGTGGTGTGGGCTGCCGTGGCGGCGTTCCTTCGCGTGCGTCGCCATATGACCGGCAAAGAACTGCATCCGGCTCCGGTGGTCGAGACCAGTGCGCCACCGAGCACAAACGATTCTGCAAACTCCTGAGGAGTAGACGATGGCAAAACAATTGGTAGAGGCTGTTGAAACTCAGCCGTGGAGCTCAAGTCTAGCGAAGAACGCGGCCTTGGTCGTTGGCGCAGCCCTGCTGATGGGAATCCTCGGCCGGTTTGCTATGCCACTGCCGTTCACACCGGTTCCGCTGACCCTCGCGAACTTTGGCGTTCTGCTCGTGGGACTCACACTCGGCAGCCGTCGCGGATTCGCCGCGCTTACGCTCTATCTTGCTGCAGGCGCGATGGGAATGCCGGTATTCGCCCCCAGCGCCCTGTCAGGCGTTGCTCAATTGTTCGGACCCACTGGCGGCTACCTGATCTCCTATCCATTCGTGGCGTTCCTTGCCGGATGGATTGCCGAGGGCGGACCGAAAAGTTTCGCGCGCTACGCCCTGGCTTCGGTCGCCGGCGAAATACTGCTGTTTGTGAGCGGCGTCTCCTGGATCATGGTCCTGTTGCATGCTCCCCTGGCCCGGGCTGCCAACTTTGGACTATTTCCTTTTGTATTCGCCGAGGTGATCAAGGTTTTGGCGGCCGCGGAACTCGGTCGTCGCGCCAAGAGTTCGTCAAGATTTGCGAATCTATTAGCCTAATTTTTGCACTACCACTTTGTCTGAGGTTGTTCCCGCCTCGTAGAACGGAACGTTATGGTTAGCAGTCCTACCGCTGCACTACAGGAAATTAATGTCGCGCATAGTCCCGACTCCGACGACGCATTTATGTTTTACGGACTCGCGACCAACAAGGTTCGTGTCCCGGGTCTGAAATTCACCCATACCCTTTGCGATATCGAAACGCTGAACCGCAAGGCCATGGAAGGCGTCTATCACCTCACCGCCATCTCGTTCCACGCGTATCCCTACGTGCAGGATAAGTACGGACTACTCGGCAGCGGCGGCAGCGTAGGCGAAGGCTATGGGCCGATGATCATCTCGCCCAAGCCACTTTCCATCCTCGACGTAAAGAACACGCGCATTGCCATACCAGGGACCATGACCACGGCGTACCTTGCTTTGAAGCTGTTCGCGCCCGACGTGGAAACCGAAGTCGTGCCCTTCGATCAGATCATCCCGCAAGTGCTCGCGGGCAAATACGAAGCTGGACTCATTATTCACGAAGGCCAGCTGACCTACGCCAAATCCGGCTTGCAGCGCATCGTCGATCTCGGCAAGTGGTGGCGCGACATGACCGGACTGCCGCTTCCACTCGGGGGCAATGCGATCCGTCGCGACCTGACGCCTCAGACCATCGCCGACGTCGCAACCGCTCTGAAGACGAGCATCCAGTACGCGCTCGATCATCGCGAAGAAGCGCTGGAATACGCGATGCAGTTTGCGCGCGATCTGGATCAGCAGTCTGCCGATAAATTCGTCGGCATGTACGTGAACGATCGAACCATCGAGTACGGACCCGATGGCCGCGAGGCGATCCGTCGTCTGCTGGATATGGGACACAAGGCAGGTGTGATCCCGCGCGAATCAAAGGTAGATTTCCTGGGGTAAGTCCCTATTGGGTGGAGCCCGATCGAGCGGAAAAAGCTTTGGGTGCCCCACCCTGGCCTTCTTCTGTCCTGGGTGGGAGTTCGAAAATGTCCGCTCTAATTCTGTTCATCGCGCCGCATCAGCAAATACGCGCGAATTAACGGCTGTAGATCGCCATCCACCACGCGATCTACGTCACCGATTTCCATCTTTGTGCGATGATCTTTGACCATGCGGTACGGCGCGAGCACGTATGAGCGAATCTGCGATCCAAAGCCGATATCCAGCTTGGAATCTTCGATCTTCTTCGTCGCCGCCCTTTTCTTTTCCAGCTCGTGCTCGTAAAGTTTCGACCGCAACATGCTCATCGCGCGCTCCCGGTTTTTATGCTGCGAGCGCTCGTTCTGGCAACTCACCACAATGCCGGTTGGGATGTGCGTGATACGCACTGCCGAGTCCGTGGTGTTCACGTGCTGTCCGCCCTTGCCGCCGGAACGGTACGTATCGGTACGAATGTCTTCGGGTTTGATATCGACCTGTATGCTCTCGTCGATTTCCGGAGAGACGAACACGCTGCTGAATGACGTATGCCGCCGCTTTGCCTGATCGAAGGGCGAGATACGCACCAGGCGGTGCACACCGATTTCACTAATGAGCATGCCGTAGGCATAGTCTCCGGTCACCGTAAATGTCGCCGACTTCAGTCCAGCTTCTTCGCCGGGTTGATAGTCGTTCACCACCGCACTGAAACCCTCGCGCTCGGCCCAGCGCAGATACATGCGCAGAAGCATATCGGCCCAATCCTGCGATTCGGTTCCGCCCGCTCCCGGATGAATTGTGACGATCGCATTCAGCAGATCATTCGGACCGGAAAGCAGCGTCTCTGTTTCCAGCTTATCGACCTGCACTTGCAGCGCATCGATCTCGCGCTTCAGTTCGGGCTCGACCTGCTCGCCCTCGCGCGCCAGTTCGAAGTAGGCATCGATGTCGCCCACGCGGCGCGCCAGATCAGCCTCGGTGTTTAAGGCAGACTCTAGGCGTTTGCGTTCGCGCATGAGTGTCTGAGAGCGTTCAGGATTCGACCAGATGGATGGGTCGGCGGTCAGCTTTTCGATGGCATCGAGTTCGGTACGTGATTTGGAGGGGTCAAAGATACTCCCGCAGGTCGCGAACCTTATCGCGTAAACCGCTGTATGCCTGTTCCAGTTCTTCGACCATTATGCTCGTAGTGTCCTGTTCTTGGAGATGAGCGCGATGAACACGCCTAGCGCGATTATCGCACAAGCCCACGCGAACCAATCACCGTGGCGCGTGTAGAAAGTGGTTCCGGTCACTACCCCATAAGGGAGATCGAGCGCAACGCGAACGTTACGAGGAAGCTGCGCCACCACTCGCCCGAAGGGATCGATGGAAGCCGAGATGCCCGTGTTCGTCGACCGCACCACCCAGCGCCCGTTTTCTACGGCCCGCATGCGGGCCATGCGCAGGTGTTGTTCCGGAGCACCCGTGTCGCCGAACCAGCCGTCGTTGGAAATATTTACGAGCACCTGAGCGCCATTGGCAGCGAACTCGCGCACCTCGTTCGGGAACACCGATTCGTAACAGATGAAGACGCCGAGCTTATAGCTGTGCACCGGCAGCGCCATGCGTTCGTAGCCGGGAGCGAAATCGCTCACCTCGCGCGTGAGCTTGTGCGCAAAGCCGAAAAGATTCTTGAACGGCACGTACTCACCAAAGGGCACCAGATGCACTTTGTCGTAACGTGCAAGCGCATCTCCCTGCGGCGTGACGATCAGGGCCGAGTTGTAGATACGACGATCGTCGCCCGAAGGCGGCAGCCCCACTTCTCCGGCGATCACATAGGCATGACTGTCAGTGGCGATCCTGCTGACCGTCTGGCGAAAGCGCGAATCATTCTCAAAGAAAGGAGCCGGCGACTCCGGCCAGATCACCAGGTCTGGCAGCGGATCGCCAGGCATCAACTCTCCGGGTTGTGGAACGCTCAGTGTGCCCAGTTCAGCGAGCGTCTTCTCGTACAACTCAGGAGTCCAGTCGGCGTCAAGCGATAGGTTCGGTTGAACCAATCGTGCGGTGCCGTTCGCCGGCTGTGGTGGAGCACTGAAGAAAGCGCCAGTCTCCAAAATTCCGACCAGGAGAATGCACGCTGCCAGAACCAGCGGGCGGCGCTCGCGTCGTCCTACAAACACGGATGCGAAGGCGGCGTTCACCAGCAGGATTTCGAACGATAGCCCATAGACTCCGGTGATGGTCGCAATTCGCGAAAGAGGAATATTGTCGACCAGCGCAGTCCCCATCAGATCCCATGGAAAGGCGATCACGCGCGTGCGGAATAACTCCAACGCTACCCATAGGAATGGAGCCAGGACGAGCGCCCGCGGCCCGAGTTTCAGCCGGCCCGCCGCCAGCGCGAAGAGCCCTCCGAAAGCAGCATGTACCAGTCCGAGATATAGACCGAAGAGAACCAGAATCCCGGCAGCGATCGGAGCGTCCAGTCCGCCGTAGGAATTCATCACGTGATAAATCCAGTAGCACGAACCCAGGTACACGATCACGCCGCTGACGTATCCCAGTATGAGCCCCTGTCGCACTGAAGCCACAGAACTGGGCACACGCCCCATTCTGCGCGCGTGGAGAATCGCCACAAGCAGCGGCGTGAGTGCAATCCAGCAGAGCCAATTCAGATTTGGAATCGGAAACGCGAGAACCTGCAGTACGCCAGATACGATCGCCAGCAACCATGCCTGCCAGGGGATCGCATAGGAAGACGCGCGCCGCTCCAGCACACGTCGGGTCGACTTGGAGACGTCAGGGATTTGGCGAGTTCCAGCCATCAGGACCAGAATCAATTGTAAATGCTACGGAGTTCAGGGGCGGACGATACGATATCGATGGAACCCGTGGTCGCCGATGCGGCGGGAACTGATCCATCTCCATCGCGAGGCGTTTTCCTTCATAAAGCCGGGAGCAAAGAAAACGGTCGGACGCACCGTGGTGAACTTCGGATTCGCAAGCTCCTCTGGAGTACGAGCTTGTTCGTCCGGAACGAACTGCCCGACTTCAATCGGAGCTATCGTCAGGAACTTCTCGTCGATGAGTCCGGCACGCGACATGCTCCCGTAGAGCGTGGGACCCCCTTCGCAAAGAAGATAGCGGATCCCAAAATCGCGATGCAGCAGTTCGGCCATACGCGGCAGGTCGACCGTTTCGCGTTCGCCCACAACCACGATCTGCACGCCAGAGTTGCCCCTGCTTTGCTCAAGTCGCGATGCTCCGGCCTTTGTGGTGACTACGATCGGATCTACGTGCTCGCCGTCGAAGCAGCGGTATTCCGAGAGATCGATGTTGCCGCTGCCGGTGACAAAAATATTCTTCTCTCTTGCACGTCCCAACTTAAGCCGCAATTCGCGCAAAGCGGGGTCCATGATCCGAAACACCGGACCGCGCTTTTCTTTGCCACGAAGATTGGTCTCGTCTACAAGGGTGTTCACGCCCGCGAGTACTGCATCCGCATGGGCGCGCAACAGATCCATGAGCCAACGATCTTCAGCGGACTGAGAAATGTCCGCTCCGGAAGCGTGATATCCGCGGAAGGACACGATGCCATCGAGCGACTGAACGAAATTGGAGTAAATCCAGGGACGATCAATAGGCGGATCGGGGAATCCAAGTTTTCCATAAGGCGCATACGCGGAATCCGCGATCGGAGACGGCTCACCGTGATCGAACAGGATTTCGAAGTTGCGCATGCGCCTCCGGTAAAAACGGTTCAGTGTGCGGTCGCGGTCTTCGTAGGCGCCTTCAGCGTCCGGACGTAGCGCACGACCTGCCAGAGCTTTTCTTGTGACATCGAACCAAACGCTGGCATGCCTTTGCTCACGTTGCCATTCGCGATCTTCCACTGCAGCGCGCCGTCGCTCTGCGCCTGAACGGCCGCGGATTTCAAGTTCGAAGCTCCTGCCAGGCCAGCATCCCCGGTCTCTCCATGGCAGGTCGAGCACGAACGCAAGAACGTGGACTTTCCCACCTGAGCCGCATTGGCATCTTTGGCCAAAGGATTCTTCTTTGCAGCTGCAGAAGCAGGAGCCTTCCAGGTAGCGTCGTGTCCAGATTGTTGTGCTGCAAGACCCAGTTCTAATACTGACAAGCAAACGAGTAGTAACACAAACTTCAGCTTTCCATAGCGCATGAAACGATGTGCTCCGTAAACGAGAGTGAACGGCGACAGTTCCTTCAATATATCAAGAGGGAGTGCGGAAAATCTGAGCCGCTATTGCACCACAGGAGAAACAAGCCGCTGGCGTACGAATTCAACCAGCTCCGGCGTTACGTATTGCGGCGGCTCGATCGGGAAGACTGGCTTGCCGGCAATCAGCTTGAGTGACACATCGTCCCATGCAGGGATCGCCTCCGGCTTTTCTGCATGAACGATGACCGCTGTGGCACGGTCAAGAAATTCGCGCGCAGAAGGCTTGAAGTCGTGTGTGTCGTAGTCGAGAACGCTGAGGTAAATATCAGGGCGGATGAACTTCATCATGCTGTTCGATTCCAGAATGACATTTGCCGACTCTGCGAGTATCTGCCGTAACCTCGGCATAGCTTCAGCGAGGAATCCCTGTCGCGTCCGCGCCCAATAAACCTTGTCGGCGCCGGCGACGAGGAACCGAGAAGTGTCGCTCTCGCCGGCGCGATTGCGCTCGAGATTCACCGCCCAGCTGTGATCGTCGGTCGCGCAGTCGCAAGGCTCTCCGTCAGCCGAGCATATGCCGTGCCCGTACTGCGTCACCTTGATGGCCGTCCAGTGAATCTCCGGTAGAGCGGCAATCAGGCCAGAAACCACGCTGGTCTTGCCTACGCTACGAGAGTGACCGCCAACAATAACAATCGCCATAATGACGTTTCGCGTTTCAGGTTTCCCGTTTCACGTTTCGCGAAAAGAGAACTCGGTGCCGCACCTGCCCTCAATTTGGCCGGGTGGAAAATCTACTTCTTTGCTAGACGCGCCAGCACGGCCAATTGCTTCAGATATTCGCGCACCGGCCGCGCCGGAGTTCCCCAGAACAATATTCCCTTCCCCCGCAGCACCTTGTGCGGTAAAACTCCGCATTGGCCGCCCAGAATCACACCCTCGCCGATGCGTATGTGGTCTCCCAATCCAACCTGGCCGGCCATCACCACGTTATCTTCAATGACGCAGCTACCCGAAATGCCGGTCTGAGCGGCAATTACCACGTTCTTTCCGATGCGGCAGTTGTGACCAATGTGCACCAGGTTATCGAGCTTCACGCCGTCGCCGATCACGGTAACGTCGAGAGCGCCGCGATCGACAGTACTGTTGGCGCCGATCTCGACATCGTTGCCAATTTCGAGGCGACCAATCTGCGGGAACTTATCGTGGCGTCCGGTCACTCGATCGCGTACATAACCGAATCCATCGCTGCCTAAGACCACGCCGGAATGAAAAATGCAGCGATCGCCGATAGTCGCGCCGGGGTAGATCGTGACATTCGGCTTGAGCTCGGCATTTGCACCGAGACGAACGCCTTTGCCGACAAAACATCCAGCACCAATGCGGCTGCCTTCGGCAATCGTGACCCCATCTTCAACGACTGCATGCGGACCAATCTCTACATTCGCGCCGATTTTCGCGCTCGAACTCACTACAGCGCTCGGATGAACAAACGCTCCCGCTACGGGTCTGGGGCTCACCAGCGCAGCAATCCGCGAGAACGCCAGCTTCGGCTGCGCACTGATAAGTAATGGCTTTCCAGCCCCACCACGCGCGAACTCGCCGGCGACAATCGCTCCCGCGCCCGATCTCAAGGCTTCCGGAAGAGCTTTCTCGTCTTCCACGAATACGATCGCCGCCTCCGTTGCCGATTGCATGCTTGAAGCCGTTGCGATGTCCACCTCTCCATCGCCCACGAGTTCCAACTGGAGCGCTTGCGCAATTAACTTGAGTTTCATAGGAGAAGGCTCAGTATAGTGGCGGCTGGCCATCTGGACGAGTTTTCCAGCGCTTGTGCACCCAGAGCCACTGGTCCGGATATTGCCGCACGTAGTCCTCAATGACCTTGGTGAACAGCGCGGTGTTTTCGATCACATCTCGTTCGGCGTCCCCCGTCCGGATGAGCGTGAGCGCCGGATCGAAGCGCACCCGATAGCGGCGAAGCACCGAATCCCAAATTGTGAACGCCGGAATCACCGCTGCATCCGTGTGCAGAGCAACGCGTGCCAGTCCGCTAGCCGTGCAGGCCGGAATGCCAAAGAAGTTCACGAACACGCCCTGAGGCGGCGTCATGTTCTGGTCCATCAACAGTCCGACAGTCTCTCCCTTTTTCATGGCCGCCAGCAGACCGCGAGCAAAATCCTGTTTCTCAAAGGTGCGATTGCCGTGCAGCGTTCGGTAGCGATCGACCATCTCGTCGAGGTAGGGATTGTCCAGTGCGCGAACCACGACGTTCAGCGGATTCCCAAATAGCGAGTGCGCGAACGAACCAATTTCCCATCCACCCAGGTGCGCAGTCAGGAAAAGCACGCCTTTGCCGCGCGCGTTGGCGGCGTCGTAGGCTTCATATCCTTCATAAATAGCCAGCGAGGAAATGTTCTTGCGGGTGTACGACGGAAACTGGCAGAAGTCGGCAAGCTGCCGCCCAAGCGTAGTAAACACGCCGTGAATTATGTGGCGCCGCTGGCGCTCCGACATCTGCGGAAACGCCATCTGCAGATTGCGAAACCCTACGCGCCGAAGACGGCCATGAAGGTAATAGACGAGCTGGCCAAGCAAGATTCCGCATGCACGCGCCAGCGGGCGCGGCATTAGACCGAACAGTTTCACCACTATCCAGACTGGCAGATATTCGATTCGGTGGCGCATTTCCGTCCGGGGTCCCGGCGAGCCTCTTTGGCTTGCTGGGTGAGGGGACACGCGGACGGTAACATCTTGTGAAATTTGATGTCAATGAACGTTGTTGAACATTCGCCAACGGGTATCAATCTGGCATCTCTATATTTGTGGGCCAATGCCGACTGAAACGTGACCGAGCTCAATTGAGAGCACTCGAGAGCATCGAAAAATGAGAGCCGCAAGAATCCGCGAATTTGGTCCACCGGACGTCATTGTCATCGAAGAAGTTCCTCGGCCATCTCCGGGCACGGGCGAGCTCCTGATCCGCGTTGAGGCCGCCGGAGTCGGACCGTGGGACGCGCTGATTCGTGAAGGCAAGAGCGAAGTCAGCCCTCAACCTCCACTGATCCTTGGCTCCGATCTCTCCGGAGTCGTCGAGGAAGTCGGCGCCGGCGTGACTGGCTTCAACCGTGGGGATGAAGTGTACGGCATCACCAACCCGCAGTTCTGCGGAGCATACGCCGAGTACGCTTCGGCCTCGAGTGGCATGGTGGCTCGCAAGCCTTCGCGCTTAACCCACGTGGAAGCGGCGTCTGTGCCTGTCGTCGCCGTCACAGCATGGCAGATGCTTTTCGACTACGCGCACCTTCAGGCCGGTGAAACGGCGCTCATCCTCGGAGCGGCCGGGAGTGTCGGCGCCTATGCGGTCCAACTTGCGGCTCGATCGGGAATCCATGTCATCGCAACGGCTGGATCTGGCGATCTGGAATACGTGCGGAAGCTAGGCGCCGAAACCGTCGTCGATTATCGGTCTGACGCGCTCGACTATGCTTCGTGGTCGGTGGACGCGGTGATCGATCTGGTGGGCGGAGAAACACGGGAAAAATCAGCTCGAGGCTTGAAACCGGGAGGTATTCTCGTATCGGTAGTTTCCCCAGACCCAGTGTCATCGCGTTCAGATGTGCGCTCAGTCTTCTTTTATGTCGATGTGACGACTGCAAGGCTGAATATGATTTCGGAGATGCTCCAGGCTGGAGAGCTGTCCACTCGGGTCGGTACGGTGCTCCCACTTGAGCAAGCACGCGTCGCGCACGAGATGCTGGCAGGCGCGCCACACGCGCGTGGGAAGATCGTGCTGAAGATTGCCGAATGAGTTGCGCGAATTTGCTATCTACGTTGCTTCAGCATGGCGGAAATACTTCGCGGCCTCTGGTCGAAATAGAATCCAGGCAATCAGGACGAGGAACACAGCATGAATGGCAAGCTCGCGAAGCGGATGAAACGCACTGATGGCGACGTGAAAGGCAATCCATGCGACCGCTAGCCAGCGCGCCCAATTCTGGCCACGAAGCATGAACGCTCCACAGAGGATTGCCGCAAATTCGGTGAGCTCGATCGCGATCGCATCAGGTGGAAAATGCGTTGCTCTCAGCGCCTCCCATCCGTGCCCAACTAAACCGGCAATTCCCACTGCCAAATAGAGGATGGCGATGATCGTTACTGAGATTGGACGCTTGGCTGTCATGATGTGCTCCGGTGATAACTACCAGTCGCAGGGCGAGCAGGCGTGGCGAACAAAATAATACCCATGGGCGGCCAGAGTCCAACAGAAATTCGATAAGCTCCACATTGTCACTTTGAGACAGGGGGTGGTATCGCTCGCGATCTCAACCTTCGGCGGCGATGGCGGGTCAGTGGTAAATGTACTGAAAGACAGCGTGCTTCTTGAATTGGTCGTAGAAGAGTTCGTAACCTCCCCTGTCGTCGCGATTGATGGAAAAGACAAGCTCGGAGTGGCCATCGTTGTCGTAGTCTCCAGCGTCGACCAACCAGATGCCGTCGCCTAAATGCCGTACTTGCATCTGCGGATCAACCGCGAACCAGCTATCGTCGATCTCGAATCCAGCTTCGGTGTCAGCACAATCGATAGCGCCTTGGAGATGAAGTCTCGCTATAGCCCACCCTGTTTTAGCTTTATACGCCGACACAACCATTAAATTCTCGTCTGTGTATTCGAGAGGCTTCAAATGAGTCTGATCTCCAGCGAACTGACATAGTTTTCCAAAATGCTGCCGAAACGCTTGCCGAACTCGAAATACTTGTTCAACTAACAATGGCGAACGCTTCCATACTTCTGGGTCGCTGACAAAGGGCTTCGAGTTGGTCACTAGAGGCCGGTACACTGAGGCGTCAGTCTGCCCTCCAAACTGTCGCGACCTATCGCCGACTGTCGGCACGGAGCTTGTTCTCGAAATGTTCTGTAAGCCCACTTCTGCGTAGTAACCGAATGTTTGAGGAGTCCTCGACGTTATTTGCCCTAAACGCCTGCCATCAAACGCTACAGTCCACACAATCTCCGGCGGGTATTTGACGCTGATCGAGGAAAGGCACTCCTTATCGGAACAATTGCTTGGAAATGCTTGCCACTCGCTTCCCTCTTTTTCAAACACGACTCTCACCGCGCGACGGTGCTGCGTTCCAGAACCGAATGGAGGTACGTCCTCCAAGACGCCCAGAATGGGTGACTGCGCTTTCGCGGCAAGCGAGAATAGTGCTAAGACGAAGATGAATGCATCTCGACGTCGGAACATAGGCGCAGTTTACGGCGGCAGACTTAAGTTGTTGAGGTTACTCTGGTTCAGCAGGTTACAACGGGTCGCAACCCCCTCCGGCCTTAAACACGAAAGGCATCCTGACTCAAGTCATCAGGACGCCTTCCCAGTGGTGCCGCCTGGAATTCTTACGGCACAAACTTGTCGCCGCTTGGTACGGACTGCTGCTAATCATTCTCCTGCAGGGTCTTGATGTGCTCCTCAAGAGCACGCGCGTATTCGCGTTCCGCTTCCAGCTCAGAATGTAACTTCTTCACCAGATTCTCCAGACGCATAACTTCGATGCGGAGTTTGCCGATATCGCCATTAGATGAGATTGCCGTTCGCACCGGTGGTGAAGGAATGCGAGCTGCCTGAGCCACGGGTGCAGGCGCGGCTACGGCGACCGCGGGAGCATTTATGTACTCGGGCGCCGGCGCACGTGGTGGAACCGGAGCGGAGAAAATGTCGCTCAGCGTCGTTGCCGGAACTCCCTGCCCATTGCCGTTTACACGCACAGGCGCGGCCATCGTCGGAGCGGCCACCGGCGGCGTTGGCGCCGCAATCACGGGCACGGATGCCGTCGCCGGAGCGTTCTTCTTATTTTCCAAAAGCTGTCTGACGCGTGCGATCAGATCCTGCGGTTGAAATGGTTTGCGGATCAGCTCGTCGGCCTTCACGGCGAACGCCTTCTCCGCAACATTGCGATTCACCACGCCCGACATCAGCACAACCGGCGTATTGCCAAAACCGGGCGTCTGTTTGATCTGCTGGCAGACTTCGTACCCGTCCTTACCCGGCATAATCACATCGCTGATCACCACGTCCGGGTGCTGTTGCTGCATCTGGGCGATGGCGGCATCGCCATCGTGACAGGCGACCACCTCGATGTTCTCGCGGCGGAATGCAATCTTGATGACCTCGCGCATCGTCGCGCTATCGTCAATGAAAAATACAGTAGGGGCGCTCATGGCAGCACTCCTTCGTCGCTGGGTTGCTGCTCCTGCTCCTCATCAATTTCGCGAAGTGCCTGCAGCATGAGTTCGGTAGCTGAATGCAGCACGGTACGCGTACCGGGCGCGTAGCCGTGAATGAACTTGTAAACTCCGCTCTCCACCTGATTGCAACATTTCACAATTTGGATCACGGCGTCATCGCCGATCAGGTCGCCCGCTTCCGCATGGCTCAACTGGCCACCGTCGAAGATAAGAATGCCGTCCGTCTGACCGGCATTGATGTGCAGCGAGCCGCTCTGGCGCGAGTGTTGCAGCATCTGGATCACGCCGGGCAAATCGAGGTGCGAAAGATTGCCTTCCAGCGAAGTCTGCGAGCTCTCCAGCATTTGCGTGGGCTGGAATCCTTCTTCGCGGCTGCGCAGGAAAGTGCGAACATGCGCGGCGATTCCTTCGGGAGCCAGTTTGCGGCTGACGCAGTCATCACATCCAGCGCGGAACGCAGCCATCAGGCTGTTCTCGCTGTCCTCGCCCAGTGCAATCACCGGAATGTGCGAGGTCTTCTGATCCGCATGCAGGATCGGAACAATCTCGAAGGCGCCCATCTCGCGCAGATTCGTCGCACACAGAATCGCATCCGGCATGTCCCACTCCAGCATGGTGAGGGCATACGCCGCATCCATCGAGTGATTCACTTCAAATCCTTCTTCGCGCAATGCATTCGACAATCGCTTCGCAAACAGCACGTTACTATCGATCACCAGGAGTTTGCCGATTCCCGAAGTAGCCGTCGTCATGACGCCTCCTCCGCAGCCAAAGCTTCCAGGCTGATTACTTCCACTACTTCATTTTCCAAGGTCAATAAGCCTTCAACATACGGAGCGGTTTTACCGACCGGCGCCGTCATTTCTTTGTTGAGCAACTCGCAGTCACCGCTCACGGGAATCGCGGTGCTCTCTTCCGCAGAACCGAATCGACGCCGCGCGATCAGATAAAACTTTCTCGCTGGGGCATCCGGACCGACCAGCGAAGGAGCAATGTCCCACACCGGAATCACTTCGCCTCTACGCACCAGCACGCCGGTTAGAAACGGCGTAGTGTGCGGAAGCGTCTGTGGCTGGTCGACTTGAGCAAGCTCAGTAACACGATCTGCCGGGAGCGCGAAGTGTTTCTCTCCCATCGGGAACAACACAAATGAACTGGCAGTGCTCATGAACCCACCGCCGAGAAAATGTTTTCTTCGCTGCGAGCCAGCAATGTTTCCAGTGTTGTGATTTCCAGCCGGCTGAGCAGCGCGTCGGTATTCAGTACCGGAACTACGCGGCTCTCCACGATCGCAAGATTCGCGTACCAGCGCCGTTCTTCGCCTCTGAAAGCGAGCGGCAGCGGTACGGTCTGCGTGATCATCGTCATGCGCTCGATGCCGTCGACCTTCAGTCCTACCGGATGTCCGCGAAATACCAGCACCCGAGTGCTGCAGCTGGGTGGCAATCCAAAAAAGAAGTTGGCGTCAATCACGAAGTGCAAGCGGTTACCACGGTGCAGAGTATGGCGAACCTTCTTGCCCAGCGCTCCAATTCCCGGCGCGGGAGTATTGTGCAGAGAGCGAATCGGCGTGAGTTCCGAGGCAATCAGGCGCAGATCCTGCAATCCCTGGATCTCGCGAATCACGTCGGCAGGCACAGCAAAGGTGAACTCGCCAACGGTGAACAGAATGGCAGCCTGTCCGCCGGGCGAGGCGAGATGCTTGCCGCGTTGTGCACGCGCTAATCTCACATCGCACCTACCCTGGCCGCGCCCATCAGGTATAAGACACGTTTCTCGACCGCCGGAACAATGGCGTCGATCCCGAGCACCTGATCCACTGCTCCGGTTTTTATCGCTTCCGCGGGCATTCCGAAAATTACCGAAGTAACTTCGTCCTGCGCGATTACATGTCCACCGCATGCTTTTACCGACTGCGAACCCTTCGCGCCGTCCGATCCCATTCCGGTAAGAATGATTCCTGTCGTCATCGGGCCGCTGTAAGCGGCGGCAGTTTCCAAAGTGACATCAGCGCAAGGGCGATATCCATTGATACGTTCACCTTCGTCGAGCGAAATCCTGCCCTGTGGTGTGATCCGCAAGTGATGCGATCCCGGGCAAACATAGAAGACGCCCGGCTGCACCATCTCCCCGTGCTGCGCTTCCTTGACACGAATCTTCGCAACTTCTGCGAGTTGATGTGCGAACTGGCTGGTGAAGGTTCCCGGCATATGCTGGACGAGAATCACTGCGCCCATGAAATCGTGCGGGAACATCGGGACAAAATTCATCAACGTCTGTGGCCCGCCGGTTGAAGCCGCAACCACGATGATCGGAAAGCGCCCATTCGCAGGCTCCGAGGCTCCATTCATGGGAGACGCCGGAGCGCTGACGCTTGGGACCTGTTTAGCCTGCGGCGCGGGGGCAGTTCCGTTGCCTCCACCATTGTTTCCGCCGCCATTATTGTTATTGCGAATCGTACGGACGACGCGAACGCGGGAAGCGACCTTCAATTTGCGGCACAATTCGTCCCGCACCGAATTCATATCGAGATCGATTGCGTTCGTCGGCTTCGGCACAAAATCGATGGCCCCAATTTCGAGCGCTCGCAACGTCGCCTCAGCTCCATCGCGCGCTTCCGAACTGACAATCACAATGGGGCGGGGATTCCGCGCCATGATGGCTTCGGATGCTTGCAAGCCGTCCATGTGCGGCATATTGATGTCCATGCTGATCACGTCGGGGTTGAGCGACTCGTTTAGAGACACGGCCTCGCGGCCGTCGCGCGCTTCGCCCACGACCTCCATCTGCGGATCGGCTGCGATGATGCTCTGCAGCACTTTGCGCATGAACGCCGAATCATCGACGATCAGCACCCGCGTTCTTTGACCAGCACTCATCTTTTGTCCCTAAACCTGTACTTCTGCCCCTGCTGCCGCGGCATTCACCGCCAGGTGCGGCAGTGCGTACCCAATCATTTGCGCAACCGAAGCAATCAATTGATCTTCCTGTACCGGCTTTACCATGAACGCCGTTGCACCCTCACTCATAGCGCGCTCGCGATGCTTCGCTCCCGCGCGCGACGTGACTACCATCACCGGTATTCGTTTAGTATCCGGATTCTGCCTGAGGTGCATCATCAACTCATAGCCGTTGGTGCGCGGCATTTCGAGATCGGTGATTACCAGGTCGCATCCGCCCTGCAGCACGATTTCAAGTGCCTCCAGGCCGTCAGCAGCAAGCTTCACGCGATAGCCCGCTTTTTCCAGCATGCGTCCGACAAACTTGCGCACGCTGATGGAATCGTCTGCGAGCACGATAACTTTTTCGTCCGGTACGGGCGCGATTGCTTCCCGTGGAATGCTGTTGTGCGCCACCGCCATCGAGCCAGGTGCGAAGATGCGCGCCGCAGCTGCAGAAAGCATCAGCGGCTTGTGCTCGATCGACTCGCCAACGACCAACCGATTGAGATCGACCAACAGGATCAGGCTGCCGTCGGGAGCGATCGTTGCGCCTGGGAACAACTTCACGTTCCGCAGGTACTCGCCCATATTCTTGATAACGATTTCGTCTTTGCGCAGGACCTCTTCGACAACGACGCCGACCTGTCGTCCGCCGATGTTCACGATTACCAGACGATAGAAACCATTGACCGGCTCGATGGGAGGCAATCCCAATTCGCGATCGAGACGAACAATCTCTGTGACTTCGTCGCGTACTTTTGTGAGCAGCTTCTCGCCTACTTCTTCGATATCCCTCTCGCGCAGGCGGCGGATCTCTTCCACAAACGACAGCGGGAAAGCGAACTGCGCTTGTCCGCAGCGTACAAACAGCGCCTGCGAGATGATGAGCGTCAGCGGAACTTTCAGCGTGAAGCGCGTGCCCACGCCTTTCTGCGTGTCGATTTCGATTTCGCCATTCAGCGCCGTGAGATTCGCGCGAACGACGTCCAATCCAACTCCGCGCCCAGCCAGCTCCGTCTTGCGAGGCGCAGTCGAGAATCCCGGATGGAATAGCAGCTCAAGCAGGTCGCGATCTGGGGTTTGCGCCGCTTGCTCAGCGGACAGCAGACCAAGATCGGTAGCCGTGTGGCGAACTTTTTCGTAGTCGATGCCGCGTCCGTCGTCTTCTACTTCGATATAAATGTGGTTGCCACGATGGTAGGCGCGCACCGCCACATTGCCATGATCGGACTTGCCCGACTCGTAGCGCTCTTCGGCGCGCTCGATGCCGTGCGCAACCGAGTTGCGAACCAGGTGCAGAAGCGGATCGGCGATCTGCTGAATAATGTTGTTGTCGAGTTCGGTGTCGTCACCTTCCAGCTTCAGATCAATCAGCTTGTTCGAAGCCTTGGCAGCATCGCGGGCGGTGCGCGCGATACGCGTGTACAGATTGCCGATCGGCACCATGCGCGCTTGCGTGATTTCGTCTTGCAACCGGTGCGCCAACTTGGTGAACTCGTCGATATCGCCATCCACGCGACGCACAAATCCATCGAGCTGACTAAGAACCTCGGTAATATCCGCCGAGATTTCGGTCAGCGAGCGCGACAGGATGTTGAATTCGTCATAGCGATCCATTTCCAACTCGCTGAACTCCGCGAGCGAAGAATCAAACGAGTGCGAATAACTTGAATAGCCGCCGCGGAACGGATACGACTCGCTTACCGGCCAGCCCGAATCCGGTGATGCGAATCCGCTCATGGAAGCGAGCGGCGGAAAGTTCTGAGGGCGCGACTGCGGTTGCGAGCTGCTGCCGAGAATGTTGTTGAACTCGTGCTTCTCCTGGAACTCGGTGACTTTATCGATCAGCCTCGCCTTGGAGAAATTCAACACATCGGCCAGACGTTCCAGTTCCGCCACGCGCCCTAACATGCGCGTGCGGTTGATCACCAGTTCGCCAACCGCGTTCATCATGCGATCAAGCCGCTCAAGCCCGATACGCACTGACTTCGACGGCGGCGTACCGCCAGAAGCTTTGCGCGATCCGACGATAATCTCTTCTGCTTCCGGCGAATGATCCGGCACGATCGCCGCCGCAAGTTCCTTGTGCTCAGGCGCGCGCAGAGCTTCAACAGCTGCGGGCGGAACGAAGACAGGCGCGGAGATCGATTGTGCAGGTTGCGGCAAAGCCACCGGTGCCAATGGCTGCACCGATGCTTCGGCGACAAATGTCTTGGGTTGATCAGCAATCCCGAGGAAATCTTCCATCGAAGGAGCTGGGGCTTCTTCAGCGGCAGCCGGCGCAGCACCCTCTTCCTGCTCTTCCGGCGCAAGATTCGCGATGCGCGTCAGCAGCGACTTCACGCTTGTCTGCAGCGTTGCTTCGTCGGGCCACTGGTTATAGAGGAATTTCTTGAGGGCATCGACAGCTTCGAGACAAATGTCGACAATCGATGCACTCGGCCGAAGTTCGCCCTCGCGCAAGCGTCCGACGAGATCTTCTGCGCGGTGCGCGACGCGCGAGATGCGGTGCAATCCAACCTGCGCCGCAGATCCCTTGATCGTGTGCATCGCGCGGAACAGCCGGTGTATATCTTCGGGATTCGGATTCGCCTCTAGCGACAAGAGGCAATCCGTCACCGCCTGTATGTGTTCTTCAACTTCTGGAACGAAGAACTCCAGCACTTCCGCCGGAACCTCGTCGTCTGGCGCAAGATCCGGAATCTGAACCTTCGGCGGCTCCGGCTTACGCACCGGTGCAGCGACTCGCGGCGGTGACGCTGTTACCACAGGCGCAGGTACGGCCGCAGGAATCGGCGCAGGCTCTGAAATCGCCGGTGACGCTGTCAGCGGACGAGTTTCTTCAATTACCGGCGTCGGCTCATCGAATGTTGGCAGCGCAACCTGGGCTTGTTCCTGAGTCTCATGAACAAGCGGCTCCGGCTCCCAGCTCGCGGGCGGCATCGGATGCCGCTCAGGATCGGGCATCGCCACCGGCTCCGGATCTTTGGCTGTTTCGGTGCTCTGGAAGGCGTACGGATACTTCTCCTTGAAGCCCTGGAACTCGTCTTCCGACTCCACTCCGTTCGTGCTGACCATCAGCAGATCGGATTCTAGAACCGCTATGCCTTCATAAATGAATTCGACCAGCGGCCCCGAGGCTTCCTGGCTAATGCCGGCATTAATCGCGTACTGGAAGATGTGCGCCAGCTTACTCGCAACTTCCGCAAACAATTTGAACTGGTACAGGCCAGACGAACCCACCAGCGTGTGCGCCGCCACGTACAGGCGCTCCAGGTCCTGTGCCGCAGGATAGGGATCCTGAAGCACACTGGAGTACTCCCGCAGGAATTGCAGATGCTCCGACGCTTCCTGCAGGAAGACTTCCAGCATGTCCTGGTTAGGCGTACTCACTCACTCGCCTCCGCATTCGAAACTGGCCACCGCGCAATGTTGTTGCCCGGCTTCTGATAAATCCGAATATCGCGATGCACGATGGTTTCGAACTTCACATTCGGGTTGTTCATCGATTCCGCGTGTCCGAGGAAAAGATACCCGCCCGGCTCCAGCGCGTCGTGCAGGCGCTGAATCACCGCCGCGCGGCGCTCGTCCGTGAAATAAATAAGCACATTCATGCAGAAGATCACGTCGAAGCGGCCCATGTAGGTGCCGTCGACGAGATTCATCGGCACAAACGAAACCAGGTTCCGCACGCGCGGCTTCACCATGAACTGATCGCCAACTTTGGCGAACGATGTCTCAACCTGCTTGGGCGCCAGTTGGCCCAATGAGCGTCGCGTATACACTCCCCGCTCCGCATGCTGCAATGCCCGACGGCTGATGTCGGTCGCCAGGATGTGCAACTTCCAGCTGTCCGCAAATTCCAGCGCCTCGGACAACGTGATAGCCACCGAATACGGTTCTTCTCCAGTCGAGCATCCGGCGCACCATATGCGCAGAGCCCGCGGATTCTCCCAGAACTTCTTCACGTGCATTTCGGGAAGAATTTTGCGCTCCAGCATCTCGAAGATATGCGGATAGCGGAAGAACGACGTCTCCTGCGTGAGCAGCCGCTCGATCAGGCTCTCGTACTCGACGTTCGAATTCTTCACCGTGCGCAACAGGTCGAGCCCGCGAACGAGCTTCTTGTGCGCCATGTGTTCCTGTATGCGCAATGAGAAGAAGCGCTGGCGGGTTTCGTCGAACAGAATGCCAGTGCGCTGCTCAATAAGCGCGGCAAGTTCACCGAGTTCGTGCTCGGTAACGATGGTCGCGAGCTGAGTGTGTGCGGTCATCTATCGTCAGGGCCTGTAGGGTTTCTGGTTACGCACTCAAGTTTGAGCGGCGGACTCGCTGGTTAACGAGTACCGCCACCATTGCGACCCGTTGTGGCCACCAGTTCCGGGCGCCCCGAAGCCGGCAGAGACGGAGTCGGAGGAGCCGCGGAAATCTTGAATTGCGAAAGCGCTTCGTTCAGCTGCTCGGAGAGTTTCACCATCTGCTCAACCGTGCGCGCCGTCTGGCGAGTTCCTTGCGAAGTCTGCCGCGTAATGCTGGAGATAATCTGCATTGCGTTCGCCACGCCTTCCGTACCGCGCACCTGCTGTTTCGAAGCGAGCGAAATCTCCTGCACGAGTTCCGCTGACTGCCGTACCACGCTGGAAATCGCTTCCAGCGCTTTGCCGGCCTGATCGGCCAGCCTGGCGCCGACTTCCACTTCCTTCGTGCCTTCTTCCATCACTACGACGGCTTCGTTCGTTTCCGCCTGAATCGCTTTGATCAGAGCGGCAATGTCTTTCGTAGCAGTTCGCGAGTGTTCGGCCAGCTTGCGGACTTCATCAGCAACCACGGCGAAACCACGTCCGGCTTCACCGGCGCGAGCAGCTTCGATGGCGGCATTCAGAGCCAACAGGTTTGTTTGCTCCGTAATGTCGTTGATCACGTTGACGATTTCAGAAATTTCCAGCGAACGATCGCCCAGCGACTTGATCTTCTTTGCCGTTGCCTGCACAGACGAGCGAATGCGCTGCATGCCGTCGAGTGTGTCGCGCACCGAGCGGTTGCCCTGTTCGGCGGCGTCGAGTGCGCGGCGAGCAGCTTCAGCGCTCGCTTCGGCATTGTTCGACACCTGCTTCATCGAAACCGTCAGCTCTTCCACGGCAGACGATGTATTCGTGATTTCCTGGTCCTGCTGGCTGGCGCCGCCGGCCATCTCTTCCGAGGAAATCAGAATCTCGTTGGCGCTGCTGGAGACGTCGACAGCAGCGTTGCGCACGCGCTCAATCACCCGCCCGAAGTTGTCGAGCATGTAGTTGACCGAGTCGACCACGTTGCCCAGCGCGTCGTTCGTCACCTTGCCACGCAACGTCAGGTCGCCACGGGCGATCTGGCTGACGATGGTCAGGAACTCAGTGACGCTCTTCTGCAGAGTGTCCTGCGCCTGCTGGTCGCGACCCGTGCGCGAGAGTTTCTCGGCCAGGCGATTCCAGTTCTCCGCAACCACGGCGAAGTCGTTCTGCGCAGAGATCTCCAGGCGAGCGTTGTTGTCGCCCCCGGCAATCTTCTCGGAGAACTCGGTGATCTCTTGCACCGGCTTCATCACCTTGCTGCCCAGCACACTAATGCTGAAGATGGCAGCAGCAGCGCCGATCGCGACCGCGAACAGCAGCTGCGGCCCGGAGCTTCCGCCCAGGGCACCGGCGTCGCGAAGGCCGAGTCCACCGGAGTGGGCTCCCGCTTCGTAGGCAAGCCACAGTACGAGTAGCACCGCTACCACGTTCACCGTGACTATCATCCAGATGGTCGAACTCAGACGACCTTTCATTGTTACCTCCGCCAGAAAGCTTTCAGCACCCGGCTGTCGGCTTTCGGCTCATCTCGATAAACTTCCCGAACAACAATCCCTGCGAAGGGAGTTAAATCACCGGTACCGGAAAACTCTCCAGCACCTTGTTCAAATCCAAAGCCAGCGCCAGCTTCTCGTCGATGCGCAACATCCCGCAGCAATGCGGAACGTCCTTGGGCGCTTCGTCCACCAGCAGCGGATCGCTCGTCGAATGCGTCCCAATCACTTCGTCGGACGCGATTCCCAACCGCAATTCGCCCACTTCATCCTTCGCCGGCAGCAGCGCAACCACCACATGCTTGGGTGGAAGATCGCCACGATGGCCTTCCGTGAAAGCAATGTCGATGATGGGGATAATGTTTCCCCGCAAATTGAAAATGCCCCGCACAAATGTTGGTGCGCGCGGCACCGGGGTCAATGTCGGCCACTCCACCACTTCCTCAATGTCGAGTACTGGCAGGCAGAAGCGTTCACGTCCGGCGCGAAAGAGACAATATTGCGTCTGTGGTGCTGTAGGTTCATTCCGCGACTGTTCAGGCGAGGTTTCCCCACCCTGGTTCGCTGCCTGCTCGACTTGTGTCTGCTCTGGCATTTCAATCCGCATTAAAGAAACTTCTGAATCACTCCCAATAACTCTTGCGCCGTGAACGGCTTCACCACATACCCATCAGCGCCCTGCTGCTGTCCCCAAAACTTGTCGCTATCCAAGTTCTTCGAGGTCACCAGCAAAACCGGGATCTGGCTGTACGACGCGTGACTTTTCAACTCCCGGCATGCCTGGAAACCGTTACGTTGCGGCATCACTACGTCCAGCAAGATCAGCGCGGGATGTTCCGCATCGATGGTCTGCTCGATCCGCGTGGGATCGTTGAGCGGCACCGGCCAATACCCGGCTTGCTCGAGCACGTTCTGCATCAACTTCATTTCAGCCATCGAGTCGTCGACGATGAGCACTTTTTTCAACACACACGGATCTCCGCGTTACTAAAAGAGCAATTGCCGAGCCACACTACGGGTTCGGTCTCAATTACGTATTACTTCGGTACAACCGTTTCTTTTCAACCACTTACTTCTGAAGCGCGAAGTCTTACGCGCTTCGCGTTCCAGTACCGACAACGACCTCCATCTCAGTGTGAGACTTCTTCTCCGCAAACGTCATTTCGGATTCGAGACTGGAGAATCGTTGAATAATCTCGTGCACACGCATCGACATGCTGTGAATGGTGGCAATCTGATCGCGTACTTCCGCCGATAACGAACCGGGTTCCAACAGCAATAGCTCCGAGTTTCCGAGGATCGATGTCAGTGCATTGTTCAGACTGTGGCGCATGTCCAACATATAGCGCCCAAGGACGGCATGCCGCTCAGCAGCGACGGTCGACTGCTCCGCCTGGCGCGCGCGGTTCACGGCGCCTACGCGACGCGTTGCCTCTGACGCCAGCAGAACTGCCGCGTTCACCCAACCTTCGTAGTCATTGAGAACCAAAGCCCGTGGATGCGCGCTGCGAACTGCGTGGGCTTGCGCCGCTCGATGAGCGACATACAGCACCGGGCGGTTTTCGTAATTGATCTTCTTCAACACGTCCAGCGGATTGTCGTCGCGCAGCGGTCCCACGATCGCCAAGTCGTAACCAGCCTGCTCGTGGCGCGTCCACGCGTCGGTGCTGCATTCAATGAAAGAGGGTACGGCGCGTTCAGTTTGCCAGCGGCCGATCAGGGTGGTTGCGAACTCCGGATCGTCTGAGAAAATCAGGACGGTTAACTGGCTCACTTTGAGATCTCCACTTCGATTTCTTTGCGTCGCCTGCTCACACACTTCGTGGGTGCACCGGCGCGGCATCAGGCGCTCAGCGGATAAATGCACGGCACAAGCCAAAGCCCGTCCCTCCGAAAAGGCCGTAACCTATTCATTTTTCGAGGAGTGAACACGACGTGGCGCTCAGACGAGAGCGTTTACCGTCTCAAGCTGAAATCAGGTCTCAATTTCGCAGATTGATCACGAGATGCGACGCTGGTCGGAAACGCGAGATTTCCGCTTCCGAAACGTCTCAGTTGGAAACAGCTAAAAGAAGATGGGGGAGGGACGAATACAAACCTAGTAGCACAACAGAAAGCCGCTTTCGTTCCACTTTGTAACGGCACGGCTCCAAACCACGCGGGCGATCACTTCGCCCCATGGATAAATCACTCGGAATTCACGGCCGCTCGCGAGCGGCGGGTGTGTATGCTTCACGCGAAATCCGTGAATACTGATGTCCAGGAGCTCGGCCTCCACCTGCTGGCCATCCTTTGAAATCAGCTTCACATTGCCGCTGATTGCCAGCCGGGTCTCTCTGCCTGAACCCTTCTTCGTCGAGATAAATGGGATTGACGGCTCCGCCATTTCTGGTACTCCCACTACCGAGATTACGTTGCACATATGGACCACGCAATGTACCTACAGCCCCTGTACTTCCGGACGTGTACCTTCGGAACGAAGGTCCGTCCAGCCCGCTTCGCTAGTACAAACAGGTTACGTACAGACCGCAAGATTGCAGCTACCATATGGCCATCTGTGGGGGCTAGCTTGCGGAAGCTCAATATCAACTGGAAACGCGTCGGCGAAATTGCCTGGAAGTCGGCGGCCGTACTGGCCTGCATCTGGCTCGCCGGTGTCATCTTCTTTAATTACGCTATGCACCAAACCCCCGAGCGCTTCGGACGTATCATGTCGAGGACGCCCGTAGTCGCCTTCATCACTCTGCCATTTGAAACCTTGTGGACGCGGGCACGCGCAGGCACCGTCCAACCCGGCGACTTGGCTCCCGACTTCACGCTTCCGACACTCGACAAATCTGCCCACGTGCAGCTCAGTTCGTTTCGCGGCAAACAGCCCGTCGTCCTCGTCTTTGGCAGCTACACGTGACCGCCCTTCCGGCGGGAGGTTCCTGCCCTCAACAAGCTCTACGATCAGTACAAAGATAAGGTCGCCTTCTACGCCGTCTACATTCTCGAGGCACACCCCAGCGACGTTTGGCAGATGCAAAGCAACATCAAAGATAAGGTCGTGTTCGCCAGTCCGAAAAATGAGGAAGAAAGAACGGCAGTGGCCGGAAGCTGCGTGCGCAGTCTCGGAATCAAGTTCCCTGCGCTTCTAGACGGCTTCGATAACACGACGGAGCAGGCGTATACCGGATGGCCCGATCGTCTCTACTTGATCGATACATCGGGAAAGGTGGTCTACAAGAGCCGCCCCGGTCCGTTTGGATTCAAGCCCGACGATCTGAAGGCCGCGTTGAGCCGACTGCAACAATAAAAATCTTCAAGAGACTCTCTTCCATTAGACCCGCCGCCGTTCCGCCATGCATTCCTGTTAGGAACAGCTTGTATTCCCGAAATATCTAATCGAATCGAGAAAATGGCACATCTGATACCCATTCGCAAAGATGTATAGGGGGATAAAAGATGTCAAAGAAGCTCGAAGGAAAGATCGCTCTCGTAACTGGTGGCTCGCGTGGTATCGGCGCCGCAATCGCAAAACGTTTAGCCGCTGATGGAGCCAGCGTGGCTATCACATACACGAAAGGTGCGGATGCGGCCTCGTCCGTGGTCAAGGAGATTGAACGCGCCGGCGGCAAGGCGCTCGCGATTCAGGCGGACGCCACCGACCCCAAAGCCGTGAATGCCGCTGTGGAAAAGCTCGTCGCCACTTTCGGTCGACTTGATGTGCTGGTGAACAATGCGGGTACGGCCGTTCCTAAGCGATTCGAAGACACCACTCTGGAAGAGCTGGACCGCCTCATTGACCTTAACATCCGTGGCACCTTTGTGACTACGCAAGCGGCGCTGAAACAGATGAACGATGGAGGGCGCATCATCATGATCGGTTCGTGCGTTGGCGAGCGCGTCATGACCCCCGGCCTGGTGCCCTACTCGGCGACCAAAGGAGCGGTCAAAGTCTTCACTCAGGCCTTGTCGAGAGAAGTCGGAAGCCGCGGCATTACCGTCAATAATGTCCAGCCGGGACCGATCGACACAGATCTGAATCCGGCTTCGGGCGACTGGGCGGTGCCGCAGAAGGCCGCCACAGCACTCAACCGCTATGGGCATGTCGATGAGGTCGCGGCGTTGGTCGCGTTCGTAGCTGGTCCAGAGGCTGCGTATATCACCGGTTCAAGCTTAACCGTCGACGGCGGCACGAACGCCTGACGCTCACCACCATACGTCAGCGAGCGAAATATCCGGTCACTTTGGCAGGAGGAATCTGCCCCAATGGCAACACTTACGAACAAAACCGCACTTGTTACCGGAGGGTCACGCGGAATCGGCCGCGCGATCGCAATCGCTCTGTCCCAAGCGGGCGCACACGTCTTGGTTCACTATGGGCGTTCCGCGACGGAAGCAGAGGCCGTC
Source organism: Terriglobia bacterium (assembly GCA_963807055.1). GTDB lineage: Bacteria > Acidobacteriota > Terriglobia > Terriglobales > Acidobacteriaceae > JAJPJE01. The sequence goes on along the minus strand of CAWEAE010000011.1, from coordinate 47,414 downwards.
GTAGCTGCCATTCGTTCGAATGGAGGACGCGCGGATTCTCTTGGAGCGGATCTGGCGACTCCCGACGGCCCGACCTTGCTGGCCAAGCAGGTCCGCGCGATAGTCGGCAATCGACTGGATGTGCTCGTAGCGAACGCCGGAATCAGCAAGGCCGCCAAGCTTCAAGATCACACGGTGGCTGACTTCGACAATCTGTTCGCGACGAATGTGCGAGGTCCATTCTTTCTGGTTCAGCAACTCTTGCCCATCCTGAGTGACGGCTCCAACATCATTGTGATCTCCTCTGCCGTGGCTCGCACCGTGATTGGAAAGCCGGGGTTGGAGAATCCTTCGGTTCTCGCTTATGCCGCAACCAAGGGAGCAATAGAAACGCTTGTCAAAAACTGGGCGGCCATTCTTGGGCCGCAAGGCATTCGTGTCAACGCAGTCGCGCCCGGCGTAATCGATACCGACATGTCCAATTTCACCAAAACCGAAGCAGGACGAGACGTCGCCCTTGGCATGCAGGCCTTGAAACGGATTGGCAAGCCAGAGGACGTTGCCGACGTAGTTGCATTCCTGGCTTCAGATGCCGCGCGATGGATCACTGGGGCGAGCATTCCGGTCGACGGTGGCTCAAAACTCTGAGCCGCATCATGTCCCTGCGTAATTCATCAGCGCCCGATGTTCGGTGATCGCTTTCCTGCAAGTTCACCACAATGAAAAAGGGAGTCACGCTCGTGACTCCCTTTTCGACCCTTTTTAAATCCCGCTAAACAACTGGGCTGCGGCCCTGGATAACACGAATCAGGACCACCACGATCGCCAGCACCAGCAGGATGTGAATGAAACCACCCAGCGTGTACGAGCTGACCATTCCCAAAGCCCACAGGATCAAAAGCAAAACGGCAATCGTCCAAAGCATTGAGATCTCCTTTGCCAACGCGGCGATCGGCGCGTGTCTAGTCGCAATCGCCGAAAACCAAAAGTACGAAGCAGCGCAATCGAACTTGCTGAGGCGGGCAATATCCGCCAAAAGTCACTGAGGCTTAGAGAGTTTCTGCAGCTTGAGAGTTGCCTGTCACGAAATGTGGCTGCTAAAGCGGACTAATCAGAGCTTATTCAAGCCGTCCAGCGCGGCAACCTTATAGGCTTCGGCCAGGGTGGGATAGTTGAAAACCGTATCGCGGAAATACTCCATGGTGCCGCCCATGGTCAGCACTACCTGCCCGATGTGAACGATCTCCGCTGCGCGGTCGCCAATCACGTGCACGCCCAGCAGCTTTAATGTCTCCGGATGAAACAGCAGTTTCAGCATGCCCTGCTCGTCCCCGAGCATCTGCCCTTTCGCGAGTTCGGCATAACGCGCGCGTCCGACTTCATAAGGAATCTTCGCTTGCGTCAACTGCTCTTCCGTCTGCCCGACCATGGAGACTTCGGGAATCGTGTAGATGCCATAAGGAATGAGGTTAGGGATCATCTGGCTCGGTTGGCCGAACATGTGACAACTGGCAAGACGGCCTTGCTCCATCGAAGTACTGGCCAGTGCCGGAAATCCGATGACATCACCCGCGGCGTAGATGTTCGGCACCGACGTCTGGAAATGTTCGTTCACCACCAGCTTGCCGCGGCCATCGGGCGTAATTCCGGTCGCGACGATATTGATCTGATCGCTATTAGCCTGGCGGCCAACCGCGTAGAGCAGTCCTTGTCCATGCACGACCTTGCCGCTTTCCAGCTTGGCGCAAACGCGGTCGCGGTCAGCTTCATACGCAACCGACACCACCTTTTCACCTAACCGGAATGTCGTCCCCAACTGCCGCAGTTGAAAGCACAGGCTCTCAACGATTTCGCGATCGGCAAAATCGATCAGGATTGGCCGCTGATCGATGATCGTCACCTTCACCCCGATGGCCGCGAAAATTGACGCGTATTCCAGACCGATAATTCCCGCGCCCACCACCACCAGCTCGCGTGGAATCTCCTGCAGATCGCAAATCTGGTCGGAATCGAAGATCCGTTTACCGTCGATTGGAATTCCCGCGTCATGCGCTGGACGCGTACCACAGGCCACCAGAATCTTTTCTGCGCGCATTTCAAACGTTGCCTCTTCGCTGACAATCTCGATCGTATTCGCGTCGACGAAGCGCGCATTCCCTTCCAGCGTGCTTATATTGTTTCGCCGCAGTTGCGCCTTGATCACATCGATCTCGCGCGTCATTACGCTATTCGCGCGAAATATCAGGTCCTGCATGTCGACACGATCTTTCAGCACATAACTTTGTCCGTAAAACGTGCGCTGACGAAAGCCACTGAGATAAAGCACCGCTTCGCGCAACGTCTTGCTCGGGATCGTGCCGGTGTGAACGCACACCCCGCCGATCGTGCGCTTGCGATCGATGATGGCAACTTTCCTTCGCAGCTTCGCGGCGCAGATCGCGCCCTTCTGGCCTGCGGGACCGCTGCCGATGACGATCAGGTCATATTCGTGGGAATTCATACCGGTCTGGTCAAAGTAACATCAAGTCGCGGCTTGCGGGAAGCCGCCGCGCTCTTACTCGCGAAACAAATCTGCTATTGGTTTGTCATCTGCCGTTAACACATAATTCCAATGCATCCAAACGGCAGAACCAATGGCAACGATTCTCTATGGTGTAAATGGCGAAGGCTCTGGCCACTCCACCCGCGCAAAAGAAGTTATCCTTCATCTCCAGGAGCGGGGCCACACCGTACACGTGGCGTCCTCTGATCGCGGCCTGCAAAACTTGTCCGAGTTTTTCGACGTCACCGAGGTCTACGGTCTGCGTTTCGCCTACGTGAACAATCGCGTGCGCTATGAGAAGACGGTCGCGAAGAATCTGATCTCCGCGCCTCGGGCTGCGCGCAGCATGCGCCAACTCAGCCATCTTGCAGAGCAGTGGAACATCGACCTGATCTGTACCGATTTCGAGCCGCTCACCTGCCATTTCGGACACAGACTTCGCCTGCCGGTGATCTCCATCGACAACCAACACTGCCTGACGAATGCTTCTGTCTCGTATCCGAAGGAATTTCGCCGCGACGCTGCCGCCGCAAAACTAGTCACTCGTCTCATGACCCCGCGCGCGGACGCGTATCTGGCCATTTCGTTCTTCCCAGCAAAGGTGAAGAAGAAAAACACTTACCTGCTGCCGCCGATCCTGCGAAGAGAAGTCCTCGATGCGAAGTCTTCTGATGGCGACCACGTGATCGTCTACGTTACCTCGCCTTCGCCGGAACTTGCCGCTCTGCTGCGACAAGTTCGATGCCCGTTTCTCTGTTACGGCTTCGGCCGCGAAGGACGCGATGCCAACATTACCTACAAAAAGCCTTCCGCAGCAGAATTTCTGAAGGACCTTGCCGGCTCAAAAGCCGTGATCGCAAACACCGGATTCTCGCTGGTGAGCGAGGCCCTGCACCTTGGCAAGCCGTACCTTGGCGTACCCGTGAAGCATCAATTCGAGCAGATATTCAATGCCTACTATCTGGAACAGGCCGGCTATGGACCGTTTTGGCAGGAGCTGAATAAGGAGCGGATTGAATCCTTCCTCTTCAATCTGGATTCATATCGAGAACAGCTGGCCGCATATCCTCGACAGGATAATTCACTGCTCTTCGCGAAACTCGATCAACTCATAGCGCAGCACACACAGGAGAGGCGGAAGGTGAAGAACGCGCGTGTCTAATCTGGAACCAAATCCTGGTGGTCAGCTCCCGGAAGCGGAGCGCGCGCCGCAACCCCTCCGGCTGATTGAGACTGTCCTGCCTCTCAGCCTGATCGGCGCGATTCTGTTCCTGTTCTTATTTTCCTGGCTCGCTCACGAAGTCTTCGAAGGCACGACTGCCCGCTTCGACTCGTCTGTTCGCGGTTGGGTTCACCAATTCGCGTCTCCTACACTCACGAAGGCGATGTTCGCGATTTCGTGGATGGGCGCCCGTGGTCTGCTGCTCCTTTTTCTGATTTCCATCGCCGCATTTCTCATCTTTCGCTGGCGTCGCGCCGCGCTCTGGCTTTTTCTCAGCGTGGCCGGAGCGGATGTGCTCATCCTCACCTTAAAATACGGCTTCCATCGGCAGCGCCCTGCCGCTTTCTTCGGCGCCGAGCCTACTTCCTACAGTTTTCCCAGCGGGCACTCACTGGCTTCCTTCTGCTTTTACATGGTTCTCGCGGGGCTGCTCAGTTCACGCGTTCGGTCGCCGGGACTGCGCATCGTTGTGTGGATCGTGGCCAGCCTGCTGGTTGCGGCTATCGGGCTCTCACGCATCTATCTCGGCGTGCACTATCCCAGCGACGTCATCGGCGGCTACCTCGCAGCGGCCGTCTGGGTCACTACTCTTCTCGCTGCTGACCATATGCGCGGACGTCGCCGAATCGGGACCGGCGCAGAATAAGCTTGATCCAGGCTGGACCGCGCCATTGGTTATTCGTCACAGCCTTGCGGTCATGCGACCCCTATCATCAGCACACGCAATGAATCGCTACGCCATCCTGACGAACCGAAAACGCGCAATCATCGCGCTTGTGCATTCCGTCTTCTTCCTGTTGATCGCTGTCATGAGTTTTCTCGGCCGCGCCAAGGTGGGACTGCTCTTCTCGTCGCCAAAGCCCGTCGGTGATTGGGCCATGCTCGGCATTTATGTTGTGGTGACAACGATCCTGCTGGTCCTCGTGCGCGTCTCCACTTGCGTACGCGAGCGCCTGTACTTCGCATTTTGCTCTACCAGTGCCAGCTTTGGACTGCTGCGCATTCTCCTTGGTGACGTCCACCTCTTCGTAGCGCAGTATGTTCGGGTCGGAATGCTGGCCTGTGCAGTGCTAACCGGCTACATCATTTTGCGACGTCATTCGGAAGTGTCAGTCGGCGAAACCGGGGCTGCCGTCAGCTACTCCGAGTAGCCAATCGAAAGTCGATTACTTGGATCCGTTCGCCGGATTGGGCTGCTGCACTGGTTTACCGCAGTGGTCCGGCACCTTCAGATCCGCAAGTTGAGAAGCTTCGTACGTTACTCCGCATATCACCACTGTGGCCGGAACGCTTGGCTGACTTTCATTGTTCGCCGGATTAGGTTCGCCGGAACCTGCAGCCGTATCACTATCTGGTTTCGCTTCTTTTGCAGGCTGGGCTTCGGTCGTCGTGTCCGTGCCAACTTCAGCATGCTGTGGTTCATCTTTCGCACCGGCACTCGGCTGTCGATCCACCTCGAACGGAACGTCCGCGGAGGGTTTCTCAAGCCGGGTGGGTTGAGTTGGCGGAACTATTTGCGCCGCAGGCTGCGGCGGCGGAGCCGGTTCCGTCATTGGCTGAGGCACCGGTTTTGATACAGCCACTGGCTCAGGAGCCGGTTCGCTCAGCACGATTCGCTGCAGCACGGCCGGATTCCCCTGCGCACTCACCAAAATGAAGTTGTAATGCGAACTCGCGAGAAGCGCCCCAACCACCGCACGCGGCGTATCCGGACCAAACTCTCCCGAGATTCGCTCAGCCGCTCCAGGCTGCACGCCCTCAACCTTCGCCTTGGTGAGATTGCGAATCTCAGCCAGCGTTTCCGCCAGGCTATTGTTGTTCGCCACCACGCTGAGTTGTCCGCCCGTATACGTCACTTGTGCCGGATGGCTTGCCGCTTTCGCAGCGGCCGCTTCACTTTTCCTCTGAGCCGAGGGCGCGGTCTGAGCAGCAGCAGCTGTCACGAGCACGGCCGTAAGCGCGATTCGAAGAATGGGACCGGTCAATAGCAAGGCAGACCTCCGGGTACGCGGGTCCATCATAGCGCGACACCGTTTCGGTTGAGCAATCCTGCAATTGCCTTAGGAATTCAGAATTCGTATCAGAATCCGAACAGGTTGGTTCGAATCGGCCGGTACCCCTGCCCTTGCGCCCACATGCTCAACGAAATCGTGGCCAGGTCATCGACAGCCGGAATTGCATGCCCATCCTTCGTTAGATCGATACACTTCAGATAGGTCTGGCAGTTGTCGCACATATTGAGGCGCGCGCCGGAAAATTCCTGTGCCTCGTAGACCGGCAGCTTGGTGTTGTCGAGTTCGCCGCAATTCGGGCACGCGACGCGGATGTGCGGCCACTCCGTCCCGCACAGCAAACACATTAACGCCAGCTTGGCGCCTTCCCCTTCGGGTCGCAGTATCCCCAGTTGTGGCTTCGAACTGCACACCGGACATCGTGTGGCCGAGCCTTCCACTCGCAGATTTGCACGGGCCGCTACCGTTTCCGCATAGGGTTGAAGCAATGCCCGCAGGAAAAAATCGGCTGGACCGCTATCGGCCTTATCCGGCGAATTCCAATAATCCGTAAGCATCGCCAGCCAGTTCACGTTGGCGGAATTTTCCAGGAAGTCGCGTAGGGTCTGGCTTCCATACTCCTGCACAAGCTGGAAGAGGACAGGCAAGTCCTTCATCAGATCGCGAATCTCGACGGAAGGGGAATGTACCAGGCGCTCAAACACTCGCGCCTGGAAGCGCGCAATCATCCAGTAGAAAGAAAGAATATTTTCAGCAGCAGGATATTTCTGCTTCAGTTCGTTGGCTCGATCGATTCGCTGCTCCCAGGAGAATCCCGTCATTTCACCGTGCGCCCATTCGCCACCTTTTTATACCAAAGTGGCGCATGGAGCATAGCCCATCCGCGAGAAACGTAGCCGATCGTCATCGCCTTCATGCTACCCGGCACCATGAACAAGCCCATGTACACATGAATGATCAGGCCGCCAATGGTAATCAGCGCGGCGGCTTCATGGATACTCACCACCACCGGAAGCACCCAATGCCAGCTGCGCGACACGCCCTCTGGGAACCACATCACGATACCGCTCAGGAGCAGCAGGATAGCTCCATAGAACATCACCCAATAAAAGATCTTTTGACCTGCGTCGAATCTGCCTTGCTCAGGCAGCAGATCATCTTCATTGGTGATGTAGTACTTCACCTTATCCAGCCAGACGCGATCTTCTGGGATCATGTGAAGATCTTGCCGCCACTGATGGTGCAGATAAAAATTAGACGCCACAAATCCGAGGCCAACGATGGGATGCCAGAAGCGCGCCGTCGCTCCGCCGCCCACGATCGCGACCAGCCAATAGAGATACGGCGTGAAAAATCCGAGGCCGGTGATCATGCAATAGACATAGGTTCCCGCAGTCACCCAATGCGCTATGCGCTCGGCGGTCGTGTAGCGCTGGATCTCGTGCGCGTATGGACCATGTCGCAACACCGCATGTCTATTGGTGCCCATGGTTGTTGTCCTCCTTCATCTCCGCTTCCTTCGGTCCGTAGCGCAGATAGTGGACGGCCACCCCTACTACACCGAACGCCATTGCCAGGCCGCCCAGCCATTTCGCCGGACCCTTCCACAGCTGAACCAGTATCGGGATCCGCGGATTGGAAGGAAGGCCACCGTACTTCTCCGGATTCTTCGCATCATGCAGCACGTAGATCACGTGCGTTCCATTGACCCCGTCCGGATCGTAAACGCCTGCATCTTTGTAGCTGCTGTGCTCGCGAAGTTGCGTCGCTCGCTTTTCTGCCAGATCCTTCATGTCCTCTTTGCTGCCGAAGTGGAGACAGCCCGTCGGACACGACTTGATGCACGCCGGCTCCAGTCCAGCATTGACGCGGTCCGAGCACAGCGTGCACTTGAAGACCTTTTTCGTCTCGGGATTGAAACGCGGAATGTCGAACGGACAACCGGTCACGCAGTACTGACACCCAATGCAATGCTCCTGCTGGAAATCAACGATCCCGTTCGAGTACTGAACGATCGCTCCATCTGCCGGACATGCCTTCAGGCAGCCCGGATCTTCGCAGTGCATGCACTGGTCTTTGCGCATCAGCCACTGGAACGTGCCATCTTCATTTTCCACTTCGTTGAAGCGGATCAGGTTCCAGTAATTCCATTCCGTGTTGGGCATCGTCTGGTAGGTGTTGTCAAACGTGGTTTGACGGAACGGATACCCATTCCACTCTACGCATGCGACCTCACATGCCTTGCAGCCGATGCAGGTAGTTGTGTCGATCAGTTTGCAGACGCCATAGTCGCGCGAAGTGTTCGCACCGGCAACGGGTCCAGCATGTCCCGAAACGTTTTTGATCTGAAGTGTGCCGCCAGCCATCGCCGTTCTCCTACGCTTTCTCCAGCTTCACCAGGAAGCCCTTGAATTCCGGCGTGAACGCATTCGGATCGATCACAGCGGGCGATAGTTGGTTTGCCAGGGTCTTCGCAGTGCGGCCTTCGTCTTCGGCGATACCGCGATAACCCCAGTGAATTGGAATGCCAATCTGGTAGGTCTTCTTGCCGTCGATCAGCATTGACTTGATGCGGCGCGTCACCATCGCTTTCGCGATGTAGAAACTTCGAGCGCTGGTCACCTTAACTTTTTCGCCGCCTCTAATTCCCATCTCGTCTGCTAACTCGGCGGGAATCTCCACGAACGGCTCCGGCTGCAACTGCACGTTCATGGGATTGTTCTTCGTCCAGTAGTGATACATCTCCGTCAGCCGGTACGTAGTGCAAACCAGGTTGTAACCCTCAGCCACCGTGCCCAGTTTGTCAGCCGAGGACTTCATTTGGATAGCTATCGGATTATGGTTCTGCTGCGGGTGCAGCAGGTTCTGCGTCGGGCTCTCGAACACTTCGTAGTGCTCGGGGAAAGGACCATCCGCCACCATCCCCAGAGGCACGAAAATACGGCCTACCCCCTCCGGATTCATGATGAATGGACCCATATGGTCGGAGGGCGCTGAGTCCGGCTTGAAGTCGGGCACGTCATTGCCAACCCACTTCTTCGCTGATTCGTTCCACCAGACCTGCGCTCGGGTCGGATCCCATGGCTTACCGTTCAAATCGCACGACGCACGGTTGTAGAGCACGCGGCGATTCGCCGGCCACGACCACGCCCAGTTCGGATAAATTCCAAGCCCAGACGGATCCTCGGTCCCTCGCCGCTGCATCATCGCACCGGCTTCAGTCCACGATCCCGAAAACAGCCAGTTGCCGCACATCGTTGATCCGTCGTCCCGCAGGAACGCGAAGCCAGGCAGCTGCTGACCCGCTTTGATCGTGGTTTGGGTCGCGGGGTCAGTCACGTCAGCGATTGCCTTGCCGTTGAGTTCTTTCGCGACCTCGGCCAGAGATGGGTTATACGGATTCGTGTAATTCCAACTGGCGTTAAGGATCGGGTCCGGGAATTTGCCGCCCTCTTGCTTATAGAGGTCGCGAATCTTGAGAAAAATACGTGCCAGGATTTCCTGGTCGAGTTTGCAATCTCCGGGAGGTGGAACCGCCACGTACTTCCATTGCAACCACCGCGCCGAGTTGACGAACGTTCCGTCCTTCTCTGCGAATCCCGCTCCCGGTAACCGATAGACGGTCGTATTGATCTGCTTCATCTCCTCAGTTGTGATCCCCGGAGCCCGCCAGAACTCGCTGGTCTCGTCCGGATAGATCTCACACACCACCAGGAAATCCGCCTTCTTCAGCGCACTAATGTTCTTCTCGGAGTTCGGGCCGATGGCAACCCCGTTCATGCCGAAGGCGAACAACCCCTGCACCTTGCCTTCGAACATGTCGTTCCAGATTTCGGTCCATGAGTAATTACGGTCGACCTTGGGCAGGTAGTCGAATGCGAAATCGTTTTCCTTGGTCGCGGCGTTCCCGTACATCGCTTTCAGGAACGAAACCGCAAACCTCGGAGTATTCGACCAATAATTGAACGACTCCCACTCGCCCGGCTTCGCCGGCTTTGGAGTGATGCGCGTGAGATAACTCTTGAAGTCCGTATCCTTTGGCGTTGGAACCTTCAAGTAGCCGGGCAGGATATCGAAGATCCCTGCCATATCCGTCGCACCCTGGATGTTCGAGTGTCCGCGCAACGCGTTCACACCGCCCCCGGCCCGCCCTACGTTGCCCAATAGCAATTGCAGCATGCAAGCGCCACGAATCGTTTGCGTACCCGAGCTATGTTGCGTCCAACCGACGGCGTAAATGACGGTCCCTACCTGCTTAGTTGCGCCATCCTTACGTATCGACGTGAACAGATCGGCCGCCTTGATGATCTGGTCCTTCGGAATTCCCGTGATTCGCTCCACGATCTCGGGCGTGTAGCGCGAGTATTGTTGTTTCAATAGTTGATACACACAGCGCGGGTGCTGCAGCGTGGGATCGTAGGCCACTTTTTCCGGCAGCGCCGGAGGAGGCGCGCCGGCAGCAGCATAGCCATGTGCCGACGCTTCCGGATGGGACGCTGGAGTTTCGGTCTTGCTAAGGCCGCCACTCTCGTAGTTCCACGTGCTCTTGTCGTAGGTATGCTTCTCGCCATCCCACCCCGAATAAAGCCCGTCCTCGGGCAGCTTGAAGCCCTCTTTAATGATGAACGAAGCATTCGTGTAGTTGACGAGGTATTCGTGGTTAACACGATCATTTTGCAGGGTGTAGTTGATGAAGGCGCCAAGCAGTGCAATGTCCGATCCTGCCCGAATCTGCAGGAATAAATCACTCACCGCAGCAGTCCGCGTAAAGCGCGGATCGACCACGATCATCTTCGCGTTGCGATTACGTTTGGCTTCGATGGCCCACTTGAAGCCGCAAGGATGGTTCTCAGCGGGATTCCCGCCCATGATCAACATCATGTCCGTGTTCTTGATGTCGACCCAGCCATTCGTCATTGCCCCGCGCCCGAACGTTGGTCCCAAACTTGAGACCGTGGGCGCATGTCAAACCCTGGCCTGATTTTCTAAATGGGTAACTCCCAGGCTGCGCATCGACTTCACCACGAGATAATTGAACTCGTTGGTGTCGGTGCATCCGCCCGTGAAGGCGATGTTCTCGCAGCGATTCACGGTAGCGCCATTGGCGTCCTTTTCGATGAATGCGGCGTCGCGCGCCTTCTTTGTACGTTGGGCAATCTCAGTGATCGCCTGCTCCCAATCGATGTCTTCCCAATGGTCCGATCCCGGACGCCGGACCTGCGGTTTCAGCAAACGCCGCTCATTGAGGATGTCCTGGTAAAGTGCCGCGCCCTTAGGACAGAGTGTCCCCCGATTAATCGGATGGTCGGGATCGCCTTCAACGTGAACTACCTGTGCGGTGACGTTTTTTGCTTTGTCGCCCAGCGTATGAATAATGACGCCGCAGCTCACTGAGCAATATGGGCAAGTGGATCGCGTCTCGGTTGTCTTGGCGATCTTCAGTTCGCGAGCTTGCGCTTGCGCGGCTGTCACATCAAAACCAAGAACGGTGGTAGCAACTCCACCGATCGATGTTATTTTCAGGAAATCGCGCCGAGTGGTTGTCACATCGCCTCCTGGGAAAAGCGATTTAGTTCACCAAAAAAAGCGGCGGCTATTCTGCTCGTCCGTCGCTTCTCTCGTCAAGCTCAGATTGAAATTTCTGTTTCGGGGATTCTTTTTGTGACCGGATAACGAGCTCTGGATGGGGGTAGTTGCTCCCCAGCCGGCAGCTTTGGCGAGAATTGAAGATCGGGGTATTCTCGACGAACTCAGGCTCATGTAGACCGCGACCGGGACTATCGCGGGAGATCAAGTGCCAGGATAGCTTGAGGGACCGTCCCGACATGGTCTGCGATTCCCGTTGCTGAAGGTCCAGCTCGCGATCGACGAAGCCTGCTCCATCTCTGGTGGTGCCATTGGCACTTCACTACAGCGTGAGCGGTTGCGCGATCTATTGTGCACTGCTCCCCCGAGCCGCTGGATCAACTCAATCAGTGACATTTCTTCACAACGTTTCCAGCAGATCGTTAATTTTCAATGGTTTCTACTTAAACCAACCTTGAAGTCCCAAACTGTGCCGGGGTAGAGTTCGACACGACGCCGATACTTTATCGACTCCTCCGTGCACCGTTGGGGCTCAGGTTCCGCGGTCGTTCCAGTTGCGCGCGCATCTAGTTGCACAGGTAGATCCGTGACTGAAGAAAATCGATAAAAAATTTGTAAACAAAAACCAACCGGACGCAGAGCACTGCATCTAAGTGCGCAGTTCGCCTCGGTGTCAGATCGTATGACACAATTTCTTAACTCGTCGAAAGAGATCGCAGCCTGTCTCCGTCACGCTGTGAGAAAAGCACAACGCTCGGAACGCGACCTTCGTCTTCCAGTGCACTCTGAGAATGGGACCCTGCACCTGCACCAAAGGTTGTGTAGTATAGTCACGGAACCAAAACTGCTGCAGGAAAACACCAGAGAAGCAGAGCAGAATATGCAACTTCTGCAGCAGAACGTTGTCCGCATCGTTAGAATCAGCCGCGCCCACTCCCTGCGCAGCGAATTAGGCAGAAGGTATCCCGAATCGAAACAGTTGTAGATTTCATCTGCGCCCCCTCCCGAGCACAGCGTCGTAGCTAGTCATGAAAATGACCAAAAATTAATCCTGCGCGCCAGGAAGCGCTGACACTTTTGCAGGTACGATTCGGTGGTACGCTCTTTCAGGCTATTTAACTTTCAGGCTCTTGAGAATTGCGTCAAGGAGTGTGACTTATGCCCCGAGAGATGAATCTGGTAGAAAACGGAAACGTCATTGACACGCTAAACGGAATCCGCCTCTATCGTGGACTCTATAGCCGTGTAGCCCGAAACCTGGGAGTCGATCCTTCTTACGTGAGCCGCGTGGCCCGTGGCGAGCGTCGTTCGAAGAGCATCGAAGCTGCGTTAGGCGCCGAAGTTCGGCGGCTGGAAAAACGCATACGCCCCCGTGGCAGTATGCGATTCCATCTGTAAACACGCTGCCCTTTCCAAAAAAAGCGCCGTCTCTTTAGACGGCGCTTTCACTTTCCTGGTGGCGACTCTGCTACTGCGGCAGAGTACCCGTGTAATAGAACAGCACGTATCCTTTGATCGTGCCGTCTGCTTGCGGAATGCCGAACGCCTTCACCAGTGTGCCGTTGACCAATGCCTGCGACACCGCTGTCAATCCAGCAGAACTGGTAAGGTCCTGCGGAGTGATCGTGATAATCCCGCTCGACATGTCCACCTGGTAAACGAGAGTGGCCGATTTGCTAACGGAACTAAGCGTCACGTTCACTGCGGTCGTTCCACCCGGTACTGACAATCCGAAGCTGCCGCCGTTACTGTTCGCCACCCACGGGCTGGCCACCGTTCCAATCGGAACCGAAGCCGGTTCGAGAATGACCCATGGCGCCGACCAGCCGCTCTGACTCGCAGGATCGCCCCACCTCGCCCACGTAGTCCCGGTCACATTCAGAGCACCGACTGTTCCACCGAAGCTGACGGATCCGTTCGTTGCCGTGACGAAGTCAGCCACCGCATTCGTGCCCGTATCTGCGAGCGTGGGATAAGCAAAGTTCCACCACTCAAATCCGGTGACCGCATTGCCATTCCCGTCCTTACCGTTCGGACTGCTGCTCGAGATGTACGGCAGCGTGATCGTGTAATCGTCCGTAGTTCGAACGAAGTTGCGCGTATACGTGAACCCCGTGGTGGACGGCGCCGAGATTACGCCGTCGTAGCGCGCAATTTCGATATCGACTGTCTGCGCCACCATCGGCGTTGCTAACGGATCGTCCACGCTGACATGCACCTTGAATCCGCGTACCAGGTTTCCACTCGTCAGGAATGAAATGCCTGTGCCGATCGGAGTTGCGTCGGCAAGTGCGTTCGACGGCATTCGGTAGAAGAACTGCGTATTCGCATCAATCGTGACTTGCGCAGGAGTGCCATCTTCTTTCTGCACCGTAATGATGTCGTCAGTCGTGTCGACATGCAGCACGTGTCCTTCCGGACTAAGCCAAACGCTATTGAAGGATGTGCTTGCCCACACGCGCACCGCCACCAGCGTTCCATCCTGCTGATAGCGCGCCGCAACGCGAACATATTTGTTGGTCAATGTGCTCGCGACCGAGGAGAAATCCTTGATCACGTTGCGCGTCTTTGCGTCGACATCATAGAAGATGGTGCCATTTGTCGAGTCGGCGAGGATCTGCAGACTTTGGTTCGTCGTAATCGTCGTCTCCGGATTTGTCGGAGGACGCACTGCGAAATCGCGAGTCATCGTGATGCTGCTGTTGTCGCTCGCAACTGCGGTGACGGTTCCATAGATGTGCCGCAAAACCAGCGCGGTGATATCCGCGATCGGATGATGCCGTAGGCAGCCCTTGAAGTTCACCGCCCAGAATGTCGCGCCACTGGCCGGAACGTGGTCCACGATGAATGCGGGATGCGCGAGGTTGAACTCGAGATCCAACGCGTTGTTTTGTCCTGCAGTCACCACCAATGGCGACTGCAAGTTAATCGTCACTGGCACTGTCAGACTGCCACTGCTCCCCTTTGCGCCCATGATCTGGATTTGGCTGCTCGGGATAGTTGCGCCCGCAGTGCCATCGAAACCAGATTCAGGATTCGCACTCACCACCAGCGCAACATCTCCTGGATTACCGCTAATCGTAATGACGGCGCTCGTGTATGTCCCCGCAGGAACTGGCACGTTGCCGAGAATCTCGCCGAGTTGATCAAGTTGTACAAGATTGATCGATGGAGCCGGACTAGTCGCCGTATAAATCGTGACCGGAGTGCCCCCGCCCTGCGGGACCAGCGCGATGCTCAAGACTTTTACGTCGACCGCAGCCCAATCTTCCGCGGGATCGTCGCTGATCACCGCACTCACGGTTCCATTCTGGGTGCTCGACGACGAAGTTGTCGAAGTAGATGTCGAACTTATACCCGAACTCCCACCGCACGCCGAAAGAATCAGCAAACAACAGGCAAGCAGCACGCTCCAAATCAAACCAACACTCTTCCCTCTCATATCCCCTCACTCTCGATAACTGTCATATTGCTGGGAACCGCTGGCTTTAAAACCAGCGCCCTTCGAAAAGTTGTGAGTAGCTGGATGGATTTTTTGCTAAGTGCGGGAACGGGAGTAACACAGTCGCAGATTACTTACTTTCGGACATGGTGGAAGATGTCCGTGCGCACAACGCACTAAACAGCCGGGCAGAAGCATCCTGATCCCACGAGGTCATGGTAAGCGCGGCGAACCATCAAGCATTTTGCGCGTAAAAGAAAAAGGCACGCTATCCGCGTGCCCTCATCTCAATCCGAAATCCTCTACAGTCTGCAAATCAGCAGTTCGCGCTCGTAGATCATCTCCGGCGGCAGGTGATCGTGAAGTTCGATGAACAGCTCTTCATGGTCCATCACTTCATTTTTCCAGGCCTTGCGATCGACCTTCTGCAACTCGTCAAACTTCTCGCGAGGGAAATCTAATCCCTTCCATTGGATGTCGTCGTACTTCGGAGTCCATCCAATCGGCGTCTCATTCGCGCGCGCATGTCCGTGAACTCGGTCCACGATCCATTTCAGCACGCGCATATTCTCGCTATATCCCGGCCAAAGGAATTTGCCATTGGCATCTTTGCGGAACCAGTTCACATGGAAGATGCGGGGGGTGATCGTGAGCGACCGCTGCATCTTGATCCAATGGCGGAAGTAGTCGCCCATGTGATACCCGCAAAATGGCAGCATCGCCATCGGGTCGCGGCGAACTTTGCCGACCGTTCCCGCCGCCGCCGCCGTCATCTCCGAGCCCATGGTTGCGCCGATGTACACTCCGCCGCTCCAGTTGAACGCCTGATAAACCAGCGGCATCGTCGACGCGCGCCGTCCGCCAAAGATAATTGCGCTGATCGGCACTCCGTTTGGATTCTCCCAATCGGGATCAATCACCGGGCACTGCGACGCCGGAGCCGTAAACCTTGCATTCGGATGCGCCGCCTTCGCGCCGGTCTCCTTCGCGATTTGCGGAGTCCACTTATTCCCGCGCCAGTCAGTGCACTCCGCAGGCGGTTCGCTCGTCATGCCTTCCCACCACACGCCGCCTTCCGGCGTGAGCGCCACATTAGTAAAAATGGAATTCTTCGCCAGCGTGGCCATCGCGTTGGGATTTGTGTTCCCTGACGTTCCCGGCGCGACCCCGAAGAACCCAGCCTCCGGATTGATCGCGCGCAATTGTCCCGTCGCGTCAGGCTTGATCCACGCAATATCGTCGCCGACGCAAGTTACCTTCCAGCCCTCGAAGCCCTTGGGCGGAATCATCATCGCGAAATTTGTTTTGCCGCACGCGCTCGGGAAGGCTGCCGCCACATAGGTCTTCTGACCTTTGGGATTCTCCACTCCCAGGATCAGCATGTGCTCCGCCATCCAGCCTTCGTCGCGTGCAATGCTCGACGCAATACGCAGTGCGAAACATTTTTTACCCAGCAGCGCATTCCCGCCGTACCCGGAACCGAATGACCATATTTCGCGCGTCTCCGGGAAATGAACGATGTATTTCTCTTTATTACAGGGCCACGTCACATCTTTCTGGCCCGGCGAGAGCGGCACGCCCACGCTATGCATACATGGAACGACGCGCTTGATGTCCTCATCAATGATCTTGAATACGTCGATGCCGATGCGCGCCATGATGCGCATGTTCACGACGACATAGGCGGAGTCCGTCAGCTCTACGCCGATCTGCGACATCGGCGAATCGATCGGACCCATGCTGAACGGCAGCACATACATCGTGCGTCCGCGCATGCAGCCATTGAATAGACCCTTCAATCGCCGGCGCATCACGTATGGATCTTCCCAGTTATTTGTAGGACCTGCATTGTCCTTCGAGAGCGAACAGATAAAGGTGCGGTCCTCCACCCTGGCGACATCGCTCTCATCCGAGCGCGCGTAATAGCAATTCGGCCACAGCTTCTCATTCAGCCGGATGAACGTGCCCTTATTCACCAACTCCTGGCGGAGTGCCTCGTTCTCCTCGTCCGAACCGTCGACCCAATGAATGTGATCCGGCTGCGTGAGCTCCGCCATCTTTTCTACCCACCGGAGCAGGTGCTTATTCTTGCTGAGAGGAGTAGTGGTATTGGTGGTGGCAACGGTGGCTGACATATTCCTCCTTCGTCACGACGGCAAAAGCGAGAAGATGCCCAAAGGGATCTGAACGGTGGTCTTCGCAGAACTGGGCGTAAATTTTGGCTGCCCCCCAGGGATTCGAACCCCGATAACCTGCTCCAGAGGCAGGTGTCCTACCATTGAACGAGGGGGCAGCACGCGAGAACCGCAGTTAGAAGCAACTAGCTGTTTCGATTGTATGTGCTGTCGAAACACGGGTCAACTTTCACAAACGTTTCCACGTGATCCAGATCACGCAAAGTGCTTTCGCACGTAAAATATCGCTGTCGAGGAAACCGCCATGCAAGTGACCGTGAATCACGCAGAAACCTCAGCCACGCTCTCTGACATCGCGCGACACCCCTTGCTTCCCGAAGAATGCGCGCTACTCGTAATCGACATCCAGGAAAAACTCCTGCCGCCTATCTTTAATAAGGACGCGTTGGTTCGCAATGCCCAGTTGCTCATTCGCCTGGCAAACATCCTCGAACTTCCGACTTTAGTTTCCACTCAATACACCCGCGGACTCGGCCCCACTGTTCCTGAAATTGCTTCCCTGCTCTCGCACCCGCATCCCATCGACAAGCTCGAGTTCAGTTGCTTTTCAAACGATCAATTCTGCGGCTCCATGAAGTCATTACCCGGCAATCGCAACACGCTGCTTCTTCGCGGCATGGAGACGCACATCTGCGTGATGCAAACTGCACTCGGAGCTCTCAATCGCGGATTCCTTGTGCACGTTGCGTCTGACGCGGTTGGATCGCGTACCGAAGCGAACTGGAATGTGGGACTGAAACGCATGGAAACCGCGGGCGGCCTTATCTCCTCGACCGAGACCATCATCTATGAACTGCTTCGCGCGTCGGGAACGCCAGCGTTCAAAGCGATGCTTCCTTATCTGAAAGGGTGATGCACAAAAAGAAGAGGCCCGATTCGCTCGGGCCTCTCTGTGCGATTCGCAACGACCGGGAGGTTACGGGATCGCATGCAGCAAAACCGCCATGTTCGAGTACTTCGGAGTGCCCACGCTGGCGCGCATTTCCTTTTCAGCCGGGCTCTCAGTGAGGATCAATCCATTCGACTCAGTCCAGACTTCTGCCAGGAAATATTGATCACCATACTTATGGAATACGAGCTTCGCCGTTCCGGTAGCATCTTGGCGAGCTTCCTGTCCTACGATTCCCGCCTGTCCGTCTGCGCAGGAGATTCTGGCAACCTTGGAGGCGATCACCACTCCACAATCGCCGGCTGGAATCGCGGTCTTTCCAACTGAGAAGTTGAACGGTACATCCGCTCGCAGGTTGGAATTGGTCTGGGCGTTTGCCGTTGCGATGCCGAAAGTCACGGCCAAAGCAAGGGCGGCAGTCAGCTTCATCATGGTCCGTTTCATAACATCCTCCTTTGGGCAACTTTGATTTTCCATCGCAGCGCGGCTCAGAACTTCTACCGCCACTTTGGGTTTCTCTCTTGCCCTACCTGGCCAGACATAGTGCAAGGCACGCGCCAAACTCGAAGTGCACACTGCACTCACAGCTTCGTCCGTCCAATGCCCTGCGAAAGAACGAGTTGAGCGAGAGTCCTCTGGAATACAAACTGAGTGCGCGCAACCGCCGCCTCCAAAATCTCTATCCGATCGCTTAGTCCTCTATCCGAACGGATAGTCGCTGCCCCTTTTGCGCGATCCCGCGTCTCATCTTTCATCTCTAGGTGTAGAGTTACGTGCGGAACAGATCACATGGCGCTGACTGCCAGATTGAACGGAATCTCCGGCTCGGCCTGGGGCAAAGTCATCCTCCTGGCTGACGAGCCCATCACGATTGGGCGCGATCCCTGCAACTCTGTCGTGTTGCAGGAACAGAACGTCTCCCGCACTCATTGCCGCATTGAGCGAAACGGCGACGCCTTCATCCTTCGCGATCTCGGCAGCCACAATCAGACGCGCGTCAACGGAGCGGCCGCAGCCGAACAAAAGCTGCAGCATGGCGATCAGATCTTCGTTGGCTCTTGCGTCTTTCAGTTCGTCCTCACCGACTCCGCCAACTTTGGCCGGGATAGCACTGTCATCCTT
Organism: Terriglobia bacterium; assembly: GCA_963807055.1. GTDB lineage: Bacteria > Acidobacteriota > Terriglobia > Terriglobales > Acidobacteriaceae > JAJPJE01. Next base: position 28,425 of record CAWEAE010000011.1, on the reverse strand, counting down.
CCCTCGTCAGAGGTGCAGTTGGAAGAGCTGTCCGAGCTGAAGGTTCTCGTTGGCACAAAAGTTCAATCGCACCTCGATCGGACCGAGCGCGATCTTTCTACGCTGATTGCCATTGCGACTCACATCAGCTCGATTCGCAGCTTAGATTCCTTGCAGTGGCAATTGCTCGGCATGATCTTCGACGTTCTGCCCGCGGATCGCGGCGCCTTCCTCCTCTGTTCCAAGCCTGGCGACGAATTCTCCTCCGTCGCATGGAACCGTCACGACGGCCCTGCCGAGCCTGTCGTGGTCAGCCGGACGCTCATGGCGCAGGTGATCCGCACTCGCAAGCCGGTTATCGCCGCAAACGTGAACCTTGACGAGCATCTTCGCGATATCTCCAGCTTGACCAATACGAGAGTTATTTCCGTGCTGGCCGTCCCGTTGCTTCTCGACAATGCGGTTCTCGGATTGATCTATCTCGATACAGTTCGTCCCGCTGTCACTTTTGATGACAGCCATCTCCAACTGCTTACCGCAATTGCCGGCATCTGCACGCTCGCTCTGCAAAATGTTCGTGAGATCGAAAGCCTCGAAGGCGAGAATCGCCGCCTGCGCGACGAGTTGAAGATCACTCACAACCTGATGGGTGAAAGCCCGCGTATGATTCAGGTCTATAAATCGATTGCCAAAGTTGCGCCCACCGAATCGACTGTCCTCTTTCAGGGCGAAAGCGGCACTGGCAAAGAACTAGCCGCGCGCGCGATTCACGACAACAGCCCTCGCACGGGACGCCCTTTCGTTGCCATCAACTGCGCCGCCGTCACCGAAACTCTGCTTGAGAGCGAGCTCTTTGGACACGAGAAGGGTTCGTTCACCGGAGCCCTCGCGCAGAAAAAAGGATTGCTCGAAACCGCCAACGGTGGGACCGCCTTTCTCGATGAAGTTTCCGAACTTGCGCTTCCACTTCAAGCCAAGCTGTTGCGCGTGTTGCAGGAACGCGAACTGATGCGCGTAGGCGGCAACAGTCCCGTCAAGATCGACGTTCGCATCGTAGCCGCCACCAATCGCGATCTTGCGGAGTTCGCAAAGGCCGGACGCTTTCGTCAGGATCTCTTCTATCGACTCAACGTTGTTACCATCAACTTGCCGCCGCTTCGCGAACGTCCCGGAGACGCCGTCCTTCTCGCCGAGCACTTCTGTCGCGTCTATAGCGAAAAGTGCAAACGCCACGTCCGCGGTCTTTCTAAGGAAGCGTGCGAATCGATCACCATCTACGGATGGCCCGGCAATGTTCGTGAATTGCAGAATGCCATCGAGCGCGCAATCGTGCTCGGTTCCACTGAGTGGATCTTGCCCGAAGATCTTCCCGAGGCAGTTCTGGAGGCCCACCCTTCTTCTACAAGCTCAGGCTCTGGTTCCGGCCTGAACTATCACGAGGAGCTGGCTCGCGCAAAAAAGGAACTCATCCTCACCGCCGTTGAACGGGCTGGCGGGAGTTTCACGGAAGCGGCTAAAATCCTCGGGGTACATCCTAATTATCTTCACCGGCTTATCCGCAATCTGGACTTGCGTCCCCTGGTGACGAAAGACAGAGGCCTGCCCGACTGATTCCAGCAACCCTCGCATTTTCAATGTCTTGGTGATGCACGAAGTCTCACGCCACTCCGCGGGGGTGGCGAAAAGGGTACCGCAACTGCCTGTCATGATTAGGGTTTCTAAGCAGTGTAGTTAAGATTAGCTTCGACCAAAGATCTGGAACGCCCGCTTTGGGTGCAGCAGGCAAGCGAGGTTAGTCTCGGGAGGGGTCCATGGGTACTTTTAGGCGTTTAGGTTTCACGTTCATCATCGCCATCTTCACGCTTTTGGCGACATCTGCTGTTTTTGCGCAAGACGAAAACGTGCCGCAAAACGAAAACGCGCCGCCGCCAAGCGCCAACAATGCGCCGTCACGCGCCGAAAACGATCCGCCGGGACGCGCCGCACGTCTTGATTACATGAGCGGCGAAGTATCCATCCAGCCCGGTGGCGTGAATGACTGGGTCGCGGCAACGCTGAATCGGCCGATGACGACTGCCGATCGCATTTGGACGGACAAAGATTCGCGTGCTGAGGTCCAGGTCGGATCCGGCACCTTCCGTATGGACGCCGAAACCAGCGTCACCCTGAGCAATGTAAGCGACAACAGCGTGCAGGTCGAACTCGACCAGGGCACGTTGTTTCTGCATGTGCGTGAACTCTTCCCCGGCGAGATCTACGAGATCGATACGCCCAACACGGCGTTCACCGTCATCAAGGGCGGCGACTATCGCCTGAACGTCAACTCGAACAACGACGTGTCCCTGGTTACCGTTTGGAAGGGCGAAGGAATGGCAACCGGTGATGGACCGTCCGTAAAGATCAAGTCTGGTGAGCAAGGCAGCTTCTCTGGTGGAAAGTCGATGGCTCACACCGTCTATCCTGCTCCCGGACGCACCGGCTTTGACGACTGGTGTGCAGTTCGTGACAAGCGTCAGGACAGCTCGCTCTCCGCGCGTTATGTTGCGCCTGGAGTAGTCGGCGCCGGCGACCTCGATGGCTACGGCAATTGGCGCAATTACCCGGGCTACGGTCCTGTTTGGACCCCTGCAGTAGTCGCTCCCGGTTGGGCGCCCTATCGGTTCGGTCACTGGGTTTGGATCGCTCCCTGGGGCTGGACATGGGTTGATGACGCTCCTTGGGGCTATGCGCCATTCCACTATGGCCGCTGGGCCTTCATTGGCGGATCTTGGGGATGGTGCCCTGGACCGATCTATGCCCGTCCCGTGTACGCGCCTGCTCTAGTGGCATGGGTTGGTGGACCTGGCTTTGGAGTTTCCTTTGGAATTGGCGGCGGCGTGGGCTGGTTCCCCCTGGGATTCGGTGAACCTTTTGTGCCGTGGTATCACGCCGGCCCTGGCTACTGGCGCAACGTCAACATCAGTAATACACGGATCACGAATGTGACCGTGATCAACAACTATTACAACAATCGTGGATCCATCAACAATATTCACTACGCGAACCGGGCGTTTCCGAATGCTGTGACGGCGGTCCCGCAGCGCGCGTTCGTAAATTCGCAGTCGGTTGGCCGGAACATGGTCCCGGTCTCCCGCGAGAACTTGCAGAATGCTCACATAGTTGGCGGAGCTGGTTTTGAACCGAGCCGTACCAGTGTTCTCGGAGCCAACGCAGGCCGAGCCGCGGCCATCCCGCCGCAGCGAGCCTTTGCCCGTCAGCCGGTCAGGAACATGACTCCGCCCGCTGCGCCGTCTTCTCCGTTTAACAACGGCAGAGGTAACGTTGCGAATGGACCTGCGGGCAATCCGGCGGGAGCATCACGCAACCCAAACATGGGTGGGCCGGAAAATGGTCGCCAGAGCGTGGCGGAAACGACGAACGGACGTCCCGTTCCGCGTCCGCCGACTGTCTTCGATCGCAGCAACGGTGCCACCGCCACGCCGAACAACGGCGGAGGTTCAGCTCCACGTCCTTCAACCGTCTTTAACAACAACAACGGCAACCGGGGCAACGGCGACGCTCCTGCGCGCACGCCAAGCACCGACGTGGTAAGAACGCCCAACAGCGGCCAACCGAGCGGCAACCAGAACGCAGCTCGCCCATATCCGCGTCCGCCTTCAGCAGGCGAACGTCAGGCCATGGGGGGAAATCCGGGCAACACACAGAATCAGCCGGCCCACACGTATACACCGCCTGCTTCTCAAAACCAGGCGGGACCGGCGCACACGAATACGGCCGCTCCGGCAAATCAATCACCGCGAAGCTACTCGCCCCCGGCAAACCAGCCGGCGCACACGTACTCGCAGCCTCAAGGAAGAGCTCCGGCGCAGCAGCCTGCGGCCCAGCCGCACTCCAAGCCACCGGCGAACCAGAAGAACGATAAGCCGGAGCACGAGCGCAACACCAGCTCCGTATACGGTGGCAGCAGCTCCGGATACATGGCCAACAATTACAGCTACCCGCGTCCCTCTCCGGGCGCGGTAAGGTCCGCGCCGGCGACGAACTACTCCTCCGGAAGCTCTTACTCCGGATCTTCTGCGCGAAGTTATTCGTCTCCGTCGAACGGATATTCGCAGCGCTCTTACTCAGCGCCATCTCGTCAGAGCTACGGCTACAACGCTTCGTCGAGAACGTCCGCGTATAGCGCACCCACGCGCGCCTACAACGCTTCTCCTGCTTACGGCGGCGGCCGTTCCTACTCCGCGCCTTCAAACGGTGGCGGACGCTCCTACTCTGCGCCTTCGCATTCTGCTTCTTCTGGTGGTGGCAGGTCTGGCGGGTCGGTAGCGCACAGCAGCGGTGGCGGACACTCGGGTGGCGGTTCCACTCACGGACACTGATTACTCTTGAAATGAAAAAGGCCGGCAGCGTGCCGGCCTTTTTCTATGCTCGAAATATCTCAGTAGAACTCAGGTAGCTCCGGAGTCTCTCCGCCTTCCACCGCCTGCTCGTGTTTCTTCACACGAACCACGGTGACCTTCGAGAAACCTTCCTCAAACTCCGGTGGACGCAGCTTCTGCGCCATACGCTGCATTACGTCGTCTGGTACCACGCGTCCTCTCCGCTTATTGCGATCGATGCAGACTTCCAGCGGCACATTAAAGAAGACCGCGTGCACGTCGTAGCCAAACTCCTGCGCCATGCGGATCCATCCGCGCCGCTCGCGCGGGGACAGATTCGTCGCGTCCACGTAATTCCACGGCATCCGCGCGATCATGCGCGCTCGCAACAGGTACCTCAGCGTCGAGAACACCAGATCCTGGTAGCGCTGCTCCGTCATATCATCGAACAGCAGCATGCGCAGCAGATCGCTCGAGAGCGGCGTAATCCCCCGCCGTCTGAACCAGCTCGTCTTGCCTGATCCCGGCAATCCAATCGCCAGCACCACCACGCCTTTCGGCGTCCGCTTCCCGGGTGCTGCATACGCGGGCGCAGCCGGAGCTGCCACGGGTTCGATCCCTTCCGCGACGGCGTCCTCGAGCTGTGTCTCCGCAACCGCTTCTTCCGCGGGAGCAGCAGGCGCCGCTTCGGCTGGTATCGCCGGCTTCGGCGCAGGTCTTCCACGACGCCCGCGGCGTCGCCGATTCCTCTGCTGCTGCTGGCCGCGATTCTCTTCGTTTGCTGCCGGCGGCCGTGCTCCCTGCTCTTCTACTTCTGTTGTTTCGTTGGCGAGCTCACTCACCATATCGACGTTGCCGTTCACTTCTTCCGCTTCTTCCCGCTCCATGTCCGGATAAGCGGGTTGCAGAGGCGCTTGCACCGGCGCATTCGCCGGGCCACGTGGCTTTCTTCTTCGTCTTCTCTTCGGTCGATCCATCCCTGCGATTGGAACACATCCCGACACAAATCGGCAACGGATGTGCGCGTGTACTGTTAGCAACTTGGGATGCAGGCCTGGTGCCGAATATCTGCCTGCTTTGGCACGTGTGAGTCTTTCAATCACCCTATCCCCAGATTACGAATTCGGTTTCCAATTACCTATCTCCAATTACCGATTACCTATTGGCATTCGAGCTCTGATGCTCAAGAAATTGGAGCACTCTGCCGATCTCCCCACCAGCGGCTCTGTTTCATGCACCGAGTGTTACAACGTGAAGTGGCGCGCGTCACAACTCGATGTTCACTGATGCTTTGCGGCGCGTGTGCGCGAATGTTACGATAAAAGGCTTTATATTCCCGGATTCAAACATCTATGCGGAGGCGAAATGGCTGTCAAGGTAGCAATTAATGGGTTCGGACGCATCGGACGCAACGTACTGCGTGCGTCATTGAACGACCCTAATATCGACATCGTAGCTTGCAACGATCTTACCGATCCTAAGACTCTTGCCCACCTGCTCAAATACGATTCCATCCTCGGCAATCTGAAGCAGAACATTTCCGCGACCGCCGACGGAATCAACGTCGAAGGCAAAACCGTGAAGGTTTTCGCCGAGAAAGATCCTGCCAAGATTCCATGGGAATCCGTGGGCGCGCAAGTCGTCATCGAATCCACCGGTCGCTTCACCAACGCCGAAGATGCCAAGAAGCACCTTCGTGGCGCCGTGAAGAAAGTCATCATCTCCGCGCCGGCGAAGGGCGAAGACATCACCATCGTCCTCGGCGTCAATGAAGACAAGTACGATGCCGCCAAGCACAACATCATCTCCAACGCATCGTGCACCACTAACTGTCTTGCTCCGGTAGCCAAGGTCCTCAACGACAATTTCGGCATCATCAGCGGCACCATGACCACCATTCACTCCTACACGAATGATCAGGTCATCCTCGACTTTCCGCACAAGGATCTCCGCCGCGCCCGCGCTGCTGCGCTTTCCATGATCCCGACCTCGACCGGCGCTGCCAAGGCTCTGAAACTCGTCATTCCTGAACTGGGCGGCAAACTGGACGGATTCTCGATGCGCGTGCCCACTCCGAACGTCTCCGTCGTCGACCTGGTCGTTTTCACCGACAAGAAGACGAGCGTTGAAGAAGTGAACGCCGCTCTGAAGAAGGCTTCTGAGTCCGGCCCGCTCGCCAAGTACCTTGGATTCGAGACCGCGGAACTGGTTTCGTCCGACTTCAAGGGCGATCCGCGCTCCTCGATCGTTGATGCGCCTATGACCCGTGTGGTCAACGGCAACTGCGTGAAAGTAATTGCGTGGTACGACAATGAGTGGGGTTATTCGAGCCGCGTTCGCGACCTGATCAATTACATGTCCGCGAAGGGTCTGTAATCCTGAAAGTTTGTGGGGAGCCCTTGGGCTCCCCACAAAAAGTCCCCGGCTGTAACAGCTGTTCCCCTGGTTTTACTGACTACGCCACCTGACTACGTCGGCTGACGGCGCCATTCGGTCTTCGACGTTCGTACTCGCAGAGACGGCGCCGGCAGTTGGCTCGCACCAGGAAGGAACCGCAACTAATTCGACTCGCGTCAGTCTGCGCGCTGGAGGCTGTCTCATGTCTAAGCTCTCAATCAAAGATCTTCCTCTTCATGATCATCGAATCTTTATGCGGGTCGATTTCAACGTCCCGCTCGACGAACACGGCCGGGTAACCGACGACACTCGCATTCGCGAGACGCTGCCCACCATCGAGTACGCCTTGCGCCACGGCGCGCGTCTCATCCTCGCCTCGCACCTCGGACGGCCCAAGGGAAAGGTCAATCCCAAGTACAGCCTGCGCCCCGTCGCCGAGCGCCTGCGCATTCTGCTCGACCAGACCATGGCTCGCGGCGAAAACGTCGGCTTCGCCACGGATTGCATCGGCGTCCAAGCGGAAGAAATGGCCGGCAAACTTGAGCGCGGTCAAACTCTTCTTCTCGAGAACCTTCGCTTCCACGCTGAAGAAGAAGCCAATGACGAAGCTTTTTCCAAAGCTCTCGCCAAGCTCGCTGACTTCTACGTAAACGACGCCTTCGGCACCGCCCACCGCGCCCATGCCTCAACTGTAGGTATCACTAAGTTCGTCGAGAAATCCGCCGCTGGTCTGCTCATGGAAAAAGAGCTCGAATACATGGGCAAGGCCATGACCAATCCCGCGCGCCCGTTCGTTGCAATTCTCGGCGGCGCCAAGGTCAGCGACAAAATCGAAGTCATCCGCAACCTCATGCAGAAAGTCGATGCGCTCCTCATCGGCGGAGGCATGGCTTACACCTTCCTCAAGGCTCAAGGTAAAGAGATCGGCAAATCTTTACTGGAAGAAGACAAAGTCGAACTCGCCAAGCAGTTGCTCGCCGAAGCGCAACAGCGCAAGATCAAGTTCCTGTTGCCTATCGACCACGTCGTCGCATCTCAGGTCGCACCCGATGCGATCACGCGCAAGATCGGCGAAGGCGAAGCGATTCCCGCCGACCAGCTTGCTCTCGACATTGGTCCCAAGACCGTCGAACTCTTTTCCGACGAAATCGCGGGCGCCAAAACGATTGTCTGGAACGGACCCATGGGCGTCTTCGAGATGCCACCCTTCGCCGCTGGAACAAACGCGATCGCTCACGCAGTTGCCGATAACGCGGATGCCATCTCCATCGTCGGAGGCGGCGACTCCGTCTCCGCGGTAAAGAAGGCTGGCGTAGCGGATCGCATCACGCACATCTCCACCGGTGGCGGCGCCTCCCTCGAATTCATGGAAGGCAAGGTCCTCCCCGGCGTAGAAGCTCTTTCGAACAAGAAGTAAAAAATTTGTTGTTCGTCGTCGAGTCGTTAGTCAGCACCACTGGCTAACGACTAACGACCAACGACTATCGACCTCATAAGGAACTTATGGCCCGCAAGAAGCTCATCGCTGCTAACTGGAAGATGTACAAAACTCCCGACCAGACTTCCGAATTCTTTCGCAATTTTCTTCCCCTGGTCTGGGAACAAACTCGTGACGAAATCGCCGTCTGCCCGCCTTACTTGGACATCGCGGCCGCAGTAGACGCCGCCAAAGACTCCAACGTCGGCATCGGCGCGCAGAATATGTTCTGGGAAAAAGAAGGCGCTTACACCGGTGAAATTTCCACTGGAATGATCCTCGCCGCCGGCTGCAAGTACGTCATCATCGGCCACTCCGAACGCCGTCAATATTTCGGAGAAACCGACGACACCGTGAACAAAAAGCTCAAAGTCGCACTCGATGCGGGACTCATTCCAATCGTCTGCGTCGGCGAAGTTCTGGAAGAGCGCGAAGCCGGACTCACTGGAGATGTCCTTCGCCGCCAGTGCACCAACGCATTTCGCGGAATCTCAGGTGAGCGCGCCGCGAAACTGGTGGTCGCCTACGAACCGGTTTGGGCGATCGGAACTGGCAAGACCGCCACTCCGGAAATGGCAGCCGACGCGCATGCCCTCATCCGCGCAGAAGCCGCCAAAGCTTTCGGCGACGACTTCTCCAAAGGCCTGCGAATCCTGTACGGTGGCAGCGTGAAGCCAGAAAATGCCAAGTCCCTGATGTCGCAGGAAGAAATCGATGGCGCACTCGTCGGTGGGGCCAGTCTCGATCCGAAGTCCTTCGCGGCGATTGTGAAGTATTAGAAGACTCAGTGGTGCCCCACATCTGCCATCCTTTGGCAGATGTGGGTTTGGTCAGCCATTCCATTCCATTCCGAGCGTAGCGAGGATCTGTCATGCCGAGCCCGCGAGGCATCCCTATCCCGGCACTACACGCTCACAGAGCACTCAGATCTCTTGCAACTGAAGGCTGACAGCCGACGGCCGATAGCTATAGCTCTGCTATAATCGATTGGCGTCGGAATCCCGCAATTTTCGGGCACCCCGCCGATTTACCTCTGCGGAAGTGGTGGAACTGGCAGACACACCATCTTGAGGGGGTGGCGCCGAAAGGCGTGGGGGTTCAAATCCCCCCTTCCGCACCAAGATCTCACGACATCAAGGAAGGATGAGGGCTTAGATCTAAGATTTATCGCCCTCCAGTTTTCAGCAATGATCATCGCCCTAATCACCGTCATTCACATCATCGTTTGTGCATTCCTGATCATCGTGGTCCTGCTTCAGAGCGGCCAGGGTGGCGACATCGCCGCCGCTTTCGGCGGCATGGGTAGCCAGACAGCCTTCGGCCCCCGCGGCTCCGCTACCATTCTCAGCAAGGCCACCACGTGGTCTGCCGTGATCTTCATGATCACCTCCATCACGCTTTCGATCTTTGCTGCCAGGCGTGGCAATACCAGTTCGGTTCTGAGCGGCGTAAAGCCCTCCACGCAGAACTCTCAGCCGGTCCAGAAGCCCGCGAATCCGGTGAACCCAACGCCGCAGCAAAAGTAAGTAGCCATTAGTAATTAGCTGTTAGCTTAAAGCCCTCCCAACCGGAGGGCTTTGCTTTTTGAATCCGTAATATCGGAAAACATACCGGTGTTAATCTAAGAACTGCCGGCTAAGTACTAATTACTAAGAGCTAATTACTAATGGCTGCTATGCTCCACGAAATCTTCCCTGTCGGCCCGCTCCAGTGCAACTGCTCCGTCATTGCCGACGAGACCACGCACGAAGCCATGGTCATCGACCCGGGCGACAATATCGACCGCGTCCTCGGTATTCTCCAGAAGCATCAGCTCACGTTAAAGCAGATCGTCATCACTCACGGCCACATCGATCACGTAGGCGGAGCCATGAAACTGAAAGCCGCCACCGGCGCTCCCATCCTCATCAACAAAAATGATGCGCCTCAACTGGCCATGTTGGACATTCAGGCAAGCTGGCTCGGAATGCAGTCGCCGGGAGCAGTCACCATCGATGACAGTCTGGAAGACGCTCAGCAGCTGAAGACCGGCAGCATCATCGCCACGGTGATGCACACGCCTGGACACACGGAAGGTTCAACCTGTCTCTTGTTTCCCGCGGAAAAGAAGCTGATTGCCGGAGATACGCTCTTCGCCGGCAGCATCGGCCGTACCGATTTGCCCGGTGGCAACTTCGAGAAGATCATGCGCTCGCTGCATGACCGCTTATTGACGCTCCCGGACGAGACTATCGTCATACCCGGCCACGGCTCCCTCACCACGATTGGCGAGGAACGGGAATCGAACCCGTTCCTGACCAAGTAACCAAACACGTGGCGCAGCCAACCCTGCCCTGAGCGGAGTCGAAGGGGCGGCTGCGCTGATTACTAGAACCTCAACTGCGGACCGAACGTGATCCTCAAGTTGTTTTGCGCTCCGTTGTTGAAGTACATGATGTCTCCGATCTCGGCCCGCAGCCCGATCGGTCCCGCGAAGAACTCCACTCCCACACCCGGATAGAACAAACCGTTTGTCCCGCTATTTAAGAAATTCTGTATCTGGTTGTTTACCGTCCCAAACGTCACCGGTGCATTGCTCGCTCCGAAGTTGATAGCGCCGCCCTTCAACGTCGCATACAACTTGATCGGACCACCAATCTCAAACTTGGGACCAACCATGCCATACAGCAATCGCAAATCCGCGCGCTGGATGTTGATGCTCGTGTTCACCACGTTATTGAATGCGGATTGGAACACGAAACTCTGCGAAAAGTCATAAGCACCTTCCGCTTCGAGTTGGACACGCTTATGTACGTTGAACGCTGCGCGGCCGCCAAGGCCCCAGAAATTAGTGTTATTAGCATTGCCCAGACGAACGTAGTCGCCGAACGCACCTACCTCCACGTGATTCCCTTGCGCAAACGTAAACGGCGCCATGAATAGCGCCGCCAGAACTACTAGCCAAATGCGTTTCATCTTGCTTGAATCCCCCGGTGTGGTCTGTCCTCAGCAATCGAAAGCCACACGCTCCTCTTCAGAAGCTTTTGCTCTCGACAAGTGCTTTGGATGTGCGCACTGCACGCGGGGTGGGCTTCCGGAGAGTCACGGTCACTGAACTGGGGATGAATACTTTGCCAGCAGCCGGGAGTCTGCCGGCACCTGTTACGGAAGGTTACAACAGCAGGATCATTCCGTGACTTCCTGCAGTACGTTAAAGAACTCTGGATACGAAATGCGCGCCGAGTCTGCCCCAAAAATGCGGGTTTCGCCTTGTGCGCGCAATGCTGTCACGGCAAATGCCATCGCAATCCGATGATCCTCTTTGGAGTCGATGTCAGCGCCACGCAGCTGCTGCCGGCCGGGGACCCGCAAGCCATCCTCGAACTCTTCCACCTCAGCGCCCATACGCCGCAAGTTTTCTGCGACGGCCGCAATGCGGTCCGATTCCTTTACTCGCAATTCCTTCGCATCGCGGATCTCGATCCCATCGCGGGTGTGCGGCGCAATCGCCGCCAGCACGGGAAGCTCATCAATCAGCGCCGCCGTCTGCGCCCCGCTGATCCGCGCCCCTCGCAGTTCTCCCGGCTGAACATTAATCGTGCCGACCAGCTCTCCGTGCCGCTCTTCGATGCTGATGATAGGAATCTTCGCGCCCATACCGATCAGCACATCCAGCAGCACCGCCCGTGTCGGATTCAGCAGCAACCCGTCGATCACCAGGTTCGACTCCGGAAACAACGCCGCGGCACACAGAAAAAACGCAGCCGAAGATATATCTCCCGGAACCACCGCCTCGATTGCTTTCAGCTTCTGTCCACCACGAATGCCAGCGCGATTCTTTTCGCGCGCGATCTCCACTCCGAAAGCCTTCAAAGCAACTTCCGTATGGTCCCGCGTCTTCACCGACTCCTCCACCCACGTCTCGCCCGCGGCGTACAGCCCCGCAAACAGCACCGCCGACTTCACCTGCGCGCTCGGCACGCTCATCTTGTAATCGAGCGGCACCAGTTCTCCGCCGCTGATCCGTAGCGGCGCGCATCCATCTCGCGACTCGATCTTCGCGCCCATCTTCATTAGCGGTTCGATCACCCGCCGCATCGGGCGCCGCGACAGTGACGCATCGCCAATCATCTCGCTCGTAAACGCCTGCCCCGCCAGAATCCCCGACATCATTCGCATCGTTGAACCGGAGTTGCCGCAATCCAACGCATCGGCAGGCGCAATGAACTGTCCCGCTCTGCCTTCGATTTCCACATCGCCGTCGTTACGCGTGACCTTGCATCCCAGCGCCGCTATGCATCCCAGCGTGCTCGCGCAATCCGCGCCGGTCGAAAAGTTCGTCAGCTTAGTAACGCCCTGCGCCAACCCGGCAAGCATCGCATAGCGATGAGAAATCGATTTATCCCCGGGAATTCTTATGCTTCCGAGAACATTCTTCGCAGGATGAATCGTGACACAGCTCTTCTCAGTCATGAGGGACGGTAGCTTTCTCAATTTATGATTGATTATTGATTGTAGATCATCGGGCACCCCGCACATCCTGTTGTTGGATGTGTGGGAAACCGGTCACCCAATCGCCTGCATGAACTCCTGCAACAGCCGATGTACTTCCTCGCTTCGCTCCAGCGGCACGTAATGACCAGCGCCCGGCACCACCGCTAACCGGCTGCTGCGAATTCCACGCGCAATGATCTCCGCCTCTGCCGGCGGTGTCGCCACATCTTCGTCGCCGACAATCACCAGCGCCGGAACATCGATGGTCGCTAGTGTCGAAGCGGAATCCGGCCTCTCCGCCATTCCCCGCTGGACCGCGGCAATTCCCGCCACCGTCATCTTGCACATCATGTTTGTGGCGCGATCCTCCAGGTCCGGGCGATTCCTTCGCGTGCTCTCGCCCAGCACCTTCGGCAGCATCCCTTGAATGAACTGTTCCGGACCTTCCCGTTCCACCGCTTCCGCAGCCTTCAGTCGATTGCTGCGCGCCTCCGCGTTATCGGCTCCCGCCTTTGTGCCGCACAGAACCATCCCGCGGATCCGCTCGCGCTGCTGCCGCCACAGTTCAAACATCACGTACCCGCCAATCGAGTTCCCGCAGAACACCGCGCGTTCCACACCAACAGCCTCGCAGATCCTCAGTACGTCGGCCCCATGCTTCTTCATCGTGGCCGGACCTTCGCCAGTCTCAGACTCACCATGGCCACGCAGATCTGGCAGAATCACGCGATAGTAATTCGCCAGCCTCTCGGCTATCGGATGCCAAATGTGATGATTGATTGGAAAAGGATGCAGCAGAATGAGGTCCGGACCCTTGCCCATGACCTCGTAGAAGATGTTCGCATCGCCGCTGCGGACTTGCATGCTGCAAGCATAGCAGCGCCCGACTCGGTGCCCCATATCTGCCTGCTTCTGGCAGATATGGGTTCTAACGACAATCGCTACTGGCTCTGAGCGGGAACCACAGTTCCATTCGCAGGCAATGCCGCTGGCTCTTCCGGCATAACGATCCAGGCGATTACATAAGCGATCTCTCCCAGCGGGAACAGGAAGATTCCAGCCAGTACCCAGATCAATCGCCACAACGTGACGTCAGAGTGCGTGTAGTTCGCAAATCCAGCAGCTACTCCGGCAATCTTTCGGTCATACCGTGAACGCATCAGGCGCAGCGGAGCTGCCGATGCACCCACAAACCTTCCGCAGTACGCGCACACGCGCGCGTCATCCTGAATATTTTTTCCGCAGTAATTGCAGAACATACGTCCACTCCTCCAGTAGCTACCATTAGGTACGGGCAGGCCGCATCCGTGGTTCCCAGATTTTATTGCACCCGGTAAGGATCTTTCAGGTACTTTTTGGCAATCTCCGCCCGCGGAGAATCCGCATCCGCCGCGATCACTTCCTGATAGCGCTTCACCGCCTCCGGACGCTTGTTCATGGCGTCATACATCTCTCCCGCCCCCAGTGTAGTCCGAAGCTTCAGATCCGGATCCGTTCGCTGGAACTGCAGCACATGCTCATACGCGTCCGCCGCGCCCTGAAAATCGTGCTGTCCGCGCAGCGATTCCGCCAGCCCATACCAGGCCATCTCGATGTGCGCATCCGGAAAACTCCCCGCCTGTGTTCCCGCAATAACCTTTCGATAGCTCGCAATCGCCTGCTGTGCCTGTCCCGACGCGTTATACAAATTCGCCAGCTCCAGTGCCACCAAGAAGTTCTTCGGATACGCCTCGGCCATGCTGCTCACGACCTTGATCGCCTCTGGATACCGCTGTTCCCGTCGCAGAAACAGCGCCAGCGCGATCTTCGCGTCCATACTGTTCTCCCCGCCGCCGTTCGCCGACTCGTACAAATACTCAATACCCTTCGACTTGCTCCCGCTCAGCCCCACCATCGACGCGCCCACCTTTGCCGGCCAGCTCAGGCTTCCCACAACGTAGTTGTGCATGCCCACAATCATCTTGGCGTCGGTGTTGTTCGGCTGAAGTTCTAGTACGCGCTCGTGATCATGACGGGCGCCCACCGCGCTACGCAGTCCGCTGAACCACGCTTTCTCAATCAGCGCCAGGTACGTCGCGTGCAGGCCGCGCGTCACGCCGCGTGCATACAGCGCATCCCCATCATCTGGATTCGTTTTCAGCCGCGCTTCTTCCAGCGACAGTGCGCGCTCGGTCAACTCATCGATCCGTGCCTTCACCTTCGGATCCATCGGAAACTGCTTGCTTGCCAGGAACTGCTCCTTCGCATAGAGCTCCGAGTCCAACGCGCCGATCCGGTACATCTCCTTGAACATCACGCCGGAGAGCAAATGATTCACTGCAAACGGATCATCCGGGTGCGCCTGCAGTGACAGCTCAAACTGGTGAATCGCTTTGTCATATTCCTGGTTATAGAACGCGTCGAAGCCGACCCGGGTAAAACTGTCATCTGGATGAAAATGAACGATTTGTTGCGGACGATGGGACTGGTCCGGGGGCAGCGATGCCCACGCGCCAAGCGCAAATAATAGGGAAACGGTAACCCTAAGTACTCCAAGGGCCATACTGCGGTAGGGTCTCATAAAGGTAGGTACATCGGCAGTTTACCTGATTCTCCAGCTCTCCCCGAACAGGTACAAACCTTCTACGAGGTAATTGCCGTGATTAGCGCCGCAGAAGACGAGTTTTTAACCGAGCGGGAAGCAGCCGACCTGCTCGGAATCACCATCGAGCGTCTCCATTTCTTGCTCGACGAAAATGTGTTCAACGACGGATCCAAGCGTCCCACGGATCTCGAACTTCACCGTAGCGATATCGTCCTGCTTGAATTCTGGGATCGCTCTACTGAGAACGCCAAAATCGTTCGCATGCCTCGCCGGGCCTGACGTTTTGATGTTGCTGGAGACCGGGCGATTTGCTGGGTTTTGTCTCCAAATCTTCCGGGAAGTGCGTAATTCTTGCCCGACGTTGGGGACCTCAGACATCCTGGGATTTTAGCTAAGTCTTTAAAAATAAAGTAGCTTACGACTTCATCCCTTTTGGCGTTGCACGTGCCATACCGTAAGCAAGGGATGGAGGAAAAAAAGCTATGGCTCACGCGGCTGATAGCATGCAACCCGAGTTCTGGCGACCACCGTTAACTACGCCACGTCCGCAGCAGGTTCCCGCGGGCGCCCGCAGTCATCTGGAGACTTGCCAAACCTGTGGTACGGAATTCGTGCTCGGCGCCCGTTTCTGTCACGTTTGCGGGGCTGGCCGCGACGCTGAAGCAACAACACCGGACGAAACACATTGGATGAGAGCTTTCGACAAGATCAAAGCCATCGACCTGACCAGGCTAAAAGAGATGCTGCACCTCCCCACGGCTTCCCTGATCGCTATGTTCTTCGGAGTCGCGTGCGTGATCGCCGCCATCGTCACTAGTTTCCTATTTGAGGCAAAAACACTCGATCAGTGGGAAGCTATTCAGGCTTGGCGAATCGAATGGCTGCTCGCCGCCGCCGTCGCATTCATCTTGGGGATTCTACTGAAGCCAAGGGAGGCTTAAGTTCCAGAAGTTACGAGTTGCAGGACTCAGAGTTGCAGGACTCGGAAGTTCGAGCTCGAGAAGTTTTAAGGTTCCCCGTTCGTGCCTCTGGAGGCCACAAAAGACTCAGGCAATGCGATCACGCATCGTCTGAGTCTTTTTGATTTCCACCTGGAATGTTTCCGTTTTCCCGCTGTCATCCTGAGCGAGGGCGCATGCCCGAGTCGAAGGAGCCCTCTGAAGCCCAAATCTAGGCTAGCGCGGTGATCACTCTGGAGAAGTGCGCGTTCGTGATCACCAACAATACTCTGCAGCTACTAGCTACCAGCTACCCAACTAGCCACTCATCACTTCCCCGTCCTCGCTTGCGTTACGTTCACGCTATTCGCTGTGTATTCTTTGCCATTGAACATGGCCTTCACCACCACATCCGATCCAACCATCAGATTGCCCGGCAGCAGCGGCCTTACCACGCTGATGTCATACGTCTTGTTGTCGCTATGATTCGCGATCGAAATCTGTCCCACCGACAAATCCAGGTTCGTCACTCGTCCTGCGAATGTATACACCTCACCCGGAGAAGCCAGCACGCGAATCTCGCGTGCGATCCCGCGATCTACCGCATCTGGCGCAAACTGCACCGACACTAGCGAGCCCGGAGCTACTTCGGCAATCGTAATCTGTTTCCCGTGAAGCACCACGTGAGTGTTGCCATCTGCCGTGAGCCCTACCGGCTGACCAGAAAGTTCATCGCGAATCGAAATCTCGTTTCCCGAGTTCGCTAATACCTGCCCGCGTGCATCGGCGGCATTTACCTGCGTGATCACACGAATATTACGCGCTAAAACCTGGCTGCCATCGAGCATGGTGTCCACGTAAACGCGGTCTCCCTTATGGATCGCCAGCTGTGTGGTTTCCACGCCGTCCCTGTAAATGTGTGTGCGCTCGTCGAAATGCACCACCATCTTCTTCCCGCCAAACGGTCGCAGCGATACGCGGTCATGCACATGATCTACGCCTTCCACCGTCGCTCCGATGAGCGTCGTAGTGCTCTTCGGCATAGCCGGAGCTGGCAGAATCGGCTCGCCTGTGCCGGCAGGCCCCTGATCGGCGTTGTCGTAGCGTTGCGTTACCGGAGCCGGCAGATCGGCAGGGGACGCGACCACCGGTTCCGCAGGGGAAGCCGGCTGGCTAGATTGCGATTGCGACTGTGCCTGAGAGCCCTGGCTTTGCGCCGACTTTGCGTTCTGTGCAGCACCAAAGCTGCCACACACGACCACTCCCAGCAACACACAACACGGGTAAAAACGTTTCATCCTGTCTTCGATGACGCCCACACCGATGTGAGTTGGATGCCCGCAGCAGCTCTCTTTCAGCGCCCTCTCAGCGTGTTTGTCCAAAGCTCTAGCTTTCTTGCCGGGAAGTGGGAGTCGAGCATCTAAACTGCCGATCAAATGGCAATTACCAATTCCTAATTACCAACTACTAATTACTGGTTTCAAAAAAACGCAACTGCCCAACCCACCCTGGGTTACTCTCATGCAGCAGCTAGTCCAATTGGGGCGCTGCCCGACAATCGGTCAGGGAGGAAGTATGTCGAAGAGACTCTTTCCTGCAGTAATTCTCACCGTTCTTTTCTCCACATTCGCTTTCAGCTCCGATATCCCAAAAGGCACCAAGATCACCGTTCGTTTGGACGAAATGTTGAGCAGTGACACGGCCGTCATCGGTCAGCGCTTCATGTCTCATCTAGACCACGACCTCCGCTTCGGCACCGATCACGTCATGATCCACAAAGGGGCGCTGGTTACGGGCATCGTGAAATATGCTCGCTCCACGATGAATTACAATCAGGCGGGCGAGATCGAGTTACAGATCATCTCCGTCGCTGCCGATGGCATCAGTTATGGCGTGCTTTCGGACACGTTCTTGCGTATGGGGCGAGAGCGCCCCGTGAATCCCCAAACTGGGCGAGAAGATGACACTGGCGCTCGTCGGGGCGACATCACCCGTGCTGGGGTTGACGTATTGACCGGTGGAGGCGGCAACGCTCCCGGAGCAACCATCCCTGGTACGGACGTGAGCGTGGGGGGCGTAAATACGCAGTCCGGCATGCAGGTGATCCTGCCTACCGCGATGAAAATTACCTTCACCATCATTGAAGCCACCGCCTCGAAGAAATAGTGAGCCGTTCGCAGGGCAAATTTTCTTGTTCTTTGTCATCACGAGCGGACCTGTCGTTTTTGTCATCACGAGCGGACGTAGTCCGCGAGGGATCTGCATTTCCCACCTGGCGACAAACCGCTTTTGTCATCACGAGCGGACGCAGTCCGCGAGGGATCTGCATTTCCCACCTGGCGACAAACTGCTTTTGTCATCACGAGCGGACGCAGTCCGCGAGGGATCTGCATTTCCCACCTGGCGACAAACCGCTTTTGTCATCACGAGCGGACGCAGTCCGCGAGGGATCTGCATTTCCCACCTGGCGACAAACTGCTTTTGTCATCACGAGCAAACCTGTCGTTTTTGTCATCACGAGCGGACGCAGTCCGCGAGGGATCTGCATTTCTATGGAGTCCAACCGCGTCCGCCGCGAAAACTTGTCAAGCCCCTCAATCCCCCAATTTCCCCGCAAAGCCATCATTCCACGATAGAAATAAATTCCGCGAAAGTGTCTAGGAGCTCCCCTCAAATTTGTGACAATAGAAGTAGCGGTTTCATCGTTTCATGCCGAGCGTAGCGAGGATCTGTCATGCCGAGCGTAGCGAGGTATCCCTATTCCCTCCACGAAATACTTGGGTATGAAGAACTGATGAACTGAAGAACTGCCGGCTGATCGACTGAAAGACTGATCGGCCGCCCCTAAGCCCTTTGTTTTACGGGACGACACGGACTAAGTCCTTTGTTTGCTGGGACGAACCTTATCCCGTGCCCGTAAGTCCTTTAGAATGCGGGACAGGGTGGGGGGAGGGGGTACCCCGGGACTTCCTGAATCCGGAAATTAGACCGACCGAAGCCCGGGCTGCGCCGTTTTTTGAAATGCATGCACTCTGCGCGATCGCTTCATTAGAATAGCTTTTATGACCGACTCTCTTACTATCGCTGGCAGGCAGTTCCGTTCGCGTCTCATTGTTGGGACAGGCAAGTACAAGTCCGGCCAGGAGACCGCGAGCGCCATCGAATCCAGCGGTGCCGAGATGGTCACCGTTGCCGTCCGTCGCGTGAACCTCGACCGTAGCAAGGAATCGCTGCTCGATTTCATCGATCCCAAGCGTTATTTCCTGCTCCCGAATACAGCTGGCTGTTACACCGCCGATGAAGCCATTCGCACCGCACGGCTCGGACGCGAGGTCGGCCTCTCCGACTGGGTCAAAATTGAAGTCATCGGAGATCAGGCCACTCTCTATCCCGACACGCAGGCCACGCTCGAAGCCACGCGCGTCCTGGTGAAAGAGGGATTCACCGTCCTTCCCTACACCACCGACGACATCGTCGTCGCGAAGAAGTTGATCGACGCCGGCGCCTCCGCCGTAATGCCGCTCGGCGCTCCCATTGGCTCGGGACTCGGCATTCAGAACACCGCCAACATTCGTATCCTGCGCGAGATGATCACCGAAGTTCCCTTGGTGATCGACGCGGGCGTGGGCACCGCCTCTGACGCTGCCATCGCCATGGAACTGGGCGCAGACGCGGTCCTGATGAATACCGGCATTGCCAACGCCGGCGATCCCATCCTCATGGCGGAAGCCATGAAGCACGCAGTGCTCGCCGGACGCCAGGCGTTCATCGCCGGACGCATGCCGCGCAAGCTCTACGCCACCGCCAGCTCCCCGCTGGAAGGCGTCATCCGCTAGCAACTAAGGAAGAAAAGGAGATAGTTGGAGGTCCGAGCGTAAGCGAGGACTGTCATACCGAGCGCAGCGAGGTATCCCTACCCGACCTCAGAACTGTAGTAAGAAGTGGCGGCGCGGGCGCCCTCGCCCGCGCATTCGACTGAAAAACTAAACTGACGAACTATTTCGCTTGCGCCATCTCTACATTCTGAACGTGTACCGTGCCGTTGCTCACGGCGCCCGTCACATTCACATGATGTCCGAGGTGATCTTTCAGCGCTTCCGGATTATCAACTTTGAGAATTTGCTTGTCTTTATCAGTCACAAACACGATCGGCGATCCAGCTTCGACGCACTTCTTCGCGCAAGCTTCTTTGCCCGGACCCGCATGGGCTGCGCACTTCTCGTCGGATACCCATCCCGTCATGGAGGAGTCGGCCGCAAATGCAACCGACGCCAGGAAGCAACAGGCGCACGCCAGTGCCAGTACTTTTTTCATATACAGTCTCCTTTGTATTTGCCCGTTTCCTGCCTGCGGGATGTGGCAGCTAGGAACGCTCCCCAAGAGCGCCCGTCTTGCTAATCGACTCCAGCCTACGCTGGTTTTCTGTGATTTTGACTCGGGTGCTCGCGAATTGCAATCACTTCAATTTGGCGGAGGTATTAGCGGGCGCGCCCTGTTGTGCTCGTGGCAGCAGGTAGATCACTTCGCCGGGACGCGCGTATCCGAATTCGTCGCGTGCCACTTTCTCGATTGCTCGGGAGTCGGTCCGCAGCGCCTCTACATCTTTGTTCAGACGATCGTTTTCCTTCTGCAGCGACTCTACATCCGTCTGCCTCTGGCGGTACTCGGCCTTCTTGCTCTCATAAACCACCATGCCGTTCGCGCCAAAAATCACATGGAACGCCATCCACGCCGCTACGATCGCAACCGCCGCCGTGGCCAGCTTTCGGCGCCAGCGGTAGGCGACATCGTATGCGCGGCGCACCTCTTGGTTCGCCTCGATTTGTTCAACCAATCGTTCCAGGTTTTGCTGCATCTGCCCCCAACTACAGACTCACTGGTTGGTGAGCCGGATCTCGCCATAAAATCAAATCTGGGCACAGACCCAGTTTGTAGTGAACGTCTCTTGATCTCTGGCGTCAAGCAGAAGTTCGGTTATCGCGCTTACAGGAACCAACTTTGGCAAAGCAATCCCACATTTACGCGCAACTTTCACCATCCACAGTGCATTTCAGAAGCTCACTTCACTGAGATGCACGAAGCTGCAATTGCGCAATCTATTCGCAAACTTCGCGCAGGAAAGACACAATGACACCATGACTGACCACCGCATCATTTTGACAACCGCTGGATCGGCCGACGAAGCCGAGCGCATCGCCACAGCGCTCGTTGAAGCACAACTCGCCGCGTGCGTGAACATCGTCGCGCCCATAACGTCCGTCTATCGCTGGAAGGGTTCCGTGCACAAGGAACAGGAATGGCTGCTCTTGATCAAAACGACGGCCTCAGCTTTTGAACATATTTCGAAGAAAATTCGTGAACTGCACTCTTACGATCTTCCGGAGTGCATTCAGATTCCCATCGAAGCCGGCAGCGCCGAATATCTGAAGTGGATCGCGGAAAACGTAAAGTGACCCAGGGCCGGGTGCCCCACACATCCTGCTGTTGGATGTGTGGGAAACTACGCTTTCTTTCCGCGCAAGTTGATGCGCACGTAATCGAGCTTGAACTCAGATTGACCATCTAGATTCAGTAACTTCCTTATCTATCAATGTTCAAGATGTCCAACATGTCCAACACTCCTGAGGCCGTAGCACAAATCAGCACAAAACTTCTCAGGAGGCCGGATGCGGCTCCCGTTGGCCGGTGAGGGGCGGCTGTTGTTATTAGAATCGGTGGTTAGCGCGACGTGGAAGAAATAGCCCTACTCTTCATTACCTGACGATCTCGTATCCCACCTCCAGGAATTGGATTTCAGCCGATCTGCTTGGACTTCCAAATCTGCAGAAGAGCATGTCGGTGGGAAGAGGCTGCGTTGACTTTACCGCCTCGACGATTCAATCGTGGTGAGCGCGGAAGGAATCGAATCCGCATGACAACGTAACTGCAACATCTTACAAGGCAGCAGATGGCATGATGTACCTCGTTTTCGATGTAATGCAGTGCGAATGGCACGGAAACGGCACGGGCCTGCGCTTCATCATGATTCTTCGGGCAGGCGTATGGCGTGTTGCGGTAACGTAATCCAATAATTCATCGGCGTTGCCCGGTAGTGATCAGGTACCCACGGTCAGAAGCGATGAGCGTCCAAGCACTTAAAAATGGCCACGCCCCTTCGCGAAGGACCCGCCAAAAGACGTCAACCGCGAGATTCTAACGTTTCGCGAAGTATGGATTTCCGTTTTTCCCACCGATCCAGTAGCGGGGACCCGGCCCCAGATTTCCCGCGCGGTCTCCCGAGTTGGCGAACTGGCACTCTTGCAGCGAAAGGCATCCGCACCCGATACAATGGGTCAGCCCTGCCCGCAGACGCTCGAGCTCGGCTATCCGGTAATTGATCCGCTTAGTCCAGCTGGCAGATAGCTTCTCCCAATCGGCCCGCTCGGGTACACGGTTATCCGGCAGTTTCGCCAGTTCCTCTCCGATCTCTTCCAGGGAAAGGCCCATTCTCTGGGCGAATACGATAAATGCAACGCGGCGGAGAACCGCTCGCGAATAGCGCCGATGGCCGGAACCAGCCCGCTGCGAGTGAATAAGTCCGCGGTTCTCATAAAACCGCAGCGCAGATGATGCCACGCCGCTGCGGCGGGAGACCTCTGTAATTGTGATCAGGTCAGCCATTCGGGTATATCCAAGAAGCCTTGACTTAAAGTTAACTTTAACTTGTAGTCTGGGACTGCGTCAAACATTCGCATCTTTCAGGGGAGGTTGGGTTGGCTTCGAATGATGTTTTAAAGTC
Organism: Terriglobia bacterium; assembly: GCA_963807055.1. Classification (GTDB taxonomy): domain Bacteria; phylum Acidobacteriota; class Terriglobia; order Terriglobales; family Acidobacteriaceae; genus JAJPJE01. The sequence continues at coordinate 5,420 of CAWEAE010000011.1, read as the reverse complement.
TGGGAATGCTGGGTTAACCGACAGATGGGAATCGCCACCTCGAGTGGCAATCACAGGTGGAACGTCAGGCCTGGGATTGGCCTTGGTGCGCGAATTTGCCGGAAATGGTGCACGCGTCGCCTTCGTGGCACGCAACAGAGATGGCGTGGAGCGCGTGAGGCGCGAGTTACCCCAGGTGCACGGAATTGTCGGCGATGTCTCACGAAAGGAAGAAATCTATGCGATCGCAATCCAGCTGCTTTGGGCGCTCGGCGCAGTAGATGTACTGATCAACAATGCCTCGTCTCTTGGCTCTGTACCGCTGGCGCTCCTTGCAGACACCCAATGCGAAGACCTGGAGCGGGCGCTTGCAACAAATCTGCTGGGATCGTTCCGGCTCACGAAATCACTTCTGGGATCTCTAGCTGCATCTGCACGCGAGCATCGCAGCGCGTTGGTCGTGAACATTTCCAGTGACGCAGCGATCAATGCATATCCGAGGTGGGGCGCGTACGGGGTAAGCAAGGCCGCTCTTCATCATCTAAGCAAGATCTGGAACGAAGAACTGGTGTCTTCAGGTGTTCGTGTCATCTCATTTGATCCAGGCGACATGGATACGCCGCTGCATGCGCTCGCAGTTCCGGATGCGGACGGCTCGGAGTTGAGGCATCCAGAGACAGCAGCGCGAGAACTGGTGGCGCTGATCTCAAGCACTCTGCGCGAACCCGCGGAAGGTCCACTGCCGATGCAGAAGGTGAGTCGATGATTCCGGCCAGTGTACCGACTCAGCGTCCTGCGGATGCCAAGCTGCTTGTGTCAGACGTGCAGGGCAGGATCACGCATCATCCACGTCACAATCTCGCCAGTCTTCTGGATGATGGAGACCTGGTGATCGCAAATGATGCTGCCACCATACCCGCCAGTCTTTTTGGAGCACACCTCGCTACGGGAGCGCCGATCGAAGTGCGTCTGGCTGGGCAGAGATCGCTGTCCGGGGAAGAAATGAACTTGTTCGATGCCGTGATGTTCGGCGCAGGCGACTACCGCACGCTGACCGAACATCGCCCAAGTCCGCCGCCTCTACAAGCGGGCGACGTGGTGCAGCTAGGCGGCCTGCAGGCTCATATCGTCCAATTCTTGGATCACCCGCGATTCGTGCGCCTGAGCTTAGATGGCTCGGCACATGAAATCTGGGAGGCGCTGGCACATTCGGGGCACCCGATCCAATACGCGCACGTTCCATTGCCTCTTGCGATTTGGGACAGTTGGACACCGATCGCAGGTCCACCCGTGGCGTTTGAGCCACCGTCTGCCGGATTCGTGTTGGACTGGAACATGCTGGATTCCTTGCGTTCACGCGGTGTCCGATTCGGAACCATCACTCACGCGGCTGGAATTTCATCGACCGGTGACCAGGAACTCGATCGTCGGCTCCCGCTTGATGAGCCATATCGAATTCCGTCAGCGACTGCGAAGATGATTGGAAAATGCCGAACGCGCCGCGGACGCGTGATTGCAGTTGGAACGACCGTGGTACGAGCGCTGGAACACGCGGGTACACCGGACGGTTCGGTACACGCAGGTATAGGAGTCGCGACCCAAAGAATTGGTGCTCACAGCCAACTCAACGTAGTCGATGCAATCGTGTCTGGAACTCATCAGCCGGGTACCAGTCACTACGAACTCTTACGGGCGTTCGTCGATGACGAGATATTGTGGCGGATGGATGCGGAACTCGAGCGGGGACAATACAAGACGCACGAGTTTGGAGATTCCATCTTTGTTAGTAAGCACAAATCAGTGGAAACGGTTCACAAATCAGTTTTGGAAGGGTATCGCTCAGCAGTGCCCTACCGAAGCAGGCGCGGAACGGCGGCCATTGTTGGTTCCATCGGCGCGATCCACTAATTTCATCCAAGCAGCCAATACTGCGCAGCCGTCGGGGTGAATGAAGCCATGCTCCCGAACAACATCACTGAGCCACCCGACATCAACTTTATCTGCGGTAGTCGTATTTCTGCGATCGCGTGACGAAAGGACCAGTTATGGGTAAGCGCGGAAGTCTGTGGAAACGAGAACTACGGAGGCCCCAAAATGTCCGCCTAAGCAGACCGGTGATTCGGAGGTGGCAAAAGTGAGACTCAGTGACAATGTGAGTGCGGTCTTAAAGCAGAAGAACCGGGAAATTTGGTCGGTGGGACCTGGGCAATCGGTCTACGAGGCAATCGAAGAAATGGCCGATAAGGCAGTTGGCGCCTTGGTTGTCATTTCGGATGACAAAGTAATCGGCATCGTCTCGGAGCGAGACTATGCCCGAAAGGTTATCCTAAAGGGGAGATCCTCAAAGGAAACCCAGGTCAAAGAGATCATGACGGCTCCAGTGATTTCCGTTACACAACAACGCACAGTCAACGAGTGCATGGCCATCATGACGGCAAAGCGCATTCGCCATCTCCCCATCATAGAAGAAGACAAACTGGTGGGAATCGTTTCCATAGGCGATCTGGTGAGATGGATAATTTCGGAGCAGGAAGAGACCATCCAGCAACTGGAACATTATATCGGCGGCAAGTATCCGGCCTAAGGCGCCTATTTAGCCTAAAGCACCTCTTGAAGGAACACAGATCAGTGGCAGCCTCTGGACAAAGGAGCTCGCGTGCGCTCTTTCCCAGCAGTACTAAGAAACAAAGAACATCCTCGAGTCTCTGCAATTCGACCCCATGCACATGCGGCAATTCAGATGTAGTCACTGATTTTGATCTAACCGACCAAAGCCCCCAGACGGGTTTGGCGGAGACACGCCAGAGATTGAACAGTCTGAACGAAGTGCACACGTTCGAAGCGGGCGCGCAGATGCCGGCCATTTCTGGTTTCATCAGCGGTCGCTCATAACAAGCATGCGCCGACGACGCGCAGGGTCCGCATTCAGCGTTCGCGGAAATTGCGAAAGTGAAACCATTGTTCGTCAGCACTCGATCGAGCGAACTATGATTAATGAGCCATTTGAGGTGGTGATAAACTGCACCCATTCGGATTGCACGATGATTACTGTTTCGAAAGAAGATTATCTGAAGGCGGTGTCTGAGGCGGAGGCGGAAGGCCAGACCGTTATCTCCGCTACGCTCGCTCATTGGCTTTCCGTTACGCCACCTGCGGTCACCAATGCGTTGAAACGCCTGAAGAAGGACGGCATGGTCATGGTGAAGAGTGACGGCCGCATTCAGCTCACCTCTGAAGGTCGAGCGGTTGCCGAACGAACTATCTTTCGACATCACCTGATTGAGCGCATGCTGTCGGAGATTTTTGGCATGGCGTGGTATGAAGTTCACGACGAGGCCGAGCGACTGGAACATGCTGTTTCTCCAGCATTTGAGAAAAAACTCGTTGAGAAACTGGGCAATAAAGACGTCTGTCCCCATGGAAACGGGCTTGTATTGAGGACCGTCAACGAGCGACAAAGAAGGGTTTGCGCCTACTTAGCGAAGCGGAGGCCGGCTCAAGTTATCGGGTGTCCAGCATCTACGAAAGGGACCGGAGAATCTTGGAGTTCCTGGAGCAAAAGGGAATCCGTCCAGACACCCGCCTCACGGTTAGGGCACGAAATTACGACGGTACGCTTTCTTTAGTAGTTGAGAAGAAAAGCATTGACCTGGGCAGTCAGGCCGCTGACAAGATCTGGGTCGCAAAAGCTCAATAGTCGCTTCTTTGTAAACCTCCATTAACTCAGCGTGGTATATTCCTGTTAAGTTTCGGGTCGGTAGCTTTGTTGCCACCGGAAGGTGAAGAGTGCGTTGTGAGATTCCTGTGAAAGCTGCGATCTGCTGGGGCTAAACAGCCTCAGTGTTGAACCAAGCAGATGAGAAGGAGAGACGCCGATACCGAAATCAGCACTCGATGCGACTCGAGCGACGGAACGAAGAACAATCACCGGTCGCTGGAAGGAGTGCATGGCACTGTCGAGGTCCCGCACCATCAGGCCGGATTCTGGAAGCAATGGCGTGCCTTCGTCGGACCCGCTATTCTCGTGAGCGTCGGCTATATGGATCCCGGTAACTGGGGGACGGATCTCCAAGGAGGTGCCCAGTTCAAGTATGGACTCTTGTGGGTGGTTGGCCTCGCCAGCTTGATGGCGATCTTCATGCAAGTGATTTCGGCTCGCCTGGGGGTTGTGACTGGCAAAGATCTCGCCCAATGCTGCCGCGATTGGTATCCCCGTTGGACCCGCTGGCCGAACTGGCTGATGAGCGAGGTTGCGATTGGCGCCTGCGATCTGGCCGAGGTGCTTGGGAGTGCCGTGGCGCTCAACCTGCTATTTCACATACCTCTGCTATGGGCGGTGATCATTACCGGCCTGGACGTACTTCTGCTCTTGGCCCTTCAGAGCTTTGGGATGCGCACCATCGAAGCCGTGGTTCTGTTGCTGGTGGCGACCATCGGGGTGTGTTACTTCATTGAGATTTTCGTTCTTCCGCAAACCCAACCCAGCTTCTTGGAGATGGGCCGAGCACTGATTACACCTCACTTTCGTCAGGTGGGGATGCTTTATGTGGCTATCGGCATCATCGGTGCGACGGTGATGCCGCACAACCTTTATCTGCACTCGGCTCTGGTTCAGAGCCGCAACTGAGAAGGATGACGCCTCGATTCGGCGTGCGCTCCGTTCAACACGATTGACTCATCCGTTGCTCTGACCGTCGCTTTTTTTGTGAATGCGGCGATTCTCGTGTGGCAGCATGGTGTTCTTCGGGAAGGAGAGTTCACTGTGTCGGGCGGGCATGTGGTCACTTCAGCGCCATAGCGACTGGATTCGGGTGGCCTACTTGACGCTCGCGCCGTTTTGGGTACTGCGTTTGCAGGTACGCTGTTTGCGGTTGCGCTGCTGGCTAGCGGCCAAAGCAGCACCATCACGGGTACACTGGCCGGGCAGGTTGTGATGGAAGGCTTTATGCACTGGCGCATTAGGCCGTGGCTGCGCAGGCTCATCACCCGCACCCTGGCGATCCTGCCGGCTGTCCTCATCATCGGCGTGCGCGGAAATAGCAGCGTCACGGACCTGTTAACGCTCAGCCAGGTTGTGCTGGCATTGCAGCTTCCGTTCGCCATGTTCCCACTCCTGCACTTCACAACTTCCCGCAAACGCATGGGAGCGTGGAAGAATGGTTGGTTCCTACTCGGCGCTGGATGGGCCAGTGCTATTCTGATCACCGCAATGGACATCTTCGGCCTGCCAGATTCGTTCAAGGCTGCTTGGCAGGTTATTGCCGGTGGCTAATGGCGAACGCCCAGAATATAACTTCTATGTATGACCGCATTCTCGTGACGTTGGACGGTACACCGACTGATAGGGCGATCATCGAACACATCAAGCTGCTCGCAAGGCTTGTGCACAGTCATGTAGTACTGCTGCATGTCGCCGATGGCTGGGCGGCCAGGACCTACGG
>CAWEAE010000010.1:0-198142 GCA_963807055.1 Terriglobia bacterium | reverse complement strand
TGACAAGCATTAGTTAGTTTTCGCGGCCTGGCACTTTTACGCTTAGGTATCCCCCCTCCACAATTCGTTCCAGCTGCATAAACGCACGATTTCAAGAAAGACCATGCACAGCCCTGTGGCATTCGTGGCATACGGTTATGAGATTTTCTTCTGTGTCATTCACCTAGGTGCGATCGCAATGTCTGGTGGTGACCTTCGAGATTGACGCGGCTTCCACAGAATTGACATCGCCATCCGTCTCGCTCCAGGACCGTAGCCGAACGCGCCTGTACTCGTCTAATTCGGCCCCGTCTTCCGCTCTCGCTTCGACTTCATGCAGCTATCAACTCTGCTGCCAGACTTCTCTTCTCTTCGTCAGGCAAAACTTGCATAGGCGTTTTGCGGAGCACAGTAGCCCCTCTGAATCTGCAACTTCTAGGTTTGCTCCAGCCAGGAAATCAGCACAGATCATTTCCAAACAGTACCCGCGAGATTTATCTGAACCGAGCATTCTTGCCGCAATCTCCAATGCCTGTTCTATAACGGGCAGCTGACTCTTGTAGATTTTGAAATAGAGCAAGTCACTGGCTTCCGCGCTCCCAGTCAGGAACTTTTCGACCAGGTATTCCCCGCCAGGGAAGCTCGTCTTCCCTGCCACCTGTTCTCGATAACCCCGGAATCGTACGCCTCATGCGGCACTCTCCTGCTTCGGGGCATAACTGTTAAGTTGGCAGAGAAGGCCATCCCGGTCATTGGCGGCGAATTCGGACAGATGGTTGATAAACTCTTGAACCTGGTCCTTGGAGGCTTCGCGCAGTTCGGCCTTTCGCAGCGCGCGATTCACAGCTCGGGTTTCGGCGATCCTCATCTCCGCGCCCCAAACACGCGACTTCGTTCGACGGTTCGGCATCTCCGAAACCCACGAAACCAAGGCATGTCGCGGATGTGTACACCGTCGCTTTTACCGCCCATCTATTTTCTGCCGGTATTGAAAACTTAGGAATAGGACAGACTTCGATACCAGCGCAACCCCGATGATTTGCAAGGCTCAGCAGGCCGGCGTGAGTGACGTACCACCTACCGTCCAGCAGTTGTAGATGACCATGTTGCAAGTGAAACCCATGCTTTAACGTTAGATCCCGAAGCCCTGCGACGAGCATCTTGTCCAAATCCGGCCAACGCCGTCTCGCTGTTCTGACATTTTGTCGACAAAGTTCTTCTAGCGTGTTCTTCGAAGAAATCATTTACCCCTCCCATTGTGACGCTGTAATGACGCCACTGACAGTAGCGCCATTACAGCGTCATAGTCAAGGTGGGAATCTTAGGGTTTTACAGGATGGGTAGGATGTTTCTATGGCGTTAAACTACTTCGATTTTCGTCTTGATCGGGAGGAATTCACTCGCCTCGCTTCGGCGAGTGCCGCTTGTGCAACGAAGCCGCTTACACTCAGTCGCTGATGCTCAGCAGCAGTCTCAATTTCCCGCTGTTCCTGCTCAGTATAGTAAGAGGTTATTCTTCTTCGATCAGTAGTGTTCAATCTACGACGGGCCCGGATCGGGGATTCGTCTCTCACGGCCAAATCTTATCATTTAGCCGCCCGAGGCCCGTTACTACAACGGTGCCGCCCTTCCCCCCCCAGAGAGGTCAGGTAAAGGATGAACCACACCCGATCTACATTGTGCATAGAGGGCCTGACATTGGCGCACGCGTCACATCTGCCAGCATTGCTAAGGCTCGCTGATTCAGCAGCCCATTGTTTTCAGCGCGCCTCTGATTCCCATTCAGAAACTGCGAGGGAAATTGCGGTGTTCAGCTCAGCCTTCGCCAACTTACGGTTGGGTGACCTTCACGTAATCGACAACAAGGTTGGCCGGGAGAAAGGAGTTGTTTGGGGTTCCTCCTTGTCCACCTGTTTGCGTCTGGATAATCAGGAACATTGGTTGAACAAGGTTCTGATTACAGGTGGTTTCAAGGACGCCGTCCATGTATTGCTTAATGCTGGTTGAGGTCCAAACGGTGGTGAAGGTGTGGAAGTTCGTGTCCACAGCATAGTAAGCGTCGCAGCCATTGCCGATTCCAAAGGAGGGGTTGGCGACGTGGAAGTCGCACCAGGCTGAGCTGTAACATTCCGTCATATCGATCTCGGTATATCCGGTTGTGCCATTGGGGCAGGTTCCCACCCCTGTCGATCCGGTAAACGGATTGGTCTTCTGACAATTGGAACTAAGCAGCCAGATAGCCGGCCACAAACTGGTCCGTTGGTCGGGATATTTTGCACGAACTTCGACCGTACCGTAAGTAAAGTTGAGGCTAGTCCACTGGATGTCTCCGCTAACATAAGGCCATGCGGTTGGCGTGTGCCAGACCGTTCCGTCGGGATTGAAGTCTCCGCAAGTCCATGTCTCTGCCGCGGTGGTTATGGTTAGGCCGTTGTTGACGCTAACCTGTTGGGGAATGTTGCATTCAGTCTCGTCCTGCGAGTATTCCCCGTGACGCGAGATCACCGTCCACGCTGAACTCAACGACGAGCCGGCAAAGTTGTCGAAGAAAATTACTTTCGCGGCGGAAGACGCGGTGAAATTTATCCCGGTTAGATTTGTGCCACCGATCGTCACGGGTTGGCTTACTGGGGTGTAGGTGACGCTTTGGCTAGTGGGAGTCACCACATAGGAGCCGTTGCTCAGTCCAGTGAAGCTGTAATTGCCGGAAGAATCCGACATGGTGGTCGCGCTTGCTGAACCGCTCAGGGTGACCAAGCTTCCGGCTCCGCTCGTTGCTGGACTGATGGTGCCGGAGATGCTGTAAGTCTGCGGAGCAGTGGCAGTCGCAGCGAAGTTCTGGCCGGTAAGGTTGGCGCCATTCACCGTTGCACTGAGACTGGTCGGCGTGAACGAAAAGCCGCTCTTACTCGGGGTAATCGTATAAGAACCGTTGCTCAAGCCAGTGAAGCTATAGTTTCCAGACGAATCCGCAGTGACTGCCATACTCGCCGCACCCGTCAAAGTGACCGCGGTTCCCGCACCGCCGGAGGTCGGCGAGATCGTTCCGGAAATGGTGTAGGTTGACGCGCCTCCTCCTGAGCCACCACCTGTAGTCGCGGGCAAGACCTCGACCAAGGTTAAGTTGTAGTGATCCCCCGTGGGAGCGGTGTCATTAATACTGACGGTGCTCCCGGCTAGTGGGGTGGGAGCATTCTGACCCTGCACCCAGTAGGTGTCTCCAGCCGCAGCCAGATATTGATGAATGATCGATTGGTTGGAACCGACCACGCGTGAAACCGCATGGTCCCAGTCATTCCCGACACCAAGAACCCAGGAGTTATTGCGTGTCGTGACCAAGGAAGCCGTTGGGGCTCCGCTGGTAGCAGTGCCCGAGGCAGTCGCGCCAACTGCACCCGAACCATTGCTGCCGGTGGTGTCTACACCTTTGAAGCTGATCAAGGTGAAGGAACTGGCAGCAGGGCTGGAGAGAGTTGCAGTTACAACTGCATTCGTCAAAGGAGAAGTCGCGAAGGCACGCCAAATCTCAGATGTGCCTGGTTGGGTGTTCGTACGTTTCACCAACGACCAGGTCAGTCCGGCACCGGACATACTGCTCACTTGGATTGGTGCCCCCTGACGGTCCATCGGTGGCGATCAACGCCAAAAGGAGTTCGTTTCCGGCCGAGGTTGTGAAAGCGGGCGTAGAGATGTTGGAGGAGGCAATGGAACTATCTCCCCAGGTCTGCGCATCCACAATCAACACGCCACTTCCAGAACCCTGCGCAACCGCCGTGAAGTTCACCGTGGCACCGCTGTTGCTAATAGCTACGGTTGAGCTGGGGGGAGTGAACGTGTATCCGGATTTAGATAGCGTCACCGTATAGGAACCGTTGCTTAGGCCAGTGAAGCTGTAATTTCCTGAAGAATCCGACATGGTCGTTGCGCTTGCTGAACCGCTCAGGGTGACTAGCGATCCGGCTCCGCTGGTTGCCGGACTGATGGTGCCGGAGATGGTGTAGGTCTGCGGAGCAGTAGCGGTAGCGGTGAAGTTCTGGCCAGTGAGGTTGGCGCCATTCACCGTTGCACTGAGAATGGCGGGCGTGAAGGTGAAGCCGCTCTTGCTCGGCGTGATCGTATAAGAGCCGTTGCTCAGTCCAGTGAAGCTGTAATTGCCGGAAGAATCCGACATGGTGGTCGCGCTTGCTGAACCGCTCAGGGTGACCAAGCTTCCGGCTCCGCTCGTTGCTGGACTGATGGTGCCGGAGATGCTGTAAGTCTGCGGAGCAGTGGCAGTCGCAGCGAAGTTCTGGCCGGTAAGGTTGGCGCCATTCACCGTTGCACTGAGACTGGCCGGCGTGAACGAAAAGCCGCTCTTACTCGGGGTAATCGTATAAGAACCGTTGCTCAAGCCAGTGAAGCTATAGTTTCCAGACGAATCCGCAGTGACTGCCATACTCGCCGCACCCGTCAAAGTGACCGCGGTTCCCGCACCGCCGGAGGTCGGCGAGATCGTTCCGGAAATGGTGTAGGTTGACGCGCCTCCTCCTGAGCCACCACCTGTAGTCGCGGGCAAGACCTCGACCAAGGTTAAGTTGTAGTGATCCCCCGTGGGAGCGGTGTCATTAATACTGACGGTGCTCCCGGCTAGTGGGGTGGGAGCATTCTGACCCTGCACCCAGTAGGTGTCTCCAGCCGCAGCCAGATATTGATGAATGATCGATTGGTTGGAACCGACCACGCGTGAAACCGCATGGTCCCAGTCATTCCCGACACCAAGAACCCAGGAGTTATTGCGTGTCGTGACCAAGGAAGCCGTTGGGGCTCCGCTGGTAGCAGTGCCCGAGGCAGTCGCGCCAACTGCACCCGAACCATTGCTGCCGGTGGTGTCTACACCTTTGAAGCTGATCAAGGTGAAGGAACTGGCAGCAGGGCTGGAGAGAGTTGCAGTTACAACTGCATTCGTCAAAGGAGAAGTCGCGAAGGCACGCCAAATCTCAGATGTGCCTGGTTGGGTGTTCGTACGTTTCGCCAACGACCAGGTCAGTCCGGCACCGGACATACTGCTCACTTGATTGGTGCCCCCTGACGGTCCATCGGTGGCGATCAACGCCAAAAGGAGTTCGTTTCCGGCCGAGGTTGTGAAAGCGGGCGTAGAGATGTTGGAGGAGGCAATGGAACTATCTCCCCAGGTCTGCGCATCCACAATCAACACCCCACTTCCAGAACCCTGTGCAACCGCCGTGAAGTTCACCGCGGCTGACTGCCGCCGTGCAAGAGTCACAGATTGGAAGGGTGGATTGAATGAAAACCCACTTTGACTGGGAGTTACGGTATAACTGCCTGCAGCCAATCCCGAGAAACTATAACTACCCGACGAGTTGACGGTCGCAATGGCGCTCGCGGCACCGCTGAGGGCAATAGTAGTCCCGCCACTGCTCCCTGTTGGACTGATTGTGCCCGAGATTGTCGCCGCATGGGAGAATGAACCGGAAAAAACAACCATGAGTACGAAGATTCCTAACAAAGAACTGCGCGCGGGTCCGACTTTCAAGACTCGTTCTCCTACTGTGATTGGACTCTAAGGCTTGCTGCAAGTGGCCGGGAAGCAAACAGAATTGGTCGGATCTGCAATACCTTCTTACCACATGGAACGCATGTTCCTGTTATCCAAGATGCTTCGAGTCACTAAGATTTCATATTCCTCGTAGAAACTTTCGGGACCGTGAAAAATGGTGACGTCTGTTTTGGCCGTTATCCTTCGGGTGAGAAATGAATCGATACTTGACGCTATTGGGTTCGCTCAGTGTACTTTGAGCGCATCGTCTGTGACATGATTCGTTTCTGCACCAAGTTGGTAAACATCAGATGCCTCGAAAACCCAAGATTCCAGCGACTATGCAATTTCATGGCCCTTGTTAAACACCGAGAAAAGACCGGATAATCATCGCGTACCAAGACAACTACGTCGGGGGTCACGTCTGCGATGCGCATTCCGAAACGAGTAACTGCCAAGCAACTCGAAGCAAACCGCCGAAACTCTCTAAATCGACCGGACCAAAGACCCAGTCAGGAAAAGTTCATTCCTCCAGGAATTCATGGAAACATGGAATCCTTAGCGCGCAAGTTCCGGTCCTAGACGGAAGGGGCAGAGAAGACGCACACCGGTTTGGCGCCCTGCTCGCAGGTTACAGGAAGACTTAGAACCCTGTGGCACACTGGAAGACCTACTAGTGCAAGAGATCGCCATCGGATACTGGCGACTAGCTCGGGCCCACAGATGCGAAGCGGCCGAGATTGCTAAGAATTCGGAATCCGTAGAAGATAGGTTCGATGAGCATCAGAGGCAATCGGTCGCGGAAGGCGATCCGGATTTAATGCGCAAGAGTTCCCGAGGGATCGAGATGCTCTCCCAGACGCTCCGCCGAGCGGACATGGAATTGAAGTCCCTCGGTTATCTTACCGATATCACAGTCTCGCGATTGGCCGCTTGCTATGGGAGTGAAGTAGGAGAATTCCTCGAGGTTTTTCAAACAAATGACCAAAGACGCCGAAACGGCGTCCACTCCCGACGGACCCACGGAGGAAACCCGAGCTCTCGAGTTTTTCAAGCAATTGACCAAAGACGCCGAAACGGCGCCGACTCTCGACGGAACCACGGAGGAAACTCTGGGAGCTAAGCTGACGAGACGCGCGCTCGTGCGATTTTGTAGGCCTTTTCTCGATGAATTAACGGAATATGTCAACGTTCGTGAACGCGTGAGATGGAATAACGACCTTTTGAGCGCCAGTTTGCCGCAGCCTGCGGCCGTCGGCCGATTGCTGCGCTGTGAGACGACGATTCAACGCGGCCTGGACCGGTCGCTGGCTCAATTGGAGAGGCTCCAACGTAGGAGAAAAGGCGAAACGGTTCCACCGCCCGTACGAGTACAGATCGAGAGGTGATTTTGCGAAACGAAGCCATGATGTGCTTTGTTTTCAGTGTTTAATTCCGACTTTTAGAACAAACCAACTGGAACCGGAAAAAGGCAGCGGTAATTCTGAAGATCAGTTACAAAGCCCTGCTCTACAAGATCCGCCAATACGACATTCGGCGTGTGGGAAGCGCAGTTCACTAGGAATCTTGCGCCTCATTTTGTTGTAGTTACAAGAATAGTGCCACTTCGCTAGATGCCCTTGTTGCAAGCTTTTGCAGCTATATTCGTCCCAACCCCCGCGTAAGCTCCTTGTTTTCAATATCTATTTTCGGCATGCCAATTGCACTATTCAGGGCATTCGCGAGTCTTTTGGCCTCCTTTACCGGCAAAGAAAGCGAATCTCGAATATGCACTCACTATTTACAGCGGTTACGTCCGTCGTACAAATCGGAGTTTTGCATTCAGTTCAGCTTATCGAAGGCCTTGATATTTCCGAGCCCGGAATGCTTGTACTTTTAGGAACAGTTCTTCTGGGCATTGGATCCTTCGGCAAGCGGAAGCTCCCTCAGTAGCCTGGTGCCAGCCCCATTCGTTCTGTCTTAATTCGACAACATTGAAAACAGATCTGTTCGGTCGTTTTTCCGTACAGACCGCCTCCGCGGGGCTCAGGCCGCGCGTCAAACGAAACAGGTCTTGTTTTAAATGTCCTTAGTCGCCAACTCACTTGGCTGTAAAAGCAACAGGCCTCGCCAGATTCGGCGAGGCCCGTCCTTGAGTCTGTTCCGAGCGCTACAGCTCAGAGTTTTTACTGTCCTGCGGTAGCGATCGATCCCTGCAATTCAACTCGCTTTGCAATGTGATCTTTGATCCAATGCGGATCCCACCACTCCTTCGGATCGATCTGCACTCCATCCAACTGCATGCTGAAGTGAATGTGATCGCCACCGGCCATGCCTGTCATGCCGCTCAGACCCATGACCTGGCCACGCTTCACCATGTCGCCTTCGTGCACGTCGATCCGGCTCAGATGGCCGTAGATGGTCTGTAAACCATAGCCGTGGTCCACCACAATGCAGTTTCCGTAGATTCCCAACGGCGCCGCATAGATCACCTTGCCGTCGTTCGACGCCTGTACGCCCACGTGCTGCGTCACTGCGAGGTCGTATCCAAGATGCACCTGCTGATCGATCTTCTTGCCCTGATAAATGTAGTTACGCGTGTCGGCGAATGTTGCTTCCGCTTTCGCGCCCGGCTGACGCAGAAAAGGCTCAGACCACAGGAACTTCTCCGCAGTTTTAAAGCGCAGATCCGAAAGCGTCTTGTTATTCGCTTTGCGCATCTCGTTGTTGATCCTTACAAATCGCGCAACCGGATCGCCCGATCCCATTGGATCAAGTTCTCCCACTACCGTTTGGATGAACTTGTCATCCAGCTGCAAATCGTGAACCGTGTACTTCGGCTGCTCTTTCTTCGGGAACTCGTAGACCATCGGACTGGTCACTTGGCTTCCCCCGCCAAAGGATGCATACACCAACGGCGCGGTGCCGGGCGGCGTGTTCCACGAGTACGCGAAGAGCGAAAACTTGCCCGGTTTCCCGCCAGGCATCGGCCACGCGCGGAACGTCTGATCGCCAACACGCACCCCTGACTCCTCATAGTTACCGCTGATGTCGAATGCCACCAGATCCGCCATGCCCAGGTAAAGGTAGTGTTGATCGGAGTCGACACTGACCGTTGGCGGACGCGTCACTACGGTCACATCGCCTTCCCAACTTCCTTTCTTGCGCAGCCAGTCGCTCGACGTGGCCTCCACGATCAGCTTGGCCTTACCATCCTTTAACTGCGGCACAGAGCTTGTGCCCACATTGAAAGTCCATGTGTTTTCGGCGAGTTTTGTAGGCTCCGGCAGCTGCCACACCTGGTAACGCGAACCGTTCTGGTCGATAAACGCAGAAGCCTTGCGCACTCCATGCGGAGCGCGCACTTGAACCCTTACCGGCGTGCTTTGTCCGACGGCCGTTACGGTCGGAGTCAATACGACAACAGGTTTTGGGGATCGGGCCGCTCGAAAAATGGTTACGCACAGAAGAAAAGCGATAACGATGAGAAGAAAGATTTTCCGCACGGACTCAGAATAGCGCGTAACCAGCAATCTGCAGATTGGTAGTTCTACGAAGACGGTGCCTAATCGGATGCCCTGAGTCTCTAGAAGAAATTACTTACTTGCTCAGGGGCCCGAATTCGCAGGCATCTCGCCTGTCAGCGATTCAAGGAACGCGATCAAATCGGCTCGCTCCTTGGCCGTCAGGAAGTTCAGCGAGTGCATCTCCGGGTCGAGATTCGGATTCGAATTGCCACCGCCGATGTAATAGTCCAGCGCGTCCTTCAGCGTGTGACGGCTGCCGTCGTGAAAGTACGGAGGCGTAATCGCAACGTTTCGGAGCGACGGCGTCTTGAAGGCTCCCATATCTTCGATGCGTTCGGTTTCTTTGAATCTGCCGACATCGCTCACTTTTTCGTCGGTCACACCTACGCCGATGTTGTGGAACTTGTTGTCGGTGAATAGCGCGTACTCCTCGCCTACCGTATGGCAAACCGCGCAATTCCCTTTCTTCGCATCGCGAAAAACTTCGAACCCGCGCTTGACCGACTCGCTCACTGCCTTCTCATCATGACTGTAATACCACTGATCGAACGGCGAGTTCCCGCTCACCAGCGTGCGCTCGAAGCTGGCGATGGACTTCTCCACTTTCTCGAACGTGATTGGTCCCGGCCCGAACGCGTGCTCGAACTCCACCCGGTATGACAGATCCTTGTTCAGCCTCTCCTCCACTCCTCGCAGGGTGTGCGCCATCTCCACCGGATTCCGTACGGGACCCTCTGCCTGCTTTTCCAGCGATGCGGCTCGTCCATCCCAGAACTGCAGCGAGTAGTACACCGAATTCAAAACCGTGGGCGAGTTGCGTACACCAACCTTGTGTCCCACTCCGATCGAGACTGGCTTCGGATCGGCAAACGCCGTGTCGGGACTATGGCAGGTCGCGCAGGAAACAGAATTGTCTACGGAGAGGATCGGATCGTAATAGAGCCGTCTGCCCAACGCGACCGTTTCAGCTGTCGGGGGATTGTTCCTGGGAACGGGAATGGTAGGCAATCCCAACGGAGTAGTTAAAAGAAGTGGGGTACCAATTGGAGTGGTGGGCTCCTGCTGACCATAGTGCGCATAAAGCGACAATAGGCCGCCGGTAAACAGCGCAACGTAAACTACCGACAGAATCCTTCGATTCATTCTGATGCGAGCGTCTTCAGAAAGCCTTTCCAGTGTAGCGCGCCTCCGGAATCTTTTCCGGATGATGCGGGGATGCCGTTATGCGTGAATCGTCGCTATCTTGTGGTCCGCATCCTTGGCAGCGGCTTTCTGCTCCACCTTTCGTTCGTGTCCTTCAGCATAGGCAGCGTAGAACAGCATCAAGCCCATCACCACGAACACGCCCAGCGCCATCAGAGCCATGAACAGGATTGGCATATACCACCTCTGTCGCCAAGTCTGCGCCGCCTCCGTACCACAGGCGGTGATCGTCATCACCCCCTGCGGTGACCTCACCGTCGTCTCGACCCGTGCCCGACTCGCCAGTACTTCCCTGCTTACCGATCCTCTACACTCTGGTAATCTCGTTGGTTCTGCTGTTCGATTCCGCGGATCGGAGCGCCACTTCGTGTCCGCCACAGTCAGGTCGGAGAATGATTCGCTTTGGGATTGTTGGATTCGGTTTGCATGCCGTCAGGCGACTGATGCCTGGCTTTCAGCTTTCATCTAACTGCACCGTCACAGCACTCCAACGTCGCGACCCGGAGAAGGCTAAGGCTTCGGCGCAGGAATACGGCATCCCGCATTTCTTCAACTCCGTCGATGATCTCTGCCGCTCGCCTGAAGTTGACGCTGTTCTTGTCACCTCGCCGAATGCCTGCCATCGTCTCGATGTGCTCACTGCCCTTCGACGCGGTAAGCCGGTCCTCTGCGAAAAGCCTATGGGCATGGACGCCGATGAATGCCGCGAGATGGTCGACACCGCCCATCGCCTGCGGCTTCTCTTGGGAGTAGCCCAGGTGTTTCGTTTTCATGAGAGCACGGCGCGCATCCGTGCTCGCGTGCAGTCCGGTGATCTCGGGCGCCTCGTATTTGCGCGTTCGGAGTTCTCCTTCGCCGCACGCACCCATCAGCGCAAATGGCTTACCGATCGCTCACTAGCCGGTGGAGGCCCCATCGCCGACATCGGCGTGCATTGTATCGACACCCTTCGCTACATTCTCCAGGACGAAATCGTCCGCGTTCACGCCCGCACAGTTTCCGACGGCCACTCTGGCGAGGTGGAAGCCGCGGCCATCCTCACCCTGCAATTCCGCGCAGGAACCCTGGGCACCGTGCTCGTCTCTTATCGTGCACCCTATCGAACGCCACTTGAGATTGTTGGAGAAGCTGGCGAGATTTTCGCCGACGACGCGCTCACAGTCGACCGACCCGTCGCTATTGAGTACCACACCGAAGACAAACCAGTTGTTATTGAAGAGGTCGACAATCAACTCGCCTACGCGCGTCAGGTGGATTCGTTCGCGGCCGCGCTTGAGGGTAACGGAAAGTTTCCTGCCCCCGGCGAAGTAGGTTGGCAGAATCAGGTCATTCTCGACGCCGCCTACCGTTCCATGCGTAGCGGTCAGATGGAACCCGTCACCGTGATCTAGGTGCTGTACCGCAGCAGGAGTGGTGTGCGCCCTACCGCCTCGCGCCCCTCGCCAGTTCTGCCTGCTCAACGTAGCTCTCGATGCCACCTGTATTCTCAATCGCCGTTGAAATAATCTCCGCTTCCAGACCGTTCTCCGCGAGATGTCCGCGGATCGCCGCCGACGCTCTGGACAGATTAGTACCCTCGGCCATCACCATCAGCACCCCGGGACCAGCTCCGCTTAGCGCGCATCCCAGCATCCCATGATGTCCAACGAGCGACCGAAGTGCAGGAAGCAATGGACATGCCTTCTCGCGATAAGGTTCGTGAATTCGGTCGCCTAGGGCATATTGCAGCAACTCACCCCGGCCTTGCGCGAACGCTCCCAACATCAACAGCGAATTCTGCAGATTCGTTACAACGTCGCGTCGCGTGTACGTGGCGGGCAAAAATCCTCTCGCCTCTTCGGTCGAAAGCGCCATTGGCGGAATCGCCACCAAGATCGGCCATTGCACCGGCGCATCAATTTTGATCGCTTGCACATGGCAGTCATCACTCATGCGGGCGGTTACCAACCCGCCGATCCAGCAGGCACCCACATTGTCGGGATGCCCCTCCAGCTTTGCCGACTCGGCCAACACGCGATCGGTGGACCATCCTAAGCCGCCCAGCTTCGCGGCGATCGCGATTCCGGCTAGCCTCGCAGCGGCCGACGATCCCAATCCCATCCCGAGCGGAATCTCGTTGTGGACACGCAGACTGACCGGCTCAACTTCGCGCCCGCTCTCTCGCAGCGTCGCAATATACGTGTCGACAATAAGGTTACGTTCGATCTGGGAGCATGCCGAAGCATCCCGACCGGTCGCGTATACCTGGAACTCGGCGGCAGGCGACGCTTCGACCTCCAGATACAGCGCCACCGCGAGCGCTGCCGCATCGAAAGCGGCTCCTAGATTGGCGGAACTTGCCGGCAGTTTTAACTTCATCGTTCCCAAGATTCGCCCCTACTCTCCCTTACCGGCTGCTTCAAGGATGGGCAGCACCGCATCCACGGTCCCGTCCAGCACAATCGGCGGCCGCCGGTGCGTCTCTGTAATCGACTCTGCCTTCGCGTCCTTCAGCAGCTCTCCCTGATGGAATTTGAACGTGTACTCCGGATCTTTCAACACGTGACCCGTCAGCACCAGCACCACCGACTCAGTCTTCTTCACCAATCCCTGTTTCACTAGCTTTTTCAGACCCGCCAGAGTGGCCGCCGATGCCGGCTCGCATCCGATTCCATCCTCGCCAATCTCAGCCTTTGCGACGGCGATCTCCGCTTCACTCACCTGCTCCACGCTACCGCCCGTCGCTTCAAGGACTCGCACCGACTTCTTCCATGACGCCGGATTGCCGATTCGGATCGCGGTCGCCAGCGTCTCCGCCTGCACGGAGATCAGTTTCTTGCCGCCAGCCTCGCGCACTGTCCGCACCAGCGCGTTCGCGCCTTCCGCCTGGATCACATGGATCCGCGGCAGCCGTCGGATCAAGCCTGCTCTGTGCAGCTCCAGAACTCCCTTTCCGATCGCTGAGGAATTCGCCAGATTCCCGCCGGGAACAATAATATGATCGGGCACTTCCCATTCCAGTTGTTCCAGCAGTTCAAATGCCAGCGTCTTCTGTCCTTCCAGTCGATATGGATTCATCGAGTTCAGAAGGTAGATCGGATAACGATGTACAAGCTCCGTCAGCACGCGCACACAGCCGTCGAAATCCGTCCGCAGCTGTAACGTTACGGCCCCGTACTCGAGGGATTGCGCCAGTTTTCCCCATGCAATCTTTCCCTCAGGAATCAATACCAGGCTGCGCAGACCCGCTCGCGCCGCATACGCTGCCATCGACGCCGACGTATTCCCCGTCGACGCGCACGCCACCCACTGGAATCCCTTTTCTTTCGCGACAGAAATCGCGGCCGTCATGCCCGTGTCTTTGAACGATCCCGTTGGATTCATGCCCTGATGCTTGGCCAGCAGTGTCTGCACGCCCGCACTCTTCGCCGAATGCGGCACCTCGTACAGAGGCGTGTTGCCTTCACGCAAAGTCACAACATTGTTGAAGTCGCGAAGAATCGGCAGGAAATCCCTGAAGCGCCATACGCCACTCTGATCCAGAGGAGCCAACGAAGTTCGCCGGTGCAGCCATGTTCTCTGCACGATCTCGGCATCTATCTCCGGCCAGTCATAGACAGCCTCCAGCAGATCGCCGCACTTCTCGCACCGAAAATCCGGACCCGCCTCCTTGCAGTGATCGCCGCACCCGATGCACTCGAGTCGATGCTGTCCGATGCTGGGAATTGCTCCAACCGCCTGCGCGGAATAGCCCATTGTTAAGCCTCCGCCCGCGCCGCATGTTGCGACAGGAATTCGCCGTGTACTGCTCTCACCACGGCATCAGCTCCAGCCGCATGCACAGCAAAGCAGATGTTCAATTCGCTCGCGCCTTGCGCGACTGCGATCACGCTCTGATTGGCATTCGCCACTGCCGAGAACAGCCGGCCCAGGATGCCGCGGGTTCCGCGCATCGACTCGCCCAACACGCACACCACTGCAATATCCCTCTGCACTTGGATCGGATTCACCACTCCGTGTTGCAATTCCATTCGGAAGGCACGTTCCATCAATTTCACGACGACATCAGTATCCGCTTCGCGTAACACCAATCCAAGCGAGTTCTCGGAAGACGATTGCGTCGAGAACAACACATCCACGTGCTCATGTCCGAGTCGAAGGAACAACCTCCCGAAGATTTCGGCAAAGGGAACATCGCGCTTCGTAGTCAGCGTGATCAGGCTCGCCTGCTTCACCACCGTCACTGCCTTTACCGCCGATCCATTCCTCGGCACCTTGGCAACGATTTCTGTCCCCGCCACTTCTGGCCGGAACGAGTTCTTGATCCAGACGGGAATGCCTTTATCCATTGTCGGACGAATCGCCTTGTGATGGATTACCTTCGCTCCATAATAAGAAAGCTCCACCGCCTCCGAAAATGTAATCGCCGGCAGCGTCTTTGCATCCGGGCACACTCGCGGGTCTGCCGTGAGTACCCCATCCACATCCGTATAAATCCAGACTTCATCCGCTCCCAGTGCCGCACCCAGAATTGTTGCCGACGAATCCGATCCGCCGCGACCCAGCGTTGTCGGTTGTCCCTTCGGAGTGGAACCCATGAATCCCGTGATCACCGGCAGCTTACTTGCTTTTAGCAAAGGCGTGAGAACCTCATTCGCCTTCTTGGCCGTCGCTTCCATATCGGCAGATGCATCCCCGAATTTGTCGTCGGTAATCAGGACGCGCGTCGAATCCACGAACTCCCCCGCCGCCCCCATGCCGCACAGCACTCCCGCGAAGATGTATGCGGACATCTTCTCTCCCATCGGAGCGGCAGCGTCCATGATCTGGGGGGTAGTCGATCGCAGCAGCAGCAGGGCTGCACAAATATCGTGGAGTTGCTTCAGAACCGTCCCGACCTGCTCTTCGATTCCCTTCCGCTCCGGTCCCTTGAATAGTTCGCCGATAACCTTCTTATGTCGCTCTCGTAATAGCTGCATTTGCTCGGCGACTTGCTTGTCTTCGCCCTGGCGGCCCGCGCTGACGGTCTTCAAAATCAGGTCGGTGACGCCCGACAACGCAGAAACCACCACTGCTACTTGATGCTTTCCTTTGGCTTTGCAGGCAATTTCCGCCGACGCGCGAATTCTCGTCGCGTCGCCGACAGACGTTCCCCCAAACTTCATCACAATCAGACTCATCCCTGGCTCATTTCCTTGGCAGTAGCAAATGCTTGATTGTACCGGACGGAGTTCGACCTTCAGTTTCGAAAAACCCGCTCACTCCTAGTGGAATAATCGATACCTACTCTGGCCGATCAGCCTTGAGAAACCGCGTGCCCCTGGCGTCATTCGCTAGCATTTCCAGCGGTTCTCCCACAATCCTGACACTCAACCACTCCTTCTGCAGCTTCGCCCCCAGTTTCTCGTAGAAATCGATCGCAGGAGTATTCCAATCCAGCACCTGCCATTTCATGCCATAGCAATTCTCGGCGAGAGCGATGCGCGCCAACTCTTGAAGCATTGCTTTACCAATTCCATTCCCACGGAACTCTGGCCGAACGAATAGATCCTCCAGATAGAGTCCCGGACGCCCCAGCCATGTTGAGTAATTCAGGAAGAACAACGCAAATCCCGCGGGACTACCGTTCCACTCCGCCATCAGCGTTCGGAACTTGGGACTCTCGCCGAATCCGTCGCGCAGAATATCTGCAACAGTGGCAATCGCAGCCTGCGGCTCTCTCTCATATTCCGCGAGGTCACGTATGAATTGAACGATTAGTTCTGCGTCCTGAGGGACAGCGGGTCGAATCCTGAGCATGCACCCATTTTAATGAGCAGCGACAGGAGTTCGCACCGTTGAACTTTCATCCGTCGAGAATACCGGCAGCGGTGTATCGAACTTCATACCTACCAGCGAGTATCGATCGCGCTTCTCCGTCCTGACCACATCTCCCTCGATGAAGCGGATGAGTTGTTGCCCTGCGGGCAGAGCGCCCGGATAAACAGGTATTTCCAATGAAAGGTGCCGTGACTTCGGACTCTTGCGCACCGCCAGCAGCACGCCCCCGGCACTCACGTTGATAGCAGTTGCGAACTCCAACGAGATCTTGCCGTTCTCGTCCGTGCTCCTCACGAAAACGGGGAACGCGATCGGCAGTCTGGGCCATCTGCGAGTGTTGATGAAGGAAGCCACATCTCATTATGTACTTCCTGTTGAACTTCGGGAGGTCACGATGGTTGTTTCATCTGCGGACGGATGGTCCTGCAGTGGTTGTCCTCCTCGACGCTGCGAACGTGTCCATCAGGTCTTGCGCATTTGTCCGCATGAGCATCGACCTTCGTAACGCTACGGAATGCCCACATTCACCATCTATTAGGGCAAGATGGATTAGGAGCATCCCTGTTGAGATGGTTCGGCAAAAGTCGTGACCGTTCGCACAAATCTACGGGCTTGCTTGGCTCCGCTCATGCGCGTGCCAAGCGGTTCAGTGTGCGAACTCCTATCCGTTTCCGATGCAACCAGGATTCGGAATGGCGCTCTGGCGTAACCGAGAACATCAGTTGCACCGGTGTCTTGTTCCGCTCGGATGACGCTCTACAACCACGCACTCAAATCACGGTTCGCTTCACGGTTCCACCGCAAATCTCGGGTGGACTCCCCGTCGAAGTGATCTGTGACGCACTTGTCGTTCGCGAAGAACTCGTTGATCAGAATGGGCATGCTCTGGCCGCGGCCATCCTGAACTATCACATCCAATACGACCGCACGCAGATTCCTACATTCTCTGCTGTGCCAGAATTGCTCTCTCGCGAGAAGCCCGCCTCCGCCAACTTCGTCCATCAATTCAATACTCACCTGGCTGTCATCGTCGGCAATTGTGACCTTGTTTTGAGCCAGGCGAACCTGGATCCCGCAATCAGAAAGAACGTCGAAAGCGTGAAAAGCGCAGGCCTGAAAGCGGCTTCCCTCGTACGTGAACTGACAATCGAATCATGACAAAGGAGTGGAAGTGCAAATCTCGGCTAATATTCTCCCCCCATCGGTCATGGCCGCGATCCGTAATCCCGAACCATTGGTTTGGATCGATCGTTACATCGCAATCGTCGATGTGCTGCTCGCATCGCACCCCGACGAAGATGCCTATGGCCCGTGCAAGCCTGAACTGAAATCGGACAAGCGGTCACGCAGACTCAAACTCGTGACCTCAACTCACTAGCTCCTCAGGGCCCTGATTCCACAAATCAGGGCCTCTTTTTTCTCCCGGACTGCGCAACGACCCTCGCCTTTCTCCTATGCTAGAATCCGCGCGGATATGCACGACAACGAGAATCAGGAGCAACAGAGCCTGCACGAGATCTCCGTGGTTGTGCCGGTGTATCAGGGGGAGCACACACTTCAGGCGTTTGTAGAGGAAATCTTTCCGCTCATCACTCCACAAATCACACCTGCCGGCTTTCGCTTTCGCATCCTTGAATTACTGTTCGTTCACGATGGCGCACTCGATCATTCCGCTGACATCATGCGCGCTCTGGCTTCGCAATACCCATTTGTGCGGCTCATATGGCTATCACGCAACTACGGCCAGCACCCGGCGACATTGGCAGGAATGGCAAGCACAGTCGCCGAATGGGTAGTTACACTTGACGAAGACGGTCAGCAGGATCCTCGCGATATCGGTAACATGCTCGACGTTGCGCTCACTACCAATTCGCGCCTCGTATATGCGAAGCCTACGAATCCTCCGCCCCATGGATTCCTACGTAATACCCTGTCGCGCTCCGCGAAATTGATCTCCAGCAAGATGCTCGGCAATCGCATCGGCGCCTTCAACAGTTTTCGCCTGATCGAAGGAGAGATCGCTCGCGGCGTCTCCGCCTATTGCGGTGCGAACGTTTACCTGGACGTAGCGCTTTCCTGGGTAGTCGGAAGCGCGGCTCATTGCTCATTGTCGCTGCGCACGGAGCGCGGCCGGCCCTCCGGTTATACCTTCCGACGCCTCTTTCGCCATTTCTGGCAGCTGGTTCTTACCTCGGGCACGCTTCCGCTGCGCTTCGTCGCCTTGATGGGCGCATTTTCCATCGTCTTCGGATTCCTCATCAGCGTATGGGAAGCCTGGCAGCGCCTGCAGAACAAGATTCCGGTCCCGGGCTGGACTTCCACCTTCATCGTCATCTGCTTTTTTTCCGGCCTGATCCTTATCTCTCTTGGCATCATCGCTGAATACCTGGGCGTCGCAGTTTCTATGGCGATGGGCAAGCCTGCCTACCTGATCGTCTCGAGACCAGCTGAAGACTTCGGGCGCAAGTCGTGAATACGATTTCCTGGGTGGTTGGCCGCGGAGGTCTGCTCGGCTCAGCGGTAGAGCGGATGATCAGTGGTCCCGTGTGGCACCCCGAATATCTGTTCCCATGGAACGCTGCCTCTGACTTGCGTCAAGCGATAGCTGATGCCGTGCAACAGTTCCGACTTCGGCTGATTTCCGATAGGGCGACTTCCTGGAACATCTATTGGTGTGCCGGCGCAGGAGTAATTGGAACTTCCGTGAAACAATTCGCTGCCGAGACTGCTACTCTGCGCTTCTTCCTGGATCAACTCGGTACCGCTGTTGCGAGTTTGCCTTCCGCAGTTCCTGACCAAATTTTCTTAGCCAGCAGTGCGGGTGGTGTTTATGGGGGAAGCGTTGGTCGACCACTGACTGAGGCTACGATCCCGCATCCGATTTCAGACTATGGGCGGGCGAAGCTTGCGCATGAAGAGATCCTGTGTGATTGGGTTCGCGCACGACCGAACGTCTCTACGCTAATAGGCCGTCTCTCGAATCTGTATGGCCCCGGCCAGCATCTCGAAAAGCCACAGGGACTCATCTCCCACATGTCTCGTTGTTTGATATTCAGTGTTCCCGTGCGCATCTTCGTGCCGCTGGATACGATCCGCGACTATCTTTTCGTTGAAGATGCTGCGACACGCATCGTAGCCGGAATGCGGCGCCTTCGCCGCGAGGCCCCGATGGGCGGTGAACACATCACTAAGGTCTTTGGTTCGGGCAGCGAGACCAGCGTAGCCGGCCTGATCGGAGTCTTCCGCCAAATCGCAAAACGCCATTTGCGCTTAATTTCTTCGCAGAGCGTCGTGCGCTCCCAGCAGCCCGCCGGTTTGCAGTTCAGATCGATCGTTTGGCCGGATGAGACACCACTTCCGCGCACCGAATTGCTCGATGGCGTAAACCGCTTACACAATCACCAACTCGCACTTTTCCAAACCGGACGTCTTGCGTCTCCCTGGTCAGGATCGCTGCGCTAAGTTCTCTTTGGATTTTGCCCTCAGACGCTTGTGAGTTACAGGAAGTCCGGGCCACCGGTTTCCGGCGTCTCCTCCACCGGTCTCTGGCTGCACCCCGCATGCAGGGCTTTACAACGATAGCTCGTCGGACTCTTCCCGTTAGCGCTGGCGACGACGTACCTCCAACTCACGGCATACGATTCCCACTGCTGTGTTGCCGGATTGTTCTTATATGCAATGTCAACGACTAGCGTTCGCTGGGGATTCGTGGCGTCGCCATCTCCGTCCGGAACCTGCTTCAATCTCAAGAGGAAGGAACTGTTCTGCGGCCAAATTCCGGTTTGCTTGTATTCGACCAGCGATCCCTTCTCCACGAAGAGAGTCGCGATCATGTTGTCGGCAATCTTGAAATGCGAATCGCCGACCATCGGCACCCAACGCGACTTTGTTGGAATCGCGAGGCGTGCATGTCTGGGAGTTCGCGTCGTTGAGCGATCAAGAGCATTCGCCTTTGTAGTCACTAGCAATTGGCAACTAAGGACGAGGAGGAGAGCGACCGCCATTTTGCTCATAATCACCCCAACATTCTTGCAGGTTCTCCCAATGCTCCCGGAAACCCGCCAGTCTCCTGATTCTGAGCTTGACTTGTACATTCAGCAATAAGTCTGGGATGAGCAGTTGAAATTATGGGACGAAAATAGTACACCTCTCGCCGGCACCAGTTCACGCCAACCCCATAACCATGCTCAAATCGTTACATCGCAACAGCGCCGACCCGGCGGGAGAGAGTTATGCGCATTACAGCAATTATGAAGTGGGGCATCGGAGCTTTTATTTGGGCGCTCTTGTCCACCGTCGAAACGACATTTCTTTTTGAAATGTGGCGCGAATACGGCAAGCCCAGACCCTGGATCGAGGCGGCACGCCTTCCTTTTGTTGACTACTTCTTGATGTGGGGATTGATCGCCACGCCCATCGTTGTTTTCCTGGCGAATCGATATCCGATCGACCGGCGCAACTGGCCCCGCCGCTTTCTTGTTCACCTGGGATTGTCCGTCGCCCTTGCGACATTCATATGCATTCTCCATCTTCCGCTCAACAAGTTCGTTTATCCATCCTCCACCGAAGTAATGGGCTGGGCGCTTTTCAAAGGCTACTTCTACGCCGATGGGTTCGACTACATCACCAACTATTGGGCGGTGGCTTTCATTTGTTTTGCGTTGCTCTACTACCAGAAGGCAAAAGATCGTGAAATCCAAGCGTCAGCGCTCGAAGCGCAGCTCGCTCGCGCTCACCTGCAAGCCTTGAAAATGCAGCTTCACCCACATTTCCTCTTCAATACGCTTCACTCTATCTCCGAACTTATGCATCAGGACGTCAGCGCCGCCGATCGCGTCATTGCGCGGCTCAGCGAACTCCTGCGCCTCACACTTGAGAATACTGGCGTTCAGGAAATCACTCTGAAAGACGAGATCGATTTTCTCCAGGGCTATCTCGAAATCGAGCGTACCCGTTTTCGCGATCGTCTCACCGTTGCCATGGACCTCACACCTGAGACTCTGGACGCCATGGTGCCCAACATGATCCTGCAGCCGCTGGTGGAGAATTCTGTGCGCCATGGCATCGCACGTCGCGCCGGTCCCGGCACTATTCTGGTTCGCTCATCGAAGAACGGTGGAAACCTCGAGATACTGCTGCGGGACGATGGGCCTGGCCGTTCCCCCGCCCCGCCACCGAGCGCGAATTTCGGCGTCGGGCTGAATAACACTCGTACTCGCCTTCAACAGATGTACGGAGACTCGCAGCGCCTCGATATCCGGCATCCTGAAACCGGCGGCTTTGAAGTTCAAATCACCATCCCCTACCACGTGGCGCCTGAACCGCTCCCTGTTTCCGAACCGGCGGTGACGTTTCTCAATCCCGTTCGTCCAATAGCACATCGGGTGCCCTCATGATACGAGCGCTCATTGCTGACGACGAACCATTAGCCAGGGAACGCATCACTCGCCTGCTTTCTTCTGAGAGTGACGTTCAAATCGTTTCTCAATGCCGTGATGGTCTAGAGACCGTTACGTCCATCAAACACAGCAAGCCTGATCTTGCGTTCCTCGACATCGAGATGCCGGAGATCGACGGCCTCGGAATTCTTCGCGAGATTCCGCCCGACGCCACTCCTGTCATTATCTTTACCACTGCCTACGATCACTACGCGATCCAGGCTTTCGAAGCCCATGCGCTCGATTACTTGCTGAAGCCGTTTGACGAAGAGCGCTTCCGTCGCGCGTTACAGCGCGCGCGAACTCACCTCGAGAACCTGCGTAGCAAAGATCTTGCCGAGCGTCTGCTCGCTGCCCTTGAAGAAGCACGTCCCGCGACCACCGAAGGCGATCGCCTTGTCATCAAGTCCGGCGGTAAGGTCGTCTTTTTGAAATTAGAAGAGATTGATTGGGTAGAGGCTGCGGCTAACTATGTTCACATCCACGCCGGAACAGAAGGCTACTACATGCGCGAAACCATGAATTCCTTCGAGGGGCGTCTCGATGCGTCGCGTTTTATCCGCATTCACCGCTCCACCATCGTGAATCTGGCTAAGATCAAAGAGCTTCAACCCTGCAACAATGGCGAGTTCATTGTGGTGCTTCGCAACGGTAAGGAGCTGTCTCTCAGCCGCGGTTTTCGCGATCGCATCCAGAATTTTCTGCAGCGCTCCTCTAACGTCGGCGAAAAACGCCGAGCCTAAGCTGCTGGCGCGCGCCGCCACGCGTCGCGCAGCCGGCCTCGGCTGCGCATCCCTTCCAGTAACAATGGCCCTTCACCGCTGCTGCGCCATCAACTCTCCGCTCTTCGGCGAGTTGACCAGCAACGATTGCTGAGGCCCTAATTTCCTGATCTCTTCGTACTTCAACGCTGCCCGGCTCTCAGCCTCCGTCCATTTCGCTTCGCCGACCAGTCTCCGCGTGCGTTCAGTGGCTGGAACGAATTCCTCATCTTCTCGTGCCGCAACGATCAGCCAAGTGCTGGCTGCCACATCATCTTTTGGACCTCCTAGACCTGACGCATATCCGCGTGCGAGATTTCCCGCTGCTTGCACGTTGCCGAGATTCGCGGCCTTGAGATAGAGCTTCATTGCTTCTTTGCCATCGGTGTTTACTCCATGCCCGTGCTCATAGAGGAGCCCGAGATTATTCATCGACTCCCTATTCCCATCCTGAGCCGCTGCCCGATAGTACTTGGCTGCCTCTTTGTAATCCTGCGGCACTGCATTGCCAACATCGTAGGCGCAGCCGAGCCCGAACATTGCTGCTGAATTATGCTTGCGCGCTGCCTCACGAAATAGTTTGATCGCCTCGTCCCGATTGCGTTCAGTTCCGACGCCATCCCAGTACGCCACTCCCAGTTGTGCCTTCGCCGGCACAAATCCCATGTCTGCGGCGCGCTTCATCCACTTCGCTCCTTCCGCCGGATCGCGCGGCACTCCTTCACCACGGAAATACATCAGTGCCACGTCATTCATCGCTTCCGGCAATTTCTCGACGGCGGCCCGCTGGAACCACTGGAATGCCTTTTGCAAATCCCTTTCCGTCCCCTCGCCTCGATACAACATCACACCGAAGTGCACCGCAGCTTCCGGACTTCCTGAACCAGCTGCCTTCGCGTACCACTGAACGGCTTGCCTCGCATCCATCGTGATTCCGTCACCACGTTGATAAGCGCTTGCAACCTTCAACTCCGCTCCGATATTCCCTTGCAGAGCGGAGACCATATCTCTTTTGAAATTGTTGCTCTGTCCCATGCCCAATGCGGCGTACAAAAGACCGAATCCAAGCAGGATCGATATTCTAAGTTTCGGGAAAAGGGATCTTGCGGCACGCCTCATAACCGCCTCCAAGCAAACTGCCTGCTCTGAAGACGGGCGCCATTGCCAAACGTCTGCTCAACTGAGACGGATAGATCGTTTCAAGGGATGAATCATGGATAGATTGAGACGACGAGAGCAGGACAACGCTGGAATTGTGTTAACTTCTGTGACTTCACAAAAATGCAGCCGTAACGTTACGAGCCTCAAATCGATCGCCTGCTATATATCGATTCTCTGTTCGCGATTGCGATTCAGATACCAACAAGGCGAATAACCCAGGTGCGGAAACAACGAATGGACGCAGTCCTGGTTCTGCTCTTCATGCGGAAACATGAACTCGACCTTGTTATTTTTTTCGTGCACCGCGTAATAGCGCTCCAACTGTACCGTCCCAAACGGATTCGCACTGCGCCACACTCGATAGCGCAGTTGCAAATAGTCTCCGGCGTAAGCGACTCCCGCTAGCACCACAACCGCTACCAGGATTTTCTGCAAGATCTTCAGATCAATCTCCCGATTCGCGATTCTACACTCACATTGCACGACAAAAAAAAGCCCTTCGCACCCTGAGGCACGAAGGGCCACTCAATCCAACTTGCGATTAGCCTTGGGGCTGCTCGGTCGGCGCATGCAGAACGCGGAAGCTGTTTCCGCCGTTTGCCCATACCAGTACCAATGCATCCTGGCCTTGCGGAATCGACGAAAGCGCCTGTTTCACATCTGCAGCGCTCTTCACGTCTTTTCGGTTCACCTGCAGGATCACGTCACCGCGGCGCAGCCCCGCATCATCTGCAGCGCTTCCAGGGACCACGTTACCTACTACAGCTCCCGCCATATTGCTCGGAACCTGCAACTCCTGCCGTGCTTCGGAGTTCAGATCCTGCAGTCCGACTCCCCAGCGAGGCTTGCCCTGGTTTTCAGCCGAAGCATTGTCGTTGCCGTCTCGGCTACCCATCAGTTCCAGCGTTACCGGCACACTGATCTGTTTGCCGTCGCGCAGAACACTGAGTTCCACCTTTGTGCCCGGCTTCTTCGCTCCGATCGCGATCTGCAACTGACTGGCGTCCGTCACTTCCTGTCCGTCTACGGCCGTCACAACGTCGCCAATCTTCAGACCAGCCTTACCTCCCGGGGAATCCGGCTCGACCTGTGTGATCACCGCACCGTTGTTGCTCTTCATTTCGAAGAACTTCGAATTCTCCGGCGTGATGTCGCTGATGCCCACTCCCATGTACGCATGTTCAACCTTACCCGTGCGGATCAGGCTGTCCACCACCGGCTTCGCAATCTGCGAAGGAATCGCAAATCCCATACCCGAGAATGATCCCGACGGCGAAATCAGGAAGGTGTTGATCCCGATCACCTCTCCGCGCGCATCCACCAGTGCTCCACCCGAGTTGCCCGGGTTAATTGCCGCATCGGTCTGTATGAATCCACCCGGCCGCCGCGGATCCGACGAATCCGGATTCGGACGATTCAATCCGCTCACGATTCCACGTGTCACCGTAAAGCGGTAGCCAAACGGATTACCAAACGCCAATACCGTCTGTCCCGGCTGCAGTTCTGTGGAGTTGCCCCAAGGCACGCTCGGAAGATCAGTGCCATTGATTTTGATTACAGCCAAATCCGTCAACGGATCCGTTCCGATCAATTTCGCTGTGTAGGTCTTGCGATCCTTCATCGTTACCCGAATTTCGGTCGCGCCATCCACCACGTGATTGTTGGTCACAATGTAACCGTCCGGCGAGATCAAAATTCCGCTGCCGATACCATGCTCGATCTGGGGACGCGGCTGCATCTGTTGCATATCTGGACCGCCCTGTCCGAAGAAGTGCCGGAAGAACTGCTCGGCGTCGCCGTCATTTCCGCTCACGGGCGATGCCTTCACCTTGGAAGTCACGGCCACGTTTACGATTGCCGGCGTCACCCGAGCTGACACTGTTTCCATAGCATGATCAAGAGCTGTTAGGGCAGTGACGCTGTCCAGATCCAGCGCCGCTGCCGCCGGAGCCGCTGTGGCCGCCCGCGCGCCGACTGGCTTGATCATTTCGTACGCGCCGAACGATGCTGTTGTTGCCAATGCCAGCACAGTCACGATTGCTTTCTGCGAGGCCTTATCTTTTATCTTGCTTATCCAATTCATTTTCTTCCGCTCCT
This sequence comes from Terriglobia bacterium, assembly GCA_963807055.1. Lineage (GTDB taxonomy): Bacteria > Acidobacteriota > Terriglobia > Terriglobales > Acidobacteriaceae > JAJPJE01. The sequence goes on along the minus strand of CAWEAE010000010.1, from coordinate 172,662 downwards.
TAAACTAGTTAATTAGTAGATATTGCTGCACCGCTGCTGTCGGTCGCTTTACTTCTGTCTAGATTTTCCTCGGGGGGACTTGCTTGCTCTGCTCTGCTGCCGGATAGTAGAGCGCGACGCGCCACATCCGCACGACCCACAACTGGTTGGGAACGCCAGGCTGCTCGCTCTCAATCAGCATCGTGGTTGTAACTACAAATGGGACTGGCGTACCCGTTCGCTCTGACGCCATGACTACCCGAGCCTGCATGTGATCGCGCTTCTCGAACGCCGCAACTTGATTCCGACCGGCAGGAAGCTTGGCTCGCCTTGGAGATACTCTCTTCGCTTGCACACCCTCCGTTGCCGACATTTCCTGTTTCATCATCGCCGGAATCACTCGCGGAGTGTTCTGCTTCGTCTTCATCATCATCGCGGGCACAACTCGCGCTCCGAACTCCTGAGGCATCACCGCCTCTGGTTCGTTTTCCGCCGCGATATCCTTATTCTGGAAGCTCACTAGGTCGGGAAACTGCACCAGCACCGCCGCGCACGAGATTACTCCTACCACGCTCGCCGCTGCGCCCCATCCACGGACGCGCTTCTGCTTCCCTTTGTCCAGCGCCAGCACCTGTTCGACGCGGAACGACGTATGCCGCAACCGGCTGACCGCCGCCTGCACCAGCGCCACGCTACGCCGCAGTACGCTCTTCTCCGCCAATGTCGCCAGGCACTCCGCGTAAGACCGCGCATCGTGCGTCTCAGCAACCACTGCTTCGTCGCACGCTATCTCGCGTTCCAGCGTCAGCTTGTTCTCCAGCCACCACACCGCCGGATGGAAGAACAACACCGCCTGCACCAACTTCTGTAGGAGGTTCGTCCAGTCGTCGTACCGCAGAAGGTGCGTCGACTCGTGCAGCACCAGCTGATTCAGTTGCTCGGGCGCTAACTCACTGAGCAGGTTTCTCGGAAAAACGATTGCCGGCCGGAAGAACCCGATCGCCATCGGCACAGTCACCTGATCCGATACGCGTACTTCAAACCTACGATGGCCTCCGGTGCGCTCGACCGTCGCCCACACGAACGGATCCAAGTCGCCAGTCTCAACCGCGGTGCTCTGCGCTCGTAATCTCCACAAATGCAATGCGCCGAAACAAACGCGTAACACACCGGCGATTGCAACTACCGACCACACTCCAAACAGATACCACGCCCAATTCGCCGGCAACACCAGCAAGCTGCGCACACCGTCCCGCGCAACATCACCCGCATTCGATTGAATTAAGTTCTGCACCACGGGAACCAGCGCAATTGTCCCCAGCGCGCTGAACCACACGGCAAAGCGCAATCGGGCATTCCCGGAAGGCAGCACTCGCATGAGCAGCCACGCGATCGTGGCGACTACCATTCCGAGCGCCAGGCTGCTTACGATTCCCTCGGCGGCGATTTGTGCAACGGAGTGCATGGGCAACATCAATGCTCTTCCAGCTATCGGTTCTGCTTCAGCAGCTCGCGGATCCGCTTCAGCTCTTCGTTGTCGATACTGTCGTCTTCAATCAGGTTCAGTACCAGCAGTTCGTGCGAATTCTTAAAAAAACGGTTGACCAGGTGCTTCACCTCGAACCGCGACGCTTCCTCTTTACCGATCACAGGCTCATACACGTGCGCGCGCCCGTCCTTAACGTGCTTCAAATAACCCTTGCGCTCCAGGATGCGTATTGTCGTCAGAACCGAGTTGTAGGCCAGTGGCGGATTCTCCTCCAGCGCATCCAGCACCTGCTGCACTGTCGCCGACTCCTTCTTCCACAACACGTTCATCAATCGCAACTCAGCTTCCGTCAGGGTTGCGGACGTTTTCGGCGGCAAAGCAACTCTCCTTTTGTTTCCCTTACTGTAGACGCAGTTCTTGGGAAATAGTAACTAATCTTTTAAGATTTTTTTCTACTAGGCGAGATGCTAATACCTAAGTTCCTAATTTTTCATGTAGATGCAGTACTTCTGTCTTGAGATCTGACGAATCGCGTCGCGGCTACAATCCTCGCGCTTCCCGCCAGCAGAGCGGTACGTCAATTCCATCATCGCAGGACCAGCAAATGTCCTGACTGCCTTTTGTGATTGTCGCGCGAATCAATTTACTTGATTAATGGTGGCCCTGGAGTGACTCGAACACTCGACCTCCGGTTTAGGAAACCGCTGCTCTATCCATCTGAGCTACAGGGCCGTCTAGGCAGGTACTTGAGACCATTCTACTTTAACTGCTGGAATCCAAATCAAAGTCTTCAGTTATCAGATGTGTGCTGTCATTTCCTTTTAGCGCACGCTCCATCGCCATTTGAGCCGCGTTGAGATCAGTAGTATTTTTCTATTATTGTTCCCGCGTAAGTGCCTGCAAGAAACTAGCTACTCCTGAAGAGAGTGATGGTGGGGAACTCTCGCTTGCATCGTCAAATCAGCTCTTCTTGTTGTTTCGAATTCGCACATCCCGCAAATTTTGACTGATGGGAGTCGAAGGTGGAGAAACGCATTAGCCTGCGCGCAAAACTGGGACCTGCAGTCCTCATATTCCTGTTCGTTTCCGCCATCTATCTATACGCATTTCCGCAGGCGAACCTGATCTACCCAGCAGTAGTCCTGGCACACGCCGGGTTAGGTCTGCTGGCTGCGATTGGAATCCTTTGGCAGGTGTTTCGGAACCTGAAGAGTCGCAATTGGCTGGCTCTGACGTCATGGTTCGCTCTCGGAATTGGCGCGGTCATCGGCGCGGCATTGATCTACCTGGGCACGTCGCGTCCGGAGCTACGGCTGCTGCACATACATATCTTCGCGTCACTCGCGGGCGGGGTTCTGCTGCTGGCGCTGTGGCTGCAGTCGCGGAAGACTACCGGCGGCGCAGCGATGCTCGCTTTCCGAGTGGTTGGCCTGGCAATCGTCGCAACTGTCATCGCAGCTGGATGTCAATATCTGCGCGTGAATCGGTGGGAGTCGCGCAGTCGTATTCAGAATCCCGCGCTCGCCCCTGTCTCGATGGATCAGGAAGGCGATGGCGCAAAAGGACCGTTCTTCCCTAGTTCAGCGCAGACCCTCCATAAAGGACGAATTCCCCCCAATTACTTCACGGAGTCTGACGCCTGCAAGCGTTGTCATCAGGATATCTACAACCAGTGGAACAGCTCAATGCACCACTTCTCTTCGTTTAACAATCAGTGGTATCGCAAGAGCATCGAGTACATGCAGGATACGATTGGCGTAAAACCTTCGAAATGGTGCGCCGGCTGTCACGATCCAGCCCTGGCATACAGCGGACTCTTCGACACTCCGATCAAGGACATGGATATTCACTCAGCTCCAGCGCAGGCTGGCCTGGGCTGCATGATGTGCCACTCAATTGCCAGGGTAAAAAGCACGATGGGGCAGGCGGATTTCTACCTCGAGTATCCCGAGTTACACCAGTTGGCGGCCAGCACGAACCCGGTGATTCGTTTCTTGCACGATTTCAGTATCAAGCTGAATCCCGAACCGCATCGCCGCGTATTCCTGAAACCATTCATGAAGGAACAGACGGCAGAGTTCTGCTCCAGTTGCCATAAAGTCCACCTGGATGCGCCGGTGAATTCCTATCGCTGGATTCGCGGCTTCAATGAATACGACAACTGGCAGGCGAGCGGCGTCTCGGGACAGGGAGCACGTTCGTTCTACTATCCACCGAAACCGCAGCAGTGCGCGGACTGCCACATGCCGCTGTCACCGTCGCACGATTTCGGCAACGTAAACGGCTTCGTGCATTCGCATAACTTCGCGGCGGCGAATACTGCGGTTCCGTTCTCTTACGGCGACACCAAGCAGTTACAGGCAGCTGAAAACTTCCTCAAGAACGCGATCACCGTGGATATCTTCGCGATTTCACCGGCGCGCGCGCAGGCCGCGGGCGAGGGTGGGTCGCAGTCCGACATGTCTACGACCTTTGCAGTGGGCGAAGAGTCCGGCGCAGGGCCGGACGCAGTCGATGTCGCCGCAAGCCCGGTTACGGCGCCGCTGAATCGTATCAATGCTGTGGTCAGGCGCGGTGACGATGTGCGTTTGGATGTTGTGGTTCGCACTCGGAAGGTCGGGCATTTCTTTCCCGGCGGGACGGTGGACGCCTTCGACACGTGGGTCGAACTGAAGGCCGTCGACGATAAGGGCAAAGTGCTTTTCTGGAGCGGCAAAGTCGAGGACAACGGCAATGGACCTGTCGATCCGAGCGCACATTTCTACAAATCGCTGCAGATTGACGCTCACGGAAATCCGATCAACAAGCGCAATGCATGGGCAACGCGAGCCGTTGTCTATGTCCGGCTGATTCCACCAGGCGCCGCCGACACGGTTCACTACCGGCTGCATATTCCCAACGATGCCGGATCGAAAATCACGCTAACCTCACGTCTGCTGTATCGCAAGTTCTCGTGGTACAACACGCAATTCTCGTTCGCGGGCGAGTTCGCGCCGCAGCAGAAACTGGCCAGCTATGATCCAAGCTATGATGATCGCATCATTCAGTTCAAGAGGGCGATAGACGACACTTCGGCGAAGATCAAGCAGATTCCGAATCTGCCGATCGTTACGATTTCCGAGAACGAAGTAGCCGTTCAGGTAGCGCCGAAAGGTAGCCCAGCGCCGCAGCCGAAGGTCGATCTGAAAGGCGATGACTGGACACGCTGGAACGACTACGGGATCGGACTCTTTCTGCAGGGAGATCTGAAGGGGGCACGCGCCGCCTTTGAGAAGATCACCGAGATTGATGCCAACAATGTAGATGGCTGGGTGAATCTCGGACGCGTGGCCGTGCAGGAAGGCGATATGGAGCGTGCGCGTGTTGTGCTGGAGAAGGCGCTGGCCCTGCAGCCGAAACTGGCACGAGCGAATTATTTCTACGCACGCGTTCTTCGCAACGACGGTAACTATGACGAAGCTGCGAAGCGACTACGCCTGGTGCTTGATCAGTATCCCCGCGACCGCGTGGTGCGCAATGAGTTGGGCCGTACGCTCTTTCTGCAACACAAATACGCGGATGCAATCAAGGAATTCGAGGCGACGCTCGGCGTCGATCCTGAAGATCTGCAGGCCCATTACAACCTGATGCTTTGCTATCAGGGGTTGGGCGATGAAGCGAATTCGCAGCTTCATCGAACGCTCTACATGCGCTTCAAAGCGGACGAAGCCTCGCAGGCAATCACGGGCGCGTACCGATTGAAGCATCCGGAAGACAATGCGGAGCGACAGGCCGTACACGAGCACCTCTCGGCGCCGCTCGGGCCGGAACGAACAAAGCCATTGCCGACAAAAGAACGGGCTTCTCGCCCGCAGGAACCGAAGTCGGCGAGCGCGGTCGCCGGAGGGCAGTAGCAGTATTCCTCAGGATTAGAAGGCTTCTTCCAGAATGCAAAAAAGAGTTTCGATCGTCCGTATTGCTCTCACTGTTCTGATTGCCCTTGTATTGTGCGCCAATGTTGCGATTGGCCAAACCGCCAGTGGCGTCCACTTCACCGACATCACACAGCAGGCCGGCATTCGCTTTGTCCATAACAATGGTGCGTTCGGAAAGAAATATTTACCGGAAACGCTCGGTCCGGGCTGTGCGTTCATTGACTACGATAACGACGGCTATCCCGACATCATCATGGTGAACGGCGCGGATTGGCCTAGCCATCCGAAATCGGGCAAGACCACGCCCAAGCTTTATCACAACAACGGTAACGGAACGTTCACGGACGTCACGGCAAAAGCTGGACTCGCGATCAATCTTTACGGTCTCGGGGTCACAGTCGGCGATTACGATAACGACGGATACGACGACCTGTTCATCACCGCTCTCGGGCAGAATCACCTGTTTCACAACAATCACAATGGGACCTTTACGGATGTTACGAAGCAGGCAGGCTTATGGGGTCCGAATGAGTTCAGCACGTCCGCTGCATTCTTCGACTACGATCGCGACGGCAAATTGGACTTGGTCGTTGGAAATTACGTGCAATGGTCCGTGGAAGGCGATCTGACTTGCACGCTCGATGGCACCCACAAATCGTATTGCACGCCTGAATCCTATAAAGGTTCATCGGTCCGGCTCTGGCACAACCTCGGAAATGGCCGCTTCGAGGACGCGACCGCCAAATCGAAACTCTACGATCCGACTTCGAAGACGTTAGGGATTGCACTCGTTGATTACAACGGCGACGGTTGGCCCGATCTGCTGATGGCCAATGACACCCAACCGAACAAGCTCTACGTGAATAACGGCAATGGCACATTCACGGAGAAGGGCGTACAAGCGGGAATCGCCTACAGCGAAGACGGAGTAGCGCGCGCGGGTATGGGCATTGACGCCGCTGACTACGACCGCTCCGGACGGCCAAGCGTGGTCATCAGCAATTTCTCGAACCAGATGATGTCGCTCTACCACAACGAAGGCAAGGGTCTGTTCGTCGACGAAGCTCCGCGTTCGGAAGTTGGACGCGACAGCTTGTTGACCCTCGGCTTCAGCTGCTTCTTCTTCGATTACGATAACGACGGCTGGCCGGATATTTTCGTCGCCAACGGCCATATCGAAGACGATATCGAGAAGATTCAAAAACGCATCAAGTACCGCCAGCCGCCGCACCTGTTTCGCAATCTTGACGGACACGGATTTCAGGAAGTGAACGCGCAAATGGGTGCAGCTTTCGACACGCCGCGAGTGGCACGCGGCGCCGCCGTTGCCGACATCAATAACGATGGATACCTCGACCTGTTACTGATGACGAACAACGGTCCGGCCGTACTCTTACGCAATGACGGGGGAACGAATCATAGCTTGCGCGTGAAGCTCGTCGGTACGAAGTCGAATCGCGACGGGATTGGTTCCGTTGTCCGAATTACCGCTGGGGATGAGAAGCAGTGGCAGATGCTCCACAGCGGAGGGTATCTTTCGCAGAGCGAACTAGTCCTGACGTTTGGGCTTGGCAACGCAACCAAAGTGAACGCGATGGAAATAACCTGGCCGAGTGGGCAGGTGGATCGTCTGTCAAATGTCGACGCCGGACAGACCATTACCGTGGAAGAAGGCAAAGGAATCGTCAGTAGCCGGAAATACCAGCACCCTTCAATGGGCGCACCGGCGCGGGTTTTGACCTATCGCTAGTCTCCGTTAAATGAACGCTTCCTTATTCACCACATACGGCATCTTGCCCGGATCGCCGTCGTAGTTCCCTTCCAGCACGTCAATCAATCCTTGTACGCAGCGTCCCGCCATGCCCTTGTTCGGATCGGTCGAAAGTCGCGTAATTCTGCCCGCGCTCGCAAAGTGCGAAAACAATCGCACGCGATCTGCAATATCGGTATCCAGCAGTGGCGACGTCGCCGGCAGCGGCTCTTTTTCGAAAACATCCAGTGCCGCGCCCGCGATCCACTTCTCTCGCACTGATTTCACCAGCGCCATTTCATCGATCACCGGTCCTCTCGACGTATTCACCAGGTACGCTGTCGGTTTCATCAGCCGCAGCGTCCGCTCATTGAATAGGTGATAGGTCGGCGTCTGGCTTTCGCCTTCACGGATCAGCGGCACGTGCACGCTGACGTAATCCGCATCGTGCAGTGCATCCTCGAAGTTCACATACTTGATCCACGTCTTTTCTCGCTGTATGCCGCTTGCGTGACGCACATCCATCACCTTCTGCGTCGCCCGCACGTACTCCTGGTTCTGGTATGCGGGGTCGTAGCACAAGATATTCATGTCGAATCCCGTGCATTTTTTGATCATCGCCAGGCCAATTCTTCCCGTCCCGATGATCGCGATCGTCTTTCCCGTAATCTCATCACCGAGAAACGGCAAATAAGGATGCCAGTAACTCCACTCGTGCTCGCGTACCAGCCGCTCACTTGCCCACATTCGCCTCGCAACTGCACCCATGATCAGGAATGCAAATTCCGCGGTCGCCTCCGTCAGCACGTCCGCCGTGTGTGTGAAGGGAATCTTGTATCGGTTCGCATCTGCGCGATTGATATTGTCGAACCCGACGGCATCCTGGGCGACCACCTTTAGCGTGCCCTTCCCTGCCTCGAACACTTCCGCATCGATCGGATCACGCAACGTGGTGATCAGCCCATCGATTCCCGACCGAACTTTCCCAACAATTAGTTGTTTCGGAGGCGCCTCTGGCTCGGGATAAACCTCAACCTCGTATCCACGTTGACGAAGCACATCGAGAGCATCTTGCCCAATATCACAGGTAGCAAATACGCGGAACTTTCTGGTCATCATTTTCTCTGGAAGAATTTCTCGCCATATTCGCGCGCAGAAACAATTGCGGACAAATGCGGACTCGCACCCCACGTGCGGCGAACCGCGTTCATCTTACTCCAGGAAAATGCCACTGGCGAGACTGGCGGCAGCCGCGTCTGCCACGCACAGGTCTTATCGAACTGCGGCCAGCTCTTCTTTGTGACAATGAGCCTTCTTGATTCCCATCAGCTCAATCGCCTTGTGTGCGATGTGCTCCGCACTTACCTCGAATTCCTTGATCAACTCCCACGGCGCGCCCGAATCGCCAAATCGGTCTTTTACTCCAATTGCCCCAGTGATCACTGGAACGCCGTACACGCGCTCATCTTCCGTGATCACAGCGCTTACTCGCCACGCTAGCGCACCAATCTGATGTTCTTCCGCAGTCACAACGATGCCTGTCTCTTTCGCGGCGCGAACAATCGCCTCCGCATCGATCGGTTTCATCGTGTGTATATTGATCACGCGCGTCTCGTATCCAAAATCCTGTTTCAGTATCCACGCAGCTCGCATCGCTTCCGGAACCATCGGGCCGCAGGCAACAATCGAGAGATCTTCGTTCTCGTTGGCATACTCCGAAGCCAGCTTCGTCTCAAATGCCTCGATGAATCTCTCCCCCGCTTTCCGCAACCGGATCACATTCGCCTTGCCGAATACGAACGGAGTCTCTTTCGTCGTGACGATCGGTGTAGCCTCGCGTGCAAACCGTAGGTACTTAGGCCCCACGTGCTTCAGCAGCAGATAGTCCGTCGCCTTCCTCGTTTCCACCGAATCGCACGGCACCACCACCGACATGTTCGGCAAGCCGCACATCGCGAACAGATCTTCCAGAGCCTGGTGCGTCGCGCCGTCCGGACCAACCGAGACGCCACCGTGTGCTCCGGCAATCAGCACGTTGAAATTTCCATAACAAACCGAGGTCCGGATCTGATCAAGATTTCGGGCGGCCGCAAATGTCGCATAGGTTCCCAATACCGGCAGCTTCCCTTCCTTCGCTAATCCGGCCGCTGCCGAGGTCGCTGATTGTTCTGCGATCCCCATACTCAGCCAGCGCTTCTTCCGTTCCGGGTTCTTCGCGTAGAACTCGCTGATGGTGATTGATCCCGAAATATCCAGGCCAAGACAAACCACGCGCTCGTCGCCGCCATTCTCGGCCAACGATTGTCCGAATCCCATGCGCGTCGGCTTCATCTCGACTTTCATCGTGCTTTCCGCGTTCCACCAATAATCGGAATTGAAGCGCGGCATTTTTGTGCTGAGCCTCTGGTCTACTCCACCCTGGTAACGCTTCGCCCTCTCCAGAAGATCCGACAGCGGCACGCGATCACTCACCCCCAACTCGGCCAGCCCTTTTACCGTCTCGTCATAGCTCGGAGTTTTTCCGTGCCACCCAGCGATATCTTCCATGAAGCTGACGCCCTTCCCCTTCACTGTCTCTGCCAGGATCACAATCGGTTTGCCATGCGCATTGCGCGCGCTCTCTAACCCATCGACCACCGCTTGGATGTCGTGACCATCGACATGCCTGACTTCCCAGCCAAAGCTCGCGTACTTTTCCGTCAGCGGTTCCACGTTCATCACATCGCTGACTTTGCCGTCGATCTGCAGGCGGTTGCAATCGATAATTGCGATCAAGTTGTCCAGTTTGTAGTGGCCAGCCTCCATGGCGGCTTCCCACACCTGTCCTTCCTGCTGCTCGCCATCGCCCATAATGCAGAAGATCTTATGCGTTTCTTCGTTCAGTCTTCCGGCAAGCGCCATTCCAACCGCGATACTCAGCCCTTGGCCCAACGATCCCGTTGAGACCTCCACACCCGGCAGTTTTAGCCAATGCGGATGTCCCTGATATGGCGACGAAAGCTTGCGCAGCAGCACCATATCTTCAAGCGGGCAGAATCCCGCAAATGCCAACCCAATATACAGACTTGGCGCCTTGTGACCCGTCGACCAGACAATTCGATCGCGCTTCGACCATGCTGGATTCTTGGGATCGTGCTCTGCCACGCGCAGATACAACGCAGCAGTAATATCCATGATCGAAAGCGTGCCGCCAGCATGACCAGATCCAGCAGCGCACAGCGCTACCAAGTCATAAGCGCGCATCATCTTCGCCGCATCGATCAATTCTTCAACGGAGTACTGCCGCAGGATGTTTCCGGTGTTCGAGTCTCTTAGGGCCATGGCTTCCCCCTTTTGCGCCGGCGCGAACCAGACGCACTTTTGACGCCGGTAGCCGAGGCTAGTGCACCATAGCCACCCAGGCAGTGAGCACAATCACGAGCGCAGGTGATCTATTCACTCAATTCTCTGGGCCGTGTCGGGTGTCCCGCTCATCTTATGATTCGCGTCGCATTCGGAGGACGATTTGAGCACACCTGTCGCGAGCGGAATCGAAAGTCTGCCCAGTAAATATCCAGTCGACAAAACACTCGACCGGCTCGAGTCCATTCTCAAAGAGAAGGGCGTCGCCATCTTTGCCATAGTTGACCACAGCGGCGAAGCCGCAAAAGTCGGCTTGGAGATGCGTCCAACCAAGCTCGTCATCTTCGGGAACCCGAAAGGCGGAACGCCGCTGATGATTTCCACCCCAACGGTCGCCATCGATCTACCGTTGAAAGCTCTGATCTGGGAGGACTCGGACGGCAATATCTGGATTTCCTACAATTCCCCAGAGTATTTGGAGCAACGCCACCACTTCCCGCCCGATCTGATTAAGAACATCGCCGGTGTGGTCGGATTGCTAAAATCGGCCGGAGAGTGACGCGCGTCATTTCGCCGATCGGATTCGATTGCTACACTTCTTTTGTGGCAATCTCGTCGTTCAGTTCGATTTTTGCAGCGAAAGAAGATGAAGTCCGGTCTGTTCTTGGCTCTGTGCGCTGCCCATCGGTCGAGCGGATCCGCGATCTGCTGGCATCGAGCGAGCACGCAGCGCTTTGCCTTTCCGAACTAGCGGAACTTCTTGAGATCGGCGCGACTTTCGATCCTGATGAGCAGAGAGAACTACTGCGTGACACAGTCTCTCGTCGCTCGACTAACCGTCTCGGAAATCGCGTCCGCTATGTAGCGCCCATTTACGTCTCCAGCTACTGCGTCGACGCTTGCCCTTACTGCAATTTTTCAGCGACTCGAAAATCTGCAATCCGGAAGCGGCTGTCTCTAGAGGAACTCGAACAAGAAGTGCGACTGGTCCTCGCGCGCGACATGCGCGTGATCGAACTCGTCTATGCTACCGATCCCGAGTTCACCACCGATCTCCTCGTCCGCTACGTCGCCAAAGTAGCGGAAATGCTGGAGGCTCAACCCGGTTCCGGCGTCCTTCTCTGCACGGAATATCTGACCAGCGAAGCTTACGCCGCACTGCGTGACGCCGGCTTATGGGGCATCGTGCAGTGGGACGAAACGCTCGATCCTGCGGCATACCGCAAATGGCATTCGCAAAGCCCGCAGAAGCGCGAATTCCTTCTACGCTTGGACAACCACGATCGTGCCATGAGCGCTGGACTCGAGGTCGCAACCGGGGCGCTCTTCGGCCTCGCGGACTTCCGCTTCGACACCTTGATGCAGATCGCCAAAGCTCGTCATCTTGAATCGGAGTATGGCCGCGCGCCATTCGTCCTTGGCACGGCGCGCTTGAAACCGATCGCCGGCCAACGGCTCCATTTCCAAATGGAAGTGAGCGATCACGCCTACGAGACCGCGCTACTCGTCTATAAGCTCGCCCTGCCGGAGTCCGGTCGCTGGCTCCAGACTCGCGAAACTTTCGCCATGAACTTGCGAAATCTGCTCGACGGCGACGTCTTTACGTATCGCTGTGGAGAAGTTCGACCCGGAGGCTACCACCCATCGGAAGCCGCGGAAATCAAAGCCGGGCAGTTCGGGGTGAATGAATTGGAACGCGAATACGTTGAGCGCGAACTCGCCGCGCGGAACATCGTGATCGATTACTCGTGGATCAAATCACACGAAACAAGTGGGTGCCCCACACATCGTGTCGTTGGATGTGTGGGAACATAGGTGTCACTACAGATTCTTCTTCGTCCATTCCTCGATTCGATCCAGCGCTTTCGCAATGTTCTCGTAAGAGTTGGCAATGCTGAAACGAAGATAGCCTTCACCGCACTGGCCAAAAGCGGTTCCCGAAAGCGCCGCAACTCCCGCCTGCTCGAGTAGCGCATCCGCCAGTTTCTTCGAGTTCCATCCCGTCTGCGTGATATTCGCGAACGTGTAGAACGCACCCTTTGGCGACCGGCAGGAGAAGCCCTTGATCCGATTCACGCGCTCGATGAACATGTCGCGGCGTCGTTTGAATTCCGCACACATCGTGTCCACCGACGATTGATCGCCCGTCAGCGCCTCAATTCCCGCCATCTGCGTGAAACTCGCCGTACACGAATTCGAGTTCGTCATCAGACGGGCAACGTGGTTTGCCAAGTCGGCGCGCATCACACCGTACCCCATGCGCCAGCCAGTCATCGCGTAGGTCTTAGAGAATCCATCCAGCAGGATCGTGCGATCTTTCCAGTCGTCGAGCGACAGAATGGAGTGATGCTGTCCCTCGAAAATCAGGCGGCTGTAGATTTCGTCCGACAACACCATAATGTCGCGATCGCCAATTGCATCGGCGATATCGCGCACGTCGCGCTCGGTTAACACGGCACCCGTAGGATTCTGCGGCGAATTAATGATGATGAGCCGGGTGCGTTCGGTGATCAGGTCGCGAAGCTCATTCGCGTCCATGCGAAAGTCCATGCTTTCCCGCAACTGAATCGGAACCGCTTTCGCGCCGACAAAGTTGATCATCGACTCGTAAATCGGGAACCCAGGATTTGGGTAGATAACCTCATCCCCTTGTTCCACTAGCGAGAGAATCGTATAGAAAATGATCGGCTTACCGCCGGGCACGACCACTACTTCATCGGGCGCGACCGGAACCTTGCGGGTGCGACCGACGTAATCCGCAATCGTCTGTCGCAAGTCCGGCAAGCCCGCCGACGGACCATAATGGGTCCATCCACCGTGAAGAGCCTCACTGGCGGCCTCCACGATGTTCGCGGGAGTATCGAAATCGGGTTCTCCAATCTCGAGATGGACTACGTCTTTCCCTTGTTTTTCAAGCGCTTTAGCGCGTACCAGAACCTCGAAAGCTGTCTCAGTTCCCAAGCGCGACATCCGTTTGGCTAGTCGCAGATCATGACTTATTTTTTGCATAGTTGGCATAGGCAAAACCGCTACATTATAAGCCTTTCTCTATAGCCCCATAAGCGAAACCCTGTACTACCGTGGGTCAGTCTGTGCCTGGTGAGAACTCTTTGCTGTGATGCCAGTCACCCGTTCGATGGCGTCTCAAAGCGAGAAACCAAGCCTCCAGAAATAGATTTGAGACGGACTACGAGAGCAGAAAATGTCTGTATCCGCCATCGTTTCATCTACTTAGCTATGCACTAGTTTTGGTGCAAAGTGGAATGCTGCGTGCACCGGTCAATACCAAACCGTGGGGATCTCAAAATCTGAGACTGGCAAGGAAGTTTATGCATGACCGTGCCGCTGTTCCCAACATTCGCTGGCACGCAGCAGCGCTTGCTCTGATGCTGGCATTTAGCGTCGCCGCAGTTGCGCAGAAGCAGCCGGGGGTCAGCGAAAAGGAAATCAAACTCGGCTCCTGCTCCGCCCTCGACGGACCAGCTCGATTTCTCGGCATCCAGACAGTGCTCGGTGCGACCGCCTATCTCCACTACGTCAACGACCAGGGCGGCGTACACGGCCGCAAAGTTCAACTCATGGCGTTCGACGATGGCTATGACCCGAACAAGGCAGAAGCCTGCTTCAGCCGCCTGAAAAAAGAAGATGTATTCGCCGCTGGCTTCTTCGTTGGTACTCCGACGGCAGCCAAATACGTGCCTCTATCGCAGGCGCAAAAGCTTCCAGTAGTAGGTTTGTTCACCGGCGCGCAGCTTCTTTACGAGCCGCTTAAGCGCTACATCGTCAACGTTCGCGCGTCCTACTACGACGAGACTCGCGAGCAGGTCGACAATTTGTGGAAGATCAATCTCCACAAGGTCGGAGTGATTTATCAGGACGATGCTTTTGGCAAGGCTGTCCTGGACGGAGTGAAACTTGCGCTCGACAAGCATCATGCGGCGCCCGCCGCACTGGGAACGTTTCCACGTAACACTGTAGCGGTTCAGGCTGGTCTGTCTGCAGTTCGCGCGGCGAATCCCGATGCCGTGGTTGTGGTGGGTCCGTATGCACCCGTAGCTGAGATTCTGAAAGAGGCCCACAGCAGCGGTTGGCACCCGTTATTTCTCACCGTGTCATTCGTCGGAACCGAAGCGCTGATCAAGGAAGCCGGTCATGACGCAGACGGAATGGTGATCACACAGGTGGTGCCACCTTACGACCGCCTCGATCTACCCTCAGTGAAACTTTACAGGGAGTCGATTGAGAAGTACTTCCCGGGCTCACAACCGAGTTTCGTAAGTTTGGAAGGATTCGCAGACGCGATGGTAGTGGTGGAGGGCCTGAAGCGCGCCGGAGCTGACGTGACCCGCGAAAAATTCATCGAAGGAATAGAGAGCATTCACAACATGGACATCGGACTCGGGCCTGCGTTGAAGTTGAACTACGGTCCTGAAGATCACAAGGGATTCGACAAAGTTTACGCAACGGTGGTCGAAGGCGGCCATCCGGTCCTGCTGGACGACTGGACTCTGTTGAAGCATTGACATTGCTCTGGCCGAAAAAAAAGCCTCGGTCCCGGCCGAGGCTTTTTCATTTCTTCTACTCAGATCAGTCCGCCATGGTGGATTGTGAGTCGTGCGATTGCAGAACCTGGTCCACTGCGTAGGGAGCATCGCCAACCGCATCGTGGTAGTGACGCACGTTCATTTCACCAAGCAACCCCAATCCCAAAAGCTGCCCGCCTGCAAGAATCAGCACTGCTGCAAAGATCAGCAGCGGACCGTGATCCAGCATGATGTGAGTATTGTTGAACAGCTTGGTGATCGCCAGGAAACCGGCGATTCCCGTCCCGCTTAGAATTCCGAGCATTCCTAAAGTTCCAAAGAAATGCAGCGGACGCTGCAAATAGCGCAGCAGAAAACGGATCGTAATCAGGTCAAAGAATACGCGCGCTGTTCTTCCGATCCCGTAGTGCGAGGCGCCGCGCTCGCGATTTACGTTGCGAATTGGAATTTCGCAGATCGAGGCGCCATAGGCAGACGCTAACGCTGGAATGAAACGATGCAGCTCACCGTATAACGGAATCTGCTTCAGCAGATCGCGGCGATACGCTTTAAACGTCGTGCCGAAATCGTGGATGTCCACGCCACTCAGCTTAGCCATCAGCCAATTCGCAGCTCGCGAAGGAATGCGCCGCAGCCACAAATTGTCGATACGAACTTTACGCCAGCCGCTGACCACGTCGTAGCCCTGCGCGATCTTTTCCAAGAAGAGAGGGATATCGTTCGGATCGTGCTGCAGATCGCCGTCCATGGCGATCACATACTCGCCGCGTGCATGGTCAAAACCCGCAGCCAGTGCGGAAGTCTGGCCAAAATTGCGGCGTAGCTTTACCACCGTGATACGGCTGTCGATGCTGGCGATCTCGCGCAGAAGCGGAAAGGTACGATCGTGGCTGCCGTCGTCGACGAAGACAAGCTCGAACGTCTCACCGGTATTCTCCATCACCGCCTTCAGGCGATCATAGAGCTCGGTGACGTTGTCTTCTTCATTATGGAAAGGAACAACAATCGAAAACTTCATTTCAATTGTTGATTATAAACGTTTGCTGCCTGAAAAACGCTGGTTTTAGAGATTCCTTCCCGCGGCGGATTCTTCAGGGTGTGGCATGGCCAGTGTTGCGGGAGTGGCCGTGTCGACCCGTCCCCATAACCAGAACAACAGTCCCATCGCAATGATGATCGTGCCGGTTACCAGCAGAGACTCCAACCAATATTTCCCCGGATGCCGCAGAAACTTCAGCAGATGCAGATGGTAGTGGGAGACCACATACGCAATGGCTCCGTACCGGACTGCCCTTCCCAGCGCTATTGCTGATATGTACTTTGGCGCCGGATAGTTCAGGCTTCCCGCCGCAAAAAAGAATGCAGATGCTGGAAACGGTGGAGGCGCCAACGTGGGCACCAGGACTGCGCCGAATCCCCATCTTTGAATCAGACTCCGCACCCGCAATGAGCGTTGCTGGCCAAACTTTTTCTCCAGCCAACCGGTGCCTGCCTTTTTCCCTAGCCGGTAGGTCGTAAATGCTCCGATCACTCCGCCGATCGTGCTCATCACCGCGTAATAGAGCCACAGTGGCCGCTGCCGGACAGACAGGATCCCGGTAAACAGGTCAAGACTGCCGAACGTGGGCACGATGGACCCATCGAGGATGCCGAGAATCAGCAACCCTATCCCTCCAAGGCTGCGGATCCACTTCGTCCACGAGGTGGCTGCAAAAAGCACTGGCAGTACTTCGACAAACTTCATAACCTGACCCGAACTAACCCTCACTAGATATAGAAGCACGACTGTGACACTGGTTCGTAAAGTTTAGTCGTAGAGAGTAAAAAAATGTTAAGCGCGAAGATTCGCCGCTTGCTCGCAGCACCAAACTAGTAAGCCATCGGCTCCCGAATTCTTCAGCCCACACTGATCCGTGTCGTCCGCCTAGCGCTTTACGTATGGCTGTTCGTATGGAAGATGGAGGCTAATTCCAGCCGCAGTATGGTAGTGTTTTGTTGGGGAGCTGACCGGATCACTTGGAACTGTCGCGGCCGCGAATGACACCTGCTCCCAATGCCCGGATGGCGAAACTGGCAGACGCAGCGGACTTAAAATCCGCAGGACCGAAAGGTCTGTGGGGGTTCAATTCCCCCTCCGGGCACCAATAAAATCGCGGCTATTCGTGCGATTCCCTCCCCCGTCACCAAACCCTTAAATTGACCCGGTGATACTAGTGGTGATACTTTGTTCCCGCTGTGCTTCTAGTGATACTTCGGTGATACCGGGAGGCGAGAATGACTCGTACTGCGAAGGTGCGCGGAGTGTGGGAGCGGGAGCCGGGGTCCGGTGTGTGGTGGGCACGCTATCGTGACAAGAGCGGCAAACTTCACCGCGAGAAAGCCGGGCGCAAGTCCGATGCAATCGCGCTTCTAAACAAACGGCGGAACGAGATCCGCGTGGGTGCGAAGTTACCCGACAATCAGCGCACTTCCGGGATTAAGTTTTCGGTGCTCGCAGATGCAATCGAGACGTTCAGCGAAGCACATCACCGGGACAAGCGGAGTGTGTTAACCCGACTGCGAAAGATCCGGCCCGATTTTGACGAACGGGTTGCGGACTCAATCAAGCCGGAAGAAATTGACGATTGGCTCACCGAGAACACAAGCACGCCCGCCACGTCCAACCGTTACCGCGCTTGCTTCAGTTTGATATTCCGTGAGGCCCTCCGCAATGGGAAAGTGAAGAGCAACCCGGCCCGTCTCGTGCGGCAAAAGAAAGAAGAGAACGGCGTAATTCGGTGGCTCACCGAGGCGGAAGAAAAAGCACTCCGGGCCGTTATACCCGCCGAGCACGTGCCCGAGCTAGACATCGCACTTGGCACAGGGATGCGCCTGAGCGAACAGTACGGCTTGCGTTGGGCAAACGTGGACCTTGTGCGGAAAGAGATCCGATTAGATCGCACCAAGAACTATAGCGGGCGCACAATCCCGATGAACGCATCGGTAGAAGCCGCGTTTAATACGCTGAAAGAGCGCACGAAAGTGAAGCCACAGAATTTGATCTTTGATGCGATGCCCCGTGTGTGGTGGGAAGCGGCGTTAGATGCGTCCAAGGTTACCGGCTACCGATGGCATGACAACCGGCACACGTTCTGCTCCCGGCTCGCCATGAAGGGCGTGAATCTGAAAGCGATTCAAACGCTCGCGGGTCATAAGACGATTAGCATGACCGCCCGGTACGCTCACCTGGATGACGCCTCACTCCGGGCAGCCGTGGACATGCTCCCGTAGTGGTTGGCGGAAGCGAACGCGACTAGCGATGCCCGTGTGATGAGGACTTTTTTGCCGATGCGCCGGGTGTCCAGTTGCTTCCCGGCTATCAAATAGTCAAGTGAGCGCACGGAGATCCCGAGCGCGTGTGCGGCTTCTTTTCGTGAGAATAGAAATTTCTCAATCATCGCTTGCTCCGCGTAACCGGGCGGCCTCTCCGGTGTGCGATACTTCGTTTTGTGGAGTTTGAGACGAAGAACCGCGTCAAGTTTTACCTTTGGCTTGCCGCCTTGATGGCGGGCGTCTATCTACTGCAGTACCTCGAATTTCATTAGACAGGCCCCCTCCACCCGCACAGCACTACTCGCCCAAAATGTCTTCCAGCGTTTGCTCGTGTTCCTCATCGGGCGCGGCCACGGCGCTGCGGAGTCCGAGCATCGTCAAAATCTTGATATAGTCGCGGCGGAGCGCGTCCAGGCGTTTGCTTGCCGGGTGAGCAGCGAGTCCGGCCTTGGTCTGGATGTATGCCCCGTCCTTTTTTACGACTGCCCATGCGTCCGCAATGTCAGCCGCGATTGTGGCCGCGAGTGACAGGGGCGTCCGGTGCGCGGCAGTCACGCGAATGTGCGCCGCCTCTAGCTCGCTGATGAATCGGTCCCATTCCTGCGAGGCGCCGGCCGATAGGTTGTCGGGTTTGGCCGGTTGGCCCGGCTGTAAGTTCTTGTCGGTCTTCACTGTACGAGGCATGAATTATCGCTCCTAACTGAATTAATGACTACTTACAACTGTCTCAGATTGAGATTGAAATCTATTCTTGTCCACGTGGCGAAAGGATACCTGGAGGGCTAACATAGGAACCTCGTTTAACATCTGACACCGCCCCGGTACCCCTTTGCTATCAATGACATACAACATCACGCCAGAAAAGCCCACCTCCGACTAGGCGCAATCTCGTTCGCTGCATCGTGCACATAGGGTGGCACAGTGCCGCCGGTTTTTCCATTGTTTGCGCCGTAACGTTATACATACTTAATTACTTATTTCTATAAAACCTAAACAATGGCTTGTGCCCGGCACAGCGGCACAGGCTCACGATGAAGTGAGCAGCCGCACGCCTAACAGTCCGCGCACGGGGTTAGTCTTCCCGCAACGCGCTTGCGTCCGTGGTTCCACTTTCCTTGACGCCCTGGATGATTCGGTCAAAGTTAACGTCACCCCATGACAACACCGCCAATCCACTTTCTAGCCGCCTCCTCGATTTCAGTTAATGGAGTCACGGCGTCCGGGTCATCCGCAAGGCACGCTTCAATGAATGGACGTGCTACATCGTTCTCATCCATCACATCGTCTGTTGCGTCGCGTACTGCAACGGCGGCCTCGCCATCAGTTGAAGACTGGCGGGTGCAGTCTCGATAAGCCGCCACAGAATGCCCGGCATCTCTGCCTCAAGTGCGTTTTCAAGGTTAGGTCTTTAGCCCAGTGAAGTCAGCAAGGAACGGCACGAAGCGCAACCGTTCTTTAAACGCCGCTGTGGGCGGCAACATGGGACGGTCATTGGTCGTCAGTATCAGCGTGTGTGTTGGCGCAAATGCCTTCGTGTTCCTGTACAGCTTCGCCCCGGCAAGAGTATCACCGCCGCTTAGCATCTTGAGCAACGTCCAGTCCAGGTGGCCGCTCACCGTTTCGCCAGTGTACGCTAGCCGCTTTCCTCTGAGCCGTCCCATGAGCCGCTTATTGCGGTCATCAGCCCCACGGCGATACTCCACGTCTTCCGGCCTCAATGAAATGGCGGAACATTTCGCGGCCTAACATTTTTTCCAGTAAGCGCAACAGCACGCCTTTGCCGTTGCGCCACGACCCATAAAAGAAAATCAGCAGATGCAGAGCGAGGCCGGTAATACACAGAGCCATGAGCCGCAGAATGTACGCAGCAAGTTCATCATCCCCGCAAGTAATCTCACGGAGGAAGCGGTCAAAGCGTGGCGTAGGAATATCAGCAGGCACAACCGGGATGCGCCGGGTCTGACAGTCCTCGCGCTGCATGTCACGGATGATGCCAGCGCGTAAATCGGCAACCTCGCCGTTCGGCAACGGCAGAATCGCCGGGTCCGCATCAAAATCCCGGCTCGCTTTCGGCGGAAGCCACGGTTTGACCTCACTCAAACACCACTGACAAAAGCGGCTTGCTCAAGTGCGTTTCTTTCTTGCGTCTCGCTGATTCTGCTCGCCGTAGCGGTCAAACAGCTCATCCAGGTAACGCCGGATTGCCACGCGGAAAGGCGTCTCCGGGATCTCCCAACGCCCAACGCTTGCCGGAAATCCAAACGCCGGTTGCGTTCTCTAGGTCATATATCCGCACGAAGTCATCGTGTGATTCAACAAAGGCGCGGGCAATCTCGCTGTGCGTCATCGCCGGCAGCTTGCCGTAATACGGAGCCAAGCCGGGATTCCGCTTCTCCAGCTCCGCCCGGAACTCGCGCCACCTCCGGTCAACACAGTGAGAGTGCAAACACCGGAAGCCGTTACCAAGTCCCGCAATGAATGAGCAACGGTGTCCCGCCGCGCCTCACTGCTGTGCTCATCAACCCACGGGCACTCAATCTCAACCTGCCACCCGCCCGCGACCTCTCGCGGCTCTGAGCGCAAGGCAACGCCGTAGTAATCCAGGAAGCCGAGCAAGCTGGACAGCTTCACATCGTCTGCTTTCTTCGGGGCCTGCACTGTCAGCGGCGCGGGACTGAGGGCGCGTAGCTGTTGCTCTGTCACAATCGTGTCCGAGCCTTCCTCGATGATGGCGGAACGCCGCCACGGTCTCTCATCGCTGTGCTCGCCTTTACGTGCCCACGAGCCGTAAAGTTTGCAGAGCCGGGAAGCGTTGAAGTTCCCGGCGTCCACCATCGGGAAGAGCTGATGTAGCCGCGCCAACACGCCGCGCACCAATTCCGTTGAGCTGTCATCGTTGGGCAAGTCAATGCAGTAAATCAGGTGCCAACCGTTGCCCGAGTCACATAACATCGGCTCCGGCCAATTTCGGTTTCTGAGGTATTCGCGGACCCGCTCCGCTTGCTCGCGTGCGGCTTGTTTCTCACCTTCCCTGCTGTTGGTGCCAGCGGCGCGAGGCGGGTCAAAGTCAATGAGTAGCGACACGCGCCGGGCAATGTCCGAATCACCCGCCGTGTTGCGGGACGGCGTAAGCGTTTGCGGATTGACCGGGATTGAGTCCGGCAGCTTTATCGGGTTGAGGGTGAAGTAAGCCGCCTTGTACTGTGACGGCTCATTTTCAACCGCCCGCAGCGCGTCATCCTAGGAATCGAAGTAACCCACGGCAACGCCGGATGGGCGGAACAAGCGGATTTCGTGGACGCCATGAAAGAGAGTCATCACCAACGCGCTCCCTCAGCGAACGGGGATACGATGTCATCAAGGAAGGCGGATTCGATGTGCGTCTCCCCACCGTGGTTCCGAAACAGAATCACAAAACCGTGCCCGTTCTCGCAGCGGAGTTCCAGGCGGACCCAGCGACGGTCATGTGCTTCCGGGTCTCTTTCCCACACGACATCAACAATGTGCGTTTTGTGCTTCTTGTTTCAGCCTCGGACCCCGCAAGATATATTGACCGGCTCCCCCGGCTCTGTTGGCTCCAGTCTGATGGGACTCACTCGGCCCGCGTGAATCCGTTCAAGAATGCGCTTATCTGAATTAAACATTTATTACTAGGCTTTCTCCCGCCTGCTGCGGGCTCGCTGTTGCAGGTTTGGCGGTCTTTCGTTGACCGCGAAGACCCGCCGCTAAGAATCGATGACTTCCGAGCCTGCCCGCATCGCATCAAAGCGCACGTACCCGACGACCCCTATTGTCTCTGTGGCTTGACCGTTCGTCAAGGACACAATAGTATTACGAAAATATAGAAAGGAGTCTTTATGAACGAACCTTTGATTTCAGCGGTTATAAAGCGGGTAGGTACGAGCCCACTTGAACGCCTAGCATCAGGGCTGTGGACTTTTCACAAGCCAGAGCTCGTATCTCCCGGTGACCAATGAAACGCAGAACTGGAACTAACCTGCTGTATGTGGGCACAGACTAGCAGCCCTCGGAAAACCACCCACTGTCCCCGCACAGATCAAGGCAATAATGAACGACCACGCAGGCCAGTCCTTTAGAGGAAAAGAAATTCTCCAGGCGCAAGAGCGGTTCACCAAAATCCTTATGGCTGCTGCCGGTCAAGGACAGATAGAAATCAGGCGATTCAAATATCTCGGAGTGAAATTCACGCGGGCTGAGCGGGCGTGGATCTCAAAACAAAATCCCGCATGGGGACGGGAAATCCGTGCTGATGGACGCAAAAATGGAAGCTGTCACTTACAAGCTGCTTCGATTGCTGGACAGAATTACAACAAGCCTTGCAAAGTCAAAGGGCGGTGAGCGATTCACGCCCGTGCGAATGTATGTTGGCATCTGCCCTAAAGATCGGGACGGCTGCGGGAAGTTATTTGCTAAGACTCGAAGTGACCAAGAATATTGCTCGCGAACCTGCGTAAGCCGTGCCCAAGTACATCGTTTTCGAAGGAACGAGCGAGCGAAGCAGCGGGCCAAGAAATCCTTGTGCTAGAAAGGCACACGCAAGGTGGATGGCTGAACTGGCGTCCCAAGATGGACTTATAACTTGTTTATTGACAACTTAGAAAGAAAATATGGTGCCTCCTGTAACCCACCTTGGGACAGAGGCAAGAACACTTTACGAGATGCCCAAGCCGAAACGTACCGGGCGGCGCAAGCGCGGGACGCGGGCTAAGCTGCTGATTTTTCCGAGAAGAATTCGCAGGGTGGTCTTTCGCTAGAACCAAGCCACGACCCGGAGCATAATGGCCCGAAGGATTCGAGTTATGGCTTGCGAAATCGGAGACAAGCTGAGGCTGCGATTCGAAGCGACGACGCGCGAGTGGAAGAAATACGAAGAGCGTTTTAGCGACAGGTTTCAAACATACATAAACCTAAAAGAACGACGCCGCTTGCGAAGCGAGAATACTGTCGCTCGGACAGCCTTTCTAGAGCATAAACAACGTTGTGCTGCCTGTTCTGGCTCTCGCCAAGATTCCTAGCAGCGCTGACCCCATAAAGCTACGGTAAGGATTTATCACTAGGGAGTCTTGGTTTAGATCGGCGCGTTCGGAAGTCGCAGACCTTCTTTCTCTGCTCTGTGCGCTCGCGTAAAGCAACCGCCAACTCAGCCATGACTTGATCGAACTGTTTAGGCTCTTTGGTGCGTATTGCTCTGGTGCAGAGTTCGCGGATTCGCTGTTCGAGATCCATTGTGCAGGTTAGATGCTGGCTAGAGCACCAGATGCAATCTGTGGACGCCGGAACGAAGGATCTCGATAGCATAATAGGTAGGTTCGGCCCCGAGGAAACCATGTCTTGCGAATCCGGGGATAAATTAAGGCGAGACTTTGAGGCGACTACGCGCGCGTTGGGGGCTTACTCGGAGTCCTTAATAGGCACGGATCGAACACACAAGACGCGACAAAAGCTAGAGCGGTTGAGGGAGGATAACACTGCCGCTCGTAGAGCTTTTGCGGAGCATAAAAGAGACTGCCCTACTTGTTCTAACCATCGCTGGCTATCGTGAGTCTCCGCAACCTGAGATCGAGTTGCGTAGAGAGCCAGACCCAAGCGGCTTTAACCGCAGCATCCGTCCGCCCCTGTCGCACCTTGGCCCATTTATGCGAAATAGAATTTCGCTACCACCCGCACGGTGTTGCCGAGCGCGGCGAGCCACATCCTCAAACGCTGCACTTTTCTGTTCCCGGCCGTTCGGATCCCGAAATATCGTGTCACCAGCTGCCGTAGACTGTCGGGACTAAATTGTTTTCGCGCATTCCATCACCGCCGGTCGACCACTCGTTCAGATCTTGTGGAAGGAAACATCACGCCGATGGGAACAGGGCGAAGACCTCAGCATGGTCGATTTCAGGTGCACTGAATACTCAGCCGACAAAGTTATTGCCGATCAAGAGATCAGGAAGAAAATCATCAAGATCGGAATTCGGAGGATTACTCAGGAAAGCAAGATAGACCGCAAGACTGTGCGGCTGATTGCAAACGGCGGTCGAGCGAAGGCGAAGACGCTGGCGAAGGTCGTTGCCTTCCTGCAAATCGTCTCAGTTAGAGATAGTGAGTGGTAAGCGGATATATCGCCAGCTATCCGCCCCTTCTCAATGAAGCCTCCCAACGGCGCGCCTGCTCGCTTCAGCTATATCTCATTGATTCAATTTGTTGATCGATAGTTTCTCGTAAGGAAAATCTGTCGATATGTGCAATTTTGAACATACCCGGCAACTCTGGTCTTGAGAAGATAGGTGGAATCTAATCGCCAAGGGTGAGGAGGATTATGTCCAACCCATCGAAACACCACGTGCTGCTTGTAGACGACGAGTCCAGTGTTCGGGAGTCCCTGGGGATGTTGCTAAGCGCGGCCGGATACGAGGTCGTAGCCGCGACTAACGGCTTTGATGCGCTATTGCAGCTGAAGAGAACCTCTCCCGATGTGATTATCTCTGACCTGAATATGCCAGAAATGTCCGGTTTCGAGTTCCTGTCGGTTGTGCGTCGCCGTTTTCCTCAAATACCCGTTGTCGCTATTAGCGGCGCTTATGATCAGGGAAGCGACGTTCCCGGTGGTGTGATTGCGGATGCGTTCTACCCCAAGGGACAGCATCATCCGAAGATGCTACTGGAGACGGTCGGCGATCTGATTCGAACTTCCGTTGAGCGATCGAACGCACATCGCCGGCAATCAGCTCCCGTGTGGATTCCTCGGAATGGCAAAGACTCCTGTGGAAAGCCGTTCATTGTGCTCACCTGCGCGGAATGCCTTCGTTCCTTTCCGCTCAGTGTGACTGATGAAGGCCTCCAAACCATCCAGGAAACGCCGTGCTTATTCTGCCCGAACACAGTCAGGTACGTTATCGATTTCTCAATCGACGTGGCTTCTCCGGCCAAGAAGCGAAGCGGATCGCAAACAACTGAAGAGGCGGGTCTGTCTGCGCGCAACGCAGGATGATTCTGGGGTTGGGAGCAGGGGAGTACTTCGATGAGCAGCCGATCCGCTATAGAGCAGATCATCCTCGTACGACAAGCAGTCGAACACCTGCTAAACGAGTCTACGTGTACCGCTGACTCCGAGCGTTATCAAGAATACTTGCGCTTGGTCGACGAATTGAAGGTTGAGATCGAGCACACGGAAGCTCCCTGAGGTCCAGTTTGACATTGCTCGACAATAGGCGCACTGTGGAAGTAGAGGATGTTGTTCTTCTCCTCATCCAGATTTTCTGAAACTAAGTCAGCCCATCTGAAGTTTTCTCCATCTTAGCGACGACAACCTTAGGAGGTTGACCATGTTTACACGCAGTGTCTCTATTCATCTGAAATCCAATATGCTTTCTGACTACAACCGCACCTTCGAGAACGAAGTTCTCCCTTTACTTCGCAAGCAGAAGGGTTTCAAGGATGAAATCACACTGTCCAACACGGGCAGCCCAGATGTAATCGCAATCAGCTTCTGGGAGAACAAGAGCGCGGCAGATGCTTATAACACCACCGGCTACCCCGAAGTGTTGAAAACAATGTCACGATTCATTGATGGAACCCCCAAGGTTCACACGTTCGAAGACGTGACCTCGACTTTCCATAAGGTCGCGGCCGCCGCGTAGAGTTAGTGTTTAGGTCGCTTGGGAGGGCGGTGGTCTGGCCTTCCCGAGTGATCCCACCTATCCAGATCTGACTCCAGATCGTCTCGATTCGAACCGACTTAGGCCGTGCACCCGACAGAAAGTCGAAGGATATGCGCCGTGCCGTATAACACTATTTTGCAAGAAGTTGACCGTCTAAAACGCGTGAGTGGTCGGCTTGAGTTGTTGGCGAATGAACATTCCTCCGTGACAGAAGCACTGATGTCTATCTCCGGCAGCGTTCTGGGAATTGCCACCGTACTCGAAGTACTGGTGATCTCAAAATTGGGTCCGCGACCAGTCTGATTTTCGGAGCCTCGCCCCCCAGACTTGGGACAGTCATCGAGACTCGGGATGGCTAAAAGCGCTGAGCATTTAGATGAGGCCTGCTGCAATGTCTCGCAACCCCTAAACCTTGGCCTTCAATCCTGCCAGTTTTCTCGCTGAGGCGGGCTTCGGTAAAAAATCGTCGAATTCAACAATAAGCAGACGATCTTCTCGCAGGGCGATCCTGCGGATTCTGTTTTCTATATCCAAAAGGGCAGAGTCAAACTCAGCGCGCTCCGGGCGCGTGGCAAAGAGGCGACCCCAGCTCGACCCAACCCCGGTGAATTTCTAGGGGAGGACTCGATGCCAGTACCGGATACCTTCAGGGTGGCGACGGCTATCGCCATCACTCTGTGTACGGCCCTCAAATATCGGCAGGAAGGAGATGATTCGGGTCATTCATGAGGAGCACGCATTCTCGGATGTGTTCGTCAGCTTCCTGCTAGCCCGCAGTACGCGAATTTCAGGAAGATCTGGTAGATCAACTCTTCAATTCCAGCGAAAAGCGACTCGCCCGAATTCTTCTACTGCTGGCGCAGTTCGGCAAACCTAGCGAGCCTGAAACCACCATTCCAAAGATTAGTCAGGAAACTCTGGCTGAGATGATTGGTACCACGCGATCCCGCGTCAGCTTCTTCATGAATCGCTTTCGGAAACTCGGGTTCATTCGCTACAACGGGGATATTCAGGTGCACCGTTCCCTACTGAATATAATCCTGCACGACTAATTCCTCACTTCGTCGTCAATTTTCTGGTTGTTGGGATCGGTCTTTTGCGCTCCACCGGCGGTCGCGATGTGGATTGGTGCGCGATTGGCCGGTGCTCAGTTCACACTTCTCCCCCGGAGCAGCCCCACAAGTCGGACAACGAACCGCGAGTACCTGCCTGGGGCTGAATTCTTTGGTCACAGAAAATCTCCATGTACGAGAGGTGGTCAACTCGACGAGTTGCCCACGCGGGCGGTCTTGGCTTTCTGACAACGGACATAGGCCGACTTTGCAGAAAGGCGCTGATAAGTGCGCTATTTATTTGCAAGCCGCCGTTGTACTGGACGAAGCCCTTCTTCTTGAACGCATTCATAAATTTACTTACCCTTGCGCGGGTGGTACCCACCATCTCCGCGAGGGTTGCTTGGCTGACCTTCAGGGGGTGCTCCGGCTTTGATTCCTTGATTATTTCCCCAAACAGCAACAGGACCCGTGCCAGTCGCTTTTCGCTGAAATTGAAGAATTGATCGACCAGGTCTTCCTCGACTCGAATGACGCGGGAAAGCAGATATGCAACAAACAGCGCTGCAAACTGCGGGTCGTGCTTGAGCGTGCGAAGCGCGCTCTCCTTTCGCAGGCGAGTGATACTGGAGGGCCCAATGGATCTCGCCGTGTAAATCCGCAGAGATTGCCCTCCCAGACAGCCTTCGCCAAAAAAGCTACCCCGCAGCAGGACGGCGATTATGGCTTTTTTGCGACGCGTGGCGGCCACCGTGAGCTTCACCGTGCCGCTCTGGATGTAGAACACAGCATCGGCTGCGTCCCCTTGCGAAAAAATGATCTCGTTGTCTCGGTAGCTCCGCACAGTCATCCCAGAGCGGAACTTTTTGCGGAAATCTGCGGAACTGAAACCGAGATTTTGTTTCGCCATCTGTCTCCTGGGACGATCAATTCACCTGGGAATGCCGCTCTCCGTGTAGAAAAAGGCTAAATCATACGGCTGCGGAATCTGGCTCGGATGGTCAATATAGGTCATACACAATTGCACACGGTACCTACTGGTAATCTCGGGCAAAATGCTCTGCGCGGGGCTCCATGGCCTGAATATCGACTTCGGCTCGACGCATAGCCCGTTGGAAACCCGCTGAGGCACTTATGGGTGTAGGAATGGAACATGATCACTGGATACCTGCGCGTACGAACGGCGCAGGCGGCATTTCATTTCCAAGGCTTGATTGGAGCAACTGACAGCAGAGTCGGCTGGCAGAGCGTGTCCCGTATTTCGGCACTCTCATTTAATGAACAGTTCTTCGCAGTGTTGCTCGTTAAGACAAGCGGGGTCTTGGCGATAACCGCACCTGTCCGGTCGGTCACTACGCCTGAAATCGCTCCATTAATTTCTTGAGCCGGCACTTGCGTTGGTGGTGATTCAGCTCCTGTGGCTAGTGTGACGGATGTCAACGCAACGCTCAGACTTCCGTCTATCGACAGCGTGCCGGATCCTTATGTACTGGTGGCTAGCTAGCAGAGACGTCAACATGAGCCGGAATTTCCGCTCAGCCTGGGGGGTGGTCCTATTTTTCCCTTCCTATAGCTATCCGCCGTAACTGACTGAGGCACCGTAAGGCGAGTTCTAACATCACGCAGGCGCTTCGCGCGCCGGATTTGCATTTAGCGGGCCCAAGCGCACGACCGGACTACACTACTCGGCGTGCGGAGAGAATTGGATCGGTCAACATATTGCCAATCGCCGCTTCGCGTTTGCAAATGCCATGATTGAGCGCAGGGCAGCGCGGTGAAAATCACGACTTTCAACATCAACGACATCAATAAGCGGCTGCAGAACCTTTTGGCTTGGCTCGAAAAGACCGAGCCGGATGTGGTTTGTCTCCAGGAACTCAAGGCTGAGCATCGTGCCTTCCCCGTACAAGCCCTGCTAGCATTAGGCTACGAAGCAGTTCGGCAAGGTGAGCGTTCCTGGAACGGTGTCGCGATACTGGCGCGACACATAACTCCTGTGCTGACCCGCTCAACCCTGCCCGGTAATTCTGGAGATCACCAGGCGCGTTACATCGAGGCGGCGGTGAATGGAGTGCTAGTTACCTCCATCTATCTGCCGAATGGAAATCCTCAGCTCGGTCCGAAATTCGCTTACAAGCTTGCCTGGTTCGAGCGACTCATTGCCCACGCCGCTGAACTGCTGGCAACTGGCGTACCGGTGGTAATGGCGGGTGATTACAATGTCGTACCGACGCCGCAAGACATCTATCCAACGCATTCGTTAGACAACAACGCATTGATTCAGCCTGAGAGCCGAAAGGCGTTTGCAAGACTGCTGGCTCAGGGCTGGACCGACGCCATGCGGAAGCTGCAGCCGAATGGGCCGCTCTGGACATTCTGGGACTACAAACGGGAGAGATGGCCCAATGACAAAGGCATCCGACTCGACCACTTCTTGCTGTCACCACAACTGTCTGAACGTCTCGTCGGCGGTGGGGTAGACCGACGGGTACGTGGCGAGTTCAACGCGAGCGATCACGCTCCAGCTTGGATCGCCCTTGATGTCGTTTAGAGCAGCGCAAGCCGCGCCTGTTAAGCGTGATCAGAACGGAAGTCTTATGTTAGTGATTAGGAAGAGCTCGATCGCGGGCAAGGGACTGTTCACCGATTCTGCTGTTCGCGCGAGAA
This sequence comes from Terriglobia bacterium, assembly GCA_963807055.1. Classification (GTDB taxonomy): domain Bacteria; phylum Acidobacteriota; class Terriglobia; order Terriglobales; family Acidobacteriaceae; genus JAJPJE01. The sequence continues at coordinate 142,946 of CAWEAE010000010.1, read as the reverse complement.
CGAAATTGGGTGAGTTTACAGGAGAACGGGTTTCGACGCGGGAAGCGCGTCGACGAGCCCAGGGACGCAGGCGGATTGCTATTGTTGAGGTAGATGAGAACGAGGCGATCGATGGGAGCGTAGGAGGAGGGCCTTTTCGGTTCATAAATCACTCCTGCGAACCCAATGTGTTTATCCGCATCGCCTATGGCAGAGTCGAGTTTTACGCCAAAATGAACATTGCTGCCGGAGATGAGCTCACTACCGATTACGGGAACTCCCATCACAACGGTCAACTCCGATGTCTTTGTAAAAACTCAAGCTGTCGTGGATTCATTTGATCCGATCCAAGCCTGTTCAACCTGTCGGCGCAGCGTTCCCGACCACTAGGAGACTTAATGAGCGCGGACTTGCTACTGCACCCGATTGGTGTAATTCGATCGACTATCAAGGAACGTAAAGACGCTCCCAAACAAGGCTCTGAGGGAGCGCCGGACGTCTGGTGCGAGGTTAACCCCTCTTTCGCAGAAGCAGTGAAGGGACTTGCCGTTGGAGACGAGGTTGTGGTCATCACTTGGCTTCATCGCGCAAAGCGAGATGTGCTGAAAGTACATCCGCGATCAGATCCGAAGCGGCGGCTGGCGGGTGTGTTCGTGACCCGGTCACCAGATAGACCCAATCCGCTGGGACTGCACCAGGTAACAATTAAGGCGATTGAGAGCGGTCGGCTACGAATAGGTCCGATGGAAGCAATCGACGGCACACCCGTCGTGGACATTAAGCCGGTGATCTGCTGATTGTGGATGTCTTTGGTTGTTCGTATTTACCATCTGCCGACTTCGGAGTGCAGCCTTGGTTTACGATGCGGTATGAAACAAACTAGCGCTCACTTGGGGCCATGCTGCGCTCTACTCCTCGCCTTACTGGTCTTCCAAGGTTGCAACGCACTCAATCCCTTATGCGGAAGCGCTCGACCATCCCCAGTCATCGGGTCCCTTTCACCGAACACGATAACGTTTGCTGTAGTACAACAGGGCTTCTCTCTCACCGTAAATGGGAGTCAGTTTGTTTCGTCTTCTGTCGTGGTCATCAACGGGGCGACAGTCAGCACGATGGTAGTCAGTAGTCAGAAGTTGCAAGTCACGATCACGAGTGCGTTGATCTCCGGCCCGGGGACGGCAAACGTGACGGTCAACACGCCGAGCGGGAACTCGGGGGATGTTGGCTGCACGAGTGGCGGAACCAGCCACGCCCTCGTCCTAACGATCACTTAAACAAAAGCAACAGGCCCCACCTCATCGAGATAGTGAGTGATAATCTCCGTTCACAACAGTTATCTTGAAAGGCTCGCCTGAACGCCGTTAAGGTACTCGTCATGAAGTGCTTTGCAGCGGGATACTTGGTTATCTTCTCCATCGCTCTGAACGCGCAGATGGAACCCAAAGCTGCTGTACATCTTTTGCAGCAATCACACCCGGAAATCAATTGGAATGTTGACTCAACCACGCAAGGAGACTTCGATTGCGATGGGAAGAAGGATACTGTGGTGTTGGGAGCACAACAGGAGAAAGTAGCCGTCGGAGTGGTTTGGGGAGAGCAAGGCAAACGGCACACCGTGTCTGTGTTTCCGCTGCACAGCACATCTCAAGATGGCTTCTGTTCTGTTCCGAAGCGTGTTGAACTGACACTGCACGATTGCGATTCGGGCGACGGAATGCTGCCCGGATGCAAGGTCAGCCGTTCTTGTAAAGATTTCCGCGTCATCGACGACGATTGCGATGCATTCAATTTCTACTGGGATTCGGAGCATAAGCAGTTGGAGTGGTGGCGACGATAGCTGTTAGGAAGTCCGCATACGACAAGCAACCGTGAGGAAAACTGAAATCATGAACGACATTCGGCAACGTAGTCGCGCCTTTAGCAGCAAAGGTGTTGTGCTTGTGTTCTCGCTTTGTGCATTCGCTGATTTCGCTTGGTCACTGCTACGTGGGCGCTCCGTCGCCGAAAGCGTGGGTAGTGCGATTTTAGGTTTGGTAGGAACAGGTTGGTATCTCTTGGCGATGCGGGCGTCTTCCAAGAACGATTCTGACGATCCCTCTGGCCCGGCGCGATTGGTCCCGTAGGCAGATAGTTGGCGACAAATCGCCATACCACCATCTATCTCAACCTGAGATAGAGAGTGATAATCTCCGTTATCGCCAACTATCCTAAAAGGGCGTCCTCAACTGCTGGATGAGAATTAAAGCTGTCCTCGAATCAACATCACGAGAATGCCTATTACGACAGCCGCCATCAATATCCCGCCAGCGAACTGAATTGTGCGGTCATACCACTTTCTGGAATCACCTACTGAAGGACGAACGGAACTCCGGAAGAAGGCAAAACTACCCCAAGCCGCGAATGCGGCGACTACTACCGCTCGAATTGTCTTCCCGCTCCATTCCATAAGAAACGACTACACTATCAAATACGAAGTGATAATCTCCGTTATCAACAGCTTCATGAAGCTGCGTGGGGTAGATAACCCTTGAGCTTACTGATCACTTCGTCGGCTTCGTCGGTCAGTATGCGGGTCCCAAAACGGTAGGTCTTTCCTAGGCAATCGAAGGCGACGTATTTCACTAACCCGTCCGGCCATCGTTTCACAATTCTAAGCGCTGAAACTCTTCGGGCGGGGAGTGACACGTCGCGTGTGTGCCACAGGACTCGCTTCTGAAGCCTGAGATGATCACTCTCAATGCTGAGAGTTTGCTCTTCGTACGCCGCCGACGTAAACATCCAAATCATCACAAATGGAAAGATGTAAAACGGAGACAGAAACAGCCACGCGAGCAGGGTAGTCTTCCAATCGCTATAAAAGCGCGGCAGGGGTATGACCTTAGCGAAAGCGAAGGCCCACAGGCATATGCACCACACAACTAACAGAGGCGACTGGTTGCGCTGCCGCTCAATGTCGATCTGAAGTCCGTTTGGAAGGGTTTTGAAGTGTACCCTCCGGTCCAGGATTGTCTTATGCCTAAGCATTTGGTCGGCTGAATTGCTGATCATTGTATCGTGCTCTTCGAGACCGAACGCAGCAGGACCAATTTGAGCGCCTGAGGCACGATAACTGTTGGGATATCTCGTTATCACTCAGTATCTCGTTTTGATACGAAGTAGTGACTCCACCGTCGAATCAGTTAGGTTTGCTGGCCATCAGACGGAATGATTCCAACCATTTTGTCGTCAGGGGTGGCCGGGGAGTCCTGCCGGTTCAGCTGGTTCGGTAGGTTCGGAGCCGGGATGGAGTGTGGTGCAGTTTGACTCCTCCCACTAGGTGTGGCGTTACAGAGGGATGGAAAAGCTACTTCGATGAGAGCCATGCAGCTGCAATCAGACACACTGTAATCACGACGGAGAAAACGATAGGTAGGAGAAAGAGATATCTCCAGCTAACAACCGTGATGGCGGCAAAGCAAAGAGCGAAGGCCCACGTAATGCCGCGCATGAGCGCCAAAGTCTCTGCCGGAAGGCCACCCAGCTGCCATGCCAGTATCGCCGAGAAAAGATAAAACACGCCCACAGAGAGTCCAGAGGCAACGAAGAGGTCCCAATACGTCCGGTTGAACCCCTGCACGTGAAAGTGAATTGACCGCATTGAGCCAAGGAGCACGTCAACGCCCCATCTGGGGTCGGACTGACGAAAGCCAAGCGTGTGTCCTACGCCAAAAAGCAGCAGAAAAACACCAGCGAGTCGATAAAACGTAGACGCTTTCATATCGTGCCTCCAAAGATCACGACCGCGTTCTCTCCTATAGCCCGCCATGCGATTCAAACTGTACCAATCAATATGGCTCCAGGAGCCTCTGTAAGAATTCTTTCATCGTGGGTGGCCGTGGGAGTCCTGTGATGTCAGTGGTTCATCGGTCGCGACCGTGGGGTCCGAAGTCCCTACTCCACTCCTTAAGCGTTCCAACAGTTTTGGTCGCGGAATTTATCACAGCCACAGTCTGCCAGTTAGGGTTGGACGCCTCTTCTTACGCATGATGACTTTGGCTGGCTCCTTCAGCGTGGTCAGCCCTTTTTATTAAACGACAGTTCTGATCCGGTAAGTTCGCGAAGGTCACCAAATCCTAGATCAACTACGAAGATTGTTAGGTCGATGCTCTGCTCCACGTTTTCAACGATGCACTCAACGGCAATCCCTCTGATGTGTCCGCGCAAGTCGCCGTGTTCCTTATCTTTGACAAGGCAGGACGATTCTACGAGTGAATGCAAAGCCACTCGGACTTCGTTGTGGTCCGTCATCCGTAAGCACCACCCTACGCCGAGGCAGTTCTTGGATTCGAATCGTCGTCAGCAAGCCGTCTTCTTCTCTTCTCGCGTGTCCCAGTCGTAGGGCACATCTTTGCCGGAGGAGAGAACGTCTCCCTTATCCCGTTTGGCCTGATCGCCCAAGTTCTTGGTCGCTACACTGCAAATCCACCAAACCTGCGTACACCTCTGATGACAACTCCGCGCCTTTGTCTGGTATCAGACTAAGAGTCAACGTGAGGCGAAAGCAGTGATCCGGTGGATTCTGAGAAGGTCAACAACAGCTCTGCAACGCCGCCTAATGGCAATGTGGTGTCATTTGCCCACGAGATCAACAATCCTTTAGCTGCTCTGCTCAACATTCTTCATCTCGTCGAATCAGAAGCTCTTACGGAAAGAGGTCAGCACTACCTCAAACTGGCACGGGAAGAAATACGACTCATCTCGCAACTGACACACTCAGCTCTGTCGCAATCAAAACAGACGGCAGTTCTGGAAGACACTAATCTGCCGGATTTGATGCGCTCTGTTCTCGATGTCTACTCATCCAGGTTCGAATCTAGAGGCATTGAGGTAAAAAGACGTTTCTGTCGCAATGGAAACCTTGCCTGTGACCCTGGTGCTCTACGTCGAACGTTTTCGAATCTGCTGTTGAATGCTGCCGATGCCATGCCTAATGGTGGCAAGGTTTGTACCAGGGTGTCGGTGGCGCAGGAGTGGACGGGGCAGAAAAGACATGGACTGCGCGTGACGATTGCAGACAACGGGTGCGGCATTCCTCGCGATTATCTCCCTAGGGTGCTGGAGCCGTTCTTTACCACCAAAGGCAAATCCGGCACGGGTGTCGGATTATCCGTAGTGAAAGCTACGGTACAGAAACACCGTGGCGTACTGCGTGTCCGTAGCTGCACGCGGTTTGGACGAAGCGGCAGCGTCTTCTCAATTTTCTTACCTTCCACATCCATTCCATATCCCACCTGAGTCACCAGAAGCGTATCGTGTACGGCTCCATGAGCCTCACTAAGCATTCTCTTATCGGGGGTGCCCTAGGGGAGTCCTGGAGGTTCAGTGCGGTTCAGCGGCGTTCGATCAGGCCCGAAGAGTGAGCGATTGTTTCTTCTTCTCTTCTCGTATCACCGTCATCGTGTCCCAGTCGTAAGGCACATCCTTGCCACAGTCCAAACAGACAACGTAGGTTCGGGGCTTATTGGGTACGCCTTGACTGTTACGCACTGGCTTGAGAGTTCTGGGAAAACTGTGGTTGAGGTGGATACACCCGAACAGGGCGCCCATTAAGTTGGAGAACATAGCAAGCTCTCATGAAACAAGATTCTTGGAGTCAGGGTAGCTGAGTTTGGAATCTTGCCGGATCGCGGGGAACTGTCAAATCTGACAGGTGGTCAAAAGGGGCCTCTAGGCTGTGCCCGTCCGAATTCGTTGACATACTCCACGGTTGGCGCGTACCTTCTGGGCCATCTCCAAACACAACTGTGACAAGGAGGAGCAACGATGAAGGGGCGTATCTTGCTTTTAAGTGTAATGGTGTGTCTGTTGGCCGCGACGGCGGCTTTCGGTCAGGACGCTGCGAAGGTAGACCCGAAGCATTACAAGGTTGAGTCGGAGAACGCGCAGGTTCGAATCCTCCGAGTGCATTATGGGCCGCATGAGAAATCAGTGATGCACAGCCATCCGGACGGAGTAGTTGTTTACTTGACCGATGGTTCAACGGCTTTCCACATGCCGGATGGGAAGACTCAGACGGCCAACGGCAAGGCGGGACAGTCGCTCTACACGCCAGCCGTTGTTCACGATCCTGAGAACACGGGTGACAAACCATTCGATGCGATTGTCATAGAGCTGAAGAGCACTGCCGAAGCCAACGCTTCGAAAAAGTAAATTTGCCGCTAACTTAATCTCATGAAGGCCGCCTCCTGTTGCGGCCTTTTTTACTAAAGAAGCGTGGCAGCCCTCTCCACTCAATACCAGCGTGCCAGCCTCGTGCTACTGGCGGATGATGGTGATAACGAATCACGGGAGATTAGTTTGATTGACATGCACGACTTCTCCGCGTAACTTCCTGAGCAACCACTCACCATTAGGGCGTACTTCGAACTACTTCTGTTAGCGGTGGGATAGTCCTGTGCCCGCTCTCCTGCCGTGATTGATTGGTTCTACGCATCGGTTTATTCGCTCCCATACTAACGACGGAGAAGGAGAAAACATGAGAAGGCAGGGATTGTTGTGGGCTGGATTCTTGTTGTTGTGCACCTCACTCAGCTGGGCGCAAGCGGGTCCCGACCGCCTTTGCGAAGTTAATGTGACTGCGCCGAAACCAGGTGGCGCGAAGCAGTTGGAGGAAGCTCGGAAGAAGCACAATGAGTTTCATCAGGCGGAGAAAGACAAGACTGCAATCCTGGTTTGGTCAGTTTCGACCGGCCCGTCCACCGGCAGCTATTTGACAGCCAGCTGCGGACAGACCTGGAAGGAGATGGATGGACATGATGCCTTCAACCAGAGAGATGTCGCAGATATTCAGAGAACTATGGCTCCTGCTGTCGGCTCAAACCAGACATCGTATTACGTCATTCGCCCCGATCTCAGCAGATCGACCGAACCTGCGACACCAGCGAAGATGATGACCGTAGTCCACTACTTCGTGAAGCCCAGCGGACTAGTGCAGTTTACCGATTCGATCAAGAGGATCAATGCGGCAATCGACCAAACCAAGTACCCCTTGAAGCCAGGGCGGTGGTATCAGTTGGCCAATGGTGGAGAGGGTCCTCACTTCGTGGTGGTTACTGATCGCAATTCCTGGGCTGACATGCAAGGGCCGGAACAGACAATGGCCGACATGCTGAAACAGGCATACGGAAACGATGACAAAACTCTCCAGAGCCTTCGCGATGCCATTGACCACACGATGTCGGAAATGATGGACTATCGCGCCGACCTAAGCTACTTGCCCGCCAAGTAGAGCAACCAACTTCATTCCAAGCCCGTGGGCCACTCGCGGGCTTTTTTGTTTCTCTTCGCCGCGGTTACGGACCATTTCTGATCTGCGGCGGCCATGTCCGCTAGGTTCCGCGTGGTTCATCAGAGGGTGCGGTTCAGGGGAGGTTCAGGGGCGGCCAGGGTGTTTGAGTCTAGGAATCGGTTCAGAGGCCGCTGACTATTGAGCACTTCGGATATACGGCGCGCGGCCCAGGGGCCAGGACGCGCTCCGTTCATCGCGATGAGGGATCAGCGTCTAATTCGAGCAACTGCTGCTGACCATGCTCAGGTTCGTCACGGTAAGGTGGCCGTGTTCGGTGGCTGATTTGTCCATGCCATGCTCCTGCGCTTCGCCCTTGGCATCTTCTTTCATGCCGTGCATCGTTGCGTGCGGGACAGCACCGGTGATTGTCACAGTATGGCCGACGTGGGACGCGAGATCGATACTGTCGCTCCTCAGCTCCCAGGTGCTGCCATTCTGACCCACTAGGCTGTATTCGCTGGCACTGTCGCCCTTTTGAAGGCAGCCGGTGAGCGTGCGGACGTTCGCATGGGTATCAGATGCTGCGGTCGCCGCATCGTTGTCAGTCGTAGTCGTCGTAGTCGTTTGTCTGCTGGGTAGTCGTCTGCTGTGCCTCTACGATCCATATAGAACTTAAAAGCAGCGCGACTGCCACAGTCCACAGCGCAAATATTTTCTTCATAGGTCTTCTCCGTACATCTGTCCTAGCCGGTGTCCAGTGTCTCATTCCGGCGCTTGTGATTAGAACTCTGCTCAAGGTGGTGTGTTGCTCTTCCGCAACCCTGCGCGTGGCTGCTTACGACCGTGGGTAGAATCGACTCATTCTGCTCGTAGCCGCATAGGCGCTGCACCTGCGTCCAATGACAGAGTTGGTGACGCAAAGACCCGAAGTGCGTTGTCCAAGCTAGTTCGTAACCATGGATGTGTTCGTCGTCAGACCGACAACTAGCCTCGATTTGGCTAGACTTGTGAGCATGAAAGCAATTGTGAAAGATGTCGATCGTTTTCGTGGAAATGTTCTGATCCACTTCGGAAGTGGAGAAGCGGTCATTTTTCATCGAGACTTCCTCTATGCAAATCGGAACAGCAAGGGCAACAGGATCATCTCTGAAGAGGACGGTTCGACAGAAGATCTGAGATTCCCTTCTCGGGGTGAAGCCAAGGTCTTAAAAGAGAAGGTTCTAGTTGGTCCGATTAGCAAAAGAGGACGATTGAGGGAACTGAGTGAAGCCGCCACGCGGGCTGGCAACCGAAACAGAAAAGGCAAGCGCAGTTCATACGACCAAGGCACCTAACCATCAGACAGCTGCTACTCCTCGCTGGCAGCCTGGTGCTTCTATTCGACATGTTTTCTAAAGATTTCCTGCAGCTCCGGGACTCCTACCAGCCATCCATTTTGAGGGGACGCAAGCGTCCGAACTGTTCCTCAATCACGAAAGCCCGGAATGCAAGAGCAAGAGGCTACATGTCATGTCGGCACTGCACCACTAACAATCAAACCGAATTTGTCGCAGAAATGGGGGCATTATCGCCAGTTAAAAGAGCTAGCGAAAACACGGCGGAACTTTCCTTCAACGTCGATCGGCATCTTCCGGTTGGCTGAATGCAGCTATCGCGCCAGCCTCATCGTCCATTACGTGGAACACCGTGTACAGCCTCGTAATTTGCAGCACATCGTGAACCTTCTTGGTGAGGTTTAGGAGCTTCAACTCGCCGCCCTGGTTGCGCACTGAGGTAAAGGCGCTGACCAGTTCGCCGATGCCCGAGCTGTCAATGTAGGTAATGTCGCCCAGATTCAGCAGGATTTTCTTCTGTCCCTTCCCCAGCAAATCCTTAACAGTGTCGCGCAATACCGAGGTGCCCTCGCCCAGCTTGATCTGTCCACTCAAGTCTACGATGGCAACGTCACTTACTTTCCGGGTACTCGCTTTGATGCTCACGTGAACCCTCCTGGCAAACATCTTGTGCTGATTCTGGCGTCGCGTCAAAGGGAGAGAATCGAAACATGATGGCGGGCAAACAAAGGCAAGCTGGGTAGACTGGGATCAACAGGGGCGGTTGGTATTCGCCAGAGACGGAAAAGCGTTCAGCGGCCCCATCAAGTACAAGAACGAGAATATTGAAGCGGCTCGGTTCGAGTGCGTGAAGATCCAACGGGATCTTCCAGGCGGAGCGTGCTATATCGCGTTACCAGTCTCTATCTCAACCTGAGATAGTGAGTGATAATCTCCGTTATCGCCATCTATCCCGTTTACAGCACATTAGGATCTGAAGTACCGTCTCGACTTGCGCCCCCGGTGCGTATTGAAAACACGATTCGTAACTAATCCTAGCGTCGGGGTTGCAATTAGTAGCCATGTCGTCAAATCCAAGAAATACGCTCACGGGTCAGACTCGCCGACAGGCTGAGCGGGCGGGGAGAGCATATGGTCGGGACTAAGAAGTTGATGATCGCAGCCGCCTTCGGGCTGGCAGGATTGATGGCAATCCCTGCAGGCGGGCAAACCAACGCCCAGTACGATCCTGGCAGGAACAATCGCGCTTGGCATCAGGAACGTGACAGGGATCATGATGGCGATCGTGATCACCGCGGCGGCTACTACGGAAACGGCCGGAACGGGAACTATGACAGCGGACGCTGGGGTCGTGGCGGCTACGGCAGCGGTTACCACAAGGGCAGTAATCACGGCGGTTACAACGGCAGTAATCACAACGGCGGCAATCACCACAACGGCGGTTACAACGGCAGTTACCGCGACGGCAGATACCGACGTTAGAAGAGACAGTTCTTGCTGCGTCCCACAGAGGGCGGCCCACTCGGCCGCCTTTCACTTTTGTCCAGGTCTCGGGACAGCTCGTCGTCCCCTTTTCGCAGGAGTATTTGTAGTATTGCCCTGCTCCGTTCCGTCACATTCGGCCCGGCTAGCCAATTCAGTAAGCGTAGACCGTTGCATTTCGAGTCGCAGAATCTTTACTGCCGTGCTCTCTTCGGGATCACGCCATGACTTTCAAATCCCCCAAACTACACATTAGGCCGATTGGGGAATCTGCGTTGTTCAATATTGAACAGACCGCGAGTACTTACGTCTGATCACTATTACTCATCGTGTGGGTACCGTCGCCCTTCCAGGGGACAGAACCTTGCCAAAGAGAACCCGACTGATAAACCTTCATCAATTCACTATCGGCGTTCTCAAGTAGGCGCAGGAGTTGTCCTCTTTGCGCTCCGGTGACGTCTAGCTGTTTGAGCAGGTAGTTGATGTTGAGGATTCTAGTTTCCAGTTCATGCGAAATCAGCATTCGAGTGCTCCCTGTAGGAAGACAGATCTTCTATGGGGAACATAATGGAAGCAGCAGGTACTCACGTCTGTTCAATTTTGATCAGTGCAGACAACTCAGTTCACCGCCAAAGTGGCCGTTTCCAGAGTCAAGTCCTGTGACTAACCCCCGAAAAGATACACGCCATGGTGAGCATTATTGACCAGCGGAGATTCATCTCTTTCTCGCACAATAGAGACTGGCCGTTCTCCCACGAGGGACGACCTTGGGTGAACCACATCACGATTGCAAAGCCAAAAGACGATTTCAGTCCTCGCACCTTTCTTGTCAACCATCGGCAAGGGTAGAGAAATGGTGTCGCTTGGAAAGAAAAGTCACGATCTTCGCTCAAGGCGATGCTACGGATGGACTGTTCTTTATCCAGGAGGGTAAGGTGCAGCTCAGCGTGGTGTCCGAGGCTGGGAAAGAAGCGACTCTCGGCATTTTGAGCGAAGGAGACTTCTTTGGGGAAGGCGGTCTGGCTGGTCAACTCCACCCGCATGTCATGCGCGATAGCCTTAACCGAGTGCGTGCTCCTGCACGTTGAGAGAAAGGCAATGATGCACGCAATGAGTCTGGAACCGAAATTGTCGGCCTTGTTTGTGAAGTATCTGCTGAAGCGTAACATCCGGTACCAAGATGATCTGATCGATCAACTCTTCAATTCCAGCGAGAAGCGGTTAGCGCGAGTACTTCTGCTGATGGCGCAATTCGGCAAAGAAGGAGTCTCCGAAATGACGGTCACAAAACTAAGTCAGGAGACTCTGGCAGAAATGGTGGGAACGACTCGATCGCGGGTCAGTTTCTTCATGAATCGGTTCAGGAAGCTCGGCTTCATTAACTACGACTCCGGAGACAATTTACACGTCCACAGTTCACTGCTTAACATTGTTCTCCACGATGACAACGCAACAACAGTGATCCCGGAAGCCACGAACCGAACTGCCGACAGAGTTCCCGAACCACCTGCGAGGCCGGGTGGTCCGCCGGACAAAGAACGCGCCAGTAAGCCACCCCTACCCAGTTTTCAACGACGCCGGAAGTGAACGCCCAACCGTAAATACAAATCTCCTCTGCCGCGATTTCGCAAGACTCGCCAATCTAATTCGGCTTCGAGGCTTTAGGCGAAAAACTTGAATAGGGTGCCGCGCATTTCTGACAGACGATCTCTAAGTCCAATAGTGCGGCGTTTGTCGCTGCATCCATAGCTATCACAAGCGATTGACCGCATCGATGGCAATCACACAAAGAGAATACCGTTCCAAGCTGGTCGATGGCGTGAGCAGACATCCGCAGCATTTCCGGAAGGGTATGACAAACGACGAACTTAGTGGCCTTGTACGTCACGCTTTCCCGACAGCTCTCTTCAGGTCTACTCCGGGAGTGAACTTCGCAACGCGTCGACTCTTTATCTTGATAACGGAACCGGTCTGAGGATTTCGTCCGTTCCGCGCTTTGCGTTCGTACACGGTAAACGCGCCGAATCCGGACAGTGTGATGTGATCGCCACGTTTAAGAGCAGTGGTGAGACAACGCATCATCGCTTCGACAGCTTTCTTCGATTGCGTTTTGTTGAGGTGCGCATCTGCGCAGATTTTTTCCACGAGATCGGTTTTGTTCATGTGCATCTCTCTTCGGGGGAATTTCGACAGGGGCCTGCGAGACGGCTAGTTAGGCAATTTCGTGACAAACAGCTCTACCAACTCGTCTTCTACAATGGCGAGCCGACGATTGAGCTCTGACTGTTCCTGTTCCGTCAACTCTGCGTGAGAGAGTATGTAATCCAGGTTCTCGCGCTCGGTCTCCAATCGTAAGCTCTTCACCGTTGCTCCGTACCACTCTTGCACAACACACCTAATTAACCACGCGACGAGTCTTGCATATCTGATGGCCGCAACCTGTGACGCGAATCACCGACCGCTGATAAATCTAGCCTGAATTAGGCCGTGGGCGGAGTATTACGGGAGGGTTAGGGCTGCACTAGGTGTCGCTTGGCGAGAGACTTCACAAACCGTGTGCGATTACTGTTGATATATCTCGTTGGTGTTGAAAACCGGTTTATAGGCGGGTTCTTCTGTTCTTGTGAGTTGGTTGCGATTCGCCTTTTTCGTTGGCGAGTGTTGCTTACGCGCTTGCGAGCGCCGGTTCCGATTTCATCTGAGGAACCGCACCAGCCGTTTGAGATTCTGTGCCGCGGCTGCCAAGTAAAACTGTTCCCGTACGAACTTGATCCTGCGTAGCCGCAAACGTCGCAACCCGATCTGGTTCTTCAGTTCCGAGAACAGCGCTTCCACTTTTCGCCGCTTCCGTAAGGCCTCCGCAAACTGCGGGGTCTTGGCGATCTCGTAGGCTTTCTGCCTCGCCGCTTCGCAGACGTGGATTGAGACAATGCGATGCTTGCCTCGCGTGCACTGCGGTTTTTGCGGGCATCCGCGACAGCGCTTCACCGTCGAATGGTAGGTATGCACGCGGTTGAGTTTGTTGATGCCGACGTACTTCAGGGGCTTGCCTTCGGGACAGATGTAACGGTCCTGCTCCGGCATGTAGGTGAACTTCTCGATTCCGTACAGATCACGGGTTGGCGTCGGACATTCTTTCACGCGGATGTACGGCGTAATCCCGCGATCGTCGCGCCGCTGCAGCAGTTCGCCATTTCCGTAGGTGTTGTCGGCCGCCAGACTCTGCGGCAGTCGGCCATGCCGTTCCTGGTAGCGATCAAGCATGTCGCGTGCGGCTGCGCTTTCCTGACTCGGCCGCGCAGCAGTGGCTTGCACCCCCACGATCACGCAGCTGTATTGTCGATCAGGTCGTTGTCGAAGTCTTCCAATTCGGCGGCGCAGTTTCCCTTGGTCATGTAGGTCGCATCCGGATCGGTGGTCGACACCTTATCCTGCTGGTGGACCGACTCGCCCCTCGCCGTTCTCCTGCTCCAGTTCTTCCAGGTGTTTCCATACTCCGTAGTTCACCTTCGCCGCTTCCGCCAACTGTTCACAGGGAATACGACGTGGTGATCCGCATCGGCTTGGATGAAGCTCCATCGACTGACATCTGCGCGCCCTGCACCAGCCCCGCCTGGATGCGCTGCTCGACGATGCGCTGAACAACTCCTGAAACAGATTCGACTCCTGGAAACGCCCGTGCCGGTTCTTGGAAAACGTCGAGTGGTGCGGAATCTCCTGGTCGAAACCCAACCCGGTGAACCAGCGCCACGCCAGGTGCATGCGCAGCTCCTCCAACAACTTCCTCTCGCTGGTGACGCCGTACAGATAACCGAGCAGCAGAACACGCAACAGCACTTCCGGATCAATCGAGGGCCGACCGGTTTCGCTGTAGCAATCGCGCAGCTTGTCGCGGACAAAGTCGAAGCTGACATGACGATCAATCAGTCGCAACAGATGGGCTTCAGGAACCTGATCTTCGATACGGAAGTAGTAGAACAACGACTCCGAACGGTCGTGTTGCCCCATCATGATCGGCAAGCCTCCGAGTTTAGCGATCCAGTCCAGCATCAGGAACTCTCGTCTGCTTATACGTTCCTGCGCTCTCACTTCACAAGCGTCAACTCAGTGACTTTTTCAACAGCAACGGAGAATACCACTCAGTATCTCAAGCTGAGATAGGTGGTGGTATTCTCCGTTCCCGACAGTAATCTGGAATCTTCAGCACACAGAGAGAGTAGGTTCTTGGCTGTGCGCTTCTCCTGTTATGTTTTCTTCTTCGCCTCCGCGGCTTCTTTGGCGTGGGCGATGGTGATTGGCCAGCGCGGGTCGGAGTGGAGCGCGTTGAGGTCAGGGTCTTTGTCCAAACCGAGGTCCCCGTAGGCGGGCAGACCGTGATCGATCGCTTGATTCAGGAAAGAGAATGCTTCTTCCTTGTGGCCCTTATGCGCTTCCACGCACGCCAGATTGTACGTAGTCATTGCGGTATCGGGATGATCTCGTCCAATGTTTTTCGTTTGTATCTCAAGCGCCTGACGGAATAGCTTTTCCGCCTCGTCGAAGTGGCCCGACTCCATGAGGACGTTCCCCAGGTTCATCGTGGTCTGGACGGTCTGGGGATGCTCGGGCCCGAGAGCACGGCGTTGTGTTTCGAGCGCCTGACGGAAAAGCGATTCCGCCTCAGAATAGCGGTTTTGGTCGAGCAGTAGGTTGGCCAAGCCGTCAGTGGTTGCGAGGGTCCGTCGATCTTCTGCACCGAACAAGCGCAGCTCTAGAACCAGGGTTTGGCGGTATAGTTGTTCCGCGTCGGCCGAACGCTTCTCGTCGTGGAGAATGGTGGCAAGCTGGGCCATTGATTCCGCCGTCCTCGGGTGCTCCGGCCCTAGCACGCGGCGTTGGATATCAAGCGTCTGCCGCATGAGCTGCTCGGCGTCACTGAGCCGGTGTTCGTCCTCCAAGGTGGTGGCAAGAAACCCCATTACTCTCAGAGTGTCCGGGTCGTCCGCACCATGGCGCTGAGCGATCTCCAGGGAGCGGCGCAAATGTTGCTCCGCGTCGGCATAATGAGCTTCCCGGTTGAGCGCCCAGCCCAGGTTTCGCTCGGCTGCCATCGCCTCTTTGGAATCGGGCCCATTTGCTTGCCGCGTGATCTCAAGCGCCTCGCGGGAGAACTTTTCGTCGTCCGCGTAGTGCCCTCGCTCTGCCAAGATTCCCGCTAAAGTGAGAAGCGCATCGACGATAACCGGATCGTTCGGCTCCAGTACGCGGCGTTCGGCAGCAAGCGCCTCAGTTTGGACTTTTTCTGCGTCGGCCTCATGTCCCTCATGATGAAGCTCCAATGCCTCTTGGTTCATCGAAGTCAACGTGTTCCGATTCTCGAGACCCAAGTGCGAAGCCTCGTCTCCATGGCGCCCCTGGCCAGTTGTTCGGAACGATCGTAGAGCCCGAGACCATCGTACACACCGGCCATGACATACGACATCTGTGCCTGTGCGTCGGGATCGCTCGCCAGTCCGGCGTTAAGCTGCTGCGATGCCCTGTCGAGGATTTCGCGGGCAGTGATGCTGTTGCCGCGGGCTTCACTCGGGTCTGAGACCTTAAACATGTCGGTCATGAACCGCGTGATTCGGTCGGCGCGGTCGCGCTCGCGTTTAATCCGCCGCAACTGCACCTCCTGCATCACCGCAACGCCGACGAGCAAGACGACGAGAGACCCCGCGATGGCGACTCCCAGCCGATGTCGCCGTACATACTTGCGGAGGCGATATACCGCGTTCGCCGGACGTGCCCTGACCGGCTCGTTGTGAAGCAAACGCTCGATGTCCGCGGAGAGTTCGAGTGGCGTGGCGTACCGTCGTCCGCGGTCCTTCTCCACCGACTTCATCACGATCGCGTCGGCATCGCCTCGCAGTTGCCGCGCCAGCGTCGGCGCGTCTACTCCCCGGTCCTGCGCGGTTTTCGTGGAAGTCTCACCCATAGCACGCAATTTTGTGCTGGGCTTGGGAGCATCTTCTTCGCGCAATAACTTCAGCGCCTGGGCGAATGCCAGCTTGCGGATATCGAGCGGCAGCGCCCCCACCAGCAACTCGTAAAGAAGGACGCCGAGCGAATAAACATCGGTGCGAGTATCGATGTCGCGCCCGCCGGAGTCGGCCTGCTCCGGGCTCATGTACTCGAGCGTACCGATGATGGAGCCTATATGGGTGTACATCGTGTGATCGGTGAGCCGCTGCGAAGTGGCTTTCGCGACCCCGAAGTCGATAATGCGTGGCAACGGTTTGCCGTCAACTTCGCTGACGAGGACGTTCGAGGGCTTCAGGTCGCGATGAATAATTGCCTTCTGATGCGCATGCTGCACCCCTTCGCAAACATGGATGAACAGCTCCAACCGCTGCTTGGTGGTCAACCTGTGCCTATCGCAATAGGCCGTGATCGGCAGCCCGGCGACGTATTCCATGACGAAATAAGGGCGCCCTTCGGGTGTGGATCCGGCGTCGAACACTTTGGCGATGTTGGGGTGGTCCATCAACGCTAATGCCTGGCGCTCGGACTCGAAGCGGGCAACCACCTCCTGCGTGTCCATGCCGGCCTTGATCAGCTTGATTGCCACGCGGCGGCGAACCGGCTCCTTCTGCTCGGCCAGCCACACCTCACCCATTCCGCCTTCGCCGATTAACTCGAAGAGGGTGTAGGGACCGATGACCTGGCCGGGAACACTGCGACCCGAAAACTGCAAGCGGGTGGCGCCAATAGAGGTTTCGTCAGAGTCTTGCATAGCAGGGTAGCGAGAGTCTACGTCAGCAATGGTGAGCTTGCAATCGGCGGCTCGGGGTTACGAAGTGCCAGTCTCCGTTAGCAACAGTTACCTGACACAGATTCCCGTATCCTCTCGCTGCTCTGCCCTCCACTGGAGTTGTGCGCTGCGAGTCTGTTGGTCGGGCGGTCACGACCACTCATGAGTAGACAGCTAATTAGTGGATAACTGTTGGGATATCTCTATACCACCAACTATCGCAGATTGAGATAGGTGAGTGGTATATGCCGTTCGCAACAGGTCATTACCGTTGTTGAGGCCACGGTCTGTCTGGATCAATCCCACGCGCGATCTTCGCGAGGCGCTCTTGGTGTTTGTGTACCATTGCGATAATTGCGATTGCAGCACCAGCTAAGATGCCAACGATTGGAATCAGGAACGGCCCCAATCCCAAGACTCTATCGAACACTTCCATGCTTTTTGCCCCTTTAGGATCCTAGAGACTGTCTTTATACAATGAAATTGCGGATGTCTGCTACGGTTGCTGATTGTAGCTGTCGATGCCGCCGTATTCCGCGCTTGCTTCGATGATCATCGGCAATCTCAAATGACAGTTAGAGAGTGGTAATCTCCGTTCACGACAGTTACCCTTTGTTGCGGCCTGCAGGCTTCGTACAATCGCATTCATATGAGCTACGACATTCAAGTCTGGTCGGTAAGAGCCATAGATGGGAGCTTTCGCAGGCTCCCCGAAGAATGGGACGAACATAACGGTTCATGTCCCTTGAAGAGCTGGCAGCTCATCGTGACCGCTTCCGACAAAGTTCTGCCAGAAGATGTTCCGGCGGAAGTAACGAGTTTGCTTGCGGGCGTCGGGTATGTGACTCATCTCAATCTAGAAGGAAAGACGACGGAGCAATCGTTCAAAATACTGCACTCAACAGCAAAAGAGATAGCGCGATTAACTCATGGCGCAATCCTCGACCCACAGGAGGGTTCGGTTCGACTCCCTTCGAGTGTGAAGCGATATGTCCGACCCGCAAGGGTCGAAACTTTTGAGTTGCTAGTCTTGTCATGGTGGTTTCTGGATGGCCCGCTGCTCACCGCCAGCGGACGCGAGGCCTTTATCGCGTTACTAGACCGACTGCTTCCAGAGGCATTGCCGAAACGATACGGTTTGTATGAACCTCCGCAATACCTATACTCCGAAACAGGAAAGTCTCACCTCCTGCGATTCTTGGATGAGAATCTTCACGACACAGTACCTTGGTAATGCGTTCGAAGGATGATAAGTGTCGGGAATGTATGGTCCGCCGACTGACTGCAAGAAGAGATTGGATCAGAGCGAAGATCAGTCTGCGTAAATGTATCCGGCCTCTAGTTGGAGAGTTTGTTCTCCGGGCCACGATGATGATGCGCGCGTGTGGTCCTGATAAATCGCTCGGTTATCTCAACCTTTTCCCGACCCAGGTTTTCCAGCACGCCGTTTGACTGTTTCTTCGTCCTGTTTTTCTCCTCAGCAGACTCGGTGAGAGCAATCTGAAAACTTCAACTCTTCAATTCTAAGCTGCAACGGCAGCAGCCGCTGTAGCCCGATAATCTTCTTGGTTGAACAACACCGCCCAGGCAATGCGCGCCAGTTTGTTGGCGATGGCCACAATCACTTTGTTGCGTGCTGTGCGAGCCTCGAGCTGATGCACCCACTGACCCAGACCGCCGGTGTCGTACTTCACACGAAGCAGCACCGCCCGCGCTCCGTGGACGAACATGCGTCGCAGATAAGTGTTGCCGCGCTTGCTGATGCCGAACAGTCTGGGTTTGCCGCCGGTGGAATGTTGGCGCGGTACCAGGCCGAGCCAGGCAGCGAAGTCGCGTCCATTACGGAAAGCCGCTCCATTGCCGATGGCAGCTACCATCGCAGTAGAAACCAGCGGCCCCACTCCCGGAATCTGACGCAAGCGCCGGCACGCTTGGTCTTCCTGCGATATGTGCTCAATCTCTTCGCTGATGTTGGTGATGTTGGCCTCGAGTTGCTTCCATTCCTGCCAGAGATCGGCGAGCAGCCTGCGCATCCGTGGCGTAATGTTCTGCTCGGCATCTTCGAGGATCGCGGGCATTTGGTTGCAGCAGGTTCGCCGGTCCTTTGCGGAAAGCAATGCCGCGCTCGAGCAGGAATCCGCGAATCTGGTTGATGAGCGCGGTGCGCCGATGTACTAGACGATCGCGCACCCGGTGCAGCGCCTGTAAATCGAGCTGATCATCCGTCTTAAGGGGAACGAAACGCATATTCTGACGTGTCACCGCTTCGGCAATCGCTTCCGCATCATTGAAATCATTCTTGTTGGTCTTGACGAATGGTTTCACGAACTGCCCCGGGATGAGCTTTACCTCATGTCCTTGATTGCGCAGCTTGGCGGCAAAGAAATGCGCGCCCGAGCAGGCTTCCATCCCGATGATCGACCACGGCAGATTCGCTGTGTAGGCCAATAGCTGCGTGCGCGAGAACTTCTTGCGCAGAATCACTTTGGCGTGGCAATCGAGAGCCACGAGATGAAAGGTCGTTTTGCCGAGGTCAATACCGACCGAAGCGATAAGAGAGATGTCCATGCGATGATCCTCCGTGTGAGTCTTCCAGATCATCCCACCTCGGCGGCTGATCCAGGCGGCGGACCATCTCATTAATCGCTTTATCGCTCACTATCTCGTTTTGAGATACGGAGTGGTATTCTCCGTTCACGACGGTTATATCCAGCGTGTTAAATACCGCTCCCCTTCGTATCCTCGGACGAAATGCCGAAGTCCACTCAGAGGTTCACTGTATTTTGGGAACCTTCAGAAGGTCGTACATTCCGTGCGACACTGTTTTTGCTTTCGAAGCAAACATCACACACGTGGAACGGGGTAGATAAAAATGAAGAAAGCGATCGCCGTTGCGATTCTCTGTCTGTCGTTTGTAGCTGGTATAGCGTTCGCCGAGAAGGTTCACGACTGGCACGATCTCGACGCAGTTCACGATCACGTTAAACAAGCGATTCAAGAAATGGACCGTGCGCGTGCCGCCAATCACTACGACATGGCCGGACACGGGGCCAAAGCCGAAGAGTTCTTGCGTTCGGCCGAACACGAACTCCACGAAGCCATCGAAGCCTCCAGAGCGGCACGATAGGTACGAAACGCGGTCTTCGAT
The DNA here is from genome assembly GCA_963807055.1 of Terriglobia bacterium. Taxonomy (GTDB): domain Bacteria; phylum Acidobacteriota; class Terriglobia; order Terriglobales; family Acidobacteriaceae; genus JAJPJE01. The sequence goes on along the minus strand of CAWEAE010000010.1, from coordinate 122,964 downwards.
AACGATTAACGCGGTAAGCCTCTTCCGAGAAAAGCTAAAGAGAACGCAGGTTCGGGCGGTTCTAAGCCGCCCGTTTCTGCTTTCCAAATAAGCGCGTAGGCGGATAAGTGTCGGTATATCTCCATACCACTCCGTATCTCAGGTTGGGATAGTGAGTGATAATCTCCGTTACCGACAGTCACCTGTTTGTAGTTTCCGGTTTGCCCGTGATACATCCAATAGACTCATTCAGGCCAACTGTGGCAAATAACCACAATTACGGCTCTGCTTTAGGAGTCTCTCTGTACTGGAGTTCAGAATTCCAGTCGCGCCTGGAATGCAATCATGCGGGGGCTGCTGTCGCCGCCCAATCCAACTCCGAGCAAGCCGGTTGGCGGGGAGGTGGTGTAGGTCAGTGCGCCGAAGCCGGTTTGCGTGGAGGGTTTCCCCGGAATACCGGCCAGCACCGTGCTCGGCAGACCAAAGTTGGGATGATTGAAGACGTTGAAAAACTGCGCGTCGAACCTCATCTTCAGCCGCTCGGTTAGCGGAAACCATTTGGTGATGTAAAGGTCGCTCCAGAAGAAGTTTGGACCGCGGAGAGCGTTGCGGCCAAGATTTCCGAACTGGCAGCTCTGCAGGCGAGTCGCCTCCGTTACATGCTGCCGTGGACGGATCAACCGCCGAGGCGAATGCGTTGGGGTTCAGCCATTGAATCGTGCCCGGCTGAGTGACGCCGGGGATATTGCAATTGCGACAGTAAGGATCTGCTCCGGGTACGAGGCTTGCGAATTGCGGACCGCTGCCTTGCACGATGCCGTTTCCATTCGCCGAATACGGAGTGCTCAGTACCGAGAACGGTACTCCGCTATGCCAGAAGACAGTGCCCGAGAGCTGCCATCCATTCAGCGCATAGCCGAGTGTGTGATTGCGCAACCTTCACCGGCAGTTGATATGTGTACTGCGCGTTGAGGTTGTGGCGAATGTCGTAATCGCAGGGGCCGTAGTCGCGCCGAAGGTCTCCGGGTAGCGGCGAAAGAATTCCTCCCGCGGAGAACTGTAGGAATCCACCGTTCGAAACGGTGTCCAGGCAATGGCTCCATGTGTAGTTGATTTGTCCTTGCAGTCCGTGCGCCATGCGCTTCATCGCCGTCAACTGCAGGCCGTTGTAGTTGCTGCTGGCGCCAGTCGAAAGTTGTGTCACCGCGCCGAACCTGGGATCGGTTGGCTGCACGTAGGGGAACGGCGCGAAGCATCCCGGGCACACCGTCTGGTATCCGTTGACCTGGGTCGAGATAGGGCTGGTCGACGGCACGCGTACCGACGTACTGTGCTTGAAGCTTCGCTGTGGCTCCAAATTGATGCTCAATTCCTAAACTCCATTGCATAAAATACGGCACCGTGGAGCTTGCCATTCGGGACAGCGGTGATTGCGACAGGCGGCAGACAAGTTGTCTGGGTCTGCCTGTGCGGCGCGCAGGAAAGCTGGTCTTGCGGGAATTCTGCGCTGAACCTCTGATTTGCTGCTATGGTTGCATCAACCGCGCTGTTTGGGCACTCCGTGTGCGATCGCCGAGCCTCCGGCGGTTCCAAGCAGTCCTCCCTGAAAAGTTTGAACGTAAGGCCCATTCACTCCAACTAGATCGGCAACGCTTCCCGGCAGGATATCGCTGAACACGCCGAAGCCGGTGCGCAGCACAGTGCTTGGGTTGAAACTGCCAGGCGATCGCGGTTCGAGGTTGCAGTATCGCGAGTGGCGTAGAAGCAAATAAATTCCCCAAGCCAGTCTGAATCGCCTGGTTCAGCGGCTGATTCACATCGTGTGAGATCGAATCAAATGAGCCTGTTAAGGCGCGCGATCTGGTTGTGCGGATTCAACGGGTTGGAGTTGTACGTATCGCGCACGCCGATGGTCCACGTCAGCCTTGGCGTGACGCGCCACGTATCCTGGGCATAGAAGTCCCGGTTCAGGAAGTTGAAGGGCTCATTGGCGGAAGCCGGAAAAGTCTTGGAAGCTGTGGACGCCACACCGTAAATGAACTGCGGCAGAGTAGTGTACCTCGACGGTGGGTACAGTGCCCTGCCCCGAAATCATAATCATTCAGGCGAAAGATTCGAGTGTTGGTGCCGGACCTGAATTCGTGGGGGCCGATAACTGCAGGCGAGATTGTCGTTGATGAAAAATCGCGAAGCGCGCCTGCCTTGAACCCAGGTGTTATTGAGTCCGCCAACGGTTGTAAACGGAGCGTTAGCACCGATACCCTGCAGCACGATCGGAAAAGTACCCAGCGTTTTCTGGAAATCACTCGGGCCGAACAAACTCTGGTCCCACCAGACTGCCGGATTGAAATCGTTCACCAGGTTCTGCGGGAGAATGTGTGGTGTGTGCCCTGCCGCAAACGAATACAGAGGTTGCGGTGAAATGGCGTCGAAGATTGGATTGATTGGATCGGTGTAAGCCGCTTGCAGTCCATTATCCACCTGAAATCGAAACCATGCGGTATACGGTGGAGACTGATGTTGTAGTCGATGCGGGCAGTTTGAACTTGTTCGTGGTCGTCGCTGCGGTGGGACGCGCCTCTGCGATTTGCGCAGCCGTTACCATCGGGAGGATTGCTGGATGCATGGGGAACCGTCCGAGTTAAAAGGACACCCCAGTACCTGCAAAGGTGTGCCGTTCGTGTTCCCGTAGAGCGAAAACATGTTCTGGTAGAACGGAACCAATTGCGGAGCCGGCAGCCTAGTGGGGATACAGTCACAGAATCCGTTCCCCCCGAGAGGAAGCTGCTGCACAGCGTATTGCTGAAATGCCGGACTCGGGACCGTTATGGTCGTAAAGATTGGTAGGAGATGCGAACCCACTCGCTGTCGAAAAAGAAAAACAGCTTGTCGTGGATGATCGGACCGCCCAGGCTACCACCGAAGTGATTTACGGTAGAACGCGGCTTGTGATTGCTCGATGTGGCGTTGGAGAAAGTAGTTCGCCGCGTTCAGGATGGGAACCGTTCCACAGTTCATATAGGTTGCCATGAAACTGGTTTGCCGCCAGACTTGGTGACGTAATTCACCTGCGAGGCTCCGTAGCGGCCCTGATCCACAGCGTAGGAAAGCGTATTAACAGTTACTTCCGAAATCGAGTTGAGGCCAAGTACGAGATTCGTTGATAGGCCGCTGTTGAGATTCGTCAGCGGGTCATTCGTCTCCAGTCCGTCAACGATGTATCCGTTCGACAGCGCCGGCAGCCCATTGAATTCAACGTTTCCGTAACCGTTGGTGCCACCAACAAAATCATTGCCACTCCCTGCTGTGTTGATGAGAGCTCCGGGCGCAAACTGCAGCGGGTAGGTCATATCGCCGCCGGGGTTTGGCAGATCCTCCAGCGCAAGGGCATCCAGGGTAGTGGATGTATTTGCGTCAGTCGGGTTGATGATCGCTGCCTCCGCATTGACCTCAAGAGTCTGCTTGGATTGCGCCACTCTGAGGGTGAGGTTGACGGTTTGTTTCTGCCCGAGGCCGGAAAAAACATTGTGGGCCTGTTGTGGCTCGAACCCCTGGGCTTCTACGCTGACCGTGTATGTACCGGGCTTGAGTTGAGGGAAGTTGAAGCGGCCTGCTTCGTCTGTGCGGGCACTGCGCTTCAGTCCTGAATCCTGGTTCATGAGGTTCACAGTAGCGCCCGGGACGATTGCGCCACTCGTATCCGTGACCTGTCCCAGAATCGCGCTAGTGGTTTCTCCTTGGGCCAGGCCTTGCACAGGGAAAAAGAGAACCGCACTGATAAGAACGACGCCTAACCGAACCACCCACACCATTTATGCCCCCACGCTCGCCGGACTAGTTCATTAACCTAAAATTATTCGATAAAGTTAACCATAGTTAACTTACATTTGCAAGATATGAACTGGGCTCCGCAGCTGTGCTTCTGGATCAAGCGACAACACTTCCGTCTTGCAGAAAGCTGTGGAACGTACCGGTACAGAGCAGGACGTGCCGAGGGGCCGCAGGAAGAACGTTTTGCGCTTCCGAGCAGTGCGCTCAGGGGAATAGAGCACCGAAGCCGTGTTTCAGTCCAACAAGTTTGGGAGTTAAGTTATGGTGCTGAGAGTTATTGATGTATTCAGGCAGGAGCTTGACCGCGGTCTGCTTTTTTCGGCAGACGGAATCACGTAGCCCGCAGGAGCAGGACAGGGACACCAATGCGATGTCGGACTCGAGTGGCGGTCGCACCTAGAAATATATCGGCAAGGAAACGGTGTCCATGGGTACTCATTGCTACCAGGTCACAACCCTCGTTCTTGACCCATTTAATAATTTCTTCTGCCGGTTCACCGTATGCCAATTTCGCCTCTGCAGGAATTCCGACAGATTGAAATTCTGTGCGAACCCTTTCTAGATATGCGGTGTCTTCAGCGATTTCCGGACTGACCGCGTCCGGACCGTAGGTCCTGGCCGCCCAGCCATCGGCTACATGCAGCAGCACCAAGTGACTGTGTGCAAGCTTTGCGAGCTGCTTTACATGTTCGATGATCGCCCGATCACTCGGTGTGCCGTCCAATGTCACGAGAATGCGGTCATACATAGAAGTTGTATTCTGGGCGTTCGCCATTAGCCACCGGCGATAACCTGCCAAGCAGCCTTGAAGGAATCTGGCAGGCCGAAGATGTCCATTGCGGTGATCAGAATAGCACTGGCCCAGCCAGCGACGAGTAAGAACCAGCCGTTCTTCCACGCTCCCATGCGTTTGCGGGAAGTTGTGAACTGCAAGAGTGGGAACATGGCGAACGGAAGCTGCAGCGCCAACACCACCTGACTGAGCGTTAACAGGTCGGTAACGCTGCTATTCCCGCGTACGCCGATGATGAGGACGGCCGGCAGAATCGCGAGGGTGCGGGTGATGAGTCTGCGCACCCACGGCCTAATGCGCCAGTGCATAAAGCCTTCCATCACAACTTGCCCAGCGAGAGTACCGGTGATGGTGCTGCTTTGGCCACTAGCCAGCAGCGCCACTGCAAACAGTGTGCTGGCAAAGGCTGTTCCCAACAACGGTGCGAGTGTCAAGTAGGCGACCCGAATCCAATCGCTATCAGCGCTGAATCTGACTACATGCCCGCCCGATAGGGCTACACTCTCCTTCCCGAAGAACACCGTCGCCGCGAGCACAAGAATCGCTGCGTTCACGAAGAAGGCGATGGTCAGAGCGACGGTTGAGTCAATTGTGTTGAATTGGAGCGCACGTCGGATGGACGCATCGTCTTTCTGAAGTTGTCGGCTCTGAACCAGAGCCGAGTGCAGGTAGAGGTTGTGGGGCATCACCGTCGCACCGATCATGCCAATAGCGACATAAAGCATCCCCGCCTGACGAAAGTGAGGTGTAACCAGTGCGCGGCCCATTTCCAAAAAGCTGGGTTGGGTCTGCGGAAGCACGAAAATCTCGATGAAATAGCACACACCGATGGTCGCCACCAGCAATAGAACCACGGCTTCGATGGTGCGCATCCCAAAACTTTGGAGGGCCAAGAGCAGAAGGACGTCCAGGCCTGTAATGATGACCGCCCACAGCAGAGGTATGTGGAACAGCAGGTTGAGGGCAACGGCACTCCCGAGCACCTCGGCCAGATCGCAGGCGCCAATCGCGACTTCGCTCATCAGCCAGTTCGGCCAGCGGGTCCAACTGGGATACCAGTCGCGGCAGCATTGGGCGAGATCTTTGCCGGTCACTACACCCAAGCGAGCCGAAATTACCTGCATGAAGATCGCCATCAGGCTGGCGAGGCCAACCACCCACAAGAGCCCATACTTGAACTGGGCGCCGCCTTGGAGATCCGTCCCCCAATTACCAGGATCCATATAGCCGACGCTCACGAGAATGGCAGGTCCGACGAATGCACGCCATTGCTCCCAGAATCCGGCTTGATGGTGCGGCACCTCGACAGTGCCATGCACTCCTTCTAGCGACCGGTGGTTGTTCATCACTCCGCCGCGCGTTTCGGATGGGGTGCTGATTTCGGTATGTGCGTCTCTCCTTCTCATCTGCTTGGTTCAACACTGAGGCTGCCCGGCCCCCAGCAGAGCGCAGCTTCGCAGGAATCTCACGACGCACTCCTCACCTTCGGGCGGCAGCCAAGCTACCGGCTCAAAACTTAACAGGAATATACCATGCGGAGTTAATGGAGGTTTACAGAGATACGACTATTGAGCTTTTGCAACCCAGATCTTGTCAGCGGCCTGACTGCCCAGATCAATGCTTTTCTTCTCAACTACTAAGGAGAGCGTACCGTCGTAATTCCGTGCCCTAACCGTGAGGCGGGTGTCTGGACGGATTCCCTTCTGCTCCAGGAACTCCAAGAGTCTCCGGTCTCTTTCGTAGATGCTGGACACCCGGTAACTTGAGCCGGCTTCTGCTTCGCTAAGTAGCCGCAAACCCTTCTTTCGTCGCTCGTTGACGGTCCTCAATACAAGCCCGTTTCCATGGGGACAGACATCTTTATTGCCCAGCTTCTCAACCAGTTTCTTCTCAAATGCTGGAGAAACAGCATGCTCCAGTCGCTCGGCCTCGTCGTGAACCTCATACCACGCCATGCCGAAGATTTCCGACAGCATGCGCTCAATCAAATGATGTCGAAAAATAGTCCGTTCGGCGACCGCCCGACCTTCAGAGGTGAGCTGAATGCGGCCGTCACTCTTAACCATGACCATGCCGTCCTTCTTCAGGCGTTTCAACGCATTGGTGACCGCAGGCGGCGTGACGGACAGCCAATGAGCGAGCGTCGCGGAGATGACGGTCTGGCCTTCCGCTTCCGCCTCAGAGACAGCCTTCAGATAATCTTCCTTTGAAACAGTGATCATCGTGCGATCCAATTGAGTGCAGTTTACCATCACCTCGCATAGTTTCCGGATGGTCGGCCATTCGGAAGTAATCCACTCGGAGATCGTGCGGATATGAAAATGCGCTCTATGTGCGCTCTGTTTGTCGGTTTATGACTGCTTTTCGTGATCTTAGGTGTTATCCGCTGACCTGCATGTCGTTGAAAGTACGTTTGAGCGTGGATTCGATTCCTTCCGCGCTCACGCTTCTGAATTGTCGAGCCTAGGTTACTAACTGCAATCTTCCGACCGACAAGCCAGAAATCCGGTGAGCGTTTCCTATTTTTTGGCCCTTGAGCCTTTTAGCGTCGCAAGCTGCGCTTCCATGACAGCTAGTTTTTCTTCCGCCTCTTTCCTCGTAGCAGGAACGATGCAGTCCGACTGCAAAATAGCCTTTATCGCTTGAACAGTCCGTTCCAGTTCATCGCGTCCCATAGGCGCTATAGATGTTTTTCGAGGATACCTGTTTAGGGGCTCCGGCCAGGATCTTGGCTTTCCGAAAGCGAGAGCTGTACGCTGCCGGAATTGATTTTCGTCTTTTGTTCGCCTACGATGTGCTGATGCGCCGTAAGCGAAACTCCCCGCCGATTGTGATTCCGCCTTACCACTGTCCGCTTTGCGGCTATGACATGGACGTGAGTGAGATGCTGCGGAAGGATTTTGAACAAGTGATTTGCGCCAAGTGTGGGAAGGCGTTTAGCGGCTAATCGCTTCGAGAGTACAATCCGGGTATAGACACGAACATGACAACGGCTTACATCGAGGCGGCGGGGTTGATTCTCGCGGCACTCATCGGGCTTGTACCATTCGGTGTAGGTCGTTGGGAAGCGTGGCGAGCGAGCCGAGAAGCAAAAAAGATCCCCGTAATCCTCGATATAAACCACAGGCCCGCCAGGATGCGAAAGTCATGGCTTTCTTCGGGCTGGGCCAAAACGGTTGGCATTGCTATCTTGGTTGTAACTACGGCGGTGTATGGGTACTCAAGCTGGCTACAACATCACGCTCGGCTGAAACCTCTGGCACCGGTCACAAACCTTACCGTACGCTTTTCTTCTGATCCGATTCCCCTAGTAATGAAGGAAAGCAAGCTAACTCCGCTCAACAAAGTGATTTCACCCTGCTCGTTCGGGGCAAAGAATGGCTACGGTATTTCAGGGCTAGCTGCCTTACCGGGTGGCCCTCAACTTAAACGTCCCTATCTCCTGTTAGATCCAAGCTGGGTTGTACTAGAAACCGATAGCCAGCACGGCACAGAAAATGCGGCCATGGTCTTTGAGGTTGGAGTGACTAACCGGGGCCGTGAGAGCATCGCGAAGGATTGGGAATTGTGTTTGGTCGGGTCCGACAAAAAAGCGCATTTGTACAGTGCGGAAAGTATGCTCAACACCGTTCATCCAGAGCTAGCAGGTGAATGGGTCTCCTTGAGAGACAAGACTCAAACCGTGCCGATTCCGCACGCTGGATTCGTTAAGGGTTGGCTGCTGTTCAATGTTCCTAAACAGGCACTAGCTCAGCCGATTGCTGGGAGCATTCACTGCCGTGATTACCTAGAGCGGCGATCCTTCATATTCTTCGCGCCGTAAGATACTCGGGGCCTTGGTGATACTAGTAGTGATACTTGGTTTCGGAATTTCGTGCGCTTCCCTGCTAGACGATGCAAAGCGAGATAACGCAGTAACTCATTTACATAGTGAAACTTAGCAAGCCTGTGCGATTCCCTGCTACATCCTGCAAATGGGCTTAAATCAGACTTAAAATCCGCAGGACCGAAAGGTCTGTGGGGGTTCAATTCCCCCTCCGGGCACCAACTAACCGCCAGTTGTTTACGCGAGCTACGACTCAACACCGCACGACAACGCAAAGAGACGGGACGGAGATCAGTGAAGCGCCGTCTTCGGGATTTTGGAACTACCGTTTATCTGTTTTCACCACATAAGCTAGAAACGTGCCGTGCACTTCCTTGAACCAGTGAGGCGTTCCAGCCGGTACAACGACAACATCGCCCTTGGATAACTCGTGAATCTCTCCGCCCACGATAATCTCGCCGCGTATCTCGTCCTGACCGGTGGAGTACGGCGCAACAACCGTCCCGCCTGTGACGAGAGTAGCCGACCCTTCCTGCACAAACATCAGATCGTTATTCCGAACGTGGATCTCGACCACGCCCGGTTTATCTCGCCGCGAAGTAGCGATTGAATAAGGAACCCCGGCTTCCTGGAACAATGCGCCGCCTGTCGAAAACGATTGCTGCACCGCAGACGCAGGAAAATAGCGAACGGCATCTTTCCGAGACGCGGGTTCTGGCTGGAGATCTTTAGCTACGCGATTCGTTTGCGCAATCGCAACCAGAGGTAAAAGGCTGCTGATTGCAATCGCGAGAAGACCGGTTCGAATCGTGCGGACGGTCTGCATTTGAGTGCTCCTACCTGATAGCCGCCGTTGCCGTATTTACTTCGCGTGCTTCATGCACGATTGCAATGTACTGCCGTGCGGCTGCCGTGATCTCGCCGACATTGCTGGACTCTAGCGCTGACGCCGATACGAGTTCACCACCAATACCCAGTGCAGCCGCTCCTGCCTTGATGAAGTCAGCAGCAGTCTGCAGGTTCACACCGCCCGTCGGCACCATCGGCACCTGCGGCAGCGGGCCTTTTAGCGCCTTGATGTACTTCGGCCCGCCAACATTGCCGCAAGGAAATACCTTCACGAAATCCGCGCCTGCTCTCCATGCCGTGATCACCTCAGTCGGCGTCAACGCGCCAGCCATCATCAGCTTTCCCTGCTTACTCGCAAGTTTCACGACCTCAACATCCAGACCCGGGCTGACCAGGAACTCTGCGCCCGCATCGATGCATCGTTTCGCTGACTCGGCGTCGAGGACTGTGCCCGCGCCCACCAGCAAGTCCTCACCCATCGACCGCACAAGGTTGGAGATGACGTCTAGGGCGCCAGGAACGGTCATCGTGATTTCCACGATCGGTATGCCACCCGCAGCTACAGCATCTGCAGCGGCCAGAGCCTGTGTGCCCGATTTTGCTCGCACTACAGGAACAATTCCGATTTCAACGATGCGCCGAAATACTTCTTCCCTCGTCATCTGTTTTTTCAGCGCGCGATTCGCGCACCAATGCCTTTCATCAGGTTCGTCACTTCCCTCAATGTCGCCATGGTCGTATCCCCTGGAGTAGTCATCGCCAGTGCGCCGTGCGCCGCTCCACATTCGACAGCCCAACTGGCCGATTGTCCGGTCAGGAAACCATAGATGAGCCCAGACGCGAATGAATCGCCGCCACCCACTCGATCGTAAATCTCCAGGTCCTCACGATGGATGGCTTCGTAGAATTTTCCATCCTGGTAACAGATTGCGCCCCAATCGTTCCGCGTGGCTGTCTTCGCTTTTCGCAATGTGGTCGCTACTATCTGGAAGGGAAACGTTTTGAGTACGCTCTCGATCATTCGCTTGAAACCGTCTACATTGAACTCCGAAATGTGTTCATCCATTCCCGGAACTTCGAAGCCGAGCGCGGCGGAAAAGTCCTCTTCGTTGCCGATCATGACATCCACGAAAGGAGCCAGTTCCCGATTCACCGCATGCGCTCTTTTCTTTCCTCCAACCGCCTTCCACAACGACTCGCGATAGTTCAGGTCGTAGGAAACGATTGCCCCGTGTCGTTTCGCAGCCTGCATCGCTTCCATGGCGACCAACGGAGTGGTCTCCGAGAGCCCACAAAAGATTCCCCCCGTATGGAACCATCTCGTTCTGAGGGTTCCGAAGATGTTCTCCCAATCAAAGTCACCGGGCTTCGCCTGCGAGATCGCAGTGTGTCCGCGATCGGAACATCCCACTGCCGCGCGTACCCCGAATCCACGTTCCGTAAAGTTCAGTCCATTGCGGACCTGGCGTCCGAGTCCGTCGTACTCGACCCACTTCACCAGCGACTGATCGACACCGCCTTGGTAAATGAGATCCTGCAGCAGCCGTCCGACAGGGTTGTCGGCAATTGCTGTAACAATTGCGGTATCGAGCCCAAAGCAGCGTTTCAGCCCGCGAGCAACGTTGTACTCTCCACCGCCTTCAGATACGTCGAAACTCCGCGTCGCCGAGATACGCCCGTCGCCAGGATCGAATCGCAGCATCACTTCACCGAGACTAACCAAGTCCCAGAGGCATGCTTCCTTCGTTTTAATCTTCAGCGGCACTCGTCACCTTCCCATCCAACCGCCGTCAACCACCACAATGTGTCCGCAATCATAGTCACTTACCTTAGAGCCGTGGAGCCCCCGCCCCGTCAGTCGATATCGACGGTCTGGAGCCTCGGTGCCAGCGCATGAATAATGAGCAGCGCAATCAGGTACGCCGCGCCCGCGATCATGAAGACCGGAACGTAGTTGTTTCCAGTCAGCTGGAGCAATAGTCCAACACAGAGAGAGACAACGATCCCCGCGGCCGCTCCGCCGAAGCCGCCGATACCAACCACCGAGCCCACCGCGCGCCTTGGGAACATGTCAGATGCCAGCGTGAACAAATTAGCGGACCAGCCCTGGTGAGCAGCTGCGGCCAAGCTGATCATCGCCACCGAAATCCATAAGTTCCCGATTTCTCCGATGAAGATCATGGGCAACCATGCCACCGCGCAGATCGCCATCGCCACTTTGCGCGATCGGTTCAGGTTCCAGCCAGACTTGAGAAATCTCGCCGGTAACCATCCTCCCACAATGCTGCCTACGGCGGACGCGTTATAGATCACGATCAGTGGAATCGCAAACTGCTTCGCCGTCAGTCCATAACGTGAATTGAAAAACTTTGGCAGCCAGAACAGCATGAAAAACCACACTGGATCGGTCATCAACTTCCCGATCACGAATGCCCATGTCTGACGATGCGGCAACAGATGCGACCATGGAATCTTGCCCACAGGCTCCGAAGGATCAGCGTTGATGTATACCAACTCCGCCGCCGACACTCTTCGATGCTCCCCAGGTTTGCGGTAAGTTGTCAGCCAGACGACCAGCCATGTTGCGCTGAAGATTCCGGTGAACACAAACGCCCAGCGCCAGCCCAGCTTATCTGCGATGAGCGGAACAAGTATCGGCGCAACGGTGGCTCCAAGGTTCGATCCCGAATTGAAGATGCCGGTAGCGAGTGCGCGTTCCTTCTTCGGAAACCATTCGGCAACGCTCTTGATTCCCGCAGGAAAATTTCCCGACTCACCCAGTCCAAGCAGGAACCGAACAAAACCGAAGCCGAGCGCCGAGGTAACCAGCGCATGGCTCATCGCAGAAAGACTCCAAAGCCCCACCGAAGCTGCATAGCCGTTGCGCGTTCCCACACGGTCGATGAAGCGCCCCACGAACAAGATACCCAGCGCATAGGCTGCCATGAACGCCATGACGATGTAGCCATACTGCACTTCGTTCCAGCCAATCGTCTTCTGCAGCGTGGGCGCCAGGATCCCGAGCACAGCGCGATCCATATAGTTGATGGTGGTCGCAAAAAATAGCAGCGCACAGATCACCCATCGGTAGTGGCCGACCGGCGATGAAGTCATCGGTGCCCCTGGCTCAGTCCGTGCCATTACGGATGATGTCGCGCTGTTCTTTTGATCGCTCATGGAGTCACGTAATTACTTAGCTCTCCCTTTTTCCAGGCCGCTGCCACCCTGGTCAAATCCCGGTTGCACGTTCACCACTCCGAACTTACGATCCTCAACTTCCCGATGCGCTGCCATCGCCCAGATAAAGCAGATCTTGTGTCCGGGCACGGAGACATTGGGATGGTACCCGCTAGGCATCAGCACGGCGTCGCCCTCACGCACCGGCACAACCAGTTCAGGATACTCGGTGTTGTTGTACACCAGTTGCAGGCCATAAGCCGGTGCGGGCATGTTGAAGTAGACGTACATCTCTTCCAGCGTCGCTGCATGCTCGTGCGGAGGCCAGCTAGTCCAATTTCCTGGATCCGAATACGTCCAACCAAACACTAACCGCCCGGCTTGCACATTTTTTGCGCAGGACATGTGCAAATGACGGGAAGCTCCTGTTCCCTGACCAGCGGCGAACTTCAATCCAGGATCCTTGCTCATCTCTTCGTAATTCACATACTGCACTGGATACTCGTTATTGACCGGCGCCGAGAACTCGGCGATGTCCACCGCACTTGTTGTCTTCACGGCGATTTGCGAATCGCGCGGAATGTATAACGCGTCATACTGCCCAAGCTTGATCTCCTGGCCAGCAGCTTTCACCCGAGCCTCACCGGATAGCACTAGAAATCCCGTTTCCTCAGGACCGTTAGCAAACGACACCGATGCCACTTCACTGTTCAGTCGAATGCGCCCGTAGCTGAGACGTTTGTTAGTGCTGTTGTGCGGAGTAACCGAAGTGTGCCGGCCGACGTGAGCATCCGTGTTCCGAAACACCATTCGATCGGCCGCGATCTTCGTGCTCATAGTCATCAACTACTCCTTCTCTAATCTCTCGGTGAAGGCGGACGAAATGCCGAGTCGGCAAGCCAGCCAGATAGCGTTGAATTGCAAAAAGAATGTTATCAGCCAGATCTCCGGATATCTAACCTGTGTCTCCGAATTGTCATTTGCTTCCATGCCCGGAACTTCCGCATTCGAAAGACATCTAATAAGTGAATCTGCTCCAGGAGGACACGATGGATCAACTCGCGCTGTTAGCCTTACTAGAGGCCAAACCTGGCAAAGAAACGGAAGTCGAGGACTTCTTGAAATCAGCCCGGCCACTCGCACTTCAGGAAACTGGCACCACAACCTGGTACGCGGTGAAACTTGGACCCGCGAAATTCGGCATTTTCGATACTTTCGCCGACGAGAAGGGCAGAAACGCTCATTTGACAGGGGAAATCGCCAAGCAACTGTTCGCTAAGGCCGCGGATCTTTTTGCAGCCCCTCCCCACGTCGAAAAACTCGACATCCTGGCCGCGAAAGCTCCAGAACGTTGACTTGCAACCTCTCGCAATTCTCGATATTTCGCTCGACAGAGCTCCAAGTCGCCTCGGCTGGGAGCTCTCTTTCCATCACGACGCGATATTATTCCGACCGCTCAAGACGTGACGACAATCACGGCTCATCACGATTCAAGAGCTCTACAATCAGATCCATGGCCCAGATTGTTCGCATCACTCTCTTCCCGCCCAATGCTAATCGCGTCTCTCAACTGGTGAATAGTTATGTACTCGACGAGCACGGAGTGCTCCACTACCGCGACTCCGAAGGGACCGAGTACCAGACCACGATCCCCTACGTAATCGAGCATTTGGAAGAAGGACGCTCGAAGACCCCATTTAGTGGTTAGGACGCGCGCTGCTGTCCGCATTCACTAAAAGGCGAAAACCGTGATTCATTTCGGGGAGCTCACATTTCAGCAGGACTTCCCCGCCTCGACTTTTAATCAACAAATCACGCGATCACCGAATAACTCAATGCTTGCTCACTCCATCGGTTCCACCACCAATACTTTCTCGCGCTGATCTGGCATCTGCACCAGCACTGTCGCCGCCAGCACCATCGCGATTCCGAGAACCTGCATTGGTCCAACAATCTCGCCTAGCACCGCCGCCGCAACCAGGATCGAGAAGACCGGCTCAAGGCAACTGGTGACAATCGCTCGCGTTGGATCCAGATGCTGCAAACCAGCAAAGTAAAGCGAGAACGGAATCAGGATCGACGTCATCGCGAACACCAACAGAAACAACCACTGGCCCGATGAATAGTGTGCGGCCACGATCTTCCATGGCGGGTTCACCACAATCCAGAACAGCGCCGCCCCCAGGAATGTATTCGCCACTACTTTCCACCGGTCATATCGCGCCACAAGACCGGCGCCCCCCACGTTGTAAAAGGCAAACGTAACGGCCGCAATCTGTGCGGCGATTACACCCACCGTATTCACACGAAAACCGCCGTAACTAAGAAGTCCCACAACCATAGCGATGCCGAGAATCGCCAAAGCAACCGAGATCAGCCGCTTCATCGTTGGCTTCTGTACTCCGCGCGCCACCATGTACAGCAATACCCAGATCGGAGCCGTGTACTGTAGCGTAATTGCCGTCGCCACATTCGTCTTCTGGATCGCAAGATAGTAAAAGTAGTTTGACATTGCTACGCCGAGCACGCCGACGATCGCAGTCTTGACCCAATCGCGCTTCGGCAGGCTCAGTGCATCTCGTCCTCGGAAGAGGAGAAGCATCGGCGCCAGAATCAAAAACGAAATTGTTGTACGGCTTTGCGCAAGGATTAGTGGATCAATAGGGGCAAGCGCTTTGCCGCCGCTGGCCAGCAGGCGACCTGTGAATACAGCCCTCCCCAGCGTTGCGGAGATCGCCCAGCACATAGTGGCAGAAGCGATGAATAGATATCCGCGAATCGGGTGTCTTTTATTTTGCAAGAATTTGGTCGAGTTCTTCTGGATCAAACCCGATCATAACGTTGTCGCCGATCACAATGGTAGGGGTGGACCGGCTTTGATACGTCTCCACCAACTCGCGGACCGCTTCTTGATCCACCGTAACATCCCGCTCTTCGAATTCGAGCCCCTTATCCGCCAGGTAGACTTTCACGCTTCTGCATGGAGGGCAGTCGGGTTGCGTGAACACGATGATCTTCCGGTCTGCCATGCGAGATTGGATCGATCCAGACGCCTCGTGGGCGCAACTATTTTTCGTGCAGCTCAATGTCGTAAGTGATCTTCGCGGTTTTGTTCAGCATGGCTGCTACCGAGCAATACTTCTCCTCTGACAGTCGAACCGCGCTCTCCACTGCCTCTCGGCTAACTCGGCCCTTCACCTTATAAACCAGCTTGATTGTCGTGTATACCGCTGGCGGCCCCGTTGCGCGTTCGCCCTCTGCGAACACCTCAACCTTCGTAAAATCCTCCCGCTTCTTGCGCAGGATATTCACGACATCGTAAGCGGTGCAGGCGCACAGCCCAATCAGCACCAGTTCCACGGGACTCGAAGCCGTTTTCTTCTCTCCGGCATCTACGATAATTGCATGCCCGCTCGAAGCCTGTGCGAGAAAACGATCGTGGTCAGTCCAGGTAGCAGTTGCATTGATCATCTGAACATCTTACGACTGCCCAAAAAAAAGCGGTGCTCTGCGCACCGCCTTACACTCCAATCAACTGGGCACTCTAAGCGGCTGGACGCATTTCTCGATCGATCTCTCGCAAGTTGCCCGTCGTAATTTCCTTATGGACTACTCCCGAAGACGCGCCAATCATGGCCGCAAGCCATCCGAGGAACAGCGACAAGAAGCCGCCCCAGCCTAATCCACTCATTACACTCAGGGCGTATCCGTTGTGAACGTTGCCGCTGACTCCAGCTCCTCCGTTGATCGCGCTTCCACCGATCGTCAACAGAACGAGCACCCCTACTACTGACAGGCCAAACATCACCAGTCCATGGATCATCCCGTCATGCCGGTTATCAACCCCAGCCAGCCTTCCTGTTTCCCGTCCGGCTACATACATGGCGATAATTGTCAGCACGATGCTCCAGATTCCGATTCCCCAACCTTGGTGGGCAATCGACTGGGAGACATTCGGGCTGGCGGCGCTCGCGAAAATCGCAAGCCCCAACGCTCCGAAAACCGACCAGATTGCCATAAAGCTGAATACGCCCGCCCAGATAGCGCCCCAGTCTGTACTTTTGCGTAGACCTACGTTTGCTCCCCTGTATGCCACATCCATTTTTCTACCTCCCCAACAGTTTGGATGGGCAGCCACGAAGAATCGATGCATATATCGCATAGCGATTGATGTAGTTCTTTTATACTAGGGCCGCAGGGCGGGCACCTCCGATGACATACTTCTAGGAGCGTTCAGTGCGAGTTGCCGGGGGGGCGCGCGGTTGGCTTAGAACCTCCGCCTTCAGCCTGGTCCGAGTCCGCAGCCCAGTAGCCGCTTCGCGTGTAGAGTTTCGCGTCACTCGCAAACTTAAGGCGCACCCGCAGCGTGTGCTGCCCCGGGGCTAGATCCTTAGGCTGGTAGCTCAGCAGGTACGCATTGAAGAGGTGGTTGCTGATCTCCGCTATCTTGTCTTCAAATGCCTTTTCTGACTTGAACGGAAGATATTCCCCTCCCGAGACCTGCGACAGGGTCTGAGGTGTATTGTCTTTGGCTTCTTCAACCAGCAACTTGAACAGGTTTAAAAAATTGGGAGTATTGTCGGTCGGTGTCGCCCACAACGAATCGAGGACCGGTGAATACGTTGAGCTGTAGACGATAGTATTGCTGCCCTCGAGTTGCCGGATGACGTCCTCAACCGGAGCCGTGCTGCCGTGGTCCCTGGTCTCGGAAATTATCAGCAGTATCTTCCGGTGATTCTTAGGGCGCGCCGCCAGCCGTCTCGCGCAAAAACTGATCGTGTCTAGAATCGCAGCGTCGCCACCGCTCGCTTTCAGGCCCTTTAATACCTTTGTCACCTGACCGCTGTCGGACGTGAAGTCCTGAACCAGCTTCGGCTCGCTATCGAAGGTCACGACCGCAACTTCGCCCTTACCGTCACCGATAATCGGATCAATCAGGCTCCCAAGCCGTTGAATCCTCTCCAGCGCTGCGCTTGCATCTTGCGACTTCTCAATGGCGAGCACCAGCGAGATCGGCTGGGTTTCCAGCGTTTCGTCGATGCGGACCGGCTGCACGATGCCATTGTCCTCGACGATGAAATCCTCGGCCCGGAGCCCATACACCGGCTTCCCCGCCGAGTCGGTCACCAACGTCGGAACCAGGACTACAGTGGAATTGCTGCGGATGGTGATTTCCTGGGCGAACGCAGGCGCACCCACCAAGAAAATCGCAAAACCCAGATATCCCAGATACAGAGGTCGGAAAACTTTTCTGATTGAAACGAAGCCCACGCACCCTTCTTCCCCATCAATAATAGACGAGGATGGTGGGACTCTGCTTTGCCTAAGCCCTAGTCGCCTTTCTGGCTTCTTGTACTAGTTGCATTCGCTTTCGTTGCGGTAGTGTTCAAAGCAGGCCAATATCCTGCTCTGGCCCATATGAGCGCTCCACTACCATCGCGTAGCGAAACCTGGATCGTGTGAGGGCCGGGCGTAGGGTCCTTCACCTGAAAACTGAGCTGGTATCGATTGTGCGCATGGTTCGCGAGCATTCCCAGAGCCTGATCCAAACCCTGAGAGTTATGGAACAGAACGTACTCGCCGCCAGTGAGATTAGCGACTGCCTGTGGCACGTTCGTGTGCATCTGTGAAGCCGACCATCGCAGCAACGACACGATCGGACCTCCGATGTTAACGTTTCGCGGACCAAGCCCGTATTCGTGTCCTGAGTTCGTCTCCAAATCTCCAGGACTCACGCCAGGATTGGTTGCAGCACTCAGACCGCCGTCCGCAGCACCGCCTGCGCCGTCTCCCAAACTGTTGTCCCCTTGCACATCCGCGCTGGAAGACGTTCCGGAGGACGATGCCCCGGAAGCACCCGAAGCGCCGCCCATCTGGCCCTGGTGCCCGCCGCCACCTCCTCCGGCTCTCGGCGCTGCCGCCGAAGGCGTTCCTGCTCCCGCTCCTCCAGCATGTTCTCCTTCACCGTGATCCATGCCGTGCCCGCCCCAGCCGTGTGGTCGTCCACCAGCCACTTCCTCGCGCAGCAACACTTGCTGCAGCATGGGCCCGAACAATTTCGCCGCGCTCTCCACTTTGGCCTTCGCATCCGCCGGGAACGAGATCATGTAGAGTTCGACGTCGCTGGCAATAATTTGCTTGGCAGCTTCATCGAGACTGATCGACTTGCTGTCTCCGTCCGCCTGTTCGCTCACCACCACGAGAACTTTGCGATGACCGGCTGGCTGGCGTTTCAGCAGATCCATCGAATAGTGAATCGCGTCCAGGATCGCGCTTCCTGAATCGCCGGCGTGAAGCCCCTCGAGAGATTGATTTACTTTGGAAACGTCGCTCGAAAACTCATGACTCAGTTTTACCTGGCTATCGAAACTGACGAGCGCCATCTCACTGCCGGGTCCATCCACGAATGTCTCCAGCATCGACCCAATCTCGTGTAGCGTGCTGCGGCATCTCGATGATCTTTTGAGCTCGTCTGCCTCGCCCTGCAGGGCACAACCACTGCCCAACACCGCCGGAGCGCTGCCTCCCGTTTGCACTGCCAGGACCAGAGAAACTGGCTTGTCGGAAAATGTGTCATCCATCAACACCGTTCGTTCTACCCCGTTATCCATGATCACAAAGTCTTTTTGCGTAAGCCCGTAGATCACTTCGCCGTGTTCATCGGTGACCAGCGTGGGAACGAGAACAACGGTAGTTTCGGAACGAAAGGTAGGCCTGCTGTTCTCCTGCGCCAGCAGCAAACTGGAGAGAGCAACAATCGCCAGCAGGCTTACAATTCGCGTGACCATCGATCCATTTTCGCGAATAGCCCGCCGAAGACACGACTGCAAAAACGCTACAACGACGTCCAACAAAACGTAATCCCCGTGTGCTTTTCCAGCACTCGTCTAGACGAGCAACGCAGGATTAGGTTTACGTTTCCTCGGGCTCAGCAACGAATTGATATCCGATTCCGCGAACTGTCAGCAGGTGTTTGGGCTTGCTTGGGTCGGGCTCGATATATCTACGAAGGCGGACCACGAAATTGTCGATGGCACGTGTATCCGTGTCCTCCTTCAGATCCCACACATCTTCCAGAATGGCGCGCCGCGAGACCGGGCGCCCCTGGTTGCGTATTAAATACCGCAGGAGTTCACACTCCATAACCGTCAACTGGAAGGAATCTTTGCCGTTTTGTAACTGCAATCTGTCGAAATCAACCTGCTTTCCACGAAAGCTGAAAACATTCCGTGCCGCCGGTGGCTGACTCTCTCCGCTGGGCTGGCCCATCCAGTTCTTGCGCCGTAGCAAGCTGCCGATCCGCGCAATCAGAATGTCCAAATTAAACGGCTTTGGCAGATAATCGTCCGCACCCGACTCGAACCCCTTCAGCACATCCTCGGGACGGCTTCGTGCCGTCAGCATCAGCAGCGGGATGAACTGCTTCGCGGCTCGAAGCTCGCTTGCGACCGTGAACCCATCCTTGCCTGGCAGCATTACGTCAAGAATCAGCGCGTCGAACGGCGTGTGGTCACATAGCAATTTGGTCAGTGCTGCTTCGCCGTTATCCGTGACCTCCACCGTGTAACCCTCAGCCTCCAAATTGAACTGCAGCCCGCGCGCAAGATGCACTTCGTCTTCGACGATCAGGATACGGATCATGGGCGATATACCCTCGGCAGGCGCATCGTAAACGTGCTCCCTGTTCCTTCGCCTTCGCTCTCTGCCAGCACATCGCCTCCGTGCCGCCGCGCGATCGACCGCACGATAAATAAACCAAGCCCCGTTCCCTTCACCGGACCCGAAGTCAATGTCCTTACGCGATAGAAGCGCTTGAAAATTCGTTTAAGCTCCGGCTTCGGTATTCCAATTCCCTTGTCGCGGACCTGGAGAACGACTGTGTCCATGTTCGGACTGAGAATATCCACCACGATCTCTGTCGACTTGCCTGAATATTTCACTGCGTTGTCCAGCAGGTTCCCCACAGCCGTTCGGAGTTCTTCTGGATTTCCCAGCAAAATAATCCCTGGGTCGGGCTGAGTTCCGAAGCGAAGCTCCTTCGACGTTACCTTATGACGCAATCGCGCGAGCTCCAGCGAATCTGTGACCAGCGACGAAAAGTCCACTTCCTGATTGTGCTTCTTATTATTTGTCCCGTGTCGAGTTTCGCCCGCTTTCAATACCTGCTCGACCGTTCCCAGCAGGCGATCGGTATCTTCCAGCATGATGCGATAAAAATCGTGGCGTTGTGATTCCTCCACCGAGCGCTTTTGCAGGGTTTCCAGGTACAGGCGTATCGACGCAATCGGCGTCTTCAACTCATGTGTAACCGCATTCAGGAAGCTGTCCTGTTGCTCATTGCGGCGAATCTCGCGCACCAGGAAGATCGTGTTCAGCACCAATCCTGCAATGATGAATCCAAAGAAGACGACCCCAAGCACCAGCGGGACCACTTCTTTCCAGTTGATGATGACCCACGTGATGTTGAGCGCGATCGCCAACCCGACGCCACAAGCGCCTAGGGTGATGAAGAACGCGATCGTCTTCCCGCGACTCGCGATACGCATAGCTGTCTAGATTGTAGTAGACGAGTATCCCACAAAGAAAAACCGCGGACTCGATGGTCCGCGGTCATGAATCATGATTGTTAATGCAGCTAGTCGCCTGAAACCGGCACCAGTTCCTCGACGGCATCTGGAGCCGTAACAGCATCCGGCACTTCGTTTTCTTCCTTCAGCTTCGGCAACTTCACATCCCAAGCCAGACCGACCAGCTTCAGCGCGGAAATCCCATACCAGTTCAGATCGTATTCATACCAGCGCAGGCCATGTCGCGCCGATTGCGGGTGCGCGTGATGATTATTGTGCCATCCTTCGCCAAACGTCAGTAGCGCAACCCAATAGCTATTCTTCGAAGTATCGTTTGTCAGGAAACGCTGTCTTCCCCACATGTGCGTGGCCGAGTTCACCAGCCAAGTCGCATGCAAACCAAGCGTCGTTCTCAGGAAGATCCCCCACAGAACATACTTCCAACCGCCAATTGCGAGGATCGCCACGCCCAGCACGGTGATCGGAACCCAGTGCCATTTGCTGATCCACGTGTGGAACTTATCTTTGCGAAGATCGGGAACGTACGGAAGCAGAGCGGCGGACTGGTTGTGCATCGCGCGCCCGGTCATGATCCATCCCATGTGCGACCAGAAACCACCATCACGCGGAGAATGCGGATCGCCCTCGCGATCGGTGTTCTGATGGTGTACCCGGTGGGTTGCCACCCAGAAGAACGGACCGCCCTCCAGCGCCAGCGCACCGCATGTGGTCAGGAAATACTCGATCCACTTCGGAGTCTTGTAACCGCGATGCGTGAGCAACCGGTGATACCCCATGCCGATCCCGAGGCTGCCAGAAAACCACCACAAGATCGCCGCCAGGAACGCAGCTTTCCAGCTGAAAAAGAACAGCGCCGCTACCGCGCCAATATGGAATAAGGCCATGAAAAATGTGGTCAGCTTGCTGATCGGCTCTTTGAACGTCCGATCATTCTTTAAAAAGCTCATGCGTCCCCTTGCGACCCTTTGATTTTCCCCACGAAACTGTTCTGACGTTATCAGCGAATCGCCTGGACCTTTGTAATACTTGTGTAATTGCAGGAAAACAAGGCGTTAGTGATCCGCTTCCGCCGCGCCGCCAAGCCTACCTCAACTATTACTTGAAGGTGTGGTCCAATAAAAAAGGCGGGTTTTCGGCCCGCCCTCTTTGCTCTGAAATCTTCCAAGTCTCCTTCCTACACATCGAGTGCTTGGGGTAAATCAACGAAGACATTCTGTTCCGGTTTTTCGCGAACATGTACTGAAGAATGCACCGCAGGCATAACGACGGTCGTAGAACCTTTTGTTCTGTCGTTACCACCCTCTCGGGTGAATACCTGATTGCGCCCACTGGCGGGATAACGCCGCCCTTTCTCTGGCATCCAATCGGCTAAGGAGGAATCGATGAAAGCCCCTTTCCTGATCGGCCGTCTTCTATTTGGAGGCTTTTTTCTTTACAACGGAATCAATCATTTCCGTCAACGCAAAATGATCGCGCAATATGCAGGAGCGAAGAGAGTTCCTAAGCCCGACGTCGCCGTCATCGCAACCGGAGTTGCTCTAACCGTTGGCGGGGCGAGCGTCTTATTGGGAATCAAGCCAAAGCTGGGCACGCTTGCCATCGTCGGCTTCCTCGGCGGCGTCTCTCCGTTTATACATAACTTCTGGAAGGACGAAGATCCCGCCGAGCGGATGCACAACATGGTCGATTTCACCAAGAATATGGCGCTGCTCGGATCGGCTCTGGCTTTAATGGGAGTCGAAGAACCTTGGCCTGCAAGCGTCCCCATCGCTCAACCGGGGAAGCTGCAACGTCTGCGCAGAGCGGTTCGCAGAGAAGCAGCGGCGTGAGTGTGAATAGCGCTGGCGTCCTCGCCGGCTGTCGTGAGGGCGTCTCGCCCTCACGCACTTAACCTACTCGACAGCGACCGCCAGATCTCGATACGAAAAAATCAGCGACGCAAGCGCCCACACCGCGAAGGATTCAACGATTGCCCAGCCTGCGGCTGTCCATGCAGGCGTCCAACTCTCCAACGAGAATCCGAGTATCGACTGCATCAGCACGTATGTCGGCATCACTCGTGCCAATGCGCCAGACGATACATGCGCGAGCATCCCATTGATGCCTACTACAATCGCCGTTAGCGCGATCGCAAAAAGTGGACTTACAAAAGTCGAGAATAGCAGCGCCACACTTCCCGCCAGCGCCGAAGCCGCGAACAGCACCACCGCTAGAGGAATCACGTCGGTGACAGAAAATCCCGCACGCGCGAACACCCATCCACCCAGCGCCGCGACTGCGAGACAGTACACGGCGACACTAAAGAGAAATCCCAGTTCCAATCCTGCCAGGTACTGCGGCCGGCTGATAGCTTTAGCCAGCACTGCCAGGATTCGGCGTGAACGCCGCTGATTGTATATCGCCGAAGAAGCGAGAAATGCCGTGAACACCACCCCGTAAACCGCCTGCTGCTTCAGTAAGAACAAAGCATCATCCTGCTCTGTTCGAATCGAATATGCCGCAGCACCTCCGCTGACCACCGCCCATAGCAACAGCAGCAGAATCGCCCAGCGACTCTCTCGCAGGAAATTCAGCGCGATGAGGGAAACTGTTCTCATGCAGAACGTCCTTTCTCGCCTGTTTCCTCACGCTCAGCGCCCGGCGTCGTCAACTCGAGGAACAACTCTTCCAGCGACCGTCGTACCGGATTTACTCTCAGCACCTCACCGCCCACCGTCCATATTTGTTCGATCACGCGGCGCTGCTCGCCTCGTTTCACCTTGATAACGACAGTGCCGTTCTCACTCTTCCCGCCCGGAAAGTCTGACTGCCTTACCCCGCTCGCCACGATCTCCAACTCTTCCGCCGACTCCAGCAGAACTGAAGTCTTCCCTACTCGTATCAGCTTGCCCCTGCTCACGATGCCTACTCGATCGCAGATCATTTCGATCTCAGAAAGCAGATGTGAACTGAGGAAGACTGTCTTACCAGAATTCCGCGCTCGAATCAGTAATTCGCGAACCGCTACTCTTCCAAGGGGATCGAGCGCCGATGTGGGCTCGTCCAGGATCAGCAGCTCAGGATCATTTACGAGTGCCTGTGCCAATCCAACTCGCTGGAGCATCCCTCGCGAGAGCTTCGCAGCCTTCCGCGTCTCCACGTCGCGCAATTCCAATAATTCCAGAACCTCGCTCGTGCGTTTTGCCAGTTCCGGATCGCGCATGCCGTTGAGCGCGCCATAGAAGCGCACCAGGTCCTTCACTGGACGGTTATAGAGAGCCACATTCTCCGCCAAAAAACCCACGCGACGGCGCGAGGGAGCATATCCGAACTCTTTGCCGAGCAGGACGCCCGATCCCGCACTCGGCCTCATGAACCCCATCGCCAGATGGATCGCGGTGCTCTTCCCTGCGCCATTCGGTCCGAGGAAACCAAAGATTTCGCCCGCTTCGATCGATAGCGAGAAGTCATCCAGGGCGTGCGCGCCACGTCGCCCAAATAGTGATCGATACGTCTTCCCAATATGCTCGTATTCGAGGACGGCAGGCACGCCGTTATTGTATGCGTCGCAAAAAGCAAAAGCCTCCGCCGTAGCGGAGGCTCTCAACAGATGCGAATTTCGGTTGCTTACTTTACCTTCACAAAGATAATCACCAGCGTGTACAGAGCGAGCGACTCGATCAGCGCCAAGCCAAGAATGAGTGCCAGCTGAATTCCGGCACGTGCTCCCGGGTTTCTGGCAAGTGCTTCGGCCGCTGCGGCCGTCGCCTTACCCTGTCCAAGGGCACACATACCCGAGGCGATCGCCATCGCGAATCCGGCGGTGATAGCGACCCAGTTGGTCCCGGCAGCAGCTGCACCGCCCTGGGCATAGACCGGCGCAGCAATGAACATAATCGCAAGCGCCATAAAGATATAGCTGAGTGTTTTGCGCATCTACTTTCTCCTTATAAATCGCTGCCAGGGGGTGGTTGACGCCATACCGTACAGACGCCCTCACACTCGCAGCAAACGTCTTTCGTGAAACGTGAAACTCGAAACGTGAAACGGGTTTCTAGTGCTCTGCCGCCACCGCTCCCTGCAAGTACACCGTCGTCAGCAAAGCGAAAATGTACGCCTGCAGCAACGACACGAAGATATGCAATCCCAGGAAAATAACCGGAACCACAACTGGCACCAGGGAGAAGAAAACCAGCGTCACCATGTCACCCGCAAACATATTGGCAAAAAGACGGATGGTGAGCGACATCACGCGTGCCAAATTGCTGATAATTTCGATCGGCACCATCAGCGGCGCTAGCGCTGCGACGGGCCCTGTAAATAGCTTCGCGTAGCCCAGTGGTCCGTGTTGCCGGATCCCCTGGTAGTTGTAATAGAAGAAAGCAACCAGAGCACAGCCCAGCGGAACCGACGGCTCCGCAGTCGGTGACTCGAATCCCGGCACCAACCCGAGCAAATTAGCGAGCAGAATAAAGATGAACAGCGGCACCAGGAACGAAGTGAACATTTCGCTGTGCGGCCCGATGATTTCCTTGCTCTGATTCTCGATGAATCCGTGGATGCCTTCGAAAATGTGTTGCAACGAACGTGGCCGGTCCACCGAAAGACTCGCTCTCACCAATAGGAAGAGAAGGAACAGGATGGCTACCACCAGGATTTCCATCGCCAGGTAATTCGGAATGGGCGCCTGCGGATATTTCGGGTGAACGCCAATACCATTCAGGAAGGCGGTCACTGGACCACCAAAGATCCGGTTCAAGAGTGCAGTAAGTGGCAGTTGTTCAGGCATGAATAATGACGAACCAGCTAAATTTTCGAGCGTAACGCCGCGTATGCTTCATAAGCGGCTTCACACAAGACTGCAGCCACGGTTAAAGACAAGCCACCTAAGAAACCGTAAAGGCTGTCAGCAGAACCTTTGAATATAACATAGGCTCCAAGGCCGATAAAGGCATAGCGCAGCAGAAATCGGAACACCGTTCCAGTGCTCGAAACCTTTGATCCGGCGGCAGTTATGCGCTCTGCTAATGAATTCAGCGCACGTTCCAGCCAGTGAAAGTTCACATAGGAAACGACGCAACCGAGCAACACGCCAGCGGCAATTCTCCAGCCCCAAATCGACCATGCAATCAGCGTCGCGATTGCACCCAGGATCAGCATCGTATGCCGGATTCGGCTGACCGCCGCGCCAAGAAACCGCTCCACCTTCGGATCGACCGGAGTCAGATCGAATGCGTCTTCCGCATCGTCCGGCTCGGGCGGAATAACATCCGGATCAGCCACGACTACTCGTCCTTCCCTTCGTTCTTCATCACTGTCCGGATCAGTTCGACGAACCCGGCGATGATGCCAACAATCAATCCGGCCAGGTATATCCAGGTCGTATGCAGCCATCGGTCGAGCAACACGCCGACAATCCAGCCAACGAACGTGGCTGCCGGGAGCACAAATGCCAGCTGGCTGTAGCGCGCGAGAGTGACAAAGAAGTTGCCGTTTGAAGATTGTGGTGGCTCAGGCATGGTCGCGCACCATTGTACGCAAGTGAAGCCTTTGATGATGCCTGCTCTATTTTAGGAGTCCCAGCACGGCACTCGCTTGCGGAACGCTCAGCGACCAGGCTGCGGCCTTCAGAAAGGCCTCTGGGAAGATCCCGATTGCCACAGTCCCCAGCGCCGTGATCGCCAGCGCCAGCCGCAGACCAGGACTCATGGCCACCGGCTCTGTGTTCTCCGCCGGGCGCATCAACATGGCATTCGCGATCCGCAGATAGTAGTAAAGACCAAGCACCGCAAACAGAACTGCCACCGCCGCCAAGGCGTAGTGCCCCGACTCAATCAGCGACAGGAAGATGTAGTACTTGCCCCAGAATCCCGCTAGTGGCGGAATTCCCGCCAGCGACAGCAGAAACACCAGCATCAGGATCGCTTCCGTCGGAGCCTTGAACATCAGGCCTGCAATGTCATCGATCTCATCTCCAATGATGCCGCGACGGCGTAGCGATGTGATCACTGCAAACGCGCCCAGGTTCATGAAGGTGTACACGAGCAGGTACACCATGATCCCCTTGATGCCTGTGGAACTCGCGCTCTCGCTATTTCCCGCCACCAGGCCCAGCAGCATGTAACCCACGTGCGCAATCGAGGAGTAAGCCAGCAAGCGCTTCAGATTAGTCTGCGTCAACGCCGACAGGTTCCCTGCCGTCAGCGTCGCTAGCGAAACAAAAATGATCATCGGCACATAAACTGAGCGCAGCGGATACAGCATGTACAGGAAGATGCGCAGCAGCATTGCCCAGCCGGCAGCCTTCACTGCCACCGACATATATCCAGTTACGCTGGTTGGCGCGCCTTCATATGCATCCGGCGCCCACTGATGGAACGGAACCGCCGCAATCTTGAACAATAGCCCGGTCGCTGTTGTTAGCAGCGCAAGAATCGCAATCGGATCTTTCGGATTCGTGCGGAAGTGCTCTTCCAGCGTCCGCGCGATCTGCCCAACATTCGTGCTGCCTGCGAGCCCGTAGAACAACGACAGGCCATAAGCGAAGATTCCCGACGAAAACGCGCCTAGCAGCAGGTACTTCAGCGCCGCTTCATTCGAGCGCTGACTTCGTCGCAGGAAGCCCACGAGCACATATGTCGAAATGGCCATCAACTCCAGGCCGATAAACAGCAGCACGATGTCATAACCCGAGGCCATGCACATCATTCCCACTACGGAAAACAGCACCAACGCATAGAACTCGCCGTGCTGTTCGCGCTCGATCTCCAGGTACTTCACCGACATCAGGATGGCAATCGCCGCCCCGGCAAGAAATAGATAAAAGAAGTAAATCGCAAAACGATCCAGCACCAGCGACCCGGCAAAACCTACGAAAGATCCGCCCTGCCCATGCGCCTCGGCAAAACGATCCGCCAATTGAATCTTATAAACCGCTACGGCCGAGAACCCCAATCCGACCAGCGCCGTCCACGCATTCGCGCGCTTCCATTCAGCGGGCAGCATCAGGTCGATGATCAGCACGCCCATGCCGAACAGAGCCAGCATGATCATCGGCAGCGCTAGCAGGTAGTCCGTGCTGGTAAAGAAATGTGTCCCCATCTCTTGTCGTCCTTCGCTACTTCCCTGCTTCAGTTGCAAGCGCCGTCGTAGGGACCGGCGTAACCGGAGTCTGTGCCAACACCGGTTTGTTTAGATCAGGTCGAACCGTCTGCACGATCTGTTGCACCGGTTGCTCCATAATCTGGAAGATCGGCTTCGGGTACAGTCCGATCGCAAACGCCAGAACCAGCAGCGGCACAAAGCACAGCACCTCGCGCGGCGTCAGGTCTTGCAGCTTCTCATTCTTCGGATTTGTAACTGGCCCAAAGAACACTCGCTGGTACAGCCAGAGCAAGTAGGAAGCCGCCAGCACCACGCCCGGAATCGCCCACGCCGCCCATGCCTTGTTCTCGATAAATGCGCCCTGCAGAATCGTGAACTCGCCGATGAATCCGTTCAGCAGCGGGAGTCCCATCGAGCTCAGGAACATGATCATCGTGATCGTCGCGTACACCGGCATCACATTAGAAATTCCGCCGTACTCCGAGATATCGCGCGTGTGCCTGCGCTCATACAGAATGCCGACGATCAAGAAGAGTGCGCCCGTCGAAATTCCGTGATTGATCTGTTGCAGCAAAGATCCACTCAGGCCCGCCTGGTTCAGTGCAAAAATGCCCAGCGTGCAGAAGCCAAGGTGGCTCACCGACGAATATGCCACCAGCTTCTTCATGTCGGTCTGCACCAGCGAAACCAGAGCCCCATAAACAATGCCGATGATCGACAACGTAATAATCGTCCCGCGCACCATCGGATGGGCCACCGGATCCAGCACCTGCGGGAAGAATGGCAGCGAGAAGCGCATGAACCCATACGTTCCCATCTTCAGCAGAACGCCGGCCAGGATCACAGATCCCGCCGTTGGCGCTTCTACGTGCGCGTCCGGCAGCCATGTGTGGAACGGGAACATCGGCACCTTAATCGCGAATCCTATGAAGAACGCCGCGAATAACCAAATCGCATAGTGATACGGAATCTGCGGCGCCGTCTGGTACAGCTCTGGAATGCTAAAGGTGTAGACGCCCGTCAGCGCATGGTGATGGAAATACAGGAACAGTATCGCCAGCAACATCAGCAGCGAGCCGACCAGCGTATACAGGAAAAACTTGATCGCCGCATACAGTTTTCGCGGCCCGCCCCATATGCCGATCAGCAAGTACATGGGCACCAGCATCGCCTCCCAGAATACGAAGAACAGGAAGAAATCCAGCGCCATGAAGACGCCGAGCATGCCGGTCTGCAGGATCAGGAACCACACGTAGTATTCCTTCACGCGGTCCTGAATCGCATTCCACGACGACAGGATCGAGATCCACCCCAGCAGCGTCGTCAGCATGATCAGCAGGAACGAGATGCCGTCGATCCCGAGGTAGTATCCCGCGCCGATTGAGGGAATCCACGTGTTCGGAGCGCCCTCAATAAACTTGAACCCCGGTTGCGTGCGCAGCACCCAGAACCACGGAATCAGCGGAATCGAAATCAGCAGTCCCGCCAGCGAAAACATATTCGCAATCCAGCGGATGGCGTTCTTCTGCTCTTTCGGAATCAGCAGCAGAACCAGCGCGCCCACTAGCGGCGTAAAGAGAACAATCGAAAGTATGTGGTTATACATTGCGTATGCCATTTATTCGTTATCGGACCGCGTAGTACCACACGAATCCGACCAGACCCACTACCATGACCAGCGCGTACCACTGCACCAGTCCCCACTCGAACAGTCGCGTCGGGTAAGAAAGCAATTTCGCGACAATCGCGGGACCATTCACCAGCAATCCGTCGATGATCCACTTGTCCCACCAATTCGACACTGCTGCGCTGAAGCGCGTAATCCATCCTGCGCCGTTCACCGTGCCGTCGATCACCCTAGCGTCAAACTTCCACGAAGCTTCGCCCAACCCAATCGCGCCCAGCCGCACCGGCCCCAGGTTCTTTCGGCCCGTAAACGTGTAGTCGTAAGCCTCGTCGACGTAATACTTGTTCAGCAGCGTGTTATAGACCGGAGGTGCTGCGACTTGAATCGGCTCCTTGTAGCCTTTCGCGGCCTTGCCATAAGCGCGGCTCGCCATGAACCAGCCGCCAATCGCCGCACCGACAGACAGCAGCATCAGCAAATATTCCGACGCCGGCGTGTGCTCTTCTTCGCGTCCGACAACCGCTGCCTGCGCATGCTCGCCTTCTGCCTTGACGCTGTTCGTCTCGCTCGCAAATACCGGACTCAGGAACTTCTCAAACCGATTGGTCCCACCCAGGCTGTGCGGTAATCCCAGATATCCGGCGAATACCGAGCAGACCGCCAGGGCCACTAGCGGCATCGTCATCGACTTCGGTGACTCATGCACATGATGTTCCGCTTCGTGACTCAGCCGCGACTCTCCGAAGAACGTCAGGTAGATCAACCGGAACATGTAGAACGACGTCATGATCGCCGTCGCGAATGCCACGTACCACAGCGCCCGAAATGCGCCGCCGTCACGCGACCAGGTCTGCCACAGAATCTCGTCTTTCGAGAAGAAACCCGCCAGTCCGGGAATACCTGCAATCGCCAACGTGCCCACCAGCATCGTTTTAAATGTCGTAGGGATCTTGCGAGCCAGCGCGCCCATGTTACGCATGTCCTGCTCGCCGCCCATCGCGTGAATCACCGAGCCTGCGCCGAGGAACAACAGCGCCTTGAAGAACGCGTGCGTGAACACGTGAAACACTCCGGCGGCAAATGCACCCACACCGAGTGCCAGGAACATGTATCCCAGCTGCGAAACCGTCGAGTACGCCAGCACGCGCTTGATGTCGTTCTGCACCAGGCCAATCGATGCCGCAAAAATCGCCGTCAGCGCGCCGACAATCGCAACCACTTTCATCGATGGCGGCGCCAGCGTGAACAACGCATTCGAGCGTGCCACCATGTAAATGCCCGCGGTAACCATGGTCGCCGCGTGGATCAATGCCGATACCGGAGTCGGGCCTTCCATCGCATCCGGCAGCCATACATAAAGAGGTAGCTGCGCCGACTTGCCGCACGCTCCTCCAAATAGCAGCAGCGTGATCGCGATCAGCCAAGGATCTCCGATCGCGATCTGTCCACTGCGCGCCACACTCGTAATGTCGGTAAACCGATACGTCCCGAAGTACCAGAAGATCATGAACATGCCCATCAGGAACGATGCGTCCCCAATGCGGTTCACGATGAAAGCCTTATTCGCTGCAGTCGATGCCGAATGCCTCAGGAAGTAAAAACCGATCAGCAGGTACGAGCACAGTCCCACGCCCTCCCACCCGACAAACAACATCGCGTAGTTATTCCCCAGGATCAGCGTGAGCATCGAGAACATGAACAGGTTCAGATAGCCGAAGAACCTGTAGTAGCCGCCCTCATGCGCCATGTACCCGGTGGAATAAATGTGGATCAGCATTCCCACACCGGTTACGAACAACAGCCATATGCCCGAAAGCGGATCGAGCAGGAAGCCAGCCTCGGCCTTGAACTGCGCTGGTTGTCCGCTGTGCGTTGGCAGCTTCAGTCCGTCGCTGCCCACCCACGTGAACATTACTTTTTGGAAGGGGGCATTGTGATTCGCGGCGGCGTACCCCGTGTACTGATAAACCGCCAGGCACGAGAACAGGAATGCCAGCGCCACCGTGCCTACGCAGAACGCATTCACCGCCTGCTTCGAAAGCCTGCGCCCGAAGAAGAACATCACAGCCGCGCTCGCCATCGGCAGCAGCGGTATGACCCATATGTGGTCTAAGAAGAACATTGCTTCATTCGCTCTCGGCCTTTAGTCATCGGCCCTTTACCACTTCAGCAGATCGACTTCGTCCACGTTCACCGTTTCCTTGTTGCGGAAGAAGGCGATCAGAATGCCCAGTCCGACCGCAGCCTCAGCCGCCGCATCGGTAATTACAAAAATCGAGAACACTTGCCCTTGCAGGTTGTATAGGCGCGAGAACGCCACTAGGTTCAGGTTAACGGCATTCAGGATCAGCTCAATCGACATCAGGATGACGACCACGTTGCGCCGCGTCAGTACGCCCACCGTGCCAGTCACAAACAGCGCAGCTGCAACAACCAGATAATGAAGTGTCGTAATCGGTCCCATTACGAAATCCTCTTCTTCGCCATAACCACCGCACCCACAATCGCCACCAGCAGCAGCAGCGATGCGATCTCAAAAGGCAGCAGATAGTTCTGGAAGATCAGCATGCCAACCTGTTGCGTGTTCATCTGCTCAGGCGGTAGCGTAAATTGCGTCGGGAAGATCGCCCGGCCCTTGAGGTACACGGTCAAGAACAGTCCACCCAGCAGCAGGCTTGCCACTGTACCCGCGATCCACTGCTTGTTGAATTCTTCTTCCTTCATGGCGCGCTCGATGTTCACCAGCATGATCACGAACAGGAACAGCACCATGATTCCACCGGCATACACGATGATCTGCACGCCAGTCACAAACGGCGCGTACAGCATCAGGTAGAGTCCCCCTACTGAAAGCAGTGTCACGATCAGCGACAGTGCCGAGTGCACCGGATTCTTGCGCGTGATCACCAGAATGGCGCTCACCACCGCAATCGTCGACAGGAAATAGAAGAAGAAGGTTGGTGCAATCGGTGTCATCGCTCGTACACCTTCCCTTCCGGACCGCGTTCCAGGCGCTCGCGATCCAGCACCAGGCCTTCGCGCCCATACTGCGCAATCTCGTAATCCTGCGTGAGTTCCAGCGCGTCGGTCGAGCACGACTCTTCGCATAACCCGCAGAACATGCAGCGGCTGATATCGAACGTGTACTTCGTCAGCACCTTGCGCTTGGTTACCGGATCACGTTCGCTCTCCACCACAATCAGGTTTTCCGGACATGCCTTCGCGCACAGATCGCACGCGATACACAGCGTCTTCCCTGTCTCCGGATTCACGTTCAGCCGTGGCAAGCCGCGATAACGCTCCGCGACCTTCGGCCGTTCCAGGGGATACTGCTCCGTATAGATTTCCTTTGGATCCTGGTAGCGAAATGTCAGCGACATTCCTTTCAGCAGGTCGACAAGAAAAATCTTTCGCAGGAGTGTGGCCACCTTCATCACAGCACTCCCTTCAACCACGTCAGTAACTCAGGACTCAACCCAACCACGCCGGTCACAATCAGCACACCGAGCGAAATCGGCAACAGCACTTTCCATCCGACCCTCATCAGCTGATCAAACCGATAGCGCGGGAACGTGGCACGGTACCAGATGTACATGTAGATAAAAGTCGCCACTTTGATCATGAACCAGAAGATGTCCTGTACCCGCACGCGCACCGCAGGCACCAGCAGCACCAAACCAACCGCCGCGATTGCCAGACCGAAAACTCCGAGCCCAATCGTCTGAATCCATAGCGCGGGATGCTTGGGCATGCGCACCGTCCCATACAGCGTCACCGCGCCGAGGAACAGGAAGAATGCGCCGGGAACGAGCGAGAAAATCGTGTCCCACAAGTTCCCGGCCAGAAGATTTGGGAATGGACGCATCCATCCGCCCAGCCACAGCGTGACTGCAATCCCTGATACGGCGATCATTGCCGCATATTCGCCCAGCATGAACAGCGACCAGCGGAATCCGCTGTACTCGGTATGAAATCCCGCCACCAGCTCCGACTCGGCTTCCGGTAGATCAAATGGCGCGCGATTCGTTTCCGCAATCATCGCGATCGCGAACACACCGAATGCGATCAATCCCATCGGGAAGAACTTGAACAGGAACCACACGCCCTGCGCCTTCTGCGCCTCGACAATCCCAATCATGCTCAGCGTTCCGCTCGCTACGCCCGGAGTGAAGCTGGTCATCAGGACCGCCGAAATTACCGCCAGTCCCATCGCTACTTCATACGAAACCATCTGCGCGCTCGACCTGAGCGACCCCAGCAGCGGATAGTGCGAGTTCGACGCCCATCCCGCCGTGATAATCCCCAGCACGCCCAGCGACGACACGCCCAGCATGAACAGAATGCCGATGTTCATGTCCGTTACCGCGTGTTGCGGCCCGAATGGCACCACCAGATAAACAACAAACGCCGCCGTGGTCACGATGAATGGAGCGATCCAGAAGACGACCTTATCGGCGTTCGCCGGAATCGTGTCTTCTTTCAACAACAACTTCAGTGCATCCGCGATCGGCTGTAACAACCCATGCGGCCCCACGCGCATGGGGCCCAATCGAATCTGAAAATGTGCCAACGCCTTGCGTTCGCCCCAGTTGATGAACACCACACACAACGAAATCCCCGCAAAGATCACGAGGATGTAGATCGTCGCCCACAGCATGCTTCCGGCCACGGCCGGCGTATCTTTCAAGTTGTGCAGATATTGGGTGAACTGACTCAGCATTAGCGGTCCACCTCGCCCAGAACTATGTCGATGGTGCCGATGATGGCGACCACGTCGGCGATCAGTCGCCCGCGCACCATCTGATCCAACGCCTGTAGATTCACGAATGACGGCGGTCGCACGCGAATGCGATATGGCTGAAGCGATCCATCGCTCACGATGAAGTACCCGAGTTCGCCCTTCGGCGCCTCAATCGAGTGGTACACCTCGCCTACGGGCGGCTTCAGCACCTTGGGAACTTTGGCCATGATCGGACCAGCCGGCAGGTTCTCCACCGCCTGTCGGATGATCCGCACCGATTGCCGCATCTCTTTGATCCGCACGATGTACCGGTCGTACGTGTCGCCGTTCTCGCCCGTGGGAATCTCAAAATCAAACTTCTCGTATCCCGAATACGGTTTCGCCTTGCGCAGGTCCCACTTCACGTTGCTGCCGCGCAGCACCGGACCGGTCACACCCAGCGCGATGCAATCCTTGCCGCTGATCACGCCCACGCCCTTGGTGCGCTCAATCCATATGCGGTTCGTGGTCAGCAGCTGTTCGTATTCATCGATCTTTGGCTCGAAGAAGTCGCATAGCCGCAGCACTTCTTTCTCGAAGCCCTCATACGTCTCCCACTGACATCCGCCGATGCGGAACGCATGCGTGGTCAGCCGTGCGCCGCAATATTTCTCAAAAATCTTCAGGATCTCTTCGCGATCGCGGAAGCAATAGAACACCGGCGTCATCGCGCCTAAATCGAGCGCGTGCGTTCCCAGCCACACCTGGTGACTGGTGATCCGGTTCAGTTCCGTCAGAATCACTCGTAAGTGCTGCGCCCGTGGCGGCGCTTCCACGTTGATCAGCTTTTCCACTGTCTCGCAGTAGCCCAGCCCGTTCGAAACCGAAGCCACATAATCCATCCGGTCCACATAAGGACCGAACTGCGTATACGTGCGATTCTCCGCAATCTTTTCCACGCCGCGGTGCAGGTAGCCGATCACGCACTCCGCGCCCAGCACCTTCTCACCGTCCAGTTTCAGGATCACCCTCAGCACGCCGTGCGTCGACGGATGCTGCGGTCCCATATTCAGGATTAATTCGGCGGAATCGAGGAACGTCTTGTCCTCATGCAGGTCGAGATTGGAAAGTGTCGTCATTGTCCGCTCTGAATTCCCACGTTGCTCTGCACCCATTCCTGATCCTGCTGCGTGATCCCGTGCTCTTTGCGCAGCGGAAAGCCTTTCCAGTCTTCCGGCAGCAGAATGCGCCGCAGGTCCGGATGGCCCTCAAACTTGATCCCAAACATGTCGTAGACTTCGCGCTCCAGCCAGTTCGCCGTCGACCACAATCCAACCACGCTCTTTACCGTGTCACCATCGGCGACCTGCGCCTTCACGCGAATACGCTCGTTCTGCGCGAACGAATACAGAATCCAGATCAGTTCAAATTCCTGTTTCTCACGCTTCGGATAATGCACCGCGGTCACGTCCACGCAGTAATCGAAGCCCTCGTCATCTCGCAGGATCTGCAGAACCTCATGCGCGATCGACGGGTCCACCACCATGTACTTCTGCCCGAGATACGTACTCGCCTCGCGAATGCCGCTTCCATACTGTCGCTTCAGTCCGGTGATCAGTTCGGACTCCCAAGGCAGCGGTGCTGGTTTCGGAGGCGCCACGGGAGGCTTGGGAGCTACCGCAGCGGGAGCAGCCGGTTTTGCAGGGACAGAAGCCGTCGCGGGAGCTGCAGTTGCGGGGGTAGTCGGCGCTGCTGAAACGGCTGGCGTTGGCGATACTTCAGTCGCCTTCTCGGCAGGTTGCGACGGACTCGTGGGTTTCGTTTCGTCAGACATCGCGGTTCGTTTGTTCCTTGTTGTTTCTCAGAACCCTCACGCTCACTTACTTTTAACAGCCGACCAACCACGAAGTGAGGTACTACGATCACTACCAGTTGTGATCAATGTCACTCTGGGCTTTCCGCCTCACTCCGTACCTGTCATTCCTAGCGACTGTTGATCTCAGCTACTCTCTCTGTCCGAGCGTAGCGAGGACTGTCATCCCGAGCGCAGCGAGGGAACCCTACTCGTGCCACAAATTCTGGCTTTGAAGCGGTGCCCCAGGCCTGCCCTGAGCGAAGCCGAAGGGTTCGGCCTTCTGTTGGCCTAACCTGGGATGAAGAAGTTGCATACGTCAGGTGGCACCTTTCCAGTCCGAGCGTAGCGAGGACTGTCATCCCGAGCGTAGCGAGGGAACCCTATTCCCTCCGCAATATGTCATTTGAAGAAACGCAGCTTCAGCCGCGCCAACAGGCAGGAAATCTCAAATCCACTCCAGCGCGCCCTTCTTCCACACCCACACATACCCGACGATCAGGATGCTCAAAAACACCAGCATCTCCGCCAATCCGAACAATCCCAGCGTCTTGTACTGCACCGCCCACGGGAACAGGAAGATCGTCTCCACGTCGAACACTACGAACAAAATCGCAATAATGTAGAAGCGCACGGTATAACGCGAGCGCGCATCCCCGACCGGATCGACGCCGCACTCATAAGGCATCGCCTTGACCTTCTCCGGATTATTCGGACGAATGATCTTCGCCGCGATCAGCGTGATCGGCAGCGCAATCCCTATGATGGCAATAAAGATGAATATCGGAACGTAATTTGCGGGCATCCTGACCTCGCGGATGAGCTTGCAAATGAATACTGCAGGCTACCGCCTCAACTCATCCTGATCAACGATGCAATGGGGGCATCACGGCTGTCTGTGAGATAGATCACTCGATCCGGCTTCATCAAATCAATGTCGTTCTGAAAGGGCAAGGCTTTAGCGGCTGAGTTTTGCGCCCGAGCCGCAATATTTTGCCGCAGAGTTACTTTTGCTTCGAGACTTCAGCGGGCGTCCAGGCCACCACCGACCAGCGCCCGCCGGTCCGTTTCAATTCATACTGTCCGTTACGAAGACGATCAGGAAAATGAGCAGAGCTTGTATTCACATCTTGAAAATCAACCGATTCGAGTTTTGCATGGGCACTATCGGAACCATTCAGCGTCACAGGTTCTAAAAAGAAGACTGCATATCTGCATGCGAGATTCCGGCGCCATTCCCCTTGGCTGCACACGACCAGTTTCTGCTTCCGGAGTGCCTTCACAAGTTCATTGCTAGGGTCCTGTCCAGCTATCGAGAAGCAGATTACGTCTTTGTCAGTCCACTTGTTCTCGAGAACCTCCGACCGAATCACCGCCGCAATAACTTGCACTTCCTCGGTAGTCTTGGGTTTGTACTCTTGTGCGATCGCGGCGATTGTTCCAAGCGAGAACAGGACAAAGACCAAAACGCCCGTACAGGACCTTATGCCATTCATAGCAGTAGAGAGTAATCTCATCCGGTTCTCTGTTGCAGATTACTTCGGACAGAGATCACCAAGCCCCCGTCGCATTTCACAATCCTTAAGTTACATTTCCCTTCCCAATGCTCACAGGAGACATGGTCGGGCGATCAATATCACTCAAGCTTATAGTCGTTTGCAGGCTCGTCATAAGCTTCGGCGAACCGATTCAACTCCAGATATCGTTTCCAGCTTCTACGTGTGAAAAGATGGACGAACACCCAACCCGCGACTACGAACACTAACCCATGCCACCAGTCCGGATCGTGATGCTCTCGCAAATCCAGAACAAAAACTGTCCCGAAGATAATCAGCATTAACCCTGGTATCGCTTTCAACACGGTCTCTTTAAGTTGCAAAAGGGCGTCGAACTTAGCCTGTAACTGTTCGGGCGAAGTAACCCGCATTGCAGCCCTTCTTTTGAGTACGTATAGAAAGGACAGTAACGTTACGACAAACAAGAATAGAACTTCAACGAGGGTGGCAGTGCTTAGCAAGTTCTTCCTGAATATTCGCTTGCATAATACAGCGTCCCCTTCCCAATCCTTAAGTTACATTTCCCCTCCCAATGCTCTATCCTGTTCCCCGCCAATTTCAGGAGATCCGAACCTCATGCGTGTTGGAGTCTTCACTCCTCTTCTCTCCCAGCTTCCGTTGCCCGCTGTTCTCAAGAAATTAAAGTCCTACAACATCGAGACCATTGAGCTCGGCACCGGCAACTATCCCGGAGACGCGCACTGCAAACTCACCATGCTCGACGATCCCGGCGCCCTCGCCGAATTTCAGAAGATCCTGAAAGACCACGGCGTCAGCATCAGTGCCCTCAGCTGTCACGGCAACGCCCTGCATCCGGACGCAGCGCGCGCCAAAAAAGATCGCGAGGTCAGTCGCAAAACGATCCTGCTCGCCGAAAAACTCGGCATCCCCGTCGTCGTCGATTTCTCCGGATGCCCCGGCGACTCCCCTCACGCGACCGCCCCCAACTGGGTCACCTGCCCCTGGCCGCCGGACTACCTGCAGGTCCTCGCCTGGCAATGGAACGAAGTCGTCACGCCCTACTGGCGCGAGCATGGGAAGTTCGCGGCGGATCACGGCGTGAAGATCGCCATCGAGATGCATCCCGGGTTTGTCGTCTATAGCCCCGAGACCATGCTCAAGCTGCGCGCCATCGCCGGGCCCAGCGTCGGCTGCAATCTCGATCCCAGCCACATGTTCTGGCAGAACATTGATCCCATCGCTGCCGTACGCGTGCTGAAGGAAGCGATCTTCTACGTCCATGCCAAGGACACGCAGATCTACACGGCCAACCTGCCGCGCACCGGCGTGCTCGACACCAAGCCCTACACCGACGAAGCTAATCGCGGCTGGATCTTCCGCACCTGCGGCTATGGCCACGGCGCCGAATGGTGGAAGGAATTCGTCTCCACCCTGCGCATGTTTGGCTACGACTACGTTCTCTCCATCGAGCACGAAGACAGCCTGCTCTCGCCGGAAGAAGGCCTGGCCAAGGCAGCCACTTTCTTAAACGATCTTGTGATCAAAGAACAGCCCACGGCGGCGTGGTGGGTGTAGCAGTCGGTATTTTCCGTCCGAGCGCGAGCGAGGACTTGTCATACCGAGCGCAGCGAGGTATCCCTATCGCTTCGCAGGTGTTGAAGAGTTTGTGCCCCTGGCCAGAGCGAAGCCGAAGGGTTCCGCGCCTTCTGTTGGCGCTAACCTGGGGTTCAAAGGAGACCACGTGCTGATTCTCTCCGCCATCGTCGCCATCTTCGTTTACGGCATGATCGCTGCCATGCTGGGCACGATCCTGCCCGAGCTATCAGAGCGCTTTCACCTCACGCCCAGTCAGAACGGCACCATCGCCTTCGCGCAGGCTCTCGGACTCATCCTCGCCTCCCTCGCCGTCGGGCCGCTGCTCGATAATGAAGGCAAGAAAGCCGGACTCATTCTCGGACTCGCGCTCATCTCCATTGCACTTTACGCACTGCCGCGCTCACCCGGCTATCGCGCCATCATCGTGCTCCTGTTCCTGCTCGGAGTCGGCGGCGGCATCGTCGTCACTGGAGCCAATGCCCTCGTCAGTGACGTGAGCGAAGCTCACCGTGCCACCGCGCTCAACCTCGTCAACCTTTTCTTCGGACTCGGCGGCCTCTTCACGCCGTTCGTTTCGGCCAATCTTCTCGGACGCAACTGGGTACGTCTCTGTTACACGGTTGCAACGCTCACGGTAGTCACGCTTGTCATCCAAGCCGTCACCAAGATGCCTCCGCCCACCGGCGCGGGACGCTTCATCTTTTCCGACGCGGGACCAGTGCTCGGACGTCCGCTGCTCTTCCTCCTCGGATTCTTCCTCTTCCTTTATGTCTCCTGTGAAGTGGGCATCTGGAATTGGCTGCCGCGCCACCTGATCGCCCAGGGCATTCCCGAATCGCGCGCGCTTAACATTCTCTCCCTCGGATTTGCACTCGGTCTTCTCATCGGACGCGTTGCTGTCTCTCCCGTCCTCATCCGCGTGCCCGCGATCACCGTCACTCTCTGGGCCTCCGTCGCCATGGCCATCACCACATTTCTCATGCTGCGGACCACCAAGCCGTCTGCCGCCGCTGTCCTAGTCTTTCTCGCGGGCATCTCCATGGCTCCAGTCTTTCCAACCACACTCGCGATCGTCGGAGACGCCTTCCCGCGCATGTCCAGCACCGCTATCGGACTCGTCATCACCTGTGGCTGGATAGGCCTCGCCGTCAGCTCGCGCATCATCGGTGCCATCGCCGGAACCGACCCCTCGCGCCTCAAAAAAGCGTTGCTGGTGATTCCGGCCTTTTCAGTGCTGATGGTCGCCGTGAACCTCGCGATCCGCTCAGCTCTGCGCTAGAAAAAATTCTGGTGCCCCATATCTGCCCTCCTTTGGCAGATGTGGGATCGGCGCGGAACTTAACTCACCACTGAAGTCACGTTGAGCGCAGCGAAACATCTATGTATTGGCCACGAACCATACGTCCAGTTACGCGCGGAGCTCCGCCCTTCTTTCAGTCCGAGCGTAGCGAGGACTGTCATCCCGAGCGTAGCGAGGGAACCCTATTCCCGCCACGATTCGTTGCAAACTCCGCCGAAAAACCGCTACCCTCCCCCCTTGTTTCATCCCGAGCGTAGCGAGGACTGTCAGTCCGAGCGTAGCGAGGGAACCCTATTCCCTCCACGATTCGTCGCAAACTCCGTCGAAAGACTGCTGCCTTGTTCCCATGTTCTTCAGTCCGAGCGCAGCGAGGACTGTCATCCCGAGCGCAGCGAGGGAACCCTATTCCCTCCACAAATCAAGATGTCCCTTCGCTATAATCATCTCTTTGCACTCATCATCCCGCGCCTTTCTGGGCGACCCTGGTCAAAATGGCATTCGACGAGAACGTATATAACCTTCGCAAAGACAAGCTGCGCCAGATCGAAGCTCTCGGTCAGCAGGCCTATCCTTATCATTACGAGCCCACGCACTCCATCCCGCAGATTCTTGCCGACTATGGCCAGAAGACCGGCGAGGAACTGGAAGCCAATCACATCGACGTCCGCGTTGCCGGCCGCATCATGGCCATTCGCCTCATGGGCAAAGCTGGATTCGCCCACGTTCAGCAGCAGGGCCAGCGCCTCCAGATCTACGTCAAGAAAGACGCCGTCGGCGAAAAGGGATTCGACCTCTATAAGCTTCTCGATCTCGGCGACCACATCGGCGCGCGCGGCTACCTGTTCCGTACGCGCACCGGCGAACTCAGTATCCACGTCGAAGAGCTCACCTTTCTTTCCAAGGACCTGCTTCCCCTGCCCGAAAAGTGGCACGGTCTCACCGATGTCGAGCTTCGCTATCGCCAGCGCTATGTCGACCTCTTCGTAAATCCCGAGGTGCGCGACGTCTTCGTCAAGCGCAGCCAGATTGTGAAATCCATCCGCGCCTTCCTCGATGCGCGTGGCTACATCGAAGTCGAAACTCCGATGATGCAGCCCATCGCCGGCGGCGCCGTGGCCAAGCCGTTCGTCACGCACCACAACACGCTCGATATCGATCTCTACCTGCGCATCGCGCCCGAGCTCTACCTCAAGCGCCTCATCGTCGGTGGACTCGAGCGCGTCTACGAGATCAATCGCAACTTCCGCAACGAAGGCATCTCGACACGACACAACCCCGAGTTCACCATGCTCGAGTTCTACCAGGCCTATGCCGACTACAAGGACCTGATGAACCTCACCGAAGAGATGCTCTCCACCGTCGCGCGCGAAGTCACCGGCGGTTCCAGAACAAAGTTTGGAGAATACGAGATCGACTGGAGCACCTGGACTCGCCTTTCCATGCGCGAGGCCATCATCAAGTTCTGGCCCGAAGCCGCCGGAGCAAAGCCCGAAATGTCCGATTTCGCCACTGCGCAAGCGGTGGACGCTCTGGTCCGCCGGCTGAACGCGCATCACACGCCGCACATGCCTTATGATCCGCAGGATCCGGTCGGCAAAACGATCGCGTCGATGTTCGAGACGCTCGCCGAAGAGCATCTCATCCAGCCGACATTTATTTATGACTTCCCGCTCGCCGTCTCGCCGCTCTCGAAAAACAAGCGCGAGCCCGAGGAGCGCGCCGAGTGGGTCGAGCGCTTCGAGCTTTACATCGGCGGCATGGAAGTCGCGAACGCCTTCTCGGAGTTGAACGATCCCGAGGAGCAGCGCCGCCGGTTCGAGCAGCAACTGGCTGAGCGCGCCCGCGGCGACAGCGAAGCTCATCAAATGGACGAGGACTACATACGCGCTTTGAGCTACGGCATGCCACCCACAGGGGGCGAAGGCATCGGCATCGATCGTCTCGCGATGCTCCTAACCGGCTCCGAGTCGATCCGCGACGTGATCCTCTTCCCGCTCCTGCGGCCAGAGAAGCAATCGGCCGCAGAGGACGCCGAAGGCGCAGAGGCTTAGTGAATAAGAAGATCCCAAACCCAATCCCGCCGCGCTCGATAGTTAGGCTAATTCGGGCGGGAGGCGACACCCCCGACTGGAAGGAGGATATGGGGCGTCGGTTCCGCATCGGTTACTACAGTCCGCAGGACGGGCTCGATTGCATCTGGCTCGTGAATGAAGATGCCAAATACGAACAGACTTGTGATCACGAGTTTCTGTTCAAATATTTCAATATCGAACGACTGAGCCGCGAGAGCGATTTGTTTGGTGTGAACAAGGCGATACTGAAACCATTGAGAAAGCCTCACAGCGCCGTCCCGAAGAAGGCAGCCTCCGGCAGGAAAAGAAAATAGACCTCTGTGTCCTCCGCGTCCTCTGTGGTTAAGGCTTTTGGTTTTGACATCAATGCGCGGATAGAAGAGCGCAACGGCCACCCCCTACCATGAGCCATCGGAGGAAACAAACAATGTCGCAAAATCTCCAATGGCAATCTGTCCTGGCCCGTGACTCCCGTTTCGACGGCGCCTTTGTCTACGCCGTTCGTTCCACCGGAATCTACTGCCGCCCTTCGTGCCCGAGCCGCCGTCCTCAGCGTGACCGCGTCGAATTCTTTGCCGACCCAAATGCCGCCGAGCGTGCCGGATTCCGTGCCTGCCAGCGCTGCCGTCCTGAGACGAAGGAGACCGATCCCGCGACCGCCAAAGTCGTCGCCGCATGCAAGCTCATCGAATCCGCCGAAGAGCCGCTGTCTCTCGGCGATCTCGCCGCTTCCGTCTCGCTCAGCCCCGCGCATCTATTGCGTAGCTTCCAGAAACTCCTCGGTGTCACTCCCCGCGAATACGCCGACTCGCTGCGCATCAAAACCTTCAAGCATGAGTTGAAGGAAAGCGCGAATGTGACACACGCCCTGTACGCTGCCGGATACTCTTCTTCCAGCCGCGTTTACGAGAGAGCCTCGCCCCAGCTGGGCATGACTCCCCTCACCTATCGCAACGGCGGCGAAGGACTCACCATCCGCTACACGGTTGGCCAAAGTGATCTCGGCCAGGTCCTCCTCGCCGCTACCGACAAGGGCGTCTGCGCCATCAAGCTCGGCGACTCCGCCCGACTCATCTCTGATCTTGAGCGTGAATTCCCCAAGGCCGCAATCACTCGCGACGATCGCGAACTTCGCGCCTGGCTCACCCAAGTCCTCGGTCATCTCTCGGGACACGAACCCGATCTGCGCCTACCGCTTCACATCCGCTCTACTGCTTTCCAGCGTCAGGTCTGGCAGGCGCTCCAACAGATTCCCTACGGCTCGACCGCCAGCTACTCTGACATCGCTAAGTCAATTCGCAAGCCGCGGGCCGTTCGCGCCGTTGCGAATGCTTGCGCCAGTAATCCAGTTTGTTTAGCCATTCCTTGTCATCGCGTCATCCAAAGGAATGGAAACCATGGCGGTTACCGCTGGGGCACCGCGCGCAAGGATGCACTTCTCGCGCGCGAAGCCCAATCGGCGGAATCGACCAATAAGAAGGACGAACCACCCAATGAATTTCGCTCTCGACCACGAAACGCGCCGCCAGCTCGGCTATCA
Organism: Terriglobia bacterium; assembly: GCA_963807055.1. Taxonomy (GTDB): domain Bacteria; phylum Acidobacteriota; class Terriglobia; order Terriglobales; family Acidobacteriaceae; genus JAJPJE01. The sequence continues at coordinate 78,614 of CAWEAE010000010.1, read as the reverse complement.
GCTCATCGACCGCATTAACGCCTATTTCGATTCGCTCCCGGACCGCGCCGTTCAGCTGCCGGCCGGGAAGCGTACCTTCGATCAACTTGGCGACTCCATGCCCGAACTAGCCGCGGACGCTTCGCGCGTTCTCGACGACATCACCACCGAACTCGTCGACAAAGGGTTCCATGTCCCCGCCGCGAATTATTTCGGTCTGATGAATCCCACGCCGACCTACATCGCCGTTCTTGCCGAAGCCCTGGTCGCTGCTCTCAATCCGCAGCTTGCCAGCCTGGCGCGTTCCCAACTCGCGTCCAAGATTGAAGCCGAAACCGTACGCTGGATCGGTGAGCGCGTCGGTTGGACCTCAGCCTTCGACGGCACCTTCACCAGCGGTGGCAACGAAGCTAATTTCTCCGCGCTCGCGATGGCACTCGCAACTCACTTTCCAAACTCCGTCGAAGAAGGCCTCGCTTCCATTGGCGCCAAACCTGTTCTCTACGCCTCCGCCGAAAGCCATCATTCGCTCGACAAATCCGTCGGCTTGCTCGGACTCGGACGCCGTGCTCTTCGTCGCATTCCCGTGAACACCCGCATGCAGCTCGATCCCGTTGCCCTCGAAGTCGCGATCCGCGAAGATCTGGCGCAAGGGCACAAGCCTTTCTGCATCGTTGGCACCGCCGGAACCACCAACTCTGGCGCCGTCGACGATCTCGTCGCTCTCGCCGAAATTGCCCAACGCTATCAACTCTGGTTCCATGTTGACGGAGCCTACGGAGCCGCCGCCATTCTTTCCAATCGGCATCGCGATCTCGTTCGCGGCATCGAACTTTCCGATTCCATCACTATTGATCCGCACAAGTGGCTCGCCATGCCCTTCGCTGCCGGAATCGTTCTCACCCGCGAGCCTGCCAGTCTGCAACGCACATTTGGAGTCAGCACGCCCTACATGCCTAAGATCGCCGGCGCCACCATGATCGACAATTTCAAAGTCAGTGCCCAGTGGTCGCGTCGCATGAATTCCCTCAAGCTGTGGCTCACTCTTAAGATCCATGGCCGCCACGCTTACGAAGAACTCATCAACCGCCAGCTCCATCTCGCGCGCAGCTTCGCCGACTGGATCCGCCGCTCCCATCAATTCGAACTCGCCCTCGATCCTCAACTCACCATCGTCAACTTCCGACTGAAGGATTCCAGTCTCTCCGAGCCCGAACTCGCCGCTGCCCACGCTCGTCTGATCGAAGAAGTTACCCGCGATGGCCAGCGTTGGATCTCCGGCACGGTCACCGGTAGCCGCAGCGTTCTTCGCATGATGGTTATCAGCTATCTCACCGATGAACGTCATCTGCACGCGCTTGAAGACGCGCTTGTCGCTGCATCGCACAAAATTCTTCAGCCTGAGGCCAATTCGGCCTAATGCCATTCTCCGCCATTGGCTGACCGGAAGCAGCGTTTCCCCTTTGTTTATCGCCGTTTAACAATGTGTCGTTTCCGGCACCTCACATCCGCTCGTGCGCGTGGTCACAGACCCATACGGCATGTAACCCGTACAAGCGTAACCAACGCGCATGAGCATAAATATCGGTTTGGACATTGGTGCAGTCAGCCTCAAATTGGCCGCTATGGGAGATTCCGGCGACCGCGAGCTGCTGTCCACGCTAACATCGGATAGCGATACATTCTTTGCCGCGCAGTTCCCTTCCGGCAGCGAGATGGCCGGCCATCCGCTTGTCCTTTCGCGATATCGCCGCATCCACGGCAGTCCCATTCAATCCACCTTCGATCTGCTCCGCGAGTTCTATGAGAAAGTTCCAGAAGAGAGCGTCGAAGGCATCCGCGTCACCGGTTCCGGCAGCCAGCTCATCGCCAAGATTCTCGGCATCTATTTCGAAAACGAATTCCGCGCCGTTGCCAAGGGCATGCGCATTTTCTACCCGGGCGTTCGCACCGTCTTCGAAATGGGCGGCGAATCGTCCAAGTACATCCACCTCGACGATACATCTAGTGAATCCAAGTACCTGGGCATCGTGGACTACTCCACCAGTGGCGATTGTGCCGCTGGCACCGGTTCCTTCATCGATCAACAGGCGACCCGCCTTTGCTACTCCGTCGAACAAGTTGGCCCCACTGCCTGTGAAGCCAGTTGTGCCGCACGCATCGCCGGACGCTGCTCCGTTTTCGCTAAGTCCGACATGATCCATGCCCAGCAGAAGGGCTACTCCACCGACCAGATTCTCCGCGGCCTTTGCGACGCCGTTGCCCGCAACTTCAAGTCATCGATCGTCAAAGGCCGTCACGTGATTCCGCCCGTCGCCTTCATCGGTGGCGTCTCGCAAAACCAGGCTGTTCGCATTGCGATGCAGCAGGCATTCAAGCTGAAGGAGGACGAGCTCTTCGTCCCCGAGTTCCACGCATGGCTAGGCGCGCTCGGCGCCGCGATGTTCGAATCCGCCGAAACGCGCAAGCGTTCTTTCAAGCGAATTCACCAGCTCAAGCAGCACACCGGGAAGCAGTCCTTCGCGTGCAGCGAGCCACTCAGCATGGAGCAGGTCACCCTGCTTCGTGACCGCGTCAAAGACGTCTCGCTCCCCATCAATGGCAGCCGTATCCCCGCGTATCTCGGCATCGACATCGGTTCCGTCTCCACGAATCTCGTTGTCATCGACACCGCCGGCAATCTGCTGCACGAAATTTATCTCCGCACCCAGGGACGTCCCGTTGAAGTCGTACAACGCGGTCTTGCGGAAATCGAAGCCGAACTAGGCGATCGTCTCGAAATCCTCGGCGTGGGCACCACCGGATCCGGACGTGAGCTGATCGGCGAACTCATCGGTGCCGACACAGTCAACGACGAGATCACCGCGCACAAGACTGGCGCTATGCACGTGTCTAACATGCTGGGAATGGAGCCGGTCGACACTATCTTCGAAATCGGCGGCCAGGATTCGAAGTTCATCCGTCTCGATAAAGGCGTCGTCGTCGATTTCACCATGAACGAAGCTTGCGCCGCGGGCACCGGATCCTTCCTCGAAGAGCAGGCCGAGAAACTCGGCATCTCTATCAAAGGTGAGTTCGCCGAGAAAGCTCTCGCCTCGAAGCAGCCTGCACGCCTCGGCGAACGCTGCACCGTCTTCATGGAACGCGACGTCACCGCCCTCATGCTCAAAGGTGCTGAAGTCGGCGATCTTTCCGCCGGGCTCGCCTACTCCGTCGCTCTGAACTATCTGAATCGCGTCGTCCGCGGCCGCAAGATCGGCAATGTCATCTTCTTCCAGGGAGGCACCGCCTACAACGACGCTGTCGCAGCCGCCTTCTCCCAAATCCTGGGAAAGAAGATCATCGTGCCACCACACAACGGTGTCATTGGCGCCATTGGCATGGCCCTCATCGCGCAACAGCGCATGCAGAACGTACAACACCCCAGCAAGTTCCGCGGCTACGACATGGAGCGCGTCAACTTCACTACGCGCGAGTTCGTTTGTCAGGCTTGCTCAAACTATTGCGACATCAAGGAATTCAACATCGAGGGCCAGAAAAGCTACTGGGGAGACAAGTGCTCCGACAAGTTCCGCAAGCGCGCTCGCGCAGATCGCAAGCCCGTCATCAGCGACCTCATCACCTATCGCGACAAGCTACTCGAAGTAGTCCTCAAGCCGCCAGTCGACGGTCGTCCCGTTGTCGGTGTTCCCCGCACCATGTTCTTTTACGATCGCTTTCCATTCTGGTGCGCTTACATTCAGGAGCTCGGCTTCAATATCGTCATCTCGCCGCAGACCGATCGCGCCATCTCCGTCGCGGGCGATGAACTGGCCATCGCGCAACCTTGCTATCCGGTGAAAGTCGCACACGGTCATGTCGAGCACCTCATCAAGAAGGGTGTCGACTACGTCCTGTTGCCCAACGTGCTCAACATGGAAGCTCCTGAAAGCGTGCAGGACTCCCACCTTTGCCCCTGGAATCAAACTCTGCCATTCGTCATTCGCGCGCTTCCGCAGCTCCAGGCCGATAGCGATAAGCTTCTCGCGCCCACTGTCTATTTCCAGTACGGGCGTAAGCACGTGGAAAAATCTCTTGCCGAGTTCGCCGCCAAGCGTCTGAACATCTCGCGCCGGCAGAACGAACGTGCCGTTACCGCTGCCTATGCTGCTCAGAATGCTTTCAACCAGGCTCTGATGGAAACCGGATCCCAGGCGCTCGACGAACTTACGCGCACCAACGAGCCCGCTCTCGTTCTCATCGGCCGTCCGTACAACATCTACGACCGCAGTATTAATTGCGACATTCCGCGCAAGCTGCGCTCGCAATATGGCGTGAACGTCCTTCCCCTCGACTTCCTGCCGCTCGACAGCGAAGACATCTCCACCATCAACTCCAACATGTACTGGAACTCCGGGCGCCGCATCCTCGCCGCCGCGCAGATTACCAAGCGTCATCCCAATCTGCATCTGGTCTATATCTCGAATTTCAAATGCGGTCCCGACTCTTACATCAAGTCGTTTGTTGACGAAGCCGCTGGAAAACCCGGCCTTGTGCTTCAATTCGACGGCCACGCCAACGATGCTGGTTTCATCACCCGCTGCGAAGCTTACCTCGACAGTAAAGGATTTCTCCGATGCGTGCCTTCGGCCACCACTGCATAACTAAGAAGATCAGCCCTGGTAATCCACTGGCGAATACCGTTGTCTACATTCCTGCCATGGCTCAGGGTAGCTCTGAGGCGTTCGCGTCTGTTTTCCGATGGCTCGGCGTTGAGGCCTACTCCACTCCTCCCTCCGATGAGCGCACTCGCGAACTCGGTGCCAAGCACACCAATGGCGATGAATGTTATCCAGCGAAAGTCACCATCGGTGACTTCCTCCGCATCATGGAGCAACCAGGCTTCGATCCCAAGCGTACTGCCTTCTTCATGCCCACGGCCGAAGGCCCCTGCCGATTTGGCCAGTACGCTCCCTATCTCCGCCGCGTTCTCGATTCACTCGGTTACGCCGACATTCGTATTCTGTCTCCCACCAGCCGCAGCGGTTACGCGGAGATGGGCGAAGTGGCTACTCCCTTCATCCGCGCTGGATGGCGAGCTCTCGTCGCGGGCGACACGCTGCGCAAGGCACTCCATCGCGTCCGCCCGTACGAGAACAACGCTGGCTGGGCTGACGCAGCCTACAATCTCTGCCTCAGCGATTTCTGCGACACCATGGAAACCAGTTGCGCCGATGCCGGCTGCCAACTGGATGCCCTCGTCGAGTCAATGAAGCGTAGCCGTGAACGTTTTCGTCGCGTCTCTGCCTCCTACGATTCTTCCATTCCTCTCATCGGCGTTGTCGGTGAGATCTTCTGCCGCCTGAATAACTTCAGCAATGAAGACTTAGTTCGCAAACTCGAAGGCTACGGCGCTGCTTCCTGGCTCAGCGACATCGCCGAATGGATCAGTTACACCAATAGCGAGCAGAAACGACGGCTTCGCCTCCTCGGTAATGGCATCTCGTTCGAAATGCTGAAATCCAAGATCCGCGACCACATCCAGCACTCCGATGAGCACGCCTTGCAGGAACCTTTCGCCGAGGACTTCATCGGCTGCGAAGAACCGCCGGTCGAGGAAATCCTCGAACTCGCACGCCCGTACCTGCCTGACTCCGGTGCTCTCGGTGAAATGGTTCTCAGCGTCGGAAAGGCTGCCTACCTTGCCAAGCATGGCGCCGATGGTGTCATCGATATCAGCCCCTTCACCTGCATGAACGGCATCGTCAGCGAAGCCATCTATCCGAAGCTCAGTAAAGATTTTGGCGGCATCCCCATTCGTAATTTCTACTTCGACGGCACCCAGTCCGATCTCGATCGCGACCTGGGCATCTACATGGAACTGGTCCGATCCTATAGCGAGAAAAAGCTTTATCAGCGTCAATACCCGTCATATTTCAATGTCGCTGTCACGCAATCGAAAAGAGAAGGCCATAAGTCCCTCTCCAAACTACGAGTTGGCTAGAGTTGTGCATCCAACTGCTCGAGAGCGGCGTTGTTCTCGGGGCACTTAGCAACTAGAGTAGTTCTTGCCTCGGAGTCCAGACATCGAAGCGTGAACTTGCAAGCGACAGGCAAATCCTCCCAGGGTTGGGCCGCCCAGTCCAGCTCCAGAGTCTTCGGCATCGGCGAGATGGCGGACCTCATCCGCTCATTCGACTGGAGCGCTACCCCGGTTGGGGCCATCGAACAATGGCCCGAGACCTTACTCGTTACCGTTAACCTTCTCCTCGCGACCCGCCATCCCATGTTTCTGTGGTGGGGCGACGATCTCATCCAGTTCTATAACGATGCCTATCGCCCCAGCATCCGCGAGGACAAGCATCCCAAGGCCGTCGGCCAATCCGGACGCGAATGCTGGCCGGAAATCTGGCACATTATCGGACCCCAAATTGAAGGCGTAATGTCTCGCGGCGAGGCTACTTGGCACGAAGATCAGCTCGTTCCCATCTATCGCAACGGCAAGCTCGAAGATGTCTATTGGACCTATAGTTACAGCCCAGTTCGAGACCCTGACGGGACCATCCGCGGCACCCTCGTCACCTGTAGCGAAACCACCGGTCGCGTTTTGGCTGACAGGCAATTGCGCATCAGCCAGGAGCGCTATAAGGCTTTGTTCGACTTGGCTTCCGAGGCTGTCTTCATCGCCGATATAGACGGGAAAATTAGCGAGGCAAATATCGCCGCATGCAGGCTGCTTGGCTATGAACGCGAGCAACTGCTCCAGCTTAACTACGCCCAGTGTGTCGCGGAAACCGAACATCCACGTCTATGGAAAGCGCGCGATGAGTTGCTGAAGGGAGGTACGAGTTTAGAAGAATGGAAGGTAGTTACCCGCGACGGCTCCGCCATCACCGCCGAGGTCAGCGCAACCATTCTGCCCGATGGCCGCTGGCAGGCATTTGTGCGCGACATATCCGACCGCAAACGCCTTCAACAAGAACGTGACTCGGCATCTGCTCAGTTGGCACAGGTACTTGCCGTCACCACCGATGCTGTCATTAGTCTCGACCGCAATTGGAGAATCACCTACCTCAATCACCGCGCGCAGGAGATTCTTTCGCCTCGTGGCAATGTCCTGGGGACGGTTCTCTGGGAAAGCTTCCCGGCCACCGTGTATGAAGGTTCTCCCTACGTCGAAAATTACTATCGCGCCATGAATCACGCCGTAGCCGGAGATTTCGAGGCGTACTACCCGGAGCCGCTGAACCTCTGGCTCCACGTAAGCACACGTCCCGCCAAAGACGGCATCATCGTATTCTTTCGTGACGTCACCGAGCAGAAGCGCGCCGCAGCCGTTCTCATCCAGAGCGAGAAGCTAGCTGCCGTCGGCCGACTGGCCAGCTCCATTGCTCATGAAATCAATAATCCCCTGGAAGCGGTAACCAACCTCTTGTACCTCGGTGAACGCGCCGAAACTTTGGATGAAAACAAGCAATACCTTGCCGCCGCTCAGCAGGAACTCGCTCGCGTCAGCATTATCGCCACTCAGACCTTGCGCTTTCATCGCCAGTCCACCAATCCGCACGAAACCTCTCTGCGCGAACTGTTTGATGACGTCCTCACCCTTTTCCAGGGCAGGATCAGCGGCATGGGCATTACAGTCGAACGGCAATACCTTGTAGATCCCAAGATCGTCGCCTTCGCTGGTGACCTTCGCCAGGTCTTTGCAAATCTCATCAGCAACTCTCTCGATGCCTCTTCTCGCGGCGCAAAAATCGTGATCCGGCTGCGCGCTGCTCGCAGCCTTTCCGGCGAAGAAGGCGTTCGCGTCACCGTCGCCGACACGGGCGCTGGGATAGCACCGGAAACGCGTCGCCACATCTTCGAGCCTTTCTTCACTACCAAGAGCGCTACCGGAACCGGGCTCGGCCTTTGGGTCAGTTCCGAAATCCTCAAAAATCATCGCGCCGCCGTGCGCGTTCGAAGCAGTCAGTCCTCTCAGCGCCACGGAACTGTCTTTTCAATCTTTTTTCCAAAGGACGCGGCAAAAGGGTAACGCGATCTTCGTCTCTTAAAGAAAAGCGGGCTCACCGATCTTTCGTAGGTTTGCGCACTTTATCGGGTCTTTTCATCTCGGTCACTGCTTTTTGAATGATTGGACCTCTACGTACTTCAACTTGAAGTAAAATTGATTTGCTTGCAATGATAATGTTCGCACGTACGAATTCGGGTGATTCAGGAGAAAACGCCAGGCGCTTTGACGCGCAGTAAAACGGGAGTTCAGTATGGCAGTTTCAGAAGTGATCAGCTCCGGCCTCAAGCCCTACAGCATCGGAGACAAAATCCGCGCACTGCGCTTGCGCAAAAAAATGGGACTGGTGGAACTCGGCAAGCACACCGGTCTTTCCGCCGCTCTTTTATCAAAACTCGAGCGCGGAAAACTCTACCCGACTCTCCCCACTCTTCTTCGTGTCGCCATGGTCTTCAGCGTCGGCCTCGAATTTTTCTTTCGCGAAGAGCGCAAGAACTTAGTGGCCATCGTTCGCAAGTCCGAACGCCAACGTTTCCCTGATCGCCCCGCCACCAAAGACGTCTCCTACTATTTCGAGAGTCTTGATTTTCCTGCGAACGAACGAAAAATGAACGCCTACTTCGCTGAGTTCGAGCCCATCGAACCCGAAAAGGCGCGCGTTCATCAGCATCCCGGCATCGAGTTCATTTATGTGATCACCGGCGACTTGCTCTTGAAGATCGGCGCCGAAGACCATTTACTCGAAACCGGCGACTCCATCTACTTCGACTCCGGCGTGCAGCACTCCTATCGTCGCCAGGGGAAACAGTCGTGCCAGGCAGTGGTCGTCACCGCCGGCTGATCTCGCCATCCTCCTACGTCAGGATGCTCGCGTCTTCATCGCTTCTCACGTGCGTATGCTAAATTAAGAGTGGCATGGGCCAGTAGCTCAGGTGGTAGAGCAACGCCCTTTTAAGGCGTGGGTCGAAGGTTCGAGTCCTTCCTGGCTCACCATGTTCACCTAAAATCCTGCCTGTAACAATTCATAGAGCCTCCATGTCCACATCTCAATCATCTGCGTCTCCCTTCGTTCCCGTTACTCTCGAAGGCCGTGCCGTCCGTCTTGAACCTCTCCGTCCCGAACACGAACCGCTTTTCTGGGAAGTCGCCAAAGACGATCTCGCCGACATCTTCCGCTGGATCCCCTACCCCATGTTGTCTCCCGACGACTTCCACCTCTACATGGATCGCGCCTTCGCCGAACAGCAGGCTGGATTATCCGTCGTCTTCGCCACCATCGAGCGCGCTTCGGGAACTGTCATCGGCAGCACGCGCTTCATGAACATCGACGTCCCTAACCGCAAAGCTGAAATCGGATCCACCTGGATCGCTCCCTCCTGGCAGCGCACCGCCTGTAACACCGAAGCGAAATTCCTCATGCTCCGGCACGCCTTCGAAGTCTGCCACTGCATTCGTGTCGAACTGAAGACCGATGCCCTCAATCAGAGGTCGCGCAATGCTATCCTTCGCATCGGCGCGAAAGAAGAAGGCACGCTGCGTCAGCACCTCATCACTTCCACTGGCCGCGTACGCGACTCCGTCTACTTCAGCATTCTGGAGAACGAATGGCCCGAAGTGAAACTTCGCTTGCAGGCCCGCCTGGAGCGCGCTTGATCGCATTTCTATAAGCGCAACTCGCTTCCCCTTGTCCCTCTCCGCGTTTGAATTTCTGTCTAGCGGGTGCTAACATCGCCCCACTTAATGCTAGGAGGTTAAGCATGTCTGATTCTGATGGTGGCAGTGGTTTCGGTTGGTTCTTAGCTGGTCTGGGGATCGGCGCCGTGATCGGTCTCCTTTATGCTCCCCAGTCGGGTGCCGAAACTCGTGACGCCATTCGCAAGCGCGCGGAAGAGGGTCGCGAGCACCTCCGCACGCAAGCCCGCGATGCCCGCGAGCACGCAGAGCAATGGGTCGACCGAGGCAAGGATTTCGTCCAGCAGCAGAAAGAGCAGTTCCGCTCCGCCTATGACGCTGGCCGACAGGCCTACAAGGAGACGACCTCTCCCGGTGAAGGCGCTGCGAACTTATAAGTAATCAATTCGCCGGGCATACGCCACTTGCCCGGCCTAGGACTCTCATGGAAACCCGCTTCACGATTCTGCTGATTGAAATTGGTATCGCAGTCACCGTTCAGGCCTGTGTCCTCATCGGTATCTTGATCGCTGTTCGCAAAAGCACTACGCGCATGACAACGCTTGCTGAAGAGATGCAGAAGCGCGCCATTCCCACGCTCGAAAACGTTCAGAAGCTCGTCGAATTCACGCGCCCTCGCGTCGAGACAGCCGTGGAAAACTTCACGCAGGCTTCTAACTCCGTGCGCGCCCAGGTTCAGAAGCTGGATGCAACAGTCAACGACTTGGTAGATCGCGCCAAGATACAAGTAGTTCGCGCCGACGATCTCGTCACCCGCACGCTCGACCGCGTTGAGACCACAACGGAAGTCGTCAACCACACCGTGATCACACCCGTGCGCTCGATCGCTGGGATCGTCTCCGCCGTTGGCACCGGACTCGGCGTCTTCTTCCGCCGCTCCCGCTCCTCCGGCAACGGCTCCCACAGCGAAGAAATGTTTATTTAGCGTTGGTCGAAGAAACAATCAATCTTCAAGGCCTGTCATTCCGAGCGAGGGTGATCTTCAAGGCTGTCATTCCGAGCGAGGGTGCGAAATCGCGCCTGACTCGAGGGACCTTGCGTTCCACACCAATTGAGTTGGCGTTCCTACTAACTACTAACTACTGCCTAGCCACTCGCTTCTAATTTCCCGGCTGCACAATCGCGATCCGCGTTTCCGCCCCCGCCGTCGCAATCGCGATCACCTTCGTATCTCCTGGCCTGTCTACCGCGATGATGTTCTGCCCACTGATCTCCATCACCTGAGCGTCCGGATACAGTTGCTTGTAATACGCCATCACCGTGGCCAGCGAATCCGAAGTTGAATACACCTGATTGGATACTGGGATCCCAACATCCGGTATCGCGGCATCCTTCATATCTACCGGCTGCGATCCCGGATAACGATCCGACGCCGCCGACCGCCCTGCCGAACCTGTCACTGCCTGCTGCGACGACGAGCCTTTCTGTCCGCCTCGCTGCGCCATGCCGCTCACTGCGTTTTGAATTGCCTGCACATCGATACTGTTTGAGGGGGTCTTGTTTCCCGAACTATTCTCCCGTGGTACTGGCGCGGGAGCCGACTGGCCCGGCTGTGAACTCGGGCTCGCGGGACTCTCTGGCTGCTCGGGTGAACTCTGGGCCGGCTTCTGCGCAGGTGGCGCCGCCTGAGGTTGCGTAACTGGAGCCGAAGCTGGCGCATCACGTCTTTGTCCGTGCAGCAGCCACCCCGCAAATAAGCCGATGGTCGCCGCCGCCACCAGTCCCATCGCTACCACGATGTACCACATTTGCGTGTGCTGACGGCGCAGCTCTGCAGCCATCAACTCCATCGCGTCCGGCGCGACCAGTTTCCCGCATGCCGGACAAGCCGTCCCGGCTTCTACTTGCTTTCCGCATTGGGTACAGAACGCCATGAGCGCTCAAGCATACCCTCGACCCAACCCAAGTGCACCGGTACCTCGGATACTCCGCAACCTCGGTACTTCAGTACCCGTTGTGAGCTTGATGCCGGTTGTGTGGCTGAGGCAACCCCTGGCGGACCCATCCTCACCAGGTGGAGCCCACCGCAAAAACTCCCACCACCCTGTCGATTTCCATCCCCTTCCACGTCGTTCTCGTGAAGGAGCAAATATGATCACCCTCGAAGCCACCGACATCGAACAAGCTCATCAATACTTCGCTCGCACCCTCAAGCGTGTGACCGACGCCACCTCCAGCCTCTCCGAGGCGCAATACCGCTTCAAATCTGAGCCGGATCGCTGGTCCATTGCCGAGATTCTCGAGCACCTCGTCGTTGTGCACGAACGTGTTCTCGCCCGCATACAGGAGCAACTCCCCACGGCACCTGCTCCTCCACCAGACTTCAACAGCCGGCTGGTGGATGCGGTCGTCCTCGACAAAATTCCTGACCGCACCATTAAGGCAAAGACTCCCGACTTCATTGCGCCAGCTGGCCTCATCTCACCGTCGCAGTCACTGGACCGTATATCCCGCAGTTACGAACGCCTCGCTCAGTATGTGGAATCGAGTCCCGACCTTCGCGAGCATGTTCTGGAGTCACCGCCGTTGCACGTCCTCACTGAAGGCGCCTACAGCCTTTCCGACGGATATCAGTGGGCCCTCACCGCCGCCGGACATGACGAACGCCATGTCCGCCAGATCGAGGAGTTGAAGTCTCACCCGAACTATCCCGCGTCGTAGCTGCCTACGAGGCGTCAATCTTCCCCCTGTCATTTCGAGCGAGGGCGCGGATACAAACCGCGCCCGAGTCGAGAAACCTCGCGTTCCGGTTGAAAGCACAACCGTCAGCACAAGCCTCGGCGCCGATCTTCCCCCTGTCATTTCGAGCGAGGGCGCGGATACAAACCGCGCCCGAGTCGAGAAACCTCGCGTTCCGGTTGAAAGCACAACCGTCAGCACAGCCCCGGCGCCGATCTCCGCAAATCCTTGTCAACCCCCTCGCCTGCCCCAAACTTCTCGCATCCCGATGAAAATGCGCCAAATATAAATTCCGCGACAGTGTCCAGTAGGTCCCCACGAATTTGTCACAATAGAAGTAGCGATCTGATAACCAGCAGCTGATAACCATTGTTTCGCCGTTTCAATCCGAGCGTGAGCGAGGATCTGTCATGCCGAGCGCAGCGAAGTATCCGTATTCCGTCCACGAACGCTCAGGCTGACGCACTGCCACTTTGAGGAACTGAAAAACTGACGTACGAAAGACTAGTCGGCCTCTGGCCGGCTCCTAAGTCCTTTGTTTTACGGGACGACTCGGACTAAGTCCTTTGTTTGCCGGGACGAGCCTCATCCCGTGCCTGTAAGTCCTTTAGAATGCGGGACGAGGGGGGAGGGGGTACCCACCGGATCTCCCAATTAGGGAAATTGGCGCATGCTAACAACGACGCATGCTGATGGGGGGACGGGGGTCTTGATTTCGCACTTCTGAATTCTCACTTCTGACTTACGGTAGGAACTCGCTCATCTGCGGCGCTGTCGCGCCAGCGCCTGGGATGGTCTTGACGCCCAGAAGTTCCATGCTGAACCGCTCCAGGCTCTGATGCTGATATAGCGTCGTCGACTGGTACGCCTGCTCCAACTGCGGGCTCACCAGCACAGTCGCGATATGGCCGCCGCCGTTGGTTGCATCGGAGTCCTCCGCTTCATCGAAGACGATCACCAACAGGCCTGATTTTTGGAAATTGGAGTCCGCGATCAGCGGAGCAATGTTCGCCTGTAGCCATGTGTCGGCCGCGCTCAGCTTCTGGGCAAGCGTGCAAGTGCTCATGCCGGCGGGGCAGTTGTGCCCGTCGTCATACACATTAGGAACCACAAACGAATAGTTGGGCAAATTTGCCGCTGCTAGATCGATCGCAAACTGAGCAAACGGAACCAGATTCGCCTGCTGAACTGGATCATTCACAACATCGTAGAAGTAGCTCGGGGGATTGTGTCGGTGCAAATACAGACCTGTGTCGCTGCCAATATACCCTACTGATGGCAGCGACTCAGCATAGGACTTCCACGTCTTCCTGGCCGCGGTCAGTTCGCGCACCACATTGTCCACGCTTTGTGGAAGCGGCCCGTTAAACGAATCGTCGTTGGTCAGCGTCTGCCCGGTCGTGAGCATGAAGTAGTTGCCAATCGACGGATGTGTGTTCGCGTAGTAGTTCGTGGCCAGCGCGTACTTCTGAGCCAGGCTGTTCAGGTAGGGCATGCTGCTGGCGCCAATCACGTCGCCGTAGCTGGCATTCTCTAGCATCACGATTACCACGTTGCTGAATGATGGCGTCGGCGGTGGTGCAGGCGTCGGAGGCGGCGCAGGCGTCGGTGTCGGAGTCGGAGTTGGAGTCGGAGTCGGACTGGGATTCGTCGGTGTGCCGGGAGAAGAGGTGCTTGGTGCTCCCCCACACGCAACTAAGGCGAGTATTAGGAAACAGCACAGCAAGCGTAGCACGATGTCATCTCGCTCTCGAACGAATGCGATACGGCCGTCATTCGGCTACTTCGATGCGAAAAAACTATAACACGGTTAGCGACCAAAGTTCAGGCAATCCAACCGCCGCCTACGACCGTATCTCCATCGTAGAACACCGCAGCTTGGCCGGGTGTAATCGCCCTCTGGGGCTGGTCGAAGATGACCGAAACGTAATCCTCGCCGTCAGGCTGGACGGTTCCCGGGGCGGGTTCGTGGCGGTGGCGAATTTTTGTAGCAACGCGCATCGACTCCGTCAGTCGCTCCACCGAGATCCAGTTCAGCTTGTGAACACGCATCGTCTGAGAGTAAAGCTCTTCGCCGCTGCCGACTACTACCTCGCGACTGTCCCCGCGAATTTGCAGAACGTATAAAGGCGATCCGGTTGCAACGCCCAGTCCCTTGCGCTGACCGACTGTGAAGTTGTGAATGCCATGGTGCGTTCCGACTACTTCGCCCGAAGACGTCACCAATTCGCCGGTCGTGTCAGGCAACGCTTCATTCTGCTCGGCAAGGTAAGCGTCAATGAAATTTTTGTAATCGCCGCCAGGAACAAAGCAGATTTCCTGCGAGTCAGGCTTTTCTGCCAGCGCCAATCCGTGCTGCTTTGCCAGCGCGCGAACTTCTGGCTTGCGCATTCCGCCTAGCGGAAACAGCGTCCGGCTCAGCTGTTCTTGCGTGAGGCCAAACAGGAAGTACGTCTGATCCTTCGCAGTATCAACGGGACGCTTCAGCAACCAGCGCTTAGCAGAAGCATCGTGTTCAACACGAGCGTAATGTCCAGTTGCCAGCATTTCTGCGCCGATCTGTCGCGCGGTGATCAGCAACTGATCAAACTTAAGATGATTGTTGCAGAGACTGCACGGAATCGGCGTTCGTCCCGAAAGATATTCCTGCACAAATGGACGCACAACATCGTTCTCGAAACGCTGCTCCTGGTTCACGACGTAATAAGGAATCGCCAGTTTTTCGGCAACACGTCGCGCATCGTAAACGTCGTCGATCGAACAGCAGCGACCTTGAACGGATTCGGGCATTCCTTCGTGCCCAGCCAACCGCCGCTGGTTCCACAGTTGCATCGTCAGGCCAACTACGTTGTGGCCTTCGGCACGCAGCATTGCCGCAACGGCCGACGAATCGACACCGCCCGACATCGCTACCGCAATTGTCTTCTCACTCAAAACTTCATCCGATCCTTACTTCTTCGCGCTTGTACACCGGACTAATCTCCCGCAGGCGCGAAACCGTTGCCGGCAACACGTTCACGAGGAATTCAACATCGTCGTTAGTATTCTGCTTGCCCAGGCTAAAGCGAAGGCTCGCCCTTGCCCGATCGGCGCTCAGTCCCATCGCAACCAGCACATGCGAAGGCTCAATCGCTCCCGAAGAACATGCCGCTCCCGTCGAAACCGCAATTCCCTTCAGGTCGAGCGCGATGACGAGCGCTTCGCCTTCGATGCAGTCGAAGTAAATGTTCGTCGTGTTCGGCGTTCGCGGAGCGGAACCGCTATTCACGCCCGTCTGATCGACTTGCTGCAAAACCGTACTCTGAATCCGATCGCGCAACTCGCGAATCCGATCCACGCTGCCATCTTCAAATCCCTGCTTCGCTATCTCTGCCGCTTTACCCAGACCGACAATTCCTGGAACGTTCTCCGTTCCCGCACGACGCGAGCGCTCATGTCTTCCGCCATAAAGCATCGGCTGAAGCAGCGTTCCCTTGCGAACGTAAAGCGCGCCAATTCCTTGCGGTGCGTGAATCTTGTGGCCGGAAACGCTCAGCAGATCGCATCCCACTTCCCTCACATCGATCGGGACTTTCCCAACCGCCTGAATCGCATCGGTGTGAAAGTAGACATCAGCTTCCGCCGCAATCTTCGCGATCTCGGCAACCGGCTGAATAACTCCCGTCTCATTGTTCGCCCACATGATGCTGACGAGCTTCGTATTCGCTCGTATCGCCCGACGCAAATCATCAGGTTCGATCAGCCCTTCCCCGTTTACGCGCAGGTATGTAACTTCGCACCCCATCGTTTCCAGATGCTTGCAGGCATTCAATACCGCGTGATGCTCAATAGCAGACGTAACAATGTGATCGCCTGGTTTGGCCAATCCAAAGATCGCCAAATTATCGGCTTCCGTCCCTCCACTGGTGAATACGATCTCCGAGCTGCGCGCACCGATCAACTCTGCAATCGACTCGCGCGCGTTTTCCACCGCAGCGCGAGTTTGCTGCCCATGATGGTGAATGGACGAAGCATTCCCGAACTGTTCCAGGAAATACGGCTGCATCGCTTCCAGGACTTCAGGCAGCAGCGGCGTGGTTGCGTTATTGTCTAGATAAGCGCGTCGCATATTCTTGGGATTTCCCCAGCGTTGTACTCCTATTGTAACCGCTGGCAATCGCCTTCCAACCTTGCCGGTCGCACGATCCACCCTGTAGATTGGATTCACTTACCCTTAAGGGAGACGTTTTGTTACGCCTATTTGTCGTGCTTCTAGCCTGCGCCGTACTCGTTTCGGCCGCCTTTGCCCAAGGCAATACCTCGAGCAATCTTCCAACGCCCGCGACGTCGACGGCCGACCTTACCACCGGAACCAACGAGTTCGGAGTTTGGGCAGGCTATTCGCCGACATCGCCGCACGGAATCGGCATCAGCTCGGACCGCAAGCTGTTCTTGCTGAACGGTTCTTACGCTCGCGTGATCGGCAACACGAAGTCGGTTGCGATCAAGTACACCTTCGACGTTGTGCCGGTCGCGCTCATAACGCAGCCGGCTGAAACGTTTGTCACCAACTCAGGCGCTCTGATCTCCCATAACGCGCAAACCGTCTATGGCGGCGGATTGAACCCGATCGGCTTCCAGTTCAACTTTCGGCGTGGTCACAAATGGCAACCATTCGCAAACGCGCATGGTGGCTTTCTATACTTCGCCCAGCAGGTTCCCGTTATCGACTCGTCGCAATACAACTTCACCTTCAGCTTCGGCGGCGGCGTACAAGTCTTCTCCGGAGAGCGCAGCTCCTTTTCGCTCGGATACAGGTACTATCACCTGTCCAATGCGAATACCGGCGATCGTAATCCCGGAGTTGACGCGAACCTGTTCTACGCGGCTTTCACGCTGTTCAAGCGACGCTAGCGGCCAAGAAAAAGCCCGGAGAAATCCGGGCTTTTCGAATCATAGCTACGCTTAGCCAGAGTGGCGTTCACCAATCGGCAGGTACTTTTGCGGATAGAGCATCCCGATGTATTCCGCACGGGGCCGTATCAGCCGATTGTCATCGAGTTGCTCGATGACATGCGCTGTCCAACCCGACACGCGCGATACGGCGAAAATTGGCGTGAATAGATCAAGATCGATTCCCAATGTGTGATACGTGGATGCAGAGTAGAAGTCGACATTCGCGTTCAGCTTCTTATCTTCATTGATGAACTGCTCAATTTTCCGCGAAATCTGGAACCACTTCGGCTCGCCACTCGATTCGCCGAGTTCCTTCGACATTTTGCGGAGATGGGTCGCCCGCGGATCTTCAGTGTGATACACGCGATGACCAAAGCCAGGAACTTTCTTCTTCTGCGCAAGCATCCCGCGGACGTACTCGACCGGGTCTGCACCTGAACGATCGATCGCCTCCAGGATACGGAACACGGCCTCATTCGCACCGCCGTGTAGCGGTCCCTTGAGCGTGCCGATTGCGGACGTGACCGCCGAATGCATGTCGGAGAGGGTTGCAGCCGTAACACGGGCCGCAAAAGTCGAAGCGTTCAACTCGTGATCGGCATGCAGAATAAGGGCCACGTCAAAAGCCCGAGCGGCTGTCCCCGAAGGACGTTCGCCCGTCAGCATGTACAGGAAGTTAGCGGAGTGATTGAGAAACCGATCAGGTTCGATCAGCGGTAGTCCCTTACGGATCCGATCGTAGTAGGCTACGATCATCGAAATCTGCGCCGTCAGACGGATCGCCTTGCGAACATTTGCCTCATGGTCGTTGGTCTTCTCTTCAGGATCAAAGAACGCCAAAGCCGAGACGACCGTTCGCAGCACGTCCATCGGGAGCGCGTGGCCCGGCGCCTGTCGGAGCAAGCTGATAATCCCAGCGTCGAGTTTGCTCTCACGCCATAAGGAGATCGAAAGCTCCTGCAGTTCTTTTTGCGACGGCAATCTGCCAAACCACAACAAATAACAAACTTCTTCGAAAGTGGAATGATCCGCAAGATCATGAATGTCGTAACCGCGATAGGAAAGGACGCCATTTTCGCCGTCAATGAAGCAGATTCCCGAATTCGCGGCGACAATCCCTTCCAGGCCTTTCGGCGCCGAGACAATCGTCGACATATTTCCTCTCAGAAACGGAATAATTACCTATCAGAACAGATGCTTTGGAGCCTTCGTGAGTATCCTGAGCTTACTCCGCCCCCATCGCTGCGGATTCATCACAATCTCTCAGCAAGTCAACCTTTATATCGGAAAATAGACCGCTTTTCCAATCGAGCCCTTCTCCAGTAACGGCGTTCTCGAGCCACTTCTGCCGCAGTTCGCATCCTTCAACATCCTGACTGAGTAGGAGATTCAGCTATCTGACACGACGAGATGGCCATTGAGGTGTGACTTTCATCACGATAGTGAGTGAGGACATAACTTCCAGGACGGCCCAGGGTTGATAGGCCCCTACTTCTTGCGCATATAGATCTCGGTTCCCCCATTGCGAACCTGCACTTCGTCCATCAGTTCGTTGATGAGGTAAATACCGCGTCCGTGATTCGAGTACAGGTTTTCGCCGTTAGTGGGATTTGGGATCGACATCGGATCGTAGCCCTGTCCGGGGTCGCGAACAACAATAAGGATGCCATGCTGTTCATCGCATCCTACGCAGCATTCGATGTTTTTACATGGATCATTCTGGCAGCCGTGCTTGATCGCATTCGCCAGCGCTTCGCGAAGTGCGGTCTCGATCTCCAGTTCCTTGCCTTCGGCGCACTTCATCTCAGATGCCAACGCCAGAATGCTTTGCACAACGGCACTGATCTTATTTACATCTGCTTTCAGGCTTATATCTATGCGAACCGACAACTTGTCCTTGTCGAACTCGACCCTATCCATTGGCATCCGTGCGGCCGCCTCTCAGCCCCTTGAGTTGAACTGATTGTAGCTGGGTTCCCTGCACTAGAACAGAGGCACGATGGAAGGATGCGAAACTGAAGTTTTCAGCGCCAGATTACGCTTGGGGAGGAGTTACGCGGTCCAGTTCGCCGAAGAAGTCCGAGATTCGTCTGGGCCCGCAGCTTCCTTTCGCATTTGCTCATCCACTTGGCGCCATGCATCACATATCTCGCTCACGTGCCCGATCACGGAATCCAGAATCGGAGCCGACGCCCGCGTATGCCCTTCCATAACCTTGGCTCGCATCACCGAATAAAATCGATCCAACTCCTTCGCCGGACCCCCTCCTTCTTCACGGTTGAGCGTTCCCTGAAGGTATCCAAGAACCGTAAGCGCGTGCTGCAATTCGGCTGATCTCTTCTCGATGTTACCTTCGCGAATGGCAGCTACGGCTCCTGCAAGATCGGCGATAATCGCCTCATAAAGCGCTACCACGAAGCCGACCTTGGAAGCACCGTTGGCCTGGGTCTTGCGATAAGTCTGAGTGAAATCGATCATTTTGAACTCGAACTGCTGGTCGAAGGCAATGAGCCTAAGATCGCCGTGATCTGATCCATAGTCGTGGGATAACTGCGCAACAGCGCATCAACCTGTTCGAATTGCGTCATGAGCGACTGCTCCTCCGTGTTGAGACGATCACTCATGTCGTCAATCTGATTCTGTAAGGAAGTGTTCGTGTTGCTGATGCCCTTCAAGTCAACCGTCACCGATCCGTCGGTGGGATCCAGCATGGAACTAAGCGCTGAGTTCAATGTTCCCGAAAACCCTTGAGGACTGGTCGATTGAAAGAAATTCTGGACAGCACTGTAATTGCCGGCGAGCGCCGATTCCAGAGTCCCGCTATCGACTGTAAGCGTGCCGTCGTCTTGCATATTCACGCCCAAGTCAATCAAGGTCGAGATCCCGTTATTGTTCGGCATTGAATAGCTCAGGGTTCCCAGCAGCGACTCCTGCATCGTCCGCAAAGAGCTGTCACCCGCCAACGGGCCGGATGTCTGGCTGGTCGGATCGTAGGTGAACTGAGAGCTCATGGCTTGAACTACGGAATTGTAGGCGTTGACGAAATTTTGGACCGATTGCTCAGCTTGCGACGTATCCGGCTGCACGTTCAGGATCGCGGTTCCATTCGTCGCGCTGTTCAGCGTGAGGGTCACTCCGGGGATAACGGTCGTGAGAGTATTGCTTACGTTATCGATCTGAACCCCGTCCACCGTCAGCGATGCATCTTTCGCCTGCGCCGACTCCTGAAAACCGAAGCCTACTGAATCGCCCGAAACGCTGATCTCATTCGCCAATCCGGTGTTGTTGCTGATCAATGTTAGCCGGGAGCCAGTCGCGTCAGTGATCACGTTCGCGGTGACCCCGGCATTCTGGGCGTTGATGGTCTTTGCGACAGTCTGCAAGGTGTCGCCTTGGGCCACATTGATTGTGACCGCAGTGTTGGACCCCAACTGCAACGAGAACGAACCAGCGGAGAAAGTCTTACTGGCGCCGAATGGACTGGAGTACCAGGACGATCCATTCGCAATATGATCTATCGAAATCTGGTGCTGGGAAATGGCTGCCGAAGAGTTTGCCGTCGCGCTGATTGCGCTGGACTGCGAAGAGCTGATCGTACGCGAGGCGAGGCTCCCAGTGTAATTGCCCAGTGTTTGAATCGTCGTTTCCAGCGACTGTAGCTTGGTTTGAATATCCGTCAGCGCCGACGTCTGCGACTGGAGATCCGTCTGTTCTTGTTGCATCTGGGTCAGAGGCGCCTTTTGCAAGGACATCAACGCATCCACCGTGCTTTGGACGTCGATTCCGGTTCCGGATGTCAAACTTCCCACATCGAGTTGGAGCGCCATAGCAGCCTTTTACGACTTCACATCGAGTATCGGTTTTTGTATTTCCTGCTGGAGCAACTGCTCGATGCTGTCTTCTACGCTCAGCACCTGCTGCGACGGGACCTGAGAGATCACAGCGCCCGTGTTGCCGTCCACCAGCTGGTAAACCGTATTCTTACTATCGTCAGTTTCGCGCGTCATCTTGAGCGAAGTTTCCGAATAAGGAGGCTCCGCCGCCGTTCCACTCTTCGGAGTAGTGCCAGCGAGCGTGGTGGAGACTGGTTTCCTTGAGATGCGGTCCTGCGTCGCTGTCAATGGAACAGGTGTCACTGGTTCGATCCTCATACTCACCTCCGCCTGCCTCTCGAACCCGGGAGAAATGAGTCTGCGTCACGCACACCTGTGCATATTAGAAGCGACTCGGGCCCCATCGGGACCCGAGCCATGGCCTCATTTTGCTGCTACTTCAGCAGAGACAGCACGGATTGCTGCATCTGGTTTGCCTGCGCCAGGGCCGAAATTCCGGTCTGACTCAGGATGTTGTATTTGGTCAGGTTTGCGACTTCCGACGGGATATCGGCAGCCATAATGCCGTCTTCCGCGGACGTCAAGTTCTGTACCTGGTTGTTGATGACGGTCGAGGCGCTGGTGAGGCGATTCATCGTCGCACCGAGAGTGCCGCGGTCCGCTGCGACGTTGGAGATGGCACTAGTGATCTTGGTTAGGGTGGCCTGAGCATCGGAGGCACTAAGCAGATCGACATTGGCGGCAGTCAAATCTACCGCACTCAGACCAGTGCTGAATCCGATGCTGGAGGCCGAAAGGTTACCGACGGTCATTGCGATCGGACTGCTTCCCGCCGTGGTTCCATCACTGAGATAAACGGCACTTCCGCCGCTGATACTAGCCTTGGCAACGGTGCCTGCTTCGGTGATGCCACTGGTCACGACGATACTGCCGTTACCCGTTTTGTCGTTGACCTTCAAGTGCCCAGTTGTGTCCAGGCTGACATTCACGTTGACGTTGTCGGCGCCGGCGCCGCTGTTGAAGTAATCCATCAACGTCTGCGTAGTATCGCCGCTTGCGGCCGTATAGGTTGCGCTCTTGCCGGTGTCAGTGTCTGTAACGGTCATTGTTTCAGCAGCCGTAACTGTGCTGGCCGAAGTAAGACCACCCGTCGCGCCCACCCAGTTATTCGGATCGGTCGTGCCCGCGCCGCCACCGAATACTTGCGTTCCGTTATAAGTGGTGTTCGAGCCGATGCGAGTAATTTCAGCCTTGATTGCCGAGAACTCGGCATTGAGTGCAGAGCGTTGCGTATCGCTGACGGTTCCGGTGGCGGATTCCGTGGCCAGTGTGACAGCGCGGTTCAGCAGTGTCGTTACCTGGGCCATGGCGCCGTCGGCCACCTGCAGCATGCCGACGCCGTCGGTCGCGTTGCGTGCCGATTGCGTAAGCGCGGTGACGTTCGCCTGTAATCCATTGGCGATTGCCAGGCCGGCTGCATCGTCAGCGCCGGAGTTGATGCGCTGTCCGGAAGACAACCGGAACAGCGTCTGTTGCAAGTTGGAGTTTGTGACCGACAGTTGATTCTGTGCGGCTAAGGACGGGATGTTGTTCAGAATACCGAGTGACATTTGCTGACTCCTCTCAATACCCGCTTCAGCGGGTGATGTCGCATTCGGTCCCGTCCTGCTCACACGCCAATCGAATCCCAAAACGTGCGGGCGAGCGGTTCGTCTGCCGCCCGTTGCCGGCTGACGGAACCTGAACTTGCGTTCGCAGAAACCATCGGCACTCCTGAGAATTGCTTTAAGATCGGCCCTGATTTTCGGCAACACAATTGCCTCAGCCACCTTGTCGCGGAAGTCCCATTACCTTCGATACTCCACGATCATCCTTCTTTATTCAGTTCATCTGACCGCTGCCGATAGCACAAACAAATACAAATCAGGAGTTCACGGTGCGTAATCACGCCAGCAAGATAGAAATGGGTGGAAGACGATGATTCAGCTAACGCGACTCAACGGCCACAGCATGGCCGTGAACTCCGATCTCATCAAGTGTGTGGAACAAGCTCCTGACACTGTGATCACTCTGATTACTGGCGAGAAGGTGGTTGTGAAAGAAAGCACAATTGATGTCATGGCGCGCATCCTCGAGTTTCGCCGCGCAGTAGTGGCCGCGGCGGTGGAGAACTGTTTGCCTCCATCCGGCGCCAGTAGTTATCAGGAACCTTCGAAGTAGCGGGACCCGGGAGAGGCAGTGGACAAAGCTACTATCGGTGGTCTGGTCGTAGCAGTCGGGGGAATTACCGCCGGACTGTTGATTGAGGGCGGCAATCTCGGCCAGATTCTTCAGCCCACGGCGGCGATGATCGTCTTCGGCGGCACCTTTGGAGCCGTTCTGATTCAGTTCCCCCTACCTGTCGTACTCAGCGCCGTGCGAAGTCTCGGCCAGATCCTAGTCGATGGCGATCAGAATCCACGCGCACTCATCGCAGAACTAGTTGGTTATGCGAATAAAGCGCGTCGCGACGGCATCGTTTCATTAGATTCCGAGCTACCGAAGATTCAAGAACCGTTCCTCAAGAAATCGTTGATGCTCGCAGTGGACGGCACTGAGCCACAGGAAGTTCGCAAGATGATGGATCTGGAGACGGAAAACCAGGCCGAGCGCGAAGAAAACATTCCTAAGGTTTTCGAATCGGCCGGAGGCTTTTCCCCAACCATTGGCATCATCGGCGCCGTACTGGGACTGATCCAGGTAATGCAGCATTTGGACAAGATCGACGAAGTGGGTCGCGGAATCGCTGTAGCTTTCGTTGCTACGATCTATGGAGTCGGTGCAGCAAACATCTTTTTTCTTCCGGCGTCAGGGAAGTTGAAGCAAAGAATTCGCCACCAGCAAATCATTCGCGAAATGACGCTGGAGGGAGTGGTCTCCATTCTCGAAGGAATGAACCCGCGAATGCTAGAGACCAAGCTCTGCGGATATTTCGATTACGACGAGCCCACTTCCAGCAATAAGCACCCAATGCGAGAGGAATCTGACTAGATGGCACGCAAAAAACAGGGCGAACACGTGAGCCATGAACGATGGCTGGTTTCCTATGCCGACTTCATCACGCTCCTCTTTGCCTTCTTTGTTGTCCTCTACTCAACCGCGCAAGGAGATCAAAGGAAGGCCGCGCAGCTGGCAGCCGCCATTCAAGATGCCTTTCAGCAACTCGGCGTGCTCCCGGCCTCCACGAATTCCAGCGGTCAGTCGGTCTCGCCCGGCTCAACCCAACTGATGCCAAAAACACCGCCTAACCAGGTGCTGGAAACAGCGGCTGCGCAGGCTCAGGATGGGGACGATCCAGTCGTCGATATCGAACGATTGCGCCGCGAATTGGAGCGGGAACTCACGAAAGAAATCGACCGCAACGAGATTTCCTTACGGATGGAGCCCGACGGACTGGTGATCAGTCTTCGAGAGGTTGGATTTTTCGACAGCGGATCGCCCAGACTGAAGCAGCGCTCTCTGGCCGCGTTTGAAAAAGTTGCTCACGTTCTGGCGGAGCGCCGGAACCTGATCCGCATAGAAGGGCACACGGACAACATCCCCATTCACACCCAGGAGTTCGCTTCTAACTGGGAGCTCTCGACGGCGCGGGCGACGGAAGTGATTCGTATGCTTCTCGTCGAATATAGATTTCCTCCGGTGCGTCTCTCGGCAGCTGGATATGGCGAGTACCATCCGATTGCGAGCAACGAAACCGAAGCCGGCCGGCAAGTAAACCGGCGCGTGGACATCGTGGTGCTTTACCTGAGGGCCCGGAAGATTGTTTCGGAAAAGACTGTTTACCCCCAGGTAAAGACGTCGGCCTATGTGATAGAAGAAAAGACCTCCAGATAGCTTGCGGCTCATTTCGGGCACAGTCTGGAGACGATAATCGGCAGCGAACCCGATCGATGAAGCAACTGCGCTCGTTTGCCGATGAAGTAACTGCCGCTGCACGTGAAGTTATGGCCATTGCTCCGCAAGAACTCGCGAAACACATACAGCAGGTGGAAGCGATGCCGAGTGTTTCGGCGATCCTGCAACCATTGATCGGCCACCTGCAACAGCCTTTGGATAACGTGGACATGCAACGGGTGGTCGACCTGATTGCAAGCGACAACTCGCTCGCGGCACAGTGTCTGCACATGGCAAATTCTCCTCTGTTCGGGCGGTGGCAGGCCATTAACTCAATACGCGGAGCCGTGATCGCACTTGGCATGCAGAAGATGCGCGATATTGCGCTTTCCTGCTCCATGATGCGCATTTTCCCGATGAATAACGGATCGAAGGGTCCCGTCGTCTGTTGGGAGCATTCCCTGGCGTGCGCCCTGCTTAGTCGCCGCATTGCACGCCGGCTCGGATACGATCTCGAGAGCGCCTACCTCGCCGGTCTTCTACATGATCTCGGCATGGTGTTTCACGCATGCACATTTCCCCTCGAGTTCGACGCCGTCCTGCGGCTCTGCTCTGAATCTCAAATTCCCATTTGCGATGCAGAAATGAAGATCCTCGGCTTCACTCACACCGATACCGGTCGTATGCTTTCGGAAAGCTGGAATCTCGCCCCGCCAATCGTCGACACCATTCGCGCCCATCATTCGTTAAGCAGCATGGTGCTCGAACCGGAACTCGTGGCCATCGTTCATCTGAGCGACCGATTCTGCCGCTCGCGAGGCATCGGCTACGGTGTGACCGAACAGGTTTGGTTCGATTCTCCCAACGAGCCCTCGCTCGATGACTTGAAGCA
Source organism: Terriglobia bacterium (assembly GCA_963807055.1). GTDB lineage: Bacteria > Acidobacteriota > Terriglobia > Terriglobales > Acidobacteriaceae > JAJPJE01. The sequence goes on along the minus strand of CAWEAE010000010.1, from coordinate 52,738 downwards.
ATATTGTCCCCTGTTTGCGTCCCTCAATACAGCTCGCCTCGAAGCGGAGATGGAAACATACATCCGTGACGTACGGACCTTGGTAACCACGATCTACCACCTCCAGTAGTCGATGAAAGGCGTCGCGGCAATGCCTACTTCCGATTCATCCAGAAGCGGGTGGGGTTACCATCCGTAAACTATGCCTCACATAAAGGTCACGATTACGACAACAACCGCATCCAACAGCGGTTCGAGAGTTCTTTGACTGACTTGGGAATCGACACACTTTTCTATATTGCAGGGCCGCAAGTCTTGTTGCCCTCGCATACAATGTCCGAGACAGTGCCGGAGACACTGAAATGACTTACAGCTGGAAACAGTGGGAAGGCCAGATCGTCGACGGGAACTTTCCCCTGCACCAGTATCTCGGCGCATCGGATCACGATGCAGTATTTCTGACCGAGCGTTCCGGACAAACTCCCGCTCGTGCTGCCATAAAAGTGATCCCGGCGGAGTTCGTCGACGCGGACCGCCAACTCGGCTCCTGGGAAAAAGCTGCACAGCTCTCACATCGGCACCTGCTACGCATCTTCGAGCACGGCCGCGCGCAAATTGACGGCCTTGACGTCTTGTACGTCGTGATGGAATACGCCGAAGAAGACCTGTCCCAAATCCTGCCGGAGCGTCCGCTAACGGCAGAAGAATGCATGGACATGCTTCAGCCGGTGGTCAATGCGCTCGCTTACATTCACAGTCACGGACTCGTTGATGGACACGTCACCCCTTCAAACATCATGGCAAGCGCTAATGAGGTGAAGATCTCCAGCGAAACGGTGCAATCGCCGGGACCCTCTCTCGTGAAGGAAGGACAGGAATCAGCGGCTTACGATGCTCCGGAGGCTGCAATGACGGGATTATCCGCATCCAGTGACGTTTGGTCGCTCGGCGCAACTGCGCTCGAGGCGGTGACGCAGAGGCCGCTAGTTTTGGACACCACGCGAGATCCGGCGATTCCACAGTTGCCCGAGCCGCTTTTTAGCATCGTTCGCAATTGTCTACGGGTTGATAGGCAGCAGCGTTGGTCACTTGAACAGATCTCGAACTCACTGCAATCGGTACTTGCGCCAACGAAACCCACACCCCCGTCTGCGCATGCGACTCCTGAATCAAGTGCCGCTCGCGCAACCTCTCCGATTCCGTTCGAGCCGTCGTCGCCGACTCCTCATCGACGTGTGTTCCCTCTGATTGCGATCGGGGTGCTCCTCGCAGCACTGATCGGCTACTTCCTTGTCCGAAAGCCGCACGATGAGACCCGGACTTCGCAGCCCGTGACCTCAGCGGACGCTCCTTCCACGAGTCCCACTCCAGCAAGCACTGCAACGACGGCGCCTCCAGCTGCGGCGTCTTTACCTTCCAGTAAGGGTGAGGTAATCCAGCGCGGGACGCCTGAGGTTCCCTCATTTGCACGTAATACGATCCACGGAACCGTCCGCGTGAACGTGCGCGTCTCTGTTGATGCTGCTGGCAATGTGACCGCAACCGCCCTGGAGAATCACGGGCCTTCGCGCTATTTCGCTGATCTCGCCCGTAAGTCCGCCGGCAACTGGAAATTTTCGCCAGCACAGGTTGACGGTAAGAGCGCTCCCAGCGAGTGGGTCCTGAAATATGAGTTCCGGCGCGGAGGAACTACAGTGATACCGCGACAGGAGACACCGTAGAAACCAGCGCTCGCGCGAAAAATGGCGCCACGACGTCGGGCAGCTTTAGAATCAGACACTTAGAAACTTTCCCAGACATTGTCCCTTCGCATCAGCCAGTCCCTCTCGCTCATCTATATAATGTATCTACCCGGAGGGTTCGTCCGCCGGGCGCTGTCTTGCTGTTCCGTTCCTCAATATGGGGGCGCCACGGCTTCGACGGAGATCGTTGCGGTTGAGAGGCATACCGGGGTGCACACGCCCGTGACTGTGGCAAAAACAATACTTGCCAACCAACAGCTGGCATACGCTGCTTAATTAGTTAAGTAGCCGTCTTCCACGGCTTCGCCTACGGGCCGTGAGCGGACGTCGCACAGTAGGCTGGTCTTCCGATGCGGTCCGAGTCGGTGGACGAGACTTCCGGACTAGTGGCTTGCGTTTCTTGTCGCGTTCTGACCGCGAGCTGCGAAAGTTGTGGCTAATACCCACGGCGGGAATGCGACTACGTATGTAGACTCTCGGCTGACTACTTCTTCGGACAGGGGTTCGACTCCCCTCGCCTCCACCAAATTTCTAAACGCTATTTGCAGCCGTCTTATGACGGCTGTTTGCGTTTTGTGTTGACCTCGTTCGAGTCGATCGGCATATCTCTGGCTGACTTCTATTTGCCGGGCGCCTGACACGTTTTTGAGACGTGCTTCATGCTTTCCACCGTCAGTGTCGATTGTTGCGTTCCACCAGCCTGCGCGCCCATGCTTGAGCTGGTTGCACTCGAACCAGATGTTGTTCCCGTGATTTTCACTTCATGTCCGACGTGCGCGCTGAGTTTCGAAGCGTCGCCTTGAAGCTGGTAGGTTGTTCCCGACTTGTCCGTGAGTGTGTAGGTTCCGTTCGAGCTTTGTAAGCAGCCTTGCACCGTCATCTTTCCGGAAGAAGCCGCCCCGGTCTGGCTCGAACCGCTTTGCGCGCCATACTGGTCTTGCGCCTGCAACCATGCTGCGGAGCATACGAGCGCGATAGCTAGTAACAGTATCTTTGTCATTGGGATTCTCCACTGCAATTTTCGATACAGTGCCGGGACAGAATGGTTTTCCGCCGCATTAATATGAGAGCAGCTTTTGCGGGATTTCCGATTACAACGATGACTCTGGTTCAAAAGAAAGCGGCCGCCGTTCGGTCAGCTTATCCCGAGCGCTCGCCGACTTAGGTAGCCTACAACGCGGGATCAAGATATTTGACGAGCAGCACTTCGTTGCCAATCTCGTTGTAGATCAACTCATCCACGGTGCCGCCTGCGAGGAGGAGACCATATCCGCCGGCGCGAATGCCCTCCTCTTCTCGCTGCAGGATGTGGGCCGCAGGATCATCGTCAGGATTCGCAATCGCAGCGCCGGTCAGCGACTCGCGACGAAAGCCGGCTCCCGGATCGCGCAAATAAAATACCATCGCTCTTCCCGTTCGAACTGCAGTGACCTCCACCACCTGCTCAGGATTAAACGCGGCTCCGTGCTCCATCGCATTCAGCAAAATCTCGCGCAAAGCCTGCATAAGCTCTTCCCTCGTGTCGTCCGGCAACTGAGCACTCAATTCTTTCGCGAAGGTCATCAGCCGCTCGGCGGTGACAAGCCGGCAATTCACCCGGACTGATACCCAACCCGGCTTCGCCGACAACACTTGTATGTCGTCCCGCCATTGGCTGTCAGAGGCTGCGCTCCGGGCTATGTTTGCGATCTCGTCGGCGTCAAACGGTGGCGTGAAGCAGGCAAATACGCGCGCACGCAGAGCCGCGATGACCTCATCCGGCGTGCTGCTACGAGCCAGGACAATACTTTTTACGCCAGGCCTGATGACGCGCATCTCCTCCAGCAGCGCCAGATCTTCTTCAACCGTGCTATTCGGACTTGTGACTACAACTCCGAACGAGCGAACGCGCAATCGCAATAACGCGTCGGCGTGCCCTGCCGCGTATTCCATTGGAAAACCACCGGCGCAAAGCGTATCGCCGATCTTCCGGCTGACCTCATCGTCACTTCCCACCACTAGCACCCGGCTCATGCTGTGCTCCTGAAGCAGCAGTTCTACTCACTCCTGCTACTCGATTCAGTTCGATGCAAACGTACGAAGGCCGAAGTTGCGGCTGCGACTGTCGACCAGAAAAGACCAGTTGCTCGGGACCAATTTCGTTTCCCAGCGTGCACAGTCCTGCTTCAACGCGTTCGCGATGCGGCTTCTTCGATCAGAGCTGCAACCTCTTTCGGCCTGGAAACGTTTAGGCGCTCCTTTCAGACGTCAACTTGTTCTGCCTGATATAGAAAATTGTTGTTTCCGGCACTGCGTAGCATCGAAGAAGAGGAGCATGCTGATTACAACTGGAGAAAAGCGCTGAGCTACGTTACGTTTATATCCCCAGATCACGGCGCGGCCTGATCATCCAAACAAATGATGGAGCGACCCTCGCGAAGGATATCTATGACCACGAAATACGATGCCATCGTTATCGGCACCGGCCAGTCAGGCCCATTCCTGGCGACGCGATTGGCGGATGCCGGGATGAAGGTCGCAATTATCGAGCGAAAATTCTTCGGCGGCACCTGCGTCAACGCCGGATGCATCCCGACCAAGACTTTGGTCGCCAGTGCCTACGCGGCGCACCTCGCCCGCCGCGGCTCGGAGTACGGAGTTCAATTCCCAGGCCAGATCTCTGTCGACATGAAGCGCGTCCATGCCCGCATGAACGAGATCCGGCTGTCTCATCGCAAAGGCGCGGAAGACCGTCTTCGCGATCACAAGAATTGTGCTGTCTACACTGGTCAGGGGCAATTCGAATCCGCGCACGAAGTGAGCGTCGGGAGCGAAGTGCTCAGCGCTGACAAGATCTTTATCAATGTGGGTGCGCGCGCCGTCGTTCCCCCGATGCCGGGCGTCGACCAGATCAGCTATCTCACAAATTCATCCATTCTGGAGATCGATTACTTGCCGCCGCATCTTGTTGTCGTTGGAGGCAGCTACATCGGCCTCGAGTTCGGACAAATGTTTCGCCGCTTCGGTAGTAAAGTGACCGTCGTGGAGATGGCTCCACGCCTGCTCCGGCGTGAGGATGAGGACATTTCCGCGGCCATCCTCGACATTCTCCAGCGTGAAGGAATCAATGTTCGGGTGAACGCCAAATGCATCGGCTTTTCAAAGCGCGAAGATGGCATCGGAGTGAGCGTCGATTGTGAGGCAGGCGAACCCGAAGAAATCGGAACGCACGTACTCCTCGCCGTTGGCCGTCAGCCCAACACCGACGATCTTGGATTGGATAAAGCGGGCATTCGTCGCGACAAACACGGATACATCGAGATCGATGACGAATTGCGCACCAACGTCCCGGGAGTCTGGGCTCTCGGAGACTGCAATGGTAAGGGCGGATTTACTCACACCTCCTACAACGATTTTGAGATCGTCGCCGCGAATCTCCTGGACAACGATCACCGTCGAGTCAGCGATCGCATTCCTGCCTACGCCCTTTACATCGATCCTCCACTGGGGCACGTGGGAATGAGTGAAACGCAAGTTAGGGACTCAGGCAAAAAGGCCCTCATCGCAACCATGCCGATGAGCAGCGTCGGACGCGCCGTGGAGAAGGGTGAAACACTCGGCTTCATGAAGATCATGGTCGACGCCGATTCGAAGAAGATCCTCGGCGCCTCCATCTTAGGTACTGGCGGCGACGAAGTTGTTCACAGCATTCTCGACGTGATGTATGCAAAGGCTCCCTACACTGTGATTGAACGCGCCATGCACATACACCCTACAGTCTCTGAACTCATTCCAACGATGCTCGAGAACCTCAAGCCTTTGGCGGCGACGCAAAGCACGTCCGATAACCGTAGCAAGGTTCCGGCGTAGATGGGGTATTGCGATCGCCCCGGACAACTTCATCATCTCTGGGCCGAGTACAAAGTCAAAAGATGATCCAACCGTAATAGCAACTCAACGCGTTCGCGCGGGTATTAGGAAACGCGTAAACTAGTTTCCAGATCGATTTGAGGCTGGCGATGATGCGACGATTCGTGCTTTTGGTCCTGGCAAGTGCCCTTTTTACAACCTTGGCGGCGGCTGCCACTGACGCGAGACTCGTCAGTCTACTCGACCCGCAAACTCGCGTAGCAGCCGGACTCAACGGCACTGCCGTGAAAGCCTCGCCCTTCGGCCAATACCTGTTCTCGCAATCGGCCAAAGCGGACCTGTCGCACTTCATCGCATCCACTGGCTTTGATCCGCGCACCAACCTGCAGCAGGTGCTGTTTGGTTCTGCCGGGGATCCGAACAATTCGCAACGCGTGTTGCTGGTGAAGGGCACATTTGTTCCGTCACAGGTTCTCGCATATGCGGTCAAGAAGGGTGCTATGGCAAGCTCCTATCACGGCGTGAGCGTTGCCGAATTCCCGGCATTCCAGGGTAAGAATGGCAAGCCGCACCCTGCGCGCTGGCTCACATTCTTGAGTTCCACGAGAGCAGTATTTGGTACCCCGGAACTCGTCCAGCATGCCATCGATCGCTACGTGGATAATACCGCCGCCGACGCTGGCGTAGCATCGCGCATTGCTGCCGCCAGTTCGAAATATGACGCCTGGTATGTCTCGACAGTACCGGGACCTGAGGTTGCGTTGTCGCTGCCGCAGTCATCGAACGAATTGACCGGACTGGCAGCGACCGCCCTGCAGTCGGTTCAATCCGAGATGGTGGGAGTAAAGCTTGCTCAAGGCGCTTCCCTCCAGGGACAAGCGGTTACGGCTTCAGACCAGGAAGCTCTGTCGCTTGCCGACAGACTTCGCTATATGGCCTCGGTCGCTCAGACCCAGGCGACTCAAAAGCAAAAATCCTCCCTCGCCACTCTGATCCAGAAGGTTTCCATCACCACGCAAGGCGTCAATGTGATTTGGAGTGTTCAGGTTCCTGAGTCGCAACTGGAAACCTTGGCTCAGGCTCACCACCAACACCAGAGCGGACAATAATGGAGCAGCCTGTCATCGAGATCCGCGATTTGTACAAGCGGATCTGGCACGGGCAGGGCAGTCTGGAGATTCTCGCAGGTATCTCTCTGCAGATTGCTGCCGGAGAGTTTGTTGCCGTGCGCGGTCCTTCCGGAAGTGGCAAGTCCACGCTCTTGGGCCTCATCGCCGGACTGGACCGTCCGACCTCCGGCAGCATTCGCATCGCCGGTCGTGAGATCGGTTCCCTTTCTGAGGACGAACTCGCTCGCCTGCGCCGGCATACTATCGGTATCGTCTTCCAGTCGTATCAGTTAATCGCAACTCTCACTGCCTTCGAGAACGTTATGTTGCCGCACCAACTTGCGGGAGGTTCGCTACGAGAAGGCGTGGATCGGGCCAATTCCCTTCTGGATCAGGTGGGATTGGCTCCCCGGTTCGATCACTATCCGCGCCAGCTTTCTGGCGGCGAGCAACAACGCGTAGCCCTGGCACGTGCGTTCATGCTCCGTCCTGACATTCTGCTCGCGGACGAACCCACCGGCAATCTCGACAGCCAGAATGGAAAACACATCCTTAGCCTGATGGCATCCATGAACCGGCAACACGGAACCACGCTCGTGCTGGTAACACACGACCCAGTACTGGCCGGATCAGCCGACCGCCAGATCCTTCTCAATGACGGTCGTATCGCGACCGAAAACGACAATATGCATGCGACCATTTCTTGAACACAGGCCGCTTCTGGCGATCGCTCTGCGAGATTTGCACTCGAGCTACGGTCGCTTCGCATTTGTTATCGCTTCCATGGCGTTGGGAATTGCCGCGCTTGTGGGCGTACGCGGCTCGGCCGAAAGCGTTCGTCGACAATTCCTGCAGGATACACGCGCCCTTCTAGCTGCCGATGTGGTCGTTCAATCTCCGACCTACCCAACAGACGAGCAGCGTGCCGCCGTAGCACAACTGAGTTCCGCCGGAACTACATCCACTCTCGTTGTTGAAACGCTGACAATGGCGAGTTCTGAGAAAAGCGAGCGCACGCAGATGGTCGATGTTACGGTCGTCGACCCATCCCGGTACCCGTTCTACGGACGCGTCGCTCTGCAACCGCAACAATCGCTGCCTCAACTGCTCGATCGAAACTCCATAGCCGTCTCCCAGATGCTCCTCATGCGCCTTAACGCCCGGGTTGGAGATACTATTCACATCGCGGGCCAGTCGTTTAAAGTTGCAGCGGTACTTGTCTCGCAGCCCGATCGTTTATTCAATGACAATGCTGTGGCGCTTCCTGTACTCATGTCGACCGAAGCATTCGCCAGCACCGGTCTGATCGACACCGGCAAACGTCTAGCCGCAAGATATTTGTTTAAGCTTCCGCCGTCGGCACCCAACCTCGAACCGCTACGGAACCAGTTGACGCATCTGTTCCCTGGCTCGCAAATCACCGATTTCCGTCACGGAAAACCTGAGCTCAGCGAAGCCCTTGACCGCGCTACCGCCGGCCTCAGCATGATCTGTTTGTTTGCCCTGGTACTGGCTTGTGCTGGCGTCTCCATGACCATGCGATCACACATTCGTGAACGCATGGACGCAATCGCAACCATGAAGTCGTTAGGTGCAACCTTCAGCCAGATCCTCGGGATCTATCTGCTCCAGATCTTGCTGCTCGCAGTCGTCGGATCGCTGACGGGTATCGTTGTCGGATTCGGACTGGAGCTTTTGCTTCTGCACTTCGCTCAGAGTTTTTTCAGCGGTGCCGTAGCCGCGAGTTGGACCTGGCAGACTTTCCTGGAAGCGTTGATTACAGGTATCCTCTCGACGCTGTTGCTGACTTTCCCGGCCCTCCTCGATGTACGCACGATCAAGCCACTCCTGATTCTTCGTCGCGACTTCGAACCCGATCATGGCAGACGCATTTTGCGTGTGGCTCTGTTCTCGGCTCCCATCGTCCTCGGATTGGGATTGCTAGCGACGTGGCTTAGCAATTCGCGAATGATTGCCCAGTATTTTCTCCTGGGATTGCTCGCAGCGATTCTCGCCCTCGGCCTTGCCGCGCAGCTTGTGTTCTGGACGGCCCGCTCATTGTCTGGGACAACCGCCAAGGTTTCGTTCCTGACCAACTACGCGCTGAAAAGCCTCTCCCGGCCCGGCAATCAGACCATCGCGGTCCTGGTGGCGCTCGGAATCAGCACCGGATTCACGCTCGGCGTCTTCCTCATCCAGCGCACCATCCTGCAGGAGCTCTCAGAACGTGTGCCGGAAACGCTCCCCAGCATCATTCTTGCTGGAGTTACACGCTATGAGCGGCCCGGTTTAATCGAACTCCTGCAGCAAAGGCCGGAAGTCACCGCATCACCGGAATTCATTCCCATGACGCAAGTCCGCTTGATGGCGGTAGACGGGAAGCCGGCTGATCAGTTGTTTAGCGTCAGTTCGGAACGGCGTTTCCTGCAATCCCGGCCAGCCGCCGGGGTTGATGCACCGCCCTCCGGAGTGATCGTTACGCAAGGAGCGTGGTGGAATCCAAAATCGCCTCCTGCAGCCGTGGCAATTCGCGACGACGTTGCGCAGCACTTGCATCTCTCGCCAGGTTCCCGACTCTCGTTTCAGCTCGGGCCCAAACTGCTGCCTGTTACTGTAGCTGCCGTCTATCGCTGGCAGCAGCGCAGCCTCGCATCGTCGTTCGACTACATCCTGCCGCTGCAAGCTCTGACAGATGTTCCCGTGCTCTACGTTGGTGGGGTTCGTTTGAAGCCGGGCGCCGCTGATGCAGTTCAGTCAGCCATTTATCAGAAGTTTCCCAGCGTCACGATTTTCAACCTCTCCGACATTCTCGGCGCCTTCGAGGCCATTACCAACGAGATGACGCTGATCGTGAAATGTCTGGCGGCATTCGTGATCGCGGCGGGCCTCGGTGTCCTGACTGCAAGCGTTGCTGGCGATCGCATGGAGCGGTTTCGCGAAGTGGCATTCCTGAAATCAATCGGTGCGACATCGCGCCAGATCGTGATGATGTCGTCAATCGAATTCCTGCTGGTAGGACTGTTCGCAGGAACCATCGGCGCAGTTTTTGCGAGTTCATTCGCCGCGCTCATGGCGCGCCGGATATTTCACTTCACGCTACACACCGAATGGACGCTCATCATCACAGCCCTCTTAGGCACAGCGGCACTTGCCATCGCGGTGAGCTGGTTGGCGAGTTACCGAGTACTACGTTTGCGACCGAACGAAGCATTGCGCTGAACCGGCTCGCCCGATCGCTCTGACGTCGTCCGCAACTTGAGTTCAATCCGCGGAATCAAAGCCACTCAGATGATCCTCATGCTCGGGTAGTCATTCTGAACGTGGGCAGCGCACTGCCAGCTAGTGAGCGCGGATGAAGTATTTTAAAAAAGCGACAGCGATGGTCAAAACCGTCCTTCGGGAAATAGAGAGGAAACACCTTCCACTCGTTTCGGCCGGCTTGGCCTATTACTTCCTGATGTCGATGATCCCGGCTCTCGCACTCCTGACTGCGCTGGTTGCCTATATCCCGCTGGGCGGCGGTGCCCAGGGATTCAGATCATTCATGACGCATGTAGTTCCGTCTCACGGTCTAGTGATCATCGATCAGGTTCTGACCACGATCCAACCGCACCGCACCGGTCTCCTCTCATTCAGTATCATCGCAACCCTGTGGCTCGTGTCGAAATCGGTAAAGGGAATCATCTCCGGACTGGACATCGTCTACGACGTGCATGAGCCCCGTTCTTTGTGGCTCAACCGGATCTTTGCCTTCGGGCTGACCTGCGGCGTTGGATTGCTACTGTTGCTGGGAATGTTCTTAACCGTCGCGGGGCCGCTCCTGGAGTCTCTACTATCGAGAGTTGCTCCCGTACAGTCGCTCTGGACAACGCTCTGGCCCTATGCGCAATGGTTCCTCTCGGCGACGACGATCTTCGCCGCAATCGAGTTGTTATATGTGCTCGCACCGAATATATCTGCGAAACGACGCGTGACCGTTCCGGGAGCGATCATTGCAACCGCGATCGTGCTCTTCCTCTCCTGGGCCCTCAGCTTCTACTTCTATCATTTCGGAGATCTCAAGCTGAGCGTGGTGTATGGGGCATTTGCAACCCCCATCGCATTGATCATCTGGCTGCATTGGAGCGCGAAGTCCATCCTGATTGGTGCAGAGATCAACGTTAATATTCAGGCCTTCAAACTTCGCAAAGCGTCTGAACGCGAACAATTGCTTCAACACAGAGCCGATGCAGCCTAGAGCCGGAATCATGCTGCCTGGTTCCGCGCCTCTCGCGCGGTAGCATGTTCCTCCCGAAGAATACGGATCAGCGACGCAAATACCACAACGACGACCGGGCCAACAAAAAATCCTATCGGACCAAACACTGCCAGTCCCCCCATCAAAGAGAGGGTGATTAGCAACGAATTCGTCTTCACGCGTCCACTGATCACGCTACAGCGAATAATTCCATCCGCTGTTGAAACCACAATGAATCCCCACACGGCTAGCAGGACCGCGCTTGCCCAATTTCCGCGCAAAGCTAGCACAACACATCCGGATAGCCACACCAGCGATACCCCAACATACGGCATTACCGAAAAAATGGTCGCAACGGCGCCCCATACCAACGGGGAGGGCAATCCTGTCAGCCAGAAGCCCAGCGCAATCAGGATTCCCTCTGCGACGCCGACGGCGAGCATCCCGTAGATATTTGCGATAACGCCCTGATTCACCGTGACCGCCAGTTCCCGTGCTCGATTCGTCGATAACGGAAGCAGAGTTAGAGCGCCGGCACGCAATTCATCACTGCCTCGAAGCAAGGAGAACAGAAACACTGACCCGAGCAACAGAGTCATCATCTGCTGGGCAAAGCGTTGCGCAAATGTTCCAGCAATTCCTACTAAACGTGCGCCTAGTTCGCGCGCCCGGCGATTGATCTCAGCGCGCACTTGTGCTGCCGGCATGCCCGTTTGCTCGGCCACTTGTTCAATCACGGGATTCATACGGGCTGGCCAGTTTGCGGTATTGCCGACCTGACTAAGAAAAGTCCTGTAATTACTGTTCGCCTGGATCGCCAGTCTTGCGCTGACAATAAGAAGCGGTACCAGGACAAGCAGCATCGCCAGAGCAGTTGTTATGAGGGCCGCAACATATCGGTTGTGAACCCGTTGGGAAATCCACCTATGCGGCGGAGCGAAAGCTATCGCCATCACGATTGCGACTGCCAAGGCAGTCAGAAATGGGCGGAAGATGATGTAAGTGAGATAGCCGGCAATAGCAGTCAAGCCAAGCAGTACGAACAGCGAGAGCTGTTTATCATCACTCCATGAGGTGGCTGGCGGAGTCACACCTCCTTCGACTTCCTCAGCGTTCGTGATGATTTGTTGCTCAGACGACAGCGTCTCTGGCGATCGCCTGACCAGTTTTAGCTTCCATGGGTTCATCTACCAACCTGATATAGCAGGTACTTTGCGCGGGAGAACAACAATCGGCTGCAGCAGCTTTCAATCGGAGCACGATTGACTATCCCTCGACTGGATGAGCAAGGAAAGATCGCGGTTGCTAATCTTCAGCATCTTCGGGGAAAGCACAGCCTCCGAGAATGCATCTCACCAGATACGGAGCGAGGCGCCGAAGAATGTCTGTCTCGCGCATCTGGGATTTGCGCCGCGGCGACACTGACGACGACCGCATGAGTCCATACGCGGGCGGTCTGCGTAGCGTCGTGCTGTCAGCAATACTTGAGTTCAATTACCTGATGGCGCCGATTGGTTTTTTCGCGCTCGTCATTGCTCCAGCGCTGCTTATAGGCATTGCGCCCTCTATTGTTGCTACCTACGGAAATCTGCTGCTCTACTCGGCAAAGCACGCCGAAAGAAATCTCGCGGTCGCACTTGGATTCTTCGTTATCCTCGCGGGCCTTGCTCTCTGGATCGGCCGGCCGCTTCTCACCACCATTTTTAAAAGGTTCCGCCATCTTCATTACGTACTCGTATACCCAATCTTTGTCGCTGTCCGCGAGACGTTGGTCGTGGGCATTGAACAACTTGGAAAACACACAGTCACTCCGCTACAGCTCTGGCGCAAACGCCGTCTCGGTACCGTTCTTGCTTCCCTTCTTTTCGTCGCCGGTGGCCTGTTCCTGGCACTCTCGGTTGAGCTCTCCTTCGGCCTCAAGTTAATAGACGTTGAGCATGTCCGCGTATGGGCTGTAATCTTCGCTGCGCTGGGCAATGCCGCGGTGATCCTCGGTTTCTCCACCGCGATTGAAAGCCTCTATTGGCTCTGGCGTGAGCTCACCCTGAAAGATCCCGTGGTCGACTGGGTTCCACCGCCTTCTGCGCCGTCCTTACGATCCCTGCGGGTGGCACATCTGTCTGACTTGCACATCGTCGGCGAACGTTACGGTTATCGCATGGAGTCCGGAACTCACGGCCCCCGAGGAAATCGCTCTATTCGCAATACCATTCGCAAGCTTGCCGAAACCCACAAACTCACCCCGCTCGATCGTGTTCTTGTCTCAGGCGACATCACCGACGCAGGAACACGCGCCGAATGGGCTGCTTTCATGGACCTTCTTCGAGGCTGTCCCGAGTTGCGGCAGCACCTTTCGTTTGTGCCTGGAAACCACGACGTAAACATTGTTGATCGCACCAACGCGGCGCGCCTCGATTTGCCCTGGAGCTCTGCCCAGGCACTCCGCAAACTTCGTTTCGTGCTGGCTCTTGATGCTATCCAGGGCGAGCGCGCCCATATCGTTGATCGTGCATCGCGCTCTTTGGGCCCGTCACTTCGCGAATACTTGAGAGAAGGTCGGAGGGCCGAGCATATACGTTCACTCGCAGAAAGGGGCGCCATTCGTGGCCGGTGGGAGATGGCCAAAATCTGGGGGGACATTTTCCCTTTAGTTGAACCTCCAATGACTGAAGACGGCTACGGCTTGATTCTTCTCGACTCCAACGCCGTTAGCCACTTCTCTTTGACCAATGCGATCGGCGTCGTCGATCCTTCGCAGCTTGCGTCACTTAAGTGGGTGCTGCGAAATTCCCCTGGGCGCGCCTGGATCATCCTGCTTCACCATCAGGTCGTGGAGTACCCGATCTCTTCCATACGCCTGCGCGATCGCATCGGGCTTGCGCTCATCAACGCCCCAGACGTCCTGGCCGCGATCAGGCCGTACGCTTCGCGTGTTCTCATTCTCCACGGTCATCGGCACAAGGATTGGATCGGAACCTGCGGCAAAGTCGTTTTGTGCTCCGCTCCGTCGGCGTCCATGGGCTGCGACGCAGAAATGTATCGTGGAAGTTTCAATGTTCATGAGCTCGCCCTTGCCGAAGATGGAGGCATTTGTTTGACTGCGAGCAAGCACGTGCGCGTCGCCTGATCTCATCCCTCCCCGCAGGACGCGTTGCACAGAATCAATCTCTAACTACTGAAATTTTTTCTTAGGAGACTAAAACGCTATGGCGAACAACAGGATCACCAAAGAAACCGGTTTGGCGCAGAATCCTTTCCCGATGCGCGCGCTTGCGCTCATCTCTCTCATCACCACCTCACTTGTCTTATCTGTAGCTCTCGCGGGAGCACAACAGGACGCAGGTCAATCAACCTCTCCCAATCCCACTGGAAACATGGCCACGGTGCCTGCAGGCACGCGGATGATGGTTAAGATGGTGGATTCAGTGGACTCAGAACGAAACCAGGCGAACGACCGTTTTCGTGGTTCCCTGGAGGCGAATTTGATGGCCGGTGACGTCGTCGTCGCCCCAAAGGGCGCCACTGTTTTCGGGCGCCTGCTCACCGCGGATTCTGCCGGTCGATCCGGTGGTCAACTCGAATTTGATCTCACTGACATCGTGATCAATGGTCAAACGTATTCACTCTCCACTTCGTCGAATCAGGCTCAGGGGGGAGCGAGTAGTGGCGGAACAGGGACAGGTGCTCGAACCGGAGCCGCCGTTGGTGCACTCGCCGGCGGCCTCGGAGGAGCCGTTCGAGGCGCTGGAACCGGCGCGATCGTGGGCACTGCGGCGGGAGGAAGTACGAGTGGAGAACGGGTGAACATTCCCGCAGGAACGCTCGTTGAATTCAACCTTGATCATCCTGTCTCCCTGCCCGTAGCACAGAAATAGAAAAGAATGGCGAGATCGAACAAAAGGGGGTGCACTCGCACCCCCTTTCTGATTCCGCTCACGCTGCCTGCTGTGCTAATTCGTCGAGATAGACAATCGCGGTTTCGATGCCGCGGTGGAACATTTCGATACTGTAGTGCTCGTTCGCGGCGTGAAGCCCGTCGCTGTCGAGCCCGTATCCCATCATGACGACAGGAATCTTCATCATCTCGGTGATGTCGGCCACGATTGGGATGCTGCCACCGCCTCGCGTGAAGACCGGTGTGTGACCCCAAGCCTTCTCATACGCGCGCGACGCCGCCCTCATCTCAGGCAAATCGAAAGGAATCAGCGCTGGTTTGCCCTTGGTTACCAGGCTGACGTTTACAGTCACCGTTGCCGGCGCAATTGATTCAATGTGCTTCTTCAACAGCTTGTAGATCTTATCCGGATCCTGATTGGCCACCAGTCGAGAACTCAGCTTTGCACCAGCTTTCGCCGGAATAATTGTCTTCGGTCCGGGGCCGGAGTAGCCGCTCCACAATCCGTTGATGTCGAGCGTTGGACGCGCGGAAACGCGCTCGCGAATCGTATATTTCTTGTCTCCCCAAACCGCTGGCACGCCCGTGGCTTCTTTGAACTGCTCTTCGCTCAGCGCGGTTTTTCCGATCATCTCGCGTTCGTCCTTTGTAAGCGCCACTACGTCGTCATAGAAACCCGGAACCGCAATCGTATGGTCCGGGTTATACAGCTTCGAAAGAATTTCCACGAGCGCGAGCGCCGGATTGTGTGTTGCCCCTCCCCAGAAGCCGCTATGCAGATCGTCCTTCGGCCCTTGAACTTCAAGTTGAATGTAGGTCATCCCGCGCAGACTATGCGTAACCGCCGGCTCCTGAATCTTTCGCATCGACGAATCGCTGATTACACACACGTCCGCCTTAAGCAGATCCAGATTCTTCTTGATAAACGGTGCCAGATTAGGCGATGAAACCTCTTCTTCGCCTTCAATCAGGAACTTCACATTCACTGGCGCGCCGCCGTTCGCCTCAAGATAGGACTCCAGCGCCTTAAGGTGGATGAACATCTGTCCCTTATCGTCCGTCGCGCCTCGCGCATAGATCTTCCCATCCTTCTCTACCGGCTCAAACGGAGGATGATCCCAGCCATCCTCCATCACGGCTGGCACCACATCGTAGTGGCCGTACACGAGCACGGTTGGCTTATCCGGACCGGCGCCCATCCATTCGCCGTAAACAACTGGGTGGCCACCAGTAGGCATTACCCTGGCGCTCTTCACCCCTAGAGCGTGCAACTGAGCAGCTAGCCACTCCGCAGTGCGTTTCACATCCTCGGCATGGGCTGGATCGCCGCTTAAGCTCGGGATCCGCAACAACTCATGGAGCTCGTGTCGAAACCTCTCCGCATGGTCGCGCGAGTATTTGCGCGCTTTCTCGCTAAGCTGAGACATAGGTTTGGGACCTCCTTTTCACGCCTGCGCAAGTAGATAGGAAGGCGCAAGTAGAGGTTGCGCTATTACTCCAGCCACTTACGAAAAGCCGAGCTTCGCATTTATTGGCAGGAAGAAAGTAATTCCGCGGTCGTGAATTGTTTACGTCGCTTTAACGGATGGGACTGTCTGGTTGGCGGGCCGATCTGGCGCCTCAGCGGGCGACACGGTTTGCCACCCGCAGAGCATAGGTGATGGGATACGACTTTTCGGCTACGACGTCGAGCCCGCCACCTGCAGGTTGTTGGTCACCGAGAAGATTCCGGGGACAGTATTCGCGCGGATCCCAACCATATTCTTGTCGGCTTCGTTATCGACGACACCTTCCAGCGTGACGCGGCCATTCCTGACGATAATGCGAATCGGCTTAATTACGGGTAGGTCGTATTTCTGCAGCGCGGGAAATCCGTAAATTGCTTGAAAAAGCTGCATTCGCAACCTGTTGTCCACTGGCGAGGGAGGGAGAACGTCGATTTCATTCTTTACGGTCTCGACCCCTTCGATTCCCTTCACCGCCCGCTCCGCATCTTGCTTAATACTGGGCCGTGTTACGGATCCCAACAGAGTCACGTTGTAGCCGTCGACCTTGAACTGCAGGTTGTCGAATACATCCACGAGCTGCAACATAATGAGCTCATGCCGAACCTCTTTGATAATCTGATCATGATTTTTGGCTGGAACTGCGACACTCGCTTGCGCAGCTGATTGTTGTGAAGAAAATAGCAAGCTTGAGACCGCGAGACCAGCTAAGAACACCGTCCTTTTGAAGAACCACACCTTGTTTGCCTTCATCTTGCCTCCGACAGAATGCATACCTGCTGCACAGATGGATCCCAAGGCATTTGGATGATTGTCACTGGATCAGGGTTGGTGTTCGAAGACTGAGATGCGGCTAACTTATTGCTGTTTGGACTGCTGAACATCGTCGTTCCAGAGCCGGATACCGCCAGTCATCCCTTCAACGGCCTCGAAGATACGAACCTTGGTAGGTAGGTCACCGATCAGCTTTTTGGCGTTGCCGCCGCCAATGTAGAGGACGTCATAGTTGAAAATGGGCTCAAGTTGTTCGATTACCTCTCGAACTCGCTTGTTCCATTTTTTTCTGCCAACCTTCTTGAGTTCACTGTTCGACACGCGTTGTTCGTAAGTGCTGCTCTTGCCGAACGGATGGTGTGCAAGCTCGAGATTCGGCACCAGGTGCCCGTTCGAATACAACGCCGAGCCTAGTCCCGTTCCGAGTGTGAATACCAGCTCCACGCCAACGCCTCGGATCACGCCATAACCTTGCAAATCAACGTCATTCATCGCGCGCACTGGCTTACCTGTCGCCTGCTTAATCGTCTTCTGCAGTTCGAAGCCGCGCCACTGCTCCGTACCAAGATTAGGTGCCGTGTGCACGATTCCGTGAACCACTACGCCCGGAAAACCAACCGACACGCGGTCATACTCTCCCTGATTACTTAACATCCGCTTTATCGTTTCCATCACCGCCTGGGGCTGTGCCGGCTGCGGTGTGAGTTCGCGCACGCGCTCCGCTAGTGGCTTGCCCTTGCCGTCCATCGGCAACATCTTGATACCAGTTCCACCAATATCGATCGTTAGCGTCCGCGGGTCGGCTGCCCGCACTTCGTGCACCTTGGCGGTGCTACCGCTCTTTACTCGAAAGGATCTTGCAGAGGCCATACAGAGGATCGACAAACAAGCGTCGAATCCTTTGTGATTCGCTAGCGCGAGTGCCAGTTGTACCACGGGACTTATCTGGGACTCGTCATTCCATGGGATTACGTTGAGCTAAGCCGCTCTGCGGTTTCCCTTTTGTGAATCAGATTCTTCTCCGAACCGAACTTCCTCCCGTTCTCGCGCCACGCGAACTGCGCGAGCAGGCACAGCGATCGAGGTTCCCACTTCCGTTACCAGATCCATCACGCGAAGCAGGATCTCTTCACGAATTTCGCGGAATTTGGTCAGCTCTCTGGTTAAGACATGACACGAAATCTCAATATTCAAGCTGCTTTCGCCGAACCCTATCAAGCGAACGCTGGAGATCCTCGGATCCATATCCACCTGCGGATGCGCCTCAAGGAGATCATGTAGCTTTGCCAGCAATGACCGTAGCTGGCCCGACGTCGTATCGCATCGCACTCCGATTGTTTCCTCAAACAGCCATTTGTCGCGTCTGCTGAGATTTTCCACGTTCATGCTCGCCAGTTCGCCATTCGGCACGGAGAGTTCCGTTCGTTCGAGCGTTCGAATCCTGGTCGACCGCAGGCTGATGTCCTCGACCGAGCCGATCCTGTCTTCAATACGGCACGTCTCGCCCACACGAATCACCTCATCGCCGAGAATCGATACTCCCCCAAACAGATTTTCGAGTGTCTTCTGGGCGGCGAACGCGACCACAACACCGCCGATACCAAGCCCAGCGACTACCGTGGTCATGTCGAAACCGAAGATCGAAAAGGTAACGAACACTGCAATCACCGCTACTAGCGCCTTGAATATTCGCTGTCCTAGAAGGAGGATGGCGCCGCTCCGATATCCGGACCCCGAGCGCGCTTTCGTGCGTGCCCATTCCCCCCACCGGTTTACCAGTCGAAACACCAGCCATGTCGCACCCGCAACCAGAACAATGGTGGCGGCACGGTGATAGTACATGCGAACAAGAAGCGGTAGGCCCAGGAAAGCCGTCCCAATCTGATGAAATACGGTCGTTAGAATCAGGATGGACGGACCGGAAATGGATTGGTGAATGTCTTGAACGATCGGATGATGTCGCCAGCGCATCCATATGCGCTGACCGTCGCGCAAAAGGTAAACGATCAGCCAGGCGAGTCCCAGTGACAACGGTATAAGCAAGAGGAACGCAATCCATCGCCATAGCGGCGTGCTGAATACTCTTTCGGTGACCAGGAAGCTGGGAAGCCCCGAGTCTATCTTGCTGACTTCCAACTGAGTGAACAGCTCAGGAACGGCCGCGAGAGTCTGAGAAGAAAATAGCCAGATTTCATCCGATCCGGGATCCGAAACACGTACCAGCTCAACACTAACATTGCTTCCGGAAAGGCGAAATTCGCCAATGCGTTCGCGATTGCGCGGAACCCCAGCCTCGGTAGATCCTTCGCGATGATCGCTAACCGGACCGACCCGTCCTACGAACGCATGATCCACTAACGCGTGAAGCTGGCGAGCGATTGATTCGCCTTCTTCTTCTCGCTCGTCGTTTGAAAGCTGGAGATACTCTGCCGCATCTTTATAGTCTCCACTTTTTGCCGCATGCAGGAACCCGAGAACCGTTCCTCGCGGCGTGCTTCTCCCTAATGGATCGCTCGGCTCTTCTGCATTCGCTTTATCGGCGTTGTCCGCCTGGTGGGGGACAGGTTGAGTCTGCGCTACCACGGAAAAGGCAAGGAGGATGAAGGGCACGCACCAGCGTAGAAAGCTCTTCCTTAGAACCGTGACATGCCTCCCTGGTTCTGATCTCGGCCACATCGCTGTGACCACTGCGTATCCTTAGGCGGCTGCCTTTGGATGGACCGCATTCTCTCCATCGGAAGTCGACGTTAAGCGCTCCGGAGATAACATCCACGTGACCTGTTCCCGGGTGAGCAAGCCGGACTTCACCACCAGGTCAGCAATGTTTGCGTTAGTGGCTAAAGCTTCTCTGGCTAGCTCTGAGGCAGGCCCATATCCGATGTGCGGAATCAGAGCGGTGATCACGCCAACAAACGAGCCGACCTGGTTGGCAAGTCGCTCTTTGTTGGCAGTGATGCCGATAACACAATTATCGCGAAGCGTCGCCACTGCGGCCGTCATCCACTTCAGATTCTCAAACAACACATGCGCCATCACTGGCTCGAAGGCGTTCAACTGGAGTTGCCCAGCTTCGGCGGCCATGGTGAGCGTTACATCACCGCCGGCAACCACAAACGCGACCTCGTTCACCACCTCGGGAATAACCGGGTTGACCTTCCCCGGCATGATGCTCGAGCCCGCTTGTCTTGCCGGCAGATTGATTTCGAAGAGACCGGCTTGGGGGCCAGAGCTCAGCAGTCGCAGATCGTTGCAGATTTTCGACAACATCACCGCGCAGCGTTTGAGCACGCCGGACAACTCCATGAACACACCGACATCAGTCGTCGCTTCGATCAGATTCTTTGAAGTTACGATGTTGTAGCCCGTAATAGCAGCCAGATGTTTTCGCGCCGCTTCAGCGTATCGCGCGTCTGCCGCGATTCCTGTTCCAATAGCCGTCGCACCCAGATTGATCTCCCACAGCCTCTCCACAATCGTCTTGAAGCTCTCTCGGTTCTCTCCGAGCGCGACAGCAAATCCCTCGAACTCCTGCTCAAGAGTCATCGGAACGGCATCCTGAAGCTGTGTCCGACCCACTTTTACAATACCCGCGAATTCCCGGGCCTTCTTGCGAAACGCATCCTCCAGTAACGCAAGCTCTGCCAGCAGCCGCTCGATCGAAAGACATAGACCAATCTTGAACGCGGTCGGATACGTATCATTGGTACTCTGGCTGCGATTCACATGATCATTGGGATCTAGATGTTCGTAGCTGCCCTTCGGATATCCGCCCAGTTCCAGTCCGCGATTTGCGATCACCTCGTTCGCGTTCATGTTGGTCGACGTGCCCGCGCCTCCCTGCATAATATCCACGATGAACTGATCGTGAAGTTTGCCGTCTTTGATCTCTTCGCATGCTCGGTCGATGAGATCGGCTTTCGTGCGATCCAGCACTCCAATCTCAGCGTTGGCGCGCGCCGCCGCCTGCTTGACACACGCGTAGCCGAAGATCAGATCGGGATACGACGAGATGGGTCTCCCACTGATGGCAAAATTATCCAGCGCTCGCCTTACATTCAGACCCCAGTAGGCTTCAGCTGGAATCTGTTTCGTCCCGAGGCTGTCCGTCTCTGACCGCGTTGCTCCGCTTTCAACGGCAAACGTGTGAGTGCTCTTGTGAAAGGCCGCGTCCGCACGTTGGTCAGCCATGTTTCCTCACTTTAGTTTCAGTAACGGTAAAACGCCTGCTGCACGGCCGCACTGTCCATTCCCTTAGCAAGACAAAGCTGAAGCAGCACGCGACTCTTTTGCGGATTCAGCTGATCCGCTGCCACCAATCCCAAGGCGTCGTCATCCATCTCAATGTTCCGGCCGACATCACCGCTCACCACTCGCGTGCTGCGTACCACGATCACGCCCGCCTCGACGGCTTCTGCAAGCGCGGCCGCTGTCTCGGTGGACACGTTTCCGTTCCCCATCCCTGCCATCACAATCCCTCGCGCGCCCAGCGAAACGCTCGCGCGCACAAGATCGGCGGGCATATTGGAGTAGGCGTAGAGAATGTCTACCCGAGGTAGCTGCTCGCGGCCATTCGCGGAGAACTCGGATTCGACCGTGTGCACATGCGTTGGATAGCGAAAATAGCGTATGCGCCCATAGCTGGCCGTGCCTAGCAATCCAGCCCCGGGCGAGATGAACGTCTGCACATCTGTCGTGTTCGACTTGGTAACATCGCGTGCGCTGTGCAGGTCGTCGTTGATCGCCACAATGGCACCGCGACTGCGGGCATCTGGATCGGCCGCAACGCCCACCGCATTGAAGAGGTTCAGCGGGCCATCTGCGCTCAAGGCTGTCGACGGACGCATCGAGCCCGTGAGTACTACCGGGCGGTTGCTCTTCACCACGAGATGGAGAAAGTATCCGGTCTCTTCAGCTGTGTCCGTACCGTGCGTGATCACGATTCCGTCAGCTTCATCGCCAGCGAAGAGTGCATTCACCCTTGCGGCAAGCTTCAGCCAGAGACAATCGTTCATGTCTTGACTGCCTACCTGGGCGAACTGCTCTCCCCTGAGTTCAGCAAGCTTCCGCAAGCCGGGCACGGCGTCGACGAGCTTTTCCACTCCGACTTCACCGGAACGATATCCTGCCTCCGTCTCCGATCCGGCTTGTCCGGCAATAGTGCCACCAGTGGCCAGAATGTGAACTCTCGACATCGCCGACCTCCGACCAGACTCGCGCGCTTCCGACACCAGCCGAACAACAGGACCCCTGCTAGGCGGCCGTGCTAACCGGAGCTTTTTCCCGAGGCCCCGCCGTGCCCCTCGCCCTGCCTTCTGCTCGAGCGATCAGAAACTCGGTGAGCAGCGGCACCGGCCGGCCGGTTGCTCCCTTCGCATCCCCCGACACCGCATTCGTGCCCGCTATATCGAGATGCGCCCATTTGAAGCCATTGGCGAATCGCTTCAAGAAACACGCCGCAGTGATGCTCCCAGCAGGGCGTCCGCCGAGATTGCTCATGTCGGCAAAATTGCTTTTAAGCAGATCCTGGTACTCATCGAACATCGGCAAGCGCCATGCGCGATCACCTGTATCGTTCCCGGATCCCAGTAATTGCTCGGCGAGTTCGTCATCGTTCGCGAACAATCCGCTCGTGAGATTGCCCAACGCAATCACACACGCTCCAGTCAGTGTCGCCACGTCGATCACATAATCTGGATGGAAGCGCTCGGCATAAGTCAGCGCGTCCGCAAGCGCCAATCGCCCTTCCGCATCAGTATTCAGGATTTCGATAGTTTGCCCGGACATCGAGGTCACGACATCGCCGGGGCGAGTCGCGTTGCCCCCGGGCATGTTCTCGACTGCCGGAATGAGAGCCACAACATTGATCGGAAGTCTCAAGCGCGCGACCGTCTTCATCGCGCCAAACACGCTCGCTGCGCCGCACATGTCGAATTTCATCTCATCCATGTTCGCGCCTGGCTTCAGCGAGATCCCGCCGGTGTCAAAGGTCACGCCTTTACCAATCAGCACGATCGGTTTCGCCTTCCCTCCACCGTGGTGTGTCATCACGATAAATTTGCACGGCTGTGCGGAAGCCTGTCCCACAGAGAGCGCTGCTCCCATGCCTAACTTCTTCATGTCTTCGCGTTCGAGTATCTCCACATCGAGGTTGAATTCCTTTCCTAGCGCTCTAGCCGTATCCGCGAGATAGGCCGGGTTGCATACGTTGCCCGGCAGATTACCCAAATCCTTGGCAAGCGCAATTCCTTCAGCAACCGCCTCGCCTTGTCGCACCGCATTTTTCAATTCATCGGTTACCTTGTCGCCGACCAGCAGAGTGATCTTGCGCACGCCGCGTTCTTTTTTTGCGGTTTTCCCTGGAGCGTCAAAGCGATAACCCCCATCCGCGAGAATGCGGCTTGCCGTCTGCGCGCGCCAAGCCAGCGCATGACCCGGCACATCTACCGACAGCGTGACTGCTGCATCTCTGGCTGGGCCGCTTGCGAACGCTTTCGCAATCGCGCTCAGCGCATCGCGAAAGCCTTTCTCACCAAACTTGTCGCGCGTCCCCAGGCTTACGAGCAAGACTCGTTCTGCTTCGACTCCAGGTAGATCATGTAACAACAGAGTCGAGCCGGGTTTCTCGTCAAGATCGCCACGCTTGATCACCGCCGAAAGCTTTCCCTTCGACGCTTCATCTATCTTTTGTGAGGAGCGTAGAAGTGTGCCGTCGGAAAATGCCCCCACGGCCAGAACTCCGGTTTTGAACTTCTCCGGCGATGAGCTCTCTATGTTGATTTCGATCGGACTATCCTTCGTATGTGTCATACCTCTACTCCTGAATGAACCGGCTCTTCGGCCTCGCCAAAAGATTTCTATTTGTCGATCGTTGCGATATTTTCAGAACCCCCACGGCAGTCCCACGATCTGCCATGCAACTAGCAGGACCATCCAAACCACCTGGACGATGATTACGTATGGCAACATCATGGCAACGACAGTGCCCACTCCCGCGCCTTTCTGGTATTTCGCCGCGAATCCGACGATTAACGGGAAGTACGCCATCATTGGCGTAATCGCATTCGTGGGCGAGTCTCCCACGCGATAAGCGGCCAACACGGCCGCCGGGTGCACGCCCAGTCTCATCAGCAGTGGCACAAACACTGGCGCAAAAATTGCCCACTTGGGAATGATCCCGGTGATGAACAAATTGAGGACTGTGACGACCAGTACAAACCCGATCAGCAACGGCAGTGGTCCTAGTCCCAATGTCTCCAGCCAGTCACCGACTTTTACAGCTGAGATCGTCGCCAGGTTGGTGTACGTGAATAGCGCAATGAACTGGCTGATAAAGAAAAGCAGGAAGATCAGCGCGCCCAGCCCTATGACTGCCTTCTCCATTGCTTTGATGACATCTGCGCTCCCCTTCATGGTTCTGGCGCCGAAGCCGAAAGCAGCGCCCGCTACCAGAAACGCGAGTGCGATGAAAACAATCAGTCCGTTCATGAACGGAGAGTCCCCTATCAGACCTCCGGTTGCAGGGTTGCGTAGTGGTGCTCCCCGAGGAATCGTCAGTAGAGCGAACACGGCCAGAATCGCAATTGTTCCCCAAGCAGCAAATTTCAAACCCCGGGGTTCGTTCGCTGGGACGGCCTCTCCCTCTTCCTCCGACACTTCTTTTGGTGGCTTGTACGGGCCCATGCGAGGCTCAATCAATTTGTCGGTTATCAATCCGCAGACAACCGTAAGCATCAGCACCGAGGCGACTGAGAACCAGAAATTCGCAGTGAGGGAGACCGAAATATTGGGGTTCATGAGATGGATGGCATCGTTCGTGATTCCAGTGAGGATGCCATCCAGAGGTTTGATCAGGATGTTGACGCTAAACACCGCGGAGACACCGGCAAAGGATGCGGCCAGTCCAACCAACGGATTACGACCAACACTGAGGAAAGCCGCAGCCGCCAATGGGATCAAGACGAGATATCCAGCATCGGCAGCAATGCTCGAAACAATTCCAACGAAGACCAGAATGTAGGTTAACGCCGCCGGTGGCGCCACCTGCACTAACTTGCGGATCAATGCTTTGATCAGGCCCGAAGCCTCGGATACGCCGACACCGAGCATCGCAACGATGATCACTCCGACCGCAGTGAAGCTCATGAAGTTCCTAACCACCTCTGCATACAGGAATCGGATTCCATCGGCGGTCAACAGACTTTGAGCTTTGGTGGTCACTTGTTCGGTTTGGTGGGTATCTGGGTTAATCGTCTCGTAGGTCGCGCTAAATCCAATCAAGTACAGAATATGGGACAAGACGATCACGGCAGCGATCAGCAAAATGAAGATCACGGCGGGGTGGGGAACCTTGTTCCCCACTCGCTCGACGGTGTCCAGAATCTTTTCGAGCCCCGTCTTCTTAGGGGGTGCGATGGGTTGTACTCTTGCCCTCTCGGCCATAATGACCTCCTTGTGATGGGCGATGTCACGCGCGATCAGGTGTGCTTTGCCCGCCGCTCGCAATTACAACGACTCCGGACCAGGTATAGGACGGTTCTACGCAGCCGTAGACGTTGCCGGCGTCTCCAATGCTTCGCGCAAGGTCTTTTCGTCGTCTTTGTCGAGCGACGTCTGGAACACTCTTCCCTTGCCCGCGAATTCCTTCAGTCCATCGAGCACCTTCTCGGGAGCAGCCTTCTTGATCAGAACAAACAACGCTGATGTGCCCGGCTTAAGCGAATCCCCGATGTCTTTCATCATCTTGTTATCGATACCAATGTTGCTGAACTTCCCCGATAGCGCTCCGGCTCCGGCGCCAACCGCCGCTCCAAGAAGCGGGTTGAGAAAAAGCAGTCCGATGAGCATGCCCCAGAATGCACCGCCAACCGCGCCAGCGCCCGTCAGGCTAACCGCCTGGTGCAAACGTGTCTTACCGTTCGTGTCTCTCGTTACAACAACTGCGTCTTCCATATCGAGTAAATATTGCTTTTGCATTCTCGCCAGCGCCGCGCGCATGTCGAACGCAGTGGATTCATCATTGAATACGACTGCTACCAAGGTGCTCATGATTTTCTCCTTCGTGATTGGGGAAACAGACGGGATGGCGCGTTTGAGCGTTGCATTCACTCCCGGGTTGCCTTTTTGCTCCACTGATATCCCTGCTGCGCTTTTCAATACCTCGCAGCACGAGAGCTGTCGAGAGTAACGGGATGTAACACCCCACTCTCTGTTCGAACTCTGCAACGCGCACGGCGAGAACAATATCTCTGAAGCCACAGATTCCATGATTGGACACATCTAGGCCCCACTCCCGCCGAGTGTAGTGCTCGCTAGCACTCTCAACATCTGGCAAAACTAGTAGTGGGGGACTAAGGCAATGTGCAGAGGCGCTATCAACGCGTGCCTCCGATTGGGACCTCATTCCCGCGAGTCGCTGCCATATCGAACTCACGACTGCAAAACCTTTCTCAATGAGGTTGATCTTTTGCTTTTGATATTGGGTGGACGGAGGAGCGGTTGCTGACCGGCACTTCTCCGCGGACCAAATTAGGCAGTCCGCCCGCCGGGAAGAACGCCAGTAGCGCTAAACCGGACAGTGTGAAGAACGAAACCTTAAGGGCCAGGAGCCGCCCCTCTGTGTTGATGCGAACGGCTTCGTTCACCTGCTCGGGAGTTGCCATCGTGCGCGCCAGGTTTCTTCGCAAGTGATCATTGGTGACGAAGGGGACATGGTCGAAATTCACTTCCATCTTCAGTTCGGTTGGAATCGCTTGGTTGTGGATCAGATCGCGATGAACACTCGTTCCCAGCACACCTACGACCAGCGCTCCCGCCAGAGCAGTACCTACGCCGGCTGCCAGGTTGTTCGTTGTACCTCGCAGCGAACCGACGTCTCCGGCCAATTCTTTCGGTGACGCTGTAACCAATACGTTGAAGAGTACGGTTACCAGAGCACCTTCGCCGAGACCAGCCATGGTCATGCTGACAATCACCATGAAAGTGTTCCACTCGTTACGAATCACAACTCCCAGGAGCGCCAATGCCACTGCGACAACCAGGAAGGCATAACGCGCGATGAGCCGGGGGCTCACACGCTCATAGAGACGCACGACAAAAACGGCAGCAGCAAAGCTCGCCAGAGAGAATGGAATTACTGCCACAGCAGTCTGCAAGCCGGTACGGCCCTGGACAATTTGCAGGTAGAGCGGAATTAGGAAAGTAATAGCAGAACCGACCGCGCCGATAATGAGAATGCATAGAACTGCGGATCGCTCCTTCGGAGTATCCACCACATCCAGAGAGATGAGCGCAGTTTTTCCTGACTCCTGGCGCCTCTTTGACCAGACGTAGAATGCCTGTAACAGGAAAATACCGCAAACGATCATGATGGGAGCCGGAGACATTGAGAATATGGTGAATGGCGCCGCAGCCCCAGCGAGCAACAGACCCCATTGAGCAATATTGTTCGCGCCGATGCTGATGAGAAAGACTCCGGTAGCCGCTAAAACCACGCCGATTTTGTCGATGTTCACATTCGATGTGCTCTCGACCGGGCTCAGCCTGTCGCTGAGCTTAAAGATAAAGGCGGCCAGCAGCGCCAGAAACCCGAATGTATATCGCCACCCGATCCATGTAGAGAGAGCTCCAGCAATCAAGAATGCCAGCACAATACCCATCGCCTGGGCGCCGCCGAGCCATCCTAATGCCTTCTCCTGCTGACTCCCCCTGTAGTTCTCGGCGATGAGCACGACGAGCACGGGAACCAATGCGGCCGCTGCAATTCCCGCGAGCACCTGGGCAAGAGTCAGCATCACCTTGCCCGAACTGAATGCCATGACCAGCATGGCTACGCCAAAAAGTAACACCATCGCGCGAAATGTGCGCCGCGATCCGAAGATCTGTCCGATCCTCGCCCCCAGCATGATCAAACCGGCCACTACAAGGGAATAGGTAACGATTGCAGTCGCAACGGCGGTGGCAGGCACGCTGAAGCTTGAAACGATTCCATCAATCGACACCTGCAGTGAGGAGACATTGAAGATCATCAGGATCTGCGCCATCGCGATGACCAGCATCGGCAACCATGAAGCCTCATGCTCGGCTGCGGCGTGAATTTCCGATATTCGCTGAGTTGCCATGAACTGCTCCCCCGATTGCGGTTAACGGTTCCGATGATTCCAGAAAAGCTCCCGGCCGCATCAGGCGGCCGGGCGAGACGCGAACAGGTTCAGCCCCAACCGCTCGGAAAGGAACTTCGTCGCAAGTTGACCTCTCACGCTGTTGCCAGCTTCGTCCAGCGGCGGTGCGAACGTTCCTACTCCTCCCTTGCCGGGAGCAACGGTTACGATCCCTCCGCTGACTCCGCTCTTGCCCGGCAATCCAACCTCGTAAAGCCAATCGCCTGACTGCTCATACATTCCTGCTGTAGCCAATGCTGCAAGCACGCGTTTACATCGTTCTGCATCGATCACGCGTTCTTTCGTCATCGGATTCACTCCGCCGTCAGCTAGCGTTGCACCCATGATGGCCAGATCCTTCACCGTCACATTCAGAGAACATTGTTTCGTGTACACATCCGTGGCTTCGACAGGATCGAAATACATTCGGCCGTAACTTTCCAGCAGACGGGCGATGCCCTGATTCCTCTGATTATTGGCTGCTTCCGACGCGTACACCTCCTCGTCCAGCAACAGCTCTCGTCCTGCAAAGCGCGAGAGCCCCTCCTGGATGAAGCGCCACTTCTCATCAGAAGTCTTTCCCGGAGCCAGGCTAGTGGTTGCGATCGCTCCGGCATTCACCATCGGATTCATCGTGCGGGTTTCATTCAACTCCATAGCCATCACCGAATTGAAAGGCAGCCCGGTACTATTGACACCAATTTTCCTGCGCGCCTCGCCACCGCCAAGCGCCTGACATACCAGCGCGAACACAAATGGTTTGGCAATGCTCTGTATCGAAAACTCGTAATCAGCATCGCCCGCGCTGTAAATCGCGCTATCGATTCCAGCCACGCACAAACCAAATAGCTCGCGTGGAGTCCTCGCCAGTGCGGGAATGTAGTCTGCTACTTTCCCTTCATCAACCGTTACGAACTTTGCATGGACTTCAGTGATCAATGAACGTATGAGATCAGATGGAGGCAGACTTCCTGTTGAGACTGTCGATGGGCCAAGGTTATCTTCAGCGTAGAAGCGAGTGTACATAGCTACTCCTCTCGCAGCCGTCGTCGTTTGAGAAAACCAGGAATGAGCTTTGAATTCAGTGCCTCGCTAAACTCCTGCCTTCAGATGCCGCGACAATTTGTTAAGCAGCATCACTAACAAATCGTCGATGCAGAGCCTCCCGAAGTAAGAAGCTGGCCGACCTCTCTGCTTTCCCGTTTGCAGAGTTGCCCGAATATCCAGCACCGAGTGGAAACCCGGAAAGAGTTCTGTCCATCTCACTCCGACATCATGCCTCCTGGCGAGAAACACGCGCCTGCTGGCGCGAATGCGCACGCAACGTCGCGTCAAGCAATCACTCAACTCACAGCCGCGCTGTTGTGCGGCTTGGCCCTTTCGGTATGGTGAACGGGATTTCTCAACGGCCTACCATGAGCCGCTCGATCTATCCAGAGCAACTGGACGCTGGGACATATCTCTCTATCTCCCGCGATGATTCTGCTTTTCGAATGGCGCACATGAGTACTACGACGGCCTGAACAACGGGAGGACGGCTATGCACGGGACATGGAAGACAATACCCCTGCTTTTTTTTGTGCTGCTTTGCGGCGCGAGGCTGATGTCGGCCCAACAAGCTACCACAAGCCAGGATGAGGCAATTCGCAAGCTGCAAACCAGAATGGATGAGCTGAAGGCCCAAATGGCCGAAATTCAGTCACAATTAGATCAGATCCACCCGGCGAAACTTCCGGAGCCTGGTTCTATCGTGAGCAAGGCAGTGCCACAAATAGTAAAGCTAACTCCTGAGCAACAAGAGGAAGCCATAGGCAAAGCCACCGAAGATCATCAGACCTTCGCGCAGGATGAGGAGGACGCACCGCGTCTCTTCAACGCTCCACTAGAACCCACCTATCCCGGGTTCTTTCTCTTGCCAGGCACCAAAACCCTGCTGCGTCTCGACGGTTCGGTAAGAACCGACTTCATCTACGACCTGAAAACTCCAGAGCTGGGAGATTCGTTTGTTCCCTCGTCGATACCAATCCCAGGGCAATCCGGTCCAGGAAATTTTCAGGCTAGCATTCGCGGAAGCCGCGTTATGGCGGACTTTCGCATCCCTGTGGGTGACACGCACGCAGCGCGGACGTTCCTCCAACTCGATTTCTTCGGCCCTAACGGCACCACCGCGCCGCGGCTGCGTCACTTTTACGCCCAGCTAGACAACCTTCTCGTCGGCCAAACGTTTACCAACTTCATGGATCCGGATGCATTCGCGGACTCGCTGGACACCCAGGGAGCGAATTCGGCCGTTAGCGTGCGTATTCCGCAGGCCAGATACAGCTTCGGACTGGGCGGCGGCGCCAGCGCTTATGTCTCCGTCGAGATTCCGTCGACCTCCGCTAACTTTTCAATCGCCGGTACCCCTGCCACCCCCACCACTCCTGCTCCAGACGGCACACTCCGGATTCGAAACGAATGGAAGCGCGGGCACATTCAGTTGGCCAGTGTTTTTCGAGATCTCGCGGTACAGCTTCCCAATGGGCCTCACGAATCCGTATTTGGATGGGGCCTCAACGCAACCGGTGGTATAGAGGTCTTCGGCAAGGACAACATCGTTCTTGGAGCTGCATACGGTCACGGAATGGCGCGTTATGTGGGCGACACGGCGCCGCTGGGTCTGGATGTGGCTCCCATTTCGGCGACGGATCTGTCCCTGAAAGCGCTACCACTCTTTGCGACGTATGGTAGTTATCAACACTACTGGTCACCGGTTCTACGATCGAACGCGACGGTTGGCTTTGTGCAGTTACAGAACACTGCCTTCCAGCCGCTCACCACCTATCACAAGAGCACCTATTCTTCCGTCAACCTGATCTGGAATATCGTGGGCAGCTTGGATTTTGGCGCCGAATTTCTCTATGGATTTGTGCAAGAGAAGAGCGGAGCCGGTGGAAACGATCCCCGCTTTCAACTCACGGGCCGGTACACCTTTGTGAAGTTACATCCAAGGGAGGAAGACGTCCCATAGACAGACCACGCCGAGTCGGCGCGCGCCAAAGAAAAGGTGTCATTCGGATACTGCTTCCTTCTCCGGAAGTCTCAGTGTCATGCTCATATGTATCTCTGATTCGCGGGCGGCACGTATCGCTTCTCGCAGTTCCTCTTCGATCTCTTCCTGGGTTTTCACATGGAACGCCGCGCGCAGACCAATCGGCGTAAGTACGGTCGTAAGTAGAACGACGGCAACCATGACGGCTACTTCGGAGCGGCCGAAGATACCCGAACTGGCTCCCATCGCGGTCACGATTAGACCTACTTCACCACGTGAGATCATCCCGCACCCGACACGCAGGCTTGATATTAACCCCATATCGGAAGCAAGCGCAGCGAGCCCGCAGCCGAAAATCTTGCTGACTATTGCGACTACAAGAATTGCAGCGAGCAGGCCCCAATGTCCGGAAAGCGCTCGATAATCGCTCGAAAGTCCGATGGATAGGAAGAAGAGCGGAATAAGCAATCCGTGACCGATCGCATAGAAACTTCGCTCCACATCTGCTTTAAACTTCGAGCCGGCAAAAACATAGCCCAGCAGGTAGGCCCCGGTTATTCCCGCAACGCTCCCCAGCCACTCCGCAGAGATCGCATAAATCAGCACCAGTGCGAAGATGCAACTGGGAACCGCTTCATTCGCCGATAATCTTCGTAATTGCAGAATCAGCGGATCAAGCCACCGACGAGCCACCGCATATCCGACAACGAAGAAGACGCCTACACACAGGGAAATTACCAGCATTTGCACGAACAGCGGATGCTGCCCCGCGAGCGACACCCGATGCGTGAGCCATCCGCTCAACATCGGCGCAACGCCAAAAGCCTCGGGCTGTGAGGTTGTGGTGGATGCAGCCAGGAAGGCGAGCACAAAGAGCCCGAT
Source organism: Terriglobia bacterium (assembly GCA_963807055.1). Lineage (GTDB taxonomy): Bacteria > Acidobacteriota > Terriglobia > Terriglobales > Acidobacteriaceae > JAJPJE01. The sequence continues at coordinate 20,579 of CAWEAE010000010.1, read as the reverse complement.
CACGTCGTCAATAACGGCGGCACCCAGAACCACGGTGGCTTCGGGCGAGGTCATCTGGCCCACGTCCATAAACGTACGCGCCGAGATCGAGACACTCGTTGCGGTAAGGGCTCCACCAAGGAAGTAGCTAGTGTTCCACGAAAGGCCAAAGAGGTGACCCACGCCAGTTCCCAGAAGGAACGGCCACACTACTCCGGATACCGCGACGAGGAACGCCGTCTTGCTGGCTTCCTGCATGCGATCGATATCGGTCTCGATGCCGGCAATGAACATTAAAACAATGCCGCCGACCTGAGAGAGGAGCAGCAGAGCGCCAGTGGCTTGGCCCCCTTCGAAGAGACGCAAGTGAAGTAGGTTGATCGCGCCCGGCCCCAGAACGACCCCTGCGAGCAGCTCACCGAGTATTCCAGGAATACCGACACGTGTGCACACCGATGCCGCCAGTTTTCCGACCGGCAACAGTATGGCAACCAACAGCGCAAGCTGAAGTGCTGGCTGCATTCTTAACTGATATCCAGGGCCATCGAACTTTCTTCGCGAGCGAACGGACGTAACCGGCGCACGAATGCGAACAGCGATGATCCAGGCATTTTGAATCCGCCGCGTTCCGCGCCTTCTCGCTTCATCGTACGCAGCGTTGCGGCTTGACGCCGTGCGAGCTCCGACTGTGCGAAGTTGCACGCGAGTCGCGCAGCTGCGTGTGTATGCTCCTCAGCTTTATCACACGCGCGCAGACGCATCCACAGCTCTCCCAGTTTAAGGTGAGCAATGAAACTCTTCGGGGCCAGTCGTGCAGCCTCCTCGAGTTCCGCGATCGCTGCTTGCGGCTCGAGATCGACGCAGAGCGCCATTCCCAGGAGCACGCGATAGTCTGCGATTTCGGGTTGATGCCGAACGCAATCGCGCAACTGCTGTACCAGGCTAGTGCGTTCTTCCTTCTCCAGAACATACGGATCAGCAAACATCCGCAGTAAAAGATCTTGTGCTCTCGATGGAATTGCTAGAGCAGCAGAAGATTGTGAAGATGCATGGACGATTTCCGAAGAAAACTCGCCCGATTCTACGATCTGTGTCCTGGTATCCGTTGGCATAGTCGGCACGATTCCCACTGATTTGAAAAGAACCGCAAGGCGCAACATCGATATGAGGTTGCGCCTTGCCTTGCACCTCGCGTAGGGCGGAATCTACGCGACCGCAACTGCGTGGGCCTGAGCAAAGATCTCCGGCTCTGGCCGGAAAACAAACTCTGGATAGCCCAACTGACCCATTTCCGGTAAATCGAGGCCCTCGACCTCGGCTTCGATCGAAACTCGGTGCCCGAGGAAGAACTCAAGCGCAAGGTTCAGAACGAAGCTGAACGTGAAGACGAACCCGATTAATGTGGAGATACCAACGAGTTGCGCGACCAACTGGCTCGCGTCACCATAGAACAAACCCGTAACGGATCCCGTAACTCCGTTCCAGCTTCCTCCATAGTTACTCGTACCATCGGCGAACAAGCCCACCGACAGCACACCGAACAATCCGCAAGTGCCGTGAACCGAGATCGCACCAACTGGATCGTCAACTTTTAGAACATTTTCCACGAAAGAAACACTGAAGCAGACGAGCACGCCAGCGATCAGGCCGATGATGGCTGCCCCGGTTGCACTTACGAAGCCGCTAGGTGCGGTAATCGCCACCAATCCCGCAAGCAGTCCGTTGCCGCTCATTGAGGCATCCGGCTTCCCTTTAACAATCCACATGTAGAGCATCGCCCCAAACGTTCCCAGGCAGCCGGCCAGCATCGTGTCGACAGCCACAGAACCTATGCGGAGATTGCCGTTAGCCGAAGCACCCAGCGTGCTACCAGGATTGAATCCAAACCAGCCAAAGGCCAGGATGAAACATCCGATCAGCACTGCCGAGATGTCGTGTCCGAGAATCGCATTCGAAGAACCGTCGCGGTTAAACTTCCCGATGCGAGGCCCGATGATCAGCGCGACTGCGAGCGCGGTTAATCCCCCGACGGCGTGAACCACACCAGACCCGGCAAAGTCGCAGTAGCCCTTCCCCAATCCAACATTCGTTCCGAGTTGCGAAAGCCAACCGCCGCCCCATGCCCAATTGGCAAACAGGGGATACGTGAACGCACCCATCAGAACCGAGGACACGCAGAATGTCAGGAACTTCCAGCGTTCAGCGCACGCTCCAGTAACGATCGTCAGAGCCGTGTCCATGAAGACCATCTGGAAAAGGAAGATCACCATCACGCCGACATCGTACGTGTGACCGGCGAGGAACATGCCGGAACCACCGAAAATGCCCCACGTATGCCCGAACAGCGACAGCGTGTGCTCGGACGCGAGCGGTGCAAGTCCGCCGAGATTCCCATTCCCTGCCGCACCGCCCATCTGTATGGCAAAACCAATCAGCCAGTACGCCAACAAACCACAGGCATATACAGTGAAATTCATCATATACGTGTGATTTGCATTCTTCACTCGGCACAGGCCCGCTTCCACCATCGCAAATCCAGCCTGCATGAACATAACCAGAAAACCACAAACTAGAGTCCAGGTGAAGTTAATAGCAATCTTGTTCTGACCAATCTGGTTGGCTGCATCTCCCAGCGTCAAGCCGGCCTTGCTATCGGAGACTGGAACATCACTGATGGTTCCAGTAATGGATCCGCCCGGATCGCCTTTCTGCATGTCAGCCGCGGCGGGTGCCTTGCCAGCAGCATCCTTCAGTTCGGTGGTTGATTGTGACTGCGCTAGGCCCACAGCTGTCATCATCAGGCTGAGGACAAGGACGCAGAAGGCGAAACAACATCTGCGGGTCATTTTCATCTCGTACGCTCCATCGATTGTCTTGAGTAGCCTTTTCATCGCCTCTAAGCCTTCCAGATCGCATTCTTGTTGAAGGTTGCGGGTAGCACAAACAACATGCCGAACAAACTCACCGCGATTCCTATGAGCGCGACAACCAGACGCCCGCCCACGGTAGAAGCAGCATGGAGACCGCCAATTGTCACCAGCCATCCCAGGCAGACTGTGACCGCCCCAACCAGTTTCATCGCTGTGGAACTGGCCTTCTGGGCCGTCGCCCCTTCAAGTGGTTTAATTTTTAAAAATCCGAACAGGCTCGCCAGAACGATTGCCGCCCCGACAATCGCTGATACCTTGCCGATGCCAGTCGATAAGTACGCTATGCCAGCGCACCCTACAGTTAGCCCCACCAGGAAGAGCCCGAATCCTTTTCCTTGTCCTGTGTTGGCTGCCATGAATACCGCCTCCTTAAAATCCCCAGAAGGGAAACGTTTTTTTAGCTACTCACCTGCAACTCGCGCCGTTCGACCTGAAACGGCACGAGCACTCCCTCGTGTAACGAGAAATGCAAACCGCAAAGCTTGGCGCGCATTACCAGAGAACGGATCCTCGGCGACGCTTCATCCTCCCGCGCTACCATGCCCGTAATAATCAAATCTCTCGATGCTCCCGTCGAATGCTGATACACGCGAAAGCGGGCGCTCTGGATCTCTGGTATGGCCCGAAAAAGTAGTTGTCGAATCGCCAGGGCATCTCGCAACGCTTGCAGCGTCTGATTCCTCTCGCGAATTGTCGCCGCGATATCTGCATCCCAAGGATCCGGCGGACGCGCTATCCAATCGCACTCCGCCTTGCTCTCCTGAATCTGAAATCGCAACAGCTTCAACGGCGCGCGAGAAAGATCTCCCGACCGCAGTTGCGACTTAAGCTTTCGCAGAAATGTACTTACACTCCATAGCTTTTCCATTTCCGGGCAGTTCCGATCCGTTCTTCGGCTCGTACGGGCAATGCAAGGAAAACCAGAAACTGAAAGACAACCGTGAGTTCCAACAGCAACGGCAAACCGTACTGCAGTCGAACCACAAGCATCAGCAACACCATCGAAAACCATTGCCATCGGGACCGGCGCAGCCTCTCGAGCCTTCCCGGAAGCCGAAATATGCCGCCGACACTGATTCGCTCATCCAGATTGAACGGACCGTGAGCGCGCAGAAACCCGATTGCAAAGAAACTGGCAATCAACACCTGGACCAACAAAACCTCTCGACTCACGCGCGTTCTCCTTAATCGATCGCCGAATCCATCGCGCCCTCAGTTCACCGAGTACACGAATCCCGTCGACCCAGAGGAAGACTCACTCTTGGTCCTGACAGCGAATACACTTCGGCCGCTGCCGGCAATTCAGTGTCTTGCGTTGGATTCGGCACTTCGTCGTGCCCAAGAATCGCCTCTTCTCATCGTCGAAAAGAGGGAATTACTCTGCTACTTGGAACTTGATGGTGCGATGTTGCTCTTATGAACCAACAGAGTCAAATTGAAACTTTCTATGAGCGATATTCAGAGTTCTAATCGCACGCGCAGAAAACGTTTACTTGATCGCTTGCGAGAGCCCGCTCTTCACCGAATACGTCAGCACGATCGCATCCGCGATGTCGCGCATCGATTTGCGCCTCTCCTGGCTCTGCCGCTGCAACATTGCGTAGGCAGCCTGCTCGCTGATTTTGAGTTCCTGCTGGAGGATTCCCTTCGCCCGCTCCACCAACTTGCGCGACTCTAGCTGTTTTGAAAGCTGCGAGTTCTCGCCTTCCAATCGTGCCAACTCCACTTCGGCGCCCACCAGGAAACCGAGCGTAGAGATCATGCGCATTTCGTGCTGGCTGTATTCGTGCGCTTCGCGATTCTGCAGGTTGATCACACCGACCAACCGTCCGCGACTGAGCAGCGGGACAGACAAGAAGGATTCGAAGCGATCTTCGGGAAGTTCATTGAAGAGCTGAAATCGCGGATCTCGTGATGCGTGATCGGCCACCGCAACCGGTTCACAGTGCTGCGCAACCCAGCCAGTAATTCCCTGCCCGACTTTCAACTTCAGCCGATCCACAGCTTCTGGATGTGGATTCTTCGACGAGCGCAGCACTAGATCCTCGCCCTCCAGGACGTACAGGAAGCAGGAGTCACAGCGCACGATCGTCGCGACGAAGCTAACCACTTCTGCCAGAACATCATGCAACTCTGCTGCGGCGATACGCGTCGCCACGTTATGCAACAGAGTGACGCCTGAATTTTCGGGAGTTGTCACTGTCTGGTTTAAAGCGCTCATCGGGAACCATTCCGGCGGAATGCACACTCCCGCCTCCATAGCCCCCAACGTTCTGACAACCCTAGCTACTCTGGACTGTGAGCACAATCATCCTTTGGTATAGTCGGCGGCCTTCAAGGTCTACTTTGGCTTTTGACCTTATCCGCCATACGCACAAGGTCGGCCAGCGATGTGGCCTCCATCTTCGTCATCACCTGGCGGCGATGAATTTTTACAGTTATTTCACTCAGCCCGAGCTTCGCTGCAATCTCTTTGTTCATCAGGCCCGTAGTCACCAACTCCAATACTTCCCGCTCGCGCGAGGTTAGCTTCTCGTACCGGCTCATCAACTCGGAAACGACCGCCTGCTCTTGACGCCGGCTCTGATCCGTTTCCAAGCCGTGTCGAACTGCTCCAAGCAATTCCGCCTTTTGAAATGGCTTGGTCAGGAATTCGATCGCGCCCGCTTTCATGACTCTGCGCGTCATCGGCACATCCCCGTGCGCAGTAATGAAGATGATTGGAATCTGGATTCCCGTTCTTCGCAGCTCTTCCTGAAATTCCGGTCCGCTCATTCCCGGGAGTTTCGCATCCAGGACTAGGCAGCTGGGCACTTCCGGCCGGCTGGAACTGAGGAACTCCTCGCTCGACCCGAATGTTTGCGCAGCCAATCCGACCGAGTCGAGCAAATTCCTCAACGCATCTCGTACGGAAGGGTCATCGTCGACGACGAACACAATTGAATTTGCGCTAGACATCCACAACCTTCTATTGAATCGGAATACTCAAATGGAAAACAGCTCCCCCTGCAGCACGCGACTCCGCCCACAGCCTTCCGGCATGAGCTTCGGCAATCGAGCGGCTAATCGACAGCCCGAGTCCGATCCCATGCGGCTTCGTCGTAAAGAAAGGCTCAAATAGCTTCTCGACTGACTCTGCCGTAAAGCCTACGCCGGAGTCTTCGACAGACGCAACGATATCCGAATCGCTATTCATCCGCGTGCTGATCACGATCTCCTTGCGCTCTGCCTGATCTACCAGCGCATCCATCCCATTCATTACCAGGTTTAGGATCACCTGTTGCAGCTGCACTCTGTCTGCGATTATTTGCGGCAAGCCCGCGGCAAGTGCAGTACGCAGTTCGATGCCACGGTTCATGGCTTCGTCGCGAACGAACCATGTCACCTCTTCGATCAGCTGATTCATACCCAGCGGAGCTCTTACCAGCGGCTCATTCTTAAACAGTGCTCGGATACGGCCAAGCACCTCGCCCGCTCGCGTTCCGTCCTGGATGATCCTCTCCGTGGTCTGCCGCGCTTTGCTTACATTGGGAGGATCCGCCGAAAGCCACTCCAGGCACGCATGCCCATGCGTCACCACAGCTGTCAATGGCTGGTTGACTTCATGCGCAATTGAAATCGTGAGCTCACCCATGCTCATCACGCGTGACAAGCGAGCGAGTTCTGCCTGGCTATGAAGCAGGGCCTTCTCTCGTTCCTGCAGTTCAACATTCGACTTGCGAAGTTCCTCTGTACGCTCCAGGACTCTCAGCTCCAATTGATCGCGCGCAGCACTCAGTGCTTCGGCGTTCTTCTTCCGCGAAGAACTCACCCAACTGGCGACCAGAGCGCAAACGACGAATGCCGCGAAATAGCTCTCCGCCGTCGCGTTCACTGCGAACGAATAAAAGGGCGGCACAAAAAAGTACTCGACGAGTGCGGTCGACAGAACCACCGCAAGCAGGCCTGCAGCCTTCCCTCCGAACCACGCACTTGCCATCACTGCGCCAAAAAAGAGGAAGAGAAACGGGTAAGGAAATAAATGCTGCAGAGAGAGGGTCGCCAGAAATGCGACCCCCACGCAGAATACGGTCAAGCCCAGACGAGCCCAATAGAACATGGCGACCGATCCCGTGATTTTCGATTGCGGAATGGAGCGGGCAGCATTCATGGCTCAGATAAGGTTTATTTACCATACTTCTCTCAGCCACGAATGGGAAAGACCGCACACTCCCGGTTACCACAATCCTCTGCCCACCATCGTTCCGAGGCGAAGCGCGAGTGGGATCACACTAGTCAAGACTGGAGAGAGGTAAGCGCTCTAAAAACAGCGACTTACTAGACTTTGCCGAGACGCAGGATTTACTAGTTACACGTCTGATTTATTTTCTGAACACTTAGGTTCACCAGTTAGTAAATACAATAGAGAGGAAAGAACTCAGCTGTAGTTTGCGATGTCCGAACCTCTTTGTCTCAAATCACGACATACTGAGCTCTCGTTGCGAACCCGGAATCGATGTCACCTCGACAACGAAGGGATCGGTTCGAGCTTCCTCCGAATCCATCAGAATCCAACACTAAGTCGTACGAGCCCAGGCTGCCACTAGTCTCTCTGAGGTCGTCGGCGCTGTGACAAAAAAGCCCACGCTCAGCTAAGGCACCCGTATGCCCTACAGCTTCGTCTCAGAGGTGCGCTGTTTGACGAGCCCCGAGCATATCCATGGACGCAACGCTTCCACCTGCTCTAAGCTAGGGGCACCCCATTTGTCCGAATTTGACGTTCTATTTTTGTTTGGAGCTCTTTATTCTGATTTCTCTCGCCGTGCGAACAATCTAATGAGGACGTTTGAGGAAATATATCGGCAGCATTCGGATGCTGTGTTTCGTGTTGCATTGCGGGCAGTGACGCGGAGAGAGATCGCACAGGAGATCACGAGCGAGGTGTTTCTGGCACTCCATCAAAATTGGGCTCGGATCGACCGCGACCAGTTGCCAGCATGGCTTTTCACTGTGGCGAAACGCCGTGCGGCCGACTACTGGCGCCGTTGGTATGTGGAAGACAATTGGGTTTCACTCTCAAAACAGGAAACCCAGTGGAGGGAACCGGAGATTCCCCTGGATAGCCTCCTTAAGAAGTGTGAAAGCCTTAAGCCTATTCATCGGGTTTGCATCATTTTGCGTTTCGTCCACGGCATGTCGCGTGAAGAGATAGCGCAGAAGACTGGTTTGAGCGAGCTTCAGGTTAAGGGCCACCTTCAGTATGCGTTGAAGTTGCTCCGGGAGGCGATGCTCTCGCAGAAGACTCAGCATTCGAGCGGCGAGGAGATTTCTACTGATGGACAACTTTGACGAAATGGAAACCCTGGTTGCCGGGAAGATCGGCCGGAGTTCGAAGTGTCCACCACCAGAGATGTTGCTGGCGTACCAGCAGAATGTTCTCCGCGATGAAGCTGAAAGCGCCATCGAAACTCACCTGCAAAAGTGCCGAATCTGCCCGATCCTGCTAGAGGATCTAGTTTCGATCAGCCAGCAGAACTTAACGTCGGACGAAGACCGCCGCATACGCGGCAGCATTCCAGCGCTTGCGCCGAAAATTGTTGCGAGACCATGGCGGTTTTACGCAGCTGCGATCGCCGCATGTTTGGTGCTTTCCGTAGGAATAGCTCTTTTCCTGCGGCACTCGTCGTCTGGCAGCAACGCAGTGCCTCACGGCTCAAGCGCTTCCATGGATATCGCTTCGATCACGATCGAGAAGCTTCCTCCGCCCCAGACAGCGGAACCTCAATTTGTTCTGCGCGGCGATGCCTCCAGCGCGGAACCGACGTTGGCAGAACTTGCGCCGGCGTTCGACGCATATCGTCAAAACGACTACACGCGCTCAGCCGATCGATTCGGTGAACTGGCAAAACGGTTCCCGAAAAGCGATGTCCCGGCTCTCTATCTGGGAATCAGCCAACTCTTCCTCGGCCAGCACGAAGCAGCGCTCCAATCCCTCACCCAGGCTGACACTCTGGCACAACCGGAGAGAAAGGACGCCGCCGGTTGGTACCATGCCGTCGCTGCCGTCCAGGCTCACGCCCCAGAAGCTGCTTCCTTGCTCCGGTCCATCTGCCAAAATCGCGCCTCAATGTACAGTCAAAAAGCGTGTTCAGCACTGTCCAGTTCTGGTTCTGTGCAATAGAATGTGCACCACCAGCAGTTCATTGGACCGTGAAACGACTTTCTTTTCGTATCCCTTGTTGTAGGCTCAAATCGTCCCAACCTTCGGCCTTGAAGTGCCTGCTCTTACTTTTCTTCGCAGTTTCGGCCGCCAATAACTGCCACGCTCAGCAGACTGACTGCATTATCGATCGCGCCCAAAGTTCTGGGACTTTCACTCTCACAATGAAGGGCCCATTCACTAATCCCGAACTGAGTAAACAAATACGCCTGGCGGGCAATGTCTCGCACGAACGACAGCAAGGTCGAGCGGCCGAGACCGTCCTGGCCAAGTTGCTGGACACTGCTTCTCAGCAGGGAAATTCCTGCGCGGAAGGATTTCTTGCTCTCGAAATGGGATCGCTAGCCCTTCGCGATCATATATCTGAAGCCGATGGATATTTCCGGCGGGCCGAGGCCGCTTTCGAGAAAGCTCATTCTGCCATCGGTATCGGTCTCACTAACTATCAATTCGCTCATCTCGCGATGCTGAAGAGCGATGACGAAAAGGCTGTCAGCATGTTCAAGTCGAACGCTGAGGAGCTAGAGCTGGCAGGAGATCCGGTTGGCGCGCTGCTCTCTCGACTGGAGCAAGTGGCGCATACAACCGGATTCACCGATTCTGCCTATGCGGATCTATTGATATCAGCCAAGGCACAACATTCTCCATTCCTACAGGCAAACATCCTTCACTTCTGGGGCGATCGCGAGAGCGCGCGGGGAGATTATTCTCATGCGATCGAACACTATCAGCATGCAGACAGGCTTTTCGTCACATGCCAGTGTCGCCGTTCTGACCGGGCCTACGTGCAAACCAGCATTGGCCGGATCATGCGGCTGCAGGGTCGGCCGCAACAAGCACTGCCACACTACCAGCTTGCCATGCGATTGCAGATAGAAGATCACGATCTCAGCTATCTGCCGCAAACCATCAATGCGATGGCGGTTGCCTATGGCTCCATGGGAGAGCACGGCCTGGCGATTGCCACCTACAAAAAAGCTCTCGCTGTAGCGCACCAAATCAAATCCGAACCTTTCGTACATTTCGAGGAAGCGAACCTCGGCTATGCTTACCTGAGCGCCGGAAGCCCACGGCAGGCGATCCCACTGTTGGAGAAAGCCGTCTCCCGGCAAACCACGCCGGCCGGACATTGCATCCGTAACGCCCAACTCGCGGAAGCTTATCTGCGAGTGGGCCGTTTGGCAGATGCGGAACTCGAGTCAACAAAAGCGGTCAACGCTTGCCGGGAATCTCAGCAGAAGGACTACCTCGCAAACGCTCAGTCGACTCATGCCCAGATTCTCGTGAAAATGGGAAAGCTGGAAGAAGCTCTTGCCGAAGTTCAGTCAGCGCAAAAAGCAATCGAAGAAATTCGGGCACGCCTGATCCCCGAAGATGCCTACAAGCAAGGCTACATGCAGCGCAAGATGGAGTTGTATGACATTAGCATCGAGATTCTGATGCAATTGCACCGCGTCGATGAGGCTATCGAGACAGCAGAACAGGCCAGAGCACGTGCCTTTCTTGACCTGATCTACAGTTCTCGCACTCCCGCCAATGAAACAAGCAGAGGCGGCAAGAGCGTCGCCGCCAGCCAAAAGCAACATACAGAAATCCCGGGTGGAAAGGCTCGGGAACAGAAGATATCCATGCGCGTGTTGAAAAGCGATGCCTATGTTGAAGCGACGTCGCTAAAAGATATCTCCGGCATCCTCGATCGATTGCATTCCACCTTGATTGCTTACTGGATCGCCAACGGAAAACTTTATATCTGGGTGATGCGCTCGGGTCAGCCAAGCTTTGGCACGGCGCTGAAAATCAATCCCGGGGAATTGGAGGGGCTGATTCGTCAAACGAATCCCTTTGCTTCCAGCGCATCACTCGATGCTTTCCGACGCCATGAAGTAGCAAACGGTGCAGCATGGCGAAAACTTTACGATCTCCTGATTCGTCCGGTGGAGAGATCGTTGCCGCAGGAACCGGGCAGTCTTTTGACTATTATCCCGGCCGGCCCGCTCTTTCGTCTCTCGTTTGCAGCCCTCATCGACCATGACGGTCATTACTTGATCGAGCGCTTTGCCATTCACACGAGTCCGGCGATCGGACTGTTTCGCTATACGGAACAGAACGACCGCCAGGCGAAAGAGCAAACTCTTCACTACTTGTTTGTAGCAAATCCTTCGCGCTTTCCTACGCTGCCCGCTGGACATCGCTTACCGCCAATACCTGGCACGTTGCGGGAGGTGAAAGCGATCGCTCGGGAGCTCCCGGCGAAAGAAGTGACGGTGCTGGAGGGCAAGAATGCGACTGTGGATGAATTGCTAGCGAATTTGCCACGAGCGAGCGTGCTTCATTTTGCGACCCACGCCGTGGTCAGCGACGCCGATCCGTTCGGCTCTTTTCTTGCGTTGAATGCTGAACCGGGCGACGGCAAGCTGACGATCGCACAGGTATACGGCCTACGGCTTCACACGCGAATGGTCGTACTCAGCGCCTGCAGAACCGGGCTCGGAGAGATTTCGGCGGACGGAGTGGCCGGGTTGAGCCGGGCGTTTTTCTACTCTGGAGCCGCGTCCGTGATCGCCACTCTTTGGGATGTTGCCGACGAACCAACCGCCCGGCTTCTTCCTGATTTCTATCGCAACTTGCAGTCAGGCGAGTCGCGCAGCACGGCGCTTCGCAACGCCCAGCTGACACTGATCTCGGACCTCCGTCATAAAAGGCTTTCGACCCATACACTGAATGGAACGGCGCCTTTGCCGGAGAGCCCCGCATTCTGGGCAGCTTTCTCGCTCTCCGGCGAACCCTAAGCCGCGCTATTTCGCCTGCTGTTCGGCGAAGTTCCCGATAACCGGCAGCTTGAACCGAACACCTTTGCTCGCCTTAATGACGACCATTACCCATAGGATGAAGAACCCCAGGCAGAAAAGTGGGGCGAGGATCCAGCCGACTACGGGAATCAATCCAAGGACGATGTTGCAAGCCACTGCGACGACTCCCAGGAAGATGGACTGAAACGAGTGGAATCGCACATACGAGCTGCGGTTGTACGGTTCCAGCACTAGAAACAGAATCGCCGGAATGATCGTGAAGTAGGCTATTGCGCCAGCTGCGGTATCCGAAAGACCAGACTGCACATTGTTTCCAGTTGCTTCGCCGGATGGTTGCATCAAGACTCCTTTTCTGGGTGACCTTCTTGGTTGAGATTTCGTTGAGCAGAGAGTTTCGGAAGAAACCGCTCCGCCATTTCTTTGCATTCCCTTGATCCACTTACAGGGCCACAGAATCCTCCCCTGGACCTGTCGCCCCTCTCCTCGATACGGAATCGGTCAGTTCCGCTTCAGTTATCGGAGCTTGTATTGGAAGATGCCACATCTCCCGGGTTATACCGAAGCATCTTTGGTTCGGCAGCGACGATCCGCGTCGCCAGGTTGTGAATCGCCTCCTGCAGCGCCTTGCCAAGCGGAGAATCCGGAGCCTCGTCACCATTTCCCAGATTGCCCATCGAGGTGTCGACGTTGCCGGAGACCTTGCTGGTGTGCTCCTCGCCCGTTACGCGAATGCTATCCAGTTTCTTCCCAGTGACGGAGCTGTACAGATCGGCTTGGAGTTCCACAGTCGCTTTCGCTGAATGACTTGAGCCACCCAGCGATTGGCCGAAAAGGCTCGGCCCCTGTGCGTTATGGCTTGACTCCTCCACGTTCGCCGTCAGGACTGTGGCCAGAACCACGACGTCATTTTTGTGATCGCGAGCCAATTTCACTGCTGTCTCGGAATCGATGTCACTGCCGCTGTCGTCCGAGGGCTTGATGAAGCGCACTTCCAGGTCGGAGGTATGGGTCAACTCGGATTGCAGCAGACGCGCGATCACCGTGCCTTTGTCTTCCAGTGTGCCCGTCGTATCGACGAACGGCAGAACGCCAACCTTGTATTGATATTTCAGCGCGGCAAGATTCGAGCTCGGCGATGTCTGAGCCGCGCAGGTAAGCGCCAGCAGCCATAGACTCAGCCATCCGGTAATTCTCGTCGCTACTTTCATCCACCCTCCTAATTGGCCCAAATACTTGCGGTCGTTCTATTCACCGGACCCGTTAATGCTCTGCAACAGCTTCGAGAGGTGATCGTAGTTGCGCTTGATGTAATCCGTATTTTCTGCAGAGACGATTTCTGGCATCCTGCCAAGCGCCTGGCCTTGCTTCTGCATCCCAACCACCATGTATCCCGTAGTCAATACCAGCATGGTTTCGGCGTATTCCTTCGGCGTAATCCCGGTGCTGTGCAGGATTAATTCGAACTGCGGAACTTTCGAAAACGAATTCACCATATCCGAAATATTCCCTCCCGAATCGTCGTGGCCCTTTCCCTCCGCATCATCCTTGGAACGATGCGTCTTGCCATACTCGATCAATGCACTGGTAGCCTTTTGATATTTCTGAACAAGGTCGTCCGTCAGGCGGAAGTTCCGCAGGTCACGGGTATCTGCCGCACTAAATACAGAATGGCCGCCCATCTGAGCTGAAGACATACCCGCCCCAGCTGACATCAATACCCCACAAACCATTACCCCAATCGTGAATCTGTTCATCCCATCCTCCCGGTTATTGTTCTGTGCCAACTAATTGCACTGCGTCAATTTCGTCGTAGCCCGAGATCACATTCGTTGCGAGTGCAACTCGGATGTGGTTGGTTTTGTAAGCTGTCTTAGGAAAGTTGAGGATGAAGTAGTTCAGACCGGTCGTTGGATCGGTGCCAGTCCAAAGCGTGTGCGGCTGTCCTTGCTCGTCATACACGTCAACCTTGGCGATCGTGCCAGCGCCGTAACTCTCCCTGACGCGAACAGCGTTAGCAAACACTGGCTTCGAATACTGCAGATCTAACCACTCCATGCCAGCATCTGGGTCTTTCGAGGACCACGCTCTCCCGTCGTCGCCTTCGGTCTCCACATTAGGGGACCCTGTCGCCTGGTAAGGCGAATAGTCATCGTGTCCCGCCGCATTGTTGTAAGAAGAAGAAGCAGATGCGGTCACGGCCCATTGCCCACTAACGTCCTTGGCGATGGCGTCCTGTTTCATGGCCCAATCCGCACCAGCCAGCCCCGTTGTCGTCTCTACCGTCACCCCGGGAGCAGTTGTCGGCGCTGAATTCGGCAACGCGGTTGGAATGGAACTTGCCGCCTTGGGGGCGGCTGACTCAGAAGTACCCGCTGGCGCGTTTGCCGCATCTTTCTTTTTGCAACCCACGCCGGCTCCCAAGACTACGAACGCAAACACGACAGCCCACTTTCGATATTTCATGAGTGTTCCTTTTCGGTTTCCACCAATCTGTTCAGTGAAGACCCTGGAGTTGAGGTTTTGCTGGTGTATTCGCGCGAATGTGAAACTCGGAACAAATCTAATGACGAAAAACTTCGAGGTGATTGAAGTCAGACCTGACGGCCGCCTTCGCTAGAGACATACCAACATGTCGGGTTGATTCCAGAGGCGAAATTGACTTTTGCAGTGGATCACCTCAGTCCTGAGCAGCGGGACGTTCCGTTCGCGCGATGCAGTCTCGCGGCTCGGAAGAATTACAGGACTCAACTGGCTCTCAACGGGTTGGGAGTGAGCCATTCAGTCAGTTCAGCGGATCTCATCCAGATTAGACAATCCAGGTCCGAGTGGGCGTGACTTTTGCTTTTCTGCGTAATCTTTCAACACTCTTCGAAACCAAAGGATTTGCTGCTCGTAAAACCCTTCTGCTGGGCGCCGTTTCAGCTATACGTCGGACAACAATTCGCAAACTACTCTTCTTTTGAAGGCCCTTTGGCCGATTTCGTTTCGCTGGCTTCGGCTCCCTTTGGCTCGGTCACTTTATGCGCAAACCAAAAATATTCGTACTCCTGCCACGGCGCCACGCCATTCCGATGCTTACCGGTATCGTGATACATCGCAAAAGGAGTTTTCATTGTCATCTTCGTGGGTGGTTCAGGTGCGCCTTCTTCTCCTTCACCTTCGCCCTCGCCATCTCCCCAACTTTGCTTCGGTAGAGTTACGTTGCCGCTGAGTTGCACTTGCGCAGGCTTGTCAGGAAATGGCGTCCAGATGGGGAAGAAGCCTTGCAACCATTTGTAATTCACCATGTAATCCACTTCGAGGTTCTTCTTGCCGCCGGAGACATCATCGGTGTTCATGCTCAGGTGCATGGTCGGTGCTCCTCCCGATGTGCTTGGTTCGACGTAACCGGTCATACGAAAACGGCGGCTTTCCGGGCCATTCGGCAAAGCCTTATAAGCGTATGTCACTTGCGTCACTCCAGGAACTGAGAGCATCAGATTGACCATCTCGGTGGGATCCATGCCCTCGGCAGTGTCTTTCGCCGTGCTTTCAAAACCCTTCGCAAAAGTGGAGACCGCGCCACCAAAGCCACCACCCTTTGCTTCCTTCGCATAGGCCTCGTTGAATTTGTCTTTAATGAGATCGTACAGTTCTTCTTTATTCGTGGGCCCGGTAGCGAGACACGCGGTATCCGCTGCCTTCTCGATATTGTTCAGTTCATTCATGCGCTCCTTGCCTTCTTTCATCAGCTCTTCCCAAAATTTATCTTCAGTAAGCTCGCCAAAGCCTTTGGCTGCCGCACCTGCTGCGCTTTTCATTTCTGTTTCAATAACAGGATTGGTAACCAAATCACAGGGAAGCCCGCCAGCAATCTCATAATTTGTGCTGGATGTGCACCGGCTCAAAATTTCGTCGTAGGCCATCCTTCGCGTGCCAGGTTTTGCTCCTAAGTCTTCAAGCGCTTTGGCAACATCCTTTTCGATCTCGGCTGCACCTTTACCGGCATCGCGGCCTGCTTCCGGGGCGATGCGAGTCTCGACTTCAGCCAATGATTCAAGGCTGGTCTTCAATTCATTCTCTTTTTCCAGCCAATCTTTGTTAAAGGTATGGAGAACCCCGGTGCCGATCTCGTTTGCCAACTTATAGACAGTGGAGATGTACTTCATCATGTTGACGGCCTCGTTTACCTGTTTCGTAAGTACCTCTAATCCGCACAGGTTTGGCGAGACGCTATACACAATTTCCCCCTGGCCGTCGATATGCCCATGCTCATCCACCGTGAATTCATATTCCGTCTCATGCTCGACCATCACTTCCATCACGTTGCCTTGGATGTTGCTGCGGTCAGCCATCTGATCGGGAGCTCCATGAAAGAGCTGATTCGTGAAATCTTTGCGTGATTGGCGGAAGCGCGTCTCCCAGCTCCAACCGTTGCCAACCCAATCGCCTACATACGGAGCGAACTTGGAATCTTCGAGACCAGGTTTTGCAGGCGGATTTTGGGGATTGTTCTTGCCAGTTACAGGCTTCGGCTGTTTTGGAGTGGGAGTGGACGAATCGTCAGAGTTCCCCGGCTCGTTCGGATTGTTTGGCGGATTCTGTGGATTTGGTGGATTCGGCGGCTGCGGAGGATTGGAATTATTGCCTCCCGGACTCATAACGCGGGACCACATCGAACTCCCTGGACCGTCGGAAAAAACTTTGAACGGAAGCGTCAGTGTATTGACGTTGATCGAGAAGGGCTGATTATTGGCTGATTTTCCAATACTCGGTAGATTGACTGTGATGCCGCCGCCGCTTGTCGAATAACTTCCTTGGCCGCTGATATTCTGCCCCGGGCCTATGGCGGAGAAAGCCACTCCGCTTAAATTGAAACTCAGCGAAACAGTCACGCCATTGTCGGCGGTCGTGCCATCAGAGTCGCTTACAAATTTCCAGGAACCGACCAGCGAATTGTCTGCAATTGCGGGCAGGACGGATACACAATCGAAAATCAGGAGACAAACAAAAACATGCGCTGCTTTGCGGGCCCAGCCCTTGCGTGGGAACACAATCACCTCACATTTTCAGTTTGAAGAAACAACACTTTGCCTGTAAGCAGCCGCGTCCACGCCGGCGACTAGCGCAGACACCACGACCCACATCTTTTGATATGTCATGAGTGTCCGTTTTCCCTTTTCGCAATTTGTGAATCAAGACCCTGGAGCTGCGCTTTTGTGGGTGTATTCGCGCGAGTGAGAAACTCGGAACAAATTAACCAACAACCTTGTTACTAGTTGTTACGAATCTGGAAAGAGCGCAGGGTCTGAAAGTTAGACGTGAGCGTGATTTTCCTAAACTAGATAGAAGACGAGAGCAGCTTCAATGGCTGCCCGAGTAGGTCCTCGCAAGCGAGCGCGCCCGGCGAGACCATTTCCGTGAAGGCAGCGCCAGTCGACTCAATTCAATGCAGCCATAACGCCCCCTATCGGCAGAGTTGGGCGGATTCTTTGCTCAACCTTGCTCAAAAGTAGAAACGGCTCAGGAGTCTAATTCCTAAGCCGTTGAAACTTTAGGAGCTTATTGGTTGCGGGGGCTGGATTTGAACCAGCGACCTTTGGGTTATGAGCCGCGAGCACCCATGAACACCAACCGTACCTTTTCCCCTTTGTTTCCTCACAGTTGCGCAAACCCGCATAAATAAAGGCGTTTCGTAACACCAAACTTTGGTGCGCGTTGCTGCTCCGCCATCGCTCTTGGTGTGTTTTGGTGCGCAAACGCCAAAACGGGTCAACCAACGGGTCAACCGCATCATGCCCTGCCCCGGTTACTTTCATGTCCACAAAGGACTTGCACAGCGCTGCGCAGTCCTCGATAATTACATCGTATGGCGACCAATTTAACGTCGAAGCAGTTGCGAGATGCAGCCAGCCAGCTGGGCAGTCGGGGCGGTCGCGCTACTGCCAAGCGGCTAACACCGGAAGAGCGCAGCGAGATCGCAAAGCGGGCAGCACAGGCGCGCTGGGCGCGGAACAAGGCGGACAAGCTGGTGGGAGCAGGATCGTGAAACGGATGGCAACGGACGTAGAGCAACTGATGGCGGATGTGAGCGCGTGGGAAAGCGTGCTGGCCGAACCAGAGCCCGACGATGTGCACCGCGCCTATGTGGAATGGCAGATTTGAACCAGAAAGACGCGCTGCTTTTGGCAGCGGAAGGAGCGATACAGTGATGAGCGAACAATTACCCGAGACAGGCGAAGGGGTTAACGGCGAGCGGTTTTCGCCGCTGCCCAATACGCCTGCGGATATACCCGAAGACGACCAAGGGCCAATGACCCTACTGCTGGACGCACAGCTGCCGGGAAAATCGCCGACCGCAGACATCTTGTGGCCGGGGGAAGAGTCGGGAGCGATAACCATCAACATCAACGTTTCGCCAAAGGTGCCAACGTTGTAGAACCAGAGCCATCGCCAGCAAAGAAAGACGACGTACCGCGCGACACTGTACACTGGCTTGCCCATTACGGCGGTCGTCCACGGTCTAAACGTTGGTTCGGTATCCGAAGCGGACATGGACCGTCTGCGAAACTGCCGTTGTTCCCGCCCTTGCAGCGGCAGGTTCCGGATATCGGAAGCCGCATGAACGTAAACTCCGGACCGACCTGGTCGCCCGGTTCTGTAGCGGAAGAATCAGCATCGTCGCCGCTGGACAAGCTGCCCGAGCAGGTTAGCGGCAAGTGGAGGGAACGACTATCGTCGGAAGATTTCGCGTGTACGACAGCGCCCATCGCATGTGGGACTGCGAGTGTGGTGGCAACGGCAAAGCGCAGATTGTTGGTAAGGCGACCATGGGGCAGAGAACCGATAGATCTGGGAACCGAGCTCACCGACACGGCGCTGCAAGCCGGGTTGCGAAGATTAACGAACGTTGGGCAGAATTGTGGAGGAAGCGAGCATGAGCACATCACAGGCGATCGCAGAAACACAAGGACGGCTGGCCGAACTGCGGAACCGGGAACGGGCAGAGCGCATGGACCAGTTGAAGATCCAACTCGCCCACGCTAAGGCGACGGTGCGCAGCGCAGGCACGCAATACCAGAAGCTACACGCTGAGGTACTGACTGGATGCCGTTTACAACGGCTACGAAGACCGCTTCCAGAAGTTGCTGGGCGACGCCCAAAACATATCGCGGCAGGTGCGCTACCTGACTATGAAGGCTGCGCTGCTAACTGAAGAATCTGAGCAGCGGCTAGCCAAGGTACGGGAACAGCGAACGAAGGCGAAGACAACACTCGAGCAAAAGCGCGACGCCGCATTGGCAGGCGCAGAGAACGCTGGTGCTGGCGCAGCGTAGCGTCGCAAACCTTAAAGATGCAATTGACGGGCTACTGAAGAAAGATGCAACGCCGCTTCATGGCCAGTTCCCGCAGTGTTTCAGGGATGAATTTGATCTTGCATGCAAATACCGCGCGCGGTGGTTGGTTGAGGAAACTCTGACCCCGATTCGGGAATGCGGCAGGAGCGGGAACCCGAGGTTCTTGTCCTTCTCTTACCTTGGGTTTCCGCGCTAAAGATTACGGCGCAGCAGCCTCTGACCAAACCCCCAGAGAACCGGGCGTTAGCTACTCCCGGGCTGAGCCGTAAGTGGTGATGGGCACTGGTTGATTTATGGCCTGCGCCGGCCCAGTTTGCCAGTGCCCGTCGCCCGAAAATCGTAGAGCTCGACGCGCCTGTTCCTTGGTGGGTGCGTCGTGGGTGGCGGCTGCTGGTTACTTCGTCGTTTTCAGCAGCTTCGCCGCCCGAAATTGCACTGATGGAGGATTGAGTGGCGAAGAAGCGAGTGGCGAAGAACGTTTGTGCGCTGTGCCTGCACCCGAAGCGCGATGCGATAGAGAAATTTATGCAGGAAGGCCACACCTACAAAAAATTGGTGGCGGAGTTCCGACTGCGGTCGATATCGCAGTACACCGTGTCACTGAACGGAACCGACACATGCTGGCGCAGGACTCGATTGCCACCACGTAAGCGCACCTTCCTTGACTATGCCGACATCTTGTTTGTAATGCTGGAATCCGTAGAAAACTGCGTGGCGGATATTAAACAGCTGGTGATGCTGAGTAAAGAATTCGCGACGCTGGCGCGCGCCGCGCTGCGTACGGGCGCTACGCGTGATGCAATCGCCGCATTGTCACAGGTACGAGCCTGCCAAGAATCTATCGCGAAATATCGGCTTGAAAAAGCAAAAGCGCCGCACGGATTGCAGAAGCCCGCTTCCATATCACGTTCCGCTAACCGGGGGAACGGAACACAAACCGTCTATTCACGTCGTTTACGACAATCTACAAACGATTACGAAGAAATACGGTGAAACGATTAAGGACAAGGACGGTAAGCCAATCTTCGCGAAAGAATTCACGCTAATCGGCCACCTCCGCGACAAATACCGCGAGTTCCTAAAAGCGCATCCTGAAATCGAGCCTGCCCCGCCCTTCGAGCCGAGTGCCGCCTCCGCCCATCGATCCGGAAGCGGAGGCAGTCGCGTTCGCGGACATTACACCAAACGCAGGCAAGCAGAGGAAGCGGAAGAGCTTGAGTCGCAAGCGGAGCGCGCGCGGCGACGGAAACCAGAACGGAATCAGCCGTTGAAGCGTGGGAAGCTCTGGCGGACAGCAAAGACAAGCTGCCGAACTGAGCTAACC
>CAWEAE010000009.1:430000-492667 GCA_963807055.1 Terriglobia bacterium | reverse complement strand
GCAGTCAGTGCGCGGAAGCGGCGTCAGTTTTGGATGTAAATATTGACCTCTGTTGTCGCGCCGCCACGCGGTAGGTAGAGTAGATAGAGTACCAATATAAGTCTGTTATTTACTTATAATTACATCTCTATCATAGAAGTAGAGTGCGATAGAGCGCAGTAGACTTCCGCCACTCTACCCAAATCACCGTTTCTCTACCCCAACTCTAGACCACGGTAGAGCAGCAACCTGTTCAAAATAGACAAGATCGCCACTTACTCTATCAACTCTACCAGCTTGCGGTACGGCCCTCTTTTGCCCATCTTTTGCCAAAAGTCCCATGCGGATGGTTTTCCGCAAGAACTTGTTGGTGGGGTCGTCTGTGCGTTCATATGCCTTCATCGCCTCGCCGAAAGTGAACTCATGTGGCAGCGCCCGCAACGCCGCCTCCTGCTCGAGGTTGCCTAGACGCTTGATTCCCGGCCCGGCGATACCCGATAGGTTCGCCAGTGGCATCAAAGACCCGTTCCAAGAAGATGGGGCCGAACTCGCCATGCACGCGGATGAAATATTTCCAAACCAGCACATCTGGGGCGTCGCCCATGTCAAAGGCCATGCGTAGGTCGGATTGATTAATCAGCGCACGCGCTCCGCAGGCTTCAAGAAGCCAAGTCATGACAGGGAGCGATTTCAGCGGCGGTGTACCGTCTTCCCCTGGCTTCTTGATGTGGTGAACGAGCAACACCGATAAGTCATGTTTGCGTGCGATGCGCTTCAGTTCATTGAGCGTTTCTGCCGCCTGCGTGTTACTTTCCTCAGCATGAGGCCGCCATGCGCGGAGGGAGTCGATGATCAGCAAGGAAGGCTTAATTTCCTCAAAGAATCCCTGCTCCCGTACGGGCAGAAAGCTTTCACCATCCGAAAGCAAGAAATTATCAGGCACCTGTGGCAGCCCGAGATGTCGCGCCAGTGCCTCCATCAGGGTCTTAGAATCTTCCAACCCGTTTTCAAGATCGACATACACAACGTTCCCCTGTTCAGCAGGCAAACCAAGAAAAGGAACACCCGCCGCCACACACAGCCCAAGTTGATAGAACAACGGACTCTTACCCAATCCGCTGTCGCCCACGCCGATGCCAATCGAGCGGCTGCGAAGCAAGCCGTGAATCAACTCGCGTCCTGCACTTTCCTCGTCGGAAAGCTTGTGCAAATCCGCGTACCGCAGCAAGTTGTGCTTATGGAGCGTGCGGGTAGCGACAGCCTGCGTCTGCCCAGGCGTGGCAAGCTTGACCGGTGGCGACTCCGCTCGACCAACGAGGTTAGCTGACATGGCCATCCCCGTCCCGCCTCCACTCGTCGAAAGCGGCCAGCACCGTAAGCCGTTTCGTTCTTTTCTTCATTCCACAACCTCACAAACGATGGCAGGGCATTCCCCCGCAAGAAATGTGACTACACTGACTACAGGACGCTCCTTCTCTGGCGGTCGAGCCAATCAGCCACTTCAGGCCACTGAAAACGTAAGTACCTGCCCATTTTGCGGTGGGGTAACGGATCAGCATTGCGTATGCGTCCACGCATTCGCGTCTGCTCATAAACCCATGAGGGCGGCACTTTCAGTCGAGCGGCCAACTCTGCGGGCGGCAGAATATCCTCGGCTGCTAGGCGCCATACTCCGGATTTGCTCGCGTTCCGACGAAGGCATCGGTAAAGTGGCAGGCCGAGTGTGAGGTTTGTTGGTAGTCGCATATTTTGACCTCGCTCCGGCCATTCCAATCGTGACGAGCGCCGCATCCTCGGCAACCATGACACACAATCAGTTCACCTCATTCTTCATTTGCTGGAGTTCAGCTTTCATTACGTGCAAGAGGAGGTGATCACCACAATTGAAGATCAGATCTAATAATTGGCCGTCCAAACCAGCGCGACAGATGCGTTTCATGGCGCTACTTGTGGTTGGATAGATTTCGATTAGGAACTCTGGTGGACGTACCGGCGCTTCTCCGCCTGAAGCGACTATGTGGATATCACAATTCTCAATTTCGCAATCAACGAGTGCGCTATCCCCAGATTTGGTTCTTCGTTCGCAGTTGCCGGGCCGTTCACAGCGCAGTCCACCGAAGGCCTCAACGTGAAAAAGACAATTCGCATATTCATCACCCAGCTTATTCCGCAAATCTCGGAGTTGAGATAAGACTGCCTTCTGGTCTGTGCTGTTCAGTCCGTCAACCCTGCCGTTGACAGACAACTGATATATCTTCATCACCCGCCTGGTGAGGTACTCATAATCGCTTGGTATAAACATCTTTAGCCGGCCATTTTCGGTACTCCTTTAACGCTCCCTTGCCGGGACGCGCGACTGTTCAATCAGTTTTTCCAAATCCGCTTCAGCAATGCGTACTGAGCGGCCCACTTTGTAGTACGGAACCCGGCGGCGCAACACCCACGACCGCCATGTGGATTCGCGGTGCCCGGTACGCTCGCTGCATTCGCGCAGTGTCAAGAGTCTTCCAACAGCCATATCTCAACCTCAGCAAAGAATCTTGCTATGGTTCAATTTTTTCAGCTAAAGCGGGACGTGAAAAGAATGAACAAATAGGCGTTTTTGGAAGGAATTGTTCGGGGGGAGGTTACTTGTCCGCTTGCTGAGGGATTGGGATGCCTTCTTTACGAAGTAGCTGTCTCAGAAACTGCACTTGGCGAGTCAAGTTCTTCAAAGGGAGGCCCACCATTTGTGCAATCTCCCTCCATGTGCGGGTTGGGTGAGAGAGCCAGATTCGTAAGCTTCAGCGACGCGATAGCGATAGTCCACGGGATGCCCCCGAGGCCGTCTGAGAACCCGCTTACGATACTCGTCAGTCGCCTCACTCGCTTTGGCCCAAGGAACGCCGCTTTTGCGAAGGGCCTGATAAAAACGGTCGCTGACATCATCTTGCTCTAGCGTTGGTTTCTCATGGAGATGTGGAGCAGTGTATCCGTCCAGCTTTCGTATCCGCCGCTCAATCGCTCTCCGCTCCGGTGAGTTCTCTTCCAGACGACACGCTTGGACACCCAGTTCGGCACAATGCGCGATGATTGACTGCAATACGCCCATGCCACCTCCCGAGTGGCTGCCCGGTTTGTGAATGTGCGCGGCAAGCAGGCCGGGATGCCCGCCTTTCGGTGCGTCCACCTAGCCGCGCTCCATCTACAAGTGTAACGGAATCCGCAACGCCTTAGCCGTTTATCGCATCTAATAAACCAAACGTTAGGTTAAAAATCAGACATGAAAAAGAAAGAGTCGAGCGACGCCAGCCAAGCAGCAAGTCTCATGGGCAAGCGAAGTGTTGAGGCCCGCAAGAAGAAGTGGGGGAAACGTGAGTTCAGGCGACGGATGCGTCAATGGGGCAAGTTGGGCGGGCGTCCAAAAGGCAGCAGTAAGAAACGGCCCGAGTCAGAAACGAGGTGATCCATGATCTACAAACGCGGCAAGTTCTACTGGTACAAATTCATGTGGGACGGCAAACTTGTGCGCGAGTCTACGCGGCAAGGCAACGATAAAGTTGCCCGCAATATGGAGGCCGACCGCCGAACGCAACTAGCACAAGAAAAGAAAGAACGGAATGCAGCCTGTGCGCGGCTGGGGTGCTCGGAGGTGCTGCGCTGCCACGAATGCGAGAAGCTGTTTAACGCAGAGAAAGTGGTCAGCAAAGGTGCTAACGTCTTTTGCGGTTCGACGTGCGCCTCAGCTTGGGACAGGAAACATCGCATGCCTAGGCTCCGCGAATTCCTGGAGGGAGAGAACGGATTTCTGGCGTACGCCAAGACGAAGCATAAGGCGAAACCGCTCACGCTTCGGTACTACCAGCAAGGCAGTGACATGCTGCTGAAATCCGAACTGGCAGGATTACGACTGGACGAGCTGACCGATGAGCACGCACAGCAGTTCGCCAGACAGCACTCCGCGCTCTCCCCATCAGGGATCAATCGTGGCCTGCGAACGCTGCGCCGTGTGCTGAATCTGGCCTACCAGTGGGGAAGACTCGACAAACCTGTTCGGGTTGCACTAGCTCCGGGAGAGCGTCAGCGTGATCGGGTGCTGACTGAGAAGGAAAGTGAAGACTATCTGAAAGCCTGCCCGCAGCCGTGGAGGGACTGCGCCACAATCATTCTGGACGAGGGCTTCCGGCCTGGCGAAGTATTCGCATTGCGCTGGCCACACATATTCCTGAACGAAGACGACACCGGGCTTATTCAGATAGTGGACGGGAAATCGAAAGCGGCCAGACGAATACTGCCGATGACACCGCGAGTGTATCAGTTGCTCCGGGCGCGCCACGAATTGGCTCGCCGTCCCAGCGATGGATGGCTATTTCCGAGCAGTGCGAAATCTGGTCACTTCGATGGCGATGGGGCAAAGGAGCAGCACAAGAAAGCCTTGGACGATTCTGGCGTGAAACCGTTCGTACCCTACACACTGCGCCACACTGCGCTGACGCGGCTCGGAGAAAAAGCGGGTGGGGATGTCTTTGTGCTAGCCCGAATCGCTGGACACAGCTCGATTACTGTCACCCAACGCTATGTTCATCCGCAGGCGGACGCGATCCAGCCGAGTGTTCTCATCGCAATTGCCGGTAGGCACAAAATTAGGCACAGTGAAAAAACGTCGAAAAGCACGCTTGCTAAAACGAGCGAGCTAAGTGGTTCGTAACATTAACGCAATACAGGGTTTAAGTTTGGTGCCGGGAGGGGGAATCGAACCCCCAAGAGCCGAAGCTCGGCGGATTTTGAGTCCGCTGCGTCTGCCAGTTCCGCCATCCCGGCTAGGGTAGGCGAATTCAGTATCGCATAGCTCGACGCCTGCGCCAATCTTGGCGTGCTTGAACCTCGCTCAATCTGCTGCCGGAGAAGGCGCAGCCGCCGCTTCCCTGATTTCCGCCTCGACCTCCACCGGGAAATTGACTGAGTTCGCGATGAAACACATATGGTGCGCTGCGTGGTGGAGCGACATTGCTTTGCTGCGATCATCGCCGACGCGGATGGTCACAGCGGGCTGTAGCAACACTCGCGCGAACGCCCCTGAACCGTCTGCACGCTCTTCCATCGTGCCAACTGCTGCATCGCGGTATTCCAGGACCGTTACTTTGTTGACTGCACAGAGATGCAGGTACCAGAGCATGTGGCACGAAGACAGGCTTGCGACCAGCAACTCTTCCGGGTTGTAGCGAGTGGGATCGCCGCGGAAACTCGGATCGCTGGATGCAGGGATTACGGGCTTGCCATTACACACGAGTGAGTGGTCGCGGCGATAGTTCTTGTAGCTGCTTGTTCCCTCGCCGTCGTTGCCGGTCCACTGGAGTTGCAGGCGGTAAGTGTGCTGCTTCATCGATGGTCTTTCTTCCGTTCGGAGCTTTCACGCATCCACGCTTCGGATACCTTTTGGCCAGCTTCGAAGTCGTCAACTACCAGGATTAACTGGTTCGCGTGATCGCTATAGAGCACTTCAATGTTGATGCCGGCCTCGGCCATACGGCGCGAAATTTTGCCTAGTTGGCCGGGCTCATTCTGCCGCAAGCGCTGCACCAGGACCTCGCTGACGCGCAGAATACGAATGCCAGCCGCACCAAGCGCTCTGGTCGCGGCCTCGGCATCATGAACGAGGAAGTGCGCGATGCCTTCCCCATTGCAAACGAATGCTCCGCCGCCTTCAACGCTAACGCCGGCGGCTCCCAACGCTTCGCCCGTGGCCGCCAGAGAGCCGGGGCGGTCTGGCAGCACGATCGCAAGATCCTTCACGGGATCACCTCTTGGATCCTGATTCTCGCGCAGTATTTCGCTCTTGTCATGCGAATACAGTTCGTTCATGATCAAACTATGCCTGCTGAGCCAGACCTCTCCCGACTGGTGCGTACCATCGGCGATCCAACTCGGATTCGCATGCTGACGCTGCTGTTAAATGGGCGCGCATTTACCGCAAAAGAGCTGTCTTACGGCACTGGCGTGGAACCGGCAACTGGCACTGTGCATCTGCAAAGATTGCTTGCCGATTCGCTGGTCGTCTCGCGGACGCAGGGACGGCACAAATATTTCACTCTAGCTTCGCCCAATGTGGCGCGATGCATTGAATCTCTGATGGTGGTGGCGAGACCAGCGCGAACTGAAGGGCCTGCGAGTCTGCCGCCGATTCAAATTGCTCGCTTTTGCTATGACCATCTCGCGGGTCGCGTCGCCACCCAAATCGCCGACGTGCTGCAGTCGAGACGACTTCTTCGGTTTCAAGAGGGGACGGTCGCTGTCAGCGCAAAGGGAGAACGCTGGTTCCGCGAGTTTGGCGTTGATTTCGATTCCCTTTCGAGCACTCGCCGAAAGTTCGCTTCGGCCTGCCTGGATTGGAGCGAGCGGCGAGATCATTTAGGCGGAGCACTGGGCGCAGCGCTCGCGCAGAGGATGCTTGCCTTGGAGTGGATCACGCGGGATCTGGATACGAGAGTGGCCTCTTTGACTCGTCGCGGCCGGCTCGGACTGCAGAGGCAATTCGGCATTCATCTCGATCTGGAATAGGTTCCTGACAAGATTCGGAGCACGCCCAAATTGATCGGCGCCGGATTCTGCGACGTTTATTTGCTTGACGCATGCAAGTATCTTAGCCTAACCTCCTCCTATGAATAGGAACGGCTCCGACGGTGTGGTGAAGAAATGGTGGGAAGAACTGGAGCGGCTCGCCCGCATACTCGGGCAAGTCGGCCCGGACGAAGTGTGCTGCGAAGGACTGAGCCAGCGCCAGTGCGCCATCCTGCGCACGCTTGTGGAGCAGGAGGGCGCGCGTATTTCTGATCTTGCCGCTAGCTCGGGAATTACGCCGAGCGCGATGACGCGCGTACTCGAAAAATTGGAAGCCCGTGGGCTGGTGGAACGAGTTCGTGGCGCGCAGACGGATGGCCGCGCGGCGATGGTGCGCATCACCAACGACGGTCGCCGCACTCGCAAGCAACTGGACGAACTGATGCGGCAGCGCACACATCAGATCATCGATTCCATCCCCGCGAAGAAGCGCGCTGACATTCTCAGCGCATTGCAAATCCTGAACAGCGCAATTGAGTCAGCCGGATGCTGCGCGCTGAATGCGCCCGTGGCAAAGCTCGTAACGATAAAGGAGACAGAATGAAGAACGAAAGCATTACCGCTGCCGTCGAAGAGCACTATGCCGCTGTGGCTCGCGGAGAAGCCTCTGCCTGCGGAGGGCCATTAGAGGACGTAGCACGATCCATTGGCTATTCCGACGAAGAGCTACGGATAGCTGGAGATGCGAATCTCGGCCTGGGATGCGGCAATCCGCTGGCACTGACTGAAATCGGCGCCGGCATGACTGTCCTTGATCTTGGCTCTGGCGCTGGGTTCGATGCGTTTCTCGCGTGGAACCGTGTGGAAGCGAGCGGTCATGTGATTGGCGTTGATATGACCGACGACATGCTTTCGCTTGCGCGCGAGAACGCTGGTAAACGTGGCGCTACAAATGTGGAATTCCGCAAAGGCTTCATCGAGAAGCTGCCCGTCGAAAGCGGGACTGTCGACTACGTCATCAGCAACTGCGTGATCAATCTATCCACCGACAAGCCTGCAGTTTTTCGCGAAATCGCACGCGTGCTCAAGCCGGGCGGACGTTTCGCCGTGAGTGACATCGTTCTGCTGAAGCCGTTGCCTGAACCGCTCGCCCGCGACATCAGCGCTTACGTCGGATGTATCTCAGGCGCAAGCATGCTGACTGACTATCTGAGCATGGCTTTGAGTGCAGGTCTTCGCGATCTGGCGATTCCGCGGATCGCTCATGGCGGCGATCTGATGAAGACACTGGCGCCGGAAGATATCTGCTCGGGCGGCTCGTCTTGTTGCGGATCGACGGTGCAGATCAAATCGATCAAGAATCCTGACGAACTGGTTCGCCAAGCGTCGGCGGCGTTGGCTTCGATCAAGCTGCACGGGCGCAAGTAGAGGAATCATCGTGGCTGAAACATATAACGTTCTTTTCTTATGCACCGGCAATTCGGCGCGCTCCATTATGGCGGAAGCGATTCTCAACCATCGCGGTCGAGGTCGCTTCACTGCTTACAGCGCCGGCAGCCATCCTGGTGGCAAGGTCAACCCGCAGGCATTGCGACAGTTGGAACTGAGCCATCTGCCGACTGAAGGAATGCGAAGCAAAAGCTGGGACGAGTTTGCCAAGCCCGGCGCGCCAAAGATGAGTTTTGTCTTCACCGTGTGCGACAACGCTGCCAAGGAGGTCTGTCCGATCTGGCCCGGGCAGCCAATGACGGCGCACTGGGGTGTTCCTGATCCGGCGGCGGTCGGGGGTTCGATGGCGCAGGTGGAACGCGCCTTTCGCGAAGCCTTCGTAACATTAGATCGCCGTATCGGGCTGTTTCTCAGTCTGCCGATGAAGAGCCTGGATGCACTTGCGTTGAAGAAGGAGATTGATCGCATTGGCCACGAGTAGCTCTCTTCCAGTCTGCTCGCCAAAGCGGCTTAGTTTTCTGGACCGGTATCTTACGGTCTGGATTTTTGCGGCCATGATTACCGGCGTGTGCGCCGGCTGGTTGGCGCCCGGGATCGTGCCATTCCTCAACCGCTTTAGCGTGGGAACCACGTCCATTCCGATCGCCATTGGGCTGATCGTGATGATGTATCCGCCGTTTACGAAGGTGCGGTACGACGAACTGGCCGAGGTGTTCCGCAATAAGCGGGTGCTTGGACTCTCGCTGGTGCAGAACTGGGTGGTGGGGCCGATCCTCATGTTTGTATTGGCCATCGTGTTTCTGCGCGGATATCCGGAATACATGGCCGGACTGATCATGATCGGACTGGCACGCTGCATCGCCATGGTGATTGTGTGGAACGAACTCGCTAAGGGCGATACGGAATACGCGGCTGGGTTGGTCGCCTTCAATTCGATCTTCCAGGTCCTGTTCTATTCGCTGTACGCGTGGATCTTCATTACCGTGCTGCCGCCGCTCTTCGGACTGAGCGGTACGATGGTGAACATCTCTATCGCGCAAATCGCAAAGAGCGTTTTTGTCTACCTGGGGATTCCCTTCTTAGCCGGATTTCTTACGCGCTCGATCCTCACACGTATCAAAGGCCGTTCCTGGTATGACCGCGAGTTTGTGCCGCGAGTCAGCCCCCTCACTTTGATGGCGCTTCTGTTCACCATCGTAGTGATGTTCTCGCTTAAGGGTGAATACATCATCCGATTGCCATTGGATGTGCTACGGATTGCGGTGCCGCTGCTGATCTATTTTGTCGTTATGTTCACGGTCTCGTTCTATATGGGACGTGCGCTGGGGGCAGACTATTCAAAAACAGCCACGCTTTCGTTCACAGCAGCCTCCAACAACTTCGAACTGGCAATTGCTGTGGCGGTGGCGGTATTTGGGCTCAGTTCGGGAGCTGCGTTCGCGGCAGTGATAGGACCACTCGTTGAAGTACCGGTGATGATCGGACTGGTGAATGTCGCGCTGTACTTCCAGCGCAAGTATTATCCCGAGGGAGAGTCCGCGGATGCGGCCATCCTCAACTCCGGCTCGGCGGCGCGCTGAACCGACGCTTGGATCACAACTGCTGGCGGCTTTGGTAGAGGACTCTTACGGTGGTCTTCAGAGGTTGAGCCGAGACGTGGCAGTGGCAGTCACCACCGTTGAAGAATGCGCAGCTCTTCATCAGTGAGTAGAGATCGTCGCCAGCCTCGGTTGTGGCTCCTTCCTCGTGCTCACTTTCGAAAGCAGATTGTTTCGTCAGCGCCAATAGCGCTGCCCGTAAAGCGCACTTTGGCAGGAGTTCAAGCTGGATTTCTGGAGCTGAGATTGGAACTAATTCGCCGGACGAGAGCGCCATTCTTACTGCTGCTTGCATTCTTACCCACCTTTACAAATGTAAGCAGAGTTCTACGATGGAGATGGGAACGGGTCAATGAAACCGAGCATGATTTCTTCGGCCTTCCCTGATGAGCGGCCAATGATAAGAAACGAAAGCAGATACCGCGCTTCATGATTGCAGCTCGAACCCGGTACAATGATTTGGCAGCCCTCCCCCTCACCTGTCTTTCAGGGCTGAAATGGAATCGAAGAACTCCCAGGCGGTAACGTTCGGCGTTTTTCATCTGGATTTCGCGAAAGGGCGACTTTCGAAATTCGGCACGCCTGTCCGACTCAAGCCTCAACCGCTGAAACTTCTTCTGCTGCTGGTGCAGCGCCCGGGTGAAGTGGTCACTCGCGAAGAAATTCAACAGCAGTTGTGGGGCGACAGCAATACTTTCGTCGATTTTGACCTTGGACTGAACCACTGTATTCGGCAGATCCGTGCCGTTCTCGGGGATGACGCCGCCGCACCGCGTTATGTCGAGACGGTTCCGCGAAGTGGATACCGGTTCATCGCGCCTGTCACACAGGTTCCGGGACAAGTCGAGGCACTCGCCGAGCGTCCTCATCCTCCGAAACCACTTCCAATCGATCAGACGAAGAAGCGCCGTCTCGCCTTTTGGTCAGTCGGGGCTCTGGTGACGATGTCGATCATCATTAGTTCAGTGGTGATCGCAGCACGAAGCCGGGCTCGCGAGGCAAATCTCAGACCGGCTCCAACCCGCATCATGCTGGCCGTTCTGCCCTTCGAGAATCTCACCGGCGATCCGCAGCAGGAATATCTGAGCGACGGAGTTACCGATGAATTGATCATGCACCTCAGCCGTTTCAGCCCTGGCTACCTGGGCGTTATCTCGCGCACATCGTCGATGAAATACAAGGGGGCGGCCAAGGGCATCGATCAGATCAGCCGCGAGTTGGGCGTCTCGTACCTGCTGGAAGGCAGCATAAAACGCAATGGCAAGAAACTGCACGTCTCGGCGGAGCTGATACAGGCTAGCGATCAGACTCATCTGTGGGCGGAAAGTTACGACAGCGAGGTGACGGGCGAGCAGATTCTTGCCATGGAAGAGGAAGTGGCGTCGCGAATCGCGAGGTCGCTTTCAATCGTGCTGCCGCAAACGCACAACCGGCGATCAAGCACCACCAATGCCGCGGCCTATGACGACTATCTGAAAGGCCGCTACTACTGGAACCGGCGCACGGAAGAAGGCTTCAATCAGGCAATCGATTATTTTCAGCAGGCAATCGCGATCGATCCTACTTACGCCGAGCCTTACGCGGGATTGG
Organism: Terriglobia bacterium; assembly: GCA_963807055.1. Lineage (GTDB taxonomy): Bacteria > Acidobacteriota > Terriglobia > Terriglobales > Acidobacteriaceae > JAJPJE01. Next base: position 481,514 of record CAWEAE010000009.1, on the reverse strand, counting down.
CCGACTCGTACAACCTGTTTATCGAATACTTCGATCTCGGATCGACGACTGAGTTCGCACGACGCTCCGAGCAAGCGGCGCAGAAAGCGGTCGAACTGGATGACACTCTGGCCGAAGGGCACGCCGCACTGGGATTCAATCTGTGGCGCTATCAATGGGATTTCTCAGCCGCCGAACGCGAATTCCGCAAAGCGCTGGAGGTGGATCCCAATTACGCGAACGCACATCACTGGTACGGCCTTTTTCTCGCTTCGCGCGGCCGGTTCGGCGAAGGGCGGACCGAACTCTCGCAGGCACGCGCACTCGATCCGCTGTCGCTGATCATCATGACGAATGCAGGATGGATCGATTATTTCGCACGCGATTCCGATGCCGCCATTACGAAGTATCGAGAAGCGACCAGCATCAGCCCTGATTTCGTTCCCGCCGTAGTCAAGCTGTCGTGGGCTTATGAAGAGAAGCAACTGTGGCACGAGGCAGCCGATGCCCGTGAGCGTTTCTATCGCGCTAACGGCTATCCATCGGTCTCGGAACAGGTTCAACGCGCCTATTTGGACACGGGCTACCCAGGCGTACTGAAATTCCTGCTCGGCGAAGCCGCAAAGCCAGACCGCAAGCAGTACTACAGCGATTACGAAACGGCGAGGATGAACGCTCTGCTGGGAAACAAAGAGCAGGCATTAGCGGATTTAAAGCGAGCGTTCAACAATCGCAGCGGTTGGCTTGTGTTCCTGGAACAGGAGCCTGGCTTCGATGTATTGAAGAAGGAACCCGAGTTCCAAGATCTGGTTCGGCACATCCAACGATAAGCTGAACGTGGCCAGACGAGGTCCCTACTGCGGCTTTCCTACAGAAGTGGGCTGGCTCGACTGATTGTTCCCCTGATTGGCTTCGACGTTCACTTCCTTACCAGCTTTCTTCGCCGCGGCAGAGCCGGTCAGGAAGTCCCATCCTTGCGACTGTCCTCCGAGCCAAAGCTTCGAAAGATAGTAGTTGTCGCCTACCTGCAGAAGCACAAAACGCGTGCGCACCGGAGTTCCTGGGTTAACGCGCGTATCGATGGTGGTTTGCGAGGCTACGGCTTCGAACTCGGGCTTGTCGCTGTTCTCTTTATAAACCTTGAAAACGGTTGGGTTGCTCTGACCGGAGAGTTGTTCAAAGAGGTAGTTTCCGGGTGGAAGCGTCTTATCTCCCACCAATACAGGATTTGTGAAATCCACTTTGATTTGTATCGCATTTGGCTCATCGGTCTGAGCCACGAGAGAGGCTGCGATCGCAAGAGTAAAAATGGTCAAGAGCATGCTGAGTGACCGCTTATTCATCGTCTATCTCCTTCACGTTCCATAAGCCGCTGCCCCGCGGTCAACGGTTAGCAGAACCGAAGCACGCGGAGCGAAGCAGCAGCTGTTAAGAATCTGTTGGTAGGGGACCTTGTGTGATAGGAAGGGACGCTGGTAGAGGAGGTTGCACCGTTTCGGGCCTAAGTTACTGAGAGGCGACTGATTACAGGTCAAGGACAAACCTGTTTTCACGAAGTACGAAAGTTTGCCTGGAGCGAATCAGCGGAATTCGGAACGAGAGTAGATTTTTTCTGGTTTCCATACATTTCCTTGCATAATAAGGACGCAAACGCTAGATTTTGCCGCTACACACAACTTATTCCGAGCAGACTCCCCCCTGATTCGGGCCACGAGGTCAAAATTATTCATGCGCACACCACTGCGTATTGCCGCGCTGTTCTCATGCTTTGTTCTCTCCCTTATTGCGATACCGATCATGCATGCGCAGGAATTCGGTCCGCCCTCTCCCGCCGAACTCAGTATCACCAGCGTTCCCGAACAGCCGGGCGCGCCGGCCGTTATCCTTTTTCACCAAGGGATTTGTGACGATGACCTGCACTATTGTTCGGTTTATAAGCGAATCAAGATCCTGACTGATGCGGGTGTTCAGAAGTATTCGGATGTGTCGCTCTACTCGTATCGCGGGCGTTCGGTCGCGGAGGTTCGCGCGCGGACCGTGCACGCCGACGGAACGATCGTGAACTTTGAAGGTAAGCCACTCGACAAGATTGTCTACAAAGGACACGGCGTGCGGCTTAACGTGAAGAGCTTTTCGGTCCCGGATGTGCGAGTGGGCAGCATCATCGAATACCGCTACTTCTATCGCTATCCGGACAATGTGTTTTACCCCCCGCCACCTTGGGTATTGCAGGAAGAGTTGTTTCAAAAGCATGTGCAGTTCCGATACATTCCCAGTTCGATCGTCTTCGGCTCGTCGAGTCGCACCCTGGTTGACGAGCACGGCACAATCGTGGGGATGGGCTGGGCTGGATCATTACCTAAGGGAATAGCGCCCAAAATTGTCGAGCTGCCTAAGACAGAAATCTCGCTGGACGCAGATAACGTTGCGCCGTTCGTCGAAGAAGATCACACGTTGCCGACCGAGATGCTCAAATCCCACCTCCAGATTTATTACCGTACCAATGAATCACTTGACGGCTGGTGGAAGAACGAAGGCAAGATCTGGAACAAGAGCGTCGAGAAGTTCGTCGGCAAGACCGACGGATTGAGCGACGTGATCAGCAAGGTCACATCGCCGGGTGATACTCCTGAGCAAAAGGTGCAGAAGCTGTACGCCTTCGTAAAGACGCTCGACAATTACACCTACCTGCCGGAGAAAAGCGAACTCGAACAAAAGACATTAGGTTTGCAGCAGAACCGCGGTGCTGCCGACGTAATTCGGCAAAAGGGAGGAACTCGCGACGAAATCACGCGGACTTTCATTGCCCTGGTGAAGACGGCAGGAATTCCTGCCTATGCAATGCGGGTCGGCGACCGGACGGAGCAGATCTTCGACAAGACGTATCTGAGCACGAATCAGTTCGATGCGGAGATTGCGATTGTGCAGCTTGATGGCAAAGATGTCTTCCTGGATCCGGGCACCCGGTACGCGCCTTACGGTCTCCTGAACTGGCACTACACCGCCTGCGGCGGAATTCGCCAAGCGGCGAAGGGAACGGAGTTCGCAGAATCGCCATTGCCAAGCTACATGCAGGCGCTCACCAAGCGCGCGGTTAGGGTTGCGCTGAAGGAAGATGGCTCTGCTGAGGGGACGATGGCGGTCCTGTTTGGCGGACAGGAGGCGCTGATCCGACGCGAGGACGCTTCCAGGACCGATGATGAAGGCCGGAAAAAACTTCTTGAAGACGAGTTGCGCAGCTGGCTTCCGGGTGGCGCTCAAGTCACTTTGACGAAGGCCCCTCAATGGGACGCGATTGAATCGCCCCTGATTGCGGACTTTAAAGTATCGACGCCATTGGCTGTCAGTGCCGGCCACCGCTGGACGATTCCTGTGGACCTATTGCAGGTGAACGAGACTCCAATGTTTCCGCACGCGGAGCGCGTAAACCATGTGTACCTCAGCTATCCTTTCCGCGAAATTGACGATGTCGGCATCACCGTTCCGGCAAGTATGTCGGTGGAAACTCTGCCGCAATCGGAAGAAGTAAAACTGAACTATGCACTTTGCAGCACGCAGAGAACACAGAAGGGGCAGCAGATCCTGTCGCGGCGCGACTTTGTTCTCGCCGATATGGTCATCCCGGTTGCGGAATACCAACAGCTCAAAACGTTCTACGACAAAGTGAAGTCCGTTGACGAGGAACAGGCTGTTCTCAGGGGGAATGCCAGTGCCAAGGTCAACTAAGCTGCGCTTCGGTGTCCTGGTCTCGTTGCTGGGGCTGTGCCTGGGATCGGCATCCGCCGCGACTGTTTCCGTCCCCGATTGGCTGAAACAGGCAGCGGCGGAAAAGCTGCCGGTCTATCCTGCCGAAACGAAGGCGGTGGTGCTGGACGATCAAACTGACATCACGATCGACGGTCCCGGTCAGTACGTGGAACACGACCGGCGGATCTTGAAGATCCTACGCCCGGATGGCCGGGACTATGCGCAATTACGCGTGCATCTGCAACAGCAGGATAAGCTGCTTGCCGTGCACGCATGGAGCATCGACAGCAGCGGGCACGAGTTCGAAGTGAAAGACAAAGAGTTTGAAGATGTAGCCAATTTACCGAGCGAACTCCTCTACTCCGACGTGCACTTCAGTCACGCGCGCGCGCCCGCTGGCGAGCAACCGGGCACGGTTATTGGATTCGAATACGTAGTGCGTTATGCGAATTGGCTTACGCAGGTGAGCTGGGTCTATCAAGAGCGCGTACCCGTCCGTCGCACGGAATTTACGCTTCAGTTGCCTTCAGGATGGGAGTACAAGGCGGCGTGGTCGGGCGGCAAGAATCCCGCGCCCGAACGACTGGCGGACAATCGGTGGAAGTGGACCCAATCCGATGTGCCCGCGATTCACGATGATGAAGAGATGATGCCGCACCCATACGGTCTTGCCGCGCGTGCTGAATTCGCATACTTCGGCCCAAACAGTGGAACAGCGCAAGGCGGCTCGTGGGAAAACATCGCGAAGTGGCAATCGGAACTGGCTGCGGGACGACGCACACCTTCACCGCAGATTACCGCCAAGGTTCGTGAACTGATCGTCGGCAAAAACGATTTCGACAGTAAGGTGCGCGCGATCACGGACTACGTACAGAGCAACATCCGTTACGTAGGGATTGAGATCGGCGTGGGCGGATATCAGCCTCATCCAGCGGCCGATGTCTTCCGCTATGGATATGGCGATTGCAAAGACAAAGCGACCTTGCTCGGTTCGATGCTGCAGGAGGCGGGAGTCCAATCCGAATATGTCATCGTAGAGACCGATCGAGGCATCGTGCATCCGGACTTGCCTGCGTTAGTGTTTGATCACATGATCGTTGCCATCGACCTTCCGCCGGACGCGCCGCTTGTGAAATATGAGAGCGTGGTGAAAGCAAAGTCGGGCAAGAAATATCTGCTGTTCGATCCAACCAGCGAATACACGCCGCTCGGAGAACTGCCTTCCTATGCCGAGAGCAATTACGTTTTGCTGGTAGCGGACGGAAGCGGTGAACTCGTGCACCTTCCTGCGATCGATCCGGGGGCGAATGTTCTGGAACGCACGGGAAAATTCAAGCTCGCGGTTGACGGAACGCTGGCCGGCGAAATCGTCGAAGATCGTACCGGATTTCATGCGCTGCGTCAGCGCTACGCTTTCAAAGCTGCCGATGAACAGCAACGGTCGAAGTACGTCGAGAATTTCCTGAACCAATCACTTAAGCAGTTTTCATTACAGAATCCTCACGTTGAAGGATTGGAAACACGTGGGAAGTTGACCCTGAAGTACGGCTTCACAACCGCCAGCTACGCCCAGAAGATGGGAGCATTGATGCTGGTACGCCCGCGAGTAGTCGGCGAAAAAGATCTGGGATTGGACTTCAGTAAACCGCGACTGTATCCGGTGGAACTGCACGGCAGCAGCAAGGAAAGCGACACCTACGAAATCGAACTGCCCGAAGGCTATACGGTCGACGATATCCCAGATCCCGTGAAGATCGACATGGGCTTTGCAAGTTACGAGAGCAAGACCGAAGTGAAGGGTCAGACGTTGAGCTATCACCGCGAATACGTCGTGCGCTCAGTGGAAATCGATCCCGAGAAGTTTGCGCAACTGAAAGCCTTCGAAGGACGCATCGGCGCAGATGAACGCGCAGCGGTGGTATTGAAAAAGGCACCGTAGTCGATCGTCAGCAATCAGTGGTCAGTTGTCGGTAGTCGTTGTCATAAGCCCTTCACAGCCACTCGCCTGTCCGGACACACCTGCGCGGCCATCCGCTCCTGAAAATGCATTCCTTCGGACGCAGGAAATCCCCGGTCCTTCGTTCCAAAGAAAGTTGAACAGTTTGTCTCGGTGTGCGGTCTTCACTTTGAGAGCCGAAGAGCGAACGATGAGTGGTTCGGAGCAGGACATCTTGGCGGATGTGGTGGTGGTACCCGAGGAGCGCGCGGTCAGCCAATCCGTCGAAACGCTGGTACACGAGCACGCCCGTATGGTCTTCAAGATCGCGTATTCCGTCCTGCGCCATCATGCCGATGCCGAGGATGTTGGGCAGGAAGTCTTCTTACGGGTGCTGCGACACGAGAAGGAGTTGGACCGCGTTCGGAATCAGAAAGCATGGGTTGCGAAGATTGCATGGCGGACGGCACTCGATCGCGTCAAACGGCGCAAACAGCCGCAGGAAGAAGACGAGATCGCACTCGAGAATTTGCGGGGAGATCACCTCGCGATGGATGACGCCTTGGCGGAACAACAGGAGATGGCGCTGCTGCGGGCGATGATCGCCACCCTGCCTCGTGACCTGCGCGAGCCGCTGGTTCTTTCGACGGTGCAGGAGATGTCGAATTCGGATATTGCCGAGGTGCTGGGGATTCCCGAAGCGTCGGTGCGAACAAGAATGGGTCGAGCGCGAAATATGTTGCGCCAGAAGCTGGCTGCGCTTCTAGAAGGAAAATCGAGATGAATTCTGAGCAGACAAAGCTCGATAGATTCTTAGACGATGCGCTCAAGAGCTACTCCGAAGCGGAGCCCCGAATCGGATTTGAGTCGCGCATAATCGCGAATCTGGGCGTGGCGCCGGTGAAGCCTTGGTGGCAGCAGAAATGGGTATGTGCAAGCGCTGCGATGGTGGTGGTGTGTGTGATGCTTTACGGAGCGTGGCGAGTCGGGCCGGCGAACGGTTGGACTGAGATAGCGCCGCCGCGGCCGATTGCAAATCGAATGCCTGCCCCTGAAATAGCTCGAAGTCCCCGGGCGGTTTCAATGCCAGTTCGCAGGTGCGTTCAGAAACCGGGTCAGACTCGCAGAAATGAAGGCGAATATCAGCGCACCATTTTGGCGTCGCAGCTTCCGGTTTTCATGCCGTTAACGCAACAGGAGAAATTGCTGCTTGCGTTCGCGCGCGAAAATCCGCAGGAAGCCGTGTCGATGCTGGAGTGGCAGGAGAGAATGCGCGAGCCTGCGGAACAACCAACTGTATCTGATCGAGGAGAACAACAATGATGCGTGGTTTTAAAGCAATTGTGGTGGCGCTTCTACTGGCGAGTGTGGGATTCTGCCAAAGTGGGCCGCAAGCAGGCATAACTGAACAAAAACAAGCAAGCGGTAACGAAACTGCCGACACTTATCGGCTCGACATTGTGATTCGCGAGCTTCAGGAGGGGAAGCTTCTCTCAACTCGCGACTACACGGCATTAGTGCAGGAACACGCCTATCGACCGCGGACAATCAAGATCGGATCGCGCCTCCCTCTTGGTGGCACGCCTGCGAACCCGAACGTCCAGTATTTCGACGTGGGAACCAATCTCACTTTTCACATACGGACGATCGAAGGGAGACTCATACTCTCGTTGAACGCTGAGGTGAGCAGTGTGGCGACGCCTGAGTCCCCAGCAAACGCAAAGGTTGCTGACTACCCTATCGTGCGTCAGTTCCGCACCGACCAGGAAGCGGCGATTCCGCTCGGCAAGCCCACGTTGCTCAACAGTGTTGACGATCCGAATAGCAATCACAAGTTCCAGATCGAAGTGACTGCGACCAAGGAGAAGGTCTAGCCCCCGGTAAGCATTGGGTAGCTGGTGACCGGTCGCTCGGGTCATTAAAGACCAGCCATGAAAAAACCAGCGGCGAGCTACCAGCTACCCAGCAAAATCCAAGGCTACGCATTCACGCGCTTCATACCACCTTCGGGATAACGTAATCCGGACGCAGCTCCCGCAGGAATCGCCTGATGGATCCGTGCCAGGTCCTGCGGCGTAAGTTTCACGCTGATCGCGCCGGCATTTTCTTCCAGATACTTCACGCGCTTGGTACCTGGAATGGGGATGATGTCTCCACCCTGCGCCAACAGCCACGCGAGCGCGAGCTGCGCAGGCGTGCAATCCTTCTCGCGTGCGATCTGCTTGACAGCTTCGGCGATCGCCATATTCTTGCGAAAGTTATCGTCCTGAAATCGCGGATTCTGGCGGCGCCAATCGGTGGGATCGAGATCTTCTGGTTTTTGAATACGGCCCGTCAAAAAACCGCGGCCGAGCGGGCTATAGGGAACAAAGCTGATGCCAAGCTCGCGGCAGGCCGGAAGGATCTCCTCTTCGGGATCACGGGTCCATAGCGAGTACTCGGTTTGCAGCGCCGCAATGGCGTGCACTTTCTGCGCGCGGCGAATTGTCTTGGCTCCCGCTTCGGAAAGTCCGAGGTAGCGCACTTTTCCTTGTGTGATCAGCTTCGCCATGGCGCCGACGGTGTCTTCGATCGGCACGTCGAAATCGACGCGGTGCTGGTAATAGAGATCGATGACATCGACGCAAAGCCGCTTCAGGCTGGCATCGCAGGCTTGCGCAACGTACTCAGGATTGCCGCTGACGCCGACGAAGTTGCCGCTGGCATCGCGTACGTTGCCGAATTTCGTCGCCAAAAAAACTTCGTCGCGACGGCCCTTGATGGCTCGACCGACAAGTTCCTCGTTCGCGCCTCTGCCATACACGTCGGCAGTGTCGAGAAAGTTGATGCCCATGTCGAGAGCGCGATGAATGGTGGCGATGGATTCCTGCTCATCGCCTGGTCCATAGAATTCGGACATGCCCATACAGCCGAGCCCAATGGCAGAGAGCTGGGCCTGGGTGCGGTCGAGCTGACGATATTCCATCGTGAGTTGCTTCGTAGGATTCATGATGATTCCTCTTGCGCGTGGTGAGGCTAACGAGGAATAAGATGCCACACGAGGCGGGAGCGCTTCAGTGATTCGAGGAACGACCACGACGAAGGTTCACCGGTTACTCTGATGTTTTTAACGGGTACGGCCAGTTGGGTAAAGTGAATGCGGCTCCATCGACCCATAGCGTTTGCCCTGAGATGTATGAAGCATCGTCGCTTGCAAGGAACACTATGGCTTTGCCCACATCGCGCGGAGTGCCCACTCTTCCGAGTGGCGTTGCCTTGCTCCAGGTAGCTTCGTAGTCGGAAGCTTCATGAGCGGTTCTCTCGGTCAAAATCGCACCGGGTGCGACACAGTTCACACGAATCCCGAATTCCGCCAACTCGACCGCAGCGGCCTTCGTAAACTGTTCAATGCCTCCCTTGCTGGCTGTATAGGAAACGAGGCGCGGGAAAGGATGCTTGTTGCAGCCGGAGCCGATATTAATGATGCAGCCACGTTTCTGCGATTTCATCATTCGACCCGCTGCCTGTGTGCAAAGAAAGCAGCCCTTGAGATTGGTACGAATGTCGCGGTCCCAATCGGCCTCGGAGAGTTCCAATAAAGGGGCAAACGTCTGAACGCCGGCATTGTTCACCAGAAGATTGAGTCGAGGCACACGCTCGCGCAACTCGCCAAATACGCGCTCCACGTCCTGGCTGAGTCCGACATCGCCACGGATCGCCCACGATCTCACCCCAAGCGCCGCGATCTCGGCTGCAGTCTGCTCGGCCTCTGTTGAGTCCTCAAGGAAGTTGACGATGACATTACAGCCCGCCGCCGCGAGCTCCAGAGCAATTCCCTTCCCGACTCCCGAGTTTCCGCCTGTAACCAGCGCATACTGCCCCTCGAGCGACTTGCCCAACTTAACCTCCTTCGCACCTGGACAATTTGTGTGCTGGAGTTTACTCGACTGTGACGGATTTGACGAGGTTGCGAGGGCGGTCGACATCGACTCCGCGCTGCACCGCGATGTGATAGGCCAGCATCTGCAGAGGAACGATTTCGAGGATCGGCGAAAGCAGCTCGGGCGCATTGGGAACGGTGATGACGTGGTGTGCTGCATCCGCGACTTCGGAGTCGCCTTCCGTGGCGATCGCGATTACGCGGCCGCCGGTTTCTTTCACCTCGCGCAGGTTGCTGATGGTCTTCTCAGCCCGCAACACGGATTGCGGATCGGTCAGATCGCGCGTGGCGATCCCCACGACCGTAACGTGCTCGTCGATGAGCGCGTAAGGACCGTGCTTGATTTCCCCGGCAGGATAACCTTCCGCGTGGATATAGGACGTCTCTTTCAACTTGAGTGCGCCGTCGAGAGCAATGGGATAGTGCACGTTGCGCCCGATGTAGAGGAAGTCTTCGATCTTGTAGAACTTCTTCGCGAGATCGTGGCAAAGATCGTTCTGGCTCAGGACGGTCTCGATTTTGTCAGGAAGAGCCAGGAGTTCGTCCACCAGTCCGCCGACCTTCTGATCGGAAAGTGTGCCGCGAGTTTCGCCGAGATAGACGGCGAGGAGGTAGAGCGCGACCAACTGCGCGCCAAAGGCCTTGGTTGAAGCGATACTGATTTCTGGTCCGGCTTGCGTGTGGATCACAGCGTCGGCTTCGCGAGCAATGGTGGAATCGAGAACATTGGTGATGGCCAGGGTACGGGATCCGCGCGATTGCGCGAGTCGCTGCGCGCCCAACGTGTCGGCAGTCTCGCCGGACTGCGTAATGACGATAGTGAGCTCTTCGGGACCGGTAATGGGATTGCCGTACTCGAACTCGCTCGCGTACTCGACATCGACGGGAATGCTTGCGAGTTCCTGGATCATATGGCGCCCGGCGATGCCAGCGTGACGGCTCGTGCCTGAGGCCGCTATGGTGATCTTTTTGAAAGTAACAGAAGCGTCGCGAGGAATTCTGCGCGTAACGGCCAGCTCAACCCGCCGGGTCTTCGAGGAAAGATTGTCGGCGATAGTGTCGCGCACAGCCTGGGGCTGCTCGAAGATCTCCTTGATCATGTAGTGCGGGAAGCGGCCTTTATCGGGCATGAAAAGACTCCAGTCGAAGAACTATATAGCACTTGGATATCGAAAAGGGCAGGTGCAGGTCAAGTTTGTCCGCACAAAGGGGTGTGATGCAAAGAACGGAAATGCAGATCCCTCGCTCGCTGCGTCTCGCTGGTGATGACAAAACCGTGGGCGGGCAGGAATGTCCGCCCCACACAAGCAAGAGCCGGCAAGTGCTATCGAGCGCTAGACGCGGCCGGCGAAGATGGTGCGAACGACTTCGCCCTTGGAGGTGAGCACGGCAAAGTCGGCGTCGGCGCCGACGGCGATCTTTCCCTTGCGATCACTTACACCGATGACGCGCGCGGGATTCAATGTCGCGAGACGCACAGCATCCTGCAGCTTCCAGTCGGCGAACTTGGTCACATTGCGGACGGCGCGATCGAGCGTCAGCACGCTTCCAGCGAGAACTCCGTCGAGTTCGGCGCGATCGCCCTTCACCTGTACTTCGAAACTGCCGAGCATGTAACGGCCGTCGCCCATACCGGTTGCGCTGATGCCATCGGTAACGAGTACGGCGGACTCAATTCCTTTCGCGCGCAGAAAGAGGCGCACTATGTCTGGATGCACGTGGATACCGTCGGCAATAATCTCGGCGGTAACGCGTGAGTCAGTAAGCACAGTGCCAAGAATGCCGGGCTCGCGATGATCGAGCGTGCGCATGGCGTTGAACGTGTGCGTGGCATGACGGCCGCCGGCAGCGATGCCCGCTTCTGTTTCCTCGCGTGTGGCGTTGGAATGGCCCAAGCTGATGCAGACACCTTTCGCACTCGCGTTGGCGATCATGGCTGGCGCGTTCCTGGTCTCGGGAGCGACGGTCATCACCTTGACGTGGCCACGCGCGGCCTTCCAGAACTTTTCGAATAGCTCGATGGATGGCTCCTGGATGTATTCCGGCGGATGCACCCCTTTTTTCGAGTGGCTGATGAAAGGGCCCTCGAGGTGAAGACCGAGCGGGACAGCGCGATCGCTGCGATCCCACGAGGGATGCTTGCCTTCGATGGCGTCGGCGAGCTTCTGCAGCGAATCGACAGTGCGATCGACGGCAGCGGTGACAGTGGTCGGGCAATAGCTGGTGACGCCGTGCTTGGCCAGCGAACGCTCGACGGCAGCGAGCGCATCGGGAGTGGCTTCCATGATGTCGTGACCGCCGTTGCCGTGGATGTGAATGTCAATGAAGCCGGGCGCGAGAATGGCGTCGCCCAGATCGGTGATCCGCGCGGTGATGGTGGTTTCAGAGTGCGAGCGAGAGGTGACCTCGAGGATGCGCCCGTCTTCGATGGTTACGATCGCATCGTCGATGACTTCGGTCGGAGTGAAGAGCTTGGATGATAACAGTACGTTTTTCAAGTCAGTATGAACGCGGCTGAAGGATCAGCTGGTGATTCTAGCAAAGTAGGTTGGTGGTGGTCGAAGTTGCCAAAAACGCGATCGCCTATCGGTGCAAACCTACGCCACTAAGGAAGTGACGGAGGATTCTCACGTTCTCCACTTCTTATCTTCCTTGAGACTCTCGCGGACGCGGAAGTCGGTGATCTTGCGGACGAGATCCAACGGCAAGGGATCTTCGAGCGGAAACCGGATCGAAGCATCGGCAGTCTTGAAGTTTGCAAGATCCTTGGCGAAGGCTTTGACTGCCGAGGGCGTGGGATAGAAACCAATGTGATGTTTGTATGCGGCGAACGTAACCAGAATTCTGCGATGGGAGAACGCAGGCATTCCCCACTTCAGCCCCTCGGTGGCATCAGGGGCGGCGGCACGAATGCACGTAAGCATTTCACGGAGTTTCTTCTGCGCCTCTTTGGGAGCGGCATTGATGTATTCGTCGATGGTTGCAGGGCGTGTTTCTTTCGTGGGCATAGATATCTCTCAGTAATCACGTTGACGAATGGTACTCGGCAATTTTGACATGCGCCCCATGCTTGATCAGGAATTTTCACTGCTGAGATCCACCGCAGATCCCTCGCTCGCTGGCGCGAGCTTGTGATGACAAAACAGAAAAGATGCAGTGCGCGATCTAGTGCATACCTGCGCCCGGCCCGGCTTTGTGGCGTGGCGGTTTCATCAATAAGATCAGTGGCAACACCGCAAGGAACATCATCCCAAGAAGCCGAAAGGCGTGCAGGAACGCGAGAATCGCTGCTTGCTGCTGAACCATCCCGAACATCGCGCCATAAGCCTGTTTGCTGGCGGTAGCGAAGTCCGCGCCTTTGGACATGAACATGCTGCGTGCACCCTGGTACATCATCCGCGCCGCTGGATCATACTGATTGGTACGCTTGCTAAGCACGTTGATATTGGCCTGCGTCTGGCGGGCAACGATCGTGGTAACGGCGGCAATGCCGATGCTGCCACCGATGTTGCGCATCAGGTTGAACAAGCTGGTGGCATTACCCATCTGTTCCTTGGGAATAGGATCGTGCGTGATGGTAGTCAGGGGCACGAAGAGAAATCCGAGCGACGTGCCCTGCACGAACTGTGGCCAGAAGATGTCCCAATAGCCGGCATTCAAATTGATCTTCGAGAGCCACCACATGGAACCGGCTGCCACGCTAAAGCCGACTGCCAGAAGTTTGCGCGGCTCGATTTTAGACATCAAAATGCCGACGAGCGGCATGGCAATAAAGGACCCTAATCCGCGCGGGAGCATGGCGAGTCCCGCGTCCAGGGCTGAGTACCCGAGCAATGTCTGCAGCAGAATGGGCAAGAGGACAGTGCTGCCATAGAGAACGAAGCCCATCACCGTCATGAGGAAGACACCACTGGCGTAGGTTCGGTTTTCGAAGACGCGCAGGTTCACGATGGGATGGTTGTCGAGCAGTTCGTTGATGATGAACCATCCCAAGCCGACGACAGTGACCACCAGGAGGATGACGATGAAGTGCGACGACAACCAGTCTTCCTCCTGCCCCTTGTCGAGCATGATCTGCAGTGCGGCGATTCCGAGCGCAAGCAGTCCGATGCCCCAGTAGTCGATTCGTTCAGTTTTTCGCGAGATGTAGTGGGGATCGAAAATGAAAAGCGAAGACATGATCAGGGCGAGGATGCCGACCGGAAGATTGATGTAGAAAACCCATCGCCAACTGTAGCTGTCGGTGATCCAACCGCCGAGCACAGGACCGAGCATGGGAGCGACGACAATGCCGAGTCCCCAGAACGCCATGGCTTTGCCGCGCTTCTCGGGCGGGAAGGCTTCGAGCATGATGGCCTGGGAGAGAGGCTGCAATCCGCCGCCGCTCGCACCCTGCATCACGCGAAACAGAATCAACAAGGGAAGGCTGGGTGCCAGTCCACAAAGAAAAGATGAAATGGTGAACCCGGTGATGGAGGCCATGAGCACGCGTTTGCGGCCGAAGTGATTGGCCAGCCATCCGGTCATGGGAAGGATGATCGCGTTGGCGACGAGGTACGACGTCAACACCCAGGTGGACTCATCGACGCTCGCCGAAAGATTGCCAGCGATGTGCGGCAGGGACACGTTGACCACGGTGGTATCGAGCACCTCCATAAAGGTGCCCAACATCACCGCAATCGCGATAATCCACGGATTGATAACGGGATCTTGCCTGTCGGTTATCGCCGAAGCCGAGCTACTCACCCTGGGGATTCTCCCGCATGCCTATTTCAAAATGACAGTTGGCTCGACGGACATGCCGGGCCGCAGCCGATGTTCGGGATCTTCTCCCTTATCGAAGTTAATGCGCACGGGAACACGCTGCACAACTTTTACGAAGTTGCCGGTAGCGTTCTCGGGGGGCAACAAGCTGAAGCGCGCACCAGTAGCGCCCCCAAAGGTGAACACGTAGCCGTGGTAATCACGATCGAAGGCATCAACGTGTATCGTGGCGTGCTGGTTGAGTTGCATACCCTTCAACTGCGTTTCCTTAAAGTTCGCGGTTACCCACAGATCTTCGAGATCGACGAGCGAGAACACCGGTTGTCCAGCCGCAATCACCGAACCGGGCTCGACGCTCCGCTTGCTGGTGATACCGTCGAAAGGCGCACGAACCGTGGTGTATTGGAGATTGAGTTTCGCCTGGTCCACGGCGGCTTGCCGAGTTTTCACTGCGGCTTCGGCAGCACCGGCGCGCGCCCGATATTGCGCAATCTGTTGAGGCCCAATCTGCGCGGCTCTGACGTTGGCCTCAGCTTGCGCAACGTGACTCTCGGCAGTGGCAACCGACGAACCGGCGGCGTCGAGAGTGGCGCGCGCACCCTGTTCCGAAGCTACGGCGGCATCGTATTGCTGGTGTGAAATTTCATCTTTCTCCACCAGTTGCTGATAGCGTTTCAGATCCTGAGAAGCCTTGGTGTAATTCGCCCTGGCCTCTTCAACCTGAGCTTGAGCGGCTGCCACTTCGTGCTGCGCAGCATTCAGGGCAGCGTGAGAAACGTCGATGTTGCTGGTGGAGGTGGTGCTGGTGATGGGCACGCCAGTCTGCGCGGCGCTTGCGGTTGCGATGGCATCAGCCAGATCGCCTTCCGCTTTTTCCAGAGCTACCTGGTAGTCCTTGGGATCGAGCTGCACAAGAATCTGGCCACGACGGACAACCGTATTGTCTTCCACGTAGACATCGATGACGGTGCCGGGCACACGCGCGGAGATTGGGCCGATATGGCCATCGATCTGCGCATCGTCGGTTGATTCACGCGCCGCGTAGTAGCGCCAAATGAAGACGGCAGCCACCGCGGCCGCGATCAAAACGAAGATCAAGGCCCACTTGGCACGAGGGTGCTGCCGGAAGTAGCCTTTCGCCTTTGCCGATTTTGACCGGTCCTCTACCTCTTCCGGCCACGGCTCGCGAGGCGGCGCTTCCGTTTCGTGATTCATGACAGCTTGTTTCGACTCGTCTGCCACTAGGGTTTACCTCCCAAAAAGTCCTTTGTCGCACGCTCGGCGACGCCTAACGATCTGGCCAAAGCCAGCTTCGCAAGGTTGAACTGGAGCGTGCTACTGATCAAAGTTTCGTTGGCGCCTACGACGGATTCCTGCGCCTGGACTACTTCAATATTGTTGGTGACGCCGGCACGGAATCGGTCTTGACCTTCGGTGAGCGTTTCCTGCGCCAGATTCAACGTGCTGCGCGAGACGTCTACCTGGTCGGCGGCGGCCTTTATATCCAAGAATGCGGCACGGACTTCGTATTCGATGCGCCCGCGCAGGTCGTCGGCCTCAGCTTGCCGTTGCTTCAGCGCAATCTGCGCTTCTTGAATATCACTGCGGATGCGTCCGCCGGTGAAGATGGGAACCTGGACCGATCCAGTCGCCGTGTATGAGCCATGCGATTGGTCGGGATAATTGCCGATTACGCCGTAATTTCCATCGAACCGTAGCGTCGGCCAGCGCTGGGTTTGTGCAGACTTAACTCGCAGGTCGGCGGCACGCACGGCAGAGAGTGCGCTGGCATAATCCGGACGATTGCGCAAAGCTTCGTCGAGAGCAGCTTCAAGCGTAAGCGGCGGAGCTGGAGTGTAAGGGATATCCTGGGCCAGCGTGAACTCCTGCCCGGTGGGCATGCCGATGGCCCGCGCCAGCTGCAATTTTTGCTTGTCGAGTTCATTACGGGCCGCGACCAGTCGTTGCTGATCGGATTGAAATTCAACCTGTGCGCGAAGAACGTCAATGGAGGGGGCGACTCCGGCCTTCTTCTGATCGATGGCCAGGTTGTAAAGAGTCTTCGCCGTTTCCATTTCCGCCTGGATCGCGACGACTCGCGCCTGCGCAGAAAGCGATTGCACGTAGGCTACGCCGACGGCGACGACGACTAACTCGCGCGCATTGCGATAGTTCAACACAGCGGTATTGGTGGTCTCAGTGCTCGCCTTCAGGCTATTGATGGCGGAAAAATCGAGCACGGGACCAGACATGTTCGCGCGAACGTCGAATACGTTGAATGGGCCAATGACGGTGGGAACCCCCGGGAATATGGCAGGGGTGAAGCCCAAAGCAGCGAGATCGATCTGTTGTGAGGACTCGCTCACGCCAGCGCCGATGGTCGGCAGCAACTTACTCATAGCACGCAGACGCTGCGCGCGGGCCGCCAGACTTTCCTGCGAACTTTCGTATAAGCCCAGGTTGTACTTCAGTCCCCGATCAAGTGCATCCAGCAACGTAAGTGGAATGCTGCCAGGAACAACCTTCCCCTGGGGAATGCTGCCCTGAAACGGATTTTCGGGGCCGAGCGCCGGGAGCGTGGTCATGACCTGTCCCGCTCCGGCGGCGGCAGAGGGCGAGGCTGGAGTGAAAGTGGAAACCGTCTGGGCGAAGAGCCGCTCGGCGGGTCCACCCAAGCAGAGTGCTACCAACAGACCTCCTTGTACAAGGCCAGAAATGCACGAATCTGTACGCGAATGATTGCGAATCACCTTCTATCCTCTTTACTACGCAATCTGAATACAGTACTCCCTCAGCCACCATCAAGACCTCGAATCAGAGATCCGATTCCCTATGAGAACAGCTACGGGGCTGGAACGATGCTTGCGAACTGCCGGTGGCAGCCAGCTACGCCCAGCTAACCAGCCGAGGACATCCGCAGTGCAAGATGGAACACACACCAATAGATGTAAGTGAATACTTACTTGGACGCGAAAATTTTGCAAGGACATTCAAACTGGACGGCTGGGACCGGAGTCATGAGCCCATTGCGGGTACTCAAAAGGGGTGATACGCGGGCTATTGTGAGCGCCTCGGTTTGACCTACCTTTGAACTTTGAGGGCAATGGATGGCGAGTCTTGAGCGGCGGTGTCTTGGTTGCCCGGACACTGCGAAGCGTCGCTGTACATCGCGGGTTCGCCCAGACTGCCAGCCGGCGGCAGATGGCGGATATAAAGAACGATCGACCAGATCTCGTCATCATTCAAAATGCCTCTCGAAGCCGGCATTCCCGAGGGAAAAAGTCCGTTGTCGATAATCCACTTGAGCTGACCGTCGGTGTACGACTGGGTGCTTGCTGACGTCAGCACGGGAACCGGGGGTGACATGCGATCGGCGAACGGCACCCCGGTGTTCTGTCCGTCTAAACCGTGACAGGCAACACAGTAGTGGGAAAAGTTGTCCTTGCCCTGGGCGATGTTCTTCGCAGTCGGAGTCAGCGGATTCCTGGCTTTGCGATTGCCAACCAAGAGTTTGTGCTCCGCGGATTTCATGACAGAGGTCTCGAACTTTCCGGGCGGTGTGGCTTTGCAAGCGCAAAGCAGCAGGATGCTCGCCATCGCGAGGAGCGACACTAATTTTCTAGACACAGTCTTATTCCGTTACATGAATGGTCATCTTCATTGAACCGTGTCCGGAACCGCAGAAGTGACTGCACTTCCCTTCAAAATCTCCGGTCCGATCAGGAGTGAACGAATAGCTGCTGTTTTTGTTCTTGGCAACATCTCCCTTGATATTGAACTGTTCAATCGAGAGGCCGTGAGTCACGTCGACTGAGCGGATGCGGAGGATTACAGGTTCACCCTTCTTCAGAGTTATTTCGTCGGGAACATAGGTAAAGCGCTTGGCGACGACATCGATTACGCGAGCTTTGGGGCCGCCTTCACTGAAAGCCATCATCGTGATGGAGAGAAGGAAAAGCATGGAAAAGAGAATCCGAATTTTCAACGCAACAACTCCGGGTCAGGGTACGGCTAATGGAGCCGGTGGCACTGTCCCTGACAATCCAGAGACAGTTTGCTCCGGGCCAGAGCGCCACCAGCACAATTAGCTGCGCCGCCGAGGACGCCGCGTTAGTTGCCGAAAGCCGCCGGTTGGCAGAATTCGGCCGCAACAATCGGTCGCCGACGCACTGAACTTGCTCAACGTATCAATGGGAGTTCTGGCGGTTGTCACGTGTCCGTAAACCGCGAGTAACTTTTTGGGCGAAGCAGGTTAAGGGTATCGTTGGCGGTCCGATAAGCCGCCATCAAGGAGCTCTGGAGTGAAGTCGGAAGGAAACTCGTGCAGTATTTCGCGAAGGCACGCCAGTTGCGCGGCTGACGTCGCCACGCGGCGAGTAAGTTAGGGCGAGACTTGCGCACCTGCCCGGCAGAGAGCAGAAAAGATCCGTAAATGTAGTAGCGAATAGCCAACTCGCGGTTGACTGCTTGTCGTTGCGCCCGGCTGAATTGTGGACAGGAACGAATCACGTCTTCGAGGGCAGCGATGCCCTGTGCGCATGCTACGTCCGGCTCGGTAGTCAGAGACAGGCTTCCATCCCGCTTGTATCGCACTGCGAGCGTGTCCCGCATGAAGGTAACTTTTCGGCGCGACGCGATCTTCAGCCACAGATTGAAGTCTTCGCTGACTTTAAGCGACTCGTTGAAGCCACCACACTCGTCGAGGCACTCGCGGCGTACGACAACGGTTGGAGTGAAGATGAAACACTCGCGGGCGAGATGCTCGAATCGCGGATACTGCGGAACACACAACTCTGAACGGGCCACAGGTTCTGAGCCGCCATCGGCGCAGTCACAGCACACCAGGCTGACATCCGGATGGCTCTCGAGGAATGCTATCTGCTTCTCCAGTTTTTGCGGCAACCAGGCATCGTCCGCATCGAGGAAGGCGACATATGGACTGGAGGAAATGGAAATTCCTCGATTACGAGCTGCAGCTTGTCCCGCATGCCGCTGTTTTTCGAAGACACACGGAAACTTTCCGGCGATCTCTTCGGTGTTGTCGGTCGATCCGTCGTCGATGACGACAAGCTGAAAGTCCTGGTAGGTCTGTGCCGCAGCGCTCGCCAAAGCACGCGCGAGATATTGGGCACAGTTATAGGTCGGTATGACCACCGCGACTTTTGCGGGGGCGTGGCTTTGAGATTGAATTGCCATCCGACAGTGCTCTGCGATTCGTCGGTCTGACCGCGGAATCACGGAACAATGAAGAAATAATAAGGTTTGTTCGGCAACAAATTTGTCAGTTATTCGTCAGGGCCTTGCTACATTTCCGACACGAAGCCTCGCGGCAAGTCACTCTTCATGCGCCATGGCTTCCGGCTCTCGCAGAAAATGACTGCTCTTTGACCGCACGTTGACACCTCTGATTTTCTTCGCCTTTACCCTGAGGATGCTTTGAGCGACGACGAGTTTTGTAATGCAAATGTCGCTCCGCGATCAACCGTTCACTCAGGAGTCAGCATGGGGCGTACCTGGATTCGTGCCCTCGTCACATTGGCCGCACTCAATTGGGTGGGAACATGCGTCGGCCATGCGCAGGGAGAAACACCGGTCATCTCCGCGAACGCGGGGTTCATCAGCACCACAACTGGCGGGCAGACGACTCTACAGCCGATCCTGAACCCAGTCGTAGTGGCTCCAATCGGATCGAAGCTGCTGGTAGAAGGCAGCTACGAGTTCCAGGGATTTGTGGCTCGCCCCACGCCCGACAGCCCTTTCGATGCGCAGTATTTCGGATCGCTGTTTTACCTGCAGATGGACTATATCGTGAACCGGCATCTGACGATTGTTGCGGGCAGATTTCTGACGCCCTTCAACATTTACAACGAGCGATTTTCGCCGGTCTGGATCAATCCGTTGCAGAACGCACCGCTCGTCTACGGGATCGGCACGCGCACCAGCGGATCCAGTGATGGCGCTATGGTTCGCGGTGTGGTCGCGGCGCATCCCGGTTGGGAGTGGAACTACACTGCTTTCTTTTCCGCCGGGAGTAATGTGCATCAATTCCAATCGGGGCGCGCGTTTGGAACCCGCTCGGGAGTTTTCTTCCCGAAGATGCGACTCGAGGTAGGTGTTTCGTATGAACGATTCCTGCAGGACCTTCACAGCAACTCCACAGGCGCTTATCTATCGTGGCAGCCGAATCGAGTGCCGATCGACATCACAGCGGAATACGCGCATTCACCGCAGGGAAGTGGCTACTGGGTAGAGGCCGGATATCAGCTCAAACAAACGAATCCGCTTGGACCATGGATGCACAACCTGATCGGGATCGTCAGGGTGCAGCAATTCTTCAAGGGAGTTCCTGAGCCGGGCGATGCTCTACTGAATGCGAATGCACAAGTAGCGGAATTTGGATTCAACTACTTCCTGCCGAAGACAGTGCGGATCAACGCAAGCTATGGGCGGCAGTTCAGTGATACAGGTAATTTCAATCAGTGGACTTTTGGCGTCACCAGGCGATTCACGTTTCCAGCAATTCCCGCGAGGAATAACTAATGACGGAACTGAACCGACGTGCACACGGTCTTATCCCGATAATCACGTTGCTCCTGACGTTCTTGTGCGCGCCGGCAGCGGCCCAGAACAAAAACAGCGGGCCACCACCGAGGCAACAGCTCGCCGATCCGTCGAAAACGCGCGATGCCCAACAGCCGTCGAAGCCCGTGGATCCAGCGGCCGAAGGGGAAAAACGATTTGAGGTCAACTGCGGCCGCTGTCATCGTCCCCCCGACAACATCTCGCCGCGTACTTCGAAGAGCATCCTGCAGCATATGCGAGTGAGAGCGATGCTGACGCAAGAAGACGAGTACTACATTCTGAAATACATCGCACCGTGAGCAAGTAACTTCGGGATGCAGGAATGATCTCTGCATCCCAGTTGATCAGTTATTGTTGATGTTGTCCTTCGCCTCGAGCCGTTTTACCAAGTTTGCAACGTAGGCCTTCTGTTGATCGGGCGCACCTGCCAGGGCGAGCTTCATCTCTTTGGCGGCATTGTCGTAGTCGCCCTGAGAGCAGTAAACGCGCGCCAGTCCGGAATGCACGAACCACTGGTCCGGATACTTCTGCGCGTTTGAGCGGAAGATCGCGTAGGCCTGGTCGGGATGCTTTTCCGCCTGCAACTGGCGAGCATAAATGTGGACCTGGATTGGAGTCGCCGTGGCGAGCGCTTTGTCGAGCGATGCCTTGGCCTGATCCGTTTGGCCCAGCGCAGTCAGGACCTTCGACTTGGTAACCAGATTGTCGAAACGTTCTTCCACCTGGATGGACTGATTGGAATCCTTCAGTGCTTCATTGAGGTCGCCCTTGTTGGTGAGCAGATAGTTTGCTGCGTCGTCCCAACCTTCCCATGTGTATTGCGAAAGGCCGCGCAGTTGTTTGTGCAGGCTCTGCGCCACCACTTCGTTCACATTGACCGAGACCTTGAAGGGAACTGCGACCTTCTCCCAGCGCATGGTAATCACGCTCGAATCGGCTGTGGGATTATCGAAATCGTAGGTGAGCGCTTCGTGAAAATCGGCGGCCTGAGGCTTCACCGTGACGCGCAGCGCATCTTCAGCTTGATCGTAAGTAAAGCTCCCCCAAGACGTCGAGTTCTTCGAAAAAATGATGGTCCACTGCTGCTGATTGGGGATCATGTGCAGTCCGTAGCTTCCGCGATCAAGCGCCTTGCCTTCGATTATTACCGGATCCGTGAACTGTATGGTCGTGTTCTCGTTCGCGCCGGCACGCCAAACCTGACCGTATGGAACCAGGGTTCCCCAGACTTTGCGATTGTTCACCAGGGGACGATGGTACGAAATGGTGATATCGGTAAGACCGACGCGCTGCACGATTTCAGCGCGTTGACTTGGCAATGGGAGATCTAAAACGAAAGACTGCGCATGGGCTGCCATCACGCAGGAGAGAAGCACTCCAAGCAAAATCACGCCACGAACTCTTTGCATGGCAAGAGTCCCCTTTCAAAGTTGATACGGTGCCGGGAAGAAGACGAAACTTCCCGGTTCTCAATTTGCAAGGGACTCCGAAGGGCGACGAAAGATAGCAGCGACTCAACTGCTATTCATCCCACGGGGATGAGGTTTCGTACCCGTTCGCCAGAGCGCGCACGAGAAGTTGTACGATCCCATTCCTCACAAATCGGGCACGAATGGGATCGCTCAATGTCAGGCGGCTTCAGCTTTAGGCTTCAGTGTGCGTCCCAGGAAATCGCGGATGGCTGCTGCAATCTGCGCATGATGCGTTTCAACCGCGAAATGCCCGGTGTCGAGAAACTGAATCTCGGCGTCGGGAATATCCCGCTTGAAGGCTTCGGCACCAGGAGGAAGAAAGAACGGATCGTTCTTGCCCCACACGGCCAGCAATGGAGGCCTCTTGCTGCGGAAGTACGCCTGAAACTTGGGATACAGCGCGACGTTGTTCGCGTAATCCAGTAAAAGGTTGAGTTGAATTTCCTGGTTTCCCGGTCGCGCCATGAGGGCAGAATCCAACGTGTACGTCTCCGGCGCAATCAGAGTTTCGTCCGGGACACCATGGGCGTATTGCCACTTCACGGAATCCGGCGCCAGGAAATTTCGCAGAGCTTCGCGATTCGCGGGAGTAGGTTCCTTCCAATATTTCTGGATAGGATTCCAACCTTCACTCAGTCCTTCTTCATACGCGTTTCCATTTTGCGTGATCACAGCGGTGATTCTTTCAGGATGCGCCATTGCCAACCGGAATCCAACGGGAGCGCCGTAGTCGAAAACGTAAATTGCAAACTGAGATAAGCCAACGATTTCGGTAAATCGAGAGATGACGTGAGCGAGCTGATCGAAGGTGTACCGGAAGCTTTCGGGCGAGCTCGAAAATCCAAACCCAGGAAGGTCCGGAGCGACGACGTGGTAACGGTCCGCCAGCTCGCTGATGAGATTGCGAAACATATGCGACGACGTGGGAAATCCGTGAAGCAAGAGAATTGCGGGGTGATCCTTAGATCCGTCCTCGCGGTAAAAGATTCGGTGGCCATCGACCGCTGCGTGTTTGTAAGTTGTCATAGCATTCTCCCTTGAATCGAAGTGGGGCGAAACCAGCGCAGCACCACAACACCTGTATCACTTATTCAAGATGAGATTCAGGCGACGGGCGATCCAGAAGATGTCGCGCAAAATAGTAAGATCGTGCTGTGAGTCATCTTCCCGAGAATGCCGGTATTTGCGCGAGCTGCCTCCATGCGCGATCTGTGACTTCGGATCGTGGCTCTATGTTTCTGCTATGCGAACTCTCGTTTTCTGACGCTCGTTTTCAGAAATATCCCAAGCTTCCGGTGCGGTCCTGCTCAGGGTACAAAGAGAAGCTTGCAAATGTGCCAATGCTCGACTGGAGCGCGGGAGCACTCGCTGACGGCCTGCGCTGTTACCGGGCTGGTCAGTTCTTCGAAGCGCACGAGCACTGGGAGGCGGTGTGGCTGAAGGCGACTGAGCCCGATAAGGCTTTCCTGCAAGGATTAATTCAGTTGACGGCGGCGTTCCATCACTGGAAGCGTGGGAATCCGGAGGGAACCGCTTCGTTGCTGCGGCAAGCGTTGCAGAAGCTGAAACGATTTGACGATGAGGCGGAGCACGCAATGGTGGTGCCACTCCGTGAAGAGATTCGTAAATGGCTGGAAGGAATCGCTACTGCGGAAACTTCGGACTTGCGTTTTCCTGAGATCAAGGCCGGAATTAGAAAATAACTTTTATTCGCCGCTATTGCGCCGGGTGAATCGCAACGTAGTCGAGCGGGGCGCGCTCTCCGCCGTCGGGAATGCCCTCGATCCGAATTTCGTTTCCGGGATGGAGCGTGACTCCCGCAATATGGCGGCGAGTGCTCGAATCGGCGTCGGGCTGGTTGCTGGGAAGATGCGCGTCGGCGAGCCATTCCTCCAGCAGGCGGTCGCCGACATACACGCGAAACTTCGACACGCCGTTGTTCTGATCGAAATATTCGACGTCCAGGTCGTACGCGCCCGCGCTCCCTGTGAAGCGGAAGCTCGCATCGCAGCTCTGCGACGAGGCAGGACACTGAACAGCTTGTCCTCCGGAGGCGGCTTCCCAGGGAACAACGTCCATCCGCTCATAGCCCTGGAGTTGCATAGACTCGGCCTCGACGCGATCGGGATAATGTCCGACGCGTCCCTGGGCATCAGGAATCCCGGACATCTTCAGAAACCAATTCGTGACGTCGTCGCGCCACACGACGGCGTGTCCCGACTGGTACTGCAATTTCGCGAGGACGAATGTGTAGCGCTCGTCGTCGATGCGCCCTTTGAGCGACTCCCACTCGGGAACATATTGCGCAGCGCTTGCGGCTCCCTCGTAATGCGAGTCGTATATGTGCTGGATGACCGTCTTGCCGGAGTGCAGCTTGTACGTGTACGGAACGTGATGAAAGAACAGCAGCAGGTCGTCCGGGCAACTTGCGAGTGGCTCGAATTCCTTCTGGACCGCGGGCGGATACTGGCCGATGTAGCCAGTTCCGGTAGCGACGGTGCGGTCCATGCCGAGTCCGTTGTGATCGGCGCGGATCCACTGGCCCCAACCATTGCGCTCGGCCGACTCGATGCCGGGTCCGTAATGCGAGCCGAGGATGTTGGTCAGCGTGCCAAGTCCGAGCGGCCCGGTGTAGTTTTCATAGGTGCGCCATGAACGCAGTTGCATGCTGGCGATGGTTTCGACGACTTGTGGATCGTTGCCGAACGTCAGGCGCGTCCATTCGTCGGCGATCGTGGCAGCGCTTAGATCTGGATTCCACGCGAGGCGACCGAAGCCATAGAGATTTGCCAGCGCAAGAGGACTGCCGAGCCAGTTCGGATCGAGACCAACGTTGGCGACTCCGGCAAAGCTGCCGGTTGGCCGGTGGAAGGTTTTCCCGGCAACGATCTCTTTCACCGGCGTGTGCCCACCGTTCACGCGCAGATCAAAATCAAGTACGCCCTTCCACATCGGAGGGATAAAGACCAAATGTCGCTGTTGTCCGAGGTACTCCTGCGTGATCTGCAGTTCGATGGCTTGGTTCGTCTTTTCCAGGCCACCGAACAGAGGCGAAACCGGCTCGCGCACCTGGAAATCGATGGGGCCATGCTTGATCTGAATGATTACGTTGTCGTCGAACTTGCCATCGAGCGAATGGAAATTGTCGTACGCGGCCTTGGCACGATCGTTCTTGAGATTGGTCCAGTCGAGATGATGGTTGTAAACGAAGGCGCGATAAAACACATAGCCGCCATGCGGTTTCAGTGCGCGAGCGACAACGTTTGCCGCGTCGGCCGGAGTACGGCCGTAGGACGCAGGCCCGAGCTGCCCCTCTGAGTCGGCCTTTAACACGAAGCCGCCAAAGTCGGGAATGGCGCGATAGATCTCGTCGGCCTTCGCTTTCCACCATGCGGCGACCTTGGGATCAAGAGGATCGAATGTGTCGAGGCCGCCAATTAATTTCGGACTCGCGAAATTTACAGAAAGCCCCAGACGAATGCCCCACGGGCGGAACTCGTTGGCAACACGAGCGAGTTGCGGGATGAAGTCATCCGCCAGAACGTTTGGACTGGCATTTACATTGTTGATCACGCAGCCGTTGATGCCAATTGAGGCGAGCAGACGAGCGTAATCGCGTATACGGCTTAAGTCGCCGCGAACTGCACCGTTCTCAAAAAATATCGAGCGCCCGCCATAACCGCGCTCGATGCTGCCATCGAGGTTGTCCCACTGATTGATCCAGCGCAGCGGCACGAACGGACTTTCCGCGTAATCGAGATGATTAACGTTCTGAGCGCGTGCGAGAGCACTGAGCCAGGCGAAAGCGCCATAAAGGACGCCGCGATCGGTCAGGCCAGTAATAATGATGCAGGGAACGCCATGGATACGAGCGGTGGTCAGCCAGTAGCCGTCGGTATTCAGTGCGATGGGCGCGTGGAGCGCAGCCCCGAGTTTGTTCAGATCCGCCAGAGTGCCAAGCACAATAGCGGGATGGCTCGGAATTCCGTTAATTGCGGTAATCCGTCGGCCCAACATGCCCTGCACCCCGCGCACCAGTTCTGATTGCGCCGATGCCAGCAGTGGAGAGTCGTCGAGTACCGTGACGGATTCGGGCAGTGAGTTGTATTGCAAACGTCCGGCGTCTCTCAGCGGAGCGTATCGGAGCCACGCGTCGTAGCCGGTTTCAGCCCGCGCAGCCGGACAGAATGTTATGAGCACAAGCAGGGCTGCGCAATATGTCGTTAGGCGATTATTCATGTGAGCTTGTGCTACCAGCTGTGCATCGTTCCGTCGAGTTTGCGATTGATAGGGAGATATGCCCGCTGGTAAGGATACGTCCCTGCCAGTTGCTCGTTGATATCGACGCCGAGTCCGGGCGCGTCCCCGGGGTGCATGAATCCCTTCTCGAACGAGTATGCGTGCGGGAAGACTGCGTCCGTCTCCTTAGCATGAGGCATGTACTCCTGAATGCCAAAATTGTGAACGCTGAGGTCGAAATGAAGAGCAGCCGCCATGCACACTGGGCTCAAGTCAGTCGCACCGTGGCAACCAGTACGCACCTGGTAGAGTTCTGCCAAAGCCGCAATCTTGCGCAGATGGGAGACACCCCCTGCATGCACAACAGTTGCGCGGATATAGTCGACCAGCTGCTCCTGGATCAGCTGCTGGCAGTCGAAAATGGAATTGAACACCTCGCCTACCGCAATCGGCGTCGTCGTGTGGCGACGAATCAGGCGAAAGCTCTCTTGCAGTTCCGCCGGCGTCGGGTCCTCCATCCAGAACAGATGATACGGTTCCAGTTCCTTGCCCACCCGGGCAGCTTCGATCGGCGTTAGACGATGGTGAACATCGTGCAACAGATGAAGCTCGTTGCCGAATTCTTTCCGCAGACGCGCGAACAGCGTCGGGATAAAGTTCATGTAGGCTTCGGACGACCAGAGATTTTCCGGAGGCGCATTCTTCTCCGCGGGCTCATAGTGACCGGGTCCGGAACCAACTCCATAAGTGCTCGCCAAGCCGGGGATTCCCGACTGAGCGCGGATCGCCTTGTAACCGGCTTTCAGGTAATCGGCGACGGCTGCAACTGTATCTTCTATATTTGCGCCGCTGGCATGCCCGTAAACGAGGACTGCATCTCGTGATGCTCCGCCGAGCAGCTGGTAGAGAGGCGTGTTAAGCGATTTAGCTTTAATATCCCAGAGCGCCGTGTCGACGGCGGCAATTGCCGCCATGGTCACTGGACCGCGGCGCCAATAAGCGCCCTTGTAGAGATATTGCCAGATGTCTTCAATGCGGCGCGCATCGCGCCCAATGAGCAGCGGCACCAGATGGTCGGAAAGATAGCTGGCGACCGCCAGTTCGCGCCCGTTCAGGGTCGCGTCCCCAAGCCCGTAGAGACCGTCTTCGGTGATGATTTTGAGAGTGACGAAATTTCTTCCGGGACAACAGACAATCACTTTTGCGTCAATGATTTTCATAAGCTTGGGCGACTGGTCTGAAATCTTACCCGATTTGTTCGGTACCGCAACCAAACCGGGTGACACAATTGTTCCAAGCCGCGTCAATCGGGTATTTGGTCAAACGCAATACTACATCTCCTGGGTGAGTAGCCTTGCCCAGTGGATCGCTTCGAAATAACTGTCGGAAAGGAAGGCGGCCGAAATCTGCCATCTATTCCGGATCTCCTCGCATCGGTTCCAGTCGGCAGCTTCGTACGCCAGGACTAACTCAAAACCCTTCCGCAGGGAATTCGGTGTGCCGAGAAGAGCCGCTCGTACGTCTGTTGCGACGGCAACCAGGTCGACCAGCGATTCGACAGACAAATCGAGGATTGCGTGCAAGAGCGACAGGATTCCAAGTATGAAGAGCGTGGAACTGGAGAGACCCATTTTCGGGGCAAGGGATTCGGCAAACCTGGCACGGATTAATGCGTTCTCTAGCAAATGCCTCTTGCGGGCTCCGCCGCCAGCCCCCAGCGCGCACACCAGCAACATCCACTTGCGGATTTCGACTTCGCCGAGAAGCGCGAGCGCATGCAGCACAGATTGGATTTCGTCCTGAAGATAGAACGCCGGAGAATTCAGGAATCGAAGCAGGCGATAACAGAGAGCTGGATCGGACTTGACGATGCTTTCCACTTCCAACAAGTTCAACTGGGGAGAAGCCAGGGTACGCAGGATGCGGACCTGGTTCGCATTCAGTTTATCGACGCTCGGGGTAGAGAAAATACTCGGCTTGGAAAAGAAGTAACCCTGAAAGAGGGTGAAGCCCACCGCCTTCGTCCCTAAAAATTCTCCTTCGGTTTCGACTTTTTCGGCTAGCAACTGTCGATGATTGCGAAGATACCTGGCCGCCAAAGCCGGCCACTCGGATGCCGGGGTTGCGCGTACGTCAATCTTAATCACGTCGGCGAGATCAATTAGCGGTTCGTAACCGGGTTGTTCGATGAAATCGTCGAGAGCGATTCGATAACCTTCCGATTTCAGGTTGCGACACGCCTCAATCAATTGGGGCGTGGGCTGAACCGACTCGAGAATCTCGACTACGGTGACCTGGGGTGGAAAGAGTGTGGGAAGACCATCCAGGATAAGATTCTCGGTGCAATTCAGGAATACGCGATGGCCATCGGAAAGTGTTTCCAGTCCCAGCAGCACGGCGGTATCGATCGTTCTCTTCGAGGCAATGTCTGGATCGCCAGGCGGACAGCGATTCTCGGTCGAATCACGAAATAGCAATTCATATGCAGTCAAAGATCGATCGGCATCGAGAATGGCCTGGCGCGCCACGTATTGCATTGAATTCATCTCTGAGGAAAATATCGGGAGAATCCCGATAACGATTAGCGACAGGATCTAAAAACGGACATTTAAAAAGTCCAGCGGAAGGGGGAACGCGATGAACTAGTAGGTACTCGGATCTTTCCATTTTCGATTCAAGGCAGTAATGACGATGGCCCACTCCTTCCTGGTGCGGGGTCCTCGTTCTGAGTCGATGTGTACTCTTGCAATCGTTGCCAGCCACATCCAGCATCCGGATTTCTTCTGAAGTTCCGTTCTTTCCCGCCGATGAAACAACAGCGTCCACGTCCGCGGCATAACACCCGTGCGCCCAACTCAGCGAGCAAAATGAAAATGGCCCAGTCCGATCAAGAGAGCAAGCATTGTGATGGGAAAACCATCGGCGGTTGCAACTGGCAGTGCGGACGGGGTGGGCACCTGGCACAACCTCCGACTGTCAAGCGAACAAAGCCGGTGGTGGTAATCATCGATCGCGATAACGAGACGATGCAGGCGATCAAAGGCGCGCTCACCGACATGGGTATCGAGGCGGTTGCCCTGCACTGCGGGGCGGATCCGATTCAATTTGCGCGTGAGGTTGAACCCAACCTGGTGTTGCTGGACGCAGAAATGGCGCAGGCAAATGATTATCAGCTATGCCACGAGATGCATCTGGGTGCTGAATCGTGGCGCGCGCCAGTTCTACTCATGTCCAGATACGGTGAGTTGCCTGACGATATCAGTTCACTCGAATGTGGCGCGATCGACTACTTGAATAAGCCGGTGTCTCTCCGCGAAGCGGTGGCACGGGTGCGAATTCACCTGCAACTACAACATGCGCTAGAGACTCTCGGCGAGATGCGTGCCACTGATCTGCGGCCGCTAGAGTTAGCGCAGCAGTCGTGCATGCCGCGAGCAAGCGAAATTCCCGAAGCGCATTTTCAGGTTGCGTTACGTCAGGCACAGTCAGCCGGCGGAGATTTTTACGATGTCATCGCGAGGGGCGACCAGCAATTCGATTACATCGTCGCGGATGCCAGCGGTCACGATGTGTCTTCTTCTTACTGGACGCTCGCGCTGAAAACATTGCTTCTTGAATATTCGGATCTCATCTTTTCGCCTGCCGACTCACTCTACCTGATCAACCGAGGGCTTCGCCGGATTCTGCCGGACGGAGTCTTCTTCACGCTGATTCACGCGCATATTAACCGCGCTTCTGGGCGCGTTTCACTGCTGAATGCGGGCCATCCTCCAGCGATTCTGATTTCTGGTAAATCGGAGACCGGACAGGCGATTGAACAGGCGAGCGATGTTCTCGGCTGTTTTGCGGATGCCAGTTTCTCCCGGATTGAGCTGCAGGTGGCGGCAGGCGATCGCATTTTCCTTTACTCGGATGGACTGGCGGACGGCGCGATGAGAGGGGGCATGACACTCGATGCTCTGCTTAGCGCCTTGAACCAAAAGGGAAACCTGGAAGACGTGGTAGAAGAAGTTTTTTCCAGGCGCCTGCAGGATTTCCCAACAGATGACGATGTACTGCTCATGGGCATTGAGATCTAGAAGAGGAAGGCTGTTATGCATGCTGGAACTGTTATCCCCCGGAAAGCGCGCAGATTTGCTTCTCTCGATGGACGCACTCTGTTCTGCGACGCACCTTCGTACTTTGGAGCAGCGGAGGGAATGTGCATGCTGGTCCGCCATTTTCTACGGCAGCATGAATTGCCTGAGCTCGCGTTCTCGACCGAACTGGTAGTGCGCGAGTGTTTGAACAACGCGATTTACCACGGCAATCGGCACGACCCGAGAAAACGTATTCGATTGTTCGTTGTAGCCGAGAAGAAGGCGGTTCAAGTCACGGTTGAAGACGACGGTGACGGCTTCAACTGGAAGGAATACAGCACGGCTCGATTGCCCGGCAACACGGAAACCGCCGGCCGTGGACTGGCAGTGATCGCCAGTTACGCACAGCATTTCGAGTTCAATCGAAAAGGCAACGTGATCAGAGTCGAGATCGGGACGAAGCATCGGAGGAGAGAAAAGCGATGACTACGAACTACCGGCTGGATCGTACCCAGTCAAATTGCAAAGTGACGGTGAGCGGCGCGTTGACGGCAATCGTGATCCCCGAGATCAAAGAGGCCCTAAGAAAAGAGATTCAGCAGCCGACACAGGAGCTGATCTTCGATCTCCAGGATACGACCATGCTCGATTCGAGCGGGATTGGATTGCTGATCGCCACCAGCAACACACTGGCTCAGAAACGGGGTGTGTTGCGAGTAATTAACCCGAGTAAGGAAGTTTTTGAGCTGTTGCGCCACATGCACCTGGTGTCGCGGCTGAATGTCCGCCCGGCTTCACAACAGGGATAAGGCGATGGAAGACGAACTGATCCAGGAATTCGTGAACGAATCGCGCGAACATCTGTCGACCATCGAGGCCGACCTGCTGGCGATCGAGGAAGCAGGAGCAGCGGCAGACGATCAAGTGCTGAATAAGGTGTTTCGCGCCGCGCACTCGATCAAGGGGGCAGCCGGCTTTTTTGATTTCAAGAACATTAAAGAGCTCGCTCACAAAGCCGAGACGGTACTCGACATGTTGCGGTCGCGAAAGATGATCGCGAACGCGGAAATCACCAACGTCCTGTTGCGCGCCTTCGACAAACTTCGGGAGTTGGTCAATTCGTCAAGTTCGGGCGCTGATGCCGATATCACGAATGAAGTCGAAGGGCTCCAGTCGCTCGCTTCTTCTTACCTGCAGCCGAGCGAAAAGCCGGCCTTAAGTTCCAGCGTGCCGATTTCCAGTAAAAAAAGGCCGCCAGTTTACGTACCGAAGTTCGATCTGGACCGCTTGCGACGCGAAAATCTGACTCTCGTGCAGATCGATCTCGACCTGATCCATGACATTGACCGCAAAGGCAGGCAAATTCTGCAGGTCTTTCATGAGCTCGAAAATTTTGGGGAGATTGTGGACTGCAGTTTCGACCTGCAAGCGGTGGGAACTCTTGATGGCGAAATCCTCAACAGCATCCCTCTCCAACTGACTTTTGGGAGCAAGCGCTCCAACGATGAGCTCTGCGAATTTTTTGACATTCCCAAGGAACGGATTGGCCTGGTGGAAATCCAAAATGAAGTTACTGGGCCGACCGGCCATGAAACAAATGCCTCCGCAGAGCGCCCGGTTTCGAGCGCAGCAGCTACTGTGGCAGTGGGAACGTCTGCGGTGGTCACTGAGCCTGCGGCCGTGCGTGAGTCAACATCGCTTGTTCCTTCCCCCGCCGGCGCGGCGCCTCCGGCCGACGAAACACTACGAGTCAATGTCAGCCTGCTCGACACGCTCATGAACCTGGCCGGCGAGCTGGTATTGAGCCGCAATCAGTTTCAGGCGGCGATAGCTCAAAACAACCATCGCATGCTGACGTCAGCTGGCCAACGGCTGAGCCAGATCACGTCTGAGATCCAGGACGCGATCATGCGCACGCGTCTGCAGCCCATCGAAAACGTCTTCTCACGTCTGCCGCGCGTGGTCCGCGATTTGTCGAATGCGCTGGGCAAGGATGTCCGCCTGGATCTGGGCGGCAAGGAAGTGGCGCTTGATCGCAGTCTCGTGGAAGGACTTTCAGATCCGTTGACGCACATGGTGCGAAACGCAATCGACCACGGCATCGAGATGCCGGATGTCCGGAAACAAGCGAACAAGCCGCGGACAGGCACGCTTCGCGTGGAGGCAAGACACGAGGCAGGTCAGGTGGTGATTGAAATCGCGGATGACGGCAAAGGAATCGACGAAGAAAAAGTTGCAAAGGCTGCATTGGCCAAAGGACTGGTAACCACGGAGCAGCTGAAAGGAATGAGCGCGGACGAACGTGCTGCGCTCATCCTGCTTCCGGGACTGTCCACCGCAGAAAAGGTTACACAGGTTTCAGGCCGCGGCGTGGGCATGGATGTAGTAAAGACGAATCTCGACCGGCTGGGCGGCCAGATTGAGATCAGTTCCAAGCGAGGACAAGGCACCTTATTCCGTATCAAATTGCCATTAACGCTCACCATTATCCCTGCTCTGATCGTTTCCGTTGGACAAGAACGGTTTGCCATTCCGCAGATTAACGTCGAGGAGCTGTTGCGGGTTCGCGGCGAAGAGCGGCAACGGCGCATTGAAGTGATCGGTGGAACCAACGTGCTGGTTCTACGCGAACGAATCCTTCCATTGGTTCGACTGGACGACTTCCTCGGCGTGCCCAGAACCTATAGGGACAGTGAAGATGGTTTGCAACCGGATCGCCGGTTAAACCTCGCAGACCGGCGTTCACCTCGGCATGCTCTCGACGAGGAGGGCACTCTGGCAACAGCGGCGCCGGCATCTGAGGCCCGGCGGGAGACAAAAGGAAGAAGGCGCCGAGCGGCGAGTGCCATGGAAATCGCAGTCATCACTACCGGCACCTTCCGTTATGGCCTGGTGGTGGAGTCTTTCCACAACACCGAAGA
Source organism: Terriglobia bacterium (assembly GCA_963807055.1). Taxonomy (GTDB): domain Bacteria; phylum Acidobacteriota; class Terriglobia; order Terriglobales; family Acidobacteriaceae; genus JAJPJE01. The sequence goes on along the minus strand of CAWEAE010000009.1, from coordinate 447,876 downwards.
GATCGTGGTGAAGCCGCTGGGACGCGATTTGAAGGAATCACGCGAGTATGCGGGAGCGACGATTCTCGGTGACGGTGCAGTTGCCCTGATTCTGGATGGGGCGGGACTAGCTGTAAAGGCCGAAGTCTCGTCGGTTTCTGCGAGTCCACGTGCCAGAGATCATGCTCAGCAGGCGGAAGAAGAAGCAGTATCCGATCAAGTGCATTCGTTCCTGCTCTTCAGAAATCGAGAAGAAGAACGCTGCGCCTTACCTCTGGAAATCGTTCGCCGAATCGAGCGAATCAAGGGACCGCAAGTGGAAACCAAGGGGGGCCGCCGGACGCTCAAATATCGCGACCGCTCTCTACCGCTGGTGACACTCTCCGACGCTGCTTCTGTACGAGAGATCGATCACACCAGCGAAATGGCCGTGATCGTATCGAGTCTATATGGGCACGAAGTAGGACTTCTGGTGGCAATGCCGGTAGATGTGTGTGAAACCGACGCGGACATCGACACGAACACGCATCGCCAGCCTGGCATTTCAGGATCGAGCATCATTCGTGAAGAGACCACGCTTCTCGTTGACTTGATGGAGCTGGTAAACGCGGTGTATCCGGAGTGGCGCGAATCTTCTGCCGCGAGCCAAATTGCCTCGCCTGGCGCCGCTTCCACGGTGCTGCTCGCAGAGGACTCCGATTTCTTCCGAGCTCAAGTCAAGCGGTTCCTCGAAAGCGATGGCTACCAGGTGCTCGACGCGCCTGACGGCGAGGATGCATGGAAGCTCCTTCTCGAAAACCTCAACAAGGTGCGTGTGCTGGTAACGGACATCGAAATGCCGCGGCTCTCGGGACTGCAACTGAGCGCCAGGATTCGCGCGGATGAGCGCACCAAGAGTCTGCCGATCATCGCAGTGAGTTCGCTGGCTGGAGAAGAAGACGTTGCCAGGGCAAAGCAGGCAGGTGTCGACGAATACCAGATCAAGTTGGATCGCGACACTTTGCTGGCGCAGGTAGGCAAGATTTTGGCAGGATCAAATTCAATTGAAAACGATGTGCTGGTAAACAGCTATTGAGGATGAATATGAATATCTTTGCAAACATGAGAATTGGGAAACGACTTGGAGTGGCTTTCGGCATATCGGCGGCTCTGACACTCGCAATGGCATTAACGGCGTGGTGGGGAGTAGCGGAGGGAAATCGGGCCAAATTGGAGGTGGATCGCACGCAGGGCCGCGTCCAGTCCGCGACCTCTCTAGGTTTCGAGAACGCTCACGTGAACCTTACTATTTGGCGAATTATCTCTTCGAACAGTGAGGAAACAAAACTGCAGGCCAAAGCCGATTTGGACAAAACTCGTGCGGCCTACAGGAAGAGGCTCGACGATCTGAAGGCAAGCTCGCATACCCAGGCAAGCGCGGAGGCGCTGGAAGAAATAGAGGCCGCATTGGCTTCCTCGCGCGAGATCAACAACAACATTCTCTCCTTTGCAACGAAGAGAACGGTCACTGCCGCGGAAATCAATGCCTATTCCAGGGAGAGTTCCCAGCATGTGGCGGCGATTGAGGCAGCAATCGAACGCTTCGAAGAGCTTATGAAGGAACACTCCAAAGAAGCTGAGGAGACGTATGAAACGGGCCAAACCAGACTCCGCTGGATGGTCGTGCTCCTGTCCGTGCTCATCCTGGTGCTCAGTCTTGTTTCTGGAATTGTGATCACGCGCAGCATAAGTAAACCGATCAGCGCGGGCATCGAGGTACTGCAACGCATCAGCCACGGAGACCTCAGCAAGGATGTTTCAGGAGAGTTGCAATCGCGCAAGGACGAGATTGGAGACATGTCTCGCGCCATGCAGGAGATGACCGTCAATCTTCGCAAACTTCTTAAGCAGATGGCGCAGGGTGTCCAGACGGTCGCGTCGTCGGCAACCCAGCTCTCGGCGAATTCGGCCCAGACCGTGTCGAGCGTGAAAGACATGTCGGACCGGTCGAGCGCGGTCGCCGCCGCCGCCGAAGAATCATGCGCGAACACAACCTCAGTAGCGACTTCGATGGAGCAGGCGAGCAGCAATCTGACTTCGGTCGCCGGCGCTACCGAAGAGATGAGCGCGACTGTGGCCGATATCGCTTCCAATTCCGAGAAGGCGCGCACTATCAGCGAAAACGCAATGTCGCAGGCACAGACGATTACCTCGACGATGCAATTGCTGGGTCAGGCTGCCCAGGAGATCGGAAAAGTGACCGAGACGATCACAGACATTTCTGCGCAGACCAACCTGCTGGCGTTGAATGCAACGATCGAAGCGGCACGGGCCGGTACGGCCGGAAAGGGCTTCGCGGTGGTCGCCAATGAAATCAAGGAACTGGCGAAACAGACTTCGGAAGCGACCGAAGACATCAAGGGGAAGATCGCGGGCGTGCAGACATCCACGAACGACGCGGTCTCCAATATCACGCAGATCACGGGCGTGATCAAGGAAATCGGCAATATCGTTGCGAGCATCGCTGCCGCGATCGAGGAACAGTCGACGGTCACGCGCGATGTTGCTGGGAATATCGCGCAGGCAAGCAGCCTGGTAAGAGAGGTGAACGATCGCGTTGCGCAGACCGCGACCGTGGCGCAGTCGATTGCTTCCGACATCGCCGGAATCAGCGGCGCCTCCAAGTCGGTCCGCGAGGGTGGCGAGCAGGTGCAGGTAAGTGCAAGCGAGCTCTCGCGTCTTTCGGAACAACTCAGGGTAACGGTTGCGGAATTCACAGTCTGATGCAGCGTGACCAGTGGAGTGAGTGACATGGCGCAGGAACTTGAGCAACTGTTGGTATCGGTGTTCCAGCTGGCTGAAGCGCAATTCGGAATTCCGGCCGCGCAGATTCAGGAGGTCGTGCATGTCGGGACGTTGACTCCCGTGCATCACGCGCCTCCGTGCGTGGCTGGAATCCGCAATCTGCGAGGTCGCATCGTGACGGTTATCGATTTGCGCTATAAGCTCGGACTCGATGCCGCGAAGGTGTTGCCAGAAAGCCGAATCCTAATCGTGAACTCCGACGACGAGCTGGTAGGGCTGTTGGTGGAGGCGGTGAAAGATACCATCTTCCTGCATCCGAACGACATGTCGGAAGCGCCTCCCCAGGTGCATGGAATCGACAGCACTGCCGTTCGGGGAATCTATCAGACGGACGGACATTTACTTGCACTGCTCGACCACGACGCGGTTCTCAAATCCAATCGAGCGGGCTCGCAAGAATGAGTATGCGTGTTTTAGTCGCCGATGATTCCGCGCTATTCCGACGAGTAATCTCCGAAACGCTGAGGTCGATGCCGGAAGTGGAGATTGTTGGCTCAGTCTCGACGGGAGTGGCGGCGGTCCAGAAAGCCAGGGAACTTCATCCTGACCTGATTACTCTTGACATGGAAATGCCGGGAATGAACGGCCTGGAAGTTCTCGACGCGCTGAAGGCCGAGCCCGTGGAAACGAATGTGATCCTGGTGAGCGCCTTAACTTTGCAGGGCGGCGCGCTAACTCTTCAGGCATTGGCGAAGGGAGCGTTCGACTTCATCACCAAACCGGATACGGGGGACGTGGAGCAGAATCTCAAGGTGATTCGCGCGGAGCTGGTCCCGCGTATCCGCGCTCTGCGTCAGAGACTCGAAGTGCGTGGAATTTTGCGCTGGGGACGAGTATCGCAGAGAGATACACCAACGTCGCTGAGAGCCAGAAGCAGCTACCCTTCTAGTCCTGCGGGCGGACAGGATGCCGCTTTGACTCCGCGAATCGGCCTGGCGAAACCAGGAATCCTGCTGATCGGAGTGTCTACGGGTGGCCCGAACGCTCTGCAGCGCCTGTTTTCAACATTACCGTCTAACCTGGGCGTTCCTATTGCGGTGGTGCAACATATGCCGCCGCTGTTCACGCAAACGCTCGCACAGAATATCTCGAATTCTTCCGCGCTCAGTGCGTGCGAAGCAGCTGACGGCGATTTGCTGAATCCGAACCGTGTCTATATCGCGCCCGGCGGACGGCACATGCGGCTGATACCCGGCCCCAATCGTCAGAAGAAGGTCCAGATCACCGATGATCCGCCAGAAAACAATTGCAGGCCGGCGGTCGATTATCTTTTCCGGTCGGTTGCGAAACACTTTCCGGGCGAGGCATTAGCAGTGATTCTGACTGGCATGGGCAATGATGGAACGATCGGACTACGATTGTTGAAGCAGCATGGCTGTCGCGTAGTGGCGCAGGACGAAGCCAGTTGTGTGGTGTTCGGCATGCCGAAAGCCGCGATCGAAGCTGGCGTGGTGGATACAGTCCTGCCCATCGATGAGATAGCGACTCACATCACTTCTGTCATGAGGGGGGTCACAGCGTGACCACGGCGATCACGTCGGAAGAAGTGGGCATGTGGTCCCGGTTGATCCACGAGAGTTGCGGCGTTTACCTGGATCAGGCCAAGAGTTATCTCCTGACTTCACGCTTGCAGGAATTGCTGCAGGAGACGAAGGCGGCGGGATTTTCGGACCTGTACTACAAAGTGAAAGCGTCGACGTCGCTGCAGAGCAGGGTCGTGGATGCAATCACAACGAACGAAACCTCGTTTTTTCGCGACGCTGCGCCGTTCGATTTATTGAGGCACAAGATCGTCCCTGAATTGATCGATCGGCGAGCAAAGTTGGGCGCGCGTCCGATTCCAGTGCGCATCTGGAGCGCCGCATGTTCTACGGGACAAGAGGTATACACGATCGCGATCGTATTGCGGGAGTTGCTTGGAAATGGCAGTGGGTACGATATCCGCATCCTCGGAACCGATATTTCGAACCGCGTAGTGGCCGCCGCCAGCCGAGGCCAGTTCAGCAATCTGGAAATCCAACGCGGAATGCCGCTCGAGCTGCAGACGAAGTATTTCACAAAACAGGATGATGGCTGGAAGATCCGCGACGAGGTTCGCGCCGCGGCCAGTTTCCGAATCTTGAACCTGCTGCAGCCGTTTAGCTTCCCAGCGCCCTTCGACATAGTGTTCTGCCGGAATGTTGCGATCTACTTCACTGAAGAGCACCGCACGCAACTTTTCCGGAATATCCAAAAATGCATGGCAAAAGATGGCGCACTGATTATCGGTAGCACTGAGTCTCTCACGGGATTGTGCCCTGATCTCGAATCCAAGCGTTATCTGCGCAGCGTCTATTATCAGCAGAAACCCTCAATTCAATGAGGCAGCACTGGAACACTCCCGGGAACACGAATTGCTGTGAGTTCGACTGGCGCGAATTGGCATTCCGAATGGTGTGTGTGGCATCATAGAAATGTACCCGATGCGCAATCTCTCATCTCTCGTGCTTCTCATTCTGCTGCTGGCGGCATTCACATTGACGACATTGTGTGTTGCACAGCCGGCTGGAAGCGGGTGCTCGAGCGAAATGACGATCACTCCACACGGCGATCATTGCCCTGCAGCACCGCAACCGCGTGCCTGCTGTCAGGTGGACCATGGAACGCCGATGACGGTGCCGACTCCGCGTTTGACCGCCCAGCCCGCGTCTGTCTCTGCGGTTATCTCGGATGCTGACGACGGTCCGGTCTACGCCATCGCGCATTTTGCCACCAGGGACGAGTTCTGGTCTCCACCTCCGCCTGCTGTGCTTCGTATCTGATTCCCTCACCTCCGTGGTATTCACGCGCGCAGTGATGTCCGCATGCTAGCTACGCGTGGAAAAGCAAGTCTCAACCGGCCAGGGGAGTGGAATGTCTATTCGCCAGCACCTTCACGTTTTTGTATTTGCCGTAGCTATCGTTCATAGCGGATGGGCGCAGTCCAGTCCAGTCTCCGATCGCAACAATTCGGGCGTTCAGGAGCAGACGTCTAAGTCTGACTCGCAAATGTCAGGCATGGATCGACAGCAGATGCCAGGAATGCACATGAATATGAGCGAAGCGCCGGCGACGTTCATAGACGAAATTTTGCATCACAGCACGTCTGGAACCAGCGCCGAGCCAAACTCGACCCCGATGCCCATGCTCATGACGAGAAAAGGCCGGTGGATGCTGATGTTTCATGGCGTCATATTTCTTAACGCGATGCAGCAGAGTGGGCCGCGCGGCGCCGATAAAGTGTTTTCTACGAACTGGCTCATGCCTATGGCGCAGAGACACCTTGGTCCTGGAACACTGACGCTGCGAACGATGCTCAGCCTGGAGCCGGCCACTATCACCCAGCGCTACTACCCGGAATTGTTCCAGCAAGGAGAAACGGCGTTTGGAAAGCCGATTGTCGATGGTCAGCACCCGCACGATTTCATCATGGAGTTGGCTGCGCTTTACGACATACGGATCGGCGAAAGTAGCTTGCTCTCTTTCTATGTTGCTCCGACCGGTGATCCCGCACTTGGTCCCACTGCGTATCCGCACCGGGCCTCTGCGTCGGAAGATCCCATTGCCGCTCTCGGTCATCATCTGGAAGACTCGACGCACATCGCGGCGGACGTGATCACTGCTGGATTCACATACAAGATTGCGCGAGTTGAAGCCTCGGGATTTCACGGGCGAGAGCCCGACGAATTTCGCTGGGATATCAACTCCGGAAAAATCGATTCGTGGTCGGTGCGTGCGACGGTTAACCCTGCTCACAACTGGAGCGCGCAATATTCCTTTGGGCACCTCACCAGCCCGGAGGCACTTCATCCCGGCGAAGATATCGACCGCATGACGGCGTCGGTGATGTACAACCGCCCGTTAGCTCGAGGTAATTGGGCGAGTACGTTGCTGTGGGGACGAAACCGCACCTCCGATGGACTGGTGTGGAACGGTTATCTGGCCGAATCGACATTGCGATTTGCCGAATTGAATTACGTGTGGACCAGGATTGAGAACGTGGATCGTACCGACGAACTGTTACTGCGTAATCAGTTCGAGCCATCGGATTTTCAGGAAAGCATCATCGGCCGGGTGCAGGCTTATACCGGAGGCTATGAGCGCGACATCAATTTGATTCCCCACCTCGCCACCGGCATTGGCGCCCAGTTCACTCTGTACACAACACCGGAAACGCTGCGAGCCGAATATGGAAGCCATCCCGCGGGCGGCGTTGTTTTCCTGCGCATACGCCCATTTGGCAAGACGCGATAAGAGACGGCTCTCACGACTCAGCGTGATTGAAACCACAGCCTATGCAACTTGCGGAGACCTGCTTACGCGTACGACCTTTGTTTATGCATCCAGCCGAGACGTAACGAGATGGTAGGATACTCCAGCGTTTCGAACGGTTTGCAGAATGCAACGGTGCAAGTAAATAGATCCTCTAATCGTTCTGACTGGAGCTGCTGGTGAAAGGGGGCGTATGCGTGGTCGATCGGTAATGCTGTGCTCGCTGCTGGTGATTGCCGTCGTGTATTTCACAGGAACGCCGGCGTATGCACAAAAGTTCAATTGTTCGTCGAACAATAACCAATATCAAACGTGCCAGATTCCTGGCCGCGGGAACCCGCAGAGCGTTCAGATGGTCCGTCAATTGAGTCAAACGCCATGCGTCCAGGGGCGCACTTGGGGCACGCGTAACAATCAGGTTTGGGTCGACAAGGGATGCCGTGCCGAATTCGTGATCGGTGGTGGTCCAGGCTATGGTGGCCCTGGTAACAACCGTCCTCCGTATGGCGGCGATTATCACGGTGGACCGCCCAGAGGTGGACGGCCAGCCTACTACTCCGGCAACTTCAGCAACGGGCGTAGCAATTGCACGTCGGGTCGCGGCGCCGGACCCGTCTATTGCCAGAGCGGAGGCGCATTCAAATATGCGAATCCGATTCGAGTAAACAATGCGTGTGTGCAGAATCGCACGTGGGGCGTTTCTCAATACGGATTGTGGGTAGCGAACGGTTGTAGCGGGCAGTGGGAGATCAAGAGGTAATCCAGCGTTATTCACCGGAATCGGAGGAACGGCGAGTGGCACGTCGCGAGATGTGTTGCTCGCCGTTGCTCATTACGGGCACATAGGCACGTATCGAGGGAGTGGTGCGGGCGCGCAGGCGATTCTTCCGGGGACGACGCGGACTAAAATGCGAATTGCTAACGGCTACTACTTTCTGACCGCGCTGATCTTTGAATGCTTATTGCAGCCTTCCCCGCCCCTGCGCATCCATTCCTTAGTACCAAGGAGCAGGAATGGATCTGCAACTTCGAGGACGCCGCGCGCTGGTTACCGGATCGACCGCAGGCATTGGTTTCGCCATCGCAGTTGGTTTAGCGAAAGAAGGCGCGCAAGTAATCGTGAATGGTCGCACGCGTGAGCGCATACATCATGCCACCCAGGAGATCCAAGCCCAGGCAGCCAACGCCGATCTGAAGGAATTCGGCGGTGACCTTTCCAAGCCAGAAGCCATCGAGCAGTTGATTCACAACTTTCCGGACGTCGACATCCTCATCAACAACCTCGGCATCTTCGAGCCGAAGAATTTTCCCGAAATCAACGATCAGGAGTGGGAGCGCATGTGGCAGACCAACGTGATGAGCGGCGTGCGCCTCTCGCGTCACTACCTTCCGCGCATGTTGCACGCAAACTGGGGACGCATCATTTTCATTTCGAGCGAATCGGCGGTGAATATTCCCGCTGAAATGATCCATTACGGCGTCACTAAAACCGCGCAGGTCGCGCTGGCACGCGGCATGGCCGAAACCACCGCCGGAACCGCAGTCACGGTAAATTCGGTTCTCGTCGGACCAACCATGTCGGAAGGCGTAACCGAGTGGCTGGACAAAGTTGCGAAATCACGCAACATAAGCAAGCCGGAGCTGGAGCGCGAGTTCTTTCAGTCGATGCGGCCATCATCGCTGCTGAAGCGCTTCGCCACGCCCGAAGAAGTCGCAAATACTGTCGTGTTTCTCGCGAGCCCACTAGCATCGGCGACGAACGGAGCCGCCGTGCGTGCCGAAGGCGGCCTACTCCGATCAATCCTATAGAAAGCTAGCCACGGATCTCACGGATCTTCACTGATTGTTCAAAAAAGAACCATCCGTGAGAATCCGTGAAATCTGTGGCTAGTTTTTTGCCTTGCTATACTCAGAGGTTATGCTACGAGTCCGATTCGCGCCGTCTCCCACCGGCTTTCTTCATGTGGGCAGTGCGCGCACTTTCATCTTCAATTGGCTTTATGCGCGGCGGAATGGCGGCACTATGGTTCTCCGCCTCGACGACACTGACGTTGAGCGCAACACCGAGGCGTCGGTCAACTCCATCTTCGAAGGGCTGCGCTGGCTCGGCCTCAACTGGGACGAAGAATACAAGCAGTCCGAGCGCCTCGATCTGCATCGCCGCGTCGCGCAATCCATCTTCGACAAGGGCCTCGCCTATCGCGACTTCACGCCCGCGCACGCCGGTGACGCCGAGAAGTCCGGCGCGCAGGGCACGTGGCTCTTCAATGCCGACGCACGCAACATGTCGAAAGATGAGAGCGACCGTCGCGCCGCCGCAGGCGAGCCGTTCGCGCTGCGGTTTCGTGTCCCACGCGAGGGCGGAGAAGTTCGCTTTACCGACAGCGTGTATGGCGAGCAGGTGAAGGCCACCGCTGACATTGAAGACTTTGCGCTGTTGCGTTCCGATGGCATGCCCACATATCACCTGGCTTCATGTGCGGACGACGCGGACTTGAATATCAGTCACATCATCCGTGGCCAGGATCACCTCTCGAACACCTTCAAGCACATCCTGATCTTCGAAGCCGCTGGATCTGCACCGCCGCAATTCGCGCATCTTCCGCTGCTGGTCGCGCCTGACGGCACGAAGCTCTCCAAGCGCAAGCACGGTCCTGTGGTCAGTGTGACCACCTATCGCGATGCCGGATTTCTGCCTGAAGCTTTCATCAACTTCCTCTCGCTGCTGGGATGGTCGCCGAAGAATGATCGTGAATTCCTGCCAATCAAAGAGCTGACCGAGCTGTTTTCGCTCGAAGGCATCAATCGCGCCAACGCCGTCGTGAACTTCAAGGAGCCTGCGGCAACTCCCGAAGACACATTCGATCCGAAGGCGCTGTGGCTGAACGGGGAGCACCTGCGTGCCCTGCCGTTGGAAGAATTGCGCGACCGTCTCGTGCCAATTGTCGATGCCGCCGGATATAGCGTTCCTGCCGAAAAGCTGCTGGCGATCGCGCGCCTGACGCGAGAACGGATTCGTTTGCTGAACGAAGTTCTCACCGTGGGTGATTTCTTCTTTGCCGATCAGCTTCCCGCGTATGATCCTGCCGAGCTGATCCCGCAGAAGGGGGATCAAGCAATGGCGCTGAAGGCGCTCACCAAAGCGCGCGAAGTTCTGCCCGGCGTCGAGTTCAAACACGATCCGCTGGATCAGTCGCTGCGCGCAGCTGCGCAGGAACTCGGGCTCAAGGCTGGACAGATGTTCCAGCCAATCCGCGTAGCTGTCTGTGGGAAGAAGAATGCGCCGCCGCTGTTCGAAACGCTCGAAGTGCTCGGCAAAGAGAAGACGATCGAGCGGGTTGAGCGTGGAATCGAAAAACTCAAATAGTTAGCCACGGATTTTACGAATATTCACGGATGAATTTGGGATAGAAAATATCCGTGAAAATCAGGGTAATCCGTGGCTCGCTTTGTTTATTCGTCCGCCACTGGATTACTCAGCGCGCCAATCCCGCCGCAAGTCACTTCGACGACGTCGCCGGCATTCAGCGGACTGACTCCCGCGGGTGTTCCCGTGGCGATCACGTCGCCAGGCAACAGCGTCATCGCAGCGGCAATGTAGCGAATCACCCGATCGAGCGGGAAGATGAACTGAGTTGTGTTTCCCTGCTGTCGCACTTCGCCATTCACGCGGCATTCGACGGACACTCCTGCCCACGGATCAATCTCATCTGTCACTAGCGGACCGATCGGACAAAACGTGTCAAAGCCCTTGGCGCGCGTCCACTGACCGTCTTTCTTTTGCAGGTCGCGTGCAGTCACGTCGTTCAGGCAGGTGTAGCCGTGAATGAACGGACGCACATCTTCGTCGTCAGCAACGTGGCGGCAACGCTGTCCGATGATCACAGCCAGTTCGCCTTCGTGATCCACACGCTCGGAGATCTTCGGCCTGCGGATCGTCTCGCGTGGACCGATGATCGCCGACGGTGGCTTAGAGAAGATCAGCACATCCGCGGGAAGCTCATGATCGAGCTCTTTCACGTGATCCGCGTAATTGCGGCCCACACAGATGATCTTCGACGGCCGAACCGGCGCGAGCAGCTCAGCGTCAGCAAAAGAGACCGGCGCAATCTTGGAGGTTGGTGCGTCTTCATCAGGCAGTTGGCCGTTGTCGAGACGGAAGAGACGCGTAATTGTGTCGCTTCCTGCGACCGATTCAATGAGGCCGTAAGCGGGACGGCCTTCGTGCACGAAGAGGCAATATTTCATGGCATTGAGATGTTACCGCGAGAGAAGAAGCAGCGGAGAATTTTGTCAGACGGCGACCGACTGCTGGTTCAGCGTTGCGGTGAAGAACTGGTCGACGCTGGCCAGAATTTCGGGCGCGGATTTAGCCTCGTAGACGGCTTTGCGAAGTGCGCTGCCGCCGCGCACGCCGTGCGTGAACCACGAGGCGAATTGTTTCATTTTTCCAGGAGCGTCGCGGAAGCCTTCGTCGATCAGCATCTGGAAGTAAATGCGGATCATGTCGTAACGATCGGCTTCGGTCGGCTGGTCATAGCCGCCGGTCGCGGTGTACTGCGCAATCTGGCGGAAGATCCACGGATTCGATGCCGCGGTGCGGCCAATCATGACGGCATCGCAGCGCGTCTGCGCGACCATCAGAGCTGCATCTTCGGGCGAGCGAATGTCGCCGTTGCCAATCACGGGAATCTTCACCGCGTCCTTTACGTGCGCGATCCATTCCCAACGCGCTTCGCCCGCATAACCTTGTTCACGGGTGCGCGCATGCAGCGCAACCGCCTGAAGCCCGCAGCTTTCGGCGAGTCGCGCAAGTTCGACACACACGATTTCGCTGTCGCTCCATCCGGCGCGAAATTTCACCGTGAAGGGAATCGTGACCGCGCTGCGCACGGTTTCGAAAATTTTGCCAATCAGCGGCAGATCACGCAACAGCCCAGAGCCGCCGTTGCACTTCACAACTTTTTTTGCCGGGCAGCCCAGGTTCAGGTCGACGGCGTCGAAGCCGAGATCCTCGATCATGACAGCCGCTTCGCGAAGCACTTCGACGTTGCTGCCGAACAGTTGCGCCGAGATCGGATGCTCGTCGGGATAGAAGTGCAGGTAGCGCTTGGCCTTCATGTCGCGCGAGCGCAACACACCGTCGGCCGAGGTGAACTCGGTCATGATCAGGCCGCATCCGGATTCACGCCCGGCGAGCAGGTGGTCGTCCGCAGGGCGAAGATTCACATTGCGGATGAAGCGCCGGAATACTGTGTCGGTGATGCCGGCCATGGGCGCAAGCACGGTGGCCGGAGCGATGCGCACTGGCCCGATATGGAACGACTCGGGCACACGAGCGCCTGCAGGCGCTTCGGTTGCGGGAGCCGGGTTTTGCCAGTGCTTACGCATAATCCCATTCTAGCAATGCACAGGGCAGTTATACTGCCATGCGCTGTCCGAAAGGACCAATGCCGCAATGAATCCGCAAATCACGATGGGGATCGCGCACGCTGTAGTGCTGTTGATGTTCTTCATCGTGGCTCCTCTAATAACCGTCGGAATCGGATACGCTGCTTGGAACGGCTTGCCGAGGAGTTTTGATCGCACGCAGTACTGGATGTCGTTCGTAACAAATTGCGCAGTAAGCGCTTTCCTCATCGTTTATGCGAAAGAAATGCAGGCCGATGTCAGAACATGGCAATACATCGTCCAGGTGGGCTGTTTTGTCTCAGGGGTCCTGCTGTTCGGAGTCGCAGGAGGCTGTGTAGTCGGAATCTTTGCCTATCGACCTAACAGCATGCCTGACAAAACAAAAGGCAGCCCTTAGGCTGCCCTGTATCTCATTGAAAAACCAGTTACTTCTTGGCGGGTTCGTTCTTGGCGTACTTGCGGCGGAAGCGCTCGATACGACCGGCGGTATCCATCAGCTTCTGCTTGCCCGTGAAAAACGGGTGGCAAGCCGAGCAAATTTCCACGTGGATGTCCCCGTGGTGGGTGGAGCGGGTCGTAAAGCTACTGCCGCAGGCGCAAAGCACGCGGATCTCGTTGTAAGTCGGATGAGTGGCTGCCTTCATGACGCGTAAAACCCTTTCTGCAAAACGTCTATTGTACCGGAAATAGCCTGTTCCGGGCAATGTTCCTCGATCTGTCGTTGAGCTCTCTTTTGATGCCCCAGCGCGCCAAAAGTCGCAAGCCGCCACAATCTGAGAGGTTCTTCGGCTTCAGATTACCCGATTACCATTTCCCCGATTACCCGATCTTCTATGCCGCCTTCTTTCGACTCTGTTCCACGCGTTGATGGAGCAGCTGTTTCGCTTTGTCCAGCTCCCGCAGACGTGCCTGGCTCAGGTTGTGTCCGGCACGATTGACGTAGAAGGTCAGCATGCGCATCCCGGAAGCGGGCCCTTTGGGCGAGACTTTCTTCGAGGCCAGCGTTCGGGCAATGGTCTCCGCGTCCTTTTTGAAGAGTCCCTCGGGCGGATGAGTCGCGTCGGAGGTGGCGGTCACTTCCGCTGACCAGCGCCGCGTCGTTCCGGCACTGTGCGATTTCTTGGCAGTTGTTTTATGTGACTTCGATTTTGTAGGCATGAGCGTTTGGATGGCAGATGGGTGCCTCCGTGCCTGTTGATCGGCGCAAAACGGGAAGTCCCGGGGCAACAGTGTCAGATATGTCCCCGGTCCAATCTGTCAGGGCTGTGCCCGGTCTGTACCCGTCCAGGGTACCCCCTCCCCCCACCCTGTCCCGCATTCTAAAAGACTTACGGGCACGGGACAGGCCTCGTCCCGGCAAACAAAGGAGTTAGTCCCATCGTCCCGCATAACAAAGGGGTTAGCGGCTTTTAGTCGATCAGTCTGTCAGACTCTCAGTCTGTCAGACTCTCAGTCTCTCAGGCGGGAATATGTCGCCCTAAGACCCTATTTCTATTGTGACAAATTGAGGGGGAGCTACTAGACACATTCGCGAGATTTATTTCTGGTCTGGAATGAAGCAGTTGCAGGGGAATTGGCGATTCGGGGCTATTGACAAGATTTTTGCCTCGGCAGAACCGTTTCACCACAGAGGCACAGAGGCACGGAGAAATCTCGTTTCGCCACAGAGGCACAGAGGGCACAGAGTCAGGTTTAGGTAGTCGAGTCTTTTCCGCGAAATTCGGCAATGACTTCGATCTTACCGACGAGATTTTGATTGAACTCGTTCAAGAGATCGGCGGGGATCCTTCGGCTTCGCTCAGGGCAGACACTGGGCCAGGCCCCCGCGCTGTCTGTGCTCGCGGGAGTTTAAAAGGAATGTCCCGGAACATTCCGTAAAGAATGTCATCAGGCCGAACACAAAACATAGCTTGAATGGAGCGATGAACCTCATATAAAAAGTGATTCGAGAACTTCGTTCAGGAGTGTACATCGTGGGTGATAGGATTCCTTCTTTTCCATCTATAAGTGAGTTATTTCGACACGGCTTAGTTGCTCCCCTCGCTATTCTTAGCGGATTCGTTTTCTTGGTCATCGGAGCTACTGGTGATCTGGCGCCTACTAACCAAAAACTCTTGATGGGGGCCAGTCTCCTTTTTTTCGGGATAACTTGGCATAATGCGAGCCAAGCAACAGACGTTGTGTCCGATGTCACGGGATCCAGTCGGACATGGGACAAGCCAAAACTCTTCACCTCAATAATTTTCTTTCTGTTCTTTCTATTTGCCGGATACGAACTGTTCGCCGGAAGTAGAAACGTTTTTCAGAGAAAGGAGAATTGTGAGAGGTACGCAATAGAGCTTCAGAACCAGTTCAAAGAGTCTGGAGACACGATCCCCGGAGTGACGAAAGGCAGTTATTACATCGAAAGAAGTTTCTACAGTCCAAAACGAAACTCTTGTGTGTGCGTGTTGGGGACCAAAGTTACCGTCTCCGCCGATACGGCGTATGACGTTTACGCGATTGACTCCCTTACGAAGAAACTTTTGTGGTCGCGAAGGTTCACCTCCTCGGATATCGTCTCTGGAGAATTTGCCAATGAGATGGAGTCGCAAGCTAATCGGTTTGAGTAGCGCACCAATCGCGTGGTTTGTTTCTGTTTTGAATGAGCTGCCCTCACAGCGCTGCCGTTTCTCCGTGTGCCGGCGGTAAAAACGTTTCTTGTCGCAAAAAGGAAAAGGCGACGACCTCGATCGCGCGCATTTTGCCGCATCGTCGCCGCTCAGCGTCATGGTTGAAGGGCCGTGAGCTGGGTGAGGACGCAGACGAAAGTCCCCTGCTGTCGTACGTAGACTGAGGTGGCCCGCTCCAGACTTGAAAACTCCTGGCCCGCGAAGCTTCCCGCCGAAGTTGTCAGTCCGGTCACGACGGCCGTATCGCCGTACACGCGAATCCGTGCCTCACTGGTTTCCATGCAGGTATGCACCAGGAGTCCAGCTGAAATCACTTCGAGAAACCGATTGCGCTCGATTACCTTTCCATCCGGGCCAATAATGATCCAGTCTTCCGCGAGGAATTGCGCAATCGCGTCGCGATCATTTCTGAGCAGGGCGGCTTCGAAATCTTTTTCGATTTTCTCCAGTTCTTCGAGCATTGCTTTCCCTCCCCGGCGTTGTCGCGTCGTTGAAGCTTATGACCCGAGAAGATCGTCGCACTGGCGACGGATCCGCGTCTTGGAAAAAACGGAAGTGACCACAAGAGTGATTGTGTGGCGCGGACACTCCTGTCCGCGCAAAAGGTTTGGAGTTTCGGCGAGACGAGCAGGGCAAAATGGTTCTCGTCACTGACAAAGCCGAGCCTAGTCCTCGAAAATCGGCGGCGGTACAAGCTTTTTGCGCGGACAAGAGTGTCCGCGCCACACAATCATTAATGCTTGAACGCAATTACAGCTACCGAAGAAGGCTGCCCCATTTTCAGAAGCATGGTGTGCCGGTTTTCGTGACTTTTCGAAAACTGACGCGAGAGCCGTTCACCAGGGAAGCATGCAAATTGGTTTTTGAGCATTGCCTTCATGATCACAACAAGAAATACCTGCTCCATGCGGCGGTGGTTATGCCGGATCATGTCCATCTTCTCCTACGACCGCTCCCGGACGAAAGCGGGTGGCCGTATAGCTTGCCCCTGATACTGAAGTCCTTGAAGGGAGCATCGGCACGGAGTGTGAACAGGTTGATGGGTAGAGAAGGTCCGGTCTGGCAGGATGAATCGTTTGATCATGTGTTGAGAAATGACGAGAGCTTGCGGGAGAAGATGGAGTACATCCGGCAGAATCCGGTTGGGAAGGGACTAGTGACGAAGCCAGAAGACTACCCGTGGCTATGGATTGAAGAAGGCTGGCTGACAGAGCAGCTTGTTCCTTAGGGTTCTGTGGAGGCCAGAAGCTTTTGCGCGGACAAGAGTGTCCGCGCCACACAACCAAAGCAGGCGTAAAAAGGAAAAGGCCAACCATGTTTCCATGATTGGCCTTTATTTATGCCGGCAACGACCTACTCTCCCACACACTTTCGCGTACAGTACAATCGGCCCTGCGGGGCTTAACTTCCGTGTTCGGGATGGGAACGGGTGGTTCCCCCGCGGTAAGATCACCGACAACTTGTAGCTGTCGGCTATCGGCACTCAGCTTTCGGCTAAGGCGCAGATAGCGCAGCAAACTTATTTGTCAGCAGTCAGCTATCAGCTCTTAGCTTCTAGCCAATGAACTTCACGGCTAAACGCTAATTACAAATCACTAACGGCTAATTCAAAGATCAGAGTGGCGATGCCACAACTGAATAGCATTGGACTAACTACTTGGAGGTTGAAGGCTGGTTGGCCTTCACGCCAGGTAAATTTTATGGTCAAGCCGAACGGGCGATTAGTACTGGTAAGCGCAAGACATTACTGTCCTTATACCTCCAGCCTATCAAACAGGTGGTCTTCCTGTGCCCTTCTTCACCCTTTTGGGTTGGGAGATCTAATCTTGTGGAGTGCTTCCCGCTTATATGCATTCAGCGGTTATCACAACCGAACTTCGCTACCCAGCTGTGCCATTGGCATGACAACTGGAACACAAGAGGTTCGTCCATCCCGGTCCTCTCGTACTAAGGACAGGTCCACTCAAATCTCCTCCGCCCACATCAGATAGGGACCGAACTGTCTCGCGACGTTCTGAACCCAGCTCACGTACCGCTTTAATAGGCGAACAGCCTAACCCTTGGAACCTTCTACAGCTCCAGGATGCGATGAGCCGACATCGAGGTGCCAAACCGGAGCGTCGATATGAACTCTTGGCTCCGATCAGCCTGTTATCCCCGGCGTACCTTTTATCCGTTGAGCGATGGCCCTTCCATGCAGAACCACCGGATCACTAAAGCCTACTTTCGTACCTGCTCGTCTTGTTGGACTCGCAGTCAACCACGCTTATGCTTTTGCACTCGACGGCTGATTTCCAAACAGCCTGAGCGTAGCTTCGCGCGCCTCCGTTACCGTTTAGGAGGCGACCGCCCCAGTCAAACTACCCGCCTCACCATGTCCCTCTCCCGGTTAACGGGAGTAGGTTAGAACCACAGAACTCGCAGGGTGGTATCTCACCGTTGGCTCCTCCAAGTCCGAGAACCTGGAATCAAAGCCTCCCACCTATCCTGCGCAGCAAGTGCCATAGTTCATGATGAAGGTATAGTAAAGGTGCACGGGGTCTTTCCGTCTAGATGCGGGTAACCGGCATCTTCACCGGTACTACAAGTTCGCCGAGTCACTCATTAAGACAGTCGTACGATCGTTACGCCATTCGTGCAGGTCGGAACTTACCCGACAAGGAATTTCGCTACCTTAGG
>CAWEAE010000009.1:0-425000 GCA_963807055.1 Terriglobia bacterium | reverse complement strand
AGAAGTTGAAGTCAGAAGCGAGCTCTACCTGAGCGCCGCTCTTCGGTAACTTCGCCAGCGAGGATTCTCGTTCTATGATCCGTGTTTGCGGAGGAATCAGTGTCCACGAAAGACGCAATCTATATCGCAAGCAGAGCTTTTGCACTCTACCTATTCTGCTGGATGTTGGACAACGTTACTTATCTTCCCGCGCGGCTTATGGCGTTAACCCATCATGCGGCCCAGCGCAGTGTGCTGTTTTCGTCGGACTACTTGTACAACTCTGATCTAACTACGCTGGTATTCACCCTCATTCGCATCGTGGTCCTCGGTGTAGCTTCTTACTATCTCTGGCGCTGCGGACCACGCGTCCAATCATTGTTTACGCCACCCGAATCGAGGCCGTAAGGCTCACTCCCCCTTCTTCTCCGCCGGCTCCACCCGCACTGTCCCCATCATCCCGCCGTCGAGATGCTGCATGATGTGGCAATGGAATGGGAACGTCCCGACAATTCGCGGATCCCGAAAATCCATCCTCACCGTGATGCTCGGATACGGCCCAAAGCCGCTCCACGCCGCGAGATTCACCGTGTCTCTCAGCGAGGGCGCTTCCCACGAAGTTCCTCGCCTGCCTACCACCAGGAAGTGCAACTGGTGCACATGGAAGGTGTGAACTTCGCGCGAGCGATTCTCAATGGTCCAGTCCTCCACGTCTCCCTGATGAACCGTAATATTCGGTTCGGCCGCTGGATCAAATACTTTCTCGGTGTGCCCATCCTCGGTAATGAAAAATTGCGTCGCGCTTTTCGGATCATCCGGATTTACCAGCTTCTCCGAAAAAAACAGCGTTCGCTTGCGCGTGGGACGCACGCTCGATAGCGGCTGGAATTCCATCTCCGCCGCACTCGCCGAAGAAGCTTCAGCAACTTTGGGACTGCTCACGCCGGCCTCTGCGACGATCGTGGCCAGCGGACGAAATGGATCGATATCGTCCTGCCCTATGCGAAGCGCGGGCAGGTCGCCAATTCTTCGCGGCGCCGGTTTGCCATCGTCATCTGAGCCGCGATACATGGAAAATGTAGCGAGTCGTCCGGTAACTCCCTCCGGCGGACCGGTGATGATGAATTCCGCGCGTCCCGCCGGCGAAAGGAAAATATCGGTTTGCTCCGGCACGTAATTTTCGCTGTCAGGTTCTCCAAAACGCAGGGGCACTCCATCGAGCGAAACCAAGCCCAGCAATTGCCTCTTGCCGTCGTACTCTACTGCGAGGTTCATATACGTATCCGCCGACGCATTTAAGACCCGCCACAGTTGGCGCTCTCCGGGCTTCATCTTGATCACGGCAGTCGGGTATTTCGGGTAAGGTACAGGAATATTGTTGATGGAAATCTGCTTGGTCGGTCGGTTCGGATCGGGCTTATCCCCGGGCGCCGTTGCCGGCATCTTTTCATCGCGGATCACCAGCACCCTTTCCGGCAGTCCGGCAACCTGCGATACGGCGCGCGCCGTTCCTTCCACGATCAGCGCACCCGACGCGCCTCCCAGCAGCTGTTCTTCGCTAAATCCATGCACGTGCGGGTGATACCAGTAGAGCCCCGGAGGCTGGCTTTTCGGAATCCGCACGCGATACTCAAACGCAGGATCCCCTGGCTGAATCAGCGTCTTCAGCGTCTCGTCCTGATGGCAGACGGGTGGAATTGCGAGTCCATGAAAATGCAGGTTCATCGAAGCAGCCGACATTTCGCCACCATCGCACGGATTGCGGCGCTGATTCCCCGTCTTCGCCGTATGCGCGTGAGCGCCAGGCGCGGGCGGCAGCGAAATCTCATTCTTTAGATGAATGACAAGCGCGTCTCCGGGCTGTACGCGCAACGTCGGCGAGTAATTCCCGTTTTCGTCGATGTAGCAATACCGCGGGTTGCCGTTCTCATCAACCGAAGAACGAACTTTCAACGTCAGCTCAAGTAGTCCGTTCTTGCTGACGCGCTCGTGAGCGTCTTCGACGATGCTGCCTACCGCTGCACGTGGACAGGCTGGTTGCGGACCGCTTTTCGGCCCAGGCTTGTCTGTCGCGTGGGCGCAAGTCCACGAGACGAAGAATCCAATCAAGATGAAAAAGGAGCGGTAAGATTTGCGAGCGGTGCGGGCGAGTTCAGTTGTTCGTTGCAAGGCTTCATTCTCCTTGCTCCCGTCGAGCGGGTCAATAACCGGAATTCCTCCGGTTACTCATTCGCATGCTCCGCCAAATCGCAGGAATAGTCAGTGACGAACCGTCAGCAGGGCGAGATCTGGCGGATACCCGTGGCGTCCCTCAGCGAGAAACTCTTAATTGCAGCAGCCGAGCGTCTCATCTAGCGCCACGCACGAAGACCGTCCCAACACGTATCGGCTCCTGCCGGTACGAATCGAGCTGCACACCAGCAAACTGCATCTCCGTCCGCTTCGAAGCAATTCTCACCGGATGGCTGAAGACCACCGGCGTCCCCGGGCATAACCCTGCATTGCCCCAAGTTTTGGGTCCACTCGATTTGGTCACGTACAAATCCACCGCCTGCATGGGACTGATCCCGAATTCCGCTGGTTCCGACGCATCGCCCTGGATCCATCCGCGCGCCATCTCTCCGGGTTCTGCTGGCTTCTCCTGTTCCAGCAGCGGACACGTGCCCGCCGCCAACTCGGAAGTAATCAACAGGGAAGGTGGCCGCCGCATCGGCGCCAGGCACTGGACCTTCTGGAACGCCGCCTGTGCCGAGCACCGGCCCACCTCTGCTAGTTCAAACGTTCCGCCTGGGATCACGAATGGCCGTTTGTTGGCGTCGCGAAACAAAGTGTAGGCCACCTCAATCCGCAGGTTGACTGTCGAGGATTGCATGCGCACGAACTCATTGCGTTTCATTGAGAAGTCGACCTGGGTCGCCGTTTGCTCCGGAAACACTTCGCCCGCAAAGATCTTCCAGCCGGAGTTCCAATGCGAGCCATCAGCAGCCTCCATTGAGACCCGCATTCCGGCGAGATTCACAATCGCGTCCGGTTGCACTCCGGAAACGCTTAACGGTACCCGGAACTGGATTTCCTTCTCATTCGCGCCGGGACCCGACTCCGGTGGCTCCTTCGCCGCCAACAGGCCTAAGCGGAAGGGCGCCTGTTCACCCGGCCGCAACTGCGGATAGGCGCGTGCCAGGAAAAACTCGTAAGGCGATGCAACAAGTAGTATGAAGAACACGACGCCAAGAATTCCGATCGATACGCGGCTTTTTATCGTGGCCCTGCGAGCGTACTGCAACAAGATCACAGCCGCGCTTGTGCCGATCAACAGAACCGGCTGCAACGTATCAAGGAAGCTTGCGACGAAGAGTGAGTTCTTGAACTGTGAATCAAGCCAGACCATGCCGATCAGGTACAACACCACGATCAACAATGCCAGTAGCAGCTGCACGATCGTTGCGGTTACCGTCGCCAGGGCCGCCACCGGCAATACAATCATCAGCAGCGTCGCTTGCATCCACAGTAGGCCCGCCACGTAATCCGTCGGGTGGAAGCCGGCGCTCCTAAGCAGGACGACCTGCAGCACCAGCAACGGCACGCCCACGAATGCCAGCACAAACGCCGTCTTTGACGCCAATAACTTCGGCCATTCATAAGGACGTGTGATCCAGAATTGCCTGTCGCCTACCAGCGATTCGCCTTGCACAATCCGAATTATCAAAAAGAACCAGGCAACAGGCACGAGGGCCGACACCGCTCCAGGCCAGAAATCGCGCCCGAAGAAGGCAACCCCGACCGCAACAGATCCCTGATCGCCCCACCATCCGCGCACTTCGAACCATCCGAATGCGACCATCAGCGCTAGCGATGCGGTGATCTCCAACCAATAACGCCGCACATCTTTTCGAAAGATATGGAACGCCTGCTTCATCGCCGAGCCTCTTGGTTGGTCTTGCGGCCGTCTTTCGCCATCGCGAGAAAAATCGATCGCAACGACATCGCATCGAACGTCGCATCTTTGGGATCGCCGAGCACACTGCGTACTTGCGCAATGGTCTGCGCTGGATCGAATCGCGTCTCGACGAAGCGGATCACTCCTGCCGAGCTGCCGACTTGCATCCAGCTCTCTGGCAGTTTCTGCGGCAGCGCTGGCGGTGCATCGTAGGTCAACTCCACCTCGCGAAAGCGATCCACCAGCTTTGGCAGTTCCTCGGAAAAGATCAGTCTTCCCTGCTCGAGATAACCGACATGACTGGAGAAACTTTCGATTTCCGCCAGGTCGTGCGATGAAACAAAAATCGTCGCCTCTTCGGCGCGCTCTAACAGTCCCTGGATCAATTCATCGCGCACCAGCGGGTCGAGTCCGGTAAACGGTTCATCGAGAACAATCAGCTTCGGGTGATAAGCCAGCGCACTCGCCAGGGCCGCTTTCATCCTCATCCCGCGCGACAGATGCCGCAGCTTGCGGCTCAAGGGCAGGTCGAACTGGCGCACCAGTTCGTCTTCCAGGCTCCGGTCCCATGTGGGATAAAACGGCCGCAGATACGCAAGCAAGTCGCGCACCCGCATCCATCCCGGCAAGTCCTGGTTTTCCGATACGTATCCGATCGACGCAAGCTTTTGCCCAGCCAGGCGCGTCGAGTCGAATCCCAACACTTCGGCACGCCCGCTGCTTGCGCGAAAGATGTTCATGAGAATTTTGATCGCGGTCGTCTTGCCGGCGCCGTTCGGACCAACCAGCGCGTACACCGCACCCTCCGGCACCACAAGATTCAAGTCTCGGAGAGCTTCTACTCCACGGAATCTCTTTACGAGGCCGTCTGTGCGTATCGCCTGGTTCATCCGCTACGCCCTCCCCGGTCTGTTCCCGTTCGTACTCCGCCTGCGAGCCTCTTCCAATGCGTCGCAATGGACTCGGTCACTTCCTGCAGATCAATTCCGAGCTTCTTCGCCTCTACCACGAGCTCTTCAATCTCATGTCCGAGTAATTGTGTCCTCTCGGCACTCCGCGCTTCTGGCAGCGCGGCCACAACGGTGCCAATACCAGGCCGCGTCTCCAGCAGACCGGCCGCAATCAGACTGGCGATCACTTTGTGGGCGGTATTGGGATTGATTTTGAGTTCCCGGCTGAGAACTCTCACCGATGGAAATGCGTCTCCGGGACGCAGCTGTCCCGAGATCATCGCCTTCTTCGCCGCATACACGATCTGCTCGTAGAGCGACACTCCTGGACGAAAATGTACGCGGAACGGGATCACAGGATGCGTACTATAACAGCTAGTACAGCCGTTGTCTCGCAAAAAAGAGGCGGCCTGAGCCGCCCCACACTCCATCGCACATCGATCTACTCCAGCGCCGTCTTCCCCGTCAGCGCAATGTCCGCCGACGATGGTCCAACCAGAACGTCGAAGTTGCCCGCATCCGCCTTCCACTGCTTGCCCTTCTCGTCCCAATACTGGAACGCCCGCGGATTCAGCGCAACCGTCACGTGCTTCGTTTCGCCCGGCTTCAGATCAACTTTGCCGAAGCCCTTCAACTCCTTCACCGGACGAGGTACGCTAGCGTGGTTGTCGCCGACATAGACCTGGCCGATCTCTGCGCCTTCACGCGAACCTGTGTTGGTGACGTCGAACGAGACGGTTACGTCCTGACCTTGCTTGAAGTTCGCAGGCGTTACCGATAGATTGCTGTACTTGAACGTCGTGTACGACATCCCGTAGCCGAATGGGAACAGCGGTTTCACGCCATCTTTGTCGTAGTGGCGATAGCCGACGAAGATGCCCTCAGTGTACTTCACGCCCTTGGGATCGCTGGCTACGTTCGGGTAGTAGCTCTTGTAGCTCGAGTTGTCTTCCCACCGCCGATCGAAGCTCGCCGGCAATTTGCCCGACGGGCTGTAGTCGCCGAACGCCAGTTGTGCGAGCGCCGTTCCGCCTTCCTGTCCCGGATACCAGGCTTCCATGATGACCGGAACCTGATCCATCCACTTTGCCATGTCGACGCCGCCACCGGAGGTGATCACCACCGCCGTCTTCTTATTGGCCGCCGCTACTGCCTGGATCAGCTCGTCCTGCCCGAACGGCAACGAGAACGTGCGGTCCGAACCTTCGCTTTCGGTCGTCGGATCGAATCCCGCCAGTACGATCGTCGCGTCAGCTTTCGCCGCGATCTGCTTCGCCTCTGGATCGACGAATTCGCCCGCCTTGATCATGCCGAACCCAACACCGTCCCAGTAATCGGTCTTCACGAACTCCAGCACGATTGTGTGCGGCTTGCCGGCTTCGAACTTCACCGTCTGCTGATCGATGGCCGCCTTCGACGTCTGCAGAATCTGTTTGCCATCGAGCATCAGCTTGTATGTGCTCTGCTCGCCGAACCGCGCGACGTAGAGGTTGTATTCACCGGACTTCGCGGGCTGGATCGTGCCCGTCCAGCGCGCGCTCATTGGGCCGCTCGTGATCGTGAAGTGGGCTCGAGGATCCAGTTCGATATGCTCTTCGGGACGCGTCACCGCCGGCTTGCCACTCCAGTTCGCGTTGGCAAAGTATTCGGCCTTCACACCGCCCCAGTCACCCGCTCTTCGGAGGTAGTCCGTGTTCTCGATGACCTCCTCGATTCGCGGCACACCCTGGCGGTAATACACGGCGACCTGAGGTCCGAGATATTGGCTGATTCCTTCCAGGAAGCTGACGGTCGCAAATGGCGCCACCTGCGCCGAGCCGCCACCGACCGGCACCCCGGGATACGCGTCCGGGCCGATCACCGCGATCGATTTGATCTTTGATTTATCCAGCGGGAACACGCCGCCGTCGTTCTTCAGCAGCACCATGGCTTCACGCGCGGCTGCGAGCGCCACTTGCGCGTTTTGTCCGTTGTAGGTCGAGATTGCCAGGTCCGTCTGATCGCGATCCAGCCAGCCCATCGTGATCGCCAGCCGCAGAATGCGTCTTACTTTATCGTCGATTACTGCCTGGCTTACCTTGCCGGACTTCACCGCCGGAAGCAGCGTCTCGCGATTCATGAATTTGCCGGAAGGCATCTCCAGATCGAGCCCGCCATTCGCCGCGGCGACGCCATCGTAGGTCGCGTCCCAGTCGGACATCGCGATGCCCTGGAATCCCCAGTCTTTCTTCAATATCTGGTTATTGAGGAAGTCGTTCTGCGTCGCGTGCTGGCCGTTGATCAGGTTGTAAGAATCCATGACTGAGCCCACGTGCGCTTCCTTCACTGCCGCCTCGAACACCGGCAGGTAAATCTCGCGCATGGTGCGCTCGTCGATGATGGAGTTGGTGTTGTGGCGATCGTACTCGGAGTTGTTGCCCATGTAGTGCTTGATGGTCGCACTCACGCCCTGCGCCTGCATGCCCTCGACGTAACCCACGGCAATCCGCGATGCCAGGTAGGGATCTTCTCCGAAGTATTCGAAGTTGCGTCCATTCATCGGAGCGCGATAGATGTTCACTCCCGGCCCCAGCATGAAGTGAACGCCACGTGCCCGCGCATCTCGTCCGATGCCCGCGCCCACCTGCTCTGCCAACCCTGGATTCCAGGTCGCTGCCAGCCCAATGCCGCCCGCATAGGTCGTCGACGGCCCGTAGTTGCGCACGCCGATCGGCCCATCAGACATTTTCAGTTCGGGCACATTCAGGTTCGGCATTGCGCGCACATAAAAGTCGCGTGTGCCGCCGATGTAATCAATCTTCTCCTCGAGCGTCATTTTGCTGAGGATCGCGTCAACCCGCTTTTCGACCTCGGCGGGAGTCGGCTTGGTTTGGGCGATAAATGGTAGAGCAAAAAGTAGAAGAGCGCAGACAGCAACGGCACGTCGCATATTTTGCATGTTCAACCTTGGCAACAAAAATGACGGCAAACGGCAGGAATGCTAAATCGATTCACACGCGATAGCAACAAAGTCATTCGTTAATTGGGTCATTGCGGAATTTTGTAATTTCAGGATGGGACGAGGAATCGACGGCGCACAATCTTCCTTGCCCGCAACAGAGTGGGTCGCGTGACCAAATTGCACAGCCCGGCGGAGGGCACCCCGTCCTCCCACAGGGAAAAACCAAATGCCCTCACTGTTCCGGGTTAA
Source organism: Terriglobia bacterium (assembly GCA_963807055.1). Lineage (GTDB taxonomy): Bacteria > Acidobacteriota > Terriglobia > Terriglobales > Acidobacteriaceae > JAJPJE01. Next base: position 416,944 of record CAWEAE010000009.1, on the reverse strand, counting down.
CTCAACTAGCCTTGCCGCAGACCGTCAGCACCGGGCACGGCGCATGCGCAACCACGGCATTCGCCACTGACCACGGAATATGCGCAGACGCATGTGCCCCCGTCCAACCCGCAGCGTGAATGCCCATCACGATCAGGTCCGCATTCGTAATCGTCGCCTGCTTCACGATTTCTTCCGGAGGCATCCCCGTGGCGACGATCACATCCGGCGCTGTCGGCATCAATCCCGGCGGAATCATCCGCGCCAGTCGCTCCTTGCAATTGTGTTCCATCTCATCGTGCAGATAAAACGCCGTCACCATCTCCTCCGGCATCACGTGCAGCATGTGTAACTGGGTTCCGCTTTCGCGAGCGAACGAAACTGCATAGGCAAGCGCGTGCTGCGAGCCGGTAGAGAAATCCGTCGCATAGAGGATCGAGCGAAATTGGCCGTGAGTCAGCGTTTCAGGATCCACGCTCGGACCCACGGTCAGCACCGGGCAGCACAGCAGTCGCTCCGCTTCTTCGGCTACTGATCCCATCAGCAACTTGCGGAAGCCGGTTCGGCCGTGCGTTCCCACCACGACCAGGTCAATATGCTCCTCGGGAATCAGCCGCCGCGCGACCGCAAGCACATCCCCGCCAGCGGTAAGCGGCTTCACCTTGAGTCCAGCCAGAGCTGGCGAACTGCGGATATTCTCCATCGCTTGCGCGGTCAGCTCCCGCTCGAGCTCGCACTCCCTTTCGGTCGGCGCCACCGGATTCGGCAGGATCGGATCGAAGGGGATCGTGTGCAACAGAATAAGTTGTGATTGATGCTGGCGAGCCAACGACGCGGCGATTTTCACCGCCGCCTCGGAGCACGCAGAAAAGTCGGTAGTTACCAGGATGTTTTTAAGAGTGACTTCGAGGGAAGGCGTGAGCGGCGCAGTATGTGCAGCACTCATGGGACACCTCCTTAAACAGCCAGGTCGGATCCCTTAACTACGCTCACGCTAGCACCGGCGATTGACGATTGCAGTGACTGCGGTCACGGAAGAATTGGGCATCGAGTAATTTCTAGTCGGGAAATCTAGCCCGAAACGCTATTCGAAACTCACAACAATCCATCTGCTGCGACCGCTGGCACTGGCCGCCGCAACTTGTGCTTTGGAATTCGCTGGAATCCAAGTCGTCTCGCCCGGTTTGAGCTGAACCTTCTTTGATCCATTGGCGACTTCCACGTCCCGAAGAGCAACAATCAGGCTCGGCTTGCTTTCAACCTCGATGGATCCCCCAGGCGGTAAGTCATAACCAACCGCCCGCACCGCATCAGTAACGACTTCTTGGTCTTCGCAAGATTGTCCTTCACACCGGTCAAAACACTTATCCCCCGCCTGCCCCGCCCCGCACACCGCCTTCGTGCTCGCCTTCTTCACCTCAATCGTCAGATTCACAAACGGCGTATCTCCGACGTTCGTCACCTTATGCGCGAGCGGCGCTTTCGTGAACTTCACGTCGCCATCGCTGAGCTTCATCTGCGCAGGCGTGGCGCCTGCCTTCACCACTTCCACGTGCGACGCCCCGATCATCACGTACACATAGTCGCGATCGTGCTGGTGCATCAGCGTAGCCTCCTTCGGAGCGAGGACTACATGGAACACGCGCGTGTATTCATTCTCCAGCACCAGATGATGATGACCTTCCTCGCCAACTGGCACCGTCTTCTCCTGCGCGCACACCACGCCCACCAGCATGCAGAACAGGGCTGCCGACACGATCGTCTTCATGGCGCGCCATTCTAAGCCCGGACTCGCAGGCAGGAAAGACTATCTTCGCTCTTCAGGATTAACGCTCTGCAGATTGCCCGATTCCCATTTCCCCGATTACCCGATTCGCTATCCCCCGAACACCTGCATCCACAGATAGATAATGGTCGCCGCGGCTGCTCCGCCCGTCGCCGCTCCGACCCAGAAGTTCTGCAGACGCGTATTCGTCGTGCGCATCACCCTGCGGTCATTCGAGATGATCAGAATGAACAGGAAGATCGGTATGGTCAATATGCCCGCCAGGATCATCGACCAATAGAGCGCTTTCACCGGATTCATGTGTATGAAGTTCAGCAGCCCCGCGACCAGCATCGCCGCCGAAATCAGCAGGTAGAAGCTCTTCGCTTCCCATGGATGTTCGCTCAGCCCGTAGCGCCAGCCCATTGCTTGCGCGAGGTCGTAGCACATCGAAGCCACGAGCACCGGAATCGCCACCAATCCCGATCCGATGATGCCAATCGAGAACAGCACTGGTCCCAAATCGCCGACCACCGGACGCAGCGCCTCGGCCGCTTGCCTCGCCGTCATGTCGGTCGGATGCGCCAGGTGAAGCACGCTCGCCGACGCGATCATCACCGAGAGCGCCAGCAGCGCCGTCACCAGCGTCGCCGCGTAAGCATCGAAGCGATGCGGTTCGTGCTCCGGATCGGTCCGCGAGCTGGTCTGCCACAGCACGATATACGGCGTGAGGAACGACCCAAACAGCGCCACAATTCCCTGGATCATCTGCGAGCCGCTGCCAAAGTGCGGGGTAAACATGTTGCGGATCAGCTCGCCAATCGGCGGGCCCGTAATGATCGCCGACGCAACATAGATGTAGAGCGGCAACGACACGATCACCAGCGCCAGCGTGATCTTGCGATAGTCGCGGAAGATCAGGATGTACCAGACGCTGAACGCAATCGCCGCCACGAAGTAAAGCCGGTTCACGCCCAGAATGATGGAGAACGCCTCCGACACGGCCATCATGTCGGCAACCACCACGCACAGGTTAATGATGATCGTGATCCCGGCGCCGCAAATCGCCAGCCGTTTCCCGTAGCTCTCGCGCACCAGGTCCAGCACGCCGCGCCGCGTCTCTACGCCAATCCGCGCGGTCACCGAAAACAGCGCCCACAGAAACGGAATGCAGAGCACCACAACCCACAGCAACGAATAGGCATAGGCTGCGCCGATTACCGTCGCTGTCACTACCGCCGAAGGATCGAGGTTCGACGAGCCGCTGACGATTCCCGGTCCGATCTGCCAGAACCTTCGCCACAGCCCATTCGAGCCGGAATAATCGCGCTCTGGCGGAAACGCCAGGACGCGCCCGCGTCCACGATCTGCGGGAGTGCCTTTTCGAGGTGTGTCAGGCTTCAGGAAGTTCACTGTGCGCAAAGTGGTCTTCAGTTTTGGGTTTTAGGCGTGGGGAGACACGTCTATGCATGTAGGACGCGAAACGTAAGCTGCAGGTTGGAGATCAGTGCCAAATTCAGACACTTAGCACGGATTAAGGGATATCAGCACGGTTAAGGGATATCCGGAAGCCCGCGCGTCAGGTCGCGCTCGATCTTGCGCTCGTGCCACAAGCGTATCGGACGCGAGTATGTGATCGCGCCAAACGCGGCAATCGCCGCCAGCAACAGTGCGCTGCTGATCCACACCAGCGCGACTGAAGCCTTCGTCCGCGCAATGCGGGCGATGATCTCGGCATTGTGCGGCGTCAGAACCAGTGCGAGCGCGAGCGTCATCATCCCAAGGCCGGCGAGCAGCCCAGTGATGTTCTTCGCCCACTTGCCTTTCTCGTGATACTCGGCAAACAGGCCAAAGCCGTAAAGAATCAGCCCCGCAATGATGAAGAAATTGGCGCCTGCGGCAATCGCTAGCCTGAGATTCATTTTTGAATAGACGCAGATGGGCAGCAGCAGGTTGGAAAGCAGTGGCTAGTGGTTAGTGGTGAACCCACCCACGCCAAAAGCAGGCGAGGGTGGGGCACCCCTTGGCTTGTGTGGGGCGGACACTCCTGTCCGCCCGGTTTTGTTTCTGCTGTTAGTCGCCGTTGGAGAGAGGGGTGGGGATGGGAGCTTCGAAGCCGGGGGGCTCGGGCGCAGGTTGCGGTGGTCCTTCGCGGAGTCTGTCGAGGAGGATTTCGGCGAGAGATGGACAGGAGTTTTCTTCTTCCTCTTCCTCAGGAGGCGGCGGAGGAGGATAGAGTTCGCGGAAGCGCGCCAGGTTGTTGGAGGCGAGTTGCAGTCCGTAGAGGATCAGCCCGGCGTTGCTTTTGTCGATAGGCTGGCGCATCAGTTCGCGGACGACCTGCATGATGACGACTTGCACGGAGGCGGAGTCTTCGAGTGCCGGTGGCCGGTAGAGCGGCTGGCCGGGCATCACTGCTGGATCGTACACAGTGCTATGAAAGCGGCAGAATTCTTTATTACGGAGAGCGGGCTGTGCGCAGCCGTTTCCGTCGAGTTTGACGTGTTTACAGAGAGGGCCGCCGAAGGCGGCCGACGATTCATTGCTCATAGTTATTTCCTATATTGGGATGTTAGCTATCGGGTGGGTACCCCCCTCCCCCCTCCCTGTCCCGCATAACAAAGGACTTAGAGGCATGGGACGGGGTCCGTCCCGGCAAACAAAGGACTTAGTCCCATCGTCCCGGCAAATAAAGGAGTTAGGTCGGCCGGAGGCCGACAGTTGTTAGTTGTTAGTTGTCAGTTGTTAGAAAACAAGAGCCGGCGCGGTTGGCGTCGGCTCTCCCACGTTAGCTTCGCGAACGTGGGGCACCAAAAGATAGAAACAGCAAAAGCCCGGAAAGGATCTGTATCAGATCAATTCCGAGCTTCTATATCCAGCATAGCAGATTTTGAAGGAACACTAGACACGCGGAAGTCTCGTGTTACGAGTGAGTTACGTGATTTAAGGGCTTGACAAGATTGGCGAGCAGGCATGGGGTGTGACATTGCGAACATCGGAGTGTGATGTTACCGGCCTTGCAGGCATTCCACGACATTTACAACAATGCTTTACATTATTAACCCATGGGGTTAATAATATCGATAGACCCCATGGAAATAGCCTTTCCCATTGGCGATGATCCGGACGATTGGAACGAGAGTAAGCGACTCGTTCGCCGCCACAACATTCAGCGCGCCAAGCTGATTCGTCGCCGGTTGGATGACCTGAAGGCTGCACCATCGCTCGAGGTCATGCGCGACTTAGGAGGCCGATGCCACGAGTTGAGGGGTAATCGAGCGGGGCAATTGTCGCTTGATCTCGACGGCCCGTACCGGCTCCTTTTTAGGCCAGTACACAATCCGGTTCCAACTAAATCGGATGGCGGTCTGGATTGGTCAAAAGTAGTGGAAATTATTCTCGTGGGAGTGGTGGATACACATGACTGAACGAATTCGGAATCAATACGTCCCGGACGTCGTCTCCCCTCCCGGCGAAACGCTGGAAGAAGTGCTCGAAACGCGCGCAATGTCGCAGGCAGAACTTGCTGATCGCACGGGGAGACCGAAGAAAACAATCAACGAAATTATCCGAGGCAAAGCGACGATCACGCCTGAGACGGCGATCCAGCTTGAGAGAGTGCTAGGCATTCCAGCATCGTTTTGGATGACGCGAGAACAAAACTATAGAGAAGCTTTGGCTAGGGAACGAGAATTCGAATTGTTGGAGAGCCAATCCGAATGGCTAAAGAAGGTGCCGTACAAGGCCATGGCGAAGTTAGGTTGGGTCGCAGAGCACAAGGAGAAACCACTCCAGCTTGAAGAAGTACTGCGCTTCTTCGGCGTAGCGTCGCCGACGACTTTGGAGGGTATCTGGAGTTCCGCCGCACCGGCGTTTAGAAAATCGCCAACATTTAAAAGTGAACCTGGAGCAGTTTGCGCGTGGCTGCGCAAGGGCGAGTTGGAAGCTTCACGATTCGAGTGTCAAGACTATGACGAGCGCTCTTTCAGGGCAGCGCTAACTCGTATTCGCTCCTTGACCCGTGAATCGCATCGCGAGACTGCGCCAACTCTTCAGAGCATTTGCGGTGCGTCTGGAGTTGCGGTGGTATTCGTTCCGGAGATCCCGGGAACGAGTCTTTGGGGGGCAACTCGGTGGCTGAATCCTACGCGTGCACTGATACAGCTCAGCCTACGATACAAAACGGACGACCACTTATGGTTCACCTTTTTCCATGAGGCCGGGCATATTCTTTTACACGGGAAGCGCGATGTTTTTGTTGAAGAAGAACAGTCAGACAAGAGTAATAAGGAAAGTGAAGCCGACAGTTTTGCGCGGGATTGGTTGATACCGACTTCGCAATATCGGGCGTTTTGCCGCAGAGGCTCCTTCTCATGTGCTGCTGCGAGCCGATTCGCACACGAAATTGGAATAGCCCCCGGCATCGTTGTTGGCCGACTCCAGCACGATCGGCACCTGAGTCCGGCGCACTGCAACGAGCTTAAAAAAAGAGTTGATTCGATATTCGAAGCACAGTCTGGGGGAGCGCGTGTTTGACCATAAGCATTACGTGCCAATTCTGAAAGGTCGAGATGGTGAATATGGTGCGCTGGCTTGTATTGCACCTACACTCAAAGAGCGCATCACGCCTCTTATAGAGCTTCCACCGATCCCTTGGGACTTCGCAGAAGAGACACCAGCTCGGAGCATCGACGCACATTTGAAGAAGGTCTCCCAGAAGATCGAGCGTGCCTGGGGTCGAGACCGACCTTTCTTCTTGGATTTTCTGTGGATAGCCGAAAGCGAGCGAATGGTTGACGGCGCGCATCCTGTGGACTTTGTATTCAATTCTGCGGACGCCCATGGCCTTTTGCCAATCCCCGTAGTGAGTCTCATAAAGGGCGAAGAATACCTGGCCGCTTGCGCCAACTCAATCGCGAGGAACAAGCGGGGAATTTGCATCCGTATTCAGCGCGAGGATTTCGCGGATTTTCCGGAGCTTAATGGTGAACTTGCACGCATTTTGGATCGGGTTGGAGCCCAACCGGAGACGGCGGACCTCCTAATCGATTTTCGGGCGCTCACTCCCGAGCGGATGAGACTGAATGCAACCGATGCTTTGGCAATGATCTCTCGCGTTCCAGACCTGAGTCAGTGGCGCACCTTCACAGTAGCCGCCACTTCGTTCCCAGAGAACCTGATCGGACTTCCACCTTCAGACAGCTCATTCATTCCGCGTGAAGAGTGGAACCTGTGGAGAACCATTCTCAGTAGACGGCCGAATAGGCTACCAAGTTTTGCAGACTACACGATTTCACATCCGGAACCGGCCGAGGTTGATCCACGCGTGATGAGACCGTCCGCTAGCGTACGGTATACAACAGATGACTACTGGCTAGTGCTAAAGGGGCGCAACTTGCGCGATCACGGCTACGAACAGTTTCACGAGGTTTGCCGAGAGCTGATTGAGAGACCCGAGTACAGCGGACGTCCGTTTAGCTGGGGCGACGGATATATCGATGACTGCGCGAACGAGGCTGTTGGAACTGGCAATCTAACGACGTGGCGCAAGGTCGGGACATCTCATCACTTAGCCTTCGCTCTTCGCCAGCTCTCCATCGCGGTCGGCTCTTGAGCTTTTCCCGGACAAGAGTTTTCAACTGTTCAAGTGAGAGTACGTCGACAAGTGCCTGCCAAAGGTATTTGCGGGGCTTGTTTGCAAGTTTCTTTGATGGCAGAACATCCGAGAGCGCATTCAGCACCTCATCTCGCCACAGCAGTTGTGCAACATCGAATGGTTCAATTGCGTGATTCGGATTCTCTTGTCGGAACGACGTCAAATCAACCCCGCCTTTCGCATCTCCAGAATGTGCTATCTCAATTCCCCACCAGTTTGGCACAGTGTCTGTTGCTTCCTTCAGGTGGGATTCACCTACGATCAGCGTTACGGTATCGAAAACTTTGCCGTAAATCTCAGCCTGGCGGCCCAACCGTTTCAACGTGTCTTTATCACTTTTGATTTCGTAGCCCTTAAGGCAGCCATTGACGACAGCTACGTCGGCGCGAACAGTACCACATCGCAACCCAAGCTCCTCTACGACAATGGTAGTGGGATCATCTCCATGCATCGCGTTCAATCGGATGAGAAGCACACGACGAACGTCAGCGTCTCGCATGCGGCAAAGATAACAGACGGTTCCGATGAAACCAAATTACCGTGTGTATACCGGCTCTAGCGCCAGCTGTGTCGCCGCTGGCGCTGCTCGTATGCGTTTACTGAAATACTGACGTACTGAAATACTGATGAACTGCGCCTCAGTCCCCTGTGACGCTGGCAGCCTCGGCAACTTCCGGCGCTGCCGCGAGCGGAGCTTCTTTCACCGTGCCGTAGCGTCGATCGCGCCGGTAGAACTCGTTGAGCGCCTCGGCCAGGTGTTCCCGCTTGAAATCGGGCCACAGCACTGGCGTGAAATACAGCTCGGCGTAGGCGCATTCCCAGAGCATGAAGTCCGAGAGACGCAATTCGCCGCTGGTGCGGATGAGCAGATCCACATCCTTGACCTGGTCGCGATTGAGGGCGCTCAACAGGGACTGGAAGGCTTCGCGATCGAGGTCGAAATCGCCATTGGCATCCGTCATGAGCTGCGCCTGGCGCGCGGCCTGGACGATGCTGTCGCGCGAGGAATAGTCGAGTGCGACGCGCAGGTGCAATCGCCGCTCGTGGCGCGTCACTTCTTCGGAGTGCTCGATCTCTTTCACCAGCCACTGGGGAAGACGGTCGCGGCGTCCGATGACGCTGAGGCGCACGCCATCTTTCAAGCAGCGTCCCATCTCCCAGCGGAGATAGCGGTGGAAGAGCCGCATGAGCGACGAAACTTCGGTGACCGGGCGCTGCCAGTTGTCGGAAGAAAACGCAAACACCGTGAGCGTGCCGATACCGAGCTCGCGCGCCGCATCGGTGACGCGCCGCACGGCATGAGCGCCGGCGCGATGTCCGGCGATGCGCGGCAGTGCGCGCTTCTTCGCCCAGCGGCCGTTGCCGTCCATGATGATGGCCACGTGGAGCCGGTGATTCAGCTCTGAATCTGGCTGCGCAGGGTTTCCCTGTTCCATTTCGCTCGGCGAAGAATCCATTTAGGTGATTGCCCCTATTCCTGTAATGAACTTTGCAAGGCAAAGCATGCAGGCAAATTTTTTTACCGCCAGTCTTTCTTACTCTTACTGACGGGTCTTGCGGATCAGCTCTTCCATGCGATCCAGATATTGCTCGAGCGCGCGACGGCCGACGGCGGTCAAGCGGTACTCGGTTTTGGGCATGCGTCCTTCGAAATACTTCTCGCAGCGAATGTAGTTCGCCTCTTCGAGCTTGCGCGCATGCACGCTGAGATTTCCGTCGGTGGTGTTGAGCACTTTCTTGAGCTCGTTGAACGTAAGCGTCTCGTTCACCGCGAGCGCGCTGACGATTCCCAGCCGGATCCGCTCGTGGATGAGGGAATCGAAGTCGGGCCACTGGCCGCGATCGGATGATTGCTCCGGCCTGACGCGAGCTTCGCGCCCAGATGCTGAATCGATCTGCCGCTGCGCCTTTGCCCGCGATACCGGTTCCTGCCTAGCCACCGTGCCTCCTTGCGATCATCGTCCCAAACACAACGTGCAGAACGCCGAAACCGAGAACCATCCACCAGATCGCCCAGGCCGCCGGAGTGACCAGCGCCAGAATGCCGAGAACGATGAAACAGCTGCCCATCGCGGGAACAATGCGGACGGAAAACGATCCGCCGCTGACGACTGAGGTTCCGTAGAGCAGAAGCCACATCCCCGGAATGGCGTTGACGGCGCCAGCACCGGCGCGAAAGAGCACCGCGGTCAGGATGATGGCGACGACCATCGGGGGAAAGAAACTGAGGGCGAACTTGCGGCCTGGTCCTGAGAATAATGGGATTCCGGCGCGACGCGCCTTGCGGCGCATGGTCCACATCGCCACGGAGAAGGCGACGACGGCGTCGATGAGCCAGACGGCCATCCAGCGCCCGAAGCTGGGTTGCACGAGCGCAACCAGAGCCGCGAGCAGCGCCGTAATACCCATAGCCGCGGTTCCCCAGCCCGGAACGGCCGTGAACGAGCTGGAGTTCTCCATGGTGCGGCGAATGTACTGCAAGTCCTCCATCATGCTGGCGGGAGGCTCGCTCGAACGTGGGTCAACCACGATCGGGACGCCTCGTACGCGGCAGCGGCGAGAACTTTGCATGCGGGGTAGAGTAGCGTTGCGGCATCGATCAGTCAAGTACTTTGTGGCGTAAAGCTAAGGGGCGCGGCGGGCGTGGTTACTACCCGATGGCCGACGTTACCTTCGTACATTGCCCAGAAGGACAGTCCCGCCTACAGTGCTGTTCAAGAGGCTGGCAGGTTCCTGGCATCCGTGTATGGGTGCTGCGCTCCTGATCCAAGAAGAGGATATGAAAAGATCGGGGCTTCGCAGATTTGCCGAAGTGAACAAGGAATGGTGGTTAGTCCTTTCCCTGTTCATTATTGCCGCCGTGCTGGACAGCATGGCGACGCGCAACCAGATGATGTTGTGCCTGTACGTGCTGCCCACAATGTTTTCCGCGTACTTCTTCGGGCGACGGCACGCGATCCATACGGCATTCGCGAGCATCTTTCTGGTCGTCCTGAGCTGGACGCTGAAGTCGCTGCTATTTCACGGCAGTACGACGGAATTGCTCGAACATAACTGGTACGACCTGATTGTCTGGGGAACGGTGCTGGTGGCGCTGGCATATTCGATGGGCACGCTGTTCCGCGAATTGCGCGAGATGTATGAAGGCATGCTGCTGATTCTGGGGCACCTGATCTCGCGCGGCACGGATACACAGAAGCGCGCGCGGCAGCTGGCGTGGCTGGCCACAATGATTGGACGCGAAGCGGGCTTGTCGATGGATCGACTGGTGGATATACAGTCGGCGGCATTGCTGCAGGAAATCGGGACGATGGAAATCAGCCGCGAGGTGCTGGCCAAGGCGGGGCGGTTAACGGCTGCCGAACGCGACGTTATACCCGAAAAAACTAGTACGGCCGCGCGTACGCAGCGCGAAGGACTGCACTCGCTGCAACGCGTGATTCCAATCATGCTCGCGGCTAATAATGACGTGGATTACTACGCAGCGAGCAAGGCGGGAGCTTCGCTGGAATCGCGAGTGATGGCGATTGCCAATGAGTACAACAATTTGATCAGCGACGCGGAAAACCGGAGCGCGCTCTCTCCGCACGTAGCCCGCAGCATCATCTTGCGCGCTGCGGGGACGCGCTACAGTTTCGACGTGGTGAATGCATTCGTGGCGGCATTCGATTCGGGCAGCCTGAACTGGACTGGCCGCGATCTGCCGAGTGCCAATGATTCCGCACACGAAAGCTACGAGCGAAAGTTCGGCAAGCCCGGAGCGGAAGAGGAAACCAGCATCCGCCGGTCGCTCACGCTGGCGTAGTGAAGATGCGCCACGCGGCAGAGGTCAGGCTCTGGCCGCGGCGCCACGGACGAAGTGCAGAATCAGGGAGATGACTGCCAGGATCAGCAGCAGGTGGATCAGTCCACCGGCCACGTGAAACACTCCCCAGCCCAGAATCCAAGCTACCAGCAGAACCACGAACAGAATTGTCCAAATGCTCATTGCTCCTCCTATGGTGCAAGCATCGTGTTAGAGCGATTGGCGTACTCCGGGGTTGCACGTCAGCTCACGTTGCGCGAATAGAATGAAGCGATGATCAGTATTGGCAAGCTGCTGCTGATTTTCGGCGGAGCCATCTTCTTGCTCGGCCTGATTGTTCTGCTGGCGGGGAGGTTGAATCTACCGCTGGGGCGCCTGCCTGGCGACGTTCTCTATCGCGGCAAGAACAGTGTCTTTTATTTTCCGCTGGCCACTTCGATCGTCTTGAGCATTCTGTTGTCGCTGATCTTCTACTTGATTAGCCGGTTTCGCTAGCTCGCATTACACTGGACTCGATGTCCCTGAGCGAACAACTGGGCTTTACCTTCCAGGCTACGAGGCGCATATGGACGGTGCGCGATTTGATGTCCGACTTGCGGACGCGAGTCGAACGCGAATATGCGGACGTGTGGGTGGAAGGCGAGATTTCTAATTTTCGCCCTGCTGACTCGGGTCATCTTTATTTCACGCTGAAGGATGATGGCGCCCAGATCCGCATTGTGATGTTTCGGTCGCAAGCGCGGTTATTGCGGTTCAAGCCGGAGAACGGCTTGCAGATCGTCGCTCGCGGGCGAGTCACGATCTATGAGCCACGCGGGGAAATGCAGCTCTCGGCTGAGTACCTCGAACCTAAAGGCGCAGGAGCGCTGCAGATTGCCTTCGAACAGCTCAAGGCGAAGCTGGCGGCCGAGGGACTGTTCGACCAGTTGCGCAAGAAGGCGATACCGGCGCTGCCACGGCGGATCGGGATTGTTACGTCGCCGCGTGGGGCTGCTATCCAGGACATTTTGAATATCCTGCGGCGGCGACACGAGTCGGTCAGCGTGCTGATCTTCCCTGCACAGGTTCAGGGCGAAGCGGCTGCAGCCGAGGTCGGAGCCGGAGTTCGCTTCTTCAATCGCGCGAACAATGTTGATGTAATCGTGGTGGCGCGTGGCGGCGGGTCGGTGGAGGATTTGGCTGCGTTCAACGACGAAGCTCTGGCGCGCACGGTGGCGGGATCGAGAATTCCGATTATCTCGGCCGTGGGGCACGAGACGGATTTCACGATCGTCGACTTCGTTGCTGATCTGCGTGCGCCAACGCCTTCGGCGGCTGCCGAACTGGTGATTCGTTCTCGCCAGGAACTGGAGGATCAAGTAGATAATCTGCGACGGCGTCTTTCGCGGGCCACCCGTTACCAGCTGCTTCATGCCAAGCAGCTGCTGACCGAACTTTCGCAGCACGGAGCATTCGCCAGGATGCGCGACGCCATCTCTCGCCGCCAGCAGCGCACGGATGAACTGCTGTACCGGCTTCGAGAAGCATTCAACGTTCAGCTTCGCATACGGCACCGCCGTCTGGACGTGGCCTCCGCGCGTGTACGTCACCACGATCTGCGTACCCGGCTGGGATTCATCCACAGTCAACTGGAGACGCGGACCGGCGGGCTCGCCTCTACGATGCGGGGCCAATTGCGGCAGCGGCACGCTCGTCTGGATCAGCTTGCGGCGCAGTTGAATGCGCTCTCTCCTACCAATATTCTTGAGCGTGGATATGCGTTGGTTTTTGATTCCGCCGGAAATCTGGTGAAGAGCGCAGACCAGTTACATACGGGAGAAGAGATCTCCGCCCGGCTGGCACACGGTTCGGTGAAGGCCCGGATCAACGAAGTGGAACGCTAAGTCTGGTTGATATCCATTTCGCTACCTAACTGTGCGTAAAAAATCCGTAAAAACTGTATCTAGTTATTGCTCCAGCAGCAGCTCTGGAATTCAATAGCGAATCATGCCGCATTGCGATAAATAACTAAAGATCCGACCTCTTTACCCGGGAGCGCACAGTATTGGTTTCGGCTGCGGCGGTTCAATGAGTCGATCACGCAATCGCGGAATGGCCCGATAAACTATGCCAGCTAACGCCGACAGGTTTTTACTCGAACTCTTCGCGATTTTTGTGTGGGCAAAAGTCTTCGGTGAGGTGTTTGAGCAGTTCTCGTTACCAGGAGTTCTGGGCGAGATCCTGGCCGGTGTGTTCCTCGGACCGCATGCCACTCGACTGGTGATCCCCAGCGAATCGGTGGGATCGTTGGCGGAGGTCGGCGCGATCTTTCTTCTGTTCACGGTGGGCCTGGAAACGCGCCCGATGGAACTGATTCGCGTGGGACGCACGTCGCTGCGCGTAGCGGTGGCGGGAATTGTGGCTCCGTTTGTGCTCGGTTTCGGCTACCTGATGTTGCGGGGCGAGCCCGGACATGAATCCATCTTCGTTGCCGCTGCCATGATCGCCACCAGCGTCGGCATCACTGCCCGCGTGCTCAGCGACCTGGATGCGCTGAATACGCGCTCGGCGAAGATCATCCTGGGCGCGGCCGTTTTCGACGACATTCTCGGGATGATCGTGCTGACGATTGTTACTGGCGTAGCGTCTGGCGGCAAGGTGCAATGGCTCCACATTGGCATACTGATTGCCGAAGCCCTCAGCTTCGCGTTTTTCATGATCTTTATCGGCCCACGCATCGTGAGCGGCATGCGACCCGGACTGGAGCGCATGTCCACGCATGACGCGCCTTTGATCCTCGCGCTCGCGATTTGTCTCGGTCTCTCGGTTGCGGCAACCAAGATCGGCATGGCTGCCATTATCGGCGCATTTTTCGCGGGACTCGTCTTCGCCGACTACGCTCCGGAGTGGGGACTCGCGCCGCGTGCTCACGCCATCAATGAATTCCTAGCGCCATTCTTCTTCTTCATTATGGGATCGCGGCTCGATCTTGGGGCATTCAATCGCGAGGTGTTGATCGATGCGGCCGTGATCTCCGTATTGGCGATTATCTCGAAGGTGGTCGCATGCGGATTTCCGGTGCTTGGTGAAGGCCGCCGTGCAGCATTGCAAGTGGGCGTTGGCATGACGCCGCGAGGCGAAGTTGCGCTAATCGTCGCCCTCATCGGCTTGCAGATGAATGTCATTTCCCAGCAGGCGTATGCGGTGGTGATCATCATGACCGCCGTGACGACGCTATTCGCGCCGCTCGTACTACGATATCTATTCCGAAATGAGCCGACGGACTCGACGCCTGCGCCGATGGACACAGAGGAAGTGGAACGCAGTCGGCTGGGCTGAGCCGCGGGGCGGATATACGCCGGGCCTTTGGCGGATCAGTCGCCTGAAGGAAGAAGCTCAGCAAAGTCATCAGGTGGAGGGGACTCCATCGAACCATGGCGTCGGCCGAACTGCGCTGCTTTGTTCGACTGCTCCAGTGCGAGATTTACGTCTGCCGGGCAAAACCCGGGACCGTTCCCCGAATCCTGTTGCACGCGATTCCATATCATGTGTCACCCCATGGATCATTAGACTGCGGGTTTCGCGCGGGCACAACGGCGGGTAGTCCGCGGGTGCAGGTCGTCCGAAACGGACCGGAACGTTGCCCGACATTCCCACCCACGACCCTAGGGGTCGAGGATTAGGTTCCGGCAACTGTTTCGACGACACGGTTATCCACACCGCCATTTCTGCTGGTTTTGTGGGGGAGATGGCGTTCCCGTGGCCCATTTCTCCCATCGTTACTACGGTAATTTGAGGAGTTGCCGAAGTGCTGGCACACTTAGGTCCATGAGTGGGGTGGTCAAAACATTAGTGGGTTTCTGCGTCACCGTGCTGACGGTCGTTGCCGTGATCTCGGTGTATTCACAATTAACCGAGGTTCGCGCCCAGAAGCAGGAAGCCACCGCGATCCGTCACTTGACTCCCGATTACGTGATGTCCAGGTGCGGGACTCCTGCCTCTGACGAACTGCATGTCTTGACGGCTAATGGATCGGCCGATCGCCAACTTCGCTATCAGGCAGCAACGATCACCTTCTACAAAACCAACTCCGACGAAAAGTGGGGCTATATCGCCGCCGAAGACGGTTCAGGAAACAAGATCGATTCCCCACGCGCTCTTCCTTCGCATCTCGCCTGTTTGGATCAGAAATAGACGCACGTCGTGTCGCGTATTTCTATCCTCGTCTGACTACCACCTGCCCCACTCCGCTGTTCAAGTGAAACAACCTATTGGAGCGGGAATCCGCTCTGCGGTACACTCACCCGTTTGCCACCTCATTCCTCCCAGGAGTGTCATGCGAATCAGACACTGTTGTTCTTTTCTGCTATTAGCCTCGCTTGCATTTGCGCAAAGCGCTCCCAGTCCAAATAAAGCTCCGGCTTCTCCGGCGGCTCCTCGCATTCCGAGCTTCGATAAGACGGCAATGGATCTTGGGACTGATCCGTGTGTCGACTTTTACAAGTATGCGTGCGGCGGCTGGATGGGGAAGAATCCGATCCCCGGAGACCAGGCGCGCTGGGGACGTTTCGATGAACTGCAAGAGCGCAATTACGACATCCTGCATGCCATCCTCGAAAAAGCTGCGGTGGCTGATCCCAAGCGCGACGCGGTGATGCAGAAGATTGGCGACAACTACGCCGCCTGCATGGACGAGACACGTATCAACGCTCTGGGCGCAAAGCCGATCGAGCCGCAGATGCAGCGGATCGCGACGATCAAGACGCGGCAGGATCTGATCAGCACGATTGCGTATTTGCATTCGCAAGGCGTGAGCGGACTGTTTGGATTCGGCCCGTCACCCAATCTGCACGATGCCACGCAGATGATCGCGAATGTCGACCAGGGCGGGCTGGGATTGCCGGATCGCGATTACTACCTGAAGAGCGATCCCAAATCAGTGGAGACGCGCGACCACTATGTCGCGCACGTTCAAAAGATGTTCGAACTGCTTGGTGACAAGCCCGAAGCGGCTGCGGCTCAGGCGAAAACCGTTCTACAGATCGAGACCGAATTGGCGCAGTCGTCGATGGACCGCGCGGAACGTCGTAATCCTGCGAAGCGCGATCATCCGATGAGCCTGGTGGAATTGAATCAGCTGGCTCCAAACTTTCAATTCACGCAGTACTTCACCGACAGCGGCGCGCCGAAGTTTGAATCGCTGAACGTGATTAACCCGGAGTTCTTCAAACAGGTGAGTCCGAAGCTCGATTCGATTCCGCTCGCCGATTGGAAGACTTACTTGCGGTGGCACCTGGTGCGCGCCACGGCGCCTACGCTCTCCGACCCTTTTGTGCAGGAAGATTTCGCTTTCGAGCGCAAGTATCTGAATGGACAGAAAGAAATTCAGGTTCGCTGGAAGCGCTGCGTGATACGAACAGATCGTCAGATCGGAGAAGCTTTGGGCCAGCCCTACGTCGACGAGACTTTTGGCGTGGAAGGCAAGCAGCGCACACTGAAGATGGTGAATGCCATCGAAACCGCCGCGGGGCAGGACTTCCAGGGTCTGTCGTGGATGACCGACACGACCAAGAAGCAAGCCGATGTGAAGCTGAAGGCGATCCGCAACAACATTGGTTATCCGGACAAGTGGCGGGACTACACCAAACTGACGATCAATCGTGACGACGCGCTCGGGAACTATCTGCGAGCGAATGCTTTTGAGGAAAACCGCCAGGTGAACAAGATTGGCAAGGCGGTGGACCGGTCGGAATGGTCGATGTCGCCGCCAACAGTGAACGCGTACTATCGTCCTCCGATGAATGACATCAACTTCCCTGCCGGCATTCTGCAACCGCCGTTCTATGACAACAACATTGATGATGCCGTGAATTATGGTGGTATTGGGGCGGTGATCGGACACGAACTGACGCACGGGTTCGATGATCAGGGCAGCCAGTTTGACGCGGTCGGTAACTTCAAATCGTGGTGGACGCCCGAGGATCGTGCAGAGTTCGACAAGCGCACGCAGTGCATTGCCGATCAGTACGAGAATTACGTTGCTGTGGATGATGTCCATCTCAAAGGCAAGCTGACCCTGGGTGAAAACACCGCCGATAATGGTGGCGTGCGCATCTCGTACCTGGCGCTACAGAACACGATGAAGGACAAGGGCGGCGCTCCGGGGCCAATTGATGGCTTCACGCCGGAACAGCGCTTCTTTCTTTCGTACGGCCAGATCTGGTGCCAGAACGTGACGCCGGAGAATTCGCGCGTGCGGGCAATGACCGATCCACATTCGCCTGGGCAGTACCGGGTCAATGGAGTGGTATCGAATTCGACGGAATTCCAGAAGGCTTTCGGCTGCAAAGCTGGTCAGCCGATGGTGAGAGAGAACGCCTGCCACGTGTGGTGAGGCAATTCGATTGTCTGAGCCCAGGTTAGCGCCGAAAAGAACGGCGCGAATCTGGGGCACCACTCAAGCGCCGCAGAGATGTGACCCACGGCACGGAAAGCCGCGTCCATCCGTGATATCCGTGAGGGCGTTGTCGCATGGAGCTCACCGCCCTAGCTCGCACCGTACACGACTTCCTGGCTGAATCGCGCGATGCCATCGTCGTGGAAGACGGCACCACGCTTTTCGATCTGCAGACAGCGCGCTATTCCCTTTCGACCGACCACGGCAAATGCGTGCTGCACCTGTGGTCGGAAGAGCGCAACTGCGTGCGGCGCGTGCTTGATGCGCAACCGAAGGGCGAGGTGCTGAAACTGTCGGTACAGCGCCTGGGGCAGCCGCGCCCTAATAAGCTGGAAATATGCCGCGGGCACGATCATCGCACGCCGACGGCGAAGAAGTCGCAACGTCTGGCATATCACAGGACGCTAGAGCGCATTCTCCGGCGAGAGTATTCGGGGGCGACGATTACGCCACTCACTTCTGCTGTCGATCTAGAGCACTCCTTCGGGCCGATCTATGCACGGGGCGCGATTCACCAAGGGACATCTGCCTGGGCTGTGCTTGGAGTGACTGAGCAGGAAACGCAAGCGTCGGTGGACGCGTCGCTCACGATCGGGATTTTGTGGATGGACTATCTGCGGCAGCGTGAGGCCAACCGCCGTCATGTGGCCGGGCTGAAGCTGTTTGTTCCGGCCAAGCACTCGGCGATGGTGCGCGAGCGCATGGCGCATCTGAATCATGCTGCCGCAAGCTGGCAGTTGTATGAAGTTGACGCGAAGACTTCCACTGTAGAAGCGGTTGACACCGGCGACATCGGCAACATCAGCACACGTCTGGTGCACTGTCCGGATGTTACTGCCGCGCACCAGCGATTCGCGGCATCGATCGAGCGGATTCGTGAGTTGGTGCCGGGAGCCGAAGTGCATGTGCTTTCGCCCGCCGAAATCTCGTTCCGTTTATTTGGGCTGGAATTCGCGCGCGCGCGCGTGGCGTTTGCCGCGGGTTCGTTTCGTCCGGGAGAAGAAATCGTTTTTGGTGTGGGCGCGAACGAGACGGTACTCAATGACGAATCGGAGGCTTTTCTTCGCGAGATTACGGCGCGCCTGGCGATGTCGCGCCGGCCGGAGGAGACGCGAGCGTCGGACGCGCTGTGGAGGATGGCGCCTGAGCGCTGGCTCGAATCGCTGGTGATCCGCGATGTGCACGCGCTCGATCATCAGCTGAATTCGCAGTTCGTCTACTCGCAGGTGCCGGCGTTCTCGGCTGCCGATCGCGCCATGATCGACGTGCTCACGTCAACTCATGACGGTCGTCTCGCAGTGATTGAATTGAAGGCCGATGAAGACATTCATCTGCCACTTCAAGGCCTGGACTACTGGGCTCGCGTTCGGTGGCACCACGCGCGCGGCGAATTTCAGAAATTCGGTTACTTCCCCGGCGCGGTGCTGAACGAAAAATCACCATTACTGCTCCTGGTTGCTCCAGCCCTGCGAATCCATCCGGCGACGGACACGTTGCTGCGCTACTTCAGCCCTGAAGTCGAGTGGAGCCTGATAGCCGTGGATGAACACTGGCGGAAGGAAGTGAAGCCGGTGTTCAGGAAGAGGAGTGCGAATCGGGCAATCGGGTAATTTGTAATCGGGTAATCTAAAACCTGAGAATCAGAATCGGCCGATCCGAGAGCCACTAGGTTTTCGATCTCACATTTCAGACTTTAGATTACCCGATTACAAATTATCCGATCACCCGATGCCTTAATGCAGTCCTGCTTCTTTGTGGCGGAAGATCCAGTAGTCCTTGGCTGATTCGCTTAGATCCGGAGCGGCTTTTTCCCCGCGGAAGACACGCGACAATCCGCGCACGATTCGGCGCCAGGGCGGGTCTCCCTGCTGGTCGGTGAAGAAGACCTCGCCTGTTTTGCTGGTGCGGTAATACCAGCGCTTGAGGATTGCGAGCTGCTCCATCGTGTCGAGTATTGTTGCTTTCCCAAACACTGGAGCGGCGAGGGCTTCCTGAAGACGCGCTTCCATGGAGTGCATCTTGCCGCTATCCGCCGGTTGGTTCACGAGAAACGGAATCGGCTCGGAGATTCGGCCAGCGTTGATCTGAAACAGCATCACAGAATCTGGCTCGGCAGCGGGCTGGATCATTAATCCTTTCATGCGATCGATCCGGGTCACGATCTCGGGCACTTGACCCAGAACTGGCTTCAGCTTTTCGATCTTTGCATGCAGCGCCGCCGCGGCTTCGAATTCAAGATCAACCGAGGCCTTCTCGCGCGCCTGCTCGAGTTCGCGGCGCAACGACTGCCCGCTGGTGTCAAAGAACTCCTGCACGCGCACCACTTCGGCTGAGTACTCTTCGTCCGTGCAGCCTTTGAAGCAGGGGGCGAGACACATCTTCATCTCCGAGTAGACGCATCCGGGAAACTTCGGATCGGGATTCAGCTCTTCCACGCAGCGGCGCATCTTGAAAAAATCGAGCGCGTCGTTCGCGAATTTCTCGGCAGCCACGCGCGACGCAAATGGTCCGTAGTATTCGCCGGCATTCTTGCCAAGCTTTACCGTCACGGACGCGCGGGGGTAGCGGTTCTCGAGATGGAGGTGCACGAGCGGAGCAAAGCGGAGGCGGAGGCGGTCAACGTAGTTTTTGGGAAAGGTCTCGCGCAGCGCTTTATAAAGGACCAGCTGGGATTCGAAGTCGGAGCCGGTGGGCGAGTACTCGAGTGTGCGGACGCGGCTGCGCAAATTCAAACGCCGGGTCTGTTCGCCTTCAGAACCCAGCAGCCGCACCAGCCGTCGCCGCAGATTCGCAGTTTTGCTGACGTAAGGCTCGGTTCCCGCTTCTCCGCGCAGCAGGAACACTGCAGGCTTCGCAGGGATTGCGGCGAAGAACTCCGCATCGTGTTGGGGAACGAACTCTGCCTGAAAACGCAGCACGAGGGAGATTGTAATTTAGTCGGTCAGTCGATCAGTCGGTCAGTTCTTTCGAAGAAGCAGCTCAGGATGACTTCGAGGAAGGAATGTACTTCGCGGAGTTTACTTGATCGCCAGCTTACGCAACCTTCTCTCGGCTTCTTCCAGGGTCGCATCCTTCTTACAGAACGCAAAACGCACCTGCTTCGCGCCGTTCTTCGGATTGCTGTAGAAGCTCGAACCGGGCACAGCGGCAACGCCGATCTCGCTGATGAGGTATTTGCAGAAGGTCACGTCGTCGCTGAAGCCGAAGGCGCTGATGTCGGTCATGACGTAGTAAGCGCCGCGAGGGAGAAACGTCCGGAAGCCCGCTTTTTCCAAGGCTGGAACCAGCTTGTCGCGGCGCTTGCGATAGCCCTCGGCGAGTTCGGCGTAGTAGCTCTCGGGCAGCATCAGTGCCGCGGCCCCTGCGTCCTGAAGAGGAGCGGCCGCACCGACGGTCAGGAAATCGTGGACCTTGCGAATGGCCGAAGTCAGCACTGGAGGCGCTACCGCCCAACCCACGCGCCATCCCGTGACACTGTAAGTTTTTGACATACCATTGATGGTGATGGTCCGATCGCGCATGCCATCGAGCGCCGCGAGCGAAACATGCTCGGTACCGTCATAAATAATGTGCTGGTAGATCTCGTCGGTGATGGCGACTACATCGAATTCCACGCACAGATCGCGGATCAGCTCTAGTTCTGCGCGGGTGAAGACTTTGCCAGTGGGATTGTTAGGAGTATTCACGATGATCGCTCGCGTGTGGGGATTCATCGCCGCTCGAAGTTCTTTTTCGTCGAAGCTCCACTCGCCCTTGGGCGTTGCTGGTGGATGCAGCGTCACAAAGCGCGGCTGCGCGCCCGACAGGATGGTGTCCGGCCCGTAGTTTTCGTAAAACGGTTCAAAGATCACGACCTCATCGCCGGGATCGGTGACTGCCATGAGGGACGCGATCATCGCCTCGGTCGATCCGCAGGTGACGGTGATCTCCGTCTCCGGATCCACTGTCACTCCCTGCGTCTGCTGCATGTGGCGGGCGATGCCGTCGCGCAATTTCTTGGCGCCCCAGGTGATCGCGTATTGATTGATATCGGCGGCGATAGCCTCTTGCGCGGCGCGCTTGATTGCCTCAGGCGCGGAAAAGTCAGGGAATCCCTGGGCAAGGTTGACCGCGCCATAAAGCATTGCCTGGCGAGTCATCTCACGGATCACCGATTCGGAGAAGCGGCTGGCCTTCTCGCTGATCTGGTGGTGGGTCTTGGCTGCGCGGTGCATTTTGCGAGACTAGCACACACGAATTTGTAATCGGGTAATTGGTAATCGGGTAATCGGAAAACCGATACTTGCGAAGATTATTGTTTACGCGATTTCCCGATTTCTCTGGTGAGCTAGAACTTGTCTTTACCGCGAGCGCGGAAGTCGCGTGCCTGGATCTCGAGTGTTTTCGTCATCTCTTTCAGGCGCATGCGCATCTGGTCGCCGATGCGCTCGCCCAAGGTGCGCTCGCGCATCACCGAGCGTGCTTCTTCGAGAGTGCGCGATCTTCCCATGCTCGGCTCTGCGGCTTCGGCCACGGGACTCGGCTTATCTACCAGGCAAGTGGTGACGATGGTGGTCTGCTCATCCGAATAGCGCTTGTTGAGGATGTACCCGACGGTGTCGCGCTGCCACTCCGTCATTGCTGCGGAGCCGAGATCGTCGAGCAGCAGCACCGGGATGTCGAACACAGGTTTCAACACGTCCAGTTCGGTCGTCTGAACGGCCGGATCATAGGATTGGCGGATCTGGCGCATCAACTCGCGAAAATCGCAAAAGAGGCAGGGCACCTCTTTGTCGAGCACCAGCTTGCGAACTACTGCGACTGCCAGGTGCGTCTTCCCTGTCCCGGTGCCGCCCACAAACAGCAGACCTTGTCCGGGAAGATGCTCGTCCACGAATCGGCCGGCGAGAAAGCGAGCCGAACTGAGCGACTTGTATTCCTGATCCGGCATGTCGGTGTTGGGGAATTCCGTGTGGAAGCTGTCAAAGTCGCAATGGCCGTAACGTTTCGGAATCTTCGCGGCCTCCAACAGCGATGATCCACGCGCCCGTAAGCGACAATTGCAGCGGGTCATGCGCCGCTCCGCTCCTTCTCCCACCGACTTCCATCCAGTGTCGTCGCAGAGCAGGCATGCCGCCGTTTTTGTTTCTGATTTCATGTTTTATCGTTTCTGTCTTGTCCCTGATCAAGGGTGTCATGGCATCTGGCCACGGCGCAAGTGGCAGGGCGTGCAAACTGTGGGAGTGAGCTGTGCAAGAGTCGCCATCCTCTGTGGACCGTGTTGGAAAACCGTTCCCGTGGAGTTCGAAAACGCTTACCATTTGTTGAATGCCAGGGGCGCGGGGTCACTCCCTGCAATTTCAGCATCTAAGTAGCAGCGAATATGGAACGTTGCCTCTGCATTCACGCGCACTTCTACCAGCCTCCACGCGAAAACCCGTGGCTGGAGGCGATCGAGCAGCAGGACTCAGCCTATCCTTTTCATGATTGGAACGAACGCATCACAGCGGAGTCTTATGCCGCCAATTCGGCATCGCGCATACTCGACGGCGAAGGCCGCATCGTCAAGATTGTTAACAACTACGCTCGCATCAGCTTCAACTTCGGACCGACACTGCTCTCGTGGATGGAAGTAAACAGTCCCGGTGTGTACGCCTCCATTTTGGAAGCGGACCGGCTCTCGCGCGAGCGGCTTTCCGGCCATGGAAATGCGATCGCGCAGATTTACAACCACATCATCATGCCGCTTGCTAATCGACGTGACAAGGAAACGCAGGTTCGCTGGGGCATACGCGATTTCGAGTCACGGTTCGGACATTTCCCAGAAGGCATGTGGCTTTCCGAAACCGCTGCTGATGTGGAGACGCTGGAGGTGCTGGCGGAGAACGGGATCAAGTTCACGATTCTGGCGCCGCACCAGGCTGGGCAGACGCGCCGCATGGGGCGCACGTGGAAAAACGTTGAGGGCGGCAAGATCGATCCGAAGATGCCGTATGTGTGCAAACTGCCGTCGGGAAAACGGATCTCGCTCTTTTTCTACGACGGACCCATCTCACGCGCGGTGGCGTTCGAAAAATTACTCAGCTCGGGCGAGAATTTCGCCAATCGCCTGATTGGCGGATTCAGCAATCGCGATTACCCGCAACTGATGAACATCGCAACGGACGGGGAAACATACGGTCATCATCATCCGCATGGAGACATGGCTCTGGCCTACGCGTTGGAATATATCGAGAAGAACGATCTCGCGAAGATCACCAACTACGGCGAATATCTCGCCAAGCATCCGCCCAATCACGAAGTTGAGATCGTCGAAAACACGTCGTGGTCGTGCGCACACGGGATCGAACGCTGGCGAAGCGACTGCGGCTGCAACTCCGGACGGCAGGGCTGGAACCAGCAGTGGCGCAAGCCCCTGCGCGAGGCGCTGGACTGGCTGCGGGACGATTTAATTAAGCCGTTTGACGATAAGACGCGCGAGTTTGTGAAAGATCCGTGGGCAGCTCGCAACGATTACATCGAAGTGGTGCTCGATCGTTCGCCGGACAATGTAGACGGCTTCCTCGCGCGGCATCGCACCCACGAACTGAACGAAAAAGAACAGGTCGCCCTGCTGAAGCTGCTGGAAATGCAGCGTCACGAACTGCTGATGTACACGAGTTGCGGCTGGTTCTTCGATGAAATTTCGGGCATCGAGACCGTGCAGGTGATGCAATACGCGGCGCGGGCCGTGCAGTTGGCGCAGGATCTACTTGGCGACCATCGTGAGCAGCATCTGATAGAACACCTGTCCCAGGCACCCTCTAATCTGGGGGCGTTCAAGAACGGCGCGCAAGTCTACGAGCGGTATGTGAAGCCGGCAACTGTGAATCTGGTGGGAGTGGGCGCGCACTTTGCCATCAGTTCGCTATTCTTCGGATTCGCGGATCACCGTGTCATCTACTGCTACGAAGCAGACGTGAAGGATTCGCGAGTGCTGCAGGCCGGGCGGACGCAACTTGCGCTTGGGCGCGTGCTGATTCGCTCGCAGATCACGCGTAACTCCGCCGATCTGACATTTGCGGTTTTGAACCTCGGCGACAACAATCTGCTGGCCGGGGTGCGGCGCTATCAGGGAGAAGAGGCTTATGAGCACACCGTCGGCGAAGCTCAACAAGCATTCAATCAATCGGATGTTCCCGAATCGATCCGTGTGCTCGACCGCAACTTCGAAGGAACATCGTATTCGGTGAAGTCACTGTTCCGCGACGAGCAACGCCGGGTGGTGGAGAACATTCTGGGTCACGTGCTGGAAGAAGCCAACGCGAGCTATCGTCAAATCTACGAGAATCACGCGTCACTGATGCGTTTCCTGCACGAGATTCGCATGCCGCTTCCGCATGTGATGGTAGTGACCGCAGCCTTCGTGGTGAATGAAGCCTTGCGGCGCCTGATCGTGGAGGGTCCGCTCGATCTCGGTCGTTTCAGCGCGATTCTGGAGGAGGCGCGTCGCGACAATCTTCAACTCGATGAAGCGCGGCTGGCTTTCGATTTGCGCGGACGCCTGGAAGGCACGAGCGACGCACTGGCTGCCAATCCCAGTGACCTTAAACTTCTGTCCGAACTCGATGACGCGATGAACGTCGCCCGCATGTTGCCGTTCGAGATCAATCTGTGGAAAGCGCAGAACGTCTATTACACTTTGCTGCAAACGCTGTATCCGATTCAAGCCGAGCGCAACGATGAGGAAGCGCGACACTGGGTGGAAGTTTTCCGCGGCCTAGGCGACAAACTACGCATCGCCGTTACTACCCAGACACCTGCGGTTCCGCCAAGCGAACCGGTCGCCGCCTAAAAAGTCGCAACCATAGCCGAATTTCGGGGACCCCAATTCCCAAAAGGGAAACGGGGCGCGCTTTTTGGGTGCATGATTGCTTGACTTGGCTCTGCTGGCGGTCTAAACAGAGCGGCAGGTGTCTTCCTGAAAGGCAGGCAGTGACATGAACAAAGGGCATTTAGTTGAAAAAATTGCTGCCGATACCGGTATTAGCAAGGCGCAAGCTGCAAATACCATCGAGTCCGTTATCGAGGGTATCTCGTCCGCTCTGAAGAAGGGGGATCGCGTTACTCTCTCTGGCTTCGGAACATTCTCCACCTATCAACGCAAGGCCCGCAATGGCCGTAACCCGCAAACTGGCACCGTCATCAAGATCAACTCTCGCCGGGTTGCGAAGTTCACTGCGGGTGTCGATCTGAAAAAAGCAGTCAACAAGAAGTAAACATTCGTAATCTTCTTAAGAAATCTCCCTACTCCCCGGGGAGATTTTTGTTTCGGCTGTCGGCTCTCAGTATTGAGCCAGAAAGCCGCCATCATCAGTGCTGACTGCCCAGATGCAATCAAGCAATCAGCCAATGACCCGGTAACGCAATCGCTGTTATCTTTGTCCTGACTTCATGGACGTCCTGAAAAAACTTTTTGAGCAGCATTTTCATGCACCTCCAACGCTCGTGCGTCCTTTGCAGGGCGAACTTGGGGGTTCCGGGCGGAAGATCATCCGCCTCAGCAATGAGTCGGCCACCAGCATCGGCGTGCTCTACGACGTGCGCGAAGAAAACGTTGCGTTCCTCGAGTTTTCGCGGCATTTTCGTCGTCACGGCTTACCTGTGCCGGAAATTTATGGTGACGCGGTAGACGAGGGCGCTTACCTCGAGCAGGATCTCGGCGACGTCACGTTATTCGACTATCTTTCCAGCCATCGCGACGGAGCAGACATTTCCGTGGAGGTAGCTGGGGCGTATCGCAAGGCGGTGGAAATTCTGCCGCGCTTCCAGATTGAGGCCGGGCGGGATCTGAACTACAAGGTCTGTTATCCGCGCGCCAGCTTTGATCGCCAGTCGATTGCGTGGGACCTGAATTACTTCAAGTACTATTTCCTGCGGCTCGCAGGCGTTCCGTTCAACGAGCAGGCGCTTGAAGATGACTTCGGCCGTCTCACCAAATTTCTACTCACTGCGCCACGCGATTACTTTCTGTATCGCGATTTCCAGTCGCGGAACATCATGCTCGTGGAAGGCCAGCCCTGGTTCGTCGACTACCAGGGAGGTAGGAAGGGCGCGCTGCAATACGACATCGCGTCGATTCTCTTCGACGCAAAGGCCGATCTGCCGGCGGATGTGCGGCTGCAGTTGCTGGATCACTATCTCGACGCCTTGGCGCGCTACACCGATCTCTCGCGCGAAGCGTTCATGCATCATTACTATGCGTTCGTTTACATACGCGTGATGCAGGCTCTGGGCGCCTACGGGTTCCGGGGCTTCTACGAGCGCAAGGCGCACTTCCTCGCCAGTGTTCCGTACGCGCTGAAGAATGTCCGCTGGCTGCTGCACAACGTGGAGCTGCCGATCGCGCTGCCGACCCTGACCGAGGCGATGCGCAACATGGTCGGATCGGAAAAGCTGCAGAGCATCGCCACCGAACCCGACAAGCTAGTCGTACGGATCGGCAGTTTTTCGTTCCATCGCGGCCTTCCGAAGGATGAGTCCGGACATGGCGGCGGATATATCTTCGATGCGCGCAGCCTGCCGAATCCCGGGCGCGAAGAGCGCTTCAAGCCACTGACCGGCAAAGATGCGCCAGTGGCTGAGTATCTAAATCAGCAGGAGAGTGTGCATCAGTATCTCGCGCACGTTCTGTCGCTGGTCGACGCCAGCATCGACAACTACCAAAGTCGTGGCTTCAAGAATCTTAGCGTCGCCTTCGGGTGCACCGGCGGCCAGCATCGGTCCGTGTATCTGGCCGAACAACTGGCGAAACACCTGCGCACGAAGAACGGCATCGACATTGTCCTGTGGCATCGCGAACTGGAGCGCATGGGGCTATGAAAGCGATGGTCCTCGCCGCGGGATTAGGGACGCGCCTGCGTCCGCTTACCGATGACCGTCCGAAGGCACTGGTCGAGGTTGCCGGACGCACGCTGCTGGAGATTGCGCTCGATCGCCTACGGGAGTTTGGGATTCGCGACGTCATTGTCAACGTGCATCACTTTGCCGATCGGATGATCGAGTACCTGGCCGCGCACGACAACTTCGGCATGAACATCGCGATTTCGCGCGAGGATGTGCTACTGGATACGGGTGGTGGACTGAAGAAGGCGGCATGGTTCTTCGAAGATGAAGGGGATGAAGCCTTCCTACTGCATAACGTCGACGTCGTCAGCACGATCGATCTGGCGCGCATGGTGGAATCGCACGAGCGCAGCGGAGCGCTGGCTACATTGGCCGTGCAGCAGCGTGATAGTTCCCGCTTTCTGCTCTTCGATCGCGAGCAGCGCCTATTCGGACGCCGGATTGGGGAGCAGGACGAGATTGCGCGGGCTTCCGACGACACGCAGGCGCTTGCGTTCTGCGGGATTCATGTGATCTCGCCGCGCATGCTGGCGATGATGAGAGAAGATGGCATCTTCTCGATCATCGACTCGTATCTCGAACTGGCTGCTCGCGACGAGACGATTGGGGCGTTCCGGGCTGACGGATACTACTGGCGCGATCTGGGCAAGCCCGAGGAAATCGCCCAGGCCGCGGAAGACGTCAAGCAGAATAAGATGGCGATCTAGAGCCATTTCAGGCCTGAACCGGCACGCATTGCGCTTAGGGCGTATCATGGAAGGAGTGACGATAACAAGCGAACTCGCTTCCAAAGCCCCGCGAACTCCTTCAAAGGTCAAAGGACCGATCCGCTGCCACAAGTGCCAGCTTAAGTGCCGCGATGCCGAACACTATCTCAGCCACGCGTGCAAACCTGCGCGAGAACCGGACGTTTCGCCCTTTCCCCGGCCCTTCAACGGGTTGAAAGAGGTGCTATGAAGCAGTATGTTCGCGCATACGTTCTGGAGTTCCAGGCAGAGCCCTCGCGCTTTCGCAAAACGATGCGCTATCACTGGATGGTTTCTCTCGCCCAGAATCCCGATGAAATGATCTCCTGGGGATTTGCCGCAACCTCCGAACTGGCTGAAATAGCGGCTCACAACGAGGTCAGGGACCTGGAGTCGGGAGCGACCCAGGGCGGCCGTTGCACCATTGCCGTTCGCTAAGAACTGACCGGACGCATCATACTGCGATACACCTTCGTTTTTCCCCCTGACTTTTCTTCTCTTCAGCTTGCCCTCTGCAGTCCAAGCCACCTGCCCTATTGATCCACGAGCAGAAAATCAATTCATTGACGGCCATTGCCAACAGGCCTATGCTCTCGGACGCGGACATCTCGGTTGCTCATTGCGCGGCTTCCCAGGAGAGAAACGAAATGGTCAGAACCGTGGTCGAGATTGTAATCATCGTGATAGTCGTCTTGTTCGCGATTCGCATGTTCATGAAGCGGGGATCTTAGCCAAGACGGAGTCCCAAGTCTCACGACCTGAAGTTGCCCGCTCAGCCTAGAGCGGGCATTTTGCGCGCCTATTATACGGGATCGCGGCCACAGATCGAGGTGCCATGCGCTTCGCAACTGATGTGGCCCGTATTTCGGAACAAGATTCAAATTCTCATTCCATCAAGGCAGCCCGGTGCTATATTGCCGCGCATGTTTCGACGCGCGCTTTGTCTGCTCGCTCTCACTGCTGCCGCGTTCGCCCAATCTGACGGACGCGAGCCGGCTCCGCGTTTCAACGCCAAAAGCATGACCGGCGAAACCTACAACAATGT
This sequence comes from Terriglobia bacterium, assembly GCA_963807055.1. Lineage (GTDB taxonomy): Bacteria > Acidobacteriota > Terriglobia > Terriglobales > Acidobacteriaceae > JAJPJE01. Next base: position 387,648 of record CAWEAE010000009.1, on the reverse strand, counting down.
CTCGCTCAAAGGCAAAGTTGTACTGTTGCAGTTCTGGACCACATGGTGTCCGTATTGCCGCGGCGAACAACCGCTGGTGGATAAGCTGACGCAGGAGCTAGGCCCGAAGGGGTTGGTGGTTCTCGCGATCGACGTTGGCGAATCGAAGAAGAAGGTGAAGCAGTACCTGCAAACGAGCCCGCGCGCCTGTCCGATCATCCTGAACGAAGATACGAATTTACCGGCGATGTTCGCGACCACGCAGTACCCGGTGTATGTCGTGATTGATCGCGACGGGAATATGGGCGGGATTCAGCGCGGTGCTGGGGGCGAGAGGATGCTGCGGCAACTGTTATCGCGCTCAGGAATGAGCACACGAGAAGAATCGGAAGAATAGGCCCGGACGCGGCACAAAAAATCAGGACAAAACCTGCACGGCAACTCTGCGTGAATTTCGGCCCAGGAACACTCCACGTCAATATTTGACTTTGATTTTACTTTTCCCTGACAAGCGACCGTTTCGCCCTCACTACTTTCATCCGCGTGTCACTTCTGGACCTGTCGCCAGTCAGGTCTACGTCAAATTTCTGCCACCTGTCCCACGACGTGAGTACAGGCCGCTCTTCAGCGATGCAGAGTCGCAATTAGGAGTCGTAACCATGAGAGCCATTTCCTTCCGGGGCCGAATCTCGCTGGTCGCACTCACCTTGCTCGCAACCACTGCTCTGTCCGCCAGTTCCTTCAGCGGGCAATTTTCTACTACTACGAAAGTCGCTTCCACAGTTCCTTCTAATGGTGACGTGAACCCCTACGGCGTCGCCGTCGTGCCGCGCTCGACTGGAGCTCTGGTCAGCGGTCATATCCTGGTCAGCAACTTCAACAACACCGCCAATCTTCAGGGTACCGGGACAACCATCGTCGACATCTCTCCGAGCGGAACTCTGAAGGTGTTCGCTCAAATCAGCGCCAAGGGACTGCCGGGCAATTGTCCTGGAGGTATCGGCCTCACCACTGCTTTGGTCGTTTTGCGTAGCGGGTGGGTGATCGTCGGAAGTCTGCCTACTTCCGACGGAACCTCGGCTACCGCGAAAGCCGGATGCCTGCTCGTTCTCAACAATCAAGGCAAAGTTGTAGAAACATTCTCGGGGTCGCGCGATGGCGCCCAGATCAACGGCCCTTGGGATATGACCGCGCTCGATCTTGGGGGCGTCGCCGAATTGTTCGTCACTAATGTGCTGAACGGAACTGTCGCCGGCAACGGCAGCGTTGTGAACCACGGCACGGTGATACGTATTGCGATCACCTCGCCTGATGGCGACAAAGACGATCACGGCAACAAGCCGCGCGAACTGTTTCGCACTGTCATCGGCTCCGGCTTCGGACAGAAAACCGATCCGGACGCGCTGGTGATTGGTCCAACTGGCGTGGGGCTCGGCAAAGATGGCACGCTCTATGTTGCTGACACCGCGGCGAATCGTATCGCCGCAATTTCGAATGCGGTGTTTCGGATCTCGAGCGCAGGAACCGGCAAGACGGTTTCAACCGGCGGATCGCTGAATGGACCGCTGGGCCTCGCGATCGCGCCTAACGGTAATATCCTGACAGCCAACGCCGGGGACGGCAACCTGGTGGAAACTACGCCCGGAGGCAGCCAAGTCAACACCGAGATGATCGACACCAGCGGAATGGGCGGAGGTACGCTGTTCGGATTGGCGGTTAAGCCCGGCGGCAAAGGCATCTACTTCGTTGACGACGGCGACAACACGCTGGATTTGCTGCACTAAAAAACAGCTAACCACAAAGGACACAAAGGGTCACAAAGAAGCCCAGCGCAAGTTGGGCTTCTCTATCTCCGTACACCTGACCCGCTCGGGGGCGAGCGGGCTCCATCACCTGTCTCCCACACATTCGCAAAAGCGGCGATGTGTGGGGCATCCACCGATAGCTCGATCTGCGATAATCGAAAATCACCTATGAGCGCCGAAGATCACAAGAAGAACCGCGCTCCGGAGACGCTTTGCGTCCATGCCGGAGAAGAACATCATGGAACGAACGAATCGCTGACCACGGAGATCTCGCAAGGATCGGTGTTCGTGGTCCCCAACACGAACGAGCTGCGCAAATACGCCGAGGGCGATTCGAAGGCTTATCTCTATTCGCGCTATGCGAATCCGACGGTGGCGGTGGCCGAGCGCAAGATTGCGGCGCTGGAAGGCGCCGAGAGCGCCGTGGTCACGTCGAGCGGAATGGCGGCGATCATGTCGCTGGTGCTATCGACGTGCCGCACGGGCGACGAAATCGTCTCCATGCTCGACCTCTATGGTGGGACCACGCACTTGCTGCAGGACACGCTCTCGAAATATGGCGTGACCACGCGCTTCGTGCCGTACAACGAACTGTGCAAGATTGAGGATTACTTCACCAAGAAGACGCGGCTGCTGTTCCTGGAGACGCCGACGAATCCGACGCTGCGCTGCGTGGATATTGCTGCCCTGGCGAAGCTCGGCCACCAGAAGCACACGTGCGTGGTGGTGGATAACACGTTTGCCAGTCCGATGCTGCAGCAGCCGTTGGAGCTGGGCGCGGACGTGGTAGTGCATTCGGCGACTAAGCTGTTGGGCGGGCACAATGACGTAACCGCGGGAGTGATTGCCGGCTCGTCCGATTGGGTGGAACCGGCGCGCGAGATGATGAAGCAGTCAGGCGGATGCCTGGATCCGCTGGCCGCATATCTGCTGATCCGCGGGTTGAAGACCCTGGGGATTCGCGTGGAGCGGGCGACGGAGAATGCGCTGGAGATTGCTGCGTTTCTGGAATCACATCCGAAGGTGTCGCGGGTGTTTTATCCGGGACTGAAGTCGAATCAGAGCCACGAGATCGCCAAAAAGCAGATGTCGGGATTTGGGACGATGCTGTCGTTCGAGCACAAGGGCGGCGGCGAGGGTGCAGAAAAATTCATCGACTCGCTACAGCTCTGGTATCTGGCGACGAGCTTGGGCGGAGTGGAGTCGACGGTGTCGTATCCGTTCCTGTCGTCGCATGTGGGATTGTCTCCGGAGCAACTGGAAGCGTTGGATGTTTCGCCAGCGACGGTGCGGCTGAGCGTGGGAATTGAGAATGTGGCGGATCTGATGGCGGATTTGAGGCAGGCGCTGGAGAGAAGTTAGTCAATCCCACCCACGCCAAAAGCGGGCGAGGGTGGGGCACCCCGAAGCAAATGCAGATCCCTCGCCGCTGCGCGCCTCGTGATGACAAGCAAAAAAACCACTATCCCACCCACGCCAAAAGCGGGCGAGTGTTGGGGCACCCCGAAGCAAATGCAGATCCCTCGCCGCTGCGCGCCTCGTGATGACAAAGCAAAAAAACCACTATCCCACTCAAGCCAAAAGCGGGCGAGGGTGGGGCACCCCGCCATAAATGCAGATCCCTCGCCCGCTGCGCGGCTCGTGATGACAGCAAAAAACCCCTATCCCACCCACGCCAAAAGCGGGCGAGGATGGGGCCCCGAAGCAAATGCAGATCCCTCGCCGCTGCGCGCCTCGTGATGACAAGCAAAAAAACCACTATCCCACTCAATCCGAAGGCGGGCTTGAATGGGCCACCCACGACGCTTCTCGTCCCGGGAATACGCGAGAACAACAGGCGTAAGACGTTCGCTGCATTGACCCTGAAGTAAACAGGGTAGTACGATTTCAACTCGATCTGAGTTGAACAGGAGCTCAGGCCCAGCAAGCCGCAACGCGGGCCGTTTCCAACGCGAATGATGCCAAGTAAGTTAATCTTGCCGCTCACGGCTGCGCTGCTGCTGGCATCGATCGCGTGCGAACCCGACAAATCCCAAAAGACCTCGGCCAAGCCGCCCGCGCAGGCAAACGCTCCGACAGTCAAGAAACAACAGCAGCAACAGCAGACGCCCGCTACGGCAAAGGACGCTCAGTCCGAGCAGGTTGCGGCGGTGCCGCTAGCTCCGGCTGATCAGGTGCAAGCGCTGATCGCCCGCGTGGAGAAGGAATATGAGGCGGGCCAGGCGAACTACCACGCTGGGCACCTGGACGCGGCGCGCGAGAATTTCGATCATGCGTTCAACCTGATGGTGGAGTCGAATCTCGACATACGCAATAACCAGCAACTGCAGGACGAGTTCGACAAGCTGGTTGAACGCGTACACGACCTGGAGGCGATTGCGCTGGAGCAGGGCGACGGATTCACAGCGCAGAACGCCGAGCCAGCGCCGATCGATGAGGCGAACGCGGTGACGTTTCCGGTCGATCCGAACGTGAAGGCGAAGGCTGAGGCGGAGATTCGGCATATGCAGTCGGATTTGCCGCTGATGATGACGGATCAGGTCGCCAGCTACATCAATTACTTTTCGACGCATGGGCGGGGATCGCTGGAGTCGGCGACGATTCGCAAAGGCCGCTACGAAACGATGATCCGGCGGGTTTTCAAGGAAGAAGGCGTCCCGCAGGATCTGATTTACCTGGCGGAGGCGGAGTCGGGATTTCTGCCGATGGCGCTTTCGCATGCGGGCGCGCGCGGCATGTGGCAGTTCATGGCCAGCCGCTCGGTGGATTACGGTCTGGCACGAAACTGGTGGGTCGACGAGCGGCAGGATCCGGAGAAGTCGACACGGGCGGCGGCGCGTCACCTGAAAGATCTGTATGCGCAATTCGGCGACTGGTACCTGGCGATGGCGGCATATAACTCCGGTCCGGGGAATGTGCAACAAGCCGTGCAGCGTACCGGATACGCGGATTTCTGGGAGCTCTACAAACGCAACGTGCTTCCGGCAGAGACGAAGAATTACGTTCCGATTATTTTGGCGTTCACCATCATCGCGAAGAATCCGGCACAGTATGGGCTGGATCATCTGGCGGTCGACGCGCCGCTGCAGTACGACAAAGTGAAGATCGATTATCCGCTCGATTTGCGACTGGTTGCGGAGTGCGTGGACAGCACCGCGGAAAACATACAGGCATTGAATCCTGCGCTGTTGCGGATGACCACACCGAAAGAAGGCAGCTACGAGTTGAAAGTGCCGGCGGGCACCGCGGATAAATTTCAGACGGCGATTGCGTCGATTCCAAGAGAGAACCGGGTCTCCTGGCGATTTCATAGGGTGAAGTCGGGCGAGAGCCTGACGGAAATTGCGCGACAGTATCACACGACGGCGGCATCGATCGCCGAAGTGAACGAGTTGGGTGACGACAAGGACCTGCATCAGGACACGAAGCTGATCATTCCGATCAGTGCGCGACGCGCGGCAGAGATGGAAGCTGTCTCGTATTCGAAGCACCCAACGTTGTACAAAGTCCGCAAGGGGGACACGGTGCTTTCGGTGGCGGACGACTTCGGAGTCCCCGCCGAGAAGGTGCGACGGTGGAACCATCTTCGCGGAAATGCACTAAAAGCAGGGCAACATCTGAGAATCTACCGCTCGGTGACGCATGCCGAGGTCGCAGAGTCGACTCCCAAGGGACATGCGAAGCAAGCCGCATCCCGCCGAGAAGACGACGATAAGCCTAGTAAATCCAATGGCTTACATCAGGCCTCGAACAAGAAGCCGGGGAAGATCTTGCACAAAGTAAAGCCCGGCGAGACGCTAACCTCGATCGCCGATCACTACAACACCACGGTGGCGGCGTTGCGCAAAGACAATGCCAAGATCGGCGCGCAGCTGCGCGCGGGCGACGTCGTGGTAGTCCGCATAGATCCGTAAAGAAAAACACAAGAACAATTCCTCAACCTGAGTTAGGCTAGCGGGAGAAAGCGCATCCCATGGATGAGTTTTCGCGATTGTCCGAGACGAAAATCGCTGTGCTATAATCCGCGCCGATTTTCGGGATGATATTCGTCACCCGTGGTAGTCGTAAACTTTCATACGAGTTCGAGCAGGACCAGGAGGAACGATGAGGTTTGATGACCTGACGCTATATGGCCGTGACGACGAAGCAGATGAGTACGGCGATTCCGACGTCTACGATGAAAACATGGAAGAGGATCTCGAGGAGGAAGAAGAAGAGGAGGAGGAACCAGTAAGCGCCGACGATACGGAAGAAGTCTCCGAAGCGCGAACTCCAGCTGCGGCAGCCGAGAAGCCAGCAGCGGCTGCGGCTCCAGCTCCGAAGCCTCCGGCGAAGAAAGTAGCAGCAAAGAAGCCCGCAGCTAAGAAAGCGGCAGCAAAGAAACCAGCTGCCAAGAAAGCTGCGGCAAAAAAGAAACCAGCAAAGAAGGCAGCGAAGAAATCCGCCAAGAAGAAGAGCGCTGCGAAGAAGGGCGGCTCTCGTCCGGCAGCGAAAAAAGGTGGAACGAAGAAGAAGGCCGCCAAGAAAGCTGCGAAAAAGGGCGGAGCAAAAAAGAAGCCAGCGAAGAAGGCGCGTCGCCGGTAGTGCGATTGCGTCCGTTCGACGCGAACAATGTTTGGGTACGAGTGCAAAGCCGCGGAACCTCGCGGCTTTTTTTGTGTTAGCGAGACTTCTTTATCACCACGGATACACGGAGAAGAACAATCGGGTATTGTTGAAATTGTTCATCCCAGGCTAGCGTCCAAAGGCGGGACGCGAACCTGGGGCACCACTTCGAGGAAACTAGCGGAAGACTATTTCTTGCCGCGGACTGTTTCCAGGCAGCGTGTGTAGAGTTGCAGCAGGTGATCGGCGTAATCTTCGGCGCGAACGGGCGCTCCAGTTCCCTGGAATCCAGCTCCCGGACCGCTGGTCTTACCGTAGCCGGTGGTCATAGCAACAAACTTCATTAGATCCAAAGCAACATCTTCATCCCGGCGTGGTCCGGCCGGTGTGCCTGGCAAATCGCTCATACAAATCCCTCCACGATGACTGCGCTCGATAACTGGGATGCGCGTGATATGCACATCCGATACTGAAAAATCATAGCAGACACGAGTGCACCGCGTTCCCACACGTTCGCAGCGCGACATGCGAGGCGCCCTTCTGGGAAAGAGTCGTGATCGGTCCCACGCCGTATTAAGTTTCGATCGAGACGTGGCAGACGCGGCCAACGACGTAGTCAGCTGCACTCTCGGCTTCGGCCATACGGATTACGTCCACGGGATAGTCGGCATTGTGCGGGCGCAGCACAAGATTCTTCTCCGAGAGCTCGACGTATTTGATGGTTGCGCCAGCGTCCTTGCGCACGGCATACATGTTGCGATCGCTCTTGCGGTAAGGGCGCAGAGATGTGTAGTGGCGATCGATGAGCAGCATGGCGCCGGGCATCAGGCGCGGGAACATGCTCATGCCTTCGCGAGCGTCGACTTTGACAAGGACGAAACGATGCCAATCACCGCGACCGGTTGCGCCGTCGGCGCGTAACCGGCGTAAGAAGGATGCTTTGAACTTGAGCACATCGCGCACATTCTCCTGCACGATGAGCGGCGAGCCGGCGGCGATGGAACCATCGACGAGAATGACATTTTCATAGCCGTCTTCAGCTTTCTCACGCATAGCGAGACGCGGCGCCAGTTCGTCGTTCTTGACTAAATCGAAAAGATTGAAGCCGCGTTTTTTCATGACCAGATCCATGGCCTGGAGGCTCAAACCGCGGTGGCGGTTGAGGAAATTCGATATATGAGCCTGTTGAAACCCGGTTTCGCGAGCCAATTGGACGCCAGTCAACTCGCCGGCTTGGATCTGTTTCCAGAGAGCGCTCCGCAGACGTTCTTGTAAAGTAGTGAAATCAATAGACATAGAGGGTGCTTTTCCCGTTCTCGAACTGATGAGTCAGTTCAGTGATTTTCCATCTTGCCAGCCATTCCATATGGCTATAGCATCCATTCCATTGTATAGCTTATTGCTAACTTTCCAAGAGGCAAGTAATGCTTAGCGGTCATGCCACTTTCGTTCATTCCCGATCAGAGAAGACAACCACGCCGGCCGGCGACTTGCGCGATGCCGAACGGCTTTTTCTGCTGTTCCGCGAGAAGGTTCGCAATTGCGAATTGCTCTCGGCCTCAACCATGCAACTGTTACAGGCACTTCGCTTTACGGGCAGACTTACCGTCATTTTGCATGAAGGCATGGTGGTGAAGTCAGGCTACGAAGAAGGCTATTTTCGCCGTAAAGACGATATGCGGATTTGACCCTGCACCGGCGTTCGTCGCGTCGGATGGAGTCGTAGGCCGGTATCAACAAACTAAATAGCTCAGCCAGGTCATCGTAAGAGAAACGAGCCCTGCCATCCGCCCTTCGGAGCATTTTCGAAGAGCGATTGTGCAGGGCTTTCCTTTTTATACCGAAATGTTACAGGAGGGAAAGATGCAAGAAGTACAGGGGAGAGTTGAAATGAAGTATTGCGAACGCTGCGGCGCGTTGTGGCTGCGGGCGATCGGATCACGAACCGTCTACTGCTGCCGTTGCGAACGGCAGATGCGGGAATTGCCGCTGGCAGGACGTCAGAAACCGGGAATGCGCCGCGAAAAAGCCAACTCGAACGAGTTCGGCATACTTCGGGCTTCAGGCGAATTGAACGCGACAACCTGTGGAGGTGCCTTTTGAGTAGCGAAAAGTCATCCTTTCGTCCATACGTCCGGGCACGCAGCTTCGACGACCTCGATCCCGACCTTGCAATCTATCGGCAGCGCACCATTCAGTTCCTGCGGAGATATTTCAAAATGTCGATGGAGGTGGGACGTATTCCCTCTCTGCTCGGACGGGAGGTGTTTCGGGCGCGTGTCACGTCTTATCGCATGGGCACGTTCGAGGATACGGTGATCTTCGTGCACGACATTGAGCGCTGCCTGGAAAGATTGGATCCGGAGTCGCAGTCGCTGATCGTGCGAATTGTCTTTCAGGACTACACGCAGGAAGAAGCGGCGGCTATCTTTGGTTGCACCTTGCGAACCTTGACGCGGCGCTTTCCGGAAGCGATCGATCGGATGACACAGATTCTGATCGATTGCGGGCTGCTGAAACGGATCGGCAGCATTAAGAGCCGCGGCAGACTCGTGCCCCAGGACAATTCGAGCTTGTACCTGGAAGAGATTGATGCGTGCAGCGAAGATGTGTACCCGATTCCAATGCCAGACACGTTCCTCTGTGCCAGAGCGGAAGTTTAGCCTCCTGCTTGCCCCATTCTTGGCCAATTCGGGCAAGGATGGGGCGTTTTTGTGCTTTCGACACTTAAATCGCCGCACGACATGTTTCTTGTCAAGAGGCGATTTTGGCGATTTTCTCCGTAAGTGATTGCTGCAACTCGAAATATAAATTTCCGGAAAGTGTCTAGTAGGTCCCATCAAAATTGCTATTCTGGAATTGAAGCTGAGAAAAACAGAATGAACCGAAACGAGCAGTCGAATCGCAATACGAATACGAGCAGTAGGAACACGGAAGACGCCTGCGCTGACGCGGTAGAGCGAATTCTGCAGGCAGTGCCGGAAATCCTGGACGCTATGATCGAGAAGGCTAAGGGCGGAAGCCAACAACACGCAAAGTTCCTGTTCGACTGGGCGAAACTCGATGCCAGATTCAGCAACGAGGAAGAAGAGGGTTCGTGCCCATCGCTGGCGCAGATCTTGCTCGACAGGCTCCGGGAGGACACGGGCGAAAGTGTCTCTGCGAGCACAACGGACGTGCTTTAGAATGAATCTTAGGTAGTGAGAGCTGAATGGAAGCACATCCGGTCGGGCCTATCCTTCCCGTGGCCGCGGAAAGAACGTAGCAAGAGAAGGATTTCGCGAGCACATGGACATTAGCTGGATCACTGATCGCATAGCCGTCGGCGGGGGCATATGGACTCCGGAGAAGATGACGGAAGTGGCGCGCAACGGTATCACGCACATCATCGACATGCAGATTGAGTTCGACGATACGCCGCTGGCGGAACCGCATGGCATACAGGTGCTATGGAATCCGGTGGACGACGACTTTCAGCCGAAACCGCCCGAAGTTTTTCAGCGTGGCGTGGAATTTGCGCTGCAAGCTCTGGATGACGAAGAAGCCAAACTCTACATCCACTGCGCAGCCGGGGTGCACCGCGCTCCAATGATGACGCTGGCGGTACTGCGTTCGCTCGGCTACGAACTGAACGGCGCGCTGGATCTACTGGAAGCGCGAAGGAACGTGGTGGATATGGCCGATGTTTACGTTCGGTCGGTGGAAGAGTTCATGGAGAAGTACGAGTCAGAAGCAGCAAGGTAGTTTTTAGTGATTAGTTGTTAGTGGTTAGCCCCTGAGTGTTGTGCCTTGAATGATAGGCACAGTGTTCAGGGGCTAATTGCTGAGTGGCTAATTGCTAAGAGCGGGAAAGCGATTTCGTAGTGAGTACATTTATGATGAGGGTCATTTGGCGGGCAACCGCCTCGCAAAAGTAAGATCGCAATCTACGTCCGGAGAACAATCCGGGCGTCCGACTCCAAAACAAATTAAACGAGATTTGGCTAACCTGGCCGGGCTGGGGCGGGTGCTGGACGAGCGTCTGTCTGGCGGTGCGACAGTCTGCGATTGGCTGATCGGCGAGTTGCTTAGGATTCGCAATAAGGCGGGACTGCTGATCCCGCTCGAGCTGAACGAATCGCAGAAGCAGATTTCGCGCACGTGGAAGAAGCGCAACATTATTCTGAAGGCGCGGCAGCTGGGGATCACGACTTATGTCGCTGCCCGATATTTTATAGCAGCGATCACGAATCCTGGATCCGTGGTGGTCCAGGTGGCGCACGACCAGCGCTCGGCGGAGGAGATCTTCCGCATGGTGCATCGATTCCAGGAAAATCTGCCGAATAAGTCGGGAACCGACAAAAAACAGGCGGCATTGTCGTTTGTTGGTTCTGCGCTTTCAATCACCGAGGCGATCGCCTCGAAAGATATCGTCGATCCTGACAAGTTTCAGGGCGGCTTGAGCAAAGTAATTGACGGGGTGGTGGACTGTCTAAACGCCAGCAGCTGGGCGAAGCAGAACTAGTTGCGAGTTGAGAGTTGCTAGTTGCTAGTTGTTGAGAGAGCAGTTGGCTGATTGCTCTTTCTAACAAGTAACAACTAGCAACTGACAACTGCTTTACATCAATTCTTCGTTCCACCCTTCCAGATGCTGCGCCACTGAGCGCAGGAACTGGTCTGCGACGGCTCCATCAATGACCCGGTGATCATAGCCGAGCGAGATGTGGCAGATAGATCGGATAGCGATGGAGTCGCCACCGCTTGCATCAGTCACGACTACCGGCGTTTTCTTGATCGAACCTATTCCCATGATCGCCACCTGTGGCTGTAAGATGATGGGCAGACCGAACATCTGCCCAAACTGGCCAGGGTTGGTAATCGTAAATGTTCCGCCCTGGACATCGTCGGGCAAAAGTTTCTTAGCACGGGCGCGATCTCCGAGATCGCTGATAGCGCGCTGCAATCCCAGGAAGCTCTTCTCTTCCGCGTGCTTGATAACAGGCACGATCAATCCCCAATCAAGAGCAACGGCGATCCCGATGTTGATTTCGCGGTGGTAATTGATGTTGTCGCCTTCGACCGATGCGTTGACGATCGGGAACTCGCGCAGGGCTTTCACCGCGGCACGAGCAAAGAACGTGGTCGGCGTGAGTTTGCTGCCGGTAGTCTGCTCGAATTTGTTCTTCAGCTTGGCGCGCAGATTCATCACGTGCGTCATATCGATTTCATAGACGCTGTGCACGTGGGCGCTGGTGTGTTTCGATTCGACCATGCGCTGCGCGATGATCTTGCGCATCGGCGTCATGGGGACAATCTGACCCACGAGCGGCGAAGGCGCAGCCGGCGCGGGAGCCTGTTTGGGAGCGGGAACAGCAGCAGCCGCAACAGGCGCACCAGCTTTCGCACCGCCTGACTGAATGAAACTCAGAATGTCTTCTTTGGTAATACGTCCGCCGAGACCGGTTCCCTTCACCTGTGCGAGATTGACGTTGTTGTCTTTCGCGATCTTGCGGACGAGAGGTGAAGATCGTATGCGACGGCCTTCGACGACCGTCTCTTCCTCTTCCTCAGTGGGAGCGGCGGAAGGAGGAGCTGCAGCGACGGCAGGCATTTGTGGCGCTGCGGCTGCAGCCGTAGAGGTTGGGACAGCGGCAGGGGCACCAGTTCCGCCGATCACGGCGACTACGGTGTTCACGCCGACGGTCTCGCCGGCGGCGACGCGGATCTCGGTGAGCACGCCGGCAGCAGGCGCGGGAATTTCGGCGTCCACCTTGTCAGTGGAAATTTCGAAGAGCGGCTCGTCGCGACGGATCTGATCGCCAACTTGCTTCAACCACTTGGTGATCGTTCCTTCAACAATGGACTCGCCCATCTGCGGCATCATGACTTCCGTGCCGGGGCCGGAAGCGGCGGGGGCGACGGTAGCCGGAGCAGCAGCTGCGGCAGCCGGAGGCGGAGCGGACGGAGGAGGTGGCGTGGCGGCCTTGGCCGGAGCTGCAACAGAGGCGCCTGCGCCATCGGCATCGATTACGCCCACAACGGTATTCACCTGAACGGTCGCGCCTTCCTTCACTTTCACTTCCTTTAGCACACCGCTCGCCGGCGAAGGAATTTCGGCGTCCACTTTATCGGTGGAGATTTCAAAGAGCGGCTCGTCGCGCTGGACGATGTCGCCGGGCTTCTTCAGCCACTTAGTTATGGTGCCTTCAACAACGGACTCCCCCATTTGGGGCATGACGACGTCAGTTGGCATGTATCCTCGTACGGGTAGGATCCTAACCCCGGGCAAACACCACATTATAGCGGGTGGAGCTGAAGTGGCGGGTGGGTAGGTGGTGGCAAGTAGCTTGGGCTGCCGCCTGGCATGGTGAAACTGCAGATCCCTCGCGGACTGCGTCCGCTCGTGATGACAAGGCATCAACGATCGATAGGTCTGTGATCCAGAACTCAGTGGCTGTGCTGGTGTTCGTGCTGTTCGGCGGCTGGCGGCTGACTGCCGGGAGGCATCACGTGCTGGTTCTCCCCGGCGGCTTCCTGCCAAGCAGCCGTCACGGCAGGTGAAAGCTTGTCTACATTCTTGAGCAGGTGAACAATTCCCCACGTTGTATTGTCCGAAAAGTGTCCGGACCACGCCGGCATACCGGACATGCGAATACCGTTCTGAATAACCCAGTAGATCTGGCCGTCAGGATCGTCCATGGGATGGCGGATCAAGTTGGGAGCGCGAGGCGAAAGCTTAGGTCCAAAGTTCATGGCCTTGCTGTTTTGGCTGCCATGACACATCGAGCAATGTTCTTCGTACTCCTTGGCAGCGCCGATCAGAACATCGTCGGTGAGCGGGACCGGATTCGGGCCTTTGGGCGCGCGGCGTTCAACCGAAGCATCCAGCGACATGAATGCCATGTGACGTTCCATTTTCCCGGGGGCGGGAATGGCGCTGGTATCGAAAAGTCCAAGTTTCATATAAAGGAATGACCCACCGAAGATGGCGATTAAGGTGACAAGCACGCCGAGCACGAATCCGCGCATTCAAGCCTCCGAGAAACCCCACAAACGCAAGTGAACGATTGTCGCACGAGAGATGACCAGACGCGCAATAGGAACAGTGAACAATTTGTCATGAAATTGTCGGATCAGGAGCGTAATGGCGGCGTCTTAATAGGCAGCAAGGCGGCGAGCTTCGCGGACAAGATCACTCACTTTGGGCAGGAAATATTCTTCAAGCGGCGGGGAGAATGGCACGGGAGTGTCTTGTGCCGCCAGACGGACAATGGGGCCGTCGAGGTCGTCAAAAGCCTCTTCGTTGATGATGGATTCGATCTCGCCGGCGATGCCGCCCGTCCGCGGATGCTCGTGCAGAACGATGACTTTGTTGGTGCGGCGAACGACGTCGGCGATGGCCTGGCGGTCGAGCGGGAGCAGTGTACGCAGATCAAGAATTTCGAGTTCGATGCCCTCTTTCGCGAGTTCTTCGGCCGCTTCGAGCGCGACGTAGACCATGGCGGCGTAGGTGATCACGCCGATAGTCTTCTTCCCTTTTGCCTCTCGCGCTTTCGATTCCCGAACCAGACGGGCTTCGCCGATGGGAACGGTGTAGTCGCCGTCGGGGATATCTTCCTTAATGCGGCGATACAGGTACTTGTGCTCGAAGAAAATGCAGGGATTATTGTCGCGAATGGCGGACTTGATCAGTCCCTTGGCGTCGTAGGCCGAAGCAGGGCAAATGACCTTGAGGCCCGGTGTGTTGATGAAATAGGTCTCGGGATTCTGCGAGTGGAACGGGCCGCCGTGAACGTTGCCGCCGCTAGGTCCACGCAAGACGACCGGAGCGGGCGCGCCCCAGCGATAGTGCGACTTGGCGAGCATGTTGGTGATCTGGTTGAAGGCGCAGCCGATGAAGTCCATGAATTGGAATTCGGCGACCGGACGCATGCCAGTGAGCGCGGCTCCAAACGACGCGCCGACGATTGCCATTTCGGCGATGGGCGTGTCGATGATGCGTTCGCGACCAAAGTGATCGACGAAGCCTTCCGTAACTTTGAACGCGCCGCCGTAGATGCCGATGTCCTCACCGATGCAGAAGACAGTGGGGTCGCGTTCCATTTCTTCCCAGATTCCCTGGCGGATGGCTTCGAGATAGGTGAGTTGCATAAGAGCGGCAATTAGTAATTAGCCGTTAGTAATTAGTATTCAGCAGTCAGCATTTTAGTCCAAGAACTTGGATGCCGACTCCGCTGAGAACGGATGATTATGGCACAGCACGAGATGGCGTCGGGTAAGACGTTGAATTACCAAACGTACATAATGTACAATCCATACAAATGGCCAAAAAAGTCACCGCAACTCAGGCGCGACAGGAATTCGCAGAGATTGTAAACCGAGCTGCCTATGCTGGCGAACGCGTGGTACTGCACCGGCGGAAAAAGCCTGTGGCGGCAGTGGTGCCGATCCAAGACCTGGAACTGATTGAGCGGATGGAGGACGAACTGGATCTCAAGTCCGCGCAAAAGGCTCTTAAAGAAAAAGGCCGGGTGCCGTGGGCGAAAATCAAGAAGGAGCTTGGCCTTTAGGCACTCATGCCCTTCTCAGTCGAGTTCACGCCGTCCGCAGTGCGTGAATTGAGGAAGCTCGCGAAAGCAATCCAGAAACGCATTTCCGTTGTGATCGATGCATTAGCTGAGAATCCCTTCCCTCGCGGGGTTAAGAAGCTTCTCGCTGAACAAAATATCTACCGCGTCCGCGTAGGCGATTACAGAATTCTGTATCAAGTCGAGGCAGCTAAGCTGGTTGTACTTGTGGTAAAGGTGGGACACCGCCGAGAGATTTATCGCTAGTTCGCGGGCGGGGCGCCCGCGCCACCGCGCTATTCCATATCCCGCCAGTTTTTGCCGACACCGACTTCAACCAGCAGCGGAACCCGCAACGGATGAACGTTTTCCATCTCGTGTTTCACAAGCTCGCGGAGAGTCTCGACCTCTTCCTCCGGAACCTCGAAGACAAGCTCATCGTGGACCTGCAAGGTCATGCGCGATTTCAGGCCGCGCAACTGAAGCTGGCGATCGATGCGGATCATCGCCAGCTTGATCAGGTCGGCGGCGGTTCCCTGCAACGGTGTGTTCACGGCAGTACGCTCGGCAAATCCGCGCAAGTTCGCATTCTTGCCGTTGATGTCGGGAATGGGGCGCACACGGCCGAAAAGCGTGAAGACTTTGCCGTCGCGGCGTGCCTGTTCGAGCGTGCTGTCGATGAAGCGGCGAACGCCGCTGTACTTTTCGAAGTAAGCGTCGATGAACTGCTTGGCCTCGCGCGGCTCGATGCCGATCTGCTGGGATAGTCCAAAGGCTGAGAGGCCGTAAACGATACCGAAGTTGACGGCTTTGGCGCGACGGCGGTGCTCGGCGTCGATCATGAGCGGCGGCACGCCGAAAACCTGTGATGCGGTAAGCGTATGGATATCATCGCCGCGGCGGAATGCCTCGACGAGCAGCTTGTCTTCGGAGAAATGCGCGAGCAATCGCAGTTCGATCTGCGAGTAGTCGGCGGCGAGTAGAACACAGCCCTCTTCGGCGACGAAGGCGGCGCGAATCTCGCGGCCCAGCTCAGTACGAATGGGGATGTTCTGCAGGTTTGGATTTCGCGACGAGAGGCGCCCTGTGGCGGCGTTCGTCTGATCGAAGGTGGTGTGGAGGCGTCCGGTATTTTTGCGGCAGAGGACCGGCAACGCATCGACGTAGGTAGATTTCAGCTTGGAGAATTGGCGGTATTCGAGTACCAGTCGCGGGACGTCGTGTTCAGCCGCAAGATTTTCGAGCACGTCGACGGCGGTCGAGATGGTCTTGCCTTTGCCGTACTTCACTGGCTTGGGAAGATTCAGCTGGTTGAAGAGAACGTCGCCGAGCTGGCGTGGTGAGTTGATGTTGAACGTCACTCCCGCTTTGTCGTAGATGTCGCGCGCCTTTTCATCGACCTGCAACTGCAGCCGTTGCGACATTTCGGCGAGGACATCGCAATCGATCTTTACGCCGGCGTGTTCCATTCGGAAGAGGACCGGTAGCAGTGGAAGATCGATCTGGTCGTAAACCTTGTTCAGATCAGATTCTTCAACTTCTTTACGCAGTGCAGCGGTCAGACGGCCAGTGACGTCGGCGGCTTCGGGCAATGTGCCGGAAAGCTTGAGATTGAAACGGCGTAACGCAACCTCAGGCAGGCGGTGGCTCGAATATGTCGGATCGAGCAGATACGAATACAGCATCGGATCCTGATGGAAGCCTTCGAGTTGGAGGTCACGCTCGGCGAAGACGTGCATCGCGGACTTGAGGTCGTGGATGGTCTTCGGGACTTTCGGGTCGGAGAGGAGATTCTTCAGACGCGACGATATTTCAGTCCCACCCACGCCAACAGAAGGCGAGGGTGGGGCACCCGAACGGGCGTTGATTTCGGCGCTGAGAGCGTGGCCTTGGGCAGGCGAGAGGGCAAGGTGCAACGGGGTGCCTACCCCGCCCGAAGCAGGTCCCGAGGGTGCGGCGCCCGCCGTCTGACCTGAATCAGCGAAGTCCAGCATGCCGGATGCATGTTGATCGGGGTCCGGCGCTTCTTCGGCCACAACCGATTCTTCTTCGTCCGTTTCGGGAGCGGCTTGAATGGTCGCATCGAGTGCGATTGCCAGAGGCGCATCTTCGGAAATGCCGGCGAGGGCGCTGTCGAGATCCGCAGCGGACTTAACCTCGCGATAGTTGACCTTCGTGAGATCGACGCCGGTGACCAACTCTTTAATTAACGACGTGAACTCAAGTTCGGTGAAGAGATCGCGGAGAGCCTCGTTATCCGGCTCGGCGGAGCGCATGGAGTCGAGATCAAGTTCGACGGGAACGTGCGTATCGATGGTGACAAGATCACGGCTCCAGAGAATGTTGTCCTTATTCTGCAGGAGCGATTCGCGGTAAGTCTTCTTCTCGACCTCTGCGGCGTGTTCCAGCAGATTGTCGAGGGAGCCGAAGCGCTGAATGAGATCGACGGAACCCTTATCGCCGATGCCGGGAGCGCCGGGAATATTGTCAATGGAGTCGCCGCGCAGAGCCATGACGTCGATGACGCGGTCGGGCGGCACGCCAAGGATTTCCTCGACTTTGGCCGCATCGCAAATCAGGTTGTCCTTGGGCGGATTCAGCACGCAAACCTTGTCGTTCACCAGCTGGAGCATGTCCTTATCGCTGGAGACGACGAAAACCGGATGCGATTGCTCGGAGGCCTGACGAGCGAGCGTGCCGATGACGTCGTCGGCTTCAAAGCGGGGCATCTCGATGATGGGGATGCGGTAAGCCTCGAGCGCGCGGCGAATGTACGGAACCTGTTGCGCGAGGTCGGCGGGCATCTCGGAACGATTCGCCTTGTAGCCCTTGTATTCGACCTCCTGAAAACTCTGGGTTTTGAGAGCGAACTTCCGAACGGAAGTTACGGTCGCGGCCTGATCATCGCGAAAGGTGCGCTCAGGCGTATCGAAGATGGCAGCAAGGTACTCGGGATCGAAGTCGTCGCGCAGCTTGCGGAGCATATTGATGAAGACGTAGCTGGCGCTGGTGGGAACGCCCGTCTTCGTGGACATGGGCCGCTGGCGGGCCATCGCGTGATAGGCGCGGAAGATGAAGGAAAACGAGTCGATGAGAAAGATGCGCGGGTTGGTGGATTTCTTGCCAGTCTGCTTACTCCCACTCACGCCAAAAGAAGGCGAGGGTGGGGCACCCACAGTTTTCCTTTTCCCAGCTTCGTCCACAACGGGAAAAGATGGGGCGCCCTCTTTCGTGGTGACGGATTTTTTACGAGGAGCCAAGCAATAAGTTTAGCAGCCTCTGGCGATTCAATTCCCCGCGGGTATGGTCTTCAGTATCCGCGTCGGATACACTCTCGACGAAATGTCGACGTCCTACAACCAGGTGGCAGGGCAGAGCGTGGAGCGGCTCGCCGCTCTGAGCGACGGCATCTTCGCAGTGGCGATGACCCTGCTCGTCCTCGATTTGCGCCTGCCGGTCACGGAAGCGATCCACGGCGAACATGATCTGCGCCGGGCCTTGATGATGCTGGCGCCGCAGATCGTGATGTACATGATGAGCTTCCTTACGCTCGGAATTTTCTGGGTGGGACAGCAGACACAGCTGAATCACCTGGAGCGCAGCGATCGCCATCTGACCTGGATTCATGTTGCTTTCCTGTTCGCAGTAACGCTGTTGCCGTTCTCGACCAAACTGCTGGCAGAGTTCATCACGTACCGTACGGCGCTGCTGATTTATTGGGTGAACATTCTGTTGCTGGGAACGATGCTGTATGCAAGCTGGGGCTACGCCACGCGTAAGCATCTGGTAAGGTCCGACCTTCCGCAGCTGATAATCGCCGCTGTCTGTCGAAGGATTACCATTGCGCAATCGCTCTACGCGGTTGGCGCGCTGCTGTGCATTGCCAGCACATACCTGAGCATCGCCTTTATTGTCCTGGTGCAATTGAACTACGCGATAGCACCGCGCTTTTCACGCGACGCGAAGAGAGCGAGCCAGGAAGAGTAATGAAGTCGATCAAACAAGCTGCTGTCGGTTGCGGAACTACGCATGAGGGGTGGCAGGGAGAATGCGATTGCGCCCGGCTTGTTTTCCGGCATAGAGCGCTTCGTCGGCGGCACGAACGAGATCGTCGCGCGTAGTTCCGTTCTGAGGATACGAGGCAACGCCGCCGGTAACGGTGACCTTGCGCGAGACTCCCGGGAAGTGCCAGTTCTCGATCACTTGACGCAGTTTCTCACCTACGGCGAGCGCGTGATCTCCGGTTGTTTCAGGGACGATGATGGCGAATTCTTCTCCCCCATAACGGCAGGCGACATCGGCCTTGCGCAGTTGGGCCGAAAAGATCGTCGAGACTTGGCGCAGCACTTCGTCGCCGAGAAGGTGTCCGAATTCATCGTTCATCTTTTTGAACTTGTCGATGTCGAACATGATGACGGACATGGATCCGTGATAGCGCTGCGCACGCTCGAGCTCTTCCACGATGCGAATTTCAAAGAAACGCCGGTTGAACATGCCGGTTAGCCCGTCGACGTAGGCCATCTGGCGCACCTTATCGAAATAGTGAGCGTTCTGAATCGCGTTGGCCGAGATGTCGGCGACCGATTCGAGCGGAGCGATATCGGCGCGCTCGAAGGCGTTCTTCCGCGAGCTCTCCAGCGCGAGGACGCCAATCAATTCGCCGAGAGAGACCAGAGGAATGCAAACTTCGGAGCGCGTCTCATGGAAACCGATAACATAATCGGAAGCCGTGGATACGTCGTTCTCGACTACAGTAGCGCGCGACTCGATGGCGCGAGCGGCCAGGCCCGTATGAGCTGGGATCGCCGCACCTTCGGGAATGGCTGCGGTCAGGCGTCCATGATGGGCCTTCACGATCAGGGCATTCTCTTCGCGCAGAAGTACGGAAACATGGTCGACCGGAAACGACTGCAGCAACAGACTGCAAACTTTATCGAGTAGCTCGTCGAGGTCAAGAACAGCAGTCGCCTGCTTGGCGATGTAGTTGATCGCTTCCAGTTGCGCGGCCTTGCGCTGCTCCAGCGAGTAGAGGCGCGCGTTCTGTAGCGCAATGGACGCCTGGGTCGAAAACAGAATCAACAGGTCGGAGGCCTCGGAGTCGAAAAAATCCAGCTGATCGCTCTGGCAGTCGAGGACGCCGACAACTTCGTCACGGACGATGAGGGGAATGGATAGTTCGGAGCGCGTGCTCCTGATGGCGTCCAGGTAGCGAGGATCCTTGGTCACATCAGGGGCGTAAATGGGACGCTTGAGCTTGGCGGAGTTTCCGATCAGGCCCTTGCCGAGTTCGATCTGCATCGGAAGCGTGCTTTGATCCCAGCCCGCATGGGTGCGAAGATTTAAGGAACCCGTCTCGTGATCGACGAGAAATATCGCCACCCGATGCAGGTGGAAATAGTCCTGCACGATCTGGACGATGTGGTTGAGCACTTCGTCCAGGTCAAAGGTGGAGATCACCGCCTGACTGGCGTCGTAGAGTATGGCTATTTTCTGCATGTTTACGAGACGGCATCCGCCGACAACTGGCGGTCACAGCAAGGGGAGAGCCCTGAGAATACGCGTACTTTCCCTGGGAACTGGAGTGTAGCAAGTCTCACCCGGAGGCTCAAGGACCCTTAGTAACGTCGGAAGGTTTTCTCTTTCGCCAGAAGAGTTCGATGGCTCCGTAAGCAACGACACATACCCAGAAATCGATGACCAGACCCAGATCGAAATGTGGCATACCGTGCGAGGAAAGCCCAGCGTGGCGCGCGATGGGCGGCAAGATCGGCATGAGAAGCAGGAAGTAAATCGCATTACCAAGCAGAACTGCCGCCAGCGACTTGTAGAAGTTCTTGGGTAGCATCCCTAATTACTTTTGACACCGTTTCGGGCAGGTTGGCTGTCTGTTTTTTTAATTCAATCCTATCCACTGCTCAAAAAACGGGTTGGGGTAAGGTCGTCCAGCGTGGGGGTACATATAAGAATGTTAAGCTGCTAGTTTCCATGGCAATGCTGGAGTTGGACAGCCAGGTGCAGTACGTGAAGGGAATCGGCCCGGTGCGAGCCGAAGCCCTGGCTTCTAAGAACATCTCGACAGTCGAAGACCTGCTGTACTACCTGCCTTTCCGCTACGAAGATCGATCGAATCCGCGGCGCATTGTGGATCTGCGTGCCGGGGAGATGGCGACCCTGATCGCAGAGGTACGCACATCGATACTGTTGCGAACCCGGCGGATGCCCATTTTTGAGATGACCGTGGGCGAGGTGGGCGACAACGCACCTCCGGCGTTTGGGAAGCCGCGCGCCAGCATCAAGTGCATGTGGTTCAACGCTGCCTATCTGAAGGACAGATTCCATGCGGGCGACATTCTGGCGCTCTACGGAAAGGTAGAAGAAGACAAGCGTGGGCACGGGTTACAGATCATGCAACCCCAGATCGAAGTCCTGCAGGAGGCGGGCGAGGAGAAGGCAGACCCGAAAGAGTCGCTGGAGACGGGAAGAATTGTGCCAATTTACGAGGCCATCGGGAAGCTGAGCTCACGCTGGTTCCGGCGAGCCGTCCGTACGGGATTGGAGGTGCTGAATCCGCAGATCGCGGAGGTGCTGCCGACGCCGGTGCGGCAGAGAAATGGGCTGATCGACCGCAAAGAGGCATTCTGGAAAGTGCACTGGCCGGACCCGGATGAGGTGATCAGCAAGCTGCAGGCAGCGAGGAGTCCGGCACATCTGCGGCTGATCTTTGAAGAGCTTTATTTCCTCGAACTGGGTGTGGAATTGAAACGGCGAAGCATGCGCGCGCAAAAGGGTATCGAGTTCCGGCTGGATGACAAAGCTCGCGGCGCGATCAAACGCATTCTTCCCTTCCATCCGACGGCGGCGCAAAAGCAAGTGTTGCGGGAGATCGCCACAGATATGGGCGGACCTTTGCCGATGCGTCGGTTGCTGCAGGGGGATGTGGGTTCGGGCAAGACGATAGTCGCGTTCCAGGCAGCGATTATCGCGATCGAGAACGGGTACCAAGTTGCGCTGATGGCGCCGACGGAGATCCTGGCATCCCAGCATTTCCTGAATGCGCGGCGTGTGCTGGAACATGCGGGGTATCGCATCGTGTTGCTGACGGGATCGCTGGAGCAGGATCGCAAGCGCGCAGTGAGGCGGCACATCGCAACTGGTGACGCACAACTGGTGATCGGAACGCATGCGCTGATTCAGGAGACGGTGGAGTTCGACAAGCTGGGGCTGGTGATCGTCGACGAGCAGCATCGTTTCGGCGTGATGCAGCGACTGAAACTGATGAAGAAGGATACCGCCGAGACTGGCGAACCGGACGTGCTGGTGATGACCGCGACTCCGATTCCGCGGACGCTGGCTTTGACCCTTTACGGCGAATTGGACGTTAGCGTGATCGACGAGCTGCCGCCGGGACGTTCTCCGATTGCGACCAGGCGCGTGTCAGACGACCGATCCGGCGAGGTATTTGAATTCGTGCGCAAACAGGTCGAGGCGGGACATCAGGCGTATGTGGTATATCCGGTGATCGAAGAGGGTGGCGAGAACGATCTGAAACCGGCGATCAAGATGTATGACGAGATCCGGAAGCGGATTCTGCCCGGACTGCGGATCGGGCTGCTGCACGGGCGCATGCCGTCCGATGACAAAGAAGTGGTGATGAGCCGCTTCAAGCGGGGCGAGATCGATGTTCTGGTATCGACGACGGTAATTGAAGTGGGCGTCGATGTACCGAATGCGACAGTGATGGTCGTTGAGCATGCGGAACGCTTCGGATTGTCGCAACTGCATCAGCTGCGTGGACGAATCGGACGCGGCGCGGCGAAGTCATACTGCATTCTCATGACGAGCGGCAAAGTGTCGGAGGTCGGCGAGCAGCGCCTGGATACGATGGTACGCACGCAGGACGGTTTCGAGATCGCGGAGATGGATCTGCAACTGCGCGGGCCGGGAGAATTCTTCGGGACGCGGCAGGCGGGCGTGCCAAGTTTTCGCGTGGCGAATCTGCTGCGTGACCGCGACATCCTGGAAGCTGCCAAGAAAGAAGCTTCTTGGACGCTGAGCGGAGCGAAGGACGTTCCCGCCGGCGAAGTTAGTCGGGCGTTGGTACATCTGCGAACGAATTGGCAGAGGCGGTATGGGCTGGTGGAGGTGGGATAGCAGTCCGTGGTTAGTGGTGTAGCTAGTAGCAAGTAGCGGGTCGCCCGAAATTGATTATAGGCTCTGATCATTCATGAAGCTTCTTGAGCACATTATGCGCGCAGGGTTTCCTCTCGATCCGGCTACCGTGATTCATCTCTTTGTCGGGGGCTCACAACTGCATGGCGCTAAAGTCACAGGCTACGACGATTTGGACATTTATGGCGTCTACATCGAGCCACCGGAATACATCCTGGGGCTGAAAAACCTCGAGCACTTTGTTTGGACCTCAGGTGCCGAAGGGGAGAAAAATACTGCGGACGACGTTGACGTCACGCTTTATTCGCTCCGTCGTTGGGGCGAACTGATCACGAAGGGCAATCCCTCGATCCTGCATTTTCTCTTTGCCGCCGGCGAGGTCGAACACACCACCTGGTTGAATGTCACAAAATACCGGGAACGTTTCGTCACAAAGAAGTCAGCAAATCAGTACTTAAAATTCGCGAACTCGCAGAGGATGCGACTTACGGGCGAAAAGGGTACGGGGCGGCACGGCCAGCGCAGTGATCTCGTCGAGAAGTACGGGTACGACGTCAAGTTTGCGATGCACTACATTCGCCTGCTGTATGAATGCCTTGAGCTTTTGCAACAACACCGACTAACCCTTCCTTTGCCGCAAAAAGACCTCTTGATCCGAGTCCGCACCGGACACTTCACTCAAGATGAAGTCTTCGCAATGGGCAACGACTTGAATAGACAATGCATGGAATTGCTGGAGACGACTGACCTTCTCGAATCTGTCGACATTAGTTTCGCTTCCTCACTTATCGCGTCTCAGTACCTAGAATTTTGGAAGACACAGCAATGATCATCGAGAGATGTGAGGAGGATTTCAAATAGCTCTTTTCTCAGTTCCTAGTCCGGCCGCTGTAAATTTTGCGAAGTCAACCTCTGGATCACCAAACTGAAGAAGCGCTCCGTCTGCGGGTCGAAACACACACTGGCGTTGGCAGGTTTGCCCGGCACATTTCTCGTGACCCCGCGATCATCCACTTCTATATGCATGGGAACAAGCCTGGTCATCGTCGGATCGATCACCATGGCAACGGCCATCGGGTCGAAGAGAGTCGGCGTTGTGTAACCCCACAGGTGATACAGCACCGTCAAGGAATCCGTCAGGGGTGAGCTCTTCCGAAACAACCGGTCACGCTTTACCTCATCGAGTTTGAGCATAGCCGTGGCGTCAAGACCGGCCATAATGATCGGCACACCTGAAGCGAAAAGCTTTCGTGCTGCCGGAATATCCTTCGTGATGTTGTACTCGGGAATGGGATTCACACTCGTCCCGCCGTAGACATCGCCGGTGGCCAGCGTTACATTGCCGCCCATGATGACGACCTGCTTCAGCTTGCGGAACGTCGCCGGATCCCGATCGATCAGCGCTCCTACATTGGTGAGTGGCCCGATAGCGACCAGCGTAATCTGTCCGGGATAGCGGTTGATCTGCTCTTTGTAGAACTCGATTACATCCTGGTGTTGAACCTTGCTGTGGTGGAACCATTCCGCCCAACCGTACTGGCTGAACCTCTGGTCGCCCGTCTTGATGCCGGCGATTACCGGAATATCATCGCGGCCAGCCTCGTACAGCATGCGGCTCGCTAGCTGCGCACGCAAATCGGTGGCACCAAATGACGTGACTACGCCGACAATCTCCAACTCCGGGCTGGACAGTGCAAGCGCAAGAGCGTAGGCGTCATCGATATCATCGCCGATATCGGTGTCGAGGATGATCTTGATCTTCTCGCCGCCAAACGCGGCGGAACTGAAAAACAGCAATAATATAGCGATGAGGAGTAGGCGCGGTCGCTTTAGCATCAGGTCCCTGTGTCTCTGGAATAGAGAACAGCAATCATACCGCTGGTGCTGCCAAGCGAGACTGTGTGGGGCGATTAGCGGCCTGGGGCGGCGGCCACTTTTTGCGCGGCAGCGCGAATCAACGGCAGCGGCGGCGGATTGAAGGTTTCCGTATCGTGGCCTTTGATTGCTACCTTCATCACATCCATCCACGCGGGCAGAGCTGCTTCGGCGCCAGTTTCCTTCGGGCCAAGCGTTTTCTTTTCGTCAAATCCCACCCAGACTCCGCAGGTCATCGAAGGTGAGAAGCCGACGAACCATGCGTCTGTGAAGTCGTTGGTCGTGCCGGTTTTTCCTGCGAGCGGGTGCTTGATCTTATTTGCGGCAAAGCCAGTGCCATGCTGAATGACGCCTTGCAGCAATGACGTCATGACGCGGGCCGTCCGCGCGCTCACCACGTCTTCGAATTGCGGGTAGTTGTCTTCGAGCACTCGGCCATTGGCGTCTTCCACTTTTCGAATCATGCGCGGAACGGCGCGAACGCCATCGTTCGGAAATGTAGTGAAAGCGCTGGTCTGCTCCATCAGGGTGAGATCGGCGGCGCCAAGCGCGACCGGGAGCACTGGAGGAATCGGCGAGCTGATACCGAACTTACGCGCGTAATCGATGACTGTCTTGATGCCGAGGTCGGACGCAATCTTCAGTGCGGGGATGTTGCGTGAATCGGCGAGCGCATGCCGAATGGTGATATTGCCCTCAAACTTTCCGTCGTAGTTGTGGGGGGTATACGGTCCCGAGGCCGTGGGAAAAGTGACGGGCGTGTCGAGGATCATGTCGTCGGGCGTTATCTTGTCCTGATCGATGGCAGCCGTATAGACGTAGGGCTTGAACGACGACCCAACCTGCCGCTGCGCCTGTGTGGCACGATTGAACTTCGAGAGATCGAAATCGCGGCCTCCGACCATGGCTTTCACGTCGCCGCTCGAATTGTCGATCGCGAGCAGAGCGCCTTGCGCGCCAGAATCCTGCTCAAGCGAGACATGCGCAGTTCCATCAGGAGAGAGCGAAAGAACTTTCACGTAAACGATATCGCCCCGCGCCAGAATCTCGTTACACGACTTGTGCTTGGTCCAGGCATAGTCGGCCGGAAGCAAGCTCGCCCAGTGCTTTCCGAACTTTACGTCGGCGTGCGTCCCGTACACCGTCGTAACCAAGGCGTGAACGTAGCTGCCTTCGTGGATCGGCGTATCCCAGTCAGGATGCTCGTATTTGGATATGTCGGCAGCTTCGGCATTGACGTTCGGCAACGACGCTTTCCATCCATGCCGCCGCTCATACGCGGCAAGCGCATCGAGCACAGCCTGATTGGCCGTAAGCTGCAACTCGGAATTCAACGAGGTATAGACTCGCAAGCCGCCCTCGTGGACTTCTTCACTGCCGTATTTTCTTTCGAGATAGCGACGGACTTCTTCGATGAAATACGGCGCGAGAGAATTCGGATCGCTCTGAATGCGTAGCCGCAGCGGCGCGTTCTTGGCGCGCATGGCCTCTTCGGCGGTGATCTTCCCGTCTTCCAGCATGTTGTTGATCACGATGTTGCGGCGGCGCACAGCCTTCTCGGGATAGTTAATAGGCGAATATCCGCTGGGTGACTTGGGCAGGCCGGCAAGGACTGCGGCTTCTTCAAGGGTCAGATCTTTTGCGTGTTTGCTGAAGTAGTATTCGGAGCCGGCTTCGAAGCCGTAGACGCCGTGGCCAAGGAAAATCTGGTTGGCGTAGAGCGTGAAGATCTGCGGCTTGGTAAAGCGCCGCTCGATTTGGATGGAGAGCAGGATTTCCTGAATCTTGCGATGGAACGTTCGCTCCGGCGAAAGGAACAGATTGCGCGCCAGTTGCATGGTGAGCGTGGAAGCGCCCTGGGCACGGCGTCCGGTATCGAAGTCGCGATAGGCAGCGCCGGCTGCGCGCCAGAAATTTACTCCCCAGTGCTTTTCGAAATCTTTGTCTTCGGTGGAGATGATGGCATCGCGCAACACCTTGGGAAGATCTTCATAGGTGACGACGACGCGGCGCTGCATGGCAAACGATCCTATGATCTTGCCACGGTCGTCGTAGATTTCCGTGATGGAACTGGGACGATATTGCTCGAGTTGCGTGATTTCAGGAAGATCGGTGGCGTAAACGACGAGCAACCCTGCGAAGGCGCCTACGGCTGCGGCGGCCAGCACCAGGAGTCCAAAAACGACCCAGCCAACCAGGCGCTTCCCTGCAATATTTGCGGGAGGAAGTTCGTTTACTAGAGGCGTCATTGCGCTGGTCCGGAGGGCAAACTGCGATCAGCATAGCACGGAGTGGAGGGTGAATCGGTGACCGGGCGGGCATGGTCGAAGAGGACTAGGTGGGTAGCTGGTAGCTAGTTACCGGGGTAGGCAAGCAGAAGGAATTGAGTCTCCGCAAAACTAAGTGAAGGGAGAACGCGATCCTTTCCGGTCGAGAGAAGG
This sequence comes from Terriglobia bacterium, assembly GCA_963807055.1. Taxonomy (GTDB): domain Bacteria; phylum Acidobacteriota; class Terriglobia; order Terriglobales; family Acidobacteriaceae; genus JAJPJE01. The sequence continues at coordinate 360,228 of CAWEAE010000009.1, read as the reverse complement.
AGATCTCTTGCTGCGATCTCGATGACAAACAACATAAAGTTGGGTGAAAAGTGGCCACATCGCCTCCCACGCGCGAGCGAAGGGCGCCCGCGCCACCAAACGAGTTACCCTGCGCTCGACCTGAATGGCAGGACTGCCGCCGTGTGATCCGGCGGAAACTCCGTCCAAATGTCCATTGATACGAGGTCGTCGTCGAGGATCCAACGAGTCAGTCCGCAGCGACATTTTGATTTGAAAACGGGAGCGGAGGAGTGAGGCTGAGGGTGCGTGGAACGCAGCACGGCTACGCGCTGACGACAACCTGGACAGGTATAGCCTACGCAAGTGATCTGCTTGGACCAGGTCGGCAAGTCATCACTTCCTCGGTTTCAATTGGTGGTGGTGTGACTATTTGTAACACAGCGCTCAAGCTTCAGCGGACACAAATAGCTCACACAAACAAACACGGCCTCCGCTTTTTGCTGAAGACAGCCGAATGTTGAGAAGAACCCGGATGGGGAATCACGCTTTTGCTTCAGCACCAGCTCTAGAGGCGGAGGTGAACTCTTGTGACAACCGACGCTCATTTCTTGCAGGTCGTCGGCCATGCGGACGAGAAACAACTATCCCGCCAGGCGTCGTGTTCCACTCCTTGCAGGCGCTGTCCATGTGCGCTGATTACAACTGGAATTGCGATTACCAGGAGAGCAGAGAATAGAGCAACGATCGAAGCGTGAAAGCATAGCGATAGTGAAAACGACCCAGGTTCAGTTGAGATCGGCGCCCGCAAATTTCCGCCTCTTCGATCGTGTGTCGGCCGAACGGGCACTATTCTCAACTGTGCTACTTCAAAAGGGCCCGGAACCCATTGCTCTTTTAAATTGGACATTACCCTGATTCGCGTCCGCAACCGCCGATCGAACTCGGCGCCGGCGTTTACTTCTCTACTAATCTGGCTCACTAACCGGGACTCAGCAATACCCACTTCTGACATTTTAGGTATGACCACTTTCGTTACCCGCACCAACAAAAACCCCCGACTCCGCGATGCGAAGTCGGGGCTGAATGTGTATTTCTGAAATGAGCTCTAGGCTTTTTTGCCCTGCGTCTCCAAAACCTGAATCGCGCGCTTCAGTTGATCGTCATTCTGTGGCGTGCGGTCTTTCTTGTCAGGCTCGGCGGGATTGTTCTCGTCTTCGTCGGGAAGAACGAAATCATCGCTGTTATCGGCAACTACGATGTTCGGAGTGATCGCCGTATCCTGGATCGCCTTGCCATTCGGCGTGTAGTACTTGGCGACGGAGAGGATCAGAGCCGAACCATCGGGAACGTCGATCACCTTCTGGATGGAGCCGACGCCGAAGGTCTTGTCGCCAACGATGTCAGCACGATTGTTTTCGAGCAGCGCTCCAGCGAGAACTTCCGCAGCGCCCGCGGTTCCTTTGTTCACCAGCACTACCAGCGGGACGTCGCTGATCTTCTTCTGCGGATCGGCGGTGAAATTCTGCCGCGGATACTTCTGGCCTTCGATATAGGCAATGGTGCCGTGATCGAGGAAGAGGTTCGCAGCAGTGATGCCCTCGGACTCATCCCCTTCGGAATTGTCACGCAGATCGAGGATGATCTTCTTCGCGCCCGAACCCTGCACCGACTTCACCTTGGAGGCGAGTTCCTGTGCCTTGCCCTTGCCGAAGGTATCCACCTTTATATAGCCGATGCCGTTCTCGACCATCTTGTCGGTGATCGGCGGCATTTTGACGTTGTCGCGAGTGATGGTCAGCTTCAGTGGCTCAACACGACGCGCGCGCACGACGGAGATGTTTACGTTCGATCCGACCTGGCCGGAGAGCGCGGACTCGATCTCCGCGAGAGACATCTCACGCGTGCTCTTGGTCTCGATCGCTTCGACGATATCGCCGGAATCGATGCCCGCTTTGTCGGCAGGTCCTCCTGGGATCACCGAGATCACCGCGGCATAGCCAAAACGCTTGGAGACGGTAGCGCCGATTGTCCCCTTGCCGTCCGACTTATGCGCCTTGTAGTCCTTATACTCGGCCGGCGTCAGATAGCTGGAGTTCGCGTCGAGCGACTCAAGCAGTCCATGGAGAGCACCATCGGTGACCTGCGGAATGTTTGGCTCTTCGACATACTCGGTGCGAATGCGCGAAAGCACTTCGCTGAAAACACCAAGTTGCCGGTAAGCGCCGTCGTTGGTTGCGGCTTTGACATGCAATCCGCCTACGATCGTGAAGACGACGATTGCTACGGATAAAGTGAGGACAAGAATCTTAAGCTGTTTGGACATGAACACTACTCGGAAGAACCCGATTACCCCCGCCAGAGCTGCTCCCCCGCCGGAAGAGCGAGGCAAAGCTGCATCCATTATAGCCCGGTTTGATGCCGCCCACCCGCTGCCATGAGGCTCGCTGTATATGGACGTGATTGGAAATAAAAGGTTTCGGAATCTTTGTGAAAGCTGTGAACCGGGTTTGACACTCAAGGGCAGCGGCCCTTAGAATCGGGAAGCAGGAAAGTTCTGCGCAATCAGCCACTTCCAGTCAATTCTGGTTCGATCCTTCCGAAAATGGCGGCGTAGCTCAGGTGGCTAGAGCGAGGGTCTCATAATCCCTAGGTCGTTGGTTCGAGTCCAACCGCCGCCACCAGCTCCAAACAATTGAAAATAAATAGTTAGTGATGTAGCTCACGGGATTTGTGCTTATTTTGTGCTACGGTCCGTTGCATGAGCACGGGACCGCTAATCACAATCTTTGTCCGGCACTCGGCAGACTGTAAGTACGCCGGGGATGAGTTTTGCAAACGCTGCAATTGCCGCAAGCATCTCCGATGGACTCAGAACGGTGAGCAGTACCGGCGCAAGGCCGGAACGCGCTCATGGACGCAAGCGGAGGAAGCCAAGCGGCGGCTTGAAGATGAGTTAGCGGGGCGCAAGCCATCCACGGACACGCCCGAAAACCGGATGAGCGTTGCTGAGGCCGTGAAGGTCTTCATGCAAGCTAAGAACAATGACGGCCTAGAGCCTCCCACTATTCAAAAGCTACAGAAGACGTGCGACCGCATCCGAGACTTTGCGGAGAATGGCGGCGTATTCATGCTGGAGAACGTTACCCTTATTCATCTCTCCACGTGGCCGTGGGACCGCTACTTGAAGACCACACACTCCCTCCGCACCAATCAAGAGCGCGTGAAGTCATTTTTCCGATACTTCCACAACGCGGGTGTGCTCGCAAAAAATCCGGCAGCGGCGTGGAAGCGAATGACCGGCAAGGTGGAGCAAGTCTCAGGCTTCACCGCGAAGGACTACGAAAAGATAGTCAAGGTCGCAGAGAAGACGGGCCCGAAGTTACACGCGCTAGTCCAGCTCATGCGATTTGGTGGGCTTGCCATCATTGACGCGGCGTGCCTGGGGCGATCACAGATAATCCAGAAGAAAGATGAGTACCGCGTCCGGCTTGCGTCTCGGCAGAAAACCTCCAAGAAAGCGCAACGGCAAATGATTGACAACGCCATCCCGCCGCAAGTCGGCAAGGATCTGCTAGCCGTGCTCAACGGCAACCCGCGTTATGTGTTCTGGAATCGGGCCGGTGAAGACGCGGCCACGGACGTTGAGAAGCGGGACGCCGTGAAGTATTGGCAAAAGCAAGTCCGGGCGTTGCTAGACAAGGCCGGATTGCCGGAAGCCACGTCCCACAAATTCCGGCACACGCTAGCGATTGAAATGATCCGTCACGGCGCAACGTTTGAAGACGTGGCCGCCGCGCTAGGCAACACCGTGGGCGTGGTCGCTAAGTTCTATTCGCACGAATGGGCCAAGGTGCGACAGGGGCGGACGGATGCAGCGATAAAAGCGGCTTGGGTGTAGAGCAGCCGAGCCTACTTCGCTTTCTTGAGTTCGTACACAACTGTTCTCGGGCTGCCCAAAACGCCTTTGCAACTTGGCTCATTGGACTTCGGGCCCGGAGCTGTCAGCAGCACAGCCGATTCTGCGGCGCGGTTGAGAATGACAGAGTCAATTTCGCAAGCGTCCCCTTCCAGGCTTTCGGCCTGAATCTGCAAGTTGTCCCACTTGGTCACACGATACAAGTCCGATTTTGTGACACGTCGGCGCATAAATTCCTGGCTGTTCGCATAGACGCATAGCTTGAGCGACTTAACACAACGAACAGAGGAGTTGAACTCCAGTGACTTTTCTCCGGTTGCTTGCGAAATCCAATGATCCCCGAATGCTTCTACCTCATCACCTGTCCAGCAAAAAGAAAGATCGGCACTACATTGCGCAATTGCGTTGGACGAAATCAGCACCAACAATGCCAAGATGAACCTTCTCATGAGCGGAATCTATCACCAAATGACAACCCAAGACAGTGACTATCACGGAGCGATACTATGCGAAGCGGACGCGCAATAATAGATTTCGTACGCGGATCCAGTGCAGATTGGAAAAACGTGAGATTTCCCTTGCCCTACAACCCTCTTTGTATTCTGCTTCCTTGTCAGCTATTTCGGCGCATGAGGCGGTGATGACATGGCGGATGTCCAGACCCTTACACAAGAAGTTTTTGGTCCAACCTTACCGGATGGATAATGTTCGCCACCGCGATTATCGGAGTCGTTTATTTCATCACATCAATAAGAGAACGAGCGGTCGCGAAACAACTCCAGGTAAAGCAAGACGAACTAATGCGCGCAAAGGACGCACAATTCGCTTCTAATTTGAAAGACAAAGAGGTCGAAATAGCGCGCTTGCAACAGGCACGAGTTGTGCTAGAAGCCAAGGTCGCGTGGAGGCGGATGGACCAACAGACTCAATCGGCCATTGCTTCGAGGCTTGAGCGGTTTTCCGGGCAACTGGCAAGCGTTTGGTTCAACGCGAGTGATGCTGAGGGCACTACTTTTTCAAAAGACATATGGGTAGCATTAAAAGCCGCCCACTGGAAGGTATTTGCCCCTGCTGGAAAAATCGACGTGGCCGAAAGCGGACGGTTGGACCCGGTGGCCGCTCAGTTTGGCATCATTGTCACAAGCACAAGCGACGGCCCCAGCCGAAGGGCGGCAGACGCTCTCGTCGCAGAACTTAACTCGGCGGGCTTCGATTCATCTCAATCCCCGAAAGTCGAGCAGCGCAGTACACCGCTTGTCATTGTTAGCGTAGAGTTCAGCCTGAGGGGCCCCAGGGGGAAGCAAAACTCAGACTCCCTCTACCGGGACAACTGTCGTATAGGAAGACTCCGTAAACTGAATAAGAGATGACGAAGAACAAGAACAAAAATAAGCAGAAGAAGCCGAAAACCAACGCGTACTGCCCTGTCCCCGGCTGTAAGGCCAAGGCACCTCACGCGAGCGATTCAACAGTCGCCAGCTTCGTCAAAATCATGGGAGATCCGGTGCGACTGACGGCGTTCGCCCGTACGGGAATGTCGCAACTGCTGCTATCAATGCGGGATGATTGGAAAGCTAAAAGACAGTTCGCTTGGTTTTGCCGAATGCGCCAACCCGAAGAACTCTTCTACAAGACTCTTTACGCCGTGTTCTTCGCCTCTGAAAAGGAACTCCATCACATGCTGTCCGGAGAACAGCCAAACAGCATGGTCCCATATTACGTGAAGGTGAATGATGAGCTTTATGCGGGAAAGGGGAAGCTAACGGAACAACTGCCAGGCTTGCCGCCGGACAGCATGCTCAACACGACGCTGGAGGTTTTGCATTCGGGAGCCCACACCGCATTTTCCGCATTGTTGAGCGGGTATGCCTTTGCAACAATTCCGGCGTTAGAACCGTACGTACAAAAGCTTGACTTCAAAGTACAGACGAATGTTGACCGGCTTGACTGGGTACATCGGCTGTTTTTAAAGGGTCTCCTGAAACAACAGATAATCGACAAGTTCAAGAATGACACTTCCTGGCGAGATGAACTCGAAACCTTGAAAAAACCCGCAACGGGTATCGAGTCAACTCCCGTCACGACGCCCGTAGAGTCAGTAACCGGAAATGGGAAACGGGGATTGATAGGCCGCACCGGGCGCGCTCTATTCTGGATTGCCGTTGTGCTCGTGCCCGCTATTCTTGGTTATTATTCATTCCGTCCGAAGGTATCTGTTGCTCCGAATGTAGCGCTTAATGACTCTGACCCGTTCTCCACGGCGTTCACGGTGACCAATTCCGGCGAGTTCTTTTCACTGCGAAACGTGAAAGCAGGCTGCGCGGGCAGTATTACTTACGTCGCAATGCGCCCCAAAACCTTCACCCCCGTGGCGTTACTCGGCTACACGCCGCGCGAGAAACTGGATGCCGGTGACTCCTTCACAGTTCCATGTATCGGCGGCCTAAAGAACAACCCCGACGCGGCTTTGGCTATCGGTGGAGCGAGTATCACGATGGAGGTTGCTTACTCTCTTTCAATTCTTCCGAAGAGGATGCGACGCGGTGTTCGATTCAGGCTCGCGCAAAGCGCCGATCACAAGTTCTATTGGCTTGCCGATTAGCTCCTGCAAGGATTCATCCGCTAAAACGCCTTTCCGCACCTCGAGGAAATCACTTCGTTCGCATCCTTCCGCAACATCTCGCTCACCTCCATGTCATAGCCGCAGTGTGGACAGTGGTAGGGCGGAATCACGATAGGCGGGGAATTTCGCTTCCGGCGCATGGGCCTAGCCTCGGAACCGTGAAGACGGGAAGCAAAAGAGACTTGCCGCCCGTGTTGCTACTTCTTTTTCCGTGCTTGGGAAAGATCCGACGCGATTGGCCCACGGTCCCTTTTCGGGGTCTTGGGGTTGCGAAGATCTTTGCCCGCTTGTGAAGCGGTTTGTTTGGATGTGGTCATAAAGAGCAGGATATGACGTGGGCGAATGAAAAGCGAACAAAATCCACCCACTCTACCACACCACCAAAAATCGTGAGTGCCTAGAATCGCCTGCTAACGCGATTGCGGGGCACTCACGATGAAGAATGTCGGGGTGCTATACAATCCCGGCAATGAAGATGTACGTGTGTGGATATAAGCTTCTGTCCCGAGAACAGAATTGGGAAGACGCCCAGGTCAAGTACAGCAAAGATCCGAAGTGGCCGATGACGTCCGTTGAGGCTGAGTTACTTTGTCAGAGACTCAATGCACTAGGCGTGCCCGTGAGCGTTGGCCCGCACCGCTGTCAGTTCTCAGTCGAAGAGCTGCCGGAAGGTGAGTTCACTATCGTGTGCCTGTCTCACCCGGACTCGCTTTCAAAATAGCCGCTCGGTTACCTCTTCCTTTTCTGGTAAAGCAATATCAGAGCGCACAGAAGAGCCAGCACTAGCACTTCAATCACGATGTCGCGCCAATGTGCTTTTCATGACCCCAGCGTACGAAAAAAAAAGAGCCCGACGTGGCCATGAGCGCACTTGGCGGGCAGGTTTGCCGGATGCAGAACCCCGCGAGCTCTACCGAACGATGGCGCGTCGGAAGAGACTCGCGGGGCCTCATCGGGCCTTTTATAGTGCTCGTGTGAATGTAGCGCGGCGTGCGTGGCAATTGGAACTGTCAAAATCGCTTAGGTCGCGCTAAGAGAGTTTGAAGACGGAGGAGAGACGACAAAACCACATCCTTCCGCAACATCTCGCTCACGTCCGTGTCATAGCCGCAATGTGGACAGTGGTAGGGCGGGATGACGATGGGCGGGGAATTTAGTTTCCGGCGTATCGACCCAGTATAGGCGAATAAAAAACGAAAGTAAATCCACGAAAAAGCGGGCGACTACCTCCGCTTGGCAATCGCTCGTAAGAGAGGATGTGGACAATGGCGTCCGGTGAGGCTGAGTTACTTTGTCAGAGACTCTATGCCCTGACCCGTGCCGGTCAGCGTTGGCCAGCACCGCTGTAGGTTCTCAGACGAAGAGCTGCCGGAAGGTGAGTTCACTATTGTGTGCCCGGCTCACCCGGCCATCGGCGAGTTCTCCTGACCGGGTCTTGAGGTCTGACGCGGATAAACAGGTCGGCAACCGCGAATTTGCCGCCAAGAATCAGCATTCGCATTTGTTGATCTGCGAGGCCTTGTGTCGCGTAGGTACGTCCGATCCTGTGCGGAAACGGCGTTTTGGCCCAAACCTCGTAGATCATAGGCGTCCAGAATTTAGCCGCTCTTGGCTTCTGACGGCGTCTATTTGCGCAAGAAGCTCCAGCGAGCGGGTCAGGAGTGTAGCACTTTGTCCCGATTTGCGCGTCGGCGGTACAGGCGGGCGTTTGAATTGCCGCGCGTGGGGTTGCGAGATCAGGATAGCCAGCGACGGTTAGAACAGGCGGCGCAGTCTCTCTTATGCACTGCAAAAGCTCTACGAGCGGCCGTGTTGTCCTCTTTCAACCGCTCCAGTTTTTGCCGGGTCTTGTGCGTTCGATCCGTGCCTATCAAAGAGTTGGCGTAGGTTTCCAACTCTCTTGTTGTCGCATCAAAGTCTCGCCTTAATCTATCCCCGGCTTCGCAATGCATACCTTCCTCGTCCCTATTTTATGCTCCAGAAGTCTTTCGGTCCGAGGTCCACGGGCTGCGTCTGCTGCTCTAGCCAGCATCTAACCCCGCACAATGGACCACGAACAGCGAATCCGCGAACTTTGCACGAAGGCGGTAGCCACCAAAGATTCTCAGCAGTTCGAACAGGTCCTGGCTGAGTTGAGCCTCGCGTTAGATGAACATGCGGACCAGATGAGAAAGGACGCCTGCGAGGTCGAAACGCTCCCGAGCGAAGAATCCCTGCCCTAGTTTTACCCCAACCCTAGTCCGCCGCTTTTTCAGGTCCCAAGAATGCGCTCCAACTGTTTCGTCTGCATGATTTCAGACCCTCCGAAATTTGCATGCGCTGGAAACGAACTGTAAGGGTTCGACCAATGCATGGCGGCCCACGTCACCGCGAAGCGAGGAAGGCCTGGCTACACTGGCGAGCCCGGGCACAGTCCCGAGCCATTAACGGAAAGGTTGGGAACTGAAAGATGCTAGCTAATAAATTGGCCGAGATGATGACCGGACAGCCACGGAGTACGACAAAGTGCGCACACTGCAAGGAGCCTGCCGAAATCGTAATGATCGGATACGGAAACGGGGGCGATTGCGACTTGTGCGGTGACTGTGCAATGCAGCTGGCCCGCATGCTCCTGGAGGATCTGTGCGAGTTGAGAACGGCGGGAGGCCGCCACGGATGAGCACTTTCCTGGAAATTGCTATCCCAATTGCTGAGCGGGGCTTCCGTATCTTTCCGCTTATACCCAAGACTAAACGCCCGGTTGCGATGGCGGGGGAGTATGACCATTTCGACGCGGCCAGTACAGACCCGGAGCAGATTCGCCATTGGAGCGAGCAAGAGCCGAACGCAAATGTCGGCATATCGCCAGACGAGAATTTCTGTTTCTTGGAAACTGACGATGAGGCCGCCTTGAAAGAGGCATGCGCGGATCTCCTGCCCGAAGTGTGGGACACCACGAGGGTGAGCGCACGCGGGAACCGCTGCTATTACATCTTCCGTCAGACAATGCGGACCAAGCGGGCCGGGAACATGACAGCAACCCGCGAGGGCCTGGACAACCTTTTTGAGTTTAAGCAGCACCGCTGCCTCGTGACCGGCCCCGGATCTATTCATCCGAAGACCGGCAAGCCGTACCTAGTGGAATGGCGGTCTATTCCGGTCCTTCATGACGTGCTGCTCGATCGCCTGTGCGAGTTGTATGGCAAGCCGAAGGACACGCAGTCCGGCGTGATGTCAGACAACGTGAAGCGCGAGACGGAATTACTAGACCGCTTCCTTGCCACCTATGAAGTGGCGACCACTGGCGATTGGTTCAACAAAGGCAAGCAATGGTACAGGCCGATTGAGTGCCCTTGGAAGGACGCGCACGAGAACCCGAACGAGGGCACGTCAACATGCATTGTGTACACGGAGGGCGGCGGTTATGGATTCGACTGCAAGCACCGATGCTCTTCTAAAGACTGGAAAACGTTTCGTGCCGAGTTGGAGGCGCGGTTCGGACGCAAATTTTCGTTTGGCGGGGACGCGGGACCGGGTGTGGTGATCGGCGGGAACGAGCCGGAGCTGCCGAAGGATTGGCGGACGCGCTACATGACGCAAGAGGCTTACCTAAACGTCAAACCGCCCGAATTCTTGATTGCCGGGTTTCTAGTTAAGAACTCAATCACCATGCTTGCCGGTCCTGTCGCACAGCGGAAAAGTATCGTTGCGCTGAATATCGCGCACGCATTGTGTACAGGCGAGCCGCTCTTCCAATACTTCCACGTGACGGGCGGCCATGAGCACGTGATTTATCTCTGCCCTGAGATGGGCGCGGCATCATTCGTTAAGCGTATCAAGTCAATCGGCCTCGGCCCATACATCGGAAAAACGTTATTCGTCCAGAGCATGAATGAGGACCTAACGGCGTTGGACGAGCTAGACGAAGAGCTGCCCGGCGCGGTTGTCATCGTAGACACAATCACCCGCTTTATTGAAGGCAATGAGAATGACTCCGAGGACATGCGGAAATTTGCTCAGAAGGCTTTTAGGTTAATGAAAGCTGGGGCCACTGTCATTCTCTTGCACCACAGCAAGAAAGGCTCTGCCGGGACCCTAGACGATGGGTTACGCGGTAGCTCGGAGTTGGCTGCATTCATAGATTCTTGTTGGGTGACGGAACTGGAGGACACAAAGAAGCCCTACGAATCACTGTCAAAAATGCGGAACGTTAAACAGCGAGACTTTGAGTGTGACCCGTTCAAACTCACGCCCGCACCGAATTCGTACTATCTGTCAATGGAAGGCGAACCCGCACCGGAAGCCGTACTCAAGGGAAAGGCTGAGGAAGCCGCACGCGCCGCCCTGGAAAAGATTTTGAAAGAGTCTCCCAAAATGGGCATTAACAAAATAGTGGAGGCACTCAAGAAGGCGGGATGCGGCAAGGGTGCAAAGTGGGTGAAAGCGACAAAGGCCGAACTGTCAGGCACGGGTGTAAGCGTCACGTCGGATTAGCCCCATGCTCGCCATGCTCATCTCTTCGGATTAGCCCCATGCTCGCCGTGCTCATGCTCTATAGAGAGAGAATGATATACACCCCCTACTACGTACTCCGTACTACGTAGGGTTGTATTGGGTGGGATGCCAACGGCGTGATTTGCCCATGTACGCCCGCCGCCAAGCATGGGCGGCAGGAAGAGGAATCATTATGCGTATTTGTAGCGGTCCTGTGATGTGGACGTGCTTAGCGGCGAAAAAGCTCGTGCCATCAACAAACTTAATGAGCGCGATGAAGGCCATGAGTGCGAAGACCCAGAAGTAATACTTCATTCGGTTCTTCGTTTCGGGTCGCATGGGGTGGCCGCAGTACCGCATACCAGGGCGGGCACTCCGGCAGTTGGAAGCCGTTGACAAAGAGAAACGCCCAAAGAAAAGCCCCGCCGGAGAGACGGGGCCAAGGGGAGTTCATGGCTTTGTAGGGGACCAGTTATGTCACTAATCCTTCGAATAGCAAGACTGCGGGCCGGGTTGGCGCATAGGTGCAATAGAAGCACCCAGGATAGGTACACAGAAAAGCCCCGCCAGTGGGTGACGGGGCCGCCCCGTGAGGCCGGAGATGTGTAGCGAATCACGAGGCGTGAAGCGACGCTAACTAGGTAGCCAAGCGGAGTGTGTCGGGGTCGAATGCGCTCTGCTAGCTAGCTGAGGATAGGAGAGAAGAGATGAGATACCGAGTTGCCAGCTCGCACGCTAAAACAAGTGCAATTAAATCAATGGGATACCGGGGGCATGTCGGATGTTGCCGAGGTCGCTAAGTTAGCCCACTAGGACTCTTTTCTCGACATGAACAATCAATTATCAAAATCGGTAACTTTATTGAATAATCAGCAACTTAGCTCAATGTGCCCCTAATAGATTTTCGTTTATATTCGCCCAGTATTTTCCGTATGACACGCCTCGCAAACCCGCTCCAGAGTGTCGGCATGAGGGAACCTGACCCAGTTCCTCCGGCTCCCGACAAATTGAAAGGTGCCTTGTTGGTCGCCGCCTCTCTGATCGCGGCCATACGGCTTAGGGGAGAGCCGATCAAGCCTTCGCCTAAGCTGACTTCCGTCGTGTACGACTCGGTTTTACTGGCCCGTCAGGTGTTGGCTGAGGTGGAGCGGAAGTAGGCGAGCGTCCATAGCGAAACTTTTCAAGATCCAGAGTGTCTCTAAAAGAGGGCTGCGCTTCAGCCCGAAATTGGGGTGAATATGTCCACAGAGAATGTTGTTTGCATGGGCTACCCCTGCCCGATTTGCAGGAGGATGGTCACCGTTCTGCGCTCTTCCAACCCCCTACCGCGCCCGCCTAATGTCATCCTCTCGGAGTGCGAGTGCGGCTTTTCGCGGCCTGTTGAGCTGTATGAGATTCAGTCTCTCGATGTGTGGTGGGAGAACGCTGCGTAAACAAAATCAGCCCCCGCACAAAGCACACGCTTGGAGTAAGCGAATCACGGGGGCTAGGGGGAATACGATCCCCCACAGGAAAACGATGCCTGTGTCTTACGGCAGGTATGCTGACCAGCACCATACTTAACCCCAGTCATGGCCTATTCGCAGTCGGCCTATGGGCAACCCTTTCGAGAGCAGTGCAATCGCATCAGCAGTTGACAACAACAGATAGGCTCTGAGCAGCTGCCACTTCTATTCTGAAGGTGGAACATATGCCCGCCGAAGTTACTTGCCTGGGCTACATCTGCCCACAATGCGGAGAGCGTGTACTGGTGCTCTGCTCATCCCGGCACCCTCCCGTTGAGTTTGTGACAAGGGGACGAATCGAGTCCAGATGCAAATGCGGTTTAGAACGCACAATCCCGCTAGCCGACGTTCAGTCACTTGATGTCTGGATGGAACACCCGATGGCAGCCTAGACTGCTGACGCACGATTCAGGCACCTCACCGGATTTTCGCGGGACACAGAGAATCCTTAGCAAGACAGATCCAACATAGTCATGCTCGGTTGCGCACAAGGCAGCTCCTACGCTGGAAAAACGGGGATGGATTTATTGAGACTTGTGCTGCTGACGGAATCGAGAGCTGCGCAGGCAACCCCCTGATCTAGAAGATGAGCATCTATCTATGCACCACAACGTGAGAAGTACCGGGGGAGTTTGGGCATACCAGCCCGGCTCCCTTTTTGATTTGGTCTCGGTTACGTCCCTTGCTTAAAATCTCCGCGGCTTTTCTTGTATTCCACAATCCCATAGCTGAGCGCGGTCAAAGGCACTCTAGTGAGAAGCTTGCCGCTTGGCATCGCTTCCAGATCGGCAGTACGGCCAAATTCATTGACGGCGGTTACCGCAAAAGTTCCATCTTGCCCTATTGCCGCGACGTGATCGCCAACTCGCGGCTTGCGAATATCGTTTGCCATACGAGCAGTCTACGCCTTCTGATCCAGCCACAATCGATCACGACTTGGAGACGCCAACCTGCGCTCTTCGCTCAACATCCGAGGTGATAACTACTTTTAGCGCATTGAAAAAGAGGGAGCCTATGGGTTGGGCTCCCCCTTTCTTTGTGTTACCTGCGGACAGCGTCTCCGGTAAGCTTTCGCAACAACCTCTCGGGCTGCGATGCTTCGCTGCGATGGCTCACTTTCCCCAACCGCACCCTAGCGTGCGGGCTCCCCGGGTACGAGTCCCGAACAGCGAGTCTGTGAACTTCTCGTTGGACGGCAAACGCGTTCCGGCGACCCTGCACGAAATCTCAATCACCGGTGGACTGGCCCAATTCAGCGGCGTACTTCGCGAAGGTACCTTTGCAGAGCTGCAGATGACATCTAAAGCTGGCCCAATCACCGGGCTGGTGGAACTGCTGCGCCCCGCGAAGAGAGCGTCCGGCAAAATGCAGCCGTTTCGCTTCGTTGCCTTAGACGAGAAAGACCACGAACGCCTTGCTTCCGTACTACGGCAGATGGTCGCCCAAGGTTATGGCGTCTAGCACCAACATTTTGCGAGAGCCTCGTGTCACGATTTGGTACAAGCATCCGAATGAGCAGGCGAGACATTCCGGCAAAGCTGTCCGGCAGTTGTGAGGCGCGTCGTTAAACCGCTATTCATTGCGCACATCGGCTCCAAGCTTCTTCGCCAGAAGATCGAGAATGTCGTTCGGGACGAGACTATCAACGAGTTAGTCATGGGGTTGACAAGTGCCGTTATTCGGCGATGGGGACAAGACGATTACAGGCATGGGATTGAACTGCTTTACCTGCCGAGCGATCTCGCTGCACGGGATATCCGTCATCCGTGCATGAATGATCACAGCATCAACTTTGGGAAGCGGGCGAGAAACTCCAACCCTGATTTCCCGCTGTAAGCAGTAAGGACTTTGTGTTGCGCCGTTTCCAGAACGAGCTTTCGCGCTGACAACCCTTCCGGTTGCTCAACTTCGATCATCAGGACTACCAGCTTTCTCACGTCTTAAGCGATGTAGAGAGTTCCCTCAATGTTGTGTGGGGATCTTGCCCTTTTAGCACATTTAAGGATCTATAACTTGCAGATTCTAAAAGAGTCCGAGCAGTTCGAGTCGAACCGCTGCTACCAGTTCCACATCATTTCGCTGAACGGCTCTTTTGCGAACGTTCTGACTCTCGAACCAGGCGCAAGGTCCCCCAAAGCTGAGGCGTGAGTGAAGCTTCGCTGGGAATATCGGATACCAACCCTGTTGCTTTGTTAGACCAATAAACCCTCTGCGTTGTGCGCAGACCGTCTCCACGAAGCAATCCAAGATCCCCCCGAAGAATCTCTCCGGGAGTGGGACTCAGTCCCAGAACACTCAGCGGGATCGAGAACTCAAAGTCTCCTGTGCCCACGTTGGCTTTTCTCCCGATCGCGAGTTCCACGGACGAGCTGACATCCTCTACATCATCGAATCGCAGTGAGCGCAGGGGAGATTCAAACAGCACCGCGTTTCTGGCGCCGCCGGTGGCAACTGGGCGGTACAGCACGGCCGTGGGTTTTCCCTTTACTAACGATACGAGTAACCGAATATCGCCCGCGACTGGAGATTTGCGCTGAGGGTCAGAGTTCGGATTGGTGGAGAGCATCAGGTCGAGCGCAGCTCCCGTCTTAAACAGGTTGGTCCACGAAGCCCCGGAATTTTCAAGAGCGTGGGGATTTCCAGTGCGAAAAGCAACATAGAGGCGATCCCCGGCAATTCTCATCGCTGCTGTCGCTTGCTGATCAGAATGTCGAGGGTCATCGACCTGACTGGCGCTTTTGTCGATGACGACGAACTGTTTCGGATCCCAGTTGGAGAGATCTTCGTTGAGCCTCCCTGGAGAGGTACTCACGGGCACGGTCAATACGGCAGTTTGCCCCGCCACTGGCTGTCGGGCGAATTCCGCAGATCCGGTGTAGCTTCGTGCCTGCTCAAGGACTTGATCGGTGAGGTGAATTGTCTGTGAAGGAAGGCGCTGCAACGTGTCCAGACCGTCAACTCGAACAATGCCGGGAAAATTGGTCACGACATAGACCTGGCCGTCGGATGTCTGGGTAATGGACGGCCAGAAATTTTCTTCTCCCGCCGTAACATCGGAAACCGACATGCCACGCACTGCCTGACTGTGTTTCGACCATGACGCGGACGGCAAGCGTGTGTCCTGAAACAAGGTCGTGACGAACAAACCGTCACTCGTAAACAAATAGATTGTGCCCTTGTTGCCGTTCACTGCCCAGAGCTCGATGTCTTTCGCGTTCTTCAACTGAAAGGATGGACCAAGTAACCGGGTGGTCCCAATTAACTCACCAGGATGGTCGGGGGATGGAGCGTTATGCGAAGCGTGCAGACCGGGCCAGAGGCTCGGGTACTCCCATCTCGAGACACCGTTTTCCGCACCGGCGAGTGACTCCGGCGCGAACGGCTTGGGTCCGGTGGTCAGTACAGTCCAGTGGCCACGAGTGGGGAGGACTTGTCCACCTCCGGAGGACGCCGGTTTTTGAGTTCCGGCCAGCAGCACATCGTGGCGACTCAAGTCGTATAGCGGCGCTCCACCCGAAGTGAAGGACACCGGCTTGTAACTTGCAGCGGCATCGGTGACAAATTCCAGGCCGTCTGACAAGGTTGCCGTATGGACGAACCCCGGACCTATAGTCACTTCATCGGGGTCTACGATGTGGTTGTCGTTTCGATCCGACCAGATAAAGGTGAAATCCGAAAGATTTGCAGGCTTGTTGGGAGCACCAAAGCGGCCGGCGGCTTGAACGAGACGCGAGTGGAATGGCTCGGTTGCCAACAACGGCCACCAGTCCACGCGACCGAACGCAGCTACTGGCAGGGCTATGCCATCATTGTCGATCCAGAGCCCCACGACGGGAGACCCGCTGGTGGGATCAATGTTATATGCGTTGGTGAAATACTTGTGAGTCCCAGCATAAATCGGCAAGTCGGGACTTTGACTGGCGCCGTATCTTTTGTAGTGTCCGCCCGGCTCTTGCCACGAAGCCGTCTGCGGCCACCCCGCTGCCTCCGGGACTATCAGAGGCTCATTCTCTTTGGGCCGATAGTGGATCGCGGTTAATCGACTTTCACCAGAAGTCCAGTTCAGACGGAAGGTCATTCCATCCATATAGAAAAGAGTTTTGTCACGCGGATCGAGATTGCCACCGCCGCCGTATGGTGGCGGGCCATAAAAGGCGTGCACCAGGCTTCCGTTTAAGTTCCATACGCTGACTCTTTTTGGCTGGAAGTCTTCTTCTGCCACCCACAACTGATTCCGGCTATCGATTGCCACACCTTTCGGATGATGCATCAGTTTCGGATCGTAAGGACCGGACACAGGGACGCCGGCTGTTCCAATCGCGTGGATAGGCTTTCCGGTCGGGCTGAAGACCTTGACCTGATTGCTGGTGCCCCAATCGCTCACATAAAGGTTGTTGGCAGAGTCCATCGTGAGCTGTTGGGGATTCTGGAGTCCATTGGCAATTAAGATCTGCGGAGTGCCGAGGATTGGAGGCCCAGTAGCGGTTTGAGCGTCGGGCAATTTTGCCTTCAGGACGGTGTTATGACTGATGATAAACAGATTGCCTTTCGAATCCGCATACAGTCCGCCTGGATGAGAAACGGGAAGAGTGCCAATTGCGCGTGAGTGAGCTACGTCGATGAACAACAACTCGTCGATCTTGGACAAGCTGACAATCAGGGTGCCGTTGTATGCAGCCAGGCCTCCGATTCCTGCAACACTCTCTTTCGAAAACTTCCACGTCGAGCTGAGCACTGGAGGGTCTTCACCGGTTCCGAAGCGAGTGTCACGATTGCCGCCGGACAGGTGCTTCTCATTCACGAGTTTGTGGAGTCGCAATTCGCTACCCCAGGTTGAGGCAACATAGGCGTAGACATTCGGAATTGGGTGGTCACCTTCATCTCTAGCGATTTCCTGTGCGCCTGTCCAGACACCACCGACCCACATCTGGCCGTGCAGTTTTCGTCCATCCAAGCCTACCCATGCGAGTCCGCTCCCTCCCTCGGCAACATAACTACCTATCAGGACTTGAGGCGGCGAATCGACATCGAGCCGGCCGTGGGCGGGCACGTTTCCTGCCGGTATAAAACAGACGGTATCGGCGGGAGTGTGATTCGTCAGCCACTCACTGGAGGTATCGCTAGTCATCCATGGTGGTTGTCCAGGGTTGTAAACAGAGAACTCGTACTTCAGATCAATCTTCTGATGGATTAGGCCTCGCACTGTGTAGGTGCCGGGGGAGACCAGTTTTCCGGGCACGTTGTAGACAGAGTGGGCCGCTGAATTGGGATCCCGGCCAAGATCGTCCAATCCGTCCCACCAGGCGACATTATCACCAGCCGGAAAATGAGTTTCGCTGACGAGATTACGCACACGTTGCCCAGAGTCATCTTCTACGACAAGCGTGACGAGAGAGGGTCGATCCAGGTGGAACTGAATCGGGATAGAAGGATGCGGTGCAGACCGGGGAGGAGTTGCGGTGGAGGGAACCAGCAGCAACAGTACAACAGCAATTACTATTGAAGCGGTTAACTGGGCTGGTCTCGCGAGAGGCGTGGAACGAAGGCGCGGGTACGTTGAGCGACGATTGGAAATGTACATATCACGTGAATCTGGGTTTGAATCTAACTGAAGTTCTTTGGCAAATTCCGCATGAAGGACTCGGGCGAAAGATAGTCGAGCCAGAGCTTACGGCAGGCGAGTTGCAATTCCTGAAACTGTGTATCGGACAAGGCGGAGTGGAACTCAGCTATGATCGCGTCGATGTGCGGGATGTCGCGTTCCTCGATCCACACACAGTAGTTTTCCCAGTCAATCACGTTTTCGAGCGGCAAAACGCAGTCGGTATTAACGAAGACAGGAATTCGCCCACAACAGAGCGCTTCGTAAAAACGCAAAGAGTAGTTGCCTCGGCCGCGAACGCACAGCGTATAAGGTGAGGAAATAAGGTTGTCGAGGTATTCGCGACGCTGTATCGCCGCGTCGGTCTCTGCTTTATCTTGAGTCAAAATCCCGAATGCCCACGTGAAGGGACTTCGGCCGCGCAACAAGACACTCGTTTTCGTGAAACGTGCCTTCCGAAGCGCGCGTATGACTTTTACTCTGGGGGCGTAGCCCACATGCGTTCCTGAGAGAAGACCCACGGTGTACATCAAATCACGGGTATATTCTTTAAAACTCTCCTTGCTGATGGACATCGCAAGCGGCGGAGCAAACCCGCAGAAGGCTACACTCGGAACCAGTTCTTTGCGCAGCAGGGGAAGATGACCTCCCAGCTCTTCGTCCACGATATCGCCGATCGTTGCCGGCATTGCGAAACAATTCTTCCGAAGGTTCGATCGATAGAGCGATGTGTGAAATTCGTATCCATCGAAGTCGGGTAGCGAGTGTTCCAGGTCACCGCCGGTAAAAACAATCGTTTGCTTGCTTGCCCTGGCCGCACGTTGTGTGAATTCACATAACAGCGGCCTCCGTTCGGGATTGTCGCATCGTTGAAATTCCGCTGGGAAGAGAGCGAAATCCGCACTCTCCAGGCTGGTTAGCTCGAAGATAGACGCGCCTTCCTTTAAGTAGCGCGCCAATCGCTTCGGATGGACAGACTTGTGCTCCAGATCATTCACTCCCCAAAACGGAGAAAGCTGCCAGAGATGCTCGACGTCAGGGGGCACGTAGGTGCGGTCGGAGAAGATTTTTAACATAGATCGAAATAGGTGCGCCTGGTGACTATTTCGCGCGCTCGTTTTGGGCGCGACTATTTGAAATTTAGGTGCGCATTCTCGACCGCATCGAAGGCTCCGAAATCCTGGACCTGCCGCGGCTCGAGGCCACATTTGTTGCTGTGCATCTTCGGCTGCCCGTCGGGTCGCCCGATGCTGTAGTAAAGAAATCCATGCGCCGACATTCTTGCTGGATCATAGAGATTGCGGCCATCCACGATGATGGGATATGCCAGCGTAGAGCGCAGCCGCTCGAGGTCGAGATCGGCGAAGCCGGACCAGTCGGTGAGAATCAAAAGGGCGTCGGCACCTTGCGCCGCAGCGTACGGCGACTCCAGATACGAGATCGCCTGCGCGGGCAGCGCCTCTCTCGCGCG
The DNA here is from genome assembly GCA_963807055.1 of Terriglobia bacterium. Lineage (GTDB taxonomy): Bacteria > Acidobacteriota > Terriglobia > Terriglobales > Acidobacteriaceae > JAJPJE01. Next base: position 340,677 of record CAWEAE010000009.1, on the reverse strand, counting down.
CTCACTCGCAGCTGGATCATGGGCACGGATCTCGCAACCTTCCTTCAGCAGGCTCTTCACGATTTCAATCGCCGGAGATTCGCGGATGTCGTCGGTGCCTCCTTTGAAAGCCAGTCCAAGGACAACGAGTTTCTTACCCTTGAGCGTCCACAGTGCGGTGCGCACTTTTCGCAGAAAGCGCGCGCGCTGCTCGTCATTGATCGCAATCACGGCGGAGAGCAGGCTGAAGTCGTATCCATTCTCGCGTGCGACGTGGCGAAAGGCTTTCAGGTCCTTCGGGAAACATGAGCCGCCATAACCAACCCCAGGGTTGAGGAAGCGGTTTCCAATTCGCGAGTCGGAGCCAATCCCTTCGCAAACTTCCTTCACATCCGCACCGACCGACTCGCAAATGTTGGCCACGGCGTTGATGAAAGAAATCTTCGTGGCGAGGAAGGCATTCGATGCATGCTTGATGATCTCGGCGCTCTTGGTGCTGGTGGCGATCAGGCGCGATGGACTCGACCATTTAGCGGGCATCGGTATTGCGACGCGATCGGAGCGCAGATAATACGAACCGTCAGTCAGCGGACGGTAAATTTCGCGCAGCACTTCAGAGGAAAGAATTGTGTCCGCGCCCGTCACGATGCGGTCGGGGTACAGGAAATCTACGACCGCCGTGCCCTCCCGCAGGAATTCTGGATTCGAAGCAACGTCGAAGAGTTCGGCGGGAGCGCCGTCGAGCAACATTACCTTGCGTATCCAGTTGCTGGTGAATACTGGGACTGTGCTTTTTTCGATCACGACCTTGTAAGAATCGATCGCGCCCGCTATCGCACGGGATACCGATTCCACGTAGGAAAGGTCCGCATCCCCTTCTTCGGTCGATGGAGTTCCAACGGCGATGAAGATCGCCGAGCTCTGCCGCACAGCTCCCTTCAGATCGGTCGAGAATTGCAGGCGCTTCCCGCGATGGCGCTCGAGCAGAGCCGGAAGATGCTCTTCGTGTATGGGAACTTCGCCCTGCTGCAAGTGGGAAATCTTCTCCGTGCCATTGTCGATCGAAACGACCTCGTGCCCGATTTCCGCGAAACATGCGGCAGCTACTAATCCAACGTATCCGGAACCTACGACTGCGATCTGCAAGACTTACGCCTCCATTGCGAATCGGAACTCGACTGCTATTTCGCGACCTCGCGGGGATGAAATTTAAGATTCAAACGACTGCAGATGGCTTCCAGCGTCTGCGGGGCCGTAGGCCCGGCGATCACAAATGCGAGATCCTTCAGCGCACACCGTATACCAGCAAGGATTCCTCCGGCTGCTTTGTAGTCGCGGCTGCACACTGCATTCCAGAAGATCGACTGGCGTTCACGCCGGAGTTGGGCGTTGTAGAGTTCGCAGCGGCGAGCGTAAAAGCCAGCGAGTTGACGATCGCGCGACGATATCTTTGCCAGGTAGTCGGCGGCCAACATGTGCTTCTTTGCTTCCGCGCGCCCCGCCATTTCCTCGTACATCGAGGCGACAATTGCCCTGACCTCCGCGCACTCTTGCAGCACCTTGGATTTTCCTGCGAACGACAGAGGAGACTTCCCTTTCGTAAAGGACAGGTCGGGGCTCCAGGTGTTTTTGCCGTGGCGACGGTGTTGAAGAAGCACCTCGGGAAGATAGTGCACGTTTCCGACTACGGACGCCATATGAAGAGTGGCGAGATCGTGGCCTAGCACACCTCGTGAGCCGCTATTCCGTACATAGCGCAGATGCGACTCTGGCCAGCAGTCGAGGAGCAGCGTGATCACGCTTCGTCGCGCGAGCATACAGCAGCCGAGCATGGAAATTCCGACGATGGAATGTGTGTCCTTTCGCCGGGTTTGCGGAGATCTGGCAGCAGCTGGTCGAAGGATGATTCCAAGAGGCTGGAGATTTGAGTCGACCTCTTCGCAATCGTGATGCACGAGGGAAATTCCGCGATTGTTACACATGGCCTGAACGCAGCGCTCAAGCTTTGAGTCACTCCAGACATCGTCCTGATCACAAAAGGCAATTGCCTCTCCCGAGCAACGCTGCAGCGCACTGACAAAGTTGTCAGAGAAACCCAGGCGCGTATGATGGCGCACGATTCGGACGGGAAAGGGTGCGCTGGCGGCAAAGGTCTCCACTACAGAGAGGGTCCGGTCAGAGGAATGGTCGTCGCTGACAACCAGTTCGACAGGGAGCAGCGTCTGCCGAGCGAGGCTGTCGAGTTGGTCACGCAACCAGGGCTCACCGTTATGAGTTGCCAGCGCCACAGAGACTTTCATTAGGGTTTATCTGGAGAATCGCCTACATAACTCGCGAGGCCTGCCGCTCAGGCACCGGTCTCGGATGTCGCGCAGAATTCGCTTTTGCCGAAGAGAGAACGAGCACGGTTTAGAACCAATTGCATCGCTTCCGGCGAGGTGGCATGGCTCACCAATAATGAACCGACTCCTAGCAAGGCGAACAGAAGGAGCCGCATCAAAAAGTGTTCGCCAAGTAGCAGAGCAGTGACGAAAGCGAAGCTGGTCAGCGCAATCGCAGGGATGAGACGCACGATGGTCGCGCGCAACATGTCGGTCGCAAGGAAGAGCAGAATTGCGTCGCCCGCTGCACGAATGCACCAAGCTAATGCTGCGCCGGTCACTCCCCAAAAATGAGTTCCTACCCACAAGACGGCGACGAATGGCAGCAACTCCGCGACATGAAATTTCGCTGGAAGGTCGGGGCGTCCCTGAGCCTGCAGGAGGCCGTTAGGTATGTAGGCGAGAGCATTCACCCATATCCCGATCAAAAGTAGCTCTCCTGCGTGGACGCAGCGCGCAGCCGCGACCGGTCCGATCCAGAGACGAAAGAACGGATCGGTTGCCAGAATTGCCATAACGACAATCGGCGTCAGGATGCTTGCCAAGGCTAGCACCGCGCGCACTCCCATCTGCTTTGCACCCGATGACTGCTGTGCTGAAAAGCGCGGAAACAGAGCTCGCGACACACTGCTCGGGAATACCAGGAGCTTGCTGGCAAAACCGTACGGGATGGCATAGTAGGTGACGGCCTGTGCGCCCTGAGCAAATCCAATCACGAACCGGTCCAGGCTGGTCAAAATTGGCGAGGCGATTCCGGACACGGTGATCCAGACGCCAAAATGCCACAATCGCACTACCCATCCGCGATCGATCCGCGGCATGCCTCGCAGCGGTACGCGGCGAACGCAGAAGACAAACAAAGGGATATTAGTGGCTACACGCGTCAGGACGCTTGCTGCAACCAGCCAATCAATTCGCGGCCCTAACCATGAAGCAATTCCCAGCGGTACTAACTGAAAGACAACAGTTGCACCGATCTGCTGCGAGTTGATCGCTGCGAATTCTTCCCTGCCTTCCAAAGCTCCTACCAGTACAGAGGTAAGCGTCGCGACGGGCACAGCAGCGGCGAGCCACGGCATTGATCGCGCAACCTCGGTCTGAATTTCGCCGCCTGCCTTCAGCCAAAATGGCATCGTGATGCTGGCGACGACCCACAGCAGGAGCCCGCCCACGGTGCCAACTCCTAAATTCACCAGCAGAGCCGTCCAAAATACAGACTCGCGAGTTTCTCCTAGGTCGTTCTTGAGTTGAGCTATGTATTTCGAAGTCGCACGGCCCAAGCCCATTTCGAAGAGTCCGAAGTACCCGAGGAACACCCACACGAGCGAGAGCACTCCGAACCTTAAGTCGCCAATCAGCTTCAGGTAGGGAGGAACCGTGGCCAGCGTGACAAACATAGGTAGAACGGAGCCGAGAATATTGAAGCTGGCATTTCGCGAGATACTGCTCTGACGACCTTCGCTTCGGTTCTTGTTTGCGCTTCCGTCGCCGGCATCGCCAATGGAAGGCAGAGTTCCAGGTGATTGATTCAAATCAGTGCCCTTCGTGAAAAATATGATTCCGGTCTCGAGACGAAGCCCTAACTGCTAGATGGCGTTTTCAAGGACTGGAGAATGGCTATGGATTCGCTGGAAGTCCTGACAAGACTTCTCCAGACCGAGACGAAGCGAAATGGTTGGCCGCCAACCTAACGACGTGAGCCGGGAACAGTCGAGCAGCTTTCGAGGGGTTCCATCGGGCTTGCTGGTCTCGAAGATCAAGTTCCCACGGAACCCGACGACATCAGCAATTGTTTCTGCCAACTCACGAATCGTCATGTCTTGTCCGTATCCGATGTTGATTAGCGGACTACGTGCGCGGTCGACTAGTTCATCGAAGGAAGCGTCGCTTAGTCTCATAAGGAATAGACAGGCGTCGGCTAGATCGTCGCTGTATAAGAACTCGCGTCTGGCCGCGCCTGTACCCCAAACGGAAACGCTCTTCCATCTCAATTGCGTGGCTTCCCACATCTTCCGCATAAGGGCTGGCACGACATGTGAGGTTTGCAGGTCATAGTTGTCGCCTTCTCCGAACAGATTGGTGGGCATAGCGGCCAGGAATCGAGTTCGATGTTGACGATTGAATGCCGCACACATTTCAATGCCGGCGATCTTCGCTATCGCATAAGGCTGGTTTGTGGGCTCCAAGGGGCCGGAGAGCAGATAGTCTTCCTTGATGGGCTGGGGACAGTGTTTGGGATAGATGCAGCTCGAACCCAGAAAAAGGAGTCGCTGTACTCCCGTTTCATATGACTGTTGAATCACGTTGCTCTGTATCGCCAGGTTTTGCGCAATGAAATCAGCAGGGTATACATGATTGGCATAAATACCTCCGACCTTGGCCGCCGCGAGAAATACATGATCGGGACGTTCGGCGGAGAAAAATCGAGCGACTGCCACCTGATTGGTCAGATCGAGCTCATGGTGACGACGAAAGATCAGGTTGCGATAGCCTGCGGCATGGAGCGCACGTACCAGGGCGGACCCGACGAGGCCAGTATGCCCTGCGACGTAGATTCGGGCAGAAGAGTCAAGCATTGAGCTGCTCATCTCGCTTTGCCTCCTTAGTCCAAGCCACTTGCCATTTGGAGGGACCGCGCTACTGAGTTGTCCCACTGATGCCAACTGCCGAAGCGGCTCTGCAGAATGCGTTTTCCATCTCCGATGGGTTTGAAGGCAAGTGCGTCTAGATCCGCATCAACCATGATGTGGATAAGTTCCTTAAAGCCGACCTGAGGTTCCCATCCAAGTTCTCTGCGAGCCTTAGTGGTATCGGCGAGGAGATAGTCGACCTCGGTTGGACGAAAATACTTCGAATCGATCTCGACATAGTCCTTCCAATCGAGCCCGACGTAATCGAACGCTTCAGTAACAAACTCCTCGATGGTGTGAGAGTGTCCAGTTCCGAGGACGTAGTCTCCCGGATGATCCAGCTGGAGAATCCGCCACATACCGTCAACGTATTCAGGTGCGTAGCCCCAGTCGCGCCGTGATTGCAGATTCCCTAAGTAGAGTTTCTTCTGTTGCCCGGCAGTGATGCCAGCAACGGCACGAGTGATTTTCCGGGTGACGAACGTTTCTCCTCGTCGTGCGCTTTCGTGGTTGAATAGAATGCCATTGCATGCGAAGAGATCGTAGGCCTCACGATAGTTGACCACGGCCCAATAGCTGAAGACCTTCGCAACACCATACGGGCTGCGCGGATAGAACGGAGTCAATTCGTTCTGAGGCGGCTTGGCAGCGCCGAACATCTCCGAAGAGCTCGCCTGATAGAACCTGGTCTTAATTCCACTACGGCGAATTGCTTCCAGAAGACGAATGGTGCCGACGCCAGTTATGTCAGCGGTGTATTCCGGCGTCTCGAAGCTGACCATGACGTGGCTCTGGGCGCCGAGGTGGTAAATCTCTTCGGGTTGGAGGTTGTAGATGAGATGGGTCAGCTGATCGCTCGAAGACAGATCGCCATAGTGCAGGAACAGGCGAACGCCGGGCGCGTGTGGATCCTGATAGATATGATCGATTCGTCGTGTGTTGAAAGTGCTCGCGCGGCGAACAATCCCATGGACTTCGTAGCCCTTCGATAACAACAATTCGGCCAGGTAGGATCCATCCTGGCCCGTGATCCCAGTGATCAATGCTCGCTTCATCATGCGCTCCTTCGTGCGTCTCAGACTTTTTGTAAGGCGAGGAACTCGTTGCAAGGTCGATATGAGGTGGCGAAGATATTCACCTCATGCGATCGTGCGTACGCGCTTGCAGAGTCTCGCTGAGTGGGTTACTTGAGAAAGATGTCGCTTACAAGACGAGGAAGAAAAACCAAACCAAGCTGAATGCTGCCTTTCACAGGTTTCCGGCCCCATGGGTAATGCGGTCCAAAGAGGATGCTGAGGGCTTTGCTGCGAGCTGCTTTTAAGAGGCACCCATTTACTGCGGGAGGCGCCAACTCTTCTAAACGTGCCAGCCGGACATCCTGCAAATCATCTGGCACAGCCAGAGTTTTCAGAATGAAGTAAAGGTTGCTGAGATGAATGCGAAGCCCACTCGCTGAAATCGAATCTGAGGTGATCCGGTATGCGGAAGTGAACTCTCCAAGGAAGAAGAAATCGCCGTGCGCCATCAGTCGATACCCGAAATCTGCGTCGCAAGCTTGACCAACCTCAGGCTCATCACGATATAGAGTCGTACGCGCCGCGCTTGTCCGGACCATGTACCCATCGCAAGGGAGTTGCTGAACGAGTGCTGCCCACGCCGAACGTTGAACACGGTTCGCTCTCTGATCAGTGCGGCAATACTTTCTATTCAGCGCCTCGGATTCTGGTTGCAGAACAGCGCCTTCATTGTCGATAACCAGTTGCTTGCCGAATGCTGCGACCAAATTTGGGTTCTGCTGCAAAGGCTTGATCAGGTTTTCCAGAGCGTTAGGCAACAGAACATCGTCGTCATGCAGTAAAACGAGGAATTCGCCTTCCGTGGCGGCAAACAATTGATTCACGTTTCTTGCCTGTCCCGCGCGTGGTGAATTTCGAAAGTACCGGATAGTGTGCGACGTTCGCAGTAGATGGATTGTTTCCTTGCTCTGCGAATCTGGAGAGTCATCGCCGATTATGATTTCGAAATCCGTGAACGTCTGCGCAAGACATGACTCCACGGCAAGGTTGAGCAGCTGGGGACGCTTGTATGTCGGTATGCAGATGGAAACGGCAGGCATTGTTTTTCTTACTTCAAGGACGTGGAAAGATCACCGTGATGGCACAGTCACGCTTGTGAGAACGTCGGGGGATGAAGGAACGACTTTGTTTGTGATCTTCATCAGTTCGGCTTCCATTCGAGCGAAAGTGAGTTCTCTATCCCAGTAGGTCCGCGCATATCTGCGGCCGGCGTCGCTCATCGCGGCGAGCTCTCCGGATTGCCTGAGATTTGCGACCGCTCGAAACAGTGACGCAGGTTCTTCCGGTTCGATCACAACACCTGCTCCCGATTGTTCGATTACCCGTGCGACTTCGCTCTGATTGTTAACCGAAGCGACAATCGGACAGCCTGCCGTCATCAAACTCACGGTTTTGGAAGGAAAGAGAATGTTGGCAACGGACCACTGTTGGGTGATCAGCGCGATGTCTGTTGCAGCAAGGAGTTGGGAAAACTGCTGCGACGACTGCACCGGCAGGAATCGAACATTCGAAAGTCTCCGTGCCTTTGCACTGGTCTCAAGCTCCGATCTTATCGCGCCATCTCCAACCAGCAAATAAACAATGTCGGGATGCGCTCGAGACAATTCTGCGGCGTCCAGCACCACATCGAGCCCCTGTTTGACACCCATGTTTCCGGAATGGACGACGAGAAACGAGCCAGTTAGTCCGTGGGCCGCGCGGAAGGACTTGCCTCCGAAACTACGCTCCACGAGGAAAAGATCTCGTTCGGCGGGCGCGGGAAACAACGTTACTTTATCTGCGGGAACCGGCTTCGAAATAATTCGGTCGCGCATTCCCTCGGTCAGAGTGGAAATCAAGGCGGCTTTCTTGTACCCGCGACGTTCCAGGGAGTAGAGGGCGCGCGTGGCAATTCCAGGTTTCAACATTCCAAGATCGACCGCCGCATCTGGCTGCAGGTCCATCACGTCGTAAACATATGGGATATTCCAGCGACGGCTGAGAAGGCCGACGGTGACTGCCAATCCGAGAGGGGGAGAGACCGCCATCAGTAAATCGGGCTTCTTTGTATTGGTGGCGCGGATGAAATTGCACGCAAGAAACGACGCCTCAAATAGGATTCGCTTGATCGAGTTCGGACGCCTCGGAACCCACGCCCACGAACGGAGGATCTCTACGCCGCTCTGTATCTCGCGTGACCAAATCTTGTTTCGATACCCATCTGCGACACTCCACTGTGGATAGTATGGAAACGTCGTGCAGACGGTTACTTCATGGCCTCGCGACCCAAGATACTCGCACCGGCGTGTGCAAAGGGCACCGATGCCGGTCCGTTCAGGCCAGTAATTCACACTGAGTACAAGAATTCGCATCGAGAGAAAGGTTCTCCGGTACGTGCGCTTCTCTTCCTTGAGCCGACTCGCCGGCTATTCGCAGCCGCCGTGGGTTGTCAGTGACTCGTTAAAACCGGTCACTAGCCTTGGTCGAATTGGTTTAGCGGGATTGCCGAAGCAGATGGTCATCGGTGGAGCGTCATGAAGAACGGTGCTGCGAGCGCCGATTACAGCGCCGCGACCAATTCGCACTCCCGGAGCAACAAAGACATCGGTGGCGATCCAGGATTCGGCTTCGATCACGACCGGTGCCGCGAAGATGTCGAACGCAGGAGAAGCGAAGTCGTGTGACGCGGTGCAGATATAGGATTTCTGTGAGACCACAACATTGTCAGCGATGTTGATCTCTCCAAGGCTGTAGAGGGTGACATGGTCACCAATCCAAGAGAACGCTCCGATCGAGACTTTCCATGGGTAGGTGATTTCCGCAGTCGGCCGAATGAGAACACCGCGTCCTAAAGTGCATCCGAACAAACGGAGAAGAAACCGTCGCCAACCATAGAGCGCCTGCGGTGACATCCGAAATAGCGTTGCCTGAACAATCCACCACAACTGAACGAACCAGGCCGGTCTGTCACGGAAATTGTCTGGTAATCGGAAACTGTGGAGATCCTGAACAGATCGGTCAGGGAATATCTCGGCGCAGGATCCCTGGGTGACCGCTTCATCCAAAGGCTGCCGAGATTTCGATGTATTGTGGAGAGCTTGCAAGTGGCTTCGTCTTTATCCGAATGCTAGTAGTCTTGAGATCTTGCTATTTCGAGAACGACCAATATTTTGCGGCGAAGGTAGTTGGTGCTGCCGCTCCATCAACTAACGGGGATAAAACGTCGATGATGCTTTGAGCACCCTTGCGAATCTCGAATCGGTTAAGAAAGCTTTGTCGGGCGCGTTCGCTCATGCGTCTCTTTTCAGTGCTCGACATTCCGAACCATGTCCGCAACAACCACCGCGTGCCCGCTAGATCGTCATCCGCTACCAACCCTGCACCATCCTGTTCAATTTCTCGCCAGATATTCACTTTGTTCGAGATCAACACGGGTTTTCCGCTAGCCAGCGCTTCGGCAACAACGATCCCAAAATTCTCCTGATGCGAAGGGAGAATGAATGCCTCGGCTGCTTCCATCGCGCCTTGCTTGGTATTGCCGGATATCATTCCGGCCCATGAAATGCGCTCGGCCACCTGTCTTATTCGGGCAAGAGCCATGAGTTGAGGCTGCATCCCCATTTGATCTGGACCCGCGATCACGAGTCGACACTCCGGATCGTCGCGACGCACTGAAGCGAATGCCTCGATAAGCAGGTCACACCCTTTCTTGGGATGGATTCGCCCCATGAAAAGCAGGAAACGGTTGTCCTTCAGTTCGGGATGGCGTTCGAGAAATGCGGCTTTGCACAGCTCAGGGTCTTGGGTGGAAGTTGAGGTTCCGTAACTGACGACTTGTTCATTGCTGCTATACAGGAAGAAAGACTTACGCGCCAACAAGCGCTCCTCTTCGCACGTGAACAGCACTGCTTTGGCATCGCGAAGCACACGATATTCCGCCCAAGGCCAGTACAGCCATTTCTTAGCATGCTTCCACGGATAAGTGCGCTTAAACCATGGATCAAGCATTCCGTGGGTAAATACCACGTAGGGAGTGCTCGAACCGCGTAATGCCCGCCAGCAAGCAAAACTGTGATATTGCCAAATCCCTCGAACGATCACGACATCGTGATCAGAAGCATGTCTCCTAAGCCATGGAACGAGCCGTGGTGTATACCCGTAAGAACCCACCGCTGGGCCTAACCCCGTGGCAGGAAACGGAAATTCCCGAACCCAGCGACTTCCCGGCTCATCGAGCGTGGCGACTTCCGTACTGTGACCCATCTCAGTCATCACAGCGCCACATTGCCGCAGATTTTCTACGGGGCCTCCAGCCGCCGGATTGAGCGACGGAATGAGGTAGAGAAGTCTCATTGAACTCGTCCCTCGGTGCGCCAGAAGTAGGCCAAGCCTCGCTCCAGTTCGTTCACCGGTCTTGCCGGAGTGCCGGCATACAGCCAGAATCTACAGTCATATTGCTTGTTGAGTAGCGACTTGGCACCTAAAACGGATCTATCGGGGAGCGAACTACCTCCCAACAAGACACAGTCGGTGCCAATGAAGCAGTAATCGCCGATCGAAATCGGAGCTGATGATTGGCGGTTCGATTCGAGGTCAATACTGTGTGTAAGGATCTGCGAACGAAACCCCGCGACGGTGGTGAATGAGCCGATCAAGACGGAATTTGTACAGTCGATCAAGTGGCGGTGTGTAATGCTCGAATGATCGCCCATGATCAGCCAGGGACGTCGATCGGGCTGATGAACGAAATGGTCCGAAGAGCCACTCGGGTATCCAGTAATCCAATTGGCTCGGCCGATGCGCGCGTGGGAACCCATTTGCAACAGTTCCAAACCTTTACAGACGGTGAAATGACCGATTCTGCTGTGCGGTTTCATCGCGAGCTCTTTCGGAAAGACCCATGCCAAGCCGATGCGACTCGTGCGGGCTAACTGGTATCCGAAAACGGTTTTTAGCACCCAGCGCCGGAGCGGCCACGGAAGTGCAATTGTGAGAGCCTTCAGTATCAGCATCGATTGTTTATGACTTGCTCGTACAACGACACATACCTGGAAATCATTACCTCTGGCTTGTATCGCTCTACGTTGCGGAATCCCCGGTCGATTAAATCGGCCCGCAGGTTCTGATCGGCGGATATCCGAACAATGTCGGCGGCGAAGCCATCTTCGTCGTCCAGATCGCGTAACACGGCTGAGCCTCCGGCAACCTCCGAGAATGGTTCGCGATTTGTGCAGAGCACCGGACAACCGCTGGCCTGCGCCTCGATGATGGGCCAACCGAAGCCCTCAAAGCGCGATGGAAACAGGAAGACCAGGGCACCTCCGTAAAGAGCCACCAACAGGTCGCTGGAGATCTCCCCGGTTTCGATAATCCGATGCTGAATGTTCAGCTCCTCCGCCAGTTTGCGCTGTGCAGGCTCCAGGTGCTTCCCGGCGAATACCAATTGCACGTCAAGGCTGTCCATAAGTTTGGCGAAGATCCTGAGGATACCCTCGCGATTCTTACGGCGGAGGCTGGAGCCCACGTGCAGTATGTAAGGCTTATTCGGATCGAGCTGCGGGATCGTCCGCAGAAGCTCAATCCGCTTCGTGATGGGCATCGGGTTGAAATCTCTGCGCAAGGCAATCGGCAGCAGCACGGGTGGCTGCTGCCTCTCGCTCAGCAGGCGAGCGGCATCGTCCAGGGTTGCGGTCGAGTCGCACGCTACGCCATCCGCGCGCATCAGGCCGGATACGATCCAGGTCTGCAGGCGCGCTCCCATGTAAGTGGCTGGGCAGTCGGTTTGTTCTCCGAGCCCACCTCTTACGGCAAGGAGGTCGTGACAGGTAACAACGCAAGGAACGTGGCGTTTCTCGGGCACATAGATAGCATTGGAGTGATCACAAATATGCACGATATCCGCATCGCGACAAGCTCGCTTGAGCAATGGAGGAAGCAACACGAGTTTATCGATATAGGCTAGCCACTTACTTGCCGGCGGAACGTAGGAGCCGATCTTGCCGAACACAACTGGAGGATAGATAGTCTCTACGTCGTGCCCGGCGGTCCGGAGTCCCTCCTCCATGAGCGAGGCGAAACCCAGCATGCTGTGTTGCCGGTCCGGCGGATAGTTTCCTACGAGAAGTACTTTCACTGAGATCTCAGTCCTTGTGGATGGTTATGGTCATCGTCAAAATCGGATTCTGTTTCTACGCAGCGGAGAAAACCTCTGACTGGCCGACAGGACTGGTGGGAAATGCAAATTCGCTGGCGATCATCAGAGGAATCAAGTCAGGCATGGCAAATTCAGCGCGCCAACCCAGTTTGTCGAGTGCCTTGGCAGGGTTGAGCTTCGACTGCGGAATGTCCGAGGGCCGCTGAAGCTCTGGACAGATCTTGGTGTGATCTTGCCAATTGAGCCCGACCGCCTGAAAGGCCAAATCGAGAAACTCGCGCAGCGAAAAACTACGTCCCGTTCCGATTACAAAGTCGTCCGCTTCGTCGGATTGCAATATGCGCCACATGGCGTCCACGTACTCCGGAGCCCAACCCCAGTCGCGAACGATCTCTATGTTTCCCAGAGTGAGGGTCTCGTCGCTGCCGCGTGCGATGCGGCAAGCGGCGCTAATAATTTTGCGAGTCACGAAACGTTCTGGGCGCAACGGAGATTCGTGGTTGGAAAGCAATCCTGAGCAGGCAAAGAGGCCATAGGCTTGCCTGTAGTTGGCGACTTGAAAGAAGGCAGCTGATTTGGCGACGCCATAAGGGCTCACTGGTTGATGTGGCGAAGCCTCATTTACGATTCCATCGGCGCTTCCGAAACACTCCACAGACCCGGCGTTGTAGAACCGAACTCTCGTTCCCAAGAATCGGATTGCCTCAAGCAGGTTCAGCGTGCCGATCGCGATGCTTTCAAAAGTTTCAACGGGTTGTTGGAAGGACAACCCTACCGAGCTTTGGCCTGCAAGGTTGTAGATTTCGTCCGGTTGCGTCCTCGTCAGTCCTTGCAGGATGCTGCGGAAATCCGTAAGAGACATCGAGAAGAGCTGCACGCTCTTGTGAACGTTCACGAATCGCAGAGACTCGAAGCGTGAGATCTCGGCATCGCGTGAGGTCCCATAGACCTCGTATCCTTTTTCCAGAAGCAACCTGGACAGGTATGCGCCGTCCTGACCAGAGATTCCTATGATGAGTGCCTTTTTCATTCTTTAACCTGGACGCCGGTAACGCCTAATAGCCTCGGAGTGGTTGTTGAAGAGGACTGTTCGAGTTGCGGCGGTGCGCCGAGGAAGCCGGGTTCCGAGACGGGCTTTTTACTATTGAGGCGAGGCATAGCCCGGAGAAGAGAACCATGAAACCCAGATTCGTAGGTTGGGAAAGTTGCTCAGTAACGATGCTGCGACAAGCGCTCCACGCGAGCAGCCAAGGTAAGAGCTGTTGGTTGTTGACGGCTCGAAGTGCGCGAAACGCCATTACTCCTGCCAGCCAGACTCGATAGAGGAGGAACGAGAATCCCAACAGCGGTCCAGCTTCCAAGACAACGCGAGACCATTCACCCTCCGCGAGCAGAAACTGGAAAGATCCAGTCATCAGGGCGGATGCGGCGTTAGTCCCCATTCCTATACCTTTTCCCAACAATCCGATTTCCGGCACCATGAGAAATGGGTCGAGGAAGCCACCCAGAAATCGCCAGAGCAACCCCTGTTTCACGCCACCGGCGGCGGCGCTGGCGTCGTTCCAACGTGTCGTGAAAACGACAACAGCTTCGCGAAAAAAGCTGGTAAGCAGAAGAATCTCGACCGCGGCAGCGATGACGATTGCCATTACGAGCAACCGCTCGACGCGACCTGGATTGAGAAGCCCAGATATCAGTGCTGCGAGAAGCACCAGCCCACAACCCAAGACAAGCAGGCGGCTACCTGAAACCGGTTGCACGGCGGCGATGCTTATTACCGCTGCCCATAACAACCACTTCGGATACGGGACTTTTCGTTCGAGCAATCCGTAGACAGCGAAGGTCGTGGCGAGAACGTAAAAGTGGGCTACTCCGGTTGCGAAGCTAAATGTGCCTGCCGGCCGAATTCTGCCCAGAGCCGATTGGATCTGTTGGCCTTCCGCGATGGTTGCGGCATTCAGCCAACTGTTCGGCGGGGAGAAGAACTGAAGCACCATAAGAAGAGTCATGGGCACAGCAAGCATCAGCGTCCATTTCCCAATCTTCGTCACGTCGTCGCGGGAAAGAACTTGAGGCAGAACAAAGATCAGTGGAAGGTGAAGGAAATTTGTTCGAAGTCCGTAAAGACTTACCAACACCCCGCCGCCGATGCTCAGAGTGATCTGAAAAACAGCGAGCAGCAGAAAGCAACCAACCAGCGCGAAATAAGGAACCAGCGGAGCATCCAGAGGAAATTTCCGATAACGGAAAGCCTGGATGTAGATCAACAGCACGATGGGATCGCGTATGACTAAGAGCGGAGCACTCAAGGAGGGCGCGACCCATTTGCGCAGGGCACCCTCAAATATCAGCACCCAGAAATAGAGCCAAATCAGATTGCGGATTGCTCGACGATGCTGCTCATCGGTGGATGGTGCATTCTGCGTCCTGAGTACGAACGGAGCGGCGCGTCCTTCTGAAGGGGTCTGCACAAATGTGCTTTGAGTAGAGGCGCCCATACTTTCGTTAGCAGACCTGTGCCATTTCCGCGGATCCCGTCCCTATAATCTGCCCCACCACCGCAACCAGATCTTTACGGTAGCGTCGCCAGGAGTGCAGACGTGCTTTGCGAAGCGCAGCTTCACTCATCGCCGTCAACTGAGATCGGTTCTTCAGAAACAGCTCCAGCTTTTCAGCGATGGCATCGGCGTCGCGAATTGGAACCAGAAAACCGTCATCACCGTCGCTGAGAAGATCGGGCGCCGCGCTATTGCTCGTTGCGATAACTGGAACGCCCTGCGACATCGCCTCCAGAATCACGAGACCGAAGCCTTCGAAAAGTGACGGGAATACCATCACGTCGTGATGCCGAATTTCTTCGAGCACTTCAGCGTGAGGAAGAGATGGGATCCATCGATGGAGTTGCAGCGCTCGATCAAGTGCTCGGCATTCGCCCGCTTTGCGGCCTATGAGGGTCAGCCTGACACTCGGGTGGCAGCTTTCTACTGCCTTCAGCAGGTAACTGAGCCCTTTGCGCTGGCTCAACGCGCCCACGAATATGACCTTGAGTTTGCCCGCGTCGGCATTCCGAGGCTGTTTACGAGCAACGACCGGAGGTGCGCCATAAGGCAGAACGATGATCGGCGCGCTAATGCTGGAGATGTTTGACAACGTCTCCCGAACGAATTCGCTGGGCACGATGATGTGGTCGGCTAGCGCCAGTTCCTCATCTTTGCGATTTAGCTTCTCGGAATTGTCGTGATTTCCACGCAGCGTGGTGGCCCATTCCGGTTCCAACTCGGCTTCTTCCTCCAGAAGCTTGCGGCTGAAACGCCAATATCCGATGGGAAGTTCGTAAATGGTTTTCACGCCAAGATTCCTTGCCGCACGAAAACTTGCCGACGCTCCATCTTCGTAGGCATAGACAGCATCGACATCGGGCTGTTGTTGCAGCCTGGTGGCAACGCGAGCATCGAGGGCTCGATACACCGCATCAATGGAGAATCTTCCGGTCTCATGTCGAATTAATCGAGAAAGGCGAAGGCCACGTGCGGTAAGCCTGCCTAGTTCGAGCCAGGGATAGCAATGAACATGACGCGGGTTCAGACGCGGGAATGTTCTACGATTCAACTCGCGGCGGATGGCGCGTGGAAGCACTCGATTGATGCCCGAATCTTGACGCCAATAAACTGACGTCCAGAATTCCGAAAGCAGCCCAGCGTCGGCGAGAGCGGCAGTGGCTTCGCGAACATTCGGGTTTCCGGTTGGGTGGCTCAGTATCAAGAGACCACCTCTTTCAGGGATGCGATCTGGGAGTGAGAAGCCATGGCAGCATGCAGGACAGCTCGATACCTTTCCCCTAGCCTTGCGCTGCTGAATTCGGCCAGATGGGCAGGCGCGCTATTTCGCAGAGCTCTACAAGAATCGCGATCGGCAAGAAGCCTTTCCAGGCAATCAGCCAAGGCAGCGACATTGCCATTTGGGAAGGTGATTCCACACGGCCCGATCGCCTGCTTCAGGCCTCCGCCCTGTGACCCTACCACTACGCATCCACTGGCAATTCCTTCCAGAGCAACAATCCCGAAAGGCTCCTCGTATAGCGATGGAACCACCATGATTCTGTGCCTCTGCAGTTCACTCACCAAGTCGGTGCCGACCTTCGATCCAGCAAAAGTTACCTGCTCGGAGAGACCCAGTTCAGCCGAAAGCCGCTGTAGACGATCCTTGTCGGGTCCTGATCCGACAATCGTGAAGGTCGGACGCAGTTGTCTCTCCTGTAATCGCTTCAACGCCGATAGAGCGCAGTCCACGCCTTTTTCAGTCACGAGACGTCCAACGAAAATGAGATCTTTGTCCGGAGGGCGGTCCGTGCTCGCATGAAACGTCTTGTCGTCATACGCATTAGGGATCACAACCGATGACGCGCCCAGCCCCTGTGCGATCCGCTCACTAACCGAGATGTTGTGAGAGCTTCGTACACAATGACGCTTGAGGGCTCCACGAAAGCCCTGGGGCGTGGACGTATGGTGCGAGATAACCCACGGCTTTGACACAAACAACAATGGCCATCCGATGCGCAGGCTTATGTTCATGTGAAGAACGACTTCCGCCCAGCGAACCATCTCAATAAGTTTCTTGGGGTTGGGTCGCCTAATAACTTCGTGGTTGCGAGAGGCGTCTCCCGCCGTTGCTGGCGTCTGCGTGACAACGCGTAAATCCTCACCTTGGCGAATGAGTTCATCGGCCAGGAGCGCTGAAACTGTTTCGATCCCACCGACGCTCGGAGGGAAAACGTAGCAGGCCATCAGGATCTTCATGAGGACGGGGTTCCCGGAGTGCTCACATGCTGCGAATCTAGAGTTGTTCTTGTACTAGCTGTAGATCGTTGGTGGAAACAGCAGTTCTGGTTCGTGCCGATCTTCCGTCTCGATGACCGTGGAGAGCAATCCATGTCATCCGCAGCATGCGTCGCCAGATTTTCGAATCACCCTTCAGCGTCCACCGCAGAGAAGCGAGAAAGCCAGGGAGAGCGCGCGTTCCAAAGAATGTGCGATAGCAGAAGTGCGCCGAAGCCTGAAACCAGCCAAAGTGTTTTGCAACCAGGTAGTGAGTGTTGTAACAGGTCTCTTCCCAGACGTGCCCGTCTACATCGGTGCGATCTTCGCCGCCTGGCCTGGCGGAACTATAGTGCTTCACCAGAATCCGATCATCGAAGAAAACCTTGAAGCCGGATCGCCGGAGGTGCATGCACAGATCCAATTCTGATCCCACCTGGGCGCCGGCTCCGCGAAGGCGCGTGTCCACGCGGTAGTTTCCGAGCGCACGCTTGCGATAGGCCATGTTGACGCCCTTAAGGAACATTACCGAGCGGACATGACCGCGCAACGGACAGTGATGGTTGCCGTGTTGCTTGCCATACCAACTCAACACTCCTACCTTCGTGACCTCGGCGGGCGCAAAGAGGGCGGACTCATCCGGCAGTTGCAACCAGTCCCTTCCTCCAACGGCCCCGATTCTGTCGTCTTCAAAACTGCGCTCGATACGTTCCAACCAATCTGGTGCCGGCTCTGAATCATCGTCGGTAAAAACAATGAAGTCGCCCTTTGCATTCTCCAAGCCACAGTTCATGGCCTGAATGAGACCGGATTCAGTAACCGGCACCTCGATCAATGAACGAAGTCTCTCCTGGAATCTACTCACAATTTCTTGCGTCGGCATATCCGCCTCTCGCAAAACCACGAGGATCTCGTCCGCTGGCCTGCCTTGGCCCGCGAGAGCGCCGAGACAACGCTCAAGGTCGAGAGGACGTTTGTAGGACGGGACCACCACGGAAACTTTGTTATTCCTGTTCATCGTTTTCCGAGCAGCCTTTATTGCCCTGTTCCGGCGACCACCACCGCCAGAGTCTTCACCAGGATCTTGAAGTCGAGCCACAGGCTCCAATGTTCTACGTAATGAGAATCGAGATTGATGTAGCTCTCGAAAGACGGGTCGGTCCGAGCTTCGACCTGCCATAGTCCGGTAATGCCGGGAGGAACGTGCAGCCGCTTGAGGTGATCGAGCTCATATTGCACGTACTCGCCTGGGATCGGGGGGCGAGGCCCGACAAGACTCATGTCTCCATTCAATACGTTCCAGAACTGAGGAATTTCGTCCAGACTGTATTTGCGTAAGAGTCGTCCAACACGAGTCACGCGCGGATCGTCAACGATCTTGAACAATATCTGGCTACGCTGGTTTGAATCGCGTAATCCTTTTTTCAGCGCATCCGCGTTCTGCACCATGGTGCGGAATTTGTAGCAAGTGAACGTTCTTCCTTTTTTCCCGATGCGCGCCGATTTGTACAGTATCGGGCCGGGAGAGGTCAGGCGAATCGCGGCGGCAACCAAAAAGCAGATCGGTAATGACAGCACGAGTGCGATCGTTGCTCCAAGGACGTCGATGCAGCGTTTCAATGCATGGCCCAAGCGAGGTATCGGCTTCTCGTGTATTTGAATGCTCGGAAAAGGTCCGAGATAGTCGACCGCAACGCCCAGGGCCATCCCATCATAGGCATCCGGAATCAAGCGGAGATCCACACCCATCTGGCGTGAACGCACAATCAATTCCTTCACCACTTCGCGATCCTCAGGTAGTGCGACCAGAATCTCGTCAATGAAACGTCCGCGCACAATGTCGAACAGTTCATCGAGATCTTCTATCGTTCTCGAAACGGTGTGCTGGAGAGATGGAGCAATTGATGTTCGCTCACGACGGTCGACGAGGGCTTTGACCACGTAGCCCGGCACACGGTTTTCTGCGAATTGCTGCTCAATGAGAGTACCGTGTTCTCCCCAGCCAAAGAGGAGCACATTGCGGCAGTCGTGGCCTGCAGCGATTCTTTTCTGGAGTCGTCGATGACGAAGCGCTCTCCAGCCTAGGAGCAGTGTCGCTGAAGTCGCGACGGTCATGCCGAGCGCTACGCGCGAGACAATCTTCTGGCCGGACAGATAGATCGACGCGGCCAGGACAATGGTCGCCAGGCCGACAGAGGTGAGAACAAGAATCGATTCATCGAACCTTCTACCTACTCTTGTCCGATAACCTCCTTGAATCTGACTGAACAAAACCACCAAGACGGAGAACAGGATGAGAAATCCAGCGTTCTTCTCCAAGTTGGAGCCGACACTGATTGCGCCGGAGTCCACTCGAAAGCCAAGGACGAGTGCTGCGCTTAGCCATACCGCAATGAAGTCGATAATTCCGGAGAGCAGGGCCTCGGCGGATGCTTGCCTGCTTCGCGCCGACAACGGGGAGAGCCTGAATTCTGGGCCCGGTTTTTGCGTACCAGTGGAGCCGAAATCCTGCACATGAGCCGCGGACATTGTTCATTCTCCAAATGGGGAGGCAGTTGGACTGGGCTTAGAAGAATGAGCGTGCGTTGTGGGAATCAGGCCAGTAAAAACCCACTTGATTCGCGTGAACGGTAGTTGCTGAAGAAAGAGTGTTGGGGACTACCCGGTGTAGGAGTAGTAGCCACGATCCTGATGCTTGGACTCGAACTTGTTCACGGTTACGCCAAGGATTCGAGCGCCGACAGAAGCGAGAATTTTACGCGTCCGAACCAGTCCCGCGCGGGGCGTACTACCGCTGGCAACCACTAAAACAACTCCATCTACGCGATTCGAGAGAACCGCGGCATCGGTAACTGCCAAAACCGGGGGCGAATCGATCACGACGCATTCGAAGCGAGCCGCTAGAGTCTGCAGCACGGTAGTCATTCGTTCCGAGGCAAGCAGCTCTGCTGGGTTCGGAGGAATTGGACCAGCAGGTAAGATCCACAGATTCCGCTGCGAAGAGCATTGCTGAATCGCCTCGGAGAGATCTTGCTCACCTGTCAACACAGGAGTTATGCCGCGGTCATCGTTGCACCCGAGCAATTGCGAGAGACCTTTTTTGCGCAAATCGCAATCAACGATTGCAACCGGACCTTTGCGTTGTGCGAGTGCCTGTGCCAGGTTAAGCGCGGTCATCGTCTTGCCTTCGCCGGCGCAAGCACTCGTCACCAACAGAGTCTTGGGCGGCTGGGGAGGAATCGAGATGGCGGTTCCCAAGACGCGGAACGCTTCTGAGAGAGGCGATTGCGGACGTTTGCTCAATGCAAGGGTTAGGTGATCGCTGCCCGAGCCCTTTCCAAGTCCACGCCGCGAAAACCAGGAGAGGCGCTGGAAAGGAATTACCGCGAGTGCTGGACTGACCGTTAACGACTCAACTTCTTCTGGCGTTTTGATCGAGGAATCGAGAGTTTCCTGGGCGAATGCCAACATTAATCCGAGAACAATTCCTGTGCCGAATGCGATTGCGATGTTCGAGAGTTTGCGTGGTTTGACAGGCACACGCGGAACAAGCGCTTCGTCTACCAGGTGTATGTTTGTGGAGCGCAGTCCGGCGGAAACGGCTGCGTCTTTCACGTGCTGCAACAATCCTTGATAGAGCTGCTGGTTGGACTCAAATTCATGCTGCAGCATACTGTGCTGCACCAGCAACTGATTCATTTCCCCGACCGCCGCCTTCTGCTGGGATACTGCCTCATTGGCAAGCTTTTCGCGATCGGCAGCAGTGGCATACTCGTTGTGAATTCGGTTAATGATGCGGTCTTGCTCGAGCCCGATTTCGGTCTGGTTCTCGTCGATCTGTGATTGGAGCCGAACGACTTTTGGGAAGTTCGGGCCATATTGTGCGAGCGCTTCGGTGTGTTGCTCCTTTAACTCGGCTGAGCGCTCTTCCAGCTTTTGCAACAGATCATCGTGCACGAGTGTGGCGAGCTTGGCCCGGTTGGCTTCCACCTGTTGATAGAGAGATTGCTTTTGGATTCTCTCGCTTTCCGCGCTCGTCAACTCGCGGCTCAAATCTCCAAGCATTTGCTCCGACACACTTTGCTTATCGCTGGTGTTGACGATCTGATGCTGCTGATCGTACGCAACCAACGCCTGTTGTGACACTTCAACTTTCTGCTTCATCTCGCTGAGTTGCTGTTCGAGCCAGCCAGAGCGATTAATGGCGTCGTACTTCTGACGAAAGTTGTAATCGAGATAGTTGGTGATAAGGGCATTCGCGGACTGTGCCGCCGCGGTCGGGTTTGAACTCTCGAACGCAACCGAAAGCATCCGGGTTTTGGGAACAACCTCTACATTTAACCCGCGCAGGAATTTGCCGATCGATTGAATCTTCTGGATCGCCGGATCTGGGCTCGAAGAGTCTGGTGGCAGATGAAGCTGTTGAATCGTTTGCCAGGCAAGGTTTTCGCTTCTGAGTACCTGTATCTGGGTTTGCAGGAATACTTCGTCTGCGTCGGCCTTCTGATAATCGCTGGTGGACTGCAACAGCGGTGTTTCCGGTTCGATCTCCAGGCGCGCGGTCGCACGATACACAGGCGCCATCCGAAAGGAGATGATCGCGACTACCGCCGTCAGCAGGAAAGCTGTGGCCCAGATGGTCAGACGACGCTTTACCAACACATTCCAGCATGCGAGTAAAGACAGCTCTTTTTCAAAACCTCTGGAATGGTGATCGTCGAATCCGGCTAGCGCACCTGGATCGGCATACAGCGTAGGGTGCTCATTTCTAACCCATGGCTGCAGTTCTACTTGTCGTTCGGAGCTCATAAGATGAAGTGCCGTCTGATGAATGAATCGGTGAATGGTTTAGCTTGAACGTAGAAGAGGCTTGAAATCGTTAGAAGCGTGCGCTGTAAATTGCTACACCTGTCGTGACCTGAAGAATGGAATCAACCGTCCGACGAAGCGCGCGTTTTCCGCTGCTGTCGGGCACGAACAAGACATCTTCGGCCTGCAACGTGGGATCGGGACCCTTTCCCTGCAGAACTTTCTTTAAATCAACAGGGATTTGCTTGTGCCCGTCAGGCGCAGTTGCATCGCTGCGAATGATCACACTCTGATTCTTAACGGCAGTACCAGTGGTGTTTTCAGCCAGCGCAATCGCCTGCAAGACGGTCATCCCGTGACTGCTCGCCTTCATCGTGAATCCGCCAGGCTTGTTCACTGCACCGACTACGTAAATCACGCCTGCAGGCGGAACGGTAATGCGATCTCCTGGATAAATGGCGATGTTGGCATTGGCGCTGCGGCCATCGAGCAGCTGTTTCAGATCCACAGAAACGGTCCCTTGGGAAGGTTGGGTCGAACTCGACCCTTGCTTCGAATCTACTTCCGTCATATGGTTGGCGATCGCACCTCTTTGAACTATCGCGACTTCGCCTGCGTCATCGGCCAGTCCTTCGGCCTGCGAGATCATGTCCAGCAACGTGGTGCGAGTGAAGAGCGGATACACTTGTGGCCGCTTTACCGCTCCGGTGATTGCAACTGCGTGCAGGCGAGACTGGTCTACAGAACTGCTCACATGAGGACTACTGACGAGTCCAGAGGCTTTCAGTTCTTGTGCCAGACGATCGGAGAATTGCCCCAGTGTGAGACCCGCCGCGGGGATGGGCTGCGGCAGCATTGGCACTGTGACGGTGCCGCCGGTACTCACTCGATACTGGCGCGAGAATTCAGGCACATCCACCACGTAAACATTTAGAACGTCGTCTTCTCCGATGAGATAGTCGTCTGAGATCGTCGCCGAAGCGCTGGGCGATGGAGTTGCCGTCGGACTCTGACTGGCGACAAGAGGCGATTGGGTCTGCGCCGCGACTCGTGTCGGAAGGAGACAGGTCGCCAGGACAACCATCACTAGTAAGACGGCGTTGCAGTTCATAACGAATACCTGCTTGCGACTTTCGGCTGTTTGCGCACGAATCATAGTTTTGTGGCGAGTGCCTGATACTGATTCAACTGTGCGGTATCCCGCGTGGAACTTAGCGCAGGCAACGGCTCGAGATCACACTCATTCACTTCGACCGAGAAACTTCGCATGATGTGACTCATGCTAAGGACCACTCTAAGGCCGTTATTTTGCCGCAACACAACGCCTTCCATGCCTGCAAATGATCCGTTCGTGATCCGCGCTCGATCACCAACCGAGAGAAAGGAGTGGGGAACGGCATTGCGCTGATGAAGTCCCGAACGAAGCGCTTCAATTTCTGCGTCGGGCAGCGGCCAAGACTCCTGCTTCGAGCCCACAATCGACAGCACCCCAGGAACGGAGAGAAGATTTCCGCGGCGCTCAGGACCACTTCGAACGAATAGATAACAAGGAAACAGCGGCAAATCTAAAGTTACCTTGGAGCGATTCTTCCACACGTGTACCGCACGATATAGCGGAAGAAAAGTCTCGAACTGCCGGTCATCTAGTTGTTCCGCTACGTGCTTCTCATGACGCGAGGCCGTGTAGATCGCGAACCAATGTGATGAAGATGTCGAGCCTGAAGTGCGCATTTTGCATGTCCCCGAAAATCGAGAGTAGACGTTGCGGCACGGCTTCGAAGATCGGACTGTTGCGGGCAATAGAGCTGGTTGAGGTATGGCACGGATTGTTGAGAGAAAACCATGTAAACAGTGGCTCTAAGACAAGGCTCCGCCATTGCTAATTAGCAGAGCTAATCAAATGGAAATCAAACGCGAGCGAGCAAGCGTTTTGATTATTGGCCGAAGCAGACGGGGCTTTAGCCGTTATTTCCGCGGAGCGGACAGGGCTACGCCATCCTTACTTAGCAGCGAGGCTAAGTATCTCGAGCACTGCTGGCGGTTGCGGTTGATTCGAAAGGTTTACGAATTTTGCGCCGGCACCGGCCGACACACCCACATCACTGGCGAATATAAGTTTCAATACTGGCTGATGGGTGCAGCTCTGGTTCCAAACTGAGCAGCAGTCGGTTTATCGTCAGGGCACCACGCAAGGAATAAGTTCGACGACTAAGGTGTCACACTACTCCCGGCGCTGAGATCAAACGACATGTGCAATACCCTGCGGAGGGCATTCTGCATTGTTATGCGTAGAATAGGAAAATTAAATGCTGGTGAATTGCCTGAACGTTATTCAGACCATTGATCCTGCGTAGTACCCTGAATTTTCATGCCTACAATAGGAAGATCAATTCACACTACGAGCAGATGACGAGCTTCTCATCACAGAAATGATGGTGAAAATCTACACGGTGTTTCCATTTTTTTCGTAACTCTTACGAAGGTACTAAACTGAGCGGCATGTTCAGTGACTTGTTCTGTGTTTGTGTTTCGATTCGAAATCTGTGGAAATGAGAACACATTCTTCCCTTGAATTTATTTCGCATCGGTTGTGCCTTGGATCATGAATGAGATTTAACTGATCATGTCAGGACAGGTGAAAAATTCCTTCGGGCTGCACGTCGATTAGTTATTTGTTTGAGCATTGATCAAGAGTGACATGAAGTGCCAAAGAAAGCGGCCACGTGCGCTCCAGCCGGTCACATGGCTGATGCCTTCTAATTATCTTCCACTTGTTGCATCGCACCGCTACTCTGAATGTCCCTTGTACGCATCGTTCATTTTGTCGTGTACTTCAGTGACCTTTGTTCAATCACGCGGAGCCGATATTGTTCCGAATATGCTCTTCGTTCCCTCTAAGGCCTCCCGACGATCACAACGTCAATGGATCGCCGTTCCCGTTCGCATTCAGGTGGGTGGGTTGGGCGTTGATGGCGTAACTATCAACGTGAGCGAGCACGGCTTGTATTTGTTTGCAGCTACGAATCTCTCAGTAGGAACCCAGATCGAGATTGTGTATTGTCCGCCAGGCAGAAGAAAAACGGTCTGTGCCTGCGGAATTGTTCAGCGGAAAGCGGTGTTCCTGTATGGAATCGAATACTTGAACGACGATACTGCGCCGGTTGGGATCGCCACATATACCAGTGAGGAGTTAGGCTAAACGTCCGCACTTATCGACTGCCATTTCCTGTCTTACGAATGACCGCAGGGAGCGTAGGAATCGCTGGTGCGGCCTATTCTTCTATATCGCCTATCTTGCTTTTACTCAATAGTTGGCGGGCAATCTCCTTCACAGTCACAATCGGTAGTGGAGCCGCCACCAGCCCTCGAAATTTTGTGCTAATTTGTGCTATCGACTTGGACTTTTAGCACTTCTCGCCTTTTTAGACCATTTAAGAATCTGTAACTTGCAGATTCTAAAAGACCCCGAGTAGTTCGAGTCCAACCGCCGCCACCAGTTCCAAGTCTGTTCCAAGTGCTTCCGTGCAAGCTTGATAAAAGGTAAGGGTTCCTTTGATCCTTTCATCGACTTGATAATCGTTTTCGCACTGAGCTAGCGGTTCATTCTTCCCACCTTGGCTACTCCACCCTCGCTTTCGTGCCAATTTCCTTGTCGCTGGGGATTGTCTCTGGAAGAATTCGCTTGTGCCTCCTTCAAGCCTGGCCAAGACTACTCGAAGGCGATTGCTTTCGGTGTTCGCTGTTTTGCTCTCCTTGCTTTCCACAAGCGCGGCGAGTGCTGGCAATACGCCTTCGAATTACCGTGCCAGTGAAGTTCGCGTCCTCGCGAAAATTAAGCCTTCATTGGCGAAACAAATTGAGTCCGCGCTCCCTCTCAGCGGAATGCTCTTACTCCCCGGCCAGTCAGGAAATGCAGACGTCGAAACTTTCGTCTCGCGCCATTCTGTCAGCAGACTCGTGCCGCTCTACCCCGGCATCGTGAAGATCAAGAAACAGAGCGGCCTGACCGATTTGCAAATCGCCACGAGCACTCGCGAAGTTTTTGCCAAGCGCGGCGCCCGCTTGCACGCCACCTTTCAGCCGCCAGAAATCTCGCGCACCTACCTGCTCGAGTTTGATGCCGCCCTCCGTGAGCATCTGCCGGAGATCCTCACCAATCTGAAGGCTGATCCCAACGTAGAGTTCGCCGAAGAAGACAAAATCGTAACCACGAATCTCACTCCGAATGACCCGTATTTCTCCAGTTCCGGAACCTGGGGCCAGGCCTACGATGATCTTTGGGGCATCAAGAAGATCGGCGCACCCGCCGGGTGGGACATCAGCACCGGCGCAGGCATTCTCGTCGCAGTCGTGGATACAGGCGTCGACTACAACCATCCCGATATCGCCGCGAACATGTGGCCGCAAATCGGCGCCGATTTCGTCGGCTCGACTATCCAGAATCCGCAGCAAGGCACTGATCCGATCGACCGCTTCGGGCACGGCACACATGTCGCGGGGACGATTGCCGCTGTTGGAAACAACGGAATCGGCGTGATTGGTGTTGCCTGGCACGCTCAGGTCATGGCCGTCAAAGGTCTCGACGACAGCGGCCAGGGGCTCGATTCGACGCTTGCGCCGGCAATTCTCTATGCCGCCAACAACGGCGCAGACATCATCAATGCCTCCTGGGGCGGCCCTGGCTCATCGCAGGCCATCGCGGACGCTGTCAGCTACGCCTACAATCTGGGCGTTGTATTTGTTGCGGCCGCAGGAAACAGCGGCGCTGACGCGATGGGTTTCTATCCAGCGAATTTGCCGAACGTTATCACCGTCGCAGCCACTGATTCCAATGATCAATTGGCTGGCTTTTCCAATTACGGCAGCAAGATTGATATAGCGGCACCAGGCGTTGACATCCTTTCTCTACAGGCCGCAGGTTCAACGCTTGGCGTGGCGGTTAGTCCGGGTTACATGCGGCTCAGCGGCACCAGCATGGCCACTCCGCATGTTTCGGGGCTTGCGGCACTGATCCTGGCGCAGTACGCCAGCTACTCGAATGAGGATATTCGCCAGGTCCTTAGGGTCTCCGCAACGGATTTAGGAACTTCAGGCTACGACCTAACCTATGGGTACGGCCGGATCAATGCGGCGTCCGCTCTCGGCGTATCGGATGCCCTAGAAGCAAAGATTACTTCGCCTGTGGATGGAATTGTCACGCGTGGAGTCTTGACCATCTCAGGTGTGGCTCGCGGCACGGGATTTTCTCACTACGTTCTAGAGTATGGCGCGGGCGCTCTTCCAAGCACGTGGACCACGATTCAGACGAGCAGCGCTGCGGCGAATGGCACCCTCGGTTTGTTTGATACCAGTTCTCTTGCCGACGGCATCTACGACGTCCGGTTAACGGTATTCAACGCTTCCAATCAAGCGTTCGTGGATCAAATTCAGGTGGTCGTGCATTCCGTCTTTATTCTTACTCCCGTGCCGCCCCCTAGTCCCATCGCCTCGACGACCTTTAAAAATGGGGCGGTCATTTCGATCACGGGAACGGCAATTTGCGGAAGCTTCATAAATTTCAAAGTCGATTGGGCGACGGGCATAAATCCCGACTCAGGCTGGCAATCGACTGGGATGACGCTGGCAGCTGCGGGCTCATCACCCGTGTCGAGCGGTTTGCTGGCGAATTGGGACACTTCCTCTATCATCGCCGCCGGTTACTATACGATTCGCCTAACCTGCAATAGTTCCCAGTTGGCACCGCAGCAGACCGCGACCATGGTTTATCTTGAACCGGACCTGCTCTCCTACAATTGGCCTCAGTTCCTTTTCCAAGGACCGGGTCTCGGTGCCGGGGTCGTGCCCGCGCATAACGCTGACGGCACACTCCGCTTGTTGCTGGAAGCTCCGCGAGGGCCCTCTGCGGGGGTCAGCTTGCTGTGGACTCTTGACCTGGACGGGACGCTGCAACAGACGCAGCAGCCGGGCGCTGGAGGTTTCATGCAGCCAAGCGTCGCCAATTTCGAGGGTGGCACCGCCGAACAGGCCATGGTGATCGATTTCAGTGACCTGGACTTCTTCCACGAAGACGGCAGTCTGAGCATTTTAAATACGA
The DNA here is from genome assembly GCA_963807055.1 of Terriglobia bacterium. GTDB lineage: Bacteria > Acidobacteriota > Terriglobia > Terriglobales > Acidobacteriaceae > JAJPJE01. The sequence goes on along the minus strand of CAWEAE010000009.1, from coordinate 312,761 downwards.
ATCCCAACGTCTGGTATGTGGGAAGCCAAACGGTCGTGGAGGATCTCGCTGGTGATAGCACCTGGGAGACCGTGGGTTACGGAATCGACTACAACAACCAGTTAGCATATGTTTCCGCATGGCGGCCTGACGGCACACAGCTTAATAGCAATTTTCCGATTCAATTGACTTTCAACAACCCCACCGACGGAAGCCTGAACCGAAATCCGGTGTTGATCGGAGATCTAAACGGCAACGGGAAAAAAGAGATCGTCGTAATGGAGGATCTCTCGCCCAGTACCTTTACCTTGCGTCTTTTCGCAAGTGATGGCTCACCTCTGACATGGCAGGTTCCCGTTCTTCCCGGAATTCTTAGCGCAATGGCCGGCGCGGATCTGGACAATAACGGCATGCTGGAAACAATCGTCGCCGCCAACACGGACGCGCAGACCTCCCTGCATGTATTCCAACCGGACGGAACTGAGCGAGTTGGCTGGCCATTGACATTCGTAAACTCGGGGACCTCGGCTCAGAACTACCTTGCGGTAGGGGACTTCAATCGTGATCGAAGCAAGGAAATTGTCTATGCGCACGCTGGCTTTCTCTACCTTTTAAAGGGAGATGGAACTTCGTTTTCCAGCGCCTGGCCTCTAAACGCAGGGACAGGGGTAGGGTCAGCGTTCGGCTATAACGCTCTGACAATCGGCGACGTGGATGGCGATGGATTTCCAGAGCTCGTTACGGTCCTGAACACACTTGCCTCAGGCGAGCAACTACTCGCGATTCGACGCGATGGAACCATTTCCAGGTCTTGGCAATTGAACGGAAATGGCTGTTATACGCAATTTTATCCTGCTCCCACGATCGGCGACTTCAATCAGGATGGCATTACGGATATCGCGGTCGCCTTCGACGTCTCGGGCGGCTCATCGTGCGCGCAGGCAGCAGCGGGCGTTGTGACGATTTTGAGCACCGGAGCACCGTACAATCCGGCGGTTAACGACTGGCCACTTGTTCGTCACGACGCACGCAATACGAGTGTCTTGCAACGCCCAGCCTCGACTTCGCCCAGCACAACCGCGCTTCTCTCCTCCCTGAACCCGTCCATCGCTGGGCAATCCGTCATCTTTACGGCGACAGTTGCAACCATGACTGTCGGCGCAAGTGCGCCTACCGGAGATGTGAGCTTCGTCGATTCCTCTAAGATTTTCGGTTCCTGCACTTTGCTTGCCGGCACCTGCACCTTCACCAGTTCCGCGCTGGCTGCTGGCACACACACAATCAACGCCCAATACCTTGGCGACACCCACTCCGAGGTGAGCACATCCGCTGCTCTGTCTCAAGTCGTCAATGCCGCAGACTTCTCTCTGAGCGCAAGCTCTGCACAACCTGTGAACGCCGGCTCGTCTGCTATATACACCATTACCGTCGCTCCCAATCCTTCCCCATACAACTTTGCGGTGGGCAACTTCGTCTGCGGCCCTTTGCCGGCGGGTGTGAGCTGCAGCTTCAGCGCAAATTCCGTATCACCCGGAGCCGCGAGTGCCACCACAACGCTGACGGTCACCACCACGTCACGCACGGTGGCGATGGCATCGCCGCCCGGCACCGCCGGGCGCGCGTTGTTCGCCGCATGCCTTGGTTTTACATGGATCGGCGTGCTGGGAATCGTTGCGGTACCGCTTCGCTTGAATCGGACAAAGCGTGGCTTATTCACTGCGACTCTGGTGCTGATGGCGGTCTGCGCCGTCGGCTGCGGCGGAGGCAATGGAGGAGGCATCCAGCCGCCTCCAACGAGTCCTACCGGCACGCCGGCCGGCACCTACAACATTGTGGTCACCGCCACCGGCAATGCCGGCGTATCGCACTCCGCCAGCGGCACGCTGAAAGTGAATTAGCGTCGAGACCGGTGCATCACAGTTTTTGGCTCGCACGGTGAACAGCTTGCCTTTGAGGTACGCCCGGTTCGAAGACAGGCATCCGTTGACGGTGTTTGCGGGACTGCAATTGGGATTTTTGCGATTTAGTAGCTTTTGTGGCTGAATGAAATCAGTAACTTACACATTTTACTAGGGCCTGATTGGTTCGAGTCCAACCGCCCCCGCCAGTTCCGTGTCTGATTGTTCTCCCAGCAAGAAGCTTGCCCAGATCTCCTCTCTCTTGTGACAACTTCTAACAATCGGAACAACAGGCGAGCTGTTGGACGGCATCTGACCCCGGTTCTCAAAAGGGGTCCATTTGTACATTTGGAGGTATTCTGACTGTTCAGGAGGCGAGAGCGCGTCTATCTGCGAATAATGGGGTTTAATTTTGACACTGGTCCAGCTTGCATCTAAGCTCGACTTACCACAATTGGTGCATTTCAACCCAAAACGAACTTGGGCGCGAGTTAGTTGGATCTGCGCGGTAGTCCTGCTGCTCATGACCTCTGCCCAGTCCGCACACATGTGTGGATTGGCAGGAGAATTACGGATCCACCACGGTAAGGCGGCCCTGGCAGATAACGTGGATTCGCCTCACACCTTTTGCGCGATTTGCGCCAGTTCTCATTCGCCTTCGTTCGCCGTCTCTTTGACATCTCTGCCTTCGATCAACACCCTGAGAGAGCGATCGCTTCAGCGTTCTATCGTAAGACGTTCTTCTTCGCCTATCTTCGCGCTCTACACACGCCCGCCGCCCGCGGTCTGATTGCGCCTCAATTTTCGGTTGTAGCACTGCCTTCAGGACTCCAAAGGTTTCTCGAAGTTCAGTGCGCTAAGTCAGACTCTACTGGTGGTCGCATGAAAATGTTCTATTCGGAGCCGGTTGAAAAAACCGCTTCGCTATCTCCAAAACTTCGTGACGAAGGTATAAGCGACATCGTCGTCACTCGGCGAAAAACTGCCCTTCTGGGTTGTGCTGCCGTTGCTGTAGCGGCGGCGTTGTTGACAGCGGCCGGTTGCGCCGGTTCAGGATCGAACTCCTCAAACTTGACCTCTTACTCCGGCAATTCCGCGGAGCCAAGCGACAAGCCGCAGTTGTTCACCCTACCGCCGGATCAGATGGCACACGTGCAGATCGTGACGGTTCAGCCCACGTCCATTGTCCGGACGCTGCGTCTGACGGGTGCTGTCTCCTTCAATGGATTTGATACGACTCCGGTGATTACCCAGGTCAGCGGTCCAGTTAGCCGCATCGTCGTCACTCCGGGGCAACAGGTTCGCCGCGACGAACCGCTGCTTTATGTTGCTAGTCCCGACTATTCACAACTGTTGGCGAACTACCTCAAAGCGCGGGATGCTTATGCGCTTGCTGAAAAGGGCTACCTTCGCGCGAAAGATCTGTACGATCACAACGCGATCGCGCAGCGGGATTTGGAGGTAGCTGAATCGACGCAAACCCAGGCTGCCGCTGATCTCGATGCGGCAAACCAGTCGCTGAGAATCCTGGGGATCTCGAAGCCGGAATCACTCAACGTTAGACAGACGCCCTCGGAACTGCCCGTCCTGGCGCCCATTGCAGGCCAGGCAGTTGAGCGATTAGTCGCTCCCGGGCAGGTGATTCAGGCGGGCGCGACGCAGGTCTTCACCATCTCCAACATGAGTTCGGTGTGGGTGCTGGCCAATCTTTATCAAAAAGATTTGCCCAACGTTCGACTGGGCGATCCCGTGACGATCACAACCGATTCGTATCCAGGCACCGCGTTTCACGGCAAGATTTCCTACATCGCAGCGGCGTTGGATCCCGATACGCGAACGCTGCAGGCGCGCATCGAGGTGAACAATCCACGCGGCGAGCTGAAGAAAGATATGTACGTCGTCTGCACCGTACTGAGCGGGACGATTCGCGATGCGCTCACGGTACCCGATTCCGCCGTATTGCGCGACGCTCAAAATGAGCCTTTCGTGTATGTGGTCACTCAGAACAACGAGTTCTCCCGTCGCACGGTGGCGCTTGGCCAACGATCTGACAACACAACGCAACTGACGGGCGGTATCGTCGCCGGTGATCGGGTTGTGGGCGATGGCAGCCTGTTCCTCCAATTTGCGAATTCACTGCAACAATGACCCCAGAAAACGAAATACAACGCAACGGACGTAACGGCCAGGGCGGATTCATCCACCGCATCGTGCAGATCTCGCTTCGGCAGCGATTCCTCGTGTTGATGATGGTGCTCTTCATCGCCTTCTGGGGAGTCCTGTCTTTTCAGCGCATGCCGGTAGACGCGTATCCTGACCTCTCGCCGCCGATGGTGGAGATCATCACACAGTGGCCCGGCCACGCTGCTGAAGAGATCGAGCGCTTAGTCACGCTTCCGCTTGAAGTTGAGATGAATGGCGTGCCGCAACTTGTGGTGATGAGGTCAATCACCCTGTATGGACTTTCCGACATTCGCCTCACGTTTACCGACGACACCGACAATTATTTCGCGCGGCAAAATGTGTTTGAGCGCTTGTCAGATGCACAGCTTCCGACCGGCGTCGCTCCAAGCCTGGCGCCGCTCTTCAGTCCAAGCGGATTGGTCTATCGCTACGTTCTGGAGAGTCCCGATCGCAGTCCACAAGATTTGAAAACGCTTGACGACTGGGTTATTGGTCGCGCTTACAGATCGGTGAATGGCGTGGCAGACGATTCCGGCTTCGGCGGCACCGTGATGGAGTATCACGTTCTGCTGGATCCGGCGCGCTTGTATGGATACCACCTGACAGTGCAGCAAGTCTCGGACGCGCTCTCCAATAACAATGCTAACGCGGGCGGCGGTTTCTATTCGCAAGGTGGACAGTTCTTTTACGTGCGCGGTATCGGATTGGTGCGCGACACGAAAGACATCGAAAACATCGTTGTCGGCTCGAATAGAGGAATCCCAATTCGCATACGCGACATTGGCCAGGTTGAGATCGGGCACGCACCGCGCCTGGGTATTTTTGGCTTTCAGAAAAATGATGACGCCGTGGAAGGCGTCATTCTTATGCGGCGCGGCGAACAGACTCAAACCGTGTTGCAGGATGTTCAGAAAAAGACCGAGCAACTCAATCGGCAAGTCCTGCCGAAGGATGTGAAAATTCGGCCTTTCTACGACCGCAGCGATCTGGTGCGCCTTACTACCCGCACGGTCGAAGATAACCTGATCCGCGGCATGATTCTGGTGTTCATCGTGCTGATCTTCTTCCTGGTCAGCTTCCGCGCCGCAGTGATCGTGTCGCTCACCATTCCGCTTTCATTGCTCTTCGCGTTCATCGTCCTGCACGCACACGATGTTTCCGCGAACTTACTCTCGATTGGCGCAATCGATTTCGGAATCATCATCGACGGTACGGTCGTGATGATGGAGAACATTTATCGAGAGCTGTCCGAGCGATCAGGAACCGAATACAAGCTTAATGACGTAATCCTGATCGCGGCTCACGACGTTGATCGCCCGATCTTCTACTCCGTAGCCGTGATCATCGCTGGCTATCTGCCCATTTACGCGCTGAGCGGGCCTTCGGGAAAACTCTTCCATCCGATGGCTGACACGATGTCGTTCGCGTTGATCGGCAGTCTCGTTCTGACGCTGACGCTCGTCCCCGTGCTGGTGTCGTATTGGTTCAAGGGTGGCGTGCGAGAGAAGGTCAACCGGCCGTTCGAGGCGATCAAGCGGTTTTATGCCGGCAAACTCGCCTGGTGCCTGGAACATCGCGGAGTAACGATCGGCGTAGCGGCGCTGATCTTCTGCCTCAGCTTGTTGCTTGTTCCCTTCATCGGCGGCGAATTCATGCCGCATCTCGATGAGGGCGCTTTGTGGGTACGCGCGACCATGCCGTACACCATTTCCTTCGAAGAAGCAGCAAGGATTGCTCCGCAAATGCGCGCGATCCTGATGTCTTATCCTCAAGTCACGGTGGTTGGATCGGAACTGGGCCGACCCGATGACGGGACAGATGCGACCGGCTTCTTCAATTGCGAGTTCTATGTCGGCCTTAAGCCGTATGACGACAAAGCCTGGAGCCAAGGCGATATTCGCAATAAAGAGGAACTCACCAAGTCCATCAACCAGCGGCTGACGGCGTTCCCCGGCATCATTTTCAATTACACGCAGCCCGCCGAAGATGCTGTGGACGAAGCACTCACCGGATTGAAGAGTTCGCTTGCGGTGAAAGTCTACGGCTCAGATTTGAATGTGCTCGAAGACAAGGCACTGCAGATCAAAAATGTCCTACAGCATGTACCAGGCTTCACCGAATTGACGGTCGTGCGCGAACTTGGACAGCCAAGCCTGCTGATCGATGTGGACCGCGAAAAAATCGCGCGCTACGGTGTGAATGTTTCCGATGTGGAAGCGGTGATCCAGGCGGCGGTGGGCGGACAGGCAGCAACTCAGGTCATCCAGGGAGAAAAGCTTTTCGATCTTGTCGTTCGCATGCAGCCGCAGTTTCGCAGCAGCCCTGCGCAAATCGGAAACCTGCTGGTAGGAACACCAGACGGCCAGCAGATACCGCTGAAAGAGCTCTCGGACATTAAGGAAAGCAACGGCGCTTCGTTCATTTATCGCGAGAACAATTCGCGCTACATTGGCGTCCAGTACAGCATTGAAGGGCGCGACCTCGAGCGCGCGGTAAACGATGGCCAGAAGGCGGTAGACAAGTCCGTGCACTTGCCCGAAGGCTATTGGATGGAGTGGGGCGGCGAGTACAGCCAGTTGCTAGCCGCTAAACAGCAGCTCAGCGTGATTGGACCACTGGCGGTACTTCTCATCTTCCTGATCCTGTTTGCGCTCTACGGTAATTTTAAATTCCCATTCACGATTGCTCTTGGTGTCGTGATGACGGAACCGGTGGGCGCACTGATCGCACTGAAGCTGACGAATACTCCCTTCAGCGTTTCGTCTGTACTCGGATTGCTCGCCCTGATGGGCGTATCGGTTGAGACAGCTGTCATCCTTGTCTCGTACATCAATAAGCTGCGCTTGGAAGGCAGAAACGTGCGAGAGGCTACCTACGAGGCGTCGCTGCTGCGGTTGCGGCCCATCATGATGACCGCGCTGGTGGCTTGCCTCGGTTTGTTGCCCGCTGCGATGTCGCACGGCATCGGCTCCGATACGCAACGGCCTTTTGCCATCGTGATCGTCGCCGGCCTGATGTCACGACTGTTACTCGGCTTCTTCGTGAACCCTGTTCTTTACGAACTGGTAGCGACCGAAGACGACGTATTACAGGTGTAGCGGCGCGAGCGGTGTAAAAAGTCATACGCCGCAGCGGGCCAGGCGACGGTCGCCCAGGACAGCCGGCTTGTTACATAAGGAAAGCGGCGCTTGAACGCGACCGCTAGGGATTTGTCGTCCCGAATACCTTTGGATCTGCAACTAGCTATTGGGCAGCTCGGAACTCCAAATCTGCCCCGTGTCCCGCGTCCGGCAATTCAACCGCAACGCTGTCGTGAGTGCTGTCGATCGAAGGAGGATCGGGATACTGCTTCCCGCTCACCAGTACATCAGCTATGGGAGAGTTCCAACCATAAACTTCCACGCGCAGCCGCTTCCACCATGGCTGATACGTGCCGGCGTGCTCACCGACGTGCACCCGCACTCCAGACGCAGTCTTCTCGCATGTGAATTTCATGCGCAAATAGTCGCCATGCGCATAAGCCAGCGAGATCCCGTCATCGAGATACAAACTGCCATTACAGTCTTTGCCCGGATATACGCGAAGAGTCAGTGGACCTTGCGGAGTTTCGCTGGTGCTCTGCGTCAGCGGCTGCATTGGCAGGATCGCGCCCGCACGAATGAATACCGGTAGTTGATCGAGTTCAGGATGAACCGTGACATGCGCATCCGTCGCGGCAGCGGCCGCGCTGGACCGCGAGACAGCTTTCCCCGTCCAGTAGTCGTACCAATCCACCGCAGGCAGTTTCACCTCATAGGGGAACGCCCTCTCCGGGAATGGGGCGGGAGCTACCAAAATGTCCGGACCGAAGAGAAATTCGTTGCTGGCATCGATGTCGAACGGATGACTATCCGAAGTTGCGTTAGGGAACTCCAGAAACACCGGCCGGAGCATGGGAACGCCAGTTCGCGACATCTCCTCTGCAAGCGAATAGATGTATGGCATCAGCCGATAGCGCTCTTCGACGAATCGGCGGCGAATGTCTTCCTGCGCAGTGCCATGGACCCACGGCTCCTGATCCGCGGTTCCCTTCTCCGTGTGATCGCGATCAATCGGCTGGAAGGCTCCGATCTCAAACCATTTGGTGAGCAGCTCCGGCGTCGGAGTCCCGATGAAGCCCCCGACGTCGGCGCCACTCAAGCCGAAACCGCTCAGGCCGAGATTGAGAAGCATAGGTGTAGTAAGCCGAAGATGATTCCAAGTGCTGCTGTTGTCGCCTGTCCACGTGGCCGCGTAACGTTGACCTCCTGCGTAAGTGGCGCGTGTCAGAACGAAGGGCCGCTGATTGGGCTGAAGCTTTAACAGTCCTTCATAGGTCGCGCGGGAATTCTCCATCCCATAGACATTGTGTATTTCGAGATGAGATGCGGTTCGCGTCGTAAATCCCGGTTCGTCGATCCGGTGCTGCACGTTATCGGGCATCGTGCCGCCGTGCACTTTGAAGACCGACGGCTCGTTCATATCGTTCCAGAAGCCGGAGATTCCATCATCGACGAACTGGCGGTACAAACTCCCCCACCACTCCCGGCTCTGATGGCGCGTGAAGTCCGGAAAGACTGACGGGCCGGGCCACACCTCTCCGACGTAAGTGGACCCGTCAGGGTTCTTCACGAAATTGTCACCTTGCGTGCCGGCAAGAAAGGGAGGGTAGGTTCCATCTTGCACGTCCGCAATGTGAAGATCGGTGATCGCGACGAGATGAAGGTTCTGCTTTTTCAGGTCGCTGACCATCTGAGCAAAGTGCGGGAAGCTCTGCGTATCAACCGTAAAAGGCCGATGCTGTTGTTGAAAGTCGATGTCGAGGTAAAGGGCATCCGCCGGAAAACGATCTTGCCGGAGCCTCGTTGCAATCTCGCGGACGCGATCTTCGGTCTCATAACTGAAGCGCGATTGCTGATATCCAAACGTCCAGAGAGGAGGCAGGGGCGGTGTTCCGGTAAGCCACGCATAGGCCGTCATGACCTGTTTAGGCTCGGGCCCATAGATAAGGTAGTAGTCGATGGGCCCGTGTTCCGCGCCAAACGAATAGACACCCTGAGATTGTTTGCCGAAGTCGAAACTGCTGCGCCAGGTATTGTCCAGTAAAACTCCGCAGGTTCTTCCCTGCCGGAAAGTCAGGAAGAACGGAATGCTTTTGTAGATGGGATCGGTTGATTCCTGGAAGGAATAGATATCGCTATTCCAGAGCGTGAATGCCTGGTTACGGCGGTCGAGCGGTCCCGCTTTATCGCCGAGCCCGAAATAATGTTCATCGTCAGGCATGCGCTTGTAGATGCGAAACGCGTCCCCATGAAACTCCACCGGCCAGCCGAACGCATCGTCCTGCAGCACGTTTCCAGCGAGATCCAGGACCTTCAGCCGCGAATCTGAAAGATGGAATTGAACGCGGAGCGAGTGTGTGGTGAACCCGACGGTGTCTGCCGAGCGTCCAGACTTAACCTCAACCCGGTGGGTGCGCGCGTTGCTCAGAACTGCCCAGGAAGCATCTTCCGGGAGCGCTCCGTTGACGCCGACCCGCACACGCAGAACATCATCACGCAAAGCTAAGACTTGAATAATAGCGTTACCACTGTGCAACTCAATCCCATTGGGAATCGTACGACTCTGCGAGATTGACAAAAGGAACAACGGCTTCGGCCCGACGGCGATGGCGCCTTGAGCGATACTCTTCTGCTGGCCCCATGCAGTTACTGCGAAAAGAATGAAGACAGAAATACAAAGTGCTCCTGAGGGTACCCACGTGAGCCGTTTGATGGCGAATCTCCTTCTATAATTGCGATCATTCCCATCCGCACAACCGACAGGCAGCACCAGTGGTTTTCATCCGAGTGCTTGTCCTGCCCTGCTTGTTATAACGAAGTCAAAGGGTTGGACATCGCGAGACCCGTGAGTTGGAAGTTTCGACTCGGCGGAGAGCCTGTTAGCTGCTCTCCGCCGTGGTCGTCCGGGAATTCCACTCGGGTCCCGCAGTCCCCTGTTTCGTCAGCTAAACTTGCTGCCGAATTACCAGTAGAACTTCATGCCCAATTGAACGTCGCGAGGGGCCAAAGTATTCGTGATCTTACCGAAGTTTGGATCCTCGAAGTTCTGATTCGGTGCGTAGAAGTTCGCGTGATTGAATGCGTTATACATCTCTGCGCGGAACTGAAGCCGCCTGGTCTCCTGACCGAATCTCCAGTACTTCTGGATCGCGAGATCCCAGTTCTGGTAGCCGGGGGAGCGCAAGTTCGAGAGGTACCGCGCCGAGTTGCCGTAAGTGAATATAGAAGCATCCTGAAATGCTGCACGATTAATCCAATTGCTGATGGTTTGATTCGCTGGCACAGGATTCCCAACCATGTTGCAGCGGCCAACCGCTCCGCCCATCGACTGGCTGTTATCCGCGCACACGATGGAAAGCGGGAATCCGCTCTTGAAGCTGGTCACACCAGAAAACTGCCAGCCGCCAAGAATCGCATTTACCGGACCGTTCCAGTTTCCACCCAACGCTTTGCCGTGTCCGACCGGCAATTCGTAGATGTAGTTCACAACCAGGCTGTGGGGAATGTCGTTTCCGTCAACCGACTTCTCGGCACCCAGATTATTGAAGTTGCGAACTGCGTTCGATCCAACGAAGGCCCATCCCGAAGCGCCGTTCACGTTATCCATGAACTTCGAGAACGTGTACGAAGCCTGCAGAGTGAGTCCCGACTTCCAGCGATGCGAGTAAGTAGCCTGCAAGGCGTCATAGAGCGAGAAGCCTACAGGCGCGTTCACTTCGTAAACGCTGCAGTATTGCGGGAAGGGCTTCAACAACTGGCCCTGGATGATTGTTGGATCAGCCAGTCCGCAACCGCTCGAGGTAATGTGCCCGTAGAACGGATTCGGTACCAGATTGTATTCGGCCTGACCCAGCGAGTCGTGCTCCGCATCCGACAACTGGTTGCGCTGCACGCCCGAGGCAAGCATATGAACACCATGGTTGCCGACGTAGGACAAGTCAAAAAGATCGTTGTCCGATATAGAGTACTGAACGCCGAACATCCACTGCTGCACATAGGGGACTCTGCGATCCGGATAGGTTGCAGTCGTCCCATAACCAACATCCTGCAATCCACCATTGCCCGATCCATTCGCAGTCAGCATTCCATTGGGGAAGGCATTGCTGAGAACATTTTCGGGAACAAATCCGTTCGGCTGCTCTCCCACCCAAGGCGTCGATTGCGAGAAGCCCTGATTCGGTCCAGCGCCCGGATAGCTCGGGATGTAGAACAGCCCGTATCCACCTCTGACAACGACTTTATTTCGCGCCTGATACGCGAAGCCAATACGCGGAGCAAAGTTGTTGTGCGGAGTGTCGTACAGACCACGGTTGCTGCCGTTGTTATAGACATCGGCGCCAAGCACCTGGAATCCAGCCGCTGAACTAATCGGATTCACAGCTGTCGGATCGAAATACACCTGATCGTTATGTTTCTCGACAGGTGCGGTTTGGATTTCGTAGCGAAGACCGAGGTTCACTGTCAACTTGCTGGTGAGCTTCCAGTCATCCTGCAAATACCAGCCAAGGTAGTGCTTCGAACTGGCTGGCCACGCGTTGTATCCGGTCTGGCCATTTCCAACGCCAAGCAGGAAGCTGGCAACACCCGCTCCGGTTCCGGTAGTGGCGGCCTGTGGATTTGGACCAGCCGTCATCGCTGTCGGGAAGTTGAAAGTGGTTGTGAAGATGTGACCGCCATTCAGTTGACTGAGCACATCCATGAAGCCGAAGCTCAACGAATGTTTTCCGTGAATCTTCGCAAAGTCGACCGATGCGGTACCAATGTTTCGTGGAACTGCGTATTCGTCGAGACCATTTCCTGCTCCTGGCCCCAACCCCAGCACGGAATCGGGCTTCACGAGAGGAAAGAGCGGCGAGATGGAGTCGATGAATGACGGCAAGCCGAGACTTGACGCCTGAAAACCATAGCCCTGCACCTGCGACTGCTCGACCCAGCGATTGAGACCGAGGTTGATGCTCATATCGAAGGTCGGACTAAAGACGTGGTTCAAGCCGGCGTTAACGCTCCAACGGTTGTTAGGATCGACGACTCCCGGACCGCCCGGATCATTGGCGCCGTAGTATTCCGGCGAGTTCGTCTTGGTTTCCCACTTCTGCGACCAACGGACGTTCAAACGGGTATTGTCAGTGAAGTTGTGATCGACCCTGATTGAATATTCGTTGGAGTGGAAGGGGGAGGCTGCGCTTTGTGAATAGTTGAAGTTCGGATTGTTCGAGTTCGGCGACGGCCAGTACTGCAACATATTGTTGGAGACGCTGTCGAACATCGTGCCTGGAATTTTGTTTCCCGCGAATGGATCGCGGATCCATCCGGTGGCATTCGCGACCAGGCCGGTGGTTGGATCAACCTGCCCGGCAGTGATCTGACGAGTTGTAAATGGGTTATAGATCGCGCCAGCCAGAATCGGACGCCCTAATGCGTCCACAGCTCCGGTCGCTGCGCCAAGCTGCGACGAGAAGTCGCCGCTCTTCATGGCGTCCGTCGGTACCGTTCCGGTTGGGTTCGCAGGGGTGCTGGAACGCTGTCCCTCGTAACTCACGAAGAAGAACGTTTTATCCTTCTGCTTGTAGAGATGAGGAATTTCCAGCGGCCCACCAAACGCTCCGCCAAACTGGTGCCGGTTAAAGTCCGGCTTTTTGTCCGCGAAGTAATACTGGGCGTCCATCGCGCTGTTGCGATAGAACTCGTAGGCATCACCGTGGAACGCGCTGCTACCAGATTTCGTGACCACGTTGACGATGTTGCCGCTACTCCAACCATACTGTGCGGTGAAGGCGTTCGTCTGAATCTTGAATTCCTGGACGTTATCGACCGATGGAATGAAGACCAGCCCGCCCCAGTCCGAACCCGTGTCCCAGGTTCCATCCAGAAGAATGGCGTTCGTTCCGAAGAACGTTCCACCAAAATTCAGGAAGGAGACATCCTGGTCAGCGGTTCCAGAAAGGCCGTTGCCGCCGACTACCTGGTATTCCGAGCTGTTGTTGACCGACGAGTTCAACAACGACATGTTGTAGACGTTGCGCAGATTGAGCGGAAGTTCAACGATCTGTCGCGATGAGATGTCGGATCCGACGTTCGGATTCTCAGCATTCACCAAAGCGGCTGCAGCTTCTACCACGACCTGCTCTTTTGCGCCGGTAATCTTGAGCACGATCGTCTGTTGCGCTGTCTGTCCCGCGACCAGGTCAATACCGGTCTGCTTATAGGTCTGGAAATTGGGAGATTCCACTTGCACGGAGTACGAAGCTGCCGGTGGAAGTAAAGTAAAGGTATACATCCCGGAATCGCTGGTGGTAAACGTTCGCGTGATGCCTCGTTCTGTGTTGGCAAGGGTCACTTTCGCGCCGGAGACTTGGGCTCCGGAAGAGTCGGTGACACTTCCAGTCAGGGTCGCGGTGAATGCCTGGCTTTGTGCTGATAAGTCCGCGGGCAAAAGCATCAGAACGACGGCAATTCCGATCGCCATGAGAACGCAGGATCGAAGTAGTTGCTTAGTCGCCATTGTGTGTATTACGCCTCCAAAGCGTATCGAGGTACAGGTTTCCTTGGCTCCGAATGTTCGCGGCAGGCTCGGCTCCAAAGAGTGTTTCCGGGAAACTTCGCCTGGACTTCCCGCAGCTGGCTTCCTGTTTCAGGAACTTCCTCGATCCCGTCGCCCGTCTGCCTCTCACAAAATAGAGGTTCTTGCGGGCGCTCTCTGTGACCGATGGACTGCGGCGAGTCGCCGGGAAGCAGGTTCTCTGCCGCGTCAGGTTATAAGTGAATCGTTTGACTAGCCGTAAGGTTCATACGGAAAAGGACGCGGTTAAAGGCCTTGTTGGCTTGCATCCCGCTTGTTTGTCTCATGCAATCGGCACGATGCGGTGCTTCCACATGTCCGTTTCGGCAGGTAAAGAGCAGCTCTTAGCACGAAAAGAATTGAGCTATGCCGAGTCTTCTCAGTACTCTATGCAGAGTTTTGAGATGACCGTTGTCACTGCAGCCTGTGACGTGCAAAATGGCCGTCAGTCCTCTTTTTTCAGTAGAATTCGGGTCCTGCCAGGGAGATGGTTTGAATGCAGTCTGAGTGGATTCCAAAAACGGAACAGGACAAGCAGGCGATTCGAGAGCAGTTAGACCGGCTCCTGGCTAATCCACATTTTCATAACAGCAAACGGTATCCCAGTTTCTTGAAATTCGTCGTAACGCAATCGATCGAGGGTCAAAGTGCGAGTCTGAAGGAACGCACCGTTGGCATTGAAGTCTTCGGTTGCAATCCTGACTATGACACGACTAGCAACCCCATCGTTCGCGTCACTGCCGCCGAAGTCCGTAAGCGAATCGCGCAGTATTATCAAGACCCAGGACACGAACAGGAGCTGAGACTTCTCCTGCCGTCCGGAGGTTACGCCCCACAGTTTTACTGGCCGACAGCCGATTTACGGCATGAATCTGCCCAGCCAGTTCACGAAGTTCACGCGGAAACCAGTGCATTACCTGAAGTGCCGGCACCCGTGGGAGCTCCGGCGGTCGTGACGCCGGGACAAAGTCTCTTTTCCCGTCGGTTTGTGGCCGTTGCGGTAATCGCGACTGTGATATTGGGAGCCTTCATTCTCTGGCAGATGTACCACGACCCGGCGATCGATCAGTTCTGGCGTCCCTTTGTGAAATCCGATGAGCCAATTCTGTTTTGCATCGCCGACCAACGGCAGTTTTCTACCATTACTCTGCGGGATGCGGCCGATCCCCTGCACGAAAACACGCTTCATGACGAGATGGTGACGGTCATTATCGACGACATCAGCCCGCTGGTGAATATGGCGGGGATGCTCCAGGTCCGCGGCAAGGAGTACCAGGTAAAGGGCGAAGCTGCCACGACTCTCACGGATCTGCGCCTCGGACCCAGCGTTTTCATTGGTGCATTCGATAACAACTGGACGTTACGTCTTACCTCGCCGCTTCGCTTTCACTTCGCAAACAACGCCGACATGAGCCAATTGTGGATCGAGGATCGCGAGAAGCCGGCAGACCGCACATGGTTGCTCGACCGCACTGTGCAGCAGAAGGGAACGTACAAGGACTACGCCATCGTAGCTCGCTTCGTCGACCCGAACACGGATCGTTTGGCTCTAGTGGTCGCGGGCATCGCGCGCGGAGGGACCGTGGCCGCCGGCGAATTCCTCGTCGATCCCCGACACATGAATGATCTTCTGCACCAGGCTCCAAAGGGAGCATTGAAGAAGAATATTGAAATTGTTCTGGAAACCCAGGTGATCGACAACCGCTCGGGGCCGCCTCGCGTAGCGGCTGTTTATGTCTGGTAGCTTGCTTCGCGGTCTGTCTCTAGTGCCCGGAAATCGTCCGATCGGTCCTCATAACTCGTCGCTGTTCTCTTGAACCCAACCGCATATAGCAGAACAAATAAATAACAGGCTATCGGCAGCGCAAAGCTGTTGTTGAAACCTATGCGATGCGCCAGGAAATTCTGGGCCAGGGGAAGGATGGCTCCGCCCACGGTTGCGGTCATGAGCAAACCTGAGCCGTCGCTGGTAAGCGGTCCTAAACCAGAAATGGCGAGCGCAAAGATACAAGGGAACACGATGGAGCTAACAAATCCAGCGGCGATCATGGTCCACATCGCGGTGTGACCCGAACTCAGGATCGAAACCAAAACCAATAACGCTGCTCCGGTCGCACACACTGCCAATACGTGCCGGGTTGAAACTCGCCGTAAAATCGCCCAGCCGATGAAGAGTCCAGCAGTCGCCACGACTCCGTAGAGCGTTGCCAACTCCGGAATCGTTAGTCCCATGGGATGGCCGATCTTGAGCTGAGTCAGATAATTCACCAGCAGCGAACCGATGGACACTTCCGCGCCCACGCAGGCGAACACCGCCAGCGCTCCCAAAATTACGTTCCGGTTCTTCCATAGTGAATTGGTTTCGCGGCGGCTCAGCCGACGGTGCGAGAAGGCAAAGTCAGGCAAACGAGAGCTGCCAAAAATGGCAGCCAATGCCAACAATGTAATTCCCATCAGGACGTACGGCAGCTTCACCGATTCAGCCTGCGCGACGCGATAGTAACGCAATGCCTCCTGGGAGAGGTTGTTCAACTCCATCTGGCTGACCGGCGTGGCACTTAAGACCAATATGCCGCCGAACTGTGGCGCGATCACAGCTCCCAGCACCCTGAAGGCATGGACCATGCTGAGACGGCTGGAGGCTGTTGAGGAAGAGCCAAGCATCGCAACGTATGGATTGGTCGCGACTTGCACGACGGTAATACCCAGGCCCAACACAACGAGCGCCAGAAAGAAAAGCACGCCCGAGTGTATGGCCGCGGACGGCACAAACAAGAGCGCTCCGAGCGACATCGTGAGCAGACCCGCAACCGTCGTTTTCTGATATCCGACGCGGTCCACAAATCGTGCTGCGGGAATGGAGAAGAGCGCAATCCAGAAGAAAGCAGACTGCACAAAGATCACAACCGGATGACTCAGATTAAAGATCGATCGCAGGTGCGGGATAAGGATTTCGTTCAGGCAGATTAAGAAGCCCAAGGTGAAAAACAGGACAGCAATAATCACCAGCGGCCGTCCATAATCTTCCCGCCGGGAGGACGTCGCGATCTCGTAGTTTTGCGTACTGGCTGTCGCCATAAAGAGTTTTTTCCTGGTTCCGCTTACCGCACGAATCCTTGGACGAAAAAGCTCGATTCCCTTGCCGCGCTGGATTCTTATTGCGCCGCTGGTTCTAGCTTCTGTCCCTGCAATTCGCGAAAGCTCTGCATTTCCTTGCTGGCTTGTTCAGCTTTGCCGGTCTTTCGATAAAGCCCTGCCAAACTGAAGTGCGCCTGACCGGCGAGTGAACTGTTCTTTTCGATTTCGACGACACGGCTCCAGGCTCGCTCGGCCGTCTCCGTATCGCCGCTGGCAAAGGCCGCTTTTCCCAGCGCATATAGCGTCTCGGACATATCCGGACGCAACTCATCGGAGCGCTTCAGCTCCGCCGCTGCTTCTGCCGGTTTTCCTTGCTGAAGCAAAGCATCGCCCAGGCGATAAGCGACTTCGCCGTGGCCGGGCTGTTGTTTCGCTTCGATCGAAAACTGCTCCGCCGCTTTGGCCCACTGCCCGCCTTCCGCATAGATCTGTCCCAACTCCATATGCAGTCCGGGCAGATCGGGAGCGAGCGCCAGTGCCTGCTGATACTCTTTTTCCGCCTGTGGCAGTTCCTTCACGATGAAGTAGTTCTGTCCCATCACCTGGTGGGCGCGCGCTGATCCCGGAAAGCGTGCAGCCAGTATGCTGATAGACGAATTCGAGAGCAGCTGGCTGGCGCGGCTGAGATAGAACAGCAGATCGGGATCGTTTGGATTGTGCTCCAGAGCCAGTTGGAGATTCTTCACTGCCTCGGAAGCCTGATCGGTTTGAATCTGCGCGATTCCGAGTGCACCGTATTCATGCACGCGATCTAGATGAGGGATTGCCTCCGTCGCATAGCCCTGCATGAGTAATGCATAGCCGAGCAGTTGATGTGCCGGAGCCAGGTCACCATCGATTTCGAGCGCGCGCTTCAAAGGCGCGATCGCCTGTTGATACTTGTGCTCCTGTATGTAAGCTCCGCCGAGGCGGACATACCCGGCGGGTACATCCGGAGCCAGTTCCGTGACTGTACGAAATTCATCAACGGCTAATTCGACGCGGCCCTGTCTTTGCGCAGCAAGGCCGGCTTCGAGATGCTTCTGCGCGTTTGCAGAAGGCGTCAAAGCAACTAGTTGCGGCAATAACGTGAGAATCAACCAAACATGAATCATGGGTGCACCGGCTCGACTACTTTCACAAATTGATTCGCATGAACTTCGTTCAGGACCTGATGAATTCCAGATGGCCAAGTGATTTCGATATTGGCGCTTTCAGCCGCGCCCAGACCAAAGTGCAGCCGCTTGTCGCCGGAAGACAGATAACTACCGGCCGCTGTCGCAAACCGCGTTTGCCCGTTCACTTGTACGCGAGCTCCATATCCGTCACGATTGCTGCTTGTGCCTTGCAAGGTAATCACCAGCCAATGCTGCGCGCCTCCATTGTTGACGTAGACCTGCGGATGCGAACCCAGGACGGCGGTGACGACGTCCATCCAGCCGTCATTGTTCAAATCGCCAAATGCCGCGCCACGTCCAGCAATCGGTGTCGATGTACCGGCGTCTGCACGCTCAAATCGACCGTTGCGATTAAGCGCCAGCAGTGGGGGCTCGAGATAGTGAAACGCGGGAGATAGTTGATCGACGGTATCGATGACATGACCTTGGTTGACAAAGAGGTCTTTCCAGCCGTCGTTGTCGAAGTCTTCGAGCCCAATCCCCCATCCGGAGACATTGCCGGAAAGAGTGCCAAAGCCGGTTTCCAGGCTCCGGTCAGTGAACATGCCTTCACCTTCGTTGTGAAAGACTCCGTACACCAGAGGGGGGAGGACGGTCATTACCAGGTCGGGACGGCCATCGTTGTCGTAGTCCTGAAAGGCCACGCCCATGCCGGCCATCAACTTGCCGTCACCGGTCAGTGCAGCGCCGCTGTCGAGAGCGCGATCACTGAAGGTTCCGTCGCCATTGTTGTGAAGCAGCAGGTGATCCACGACATCGTTGGTGACGAAAATGTCGGTATAGCCGTCGGCGTCGTAGTCGGCAAAAGCCACTCCCAGGCCGTGCCCTTTAAGGGCCGCGATTCCGGCCTTGACGCTTACATCCTCAAACGTGCCATCGCCGCGGTTGTGATAGAGGATGTTGCTGATCGCCGGAAACTCACCCGGCGGACAATAGCTTTGGATATCGCCACCGCAGGACTTGCTGCGCCCGAAGTTCCAGTCCAGGTAACGAACCACGAACAGATCAAGTTTGCCGTCGTTGTCGTAGTCGAAGAACCCCGCCGACTCTGACCAACCGCCCCCCGCCACACCAGCCTGGGCGGTTACATCGGTAAAAGTTCCATTGCCATTGTTGTGGTACAGAACGTTATGCCCGTAACTGGTGACGAAGATATCGGGATAGCCATCGTTGTCGTAGTCGCCAATGGCCACGCCCATGCCGTAATTACCATCGCCGGCATTGGCGAGACCGGCTTCCTGGGTCACGTCGGTGAAGGTGCCGTCGGGATTCTGGCGATAGAGCCTGTTCCAGTACTTCGGATCGGAGCGGTCGAAATTTCCCGAGTTGGGCGTAGAGGCGGTGATCTTGCCGCCATTCACCAGGAAAATATCGAGAAGCCCGTCGTTGTTGTAATCGAGCAGCGCGACGCCGCCCGGCATGGTCTCGATCAAATGTTTTTTGGAAGTTGGAGAGTTGCGCAGCACAAAGTCCAGTCCCTTAGGGGACTCCAATCGAAACACCGGCTGCGGACCCGATGCACCCAGGAGCACGAAGAGCAGCACGAGGAGACCTGTACAGCGGACAAATGCCGCCGCGGACGAGCCTTTTTTCCATATCCGGAAAGAGTCAATCCTGGGAGAGGCCGCCCATCTTCTATATACAGTCCGCATCTGCGCTCCGGGTTCCCAACCTACTTATAGGGTCGTGGGCAGGGGAGCCGTAAGTTCTTTACGGTAAAAGGAAGACGGAGAAAGTCAGATGCGACGGTGCGGTTGGGTATCCACTTGAATCAAAGAAGGAAGAGAGCATTGAGGCGGGAATCTCCAGCAGCATAACTTTCGGGTAAAGAGGCTAGGTTAAGACCGAAAAAACTTAGCTCCGTTCGCAGCAGGCACGCTAACCGCCAGGCTTTGGAACCGGCCACCTCCCGGCATGCCCCGACGTCGAGCGCGCTTGACTCTGCATCGAAACGGATCAAGTGCCTATGTCGCGAGAAGACGCCGCCAGTTCGCGAATCAGTACGAAAGCGGCAGCGGCTCTGCTGCTGACATTTGTTGCCGGTTACGTGGACGTTGTCGGGTACCTTGCGCTCTATCAGGTGTTCACAGCGAATATGACCGGAAACACGGTGCACTTCGCGAGTAACCTGGTGCACTCACGCTGGCAGGACGCACTCTTGGCCGGATCGATGATCCCCATCTTTGTCGCCGGCTCCATCGTTGGACGCGCGATTATCGAGGTTGGGGCACGCAATCGCATCCGCCGGATTGCGTCGCTCACATTGTCGATCGAAGCCTTGCTCATCGGATTTGCGAGCCTGGCGCCTCCGCACACAAGCGTTCCTGACATCGAAATTGGATGCCTGGCGGCGCTGGCATTTGCGATGGGAATTCAAACCGCTGCTCTTACCAGGATTGGACCGCTAACCATCCACACCACTTTTGTGACTGGCATGCTGAACAAGTTGGCTCAGCTGCTGGCGCATTCCATATTCCTTGCCTACGACCGATTGCGCGGGGAGAAGCGCGTGATCGATGCCCAGAAGAAGACACACCGGCAGGCGCTTTTCATATTTTCGATCTGGCTGACGTACTTCTTCGGAGCTATCGTGGGCGCTAAAACAGAGGCTGACTTTGGACTGCGCACGCTCTTGATTCCAGTTGTTCTGCTGGCGATTGCCATCTTGGTTGATCAGGTGAGTCCGTTGTCGATTCGTGAGGAGCGTGAGCAGGTGCAGCCCGGAGCCTAAAAGGGAGTTCAGGGGCGGCAAAATTGCAAAAAAAGGGGAGCCCGAAGGCTCCCCTGTAATGAAGGATTATCTCGCAGTCTAGAAGCTGTACTTCAGGACCAACTGCAGGGTGCGCGGCTGGTTCGAGAAGAACTGGTTCGGCTGGTTGAACAGAGGCGATTGTGGCCTCAGGTCGTTCACTTCGTTTCCGGTGTATCCGATCGAGTTGATCTGGTTGAGCGAACCCGGAACATATTGAGCGTGGTTGAACACGTTCAGTGCCTGTGCCTGGAATTCGAACGACTGACGTTCGGTGATGTTCAACCGCTTCACAATCGTCATATCCCAGTTGTTAGTGTGTGGCAATGCCAGCGTGTTGCGGCTGACTGTTCCCATCGCACCAAGCTGCGCTTGGATGTACTGCGCGTTGGGATTGTTCGCCAGATACGCAACCGTCTCACCAGCTGCGTTCGTCAGTGCGGTCACGCCAGAACCCGTACCCGGTACACCCGCCGGATTGAAGATTGCGCGGTCACCGGCAGCATCGCCATTCAGATTGGAATCAACTCCATTCTGAACGGTAGCGTATTCCGGAGACTGGAAGGTGTACACAGGAGCGAATTCCCAATTGCCAACGATGTTCTTCTGGAACCAACCGGCGTTCTTGAAGAACGGCAGATCATAGATCACCTGCGCCGTAAAGCGATGCCGGCGATCCAATGCAGAGGTGCTCATATCGCACGAGAAGCACTGGAAATCCTGCGGACGACGTGGTGTCAAGACGGTCGAAAACACATCTGCCGTGGAGTTGTCTTCCGCGTGGCTCCAAGTGTAGGCCAACTGGAATTGCAGCCCATTATTGAAGTTGCGCGTAAGTTGTGTCTGCAATCCGTGATAAATCGACTGGCCGTAGGGTTCGAAAGCAGTGATAGCTGCGCCGTCAAAGCCGGCAGCTGCGTATCCAGGCACGTAGCCCGCGTCCGACTCGTAAACGGAATTAGCCAGCAGACTGTCCAGGGTGTTTGGTAGCGCATTTAGCGCCGCTTGACCCGGGTTTTGAAGGTAAGTCGGCAGAGCATTGCTCGGCGTTACCGCAGCCAGCATGTTCAGGTGCGTCTGCACCGGCAGGTGGATGCCACGGGTTCCAACGTAGCGAACTTCCGCCACATATTTCTGCCCGAAGCTGTGTTGAATGCCAAGATTCCAGGTTTCCGAATAAGGCAATCTCTGATTGGGAATGAATGACGATGTGTTCACACGCGCATCTGCGGCAGACGCGAACTGGAACGGCTGAGACGGTAACCCGCCGTTTGCCAGGAACGCGGTCGTAGACCACGCGCATCCTCCGCCTTGCTGTACGGTCGTATCGCAGGTCGCGGAGAGTTGGGGCGGGAGTGACAAAATTCCCAGGTTGTCATAGAGAACATCGTTCGCCATCGTAAAGCCGCCACGAACCGAAGTCGTTCCCTTACCCGTCGGATCCCAGGCGAATCCAACTCGCGGCATGAAGTTCTTCTTCTGCGCAGTCGGAGTGCCGAAGTTGATCAGGCCCGGAACGCTGGAGATCGAATTCAGATTTTGTAAAGAACCAGCTTCCGGAACCTGCGTGAACTCATAGCGCAAACCAAGATCCACTGACAGGTTTGGCAGGACGCGCCAGCTATCAGTGCCAAATGCGTAGAACGCCTTCTGGTTGCCATAGAATGTGGTATCGCCCGTCGACCGTTCGCCGAACGTATCTGGCGCTCCGTCTGACGCAAACAGCGCCAGGCTGGAGTACTCGTAGTCACCGCGAACGCGTTGCGTGAACTGCTGTGGGCTGATCACATCGCGTACTTCCGCACCAAACTTCAGGTTGTGCTTGCCCTTTACCCAGCTGAGATTGTCCACCACCTGGTAGGTGTTCTGCACCGTGCCCTGCGGAGCATTCGGATCAGGGCCCACATCGACGCTATTCAGATCGTCGAAGGTGAGGTTCGGGAACATCGCCAGACCAGGGAACTGGATATCCGGCACAGTAAAGACCTGTGCAAAGCGATTGAAGCCCAGACGGAACTCGTTGCTGACGCTGGGCGAAAACGTGTGGTACTCGCTCAACGTGAACAGATGGAACCGAACCGGCAGCGTAGTGAAGAAAGTCGGAATCTGTGCACCCGTGTCAGATTCATTCTGTCTTTCGTAGATGTAGCGGCCACGCAGCTGATCCTTACTCGAGATATTGAAGTCGAGCGCGTTAGTCGTTGTCAAAATATTCGTGTAGCTCGGTCCATTGAAGCCAACATCGCCGACCGGAATTGTCCCCGTCGCGCATCCTGGAGTAGCACAGATTGGCGTGAGAGTCGGGTCGGCCGCAGCTGCTGCCGGAAGATATTTCTGGAGCGTCTGCAGGTTGGTCGAATTGGGATACAGCGCATTCAACGTTGCATAGCCGGCAGCCGTTGGCGCGAACGCCGTTGAAGCCGAACCTACCAGCCCCTGCGGTTCATACTGGAAATTGCTAAAGAAGAACAGCTTGTTCTTGATGATCGGTCCGCCGATCTGTCCACCGAAGCGATTGTCATCGAAACGCGGGTTAGTGATCGGCGTACCCGGCGTTGCTCTCTGCGACGCTGCCACCACCGAATCCTCGGCGTTCAGATTGCGGTTCTGAAAATACTCATAGAGTTTTCCGTGGAACGAGTTGGTTCCGCTCTTGATCGTCTGGTTGAATTGTCCACCAGAAGAGTGACCGAACTCAGCCGAGAAGTTGTTCTGCAAAACTGTGAAGTTATCGACAGCATCGTTTGGTACGGTTACCAATGGACCCGTAACCGACTTGTCGTTATTGTCCACGCCTTCGACCGTGTAGTTGTTGTTCCGCGGACGCTGACCGGAAATCGACGGTCCAGTTCCTGCGCCAACTCCGCCGCTCGACGCCACACCGGCGTTCAGCAAGGAGAGGTTCAATACTCCCAGGCCTACCGAAGCGGTCGGAAGATCCTGCGTCTGCTTGCTCTCAAATGTATTGGAGATGTTCGCTGTCGTTGTATCCACCGAGGCAGCCTGTTCGCTGACTTCGACGGTCGTAGTTGAGCTGGTCGGGGTCGCGATGACGTTCGCGGTCACCGTGTGGTTGAGCTGCACTTCGACGTCAGCGATCGTGCCAGCCAATCCGCCGCCCGAACCTTTCACCGAATAATGGCCGGCAGGCAGGTTCACGAAATGGTATTCGCCGCCAGTGTTCGTCTTTACTGTGACCTTAAATCCGGTGCCAAGGTTTGTTGCCTCGACTGAAGCATCGGACACAACCGCTCCGGAATTGTCCTTTACCGTGCCTACGATATCTCCGCTGATTGCCTGGCCAAACGCAAAAACTGGCACCAGCAAAAGCAGCGAGAGCACGGAGACAATCTTTGTAAATCTAAGTAGCAATCTCATGCTGACTCTCCTGAAAATGACATTTGCAAAACATCCCGAACCTCTGCCGACGAATCGAACTGGATTGCGGGTGGTGGCGCACTTTGATAAGTGCCGATTACGGCTTGAGCTACTAAAGCATTCTTGGCTTCATCGCTTCTTGTGCCGCAAGAGATCTGAACCGATAGTTTGGATATCACGCAGATTGGAAGTTCGAGATTCCTATGGTTGGAACTTATCCCTCGAACTTCGACGCTCATCCCCAAACCGAACCTGTGTATCCCGTGATTCCTATTGCAAAGCGGAATCCAAAGTACATCTGCTCAGTTTTCAGCGACTTACGCCAGAATGTCTGGATGTGGGCTACGGAAGCTGGAAGACGAGTAGCTGCCGTCCAAAGCTCAATTTTGAGAGCTGGAAGCTAATTTCGTAGATTTGTAGTTGGGATTTGTAGACTGATAGCAGCGGTATAGAGCCGGACGCGATGTTCCATATTCTGGATATTTCGGAACGTCGGACGAGAATCATCGCGTCCTCGAAGATTTTCAGCAGCTTAGTCCGTGGCGAACGTTTCTGTTCCGACCCACGAGTCAGCGATGGCACTGAGATTTTTCTTGTAGGTCCGCGAAACCGTGAATTCTTCGCCCCCAGTGAGCCGCAGGAGATATTCTCCCGTCAGGCACGGCTGGATTTCGTCCACGTAGGCAACATTAATGAGCGCGGAACGGTGAATCCGGATGAAGCCGTAGAAGCTGAGCTTTTCTGCCAGCGTGGAAATGGACTCGCGAACCAGGTGAGAACCCGTCTGCTGCTGTAACAGCACGTAGTTTCCCTCTGCTTTTGCCGCCATTACCTCCGCGGGATCAATAAAGATGATCTTGCCCTTCGCCTTGATCGCAATTTTCTTCGGTGAGCGAATGGCTTTCCCTATATCGGGCATCGCACTTACTAATTTCGCGGCACGCTCTGCTTCATTCCGGCGCGCGGCCACGTTCATAGCTTCATGAATGCGCTCTTCCGAGAAGGGCTTCAGCACATAGTCCACCGCGTGTTTTTCGAAAGCAGCCACGGCGTGTTGGCTGTAGGCGGTAACAAAGATGACTGCCGGCATCGGCAAGTTGCGCTTGATCAAAGCATCGAGCATCTCGATTCCAGATGTCTCGGGCATCTCGATGTCGAGCAGAAGCAGATCGAAAGGCTCTTCCTGCAAGCGATCGAGAGCTGCGATCGCGTCATCGGCGGTCTCTACCGCCTCCACATCTTTCCTGGTTGATACGATGTTAACGAGAGCATTTCTTGCAAGCGGTTCGTCGTCCACGATCAATACACGCATTGATATCTTCTCTTTCTAAATCAAGGCGCTAGACACCTGGTCTTTGCTCGCAACCGGTTGCGAACCAAGCACAGGCAGTAGCACCGTCGCAGTGGCGAGTTTTCGATCTTCCGTCAGTTCAAACGAAAATCTCGCTTCTCCTGAATACAGATAACGCAAACGCGCCCGCGTATTCTGCAGTCCTGTTCCTGTTCCCCCCTGGCGTTTCCCGCCCACAGTGTTTCGAACCCGAAGTTCTAGAAATGGTTCCGCCAGTTTGCACGAGATTTCTACCGATCCGCCCTCCCGCGCAACCGCCACCCCATGCAAAATTGCGTTTTCTATTAAAGGCTGAAGAATCAGCTCAGGCACCAGAAGCTGTTGGATATCCTGCGCAAGCTCCCAGTGCACTTCCAGTCGGCATCCCAGACGCATCTTCTCCAGTTCGAGATAGGATTCGGCAAACTTGATTTCCTTTTCCAGTGAAATCAGCTCAACTGTCTGGTATTCGAGCGTGGTGCGCAGCAACGAAGAAAGCCTGAGGATCATGCCCTTCGCGCGCCGGCCATCCGTCTCTATCAACGTTGAAATGCTGTGGAGCGTATTAAACAGAAAATGAGGATGCAACTGGCTCTTCAAAACCTGCAACTCGCTGGCGGCGAGAGCCTGTTGCAGTTCTAATCCTTCCACTTCTTGCTGGTGCGCCCGTTCGAAGTACTCGTAGGCTTGCGCTGCTACCGTGATCCCCACGTAAGTCCACGCCTGAGACGCAAAACGATAGGTAATCTGGATCAGACTGTGGAAAGTACGCAGCTCGAATTGCTGCGCAACCGCATTCCATGGAGGAAGCAACAACCAACGTATACACGCAAACGCGACCATGAAAGGAACAAAACCGAGAAAGTATGCAGCGATTCGTCTCGCGGCCCGATCCTTGGTAATAGGATAGCGATGTCCAAGCAGGAAAATTGGTGGCGTCAAGATGGCAAATGTGAGACACCACGCCACGTCCATCATGAGATTTTGCGTGAAGTGAGGGGATTGGCGCCCCTGCTCCACGATGCGGACGTGGTGCTCAGTCGCCAGCATCGGAGCGAAGCCCAACCAGAACACTAGCGACCAAAGATAAGCGCGCGCGACTCTACGAACTCGGGGCAAATACGGCTCCCGCTAAGGATTTTAGCCGTTTTCGTGATCTCTGGATTATGCCGTTACAAGACTACAAATTAATGCCGTAGAACTACGGGATCTTGATCTCATTATTGCTCATATTTCAAAGATCTACTACGCTTTCGAGGTTGCAGCTTCGGATACGGAGAATGTTGATGAAGAAGGCCAATTCTGTCGTTTTGAGCATCCTCGCCCTACTCGCATCCCTTGTGGCGGCTAACTTAACCTGGGCTGCTCCCCAGCAAGGCGCTCCTACAGCCGTTAACCCCGACAAGCCATTCGTCACGGAATACTATTACAAGGCGAAGTGGGGATATGCCGACGAATTTATCGCGCTCTTTAAGAAGAATCACTACCCCGTGCTGAAGAAACAGATGGAGCTTGGCAGGATACTGAAGGTCACGGCAACCGCTCCGCGTTATCACGCGACCGAGGACGGCCGCTGGGACTATCGCATCACGATTGTATTCAGGAATGCTGCCGTCGCCAACGACGATTTCGATAGCGCCTCTTTGCTCAAACAGCTATTCCCCGACCAGGCGACCTATAAACGAGAAGAACAGCGACGGTTCGAGATACTGGAGGCGCATTGGGATGTCCCGATCAAAGATGTCGACCTCGACAAGCCATGAGCCTCGCTCCCGAATGAGTTCCTTCGCATTTTGGAGCACAGCCGCACGCTCAGCCGCATTCTGGGCGCTGCTGGTGCTCGTATTGAACGTAACGGCTGAGTCGCAAAATACCGCGGCTTCAAGTGCTCACGCCGGCGTAATGGATCGTAAAGCTGCCGGTTGTCTCACCGATTGCACGCCGCGCTTCGGCATAGTCTCTGCATTTGGCAATGAAGCTGAGTTGCTGGTGGCGAAGACGGTCGATCGGCGCGAGTACCGGATCAACGGCAACGTGTTCACCACAGGAGTGCTCGAAGGAAATTCGGTGGTGATCGTTCTCACCGGACAGAGCATTGAAAATGCGAGCATGCTCACGCAGTTGCTGATTGATCACTTCAGAGTTCATCATCTGCTGCTCAGCGGGATTGCCGGTGGGCTGAGCGACGCGAATCATATTGGCGACGTTGTAGTCCCGGACAAGTGGGCGCTTCCTCTCGAGGGCTACTGGAATGGAAGCAGCGAAGTGCCTGCTCCCTGCGGCGCAACGGGCGATCTTACTTGTGTGGGTGAAAAGCTCTCTACGCACACAAGCGAGCCGAATTCCGATTACCAGGTGCAGACGCCCGCGGGACCGGTGGGTACTGGACTCTTCATGCGCGACACTTTCGTGATGACCCCGGCCACCGCTCCGCGAGGAGAGTTCAAGTTCGATTACGCTGTGGACGCGGAAATGCTGGAGATCGCGCGTGCCATTAAGCCAGAACTCGATCGCTGTGGCCCTAAGAATAAGTCTCTCTGCATTTCCTCTCAACCGTTGCTGGTTGTTGGCGGCCGCGGCGTTACTCTTTCGACTTTCCTTGCCAACAGCAATTATCGCGAATACCTCTCGCAGAAACTCGCGGCAATTTCCGTCGACATGGAGACGGCTGCCTTCGCTCACGTAGCATATGCGAACGGTATTCCCTTCCTCGCTTTTCGGGCGCTCTCAGATCAAGCTGGAGGAACCGACTATAAAGAGGTGGGCGCTTTCTTCGGCAGCGGCCTGGCGGAAGCCAACGAATCGCGCGTGAGTCTGGCCTTCCTGCGAGCATGGTCGAAGGCGCATCCGAACCACATGCCGCAGCCCAGCCACTAGAGCACTTACATTCCACTCACCTGAATAATATTCGCGCACGGCGTACCGGGAGCGAACGTCGCCGACACTAGTTGGTTCATCGGGAACTGATTGCGCTGATCGCCGCAGAATGTGAAATCATTTCCGACTCCACCGTTGATGAGCGTGACAACCGTCACCAGCACATTGCCGTCGATTACGGTTATCTGCACGATACTGACCGTGCCGGCGAACACCGTTGAACCGCCGGGATTTGAAAACGCCGAGACGAACACCTGTCCACAACTCGTCAAGAAGAGAGAAGCAAGAAGTAGCGAAAGCAGGCAGAGGCGCAGCATAGGCAGCCGCGGGCGGGAGGAAATACGAGGAGATTAGACCGCCATCTCGAGCGAATGTCAACGCACGGGGCTCCGTCCCGGAATGGCGCTCTCATCCCGCGCTGGAATGATTCTCGAGCTTAAATCCAGCTTCAACTCGGTAGAATCAGCTCAGGCAGAGTTCCGCGCCAGGAACAACCGCGGCCAAGGAAAACCATATGCGCTCGATCCACGATCGCTGTGCGACGTTTGCCATTGTTATATTCGTCGTCGTTCTTGCGGCGTGTGGTGGCGGAGGATCGAGTAGTCCATCGCCTTCACCAACTCCGGTTCCTCAGCCGGTGCAACCTCCTGCGCTCACCGGAACTCCCGACCAGAACGCCGATGCGCTCATCGCCATCATGACCACCGATGAGAAAATTCAGCTCGTACACGGCACTGGATACACCGGAGGACCCGAGCCGCGCGGCGCGGCTGGCTACGTTCCCGGCATTACCCATCTCAACATTCCTGACCTTTATCTTGCGGACGGCAGCGTCGGTGTGGGAAACAGTGTTGGCCAGGCAACCGCTCTCCCGTCCTCTCTCGCGAGCGCGGCCAGTTGGGATCTGAGCGAAGCATACAAATATGGACAGGTGATCGGCGCCGAATCGAAGGCGCTGGGGATGAACGTGAACCTTGGCGGCAACGTCAACCTGATCGGCCGCGAGCCGCGTGACGGACGCACTTTCGAGACCGCGGGTGAAGATCCGTTTCTCGCCGGAGAAATCAAGGCTCAGCATCTCAAGGCGATTCAAGACCAGAACGTGATCGCCGGAATCAAGCACTTTGCGCTGAATGATCAGGAGACTGGCCGCACTACCGCGGATGTTCAGATCGACGAGCGTGGTGCACGCGAAAGCGATCTACTGGCTTTCGAAATCGGCGTGAAAGATTCAGGCGTGCAGTCGGTGATGTGCTCCTACAACCTGATCGGAGGAGACTACGCTTGCGAGAACTCGCACCTGCTGACCGACATCCTGAAAAACGATTGGGGATTCCAGGGTTTTGTCATGTCCGATTGGGACGGTACCCACAGCACGGTGAAAGCAGCTACCGCCGGCCTCGATCAGGAGCAGCCTGGCACCGGCTACTTCGAAGGAGTGAAAGACGAAGGCATTAAGCAGGCGATCCAGGATGGACACATGCAGGTTTCGGTGCTCGACAACATGGTGCATCGCATCTTGCGCGCCATGTTTGCGGTGGGCGCCTATCAGCATCCGACGCAGGTAACCAGCATCGATGCTGCCACAGACGCCGCCGTCGCGCAGGAAATGGAAGAACAAGGTGCCGTGCTGCTGAAGAATGCGGGCGGCCAGCTTCCGCTCAGTAAAAGCTTGAAGTCAATTGCGGTAATTGGATCGCATGCCGATACTGCTGTTCTCTCGGGCGGCGGGTCGGCACAAGTTACGCCGGTTGGCGGGGCGGCGATCAGCACTCCTGCGCCCTGCCCGCCCTGCTGGGGTTATGTTGTTTGGGATCCGTCGTCGCCACTCAACGCCATCCAGACGAAGGTTCCGAACGCTACGGTGAAGTTCGACGATGGCACCAGCACCACGTCGGCGGCCGCTTTGGCAGCGGCGTCGGATGTCGCTATCGTCTTCGTCTCCCAGTGGGAAAGCGAAGGCATGGACCTTACCGACCTAAGCTTCTCCAATAATCAAGATGCGTTGGTCGCTGCCGTTGCCGCGGCGAATCCCCACACTGTTGTCGTAATCGAAAGCGGTGGCGCGCAAGTGATGCCATGGCTGGCGAATGCCGGCGCGGTGCTCGAAGCGTGGTATCCGGGGCAACGTGGCGGAGAAGCCATCGCCAATCTGCTGTTCGGCGACGTCAATCCCTCCGGCAAGCTTCCCATTACTTTCCCGGCGAGCGTGAACGACCTCCCTCATCCAACGATTGCGGCGCCGCCTGCGAACTCGACAGCGCCGTTTCCGGTCACGTATGACGAGAGCTTCCTGGTCGGATACAAGTACTACGACGCGAAATCCATCACGCCTTTGTTCCCTTTTGGCTATGGACTCTCCTACACGACTTTCACCCTCACCAATGCGCAACTCACGCCGGCTTCGCCCGTGACTAACGGCTTTAGCGTGTCTGTAGATGTGAACAACACGGGAACCGTCGCTGGCGCCGAGGTCGTCCAGGTGTATCTGGGCCTTCCCGTGAGCACCGGAGAGCCACCGAAGCGCCTCGTCGGATGGCAGAAAGTCAGCCTGCAGGCTGGACAAACGCAAAACGTAACGGTGCAGATCGACGCCAGTTCGTCCGCGCATCCTCTTTCTTACTGGGACAACACAGCAGGCGCATGGCAGATTGCGAACGGCGACTATACAGTCTGTGTCGGAAACTCCTCGAGCAATGTGACTGTCGCCGGCACTTTCCGCGTGGGACCGTAAGCCACACGGGATCAATAGCAGTCGCCCTACGTACTAGCGTGAGGCTGCTGAACTGCGTCCGCCGTTAGCCCACGCAATCAATCCTGGAACAAACCCCGTCGAGAGATCCGGATGGCTCGGGCGCA
The DNA here is from genome assembly GCA_963807055.1 of Terriglobia bacterium. GTDB lineage: Bacteria > Acidobacteriota > Terriglobia > Terriglobales > Acidobacteriaceae > JAJPJE01. The sequence continues at coordinate 281,573 of CAWEAE010000009.1, read as the reverse complement.
CGCGAATCGTGAATCCATGGAGTCCACTCTCTGTCGGCGTAGTCTCGCCCGTGTAAACCCAGTCGCCGCCGATGTTTGATTCCGCCCACATCTGAGTGGCGCGCCCTTCAATAATCTCTCCACGCGTGTCGACGCGCCCGAGATAGAGTTCGACTACCACATCCTGCGGTTGCAGAGCGCCCAACTGCATATGCGCGCGAACCCGTATCGGCGAAGCGGCGAGGCTTCCTGAGGGCGCTTCCTCGATTTTGCCGACAACCACGTTTCGCCATTCGTTGCGTATGCGCTGCATCGCTGACGCCAGCGCACGACCGCGGGCCGCGTTATTGTCTGCCAGCGCGCGAAAGTGCTCGTGATTCGGGATGTAAAAACGCTCGACGTAATTGCTGACCATGCGGTGCGTGTTGACGAAATGACAAAGCGAACCGATGCTGGTCTTCATGCGGTCGACCCACTTGCGCGGGATGCGATCGGCTCCGCGATCATAAAATGTCGGAACCACATCGCGCTCCAGCAGATCGTAGAGCGCATCAGCTTCGACCTGGTCCTGGTAATTCAGATCCTGGTACTCCTCACCTTTGCCGATCGTCCAGCCGATCTTGTGGGAATTTGCCGGATCATCCCAGACCTCATCCCACCAACCGTCGAGCGTACTCAAGTTCAGCACACCATTGGCGGCAGCTTTCATGCCGCTGGTGCCACTCGCCTCATTCGGACGAAGCGGCGTGTTCAGCCACACGTCGACGCCCTGCACCAGATAGCGAGCGATCGCCATGTCGTAATCTTCGAGGAAGATGATGCGCCGCCCCAATTCGGCGTCGCGGCTGACTTCCGTTATGCGCTGAATCAGGTGTTTTCCCGCGTCGTCCTGCGGATGCGCTTTGCCGGCAAAGATCAGCTGTACGGGACGCGTCTTGTCAGTCAGGATGCGGCGCAACCTTTCCATGTCGCGAAAGATCAGTGTCGCGCGCTTGTAGGTTGCAAAGCGACGCGCGAATCCTATGGTCAGTGCATCGGGATCGAGCACCTCGTCGGCAGCTTCAATCTCAACTTGCGGGGCGCCGCGCCGGACGCGTTGATCGCGCACCCGATTGCGCGCCCAGCCAACCACTCGCTCGCGCCGGCGTTCATGAGTTCGCCACAATTCTTCGGCAGGAATAGAGTGCACTCCGCTCCACACTTCTCCATTAGCGGGCTCTTCACGCCAGTTCGGTCCCAGGTAGCGGTCATAGAGCTGGTTGAGCTCCAGCGAGATCCAGCTGCGGAAATGGACACCATTCGTGATATGGCCGATAGGGATTTCGTCTACAGGAACATTCGGCCACAGCGATTGCCACATCTGCCGGCTAACTTCCCCATGCAGTTTGCTGACGCCATTCGATCGCGATGCCAGGCGCAGTGCCAGCACCGTCATGCAGAACTCGCCGATTCCCTCGGTCCGCCCGAGACTCAGGAAATCGGGCATGGATATACCAAGACGGCGCGCCGTTTCGCCGAAGTAGCGATTCATCAGCTCATCGGAAAAATAGTCGTGACCTGCCTTCACTGGAGTATGCGTCGTGAACACCAGGCTCGCCGCTGCAAGTTCGCGCGCCTCGGCAAAACTCATTGCATACTTCTCCATCAGGTTCTGTACGTGCTCCAACGCGAGAAACGCCGAGTGGCCCTCATTCATGTGGTACACACTCGGTGCCAGTCCCAGAGCTTTCAGTGCGCGATAGCCGCCGATCCCGAGCACGATCTCCTGGCGAATTCGCATCTCGCGATCGCCGCCGTAGAGCTGGTCGGTAATGTCGCGATCTTCGGTTCGGGAGTTCTGCGCGAAATTCGTATCCAGCAGGTACAAGGGAACGCGTCCCACCTGTACGCGCCAGACTTGCGCGTACACCGGATGCCCGGCCAGGTTCACATCCACTACCACGGGCTTGCCATCGCTTCCGGAGACGAGCGTCAGCGGCAGATTGTGAAAGTCGTTGTCTTCGTATGCTTCCTGCTGCCAGCCCGACTGGCTCAGGTACTGGCGGAAGTATCCCTGCTGATAGAGCAGCCCCACTCCAACCAGGGGCACACCCAGATCGCTGGCCGACTTCAAGTGATCACCCGCAAGAATTCCTAACCCGCCGGCAAAGATCGAGAGACATTCCGTCAAGCCAAACTCCGCCGAGAAATATGCAATCAGCGGTGCGTCCGGTCTCTTCGCCCAGGTCTTGTGAAACCATGTCCCCTCATGGTCCATGTAGGGCTCAAGGTTTGCGACGACGCGCCGCATGTGGGCGAGGAAAGCATCGTCCTTTGCAGCTGACTCCAACTTTTGCTGATCGATGGATCCCAGCAGCCGCACGGGATTGTGTCCCGACGTCTCCCAAAGGTTGCGATCCAAACGGCGAAACAACTCGATCGTGTCGTGGCTCCAGGACCAGCGCAGGTTGTAAGCCAGCGTGAGCAGCGGTTCAATTTCGGCGGGAAGATGAGGAATGATGCTGAACGTTTGAACTGGACGCATAGAATGCCTTACCTCACTATCTTGCGCTTTCTATGCTGCAAAACAACCTCCGTCAAGTTAAGGAACTGTCAATTCAATTTCCGTTTCGGGAGAGTCCCAGGACGGCAACTTGCACCTGTTTAATCTGCGATATGAAGGCTTCGCGTCGCTGGTATCGGCTCAAGGAATGCGCTTGGCTTCTCGAAGACGCTCGATCGCAATCTGCACTTCTTCTTTGGTGACCTGATGAAACCAGTCCGCGATTTCGGCGGCGGTCGGACTCGACAATTGCGGATGATGAAGTTGATTGAAAAGGCAGCCGACGACTTCGCTAACCACCTGCATGTACTCGGCGTTATGCTGGCTCGTTCGCTGCATGAATTAGCCCCAGAAAACGAAGTGAAAGTAATGTACAAGATGCAAATCAGAGCCACGGTTGCCGTCTACCGTAAAAAGAAAGTTTGCAAATTGGTAACGAAGCCGCGGCAGTCACGATAGTGTCGATCAGATCGCGCTCGAGGTCATGCGGTTGATCAACGTTTTCATCCAGCCTCTTCAACTCTGCCTGTTTTCGCTGGTACTCTGCCACTCATCCTTGGTCTGCTTTATCGGGCTGATATTCTCATCGTCCGTGACACGCCACGGCAATTTTGATCAATATCCTTGTCCGGGCTGGGTCGGTCGACTACTATTCCGTCCCGCTATGAATCGGAGCACATCACGACTCCTTTCCGCAGTCATCTTTTTTGCTGCCATTATCGGAGCTCAAGCTGCATCGGATCCGACCGTCACGATCGAGAAGCCGAAAGCGCGCACCACCACTGGCGGCTTCTGCCGTATTGTGAGTGATGGAACACTGTCCGGTGTGTGGGGGCCGAGCGCTCTGCCAACTCTCGCCTTTACGGTCGGACCCGGATCAGCGATGGCCGACGCCATGCATGCCAACAAGGGTCGATATACCGGACCTGGCAAGTACCCGAATGTCATCATCGCGGTCTATCTCGGAAAAACTGCGCTGGACGACACCTACGCTGGTCTTGGCGCAGTCATTCTCAACCGCGATGGTCACACCGGTAGCTTCGTCTTGAACAACGGATCGGCTTCAGGCCATTTCGATTGCGGACTTCCGCCGAAGGCATGATTTTCGCCAGAATGCGGTCATCACCCTTAACACCTGCCGTAACACCATCCGCATTTTCAGATTATCGACGAAACGTTCTTGCGCTCCCGCTCACTAAATAGGTTATTGCGCGCCTGCCCCAAATTCGCGATGACAATTCTGCGATGACAACTCGCGTCGAGCAGCTGGAATAAACCTGGTGCGGGGCCGGGGCTTCCGGCATAGAATCTGGGGCACCGGCGTGTCACACCGTTTCCGCAATAGTCCAAATAACCGCGTGGGAGATTCATTCATGAACATCCGGAATGCTTTGCTCTTGGGGCTCTGTTCGCTCATTCCTGGCGCTTTGTTCGCTGACTTTCAATATGACGAGATGACGCAGGTCACCGGCGGCTCCATCGTCAGCATGGCGAAATTCGCAAGCCACTTCAGCAAGGATGCGCGCAGTATCACCGATCCTGTCAATTCCACCATTCTCGTGAAGGGCAACCGCATGGCGCGGATCAGCCCTGAGTCAACCGAGATCATCGATCTCGACAACGAAACCATCACCCAGATCTATCCTGACAAAAAGCAGTACACGGTCGTCACCTTCCAGGAGATGAAACAGGCTATGGAAGAGGCGATGAAGAAAGCTCAGCAGCAGCAGCAAGCGCCCAAAGAGCCTCCGCCGCAGACGACAAACAATACTCCGCCTCCAGAAATGAAATTCGACGTCAAGGTCACGAATACCGGCGCGACGAAAGATGTGGCTGGACTCGCGTCCAAAGAATCCATCCTCAAAATGACCATGCAGGCGAAAGACCGCCAGAGCGGCCAGACCGGAAGCATCGCCATGGCAAATGACATGTGGATGGCGCCTGAGATTCCCGGCTACGAAGAAGTGCGCGAGTTCAACAAGCGGTTCGCGATCAAGATGGGCGAAATGATGGCGGGAACGCTACCGAGTTTCAAGTCAGCTATGCCTGCCATGCAGCCCGGCATGATGTCGGGAATGTCGGACATGGTGAAGGAGATGTCCAAGCTGCAAGGTGTCCCCGTTTCGCAGACGATGCGTATGGGAACCACCGTTGACGGAACTCCTCTGCCCGCGGCTTCAGAAGCGCCGTTGCCGAAATCCAATGGGCCGAGTGCCGGTGATGTCGCCGGTCAGGCAGCTACAAACGCGAGCAACACCGCGGCCAATGACGCTTCGGCGAGCGCCGAAAATAAAGTTGCCAGCCACATGGGAGGCTTCGGCAACGTCGCCAGCAGCCTCGGCGGATTTGGAGGCTTCCACAAGAAGAAGAAGGATCCGGCGCAGGATCAACCTCAGCCGGCGCAATCTGGACAGGCCGGTGCTGCTGCCGCGAATCAGAACTACGCAGTACTGATGGAATCGACGACACAGATGACAAAGTATTCGTCGGCGTCCTTGGACTCGGCGCGTTTCGGTGTTCCGGCCGGATACGCGAGGGTTCAGGCCGAGATTCAGAAGAAGCAGCCCTAACAGTAGGTTCGAAGCTTGAGGGCAGGCCACCGCCTGCCCTTTTTCATTGGATGCGCGTAGAAAGCGCTAAACCGCGCCCGATCTGATCAGCGCCATCATCTCGTTGTACTCGTATACGCTCTTCCCCGATCCTTCCCTGGCAGCCGCCGACACCATCGACCGGGCAACGTCTTCGGCTTCGATAGGATGGTACTTTCGCAAGCCGCCAACCAGCATCGGCGAGACCAGCTTCATGAACACGATTCCCGCCCGCTCTGCCGCGCGCCGTTCCTCGCGTGGCCCGACCAGTACACTCGGCCGGAAAATATGGATCGCCTTAAACGGTAAGGCAGAAACCGCATCCTCCAGTTCCCCTTTTGTTCGCAGATAAAAATTCTTCGATTTGGCGTTCGCACCAACCGAAGAAACCAGCAGAAATTGCTTCGCATTACAGGCCAGAGCCTTATTCGCGAGTGCCAGCGGAAAATCCAGATCGATGTGTCGAAAGGCTTCTTGCGATCCCGCCTTCTTGATCGTAGTGCCAAGTGCGCAGAACACATCGTCCGCGGCTGGCAGGTCCAGATCCATGGCTGCCAACTGACCGAAGTTCACAACCCGCTGATCGATTTTGGGATCCTCCGCTTGTATAGTTCGCCGGGTAACTACCACTACCCTGGCGTACCGCTCCGAGGCAATCAGTTGCTTGAGCACGAATCCGCCAACCAGCCCGGTTGCCCCGGCAAGCCAGGCGGTACGACCTTTACTTTCCGTCAAGCTGTCTCTCCTTTGCCGAAAGTGTAGCCCTTTCGGCACCTCCGGTGTCTTTATTGGGCGCTCCCCCACGGTTTTGGCCACCCTATGCCGGATTATTGCTTCTAATTTTCTGCCGCACCATGAATGTGGCGAAGGTCCCCTCCTTTTCTCGACGGTGAGCTGTCCATGAAGCTGGTTCGTATTGTCAGTGAAACTCCCTCCGATGCTGCTGATCTGATCTCCTTTCTAGAAAATCATGGTTTCATCGTAGAAACCGGGCACGTCTCCGATCCAAACCAACCGCTCGCCGATTTCGAAATCGACTTGCGCGTCATTCCTGTGGATGATGCTCTTCATCTCGCGCGTGCGATGGCCTCCGGTGAAGTCGACGTGCTCATCGGACCAGGAGTGTTTGTGGACGCGGAGCCCCTGGTCGAGGAGCGGCCTTTGGTCCAAGCAGAGGCGGAGCCGGTCGTGGAAGCACGGCTCGCTGCGGAGCCAGCGCCTCTTCTGCAAGCGCCGGCGTTTATCGACGTCCCGCCATTTCTGGAACCAGAGCTTCTTGTGCAAGCGGAGCCTGAAACTTTCGCAGAACCTCTTGTCGATGCACAGGCGTTTACCGAGACACCCCCTTTTACGGAACCAGAGCCCTTCGTACAAGCAGAGCCTCTTATGGAGGCGACGCCAGAACTAGCAGCTGCTTGTAGCCAGGCAGAGCATGAGATGGCAGATGAGAACCTCTCGGTCCACGAATTCAGAGTAGACGAACTTACAGCCGACGAACTCACGGCTCCTGCTGAAGAGCAGCTTGCGCAACCCGTGGTGGAATCAGATCCAGCAATTTCGTCGAAGCGTTTGCGCGAAAGCATCAGTCAGGTACTAGCCGAAGCGGGGCTGACCGCGCGCGAATGCATAGCACTCTGTTCTGCAGAGATGCTGAACGGCTCCGAACATGCCCGGCAGTGGTTGGCGCAAGCCCGCGTGATGGTGGTTCGCAAACGCGCGCTCGTCGAGACCCGCGCCCTCCGCGCTCGCGCCATCGTGGAAAACCACCTGCGCTTCGACTCTACTTCCCAAAACGCCTGGATCCGCAGCGCTTTTGCCGGAGCCGGTCTCATGATCGTGCTGCTTGCTCTGATGCTTTGGAAAGACCAACGCTTCGCGCCCGCCAATAGTGGCTCCCTCCCCGATTCCGGCGCAGCCGTATTGAAACCCGCGCCATCTGGAACACGCACGGTGGAGACCGGAGCGTCAGCCCCGGTTACTGCAGGTTTGCATCGTCGTCTGTCGTCCGAACGAGCTGACCTCGTCGATGACAGAGAAGTCATCATCCGGCATTTTGGGCGGCCGAGTCCCAAGCGGGCAGCAGCTATCGACGCGAAGTCAGGGATCAAACACATCTCAGATATGAATTAGCATTTGCAGTCACCGGAGGCGATTCCGTGGGACGCATTGTGGTTTTCGATCAGCACACAAAAGAGAAGCTACCGCAGGATCTGGGCGCCGTGGCCGAGTTCAGCTTCGGCCTCTCCGCTCAGGACACTCTGGAATATCTCTGCCCGGTTTTTGAAACTGACCGCGAGGCTCTACTCGTGATCCCGTCCTCAATTGAAGGATCCGCTTGCGCCATTCATCTTCGGCCTGTGCCTAAAACCCAAGTACCTCTCGAAGAACCAACTCTGCCCTCCGAGCCAGAGTACGAAGCCACAGGATTTCTAGGATTATCTGACACCGTCTATGCCATCGAGCCAAAGCCCAGGCGCCGCTGGTGGCACTGGCTCTGGTCGTAATCACCTGCCGCCCAGTTACAGACGCATAGCAACTTCGCCACGCCCTTCGGGTTTCATTAACCAACCGGTTAATTAGGGGCTAACCTGGTTGAAAAGAGGGTTAGTGATGGCAAGCAAGAGGCGGTATACGTGTGCCCTGCTGATTCTGCTGGTGAGCGCCACTCTCAGTCTGTCAGCAGCCACTACATCGGATAGCGATATGCAGGCGAAGATCGCTGGTGAGTTACAGAACAAAAAGCAATTCAACAACGTACAAAGCAAAGTGGACCACGGAACGGTAACGCTAATGGGAACGGTGAGCACCTATCAGCAGAAAGTCGACCTGGAGAAGAAAGTCGCCAAGCTCGACAAGAAAGCCAAGCTCAACGATCTGGTCACCGTGAACACAGAAACCGTGCCCGACATCAAGCTCCAGGCAAAGCTGCAGCGGGAGATGACCGACAATCGCATCGGATATGACGCCGTCTTCGATTACCTGACAGCAAACGTCAGAGATGGCGTAGCGACCATCGCCGGCGAAGTGCGACTTCCCGTTGATAAGCAGATTGCGCTCGCGACGGTGAACAATACCGAAGGCGTGAAGGGCGTAGTCGATGAGATCAGGGTCTCGCCTGCCTCCTTCAGCGACGACCGGATTCGCTTCGGCGAATTGCGAGCCATCTACGGCGATTCGATACTCGGCCGCTACGGCACCGATCCCAAACGGCCCATCCGCATCATCGTCGACAATGGGCACGTGATGCTCGATGGATGGGTGCAGTCAACCATGGATCGCAACATTGCTGGAATCCGCGCGAACCAGGTGTTTGGCGCCTTCAGCGTGAAGAACAACCTGGTCGTCGACAGAGGTTGATCGCACTGTTCGCCGGAAACAAACTCAAGGCACAGGCGAGTACATCGACTGTGCCTTTTTTGTTTTGTGCTGCTCTCTGCGAATCGGTGATGCTGGGCGCCATCGAAAGCTCGCAAGTCGGCGTCTCAGAATATGGTCGCAGGGCTTTCCTCAAAACATCATGTCCGGCGGCGTCACCCACAAAGTGCGCCGCCGGTCTTTCAACGCTTCCTTCAAACCGCTTAGGCTGCGGCGATCTGCCTCTCCGGTACAGCGGGAACGTACGGGAACTTCTTCGATGGTTTCGAGACGACCGACTCTTTACCGATCCCGAGACGGGTAGGAGTATTGGCCGCGATTGAAAACATCACATCGGGTGCGTTGTCGGTCAGAGAGCGGCCGTTCCACTCCGCGAAGCCGAACACTGCCGATGTGCCGACCTCGTACGGGAGGATATTGGGACAATACCGATGTGCGATCTTCTCTCCATATGCCTGGGGATCCTGTGCGGTTCCATAAGCTGCAACTACGCCGGCAATTGCCTTGGCGACGGTCGCTCCGTGAGTCGCGAAGTCATCGCCCGGACAGCCGGCATTCAGGTGGTTGCCGAGATTTTCGTTGTACTGGGCGAACAGCGGAGGAATCATTGGAAGGCCCACGCGGTTGATCGAACGCCATCCGCCGGCATCGGTGGCAAGCGTCGACACGGCCCACACTCCGATGCGACGGTTGTCGCCCGCTCCGGCGAGCAGCTCGCCGTCGGGCACCTCCAGCACAATTGAATACACGGTGCATCCCGCAAACAGGTTCTTCGCTTTACTTGGATCCCATCCAGAGAGGTTCACCACGGTGCCCTCCTGGAAGGCGTGACCCACAGCGTGCAACACGTCAGGCTCAATCCAGAATGGATCACCAGCCTGGCCAGTCCACACACGCACGCCAGATTTGGTGTTCACGGTCTCCCCGGTTGTGCCCGTGGCTATAACCGTGCCGGGCGCGTGTGGATCGGTTGTTTCCGCGCCTTGGATCCGCCGCACCACATATCGCTGCTTCCCTTGTTCGTCACGCTGGTCGAACGTCAAACGGTAAGTGACGTCTTCGACGGCATCTCCATTGAGATCGACTTTGAATTCATACATGCCCTCCGGGTGGTACCCGGGAGTAGGAATAGGGCCGGCAATCGAGTGGCACACATTGATCACGAACACCGTGCCGGTTTCGCCTCGAAATACGTACAAATCTGTAATGTCCAGGCGGACGTCTTGCCGAGCATTGGGACAATCGAGGTGATGAGACATAGCTTTCCTCACTTACTTCTTGTGTCTAGGGAATGGAATCTATTGCAGGCCGCGCTTCGGAATCATGGGAAGCCAACCTGCAACAGTTAATGACCAGGGACGGGGCACCCAACAACGCGTTCAAATCGTGTGCAATGACCGAGAGCCTTGCTTTGCCACCGGCAGGGCACCGCACGCAGAGTCTGATCATCCTAGGATGCCGACGACCATTGCCGGTTGCTAAATTCCTGCGCCGACACCGGCGATTAAAAATATCAACGAGTCTTCGCTTGACGGGATCTCAACGGGCGGGGCTTCGATGCACTTGCCTTCCCCGAACGCTCCGTTGCGCTCAGTTCGTGTTGCGCTTTTTTCGTTAGCTTCGCAAACACCAGGTCGTACGATTCGCGTATGAGCGCGCGAATCTCGTCGGCGCGAAGTGCGTTCAGGTCTTCGAAAGCCACCCACATCGCCCTTGCCATGTAGGGAGCGGGAATGATTCCCGGAATTTCCGTCAACTCGGCGAACTTTTCCGGCGTGCACTTGCATGCGAGATGGTTCGCAGCTGAGGGCTCGAGCGGAACCACGGCAAACATCTTTCCGCCAACTTTAAAGACCAAGTCGTCTCCCCACTGCACCGTCTCGGTGGCATGCGGCAGCGAAAGACAGTGCTCCCGAAGCCAGTCGATGTTCATCGCCACCTCACGACCCGAGTATTACGCGAAACCAGCCTGTGCTTCTGTAATAATTAGAGGATGAGCCAGGAAACAGTTAAGACGAAGACGTGCCGCGCGTGCAACGGAACCGGCAAGATTAATGAATCGAATAACGCAGTAAAACGACCCGACTTTCACAATCCTGGTGGATTCTCCGCCAGCAATCGTAAGCCCTGCCCGAAATGCGGTGGTACAGGCAAAGTCTAGATCGCGATTTGCTATAGATCGCGTGGTTCCTTCGCCAGTTGAGCGTACAATCTGTGACCAATCGCAGCGGGTACTTATCTCCAGCTTGATCTCGAATCCAGAAGTGGAGAAGCATGGGCGAAAAAGATCCCACCGTCGTTGACGCGAATCAGAGGTATGCGGCGGCGGCCGCGGAAACCGTCACGCGCATTCAGGCGCGGGACCTCGCCGTGCAAGGCTTCGTCGTGCTCGCCGGGGTTCTCGTCTCTGCATCTTTGACGGGCACGGGCGCGTATCAGTTCTTATCTGTAAGCATTGGCTATGCGGCCTTCGCTGCCGCGCTCCTGAGCTGCCATCACGACATTATCCTCGGGCTTCTCGCGCTCTTTCAGCACAGGTTGTGTAAGAGCGAGGAGCTGGACACAAATTGGTTTTCGCCCGCGAACTTTGAAAAGGTACTGGAAGGAAGACGGCTCAGGGACGTTTACTTCGCTTTCATGGTTTTTGTCGGAGGAGCTATTGGCCTGGCAATTTCATACCCGGCACTTAAGGTTGGCGATGAGAGGACAAGAATCCTGAAGCTGGTCATCTGGATTCTAAGCGCGTGTTCTGTCGCCGGGGCCCTCGCTTACATTTACCAGGCCAGAAAGATTCGCCGCAAGCTTCATTCAGAGATGCACTCTCATGCAGCCCTTTCCGCTGCACAAGGTGTAGTCGCTTTAGTTAGCCTGATTGTGGGCTTCATGCTAGGACAATCGAATTCCAGCCTCTAAGCAGGATGGCACGTTTTCCAGCTGTGTGATCCGCGCCGCGCTTTCCTTCTAACAACTACCAACTAGCAACTGCCAACTAGCAACTGCCAACTATCCCTGCTTCGCCTCTCCCAGCGTCACCTTCACATCCAACCGCTGTTTTCCGCGGAAGACCGAGACGGCAACCACATCGCCGGCACGATGATTGTTCATCACTCGCGAGAGATCCTGCATGTCCTCGATTCGCTGGCCATCGATGCCCACGATCAAATCGCCGCCCACCAGGATTGGCGTATTCCCAAGCAGCGCCCGCTGATTCCCGCCGCGCAGTCCAGCCTTCTGCGCAGCACTTCCAGGGACTACTTGCACGATCAGCACGCCGTAGTCAGCCGCCAGACCAAGTTGATCGGCGAGTTCCGGTCCAATCGGCAATCCCTGTATGCCAATCGACGGACGACGGACGCGGCCCTCGGTCACCAGATCGTTGAGCACTGCTTTCGCCGTATTAATAGGTATGGCGAAGCCGATGCCGGCGCTCTGCTCGGCGCCACCGGTGGCGATCATCGAATTGATACCGATCACTTCGGCGCGCGAGTTCAGCAGCGGCCCGCCGGAGTTCCCGGGATTGATCGCCGCATCCGTCTGGATCGCTTCGTCGATAGTATTGCCATTCGGCCCGCCAACCGGGCGGATCGAACTGATGATGCCGCGCGTCATCGTGCCCGCCAATCCAAACGGATTGCCGATGGCAAACACTTTTTGTCCGACGCTGAGGTTACGCGAGTCGCCCAGGGTCGCAGGCACCAGGTCAGGAGCGCTGATCTGGATCACCGCAAGATCGTGACTCTGATCTGTGCCAATCACCTTCGCCGGGTAGTTGCGCTTGTTGTGCAGCGTGACTTCAATATTCTCGGCGCCCTGGATCACGTGGAAGTTGGTGAGGATGTGTCCCTCTTTGTCGAGAATGAATCCCGAACCCTGGCCTTCCTGCGGCACCACGCCATAAAAGAAGTTGAAGCTCACGGCGCGCGAGCGAATGTTCACCACCGATGGAATCGCCTTCTTGTAGACGCTGACGTTGACCTGCTCTTCCGGATCGAGCGTCTCTGGTCCCGAGGCTTGCGTCAGTTCGAGCTTCGTGGGTTCCGAAAAAGGTGATTTCAGGCTGGTCGGATGCTGCGTGGTGTAGAAGTAAAATCCTCCGACTAGGACGAGGGCAAGAATCAGTGGTCGTAGCATTCTCTTCATTGCAATTCGCACTACTCAGAAATTGTACTGCGCCGAGCGAGGCCCCTACTCATCTTTACCGTACCGCAGCCAGCGCCGACAATTCGCCCCAGACCGCAGCCACCTGTTGCCCGGTCTGCGAGAGAGACCCGGAATTATCGATAACGTAATCGGCAGCGCGCACTTTCTCTTCGTCGGACAACTGTGCCTTCATCCGGCGCTCAACTTCTGCGCGAGCGATGGCCGGAGCCATATTGTGCCGAGCCGCAAACCGCTCGATCTTCTGATCCAGCGTGCAGGTTACGGTAATCAGTTTGTCGAAGCGATCTTCGGCGTGCGCTTCCAGAATCAGCGCAGCCTCGACGATCGCGACGCCCCTCGGATTCTCCTCGAGAACCAGGCGCATCCACTCGTCTTCGGCAACAATCACTGCGGGATGAACAATGGCATTGAGTTCAGGAATTCGGCTGGAACCGAAGGCAGCGTCGGCCAATTTAGGGCGACTGATCGTCCCATCTTCATTCAAGATGCCAGCGCCAAACGCCTTTACGATCTGGACATATACCGGCGCGTCTTTCTGCATCAGCAGGTGGGCAATTTTGTCAGCCTGGATTACGTGTGCGCCATGGCGGGCGAACATCTCGCCCACAGTCGACTTGCCACACGCGACACCGCCGGTGAGTCCGACTTTCAGTGCCATTCGATCAGGCCTGGCGCACCGCAATTTCACGCAGGCGTTCGCCGCGCCGCAGCTTCATCGCCTTCAGCGTGTTCGACATCAGCATGGCAATCGTCAGCGGACCGACTCCGCCCGGAACCGGTGTGACGGCGCCGGCAATCTCGGCAACCGCAGGATCCACATCACCGATCAGTACCGAGCCGTTCTTGGCGAAGGCCGCCTCGCGCTTCGCGTCGCCATGGAAGAAGCGCTCGAACTCGGTGCGGTCGCTGATCTTGTTCATGCCCACATCGATCACCGTTGCGCCCGGCTTCACATAGTCGCGCGTGATCATGCCGGTGCGACCGATTGCCGCGACCAAAATATCGGCTCGACGGCAAATCCCTGGCAGGTCGTGGCTTTTGGAATGGCAGATCGTCACAGTGGCATGCGCGTTCGTCAACAGCATCGCCATGGGTTTGCCGACAATGTCGCTTCGTCCGACCACGACAGCGTCCGCGCCGTTCACTGAAATGCCGCTACGGTGGAGGATTTCCATCACACCTGACGGCGTGCAAGGCACCAGCCCCGGACGCTGAGTTGAGAGAAATCCCACATTCATCGGGTGAAATCCATCAACATCTTTCGCCGGATCGACCGCCATCAGCACCCTTTTTGCGTCCACCTGCGGAGGCAAAGGCAATTGAACCAGGATTCCATCAATCTCGTCGCGCGAGTTCAGGCTCTCCACCAGGTCGAGCAGTTCTTCGGTAGAGACATGCTCGGAAGGCGTGTGCTTCTCGCTGTAAACTCCCAGCGCTTCGCATGCTTTCACCTTGCTGCGAACGTAGACCTCCGACGCTGGATTGTGCCCCACTAAAACGACGGCCAATCCCGGGCGAACTCCGGAGCCTGCTAAGCCGCGGATCTCCTCGGCGACTTCATTCTTAATGTCGGCAGAGATACGATTTCCGTCCAGAATGACAGCAGACATCGAGCTTCCTTGCTTTCAGCGGATTACGAACCTGAAATTCTATCTTACGCTGGCTGTCGGGGATGAATCCGCTACCGCGAACGGGTATAAAATCACCTTATTATGTTGGACCGCGATCTCATTAACATGCTCGCTTGCCCCACCTGTAAGACTCCTCTGGCGTACGACGAGGACCGCGACGTTCTCAAGTGCGGGCAATGCCATCGCGCATACCCGGTTCGAGACGGAATTCCGATTCTGCTGATCGATGAAGCGATTGTAGAAGCTTAGACCGCGTCGCTTCTGACACACAGAATTGAGACGGAATTCTCGTTTTCGCCTCTTCGGATACATATTTTTGTCTGATAAATACCGTAATCCGTGGATTCCGCCCGTCCCACTGGAAACCAGAGTTCCGCAACTCTTTCAAATGCAGGGGGTTTGCATGAGCACACGAATTCTGGCGCTGCCAGCCTTGGTTCGGCACAAGAATTGCTGTAACGAAAAGCAAGTCTGAGCAGTCTAATAGGTAAAGGCAGTTAAGCCAGTGGGGTCGGAGGTGATCCGAGTGATGGCTGAAAAATTCACAATCGCGGAAGTTTCTGCCCTAAGGAACGAACTGATGCAGCGGATGCTGGATACATCGGAAACCGCTGAGCTGCTCCAGATGTTCCTGATGGGGCGTGGTTATGGAGTCTCTCAGGAAGCGGCGCTCGACGCCGCCAGCCGCATGGGAGCGGCAGGCTGCTCTCTTGCTGTCATTCAGAAAGAATTGGAAGGTGTGGCCCTGGTTCAATAAACCCAGATCACATCCAATGCAGGTTCAGAAGCCGGGCGCAACAAGCCCGGCTTTTCTGCTTTCTGGCGGGAGGGAATCACTCGTACCTGAGACTCTCGACCGGATCCAGTTGCGCCGCCCGCGTTGCCGGCACTGTCCCAAAAATTACGCCCACCACCGTTGAGACCAGAATCGCGATGATCGCCGACAATCCTGAAATCGGTATGCGGAAAGCGGTAAACCAGCGCACTGACAGTGGCAGTGCGAGTCCAATGATGATGCCCAGGATGCCACCCGAAAGCGAGATGAACATGGCTTCCGCCATGAATTGAAGCCGAATCTCACGGTTGGTCGCTCCGAGCGCCTTGCGAACGCCAATTTCGCGAATGCGCGACGTCACCGTCGCCAGCATGATGTTCATGATTCCCACGCCGCTAACTATCAAGGTCACCATGGCGACTAGCAGCAGCACCAAAGTCAGGGCATTGGCCGATTTTGCGGCCACATCCAGCAGTTCGGATAAGTTGTCCACGCGGTACACCGCATCCGCCCGGTGACGCGCCTGGATCACGCGACGAATCTGTAGCGTCGCTTGCGGCACATCGGAAGCGTCGCCCAGTGAGAAATAGATCTGGTTCACGGACTCGTTGCCGGTGAAGTACTGTGCAACCGTGTAGGGGATCAGCAATGTCTCGTCCGCGATGCCGGACTGCCCAAAGGTCTCCACGCGCTCGCGGAACGTTCCGATGATCGTGAATGGCAGGCCATTCAACTGGACCCGCCGCCCGATCGCCTCTTCTACACTGCCAAACTGTTTAATCGCGAACATCTCCGTCGCTACGGCAACTTTGTTCCTCGCCTTCGTGTCGTCATCATCGAAGAAGCGTCCGGTGGGAACGTCCAAGTTGCGCACTTGCAAATACTCGGGGGAGACGCCAAGAATCAGTACGTCACGCTCCTTGCCATTGCCCACGGGGATGCGATCATGCAACTCCACCATCGGGGACGACGCACGAATGCCTGGCACCTGCTCGCGGATCGCGTGCATGTCGTTCAGGCTGAGCAGGTCCTGTTTTGCGATAGTGTTTTCTGCCTGGTTCCCGGTTCCCTCCTGGGTGATGTACACCATGTTCGCGCCGATCGCCTGTATCTGACTCAGGATGTACTGCTTTCCCGTCATGCCGATGGTGACCACCAGGATCAGCGACGCGTTGCCGATCACCATGCCGAGCGCGGTCAGCGCGAAACGAATCTTGTTGCTGCAGAAAGTGTCGTAGGCGAAGCGAGCGATTTCCCCGAAGTCGAGCGCGTGCTTGTGCTCGGGTGAAGGAAACGGTGGAAGATTCCTTGTCGCCGCCGGAGTTGTGGTGCTCACTGCCACGATTCCTCAATGGTATATGCGGCGCGAACGGACGGCAAAGTTGCGGGCTACCTGCCTAAGCTTTGAATTCCGCCTGTCCATGTACCTTCGATCACTGCTTTCCACAGCAAACCGAGCTACTCTGAGCAGAGTTCCTGAGAAGCGAGAATCGGCCATGAAGTCTTTTGGATACCTCTGCGCAATCTTTCTCTTTAGCTTGTCCACGGCATTTGCCGGCGATCAGAAACTGATTGCCCTGACCTTCGACGACGGACCGCGTCCCTACATTCTTTATGGATACAACGCACCCGGGGTGAAGCCCGTGCCGAGCCTGCTTGATCTGCTCGACCAGAATCATGCGAAAGCGACTTTCTTCGTGATGGGCTGGCGTCTGCTGCCAAAGACCTATGGCGAGCGCCACGAATATCGGACCGACAAAACTTGTCTCGATGCCGCCCGTGAAGTCGTTCGTCGCGGACACGAGATTGAGAACCACACGTTCAGCCACGTACAGCTCAAACAGTTTGAGCAGAAGAAAGGCGAGGCCGCCGCTGTCGCTGATGTCGATCACGGCGCGCAACTGATCAAAGCAGTCACCGGATCGCAGCCTCGCTATCTGCGCCCACCGGACTGGATTATGCCGTCCGATCTCGAGAAGGATCTGCAACATCGCGGCTGGACAGTTCTGACCATCTCCTCCGAGATGCCAGTCGCACTACGAGATATCAACTCGCTCGACTACCTGTGCGCCGGAAAAGCAACGCAGTGCCCGAAGCCGTCGCTCGAAGCGTCTGTGCTGAAGACGATCGAATCCCGCGAAAAGAAAGGGATCACGACTCATCTGATCGCCTTCCACGAGCTTTCGACTACGGTCACAGCCTTGCAAGTGCTGCTGCCGGAACTGCGCGCTCGCGGATATCAGTTCGTTACTCTGCAGGACTATATGAACCGCGTGGGCGCGAAGCCGGGCCCGGCGGCGATCAAGGGACAGCCATAAGGCCTGATATGCGCCGAACAGGCGCTCGCTCGCGAATAAGCGTAAGACCTTATTCGCAGTACGAGTCGAGTCCGTACTTACCTGCTAGGTCATCTCTGTCACGGCCAAACACATCGCGCCCGGCTATAATCCTCCTCCGATGAATCCCGCTCTCTTTAAGAAACCTGCCCTGATTCTGGCCATCGCCGCTGCGCTTTCCATGATCGCTTCTTCTCGAGCCACAGCTTCCGAGGCTGCAGCGTCCACGGTTTTAGTCGACGTCATTCCCGCAACCACAAAGAAGAACGTGGATACCAAAGCGCTCCTCACCGGCCTGAAGCGCGAGGACTTTCGCCTTCTCGACAATGGAAAAGAGGTTCCGATCAGCGGGTTCAATGTTGGCGCCACTCGCGGCACTCGACCTATCTCGTTATGGTTCATCGTGCAGTGCCCAGAGGCGCTTCCCCCAGACTGGCATTCGGAGTTTATGCGCGGCAAAACGCAGCTGCTCAAGCCTGCGCTGGCAAGCCTAGACAAACAAGATGTGGTCGGCGTTGCGCACTGGTGCGATGACGGCTCCGCTTCCGTCGATTTCGTGCCTGCGCATGACGCGGACGCGGCCTTGGCCGCTCTCGATAAGGTGCTCAGCCAGAAAGCGATGGATTTTAGCTGGGTAAAAAATCGCGATGGCGAGTTGGCCATGCAGAAGATGCTTGAGTTGATTGTCGACGACGCGCAGCAGACCAAGCCAAGCCGCTTGCCGGCCTTCCTCTTTCTTTATGGCGATCATTGTGGACTTTACGAGCACGAGGCGGACCGCATTCTTCAGAAAGTGCTCGAGACCTCTGGCATCGTATTCGGCATCAGCGATGGAGGATGGCGTTTCAACCCAGACATGCTGTTCGCTAACCATCAGATCAACTTCGTGGTTCATTACTACAGTCAGCAAACTGGCGGTGAATACTACACGGCCACCAATGCGAGCTTATTTCCAGCAGCGCTCGACTTCATTCTCACGCAGCTTCATTTCCGGTACACGCTCGGATTCACGCCGGCCGTAGTCGACGGCAACCGACACACGCTGAAAGTGGAATTCACCAAAGACGCACGTTCCCGCTTCCAGGGCGTAGACCTGAAATTTCGCCAGACTTATGTGCCGGTAGCAGTCGCTACCAAGCAACCGTAAAGAACCACAATTCGGATTGCCTGGCTCGCCGCAAGCCGCTTTGCCGTTGTTCCGAATTTGGAACAGAACTCGGAATGCCCGCACTCTCTTTTCATGACTTGTGCCACATACCTTGTCCGAGCAAAAGCACATGCGTCGCCCGACGGCCTATCCAGTGACGGGACATCCGACGCCTACATGCTGATTCTGGAACTGAAGAAGTGAGGAACTCAGGCTGCGCGTTTTTCCGCGATTCGCTCAGCCTGTGACTGGCTACCTCGTAGCTTGCCAAGGAATACCATCGCAACTGGAATCGAAACCAGAGACCCAACTGCGACCAACGCGAAGCCCACAGCTTTACGCGCATGTCTGTCCAGCGCACCGGCAAGCAGCAATCCCACTCCAGTTCCGATGATGAATCGAGTGCTGTTGATCATTCCGACTTCGGGGAGAGTCAGTGGTATTTCTTTCATGATGTCCTCGCTAAGATTGAACTTCAGTTGGGATTACCATCCGCCGCGAAGCGTTGCCAAAGCCCGAAATCGGCAAGACAGATAACGGGAAATCCGAATCTGGATCGCTACCTCGTCCGGAGATATGAGGGGGAAGGCCTGTTCGCAACCTTTATCGCCTCAGGCGAAGCTCGTCTGTCATACTTGCGGCAGGATTAACCACATGGACAGCAGTCAAACACAACAGGAGCTGTGCCATCAGTATGGGCGCGAGTTCGTTCCATGTCCTCCAGATTCCAAGTTGGGTTTGGCGACTCAGACTATCGGGCAGAATCCTATTAATGGGCTGCGGCACCCGCCGACTTGCGAAACCAGCGGCTGGTATATCTGGGCAGGGGAGTTTTCGACGAGCCCAGAGTTCTTCTCACCACTGCACATTTCGCACCTGCCTGAGCGATTACCAGAAGTGCTGAAGTTCCTCGGGCTTCCTCCCGGCAGTCGCTTCCTTCTGTCTGGAGACTACGTGGATGTGTGGTTCGATGAATCACTCTTGAGTGTCTGATCGTCACCTTTATGGGATGGCTATTGGTATATCGCCTTATCACAAGTAACCGCTTCAGACAATTTGGTGCCATCCCATCAACTGTCTCAAACTGAGGAAGAATCAGGCGCTGGAAAATCGGCACGCCGCTCCTTTCTTTGGCGAATCGTCGTTCGTCCTTTCAGGCTTCTTCATGACCGTGGGTAAATCGGTCGACCGCTCGTAATCCACTCCTTCGCAGCCAAGGTTCTGCCGACGCTGTCCTTTCGTCATCACTACAATCCCCCGTCGCCGGAGTATTTTCGAGTGCATCATGCGCCGAATACTCTTCACCGTTTTGACAGCTGCAATTCTCTCCGTCGCTTGCCACGCGCAATTGCAACTTGACCAACTCTGGAAGAAAGCTTCCAAGACTCCGCCATCCGCGACGCTCAGCGACGACCGAATCACGGCCGGACTCAAAGAAGCGCTCACCGTCAGTACGCGCAGCGCGGTCGACTCCACCGGCAGGCCCGACGGCTTCCTGAAGAACACGGCGATCAAAATCCTAATTCCGCCAAAACTGCACACCCTCGACAAGGGCATGCGTATGATCGGCAAGGGCGCCGAGATGGATGAGCTCGAAATCGGCATGAATCGCGCCGCTGAAGAGGCTGCCCCTGAAGCAAAGAAGATCTTTCTCGACGCTCTGTCGCGGATGACCTTCGATGACGCGCGCCGCATTCTGTCGGAAGGCGATACGGCTGCCACCGAATACTTCAAGCAGCAGACTTCAGCGGAACTGGCGACGGCCTTTCAACCCATCGTCCACAGCAAGCTGGAAAGCGTTGGAGTGGTAAAGCAATACGACCGGCTCATGCGCGATCCGCTGGCGAGCTCGATCTTGGGCAGGAATGCTTTTGATCTCGACGACTATGTCGTATCCAAATCGCTCGACGGACTCTTCTACATGCTGGCCGAGGAAGAACGGAAGATCCGCAAGGATCCGGCGGAGCAGACGACAGCCTTGCTGCGCGACGTTTTTGGCAGAAAGCTGACGTCGGCGCGGTAACAGGCTTTTTCCAAATCGGGAGATCCGAGGGGTACCCCCTCCCCCCTCGTCCCGCATTTTAAAGGACTTACAGGCACGGGATAAGCTTCGTCCCGCAAAACAAAGGACTTAGTCCGAGTCGTCCGATAAAACAAAGGACTTAGCTGTGGGATTTCAGTATTTCAGTTCCTAGCCCGCGAGCTTTCATGGACGGGATAGGGATACCTCGCTACGCTCGGTATGACAGATCCTCGCTGACGCTCGGATTGAAACACGAGAGCAGTTGCCAGGCGCTGGTTGTCGGCCA
Source organism: Terriglobia bacterium (assembly GCA_963807055.1). GTDB lineage: Bacteria > Acidobacteriota > Terriglobia > Terriglobales > Acidobacteriaceae > JAJPJE01. Next base: position 260,730 of record CAWEAE010000009.1, on the reverse strand, counting down.
TCACACTGCTACTTCAATTGTGACAAATTGAGGGGGACCTACTGGACACTTTCGCGAAGTCTATTTCTGCCGCGGAATGAAGCGATTACGCGGAATTTGTCGAAAGGGCGCTCTTGACAAGAGTCGCGGCTGAGACGAGGCTGCCAAAGCAATGCAGATCCCTCACGAGCTGCGCTCGCTCGTGATGACAAGACACGAGCGACAGTGGTTCCTGACTCCAAATTTCAAGCTGCGAAGCTCGGTACTTCTGACTTCTGACTTCTTATTTCAGATCCCGATTGACCGTGTCTGGCGAGAATGCCGGCAGGCATACGGCGATGTACTCGGCGCCGCCTTTTTTGGGTGTGGAATAGCGCACCCATTCGCCGGGGTGCGCGATCATCGCCTGTCCGGCGGCAACATCAAGCGAGCCGTCCTTGTGTTCCACATGAAGCACGCCTTTCAGCACGATGGTGAACTCTTTGAATTTCGGCGTTTGTCCCGGTTCCAGCCAGCCTTCGGGACTCTTCATGTGAGCAACGCTGACCCCGGTGGTTCCGGTGCTGACCTGGCCCACGTATTCGTCGATTACTTTCGGAAGATTGCCGCTTGCCTGTATGCGGGTTGGCGCAGTAATGAGAGTCGGTGCCATTGCGGCGGTCACCTCGTTCGAATCAAAATGGCGGAGCGGCGCGTTCCCCATCATATGCCGAGATACCGCGGCTTCATGGCACAAAATAGCGGGCCCCTCGGGGCTCTCTTGATTCCCGGTAACGGTTTGCTTACTACCTCAAAGGGGGAAGCCCCCTCGCGTGCATCCAATCGCGAGTAGCGCGGCAGCTATAATCGTCGACTTGGGTGCGACGGGAGGTCTGGTGAATCGTTTCGTTACGCGAGCATTGCTGATCGGAATGGTTGCGCTCGGTTTATGTGCTGCGGCCCAGGCTCAGCACGGAGAGATTGGTTTCTACGGCGACTATCTTCGCTTTCCGCCGGCGAGCCTGGGAGGCCCGGGCCTCAAGGTACTGCTGGCGCTTGGCCGCCACGTGGCACTCGAAGGCGAAGGTTCGTATTACTTCAATCGCACGTTCGACGATACGGCGATCGATCCCACGACCGGTGCGACCAGTGTGATCCATTCGCACATGCATGCGAGTAATTGGCTGGGCGGCTTGAGCATAAGCAAACCGTCGCCGCACATAAGACCGTTCATCACGATGAAGATGGGCCTGCTGACCATTAACCCGAGTTCGCTGCCCGCTCCACTGGTGAGCACGAACGCGATTCTGAACGAGATTCGCTCGAGCCATGGGAACTTCGCCATCTTTCCGGGCGGCGGAGTCGAGGCTTACAGCGGAAAATGGGGATTCCGTCTCGACATCGGAGACGAGATCTATTTCAGCAACGGCGCGAATAGCAATTTGCGGATCACGTTTGGACCGAACTACGTGTTCTGAAAATCTAGTCTGACCAGCTTGTTGGTCTCCGCTCCCAGCGATGTGCGCGCAATTTCTCGATGATTCCGGACGACAGCGCTCCCTTATCGCTGGTTCCCAGATTTGCCGCCACGTGGTTTGGTTTGCGCATGCCTGGGATGGTGGTGCCGACGCGTCGATCCGAGAGGATGAACCGCAGTGCCAGTTCGGGCAATGAAATCCCCTGCGGCACATCCTTCTTCAACTTTTCAACGTGATCTACAGTAGGCCCAAGATTTTCGGGTCCGAAGTAAAGCGCTCGCCAGTCGTCTTTTGGAAACTTCGTCTCTTTGCTCATGTTGCCGACGAGGCTGCCTTCATCGAACGGCACGCGTGCGATGACGCCGACATTCAATTCTTCGCACACGGGGAACAGCTTGTCTTCGGGATTCTGGTCGAAGATGTTGTAGATCACCTGCACGGCGTCGACACGTCCGGTGCGCAGAGCCTTGATGCCGTTCTCCGGTTCCCACCGGTTGATGCTCAGCCCGAAAGCGTGAATCAGCTTCTTGCTTTTGAGTTCGTCGACGGTGTCGAGGAATTCCTGCTCCGTCGACCACTCGTCGTTCCAGACGTGAAATTGCAGGATATCGATGGTGTCCTGCTGCAGGGCTTTGCGAATCTGCTCGGTATAGCTGAAGACATGTTCGCGGGGGAAGACTTCGTCGTAGGTGTACTCGGGCCGAGACGGCCACTGGTTATTCATCGGCGGAATCTTCGACGCTGCGTACAAACGTTTTCCGGGATTCTGCTTGATCAGCTTTCCGAGGAACGTGTCGCTCTTGCCGTCGCCGTAGGCCCAGGCAGTGTCAAAGAAGTTGCAGCCCAAGTCGACCGACTTTTGCAGAGCTTCCATGGACTGCTGATCTTCGGAGCCGCTCCAACCGCTCATTCCCCAGAGCCCGTGGCCGACTTCGCTAACTTCAAATCCAGTTCTACCTAGTCTTCGATATCGCATGAGTGCTTCCTCCAAGATTTAGTTTTTGGCTATGAAGCTGCCCGGTTTGCCCAGTTTGGGAGAAGCGGGGGCAAGACTCTCAAATTAACATATTGTTAACAAAACATGGGACTTAGCTGCCTAAATAGACACATTTAATGTCGCTCCCCACTACCGGAGCGTGCGGCAGTCCGATATCATCAACTTATCCAACCCCGACCGGCCCCAGCTAACAATCCGCAGCCGGGTATGGAGTCCTCATAAGTTATATGGCATCGAAAGCAGGTACGTCACTGTCTCGGAGACGAGACGAGTCCATTCAGTTGGAGGTCGTGGAGCGTCCACGCGCCACCTCAGTTGACTCTCTGAGCGACCCCAGCCTCTTTATCAATCGCGAACTGAGCCTGCTTGCGTTTCAGCGCCGAGTTCTGGAAGAGGCGCAGGATCCGACCAACCCTTTGCTCGAGCGGGTAAAGTTTCTGTCGATTCTCGGTTCAAACCTGGACGAGTTCTTCATGGTTCGGGTGGCTGGACTGATGCGCCAGGTGGAATCCGGCACAGGCGACACCGGCGCAGACGGCATGGATGCGGCTGGCCAACTGGATGCGATTCGCAGCGAGGTCGCGTCGATTATGGCGGCGGCGAGCAAGTGTTTTCAGAGGCAGCTTACTCCTGCGCTGGAAAAAGCGGGCATTCACATCCTGCAGTATTCGCAGCTCGGGAAACAGCAGCAGGCACGCGCGGACAAATATTTTCTTGAAACGGCATTTCCGGTTCTTACGCCGCTGGCGCTCGATCCTGCGCGGCCATTCCCGCATATCTCGAATCTCAGCCTGAACCTGGCGGTGCTGATTCGCGACAAGAAGGGCGACGACCGATTTGCGCGCGTGAAGATTCCCGACACGCTGCCACAGCTTATTCCAGTCGATCGAAAGACGAAGAAGTCGGCCACCGGCAAAGACCAGTACTTCATCTGGCTGGAAGATCTGATCGCTGCCAACTTGAGTTCGCTCTTCCCTGGCATGGACATCCTCGATTCGCATCCTTTCCACGTGACACGCGATGCTGACATCGAGATCCAGGAGTTGGAAGCCGGAGATCTTCTGGAAACGACAGAAGAAGGTCTGCGGCAGAGGAAGTTTGGCGACGTGGTTCGCCTGCGCGTGGGAGTCGGAATGCCTACGCTGCTGCTGAAGATCCTGCTGAACAATCTCGAGGTCGACCGCAAGAATGTTCTGAGGATGAAAGGCCACCTCGCGCTGAGCAGGTTGAAATACATCGCGGGCATCGATCGTCCCGAGCTGAAGGATCCGCCGTTCGTCCCTGCGATCCCGCATGCGCTCGATCCAGAGGGCGAAGAAGAGGACCTCTTCTCGGTGCTGCGGCGCCGCGACGTGCTGTTGCATCATCCTTTCGACTCATTCCAGCCGGTAATCGATCTGCTGGAGAAATCAGCGACCGACCCTTCCGTCCTCGCGATGAAGATGACGCTGTACCGCGTGGGCCGTAATTCCCCGGTAGTTAACGCGCTGCTGGAGGCGATGGAGTGGGACAAGCAGGTGGCCAGCGTTGTGGAACTGAAGGCGCGCTTCGACGAGGAAAGCAACATCGAGTGGGCGCGAGCGCTGGAACGCCAGGGCGTGCATGTGGTCTACGGACTGCTTGGCCTGAAGGTGCATTCCAAGGTGGCGCTGGTTGTACGCAAAGAAGGTGACAGTATCCAGCGCTTTGTTCACCTGGGAACCGGCAATTACAACGCGGTGACGGCGCACTTGTACACGGATATTGGCCTGTTCACCACGGACGAGGAAATTGGCGCCGACGTTACCGATCTCTTCAACTATCTGACCGGATACTCCGCGAAGCAGGACTATCGCAAGTTACTGGTGGCGCCGATCAATCTGCGGCAACGCATTGCGGAGCTCATACGCCGCGAGATTGCGCATCACCAACATCATGGCAACGGCCACATCATCCTGAAGATGAACGCGCTGGTCGACAGCGACATGATTCGCCTGCTCTACCAGGCATCGCAGGCGGGCGTGAAAGTCGATCTGCTGATCCGCGGCATTTGCTGCCTGAGGCCGCAAGTGCCCGGCGTGAGCGACAACATCCAGGTGATCAGCATTGTTGGACGCTTCCTCGAACATAGCCGCATCTACTACTTCCACAACAATGGCGAAGAAGAGATTTTTGTTGGCAGCGCCGATCTGATGCCACGCAATCTCAACCGGCGAGTGGAAGTGCTGTTCCCGATTGAAGATCGGCGACTGGTCCGGCATCTGCGCGACCGCGTAATTGAGATTTACCTATCCGACAATGTGAAAGCGCGCATCATGCAGGCGGACGGAAGTTATGTTCGCAAGATGCGAGAGCCGGGGGAGGAAGCTATCAATTCACAGGAAGTGCTGTTGCGGCGGCGAGCCACGAATGGGCGCGGATAGGAATAGCCGCGGATTAACGCTGGAAACGCAGATACCCGAACAACTTTTTGGGCTGGATCTCAGCGAGATTCTTTAGCGCCTGCAGAAATGGACGGCTTAGGCTCTTCAGGTCGAACCACCACCGGCACCCCACAAGTTTCTTCCAGCAAATATCGGGCAGCAGCTATTTTCTCTCCGTCATTCGATTCGCCATCAAGACCTTCCGCGTGCACGAGCAGATAATCGCCGGGTTTGCTTACGCGCAAGCGGCGAACTTTACCGTCATGTTTCCGGTCGAGCGCGTCGGCGAGCCGTAAAATTCCGGAGAGCCGCCGAGTTGTTGCCTGACCTGCTTGCGAGAGCGCGCGAAACTGGCGTTGCGTGCCGGGAAGCATGCCCCGATGAAACCGCGCGACAAGAGCGACAATCGCCAAGTCTTCCGGCTTCCACCCAAAGGGCAGATTGATTTTCTGGATCATGCGGCGCGCCGCCTTGTGATGCGATTCTTTGCCCTTTGCGCGTCCCACTTCGTGCGTGATCGCAGCCGCTTTCAGCAGAGTGCGCGAACGCTCGCCACCGAGCGCGAGAACTTCGCTGCGAAGCAATCCGTCGTGAAGTTGCAGGCTGAGCGCCGTCACGCGCTGGGCGTGCTGGAAGTCAGGATCGCGAAAAGAAGCCCACACACGGAGTCGCGCGAGGATGACGCGATCGACGTCAGGTCCTTGCGGAAGCTGTGAACGCCATACGTCCCACAGCGAACCACGGCCTAACATCTTTGCGCGATAGCGGTCGACACGGGTTTTGCGCGCCTCTGCAATCGTCTTCTGCCAGTGGGTTCGCTCTTCCGGAGTGGCAAACGCCTGTACGCGAATGGCCGTTTCCCAGAGCACGTCGAGGTCGTGGACCTCTCCCAGATCGTCCTGCAGGTACTTGAGATCTTTGGTCCAGGCGGCATGCAACGACGGCAGGAAATTCTCTACCAGGTATCGAAGTTTTTTGATCCCGATGCGCAGGCGGTGCAACGCAACCTTGCTTCGGCTGCGAAGCGCAACACGATGTAACTCACGCGCTTCGGCCCAGCGTTCCAGGGCCATCTCCTGGAAAACTTCGCTCCCGGGACGAAGGCGCGCAGCACTCCTCGGCAGCGATGTGGCCCATTGCTCCCACCGCGCGGCGTCGAAGCCAGCGAGTGTTTCCGCAGCGTGCAACTTATGAATCTCTTCTTGTTCGTGGCAGTACGCCAGCAGCTTTTGCGTGGCGGGATCATCGGAGGAGCCGAGCTTCTCGATCCACTCCATCAGCACCTGAACGTCGCGCAATGTGCCGAGCGCAGCAAAGACAGCCTTGCCGGCTTTGCGCATCTTCTCCCAGTCAGGATTGGGATCGACTGCCTGAAAGCCCTCACCCAGAGAGCGGCAGCGGCGGATGGCGACTCGCAGATCGTGGACCGGGTCGGGAGCGAAGTCGGCGCGCGCCTTCTCGGCTTCTGCCAACACCTCGTGCATCCAATGCGCGAGGCCGAATTTCCGCTCTTCAGTTTGGACGGGCGCAAGCGCCGCCTTAGCTGGCATGATGAGAGTCCCTGAGCTGATAGTAGTAGCTGCGGCTTGTCACCGCAACGGCGGCAGCCCGCGAAGGGCGAGATCAGGAGAAGCTTGGGGCAGCGAGCCGAGTCCACGGAGTGCCGGGCACGGGGATGGCCAGCATTTCCACGGCACGATCGACTACACGGGCAAATTCGAGCGCATATTTTTCCGAGCGGCGCTTGGCCAGCTTGCGCTTCGTCTCTTCTACAGAAAACCAGGTTGGGTTGCGGTACGACTCTTCCGGCGAGGACATCCGCCGCACCAGCATGAGATAGGCAGCTACCACGTGCTCCGCGTCACCTTTGTCGTGACGGTAGCAGTCGAAGTGATGATCGGAAATCCATCCCTTCGCCCCGGCTTCTTCGAAGGCCTCGAGCGCAGCGGATTCGGAGGCTCCAAGGTGAGGCTCGATATTACCCTTGGGAAACGTCCACTTGCCTGATGCAGTGTTTACCAGCAGGAACTCCAGTCCAGAGCCCGCCCTGCGATAACAAATGGCAGCTACTTTGGAAGGCGCGATGACCGGAAAACTGCTGCGAAACAGGGCCGTTGCCAGGCTCATTTCAAGTGGCTCCGTGGTTAGGGGTCCAATATCTCGTGCCGCGATTTGCACCATTTCCGCGGCACCTCTCACCTTACCCTCATTTGGAAGCAAACCGCAATGGCTGAAGTCACGCGGTAACTGCTTTTTAAACAGAATTTCACGCGCCATTAACGTAGCGGGATCGAGGGGTGTGCGCGAGTTACTTTGGTGCAGAGCGCGGTCACGGAAGCAGCTCGCAAACAAGTGAGCCAGATCCGGTTGAGGCAGTCAGGAGAATCGAAAGGTAGGGGGAAAGAATCGCGGTTGAAACGACGCAACGTAGCTTGCAACCGCGAAATCGCTACTCTCCCGGATGCTGCGCCAGGTACGGCGAGCAACACGGCTCTTGCTTCGGCTTGAACTCCATGGCTTCGATGCGAGTGTCATCGGGATCGTAGAGGTTCAGCTGCCATTTGCCGTCGCGACCCAACTGCGGTTTGGAGTCGCCCGACCAGCCGTTGGCTTTTACACGATCAAATGCGCGGTTGATGTCCCCGACGCCAATCGCCATGTGATTCATGACGCCGATGGTGCGGTGGGAAGCATCGGGGCCGATGTTGAGCATATACTCCAACCAATCGGTGCCATCCGGAACCTGAATGGAGACCCAGTCCGTCTTGTTGTCCTTCATTCCACCATGCCAGTAGGGTCTGAATCCGAGTAGATCCTTATAAAACCGATCTTCCGCCGCCTGATCGTGCACGATGAAACCGACGTGGATCATGTGCTTACCCACTTCCTGGCTCTTGTCCTGTGTGGCTTTTTCGCTGTGCTGCTTGCCATACTGGACAAAACGGACGCGGTGATCTTCGGGATCAACGACTTCGAACGACCGGTCGCCATCTGCATTCTTATCGACCTTCGCAGGTACACGCATGTCATTGGCCGCAAGGTATGCACGCAGCGCTTCGGCATCGGTGGTGATAAACGCAACGCTCACGAGACGGGGCTCGGTTGGACTCGTGGCCTTCATGACGGAAACGTATTGCTGATCGTTCACACGGAAACGCAGGGAGTTCGCGCCGGTGTCCTGGACTGGAAAACCCATTTCATCGGCATAGAAGTGTTTGCTCGCGGCGAGATTGTCGGTGCGGAGATCGATCTCCGCAACGCCGGTGATCTTGGGCCGCTGGACCTGATGATCGCGAGCAAAGAGGCTTGCACACAGTATGAATAACAGCGCCGGACCTGCAATTCTCTGCATCATTTTTTTATCTCAAGAGAAAGTTTACGTCAGTATCAAACTCAAATGGTACGGGTGTCGTACCGCACGTTGCGGGCTTGAATCGCCACCGCCCCAGAGCCTTCAGAGCATACTTATCTAATTCGCCAGCCGATACCAGAATCTTCGGATCCGTTACGTTCCCGCGTTCGTCCACGATGGCTTCAACTTTCACATGCTGTACGCCTTGAGTGCGAAGGTATGACGGGTACTCGGGGTCAGGCAAGTAGATCGGTTCGAAAATGTTGGGAAACTCGCAGCCAGGCCGCGACTGAAAACCGATGTCACGCGAAAAGGTTGGCGGATCTATCGCTGCCGTTAGATCCTCTACTGAGATTTCAGACTGCAGTTTTCCGTCATCAGACCCACGAACTTTCCACGGAAAAATCTTTCCCCGTACATTTTGAAAGTCGGAGTACTCGAGCGTGTCGTTGTTCCGGAGGGTTCCCAACAAAACTCCATTCAATGGATCAAAGCAAAACTGTTCTTCCCCCCAGTCTCCTCCAGTTGTCAGCACACATTTGGCCTTCGAACCATTCCATTTCTTGTCTTTAATTTTGCTCAATTTGATACCCGGCCGAAGATACAAAGTGAGGGGGATTACCAGTTCGCGCAACTGACGATGGATGTCTACAACCGCTCGGCTGTCATTATTCGACCAAACTAATGAACCTTCACCGATGCGGATGTAAATCTTGTTGTCTGATCTGATTTCTTCGCGCCATCGATCCGCTGAGACCCATAAGAGTGTGCATTCCGCTTCTCGCGGTCGATTACCTAAAATGTGGACCTTAGCCTTTAGCCGAAAAGGCGCGAACACTGGAGTTCGGATATCCGAGAGCTCAGAGGCGTGGGTAAAAAGGTCTACTGCAGACTTATCTTGTCCGAGGCAAAGCGCCTGCAAAAGCAAAACGAACGTGAGATGCCAGCAGCCTCGTCTCACAGCTTCACCCAGCTCCTTGTCTCCGACGATTTCTCCACCGCGTCCATCACTTGCTGAACTGTCACGCCATCTTCGAAGTTTGCGTGAAACTCCGAGCCGCTGGAGAGCGTCTGCAGAAAATCTGCCAGCGTGGCAATGAACGTATGTTCATACCCGACAATGTGTCCCGAAGGCCAGAAGTTCGCAGTATAGGGATGCCCCGGTCCAGTCACCATTAGGTCAGTCCAGCCCTGCTGGTCGGCCCGCAGTGTGGCATTGTAATAGAGAAGATGATTCAGTTCCTCAAGATTGAAAGCGAGCGCGCCTTTCGATCCATGAATTTCGAACCGATTGCGATTTTTCATGCCGATGGCGAAGCGCGTCGCTTCGAAGGTGCCGATGGCCCCGTTGACGAAGCGTCCGGTGAAGATCGCAGCATCGTCGACTTCGCGGCCCGGGACAAAGGTGTGAACCAGCGCATTCAATTCGCTCAGTGGACCGTTCAAAAAGTGCGCCAGATCGACGATATGCGTGAGCAGATCGCCCATCGCGCCTGAGCCGGCATCGGACTTGTTGAACCGCCAAACTCCGATGCGCGCAGGGTCTGCACCCCAGCTTTGCAGGTAGGAAGCGCGATAGTGGTAAACCTGCCCGATCTTCCCTTCGTCGATTAGCTGCTTCGCGAGCGCAACTGCTGGAACGCGCCGATAGTTGAACCACACCAGATTCGGGACGCTTTTCGCGGCTTGCGCCATCTGCGCGGCTTGCGCGCCGTTCATCGCCAGAGGCTTCTCGCACCAGACAATTTTGCCGGCCTTCGCGGCGGCAATGGCGATCTCCGCGTGCAACGCATTGGGTGTGCCAATGTCGACGACATCGATGTCCTTGCGGTCGACTACTGCGTGCCAGTCGTTCGCGGTTTCGTCCCATCCCCAGCGGGCGGCCATTTCCGCAACCGCTTGCTGATTGCGCCCGCAGATCACCTTGCGCGTGAGCGTGTAGGGAGTGTCGAAAAAGTGTCCTACCTGGTGGAAAGCGTTGGAATGAGCGCGGCCCATGAAGCCGTGGCCGATCATGGCAATGTTCAAGGTTCGGGTGGTCATCAATCTCCGATTCTCTAAACGGCATTAATCGTGCGGCTAGTTTCGTCCAACGGCATCCAGTTACTGGAATGCATAACCCTCGCCAGACAACAAAGAATGTTCGTGCTGAGAGAAGCCAAGAATGATGCCGCGAGAGAGAGCAGCTTGGCAAGTTAAGAAGTATAGTTGCGACCTCCAATTGAAAATACGACGTCAAAGAGTTTTGAGGTTGCTATAGCGTTCCCTCGCTGCGCTGGGGATGACAGGTGAAGCTTTGCGGTGAAACCTGGGCACCTGTGCTCACACGCGTGCGAATGCTCGACCTTAGGGAGAAGAGAAATCTAGCGGCTTGTCGTATCCGGTCATTTCGAGATAGCCCGCACCGGAGATCGGCGAGGAACCGCGCTTACCTGAGATATCAATTGCACCTTCCCAATAGCTCGGACTCAGTCGCGTCTTCCCGGCGAGTTCCTGCGCCTGCATGGGAGTTCGTATTTGGAGGTCCAAAGTTAATGCAGGAATCGTAACGCGCCACGCCATGGGATAGTGTGCTCCTGACTTCGGGCTCGCCCAGGCTTCGTCGAGCGCTTGCATCGTGAAATCGTGGACGCCTAGGAACGTGGTGCGTCCCTCGGCGTCGATATATGTTCCGGAGCTGTAAGGATCGGCGGTGCCGTCCTTGTGTCGCAAGCGGTAGAGCATGAGTTCGGTGTTGTCGTTGAGCTGAATGCTGAGCCAGTCCCAGCCGATTTCGCCGGGGGCGAGGGAATCGGTGGAGAATTCGTGGTCCATCCACGACGCGCCCTGCACGTTGTAGGACTTGCCTCCGATTTCAATTGTGCCGCCTGTTATCAATCGCGAAAGCGAGATGTAGTGCGAAGCGTGCCCAGCCCCCGCGCCCTTCTGACTCACTCCGTGTTGTCCGTGGATTACTGGCGGCTTGTATGACTGGAGCGTCAGGCGGATGCTGAAGTCATCGGCGATTGCCAGCAGTTGTTGCGAGCCATTCACCCATTGCGCTCGCCAGTTGCCATTCCACACGCGGCCAGCCTCTGCGCTAGTTCCTGCAATACCCGGCCCGGCTCGGTTCACGCGCTCGGTGTAATGAAACTTCTGCGCATTGAGATCGCTCACGGCGAAATGGGCGAGATACAAGTCCTGCACGCCCCAGTCAACATTGCGCAGCGGCTCGCGGCTTGTGCCCTGGCGGAAGAATGTCAGCTCGAATCCGAAGCGATGGCCGTCGGCGGATTTCACATTGCCGGTGTAATACCACCACTCGGTGCGGTAATCGGGATGGCTGAAGTGATCGCGCGGGAATTCGTACTGGTATCCGGGGAGCGCCTGCTTGTATTGCGCCGCCGCACACACAACGAGCACCGACCAAACGGCGAGGGAGCGCAGGCTATTCTTCATGCACCACCTCGATTGGATTCATCCGCGCGGCAATGCGCGCTGGATACAGTCCAGCGAGCACCGTTGCCAGGTACACGATGCTCAAGGCTCCGGCCAGGACCCCAATTGGCCAGTGAAACTGGATGGTCCATCCGAAGGATTGTTTATTGACGACGTAGATCAACACCAGTGAGAGCACGAATCCGAGGGCCAGTCCGGCCAGATTCGATAACAGCCCGAGCACTCCTGCTTCTACCAGGATCATCTTTCTGATCTGGCCGGTGGAGGCCCCCAGAAAGCGCAGCAGTCCCAGTTCCCGCCGCCGGTCGATGACGAGCGCCAGCAGCGCTCCGGCGATTCCCATCACGGCTACCATGATCGCGACTGCCTCCAGCGCGTAGGTAATCGCGAACGTTTGGTCGAAGATGCGCACCGCCTCCTTGCGAATATCGCGATTGGAGAAGATAAGGACGTCGTGATTCGCCGAGACCTGCTCGATCTCGTGGCGCACTGTTTCGAGATCGACGCCGGACTTAAGATATACGGCTAAGTTCGTGGGCGCTGGATCGGGCAAGTAGCGGAGCATCGTGGAACGATCCAGTATTACGAAACCGCTCTCGCTGGCGTAATCGTAGAAAATGTCGATAACGCGAAACGAAACGTCGCGCTCGCCGAGAGGCAGAGTCAGCGAGTCTCCGATTTTGACACGATGCTTGTTCGCAAACGGTTCGCTCACAATGGCGGTGTGATCCTGCTGCATTTCGCGAACGACATCCATGGCCGGCCGCCCCGATACAAATCCAGAGGTGCGGTAGTAGCGGGATGTCTCTGTTTCAGCGGAAGCGAGCGTGGCGGGCATTCCCTGGTAGCTGATGTCGTAGGAGCGAAACCGGTCGACCGCTTCGACGCCCGTCAGCTTCGCAATGCGATTCGTAAGATCAATCGAGATGGTCGGGTGCTTGTCGATTCCTGGATTGCCAGCTGGGCGAAGATAAAGATCGGCGGGCAGCTGGCCGTCCATCCACACGACAACAGTCTGCCGGAAACTGCCGACCATGATTCCCACAGACGTCATCATGGCAATTGCGGTCGAGAGTGCGCCTACCAGGACCGCGGTTCGCCGCAGCGATCCCACAAGGCTGCGCGAGGCAAGCAACGCTTCTACACCCAACAGACTGCGCAACGCTCGCGCCGCAGCCAGCAAGATCAGTTCGACGATGGCAGGCATGGCCATCGCCGAGGCACCAATAAAAAGGATCGCGGAGAGGTATCCGAAGAGAGGTTTGCCAGCGATGGCTGGGGATTTCGCCGCGAACGTTCCTGCGCATCCCAGGGCGACGGCAATCCACAGATCGCGCCACTTGCGCACGCGAGCGGTGTACTCGCGCTGTCCACGCGCCATCGCCTCGACCGGCGATACCTGCGCCGCCTCGCGCGCCGGCGAGAGGGCTGACAGCACAGCGACTCCGATTCCGATGAGCAACGCCAGTCCCACCAGCCACCAAGTTATGGCGATGGATCCCGGGCGACTGCTCACGTAGAGCGAGTTCACGGTTGTGCTCAGCAACTTCACTGCGCCAATTGCCATCAACCGTCCGAGTGGCAACGCCAACAGCGCTCCAGCCACTCCGAAAAAGGCTGCTTCGCCAAGAAACGCGCCGAGTACGGTTCCGCGGCTCGCACCCAGCGCACGGACCACGCCGATTTCTGGCCGCCGACGCACCACCGAAACCGAGATCGTGTTGTAGATGAGAAATGCGCCGACCACCAGCGCGACATAGCTCAATATGCGGAGATTCCAGCGGAAGGCCGCGAGCATGCGCCGGTTCTCATCAGTTCCACTTCCTTGCGGACGGACCTGCATGCCTTCCGGCAATGCCTGTCGTAAACGTTGTTGCCACGTTTCGATAGAAGGCTGATCGGGCACGCGAATCAGCACGCGGTCGACGCGACCCAGCCGTCCTAACTCCTGCTGGGCTTCGGCGATGTCCATGACCACGACATTCTCGCCAGCCGAACTGGGCAACACACCGCGCACCGTGTATTCACGGGTGTGATCGTTGATCTGAAGACGAATGGTTTCGCCGGGATTCGCAGCGATACGATGACCTACCCAGACACTGTTGCTGACGCCCGCGCCTTTTTCCGGGTCGGCGGTGAGATCGGGCAATTTCTGATCACCGTTCTCTCGATCGCTCGCTTCGGCGATCAGGTCCAGCCCGACCAGCGGCACCGACTCGCCTGAGTCCGGCAACACTGCGTAGTCTTCAATCCGCGGACGTACTCGCATTGCGTATGGGAGAGTCGCAAGTTTGCCGACGATGTCGTCGGCAACGCCGCCGGTCGCGGTGACTTCGATTTCGGAATCACCCGCGAGAGTCTCGACGGATGAGCGAAACGATCCGGCAGCAGCATCGCCCGCGAGTTCAATGGCGATCACCACAGCCACCCCCAGTGCGACGGCGAATATCGTGAGGGCCGTACGCAAGGGCTCGCGCAAGAGCGGGCGCACCATCAGGCGATAGAAGAGGAGCAGGCGCATCCTAGTGGCGGATGACCTCCTCGATATGTCCGTCCCGCAACCGAACTACGGTATCGGCGAGGGAGGCTGCTTCGATACTGTGCGTCGCCATCAACATCGTCGTCTTCTGCTCGGAGGCGATGCGGCGCAGCAATTGCAGAATTACATCCCCGGTTTTCGTGTCGAGATTCCCGGTCGGCTCATCCGCTAGTAGCACCCGCGGCGAATGCACCAAAGCGCGCGCAATGGCCACGCGCTGCATCTGTCCTCCAGAAAGCTGATGCGGCATGCGATCGTCGTAGCCAGCAAGTTCCACCCATTGCAGGCGTTCGTGCGCCGCAGAACGCGCGTTGCTACGACCCGCAAGAAGCAAGGGGAGCTCAATGTTCTCGATCACGCTGAGCGTGGGCAGCAGCTGGAAAGACTGAAAGATGAATCCAACTTTCTCGCGGCGCAGGCGCGTAAGGCCGGAGTCATCCAGCGAAGACGTGGATACTCCATCCAGCAATACTTGGCCGGAGGTGGGAAAGTCCATTGCTCCCGCCAGATTCAGCAGCGTTGACTTGCCGCAGCCACTGCGTCCGACCAGCGCAATGAATTCTCCCTGTTCAACCTGCAGCGACAGTCCCAAGAGCGCACGGATCTGTTGTCCGTCGGCGAGATAGTTCTTGTTTACTTCCACAAACGATAAGACAGGCATGCCTGTAGTCAGCGTAGCAGAGGTTTGCAAGGCGGGAGATTGGGCTTCCATCATCAGTAGACCTTCTGGTATCCATGATTCGATGAGCAGCACTGGCAGAGCTGCCGCATTTTTCCGCGCTAAGACGCTGGGCACGCAAATATACTTGTGTTTCTTTGCATGGGGATCAATCGGGGAGGCTCGCTCGTGAACGGGAAGAAGGCGACTCTCGTTTTTTTGACTTTGCTGCTGGCAGGCGCGTTTGCCCTGACTTTCTTTATCGAGCGGCCATTCATCGAACCGGTGGCGTTCGCCATCATCATCGCCGTCGTTTTCGATCCTATCTACGAGCGCATCTTGCAGGAGGTAAAAAGGCCGGGACTCGCATCTCTGTTGACCATTGTTCTTCTCATTTTGCTTTTCGCGATTCCCATCGCCGTTATTTTGACGAAAGCCAGCGCACAGGCACTCGAGATTGGCCGGTATCTCAGTCAAAAAAGCGCGGAACAAGGTGGCGTTGTTCCTTCTGTAATGAAGCTGGCGGAAAAGCCTTTGAGCTTCATGGGGCACTACGTAGATCTATCTTCGCTTCGACTGCGCGAGCAAGTTGCCACTCATCTGAACCAGCTCGGGGTTGCGCTGCTCGGTACAGGCGCCGCGCTGCTGGGAAATTTTGTTGGCCTGATCACCGATTCCGCTATCGCGCTGATCACTGTCTTTTTTCTTTTCCGCGATGGCAAACGGGTCGTAAAGCGAATTTCCGACATGATGCCACTCTCGCCTGAGCAGGCGCATCGTTTTCTGCACGGCATCAGTGACGCAATCGTCGCCAACGTTTACGGTATGGCTGCGGTCGGCGCGGCCCAAGGCATTTTGACGGCGATTGCGCTCAGAATCTGCTCTATTTCGTCCTCGACCTTGCTCGGCTTGCTGGCCAGTGTTTGTTCGCTCATCCCAATTGTGGGCGCAGGACTGGTATGGGCGCCGGCAGGCGTCTACCTGATGATCACAGGTCATCTGGGAAAAGGCATCTTCGTTCTCATCTGGGGAGCGCTGGTCATCAGTTCCGTCGACAACGTCATTCGGCCACTCGTGATTAAAGGCCGAGTGCAGGTACATCCTCTGCTTTTACTGTTCGCCCTGATCGGGGGCGCTCAGGCCTTCGGCTTGCTTGGCATCTTCCTGGGACCAGTTTTGCTTTCCGTCATTAGCGTTTTGCTGAAGATCTTGTTCGAAGAAACACGCGGCACTGATGCAGAATCTGCCCGCACGGCCGCGCTAAGTGAGTAGCTCTGCTTCCTGCCGTGGTTGCTGGTTGTGAGAGTCCGGACAACATTCCCGCTCAGAACTCATCCAAACACTTGAGGATAGCTGCGGCCCGTGGGATCCGTGACACCGATACGCGTTCCGGGCGATTCGGCCACTCCTCCTAACTCCCGGGATCTGACGAAGCAATTGTCTTTTCATGCGATGGCAAAAGGACTTGTCCCCGGCAGGCGTGGCGAGCGCCTGCGATGGTTGCTGGCGGTGCTGCTCTATGCTGGTTGGTGTTGGGCGCAGGAGATTCCCACTCCTACGAACCTGCTGCCGTCTTATGAAGGACAACAAGTTTCTACCATCGAACTCGCGGGCCGCCCTGACCTGAACGAAGAAGAAGTAAAGCGGCTGCAATCGTTGATCAAGCAAAAACAAGGTCAGCCCTTCTCGCTCGATGAGGTTTACGCGAGCGTTGCCGCCCTGAAGAGCTCGGGGGAGGTGGAGGGCGTTCGCCTCGACGTCACTCCCGAGCCAAACGGCATTCGCGTCACTTTTGTTTTGCAGCCTGCCTACTACATCGGCATGTACGATTTCCCGGGCGCACTAGGCGTGTATTCCTATTCGCGTTTGTTGCAGATCTCGAATTACCCGGGGCAAGGGCCCTATTCTCCAGTTGCAGTGGCCAATGCGGAAGCAGCCTTGGCCCAACAGTTTCGACGTGGCGGGTTTTTCCGCTCTGCGGTCACAACCTCCCTTTCACTCGATCGCCCGAACCATATCGTCAATGTCATTTTTCCTGTCAACCTGAACGAGCGTGCCAACTTCGGCAATTTGAAGATTACGGGAACGACACCAGAGGAAGCCGCCCGTCTCGAACAATCGGTACAGACTCGCATGGCGCGATTGAGGCGGGTAGCGATTCGTGAAGGTAAACCCTATTCCTATCGCCGATTGCAATCGGCTGAACAGTTCTTTCAAAGGCAGCTTGCCGATCGTGGATACCTGTCCGCCCAAGTCAAGCTGGAATCGGCGAATTACATGGCGGAAGGAAATCGCGCCGACGTAACCTTCGACATCACGAAGGGACCGAAGATCAATGTGAAGATAACGGGCGCGCGGCTTTGGGGAAGGACCCGGCGCCGACTGATTCCGATGTATCAGGAAAACCTGTTTAACGATGAAATGGCGGAGGAAGGCCGGCAGAACTTGCTGTCTCACTTCCAGTCTCAGGGATATTTCGACGCCAAAGTCGATCTAAAGGTAGATCGCGAGCCATCTGTCACCAATGTCCTCTACCAAATTGAAAGAGGCCCGCGGCATAGAGTTGTGAGTGTGGGCCTGCGCGGCAACCATGCGATTAGCAGCGAGGACCTGATGGTGAATGTTGCCGTAAAGAAAAAACGCTTCTGGTTCTCTCGCGGAAGTTTTAGCGACGAATTGGTGCAAACCAGCGTGAATAATATCCGCGCCATTTACCGTAACACTGGCTTCAGCCAGGTGACAGTCACATCAGAGGTAAAGCGTCCCAACGGCGACATTATCGTCACGTTCGAAATCACCGAAGGACCACGTGACACGGTCCATTCCTTTGTAATGGAAGGAAACACTCTGCCGGTATCACAACTCGCGCCAAATGGGCTGCACCTCGGGCCAGGCAAACCCTACTCCCCGTTTCTGGCGAATCAGGATCGCAACCAGGTGATGGCGCAATACCTCTCGCGAGGCTATCTGACCGCGACCTTCGCAGCGCGCGCTACACCAAAATCAAGACGTTCACACGACTACGATGTCGTCTATCAGATCCACGAGGGACAGCAGGTCACGACTGCCAAGGTTCTGACCCTCGGGCGCGAACAGACTAAACAACACATCGTCGACACAACCGTAAAAATGAAACCCGGTTACCCGCTCAGCGAAGACCGGATGCTCTCGGCTGAGAGCCGTCTCTACAGTCTCGGCATTTTCGATTGGGCTGAGGTCGATCCGAAGCGCTCGGTTATCGATCAGGACAACGAAGATGTAATCATCAAGTTGCATGAAGCCAAGCGCAACACCATCACCTATGGCTTCGGATTCGAAGTGATTAATCGCGGTGGCAGCGTGCCCGGCGGAACGGTCGCTGTTCCTGGGATCCCTCCTGTCGGAGTGCCCTCGACTTTTGTGACCAATCAAAGAACGTTTTGGGGGCCGCGTGGTCTGGTTGATTACACCCGCAGGAATTTGCGCGGAACAGCGGAGAGCCTGACGGTTGGAGGCTTTGCCGGGAGGCTAGATCAACGCGCTCAGGCTAACTACAACATTCCTTCTTTCCGCGGAAGCAGTTGGAGTGCTACTTCGAGCGGCCTCTTCGAGCATGATAGCGAGAACCCGGTCTTCACGGATCTGATCGTCCGTGCTGCATTAGAGTTCCGCAAGCCGCTCGATGCTAAGCGCACGAAAACTGTTTTCTTCCGCTACCAACTGCAGAGAACAGATATCACCCAACTGCTGATCCCTGAACTAGTTCCTCCTGGTCAGGAGAACGTTCGGCTTTCCAGTCTCTCAGCTTCCTACATCCGGGATACACGCGACAATGCCCTCGACGCGCACAAGGGCATTTATCAAAGCTATGAAGTTGCCATCACGCCCACGGCTTTAGGTTCTAGTGTGAACTTCTGGCGGATTCTTGGTCAGACCGCGTATTACAAGAATATCGGCGTGAATAACATCATTTGGGCTAACAGTATTCGCATCGGAGTGCAGCAGCCGTTTGCCGGCAGCATAATTCCCTTGAGCGAAGAGTTCTTTACCGGTGGCGGCGGCACGCTTCGCGGTTACCCCCTGAACGGCGCTGGCCCGCAACGCGTAATTCTGGCTTGCGGCGATCCGAGCGTTCCAAGTACCTGCTCAAATATCCAAGTGCCCACGGGCGGAAACGGGCTCTTCATCCTCAACTCTGAATTCCGCATTCCGGTTCCTGTAATCAGGAAAGGCTTCGGTGTCGTTGGATTTTATGATGGCGGGAACGTCTTCCCTGCCGCTGCGTTTAACGATTTCGCAGCAAACTACTCGAATACCATCGGTTTTGGACTGCGCTACGCGACGCCTGTCGGGCCGATCCGCTTTGATGTGGGCCACAACTTGAATCCGATTCCCGGAATCAAATCAACTCAGATATTCGTGACACTCGGACAGGCTTTTTAGCCCAGAACTGAATCGTGGGCGGCCTTTCTGATTCGGTTCCGGGAGAAGTCGTGAGCTTTAAGAAAATCGCCGCGTATACAGCGGGGATTGTTGTTGGTCTCGTCCTCTTGTTGGGTATCAGCGGATATCTGCTACTGCGTAGCACAGCGGTCCACCAATTCACGCTGTCCAGAGTTGAAAGACTTGCTTCGGAGAAACTCGGCAGCCGCGTTGAGATCCAAAGTTTCAATCTGCATCTCTCGAATTTGAGTGTTGATCTGAACGGGATCACCATCCACGGAAATACCAGCCCATACGGACCACTCCTCCAGGTGGATCACCTTGGCGCGAACATCAAAATAACTTCTGCGCTGCGACGCGAATGGGATTTGAACAGCATCACCGTCGACCATCCGGTGGCTCATGTTTTCGTCGACAAAGCTGGAAACAGCAATATTCCGACACCGCCGAACTCGGGACAGCAGACCAACATTTTCGATCTCGCCGTACAGCACGCTGTCGTGAATCAGGGACAGGTCTACTACAACGACCAGAGCGTCCCGCTCTACGCCGATCTACGCGATCTGCGTTTCCAGTCGAGTTACTCGTCTTCCGAGGGCGGAAGCTACTCCGGCATGCTTGCGTATCGCGATGGCACCTTGCGATATGGCAACTACGCGCCTCTGCCTCATAACCTCGACGCGCAGTTTAATGCTACTCGCGACGCGCTGAAGGTGGCGCCGGCGAGGCTCAGCGTGGGCCCATCTCAGGTGGAATTGAGCGCCACTTTGCAGGATTACAACAACCCCAGCATCCACGCGAGCTATCGAGCGAACCTGGATGGAGAGGAGTTCCGCCGGGAGCTGAAGAATCCGAATATTCCTGCCGGCATGATCCTGCTCACCGGGACCGCTCAATACCAAAATCGGCCTAACACAGCAGTTCTCAACTCGCTCACTCTGGATGGGCAGATGAGCAGCACTACTCTGCTCGTCAATACCTCCGGCTACCGGGGGATCGTTCGCGATCTGAGCGCGCGTTACTCGCTCGCAAATGGAAACGCCGCGGTGCAGGATCTGCACGCGAAACTGTTTGGCGGGACATTCGATGGTTTGTTGACCATTCGCGACCTCACGGGAAAAATGCAGTCGCAGCTCGATGCGTCACTTCACGATATCTCAGTGGCGGATCTCCAGTCACTGCTCGCAGCCAGTTCACTGCAGGAGATTCGCATGATTGGCACGACGAATGCCACAGTCAAGGCGTCGTGGAATGGATCGATGCAAAATCTGGATGCGACCGCCGATGCGTCTCTGCGCACACAGGCAATCCCGCACGAAGTGCCAGGAAGCGCTCCCCCTGCGATGTTTCCTGTGGATGCTCTGTTTCACGCTCGGTATTCGGGGAAGAGCAAACAGGTTTCGCTGACGCAAAGCTACATCCGCCTGCCGCAGACGTCGCTCGATTTCAACGGCACGGTCAGCGAGCGCTCGAGTTTGCAGATTTCCATGCAGTCCAATGATCTGCACGAATTAGAAATTATCGCCAACGCATTCCGCAGTTCTTCCGCTACAGCACCTGCACAGCCCATGGGTCTGTACGGAACGGCGAGTTTCGCGGGGTCGTTACAGGGGAGCACTACGAATCCGAATTTGCAGGGTCAGTTGACCGCGTCGAATCTTCGTATCCACGAGACCTCATGGCGATTGCTGAGGGCGAATGTTCAAACCAACCCCTCTTCGCTTAACGTTCAGAAGGGCGAACTCGAACCAGCACAACAAGGACACATTTCGTTTGCACTGCAGACAGCGTTGCAACGGTGGTCGTTTACTCCAGAGAGTCAGTTCAATGTGAGGCTCGCCGCTTCGCAACTCAACGTTGCTGATTTAGCGCGCCTCGCGAATGCACCCATTCACGCCAGTGGAACACTGAACGCGAACATAGCGATGCACGGGACACAACTCAGTCCCTTCGGCCAGGGCACAGTTGTGATCACCAATGGCCTGCTGGATACCGAACCCTTGCAGGTCGCCACTCTCAGCTTTCAGGGTACGGGGAACGAAGTCCATGGAACCCTCGGTGGTCGACTCTCAGCCGGTTCAGCGACCAGCAAGTTCGTTTACTACCCGCAACAACAGACCTATAACCTGCTGCTTGAGATCGCGAATCTGCAGTTAGCAAAATTGCACACGCTTCAGCAACACAACCTGAATCTCTCGGGTGCGCTGAACGTCAACGCCAGCGGCAGCGGCTCTATCAAGAATCCCTCGCTTACGCTTACCGCCCAAATCCCTACGCTGCAGTTTCAGGAGCAGACGATTCGAGGTCTCAAACTGCAGGCGAATGTTGAGCAACACCTGGCGACACTCGACCTGACTTCGCAAGCCGTGAATACCGGCATTCGAGCCCATGGTACCGTTGGACTCACCGGCAATTACCAAGCTGATGTGCGCGTTGACACAGGCCTGATTCCGCTGGAACCTCTGCTGGATGCGTATGCTCCGCAGGCGGGTGACATTACCGGCCAAACCGAAGTGCACGCCACATTACGTGGCCCTCTGAAACAGAGGGCGTTGCTGGAGATGCATGCGCAGCTGCCCGTTTTCTCGGTGAGCTATCAGAACTTCGAAATTGCAGCCGTGCACCCGGTGCTGATCGACTACGCTCACGGTATGCTTGCCATACAGCGTTCCGAGATCCGGGGCACCGACACCGACCTGCAGTTTCAGGGGAATATTCCCGTGCAGTCTACCGAGCCGGCGTCTCTGTTATTGCTGGGAACGGTCGACCTGAATATCCTGCGCGCGGTCGCGCCCGACCTGCGCAGCAGCGGTCAACTTAAGTTCGACATCAATTCCATCGGGCAGACGACCAATCCAAATTTCCGAGGTCAGATTCACATTGTGAATGCGAATCTCTCGATGGCAGGAGCGCCACTGGGCCTGCAAAACGGCAACGGCGTGCTTACACTGAGCAACAAGCGCATCGACGTGACCAGCTTTCAGGGACAGATGGGCGGTGGCACAGTGACTGCGCGCGGCGGTTTGGTGATCCGCCCCGGAATTATCTTTGACCTCGCTGCAACCGGCAACGGAATCTCTTTGCTTTATCCACGAGGCGTACGTAGTGCAATTGATGGCGATCTAACTCTGACAGGCAACGCGCAAACTGCGCTGCTGCGCGGGCAGATCCATCTCGACCGTTTATCGTTTACGCCGGACTTTGATGTGTCGACGTTCGCCTCGCAGTTCAGCAACCAGGTATCCTCGCCTCCTTCCGCCGGGTTTGCCAATGATGTGCACCTCCAAATCGTGTTGCAGACGGGCTCAGGATTGAATCTGGTCAGCCGCACGTTGAGCCTCCAGGGCGGAGCGAACTTGCGGGTCCAGGGAACATTATCTGACCCGGTCGTGCTCGGCCGCGCGGATATTACCGGAGGTGATGTCATCTTCCTGGCGAACCGTTACGTCATCCAGGGCGGCAGCATCGCGTTCGTAAATCCTACGCATACCGAACCAGTCGTGAATATCGCCGCAACCACGACCATCGATCAATACAACATTAACCTGCGTTTGGAAGGACCCGCAGACCGCCTGCGAACGACGTATGCATCCGACCCGGCCTTGCCTCCCGTGGACATCATCAACCTGCTGGCATTCGGCAAGACCACGGAGGCACAAGCGGCCAATGCCAATGCTAGTGGCTCACTCGGACCCGAGTCCGTGCTCGCTTCCGGTATCAGCAGTCAGATCGCCGGCCGGATTCAGAGAATTGCGGGCATTTCGCAACTCAGCATTGATCCAGTTCTCGGACCGAACCAGGGCTCGCAGGGCGCACGCATCACCGTTCAGCAGCGCGTGACCAGCAACTTGTTTGTTACCTTCTCGTCAGATGTGACTTCGACTCAGCAGCAGACAATCCAGGTGCAATATCAACTGAATTCGCGCTGGGCGGTGAGCGCCGACCGCGACCAGAACGGCGGCTTCGGCTTCGACGCGCGCGTGCACAAGAGCTTTTGACTGGTTCCGACTTCTGCGCGATCTGACGCCTGCCGTCCTATAAACCAAAAGCCCGGAGACTTTCGCCTCCAGGCTAGGTTGATTTTAGACTGCCTTGTCCTCCGCGGCCTCCGCGGTAAATTCCTACACGCTTGGCTTCACACTGGCCAGGCGGTCTTCGTCGGTGCTCTCGACAGCCGACTTCGCCACTCGCAACCGGTTATCGCTGCCGGGATACCGCCAGTTCACGCGCGGCGGAATCAACGACATATCGATGCGGTCTTTATATCGGATCGCGATGTTGACCAATGAATCCAGCAGGGAGTCGGAAAGGTAGTGCGGCTTCAATCCCAGGTCGATGAGTTTGGAGTGTTTGGCGTTGTAGTAATGATCTTCGGCTTCGACGCGCGGATCGGGAAGGTAGTCGAGTTCGACATCCAGATCGAGCTCTTTCCCGGCCGTCTTCACCATCTCTGCCAATTGCAAAACTGAGAACTGTTCGGTGAACTGATTGTAGACTCGGCATTCGCCGCGGGCTGCCGGATTGTGGCAGGCAATCTCGATACAGCGCACGGTGTCGCGTATATCGAGGAATCCGCGTGTCTGTCCACCTTTGCCGTATACCGTCAGCGGATAGCCGATCGCCGCCTGGACGCAGAAACGGTTAAGCACCGTGCCAAATACGTCGTCGTAATCGAAGCGGTTGATCAGGCCTTCGTGCAGCGCAACTTCGTCGGTCATGGTTCCGTAGACGACGCCCTGATTCAGATCGGTAGCGCGCAAGCCCCAGATGCGACAGGTGAACATCATGTTGTGGCTGTCGTGGACCTTGGAGAGGTGATAGAACGAGCCGGGCTGCTTGGGGAACGGCAGGACATCTTTGCGGCCGTTGTGCTCGATCGAGATGTAGCCTTCTTCGATGTCGATGTTGGGCGTGCCGTACTCGCCCATTGTGCCCAGCTTGATCAGGTGACAATCGGGTTGCAATTCGCGAATCGCAAACAGCAGGTTGAGCGTACCGACAACGTTGTTCACCTGCGTGAAAACCGCATGCTTGCGGTCGATCATGGAATACGGCGCCGATCGCTGCTCCGCGAAATGCACCACCGCTTCCGGCTGGAAGTCGCGCAGGAAGGATGCGAGGAAATCGTAGTCGGTGATATCGCCAATGAAGGAGTCGATGACGTTGCCGGTGAGCTGGTTCCAGATGCGCAGGCGATCGGCCAGCGGCAGGATGGGCGTGAGGGTCTGTGCGCTCAACTCATGATCCCATTGGCGGCGGACGAAATTATCAACGATGGCAACCGAGTGTCCCTTCCCTGACAGGTACAACGCCGTAGCCCATCCGCAATATCCGTCTCCACCCAGTACGGCAATCCTCATGAACCCTTCTCCTCTAGCTGGTCAAATACGGACCGAATCAATTCGGCCGGCAAAGCCGGAATCCGAATCCGGCGTTAATCAGATGGTCGCAATCGCGGACCAGATTTAAAAAACCGCCGCCCCCAACACGTAGCCATGCTGGCCTTTGCGTTTACCCGTTTCCGGTTGAACTTGCTGTGCCGCGGAACCCTGCAATGGATGATTCGTAAGTATAATCTTGCCGCCGCTCCTCGCGACCACAATTGGTTCTGCCGGCGCGATCAGCCCTTGAAATCGCGGCAGGTCCGACTGTTGCGCGAACAGGTAAAACCGTTCGGGCTTCTGCCATAAGTCCTTGAATTGCGCATCGTTGATGAAGACATTCGGGACCCCCGGTGCGTAGGCGCCATACACCAGATTGTTATATATCCCGTTCAGCAGTAACCCAGTGCGGTTCGTATAGAAGAACACCGAGGAGTACGTATAGTAGTGGTGATTGATGATCAGCGTGCCTTGGGGCGCACGATCCAGCGCTTTTACTAATGGGCGCGAAGACAGGAACGGATCAAAAGTCACCATGGCCAGTCGCGCCGCGTGGAAGAACAAGACCATCATCAGCGTGGCCGCAACGAAAGCGAGTTTCTTCGCGCGGATTGTGCCCACAGCTCCGATCAGGAACGCAATCCCTGCAATGAGCAACGGCAACCGTAGATACGCGAACGAAGCCAGCGTCAGATCTTCCATGTGTCCGAGAGAAAGCGTATAGACGCTTGGGTGCTCGTTCAGCGCCGAGAAGATATCGCCCGGCGCAGGAAGCCCACGCACCATGAACAGGATGGCCAGAGCCGCAATCGCGCAGATCGCGCAAATCGCCGTCAGCACTCGTGTGCCGCGTTTGATCCAGACGCCACCGTCGGCGATCGCGCAACCTAACAACAAGGCCATCGCCGGATAGGCCGGCATGGAGTAGTACTCCTGCGTGGTCGAGAACGTGAAGAAAATCATCACGACGCCAATCCAGCACAATGCCAGCAGGCGCGTTCGACCGGCGCGGTCAACGGGGCGGAACGAGAGCTTCGCGATCGCCGGGAGGTACACGCTCCATGGGAATAACCAGATCAGGTGGAATGCCCAGAAATACAGCCGTGGCACGGTGTTGTAGTCGTGCGGATACCGCAGGTTCAGGAAACGCAGCAGCTGCTCGTTGATAAAGAAGAACCATAGGAAGCCGTGATACTCACCGGGCCCGCTGTGTAGCGTCCACGCAAAATAAGGTGGATTGCGAATCGTTGCCAGGATGTGCCAGGGCGCCGCGATCAGTAGCAGGACAAACAAGCCACTCACCGGATGCAGTCGCTTCCACGTCTTCGCCGAAAACAATTGTCCAGTCAGGAACAGATAAACGATAGCGGCACCCACCGGGAAGACGACGGCGATGAGGCTCTTGAGCAGCAACCCAGTTCCCAGGCTGGCAGCGAAGACGAACGTCCACAATCGCGGATGCGGCTCTTCCTTATCGATCGCGCGCAGGAATCCCCACATGCCCAGCGCGATGGCGAGCGTGAGCATAACGTCGGGAATCAGAATGCGAGTGAAGAGAAACAGGCCAATACAGGTGCCGATCACCAGCCCCGCATAAAGACCGGCTCTGCGTCCGAAAGCCCAGATACCCATTGCGGTCGTAAGTAGCGCCAGCCCAACACAAGAGAGCGCGATGGGAACGCGCGCCGCCCAATCGGTGGCGCCGAAGATTTTATAGCTGAGCGCGATGATCCAATAGACGAGCGGCGCTTTCTCGAGGTATGCGACGCCGTCGAGACGGGCGGTCGTCCAGTCGCCGGTGCTGAGCATGTTGCGCGCAATTTGCGCCTGCACCGCATCGACATCGTCCATCAGGGACGGAGGAGAAACGATGCAGCCTACATACACCGCGCTTGCTACCAGCAGAACGGCTAGATAGACATGCCAATTCTGACTGGAACGCGCTGTTCCTCCTGTGAAGCGGGGACTGCTTGCACTCCCCACTTTTTCATCCACAGAAACAGCACCATTAAACCCCATAAGTGATATCCAAGATTCGCACGCCTTTCCAGGTGACTGCGAAGGAATCGCTCCACTACGTGTGGCCGGAACAAAGCATCATGTTCGCTTGCACCCTGCGTGAGCGTCTCGACAACCAATGAGCGCAGCGGTCCACGCAGCCACTCATGTGCCGGAATATCGAATCCTACCTTCTTGCGCGTCAGCACAGCAGGAGGAAGTTTCCCCTGCATCAAGTGCTTCAACACGAACTTCTGCCGCGATCCGCGAATTTTCAGCGAAGCCGGAAGCGAAGCGGCAAACTCCACGATGCGATGGTCGAGAAACGGCGGCCGAACTTCAACTGCGTGCGCCATGCTCATGCGATCGCTCTTCACCAATATGTCATCCGGCAAATAGTACTTCTGGTCGAAGTAGAGGAACGGCGCCAGATCGTCTTTGCTGGCCGGCAGCTCGTTCAGCTGTTGAAGCATGGCGTCGAGCGAACCTGGCAGGACCGTATTCAGCAGCACCGTCTTCTGTGTTTCCGAGAACGTTCCGTTCCAATAGACGTGCGCCTGCTCAGCGGTCAGCAGCGAACCTTCGGCGAAGCGCTTCAGCTTGTAATCCAGCCCAATCTTTTCGTCGGAGACCGGCCAATGCTTCAGGGCTTCCAGTCCGAACTCGATCATGCCGCGCGGGAATCGCCGTAACATCCGTGATAAACGGTTTGCGCGATAAGTAAGGTATCCACCGAACAGTTCGTCGGCGCCCTCGCCGCTGAGTGCGACCGTCGTTCCCGTTTTGCAAAGTTTCGACAGAAACCAGACCGGCAGTGCGCCGGCATCGGCGCTGGGCTCGTCAGAGTAGTATGCGAACTCCTCGATCGCTCCTTGCAGATTCACGTCAGGATTCAGGTCGAGTTGCTCGTGCTCAGTTCCATACTGCGCGACCACGCGCTTGATATATTCCGTTTCGTCGAAGCTGCGTCCGTGAAAGGAGATGGAATACGTCTTCAGGCGCGAAGAGGATGCCTGTGCCGCGTAGTGAAGGATGGTCGAAGAATCAACTCCACCGCTGAGCCACACCCCGAGGGGAACGTCGGAGAGCATGTGCTCCCGCACCGATTGCTTCAGCAGTGAATCCAACTGCTCTTCCGCCGACTCCAGCGTCCACTGGTCGGACACACCGTACGGCAACTGCCAATAACAATCGGTCCGAACCGTGCCGTTCTTCCATTCCAGCCAGTGCGCCGGCGGAAGCTTCTCGATGCCATCAATCAGTGTCCATGGCGAAGGCACATAATTCAGTGACAGATAGCAGTCGAGGCCATTCAGGCTGAGATTCCGCTCGATCTCCGGATGGATAAGGATGGTCTTCAGCTCAGATCCGAAGTACAAATCGTGACCGCGTTGCGCGATGTAGAGCGGCTTGATGCCCATGCGATCGCGCGCGAGTACGAGTCGTTTCTTAGACTTTGTCCACAGGGCGACGGCGAACATGCCGCGGAGGCGCGCGAAACACTCTGTATCCCACTCGAGAAATGCATGCAGCACAGTCTCGGTATCGCAGTGGGACTCGAACCGGTGCCCTGCCGCTTCCAGTTCTTTTCTTAATTCCAGGTGGTTGTAGATCTCGCCGTTGAAGACGATCGTGGTATCCGAGTCGGGAGTTGTGATCGGCTGGTTCCCGCCCTGCAGATCGATGATCTTCAGTCGGGCAGCTCCGAGCGAACAGATGTCGGATTGGAACACTCCCTGCTGGTCCGGTCCGCGGTGCTCCAGCGTGGCTACAGCTTTCACAATTCGATCGGTAGCGGGCACCCAATTCTTATGAGTGAACCCGGCTATTCCACACAATTTATTCTTACCTCACAAACGGTTGGCCGATCGTTACGGCTGAACCAGCCAGGCAGCAGTACGTACATCTATTGTATCTTCAATGCTTGCCGATGATCACTAAAGCTACGCCGAAGCAGACCAGCAAAACGCCCATCCACCGTTGGGTAGTAACCTTTTCACCCAGGAAGAATTTCCCGCCCAGCGTTCCCACTGCGTAGCTGAAGGCCGTAACCGGTACTACGAAACTGACGTTTTCGAGCGAGAGCACTCCCAGCAGCGAGAAGAATCCGATTGCCATCAGCAGCACACCGAGCCACATCCATCCCACTTTCACTGCTTCCAGAAATGCTCTTCCGATTGCTGCCGGAGTAAAACTGTGTACTTCTCCAACGCTTTTCATGGCCCGGGCGACGCAGAGCTCGCCGGCAGTGCCGGAGACCATGATCAGGAAAAACAGTATGAATTCGACAATCACGCGCTGTCTCCCGGAGGCTGTGTAGTGCTATGTGGCGTCTGTCCCACTACGAACACGCCAACACAGATCACGGCGATTCCAACCCAGCGCAGCGGCGCGACCGGCTCTCCCAAAGCAAAGTGACCCAGCAGGGCCACGGTCGCATATGCCACCGCAGATGCCGGCAGTACCCAGCTGTAATCGGCCCACGAAAGCACCAGCATGTACGCGACGAAGAACAGCAGCATCGACGCGATTCCCAGCCAGATGGTGCCCGAACTGAACACCTGTTGCGCCACCTGGAACATTTGAGCAGCGCTGCGATCGGTGACCGCGCCCACGGATTTCATGCCTTTGCTCAGCAGCACGTTCCCCAGCGGTCCGAAGATCACCATCAAAAGGATAAAGATGTAGGTTTTCAAGCGAGGTCGGGAATGCGTCATCGACGAGGGCAAACCTGCCCTTCTCGAACGAACTCCACCCTGGAGAACAAGTCCAATTCACCGGCAGAGATAGAATGAAAAGTACGGAGTATCACTCTTCTACTTTACTTGATTCGGCTGAGCAGCCCAAGTCGGAGGGCGTACAACATTCAGGCGGGCGAATTGAAGCCGAAGAAGTTGTTTGACCGGAAATGATCAAGAGCGAATCCTTTGAAATCGCGATCGACGCGCTGCGCGCTAACAAGGCTAGGGCCGCGCTCACCATTCTGGGTGTAATCATCGGCAGCGCCTGCATCGTGCTGGTGGTAACGATTTCGCTGGTGGGCAAGAGCTATGTGCTCAGGTTGGTCGAGGGCGTCGGCTCCAACCTGATTTATGCGTACTACTCGGGAGATCAGAGCAAGCATTCACTGGCCGACGAAATTTCCGTCTCTGACTACGAAACGGCCCACACTCTTCCACACGTCGCGCAAGTTTCCGGCACCAACGATTTCGGCAGTCAGGTCGTCATTATTAATGGACACCAGATTCCCGTCGCCCTGATCGGAGTCACTGACGGTTTCCAGCAGATTCGCAATCTGCTGATCCTCGAAGGCCGCTACTTTGACGATATCGACATGCAGACGAATGCGAAGGCCGCGGTCATCAGCGAAGGGCTGGCCAAGCGCTTTGACGAAGACATGGTGGGCAAAAATCTCAAGGTCGGCGAGCTGAGCTTCACCATCATCGGTATCTTTCGCGAGCGCGTCTCGACCTTTGGACAATCGGAAATTCGCCCGGAATCTGTGCTGATCCCTTTCCCGCTGATGCGTTTCTATCTCGGCAAGGACTATCTCCGGACCCTTTACATCCAGGCCGATTCGCCGGAAACGGTTCCAGAGGTGACGCAGGAAGTCCGGCAGATGCTGGAAGCGCATCATCGAAACAGCAGTGACTACACGGTAGAAAACCTCGCCGCCGTTCTTAGCGCGGCGCGGCGTATTTCTTTTGCGCTGTCGGCGGTGCTCTTATTACTGAGCGCGATTGCCCTGATCGTCAGTGGTGTAGGAATCATGAACATCATGCTGGTCACGGTCACCGAGCGCACGCGCGAAATTGGGGTCCGCAAAGCCGTGGGCGCGAAGCGCAGCCAGATTCGCTACGAGTTCCTCTACGAGGCGCTGCTGATCAGTGGGACGGGCGCCATCCTCGGAATTCTGCTGGCGATCGGGCTAGTCTTCATTATTCAACCATTGATCCCGCCGCAGTACAGCCTGCACATCCCGCTGCTCGGACCGTCGATGATCCTGGCCTTCCTGGTTTCTTGTTTGACTGGAGTTTTGTTCGGATATTTACCCGCGAATCGCGCGTCGAGATTGCATCCGACGGAATCGCTGCACTACGAATAGTCTCGAGTGGAGGGCGCCACGCCAGCGAAGGGATGAATTAGACACCGAGTTTTTTCAGCGCGTCTGCGGCTGGAGCGTAGTCTCCGGCAAGATTTAAGGCGATGCGGTACTCGGCGGCAGCTCCCTGCTTGTCTCCCTGCTTTTGCAGAATCGTGCCCAGCAGGTAATGAGCCTGGAAGATAGGCGCCTCGTCGCTGCCGCCCAGTGCGATGTACTTGCGCAGCAGGTTCGCAGCTTCCGGCAAATTTTTCCCAGCATGGTCGTAGATGGTCGCGGCGTTGTAGTACACCGCGTTGGATTTATTGCTGCTGGAAACACCTCTCTGGATCGCAGATTCCATTTGCGGCCAGTGCTCGGTCTGACGGTAAAGATTCGCCAGATTCAGCCAGTAGGAGCCGTAGTTGTTGCTGGCATGAATCGCCAGCACATACTCGCCCTCGGCAGCGCCGTAATCTTTCTTCTTTTCGTCCAGGCGCGCATATACCCAGTGCGATCGCGCTGGATCTACGGCCGAAATTTGCTTCGCCTGGTCGAGCGCCTTGTCTGTCCCGCCGCCAATCACCGCTGGCGCTTCCATGTAGTACTCCGACAAGTCCGTGCGGGCCGCGACATTCCTGCCGTCCAATTCCACCGACTTCTCAAACGACGCTTTCACTTTCTTCGCGAGGTTGTACGCGGCGACAAAATTCGAGGAATCCGCTTTCTCGCCGTAGGCACGACCGAGCCACATCCAGTACTCGGAATTATTCGGCGCCAACGCGACGGCACGCTCGCCGTAATCAATTGACTGATCCCATTTGTTCAGGTGGTAATAGGCTTTCGACAGCAAGTGGTGCGCCTCAGCGTCGTTCGGAGACGACTGTATCCGCGTATTCAAGAGCCGAATCGCCAGTTCGATTTGTCCGGAAGTAATGATGTCGGTGATCGACTGGCCGGGCTCCGACAACGCGGGCAGCACCAGTACGAAACTCAATACAAGGAAGACAACAAAACGAAAATATTTTCTGGCAGACAACATTGCTTGTATTCGCACCACAATCCTTACGGCAATCCAATCAGGAGCATCGCCATCCTGTTACTCATTAGATACAACCAATTGGATTTGGCTCCGGAATCTTCAGCCACGGACGAGGGGCCGCTATGTGCTTCAGAATGCGGCCGCAAAGCCGGAATAGCGCCTCCGGCAAGGGCGCTTGTCGTGGCAAGAATGCCGACGCGGAATGGTTACTTTGTGAGTCCGTTGTCCTTCAGGATTTGCTCAGCAAAGTAGTTCTCTACCTTGGCCTGATCGCGAATCACGTCGTAGTAGGCCGATTTCAGCAATTGCTCGCGGCGGTCGCGAAGCTGATCGCGAATCGCCTGTTGGACCCGAGGATCGTTTAGCTCACGCTGACCGGCAGGTTCTTTGGACACTAATTTCACAATCCGATATCCCATGAACTGTTTGTTCTGGGGATTCTGGATAGTGATGACGCTGCTGTACTGGCCGGGTTTGAGCTTGAGGACGACGTCTCGGGTGGCCGGGTCGGTACGCTGCAGCCCGGATTCGGGGGTGAATCCGAGATCACCGCCATTCTGCGCGCTTTCAGGATCTTCAGAATATTTCATGGCGATGCTGGCGAAGTCCTCGCCACTGTCGAGCCGATTCTGGATCATCTGAATCTTCTTTTTCGCGTCGGCGTCGCTCTGCGCTTTGTCGGCCACGCGCGCCTGGGGATTCGGCGTGGGAGTAACGACAATCTGCGCCAAATGATATTGCGGCTCAATCAAGTTGAATTCAGGCTTGTGCGCGTTGTAGTACGCGGTGATATCGGCGTCCGTAACGTTGATTTTCGAGGTGATCTCTTTGTTGATCACCTTGTCGACGGTGATGGAACGACGTAGATCGCGCTTGAAGTCGTCGAGCGAGATGTTGCGCTCTTTCATGCGCTGATCAAATTGTTCGGGAGTGTACGGAGCTTTGATTTCGTTAAGCTTGGCGTTAACTTCGTCGTCGGTAGCAAGAAGGCCGAGCTTTTGCGCGCGCTGCAACAGGATCTCGTTGTCGACCAGCTCGCGGAGAATGTTCAGCTTCAGGCTGACGGCTTGTTCTCCCGCAACTGGTTGCGGCGAACCGGCGGTCTGATTGCGAAAGTACTTCTCGACTTCGGCGCTCATTATCTTCTTCCCGTTCACCTTGGCGAGCACGTCGGGACCACCCTGGCCGCCTTGGCAGGCGATCAGCACGCCGAGAACAAGAAAGCAGAGAACGGCAGGAGCAAACCTGAGTAGACGAAGTTGACGTTGATTGAAGCTCAAATTCTTTCCTCCCGCGGCGGGGTGTTGCCCCGAACGCGAAACCGGGATTTACCTGACTTAATGCGAAGCTGCGCCCGGATTGGATCCGGTATCGCGTAGAGCATTGTCGATGGCAGCGTGAAGCTCTTCGGGCGGCACGGCGCCATCGATTTTGTAGCCGTTAATGAACAGAGTCGGCGTTGCGCTGACGCCGAGTTTATCGGCTTCATCGATGGAAGCCTGAAGCTGCTTATCCGATTGCGCCTTGATGCAAGCCTGTACGGGCGCAGTAGGGATTTTAGCCTTAGCCGCCTGCTCCAGGGTAATGCGATCGATGTTGGCTTCCTGCTCGGCCAATGACTTGGTCTGCGACGAAATCTCGTGCTGATTGGCGTGCATGTAATCGGCAAAATCCCAATAGGCGTCGTTACTCGACGCTGCCAGGCAGTTGGCATCATTGGCCGCATGCTTGGCCCAGGGATGGATTTCCGACAACGGGTAATCCTTATAAATGATTCGGACGCGATCCCCGTAGGTCTTGAGGATATCGTCCGTGAGAGTTTCATGCATGCGCGCGCAGAACGGACACTCGAAGTCGTCGTAGTTGACGATGGTGACCTTGGCGGCTTTGTTACCGCGCACTGGCCGGCCGTTGAGATCGATTTTGCTCATCGTGGACTGGTAGGGATCCTGCGTCAGATCCATGCGCGCAACACGAAGCAAGCTCTTGTTGTCTTTGGAGATCAGGAACTTCTGCTCCTGCTTCTTCTCGCCGTTGTCGAAGGTGACAAGCAGATTGTCGTAGCCCGGAAAATCGCTGGGCGAACGGGCGCCGATGATGAGCTTGATGCCAGAGGGCACGCTGTAGTACGAACGAAGATTCCGTTCAATACGGCGATCGAGCTCTGGCGACGGCGCCTGGGCGGCACAACCTGAACACAGTAGTAAAACAAGGGCGCAAGAGCGCCTAATCCATGAAGAATGCAGCATAAACTCCTAATTAGGAATTATCTCATGCAGAGCGGTCGGGAAGAGGTTTTGGCCCCAGTTTGAGCGGCTTCAGGCCCATTTTGACTTAGGCAGACCTGATGGTAGAAAGCGGCAGCAGCGCATTCATCGAACCGGAGCGAAAACCCTCGAGGTCGAGGGTGATGTAAGTAAATCCGAGCGCCTTGAAGATGCGCACGAATTCGGACGCCATGTCGGGCGATAGCGCGCGGGTAAGTTCGTCACGAGAAATCTCGATACGCGCGATCTGCCCATGATGGCGGACACGAAACTGGCGGAATCCGAGAGCTCGCAGAGCATCTTCGCCGGCTTCGACTGCAGCAAGCGCCTCGCGGGTGACGGGACGTCCATATTCGATACGCGAAGAGAGGCAGGCAGATGCTGGCTTATCCCAGATTCGCAGGCCGGCATCCTGCGCTAATTGCCGGATATCCTGCTTGGTGAGTTTGGCCTCAAGTAGCGGGGCGGCCACGCCATGCTTTCGAGCCGCATGCTGCCCGGGACGGAAATCACCCTGATCGTCAAGATTCACACCGTAAGCAATGGTGTCGAAGCCGCGGTCGATCGCGAACTTTTCCATCACGGTGAAGAGCTCGTCCTTGCAATGGAAGCAGCGCTGGCCATCGTTGCGTACATAGTCGGGACGGTCCATCTCAGATGTAGCGAGGATCTCCAGCGGGATATCCTGCTCCTGCGCAAAGGCGACGGCGTCCTTTAATTGGGCGCGCGCCAGCGAGGGGGAGTCGGCGATTACGGCGAGGAGATTCGCACCCAACACCTGGCGAGCTTCCCAAGCAAGATAGGCCGAATCGATACCGCCGGAATATGCGACCAACAGCTTCTGATAAGACTGCAGGCTGCTTCGCAACTCCGCGCTTTTTTGGACCAACTCCATGACGAGTATGTTAAATGATGCTGCAAAATGAATGGCAGTTTGTGTTTTTGCGCAGGCCGCCCGCGAAAAGCCTGTCGCAGGCTGTCTTTGACTCCGGCGTACAGCTGGCCTAGAATCAATGAGAAGCGAAAGAGCTTCGAGACGCAGTTCCTCAGGCGCTGGTGTGCGGCTTGGAGGAGCTCCTCCAGGAGACCAACATGCTAGGCAAATTGGGATTACCGGAAATTCTGGTAATCGCCGCCATCGCGCTGCTTATCTTCGGGCCAGGCCGCTTGTCCGAACTCGGCAAAGGTTTGGGCGAAGGCATCAGGAACTTCAAGGGCGCAGTAAAAGATCCCGAGCCACCCGCCGAGAAGAAAGAGTAGTCCGGCTGTAGCGTCGTTTCTGCTGGTGGATCTGCGGAGTTTCTAACCCCGTGGGTTCGTGCTTCGCAGTGCGGCGAGTGTTTCCTCAACACAGACTTCCAGCGGTTGATCCGTATCGATCGTCGTCTTCGGAAAAGTAATCTCTTCAAATTGCTGCTTCACGCGCAAATATAAATTGAAATCCCGGTTGATCGCGGGATGCATGTGTGCGTCTGCGCTCTGCTCCAGCCGGGTGCGTGCGGTCTCGTCCGAACAGACACACTCGATAATCCGCCAGGGCTCTTGCATCTGATCGGCGAAACGAATCACCTGTTCGAGTTGGTAACGGCGCGAGAAAGGCCTGCCGTCGAGGATGATGGGGCGCGAGGGTCCGCGATGAACGAGGTAGCCCGCTACCTGCATCATGATGCCGACAACGAAATCGTCCTGAGAAGTGGAGTACTCGATGTCGGATGGAGCGAAGACAGCGGCGCGAATCGAATCTTTATCGAGAACGGTCGCGTCGATTCGTTGAGCGATTGCGCGGGCGAGTGTGCTTTTGCCGGTGCCGGGTAGGCCGGCAAGGATGATGATCATGGTTAGTCGATCAGTCTATTAGTCGCTCAGTCAATCGGCTCCTCAGTCTCTCAGTCCGTCAAATCTGAGCACTTCGCTCTCCCGAAACGCAGGCCGACCGTTCAAGTAATTTACTGAAAGACTGATTGACTGATGAACTGAGCGACTGAGCGTTACTCCACGATCGCGAGCACTTCTCCGGCGGTGACCGTCGCGCCCTCTTTCGCGAGAATCTGGCTCACGACTCCCTTCTTCGGAGATTTCAGCTCGTTCTGCATTTTCATCGCTTCAATCACGATCACGCCCTGCGCGGCTTCAACTGCATCTCCAGGATTGGCGAGTACCCGAACGATTTTGCCGGGCATTGGCGCAACGAGTTTCTGTGGACCTTCGGTTCCCGCACCCTTGCCGCGGCGACTGCGCAATGAGCGCGGATCGCGAACCTCAGCGGCAAAGCGCGCGCTCTTCACCCAGATGTGCGTGTCGGTCGGTGTGAGCTCACGCTTCACTTCGTAAGCAATACCATCGATGATCAGCGAAATAACATTCGGCCTGGCGAGGATCGCGTCGACGTGAACCTCTTCGCCATCGAGACGACAATGCCAGCCGCCCTCGGATTGGTTGAGTTCGAGCCGGTGAGACTTGCCGTCGATAAGGATGTCGTAGGTCAATCGAGTCTGTCAGTCTTTCCGTCGGTCAGTCTCTCAGCTGCGCAACGCTTCCTGTCGTCCGACCTGTTTCCATTTGGAAGCTTCTCCGCCATTGGTCTTGCCGGTGCCATTCTTTGAAGTGCCGTTCGCGGCAAGCGGCTGCAGCACGGCGAACAGTCCGGCGGCTATTGCTGCCACGCGCGCCTTGTTCGCTTCGGACGTCTCGTCGGGCGTCAGATCGTAATTCTTGTCTGCCAGAAGACGATCCAGAAAACCAGTGTCGATGTTACCTGCCCGAAAATCCGGATGTCGCAGGATACGCCGGAACAGGCTGATGTTCGTCTTGATGCCGCCGACGAAGTACTCGTACAGAGCGCGTTGCAGACGCGCGATGGCCTGCTCTCGGTCCGAGCCGTAGCCGATTAATTTGGCGAGAAGCGGATCGTAATCGAGCGGAACGTTCCATCCTTCATACATGCCGCTGTCGCGCCGGATCCCCGGACCAGAGGGCAGCAGGAGGAGCGTGATTTTGCCAGGACTCGGAAAGAAATTATTGTCGGGATCCTCTGCGTAAATGCGGCATTCGATGGCATGGCCGCGAAGATTCACGTCTTCCTGCTTGAACGGCAAGGGCTCGCCCGCGGCGATGTGCATCTGCAGGTGCACGAGATCGAGCCCGGTCACAAGCTCCGTCACCGGGTGTTCGACTTGCAGGCGTGTGTTCATCTCCAGAAAAAAGAAATTACGATTCTGATCGACAATGAACTCGACGGTTCCGGCGTTGGTATAACCGGCAGCCTTCGAGACACGCACTGCGATCTCGCCCATGCGCCGACGCATATCTTCGGTGACGATCGGAGAAGGCGATTCTTCGAGCACCTTCTGGTGGCGACGCTGCACCGAGCATTCGCGCTCGCCCAGGTAAACGCAATTGCCATGCTCGTCGGCGAAGATCTGCACTTCGACGTGCCGGGGATTCTCTATGTACTTCTCGATATAGACTTCGCTGTCGCCGAAAGAACGCTCGGCCTCGCTGCGCGCGCCTTCGAACGCGGACTTGAGTTCCTGCGGCGAGCGCACCATGCGCATGCCCTTACCGCCGCCGCCCGCCGCGGCTTTCAGCATGATGGGATAGCCGACTTCGGCAGCCTTGATTTCTGTTTCCGGGTACTCCAGTCCGCGCAACGTGCCTGGAACAAATGGAACCTCGGCCCTCGACATAGCCTGACGGGCGCGGGTCTTTGAGCCCATCTTGTCCATCGCATCGCCGGTCGGGCCGATGAACTTGATTCCGGCGGCGGTGCAAGCACGAGCGAAATTTGCGTTCTCGGAAAGAAAGCCGTATCCGGGATGAATCGCCTCCGCGCCGCTGCGTTTGGCGACGTCGAGAATCTTGGCGATGTTGAGGTACGACTCAGTCGCGGTCGCCGGGCCAATGTGGTAAGCCTCATCGGCTTTGCGAACATGCAGTGAAGCGCGATCAACATCGGAATATACGGCGACGGAACGGATGCCCATCTCGCGGCATGCGCGAATTACGCGTACTGCGATTTCCCCGCGATTGGCGATCAGGACTTTTTTGAACATGGCTCCGGAGGCTCGTTTCGTCCGCGCTGAGATTCTAATTCAGCCGGCAAAAGAGCGAAATCTGCTGAACGCGATTGTTACTTATGGACGAGGCGAGGTGTATCAGCTTCAATATGCTGTCGCCGCGAAATCGGGAAAAATCATCCACTCTCCGGATTCGTGGCCTTCTTCGAAGTGAGCGCGGCAGAGCGCTAATTGGGGGAAACCGGGAGATCCAAATCGTTCGCGTCCGAAGGCTTCACGCTGTAGCCGGAAATTTTCCAGTTGCCGTCGGGCTGTAACTGCGGGATGACAGTCTCAATCCCAGAGCCCAGGCGTTCGAAGCTACTGACGAATGTCACGACAACATATTCGCCGTCTTCTGCTCCTGACAACTTGCTGGTGTAGACCGCACTTAAGAGTTTGCGGCCGCGAATCTTCCCCAGCAGGTGACGCGAGTGGCCCAATTGGGGTTCCCATTTATCTCTGCGAATCGATGATTGGAACGAGGGCGAGGTTTGTTTCCAGCACTGCTCGTATTTGCCTGCGTCGAGGAGGGTAAGCCAGTCTGTGGCGAATCTGGCGGCGGCTGCTTCTTTCGCGTCGGCGGCAAATGCCTGGGAGCAGAGGAGGGCCAGAATAGCAATCACTAACGAGCGTTTCAACGCATTCACCTGCATGCTCCCAGATCGCGAAACTTCATTCTGTCATCTGGATCAACGATCAGCAATTGGCGACGAAGGCGCGAGTTGCAGGGGGTCAGTCTCTTTCAGGGAGGAGCGGCTCCGCTTTAGGGTCTTCCCTTCAACTTTCAACGCCTGCGCGCGGCGGGGGCATTGGCGGCCACGCCTACGAACGCTGCAATTCTGATCATTGCTCTTGGTGAAGCGTTGACAAAGAGCTCGTTCGAGCGCATTCTTTCGTCCCAACTGCAGGGCCGCTCTGGACCTCCCCATTTGTAATGTTCAGAGCGCCGCACTGCGAATCCCAAGGTCAGGCCCTCCAAAGAATCCAAATTCCCGCTACCAGGAGGCATTCGTGGAAACCGCTATTGGCGTATTCTCTTCCCGCGAGCGAGCGGAAGAGGCAGTGCAAGAACTCTTGGGAAAACACGTCCCGCAAGAGTCAATCGTTTATCTAACCAGGTCGGAAACCGAAGCAAAGAGCGTCGGAAAACAATTGGGAGCAACCGTGGGGGGCTTCATGGGCGGAGCCGTTGGCATGTCCGCCGGGGTAGCCGCGGCAACACTTTTGCTACCCGGAATTGGACCTATCTTCGCACTCGGCTTCGGAGCGGCCGCATTGCTCGGATTGGGTGGCGCGGGAACCGGAGCTGCGGTAGGCAAGGCGATCGCAAATGAAACTGGCGGCGTTCAGCCAACCCCAGATGAAAAGTGCTCGGAGGACGTTGAGTTCTTCCGCGAGGTGTTGGGAGAGAGGCGATCGCTGGTTGTGGTTCGCACCGAATCCCCCCAAACCGTTCAGCTGGCTTCGGAGATTCTGGACCGGAGAGGAATGGCGATTCATGGACACACTCCGGTTCCAATGCAAACGGCGATCCGCCAGATTGGAGATGTAGCCATCGTGGATATCAGCGGCCGAATTACCGTGGGTGAAGGAAATATCGTGTTACGCGAAGTAGTTCGTAAACTCATGGAAGGCGGCAGTAAGAAGATTCTCCTGAACCTGCACGATGTGGGTTATGTCGACAGCTCGGGGTTGGGAGAGTTGGTGGGCACTTATGGTTCCGTGCGAAATAAAGGCGGACAACTGAAACTAGTGAATCCCAGCAAGCGGATAACTGAATTACTGCAGATGACGAAGCTGCATACCGTCTTCGATATCCAGTCAGACGAGGCGAGTGCGATCCAGTCATTTAGCCCGCCCTCGACCTCGGCTGTTGCGTAGACCTTGTTTCGGTAGTTCGTTCGTTAAAAACTCACGCCGCTCGGCGCTGTAACTGAGCGGCTTTTTCTTTTGTTCGACGACGCGGTCACCGGGGGAGCGTTTCGGGTAAAAATGGCCGCTGCATTGCAAAATCGTTTAAATTGGCGGGTTTTACGGAATCTCCCTTACTAACAGGTTCGGCTTAAATGACGAAAACGTCATGATGTTGTCAAAAATATGTCTTAAATTTGTCAACCGACGGGGTGCTCTCCCGAATCTAAGGGTTGGGCCTAGGTAGACGTTCAGGAGTCGCTGACTCCAATGACTTCGAGCCTCATCAAACACGTGTTGGTAGTGGTGGGGATTCTCTTCTTTGTAACTGTATTCCTGATCCCAACCGCTCATTATCGAATGCCGTCTGGTCACGGCCGGTATTTCTCGAGCTCTGGGCTGGTGTCGGTGCGGCATTCCATTCGGTCGTTCATTCCCTCGCGGTCCTCTTTTGCCCTCTTATCGATCTCCGCATTACTAATTGGTTTGGGCTTTCTATCCCGCCTTTTTGTCTCAATCGACCCTGGCGTCAACAAACCCTGCACAGCGGTTTCGTCAGCCATTCTCCGCTGCTGATTGAGGTCGACCGGGATTCGTTGGATGGAACTGGCCTAGCGCGGTACGACTCGAGCGGCCTAACGTCGCATTCGCAGAATAGCCACGAGTCGTCCTAAACGCGCTTGTAAAGGCCAGGACCCTGGAGTGAATGCTAGTTGCACATAATCTCCCGCGAGTGCAATGCGGGGTAGGAGACCGAGTCCATGTCAGGGAAACTGCTTTTGAATTCATGGAAGGAAATTGCCGAGTTCGTTGGCCGGACGGAGCGCACGGTCCAGCGCTGGGAAAAGCTTTACGGTCTTCCAGTGCATCGGCCTGCGGGAAGGGAACGCTCTGCCGTGATTGCATTAGCTTCGGAGATCGAGGCATGGAGTGCACGAACCTCAGCACGAGGTGTGACTGCAATCAGTTCCAGCACGGCGACCGACGATTCCTTCAGCCAATCGGGATCCGGGGGCGCCACTCTTACGGTGCTGTGTATTGATTCACATCCGGAGCGGCTTGCGACTCGTAAGAAGTTGCTGGAATTTGGCGGATATCGCGTGCTCACGGCATCCGATGTGCGGCACGGGCTCAGGCTGCTTGAAACGAATCAAGTCTACGTCATTGTCCTGGATTACGCCGTGGCGGATACGGACGGAGAAGGAGTAGCAAGAGTCTTTCACAAGCATCGACCCGAGATCCCTGTTTTAATGCTGTCGCACAAGGCCAAAGGAATCCCGCAAACGATTCTGGACCTGGTTGGCGTCTCGGAGCAGCTGGCATCCTGGGATGGAGTGCCTGTTGAATCGTAATTTCTGGGTTTGGACCAAGCAGATAGGAATATTCATGGAACGAGGCTCCGGTTCGAAAGAGTCTACTGTCCTGAAGAGCCTGTTCCAATCCACGAAATTAATCATGTCGGAAGTTGTCGGTTGCACTCTGAAATGCCGAGACTAAGTTAGTTGGCCGGATGAGAGGAGCGCTTTGGCCTGCTCGCGTCACCTCTCATACGGTGTGGGGGAATCTATCGAACTCGGTACAATCTCGCCGGGAATTCGTGTCTCTCCGCGCCGGTTGCGTTAGGAGGGTCAATGAATTTGCGCCCGAGACTCTGTACTGTTCTGGTGCTGATCGCGTCGTTTCTCCTGGTTACGACGGACGCACATGCGTTTCCGGCTTTTGCACGCAAGTATGGACTGCGCTGTTCCGCTTGCCACATAGCTTGGCCCATCCTGAACGATTTCGGCTGGCGATTTAAAGACAACGGATACCAGCTGATGAACGACCGTGACGCTCCGATCTGGCAAAATCCGTCCTATTGGCCCGTCAGTTTCCGAATCACGCCGAATTGGCATCGTGAAAGCACGGACAAAGTAGAGGTCGATACGGCTGCGGGCCCGGCCACGGGCGAAGTACAAATCACTCAGCACGGGTTCGACAATTCTGGTCTCGATATTTTGTCCGGTGGAACTCTGGACAAAAACATCTCTTTTTTGCTTGTCCCGTCCGCCGATGAGACCGGCGCGTTCCACTTCGAGTCTGTTTGGGCGCGAGTGGACAATCTCTTTCATACCCCATGGGTGAACATCAAGTTCGGTAAATTCGAACTGGATAACTGGATTTCCGAGAAGCGCGGTATCACGCTTTCCGCGAATGGCGGCTCCTACCAGCTCTACCATTTCGAACCGGTTGGAGATAGCAACTTCTCGGCGCAACTCGGCGACAACCAACTCGGCATCGAATGGATGGGACACTCCGCCAACGATCACACTCGAGTATCGGCGACATTGCTCAGCTCGAACGACGGGAATCCAGATCTGGTAAACGCGAACGCGTATAGCGGATATTTCGCGGCAAGCCAGGGATTCGATCTCGGAGGTCTCGGGCTGCAGCGCGTAGGTGGTTACTACTTTGTTGGATCTGCGCCCACCTATTCGCTTGTCGACAACGGTGCGCCTGTGGCGGGTTCCAGCCTGGGCAATAAGGGTTTCTACCGGGCCGGATTCTTCGGAGACTTCTACATCAGCCGATTCGAGATTCCCGTGTACTATCAGCACGGCTCCGATAGCAAGTATTGGGGTACGGCAACCGCGGCAAACGCTGTCCTGCCGGTCGGAGCACAGGATCCGACCTGGAATGGATTCTTCGTCGAGCCTCGTTTCATTTTCAATCCACAGCTTCTGTTCTTCCAGCGCGACGAGTTCGTGCGAATGTCCCAACAAGCTCTAGCTTCGAACCCCTCGGATCTGGGAGATCTAAACGTATACACGTTTGGAGTTCGATGGTATCCGATCATGACAAGCAGAGCAGGATTCGCGCTCCACGGCGAGTATTCCTGGCTGAAACAGCGTAAGACTGCGCCGGTTACTGGCACAGACGTTACCAGCAGCTCCGTATTCTTCGGAACTGACTTCGACTTCTAGGAGCCTACTGATGCGCAGAACAAATACGACTAACTTCTTCCTGATTCTCTTGGCTGCCGCGGTAGTGGGTCTACTTTGGACTCCGGCAGCTCAGTCGCAAGCTAGCAAAGAAGCGAACATGGAAAGCCATATTGGCAAGCTCACCGGGCATGCTGGAGACGCCGATATGCAATACCGCAGGTATTGCGTGGGCTGTCATGGCGAGATTGGAAACGGTGAAGGCGAGAATGCTCAATGGCTGGATCCCAAACCACGCAACTTCACGCTCGGGATCTTCAAGTGCCGGTCCACACCCACCGGCACGCTTCCAACGGATACAGACCTCTACGACACGATTGGCCGTGGCTTAGTCACGTCGAACATGCCGCAGTGGATTCCTCTGACAGATCAGGAACGAGCTAATCTGGTCGCGAAGGTAAAGAGCTTTTCTCCTCGTTTCGCGACTGAAAAGCCCGGTCCAGTGATTCAAATTCCTCCTGAGCCCCAAGTGACCGCGGCCGAACTAAAAGAGGGTAAGGAGGTCTATGACAGAGTGCAGTGCTGGAAGTGTCACGGCAGGACGGGGCGAGGCGATGGACCTTCTGCTTCAACCCTGACTGACGATCAGGGCGCCCCGATCAAGCCGTATAACTTCCACGAGGAGACACGGTTCAAGTGCGGATCCAGCGACGAAGATCTTTATCGCATCTTCATGACTGGACTTGACGGCACGCCAATGCCTTCCTGGTCGGACAATATCAAGCCTGACGAGGCCTGGGCGCTGGTTCTGTATCTGCGAACTCTGCAGCCGATTCACTCCAAAGAGAAAGAAATCGCGAAGCAAATTGGCCTGAACTCGACCACTTCCACCACAACACCGGCTGCGACTCCTCAAAAGTGACGGCAGCCAAGGAGAACACAATGAAAGCGGGCTACAAATTTTCGGTGATTGCATCGACCTTGTCACTAACCCTCTGCCTGGCGTTTCTCCCGGTCAATGCTGCCGCCCAGGGATCCATCACCGGCACGGTTAAATTGAATGGCACCCCGCCGCATATGCGCGGCATCGACATGTCCAAAGACCCTTATTGCGTTCAGCAACACGCAAACTCTCCGGTGAAAATGGAGACGGTTGTGGTCGGCTCTGGCGGCGGCCTTGAGAACGTCGTGCTCTACATCTCTGAAGGACTCCCTGCGAATTTGGCTAGCTCGAGCCCGTCGGAAGTTCCGGTGTTCGATCAAAAGGGATGCATGTACACGCCGCACGTCCTGGCGATGGACGTGAATCAGAAGTTCAAGGTAGAAACAAGCGACCAGACTACACACAACATTCATCCGCTCCCCGATCCGACCACGGGGAATATTCCCTGGAACAAGTCTCAGCCTCCGGGTGCGCCGCCGATCGAAGCCGCGTGGAAGGTCGAAGAGGTAGCAATTCCAGTGAAGTGCAACATCCATCCCTGGATGCACGGATATTTCGTCGTCGTAAAGGGGCCGTATGCCATAACCGACGATAGCGGGAATTTCACCATCAAGGGTGTACCTCCGGGTAGCTATACGGTGACGGCGTGGCAGGAGACGTATGGAACACAAACCCAGAAGGTAACGGTTGCCGCGGGGAAGCCAGCCTCGGCGAACTTCACGTTTACGGCGAAGTGACCTATGGCCAAACTGTTTGCAATTACCATCGTTGTGATTGCGATCCTGTCGGCGATT
This sequence comes from Terriglobia bacterium, assembly GCA_963807055.1. GTDB lineage: Bacteria > Acidobacteriota > Terriglobia > Terriglobales > Acidobacteriaceae > JAJPJE01. The sequence goes on along the minus strand of CAWEAE010000009.1, from coordinate 216,090 downwards.
CCAATCGTGCGGCACACCTGGCATCAGCCGGAAGATATTTCAACTCACGGACAGCAGATTGACGAGCAGATGTCCGAGACGATGGCTGAAGCTGGCCTCGCCTTCCTGGCTGCACAGATTATCCTGGCGGCGTTCATCTGGAAGTTCTCGAATCCGAAACCCGGCACGAAGATCAGGAATTTCCCGGGTGGCGCGGCGGCGATGGTGATTGCGGGCTTCATCCTGGTAGGAACTGAGGTTCTGGCGCTGGGAGCCTTCGGAGCAAAAGCCTGGGCGAATGTCTTTCTCTCGCCAGCTTCCGCGAATGCTCTTCCTATGCAGGTGCAAGCTGGGCAGTTCGCTTTCTATTTCCGCTATCCGGGGCCGGATAACACCTTCGGCCCGATTCACCCGGAGATGATCAACGAAGCTAACCAGAACTTCTTCGGACTTGACACCACTCACGATCAGGCATCTAAGGATGACATCGTAACCGCGGAAATGGCGATACCGGTCAACCGCGAGATACACCTCTTTATGCGATCCAAAGATGTGGGTCACTCCTTTTTTGTTCCTGAGTTGCGCATCCAGCAAGACTTCGTTCCGGGTGTCGACCTATCGGTTCATTTCACCGCGACAAAAATCGGCAAGTACGAAATCGTTTGCACGCAGCTGTGTGGGCTGGGGCATTACAACATGCGCGCAGTTCTCAGCGTTCTATCGCAGGCAGACTACGACGACTGGTTGAAGAAAGAAGCAGCGTTGCAGTAAGCCGAACGGCCAAGGGGTGAGCAAAATGCACGAAGCTTCAACACACGGGGTTCATCATCATGCGCCCCCGACGAGTTTCATCAAGAAATACGTTTTCAGCGTCGATCACAAAGTAATTGGGAAGCAGTACTTCGGCCTTGGCCTGGTGGCTGTGCTTGTGGGCACGGTCCTGTCATGGTTGATGCGAATTCACCTCGCATGGGGGAGTTGGCCGATCCCCGGGTTGCACCTGCTTTCGCAAAACGGCGCTCCCGGCAACATCATGACGCCGGAGTACTACCTGCAATTAATGACCATGCACGCGACAATCATGGTCTTCTTCGTACTGACGGTTGCGCCCTTCGCAGCGTTCGGCAATTTTTTCCTGCCTATCCAGGTCGGGGCTGAAGACATGCCGTTCCCGCACATCAACATGATGTCGTTCTGGGTGACGCTGGTCGGCTTCCTGGTACTGGTCGCATCGTTTTTTGTCGGAAGCGGACCGCCGCTCTCTGGGTGGACTGCCTACGCTCCTCTCAGCGCTTTAGGAGAAGTAGCCGGACCGGGACAAGGGACAGGACAAGTTCTCTGGGCTGCGTCGATCGCTATCTTCTGCGTTGGCCAGTTGCTCGGATCGCTGAACTTCATTCCCACCACCCTCGACATGCGCACCAAGGGAATGACACTCTCCCGAATGCCGTTCACGGTGTGGGCCTGGTTCATCACTTCCCTGATGGGCCTGGCCGCTTTTGCGGTTCTGATGCCGGCTTGCATTCTGCTCATCCTCGATCACGTCGCCGGAACCAGCTTCTTCATCCCTGGTGGCCTGGTGGTAAATGATCAGGTGCAGCCGCACTCAGGCGGATCCACGTTGTTGTGGCAGCACCTCTTTTGGTTCTTCGGACATCCAGAGGTATACATCGCGATTGTGCCCGCGATGGGAATCGTTTCGCATGTTCTTGTCACGAGCATGCGGAGAGCCTTGCTGAGTTACCGTGTGATCATCGGCTGTATGCTGGCGATCGCCGTACTCAGCTACATGGTTTATGGACACCACATGTTCGTGAGCGGAATGAATCCGTTCTCATCGCTGGTGTTTTCTTTCCCCACGCTGATTATCACGATCCCGGCTACGATCATCGTGCTCATCTGGATTGGCAGCCTTTATGGCTCGCATCTGCGGATCACCACAGCGTCGCTGTTCGCGCTCGGCTTCATTTCCATGTTTGTCGCAGGTGGAGTGTCTGGATTCTTCCTGGCACAGCCCAGTCTCGACATCATGCTGCACGGCACGTATTTCGTGGTCGGACACTTCCACCTGGTGATGGCAGTGGCTGCCATCTTTGGCATCTTTTGCGGAACGTACTTCTGGTTCCCGAAGATGTTCGGCCGCATGATGAACGAGAAGCTCGGGAAACTGCACTTCCTGCTTACGTTCATCGGCGCATACGCCATCTTCATGCCATTCCATTATCTGGGACTGGCAGCCAACATCCGGCGCTATCAGGCATTCACGGGATACATGGAGCCGCTGATCCCGGTGCATCGGTTCATCACCATTGCTGCTCTGCTGACGGGCGCCGCGCAACTGATTTTCGTATTCAACCTGATCTACAGCCGATTCTGGGGTAAGCCCGCGCCAGACAATCCCTGGGAAGGCACGTCGCTGGAATGGATCACAAGCTCGCCTCCGCCGTTTGACAACTTCGGAGGAACGCTCCCGGTGGTCTATCACGATCCATACCAGTACGGAATTGAGGGCTCGACCGGCGATTACGTCATGCAGAACTCTCCAGAGAAGATTACTCAAACGACGGAGTAGTCGGGAATTATTGGGGAAATGGGGCCAGAGTTATGGCAACAACAGTAGAAAGACCGACCAAGATTGATGAACGGGCGCCGGTAACCGGCGGCGGATCGGGCCACGGCGGGTTCTTCACCGAAGATGGCAATCTGAATCTGGTGATGGATCGACGTTCTCCCCACCCCAGCTCCACAGCGGTGTACGTTGCGTTGGCGGGCATCGGGATGATTTTTGCGGCGCTTACCAGTGCGTTGGTAGTGCGCAAAGGCGGAGCGACGGACTGGAAGAGCTTCACGCTTCCATCAATTCTCTACCTGAATACACTGGTGTTGCTAGCCAGTGGTTTTGTGCTGGAAGTAGGGCGGCGCTCCGTTGGAAAGTTCATGACGGCTCCAGACCGCCAGCACGCAAAACCGACCTTCTGGTTTTATCTCGCTCTTGGCCTGGGATTGGTGTTCGTCGCCGGACAATACTTTGCGTGGCTGCAACTTCGGCGTGAAGGCTTGTATCTCGCGACGAACCCGAGCAGTTCATTCTTCTACGTGCTTACGGTTACCCATGCTCTTCACGTGCTGGGCGGCCTCGGAGGACTGGTGCTCATCATCACCAGGCTGCAACGCCTCACATTACAGAAGAGTACGTTGACTGCGGTTTCGCGATATTGGCATTTTATGGATGCCTTGTGGATCTATCTGTTGTGTTTGCTCTGGTTCACTATCTAACGGATCGATGCAGGAGCGAAAAGCTTGAGCGAGGCTAATATTTCTATGGGCACACCCGGAAGCATCGTTGTAAGCGAACCGATGTTCTCCGTTCCGGCGAAAAAGCTGGCGATTTGGCTGTTTATCATCGCAGATGCCGCCACCTTTGCAGGCTGCCTGCTGGTATACGGCTTCCTGCGCAATGCTGCACAGAAGTGGCCAACGCCGTTTGAAACGCCCTCCGTTATTAATGCCATGGTGATGACGTTCGTTCTCGTCACCAGCAGCCTCACGATGCTTCTGGGCGTAAGAGCGGCGAAGGCAAATCACAAGTCCGCAGCGATCCGCTGGACCCTCGTGACCGTCGTGTTGGGCATTCTGTTCGCCTTGTTGCATATCCGCGAATGGCTGGGCATGATTCGGGAAGGTGTGACGCTATTCCACAATCCATGGGGCGATCCGCAGTTCGGCGCCACTTTCTACAGCATCACCGGGCTCCATCTGCTGCACGTGACTGGTGGGGTGCTTGTCCTTCTGTGGGTCACTTATCGCTACAACAAGGGCCGCTTTAACGGCGATGACCTGGAAGTAGCCGGTCTCTATTGGCATTTTGTGGACTTAGTTTGGATGTTTGTAGTTCCACTGGTTTATCTGTTGAACGTTGCTCGTTGACGCGGGAGGATAGGATGTTCGACGCGCCGGATGTAGATAAGCAGGCACCTGAAGCGAAATACACCGACAGCATCACCAAATATATCCTGATCTACATCTGTATTTTGCTGCTAGCGGGATTGCAGTTCCTGATCGCTCGCCAGGACATCAGCACGGCGGGTATGGTCCGGCGAATGTTGCTCATCGCGATTGCGGAAGCAGGCCTGGCAATTATGTTTTTCATGCACCTTTGGGCGGAAAAGCGAGGCTTTCTCCTCTTCATCGTGCTGATTACGGGTTTCGTCCTGCTTACCATGCAGAATTCCTGGACTGATAGCTTCCGTATTCGTTACGGAGTTCCCGGGGGACACCCCGTCACCACGAGCACTACGCCATGAAGTATAAGAATCGATTTGTTATCGGACCAAGGTCGATCGGCTTTGTAATTGTGATTCTCGCGGCGCTGGCGCTTTGCCAGCCAGCCTTTGCCCAGGGATGCTCCCTCTGCTACACCCAGGCCGCACAATCGGGCGGCCGGATGATCCAGGCGCTCAAGAGCGGGATCCTGATCCTGGTTGTTCCACCCACGTTGCTGACACTGGCAATGGTTCGCGTTTGTTATCGGAAGAAAGACGAATTCCACGACCCTGATCTGCTGAACGATAGCGACAGAGATTGGTGAGGACGGGGCTTTATTTACCTTGCCGCAGGCTCTGGAAGATGTCAGGTGGATCAAACCAGCACTCACGCCAGAAGGAATTACTCGATAGGCTGCCGGCGGTCCATCGTTGCAGCGCGGAATTGGTGCTGGCGATCATTCCGCCGCTAGCGGAATCGAGAACGAGGACAACGCCTTCCGCTTCATTGTGTTCGGCAGTAAGCGCTGCGTACTGCTTGCGCATTAGCGACTCGAAATAGCGCATCTCTCCGGACTCGGATGGCGGCGAAGCCTCGTCGCGTTCCTGCAGCCACACGATATCTACTTTTTTTCCCTGTAGCGCCTTCCATTCGCCGGGAAATGTACCCGTCTCTTCGCGAGTCTTCTGGAAGGGCTGATCTTGCGAACTTGTAGCGGCTGCCTGCTTGGTTGCGGTAGCGGGGAGAGAGACATTCGATAAATCGAGTTGCGAGCGGCGAACCCACCCGCGCGAAAGTCCAATGAGATGTACGTGGACCCAGTCATTGTTCGCGTCGAGAACCTGAAGTTCGTCATCCGCCTCGGCGACCAGCACCACCTGGGCATCCTTCGATGGACGCGACATGACCGGAGTCTTGGGCGCTTTTACGACTGCAAGATCGGTCGGCCGAGCCTGGCTGCTCTTGATCTGCGCGAGGGCGGCCTCTTCTCTCGTGAGTTTTGAGATCTGCTGATCCGTAACAGCTTCCGCCGGTGCAGGAGTTGGCTGGCCTCCGGTTGCTTCAGCCTTTGGTGACGCCTGCCGCAAATATCGGGACAGGTAATTGACCTTTGCCGTGGAAGGCGCATCAGGACGCGGGTCTGGGGCGCGGTGCGCATCCGTACCGGCTGGTTCGAGCTGTTGGACCGGCGACTGGCCACTCTTTAACGCGTCTGCGAGGCGATCCAGTAGATCGGATTCCAGTCGGCCGTTCGAACCCAACACTTCGTAATTGGATTCTTCTGGTTTCTCTCCGGCGTACCACGCGGTGATCTTGGCGGTGACCTGTACTGCGGTTTCGCGCGCGTTGATGGGGGTCACAGCGATTTCATATTCGTAATATCCCTGCCGAAATCGTTCGAGCGAGTGGTCGCCGGGTACAGCAAATCCTACGAGGATAGGGAGCTTGCCTCCCGAGCTGCCCGCCAGCTGCCGAAGAGCGTTTTCGACTTGCGGTTTGGGAACTGGAAACGTCCGCTGTGTCGGTTTTGCCGATTGAGCAACGAGTACGCCAGCAAAGAGCGATAGGAAGAGAAGGCCTTTTAGCGACAATCGAAGCATCTTCGATCCAGAACGAATACTGATCACTGTCGCGGCTCCAGTTCGGCGCGTCGTATCCATCCGCGATGTCCGTCAGCGGTTTCCACACCATACCACTTCGGCGTAATGACAAGGATAACGACCGCGCTGGCAGCGGGAAGTGTGTCCACGGTCGTGGATCGCGAGATAGGAGCCTGCCGTAGCGCTGTTCCGTTGCTCTTAATCTGGCCCTCGACCTGGGATCGCAGCTCCGCGACGCGCCCCTGTAGATCTTTGAACGCTTCAGGAGAAAGGGTTGTCGATGGTTGCGTTCCGGCACTCGCCGTAGGCGGAAACGTGCTGGCCGTCGCCGGTTGAATGGTGCTGGGCTGTGGAAGCGCGGATGCCACTGGAGTGGGGGCGACAGGCCGGTCTCCGGCATGCGGGGCCTCCACGGCGGGACTCAATCGCGCCTGCTGAATCGATTCGACCTGAGATCGCACCGCATCGTATTCGGCAGACTCGACGGTTCCATCCGACTTGTCAGCTCGACGCCGCTCCTCTTCGACAAAGACTGCATCGATGCGGAGACTGGTCTCGTCGGCACCTCGCGCGTTCACAACGTATCGCACGGTAAGCGTTCCCACGCCGTTGCTGCCCTTGAAATGACGTGGGTCGAGCACTTCTTTGGCAACCTTGTAGAACACCTCGCCGGCCGGCTTTTCATCACGAAAGGCATTGGATGATTTTGCCGACATTGCCCCTCTCAGCGTCTTCTCTTTCTCGTACACGTACGTTCCGTGCACGATCTCGTCCTGACTAATGTGCTTCACCGCTTCCAGAACATCGGCTTCGGGCGCAGAAATCTGGAATTGATTACTTACAACGGTGGTATCGGAGTTGCCGAAAAGGCGAGCGAATGCGGAAAGCGGCGCTAAACCGACGACAAGAGTGCAGCACAGGAGGAATTTGGGCACACTGAAGCTGATCAACTTGTAGGCACTTGATTCCGGAGCTTGGCGACACCTGTACCCAGGTCTCCGTGACATTGGGATCCCCTGACCGAGCCGACGCAGGCGCTACCGAGGAGACTCCCCTCCCCATGACCTGCCACTGAAAGCCAAGCTACCGCAGGCTGACCGGGAAGCAAGCGACAACTTCCGACAGCTCACCTTATAAGGACGCCCTATTCAGATGGAGCGTATACAAGAATCTCGAATGATCCTGGCTTGATGCTGGGCCTGGTTTGGCCCTCGGCCGGCGGCCCCAGTTCTGCTGTCGGGAGAAAGACCCTGTGGCTGTTGGGATCGACAGCCATCGTTCGTGCGCCCCGCTGCGTCTGGATGTTGGCTGCAACCTCGTAGGTCCCACCCTTTACGGGGCGAACCACCGTCAACGTGCCTTCGCCGTTGGAAGCGAACGCAAAACCGAGCTTGGGATCAAAAGCCGCGCCGTCGGTGCCCTTCCCGGTCACCAGCGAAGGCAGAGTCTTCCCGGTCTTTGTATCCACGACCAACATCTTGCTATTGCCACACACGGCGAACAGGTGACCGGCGGCTTCGTCGATCGCAAGGCCGGATGGCTCCTCGCAGTCGGTCAGCTTCCAACGATCGGTCACTTTCCAGGTCGCGGAATCGATGACCGCGATTTCGCCGGTATCTTCAACGTTCACGTACACGTGCCCATGGTCTGCTGCGGCGACTTCGAGTTTGCCTCCGAGCGGCACCGTAGCAACAACCTTCAACGAATCTGGATCGATCGCCATCAAGTCGTGGCTGCGTCCGTTCATCACGATGACGCGATTTGCGTATTTGTCGTAGATGATGGCGTCCGGATTCTCTCCCACTTTGATGTCGGTCTTAGGCGTGAGCGTCTTCAAATCGAACACTGTAACGGTTCCGGCGCGGCCGTTGGAGCTGAATCCGAGCCCTTTGTCCGGGATAAGCGCTACACCGTGTGCGCCGTTGGCTGGAACCTCACCAGTCTTCTTGCCAGTGGCCGCATCGATCACATAGATGGCGCTATTGTGTGCCACAAACAGACGATTGCCGCTCGGATCGTAGGTGATGTCATCCCATCCGCCGTCGCCGCCGATCGCGTACTTGGCGACCTGTTTGTAAAGTGGAGCCGACTCTGCCAGCAAAACGCCTGTCAAAATCAATGAAGTGGAAACCACAAACGCGAAAGTCCTAAATACTCGCAACATTCGGAACTCACCTTCCTTCAGCGTGGCTGAGGTAGAAATGCGCAGCGGCAAGATCGACTCATCCTCAATGACCCGGAACGCGCATGGCTAACTATACCCGCACGCATCAACTTATAATGCCATGCCACGAGATCCCACGCGGTCGATGCAGACTTAACACGCGGGACCACGTGTTGGCTGCCGCTTTGCAGCAGGAGTTCAGCGAGAGGCCGGCGGTAAAAATCTAAATCTGTACGTGGATCGATTTGCGTAGTCCAGCACTCTAATGGGGGTATGCCGAACTACAACAAGAATCCGGAAGCCGTGTCTCGCCTCTCTCCCGAGCAATATCGCGTGACGCAACATGACGGGACCGAGCGTCCCTTCGACAATGAGTATTGGGATAACAAAGAGCCGGGGATCTATGTGGACGTTGTTTCAGGCGAGCCACTGTTCGCATCGGTAAACAAGTACGACAGCCACTCTGGTTGGCCAAGTTTCACCAAGCCGATCGATTCTGCAAACGTTGTCGAGAATACTGATACGAGCCACGGCATGGCCCGCACCGAAGTTCGATCCAGCCAGGGCGACAGCCATCTCGGCCACGTCTTCCCGGACGGTCCGCCGAAAGAGGGCGGCCTGCGCTATTGCATCAATTCAGCGTCGCTGCGTTTCATCCCTCTCGAGGAACTTGAGAGCGAAGGATATGGTCAATACCGCAAGCTATTCGAGACCGAAGAAAAGGAGTAGACAAATGGCGCCATCTACAGAACGTGCGATTCTCGCCGGAGGTTGTTTTTGGGGTATGCAGGATTTGCTTCGCCGCTACCCAGGCGTGATTTCCACACGAGTCGGCTACTCGGGCGGTGATGTTCCCAACGCGACTTACCGCAATCACGGCAGCCATGCTGAAGCTATTGAGATTGTGTTCGACCCAACGAAACTCGCTTTCCGCAAGCTTTTGGAATTTTTCTTCCAGATTCACGATCCCACCACCGTGAATCGGCAGGGGAATGACCTGGGGACGAGCTATCGTTCTGCGATCTTTTATACCAGCGACGAGCAGGAACGGATCGCGGAGGACACCATTGCCGACGTGGAAGCCTCGGGTCTGTGGCCGGGCAAGGTAGTGACGGAAGTGGCGCCTGCTGGTCCTTTCTGGGAGGCTGAGCCTGAACACCAGGACTATCTGGAACGCTATCCAAGTGGATACACGTGTCATTTCATTCGGCCTAACTGGACGCTTCCCAAGAGAGCGGAAGTGAGCCGGGTCGGCTAAACCTGCTAACTAAAGATGGGCCGTAGCCCGAGACTCCGTTACGCAACGGATCTTGTAGCTGCGGCCGATCTGTCATCCGCGCTCATCCTCTCGGGCATCGAAGGCGCTGACGAGAATAGCGGGATAAGCCCTTCTGCGAATGTCGGGTGAGTCAGGACGGCTTCGCGGAGTGCCGTATAGGGCAGTCCGGCGATCATTGCAACCTGTACGACGGCCATGAGCTCCCCGGCATCGACACAAAAGCTCGTGAAGCCAAGTATCCGATCGCTGTCGGCCTCAACCAACGCCTTCATGAATCCGCGTGTTTCGCAGATTGCGCGAGCGCGAAGTACGCCCTCCATGGGAATCTTGAACAGGCGGTAGGAAATGCCTTGCGCATGAGCTTCCTTCTCATTTAGGCCAACGCGTGCTAATTCCGGATCCGTGAATAAGCAAAACGGAACCTGCCTACCAGTTGTTACACGATTTCCGCCGGCAAGATTCTCGCGGACGACGCGCGAATCGTCAGCACTGATGTGGGTAAACTGCGGACTACCGGCTACTTCCCCAATTGCCCAAACTCCGGGTGCGGTCGTCTCAAGCCGCTCGTTGACTTTCACGTAGCCGCGATCCGTCAGTTCGACTCCAGCAACGTCCAGTCCGATATCTTTTGTGTTCGGAACGCGGCCAGCTGCTACCAGCAAATGGCTGCCGTCGATTGAGGTCTGGACTCCGTTTCGATCAAGAACAACTGTGACCGACTGACCTGACTTCCCCGATATTCGTTTAACGTGGGCATTAAGAATGAGGTCGATGCCCTCGTCCTTGAAGAGGCTCTGCAGCGCGTCGGTCACATCTTCATCTTCTTTCGGGACCAGCCGATCATTGCGATCAATCACTGAAACGTTGCTGCCGAATCGACGCATTGCCTGGGCCAGTTCTGTTCCGACGTAGCCACCACCGAGCACCAGGAGATGCCTGGGGACTTCTCCGAGTTCGAGCGCTTCGATATGCGTCAAGGGCTGCGCCTCAGCCATGCCAGGAATCGCATCGAGTGCAGCGTGCGTACCCGTCCCGATGATCACGTTGGTCCCGCGAAGTCGACGAGTGCTCCCATTCGGAAGCGTGGCCTCCAGTGTTCTGGGGCCGACGAAACGTCCTGAGGCCAGGATAAGCTCGGCTCCGGTCTTCTTGTAAAGATCGAGGTACATCTCATTCAAGCCTGCGACCATTCTGCGTTTCCGATCACGGATGACGGACATATCGACCGTGATGTCACCGTCCCCGCGAATCCCGAACTCCTTGCTGCGGCGGAAGTAAGAGACAACGTTCGCGCTCTGAATGATGTTCTTGCTGGGCATACAGGCGATGTTTGGGCACGATCCGCCGATGTATCTCCGCTCAATGACGGCAACACGCTTTCCCTCGCCAGCGATGGTCCATGCAGCCAGCGTCGATCCAGTGCCGCCGCCGAGGATCACAAGATCGTATTCTTCCGGATTCGTTTTATTAGTCGACTGGGCTGAAGAAGATTGATTCACGACGCTCATGAGCTTTCCCTCTCGTAGGTCCGGTGATTAGGCGTATGACCAGCCTGTGTCCGCAGCTGATCAACTAGAGCAGATTAAAAACTGCTACGGCGCGTTGTTCGATATCCACAATGGAAAATACAGCGCTTGTTGTTCGCGTGGTGGAGCTTTGCGCAAATCGGAGGTTTGCCGCCACGGGCTGCGAGAAACAATTCTGCAGCAGCAAGCATGCCCAATGGCGGAGCCGTGAAATAGATCCAAAGTGCGTACCAGTAGCTGGCGTGAAAGGCCGAACCCAGTGTTCGTGCGGGGTTCATGCTCATACCCGAAAGCGGCGATTCAAATGTCAGGAACGTCGCAACCAGTGCACCCGCAAAATAAGGTGTGTATCGTGCCAGCCTTTCGTGATTCGTAACCAGCAAAACGATGAGCATCAGGGCAAACGAGATTGCAAATTCCGCGAGGAAAGCAACCATCACGCCGTACTTTCCCGGCGCGGTCACGGCATACCGCACTGCATAGTTGGCGGCCGCACCTCTCAATGCGTATCTTGCGATCGCAACGCCGCCAATCGCACCAAAGAATTGGCCGGTGGCATAAAAGAAGGCATCCCAAAAATCGACTTTACCCAACCTGTAGAACGTGAAGGTTATTCCCGGATTGCAGTGCGCACCGGACTGCTTCCCCCAAGGCGACATGACAATCGCGACTGCTGTCGCTCCCATCGCCAGTCCATAGAGCATCCGACGGAGCATGCCATCCATAACAACGTGCTGCACTGGCGAAGCGGGATGCTGCAACAAGGTTGCGAATGCGCAGGCACAGAACATGTAGGAGGCAAGTTCGCCGGTCTCCATCAGATACTCCGGCCAGTGATAGCGCAGGCTATAGATCGCCTTCGAACCCTCGCGCCGAAGGAACGTCTCGGGCCCGTGCGGCATGTCGACGCTAGCGATTCTTCCGCTCTGCGCGATTTTACTCACAACTTATTCGATTCGCGATCAGCATATTAGTAACTAGACTGTGTGAAGAAATCGCGAGTAATCCCCGCCTCAAGTGGCCGTGGTTTGTGACGCTGAACTAAGTGCTGAACGGGGCAGAAAGCAACCGTTTGTGAGCGGCAGCCGTCACTTGTATTTTTGCAATCGAGAGCGACGAGGCGTCTTCGTGATCACGTTTCGAGAAAGGCTTGCCATGAAAGTGCTGGTGGTTGATGTAGGCGGAACCCATGTGAAGATCCTCGTCTCCGGGCAACGAGTGTCACGCAAATTCCCGTCTGGACCGGCGTTAACTGCTAAGCAGATGGTTTCTGGCGTCAAGAAGCTCGCGAGTGACTGGCATTACGACGTGGTTTCGATCGGATATCCCGGTTCGGTTGTCCGGCACCGTCCGTCTGCAGAACCGCACAATCTAGGGCTAGGATGGGTAGGTTTTGATTTTGAAAAAGCCTTTGGACGTCCCGTAAAGGTCGTCAATGATGCGGCCATGCAGGCCCTCGGGGACTACAAACGTGGCAAGATGCTCTTTCTGGGCTTGGGAACCGGTCTCGGTTCTGCGCTGATCGCTGACGGCGTTTTGCTGGCGATGGAACTGGGACACCTTCCCTACAAATCCGGGACGTTCGAGGATTACGTTGGCCTGCGCGGATTGAAGAAGTGGGGGCAGAGGAAATGGCGTCGTCTTGTTGCGGATGTTGTGGCCCGACTCGCCGCCGCGCTCCAAGCTGAAGAAGTAGTTCTTGGAGGCGGCAATGTCAAAAAGTTAAAGGAGCTACCCTCAGGATCCAGGGCATGCGACAACGCAAACGCCTTCACTGGTGGATTTCGATTGTGGGATGAGCCGAATCGCCGGCCATCTTCTTCTCGCAAGAAAAAGTGAAGCGACACTTCACAGTCTTAGAAAGTCTTTTCCCTTATGAGCTTTCAACCTATCGAAAATTACGGCGTGATCGGAAACATGCGTTCGATTGCGCTGGTCGGCATGGACGGCTCAATCGACTTTCTCTGTTATCCGGATTTCGATTCGCCCACGGTGTTTGCCGCTCTGCTCGACAAAGACGGTGGCTGCTTTCAGATTGAGCCCCAGCTCACGAACATGCGAATCCGCCAGCTCTATCTGCCCGACACGAATACGTTGCTGACGCGATTTCTCGCGGAAGAAGGCGTCGCCGAACTCACGGACTTTATGCCCATCGAAAAGGATGGGAAACAGCCGAATGAGATTATCCGGATGGTCTCGGTGATCAGGGGCAACGTGCAATTCGAAATGAAGTGCCTTCCACGATTTGACTACGGACGCTGCACGCACCGGCCGGAGATTTCGGATCGCTGCGCGATGTTCTTTCCGGCTGAGAACGCGTGCCCGCCGATGGGGCTGTATTCCACCGTTGCTTTGGAACGTAAATCTCAGGATGTGAAATCGCGATTCAGCTTACAGGCCGGCGAAACCGCGACCTTCGTGCTTGGTGGATTGCGTTCTCCGGAAAACCAACCTGAGATGGAACTCGCAAGCAAGCGCTTCCACCAGACGGCTCGCTTCTGGAAAACATGGATAGCAAAATCGAAATACAAGGGTCGATGGCGGGAGATGGTCAATCGCTCCGCTTTGATTTTGAAGTTGCTCATCAGCCAAGAGCACGGGTCATTGATTGCCGCGCCTACGTTTTCCCTGCCGGAAAACATCGGGGGAGTACGCAACTGGGATTATCGATATACATGGTTGCGGGACGCAACATTCACGCTGTACGCGCTCATTCGCCTCGGCTTTGTCGAAGAAACAGAGGCGTTCATCGACTGGCTACTGGGACGACTCTGTGACAATGCGGAGCGCGGGCCCTTACAAGTAATGTATCGGGTGGATGGCCGGCAAAAACTTGACGAGATGACGCTGGACCATCTCTCCGGATACGAAAACTCGCGTCCTGTGCGCATTGGAAATGCCGCTTACCAGCAGCTGCAACTGGATATCTACGGGGAAATGATGGATTCCATTTACCTCGCGAACAAGTATGGCGATCCCATTTCCCATTCTGGATGGCAGAATGTGCAACGCATTCTCGAGTGGCTGGGGAAAAACTGGCAACGGCCTGACGAGGGTATTTGGGAGGTCCGCGGCGGCGCGAAGGAGTTCTTGCACTCTCGCGTAATGTGTTGGGTGGCTTTCGACCGCGCATTGCGGCTTGCTCAAAAGAGGTCGCTTTCCGGACCTCTGGAATCATGGCAACGCACCCGGGATGAGATTCGAAACGATATCTTCACCAACTTCTGGGATGAGCGCCTGCAGGCATTTGTGCAATTCAAGGGATCGCAAGAGTTGGACGCTTCAGCGCTGCTGATGCCAATGATGAGATTCATCAGTCCGGTCGACCCAATGTGGCTCTCGACAATGCGGGCGATCGAAACACGCCTGATCGAAGACACGCTCGTCCGCCGTTACGAGGTAGGGCGTGCCCATGTGGACGGACTACCGGGGGAAGAAGGTAGCTTCACCGCATGTTCCTTCTGGTATGTCGAATGCCTGGCGCGTGCCGGTGATCTGGAGAAGGCGCAGTTACTATTTGAAAAGCTTCTTGGATATGCCAACCATCTCGGTCTGTACTCCGAGGAACTCGGTTCGAATGGACAACATCTGGGAAATTTCCCCCAGGCATTCACGCATCTCGCGCTGATCAGCGCGGCAACCTATCTGGACAGGGCGCTTTCGGGAACGACGGGAACAGAGTGGCGCTAGGCGCTATTGAGGTAGGAGGATTGGAGGCGCGAACCTACCGGAATGCCGCTATGGCTCCCATCCTCCCCCAAGCGCTCGATACAACTGGACGTAGTTCTGCAACTCGGAGTCCCAAGCCTGTGCGAGCGTCAGTTGCGAGGTTAAATACTGTTGCTGCGTTACCAGCACCTCAAGGAAGCTCGTATACCCACCCAGGAAACGTACATTTGCCAGACGCGCTGCTTCGCTGTAAGTGACGGTCTGCTGCTCGATCTTCATCCGAAATTTTCGCGACTGTGAGTAACCGACCAAGCCGTTAGAAACATCAGCGAGAGCCAGCTGAACGGTTTGCTTGTATGCTAGCTCCGCTTCGTCTCGCTGCGCCCAAGCCAATCGATAGTTCGACTTGATGCGGCCTCCTTCGAACAATGGCTGCAGAGCCTGACCTCCAATGGACCAGAATGTTGCGGGACCCTCCAGAAAACTAGTCAGTGATGTGCTCTGCGCACCAAACGACCCCGTTAGCGAAAATTGCGGGAAGAATGCTGCCTTCGCGACGCCAACGTTCGCATTCGCGGAAACTAGCAACATCTCCGCCTGGCGCACATCCGGTCGTCGTTCCAGAATCGTCGAAGGAATACCCGCAGGCACTTCTGGCAAATGCGGTTGCGCAACCAGATCGAGCCCGCGCGCGACCGGGGCGGGATTTCTTCCAAGAAGAGTGCTGATTGCGTTTTCCGTCTGCTCGATCGACTGATGCAGGCTGATAATCTGCGACTCCGCCTGTTCGACCAGCAATTCCGCCTGTAATACGTCGGTTTGCGCGGACTCACCACCTTTGAACTTGATGGTGTTGATTCTCAACATCTCCTGGTCTGCTTTCAGAGTCTCCTTGGAGTACTCCAGTTGCACATCGAACTGCCGCAATAGGAAGTAATCACTCGCGACATTCGAGATGAGGGTCGTTCGTACCACCTCTTGGCCGAATTCCGTGGCTACCAGATTCGCGCGGGCAGCCTCGGTTGCACGGCGAAATTGTCCCCAAAAGTCGACAATGTACGACGCTTGGATCGAAGCACTATCGAACGTCGGAGCATTCGGGTAGATGGGGGATCGCACGTTCTCGATTCCAGCCGCCCCCGCAACCGAAGGGAATTGGTCAGCGCGCGTAATACCTAGCTGAGCTTTCGCCTGCAAAATACGAGTGGCAGCGATCCGCAAATCGTAGTTGTTGGTAAGCGCTTCCCTGATAAGGTCTTCCAGCACCTTATCCTGGAGAACTGTCCACCATTTCATTTCGGCAAAGTTTGGCGTGGAAGGTTGCGGCTGCGGGGAAGCACTCGGCGCGAGTCCGCGATACTGGTCGGGGATCGCCACGGCCGGACGTTTGTAGTTAGGCCCAACTTTGCAGGCGCAAAGCGTGAATGACAGCACGAGTGCAAGGGTAATTCTCATGCCGCGTGCGCTCCTTCGTGATCCGCTGTTGGCCCTCCTTCGACCGGCTTTGCTGCTCCCAAGCGATAACCGAGCCGTTCGATCACAACGAACGAGACGGGGACGAAAAAGATTGCCAATAACGAGGCGGCCAACATTCCGCCGATGACCACTGTTCCCAACACCTGTCGTGAAATGGCGCCGGCTCCCGAAGCCAACCACAGAGGCACGCAACCAAGGATGAACGCGAATGCCGTCATGAGAATCGGCCGCAACCTCAGCTTCGCGCCGGACAGTGAGGCTTCGACCAACGGTTTGCCCTTGTCGTGCTCCATCTTCGCGAATTCCACGATCAGGATCGCGTTCTTCGCCGCCAGTCCGATGAGCATCACCAGTCCGATCTGCGCGTAAACATCGTTCTCCAACCCGCGACCGAACAATGCCAGAAATGCTCCAAACACCGCGATCGGTGTGCCGAGCAAAACGGCAAACGGCAGCGTCCAGCTTTCGTACTGCGCCGCCATGATCAGAAAGACCACAAGGAAAGCGAGTGCGAACACTACGATGGGACTGACTCCCTCCGCAGCCTTCTTCTCCTGGTACGACATACCCATGTAGTCGAAGCCCATTTCGGCCGGCATCGTCTGCTTGAAGGTTTCCTCCAGGGCAGCGATTGCCTGGCCGGAACTGTACCCGGGAGCCGTCGAGGCATTGAGCTGTGCGGATTGGAATTGATTGAACCGCATGATGAACCCGGGCCCACTCCGCGGCTCAGTACCGGTCAATGTGCTCAACGGGACCATGTCGCCCGCAGTATTCCGCACATAAAACTTGCCCAGATTATTTACATTCGTGCGATAGTCACCATCCGCTTGCACGTAGACCTGCCACTGCCGCCCGAAGCGATTGAAATAATTCACTAGCGAGCCGCCCATAAACGTCTGCAGCGTTTGATAGACGTAAGCAAGGTTTATCTGCTGGGTCAACACCTTCGCTCTGTCGACGGTCACACCTACCTGCGGCACACCGAATAGAGCGGTCGTGGTGACACTCGCCAGTTCCGGACGCTTGCGCGCTGCAGCCAGAAAGGTCTGCAGATTTTTCCCGAGAAAAGCGATGTCCTTGCCAGACCGATCCTGCAAAACAAAGGTCACACCGCCCGATGTGCCCACACCTGGAATTGCGGGCGGCGGGAATGCAAATGCAATCCCAGAAGTCACCTTAGAAAGAGTGTTGTTGAGGTGCTCTTTGATCGCTTCGTATTTCTCGTCCGGCGCCTTGCGCTCTTCCCACGGTTTCAATGAGACCCAAAAGAACGCACTGTACGTGGTGTTCACTCCACTTAACATGCTGTACCCGATCACGGAGCTCACATGCTCCACACCGGGCGTCTTCATGATGATGTCCTCGACTTCCTTCGAAGCATCACCGGTTCGCTGCAGCGAAGACGCATCCGGAAGTTGCAGACCCGCGTACACGAAACCCTGATCTTCATCGGGAAGGAAGCTGGTGGGAATCTTCTTCCCAAAAAACCCAGCTGCCACGCAGAGCACTAAGAGCAGGACAAACGCAAAACCCGCCTTGTGAATCAAGTGTCCGCACGCACTCACGTAGCCGTCGGTAGCCCTTCCAAATACCCGGTTGAACCATTTGAAGAAAGCCCCTAGTGGGCCGCGCGTCGGCTTTCTTGGCTTCAATAACAGAGCCGAAAGTGCAGGGCTCAATGTCAATGCGTTGAACGCAGAGAAGATGACGGACACTGCAATCGTCACCGCGAACTGCTGATACATTCTTCCAGTGATACCCGGAATGAATGCGGTTGGAACGAATACCGCAGAGAGAATGAGCGCGATCGCGACTACGGGCCCCGACACTTCGTCCATCGCCTTTACGGTGGCCGCTTTGGGAGACAGACCGTGCTCGATGTGGTGTTCCACCGCCTCCACCACTACGATTGCGTCGTCGACCACTAGTCCAATTGCAAGCACCAATCCGAATAGTGACAGCGTATTGATTGAGAACCCCAGTAGCGGGAAAACAATGAACGTGCCAATCAACGACACCGGAACCGCGAGCAACGGAATCAACGTGGCGCGCCAGCCTTGCAGGAAGATGTACACCACCAGGATCACCAGCGCGATCGCCTCTAGCAACGTGTGCTGGATCTCTTTCAGTCCTTCGGTGACCGCCAAAGTGGTGTCGAGCGGGATTACATAGTCGAGACCCTGCGGGAACCTGGTCTTCATTTCTTCCATCAACTTGCGCACGCCCGCTGCGGTTTGGACCGCATTACTTCCGGGCAACTGGTAGATAGCGAGCAATGCTGACGGCTTGCCATCCAATCTGCCTTGAAGTGCGTAGGTCTGCGCTCCCAACTCGATGCGCGCAACGTCTTTCAGCCGGAGAATGCCTCCATCCGGTTGAGCGCGCACAATGATGTTGCCGAACTCTTCCGCTGAGGGCAGGCGTCCCGGGGCTCTAACGGTGTACGTAAACTGCTGCCCCTGTGGAACCGGCTCGCTGCCGATCTGCCCCGCAGGATTCACCGTATTCTGCGTCTGGATCGCATTGATGATTTCGGGAACGGTGATATTGAGGCTCGCGAGTTTGTCCGGATTGACCCAGCATCGCATGGCATATTGCCCGGCACCGAATACTGTCACCGAGGCCACTCCCGGGATGCGGGTCAATGCATCGTTAATGTTGATGATTCCGTAGTTGGCCAGAAAAATATTGTCGTAAAGATTCTTGGGCGAATAGAGGGCAATCATCATCAACGGCGCCGCAGTCGACTTCTGCACCGTGACGCCATACTGGTTCACCGAACTGGGCAACTGTGAAGTGGCCTGGTTCACACGCATCTGCGAAAGGATCTGATCGGTGTTGGTTTCTGTGGCAATGTCGAAGTTGACCGTCAACTTCATCGAACCATCGCTGCCGTTCAGCGAATACATGTAGTTCATGTTGTCGACGCCGGCCATCTGCTGCTCGATCGGGGTCGCCACTGACTGCGCGACGGTTTCGGCATCAGCACCAAGATAGGTCGTTTGCACTTGAATTTCAGGAGGCGCGATCTTCGGGAATTGGGCCGTCGGCAGGCTGAGCATCGCGACGACGCCAGCAATGACCATCAGGATTGAAATAACCATCGCCACAATTGGGCGATTAATGAAGAATTTAGACATGGGTCAGTGGGTCCCGGCCGATGCAGATTCCGCATATGGCTTGGCACTGACGGGCATGCCTTCACGCACTTTCATGAATCCTTCTACGACCACTTTTTCGCCAGGCTTCAGCCCTTCGGTGACTATCCAGTTAGATCCGACCTTTTCCGCCACCTTCACCGGACGGAAGGTGGCCTTGTTGTCAGGTCCTACAACCACAACTTGGTATGCGGATTGAACTTCAATGATCGCGCGCTGAGGGACAAGGAGAGCGTTCTTGTTGTCGCCGGTTCTCATACGAACGCGTCCGAAACCGCCGGGGCGAAGAACCGCGTCTGAATTTGGAAACTCGGCTGCGAGTTGAATCGTGCCGGTTTGCGAACTCACCTCTCGATTCACCAGAATGATGCGGCCTTTCCGGGGATATGGCACTTCGTTCGCCTGTATATATTCCACCGGTGTCGCCGGAATTTTGTCATTTCCGCGCAGGACTGCGCCGACCTTTCCAGCAACTCCGAGATATGCGTTCTCGCTGATAGAAAAATAAGCTCGGATCGGATTCACTTTCGAGATGGTCGTCATCTTGGTCGTGGTCCCAACCAAGTCCCCAACCTGTGATGTCGCCCTCCCAGCTATGCCATCAATCGGTGAGTACACCTTCGTCCACGCCAGATTGAGTTGCGCCTGTTCCACCTGCGCCTCGGCTGCCGCAACCTGAGCTTTGCCGGCGGCTTGCGCCGCGCGGTCGTTATCCAGTTGCTTCTGCGGAATCGCATTTTGCTCAGCCAATGGCGTGTCCCGAACTACGTCGGTCTCGGCTTTGGACAGACCCGCGTGCGCTTGCGCGAGTTGCGCCTTTGCTTGATCGAGACCTGCGACAAAGGGCCGTGGATCTATCTCGAAAAGCAGCTCGCCTTTATTTACAAAATAACCTTCTTTATAGTTCTGCTTGAGCAGGTAGCCTTGGACCTTAGGCACGATTTCCGCATTGGTATCCCCGTTCAGTTGCGCGACCCACTCCGTATAGATCGGAACATCCTGCTGGATCACATCTGCCGTTTGAACTTCCGGCGGACCCGGAGCGACCGTAGGTTTTTTCTCACCGCAAGCGACCGCGATCACCATCATGGCAACGAGGAGCGACACCCAATAGGTCTGGGGATGTGTGGCGATTCTGCGAGATGAATCGCCCTGGCCCGTAAGTCGAATGTTCATCACAGCACTCCGCTGCTTAAGACGAGGCTCAATCTTTGGTCGCGCTGAAAACAATTCCTTTTTACGGCGCTGCTGGCAACAAGACCACTAGTAACATTCCTAGTCTTCAGGCATTTGCGCTTTGCTCGCGCGAGCAGCGAGTGTTGAGACTGCCCTTCCCACTACTACCCGCGCAGAACAAAAAACCACGACTACCTTTTGCCCGCGACTGCTAATACGGCTGTTGAGCAGTAGTTGTCTTGAATTCCGGACGGATTTGTCTGCAACAGTGAAGTAGTTAACAGGCTAGACTTCTGTAAGCGATTGAGAAGATTGGACGGCGAGGCGGAATCGAAGCGCCGAATAAGATCTTGCAGTTTAGATAGCTAAATCCAAGTAGTTGATTTTATCGGGGCGTTTCCGCCGGAGGATCGGCCATAAGTTGATGGACTCTTCCCTTTGCCATTTGAGGTAACTAGCTTTCAGACATACATTCACCGTACTGCGGTCGACTTCCAGCTCTCGATAAGCGATTCCACGTTCAGTCGTAGCCCTGCTCCCTCGATTCGTTCTTCCAATCCCTGCGTATGTAGAACATCGCGGACATCCCCGTGAGTCTCTGCCAGTCCTAGTGATACGCCAGCATGCGTAAGATACTCTTCTAACTCCGCGATCATGCGCGCGCCCGCCAGATCCACGTACGCCGAAGTGGAAAGATCGACTACAACAAGTTTGGTCTCCGTGTGATTCGCTATTTGCTCGGTAATGTAGTTCCTCACGTTTTGTGCATTGAAATAGAAAAGGCCTGATTCCACGCGCAACACCAGTACCCGTGGAACTGCGTGAGCTTCGGGATATCGCGAGCAATCCACAAACCGACCCGTGTCGGGAAGCCTCTTCAGCTCCGTGATCCTCGGGTGCGATGTCCGCTTCAGGAGCAGGAGGATAGAAAAGATTGCAGCCAGCAGCACTCCTTTCAGAATGCCGAACAACAGGACTCCTACCATCGCTACCAGAGCAATGCGAAATTCCATGCGGCTTACACGGTACAGGAGTCGTATTTCGCGCCGCCTTACGAGGCCTCCAACCGCAAACAGGACAACCGCTGCCAGGACAGGCTGGGGCAAGTTCCGCATAAGGCCGGTGAGAAATAGTAGAACCGCACAGATACTCGCAGAGGCGAACACGAGTGCCAGAGGCGTTTTGGCGCCCGCTTTTTCGTTTACGGCTGATTGCGACATGCCTCCGGCCACGGGGAATCCCTGCCCGACACCAGCCACCAGATTGGCCGCTCCGAGTGCCAGCAGCTCCTGGTCGGCATCAATCGCATAGTGATGCTTAAGCGCAAAAGTACGAACCACAGAAACGCTCTCAACATAGGAGAGCAGAAAACAGGCGAGAGACAAGCCCAGTAGGTCGTCAAGTTCATGCCAACGCACCAATGGCCAGCTCACCTTGGGCAGCCCCGCGGGTATCACGCCTACGGTCTTTACGCCACGGTCCGCCAGCGGAAAGAATGACATCATCAGGATCGCAGCTACGACGATGAACAATGAGACAGGGCGGCCCGGCAGGAATCGCTCGCCGAGAATCAGTAGAAGCAGCGCACCCGCACCCACGGCAAGAGTTGGAAGATTGGTCTCACCGATGTGGCGGAAAATCTCGAGCAAACGCGTGAAGAAATTGTTGCCGCCGGTTGCTATCCCGAATAGTTTCGGCAGTTGGGTAGAAGCGATGACCAAGCCGGCTCCAACCTTGAATCCGCTGAGCACCGTTTCGGAGACGAAGTTGGCGATGTTGCCCAGCTGAAAGAACCACGCGATGACGCCGATGGTTCCAGTTAGCACGGCAACTGCCATCGCCAGATCGCTTTGTCGGCCTAAATCGCCAACGGACATTGTGCCGAGAGCGGAACCGATCAGGATGGAAATGGCGGAAGTTGGCCCGATCGCCGCTTGCCGGGACGTGCCGAAAACCGCGTACGCAATGCCTCCGACGAGATAGCAATACAATCCTGCTTGCGGTGGCACTCCAGCGAGAGAAGCATATGCAAGCGAAACGGGGATGGCATACGCTGCAAGCGTCAGTCCAGCCACGAAATCCGGCCGCAGCCAACCGAGACTGTACCGTGGCAGCCACTGTGCGATAGGAAAAGCCGAGCTCAAGCGAGACTGCATGCGACGTCTCTTCGACCGAATGCTCCTAAGATCTTTTCGCGCAAAACGCGAAAGCCGCTCGCATTCCACTAGTTGAATAAATCGCTCGGTATGATCGTCGCGTCACTCCAATTCTCACGCGGCATGCTGTTTTTAGACCTTTGGGTCCCCTTCCACCACTAGTAAGACTTCTAGTCTTCGATTTTGCGGTGCGTAACTGAGGAGCAGAGCGCGCCGGCCTGTGGAGTACTTTCGAGGCTACAACAGCGGGTTTCGCGTCTTACAACCGGGAGATTGCGACCGCTGGTCTTGAGCGGTGGGCCCAGGTATTTAATGAGCCGTAAGGCGTCCTATAACCAATTCGCTGCGTCGGAGATGTTGTAGATCGAGTCTCGCCTGTACTCCCAGGAGAATCCGGCTGTGACGTTTCAAGAGCCCACACACGACAAGGATTACCTCGACCGCGCCGTCGAGGTGTCGGTTCGGGTCGGACTCATCGTTCTGCTACTGGCTCTGTGCTTCCTGATACTTCGTCCATTCCTCCTCCCAATTGCATGGGGAGTCATCATTGCTATCGCTGCCTACCCTACCTATCAAAAGCTCAAACGTTCCTTGGGAGAACGGGGCACGCTAACCGCGGTTCTTCTCACAGTTATCCTTTTATCGATTTTGATAGTTCCGACCGCATTGCTCGCGGGAACGCTGGTGGACGGTATCCAGGGTTTGGCAGCTCGAGTCAAGGAAGGAACGTTCATCATCCCGCCGCCGCCTCCGAAGGTCGCAACCTGGCCTATCATCGGCGTTCCTCTGAACCAGTTGTGGAGTCTGGCTTCCAGCAATCTGAGCGAGATGGTAAGAAATTTTGCTCCGCAGATCAGGACGGCGGTGACCGGGCTACTTTCCGCGTCCGCAGGGATCGCCGTCACGGTTCTGCAATTTGTCCTGTCGATTTTGGTCTCCGGAATTCTTTTAGCCAAGGCCGAGGATGCCGGCAAGGCGACACGTTCCGTCGCGAACAGACTATTTGGCGAGAATGGTCCCGAGTTCCACAAACTTATGGGGGCCACGATCCGCAGTGTGAGCGTAGGTATTCTTGGCGTTGCCTTCATCCAGTCGGTCCTCGCGGGTCTTGGATTTCTCCTAGAAGGGCTGCCAAGCGCAGGCTTGTGGGCAGTGGTCTTCCTCTTCGCGGCGGTACTTCAGGTAGGAGTTCTCGTGCTCATCCCTGCTGTCATTTATGCATTCACAATATCGAGCACCACCAAAGCTGCGATTTTTCTGATCTGGTGCGTCATCGTCGGGATGATGGATAACGTGCTCAAGCCTATATTGCTGGGGCGGGGCGTGGAAGTCCCCATCGTAGTGGTGTTCCTGGGCGCCATTGGCGGATTCATTGCGATGGGAATTATTGGCCTGTTCGTCGGCGCGATCGTACTGTCGGTCACCTACAAACTCTTTCTCGCATGGCTGGAAAAGCCCGCAGTCGCTAGTGAAAAAGTTTGAACTGATTGCACTTCAATAACGCGGCACCGCTTGTTTCCAATCCTGGAATTTGTGGAGCTTGAATCCTCCGACTCGAACAGCGTGAATAGCCCAACTCCGGATGCCGCACACGTTTTAGATCTCTTCGCTGCTCTCCAAATGAGCCTGCAATTCCAGTTTCATCGAACTGAGTGCCAGGGCAGCAGAGTGGAATCGTACAGAATTTTCCGATGACTAACAGTTTTGCCAGTATGCGGTTCTCCTGTGCGTCCCTAGCATTCTTGTGATGCCGACGTGCGATGAATCGCCGGTGGAATCACGGCATTTATTCGCAGTGCTTCGGCAGCGGAGTCTTTCGAGACCAATCATGAGAGATTTTAGAGGTGGACGATGATGAGAATTCCAAAACTGCTCATAGTCGGCGCAGCCGTGGTGTGCTTCATGGCGAGCGCATTGGCGCAGGGGGTCACCTCAGGTGAAGAAGTGAAGACAACGGGCCTCATCACCGGCCGCACTGGTGAAAACCTGACCCTAAAGACAGATCAACTGGGCGATATCACAGTTGTGCTCACTGATGACACGAAGGTGGAACAGCCGAAAGGCCTGCTAAAGGTGAGAAAACAGCAGATGGGGATGGCGGCGTTAGTCCCCGGCTTAAGCGTCCAACTCGAAGGAGTGGGTGATGCCCAAGGACGAGTGACTGCGGAGAAGATCAAGTTCTCCAAAGAGTCATTGAAGATGGCAAATCAGATACAGGCCGGCTTGACACCGACAAACCAGGACGTTCAGACTAACAAGGCAAGCATTTCGGCGAATTCGGGTGCGATAGCCTCTAACCAGGCTGCCATCGCTACGCACAAGGAAAGCATCGCAGCGAATGAACAGGCGATAGAAAAAGCAAACAAGCGCTTTGCTGATCTAGACGACTACGATACAAAACAGACGGCCACACTTTATTACGCTGTGGGAGCGTCTAAGCTTAATCAAAAGCAAAAGTCTGAGTTAGCAGACCTGGCGAAAAATGCGGGCAGCCTTCAGGGTTACATCGTTCAGGTGGCTGGCTACGCGGATTCCTCCGGCAACGCCGAATCTAACGAGGAGCTAAGCCAGGAGCGTGCCGAAAATGTCATCGCCTATCTGCAGCAGACCGGCAACATCCCTCTCACGCACATCGTCGCACCGGGCGCGATGGGAGAAACCAATCCGGCTGCTTCCAACGAGTCCGCCCAGGGTAGAACGGAAAACCGTCGTGTGGTAGTGAAGGTGCTTGTGAATAAAGGGGTCGCGGGGCAATAGGGGTTTCTCCTTTTCTCGCTGGCGAGAACATGAGGTCGCCAGAGCGAGTGCCTTCGGCCCGTCCGACTTCTCGAAATGAGCGTAGCTATCTATGCATACCAGAGCCCTGAAGAGTTGTAAGAACTCAGTACAAAGGTTATTAGCAACGCTCTTTGTCTTGGTCCTCATGCCGGGGGATGCGCTTCTGAATGCCTGGCCACCACAGCAAGAACAACAGCAACAAGGCTCGCCTCAGCCAGCTGCAGAGAAGCTTTCCGCTGAGCAACTTGATTCTCTTGTGGCACCGATTGCACTGTATCCAGATCCATTGCTCAGTCAGACATTAGTTGCCTCAACGTATCCGCTCGAAATCATCCAGCTTCAGCAATGGCTGGAGAAGCACAAAGATTTAAAAGAGAAAGCTCTTGCTGAAGCAGTTCAGAAACAGGATTGGGATCCCAGCGTTCAGGCAATGGCATCTCTGCCCGATGTCGTGAAACAGTTGGCCGACAACATCAAGTGGACTACCGACCTTGGCAATGCTTTCCTTGCGCAACAGAGCGAGGTTATGGAAGCGGTTCAGCGCATGCGCGCAAAGGCGAAGGATGCTGGGAACCTGAAAAGCAGTGATCAACAAAAAGTTGAGACCAAGAAGGTCGAAGACAAAACGGTGATTGTCGTCGAACAAGCGAACCCACAAGTCGTTTATGTCCCGAGCTACAACCCTGTCGTTGTTTATGGACCGCCAGTCTATCCCTATCCGCCAATCGCGTATCCACCAGCCGGGTACTATGCGGCTGGCGTGGCGATTTCCTTTGGAGTTGGAGTCGCCATGGGAGCAGCGTGGGGTGGAGGTTGGGGCTATGGAGCCGGATGGGGACACAACGATGTCAACGTTAATGTCAACAACAACTACGTAAGAAACTCCAACAGACAGAATGCGAACAATCTGAACCGTACGACTCGCGGGAATAACACTTGGCAGCACAACCCGCAGCATCGTGGTGGCGCTCCTTACTCCAACCAAAGAGTTGCTAATCAATATGGTGGTACAGCGCGTGGCGATTCGATGGCTACTCGTCAGGCAAACGCTCAGTCGAGACAGGCTAGTGGAACCAGCCGCGCGATGGGGACGCCGTCGGGGAACGCAAATCGAGCCTCCGAGCGTCAAACAGGAGGAGGAGCCGACCGCGCGGCGAGCAGAGGTTCGGCCGGAGCCGGCACAGGCGGCGGGGGCGATCGTGTTGGGAACCGCAGTGTTCCGAGTACTCCAAGCGCCAGGAGCACAAGTGCCTTCTCAGGCGGTGCGGGAGGAATGAGCGGGAGTGGCGCTCGCGCCAGCAGTTCGAGAGGTGCTTCCAGCATGGGGCGCGGTGGTGGCGGCGGAAGGCGCAGATGAAAACCACCATGGAGACGAATAGCATGCTGCCAAAAAGACTGATAACGAACTCGCCTGTTATGCGTGTCGCCGTCATGGTGTTGCTGATTACTACACGGCTCTCACTGGCGCAGCAATCAAGTGACGCAGCCGCCCAAAAATCGTTCGCTACACCACAGCAAGCCGTCGCAGAACTTGTGAAGGCAGCCGGAAACTACGATGTGCCTTCTCTGCTGGCGATCTTTGGTCCGGATGGAAAGGACTTCATTTCCTCGGCCGACCCCGTGCAAGATAAGACCAACGTCATGAAGTTCGCGGCTCTTGCTCAAGAAAAGAACACGGTGAAGATCGACGCGTCCAAACCCAATCGCGCGGTCCTCGTGGTCGGCGATGAGAAGTGGCCTTTCCCGGTTCCAATCGTTAAGAAGGACGGAAGGTGGGTCTTCGATTCGAAGGCGGGTCGAGCGGAAATCCTGTATCGCCGGATCGGGGAAAATGAGTTAGACGCTATTCAGGTTTGTAGAGGATTCGTAGATGCCCAGCATGAGTACGCTTTAGCAATTCATGGTGGTTCCGGAGTTAATCAGTACGCGCAAAAGATCATCAGTACGCCGGGAGAGCAGGACGGATTGTACTGGGAAAGCCCGCCCGGAACACCCGCTGGCCCGATCAGTGAACCTGTCGCGCGCGCAATCGAAGAAGGCTATTCGATCGATAAGCGATCTGCTTATCACGGCTATTACTTCAAGGTTTTGAAAGGACAGGGTCCGGCAGCCCCGATGGGAGAGCTTGACTATGTGATTCAGGGCGCCATGATCGGCGGCTTCGCGCTGATCGCAGCTCCGGCAGAATACCGTGTCACCGGCGTCAAGACATTCATCTGCAACCAGGACGGGATTGTTTATCAGAAAGACCTGGGATCGGACACGCTTGATATCGCCAAAAAGATCAACCTCTACAATCCGGACAAAACGTGGCAGCGCACGAATGATGAGTGGCCCGCGGCTACGATAGCCACCGCTGCGGCTCCGTAGGACGTCTCAGTCGGGACTACGCGGCTTCTGGAAACTCAATCAGATTGAATGTCGGTGACGATACGCCAATCAATTTCAGTGCCTCATCCATCGTGTGAACAACGTGTATGTTGTGACGAGTATCTGTGGAGAGCTGTTCAAAGATGCGCGACATGTTATACAGCACGTTCTGCGGGGCAACGATAATCCCAAGATAGTTGTTCGCCATAACGGGGTGTCGTGAGGCAATGGCCCTGATCGTCTCACTTGAGACCGGACAATCTGACACTGCGCTGTAGTCAACGATGAAGTGAAACGGCCCATGACGAAACCAAGACGCTCGTGCGGATTCGTATCCTTCCAGCAGGAGCCTATCTGTAAGATCACCCAGAAATGAGAGGCGAAGGATTCTATTGGTAGCGTCGAACTCGAACCGGAATCCTTCCATAGCGCACCTCAGCGAGGGGTATGACGCGAATTGACCCGGCGTGGATGCTTCTGAAGAAAGTTCTTAAGGGCTGCAGCTAAACGGCAGCCAGTAATCGAAATGGGTGATGTAAGTGATTGAGAAGATTGGAGGCGCGGGGCGGAATCGAACCGCCGAATAAAGGTTTTGCAGACCTCTGCCTTACCACTTGGCTACCGCGCCTTACTTCGGAAAGATCCTTCGCCTTCGCTCGGGATTTCGGCAGCGGGCTCAGACGCCCGCTAAGCGCCTCGACATCAAAAAACCCTCGCTCGGAGGGGGTCGGCACTACTTGAATTTCTGGAGCGGGAGACGGGATTTGAACCCGCGACTTCGACCTTGGCAAGGTCGCACTCTACCACTGAGTTACTCCCGCTCAGTAAAGCTCATTATATCGATTCGCTGGAAAAGAGGCAAAACAAAGGACCTACGCAGGGCGCAGCTTGCCGTCTTTCAATTCGAATTCGATGCCACGCCACCGTATTTTGTGCCCAGCAAAGCTTGCGGCCCAGATCGCCAGAGCAAGCGCATCGCGCAAGGGAATGAGCCAGAAATCGCGCTTCAACTGAGGGTCGTCGAGTGCCGCCCCTGCCGCAGTCACCGCGACCGCCGCTCTCATCAGGGCCGTAGCCGCCAGCAAGATCCACGACCACGCTGCCCCTACGGAGAACAACACAGCGAATGCGGCCCACACCAGCGGAAACGTCACAATCAGTCCAGCATAGCCCCATCGGCGCGAGTCGCGGATGGCGCGCGCCCAGCGCAACTGGTGCTCGAGGAACTCGCGCGTCGGGTAGCCGGGCAGAAAGTGATCGACTACAACTTCTGACACGCGAACTTCGAAGCCAGCCTGAGCGACGCGCGCTCCGAGTTCGTAATCGTCGGCGAGATAATCGAGCAGCGGCTCGAATCCGCCGGCTGCATCGAGCGCCTTGCGCGTGAACGCCATCGTCGATCCGAGACCAAAGCGAACGCCCTGTAATTGGCGCGCCGCCAGCACAGCTGGACAAAAATCTGTGCTTGTTCCAATCGACTCCAGCCGCGAGCCTAAACTGTTCGCAGCAACACCTCGATACAGGCACGTGACCATGCCGACGGTCGCGTCCTCAAATGGTGCGAGCACGCGCCGGAGATAATCGCTAGGCACGCGGATATCGCTGTCGCTTACCAATAAGTGATCGTATCTGGCGACACGCGTCATCTGCAGCAAGTTGCTGACTTTCCCGTTGGTGCCAAGAATTTCCGGACAAACCATCAGTTGAATTTTGCGCTCAGGAAATTCGGCGATGAGTTTCCGGACGAGTGCAACGGCAGGATCATTTGCATCGCTCACTCCGAAGGTGATCTCGTACTCCCCATACTCCTGGAGGCAATGACTGCGGAAGCTCTCGTACATCTCCGGATCGGTTCCGCGCAGGGGTTTCAGAATCGAAACTGGAGGTGCAAAGCCCGGCGCATGCACCTTCCGCCGGCAGTCGCGGATGAATGTGAGCATTCCGAAAAGGCACAGACAGTAGTAGGCGAGGCCCGCGGCTGCTAGTCCGGCAGTCAGCACTGCAAGCGATTTCAGCAGAATGTGTGTCAAGGATTGCGCTTCACTTACGCAGGAATTCGACTACCGACTACTCGTAACGCAACGCCTCAATTGGATCGAGGTTCGACGCCTTCCATGCCGGGTAGATTCCAAACACCAGTCCGATCGCACACGAGGCGAAGAATCCCACCAAAGCCCAGAAGGCTGACATGCTTGCCGGCAGCGAGGACCAGATCAGCCGCACCATCAAGGTGAGAAGGCCGCCAATCACCACGCCAAGCACGCCACCTAAGGAGGTAAGCGTAATCGCTTCAAGCGTGAATTGCAGAAGCACATCCTTTTTTCGCGCGCCAATAGCCTTGCGCACACCAATCTCGCGCGTTCGTTCGGTCACCGACACCAGCATGATATTCATCACGCCAACACCGCCCACGATCAGCGCGACGCTGGAAACCGCAAACATGAAGACGAAGACCGCGCCGGTAATCTGGTTCCAGAAATCGGACAATGACTCCTGCGTGAAGATCGAAAAATTGTCTGGTTTGTCAGGTGGGACTCGCCGGCGGCGGCGCAACAACTCGCGCATCTCGTCCATCGCCTTCGGCATGTCGTCGTGACTAGTCGCCTTCACCGTGATCCAGTGTTGCTTCAGTTCCGGATGCAGCTTGCGGAACGTCGCCAACGGGAACCGCACGATATTGTCATCTGGATTCTTTCCGCCGCCAAAAGCGCTCTTGATCGGGGCACTCACGCCAACCACAGTGAATAGCTTGCCTTCGATATCGATTTCTTTGCCCAGCGCAGACTCGTTTCCAAAAAGCTCTTCGGCCGTGTCGTGGCCCAGGATGATGACCGACGACCGATTCTCGTCTTCGCTTTCGTCGAAGAAGCGGCCTTCGCTCATCTGTATGTCGTAGACTTCTTTCGCCGATGGGCTGTCGCCTTCCAGGATGGTGTTCTTCGCTCGCCGCCCCTCGTACTTAACCACATAGCTGCCGACGTTGAACTGTGGCTCAACATAGCGGACGCCCGCGGTCACTGCCTGCACATGCGGCAGGTCTTTCATGGCTTCCGCATCTTCCCATGTCAGTTCTTTGCGGGTGCGCATCTCCTCGCTGGGACGGCTGAAGCTGAACACGTCGATATGGAAAGCCATGACCAGGTTCGATCCCATCGACTTGATCGAGTCAGTCACGTTTGAATTCAACCCGTTGACCACCGAGGAAATGGCAATCACCACGGCAACGCCGATCACCACGCCGAGCACAGTCAGCCCGGAGCGCATCTTGTTCTTGGCGATCGTATCCATCGCCATGCGCACAATCTCGCCGTAGTCGCGTTTCGTCATTGCCATTAGGTTTCTGCTCTCAGGGCGACAATCGGATCGAGCATCGCTGCCCGCCGCGCCGGATACACTCCGAAGAAAATACCTACACTGGCCGAAACAACGAGTCCCGCCAGAATCGCCCAGCCCTTGATCTCCGAAGGCATTCCGATGATGCCAGTAACAGTCTTTGCAACCAGAATTCCGAACAGAATCCCCAGCACCCCGCCAACCACCGCCATTGTGCTGGACTCGATCAGGAACTGGCGCATAACGTCGTTACGCTTGGCACCA
The DNA here is from genome assembly GCA_963807055.1 of Terriglobia bacterium. GTDB lineage: Bacteria > Acidobacteriota > Terriglobia > Terriglobales > Acidobacteriaceae > JAJPJE01. The sequence continues at coordinate 184,895 of CAWEAE010000009.1, read as the reverse complement.
AGGGCTTTGCGAATTCCAATCTCACGCGTGCGTTCGGTGACCGACACCAGCATGATGTTCATGATCACGATGCCGCCTACGACGAGCGAAATGCTCGCAATAGCAATCATGGCGACGAAGAAGCTGCTGCTGATACTCGACCAGATGCTCAGGAAGCTGTCGTTTGTGTCTATCGCGAACGTGTCCGGCTTGCCCGGTTGATCGTGTCGCCGAGCGCGCAGGATAACCCGCGCCTCGTCCATCGCAGTTTCCAGTTGCGAACCGACACCGGCGGCCTTGCCCGAGATACGAATACTCTGGTGCTCTCCATACTGCTTCATGTACGCAGTGATCGGAATCAGAACGTAGTTGTCGCGGCTCTGGCCAAGCGTTTTACCCTCTTTCTTGCCCATGCCGATTACGCGATACTCCTGGCCTTCGACGCGAATGAACTTTTCCAGCGGATCGATGCTGCCGCCCATCAGCTTCTCCAGGATGTCCTGCCCGATTACCGCGACATGCGAGGAATTCTCGACGTCGTTCTCGTTGATCCCGCGCCCGGCTACGATCTCTTCGTCGTAGATGGTCATCATGGAGGCGGTCATGCCGCGCACCATCGTGTCTGAGGAAGCCTGGTTCTCATAGCGCACGTGACCGCCGGAGTTCGTGATCGAAGCGCCGACGTAGCTGCATTGTTTGCAGCCTTCGGCCACGGCGCGATAGTCGTCCATCTTCAGGTCTTTGCGGCGCTGTCCTTCGAGGTAGGTGTCTATGTCGGTCACCACGCCGGGCATCTTTCCAATGATGAACACATCGGCGCCCAGACCGAACACCTTGTTGGCCACGTAGCCGTTGATTCCGGCCACGAATGTAACAACCGCGATCACGGCAGATACGCCGATGACCACGCCCAGCAGAGTCAGCACTGAGCGCAACTTGTTCGCCCAGAGCGACTGCAATGCGATGCGGATGGCCTCAAGCGTACTCATGGTGGATGGCTAGAAGTCTATCAGGGGAAGCTGTTCTTCCCTAGTTCAAGGACGTCTAAGCCTTGCAATGGATACACCACGACGTCCGATCAGATATACGCGTTCGCCGGGGCCAAAGTTCCCTCCGAGAGTCGGGATAAGGGGCCTCTATATAATGTTCTAGTTGGCAGCCGGATCGGACGGTCGCCGGCGCCGGTTCGCCGGTGCGGGAGGAAAGTCCGAACTCCGCAGAGCAGTGTGCCGGATAACGTCCGGGAGGCTGGCGTTAAGGCCAGTCGACGGCCAGTGCCACAGAGAACATACCGCCTCGGCTTCGGCCGGGGTAAGGGTGAAAAGGTGCGGTAAGAGCGCACCGCCCGCCCAGTAATGGTCGGGGCATGGCAAACCCCACACGGAGCAAGACCAAATAGGGAACGAGCGGGCAGTAATGTCCGCACGCGCCGGCTCGGCGCGTCAACCTTCGGGCGCCCAGTAATGGGATGGAAGTTCCGGGTAGGTCGCTTGAGCCGCACAGTAATGTGCGGCCTAGAGGAATGACCGTCCTGCAAGCTTCGGCTCGCAGACAAAATTCGGCTTACAGATCCGGCTGCCACAAACGCTTCTTGTCAGTTCCTGCTGCAGCGCGATCCGCAAAGCTTTTAATCGGGCTCAATTTCCGGCAATCGATTTTTTAGTCTGCGCGGAACATCCGGAGGCGCTGGAACCGGCAATGAAATATCCACTGTACCGACGTAGTCGCTGAGCTGATCCTGAATCCCGATGCGCATTGAAGCCGCCGCTGCGGGCACGTCCACTTCCTGATGCACTCGAACTCCGCCGCTCAGCACATCCTTGTAGGCGTCCGGTTGCAGATCGCTGCTTCCAATGTTCGACACGCCGGCTAGAGGACGACCTTCAGCATCAAAGGACGCAATCATGAAAGTTAGTGCGCTGCGATAGGTCCCATCGCTCAGAGGAAGAAAGCGCAGGTCGGAACTTTCGATGGCGTAGTCGATGCTGTGGTGCTGCACTTCGACCTGTGACGGAAGAGTTGGAGTCTTGGCCGAGGCCAGCAGAATCTCGCCGGCTTTTGCGCTATCCACTTTGGTTTTGGATCCGACCGGCACGACCCGCACGGAAAAGCGTATCTGGTGCGACTGGGGCGATCCATACTGCATGGCAACCACTCGCACATTGTGGGCGACTTCCTTCATTTTGGCTGGTGAATTCGGATCCTCCGCGAAGTATCCCGGGCGATAGTGAAGGCGATATCCCTTTTCGGCGAGAGCTACTTTGAGCTTGCGGAAGCGCCCATCATAATTCTTGTTCGAGGAACTGTACGACAGAGAGTAATAGTTCGAGGCCTGCTCGGTCGCCATTCTGATCGCGTCGGCGATCGCGTTCGAACTGAAGAATGCGGTCCCACCGGTATCAGAGGCCATCTGGTTGAGTGAGGTACGCTCGGCAGTCCGCCTGGCGAGGTCCTGCATGGCGTCCTGCTGGAACGCGATATAAGGCGATGCGATGCTATCCCCATTCACCGGAATCATCCCGGGCGCCACCGCAGTTCCCTGGGTCCCGGGACCAACGCCCACGCCGCTATCCGCGACCGAAATCTTTCCGGTATCCATTCCGCGAACATCCACGGGATAAACCGCGACCTGGCTGTCCGCAAGAAGTTTGGCCGCGAGGTGCACCCGGCCACTATAGTTGCGGTTGTCGTTCATGGGATTTTGCATATCGTTATTGAACGACCCGATTGGGAATGAACCGGAGAGCCACACCAGGTTCTTTCGACCCTGAATGCCCGATAGGTACCCCGCCAGCTGCATCATGGCATTGAGCGTAATCCCTACACGCGCGTCGGTGTCGGTCGTTTGCTCTTCAGTTCGGATCGCCTCAATTCCTTGCAGCAGAGCGCCCCAGCTGTTCATCGGATCATTCGCCGCAAGATCCTTGATGCTGTTCGCCGTCTTTTCTATACCTTGCTCCGCAGTCTGCCAGCGAGCTGTATTTGGAACGCCCCTTTTGCCGCTCGCTGCGGCCAGAAGTTTATTCTCATCGGAAGTAAACCCTTGAATCAAATGCAAATGGGAGTTCTGATCTCCGGTCAACGTACAGAGCGCGAATTGTGACGTTTTTCCCTCTGCGGCGTTTGCTTTCAGGAATTTGATCAACTGGTCGCGCGCGTAGAGCTGATCTTGTGACGGCGTGTTCAGCAGATCGAGCAAAACCAGCATCGTTGCCCCCGCAGGCCTATCGGTGGCGTTGCTGAACATGTTCGGTGCTTGTTTCGCCGGTGCCGTATCTTTTGGTAGCTCCTGGCCGTACTCGTGAAACGAGCGAATCTTCTGGTCGCTTCCATCTTCGCTTACTAGGAAGTCCTCTCGCTTGAGCCCTTTTACCGGATGTCCCTTGGCGTCGGTAACCACAATGTCGACAGCCACAGCCTGCGTGTTCACTCGGAATGTCGTGAGAGTTGACCCCTGCTCTTCAGCTTTTGCCGGAGACACTTCCGAAGAGGGCGCAGTAGAGGGTAGCGCTGCGGAAGTTGGTGGGGCAGCCGAAGGAGCGAGCGACCGCGGCTGGCGCTCGTTGTTAGCTGCGGTCCCTTGATCAGGAACGTCGTCGCTTTCCATGGGCAGCGTGTAGAGGCCAGGAACATCGGCCTTCAGCGCTGAGAATTTCGCCTGCTCTTCCACCGGAATCGGCGGGAGATCATAGATCTGAATGGAAGACTCGCCCAAAACCGCCAGCTTGCGGCCGTCCGGAGAGAGCGAGAAATTCTGCCCGCTCATGACAACCGGGGCGGCCATGACGGACTCGACCGCTGTGCCACTGGCGGTTTCAAGCACCTGAACATTTTGTTCGAGGCTGAAGTTGGGATTTTCTTCGTCGGTTGCATTCACCTCGACTCCCGAATAAGGTGCGTGGCTCAACGTGCTCACTGCGACGCGACTATCCTCAGCGCTGCCCGCGATAATGGGGACGTACCGGTCGCGGTCCCAGTGCTGTCGCCAAAGCCGGTGGCCGCTCGTCGTGAACGCACTCACGCTGTAATCGCCGTTCGCCGAGCAGCAACGGCCGATAAGCAGCGAGTTGTTGCTCGAATACCACATTCTAGGTACGCCTCGCGATCGTACGCGCGCAATGTTGCGGCGTTGTTCCGGCGAGGGTCCATAGCGGACCAGCCACAGATCCCCCTTGTGGATCGTATCCGCATAACCAGTACTGGTTGCGTCAAGATTCACCAGAGCACTGAGTTTGAGAGTTTGTTTGGGCTCCAGGGATTCGGAATCCAGAAACTGCACGACGAATCCGGGTTTGGATTTGGGCTCTTGATTCGAGGAAGATTCGGCGGCTGAAGGCTTGGGCGCATCCTCGGCAGTCTCGACAATTATCTGGCTGTGATCGGGAGTGACGGAAACCCACAACAGATCTTTCGGTGATTGCAACAGCAGCTTTTCGTGCAACGTTGCATCGACAAGATAGAGGCCGTTCAAGCGCCGCAGCAGAAACGTTCCTGAACCCAGGGACCATAGATAACGCCGGTGGTCGTGCAGATACCAGTCAGCCGTCTGAACAATTTTGCCAGTGGCGATTTCCAGCACGACGGCACGAATCAAGCGATCGTCGTGTCCAGGAGGGCAACTCGGAAGGCGCTGAAACAGTTTCTTGGGATTAAACGTGAGCAGTACGTGATTCTCGTCCACAAAGTTCAAGGTCACGTTTGCATCGTCCCCGAGTCGTTCGGTTCGCGATAACTCCGGGTATCCGGCGCCGGCAATGTCAATGACTGCGGATGGCTTCGATTGGGAAGCCTTCAGATTTTCTTCAGCAGATGCGAAAGAGAGAAACAATGAAAGCAGGGCGCATAGAAGCCACAATACTGAACCGCAAGAGCAAATGCGGCTCCCACATCTGTTGATGATGCTCAGTGAACTGAAGAACATGCCTGCCATCCCCTGGCTCGATACGACGGACAACGGAGTCTCACCCCGGGGCTCCGATAATCCACTAACGGTGAAGCAATTTTACCTTGTTCCGGACTCGCCGGAAGCGCTGCGGATCGTGTTGGTGCGAATTAAACTCGCATGACAACTCCGTGACATTTCGAGGCCCGCAAGGCTGTCATTGCATTTTGGCGCTCGAGGACAATTCGGCACTCTGATCATCGCCGCGCCAGATAGGCGCGAGATCGGTTGACATCGTCGAATCAGGTTCAAAATGACACGCAGTATTGAAGATTCGCGCACAGAATACTCAGTCGCACAGACATCCTTCACATCTCGATGCTTAGACGCGCAGATACCGGAATAACATTCGCAAAAGTGACCGTTTTGCGGCAAATGCGGAGACGAGCACTAAACAGCTTATTGCTGAATTGACGGTGGAGCGGCGGACATTTTAGGCGTGAGGTTGATGTCCGACTTCTCGTGTAGCTGTTGCACTCTTTTGAACTCCTCGTCGGCTTGAGCAGGCTTTCCCATGGCCTGGTAAACATGACCGAGGCGGTAGTGCGCGTCCGGTTGCGTGGGATCTAACTCGGCGGCCTTGCGCAGCGTCGCAGCAGCCTCTTCATACTGTTTTTTCTGCGTCAGAAGAACACCGAGATCCATATATGCGATCCGCAGATCGGGTTTCAGCTCGATCGCTTTTCGAAGCAGGGGCTCGGCCTGATCAGGATTCCCTGCCTTCAAATCCGTGTCTCCCAAGTAAGCCAAAGCTTGCGCGTGATTCGGATCAGTCGCCAACTCGGCCTCGAATTCCTGCCTGGCCTTGTCGTAGTCGTGGGACTTCCAGTACAGAAAACCTAGCCCGAAATGGACGTTGGGTTCACGTGGAGCGATCTTCGCGGCTTCCTGGAACTCAGCAATCGCCTCGGATGTCTTTCCTGTACCGTCGAGAGCCTGGCCAACGAGTATGTGAGCGGAAGCTGAGTTCGGATCGCGTTGCAGGATAGTGCGGAATCCATCCACTGCGCAGGCATACTCGTGCGCCCACAAACAGCTTTGTGCCAGGACCTGTTGAAGTTCAAGATTAGAGGGGTCGGCTTTGGCCGAGATCTTCAGATTCCGGACGGCGTCGGCGAATCTCTTATCGCCATACTCGCTGAGTCCAAGCAGAGTGCGCGCTTGCATGTTGTTTGGATTCGCCGTCAACTCCGCTTTGAGCGGCGCCGTTGCGGCGACAAAATGGCCTTGCTTGAACTCCGCAAGCCCCAGGTTCAACTGTATCCCAGGTAGCTTCGGGTTCAGACCGATCGCCTTCCTATACGCAACGGCAGCTTCCGTATATTTCTGCTGTTCGGCGAAGACAACGCCAAGACTCGCATAGGCGCCCGCATCTCGCGGGTTCTGTCGAATTACTGCTTGCCAGGCTTGGGCAGCTTCGGCAAGTTTCCCCTGTTGTTCGAATGCGATTGCTTCCGATGGGCTGTAGGATTGCGCGCTCGCCTGCATAGCGACCAAGAGCGCACAGACTGCCAGTTTGAACTGCCGATGAGTCATGAGAGAGGAAGACGACTTCAACGAGCTTCGCGAACTAACATCCTAGCGTCTTCTGTCCAAGACGGAAAGCAAGCCGCTTTCATCGTTGCTAAATAAAATACCCTGTTCGCACCGGGAGATGCGAACAGGGAAAAGTGAAGCACAGCGACCCGATGAGGACGCTGAACTTAGAACACAACCTTCACTCCGAGCTGGAGCGTTCTCGGATCATACGCAGAGGTGACTTGACCAAAGTTGGATGAACCCAGCGCTGTGCTGATGCCGCCGGCATTGATGTCGCCACGGAACTGCGTATGGTTCCAGATGTTGAACGCATCGGCACGGAACTGGAGCTGGCTTCCACGGCTTTCGCTGAACACAAAGGCCTTGAAGAGCGACATGTTCCAGTTGTCACGTCCCGGTCCACGGAGATAGTTGGCGGGAAGGTTGCCCCAGGTGCCCGGCGCGGGTGCCGCGAAGGAACTCGCGCTGAACCACTGGTTAACGGTGTGCGGGTAACTAACTGCCGACACCAGGTCAGGACGATTGCTGCAATCGGGAATGACGTTGCAAACGCTGTTAACTCCGTTTACAGAGCCATTCGTTGTGATGTTGAGAGGTGCTCCCGACATCATCTGAACGATTCCCGATACCTGCCAGCCGCCGGCAACAGTTCGTACCAGGTGGTTCGAGCCGCTCCGGAAGAGTGGGATGTCGTATACGAAGTTGACAAATGCGACGTGGGTGCGGTCGAAGGGCGACGGACCAACGTCGTACTTCCAGCCCGCGTAGGCATTCGAGACGTTGTCAAGATCCGAACCGCTGCCTACGCTGACAGTAGAACCGATTGCTCTGGACAGTGTATAGCCAAAGTTCAGTTGCAAATCGCGTGTCATCTGCCCGCTCAGGCTGGCTTGCATTGAGTTGTAGTGTCCATTCGCTTCATTCTGGGACAGGCGAATGGAGTGGTATCCGAGGTAAGGAATGACCTGGTTGTAGTTGGAAGAATTGGCTACCAATCCAGGCAACAAACTGGCATCGGGTAGATTGATATCCTGGTAGTCATTCTGATGCCGCTGCTGGTTGCCAACGTAGGAAACGTTCAGAACGGACCGGGCTGTAATGGCCCGCTGGACGCCCACGCTGTACTGGTATACCACCGGCAGTTTGTACATATTGGCATTCAGGCCGGTGATGTTGCCGACCGGTATAGTAACCGGCGGAGCTGCTCCGTTAGACAGTTGCTGCTGGGGATTCGACAGTGAAACATTGTTGTTGGTAATCGAGGCGCTGAACGGCTGGTTCGGACCAGCATTGTACATGTCGTTGCCTTGAATGCGCTCGTACATGATTCCCATGCCGCCGCGCACCACGGTCGAGCCGTGACCAGTCAGGTCATAGGCAAAGCCAAGACGCGGACCGAACACAGCCCAGTGATTGGCGACCAAGCCGTTGGAAATTCCATTCTGGCCGGCAATGCCGATTCCATTCAGGTAGAACTGATAACCCTGCAGGATCGGATTGGGGCTGGTGCCGAGACCCGGGCTAGCGGAACTAATGGTGCCGTCCGCGTTGAACACTGCCGCATTGGCAGCGTTGTATAGGTTCGGGTAGAAGTTCGATTCACGTCCGTTGGCTTCGTAGGTATGCGGAACACCGTCCCACCGCAGTCCAAGGTTCAAGGTCAAACGGCTGGTTGTACGCCAGTTGTCCTGGATATAAGCCGCGAACGAATTAGCATTCCAGTGACCGCTGTCTTGAACCGCGTTTTCACTGTAGCTGTTGGAAAGACCGAGCAGGTAGTCTGCGAAGTCGTTACCGGTGAAGGAGCCATTGAAGTTGAACGCACCTTGTGTTGGAGCGAACAAATCCTGGATCTTTCGATACTGCTCGAAGCTGGCGCCGATCTTCAACTGGTGAGTGCCCTTGGTGAATGACAGATCGTCGACCCATTGGTAAGAGTCGGCTTTGTTTTTCCAGGGAACCCAGTTCGATTGATAGTTCGTACCGGTGCTGCCACCGAGCGCTATCGACGGAATGCGATCGTCTTCGTTCGGGCCGGTGAAGACGCGGTTGAAAGCGAAGCTGGAGGGCGCCGCATAGACACCGACCGGGGTAATGTTGATGCGGTTGCCGTTGTAGTTGAACGCGATTTCATTCAGCAAGCGGGGGTTGATGATTTGCGTATAGTGCACCACCGCGCTGTACGAAGGGTTGCCGAAAGTGTTGCCGATGGTTGGAACATTGTCGCCGCTCCACATCGTGGTACCGAATCCCTGTGAAATCTGCTCAGAGACCCAGTGTCCGAAGATGGAGTTCTTGCTGTTGAATTCGTGATCGATACGCACGATTTCTTCACGCACGTTCGTCGGGGTGCTCGGAGTACCCTGGAACTGAGCGCCGTTGGTTGGAGCCGGGAAAATGCCCGCTGCCAGAAGCGCCTGTGCATTCGCGTTCAACATGCAGGAAGGGATGGTGTTGCTGGGGAAAGGCGAGCCCTGTGTGATTCCGGTCGGAGCCGCCCCACCAGGACAATTGGCAAATAGAACAGACGGTGCAACCTGAGCGGTAGTCGGGACTGAGATAGCCGTGGTCCCAAGATCGCCGCCGTAGGTGCTCGGCAATGGAACCGTCTGGTTGTAGTTGCCGCCTTGGATCAGGCTGCGCCATTCCATGTTGTAGAAGAAGAAAGTCGGGTGACTTTTTCCCCAAGGAAGCTGACCGCCTGCATTGAAGCCATAGGTGTTAAACCGCAACTCGGCGACCGGGTTGGGCGCTGGGTTGAAATAGTTGCGCGCGTCCAAGGCGTTGTTTCGTACATATTCCCATGCCGACGCATGGAACGTCTTCGTCCCCGATTTCAGGACCGTTGTCAGCGTCGCAGCGGACGACAGGCCGTATTCGGCGCTGTAGTTGGATGTAAGGGCACGGAACTCAGCGATCGATTCCAAGGAAGGCATCACGCTGAAGTTGCCGGCACCACCGCGGTCGAGATCTTCGCCGCCATCCAGGATGTAAAGGTTATGTCCCTGACGTTGGCCGTTGAAACTGACATTAGCATCGCCGCCTACGGGTGTTGGTGTCTGGAAATCTCCCTGTAAGCTGGACGCACCAGTTGTCAAATTCACCAGTGTGTAAATGCTGCGGCCATTGGTAGCAAGGTTTTCGACCTGCTTGCCGGTGATGACGTTGCTGACTTCACCGGAATCTGTTTGCACGCCAACCGCAGCGGCTTCGACCGTCACCTGTTCCTGCGTGGAACCGATTTCTAATTTGAAATCAAGGCGAGATCGATCGCCGACTTGCAATACGATATTGTTCTGTTCAATTCGCTTGAAGCCTGCCGCATCGACACGGACGCTGTAGTGTCCGATGTTGAGGTTAGGAGCAATGTATTGGCCGTCGCCATTCGTAACAGCTTGGCGAGCTTGGCCAGTTTCAGTCTGCGTGATCGTGACGGTTACATTCGGTACAGCAGCGCCCGACGGATCCGTGACGGTTCCGACGATGGTCGCCTCTTGCGCGAATGCCTGGGTAGCAAAAAGACCCAGGAAGAGAAACAGGATTGATAAGTGGAGAAACTTACGGCGTTTTACGGCCAAAACTATACTTTCGACAGTCATGGGCGAAAGTCGCATTGCCAGCCTCCGGACAGATCTTTCGTAGTCTTAAATTGTTGTTATCGTGTGTAACCCCTGAATCGTTAACGTTAACGGCCGGGTTCGTGAACGTTAACGATCAAAGCTTGTACTCTGATTCCGGCAGCCTTGTCAAGCGAAAGTTCGCGCACGAAACTAAATTCACGATGAAAGCTCTAGGGGAACGGCAGGACGGGGTTTTCGCCGAGCGAGTTACATTGACTCGCCCCCGATGTGCATTCTGCGCTACATTCTGGAAGCTAAACCCTGTGGAGATTTGCCTTTGAAGCAATCGTTGCTAGTCCCTGGTGGCCTTTTCTGTGCGCTCTTCTTATACGCTGGGGCAATGCTGTCGGCTCAAGATCATCGAACTATATCAGAAGTTGGATCGCAGGCGGAAACCCAGACCCCACCCTCGACTCCGGCGGCGATCCGTTTCGCGTACCGTCCCATCGACTTTCGTCTCAATAGTGACGAGACAGCCCAATATCACGCCCCCGAAACCATGGCTGGAGGGGTCGCTGTTTTTGATTACAATAACGATGGGAAACCGGATATTTTCTTCGCAAATGGCGCAAATATCAATAGTCTTGTTAAAGATTCCCCAAAATATTACAACCGCCTCTTCGAGAACGACGGGAAAGGTCACTTCAAAGATGTCACCGAAAAGGCCGGTCTTAAAGGCTCTGGGTACGATACTGGTGTAGCCGTCGGGGATTACGACAATGACGGCTTCGAGGACATTTTCGTTGCCGGTGTCTATCGCAATACGCTGTATCACAACAACGGCGACGGCACTTTTACCGATGTCACTGCAAAGGCTGGCCTCAACAAGCCTGATCCTGAATATGGTCCGTTATGGTCAGTTGGTGGTGTCTGGGTTGATGTTAACAATGACGGCCTGCTGGATTTGATCGTAATCAACTACCTCAAGTGGGATGCGAAAAACGAACCCGTGTGCGAGGCATATGGGCATCGCGACTATTGCCATCCAAAAATGTACAAGCCGACACCGAACCAGCTTTTTCTGAACAATGGCGACGGCACGTTCCGCGATGCATCTGCGGAGTCGGGTCTGCGCGCATATCCGGGAAAAGGAATGGGCGCGGCCGTGGCAGACTTCGATCTCGATGGCAAGATGGATCTCTTCGTCGCCAACGACAAACTGGTGAACTGGTTATTCCACGGAAAGGCGGGCGGGAAGTTTGAAGAGATAGGTTTCGACGCGAATGTAGCGTTGCGCGAGGATGGTGTTTTCATCTCGGGCATGGGCGTCGATTTCCGTGATATCGATAATGACGGCTATCCCGACATATTCCTGGTAGCGCTCGATAACGAAACCTTTCCGATCTATCGCAATACCGGTCACGGCGGTTTCGTTGAAGTGACAGAATCGAGCGGTATGACCAAGCTGAGCGCACCGATGGCCGGATATTCTCCCAACATCGCCGATTTCGACAACGATGGTTGGAAGGACCTGTTTGTCAGCCGCGGTCACGTGCAATCGCTGGCGTCGGCTCCGCGCATTATGGTCGAGCAGCCCAACACTGTTTTCCGAAACCTTGGAGGCATGAAATTCGCGGCATTGACCGCCGAGGCTGGGTTCACTTCACAACCTCCAGCGCGGCACCGCGGCTCGGCAATCGGGGACTTCGACGGTGATGGACGTCTCGATATTGTCGTAACCGCGATTAGCGCTCCCGCCGAGATCTGGATGAACGAGAGTCCGGGCAATCATCATTGGCTGGAGTTCAAGCTGCAGGGGACAAAGAGCAATCGCGACGGGGTCGGAGCGCGGATCAAAGTCGTGACAAAAGACGGTGCGCAATACAACCATATGACTACCGCCGCCGGTTATGCTTCTTCGAGTGCTGGACCGGTACATTTCGGTCTGGGTCGGAACGCATCGGCAGACCTCGTCGAAATAAGATGGCCCTCAGGAACGGTTCAGCAATTGAAAAATGTAGCGGCCGACCGTGTCGTCACGATAAAAGAACCGGCGGAATCAACCGCTCCTTAATTGCCGTTCTCAGGGCGGATTGTTCTCACTGGCTTGTTGCCTCTAGCTGAGCTACTTCCTTTTGCACCATTGGAACCTGCGGACTATTCGGGCTTTCCTTGAGGAAGAGCTGGTATTCCACGATTGCCGCCGGCGCTTGATTCTCCATTTCAAGAATCTTGCCGGCCAGCAGGTGCACGTCGGCGAATTGCTCATGATTCGGAAGACTGTGCATACGTCGAGCGTCCGCCAGTGCTCTGTCGTACTCCTTATTCATGTACTCGGAACTGGCAAGCAAGGCAAGTACGTCGGGTATGGACGGATTCAAGGTCATAACCTTCCGCATAAGCGTTTCAGTCTCTGCATAATTCTTCTCCTGAAAATCCGCCCGCGCGAGATCGATATATGCCGGAACGAACGTTTCATCGACCTCGATGGCTTTCGAAAACAAACTCTTCGCTTTTACACGGTCGCCCGATTTAATGGCAATGATTCCTTCCGCTGCGTAAGCCCGCGCATACTGCGGATAAATTGAAATCGCCTTCTCAAATCTCTGCTGCGCTTTCGTCATATCTCCTTTGGCGAAAGCCTCCATGCCTTTCTGCAATTCATCTCGCGCTCTATCGGGGACATTCATTTCGCCGACAGAAATTGTGGGCGCGCTTCCCGGAACTTGTTGCTGCTGGTCAGTCGGGGTGCTGGGTTTGACGTTCACCGTTTCCATGTAAATCTGTTCGCCGTCGCCAATTCTGAATTCGGCAGTTGTCGTCTCGATGCCTTGGCCGGAGACCTGTACCCGATAGGCCATACCGCTCCTCACTTGAAAATCGGCATTCCCGGTCCCATTGGTTTGCGCCGCCGATATCGGCGTCCCGCCATTGGATAACAGCTCCACCTGAAGAGGTCGGTTGTATTCCCTGTCCTGAAGCGTACGAACACGCACACTCAGTTGGCACGTGTCGGTATTGTTTTGCGCCAAAGCTGTACAAGATAAAGCCACCGAAAACAACGCCACAATCGTTATCCGATGCATGACCGCCTCCAAAGTTCGTGCCGGGAGTTTTTTGCGTGCAGGGAAACTTCGATTTCGCTTCTGTCACCGCTTGCCGGGTAGCCCTCGCATGCAGACAGGTACTTTGGCGCATCAGGTAAGGTGTCGGTTGTCTCTGCCTGCCGTTTTCCCCAGCGATTCAGGGTTCGTGCTTCGACCGACAATATCACAGCTTGCCTGGGTCAACATCGATACAGGATTTGCAAAAACTCACATTGGTTTAGCTGCCTGTGCGGCTCTCGCGACGGACGGAGCCGCACCAAGCATACGTTGCTTCGTTAGGTCCAGTCGACAAAGGAGACTAGAGAAATATTGTTACCATCGTCAGGCGATATTTCTCCCGATTGACGCAGGCCGGAAACTTCCTAACATCCCTCCTGCGCTAGGGGCGAAAATCGCTCCGTCGACAAGCCTCAATGCGTCGACTATTCGCCACCTGTCGCCTGGCACGCGCCCGAAATATCCTTCACCTGTCCGACGGTCAATATGGGTTGATCAATTCCAGTTGCGTCCGACCCCATAGCGGAGCCTATTGCTCCGGGACCGGAGGTACCTGCTATTTGGACTTCGTGTCCGATGTGTGCCGTCAACTTCGACATGTCGCCCAAAAGGCTATAGGTTCTGCCCGATTTCTCGGTGAGGGTGTAGCTCCCGTCCGATCCTTGCAAACAGCCTTGCACGGTCCTCGGGAGCGATCCGGCGGTTCCGACCTGAGAACTATCTTGCGCTTGCAGCCATGTCGCAGGGAACAGCAGCATTAGGGTGAACAGAAGGGTTTTCGTCATGGATTTTGTTCCTCTTGCTTCATCCTTGATCCTCGAAAGGCGCGTTGAGTTTCCCCGCAATCTGCTTAAACCCGTTCCGCCGAAGGGAACGGGTCGCGCCACCCCAAGTCAACTCGCGAGCGCATTGCGAAGCCGTCCTGTATCTGTCTTCGCTGCAAGGGTATGCGGGAACTGGGCATGGCCGAGATCCTGACCCGTGGACGTGGTTCGCAATATCGCTGAACGTTGCCGGAAGACCAGGATGGGCAGTGGGAGGAACTGCTTGGAGAGAATTACGTGAGAATGCCCGGCGTCTAGCTCGATTGAGTCATCGGCAACCCACGCGTCAGTTTTCGTGTGGGGCTTGCTTTGAAGATCGCGTATCTCTAGCGAAATTCTTCAGCGCCCCAACTCAATTTCAAGCTTATCTCCGGGCTTCAATTTCACCTCGCGACCTTTTTGCAGCAGGAAGAAAGTGGTGGCTCCGGCCATTCCGGCGTAGCGAGCTGTCCCGGCGCTGATAGCCGTGCCGCCGATCGCTTCTGAAAGATCATCCGAAAGCTTGGCGGCCAATGCTGTCCCGCCAAGTTGAAAAATCAGCCGCTTCTTGCTGATCGCCGGACGCAGTTGCCCTTCCGAGCCGGTCTTCACCGCGTCGCTATGGGTCGCCGTTATATTTGCGCTGACTGTTTGGGTCGGGGCGCCCGGCAAGATCATGCGTTCGAACACCATGAACACCGATCCAGACCGCATCGGGCGCCGGGCGCGCAGGGTCTTCAAATGTCCCTCGAAGACTGTGCCCTTTGGCAACACCGGATGCCCATCCTTTGACGCGGGTTCTTCCAGCAACGCTCGAAACGAAGTTCCGGTTGGCAGTTTCGAGCTGACTTCCGACGCCAGGCTCAGCGTCACTCGCAGTCCCTCGATCGATCCGACAGAACCAGCCAGGACGACGATTCTCGGCGATGTCGCCGGCGTTAGTTCGTTCTGAGCAAAACTCGCGCCAGCCAGCAAACTGGCGCTAAAGACAAATAACGCAGGCACGCGGAACATCGTCAGCGACAAGAAGCGCGAAGCTCGCATTGTTTCCGATAAGCTCATGGGTGATCCGTGGACTACTTGCTGCTGGTAAACGACTTCTCTACCTGGGCGTAGAACGCGTTGTTTCCCGTGCGTAGATCTTTGCCGTACGAGAATGCAACGCCCGCCCCAAGTATGCTGACCTTCGCCTGCGCGCCGGTATCGCAAAGCCACTTCGGAGTTGCCAGCGCAACCGTCGTATCGAACATCTTACCCGTATCCATGAACGGGCCGAGTTTCAAGCCTAGCAATCCGTTGTTGTAGACGTTCTTGTCCATTTCCCAATTGCTGAGAAAATAGCTGCGCCCTAACGGCGCACTTCCCTTGATTCCATCGCGTGTGCCGATATGCGCGCGCAACCACAGATCATTGTCGCGTTCGAGGCCGAGCATAAACAATTCGTCAAAGGGTGCATCCCCGAAGGTTTTCCCGACGCTGAGTCGAGATTGCATTCGGTAATCATCTCCGCGTGCCTGTGGCAGCCACTGACTCTCGACCTCACCCCGCAGCTTCGCAAACGAGTGTGACGGCTGCGACCAGATTCGCGCCAGCTCCGAAGTGCCATGGCTCTCGATGACGAAGCGCTTTTCAGGACGCCGCAGCAGTTCGTAATTGATCCGCGCTGTTTGTTTCAGCTGGTATCCGCTTAGCAACAGGTTCGGGGTAATCGCCGTTCCGGGATCCACACTGCGGTAGTCGCGATACGAAACCTCAGCGCCCGCAGACCATCCCCAGCGTCCGTTAATAAATGAAGCTATCTGCGCGCTGACCATCTCACGCCGCAGGTTTAGGGAACCGAGCACCGGCGCGGGACCTGTGAACGAATCACGAATTGCCCAGTTCTCGTTTTGTAGATCAAAGCCCAGGCTGTATCGCCACTTCGGATTCGATCGAAACGGACCCGAAAGAGTCACAGCAGCGCGACGTTTCTGAGCATCCCAGCGCAAAAGCGAAACAATATTCACCGCCGAGTTCCCCAGGTTGTAATAGGCGGGATAGATCGTTTGATAAGGCGCCCCACTTAAGGTCATGATCAGAGCCTGCAGTTTGCTGTCTCCGAATCCATTGCGCTCTTGCGCATTGAAGGCCAGATCGAAATTGCCGTCGTCGCGCGCTGCCAGCTTGAAATCGAAGACGGGGAAAACATCTAGCCCCCGAACACGCGTCTCGCTTGTAAGCAAATCGGGCAACGTCAGCGTACTTCCGGGAGCAAACGCGAACGCGCGATCCAGCAGTGCGGCACGTATTCTCGGCGCCGGATCGAACCCTACGTTTTCAATCTTCGGTTTATCTGCGCGATTCCAGTACTTGAGCGCTGCCTGCAGATTCCCCTGCAGGTAGTAGATCGTTGCCAGGAAGGTATTGGCATACTCATCGTGCGGATCGAGACGCAGTCCCACCCGCAGCCAATGCACTGCGAGTGAGTAATTTTTTTGTCGAAACGAAACGCCGGCCAGTTCGATGGGAAACCGTTTGTCGTTTGGCTCCAACTGCCGGCCTTTTAAGAAGGCATTGCGAGCCTGATCCCATTTCCCGAGTTGCGCTAGCGCGCTTCCGTAGTAGTAGTCGAGGTCTGCCGACCGCGCTGGCATTTTCTCGATCGCACTCACGACTTCAGGCCAGCGACCCTGATCAAAGAGCTGCTTGATCGCGTCATCTGAGTTCGCGACGCTCTCCGCGAATATGCAGCTGCTCGTCAGCAACAGAACAACACCGAACCAGCGCCACACTACTGCACACTCGCATCGGGCACGGCGAGCAGCATCCAGTTATGCGTACCGCTCCACTCTTTTTCAAAGCTGGCCTTGTCCGTCGGCACCAGCTTTCGCTGCGCCGGATCGTTCAGCATCACCAGATTTTGCTGCTCATCCAAGCCGGCAACCACCACATAGTGCAACGAACCACGGCCGGGTTTGAGAGCAACAATCAACGGACGCCCTTTTTGCAAATGTCCCTTCAAGTCTTCCCACCGGCCGCTGATGGCGAAGGTGCGGAAACCGTATTGCTTCAGATATCCCTCGAGTTTCGAAGCGTAAATCCCACGAGCTTCGGGCGAGTAAAGCTCGCGAAAGATCGCGTCAGGATCGGTGGCAGACTCTACAAGGGTTCGAGCGCCGTGGCTCGACCAGTACTGCATCACCATGGCGACACTCGCCGCACCGCATCCATCTTTGGTCTGTTTCACGAAAGGAACGTCCAGCCAGATTGCTGTCGGCTCAGCCGAAAACACAAAGCCGCAGAGACAGAGTAGGACCAGTCCCTGCGGCCAATGCTTCCACATGAAAAGAAACTATCGAACAGCGACGATGATGAGCACAAGCACTGCGATCGCCAGGATGATCCAGATCAGATCGCGATTGCTCAGAGTACCGGCTGCAAAATCTGCCTGAGCCTTGTCAGCACGTTGAGACAGATTCGCAAGTTCGTCATCGCTCAGGCTGGAGACCGCGTTCTGAACTTTTTTGGGATCGATGCTCGCTGACTTCATCGCCTTCTCGGCGGTGGAGGTCGAAAGGAATCCGCGCACGGAGGTCAGGTTATGCTGGCGATCGCGCGTCGTCGTCGTGATCTGCTTCTGCAGATCGGAAGGAGAAACGACATGGGTATCGGCCCGCAGGTTTTGCGGAATTGCAAATGTCGCGATCAAAACCAAAACCGCCGCCACTCGGGCACCCGTCCGTAACAGAGACATTTCTTAAGATCTCCTGACAAGAAAATTGGCGTTCAGAGTACCATGCACCGGCGTACATCTACATTAGGTTGAAACCTGATTTTGATTACGACGGTCGTTGCCCGCTCAAGCGTTACCGCACGAACGACTGAACCGTAACCGGTAGCGCCGGCAAGCATTCCTGGTACTTGATCTGAGTATATGCAGAAATCACGTAACTCCGCTGCCTGTTGGCACGAATTGGGTCAAATGGTTCGAAGCTCTGCTTGCGGTCTATCGCGCAGGAAGTACCTGAATCTTGCCCATCATGCCTCCGGCCTCGTGCTGCATGATGTGACATTGGAAGAGAAACGTACCCACAATATTCGGATCGCGGAAATCCATGCGTAATTTTACTTTGTGGTAGGTGCTCCCCGTATCCGACCACGGGACTTCAATCGTGTCGCGCAACGTCGCATCATTCACCGGATGTCCGTCGATCTCCAGCACGCGGAAATGTATCTGGTGAATATGGAAGACGTGCGATTCCCGCGTTCGATTTTCGATCGTCCAGTCTTCGACAGTCCCACTCCTCAACACGATGTTCGGCTTCTGTCCCATGCTGAACGTTTGCGGAGTTTGTCCTTCCACCGTTATGAAGAATTTCACCGGCGAGTTGAAGTCGGCTCCCTGTCGTTCTTCTGAAAAGTAAAGCGTCCTTTCGATGGCCGGTTTCGATTCCAGAGCTTGATCTGGTTTCGTCGAAGAGAGACTCGTTGCCTTTCCCAAACGAGGCAGCTCAGGAGCATCGTCAGCTGGCGAAATCCTGATGAGCGGGCGGACCGGATCCGACTCGCCGTCAGGGCCGGTATCGTGGGCCAGGCTGACCAGGTCTCCCGACTCGCCGCCCTTAGGTGTAGTCGCAACGAACTCTGCTCGCGCCCCTGGGCCCAACTGGATGGTCGTTCGCATTTCCGGTCCGGCTGGAATGGGTACACCGTCGACCCCAACGAGCTTCAGCTCCTGCGGCTTTCCGTTCATCAGGTACTGCAGAACGAAGATGGAATTCGCCGCCGTGTTCGCGATTCTCCACAACTGTTGTTCGCCAGGTTTCACGCGCATCACTGGGGTCTCGTAGTTGGGAAACGTCACTGGCGAGTAGTTCACCGAAACATCCCACCCGGGCTGCCCGAGGCCTTCCGACTCGGCATTGGCTGGAGCGGTTGCCGTTACCAGCTGATCGCGCAACATGATCACTGCTTCCGGCAGTCCGGCTACACTTGGAACCTGGGTTTCAATTCCATCGATGATCAGCGCGCCTGTCGCGCCGCCCAGCACCTGGCCTTCGCTCGAACCATGCGGGTGCGGATGATACCAATACAATCCGGGAGCCGAGTTCTTCGGAATTGGCACATCGTAGTCGAACGTCTGCCCCGGCTGCACCAGCGTGCTGATCACTTCATCCTGATGACAAACGGGTGCCGTGTTGGTTCCGTGAAAGTGAATATTGGTAGCATCGGGATTCATCAGCGAAGAGTCGCACGCATTGATCCGCGCCGCCTCCTTGGACTCCGCCGCGAGATCATTCTTCAAATGAATGAGCAGCCGGTCGCCCGGCTTTACGTGTAGGGTGGGCGATTGTTCGCCTTCGTCACTAACGTAGCAGTAGCGAACGAGCCCCAATATGTCCGTAGCTCTGCGAAAGTGGAGTGTGACCTCCAGTTTTCCTTTCGAAGAGTACAAATCAGCAGGTTGCTCGAGCACAGCCCCCGGTTCGCTCCGTGGACATATCAGATCGGCGGGATCGCCCTGAGCGTAAGCAATCCCTGTCAGCAGAACTGAAATTAGGCATGCATACCCCCACGAAGAAGCGTTCAACCGGGGAATAAAGCGCGCAAGGAGTGCCAAGGTAGACATCGGCGGCCAGATCAATGTCTCAGATGCGCCTGAGCTGCTGGCGGTTTGTTCTCCTAAGAGCCGGTTCCGCTAGCCGGCGGCGGCCAGAATGACACTGCCGACTCTCCGCGCTCTTAGTGCAAGGTCTTAACGTAACTGACAATTTGCCAGATCTGTGGATCACCCAGCTTCGCCCATGAGGGCATTCCTCGCCCCATGTTGCCGTTCGACAATAACCAGTGCAGGTCACCTTCGGTCGCCTGCTGCTGGACCCGCTCCGTACGCAGGGAGGGATGCTTCTTATTTCCCGTCGCCTCCTTGCCGTGACACGAAGCGCAGTGGTCCGCGAAGAGAAGTCTTCCCGCTGCGATAGCATTTTCCTGAGCGTGGAACGGATTCGTCTTCTCACGGTCTTTAGCAGGTACTTTGACGAGCCATTTACCGTCTGCAACTTTCACGTCGGCCATCGCAGCCACCGTCAGGAACAGAAATACGAGCGTTCTACATCTCCATCCGTGTCTCATCGAAACTCCGATCACTGGCCAGATTTGAAGTGGCTGAAGAATTGTTGGATTTCGTAAGACACCCCGAAGCGATAGAGGACCGGAACACTGTAATCATTCAATCCGAAATGAGTCCCAAAAGAGAAGGTCAGGCCATTGGGCGCTTCCCAGTTAATCGAGGGACCCAGGTATTGCGAAGTCTGGTGCAATCCAAAGGTATGCCAGTCTCCCAAACCTCCATACATCTCCAGGCCGGCCTGAAATTTCTCGCGGCAAAACGTGCACTCTTTCGAACTTGCGACCAACTTCAGGGGCCGACTCACTCCGACGGCGTACCCGAATTCCCAAGGCTCGTTCGTCAGGTTCTTTTCGGCAATGAAATTCTCGCTGATATTCCAACCCTTCACGTTGCTTCCGAGGATCAGCTTTAATTCCAGTTCTCTCTCCACATCCGCCCGCGACTCGGAGTTTAAATCGAGGAAATCGGCTATTCCATCGTGCCCGACAATCTCTCGCAGAGACTTGTCGGCGCTGGTGTTTTCGTACTCTACGTAGAGCACCGGGTTTACAGGATGTTCGCCCATCACCGGACGAAACCGGTTTTCCCACCGGAAGCCAGTGAAGATCGTGCTGTCGTTTTGAGTCGCCTGTCCATCCAGATAGAACTCGGATGTCCACCAGGTCTTAACTCCATATTCGAATTCAAGTGTGGATCCCAAGAACGCATTACCCGGCTTCGGATTACCGACCACGCTGAACGACTCGATATCCAGATTTCCAGGTTCTTCCATGTCCTGCGAATAGAGAACGAAGTACGGTTTCTCCTGAGCGAAACCGGAGGCCGTGAGGAATAAGAACATACAGAAAGAGATGCCGAGCAGAGCCTTGCGCATAACAAGCAATCGAGACTGCGTTTCGCCTTTCGTCTATCCGTCGAAATTATTTGCGACTCAGTCGCAAGTAAACTACACTTAGCCTAAGGTCTGGATACGCTCGAGTCAATCCGGGGCTGACGATTTCGTCGCGACGCGTTTGCGAATGATTGCGATGCTAGAAAGGTGCTGCTGTGCCTCTTCCTCAAACTGAAATCCCAGGGCGACTGCAGGCGCAGCTTGCTCAGCGCGGTGTCCGCATGACGCCGCAACGACGCGCAATTCTCAGCGTCATCGAAACTGCGAAAAAACATCTGGATGCGACCAGCATTCTTCGCAAGGCTCAGCGCATGGACGCCTCAGTGGACCGCAGCACCGTCTATCGCACGCTTGATCTGTTGAAACGACACGGAGTCATTGACGAGTTGGATCTAATGCACATGGAGGGTGAACGGCACTTCTATGAGCGAAAAACAGGTAGAGACCACATTCACATCGCCTGCCTGCGCTGTGGAAAGATCACCGAGTTCGAAAGCGAACTTTTCGAAAATCTAAAGAAACAGCTGGAACGCGACTGCAGCTTTCACATCCTCGTGGCGCGTCTCGAGGTCGGGGGTTACTGCCCGGCGTGCCGGCGCTAAACGCCCGCTGTTGCGACCGAGTCGTATCAAGCGTGACGAGGGCCTGGCGCGAAATTCCTCTGAACCTCACCCAGCCCGCGCTCATACAGCCGAATCAATTTGTCCCAAGTCGCATTCGCTTCCTGGTCGATCTGCTTGCGCGCGGCATCCGCGTCAAACCACGCGAGCGACTTGCGTATTCCTTCAGCAAATCGTGTCGTCGCGCAAAAATGGGGCACAAAGCGTTTGATCTTCGTGTTGTCGAAGACCACGCTCACCGCCTTATCGCCGATCAGACTTCCAGTTTGGTCCGGCAAACATGCAGAAATGTAGTCCGAGGCAATATGCACCAGTTTCGGCTCAACTCCCGCGGCATGACCCACGGTGCGGTAGTACTGGTCCCAGGTCATCACTTCATCTGAGGTGATATGAAACGCGTGTCCGATCGTCTGCTCATTCCCGAGTAGCCCGATTAGTCCCTTTGCGAAATCGCTGTTATGAGTAATCACCCACAGTGACGACCCGTCGCCCGGCACAATCACCTTTTCCCCGCGCAACATGCGATCGACGATCGTGTACGACTTCTGCCAGCTATTCACCGCGAGGGGAATCAGCGTTTCGCCGTAGGTCAATGATGGACGCACAATCGTCACCGGAAACCGTTCTTCACGGTACGCACGCATCAATCGCTCTTCGCACGCGATCTTGTCGCGCGAATACTGCCAGTGAGGATTGGCCAGCGGTGTCGCCTCGGTGATCAGGTAATGGGTCTGCGGCTTCTGATAGGCACTGGCCGAACTGATAAAGATGAACTGCCGGGTTCGCCCACGGAAAAGCTGCAGGTCGCGCTCGACATCAGCCTCTGTGAAGGCAATCCAGTCCACGACGGCGTCGAATTGCGTGCCGTCCAACTCGCGGCTCGCCGCGGCAACGTCGTGAATGTCGAATCTGAGAGTCTTTACGGAAGGCGGAAGGCTGGTTTTGTGTTCGCCACGAACCACCAGCGTCAGGTCGATTCCACGTTCAGCCGCCAGCCGTGTACAAGCGGTGCTGATAATTCCGGTCCCACCGACGAAGAGTACTTTCATGCTGGCTTTGTAACAAAGTGCGTCGCTACCTGCCAACCTGTTCTACGCGCTCGTCAGCGTCAGTTCGTTAGCACGACAGACGCGATTGCGTCCCAGTCGCTTGGCGGTATACATAGCCTCATCCGCCGACTTAACGAGGGCTTCCACGTTCAATCCATCTTGCGGATAAGTCGCGATGCCGATCGAAGCGGTAATCACCCGGCGATATTTCGTCAGTGACGCCAATTTCTTAATATGCGAGCGAATCTGGTTCGCTTTTGCCACCGCGCCTTCCATCGCAGTATTTGGCAAGACCACAAGGATCTCCTCGCCGCCGTAACGGCAGGCGATGTCTTCGTCGCGGGAGTGCCACAAAATCGTCCCTCCCATTCCTTTGAGCACGGCATCGCCGCAAGCGTGACCGAACTGATCGTTGAGCAACTTGAAATGATCCAGATCGATCATCAACACCGAGAGCGCGGTGTGGTGCCGCTCGGCGCGCTTCAGTTCGCGCGCCAATGCCTCTTCCATGTAGCGACGATTGAAAAGTCCGGTTAGCGGATCATGGATCGCCTGCTGGCTTAATTCGCTGCGCAGCCGCAGGTTGGCAAAAGCGAGCGAAATTTCCTCGCAAAAGGCTGTTCCCATATACGCCATCCGTTGCCAGCCGCTCTGCCTTTCGTCATTGCTGGCTGGGCCAGGCATTTCAAGGTAGATCAATGCGAGCAAGTCCTTTCCTGAAACGACCGGCAGCGCCAGCGATCTTCTGGCCGAGATTCCGGTTCGCACCGCCTTTACCAATTCCTTCGCAACCACCTCCGGAGAATCGGAAGTCCGATCTATGCGTGCTCGCGCAAGTAGCCCATTAATGTCCGGCCAGCCGCATACGGTCTTCCATTGATTGCCTGCTTCGGGCCGGTAAATCGCCCCAATCGTGTTGGGAAACAGAACAGAACCGTACTTCGGAACCCATTCGTAGATATCCGACTCCGAGTTGCACGACAATAACTTGTGCGTGAATTCGCTGAACGAAAGTAGCCGCTGATTGTGCGCTTCGCGTTCGTAAAGCATCTGCTTCAGTTCCCGAGCCGAGTCCGATTGTCGTTCCTGCGCCAGGTCCCGAGCCTGTATCTCGGCCAGCAACTGCTTGCGAAATGTTTTATGTGAAGTCAGTATCCGGCAACCCAGCGCCGTGGCGAGCAAGGTCACCAGTACAAATACAAGCAGGTGGGCAGTCTCTGCTGACACGAACATCGACAGCAGGTGAATGCCGGATTCCATCACCCCTTCACAAAGGATGACCATCAAAAAGATCGCACCCGCGCTGTCATTCCAGAATCGCGGATGGATACTCGTCGAATTTCCCTCAGGCGGCTTCATCCCTACGACTGCGCGCTTTTCCAATGCTGCTTGCCCTGTCGTAACTCTGATTTAACTGCTCTTTACTCCAATCACAAGCCGAATAGCTGCGGCTGCTCGTGGGTCATTCCCGATCGCGTCGCGATTCCCAAAAGAGCATGTCCCAAACCTAAAGTGCATGGGGAACAAAATCGTCGCTTGCCGCATATCTGGCCACTCGAAATGCAAATCTGACGTGAAAGTTTTTTGCTCTCGGAATGGGCGGGCATCATCTCGGCTCAGCGCCCGATAAACCGATTGCCGTCCGATTGGTCGGTGACGCGATCGACAATGGCGTCACTTTCTTTGAGAAGTGCCGGGAGACGGAAGTTTTTCGCTTGTCATCACGAACTCGCGCAGCAAGCGAGGGATCTGGGCCTCGTTTGTCATCACGAGTGAGCTTTAGCTCGCGAGGGATCTGAGTTGGGTTTTCCTACGAACTGCCGCGCTTCGTTCGTAGCGAATCTCGCGCCTGCGCTGCCGCCTCGCTCACCAGGAATCCCATCTTCGGATGACTCGGCTCCATGTCCGCTGGCAATCCGTTGTGGTGCAGTTCGTCCGAAGTGAGTGGCCCGATGGATGCGACAAAGGCGTTGGCGAGAGCACGCCGAACTTCCTCTGCCAGTCCCACTTCATTCGCCACCAGCATTAGGTGCCGCACCTGCACGGAAGTAGTGAAGAAGACAACATCGATCTCACGCTTTACAACTTGATCCACGGCTCGTCGCAGCGGACCCACATCTTCCGGCAATTGCCAGTCGTAGACCGGAACCCTTCTCACACGCGCGCCGCGTTCGCGTAATGCCTCCAGCAGTTCGTTGTTCGAAGCGCCGTACTCTTGTACGGCGATTGTCTTATTCCGCAGCGGCACAACGGCCGCATTCGCATCCAGCGCCTGCAGCAGTTCGCGCCATGTGTTTGGTTCGGGCGCCGTGAGTGCGATCGGAACGCCCAGCGGACGCAGCACACTCACCGGTTTCGGACCACGCGCAACCACCGGGATTTTCTTTAATGTCTCCAGATAAGCGTCGCGGAGATTCGCACTCTCCGCCACTCGCAGCACTACTTGCGCTCCAACTCCGGTCAGAAACACCACCGAATCGATCGTGCCACCGATGATCTCCCGCACGAACGCCAGCGCTTCATGATTGTCCTCGAGAGGCACCTCGCGCATTGAGGCAACTACGGTAGGAACGCCGCCGGCATTCGCGATCAGTTTCGCCATCTCCGTGCCGCGACGGCTCTCGAACGAAAGCACGCGCAACCCGTTGAATCCATTTTTCGAAACCTCACCCATCACGGCTATAGACTATACGCAGCTCCGGTTTCGAGGCAGCTTTTCGGAGGCATTATCAAGACCATTGGATTAATCGGCGGCATGAGTTGGGCGTCCTCGATCGAGTATTACCGTTTCATCAACCAGGAAGTGAACCGCCGCCTGGGTGGTCAGCACAATGCGAAGAGCCTCATGCTGACGGTCGATTTTGC
This sequence comes from Terriglobia bacterium, assembly GCA_963807055.1. Classification (GTDB taxonomy): domain Bacteria; phylum Acidobacteriota; class Terriglobia; order Terriglobales; family Acidobacteriaceae; genus JAJPJE01. The sequence goes on along the minus strand of CAWEAE010000009.1, from coordinate 159,433 downwards.
CGAGATCGAAGCTTTGCAGGTCAGCGGCGACTGGGACAAGCTTGGCGAAATTATGGCCGATGCAGCCCGTCGTCTGGAACGCGGCGGCGCCGATTGCGTCCTCATTTGCGCGAATACCATGCATCGTTGCGCACCGCAGATTGAATCTGCTGTGAAGATCCCACTGATTCACATTGCTGATGCAACCGCCGACGCGATCCGGCAGGCGAAGCTCAACACCATCGGCCTGCTGGGAACGCGATACACGATGGAAGGCGACTTCTTCCGCACTCGCCTTGCGGAAAATCACGGGATCACAGCGCTGATTCCTCCAGCAGAGATGCGCAACGAACTCCACTGCCTGATATACGACGAACTGACCAAGGGGATTTTTACGGATTCATCGCGCCGATGCTTCGTTGAGGCGATCGAGTGGCTGCACAATCAGGGCGCTCAGGGCGTCATCCTCGGGTGCACCGAGATTCCTCTGCTCGTAAAGCAGGAGCATGCCTCCGTTCCGCTCTTCGACACAACGGCCATCCACTCTCGCGCCGCGGTAGATTTCGCGCTCTCGTAAGACTCATCTCACGGCGGGCCGCCACCAAGCCTTTTTGTGGTGCCGGAACCCGCAAGTCCAGGCGCTAGACCTATGCCTTCTCTCAGACAGGCCTCTCCATCCGTCAGCAATCACGTCCACAGCTCCGTTTCCATTTACAATCGAGTCCACCCGCCGGAATTCCAGGTGGGAAAAATGCTGTTTGCTTGGGAGTCAATTCTGTTTCGTCCGCCGCTCCTTTTTATTCGCATTCTTTTCGTTTCCTGTGTCCTGTTGTTTTTCTCCGCCCTTGGTTTTGCCGATGGTGATCCCGTTCCGGCTGCTCCTCCGGTCAACGACATCGTTTCTCACCTGCTACTTCGCAACGCCGAACGCGCCGCGAGTCTCGCCAGTTTCACCAGCACCCGCACTTACGACGTCAGCTACAACGGCGTCGTCCACAAGCAAGCTGCTATGAAGGTCAACGCGAGCTACGACCACGGGCATAAGACCTTCATCATCGTCTCGGAGAGCGGGTCGAAGCTTCTGCTTGATCACGTTCTTCACAAGCTGCTGACCAGCGAGCAGGAAGCCGATGCCACCCGAAGCCAGACGGCCCTCACTCCTGACAATTACGACTTCTCGCTGGTGGGATCGGAATCGAAGGATGGCCGCAACTGCTATGTTCTCGAGGTCAGGCCGAAGCGCAAAAACAAGTATCTCTACAGTGGGAAGATTTGGGTGGATGCGAAGGATTTCGCCGTGACTCACGTTGAGGCGCATCCCGCGGTGAATCCGTCGTTCTGGATCAGCGGCACTGACATCGAACACCGCTACGAGAAAGTTGGGGATTTCTGGCTACCACTCAGCAATCGATCCGTCACCAAAGTTCGCATCGGCGGGCAGGCCGTGCTGACCATCAATTACGGCGACTACAAACTGAACCCATAGTTCTCTGATCACGTCCGTTCGCCTCGACCGAGATCCCGATCATTTATCTGATTCTGAACTCCCGCTCCTCTTGGTCAAGAGGCGCCATCGAGAGCTCTATTCTGGACAACTCGTCTGGCGATCCCCGCCTCTTATCCAGTTCTGCACGTAGAATAGGACTACGCCCCGTAAGTGCGCGTTCTCCATAAGGCAGAACAGAGAAAACGGACGGAGCTGATAGGTGCAAAATGATCGAAACAGTATTGCGAGTAGCAGCCGATTTCCTGGAAGACAGCAGTAAGCGCGCGCAGAAGGCTCGACGTCAGGCGGCGAAGGCGTCAGAGAATCTACGCGACGAAGTAAGTGACCGTGCCCATCGCGTGAGCGACCACGTCGCTGATCACGCGCAACGTGTAGCGAAAGTGGCACGCAAGCGTTTTGGCTATGAGCCGGAGCCTTCGGTTGGCAGTCGCTTCGTGCTCTTTCTGGCCGGACTCGGCGTAGGTGCTGCGCTCGGCGTTCTGCTGGCGCCCAAGTCCGGAGAGGACATTCGCCAGTCAATCTACGACCAGGCCAACGACGTCGCCGACCGTGTGCGCTCCAGCGTAGGCCGCGGTGCGCATTCCGAACACTTCGACGACTACGATACCGGCACGCACTAAGCTGCCAATTCTGTCGCGCGATTGCAGGCGGTATGTTGAAATAGGGACATGCCGCTCGTCCTAGCCTCTGCTTCGCCGCGTCGACAGGAATTGCTTCGCGCTGCCGGAATCGCGTTTACGGTGAAGCCTGCTAATGTGCCGGAGGAACGGCTGCCGGCCGAACCCCCCACGGACTACGCGGAGCGACTGGCGCGCGACAAGGCTCGCGCCGTCTGGAAACGCGCGCAGAACCATTCCAGCCTCTTCGTTCTGGGTGCCGATACCATCGTCCTCGTCGACAATCATGTCCTTGAAAAGCCCGCGACAGAAGCCGATGCGGTTCGCATGCTGCGCCAGCTATCCGGCAAGGTGCATTGCGTGATCACGAGCGTCTGCCTCGTCGGTCCCCGCGGCCAGGGCAAATTCGAAGACGTGCGTTCGGAGGTCACTCGCGTTTGCTTCCAAACCATTTCGGAAGCCGAGATTCGTGAGTATGTCGCCACCGGCGAGCCCATGGACAAGGCTGGCGCCTACGCGATCCAGGGCATCGCTTCGCGCTGGATTCCCCGAATCGAGGGCTGTTATTTCAATGTTGTGGGCCTTCCAATCTCCCTCGTTTACCGCATGTTGCAGGAACATTCCGCCATAAAAAACGGAGTAAAAAGCGGAAATGGGAGTGCAATTTCCACTCGACACCGCAAAGTTTCTACACACAACTAATTACGGCTTGGGCCCTAATCCTTTAAGAACCAAAGAGTTAGGTTTGGCAGAATTCCTGCTCTGGGAATACACGGCAGAAACTGTCGAACTTGGTCAGTACCGCCTGAACTTCCCCATTCAGGAGGGCCCAATGGGCCAGCGAAATCCGAAGTTGCTTTGCGTTGACGACGACCAACAGTCCCTCTCAGTTCGCCGGGTGTTTCTTGAAGCCTTTGGCTTCGATGTCACCACCTGCTCCAGCCCCAAACTTTCGCTTCGCTACGCTGATCTGACGCCTTACAGCGCGGCTATCGTGGATTTCCAGATGCCGGAGATGAACGGCGGCGAACTGGCGGAGGAGCTGAAAAAACGCCATCCCCAGATGCCGATCGTGATCCTTTCGGCTTTGTCCGCTCTGCCGGAAGGGACGCCCGACTCCTATGACGCGTTTCTGTGCAAGGGCGAGTCTGGATTCGCGCTGGTCAACAAGGTTCAGGAACTGATCTCGACATCTGAAAAGGATGAAACGGCAGTGGAGCGCAAGCGGCCGGGGATGATCCGGCGCGTTCCAGCGATGGCGGGAATTGTGGCCGGTATTGTGGCGGAGAAGATCGAATCTCGCCGCGGGCATCACGGCAACGGCCTGCACCTGACTAAGAACCCAGTTTCCTAAGATCTCAGCTTTTCATACACCCGCGGAATGCCGGCATCATTATTGTCTACGGCTGACGCGGGTTTCGCTTTTTTGGAACGTTTTCAGGATTAAATTGTCCGCGCCGGGGATTATGATTCGTGATGCGAGCTGGCAGGATGATGTCTATTAAATAGACTTTCAGCCACAGTTGCGTTGGAATACCCTCCGACAAGTGCCCCGCAGATTGGGTATTGACGATGACAGTCTGTATAGCAGCCTATTCTTTTCCTGGAAAAGCAATAGTTTGCGCAATGGATATGATGATTTCGACGGGCGACATGTCTGGTGATGACATGGCGATGAAGGTGCTTTTCTGGGGAGACAGCTGGATTTCAATGGTAGCTGGTAATGACGTATCTCCGGTCACCTCAATAGATAGACGAACCACAGAGTATCTCTACGACGATTCCGCTCCCATCACCGCCAACAGGCTGAGTCAGTCGCTAAAAAGAGCAATCCGCGATGAGATTGATGAGCAAAACGAATTGGAGTTACTACGTCCATATGGGTTGAGTCTTGCCAATTACCGCGATGAAGGACACAAACTGGGTGACAGTACATACTCCCAGTTGGTCTACGAACTCGGGCAAAGGAAGTTGGACGTGTCTTTTCTGTGTGCTGGTTTCGACGAAACTGAAACGGCGCACATTTTTTGCATCGATGGACGTGGTATCGAAAGCAACTTTGATATGTCTGGCTTTTGGGCCATTGGAAGCGGCCAGACAAGCGCGTTAGGGTATTTATTTAATTCAAAATTCAATCTGGTTCAACCCTTAGACACAACGGTGTTTCATGTTTGTCAAGCGAAGTTCTACGCTGAAACAGCAATAGGCGTTGGAAAGAAAACCTCCATTGAAATACTCCGGCCAAAACATGAAATCCAACTGTTGATGTCGGATGACATAGCCCCCCTACGGAAAATCTGGGAGAGGAAACAGAAGAGAGCTATAACTGAACAAGAACAGGTAGTAGTCAGAGAGATCCTACGGAGCAAATCGACTAAGGCAAGCCGAGCCAAGGCGGCAACCTCGCCACAGTGAAACAAGCAATGTTTTTGGATAAGGATCCGCCGTTTTGAGCAACGCGCAAAACGGTTCTAGTGCATTCCCCGCGTCATCGCCGGAACCGGCGGAACGTCTCCTTCTTCCTCTGCGCCCCAGCCGCGGGACGACTGATCCAGGTACAGCAGCACTGCACAGATCACAGATCCCACCAGCAGGACTGCGCCTAACCCGGGCTGTTTGAACAGGACCTTGCCCATCCCAAACAGAGCGAGGTAAACCATTCCGCAGCCGAGGATCCAGGCGATCAGGTTACGGCCAAGATCACGGGTTGGATTGATCTCGGGCGTCATCGCCGCGACCGGCTTCCATCCCCGGACGTCTGGGCGAACTTTGCGATAGAAGCTCTTCAGAACTTCTTCACCCTCGGCTTGCGTCAGCAACGTGACCGCAATCGTTACGAGGACGGTGATCACCGTGGTTGTGAGCGCCGACTTGGCGAAGATCACGGGACCGCTACCCACGAAAACCGGCTGCACCGATCCCGCAGCGGCCATTTGTTGCCATAATCGGAGCGACAGTGAAACCACCATGGCCGTCGCCATCGCTGCAATCTCACTCCACGCGTTGATTCGCCACCAGTACCAGCGCAGCAGGTAGACAATGCCAGTGCCCGCACCCAATTCGAGCACGAATTCCCAGCCTGACTTGATCGACGTCAGCAGCGCGGCCACGATCGCCGACGCAATCACGAGCAAAACCGTGGCTACACGCGAGATGGCAACATAGTGCGACTCCGTCGCTTGTGGTTTGATGAAGCGGCGGTAGAAATCTGACACGAGATACGAAGCGCCCCAGTTCAATTGCGTCGCTACCGTAGACATGAACGCCGCCAGAAAGCCGGCGATAGCAATGCCGCGCAGCGAATGCGGCAACTGTTCATTCAACACCAGCATGTAGCCCGATTCCGGATTCTGTCCCGGCAACCGCAACTCCGGATGCAGCACAATCACCGCCAGTCCTGTGATGATCCACGGCCACGGCCGCACGGCGTAATGCGCCACGTTGAACCACAGCACGGAAAGCAATCCGTTCTTTTCATCCTTGGCGCTGAAGATGCGCTGGGCGATATAACCGCCGCCCCCTGGCTCCGCCCCTGGATACCAGAACGCCCACCATTGCACGGCCATGAAAACCACGAACGTAATGATCGGCAACGTCCAGAGATTCTCAGCCGTGAACGCCTGCGAGAAATCAGGGAATAACGACGTAGCGTCCGAGGCGCCGGTGGTTCCTCGCATAGCTGACAGCTTGGCCAGCATCACGTCCATCCCGCCAATCGCGTGTACCGCGTAATAGGCAACGGCGATCACAATCGCCATCTTCAGGATGAACTGGAATACGTCTGTCCACAAAACGCCCCACAGTCCGCCCAGCGCGACATAGAATCCGGTGAACGGAACAAGAAACAGCACGCAAATCAGCAGTGCCCTGAACTCGGTCATTCCCAGGGTCACGCTGATGATGCTCACCATCGCCTTGGTCACCCAGCCCAGAATCAGGCAGTTCATCAGCAGCCCGAGATAGATGGCGCGAAAGCCGCGCAAAAAAGCCGCTGGCTTGCCGCTATAGCGCAGTTCCGCGAACTGCACGTCGGTCAAGAGACCCGAGCGGCGCCACAGCCGGGCAAAGAGGAACACCGTCATCATGCCCGAGAGCAGGAAGCTCCACCAGATCCAGTTGCCTGCGATTCCTTGCCGGTAGACGAGTCCCGTCACAAGCAGCGGCGTGTCCGCGGCAAACGTCGTGGCGACCATCGATGTCCCAGCGAGCCACCAGCTGACGCTGCGGCCGGAAACGAAGTAGTCGTCGACGCTCTTGCCCGAGCGGCTGCGGAAATATAAACCCATCAGCAGGGTAATTCCCAGGTAGGCAACAATGGCGGACCAATCCAGCAAGGTAAAGTTCATGGCTTCCTATTATGACCCGGAACAGCTGAAAGCGCCGGTGACACGCGTGCCTGCCGGAACTGCTCTATAGCTCTCCGTTGGTCCCACACGTTGTCAGATTTGGGCCGACCCTGTCAAAAAATTTCGACACAAGGGCAATAAAAAAGGCGCCCTCGAACAGGACGCCAATCCGGAGTTCATGCCAAACGAAACTCTTAGCTGATCAGTTTTCCCATGCCCTGCAGTGCGGCGCGAATCTGCATCACGTTTTCGATATCTTCGGATTCAAGCAAAACGAACTCCATGCCATAGCTATAGCCGCTGCGATCCTTCACATCCGCTCGTGCGCGGACGGGTTCGCCAGAATAGGGCGGGGTAAATTCGACCTCAACGCGATCTCCGATTTGCAATTCAACACCGGCGGCGACGCACAATCCGCCTTCGTTCAACTCATTGCCACGGGCATCTGCAATCTTCGTCTTCATGCGGTTGTGCACGATGATGCGCACCGGGACGTCGAGCTTATAGCGTTTCCATCGCCGTGTGTTGACCTGACTCTCTGTCGTGCTCTGGGGAATTACGCTTACGATTCTGTCCGACATGATCTCCTCAGCTGTTGCCGGCTACGCTAGTCGCGCAGCGATTTGGGATCTGACGTATTGTGTGGCGACTTGCCATTCAGAACGCTTATGAGCTCTTGCCCACAGGCCGGCGTTCCCACGGCGTGCTCCCGAATAATCTGCGTCGCACTCAGATTGCGGTTGTACAGATTCGCATTCGCTCCGTTGTCCTGGCGCAATGTAGAACCTTCGAGCGAGATTCCGGCGAACAATCCGCGCGATCGCGAGTAAGAAAGAATTTCGGCGCGCATCACGATGTCGGTTGCTGCGGTTGCGTCGCGGCCCTTGGGACCAGCCGCCGCCGCTGCATCCGCGCCCAGTTTCACTTTGCTCTTCAACAGCGAGGACGCACCTTTCGGATTCATCACCAGCAGCACGAAGTCGGTCTCCTGACCGCCAAGCTGAAAGCCGATATTCGCTCCCTCGAGCGCGTACATCGCAGGAGGTCCCCACAATCCGGTGTAATTCTGGCCGGAACGGCAAACCATAGCGCCACGTCCGAAACTGCCACCGATGCCAAGAGCTAACTTCTTCACGCCTGGCAGCACGATCACGCATTCTGCCTTGTTCAGCAGGTCCTTCGGTATTCCATCGGGAATGTCGAGGATTTCCTTCAGTACTTTCCCCGAAGATTCCATGCGTTCAGTCTCATGCTTCCCAGCAAAGCAAAGAGTGGGAAGTAGTAACGCGAAGAGAACGGCTGCTGCGGTGACCCGGCCCATGCTTCTTTATCCCTTGCTGCGAAGTCCTCGACTGCTGGAGTGGGACGATTCGCAGTAGCTTCTAAGTTACCGTACCGCGGGAATTCCTCCAGATTACTGAAGGCTCGGGTACATGTACGGAAGTGCGAAGTTGTGAAGTATGAAGTCAGAAGTTACGGACTACAGTTCTTGCAATTGCGCTGCTGTCCTTAACCGCAAATGCAGATCCCTCACTCGCTGCGCTCGTTCGTGATGACAACAACTTCCTACTTATCACTTCTGACTTCTTAACTTCTGACTTCTTACCAGCCTCCGCCGCCGCCACCACCACCGCCTCCGCCTGAAGAGCCACCGCCACCCGCGCCGGAGCTTGATCCGGGCGCGTTCGTTGAGCTGGAGATCGCGCTAGTCAATGCATCTCCGATTGCAGAAGTAAATGCTGGCGTGCTGACTGCGGCGGCCACTGCGCCCGCAGTGACGTAGCCTGCTGACGTCGCGCTCGCGCCGTTGGTGACGGCTGCGGCCAGCTGATTATTGAACTTCGCCGACCACTCATCTTCAATGTCGAGAGCAACCGCGTAAGGCAAATACTTGTTAAAGGTGTCCATGTTCCAGTTGATGGGGGCGAGCCGCTTGATCTCGTCTTCTTCCGTTGCCGAGAGGAAGAGCTTGAATCCCTGGATCTTGTCGAGCGCCACGCGACCGAGACGCGTAGGTGCTTTCAGGAGCTCGTGGTACAGGAAGTTTGAGGCGACCGCCACAGCCATCACGATGACCGTTGTCGAGGAAGTGGAGTTTGCCAGCACACCAATGCCGAGGACCTCGCCGACGAGGAAAGGAACCGCGAACAGCGTCGCGAAAAGCGCTCCGCCCGCGGAGAGAATCATTTTCGGCTGCTTGCTCTTCAGTACCGCCTTCCAGAGATTGATCACCATCGCCGATAAGGCGATGACACCTGCCGTCCAACCGGAAAGCCAGACGCACATGAACAGCGTGACTGGCTTAAGATCGTTGTCGGACAACATGACCATCGCGATGAACGTCGCGGCGGTAAGAATCAGGCTGGGCAGAACATAAATGCTGTTGCGAACGAAATAGATCTTTTCGAAGCGCCCGCTTAGCAACTTCTTAAGATCGCCGATTGCGCTGCCGACGATTTCGTGATTTGCCGGTGAAAGCAGCAGTCGGTTGTTGTTTGGAAACAGTCCGCGTGCCACTGTTGCTTCGCTGTCGGTCAACTTACGCGCGGCCAGCGCGTTATTCGTCTTCACGAGCGTGTACTTGCCCGCGTCGTCCTGTTCGATCCGTAGGAAATTCTTGGCGGCCAGGCCGACTACTTCAGCCGCGAAGCAACGGTTGTCGAAACCCATTCTCGCAACTTCGCGAACTCCAGCAGGTGACAGATCGTCGGGAGGTAAGTATTGCGGAACGATGGTGCCCGCATGCGGATCTCGGCCAACCATCAACCAGGTAATTAACTGGTAGATCAGGATGAGCCCGAGGCCGATGTAGCCGGCCAGGCTAGCTGCATTATCCTGTATCCAGAAATAGCGTTCCTCGTCGGGGGAAGGCTGCTGCATGTAGCCTTTGTCCCACCAGGCGACGATCGTGAACCCATCATGCGGATTCAGTGCAGCTTTGGTCTCGAAGAACAGATCATCGTTGGCAAGCTTGCTGGCCGTGAAATCCCGTCCTGTATAACCCACTGGTCCGGTGTAACCGTACGTTTCGACCACGCGACGCGGAATCGCGGCAGGCAGCGTGACGGTCGCGGTGGCATGATCGATGGGGAATGGCCAGCCGTTGCCGGTCACATTCCAGTAGAGCTCGTCGTGGTCGGGGAAGAAACCGATCTGGCGCGCGGTCTGATAAGTGATCTGATAAACGTATTCGCCCAGCGCAAGCACCGCGCCTTTGCGTCCGATGACGACGCGCTTGCCGTTGTGGATTCCTTCGATGCGGAATGGCTCTGGAGTTCCATCGCGCATTACGCTCATCACGTCGAAGGGAACGTTGTAGTTCTTACCCTGGTGATCTTTGTAATGAGTGGGAAAGTCGCGATAGATGCCGTGAACAATCTGTTGACCCATGGCGCGAACCTTGATGGTCTCCGCCACCACCAACGATCCATCGTCGCGCAAGGTGATCTGGCTGTCGTAAGCGAGAATGCGCTCGTCGTTGGTTTCGTCTTGCGCGCTGAGCCGCGGACACACGACGACGGCCAGCAAGAAACAAGCAAGAAGAAGTTTGAAGAATCGCATGTTGCGCACCACTCCCGAAATTTGCCGGCCGTTTCTGGCGGACTGGCTAGCGCAGACACTACGGCGCATCATGCTTTATGTCACAGAAGGGCACCTTATGAGAATCACCTTCAGTGGTTACGAAGGGAGCAGGTCTTTCAGCTTTCCAGTCGATCCGTCTCTCAGTTCCGGTCTGACCTAGCGGAGAGACCGACAGCCCGATCGACTGAAAGACCCAAGAAAAGCAATAGGGCGCTCTCTGCGAGCGCCCGTTTATTTTGATGCTTCTCTACGTCGAATTACGCGGCGACGCGGCAAGCCTCAATAGCCTGAGATTCGGTTTCGAAAACGTCGAGTACGCGTGACAAGCGCGTCAGGTCGACGAGTTTGCGGATGTTCCGCTGCAAGCCATACCACGTAACATTTCGTCCCATTTCATGGGCCTTTTCGACACATGAAACGAGGGATCCGAGGCCTGCGCCGTCGACGACATTCACGCCTCCCAGGTTTACGACCACGCTTCTGTAGGCACGCAGCAATTCTGCTACGCGATCACAGAGAGCCTGTGCTTCTTCTCTGTAAACGAGGCGTCCGCTGCAGTCGAGCACGGCAACGTCACCATACGATCGCGTTTCGAAATGCAGTTGCACTACGTTCCTCCTCAGCTTTGCTGCCCAGTTCATTTTCGTCTCTCGCTTAACTATTCTGTTCAGTTTCAGGATAACGAAGATTGATTACGAATTGATGAAAGCCTCGACTGCAGAACGTCCGTGTACCTTGATAATCACGTCCAAACGGCGGCCCGAAATCGTTCTGTTGAATAGACGCAGCGGATCGAAAATCGTTAACGTCCTTCACTGATTTGATGAACAGGCAGTCTGAAGGACGCGAAATAAGGGACGAATTGTTGTTGGGGTGTTGTGAGTTTTTCTTCACGAAATTGTCACTTCGAATTCCTCGTAGTGGGATTCGCACGCGAACACTTCAGTGCACCACGTCTGCCACGCTGGACGCATCCAAATCTTGAGAATTCATCGAGCGCCAGGAGTGCATAGTGCCGGAGCAGAAGCTTCCAAATCGCTGGACGATCGCCATCGCGGCAGTGGTGATGCAGATCTGTCTGGGCGCAGTTTATGGGTGGAGCGTATTCGTAAAGCCATTGGTGGGAAGCTACCATTGGCCGCTCACTCAAGTATCTTTGACGTTCACCTTGTCAGTAGCCTTTCTTGGCGTTGGAACTGTAATCGGTGGATTGTGGATGGACCGTGTTGGTCCGAAAAAAGTGGCGACGGTTGCCGGCATCCTTTACGGAATCGGGTATTTGGTCGCCGCGTGGGCTTCGAGTACCGGTTCGCTGGGCATGCTCTATGCCGGCTACGGCGTAATCGCCGGAATCGGCATGGGTATGGGCTACATTACGCCGGTTGCGACGATCGCGAAGTGGTTTCCCGACCGGCGCGGACTGATGACCGGCATCGCGGTTTGCGGCTATGGGGCGGGCGCGCTGGTGATGAGTCCTATCGCAGCCCGAGAGATTGTCCGCTTCGGAATACCAGCGACGTTCGCGAGCCTCGGCATCGTGTACCTGATTCTGGTGATTGCCTCGGCACAGTTTTACTGCAATCCTCCCGAGGGGTGGCGCCCAACCGGATGGCGACCAACTTCGGCAGTGGCGCGCGCTGCCTCGACCTTTGATTTCACGGTGCCACAGGCCATGAGCACATGGCAGTTCTGGCTGTTGTGGGTGATGCTGTTCCTGAACGTCTCGGCGGGAATCATGATCATCAGCCAGGCCTCGCCGATGGCGCAGCAGATTGCCGGCCTGAGTGCGCTCACGGCCGCCGGGGTAGTGGGACTGATCTCGATCTTCAACGCAGTGGGACGAGTGTTCTGGGCCTGGGTCTCAGATTATATCGGTCGCGCCAACACCTATTTCCTGCTGTACGCCATACAGGTTGTGGTCTTCTTCTTCCTGGTGCGCGCTCATAGTCCCGCAGCTTTTTCGACATGCGTCGCTATCATTGGATTGTGCTATGGCGGCGGCTTCGGCGTGATGCCATCGTTCACGGCTGACTTCTTCGGTCCGAAATTCATGGGCGGAATCTACGGTTGGATTCTGCTGGCATGGGGTGCGGGCGCGATTCCTTCTCCAATCCTGATTGCACACGTGCGCCAGTCGACAGGCATGTACGCTCCGGCCATACACATTTTGAACATCGTGGTGCTGGTTGCGCTCATCCTGCCGATACTTGCTCGCAAGCGTCCATCGCCGCCGGGACGCGTGGTGCAGATGCAATCAAGATCGGTGGCATAGAACAGTGGTTAGTGGTTAGTAATTAGTAATTTCGGTTAGGAGGCGATCTTCCAGAACACTCTGTTTTTGGGATCGTACTCGACGTGAATATGCGCAGCGGTGATGGCGGGCGTGGCCCCGACGCCGCCCTCCCAAATCACGTCGAAACCGAGCGGTGAGAGCGACAATTTCAATTGATCGAAAACCTGCTGGCGCTCCAGTGGGCTCAAGTGAAGAGTGCGGAGATCGACGGCGCGCCCGAGCGGATGAAGCGACCCTGGATTGTGATGACCATCGCAGGCGGAAGTCACGATGCAGTCCTTATGACAGGCAGCAAAGGCGTCCGTGGCGTAGCCAAGCGCAAACATGATGTGGGGATCGAGAGAGTGAGTTGAATCGGCGACGCAAACCGATGCGTCTTTAAGTAAGAGCGACAAGATAGATTCTCCTTTCTATACTCAGCGGCAAAACCGCGCGGCATTCGCCGACACGCAGTCCCACTGGGGGTCCCCCCCGGGGGGTACCCCCTTTGCAAGTCATTTCTCTTCAGCAAGTTAGGATTCCCGTTTTTGCAAAATCTTCAAACCAAACGGCGAAAATCCCAAAATCCTGAAAACAAAGAAGTTGGCAGTTGCTGGTTGTCAGTTGTCAGAAAAACCCCAGATCGTGGGTCTACAGAGAGCCGCGAAACGGCTTCTCTCAGGACCGGCCTAGGACACCCATGCCTTCGGGTGTTCAGCAGAATGAAGTTCTAATTCCAGAGTAGCAATTTCGAGGGGACCAACTAGACACTTTCGCGAGAATTATTTCTGTTGCGGAATGAGGCGTTTGCAGCGATTTTTGGGATTTCCGGGGCTTGACAACTTTTTCGACCGCGTAGACCGAGTGCTGATCTGCACGGCCAGAGGGCGTCTTCAGAGGAGGTTACTGGTATCGCACGCTCCGTAATCTTGAGAGCACGGGCAATTCGCCGCAGAATCAAGCCTCAATCCGGCGGAGCTGGGCTCGCTCAGCGCACGGCCGGTTACGGTTACATTCAGGAGCACCGCTGTGTCGATTATGCTGCTGATGGGCCTCGGCTCCATCTGCTGGGCGAGCTACAGTTTGATTACCGGGAAGGGCTACTACAAAGGCTGCCCTCCTGGTGGCTATGACCGATATGAAGATCCCTTCAGCTTTTGGGCTCCTACGATCATGATTTTCGGGATCGGAGTCTTCGCAGTCCTGACCTCCCTTGGCCTGATTCATTTACATCCGCGGTCGTAGCTCAAGGCGTGCTGCGTCATTCAAGTCGTTGCGCGCTCACTCGTGTGATTGGCGACGAGCTCCCAGATTCTTGCCAGGTGATGGTCGTCGTGTTCCGCTACAAAATACAAATGATCGCCGAGGCGCATGGGCTGCTGCAGGCGCGGATGCAGCAAGGAGCGAGAGTAAAGAGCTGGCTCGAACTGCGCCAGGCGATCAACCAGGCTTAACCGGGCGGTACGGAAGTCGGTCAGTATCTGGGTCAACGGACGAGTATTGTGATTGGCTTCGTATGTCCGGCGATTACTCAGATCGGCGACGGTGAGCGTGTCTCCATCGGCCAGGAAGTCGTCGACGCGCGCCATCCATAAAGACTCAAGATCGAAAAGATGGCCAGCGTGCTCCTGGGCGGACCACTTGTCTTCTGTCTTTGCGACGAGCACTTCGGGGGAGATGCCGCGCGTTATCTCTTCCAATCTGGCTGGTGTGCCGCGCAGGCGGACACAAAGGTTGGGATATTGCTCCACCGGAAATGTGAAGGCGAATTTTCGTTCAAACCAGACTGGGACTTGGCTCATAGGCACTGGTTTAGATTTCGGCAGCTGGAGATTTGCGTCAAATTTAGTGCAGTCATCGCTCGGGGATTGCCGATGCCAAACAGCCCTACTCAAGCCAACTACGGGCTTGAATGGGGCACCCTCGATCGCGGTGAAGGTGTCCTCAAAAAATCGGGCCGAGCGATCGTTCGCAGCTTATTTCTGTATCAGGCTGGTGTGACTGGCGACGCATTTCCAGGCGGCATTCTGGTGGATCCAGGTATCGGTGAATCGGCCGGTGTGCTCGTAGGACTTGCCGTTGTAAAGGCCCTTGGTGTGGTAGATACCGACGACGATGGCGGTATCGCCGTAGAACTCAACCTTCAGGTCCTGCACGCTCATGATGGAGGGCTTGAATTTGGGATCGTGAATGTCCGCGAGGAACTGGTCGCGGGAACTGAGTTGGCCGTCCCATTCCGTGCTCACGAAGCGCTCGCCGATCAGGCTCTGCAATGCGCCTGAATCATGCATGAGCTGCGCCTGATTCCACATTCTTTCGAGCGCGATGAGCTTGCCTTCGGAGTCGGAAGACTGATTAGTCTGTGCGAACAGACAGGACGACAGAAGCAGACCGCAAAGGACCAGAGTCAGTTTCATTGTGCGTAGGTTTCCTCGTAGAACTTCGACAAATTGCGGAATATCTACAGCTTGCCCCATTTTGCGAGGATTCTACTCCGGTGGTGACGAGAAGCGAATGTCAATCGAGGTGACTGAAGAAGCACAGGCAGTAACTTCGGGAACAACCCCCGGTTGGGAAATATCAAATCAGCGAGGTGCCGACGCTTGCGGGGTGTGTGACATAGCCGGCGACAGGGATCGAACCGGTGCTAAAGACTAAAGAGAAGATAAAGCGAGATGACGGCGAGAGCGCCGAGAGCGATGGCGATCGAGATTCTTGCGGCGCGAGGTAAGCGCATGATGGCTCGCGAAAATAACCGGCATTCGCGTCGCGCGCGAGTCCTCACGGCTACGAACGTAACTGCTTGCGGAATCGATTCGGTGGCAGTCGCCATGACCTGCCGATTGTGATACGAGTTGGGGCAGCGCTCCAGTTACGAACGTACTGTGCGAGCATTCTGATCCGTGCGGCGCATCCAGAAAGAACACGGCCAGACGTTATATCCATCGTAAGTAGGAGTGAAAGTCTGCAAGTCGCGCGGCATACGCAAGTAGCTGTCGCGCCAGTATGGAATCAGCCGCTGCAGCGCACTGCGGTGCGCAATGTGCACAGCACTGCTCGACCAAAGCACCTCAAAGCATGGATTGAATGCCAGGAACGCCTGCAGGACGTATTGTTCCGCCCAAAAGCAGAGATTGTGCATGACGAACTGCCGTGGATAATCGGCAGGCAGAAATACGTCGTGCACATGCACGACGACGCCGGGATGCAGGCGCGGGAGGATCTCGAGGTACTCGTAGAGAACATCGCTGCCGACGGATACGACATGGCTGGAATCGAGGAAGAGGATGTCGCCGTCACCGAGACGGTCAAAGAACTCCAATGGAATTTGTTGCGCAGGCCGTTCGATGAGGCGGGTGAGCCCGGGAAATCCCGCGCGCAGTACAGGGTCGGGGAATGGCTCGACGGTAAAAAGCTTGCCGGGAAAGCCTTCCTGCGCGTTTCGCAACAAAGCCGCCGCGGAGAGGCGCGTGCTGTTCCCGCCGCCGATTTCGATCATACGGCGCGGCTTGTAATGACGAACCATGCTGTAGGCAACTTCCGCATCGACGGTTTCGAAGAATCCATTGTTCACATGAAACTCAGTGGGATCTTCGGACGCAGATTCCGGAAAGTGCATCTCTTCGCGATATTTTTGGACGAACGACTCGAGGCGCTGCAATTGCTCGTCGAGGCGCAGATCGACACCGACCATGGGAGAAAGGGCCTGCCAATTCCGATGATCGAGCTGACGGAAGTCAGGAATGGGCCAATAGAAATGATTGGGAGTGAGATTGAAACCGGCGCGCTGCATGGCACGGAATCCGGCGGCAAAAACGGAACGCACCCAGGGATGACTGGTGATCCCACGGCGAGGGCGATGACGAAATCCAGGCTCGAGCGGTGGAGGCAGAGCGATGTGCGAACGCTCTTCCGTGGCGATGACAGAGGGCGAGTCGATGAGGTCGGTGCGGGTGCTCGCGGTGTTTCGCATTTTGTCCTCGAGAGGCGTTTGCCACACGGTTGGGCAGGCATACACGACAGGGGCGGGCTGCCTGCGTTGATACTCAAATTGTCGCAATGAATGCTTCTACGTTCGACGCATGCGGTCTGGGCAGGTTGCCACGAGCGGGCAAGGATCGATGATTTGAATCGATTGCCGAAATGAGCAACTCTCAATACGATAAAGAACAACTTCTTTCCGAGAACATTCCGAGGTTAATTGGTGAATCGATACTGGATGGCGAACATTCTTCGTGTCTGCTGCTGTTTTCTGGTCACGGTTGCTGCCTTGGGGCAAACCAACGCTCCGGCGCAAAAGGCTTTCTCCGCGCAGGTGCTGCAGGATGCGAGCCGCGTGCAAAAAGCAGCGCTGGCGGGCGATTACGGATATCGACTGGCGGGGCATCTGGCTGACAACATTGGCCCACGGCTAAGCGGTTCACCGCAATATCAGCAGGCCGCCGAGTATGTGGCACAACAGATGCGTGACTTGGGGCTGGAAGTCACGATGGAAAAAGTGATGGTGCCACACTGGGTGCGCGGCAAAGAGACCGCAGAGCTGGTCGAGTTCCCCGGACAAGCCCCGAATACAACTCAGAAGATCGTGCTGACGGCGCTCGGCGGAAGCGTGGCAACGCCGGCGGACGGAATCGTTGCTCCCGTGGTGGTGGTGAGCAGCATGGAAGAACTGAACGCGCTGGGCCGCGAAAAGGTGAGCGGCAAGATCGTGCTGTTCTACGAGAAGTTCGACGAGCGCATGGCAGCGCAGGGATTCGGGCTAGATGCGTACGGCCAGGCAGTAGCTTTCCGTTCGTCGGGGCCTTCGGCAGCGGCTCGGTTGGGCGCGGTGGCTGCACTGATTCGCTCGGCGGGCAGCGGAGCTTTTCGACTGCCGCACACGGGCTCAACTCATTACGCAAAAGATGTGCCACAAATTCCAGCAGGGGCATTGACGTCCGAAGATGCCGATCTGATACAACGACTCTCGCAACAAGCGACGGTGAAGATGCACCTGGTCCTGACGCCAGAGACGCTGCCCGATGCGGTGGGATGGAACGTGATTGGAGATCTAAAGGGGAGTGAACATCCTGAGCAGGTAGTGATTGTGTCAGGGCATCTGGATTCGTGGGACTTGGCGACGGGCGCGATTGACGATGCGGCCGGCGTAGGCATCGCGATGCAAGCGATCGAGACGATCAAGAACCTGGGATTGCATCCGAGCCGCACGTTGCGCGTGATCGCGTGGGCGAATGAGGAGAATGGTCTGAAGGGCGGTATCACTTATGCGCTTGATCATGAGTCGCAATTGGCGAATCACTATGCGGCGATCGAGAGCGACCTGGGCGCCGGACATCCGGTGGGATTTTATTTTGCGGGTGACCCGAAGCTGAAGGAGATCCTGAAGCCGGTGTCCGAGGTGCTCGAGAACTCGGGCGCAGGACTGGCGTATCAGACGGATGAGACGGGATCGGACCTGATCCCGATGGGCGTTCAAGGAGTGCCGACTTTCGCTCCAATGCAGGACAATCGGACATATTTCTTGTATCACCACACGCCGGCCGACACGTTTGACAAGATCAATCTGCGCGAGTTCCAGGAGAATGCCGCTGCGGTAGCAGTGCTTGGATATGCGCTGGCTAACTCAACGGCAGTCCTACCGCGCCAGACTGGCACCATGCCGGAATGGTTAAAAGAAGAGCAAGAGAAGTATCGAAAGGCATCGATTCGTTGACGAGTCATTCACCGCAGAGGACGCTGAGGAATACAGGATGAAAGTTGGATTTATTGGGTTGGGGCAGATGGGTCTGCCTATGGCTGGCAACTTGAAGAAAGCCGGGCATGAGGTGATCGCGTACAACCGGACACGCGCGAAGGCTGAGCAGCTGGGCGCGCGAATGGCGAATACGCCGGCGGATGCGGCGCGCGATGCTGAAGTCGTAATAACGATGCTTGCCGATGACGTCGCCGTGAAAGAAGTGGTGTTCGGCGCCAACGGTTTGGCGAGCACGTTGCGGCCGGGAGCCATTCACGTTTCGATGAGCACGATCAGCGTGGCGCTTTCGCAGGAAATGGCGGAAGAGCATCGCAAACATGAACAAGGATATGTAGCGGCGCCGGTGTTCGGACGGCCGCAAGCAGCTGAGGCGGCGAAATTGTTCGTGGTAGTGGCTGGCGAACAGGAAGCAATCAAGAAGTGCGAGCCGCTGTTTGCAGCGATGGGTCAACGAACGTTTTTCATGGGAGATGAGGCTCCGAAAGCGAACGTAGTGAAGTTGAGCGGCAATTTCCTGATCGCGTCGGTTATCGAGACTTTGGGCGAGGCGCTGTCGCTGGTGCGGAAGTACGATATCGATCCTGCGCAATATGTTGAGATGCTGACGAGCACACTGTTCACTGCACCGGTCTACAAGACGTATGCCGATCTGATCGTGAAAGAGCAATTCGAGCCGGCTGGATTTCGTTTGAAACTCGGATTGAAGGATGTGCGACTGGCGTTGGCGGCAGCGGAAGCGCAAGCGGTGCCGATGCCGGTGGCGAGCGTGATCCGCGATCATGCGCTCGAGGGTATTGCGAACGGCATGGGCGATAAGGACTGGTCGTCTCTGGCGCAGGTAGTTTCTAAAAACGCCGGACTGTAGTTAATAGATCGCGAGCGAGGGCGCCCGCTCCACCTATCTAGCTGGCCTGCTTCTCGTCGAATTCGTCTTCGCTGGGATCGGGAATGCTGGAGGGTGGATCGCTGGTTGGAAACGAATCAGCGAGAGTTTTGTCGAGCGTCTTCTCGCGGACGTCTTCCTGTTTTTCTTCCTGCTTCTCTTCTTCCTTTTGCTTTTCGCTCTTCAATAATTCGGGGCCGCGGCGGCTGCCTCGCTCTTCGGAATTGAAAGTCGAAACCTGGGGATCGGTTGGTTTGCGGTCTGCCATATGTGCCTCGATTGAGCTAGTCACAAACTTGGAAGCCAATTCGTGGCATGTGGTTGGCTGAAGGCGAGATCGCTCGGTTGAGAGCCTGCTCTGAGGAAAGCGGGAGGACCGGCGCCGTGATGAATGCACCTGTGTTATGCGTGTCACAGAAGATGTAAGATCGTGAGCTGGAAGTCTGCTGCTGTAAATCCCAGCGAGTCGTGAGCGGGCTTGCTGCGAATGCCTAAGGAGCCTGATGCGCCATCTTCCGGTGTTTCTTTCGCTGTTATTCGTTGCCAGCATCTTTGCTTTGGGAACTGCATCGGCCGAGCCGCAACCTGCCGCATTGATCGCAAATATAGAGAATCGTAAGACGATTAGTTTGAACGGGACGTGGCACTACATTGTCGATCCCTACGACAATGGCTACTACAACTACCGGCACGAACCACGCGGCGATGGATATTTCCTGAATGCTCATCCGAAGTCGAAGCAGGAGCTGGTGGAGTACAACTTTGCGGCTTCGGATACGCTGCAGGTGCCGGGCGACTGGAACAGCCAGAAGAAGGATTTGTTTTTGTATGAAGGCACGGTCTGGTATGAGCGGACGTTTCTCTATCACAAGCCGGCGGATAAGCGGACATTCCTGAGCGTGGGCGCAGCGAACTACGAATCGCGCGTGTGGGCAAACGGGAAAGAAGCGTGCGTACACGTGGGCGGATTTACCGGGTACAACTGCGAAGTCACCGATCTGGTAAAAGACGGCGAGAACTTCGTGGTGATCTATGTGAATAACAATCGCCACGCGGACGCCGTGCCGACGGTGAACACGGATTGGTGGAACTATGGCGGGATTACGCGCGACGTGGAATTGGTGGAAGTACCGAAAGTTTTTCTGGAAGACTACTTTCTGCAACTGAAGAAGGGATCTGAGAGCGAGCTCTCCGGCTGGGTGAAGATGAATGGCGGTTCGAGGGCGGTGACGGTGCGCATCCCGGAACTGAAGCTGGAAAGACAAATTCAGACGGATGGGAATGGATACGGGCAGATTGCGCTGAGTGCGTCCGGGCTGAGTTTGTGGTCGCCGGAGAATCCCAAGCTTTATGACGTGGAATTCGATGCAGGCGACGAGGTGGTGCGCGATCAGATCGGCTTCCGGACGATTGAAGTGCGTGGGCAAGACATCCTGCTGAATGGGAAGTCGATTTTCCTGCGCGGAGTTTCGGTACATGAAGAAGCGCCATACCGCTCCGGCCGAGCGTTCAGCGCTGATGATGCGCGCACGTTGCTGGGCTGGGTAAAGGAGATGAATGGCAACTACGTTCGCCTGGCGCACTATCCGCATAATCGAAATATGACGCGCATGGCCGATCGCATGGGGCTGCTGGTGTGGTCTGAAATTCCGGTCTACTGGACGATCGACTGGACGAATGCCTCGACGCTGGCGAATGCAAAGAATCAGCTGACGGAGGAGATCACGCGAGATAAGAATCGTGCGTCGATCATTATCTGGTCGATGGGGAATGAAACGCCGATCAACGATGCACGTATCGCATTCATGCGCGAACTGGTGAAGACAGCGCGGCAACTGGATTCGACGCGTCTGATTTCCGCGGCGTTGGAGACGCACTATTCCGATCCGAATACAAAGCTGATTGATGATCCGTTGGGCAGCGATCTGGACGTGATCGGCTGCAATGAATATGTCGGCTGGTACGAGCGCGCGCCGGAAGATACCGATCGCATTACGTGGAAGACACCGTATACCAAGCCGCTGATCATGACGGAGTTTGGCGCCGATGCTCAGTTCGGGCTGCATGGCGATCCCGATGAGCGCTGGACCGAGGAGTACCAGGAAAGCGTGTACCGGCACCAGATCGTGATGCTGAACAAGATTCCATTCCTGCGCGGGACGACCCCGTGGATACTGATGGACTTCCGCTCGCCGCGAAGGGTGCTGCCGGTGGTGCAGGATTTCTATAATCGCAAAGGACTGGTGTCAGATCGCGGACAGAAAAAGAAAGCGTTTTACGTGATGCAGGAGTTCTATAAAGAGAAGAGTGCAAGTAACTGAAGGCCGCGACCCTGCAATGATGGCGAGTAGCAGCAACACACCTTGGCGGTGTATGGTAATTGAGCTCCCGATGAAGCCAACAACCGGTGAGCATGCATAGTGCTTGGGGCACTGAGCGTTCCGGAAACAATCCATTGGAGGACTATCCATCATGAGCTCTCGATTGAGCGCACTTTTGCTTACCGTATGCCTGCTGCTCGGCTTGGCGGCCTGCAGCAAGAAACCGGAAACTGCTGACAATCAACAGCAACCGCCTGCAACCGCTCCCGATAATTCGGCAAACGCGGCCGCGCCGACGCAACCACCGGCGAATGCGGCATCTACCAATCCTCCCGTGCAGCAGGCGCAAGCGCCGGCGGCTGAGACGCCAGTTCCGCCACCGCCGAAACCGAAAATCGTTCCGGCCGGGACGGTGATTCGGGTGCGCTTGAATGATGCCATCGGATCGAAGACAGCGCAGGCTGGGCAGACGTTCACGGGCAGTGTGATGGATGCGATTGTGGTGGATGGCAGAACGCTGATTCCAGCTGGTGCGACTGTAGCGGGCGAAGTGACCGATGCGAAGTCGGCTGGCCGATTTAAAGGCGCAGCCGAACTGGCGATCACGATTCGCTCCGTGACAGTTGGTGGCGCGCCACATACGTTGGCCGCATCGACGGTGAGCCAGACTTCGACGGGCAAAGGCAAGAGGTCGGCGGCGATGATCGGCGGAGGCGGCGGTGCGGGTGCGCTGATCGGCGGACTGGCGGGCGGCGGTAAAGGAGCACTCATCGGCGCATTGGCCGGTGCAGGCGCGGGAACGGCGGGAGCGGGCTTGACCGGCAACCGTGAGATTACCCTCCCAGCCGAGTCAGCGGTGAGTTTCAAGTTAACGCAGTCGTTGCGGTTGTGAGCGCAGTGACTGGTGGTTTCGGAAGGCGGCCTGACGCGGCCGCCTTTTTTGTTGCCTGCACTCGACTGCTGATGGGAAGCTTGGAATCAAATGCATAGTTCCTTCGCTACGCTCAGGCTGACCCGAGGAGGGTAGAACGTTAGTGGCGAGATTGTGCATCAGGTATGACTGACGCATATGACTGACATATTGGAATGACTACTCTGGAATTCTCGATCGTGGTGTGGCTAGGCTCGTTTCTCGCCGGATTTCTTGGAGCGTTGACGGGACTTGGCGGTGGCGTGGTGGTGGTGCCGATGCTGGTGTTGATGCTGGGAGTCGACATACGGTACGCGATTGGCGCTTCGCTGGTGTCGGTGATCGCGACGTCTTCGGGCGCAGCAGCGGCGTATGTGCGTGAAGGATATTCAAACATACGCATTGGCATGTTCCTGGAGATTGCAACAACGATAGGCGCCGTCGTGGGAGCGCTGATTGCGGCCAAAGTTTCGGGAGGAGCGATCGGATTCGTGTTTGGACTGGTGCTGCTGTACTCGGCATTTTTGTCGCGGCACGATCCATCGCAGCATGTCGTGAACAGGGCACCGGACCCGCTTGCAACCAGACTGCGGATGAATAGCGATTTTCCTGAAGCCGGCGAGAGGCTGTCCTACAACGTGTATCACGTGCCGGGCGGATTCGGGCTGATGTTCGGAGCCGGGATGCTTTCGGGATTACTGGGAATTGGGTCGGGCGCCGTAAAGGTGCTCGCCATGGATCAGATGATGAAGATTCCCTTCAAAGTGTCGACGACAACCAGCAATTTCATGATTGGAGTGACTGCGGCGGCGAGTGCGGGCGTCTACCTGAGCCGAGGTTATATCGATCCGCGGCTGGCGATGCCGGTGATGCTGGGGGTGCTCGCGGGCTCGCTGGTGGGAGCGAAAATTCTGGTGAGAGCGAACGTGCGCGTGTTGCGTTACGTGTTCGCAGTCGTGATCGCAGCGCTGGGGATCGAGATGCTCTACAACGCGTTGACAGGAAAATTGTGACGGAAACGCAAGCGAGTTGGAACGACCTGAAGATCGAGCAGATTATCGGAGTCCTGCTGCGCGTGGGGGTCAGCCTGTCGGCGGCGGTGGTCTTCGCGGCGGGGATTGCTTACCTTTGGCACAACCATGCAGTGCGCGTCAGTTACCAGCAGTTTCACGGAGAACCGGCGGGTTTGACATCGGTTGCGGGAGTGGTTCGGGGAGCGGCAAGCCTGGATTCGTTGGCGCTGATGCAGTTGGGATTGCTGATCCTGATCGCGACTCCAGTGGCGCGAGTGCTGTTCGCGGCGTTTGCATTCGCGCTGGAACATGATTGGCTGTATATGATCGTGAGCTTGATTGTGTTTTCGGTGCTGCTGGCAACGCTAACAGGAGTGGCGGTCTAGGACGTTTCGCGTTTTACGTTTCGCGCCAATCGCAAAACATCAGGTTAAATCCTTACCGGAGGTCGGTCGCCGAGCAGGCCGGTAGTACAGGCAAGATCGCTGGTCCGGTACAACTGCAAAATAAAACGGGGCAGGCTCAACGCCTGCCCCGGCGGCGCTGTGGTCAGCACCGCTCTGTCCTGAGGAGGAGGGATCTATTTCTGATCGGAGGAGTCGTTGACGATTCCGCCAGCCGGTCCTGCCTTTTCCGCCTTCGCCTTCTTCACTGCCAGGGTCTTGTCGACCCAGTCGTCGGCGGTCTTGAGATCCTGCGTACGCGCCGCGGGATCGCCGCACTCGATGTCGGCCTTTTCGCGCCACATCAAGTTGAGATAGGCCATGGCGTCGTCATAGTCGGGACGAAGTTCGATGGCTTTGTTCAGCATTTGCATGCCTTCGTCGACGAACGGCGTGTTCTTGGTCTGAACTTCCTGGCAGACTTTCTTGTCCTTGGCAGCGAGGGAGTCTTCGGGCTTGAGGCCGAGCTTGTTTCGTTCTTCCATGCGAGGCTGATAGGCCTGCGTCCAATCGATCACGGCGATCGAGTAGTACGCCTCGGGATCGTTCGCATCGACCTGAATCGCCTTACGGAAATAGTCCTTAGCCTGATCGAACTTCTTCATCTGCAGGTTAAGCGAAGCGATGCTCTTGATGGCGATGATGTTGCTGGGGTCGCGCTGCAGGACGTTGTTGAACTCGGCAATCGCCTGATCCGCCATACGGTTGTTCTCCGGCGTGTCGGCGCCGGGGATGTACTGCTGCTCGTATGCTGTCGCAAGGTAGAGGCGCGCGTTGATGAGGCTCGGATCGAGTTCTACGGCGTTCTTGAAGCGCTCGATGGCTTCTTCGTATTTGGCGTTCTTATAGGACTGAACGCCCTTGTTGAGCTGATCGCGCGCGCGCAGTTTGCTGCATCCAGTAGCGGAGAACAGGGTGAGGGCGGCGGCAACCAAGGCCAGTAACTGTAAGCTCTTTTTCATGATATGTATTAGTCCCCCTTTGCAGGGTCTCATGGCGCTCCAAGGCGCCCGTAATTCTGTTGCACTCGCCGATTTCGCTCTGTGCGACGAGGTAGAACCAAGTGGGGAAGATCTTCCCGGATGCAGGACAGGCAAGATTGCCTGTCCTACATCAACTGTCTGAGGTGGAACACCGCACGATAAGCGGCAAGGTAGCCGCGTATCGGATAGCGCGAGTGGATTAACCGCCCGCTTCGATCTTCGCTGTGATCAATCCGACCTTATCGACACCGGCGCCGTGCGCCATGTCGATGACCTGCGCGACATCCTGGAACGGCAGATCGGTATCGGCCTTCACGAACATTACCTTCTCAGCGCGAGTCTTGAAGATCTCGCCGAGGCGGCTCTCGAGGTTATCCCAGCTCACGTCGTCCTGATTGATCTTCAGCATGGGACGATCGCCTCCGCCCTTGATGACCTGAACAACGATAGTGCGGTCAGGAGCGGTATTTTTGGGAGCATTCGGCGGAGGCGGTTGAGGAACGAGCGCATCCAGCCCGTGGGGAGTGAGCGGCGTGATGACCATGAAGATGATCAGCAGCACCAGCAGTACATCGATGAGGGGGGTAACGTTCATGTCCGCTGTGGGACCGCTACCCGAACCTCCAGCTGTCATTGCCATAAGAGTCCCCTGCTATTCTCCGCCTGCATTCGCGCCGGTCGGTTTGGTAGCACCTGGGGGCGGAGGCGGTGGAGTAGTTCTGCGTTGTTCGGTCAGGAGGCCGAGATCATCGACGCCGGCGGCGCGGACATTATCGACGACTTCGACAACGTTGCCGTACTTGGTGCGGGCATCGGCCTTGACGAATACGCGCTTATCGGTGCGGCTAGCCAGCCGATCCTTCAGCTTGTTCGTCAATTGATCGGCCGCGATCTTGTCGGTGCCGAAGAAGATGTCGCCAGCGCGGTTAACCGCGATCAACAGGGCATCTTCTTTATCCGCATCGGCCATCGCGACAGGATTGTTCGTCTTGGCCAGGTCGACACTGACGCCATGTTGCAACATGGGCGTGACCACCATGAAGATGATGAGGAGCACCAGCATCACGTCCACCATCGGTGTGACGTTGATGGAGGAGGCGATCTTACTACCTTCATTTCGTTTTGCTATCGCCATAAGATTCCTTGTACTTCCGGCATTTCTGGGATTGGGGCCCTCTGATTGAGGGCCCCGCAACCACCAATGCCATTCCGAGATCCGGCACGATGAACGAGCCGGGAAAAGCTGCGCAGCCTACTTGCGGACGGCGCTGCGGCGTTTCAGGAAGTAGTCGATCAGTTCGCTGGACGAGTTATCCATTTCGACATCGAACGCTTCCACGCGGCCGGTCAGATAATTGAACATCATGACGGCCGGGATGGCGACGAACAAGCCGATAGCGGTGGTGATCAAAGCTTCAGCGATACCGCCGGCGACTGCAGCCAGACCGGTTGCCTTCGACTCGGAAATACCACGGAACGCGTTCAAGATACCGACGACCGTACCGAACAGTCCGACGAAGGGGGCTGTCGATCCGATGGTAGCCAGACCGCCTAACCCGCGCTTCAACTCGGCGTGAACGATAGCTTCGGCACGCTCAAGAGCGCGCTTGGAGGCTTCGATCTGCTCGCCGGGGATTTCGTTGGATTCGCCGTGCGCCTTGAATTCCTGCAGGCCAGCGGTGACGACCTTCGCCAGGTGGCTCTTCTTGTTGCGCTCAGCGATCTTGATGGCTTCGTCGATCTTGCCTTCGCGAAGAGCGCCGGCAACCTGGGGAGCAAAAGCGCGCGACTGCTTGCGGGCAGCGCTGAAAGCCATCCAGCGATCGATCATGACGCCGATGGACCATCCCGACATGATGAACAGGATGACCACGACGCACTTGGCCGGGATACCCATCAGATGCCAAATGGAGATCGGATCCCACTGAATGGTGCCGCCTTCCGTCTGGAAGAGCCAGAAGGCCGCAGAGTGTGCGTTACTAAGCATTGCAGTTGATACATGAGCTAGCATTGGTAGGTTGTTCCTCCTCAGAACTGATTCGAGCGTGTATTACTAATCCCGCACCCGTCAGACGACCGACAGGCTGGCGAGCCATCCCTTTCCGGCATCAGCGCTCCATGCACGCTAGACAAGGAGTGCGGCCGGGAAGTTTTACGAATCCACAATCAAGGATTCGAGCAGCTCGCAATTTCCGCGACAAAGGGCAGGAATAGGTCCTGCCCTCGCTGCCAGTGGCTTTAACCGCCGGAAAGCGTGAAGTTCACCGTAATTTGCGTATCCACTTCGACCGGCTCGCCGTTTAAAAAGTAGGGCTTATAGCGCCATTGCTTTACCGCATCAATAGCAGATGTGGTCAACATTGGATGCCCACTTACGACGTGGAGGTTTTGTATGGCTCCGTCTTTCCCGATAACTGCCTGCAGGACCACGGCTCCCTGAATGCGA
Source organism: Terriglobia bacterium (assembly GCA_963807055.1). Lineage (GTDB taxonomy): Bacteria > Acidobacteriota > Terriglobia > Terriglobales > Acidobacteriaceae > JAJPJE01. The sequence continues at coordinate 132,376 of CAWEAE010000009.1, read as the reverse complement.
GCCTGGCGTGCCAACGGCGGGTATTGGGGACGAACTTCGTGAATCAGCAGGCCTTGCGAAACGCCTTGCGAGACGCGTACGCGCTGCGGAGTCAGAGCCTTCGGCACTGCTCCGGTGCTGGCGGTGGCGCCAATGATGCCGCCAATCACGCCGCCCATGGAGCCGCCCGGTACACCACCGGGGACGCCGCCCACCACGCCACCGCTGACCGGCGGAGGCGCTTCTTCTTCCTTAATCATTTGAACTTTTTCAGGAATTTTGGTCGGAGTGCGTAACTGACCGTTCACGATATCGGTTTGGACGGGCTTAACCACCCTCACGGGAGCCGCTGCTGGTGGTGGAGGCGGCGGTGGCGGTGGCGGCGCGACCAGGAAGGTCATCAACTGCTGCTTTGGCAGCGCCTCCGTATAAATGAGTGGGATTAGTACCAAAACCCCAAGCAATGCAATCTGGAGGATGAAAGACAACATGGTGGTGGCACCACGCTTGCCTCTCTTCCTGCCTCCGGATTCAATTAGGCTGTCTTCAAACATGGCCTGATCTCCGTACTATCTACTTCCCTGCTTGAATAACTTAGACACCGGAAAAGAAAATTTTGCTCCCAGTTTCGGGTAAATTGGATTCACTTTTTTTCAAACTGGAAGCCAGGAACGCGGGCCCAAATTCCGGAAGGTGAACAGCACAAAACCTGGTGGAATTTCCACCGATTTTGCTCACAGACTGCAGCCTCAACAGCAAATAGCAGCAGCTATTCGGGGCAGCTTGCCTGCGGAGAGGTCACCTCCGCCCATCAGCTCCAAGGAGTCGGCCTCCAGAACCCGAAAATCCGGGTTGGCGGTGAGGGCCGAGAAGCTTCTGGAAGACCTGCAATAACACCCAAGCCTAATAACAATGCCAGTTTGGTACTAGCGAGCCCGTACTTTTTCACGCCGGGCAGCCGGGAGAGAAGCCGCCTGAACCTGAACCCCTTTACGACGGACGCGCCATTCCTGGTAGGCCACTAACATCGGGGCCGCCACTGCGATCGACGAATATGTGCCGATCAGGATTCCAATGACCAGGGCAAAGGAAAATCCGCGAAGCACTTCGCCACCGAACACGTACAACGAAAGCACCGTCAAGAACGTGAGCCCTGACGTGAGGATCGTTCGGCTCAAAGTCTGGTTGATGCTCTTGTTGACGATATCAGCCAGATTGTCGCGGCGTAACAGTTTAATGTTTTCACGAATTCGGTCAAATACAACGATCGTGTCGTTCATCGAATAGCCGACGAGCGTCAGGATCGCGGCGATGACCGTGAGTGAAATCTCCTGATTCGTGAGGGAGAATGCACCCACCGTGATGAGCGTGTCGTGAAAGACTGCGACTACAGCAGCAACGCCGTAGATCAGCTCAAAACGAAACCAAAGGTATACCAGCATTCCTGCCAAAGAGTAAAGGACGGCGAGTTTGGCCTGGGTCTGAAGCTGCTTGCCGACCTGCGGACCAACGATATCGACGTTGCGGACGCTGAAGTCGGACAGGTAGAAATCCGACTGCAGAGCCTGTACAACGGGAGCGCCAACCGCGCTTAACTTATCGAAGGACTCCAGCGCACCGCCATTATCTTTGTCGCGAATGGTGACGACCTGCTGAGCAATGGGCGCGTACCTCTGGGCAGCATCGGAGCCGTAATGCGAGGGATCCTTGGAGACCAGGCTATCGAGGATGCTTTGGTAGCTGGAGTTGTTCAGGTCCTTGCGCGTGCTGTCGGGCGCTGACTCCAAAGCATTGATGATGGTGTTCTTACCCTCATCGAGTGCCGACTCACTGGTCTCCTTCACCTGGAGCGCAATCAGCAGCTCGTTGTTGACAGACTGGCCGAGGCGCTGAAGTTTGAAATCGCGCAGTCCGGCATGATCAAGCGCGGCGCGGACCTTAGCGTCGTTCGGCGGATGAGTGAACTTTACGGTGACGATGGTACCGCCGCTGAAGTCGACGCCCAGCGGTACGCCATGCCAGAAGAGCATGGAGAGGATGCCGGCCACGCTGAAGATCAGCGAGAAAGAGAGGAAGTACCATTTTTTGCCAAGAAAATCGATGTTTGTATTGCGAAAGAATTCCACGAATCCCTCTGGATCATTGGACGCTGTGTTTCGCGTCCGAACTACTTAAGTCTTATCTGTTGCTCTACCCCACCCTAAGCAAATGAAGCGCAGGGTGGGCCACCCAAATCGTTCTAAATCGACAACGGCTCGCCTGCTTTGTGATTGTTCAGGTGAGCGTCGAAAATTACGCGTGACACAAAAACTGCGGTGAACAGGTTCGCCAGCAGACCAAAGGTCAGCGTGACGGCGAAGCCCTTCACCGGCCCGGTTCCGAACATAAACAGAATGACCGCCGAGACGATGGTCGTGACGTGCGTATCGACAATCGTGATCCACGCGTGTCCGAATCCTTGCTCGACTGCAGACGGCGGCGTTTTGCCATTGCGCAGCTCCTCACGGATACGCTCGAAGATCAGAACGTTCGAGTCGACGCCCATACCGACCGTAAGAATCACGCCAGCGATACCGGGCAAAGTGAGCGTCGCGCCAAAGTACCCCATGAATCCAAGCAGGATGACGAGGTTGAGGATCAGAGCAAGATCAGCGTTGATGCCCGATCCGCGGTAGTAAATCAGCATGAACACCAGCACGGCGATCAACCCGATCAGGGCCGCGGTCACGCCGTGACGGATTGAATCAGCACCGAGCGACGGACCGACGGTACGCTCTTCGAGGTAGCGGATGCCAGCAGGCAGCGCGCCGGAGCGCAGAATCATTGCCAAGTCTTTGGTCTGCTGCTCGGAGAAGGCGCCGGTAATGCGCCCTTCGTCGTGAATCTGCTCCTGAATGGTCGCGACTTCCTGAACTTTATTGTCGAGAACCACTGCAAGCTGATCATTGACGTGCGAGCCAGTAAAGGCAGCGAAGCGTCGCCCACCTTCGCCAGTCAATAAGAAGCGAACGGCAGGGCGCTGGTTCTCATCGCGCGTGGGCTGAGCGTCGCGCAGATCGCTGCCGGTAACGGCAGAAGCGCGGCTGACCAGATAGTACGTATCGGCCGGAGTGCTCGCATCAGAGCCACGAACGCCGATGTTGCGTCCCTTGAGCAGAACAGCGTCGGCCGGAAGAACTCCACCATGCGCCTGGAGAGCTTCCTGCTCGCTGGCGTAGGGGCCGCCCAGCGATTGCCGGATTTCAAGCATCGCGGTGGACTGCATAATCTCTTTGACGCGGGCGGGATCGTCGACACCGGGGAGCTGGACAAGAATCTGATACTGGCCTAGGCCGTGCTCCTCGATGACGGGCTCGCTAACGCCGAGCTGGTCGATACGATTGCGAATGGTCTCGATGGCCTGCGCGACCGCGCGATTCTTGAGGTCGGTAAGCGCGGACGGCTTCATGGAGAGCACCCAGGAATTATCCGGGCCGGAAGCCGGCGTGTAGTCGGGAAGACGCTCTTCGACTACGCGACGCAGTTCGCTGCTCGACTCGGGCGGAACGCCCTTGATCTGAACGCGATCAGGCGCATTCTGCGGATCAGGCTTGCTGATCTCAGCATAGGCGACGTTGCTGTCCTTCAGATCCTGCTTGAGGCGCTCGACGGCATGGTCGGAATCAGCGTTGACCGCGTCGTTGACCATCACCTGAAGAATCAGGTGAGTGCCACCCTTGAGATCGAGGCCGAGGTGAATGCGACTTTGCAGGCTGGCGACAAGACCGGAACCGGATAGGCTCTGCGGTATCCCAAAGATACCGAAGAGAAATACCACCATGACTGCGACGATGAAGACGGTTTTCCAGAGAAGGTTCTTTTTCATGGTAACGACAACTGCTATCCCAAAATTCGACGCCCGCGACAAGCGCGGTGCGCACGCAAAACTAAGTCTTAGCTACTTCTTCCCCTGTGCTGACGGAAACAATGGCGCTGCGGGCAACTTCCAGGCGAATGTTATCGGGCGGCACACGAAGATGAACATTATCGTCGCGCAAGGCCACGATAGTGCCGCGGACACCACCACTGGTGGTAACGCGGTCGCCGGTCTTCAACTGTCCGAGCATTTCCTTCCACTGCTTCTGCTTGCGTTGCTGCGGGAGAATCAACAGGAAATAAAAAATGGCGAAAATCAGGATCAGCGGGGCCCAGGCCAGATAACCGGCGCCTCCGCCTGCTGACTGCAGAAAAGCACCTGTCAATGAGAGCGCGTGCATGTTCATTCTTCCGTAACTGCCCGTCCAGCGCACGTTTCCGATGGCCAGACAGGTCCGGTCTTACTCCGTTTCTAAATTGTACCTGCGGGAACTGATTGGCACTGCCGACCAGCTTTCCTATCCTGCGGGAGCTGGGGCCTACCTTTAGGTCTTCCCTTTAGGTATGAGCAGGGGAGTTCAAACCACGGGCCCGCACACCAGAAAGAAACCTGGAGAATTCCCCAAGTTGAATAGCATGACGTACCGCTTTCATGGTGTCAAGGTAGAAGGCCACATTGTGAATGGTATTCAGGACTTGTGCCAGCAATTCACCTGAGGAGTAGAGATGGCGCAGGTAAGCGCGCGAATAGCGAGCACAAACGCGGCACTTGCAATTGGGGTCGAGCGGCCTTTCGTCGAGCGCATAACGCGAGTTCTTGATGTTCACTTTGCCCTCAGAAGTGAATAACAAGCCATGTCGGGCAGCGCGGGTGGGAAGGACGCAGTCCATCATGTCGATGCCCATGGCGGCGTATTCGACAATCTCTTCGGGAGTGCCCACGCCCATCAGGTAACGCGGTTTTTCCTGCGGCAAATGCGGCTCAACGGCCTGAACTGTTTCGTAGGTAAGTTCGCGTGGCTCGCCAACACTAAGGCCTCCGACGGCATATCCGGGAAAATTCATACCTACGAGACGCTCGGCGCACTCGCGGCGTAGATCGGGATACATTCCGCCCTGGACGATGGCGAAGAGGGATTGCGTCGTTTCGACGTTTCGCATTTCACGTTTCGCGTTACGGCCATTGTTGTCAGCGTCGCCGTTCTGGTCTTTTCGTGAAACGTGAAACTTGGAACGTGAAACGCCCTTCGCCCAGGGAACCTCGTTCTTGTGCTCCTCGACATACCGCTGCGAGCGGCCTGCCCAGCGCAACGTCAGGTCCATTGACTCTTTCGCGCGCGCGCGATCGGCGGGATGCTCAGTGCACTCGTCGAAGGCCATGATGATGTCGGCGCCGAGAGCGATCTGGATCTCCATCGACTTTTCGGGCGTGAAGACGTGCGAAGAGCCATCGAGATGCGAACGAAACGCTACGCCTTCCTCACTGATCTTGCGGAGTTCGCTCAGGCTGAAGACCTGGAATCCGCCGGAGTCGGTGAGCATGGAGCGATCCCATGACATGAAGCGGTGCAGTCCGCCCAGCTTGCGGATGTTCTCGTGTCCCGGCCGCAGATAGAGATGGTAGGTATTGCCGAGAATGATTTCGGCGCCAAGCTCTTCGAGGATGTCCTGGGAAACAGCTTTCACCGTGGCGACAGTGCCGACGGGCATGAAGACCGGCGTTTCGATCTCGCCATGCGGCGTAACGATGCGTCCGGCGCGGGCGCGGCCATCGCGAGCTTCGACGGTGAAGGACAGGGACATCCTCCCGATTCTACCGAAAGCCCGTTTCGCGTTTCGCGTTTCAAGTTTCACGTTCCGAACACCTGCTTTCGTGAAACGTGAAACAAGAAACGTGAAACGGCGGCAAAGGTCGGTCTCTTGTAGACTGAAGAAGCGTGTTTATCGATGAGGCAAAAATCCGAGTGTGGGCGGGGAACGGCGGGAATGGCTGTATGGCGTTTCGCCGGGAGAAGTTCGTTCCGCGCGGCGGTCCGTCGGGCGGGGATGGCGGCCGCGGTGGCGACGTAGTGATGGAATCAAGCGAGCGCCACAACACGCTGATCCATTTCCGGTTCAATCCCGAATACAAAGCTGAGCGCGGACGGCATGGCGAGGGCTCGCAACGCACAGGTCGCGAAGGCGAAGACGTTGTGCTGAAAGTTCCGGTGGGAACGATCGTCTACGACGAAGCCACCGGCGAGAAGGTATTCGACTTTTCGCGTCCGGATGAGCGCATGGTGATTGCACGCGGAGGACGCGGAGGACGCGGCAATGCGCGCTTTGCGACGTCGACACATCAGGCGCCGCGTGAATGCGAGCCCGGACGTCCAGGTGAAGAACGTGTCCTGCGCATGGAGTTGAAGCTGCTGGCCGATGTTGGGCTGGTGGGATATCCGAATGTGGGCAAGTCGACGCTGATCTCGAGAATCTCTGCGGCGCGCCCGAAGATTGCGGATTATCCGTTTACGACGCTCGAGCCCAACCTCGGCGTGGTTGCCGTTGGTGAAGAGCCAGAGGTCATCAGCTTCGTGGTCGCCGATATTCCCGGGCTGATTGAAGGCGCGCACACCGGTGCCGGTCTGGGAACACAGTTTCTGCGACACGTAGAGCGCACTCGATTGCTGGTGCACCTGATCGATGTTTCGGATGGCAGCGGGCGTCCGGATCCGGTGAAAGATTTCGAAGTCATCGTGAACGAGTTGGAGAGCTTCGGCGCCGGGTTGGAACAGAAGCCGATGATCGTGGTGGCGTCGAAGATCGACGCCGTCAACAAAGACAAGCTCGCCAAGCTGAAAAGATTCTGCAAGAGCAAGAAACATCCGTATGAGCTGTTCGAGATTTCCGCGGTGACGGGCGAAGGCGTCGAAGATTTGAAGTGGGCGATGGCGCGCAAAGTGGAAGAAATGCGGCGGACGTCCGAGCCGGAGCCAGATCGGCTCGAAGACTTTCCGGGCGAGCGGAACGCGGTATAGAAGTGACTCGCTTATTGAAGTTCTCAGGGCTGAATCCAGCGGCTTAAATATTCCATTGACATCATATTCCATGGATGATATATTCCTTCCATGGCATGGCAGGTCGAGTTCACTGAGCCTTTCGAGGATTGGTGGCAAGACCTCAACGAAGAAGAACAAGAAGAAATTGCAGCGAAAGTAGCCTTGTTGGAGGAGCGTGGTCCGGTTCTACCCCGACCGCATTCTGATGTAATCAAATCTTCCAGGCACGCCAATATGAAAGAACTGCGCGGAAGCGTCGGCGAGCATGAACTCAGAGTCTTGTATGCATTTGATCCACGACGCACCGCGATTCTCTTAATAGGCGGAGATAAAAATGGCAATCCCGGTTGGTATGAGGAATTCGTGCCCAAAGCCGATGATCTCTTCGACGAGCACCTGAAACGGCTGGGGAAGGAGTAGCGATGGCGAGAAACTTCAAGCAACTCAGAGAAAAGATGTCGCCGGCATCACAAGCTAGAACGCTAGAAAAGACGAGACGATATCGCGCCGAAATGGCGATTCACGAACTACGAGAAGCGCGTCAGCTCACACAGGAAAGTCTTGCCGACATTTTGGGCGTAAATCAGTCCGCGATATCGAAGCTTGAAAAGCGGACGGATATGTACCTGAGCACGCTAAAGAACATTGTGAGGGCGATGGGCGGAACATTGCGGATCGAAGTCATCTTTCCCGACGGCAAGGTTGAAATCAATCAGTTTAAGGACATAAAAACGGCAGCGGACGAAGATGACAAACTCAAGGCAAAGACAGCCTGAGCGCATCCTTGCTCCGCATATGAGCGCAGGATAAGCTATCGTTTACCCCTTTATTCGGGCTGATCTCCTTCCGGCGCCGCGGCACCGCGCGGTGTCAGTGTTAGCGGAGTCGTCAGCTTGAATGCCAGCTGTGATTCTGCTGGAAGCTCGATCTGCTTGTTACCGGTGAAAGCACCGCCGGCGAATCCGACGCCCGCACCCACCAGCGCACCAATTCCAGCTCCCTTACCGCCACCGGCCAGACCGCCAATGAGCGCACCGCCCGCGGCTCCGCCTCCAGTGGTTGCTGCTGTCCTTTTGCCTTTGCCTTTCTCACTCAGACCCTGCATGGAGGCTTGTATCGGATAGGTTTTGCCATGGACGGCAATACTGGTGGCAGCCAGCTCCAGCCGCGCTTCTCCCTTGATCTTGCCTTTGGACTGGGCGTCCACAACTTTGCCGGTAACGGCTGCGCCGCTCGGGATCACCGTCTTACCGCGCACCACGATCGGGGTCGCGAGAGTGCCCGAAAAGGGCTGGCCGGCTTGAGCCGTCTTAGAACTCAGAGGCTGGCTCAAGGAGATGTCGATCACCGTGCCCGCCGGAATCACGATGGGCTCAGGAGGCGTCGGCTTTGGCTTTTCCGCCACGGGCGGCGGCGGGGCTTGCTGGACTGGAGCGGGCGCAGCAGCAGCTGGAGCAGTTTCTGGCGGCGCCATCGCTGCTGGTGCGACTGCGATTTCGTTATCTATCGACGAAACTCCAGGTTCTGCTTTTGCGATCTGTGCGGCCTTTTCGCGAGCAGCCGGATTGGTCGCTTGTCCGCTCAGTGTGACTTGCCCATCTTTGGAATTGATCGTCAAGTTCGCATCTTTTGTATCGGGATCAGCAGCAACCTTCTGCTGGATGTCTTTCGCAATGGCTTCGTCATCGGGCTTGCGTGAGCAGCCGATGGAAAGTGCGAGAAGAGTAATAAGCAGCACAAATGCAAGTACCGGCTTGGGCATAAATTGCCTCCCGAGTTCGGTGCTCGAACGACCTGGCCGGTTCCCAGAGACTCGCAGTGCGCCGCCGCATGGGAACCCGTAGACCCGTCGAACCGAGACCCATGTCCTCAGAGTGATAGAAAGAGAAGCACAGCGCCGAGTTGTGCGATGTCGTTGGATTTAACCAGATTTCGAGCTCTGGAGATCATGCGACGCGAAGTGGCAGGAGCAGCAACGAAGCCAGAAGTAATCAGTTTGATGTGCCATAGGGGCGAGCCGCAGGATTGAGGCGAGCACCAGCGAGAAGTTTCGCCGCCAGCAGAGCCGACCACAAACTGCGCCAGACGGTTGCGAGTTTTTCCATTGCTCCGGCCGGACCACCAGCATGATTGGCAAATCCGAAAGCCGTGAGAAACGCCATCATCAGCAATGCGGTGATGATCGAGTACGCAGCCCAGCCCTTCCAGCGACTGTCACCGTGAAAGCGCCACGCAAAGAGGAAAAGAACCAGCAACGCAGAGTTGAAAGCGATCAGATCACAGACCAGATGAAGAGGTTCGTGAATGAACAGTGCGTCTCCTATCACGCCAATCCCTGACAGTGCCTGGAAGAACGGGATGAGCCTCGCACCTCTGCCACCATCGAGTTCCGCGCGCAATCCAACCGCAAACAAGCAAAGCAGCAGTCCGAAGACAAAGAAGTTGATTCGTTGGGCGACGCTCAGCGTTGTGAATTCCAGGGCGCTGATCGTCTCGCGCACCGGATGGTAATTCGGAGCAAGCGCGCCGAGAATCACGTAGGTGACGATGAAGAGTGCGCCACCGAATCCCGTCGCAAGCAAAAGTGTCTGCGTTCGGGATCGCTCAGGGTTCACCATCTCCGCAGTCTGCGTCATCAGCGCTCCTGTTTTCACACTCTATGGCGCGAAGAGTCCTTGAGGATGCCCAAGTCGCGAGCAGGCCGTGATTATACGAGGCGACGGGAGGGGAACGCTTCTCCGAAAGTTGTGGGACACGCCCCAAAGGCGTCCCGGTATTATCTTTTCCACTTGAAACCAATCACCGCCTACGGGAAACTGATTCTTCTGAATGAACGTAGCCCTGTTTGGCGGCACTTTCGATCCTATCCATCGGGGACACCTTGCCGTGGCCAAAGCCGCGCAGCGGGAGTTTGGAATCAAGCAGGTTCTTTTCGTCCCTTCGGCGGCTCCGCCGCATAAGCACCCGCTTACTCCCTACATTCATCGTTATGCCATGGTGGCGCTGCAGGTGGCGGGTGAGAAGGGCATGATGCCATCACTGCTGGAGTCGCCGGAGCAGTTGGGCGAGAACGGGATGGCGTACTCGATCGACACGGTGCGGCGGGTGCGGGCGGAGTTGAAGCGCAACGACCGGCTATTCTTTATCATTGGCATCGACGCATTTCTCGATCTGGCGAAGTGGCGCGAGCCGGTAGCGCTGCTGCGTGAGGCAGAATTCATCGTCGCAAGCCGGCCGGGATATTCGCTGGGGGACATAGGCGACGCGCTGCCGGAGTCGTTGCGTCCGCCGGAGCCGGTGAGGCGCGTACTGCGAAAACAGGCTGCCAGGGGAGAAGTGGTGCTGCCGGGGAGCACGATCCACTTGTTGCCGGATGTCAGCGAGCGAGTTTCGGCCACCCAGATAAGAAATGCGGCGGCCAAGGGCGGCAGTCATCTGGAAAAACTGGTTGGCGCGGCGGTCGCGGACTACATCCGAAAGACGGGTCTCTATCGAACTGAGGTGGAGATCAAGCCGGAGAAACGTGGCAAGGTCGTGCCAATGACATTGCCGAAGCGGCAACAATCGTTATAGAAGCATTGAATCCTGTTAGATGAGGTCGAATGGCCAGGAAAATCGATAACAGCCGAGCCCAGGTACTGGAAGCGGTCCACGCGTGCGAAGACAAAAAAGCTGAAGACTTAGCGATTCTTGAGCTGGACAAAGCATCCGGCGCCTTCACAGATTTTTTTGTCATCTGCTCTGGTAGCAACCCGAGGCAAGTTCAAGCCATCTCGGATGAGGTAGAGCAGAGACTCCGTCGTGCTGGGGAACGGCCTGCGAACGTTGAAGGCTACAACCAGGCGGAGTGGGTACTGCTCGATTACGTCGATTTTGTAGTTCACGTGTTTTCTCAGAAAGCACGGGACTTCTATAATCTGGAGCGGCTTTGGAAGTCTGCAAAACGGTTCCAGCCATCGGAATTCGCGAGCACGAGCAGCAAAAAGGCAACGGCCAAACGACCGAGCAGTTCGCGGTCGAAGGCCACGTCCAGCAAGGGCGCCCGTCCGCGATCGCGCAAAACTTAGTCACCAACCCCTCTCCAGCTCTGTATGTCTGCGGCGGCATGCGCGACGCGGTGCTGGCCTCGTGGATCGCGGAAGATCCGACCTCGAAACAGTTGCTGAGCGACGTGCAACGAATCGCGCCGACCTCGGCTACGGTGCTGATCCGGGGCGAAGGCGGCACCGGCAAGAAGTTGCTGGCACTGCTGCTGCATTCGCTGAGCTCGCGAGCAACGCGACCCATCGTTCACATTGACTGTGCCAACCTTGGACAGACATTTCTCGAGACAGAACTGTTTGGATGTGAGGCAGGAGCGATTCCTGGCCTCGCCGGGCCCAAGCCGGGCCAGTTGGAGCTGGCGGGAAGCGGCACTGTTGTGCTGAATGAAGTGGCCGCCCTGAGCCTGCCATTGCAGGCGAAGCTGCTGCGTGCGATTGAGGATCAGCGGACCGAGCGCGTGGGCGGTAATCGCAGCGTGGAAGTGAAGGCTACGATCATCGCGCTGACGAGTGTGGATTTGGAGCAGGCGATGGCGCGGCATGCGCTGCGCAAGGATTTGTATTACCGGCTGAATGTGGTGCCGATTACGATTCGCCCGCTGCGCGAGCGGTGCCAGGATATCGGCGCATTGGTTGAGCATTTCCTTGGCCAGGCACTCGAGGTCCATAAACAGCCGCGGATGAAGTTCACGGTGGATACACTTGCCGCGCTCACCAAGTATGACTATCCCGGAAATGTTCGCGAGTTGCGGCAGATCGTAGAGCGAGCTGTGCTGTCGGCAACGCCGCCAGAGATCCAGCTGGATGACCTGCCGTGGTATTTGCGACACGCCAATGGAGCTCCACAAATGTCGTTGGAAGAGTTGGAACGGCACCACATTGTGCGCGTTCTGGAACATACGCGCGGCAAAAAGACGCAGGCGGCGCGGATATTGGGGATCAGCCGGAAGACGCTACTGGAGAAACGGAAACGGTACAACCTGGGGTAGAGAAATTAGTGGTTAGTGGTTAGTAATTAGTAATTAGCGTAGCGGACTGCATCGGTCACCCGGCAATCCGCTACACTGAGCCGGTGAAACTGCGCGTCGCGTGGATCGGCAAGACCAAAGAGCCTGCGTACCAGGCCCTCACCAATGAATATCTGAAACGAATTTCCCGCTATAGCCCTATCGAGCCGCAGGAATTTCCGAACGAAGCGGCACTGCTCAAGTCGCTCGAAAAAAGTGTGCCAAAGCCGTTCTTGGTGCTGCTCGACTCACGTGGGAAACAGCTGTCGTCGGAGGAGTTGGCCGAAGTAATCCGGGATCAGCAGGATCGCGGAACATCACAGCTGATGTTTGCGATTGGCCCGGCGGATGGCTTCAGCGAAGAAGCGATGCGAACGGCAAATATCAAACTATCGCTAGGGAAGATGACCATGGCTCATGAGTTGGCACGGGTGGTGATGCTGGAGCAGGTCTATCGCGCGTATACCATCTTGAAGGGACATCCGTATCACCTGGGCCACTGAGGTCCGAGCGAGTCGCGATCCAAAAGAAAAAAGGCAGCCGGGTGGCGGCTGCCCTGGTTGAGCTCCTGCGAGCTACTTAGTCTTTTTCCGCAGACGCACGAATAAGGCTGAAATCCCTGAGCCGAGCAACAACATGCTGGAGGGCTCCGGAACAGCAGCCGTGGTGTTGATCGTGCCATAGTAATCGAGACCGTACGACACACCGGCGCGCTGGGCGACGTCGAACTCGAGCACGTTATCTCCGGTCAAGAGATAGTCCGTCGGCAGGTCGATCACATACGCACCCTTACACCCGATCGCGAAATCGGAGCAGGTGGAATAAGTGTTGTTGGTCGTGGAGGCCTCGGCAATCAGGAGATGACCGTTCAGGAGTACGGAAGTTGAATCATCGGCCATGACTTCGATGGAACCGGAAGTTGGCGTTCCCGATAAGCTGAAGTTATCGAAAAAACTGGTTACAGTGCCATTCGCGACCTGAACGTAATTGGACGCGCTGGTATTTCCGCTGGTGGTGAACGACACCCACGAGGAAGTACCCAGAGCACTGGACCACGCGGTATTGGGGTCGATGGCAAGCGTTGGATTGCCGGAAGAATTGGTCTGGCCGGCATCAACAGCCGTGCCCAGGCTGGCAAGCACGACGCTGTCTGCATAGACGGCTGTGGACGCGAGCAGCGCGATGGCTGCCAGAAGAGCTATTTTCCCGAGGGTTCGTTTCACCGCTATTTCCTTCCTGAGTCGGCCTAAAAGCCTGTTCAATCCGAGCTGCAGGCCAGAGAAGAAGATGCTGCTGATTGGTGCGCCAGTTGTATCGGCAGGAATCGCTTGTCACGATCATGCCATTTTCACATCTGACGCAGAAGATTGCCGCTCAGCTGCAAAGATCTGTCCCATGGCCGCAACCGCAAGCCCGGCAGGAGGAGGGGAGCAACGAGTCGGGAAGTGTCAAAATCCCTTGCATTGCCGAACCTGCCAATAACTTACAAGTTGTTCCAAACTGGGCATTAATGACAGTTTTTGTCATCATCCCCGAACGCCATGGTAAGTGCAACCTGAGTACCAGAGCTGAGTATTGCAACACGTAGATTTAGCAACGATCCATGTACGCTGGAAATTGCATATGTGAAAAAGATTGCACATGTGTAGGCAAGCTTCTGTCCTGAACTGGGGAATACGAATGCAAAAGGCAGCCCGCTGCCTAGGTGTTGGGGAGCTTGGAGACGAAGTCGGCAACATTAATCACTGCACGATGAATCATGCCACGACCGATCTCCTTGGTCCCCGAGCCGGAGTTCTGGGACGAATCGGGGACGATCCAGGCCCTTACCCGCATGATGTAAAAGCGGCCATCGAAAGACTCCAATTCGGCGCGGGCACGGACGTGTGAGCCGATTCCTGTCGCAGCACGATGTTCGACGTGAATAGCGGTGCCGACGTTAATCTCGCCATCTTCCGCATAGGGCTGCAAGGCGTGAAAGCAGGCGGTTTCCATGAGGCGGATCATGTCGGGGGTGGAATAGACCGGAGGCAACTGGCCGTGATGAGCCGTGAGCGTGTGCTTGAACTCCACAACCTCTTCGACTTCGGCGTGCGCGCCAGGAGGAACGGGGCGGGGCATGCACAGGAAAGTAACGCAGCGTGCGGACTGTTTGCAACGTTCCGATCAGCGTTGAGTAAGAGCGCCGATGCGATTGTCGTTCAGGAATTTCTGAGCGAGCTTCGCGCCTTTTGATTGATCCTTTGTCGAAAGTGTTTGGGAAAGTTCGGCAAAGGCAGCTTTTGCCCGGACATCGCCTGCAGCTCCGATGTAGTACCAGCTGAACGCCGTGACGGGGTCCGCCGCAACGCCGTTCCCTTTCGCGTACAAATTTCCCAGCCCGTACGCAGCGGGTGCAAATGCGTGCTTTGCCGCTTTGAGGTACCAGTCCCTCGCGGCCTGGTAATCCGGGGTCCCAACCTTCCCACTCTCGTACAGCATGCCAACGCAATAGGCACCGGCCGGAGCACCCATATCAGCAGCCCGGACACAGTCGGCTTTCGCCTTTTCGGGATCCGGAGGCGCGCCTTTGCCGTCCAGTTCCATCTGGGCGAGGTGAATAAGAGCAACCGGTGTCCACTCGCCCGCCTTTTCAAACGCGAGCCGCGCCGCGGTATAGTTTTCGGGCAGACTTTCAGGCGTGTTCACCATCTTCCCTTCCTGCATGTCCCCTAGCAAAACGTATCCCTGGGCAAGTTGAAGCTTGTTTAGTTGGGTCTGCATCCGAGCGACAGCATCGGTCGCCGGAGAACTGCCGTATTCTTCGGCCGCCAGAAAGTAGGCGAACGCCATCGAATCGTCGATGTCTACGCCATCGCCATTGAAATAGCAGGTGCCCAAGTTAAACATCGCGTCGGCGTACCCGCTGTGTGCGGCCTTTCGGTACCACTCCACTGCTTGTTTGGGATCTTTCTCGACCCCCTCGCCCAAGCGATAACGAACTCCCAGCTGGTTCTGGGCCTTGGGATCGCCAGCCTGAGCTTTGGCTATGAGTTGATTCACGGCGGATTGCGCAATTGCCAGATGGGTCAACGAAATGAGGACGAGGAAGATTCCGAGTTTCTTCATGCTGATCTGTCTTGGAAGGATAGATCTTACACACGGCAGAGCTGATTATTCGCGGAAGTTAATTTTGTTCCGCGGATCCCGTCTCCGATTTGAGCGGCATTATGAGCGAGGAGAAACGACATCCAGTCCTGGACTTTTTCCAGAAGCTTTTCGAAGAGTGCCAAAAGATGGAAGCCCCGAGCGCACTCGGGGCTTTTGTTTATGTCCAGCACCCTTACGCGCTACGCCGCGGCGCGCGTTTGACGTAGTGCTTCAACCCCATCGAGGGCCGTCCAAAGCGCCTTCGCGGCAGCTTCGGCGGATGCGAGTGCGCGCTCGGCCATTTCCGGATTCGCTTCGAGATGCTTTGACAGCTGCTCGCGCCAGACGTTCGAGTGATGTACGTCAGCGGTGGTGTGCAGCGTGAAGTAGCCAGTGGTCTTGCGATCGGCGCCGTACATCTCTTGCAGTCCGCGCGCTTTTTCTTTGGCGACGTACGGGACCTGGGATTCGTAGGCGTAGAACGCGGCGAGCGCTTCTTCCGGCGAGCCGTGCTGGGCGACGTGGCGGAAGTGGGAGATGAGTGAGTCAATCGCTGGGATCGCCTGGGATGCGCGTGCGGCATCGCGGGCGGCGCCCATGCCTTCGGCGAAGTCCAGCCACATCTCCGAGTGCGGATGTCCACCTTCGATGGCTTCTTCGTCCGCGAGATTCGCCAAAACAGTGCGGCGGAAGGCGCCGTCTTCGAGGCGCGCATAAAAAGCAGCGAGGTAAGTCGGGAAGGCGGCGACGTGATGATAGTAGTTGGCGGCGTACTCGCGAAGATCTTCGCGAGTCAGCGAACCCGCGCTCCAGCTTTTGTAATACGGGTGGCACAGCAGGTCGTACTTGGCGACACGCACGTGCAGTTCAGTCCAAAAGGCATTTGATTCCATGCTCACCCCAATGTGAGGAAGATGGCGATCATCATACGGGCGGAGCTTTGGTGGAACAAGCCGTAAAGCCTGAGCCGCAGATTCTCGCAGATAAACGCTGATGAACAACACTGAAAGGCTTTTGTCTGCGTCGATCAGCGTTTATCAACGGCTGCATTCCTGCCTGATAAAATCGAAGCAGAGCGAACAGCGTGGGGCTGCTCGCTTCTGCTGCAGATGCCGAATTTCAACGAACATTTCGATGTAGTGGTAGTCGGCGCAGGGCACGCCGGTTGCGAGGCTGCGATGGCTGTGGCTCGCATGGGCCTGAAGACCGCCCTGTTCACGCTGAATGTGGATCTGATTGCGCAGATGTCGTGCAATCCGGCTGTGGGCGGAATCGCCAAAGGTCACTTGGTGCGCGAGGTCGACGCCCTGGGCGGCATCATGGGCGAAGTGACCGACGCGGTCGGCATTCAGTTCCGGCTGCTGAATACCTCGCGCGGTCCGGCAGTGTGGTCGCCGCGCGCGCAATGCGACAAGCAGGCGTACCGGCTGAAGATGCGCGATGTGCTGGAATCGCAGCCGAATCTCAAAATCAAGCAGGCGGAAGTCGCGGAGTTGATCCTGGAGCCGTCGGCAGTCAGTGCTCAGCATTCAGTCGGTGACGATTCTTCTGACAACTTGCAACTGACGACTGACAACTCGCGCCTCCGGGCGCGCGGCATCGTGCTACGCGATGGTCGTCGGATCGGCGCCGGGGCCGTTGTCATTACGACCGGCACCTTTCTGAATGGCCTGATTCATTGCGGAGAGCAGCAGTATCCGGCAGGACGCAGCGGAGAGCCGCCTTCGCAGCTGCTCGGTGAATCTTTGCGGCGCATGGGATTCCGCGTGGTGCGTCTGAAGACCGGGACTCCTCCCAGACTCGATGGACGCACCATCGACTGGTCGCGCTTCACCGTTCAGCCGGGCGACGAAGATCCGACGCCATTCAGTTTTCGCACCAAGCGGGTGGCGCATCACGAGACGCAGGTGCCCTGCTACATCGCGTTCACCACGGACGAAACGCATCGCGTGATCCGCGAAAATGTGAGTCGCTCGCCGATGTATAGCGGACAGATCAAATCGATTGGGCCGCGCTATTGCCCGTCCATCGAGGACAAGATCGTCAAGTTTCCCGACAAGCTGACGCACCAGCTCTACCTCGAGCCCGAAGGCCTGAACACGCACGAGATTTACGTGAACGGGATGAGCACTTCCCTGCCGGTCGATGTGCAGCTGGCAATGATTGCGTCGATCCCCGGGCTGGAAAAGGCTGAGATGATGCGGCCGGGGTACGCGATTGAGTACGACTCGGTCGATCCGACGGAGCTGACGCGGACGCTGGAGACGAAGAAGATTGAGCGACTGTATCTGGCAGGCCAGATCAACGGTACCAGCGGATACGAAGAAGCTGCGTGCCAGGGGATTATGGCGGGGATCAATGCGGCGCTTGCAACAAAGCAGCAAGAGCCACTGGTGCTCGATCGCACCGAGGCGTATACGGCGATTCTGATCGATGACCTGATCAGCAAGGGAACGAATGAGCCGTACCGGATGTTCACCTCGCGCGCGGAGTTTCGTCTCCACCTGCGTATCGACAATGCAGACCGTCGTCTGACTCCACATGGGCGGCGCGTTGGACTGATTTCGGATGCGGCGTGGACCGATTACCTCGCCAAACAAGAGCGCGCGTCGGCCCTGAGGCAGGTGCTGGAGAAGACGAGGGTATCGCGGGAGATGCTGGAGAGAATCGCGCCGGAGATTGAGGCGCGAGCAAAAGCTGCGATTGCGGGCAGCGGAGATTCTGACGATACGGAAACTCGCGTGAGCACTGTCGCGTCCTTCGATCCGCAATCGCTAACGTCTTTGATTGGCGCTCCGCTGGCGCAGGCATTGCGGCGGCCGGAGATCGTTATTGAGAGCCTGGCACCGGTCCTGCGGGAATTGTTGCCGTCGTTCTTTGATTCCCCTGCGTCCTCGGCTGCGAAACTGCCTTCCGGAGTCCGCAATGAGTTGAAGTCGGTCGAGACCGAAATTAAATACGCCGGCTATCTTGACCAGCAGCAGAAGGCGATTGAGCGGTTGAAGAAAGCGGAGCAGCGCAACATCCCTCATTGGTTTGACTACGCGCGCGTGAGCGGACTTTCGCGCGAGATGAAAGAGAAACTCCAGCATGTGCGGCCACAAACGTTGGGGCAGGCAAGCCGCATCCCTGGAGTAACGCCGGCAGCCGTGTCGCTGGTGAACGTGTACATCGAGATCCAGGCGCGGCAGATACAGCAGGCGCAGTCGTTAGCCGACTGAACTCTTTTTGATCCAAAACAAAAGCCCGGCCATTCCGACCGGGCTTTCTTATTCGCTCTGAAGCTTAGGCTATTTCTTTTTACCTTTGCCGAAAGTAGTTTCTACGGTTGCGCCCATGCTGGCCAGCATCTGTTTGGCGGGATCGGCGAACTGTCCGGCAGGCGCCAATTCAAGATACTTGTTGAACGCTTCCTGGGTTCCTGCAGGCGCTTCCATTTTGTTGCCTTTGAGAGTGGCCTTGCCCATCAGGTTCACGCCCTTCCAGTAATAGGCGTCGGCCTTGGTTGGATCGGCAGCAATTACTTTGTCGAAGACAGCGATCGCTTGATCGACCTTGCCCGTATTGGTGAGAACAGCGCCTTCGTTGAACTCGTAGGTTGTGGCCTTGGTTGGATCAGCGGCCGCAGCAGCCTGATAGCTCTGGATGGCGTCGTCGGCCACGCCAGCCTTCAACTGGGCATCGGCAAGATTGTTGTAATACGCACCGAGCATCTCCGGCTTTACGGGCGGGTTGGTCTCGGCCTTCGCCATATCGATGGCCTTCTTGTAATTGTCGATGGCCTGCTGGAATTCCGGCTTGGCCGCGGTCTTGTCAGGATTATTGGCCGCTTCGAGCCGCTGGTAATCGCCCAGCTTGAAGAAGAGCAGGTGATGAGTCGTGTCAGCCTGCGTAGCCTGCGTCATTATCTGCACGGCCTTGGCATAATCCTTAGCATCGGCAGCTGCTTTAGCATCCGAGAGGCTCTGATTCAGGCCCTTGATCTTAGTATTTTCTTTCTGAGCCGCCTCATTCTGTTTGCGCTCAGCCTCGCTGGGCACGTTTCCGCCCTTGGCTTTCTCGGCCTTCAAATCGAAATCGATGGTGTTCTCGATCGTCGATTTCAGGGGAACGTTGTTGAAGGTAAGGACGGTTCGTGTCCCATCCATCAGCGAGAAAGTGTAATTACCGCAAACGACGCCGAGAGAGAAGTAATCGCCGTTCTTACCCGTTTTGAAAGGATAGGAGCGGCCGGTCTCCTTGCTGATGGCCTGAACGGTCGCATTCGGCAGCGGCTTGCCGTTCTCGTCTTTCACGGTTCCCTTTACCGTACAAACTTCGGTTCCCCAAGCGGCGGGGGCAATTACGGCCACAGCCACCAGCGCCAGCAACATCGTCGTGAATCTTTTCATCTCAGCCCTCCGGCTCATTTCTGCACCAGGAATGATTGCAACAAAAACGGCGCTCGCGCGCCGGGAAATCAGGCACGCCGCAACTCCGACTCTCCACTCTCAACGTAGGAAATCGGATCGCGGGCACCAGCAGCCTCAAAGGCACGCAACCGCAAAACGCAACTATCGCACACGCCACAGGCGCGATCCTCGCGACTATAGCAGGACCACGTTAAATCTAAGGGCGCGCCAAGTTCAAGGCCGAGCGTCACAATCTGCGACTTGCGGAGGCCGATGAGGGGCGTGATCACCTCGATTGTTCCGTCCTTGGTTCCAGCTTTAATGGCTTCGTTATAGGCGCGATAGAACGATGGGCGGCAATCCGGATAGCCGGAACTATCCTGCTCGACGGCACCAATCAGAATCTTCTCGGCGCCCAAAACCTCGGCCCAACTTACCGCCGCCGCCAGAAAGTGCGCATTGCGGAATGGAACATAGGTCACGGGAATCTGCGCGCCGTGGCCTGACGGATCGACTCCGGCAAATTCGGGCGGAGCATTCGGAACGGCAATGTTTGGGTCGGTGAGAGCCGAGCCACCGATGGCAGCAAATACCGGATTGCGTACGATCAGCCGATTGCTGAAACCCAGCCGATCGCAAATGGCCTGAAAAGACCGTCGCTCGCGACTTTCCGTACGCTGACCGTAGCTGATGTGTAGCGCGGCGGCATCGTAGTCGCGCGCGGCGAGAGCAGCGCAGACACAGGAATCCATCCCTCCACTGAGCAGGACAACAGCGCGTTGACGATGGGCAGACATGATCGATGTATCGCTTTTGGGATGAAGTTCGAGACCAGAAACGCTGCTTCCAGATCTGGTCAACCACTCATTTTAAGCCGCTGGATCAGAGAAATGCGAATTGAAACCGAGACGGGCCACGGATTACACGGATTCACGCGGATTTTCTCGGAATCGTTTTGAGAAGCTCGATCGGAGTCGAATCTCGTCAGTGAAAATCCGTGAGATCCGTGGCTGTATCTGACTACACGCCCTTGGTCGCCGGATCCCAGATGAATTTGTGGATCTGCAAGCCAAGGCGGACGTTCAGCGCATCTTCGACGATCCAATCGGCGACCTCGCGCGGGTCGACGAGGCAGTGCGACGCATCGCGGCTGCCGGTCGCGTCCTTGCGAAAAGCCGGAGAAAAGATTACGGAGCTGACTTTTTCGTCGAGGCGATGATGACGAGTAAAGTCGCGCGCGAACTCATAGTCTTCACGTCCAGAGATGACGAACTTGACCTCGTCATGCGGCGCGAGCGCGTGAAGATTTTCTAACCGAAAGGTTCCGCCCTCACCGGATTGCGGGCACTTTACGTCGACGATCTTGTGGACACGTTTGGGGACGAGGTCGAGCGAACGCTCGCCGCTAGTCTCGAGCAGCAACTGGTACCCGTCCGCGAGTAGCTTTTCCATGAGCGGGAGCAATTCGCGCTCCTGCAGCATGGGCTCCCCACCGGTGATCTCGACGAGACCTGCGGGCGCGAGGCGTTTCACCTCAGCTTCCACTTCCTGCATGCTCATCTTCTTGCCGCCGGAGAAGGTGTACTCGCTGTCGCACCAGGTGCAGCGCAGGTTACATCCCGCAAGGCGGACGAAGGTGCATGGCATGCCCGCGAAAGACGATTCGCCTTGGATAGAACGATAAATTTCGATTAGAAAGAGCATAGGTAATCGGGTAAAAGGTAATCGGGTAATCTAAAACAATAGATTATCGCTTCTTGGCTTTCGCCGTGTGATACGACGATGTGAAAATCGCCGTGAGTTCCTGGGCTTCTTTGATGAGATCGTTCAGTCGTTCTCGCTTCACGATCCTGGAATCAACCAGCAGTTCAAGCCAGAATATTGATTCGTCTGCTTCTTCGACGACAATACCAACTTTCGCCGCAAACTCCTGATGAGATCGCGCGCGGCATGCAGCACGGTGATTTGCCGCTACAGAAGTTCCGCTGCGAAGCAGTTGTTCCCGAGTAGCTGGGCGTCGGAAGACACAGGAAGTGAGCGATAGAGCCTCAGAATGCGAAGCGCGAATGCTTTGGTACGATTCCTTAGCTCTTCTTGCGGTATAGACATCCGCGCCAAGATAGCGCAAACACAGCGGTTTTCAGTGTGATTCGTCTCACGATAAGTGGTTCGCGCAGGTGCGCCACGCAGTCAGATTACCCGATTACCTTTTACCCGATTCCCCGATCCTCAATCATTCGAAGTACGTGGCCGTCGTGGTATCCGTTTCCCAGATCTTAACCAGCTTCACCTGTACGCGGCCATTGGTCTTCTCGTGAAGGAGCGTGTTGCACTCCTCATAGAAGTACTTCGCCATATTTTCGGCCGAGGGATTCAGTTCTTTGAACGGAGCAATATCGTTCAGATACTGGTGGTCAAGCCGGTCGATGACCTGATTCATCGCGGCTTTCAGATCCTTGAAATCGAAAAGCAGGCCGATATTGTCCAACTGCTCGCCATACAAGGTAATGCGGACCTTGTAATTGTGCCCGTGCGGGTTCTCACACTTGCCGCGGTATCCACGGAGAGCGTGTCCGGCGGCGAAACTATCTTCTACACTGACTTCAAACATGAGGCTCTTTCTAGGGTTAATTGCTACTCAATTGTAGCAACTTCTGTTTCACCACGGAGGCAAAGAGACACGGAGAAACTAATTGAATTGGTTGAAAGACGACACCCGGACACATGAGACTAAAGTGCTCTGACTACGGTGTTGGGAACGGCATACTATGGAAACGTGTTGAAGAGCAAAGCCACATCGGAGTCTGAGCCGCACTGGGGTCCGCGGATCGACAAGATCCCGATCAAAGGCTTCTTTGGTCTGTTGATTTCGATAGGAGTTTTGATCAGCGGCCTCGCGGCACTTCCTGCGGCGAGATTGTGGCTCTACATCAGCTTGCCTCTCGGCGTGATCTTCGGTTTAGTTCTCCACTACCTTCACCGGGACTAGCGCCAATCGCGTGGAATGTTCTGTTTTCGATTACCTATTACCATTTACCCGATTACCTATTTTTAGAAGAACTCTTCCACGTCCGCGAGTTTCGTGGTTCGCCGGTAGGGCGGCAAACTCGCAAGGAAGACTTTGCCGTACTGCTTCTTGAGAATGCGATTATCGAGCAGCGCCAGCACGCCACGATCGTTGAGTGATCGAATCAGGCGTCCAAAGCCCTGTTTCAAGGTGATCACCGCGGCGGGCACCTGGTAATCGAAGAACGCATTCCCACCTTCGGCATTGATCGCCTGGATGCGCGCGGCGACCACGGGATCATTCGGCACTGCGAAGGGCAGGCGGTCGATGATTACGCAGCTCAACTGTTCGCCTTGCACATCGACTCCCTGCCAGAACGACGCGGTCGCGAACAGCACCGCATTCGGCGTCATGCGGAATTCCTCGAGCAGCGCTGACTTCGGCGCCGTCCCTTGCAGCAGCATGGGATATTCCAACTCGCCCAGCAAGCGATCATGCACGTCGCGCATCAGCGCAAAGCTGGTGAAGAGGCAGAAGGCTCGTCCCTGGCTGATCTCCAGCAGCCGACGGATACGATCGGCGGCCTTGGCCGCAAACTGCGGAGCGGTGGGCTCGGGCAGTTCCGGCGGAACGTAGAACAAAGCCTGGTTCTCGTAGTCGAAGTGCGACGGGATGATCAGCTCACGCGTGCTTTCCAGACCAAGTCGACCACGGATGTACTCGAAGCCGCCGCCGACCGCCAACGTCGCCGACGTCAAGATCGCACTGTCCAGTTTCGCGAAAAGTGTCTGCTGCAAGATGGCAGAAACATCGATCGGCGTGGCCTGCAGGAAAACGTGCTGCGCGCCGCGAAGCTGCTGTCCATTCTTTTGCCTTCCGCCGCGGCGATCGATCCAGAACACCGTGTTGTGATCGTCGGATTCCATCAGGAACGAGAGTTGCACGCGCAACTCATGTGCGCGCCGCAGCAGGTTGTTCACTTCTTCCGGCTTGGGACTGAGCGCATTTAACTCCGATCCCACGCGACCGACGGCATTCATCAGCCCGTCGTATTCGCCGCCATGCTCTTCGAGAAACGCCTGTCTTTGACCGAAGGGAAAACGCGAATCACCCTCTGGCAGCAGTGTGAAGAAGAATTGCGCGCGTTCGCGCAAACTGCGTAACGACGATCCCACGCCAGCCGCGGACAGCTTTTCGCGCTGGAGCGTCTGGTCTACGTCGCGAGCGAAGTCGTCTATTTTCGCGGTGCTGACGCTGACCCCGAAGTAGCTCGACGCTACTTCTTCCAGTTCGTGAGCTTCGTCGAAAATCACGGCGGCGCAGTCCGGCAGAATGCCCACGTCCGGCGCATCTTCGGCGGCCATCTTGATCGCCAGGTCAGCGAAGAACAGATGATGATTGACGATGATGATGTCGCTCTCAGCGGCACGGCGGCGCATCTCGGTGATGAAGCAGCGATCGTACTGCGTGCATTTCTGCCCGATGCAACTTTCGGCGCGCGCGTCCAGCTTGGACCAAAGCTCGCTCGTCTCAGGCAACACGCGAAGCTCCGCGCGATCGCCATTCAGTGTTTCTTTCTCCCAATCGGCGATGGCACGGTACTGGTTGATCTCGTCGAGCCCGTTCAGCACCGGCTGATCGGTGAGCTCGTAAAGTTTTTTGCGACAAAGATAATTGCTGCGCCCCTTCATATAGCAGACGCGCAGCGGACCGGGTTCTAACCCAGATCTGCCAGAAGCAGGCAGATCTGGGGCACCAGAATCCGCTCCGTCCCGCGCGAACAGGCTCTGCAGGAATGGAATGTCCTTATAGAAGAGCTGCTCCTGCAGGTTCTTGGTGCCAGTGGAGATGATGACGCGCTTGCCGCTGCGAATCACCGGCGCCAGATAGGCCAGGGTCTTGCCAGTGCCGGTGCCAGCCTCCACGATCAGATGGCGCTTTTCTTCGATGGCGGCTTCCACGGCCTGTGCCATCTCCAGTTGTCCGCGACGGAATTCGTAGGCGGGATGCGCCTTCGCGAGAATGCCGCCAGGGGCGAAAAAGCGATGGAGCGTGAAAGAAACGGCGGATTGGGGCGTGGAAGACAAAGCGGAAACGGGTCGCTCTCTATAATAGCTGTGGAAGCACGAATGCGCGGCACTGAATCGCCGGACAATCGTGAATCCGTGGAACGCTGCCTCGTCCACCGTTGTTGTCGCCAGTCAAAATGCCGAAATCAATTACTTCCGCGACCGCTAATTCGCTGAGAGTTCCAACGCTCGTCATCGTCGGCCGCCCGAACGTGGGCAAGTCCACGCTCTTCAACCGGGTGGTCGGACGGAGGCGTGCCATCGTCGGCGATGAACCCGGCATCACCCGCGACCGCTTATACGGATTCGCGCACTGGCTTGAACGCAGTTTCCGGGTAATCGATACGGGCGGCATTATTCCCGATGATAAGCAACTGATCCCCTCAGAGATTTATCGTCAGGCGAAGGTTGGGCTGGAAGAGGCCGACGCGGTAATCATGGTGGTCGACGGGCGCACAGAACTCGCCTCTCCCGACATGGAGTTGGCGCGACTGTTATTGAAAAGTGGCAAGCCGCTGTTCCTCGCCGTGAACAAAATTGACACTCCGAAGCTGGAGGCGGGTGCCGAAAATCTGCGCAGGTTGGGGATCAAGAGCCTTTTCCCGATTTCGGCGGAGAACGGCAATGGCATCGTCGAGTTACTCGAAGCGGCGCTGAAGGTCATGCCGGTGGGCGCGGACGAAGCTGTGGCCACCGAGGAGACTGCGCCCGAAGCAAATGAGGAGATGACCCCTGCGGCAGAAGGCGACGAGACTCCTCTCGAAGCGCAACCCAAAGTCGAACCTGCCCGCGAGACGAAGATCGCTATCATCGGGCGGCCGAACGTTGGAAAATCAACGCTGCTGAACGCGCTGACCGGAACGGCTCGCGCCATCGTTTCGCCCATCCCCGGCACCACGCGCGATGCCGTTGACGAGGTCATCGAACACAACAGCAAGACCTACCGCTTCATCGACACCGCCGGCATTCGCCGCAAAGGTCGGACGGAGCTGATGGCAGAAAAACTCTCGGTGGTGATGGCGCGCAAGCATTTGGAAGCTGCCGACGTGAGCCTGCTGATCATTGACGCAACGGAAGGCGCCACCGCGCTGGACGCGAACATCGGCGGCTATGCGCATGAGAGTGGGCGCTCGGTAATTATCGTCGTCAACAAATGGGACCTGGTGGTTGAACGCGCCAAGCAACTCAAAACCGAAGCGGGCCAGGCCAAAATCAAAGCAGAGGTCCCGCGGCGAGCCAGAGTCATGCTCCAGGAATCGATGCGTGCAGCCGATCCCCAGGCATATGAAGAGGAGATACGTCGCAGCCTGAAATTTCTCGAGTACGCGCCCATGATCTTTGTTTCGGCGACGACTGGGCGCAATATCGACAAGCTGTTCCGGGAGATCGAAATTGTGTCGGCTGAACGGCGCAAACGCATCTCCACGGGCGAGATGAATCGTTTCCTCGAGAAGGTCGACTTCGAGCGCACTTCTGTCCCACACAAGAGCCGCGTGCGCATCATGTACATGACCCAGGTGGCGGTCGCGCCGCCAACCTTCATGCTATTCACCGATCGCGACGTGAAACTGCACTTTTCCTACCAGCGCTTCATCGAAAACCAGATCCGCCGGGCGTTCGGATTTGTGGGCTCGCCGATCTGGATCAAAACGCGAGCGCGAAATCCGAAGAAGAAGTAATCGGTAATTAGGTAATCTGGATTTCAACGACGACTGTGGCACGAGCTTTTCAATTACCTATTACCAATCACCTATTACCTATCCCTTCGTGTCCCTCTGTGCCCTCTGTGGTTAAATGGTTTTATGTCCGAAACAGCGGCCAAAGTCCGGCTCACGGAGCAGGTCAAAGCGGCGGGTTGAGCGAGCAAGCTGAGTCCGGCGGTGCTGGACACGGTGCTTGGGAAATTAGCCCGGCAACATGATCCGAACGTGCTGGTTGGCTTCGATAAAGCCGACGACGCCGGAGTGTATCTGATCGGTCCCGACCAGGCGCTGGTGCAGACTGTCGACTTCTTCACGCCGATCGTCGACGACCCATACACCTTCGGGCAGATCGCCGCGACCAACGCGTTGAGCGACGTATACGCCATGGGCGGACGGCCGCTGACGGCGCTCGCTCTGGTTTGCTTCCCCGAGAAGGGCGACTTCGATGTGCTCGAGCGGATTCTCGCCGGCGGCCTGGCGAAGATGATGGAAGCCGGATGCACGATCGTCGGGGGACATAGCATCCGCGATCCCGAAATCAAGTTTGGCTACTCCGTTACGGGCATGATCAACCCGCGGCGCGTGATGACGAACAGCGGCGCCGTGCCCGGCGACAAGCTCATCTTCACCAAGGCGATTGGCACAGGCGTCATCTCCACGGCAATCAAACGCGGCAAAGCCGAAGAGAAGTGGATCGAAGCGGCGACGCGTTCGATGACGACGCTGAATAAAGGCGCGGCAGACGTTGTGCAGAGAATTCCACCGCAGAGAACGCTAGCGGGCGCCGAGGCAATTCCCTTTCGCGTGCGCTCTATGACTGATATCACCGGTTTTGGTTTGATCGGTCATGCGCGCGAGATGGCACTGGGTTCGAACGTCAGCCTGCGCTTCTTCGCCTCGCAGATCCCATTGTTGGAAGGCGCCCTCGAATGCGTACGCGAAGGATTTATACCCGGTGGATTAACCGCGAATCGCGAATTCGCCGAATGCGTGGTCAGCTATGACGATGCTGTTCCGCAAGACGTGCGGACCATTCTGTATGATCCGCAAACCGCAGGTGGCCTGCTGATTTCGATTGCGGCAGAAGACGCCGACGAATTGCTGCGCGAATTGAATGAGGCGTCGGTCGGGGCGGTGATGATCGGCGAAGTGCTGGCTGAGCGGAAGCCAGTGATTGAGGTCGTTGGGTAGCTGGTAGCTAGTAGTCTTGGGAATTTCGCAAATCGCCTGCGAATTCCACAACTGTCTCCTGTCATGTCGAGCGCAGCGAGACATCCCTATTCCTGAGAGAATCTGCCGTCCTATAGCGATTTCTCGCTCCGCTCGAAATGACAGTCCTCGCCTGCGGCTCGGACCAACGAGGGCAAACGACGGCCGACCAACGACTACCGACCATCGACTAGCGCCTGCACCATCTTCCAGCACCCCTCCACATCGGCCCACGTCGTTCCCAGGTTTCCGATTGCGACCCTCAGCACATACTGATCGTTCAGCGCGGTGTGCGAGATGTAGTACTTGCCCGAAGCGTTCACGGTATTGAAGATGCGCTCGTTGGCATCGTCTGATCCCTTTAAACGGAAGCAGACGGTTGAGAACGGCACTGGCGCCACGACTTCGAAACGTGAATCGCGCCGGATTTCCTGTTCCAACTGCTTTGCCCAGGCGATATGCGAGCGCAGGATCTGTTGCAGACGCTCTCGCCCGAAATAGCGCAGCAGGAACCATAACTTCAGCGAACGGAAACGATGGCCTAGAGGCACCCCATAGTCCATCAGGTTGATGGCACGCGGATCTTCCGTGCCGGTCAGGTATTCGGGCACGAGCGAGAAAGCGCGACGCAGGATTTCCGGGTGCTTCGTATAGAAGGCGCTCAGGTCGATGTTGGTGAGCAACCATTTGTGCGGATTCATGACGTAGGAATGCGCGCGCTCGATCCCCTTCAGCATCGGCTGGCACTCCGGAAGGATCGCGGCGGACCCGGCGTATGCTGCGTCCACGTGCAGCCAGAGTTTGTGCCGGTCGGTGATTTCGGCAATCGCGGATAGCGGATCGATGCTGGTGCTGGAAGTGGTGCCGACAGTCGCAACCACACAGAAGGGACGCAGGCCAACACGAAGGTCATCCTCGATTGCCTTCGCCAGAGCGTCGGGCCGCATGCGAAATTCGCTATCGGTCGCGATCTTGCGAACATGCTTCTGTCCGATACCGGCGGCGATGGCGCCTTTCTCGATCGACGAGTGCGATTGCTCCGACGTGTAGAGCACCAGGTTGGGCGTGCTGCCTTCGACGCGACTCTCGGGCGCGACCAACTCACGCGCCGCACAGATGGCATGAAAACTCGAAACTGACGCGGTGTCGTAAATGATGCCGAACCAATCGTCGGGCAAACCCATCCATTGGCGTAACCAGCCGAGCGCGACTTGTTCGAGTTCAGCGACTGCGGGCGACGTGTCCCAGTGCAGGCCGTTGGTGTTTAGTGCGGCGGCGATCATCTCGGCGATGATGGCGGGCGAAGAACCGGTACATCCGAAGTAGGCAAGAAATCCGGGGTGATTCCAGTGCGTGACCGCAGGCATGATCTTCTGATCAAAATCGCGCAGGATGGCGTCGAAGGACTCGCCCTTTTCAGGGCCCGTAGCGGGCAAGGCGTCGACTAAATCGCCGGGCTTCGTTTTCGGCGTGACCGGGTAGCGGCGCGTGTCGGCGAGATACTCGGCAACCCAATCGACGGCCTCGTGTGCGGCGCGACGAAAATCGGCAACGTAGGCGGGCCAATCCTGTTGGGGATCAATCGCGCTGGGAACGGCGTTGGAGGTTTTGCTGGACATTAGGACTCCGCAAAAAGATGAGTCTACCTGACGCGCAGTTTTCTACTGTGACCTGTGTTCCGGGAGTGATATTTTTTCAAACTGCCATGAGACGAATCTTCTACCTCGCAGCGCTGGTCCTACTGTTCGCGACGTCGGCATTCGCGCAGCGCAAGCCTGTCTACGAGGTCTATGCCATCCGCTATGCGATTACGCCGGACTACCCCATCTCCGATCTGGTGTATGGCGCCGATCCGAGTCGGAAGGCCGACATCGCCATGATGATCTGGCTGGTGCGGGGAAACGGGCACAACATCCTGGTTGACTCGGGCTTCTATCACGAGCACTTCTTTAAAGACTGGAAAACGAAGGATTATGTGAAGCCCTCGGAGGCAGTGGCTAAGGTCGGCCTGAAGCCCGAGGACATCACCGACATCATCATCTCGCACATGCACTGGGATCACGCTGACGGCGTCGATCTGTTTCCGAAGGCTCGTGTTTGGATACAAAAAGACGAGCTGGAGTATTACGCCGGCGAGGCCTGGGAGACCAAGCAAACATCCGACGGCTTCGATGCGCAGGACGTACTCGAGATGGTGAAGCTGAATACCGAGGGGCACGTCGGACTGGTGCATGGCGACGCGCAGGAGATTCTGCCGGGTATCGTCTGTTACATCGGCGGCAAGCACACCCACCAGTCACAGTATGTCGGCGTGAACACTGCGGGCGGAACGGTGATCCTGGCGAGCGACAACATGTATCTGTACGAGAACATGGAAAAGCACACGCCGATCGGCGAGACGGTGGACGCGGCGTCGAATTTGCGGGCGCAGGATCGGATGAAAATGCTGGCGGCACGTCCGGAGTGGGTGATCCCCGGACACGACATGGCGGTGTTTGAGAAGTTCCCGAAAGTGGCAGAGGGAGTGGTGAGGATACAGTGAGGTGCTTCCGAGTAAGAACATCGGGTGCCCGGTCCTTTCCTTCTTTTGGAAAGGGCCGGAACGAGATAGATCACAGACTCGCCGCTGCCGGCCGGGCTATTCTCCCGTCTCGATGCGCGAACACCTCAAGCGCTACTACGGCTACGGACATCTTCATTTCATCACTTTCAGTTGTTATCAGCGACGTCCCTTATTGGATGAGCCTTCGACGCGTGACTGCATTCTTGAAATCCTCGAAGAGGTTCGGCGGAAATACGATTTCGTGATCGTCGGATATGTCGTCATGCCGGAACATGTGCATCTGCTGATAAACGAACCGACAGGTGGCGACCCGTCGTTGGTGATGCAGGTACTCAAGCAGCGAACCTCACGAGCCCTTCCCCATCGCGCGGCGCAGTTCTGGCAATTGCGGTTTTATGACTTCAACGTCTGGAGTGCACGGAAGCACGTTGAGAAACTCAAATACATCCATCGGAATCCGGTCACGCGCGGGCTGGTTGCGACACCGGAAGAGTGGCGGTGGAGCAGTTATCGATGGTATTTGCTGGGAGAGATTGGCGCAGTGACCTTAAACGATTGGCACGAGATTGCGGTCGTCGGGAAAGGGTGATAGTTCCGGCCCTTTCCAAAAGAAGGAAAGGACCGGGCACCCGCCTACTTCTTAAACTCGAAAACTGATCTAGGGAGCGAGCTCCAGCTCTGGCGTGGCCGCCAGCAATTTCTTTGTGTACTCCTGCTGCGGTCTCTCCGTGATCTCCTCGGTAGAGCCAATTTCCACGATCTTGCCGCGATACATTACCGCGATTCTCGTCGCCAGATACCGCACTACCGGCATCGAGTGCGAAATAAACAGGTAGGTAAGTCCGAAATCGCGCTGAAGGTCTTTCAGCAGGTTCACGATTTGTGCGCCGACACTGACATCCAAGGCCGACACCGGCTCATCCGCGACAATGAACTTGGGCCGCAAGGCGAGTGCGCGGGCGATTCCGATACGCTGACGCTGGCCTCCGCTGAATTCGTGTGGATAGCGCCGCAGGGCCGATTCTTCCAGCCCAACGGCTTTCATCAATTGAGCGGCGTAGCCACGGTAGCGTGAATGGCGACGCTCCGGACCGGTCCACCCGCTGGTCGCCGGTGTATCGAATCCAGGTAGTCCGTTCAGCCCGTGAATTCGCAGCGGCTCTACTACGATCTCCTCAACGCGCATACGCGGATCGAGTGAGCCGAACGGGTCCTGAAAGATGATCTGCATCTCGCGGCGAAGCTGCCGCATTTCACTGCCGGACGCTGCCAGCACGTTGCGCCCGTCGAAGCTCACGCTCCCGGCGGTCGGCTCAACGAGCCGCAGGATTAAGCGGCCCAGCGTACTTTTGCCCGATCCCGACTCGCCTACCAGGCCGAGTGTCTCACCGGCTTTGATTTCGAGCGAAACATCGTCTACGGCTCGCACTTCGCCGGTATCGCGGCCCAGCATGGTGCGGGAGCCGGCGTAGACCTTAGTGAGATTGCGCGCTTCGACAAGAGCCATAAGACGTTTCGTGTTCCAAGTTTCACGTTTCGCGCAAAACCTTGCAAGCAATCAATCGCATTGCGGGGATAGCTCTATAGGGTCGCCTGCTCGGAGGTCAGTCCGGGGCGCGGCCAGCTTCTACTTAGCTGGCGGGCAAGTGATAGAATTTCGGGAGCTAACTCCTGACCTGTTCAGGTGCTGTGGTTTGCGGTTCCCACCAATCAAGCCAAATGAGGGCTTGCTGGGGACCCGCATAGAGAGACCCTTTTGATCGAGCTTGCTCCTTCTATTTTGTCCGCCGATTTTGCACGGCTCGCCGATCAGATACAGGCGGCAACCGAGGGCGGCGCCTCTGTATTGCATCTCGACGTGATGGACGGGCATTTTGTCCCCAATCTCACGATCGGCCCTCCGGTGGTGGCGTCGATCCGGAAACATACGAATCTGCCGCTTGATTGTCACTTGATGATCGAGCATCCGGACGAATTCATCCCAGCGTTTGTAGATGCCGGCGCGAACTGGATTTCAGTGCATCAGGAAGCCACTCGTCACCTGAACCGGACGCTCGAGCTGATCCGGAGTCACGGAGCCGATGTCGGGGTGGTCATTAATCCGGCGACGCCGGTAGAAACGCTCACGGAAGTTTTGGATCTAGTCGATTACGTGCTCGTAATGTCGGTGAATCCGGGATTTGGTGGACAGAAGTTTATCCCAGGGTCGCTGCATAAGATCGCGAATCTCGCTCGCATCCGTCAGGCACGGGGCCTGGATTATCGGATCGAAGTCGACGGAGGTGTATCGCTGGAAACGGTCGGCGACATCGTCCGAGCGGGCGCGGAAATCCTGGTCGCGGGCAACGCGGTGTTCGGAAAAGGCGATCCCAAGAAACAAGCAGAACAACTCCTGAAGGCAGCGGTGGAAGCCAGTCTGCAAAAGGTCTGACGCGCTCGAACGAAACGAGCAATTTGCAGCTTTTCTTCCCAAGGTAGGTAGAGGTAATGGTCTTAAAGAGATTCGTAATCCTGAGCCTGGCCGCAAGCACGCTGTTTCTGGGTGCCTGCACGAACAAGAAAATCAAGAACCCGATCGCGAATGTCGATTCGAAGCAGCCTGACAAGGTCTTGTTCGACCAGGCCATGGACGCGCTGCAACACGGCAAATACGATGTGACCCGCCTTACGCTGCAGACCTTGATCAATACGTATCCGGATTCCGAGTACGTGGCTCGCGCCAAACTGGCGATTGGCGATTCCTGGTACGCAGAAGGAACCTCGGCTGCGCTCGTGCAGGCGGAAAACGAGTACAAGGACTTCGAAACCTTCTTCCCCAATATGCCGGAAGCGGCCGAAGCCCAGCTGAAAATCGCGAACATCCACTTCAAGGAGATGGAGAAGCCCGATCGCGACTTCACTCACGCTGTACGCGCGCAGGATGAGTACAGATATCTGATTACGACTTATCCGGACAGCAAGCTGGTACCAGACGCCAGGCAGAAGCTTCTGCAGGTGCAGGAGGTGCTGGCGGAGCGCGAATTTCGCGTTGGCCACTTTTACTTCATGCGCGAAGCGTATCCAGCCGCCGAGGCAAGGTTGAAGTCGCTGGCAGATACGTATCCGCTTTACAGCAATGCGGATGAAGCGCTGCTGTTGTTGGGAGACTCGTATTTGCGTCAGGTGGACCAGGTGAGAGCGGCGCCGCGTTTGAATGAAGTCACCAAGGGAAACATGATCAAGAACCTGGAGAACCAGGCGGTAGACGCTTACTCCAAAATTCTTACGCGCTACCCGGTAATGCCCGCCGCGCCCGAGGCGCGCAAACAGTTGGAAGCTCTGAAGCGCCCGATTCCTACAGCAAGTCCGGCGGCAATTGCTCAGAACAAGAAAGAAGAAGAGAGCCGGGTGGAACTCGGGATGGTGAGCCGCTTCATGGACAATCTGAAGAGAGGCCCGAATACTTCCGTCGCGGAAGCAACGTTAGTTGGCGATCCGACGATGATCGATCCCAAGCCGACCAATGCCCCCGACCTGATTCGGAACGCGGGCAATGTGGGAGCTTCAAAGGGGCAAGGTAAGGACACCCTCGCGGTTGAACCAGTTAAAGAAGGAGCGCCACCGCCGAGCCAGCCGATCCCGCGCTCCGATGCTCCTCCGGCGACCGCTGCAACCGACAGCGCCACTACTGGTATTTCCGACTTGCAACCGATTGCCGATCCTTCGAGCGGAGCAACCGCACCAGCGGCCGGATCGAGCACCCCGACCCCCGCAGCGACTGCGCCGAGCGGCGGATCGAATGCGGCAGCACCGGCGGTTCCGTCAAACGGAGCACAGCCGACTCCGCAACAGGCACAGTCAAGCCCGGTGGATTCGACGGCCGGAACCGATGCAGCAGCAACGCCACCAGCCCAAGTAAATGAAGCGGCTCAACCGAACACGGGAGAGTCCACTTCCAAGGCCAATACGGCGACGGCGAATACTGAACAGACGGCGAACCAGGATCTGTCCACCAGCAAGCCGAAAAAGAAGAAAGGTCTGCACAAGCTGGTGCCGTTTTAGTAAGTAACTGGAGAGGAATTCCAGGGGCGGCTGCGGCTGCCCTTTTTTGTTTTTCGGGAGGACATCATTTCTTGGGAACGCCAGTTCCTGTCATGGCACTAATTCCGTTTCTGACAACTATGTCTGATAGATTGATGGCGAAGCAGGTACCTAAGTTCCTAACGTGCTGATACCTTTAGCCGTACCGTTCGATTGACTTAGGAATTCAGAACAGGTAACGTCTCGGTTACCCCGGCAGAACACGAGGTTGCTAGCAGTGGCGATGAAGATATTGCTCGCCGACGACAGCATGACCGCCCAGAACATGGGTAGGAAAATATTGACGGACGCCGGTTTCGAGGTGATCGCCGTCAGTAATGGTGCCGCCGCGCTCAAGAAGATCGCTGCCGAAAACCCCGACATCATCATTCTTGACGTCTTCATGCCGGGCTATACCGGCCTGGAAGTTTGCGAACGCCTTAAGAACAACCCTGAAACTTCACGCAAGCCGGTGCTGCTGACCGTCGGGAAGATGGAGCCGTTCAATCCGGACGATTCCAACCGCGTGCGCGCCGAAGGGGTGATGATCAAGCCGTTCGAGGCGACGGATCTCACCGCGGCCATCGAGGCGATCGCGAAGCGATTCAATATTCCAAGGACGACGGCGGCTCCTCCGCCACCGCCACCACCGCCTCCGAAAGCTCCGCAGAATTTACGGAGCTATGAAGAAACGGTGCTTCTGTCGCAGGACGAGCTGCGCCAGTCTATGGGGATTGCCGATGAGGGAGTACAAACGACCTCTGTCGCCAGTTCGGGCGGCGCTGCATCCTCGACGGCGGTTGCCGTAGCGACCCCCGCGTTAGAACTCGACAGCAGCGCGATTGTTACGGAACGCGAAGAGATCAAACCGGTCGAAGCGGTACCTGCGATGGAGTTCGACCCACCATCGAGACCGGCAGAGTCTGAGCACTCGCCTTTCTCGCATGCTAGTGTGGCGCGCGAGTTGGTGGAGCACCCGGCAGCACCCGTGCAGGCAAGCGAAACCGCCGATTGGGATCCAGTGCTCGATGGAATTGCGATTTCATCGGACGTAGTTACGGCGGCGCCAGAAACAGCTCAAGCGGCAGAAGAAGCGCAGCCGATGTTCGGATTGGAGTACGCGGTTCCGGCATCCGTAGCGAAGGAAACGCGCGATGTCGCGGAAGAACAACTGGCGAGTGCGCAAGCGGTCGAGGAAGAGCCTGAAGTTGCAAGTCCTAGTGCATATCTGGCTGAAGCATCTGCGGCCATGGGTTTAGAGACCAGCCATGCTCTGGTGGAAGAGATACCAGTTGTCGAGAGCACCCCTGACTTCGAGCCCAATGTAGCTCCGCCGGTGCAGGTGGAGACGCATGCTGAGAACGGCATTGAGCCAGGAATCGAGCAGCCTTCTCCGGAGTTGACGGTTCCTCCAGACCCGGCACTGGTCGGAGGGACAGATAGTTTCTCGGACTTCACGACTCGTTTCGGCGTTAAGAATGCAGAAGTAATTCCGGTTGGAATCGTGCCGGAATTGATGGATGACGCCGGCAGTTCTTACGAGTATCAGCCGCCAGAAGAAGGACATGCCTTTGAGGGCAACGGCCAACCGGAAGCAGCCGCAGAAGAGGCTAAATCCGAGGATGTGCCTGACGCGCCCACTCCAGTAGCGGTGAGCAGCACGGCGACCACGTCCTGGGAGATGGTTCCGGTGGAAGCTGAGGCCGGGGCGAGCGCGCCGAGTGCAGCGACTCCTGAAGTTACTCCTGTGGAAGCTGCTTCCCTACAGGAAGAACCCGCAAAGTTCGAAGAACCTGCAGCGACGGATTCCTCAACGAGCGCGTGGACAGCGCCCGTCGTGGAAGAGAGCGCACCCGAAACACCCTTCGTTGAAGCGATGCCAGTCGAAGTGGCGGCCGTAGAAGCGCCTGCCGTTGAACCGGCCGAGAAACCATTCGATCCCGACGCGACCCAGGCGATTCCTGAAGAATTCTTCACCCAGGCTGAGCCGCAGCTGGAAACCACAGCTGAATTGGTGGGCGCTACGGTTCCTGTGCCCGCCGTCGAAGATGCAGTTGAGCCTGAACCTGAAGCCACCGGCGCGGTTGTAGAGGAGCCGTCGATACAAGAACACATCGTCGCTCCCGTAATCGAAGCCGCAAAGCCGACGATCTACGAGCCAGCCCCTGAGGTCGAACCAGAGCCCGAGGCTGAACCGGAGCCAGCCATCGAGGCGCATTTCGAGCCTGCTTCGTATCCAGCGCCGGTCGTTCCGTCTATTACCACCGAGCCCGCCATTCTTTCAGTTGGACCGGAGCCGCCGAGCGTCGAAGAACCGCTGATCGAGACGCCACACATTGAGCAGCACACTTCGCTTGAAGTTCCGGCGCTTGCCGCCGCAGCTGCCGCGGGCGCAAGCGTATTAAGTTCCGCCATCACCGAGCACTTGCAACACGGGTCTTCCGTAAAACCGGAGGAAGACGACACCGCGCCCGGCGATCAGACGCAGGTTTTCATCGCCAGCGCCGTTGCGCGTGTGCTCGACCGCATGAAACCAACGCTGATCGAGGAAATTGCACGAGAGATGTCGAATCGGCGCAAGCCGCGCAAGGATCCTGAGGAATAACTTCTGTTCTCCTGGTACGAGGCACGGGGCGCGCTCCGTGCCTTTTACTTTTTTCGGCCGTCGCCGCAGGGAA
Source organism: Terriglobia bacterium (assembly GCA_963807055.1). Taxonomy (GTDB): domain Bacteria; phylum Acidobacteriota; class Terriglobia; order Terriglobales; family Acidobacteriaceae; genus JAJPJE01. The sequence goes on along the minus strand of CAWEAE010000009.1, from coordinate 95,649 downwards.
TGCGGAGGATCACTGCCTCACTAACGCAATGCCTCCAACAAAAATTCTAGTCGTCCGTGAGGGATGTGGCGGCATCGTATTCGCATGACATCGAAAGAAGTGCTGATCACTGCGGTCTACCGATCCTTCAACGCTCGCAACATTGATGCGGTGCTGGCCCGAATGCATCCGGACGTGGACTGGCCAAACGGGATGGAAGGCGGCCGTGTGCACGGGCATGAGAACGTGCGCGCCTACTGGCAACGGCAGTGGACCGTGGTTGATCCGCTGGTCGACCCAACGCATATGGAGGACGATGAGAGCGGGCGCACCGTCGTTGACGTACACCAGGTGGTGCGGGATCTGAGCGGCAACGTATTGATGGATCGGATGGTGCAACACCTGTATTCCATCCAGGATGGCCGCATTACCCGCATGGATATTCGCGAGCCAGACACCGACACGATTGCCCGATCCGCTGATTGAGACGCGTCATTCGCTGCCGCAAGGCTGACTACTCCCACTCACTCCTGTAATATCTAAGGTTTACCTATAGGCCATTGATCTCGCATGCCACACGAACTACCCAAAGCGTACGAACCCGGCGCAATTGAAACCCGCTGGGCTGAATACTGGACCAAGGAAAACCTTTTCGCTGTGAGCACGCCCGAGCCGGGCGACAAGCGGCCTGTCTTTGCTCTCTTGCTGCCGCCGCCGAACGTGACCGGCCGTCTCCATATGGGCCACATGCTGAACCAGACGGAGATGGACATCATCGTTCGCTGGCACCGCATGCGTGGCGACATTTCGCTGTGGCTGCCAGGAACGGATCACGCCGGGATCGCGACGCAGATGATGGTGGAGCGCCAGCTGGCTACCGAGGGCGTGAAGCGTCAGGAATTGGGCCGCGAAAAATTTATCGAGCGCGTGTGGGATTGGCGCAAACACTATGGCGGAGCCATTCTCGAACAGATGAAGCGCCTCGGAGCTTCCGTCGACTGGCATCGCGAGTACTTCACCATGGACGAAAATCTCTCGCACTGCGTGCGTGAGGTGTTCGTTCGCCTGTACGACGAAGGGCTGATCTATCGCGGCAAGTACATCGTGAACTGGTGTCCGCGCTGCGGAACCGCGATCTCCGATCTCGAAGTGGTGCACGAAGATTATCCGGGCAAGCTCTACGAGATCCGTTATCCCGTGATCGGCAGCGATGAGTTCCTGACCGTCGCCACCACGCGTCCGGAAACAATGCTGGGTGATACGGCCGTCGCCGTAAATCCCGACGACGAACGCTACAAGCATCTGCACAACAAGCGCGTGTTGTTGCCGCTGATGAAGCGCGAGATACCCGTCATCGCGGACGAACTGGCACAGCCTGAATTCGGCACCGGCGTGGTGAAGGTCACGCCGGCGCATGATGCCAACGACTTCGCCGCCGGCCTGCGCCATGATCTTCCGCAGATCAACATCATGGACGAGCACGGACGCATGAATGAGAACGCCGGTCCTTACGCCGGTCATGATCGTTTCGAAGCGCGCGAGCGCGTGATGAACGATCTGCGCGAGCAGGGATTTTTTGTCGGCGAAAAAGATTACGTTGTGCCGATCGGCAAGTGCGATCGTTGCAAAACGATTGTCGAGCCGCGCCTGTCGACGCAGTGGTTTGTCGCCGTGAACAAGGAGCCGAGTTCCGGCGAGCCCAGCATGGCCAAGGCTGCCAGTGATGCCGTGAGCAAGGGCTTCATTCGCTTCACGCCGGAAAATTACAAGACCATCTACCTGCAGTGGATGGACAACATTCACGACTGGTGCATCTCGCGACAGTTGTGGTGGGGCCATCGCATTCCTGCATGGCATTGCCAGAAGTGCGGCGAGATCATCGTTGCGCGCGAAGAACCGAAGCAATGCAAACACTGCGCGCATCGCGAACTGGTTCAGGATACGGATGTGCTCGACACGTGGTTCTCGTCGGCGCTGCTGCCCTTCACCACTTTGGGCTGGCCGAATCAGACGCGTGATCTCGAGGCGTTCTATCCGACGTCCCTGCTGATCACCGGGCAGGACATCCTGTTCTTCTGGGTTGCGAGGATGATCATGATGGGCTGCCACTTCATGGCACAGCCACACAAGCCGGGGTCTTCGTCTGACACTGCTGATTCACCGGAAAGCGATGGCGATCTGCGCGAGTCGGTTCCCTTTCGCGAGGTCTATATCCACGCGCTGGTGCGCGATGCCGAACGGCAGAAGATGTCGAAGACCAAAGGCAACGTGCTCGATCCCATCCAGGTGATCGAGAAATACGGCACGGATGCGACGCGCTTTACGTTGGCGGCAATGGCTTCGCCCGGTACGGATATTGCCTTTAACGAGAGCCGCACTGAGGGCTATCGCGCCTTCGCCAACAAGATATGGAACGCTGCGCGTTTCATGTTCATGAATGTCGATCGGGCGGAAGAAGCGGGCGTGTGGTCGCTGAAAGAATTAGCTGGTGCGAATGGTGGCGCGGGCGCCCCGGCCCGCGGCATTTCGCTTTTTCAGAGCGAAACGCTCGAAGACCGGTGGATTCTTTCGCGCTTCAACCAGACGGCGCAGCAGGTCAACGACGCTCTACAGATCTATCGCTTCCACGAGGCCGCGCACCTTGTTTATAGCTTCTTCTGGGGCGAGCTTTGCGATTGGTACATCGAACTGGTGAAGAATCGGCTCGCCGACTTCGAGAGCGACAAGGGACGACCGCACGCCCGCGCAGCCTGCCAGAACCTGGCGAGCTTGTTCGAAGCGTCGCTGCGGTTGCTCTCGCCGATCATGCCGTTCATCACCGAAGAAATCTGGCACGCGATTTACGATGGCAAACCACCGGCTGCCTCGATCGCGCTGGCGGCGTATCCGCAGGCGGAACCGAAGCAGATCAATCTGGAAGCCGAGCAGGAGATGGCGATCCTGCAGGACCTGATCGTGAGCGTTCGCAACCTGCGCGCAGAGATGAAAGTTGAGCCGAAGGCGAAGACGCCGATCGAAGTGCACGCCGACATCGCCATTCGCAAACTCATCCGCGACAATGCTATTGCTGTCGAGCGACTGGCGAACGTCGACGATATTCGCTCCACCGAGCATTCGCTGGCGAAAGAAGCAGGCGCGCGCAGCACGGCCCGCTTCGACGTGCGCGTTATCTACGAGCGCAAAATCGATGTCGCCGCAGAACGGCAGCGGCTGCAAAAAGAGCTGGAGAAGATCGAGAAAGAAATCGGCAATGGACAGCGGCAACTCAGCAATGATGGATTTCTGTCTAAGGCGCCGACTCATGTTGTAGATGGGCTTCGCCGGCGTGCCGAAGAATTGCAGGTGTTACGCGATAAAGCGCGAGCCGCACTGGATCAGTTGAGTTAGTCGTCGAAACGTGAAACTCGAAACGGGAAACGTCAAGTGGACTGGAACAGCCGACGCATTACAGAAATTCTCAGGAACGCGCTGCTCGAAGATAAAGCAACGCACGATGCCACCACGCTTGCCTGTATCGACCCGCGGCAGATCGGACAGGCGCGCATTGCGACCAAGCAGGACTGCATCCTCTCCGGCGTGGGCGCGATCGAGCGCATTTTTCAGGTATACGCGATGCTGGAGCCCAACGTCGTTGGGCACCCGGAAGTTACGACTCATCCTGAAATCTTCGATGGCGTTCGGCTGCACAAGGGTCAGACCGTCGCAAACATCCGGCACAACGCACGCGTCCTGCTCTCCTGTGAGCGCGTGATCCTCAACCTTCTGCAGCGGTTAAGTGGAATTTCCACGATCACTCGACGGTTCGTGGATGCGGTGAGCGGAACGCGCGCGAAAATTCTCGACACTCGCAAGACTGTCATGGGGCTTCGAGTGCTCGACAAATATGCCGTGCGTTGCGGAGGCGGGCAGAATCACCGGCTCGATCTCTCCGATGGCATTCTCATCAAGAACAACCACATCGCTCTCGCAGGCGGCATCGTTCCGGCCCTGGAGCATGCTCTACGCAGCCGTCAGGGATCGCAGACCGTCGAGATTGAAGTCCGCAATCTCCCGGAACTGGAGCTCGCGCTCGATCACGGTGCAGAGGCGATTCTCCTCGACAACATGAGTGTCGACGATGTGCGCCTGGCAGTGGATCGGACTACGCATCACGGGAAGAAGATCCCGCTCGAAGTCTCGGGCGGCGTGAACCTGGAGACCGTGCGCTCATATGCCGAGACCGGCGTTGACTTCATCTCCGTGGGCGCGCTCACCCACTCGCCGCAGGCAGTCGATATGAACCTGCGCATCCAGCCGGCCTAGATTTTAGATATGCGTCGGCCTGAGGCCCACGCAAAGGTCGGCGAGACGCCGGCGCTACAAATATCGAATCTCTTCCCGTTTCTGTTCCCTTGATCGATAATTCCTGCATTCAACCGAACCAGCCAATACGGGCTCGCGAAGTTCCGGACCACGGCTTCCGCAGCGACAGCCGTCTAGGCCGGATCATCCGCATCCTTGCGGACAACGCGACCGTTGTGGTCAGCGGCACCAAACTAGCGCACGAACTAGACACCAGCCGCTCCGAAGTGTGGCGACTCATACAGCAACTACGCGCCTTCGGAGTTGAGATTACTGGGCATCCTGCGACTGGGTATCAACTCGCGAGCGTGCCTGACCTGCTGCTGCCCGAAGCGCTGGAACCATTGTTGAAGGGCACGATGTTCGCGCGCGAAATTAATCATTATTTTCGCGTGGGCTCGACCAACGCGGAAGGCATGCAAGCAGCCGCGGATGGCGCTCCCGAGGGCAGTGTCTTCATCGCCGAGGAACAGACCGCCGGCCGAGGTCGCGCTGGTCACAGCTGGGTGTCCGAGCCGTCCAGTGGAATCTATGTTTCGATGATCCTGCGCCCGCAGTTCGCACCGGCCGATGCTCTGCTGCTGTCTTTGATCGCGGGCATCGCGGCGTTCGACGCCGTGGCAGAGACAACGGGCATCCGGCCGGATATTCGGTGGCCGAATGATCTGCTGATTGGCGAGAAGAAATTCTGCGGCATCCTTACGGAGATGAATGCCGAAGTAACACGGGTGCGTTACGCCGTGGTGGGCATCGGCATCAACGTCAACCAGAAAAACTTTCCTGATGAACTGGCTGGCATTGCGACGTCGTTGCAAATTGTGGGAGGCCAGTCGTGGTCGCGCGTAGCTCTTGCTGCGGCTTTACTGAAGGCGCTCGACTCTGAATACCGTCAACTCGTTTCGCGGGACATTGCCGAAGCAAGACACGCGATTTTCGAGCGCATCCAGCAACGCTCGTCCTATGTGCGCGGCAAACGCGTGCATGTGGATGAGTACGGCGGGTACAACGGAGTCACGGCGGGCCTCGACGAGCGCGGATTTCTATTGGTGCAGACTGAGGCGGGCATCCGAACGGTATTGTCGGGCGACGTCCGGCCGGCCTGAACGAGCATGCGAATCTGAGATCTTAGAATCTTTGTGACCTTCGTGTACTTTGTGGTTAACTGAGGTTCTGAATGCTTCTCGTCGTCGATGTCGGCAATACCAACACGGTTCTCGGCGTCTTCAGCGCTTCGGCGTCCGAACAGGCTTCGCGTCTGCTGGCGCACTGGCGAGTTTCTACGATTCGCACGCAGACCGTAGATGAGTATGGCGTACTCTTCCGCAACCTGTTTGCCGGAGCCGGTCTCGAAGTCGGGCCGTTCACTGGAATTGTGATTTCTTCGGTCGTGCCGCCGCTCGATTCCACGCTGCGCGAGGTCTGCGAAAAGTATTTCAAGACCAAGCCGCTGTTCATTGAACCGGGCGTAAAGACCGGCATGCCGGTGCATTACGACAATCCGCAGGAAGTGGGCGCGGATCGCGTCGTAAACAGCGTGGCCGGATTCGAGAAATACGGCGGTCCGTGCATCGTGGTCGATTTCGGCACCGCAACGACGTTCGACGTGGTCTCCGTTCGCGGCGAATATCTGGGTGGAGTGATTGCCCCTGGCATAGGCATCTCGGCCGAAGCGCTATTTTCGCGGACCGCTCGTCTGCCGCGCGTCGACCTGCGTAAGCCGCCACACCTGATTGGCACAAATACCGTGAACAGCATGCAGTCGGGACTCTTCTACGGATACCTGTCGTTGGTTGACGGCATTCTCGAGCGCCTGACGGCCGAAATCGGCAAAGACGTAAAGGTAGTTGCTACCGGCGGCCTCGCACCGCTGATTGGAGAGAGCTCGCGCTTCATCAAGCATGTCGATGACCTGTTGACGCTCGAAGGCCTGCAGATTATCTGGGAACGGAACGTAACGTTCACGGCAGCCAAACGGCGAACGTCTGCAAAACGCTAATTTACCGCAGAGGACGCAGAGATCGCCCAAGTTTGATAAGCTCCGCGTCCTCTGTGGTGAAATGTATCTCCGTGGAAAACTACTTCAACTACTTCACAGAAATCGAAGAACACTTCCAGCGCCGTCGCGGCTCGGGTCTGCTACTGAATACGCTCGACTGGGCATTGATCGAAACTTGGAAGGATGCGGGCATTCCACTTGCCGCCGTATTGCGCGGCATAGATGAGGCCTTCGATCGCTACAATGCCCGCCCCTCGAAGACGCGTAAGGTGAATAGTCTCGCTTACTGCGCGCAGGAGGTTCTGGCAACTGCTGAAGAGATGAAAGAAGCCGCAGCAGGAGCCGGCGTTCCGGCCAGCACGTCGAACGAGCCGAAGGCCGATACCGGATTCGAAAATGCCAGCGTCGCCGACTTTCTCGCGAACAATGCCGATCTGCTGGCGCGGACATCGGTCCCTGCCAGCGTTCAGCCGTTGGTCGCGGAAACAGCGAAGAACCTGCGTGAGATGGCCGAAGCTCTTCGCAAGGCTCCAGGTACGCGGCTCGAAGATCTCGAACGCCGTCTTACGGTGATGGAAGAGAAGCTGATGGCGGCGTTGCTGGCGTCATCTTCAGACGACGAACTGGTCGCGATTCGCGCCGAAGCCGATCGTGAGCTCGCACCCTATCGCCGCAAGATGCCCGGTGTGCAGATCGATCAACTGCAGAAGCAATACGTCAACAAACGGCTGCTGGAGCGCCATAAGCTGCCGCGACTCAGCCTTTTCTACATGTAAGTCTGCATGGCCAGCTCTTCTGTGTTGAAATGATTACTTGGAACTGACAATCGAAAAGCTGATTTACGGCGGTGACGGACTCGCTCGTCTTCCCGCCGACTCCGAAGGTCGTCGCAAAGCCGCTTTCGTACCTCTCGTATTGCCTGGAGAAACCATCGAAGCGCGAGTCCTGGAAGAGAAGCCCGGGTTCGTTCGCGCGCAACTTGAGAAGGTGATTACCGCTTCACCGGAGCGCATCGCTCCGAAGTGTCCTTACTTCGGCGAGTGCGGCGGTTGTCACTATCAGCACGTCGGATACGAGCGGCAGCTCGAACTAAAAAAGTCCATTCTGCGCGAGACCATCGAGCGCATCGCCAAGGTCGAGCTCCCGGAGATCACTGCACACCCATCCCCGCCATGGCACTACCGCAATCGCACGCGGCTGCACGTTCATCACGAGCCGGAATTTGCGATCGGCTACTACCGCATGGGATCGCGGAAGTTGCTGCCGGTCCGCGAATGCCCCATCAGCGCTGAAGTGATCAACCGGGCGTTGCTGGCAGTTTGGAACATGGGCAGCGAGATTCCCAAGGAAGTCGCTGAGGTCGAGTTTTTCTGCAGTCACGACGAGCAGCAGTTGATGGTCGAGCTTTGGGTGCAGGGCACGTCTTCGGATCTGGAAAAGAAATTTCAGCCGATTGCAGATCGCTTACAGGCAGCGTTGCCGGAACTTGCGTCGGTAGCGGTTCTGCGACGGCCTGGCGCTACTAAAGGGACTAGCGAATCCATTGCCGCGCCGGAGCTCGACGGGAGCACCAGTCCCAGCTCAGTCCTTGGCATCTTTGGCGAAGGAGCGCTCACCTATCGAGTTGGGGGCTTTGAATACCGCGTCAGTACTGGATCGTTCTTCCAAACCAATCGCTTTCTCGCGGAAGAACTCGTCGCATTGGCGACAAGAGGCCGGCGGGGCAAGACGGCTTTCGATCTGTACGCGGGCGTCGGCCTCTTTTCGTTGCCGCTGGCCAAGTCGTTCGAGCAGGTGGTCGCCGTCGAAGCATCGCCGAGTTCCTTTGCCGATCTACAGCACAACGTACCCTCGAATGTGTGGGCAGTGGCGACCACGACCGAGCAGTTTCTAACACGCAAGCAAAAGCAAGCGCCAGAGCTCGTTGTAGTCGATCCGCCGCGAGCCGGACTTGGGCCAAGAATTGCCAAGGCGATAGCGCGCCTGGGCGCCGAGGAGATCACTTACGTCTCCTGTGACCCATCGACGCAGGCGCGCGATCTCAGCCTGCTGCTGAAGGCCGGATATCGAATCACGGAAGCGCATCTGATCGATCTTTTTCCCCAGACCTACCACATCGAATCGTTCATTCGTCTGGTGCGCTAAGTGGCGCTCGAAATGCAGATTTGCCCAATATGGGAACACCTGGCCCGCTCCTGCGCGGCGGTTTCGTGTCCAAACCTTGGGTGCCCCCGGGCATAATGAAAGCGCTAAGACCGAGTAGCAACTTTGTACTCCCTGGAAGTGAAGCCACCTAGAGCGCCGCTGTTCCTAGCGGCTCTCTTTTTTTCTACCGGCATTCTGTTCGCTCGCTACTGCTCGCGTCCTTCGGCGTGGATCGTCGGCGCGATCGCCGCGTTTCTGATTGCTGCCGTCTTCTTCCTCACGCGCCGTCGCGAACACGTGGCATATGCCGTGGCCCTGCTGATCGTGACCACACTTGGATTCCTGTCGCTCGCGGCAAGTGAGTTCGCAGAAACCGCAGCAGCGCAGGCAGCGAGCCTCGCGCGTTTCACCACGGGCGAAGAAATCACCATCACGGCGCATGTGGTCAAGTCTCCGCCGAGTTTTGGACCCGCTGCCGAGCGCACTGTAGTTGATGTGGAGACCGAGAGCCTTGAGGACGATGGCGAACCTGTGTCACTTCAGTCGGGCATTCGCTTGTCGATCTATCGGCGCGGCGGCAACGCCGAGGATGAAGAACCGGCGCAGCTCTCTCTTGTATACGGCGACCGCGTGCGCCTCGTCGCCAAGCTGCGCGAGCCACGCAACTTTGGCAATCCGGGGGCGTGGGATTACGCCGGCTATCTGCGCCAACAGGGCGTCTTCGCACTTGGGTCAACGCGCAACGACCGGGTGGAACGCCTGCCCGGATGTTGCGGCACGCGTTACGGTTTCTGGCGGGATCGTGGCCGCCGCAGCGTGATGAGAATGATGCATCGCCTATGGCCCGAGCAGCAGGCAGGGTTAATGGACGCGATGCTCATCGGCGAGCGCGCCTTCGTCGAGCGCCCTATGTCTGTCGATTTCCAGCGCTCGGGCACCTATCACATCCTGGTTGTGTCGGGGATGAACGTCGGCATACTCGCTTTCGTCATTTTCTGGACGATGCGCCGCCTGCGCTCTGGCGAGACGCTCGCGTCGATCGTCACCATCGTCGTTTCGCTTGGCTACGCCTATCTCTGCGATAGCGGTGCGCCGATTTTGCGCTCCGCGGCGATGATCTCCCTCTATCTGATGGGCCGGTTGTTCTTCCGCGACCGGTCGTCGTTGAATGTCGTGGGAGCCGCCGCGTTGTTCGTGTTGCTCATCGATCCACATGGCCTATTCGACGCCAGCTTTCAGCTGACGTTCCTCTCCGTGGCAGCGATTGCCGGAATTGGAGTACCGCTGCTCGAACGAACCGTTGCACCTTTGCGGCAAGCGCTCAGGAACTTTGAGTCGACGTCGTACGATCAGCGTCTTCGCCCGCGCCAGGCGCAGTTCCGCCTCGATCTTCGCCTCGTTCTCTCGCGCCTGGAGCGCATCTTCGGCAGACGGCTCGCCCGGCTGATGCTGCTCGGCACCGTGCGCTTCGGTCTCGCGGTAAGCGAGGTTGTCGTGATCTCAGCGCTGATGCAGATCGTGCTGGCGCTGCCAATGGCGGCTTATTTCCATCGTGCAACGATGCTTGCGTTGCCGGCGAATCTCATCGTGGTGCCACTGACGGAGATCATGATGCCCGCCGCGGTTGCTGCGGTAGCAATTGCGTATCTCTCACCGGTGCTCGCGCACCCGGCAGCGCTCATTGCGGGATGGACGCTTACCGGCATAACCGGGACCGTAACCACTGTCGGTCACATGCACGGCTCGGATCTGCGTGTTGCCGATCCGCTGCTCATCTTGATCGTTGCGGCTCTTCTGACCATTGGTCTAGGATTTCTGCTCGCCCGTCGCAACCTGAAATTGCTCTTCGTGGGATTGGCGGCCATTGCGGCGTCGGCTTTCTGGATCGTCGCAATTCCCCCCACGCCACGGGTGCAGCCGAATGTTCTTGAAGTGACGGCCATCGACGTAGGCCAGGCCGACTCTACCCTGGTGATCTCGCCCACCGGCAAGACAATTCTGATCGATGCAGCCGGGCCGCTCGGCTTCGGGCACTCTTCCGAGTTTGATTTCGGCGAAAACGTCGTCTCGCCGTATCTGTGGTCCCGCGGCATCACTCACCTGGACGCGGTGGTCATCACGCACGGGCACTCGGATCATATTGGCGGCATGCATTCGATCTTCAACAATTTCAGCCCAGGTGAACTGTGGCTCGGACCGAACATCGCGCCCCATGTTCTGACGCCTATCGTCGACCAGGCAAGGGCGCTCCACGCAGCCGTGAAAGTCTACGGTTCGGGAGACAGCTTTGATTGGAGCGGCATGCACGTGCGGGCGCTCTCGCCGCCGCGAGACTGGCCGTTCTCAGAGACTCCGCAGAACAACGATTCACTGGTATTGCAGTTCGCCTACGGAAACACTTCGGCCCTGCTTACCGGAGATGCCGAGAGGCAGGTTGAGCCACAGATGATTGCGCAAGGGCCGGAAAGTACGGTTCTCAAAGTTGCGCACAACGGCAGTCTCACGTCGACAACGCCGAAATTTCTGGCTGCCGTGCATCCGCAATTCGCATTTGTGTCAGCCGGATTTCGCAACCAGTTTCATCATCCACGCCTGGAGACGCTGGCGAAATTGTCGGCGTCACACGTCAGCATCTACCGCACCGATCTGATGGGCGCCGTAACTTTCTATTTGGATGGAAATCGGGTTACTGCGCGGACGGGTCCTCAGAATTGAGCTCGCCTTCTTCCGCAGCGCTTGTACCGCCTGCCCGGTACTCCTCGATCAACTCTCGGGCAGCGTCAGCTTGCGAAGCGGGGACGCGAAGCACTACTCCTCCAACGCCGGGTAGAACGTCCTGGGGCGCGTCCAGACCTGTTTGAATCGCGTCGATTCCAGCGGACTCGAGCAATCCGCGGACGACCATCGCTTCCGACTCTTGATCGGTATCGAATACTTCGACTAATTCCTGCTGATCCGGTTGCGGTTGGCTCGCCATGGTTCCTCCAGTAACTTCGATGCATGATACTGCCGCGAGCAAAGATTTTTCGCCTATCCACTCGGTGACCTTCTGGCGACGATGAGTTCTCAGTTGCTCTCGCTAATATTTTGGAATGGAATCTCCATCTGTCGTCGCGATAAGTCATGAAAGATGAATGGCTTACATCCAGCGCAACGCCTTGGGACGGGCGCTCATCCAACGAAAAGTTGAGGGCCTGATGGAGAACCCAGAGACGCAGACCGTTTACAGGAATCAAGCGGAGATCAACGAGGAGAATAAAAAAATCCGCCGCTTGCAGATCATGATGAGTATGGTGCTTTCGGTTCTGAGCCAGGACCCGAACCTTACGCTGGAAGAAGCCACCGAGCTGGTAACCAATTCCAAACGCGCGGCACTGGCGATGTTTCCGGACAAAGAACTCGCTTACGACCTTATTTATCGCCCACGGCTACAGCGTGTGCTGAACGAGCGCTTCCGAATTCAGTAAGTCGCGGAGGCAGCCAGGCAAGACCGACGAACTTACCTCTGTGAACCTTTGTGTCCTCTGTGGTTAAGGGTCTTATTGGCGGCGTTCAATTCGCTGTAGCTGAAAAGTAATTGTTCCCCAGAGGAATCGGCCGCGCATTTGCACTGGAATGCGACGGGAATCGTCGCTGTACCAAAGCCAAAGTTTCCCGCGCGAATTCAGTCCACGCGCGGTGCTCGCAGGAGAAACGCGAACCGTCTTAAACGTTCCCGCAGGAACCTTTACCGTCTCCCGGGCTTCGACTTTCAACTCCACGTCGACAGTCTTGTTGCCGTCGTTGATGGGGAAGCGGTACACGCCATTGTCCTTCAACGGAAGAGATCCCGCGTAGTAGATCGCGGTGAGAACATCGGTCACGCAACCGGGAATGTCGTTCTCGACGCGCTTGGTTTCTTTCTTCTTCAAATTGCTTTCGTCGAGAATTGACTTCTTCTGCGCGTAGTCGAAGGTGATCATCGTATCTCGAGCATGAAAACCTTCTTCCGTGTGCTTGCGGATGGACTGGGAACAGAATGTCTTGGGATCGAAAGTGGATTGGAACTGGTCATGCACCGGATAAAGCATCGACACGAAGCCGGTTGAATTCGCTGTCGCGGAAACCGCGCCCGGAATCATAGTCATGGTGACAGTGCCGCCAGTCCAGATGCGCCAATCGGCGCTATAGACGTAGGTCTCGTTGTAAGGAAAAGCGTAATTCGCAGGTGGTGGTTGAATCTGAACGGCAGAGCCGCTATCCGGTGGGGTCGCTCGAGCGTCATTGTGCTGCGCGGCCAATGTGGCGGCGCTCAGCAGCGTGATCAAGATGAATGCGTGGATTCTCAGACGGTGGGAGCGCATTTCTCTCCTGGCTCTTAGCGTTGTAACCACAACAACTTGACCACCAGCGCTCCCAGCATAGCGGCGGTGCCCAAGGCAGCATTGTACTCGCGATGCTGTAAATATAGTGCTCGCGAAAAGCTGCCCCGTGACGCTCCAGATGCGGGTCGCAATCGCGGGAACAGGCGAGGGACGCGCTCACAGTACTCGTCGAAGCCCAGAAATTGCGTACGTAAGAACTGTTCTTCCGACCGAATGACGGGTAGATAGATTGCGGTGAAGAGTACTACGCAGATCAAAACGACAATCCAGCTGCGTGACGCGATGGAAAAGCCGCAGGCGATCAAAATAGATCCGAGGTAAAGGGGATTGCGCGTGTGGGCGTAGGGTCCGGTCGTAGTCAATTCGGCATTCTTGCGGACGTGACCGGAGGCAGCTGCTCGCAGCCAGACGCCCCCTAAGGCTACACCGGCGCCGACGATGATGGAGGTCCAAGTCGGATGCGCCAACCATAGGAAGAGAGCGGCGAAGATAAATCCGAGCGGCACACGAATTCGCCGCGCCACACGAGACCAGTTCAACCGGCCCCTCCTGCCGGAATTGTTTCCGACTCCAGAAGCTTCTGAGCAGCACTGACGACCTCATCAATGGAAACGCCCATCAGCCCTTCGTGTATTTCCGCGGTGTGCGAGTAACTGGTCTTGCTCGACGCACTGCGAAGCACCGTGCTGCGCGTTCCGTACGGACCATTTCTTGCCGGATCGGTAGGGCCAAAAAGCGCCACCACCGGCACGCCGAAATGTGCGGCCAAGTGCATGGGACCGGTATCTCCGCCGACGAAGAGACGCGCGTGCCTGGTCACTCCTACCAACTCTTCGAGCGTGCAGGAAATCTTGCGTGCGGAGCCATTGCTCTGCTGCTCCACGGCTTGGGCCATCTCTTCTTCGCCGGGCCCATAGTTCACGATAGAAGGCAAACCTTGTTCACCCAACGCTCTGGCCACACTTGCATAACGTTCAGTGGGCCAGCACTTCGCACCCCAACCAGCACCAGGATTGAGGATCGCGTAACGGCCAAGTTTCAAAATGCCACTGCCTTCCAGGCGGCGCAGGAAGGCCTGTGCGGTTGAGCTGACTGGAATCTCCGCGGACCGGTAAACGAGGTAAGGCTCGCCGGTGATGGCTGCCGTCAGTTCCAGATTTTGCTCAATGATGTGCCGTCGCGTCGTGGAGATCTTTTCGGTATAGAACATCGTGGCCTGCGATTCGCGCGGCTTGGCAAATCCGACTCTTCGCGGTGCGTGTGTCCACCAGGTAATCACGCCAGAACGAATGGCGCCCTGAACATCTACGGCAAGATCGTACCCAGCTGTTTTGATCTGACGTCGCGAATCCCGGATCTCGCGCCACGTAGAAGCAGCGAACGGCTGTTTGCGCCAGGCCTTGGTGCGCACGGTGTGAATCATGTCCACGCCTGCTGGGAGCAGTGGACGCCAGCGTTCCTCGATGACCCATCCGATGCTTGCTTCAGGAAATGCCGCGCGCAGCGTCGCAAATGCGGGGATCGCGTGGATCACGTCGCCCATGGCGCTGATGCGCACCATCAGAATCCGTTCAGGTTTCGATTCTGAATGCAGTTGCGGAGAAATCACCGTGGATCGCTTTCCTTGTTGATCCGCTGTCGCCGAAGGAACTCGCTTGCCGAATGATCCTTCGGATCGCCTACGATTGCCACTCGGCCGCCACAGGCTACTACTTCATCCCGCTCGGGGACGCTCTCAGCAGTGTAATCCGTTCCCTTCGCGTGGACGTCGGGGCGAACCTCACGGATTACCGCTCGCACATCCAACTCGGGAAAAACGAGAACGGCATCTACCGACTCGAGAGCCGCCAGCAATTCCGCGCGCTCGTCTTCCGGCATCGCCGGACGTCCTTCGCCCTTCAGTTCGCGAACGCTCGCATCGCCGTTCACGGCGACGATCAACTTATCGCCCAGCGCCTTCGCGGCGCCAAGATAGCGCACATGCCCCACGTGTAGCACGTCGAAACAGCCATTCGCCAGAACGATACGTTTGCCCGCGGATCGCCACGCATCGACGCGCCTGCGGAGTTCGTCACGCGAAACAATCTTGTGATTGGGCTCAGTCATCTTCCCGATCGACGTCGTTCTCAGCGTCTTTCTTGAGCGCTGCCAGCAACTCGTGCTGGGTGACGGTCGCGGTTCCGCGCTTCATCACTACGATGCCGCCCGCGTAGTTGGCCAGCAATGCAGCTTCTTCCGTAGTCGCGCCGGCAGCAAGGCCAGCCGTGAAAGTCGCGATCACCGTATCGCCTGCGCCCGTGACATCCACCACCTGGTCATCGCCAAATATGGGGATCCCCACCGGTTTGTGCTTGCGCTCAACCGCAAGCATGCCGTCGCGTCCGCGGGTGATCACCAGCGACTGCAGCTTCATGCGCTTCATCAATTCGTTCGCGGCCCAGTGCAGCTTCTCTTCATCGTGCCCGATGCGCACATGTAACGCCTCTTCCACTTCGGGCTCGTTCGGAGTGGCCGCCGTGACGCCAATGTATTCGAGCATGCGATAGCGCGAATCGACAGTGATGGGGATGCCATTCGCCCTCCCAATCGACTGCAGAATCTCCGGGGTCGCAGCGCCATATCCATAATCAGAGATGAGCAGTGCATCCGACGCACGCGCGTATTCTTTTGCGTTGAGCACCAATTCGCGCTCCGTCCAGCTGTCGAAGGGTGCTTCCGGCTCACGATCCACGCGTACTACCTGCTGGCGGCTGGTGTGGGTCATTCCGGCAAGGATGCGCGTTTTGGTAACAGTGTTGAAGCCCTTCAACTTCCGAATCCCGGTGATCGGAATATGCTTGTGGCGAAAGCACTGCAACAGCAGTTTGCCAGGCTCGTCCATGCCCACCACACCAACGGGCAACACGTTGACGCCAAGATCGGCAAGATTACAGGCGGCATTTCCGCCGCCGCCGGGGACTACGGTTCGATCGCGATGCTTCAAAATCAAAACCGGGGCCTCGCGGGAGACGCGCGAAATCTCACCGAAGACGAACTCATCCGCCACCATGTCGCCGAGTACGGTGACAGTGACATTGGAGAACGATTGAACGATCTTCTCCAAACGCTCGAAATTTCGCGCAGTTTTCAAGCCTGATCTCGTGGCCCTGTTGCTGGTTCTATTCTGATTTTCTCATGGCCAGCCCGAACTCAGTACGATTAGAACGGGTTCGCTAGTCGCGAATACTTTTCCGCTTCGAGTCTCTCTCCCAGAGCCTTGCACACCCAAGCTAACCACTTATAAACGGAAACTAGTGGTATCACGCCACCGTTTGCCGATAGCTCTGCTGCGAGCAGAAACTGCTGCTTGGAATCCCGGAATTCCTTCAAATGCGCAAGTGCAACACCAAAGTAAAAATATCCCTGGTTTCGCCAGTGTTTCGTCAAACCTATCTGGCTTGCCTGGAGATAGTATTCTTTCGCCCGCTCATAATCTTCGAGTTTCGTGCTCGCAACGGCCAGATTAGCTAGAATGCTGCTTCTATCCTCGGGCGGGAGATCAAACTTGAGACACTCTAGCGACACGTCGACTGCCTCCGGGAACCTTAATAGCTGCAGAAGTTCGAATGCTCGGCGCTGCTGAACGTCTTCGTAAATATGTCTCTGCGAGCCTTTGAGGAGATCTGAGTATTTCGTTAGAAAGGAACCGAAGCGTGTAAACGCCTCCTGGAGTTGCTGCTCCTCGTGATACAACACCGCATCGATGTAATCGTAAGTGAACCTCGTCTCTAGGTCCGTTGGGTTTTCGTCGAGTGCCCGCTTGATTTCAATTCTTGCCGCGGAAACATCCCCTTGCATCCCAAGGAGCAGCGCTTTTTGGAAGATTATCTCGCCTCGCTCTTCTTGCCTTGCCGTGCCCGATACCTCCTCGATCCTTCGAATCTCGCCTTCGTGAGCAGTCATTTCGTGGAGACCTTTACCTTCGCGCAGAATCATGCTCTCGCTTGGCGGCCTTCAGTATCTTGGCCAACGCCGCGTCCGCGTCTAGCAACTCCATCGTCACTCGCGCGACTGCCGCCGGTCCCAATTCCGCGATTCTTGCACCCAGGTTCAGCGCGTCTTTCTCGGTCGTAATAAATCCATCCGCCAGCGATGCCGACTTCGCTTGAAGTAGCCGTTCGATCTCTTTGTCTCCGTATCGCTGATGATCGCGAAAGATGATCTCTGCCGCGGGCTGCACACCTAGCTCCTGCAACTCTTCGAGAAAAACCTTCGGCCGTGCAATTCCGCTGAAGACGATCGGCCTGCTCGGCGCGTCTTGCAGATCGATGCCCCTGCGGACTCGCCACAGTGGCTTGCCGCAAACCACACTATCGGGGATCGCCGTCTCTTCGCGAACCACGATGGCATCGGCGCGATTGAGCGAACTCAATGGCTCACGCAGTCGTCCCAACGGTAGCATCCGGTCCAGCAGATCTTGCGCCGTGACCAGCACGATGTCGAAGTCTCGCGCGAGTTCGCGATGCTGAAAGCCGTCGTCGAGCAGGTGCAGTTGCGGCCCAAACTGTTTCTCGGCCTGCAATCCCGCTTCGTGCCGGGACTCGCCGACCACCACCGGAACTTCCAACCGCCGTGCGATCAGCAGAGGTTCGTCACCAAATTCGGCCGCTGTTCCTCCGGGATCGACAATCTTGACTCCCTGCGTCTGGCGACGATACCCCCGGCTGAGAACGTCGAACTTGATGCCGCGTTGCTTGAGCAACTCGCCCAGGCAGATCGCAAACGGCGTTTTTCCCGAGCCGCCCGTGCTCAGGTTCCCGATACTCACCACCGGGCCCGCCAGTTGATTGGCACGAATCATGCCAACGTCGTAGAGCGCATTACGCCCGCGAACGGCTGCGCCGTAAAGCAATGTGGAGATCGCTGCCATCAGCGCCTACGTCCCTTCGCAACCTTGTGAGCCGAGGGTTTCACGCCCATCATTCGCTCCAGCGCCGAAGCGGTGCGTTCCATCGCGCCCGTATTCGCCTGCGCAGTTTCCAGCGCATGCTGCGCCATCAGGGCTCGCTTCTCATCTTGAAAGAGCAGGTGAAGAAATTCCTTGCCGAGATCTTCGGGCTCAACCACGTCCACAGCGCCCGCATTGATGAAGAGCGACACGATCTCGCGGAAATTCTCGGTGTGCGGACCCACCAGGATCGCCACGCCATGCTGCGCCGGCTCCAAAATATTATGTCCGCCACGCGGCACCAGGCTGCCTCCGACGAATGCCAGCTGCGCAAGAGCATATACCGACGCCAGCTCGCCAATGCTGTCGAGCAGGAACACGCCCCCGCCCAGCTTTTCTCCACCGGGCTGCCACTTGGAACGGCGCAAATGCTTCAGTCCCGAGCTTTCGAGCAGCTCTGCGACAACGCTCCAGCGCTCCGGATGCCGTGGCGCGAGGATCATCAGCGCCTGCGGGAATCTCGCCAGCACGCTCTTGAACGCCTCCAGCACCAGCGGCTCTTCGCCTTCTACGGTACTGCCGCAAACGATCACCGGCCCGGCGCCGCAGCGCACGATCTCAGCCTTCAAGGTCTTCGCTAGCGCCGACTCCGTAACCGGCTTAACGTCGAACTTCAGATTTCCGCTGACCTGCACCTTCGCCGCCGGCGCGCCGATCTCAACCAGCCGACCGCGATCCACATCGGACTGCGCGAGAAACAGGTCCACATTGCTGAGCACTCTTTCTAGCAGCGACTTGTATCGGCGATAGCGCGGAAACGACCGGTCCGACACGCGCGAGTTCACCACCGCTACTCGAGCACCACTCGCTTTCGCCAGTCTGAGAAAATTCGGCCAGAACTCGGTCTCCGCCACAATCACCAGTCTCGGCCGCAACACGCGCAGGTAGGGACGGATCGCAAATCCCAAGTCCATGGGGAAGTAGAAAACGTTCTTCTCGCCAAACCGGTCGCGCGCCAGCTTTTGGCCGGTTGCGGTGGTCGTGGAAATTACGATGCGGTGGCGCGAGAAGCTCTCGCGCAAACGCTCAATCAGACCGCTGACTGCGAGCACCTCGCCTACCGACACGGCATGAACCCAGATCACCAGCGCGCCCGACTGCGACCGCTTAACCCGCCCCGGCACTCGTCCGAAGCGCTCCGCCAGACCGCTGCGGTACTTGTGGCTGCGCGCCATCTGGAAAAGCCACCACGGCAGCGCGACTACCAGCGCCAGTCCGAGCAATAGGCTGTAGGCGAAATACATGCGAATTCGACATTGTATGCGCTGGCCCTGCGCGAACGGCAAAGAAGCAGCGAAAGGTGCTTTCTTCCTGCTCGCTGTACCGTCATACTTTCTGCCTCCTCCGCTAAATTGTTTCCGTATATAGCTGGTGAGGCCACGGGAAGCCGCACATGAGTTCAACCTCTCTCGGGCAGGTCGCGGAAGTCGAGCTCATCCCCGACTTCCCCACGCTCTTGCGCCAGCACCAGCGCATGGTGTTCAGCATTGCGCTGCACCTGGTGCGCGATCGCATGGCCGCCGAGGAGATTGCACAGGACGTCTTCCTGAAGCTGCACCAGAGCCTTTTAAGGATGAAATCCGCCGCCCATATCGAGTTCTGGCTTCGTCGCGTCACCGTGCATCGCGCCATCGATTACGGACGCAAGCATCGCAACGATCCGGATGTCGCGCTCGACGAACTGCAGATGCCCGCGGCGGAAGCTCCAGGAAGCGATCCTTTTCTTGCGCGCCGCTTGCAGGTACTGGTTGCATCGTTGCCCGAAAAAGCGCGTGCCGTGGTTGTGCTTCGTTATCAGGAAGACCTTATGCCGGAAGAAATTGCCAAGCTGCTGGAGATGCCGGTTGGAACAGTGAAGAGTCACCTGCAGCGATCGCTCGCCATGCTGCGCGAAAAGCTTGGCCGAACTTTGGGAGAAGCCGCCCTATGACTCGTCTTGAAGACCAATTTGAAGATCAATTGCGTGCCGCGCTTCAACAGGAAGAGCCGTCCGCCGGATTTGCCCATCGCGTTCTTGCCTTGGCCGCCGACCGCGAGCGACAACGCGAGCGACGCCTGTGGTTCCAGATCAGAAGCATGTTCGCGATTCGCCGTCTGAGCTGGACCGCCGCCGTGGTCGCGACCGTAGTTGTCGCCAGTGGCGTCGGTTTACGTATTCAGGAAGAGCGCCGCGTGGAAGGCGAAGCCGCCAAGCGCCAGGTGATGCTGGCGCTGCGTATCACCGGCGAAAAATGGGAAGTCGCAGCTAAAGAGATCGGCGGGAAGACCAACGATCACACGGAACAGTCTCATCACAACTCGGAGAACCCGGAATGAAACGAATCTTATTATTTCTTCTAGCCCCGTTTTTGTTGCCGGCGATCGCCGCGGCTCAGGAGATTCGCCTGCCCGCGAATCTTGAGAAGCTTTCGGCAAAGGCAGTGGAAGTTGTCGAGGTGAATCTCGACCAGCGCATGTTGCAGTTGGCGGCGCGGTTCATGGATCCGAAGGATCCTGACGAGCAGCAGGCCAAGAAACTCATCGCCAACTTGAAGAGCGTGTACGTGCGCAGCTTCGAATTCGACAAGGCCGGCCAATACTCCGAGGCCGACGTGGCCGAGATTCGCGCGCAATTGCAATCTCCTGCGTGGAATCGCATCGTTGGTGTACGAAGCAAGCGCGAACACGAGAATGCGGAGGTCTACATCAAGTCCAATGGAAATCAGATCACGTCGCTCGTGATCGTTGCCGCCGATCCCAACGAACTCACCTTTGTCAGTATCGACGGTCCCATTCGTCCCGAGGATCTCGCCGATCTCGGCGGACAGTTTCACATCCCCGAAGTTGAGATGGATCACAAAGGGAAGCCTGAGAAAGGAGCCTCGAAATGAAGCGCCTCCTCTTGCTGACCACACTGTTATTGACCAACGTGGCCTTCGCCTCTGACGATTTCAAGGCTGTTGTAAAAGCCGTGGAGAGCAACTATGGCATTCATCCCATGCATATTCCGATGATGGGCGTGATGCTGAAATTCGCCCCTAATCACGAAGCACGCGGCATGAAGATGGCTATCTTCGAAGCGGCGCCCCAGGGCGATCTTTCGAATCTCCAGCGTGTGATTTCGAGCAGTCTCGGGCCTGATTGGTCACCGTTCGTACGGGCATGGTCGCGCCGCGATCGGGAGTCTGTGGTGATCTACGCGAAGCCATCGTCCAACGGCATGCGTCTGCTGATCACCTGTCTCGATCAGGACGAAAGCGTCATTATGTCTGTGGACGTCAGCGAGAAATCACTGCGTGAGTGGATCGAAGAGCCCGAAAGCATGGCGCATCGGACGCGGCAGGGAGCGGAAGAGAACTAAGCAGCGTTTCAGGCTTCACGTTTCGAGTTTCACGTTTCGCGAAAACCCAAACGCAGGGCCGCTGTTCTGTTCGTCTAACCACAAGTCACGTGGGGCAGCTGACCTCGGCTGCCGCTTAAATGCAACGAACTCTGCTTTTCGTGAAACGCGAGACGCGAAACCTGAAACGCCCTACCCCAGCTCTGCCCTCAACGCCTCTATCAATGTCGGAAACTGAAAACGAAATCCCATCTCTTCGAGCCGCTTCGGCTGAACTCTTTGGCTGGCGAGCAGCGTCTCCACACCCATCTCCCCGAAGAAAAACTTCACCGCACCTTGGGGCAGAGGGAACAGCGCCGGACGCCGCAAGACTTTCGCCATCGCTTTCGTAAACTCCAGATTCGTCACCGGATTCGGACTGACGAGATTCACCGGCCCGCTCACGTTGCTATTCACGATCAGGCTCTGAATGGCGCTCACCACATCCCGCAGCGAAATCCAACTCCACCACTGGCGTCCGCTGCCAAGCACGCCACCTAGTCCGAGGCGAAATGCCGGATGCATCTTGGGCAGTGCGCCGCCTTGCTTTGCCAGCACCACTCCGATTCTAGGGTGCACCACGCGTACGCCTGCCTTGACGGCCGGCATGGTCGCCGCCTCCCACTGGCGGGCCACTTCCGCCAGAAATCCCGTGCCCGAAGTGCTTCCTTCATCGAGCAGCTCGTCTCCGCGCGATCCGTAATAGCCGATCGCCGACGCCGATACCAGCACTCGCGGTGGCGTCTTCATTCTCGCGAGTGCCATCGCAACCGTTTCGGTTCCGCGCGCGCGGCTGTTCAGGATGCGGCTCTTCTTATTTTCATTCCAACGCCCGCTGAGGGTCTCCCCGGCCAGGTGCACCACGGCGTCTACGCCTTCCAATGCTCCGGGATCCAGCTGGCCGCTGGGATTCCACCGGATATCGGCGGGAGTCTGTCGCCCAATGCGAATTACCTGATCGCCCGACCGCTGCAACGCGTCGGCGAGCGCGCGTCCAATCAATCCACTTGCACCTGTAATCGCAATCTTCATTCTGGCTCTGGCAACGATCTTACCTGTTCCGCACGAAAGACCCCGCACCCCTGCCCCGACCGCACTATTGTCCTTCTCGATTCGCCGTCTTGTCAGCTGCGTTTCCGGGCGTAAAGTAACTAGTATGCGCAGTTGCCGTTTGCCGTTCTGTTTCCTGCTTTTCTCCGTCATCGCCATGGCGCAGCAATCTGCGCCTGCAGCTTCAGCACTGGCCAAACCGGCCACGTCCGATCTGCAGTCGATGGTCGACGCCCAGTTCGGCACGGGCTTCAAGATCGATACCAGCTTCACGCCGCAAACCGGTGATTTCGACGGGGACGGCGAACAGGACATTGCGATCGTCGCCACGGGCGGTAAGCCTCTGGGTGGAGAATCGGGATACGGCTATACGGTTCAGGATCCCTACAATGGCTACTTCGGCTGGGGTAACCCTAAAATCACGTCGCAGTTCGGATCCGTCGACGGCGGGCCCGCGCGCCGCATCCTGGTCATCCATTCGTGGCAGAAACCCACGCCGAAAGCGAAATACGTGCTCATCAATATCCCTTTCGAAAAGTGGGACATGACCAAGAAAATGCTGAAGAAGCGTCTCATCTCCATTCTGGAAGTTCAGGAATCCAGCGGAATGGGCGCAATTCTGCTTTTTGATGGAAAGAAATATCGCTGGGAGCCGGGTGATGCGGATATCAGCCGACTCTCTACTCCAGGCTTTTTCGGAACAATTTTGACAAAGTTTGACGTCTAGACCCGAAGCTGCTCCATAATCAAGCTATGCGCAACCCCTCGCGTAGCCATGGACTCGCTGTTGGTTTCGTTTTTCTCGCCGCGCTTATCTGTTTGGCCTCAAAGCAGTTCGTGATGCCACCAGTCCGCGATGCGCAAACATATCCGGCGCACGACATCCATAATGACGAAAAAGCGGCGATCGCTGCCGATCCCTACGACACGAACGAGAAGAGCGCGATCTTTACGCAGAAGTATGGGGAGTCTGGATACCTTCCCATCTTCGTGGTGGTAACCAACAACGGCGACGAGCCGATCTCCGTACAAAGCCTGCGCGTTGAACTGGTAACCGGCAACCGTACCAAGATCTTGCCTGCCAACCTGGACGACCTCTATCGCCACTTCTCGAAGGTCAAGCGACGCGGCGATGAGCCCAGGACCAACCCGTTGCCCTATCCCTTTCCCAAGAAAGGTCCTCAGGCAGGAGTCGACCGGCACGCCAGTGACGAGTTTCATGCTGCCATGTTTCAGGCCCAGGCAGTCGAGCCGCACTCCAGCCAGGCAGGGTTTTTCTTCTTTGATGTCAGCGACATCTCGCAGCCACTTTCTGGAACACACCTGTACGTGAATGATGTGCGCGACAACAACGGCCAGGAACTGATGTACTTCGACATTCCTATGGAGAAGTACGTCGCGGCGAAGTAGCTCCGGTCTGAGCGCAGCGAAGACTGTCATCCCGAACGGAGCGAGGGAGCCCTATTGTCCTGAGATTTCGAGGGGGGCTGCCTCCCGCTGGCGCTACCCCACTCCTGCGACTACAATGCCTTCGGCAGCATCTTAATTGCTGAGCCCCAGGCACTGGGGCAGTCAGGCGGTATCCGCCGAGCGCGGAACTGCACTGGAGGCCATGTGAGCATTACCTCAATCGGCGATCTTCGCCCGAAGATTACGACCGCGACTCTCGCGGAGCGCAAGTCCAAACGACAACCCATCACCTGTCTTACCGCTTACGATTACGCTACGGCGCGACTGGTGGACGAAGCTGGCATTGACATCATTCTGGTCGGCGATTCGCTGGCACAAGTGGTGCTCGGCTATGACAGCACGCTGCCGGTCACCGTCGACGAGATGCTGCATCACACGCGCGCCGTGCGCCGCGCCGTGAAGCATGCACTGCTGGTCGCAGACATGCCGTACGGGTCGTATCACACTTCTCCGGAAGACGCCGTGCGCAATGCTTCTCGCTTCCTGAAAGAGGCTGGAGCGGAAGCGGTGAAGCTGGAAGGCGGAGAGAAGCGAACTGAACAAGTCCGCCGGTTGATCGACGCCGAGATCCCCGTGATGGGACACATCGGTCTGACGCCGCAGTCGGTGCATGCGATGGGCGGCTACAAGGTTCAGGGCAAAACGCTGTCGGCGGTAGAACAGCTGATGCGCGATGCTGTCGCTCTCGATCAGGCAGGAGTTTTCTCGATCGTGCTGGAAGGGATCCCGCGCGAGGTCGCAGCCATGATTACCGAAGAGGTTTCTGCGCCCACGATTGGTATCGGCGCCGGACCCGACTGCGATGGGCAGGTGCTGGTGATCCACGACATGGTTGGACTCACCTTTAATCCCCCGGCGAAGTTCGTGCGGCGTTATGCGGATGCGGGAGCGTTGATCTCGGAAGCGATCGAGACATTTCGTCGCGACGTGGTGGAAGGCAACTATCCTGCGGACGCCGAATCGTACCATCTGCCGAAAGATACTGGAGCCGCGCTGGAAGCGATCCAGCAGCGCAAGCGTGTGATGAGCAAGTAGGGAGAAAGTCGGGTGCCCCACACATCCCGTAGTTGGATGTGTGGGAACAACAACTGTCTCATGTCGACCATATCCGTCACCACGATGCGAATCGTTGATACCCCGGAGCAAATGCACTCCGTCTGCGCCGAGATCCGCCGCAACGGCCGGCGCCTCGGACTGGTTCCCACCATGGGCGCCCTGCACGAAGGCCATCTCTCGCTGATGCGCATGGCGCGCGCGCAATGCGACGTGGTAGCTGCATCGATCTTCGTGAACCCGCTGCAATTCGGGCCGAACGAAGACTTCAGCAAGTACCCGCGCACCTTCGAAAGCGACTGCCGCAAGCTCGAATCCGAAAAGGTGGATCTGGTATTCGCGCCCACGCCCGAGGCGATGTATCCGGGAGGAGCGAAGACCTTCGTCGAGGTCGCGGAAATCAGCGACCGGCTGGATGGCCGCTCTCGTCCTGGTCACTTTCGCGGAGTGGCGACGGTCGTTACCAAGCTCTTCACCATCGTTCAGCCCGATCTCGCTTTCTTTGGACAAAAAGACGCGGCCCAGGTCGCTATCATTCAGCAACTCGTACGCGATCTGAACCTTGACGTGGAGATTGTTGTTGCTCCGATCGTGCGCGAGTCTGATGGATTGGCCATGAGCTCGCGCAATGCGTACCTGAGCCCGCAGGAGCGCAAACAGGCGCTCATTCTCTATCGTTCACTGAACCGCGTGCAGACGCTCGCCGATCGCGGCGAAAGAAATCCTTCCGAACTCATCGCTCGTGGCAAAGAAGTCATTTCCGAAGAGCCGTCGGTGCGACTCGATTATTTCGAAATCGTGAACCCGCGCACGCTCGAACCAGTCTCTGACCTGAGTTCTGCCGCGCTGGTGGCAGTGGCAGCTAGGGTTGGATCAACGCGGCTAATCGACAACATGATGCTCAGCGGCTCCGGCGAAGCCGCCCCTGGTCTGGGTGGCGAGTAGTAGCGGCGTTTCGCGTTCCCGTGCTCGTACCGATAGCTGAGCGCTGTGCCGTTTCGAATCGTGAAACGCGAAACGTGTAACGCGAAACGGCCTACAGCTTTTTCCCGGACACAAACGCGTTTCCCGCCACCACAAATCTCAACTCTTCGTGCGCTGCCTTGGTGATTCCAATCCTCGGCGTGACCGCAATTTTCTCTGGACGAAATCCATCGTCCACAATTCGCAAATCCGACTTCGCCGCCGTCACGTCTTTGTCGTTATCGCGCTCGCGCGTAATATCGAACGCCTCGGCCAGTCTTCCCGGACCCGATGTGAGTGAACGCCGCACGCTCAAGCGCTTAAGGTCGCCTTCGATGCCTCGTGCTTGCGCCATCAGTGCGATTCCGGCGAGCGGCTCTAGCGCGCGAATCAATATGCCTCCGGCTGTGCCGTCTGGCTCGCAGGAGACGTTCAGGCAGTAATGATTGCCGTAAATGAAGTAGATATACGCACGCCCCGGCGGTCCAAACAGTACGAAATTGCGTGCTGTTTTGCCGGCTGCTGAGTGCGCTGCCGGATCACCGATTCCCAGGTACGCCTCGACCTCCACGATGCGGCCCGCTCGAATGCGCCGGCCTTCCTGCCGCACCAGCACCTTCCCCAGAATCCCGCGGCTTACGGTAACCGGATCGCGTCCGTAGAAATCCCGCGGGACAGGTGCGAGTTTCGCGAATTCGCGCGCGCTCTCGGCTTTCATCCGACTAAGATTTCAGCCTCGCCAGTACTTCTTGCGCATGGCCTTCCGGCTTCACCTTCTCGTAAATGTGCTGAATCTTGCCGTCCGGCCCGATGATGAACGTACTTCGTACTACTCCCATCACCTTTTTGCCGTACATGTTCTTCTCTTTCAGCACGCCGTAGGCGATTGCCACTTTCTTGTCGGCGTCCCCGAGCAACGGAAAAGGAAGGCTGAACTTCTCCGCAAATTTCTTCTCTGCCTGCGGAGTATCGGGCGAAACGCCCAGCAACACATAGCCCTGCTTCTTGAATTTGCTGTACTCATCCCGGAACTCGCAAGCTTCAATGGTGCAGCCCGGAGTATCGGCGCGCGGGTAAAAATACAAAACTACCGTTTTTCCCCGAAACTCTTTCAGTGAAACTTTGTTTCCGTCCTGGTCGGGCAAAGTGAAGTCCGGAGCCTTATCATTGATATCCATGGGTGGCTTCTCTCCCTCCGCAACGAAGATACTACAGCGAGCTCTTCTCGCTGCCGTCCCCGCATTGCTGATTTTCAGCCTGCTCGCAACCGGCTTCGCGCAATCGACTGCGAAGAAAGCGAGCAAAGGCCCGCGCGCCGTCGCAGTCGTCGAATGGACGCCCTCAGGACCGCATCTGATTCCAGTCTCCATCCTGGTCGACGGCAAGTTCTACGATGCCGGCCTCTATCTCGCCAATCCTGTTCCCATGGCGCTCGAAACCGGCAACGTTTACGAGATACAAAAGTCTGGCGATCCGAATGGCCTCTTCACGATCAATTCGGCTATGGAACTTCAGACGAGCAACACCTTTTATGGGATCGGGAAATTCACTTCGCAGGCAGATGTTGACGCCGCCAACAAACGAGCCGCAGCCGCGAAGGCCGCAGCCGCCGCAAGAGCTCCTTCGCGTCAGAGTTCCGAAGATAGTGGCCCGCCTCGCCTGCGCCGAGCCGGTGGACACGGCGGACGTTCCGGATCGCCCGGTGGCTCGCCGACAAGTGGCCCGTCGACTCCGCAACCTCCGTCGCAACCGCCCAGTTCTACTCCCGATAGCACCGGCGGCGATGACGATCCCGACCGGCCCACAATGAAGCGCTCGGAGCCGCCACCAGCCGCTCCAACAGCTACGCCTGCGTCGACTACGGCATCAACGACGCCTCCCCCTGATGATTCCGATCGTCCTGTGCTGAAGCGTGGGTCTGAAGGGCAGCAGGCTGCGAGCCTCACCGGTCCTGCGGCACCGAAGGCGCCGACCGCTCCTGCAGGAGCGGGCACATCAGCCGTTGCACACAATCGCGTCGAGGTCGCCGTCTCCGATGCGAACTCTTCGCAGCCGCATCCGTTCAAGTGGATCGGTAAGCCTGACTACGAGCAGCGCGACCAGGAAGCCACGCGCCAGCTCGCACTGCAGGCGGTTCGCGACTACGCGGCCAAGCACCCGGGTCTTCGACCAAGTTCGGTGACCGACGATCTGCAGGTTCACGCCTTCGACCTGGACTACAACAACAACCCGCTCTTCGTTCTGACCGCCACGGTTCCGCAAGCTTCCGCACCGACACCGAGGTCACGAACGCCGAAACCAAGGGCGGTTG
The DNA here is from genome assembly GCA_963807055.1 of Terriglobia bacterium. Taxonomy (GTDB): domain Bacteria; phylum Acidobacteriota; class Terriglobia; order Terriglobales; family Acidobacteriaceae; genus JAJPJE01. The sequence goes on along the minus strand of CAWEAE010000009.1, from coordinate 67,632 downwards.
CAGCGCAAGAGCCCCCTCCAATCGCACCGAAGAATGAGTTCTACGTGACTGTGGTTGCGCGTGAGAATTACGACGGCACTATGCGGAAGGTCTTCATCTCGGTTACGGACAACACGCACCTCGACGTTTATCCGCGGCTGGAATTGATCGATGTGGTGGACGCCGACGGCAATGGCCGCGGCGAACTGCTCTTCCGGCAGATCTCCGACACGAGCCGCAGCTGGGTAATCTATCGCGTTGGAGTAGAAGCTTTGACGGCGCTCTACAACAGCGGCGCGCCGCTGGAACAATAGTCATTGGTGCCCCACATCTGCCTTCCTTTGGCAGATGTGGGAGCGAGCAGTCCGAGCGTCAGCGAGGACTGTCATCCCGAGCGCAGCGAGGGAACCCTATCGCCGCCACGAACTCTTACTCTTCCTTGCACACCGCGAACGCCCTTACCGTGAACGACGTTCCGCCCACAATCGCCGGAGGCGCCGCGAAGAATCGGAACGTGCGTCCCTGCAACTGCTCCAGCCCGCGCAGATGCTCCACAATCGGAATCCCCGCGGCCAGCAACTTCGTGTGCGCCGGGCGCTCGCCATCGTTCATGTCGTCGATGTTCGCGCAATCGATTCCCACGAGCGCCGCGCCCGCGTTCACCAGCAGATCGCATGCGCTTCCTGTCAGGAATGGGCCCGAGCGGAAATAGTCTCCGCCCCATCGATTCGCCCAGCCCGTTCGGATCAGCACGGCTTTATTTCGTATGCGATCGGCGCGCACGCCGCGGAAGGCCTTCTCGTCGATCGGACCTTCTTCATCCGCCGCGATCAGCAGTCCCGGCAGATCCACCAGCTTCTTTAACGGGACCGCGGCCAAATCCGCACCGTTCGGATGCCTATGAAACGGCGAGTCCACGTAAGTCCCGGTATTTCCGCCAAACTCATAGGCCGCGATCTGGAAAGTAACTCCGGCCGCATAATTGGCGTGCTTCGCTGGTTCGTCATGCGCGAGAAAGACATGAAACTTAGGCTCCGGCAATCCCGGATAACTTGGCATCCCTGGCTCGATACGATGGCTGAGATCGATAATCATGACCTGATGTTACAGGTTGACGGCATCGATCCTCTTGCCTGATTGGGTGCCCCACAAATCCTGTAGTTGGATGTGTGGGAACCTGGACCAACGATTCGCGCAAATCCCGGCTCCGTGGTTAAACTGTAGACATACTCATGAACGCCCGCTTTCTCGCAGTCCCTATTCTCATCACGGTATTCGCCACCGCTCAGACTTCGTCGACTCAGGCTCCTGCGCCTTCGCCTTCCACCAACTCGCAGGACGCGAATACGCACAAAGCCCGCCAGATTCTCGATCAGATGATCCAGGCTCTCGGCGGCCAGGCTTACCTGTCGATTCGGGATATGTCGCAGGAAGGCCGCGGCTACAGCTTTTACCAGGGAAAGCCTTCCAGCCTGGGAACTGTGTACTGGCTGTTCTGGAAAGCTCCCGACAAGCAACGCGTCGAGGTGACGAAGCAGCGCGACATCGTCACCATCAACGACGGCGACGAGGGATATGAGATCACTTATCGCGGCACGGCGCTCGAAGATAAAGAGCAGCTACAGATCTACAATCGCTACCGCAAACACTCGCTGGAAAATGTGTTGCGTGTCTGGCTCACGAAACCGGGCGTCGCTCTCTTTTATGACGGAACCGCCGTCGCCGAACAGAAAGCAACTGACTCCATCACCGTGATGGATGGAGACGACTCGGTCACTATCTTCGTCGATCGTTACACGCATCTGCCGGTAAAGAAGACGTTCACCTGGCGCGATCCTATGGATCGACTGCGCAATGAAGAGTCCGAAATCTACGACGCGTTTCGGCCGGAGCAGGGCGTCATGACGCCGCACGTCACCTTGCGCGCGCGTAATGGCGAAACCACCAGTCAGCGCTTTATCACCAGCGTGAAGTACAACACCGGCTTGCCCGACTCGCTGTTCGACGCCAAGGTCACGTTCGATCCGTATACGACGCCGCAGCGCAAGAAGTAGGAACGAGTCTTTCAGTCTTTCAGTACGTCAGTCTCTCAGTCTTAAGAGCCGCGCTTCGTGTCCTGTCATTTTCGAGCGAGCGGCGCTGGCATTACCGACACTCTCCCAAGGCTGTCATTTCGAGCGAGGAGCGCCATACAGAGGCGCTCCGCGTCCTGTCATTTCGAGCGAGGAGCGCCATACAGAGGCGCTCCGAGTCGAGAAACCTTGCGTTTTAACTGTCGCGTTTTCCTGTTTTGGGAGATCCGGAGTACCCCCCTCCCCTACCCTCGTCCCGCATTCTAAAGGACTTACAGGCACGGGATAAGGCTCGTCCCGCTAAACAAAGGACTTAGTCCCATCGTCCCGCATAACAAAGGAGTTAGCGCTCGCCAGAAGCGGTCGATCAGTCTTTCAGTCGATCAGTTTGTCAGTAGAAGCAGAAGCCGACGCGCTTGCCGTCGGCTTTGATCTTTGCAATTACTGACGAACTGAACGAGTGAAAACTTCCCCACATCCAGCATAGCAGTTTTTGACAGGAAACATGCCACGCAGAAGTCTCGTGTTGCGAGCGAGTTAAGTGATTTAGGGGCTTGACAAGATAGGTGGGTGGACACGATGTGTGACATTGCGAACATGGGAATGTGATGTGACGGCGCTCATTGCGGCGTCAGCAATGAATAACCCCTGTACCCCACCTTAGCCTCCCGATTGGTCCTCAACAAGATCAGAGGCCTCAATTGGAGGACCGCCCAACGACTGCGAGTAAAGACGGCGAAATCTTTCAATCGCTTCCCGATGCTCTCTGGATAGTTTCTTTTCGTCAATAGCCTCAAGCGCTTGCAGGAACTCGCTCAGTGGTAAGAATTTGCTTACGAATTCCACTGGATTCCCCTCATAGAGAGCGTGGGCCGGATACAACCATTGGACGAATGCCCCGACGTTTGAGGCATCGGCTTCAAAGAGTGTTCGGAAAAAACTCGCGATGTATTCTTGCTCTGCCATTTCAATTTCGCGCCATCGGATAAAGGCAAATATATCCTCGCGGTGGAAGTCGAACGACTCACCGATCGCATGGCGTCTCCTCATTCGAGCTGCGTATGCCTGATCGATTCTGCTCGTGTCGAGACTGCCCCAGTCTGCCGACAGACCGATCTCGGCTCTCTTCTTCGCTGAGTAATACCAAATGTCGGATGCGAAGCTGTCCGAGCCGGAGTTGGCGATAGCGTTTTCCAGGAAAGATTGCACGATGGTAGGACCTTCAAGCTTTGCAGCTACCTTGAAGATCAGAGTACGGAGTTGTAAGAAGTCGCTTTGCGCCCAGACATCGCCATGCATTCCCTCCGACAGACTAGCCACAAACGTTCCGATTCGTGAGGCTTGATCGTCTGTCAATCGCTCTAGAACAGATGGGAACCGATCCAGAAAATCAGCGCGACGGAGAGGAGTTCTCGATAGAGATTGCAGTTCACGCGTAAAAATGTCTAAAGCCTCATCTCCGCTTTTCTGAAGGCGCATTTTATCAACCAAGGTTCTAAGTGCACGCTGCCCATACAGAGCGCTTGGGACAGCGTATGTGAAGTAACGCGGGAAAAAATCCGGATGGCAAATACGACGCCGTCTCTCTGCTAAATCGCTGGAAGGAACATTGAGCGAATTACGCGATTTGTAAAACTCTTCCACGGTTGGAAAGATGCGGCTTAGTAGATCAAGTGCGAGTTGTCGCTTCTGCGCATCCAAAGAATCAAAGTAATTCTTAAATTCCCTTTCCCTGATCTGTTTCCTCTCCTTTTCATCCACCGCTCGCATTTCTAGCCAGCAGCCCCATTTCCAGCCGCCAAAGTAGAAGTAAGGCGCGTGAGTGTAGAGGTAGGCGTATACGTCTGGGAGTAGCAAGCGGACCGCCTCGACCACAACGAGATCGAACCCGTTTACCTCCTCCTCGATATTCTTCAGCGCGACCTCAAAACTTCTGAGGAACTGCCCCAGACTGCGGAAATTCGTGAAGCGTCGCTTAATGATTTGGTGCCACAGTTCGGTTATGTTAGTTTGAAAATCCTTCTGGTCATCTGGTCCGACATACACTTGATATTTACTGGTGAGAGAGTCCAAAGACTGATCAAAGATGTCTTCGAGCATGCGCTCGTCTATTCGAGGAATCTGCAACTCAAGAGGAAAGAATTTCTTGATGTATTCCCCAGGATTCTTCTGCCCGCGACACGTCAGGACTTCTTCGACTGCAGTCCTGTTATAAGCACAGATGAAAGTTAGATTTGGAACATCAGGCACACCTCGGAGTACTTTGAACAGGGCATGTAGTTCCTCGAATTCCATACGGTCAAGTTCGTCTATCAATAGAACTACCTTAACCGGAAGTTTACGAAATATCGTTCTAAGTTGTCCGATCTCCTGGGATTGCGTTAGGGGAGCGATTAGGTCTTTGAGGGAGTTAAGTGGATGGGGGGCTATGCCCGCCAATGTGCGTGCATAGCGAAGGGCCGTCTTGCGCAGTTCAGGTATTACGTAGCGTTTTCGGAGTGATGACACTGCGGCCTCGAACAACGTAGAAAGCAACGTCGCCTCGCTGCCTGGTAGCCATGAACTAAACCTTACAACAATAACAGCGTCTTTATCGTTCATGCTCGATTCGAGCAGGTTCAGAACAGAACTTTTACCCTCGCCGAAATTCGCAACAAGCCCTATAACAGGTTCGTGGTCAATCAGTGCTCTTGACAGCGTCGATTCGACGATTCCAACTCTGCCGATTAGATCATTTCTCCAATCGGTGATCGGGTTATCAAAGTCAATCGTATCAAGAGTAGGCTTGATCAGTGCGACCGAAGGCAGCCAATCACGTAGTGTCTTTGCGTTTAATCCTGATTCGAAGTTCTTGTCCCTAAAGGCAGCGGCCGCAGCGAACGCCAACGTAAGCACCGTAAAAACAAACGCAGCTGCAAGCAACAGGGAGCGCCCTCGATTCAATTGAGCGGCGGCAATCACAAATGAAGTACCCGCCCAGCACGCGGTAAGCCCGCGGACGAAGCCCCACCTCCACGATTTGAGTAATCTGATCGAGAAATTGGTAAGGAACGGGAGCGCGCAAAGGGCCAAGACCGCGAGTGATAACAATATCAGTTGGGGGAATCGCGGCCCCAATTCTCTCGCCATGCTGCGAAACTCATCTCGCCAGCCTCCGAAGATGGCTGCCAAGGCGCTGGCAGATAAAAGGTATGCGGCGGCCAACGAGGTTCCCGCGAAGAGGCCCTGTACCGCTTCAATCCAATACAGACCGACAGCAACCCAAAGTTTCCTCAGTTCAGCTTTGATGCTCATTAAGAGGTCCGTCTCATATAGTGGCTTCTGCTGCAGGTACTTAGACTGAGTATAGGCCCGCTCGGGCCGGGCGCCCATCTGCCCTCTTGGCGAGGTGGGAGCTGATCTTCCTCGCTAATCGCATGGCATTCTAAAAGATATTTAGTATATTTATTGACATTTCTTTAAGATAACTGTACTCTGCCCATGATAGCTGCGGCGATCACTCTCGCCCGCAGCTTTTCGTGTCTTAGAACGATGTATCGTTTCGGGAAGAGAGTGGTGTAAGTCCTTTGTTTTGCCGGAGAGAGGCCTTAAGTCCTTTGTTATGCCGGATGTACAGCCCCACTACCTCGTAAGTCCTTTGTTTGCTGGGACGAGGGGGGGGAGGGGGAGGAGTGATGAAGTGGTAAATGGGGCGGAGCATTCTCCCGACACAGAGCAAACGCAAGGTCTCTCGACTCGGAGCGCGTCTGTATCGCGCTCCTCGCTCGACATGACAGGACTTGGAGAGCGCAGCGGGGAGCTTGGCACTGTATCGCGCTCCTCGCTCGAAATGACAGGACTGGGAGAGCGACGCGGAGAGCTTGGCACTGGATCGGGCTCCTCGCTCGAAATGACAGACGGGGGCACTCGACGATAAAGCGCGCGGCTAACGACTAACGACTAATTGCTAATGACTTTTTCTAGCAACTAACCACTAGCCACTAGCCACTGTCTTCACAGCGGTATGTTGCCGTGCTTCTTGGGCGGATTTTTGTCGCGCTTGGTTTGCAGCATCTCCAGTGCCTGGATCAGCTTTTTACGCGTCTCGCGCGGCTGGATCACCGCGTCGACAAATCCGCGCTCGGCCGCCACATACGGATTGGCGAAACGGTCGCGGAATTCTTCGATCTTCTCCTGCCGCATCTCGGCGCGGTTCTTGGCCTTGTCGAGATCGCGCTTGTAGACGATATCGACCGCGCCCTCTGGTCCCATGACGGCGATCTCCGCCGTGGGCCACGCGTAGTTCACGTCGCAGCGAATATGCTTCGACGCCATCACGCAATAGGCGCCGCCGTAGGCTTTGCGCGTGATAACCGTGATCTTCGGCACGGTGGCTTCGGCGAAGGCGAACAACAACTTCGCGCCGTGGGTGATGATGCCGCCGTATTCCTGCGTGGTGCCGGGAAGGAATCCGGGAACGTCTTCAAAGGTAATCAACGGGATGTTGAAGGCGTCGCAGAAACGCACGAAACGCGCAGCCTTGATGGAGGCGCTGATGTCGAGCGTACCGGCCAGAATCGCCGGCTGGTTGGCGACGATGCCGACGGAGCGGCCATTCAAGCGCGCGAATCCGACGACGATGTTTTGCGCGTAGAGCTCCTGTACCTCGAAGAAGTAGCCGTCGTCGACGACGGTGCGGATCACGTCCTTGATGTCGTAGGGCTTGTTCGATTCGGCCGGCACCAGCGTGTCGAGCTTTTCGTCCATGCGATCGATGGGATCGGTGCACTCGCGCCGCGGCGGGTCTTCGAGATTGTTCGACGGCATGAAGCTGAAGAGCTCGCGCACCATGGAGAGGCACTCGGCATCATCGTGCGCCAGGAAATGCGCTACGCCGGAAATCTCATTGTGCGTGTGCGCGCCGCCGAGTTGGTCCTTCGTGACCTCTTCGTGCGTGACGGTTTTGATCACGTCGGGACCGGTGATGAACATGTAAGAAGTCTTATCGACCATGAGGATGAAGTCGGTGATCGCGGGCGAATAGACGGCGCCCCCGGCGCATGGTCCCATGATGGCGGAGATTTGAGGAATCACGCCGCTGGCGAGCGTGTTGCGAAGAAAGATATCGGCGTAGCCGGCCAGCGACATCACGCCTTCCTGGATGCGGGCGCCTCCAGAATCGTTGAGGCCGATTACAGGAGCGCCGACGCGCATGGCGGTGTCCATGATCTTAACGATCTTGCTGGCATTGGCTTCGGAGAGCGAGCCGCCAAAGACGGTGAAGTCCTGCGCGAAGACGAAGACGAGGCGGCCTTCGATGCGTCCGTAGCCGGTGACGAAGCCGTCGCCGAAAAACTTTTGCTCGTCCATGCCGAAATCGGTGCAGCGATGGGTGACGAGTTTGTCCGTCTCTTCGAAGGTGCCCTCGTCGAGAAGGAATTCGATGCGCTCCCGCGCTGACATCTTGCCTTCGCGGTGCTGGCGTTCGCGGCGCTCGGGTCCGCCACCGGCCGCGGCCAGGCCGTCGCGACGTTTTAATTCCTGCAATTTTTCTTCAAGTTTCATGGGCGGGGATTATAGCTGGCCGCGGAGGGTCAGGTCAGCAATTGCACCGAAAATAGGAACGAAATGTGAGGAGTGGAGAGTTTGAAGTCTAATTCAGCCGTTCGGGCGGCGTCTGCTCTTGCACGTCCTGATTGAGAGCCTCGAGCAACTGCTCGCGCTTGGGAGTCTTTAATTCCTCTTCCAACTCTTTCAGTGCGAGCGCGACCACGTGGTAGTGGTGCAATCCGCTGTACTTCGGATCGGAGCTGATCTCGAGCCACAACTTGTGCATGAGCTGGACATCCTGATCGCGCATGCGGGGGGCATGCGGCCCGAGCAGGTATTCATTGCGCGTGCCATTGGGCTCGACGACTTCGAGCACAAGGCGCGGCTTGGGATCCGGCAAGCGTTCCCAGCCATCTCCGGTAAGTTTGCCCTGTTCCGCAGGAGTGAGTTTGGTTGATTGCCCGCAGACCACTCGGGCTGATTCAAGCCTCTGCGCGGTCTGCATGATGGTGTCGAAAACATTCATGCCCGGAACTACGAGAAGCGATACCGGCTTGCCTTCCTTCTCGGCGACAGCGACTACCTTCGAGAACAACTCCTGCTCGTAGGTGTCGAAGACGTCTTTGGCTTCCATCATGTTGCTGCCGCTGAAGGAGTGCTCGCGAGGTGTGAGGCGCGCGGTCATCACGACGACGTCCTGCTTGGTGGTGTCGGTGCGATGGAGCGTATCGCGCAGGTAGTAGAGGTTGCGGGGATCACGTACGGAAACCAGCACATTGCCGCGACGGACTTGCAGCGTGGTGTGATCGAGCTCCGGATTGCCATGCACGCGGAACTGCTCGTAGACCTCGCCCTGTCCGGCTCGTTGCCGCGTCGTGTATTTCTCGGACGCCACGAGGATGACAAAGAAAATCAGACTGAAGCTGACGCCTGCGATCGTAGCTTCCTGCTTGGTGAACAGGTTCACGACCGCCGTCGAGAAGAGAACCAGCGCGATGAAAACCAGGCCCAGGGGGATCTCTTTTCCCTTGATGTGGATATTCCCGGGCACCTTGAATTCGCGTCCTTCGACAGGTTTGAAGCGGAGGACAAGCACTGCGAGCGTCATGAACGAAAAACTCCAAATGACGCCGAATGCGTAGAGAGCGGCCAGGAAATACACGTTGCCGCGACTCACCAGCACGGTGACAAGCTGCAACAGCGCAACCAGGTTGACGATCCGAAAGGTAGTGCCGAAGCGCTTGTGCGGCTTCTGGAACCACTGCGTCAGGACACCGTCTTCGGCGAGACGATTCAGAACTCCGCTGGCGCCGATGATGGAAGTGTTGGTCGCTCCCGAAAGGATCAGGATGCCCACCACGACCACGAAGCCCTGGAAGATCAACCTTGCCACTAGCGGACCTACCATGTTGGTGGCTAGTCCGCCGATCAGGTTACCGAAGTAGTCGGGGCGGACGTGGTCCGGAATAATCATTACCGCGAAGAACGAAACCAGCGAAGTGAACAGCAGGCTATAAACGAAAATTACGAAGCCGGCGCGCTCCAGGTTTTTCAGCTTGGGGCTTTCGATTTCGCGGTTCACCTGGGCGAGCGTTTCTTCGCCGCTCATCGCGAGGACCGAGTGCCCGAAGCCGACCAACAGCATGATGACCGTAATGCCGGCGGCCTTGCTCCCGAAAAGCCAGCCCAGCGATTCGCGCGTGAAGTTGATGTTGTGCGGAGTAGGAATCGGAGGGAGGTGAAAGCCGATCTTGAAGATGGTGTAGCAACACCAGATGATCAGAACCACCACCATCACGGTGGTGATCTTCATAATCTTCAGGGCCTTATCGCTCGATTCGTGAATGCCCTCGATGTTCTTCCACCAGAAATAGACAATTGCGACGAGTCCGAATGCGGCTGCGAAAAAGTTGTCGTTGAACTGAACCGGATGGTGGGCATAACGGAAGAGGTCTTTGACGAAGCCCGCGAGATATAAGCCCGCTGCGACGGCGCTGATTGGTCCGGTCAGGATGTAATCGAATAACAGCGCGGAAACCGAGAAGCGTGCCAGCGCAGGACCGAGCGCCTCTTTGACTACACGATAGACGCCACCGCGGACGAACATCGTGCTCGATTCCACGTAGACAGCGCGAACGGCGTAGCTAAACAGCATCACCGCGAAGATGAACCAGGGAGCGCTTTTGCCGATGACTTTTTCGGCGTCGCCACCGGCGTAATAAGCTGAGGAGGCGAGGTCGGAGAGAACGATAGCCGCCACCCGCCAGAAGGAGATAAAGCTCAGCATGACGGTGGTGGCAATGAATACGGGAACAGTGTGGCGCTTCAGGTTTTCGGCTGTCGTGGACATCTGCGGTTTAGATTAAGGGTCCTGGGGACAAAGTATCCCGCCGGGCCAAGTAAATGATAAATGGACTGGAGGATTTTTCCTGAATAGCAGTCTAGAGCAGCGCCCCGGAAAGACCAAGCGCGAAGCGGAAAACCGGCATAGCAGTTTTCTCTGACGGCGATCAGCTTTATTGATTTCCCATTAACGAGCGCTCAGGTACGTATGGGTGATCCGATCGTGCCAGCAGATCTGGTCTTCATCAATAAAGGCCCAGAACAATCCCATCCCCAAGGCCAGACACGAGAGCTGCATCGCGCAAACACGGAATTTGCGGGCGTTGCGGTTCACCGGCCGCACGTCGAACGTCACGAGCCGCAGCTTTCCTAGAATCATTCCAAGGGTGCGGCCGCCATGCACCAGCAAGAGGTAGTTGTACATTGCCCAGAGGATGGTAGGGACGACGGCAACCGTAATCAGCGCTGTACGTTTATCGGCCAATAGCGCCGGGCCAGCAATTTTCAGGGCGATGGCTCCAAACAGAGCTGCCGCTGCGAGCACCACGATCGCATCCACCACTCCCGCGAACACGCGCTGCGGCAATGGAGCAACGTCCAGCACGGGTTCGAGTAGTCGTGGATCAATCTCTTCTCCCTCTGGCTCCAGTTCGATGTCCGACAATGGCGGTGGCGGAGCGGGACCGCTCTCTGGAACGTCCAGAATCCGAGGCGCCTCGAGCACAGGATCTGCGAGTTCGTAGGGATTCAGGGCAGGCCCGAGATATAGCGCACGCGGAAATTCAATCAACTTGCCGACATCGGGAATAATCGGGGCACTGCCCTCATCGACAACGATCGAGGGCTGAGCGAAGAGCTCGGTGGTATCGAGGGCGGGCGTACCCGTGGCCTCCAGCTCCGGGGCGACGCTTCCCATGTTTGCAGGAGTAACGAATTGCTGACTGAGCGCATCGGCCGGTTCGGAGTCGATGATCAGCGTTTCGGGGACACCCTCGCGTTGCATGAAAACATAATTCGCGGTAGTTGATTCGAAGTTGAAATCCAGCGAGCTCTGCCCGAGTTGTTCCCGGCGACGGGCTTTATACCTGCTCAGGCGCGAGGCGACTTCCTGCTTCCAGGAGGTCTTCTCGTCGGCTTGAGGGTTGGAAGCCGCACTGCTGTTGACGATAATCGATTTCTGGTTCATGTCTTCAAGGCCCGGGGATCTCCCGCGATGCAAGCTCTCCGCCAGGGTGGAGCTTGCGATCAATTCAGCCTCGTCTTCATATTCGTCGTCAGTCGCCGCGCCGAGGCTGGAGGCAAACTGCTCTTCGCTGGGATCGTAAGGATCAAGGTCGGTGAATCGGTGCGACACTTCAGGCTTGGGCTCCGTGCAGCAGCAGAGCTCACCACAAACCTTGCAGGCCATCGCCGATGGAAGAAACGCCGAGAGTCGAGATCATCATAACGCCAGTTGAGCCCAGCGCTATTTCGTTTCGCGGTACTGGCGTGTTACCTTGCAAGTTCCCCCTGCGCGATCGGATTTGCGCAAAACATGGGTGAACGTTTGGGGTTTTGTCTTTAATTCAGGGGCGTGATGACCCTTTGCAGCAGATTCCTGTGCGCAGCAATCCTTCTCTTTTTGTTCCTGATCCCTTCAGGTTCCGGATGCGCGCAAACCACTCCCCGGCCGGCAAATCCTCCGGCGACGGAAGAAGTGGTCATCGAAGCGGCCCAACAGGAAAAAGTCGGAAACGTGTATCACCTGCGCGGCAATGTCATCATCACCGCTCACAACTACGTGATGCGCGCCGATGAGATCACCTACAACTCCGATACCGGCGATCTCGATGCCATCGGCCACCTGGTATTCGACGGTGGTCCGCATGATGAACACATTGAGGCGAGCCACGCTACTTACAACCGCATCACCGACTCAGGGAAGTTCTACGACGTGGTGGGCAGCACGGGAGCGAAATTTCGCGGCAGCCACGTGCTGCTGACTTCCTCGAATCCATTCGCATTCAAGGGAAAAATGGTAGAGAAGGTCGGGCGCGATCTTTTCATCATTCACAACGGATTGGTAACCGATTGCCGCATCGAGCGCCCGAAGTGGACTTTCCAGACCCAAAAAGCCGTGGTGCTGCTCGGCGACAACGCCAAGCTCTATCACGCCACCTTTCGCCTGATCTACTTTCCTATCTTCTACTTCCCTTACACGCGTCTGCCGGTTGAGCGGATTGGGCGTCAGTCGGGAATTTTGATTCCCGGCATCGGACAATCTTCGCTGAAAGGAACCATTCTGGGCGATTCAGTCTATTGGGCGGTCAATCGGAGCATCGATGCGACCATCGGCGCCGAATACTACTCGGCGATTGGCTGGGCCCAGCACGGAGAATTTCGTTCACGTCCGAGCGCGAATTCGTTTTTTAACGCTACTTATTTTGGAGTGCTTGATCGCAGTGCCGGACCCACGGGGGTGAACCAGGGCGGCGAGGAAGTGAAAGCCGATGGAGCAGCACAGCTTGGCTGGGGATTTCGCGGCGTCGCCAACATCGATTACCTGAGCTCGTATCTTTTCCGCCAGACGTTCTCGGAAAGTTTCACTCAAGCAACGAACTCCGAAACGAATTCCATCGGGTTCGCTTCGAAGGCGACCGATGGATATTTCTTCAATGTGATGGCCTCTCGCTATCAGAACTTTCAAAGCACGACGCCCGGCGATTTGATTACCATTGTGCACGCGCCCAGCCTCGATTTAGGAAGCGTGGAGCATCCGATCGGCACGAGCCCCGTGCAATGGAGTTATGACACTGCGCTGCAAGGCGTCTCCCGAAGCGAGCCGGGGTTCCAGACGGACCCGTTGGTGGGGAGATTCGACTTCACACCTCGCGCCTCGCTTCCGCTGCATTTTCATCAATGGGACATCCGCCCCGAAGTCAGTCTGGACGACACGTACTACACTCAAGGATTGGCGGCGGGGTCGGGAGGCATCGGCGTTCCGAGCGACTTTGGGGTAAACCGCAAAGCGATCGAAACCTCGGTTGAGATCCGCCCTCCCGCGGTCGATCGCATCTTCCAGAAACCGGTCTTCAATCACCGGCTCAAGCATGTCATTGAGCCGAGCGTTATCTATCGGTATGTGACCGGGGTGAGCAATTTCCAGCAGATCATTCGCTTCGACGCGCGCGATATTCTCACCAACACCAACGAAGTGGAGTATGCGGTCACGAACCGGCTATACGCCAAGCCAGTAACAGGATCCGAAAACTGCGTTCCGGAAGAAAGCACAACGAGCGAAACGCCCGGTGGCGAGCAGCAGACACTTTCACTCGGCACTACCAAGACCGAGAAATTGAACACTTGCGGCGCTGCGGGGATGGGACGCGAGATCTTCAGCTGGGAGTTGATTCAGAAGTACTTCATGGACACAACGTTTGGGGGCGCGCTCGTGCCTGGTCAGCAGAACGTGTTCACCACGACTGCCGAATTGACGGGCATCGCATTCTTAACTGGACCTCGACATTTTTCTCCGATCGTTTCGCGTATGCGCGTGCAGGCGGGACGCAAGACGGACATCGCGTGGCATCTTGACTACGATCCTCAGACCGGCCAGATCAATGCCAGCACCGCATACATTACTCACCACTTCGAACAGTTCTTCGTAGCCGGCAGCACGGCGTATGTGCGGGTAGTGGGTGAAACCGTTCCAGTCGCGCCGACGCCGCAGAATCCAAATCCTGCACCCGCTCCGCTGGAGTTCAACCAGATCCGATGGCTGGTGGGCTATGGCAATCCTAATAAACGCGGAATCAGCGCCGCGACAAACATCGGCTTCGACGTCAGCAATCAGTATCTGCAGTATGCGGCCATACAAAGCAGCTACAACTGGGATTGTTGCGGGGTCAGCGTGGAATTCCGCCGGTTGGCCCTGGGAGCCGTGCGCAATGAAAATCAATACCGCTTCGCGCTGAGCCTGACGAACATTGGAACATTTGGAAATTTGCGAAGGCAGGAACGACTGTTCTGAGTGGCGGCTAGGGTGCTTCCACTTGAGACGCAGTCAAGGTTTTCGTAAAAATTTTCCCGCGTTCTTCGCGTCCCAGCCACACCACGATCGCCAGCAGCACGATAGTGACAATCTCAAAACCGGCGATCGCCCAGCGATAACCGATTGCATTGCGCAACGCGTATTCGATGGAGTTCGTAGGCGCGGCGAGCAGGATTCCCAACTGATAGGCGAGACCCGGAACCAGTCCGCGCGTTGCGTCGGGCGAGACTTCCACGAGGTGCGCCGGAATGATGCCCCATGCGCCTTGCACGCCCATCTGAATCAAGAAAGCGCCGAGCGCGAGAATGCCGATGTTCCAGCCGAAGGCCCACAGCGGGATCATCAACAACGCCAGTGCCAACGCGACCAGCATCCCGTAGCGACGTCCGAATCGCTCGGAGACCTGGCCGAAGAGAATTGCGCCCAGGATCGCGCCCGCGTTGTAGAGCATCACGATGTAGGCGACGGTGTTCGGTGCAATGTGATGCTCGTGCTTCAGGAAGTCGGGATAGAGGTCCTGTGTGCCGTGGGAGAGGAACATCATGAGGGTCATCAGCACGATGAGAAAGAGGAAGCGCCTCCAGTAGCGGTGCGTCTCGCGCAGGATGGCGCCAAAGCTTGGCGGCTTGTGTTGCTGCCAGGCCTCGGATTCCGGCACCTTGCTGCGTATGTAAAGGGCGAGCAGCGCGGGTATGCCACCAATCCAGAACATCCAGCGCCAGCCGAAATGCGGAAGGATCAAACGGGCCGCGATCGCAGCCAACAGGTATCCGAAGGAATATCCGCTTTGCAGGAAGCCCGACAAGAGCCCGCGCCAGCGCTGCGGCGCGCTTTCCATCGCCAGTGAGGCGCCCACGCCCCATTCGCCTCCCATTCCAATTCCGTACAAAATTCGCAGCACCAGGAACATAGTGAAATTCACGGAGAATCCGCAAAGCACTTCCACGATGGAAAAGAAGATCACATCGACCATCAGCGGAATGCGGCGTCTGTAGCGATCGGCAGCCAGTCCGAAGAGCAAAGCTCCCAGGGGGCGCGTCGCAAGAGTGGCTGTAACCGTAGCGACGATCAACGTCTTGGAAACGTGAAATTCGGCGGCCAGTACGTCGTAGAGGAAGACGACGACAAAGAAGTCGAACGCATCGAGCGTCCAGCCCAGAAAGCTGGCGGTCACGGCGTGAAAGCGGTCGCTCCGCGACATGCCGGTGGAGATTGTTTCAGCCATTTACCATTTACCGTGCCCCCGAAACTTGCAAGACGATACTACAAGTGGCGATGACCAAAGGCATCAGAAGAGGTCCTTGCCCAGCGCCGCCTGTTTCCTATACACCATGCTGGATGACTCTTCGCAGGCACATAACGGCTTTGGCGTTCGTGTGCCTATGCGTGGGCGCCTCAGCCCAGGTCCCACTAAGTTCGCTGGACACGACGGTAGCAGTTCAAAATGACGGCAGCGCCATCGTGGTGGAGCGCTTCACTCCCTTGGCTCGCGGCAGGTTCATCTGGAGAGCGCAGAACGCCTTTTCGGGCGCCTTCGGAATACGCGCGGCGCGCACGGTCGAGATTATCGACGTCACCGATGGTGACGGTCAGAACCTTTCCTACACCCCCAGCAACGCAGGTAACTTTCTGGAACTTGCCATCGACGCCGGGGCAGCTGCGGAGATCAAGATCAGCTACTCGGTCTCGCCCGAGGTCCGTTTTCTCGGAGATCGTGATGAACTGGTGTGGCACGCCGGCGAGCACTGGGCCGGGTCCGTGCAGAGATCTTCGGTGCTGGTTCAGTTGCCTGAGGCGGTTGCCGAACAGTTTCGTGCGCAGGGCAGCTATATCGGTGATTCTGGTGTGAAGGTTGTTCCGGCGCTCGAAACCAAAAATTCCGCGCAGGTCGAGTGCGGCATTCGATTATCGCCAGGGCATCCGTGCACAGTCGATGTGGTGTTCCCTACTGGGCTGCTTACCGAAGCGAGTGCCTGGAAGCAGGCCGCGGCTTCGCTGAGCGTGAATCCCATCTTCGTGCTGCCAATCGTGGTGCTGGCGCTGATTGTTGGAATCCAGGTGTATCGCATGCGCCGCGTGACGCCGACATATGCTCCGCAATACGAACCGCCCGACGGACTTACGCCGGCCGAGGTTGGAGTGATCATCGACGATAAACTCGATCCGCGCGATGTGGTCGCTACAATTGTCGACCTCGCGGTACGTGGTTACGTGCGCATGGAAGAATGCCGGCCGGATGAGGGCGTCGCATTTCAGGGACAGGACTACATCCTGCGTAGTATCCGAACGAAAGATTCGTGGAGCGTCTTGGCGCCGCATGAGCGTACGGCGTTGTTTCATATCTTTTACGGCGGCGAATGGACGAAGCTTTCAAGTTTGTACCAGCGCTTTTACTCCATCGTGCCCGTCATTCGTGAAGACGTATTTGCCGTGCTCCGCAAGAAGGGACTGTACCGCTTTGATCCCGATTTCCTGGCGACGCTTCAACTGCCACAATGGGCTGGTCAGGCGTTTATGGTCGGCGCATATCTTTGCATTCTGCTGTTCGCCAGTAGCAAGAACTCGGCGATTATCGTGGCGGCCGCACTAGTCGTTTCCGTGGTGCTTACGCTTTTGTGGCTGAAGGCCTTCTCGCCGAAGAGCGCGATGGGCAAAAGAGTTTATGCACACGTGCGGGGCTTCCAGGATTTCATGAATTCGGTGGAACGCGACCATCTGGAGCGGGTGCCCTCTGAAAAATTCCAGAGCTGGCTGCCTTACGCGATGGCCCTTGGGGTGGAACATCACTGGACCGAAGCGTTCTCAGGCATCGCGATTCCGAGGCCGGAATGGTACGACTCCCCGGACGAAAAAGATCAGCACGCTGACGTACTCGGATTCCTGGTGCAAACGTTCGCGCGCAATGCTTACCGCAGTCTGCTGGCGCGACCGCGGGGAAATCTGTTCCGCGGCGCTGTGAAGCGAGAGATTCCGCTGCCTGTTGCCAATGCCGCCCGTGGCGGCTCGCACGGCTAGCTGCCAACGCTCACATTTTCTATGCGGTGTCGGCTGAGCCGTCGCCCTTATGTGGCGTCTTTGGCTGATATAATCAGAAATTGTCCTCATGAAAACGAAGCATTTAGCATCAACGCCGCGCAAGCCCGTGGCGGCGCGAGAAGAGACAGGTTCTCAATTTCCCAAAATTCGCTCGACGACCGTCCTTTGTGTTCGTAAGGGCGATCAGGTGGTGATGGCCGGAGACGGCCAGGTCACGCTTGGCGAGCATGTCATCAAGCACAATGCGCGCAAAATCCGGCGCATGTACCAGGAAAAGATCCTCGCCGGCTTCGCTGGATCCACGGCGGACGCGTTTTCGCTGTTCAGCCGCTTTGAGGCCAAACTGGAGCAGTATCACGGCAACCTGGGGCGAGGAGCGGTTGAACTCGCCAAAGACTGGCGAACCGACAAGGCTCTGCGGCATCTGGAAGCCCTGCTGCTGGTCGCCGATAAGACGCAGACATTTTTGATTAGCGGACAGGGCGACGTAATCGAGCCGGATAGCGGTATTGCTGCGATCGGCAGCGGTGGTCCGTTCGCGCAATCGGCGGCACAGGCTTTGCTCGATCACACGCAGCTCTCGGCACGCGAGATTGCGGAAGCTTCGATGAAGATTGCCGGCAAGTTGTGCATCTATACGAATGAGACATTCGCGATAGAGGAGTTGTAGCCGGATCGGAGCCGCTATGGCGGGCTACTCGGGAACGCCGCTGGTAAAGAAGATCGGCATCAAAGAGGACCATCGCGTGCTGCTGATCGAGGCTCCTGCGGGATTCGGTAAGACGCTCGGCAAGCTCCCGGACGGCGCGAAAGTTTTGAAGGCTGCCGAGGCTCCGGTGGATGTGGTGGTTGGCTTCGCGAAGAGCCGCAGCGATGTGGCCACTCATTTCGCGGAGACGGTCGGCCACCTCGACCAGGCTGGCATGATTTGGATCAGTTGGCCGAAGAAGGCATCGGGCGTCGCGACCGAGTTGAACGAGAACATTGTCCGCGAGATCGGGTTGGCAAAGGGTTTGGTGGATATCAAGGTCTGCGCCATCGACGACATCTGGTCAGGCCTGAAGTTCGTTATTAGAAAAGAGAACCGCCGCGGCCCAGGTTAGCTTCGCGAACCTGGGGCACCAAGCGATGGGAAAGAAGTAGAGAAAGTTTGGAGCAGTAATTCATGGCCATTTATTTACCGGGAACCTCAGAAGAAGAACAGCTTGCACTGGACGACCTGACTCCACGTGAGATTGTCAGCGAGCTTGATAAGTACGTTGTAGGCCAGCATGCCGCGAAGCGCGCGGTGGCGATTGCGCTGCGCAATCGTATGCGGCGTCAAAAACTGACGCCGGAGCTGGCGGAAGAGATCATCCCCAAGAACATCATCATGATCGGGCCTACGGGCGTGGGCAAGACTGAAATCGCGCGCCGGTTGGCGAAGCTGGCGAACTCACCATTCCTGAAAGTAGAGGCCTCAAAGTTTACGGAAGTCGGTTACGTGGGTCGCGATGTGGAATCGATGATCCGCGATCTGGTTGAGATCTCGATCGACATGGTTCGCGAAGAGAAACTCGAAGACGTTGCTGATAAGGCCGAATTGAATGCAGAAGAGCGCCTGCTTGACCTGCTGTTACCCACCGGCGTGGGCTTCACTACGCGCCCCGGCGACGGCGCGCAGGCTGACCAGCATCAGCTTCCGGGTGAATCCAGCTCGCGAACACGCGAGAAGCTGCGACAGCAGCTGCGGGAAGGCAAACTCGACGACCGTATCGTGGAATTGGAAACGCGCGAAAAATCGTTCCCGGCATTCGAAATCATCTCCAACCAGGGCGTGGAGGAGATGGACGTCAACATCAAGGACATGCTGCCCAACATCTTCGGCCAACGCACTAAGAAGCGGAAGATGAAAGTCAGTGAGGCCTTTGATTATCTGGTACAGGAAGAAGAGCAGCGCCTCATCGATATGGATCAGGTGACGCGCGTTGCGGTTGAGCGCGTGGAGCAGTCGGGCATCATCTTCCTTGATGAAATTGACAAGATCGCCGGCCGCGAAACCGGGCACGGCCCCGACGTTTCGCGTGAAGGCGTGCAGCGCGACATTCTGCCGATCGTGGAAGGCACAACGGTCAACACGCGCTACGGTATGGTGCGCACCGATCACATCCTGTTCGTCGCGGCGGGCGCATTTCACGTGTCGAAGCCAAGCGATCTGATCCCGGAACTGCAGGGCCGGTTCCCGATCCGCGTGGAACTACAGTCACTCACGGTAGAGGACTTCATCAAGATTCTGACCGAGCCGAAGTCGTCGCTGGTGAAGCAGTACACGGCGCTACTGGAAACAGAAGGCCTGAAGCTGGAATTCACGCAGGAGTCGCTGGAAGAGGTGGCGCGCTTTGCATTTCGCGTAAATGAAGGCACGGAAAACATTGGTGCTCGCCGTCTGCATACCATCATGGAACGCGTGCTTGACGAGATCAGCTTCAACGCGCCCGACATGAAAGAGAAGTCGGTAAACATTGACGGCGATTATGTGCGCAAGACGCTCTCCGATATCGTGAAGGATCAGGATTTGTCGCGGTACATTTTGTAAGGCAGTGAAGATTGCAGATTGGTCAAAGATCAATCTGCAATTTCTTTTTGAACTGCAGATCCCTCGCTCGCTGGCGCTCGCTCGTGATGACAAGTCAAGACCATCATGGCTTCGATCTGCAATCTGAACTCTCTAATCTGCGATATCGAAATCGTTCACGCTGGAAACCTGCCACTCAGAACCTGTATGCTCGTAGCTTCACATTGAGCTGCGTGAGATGAATCAGGACGATTCGCATAGTATCGATTCTCTTTTAAGTCACAGGTTTTTCTTTAGAGGGGCGATCGCACTTCTCGCCTTACCACTCACTTACATGCTGGACGGATACATCGTTCTGGAAAAGGGACGTACCAGTGCTGGATTGGTAATTGCGGAACAGTTATTCCCTGCCCTCCCTCCTCCGCATCAACTGGGAAACCTTGGATCGTGGTTGCTGACGATTTTTTTAGTTGACTACGTTTTGTACCTATCACTCGTTTCCGCAGTTGTTTTCATCCTCAGGAAAGTCATTACTAAACTGCGTACTCAGCCTGTATCCTCGTAGCTTCGCATGAGAGTAGCCCTTTGCCTGCTGTCGATCGCGACGCTGTGCTTGCTGATTGGATGTGGCACGCCCGGAGCACCGCAGCCGCCCTCACTGGGACTGCCTCGTCCGGTCGACGATCTTTCTGCTGTGCGCAAGGGCGACAAAGTTTTTCTGAGCTGGACTCCCGCGCATCAGACCACCGATCACGAAAATATCCGTCACTCGGGTGAGACGCAGGTTTGTCGAGGCGTGCGCGACTTTCCCATGATCTCTTGCGAAGAGAAAACAGGCGAGAAGAATACTCAGCTTTCGCACTGGACGCGGGGGGAACAGATTCCGCGTGCGACCTTCACCGATACATTGCCTTCTCAGTTGATGCACCAGAATCCTGAGGCCTTCGCCATTTATGCGGTACAGGATTTAAACGCGCACAGCAAATCGGCGGGCTTATCGAATCAGGTCGAGATTCCACTGGCGCCCACACTTTCTCCGCCGGATCGCGTGGATGCGCAGGTCACCGCGGAAGGTCCCGAATTGCGCTGGACAGCTCCGGAAACGCCCCTGCAAGCGGACAAGCTGTCGTTTTCATATCGCGTGTTCCGGCAACCAGCTCCGGGCTCGGCGCCGTCATCGGCGACTGCGAGTCAGCGCGGAGAGCTGATCGTCGGCGAATTTCCATGGAACGGCGAGAGGCAGATCAGTTTCGTCGACCACAGTTTCGAGTGGCAGCAGAAGTATGTTTATCGCGTGACCACTCTCACTCAGTTCAAGGGACCGCTCGGACAATCGGTCCAGGTGGAAGGTAATGACTCGCCGCCAGTCACGGTGGACGTCCGCGACATCTTCCCGCCGGCGGTTCCCACCGGAGTTCAGGCAGTTGCGTCCGGCGCAGGGCAGAAGCCATTTATCGATTTGACGTGGGCGCCGAATATGGAAAGCGATCTTGCTGGATACAACGTATCCCGCCACGAGGAAGGCACCGAGACGGTAAAGATTAACTCCGAACTCGTTAAGTCCCCGGCGTTCCGTGACGACAAAGTTGTCCCCGGGCATCGGTACTTCTATTCAGTTTCCGCGGTTGATCTACGGGGGAACGAAAGCGGCCGCTCAGTGGAAACAAGCGAGCCGCTTCCTCCCTCGCAGTAGCCAGTGCATCCCACGTCCATCCCTGGAAATGGTGGGAGGGTTGTCCAGAAACGTGATTGCCAGCTCAATTACGAAAATGCGTCGAAACATGGCCACCAGAGCCAACTCTCAACTGGTTACTTCCGTTACCTGCGCCGGTGAAACGGTTTAGGCACATCGCCCGGACCGAAGTACTCTTACTCTGGCGTTGTTTGCCTCCCGTTTACGCCAATGAGCTCAAGTTCTTCCAGCAATCCGTCGTTTGGTCGTTACGAGATCCTGTCAGAACTCGGACGCGGCTCCATGGGTGTCGTCTACCAGGCGCGCGATCCTAAAATCGACCGTATCGTTGCCATCAAAACGCTTTCTCTGGGACAAGAGGACGACGACGAAGCCGAGTTTCGCATGCGTTTCATCCTCGAAGCCCAGGCAGCGGGAAGGCTTTCGCATCCGGGAATCGTGACCGTCTACGACGTAGCCGAAGATACCGAGACGCACGCCCCATACATCGTGATGGAGTACGTCGCGGGGCAGACTCTGAAGAAGCTACTCGCCCCCGGCTATGCAAAGGTGCCGATGGAAACGGCATTGCGCCTGGCGCAGGAAGTTGCCGAGGCGCTTGCTTACGCGCACGCCCGCGGCGTCGTACATCGTGACATCAAGCCGGCCAACATCATGATCACCGAAGACGAGCACGCCAAGATCATGGATTTCGGCGTGGCCAAGCTGGATCTGTCGCAACGCACGCAGTCTGGCGTACTCATGGGAACGCCCGCGTATATGTCTCCCGAGCAGTTGACGGGACACTCGGTAGATGGGCGCTCAGATATTTTCTCTCTTGGTGTTGTGCTCTATACCATGCTGGTCGGGCACCGGCCATTCCAGGGAAACGGCATCAGCACCATCGGATTCAAAGTTGTGAACAACAATCCGCTTCCGCTCACAACGATCAACCCTGCGCTTCCGGCGGAGATCGATACGATCGTTTCACGAGCTATCGCCAAGGAACTCGACGAGCGATATCAAAGCGGATCGGACTTGGCGAACGATTTAGGCAAGTTGCGAGAGCAGCTGAGAGGTGGCAACCAGGATGCGCCCGACCCGGGACTGCTGACGGTAACGTCGCCCAAGGCGAGCCAGTCGAGCCATTCAGGGGTGCAGAAGACCCAGCCGTACAGCATTTCTACCAAGGCGACCAATCCGCCGATGGGACCTGCAAAGCACGGCATCTCCAAGCAAAAACTGTACGCGGTCGCTGCGATGGTACTGGTTGCTTTGGCCAGCCTGGTTGCATTCGGCCGTCATCGTCTGAAGCCTGCAAGCTTGAGCGCCAAATCTGCAACGCCGCCGTTTACCTCTGCGCCGAAGGAGACTCTAACGGCCCCTACGTCGAAGCCGATCGCAACGCAACCTCAAGCGACCGATGACGACGAGAATGTGCCTGCTGCTAGCGCCAGGAAGACTGGTGTTGTTCCTCAGTCGGACGCGAACCTGCGCATCGATGTCGAGCATCCGTTTTCGTCGGGCAAGGTATCTCTCTGGGTCGACGGAAAACTGAAATACACGGAGGCCCTGCACGGAGAGGCGAAGAAAAAGTTGATCGTCTTCCGCAAAACTGAAGGACATACCTACGACAAGATTCAAGTTCCGTCGGGCAAGCACTCGATTCGCGTGCGCGTGCAGTCGGCGGAGCAGTACTACGATCTGACCAATGCCATTACGGCTAATCTTTCGGACGGTTCGACTCAAACTCTGAGCGTGCGTTGTGAGAAAGAAGCCGTGAAGTTATCGGTGGACTAGCTAAACAGCCGATCGTTCGCTCTCTTCAGATACAGCTCGTAGAACATACTTCCCATCGTTTGTGATTTCGACGTAAGCCCAGGGCGTCTTCGGATCATGCGTGAAGATCACGAGCCAATCTTCCGGAACCGCCCGCGCGTAAAATTTCTTTTTGCTGGCGATGATATCCAACGGAAACAGATCGAACGCCATGCCCCAGGCGATATCCAGGTGCGCAGTGGTCGGAATCAAGTCGGAGATATAACACGCGCGCTTGCCATTGCTCTCTAAGTTTACGGCCTGCAGATGCTGCGTATGCCCGGGATATACGTCGACTGAGATCCCAGGAAGTAACTCGCACGGTCCGTCGATCAACTCCATCCGTCCTGACTCGACCAATGGGTTGTAGTTATCGCTGATATAGCTGATGCGATCGCGTTCACTGGCCCGCTGCGCGTACTCCCACTCACCGCGCTGGACGTAATATTTCGCGTTGGGAAATGTGGGCACTGCGCGACCATTACGGTATATGGTGTTCCATCCGCAATGATCAAAGTGCAGATGCGTGTTGATGACCACGTCGATGTCTTCTGGAGCCACACCGAAGGCGTGCAGATTGTTCAACAGCTTCTCTTCCGGCGCGTAAATCTTCTTCATGCGGTCGCCGAGCTTGTTGCCAATGCCAGTCTCGATGAGCACGGTCTTCTTGCCGCCGCGCACAAGTACAGAATTAAGACCGCAGCTGAGGCGATTCAGTTCGTCGGGCTGCATGCGCTTCGACCACATCACTTTGGGGATAACGCCGAAAAATGCGCCGCCGTCGAGAAAGTAGTTTCCGTCGGAGAGGATGGTTAGTTCGAAATCGCCGAGGGTCTGCCGGTGCACGCGTTCTCCTTATTCGCCAAGCTCTTCCAGCTTTTCCAGCGCGGCTTCCACGCGAGCGCGCGCATCCTCATCCTTCGGCTTGGAGCTTGCAAGCTTGGCGCGTTGCCGTTCGAATTCCTCGCGAAAGGGCGGCCGGTGCTCGAACATCATATTCTTCAGGGCATCGATTTCCGTCTTCAGCGAACTGATCATGCGCTGCTGCGCTACCAGCAGCGCGCTCAGCTCATTCAGCGTATCTTTTTCGCTCACTTTAGTTTCCTCCCACGCTTTCCGTTACGCGCGGCCAGATGCTGTGCCTTGGAGTCCATCCGAGTTCGCGGAGTGCGCGCTGACTGGTGCATCGCCACGATGGTGAACAGGGTTTCGATGAATCTCGGCGCGGCCGAGGTGCACGGATCATCTCGGCCAGACGATCCACATAATCGCCATAGCGTACCGGTTCGTCGGAGATATTGAATACCGATCCCGGTTCGGCGCGTTCCAGAGCGGCGACATAAGCGGCCGCTGCATCTTCCACGTTCACCAGAGAAACGAAATTCTGACCGTCACCCGGAACCACTTCTTGCCCGGCACGCAGTCGCGTCAGCAACCGATCCTGCCCAGTTCCCTCTCCGACGAAGAGGCCGCCTTTGAGGATGCACCAGCGTACTGGCTTGGACTGGCGTTGAAACAGGTACATCATCGATTCCATGATCGCCACGGGATGTGCGATCGGGTGTCGCGCCGAAGAGCTGTCGATGTGCGTTGTCTCGTCGAGCCATTCGTCGCCGCCATCCGGATACGCCATCACAATGCTCTGCAATACAAACGTTCCGACGTTTGCCTCGAGAGCTGCACGTTGCAACCTTCCAGTGCCGCGAATGCGTACTTGCGTGTTCCGGTCCCAAGCTCCGGGCGCCGTCGGATCAGGGGGAATTGCCGTAGCCGCCTGGATCACGGCATCGCAGCCAGTGAAGAGCACGGGCAATCGTGATTCCAGGCCGCGCTCGAGCAGATCGGCCTCAGCGAACTCGAGCCCTGCGGAGACTGATGCGAACAATTCCTGAGCTCTTCGCTCATTGCGAACCAGACCGAGCACCTCGTGTCCGGCAGCTAGTAGTTGGGGAATCAGAGCGCGTCCGAGAACCCCAGTGGCACCAGCGACGGCTACTCGCAATTCGTAACTCCCATTTTCATCTTCACGTTTCTTATCTTAATGTGCCCAGCAGGGCGGCATTCGATCACGCGCACAAATATCGGTGATTTCCGGCACTGCGGGGCTCATGGAACTGTGATGGTGTTAAGTCAGACAGTTTCATTCGGCTGAACTCAAAGCGCGTCGGATCGAGCGGCTACCGAGGAGGCCATCATGCCAGTTCTCAGGTTAGAAGAGTTCCTTCACCAACATCACACTTCCTTTACAACAATTGTTCACTCTACAACCTACACTGCACAGGGGACGGCTGCGGTTGCTCACGTTCCTGGCAAAGAGCTAGCCAAGACGGTAATCGTAAATGCCGATGGATGCCTTGCCATGGCGGTACTGCCGGCGAACAAGCAGCTCGACTTGATGCTCTTCCGCTCGATGATGGGGGCGCAATCCATGGCGCTTGCGACCGAGGAAGAATTTGACCGTGCCTTCCCCGATTGCGAACTCGGAGCGATGCCGCCCTTTGGGAATCTCTACAACGTGCCCGTATACGTGGAGGAGACGCTGACACACGATAGCGAGATCGTGTTCAACGCGGGCTATCACAGTGAGCTGATCCGGATGTCGTTCCGCGACTTCTGCCAGCTGGTGCATCCGGTGATTGCGAAGTTCGCGATGCGTTCCGCTGCCGCATAGCGCACGAGCTAAGCCGGGACGAAACTCTGAAAGGGCGTACCGTGCTCCGCCCTTTCGTCTTTCTCCGTGAGTCAAGGCCGCGGAATCGGGTGAACGCGACCCTACATCCGTTCCGCTTCGCTCAATGTCATATCGCCGACGCCAACGTGCGCATTCAGACTGTACTTCCCTTGCCCATGTGTTTGCAGCGAGCGGAAGAAGCCATCTCGCTGCGCGTTCCAGGCGGGAGCTTTGAGTGAACCAATGCGCACGGTCGCATCCACCTCGCCGTAATCAGCGGCCTTCGGAACATCAACCTTCAGCGAACCAACATTGAGATCGATGTCCTTGTTTCCTTCTACCGCCTGAATCCGCAGATCGCCAACACTCTGGCTGATCACCAGATCGGTTCTCTGCGGGATATAAATGGTGGCCTGGAAATTGTGCTCTGGGCCGTTCACATCAATGCGCGCACGATTTCCCTCGATCTTGATGTCGGCGCGAACATGAGGCGCCTGCGATGGATTCAGCTCGATGGAGATGCGGTTGTCGGAAGTCCCGCGAATGACGTAGCCTCCCGCCGACAGGTTCAAATCGATCCGGCCGCCGGCGGCGAACTGCTTTTCAATGTTCGAGTTCAGGCTGTTGGGCG
Organism: Terriglobia bacterium; assembly: GCA_963807055.1. Lineage (GTDB taxonomy): Bacteria > Acidobacteriota > Terriglobia > Terriglobales > Acidobacteriaceae > JAJPJE01. The sequence continues at coordinate 41,297 of CAWEAE010000009.1, read as the reverse complement.
AGGCATCCGCGGCAAGCGTGAATATGCTCAGTGCCAGGACCACGGCAAGCTGTAACTTCTGCGCTCGATTCATACGAGCTCCTCGTGGGGAACACGTCCCCTTACCAGCCTGATACGCAGGAGGGCGCAGGAAAGTTGCAAAGAACTAATGCTCCTGCCCACCCGTTTTCATTTTGTGGCTGCCGCTGAGACTCGTCGCGGCAGCAGCCCTGCTCGCCGATCGACCGCCAGAGTCCATCCGACGATTGCTCCCAGGATCAGGTCGCACCACAGCGTTTCCCAGAAATGACTGTGCGCAACGGAAGCGGGCATCAAAGGATTGGGCAGCAACAGCACAAAGCTCCAGATGGCAAACAGCGCCGCGATGGTGCAGGTCGTTTGCAGATGCGTAGTCTTCAACATCCGGACCACAGGATATGCAAACGCGACCCAGAGCACTCCACGTCCAAACTGAAGCGGCAACATCCACGGCATTGTTGTGATGGTGGAACGCATCTGCTGGAAGAAACTCGTCAGTTCCGTGGACCCGGAATAATACAGGCGCACCTCCGGATTTTGCCATGCCACATACCGTCCAAAGAGGTAATAGAGCACCACGTAGACGACTGCGAGAATGGCAAAACGTGCCGCTGTGCTTCCGAGGGTGACCGCAGATTGATCCTTCAGCGCCTCCTCACGTCCACGGATTTTGCCCATGATCAGTACGGCGATCGGCACAAACAGAACGGCCAGGACGGCTCCCATGACGAACAGCTGCTTGATCAATCCCGGCGGCATCTTCGCGCGCAAATAAACGATGGCTTCAATTTGGGTGATGAAAGTCATGAGGCCGTACATTGTGAAGACCAGAGCAGCAATCAGCTTCACTCCGCGCCAGCGTGCGTTCTGAATGATCCACGCAAACATCAACGAGATCAGGAAGGTGTAGGCCAGCAGCGGCGGCAGTGTCGCAGCCGCCTGTTGCGCTTCGGAGGCAGGACTTTGTGGCGCTTGCGCAGCGGTAGTCTGCTGCGTGGCGTTCTGCTGTACGGGAATCGGAGCACGATTCATCCCAGCCACATAGATGGCGATCATGAAGACGATGACCAGTGCCAACGTCAGGACGAGAACACGAAACGCAAATGCCGCTGCAGCTTTCATCGCGACCTCACTTTGCACGACTTCTGTTGCTTCCGTATATGCTTAAAAGGGACCCTTTGCGGTGACTTTCCGCCCCAGCAGACGTGGTGAGCGAGGATTCGATAATCTGTATTCGGGGTGGCGCGAGCTGGGAGTAATCCCGGAATGTGCACGGCTCTCCGTCGGGTCATCATGAGTGCGTCTCCTGCCGACAGCGTGGAACTTCGGGGAGTAGAAACGCACTCCGTCTCCGACGAAAGGCAGGAAAAGTGGATGAAAGGTCGATTACAGGACAAGTGGAGGTGGCTGTGATCCGTAAAGTGAATCTCGGCGAAAAGCTCTCGCAATTCTCGGAATACTGGTCGCCGAAAATCGTGGGAGAAATCAACGACGCGCACGTAAAGATCGTGAAGCTGCAAGGCGAGTTTGTCTGGCACCATCACGACGATGAAGATGAGTTGTTCCTGGTGGTGAAGGGCCACCTTCGGATGCGCTATCTCGAAGATGGCGTCGAGCGGGAAATGAGGATTGGTCCCGGAGAATTTGTCATCATTCCGCGTGGAACCGAGCACCTGCCGAGCGCAGAAGAAGAGACACACATCCTGCTGCTCGAGCCCAAGAGTACGCTGAACACCGGCAATGTTCGTAATGAGCGTACCGTGGAAGAGTTAGAGACGATCTAGGCGCCGGTTCACAACCTGTTGCGCTTTCTGTACACTTGTCGGTTTTGCGGTTGCGTGTGAATCCGCACCGGTGCGTGCGGCGGAGAGCATCAACATGAAAGCTGGCGTTATCTTTCTGATTTTTCTTTCAGCACTTATGGCCGTAGCTCAAACCAAACCCAAAGCCGCATTCCCTGACGCCGCGCAACTCAACCGCCTCGCGGCCCGTTTTGCGCCGACGCCCTTGCAGGTCGACACCAGCGCGCTCTCTGCAGGCGATAAGCAGGCCCTGCCCAAGCTGATCGAAGCCGCACAACTGCTCAACGAAGTATTTATGAAGCAATACTGGAGCGGCAATCTCGCAACTTACGAGAAGCTCAAAACCGATACGACCCCGCTCGGTCAGGGGCGTCTGAAGTATTACTGGATCAACAAAGGACCGTGGTCGAATCTGGAAGACAACAAGGCGTTTATGCCTGGCGTTCCGGCGCGCAAGCCTGAGGGAGCAAATTTTTACCCGGAAGATATGACCAAGGCGGAATTCGAGAGCTGGGTGAAGACTCTCCCGAAAGATCAACAAGAGCAGGCCACAGGCTTCTTCACTGTGATCAGGCGCGACGCTGCCGGCAAGCTGACGATTGTTCCATACAGCGTCGAATATAAGGATGAGCTAACCCGCGGCGCTGCCCTGCTGCGCGAGGCCGCGGCCCTGACCGACAATGCCAGCCTCAAAGACTTCCTCACCAAGCGTGCCGCCGCTTACGAATCCAACGATTACTACGAGAGCGATATGGCGTGGATGGATCTGGACGCGCCGCTCGACATCACCATCGGTCCGTATGAGACCTATAACGATGAACTCTTCGGCTACAAAGCGGCGTTTGAGGCCTACGTAAACTTGCGCGATGACGCGGAGAGTAAGAAGCTGGCCACCTTCGCTGCGCATCTGCAGGAGATCGAAAACAATCTTCCGGAAGATCCGAAGTATCGCAATGCGAAGCTCGGAGCCGCAGCGCCGATTCGCGTCGTGAACCAGATTATCGCCACCGGCGATGGTGCGCACGGCGTGCAGACCGCCGCTTACAATCTGCCCAATGACGACCGCGTGGTCCAGCAGAAGGGATCGAAGCGCGTGATGCTGCGAAATGTGCAGGAGGCGAAGTTCAAGAGCGTGCTGCAGCCGATTGCCGGCCATATGATCGCGGCTGATGAGCGCAAAGATGTGGCCTTCGATCCGTTCTTCACGCACATCCTGGCGCACGAGCTGATGCACGGACTCGGCCCTCACCAGATCACCATCAATGGACGCGAAACCAATCCTCGCCTCGAATTGAAGGAAGTCTATAGCGCGATCGAAGAAGCGAAAGCTGACATTACCGGACTATGGGCGCTCGGCTACATGATGGAACACGCGCAGGAGATGAAGCTGGGCGGCGTGCTGAAATCCGACGCGACCGCAAGGCGCCAACTTTACACAACGTTTCTTGCTTCGGCATTTCGCACCTTGCGCTTCGGAACCACCGAAGCCCACGGAAAAGGAATGGCGCTACAGTTCAATTACCTGCTCGATAAGGGCGGATTCGTTCCCAATCCTAACGGAACCTACTCAGTGGATCTGGACAAGATCAGCGGGGCCGTCAGCGATCTAACCGGGGAGCTGCTGACCATCGAAGCAACCGGCGATTACGCAAAAGCGAAAGACATGCTGACTCATCTCGGCCTGATTCGGCCGGCGGTGCAGCGTCGTCTCGACGTGCTCAAAGACATTCCCGTGGACATTGCCCCGAAGTTCGTGACGGCCGATCAACTTGCGCCTGACGATTTCGCGCCGAAGACAGCAAAATAAGTAGAGGGCAGCCCAGGTCGGCTGCCCCACGCGATTCGCGGCAACTCCGTCTCGTCCGAGAGAAGGGCGTCAGCCGCCCTACTCGCCGTCCAGAGCCTTTCGAACCGCCTCGATTTGTCCGAGGTGATACGAATTGTGATCGGCGAGTACCAACGCTTCGCGCAGTACCGTGTGCCCGTCGCCGTGCGGAATCTTCGCCAATAAGTCCGTGTCAGGGTTCGCGACGATTTGCTCCATCGACTTTAAGTCCGCGAAAAACTGCTCTACACTCTTCTTCCAGGCATGGCGATCGGGCGGCTCTCCACTTTTTGGCCAATATCCCGACGGCCATGGCGGAGATTTGTGGTTTGGATCCCGGGTGTATTCCAGGATGTCCCACTGCGCGAGGCGCAGGTGCTCCAGTAGCTGCCACGCAGTGTGAGGAAACTTCGCAACCTTTACGGCACGCAACTTCTCGGGAAAATCCGGCAATACCTTCTCCGGCGAGATGTGGGCATTGCCGCCTTTCAGCAGATCGAGAACATGCGTACGCAGAGATTTCAATTGATCTTCGTGCATGCAACTTGGGATGCGTGACTCACTCGGGGCGACTCGGAGAAATTAGGGGGGAACTAAATCAGGATGCGCTCGCCGATGCGGCTACCGAGTGCCGCGCCAGCGCAACCGCAGTGACGTCATTCTCGATACGGTCGCTTCCCGCCACTTTCAGAATGCGCCCCAGCATTCCACTGTTATTAAGACGGACGAACTGCGAGGTCTCGTGCAGTATCTCCTCGCACAATTGGGCTGCGGTTCTTGCCGTGCTTCGATGGAAGTACTGGCAGAGGCGCTCCAGACCGAATTCTTCACGTCCGGAGCGAATTTCGATGAGACCGCGCGAGACCAGCAGCACGGTGGCTTCTGGCGCAATCACCGCAATCTGCGCGTCGTGGGTGGAATGCGAAAAAAGGCCAAGCGGAAGTCCGTTTGCCGATAACAGCTCGACGGAGTCGCCATCCTTCAGAAGGCCAGGAGTGTGGCCTGCATTGATGTAGGTCAGCACGCCCACGGGTTCGTTGTAACAAGCCACGAAGGCCGGCGTGTGATGGAGGCGTTCCGTCGCGGCGAGGATGGTGCGATTCATCAATAGGACTAAGTCGGCGATAGCGTCGGCTTCGTTCAGATCGGCACCGCCGAATAGCTCTGGACCGCGTTTATGCAAAAGCTCCTGCACGGCTGCCGCCACCGGCATCGCTTCGTGTGCATCTCCGGCGATATCCAGCAACACAAACAACAATCTTCCGGAGGCAACGTGCACAAATTCAAAGTAGTCTCCTCCCACTCGCGCCGATTGGTAACATGCGGCCACATCCACCGTAGACAATTGGGGGACCTGTGCCGGAGCCGGTCGTCGTGCAGGCTCAGAGTGCGGGCGGGATGAGAATGGAGACCGCATGCTTCACGCGATTGGGGAGAGACAACTTACCACAGACCGAGGCTGAAATCATCCAATTCCGGGCCGGCTTGCGGCTATCCGCCGTACTTGCTGATCAGGTAACGGCCCAGTTCATCTTCAAACTGTGGATAGTCGCTGTGCAAGTACTCTTTCATGGCGCCTTCCATCGACACCCCTTGCCCAAGGCGCTCGAGAATGCGGCGCAATTCGCTCATGCCGTAGGTATCGCGAATATATTCGGTTGCTGCCATGGATTCGGCGTAGGCCACTACCGCTTCGTTCGTCTGGAAGCGCATGAACGATCCTTCCAGCGCCGGCAAAGGGATCTCGATATGTTGTGAATAAAGGCGCGCCAACTGCTGGCCTTGTGAGGACGAATCGCGCGGTTCCATCAGTTGCGCAATTCCCTCGTTCAGCCATGTCGGACAACGTCCCCCGGAGGCCTGGGCTATGAACGAGTGCGCCAGTTCATGGCGCAGCACGCGTGCCATCTCGCCGTTTACGCCATCCACGCCTTGCACAGGGATGCGCAATTTGCCGTCGTTCAATGCGCCTGTCCAACTGGGAGCACGGGTCACGTCGAAGTAGGCTTCTTCTGTATAGAGGATGACTGGGATGTTCTGCGAGGGCGTGATTCCTAATTCGTTGCTGAGGTCGTTATAGTCGCTTTCCAGCGCGGAAACGATTTGTCCGCGGAGCTGATCTTTGGTGGCGCCTTCATAGCGAAGCGTGAAGTGGCCGGTTTCGCGTTCGGCGAAGTTGGCTTCGGTCGTCATTTCGCGCTTCAGCTTGTCGGCATACTTCTGCAGATTCTCGTCCGGATGCAGATCCAGAGATTTCTGCCAGGCTTTCTGCGCTTCTTTCCCGCGATCGGCACTGTAATAGCAGAAGCCAAGTACCGCCCAGGCATCCGCCGAATCGGGCAAAGAGCGCGTGGCCTGTTCAGCGTAAGGCACAGCCTCGCGAGCTCGACCGAGTTTCAGTAGCGTGAGGGCATAATTCTGCAGGATGTAGCCGTTGTCGGGAACGCTGGCCAGGGCTGTTTCAAGATACCGCCGCGCATGCTCGCGATCTCCATGGTCCAGTTCGAAGCGTCCGGCGATGAAATACCCGGCGGCAATCAGCGCCGGATCCGCTGTCTTATCAATCGCATTCAGGGCGTCCTCATCCACCTTACCGTCGTGCACCACCTTGAACGCCACCTTATCGGCGCCGCGCAATCCGAGTTCGCTGACCTCAGGAGCCGTCGGAACCGGTGCGCTGGAGGCCGCTTCAGCAGCGGCCCCCGGTCCGACTGCTTCGGAGCCAGCTGCTCCGGATTCTGGGCTTGATCCATCGCGGTCGATTCTCTCAACCAGCGATTTAGGGATACCATAGGTGCTGTCGTTCAGCTCGTACTTGATTTGCCCTTCATCCTCATGGACATTCGAAGCCACAATTGTTCGTCCACTTTTGAGGTGAATGGTATCTGCCGTGGCATAGCATGCCGCGAGGACCAGGACTCCGATGATGACTCTGCGCACTTGCGCGAATTCTAACAAAGAAAAATCGCTGTTCCGGTTAGCGGGATGGATGCCTTTGCACTCTTTGGTGCTAGCACTCGCAGTATTCTCGTGCCCGCTCGTGGCTCAAACCCCGGGATTCATCAATGCGCTGCATCCGAATCCGCAGCCGGGGTTCCCTGAACCGCAGCACATCGGCACTGTGGTTGCGAACAGCCAGGAAAACGGCCCACTCAGCCCCGCGGCTCAACTCTATCGTCAGTTGCGCGACGTCGGTCTCGATCCAGCTCGCGTCTATCACATTCGCGACGCATCGATCGACCGCGAGGACCTGCACTTTACGCTCGACGACGGCACCATCGGGTTCACCCAGGCAACGAATGGACGAATTACTGGAGCCTTTTTTGAGGGCGACGGCGAGATTCTTCTCATACCGCCCGATCGAGTAGAGCGCCGTTCGCTGGGATTGTTTGCGAAGGCCGGCATCCTGGAAGAGCGCTTTTCGACCGCGTACTTCCGTTTCAACGATGATACCGCCGCGCAACTTGAGAAGTTCGTGCGTCCCGAAGAAGACGATGACAAGCAGGCGTTCGTGGAGAAGTGGAGTGGAACGGTCAAGAATCTTGCGGAGGCCGATTCTCTCCGCTTGACGATTAGCTTTCTGAACGGCACCGGCTCGGACGGTAAGTTTGTAAGACCTGCGGATGACCAGATGTTACGCGCTCGCATCTTTGGCGGACAGTACGGCGTCTTCGATATCTCTTTCGATACGCTCTCGCAAGAGCAGATCAGCGTTGCGCAATTCGCGCATGCGCAGGGCGGCGCAGGGTTCTACAACATATGGGCATCATTTCCGATGCGATCTCGCCGCGTCAGTTCGCACTCTCGCACCAGCACGCCTGCGGCGAGCGCGGCGACGCCGGGAACCGAAGAAGCGCAGGATCGTCTGGTCGACATCTCCTCCTACAAGATCAAGACCGAAATCAAGCCCGACAATCAACTCGAGTGCGACGCAGTGGTAACGATGAAGGTGCGCGAGAGTGGCGACCGCGTTCTGCTCTGGGAGCTCTCGCGCTTTCTCCAGGTTAAGCAGGTCGAGGCTGACGGAAAACCACTGGATTTCCTGCAGAATGAAGCCATCGAAGGCACGGCACTCGCCCGTCGCGGCAACGACGTGATGGCCACTGTGTTCCCACAGCCATTGCAGGCGGGACAGGAGATTCATCTTCACTTCCAATATTCAGGATCGGTGCTGGCCGATGCCGGCGGCGGACTGATGTATGTCGGAGCGCGCGGAATCTGGTATCCGAATCGCGGCATGCATCCCGCAAATTTTGACCTGGAGTTTCGTTATCCGTCCGGCTCCACATTGGTTGCCACGGGCAAGCGCGTCTCGGAAGACAATGAGAACGGGATGATCATTACGCGTTGGACTTCGGACCGTCCCTTGCCTACTGCTGGTTTCAATCTCGGCCACTACCGCCGTACCGCCAGCAACAACGGGCCGGTGCAGGTGGCCGTCTATGCCGGCAAGGGAATGGAGCGCGACTTCCCGAAGATGGAGGTCCCAATACTGGCTAACTCAAAGGCTCCGGGGCTGGGACAGATGCAAGGCAGAGCCATGATGCAACAGATGGCGCCAAGCCCCGTTGCAGCAGAAGATGTCGGCACGCGCGTCAGTAAGGCTCTCGACTACCTGACGCAAGAACTTGGTCCTTATCCTTACTCTTCGCTATCGCTCACGCAGATGCCCGGTCGCGCCAGCCAGGGGTGGCCGACGCTCATCTTCCTCTCCAGCTACTCGTTCCTATCGCCTGACGAGTTGGAGCAGATGAAACTTCCGGAATACGAAGGGCTTTTTTACTCGTACCTGATGCCGATTCATGAGGCCGCGCACGAATGGTGGGGCGATCTGGTGGGCTGGAAGAGCTATCGCGATCAGTGGCTGGTGGAAGCGCTGGCGAATTACAGTGCACTGTCGGCGTTGGAGAAAACAAATCCGCAATTTGTGCGCAGCGCAATGGACGAGTATCGCGAGGCTCTGCTGAAAAAGAATGACGACGGCGTGCCTACACTCGAAGCCGGTCCCGTCACGCTGGGTGTTCGCCTCTACTCGTCTGAGTTTCCCGCCGGCTACGACACGATCAGCTACGGGCGCGGGACATGGCTGCTTCACATGCTGCACAGCATGTTGCGCGATGCCGATGCGTTGCAAAAGAAGAACGCCGGCTCCTCTGACAAGAAAGCGAGCGACGATCCGTTCTTCCGCACGCTTCGCAAGATCTGCGAGCAATATGCTGGACGCCAGATGACGAACGCCGACGTGCAACGCGCCTTCGAAGAGAACTTGCCGGTCTCGCTTCGTTTTGAAGGCAAGCAATCGCTCAGTTGGTTCTTTGATGAGTGGGTGAACGGCACTGCCATTCCCAAGCTTGAGCTGTCGGGGTTGAAATTCACTCCCGAGAAAACCGGCACACTGGTAAGCGGCACGATTCTTCAGAAAGAAGCGCCTCCAGAGCTAGTGACTTCCGTCCCGCTGTACGCGGTGCTCGCCGACAAAAAACAACCGGTGCTGGTTGCCCGCGTATTCGCCGATGGCAATGAATCGACTTTCCGGGTCAAGGCGCCCGTGGGCACGCGCAAGCTGCTGATCGATCCATATCAAACGGTATTAACGAGAAAGTAATTCACTCAAGCGCCACAAAAGTGGCTTGGACGAACAGAAGGGACACAAGACCGGCTGGTCCGTCGGCAAATAGCACTTCGCTTCGGCCGGGTGACGATTCTTCTGCTGCCCGCTTCTTCCCTTCAGCAACAACCATTCCAATGTGACGCCAGTCACAGCCGGGCTCCTCGCCCACTCCTAAGATGAAATTGAAAATCATTTTCATAATCTCTTATCTGTAAGCGAGCGGCACCAATGAGCGAAACAAAAGCACTTCTTACCTCGGCGATCCAGCGCAGCGTTGCACGAATTGCCGTAGCTCTCATTCTTCTTCTGACATCAAGCCTCCTTGTCTTTGCGGCCGATGCGCCCGCCAGTCTCTCGGGCACGGTCGCTGATCCCACCGGAGCCGTCATTCCGGGTGCTGCGGTCGTGCTATCGAATACCGACACGGGCACGGCCAGCAACGCGGTTACGGGCGGTGACGGCACGTATTCGTTTACTGCGTTGCCTGCCGGTCATTATCGCCTCGACGTCACCAGCCCCGGCTTCAAGCCGCGTCAGGAAGGACCGCTCGAACTCGGCGTGGGCGCGGCGCTGAAATCGGATGCAACGCTCGAACTCGCCTCCGACACAACCACGACGGAAGTCTCTGCGGAAACTGTACAGATCGACCTCACTACCACGCAGGTCGGCGAAACGATCACCGCGGAGAAGATGACCAGCGTGCCGCTCAATGGCCGCAGCTTCACCGACCTGCTCGCTGTGCAACCCGGCGTGATACCTGCCAGTTCCGCGCAGGCGAATGCCGTCGTCATGTCAGGCTGCACCAACACGCCGCCATCCGGCGATTTGAATCCCGGCAACATGTCGGTGAGCGGCCAGCGCGAAACCGCGAATGGTTTCAACGTGAATGGCAGCGTGGTTGAGGAGGACTTCAACAACGGAACCGCAGTGATACCGAACCTCGATTCGATCGATGACTTCCGCGTGCTCACGAGCAACTTCGACGCCGAGTATGGCAACTTCAGTGGAGGCCAGGTGCTGGTCACCACCAAGTCGGGCGGCGATCACTATCATGGCAGCGCGTTTGAGTTTCTGCGTAACACGGCTCTCGATTCGCGCAACTATTTTGCTACCGAACGCGCCGCCTACGATCGCCATCAATTCGGCGGAACCTTCGGCGGGCCGATTCGCAAACAGAAAGCGTACTTCTTTCTCGATTACCAGGGCACGCTGATGACGCAGGGGCAGGAGACTGGAAACATAGTGGTCCCGAGCCTCGCAGATCGCGGCGGCAGCCTACTTGACTTGAGCAGCCAGCTAAGTGGCGCGGTCAGCTCTGACTATTGGGCGAATCAGTTATCGCAGAAACTCGGTTACTCAGTATCGCCGGGAGAGCGCTATTACTCGGCTGCTTGCACCAGCAACACTCAGTGCGTCTTCCCGAACGCGCAGGTCCCAACGTCGATTTGGTCCGCCCCGGCGAAGTCTCTGCTGAATTACATCCCGCAGCCGAACGTGGGATCTAACCTCTTCTCCAGTTCCGCGGAAAACGAAACGCTCGCCGACAACAAAGCCGCTGCCCGCTTCGACATCAACACGCGCTTCGGCAACCTGAGCGCCTACTACTTCACCGATCAATACTCGATGGACAATCCATACCCGACGGGACAGGGCGGTGCGAATGTTCCGGGCTTCAATGCCATCTCCGACGGCCGCGCGCAACTGATCAGCCTGGGCCTAACCAAAACCTGGGGCGCCAATACGGTGAACGAAGCGCGCTTTAGCTTTCTTCGCTATGCCAATCAGATTGGGCAGCCTGTCGGCGGAGTGGGTCCGTCGTTAGCATCGCAAGGCTTCATCGAAGGCGAAGGCACGCTGGGAATTGTGCCGCTGAACAAAAGCGTTGAAGGAATCGAAAACGTTGCGTTCAACGACTTCACCATCGGCGTCGACGTCACCGGCGAGCGCCAGGTCAACAACACGTATCAGTGGTCCGACAATCTGACGCGGACGATTGGCCCGCACACGTTGAAAATCGGCGGGGGCATCCACCTCGACCAGGTGAACATCAATTCGAATTCGATCAACAACGGATCGTTCGTTTTCCAGGGAACCGAAACCGGTTCCGACTTCGCCGATTATCTTCTCGGCATCGCCAGCACCTACGAGCAGGGTGACGCCAGTCCGTTCTACATTCGCAACAAGTACATCAACCTGTTCGCGCAAGATAGCTGGCGCGTGCGTTCGAACCTGACGTTCAACTACGGATTGCGTTGGGACGTCCTGCCGCCGTGGCGCGAAAAATACAATCAGCTACAAACGTTCGTGCTCGGGCAGCAGTCGGTTGTGTACCCCGGTGCGCCGCAAGGCATCGTTTTCCCTGGCGATCCCGGCATTCCGAGCACGCTCGCTCCCACCAAGTGGACTGACTTTGCTCCGCGTGTTGGCGTGGCCTATTCGCCCAACTTCGATGATCCCATCCTCACGAAAATGTTGGGGGGCGCAGGAAAGAGCAGCATTCGCGCCAGCTTTGGCATTTTCCACACGGCGATCGAAGGACTCTCGGCCGGCATCATGAGCGCCTGCGCGCCTTACGGCTACGACTACGACAGCACCAGCGGTCATCCGCTGTTCAACGAGCCATTCGTTTCCGCGACCACGGGCAACAGCTACGGACAACCGTATCCCTCGCCAATTCCTGCTTTCGGCGCCTCTGAAACGCATCCGAATAACACCGTTGACTGGTCGAAGTACAACCCGATCACCGGCGATCCGGCGTTCTATTACCGCAACACTTCTCCGTACGTTGAAACCTACAACCTCTCGTGGGAGCGCGAAGTCAGCGGCGGCACTTTCCTGCGCCTCGGTTATACCGGGTCGCAGGCGCATCATCTGCTGGCGCTCACTTCGGCGGATCCGGGAAATCCCGCGGCGTGCCTTAGCGTCAGCCAGCCTTACCAGGTGATGCCGGGAACTCCAACTTGCGGACCGTTCAGCGAGGGCGGCATCTTCACTCGCGCCGATGGATCGCAAGTGCAGGTGCGCGGGCCATTCAATTCTTCGTTCGATGGCATCACCTATCAGAAGACGGTTGCTTCGTCGAACTACAACGCGCTTGATGTTTCGCTGCGACACAACAGCCGACACTATGAAGTGATGGCCGGTTACACCCACGGCAAATCGCTGGACGATTCCTCGAGCCTGGCCGAGCCCATTTATCCGATGGGCGCGAATCTGACCAAGGCGATCTCGGCTTTCGATCTGCGGCATAACTTCGTAGCCAGCTATCGCTACGATCTTCCATTCGCGGGAATCTTCCGGGCGCAAAACCGGATGACGACTGGCTGGTCGCTCTCGGGCATTACGCGCTTCGCCAGCGGATTCCCGGTGACGCTTTACAACAACACGGATAGCTCGTTACTAGGCACCATGCCTAACGGAATCAACAATAACGGCGTGGACACCCCTTACTACATCCCGGGAAATTTGGAGATCAACACTAACCCGCGCAACGGCCGGCCGGAATTCAATACCGCTCTGTTCCCGTCCGACGTCAGTTCTTATCTCGGTCAGACGGGGGATGCAGCGCGGCGGTTCTTCTATGGACCCGGTCTCGCAAATTTTGATATGGCACTCGAGAAGCATCTCGCCATCACTGAAAACAAGGCGCTGGAATTCCGCATGGAGGGATTCAACGTCTTCAACCATGCGCAGTTTTTCGGAGCGTCGGCGGTCAATGGCAACATCAGCAGCGCGGGGTTCGGCCAGATTGTGAATGCAGCGCCGCCCCGACAGGTGCAGATGGCGGTGAAGCTCCAGTTCTAGTGCTAGTTTCACCGTCTCTGGGCCGTCTCGCAAATTTTCCTTCCCGAGCGGCGGCCCAGAGACAACTTTCCTCGCATCCTGTGTTTCTCAATAGCGTCGGCTCGACGACCCTCCCGTAGGCACTGTCTCTTGCTCGCTCAGCGCCTCATTTTCGAGCCCTCCGGCCCTGATCCCTCCGAGGAGGCCTCCATGCTGCGAAGAACTATTCCCCTGGCGCTTGCTTTCGTTTTCACGTTTGCAGTTGCGCTGCGAGCTGAATCCACTGATTTTCTACCAGCCGGAACGTTATTGAGTTGCACCATGGACGAGCCGAACTTCTCGTCCAAAACCGCCGAAGTCGGCGATCCCGTACTCTGCTATCTCGGAATGACCACCGTCTACGGCCGCACCATGTTCCCGCGGGGAGCCAGCGTCGGCGGGCATCTCGAGGACGACAAGAATCCTGGCCACTTCTTCGGAAAAGGTTCGCTCACCCTGGAATTCGATCGGCTGATTCTGCCGGGCGAGGGAATCCTGCCATTTGCGGGTAAGGTCATTGCGGTGCCGCATTACAGAGTCGAGAAGAATGGCAAGATCGACGGCAAAGGCCACGCGAAGCGCGACGCCGTGGAGTGGGCGATTCCGGTGTTGTGGCCGATCAAGGTCTTGACGTTGCCGGGACGCGGACCCTATCCCACTCTGAAGGGTGAGACCAGGCTCACGATGCGGCTGATGGAAGATGTTGCCATTCCCATTCCGCAGCCACGCGCTCAAAACCGGGTGCCAATGCCGCCATGGGCAAGCCCATCCGCGTTAAATAGCGTTCCCATGCCGCCATGGGCGAGCGGCAACAGCTTGAACACCAGCAACTCTGGTCTCCGTGTGGTGAACGCCGCCGTGCAGCAGATTCAATTGCCGCAAGACAAATCGAATGGCTCGACGCTACTCGTCCTCAACGACCGCAGCGCGTATCTCGTCGATTCGTATTGGCTCGATGGCGATTCCATCCGCTATCGCCTGGGTAATGGAGACAAAAAGGCCGTCGCTCTTACCGACGTGGACTTCGCCTCTACCATCCAGATCAACCGGCAACGAGGCGTGGGCTTCTCGTTGCAATCGCCGCAGCCCACAATCGAAAGCCAGTAGTAAGCCTAGCTTGATTTGAATGTCCGCGGTGCCGGGAACACCGGTGCCGCGGAGCGTTACGCTTGGCACTGAAACTCGACTGAACAATCTATTACGCGGCTGAAACCTTCTGTCGCAAGGGTGGAATGGTATCAACTATCGCCATTGCTCCAGTATTGCCAAAGTACGATCAGCGTTTTCACGTATAACGGGATTGTTGGTTTGTCTTCGCATTTCCAACACGTACCGAATCGCTGTGTTGACCGTTGCCACAGGCGGACCCGGCTTCCCTTTGATTTGCCAGAAGAGACTCCCTGTGGGTTTCTGCTCAACTAACTTTCCGTCGGGCCCGTACCATCTGCTATACGCAGGCATAGCAACTAGGCGATAAGACACAGCCATCTTGATCGCATCGGTTTTAGGCGGCGGAGTATAGCGAAGTAAACCGTCGATCTTTCCGGCGTCTAGGAAGCCAAGGTAAACCTCTACCCCCTCAGTATCGGAACGTATTTCAGATGCCGGCCCCCAGTAGTTCGATACCACCCAGATCTTGTCAGTCCCCGGAAATGGGAGTGGTTCAGTGAAGAACGCATTCGTATTCTTCCATCCTTCTTCATTCAGAAGGTCACCTTGACTTGCACGACGCCATAGCTCATCTACTACTTCAGCCGGCTTCCTTCCCTCTATGGGTTGCTTTTTAGAATTAGAACGGGTAATCGGGAACGGAGGCTTCTCCGTGTCGGCATGAGTTAAACCTCTGATTTGGTGAAGCCACTTTTCGGGGACATATGCAGACCACAAAAACAAGAGAACGGCCCCTGAAAGAACCGCGAATAGACCTCGTCTGATTCTTAAACTCATGTCAGTTGGAATCATCGTAGCAACGGATTGAATCGGATGTATCGACTCAAGATAAATCGTAGTTACTCTTGTAATAGGGCTAGAGTACCGCCCGTACCTCAGACTCATGGCCCAGCCGGGCCACCTTTGGCTGGATCAGGGGTAGTCCTTGCTTGAGACTTTCAGCACCACCTGACCTGTCCTTCACCACAATCGCATCCACTCAACCACTGTCATTCTGAACGAAGACCGGCAGTGCTTCTCGCGTCGCAGGCGCGGCTGAGCTGAGTGAAGAACCTATGTATTTCAGATCCAACAACTTGGGCTAGCGGCCCACCCGCGTGAGTATCAGAACCTGGCGGGTGACTGACTCGGTTGCGGAGAGATGATGGGCGGGTGGCCCATTCAAGCCTTCCTTTGGCTTGAGTGGGGCTGTCCTTCATCGAGATCTCTCTCCACCACCTAACCATCCCGCACCACCATCGCATCCACTCAACCAGTGTCATTCTGAACGAAGCCCGGCTGTGTTTTCGCGCCGCAGGCGGCCGGGCTGAGTGAAGAAACTATGCATTTCAAATCAAATAGTCACGAACAGTTGTAATCTAAAAGATATATACATTTCTATCGACATAGCTTATAGATAGCAAATATTATGAGCTGAAAAGCTGCGCCCGCCATTGCTGCTCAGCGCTTCACGTCTTACAGCGATGCACTGTTTGGGAATCGATCATTGACGGACCAAAGTGGGAAGAACGATAACTAACTCCTTTGTTTTGCCGGAGAGAAGGCTTAACTCCTTTGTTATGCCGGATGTACAGACGCACTACCTCGTAAGTACCTGTATTTGCAAGGAGCAGAGGGGGAGGGGTGGTGTTACTGATCGGTAAACAGTGCTGACTGCGCACGCAGGTAAGCTGGATTGCGATTCGTTCCCTGCGCACTCGGATCCGGAGGATGAATGTCGAAATCGCGTCGCCAGTTTTTGCTGACAGCAGCGATGGGTTCACTCGCCGCCGCAGTTGCACCGAAACTCAACTCCCAGGAACCTACGCCGGCAACGCCGGGTGCGCCGCCAGCCTTTGGCACTGCTCCTCCGGTTGGACCGGAAGTTTCAGTTGCGACCTTCGCCGAGGCCGAGAAACTCGTCCAGGTGCAGATGAGCGATGCCGAACGCGCCGAGGCCGCGGGAAACTGGCGCAGCGCGATGGCTCCCGTTTACGAACTGCGAACCGGACCACGCCGCGTGCAGATCGAACCTGCCGATGTTCCCTACTCTCTCTGGAATCCGGTGCTGCCCGGCGAAAAGAGCGGTCCCACGCGCAATCAGTTTGTGTGGAGCAAAACCGATCCCGGACCGCTTCCGCATAACGACGAAGACATCGCCTTCGCACCGCTCACCAGCCTGGCGCACTGGGTCGAAACACGCCAGATCACTTCGGAGCGGTTGACTAACATTTATCTTGAGCGCCTTCGCAAGTTCGATCCCAAGCTGCGCTGCGTCATCACACTGACCAGTGAATTGGCTCTGCAACAGGCGAAGCGTGCTGACCAGGAAATCGCTGCCGGCAAGTATCGTGGACCCCTACATGGCATTCCGTGGGGCGGCAAAGATTTGCTCGACACCACCGGGATCCCGACTACCTACGGAGCCGAGCCCTTTCGCGATCGTGTGCCAACAAAAAATGCCACAGTCGTCGATCGATTGAACGCAGCCGGTGCTGTGCTCGTGGCTAAGCTGAGTCTCGGAGCTCTCGCACTCAACGACATATGGTTTGGCGGACAAACCGTGAATCCTTGGCTGCTGGAAGAAGGATCATCGGGTTCGAGTGCGGGGCCCGGCGCAGCAACGGCGGCGGGATTGGTCGGCTTCGCTATCGGCAGCGAAACAGGCGGCAGCATCGTGTCGCCCAGCATGCGCTGCGGCATCACTGGGCTGCGTCCGACATACGGCCGCGTGCCGCGCTCCGGCGCGATGACTTTGTGCTGGTCTCTCGACAAGCTTGGTCCGATGACTCGCCGTGTCGAAGATGCAGTTTTGGTTCTGCACGCGATCTCAGGACCAGATCCTGGCGACCTGAACAGCGTACCCGGCAAGCTCGACTACGACGCGAATGCGTCAGTGAAGGGACTCCGCGTCGGCTATTTTCCTGCGTGGATGAAAGAAGACCCAGCCACTGATGTGGACCGAGCCGCCCTACAGACCATCAGTAAAGTTGGGATGACCCCCGTCGAAGTTTCGCTGCCGAATTGGCCCTATGATTCGCTCGACCTGATTCTCTTCGCCGAAGCTGCCGCATCGTTCGAAGAACTGACGCTGAGCCACAAGATCGATCAGCTAAAAGTGCAGGTGCCCGACGCCTGGCCGAACACTTTCCGCCAGTCGCGATTCCTCTCCGCCGTGGACTTCGTGCAAGCCGATCGCTTCCGCAGAAAAGTCGCCAAGGAGATGGCGCGCATCTTCTCGCAGGTGGATCTATTGTTAGTTCCATCGCTTCGCGATGAGATGCTTACCCTTAGCAATTTCACCGGACAGCCATCGCTCACCTTGCGAGCAGGATTCGTTGAGGTGTCGGAAGCCCGCAGCGATTGGGCGCCAGACCCAGCTCATCCTCTACCCAAGTTCTCTCCCCCGCGTCGCGTGCCGCACGGCGTCACACTCATCGGCGGACTCTTCGAAGAAGGCACACTCGTCCGAGCCGGTCTCGCGCTGGAGCGCAGCTTCGGCGTTGCCGCCGAACGGCCTCCCGGATTCTAGGCGCGATTCCTCGCGGTCATGGCATGGCGCACTGGAATCGCACGCCATTCCACTCCGTCATGCCGATTGGAGCGCCCGGCGGTGCTTCGAGCAACGGCGTAGGCTTCAGAATCTGTGTTGGCTCCTGCTCGAATTTTCGGATCTGCGCAACGGCATAGAGCATGTGCGCCTTCTGCTGCGGATCGGTCAGCAGCGGCGACTGTTTAGCCAGCCAGCTACGCAGTTCTGTGAGCTTGAGCAACGTTGCGGCGCGCACTTCGTCTGCGACTTTTTCGTTTGCCGCCAGCGTCATCATCTGGTTCAGCGCGACGTCATCGACCACGCGCTGTGTCGTAGCCAGTTCGCCCGAGCGAGGCTTGCTCTTCCACGTTGCATTCAGCAACGCGTCGAGCACTTCGTTGAATCCAGGTTGTTGAGCATCCTGGCTGTGATACTGGATCAGCCTTGCGGCGCGCGCCGGATCGAGAAGAACGCTGATCGTCATACTTGCCGAGGTCTCGACCGCGGCAAGCGGGTCAAACGTTAGTCCGGTGTGAGACGGAAAGTCCTCATAGGGTTCGATACCAGACGGGCGTGGCGGAATGAGTTTGCTGATCTGCGGTGGTACTGCCAGGAATTCAGGCGTGAGAGTCTGTAGTACGGCGCTCATCGCACGACGTTGTTCTGCGCCACTCACTGGCGCGGTCGGAACTTGTCCATCTCCGCGGAGCGCGTACGTGTAATTCAAGCCACCGATGGTCTTGATTACTGCTTCCGTCTGGTACCGATGATAAAGATAAACAGGAACGAGAACGTCCTGAAGTTGCGCCATTGACGTGCCTTCAGGAATATTGTTCTCGCCAAAGTGCTGCAGAGCCGCAGCGCGCACCTTGATTACATTCTGTAATTCGGCAACAGGATCTTTTCCGTTGTCCCAAAGGTTTGTGTAAGGGCTTGCGCTCCCAGGAGGACGCGCGTCTTGATCCGTTAGAAAAGTTAGCCCATGTTTTGCGGCCTCGTTAATGATGCTACTCAGCGCCTTATGCTCATCGGTGCCAGGCGCAAAATCGGAATAGCCAAACTGGATGGTCACTTTGTCCCAATCGCCGATTCCGACGGCATACGCTTGGGAAAGATCGATCGTGCCGTCGGCTGCAAGTTTCACCCAGGGATGCGGATAGTCCATCACGGATGCGCGACCTTGCGTGCTCGCGATGTAATTGTGTTGGAGTCCGAGGGTATGCCCGACTTCGTGCGCGGCCAGTTGACGCAAGCGCGCAAGCGCCGTCTGCAACATGCGCGGATCACCTTTTTCGCCGTTTTTGTAGGGAGCGAGCAGGCCCTCGAGGATCATATAATCCTGACGCACGCGCAACGAGCCCAGGCTCACCTGCCCCTTGATGATCTCGCCGGTGCGTGGGTCCACAACGGACGCGCCATAGGACCAACCGCGCGTAGAACGATGCACCCAATTGATGACGTTGTAGCGAATGTCCATTGGATCGGCGCCCGGAGGCAGCATTTCTACCTGGAAAGCATTGCGATACCCAGCGGCCTCAAAAGCCTGGTTCCACCACCGAGCACCTTCCAGGAGGGCCGAACGAACCGGCTCGGGCGTTCCGGGGTCGAGATAATAGACGATCGGCTTGACTGGATCGCTGACCGCCGCCGACGGATCCTTTTTCTGCAGCCGGTGCCTTGCCATATATCGCTTCACGATCGGCGTCCCAATCGGCGTGGCGTAGTCCATGTAGCTGATGGCGTAGAACCCCGCGCGCGGATCGAATTCTCGTGGATGATAGTTGCCGTCGGGAAGCTGCACGAACGAATAGTGCTCGCGGACGGTAATCGCATTGGGATCCGGCACGACCTGCTCCACCAGTTTTCCCGGTTCGTCGCCGACAAATGTCAGAGTGGAATCTACTTCAGTGTTCTGAGGAAAGTTCTTCGTATCCGGAAGATAAAGCGCGGACCGCGAAGCATCCACATGGAACGTCCCCTGCTTAGTTTGCTTTAGGCTCTCGGCCACGTGATGTGCATCGTTCAAGTAGAACGATGTGGCATCAACCAGGACTCGACCGCCGTCTTCGGCCGCCGCCTCGAATCCCCAAATCACCGACTGCGCGAAGGCATCTTCCACCGCCTTGCGTTCCGCGAGATCCTCTGTTTGTGCCCGGAACCCGTAATTCACCTGCGTAAGAAGGACTTTCGGTCCCACGCGACGGAACTTCACCACGCGGCCGTCGCCCAGTTGTCCACGGTCCAGGCCGATATCGTTCTGCCCCACTCCCGCCGAGAGCGATTCGAGGAACAGGAATTCGGTGTCCCACTTATCGATCTCCAGCCACATCTTGCCGGTGCGGTCGTCCCAGTAGAGCGGAAAATAGCCGGGCATCTTGCGCATGAGTTTTGTCTTTTCAGAGATTGTGGGTAAAGCCTTCTCATCGTTCGATTGTGCAGCGATCTGTCCGACCAATAGAAAGAGAAATACAGCCGTAGCGAGGTGGCGCAAACGCAAGGAATCCTCCGCAATTTGGGTGTGGTGAATTGCTGCCGATTGCGTTGCACTTTAACAGCAGGAACCGAAGTTGGCAAAATGAGTGGAGCATCCGCGGCGGGAAAAAAGAACGGCAGGCCCTAAAAGTTCAGCCTGCCGTTTGGCTAGTTCGATGAGACGCTATAGTTAGCCAATCAGAATGTGATGTGCAAACCGTACTGAATTTCGCGGCCCGCGTTTCCGACGACCGATGTCGCCTGGCCAGCGCCAGTCGCCACCTGTTGAGCGCCGATCACGTTATTGGTCGGACTACATGGTGCGTACAGCCCATTCCCCAGCTGTGGACCGCAGTTCACGCTGGAAAACAGTGTCCCACCCTGGGTCCCGTTGATTTGATCGCCGCGGAAATTCGCATGGTTGAAAATGTTGAAGAAATCCATGCGGAACTGCATTCTGACGCGTTCCGTCAGTTTGAAGTTCTTGTCGATGGACAAATCGGTATCCAGGAGACTCGGACCGCGACAGTAGCCGCGAGGCTCTGTGTTCGAAGGAATGGTGCCGATCTGATAGCCCACGAGCGTGAAGGCATTCGGATTCATCACCTGATCCCCGGCACTGATGCCGCAGCTCTGCCCAGGCACAATCAGCGGACGTTGCATGGTTCGTTGATTGGCACTGTTGAATAGGGCTTGCAACCCATCGCCAAAGGCATCGCCTTGGCGAAGGCTTGCATTCTCCTGAAGAGTGCCCTGGTAGATGGTGTTCGAGTTCCCGTTAGCTTCAGTCGTGATCAGGCCCAACTCCCATGCTCCAAACGCTCCCCTCACAAACCTGTTCGCCTGAGTCAGGTCGGGCAGGAAGTAGTTGAAGTTCGCGGTGAAGATCATGGGCCGGTTGATCGCTGAATTACCGCGGTCTAGTCCCGGGTTCGAAGGCAGCGTAAAGCTTTGGAATCCGAGTCCACCCGAAGAGTCGTCCAGGATGACGTCCGCAATTGAGTGCGACCAAGTGTAGGCCGCTGTCAACTGCGATCGTTTGTAACGCGTCTTGAAGAGCGCCTGCAATGCGTTGTAAGTAGCATCACCTTGGTGAGTCCAAAACGTTAGTGAGGTGTCATAGTTGTTGAACGCGTAGAAGCCGGCTTTTTGCGCATCCGAATTGGATAGGAATGACGAAGCAAGCCAGTTTTGCGGCGCGATCTGGTTCAGGTCGAAGCTTGAAGTCTGATGGTAAGCGTGGTTTCCAACGTAACCGAGTTCAAGAGTGGTATCTCTTGCCAGGCTACGTTGTATGCTCACGTTCCACTGCCACGAGACCGGAACCGTGTCGGTTTGATCCATACCACCTGCCGGTGCCGCGCCGGGAGCAACAACGGCAGCGCCGCCGTCAAGAGCGCGATTGTACGACGCGGTTATCGCAAATGGAGCATTTGCGACTAGCGTGTAACGGCTTACGCGTTCGCGCTGGAAGAACTCGCCACCACCAACGCGAATGGCCGTATTGCCATCACCCCAAGGATCCCACGCGAGCCCCAGGCGAGGAGCAATCATGTGGTTGTTGTTGTTGACCAATGCTCGCCCCGGACCGGGGGTTCCGGAACTGAAGTTCGTTCCGAATTGCGCATTTGCCGCTCCGCAAGGATCGGTTCCTGCCACAATCTCCAATCCATTGCACGCATCCATCGGTGAAAGTGCCGGGTTGTACAGGTTTGGCTGGAAGTTGGTGATCTGGTTGTTCGGTTGATACGGAGCGTAGAGGAAGGACCAGCGCAAACCGAGATCGAGCGTCAAACGCGGAGTCACTTTCCAATTGTCGGCAACGTAGAACTCATAATCGTGCCAACGCAACTGCGCCCGGATGTTCGTTGAGGTCTCCGTCAGATTCCATGAAGCTCCCGGAAGAAGGACATTGGCGAGGTTATTGCCTGTGCCGGTAAATCCTGCGTCACCCGGTAACGTGAGATTCCCATTGCCAGTGTTGAAGGTCGGCCGTTCTGAGGCGGACGTGCTAACGTCTTCGTTCTTGCCGTTCCAACTTACAAGCGCCCCGAACTTCAGAGTGTGCTTGCCGATGATCTTGGAAGCATCATCTTTGGCAACGTACAGATCGAGCGTGTTGTTCCACGGTGCAATTGTCCAATAGTTGTTGTTACTACCGTAGTTGCCCAGACCGCCCCATATTGTCGGGATACTATCCGGAGCGCGCTTGAGCGAGTTCGGAAACTGGGGCGGAAGGGCCGCACTAATGGCGCTCTGCAGAGCTGGACCGAACAAGTAGCCGTTGTTGGGATCGGTGCCGCCGACAGTTATGTTGATGCGGTTGTTCGAATACGTGAACTCAGCATCATTCACCATCGTCGTTCCGATCGTCTTGGTCCATTTGCCGACAATGCTCTTTGAAGGCTGCGCCCAGTTGTCATTCAGCGCCGGGAAGGGATCTTCGCCCCAATAACCGGCGTTGTACGAGTTGTTGCTCCAAGTGTCCTGCGTAAACCGGCCCATCAGCGTGTTGGATTTCGTAAGGTTGTAGTCGATACGAAGATTTTCCTGCCGCCAATAGAGCGGAGTGTTTAACGAGTTGGACCAGTTATTGCCATTGGTTGTCGCTTGGTTAGGCAGCGGATATTTCTGGGGTAACAGCAATCCCGCAGCGCTCGGATTCGCGATCTTCAGTGGATTTCCGGCTGCCTGCAAAGCGGCAGGAATGATCGGAGCTGGTTCCCCGCAACTTGTGCCACCCGAGAAATCGCCTTGGGCCTCCGCGAGCGTTGGTACACAAGCCGTCTTCGTGATGCCACGGATTTCATGATTCCATTCCTGGCTCCAGAAGAAGAACAGCTTGTTTTTGATAATCGGGCCGCCTAGCGAATAGCCCCAGTCGTTGCGGTTCACTTTGTCCTTCCCATCGAAGGGCAACGTTTGGCCGGCGGCATTCGCGATAGCGGTTCGTTGCGCGGCGAAGTAGGTACGCGCATTGAGCACCGTGTTGCGTCCGCTGTACAGGGCGCTGCCATGCCAGTCGTTGGTCCCACTGCGGGTGACGATGTTGATCACTGCACCGGCAGCCTGGCCATATTCAGCGCCATAGCTATTACGCAACATCTTGAATTCCGCAATCGACTCAATCGAGGGATAGATCAAGATCGTACGGTTTGAACCCGTATCGTTGTTGTTTGCACCATCCACAAGATAAAGGTTGTTGGTGGTCGCATTTCCGTTCACGGAGAAATCGACGCCGCCCTGCAGTCCTTTGTTTTTGGTGTCGAAGTTGTTCGCCGCGGATACACCCGGCTGCAACTGGGTCAATTGAACAAAGCTGCGTCCATTCAAGGGCAGTTCCCGCACCTGCTGTCCCTCGACGGTTTCACCGAGAGAAGCGTTGTCAGTCTGCACCTGTATGGCGTTGGCTTCGACATCCACATGTTCGGTAGCTTTTCCTAATTGAAGTTTTACGTCCACCGAAGTTGTGGAGGCCGCGTGTACTTCCACTGCATTGGTTACCGACTCCTTGAAATTAGGAGCTTTTACATCAACCTGGTAAGTGCCTTGAGGCAGCGCCTCAAAGCGGTAGTCTCCTGAAGAGTTTGTATTCATGGTGCGCGTAGCACCGGTAGCGGTGTTGGTTATCGTGACTGGGGTATCCGGCACAACTGCCCCGGTTTGATCTGTTACCGTACCCGCAATAATGCCCGTAGTCACCTGCGCGAGCGCAGGAAGCATGGAGCAAGCCACGCAGAGAATCAGCGAAACGATGGAACGCTTCATCGGGTCTCCCGCTGTATCATCGTGTGACGATGTTTTTTATCTTTGTTGAGCTGCCTGTATTTGCGTGACGCCTTCTACTGCCAGGCCGGGAAGTGCAGTGATGGGGGTAAGAAAATCGCGACAGCCGATTCGAATCGCAGCTGTGCTGATCTGCTTTCCACTCCTCTCGGGGACTTTTGATTCACCGCGGGACAGGAAGGTTGCGGCTGCGCAGCAACGACTAGTACCAGAGTGCGCGAGAGACGAACGTGGCGTGCTCACAATTTTTGATTTTCGCAGACGGAATGAGCAATGCGAACTTGCATATTTCAAAAATGGAGTAATGAATGCACCTTACTACTCGTCGTCACGAATCAGCGTAGGTCTTATGGCGGAGCAAAGCGGTTAAGCCCAGTCCAGTTATTGCCTTGTGCCATAACTGGCTTACGGCGAAACGTTTAGCAGTTCAAGAGCTGTGCGTCTTCGACAGGCAGCTCAGGTCAGGTACCATCGTGGAACGAGAGACTCTGGATCTAACCATGCAGTCGTCCCCCTATGGGAGCAGCTCAAAAGATTTTTGTAGCCTGATATCCCTGGAAGATGCACCTACTAGCATGTCGAACTTTCCTGGGTCCGCGATCCAAGCCTTCTTTTGTACGCTGTAGTAAGCCAGCGCGCTCTTATCCAGAGCAAAGCTCACGGAAGTCGACTGACCTGGAGAGAGCTGGACACGTCGAAAGGCCTTTAGTTCTTTGACGGGACGATCGACGGCGGAGTGCCCGTCGTGCACGTAGAGTTGCACAACTTCCGCGCCCGCGCGTTTTCCCTCGTTGCGAACCCGCAGCGTTACGTTGAATTGCGAGTTGCTGGATCCCTTGGCTGGAGAGATTTTCAGGTCACTATAACCGAAACGAGTATAGGAGAGTCCGTAGCCGAAGGGATATTGGGGCGCGATGTTGTGCTTATCGAAGTACCGGTACCCAACGTAAATACCTTCCGCATACTTTACGTGCAAGTTCTCGCCCGGGTAGTTGCCATAGGCTGGCGACTGCTTCCATTCATTAATAAAGGAGAACGGAAGCTTGCCGGCTGGATTCACGTCGCCAAACAGAACATCGGCGATGGCGTGTCCGCCCTCTTCGCCGCCGAACAAGGCGTCCAGGAGCGCCGGAACACTATCCACCCAGCGGCTCACGTTTATCGGTCCGCCCGCATTGAACACGACGACGGTATTGCGATTTGCCTTCGCGACCTCCTGGATCAGTTCGTCTTGTCCTTCGGGCAGGTCAAGAGTCTCGCGATCGAAAGACTCGGATTCAATCTTCGGAGAATCGCCCACGAGCACAATCGCGGCATCAGCTTTGGCGGCCGTGGCCACTGCTTCCTTCAGCAATTGGTCGCGAGCCTCTGGCGTATCGTTCTTCGGATCTTCGTCGGGGATCCCCACTCCGAGCGCATAGCTGATCTGGATCTTGGTTCCCGCGCGCTCCCTGATGCCATCTAGAGGAGTCACCGCATAAGTCGGATGCACCAGCGAGCTGCCTCCACCGCCAGTCCTCGCCACGGCGGCGTTGGGGCCGATGATCGCGAGCGTTTTGATCTTCGTCGTATTGAGCGGCAAAAAATCGCCCGCGTTTTTGAGCAGCACGATACTCTCTGCGGCTGCGCGACGTGCTACGGCACGCTGTTCCGGAGTGTCAATCGTCCCTGAGGCCGTGCTCGAATGATCAAACTGTCCGCTCAAGAAAATGACGCGAAGAATGCGGCTCACATTATCGTCGACGTTCGCAGGCGATATGTGTCCGGCCGTAATTTCGGCCGAGACCTTTTCCGGCGACAACCAGTCTCCGCCATTCCCGGCCTTGATTGTTCTGTCAGTTTGCAGCCACTTCCGCGCGACTTCCCCACCGGGCATCTCCAGATCCATGCCGGCATTCACCGTCGCAGCCGTGCTGTAAGTGCTGCCCCAGTCAGAGACCACGAATCCCTTGAAGCCCCACCCATTTTTCAGAACATCCTTGAGCAGATATGCATTCTCCGCACAGTACGTTCCATTCACCTTGTTATAGGCCGACATCACCGACCACACGCCCGCTTCCTGTACGGCAGCTTTGAACGCCGGAAAGTAAATCTCCTGCAAAGTGCGCTCGTCAATCGCTGCATCGATACGATGACGCTCGAATTCCTCATTGTTCGCGGCAAAGTGTTTGACGGTCGCAATGACGCCTTCACTCTGTACTCCCTTGATGTAGGCCACTCCCATGCGCGACGTGAGGTAGGGATCTTCACCGTAGCCTTCGAAGTTCCGTCCCCACATAGGTACGCGTTGAATGTTCACCGTCGGACCCAGAATCATGTTGCGTCCGATCGATTTCATCTCCTGACCAATCGCTTGCCCGACCTGGCGCGCAATTTCTGGATCCCAGGTCGCGGCGACTGCTATTCCGGCGGGAAAGGCGGTGCTGCTGAAGGTCTGCTTTGCGCCCGGCGCACTGGTGATCGCCGAGCTTCCCAGCCACGAGCGAATGCCCATCGGGCCATCCGCCATCTTGATCGCGGGAATGCCCAGCCGCGGAATCGCAACGCTCTCCATCCAGTTCGCGCCGTTTAGCATGGAGACCTTTTCTTCCAACGTCATGCGTCCGAGCAGGTCCTGGACACGCTGCTCGACCGGAACGTTCGGATCCTTATACGGCGCGGAGGCGGGGACCTCTCGGGCTGGTGCTGCGAGCGCGACGATGATCGTTAAGAAAAGGACGGAGACGCTATTGAATCGGAAGGTAGGAAAGCGAGGGCGATCAGTATTCATCTCGCCGGTAATCTAACTCAAGCTGAGCTGCTGGCGATATGGCAAATTTGTGCCTGATTACGATCACAAAACTGTCAAATTTGTGAGACGCGAGTTATGGAGAGCAGAAACGGTGTAGGATTTCGCCGGGGCAATGTAGCTCGACTTCAAGGGATCCGTGTGCATTCACCATCTGCTATTCGTCGTTCATCGACATTCGGTGCCTGCGGGCTCATATTACTCGCCTGCGTCGTTTTGGAAGCCGTTGCGGTCTCGGCACAATCCCCCACCTCCGCTTCCGCTACTTCCACTTCAAGTTCGGTGAGCATCTCACAGCAGCACAATCAGCCGGAAGTCGTCACGCACGAGACAACGACGTTCAAGGTCCGGGTCAACCAGGTTTTGCTCAGGGTCGTCGTGCGCGATAAGCAAGGCAAGGCGGTTGGCAATTTACCTCGCGAAGCGTTTCAGGTATTGGATAACGGCAAGGCTCAACCGATTACGTCGTTCTCGCTGACCGGATCGGGAGCCGGGCAGTTTGGTAGCGGGAAGAAACCAGAACCGGAAGATTCCGCAAAGGTCGATGCACCCCAGCGCTACGTTGCTTATTTATTCGACGACCTGCATGTCGAGGTTCCCGATCTAGTTCGGGTCAAAGACGCCGCCAGCAAGTATCTGACAGCCTCGATGGGTTCGACAGACCGTGCCGCCATATTCACCACCTCGGGCCGGGTAATGCTTGACTTCACCGACAATCGCAAGCAGTTGCTCGACACGATTGCGAGCATTCAACAGGCTTTGCTGATGAGGGGCGCTTCCGGCGACTGTCCTCGTATGACTGCTTATTTTGCTGATCAGATTGTGAACAAGAACAATCGGGAGTTGAAGAACGCCTTGGTCAGCGATACCGTCGAATGTTTGAACCTTCGAACCGGTACGCCTGCCCTTGATGCTGCGGCCATTGCTGTGGCTGGCCCAATGGTAGTCAATGCCGCCGAGCGCGAACTGAACAATGGCGACGCCGATATGCGAATGTCGCTGTCGGTTATTCGCGATATTGTTGGCAGACTCTCTACTGCGCCTGGGCAACGCTCGATGGTGCTAGTTTCCCCAGGATTTTTCGTCACGGACTATTCCCTGATGACACTGCTATTCGATCGTGCCCTGCACGCGAACATCGCGATTAACACTCTCGATGTCCGGGGCATCTGGACGGATCCGGTCTTTGACGCCCAGTACAGAGAGGTCGTCAGTCACATTCCCACTTTTGAGCGATACATGCACGAGAGTTCCTCACATCAGAACGACGTGCTGGCGGAAATCGCGGACGGCACCGGCGGGATATTCTTTCGTAACAACAACGACCTTCTCGAGGGATTCCACCGCACTTCGGCGAATCCCGAGGTTGCTTACCTCCTCTCGTTCACACCCCAGAGCCTGAAAGCCGATGGTAAGTTCCACAATCTCAAAGTAGTCATTAATGATCCTCCGGGACTCACTGCCCGCACGCAAAAGGGCTACTTCGCGCCTAGTCGTACGCAAGACGCCGCCGAACAGACCAAATCAGATATTGAAGACGCGGTCTTCTCCCGCGATGAACGGCAGGATATTCCCGTCGACCTGCATACTGAGTTTTTCAAGTCGGCCGCGGATCAAGCCAATGTCGCCGTGCTCACTCATGTCGATTTGCGGCATCTTACCTTTCGTAAAGAAGCGGATCGCAACCTGAACACGGTCACCGTCGTTTCTGTATTATTCGATCGCAACGGCCGCTTCGTCTCCGGACAGGAAAAGACGATCGAGTTCCACATGCGCGACGAGTCGTTGCAACGCCACTTGCACAACGGCATCGCCATAAAATCAAGTTTCGCGGTGAAGCCCGGCGACTATCTGGTCCGCGTTGTCGTACGCGATACAGAAGGGCAATTGTTGTCGGCTAAGAATGACACGGTAAGCATTCCATAACTGGGGCACAAGATGCGCATACGTCAGTCGAAATTGCTGGTAGTGCTATACGCTCTGAGCTTCGCAACAACACCGGCGACCGCGCAGTCGCAATCTCCAGACACGGCTTCCGCTCTGACGATTCACGCGGAAAGCAAATTAGTGCTGGTCGATACGGTAGTGACGGACAAGAAGGGCGCCTACATCCACGATCTGACTGCAAAAGATTTTCGCGTATATGAGGACGGTAAAGAGCAGACCATCAAATCTTTCTCCTACGAGGCGGACCCCGCAACGCCGGAGAACTCACGCCCTCACTACATGGTGCTGTTCTTCGATAATTCAAGCACCGAACTTGCCGATCAGATTCAGGCACGCCAAGCTGCGGGGAAGTTCATCGATACAAATGCCGGACCGAATCGGTTGATGGCAGTCGTGAATTTTGGGGGATCGCTGAGCGTTGCGCAAAACTTCACTTCGGATGCCGATCGCCTGAAGAAGGTGGTTGCGGGGTTGAGCCGCTCATACGTCGCGAGTAATCCGGAATTGGCATCCACAGGTCCAGTAATGCTTTCGAGCGCAGAGCTGGATTTTGGACAATACACCGCGCTCCGTGCACTGCGTAGCCTGGCGAAGAGTTTGGCCGCTGTGCCAGGACGGAAGATCCTTATTTTCCTGAGCGCGGGATTTGGAATTACGGCCGACATTACGCCGGACCTAACAGCCGCAATCGATGCCTGCAACAAAGCCAACGTTGCTGTCTACCCAATTGACGTTCGCGGTCTGGTGGCTCCCACAAAGGGCGCATTATCTCCGAGTCCAGCGCCAGTCTCCCCGGAACCAGGCCAGGTGAAGCTTGCGTCTTTCGTCTACGGTGGATCGTCGCAAGGCATTGTACGTCCAGTCGCGTTTTTCCAGGCCGGTGGCAAACCAGGAGGCACAGCACCCCGCCCTTCCGCTGGAGGAACGGTCTCCAGACCGCCTACAACAGCAAGCAGACCTCCGGTCTACCAGAATCCGATAAACCGACCGCCCGTTTTCCCGACATTCCCGGAGAGCACGGTAACGAATCAACAGTTGTTTTATGCGCTCGCCTCTGGAACTGGTGGATTCGTGATCACCAACACGAATGATCTGCTCGGCGGCATGCAGAAAATCTCGGCCGAACAGAATGAGTATTACGTTTTGGGGTATTCGCCGACTGATTCTCCGGAGGGTAGTTGCCACGCGTTGAAAGTGAAAGTCGATCGCGGCGACACCATCATTCGTGCGCGCAGCGGCTATTGCAGCGTAAAGTCAACGGACTTGCTCGCCGGAACGCCCACATCCAAGATATTGGAAGCCCGAGCCAACTCCGAACAGGGCGGCAAGTACCAGAGCTCACTTATTGCGCCGTTCTTCTACACAGCTCCAAACGTTGCGCGCGTCGACGTGACCATGCAGATTCCTTCGGAAGCGATGAAGATCGAGAAAGAGAAGGGGAAATACCGAGCGTCCGTTGACTTACTCGGCGTCGCTGTTACTAAGGACGGACAGGTTGCGGCGCGTTTCAGCGACACCGTGAAACTTGATTTCCAGAACAAGGACGAGTTGGAAACATTCACCCAAAAACCTTATTCCTACGAAAAACAATTCTCAGTGCCATCTGGAGATTTCCTGTTGAAGGTAGTATTCAGCTCTGGCGGTGAAACCTTCGGTAAGGTGGAAACGCCGCTCGTCATCGAGCCAAACAATGGCAAACAGTTCGCCGTAAGCGGAGTTGCCCTCAGCAATACTCTTCTAAACTTGAAAGACAATCCTGCAGATGCCGAGGATGCGTTGCTCGAAGATCGCACGCCATTGATCGTGAATCACATGCAGATTGTTCCCTCTGCCAACAATCAGTTCAAGAAAACGGACATGGCAGTGCTTTACGTGGAGGTGTACGAGCCTCTCCTCAAATCTGAAAAGCCTCCTATCGTTGTGGTCGAATACCGCGTGCTGGACCGCAAGTCGGGAGCCGTCAAATTTGATTCAGGCTTGATGAATATGGCGCCCTCGATTCATCCGGGCGATCCCGTAATCCCCATCGGGCTGAAGCTAGTTACCGACAAACTGGAGCCGGGCGATTATCGTCTTGAACTGAAAACCAAGGATTCAGCAGGAAACTCATCCCTCGTGCGTACTACCGACTTTAGAATGGAGTAGCGCGTCAGACACGCCGGACTGAGTAGTAGTGAGTTGCAGGAATTGACGCAGCAATGTGATAAGAAGTCGCGTGAACCACCGCGCGTACGGCTACATCCTTGTCATCGTGAAACTTCCTGATCCACTGCAACCGGACATCACGCCATTCATCGTCCAGGTGCCCGAGACTGTATTCATGTTGCTCATCGAGCCCTGAAGCGTGAGCACGTTATTCGCCGTGGGCATCATCCCCATTGGCATACCCATGGATCCGGGCTGCATGCCGGTGGTTCCTGACTGAATGGTCATTCCAAACGAGCCCATCATCGATCCACTCATTCCCCCATTCATCGTGACCGCTCCAGTCCCCGAGGTCCCCGCAGCAAAACATTGGGTTGGCATATTGAACTGAAGATTCGACGCGGTCACGACATTGCTGCTGTTTTGGCTGAGAGCCGAAGTAAAGGCCATCATCTGTGTGCCCGCCTGAGTCATCATCGTGGCCGTCCAATTTCCATTCATGCTGTTGGACGAGTTCAAATTCGTGGATGCCGTATTGCCCATCCCCATGCCGCCACACGCCTCGAGCAGCAGCGCCAACGCTGCCAACACAATTAGTTTCAGTGCGTTCATCGAAGCACTCTTTTTCCGGCGAAAGAACCGGGTGAGGAGTCAATGAGGTGAGGTGGACGTTGCAACTGCCGGAAAGTGACTGCGGCCACTTCGTTGACTCAGGAGCGAATACACCAAAAGACGAAGCGGCCACGGGATCATGCGCCGCTCCGTCTTCCGAACAGAGGAACTGCGGTCTGACAGAAATAATTTAGGAGGATTCCGGAGAAGCCTTGTCACCAAGGTGTAATTTGCGCGTCAATCCTTCGTTGATCGCCGCGTTTCCGAGGGCGTCGGCGCATCATCCAGCAGCACTCTTTCAGGGCTAAATGCTCTTTATTTCGCCTCCGTCCATGCGGACGGAAGTACCGGTCATCCACTTCGCGGCGGGGGACACCATGAATGCGAGCAAGTCGGCGATCTCTTCCGGACACCCGTAGCGACTAATCTCTGCTTTTTCCGGAAATTGTTGCGTTGCTTCTTCGACGCTCATGTTGTGAGCTGGCGCCCAATGCTCAAGGAAAGATCGGCGCCGCCCCGTCATTACCGCACCGGGAACGATGCTGTTGACCTGCACGCCATCTTTGATGCCTTGTTCGGCAAAGGCTTTAGCAAGCGCGGTGATCGCTGCATTCGTCGCGGCGACCGCTGCGAAGGCTGGCTTCGGATCGAGGGCGGCACTCCCTGACATGAAGACGACCGAGCCCTTCGACTTTTTAAGTGCTTCCCACGCAAGTATCGTCACGCGACGCGCTCCGTGCAGTTTCAGTTCCATGCCCGCTTGCCACTGCTCGTCCGTCATCTCGAACAGATCGATCTGTGGGACGGCCCCAGCGATATTGAGGAGCGCATCGATTCTGCCGAAACGCTCGAGCGCACCGTTGACAAGTTGCTTGGCCGATTCGACTTTACTCAAATCGAGATCGCAAACAAGAGGCTCCGCGCCGGCCATCTTCACCGCTTCCGCGACCTCTTTCAGCGCATCCGCGTTGCGCGCAGCCATTACGATCGCGGAAAAATCACGTGCCAGTCGAATGGCGGCTGATCGACCGATGCCTTGGCTCGCTCCGGTAACAATTGCGACAGAATTCACAGTGTCTCCTTTCGAGTCGTCGATCAAAGCACGCGATTCGATTGCGAGGGTTCCGTTACTCGGTAATTCCATTCAGGACGACACTGCCTGTTTTGCTTCCAGGATGATGTCCACAACTTTCTCCGGCGCGGTGAGCAGTGGCGTGTGATCGACCGCGAGTGACCGCGCAGTAGCTCCCATTCGTTTTGCCATGAAGTGGTGCGTTTTGGGATTGATCATGCGGTCTTCTTCGGCGATCAGGAACCAGGAAGGCTTCGATCTCCACGCTGGCCTTGGAACCGGCTCTTGAATGCACTTCACCGATATTGGCCTTTGGACAGCCCTCGATAATGCGATCTGTTCCGCTGTCGCATTCTGCGCAAAAGCATTTCTGAAGCCTTCGTCCGGCATCCAGATGAAACCATCAGCATCTGGTGCGAGTTGAGGAAACTGAGCGTGTTTCTCATCGCGATAGAAGACCTGCGCAACAGTCTCTCCTTCGTCAGGAGCAAGTGCCGCGATATACACCGTTGCCTTCACTCGGTCGTCGGTCGCCGTGGCGATTACAGCGCCTGCATACGCATGACCCGCCAGGATCACTGGCCCTTCTGTTCGGGCTATTGCATGCTTCAACGCGGCCGCGTCGTCGTTGAGTGAGGTCAACGGGATCGGAGCTGCGATCACTCGTAACCCTTTTCCCTCGAGACCAAGAATAACGTCTTTCCAACTCGAACCATCGGCCCACGCTCCGTGAACCGCAACTACGGTGATCTTTTCAGGAACTGGCAAGGCTAGAATCCTCCTTTCTGCGAGTCCATAGTTAGACTGATGCGTCTCTAAGCCGGAAAGAAGAAATGGATTTACCGCCCATGCGTGGGCAGTCACTTGTCCCTGGATTTTGTAAATACGCGGTCTGATTTGGAAGGTGAACCGAGATAGCGTCTATCGGATCAGCAACGGGCGTATTTCGCGATAGCTCGGGAATTCATGGTCGGCTGCGCGTCGGATAGCGGCATGCGATCAAATGTAGAGCGCATTAGAATACGGGAAGGAATATAGGAACTTCTGGCGGAGAGGGGGGGATTCGAACCCCCGATACAGCTTTTGACCGTATAACGGTTTAGCAAACCGCCGCCTTCAGCCACTCGGCCACCTCTCCGACTTGTAAAAATCACTACTTTCGAAGGTTTGCGCAATGTCCTAGCTACTTATGCGCTACTTATTCTCCAACGCCGTCGTGAGCCGTTTCATAGCGTCTTCCACCTTCGCGTCGCGAATCCGTATGTAGTGGGCTCTAGTCACGTTAACTCGCGAGTGCCTTAGTATACGCTGAACCGTGAGGTCGTCACAACCGAGTTCGAATAGCGTACTCGCCAAGCCACGGCGAAAAGCGTGCCAGCCTTTCCATTCGAGACCTTGAGCCTTGAACGCTTTCGCGACAACGCGCCGTCCCAAGTGGTCGAGGTCCATCGCCTCCCTGCCGTCGCGTCCTCCGCGCTTCGAGACCGGGAACATAGCCAAGTCTTCGACCTCGATGCCTTCGCCGTCGTTCTCAGGGTCTTCGATCCACTTCTTTCTCGCCGGACACGCCGCTTTGTACTCATCGAGGATCGCGCGCAGTGGTGGGACTACCGGCACCCAGGACTTCGATGCTTTCGACTTCGGATCATTAACGTGTCCGCGCCACTGGGATTGATTGACGCTCAGCGCCTCGCCGTCGTAATCGCTCCACGTCAGCGCCTGTATTTCTCCGAGCCGCAAACCGCTTAGAGCTGCGATAGCCACTGCGGCGCGCGCCGGACCTTCGAGCGTTGGGAGCACCTTGTTGATTTCTTCGAGCACGTATATGCCGGGAAGCTTGGTTTGTCTAGTAATCCTCGGCAGGATCGTGTCGTGTACAGGATTATCGCGACGGAATCCGGCGATCACGGCGTGTCGGAAGACGCCGGAAATGAAAGCCTTGACGTGCTGAAGCGTGGCCTTCGAAAGCTGATTATCTTGCGCTATTCCGGAGATCAGCGATTGAACATCCCGCGCGTGGTACTTCCAAAGCGTCAGTTTCGCTTCGCGGCGTCCTCGGATGTACCGCTCGTACATCCCACGATAACCTTTATATGTAGAAGGCCGCAGGTGCTGTTCAGCCGTTTTCAGGTACCAGACGTGAATGAACTGGTCCAGCGTGATCTTCGCTATTATCGGCGATGAGGCGATGTTCAGCTCTAGGAGCTTGTCTTCAGCGGCTTTGCGTATCGCCTTGGCGGTCGGAAGGTCACGCTTATATCCGAGCTTAAAGCCGCGCTGCTTCTTCCCGACATAGATTCTCAGGATCCAAATCGAGTCCCGATAGAGGGACGCGGTGCCGTGACTTAGCTTAATCGTTTTGATGGAAGGAGTCGCCACGAGGAAAGTCTACCGCGCCGCGTTGGGGAGCCCAAAGCGGTTAATCAGAATTTCAGGGTTAGTCGATGAAAGTCCTCTACCGAGCAGTTTTCACATCTAACGGTAGCGCCGACATCGACTGTGTGCGCGCCGTCCGGAGGTTTGATCTTTAGAGGAATCGTTATCTTCGAAACTGCACTAATTGCCTGGAAGATCATTTCTCGGTCCGCATCAATAGCGCCAGGCGGCTTCGTGAATCTCGAAGGCTCCTCGACGTATCCGCATCCGGTACAGAGCCTCAAGAATATTGAACCATTTCTGGCTTGCACTCCGGACTTGTTAAAGACACTGACACTGAAAGATAGAGTTCCATCAGCGTTCGGGAGTAACGCCATCTCCTTTGTAATTTCGGTAGCTTGTGGCAAGTCGCCCAAACTGACCAAGAGTTCGGCTTTCGGAAGAACTAACGCCTTTTGCGTCGCCTCAAGCTCTTTCTTTAGTTGCGCTGCTTCCTTCTGAAGGCCTGCCGTCTTGACCGCTACCTGCATACCAGTCAATTTCTGCGATAAGTCTCCGAACGACTTCACGAACTGCTTGGTATTCGCCTCTTGGTTCGTATTTGCGGTCTCGACGGCCTTTCCGAGCGCGGTAATCTGCCTTTGGTCGTATTCGTGTTGTTGCGCGGCTTTCTTATTCGAATAGTGCAGATTTATCGAGCCAGCGACACCGGAAGCGATTATGAGGATCAACACCAGAGCACGACGCCAGTGGGTCTGATGCGCTCCCCAGTCTTTCGCCAGCTGGAGTAGCGCGAGTGTAATGGTCGCAAAGATCGCAAGATAGCTGAGCACGGTTGAGCAGAATATACGCTGTTCTCGCTCGTGAGGCGAGAGACTCTATTGCACCGCGTTCGACGCTGGCTTGGTGTCGCGCAGGGCCATTCGCACTAGCTCATCGAACTGCCAATTCTTGATTTCCATTTCGAGTTCGGCGATGCGCACATCCTTCTGGGAGTTGATCCTTTCCCAGTCGCGGACGATGGCGAGCGTTTGGGTTAGGGTATTCTGCGTGTCCTCGGTTTGCTTCTGAGCATCCCTCGCAATCTGCTGCGCCGCACCGATGGTCTTCAGCGCCTTGCGCATCAGCCGTCTCCCGGCGTTCCGCTGCTTCAGCAATTCGGCGCGTGTCTCCGGTTTCTTCTTCAACGTGATCTCCTTGTAATAGAAACGGGAGCAGCGCCAATCCTAATAACGCCGCTCCCGCACTCCCGATAGGCCCTGGCCGTCGAAATCGGACCTATATGTGGGCATCTCGAAGTAACGCGGGATGGAGTTGTGACCGGCAACTCCACCCCACTAGCCTGTCACCCACGACAGGCATCTTGAATAGGCGCGGACGGCTGGTTTGCCAATCCGCGCCTCCGGACATCGCAGGTGCGCAGCCCAAGCGAGTCCGGCATCTTTAACGCGGGATGGAGTCTCTTTTGGAAGGTGGCTTCCGGTCGGTGGACGAAACGCAACCGAAAACCAAAGAGACATCCGGTCGGGACCTGTACCGACCGAAAACCATCCCGCGTTCCCGGATTGAACACCTGCGCAGCAGCCCTGCAACGCAGGTGGAAGGTATCCGGGAAACTCAACATCTAAATGCTCTCCAATAACTTTTGCTCGGCTTCGAACGCCTTCAGGCCTTCGACATCGAACGCAGCCAGCTTGGCTTCGTTCTGAGCAAGCAACTTTTCGTGTTTCTCCACCTGCGTCTTCCAGAAGGCGATCCGGTCGCCGAAGTGAGCGATGTCGCTGGCGAGTTCGGCTTTGCGTGAGCGCTTCACACTCGGCCTGATGCCGGAGGAGTCCAGCGCATCCAGCGCCTTCTTCGCCTTCGTCACCTTGCCTTCGTACTCGCTCAAGGCTCCTTGGGTCTGCCCAATTGCCTCGCGCTCCCACGCGATCAGGTGCTGAAGTCGGTCGAATTCGTCACGCAGCTTGGCGCGGTCATTTTGGGCAGAGCGCTCGCGCATTTGGTCGGTAACAGGGCACATCTCCGCTACCTTCTTGGCGACGGCTTCGGAGTCAGCGCGCATCGGCATTGCGTAGTCTTTTTGTTCGTAGCTATTTGCCATTGCTTTTCTTCCCCTCAACTTTCTTCAAAATGATGTGGTAGTTCTTTTCTGCATCTCCCGGCAGCTCCATCGCGCAGAGCTTGGCGAAGTCACGCACGGTCTCTTCGATAAAGGCAGGGGTGAAGCCAAGCGACTCCCATATGTCATCTCTCGTCAAGCCGCACCTCGTAAGGAAAATCACGCGTGCTCTCTTCTGCGCTTCGCTCCACGGTGCCGCATCGTCCTGCCACCCACACGCCAGGTCGTACCAGAAGGTGGTTGTGTCCCTTGTTCTAGCCATATAAACAATCTCCTTTAGCGGGAGCCTCCTATGTTCAGGTTGGCCCAATCGGCGAGCGATATGTCGGCTTCATTTACATACTTGGCTTCCACGTCCGCAGCGATGGAGGCTTCCTCTTTGCTGAGGCCAAGGCTTTCCCACGCCTCCACGATCTGTATGCGGTGCTTCTCTTGCTCTTTTGTCTGCGCCATTTGTGCTGTTCTCTCCTGTGGTCGCGCTTGGGTTGTCGGTTTAGGATTGCCGCTAAGACAGCTCTCCCACTTCGAAGCAATAGAACTTGCCCACTTCGTATCGCCGCGTGATGTCGTCTTTATGCGCGCTGATCTTTATGCGTGCGCCAGTCTCCTCCGCTCCGGAAACGAAAATGAACGTGCGGTACTGGAGACCTTCGCGGATTTTTATCAGCTTGAACTTCGTGCGATCCTTCATTAGAAGTTCAGCTCCTCGTCATCGCTGAAGAACAAACTGCCGTCGCCTCGCAAGCCTTCTTTCGCTGCCTGACTTTTGGCGACCTTCCGAGCCATTACGCGCAGGGTGATGTCCGC
Source organism: Terriglobia bacterium (assembly GCA_963807055.1). Classification (GTDB taxonomy): domain Bacteria; phylum Acidobacteriota; class Terriglobia; order Terriglobales; family Acidobacteriaceae; genus JAJPJE01. The sequence goes on along the minus strand of CAWEAE010000009.1, from coordinate 3,411 downwards.
AACCTCTTCTGCGGTGGCGTCCGGTCCCAGTTCGGCCTTGACCGTGTCGGCGAGCAGCGCAAGCTCGGTTCTGGCGCGCTTCGCCGCATTACGCTGACGGGACTTTTCGGAAGCGGAGGCGCGGCGAGCCAGCGCCTTCTCCTCGCGCACTTTTGCTATGTGGTTGATGTCCTCTTGACTCATTAAAATTCACCTCGGTCACGCATCTTATGTAGTGCACGCAAAGTTGCTTCGCCCATCATCGGTGCGCTGCGTTGTCGGTCCACGTCATCGAGTTCGGGAGAGATCACGACGAATCCCGGCTGATCGTCAATCGCAGCCATCAGTCGGTCTATGAATTGATCTTCGGTCGGTGGTTGCAGCGAGCCGGGAGTGAGAGCGAATTCGGTTGGGCGAAAATCGCCGGAAGAGATGAATGCTTTTAATCCGTGCACGAGCGCATCGACAACGTCATCGTGCTGCCCAACGGGAAATGCTGCGCACTCGGCGACAAATTGATCTCGCCATTCGGCGTTCTTCGGCAGCGCCACCACGCCGCTGCGAGTCAGCACCGTTACGGCTTCCGCGCGAATCACCTTCGACTTGACTGGCTTCGCTACTACAAGCGGGATGGTCGGATGCGAGGCTTGGAACAGTTGAATGATCTGCGTGCCTGCCGAGGCATCTTCCGCTACCAGCGCCGGAATGGTTCGATAGCGAGCGGCCAGCGATTGGTACCGCGCCAGAACGATGCCGGGAAGCTGCGAGAACTCCACCTTGCTCTTCCATACGTCCAGACTAATATCGTCCGTCGCTCGTCTTCCCCAGAGTCACGTTCGCCGTAATCGTTGCTGCTGCCGGTCTTCGAGGCGAAGTCCCAAGATGTGATTACAAGCTCTAACTCGCTTGTATCACGCCATCGTACGCAGCCCCAGGCTCAGCCGGGAAAAACGGCGCATCCGTCGCCAGCGGATTACCCATACAGAGCGCGGACCAAAGGTTGAGTCCCAAGTCCACATTCTTACCTTGCCACTGCTTCGGCGTGAATGAGTACGGCTGGCCTGGGACGCGCGCCAACGCCTTGTATGGCGGGAAGAACTTCTTTTGCCAGTCCGCGTGTTCAGGATGTAGCTGTCTTCTCCCTTGTTCCAAGCGGCGAGATTCAAATATGTAATTTGCCTGCCGCCTAGGTTGGCCAGAGCGTGATCAATTAGGTATTGATGCTCATCGCGCAGGCACCACCGTGTTCCGATCCCTACAATTGGTGCGCCTGGAACCAATCGTGTCTCGGCGACAGCCTTGAAGTTGTCGGTGATCTTTTCGAGCTGGGGCTGCGAGTAAGCAACTTCTAGGTTCTTTACAAGATCGTCATAGAGCAACGCGGTAGCTCTCGCGCCGGTGACCTGACCCATAATGAAGCCGAGTACATCGCCGGATGGCCATCCGACCCTGCGACGGTGAACTGACTCTCCGTCTCCTTGTCGAATTCCAACGGGAACCGTTCGGCGATGTCTGGTTGCCGCAAGCAGCGCGAGGCGTTGGCGCAAGCCATCCGCGCGAGGTTATCGGCGTTCGAAAGAGCGATCACGTGTTCTCGCAGCGGATTGTGCGCGATCAACCAAGCCGAGAACAAAATCATCACCAGCTCCGTTTTGCCGCTTCCCGGAGGGAGTGAGATCAGCAGATTCTCCACCTCTGGATCCTTTTCCGCGCAACGTTCCAGAAGAGCGAAGATCAGCTCGTGGAACCAATCGAATTTGAATTGCGGCCGCGCGAGTTGGGCGAAGTCAGGAGTCATTCTGCGTATTCCGCTTCCGGCAAGAAGTGAACTTCTATCGGCTCCCGAGCCGTCGAAAGGGAGCGCGCGAATTTGTAAACCTCTTCGAGCTGCTGGCCGCTGAGGTATTGCGTCTCAGCAACAAACTTGCGATAGCCAACTAGCTTCGAGGAATCGGCTTCGACGTTGATGCTGACCGAGCGCTCCGGCGCATTCCACCCCATCAGCTTGGTAATGTCGCTGCGCACGCGTCGCCACTCTCCGGCGACATCCGTGGGAATCGCGCCGTTGAGCAAGTTCTCCTCGATCAATTCGAGAATCGCCAGCTGCCCTTTGCGGTACGTCTCAAAGTCCGCTTGGGTCGCCGTCGCCATCGTCTCCCGCAGTTCTTTCAGGTTGCGGCAAACCGTTACAGGCGTGACTCCTATCTGCTCGGCGATGGATCGCTGCGTGTGGCCTTCGCCGAGTAATTTGATCGCGGTCCGTTTGCGCCGCTCGCTGACTGCGGCAGGAGGTCGCCCACCTTTGTTTTTCTTTTTCATTGCCCTTTAATCCTCATCACGGAATCCGCGCCGTGATCTTCCAAGAAGACCTTCCTGATTTGGTCCTCAGTGGCGTTGCGCAAGGATGAATCGAGCAGCCAAATTCTTTGCGCTCCCCAAGACTTGCTGATAAAGATTTGTTTGCCTTCGCACGCCTGCACGAAGCCAGCAGCTTCGCTGAATACCGTATTCATCAACCCAATCGGACCGAGGGACTTGTCATCTCCGTTTCGAAACCGCTTGAGAAGCTGCGCGGGAGTGGCGACACGCTTGTCTTTTTGATCCGGCATCTTCAGCGGATTTAATATCTCGGCTTGGTTGTCCCGCAGTTTTATCGCCCAATCGGCTGCATCGCTGCGACCACCAACAATCATTCGTTCCTTCGCGGACGTGAGTGGAGGACGCGCTGAGGGATTGAAGTCAGCGAGGTCGAGACTCATCAGGTAATCCATCACGCGCGCTGGTCCATCACCGAACTTGAACGCGCGCACAGTCTTGTAAAAGGAATCTTCCAGCGGTTTGCCGTGAACTTCGGCGACGAAGTGGCGGCGATCATCCTCCTCCAGATAGGTTGCGTTGGGATGGTTCAGAGTGAAGTAGTAGTTCATACAATCCCGCACGGAATACTGGGAGATGAACTTCATATTTATCGATACGGAGGACTGCGTGATGTAGCCCTTGATCAGATCGGCAGCTTTGCGAACCTTCGCTCCGATTTCGTCGCCCATAATGAATTGGCGGTGACGTGCCCATTCGTTGAAAGTTGCTAGCAGTTCCGAATCGTTGACGAGTTTGTAGTTCTCGCCATAGATCAGCCCCATAATCTCGCCGAGCAGCGACTTACCAGTGCCTTGATTGCGACCGTGTACTAATACGGTGCTGAACAGCTTCGTGCCGGGATGTTGAATGGGGTAAACCAACCAGCGTAGGAACCACGCGCGCTCATCCTTCGTGCATTCGTCCAGCAGAAAATCCACCAAGTCCAGAAATGGGCGAACGTCGCCTTTCTTCGGTTCCACACCCCAACGAGGCCAAACGTTGTAATCCGGGAATTCTTCTCCCTGCGTATAAATCAATTTCTCCTTGCCTGGCTCGTAAACCATCCGCTGAACC
>CAWEAE010000008.1:0-285596 GCA_963807055.1 Terriglobia bacterium | reverse complement strand
ATAACTCTGAAGATGGGGTGGACGGGGATCAGGTTGCACAGCCATAACTCCAGCACGCGAAAAGAGCGAGCAGTTGCCCAACATCTGCTCATCTACTCCAGCACGGCGTGGACAATTGGTGATGCTTGTAACCTTCGCCGATTAGCTCTGGTCCGACCTTGCATCCGGCCCAACCCACTTAATCCAGCAGATGCGGCTAGTCCGACCTCAAGAAGCTGATTGCCGACTGCTTCCCCTCAGAAGGAGAGCTGGCGTTCTGCTTCGGCGCTGAACGCCGGTCCTTCTCGGAAGCAAGAGCTTCGACGATACGCTTAACGACCACTTCTGGGACGTGTGCGGAACCGGATTCCGCGTGACCAACGATACGTTCATGGAGATTTGATAGTCGCGCCACTTCTAATTGCGTGAGGCCCAATTCCTTCCTCACATTCCTAATCCATTTGGAATCCTGGGAGTCTCGACGCACTTTGCGAATCTGAAACAGAGCCATCCAAATCTTCACTAAATCCGGAACTTCCAAGCGCAATTCTCCCGCTTGCCAGAGAGAGATGGAAGGAACATCAATTCCGGTCAACTCAGACAGTTCCGACTGTGTGATTCCAACTTGCTTTTGCAAACTACAAATTGTTCCACAGGTGGAGTCGTAGCCTTTTTGTTCGACTTGCGCTGCCATCAGCATCTGCAATCTCAACTCGCTCTGTATCATTCCAGCACTCCTCATCAACCGACACTCCCTCTCGTCCTGAGGTCGGAGCGTTGACTCATCGAGCGTTCAGAATTCCTGACAAGAATCCCCGCGAGTCGGAAGGAGACGCCACTCTCATAACTCGCGGGGTTACCACGTTTCTAAAAGGCGAGTATTGTCCAGCCGTGTGCGCCACGAAACCGGCAAAATTACTAGGTACAACTACAAAAAGTCTGCGATGGTAGGGTGAGACCCGGTGTAGCCATCAGCAGCCGACATTCCGGCGTGGTCCGTGTGGTTCATCAGTCGTTCACCGGGGCGTCTTTGACGCGGAATTTAATATTCACAGCCACAGACAGCCAGTTAGGATTGGCCGCCTCTTCTTACGATGATTACTTGGCTGGCTGCGTCAGGGTGGTCAGCCTTTTTTGTTGAACGAAAGTTCTGATCCGGCAAGTTCGCGAAGGTCACCAAATCCTAGATCAACTACGAAGATTGTTAGGTCAATGCTCTGCTCCAGGTTTTCAACGATGCACTCAACGGCAATCCCTCTGAGACGTCCGCGCAGATCGCCGTGTTCCTTATCTTTGACAAGGCAGGACGATCCCAGGAGTGAATGCAAACCCACTTGGACTTCGTTGTGGTCCGTCATTGGCCTAACTACTAACCTGCCAAGATACTTGGATTAGAATCGTTGTCAGCAAGCCGCCTTCTCTCTTGCAGCCCCCACCATTCACCATCTGAAGCTGAGTCAATCAGAAGCGTATCGTGTACGGCTCGATGAGCCTCATTAAGCCTGATCAGCGGCTATCTAAAGACGGGTTGCTGGGCATCACTGCCGACAATTCAGAGTCGCGGCCCTGAGCAACGGAAGTGGGCCTAAAATGAGATGGATGAGTTGGGGCTAGTTGTATGCTGGAACAAATCGTCGCCAAATATGATCGAGCACCATTATGGACGCGAGTCGCGATTTGGGGATTGATTGTGCTAGGTGTAGGTTATTCCCTGGACGACATCCTTCATAGTTGCAATCTATCGTGGCGGTCGGAACAGCTGGCACAGAATTCGATAGAAGCCGTGGTAATCATGCTGGCTGTGGCTACTTTGCTGAAGAACCGTGATCGTCGCATTAAGAGACGGTTTCAAGAAATTGGTTATCTCAATCACCACATTCGTAACGCGCTGGCGGTTATTGAGATGGCGCAAAACTATGTCAAGGAAGCTGAAGAACGCGAAGAATTAGTCTCATCTTCAACTCTTAGGATTCAGCTTTGCCTTCAGAAAGTATCTAGACAAGAAGACCTGATAGATGTCGCGAAGCTCCAGAGAACATCCGCGAAGAGGGAACATCGCCGAGCTTCATAGATTACGCAGAGAGGCTGATTCGGTGAACTTGCATAAAGTCTGAGCTTGCCGAACCACCATCAGCATCACGGCTACGAAGGCTGCTGGTCAGGTAGGGTCCGGTGCGGTTCATCGTGGTTCGTCTGAGGTCCAGGCGCGGTGTTTTGAAGCCAGTTTCAGATAACAACGGGTGAGGCCAACACCACAATGCGCCGACCTCACCCTCCGCTCCCAGCACGATGAGTAGCGTCAGTGCGGATCAGGCTACAACATCGTCCGGTTTCTATCGCTCGTTTGATAGATAAGATCGCTCCCTCTGCGCGGCCTCACCTATCCACTCGCGGCTGCAAAGATCATGCGGTACGTTCTATTGCGCCGAGTTGTGACCGCAAGTGTCTACGCGCTGCTCCTGGGGGGCAGCGCGATAGTGGCTTGGGATAAATTGTCTTGAGAAAATGCTATGCCGAAGTCCGTTCCGGATGACGACAAAATCTTTTCGTAATCCTGTTACTTTTGCCAGCGCGAGAAATCCGACTACATGTGACGATTATTACGGCTGGCTATTCAGGCTTGTAATAAAATTCGACGCCTACCGCGTAAAGTTCTTCTCCAGTTCACTAACCCCACAAACGCACACACCAGCAAAGGAGTACCGCTATGGTAGTTAACAGTCCACAAGAGGCTTTCGTGCTTTTGCTTAGCAACGTGCGACAAGGTGCGGAGCGCACTACGAAAGTATTCCAAGAATTGAGCCAAGCCGCTCAAGACCCTGACGTAAAAGAAATCTTAGAAGCACGCGCTTTCGTGCATGACAAGATTCTCGGCACACTGGATCAGTGCTTCAAGATTATCGGCGAACAGCCCGTCAAAACTACGGGGCGTCTCGCGGAGGTGTTTCTAGAGGACTTCAAGAGGGAACTCGCGGAAATCCAGTCGCCAGTGGCAAGGCACCTCTTCATCTTGCACAAGGCGGTACATCTAATACATCTGCGGATCGGCGAATACGTAGCTCTAACCGCCGCCGCCGACATCACAGGCCACTACGCTGTGGGAACACTGCTGGAAACATCCTTAGCCGACAATCTGGCACTGGCAGAGCGAACCAGGCGTCTTATCCGGAGAATTGCCGAAGCCAAGGTTGCAGAGAGAAGGGCTGCATAACACCCGCCAGCAGAGACACTACTTAAAGCTATGGCCCGCTGGGAGATGCCTCAGCGGGCTTTTTGTTTAGGCGCGAGTGCCAGGTCGATCTCCAGGGATTGAAGCCGGTGACTGGAGTCCAGCCAGGGTCAGCATGGTTCGTGGGTGACCGTGCCGGGTGGAATGAATCAATTCGGCAGTGCAGTGCGAAGCCAAAATGTCACAGATTTCCATCATGAACATCAGCGTCAACGAAGAGCAGCGTCTCCTCATTACCTATCCCTTAGGTGTCTTCGACATGAAACTGGCTGAAGAGATTGTGCACTTCATCGAAGTATGGGAAGTGAAGCACCAAGAGGGCTATGACCGTTTCTGTGATGTGACCCGGTTGGATGCAATTCACCTCTCCACCGCAGAAGTCAAGCAGATCGCTCTGCGCCGAAGACTCTTTAATGCGAATCCAGTTCATGTGAAGGCGGCATTTCTGGCGGACACACCACTCGCCTTAGGAATCGCAGCCATGTATGCCGCGTTCTATGAGGACGTTCAGGAATCGCCCCGTATCACCATGCGTTCTTTCCGCACCATCACCGACGCTGCCGGTTGGCTGGGCATCGATCCGCGAAAACTCCGATACTGAAGCTCTGGGGTCGGTGGTTCGTGTGGGTTCATGGAAGGTTGAGGGGCGGTCCAGGTGTGGTTTCGTCGGTGGTTCAGGGGCGGTTCAGAGGCGGCTCCGGAGGTTCAGGGGCGGTTCAGAGGCGGTCAAGGGGCTGGCCCAGATCGGCCCTTTCTCCTCTGAATTCATTTACTGTCGGAAACGACACGTGCAGATTCAACAACTTGTATAAGACCCAGCAACATACATGCAACACAAGACACTTTTCGATTTCCAAAATCTTGGCACAATCGTGCTTTTCGAACCATCAATCGGAGATCAGGTCTCCTATTCAGCGGGAGGACACGCAAGCGCGGACGCGCTGGACGATCTGGACGCAGGCAGAACAGGCCATCCACATACTCTCCCTCTCTTTCTCCTTCTTTTAGAGTAGAAGTAACAAGTAAGCTGGCGCTTGTCCTCCCGCTCTATAGCGACCGCACCGTCCAGATCGTCCAGGTCGGTCGATCCGGCTTTGCCGTTACGGTCTGGCGCGTTCCGTAGAGCGGATGATCTCCAGAATCGCACGCAATTGATCGTCGTGCATTTCCTTTAGGGATTGCTGAATCATTTCAATAGCTTGTTGACGATTGAACTGTTCGGGGTCCTCCGACCTGGAATCCTTGGGACCAAAAATCTGACCGAGAATTCTCTCGTCATGCGCTTGCTGTTCTCGTTGTGCCGCAAGAAGCTCGGTGATCTTCGGCAGCATGTGATTTACGAATTGGTCAGGATCACCGCCCTCTGCACGTATGGCCTCTTTTAGTTCCTCTTCTGTCCAATCAGCGTCAGCACTGATTCGGCTGACGGCATGGAACATGTTTTCAGGGGTATTCTTCACCGAATTGCTCCTACTTTTATCTCATCACGAATGCGACTTGCGACAGCACTGATTTTCCGATCAAGACGCTTACTTGCGTTATAGACAGTCCCTACCGGCAGCGTTAGGGCCGCTGCGATCTCTCCTGGCTTAGTAATGCCGTCCGCCATAACAGACAGCATTCGCATCGATAATGGATCGCCGGAACATGCCTGGAGCAGCAGTGAATACGCCCGTGCTGCAATCATACGTTCCTGATTTTCCCCCGCTATCTGCTGCGGGTCAGCAGGAGCCTTGCGCAACCATTCCGGAACGGTCTTCGCACGTTCTTTCTTTTCAGACGGAACCTGCTTTTCGTTTTCACGGTCGAACTGCTCGTATCCTTTTTTGTCGTCTATTTCGTCACTGTCGGATAGCAGTTCAGCGTTGGACTCAGCGGCTTCAATGGCAGCGGCTCGTTCCTGGTCCTTCTGTTTAGCAAGGAGTGCCGACACATCGTCTAGATTATCCGTGTGAACGAACAAAGCGTTGTCCAGACTGGTTCTGAGATGCGAAAGCAGACTATCGATCACGTCCCTCAAGTACTTGGTCAGATCGGGATGTGTTTCGGGATTCCATACTCGTTCACCAGTCAAGACCTTCTCTATTGCCATTGAAACGACGGAATCCGGAGTCTCGCCATTTGGCAGATGTTGATAATTACGGCTACGCCAACGCAAGCGACGACTGACACTAATGGCGTATCGCTGCAATCGCAACAAAATCTCCTTCCATTGTTCGGTCGTAAGGCTAAACAAAACCTCGTTCGCCTTCGGATTCACGGTATTCCTTTCTACTGCCAAGCTATTGTCGAATTTTGCCGCCATTCTAAAAAAACTTCTTTCTAACCAGTGCGTGGCGAAATCAAAGCGGTTCCCGGCATAGCAAGATAGAGGCCGAAGAGAGCGAAGATGGTTTTCCTCTTGAGCGCGGCGAAAAACGCGAATTCTTCGGCAGTAGTGTGTAGCGGCAGTGATACCGGCTGACAAAGCGGCCAGAGCAGCACCAATGAGTCGTCGTAAGTTGTAAGAATCTTTTTTAGGGCTGTTGTGGCGAAATCAGAGTAGTTCCTGGCAGAAGAAGATACAGGCCGAAGAGCAGGAAAATGGTTTTCCTGTTGAGCGTGGCGAAAAACGCGAATTCTTCGGCAATAGTGTGTAGCGGGACTTACCGCCGCCGATAGATGATCGCCAACTTGGCGAGAAAGGAATAGATGAGTATTTCCGACAAATCAGATTTCCAGGCGATTTGTAGCAGTCTGGGAATGTTGCTTGAACCTAAATCCGTATTCGAATTGCGTGTACCCAACACGACACGCGGAACAGTCAGCGGGTATTTCGACCACGCCGATCTTTTAGCACGATCCGCATACGAAGCAAGCGGCACAGCGCCAGGAGTCTACGTAACCCTAAATCCGGTTTCGCCAGACTTGCTGGCACGGGCTGCAAACAGATCGGTTCCGTATGCAAAACACACAACCAGCGACTCCGATATAGTTTGTCGCCGGTGGCTGCCGATTGACTTTGATCCAGTCAGACCGGCTGGCATTTCAGCGACCAACGCGGAACACGAAGCGGCGCTGGACCGTGCTAGGCAATGCCGCGATTTTCTTTGCCAGAAAGGCTGGCCTACGCCGGTGTATGCCGATTCCGGTAACGGGGCACACCTACTCTTTAAAGTGGAATTGCCCAACGACAAACTTACTACGGAGTTGATAAGGCAGTTTCTCTCGGCATTATCGTTACAGTTTACCGATAAGCGAGTCGCGGTAGACGTTGGCACATTCAATGCTGCTCGGATTTGGAAGCTGTACGGCACAGTTGCTGCAAAGGGAGATGAGACGCCTGAAAGACCGCATCGACTAGCGAGAATGCTGGAGTCTCCATCGGAGGTTGTGATCGTCACTCCTGACCAAATCGGCGAACTAGCTGCACTGAATGTGGAGACATCTTCGATTGCTATTCGCAAGAACGAATCGAGATTCGAGGTTGGTTCTTGGATTCATAAAAACAACCTACCGGTAGTGCGGGAAGGTGATTGGCAGGGAGGCAGAAAGTGGATTCTGAATCCTTGCCCCTTCAATTCTGAACACACGAATGAATCGGCTTACATCGTCCAATTTGCGAACGGCGCGATTGCGGCTGGTTGCCATCACAATGGCTGTTCAAGTGAGAACTGGCAGACTCTCAAGCATTTGTACCCAGGAGAAGATGGAGCTGGATTAGTATCGGCGGCCAATAATCAGAAAAGTCAGGTAGATCAATTGATGGAATTCGCAAATGCCTGGGAATACTTTCACACCCGCAACGGAGAGGCATACGCGACGATACACTTGAAAGGTCACTTCGAAACATGGCCGGTGAGGAGCAAGAACTTCCAACAGTTGCTGCTCAGCCGATATTACGTTGAATTCGGCAAGGCTGTGCCCGCGAAGGCCCTCAGTGAAGCGGTGGCGCTATGCGAAGCGAAAGCTCAATTCGAAGGTAACGAAGTGAAGGTATTCACACGCCTAGCTGAATACAACGGGAAAATCTACCTTGATCTCGCGGACGAAGAATGGACGATCCTTGAGATAGACACTGAAGGGTGGCGAGTCGCCGTCAACCCCATTGCGAAGTTTCGTCGCTCTCGTGGCATGGAAGCATTACCACTCCCTGTTGCCGGTGGCAGCATCGAGGAACTGCGACCGTTCATTAATACTGCTAACGAATCTGATTGGAAGCTCTTGATCGCTTGGTTGGTTGGTGCTCTTCGCCCGCAAGGTCCGTATCCAATACTGGTCCTTCATGGGGAACAAGGCAGCGCTAAGAGCACAACCGCTAGGATTCTTCGTTCATTGATTGATCCGAATGTGGCTGATCTGCGATCAGAACCGCGAGGAGTGCAAGACTTGATGCTTGCCGCGAACAATGGTTGGATTGTCTCGCTTGATAATCTCTCCTCTCTGAGCGGAACTCTTTCCGATGCACTGTGCCGTGTAGCCACTGGCGGTGGCTACGGAACCAGAGAACTTTTCAGCGACAAGGATGAGGTTTTGATAGAAGTTCAGCGGCCCTGCATCATCAATGGGATCGAAGAACTCGCAACACGTCCTGATTTGCTAGATCGCGCATTGATCGTCTATTTGCCAGCTATTCCTGATAGCAGCCGCCGACCAGAGCGCGACCTGTGGAACGACTTCAGAGCGGCACAGGGGCGTATCATGGGCGCATTGTTGGCGGCAACAAGTGCTGCACTGGCACGTCTGCCTAACATAAACCTTCCAGCCTTGCCACGACTCGCGGATTTCGTTTCTTGGGTGTCTGCTGCTGAACGTGATCTTGGATGGCCAGATGGCGCATTTGTTAAGGGCTACATGTTGAACCGGACATCTGCAAATGACCTGGCGCTCGATGGTTCTCTGGTTGCACAGTCAATTCGGCAGCTTTGCTCGGACTGTTGGCAGTGGAAAGGCACAGCGACCGAACTGCTGAGCTTCCTCAATTCGCAGATCGGTGAGCTTACCCAACGCCAGAGGAGCTGGCCGACATCCGCTAACGCTTTATCAAACGCGCTGCGGCGTTCAACTCCTAACTTGCGCAAGATCGGCATTTCAGTCGAATTCTTGCGTGACACGACAGTTGACAGGCGGCGAATCATATCCATCTCCAGAATGAACGCCGACAAGGCCGAAAGTAATATCGCTGACGCGGCCACGGACGCGGAGAGAATCGTATTAGTGTTCCCCTCCACGCCGCCGCCGACCCTTCAATAGAAGCAGCAGCGTTTATAAGTCCCAATTCAATGCTGTCTGGCAGCTCAGACACTAACGCACAAGTGTGCAAACGGCAATTTCATCGATTTAGGAGGCAATTGTTGATGTCTGAACAGAATGCAAGTAAACCAATAACGAAGTATTTGAGAGCGAAGCAGAAAGCCCGACAAAAGAGAGATCGTGACTTTGAACAACTTACTAAAGCTTGCAACACCTGGGTTCAGGAAGAGTTTGGCGTTATCAGCTATTGCCATGATGCCTGTGAGTGGCTGGTCGAAAAGTTGCACGACCACGGCTACGAGAATGCGCAACAGATCGGCTGCTCCGTTGTAACGAGGGACATTCAACGGAAACATTTTGAGACCTGCGGTGAATGGACGGAAATGACTGACGATCCGGCACACTCTATCGTGCTAGTGTGCGGGTTCTTGCTTGATCCGACTGTGCGACAGTTTAGAAAAGAGTATGGGATTCTATTGCCGAACTACCTGATCCTTCCACCAGAAGAGGCTTTACCACACTTACGCTATCATCGCCGAGTTTTGCGTATTGAAGACCCTGAGGGAGAAATGTTGGACTTCCACAAGACTGATGATTATTGGATCGCTTATGTCCCAAGCTCCCGCGATGGCTTGCTGAATATGAACTGAGGCAACTTACATTCGTTATTGCACAACGGAAGGAGCGTTACGTGATTAGGTGCGTACCGCTTCACACCCACAACTTCGGCCTCTTCTTCTTAGCCGAAATGACAAGGGCGGTATGCGAGACGCCTTGGCCTTCAACCGGCATCACCGCCAGTCCTAGAGCGAGATGCTGGCAAGCGCCAACGCGGGCCTGGATGGTCCGCATAAATATAGGCAAAGAGTGAAATCATTCAATCGCAATTCTTCAACTGAAACTGTTCTACCAGTTTGTGAAGGCTCTGCCCTACTTCAATTTGAACCGTTACTCGACGATGAATCAGCAGCGCGGCTTCTTGGCGGCGTGCACATTAAGACCTTGCAACGGTGGGCGCGGAACGGTGAAATTCCATCGTTCCGCGTCGGTCGCTATTGGCGCTATCGTGCCAGCCAGCTCGACGCTTGGCTTCTGTCACAGTCTGCGCTACATTCTGAAGGCCAACCCGTCCGCGTGAGCTAAGGAGAAATCAATTGTTCAAGCGGACCCGATACCAAGGAGGATGTCTTACACGCGAAAGGCGCAAGACTGGACCTGCCGTCTGGATTTTCAGGTGGCGGGATGCTGAAAAGGTGCAGCGCAAACTGTTGGTCGGTACAGTCGAAGAGTACCGAACCAAAGCAGCAGCTCTGAAAGCGGTCGAACATCTTCGCGTAACCATTAACAATGAAATCCGTTCACCCCGAACAGTCGCTGAGTTGACTGCTCACTACGCTGAGAAAGAGCTAAGCGAATGTTCAGCAAAGGCCTACTCAACCCGCCATGTTTATGGCAGCTATCTACGCAATTGGATACGGCCACACTGGGGAGAACGATCCTTATCGAGTGTGAAGTCGATAGCAGTTGAGGAATGGCTTGGCAGTCTCGATCTAGAGAACGGAACAAAGGCAAAGATTCGGAACATCATGAGTGCGCTTTTCAATCACGCAATGCGGCATGAATGGACTGACAAGAATCCCATTTCTCTCGTGCGGCAGAGCGCGAAGCGAAAGCGCATCCCAGAGGTTCTGGATGTAAACGAACTGAAGAAGATTTTATCCGAACTGAACGAGCCTTACCGCACGATGGTGTTCCTGGCAGCGACCACAGGACTTCGCGTCAGTGAACTCTTGGCTTTAAAGTGGCAAGACTTTGATTGCGAGAAGCTGGAAATCAGACTAACCCGCGCCATTGTTCATCAGGTGGTTGGTGAGATGAAGACCGAAGCGTCTCGCAAGCCCATTCCGTTAGACACAGGCTTGGCAGAAGTGTTGATGGATTGGCGAAGTTGCACACCGTACAGCCACCCTGATGATTGGGTTTTTGCGTCACCAGAGATGGATGGAACACAACCCTACTGGCCCGACAGTGCGCTACGAAAAATCGTGCGCCCTGCCGCTGCCAGAGCTGGTATCACGAAGCACATCGGATGGCATACTTTTCGCCACACCTACGGAACAATCCTGAAGGCCAACGGTGAAGACGTAAAGACGGTGCAAGAAGAGTTGCGACACGCGAATAGCCGGATAACGCTGGACACGTACACGCAAGCGGTAACTTCGGCGAGACGTGCGGCACAAGGAAAGGTTGTTCAGATGATTCAAGCTTCTTAGGCGCGGGGGAATTGTTCCCATCTGTTCCCACGTCAGGACTAGCTCAGTTGGTAAGTTGTTGAAGAAATGGTAGGCACGAGGAGACTCGAACTCCTGACCTCTACCGTGTCAAGGTAGCGCTCTAACCAACTGAGCTACGCGCCTACGGAGATTTCATTTTAACATTCGCTGCCCTCATCGCAAATTGCTCCCAAATGTATCTGAGTATTCGGTCAGTCCATCCCAGCTTGCAACCCGCATCGATCTTGCCGTTTTGTAACACGCCCACGCATGTAGTCCACGCATATAAAGGTTAGCCGCGTGATGACACGCATCCTGTCGCCCGGTTCGCAAAGGGGGTATGCTGATGGGACGAGGTACTGATGTCAGACCCTGCAGATTGGCCGGAAATACGGCGGACCATGCGTCCGCCCACTCATACGTCGATGCCTCCCCGCAGTCGTTCCCGCTGGTGGTTAGTCATCTTCATAGCTCTTGCAGTCGTGGGCTTCGCTGGCCGGAGCTGGCTTTCCTACTACGTTGACGCGCTATGGTTCGGATCACTCGGCTACGGACAGGTGTTCTGGAAGTCGCTGCGTCTCCAGTCTGCTGTGTTCAGCATTTTTACCGTAGCCACATTTCTCGTTCTCTATGGAACATTTCTAATCCTGAGACGCACGCATCCGGACGCCTTTGCGAATCAACAAACGATTTGGCTAGGCGATCATCCGGTGCGATTCCCGGTCGGCCGTATCGTTCGCATCATTGCTCTTGTCGTCTCGCTAGTGATCGGAGTGGGGACAGGTGCGGTCATGCTGGCAGAGTGGCCAGTGTTCGCGCTCTATTGGTATGCCCCACACGCTCCAACCGGATTTGTGGATCCAGTTTTCGCGAAGCCTCTGACTTTCTATTTCTTCACGATTCCCGCGTGGGATCTGATCGCGGGCTGGCTGATGGTAATGGCGGTACTCACCTGCGCAGCCGCAGCTTTATTCATCGTCGCTTCGCGCGACAAGAATGCCCTCGATGGTCCGGTCCGCAGTTACCGCCCAGTATCTTGGGGCGGATTTTCCGTCGTTTTTGCTTTTCTGTTGCTAGTCGTGGCGTTGCAGGTATATCTCGATCGCTTCGAGAGCCTCTTCGAAGAGCACACAATTTTTAGCGGTGTCACCTACACGGACGCCCACGTCATGCTCCCTGGGCTGCTTGTGGTCTGCGTGGCGCTGGTTGTTGGTGCAGGAATCGCAATCGCGAATGCGGTCTCGATGCGGCGTGGCCGCTGGCTGGTGGCAGCAACGGTTCCAGCCGCGGTTTGCTATATCGCGCTGCAAGGAATTGCGTGGTACGTCGGCAACTTTATCGTGAAGCCGAACCAACTGGTTCGCGAACGGCCATTTATCGCGGATAATATCAAGCTTACTCGGCAAGCTTACGATCTCGAAGGAGTATCGCAGCGCGAGTTTCCTGCGGAGACGAGTGTCGAAGCGGTGGACGTTGCAAATAATCAGGCGACACTGCAGAACATCCGTCTTTGGGACTGGCGCGCGCTGCAGGATACGCTCCGGCAGATACAGGAAATCCGCACCTACTACGACTTTCCTGACATCGACATCGATCGGTACGAAATCGGCGGACAACTTCGCCAGGTGATGCTCGCGGCGCGCGAGTTGAATGTCGAAAAACTGCCCGAGAGCAGTCGGAACTGGATCAATGAGAAGCTGATCTACACGCACGGCTACGGCGTAACGATGAACCCGGTGAACGGCTTCACGCCGGAAGGCTTGCCGACCATGTACCTGAGCGATATGCCCGTTCAGAGCGCGGTGCCTGGTCTCAAGGTGACGCGGCCGGAGATTTATTTCGGCGAGTTGACCAACACCGATGTCTATGTGAACACGCGGCAAAAGGAATTCAACTTCCCGCAAGGCCAGACGAATAGCTTCACGTCTTACGAGGGTAAGGGAGGCATCGTTCTCGGCAATTTCCTGCGCCGCATCCTGATTGCGATCGATAGCGGCGAACTCGGCAAAGTGCCGTTCAGCGACGACATAACTTCCGAGAGCCGGTTGCTGATGCGCCGCAACGTGCTGGCGCGCGTATCGGAACTGGCTCCATTTCTCACCTACGATCCAGATCCGTATCTGGTAGTCGGAGAGGATGGGCGGCTGTCGTGGATCATTGATGCGTTTACCACATCGGACAGCTATCCCTACTCGAGCCATTATCACCTCGAGGGAAATTCCGTGAACTACATGCGGAACAGCGTGAAGGTAGTTATCGACGCGTACGACGGGACGACCACATTTTACGTTTTTGATAAGAAAGATCCGATCATCGCGGCATACCGCAATATTTTTCCGAGCTTGTTCAAGGATGCGGACGCGATGCCGCCGGGTCTCCGAAAACATGTGCGCTACCCCGAGCTGTTGCTCTCGTTGCAGGCAGAGGTCTACGGGCTGTACCACATGTCGGATCCTGAGGTGTTCTATAACCGGGAGGATTTGTGGAGCGTAGCCAGTGAAGTCGCCATGACTGACAGTGGCGGACAAACCACCCAGACCATGCAGCCGAATTTCGTGCTCATGAATCTTCCTGGCGAAAAAGGCGTGGAATTTGTAGAAATTCTGCCATTCACGCCCGCGAATCGCAACAACCTGATCGGGTGGATTGCAGCCCGCAGCGATGGCGCGAACTACGGTACGTCGCTGGTCTACAACTTCCCTAAAACAAAACTAGTGGATGGACCACTGCAGATCGAAGCTCGAATCGATCAGAACGCACAGCTTTCCGCACAGCTGACGTTGTGGAACCAGCAGGGATCCCACGTTCGACGCGGATCGATGCTGGTGATCCCGTCGGGACGCGCGCTGTTGTATGCGGAACCAATCTATCTGCAGGCGGAGAGAAGTCCGATGCCGGAGTTGCGTCTGGTCGTGCTTGCTTTGCAGGATCACCTGGCGTACGGACCGACCTTCGAGTCGGCAATGGCGATGCTTTTTGGAACGGCAGCGCCGAGCGTGGCAACCGCCTTGCTAGAACCGAAGGCGACGACATCCAGCGCGCCGAGCCAATCCTCCGAGGAGTATAAGGCGCTGGTCGCGGAGGCTGGCAAAGACTTGTCCGAATACCAGCGGCTGACCTCGGAAGGGAAATTAGGAGAGGCCGGTCAGAAGCTCGAACAGCTTAAACATGCTCTCGACCAGTTGAATGCCCGTTCAAAGTGACCTTTTTCTCCAGTAGTCAGGAGGCTGAGGGAGAGTGCGCGAATCAAAATCGCGAGATGGAGCAGGCCAGAATTCGAAGCTCCTGTGGCAATTCACCCAAAATTCATACAGCAGACTTCATGTAGCTTATTAGCCGGTCGCGAATCTAAGACAGAGAGGCTTTCGCAGATTTCTCAGTTGCCCAGAACCGCCCGGCATTGTTAGCCTCAGATTCTTAAATCGAGGTGACGGATGAAAGCAACATCTCTGCTTCATGATCTCGGACAGAGCATTTGGCTCGACAACATTACCCGCGATCTTCTGAATAGCGGCACACTGAAGAGCTACATCGAGGAACTCTCAGTCACGGGACTCACTTCGAATCCCACAATTTTCGATCAAGCCATCAAGAAGAGCAGCTCTTACGACGATTCAATTCGCGAGAAGCTGGCCAAAGGACAAGCGGGCGAGGAACTATTCTTCAATGTCGCGCTTGAGGACCTGACGCGCGCGGCTGACCTGTTCCGTCCGGTTTGGGAGCAGACGAATGGCGTTGACGGTTTCGTATCGCTAGAGGTTTCGCCGCTTCTGGCTTACGACACGAAGAACACGATTGCTGCCGCGAAGGATCTTCATCAGCGAGCAGGACGTCCTAACCTCTTTATTAAGATCCCGGGCACACCTGCAGGTCTTCCGGCGATCGAGGAGGCCATTTTTGCGGGTGTCCCAATCAATGTGACTTTGCTGTTCGATCGCGAACAGTACGTTGCTGCCGCTGACGCCTATATGCGAGGCATTGAGCGCCGGATTGCAGCCGGCCTGAATCCGAAGATCGCGTCTGTCGCATCAGTATTCATCAGCCGCTGGGATGTCGCTGTGAGCGAGAAAGTTCCCGCGGCGTTGAAGAACAAGTTGGGAATCGCAATGGCCGGGAGAATTTACAAGTCCTATCAGGAACTTCTGAAGTCCCCTCGATGGCAGCGTGCGTTCAATTTTGGCGCCATTCCACAGCGACTGCTCTGGGCGAGTACTGGCACGAAGGATCCTTCAGCTCCGGAAACGTTGTATGTGCAGGCCTTCGCTTCGCCATTCACCGTAGACACGATGCCGGAGAATACGTTGAAGGCGCTTGCGAAAGAGGAGCGGATTGGGGCGGCAATGAGGGATGACGGCGTCGATGCAGAAAGCTCGTTGAAGCAGTTCAAAGAAGCGGGCGTCAACATCGTTGCTTTGGCGGCTCAACTCCAGGAAGACGGCGCAAAAGCGTTTGTGAAGTCGTGGAACGAACTGATGGGAGTGATCTCATCGAAGAGCGCGGTCCTTGAGGCAGCGAGATAGCACGAAAGGGAATCCGAAATGTCAGCCGTGGCTGCGGTAAACAGTACCGGGAAGAAAACTGCGTCCAAATCCTCAACATGGAAAGCGCTGGAAGCTAACTATAAGAAGATAAAGTCCGTTCATCTACGCGAGTTGTTCGGGGAGGATCCGCAACGTGGCGAGCGCCTCACCCTGGAGGCGATTGGACTTTTTCTCGATTATTCCAAGAACCGCATTACCGACGAAACATTGCAGTTGCTTCTGCAACTGGCGGAAGAGTCGCATTTGCGCGAGCGGATCGAAGCCATGTTTCGTGGCGAAAAAATCAACATCACGGAAAAGCGCGCCGTGCTGCACGTGGCATTGCGCGCGCCGCGCGGTGAATCAATTTTCGTCGACGGCAAAGATGTAGTTCCGGAAGTTCACCACGTCCTCGACAAGATGGCGGCATTCTCCGATCGGATTCGCAGCGGAGAATGGAAAGGACACACGGGCAAGCGGATTAAGAATGTGATCAATGTAGGAATCGGCGGATCTGACCTGGGTCCGGTGATGGCGTATGAAGCGCTCAAGTTCTATAGCGATCGCGAGCTGACCTTCCGCTTCGTGTCGAATGTCGACGGCACCGATTTTGCTGAAGCTGTACACGATCTGGATCCAGCAGAAACACTCTTTGTCATTTCCTCGAAGACCTTCACAACGCTTGAAACCATGACGAATGCGCATACCGCCCGTGAGTGGTTGCTGCGGGGACTGGGAGGAGACGAGAGCGCGGTTGCGAAACACTTCGTAGCCGTTTCTACGAATGCGACAGAGGTTTCGAAATTCGGCATCGATACGGCAAATATGTTCGAGTTCTGGGACTGGGTCGGCGGGCGCTATTCGATGGATTCGGCCATCGGACTATCGACCATGGTCGCGATTGGTCCGCAGAATTTCCGCGAGATGCTGGACGGCTTCCATGAAATGGACGTGCACTTCCGCACGACGCCGTTCAACAAGAACCTGCCTGTCATCATGGGATTGCTATCGATCTGGTATAGCGATTTCTTCGGCGCGCAGACGGTTGCCGTTCTTCCTTATGAACAGTATCTGAAACGCTTTCCGGCCTACCTCCAGCAACTCACGATGGAGAGCAACGGGAAGTACGTTACTCTCGAAGGCAAACCGGTGAAATACGACACGGGGCCGATTTACTGGGGCGAGCCGGGCACTAACGGGCAGCACTCGTTTTATCAGCTCATCCACCAGGGGACTCGTCTTATTCCATGCGACTTCATTGGGTTCGGGAAGTCGTTGAATCCGATTGGGCGGCATCACGATCTCCTTATGGCGAACATTTGCGCACAGACGGAAGCACTGGCCTTCGGGAAAACGCCAGAGCAGGTGAAGGCAGAGGGTACGCCGGACTGGTTGGTGCCGCATCGTGTGTTCGAGGGAAATCGGCCGTCGAACACGATTATGGCGGACAAGTTAACTCCGAAAGCACTCGGGAAACTCGTCGCGATGTACGAGCACAGTGTTTTTACGCAGGGCACCATCTGGAACATCAACTCGTTCGATCAGTGGGGTGTGGAACTCGGGAAGGTGCTGGCACAGCGGATTATTCCAGAACTGGAATCGCCGGCGGAGCCGCAACTGACGCACGATAGTTCGACGAACCATGTGATCCGCAAGTATCGGCAACTCAAGGCAAACTAAACGCCGCGGTTTTGAAAGAGGATTGGCAATGCAGCTGGGAATGGTAGGACTGGGCAGAATGGGCGCGAATATGGTTCGCCGCCTGATACGCGCGGGACACGAATGCGTGGTATTCGATCGCACGACCAGCGTTGTCAACGATATGGCGAAGGAGGGTGCGGTCGGTTCGTCGTCCTATCCAGAGATGATGAAGAAGATGAAGGCGCCGCGCGCGATCTGGCTGATGGTTCCCGCGGGGGTAGTCGATCAGACGATTGCGCAGATACTGCCGAATCTGGAGCCCGGCGACATCCTGATCGATGGCGGCAATTCGTATTACGTGGATGACATTCGCCGTGCCCAGGAGCTTGCGCTGAAGAAGATTCACTACGTCGACGTGGGCACCAGCGGTGGCGTGTGGGGCCTGGAACGCGGCTACTGCATGATGATTGGCGGCGAGAATGATGTAGTAAAACATCTCGATCCGATCTTTGCGACGCTTGCCCCGGGACTCGGAGATGTACCACGTACACCAGGACGTGAAAAGTTGGGTGGGACCTCGGAGCAGGGTTACTTGCACTGCGGGCCGAACGGCGCCGGTCACTTCGTGAAGATGGTTCACAACGGAATCGAATATGGCGTGATGGCAGCGTATGCCGAGGGTTTGGGAGTTTTGCAGTCCGCCAACATCGGTAAGGGCCAGCATGAGACCGACGCCGAAACCACACCGCTGCGTGATCCGGAACATTACCAATACGACTTTAACCTTGCCGACGTAACAGAAGTCTGGCGCCGCGGCAGTGTGATCGCATCGTGGCTGCTTGACCTGACGGCAAGCGCACTTGCTCAGGATCCTCAACTCAGCAAGTTTAGTGGACGTGTCTCCGATTCAGGCGAGGGCCGCTGGACCATCAAGGCCGCGATCGACGAGGCGGTGCCAGCGCATGTTCTCACTGCCGCTCTGTACGAGCGGTTCAGTTCGCGCGGCGAAGCTGAATATGCGGACAAGATTCTGTCGGCAATGCGTTACGCATTTGGTGGGCATCTGGAGAAGGCGGCAGGGAAGTAAAAAAGCAGTAGCCAGTAGTCAGTGGGAATCTGGAACGCTACGCAAGGTTATTGAAAGAGTGGACGTCGAAGTTTTGAATGATCCCGATGCAGTGGCGCAACGCGCGGCTGCGGTGATTGCTGCCGATGTGCGTGAGGCGGTCGCGGCGCGTGGGCGTTTTGTGATGGCCGTTAGCGGTGGACGCACGCCGTGGATCATGTTGCGCGCACTCGCCAACGAACCGCTTCCCTGGGACAAGGTACATATCTTCCAAGTGGACGAGCGGATAGCTCCATCCGGTGATCCGGATCGTAATCTCACACACTTGCGCGAGAGTCTTCTCGAACACGCGCCGCTGCCGGAACAGAATCTTCATCCCATGCCGGTTGAAGACGCAGATCCTGAATCCGGCGCAGCGCAATATTCGAAAACGTTGCAGGAGATCGCGGGCAATGCCGCGGTTCTCGATCTTGTTCACTTAGGCATGGGGCCTGACGGTCACACCGCTTCCCTGGTTCCTGGAGATCCCGTGCTGAGCGTTACAGATCGCGATGTCGCCACCACGGGCATTTATCAGGGGCGACGCCGAATGACGCTCACATATCCCGTGCTGAATAGGGCGCGAAAAATTCTGTGGCTCATCACGGGCGCAGATAAGACAGAAGCGTTGCGAAAGATGCGGACGGCAGACCCTTCCATTCCCGCCGGCAAAATTCGCCAGGAACAGGCTCGGGTTCTGGCAGATAGATCAGCTGTGAACAGCGACTGAGTTACAAAAAAGACCCCCCACCCTTTCGCAAGGAATACCCGCTCTGCGATTTCTATTTGGGTAAAGCAGCTGTTCCCGTTACCGTGAAGCTCGCCTCGGATTTGCTGCTGGTCTCCTGAGGTTGCGCTCCGCCGAGACTCAACTGATACGTTCCCGATAAAACTGCCCGGTTGCCTTTGTCGTCGACGCTCGACAGCGACCGCGGGTCGAGATGTACGGTAACGTCGCGGCTCTCACCGGCTTTCAAAGTGACACGTTTAAATCCAGCGAGCGAGTGAATGGGCCCACTCGTTTGCGGCGTTTTCACATATGCCTCCACCACTTCGTCGCCGTCACGTGTGCCCGTGTTCGTCACTGTAACCGTAGCATCCATCGACTGGCCTGCATTCACCGTGCTAGCGGATAGCTTCACCGGTCCGTAGCGGAAGGGCGAGTAGCCGAGTCCGTAACCAAAGCCCCAGAGAGGCTTACCGGAATAGTAGCGATAGGTGCGGCCTTTCAGGCTGTATTCGGTGAAGGCGGGCAGATCATCGACGCCCGCATAAAAGGTGACCGGCAGACGTCCGGCAGGATTGTATTCTCCTGCGAGCGTGCGCGCGATCGCCGTTCCGCCTTCCACTCCGGGATACCACGCCTGCAAAATCGCGTTGGCATGATCCTTCGCCCATGACATTGCCAGAGCGCTGCCGGTCAGTGAGACCACGACGACCGGCTTGCCGGTTCCACCAAGAGCCGCGAGAAGATCCTGTTGAGGTTTCGGCAGGTCGAGGCTGGTGCGATCGCCTCCACTGAAGCCGGGGAGCTTGACGGGCATCTCTTCACCCTCGAGCTGTGGTGACAATCCCACGAAGGCGACGATTACATCTGAGTCCTTGGCAATGGCCACTGCTTCATCTAACTGCGCTTGCGGCGGAGCCTGCCACTTCAAAGTGATGCCACCGCCCGCGAATTCTTGCGAGTGGCTATAGAGAAGCTGAAAATCATGCGGATTCGTGCCCGTGAAGTTGATTGAAATCTCGGCAGACTTCGAGCCCGCCATGGCAGGGGGTGCGGTCGGCGATGCACCCGGAGCAGGTTTCAAACCCTTGGGGCCAGCGGTCAATACGCCTTCGGAGATGACTTTGCCATCGAGCACGAATCGATAGGTCTCTCTCGGAGAGTACGGGAAGTTATCGCCGGGCTCGACGGTGAAGGTGTACTTCCCAGCGGCCGGAACCGAGAGCTGTCCGCTGAAGCGTACGGAGTAATTGTGCGTCTGGATCTGAGGAACGGGATGCGCATCGTGCCAATCAAATTGGATCAGAGGCTCGGTCGTAATCGCCACTGGGCGTCCTGTCCAATCAGAGGTGCCGAAGAATTCGGTTTTCAGCCCGCTTCCGAAGGCGCTGCGGGGAACAGGAACGGAGGCGCCTTCTGCCAGCGTCGAGCCTTGCGCATATCGGACTGTTGACCCTTGGAACTGAGCAACCACGCCATCAATTGGAGTAACAGGGTGAACCGGTTCACCGTTGTAATTTCCTTCGATTGATGGCAACAGGTCTGCGGTGGGCCCGATGACCGCAATGCGCGCCGGGTGAGCGAGGGGCAGCGTACCGTCGTTCTTCAACAGCACCATCGACTCTTCGGCGGCTTTCAGCGCGAGTTCGCGATTTTCCTCCGAAGCATTCGCGGAGAATGGAATGTTGTCCAACGGATTCGATCCCAGCGGATCGAACATCCCTAGCTGAATGCGAGCTGCGTACAGACGCTCGGCTGCTTGGGTCACGAGGGCTTCGGATACAAATCCTTTGCGGACCGCAGCGGCGAGTGTGTTGAAACCGGGCGCCCAGATGCTGCAGGAAAGATCAGTTCCGGCCTTTAGTGAAATGACCGCTGCGTGCGTGATGTCGGGCGCGTTGTGATGGCCGTTGGTGACGTCGACGATGGCGCCGCAGTCGGAGACGACGAAGCCTTTGAAGCCCCAGGCATCACGCAGGTGGTCCTTCAGCAACATGGTATTGCCGCAAGCGGCCGTGCCATCGATTGCGTTATAAGCGCACATTACGGATTTCACGTGCCCGTCAACGACGGTGGCGCGGAATGCCGGGAGATACGTTTCTTCCAGATCGCGCGGGCTGACGTCGACGTTGAAACCGTGGCGCAGGGATTCAGGGCCGCTGTGCACGGCGAAATGCTTACTGGTCGCAACAGCTCGCGGACGTGCGGGGTCGTCGCCCTGTACACCGGTCACGAACGCCACGCCCATTTTTGCGGTTAGGAATGGATCCTCTCCGTAGGTTTCCTGGCCACGGCCCCAGCGGGGATCGCGGAAGATATTAATGTTCGGCGACCAGAAGGTGAGACCGTAAAAAATGCGATGATTGCCTTCTCGCTGGGCCTGGTTGTACTTGGCGCGGGCCTCGGTGGAGATGACGTTCCCCATCTGATGGACCATGTTCGTATCCCAGGTGGCAGCCATACCAATCGCTTGCGGGAACACCGTGGCGTAGCCGGCGCGAGCGACCCCGTGCAGAGCTTCGTTCCAAGTCTGATAGTCGGGAATACCGAGGCGAGGGATAGCCGTAGCCCAATCTTCGAGTTGCGCTGCTTTTTCGTCCAGCGTCATGCGCGAGACGATGTCATGAGCGCGCGCTTCGGGTGAGAGTTTCGGATCCAGATACGCTGGCGTTTGTGACTGTGCGAGCACGGGGACGGCTAACAACAGGACGCAAAGCAATCTGCGTAGCATCATTGGCAGAAGACTCCTGGCACGGGAATAGACGATGGATTGCCATGAGAGGGTAAACGCTAACCGGCAATTCTGGCCATCTTAATTGTTTCGTGCGAGGGGTTCGAAACATCTGATGAGGCCTATGGAGGCGAGCAAACATGTCGATCCGACCAGTGAAGCGGCTTATCAAGTCGAAACCCACGCTCGAAGGCGCGGGTGTGCATCTGCGGCGCGCGTTTGGGTTCGGCAATACCGGTGATTTCGATCCGTTTCTGCTGCTGGACGATTTTCGTAACGATGTTCCGGCGGATTACCTGGCTGGTTTCCCGTGGCATCCGCATCGTGGAATTGAGACGGTGACTTATGTACTGGCCGGTACGGTGGAGCACGGGGACAGCATGGGGAATCGCGGCGCTATTTCCGCCGGGGATGTGCAGTGGATGACCGCGGGCAGCGGGATCATTCACCAGGAGATGCCCAAGGGCGACCAGACGGGCAGAATGCATGGCTTTCAACTGTGGGCCAATCTGCCATCGTCACTGAAGATGACAGCCCCACGCTATCAAGAGGTGAAGTCGGCTGAGATCCCGGAAGTGAAGGATGACGATGGCACAGCGGTACGCATCGTTTCCGGGAATTTTTGGGGATCGAAAGGTCCCGTTGAGGGTGTGGCGGCCGACCCAGTCTACTTGGACGTTTCAGTGCCCCCGGGGCACAGGAAGACATTGCAGGTGGAAACCACGCGTCATGCATTCGCATACGTGTTTGCCGGAGCTGGGAAGTTCTGTAATGCCTCCGGGCCGCTTGCAGTGCCAACAGAAGGGGTGAAATGGTTAGAAACGACACCTCCTATCGAAGCCGACAACCGTTCGCTGGTGCTCTTTGACCGCGGCGACGAAGTCACAGTGCAGGCAGGCGAAGACGGCATACGCTTCCTGCTGGTTTCTGGAAAGCCGCTGGAAGAGCCGGTGGCCTGGTACGGACCGATCGTGATGAATACGCAGGCGGAATTGCGAGAAGCGTTCACGGAGTTGCAAGAAGGGACTTTTCTAAGGGGCCAAGGAAAGAAGAAAGCATAAAATATCGTTCTACGACGCCTTTAACGAATGCTCAGTTGAGCAGGGCTATGGTCCAGATCAAGCCTGCTTACCCGGAATTAGCAAAGCGAATGAACGTGAGCGGAATCGTCGGCAAGCACAGAAGTAGTTACGTTTCGATTCAATCCAGAATAGTTCACATCGCACCAGCCTCGCGAGGTGGACTGAGTCATCACCATCTGCTCTAATACGGGTCGGGGAAACCGCGAGTTTTTTTCTCCCCGTAACCTGTTCTCATTGCGCCGTCTTCCATGCACTTCACCCGTTCGAGTGGAACTCTGTTACATCCGACGTCATTACCCGGACCTTATGGGGTGGGAGACTTCGGCCCTGAAGCGTACCGATTTGTCGACTTCCTCCATAGCTCCGGGCAAAAACTGTGGCAGGTTCTCCCACTGAATCCGACGGGGTACGGAGACTCACCCTTCCAGTGTTTTTCTGCCAGCGCGGGAAATCCTTTGCTCATCAGCCCGGAACAGCTAGTCGACGACGATATCCTGCTCCCAGAAGACATCGGCAAGCTTCCGGAATTCCCGCTCGATACAGTTGATTATGGAAGAGTGATCGAATGGAAGTTTCCCATTCTTCGCCGGGCCGGGCGTAACTTTCTGACGACGGCCGATGAAGAAAAACATAAGGTCTTCGAGCAATTCTGTTCCGAAAATGCGCACTGGTTAGACGACTTCGCGCTTTTCATGGCGTTGAAAGAAGCGCATCAGCAGGTCGCGTGGACGCGCTGGCCGCGAGAGATTGCGCAGCGTAGTCCGGAAGCACTGAAACGATGGACCGAGCGGTTAGCGCCGCAAATTGAGGCGATCAAGTTCTGGCAATTCATTTTCTTTCGCCAATGGCAGGCTCTGCGGCGCTACGCGCACGATCGCGGTGTACGAATCATTGGCGATATTCCGATCTATGTGGCGCACGATAGTGCTGACGTTTGGGCGAATCCTCAGTTTTTCCTGCTTGATGCCGAAGGGAATCCACAAAAGGTTTCGGGAGTTCCGCCGGATTATTTCAGCGCGACTGGTCAGCTATGGGGCAATCCTATCTACAACTGGCCATTGCTAAAAGAGACGGGATATCGCTGGTGGATCGACCGCTTCCGCTCGGCTTTGGCGTTATATGACATTGTGCGAATCGATCACTTCCGGGGCTTCGAAGCATACTGGGAAGTGCCCGGTGGAGAAACAACTGCGGTCAATGGACGCTGGGTAAAAGGGCCGGCCGCTGAATTGTTTCGCGTGCTGCAGACTGAGTTCGGCGAGTTGCCGATTATCGCGGAGAACCTCGGCGTAATTACCCCCGAGGTTGAAGCGATCCGGCATGAGTTTGGATTTCCAGGAATGGCGATTCTGCAATTTGCGTTTGGGAATGATCCGCAGGGACCGAGTTTTCGGCCGCACAATTACCCGCATGAAGTCGTTGCGTATACCGGAACGCACGACAACGACACGACCGTGGGCTGGTGGAACAGCACGGGCGTAGGCGATAGCGTACGTACGGCGGAAGATGTTGCCCAGGAACACGTGTTCGCGCGCGCCTATCTCGACTTTAACGATGAACCGATCAATTGGGTGCTGATGCGCGCGGTGCTGGCTTCGGTTGCAAATACCGCGGTGGTGCCAATGCAGGATCTGCTGGGGCTGGGAAACGAAGCGCGAATGAATCATCCGGGAACCTCCAGCGGGAACTGGCGGTGGCGTATGCGGCCTGGGGCGCTCGACCAACAACTCTCTTCCCGATTACGCCAGTTGAACTCGATTTACGAACGCGTGGTTACTTAAGTCATCCCCAAACCGGCCAGTCACCTTTCTTCTTTAGTACCCAACGCTTCATACTTTCCGCTAAAGGTGCCAAAGGTGCAGCGTCGCTGGCGCGCGCCAAGTGTTTGCGGCGCGTCAGGATCTCGAAGGGGTGGATGTATGGCGTTGGGGAAGTCGTACGTTTCGATCTTAGCGGCGTGTTGTTTCGCTCTATCGGCTACGGCTGCTTACGGAGCCTCGCAACAGACGTCGAACTCTGACTCAAATGAGCCGGTTCACCTCGGCTATCCTTCCGATTGGAGCGCCCGCCATCTAGTTCTCACCGGCGACAACGCCGATAAGGCTCTCGCCGAGGGCCTCCATGATCCCCGGCACGTCTATAACCTGGTCCAGCGGATGGTCGCGGTCCGCAACTCGACCCGCACAGCGCGGCGTCGAGTAAAGCCGACCCTTCAGGTTGACTGGGCTGTATCGCTGGAAAACGGCTATGTTCCTGCGAATCAATTCCCCGCGAAATACCGTTTTGACGTTACTACCGAGAACTGCAATGGCGACTACCTGCTGCTAGGTCTGACGGTGACATCCGGCACGCAGGCCAACGTTGTCGGAATTAATAACCTGTACACATCGGGATCTTCACCCTGCAACGGAGGCACGCCCTTCGTGGCATTCGCCTACAACACGGCGCTCCACGGCGGCCAAGTCAGCACATCGCCAGTGATTTCGATGGACGGAAAGAAAGTTGCTTTTGTGGAGAGCGCTTCCACGGGTTCCTATTTCCATGTGCTTTATTTGCCTGCGACGATTCCCGGGCCTCCTACCGGGAATGGAACAGTGTTGAGCCCAGTGACGCCGAGTTTGTGCACAAGTACTCCGGCGCCAACCTGCATCACGGATGTTTTCCTCTCATCGGGCGCCAATTCCAATTCGTCACCCTGGGTGGACTACGACAGCGACTCCGCATACGTTGGGACGGACGATGGACTGCTTCACAAAATTACTCCGGTCTTTGCCTTGGGTACGCCCGCGGCTGACACGGACACAACCAATTGGCCGGTAACTGTTTCTACGCAAACCACGAAGGTGCTTACCGGCGCGGTGGTCGACAAGAATGCCGGCCTGATCTTTGTTGGCGACGGGTTTGGCTATCTTTACTCGCTGAGTTTTAGTGCGCCCAAGAAGAAGACCGCGGCCCAAGTCGCGATTGGCTGGGTGTCACATGGAGCGGGTACGGGGATCATCGACGCACCCATCGTCGTGAATGACTCGGCGAATCCAGCGACAGATCAGGTCTTTGCATTTACCGGATGCAGCGTCACCTTAGGAGACGGTGGCGCAGTTTCGCAAATGCCTGCGAATTTCTCGTCAAGTACAACGCCTGCGTCTGTCGACCTTGGTTCTGCGACAGGAGCCGGCGATTGCACGACCGGTAATGTGCACGGCGGAACTTTCGACAATCAGTTCTGGATCAACGGCAGCACCAGCGGACACATTATTGCGTGTGGCTTTGTGTCGGGCACTACCGCTAAGCCGCTCACGCCGTCGAATCCGAAGATGTACTGGCTACCGTTCAATTCCAGCCACATCGTGACGAATACCAATCAGCAGACATTTGTGATCAACAACACCATCGGAGACGAGTGTTCTCCGCTGACTGAGTTCTATGACGGTGCGACCGATCGCCTGTTCTTTGGAGTTGGTAAGACCGATGGATTCGTAAAGTCTTCTACGCTTACGACCACGACTATCTCCACGCCGACAAGTTGCACGTCCGGCAGCCCAACGTCGAGTTGTGTCATCACTCCGGCTGCATTGGGCGGGACTAGCGGAATCGTGATCGACAACCAGCTCTCTTCAACCGGCGGGGCCAACATCTACTTCAGCACCTTGGCCGCGGGCGGAAGCAATGGGGCAAAGTGCAAAGTAACGGGCGGCGCCGCGAATCCGCATTGCGCGATCAAGCTTACCCAAAGCGCGCTGCAATAAACCGCTCAAGCAAATGGGCTTGGGCATTCGTTAAGATAAGTATGTCTAATCTTGATGGTAGCCACTGTGTCCAAGAAAGCTCCCAAGACGAATGCCGCGCGGCAATTGGATCAGTTAGGAATTCTCTACGAACTTCGCGAATACGAAGTTGACCCCGAGCGCCTGGAAGCCGAACTCGTAGCTGAGAAGATTGGGCTTCCACCAGAGCAGGTATTCAAAACGCTGCTTGCGATCGGGGA
This sequence comes from Terriglobia bacterium, assembly GCA_963807055.1. Lineage (GTDB taxonomy): Bacteria > Acidobacteriota > Terriglobia > Terriglobales > Acidobacteriaceae > JAJPJE01. The sequence goes on along the minus strand of CAWEAE010000008.1, from coordinate 259,092 downwards.
TAAGATCGGCCCGTGCTTTGCCGTGATTTCCGCCGACTCCGAACTAGACCTGAAAGCGCTTGCTTCCGAGACCGGAAATCGCAAGATACATCTCGCTCCGCTCAAAGACGTCCAGCCGTTAACCGGATACATCCGCGGCGGCGTTACCGCACTTGCCTGTAAGAGGCCGTTTCCAGTTGTGATCGATTCGTCAGCCGAGGATTTTGAAGTGATTTCGGTATCGGCGGGCATGCGTGGAACCCAGATCCTTCTTAAACCTGGTGACTACATCCGTGCCATCGACGGTACTTCTGCGAGCATCGGGCGAAAAAAGCAGACGTAATGGTTACAATCGGCACCGTGGACACACCGCAGAGTTCACTCGAGGCAGGTTTGACGCAAAGGTTCCGTGCACGATACGGAGTCGAGCCGCGACTGTTTCGGGCACCGGGACGCGTGAATCTGATCGGCGAACACACCGACTACAACGACGGCTTCGTGATGCCGGCTGCCATACAGTTCTCCTGCTGGGTGGCGGCATCTCCTCGCGACGACAACAAGCTTGTCATTCATTCTGAAAATCTGAACGAAGGCGCAACCGTCGATCTGAACGACGCCAAGCCCCGGGGCGATTGGAGCGATTACGCTGTTGGAGCGGCCGTCATCCCACACCGCGACGGTAAACGGTTGAAAGGCGCGAATCTGGTGATCCGCAGCGAGGTGCCGATGGGTGCCGGGCTCAGTTCTTCGGCGGCAATCGAGGTCTCCGTGGCCCTGGCAACTCTTTCGCTCTCAGGACATCAGGTCGACCGCAAGCAGCTCGCATTGTGGTGCCAGCGCGCGGAAAACGAATTTGCGGGGATGCGCTGCGGGATTATGGACCAGTTCATCGCGTGTCACGGCCGTAGCGATCACGCACTGAAGCTAGACTGCCGCACCTTAGACTGCGAACTGCTGCCCCTGCAGGCAGGTGTTGAAATCGTAATCTGCAACACCATGGTGAAGCACAAACTTGCGGGCGGCGAGTACAACATCCGACGCGCGCAATGCGAAGAAGGTGTCCGTAAGTTGGCGGCCGTACTGCCTGGCGTCCGCGCTTTGCGAGATGTGAACTCGAGTCAACTCGAACAGCATCGAGAGCTGCTGGACCCAGTTGTGTATCAGCGATGCCGCCACGTGGTGAGGGAGAATGAACGAGTGCAATTGGCGGCTAGTGCATTAAACGCGAGCGATCTCGTCTTGTTCGGCAAGCTGATGGACGAATCCCATGAGAGCTTGCGCCACGATTACGAGGTGAGCTGCATCGAACTGGACACGATGGTGGAACTCGCGCGGCGACAGGAGGGCGTGTTGGGGGCGCGAATGACTGGCGGCGGTTTCGGTGGTTGCACAGTGAACCTGGTGCGCGCCGAGAATGCGCCAGCATTCCAGCGAGCCATTAGCGATGTCTATCAGAAGGCGACGGGACTTCTTCCTGAGATCTATGTATGCAGGGCTTCACAAGGAGCGGAAGAGGTGAACCGGAAGTCCGTTACAGAAGCCGGAAACCGGTCTCGGTGAACTTCCCATGCGGAGTGCTCCATTCTACTTCGGCAATCACTGTTCCCCAGGGATAAGTAACGAGTAGCAATTGTCCGCGATCGAGCCCTGTGTGCTGATGTCGCGTACGCAAGCCGTGCAGGCTCGTATCTACTAATTTTCCCCGGATTTCGACGAAACCGCTGGGCCGCATCACGGAGAGAACAACCTCGCCGGCGGCCACGAAGCGGGGCTCTCGGCGCCGCTCGATTTCGAGCTGAGCGATCCTTCGGTGTAGCTCGCTTTCCGTCATCGTAGAGGACTTCACCCTTAGAAAGTAGTACCAGCGCGGGACGCAATCAACGCACGAAAGTAACCGGCACGAACTTGACTACCGTCTCGATTCTGTTTGTCTGCGAAGTTGGCGTTTGGCCGCCGGTTGCAGGCGAGCGGACGTGAGCGGATTTCAAGATCCGAGAGGATCTGGAGGGTCGAGGAAGAGGGCTTAGAGGCAAGTTGATCCTTGAACGTGATGTGGGTCATCCGTCGAAAAAAGTGATGAAGATCACTGCACGATGTGTTGCGGCTTTCTATCTTCTTAGCGGGGCGAATACTTTGGTCGAGAGCGGCGTGTGAAGCTCGTAAGATTTGTGTGTTCTGTTGTCGTGTTTGTAGCCATTCTGGCTGCAGGCTCCTTTTTCATTGCAAGTGGCGCCGGACGAAGTCCCGGCAAAGATCGCGCTACAGGCGCAAGCGCGCTGGCACAGATCAACATCGGTTATCCGCTCGATGGTTCCGTGTTTCCTCCCGAGATCACGGCGCCCACTTTTCTCTGGACCGATCCTACCGACAGTGCAAAACACTGGGTGGCTGAGGTGTCATTTGCAGATCGGTCTGCCGGAATCCGGCTGGATGTGGCCGGCGAACACCTGCAAAGAGGCGAGGTCGATCCAACCGTTGTGGTAGACGGCGAGCTTTCACAATTAACTCCAGAGCAGTCAGTGATGAGGACGTGGAAGCCGGACGCCGAGATATGGACGAGGATCAAACAGCATTCGGTGAAAGCGCCGGGAAGAGTTTCGATCACCGGATTCGCGGACGATGCTCTCCAAATACCGGTCTCGAGTGGTAGTGTGACGATCTCCACATCCGTGGACCCGGTCGGGGCTCCGGTTTTTTACCGTGATGTTCCGGTGCTTTCGGCTCCCCGAGCGGGGAAAGGGTCGATCGAGCCGCTGCCTCCGTTTGCGATTCCTTTGATCAAATGGCGTTTACGGAATATTGGCGAGAGCCAGAGCCGGGTGGTGATGGAGAATCTGCCGACCTGTGCGAACTGCCATTCGTTTTCGAACGATGGCAAGTGGCTCGGCCTGGACATGGATGGCCCGAAGAACGATAAAGGTCTGTACGCCATGGTTCCGGTGTCCAGGAACATGACCATCCGCAATCAGGATGTGATCAAGTGGAGTTCGTTCTTGGAAAACTCACCGAACAAGAACTCCGATCCGGACGTCAAGCGTTTTGGATTCATGTCGCAGATCTCGCCGGACGGTAAGTTTGTGGTGACATCGATCGGTCCTCCTGGGCTGGGCAATAAAAACAAGGGTGAGCTCCCAGAGTTTGCGCCAGGGCTCGCGGCCCGCCTTTTTAGTACCAACTACAGTCATTTGCCGTTTCCCCAGGTTTTCTATCCGACGCGGGGGATTCTGGCCTGGTACGACCGGGAGGGGCAGAAGTTGCGGCCTTTGCCAGGTGCGGATGATCCACAGTTCGTACAGACCAGTGCATTCTGGTCGCCGGACGGGAAGTATCTGATCTACAGCCGCGCGAAGGCACGTGATCCATATCCGGCGGGAGCTGAAAAGCCCGAATACGCCAACGATCCCAACGAAACGCAAATCCAGTACGACCTGTACCGGATTCCATTCAATGATGGCAAAGGTGGCAAGGCGGAGCCAGTGGTCGGGGCTTCGGCGAATGGCATGAGTAACAACTTCCCGAAGGTCTCACCAGATGGGAAGTGGATTGTCTTCGTGCAGAACCGCAATGGGTTGCTGATGCGCCCCGACAGTAGGCTTTACATCGTTCCTTTCGGCGGCGGCAAGGCGCGGCTGATGAACTGCAATACGCGGCTGATGAATTCATGGCACACCTTTTCGCCCAATGGTCGCTGGCTGGCATTTTCGTCGAAGGCGCGCTCTGCGTTCACGCAACTGATGCTGACGCACATCGATAAAAACGGGAACGACACGCCGGCGATCATTGTGGACAACACAACCGCGGCGAACCGAGCCGTAAATATTCCCGAGTTCGTGAACATACCGTCTGGCGCTATGGAGAAGATCAATCCGCAGGCAACGGAATATTACGGTCTATTCAATCAGGCTTTCTTCCTGATTGAGGGCAAACAGTGGGCAGAGGCCATTCCGATCTTGCGCCAGGCGCTGCAACGGCAGGACGATGCGGTCGGGCATTACGCACTGGCGACATCACTTTCTGCAACTGGCCAGGAACGCGAGGCGCTGGAGGAGTACCGCAAGGCTTGCGAAGAGGATACTCGCCACGCGGCATGGTTCTATCATCTGGCGGTAGCGCTGGCGAATACGGGCGATCCGGATGGGGCAGTGGTCAACTTGAGGAAATCGTTGGCGCTTGATCCTAAAGATGCCGGTGCGGAATCGGACCTGGGAACGTTGTTATTCGAGCAAGGGCAAGGCCAGGAGGGCTACGAGCATCTGCAGAAGGCGATCGCTATAGCTCCCGATTTTCCCGATGCTCACAGCCGCCTCGGATTAGAGTTGGGAAAAGCTGGGAGATTGGACGAGGCCGAGAGCGAACTGCGGAAGGCCGTTGAACTCAGCCCAGAGTCGGAGGAGTATCGCATCAACTTAGGGTATGTGTTGGGGTCGAGGGGAGATTACGCGGGCGCCGCGACTAATCTGCAAAAGGCGGTAGAACTGAGTGAAGGCAAAGACTGGAAGCCTCTGGACATGCTCGCACACGCCTACAACAGCGCGGGGCGTTTTTCGGAGGCGGAACAATCCGAAAGGAAGGCGCTCGAGTTGGTGGTCGCTCAACATGACCAGAACCTCGAGAAGAACCTGCGGGAGAACCTAAAACAGTACCAGCAGCAAGACGGCAAGGGGCACGGATGGTAGCGGGAAAAGTCGATCTCGGCGATAGAAATTTGCGGACTTTTTTACATTGATCGCCCCATACGTTTGCTGATTCCACAGCAGAATCGATCGGATCAGGATCAGTCCGAGGCAAAGGCCTATCCACAGGCCAACGGTGCCCCATCCGAAGTGGAAGCACGGTACATAGCCGACAGTCAGACCGACCATTATGGTGTCAACGAGGCCTATGGCCATCCAGCCGAGTTCAGCGATGATCAGGGGAATGGACAGGTGCGGCGGGCGAAGCCCCGCGAAGAAGATTTCGCTGCGCGAGGGCGAAGTGGAATTGGATACGAGCGTGGGTTTGGACTCGGGCATAGCATTGAGCCGCAGAAGCTCACATTCCTGTAATTGGTAACCCCGTTCTGGAATAACTAGGTTCCCGTATTGAATCATTGACGGAAACGCCCTGTGGATAGAAACTTCCAATAACTCCACCTGAAAGCTTCTGGCGGCGACACCGATGCTGCCGAGGTTCACGGCGTGAGGGCACTGAGGCGAACACGACAGTTCATCCTTGCCAAGGACCAGGACACCTAACCATGCCAAGCACAAACGTTGCATCGACCGCGCCCATTACGACCAGTAGTCCGCAAAAGACGGACTATCGCGCAATGTCGCTGGTCACCACGCTCTTCTTTGCGTGGGGATTCCTCACCTGTCTTAACGATATTTTAATTCCGCATCTGAAGGGCCTCTTCGACCTGAACTACAAGCAGGCGATGATGGTTCAACTCGCGTTCTTCTCTTCGTATTGCGCGTTCTCCTATCCGTCCGCCAAGATCATCGATTTCCTGGGCTACCAGCGCGCCATGGTTATCGGTCTGCTCACGATGGGCGTAGGAGCCTTCCTGTTTGTGCCGGCGGCAAGTGCTCCGTCGTATCCACTGTTTCTTACCGCTTTGATCATTTTGGCTGCCGGTATGACCGTACTTCAGACTTCGGCGAATCCTTACGTTGCGGTGCTGGGACCGCCGCGGACCGCCTCCAGTCGTCTGAACTTGACGCAGGCATTTAACTCTCTGGGCACGACAATTGCACCAACGTTTGGCAGCAAACTGATCCTTGGCGCCGTCGCTGCGCCAGTTGCGATAGAAGTGTTTCGGGCGATGAGCGCCACGCAGCGCCACGCTTATCAGGTCGAACAGGCGAGCGCCGTGAAAACGCCCTACATCGGGCTCGCGATTGCCCTCTTCGTCCTGGCAGTGATCATTGGCGTGTTCAAGCTGCCGAAAATTGCATCCGCTGAGTCTCATGGCGAGACTCACGATTCGATCTGGAAGTATCGTCACCTGGTTCTGGGCGCCGTGGCCATTTTCTTATATGTTGGCGCGGAAGTTTCGATTGGCAGCTTTCTGACGAACTACCTGAATCGGCCTGAAATTGGCGGCCTCACCCTCAAAGACGCAGCCGACATGCTGAAGTATTACTGGGGGGGAGCGATGATTGGCCGCTTCATCGGCTCGGCAGTTCTGCAAAAACTGAAGCCTGGGGCGGTTCTCGGGTTCAATGCGCTCGTTGCAGGTCTACTGGTTGTGGTTTCGATGCTGACACTGGGCCACACCGCGATGTGGGCGATCCTGCTCGTCGGTCTGTTCAACTCGATTATGTTCCCGACGATCTTCACGTTGGGTATTGCCGGCCTCGGGCCGCTGACAGGGGATGGCTCGGGATTGCTGATTGCAGCAATCATCGGCGGCGCCATCGTGCCTTTTGTGCAGGGCGCGTTCGCAGATATGCCGAGTATCGGCATCCACCATGCCTTCTTCCTGCCGGTGCTCTGCTATCTGTTCATCGCCTACTACGGATTCGTTGGGTCGAAACCCAAGACTGTAGCGGCCTAGTAGCAGTGCGTTCTTTGTGTCCCACATCTGCCAATCAAGGGCAGGTGTGGGACACCTCCACTCGCGTGCATCTGCGCTATCCTCTAACAATGCCTTCCGCGGTGCAGCTTCCTGCCGGCGACAAGAAACTCGTGCAGATCGTAGACGCTGCTTTTGCTAACGCGGCGCAGCGCAGCGGCAATTGGCTGTTGTGCCGTCCGGGATGCACGCAGTGCTGTATCGGAGTGTTTGAAATCAATCAACTGGATTCGCTGAGGCTGAAGCGTGGTCTAGCTGAGCTGAAGAAGCACGATCCGGAGCGAGCCAAGAGGGTACAAGATCGTGCGCGCGGGTCGGTGAAGCGATTGAGGCCAGAATTTCCCGGCGATGCGCTTACGGGTCTGCTCGGCGAGCATGAAGATGCGCAGGCTGCGTTCGAGGATTTCGCGAATGACGAGCCTTGTCCGGCGCTCGATCCCGAGAGCGGGAGCTGCGATCTCTATGCGCATCGTCCGATGACGTGCAGGGTGTTCGGTCCGCCGATTCGATCGGAGGGTGGGCTGGGAGTCTGCGAGCTATGTTTCCACGGGGCTACCGCCGACGAGATTGCTGCCTGCGAGATGCAGGTCGATCCTGGTGGGCTTGAAGCGAAACTGCTCGGCGAGCTGGAAGATCAGAGCAAGACGATTGTGGCGTGGTGTTTGAGGTGAACCAGCCATTAGTAATTAGCAATTGGTAATTAGTCCTTACGCACTCGTGCGCGTGGCAGGCTTATGGGCACTGTCGAGTGTTAAATGCTAATTGCTAATGGCTCAGTGCTTCCTTCTACGGCTCCAGATATTCGTTCTTCTTCAAGTGATCCGCAGTGTAGTCCTCGACCTGGTTCTCATACACCAGCTCGATATGTTCTTTGCAGCTAGGCTCGCCGTCGACCATGGTATCTGCGGGCTGTCCACAAATGACGCAATGAAGCTTCTCCAGTGTCTCCGCGTGTGCTGACATTTGCATCTCGCGCTTGCGCGCGAGCCTCCGTTATCACCTTTTTAGTTTGTCCGAATCGAAAATTCCGTGATGGCGGGAACATCGATGCGTGATGACCAAATTGGGAACTCCAGCAACCCTGCAATCTGCGTGAAGAATGTGTCATTTGCAGCAACTAACTTGTGATTGGCAGGGTTCAACCAGAAGGTAGAATCGAGAGTACGTCGCACCCGCGTCATAGGCCCTCATCCTGGTGCGAAGTTAATGAGTAAGTTCTTGCACGCTATTTTCAAAATCAGGCAGCGCGCGTTTTCGCTGATAACGGTCCTGCTTATGGTACTGGCCGGCGTGAGCCTGCCGTCTTTGGCAGGGAACCCAACCAGCATTTCGATAAACGTGGTTGACGACAAAGGTCAGGCGGTGCCGTTAGCTGAAACCCAGATCAAAGCCGGCGATAAGGTGATCGCCAAGGCAAACACCGACAGCTCCGGTAAAGCCGTCATCAGCGTCGAAAGTGCCGGAGAATACACGCTTAGCGTTCAGAAGAAGGGTTACCTGGCCAATGAAAGCCACATTCAGCTGAATGCGGGGCAGGGAAGTCAGCAGATTGACCTTGTATTGTCGTCGTCCAGCCTGAGCGACCAGAAAATAGAGGTGCAGGCTACGGCTTCGAGTCCGGTGACCGAGGCTTCGGCGAGCACATCGACGCTCGATACGAAGCAGGCGGCGCAAAGTGCGTCGAAGCCCGCAACCCTCAGCGAGTCGCTGCCACTGATCCCCGGAGTGATTCGCGGTCCTAACGGCACGATTCAAATCGCCGGAGCCAGTGAAAACCACAGCGCCCTGCTAGTGAATTCAGTCGACGTGACGGATCCAGCCACCGGTGCATTCGGCCTCAGCATTCCGATCGATACCGTGGAGACTCTGTCGGTGGCGGAGATGCCCTATCTTGCGCAGTATGGGCGTTTCACCGCCGGAGTTGTATCGGCCGAGACGCGTCGTGGCGGGGATAAGTGGGATGTCAGCCTGAACGACCCATTCCCGGATTTTAGGATCAGAAGCGCGCATCTTGAAGGCGTGCGCGATGCCTCGCCGCGCTTTAACGTGAGTGGCCCACTCATCAAGGACAAGCTCTTCTTTTCCGAGGGGGCCGAATACCTGCTCTACAAGCAGGAAGTGTTGACGCTGCCGTTCCCGAATAACGAGACGCGCTCGGAAGCCATCAACTCATTTACGCAAATGGACGCGATCCTGAATCCGAATCAGACGCTGACTGCGAGCTTCCACTTTGCGCCGCACAATCTGAACTATGTTGGCTTGAACTACTTCAACCAGCAGCCCACAACGCCCAATGCCGATCTGCAGGAATATACCGGGACATTGATTCACCGCTGGGGAATCGGTGGCGGACTGTTGCAGAGCACGATCGCAACTACCGATAACGCGAGCGACGTGAAACCGCAGATGATCGGCGACATGATCCTGAATCCACTGGGTAACCAGGGCAGCTATTTCAGTCGGCAGACGCGCGGTGCGAATCGGTTCCAGTGGATCGAAAGTTGGGCGCCGCGAAATCTACATTTTGCAGGAACCCACACGTTCCAGGTCGGTTCGGTGATTGCGCGCAGTGAGAACGAAGGCGACTTTCATGCTTCGCCGGTGATGATTCAGAACGCTGGTGGGCAACTGATTCAGCAGATCAGCTATTCCGGTGGCAGCCCATTTTCGATTACGGATATCGCGCCAGCCGGCTATGTCCAGGATCACTGGATGCTGAACAATAAATTCGCCATCGACGGAGGAGTGCGGCTGGAATCGCAGAGCGTTACGCATACATTCCGTGCTGCCCCACGCGCAGGCTTCTCGTGGAGTCCAAATGCAAGCTCGCGAACGGTGATTCGCGGCGGCGCCGGTGTCTTCTATGACTACGTGCCGCTGAACGTATATGCGTTTAACAATTATCCGCAGCAAACCGTCACCAACTATGACAGCAGTGGGGCCATAGTTGGACTCCCGGTAAGCTACCTGAATCTGACCCAGCAGGCGGCATCGCGCTTTCCTCTCATCGACCGCGATGGCATAAACTCCGGGAACTTTGCGCCCTACAGCGTTGCGTGGAATCTGGAAGTGGAACGCTCGGTGATGCGGCAGTTGGTGGTGCGCCTGAAATATCTGTACAGCGAAGCGAACGAGATCATCACTTTGACGCCCGAGCTGCTCGGTGGTCAGAACGCGCTGGTGCTGGGATCGGCAGGTTGGGCGCATACGCGGCAGATCGAGTTCACGTCCAAGATCGGCGCCGAGACCAAGCGGCAATTCTTTTTCTCGTATGTGCGGCAATATGCACGCGGGACGATTACGGATGCGACGAGTTTCTTGGGGAACTATCCGTTCCCAGTAGTGCAACAGGGAACCGTGGGAAGTTCACCGAGTGAAGTCCCGAACCGCTTTTTGCTTTGGGGAGCCTACGCGCTGCCGAAGCAGATCACCGTGATGCCGAAGATCGAGTACCGCGACGGCTTCCCCTACCAACCCGTCGATGTATTTCAGCAGTATGTCCAGTATGCGGGGCCGCAGCCGAGATTTCCGCGATACTTCTCGCTGGATATGCGCGTGTCGAAGGAAGTGCAGGTAGGAAAACATGCCGTCCGCTTCTCGGTAAGCGCGCTGAATCTTACCAATCATTTCAACGCGCTGGATGTGCACGCAAACACGGCCGATCCGCTATACGGCGAGTTCTTTGGAAATTACCACCGGCATTTTCTGTTGGATTTCGACTTCCTGCACTAGAACCAGTTCACCACAGAGGCACAGAGGCCCTAGATTGCTTCCATCTTAGCGAGCAGGGATTTCGGCCGTGGTTCATAGGCGTAAATCGAAGGTGGTGTGGGCAAATCGTGGAATCCGGCGCGCTCCATGGCGACCTGCACGTCGTGGTTGCGCATGAATGTATCCCAAACGAAGCGGCTACGGGCATTCTCGGCCATCAGCATGCTGATGCCAACATCGATGCCGACCACATCGCTGCTGGCCCATCCAGTCAAGGGATTGAAAGCGTCGACAAAACCGTACCTCTTCCAGATTTGCCGCCCGTAGTACCCGCGGAGATTGCGCAACACCGAGACTGCCTCGGCGGAGATGAAGGGCAGCGATCCGGCAGCGGCAGCCGGCACGATAGTTCCGTCAATTGGGCCCAGGATGGGTGGTCCGCCCCAGGCAACATAGCCTGCAGAAGAATCGGAAGACGTTATGCCCCAGACTTCGCCGGAATAACAAGGGAACTTGCTGTTCAGCTTGCTGCAGAACTCGCGGTGAGCCTGGCAGGCTAGGACGGAGTTGGCGAAGTAGTCGGTATGCGAATCTTTTTTCCCACGGAAGTCGAACCAGGCGTGCGAAAACTGATGGATGAACAGCGGCGCCTGCGATGAGATGTAACGATAGTTGTCATACACCAACCATGGGCGTTCAATTTTGTTCCAGCATTCTGCCGGAATGGGGTGCCTGGGCGAGCCCAGCGCCAACAGGTACAGCATCATGGATTCGCTGTACTCGGTCCACCGCAGATGACTGAAGCCAAACTCCGGTGTCCACTCCAGGGCGAAGGCATCGCCGTCGTTCAACATCCAATTCCAGTCCACACGCCGGTAGAGCTCGGTGGCATCGTGGCGGATCTGAGAATCGTGGAAGTACTCGCGGCAAGTCAGTACGCCACAGAGCAGGATTGCCATATCGATCGGCGAAATTTCCGAGACGCCGTACCGGTTTCCGGTGTGGATATCCACAAAGTGGTAGAAGAAACCATTTACCTGGTGAGCGTCGTTCAGAAGAAATCGCAGCGTGCTGCGGACCCTGGCGATAACCTCTTTGGGATTTCTGTACTGGCGCTGGTGGCCAATGCAAAGCGCGGTCAGCCCGAAACCAGTTGCAGCAATGCTGCCCATGAGCCGTTTGTCGCCGCCATCCGCGAGCGCCCGATCGCGAACCAGCCCGGTATTCGGGTCAGATTCGTTCCAGAAGAAGTCGAAGGACACACGTTCGAGGTCGTCCAGCAGCGCGGAGTCGAGTTCCGCACTGACGGGATCTTCGGGCAGCAGCAAGTCTGAAGCAAGGCTCCTCCCGGCCAGGGGTATAACCAGAGCACCTGTCAGACACGTGCGCAGAAACTCACGTCTGGACCAAGTCATTTTAGCGGCGCGCAAACTTACGTTATTAAGCTAAATGCTTCAGAGTACCTGCTGGTTGCGAAATTTCAGCTTACGTCACGCAGCCTGTTCGTACGGGCTCTCCTCAGCACGGGCTCAGTATGCCTGCACAGCTCCGGTTTTCTAATCGGGGAAATTGCCTAGGGGTGCTTCGAAAGTACATCGGGTTAAGGCGGCCGAAAGGGCAGTACCAGCGGCGTGAAGGGTAACAAACTATAATATTGTTTTCGGCATCTCTCATTCATAAGGAATTTGGGCGCAGAGGCGGCCGTCTGCCGTACGGAGTGCGATCCCTATCTTGGGCCCATGACTCGCACTAATTCGGGTTCAACTCATATGTCACAACGGGAGAGTTTCTGGGCAAGTTGGCAGGAGCGGCTATCGGCGCTCCGCAATATCCCTCCTGTTCTCAAAATCGTTTGGGATTCCGGCCCGGTCGTGGTTTCGCTGGGGCTGGTGTTTCGGCTGCTAGCCTCATTGCTTCCGCTCGCCCTGTTGGGCATCACCAAGCTGATCATCGACGCGATCGTGCACTCGCTGACGAGCCATCAGCCGGTACAACCTCAATTCTGGTGGCTGGTTGTCGCAGAGTTCGGCGTTGCCGCCTTCGCCAGTATCCTGACCCGCGGCATCGACTATACCGACGCCTTATTAGCAGATAAGTACATGCGCCACGTGAGCATAGAGGTGATGCGGCACGCGGCCGAGTTAGACCTGATCGCCTACGAGGACCCGATCTTTTACGACCGGTTAGAGAGGGCGCGGGTACAGGCGACCGATCGCCTGGGAATGATTCAGTCGATCGGACGGCTCGTGCAGTTGGTGATCACGACGGTTTCGCTGTCGATCTCAATCCTGATTTTCTCGCCGTGGCTGCTATTACTGCTGGTTTTGGGCGTGGTGCCTGCGTTCCTGGGCGAGAGCCATTTTGCTTTTCTGGGATACGCGAAGAATTTTCGGCAGACACCCGTCCGGCGCCAGCTCGATTACCTCCGACAACTGGGCGGGAGCCGCGAAGCTGCCAAGGAACTAAAGCTTTTCGGGCTGAACAAATTTCTAACGCAACGTTTCACCCAACTTTCCGACGCGATCTACGAAGAAAACGTAGAACTCTCGCGGCGGCGGCTGATCGCGGGATCGGTCTTGTCCCTGATCGGCACGCTGGGCTATTACTCGGCCTACGCGTATGTAATCTGGCGAACGATTGCAGGTGCGCTCTCGATCGGCACGCTGACATTTCTGGCTGGCGCGATTTTGCAGGCGAGCACGAATATTCAGCAGATCTTCTCGACGCTCTCGAGCATTGCGGACCAGGCTCTGTTCCTTACCGACTTGCTGGCGTTCTTTGAGATGAAGCCGACGATCCAGTCGAAGGCAAACGCGATCCTGGCGCCGCGTCCGATTGTGCGTGGCTTCGAATTTCGCAATGTGTCATTCAAGTATCCGGGCAGCTCAAGGCTGATTCTTAACGGCCTCGATTTTCATCTTCGACCCGGCGAGAGAGTGGCGTTGATAGGCGAAAATGGTCAGGGTAAAACAACAATCGTGAAGCTCATCACACGCCTGTACGATCCGAGCGAGGGGCAGATCCTTCTCGATGGCGTGGATTTGCGCGACTACCAGTTGGAAGACCTATACAGAGAGATAGGTGTAATTTTCCAGGATTTCATGAGATACGAGATGACGGCGCGCGAGAACATCGCCGTCGGACGGATCGACGATTTGCAAAATGCCGATCTTCTGCAGACTGCGGCAGAGAAGAGTCTGGCGGATCAAGTGATCGCAAAACTTCCGCATCATTACGAGCAGATGCTTGGCAGGCGCTTTGACGGTGGCGTGGATCTTTCCGGCGGTGAATGGCAAAAAGTCGCGCTGGCACGAGCCTATCTGCGCGACGCGCAACTGCTGATCCTCGACGAACCCACTGCGGCGCTTGACGCGAAGAGCGAGTTCGAAGTGTTCCAGCGATTCGCCGAACTGACGATGGGGAAAATGGCGCTGTTCATTTCTCATCGATTCTCGACGGTTCGTATGGCGGATCGCATCGTAGTACTGGAACAGGGAAAGATTGCGGAAGAAGGGAACCACGACCAACTTGCTCGAATGGGCGGACGTTACGCCGAAATGTTCGAAATGCAGGCTGCCAGTTATCGATAGGACCCCATAGATGCCCCAGAATACGCACGTTGAAATTGCTACCGCCGAAGCCGAACGCCTACCGGAACACGCCGAAGAGGTAATGCCTGATATATCGGACCTGCGTGCGCGAGCCGCTGAGTTGGCGAAGCAATTAGCGTGGATACCTAAGACTGAGTCGTCACATTCGTTTGATCGCAGATTCGCAGCCTTGCAAAAGCAGCTGACTCCGGTTTTCGAATCGCTGGAGAAAGCGAAGGTCGACGCCGGGCCAGGGGAAGATTTCCGGTGGTTGCGCGAAAATATTCGGTTAGTGGTCTCGGCCGTCCAGGACACCGCTGCAGCACTAGCGCAACTTCACACGCTGCCGCACGTGCGAGTGCTGAGCGGAGAGGTAATGCCGCGAGTAGCGGCCGTTGCCGATCAGTTCATTCAAAGCGCTAACCTCGATTTCAGTGACACCGGCTTCGGAGCCTTCGTTGGCGCCTTTCAGGAGCATTCTCCCCTGCAGATGGCGGAATTGTGGGCGCTGATTCCCGCCTTGAAGCTAAGCCTGCTGGAACAGATTGCGCATCGATCGCCTGAATTGCTCGAAGATCCAAAGGGTAACTATGGAGTTGGAGCATGCGTGCGCAGCCTGCGCAATGCCGGGCAAGCTCCATGGAAAGACATCATTGAGCCGCTGATCGTGTTCGACAGAGTGCTATGCCAGGATCCTGCGGGCGCCTACGCGCAAATGGATTTCGACAGCCGGAAGGTTTATCGGGATGCGGTAGAAGAAATCGCGGTGCGCTCAGACATGAGCGAGATCGAAGTGGCGGCGGCTGCGCTCGAGCTGGCAAAAGACGCGAAGTTCTGGAAGCACACCGATCCGCGCTTGGCGATGCGGCGCTCGCACGTAGGCTATTACCTGATCGCCGAAGGGGCGGCGCGCCTGCACCGCAAGGCAAGTTATCGGCCTGGGCTGTGGACGCGAATCCAGATGACGCTGCGGCGCCATCCGGACGAGTTCTATCTTCCGGCGATTGAACTGCTGACGCTTGGAATCATGGCCGCGCTTCTGCGGCCGCTGTTGAGCAGTTCGACATCTTTGCCGCTGATCCTGTTCACCATGGTGGTGGCGGTCCTGCCGGCATCGCAAAGCGCCACTGAGCTGGTGAATTATCTGATCACGACATTGCTTCCGGCGAAGATCATGCCGAAGCTGGATTTTTCGGAAGGCATTCCCGACGAATGCCTGACGATGGTGGTGGTGCCGACGCTTCTGCTAAGCGAGAAGCAGGTGCGCAGGCTGGCGGACGATCTGGAAGTGCGCTATCTTGCGAATCACGACCAGAACCTGCACTTCGCGTTGTTGACCGACATGCCGGATTCGCAAGAGCCACCGCAGGAAGGTGATCCGCTGGTCCAGTTATGCGCTGATCTGATTACAGGCCTGAACGAAAAATATGGAGCCAAGAAAGCAGGCTCCTTCCTGCTCTTTCACCGGCACCGCATCTACAATCCGCGCGAACGCGTGTGGATGGGCTGGGAGCGCAAGCGCGGCAAGCTGCTCGATCTGAACAAGCTGTTACGGAACGAGTACGACAGTTTTCCGGTGAAAGTCGGCGACCTTACGCTATTGCCGAGGGTTCGTTATGTAATCACGCTCGATTCGGACACTGAGCTGCCCAGAGGCTCGGCTCATCGCATGATTGGCGCTCTCGCGCATCCTCTGAACCAGGCGATCATCGATCCGGTGAAGAATGCAGTGGTTGCAGGCTACGGCATTCTGCAGCCCCGCGTGGGAGTCAGCGTGCAAAGTGCGTCGCGCTCCCGGCTGGCGAATATCTATTCGGGCCAGACCGGATTCGACATCTACACGCACGCGACTTCAGATGTCTACCAGGACCTCTACGGCGAAGGAATTTACACGGGCAAAGGAATCTTCGAAGTAGAAACTCTGCACCAGGTTTTGAATCAGCGGTTTCCTCGTAACGCTCTGCTTAGCCATGATCTGATTGAGGGCGCCTACGCGCGGGCGGGGTTGGTCAGCGACATCGAAGTGATCGACGATTATCCGTCGCACTACAGCGCTTACAACCGCCGCAAACACCGCTGGCTGCGCGGCGACTGGCAAATTGCCGGCTGGCTTGGATCGCACGTCACCAACGAAGCTGGCGAGCGCGAGCGCAATCCCATCTCGATCGTTTCGCAATGGAAGATTCTGGATAATCTTCGACGCAGCCTGGTTGAGCCGGGAACTTTTCTGTTCCTGCTCCTGGGATGGCTGGTGTTGCCGCCTCCGGCGCGGTATTGGACGATCGCGACACTGGTGATTCTGTTCCTGCCGGCGTGGTTCCACTTTCTGTTCACTCTGGGCCGAGCAGTTGCCGAGCGGACGACTTCGGTCGCCTATGACGCGGTAAGCGGGTTGTTCACAGCGAACGTCAATGTGTTGCTTACCCTGACGTTCCTTGCGCACCAGGCACTAATTTCGCTGGATGCGATTGTGCGCGCGCTGGTTCGACGCTTCATCACTCGTCGCGGTTTGCTGGAATGGGAGACCGCTGCGGAAGCGGAGTTGGGACACGCGAAACGTACGCCCATTGACGTCTACCTGGATTGGACTCCTATTGTGGCGATCGTGCTGGGCCTTGTGGTCTTCCACTGGCGACGCGATTCGTTCTACGCAGCTCTGCCTGTCCTGATTCTGTGGACGAGTAGCAAGCTGGTCTCCGTTTGGCTCAATCGTTCTCCGAGAGCCCATCGTAATCAGGTATCGGAAAGCGATGCAGCATTCCTGCGGCAAACGGCGCTAGGCACCTGGCGGTATTTCGCCGAGTTCAGCACAGCGGAACATAACTGGCTCGTGCCCGACAACGTGCAGGAGGATCCGGCTAAGATCGCTGCGCGCATTTCGCCGACGAACCTCGGATTCCTGCTGAATTCCCGCCAGGCGGCGTGCGAGTTCGGCTATCTGACTGTCCCAGAGCTGGCTTCCCAGACACTTCGCACGCTGGAAAGCATGGAGAAGCTAGAGCGCACACACGGGCATTTTCTGAACTGGTATGACACGCATACACTCCAGCCGTTAGTGCCGAAATTCGTCTCCTCGGTAGACAGCGGCAACCTTGTAGCTTCGTTGTGGACGCTGCAGCAAGGCTGTCTGCAGCACTTGCGGGAACCGCTGCTGCAAGCGTCGTTGACCGACGGCATTGATGACATTATTAACGCGCTCCACGAGTTGGGCGCCTGTCCCAACAAGAGCCTGCGCAAATTGCGGCGAAGCCTGCAAGCGGGCGCGGTGCATTTCGCGTGTTCGGTCGACGATGCGTTCCTCGAGGATGTGGAGAAATCGGCTGCACAAGCGAAGCGCGCCAAAGATGCGAGCTGGCTGGTGGCGGAACTCCGTTCGCGTATAGGGGCTATCCGCGAGACAGTACAGTCAATGACACCATGGTTGCTGCCAGAGTTCGACAGTCTCCGTGGAGACGCGTCGGTCGGTTTGGCGAACCAAGAGACGCCGATCCTCGAAAAGTTGCCGGAGTTTGTGGACCGACTCGACGCGCGCATGCGCATGGGCCTGTTCCGTTCCGCAAACTCCGGAGAAATACCGGCTGGTTATCACCAATTGATGGCACTGCTGCCGCAGGCGCGCGCGAACCTGCTTCACTTAATTGCCGACCTGCAATCGATAGCGGACGCAGCTGGAAACCTGGCGAATGAAATGGATTTCGCATTTTTACTGGATCCGCGCCGCAAGTTGCTCTCGGTCGGATACGATGCCGGACTTCAGAAGCTTCATTCGGCGTGTTACGACCTACTCGCCTCAGAGTCGCGTATCGCCGCTTTCGTGGGAATCGTAAAGGAAGATATCCCGCAGGAAAGCTGGTTCCTGTTGGGACGCGCACACACCGTCGAGGCCGGTCGTCCAGTGTTGGTCTCATGGACGGGCACGATGTTCGAGTACCTGATGCCGCCGCTTTGGATGCGATCGTATCCAAACACGCTGCTGGAACGTTCGCGGTCGGCGGCGGTGCGTGCACAGCAGGCGTTTGCAACTCGCAAGGGCGTCCCGTGGGGGATCTCCGAGTCCGCATACTTCGATGTGGACGAAGCTGGAAATTACCAGTATCACGCCTTCGGACTATCCGGGCTGGCCGTGCACAAGGATGAGAAGCGAGCGCTGGTAATTTCGCCCTACTCTACGGTGCTGGCCCTGGGAGTGGTGGGATCGGAAGCGGTAAAGAACCTGCGCCGAATTCACCGCGAGGGCTGGTGTGGTTCCTATGGCTTCTATGAAGCGGCCGACTTTACACCGTCAGTGCGGCTCTCGCGCTGGCACCGCTATGAACTCGTAAAGTGCTGGATGGCGCATCATCAGGGCATGTCGCTGCTTTCTTTGACGAACTTCCTTCATGGGGGCATCGTGCAAAGCTGGTTCCATGCAGATCCTCGGGTACAGGCGAGCGAATTGCTGCTGCATGAAAAACCAGTCGCGCATGTCCGCACCATGCGCAATGCGCTGGGGATGTCGGCATAAGCAGAAAACAGTCTCGAAGCGCCTGCCGTTCGGTACAATACGCGTCGGGTGAGCACGATGTTCTATTTGCTGAAAACTGAATCTTCCGTATATTCCTTTGCCGATTTGCAGCGCGAAGGAACCACTGTTTGGGACGGGGTAACCAATCCCGCGGCTCTAAAGAACTTGCGTGAGATGAAGCCGGGCAGTCATGCGGTGATCTATCACACCGGAGATGAGCGCACAGCGGTAGGCACCGCAAGTATCGTCTCAGTGGATGCTTCCGATCCCAAGAAACCGGTGGTAAAGATCAAAGTTGGCAAAGCTATCTCGCATCCGAAGCACCTCGACGAAATCAAAGCGAACAAGCTGTTTCAGGATTCGCCCTTGGTGCGGCAGGGGCGACTGTCTGTGGTGCCGTTGAGTGAGGCACAGTACGAGTTCTTGACCGATTGAACTCGACGCAGTCCCGAGCTCATCCGCTGCAAAGCTACTGTGCAGCTGGCGCCTTTGGCAGCGGTTCCTTGATCTTCGAAACCGCCTGCTTCATCTGCTTGAACTTCCCGGTTTGAAATCCATATTTTTGTGCTGGCATTCGCTGCGCTTCTTCCTGGATCGCACGATTGCGATTTTCTGGATTCGGATGGTCGGATAGAAACTGTGGTGCGTTCTGTCCGCCTTGTGCAGAAAGTTTCTCGAAGAAGGCCGCCATCTGCATGGGATCGTAACCCGCTTCTGCCATCAGATGCGCGCCAGTGATATCGGCCTGCGATTCGGCGGTACGCGAAAACTTCAGCAGTACGCTATTCGCTCCCAAGCCAATACCTAACTGCGCGAGTTGTCCCATCATGCTGCTACCGGTCATTTGCGATCCCAGCAGTGCGGGAAGCTGTATCAGATTCTGCTTGGACGCCTGATTCGTGCCGTGGCGAAGGATCACGTGCGACATCTCGTGTCCCATCACACCGGCGAGTTGTGCTTCGTTGTCGACTGCCTTCAGCAAGCCGGTGTTGATGAACATCGGCCCGCCCGGAAGGGCGAACGCGTTAATCGAAGGGTCGGCGACAACCTCGAAGGTAAATGGGAAGCCGCTCTCCTGGGCTTGCTGTGAGGCGGCCAGTCGTTTGCCGATCTGGGTCACATAGTTCTTGAGGAATGGGTCGTTGACGATCGTCATCTGCTTGCGAACTTGCGTGGCTGACTCCTGCCCAAGTTGCACGTCCTGCTCCTTGGAGAACAGGTTAAAGCCGGGCTTGAATCGGGTCGGACCTTCAGGGCTTTGAGCGTAGAGCAAAGTGCCGAGCAACAACCAAGCGGGGAGTAGGCGAGTAATTCTAGGCATGATTGCACCCTGTCGCGCGTTCTTCGAAGACATCATGGTTCCAAAGGAAACGATGCACAGTCAAGCAGCTGAAGTTGTAAATGAAAAACCCGCTCGTGGGAGCGGGCTTTGGTGAAATGGGTTGAGTTTTTTCTACATAATTGCCGTCGGCGGCGCCGGTTCATCAGGATGGCCGGCGTTCGCCAGTGGTACGCGTACCATCACGGCAACGAGAGCAGCTGCAGCGATGAGGGCGGCAACGATCGGAGGAGACTTCAACAGTTGTGGCGTATTGCCACGCCACACGCCAGCAATAACAAGCCCGCAGAGGGCCTCTCCGGCGATCAGACCCGAGGCAGTGAGCACGCCCGCATTATCTACGCGAGCCTTTTGAGCGTCGTTGAGTCCGCGGCGGTCGCGCAGTTTGTCGGTGATCCAGCGGATCATTCCTCCGATAAAGATCGCGAAGGTTGTGCCGACCGGAAGATACATGCCGACCGAGAAGAGCATCGGGCTCTTCACTTCGACCATGATCAGAGCGAATCCCATGAGGATGCCGACAATCACCAGCGGCCAAGCCATGTTCCCACCAACGATGCCTTGCGCGAGCATGGCCATCAATCCAGCTTGAGGCGCGGGCAGTGCGGCGCTGCCGAAGTGATAAGCGCGGTCGAGAATCGACAGAGGAACGAACAGCACGAGCGACGCGACGATGATGCCGAGCATGTCGCCGATCTGCATCTTCGAGGGAGTGCCGCCGAGGATGTGCCCGACCTTTAAGTCTTGCAGCATCTCACCTGCGACCGCCGATGACACACACACAACAGCCGCGACGCCGAGCACCGCGGCAACACCGCCTACGCCCGAAACACCCAGCGCAACCATAAGCAACGCGGCAACGACCAAGGTGCATAACGTGAGGCCGGAGACGGGATTGTTCGAAGAACCGATCATCCCCACCAGGTTGCCCGACACAGCGGCAAAGAAAAAGCCAAGGATGATCATGACTCCGGCGGCAACGAGTGCGCCCGAAATAATCTTCGAGCTAGCCAGGGTTCCAGCGCCGCTGATGAAGAAGTAGTAGAGCCCGATCATGGCGACGAATACGACAGCGACGCCAATAAAGACGACTTTCGAACTCAAGTCTCGTTCGGTACGGTCGGTGGCTTCATGCGCTTGAGCCGATTTTTTCAAGTCGGAGACGGCGCGCGAAATCCCCGCCATAAGCTGTTTGCGCATGCGAAACAGCGTGAACGACGCGCCCACCAGCATGCCGCCCACCGCAATGGGTCGGACGATTGAGAAATAGATGGAATTGGCCAGCAGCATCCAGGAGACAGGTTGTCCGGCCGGCATGGTTGCCTGCACGTAGGGGCCAATGGTGAAGGTCAAGAGTGGAACCAGGAGGCCCCACGCAAGCACGCCGCCGGCGAAGTTCAGCGCGGCGAGGCGAGGTCCGATGATGTAGCCGACGCCAAGATACGCGGGGCTGATGTCCGGCAAAGAGAAAGTCGTTGCGCCACCTGTGATCGTTGTCGCAACGTTGGGATTAGTCGATGTGCGAAGCAAGAGCTTCTTGCCCATTGCGCCGATATTGATATTGCTGAACGCATTCTGATAGCTGAAGACGTTCAACTGCCCGAGCGCATTAATCAGTGCGCCGAAGCCCATGTTCGCGAAGAGGATCTTGGCGGCTTTGCTGCCCTGCTGTCCGGCTTTGTGAATTTCGGAGGCGGCCACGGATTCGGGGAACGGAAGTTCGGCGTCTTCGACCATCACGCGACGCAATAGGGTCACAAAGAGAATGCCGAGCGTTCCGCCGATGATCATCAGGGCTACGCATTGCCAGTACTTCTGGCGGGTGAGTCCGGGCCAGAGGCCTGCCAGTACGAACGCGGGGATGGTGAAGATGGCTCCCGCTGCCACCGATTCGCCGATGGATCCGATGGTTCGGGCGATATTTTCTTCGAGTAGCGAACCCTTGAAGATGCGCAGGATCGACATACCGATGACGGCGGCGGGATAGGTCGCCGCGATCGTCATTCCGGCCTTAAGACCGAGGTAAGCGTTAGCGGCGCCGAGGATACCAGTAAGAAAGAGGCCCAGAACGACGGCACGAACGGTGAATTCCGGCATCTGCATGTTGGCCGGAACATAAGGTTTGAATTTGGTAGGAACAGGTGCTTGGGTTTGAGTGCTCATTCAGAGTCCTCTCGAAAGATTCGAGTTCCGAAATAGCCCAGGGTTGTGGTCATTGAACACCGGGCGAATGAAGCCGCGAAAGTGTCGCACGCGCATGGCTTGCGAGACAAGTACAAGTGCCAGCAACTGGAACTGCGTGTTGGGCAGCGTGCAACCTCGGATGATGGTTAACGGAATTTTACCTGTATTCGGGATTCCTTGCTGAGCAACAGTTTTGCACCGGAAATGTAGCATAGGCGATTGCGCTCAGTTCCGGAACGCGGCTATACTGAGCAAGGATCATGATGCTTCCTGCATGGGGCGGGAGGCGAGCGTCAGGAGGGTCGTCTTCAGCAGTATCGGTGACCTAAACCCGGTCCAGGGTGACAGCATGCGAAGCATGCCGCCCGGGAAGGCGCGAATCGAGCCGCTTCCTCCCGATTGTCGAGAGGGAAGGCAGCCGGATCAGCGCCTGCAGGGACTAGGAAGAAATGCCCTGCTTGTTTCCACCCTTCGCTACACCGCATCGAGCCTTTTCAGCGTCTTGTTTCCCTCCGATTGTCGCATCTGTTCTCTCCCGCTCACGAACATCTCTCGATTGCCTGTTTGTCCCGAATGCCTGGAAGCGATCCTCCGCTCCAGCGG
The DNA here is from genome assembly GCA_963807055.1 of Terriglobia bacterium. GTDB lineage: Bacteria > Acidobacteriota > Terriglobia > Terriglobales > Acidobacteriaceae > JAJPJE01. The sequence goes on along the minus strand of CAWEAE010000008.1, from coordinate 236,626 downwards.
GCTTACCTGTGCCCTTTGCGGCGAGAGGATGTTCGGGTTCGGACCGAATTCGAATGAGCAACTTTGCGGGGAATGTCTGAAAGAACATCCGGCCTTCGAAAAGGCGTCGGCGTATGGCAGCTATGATGGCGGCCTGCGCGAGCTGATTCATCTTCTGAAATATGATCGCGTGCGTTCCGCGGCGGCGGTGCTGGGGAGAATGCTCACGGAAGCCATCACGGATCTGCGGCCGCATTTGGTGCCGAATGGAACACTCCTGATTCCGGTTCCCCTGCATTCCAGCAAATTGCGATCGCGCGGGTTCAATCAATCGGAATTAATTGCCGAAGCGGCCCTCAAGGGCAACCTGGATTTGCGTCTGCTCAAGTTGCGTCCGCAACTGCTGAAACGCATTCGCGCCACCGAATCGCAGACCGGACTGACGCGCGAGCAACGGCGGGAGAATATTCGCGGCGCGTTTGCAGTGACTTCTGCAAATGAGGTTCGTGGCCGAGACATCTTAGTAATCGACGACGTTCTTACTACTGGCACCACTGTGGGCGAATGTGCACGAGTTCTGCGCAAGGCAGGCGCCGCACGCGTCTGGGTCGCGACCGTTGCGCGGGTAATGAAACCGGAGATGACCGCAGCAATCACGCCGGAGCAGCAACCGGAGGAGGCGTTGACGATGTCAGCGCACGCAGGCTGAACCATGGCAGCAAGAATTCACAATTTCGCGCGTAGTTTTACGCTCACAAGCACGGATCCGCACGGGCCCGCGTATCGGGGAAATGGTCGGGGAGTCATGAATCAGCCGGTGCTGGTGTTGAACGCCTCGTATGAACCTATCAATGTGTGTGCCGCACGCCGTGCGATCGTGCTGGTGCTGAAGGGCGTAGCCATGGCTGAGGAGACGGATGGCGCACACCTGCATGCCGCGCGCATGGCAATGCGTGTGCCCTCAGTGATCCGTCTGCTGGAGTACCGGCGCATTCCGCATCAGACGCGGGCGCTTTCGCGCAAAAACATCCTGCTGCGGGATCGCAACTGCTGTCAGTATTGCGGCACGATTTTAGCCTCGGGCGAGTTGACGCTGGACCATGTAATTCCACGTTCTAGGGGCGGCAATTCGAGTTGGGAGAACCTGGTGGCTTGCTGCCATCCCTGCAATCGCAAAAAAGGGAACCGGTACCCTACGGAAGCCGGAATGAAGCTGATGCGCGAACCCCGTCCGTTCAATTTGCATACCAGCCGCCATATTATGCGTCTGCTGGGCCACTCCGATGAAAAGTGGCGGAAGTACCTCTTCTACTGAAGCTTGTTATTCGGAGCAGATTTGTCTGCCAGAAACGCCGGTTAGCTCGGGCAAACTACCGGAATGCCGGGCAAAATGACCGGCAAGCAATGCCCGATAGCTGGCTCCCTATTGCCAAGAATGAGTAATACCATGCCAACCCCTTGCGAGTGCATTTTGTCGAATTGTGTGCGGCGCGATTTTTCAACGACTTAGGGGCTCAGTTTTTCGTCTTAGGCTGGAACCCTAACTGCACTCCTTATTGCGCGCCACTCTTTTTACGACGCCCAATCCCCCAGTTCAGGAGTAACAATGCCGGAAAGCGTAATGGATCAGATTGTTCAAGAGCTGAAGCGAGCTGGCAGCAGTTACTACCCTCGCCGAGGCGAACTCAGAGCAGTACGTGTCGTCGGACACACTCCGAAAACCGATCATTACATTTACGACATTGTGATTGACTTTGCCGATGGCAGCGATCGTCTGGCCGCCAAGGTATATCGTTCCAGCAAGTGTGGCGCTCAGGGTGCACGCAGCGTAGCCAAGCTGGAAACAGAGAATCTGCAGACCGTTTACGACGTCTTCGAGAAGAGAAAGCTGAACGGCGTGCCGCGTCCAATGGGAGACTTCACCGAACTGGGCGCCGTGGTGACGGAAAAGATCAGCGGATTGCCGCTGCAATCCATAATCATGAAAGCCGCGCTCTTGCCTGGGTACGCCGATCATGGCTGCCTGGAAGCGGCCGCACGCCAGACCGGACTCTGGCTGCGCAACTTCCATCGCTCCACCGCAATCTCGCCCGAGTCGTTCGATCCCGACGAACTGTTGGGCGAACTCGAAAAATTGTGCGCCAGTTGCAAAGGAGAAGGCCTGGACGACGAAGCCATCCGGACCATCCTGAGCGGCGCGCGGCTGATCCTTACGCGTTCGAAGAAATTGCTGCCGACTTCTGCCGTGTTGAACGACTTCACGCCTCTCAACGTGATCGTGACGGAAGAGGGAATCGGAATCTCCGACTATGCGCACATGATGTCGAAAGGAAATTCCTTCCAGGACGTAGCGCAGTTCATGGCGTCCGTCGAGGCGCTCGAGAAATATCCGTTCTGCAATCGGAACATCACCAGTCAGGTGCAGGAGGAATTCCTGCAGGCGTACGGCGTGAATGAAATGGAAGAAGCGATGTTGCGCGTCTTCAAGATGAAGGCGCTTCTCGGTATGTTTGCGCAGGGCCGCAATGTGAAGGAAAGCGCGGTTCGCAAAAAAGTGATGTGGGCCACCGTGATGAAACGCTTCATCCAGCAGGCTGCACAGCGATCGATGGCGCCAGCGGCTTAGACTTGATCCCCAAAAAATAGGGCAGCGGGTTCACCGCTGCCCATTTTATTTGCGCTAGCTCTCAGTTTATTTCGGAGCGGGTGGCGGTCCTTCGCCCGTATACACCGGCTGTTGTGGCTGCTGCTGAGCAGGTGGCGCAGCCTGCTTCGGAGTCGTAGTGCCTGTTTGCGGAGGCGTGCTCGACTGCGGCTGCTGCGGTTGTTGTGCCGGCTTTGTGCCTGCCTGCTGCGGCTGCTGGTCAGGCTGATTCGGCGCCGAGTTGATGTCCTGACCTTCGTAGGTGATCTTCACGTTCGATCCGAATCGCTTGTAATTCGTGTACTTCACCAGTTCCCGCACGTGGATGTCGCCAGTCGAGAAGTGCAGGTTATCGTCGATCTTCGTGTAGGTAGGAAACCAGAACTTGCGCCCAGTTCCATCCTGCGAATCGATCTGCTCGCGCCATGTGGTGAATTCGGGGAACAGGTTCTCGCCGCTCTTGCTGCGAATGTCGGGTACGTTCTTGCCGCGGGTCTTTACGATCTGGAAGTCGGTATCATCCACCCAGATGCGACCCTGGAAATAACGCTTACCCTTTTCGATATGCTTTGGAGCCACGTCGAAGACATAGGTGTTGAGCTCGTCTTCTTTCTGTTGTCCTAGGTAGAGGATGTCGTATTCAGGAATCTCATCCGTGGTCAGTACGAACGGCAAGCGATGCTGGATGTCATCCATGTCTTCCTTGGTCATGGAGATTCGCTCCAGTGTCGATTGCGGCGCAAACACAACCTGCTCACTGCGCCTTCCGTTGGGATCGAAGACTACGTCAGTGACGATGCGGAATTCGCCGTCAGCTGCATCGCCATCGAGGGTCTGCACTTTGACATCCTGGCGATACATATAGTTTTCCCGGGCGATCTTGAAGTCTTTTTCCTTCGCGGCGAACTGCTTAATAATTTCGTCGGGACTGATTTTCGGAGGATCTTTCCGGATCGTTCCCTCGCCGCGGTCATCCGCCCGCAAAGCCGGAACTACCATCGCCAGACTTAACAAAACCAGGAACACACGAATGCGTAGGCTCGCCATACAACTAGTGTAAACGCAAGAGCAGGTGGTTTGTTTCCCTGCAGGAGCGAAAAGGTGAGCTCCTGCTGTTTCGCCCGCTACGACGGCTGGTGTTGAACCTCCTAGACTTACCCCGGCTTGGCCCGGTAGAGTAACCGGTTTGTTCAGGAGAGTCTCCGTCATGATCCGTAGCCTGTTGGCTTGCTTACTGGTGCTCAGCAGTGTGGCCGTTGCGCAAACAAAAAGGCCCTTCACGTTTGAAGACATGATGGCCTTGAAACGGGTGAACGAACCCGTCATCTCGCCAGACGGCAAGTGGGTGGCGTTCAGCGCAGTGGATGTGAATCTTGAAAAAAATACGAAGACGCCGCACCTCTGGGTTGTTCCGGCCACTGGCGGAGACGCGAAGCAACTGACCTCGGGTCCCGGGGAAGACCGGCCACGCTGGTCGCCCGACGGCAAGAAGCTGGCGTTCGTCTCTGATCGGGATGGTGCCCCGCAGGTTTGGACTTGGGATTTTGATGCAACAACGGTGAGTTTGTCTGGAGAGCCGGCGAAGATCACATCGCTTTCGACGGGAGCCGACGGGGAACTGTGGTCCCCAGACGGTTCGACCATCCTGTTCACGTCGGAAGTGTTTCCCGAATGCACGGACGACGCCTGCAACAAGGCGAAAATTGAAGCGCAGTCAAAATTGCCCAAAGCCCAGATCTGGACGCATCTGTTCTACCGCCATTGGTCGACCTACAACTTCGGCAAGCGCACCCACCTGTTCGTAGTCCCGGCTGCCGGCGGAGTCGCGCGTGATCTGACGCCGGGTGAGCACGATGCGCCGCCTTTCTCGCTGGGCGGTCAGGATATGTACGCGTTCTCGCCGGACGGGAAAGAAGTGGCGTTCACCAGCAACATCGACGAAGTCCCGGCGACTTCGACGAATAACGAAATTTTTCTGGTGCCCACGGCTGGTGGTACGCCGAAGAAGATCAGCACCAGTCCGGGGAGCGATTCGAGTCCACTCTATTCGCCCGACGGCAAATGGATCGCATGGCACATGCAGAAGCGCGCTGGATACGAGAGCGATCGTTTTCGGCTGGTGATCTACAACCGGCAGACGGGCGAGATCAAAAATCTGACGGAAGGGTTCGATCGGTGGGTGGGATCGTTCACGTGGGCGCCAGATTCGGACAAGATCTTTTTCACCGCAGAGAATGAAGGCGAGTCACCGATCTACGAGCTCCGTTTACAGGCCGGGACTTCTGCCAGCCCGGGTTGGCCCAGAGAAGTGGTTGCCGGCTTTAACGATAGTATTCAGGTCGGAACTGCAGGAATGCTGTTTTTCAATAGCATGTCCGTCAGCGCGCCGAACGAGATTTACGCAGCCAGTTCGGCACTGTCTTCATGCATCGTGGATTATCGCCCAGGCAAAGAACCACGACCGCCGTACTATAAAGCTCCAGAGTGTCAGCTGTCGAAACCTACGCAGCTTAGCCACCTCAATGACGCCGTTCTCTCGCAGGTTTCCATGCAGCCGCTCGAGTCCTTCTGGTTCACCGGAGCGAATAAGACCAAAGTCCAGGGCTTTCTGCTCAAGCCGCCGAACTTCGATGCCAACAAAAAGTATCCGGTGAAATTACTGATCCATGGTGGGCCGCAGGGTGCGTGGGGTGACGACTGGTCGTTCCGCTGGAATCCTGAACTGTTCGCGGCGAACGGTTACGTGGTTGTGATGATCAATCCGCGTGGATCGACGGGATACGGCCAGAAGTTCATCGACGAAATCAATGGCGATTGGGGAGGAAAGCCGTTCATCGATCTGATGAATGGCCTCGATTATGCCGAGCAGAAGTATCCATTCATCGATAAGAATCGCGAGTGCGCTCTGGGTGCGTCCTACGGTGGCTACATGATCGATTGGATTTTAGGCCACACCGATCGCTTCAAATGCCTGGTCTCGCACGACGGCATGTTCGATACGATTTCGGCGTTCGGCACCACGGAAGAGCTGTGGTTTCCGCTGTGGGAGTTCCAAGGCACGCCATGGACGAACCGTAAGTCCTACGACAAGTGGTCCCCGAGCAATTACGCGACGAAGTTTAAGACGCCGACACTGGTGGTGCACGGACAGCTTGATTACCGCCTCGATGTCTCCGAGGGACTGCAGTTGTTCACTTATCTTCAGCTGTTAAAGATTCCTTCGAAGATGTTGTACTTTCCGGACGAGGGTCACTGGGTGTTGAAGCCGCAGAACAGCCGTCTGTGGTATCAGACGGTGAATGGCTGGGTGGATCAGCACGTCGGGCAATAAGGCAATTGGTAGTAGAAGAACCGCGTTCGTGAACCCCATCCTCTGGCCGAGGACGGCTAAAGGATGGGGCGCCCGATCACCTCGTCACCAACTCGATTGCAGTGTGAACGTCTGCGTCCCGTTCGCTGCAGTGGCTTGCACTGTTACCAGCAGCGGTCCCCACCCTGCCGGAAACGAAACAGGTAGCGACACGAATCCTGTGGCATCACTGGTTTGGGTCGAGATCGACGATGATAATACTGCCGGCTGGCCAGGATTCCTCGTTCCCGATTCGCCATTCCAGCGAGTGGGACTTTCCACTGGCATGCGAAACGCAGCAATGAGAAACTGCACGGGCACTGCGGCTACCGGATTCGGCGTCGAAGAAGAATCGGTGACACGCACGCGGAGTACAGAAAATGTCTGCCCGACGGTAATCGTCTGATTGTCTCCCGCAATCTTGCTTAACTGAACGTTAGCAGCCGAAACATAACGAATAGTGAAGTTCCGGCACACGGTGTTATCGGGTGCGACACAGGCGCTCACGATTACATTCGAGCTCAGTTGATTGATATTGATTTGCGTGGCCGCTGTTCCGGTGCTGTCGGTAACCGAACTCGCGGCGGCGAGCGTTGCGGTACCCGACAGCACCTGGAAGTTTACGGTTCTCGACGGTAGCGCCTGGCCGTTACCTACGACGACTGCGGAGAGCGCGATCGATCCCGACGAGTTGGAAGCTGCCCATGCTTGAGCGACGGGAAGGCCGATATCCAGGGTATAGACGATGCCAATCACAGCGGCCTGCACGGAGGCTCCGGTACTGATCGATGCGGTGATAGTGAAGGTTCCAGCGTCGGTCACGAGCATGTAGGCGTCCGCTTCACCAGTCGAGTCCGTGAACAGAGTGCAGCTGGAATTCCCGCAAGCGGGGAACACGACTCCAGTTGGCGCGACGAACGTCACGGCAGCGTCAGGGATCGGCGTGACTCCATCCGACTCGGTGACGCGGACGCGCACCGGATTCGGCGCTTGCGTTCCTGCCGGCACCTGCGGATTCGATCCCAATAACAATGTCAGCTCTCCGCCGAGAGTGCCATAGGTCAGCACGTTGTCCATCTCCGCCGTGAGTCCCGTAGTATTGTCCTGCAGGTAGATGGTTTGAACGCTATCGGAAAGCGTGGGCGCCGCAATTACAAGCTGGCCTGCCTGCTGGCTTGTGACTGTCGCTGAATTTGCACCAACCATCACTGTTGTGGTTGGCGAGAATCCGAAACCGGTGATGGTGATAGGCGTGTTGCTGTGAACGCTGGCGCGCGCGGGAGAGATCGTGTCGCCGTAGAGCACGCGGGCTTCATAACTGAAATCGGGCCGGCCATCGCCATGTGTATCGGCAATGCCCAGTTTGTAGTCGTCTTCGAGATTCACGTCGGCCACAAGTTGGGTGACGCCGGCCTGCATGGTGCTGAACGCCGATTGGCTTAGCGAAGGCGCGGTCAACGAGTCAGTCGATTGCCATATACCGATTGCCGGTTGCGCCTTGGAGACCGTGGGAGAGCCGTTCTCGTTGAGCGCCGTCACGCTGAAGCTGAACGTGCGGTTAGCGCGCGCGTGTAAGTGGTAGAAATCGGTATCACCATAGGCGCTAAGCGATCCAATCCAATCGCCGCCGCCCGGAATTTCCGCGAGCTGTGTGAACGCGCTCGGCTCCCACTGGTCTTGTGGTCGCGACGGCGCGCTCTTCATCACCAGGTCCTGACTGATGTCAGAACCCTTGGAGACGGTCACCGTAATGGGCGTGAAGGTCCCCGACATTGGGATCGATCCCTCTTTGTATGAACCAACCGAAAGCCCGTCGATGTACAGAGAGTTCACCGACTCCACGCTGAGCTGATACTGCACTGTGTTGTAACCCGTCGGGAGCTGCAGCCCAGCAAGATCGAAGTATCCCTCGACAGCCGTATTGTTCGATCCAAAGCGATCCAGCGGTTCGCCGGAGTTGTCGGTGTATCCAGTGATTGGATTGCCGGCGTCACCGCGAAACAAAAATCCTGAAACGCAAGACGCGCTGTACTTGTGCGAGGCCAATCCGGTGACCGGATCGATCATGCGCGCGACGACGTTTACGCCCTGCATGCCTTGCCCAAGGCTGCCGTTCCATGCGGGAAAACGAGCGCTGCCTTCGATGCGCGCTGTATTCTCGAAGAACAGTGTCTTGCCTGAGAAATTACCGATGTTGGCAGAGGTGACTGGATACAGGCGCGAGATCGCGGCCTGGTCATCCATGCGCGTTTGCAATGGATTCGACGTGCAGCCATACGTCGGATAGCAGAGCGCTCCCATCGGATGCATCATCGGGTAGCCCGCGTAATCGTTCATCGTCGGCGCAGGCGAGCCGGTGACGACGTTGTCGTTGATCTGCGACCAGTCGAGCCCAAGCACACGTCCCAGTTGGCGGGCTAGCCGGTATTGCAGGATCGGCAAATCGCTTGCGTATTGTGCGCAGTTGCCGTTGATGATGACGAGCGAATGGGCGAGATGGCCGTCGGCGGTGAAGTTGTCCGTCTCGGCAATTACGGAGTTGGAGTCGCAGAGGTCTTCGGAGCCGGCTCCGATTCCCAGGAATGCGTCAACCACGCTGCCGTCATAGTCGTAGATGATGGCGATCGGCTTCGACGAGTTCGGTTGGGTATCGACGGGCAGAATCAGCGAGCCGGCATTCTGTACGTTGCTGCCGGAAACATCCTCACTCAACTGCCCCGAGTGGTTGACCTGTAACGCTGCCGTGCTCACGCTCGACCAGGAGGCGAATGCGGTGGCGACGAAAGCGTCGGCAGAGGCGCCCGGCAGCAGCGGACTGAGATTTCCCTGGTCGGTGTAGTAGTTCACCACGCCGCCCGGCCAGGTGATTGGCTGCCCGGTTGCGGAGGAGTTGAATCCACTGACGCCGGCGACGTAGAGAGGACCACCGGCAAACGCGGCGGCAGTCAGCGAGACCATCAGCAGGGCCGTTGCAATCGCCCGTCGAGTCGTCATTCGGGTTGTACCGGTGGATGAGCATAGGGAGGCCCTTGGCGGGGGAGGGCTGTCCTGGGTTGCTGGGGAGGCTGCGGGCGATCTGAAACGGGGGAGGAAGGCGATGTGGGTGCAAGGTTTCGTTGACCGCTCGGGGGAGCGACGGCCGTGATGTCGACGGTCCCTTTGCCGTCGATCAGGAAGCGTCCGGCGTTGCCACCCACGGGACTGGTGAGTCCAGCGGTGTTAGGAGCGTGCAGGAATAGCAGGTATCGTTCTCCGACATGATAGCGCTCTCCAGCTTGCCAGCGTCCGGGCCACTCGAGCAGGCGGAATTCGCCGCCTGTTTGCGCGCCCCTGACGCCATTGTCGACGGCGAAGGTGATTTGCAAAGACGGCTCGGCTGTCCCGGACTCCGGCACGATGCGGGAAACGTCAGTGACTCTTCCAAAGAAGATGATGGCTGCGTGGCGGGCGAGATTGGGTTCCATGGCTTCGATCTGCTGCACCGTCGCGCGCGACGCAGGACGGCGGGGAAGGCGGGCAGAACGAGCCGGAACTTGCGCCACTGCCAGCAATGGCGCGAGCGCGAGGACAACAATCACGAATTGCGAACGCCGCTTCATTTCCTACTCAACAGGGGAGGACGGAAGCGCAATCCTAGACGGGAGGCGAATCAGGAAGCAGTGAGAAGCGCGGATGAATGAGGAGGATAGGCTGCGAAAGATTTCCCGTTACGAAATCCGAAGCAATTCGATCACCTAAAGAGTTTTCTGGTCGGCGGCGCTGCCCACGGCGGAAAGATGCGCTCCGGCGAGTAGCAACATGCCAGATAGAAACGCCCAGAAGATGAAGGTTACAGAGATGGAGAACGGACCGTAGACGTTGGCAAAATCAAGATAAGGCAATGACAGCACGTATCCGTACTTGGCGATCTCCATGAGCAGGCCGGCAAGAACCGCAGCGGGAATCACGGCTTTCGCTGGGACCTTTCCATTGGGCAGCAGCCAGTAAATCAGGAAGAAAATGAAAATGCTGGCGACGACAGCGCACACTTTCATTACGGCCCAACCTACTGTGCGCGAAACGACATTCAGATGGCCGAAGAACAAATAATGCAGCCAAACCTGATTCGTGGCCGTGAGCGCGACGGAAAGCAGCGCCAGCGATCCGCAGGCGAAGGCCAGTCCGAGGGAAACGAGCTGATTTTTGAGATATGAACGGTTCTTGGGGAATCCCCATACGCCGTTGAGCGCAACTTCCAGCGGTAGGAAAATGCCGGTTGAGCTGACAAGCAGCATCACCACCGAGAATGCTTGGACACTAGAATGACGCGTCATGTTGCGCAGGTTTTTGATAATGAAGTCCTGGCCGGTGGGCAGATAGTCGCGCAGAAGGTTCAGCACGACGTCAAACATGGCTTCCGAATGGAAGAAGCGCCGAATCAGCGTGAGCAGCAGCACCACGAACGGAAAGAACGACAGAATGGCGTTGCACGCGACCGAAAAACCGAAGGTGTGCACGTCGGTGCGCGTCATGTACTTCAACGTCGGCCAGGCCTGCTCGCGCAGTTCGAATCCGATTTCGCCGAGCCAGGTACCGCGGCTTGGCGACAAGGTGTGCTGAAAGAGTGGTTTGTCGAGAGGCGCATGCGTCCCCGGGGCTCGCTTTTCAGGAGCCAGAGCGGGAGCCGAGCTTTCGCCAAAGGACATATAAAAATCGTATCAGAGTTGCGGGATTTGGTACGGTGACGTGGAGTTACGCAGGTGCAAGGGCGGGAGGAAGTAAGATTTCCGATGTCAGAAGTAAGAAGAAGTTCGACAGTGTCTCACCCCGCCCTTTCGCCAACGGAAGGCGAATAGGACGGGGCACCCGCGCATTCCTATGGTTGGGAATCCTCGACGTACTCAGCCTCACCAAGTAGTTCCAAAGAGCAGTTCGTTCCCCGTATTCGAACTGTTTCGCCGCACGATTCTAGAACGAGTTCGATATCTGCCGTGATAGTCAATGGTATCGGGATTAGATTGTCAGATACCACATCGCCAATTCTCAACGAGCCACCATGTAAGTAGTGAACATCGTAGCCACACGCCTTTCGGATTTCCTCAGAAAATGCCCCTTCCACTTGGGCGTTCGCAACACGCAACATGGCTTTTCTAAGGATTTGCCTTAGTCACTATCATGTGCGAAAAGCGTACAATACAGGGTTTTTGGAAACACTCTCGGAGACCGACTGATGCGACAATCCGCAATTCTCTTTCTAGCTCTCATTCTGGGCTCGGCTGCCTTTGCCCAGACCAGCCCTACGGGCCCCCACAAACCTGCGCCTGCTCCTGAGCCGGTGAAGGCCGCTGGACCCGGTTCCTCGTTGCCTGCCTCAGCGCAAGCCGCGATGAAGGCCGTTGATCCGAATCACATCAAGGCGCACGTGCGCTTTCTATCCAGCGACCTATTGGAAGGACGTGGGACCGGCCAGCGCGGTGGCGATATTGCCGCCGAGTACATTGCAACGCAGTTCCAGGCCTACGGACTGAAGCCGGCGGGAGAGAACGGAACCTACTTCCAGAAAGTGCCGATGGTGGGTATTTCGACGGAACCCACCAGCACGATCGCGCTGGGATTGCCGGGCAAGATGATGGACCTGAAACTCGGCGATGACGTAGTCGCGATGGATGAGAGCCAGGATCAGTCGAGCGATGTGAATGCGGACCTGGTCTTCATTGGCTATGGAATTGATGCTCCCGAGTACAAGTGGAACGACTATAAGGGCGTCGACGTAAAGGGCAAAGTCCTGCTGATGCTGGTCAATGAGCCGCCGTCGGACGATCCGAGCTTCTTCAAGGGCAAGGCGCTCACCTATTACGGCCGCTGGACCTATAAATACGAAGAAGCGGCACGCATGGGCGCGGTCGGGGTCATCATCATTCACAAAACCGACATGGCCAGCTATGGCTGGGATGTGGTGCGCAACTCGTGGGGCGGCGAGCGGTCGTACCTGCGCGCAACCGGTGAGCCTAAGCTGAAGCTGGCGTCGTGGGTGCAACTGGAAATTGCCAGGCAGATCGCACAGGCTTCGGGAAAGGATCTCGATCAACTGATGGAGCAGGCGCGGTCGCGCGATTTCAAAGCGGTGCCCCTGCCGATCAAGGTGAAGGCGACGATGCACAGCCAGATCCGCCCATTCGATTCGCAAAATGTGGTGGCAATGCTGCCGGGCTCAGATCCGAAGCTGAAGGATCAGGCGGTAATCTACAGTGCTCATTACGACCATCTTGGGATTCATCCGGGAGAAAAGGGCGACAACATCTATAACGGCGCCGTCGATAACGCCACCGGATGCGGCGTGCTGCTGGAGATGGCGCGCGCGTTCTCCCTATCAGCGCAGAGGCCGAAACGCTCGATTCTGTTCGCCTCGGTTACGGGCGAAGAACAAGGACTGCGCGGCTCGGAGTTTTTGGGGATGCGTCCTCCGATCCCTGCCGGCGATATCACGTTGGGGCTGAATTTCGACGGAGTCGCGCCTGAGGGTATTCCGGAGACCGTCGAAGTATCGGGCGCTGAGCGCACGACGTTTTATCCGGTGGTGGAAGAGACGGCGCGTAATTTCGGAATGCAGATCAAGCAGGACTCGAATCCCGGAGCCGGGTTCTACTATCGCTCGGACCATTTCAGCTTCGCGCGTGTAGGTATTCCTGCTTTTTCGGTGAACGAAGGGATGAAGTTCAAAGGCCATCCGGAAGAGTGGGGCCTGGAGCAGGAAAAGATCTACAACGAGAAACACTATCACCAGCCAAGCGATGAGTACGACAACAGCTGGGACTTCACCGGCGTTGCCGACATGACCCGTTTCGGATTCGACCTGGGATGGAAAGCTGCATCGCTTCCCGACCGAGTTGCATGGAAGTCGGGCGACGAGTTTGAGGCAGCCAGGAAGAATAGTTTGAGGCAGTTGTCGCCCGCGGGAGAGGCGACGGGGAAATCCCAGTAATAGGTAATCGAGTAATAGGTAATCGGTAATTGAAAAACCGAAAACTGAAGAACCGAAGAACTGAAGAACCGAAGAACCGAAGAACTGGTCCCCACCCTTACGCCAAAAGAGGGCTAAAGGGTGGGCCACCCAGCAACAGGTTGGCTAAAGGTGGGGCACCCGCTGCCCTTGCCACTCCACGTTTAAGCTCCACAAACCTTAGTAACTTTCGATCATTACCCACGTCATGCTAGGCTCGGCGTTGCAATTCCGGAAATTGCGTGTCGCAGCACTCCGTCGAACGACGGGCCTAGGCGTATGTCTCCATTTTCGTTTTTCCAACGCGAGAGTCTCAGCGAACTGGCGCGACAGCTTGAGCTAGGCGCTTATGCGCCACTGGTGGAGTTCAAGGGGTTGGTGCCGGGAGTCGACAACGTTCGCTTCGACGTGTCGCTCAGTACCGCATTTATCGAACTCTCTCGCGCCCACATTGCACGGCTGATCGCCAAAGCCGGCAACGTAGAAGATCTGTTGAACTCCAAGCCGGTACAGTCGTATCGCGATGTGCAGGTTGCGCCCGGGAAACCGAGCCAGCCCGCTAACGACGTCACCGACTTTAAGCGCCGTCTCAGCGAGTTGCAGGTGGCTGCGCTGAATCGCGCCAAGAACGAAAACAATAATTCGCTGGATCTGCTGGCGCGCGTTGCTGTCCTGAAATTTCTACGCACGGAATTGGGTGAGCAGTTTTCGAGCACGCTGGAGCGGCTTCGCGCCAAGGTTAAGGCGTATGAGGGGCCGCGTCACAACGGCAGTGGCAAGATCGTCGAGCTGCGCGAGGCTTGCGCGGCATTCCAGCTGGGCAAGAAGACGATTCTGCGCAAGGCAGGGCACGAACTCTTCCATACTCTGCGCGAAGTTGAAAAAGAGACGTTAGTGCGCATGAGGCGCTCGTTGCTCGGGACGAGCGAGGCTCCGGGATACGATCTGTTTGTAAATCAGCTGATCTTCACCGAGAACGGGCGCGACGATCACATGAATGCCGAGCACTATGTGATGTTCGGCAATTTTGAGAAGGATCCCGATCGTTATCCGCGCATCCTCGAACTCGCCCGTGGCTTCCTCGCTTCGCTGGAACTCAGCATCGACCAGGATTACGACGATCTGCTCGCCTATCCTGAGAACGCGCAGGAGTTAGTCGGCGCCGGTGTTCCGGAAGAGAATTCTGCAAAGGGCAAAACGCAGCGCGCGCTTCTCGACGAATGGACGGAACTGCTGGAACGCGAAGGCGCCCTGGAATACATCGTTGCGGCCTACGAAACTGCGGCAATGCTCTCGGAGTACTCGCCGACGATCAATGCGCAACAACTGAAGCATGCGCTGATTACACGCGAAGAGCGTGCTCGCGTGGAATCGCTGATGCAGGAACAGAGCAAGCTCTCACCGGCCACTTTCCACAATGCGCTGCGGCGCGTGGGCGGCTTGAGGGGCGCAGATCGCGGCAAAATCGCCGGCCGATTCCTGCGCGACTTTATGCGTTATCACCGTGATCTTAGGCGCCTGGATCTGCTGAACTCGCTGATGGACCAGGCCTCGGTGATCATCAACGAGAAGCTGCGCAATCTGTCCGAGATCAACAGCACGTTGTACGAATTCTTGTTGCCGGAAGAAGATAAGCCCGCAGAAGATCGCGTCATTCATCACGTCATTCTGAAGGCGGACATTCGCGATTCCACCACGCTGACCCGAACGCTGTTCGAGCGCGGATTGAATCCGGCGTCGTACTTCAGCCTGAACTTCTTCGAGCCAGTGAATAAGTTGCTGCCGAAATATGAGGCGTCAAAGGTCTTCATCGAAGGAGATGCGGTGATCCTTGCGCTGTTCGAGCGCGAGGGGGAACAGGGCTTCGGCGTGGCGCGCACCTGCGTGCTGGCGCGGGAGATGATCAGTATCGTGAAGGCCTATAACCAGAAGTCGGAGAAGGATGGACTGCCGACGCTGGAATTGGGGCTCGGTATTTCGTACCAGGATTCGGCGCCGATGTACCTGATGGACGGCAATTCGCGCATCATGATTTCCAAGGCGCTGAACGAGAGCGACCGGCTGTCCTCATGCCATAAGGGCGCGCGTAAAGTCTTGAACGGTACGCAAGGTCTGTTCAGCGTGTATACATTCCAGACGGTAGAAGACGAAGTTACGGGCGGCAATCCTGACGAGTTCCTAATGCGCTACAACATCGGCGGCATCCACATCAGCCAGGAAGCGTTCGCGAAACTACAGCAGGAAATCTCACTGCAGGCGTTCGATCTGAAAGTGCCGACCATGTGGCCGAATGAATCGGTGCGGATCCATACGGGGCTGGTGCCGGTAGGGCAGGGATTGTTCCATCGCATCGTGGTGCGTGAAGGGCGCGTACCGCGCGTGGAAGCTGTGGATCTCTCCCTCAAACGCTGGACGGAGCGGCGATACTTTGAAGTTTGCACGAACGAGTCGATCTACGAGTTCGTAGAGCACCGGTTGAAGCCGGGCGCTGTAGCAGTTCACGCGTAAAGCCAAAGTTCACCGCGGAGGACGCAGAGGTTTCTTTTCTTTCATTCTTTTCCGCTAAGACGAATTCTGCTTCATGAGAACTTGATCACGCGATTGGGTAAAAACCAAGTTATCGTCTGCGTACTCTGCGGTGAATTAGAACGGAAGCGCTCTTACTTTGAACGGCACCTGGACGACTGCCTCCAGGTCGACGGCTGAGCCACGCTTCGTGCCCGGATTGAAATGCCAGTGCAGCAGCGCTGTTCGAGCGCTTTCATCGAGCTGGTTCTGCACACTGCGGAGCACGCGCACATCGGAAACAGTTCCGTCTTTGCGAATCACGGCGTAAAGCACGACCGTGCCTTCGATCAACTCGCGTCGGAGAGCGGCCGGATACGCGGGATCAACTTTCACTGTGGCAACCGGTGCGGAAATGTCGCTCTTGTCGTGATCCGTCTCGTCCAACTGAGCGAAGTGGATCACCCAACTCCCGCCGGCTGAGTTGAGGTTCGGCATATTCAACACCATCGAATAGGACTTCTTGCCGGCGAAGACTTTCTCCTCTTCGATCTTTGGCGTATCGGATACCGATGCTCCCGGATTCGGGCGATGAGAAATGTCAGCCAAGGAAGAGAGCCGCGCCATGGCTAGAAGGGAAGGTTGATTCTTCGCGGCCGAAGGTGTTCCTGCGATGGTAGATGGTGGCTGCGGATTTGCCGGAGGTGGCGCCACAACAATCCCCGGGGGCAAGCTTGCATTTCGCGTCGACGTGGCTGAAGTGGCAGAAGGTGTGGATGTTCCTCCGTCCTTGATCTCAGGCGCGCCCGTGGCACCCGCCTTTCCTTCCGGACCGACGGCGAACTCGCCGGAGCGGCTTCCGCGGGGCACTTCAATGGGCGCCTTAATGTTTGCAGGATTCACGCTCAGCGCGATCATCTGATTCGCCGCGGCAGACGAAGTCATTCCCGGCATGGACGGTGGCGGAGGAACAGGAGCAGGTGCTCCACTAAGCGCAGCGAGCTGGCGCGCGGCGGCTCCCCCTGCCGGTTGGCGCGCATTCTCGATCGCAGGCGGTGGCTGGACCACGCCCGCGTTGGGCATCGTCAGTTGTCGCGGATTCAGTTTTGCCTGATCGATGGTCGGCGGAGGAGGAACAATCGCCGGATTACCCAGATCGATGCGACGCTGGTTAAACTTCGCGGGATCAACCGCGGGCGGTGGCTGCACAACCGAACTAGCGAGGTCGATTCTGCGCGAAGGCATTTTCGACGGATCGATCGAGGGCTGCGGCGCGATGACCTTCGCCTGGAAGTCTGCCATGTTTGCGCGAGAAAGATCGCGCTGTACCGGATCGGGCGGCGGAGCAATGATGGCATTCGGAGAAAGCGGCATCTGAAGCCGAGAAATCTCGCGTGTTGCCACGGCCGTGGGCACGGGCAACGGGGCCTGATTCACCGCAACGATGTTCGGCAGATTCACGTGCTGCTTCAGCTTGATCTCGGGTGCGGCGATGATGGTCTGCTCGGTATTGTCATGATTCGGAGGCAGCGAGATGATCTTCTGTTTGGCGGCCAACGGATCAGCTTTTTGCGGAGGCCTGGTCTCTTTCGGCTTCTCCGGTTCGCTGCCGGTATCGATCGCCGGCAAAAATTCAGAGGCGCTGTAATAGACGACCTTGTCGTGGATCTCCAACATGGGATTGCGTTGCTGCTCGATGCCCTGGAACAGGCTGAATAGCGACACCACTAACGCAATCGCCAGTACGTGCATCGCGATGGATTCGAAAAAGCGCGACCAGCGAACGCCCGATGCGACAAAAACATCAGGCCAGAAAGCAGATGGCGACGAGGAGATCTCAACGACCGGTGGATGGCGCCGCAGCAGCAGGTCGAACAGGTTGTTGAAGAAAACTTGCCGACGGGAGGGTAACTCAACCAGCAGTCGAGGAGCGGTGTGCAATTCAGACAGATTTTCCGACTCGAGAACGCTGGACCGGGATGGCATCACTCACCGAAAAAACGGATGCCAATCTTCCTCATGAAAGCGGCCCCGTAATCCCGGATTATAGCCCAGTTCAGGGCAGCTCCGAGGAACCTGGGAGTGCACCAATGACAGCTTGGGGCATACACCTTACGGGACTAGAATCCAGTGTTCCTTGGTTTCAACAAATGTTCTTACCAGACAGGAAAAATTCTTGGCTTACATACAATTTCTCGGCGCGGCAGGTACGGTAACCGGTTCGAAACATCTGATTAACACTAATGACGATGGCACAGGAAGAGCGGGTTTCCAAGTGCTGATCGACTGCGGACTTTTCCAGGGACAGAAGGAATGGCGCGAACGGAACTGGCAGGAGCCGCCCATTCCAGCGAATGAAATCGATGCGGTGATCCTGACGCACGCGCACCTCGATCACTGCGGCTGGATTCCGCGGCTGGTGAAGGAAGGCTATGGCGGTCCGATCTACGCCACGCAAGCGACCATCGATCTGTGCGGCATACTGCTCCCGGATTCTGGCCACTTGCAGGAAGAAGACGCGGCGTTCCACAACAAGAAGAAAACATCGAAGCACGATCCAGCGCTGCCTCTCTACACGTTCGAAGAGGCGCATGCGTGCCTGTCGCAATTCGTGGCCGTCGATTTCAATCGAGACAAGCAACTGAGGCCGGACTTCACCTTTCGCTTCGTACGCGCTGCGCACATTGTGGGATCGTCGATGGTGGAAGTGGTGATGCAGGTCGCGGGGAAGCAGGGAAAACTCTTGTTCACGGGCGACATCGGTCGCGTACGAGATTCCCAGATCGCGCCAGGGCGCGTTCTGCATTACGGACCGACAGAAGGCGAGAGCGCGGAGCTGCTGGTGATGGAATCGACGTACGGCAATCGCTTGCATCCGAAGACAGATCCGAAGCCTGAACTGGCGCAGTTAATTCGCAACACGGTGAAACGCGGTGGAAGCGTGGTAGTCCCGGCGTTCGCCGTGGAACGCACCCAGAAATTCCTCTTCATGCTAAAGGAGTTGATGGAGGCCGGCGAGATTCCGCGAATTCCGGTATTTGCCGATAGTCCAATGGCGATCGAAGCCGTCAAAATCTACCTGAAGCACAGCGAGGAATTTTCAGAAGAAGCGAAGGCTCTGATAACGAAATATGGATCGCCGCTTGCGTGGCAGGGATTCACATTTGCGAAGACGCAGGAAGAGTCGAAAAAGATCAACGATACGAAGTATCCGTGCGTGATCGTTTCCTCCAGCGGAATGGTGACGGGCGGGCGCATTCAGCATCATCTGTTGCAGCGGCTACCGGATCCGCGAAACCTGGTGCTCTTCATCGGATTCCAAGCTCCGGGCACGCGTGGGGCAACCATCAAGAGTGGTGCGGGCGAGGTGAAGATCTTCGGTGAGATCGTGCCCATCCGCGCGCAGGTGGCTGCTCTCGAACAGTTCAGCGATCATGCCGATACCCCTGAGTTACTGGAGTGGTTGCAAAGCTTCAAGTCAGCGCCGCAGATCACGTACCTGGTGCACGGTGAGCCGGATTCGGCTGCGCAACTGAAACAGGCGATCACCACACAATTGAAGTGGAAGGTGAATATCGCCGAGTGGAAGGAAAGAGTAAGCTTGAACGGATTCTGGCCGGAATCCCCCCTTACGCCCAAAAAAGGTTAAAAAGGGTGAGCCATTCGCCGATATGATTTCCCGGGCCCTTTCCAAAAGAGAGAAAGGACCGGTCGCCCACAGGAGTAATCCATGACCGAGCAGGAGCTGAAGAAGACACTCGACGCGGCGGAACGGGAACCGCAGAACATCGCAACGGCTGTGAGCGGATTGCCGGAGAAAGTTCTCAACTTCAAACCAACCCCGGAGAAGTGGTCGATCCGCGAAATCCTCGCGCACCTGGCGGATGTAGAGCTGGTGTACGGATTTCGTATGCGGCAAATGCTCTCGGAGAACAGTTCGACGATTACTCCGATGAACCAGGATGCCTGGGCGCAGAAGATGGGCTACAACGAAACCTCGGCGCCTGAGTCGATCGCGCAGTTCGGGTTGCTGCGCCGCTCCAATCTACGGCTGTTGCGAAGGATCAAGCAGGCGGACTTGAAGCGCGGCGCCTTCCATCCTGAGATACAGCGTGAGCTCACACTGGAAGACCTACTCGGACGCCTCGCGAAACATGGCAACAGTCACCTGGAGCAGATCGAAAAATTGAAGAAACAGGCCGCGCGGTAGAAAGAGAATTGATAATTCAGTAAAAGCGGGGCTGATTACTTCACTGCCTGCAGAAGATTTTTGATTACCACCGCGAAAGGAATCTCGGCCAGCACCACTGGTAGCAGCGGTAGCAGAACTGCCAGGGCCAGACCCAGCAACGCGCCTTTCTCCACAGGGAAGGGCTGCATCTTCCTGATGTTCTCGTAGGTTGTCGCAAAATCAGTAAGAGTGCTGATTTCCTGCGCAGCGAGGAATTCGTTTTCGTGGCCGGCACGCATCTTTACCCACTTCGTATCGAATTCCATGCTTTGCAATTGACCTAATAAGCCGTATTGCAGCAACCCTTCGCGCCGCAACTTGCCGAGCCGCGGCAAAAAGAACAGCAACGGCCCAACTGCGGTCAGAGTAATGAGGATCAGAAGTGCCGCGGCTTCGAGCTTGAAGTCGGAGACATGCGCGCGGTGTAGCAGGATCGTTGCACGCCAGTTCGCACCTGCCGCAATGGAGACGGCGAACGCAAGCGGAACGAATCCAGTGAGCGAGAGGCTAAGGAATCCAAGTCCGCCGTGGCGGTCGGGATGCGTAGGCACGAGCTGCAGGTTCAACCTTGATAATTGAAACAGGAAGACCGACCACAAGAGCCACTTCCAGAGAGTTAGTCCGATGAGGAACTGATAGACCAATTGGCTAACCAGCGCGTAGTACCAGCCTGTGGCTGATAGATGAGGCCTTCCATCCCAGTAGTACATAGCCCACGAAGGAGCGCCAGAGAGCTTCTCTCGCACCATCAGGAAAACCAAGGTGTACGTTATCAACACAATGATCAATTCCGGCAGGGGCGAATCCCGAATACGGAGGAGGCGCGCGATGATCGCTTCGAATCGAGGGGCATCCTGGGAGGACACGATATTTGTTTTCCGAAGATGAGTCGCAATCTTTTGGAAAAATACGTCCATCACCGTTAGCCCGACAAATAGAACAGGTACTGCAATCAGCATCCGCGCGTTTACCGGATAATTGCGAAGTAGATTCCAGAGTTCGCTTTTGTTCAATAAGAGAGTGATGAGCAGAAGCGGTAGCCAACCGATCGATAGAGCGAAGACGATTCGGCGTCCCACATTCCATCGGTCCGGAGTCAAAAGGTGGGTAGCCTCTTGCACTCGATAGAAGGGTCCGCCACGAATCAATTCCAGACGTGGTTCCTTCGGGTTTACTGGACTGGCGGCCATGGGCTAACCGAGGGTCGGTGCTACTCGCATAGCATGTTAGAGAGCGCGACCGGGTGAACAACTGTCAAAAATGATAGGTTCATGCGCATCCGAGCAGGTTTATGGCGGTTACCAATAGCCTTTGAAAAGCAGATAGCAGGGCAGGGAGGGACGACCCTCTGCCGTGGCTCGAGTTGTGCAGACGAACGTGTGGCAATCGTGAAATATGGGGATGTAGGGAACCACAAACTTCTGGTGTCGAATGTGCTGAACGAGAGCTTCTGCCTGAGCCGTAGTGAGGGCGATCGGCTTGCCGATTAGCCGACCTTCTCCGGGCCTGCGCGCATAACGATAGTTCAACGGAGGCAACCCCAGTGGCGGCACGGGATACATTCCGGAGATCCGTTCGATGTTGCCCCATTCATCCTGCAATGAGACTTGTCCGGCATCGATGAAAGGTAATGTCGCGGGTCCGTAGCCGATGGTTACTTTTCCCGCCGAGGTCTCCGTCTCGAGCCAATGATGGGCAAGAGGTCCGCGGTGTAAGGTGCGCAGTTCCAGGAAGACGATGTGAGTTTGATCGGCGGGGCTCGTTTGCGGAGCGAATCCGTACACAGGTTTTGCTTTCGGGAGTGTCGGCGCGGCGATGAAGCAGTTGACGACGCCGATGTGGCAGGGATGGGCACTGCTCTGCAGAAGAGGATTGGAGCGAAGGGGCGCGAGGTGATGTTCAACAAACTTTACTGCTCCTAAAAATGTAAGTGCTCTGGCTTGAGGGCTTGCGGCCAGTAGGACGAGCATCAGTGCACAACGTAGAAGGATGAGCCGTGTCTTTGCTCTCGGCGGTTCTCGGCGGCGTAATGGAAGTACGGTGCGCGTTCTCCACATTTTCGTTTTCCGGTGCGGCAGCTGGAATTCGGAATTCCCGCATACGGCGGTCGAAATGTGGGACGCCGGAGGACTGGAGGGCGTTGCATTCCCGATAGAGCTGGTCGCCTACCAGTCTGTCCGAGAGCCCGTCGCCGAACTTAAAGTGATGAGAGCTGACGTTTAACTCGCCACCAGGGCGCGAATGTCAGGAGGTTCGAGAACCTGCTTGGAATAGCCACGCCGTACTGCATTCAGCATGGCGCGACCAATATCCTCGGTGGTCAGCACCTGATTCGGGAAAGCCCAACGAAGCAGCGGGAAGACCGGTCGGCCAAGTGTATAGATGAGTCGATAGATGGTGGTTCTCGAGCGGATACCGTGCCCGGCCTCGATGAATCCTGGGCGAAACATAAACGCGGCTTTGAATGGAAGGCGGAGCAGAGAATTTTCGGTACGGCCTTTCACGCGTGCCCACATGGTGCGTCCGTGTTCCGAGCTGTCGGTTCCAACGCCGGAAACGTAAATGAAAGTCATCTGTGGATTCAGTCGCGTAAGGGTTTCTGCGGCGGCCATTGTAAGTGCATAAGTAATTCGCGTGTAATCCGGCTCTTTCATCCTGAACGAAGAAACGCCAAGACAGAAGAAGCAAGCGTCGAAGTCCGAGAGTTCGGTTTCTCTTGAAGAGTAATCGAACAGGTCAGGATGAACGATTTCGCGCAGCTTCGGATCCTGCTGGCTCGTGGCGCTGCGGCCGATCGTCACAACGAGGTCCACGTCGGAAGCCAGCAGACATTCGCGCAGAAGTCCCTGGCCGACCATCCCGGTTGCGCCGAAGATAAGGACTTTCATCTGCTTTCACTCTCGCCGACAGGCATCGTAGAACCTGCAATCAAGCGATTGTTTCCCACACAACCGAACGAGGGCTGTGTGGGGCCACCCGATCTACATCTTTTAGCGCAGGCCTTCCACGAGGTAAAGATCGGAGAGAAGGCGCCGGTAGCCGTAAGCGTAGCCCTTACCATTGGCCGCGGGCAGCACCGGGCCAACGTATTCCACACCCGCCGGATCGGGAGGCATCAACTGATGCCACAAATTTCGGTGCCCCGTAGCGAGGTCGAGCAGATAGACCTTTGCCGGCAGATCGCCTCCGCGGTAGATGTAGAGCGAATGACCATCAGCGCTCCATCCGACGGGAACCTCTCCGGTTTCTAATCCGGCGATTGGTTTCGACTCGCCCGGTGTAGTTGGGAACAGATATCCTTTTTGGTCGGGACCAGCGGCAGCCGCAAATCGGCCGTCAGGTGACAAGGCGAATGCGAGATCGTTGATGCCTTCAGGACTGATGGCTTCAACTTTATTGCTGGCGATGTCCTGGACGTAGAGCCGCGGACCCTGATTGGGAGCAGTTCCGGCGAAGAGAATCCTTTGACTATCCGGGAACCACATCGCGTGGGTATGAATAATTCCGTGTCCGTCCAGTTGCTTGGGTTCGCCCGCCCCGGTGGGCAGCAGAAACAGCTCAGTTTGATTGCCGCCCCGCGTGGAGAGCGCCCACTTGCCATCCGGAGAAAGAGCCAGGGATGCGCCATCGCCTAGGCGCACAGCGGGCGAGCCATCCGTCTTGCGAAGGTACACGGCATAACTCGGGCCACCGGCCTCTCCTTCTTCGCGGAAGAGAAGCGTCTTGCCGTCGGCCGAAAGCGAAACTGGATATGACCAATCCAACCATGTGAAATCGCGTTCTTCTGAGTCTTTCTCGGAACGGACAATAAGACCGCGCCGCCAGTTGTCACGGGCGAGAAGAACGCGACCGTCGGCGAGCACATCCTGCAAGGTGAGATCGGCGGGAACGCGTGCGACAAGCCTCTTCTTCTGCGATAAGGTTACTGCGTAGAGTGCGCGATCGATTCCCAACTGAACTGCGGTGAACCAGATCTCATCTCCACTCGGCGACCAGGCGAGGCCAATGGCGCCTCCTCCGTAAGGCTCGGTAAGAACTGTCTTCTTGCCCGTAAGATCGACGACCGAAACTCCTGCGATCGAATCCCCTTGCACGGGATGATCCAGAAACGCGATGGAATCGCCCTTGCGAGAAATCCGGGGATGGCTGATCCAGCCGCCAGTTTCGTAGAGCACTTTTCCGATCGGATACTCCAGGCGATCGCGTCCGCCCACGTCGCGTACGATTGCGAGTTGGCTTCCATCCGGAGACCAATCGGCCCATTCGACATTTTCCAGCACTTCGCGCGGTGCGCCGCCGACCAATGGCATTCGTGCCAGTGTTCCGCTATAAGCCTGGGAGCGTACTTGCTCGCTATTGAGCAAGAGAGCCATTTCTCCAGTGGAAGAAATCGCCATGATCTCGGCGCCCGCTACTCCCACGGGAAGGGCCTCCGGTGTACCGACGCGCGTGGAGAAAACTTCAACCGGACGTCCCTCCCACGCTGCGCTGTAAACGATGGTCTGCCCATCAGGCACGAATCGAGCCATGCGAATGGTGCCACGGCGGTAGGTGAGCAGGTGATACGCGGGAAGAGATGCGGGTCCGCTCGCGCGCACTAGAAAAAACGCCATCACGACGGTCGCAGCGACAGCAGCAGCGGCGACGGCCTTCGCCCAGTTGCGTCGAGGCGGTGTGGGTGTCGCGGGCTGAACGACTGTGGTCTTCCGCGCGCCTGACTTCCTCTGCTTTGTTTCCGGCTCTGGTTCGTCCACCACCGTGGAGATGCGTGACGATTCAAGTTCACGCGTGAGCCGCTTGAGATCGCCACGAATATCGGCGGCGCTCTGATAGCGCAAGTCGATGTCCTTCTCCAGCGACTTAGTGATGATGCGTTCGAGTTCGGGCGGAAGATCGGGATTCAGACGAACCGGCGCGGTGGGAGCACGATTCAAAATTGCTTCCGTAATCACTCCCGAAGTCTCTCCGCGAAAAGGCATTTTTCCCGTTGCCATTTCGTAAAGGACCACGCCGAAGGAGAAGAGATCTGTGCGAGCGTCCAACTCCTGGCCGCGTACCTGCTCGGGAGACATGTACGCCACAGTACCCAAAGCCGTCCCGGGACTGGTCAATTGTTGAGGCGAAACATCGGCAACAGTACGGGAATCGCCGCTCGGAGCGGCGGAATTGTCCGTGATTTTGGCCAATCCGAAATCGAGGATCTTGGCGTGCCCGCGCTTAGTGACAAAGATGTTTGCGGGCTTGATATCACGATGAACGATGCCCTTCGCGTGCGCCGCGTCGAGTCCGTCGGTGACCTGGATCGAGATGGCGAGCAGCCGCTGAATATCAAGCGGATCAGGATCGATAAGATGCTTGAGAGTGACTCCCTCAAGGTATTCCATCACGATGAAGGACTGATCGCCCTGCCGGCCAATTTCATAAATCGTGCAGATGCCCGGATGATTCAAGGCAGAAGCGGCGCGCGCTTCGCGGCGAAAGCGTTCCAGGACCTGAGCATCTGGAACCATTTCATGTGGAAGGAACTTGAGCGCAACGAAGCGGCCGAGCTCAGTGTCCTCCGCTTTGTACACCACACCCATTCCACCGCCTCCCAGTTTTTCCAGGATGCGGTAGTGAGAAATTGTCTGGCCTATCATCGGGAGCGGTCATGTTAGGCGGGAGTGGAGATGAAGTCAACAGTCGCGGCAGTTGCGATACAACGGCAGGAGCGCGGGACGAATCCCAATATTATTGAGATTAGCTGAAGGAGATCAGATGCGTACGTTAACCTTGGTTGGGATCATCGTTTTAGTGCTGGGAATCGCGGCATTCCTTGTGCCGCTACCACAGAGCGAGCACCACGGCGTGAAAATTGGTGACTCGCAGGTTGGGATTACAACCCAGCATAGTGAGAAGATACCTCCTGTTGCCGCCGGACTGGTATGTGTGGTGGGTGCGGTGTTGCTGTTGGCAGGCACGAGAAAGTAACGGCTGGCGCGGTGACTGGCCGCGCCCTGATTCCCACTGCCCGAATTCAGATTCCCCTTGCTCATCATCCGAGTGGCGTTCTCTCGCATCAGGGATTGTTGCCGATTCGCGTCGAGATTAGGGACACGCGAATGCTAGTATCAACATACACTCACAGAGTTGCATAGGGGAACATGCCAGATCCTGACAACAAGCTGATTTCTGTGCGTCCAATCTCACCACAAGATGCAGAGGCGGCAGCAGAGTTGAGCGGCCAACTGGGGTACAAGGCTTCCAGCGAGACCATGCGCATTCGCATCGAGAGACTATTGTGCAATGAGAGCAGTCAGGCTGCTTTCGTGGCTTGCGTCGGCGCAGACGTTGTGGCATGGGTCGAAATCGCGATCGTGGAGCATCTGCAATCTGAGCCGCACACGGTGGTGGGCGGACTCGTAGTACGCGACGATGTGCGCAGTCGAGGTATTGGCAGCAGGCTGCTGTCTGAGGCCGAAAATTGGAGCCGGAAACAAGGGATTCCCGTGGTCAGGGTGCGATCGCAGGCGGCGAGACAAGATGCCCACAGGTTTTATCTGCGCGAGGGATATCGGCAGGTGAAAACCTCAGCGGTGTTTGAAAAGAGTGTTTAGAGTGATTGCTTCGGGACTCCAAGCGAACGCGATCCATCTTTTTCATCAGACGTTCAAGCTCCCGCGGATTTTGATTTGGATCTGACGAGTTCGTTCACCGCGCGGTACGCCTGATCGATCGCCGAATCGGTGTAAGCATAGGCGCCGGCATCGGAGTTAGCGATCGCGATGCGACCGAAGGGACGGCGTGCGATCTCGCAGGGCGTCGTGCCACCGTCTAGCCAGAACTTATCCCATAGCGAGTTGTATTCGTAAGCGTATCCATGTGGCCAGCGATTGATGGTGATCGCAACAATGTCTCGAGCGGGATCGAATCCGCCGGGCGCGAGCATGCGAGCGAGTTGATCGCGAGTATTGCGCTCGAGGGTCTCGAAGGAAGTTCCATAAAGCTCGTAGCGTCCCATGCGATGCTGCACGCGCGCAGGCTGTCCCGGACTGCACGGAGTGCGCATCATGTGCACGACAATGGGATCCTCAGGCGATTGCGGAAAGTGATATTCGCCGAGGCTGACCGGAAGATCGAGCGATACGCCTGAGTAGTAGCTGCCCGGCCCATAGAAATAGTTCACTCCCATCTTTTGCCAGGCATGCCAATTCTTCAGGACCACGTTGGTATAAATCAGCGGAACTTTTACCGCGAAGGCAAGAGCCTCCTGCTGCTCCTTCGGAAGTGCGGGGCAGATGTAGGGAATCATTACGTGCCAGCAGGCGAGCACGCAGTTGGCGGCATGGGCGCGGTAGAGCTTGCCTCCGGTGAAGTAGCTGATCTCAACTTTCTTCGGGTTCGACCCGGCGACGTGCGCGACTTTCACGACGGTACTGTTTAGGCGCAGGCGGACCGGCGCTGCGGGATCATCGAGCCGTGAATAATTGGCGCGAGCGGTGACAATGTCGAGATCCGTTGACCCCGGCATTGCGGACGGAATCAGTTTGCGCACGAGCAAGCGCGCGATGGTGGCGTTGCCATCGGGGAAGTGAAAGAAATACTTCTCGGCTTCCTCGTTGGGAATGGCGTCGCGATTCATTCCCCGACCGGGCGCCGGGTCGAGCTTCATTCCGGAGAAGCCCGGCAGTCCAAGTCCCCACGCATCCTGAGCGGAAACGGCGTCAATGCCAATGCCGAAGAGACCGTGCGGTCCCGCCTGAAAGAGTTTCACAATCTGCGGATCGACCTTCACAAGATCGGTGAGAAATGCTGCATAGCTCATCTTCGCGAGGCGCAGCTTTTTTTCTGTGGAGCTGAGACCGGGAAGGTAGTCGATCTTCTCATGCAGAAGGCGAACGTAATCGTCCATCGCCTTTTGCGAGAGCGGGGCGTTCGCGAGAAAGCGGGTGAGAGCGGACTTGGCGATGTCGTCGTCTTCCCCTTCGCCATTCGCGATCGAGTGGGGATCAAGCACCGCTTTGTCGGCGCCGAAGGTCTCCTTGTCGAAGAAGACGTGCCGCGCGAGGCCGAGCGAAGGGTAAAGCTTCTTGTCGAAATACTGCGAGTAGCTTGAGACGTCGATACCGAGGTCCCGAATCAACGCCTGTGCCTGCGGGCTGTAGGGCTCAGGGCTCTCGATGGAGTACGTTCCGCCATAACCAAGCAGCATGCGGCCATTCACCTGAAACTCGTTGCGGCGAGCATGTCCGCCAAAGTCGTCGTGGTTTTCAAGAATGAGGACTCGAGCCGATGGGCCGGTGGCTTGGCGGAAATAATAAGCCGCGGCGAGTCCGCTGATTCCTCCCCCCACAACGATGAGATCAAATTCTTCGCCAGTATCGATCGGTTTGGGCGCGTGTTGCCAGAAAGCGTCGTCGCGAAGCTGATGCGCCGCCTGGAAGCTCGCATCGGTGCTGCCACGGAGCCCCGTGAGCGCCGGAGGATAGTAGCCAGGCGCATTTTGCGCGAGCGCCGGACCGTCGAGGACAGAGCCGAGCGCATCGGGCACGATTGCCGCTCCCACTACGAGTGCCGCTCCGTTCAGAAAATCGCGGCGGGAGATGTTCGCTTTCATTCCGAGTTCGCGGTCGCGCGGGTCGTCCATGGAGCCTCCGGGAGCCTAGCTTTCTTGCGTGGCAGCGAGAACCAGATCGGCTGCCTCGGGCGCCTGCGAACTGCGCATGCGCAGGCGATACCAGAACACAATCATTGCGAGTGAAAACAGAAAGATGATGGTGGAGATGGCATTAATCTCCGGCGTCATGCCGCGGCGGAGACGTGACCAGATCTCCAGCGGAAGCGTATTGTCACGGCCGGTCAGAAAAAAAGTGACAGCAATCTCGTCCATCGAAAGTGTGAACATCAGCAAAGCCGCGCCGATAATCGGCAGCTTGAGATTCGGTAGCGTGACGCGGAATAACGTCTGAAAATAATTGGCGCCAAGGTCGAGCGATGCCTCTTCCTGCGCGCGATCGAACTTCTGCAATCCCGCGAAGATTTCTGTGGTGGCGACCGAGATGAGAGCGGTGCCATGTCCAAACGCAATCGACCAGAGACTGAGCTTCATGCCCACCGCAACCCAGAGCATGAGCAGCGAGAGTCCGGTGATGATGCCGGGAAGAATAAGTGGGAGAAGCACGAGTCGGCGAAAGAGCGCTTTGCCGGGAAACGATACGCGATCAAGAGCAAGCGCCGCGGGAGTACCGATGAGCAATCCAATCAGCACGGCACATGCAGCGACGATGAGACTGTTGAGAACGGCGTCCCACATGGCGGAGTCGGAAAAGAGCTCGCGATACCAATTGAGCGTGAGTCCGGTGGGAGGAAAGCCGCCGACAGCAGGCCCATTGAAGGAGTAGAGAATCAGAATCGCGATAGGCAGATAAAGGAACGCAAATACCGCAGCCATGTGCAACTTGAGCCATGAAGGCGACGAGTCGAGCGAGCGTGCGTTCTTCGTCGTCATGTGAAGCTCCAGCGTTTTTCCAGGCGTTCAGTAACGAACAGCAGGCCAACCACGAGCGCCATCATGCAGAAAGAAATCGCTGCACCTAGCGGCCAGTCATAGGCGGCTCCGAAAAGACTGACGACGATGTTCGAGATCATGACGCCACTCGGTCCGCCGAGCAGCAGCGGAGCAAGGAAGTCACCAAGGCCGAGCACGAAGGCGAAGGTCGCACCCGCGAAGACGCCGGGCAGTGAAAGCGGAAGAACGACACGCCAGAAGGTTTTCAACGGCGACGCGCCGAGGTCCTGCGAAGCTTCAAGCAGCGGACGGGGGATGTGCTCCATGGCCGCGTAGACCGGTAGAAAAACGAACGGCGTGTAGATGTGTGTGAGCGTGATGATGACTGCAAATGGGCTGTAAAGCAGAAACGAGATGGGCCCGTGCGTGATGTGCAGATACTGCAACGAGGTGTTGAGGACGCCGTCGCTGCCGAGGATCGTCTTCCACGCGTACGCGCGAACCAGGTAGCTGACCCACAGTGGGATGATTACGAGCTGATAAAGAAGATGCTTGTGCTTCGCATAGAACGACAAGTAATAAGCAAGAGGATATGCGAGCAGCAGCGAAAGTAAGGTGACGGCCGCCGCTATGCGCATTGAGCGCAAGAGCACTTCGAAGTAAACGGGCACACGGAAGAGCTCGCGGTAGTTGTCGAGGTTCCAATTTCGTTGAATGGTTTGGAACGACGAAACACTCCAGAAGCTGTGACAAAAGAGGATGGCGTAAGGGAGCAGCAGAAACGCCAGTACCCAGAAAACAGGCGGTAGCGCGACAGCGAGACGGTAGGCGCGGGAGAACATCAACGGGCCTCCGAGTCGCGGACGAGGACGGCGTCAGCGGGATCAAACGAAAATTCCTCTTCCTCGCCGAGTGCGGATTGTCCGGAGAGGCGTGCGGTCAGAGTGAGTCCCGACGCGCAGTGCAACTGAACTGAGTTGGTAGCGCCAAGAAAAGACTGGTTGAGAACGGTGGCAGTCAAACGAAGACGATCCGAAGGAGACGCCAGTCGGATTGCCTCCGGCCGCAACGAATATATGGCTTTGCCGTCGGGCGCAGAGCAAGGGAAAGAGATCGGGCCGCACGCGGCAATTCCATTGCGTACTTCGCATTTCAAAAGATTGCTCTGGCCGAGGAAGCGGGCGACGTAAGCGGTTGTCGGGTGGGAGTAGATCTCACGTGGCGGGGCGACCTGCTCCAACAGACCGTTTCGTAAGAGCGCGATGCGGTCGGACATCGCCATGGCTTCCTGCTGATCGTGAGTAACGAAGATGAAAGTGATTCCAACTTCGCGCTGAAGCGCTTTCAACTCAACTTGCATTTGCGTGCGCAGGTTGGCATCGAGCGCCGAGAGCGGCTCATCGAGCAGCAACAGGCGCGGTCGATTCACCAACGCACGGGCGAGCGCGATGCGCTGCTGCTGGCCGCCGCTGATCTTCGCCGGACGGGCAGAGGCGAATGTATCCATCTTCACCATGGCAAGCGCTTCGGTCACGCGCTGCTTAATCTCAGCTTCGGCAACGCGTGCGATGCGAAGTCCGTAAGCTACGTTTTCGAAAACAGACAGATGTGGAAACAGAGCGTACTGCTGAAAGACAGTGTTTACACGTCGGCGAAACGGTGGGAGCAGGTCGAGGCGTTCATCCGCCATCCAGAGTTCGCCTTCGTCGGGAAGTTCAAATCCGGCGATCAGGCGCAGCAGGGTGGTCTTGCCCGATCCGCTTTCGCCGAGAATGGTAAGGAACTCGCCTTCGGCAATTTCAAGCGACAGGTTCCGCAGAACGGTGTTTTTGCCAAAGCGCTTGGTGACCGAGCGAACCTCGAGCAACGGCGCAGCCACGGCGGAAACTGCAGCAATCGCGGCTTGAGCGTCGGTAGCCATTTCGCTTACTGCGCGGCCTTCACTTCGTTCCAGAGTTCGTTGTACTTTGCGCGGCGCGGAACGTTCTGCCAGAAGTAAATCCGTTTCTGGTAGGCGTCCACGTCATCGAGATGCAGGCTCTGCTTCTCGGCCGCTGTCATAAACTGCGCGGCGCCCGGGTTCGCAGGCGCGTAGCCGGTCACATCGGTGACCTTCTTCTGCGTCTGCGCCTGGATCATGAATTCCAGGAATTGCAGCGCCAGTTCCTTGTTGTCGCTTGCGGAGGTAATCATCAGGTGGTCGATCCAGCCGGTGGTGTTCTCCTTGGGGATTACTTCGCCGATTGGGAAGTTCTGTTTTCGCAACTGGTTGGTCATCAGGGGCCATCCCATGGCCGCGACCACTTCGCGATTCTGAAATAGGTTGGTGAGTTCTCCGCCGGTGGTCCACATCTTGCGGATGTTCGGCTTCAGCTCAAGCAGTTTCTGCTTCACGGTCGCGAGTTGTGCGTCGCTGAGATTGTAGAGGTGCGCAGGATCGGGCTTGTCGTAGCCGAGCAACTGCGCGGCCATGTAGACGGTGGAGAGATCGTCCCAGACAGAGATCTTGCCACGATACTTAGGGTCCCACAGAACGTTCCAGCTATCGGGCGGCGTCGTGAAAACGCTAGCATCATAGAGGAGCGGATTCGGTCCCCACATGAATGGAACGCCGTAGGTCTTCCCCCCAAATCTCACCACGGTGAGTGAAGTGAGGGCAGGCGAGAGCTGACTGTACGACGGTATCTTCGAGAGATCGAGAGGTGCGGCCAGGCCCGCAGTGGCGATCGAAGTGGCGACATCGCTCGAGGGCGAGATGACGTCATAATTGCTGGCGCTGCCGCCGCGCAGCTTGGCGACCAGTTCGTCGCTCGATCCCATATAGGATGCGGTCACTTTACAGTGGTACTGCTGTTCGAACTCGTGCACGAAAGAGGGGTCGGCATAGCCTTCCCAGACGAGCAGACTGAGCGTTGGCGTTTTCTTAGCACAGCTACACAGCGTGCCCAGCAGAAACAGGAACGCCGCAGCTTTGATGAGCGCGAGTCTCATGGGTGAACCTCGGTGGCTGCTGTCTGAGTCCTGAAGTCGTCTGATTCGTACACCGGTTTGCCTCCAACCACCGTCATCAGCACCTTCGTGTCGCGGAACTGATGTGGATCGACCTTGAAGAGATCCTGCGAAACGAGGATGAAGTCGGCGAGTTTGCCCGGTTCAATCGAACCCTCCGTCTTTTCTCGATGGCCAGCATAGGCGGCGTCGAGGGTATAAGCGCGAATCGCGGCCGCGAGTGAAACGCGCTGTTCGGGTAGCCACCCACCGGCAGGAGTTCGGTCGACAGTTTCGCGCGTGACAGCGTTTTGCAATCCATACCAGGGATTGATTGTCACCACGGGCCAGTCGCTGCCAAAGGCCAGCACGCCGCCAGTCGATGAGATGCTCTTCCAGACCCAGGCGCGCGATGCGCGATCAGGACCAGCGTTCACCGCCCAAACTTTAAGAGTGTCGTCATCCGGATAGGCATGCAGCGGTTGGAAGCTGGCAATCACGCCTTCTTTGCCGAAGCGCGGAATGTCGGCAGCAGTAATCGTCTCGATGTGTTCGACGCGATCGCGAGCGTCGCGAGTGTGATTTGCTGCCTTCGCGGACGCATAGGTATCGAGCGCGAGATGCACCGCGCGATCGCCAATCGCGTGTGTGAAGACCTGGTATCCGTCGCGATCGAGCTGTAAGACGGCAGCTTTGTATTTTGCAGGATCCCAAAAGAGCTTGCCGCTGGTGCTGGGGTCATCCGAATAGGGCGTGAACATCGCGGCCGTATGCGACTCCACGACGCCGTCGAGCATAGTCTTCACCACTCCGCCGGAGATCCAGTCGTCGTCATAGGTACGGCGCGCATTTTCGATGATCTGCATTTTCTCCGGCGTCAATTCGGGCGGATCGAGGAAGTAAGCGATATAGAAACGAAGTGTGAGCTCGCCTCTCTTGCGCAACTCAGAATACAGATCCAGATATTCGAAATCCTGGCCAGCGCTGTGTACGCGCGTCAGTCCCACTTGATTTGCGTGCTGAATGCCGAGCGCTAATGCCGCGAGTCGCTGGTCGCGAGTCGGCGGAGGAATCTTTGTCGCAACAAGATCGCCCGCGTCTTCCTTTAGCGCTCCCGTGGGCTCCCCCCTGGCATCACGCACTATGGCACCATTCGTAGGATCGGGCGTGCTGCGATTGATGCCTGCGATCGCGAGAGCCTTGCTGTTCGCCCAGAAAGTGTGCCCGTCGTAGCCTTCGATGAATGCAGGACGATCAGGAACGACTGCGTCGAGCATTTCTTTTGTCGGAAGTCCGCCCGTGTTGGGGAAGTGAGCGTATGACCAGCCGCGGCCGAGGATCCATGCATCATTCGGATGAGCGGAAGCGAATTGTTTGATCATTCGCCGAAGTTCAGCCAGATCCTTCGCGTCTTCAACGTTGACGCGCTGCAGACTTAAAGAGCCGTCCATGAAGTGGACGTGACAATCGGCGAATCCGGGAAGTACGAGACGATGTTGCGCATCGATGGTGCGCGTGGCGGGGCCGGCGAGCGCTTTGATTGCAGTCGTCGAGCCGACAGCGAGAATCTTGCCGTCTCGAACTGCCAGTGCTTCCGCCCACGACTGCTTCTCGTTCACGGTGTAGATCCGGGCATTGACCACAATCAGGTCAGCAGACTTCAGTTCATCGGCTGTCGCAATCCACGACACAAAGCAGAAGAGGATTGGACAAAGGTAACGGAAACCAATTCCAAGCATGCGGCCCATATACCTGGTTCGCTCCCTAAGGATTTAGAAAAGCAAAGCGCCGCTAGAAGGTAGGCGGCGTATTGATCCACATCACTACGGTCTGACGCTTGCCGGGATTATGCCACTCATGGGGCGTGCCGCTATCGAAATAAAGACTGTCGCCAGGAGTGAGCGTGTACTTCTGTCCCGCAATGGAAATTTCCAATTGGCCCTGCAGCACATGGAGGAATTCTTCTCCATTATGTGAGTAGGCGCTGCCGCTGCCTGCGCCCGGAGCGATGCGAAATATATGAGGTTCCATGGTGGTATTGCCCCATGCGAGCAATTCCATCTGAACACCGGGACCAGCGCCGAGTTTCTTGCGATCTTTAGGACGAACCAAGTAGGGATTCGTTTGCGACGGTTGAAACAGATCGAGCACATTGATCTTGTAGAAGTGAGCGAGCTTGCGCAGCGTGCCCACCGACGCGCTCATCTGCGAACGCTCCAACGCGCTGAGGAAGCCGGTCGATATTCCGATGGCAGAGGCGGCTTGCTGCAACGAAAGTTTGCGTTCACTGCGAACACGACGGAGAAGCGACCCCAGCCCAGCGCCATTCGACGGCACTGGAGACGATTCCATAAAAGGCAGGCTGCCTCCGCGCTTCAGTAATTCCGCAATCGCAAGCGCGTTGAGTCCTCGCTGCTTCCGCAGAAAGCGCGCGCGCTTCAGTACGCGCACGTCTTCGGAGCTATAGAGGCGGTATTTGCTGTTGGTGCGCTTGGGACGAATTACGCCCAGCCGCTCCCAGGAACGGATCACCGTGGCCGAGATACCGACCAGGCGTGCGACATCACCGATCTTCAGGTAAGTCGTTTTCTGCCCGACTTGAAACTTCTCGGAGTCGCTCAAGTGCGAATTTCCTTGACACCTAAAACTCTGTTCTCTAACCTTGCGCGATTATAGCAAGGTTTGTTGTTGTCTCGGCAAGCCGTTTTTCAAGGTGGTGGGGACCGCCGGGTACTGCGTCAGAGAGCATCTGGTCGTTGGGGAATATGGAGCTGCGCATGAGACGTAACTTCCGTTTCTTTTTCGCCTGCACGTTGTTTGCTGTCTTCTTTTCCGCGGCGTCGCTCGCCGACACAACCGGTCGCGTGCTTGGTCGCGTCACCGATCCTTCCGGAGCGATCGTTCCGAACGCTAAAGTCACACTCGTCAACGAAGATACCAGTCAGTCAAGAACCGCTCAGACCGATGGGAGCGGAGACTACAACTTCATTCAGGTTCCCGTGGGGAACTATCGTCTGGAAACGGAGCTGACTGGCTTCAAGAAGAGCGTTCAGCGCGGCATCGTCCTGCAACTGAACCAGGTACTGACGCTCAATGTGACGCTGGCGCTGGGTGCTGCTCAAGAGGTTGTCGATGTGAGTTCAGAGGCGCCGCAGGTGGACACCAGCAGCACGCAACTCGGCGCCGTAGTGAATGATCGCGCTGTTTCCGAGCTTCCATTGAATGCTCGCGACACATATCAGTTCCTGCAGTTGCAACCGGGTGTGCAGTCGCAACTCGGCAGCAGCGGCAGCACTTTTTATGGCAGCGATAAGGCCGGATCAGTATCGGTGAATGGCGGGCGTGGTCGTGCGAACGACTTCAATGTGAACGGCGGCGACGCCAATGATCAGTTCGTGAACCTTCCGACAGTGCAGCCGAGTCCCGACACGATCGAAGAATTCAAGGTAATCACCAATACGTTTGACGCGGAATACGGGCGGAATTCCGGTTCCGTGGTGAATGTGGTGACGAAGTCGGGCACCAATAACTTTCACGGCAACGTTTACGAGTATTTTCGCAATACGGATCTGAATGCGCAGGGATATTTCAATACCGTCAAGCCACAGTCGAACCAGAATCAGTTCGGCGGCACTCTCGGC
The DNA here is from genome assembly GCA_963807055.1 of Terriglobia bacterium. Taxonomy (GTDB): domain Bacteria; phylum Acidobacteriota; class Terriglobia; order Terriglobales; family Acidobacteriaceae; genus JAJPJE01. The sequence goes on along the minus strand of CAWEAE010000008.1, from coordinate 200,823 downwards.
GGTCCGATCAAGAAGGATCGTGCATTTTTCTTTGGATCGTATGAAGGGCGTCGAGTGCGGCAGGGCGTTTCCGGCCAGAACGTGCCGGTTCCGGATGCAAGCGAACGGCAGGGAGACTTCTCGGCTGGCAGCACATTTGGCGGAACCCTGACTGATCCGTTCCTCGCGGATGTAATCAATGCGCGCGGCAGCGGAGCTTGCGGCACGGCCATAGCAACGGCCACTGGATCGCAAGCAGCCGCCGGGGAGAACTGGTCAGATATCTTTCCGAATAACGTGATTCCGACTTCCTGTATGGATCCGGTCGCCGCCGACCTGATGAACAACTACATCCCGATGGCAAACCGTGCTGCGGGTTATTACCAGGCCGTTCCCGTCAGTAAGGATACGCAGGATCAATTCACCACCCGCTTCGACTATCGCATCAATAAGAACCAGAACTTCACTGCCTATTATTACTTCACCGACGACAACAATTTTCAGCCGTTCAATAACTTTCAGGCGGGCGGAGCTACCGTGCCGGGATTTGGCGGGCTGGTCGATTCCCGCTATCAGCAAATCAATCTCAGTCACACGTGGACACTGAGCAATTCTCTGGTGAACGAAGGCCGCTTCACGTACATGCGTGAAGGCCAAGGGACGTTCCAACATCCACAGACGACTGGTGCGATTCAGAGCTTCTGTTCCAGCGATACCCAGGCGATTTGTTTCACCGGAACCACGGATGTGCCCACGGCGTTCACTGCAAACGGCCTTGATGCAGCAAACCCGAAATATGGCATCACGCCGGGATTACCTGCGAGCCATACGAGCCTGCCTTTTATCTCAATCGGCGGTGGCGCGGTGATCGGCAATAACTTCGAAGGCGAACTTCCTCAGGTCGGCAACACCCTTACATGGGCTGACAACCTGAGCTGGGTGAAAGGAAATCACACCCTGAAGTTTGGCGCCGACGTGCAGCGCTCTCTGTTCGACCAGACTCTCTATTACAACGTGAACGGCTGGTATACCTTCGACAGCAGCGGGTACAACGCACTTAGTTACGACAGCAACTATCCTGGCTTCCTGCTCGGATTGGCCGATGCGTACTCGCAGGGCTCGGCGCAGACGGAAAATGTTCGAAGCACGGGACTCTCGTTGTTCGCGCAAGATAGCTGGAAGATGAAGCCAAATCTCACGCTGAACTATGGACTTCGCTGGGAGCTGACGACTCCGCTGACGGATGCTCTCGGACACGTGCAGACCTTCCGGCCGGGTGAGAACAGTACGAAATACCCTTGCACGAATACTCCCATCGAAAATTGTCCGACAGGTCTTGTGGTTCCCGGCGATCCGGGCGTGCCCGCTGGGTTGACTTCTACCTATTACAAGGCATTCGCACCGCGTATCGGTATCGCCTATAGTCCCGACTTTAACGATGGGCCGATGGCGAAATTGTTTGGCCGGCAGGGAACGACGAGCATCCGCACTGGTTGGGGCATGTTCTACAACCCCATGGAGCAGTTGGTGCTTGAGCAATTCGGCGCGGAGCCGCCATTCGGCAGCAGTCCCGGATTCAACAATACCCTGTTCAATACTCCGTTCATTCAGCAGGACGGGACACAGATCCCGAACGGCTTCAACGGTATTCTGACTCCACCAGCTGGACAGGATCCGGGGTGGAGCAACTACAAGCCGATTCTGATGTACGGCGATTTTCAGCCGCACTTACGCACGCAATATTCGGTGCAGTATAACTTCACCATCCAACGCGAACTGTCCCGAGACTTGATGTTCCAGATCGGCTACGTAGGTTCGCAAGGGCACCGTCTGCTTGCGTCGCATGACATCAATCCGTCCAATCCGCAAACGTGTTTGGACATCATGAGCATCGCGAATAACGATCCGTCTGCGGTGACGGATGGATCTGGCAACCAGACCACGTGCGGACCCTATTCCGAAGATGCGCCTTTTCTCGTGAATGTACCGAACGGAATGAACTTCCATTTGCCGAACGGCCAGACGGTCGCGGGTTCGGGCCAGACGCTTCATTTTGTCGGATTGCGACCTTATTCGTCCCCGAATTGCAACTGGAACAGCGGGGCCGGCTGCCCAACTGATGGAACGCCGATTTTCACCAACATCTTTGCTGAAGACACAATTGCGAATTCGGCTTACAACGCGCTGCAAGTCATGCTGGAAAAGCGCTTTTCCCATGGCTTGCAACTCCAGGCAGCCTATACCTGGAGCAAGTCCCTGGATTGGGCCTCCAGCTTTGAAGAGACTCTGAATCCTTACGACTTTAAAGCGAGCCGCGCACTTTCGCTGTTCAACGCTCCGCAGCGTTTCGTCATCAACTACTACTGGGAGCTTCCGATCGGCAAGCACGATGGTTGGGTAGGTAAGGTGATCGACAACTGGGCAATCTCCGGGATCACGCAATTCCAGAGTGGATTTCCCATCCGCTTGCAGACTGAGAATGACAACGAGTTGATCAGCAGCTTGTTCTTCATCGGCACGGGCGCGCCCCAGATGACAGGTACGAAGATGACCGTCCTCAATCCGAAGAAGTCGGATACGCACCTTTACATAGATCCGAGCCAATTTAACGATCCGGCGCTGGGAACATTTGCCACCACGCCGCGCTCGCTCTGTTGCGGTCCGGGAACGAATCAGTGGGACATGTCTTTCTCAAAACGGCTTCCGATTTCGGAATCCAAATATTTCCAGTTCCGCACCGATATTTTCAACGTATTCAACAAAACCCAGTTCTTCAACCCGGACGGAAACTTCTCCAACTCCACGTTTGGACAAGTTCTGCAGGCGCGTGATCCGCGCGAAATCCAGTTCGCGTTGAAGTTCTATTTCTAACAGTTCGATTTGAGCGCGGGGGCATAACCTCCGCGCATTCTTCGCGATAAGAGACAGTAGTTGGAGGAATTGTGTACACCGCTCTGCAACGAGAGTTAGACACTTACGTGCGCCGCACGCCGAAGTCGGCGGAAGCGCACAAGCACAATCTGCGGCGATTGCCGCTCGGAGTAGCCAGCAACTATCGGGCCTACGATCCGTATCCGATTTTTGCCAAAGAAGGCCAGGGAAGCAAGCTTCGCGACGTTGATGGAAACGAGTATATCGATCACAACCTGACCTTCGGTGCGCTCATGGCGGGCCATTGCCATCCCGCGGTGATGAAGGCAGTCGAGAAGAGGCTAAGTGCCGGAACCATGTTCGGTATGCCCCACGACATGGAGTGGCAACTCGCGGAAGAGATCTGCGCACGCTTTCCCGTGGATATGGTTCGCTTTGGATCGAGCGGGACCGAGGCGACGATGCATGCCGTGCGTCTTTCGCGTGCCGCTACGGGCCGCGACAGGATCATAAAGTTCGAAGGCGCCTATCACGGTCTGCACGACAGCGCGCTGGTCAGCGTGAAACCCAAAGCGAAGGAATTCGGCGACATCAATTCGCCTACTCCGGTTCCGGGCGGACTTGGAGTCCCCAAGGGCACCCTCGATAATGTGCTGATCGCCACGTTCAACGATCTGAATTCGGTTGAGCGTAAGTTCCGCGAGAATCCCGGCCAGATTGCGTCGATCATTCTCGAGCCCATCATGATGAACGTGGGCCTCTGCATTCCTCAGAAAGGATTCCTCGAGGGCCTGCGCGAAATCTGTACACGGGAAGGCGCGCTTCTCATCTTCGACGAAGTAAAGACGGGAGCGAAGCTCGGATGGGGTGGCGCATCGGAATATTTCGGTGTGAAGCCCGACATGATCTGCCTGGCAAAGTCGATTGGCGGCGGCTTCCCGCTCGCAGCGTTCGGTACGCACAAGTGGGTGATGGATCTGATCTCCGATCACAAGGTCTTTCACGGCGGAACGTACAACACGAACCCGGTTTCAATGGCCGCCGGGATTGCCACCTTCCGCGAGGTGCTCACCCGCGAGAATTATGCGCACGTCGATAAACTCAGCAAGAAACTTGCGGATGGCTATCGCAAGACGATCGCCAAGGTTGGTCTGCAGGCATATATCGCGTCTGCCGGAGCAAATGGCGCACTGATGCTCTACCCACAGGAGATTCGCAACTACCGTGACTGGATCACAGTGGATGAAGATCTCTGGCGGCACTACTGGTTCGGCATGGTCAATCGCGGTGTGATGGCGCAGCCTTACTGGTGGGATGAGCAGTGGACGATCTCTGTCCAGCACACCGAAGCGGACATCGAGAAGCATCTGGCTGCGTTCGATGATCTCTCGGCTGATCTGGCGAAAGCGCAGCAGGAGCGGGTAGGCGCGGTGGTAGCAGCTCATTAGCGAGGAAAATTTGTCATCGGGTCATGACAATCAATCCGGCGCTCCAGACCTGAAACGGGTACTGGGGCGCCGCGATTTGGTTCTGCTGTTCGTGGTGGCGGTGTTCAACCTGAACGTCGTCCCCTCGATTGCCGCGAATGGCGGAGTCACGGTCTGGTTGTGGATCATCTCCCTGGTGTTGTTTTTCTGGCCGCAGGGAATCGCCGTGATCGAGTTGTCGCACCGGTACCCGGGCGAAGGCGGCGTCTACCTTTGGGCGAAGGAAGTGTTTGGCGACTTCCACGGCTTCCTCTCCGGTTGGTGCTACTGGACCAACAACATGCTCTACGTGCCGACGGTGATGCTGTACTTCGTCGGCGTGTCGGTGTTTGTGCTCGGTCCGAGCGCACAACATCTCGCGGATAGCAGGGTATTCGCACTGGGCGCGTCGGCGATATTGCTGACGTTGCTCGTTGTGCTGAACGTGATCGGACTCGGCGTTGGAAAGTGGATCAATAACATTGGCGGCATCGGAACCTTCATCGCCGCCTTCACGCTCATAGGGCTTGGGCTGGTGATTTGGCTGCGTTATGGGACGACGGTGACGGCCACAGATTTTCGCATTCCCGCTGATCCCCGATTCGTGCTGAATTCGTTCGGGGTGATTTGTTTCGGGTTAGTGGGACTGGAGCTAGCGTCGGTGATGGGCGACGAAATTAAGGATCCGCGGCGCACCCTGCCGGGCGCTGTAGCCTGGGGCGGCCTTTTCTCCGGCATCCTTTATATTGGCGCGACCCTGACCTTGCTGCTGGCCGTTGGCAAAGGAGACATCAGCGTCCTGCAAGGGATCGTTCAAGCTGTAAGTCACATGGCGGGAAGGATTGGAGTCGCATGGATCGTCTCGCCGTTTGCGCTCATGTTGAGCATCTCGATCGCCGGCATTGGCTCCGCGTGGCTCGCAGGCTCGGCGCGCATCCCGTTCGTCGCTGGATTGGATTCCTATCTTCCCGAATGGCTGGGGAAGGTGCATCCAAAATATAAGACGCCGTACATGGCACTCATCGTTCACGCCGCAGTGTCGTTTGCGCTTTGCCTGATGTACTTCGCGCACGCGGGAGTACAGGAAGCGTTTCAGACGATGTTGTCGCTCGCGGTGGTGCTGCAATTGGTACCGTTCCTGTATATGTTCGGAGCTTTGCTGAAACTTGCAGCGAAGCCAGACGGCCAAGGTCGCTACAGCAGGCCAGTTTTGTTGCTCTCGGGCATCAGCGGACTGGTCACGACGACCCTGGGTATTGTGCTCGTGTTCTTTCCGGCGCAGACCATCGTATCCATCTGGGCCTATGAGCTGAAGATGGTGGCAGGAACGGTGTTCTTCATCGGCATCGCGTGGTTCTTATTTTATGTTTACGGCGCACGCCGTAAGAGTAGGGCAGCGAGCGAGCTAGTTACGGGCGCATAGTCGGGCTGCGAGGTTTCGGAGGATTTATGCCAGGGGCGGTACAAACTGCAGCACGCACCTATCAGCTATTTATTGGCGGCAAGTTCGTCGACAGCAAAGATCAGAAGACGTTCCCAGTGTACGACCCGTCAACCGAAGAGGTGATTGCATACGCGCCTGAGGCCGGACCCTCTGACGTCGATGCTGCGGTGAAAGCTGCGAAAGAAGCGTTTGACGGTTGGTCGCAGACCACGGCACAGGAGCGCGGGCGAGTCTTGTTCCGACTGGCGGAGCGAATCCGAAAAGAAGCGGAATCACTGGCGCAGCTGGAATCGCAAAACGGAGGCAAGCCGATCGTCGAAGCAGAATTCGATATCGCTGACGTCGCTACGTGCTTCGAGTACTACGGCGGATTGGCTACGAAGATTACGGGGCATGTGAATCCGGTTCCGGATAATGCGCTCAGCCTTTCACTGAAAGAGCCCGTGGGCGTGGCAGGACAGATCATTCCCTGGAACTATCCGCTATTGATGGCTGCCTGGAAGCTGGCGCCCGCGCTGGCCGCTGGCTGCACCTGTGTGTTGAAGCCCGCAGAGCAAACGCCGCTTACCGCGCTGGAGATGGCTTCGTGGTTCGAAGATGTTGGCCTGCCGCCCGGAGTGGTGAACATCATTACCGGCTTCGGTGAAACTGCCGGTGCGCCACTGGTCGCGCATCCTGACGTAAATAAGATTGCGTTTACCGGCAGCGCCGAGGTTGGCAAAAGAATCATGAAAGCCGCGGCGGATTCAGTGAAGCGAGTCACACTGGAGTTGGGTGGCAAGTCGCCAAACATCTTTTTTGCCGATGCCGATTTCGAAGCAGCCATCGATGGCGCGCTGTTCGGCGTTTTCATCAACCAGGGCGAGGTTTGTTCCGCCGGCAGCCGGGTGCTGGTCGAGAAAAAGATCTACAAGAATTTCGTCGAGGCAATGACCGAGAAAGCTAAGCGCATCAAGCTTGGACCTCCGCTCGAACGCGACACAAAAATGGGACCGTTAGTCAGCAAAGAGCAATACGAGCGTGTTCGCGGCTATCAGGAAGTGGGTAAGAAAGAAGCGAAAGTCGCGACCGGTGGCGGCGTGCCGAAATCTTTTGCGAAGGGCTACTACGTCGAGCCAACAATCTTCTATGACGTCGACAACAGCGCCCGAATTGCTCGTGAAGAGATATTTGGTCCGGTTTGTGCTGTGATTCCCTTTGAAGACGAGAAGGATGCCATCCGCATCGCGAATGATACGCCGTACGGACTGGCAGCGGCCGTCTGGTCACGTGACATCTACAAGGCACTGCGCATGGTGAAATCGTTGCGTGCGGGTATTGTATGGGTCAATCACATGCAGCCCACTTTTGTGGAAGCGCCTTGGGGCGGATATAAGCAGTCGGGCTTCGGGCGCGAGTTGGGCCCGTGGGGCATCGAAGAGTATCTCGAGACGAAGCAGGTCCACATCAACCTGAACGAACAACCGATCGGCTGGTACTGAGAAATGCCCAGCATCCAACTACGCACTGCGATTCCGGGACCGGGTTCGCAAGAACTGATGCGACGGCGTGACCAGGCCGTGCCGCGCGGCGTCTTCCATTCCACGCCAGTGTTTGCGGCGAAGGCGGAAGGTGCGCTTGTCGAAGATGTAGATGGGAACACCTTCATCGATCTGGCGGGTGGCATCGGGTGCGTGAATACCGGGCATCGGGCTGAGCCGGTACTCGCGGCGATTCGTGATCAGATCGAACGTTATCTGCATACCTGCTTCAGTGTGTCGCCCTACGAGGGATACGTTGAACTTGCCGAGCGCCTGAATCAACTGACGCCGGGAAAGTTCCCCAAGAAAACGCTGATCCTTAATACGGGATCCGAGGCGGTCGAGAATGCCGTGAAGATCGCCCGTGCCTATACGAAACGCCCGGCGGTGATCTGCTTCGAAGACGCGTTCCACGGGCGCACTCTGTTGGCACTCTCGTTGACCAGCAAGACGCATCCTTACAAAGCCGGCTTTGATCCGTTTGTTTCCGATGTATATCGAGTGCCATATGGATGTGACCTCGAACGCGATCCATCCACCATCCAGTCGAACTGTGAGCGGCATTTTGAACAGGTATTCAAACGGATCGTAGCAGCGGAGAGCGTGGCAGCCGTCATTGCCGAACCCGTGCTGGGTGAAGGCGGATTCATCGCGCCGCCGGCGGAGTATTTCCGCACTCTCGTTGAGATCTGCCGGAAGCACGGAATTTTATTTATCGCAGATGAGGTGCAGACGGGAATTTGCCGCACCGGCTCGCTGTTCGCGTGCGAGCAATATGGCGTGGAGCCGGACATGCTGCTTTCCGCGAAGTCGCTGGGTGGAGGATTGCCCATCTCCGCAATCACCGGACGTGCTGAGATCATGGATGCGACCGAAGTAGGAGGGCTTGGTGGCACGTTCATCGGCAATCCAGTGTCGTGCGCGGCCGCGCTCGCAGTGCTCGACATGGTCGAGCGGGAAAAACTGAGCGAACGCGCACAGAAGCTAGGCGATCGATTTGTGGAACGCGCCACGCGCTGGAAGAAACAATATCCAGTGATCGGGCAAATTCACGGAGTGGGCGCAATGCGCGCGCTGGAACTCGTGCGCGATCACGAAAGCCGTGAGGCCGCGAGCGATGAGGCGAAAGCGATTGTCCGGTACTGTTATGAGCACGGTGTGCTGACGATCTCGGCTGGCACATTCAGCAACATCATTCGATTGCTGATGCCCCTGGTGATTACGGACGAGCAATTCGAAGAGGCACTTTCGGTGCTCGAGTCGGCCCTCGAGAGTGTAAGCGCAGCGCCGGTAACCGCGGGTATGAATCGGAGCAGTTATGCCTAGTGAGGTCGCAAGTATCCCACGGGGATGTTTGATCAACGGCAAATGGATTGCCCGCGGCGAAGTAAGTGAGGTGCGCTCGCCTTACGATGGCTCCGTGGTTGGAGCCGTGCACCTGGCGCCGAAAGAGGAAGTAGAAGCCGCAATTCAGGCTGCCGTAGCCGCATTCGGGATCACGAAGAAGCTCGGCTCATATCAGCGAAAAGCAGTTCTGCAGAAGATCAGCACTCGGCTGGAAAATAGACGCGAAGAGTTTGCGCGTAGCATTGCTCTCGAAGCAGGCAAGCCAATCAAGACGGCGCGCGCGGAAGTCGATCGTTCGATTTTTACGTTTTCCGTTGCTGCTGAAGAAGCGACGCGCATCGGCGGCGAGTATCTTCCCCTGGACTGGCAGGAGTTCACCGCCGGACGCTGGGGTATCGAGAAGCGTTTTCCCCTGGGACCCATTGCGGCGATCACCCCATTTAATTTTCCGTTGAACCTAGTGGCCCACAAAGTTGCACCGGCAATTGCCGCCGGATGCACGATGGTATTGAAGCCAGCTCCACAAACTCCGACGACTGCGTTGATGCTGGCCGAAGTTGTGGAAGAAGCGGGCTGGCCTGCTGGAGCGCTAAACGTGTTGCCAATGGCGAACGAGGAAGCTGCGCTGATTGTCTCGGATGATCGTCTGAAGATGCTGAGTTTCACCGGCAGCGCAGCTGTCGGGTGGGACCTGAAAGCGAAGTCCGGCAAGAAGCGGGTTGTTCTCGAGTTGGGTGGCAATGCCGGCGTGATCATCCACTCCGATACCGACGTCGATTACGCTGTCGAGCGCTGCGTGACCGCCGGCTACAGCTATGCCGGGCAAAGTTGTATTTCCGTGCAGCGCATACTGGTTCATCGTCCTGTCTACGAGCGATTCCTCCAGAGCTTTGTAGCGCGCGTTAAAAAGCTTAAGATCGGTGATCCTCTGGACGAGTCGACTGATGTGGGCCCACTGATTCGTGAGCAGGACGCCATTCGCACCGTCGCCTGGATTGAACGTGCGGTGCAAGCGGGTGCAAAGTTACTCACCGGGGGATCGCGCAACAGATCAATCGTCGAGCCAACCGTTCTGACGAAGACGACGCCAACGATGGACGTCAACTGCGAAGAAGTATTTGCGCCCGTCAAGACAGTCGAATCGTACGACGATTTCGGCGCAGCGATTCGGCAGATCAATGATTCGCGGTACGGACTGCAAGCAGGCGTCTTTACTAACGACGTACGGCTGCTCTTCCGGGCATACAACGAACTGGAAGTCGGCGGCGTTGTCGCAGGTGACGTACCTACATTCCGCATCGACCACATGCCTTACGGAGGCGTGAAGGATTCGGGCCTCGGGCGAGAAGGTCTGCGCTACGCGATCGACGAGATGACGGAGCCAAAACTGCTCGTGATGAACCTGCGATAGAGACAAAAGATATGAGTATCCTGAGTGCAACCCAAGTAGATACCGTCAAGAATTACATCGGCGGCGAGTGGAAAGCGTCTCAAAGCGCCGAGTTTCTGAACGTCGTGAATCCTGCGACGCAGAAGGTGTTGGCGCAGGTTCCGGTTTCTGCTGCAGCCGAAGTAAACGCCGCAATTGCCGCGGCCAGCAAGGCTTTTCCGGCGTGGCGGGCGACGCCTCCGGAAGATCGCATCCAATACTTATTCAAGCTGAAGCAACTGCTCGAAGAGCATTTCGATGAAATAGCACGCATTACGACGACCGAGAACGGCAAGACGCTGACGGAAGCTCGTGCCGAGCTGCGGCGCGGCGTCGAGAACGTTGAAGTTGCCTGTGGCATTCCCACGCTAATGCAAGGCTACAACCTTGAAGACGTAGCGCGCGGGATTGACGAGATCATGATCCGGCAGCCGTTGGGAGTGGTCGCTGCGATCACGCCCTTCAATTTTCCCTCGATGATTCCGTTCTGGTTCCTGCCGTATGCGATCGCATGCGGCAATACGTTCATCTTGAAGCCTTCCGAAAAAGTGCCGCTCACCATGCAGCGTGTCTTCGAGTTGATCGACACCATCGGACTTCCCCCTGGCGTTCTGAGCCTGGTAAATGGCACGAAAACGGCAGTGAACGTTCTGCTAGAACATCCAGACGTTCGCGCGATCAGCTTCGTGGGTTCGACTCCGGTAGCGCGCTATATCTACGCGGAAGCCGCGAAATACGGCAAACGCGTGCAGTGCCAGGGTGGCGCGAAGAACCATGTTGTAGTGCTTCCCGACGCGAATATGGATGTGTCTGCGCAGGTCATCGCGGAGAGCACGTTCGGATGTGCTGGACAGCGATGCCTGGCGGTATCGGTGGCGGTTACGGTCGGCGATGCGCAGAAGAGGTTCCGCGACTCGGTTGTGGATCGCGCGCGTTCTTTACGTGTTGGCTACGGTCTGGAAGATCGCACCGAGATGGGGCCGGTCATAACAGCCGAGAGCAAGCAGCGCATCGAATCGCTGATCGGCGCCGGTGTGTCAGATGGCGCGACCGCAATCGTCGACGGCCGCTCGCCGCAGATTCACGACTACGAAGACGGAAACTTTGTCAGCCCAACAGTACTCGACGGCCTCCCGCCCGACAGCAAAGTAGCTTCAACCGAAATCTTCGGACCGGTACTCAGCCTCGTTCACACTAAGACTGTCGACGAGGCAATTCAGTTTCTGTCGCGTACAGCCTACGGAAACGCGGCTTCGATCTTCACCACCAGCGGAGCGGCGGCACGCAAGTTCCGCTATGAGGCGCCTGCGGGGAACATCGGCGTGAACATCGGCGTTGCCGCGCCTATGGCGTATTTCCCCTTTAGTGGATGGGGCGACAGTTTCTTCGGAACGGTGCACGCACAAGGTCGCGATGCGATTGAGTTCTATACCGACAAGAAAGTTGTGATTGAGCGCTGGACGCAGAGTCTGAGCCGGAGGTTCTAGCCGTGAATCCACTGTCAGCGGTCGCCGAGGTCGGGGCGAAGACCACGAAAGAAAAATATAGCGAATACGTGATGACCGGCTTCGTAAAGGCCGTCACGCCAGTCGTGATCGACCATGCGGAAGGCGCGACCGTTACGGACGTGAACGGGCAAACGTATCTCGATTGCTTTGCCGGAATTTCCGTGGTGAATGCCGGGCACTGCAATCCCGAAGTCATTGCAGCGGCCAAGGCGCAGATCGACAAGCTGGTGCACTGCTGCTCCTACGTGTATCACGTGCCCGCGGTCGCCGACATGGCTGAGAAGATGGCGGAGATCACGCCCGGACGTCTGAAGAAAACGTTTTTTGCGAATAGCGGCGCCGAGGCTGTGGAGGGTGCGCTGAAGCTTGCGCGCTTGTACACGGGCAAAAAGGAAGTGATCTCGCTGGAAGCGAGTTTCCACGGTCGCACTTACGCAACACTGAGCGTTACCGGTAACTCGAGCCGTAAGAAGCGTGGCGGACCATACGCAGCCGGAGTTGCGTTTGCGCCGGCGCCATATACGTATCGTTCGCAGTGGGAGAGCGATGAACGCTGCGGTGAAGAGTGTGCCAAGGCCATCGAGAACGTGATTCGCTTCCATACTTCGGGCGACGTCGCCGCGTTCCTTGCCGAGCCGGTGATGGGCGAAGGTGGGATCATTGTCCCTCCACCCAACTACTTCAAAGACGTGAAAGAAGTGTTGGACCGGCACGGCATCCTCTTTATTGCCGACGAAGTGCAGTCGGGCTTTGGTCGTACCGGCGCGATGTTCGCGATTGAGCACTATGGCGTTGAGCCCGACATCATGGCTACGGCGAAGGGAATTGCCGACGGTTTCCCGCTGGGTGCGTTTACTTCGCGCGATGAAATCGCAGCGGCATTCCAGCCCGGGGATCATCTCTCGACTTTCGGTGGGAATCCGGTGAGCTGTGCCGCAGGGCTGGCAAATATCAAGTTCATGCAGAAGTACGATCTTCCTGGCCAGGCGAAGCGCAAAGGCGAGTACGTTACGGGCAGGCTTAGAGCAATACAGTCGCAGCTGCCGATCATCGGCGATGTGCGCGGGCTCGGCCTCATGATCGGTATCGAACTAGTCGAAGACGTAAAGAAAACTCCTGCCACCGCGAAGGCAGAAGCGGCGAAGGCCGCATGCCTGAAGAATGGCCTGCTGCTCGGAGTGGGAGGCGTCTACGGCAACGTCCTTCGCTTGCAGCCTCCACTGGTGATCACGCAGGAGCAGTTGGATCGCGCGCTCGACATTCTCGAGAAGGCACTGCGCGACGTCAGCATCTGAGTTTGCGGGAGTAGCTGCTGATATTCGACGGCACTGAGATATTCGCCGGCAGTGAAGCATCAGAAATTGGAGTGCCAGGAACAAGGTCGAGTGGCAGTACGCCGGCCCAAACCGGAAAGTTCATGTCTTCGGCGTCGTCGACGGGAGGCCCGGTGCGAACTTTCGCGGAGCACTCAGCGAGCGACAGGCGAAGCGCCGAAGTCGCTTTCAACTCCTGCTCGTTGGGTTGGCGCGCTTGATCCCACCGTCCCGGGAGAATGTGTTCGGAGAGGGCGCGCAAAGCAGCGAGCTTTTCAGCAGGATCGTCGATCAATTGCGCTTCGCCGAGAACGACGACGGAACGGTAGTTCATTGAATGATTAAACACAGAGCGCGCGAGCACCAACCCGTCCAGCAGGGTGACTGTTACGCAAACCTTCGCTGGTTGGCTGATCTGACGCAGCATACGGCTTGCAGCGGAGCCGTGAATATAAAGGTTGTCGCCATCGCAGCCGTAGCTGGTGGGAATGACGAAGGGCTGGCCGTCAACGACAAAACCCACGTGGCAGATGAAGGCTTCGTCGAGAATCTGGTTGATCGCGTCGCGATCGTAAACGGCGCGCTGGGGTTCCCGGACTACGCGGGTGCGCACGGAAGGCGCAGCAGAGGACATTCTCGTTCCTTTGGGATTCGCACGGGCGGCGTGATGCCGCACGATTAGTGTGACTTCTATATTGACGCATGAGTCCGCTCTTCGCTAGCTACTTTGTGGGTGTTGCAATTTGCAGTTAGTACTCTGAACTTTTGCCGTCACAAAAGCTAATGCCAGAAATCACTCTGAATGTAAATGGACAAGATCGTAAGCTCGAAGTGCCCGCGGAAACGCCGCTGCTCTGGGCGCTCCGCGACACTCTGACTCTCACGGGAACGAAATACGGCTGTGGCGTGGGCCTTTGCGGAGCTTGCACCGTTCACCTGGATGGCAATGCCGTGCGCTCGTGCGTAACGCCGGTGTCCGCAGCTGCGGGCAAGAAAATCCTCACGATTGAGGGACTGGCCAGCGGAAACTCACATCCGTTGCAAGTCGCGTGGATCGCCGAAGACGTTCCGCAGTGCGGATACTGCCAGTCGGGGCAGATCATGACGGCGGCAGCGTTGCTGGCGAAAAATCCAAGCCCGTCAGATGAAGACATCACCAATGCCATGACCGGAAACCTGTGCCGCTGCGGAACCTACAACCGCATTCGCAAAGCGATTCATCGCGCAGCAACCGGCGGAGGTGTGCGATGACAGTCACGCGTCGCGAGTTCCTGGCGGCTGGGGGTGCTGCAGGCGCCGGGCTGGCTGTGTGGTTCTACCTTCGCCACGGCAATGAAAGCCACAACTCTGGTCAGGCGTTTGCCCCGAATGCCTATCTGCACATCGCGCCCAGCGGGAAAATTACCGTGGTAGTGCCGCGGTCGGAGATGGGGCAAGGCGTACGTACCGCGTTGCCGATGATCCTGGCAGAAGAGTTGGAAGCTGACTGGTCTGAGATTGCGATCGAGCAGGCGGGAGCCAGCACATTATTTGGCGATCAGACAACGGGCGGAAGCGCCAGCGTTCGCACCACGTGGGATCCGATGCGGCGTGCCGGTGCCGCTGCGCGCGAAATGTTGATCGCCGCCGCTGCAAAAGAGTGGGGCGTTCCGCGTTCGGAGTGCAAAGCAGAAAAGAGCAAGGTGCTTCACGCTGCGTCCAATCGCAGCCTGGGCTATGGCGAATTGGTGGATCGTGCCGCGAAGCTGCCAGAACCATCGGATCCGCCCTTGAAGTCCGCGAAGGACTACAAGCTCGTCGGCAATGCGCTGCCGCGCCTCGATACACCATCGAAGGTGAATGGCTCCGCCGAGTTTGGCATCGATTTTCGACTGCCCGGAATGAAATACGCGCTTCTGTCGCGTTCACCGGTAATCGGTGGCAAGGTCGCGAGCTTTGACGACACCGGGTCAAAGAAAGTTTCGGGATTCCTGCAGTCGATGAAAGTTGGCGAATCCGCCGTCGCTGTAGTCGCTGATACGGTTTGGGGCGCGATGGAAGCGCGCCGTCAACTTAACGTGAGCTGGGACGAAGGCGCGAACAAAGATCTGAATTCCCCCGCGCTGACTGAGACACTTCGAAAAGCTGCGTCGGGTAAGGCGGTCACGCTCTATGAAACTGGGAACGTAGCCAATGTCAACGGACGTCGCATCACTGCGGAGTACACGCTACCCTTCCTTGCGCACGCGCCGATGGAGCCGGGAAACACGACGGCGCAATTTCACGATGGCAAATGCGAGATGTGGTCTCCGACGCAGGTTCCGCAGGATTGCCGCGATTCGGTGGCCGCGGCTGTTGGTCTGAAACCGGACGAGGTGAAGGTCAACGTCACTCTTCTGGGAGGTGGATTCGGCCGCCGACTGGAACACGACTACGCTGTCGAAGCCGCGCTGGTGGCGAAAGGCGCGAACGCGCCGGTGAAGGTGATGTGGACGCGCGAAGACGACATGCGCTTTTCCACGTACCGGCCGAATAGCTTTCATCAGCTGAGTGCTGTGCTCGACGCCCAGGGCTGGCCGGTGTCGTTTTCGCATCGCATCGTTTCGCCCTCAATCAGCCGACAAAAGGGACAGCCGGGCGATGGAGGTGTCGATCCCGATCTGAAGGACGAAGCTGGACTCGTCTATTCGATTCCAAATGTTCGGATCGAATATGTCGATCCCGATTCGCCAGTTCCACTCGGTTGGTTGCGGTCTGTGTACGCGTCGCCCGTCGCGTTTGCCGGCGAGTCGTTTCTCGATGAGATCGCAATTGCCACGCACCGCGATCCGCTGGAGTTGCGGCTGCACATGTTGTCGAAGGATCAGGATGTGAAGTACTTCGACACCGTCTGGCAGACTGCGCGCATGCGCGGTGTGCTGCAACTTGCCGCGGATAAAGCCGGGTGGAGCAAGCCGCCCTCCGCGGGAATACATCGTGGCATCGCGGCTCACGCATGCTTCAATACCTATGTTGCCGAAGTCGTTGAAATTGCGATGGAAGGCAATGAACCCAAGGTGAAGCGCGTGGTGGTGGCCGCCGATGTCGGGCAGAAGATCAATCCCAACATTCTGGAGCAGCAGGCGCAGAGCGCTGTGATGTTTGGATTGTCGGCGGCCTTGCGCGGGAAAATCACGATCGATAAGGGCCGAGTAGTCCAGAGCAATTTTGGCGACTATGAACCGGTGCGCATGTCGGAAGCCCCTGTCGTTGACGCCTACTTCGTGGACAGCAATGCTGCTCCCAGCGGGATCGGTGAACCACCAGTCCCGCCGCTCGCACCAGCATTGTGCAGCGCGATCTACTCGGCGACGAAAAAACGCATTCGCGCGCTGCCGATCCTGGGCTGACCATGAATATCCGCGAACGCAATTACTGGATCGACACGGTGAGCATGCCTGCAGGCGCACCCGGACCGCTGCCGGAGACTGCCGACGTTGCGATCATCGGTGCTGGATTTACCGGCCTGTCGGCGGCGCGAACGCTTGCGATGCAAGGCGCAAAAGTCACAGTTCTCGAAGCCGGGACAATTGGCTGGGGAGCCAGTTCGCGCAACGGCGGCATGGTGCTGACCGGCATGAAGCTCAGCGCCGAAACTCTTGCCGCTCGTTATGGCATGGACGCTACGCGCGCTATGTACGCGGCTTCGCTCGCGTCGATCGATTGCGTCGAACAGGTCGTGTCCGAGGAACAGATCGATTGCGATTTCACACGCTGTGGCCATCTGGAAGTCGCGTGCAAGCAATCGCACTTCGATGCCTATGCGCGTTCGGTGGAGCTGATTGCTCGCGAGTTCAACCACAAGCTGCGCATCATTCCGCGAGGAGATCTGGCGGCGGAAATTGGATCAACCATCTATTTCGGCGGTATCGTCGACGAGGTTAGCGCCGGATTGAATCCCGCGCGTTATGTTGCAGGACTGGCGCGCGCGGTGCAAAAAACGGGCGCTTGCATATACGAGAACGCTCGCGTGACTCACATCAATAGGATGAGCAGATCCGGTATAGCCGGATTCCAGCTCACGACCGCGAAGGGAACGACCTTCGCGCAACACGTGCTAGTCGCCACCAGCGGCTACACGTCGGCGGTCACGCCGTCGCTTCAGAAGCGGATCATTCCAATTGGATCGTTCATTATTGCGACGGAGCCGTTCCGGCAGGAGCTCGCGCGCGAACTGAGCCCGCGCAACCGAATGATCTACGATTCCAAGCACTATCTACATTATTACCGACTCACGCCAGACGATCGCATGCTCTTCGGCGGCCGCGCCGCGTTCTTCCCCGAGACTTCGCAGACCATTCGCAAGAGCGCTGCAATCTTGCATCGCGAAATGCTCGAAGTCTATCCACAGCTGAAGAACACCAAAGTCGACTACGTCTGGGGCGGCACGCTCGACTTCACCTTCGACGTGATGCCGCACGCGGGCCAGATCGACGGCATGTACTTCGCGCTCGGATATGCGGGCCACGGCGTGGCTATGGCGACCTATCTCGGTCAGAAGATCGGTGAGGCAATCGCGACCGGCGAAGATCGCAATCCCTACAAGAACGTGCCTTTTCCTGGAGCGCCGCTCGGCATCTACAACGGAAAGCCATGGTTCCTGCCATTTGCCGGAGCGTACTACAAGTTTCTGGACTGGATCAGCTAGCACTCTTCGCGGCGCCAGACTTCGACTCTTTTCTACGCAGTAACAGATAGGCAAGCGGACCGACTAACAGCGCAACCGGTCCCCAACGCAGCGCAAAGCGATCGCTGCCGAGCAAGGCAACGCCGCTCATCAGGATTGGAGCAAGGACCGCGTAAGCCAGTCCTTTCTTCCCCCATGGCACGAGGAACGGCCGAGGCATGTCGGGGCGGGTGCGCCGCAGCTTCCATGCTGAGAGCACGGTGAGTATCGATGTGGCAATGCGCAGCCAGACATAAACCGAAATCAGTTGCGTCAGCGATTTCCATGCGAGCAGCGCGTAGATCAATGCCGAAAAGATGATGGCGATCCACGGCGTCCCGAAGCGCGGATGGCGGCGCGTGAGCACCTCGGACATGTAGCCATCTTCAGCCATCGCGAAAGGCATGCGCGTAGAAGTCAGCACCGTAGCGTTCAGGATGGAAACCATCATGATGGCGCCTGCGAGCGTCATGGCGAGACCGAGCCAACGACCGCCGATCAGTTGTCCTGCGTCGGAGAAGTATCGCGTATGCCAGTCCTGCCAGTTTCCGAGAGCCCCAAGCGCGAGGAACGTTGGCAGAACATAAGTCGCGATGGAGAGTGGGACAACAATCGCCAGCGCGAGCGGATAGTTGCGCTGCGGATTCTCCACTTCTTCGGCCACCGATGAAAGCTGTTCGTATCCTGCATAGAGCCAAAGTCCGAGCGCGAGCCCAATGCCAAAGACCTGGAACACTGGTTGATGCGGCGGAATCAGCGGCGAAAACGGGTTGTGGCGAAACTTCGGGATGGCTGCGATACACATCGCAATCACCGGCAGGAAGATGAGGATGGTCAAAATGGTGGCGACTCGGCCGACCATCTGAATGCCGCGCACGTTGATGTAAGTGATGACTACGATCAGGGAAACGGAGATCAGGTAGTGTTTCCAGCCCGTGATTCCGGGCAGCACAAAGCTCAGATAATCGGTGAAGAGGACTGCGTAAGCGCCGCCAAGAAGGAAGGACGCGCTCCAGTTCCAGAAGCCTGCGAGGAATCCCCAGAAGTCACCGAACGCGGCGCGGCTCCAGCGATAGAAGCCGCCTTCGACGGGCATCGCGGTCGTCAACTCGGCGGCGATCAGCGAAATCGGAATGCACCATAACAGTGGAATGAAGAGGTCATAGAGTAGCGTGAGTCCTGGACCTGATGTCGTGACCTGGTCTTCCAGACCGAAAGGTCCGCCGGTCGTGTACGAATACATGACGAAGACGAAGTAGAACAAGCTGGCCTTCGCCTTGATTGAGGTAGGAGATTTGCTCACGTGCGCCGGATTTTACCCGAGGCGGCTTCGGCGAACTAGCGGATTTATGCGGTAGTTTTCTGCTCAGCGGCTTGCGTCAGCCATCGTTCCATCACGTCATGGCCAACAACTCCCGCTTGCTGAAAGACGAGATTGCCGTCGCGGAAAACGGCGAAGTTCGGGATGCCCTGAACTTTGTAGCGCGCGGCGAGTTCCGGGAATGTCTCCGTGTCGACTTTGATCACGACGGCGCGACCAGCGAGATCGGATGCGACGCGGGCAACTTCGGGAGCTGCCATTCGACAGGGTCCGCACCACGCGGCCCAGAAGTCGACGAGAACCGGAACGCGAGCGCTCTTGATGATGTCATCGAAAGACTCTCGGTCAACGGCGATTGGTTCGGAAGCAGGAGGAAGAGTTGCTTTGCAGGCGCCGCAACGTCCGGAGTCATTGAGATGATTGGCAGGAACGCGGTTCTTGGCGCCGCAACTCGGGCAAGCTCGAACGATGGCCATATAAGCTTCCTTGGTGAAGAGATGCGAAACAGCCCAGCAATGGCGCAGGAAAATTGCCGTTACACAGAAGCCGAGTTCAGGAACGAATTCTGGCGCGCACTGGCGGGAGCAGCCGGTAACGAACAGACTGTCGCAAACGGCTCAGGAAGGTTCTGGGTACTCTCTCGATGACGTTTGCAATCCCAAGCAATTCCGATTCGCGTACTGGCGGATCTTCAACCGGCAGCGCGTCGCCGCGGGTGACCAGTGTCGCAGCGTCGTTCATCGTGTTTCGTATAACGCGGTGAATGAAAATGCGGTCCTCGCGGCTGAAGGCTGCGAGGTCGCCGATCTTGATTTCGTTGAGCGGCGCCGTGCGAATCTCAACCGTGTCGCCGGGCCAGAGCGCCGGCCACATGCTGGTGCCGGTCACTCGAAGCGATGCGCAACCGTAGGAGCGAAGTGCCTGAACGAAGAGTTGGATCTTCTGGCGGTGATCGGCGTCTACGACAGTTTGCGGTTGAAACGACATTGCGCTTGGGTGACTTGAATTTTGCCGCAAGCAAGAGCCATGGTTTCAAAAACCTTCTCGTGCCGGAATGAAGGCTTCTCGTAAGGACGCTTCGCCGAAGCTACCGGCTTCTCGTCAGATTGATTGGAATCACCCATGAAATATCAGACCGCGAAACCAGATTTTGCTTGCGTCAGTATATGCTAGACCGCTTTCCAACTCATGCAATTAGCGAGCATGATTCCGGCTCACAGCTGGATCTGCACTAGTTGCGGTGACGACGGCAAAGTATCGATCTGTCCCAAGCCAGCCTTGATCAACGATTTCTCACAATCGGCCGACGACGGCCCGCGCATGTCGCCTTCCATGTACGCAAGACCGGGGCACCGCGTACACCCCGAGAGGTGATCGCATCCGGAACATGTGTGCAGATCTTTCACACGAATGTTGCGAACGCGGTTCATCTGTTCGGAGTGGTACCAGATCTCATTCAGAGGCTGCTCGCGCACGTTGCCACAAGTCACGGGAAACTGTACGCAAGGGAAGACTTCGCCATAGGGCGATACGTAGACCGAAGTGTGTCCGGCGCTGCAGGGAACGCTTTCGAGGAGATCTTCGGTGGTCGGTCCCGCAGGCTTGCAGAATTCGTGGACGTCGCCAACGAGAGTTGAGTCTTGAAAGATCTGTGCAATCTCGGGTCTCGCCAGGCGGTGCTGCACGATAGACATATCGCCGTCGATTTTGGGAGTGATCGTCGGGTCCATGGTGAAGGCTACGCCGAGCTCGGCAGCCAGCGCCTGAACCTCGGGATAATCGCCGATGTTGGCGCGCATCAGTGGGCAGGCGATCACCGTGGTGAGTCCCTGACTGCGCAGGAAGCGAATCGCATTCAGCGAACGCTCGAGGGAGCCGCGAACCTTGGTGATGCCATCGTGGACCTCAGGCCGATGTGAATAGATGCTGATCTGCACTTCGCCGACGTGGAGTTCGCGAAGGCGCTGCGCCTGTTCGGCGCCGATCAGAAGGCCATTGGTCTTGATTTTGACCGAGAACATTAGCGAGCGGGCGTAGGCGAGGATATCGAAGAAGTCCTTGCGCAAAAATGGCTCGCCGCCGCTGAGCGTCAGGATCAGAGTACCCGCGGAAGCTGCCTGAAAGAGCACTCGCTTGATCTCGTCGGTTGACATCTCGCCGTGGTCATCGTGATCGAGATAGCAATGGACGCAGCGCTCGTTGCAGCGATAAGTCACGTCAAGATGCAGGCTAAAGGGAATACCGAGCGTGAGCGCGCGCGAGGTGACGTCGTCCATCAGGCTCATAGTTTGGCCTCCGGCACGGGCAGTACCACTTGCGGATTTCGCGGCAGCGGCTGTTCGGATACCAATAGGATTCCGTGTTCCGAGCCTTCATTGATGAATGTGGCCGCGTCTTCGAGCGCGGCATCGAACGGGACTTCAAATTCAGTACAAACCTTGTCGCGAACAATCTGCTCAAGAGTGGTATCGCCGTCGGCGGAATTCCAGATGCAGCTGGCCACGGGATTCAGGGTGAAGAGACCGGAATCCTCCGGGCTGATCACGACGATTTCGCCCCCCATCATGCGGGCAGCAACCGCCTGGCTTCGTCCGACGTAGAGCGACTTCATGCGACTAGTTTCCATATCTCGGGATCGGGGAGAAACTCCATCTGTTTAATTGGGACGCCGTCCACGAAGCGAATTGCGACGGCTAGCACCCGCTGAACCCACGCAGGTTCCCTGGCAAAGAAAAGGATGTTGCGCATGACGGCGTGTAGGGCTTCGAAGCGGGCAAGCGTCGTGATGCGATTTTCAGGTGCATGGCGGAGAGCGAACATCGCGGCCAGCGGAGCCGAGATCGGCTCTCCCGGGCGCGCAAGTTCTCCGTAGAAAGGCGTGCCAAAGGCGCGGTAGCCATCGCCGTCGGGGAGCACGAAAGAAATCTCGTCACTCAGCAGGCGAACAGAGTCTGACGCCAGGCGGCACATGGTGGTTTTGCCGGAGCCGGATGGCCCGGCGAATAGATACGCATTCGGTCCGGCGATGGCGCTGGCAGAATGGAACAGGAAACCGCCGCGCTCGACTAATAGCAGCGAATAGACGATGCGCAGGACGGAATCAATCGCGTAAGGACTGGGCGCCTGATGGATCGTGCCGCGCCCGGTCGTCATATTCCATTCGGCGCGAAAGTCGCCACGGGCCATGTGGACTTCGCTGTCGCTGATTTGAACGGCAAGATCTTCGTCGGGATCGTGCGCAAGCGGCTGCAGCGTGATCGTGAATTCGGCAGCGGGTTGGTCCGATTGGGATTCGAACCCGCGGTAGCGCTCGCGCAGCAACTCCAGGAACGCTTCATCGTCGACGTAAAGGCGAATCGGAATATCCCCGACAGCGACCGTAAAGGCCAATCGGTCGGGGGTTCTCGACGATTCGTGCAGCATATCTGATGAGACGTAGGTCATCGCGCGGGTTGGTCGCAGGTTACCGAATTGAAAAAGAGCATGCAAAAGGAATATGGCCAGCGAATCCTCCGGGTACCCCCCTCCCCCCACGCTGTCCCGCATAACAAAGGACTTACAGGCATGGGATAAGGCTCGTCCCGGCAAATAAAGGACTTAGTCCCATCGTCCCGCATAACAAAGGAGTTAGCTCGGCCAGAGGCCGACTGTTCCTCAGTTTTTCAGTTCTTCAGTCTTTCAGTGCGTCATTCTTTTCCCAGCATTTTCCGAGACGATAGGGATACCTCGCTTGCGCTCGGTATGACAGATCCTCGGTGACGCTCGGATCGAAACCGCCGGAGAACATTGTCAGGTGCTGGCAGTCGTGAGAATCAGTCGCCGGCAGCCGTTAAAAAAGGTTACGGCGCTCGTCAGCGTCCATTTCTCAGTCCTGTATTGATTGTTGCAAATTTCAGGGTACCTACTAGACACTTTCGCGAAGTTTATTTCTGGAGTGGATGGAAGAGGTTAGGAGGAATTTGCCGGTTAGAGGGGCTTGACAAGATTTTTATGACGGCAGTGTGAAGCGCAGAGTCTCCCCGAGAGTGCACCCGCGCCACACAATTCAAAGTGCAGGATTAGAATCATACGGCTATGAACATTTACTTTTTGCGTCATGCGAGTGCGGGATCACACAAGGCGAATCTGGCGGCAGATGAGCGCCGTCCATTGGATCCCGATGGCATCCAGCAATGCGGAGTGATCGGACGCGCGTTAGCGGCGCTTGAAGTGAAACTCGACGTTGTCATTTCCAGTCCGCTGAAGCGCGCGCATCAGACTGCCGAACTGGTGGCGCGTGAAATAGGTTTCGAAGACAGGATAGAGTTTTCCGATGCACTGCGCCCGGAAGCAAATTATCGTGGCTTCCAGCAGCTGCTGCAAACCTACGCCAAGAAGGACGAGATTATGTTAGTTGGGCATAATCCGACGCTGAGCGAGTTCCTCAGCCTGCTGATCAGCGGAGGGGCGAGCCACACGGCAGTGGAATTGAAGAAGGGTGCGATTGCCAAGGTTCCCGTGGATGGGAACTCATCGTCGTTGCAGTGGTGCTTTACGCCAAAAGCGGCACGCGCGATTCAGGATGGCGGAAGCACCAAGTCGCGACCGAAGACTTCGCGGAAATAGACCGCTTCTTTGGAGAGACTCCACAACTCGAGTTCGGCGCCGCCGCGTTTGGTCTCGAAGGTAAATAGCACGCTTCCGTCCTTTAACTTCGATTTAACCTTCTTTACGGCGCCGCGCCGGCCCTGATCGAGCGCGCGGGCCATGCGCAGAATCGACACAGCTTGTGGAATCAGATTGCGTTGGGCAAGGGGAACTGCGCGCATCGCGCGATCGCCCGGGGTAGGCCGTGTCTTTCCAAGATAGCGAGCGATGGCAGCAATCACGCGGCGCTGTTCTGAGCTGTAGCCGAAAATTTCCGAGTTGGCGATCAAATAATAGGCGTGGCGATGGCGTCCGGTTCGATTCACGAAAGACCCAACGTCACTGAGCAGGGCGGCGGCTGCGATCCATTCACGATAGTCAGGCGGAAGATGATGCACGCGCTTGAGTTCCTGAAACAGTTGCACTGCGAGATCCTGAACATGCTCGGCAGCGGGAATCTGAACATCGTAGCGCGCGGCGGTATCGTGCAACGCAGCGATGCGTTCTGACTCGATACGCCGATGAATGGAAGCGCGTCGATCGTATTCCGCGGCCATTTGCGCGAGCAATCCATCACGCAAACCCAGTGGCGAATAGCGAAAACTGGGCAGGCTGAGCCGATCAATCAATTCCCGATAGACGAATGCTCCCGCGAGGATGATTTCTGCACGGCGCGGCCCGAGGCCGGGAAGCCGTTTGCGCTGCTCGAGCGTGAGCTTTGCCAAGCGTTCCGTGATTCTCGCCAAGGCAGCACGCGAAACGGTAACAGCCTGACCGTGCTCCACGTCCTCACGTCCGGCGGCAATGCCGGCCAGTGCCGCGGCGGTGCCAGAGGTGGCTATGGTCATCTGCACGTCTTGCTTGCGCATTCGTCCATGCAGGCGATTCACTTCTTCCGCGATGAACTCTTCCAGTCGGGCTAGCTGCTTCTTCTTGGGAGGATCGTCGGGAAGAAACTCCTGCGTGAGGCGAACTGCGCCGAGAGGCAAGCTGATCATGGAACGGATCTGGCCATCGACCGAAACGGTTACTTCGCAACTGCCACCGCCAAGATCAAAAAGCATGAGGCGCGACGCCGTGAAATGAGATCGCGAGAGGACGCCGAGGTGGATGAGTCGACCCTCTTCCAGTCCGGAAATGATCTCGACGCGCCATCCGGTGGCCGAGCGTACCCACTCGATGAAACTCGCGCCATTTTGTGCGTCGCGCAGGGCGCTGGTGGCCACGGCTTTCACCTGATCAGCATGAAAAGTCTGCGTGGCGCGATGAAAGCGCCGGAGGACTTTGACGGTGGCGGCGATCGCCTGCGGATCGAGAATTCCGGTGGAGAAAACAGCGCGGCCCAATCGCGTGACTTCGCGATCTTCGTGGATGACGTGGAGACGATGAGCGTCCAGCGTCGCGATTTTGAGACGAACAGAGTTGGCGCCGATATCAACCGCGGCAAAAGTTGGCATCGTTAGCTCGTTAGGCGAAGTCGACCGAATATGCTGCCGGGTGTTGCTGGCCCGCGGCTTTCAATGTTTCATGGCGAAGGCCAGGGTCGCAAGTGTGCGATGCGGTGAGGTGCGGAAGGTTCATTTGCGGAAGGATTTTGACCAAGCTTTCACGATTCGTGCCCTGATTGGGACTGTTTACACTCTGCATTTCCCGGCAAGTAGTTGAGCCAAAGCGAGTTTACGTCAATTGTTAATAGAATGTTAAATGTGGCCGTGAACGCCCGGTTTCACGGCAGTTTCCTTTACTTGGCTGGGGCGGCGGTTTAACCTCTTAAGTTGAGAACCAAGCAGGAGCAAATTCTGTGAATGACCAGCAGCAACGTGAACGTATCTGGATTTCTCCGCAGAAGTTTTGGGCAGTTACAAAAAACATGTCGTCGGAAGAAACCGAGAAGTTAATGGATACGGTTACCCGGCTTGCGCAGGAAGATCGAATCGACCTGCTGAAGAAATTCGACTTTATTTCGGTTGGTGACCCTTACCATCGTCAAGCCTGCTAAGACAGGCAGAGATCCCTCGGCGCAGCTCCTTCTTTTCTGTTCTATTCACTTGGGAAAAACAAAACGATAGCCCGCGCCTCTAACGGTGCGCAGATACTTGGGTCGATTTGGGTCTTCTTCGATCTTGTCGCGTAACTTACTGACATAGACATCCACCGAACGAGGACTGACGAAACGGCTGTTTCCCCATATCGCTTGCAGCAGGCGGTCGCGGCTGAAAACAAGTCCGGGCGAGCGAGCCAGGAATTCGAGCAGACGAAATTCCAGGGTAGTTGTTTTTACTTCCTTATCTTCGACGCGCAGGACCATGGCGGAGAGATCCAGTTCAACATCCCCAAAACGAATAACGGAACCGGGAACTCTGCCGCTGGTGCGGCGCAACACGGCTTCCACACGTGCTAGAACTTCTCGAGGACTGAACGGCTTAGTGATGTAATCGTCTGCGCCACACTCCAGGCCAACCACGCGGTCGTCTTCACTGATGCGCGCGGTGATGAAGATGACGGGAACTGACGCGAGGTGTGCGGTGCTGCGGATTCGCCGGCATGCTTCCAGCCCATTTTCGCCAGGTAACATGATGTCCATCAAAAACAGCGACGGTGGCTCAGCTTGCGCGCGCGTCAGAGCCGGCTCGACGCGCTCGAAAACGGACGCTTCATAGCCAGAGCTGTCCAGGTGAAACTTCAACAGCCTGGAAATGTCCGATTCATCTTCCACTATGAAAATGGACTGCTTCATGCGCTTCCCTGACACAACGTGATGATGACGGCAGATTGAAGCTAGCTGGCGAGTGTGAATTCGAGGTTAATGCTCCGTGAAAACGTATTTACATGCGCGGTTTATCAGAGAGGTGCGGGGCGCGGTTTTGAAGCAGGCTTCATCATCTTTTAATACGGGATAGGTATAAACGTAGGCGATGGAGCCGGTTTTCGACACGCTTATCCTCTCGGATCTGCATCTTGGATCGGAGCTGAGCCGTGCAAGCGACGCCGTACGCATGCTGAAACACTTGCGCTTTCGGCGACTGATTCTGCTGGGCGACATTTTTTCCGACCTGAATTTTCATCGCCTGAAGAAACAGCACTGGCGATTCCTCTCTTACATACGGAAGCTATCGAATCCAAAGCGCGGCGTGGAAGTAGTGTGGGTAGAAGGCAACCACGATCGTGGACTAGCGACGATGATGGCTCACCTGGTGGGCGTGCGCGTGTATCACGAATATTTCTGGCAATCGAATGGGCGGTTATGTTTGGCGGTCCATGGGCATCAGTTCGATCGATTCGTGAGCCGGAATGCATTTCTGAGTAAAGCCGCATCGGTATTCCACCTGAATGTGCAGAAGCTGGATCTGAAGAACAAGTTCTTCTCACGGATGCTGGACAAGCTGAGCACGCGATGGCTGCGATTGACGGAGAAGGTTGCGGAAGGCGCGCTTCGTCATGCGGCGCTGAAAGGCGCCGAGATGGTGTTTTGCGGACATACACATCACGCGCTCGAGCTCCAGACCGCAGGGGTGCATTACTTCAATACGGGGTGCTGGACGAACGGCCGGCCAACCTACATCACCATTATGGACGGCGAAGTACAGATTCGCGAATACGAGCCTCCAGCCAGCGTCTCGCCCGATGCTGAGGCCGATTCTCTCCTCGAAGATGACGCCTTTCTCAGGGCGTAGCCATTCGTTTTTATCCCCTGACAATTTAGGCGCGCGTGTGCGCTGGAACTGGTGTACGTGATTGCGTGAGTGCTCAGGTAGAATCGTCGGTTAATTCCAAACGCCTTACGGAGAGACGGTGAACGTACTTGTGACCGGGGGAGCCGGTTATATCGGCAGCGTGGTTGCGCATGAACTTGTGAAGGCCGGGCATAAGGTGGTTGTGTATGACAACTTGAGCCATGGATATCGCGCCGCAGTTCCGCAGGAAGCGGAGTTCGTGCAGGGCGAGGTCGGGGACGCGCGCGCGGTGACGGATGTTCTGCGCAAGCACGAGATCGAAGCCGTGATGCATTTTGCTGCGATGATCGAAGTAGGCGAGTCAATGCGCGTGCCGGAGCGCTACTTCCAGAACAATACCGGCGCGACCTTGACGCTGCTGGAAGCGATGGTCGCCAACGGTGTCAGTAAGTTTGTATTTTCGTCGACTGCGGCGCTGTATGGGGAGCCGGAAAACACGCCGATCCCGGAGTCGGCTGCACTGCGGCCGGCGAACGCGTATGGCGAATCCAAGCTGCTGGTGGAGCGAATGCTCGACTGGCTGAACCGCATTCACGGATTTCGATATGCGAGCCTGCGCTATTTCAATGCCGCCGGAGCCGCCGGGGAGTTGGGCGAGGCGCACGAGCCGGAGTCCCACCTGATCCCATTGGTGCTGCAGGTGCCGCTGGGGAAGAGACAGTCAGTATCAATTTTTGGATCGGACTATCCCACGCCGGACGGAACCTGTGTGCGCGACTACGTACACGTGCTCGATCTCGCGCAGGCGCATCTTCTGGCGGTGCAGGCGTTAGGCGCAAAGACGAAGCTCATCTTCAACATTGGGAGCGGGCACGGTTTCAGCGTGCGCGAAGTCATCGAAACCGCACGCAGAATAACGGGCCATGCGATTCCGGCGATTGAATCGCCACGGCGTCCGGGGGATCCGGCGGTGCTGGTGGCAAGCTCGGAGAAGATTCGTTCAGAGTTGAAGTGGAAGCCCCAACACGCAGAGCTCGAGGATATTATCGGCAGCGCGTGGGAGTGGCATCGGAAGCATCCGCGGGGATACCAAAGCTAGGGTGGCGCCGATCCCGCTCTTTCGCTTGCGCAAAAGGACCGGGCACCCGGCACCGAATTCCTCGTCGCCTCGCATCGCACAAAAACATGCGCGCAATCGCGTCTCGACGAATCCAAGGTAGCGGAGAGAGATTGCATGGTCAAAAGCTCATTGCAAACAACCTGCTGCGTTGTCGGCGGCGGGCCCGCGGGGGTGATGCTCGGATATCTGCTCGCGCGCAAAGGCGTTGAAGTCACGGTGCTGGAGAAGCACAAAGATTTCTTTCGCGACTTTCGCGGGGACACGGTGCATCCGTCGACGCTCGAGCTGATGTACGAACTGGGGCTGTTGCAGCAATTCCTCCAAGTGCCTCACGAGGAGCTGCAATATGTGGGCGGCGTGATTGGAGGGTTTCATTTCAAGGCCGCTGATTTCCGCTATGTTCCAACGCATTGCAAGTTTGTTGGGTTGATGCCGCAGTGGGATTTTCTGGACTTTCTCACCGCGCAGGGAAGGAAATTCAAAACCTTCGATCTGCTAATGCAGCATGAAGCGACCGACCTGGTTCGTGAAGACGGTCGAGTAAAGGGAGTGTCGGCGCAAACGCCGGAGGGCACTCGTGAGATTCGGGCCGACCTGGTAGTGGCGTGCGACGGCCGTCACTCCGCTATGCGCCAGGCTGCCGAGCTTCCTTTGCGTGAGTTTGGAGTGCCGATCGATGTGCTGTGGTTTCGCATCAGCCGAAGAGGTGGCGATCCGGAGCAGCTGCTGGGGAACGTCAACTACGGTCACGTGCTGATCCTGATCAATCGCGGCCAGTATTTCCAGGCGGGATTATTAATCAAAAAAGGCTCGTTCGATGAAATGAAAACAGAAGGTCTGGAAGCCTTCCGTAATTCAATTACACGGATCGCTCCCTACTTGAGCGAGCATGTGAAGGAACTGCAGGACTGGGAGCAGATCAAGCTTCTGACCGTGCAGTTGAACCGGTTGCCGAAGTGGTATCGACCTGGGTTGCTGTGCATCGGAGATGCGGCTCACGCGATGTCGCCGGTGGGCGGCGTAGGTATTAACCTGGCGATCCAGGATGCGGTTGCAACCGCGAATTTGCTGGCCGACGCGCTCCTGGAAAGAAGAGTTAACGAAGAGTTGCTGGCGCGAGTGCAACAACGCCGCGAGTTTCCGACGCGAGTGACACAGGCGCTGCAGGCGAATGCTCACAAGGTACTCAATCTCGTGCTGCGTAATCCTGGTCCGGTAAAGGCGCCATGGCAATTGAAAGCGGTCGTGGGCATACCTGGGATTACACACGTGATGGCGCGGGTGATCGGAATGGGAGTGCGGCCGGAACATATTCCTGGAGCGCCAAGAGCGGGCTGCAAAGGAATGCGACTGGCGAAGATCGCGGTGGGCTTGGGCGTCGTAGCCGGTTTCCTGAGCGTGTGGAGCATGAGACGGCAGCGGGCCTAGGGACGCGCCTACGTTGGGCGGCCGGAAGTTAGGTGTTACTCAACGAGGAGAGCGTTTGCTCCTGGTTGCAGGTTTTTTGGGTTTATCGTTCTTATCTTTCCTGATTTTCCAGGCAGTCTGCAAGGCTCCGGCGAGCAGGTCTTCGCTGGCCTCCGACAAGCGAATATGTGTCGATCCCATACGCCCCCAACCGCCGGGGATGGGAAGGAATATGTTCGGGGCCTCGGCGACGAATTGCGCCTGAACTTCCGGGGTGAGCATGAGGTTTCCGTATCCCTGATCCTGAGACGCCAGGGTCGCGAAGATTTTTCCGCCGACTCGGAAGTCAGCGGCGCCCATGTGCGAGCCTTCCTCGACTCCATCCAAGCTCAAAGCAATTCGTCGAAAGTCTTGCGCATTCATGGCTGTTCCTTCTTCGGAATAATTCCTACCGCGCCCTGATTGCCGCGGCCGCCGGGCGGAGCACGAGTTGGTCGTTTGGCGAGAACGCGCGCTTACGCACGAGGGTGGTGCTGACCAGGCAAGTGATGGACGACGCCGAGAAGATCATGGCAATAACCACGAATTGATAGATCGCAGCGTAGATCGGGGGCGAACCGGAGAGCAGCATGCCTGCCATCAGGCCCGGAATCCAGACGATGCCGAGAGACTTGAGATTATCGAGCGCCGGAATCAGGCTGGCGCGAAAAGCATTCTGCACATACGGATTCACAGTGGTGCCGGAAGAAGCGCCAAGGGAGAGGGCAGCTTCGATCTGGCCGACGTTTCCGGTGACCTCAGACCGAAAGCGCTCGAGAGCCAGCGAATTCGAGTTCATTGAATTTGCGATCAGCATGCTACCCACGGGGACCAGTGAGGTGATCGCCCAATCGATCACGCCTGCCAGGGTCATCAGCGTAATTACAATTCCGGATCCGGCCACAATTCCATACAGCGAGACTTCGTAGGCCCCGGGTATAACTTTCACGCGACGCGAAGAGATGAAGGCTGCGGCTACCATCATGATTGAGAGCATGATGACTGCGGTCCACTGCGGTCCTTTCAGCAGCAGCACCAGGATGAAGCCCATGGCGGAGATCTGGGTGATGCCGCGCACGAGCGCAACAACGATCTCGGACTCGAGATGAATCTGGCGTCGGCGCGCGAGCACAAGAATTACGAGTGCGAGTGCCGCGGCGATTCCTGCCTGCGCGAATCCGAGGGCAATATGACTGCTGAAGAGGTGCTTAAGCATGGGTGATCTCCTGGGCGGCGACGATTCGTTCGAGACGCCCGGCGCGCATCAGCATGGCGCGATCGGCAATTCGGGCAGCTTGCGAAGTATCGTGCGTCACGATAAGACACGTGAGCTTGTTGGCGCGAACAACGTCGACGATTACGGCTTCGACAGTGCGTTTAGCAGCGTCGTCGAGCGCGGATGTGGGTTCGTCGAGTAAAAGGATTTCGGGAGAATTGGCGAGTGTGCGCGCCACGGATACGCGCTGGGCCTCTCCTCCGGAAAGTTCAGTGACCGGTCGCGAGGCGAAACCCGGCAGTCCGACTTGCAGGAGCAACCGTTCGAGGACGGCATCAGAGACGATTTCGCCGCGCTGGCTGGGGCCAAAGAGCAGATTGTCGGCGACGGTTCCTGGAAAGAGGAACGGGGTTTGTAACACGAGGCCAACTCGGCGGCGGAGCGCACGCGGTTCAAGTTGCCGATAATCAGCGCCGTCGAGAAAACAGGTACCAGAGGTGGGTTCGTCGAGCCGATTGATCAGCCGGAGGAAGGATGACTTGCCCGCGCCACTGGGACCGCACACGGCCATAATTTCGCCACGTATGACGGCTACGCTTACGTCGTTCACCAGCGCAGCGGTTCCAACCAACCGAGTGAGATGTTCGGTGCGCAGAACCGCGGCGTCGGCACGACTATCCTGTGAATCGGGCATCCAACAGTTATACCTTTCTGAGTGAGACAGAAGCATTGGCCCGATCACTTCTTCTTCGGTTTCATAGCCTCCCAGTCCGCATCGGAGAGGACTTGACCAGCGAAGCTAAACTCGCCTGCGCCCTGCAACCACTCGCCGCCATCCATTACAACAATATCGCCATTGATGTAAGTGCAACCGTCGCTAACCAGGAAGGCGGCCAAGTTGGCGAGTTCGGCCGAGGTTCCAAACCGGCGCAGAGGAACGCGGCGAAGCGCGAGTTTCTCCAATTCCTGAGAAGGCATCAATCGCGAGAATGCACCTTCCGTGGGAATCGGACCGGGCGCGATTCCATTCAGGCGGATGCCACGCGGTCCCCATTCGACGGCCAGGCTGGTGGTTAGAGCCATCACTCCTGCCTTCGCGACAGCCGAAGGAACTACATACGCGGAACCGGATCCGCTCGCGGCGTAGGTGGTGACGATGTTCAGTACCGTTGCTGAGCGATTCGCGGCAAGCCAGCGGCGACCGCAACCGAGGGTCATATTCAGCGTGCCAGTGAGGACAATACCGATTACGGCTTCGAAAGCGCGCGGCGAGAGTTCTTCCGTTTTGGCTAGAAAATTTCCGGCGGCATTGTTAACCAGAATGTCGAGCGGACCGCCCGTCCAGATGGAGTCGAGAAGACTCTCGACTGCTGCGGTATCGCGAACGTCGCAAGTGGACTGATGTATGCGGCCGGGACCAATGGATTCCAACTCGGAGGCGGCGGTTTCCAGAACCGCTGTGCGGCGGCCACAGATGTAAACCGTGGCGCCCAGTTGCAGAAAACGTTGGGCCATCGCGCGGCCGAGCCCAGTGCCTCCTCCAGTAACTAACGCGCGCTTACCAGCAAGTAAGTCGGGTGTGAACATGTTTAGAACTCCGCTGGGGAGGGTAGCAGAACGGCTGGAAAAAGTAAGCTCAGGGGATAGCACTTCCGGAACGAGTTTCTAATCAGCATGAATTCCCAGGTCTGAAGCGCGTTATGGCGCGTAACAATAAAAATCCCGCGCGCTCTGGAAGGGAGGAATCCGTTCTGCCGGAGTGCTCATCTAACGAAACCCAAGGTGAACACTATGCCGGACGATATGACTCAGATTTTGCGCCGCGAACTGAACCACTTGGATTCACAACTACAAGAATTGTCGAAACGAAAAGAGACAATGGAAAGTCTTCTAGACAGCTACTCGGAGAGTGGTGAGAAGAGTTCCAAAGTTCTACACATGCCGGCACCCGGAAAGCGGAATGCTCCATCGTCGACCCTGGACATGGCACAAGAGGTCATGGAACAGCATGGGGAGATGAAAGCGGAAGAACTGATGGAAGCGATCCGCCAAGAATTCGGTGTTCGCCCGGCGCATACGCTGCCACAGATGTTGTATATCCGGGCTCGTGCGAAGAAGCGGTTCTATCGAACGGCGGATGGGAAGTTTGGAGTGATTGCTGCGAAGCGCCACAAAAGAGCGGCGTAGAAGCGTGGTTAGCGGCTAGTTAGCAGCGGGTAGCCAGTAGCTAGTCGCTTCCGATTCGCCCGGCGCAAAGGGATTCCTTACGGCGTTGTCCCTGGCGGCGGGAATATCAAACACTCCTGTCGCTATGGCACGCGCCGGTAGTCGCTCGCCGCCGCTAGACCCCCGCTGCGCGCAGTCGTGCAAGCAGGTCCGGCTCAGGCTTTCTACCGAAGATCCAGCGCGCTGCCAGAAGTCCCAGAGCAATGTAAATTGAACGCGTCACCATATCTTTTCCCCGGTCGGTCATAAGGTCCTTCCCGCCCTGCGAAATTACAATCACCCGATCGCAACAGGCGTTCCAGAAAACTCTTTCTGCCAATGACTCTATTGTCCGGAAGTACAGGGGTAAAGATGGCCGTAGTAACGCCAGCAGTAATGTTACTGGCGAAGCCGCGAGCAGAAAGAGCCCTGGATTCCACTGTTTACATCGGAAAACCAAGGCTCGACTTGATGACAGTAAGTGACGAAAGTTTTAGTCGGCGCTGACTCCTATTCGCTTTGGCGCCGCTACCGAAGGCCATTCCAGCTCCTGCGCGTCCACTACCGCCAGCGCCGCGGCCTGGACCACTTCTTCTACTTCGCATCCTCTCGTCAGCAGTTGCACAGGTTTGCTCATGCCCATGAGGATGGGGCCGATCGTCTGCGCGCCGCCGAGCCGAATCAGCAGCTTGTAGGCGATGTTGGCGGAGGTGAGGTCGGGGAAGATGAGGACGTTTGCGCCACCGCGCAGGCTCGAGAACGGGTACTCCTTTGTGATCACGTCGGGCATGATGGCGGTATCGGCCATGATTTCGCCATCGACGATGAGCGTGGGATCGGCGCGGCGGATGAGCCGCACTGCCTGACGGACCTTCTCGCATAAGGGGTGCTTGGTGCTTCCGAAGCTGGAGAACGAAAGCATCGCTACGCGAGGTATTACGTCGAAGCGGCGGGCTTCGGCAGCAGCACAAAGTGCGATCTCGCAGAGCTCTTCGGCCGAAGGTTCGATGTTCACGCTGGTATCCGCGAGGAAGTACATTTCGTTCTGCGCCGTGATGAGTGTGTAGAGACCGGAGACGCGGTGCAGTCCTTCACGCACACGAATCACCTGCAAGGCGGGACGGATCGTATCCGGGAAATGCTGGTTGATACCGGAGACGAGCGCGTCGGCATCGCCGACGTGGACCATCATGGACGCGAAATAGTTGTGATTCTTAATCAGGTCCTTTGCCTCGGAGACGGTTACACCGTGCCGCTGGCGAAGACGGAACAGTTCTTCGATATAAAAGTCGCGGCGTGAAGCGTCGGCAGGGGAGATGATTTCAACTCCGTCGAGCGAGATTCCCAGCTCCTCGGCTGTTTTTGTGATGGTCTCAACCGATCCGAGCAAGATGGGCCGCGCGATAGCTTCCTCGACGATCGCCTGTGAGGCACGGATGATCTTCTCGTGCTCGCCCTCCGGAAATACCACGCGCTTAGGTGCAGCCTTGGCGCGATGAATGAACCAGCGCGTCACTTCGTGGGCTTTGCCGAGCAGGCGCTCGAGCTGTTCGCGATACTCGTCGAGATTGATTGGCTCCTGGGCGACTCCGGTATCCATGGCGGCTTTGGCGACTGCGCGCGCTTCGCAAACCAGAACGCGCGGGTCGAAGGGCTTGGGGATCAGGTAATCAGCTCCAAAGCGAAGGCGGTCGACACCGTAAGCGCGACAAACTCTGTCCGGAACATCTTCCTTGGCAAGATCGGCCAACGCATGGGTAGCGGCCAGTTCCATCTCGTGATTGATGGTGGTAGCGCGAACGTCCAAGGCTCCACGGAAAATGAAGGGGAATCCCAGAACATTGTTGACCTGGTTGGGATAGTCGGAACGGCCGGTGGCGAGAATCACATCGGGGCGAGCCTGCTTGGCGTCTTCGAAACTAATCTCCGGATCAGGATTCGCCATGGCAAAGACGATCGGATTCGGCGCCATGGAACGAACCATATCTTTATTTACCGCGCCCTTCACGGAGCATCCGACGAAAACGTCGGCATCGCGCATGGCGTCGGCGAGGGTGCGAGCGTCAGTGTCGCGAAGGAAATGGTCTTTGTAACGATTCATTCCTTCGCTGCGGCCCTTGTAGAGAACTCCCTTGGTGTCGCAAAGAAGAAGGTTCTCGGGACGAACACCAAGGCGAAGATAGTGCTCGGCACAGGCAAGTCCGGATGCTCCGGCGCCATTGAAAACCACGCGGACCTTGCTGATATCTTTGCCAGCGACTTCGAGGGCATTCAGAAGGGCCGCGCCGGAGATGATGGCGGTGCCATGCTGATCGTCGTGGAAGACCGGAATCTTCATGGTCTTGCGCAACGTTTCTTCAATGTGGAAGCACTCGGGGGCCTTGATGTCTTCGAGATTGATGCCGCCGAAGGTCGGTTCGAGCAACTGGCAGACGCGGATGATTTCTTCCGGATCGAGAGTGGCGAGTTCGAGATCGAATACGTCGATATCGGCGAATCTCTTAAACAGAACGCCCTTGCCTTCCATGACGGGCTTGCCGGCGAGCGGTCCGATGTTGCCGAGGCCGAGCACGGCGGTTCCGTTGGTAACCACGGCGACCAGGTTGCCGCGAGCGGTGTACTTAAAGGCGTCGTGCGGATTACGGGCAATTTCGAGGCAGGGGTCGGCAACTCCAGGAGTGTAGGCCAGGCTTAAATCGCGCTGCGTGCGGCAAGACTTGGTCGGGGTAACCTGGATCTTTCCCGGCCTTCCGTGCCGGTGATATTCCAGAGCTTCCTGTTTGGTGATGGCCATAACAACTCCTTCGCTGTGCAAGAGCACAGGTCGTGGACAACGTACAGGCTGACGTTATTGCGAGGGGCGAACGTTCGTCTGTGATGGGGGAACGTAGTGGGGGTGAGCGAAAGCACGTGCCGAGTGAACCCGGATGGGCGTGATCTTCCTTCCCCATCCTTTTTCCCATTTTTCGCCAAATAAACTGACCACGATGCCCGAAAGAATCGCAAGACGTGAACCGTCTGCGCTGCCGTTGTCGCTAGCAAGCCAAGCGTGGTTCATACCGACGAAGGAAGCCGCTCAGCGGCGCTAGTGTACGGTCCACTTCGAGGGAGAAATCCGGCTGGATTGGGCTTCGATAAATCACGATGGCAAACTGCGGTTGATCGCAAACATCATGCCGGTCCATTCTTTACCAACTTGGGTGACTTCAAATCCAACCTCTTTGAGACGAGTTTTCAGGGTTTCGGCGTTACTCCCGTCCGATACGTTGTGGTATTCAAGTGCAATACGTCGGATTTTCCTTAGCACGTCAGCTTGGGTCTCCAGCAGGATTGAAAATTCCGCTCCTTCGCAGTCCATCTTTAAGAAATCTACCGTACCGAGCTTCTGCATCAGGCAGGTGAGCGTCGTCTGCTCGACCTGCTCTACATGGCTGTTGTTGGTCCACAATACACTTGCAGTAGAACCCTCCGAAGCGATCTCTACCATCGCTTCACAACCACCTACCGCCGCACGCATGAGGCTCACATTTCTAAGACCATTCATCGCTACGTTCTCTTCAAGAAGGCGGAAATTTGCGGCAACGGGCTCCACAGCAAAGACCATTCCACGCTTAGCGACACGAGCTGCCCCGATAGTGAAAGCTCCGATATTTGCTCCAATGTCCAGTATCCGATCGCACTCACTAATTTCAAATTGGGGATTTGGTGCGTAAGGCTTCAATACGAAGAGCTCATTTATTGTTGCACGGTCAGTAGATCCCGGACGTATTCGGAAAGTGGAACCATTTCGGAGCCGGAGGACTCCGGAGGTGCGGTCGTATCGGCTGAGAATCATATATATCCAGTTCTCGTACAAAAAGGGAGCATGAACAAGATACTTAGCCCAGAGAGCTAATCGCCTCCGAATTACTTTTATTTCCCACCATGCTTGCGCAGCGAACATTAGGTACTGTTACTCACTATCCCCCGGTCTTCATTGCACTATTGCTCTTCGACCGGGATGAAAATAGGCTACGTTTCTTCTTCAATGCGATCTTTCTGGATGCCATTCCACAACCGACTGTCGCACCGGACGCGATGAAGAACGTTCCGACGACGAAGTTGGACGTGCCTCCGTTCGCTGCCCAAAGACAACCCAGCAAAACAATTGCGATCGATAAGGCCAATGAGCACATAAACCATGCTGCCTTTCTTGATTTGATCAGCTTCCGAATTATCGACCTGCTCATGCCTACGTCCGTGATGCGAGTTTATGCTGGCCGGGACCTCGAGGTGACGGAGGTTACCAAGGCAGTAACATGTGCTTAGGATTGCGTATTAACTAGACACTTTTGCGAGCGAATTTTCTTTGCAATTCCGGAATGGGAAGAGCGTTTGTGTACAGAAGGTTAGAGCTGAATCTAGCGAGCAGTAAAGGTCACGTGTTGAAGTTTTGGGGTATTGACAAGATTTGAGGGCGAAGCGGACTTGGCCAGCGCCAGCATGACTCGGCAAAGTGGCTGTAGACCAGATTAGCGAGGCTAGTCTCGCGGGAATCGCCATAGCTCACTTATCTCAGGCTGAGTTAGCAAGTGGGAGTGGTATTCTTCGTTTCCGACAATGATTCGTTACGAGCGGAACAGCGGGTGATCGTAGCGCGATAATATCGGAGAGAAATGTCTGATAGCTGACATAACGTGATATGCTGCGATCAGTCCCAAATCGGGACTCCTACCTGCTATCCATTTTGAGGGGACGCAGAGTCCGCACCGTTCCTCAAGCATGAAAGCCCACGAATGCAAGATCAAAGGGGGCTGGCATGTCATGTCGGCACTGTACTTCGAACAATCAAAGCGAATTTCGCGCAGAAATGAGCGTGGTTCATCGCAAGTTGAAAGACCTAACGAAACCGCCTGTAATGATGTGGTCAGATGTTCGAGCTTGTTTGGATTGCGGCTTCACGGAGTTCACCCTCGGCGAAGAAGAATTGCAACTCCTCTCTTGTTCTGATTCTCCCCAAGTTTCTGCCGCAGTTGCCGATTGACGCGCCTGACTTCTTGCATTTTCCCTAATTCTTAGGGAGGGTGGAGATGGCTCAAGCGATGCGTAAGA
This sequence comes from Terriglobia bacterium, assembly GCA_963807055.1. Taxonomy (GTDB): domain Bacteria; phylum Acidobacteriota; class Terriglobia; order Terriglobales; family Acidobacteriaceae; genus JAJPJE01. Next base: position 162,563 of record CAWEAE010000008.1, on the reverse strand, counting down.
CAACGGCTCCTGTCTCGATTAATCAGAGTTGCAGGCGTCAGCAAGAGAAGACTTCGACGAACCTCTTGCTCAAGCACTACGAAAGGCGGAGTGTCGTCCCGCGAGCGGTTATGTGGGGGGCGTTAGTCACCGCCGTAGGGATCTCGCTGGACTACTCTGTAACTCTGTTCAATTTGCCATGGCTAAGAGAACGTCTTGTCGAAAACACGATCGAGGGAGCCTTGTTTGCTGTCTTCATGTGGGTGATTCTCGATAGTCGGGAAAGGCGTCTCCAACGGCGCTTCAAGGAAGTTGGCTACCTTAATCACCACATTCGCAATGCATTGGCGATCATCCAGATGGCCGATGGTTACGTTGCCGAGGCTGCTCAACGTTCGGAGCTAATTGGTAATGCGAGCACACGGATTCGACTCTGCGTTGAGAAGATTTCGCGACAGCAAGACTGCGCGATCAACGAACGTTCCCCCGAACGGCCGTGATCCGGTCGAAACCAGGTAACGCCGTTACCTTCTATCCTCTATCCTCCAAAACGCAGCCATCAACTCGCCTTCGGCGACCACGTGACCTTTCCTTGCCTGATTCGTTTTCTCAAGGCGAAGGAATGGACAGGTAATGTTACTCCTGGCTTCGCGCTGGTGTTTCGAAGTGCGAGTAGCCGGATACTCAGGCCCAATCAGCAAAAACGGACTCTGAAGCGCTGGGGAGCGGAACGTGGTCACATCGAGATGTGAGATAAATCACAGCATAGGAGGAGCGTGTGCATGGACACTAGGCACGTGATACGGATCACAACCTGGTCACCCGAGGGCGTCAACCTGGCTGTCCAGCGGGGAATCTGCTGTTCAAGAAATTAAGCGGCCCTGCAGAAGGGCGCCCGCTGTGAGGCAATGGCGAACGCGGTTTTTCGGGCTTGTGTCACAGGGGGTTGTGCAGTGTTGTCACCATACGGACTCGATATCATAGAAAGCTGCTTTACCTGCAAGCTGCGAGCCGACCGGCTCTTCTGCGATCTTCCAACCAGTGCTTTGCAGTCCTTTGAATCCATTAAATACGCCACCGCCTATCCCAAGGGCGCGGTTCTTTTCGTGGAAGGACAATCGCCGCGAGGCATTTACGTTCTCTGCAAAGGGCGAGTGAAACTCTCGATCTGCTCGACCGATGGAAAGACACTGATCCTGAAGGTCGCGGAGCCTGGAGAGGTTCTGGGATTGAGCGCGAGTGTTTCCGGTAAGGCGTACGAACTGACGGCTGAAACGCTGGATCCATGCCAGGTGAACTTTGTGAAGCGCGAAGACTTTTTGCGTTTCCTGAAGGAACACGGCGAGGCATGCCTGCGAGTGGCGGAGCAGTTGAGCGAGAAATATAACTCGGCATGCCACGAGATCCGATCGTTAGGGCTTTCGCATTCGGCGGCAGAAAAGCTGGCAAAGCTGCTGCTTGACTGGACCACGAAGAATGGCGAAGCTGCGAAGGTAGAACCGCGGCTCAAGCTGGCACTGACGCACGAAGAGATCGCGCAAATGATCGGAACGTCGCGCGAGACGGTTACGCGTTTATTCGCCGACTTGAAAAAACGGCAAATCGTGCAGGCGAAGGGATCGACGCTGCTGATCCGCAATAAGGCGGCGTTGAAGCAGATCGCCAGCGCGAGCTGAACATCCTATCGGTGTTGCTCTCCATGCCGCGCGGACGACTGGGTCACCCAAAGTTGTGACTGCAGTCACTGTTTAATTAACCGCGCGTGGGCTAACTAGCATGTGCATGGAGAGCGCACACCACAGTTGCTTCCGTTGCGAAATGCGGCCGGACAGAACATTTTGTGATCTGCCTCCGGACGCGCTGCAGGCGTTTGACCACATCAAAGAACTGAGTCAGCTTCCGCGGGGCAGCACAATCTTTGCGGAAGGCCATCCCTCGCGCGGCGTTTTCGTTCTATGCCAGGGACGAGCGAAACTTTCCGTATGTTCCGAATCCGGTAAAAGGTTGATGTTACGCGTCGCCGGACCAGGGGAAATCCTGGGATTGAGCGCGACGATGTCGGGCAAGCCTTACGAAGTCACTGCAGAGCTGCTGGATAATGCACAGGTAGCTTTTGTGCGCCGCAAAGATCTTCTAAGATTCCTCAAGGATAACCAGGAAGCCTGCATGCAGATTGTGCATCTGCTGAGCCAGGATCTGCACACTGCGTTCGATCGCGTGCGTACGGTGGGACTGATGCGAAGCCGCCGGTCGCGGCTCGTTTCGTACCGCGCCCGCGCGTAAAAATTGCATTCCTAATCTCCGTAGCATCCATCCGTCTGCGCAAAGTCGATTTCGCGGAAAAATCGAGCAGCTTGCGTTCTGGGCACTCACTTCGAGGTATGCTTATCCCGTTTCGGTTAGAGTTCCGGTGTGAAACCCGTTCACATCGGTCTTGTGATCTTCCGCACAAGCAGTCCGTACGAACCTAGGGAAAACTGAGAGTCGCCAATTCATTTGGCCTGGTTGCATTGTTCATCAGGAGCTGAGAATGCAAGCTTCACAAGTGAAGTGCATGCCGCCGCTGCGGTTCCTATCCATTCTTTGTCTGCTGTACTTCCTGGCGGGGACCGCTGTTTCCGCCGAGCAACAGACTCAAGCACCAGCAACCGGGACGCCAGCGAACGCGGGCGCACAGTATGTCGGAGCGGAAACGTGCAAGACGTGCCACGAAGAGATGTTCAACAAGCTGCAACTCACTCCGCATAGCAATCTGCTGAAAGAGGGGAAGAAAGTTGGAGCGGTGGAATGGCATGGATGCGAATCCTGCCACGGCCCTGGTTCGGCACATGTGGAAGGCGGCGGCGATGTAACGAAAATTATCAGTTTCAATAATCTCAGCGTTCAGGATGCCAGCGCTCGTTGCCTGACCTGCCATTCGCTGGGGACCGAGCACGCGAATTTCACGCGCTCATCGCACGCGACCAACGGGATTGGCTGCCTGAATTGTCATTCTCCGCACCACGCAAAAACCGATCGCGGGCTATTGATCCAGGAAACACCGCTTCTCTGCTATCAATGCCACACCGAGCAGCGCGCCGAATTCAGCCGGCCGTACCGGCATCGAGTCAACGAGAAGCTCATTACCTGCAACGACTGTCACAACCCTCACGGGACGATGCTACCCAACCAGTTGCGAACCAGTTGGGCGCAGGATCAGGTCTGCTTCAAGTGCCACAATGACACCAAAGGTCCGTTCGTATACGAGCACTTGCCGGTGAAGACCGAGGGCTGCACCAGTTGTCACATGCCTCACGGATCGACGAACCCGAGGCTGCTGCGTGTGAGCCAGATCAATCTCTTATGCCTGCAGTGCCACACGCTCTCGATGAGCAATGTGCCATCGCAGCCACCAATCGGTCCGGCGCACAACCAGGCGCAAAAATATCAGGCTTGTACCACTTGTCACGTGTATGTGCACGGCTCAAACACCAGCGAGGTTTTCTTCACACACTAGGAAGGAACGGGAGAAATCTGTCGCGCAACGGCGCACCGGGCTTGGGAGAGAGTTATGAAACATATCTTAGGGTGGTTCGTGGTGGTTGTAACAGTGTGCTCCACTGTGGGCTTCGCTCAGACGGGGAGCGCGCCCGCAAGCAGCAGTCAAACCGGCACGGCGTCAGCTTCAGCCGGTACGCAACAGGCGGCAAGCTCCAGTCCCGACGGACGTGAGTTCGGCAATTACCGGGTAGAGCAAAGCGTGGAGTTCGGCTATCGCTTCGCTAATATCACCGGTAATCAGGATGTCTACAACACTTTTATCAATCAACATGCCGGACCAAGGCTACTAGAACAGAGCCTGTCCAGTCGTGCGATCAACGGGAGTGGCGCGCTGTTCGACGATCTGAGCGTGAACAGCTTTGGCTGGGGTGGCGACCCGGAGAATGTGGCGCGCGTGCGTGTCTCCAAGAATCTGTGGTACGACTTCAACTTCCTGTTCCGCCGCGATCAGAACTTCTTCGAATACAACCTGTTTGCGAACCCGCTGAATCCGGCAACTTCCAATCCCAATTTGCCCGTGCTTTTTTCGCCGCATGAATATCAGACTCGGAGGCGGATGTATAACTTCGATCTAACGCTGTTGCCGCAGTCGAAATTTTCTATTCGTCTGGGATATTTCCGCAACCGCCAGGAAGGGCCGGGGAACTTCTCAACTGTTCATGAGGGCACGGAGGCACTGCTGGATCAGGGATGGAACCTCACGTCCAACGACTATCACATTGGCTTTGATATAAAAGTTCTGCCCAAGACGCTGATCAGTTACGACCAGTATCTGGAGTATGACAAGAACGATACCGACCTGAGCCTGGCTCCCTACAACGTTTTCGTACTGCCGAACGGGCAACCGGTGAGCCTGGGCGTTCCTTTCAACACGGCGGCGACCACACCGTGCGCGCGCCCTCTGCTGGCCAGTGGAGCTGCGAATCCCTCGTGCAATGGATTTTTTAGCTACACGAATAATCAGCAACTGCGAACCACCACGCCGACGGAGCAGCTCACCTTGCAGTCGAACTACTTCCGGAGGGTCAACCTGGTTGCGAATGGGAGCTATAGCTCGGCTGATCTGAGTTCGCCCAACTTCGAGTTCTTTGACGGGCTGGTAACGCGCACCGCACAGCGTCAGTTTACGACCACTGGGCCGTCCTCTGTGCGACGCGTAGCTGCCACCGCGGGGCTTGGAGCGACGGTGGAGATAACGCGTAGTGTCCATCTGAACGACACGTTCCGTCTGGACAACTGGAGGATTCCGGGCTCCCTCGACTCGACGACGTCCTCCACAGTTGGTATCCCGGTGGGAACGCCTCCTGCGGTGACATTGCTGAGTCCACTCGGCGCGACGACGACCACGAGCGGTCTCGAAGCAACTTTTCTCAATCAGAATTCCTATTACAACAAGTTTGAGATTGAGTACTCACCCGATAAGACTTTCGGCGTCCGCGTGGGATATTTGTTTCGACATCGGCACATTTTCCATGCGGAACCAGAAACGATCGTGACAGGAGAAGGGCCGGCGGAGCCATTCGAGGGAGACGACATCGACATTAATCAGCATGGGCCCACATTCGGCGTGTGGATGAGGCCGATCGACGCACTGCGTATTAACGTCGAGGCCGAGGCGACAACTGCGGACAATTTCCTTACACGGATCAGTCCGAGGCAGCAGCAGAATTACCGTGCGCGAGCTACCTATAAGGCAAAGAAATGGGCCACGATTTCCGGAACCATGAATATATGGGAAGCCCGAAACGACCAGGTGGATGTGGAAGCCAAGCAGCACTATCGAAATATGGGCGCTTCGGCGATGGTGTTTCCAAGTGAGCGGTTCAGCCTGGAGCTGAATTACAACTACACCGACGCACTGCAGAACGCATTGATCTGCTACAACGGAAGTTTTGTGGCGAGTGGAACAACCGTAGGCGGCTGTCCGACGTTTAATGCGGCAACTAACAACAATCCTAACCAGATCTATTCCACCTACATCAACAACACGAACTATGGCTCGTTTCTGCTTGTCTTCAGCCCCGCGAAAAGATTCACAGCCAGGGCTGGTTATGGTGTTACGAGCACAGATGGAAGTACGACGATCCTGAATCCATTGCAGCCTTTCGGTCCGCTTCAATTTCGTTACCAGCAACCGCTGGGATCCCTCAGCTACGACTTCGGGAAGGGCATCACCGCGCTGGTGGACTGGAACTACGATCAGTACCGGGAGGACTCGTTCGTGGGGCCGACGCTGCCGCGGTATTTCCACGATAACCGAACCGTACTGGCGGTTAAATACGCCTTCTAGATTGACGTTACCGAGGTAAGTACGGGCGCCCTTAAGGCCGGATCCAAGCGGCCCATGCCCTGTGATGGCGGTTACAGGGTGTCCGTACAACCGCTACTAACGTGACGGCAGTCACGTCGTGAGTTGCCCTTTCTCACATCCCCGTGAGGCATGAATCTGCGATCAATAGTAAGGCCCAGAATGGGCCGGAGCACGGGATGGAAGGCACGATCCCGCTGCCCCGAGTGGTTTTCACTCGTCAGAAACGGGACTCATACATCATGCGCAAGTTCAGGCTGGTTTTTCTGTTGTTGCTATTAGCGGGATCAGGTTGGGCGGCGAACAAGAAGGAACCAACGCCCGAAGAAAAGACGGCGGAGTGTCTTGCCTGCCACAGCGACGCTAATCTGATTAAAGAAGAAAACGGCAAGCAGATCAGCCTGCATGTGGATGAGCAGCATTTCAAGTCGTCTATCCACGGAAGCATGTTCACCTGCACGGACTGCCACAAAGACGTGAAAGGATTTCCGCACGATCCTGCGCCGGCGAAAGTGGATTGCGCAACGTGTCACGAGTCGGAAGTGAAGGCTTACAACATCAGTCTGCACGCAATCGCCCGCCAGAACGGCAATTTGAGCGCCGCGACGTGCCTGGATTGTCACGGCAACATCCACGAGGTGCTGCCATCATCGGATCCAAACTCTCGGGTGAGCCACCTCAACATTCCGAAGACTTGCGGCTCCTGCCATGGACAGAAGTTCGTGATGCAGTCGAGCGGGCTGAGCGCAGCTCCGTTCACTTCGTACCAGGAGAGCGTACATGGAAAGGCCGTAGCTGCGGGTTCGGAAAAAGCAGCAGTCTGCACCGATTGCCATGGAACGCACGACATTCTTCCTCCAGGCGATTCGAAATCGACCATCTTTAAGTTCAACGTGCCGACGACCTGCGCGAAGTGCCACGACAATGTGAAACAGGAGTTCATGGGCAGTATCCATGGACAGGCGATCGCCAAAGGAAACTGGCAGGCTCCGGTGTGCACCGATTGCCACGGGATCCACGGAATCAAATCGCATCTTGATCCGAATTCCTCCGTATCGGCCCAGGCTCTTGCCGCAACCACATGTGCGCGCTGTCACGAGGGTGTGAGACTCACGCAGGACTTCGGAATTGAGGCGCATCGCGCGAGTACGTATCTTTCGAGCTATCACGGGCTCGCGTCGCAAATGGGATCGAAGGTAGTAGCCAACTGCGCGAGCTGCCACGGCACACACAACATCCTGCCATCGTCGGATCCGAAATCGACAATCAATCAGGCGAACCTGATCACGACGTGCGGGAAATGTCATCCGGGAGCTTCGGAGAAGTTTGTGCTTGGAAAGATCCACGTCGACGCGCCATTGTCAGGAGATAAGGGGAGCGTTGCGATTCGGTGGGTGCGCCGCTTTTATCTGCTCATGATCTTCAGCGTGATCGGGGGCATGCTGCTGCACAATTTCCTGATCTGGCGAAAGAAGGCGCTCGAGCATTTGAAGTCTACGCAGCGAATCGTTGTCCGCATGGACGGCAGCCAGAGAATGCAGCACCTGCTGCTGCTCACATCCTTTATTACGCTCGTGATCACCGGATTCGCCTTGAAGTATCCAGAGTCGTGGCTTGGCTTCGCATTCCTGAATGAGACGGTGCGCAGCGTGATTCACCGATCCGCAGGCACTTTGCTGATTCTGGTCTCGCTGTATCACGTTGTCTACCTGGCGACGATGCGATCGGGACGCCGCTTCCTGCTGGACATGCTGCCCGAGCCGAAGGATGCGTGGGACGTTATCAACAATCTGCGTTACTACGTAGGACTAGGGGGAACGAAGCCGCAATTCAAGCGCTTCAATTACGCAGAAAAGGCCGAGTACTGGGCTCTGGTGTGGGGAACGATTGTGATGGCAGTGACTGGCTTGATGCTCTGGTTCAAGGTCTTGGCCGGCGATGTATTCCCGCGCTGGTGGCTGGATGTGGCTACCACGGTTCACTTCTACGAAGCGATTCTGGCCACACTGGCGATCGTGGTCTGGCACTTCTATCAGATCGTCTTCGATCCAGAGGTGTATCCGATGAACTGGGCGTGGTGGGATGGAAAGGTGTCGATTGAGCACTACGTAACGGAACACGGACTCGATAGCAAGACAATCGACAGCTCGATTGAAGGATCTGCCGACAAAAAAGAGGAGTAGTCGGTTTCGAGAACACGATCATTTGGGACCGCGAAAGATGCTGCTTCGTGGTCCTGTGTTGTCACTGAAACTGCGGAAAAGTTGTCAAGCCGTTTACCTCTTTGAGACATCTGCGTTTCGCACTGGTTCATCGGACGAGATGTAGTTAATTCAGACCAGTTCGAGTTGCAAGATGTTCCGGTCTTTGTTGGTATTCTCCGTCCTGCTACTACTCGGTAGCCTGTCGTCAGCCCAGGATCAAAGCGATTTCAACGGTCGTACGCTGCGAGGAACTGTCGTTAACACCGATTCCAGCCCGGTGGGAGACGCCATGGTAGAGCTCCGCAACATGCAATCTGGTACCGCGGTTGCGAGGGTATACACAAATGGCGCGGGTGAGTTTCAGTTTCCTACAGTCTTTCCCGGACAGTACATAATCTCGGTTGTAGATGGAACGAGATCGGCGCAACAGCAGATCTCTTTTAGCGGCTTTGAGCCAGATGTGAAAGTCTCGATGGCTGGGCAAACCGGTGCTCCGGAAGGAAAAGGGGCGACGGTCTCTGTCGCAAATCTCGGAGTCTCAGAAAAGGCGAAACGTGCGCTGGAATCGGCACGGAAGGCGCTCTCAAAAAACAAGTTGGAAGACGCCGCGTCTGAATTGCAACGTGCCCTGGCCATCTCACCGCAATACCCGGAGGCACTCGCCTTGCGTGCAGTTGTGTACCTGGCAAAGGGCGATACGAAATCAGCGCTGGAAGACGCGCACCGTTCGGTGAATATCGATCCGAGCAGCTCGGTGGCGTACACGATTATGGGAGCGTCCTACAATGCGACGGGGCAATTCCTGCTGGCGGTGAATTCGCTCCAGCAAGCGCTCCGGATCGATCCTAATTTCTGGCAGAGCCATTATGAGATGGCGAAGAGTTTGTATGGCCAGGGGAAATCGGCGTCCGCACTGCAGGAAGTCGAAGCTGCAGGGAAGAACGCTCCCAAGGAATTCGCAGAGATACATCTAATACGTGGAGCGATCCTGATCCAGCTGCATCGAACGGGCGAAGCGGCAGGAGAGCTGCAAGAATTCCTTAAGCAGGATCCGAAAAACCCTGAGGCTGCGAATGTCGAACATATGCTGGCGACAATTTCGCAGCCCGGGACGAATTCTCCGCAAAGCATGTCGCGCTAGTTTTTAGCGCGTAGCTCCGGCCGCCAGCGGAACCTGGTGCAACGGCGCCTCGAGGGCGGCCATCATCTGCTCAAAAGCGCTAAAAGTGAGGGACTGCGGCCCATCGGAAAGCGCTCGTTCCGGGCAAGGATGCACTTCCACCATAAGACCGTCGGCGCCGAGCGCGACTGCAGCACGGGACATCGGCGGAATCAGACTCGGGCGTCCGGTTCCGTGTGAGGGATCGGCGATGACCGGCAAGTGTGAGAGCTCTTTCGCGAGAGCGATGGCCGCGAGATCGAGCGTATTGCGAGTTTCCGTTTCGAATGTGCGAATGCCGCGCTCACAAAGGACTACCTGCGAGTTTCCGCCCGCGAGCAGATACTCCGCAGCCAGCAACCACTCTTTTACAGTTGCGGACGGCCCGCGCTTCAACATGATGGGTTTTCGGATGGTGGCAAGGGCGCGAAGCAGTGCGAAGTTCTGCATGTTGCGCGCGCCGATCTGCAGCATGTCCGCGTGCTCGCAAATAATGTCGACGTCTTCGGTGCTCATGACTTCCGTTACGACCGGCAGTCCAGTTTCTTTGCGAGCGCGATCGAGCAGGCGAAGCGCTTCTGTGCCGAGACCCTGGAAATCGTAGGGCGAAGTGCGAGGCTTATAGGCGCCACCGCGCAGCATTCGGGCTCCCGCCGCTTTTACCGCGCGAGCCGTAGAAAGAATCTGCTCTTCGGACTCGACCGAGCATGGACCGGCAATGACCACAATTTCCGGGCCTCCGATGTGGACGCCGCTGACATTCACGACTGTTCGGGAAGGATGGACCTGGCGACTAACCAGCTTGAACGGTTGAGCAATTGGTACAACGTTCTCGACTCCCGCGGCAGCCTGGAGCGCCTCGATTTCGTTGCGCCGGCCGCTGCCGACCGCGGCAACGATGGCGCGCTGGGTTCCGCGCGTAATGTGAGCCTGGTATCCGGCCTCGCGGATGCGGTCCGCAACGTGTTGGATTTGTTCTTCCGTGGCTCCCTCGGACATGTTGACAATCATTTGGCTTCTCTCCTGGTGATTCGTTTTCGCGCAAAAGACGAAAGCCGCGACTGGTGGGCCGCGGCTTTGGATTGCGTTTTGAGCTTGGTATTAGAGCTTAGATCTGTACCGAGCACGCGCTTCACCAGAGCCGCTGTCCGTAAACCACCAGAAGCGGTAGGCAAAGAAGGTAAATCGATAGGCGTGCGACGGAATCATAACTGGCGGCAACTTTAGCGGTTTGCACCATAGTTTGTCAACCTCCGGCAGGCTCGCCAGTACGTCACAAGACATTGGTGATTTGCGTCACGGACCAGGTGGTCAGAGGGTTTTAGGGTAGAGAAGACAGAGCCGGTGAACGAAGAGGAGTCGACACGGGGCCGCTGTCAGATCAATACGGAGAAGCATCATGGCATACGTAATCACCAGCGCCTGTATCAAAGACTCGCTTTGCGTGGACGCCTGTCCAACCGATTGCATTCACCCGAAGCAGGACGAACCCGCATTCGCGGAAGCGACACAAATGTACGTCGATCCGGAGAATTGCATTGACTGCGGCGCGTGCGTAGCGGTTTGCACGTCGACCTCAATCTTCCCGGTCGATGAACTTCCGGAAGAGTTGAAGGAATTCGTGGCAAAGAACGCAGCTTATTATTCTAACTAGTGGTGGCCTCTGGGTGGCACGCAGATCATTGAGCGCGGAATAGGGCGCACCGCCTGGTGCGCCTGCACGCTCTTTAAGTTTCCGATCCTTAAATTTCCAATCTTTAAATTTCCAATCTTTAAATTTCCAATCTTTAATTTCGACGTCAACGATTAGAAATCCTTCATGGGCTTCGGCATTCCTTTTGCATTTTATTCGTCGGCATAGATTGCGGCGTCTTCGTGTTGATTCCGATAGCTTCGGCTATCAATTCAGTACCGCTATGTCTGCGCGGGATGCAGGGGATTGCAATGGGCGAATGGGACGAGATCATTAAAGAATTTCTGGTAGAGAGCAGCGAAAACCTGGACCAGTTGGATCAGGACTTCATCGAGTTAGAAAAGAATCCGTCTTCGAAGGAACTGTTGAGCCGGATCTTTCGCGCCATTCACACCGTGAAGGGGACGAGCGGCGTTCTGGGATTTCCGAAGCTTGAGTCGGTGGCACACGTTGGTGAGAACCTGTTAAGCCTGTTGCGCGATGGGGAGATGAAGCTGGATCCAGAGCTGATTTCGGGGCTGCTGGCGATGGTGGATGCCATTCGCGAAATGCTCAGGCAGATCGAGGCCTCGGCCAGCGACGGGGACAAGGATTACTCAGCTCTGATCGAGCAGCTTTCTGCATTGAAGACCAAGCGCGTGGAGGCTGCGGCGCAAGAACAAGGCTCGCCCAAGATCGGTCAGATTCTGGTGGACAGCGGCGCAGTTCAAAAAGAGCAGTTGGCGCAGGCGGTGGAATTGCAGGCCGATGGAGATCCGCGGCGTCTGGGCGAGATCCTGATGGATTCCGGTGCGGTGAAACCGCGCGAGGTTCTGGACGCGCTGCAGGTGCAAAGCGATTCCTCGCATGGCGTGTCGTCGAGTAATCTCCGCGTCGATGTGAACCTACTGGACAAGCTGATGAACCTGGTGGGAGAGCTGGTACTGGCGCGCAATCAGGTCTTGCAGTTCACTGCCGGTCAACAGGATGCAACCTTTCTGAGCACGGCACAGCGGCTGAACCTGATCACGACGGAGTTGCAGGAGGGCGTGATGAAGACACGCATGCAACCGATCGGCAATTTGTGGAACCGGTTGCCGCGCGTCGTACGAGATCTGGCTGTGGGATTGGGCAAGAAGGTTCGCGTCGAGATGGATGGCAGCGAGACCGAGCTGGATAAGACCATTCTGGAAGCGATCAAGGATCCGCTGACGCATATCGTGCGCAACGCAGTCGATCACGGGATTGAAATGCCGGGAGAGCGCGTGCAAGCAGGCAAGGTTGAGGAAGGAACACTGAGGCTGCATGCTTATCACGAAGGCGGCCAAGTCAACATCGAGATCAGCGATGATGGCTCGGGAATCAACCTTTCGCGCCTCAAACAGAAAGCGCTGGAGAAGGGTCTGATCACAGGGGAAGCCGCTGCACGCATGCCGGAGCGGGAACTGCTGAACCTGATATTTCTTCCGGGATTCTCAACTGCGCAGACCGTCACCAACGTCTCCGGGCGAGGCGTGGGGATGGACGTGGTAAAGACCAACATCGAAAAGATTGGCGGTGTTGTCGATCTGCATAGCGATGCGGGCCAGGGCACCACGATCAAAATAAAGATTCCTTTAACTCTGGCGATCATTCCCGCATTAATTGCCAGCAGCGGAGGCGAGCGATTTGCAATTCCTCAGGTGAGCCTGCTGGAACTAGTGCGGCTGGAAGGCGACGAAAGCCACCGAGCGATTGAAAAGTTTCATGGTGCGCCGGTGTACCGGCTACGGGGAAATCTGCTTCCTCTTGTGTACCTGAATCGTGAATTGAAACTTCGCGACAGCGACGCGCACAGCGGAATCAATATTGTCGTTTTGCAAGCGGATGGACGGCAGTTCGGACTGGTGGTGGACGAGATCAATGACACCGAGGAGATCGTTGTGAAGCCGCTCGGCAAACAACTGAAAGGGATTTCCTGTTTTGCCGGCGCAACGATTATGGGAGACGGGCGTGTGGCGCTCATTCTCGATGTGATGGGGATCGCTCAGATTGCCGGCGTCATAACCGAGATCCACGAAGGCTCTGCGGTTGAAATGGCGACACACCAGGATGACGCAGTGGTGGGACGCGATGCATGGTTGGTGTTCACGGTCGCGCGCAGCCGGCGAATGGCGATTCCGCTGTCCATGGTTTCACGGTTAGAGGAGTTCCCGGTCACTTCGCTGGAACATTCTGGCAACGAATTGGTCGTACAGTATCGCGGATTGATCATGCCGCTGATTGATATCGCGAGAAGAATGAATCTGGGCGAGTCGGAGAAGCAGGCGGAAACGTTGCAAGTCATCGTCTATTCGGACGCTGGCCGCAGCGTTGGTCTGATCGTGGACCAGATCGTCGATATTGTCGATCAGGCAGTCAAGGTCGAGCAGCAGGAATCGAGCAGTGAACTGGCAGGCTCAGCGGTGATTCAGGAGAAGGTAACCGATCTGCTGAACCTCAGTGTGCTTGTAAAGGGCACGGCAGTACAGGAGATGAAGTGATGGCAGCGAATCGTCAATTCTGCTCGTTCTACCTGGATGGGTTGTTCTTTGGCGTGGAGGTAGAGAAGGTTCAGGAGGTCATCCGCCACCAGGAGCAGACGCCGGTGCCGCTGGCGCCTCGAGTGATTGGAGGTCTGATCAACCTGCGCGGTCAGATTGTGACGGCTATTGATTTGCGACGGCGTCTGGAATTGAGCGACCGTGGCGAGGATGAGAAGTCGATGAATGTGGTGGTGCGCACAGACGATGGAGTCGTGAGCTTGCTGGTCGATGAGATTGGGGACGTGGTGGAAGTGGAAGAACAGGGGTTTGAGCCGCCTCCGGATACACTGCGGTCCAGCGTGCGCGGCATGATTCGAGGGGCGTTCAAATTGAAAGACCGGTTGCTGCTGTTGCTGGATACGGAGAACACCCTATACGGCACACGCGAAAATGTTGTGCCAAACGCTAACTGATCGCACCGCTGGGCCGCTTATCCCGGCGAGCGCCTCTGCCCAAGGGTGAATACAAACTAAGTTGGATTGAGGGCCCCGATCCCATCCAGTGGATCGACTTCATCACGCTTGCACTCATTGCAATCGCAAAAAGCAAACGGTTCATTAGATCTCGCTAACCGGCCTGGTTCCGTGAGACCGCCGCAAGCCTGCCTGGGCGGATCCGACACGACGAAGCGTCGCCGTGATTTGGAGATGGCTGAACCGGAACACTAGCAATTCAAGCGCGAGGGCAGCAACGTGATAAACCCCTAATCAATTCTGGTCATCCCGCTGCACACACCTGGGCGATGCCATACACCCGGTCCAACGTCCGATCCATTTTAAGGCGCTTCAGTCCTTCAGTTGCAGCGACCGTATTGCTCCTCACGATCTGCGGTGGCCGGCTATACGGCGCTGACCCAGGCAGTGCGTCTTCAGAAACTGCGCAAGGAAATTTCTTCGTTCGGCATTTTGCAATTGAGCAATGGGACGTAGGTTCACGTTATCGATACATGGATCGCCAGCCAGGAGTAGTCACGGATCGCGATCTGCAACTGAAGTCAAGTTTGAAACTAGACGTCGACTTATGGAAGAAGCAGACGGTCATCAAGCTCCGCGCCGAGACTGGGCCTTCGTTTACCGGTAGCTGGTCCTATACAGGGATTGGCATGCAGAAGCGAGCACTCTCGCTCAACGTAAAGTCAATTTACCTCTCACAGAAAATTGGAGACAGGCTAACCGCGCAGGCTGGCAGCCTGGAGTTTGATCGCGGCGCCGGCAGCGAAGCCACTTATGCCGACAATGACGGATGGATGGAAGGCTACCGGCTGGCAGCAGTGGGCTGGAAGGCTTCGAGCTGGCGCCCGGACCGAATGGGTGTGACGGTCGGCTATGTCGGTGACTTCAAAATGCCGAATGCCTTTGCGCGAATGCATCGCATGGGCGAGCCGAACTATGTGCAGGTGATTGCCGGGAAGCTGGTCGGTGATCGGCGCGAGGTCTCAGCCGAGTTCGATTCGATCCAGGGGATCAGCTATTTCCGGCCGGCTTTGCGCTGGGGACGGGGGCTTAGGCTCGTGGTGGACGAAGCCATTGTGGAAGCGATGATCCGGGGCAATGATGGCGCACAAGCGGGAGGAGCGGTCACGGTGAACCGGAAGTTGCTCCGCTCGAACCGGTGTTCCGCTTTCATCACGTTTAGTGATATGCCTCCTGAGCTGTTGCGCAAATCCAGCCAAGACATTCTGTTGAACGGCGATTCCATGGCGCTCGGCCGCCGTACAGGAGCAGGAGTTCGATTCGTGCCGGTGGCAGATTTGGAACTCTCGGTCTTTGGGTCACGACGGCTGGAGACAACGAATTTAGCACCGCGCTGGCGGGGACAGTTTGCTGTTCGCTACCAGCTCGGCGATGTAATTAATCGAGCACTTCGCTAGCGGTCAAGCAGATGCAGGAAGAAGGAGAAGGGAAATGCTGAAGAACGTGAAGATTGGAACGAAGTTGATTGGCGGTTTTCTGGCAGTTGCAGCCTTGACCGCGGCGATGGGCGTGTTTGCGATCGTCAAGTTGAAAGATATCAGCAGCAACTACGGCGCGAGTTGGATCGAGAACTCACGCTCCTTACAGAACATAGGAATGGCTGCGACGTCCTATCAGCGGCTCCGGGTCAATTTGCGCGACTACGCGAACGCCAATGATGCCGAGGAAGGAAGAGTCGCACTGGGAAAAGTCAACGATCGCAGGCAACAGTTCAGAAAAGCAATCGATGACTTCAAATCATCACCGCTCACGGATGAAGAAAAGGACACCGTCGCGCAAGTGGAAAGCACATGGGCGGAATATGGGAACCTGGCGGATCAGATCATCAGCCTAAAGCAAAGCGGCAGGAACAAGGAGGCGCAGGATGCGATTTCAAGCCATGCCGACCTCGCATCGAGAGTGTCGCAGGCAATGGATGCGCTCTTCAAAATGGAAGTGACCCAATCGGAAAAGCAGAAGCGGGAGCTCGAAGCAACGGCAAGCGCTGCGATCTGGCTGGTGGCAGCAGCAATGGTAATCTCCGTGCTGATCGCGGTGATCATCGGAGTGGTCATGACGATGGCAATGACGCGCCCACTGAAAGAGTTGATGACAGTTGCCCGGTCATTAGCAGAAGGCGACGTCAGCAAACAGGTGGTATACCAGTCGGGAGACGAGCTCGGACAACTGGCGGAGTCATTCCGCGCAATGACGGCCACGACACGGGCGCGATCGGAGACGGCACAGAAGATGGCCAGTGGAGATCTCTCCATGCAGGTGGTACCCAAGTCCGAACATGATGTGCTTGCCACGGGCCTCCGCAAGTGTCTCGAAGTACTTAACGAATTAATCCGTCAAATGGCCTACATGTCACAACAGCACGATGCCGGTGAGATCGACGCGCAGATCGACGCTCGCAAATTCGAGGGTGATTACGGCAAGGTCGCCCAGGGTATCAACGATATGGTGGCAGGCCATATTTCCGTAAAGAAAAAGGCAATGGCGTGCGTCGCCGAATTCGGCAAGGGCAACTTTGAAGCGCCGTTGGAGAAGTTTCCAGGCAAAAAGGCGTTCATCAATGACACGATTGAGCAGTTGCGATCCAATCTGAAGACTTTGATTGCGGAGATGAATCGTATGTCCGCCGAGCATGATCGCGGCGATATCGATGTCAGTATTCCGGCGGAGAAGTTCGAGGGCGATTATCGCAAGATGGCGCAGGGCATCAACGGAATGGTGGCGGGTCACATCACGGTAAAGAAGAAAGCGATGGCCTGCATCGCCGAGTTTGCGCGGGGAAACTTCGAAGCACCGCTAGAAAAGTTTCCCGGCAAAAAAGTTTTCATCAATGAAAACATCGAACATCTACGAACGAATCTCAAAGCCCTGATCACCGATGCTGACATCCTGGTGAAGGCAGCACTCAGTGGATCCCTCTCGACGCGCGCGGATGCCAATAAGCACAGCGGCGATTATCGGAAGATCGTGGAAGGCGTCAATCACACTCTCGACGCCGTCATCGGACCGCTGAATGATTTTGCGCGCGTGCTCGATGCTCTCGCCAGCGGCGATCTGACGGTCACGGCGGAGAAGCAATATGCCGGCGACTTCGAAGAGTTCAAGAAGTCGGTGAATACGCTTGGGATCCAGGTGCGAAATGCGATGCAGCAGATCGGCCGCAACACGGCGGCTTTGGTCGCCTCGGCTGAGCAGTTGAATCAGCTAAGCCAGCAGATGACGGCCAATGCCGATGAAACGGCAACGCAAGCCAACGTTGTATCGGCGGCGAGCGAACAGGTCAGCAAGAATGTTCAGACCGTGGCGACGGGCGCCGATGAGATGGGTGCGAGCATCAAGGAGATCGCGAAAAACACCAGCGAAGCAACTCGTATTGCGACCGCCGCTGTGTCCACCGCCGAATCGACCAATGCCACGATTCAGAAGCTCGGACAGAGCAGCGCCGAGATCGGGCAGGTAATCAAGGTGATCACCACGATCGCGCAACAGACGAATCTTCTCGCGTTAAACGCAACCATTGAAGCAGCGCGCGCGGGCGAGGCAGGGAAAGGTTTTGCGGTAGTGGCCAACGAAGTGAAAGAACTGGCGAAAGAGACGGCGAAAGCCACGGAGGATATCAGTGGCAAGATCGAAGCGATCCAGGGCGATACGAAAGCAGCCGTCGAAGCGATCGCGGAGATTGGAACGGTGATTAACCAAATCAACGATATTCAAAATACGATCGCCAGCGCGGTGGAAGAGCAGAGCGCGACCACAAACGAAATCAGCCGCAATCTGGCGGAAGCGGCGAAGGGCGGAATGGATATTACGCGCAACATTACAGGGGTCGCGGAGGCTGCTCACAGTACTACGGCCGGTGCCAGCGAAACGCAGAAGTCGGCCAAGGGTCTGGAAGGCATGGCGGCCGAGCTACAGGAACTGGTATCGCAATTCAAGTATGAAGGTGAAGGACGGAGTCGCCCTGCTGCACGCGCCGCTGCCTCCACGACTCGAAAGACCAATGGCCGGTACAGTGAAACATCTCCTGCATTGGAAGAAGTAGCGGTCCAGTGATAATCCACGGCCAGGCAGCCTGTCGAAGGTTAGCCTGGCCACTCTCCTAAAGTTCCCTGATAACCAGCCGAAATTAGAAACAGAGAGACTTTCTCTCAGTCTGGGAAGAACATGCGCGCGCTCGTGGTGGATGATTCGTCGGCAATGCGTTCGATTCTGCGGATGATTTTCAGGAAAGCCGGCTTCGAAGTTACGGAAGCGAGCAATGGCTACGAAGCATTGAAGCGGCTGGCTGAAATCGCTGCTCCGGTGGACCTGGCGGTAGTCGACTGGAACATGCCAGTGATGAACGGATACGAGCTGGTTTCAGCAATCCGCTCGGAAACTCGTTATAACGCGATGCGGATCATGATGGTGACGACCGAATCTGAGATTGGGCACATCCAGTCGGTACTGGCAAAAGGCGCGGACGAGTATGTGATGAAGCCATTCACGCCTGAGGTGATCCTGGAAAAACTTCAGCTGCTGGGATTTGAGTGCTAAGTCATGCGGCGAATACGTGTTCTGATCGTCGATGATTCGGTAGTGATCCGGCGGGTATTGCGCGAGGTCCTGACGTCGGACGCGGAGATTGAAGTTGCAGGCGTCGCCGCGAACGGCCAGATTGCGCTGGCCATGATCGAGCAAGTCAACCCTGATCTGATCACCCTCGACATCGAGATGCCGGTGATGGATGGGCTGCAAACGCTGCTGGGACTGAAGGAACGCTATTCGGCAATCCCGGTGATCATGTTCAGCACACTGACGCAGCGTGGAGCGCTGGCAACGCTCGATGCTCTGGCGCTGGGAGCGCGTGACTATGTCACCAAGCCGGAAGGGAATACGGTCGCGAGCAGCATCGAGAAGATTCGCGTCGATCTTATTCCGAAGGTCAAAGCGCTTTGCAGCTACCGGCTCGAAGGGGAAGATAGAGCGAAGCGAATCCCAAAGTGTGCGCAGCCGATCTCGCGTTTGCCACGCATCACCGTCAAGGCTCCGGTGGAGATAGTGGCAATCGGAACATCCACAGGTGGGCCCAACGCGCTGGCGAGGGTGATCCCATTGATTCCAGCGAATTTTCCGGTGCCAATTGTAGTGGTTCAACATATGCCTCCGACGTTCACACGCTTCCTCGCTCAACGACTGGCAGTCTCAGCGCAGGTGCCAGTAGAAGAGTGCGCAGGAACTGAGTGTCTGGAACCGGGCAGCGTATGGATTGCGCCTGGTGACTACCACATGGTGGTGCGGCGGCAGGGAACCCGGTTCAGGTTGGCGACTCACCAGGGCACCGCGGAGAATTCCTGCCGGCCGTCTGTCGATGTGCTGTTCCGTTCCGTTGCCGATGTATATGGAGCGGGCACGCTGGCGATTGTGATGACGGGTATGGGACAGGACGGGTTGCGAGGCGCGGAGAAGATCCGCGATGCTGGTGGGCAAATTCTGGCGCAAGACGAAGAGAGTTCGGTGGTCTGGGGGATGCCGGGCTTCGTTGCGCAAGCTGGCCTTGCAGATGCAGTGTTACCTCTGGAGCAGATTGGTCCCGAGATGGTGCGGAGAGTTACTCAATCACAGCGGCGGGTACAGGCGTAATCAACTTCAGGAGTGTTATGGGCCTTTCCAGCGTCGACTTCAACTATCTGCGAAGCCTGGTGCGCACGCACACGTCGATTGTGATCGACGATGGAAAGGAATACCTGGCAGAGGCGAGGCTCAGTGCGTTGCTTCGTAAGGAAGGGTTCGGCTCGGTACCGGAGCTTTTACAAAATCTGCGCGTGAAGAGCTTCAGCCCGCTTCACCGGCGTGTGCTGGACGCGATGACAAATAACGAGACATGGTTCTTCCGCGACCTGGCCCCATTCGAAGCATTACGGCAAAAGGTTATTCCAGAGATGATTGTTACCCGCCGGTTGAGCCGCCGCCTGAATGTCTGGAGTGCGGCGTGCTCCAGCGGCCAGGAGGCCTACAGCACACTCATTCTTATTCACGAGCACTTTCCGGAAGTATCTAGTTGGGACGTGCGCGTGCTTGGGACAGATTATTCGCAGGCAATGATTGAACGGGTAAAGGCTGGACGTTATAGCCAGTTTGAAGTGAATCGCGGATTACCGATCGGCAACCTGGCGAAACATTTTGTGCAACACGGACTGGAATGGGAGATCTCTCCGCGATTCCGAAACCTAGTAGATTGCCGGCTGCTGAACCTGGCTGAACCTTGGCCCGAGTTCGCTGAACCCGACATTGTGATGTTACGGAACGTGTTGATTTACTTTGATGTGGAAACCAAGGCGGACATTCTTGCGAGGGTGCACAGGAGAATGCGTCCGGACGGATATCTGTTCCTGGGCGGCGCAGAGACAACGATGGGCCTGAGCGACGCGTTTGAGCGAGTGCCATTCGAAAAAACCGCATATTACCGGCCTAAGGGAGCAAGTCATGGCTGTCAGTGAAGAAGAGATCCAACAAGTAACGTCGCAAATATGGGAGAGCATGCTCGATCTTCATCCCGCCGCTGCGAATGGCAATGGTTCGAGCCCAACTGAAGGAAGGATTGGAGCCTCGGTCCAGATTACAGGTGGATGGGAAGGAGCGGTACGACTGGATTCGTCTTTGACGCTGGCGCGTATGGCGGCGGCGCGATTCGTCGGCACCGAACCCGAGCAGGTCTCGATCGATCAGGTACGCGATGCAATGGGAGAGTTGGCGAACATGAGTGCTGGGATGCTCAAGAATCTATTGCCCGGACCTTCGTATCTTTCGCTTCCCTCGGTAGCAGACGGAGCCGAGTACAACTTCACGATCTGCAAAAGTAATGTGGAATCGGAAGTGAAGTTCGAGTGCGAAGGAGAGCAGTTCGCGGTGTCGCTGCTTCGTCGTAAGTACGGGCCTTCCTAAGCTCCGGTGTTGATCAGCTGCACACCAGTTTTTCGCTCACTGGGTGCTCCCGTATGTAAGAGGCCAGCGTATGAAGCGACGCACGCATGGCGCTCCCATGCTCTGACAAGAGCAAAACCGGGAGATAAGGCTCAAGATGGCAGATCTGGTTGCGCAGGCTGAGGGACTCTGTATTTCCCTCGTAATACGAGAGCACAACGCCATCGATAGGCTGACGAGCGAGGACACCCAGGGCATGCAGACTGGAATCGGAAGCGACGACGTCGCAACCGTCTTGTTCCAGAATTTGTCTTACGTTGGTAAGTGAACGCCCGTTATCCACATACAAGATTGTAGGCAAAGTCCTGCCACCTCAAAAGTGAATTTTTCTTTTCCCCACGTGTAGAAACGTAAGATCGCCTATTTCTCGGGTTCTGGCTGTGACGCAAATCACCGTCTGGTGGATTACTTTGGTGAGGAGGTGAACACCGGAAATCAAATAAGAGCGCGGTCGCGCGGGAAGAAGAATCAGGCGAGTTATCGGAGGGTAAGGTGATATTCTGGAGTTACACATCTCCATATCAGCAATCCCGCGGTCGCGAATGTTGGGGCATGTGACAGCAACTTTAGACAAGCCCTCGCCGGAGGCGAAGATTATGGGTTCGCCGTACGGGCTTCAACTCGTTGAGAACTGCATCATCTGCAAGTTGCGGTCAGATAATTTTTTCTGTGCATTGCCCCCTGCTGCGCTCGAAGCATTCGAGAAGATCAAATTTCCCACGGCTTATCCTCGCGGGGCCATCCTTTTTGTAGAAGGGCAGCCGCCGCGCGGTATTTACATGCTCTGCAAAGGGCGCGTGAAACTCTCGGTCAACTCGGCGGAAGGGAAGACGCTCATCCTGAAGATTGCGGAGCCGGGCGAAGTTCTGGGACTGCATGCCTGCGTCTCCGGCCTGAGCTATGAATTGACCGCCGAAACGATTCAGCCATGCCAGGTGAATTTCGTACGACGCGAGGATTTCCTCAAGTTCCTGCACGATCACGGCGCCGCTTGCCTACAGGCAGCCCAGCATCTCAGCGACGATTGCAACAGCGCGTACGACCTGATTCGCTCGCTTGGACTATCGCATTCCGCGGGAGAGAAACTGGCACGCTTTCTTCTCGAACTGAGCGCGGAAGGAGAGCAGACCAAAGAGGGGATTCGCGCGAAAATGGGCCTCACGCACGAAGAGATCGCGCAGATTATCGGGACATCGCGCGAGACTGTGACCCGATTATTAGCGGAGTTCAAGCGCAAGAAGTTCGCGACGCTGAAAGGGTCCACGCTGCTGATCCACAACAAGCCGGAGCTGGAAAAGCTCGTCGGATGCTAGCCGTTCTCAGTGCGAGACCGCTGCTGTCGTCCCTCACGCAGCTTCGATTCCGACAATCCCAATGCCGCAGAACTGCACGATCACGGTGCGGCCGTCTTCCGCATCGATCTCAACGCCCTCCTCTGTTCCTTCCGAAGTTGTGCGCAAACGGATCTGGCGAGGCGAACAAACAAAATGAGTGCTCGATATTTTTGAGCCCTGATCGAAGATGATTGCGATGCGTTCAGTATCAGGCTCCGCTTCCTGAATCAACGCTTCCAGCGGCTTGTTTTCGATCTCGATTACGATGCCATGCTCAGGGTGACGGGACTTGACAGACATCAACTTACCCGCGTGTTCCAGGCTGAAGTTCTCGAGAAAAGGCGACCATTGATGATGAGGTATTTCGTGCTTATTCATCGGGCCAAACTCCTGCTTATGAAAATCCGGGCCCACGATTCAATCACAGTTTGCTACGAAAGAGCGGCTGGCGGAAGGATTTATTCGCGGGGAGTGCCGGAGCGGGAGGTCAGAGGCGAAACAAAGGGAAACCGGCGATCAGCAGGTTAGCTGACCGCCGGCGTCCTCCGCGAGCCCGGTTCCGGAGCGGATGCCCGGGCTCTCCGCAAAATCAGGCATTGGCCACTACGCCTGCATTAGCAAGCCATTTGGGCTGCTTGGTCAAAGCAGTGCGGGGCAGGATGTCCAAATAGAGAACGGCGTATCGGAACGCCAGAACCGCGCAGGTGGTCAGCATAAGTGTGACCGCCAACTCGGGCCATTTGGGCGAATACCCGGCGTGCGTCGCACGCTCCAATCCAGTGATGGATACATTGATACGGTTGGTGATAAAGCCCATCACCACGATCACGCTGGTCCAATAGAGGGCCACTGGCCGATTCCGCACGTAGTTTAGGTTCAGCAGGATCACCGGCAAAAAGACGAAGAGCAGCATCTCCAGCCAGAAATAGCCGGTTTCCGGACGCCAGCGGAACAAGTAGGGTAAGCCGCCTTCGTGTGCCATATCCACGCCGCGGAAGATCGCAAACATTATGAGTAGTGGAGTGAGAACACCGCTCAGGTCGCGCAGAATCTCGGGATCGATGCGGACGTCAAGCGAACGGATGGACAGATATAGAGCCATCACGATCATGGCAATGCCGGCCGGGATCGCGGACATGTAGAAGAGCGTGGTCAGATGCGTGCTGTACCACAGCGGATATTCCTTGCCTTTGGTGATGATGAACAATCCGCCGAGGAACGACTGGTGCAATGATGAGAGCAGAACTCCGGCGAGAACGAATGCGATCACGATGCGATGATGCCAGCCGAGATAGGTTTCGCGCACTCGCTTCCAAGGCAGCTTTTCGACGACTGCCGGCGAGAACTCAATCATCAGCACCGTGGTGTACATGATGATGCACCAGCACACTTCGAACAAAACCGAGTGACGATTCCAGTAGACAAGGGGATGCCAGAAGCGCCAGGGCAGGCCCAACTCATAGGCATAGCCAACACACACCGACCCGTAGCCCAGCAGGGCGATCATGATTGCAGTGCGACAGATCGGGCGATAGCGTTCCATACCGAGGAGATAAACGGCTGCTGCGGTAGCGAAGCCACCGGCGGAGAGTCCGACGCCGCACAGCGTCGCCAGACCGACCCAAATGCCCCAGGGTTGCGCGTCGGACATGTTGGTAGCCGCATGCCATCCGACTGCGAAGCGAAGATAGGTGGCGTAGATACCGGCGGCGAAGATCAGCGCCAGGATGATGCGCCACATGGTGATGAACGATTTCTTTTCTTCCGGCATAGTTAGTTCCTTTCCTCGCTGTTGCGGGCGGCTTTCTCAGCGGCCTCGGCCAACGCCACTTCACGCCGGCGCTGGGTGATCCAGTAAAGGCCGGCGAGCAGGCTGCCGCCAACCAGCACCACCGTAGGAACTTCGCCCAGCGCGGATGCCGTGAGCGTGGGCAGCGGCGGTTCTTCGGATTGGACCACTGTGAATCCGAGCTTCTCGAAGGGCACATCGGAGATGAACAATACCGAGGTGCCACCAAACTCGCGTTCGCCGTAGATCCGCTGAACGTAGTTTGGATCGCTGTCGAGACGCCGTCGTGCTTCGCGCAGGAGTTGATCGCGATCGCCGAAGAAGGTTGCGCCCGTAGGACACACTTCCGCGCAGGCTGTCTGCTGTCCCTGCGCCACGCGCTCCGAGCACATATCGCATTTCTTCACGTAGGGTGCGAGCTTGCTCCATTCATATTTGGGCACGCTGTTCGGGCAAGCGATCATGCAATAACGGCAGCCAATACATTTGTCTTTGTCGTACACGACAGGACCGTACGACGTTTTTTTCAGAGCGCCGACCAGACACGCCGAAGCGCACGCCGGCTCCTCGCAGTGCATGCACAGGCGCCGCACATTTTTGCCTTCGTGTTCCTGAACAGTCGTAAGGGCGGTTTCCGACAATTGCGGTTCAGGATCTCCGGGCAAGTTGTGCTGCGCCTTGCAAGCCACTTCGCAGGAGTGGCAACCGATGCACTTCGTAATGTCGATGAGCAGCGCTTTTTTCTTTTCTGCCATACCAGAGCCTCCGGGTGTGAACTGCTGCTCAGCTATTCAGGAAAAATTCGCGGAGCATGGAACGCTGTGCTGTCGGTTCCAACTTTGCGATTAAACCGTCGACCGGCAATCCACCGTCGGCGGCGGCAGCTCCCAAAGGAGCGGCATAGCTTTGCAGACGGCGAACCGAGTTCTGCATCCAGGTAGAAATCATTGAGCCCTGAAGAAGATTCTTCAGATTGACTTCCATTTCAGGGGCCTTGATCACGCAAATCCAACCGTTGTTGTAGGGGTCTTTGGTGACGACGCTGGGATCGCGGAGCGCATCGTGATTCACCGAGACGACAACGCCTTCGACAGGCGACATGAAATCGGCGGTGAT
This sequence comes from Terriglobia bacterium, assembly GCA_963807055.1. Lineage (GTDB taxonomy): Bacteria > Acidobacteriota > Terriglobia > Terriglobales > Acidobacteriaceae > JAJPJE01. The sequence continues at coordinate 137,465 of CAWEAE010000008.1, read as the reverse complement.
GCCATCGCGCGTAATCGTGCAGACCTTCTGGCCCTGACGCACCCAGCGGTTCAGGCCGGCAACTTCAACTTTGTCGACCTTGCCGAACACGTTTCCGGCGAAACCGTCGATTCCCATGCGCGCATTTTGGCGGCCTTCATCGGAAACCCAGGTGTGACCGGGATGAAAGCAGAAGCCCTTGGGGACTTCGAATCCCGACTCGCGAACCATCAACGGCTTCAACGCGGGCACTGCAGCCTGAACGCGCTCGGCATCTGCGAGCGGCACCTGGCCGTGGCGCATGAAGTAGCTGATGCTGATGATGACTAGAAACGTAAGCAGTACGAAGAGGATGGACATTGACTGCCTCCTTGCTGATAGCTCCTCAAAACACATCTTTAGTTGTGCACGCGGAGGGCAAAAGAAGTCTTATAGTGAGACGCTGAAAGGAAAGGAGTTGGGCGGGAACTTTGTTGCCAGATCACAAGTGACCACTGCATTTCGCAGGGGTCGAAAGCGTTTTGCAGGAGTGCAAGAACGAGTTCACCGCAGAGAGCGGGGAGGACGCAGAGAAAACGAAGTTAGAATCTGTTCACCATGCGCTTGATGCCGTTCCGGAGATGGACCACATTGAAATTAATTAACAGGCCCAAATTCTTGCCACTGAGCTTCAGATACGAGAGAAGTTGAGCTTCGTGAATCGGAAGCACAGATTCTACGGCTTTCAGTTCGACAATTACGGAATCTTCAACCAGCAAATCGAGCCTGTAGCCTGCGTCTAGTCGGACGGTTCGGTAAGTGATCGGAAGCGCTACCTGCGTTCTGACCTCAAGGCCGCGCTCGGCCAATTCGAAAGCTAGACAGGCCTCGTAGGTGCTTTCCAGCAGTCCTGGCCCGAGTGCTGTGTGCACCTTCATCGCGGAGTCCACTATGGTACCGCTGATTTCGTTCAATTCCACTCTGTGTCCTCCATGTCCTCTGCGGTGAGCTAATCTCCCTGCTCTTTTTTCAGGCGGCGCATGAGGGACGTGGAGTGAATGCCGAGAATTCGCGCGGTCTGCGCCTTGTTGTTTCCGGTCGCAGTGAGGACTTCGTGGATGTAGCGATCTTCCAGTTCGCGCAGGCTTACGAACTGATCGCCAGTCGGTGAGACATCCAGGTGCGATGGCGCCTCCGATTCCGCGATCTCGGGGATGTAATCGCGAAGTTCCTCTGGCAGGTAGCCGGCGTCGATATCACCTTCGCGCGAGAGGATCATGGTGCGCTCGATCACGTTTTTCAATTCGCGAATGTTCCCGGGCCACGGATAATTCACCATCAGTTCAGCGGCTGCGGGAGTAAATCCGCTGAAGTTCTTCTTGAGTTCGAGGTTGTAGCGCTGGAGAAGGTCGAGCGCGAGCGGCATGATGTCCTCTTTGCGATCGCGCAGTGCAGGAATGAAGAGCGGGACGACGTTGAGGCGATAGTAGAGATCTTCGCGGAATTTTCCCTGCGCGATCTCCTCCTTCAGGTTGGCGTTCGTCGCGGTGATGATGCGGACGTCCACCTTGATGGGCTTCGTCCCTCCCAGTCGCATGAAGGAACCTTCTTCGAGGACGCGTAAGAGCTTCGCCTGAACATTGGCCGACATGTTTCCGATCTCGTCGAGAAAAAGCGTGCCATTATGCGCGCGCTCAATCAGGCCTTCTTTGCGTCGGCGCGCATCGGTGAATGCTCCGGGCTCGAAGCCGAACATCTCACTCTCCAGCAGGGCATCGGGAAGAGCCGCGCAGTTCAGTTCGACCAGAGGCATGGACGCGCGCGGGCTGTTGTAGTGGATGCCTCTCGCCAGAACGCCCTTTCCGGTTCCACTCTCGCCCTGAATGAGAATCGTGGTGCGATCTGATTCGGCCGCCTTTCGCGCCATTTCGAGCATTTCGGCGACCTTCTCGTTCTGCGTCACAACCCGGCCAAAATCGTAACGGCCCTTGGCGCTTTCTACTGAATCGCGGACGCGAATGCGCAGGTCCAGCATCTCACTCGCGCGCCGGATGGTATTCGTCATGTCGGAGAGGTGGAAAGGTTTGGTGAGGTAGTCGTAGGCACCCAGCTTCATCGATTCCACGGCGCGGTCGACGACTTTGTAAGCGCTCATCATCACGACGATGGTAGTGGGTGCTTGTTTCTTGATCTGGCGTAGTACTTCGATGCCATCGATGCCGGGCAGGACAACATCGACGAGGGCGAGATCCGGCTTCTCTTCCGCGAGTACGCGAAGACCGTCCTCGCCATTCATGGCGACGAACACGTCAAAGCTTTCGTCGCGCAAGGCGCGGCTGATGGTTCTCAGTGTGAGCGATTCGTCATCGATAACGAGGATTGAGTAGGCCATAATTGTTTACACAACCACTTCGTCTCCGTCTTCGCGCAGAATCACGCTCTCGCGAGCGATCGGCAGTGTGAAACGAACGGTAGTGCCTTCGCCGAGCACGCTGCGAATCGAAATTTCTCCTCCGTGGCTGCGTACGTAGGACTGGCTGATGCTGAGTCCCAGCCCGGTGCCTTTACCGTGTTTCGTGGTAAAGAATGGCTCGAAGACGTGAGGCAGGATGTCGCCCGGGACTCCGCAGCCGGTATCACTGACGCGAATCTCCACCAGGTCGTTCTTGTCGGTATTGCTTGCGGAAATGGTTATGGTGCCGCCATCCGAGGCCGCCTGAGCCGCATTCAACAGAAGGTTCATCAGGATCTGGGAGAGTTGGTTGGCATCGGCATTGAAATTCGGGAGATCGGACGGGATGTGCTTCTCCAATTTGATATTACGGAACATCGGTTGATGGCAGAGGAAGGTGAAGGTCTCGCTAACCATCCGTTCGAGGTTGATCTGCGTCAACATCAGCGGCCCGGGACGCGTGTAATTCAACAGTCCGCGGATTGTTTGGGAGATTCGCTTGGTGCCTTCGATGCATTGCTGGATCTCAATGCGCTCTTCTTCGGAGCGTGGATCCTTCAGCTCTAATTCGAGGTGCGAGAGAATGCCGAGCAGCGGATTGTTGATCTCATGTGCGGCGCCCAGTGAAAGCTGGGCCAAGGTCGCGTATTTTTCGTATTCCGCGAGCTGCGCCTGGAACTGCATCTTCTCGCGCTCCAGTTCGCGCTCCTCCATCAGTTTGTGGACTAGTTCCTGCTGAGCGGCATCGCGTTCGCCTTCGCTGATGTGAGCAATTTCGAGAGCCCTCGCGAGTTCGTCAGTGGTTCTTTTCAGAAAACCTACGGCATACGAAGCAGCCAAAGCAGCCATCGCTAGTCCGAGAAACGCGTAGGGGATACCCCATGTGAGGATCAGACGGAGCGCAGGTGACTCCAGGTTTGCGACGGTGCAAAAGAGTACAAAGGGGACAAGAAAGATCACGCCTGCAGCCGCCGTGGTGATCAACCATACGCGAAAGTAGTAGTGATCGCCGCGAACGTTCTGTGAGTGTTCTGTGCGTGCAGTCATCTTTCTCAACGGGGCCTCGAGAGCTCAGCCAGGACGCGATTGGCGCAGTCCCGGCAGAACGCGTTTTCCTTCAGATCAATCCATTCCACCGAATGCGACGACGCCATGGCGCAGTTGTAGTCGTCACAGTGCGAGAGATGCAATGTGTGTCCAAGCTCATGTACTGCTTCCTTCAGCATGCGGCCGTATAGGAGATCCACATCTTTAGGAAGTCCGTAAAACTCCTGCCGCAGCCGGTGAGTGGAGATGACCGCCGCAGGCCCGCCCATCTGCGCTTCGCCAAAAACGAAAGTCAGAATCGGGATGTACAAATCCGCGCTGGTCACTCCCAGCAAACGCCAGCAATTGGGGCCGACAAATTTCCGTATCTCGGCCAGAATCTCGCTGGAGTGGTACTGCCCGCGCTCGGGATGAAAGGCGAACTCTGGATTGATCGCATTGGGCATCACCTCGCAGGGCATGGCAAAGTGATCGGCCAGTTGGACGGCCATCGCCTCCAAGGTGCGGCCCTCGACGTCCCCAATCGCAAGCACTTGCAAACGCCTCATTTGCTTTCAGCAGCTGCGGTGCGGCTCCAGCCGTACTTCTTCAACTTGTTGTGCAATGTGACGCGGTCGATATCGAGCATCTCGGCCGCGCGCGTCTGATTCCATCCGCATTCTTCCAGGATGCGGAGAATGTGTCCCTTCTCCATCTCCTCCAAGGTTCGACCTTCGGGAAGAGCAGCAGGAGCTGCGGGAGCCGTTCCGTTGCGCGACTTCAAGATGAAGTCGGTTTCGCGTAGCTCCGGTTCCTGCGCCACTACCATGGCGCGCTCGACGGCATTCTCCAATTCACGGATATTGCCGGGCCACTGGTACTGCTGCAGCTGATACATGGCAGCCGGTGCTACTCGCGTAATGCGCTTGTTCATTTGCAGCGAAAACTTATGGACGAAGTGATCCACCAGCAGTGGAATGTCATCACGGCGTTCGCGCAGCGGCGGCAGTTCAATGCGGAAAACATTGAGTCGATAGAAGAGATCCGGGCGGAAATGGCCGTCTTCGATCAGCGTCTCGAGATCTTTGTTGGTGGCAGCGACACAGCGGAAGTCGACGTGGATCTGCTGATTGCCGCCGACGCGCACAATCTCGCGCTCCTGCAGAACGCGCAATAGATCCGTCTGAGTTTTCAGGCTGATGTCGCCGATTTCGTCGAGGAATACGGTTCCACCCTCGGCGATTTCAAACTTACCCTTCTTACGATACTGCGCTCCAGTGAAGGCGCCTTTCTCGTGGCCGAAGAGTTCGCTCTCCAGCAGAGTTTCCGTGAGTGCGCCGCAGTGGATCGTAACCAGTGGATGGAAGCGGCGCTGGCTGGCGGCGTGAATGGCGCGTGCGACCAGTTCCTTGCCGGTACCGCTTTCGCCATTGATGAGCACAGTTGCGTCCGTCGGACCAACGGTCTCGATGGCGTCGAAGATCTTCTTCATGGCTGCGCTTTGTCCCACCAGGTCGGGATGCGTGACTTCGGCAACAGTTTCCTTCAGACGCTGATTTTCGTCCTCCATGTGGCGATGAGAGATGGCCTTCTTCACGGTGTGGGCGATCTCATCGGGGTCGAGCGGCTTGGTGACGTAGTCATAGGCGCCATTCTTCAGCGCCTGGACCGCCGTATCGACCGAAGCATAGCCGGTCATCATGATGGTGATCAGCTTCGGATCGATCTCGCGTAACTTGCCCTGTAACTCGATGCCGTCAGTTCCCGGCATTTTGATATCGAGCAGCGCAGCATCCCACTTGTTCTGCGCCATACGCGTCAGCGCTTCACTGGCGTCTTCCGCCGTGCCCACTTCATAGCCCTCTTCCTGAAACCATTTGCACAGAGAATCGCGGACGCTGAGTTCGTCGTCTACGATGAGTAGCCTGCCTTTGTCTTCCACTGTCCTCACCTCGATGCGGCGCTGGCCGTTGCGGACGGCGCCGAGGCGGACGCTCGTTGCGCGTCCACCGGAATAGAAATTGTGAAGGTCGTGCCCTGTCCGGGCTTCGATTGAACTTCGATCTTGCCGTTGTGCCGATCGACGATGTTGCGGCTGATCGCCAGCCCTAGCCCCACGCCCTTGCTGCCCTTGGTGGTAAAGAATGGCTCAAACATTCGAGGCAGAAGTTCATCCGGTATGCCGCTGCCATCGTCGCGGATCTGTAATGCGATGGAGTTACTCTCCACGTTGAAACTGGTGTTCAGCCAGACGTTTCCGCCGCGCGGCATGGCATCGAAGGCATTCATGACTAACGCCAGCATCACTTGCTCGATTTGTGCCGGATCACATTGCACCAGCGGCAATCCGGGATCTAACGCGGACTGGATTTCAACTCCAGAAATGTCGGCTTTCGGCTTCACCAGTCGCACGCAGCGCTCGACTACCGCGTTGATATTCGATCGCTGAATATTCAGCGGCGCGTTGCGAGAGAATGTCAGGAGGCTCTTGACCAGTTCGCCACAGCGCTTGCTCTCGCTCTCAATGAGGACGAGGCATTCAATCATTTCGGTTTTTTTGCGCTCCTCGACGTCAGTGCGCTCCAGCCATTTCTTCAGAAGCTTCGCGTAAGTGAGGATCCCGGAAAGCGGGTTGTTGATCTCGTGAGCGACCACCGCCGCGAGTTTCCCGAGCGAAGTCAACTTCTCGGTGTGAAGCATGTGCTCGTGCACACGCTTCAACTCTGCTGTCTTCTCGTCGACGCGCTCTTCAAGTGTGCGTGCCCAGGCGGTGATTTCCTCGTTGGCCTTCTCCACTTGCAAACTCATGGAGTTGAATGACGTGGCCAGCTCGCCGAGTTCGTCTTCCGAATGGACTTTGATCTGATATCCCAACTCGCCAGCCGTCAGGCGTTCGGTACCGGAGCGAATCTCACGGACTGGTTTTCCGAGGTATCGCCAGATAAAAGCGCCGGTCAAGAATGCCACGACCAGGATTCCAACTCCGGTGTAGGCAAGCATGCGACGCGTACTTTGCGCGAGGCCGGCGTCGGTGCTTTCTAGAGAAAGGTTGGTATCGAGCACGCCGAGAATCTTCTGCTCCGGTGGGTGGGCGTGGCAGGCTGCGTTGCTGCATTCGGGGCGATTCTCAATCGGCGTGATGATGCCAAGAACGCGTCCCGTATTGCTGCGATAGATGCGAAAGCGGTCGTTGCGTTCGAGATGCGCGAGCGGCTTTTCGCCCGTGTGGCAACCAGTGCAGGCCTGCGTTGCCAGCTGCACGTGGCTGCCGACTTCACTGGTGTTACTGGAAAAACTAATCGTGCCTTCCTGATTGATGATGCGGATGCTGACGATTTCAGGCTCATCAGCAGTGGTCTTGATGATCTCGTAGAGCGCCTCGCGATCGTTGCGAAGCATTTCATAGCTGGTGGTGCGGCGAAGAGTATCGCTGACACGCTCCGCCGCCGTTAAGGTGGCGGTTTCCAGATGACCGCGATGCAACCGAATATTGAGATATCCGAGCAGGGCAAATGTGACCGCCATGGTGGCGACCAGCATCGCGATTAATTTGGCGCTCAGGCTGTGGCGAAAGCGTCCCCAGGTCCAGGCGACCGATCGGATCGCGACGTCATTGCTCTGCTCGAATTGTTTCTCAATCTCCGGCATGGCTTAGCACAGCCGCTTTGGCTAGTACCGGCGCCTCGGTTGTGGTGACAGCCTTGTGTTCAGGGAAAATGGGCAAGTACTTGACCGCAAGTCCGAAGAGCGCAAAGCCGACTGCAATAATCGCGCCGGTGATTGCGATTTCCGTCCACTTCGGAATGTAGTGAAGGCCAGCAGCCGTTTCCATTCCCGTGATGCTTACGTTCAGACGATTAGTAATAAAGCCGAGCACGACCGAAACAGCAGCCAGATATAAGCCGCCGGGCGTTTGCCTGATCTTCGGAATGCTTAACAAGATCAACGGCAATACGAGCGCCAGCACGATTTCCAGCAGGAACAGATTGCGCTCGTAGCTCGAGATCAGGATCTGCCCGAGAATGCCACGATGGCCCAAGTCTTCAAGTCGCAGAATGCCGTAAACGGTGAGCACGACTAGCAGCACGCGTCCCAACTCTTGCAGGATCGGCAATTCCAACTCGCGCCCGAAGTGCCTGGAGCTCATTGACGACTCGAAGATCGTCATCGCCAATCCGACTGCGATTGCTGACAGGAAGAAGAAGACCGGCAACAGCGGCGTGTACCAGAACGGATGCAGCTTCGTAGGCATGATCAGGTAGAGCGTGCCTAGCGAAGACTGATGCAGTGTGGAGAGAATCACGCCCAGCAGCACCAGCGGGATGAGCACGGCCTTCACCACTTTGAGCGGCTTATGAAGATTGAAGCGCTCCAGCACGATGGGCGAAAACTCGAGCGCCAGAACAGTGGTGTAGAGCATCACGCAATACGCAACTTCGAACATCACGGAGTGCGGATTGCGCATGATCAGCGGATGCCATATGTTGTACGGCCTGCCCAGGTCGAACAGCAGCGCAACGCTGACCAGGACGTATCCGAGAAATGCGGTAAGAATCGTCGGGCGAACAATGGGCTTCAGCCGTTGAATATTAAGAATGTGCACGGCGGCTGTGAGTGTGAAACCGCCAGCCGCGAGCATGACGCCGCAAAGCACGTCGAAGCCGATCCATATGCCCCAGGGGAACTGGTCGCTAAGATTGGTGGACGCACCGAGGCCGTGAAAGAAGCGAACGTAGGTGCCATAAGCGCCCGCCGCCACGATCAGCAGAAACACTGCCTTCCAGAACGTAAATTTCATCTTCATTGTTTCTGCTCCTTCTCCGGCGCTACCGTAGGCTTGCCTTCTGCGGCAGCTACTGCTTCGCGACGATGCGTGATCCACCACACACCGCCCAGCGCGACGAATCCCAAGGGAATGAAGTCAGGGATTTTGGAGAGTACGCGATAGGTGCGAAGGGGAAGCGCATCGCTGGGAAAGTCGGTGCGGTAACCAAACTCCTCGAACGGCACGCTGGAAAGGAGCAGGACGGAAGTTCCGCCAACTTCTTCTACACCGTAAACGTGCGGAACGTAATTTGAGGGATTGTCCTGGATTCGTTTCCGGGCCTCGATGATCAGGTCCTCGCGCTCACCAAACTTCGTTGCCCCGGTAGGGCAGTTCTCGGCGCAGGCGGTCTGGCGTCCCGCAAGTACGCGGTCGGGACACATCGTGCACTTTCGAACCTTGGGATTCAGACTGCCCCATTCGTATTTCGGAACTCCGAATGGACAGGCAGCCATGCAATAGCGGCATCCCATGCAGCGGCTGGCTTCATAAATCACCGGGCCGGCTGAGGTCTTGCGTAGCGCGGCTACCGGACAAACGGATACACACGCGGGATCCTCGCAGTTCATGCACAGGCGCCGCATGTATTTATCCCCGCGGCTTAAGACCGCGGTAAATTTGTGTTCGGATTGCTTCTCTTCTTTGGCGATAGTGTCGCTGTAGGGAAGCTTGTTTTGCTCTGCACAGGCCGCTTCACACTGCTTGCAGTCGATGCACAGAGTGGCGTCGTAGAGTAGTGCCTTGCTCATCTAGAAAGCTCCGGAAAAGCCCCGTAGCGTTGGGCGGGAACAGGAGCGGGGCGGGTATGGACTGCGCACATCGAGCCGGCCGTGCGGATTTCGGTCGGGCTAACACCTGGGTTCTGGAATTCGGAACCCAGGTGAATGATTCCTAAGCGACACCACGAACCGGCACTTAGCACCTCGGGCCGCGTCCGTGGCATGTCGTCTTGGTTCGCCGGGGTTTGCATCGCTAACCCCCAACTGAAATGACTACTTCAGGCCCTTCACGAAAGTGGCAACAGCCTTCGCCTGGTCGTCGGTCAAACCGGCAACCGCTTTTCCGTGCGGAGCTTTCTTCCCAGCGGCGCCCTTCGTCAGAAGGTCAGCGATCTGAGCTTCGCTCAGGCTGGTGCCCTTGATGGCCGGACCGATTTTGCCAGCGCCGTCGGGCGCGTGACACATAGCGCACTTTGCCTTGTAAATTGCGCCACCATCTTCGGCCCAAGAAAGATTAGGCAGCATGATGAACAGTGCCATCGCGATTGCCAGAACCAAGACTGTAAGCTTTGTAAGTTTCATGATTTCGAGTTCTCCTTCCCGAGTTGGAGAGCTCCTGATGAGCGTTTCGGGCTGATACTCCGGTTACGTTCGTAACTGTATCGGTGTGCTCTCGAAGGTAAGTGTCTTCTTAGGCAGCAATTCGTGCTGTGATAGCGCTCACCTGTGGGGGTGATTAATTTTTCCTCACTCTGTGATCCTGAGACGTTTTTACTGTTGAAGAATTCAGTATCTATGGGTTATTTCGCGGAAATAGCTGAAGGCCTCTACAGGTGAAAGAAAAATCGGCGGGCGATTTAGACGCCCGCCAGGGGTTCTCATCAGGAGGCACTGCTTGCTGCTTAGAAGTCGAGTTACTGATTCGAGATGACGTACAGTGCAAAGCCGGTCCACAACAGCCAATACGTAAGCGCCACAAAGCCGGTCTTCCAGTGACGTCCAGAGATCTGCCGGATTTTCCGGCTCCATCTTTGAAACCGCGAGTCAACCGCAGGGGAGGTGGAAGATGCGGTTGTTCGCGAGTGCAGCTTCGTGAGTCTCTGGTTCCACTCTGCTGGGGAGAGGACGGCGACTTGGCTGAGACTGCTACGCACAAGTGACATATCGGCTGTGAACATAGCAGCGTGAGGAACTTCAGTAACGCGAATCAGCAGGCAGCACTCAATGAGTTTTCCCGAGTGTGGACGCGTTCCAAAATGAAGCGATGCTAGCTGCCGAGCTTCGCGACTCCGCCGATTTCGCGCCAAAGCTCGGACTTGCCAGCGCCGGTTTTGGTCGAGTAAGGCAGGATTCGTTCGATCTGGAAGTGCTCGGTAAGCTTCCGGATGGAGTTTTGAAGCTGATTGTTGGAGACGCGGTCGCTCTTTGTTCCCACAACGACAAAAGAGCGGTTTTTGGCGCGAAGCCATTCGATGAGTTGTTCATCACTGTGCTGCGGCGGGATATTCGAATCGATCAGCACAATGGACAGTACGAGCGAGGGTCGGTTCTCGAGATACGGCTCAATGAATTTCGGCCACTCCGCCGAGATTTCCCTAGAGATTTTCGCGTAGCCGTATCCGGGCAAATCCGCAAACAGAAGTTCCGGAGCCGGCTTTCCGGTGCGGCGAACCTGGAAGAAGTTGATGGAGCGCGTACGCCCCGGGGTCGAACTGGTCTTGGCGAGTTTTTCCCCAAGAAGAGAATTGATCAGGCTGGACTTGCCTACGTTCGAACGGCCGAGAAACGCGACCTCAGGCGGCCCTGGAATAGGGAAGTGGGCAGCATCCATGGCCGAAAGCATGAACTTCGCGGTGACCTTCACTTTTCTATTCTAGCAACCAATCTAAGGGAAGTACTCGATGGTGCGTGCTCGATCGTGTATCGTTCGGATCGAATTTCCTAATCCAGGAGAGTTATGCTGCTGAGTTCATAGGCTCATAAGAACGAAGAGGACTCATGAAACTCGCATGGTTGTCGAGATTGGGGTTGATGGTCGTACTCGCAGTCGTCTCATGCTTCGGGCAAAATGCATCTTCCAAAGACATTTATCAGCGAGGGTTGAATGCTTTTGCTGGAGGCCCGATGTCTCGAAGTGACTTCCGCGGGCTGGACGATATCCGCAGAGCTGCGGAACTTGGCTATGCCCCCGCGCAGTTCACGTTGGGCTACATGCTGGAAACAGGAACCTATACTGCTGCCAACGTCAGCGATAGCGTGACCTGGTACCGCAAAGCAGCCGAACAGGGAGATCGCCTGGCACAGTGGAACCTAGGGCGCTGCTACTACACGGGAACAGGCGTTGCGACCGATCTGGACAGAGCCGAAACGTGGCTGAAGCAGGCAGCCGACCAGGGAGATCCCTTCGGCCAGTATCTGCTGGGAAGAGTGAAACAAGATCGTTCCAGGTACGAGCAGGCGGCGCGTTTGTTTGACGAATCCGCGCACCAGGGACTGCCGCAGGCGCAGGTGAGGCTCGCCCGGATGCTGAAGGAAGGCCACGCGCCTGGTGGAGTGAACAAATATGGAGCCTACGTCTGGTTTCTGGTAGCGCAGGCCGCAGGCGACAATACGGTTGGCAACGACGTCAGCGAACTGGAAGGAGAATTGGGAAGCACGTTGGTCGAAAAGGCGAAGACAGAGGCCTATGATCTGGGCCAGCAAACGACAAGGGCAGTTTTCGCAAGGGGATGCACCGGGTGGCAAGGAGAACTGGATAGTGTTCCGCAGCCGCCGCCGGTTTCAGTTCAGCAGTTCTGCCGTTGAGATTTTATGTCTGAACAGGGCTGAACATCGTCCTCAGCACCGTTTGCTTCGTGCGTGCAAGTGGAGCATCCTATTGGTATGCGCCTGCGCATGCAGACTCCGCCTCAAGTTCCTGTAGGCCGGACACCGAAGGGATCGGCCGGGCTGATCTTCGTGCTCATCATTGTTGTGGTGGCCGCCGTCATGTCTTCAGCCGCGCGGTGGTTCCTGCTCATCAGCATTCCCATCGGATTGCTGGCAGCGATGGTCCTTCGACTCTGGAACAAGTACAGGCCTGTCAAACCTGAAGACGTGGACAACCGGCCTTTGAAGCTGGATTGAAGCTTAGCTCACACACAAAAGAAAAAGGGTCCGCGCTTGGCGGACCCTCTCTGCTCTCTGCTGAAATTACTGGTGTGCGGTTGTGCCTTCTGAGGTAGACGGCATCGAGGGCAGTTGTTGCGGCACTTCCACTTCGACGGAGGGAAGCGGCCGTTCCAGCGCCAGCGCGAGAACGTCGTCCATCGTATCGACAAAGTGCAGCTTCATTTCTCCCCGCAGATTTTCTGGGACCTCGGCGATGTCCTTCTCGTTATCCTTCGGCAGAATGGCCTCGAAGATTCCCGCGCGATGAGCTGCGAGTAGCTTCTCTTTCAATCCACCGATCGGAAGGACCTTGCCGCGCAACGTGATCTCGCCCGTCATGGCCAGATCGCGACGCACAGGAATCTTGCTTAAGGCGCTCGCGATTGCCGTGGCGATTGTGATGCCCGCCGAGGGACCATCTTTTGGAATCGCGCCCTCGGGAACGTGCACGTGGATGTCAACATTGCGATAGAAGTCGCGCGCGAGACCCAGGTGCTGCCAGCGTGAGCGAACATAGGTCATTGCGGCTTGTGCCGACTCTTGCATCACGTCGCCGAGTTTGCCGGTCAGAGTAGGCTTGCCACCCTTGCCTTCGACGACCGAAGCCTCAGTACTCAGAATCGAGCCGCCGACTTCCGTCCATGCCAGTCCGGTGACCAGTCCCACTTCGCTCTTCTCGTGTGCGACCGTGTCGCGGAATTTCGCAACGCCCAGCAAGTCTTCCACGACTTCTGCCGTGACGTTGACGACATACTTTTCGTCTTTCACAACGCGGCGGGCGACCTTGCGGCAGATGTTGCCGATTTCGCGCTCGAGGTTGCGAACGCCGGCTTCGCGCGTGTAGTTGCGGATGATGGCAACGATCGCGTCATCGGTGAATTTGCAGTTCTTATCGGTGAGTCCAGCCTGCTCCAACTGCTTATGTACCAGGAACTGCTTTGCGATTTCCTTTTTCTCTGGTTCCGTGTATCCATGCAACCGGATCACTTCCATGCGGTCCTGCAGGGCCGGAGGAATCGTGTGCATCACGTTCGCCGTGGCTACGAAGAAGACCTGCGAGAGGTCGTATTCCACGTCGAGGTAGTGGTCCACGAACATGAAATTCTGCTCGGGATCGAGTACCTCGAGCAGCGCAGCTGACGGATCGCCACGGAAATCCATGGCCATCTTGTCGACTTCATCCAGCATGAAGACCGGATTTTTCGTTCCAGCCTTCTTCATCATCTGGATGATCTGGCCGGGGAGTGCGCCGATGTAGGTGCGGCGATGCCCGCGGATTTCGGCTTCATCACGCACGCCGCCCAGCGACATGCGAACGAACTTGCGTCCGGTGGCCTTCGCGATCGACATGCCTAACGAAGTCTTGCCGACGCCCGGAGGTCCGACGAAGCAGAGAATCGAGCCCTTCGGATTTTTCACCAACTGGCGGACGGCGAGGAATTCAAGGATGCGCTCCTTAATCTTCTCCAGGCCGTAGTGATCCGAATTGAGAACCTTCTCGGCGCTTTCAATGTTGCGAATCTCTTTCGACTTCTTTTTCCACGGCACAGCGAGTAGCCAGTCGAGGTAGTTGCGCGAGACGGTCGATTCCGCCGACATTGGCGGCATTGCTTCCAGTTTCTTCAACTCCTGAATCGCCTTCTCGTGCACTTCCTTGGGCATGCCAGCGGTGTCGACCTTCTTCTTCAGTTCGTCGTATTCGCTCTTTTCGCCGCGGCCCAATTCCTTCTGGATGGCCTTGATCTTCTCGTTGAGGTAATACTCTTTCTGGGCGCGCTCCATCTGCCGCTTTACGCGGGTCTGTATGGCGCGATCCATATTCAGTTTTTCGATTTCGATATCGAGAACATCGGCGATGCGATTCAGGCGCTCGGCGGGATCGAAGATCTCCAGCAGTTCCTGCTTTTCTTCAATCGAGAGCTGCAGGTTCGCGGCGATCGTATCGGTGAGGCGCGATGGATCTTCCATGCGCACGGCCGCGATCATGGTCTCGTAGTTCAGCGACTGGCAGAGCTTCACGTACTGCTCGAACAGCGACGTTACGCGCTGCATCGAGGCTTCAATCTGGGGGGTGACTTCGGTCGTGTACTTCACCGTGCGGACGGTGGCTTCGAAGTAGCCGTCGGTGTCCGTGACCTGGAGAATTTTGCCGCGCTCCACGCCTTCGACCAGCACCTTGATGTTGCCGTCAGGCAGCTTCAGGCTTTGGACGATATTGACGATGGTGCCGACCTGGTAGATCTCGCCCGGCTTGGGTTCGTCGACGCTGGCGTCATGCTGAGTCGCGAGAAAGATTTTCTTGTCTCCGGCCAGAGCCTCTTCCAGTGCGCGTACGCTCGACTCGCGACCGACCACGAACGGCGTCATCATGTAAGGGAAAATGACGACATCGCGAATAGGCATCATCGGGAGCCGCTTGGTTTCGAATTTTTCTTTGGCCTGGGTCACCTAAACCGCCTTTGAAGAGGAATGGCCGTTACTGCCGGCGCTTCGTACTACCACAATTATAATGGCCGCCCGCGATATACAAGTTCAAACAAGCGGCGCAAGAGAGAGGTTATCCACAGGCGTATTGAAAGTCTGGGTTCGTATTACTTTGGTTTCGCGAATCCCCAGAGGTTTGGGTTCCAAGTAACGTCTGCGAATGCAGCCCCATATCTTCGTTAACTACAAATTAACACATGGCGCTGCTTGCGGGAGCGGTGACGCCGCGACGCAGGTCACAAAAAAACAAAGGGACGAACCTAAGTTCGTCCCGAGGTAAGTAACTGTTATTTGTTTTTAGCCGGCTTTTTCCATCATCGCGATGGAAACGTCGCGCTTCTCGACCATTTCCTTGGTCACCTCGAAGTCCTTTACCTTCTTCTGGCTTGGCAGGTGATACATGAGGTCAAGCATCAACTCTTCCAGGATCATGCGCAATCCGCGAGCTCCCACTTTCCGGTTGAGCGCCTCGCGCGAGATCGCCTTCAGCGAGTCGTCAGTGAACTTCAAACGGACGTTCTCGAACTCGAACAACCGCTGGTACTGTTTGGTGATGGCGTTGCGCGGACGGGTCAAAATCTCGACCAGCGCCTCTTCGTCCAGATCGTTAAGAATGCCCACGACGGGCAGGCGTCCGACAAATTCGGGAATCAGCCCAAATCGGATCAGGTCCTGCGGTTCAGAGCGTTGCAGCATTTCCGTGTCGCGTTTGCCGCCAGCTAAAGCTTCGGCGGATGTCCCCGCAGCAGCCTCTTCCTGTTGACCAGCCTTGAATCCGAGCGATTTTTTGCCAACGCGGCGTCCAACGATTTTTTCCAAGCCGACGAAAGCGCCTCCGCAAATGAAGAGAATGTTCGTGGTGTCGACCGGAGTGAACTCCTGGTGGGGATGCTTGCGCCCACCTTGCGGGGGAACATTCGCGATGGTGCCCTCCAGAATCTTCAACAGCGCTTGCTGTACACCTTCACCGCTAACGTCGCGTGTTATCGAGGGGTTTTCGTCCTTGCGGCCGATTTTGTCGACTTCGTCTATATAGATGATGCCAGTCTGGGCGCGGCCCACGTCGCCATTGGCTGCTTGGAGCAGCTTGAGGATAATGTTCTCGACGTCTTCTCCGACGTAACCGGCTTCGGTCAGCGTAGTGGCGTCGACGATGGCAAAGGGCACGTCCAGCATCTTGGCCAGTGTTTGCGCCAGCAGTGTTTTTCCGGTACCAGTCGGCCCGATCAGCAGGATGTTCGACTTCTGCAGCTCGATCCCATCCGTGCGCTGGCGATTCATGTGAATACGCTTGTAGTGGTTGTAGACCGCTACCGCCAGCTTCTTTTTGGTCTGTTCCTGGCCGATCACGTACTGGTCGAGGAACGATTTCACTTCCTGTGGCTTGGGGAGATGATCGGGCGCAGCCGCAGTGTGAGCTTCGGTGCGGTCGTCTTCCAGTATCGAGTTGCAGACAGCGACACATTCGTCGCAGATATAAGCCCGAGGATAATCGCTGGGCGAAGAAATAAGTTTAGCTACTGCGTCTTGAGACTTGTGGCAGAACGAGCAGCGCAACAGCTCATCAGATCCAGATCTGGACTTCATTTTACTCCTTGATATCCGTCCCTCGTCTTCGGCCCCAAGGATCGGATTTGATACGACAGCGGCGCAAATCCCCGGGATCTCCGCTGCCGAGATCCTAGGCGGGTCGCGCCTGACCCGCTTGCGACAGCATACCCCTATTTGGTCGGTTTGTAGATGATGTCATCTATGAGTCCGTACTCTTTTGCCTGTTCGGAGTTCATGATGAAATCGCGTTCTACGTCCTTCTCTATTTTTTCCAGAATCTGACCGGTATGCCGCGCCAGGATATGGTTGAGAATTTCCCGCATACGCAGGATTTCCCGTGCATGAATGTCGATATCGGTGGCCTGACCGGATAGTCCACCCATAATGTGTGGCTGGTGAATGAGGATGCGGGAGTTAGGCAGGCCGAAGCGCTTGTTTTTGGCTCCTGCTGCGAGCAGTACCGCGCCCATGCTGGCCGCCTGGCCGATGCAGATGGTCATCACGTCCGGCTTGATGTACTGCATGGTGTCATAAATCGCCATGCCTGCGGTGATGGATCCACCCGGAGAGTTGATGTACAGCTGGATATCCTTCTCCGGATCTTCCGCGGCGAGAAAGAGCATCTGGGCGATGATCAGGTTGGCAACCGTATCGTCGATAGGAGTGCCAAGAAAAATAATGTTGTCCCGAAGAAGCCGGGAATAAATGTCGTAGGCCCGCTCACCTCGACCGGTCTGCTCAATAACCATCGGCACTAACATGTCCACCTGCCTACACTGCTTCCCGCCAACATTGTTTCATTTGGGGGAGCTCATTGCCGGCGCTCTTGGAGCGCCGGAAGACCATGAAAAATGGTCCGCTTACGCGGACCGGTTGTATAAGAAGTCGAGGGTTTTCTCGCTGCGGATTCTCGACCGGATTCTAGCGAGGCCCCCATCCTGTGTCAAACGACTACGCACCGATTCCACCGGCTGCTTTGCCTGTAGAGCTAGAGCCTCAATCTCGGAGTTCAGCTCTTCATCGCTGACCTCAACGTTCTCCTTATCCGCAATCTTTTCCAGCATCAGCGAGATGCGGACTTCCCGTTCCGCCTGATCCCGCTGGCCTGCGCGAAGCCGTCCGAAGTCCATTTTCTTCATGTCTTCGGGACGCATACCCTGCTGCGCCAGTGCTCGCAATCCGCGCTCCAGGCGAACATCGATTTGGTGTTCGACCATCGATTCGGGGACGGCAATCTCATTTTGCTTGAGCAATTCGTCCACGATCTTGTCTTTGCCTTCGTGCTCGGCCTTGTGTTTCTTCTCGGCTTCCATATTCTCGCGCACGCGCAGACGAAGCTCGTTTAGATCAGCGAACTGGCCCAGTTCCTTGGCGAAATCGTCGTTCAGTTCGGGAAGATGCTTCTGCTTTACGCCCTTCACGGTGACGGAATACTCAAACGTCTTACCGGCTAATCGGGCGTCTGAAAAATCTTCCGGATAGGTCACGTCGAAAACGCGTTCTTCGTTCGGATTGGCGCCGCGCAAGTTTTCGGTGAAGGCAGGCAAGGTGTTGCTGCCGCCGACCTCAACGAGGACGTCATCCATGTTGACTGGCTGCTGGCCTTCATCCTTCTGCTCGACCTGACCTTCTGTTTCCTGTCCGGCTGTCGCCTTTGGAGTGCCGCGGAACGCTACCTGGGCGAAGTCGCCATCCTGTAGCGATCGATCATCGATGGCATTAAAGCTGGCGTTTTGCTCGCGCAGTTGCTGCAAAGACTTTTCGACGTCTTCTTCGCTGACACTGGTGTCTGGCTTCTCGACCGAAATTTCCTGGTATCCGGTGATGTCGAATTCGGGCAGAACTTCAAAGCTGGCCTTGAAGCGCAGCGGTTCGCCTTCATGGATATGTAAGTCGGTCACGCGCGGCTGCGACACGGGGTGCAGATTCTGTTTTTCTGTTTCCTGGCGGAAATAGCGGGGAATCAGCGATTCCACTACCTCGCTCTTAATGTCCTCGGCAAAGCGATTCTTGACGACGGTTGCCGGCACTTTGCCCTGGCGAAAGCCAGGCAGCTTGGCAAGCTTTTGAAACTTAGTAACAACAGCGTCGGTCTCTCGGGAAACAATATCTGCGGGTATCTCAACTTGGATTTCGCGTTGAGTATTGATTTTGGTTTCGGCTTCAGCCACTGGCGGTCCTTACTGTTCGATTCCGCAGCATCGAAACATGCTGCAACACTTTGAATATAAGAGACCAAAGGGGCAGCGTCAAACTGGCGAGCGCCTATTTCAGGGGAGTACGAGTAATCTGTTCCGAGCTAGGGAAAAGACCTGAGTTGGGAGAAGCGCATGATTGAAGTGATCTGGGAATTCCGCGTAAAGCGGCAGCACGTCGCAGAATTTGAGATTAATTACTCCTCGCTGGGTCCGTGGGCAACGCTGTTCCGCGGCAGCCCCGCCTACCACGGCACAAGACTGGTGCGCGATCGCGAAGATCCCCTGCGCTTTCTGACAATCGACATCTGGAACGACTTTGCCGCCTACGAGGGCTTTCGCGCAGAACACGCTGATCGATATCGGGAACTCGATAGGAGCTTTGAGAGGCTCACCGAGTCCGAGCGGCTCGTGGGAATCTTCGACGTGCTGTGATTCCGCGAATCGTTGGCCACGGACTGCGAATCTGTTTCCGAAGGAGAGACATAGATGAGAGTGATGGTAACGGGGGCAACGGGATACATCGGATCGGCAATCGTGGAGGAGTTGGCCAACCATGGCCATGATGTGCTGGCATTTGTGCGCGAGGGGAAGAAGGTTCCGGCGCGAGCCAATGTGGAAGCCGTATACGGCGACGTGCGTGACGCCGATTCTCTCCGCACGGCAGTGCGAAAGAGTGAGGCGGTAATCCACACCGCCGCCAGTTTCGGACCGGATATGCAGCAAGTCGATCAAGCTGCAGTTGACGTCATCTTGAAAACCGCTGCGGAAGGTAAACCGCGATTCGTCTATACCAGCGGTATCTGGGTGCTCGGGAACACAGGTGCGAAAGCTGCGGACGAGAATACGCCGCTGAACCCGATCCCGCTCGTCGCCTGGCGCGTCAAGCACGAGGAGCAGGTGATCGCGGCCGCCAAGTTGTTTCCGACTACGGTCATTCGTCCAGCCATGGTCTATGGACGCGGTCGTGGCGTTCCGGCGATGTTCTTTCAGACCGTGGCGGAAAAAGGCGCAGTGACCGTGGTTGGTAACGGCGAGAATCGCTGGCCCATGGTCCACGTCGACGCCCTTGCCGTGCTCTATCGTCTGATTCTGGAAAAAGCAGATCCTGGCGCGGTGATTCACGGCGCGACCGGAGAGACCCTGAAAGTGAAGCAAATGGCAGAAGCAGCGGCGAAGGGCGCTGGCGTTCCCGGCAAGGTCAACTACTGGCCGGTGGATCAGGCTCGGGGAGTTCTCGGCCCTTTTGCCGATGCACTGGCACTCGATCAGGACATCATCAGCACTGTCGCCCCGAAACTTGGATGGAAGCCCCGCACAGCCGGAGTGCTGGAGGAACTGGAACGCGGCAGCTACGCACGCGCATTCGCGCATCCGTGATAGGCCGCTATCTTTGAACGGCGGCTTGATACAGTTGCCGCTGCAAAGGCGTTGCCCAGCGCTTGACAGTTGTTTCCATGGAAACTAAACTAGTTTCCGTGGAAACAGTATGAGCAAAAAGAAACAAACGCTGTTACGCGGCCTTGAGGCCCATCTCGGATATTGGCTGCGTCGCGTCTCCAACCACGTTTCAGGAACGTTCGCCCGATCCCTGCAGCAGCAACACGTCTCAGTTGCCGAATGGGTTGTGCTCAGCCAGGTCGCTGCTCGGCCGGAAGCCAAACCGGCAGAACTCGCGGACGAACTGGGTCTGACGCGCGGCGCAGTGTCCAAGGTGTTGGACAAACTCGAAGGCAAGAAGTGGATCACGCGCCGGACTATGCCAGGCGACAATCGGGTGCAGCTCCTCTCACTGACACGCCAGGGTCAGCATGCTTTGCCGCAACTCGCGAAGGTTGCCGACCGTAACGACGAGCGGTTCTTCGACTGCCTGGATGCGAAGGAACAGGACATGCTGCGACATTTACTGCGAAAGCTGATCGAGTTTCATCACATCCGGGACGTTCCGGTCGAATGAACCGACGAACGATTCGACGACGATCTCAAAAAGGAGAAAGGATAAACAAATGAGTAAGGCGATCGACATTTTGCAGGCGGCCCAGAGGCGGGCCATGGCGCTCCGGCCAAAGGTCGGAGGCTTCCCTTATCTGGCCGAGGTCCTGCTGCGAGCGGGAGTAACGAAAAACGTGTGGTTTCTGCCCGCGTGCCAGAGTCTCTACCTGACCAGCGAGGGGCCTGTGGTCGTTCCGGGCACGCCCTTGGTCTCCGGCGCGACCGACGTACCGGCCTTCGACCGGGATACCCTCTTAAGGGCACTGCGAACCGATCAGGCCGGGGAAAGCACATTCCTGGAGTTCCTCGCGGCTACATGGCGTTCCGGGGTCGTCCGCTACGACGTCGATTTCGCGGCACGGAACGTCGCCTACTATGGCTGCAATGGCGAAGCGTATATCGAAGCGTATCCAGCCGTGGAGATCGATTGACGAGTGGAGCGGCAAGCGGTGAGTGCAGGTGCAACTACCTCACCGAGCCTTGAGGGTGAGGAGCAAAGTTCTCGCTTCGACAGGCAGTTTAGAATCGTAGCAATGGGGTCTGGTCTCGAAATCCTGAATCGCGAAGTTATTCGCTGTGTCCGCTGTCCTCGGCTTGTCGAATATCGCGAGCGCATCGGACGCGAGAAGCGCAAGGCCTATCGCGACTGGGAATACTGGGCGAAGCCTGTCCCGGGATTCGGTGATCCTAACGCGCGAGTGTTGATCCTCGCGCTGGCGCCGGGCGCGCACGGATCCAATCGCACAGGGCGCCCGTTCACTGGCGACTCCTCGGGAAATTTCATGTATCCGGTGCTGTATCGCACTGGATTCGCCTCGCAGCCTCGCGCGACCCATCGCGACGACGGCCTGGTGCTCACCGATATCTACATCACGGCGACGTGCCGGTGCGCGCCTCCCGACAATAAGCCGCTGCCCAGCGAGATCGCCAATTGCTCGAGTTTCCTCGATCGTGAACTCGAGGTATTAGACAAAGTGCAGGTCGTGGTTGTGCTGGGGAAGATCGGTTTCGATGCGTACCTGAATCATCTGAAGCGGCGCGGGGTGCTGAAGTCGAAGGCGGAATACAAATTCGCGCATGGCGCGAAGTACAAAATGCCGGACGGCCGAATCATGATGGTGTCGTACCATCCTTCGAATCAAAACACGGCCACTGGAAAGCTGAACGAGGAGATGTTCACGCAGGTATTTCGGGAAGCGGCGAAGCTAGTTCAAAAGCCTAAATGACGCGAATTTCCACCGTGGAGCGAAAATGACTTCGGCTCGACCCGTGCATTCACCGGGCGATCGAACGCGATCACCGCGGCCCATTCTCCGCCGATACGATTCGCCCAGACTATTTTGCCGCCGAGCATCGCGGCGACAACGTCGGGCGGCAGATCGCGATGATAGTCAAAGTAGCGCGCGAGGAAATCGTCCCATCGCGATAGCCGGATGAAGTATCCCGAGAGTGGCTCGTACTTGGTTGAGAAAACCAGCGCCGCCTCGTACGAAAGCGGAGTGTTGCGGACTGCGAGCATCTGCTCGGCAGAAAAATTCTCTACGTGCATCACTGGAACAGGATTCGATACATAGCCGAGGAATGGCTTGCTGAGTTCGTCCGATGCGGGCCAAGCTGTGAGGATCGGACCATTCGCGAATCGCGTTTCAATTACTTGCGCGGCCTGCTGGTGAACGCGAACAAATCTCGCCCAACCGAGATTGTCTTCGGGCGCCGCTCGATACGGTGGATCGGTCACCAGCGCCAGCACGAATGCCGCACACACTACGCCGAGAAACGCCTGCCACCAGGGAATGCGCCGCCAGATGGTCGACACGCCCATCAAAATGATGAGTGGATAGACCGGCAGTAGATAGCGCGCCAGTACGGCGCCGCCGAGCACCGACACGGCAACTGCATATGCCAGGATCAGCACCACGAACACAAGTTGCACCGGAACGGCGATGCGCCCGCGCTCGATTGCTCCGCCTCCATTACCGGCGTTCGCTTCTGTCTTAGGTTCAAGCTTGAGCGGTGGACGTCCCATCGCCAGCCACGTTGCCGCGACCAGCACGAACATATTCATGTAGCCCAGCAGTTGCCACGCACGGATAGCCAGCGCTGCAAAGAACCGCGCTGGATGCAGAGTTCCGCCGAGGTTGTACTGAAAGAATTCAGGATTGCCGAACACGAATCCGGTACGGTGATAGTGCCAGCCGAACCAAGCCGCCAGCGGAACGATCGGCAGCATCAGCCAGATGATTCGGCAAACGCTCGGAGCGAAGAGCCAGAATTTGTGTTCGTCGTTTCGCCACTTCCATGCGAAGCCAACCAGTTCCCAGAAGATCAGCGCAAGCGGCGCGACGATCGCCGTCTCCTTGCACAACGCGGCTAGTGAGAAGAACACCGCCGTCTGGACCACGCGATCGCGCAGATAGTAGCTCAGTGCCCACAGCGTGAATCCGGCCGCCGCCATATCCAGATGTGCCAGCGCACTCTGAGCAAAGAAGACTGGATATAGCGCGGTACAAACCACGGCCGCGGCTGCGACCTCCCAATTGGCCACTTGACGCCCGAGCCGAAACAAACCGAGCCCTGCAAACGACGCGATCACCAACATCGCGATTCTGGTGGTCACCGGATGAAAGCCGAAGATCTTCCACCACGCTGCGAGCCACGCCATCACCAGCGGAGGGTGTGCGTTGGTCAGAGTAGAAGAAGGGATCAAGGTTCCAGTCAGAAGCAGATCACGCGCAGCGGGGATGTAGTATCCGGCCTCATCCCAAAAGTAGGGAAGCTTGAGCAGGGAGAGATGAAGCAGGAGTTGTCCTGCAAGAATAAAGACGAAGACCGCCGAGCTAGACCGCAGCCAGTGTGTGCGGTCTTTCCGGGGAAGATTTGGAGAATGAAACCGAAGGATCTTCGCGGTCTTCATCTTTAAAGTAGAGGTTCACTGGGATCAAACGTAGCCGCTGCGACAGAAGAAGATAGTCGACTAGTTGATCGGGCCGGCGTTCGCCATCTTGGGATCCAACTTTATCTCGCCAAAGGTGTTTTCGTAGTTGGAGACGTTTTGCTGCAGGATTGCCATCAGCGCCTTCGCCTGTTGCGGGCTGAGGTAGATTCCCTGGAAGTTATGTATTTCCACTTCCGCTTCACTGCGCTGCTGCATAGTGCCGAAGACAAGAAAGAAGTCCCATACGTTGACACGTACCTGGACGCTATTGGCGTAATTCTCGCGATAGCTTGTTTCGTTTACGATTTGAATATTTGGTTGAGTAGGCATGGCCATGCGGAAGAGTCTAACAGGGCTAAGCGTTGCGTTTCGAACAGAATTCGCAGCCTGAAAGGCACGAGATGTGTTCCACGCCCGCGCCGCCGCGGGGGTCAGGTACATGTCCGAACGATCAGTTGGCTGGTTGTACGAAATCAGATTTGTTGTCATAAACGTTGGCTTTCAGCGCTGGTATACTCGCCTTAAGGGTCTCTGCTTCTTCGGGTTCAGTTAAATGCGACAGTTTCCTCGCACTCCCGACTACTCTCTGTTTTCGTGGATATCCCTGCTCGTGGGAGCGGCCTGTTCGCTTGTTTCCGCGATCGTTCTTCTTGGTTGGGGATTAGACAAAGCGAGCCTGTTCCGGTTCACTGGACATCCAGCGGCGGTACTGCCGAATACTGCGGTGCTGTTCTTCTTCGCTGGTATCAGCCTTCTTTTCCTTCGGGATTCGCAACATCGGTCGGCCGTCTCGACGATTGCGGGCAAAACGATCGGGTTCCTGGTCGGCATTGCGGGTTTCGCGACCGTCCTTGAGCACTTGTTTCATCTCGACTTTGGCATTGACACGCTGCTGTTCACGACTGCAGTGCTGAAGGCCGGAACCCCTGGACCCGCTGGCCGATTCGCTATTCAGACTGCGATCGCGTTCACCTGTGCGGGTTTTTGCTTATTTCTAATCGACCGCCGCTATCGCGAAACTGCAATCTCGGAAGTGTTCGCCGGCGGATGCGCGTTCATTTCTTTTCTCGCCTTGTTGGGATACGCCTTTGGTGTGCCGCTCTTTCACGGCCACATGGCGGTGGAAACCAACCTGATCTTCTGCGTTCTCTCGCTGGGACTGTTTTGTCTCCGTCCGCAGTACGGATTGATGTCGCTGATGATCAGCGATGGGCCGGGTGGAGTTGCGGCTCGGAATCTTCTGTTCGCTTCAACTTTGGCGCTTACCACCTTCGGTTGGGCGCGTGTGTACCTGCAGCGCTTTGGCTTTCTCGATGTCGATTCAGGGACGGCAGTGCTGGTGGTCGTCAGCGTAGTTGCAGTCGCCGGGCTTGTGCTTCGTACCGCAAATCAATTGGAGAAGATCGACAAGGAGCGCCGCCGCGCTGAACGCGAACAAGCTGCGGATCAGGAACGAACTGCGCGTCTGCTGGAATCGATTTCAGAAGGCTTCGTCGCCCTCGATCACGATTTCCGCTTCGTTTATGTAAACGAACGAGGCGCGCAGATGCTTGGCAAGGCGCGCGGCGAAATGCTCGGAAAGAGTGTTGCTGAGGTCTTTCCGGAGTTTGCCGGCGGAGAGTTTGAAAAAACCTTCCAGGAAGCCGTGCGTGCCGGTAAACCGGAGAGCGTCGAATCCTATTTTGCTCCGACCGGGAACTGGCTGGAGATGCACGCATATCCGAGCACGGAAGGTCTGTCGCTGTTCTTCCTGGATGTAACGGAACGGCGAAAGTCGCAGGAGCTAATCCGCATTCAGAACGAGCGGGTGATGCTCGCATTGCGCACGGCCGATGCCGGCATGTGGGACTGGGAGTTGCCTTCCGGGCGTATGCATTTGATTGGCAACGAGGCCAAGCTGTTCGGTTTGCCGCCAGAGACTAACAACGTTGTTCTGAACGATGTGTTGCCGTCGGTGCATCCGGAAGATCGGCGTCTGGTGGAACGCAGCATGCACATGGCGGTCGAGGAGCGGTCCGACTACTACGAAGAGTTTCGCGTAATCTGGCCGGATGCCTCTGTCCACCATCTGCTGGGAGTCGGAAAGGTTTTTACCGACGAGACTGGGCGGGCGCGTCGCATGGTGGGTGTGAATGTCGATGTGACCCAGTCGAAGTTAAGCGAAGAAGCGCTTCGCAAGAGTGAGAAGCTGGCTGCGACCGGGCGACTGGCTGCCACAGTGGCGCATGAAATCAATAACCCGCTCGAAGCGGTTATGAATCTGCTGTATCTGTTGCAGAACGACAAGACACTTAGCGCCAGAGCGCACGAATATCTGACGCAGGCCGAGCAGGAACTCTCACGAGTGGCGCACCTTACGCGTCAAACGCTCGGCTTCTATCGCGATTCGGTTGCGCCGACGACCATCGATCTAGCCGACGAAGTGCGCCAGGTGCTGCGCCTTTACGAGCGTCGCGCGCAGTCGAAAGGGATCAAGGTCGACGTGGCGCTAGAAGGCGCGATCTTCCACGGATTCCCCGGCGAAGTGAAACAGGTAGTTTCGAACTTGCTGACAAATGCAATCGACGCTGCCCCCATGCAGGGTCAGGTAAAGGTGACCACCAAACGAGCGAAAGACATGGCGGTGCTTCGAGTGGAAGATAACGGGCCGGGCATTCCCGACGTAATCCACGACCGGCTGTTCGAAGCATTCTTCAGCACTAAAAAGGAACACGGTACGGGGCTTGGCCTTTGGGTATCCAAGGGCATCGTCGAAAAGCACGGCGGCAGCATTACGTTCCGCACGGCCACGCGCGGATCAACTGGAACCGTCTTCGAAGCTATGTTTGCCGGGGTTGAACTACATCGGGCCCAAAGCGGCGCCGCAGACTGATCCACCAACCTTTCATTCCTTCCAGTTTTCCACTCCGACGGGCGTCCGCGAGCAGCTCTGATGTAACAAAAGGTGACACGTGAGTACGCCAGAGTTGTCGAGCAACCCTGCTCAGAATAGCTGGTTCCAAAGCCAGCATGGCAGAGTTGCACGTTGTACTCCCACGCGTGGTAAGCAAGTCGCCGATCCCGGTGATATTCGCAGTTCTGATTGCCTTAGCGGGATGCGGGGGCGTGCCGTCGAGCGGCAGTTCCTCAACTTCGACTGATCCTTCGACGGCGGCGCCTACGATTGCACTCTCTGCGCAGCCCGGATCCGTGAGTGCTGGGACTTCCGTCACTCTGTCATGGAAAGCAACAAATGCGACTTCTGTGACTATCGATAACGGTCTCGGCACGGTAGCACTGACCGGCTCGATGAATGTCACTCCGACTGTGACCACGACCTACACAGCGACCGCAAGCAGCGCGAGCGCGAGTGCGAAGAGTTCGGCAACGATTACGGTGACGTCAGCGCCAGCCGGTTCGCCCACGATCCAGTTGACGGCAACTCCGGCGTCGGTGACGTCCGGAGGATCTTCGACGCTAACCTGGACCTCGACGAACGCGACCTCCGTTACGATCGACAATGGAATTGGTACAGTCGCTCTTAACAGCTCAGCCTCATCTCCGCTGACGGTGAAGCCCTCGGTAACTACAACCTATACCGCAACGGCGAGCAATGGCGGCACACCGGTAGTGAGTTCGGCCACGGTCACTGTCACCAATCCGCCTCCGCCTTCCAGCGTGAGTGTGCCTACGTGGCACGGAGATAACGCGCGCACCGGGCTGAACGCAAATGAGACCGTCCTCACGCCCACGAATGTGGCGTCCGGAAAATTTGGGAGACTATTCTCTTATCTCGTAGATGGATATATCTACGCGCAGCCGCTATATGTCTCGAATCTGACGGTCAACGGCGCGCAACACAACGTGGTGTTCGTCGCGACCGAATACGACAGTATCTATGCGTTTGACGCGGACGATTCAACCGTAGGTCAACTGTGGAAGGCTTCTTTGCTGGCCGCGGGAGAAACGCCGCTGGCTGGTGGCAATCCGTTGCCGTGGATCGGCGTTACCGCAACACCGGCAATCGATGTGAGCACGAACACGATGTATGTGGTCTCCGAACAGAAGACGGCATCAGGTAACAATTTTAGATTGCACGCTCTGAGCATACTCACGGGTCAGGAAAAGTCGGGCAGCCCGATCGTAATTCAAGCATCCGTGCCCAGCACCCTGCCAAACGCAGTGAATGGAAGGCTCAATCTCACTACGTCATGTCTGAGTCGTGCTTCGCTGCTGGTGACTAGTACCTCGGTTGTTTTCGGCATGGGCGCGTGCGGCCCTGGATGGGTGCTCTCCTATGACAAGAGCACCCTGAAGCAAACTGGCGCGTTGAATACCTCGCCGAATATCGCCGGATACGGCACATATCCTGGCGCCGGCGGTGTATGGATGGGTGGCGCCGGTCCAGCGGCTGACAGCGCTGAAAACATCTACGTCACCACCGGCGACGGTCCTTATGATGGCAGCTCGTCGTGGGGAGTAAGCGCGTTGAAGCTCAAGAATACTGACTTAAGCCTGCTCGATAGTTTTACGCCTGCCGATCAGCCGTATCTCTGGTGCAGGGATTCCGATCTGGCCGCAGGAGGAGTCAGCGTAGTACCGGGAGCGTCGCAGGTGATGGTAGGTGGTAAGGCGGGAATCGTTTATCTGCTCAACACCGGCAACATGGGCAAAATGCAGACCGGCGACGCGGGTGCGGCTCAGTGGTTCTTCTGGGGCGGCGGCCAATACCTGGGACCGCAGTGCACTGACGGCAGCGGCAACCTAGTTCCCCAAGGCTATATCGCCCCGTATCAGCTATTCAGCACCGGCGCCTGGTTCAACGGGTCCGTATACATCGGCGCCGATCCTGGTCCCGTTCGTCAGTTCATTTACGCGGGAGGCAAGCTAACGCCTGGAACGGCTTCACCGCAAACATCCAATGAATATCAGTCGGGAATCATGGGCACCACGCCGTTCGTTTCCGCCAATGGCGGGGCAAATGGTATTGTCTGGGCCCTCGATCATGGCGCACCTCTTCAGGACTCGAAGAATCCGACTCCCAGTTCGGCCGTCCTGCACGCTTACGACGCCACGAATCTCGCAAATGAGCTCTACAACAGCTCCACCAATGGAGCCGATATGGCCGGATACGGAATCAAGTTCACCTCGCCGATTGTGGCCAACGGAAAGGTCTTCATCGGCACTGGACACGATCCCACATCGAATCCGAATCCGCAGGGAGAACTCGACGTTTACGGAATACTGCCTCAATAGCTATTGACGGGAGAACGATCACAGTCGTTCTCCCTCGTCTCCTCGACGGCGTTACTCCCGGAAATCTGGAGGATTGCCACCGCTTTCTGATAACTTGTTGCGGGAGTGAATCGCGTGACACGTACGGTCACGGCAGCCTTTGCCGTTCTTTTTCTCGTCAGCACCTGCATCGCCGAGCACCGGTTCCAGTCGGGACCCTACGCCGGCTTTACCAAGCTTCCGCAGGAACAGGTCATCGTCGAACTTCCGAAGCCCTTGCACGTCCGTGAAGTCTCCGGAACAGTACTGGCGGCGAAAGGTCATCAGCCGGTGCGCAAAGCCCTTTTTGAGTTACGCGACGATGCCACCGGAAAAGTAAAGGCCGCGAAGACCGATGGCGAGGGGCGATTTCAGATCAGGCATATTAAGGATGGCAAGTACACCTTCAAGGCAACACGGAATGGCTACCAGTCGGTGGTCGGAGTTCTGGTCATCCGGGAAAAGGCTCCGGAGTCTCAGCCGTTGTCTATCGAAATGCCGAAGGTGCTATAGGCGCAATTGGCTCAGCGCAGGGTAAAATAGCAGCATCGGCCATGGATCATAGTATTCCCGAAACTCATCTAGATATCCCGCTGGATATCTCTCCACCAGCCAGCCTGAATGTCCCGCTGTGGCGCTCGCTGGCGCGGAACTTCAAAGATCGCTATATGGCGGCTCCGTTGCCGCCGTTGCAGGTCACCTCGGAGCCGGTTGACGTGGGCATGCTTCTGGGAGACGTGGTCGATTTGCCGTGGTTCCGGACGGTGTTCACGAACCTCGGGGATGTGATTTCACCGGAGACCCTGCCGCCGCTGCAGTTGGAATCGCGGCCGGTTGACGTGGGCGAACTCCTCAGCGATCAGGTGGCGCATCCGTGGTGGTCGTCGTTACTGCGGAACCTTGCCGACAATGTTTCGCCGGAGCGTCTTCCCGCGCTGATGGTCACCTCCGCTCCAATGAAGCCGGAGCAGGCGTCGGACGTGCTCAACGTGCCGCGCTGGTCGCATCTTATCGATACTCCAAAGGTGTTCTACCCCGATAAGCCCGTCGGCGAGGTGCGACTGGTGCCGCGCGTACCACGCCCTGCAATCCCGCCGAAACAAATTGCCAAGGAAGAAGATGCCATGCGTGTGCTCACGCTTCAGAAGCAGCGTGAGTTGAAGCGGGCACATATGCGGGAAGCGATCTGGGTTTCGCTCGCGGCCGTGGAGGTCGCGGTTCTTGTGGCTGTGCACTTCCTGAAACACTAAGTCATCAGTCACCGCTCGCATAAGACGCCATCAGGCTCCTGGCAAGCGGGCGATTCGTATTCTCTGGGGCATTCCCCACATAGCGCAGGAAACGAGGCTGGCCGCGGCTCTTCCAATAGCGGGAAAAATAGTCATCGGTCTTCACTCCGGAACGAAGGGCGCTCACAAATCGGTTTTCGATCGGATCGGTGACGATGCCTACGTGCCCCCTCCAGACGATGAGATCTCCGGGTATGGGATCGTAGACGCGGTGGAAGGAGTCGACGCCCTCGTAAAGCTCCTCAGAGCTGGCGTAACGGTACGGGAGATGGGCTCTCCGGTAAACGTAGTTCACGAAGTGAGAGCAGTCCAAACGCGTATGACGGGTTCTGGTGGCGAGCCGGGCTATAGATGGCGAATGCCGGGCGGATTGCGGCTTCCGTTTCTCCGCATGTCCTTTAACAGCGTGTATCAAGGTTAGCCCGAAAATCAGTAATACCGCCCCGCTGCGTCGGCACACTCGATAAGCTCCTTTTTCGCGAATTATTGGCGTTAGTTCAATTCGATGCTCCTCATTTTTTGTATGTGGGCTGCAATTCGAGAGCTGCTGGCGTGTCACCTTTTGAGACAAAATCCGGGCGGATTTCGCGAGAGGGAACCTGGGTTAAAATGACTCTAACGCCCGGATGGCGGAATTGGCAGACGCGCTGGACTTAGGATTCTGCTGATGCCCATCTACTTCAATCACTTACACAGTCTTTTCAATACGATCAGTGGATTCGGATGCCCCTTGATGACCCTCCGATTGACTCGCATTGACTGCAGTTAGACTGCAGTTCCTACGCGCAAAGATAGCTTTCACAGCCGCCGCCTGTGCGCCTTTCCGATGTTTGTTCATGTCATATCGCTGGTAAACGGCTTCGGTCTTGTGGCCGGTAATACTCATTGCGACACTGCGTGGTATCCCCTCAGCCTCCATGTTCGATACTGCGGTGCGCCTCAAGTCATGGAATAGCAATTCCGGAAATCCAGCCGCCGTACACACTAAGTTCCACGATTGACGGAAGTCCTTGATGGGTTTTTGGGGATTCTCCCGGCTGAACAGATAATCCGTCTGTTGCTTGCCACTGACACACGCAGCCAACAGCCGATATAGGGGATCGGACTTCACGATTGGTACTGTTACCTCTTCGCCGTTCTTCGATTGATCAGCAGTGAGATGTAGAGTGCAATTGAACAGATCAACCTGTGACACCTTCATCTTCTTCAGTCCCCCACTACGCCAACCAAAACAGTAGGCAACCTCAAACATGGCACGTAGCCACAATCCAGCTTTATTACACTTTTCCGCCAACTTCTGATATTGCTCATCTTCCAAGAAACCTTGTCGCGCATTGTTTTCCTTGAGCATAGGAAATTTCGGCATCTTGGAGATCTTCTCTTCATTCAGGTGAAATGTTCTCCGAATAACCGAGAGTTCACGATTGATGGTAGGGTCGGCTGCACCCTCCTGTTGACGTTTCACTACATAATCCGTCAGCCGGTCCTTGGTCACATGGATTGCTTTCAGTTTTCCAAAGACGGGCTGCAGATGCTTCCACCGATACTCAATACTCTTGATGTCGCGGTAGTGTTTCATCTGAGCGGTCTTCAAAAAACTTTCGTACAGTTCTTTTACGGTGACGTTCTGTGTTTTGGGTTGAACATATTCTCCCAGTTCGATACGTGCCATCTTCTGACGGAGCATCGTCTTGGCCAAGTTCTCATCGCCGGTGCCGCTCGATTCCTGCACCGTGGTTCCGTCGACATTCCGGTAGCGCAGAATCCAGTTGCCGGAGGTGGAGCGTTTGAACAATCCGCCCTGTCCTTTGCGGCGGCGTTTTTTTTCTTTCTTGATGTCAGTGGGCATCGTTTTCCTCTCTTTCTCCAAAGTGATTGGGACATGAAGGTGTCGGGTATTCCGTTTCCTGTTGCCGGTCAATGTAGCCGTCAAGGTGGCGTACATCGAACAGCCAGACGTTTCCACGCTGGATGACCGTGATCTCACCCAGTCGCACCAGCCGCCGGAGTTGTTTCTCGCTGACACCCAGGTAAAGAGCTGCCTCGCGCGTACGTATCAATCGGCTACTTGCTGGCGTTGGGCGTACTAATAGTCCGATCGGATTGCTCATCAGTTACCTCCCAAAATGTTGTTTCGAGATTGCTCGCTGCGGGAGCAAACTAAAAGTCGCACCTCGCACATCCTCTTTCTTCGCTTTCCCGCGCCGGCTGCGACCTGGCTTGTCTAGTCGCATTAGCCGTTCGACCTCTTCATGCGTCGCCGGCGGCGATATATCCGCGCGTCCATGGACCCACGAAGAGCGTGGGTGAAGTTAGGCTCCATGCAGTAGCCAGAGGAATTTTGGCGGGTTGTCCTCCCGGTGGGAGTTTGGGCTTGTTGAGTGCTGCATGGAGCCACAGAGCGTCTTCACGCCAACCTGTTTGATTCAGCACTCGCATCCTTTGCTGGCGAACCCGCCCTAGTTTGAGCTTTGCGTCATTCAGCTCCGCCGATAAAAATACGCACATTGGAGCGGTCAAGGTGCACGGTCTTTTCTTCAATCAACTTGCCCCCTGAGTACAAAGCGCGATAGAGGCCATCTAGGTCTGTAATGTCTGTAAACACCCGGCCCTTCCAGCCTTCACGATAGAACTCAGTGGCAGAGTTGAGGTCAGGGAAAAGGTATCGTTCATCGATGCAAAATGGTCCGCCATGCGTTATGTCTACCCAATACTTCGAATTCGGGGCAGTGGCTTCGACCCACTGGCCATTTACTTGGGTGTAAAAGTGATCGAAACTCATAGACTTCTTGTACTTCCTTTAATTGAGATTAGTCTTGCGGCGGACAGATCTTCCTACCCATGGAGCCTATCTTCGCCGCCGCTCTTCTGGCGGCATGTTCATTTCGTGGTGGACTATAGGAATTACTGGTGACGTGGCACCAAAAACATTTGGGGCAGCGGTAGGCTTCAAATGCCTGATTGGTTTTGAAGATCGTAGAGAGACGATTGGCTTCTATACGAGCCGATGCCGGTTCGACGGGCTTGTCACATTCCGTCCCGTCTTCGATGGTTTTTTCTTCATCACCGTTTTTCAAGCCTTCGCCGAGCAAGAGTTCCCCCTCATCCTTTGGGATAATTCCTGCCTTAATAACGGTTTTAAAGATGTCATGGCGTGCCTTATCCAACTGAATGCGGCTGTCTTGTGTTTTGGCAGTCAAAGCCACGTTTGCAAATAGCGCGCCGGTGTCATTAAGAGACTCCAGCAAGTCCTTGAGGTTATGCACCGGACGGACAGGTGGAGATTTAACGATTTGTCCACCGGCGGTTTGTGATTTATTCACGTTATTGTTATTCATTGTTTTCCTTCCTTTCTAAAGTGTTGGTCTGACCTAGCATTTGTTCTTTCCACTCTCTTACTGCTTTCTGCGCTTTCCTAACTTGTGAGACTAGCTTTCTGACTTCCCCGCGCGGCTGGTCGGACTTTATGTCCGGAAATTGTGCTCGATATCTGCGATGGGTATTCTCTGCCACACACTCGTTACACTTACCCTCCTTGTTGCGGCCGACTACTCTGGTATCGTGATTCTGCGTGCAAATAGCGGTCTTCCGAGATCCGCGGAGTGTATGCCCGCAAGTCTCACTGAGCCCGCGCACCACGTTGTATAAATTCATGATCTTCCTGTTCCCGCAATCACACTCAAATAACCACTTAATCTTGCTGACGGATTCGATCGCAACTAGGCTATGGAAACGATCGCCTGTCTTTAACTCCAAAGTCCCATGCCCACACGTCTTTGTAGTGCCATTTCTTACGTTGCATATATCAAGAACTCTTCGGTTGCCGCAATCACACTCAAATAACCACAAGGAATGGTTGCCCCTTCCAACAAACTCGATGGCAGTCAGGCTATTGAAGCGTTGGCCAGTGATATCTATGCGCCTGGCGCATCCACAAGACGTAGTGTTGGCGCTTGTCACCCTCGCTGCGTGTAGCACTTTCTGATTGCCGCAATCGCACTGGAACAACCAGTACGCCTGGCCGCGTTCGTTCCGTTTGACAAACTCAACCGCAACGAGGCTGTTGAACCGATCACCCGCCTTCACCGTTATTCGTTTCATACCCATCCGTTCTTGGTGGGCGGGACAGCGGGACATGCCCACGAAAAAAGCTTGATATGGCCGAGGCCGCCACCAAGGCATATCGCGCCCGTGTTGAATTACATGACCGCTGTCCTCTTGCCCATGAATTCCAATCCTGTTCCGCCTTCGACGCCACGGGCTTTACGGGACTGATTCGGCCGTCTGCTAAAGTCCTTTGCTCGCGCGTGCTGGACGGTGCTCTTATGTGGCCCAGTGTCACGAGGCGTAGCAATTCAGCTATCTGCACAGGAACCGCCCGTTTAAACGAACGGTAGCTACCTTGCCCGTCGAACAATCCAGCTGCTGCACCGTCCCTGGGGCGAATTTCTCATCGGCGCTTCGCGATACGTCGGTCTACTCCGCACTCCGCCGTTGTAGTGGGAGCCCTCGACGCTGTGCGAATGCTTCGAAGTGACGGCTAGTATTGGCAACGCCGTCGATTTCGTGGTACGCGTCCGGAAAAAACGCGACCTTAATGCCATCACATTTCACAGAGTCGCCTTCGTACTCGGCTCTCGTTAGAAATCCGCGTCGCCTCTGAAGATATGTTCCAATGCTTTTCGCATCGCTGCACTTAGCAGAAGCCAAATAGAGAAAAACATTCGTCTGGAGCTTTCCCGACGCAGAGCCTTTCGGGGTATTGTGACATAAAGAGTACGTGCCTCTGTCGCCCGACCCAAGTCTCGCTCACAAACTTGGAGAGCCGCAGCTCCACGACGACAGGGTCCTGTCGATTTTGCAAGTTTGAACACACAAAGCATCGCTGCTGCGGTAAAATTCCGCCTCCACCAGCCTCCTTGCGCTGAGAAACATTGGCCGTCGCGGGTGAGTGGTAGGTCTTCCGACACAGGCGGCACTGATCGTTGAGCGCGCATCTCGGCAAAATAACGGCCTATATCCTGCTCACAATTTTCCTAATGCCCTGCGTTTCCGCAGACGAGATGAGTGCAGTGCCCAGAAGGTTAGTCATTCCTAGCGGCACACCCATAAAACTTAGCCTTGCCGCAACCATTTCCTCCGCTCACGCGCGCGCTGGAGATTCGGTGAATTTCATCGTGGCGAGAGATGTGGACCTGGGAGGTTTTACCATTATTCAGGCGGGAACCACGGCCCACGGCCACATCTCTGGAGTGAAAAGTAAGCGCTTCTTCGGCTTAGGAGGAAGAGTATCTCTCCAAGTTGATTCAGTAGGGCTTGCAACCGGTGATCGAGTGCGTTTGAGTGCGAGAAAGGAGGTAAAAGGACGCTCTCGTACAAAGATCATGGTTGGGGGAATGATCGCTACCAGCTTGATCTTCCTGCCAGCCACCCCGCTTTTCCTACTACTTCGTGGCCATGACGGCACGGTTGTTAAGACTACGGAAATCACAGCGCACATCGACGATCCCACATCGGTCTTGTCAGCAGATCTAGCCCGCTCGCGGGAGAGTTCTTCAGAGTTGGCGGAGTTCATGAACTTTTTGCCGTCACGTGTCTTTACTGGAGAGGGACGCGAGGGAGACATGCTGAACCTGGTATTTGTGGCCAGACAAGAAGACCTGCAGGAAGCCTTTCGCCGGGCTGGTTGGGTGAAAACTGACAAGTTCAGACCGGTATTCGTTTGGCATCTGATGTGCCATCGAACTACTGACACACGGCTGCCGATGGCGAGGTTCTACCTGTTCGGCAGGGTGCAGGATTACTCGTACGCTTTGCCGGATCCGGCTGCGATCGTCACCTCTCGTCATCATCTTCGAATCTGGAAAACCGATTACGCGATCGATGGAACGCCCATATGGGCCGGTGCTGCCACACACGATGTTGCTATTGAAATCGCGAAGCGAGGACGTTTGATCGATCACAGGATCGATCCACAGGTAGACGCAGAGCGCGATTTCGTTGGAACCAACTTAGCGAAAGCGGCGTCGGTCAGCCGAGAGGACTACTTACATTCCGTTACTCCAGTTTTTAAGGCACAGACTGCAACCGGCGAGACCTACTACTCTGACAGCAGAATTCTTCTCCTGGACCTTCACCAGATCTCCCGAACCGGCGCTCCTCCTCATCAATCCTCCGTCCTGGTTCAGACGACTTCTCGGCCGCTCGAACCTGCAGCCAAACCTCCCCAATGAATATATAAGTGAACTGATCCGGTAACTGTCACGAACAACACTGGCTGTCTCGAGCTGATAGCGTGAGTGGTAAAGGGACATAGCGACGTCTATTAAAAATGCGGTGTGACTGCGAGTGTTCGATACGCGAAGTCTTCAGCTATCTCTTGCCGAGGGAGATGCCATGTTCCGAACAGGAGTCATCGGAGGCTTCGCTCTTAACCCTTAATGGTAGTGAAATCCAGAATGCGCGGTGCAGATTGCTCGTAAGACATTCGAACGTCCTTCAAGACCAGGGCTGCTCAAAGGATAACCACACAAAATTTGTGTACCGTGGATTTTCGCAAAACCGTCCCACAGTTGTTCGAGGCGGATTGCCGCCTCGGCATTTCCTTGAGCTAGCAGCAGAGGTGCGCACTCTCCACAAGCAGAAACGCTCGAGTATTCTGCGTTAGCCGCCCTAGCTGCCGACCCGATCAAGCTGCCGACGCTTTGGGTGAACAGATTTGAATCCGGCATGCCGTCGACCATGAACCCGGAGAGCGCTTCGGCTGCGTCCAGTTGCGTATAGCGTCCCTGTTCGATTGCTGCAGCGACATCCAAGCCGTATGCCTGCAATCGTGGCAAAAGATTTTCCCGATGCGACTCCGTGCCCACAAAAATTGCCGAACGGTCACCCCTCAACGTTGCACCGACGAACCGGGCGAAGTGATCAAGGAGGAGGGTGTCATCCCAATAAAATCCGACTTCATGCGAGTGCCTTGGCAATCGCGTCGTGGGAGCTGTAGGGACTGGGGGAGTCTGGGTGTGGCGGGCCAAGATACTAGGATTGCTATCGCTTGCTACACGATTGCCCACGCCCTTGCTGACAAAATATCTGCCTTGAATGACGGCTTCAATCGCGTTTAGTAACTCGCTTTCAGCGTCCGTCTTCAGAAGGTAGCCTCGCACACCGGTGCCCCATGCTGCCTCCACGATGGCTAAAGAATCGTACTGACTTACGAGCAGTATTTTGGAGGTTGGATCACGTTTCCTGATCTGCACTGACGCATCAATTCCATTTAGTCCAGAGAGGGAGATGTCCAACAATATCAAATCGGGTTGCAGTTCTTGCGCTTTTCGAATTGCTTCCAGTCCGTCCGAGGTTTCCCCGACGATCTGGATCTCAGTTCTCTGCTTGAGTCTGGCGCAGAGAAGGCGACGCCAAGCTGAGAGATATCCTGCTACCAGAATGCGAACAGCCGCCAACTTCGAGCCCTTCTCACTTTGAGTGGGATGTGAGTGACGTGTTTATAGCATAGTCTAAAGATCGAAAGAGATGACATGATCGTCATCTCCCGACCCCATATCTTAGACGATTAGCCACTAAGTGGACACAGTGAGGCTTTTGTCAGTGCCAACAGCTCGAGGGCTAAGAGGAGATAACTTCCACGGAAATATATCTCCTCAAGATGCGATGCTTCTGCGCGACAACTCCATGTAGACGTGCCACAACGCGCGGCGGACCAGTACTCTGGTCTCTTTCGGACATCACCGCGCACCATAATCCAGAGAGGGGATGGGGTTGCTCGCCGGGAACGCAGCGAGACCTGCTACGTTTTCGCTCTCCGTTTGACCGAATATTCATCCAAGCACGCGCGGAGACGCCGGCCATTCGTTGGTTCCATCGCACGACCCTATTCTGACGGAGCGTATACGAGAATCTCGAATGATCCTGGCTTGATGCTGGGCCTGGTTTGGCCTTCTGCCGGCGGACCCAGTTCTGCAGTCGGGAGAAAGACCCTGTGGCTGTTGGAATCGACAGCCATCGTTCGTGCACCCCGCTGCGTTTGGATGTTGGCTGCAGCCTCGTAGGTTCCACCCTTTACTCGCCGAACTACAGTCAAGGTGCCTTCGCCGTTGGAAGCGAATGCGAATCCAAGCTTGGGATCAAACGCTGCAGCATCGGTGCCTTTCCCGGTCGCCGGCGTAGCCACAGCCTTGCCAGTCTTTTTATCCACGACCAACATCTTGCCGTTGCCACACACTGTGAACAGGTGACCAGCGGCTTCGTCGATCGCAAGGCCGGATGGTTCTTCGCAGTCGGTCAACTTCCAACGCTCGGTCGCTTTCCAGATCGTGGAGTCAACGACCGCGATTTCGCCAGTATCTTCGACATTCACGTACACGTGTCCAGGGTCCGCTGCCGCGAACTCGAGTTTTCCTCCGAGCGGCACGGTGGCAACGACTTTTAGCGAATCTGGATCGATTGCCATGAGATCTTTGCTGCGGCCGTTCATTACGACGACGCGCTTTGCGTGTTTGTCGTAGATGATCGCGTCTGGATTTTCTCCCACCTTGATGTCGGTCTTAGGCGTAAGTGTCTTCAAATCGAACACTGTTACTGTTCCCGCGCGTCCATTGGAACTGAACCCTAGCCCTCTGTCTGGAACAAGTGCAACGCCATGCGCACCGTTGGCTGGAACCTCACCAGTCTTCTTGCCAGTGGCAGCATCGATGACATAGATGGCGTTATTGTGCGCCGCAAAAAGGCGATTGCCGGTGGGATCGTAGGTGATGTAATCCCAGCCACCATCACCGCCAATCGTGTACTTGGCGACCTGCTTGTAAAGTGGAGCCGACTCTGCCAGCAAAACGCCTGTCAAAATCAACGATGCGGAAACTACAAACGCGAGAGTCTTTGCTAATCGGAACATTCTGAACTCACCTTCCTTCAGCGTGGCTGAGGTAGAAATGCACAGCGGGGGTGATTACGAGCGAAAGAACGATGGAAACTGAAATGCCGCCGATGACAGCAATGGCAAGCGGCTGCAACATCTGTGACCCGGAGCCGAGAGCGAGTGCCAGAGGCAACATTCCGGCGATAGCGGCGAGGGCGGTCATTACGATTGGACGCAATCGCCGTCGGCCCGCATGGAGCATGGCGTCGCGCGGCAGACACCCCTGGCCGCGATACTTCTGATCTGCATCGAGCAACAAGATGCCATTCTTCGCCACAATGCCGATCACCATGATTACGCCCATGAAAGATGAAATGTTGAAAGTGGTGCCGGTGACCAACAGCGCGAGGAGGACGCCAGACGTGGACAACAATGCGGAAGTGAGGATTGCGAGAGGCGCTGCAAACGTGCGGAACTCGAATAGTAGCACCACGAATACCAGCACGACCGCGAGAGCAAGAACGAACAGAAGGTCGTGAAACGATTTTTGCTGCTCTTCGTAGGTTCCGCCGTACTGTACGCGAATCGACGAAGGCAGGTGAAGGCTATTTACCGCCTTCTGGACGGCAGCGATTGCACTGCCGAGATCGCGCCCTTCTAGCCGCGCAGTAATAGCAACATCCCGTTGCAGATTCTCGCGCCGGATTTCCGTCTGTCCTGGGACCTCCGTGACGCTGGATAAAGAACCGAGAGTGGCTGTGTGCCCGGTGCCGCTAATAAGGAGCGTGTTGCTCATCGCGGCGAGCGAAGCACGGTTTGCGGCGGGAAAGCGCACGCGAATCGTGTAGGCACGATCATTCGCGATTACAGGCGTTACAGCCGGCTCACCTTCGAGAATTGCAGTCGAATCGGTAGCAACTTCCTCGGGGGTAAATCCGGCGTGCGCCGCCACGGTGGGATTGACCTGGAAAATGGTAGCGGGGCCGCTGACTGTGTTCTCAATACCATCCTTCAGGTCGACGACCCCGTCGATCTTCTCAATCGCAGTAGCCACTCGCGGAGCCCAATCCTGAAGCGTGGCTGCATCGGTGGAAAAGAGCTTGATCTGCACTGGTTCAGGTGAGTTCGAGAGGTCCCCAATCATGTCCTGCAGAATCTGCGTGAACTCCACATCCACGCGCGGCTCTTCCTTCGCGATCCTTGCGCGCAGCTCGGAGATGACCTCATCAGTTGAGCGGCTATGGTTGCTTTTGAGTTTCACCGCGATGTCGCCAGAGTTGGCTTCGGTCACTGCTGCAAGACCCAACTGCAGCCCGGTGCGGCGGGATGCGCCTTGCACCTCGGGGATTTCGCGAATCATCTGCTCCAGGTGGCCAACGATCCGATTCGTTTCCTGGAGTGATGTACCCGGTGGGGTCAGATAGTCGAGGACGAATCCACCTTCGTCAATTTCCGGCATCAGGTCGGTTCCCAGCGCCTTGTAGCAGAGAAAGGAGCCCGCGATCAACACGCCGCTAAAGAGCGCGATCCACCTCGGGCGGTCGAGCGCAAAGCGCAGCCAGCGTTCGTAGAAAGCAAGCGCTCTCTGAAATCGGCCCGTCGGTTCTTCTTCGCCGTCATCAACCTCCTGCTCGCCTGTCTCCCCTGCATTTGCGGAATCACTTTCAACGCGAGCGCGATTGGACCGTATGAAGTACTGGCTCAGAGTTGGAGTCCAGGTCAAAGCCAATAGAAGTGATGTAAGCAACGCCGCCGCAACAGTGATGGCCAACGCGCGGAAAAACAGGCCCGTCACGCCAGTCACAACGGTCAGTGGCACGAAGACGACGATCGGAGTGATCGTAGATCCAATTAGAGGAACGGTAATTTCCGAAAGAGCACTACGAACCGCTTGCAACGGACGCTGGCCAGCTGCACGGTGCAGAGAGATGTTCTCGACAACAACAATGGCGTCGTCAATCACCAGCCCGACGGCTGCCGCCAGTCCGCCAAGCGTCATCAGATTGAAACTTTGGCCAAGGAGTTTGAGGGCGATAAACGTGATGGTTACGGTTGCCGGGATCACCAGCGCGGCGGTGATCGATGCACCCCAATCGCGGAGAAACACGACAATAATGATGCAAGCAAGGATCAGTCCAATCAGGACGGCATCGCGCACGCTCTTGATCGACTCGGTAACGAGTTCGGATTGATCGTAGAACGGTTGCAGCACGATGCCTGGCGGCAGGGCCCGCTGGATATCAGCGATCTCCGTATGAACTTCGTTCGCAACTTGGACCGTATTGCTGTCCGGTTGACGGCTGATATTGAGCAGAACAGCTGGTTTGCCGTTTGCCGTAACAATCGTGTACACGGGCTTGACGTCAGGCTCGACGCCCGCAACATCACCGATACGAACTGGAATTCCGGTCTGTGTGTTCTTGATAACGATCTGCGCGATCTGTTGGGGATCTCGAACCTGCCCGTTGATTAGCCCCAGATAAAGCTGATGATTCTGCTCGAGGAGCCCCGGCGATTCGATCAGGTTCGTACTTTTCACCGCATTAAGAATGTCGGTGACGGTGACGCTCGCGGCGAGCAACTTCGCGGGATCGGGAATGATGTGAAATTCCGGCTCCTGACCTCCCTGTACCACAACGGTGGCAACGCCATTCAGGCGATTGAGACGGGGTTTCAACTCATAGGTCGCGAGTTCCCATAGCTGCGTCTGCGGCATCGTTTCCGATGTCAGGCTATAGCCGATGATCGGAAAGCTGGCGAACGTGAGGCGGTGCGTATCCACAATCGCGCCGGGAGGCAAGCTCGTGCGCACACGTGAGAGCGCGGCGTCGACGAGCTGCAGGGTCTGCACCATGTCGACATGCCAGTCAAAGAAAAGATCGATCTCCGCGGAACCGCGACTGGTGATTGAGCGCACGCTCTCCAGGCCAGGAACGCTGTTGACCGTCTCCTCGATGGGGCGGGTGATGGTCACCATCATTTGATCGATTGGCATCACGCCGTTATCGACGGCGATGACCACGCGCGGGAAGTCGGTGGTGGGAAATACCGAGAGCGGGATCGTGAACGCTAGATATGCGCCAACGCACACCAGAACGACAATCGTGAAGATCACAGACTTGGCGTGCCGGCTGTACCAGTAGCGTTCTTCCTGAACGCTTGCAGTACGAACCTGGCCCGGTAGTGATTGCAAGCTCACCCGCGCATCACTCCTTTTCCGATCCAGGTGCCGGCCCAGCTGCCGTTTCTACCTGCTTCACGTGCGTCTTATCGGCAAGACCATAGGCTCCGGATGCGATCACGGTTTCGCCAGCGTTCAGACCTTTGGTGACCTGCACCTCATTTCGACCATTGATTCCCGTTTCGACCACACGCTCCTGTGCAATGCCATCGTCACCCACCACCATCACCTTTGTTTCGCCCTCAGGTTTTCTGAGGATGGCGGAGACGGGGACAGCAATCGCATTCTCGTCTACTCGCGCGACGATCTGCAGATTCACGGCTGTGCCGGGACGTAGCGAACCATTGGAGTTGGGCGCTTCAATCCATACTTCCACGGTCGTGCTGTTTGGGTCGAGCGCCGGGCTGATCAGCGTAACCTTGCCTGTTGCCTTGAAATCGCCGGGAGCGGTGATCGTGGCCGGATCACCGACTTTCAGAATGGCCGCGTCGTCCTGCGGTATGTGCGCCTTCGCAATGACCGATGCAGTATCCATTATTGTTAGCAAAGCAGCGCCCGCCGTCGGCGTTTCCCCTGGATACAAAGGACGATCGGTAACAACACCATCGATGGGACTTCGAATCTCGGTGTAGCTCAACTGTGCGGTAGCTCCCTCGAATTTGCCCTTCGCGGAAGTCAACTGTCCGGTCGCAGATTTCTCCCCTTGCGGATTGCCGATTGCCAAAGCCGCTGCGTAATGTTGATTCGCCAGTTGATACTGCGCTTTTGCCTGGACCAGCGAAACGCGGGCCTGGTCCAGTTCCTTGCGTGGCAGAGCGCCCTGGTTGAAAAGGGCTTCGCGGCTGTCGTAAAGCTTCTGTTCTGCATCTAGCGCTTCCTGCGCTGTCTTCAGGTCCAACTCGGACTTCTTCAGATCCTCGGGAAGGTTCGCACCGGTTGTCGTTTGATAGGTGGCTTGCGCCTGCTCAAACGCACCTTTGGAGTCGGTGACGGCGGCTGCCAAATCCCGGTTCTCGAGGACTGCAAGCAGTTCTCCCGCGTGAACGTGCGAGCCGCGGTTCACATAAAATTTCCGCACGGGGGCGGTAACCTTCGGTGTCACGGCCGCCTGTTTCTTCGGGTAGAGAATCGCCTCGGTGGTGACGATCTGCCGGATAGGCTTGCGCTCAGCCTTCACCATCTGGACGGCCACTACAGGTTCAGACGGTGGAGCTTCCTTGGGTCGCGAAAAGAACAGGATCGCCCCGATGGCAACAATCACAACTCCGCCAGCGATGAAGGTTCGATTTCTAGTGCCCATCAGAAAGCACCGGTCAATGTCTGCAGATTGGCGACGGCAAGCCGATAGCGTACTTCTCCGTCGTCGTAGTTGTTTCTAGCCAGTGCCAGCGCATTTTGCGCGTCCACTATCTCAAGCGCGGTCGCTTCGCCGGCCTGGTAGCGGAGAGTCGTCAGACGCAAGCTTTCCTGGGCCAGATCGGCTGATCGCTTGAGAATCTCGATCTGATTCTTGGCCGTCAAAGCCTCGGAATAAAAGACCTGGAGA
Organism: Terriglobia bacterium; assembly: GCA_963807055.1. Classification (GTDB taxonomy): domain Bacteria; phylum Acidobacteriota; class Terriglobia; order Terriglobales; family Acidobacteriaceae; genus JAJPJE01. Next base: position 94,037 of record CAWEAE010000008.1, on the reverse strand, counting down.
TCGGCCAGCGCTTGCCTTTGTGTCGCACTCAATTCGACTTGTGCCTGCGTGCGTCTGAGCTCCGCCTGGCGCACACGGCTCTGCGTCGCGCCCCAATTGAAGATTGGCAACTGCAGACTCGCGGAGACCTGATATCCAAGATTGCGCACACCGTCGGTGTAGGTCGCGTATTGTGGTGCATCAATTCCATAAAAATAGTCGAGCGATAAAGTGGGTAGGTGGCCGCCAACCGCTGATTGCACTTCATTCGAAGCGACCTGTGCAGCGGCAAGCGCGGCCTTCAGTTCAGGGTTGTTCCTTGCGGCAAGCGCTTGCGCTTCTGCAAGCTGTGGTAGCGGCGCCGCAAATCGAAGATCATCTACCAAGTCGAAATCCTGCGTAAACACAGGAAAGAGCAGGACCGCCAAGCCAAGCCGTGCTTTCTCCGCGGCCAGCTGCGACTCCTGAAGCGCGCGGACGCTGTCATTGGCCTGAAGTCGAGCCTTGATCACATCAGCATGCGCGACCTCGCCGCCCTTCTCGAGGCGCTCGCTCAGATCCAGAAACCGCTGCGCCTCGTTGGCAGCTTGCTGAGCGTTCGCTGTTTTGCGTTGTCCGACAATGGCTCCGTAATAGCTTTGTACAACCGTTACCACGAGGCCGCGAGCGGCAATCTCGGCTTGCGCGTTCGCAAGCGCTTCTGCAGCATGCGCCCGACGATAGTCGGCGAATGAAGTAAACCCGATGCTTTGGTGCACAGCGCCCTGGCTGATGTATTCCCGTACGCCGTTTGCAGCGATGAACCGCGGAGACGACTCACGCGTGGGCTCGGTATAAATTGCGCCGGTCACATAATCGACACTCGGAAGAAGCGCCGCACGCGCCTGAACCCGATCTTCGCGCGCAAGACCCGATTGCATAACCGCTGCTCGGAACTGCGGGTTATTCATCTTTGCGCGGACCAGTGCATCCTGCAAACTGATTGTAGGGCGCTGACCCGGGGAAGGAGCGCTCGCACCGGTACCAGAAACCTGGCACCGACCGCCGACAGACAACACCACAACAGTAGCCAACGAAAGAAGACGGAGATACACATCGGCCTCGTCGAGAGAACTCTCTACTGTTACACAGCAAACCTTAACGGAACCTTAATTTGAGTTTGCGGGGAGCCGGACGGTCATGGTGGTACCGATACCGACTTCGCTCTCGACACGGATCGTTCCACCGTAGGCTTCGATGATCGCCTTCGAGATGGCCAGCCCGAGGCCGTATCCGCCGGTATTGCGGGCTCGGGACGTGTCCGCACGACGGAAGCGATCGAAGATAAATGGAATTTCGGCAGCGGGAATCCCCTGCCCATTGTCCTTTATAGAGACCTCTGCACCGGCATCGACGCCAACCACCGTCATTTGCACACTCGAGCCAGCCGGGCTGTATTGAATGGCATTCTCCAGCAGATTTCCCCACACTAGTTCCAGGTCTTCTGCATCCGCATGCAATCGCGGGGAGCCATCACGCCGAAGATCGAGCTTCAGCTTTCGGATTTCAGCAAGGGGACGAATGTGTGCCACCGAGAGCTCGCAAGTCGAGGTGAGATCGATTTCTTCCAGATCACGGCGCAGGCTGCCCGATGCCCACTGTTCCGCGCGCGCCAGCCGCAGCATGGAGTGAACCAACTTTTCGAGCCGCTCGATATCCTCCAACGCAGCTTCAATGCCCGCCCGATATTCTTCCGCCGAGCGTGGCCGCTGCAATAACGACTGAATCGTAGACTTCACAATCGCAACCGGAGTCTTCAGTTCGTGGGCGGCATCTGCCAGGAAGGCTCGCTGCGACGTAAACGCCTGCTGTAAATTTGCGAGCATGGTATTCATCGCGCGTGTGAGAGGTGCGAGCTCAGGCGTTTGTAAGGCTTCGGGAGGAGCGTTCAGCTCCCAATTCGCTGGTGACACATCGGCCGCACGGGATGCCAACACCGCCAGAGGCGATAGGCCTCGTCTGATGCCCCAGAGCACAGCCATAGTCGCGATCGCGAGCATGGTGACACTGGCAATGCAGATCAATACTCCCGCCCGCCAAGCGGACTCACTCAATTCCTGTGTCGAAGCCGCGTAGAAAACGGTGAGCGTCGCGCCGCTATTTGCGCTGCTCGCAGGCTCCTGATCAAGCACTGGAACATCGTTCAGTCGAACGGCGCGATACACCTCACCTTCTATTTTCAGGTTCCAGTTGTTCCGATTTCCATGAGGCGCAGGATCAAAGTTGGTGGGCCAGTTGTCTGAAACGGCGAGCACCTTACCTTTCTGATCCAGTATTCGATACAAGTCCGGACGTCGCCGATCAAGCGGCGGGGGAGCCATCTCGCGGTCGAATACGAGAGTTGGCTGTTCGTCTTCGGAATAGCGCACCAGCGCAGCGACGCTCATGGCGCGGCCGTGCAGACCGGCATCGAACGCGTTTCGAAGCTGACGCTTCGTCAGCACGACGGCGACCGTGACCACGCCCGCAGTGAGCAACAACTGCGTGATCAGCACGACCGTGACTAAGCGTCGCTTGATCGAAGAACTCTTCATATTCACGCTCTCAGCACGTAGCCCTGGCCGCGAAGAGTCTCAATCAGTTTCTCGCCCTTCGCGTCGCCAAGCTTGCGCCGGAGTCCTGAAATGTAGACTTCAATTACATTGCTGAATCTCTCCCAATTGAAATCGTAAAGATGTTCCAGCAATTCGGTTTTCGAAACTACTGCGCCGCGGCGGTGCGCGAGATACTCGAGCACACGATACTCCATTCCCGTTAGCGATACCGGTTTGCCATCGCGGTGCACAGTATGGTCGGCAACATTCATTTCGAGATCATGGAACCGCAGAACAGTATCGCTTTCACCTTTTCCGCGTCGAATCAAAGCCTTCGCACGAGCGATGAGTTCGCCCAGATCGAACGGCTTCGTAACGTAGTCGTCTGCGCCGGCATTCAGCAACGCCACCACTGACTCTTTTTCGTCTCGCGCAGTCAGAACGAGGATCGGCACGCTCCCCCCGCTTCTTCGAAGCTCCTGCACGACAGAAAGGCCATCCCGGCCCGGTAACATCAGGTCAACCATGATCAGGTCGTAAGGGTTTGATTTGGCCATGTAGAGGCCATTTTCGCCATCGAAGGCACAATCCACTGCGTACCCGGCACTCTCGCGTACGCTTCGCGCGATGTTCTCAGCTAGCCTGCGTTCATCCTCAATGACCAGAACGCGCATGGCTAACTATACCCCCGCGCGCATCAACTTATAGTGCCACACCGCAATCTACCCGATTAGTGCAGCTGAAGGCATAGCGATCCACCAGCTCCTCTGGCAAGGTAGCCGTGCCGCAGTGCCAGCCTTTTCTTGCATTGATCGCAGTATTGAAACTCCGGGCAAGCGACTTCGTTCACTGGCGATCCAGGCGAACTAGTAGCTTGGGAGGCTTTTATGCACGTAGAAGTGCATGGCGCCAAAATCCAGCGTGAATGCCGAAAATTGCTCTACCGCATCTAGGCCGAGATTCCCATAGAACTCGTCGAACTTTTTCCCCACCCGTTCGGTCAAAACCGGGACGTCGTGCAGCGTCGAAGTGCCGCCGGCGAATTGGACTGGGAGAGATTCTACGACGTAATTCGAAAGCGAGCGAGTGCCCCCAACCCCAGCCAGATCTTGATGACGTGTCCTTTCACTGGGAAAGTCAGAGCTGTGCTCCCGATAGTAGCGTGCCGTGAGGAATGTTCTCTGAATACCCGTGTCAAAGGTAAACAGGAATGCTGTGCCACCAATCCGAGCGGCTGTTAGCAGCGTCTGCTCATCGACGAACAAGTTGGAATGCCGACCCCAAACTGGCGTGGTGCTTACATCCACTCCCAGCGTACCGTTGCGGTAAAAGGTGATTTTGCCAAGAGCAGCCAGAACCGGATAACCAATGATTCCGCCGATCTGATAATGCACTTGGCTCACCAGCAAATCGTGATCATCTAGAAGAACAAAGATCACGTTGCGCAGCCTGGCATTGCCAATGCGCAATTCGGGTGCCACTGCGATCTGAGTTGCCACTAGACTGCCACTCACTCCTTTGACCGCGGTAGTGCCCGCAAGAAGCCGGAGGCCCAGGCGGTTTGCTTCGCTTTTCGAGATCGCGGACATGTTCGCACCGGTATCGACGACCCAATAGCGCTTTTCACCATGGATTTCGACGGGAGCTTCGAGAAGACCGAGCGGGTCACGCTTTGTCTCTACTTTGAACGCCGAGAAAGAAGTAGTTTGTGGCGGCACGTGTCGCAGCAACCCCCACTGCAGAGCTGCCTGCCGAACGGCATCCCTTTCTCTCGGACTCATTTGAATACCAAAGCGCTTTTCCAAGAGCGCATAAGTGTCGGCAGCTTCTGCGTATCGATACAACCTCGAATATCCGTCTGCCAGTGTCTCGAGAGCAATTTGCTCGCGATCACGCTCGCCCTGTTTCTGAAGGATGGGGAGTGCCCGTTTCAGCATCTGGATTGACGCTTTTAGTTGATTAGTATGATTGGCAAGCACCCCCGCAAAGAACTCATAATCCTTCACTCTTGGCGCGTTTGGACTATCTAGTGCCCTCAAAAGCTCTAGATACTTCTTGTCTTTGAGAAAGGCATCCATCTGTTCGGAGCCGCTCAAGGTATTTACGGTTGGTCTTTCTGCCACGAGGCTAATGGCGATCATCACGGTACATGCGAAAACCGCAGCCTTCACAAAGCGCAACCCATGAGCGGGCGCACTGTAGGGACGGATAGAGCAGTGGGCGCACCTGTCCGCGCAGGGTAGATGACGCTTGCCGAACAGTTCAATGAATAACGCCCGTATCGCAAGCATTCCTTCCTCCAATGCGATGCTTACTATACAGTGACAGTTTAGAGCATCTGCTTCATGCCGATGGACCCGGCCTGCCGTCTCGGAGTAGGTGCTCAATCGAAGCGGGGCTGTCGTCCGCCGGTGGGTGGCAGGGTTTGCAACCCGCCATCTCAGGTGTTGTTAACGAGAGGCGACACATGGAAGATCGTTGTTCATCAAATCGATATGGAACTTACGGTGTAAAACTACGAATCTTTCATTATTGGGGTATGGCGATGCGGAACGTTACGCTTTTTCTTGCTGCCAGTGTCGTGATGTGGACGCTATCCGCCATACAAGTGCAGGCTTCTGAGAAGGAGACTCTGTCCGCCGGAACAATCCTTGCCGTCCGACTCGACTCCGACTCCAGCATGAAAGCAGGAACGCCGGTTCATGGTCATGTTATGGAGGCCGTGTATTCCCATGATCGTCTCGTCATCCCGGTCGGCACTCACGTGATAGGTAAGATTGTTCAGCTTCAACCCGCGGCGCACGATCGGAGAATGAATGCGAAATTGCAGGGCGATTTCACGCCACTGCACGAAGCCGCCGTGGAATTCCAGCAGATGACGCTTCCGAACGGTCAGCGCATCTCCTTTGCGACCGCTTCCACAACACAAGGAGTTGCGACGCTGCACATTCAGAGTGCCTATTCAGCGGCACATCACCAGTCATTGTCGAAGCGGCTGTGGAATGATCTGAACGGTCGCAAGAACGAAGCCGTTGCCACATTGACCGCTCCTGGCAAGACTTCTCGACTGAAGAAGGTCTTCTATCACCAACTGCCATACCACCCCGAAAGCCTGGACAGCGGCTTGGAGTACAACGCCGAACTGAGTCAACCTCTCGAGCTAGCCGTACTCGGTACACAGTCGGAACCCGTGGCAAAAGAAAAGAAGGGGCTGGAAGAAACAGCGACTCTTCACGCTCTCCTAACGACTCCGCTCGATTCTAAAAATTCAGCCCACGGAACGTCGGTGAGCGCCACGGTTACGGAGCCTCTTTTTGACGAAGACAATAGACTCGTCGTGCCTCAAGGAAGCATTTTGGTCGGATCAGTAAGTGAGTCCAAAGCTGCGGATCGTTGGGGACGGAACGGTGTACTACGCTTCACCTTTAGTCAACTGAAGTTCCCCGCCGGATTTCAGCAGCGCGTTTATGGAACTGCGACTGCAATTAGCGTGGACAATCGGTCAAACCTCCAGATGAATGTCGAAGGTGGAGTTACTCCCCAGAAATCCAGCGCTCTCCTTCCCTTGGCGATGGGGGTTCTATCCTTCGCAGCGTTGCATGAAGACGAGTCCAGCCTGGCTCATGCCGCTACTTCAAGTAACGGATTCGCTTTGATAGGAAGAGCTATCGCCATCGGCACCGGCTCCAACTACGTCGGCGGCGCCATCGGAGCTTACGGAGCCGCACGTACCACATACTCACGCTTCATCGCTCACGGCAGCGATGTATCTTTCCCGAAGAACACTCGCATCGAGATCGAAGTTGACCCCATAACCTCTCGTTCCCTCGAAGCCCACTGATTGCATGTGCAACTCGTTGCATCGTGGAACGGCCGACCTAGACTTTTTGTGATAGCTGTTGAAGATAAATGGTCTTATCACGCACAATCTCAGGTTAAAAATAGAGAGTGGGAATCTTGGTTATCGCCAAGTTGTCGCCTCCAGGGCCAACCAGAGCGGAGGCTCGTGGAGAGTGTCCACTGTGGTTGACCCTGACGTTCGCGGCGAGATTACTTGAGTGGGACTGCAGGAAGCACGTTCGTACCCTCAGCGCGAACGGCGCTAAGAGCCGACGGGTTGAGACCCAATGCCTTGAAGGATGGTAGGCGCCACCTGGGCAGTGCCCACCTCCGGCGCGGACGGTCTGAGGATCGGAAGGACGGATTGGACAGCAGCAGAATGACGTTCGTGTCGTCATGGGCGAACCCGCCGTGCTCAGCCAGTTTCTTTGTGCTGCCGGAGTAAGTGACGCCGACGTTCGGGGTCACGATGATGTCCGGCGTGCGCGGGTCTACGGTTGGGTCGTTGAAGTTAATTGCGAGCGAAGGGCCGTAGTAGATCTGCCCAAGCGCGATTCCGGTGGCCGAGGCATTCTCTTCGAGGATGTTGACGGCGGCCTGAGTTTCGGAGGAGTTCGTCAGCCAGATCAGCGAGACGTCATCTTCTGTCGGTCCAATGCCGGTGGGGTTGTTGGTCGATTCCGAGTACGGGATATAGCCCGCATTGGAGAGCAAGCTGACGGGCGAAGTGCCGTTGATGAGTCTGAGCGACGTAGCGGCTGGGATCGATGGGCGATTGGCCGTGCTTGGCGGTGATCACGATCAGGGTCGAATCATAAAGACCCTCGGCCTTCAGCTCGCTGACGAATGCCGCAATCGAGGCGTCGACGAACTGGAATTCGCCCAGCAGCGCCGCGCTGGGCGTGCCAGCGGCATCCAGATATCCGCCCGTCACGCCGTTGCTCTTCTCAACGAGCTTCTGGCCCACACTGACCGCCTGGAAGTTCATGCCGAAGATGGTGGGAACTTCGGTGCTGTGTGTGCCGAGGTGGTTCTTGCCCTCGATCTCGTTGAGGATCGCGTTGACCTTCAAAGTGTCGTAGCACTGAATGTTCTGGAAGCTGTTGGTCCAGGCGGTAATGTCCGAGCCTGGATCGCGGACTGTGGCGCAGGAGATGCCAGTCGGCGTTGTAACGCCGGGAAGACCGATGACGTTGGAGTTGATTTCAGGCGCGTAGAAGTCGTCGAGCGCCTGGGGACCTAGGCCAGAGGCAACCGAGGAGTACGCAGGATGCTTGTCGGACCATGCTGTGTATCCGCCAGCTTGATGAATAACGCTGAAGATGCTGTTGGCGCGAACGAATTCCCACGGGAAAACAGGTTTGCAGCCATTACTTGGATCGCGGACCAGTCTCTTGGGGGTCGATGGAGGCGATGCCGCCGTCGGTCAGCGCCGCGCCGGGCGCGCCGCCGTTCACCTTCGTCTGGTCGATGTCGATGCCTTCTTCATACTCGGTTGTGGTGCCGGTTGGCGTCGTATTGGGGAGTGCAGGGACCGGCCGCGACGCCGTTGCCGGTCGTTTTGGCTGGGGCATCATAATTCCGGGAATAAGCGACGTCATAGTAGACGCCGGTTAGGGCAGGGCTTCCGCCGGTGATGATCGCGGTCAGGCCGGGAAAAGAATCCGACGGCTTTGAAGTGCTGGCGGCAACGTAGTTGATGCCGGTTCTTGCCCAAGGCAGCGAGTGCCGGGCAATAGGGTGCGCCATTGTTGATGGTGCTGATGCCGTTGGCGCAGTTCGCGAAATCAACCGCGTGCATACCGTCGATGCTGATTAAAAGAACGCGTTTGATGTGTCTCTCGTAGCGGTCATTGTCCTGGCCAATTGCGGTGCATACCAAACAGACAGCCGTTAGCAAAAGTAAAGCAAGTGTCTTCTTCATCGTTACCTCACCTCGTGGAACGATGGTACGGAGCAGTTGTGAAAGGCATGTTAAGGGAGAGCTGAATTCTTCGTGGAAGCTGCTGCGGATAGGAGAAAATCGGGAGCCCTGGCACTTACATCATCCTGATGGCAACTTCCGATTCCAAGTTCCTCAAGAGTCGCAGCACGTCTGCTCCGGGCCAATTCCGAAATTAACCAGATTTCTATCGAGCAGACACATACCTTACACATTCACCTGATATTCAAGGACCACTGCGCCATTTACCTAACGCTGGTTTATGTGGGTAAGGAGAAGTGTATGCGAACGTTTCTTTCAACCTTCCTAACCGCACTCGTCACTACAATCATTTTGTTGCCAGGTGCCTTCGCTCAGACTGCGAGAGGCACGATTACTGGACGGGTAGCCGACGATTCGGGCGGCGTCCTGCCTAGTGCACAAATCGCGTTGGAACCGCAGGCAGGTTCAGCATTCGCGGATCAACAGGGTGAATTCACAATTTCGAATGTGACGGCTGGACAATACAAAATAACTGTTACCTATAGGGGATTTGCCCCCTTCACGGCGACAGTGGTGGTCAATGCTGGACAAGTTTCGCGCCTGCAGGCCGTGCTTCGGGTGGGTTCGGTACAAGAACAGATTCTTGTTACAGCGGAGCGTCCGCATGGAGAGGCCGAGGCAATCAATCGTCAACTTGCTGCCGATAACATCGTGCAAGTGCTCCCAAGCGAAGTTATCACCAGCCTGCCCAATGCGAACGTGGCTGACGCGATTGGCCGACTTCCCAGTGTTACTCTGGAGCGCGACGAAGGTGAAGGCAAGTACGTTCAGATTCGTGGAACGGAACCTCGCCTCAGCAACGTCACTATCGATGGCGTCAATGTGCCCTCGCCGGAAGGCGGAGTGCGCCAGATTAAGCTCGACACGATACCTTCTGATCTGGTCGAGTCCGTCGAAATCAACAAGACCTTACAAGCCAATATGGATGCCGATGGCATCGGCGGATCCGTAAACCTGAGGACAAAAACCGCGGGTGACCTTCCGACTTTATCAATTTACGGCTTGGGAGGGTATACGCCGATTATTGGCGGACGGGGTGTAGATCAGTTCGGATCAACATATGGTCAACGATTTGGTCCCGGCAAGCGATTCGGCCTCCTGGTCGGCGGCACTTACGACTGGAATGGCCGCGGTATTAATGATGTCGAACCGTCGCCAACGGTTAGTAGCCTCACTCCGCACTACGACAGTATCGATCTGCGCGACTACAAGTACTACCGCACGCGCTGGGGCTTTACGGGAAGCACAGACTACAAGATCAGCGACGCTTCCAGTGTTTTTATCCGAGGACTCTACTCCGAATTCAAGGACTTTGGTCAGAAATGGGTGTACACGCTGAACGACGGCGATGTGCCGCAATCGAGTATTGACTGGAGGCGTCCCAATTATGGGATTGCGAGCGTCTCGGCCGGTGGCCATCATGTGTTTACATCTTCGTGGTTGGCCTGGGATCTGTCAGTTGCACGGTCGCGAATGCTCGCATCAGGCGGAGACGGCGGGGCCAAATTTGCATGGAACGGGGGCTCCGTGAATTGCTTTTCGGACCCAGCAGCCACGACCACCGTATATCGTCCGCAGTTCAGCGCGTCCTGCTTCACTCCGGGAAGCGGAAACGCTCTTGATATCTCGAACTATGAGCTATCTAGCTTCGATCTACCTTCGGCTGGGAAGTCGGCTCAGCTTAATCTTCTTGGTTCGGCCTCCTACGCGAGGAACTATCACGCCGGTTCGCACTTCGGAACATTCGAGTTCGGAGGTAAGGTCCGAAATTCCCATAAGTTCGATGATTCTTATGGCCGATCATATTCAGTCAACGATGGTGTCGTTATTCCGATTGCACAGTTCGCTGGCAACTTCACGGATCCAAATTACTACGACAAGACCTACCCGTTCGCACCTTCCAATGTGGATTACACGAAAGTTAATGCCTTCGTGAACGCCAATCCCGGAATGTTCACCTTCAGCGGTGGTCCCGGAGTGAACTCGAACAACTTCGACCTGGTGGAGCGGGTCTCCGCCGGTTACCTGATGAACACAATCGACCTCACCTCGCGGCTGCGACTCGTCGCTGGTGTTCGATTTGAAGGAACACAAGTTTCGACCGTGACCTTCGACTCGAACACAAACCAGCTGGACTTCAACGCGAATGGATCGTACGTGGATGTGCTGCCAAGCGCAGCGCTGCGCATAAGAATCGATCAGAACTCTGACCTGCGACTGGTCTACAGCAGCGCGCTGGCTCGTCCCGATCCACAGGACATTGCGCAAGCTGTGGGCCCCGTTGATACGACTCAGAACCCTCCCACCGTGAGCCTTGGAAATCCGAACCTGAAAGCGGAGCACGCCAACAACTTTGACGTGCTGTATGAGCACTATCTCAACCCGCTTGGGATTTTTCAGGCAGGCTTCTTCTACAAAAACTTGACCGATCCCATCATCGCGACGCAGGTGATTCCCAGCTCAGGACCGTACGCGGGGTACATCGTGTCTCAGCCAGGAAACGCAGGCAGTGCCTACCTCGTGGGATTCGAGGTGTCATACCAGCAGCAGATGAGTTTCCTGCCGGCGCGTTTCAGGGGATTTGGCGTCGCAACCAACTACAGCTACACGGCTTCGCAGGCTAGCGGCATTCCGCTACGCACCGACCATCCTGCGCTTTTACGCCAGGCTCCAAACACCTGGAACATCAGCCCAACATTCGACCGCGGTCGTTTCTCCGTTCGGGTCGGCATGGCGTATAACGGGGCGAACATTTTCGCGTATCAGTACCAGAACCTGAACAGCGACGGTACGGCTATCGCTACTTCCGACTTACCAGCTGGTGGTATCAAGGGACCGGGCGGTGACAATTATCTGTACTCACACTTTCAAGTAGACGCCCAAGGAAGCGTGCGGGTTCACAGAGGTCTGACCCTGTTTGCGTACGGACTGAACTTGAATAATGAGGTGTTCGGCTTTTACAACGGTAGCCAGCAATATGTCGTTCAGCGGGAATACTACAAGCCGACAATCGCTGGCGGCGTGCGCTGGACCTTCTCGAGAGAGAAATAGACTGGTTCTGGTCAGACGTCGCACAGCGGAGCAACTGCGTCAGGTCTCGGCCGGATCGCTGTTAAAAGATTTGCAAACTACGGTGACTCGGCGACTCAGTTCGGCAGCCGTCATTCGATAGAGCTGACTGATAGGAGGACCTCGGATGCGCTTATTACAAAAGTGGCTGCTATACCTGCTGATCACACTCGGATGCGCCGGGTCAGCTATCGCTCAAACCCCAGTCGAACTGCACGTCTCGCTGAAAACCCCGTTTACGTTCGTCGCGTTCGGTGACACCAGGTTCACAGACCCTGCCGATACGGAAGCGGCGAATGCCGAGGTTCGCCGCACGCTAGTAAAGGCAATCAGTGAGGCAAATCCCTCTTTTGTCTCGATTGGGGGCGATGTTGTCTACTCTGGAGATCGCGCCGCGGATTGGAAGGTTTGGGACAATGAAACAGAGCTTTGGCGCCAGCGTGGGATTTTGGTCTTTCCTGCACTCGGCAATCATGACTTAAAAGGCAATCAGGAGCTCGCCCTCAGCAATTACTTTGAACGCTTTCCGCAACTGAAAGGCAGTCGCTATTACGACGTGCGCGCGGCCAATATCCTCATGCTCGTGCTCGATAGCTCGCAAGACGAAGTTTCCGGTCCTCAAGGCGAATGGCTCGTGCACAAGCTTGACAGCATTCCAAGCGATGTCAATTTCATCCTAATTGTTCTTCATCATCCGCCTTACACAAGTTCCTCCGATGACAAAAAGTACGGCGGTGGGCATTCCAGTCGACCTGCCGAAGAGAGGCTGGCGAAACTTCTGGAACAGCGGCAACAGAATATTCGATCCCAAATTGTCGTACTCTCTGGTCACGTCCATAACTATGAACGGCATGAACACGGCGGGGTAGTTTACTTCGTTACCGGCGGCGGTGGTGCGCATCCTTATCCGATCGAGCGTGCACCGGGAGATCCTTTTCAGGGCAAGGACGTGAACTACCACTACCTGCTAGTCGACGTCAGCTCCGAGAAGCTGACAGTGACCATGAATCGCCTCGAACTGAAAGATGGGAAGGCGTCCTGGACGAAGGCAGATACCTTAACTTTGGTTGCGCCTGCCGTGGTGCGCGCTGTTCCTGCGGCCATGAATTAGCCAGGGCTGTCTCCAAATGTAGTGCCAAGGATGTCGGAGATAATCAATAGACCAACCGGGAGTGCTTTTCGATTTGTCTTCGGTTAGAAGTCCCGGGTAAATACCCCTGCCTCGTTAAGCCAACCTCCCTCCCCACATTTCAATTGAGGCAGTTCCTCCTAATGAACAAAGCCCAGAAAAAAGACAGTTTAGGTACATCTGGCTTCAGCCACAGCGCCAAATCCGTAGCCACATACCGCTTCTTGATAGAATGCACTATAGAATGCAGTACCTCAAAAGTGGGCATCAGCTTTTTTATAAAGTCCTGCTTTTTGAATAACGCCCGGATGGCGGAATTGGCAGACGCGCTGGACTTAGGATCCAGTACCGCAAGGTGTGCAGGTTCAACTCCTGTTCCGGGCACCATGTTTCCACCGACTTCCCTTTCCGTGACTCCCGCTTGCAGTGATTCACCAATGGTGACAGCTGAGCGTATAGTAGGTTACCCATGCCCGAATCGCCACAACGCGGCAAGAAATCAACTACTGGGAAGTCCTCCAAATCAGGCCCCCAGAGCCTGTTTTCGTCCAACCTACTGGAGGCCGTGCCGGATGCCATGATCGCGGTAGATCGCGACGGAGAGATTCTTCACGTGAACGCGCAATCGGAGGCGATGTTTGGATATTCCCGGGATGCATTGGTCGGGCGGCGCATTGAACTTCTCGTGCCGGAACGATACCGTGGGCGTCACGAAGGTCATCGCGCCGACTATGCCGAGCAGCCGAAGATCCGACGTATGGGCGCCGGCCTCGATCTCTACGGGCGCCGGAAGGATGGCTCGGAGTTCCCGGTAGAGATTAGTCTGAGTCCCGTACCGAGTGAAGGCGGCACGCTGGTGTTGTGCGCGATACGCGACATCAGCGATCGGAAGAAAACGGAAGAAGACCTGCGCCGCGTCAATGAAGAACTGGCTCAGCAGGCGGATCGTGAATTGTGGGAATCCCGCACTCGCCTGGCCGCAATTGTCGATTCTTCCGACGATGCGATCATCGGCAAAAGTCTGGATGGTATTGTTACCGATTGGAATCGCGGAGCCGAACGCATGTATGGGTACGCGGCAGAAGAGATCATTGGAAAGCCGCTGATCACAATCGTCCCGCCCGAGCGTCACGAAGAAGTTACAAGAATTCTGCAGACGGTGCGACGGGGTGAGAGTGTTCGGTATCTCGAATCGGTACGCGTCGGCAAAGACGGCAAACTGGTGAATGTTTCCATCACGGTTTCGCCAATCCACGATTCTGCCGGCAACATCGTTGGCGCTTCCACCATCGCTCGTAACATTACCGAGCAACGGCGCGCGGAAGATCAGTTGCGGCAAGCACAGAAGATGGAAGCGATCGGCCGGCTGGCCGGTGGAGTAGCGCACGACTTCAACAATATCCTGGGGATTGTGGTCGCTTGCGCGGAGCTCCTGCGCGATCGCGTGTCCGCAATTCCTGGTCTATCGCAGTACGTGGAAAATATTCATAAAGCCTCGGACCGCGGCGCCAGCCTCACTCGCCAGCTCCTGGCATTCAGCAGAAAAAGGCCTTCTAGTCCGATCGTGATGGACTTGAACGAGCGTCTACGCGACACCGCGAAATTGTTGCGGCCTTTGATGGGCGACGACGTTGAAGTGACGCTGGTCAATCGTTCGGCAGCCAGCTTGATTGAGGCCGATCCCGGGCAGATCGATCAGATCGTAATGAATCTCGCGGTGAATGCTCGTGATGCTATGCCGAAGGGCGGCAAGTTAATCCTGGAAACCAGCACCGTCAGTTTTGACGACGCCTTCGCGCGGCAGCATCCTCCCATGTCGCCTGGAGATTACGTGTTGCTCGCGGTAAGTGACTCGGGTGTTGGAATGGAGCCCGGGATCGTCTCCCGGATATTTGAACCGTTCTTCACGACCAAAGAAGTCGGCAAGGGCACCGGGTTGGGGCTGTCGACCGTCTACGGAATCGTTCAGCAGAGCGGAGGTCACATCTTCGTATATAGCGAGCTGGGGAAAGGCACGACTTTCAAGGTGTACCTGCCAAGCGCGGAAGATAAAATTGAACGTGAGAACAGTGCGGAGATACAACCGGACGTCGCTAAAGGCGCTAAAGCAACAATCCTGTTGGTCGAAGATGATGAACTGATAAGAGGATTGACCAAGCAGATGCTGGAAGAACATGGCTATCAGATTCTCGAAGCGTCTGATGGCGTATCGGCTCTCAAACTGGCGCACGCGAACGGCAACCGTTTCGATCTCGTTCTTACGGATGTGGTGATGAAAACCATGAGCGGCCCTGAAATGGTCCGAGAACTAAATAAATCGAATCTAGCGCCAAAGGTCATTTATATGTCGGGCTACACAGGAGAATTGATAGGGGAACATGAGTTCGAAGAGGCCGGGTCAACCTTGCTAGAGAAGCCGTTCACTCGATCCGCTCTGCTTAAGGCGGTTTACGAATCCTTGAAATAGTGCTCTGGATGCGGAAATAGTGCTTTGGATCGGGCCTTGCACCGAAGACCATGTCACTTAGATTAGTGATTAAGATCACACAGCGCTGCGCGAAATAACCCACCGAAACAACTCTGCTGCGAGACAAAGTCCACCCTTGAAAAACAGTAAATCTATTAGGCGTAATAGGTTAGGAGAATTACGAGGAGTGCTGCCCGGCTCGCAATGCGTGGCCATCCAGTTGCCCATACATAGGTCAACAAAGACGAGGATTCTAAAAGGACGGTGTGAGATGGCAACTTCGATGATGGCAGCGACAGCAACGACAACGACCGCAACGTTTCAGCCTCTCGCCGATGTACACGTCAAGGCCAATTCTCCTTACGGCTTGCCGATCGTCGACAATTGCGTGAGATGCCCACTGCGGACCAACAATTCTTTCTGCGCGCTCTCGCAGCGCTCGATCGAACAACTCGACGAAATGAAGCACAGCACCTCGTACCCGGAAGGCGCACTGGTCTTCACCGAGGGGCAGGCCGCGCGCGGCGTTTACATCCTTTGCCAGGGGCGCGCCAAAGTTCTCGCAACTAACAGTGATGGCAAGACTCTGATCGTGAAGATCGCTGAACCCGGCGAGATTCTTGGGGTACACTCTGCGGTTTCCGGCAAGGCGCACGAATTCACAGTGGAGACGCTGCAACCGAGTCAACTAGCTTTTGTCCGGCGCGACGACTTCCTACGGTTCATCAAGCAAAACGGCGATGCCTGCCTGCAAGCGGCGGCGCACCTGAGCCGCGATTGCCAGTCGGCATACGAAGTGATCAGGGCCATCGGCCTGGCGCATTCAGCCTCTGAAAAACTCGCAAGACTTTTATTGCAGTGGTCCGCGGATGGCAAGGTTGTCGAGGGCGGCGTGATTCGCGTGAAGCTCGCTCTGACGCACGAAGAAATTGCTCAACTGATCGGTACATCGCGCGAGACGGTCACCCGCATCCTCGGGGACTTCAAGAGACACCACATTGCCGAGCTAACCGGCTCGACACTACTCGTTCGCAACAAGCCAGCGCTCGAGAAATCAGCTACAGACTAACCTCCGCGCGCCGATGATACGGGCCTGCTCCAACCGGGGCAGGCCCTTCGTCGTAAAATGACGTGGATTGCTCACTCCCGCCGAATCCGATCAACTCTGTGTTGTCCTGGTTTCCACTCGGAATCCTCTGAATATTGGGGCTGCTGCTCGCGCCATGAGCAACTTCGGACTGTCCCGGTTGCGCGTGGTGAATCCGTTCGAAGAATCGTTCCGTGAGGCGCGCTCAGCGGTGGGTGCGTCTTCTATCTTGCAAGCTGCCGAGCAATATCAGAGCCTGGCGGAAGCAGTTGCCGACTGCTCGCTGGTGATTGGAACGACAGCAGGACGGAATCGCGAGGTGAAGCCGCCGCTTGTTTTCTTGCAGAATGCGGGTACGAAAGTGCGGGAGCAACTCGCCGTTGGGCGTGCGGCCATTTTATTTGGATCTGAGAAGCGCGGACTTTCAAACGACGATTTCACGCACTGCCACTGGCTTATAAGTATCCCGACGCGCGAACAACATCCTTCGATGAACCTGGGACAGGCGGTTGCAGTTTGCCTGTATGAGTTGACGCGGGAAAGCGGCGCGGCTGACAAGCCGGAAGTTCCGGAACGCGCGAGTGCTCGGGCATTGGAGCAGATTACGACGACGATGTTCGAGATGCTTACAACCAGCGGCTACGTGAAGGCGCGATCCGAAGCGTCGTCGCTGGAAAAGTTGCGCCGTCTGGTTCGAAGATTGAACCTCAACGCGGCTGATGCCGAACTTCTGCTTGGCATGCTGCGAAAGATTGAGTGGAAGGTGAAAACGCCGCGGCGAGAGTAATTGGCTTCCGGATTTGCCATCGTTGGCGGCATCGTCTAGGCTGATTCAGCTCAGCTGAGATAGCACGTCGATCAGCGACTTCACCTTCCGGGAGATGGCGGCTGCCTAATACCTCCGAGACTGCATTGATCCCACGCCGTCGCTGGCGCATCGCGTTTCTTCTTTCTCTCGGCGTCCTCGTTAATTTCTTCGACCGCGTGAATCTGTCCGTATCGCAAGCGGCGTTGCACGATGCGTTTGGTCTGTCGCTGGTCGCGTTTGGATTTCTCTCCAGCGCCTACAGCTGGACCTACGCCGCGATGCAACTGCCGGCTGGACTTTTGCTGGACCGCTTCGGTGTGAAGCGAATCGGGCGCGTGAGCACATTCTTGTGGAGCATGGCGTCGTTCGCGGCAGCGGCATCGAGAGGAGTAGGCGGATTCTTTGGGGCCCGATTTCTTCTCGGCATCGGCGAGTCGCCGACATTTCCGGCGAATGCAAAGGCGATCGGCTACTGGTTCCCGGAAAGCGAGCGCGGACTTGCTACGGCAATCACGGACTCTGCCGCGAAGTTCGCAACCGCGATCGGCGTCCCATTCCTTGGCGTACTGCTGGTGCACTTTGGCTGGAGATGGAGTTTCGCCGCTACCGGCCTCATCAGCTTCGGATATTTCCTGCTGTTTCGGCTGATATATCGTAATCCGAGTGAGGATGCCAAGCTCGAGTCGCCAGAGCGGCAGTATATTCTGGCGGGCGGCGCGCAGGTGGAAGATCAGAAACGGGCTGCAGCCGGAGCACCCTTGTCGTATCTGCTGCGGCAGAAGAAAGTGTGGGGACTAGCGCTCGGCTGGGCAGCTTACAATTACAGCTTCTATCTACTGTTGACGTGGTTGCCGACCTATCTTTCGCAATCATTGCATATCGATTTGTTGCACTCGGCGCTTTATACGTCGGTTCCGTGGTTGTTCGCGACATTCACTGACCTGCTGGTTGGAGGCTGGCTGGTGGATTCGCTCATAAGACGGGGATGGGATGCTAGCAGGGTTCGGCAGAGCGTCCTTATTATTGGGATGACAATGGGGCTGGGGATTTGGGGTGCAGGACATTCCAATACGCCGGTTGCAGCTCTTATCTGGATTAGCCTGGCATTGGGCGGACTCGCGGCGGCAGCGCCTGTCGCGTGGACGGTTCCGTCACTGATTGCGCCCCGCGAGAGTGTGGCCACGATTGGTGGACTCGCAAATTTCTGCGGGCAATTGTCGGCGATTTCGGCGCCGATTGTGACCGGCTATATTGCGTACGCCACGCACTCCTTTACGTCAGCGTTTACGACCGCGACAGTGATCTTGCTGTTAGGAGTTTTCGGATATGCGGTGCTGTTGGGGAAGATCGAGCGAATCCCCGAACCGTCGATAAGCGCAGTCGACTCGAAACAGATATCATCCGGTGCGGTGAACTGAGGGGCTACACGAACTATGAATCTGATCCGGCTAGTTAACTTCGGCAGTTTGCTTTTTCTATTTGGCGCGATGAGCCTTTTGTGTGTCGCAAGCGCGTTTGCTTCCGATGCGCAGCCACTGGTGTTCGTGGGTACGTATACGACTCATGGAAGCAAGGGCATTTATGCGTATCGATTCGACGCCGCGACTGGAAAGTTGAACAGCCTTGGACTGGCGGCGGAAACGCCGCAGCCTTCGTTTGTGGTTGCATCGCGTGACGGCAAGTTCTTATACGCGGCGAACGAGATGGGGGACTTTGGTGGCCAGAAGAGCGGCGCGGTGAGCGCGTTCGCCATCGAAGCGGATGGAAAGTTGAAGCTCCTGAATCAGTTTGCTTCCCGTGGCGCGGATCCCGCGCACATCACGCTTGATCGGACGGGGAAGTACCTGATCGCGGCGAATTACACCGGCGGCAATATCACTGTCTTTCCGATCGAGCAGAATGGCGGCCTAGGGCAGGCGACCGATTTCGTTCAGCACAAAGGATCGAGTGTGAACCGGGATCGGCAAGAAGGACCGCATCCGCACGAAGTGGTGATGGCGCCCGACAATCGATTCGTCCTGGTGCCTGACCTTGGCCTGGACGAGATTGTTATTTACCCGTTCGACGCGGCGAAAGGCAAGCTCGGAACTCCTCACTCAGTGAAGGTTGTGCCTGGCTCGGGGCCGCGTCACATCGCGTTCTCGAAGGATGAGCGATTCGTCTACCTGATGACGGAGATGAAGTCGGAAGTCGTGGTTTACTCGTACGACAAGAGCAGCGGCGGATTGAAAGAGCTGCAAACGATTTCGAGTCTCCCGGCTGACTTCAAGGGCGACAATACAGGAGGCGAGATTGAAGTACATCCTTCGGGACGGTTTTTATATGCTTCGAATCGCGGCGACAATAATAGTGTTGCCGTATTCGCGATCGACGTTAAAAGCGGCAAGCTGAAGCTGGAGCAGATTGAGTCGACGCAAGGGAAGACACCGCGGCATTTCGCAATCGATCCGACGGGCAAGTGGTTGCTAGCGGAGAACCAGGATTCGGACAGCATTGTCATTTTCAAGACCGATGCGAAGTCTGGCCATCTGAGGGCGAGTGGTCAGCCAGTTCAGATCAGTTCGCCGACGTGCATTGAATTTGTAACAGGGCGCTGATTTGTGGGAGCTGAAGTGATGTTCGGGAAAGGAACATTGGAGGGAACTCTCTCGCATGCGGACGTAAGCGAGATCGTCGGTCGAGCATGCGATGAGCTGCGCGTAGAAGGCAAGCGGGTGTTGACGATCATTCCGGATCGCACGCGCACGATGCCGATGCCGTTGATGTTCGAGTTGCTGCAACAGAATCTGGCAGGGCGCGCGAAGGCGCATGATTATCTGGTCGCGCTCGGAACTCATCAGGTGATGAACGATGCCGAGTTGTCGCAGATGATCCGCTGTCCGGTAAGGAACGGTGTTTGCGGCGAGTCGAAGGTTCTCAATCATCGCTGGGATCTTCCTGAAACGTTCGTCGATGTCGGAGCGATTCCTGCGACCGAAGTGGCTCGCGTTTCTGGCGGTCTGCTTTCCGAAGAAATTGTGATTCGCATCAACCGCCTGATTTTCGATTACGACCATGTGCTGATTTGCGGTCCAGTGTTTCCGCACGAGGTGGTCGGATTTTCGGGCGGCAATAAGTATTTGTTTCCCGGCATCAGCGGCAGCGACATGATCAACCAGACGCACTGGCTGGGCGCGCTGCTAGGCAGCTATAACATCATCGGTACAGGTTCGACTCCGGTGCGCGAGCTGATCGATCGTGCGGCTGCGCAAGTTTCCGTGCCGATCTCATGTTTGGCGCTGGTCGTCTCGCACGAAGGTGCGTCCGGGATTTATTTCGGAAGCGCGATCGAAGCGTGGAAAGCGGCGGTGGAGCTGTCGTCGCAGAAGCACATCCACTGGATCGATAAGCCATTTCGACGCGTCCTTTCGGTGATGCCTGAGCTGTATCGCGATATGTGGACGGCGGCGAAAGGCATGTACAAGGCTGAGCCTGCGATTGCCGATGGCGGCGAGGCCATCATCTACGCGCCGCAGATCACCGAGTTCAGCTACACGCACGGAAGCTGCCTGGAAAAAGTGGGCTATCACTGCCGCGATTACTTTTTGAAACAATGGCAGCGATTTGCCGAAGTACCGCGCGGCGTTCTCGCGCATTCAACTCACCTGAAAGGGCAGGGTACTTACGACGCGGCGACCGGTGTGGAGATGCCGCGAATTCAGGTGACGCTTGCGACTGGCATCTCCGAAGAAAGATGCCGCGCGATGAATCTCGGCTATCTCGATCCTCGTTCGATCAATCTCGACGAGTGGCGAGGTCGCGAGCATGAGGGCATCAAGCTGATTCCGAGAGCAGGCGAGGCGTTGTATCGGGTGCGGGCTTCCTAGTCGTAAATCCAAAACAAATACATAGATGGATTCCGCTTCGCTACGCTCACCATGACATCCGGCGGTGGGACGCCTTGGTGGCGATGCCGGCGGAGATCCCGCGCATTGATGTCATGAAGTGGTTGTTTGGAGTGCCTTGTAGCCTTCGGCGACGAGCGCGTTTCTGAACGAATTCAAAAAGAAGTCGACGTTGTCGTCGGTAGCGAGCGGTCCCATGATGCCGATGCGGAAGACTTTTCCGGCGAGCGGGCCGAAGCCACCCGCGATTTCAATTCCCTGATCTTTCAATAGACGCGCGCGGACATTCGCGTCGTTCACCCCTTCGGGGACGCGGGGAGTGTTGAGGTTCCAGATGCGATTTTGCTCGGGTACGTGCATGCCGAGTCCCATGTCTTCGAGTCCATGGACGAGGCGTTTGTGGCCTCGGTAGTGACGTTGCAGGCGCTGTTCGAGGCCTTCTTCGGCGATTAGATTAAGGGCTTCGCGGAGTGCATAGAACAAGGTGATCGGGGCGGTGTGGTGGTAGCGATGCGCGCCTTCATAGTAGTCGGCGAGAAGAGTGAGATCGAGATACCAGCTGTGATTCACCGTTCGCCGGCTTTTCAGACGACTGACGGCATGGGGCGATAGGGTGAGGGGAGACAATCCCGGCGGGCAGCTCAGGCCTTTTTGCGAACAGCTATAGGCGACGTCGATGCCCGTTTTGTCGACTTCTACCGGCATGGCGCCGAGAGAGGTGACGCAGTCGGCGATCACGAGGGCGTCGATTTCGTGCGCTGCATCGCAGATGGCCTTGCCCTTCTGGAAGGCGCCGGTGGAAGTTTCAGCGGTGACGTAGGCGACAACCTGAGGGCGCTCTCGGCGGATGAAATCAGCGGCTTCGTCGTCGGTGAAGACTTCGCCCCAGGGCTTCTCGAATCGGACAACTTCGCCTTGCTGACGCTTCGCCATTTCCGAGATACGGTCGGCGAAGAAGCCATTCGCAAATATCGCAACCTTGGTGCCTGACTCAACGAAATTGCTGACGGCGGCTTCCATTCCCGCGCTACCCGTGCCGGAGATGGCGATGGTGAACGAATTCCGCGTTCCGAAGACGAGCTGTAGCAGATCGCGAATGTCTTGCGTGATCTGGAAGAAAAATGGATCGAGATGGCCGACGATCGGCTTCGACATCACGTCATAAATGCGCGGGTGAACTTGCGTGGGGCCGGGACCGAAGAGAAATCTTTTTGGCGGTTTGAGGGTGGGCAGACTCTTCGGCGGCAGAGATGTATCCATAGCTATTTCTCCGGCTAATAGATTAAACCCGCGTAGTGGCGGGCCGCATGCCCCGCGTTTATACGGGAGACCCCCTCCCCCTATGCTCGCGCAAGTGATGATGCATCAGTGGCTTGGCGCGAAGGTTCTGCCAGTTCCGGCAAAACAAAGGAGTTAGCGGTCAAAATATTAGAAACAAATGAGTTGATGGTTCCTCGTTTCGGGCGAAAAGTTTGTGCCTGTTTCTATTGTTACAAATCACGAGGCACCTACTAGACACTTCGGGCAAATTTATTTCTGGTGTGGATTGAGCGAGTTGCAGGGAAATCGTGAATTTGATGGGCTTGACAGGAAATGCAAACTCGCCGGAGAGAGTCGAAACGTTTTCAATACTGCGAACTGAAGTGGGCTGTTTCGACTCGGACGTGCGGCCTCGCTCAACATGACGACATGAGATTTGGTGTTGCCACGAAAAACGCCCACCCAAGCCAAAAGAAGGCTTGAATGAGCGACCGATCCACTTACACACAGGGCAGGCGGGAGGGCCTGTCCTGTGCCTGGTGCGATCACTTTGCGGGGGCTGTGTCGAGGTCCAGATTGAGTTCAACGACGTTGACTCGCGGCTCGCCGAGGAAGCCGAGTTGGCGTCCGTAACTGTGCTTCGCGATTAACTCGCGCACGGCGTCTTCCGACATTTTTCGTTCCCGAGCGATGCGCGGGATCTGAAAGTCGGCGCCGGCGAGCGTGATGTCGGGATCAAGTCCCGATGCCGAGGTGGTAACGAGATCGATCGGGACTGGCGTGCCCGGATTTTCGGCCTGCAGACGATCGGTGTCAGCCTTCACGCGATCGAGCAATTTCTGATTCGTCGGTCCAAGATTCGAGCCTGAAGAGGCCCCGGCGTCATAACCATTTCCGGCGGCGGAAGGCCGAGAATGGAAATACCCGGGACCGACGAACGGTTGTCCGATGATGCGCGAGGCAACCGTCACACCATTCCGCTGGATCAACTGGCCGTTCGCTTTGTCGTGAAAGAGCGTTTGCGCCAGGGCAGTCACTACGAGCGGATAGATGATGCCGAGGAGAATCGTGGTCACCACCGTCATCAGGATTGCTGTTATCAGATTCTTCTTCATATCTTCTCCTTGTGCCTACGCCAGGCCGATGCCGGTGATGAGGACGTCGATCAGCTTGATACCGATAAACGGGATGACGATGCCGCCCAATCCGTAAACGAACAGATTGCGGCGCAATAGAGCAGCGGCGGCCATCGGGCGGTACTTCACGCCGCGCAGCGCTAGCGGAATGAGCGCAACGATGATGAGCGCGTTGAAGATCACGGCGGAAAGAACGGCTGATTCCGGCGTCTTCAGATGCATGATGTTCAAGGCGTTGAGCACAGGGAAAGTGCCGGCAAACATCGCGGGGATGATCGCGAAATATTTAGCGACATCGTTAGCGATAGAAAACGTGGTGAGCGAGCCGCGCGTCATCAAGAGCTGCTTGCCGATTTCGACGATTTCGATGAGCTTGGTGGGGTTGGAGTCGAGATCGACCATGTTGCCGGCTTCTTTCGCGGCTTGCGTGCCGGTGTTCATGGCGACGCCGACGTCGGCCTGAGCAAGTGCAGGCGCATCGTTGGTGCCGTCGCCGGTCATGGCGACCAGTTTGCCCTCAGCCTGTTCCTTGCGAATCAGATCCATCTTGTCTTTGGGAGTGGCTTCGGCGAGGAAGTCATCGACACCGGCTTCACGCGCGATGGCGGCGGCGGTAAGCGGATTATCGCCGGTGATCATGACGGTGCGGATGCCCATGGATCGAAGATGTGCGAAGCGTTCCTTAATACCGCCCTTGATGATGTCTTTGAGGTAGATCACACCGAGTGCACGGCGATTCTCGCTGACTACGAGAGGAGTGCCGCCAGCGCGGGAAATCTGTTCGACAGCAGCCTGTACTTCGCGGGGAAGGCCGTCGCCGTTGGAGGAGATGTACTTCGCGATGGAATCGGCGGCGCCTTTGCGAATCTCGCGGCCGTCGATATTCACGCCGGACATGCGGGTCTGCGCGGTGAACGGAATGAATTCCGCTTCGTGGTCGGCCAGTTCGCGGCCACGCAGTCCGTATTTTTCCTTAGCGAGGACAACGATGGAGCGGCCTTCGGGAGTTTCATCGGGAAGCGATGAGAGTTGAGCTGCGTCGGCGAGGCGGCTCTCGGTAACGCCGGCGGCAGGGAGGAACTCGGCGGCCTGGCGATTGCCGAGCGTGATGGTGCCAGTCTTGTCGAGCAGGAGGGTGTTCACGTCGCCCGCGGCTTCGACGGCGCGTCCTGACATGGCGAGCACATTGTGCTGGACGAGGCGATCCATGCCGGCGATCCCAATGGCGGAGAGCAATCCGCCGATAGTGGTAGGGATCAGGCAGACGAGAAGTGATACCAGCACGAATACGGTTTGCGGCGATCCGGCGTAAATGGCGAATGGTTGAAGCGTGACAACAGCGAGCAAGAAGATGATGGTGAGGCCGGCGAGCAAGATGTTCAGCGCGATTTCATTGGGAGTCTTCTGCCGCTCGGCGCCTTCAACCAGCGCAATCATGCGGTCGATGAAGGTTTCGCCGGGATTTGAGGTGATGCGGATTTTGATTTCGTCGGAGAGCACGCGCGTGCCTCCGGTAACCGCTGAGCGGTCGCCGCCGGCCTCGCGAATGACTGGAGCGGATTCGCCGGTAATCGCGGATTCGTCGACGGAGGCGACACCGTCAACAATCTCGCCGTCGCCGGGGATTAGCTCGCCGGCCTTTACGACGACGTGATCGTCGATACGAAGCCTGGATCCGGCGACCGATTCCACTGCTCCGTTCGCGAGCAACCGGTTTGCCATGGTTTCCGAGCGTGCTTTGCGCAGCGTGTCAGCCTGAGCCTTGCCGCGTCCTTCGGCCATGGCTTCCGCGAAGTTGGCAAAGAGCACGGTGAACCAGAGCCAAAGGGTGATCTGAAGATTGAAACTGTAGCCGTGATGTCCTGTGACTATGTCGCGGATGAGCAGGATGGTGGTGACGACGCTGCCAACTTCGACGACGAACATTACGGGATTGCCCATCATCTTGCGCGGATTCAGCTTCGTGAAGGCGTCGACAATTGCGCGACGAACGATGCTGGTATTCCAGATCGCAATCGACTTGGGCTTATGACGAACGGCCGTCGGATGCAGCTCGACCTGGGGCCCGTTCGATGGCTGAGCTTCTGGTTCCTTCACTGCCGTTGGCTCCATTTGGTTAGATTGCTTCATATTCTCCTCAGAATGTCTTTCCTGCATTCATCAACAGGTGCTCAAGAATCGGGCCAAGACTCAGCGCCGGAAAGAAAGTCAGTGCACCCACGATGATCACGACACCAACGAGCAGCGCGGAGAACAACGGGGTGGTAACCGGGAATGTGCCCAGCGATGGCGGTATTGCTTTCTTGCGCGCGAGGTTACCGGCGATCGCGAGCATGGGGATGATCATCAGAAAGCGCCCGATGAGCGTGTCGAAGCCAATGGAGGCGTTGTACCAGTGGGTGTTCGCGTTAATGCCGGCAAACGCCGATCCGTTGTTTCCGGCCCCGGAGGTGAAGGCATAGAGGATCTCGCTGAACCCATGCGGCCCGGGATTGGCAATGCTGGAAGTGCCAAAGTTCGCCAGGACGGAAATGCTGGTGAGCGTGAGAATGATGAGCGGGAAGACGAGAGCCACGAGCATCGCCATCTTGACGTCGAAGGCTTCGATCTTTTTGCCGAGATATTCCGGCGTGCGACCGACCATCAATCCGGCAATGAAGACGGAGAGCACCACGAAGATGAGAGCACCGTAGAGACCGGAGCCGACACCGCCAAAGATGACTTCACCCAGCATGATGTTGATGAGCGGAACCATGCCGCCGAGAGGCGTGTAGGAGTCATGCATGCTGTTGACGGCACCACAACTCGTGTCGGTGGTGGCGGTTGCGAATAGTGTGCTGTCGGCAAGCCCGAAGCGGACTTCTTTCCCTTCCATGTTGCCGCCGGTTTGAGCAATGCTCACGCGTTGATCAACGCCTTTGAGCAGCGGATTGCCGCGCGACTCAGACCAGTAGGCGGTGGTAACGCCGCAAAGGAAGAGGAATGCCATGGCGGCCCACACGGCCCAACCGTGACGGCGCGAACCGGTCATCATTCCGAGCGTGTAGGTGAGTCCGGAAGAGATGGCGAAGATCGCCAGCATTTCGATCCAGTTGGTGAGCGGAGTGGGATTCTCGAACGGATGGGAGCTGTTGGCGTTAAAGAAGCCGCCGCCGTTGGTGCCGAATTCCTTGATGATCTCCTGCGAAGCGACAGGACCCTGGGCGATGGTTTGGTCGGTGACGGTGTCCATGATGGGCTTTCCGTCAGGAGTGGTGGCGGGCTTGCCGTCAGCGCGGAGATGTGGCACTTGCTGTGGTTCTAGCAGCTTCACAGTGTCGTAAGGCTTGAGGTTCTGAACGACGCCTTGCGAGACGAGTAAGAGCGCACCCACGATACAGATGGGAAGAAGAACCCAAAGCGTGCAGCGGGTGAGGTCGACCCAGAAATTGCCGATGGTCTGTTTTTCTCGGCGCGCGATGCCGCGGATAAAGGCGATCGCCAGTGCAACGCCGGTCGCGGCGGAGACGAAGTTGTGATAAGCCAGGCCCATCATCTGGGTCAGGTAGCTCATGGTCGTCTCGGGCGTGTAAGCCTGCCAGTTGGTGTTCGTCGTGAAGGATGCTGCGGTGTTGAACGCGAGGAATGGCTCAACCCCGGCGAGTTTCTGCGGATTGAACGGGAGCATTCCCTGCACCCGCTGGATGAGATAGAGGAGCACCATCGAAACCAGGCTGAACAGCAGCATGGCTACTGCGTACTCGGTCCATTTCATTTCCACGTTTTCGTCGACACCGGTAAGCGCGTAGATAAGGCGCTCGATGGGACGGAGCACCGGATCGAGGAATGTCTTTTCACGATTGAAGACGCGAGCCATGAACACGCCAAGCGGCTTCGTGAGCGCGAGAACGACAAGCAGGAAAGCAAGAATCTGTAACCAGCCATTGGTGGTCATTTCAGAACTTCTCCGGTCGTAACAGGGCGTAGCCGAGATAGACCATCAGCAAAACGCAGATTGCAAGCATCACCACGGATTCGAGGTGCATAGTCATCTCACCGCACTTTCTCGCAGAAGTAGACGTAACCGATCGAGACGGCGAAGAACAGAACGGTTGCGGCAATGAAAATGATGTCGAGCATCAGAAACTCCTTCTCAAAATAAGAACCCTGCTTCTATTACCCCTCGAGGCTGATTGGCGTTCGTACCCGATGGGCCGAAGGCGTCGCCCGGAGTGAAGCTGGTCGCACGGACAATCGAAAGGTCCCCGCGGGTGAAAAAACGCTTGTACTGATACGTGGGCGTAAGGGTGATTGACCAGCCAGCGCTGCCGGGCCCGTAAAGCAGATTGACGCTTTGTGCGGCAAGGCTACCCGTGGTCGAAAGGTATTCTCCACGTGCAGCGAGAGAGAATCCGCGCTTGAAGGTGTGGTTCACCAATATGGCTCCGCCGCGAGTCGATGCGCCCTGTACGACGCCGATCTTGGGATTGGTGGGCACACTGCTGTACTGGAAGTAGGGCTGCACGATCCAGTTCCCTTTGGTGTAGGTGTATAGGGCGGCATACATGGTGCTGTTGTTTTGAACTGGTGTTGCCAGGGTTTGAAAGGCTGTTTGTCCGAGATTGCCCATGCCTGCAAAGGTGAAACTGTGTGGGCCATTGGCATACGTAAGCGAGCCGCTCAGCCATGAGTAACGGTTGGAGTAGTAGCCGTCATTCCAACTCAAAGAGGCAGTGAACTTTCCAAAAGTCTGATTGACCTGAATTCCGCGATTGACGGCATTTTCCTGATTCCACAACAGGCCGCGCTCAATATTCATATTCTGGAAGTCGAAGGTGTATTCAGCACCCATCAACGTCGGCAGGGCTCCAATCAGGATGGAGGTGTTCTTCGCTGGAACGAGCTTTGCGTACGCTACGGGTACGGGGCCGTAGAGGTCGGTGATTGCCTTCTCAGTGGAAAGAAACGGGGTTCCAATCGAAAGGATGTTGTAGGCGCCAGCCTGCACGTAGAACTGCCACCAACTGGTGGTCTTCTGTAGAAATATCTGACCGTTGCTGAGGGCTGCTTGCGTAGGGTTGTCCCCTGTGACGTGGTTTCCCTGCCACAACCCGATGCCGCTGATGATGCCGTTCACATTCAACTGGCCAAAAGGACCGCCTTCAAAAGTGATTGGAGAAGCCGCCTGAAGAGGACCCGTGATTACTGGTGTTGGAAGCGGAGCGGGAGTTGCAGACTGAGCGGGCGCGTTCTGCTGTTGGTCAGATGGCGCCGCTGTCGAATTTTGTGCGCTAGCTACGTGTGAAACGAATGTGAGGCAAAAGAAAAGCAGCAGCGAGTGCTTGAGCGCCTTGCCCGCACGCTTGCCCTGTAATTCCTGGGGCTCTGCGGATCGCAGAATCTCGGGCCGCGCAAAGCGAGTACCGCGCTCGATACGCCCGATATTCGTTGCTGACTTTATGCCAAACCTAGCTACCTGTTTCGATGTTATTAGCTCAACACTCTGTGCCGGGAATTCATAAACGTTTCGCGATCCGGGGCGAGTAACGAACTGAAACATCCGGACCCTTGGCCTGCGCTCGTCGGCGGACAAAGCTACGAGAAATCGAAGCATAAAAGCCACTGCAAACACGCAAATCAACAGCAGGGCTGTCATTCCGGAAAACGCGGCGAAATCGAGTACGGCGATCATGGTTGTCCAAGTCATTTGATAAGGGGTGGCCTAAAGTTTGTGTAAGGAGTGCATAAAAAAAGTGTAATGAGCGAATTCGTGCGGTTTGGAACAAGCAGCCGTCCTGCAGGGAAGCCGTTCAGCAGCCGTACGAGCGGCCTTCTTCGGCAGCGCTGGTCAGGTAGCTTCGCTCTCCTATGCGCTCGTAGAGCTGATGAAAGACAGTGTCCGTGTAGACGTAGCGCTTGCCGAACTCATCGCGCACGATCCAATCACCGGGACGCACGTGAATCATCCCGGAGTCAGCGGGGAGATCCATTTCGATCGTGACCTGATTAGCATCGACGTGCAGGGCCTTGGGATGAAATGCAGCCATTGTGTTTACTCCTCTGGTCTGAGGACAAAACGTGCCGACCAGCCGGGGGCTAAATCGGCACGCTTCTCAGCGACCAATCACTACATTCGATCGTTATGAGCGTAAGGAATGTCTAAAAAGAGCGTAATTTGTTCGTAAATGCTAGGCGGGATCGAGCCCAGCTTCGCCGGCAGGTTCGAGTCGATATCCGACCCAGGGCTCAGTGACGATGTATTGCGGAGCGCCCTCAGTTTCCACTTTCTTGCGAAGTTGGCCGACAAGGACGCGGAGGTGTTCTGGCTGTTCTACGCTGTTCGGTCCCCAGATCGCGTTGAGAAGCTTGCGATGCGTGACTACGCGGCCGGCATTGCGGGCGAGATGCAATAACAATTCGAACTCTTTGGGCGTGAGCCTGACGTCCTGTCCACGGATGGAGACGCGAAATGCGTCCTGATCGATGCGGAAGTCGCCAGTTTCGAGAACTGTTGAAACCGGCTCTGTGGGTTCAACACGTGCTAGATTGCGACGCACGCGCGCGAGCAGTTCGTTCATGCCGATTGGCTTGGTGACGTAATCGTCGGCCCCGGCATCGAGCGCCTCGACCTTCGTCTTTTCCTCCCCCTTAACCGACAGCACGATGATGGGGACGGTGAATTCGCTTCTGAGCCGGCGAGTGAGTTCGATGCCGTTCATTTGCGGCATGGAAACGTCGGTGATCACGAGGTCGGGAGTCCACTCACGCACGACGGCGAGGGCGTTGTCGCCATTTTCGGCAGTGCGTACGTCGTATCCGGATCCATTCAGAGAGGTGCGCAGAACACGCGTAATCTGCGGTTCATCATCAACAATCAGAATGCGTTTCTTAACGTCCATTACTTGGCCGCCTTGCTTGTTGCCTCTTGCGTAACAATGTGGACGTCGACGGGGGGCGCGTCGCGCAGAAATTTGTGGATTGTGCTGAGGTAGAGGTAGCGACGCCATCCCTTGATGGCCGATCGTCCGAATACGACCTGCGTAATATGCTTCTCGCGCACGAACTTGGCAACCGCCTCGGACACGGTCGTCGCCTTTAGCCTTACAGCCTGCGCACCCAAGTCCTCGGAAAACTTAATGTTTGCCTGCAAAGATTTCTGGTTGGCTTCGGTATCGTCGAGTCCGGTGTCCACGTAAACAACGAAGAGCTCGGCGTCGAGGCGGTGAGCCATACGAGCGGCGCGCGCAACCAGGTGCTGTGCGGCAGGATTGGAGCTGATGCAGACGGCGAAGCGCTCGCGTACACCTAGATTGCGCTCCAACTCCTCTTTGTCGAGATGACTCTCCAGACTGCGGTCGACTTCCTGGGCGACCTGACGGAGAGCCAATTCACGGAGCGCGATCAGGTTGGTGGGCCGGAAAAAATTGCCGAGAGCGCGTTCGACGCGGTCGGACGGATAGATATCGCCGCGCCTCATGCGGGTTTGCAGCGCTTCCGGCGTGAGGTCGGCCATCACGATTTCTGTAACTCGCTGCAACACCCAGTCGGGAACTGTCTCGCGTACCGTGACGCCGGTAATGTGCTGCACACTGGGAGCGAGGCTCTCCAAATGTTGAATATTCATGGTGGAGAGGACGTCGATGTTCGCATCGAGCAGATCCAGGACATCTTCGTAGCGCTTACGATGCTTGCTGCCTTCGATGTTCGTGTGGGCGAGTTCGTCGATCAGTACGACTGCGGGTTTTCGCGCGAGGATGGCATCGACATCCATTTCCTCGAAGAGCGTGCCTTTATATTCCAGCTTGCGACGGGGCACTGACTCCAATTTCGACGCCAGCTCGGCTACGCCTTTCCGGCCATGTGTTTCGATGACTCCAACGACCACATCTTCGCCGCGGTTGCTGCGGCGGATCGCTTCACTCAGCATGTTGTACGTCTTGCCAACGCCAGGAGCATAACCAAGAAACAGCTTGAAGATGCCGCCCTTTTTTTCAGTGACGGAGTGCTCTAACCACTGGTCGGGAGTCTTGCTCATCGCGCCCTATTCTCTTCGAGGTAATCGAATTTGTCGATGTCAGCTACAATCTACGCCGTGAACAAGTCTCCACAGCAAGTGTTTTTGAGATTTGTAGCCTGCTGCGCAATCGTCGTGGCGCTCGTGTATCTGTTCAAGGTTCCGCTACACGTGAACCCCACCACGGTGGCGCTTACACTTCTCGTTGCCGTGCTGATTGTGTCGGCGCGCTGGGGACTGCGTTTCTCACTGTTCCTCGCAGTGATTGCCACTGCTGGCTTCAACTACTTCTTCCTTCCACCAGTGGGGACCTTCACAATCGCGGATACGCAGAACTGGATTGCACTATTCGCGTTTTTGGTGACGGCGATTATTGCCAGCCAGTTGTCGGAACGCGCACGCCGGCAGACCGAGGAAGCAGTGCAGCGCCGGCGCGAGGTGGATCGGCTATATCAATTCAGCCAGGAACTGCTGACATCCGAAAATATTCTGGAATTGCTGAATTCGCTTCCACAACTGGTGGTGAACACGTTTGGCGTATCTGCTAGTGCTCTCTATCTGCCGGGGAAGGGCGATATCTACCGATCGGGCCCGGAGACCCGCGACCTGGATGCGGAGCACTTGAAGAGCGTGATCGCGCGTGGGGAGCCGACGTTCGACAGCGAGCGGCGACTCAGCTTTACTCCGTTGAAACTCGGTGTGCGGATTGTGGGTACGATCGGCGTTGCCGGTGACCTGTCGCGAGAAACTCTGGATGCCATTGGAAGCCTGATCGCAATCGCGATTGAGCGCGTAACCGCAGTAGAAAAACTGGCGAAGACCGAGGCCTCGCGAGAGAGCGAAAAATTGAGAACGGCAATTCTGGATTCAGTAACACACGAGTTTCGGACGCCGTTGACGGCGATTAAGGTGTCGATCACCAGCCTGATGTCGAACATCAATCTGGGAGCCGATGACCGGCAGGAGTTGATGACAGTAATCGACGAAGAGAGCGACCGCCTGAATCGCCTAGTAGGCGAGGCGGCGGAGGTTTCAGAGCTCGAATCGCATGAACTACAGCTTGAAATCGAGCCGCATCGGATTAAGAAATTGGCGCAAACCGCATTGACGGAGTTGAAGCAGGTGCTGGGAAAACATCCTGCGGAATTGAATATTGCCGAGGATGCGGTGGCGCGCGTGGATGCGAAGCGCATCACCGAGGTGCTGGTTCAACTACTCGAGAATGCGGCAAAGTATTCGGAACCGGAATCCGTGATTCGCATAACTTCGGAATTGCGCGATGGAAAACTGGAAGTTAGCGTTGCCGACCAGGGCGTTGGCATCGACGACATGGAACAGTCGCTGATTTTCGATAAGTTCTATCGTGGCAAGAGTGAGCGTTATCGGGTCCAGGGAACAGGCATGGGACTGGCGATCGCGAAGGCGATCGTAGAGGCGCATGGCGGAACGATCCGAGTGACCAGCCAGATGGGAAGCGGTTCAGTGTTCAGCTTCACGCTTCCGGTGTGAGGTGACTGGGTCTTTTCAACAAGCAAATACAGATCCCTCGATCGCTACGCGATCTCGTGATGACAAGCAAATGCAGATCCCTCGCTCGCTACGCGATCTCGTGATGACAATCGAAATCCAGATCCCTCGCTCGCTACGCGATCTCGTGATGACAAGCAAAATGCAGATCCCTCGCTCGCTGCGCGGGCTCGTGATGACAAGCAAAATGCAGATCCCTCGCTCGCTACGCGGGCTCGTGATGACAAGCAAAATGCAGATCCCTCGCTCGCTGCGCGGGCTCGTGATGACAAGCAAAATGCAGATCCCTCGCTCGCTGCGCGGGCTCGTGATGACAAGCAAATCCAGATCCCTCGCTCGCTACGCGATCTCGTGATGACAAGCAAAATCCAGATCCCTCGCTCGCTACGCGATCTCGTGATGACAAAACCGAAATGCAGACGGTCTGCGTAAAAAGAAAGAGCGCGGACAAGAATGTCCGCGCCACATAGGGTCGAAAAGAACTACTGCAATTCGCCAGTGGTCTTAAAGCTGATACCGGCGATAGTGTTGCCGGAGGCGAGAATATCTCGAACTTTTTCGCGATTTGCCCCGACCTTCTGTATTGCTTCTGCAAAACAGCGGATCGCCAGATCGGGAGCGCTACCCTCGGGCAAGCGGAATATCCATGGGATGTTGGTGGACGTCAGCGAATGATCGGAAGAAATTGCGATCACGGGAACGAAATCTTTCACCCCAAGCTGCTCGGCGAGATGGCTGGAATCACGGTTGGTAGCGATGATTCCGATCGCGTGCTGATCGTAAAGAGCTTGTACGAGCGCGGAAGAAGCTTTGCCCCACTGGACGTCGGATGAAATTCCGATCAGGGAAATGGGATGAGTCGCGTTGCGATTGAGTTCAGCCAGAAGTGAGGAGACTGGGGCAGAGTGAACCAGTTCGTCAGCTTTGGGTCCGAAGACAGCAAGCTTCAAATCACTGGCTTGATCGGGGAGTTTAGGCCCAGAGTACTGGACGCCATCTTCCCCGACGCGAGCGTAGGCCTTCTCCATTGATGTCGGACGATATTCGATTTGGCCATCGTGTACAGCGGCGAGGAACATCGGGCGGATATCTTTGCAATTCGGATCAAAAATCATTTCACCAGTCACGCCGTTGTACTTGTCGAGACCAGTAAGGGCATCGCGAATGCGTCCACGATTGAGTCCAGCTTCGCAGATGGCGTGCAGCAGGATCTGCATGGTGTCGTAGGCGAGAGCGGCGAAGTGATCGGGCTTCTCGTGGAAGCGAGCTTCGTAGCGGGCGACGAAATCCAGCCACTGCGGATCCTTGCGGTTGGGATCGTAAGGGTAGACGGCTTCAAATCCTTCGGCTGCGGGTCCGGCAACTTTGAGCAGCGTGTCGCCCATCGTCCGGTGGCTGCCAAATACGCGCTGCTTCATCCCGAGCTCGCGCATCTGTTTCAGGATGTTTGCAGCGGGAACCTCGTCGGTCCACAGGATGATTGCGTCGACACGCGAGTCGTTGATGACACGAAGCTGGTGGCGATAGTCGGTGTCGCCGGGCATGAACTTCTGCTCGATGATGACGGGGTGGCCGAGGCGGCGTGAAGCATCCTTGAACTTCAGAACGCCGAAGCGGCCGTAGCGATCGTTGACGCGGAGGATGGCGACGCGCTTGAGTCCAAGCTCGGTGTAGATGTGACGGGCAAGCGTATACCCTTGGACGCGATCGTCCTGAAGCGTTGTGAGATACCACGGTACGATCGTCTCAGGGATTGTGGGATCGGTGGCCGCGCTGTTGACCATGGGAACTTCGGTCTTCAGATTCACGCGAAGGCCGATGTGGGTGGAGTCACCGCTGAGCGATCCGTACATGGCCCAGACTTTTTCGTCGTAGGCCATCTTGATGATCTCATTACTGGACGCGCCCCACGTGGCGGAGTCGTTGTGGACCATCAGGCGGAAGGGCTTGCCACCATAGCCACCGGAGGCGTTGGCTTCGTCGATAGCCATGGTAACGCCGTTCAACATTTTCTGACCGAGTGCATGATCGGGATGATCGTAGACGGGCCCGAGGAATCCGATGCGGACCTCAGTGAGTGTCTTCGAATCGGGATCAGGAACATCGCGCGCCGCGCCGTTGTATTCAACCAGGCTGGTGTAGTTCTCGTAATAAGGCGTGGTGAATTTCGAGTACGGACGCAAATCCTCTGGCGCTTCGGCGTATGGACGCATCTCGCGGTTCTTGGGGGGGCCGGGAGGATTTTTTCCGCACGCGCAGCTGGAGCTGGACTGAGCCCAGCTTAGCGGCACCATTACGGCGACGATCACTACAAGCAGGACGCGGCGCATTGAGTTACTCCTTCGGAGTTTCGCGGAACATGGCGATCGCTTCGATCTCGACCAACAAGTCGGGACGGCACAGCTTTGCCTGGATGCCCGTCGAAGCAGGGACGGGATCGAGTCGCTGCTGGCTGAAGAAGGCGGTGCGTTCTTCGTTGAAGGCCTCGTAGTCGCGATCGATGTCGCGCAGATAGCAACTGGTCCGAACGATGTCCTTCCAGGTGCAGCCTTCGGCTTCGAGTAGACCAGTGATGTTGCTGAAAGTGCGGCGGCACTGCGCGCGGAAGTCGCCGACGTGCACGGTCTTGCCTTGGTCGTCGATGCTGGCGGTGCCGGAGATCAGCAGGATCACCAGGCCGTTCAGATCGATGCGCATGCCGCGAACGAAAGAGCTGGGCTTCGAGTAGTCGTAGGCTTCGTTGAGAACTTTGAGATTGGTGATCGCCCGCTTCTCAATGGGAGCGTGCGCGATGGCTTCGAGAATTTCCTGTACCTGCATGTGAATAACTCCTTACTTCTGTCGAATTCCGTGACTCAAACCTTCTGCGGTGGCAACCCAGAGGTCGTCACCTTGAAAATCCACGCCGAGGATGTAGTTGTGGGCGGGTGCGGAGTCGACCACGATGTTCGTGATCTTTCCGGCGGCATCGCGCACCAGCATCTCCGGCTTGTGCGTG
The DNA here is from genome assembly GCA_963807055.1 of Terriglobia bacterium. Taxonomy (GTDB): domain Bacteria; phylum Acidobacteriota; class Terriglobia; order Terriglobales; family Acidobacteriaceae; genus JAJPJE01. Next base: position 58,303 of record CAWEAE010000008.1, on the reverse strand, counting down.
TCGAGAGCGGGGCGATAGACGGCCCAGTTCGTCCCGTCGTAATACGCAAGACCCTTGTCGGTACTGAACCATGCGCGATTCGCATCGATGGCCTTTACCTGATTCAGGAAATTGCTGGGGAGACCGCTGTCCTTGGTGAGGAAGTTGTGCCAATAGCGGCCGTCGTAGCGGCTGGCGCCGAAGTAGGTAGCGACCCAGAGAACTTTATCGACGTAGCTGACGGAGGTGGTGATCTCGTGAATCAGGCCTTGATCCTTGAGAACGACCATTTCGGTTTCGCCGTCAGGATCGTTGTAATCCTTCCAGTGTTGCGTGGCGACGTCGTACTCGAGCACGCCTCCGCCCCAGACGGCGTAGTAAACCTTGTCGGGTGCGGGACACACCCCATAGGTCCAGATTTCGTACATGGGTGTATTGCGCTCGTTATACAAGTTCCACTGGTTGGTACGCGTGTTCAGGCGACCGCCGCCTGCCGCAGTGGCGACCCAAACGTAATCGCCGAGGACGCCGACTCCATAGACGACGTCGTTGGGAAGTCCGGAGTTGAGTTGCGTGAAGCTGTCGATGCGACCCGCAGAAATGCGGCTGAGGCCGCCGAGGGTGGCAGCCCATACGTCACCAGTTCGTTTGTCGAGCGCAAGACCGAGCACCGCCTGGTGCGCGAGTCCATCACTCGGACGGAATACCTTCCATTTGCCATCCTCGAGGAGGCCGAGGCCATTGTCAGTGCCGACCCAGATGCGCGATCCGTCCACCAGAACGGAATAGACGTGATTGTTCGGGAGACCATTTGCCGTGGTGAAGTTCTCCCAGCGAAAGCGAGGCATGTCCTGCGAAACTCCCAGGCAGGAAAAGGTCGCGAGCAGAACCAGCGAGAACAAACAATTGCGTCTCTTCATAAAGTTTTCAGGTACTCGATCAGGTCGTTCAATTCGTCTTTCATCAAATCGTTGGTGACGCCGTGTGTATCGTGCGGGTTATAAACGGTCCAGATCTCTTCCATCGATTGGGCAGAGCCGTCGTGCAGATACGGTGCGGAGTAAGCGATGTCGGGCAAATGGGGCGTGTCGATGAGCGACGAGCGATCGATAATTTTTCCGGAACCGACATCCGCTAGTTGGCGATTCGTGTATTTGGGACCGCTGTGGCAAAAAGCACACTGGTTGCTCTCAGGAATCGGCTTGCCGGCTTTGGTAACGGTGCGTCCGAAGATAGCTTTGCCGCGCTCTTGTGCGGGAGTGAGCTGTCCGCCCGGCAGTCGGTAGCGATTGGGCCGCAATGGAATGGAGAAGATGTAGGTATCGAGATCGGCGAGTTCGTGCTCGTTGTAGCTTTGCGAGCGGTAGAAAAATTTTTCGGTGCGCGGGCCGCATTCCGTCTGCAGGTTCGGATTGCCGCCGTTCCATTTAAAGGGCTCGGTACCGCTTAGGTCTTCAATGGAGCGATTATCGACAACGTCTTTACCGAAGCCGTCGGGCTCGAGATCCCAGTTCATGCCGTCGAAGGTGGAATCGAGATGGCAATTGGCGCAGCTGAACTGGCCCTGGAATGCAAATTTCGCGTTGTAGAAGAGACGCTCCCCGCGACGATTAGCGCTGATGGTCTGCGGACCACCAAGGTCGAGGGACCGGGTAATCGCGTTCGTATCAGTGTCGATTATGTCGACGGTGTCGCTCAGCCGATTGGCGACGTAGAGCCGTTTGCCATCGGGGGAGAGAAGCACGCCGCGAGGATCGGGACCAACCGGGATTCTGGCAACGACGTAATTCGCGGAAGCGGAGAGATCGTTGGCGAACGACTGGCGCTGCGACCTAGCGAACGAAAGCAAATGCTGCGTGTCGATGACGGTGACGATACCGGCGCCCCCACTGGTGACAAAGATCTTCGACTTATCCGGCGAGATGGCGACGCCGAAGGGCCGCGCGAAGTAGCGCTCAAGCTCGTCGATGGGCACTTGGATCGTTTGGCCGGCATCTTCGCCGAAGATGGTAACGGCGTCGACGAAGGCCCAACCGTGTTCCACGTGTGCCAGTGGGACCAGGTTCTTGGGCTTAAGTTGTGCGACGACGGTGAGCTTTCCGTCGTTAGAACTCGCCAGATGAAAGACTCCTGCCACGTTGTGCAGAGGCTTGCGCTCGACAACATCCTGCGTGGTCGTATCGATGACGGTGATTTCTGATTCCGGCGGAGTGCGAAATTTGCCGATGTTCGGATAAATGTGCGTGCAGTAGATGTGCTTTCCGTCGGGAGAGAGGGCGAGATAGCTGGCGCCGCGACCGGCAACTAGTCGCTTGATCTCTTTGCCGCTTTGCAGATCAATGACGGAGATGTCGTTGCTCAGACGATTGGCGGCGTATAGTGTGCGGCTCTCGCGATCGGCGATCACGCTGATGGGCTCGAATCCGGCGGGAAGGGTGCGAGTAACTTCGAGCGTGCTGGCGTCGATAACGGAGACGTTGTCGGACCAGGAGTTGGCGACGTAGATCTGTCTACCGTCGGGCGAAAGGGAGATTCCGGTAGGCACGTGGCCAACGGCGATCCGCTTCACCAGTTTTCCGCTAGCGATATCGACGACGCGCAGCTCGTCGGTCTTTTCGCAGACAACATAAAGCGAACGGCCATCGACGGACAGCGCCAACTCAATGGGATTGAGATAGCGCGCATCTTCTCCCGCGGACCACGCGCCAACGATGAGCACGGCGGCGAGCAGCAGACCGATTACAAGTGCCAGTTGGAGTCGCGGGCGCATCAGGGCTCCTCTACCAGAAGTACGTGATCGACCTTAAGATTTTGGAGCGTCTGCTCTTTGCCGCTTGGCCACTTGATGGTGAGCCTGTCGACTTTGGTGGCGGAGCCGAGACCGAAGTGGATGCGATCATCGTCCTGCGAGAGATAACTCGAGCCAGCGAATCGCTCTGCGACCTGCTTCTTGCCGCCTGCGGTTAATTCGAGGCGTGAGCCGATGCCGTCGCGATTGCTCTTTTTTCCTTTCAGCTTGATGGCGATCCAATGATTGTCGTTCTTCGAAACGTTGTGGAAGAGCGTGCCCCGAGCACCCAGGTTTACGACAAAGGCGTCCATCTTGCCGTCGTTGTCATAGTCGGCGAAGCAAGCGCCGCGCGAGACGGTCTTCACGTCCATGACAGAACCAGCCTGGCGCGAGACATCTTCGTAGAGACCATTGCCCAGTCCACGAAACAGCGACTGTTCCTGAGGGACCAGGTGAATGAGTCCGCCGTGGAAGGTCATGATGTCGGGAATGCCGTCGTTGTCGTAGTCGTAGATTCCACTGCCCCAACTCACGTATTGCGCGGTCGCCTGCGAGATGCCGGCCTTCTCGCTGATGTCCTCGAACCGATTCTTTCCGATGTTTTTCATGAGGCGGTTGTACTTCGAGTCGGTGACCCAGAGGTCGATTACGCCGTCGCCGTCAACATCGGCAAAGATCGGTCCCATCGCAGAAGTTGACTCGCCGTTCTGCCCGTAGGCCGTGCCGGAGTCAGAAGCGATTTCTTCGAACGTGCCGTCGTGCTTGTTGTGAAAAAGGAAGTTCTCGGTCTTGTCGTTGGCGACGTAAATGTCGGGGTAGCCATCGCCGTCGAAGTCAGCGGCAGTCACACCCATGGTGCGGCCTTTGAAGGCGCCGATGCCGGATTTGTCGGTCACATCGGTGAACGTGCCGTTGCAGTTGTTGTGATAAAGACGGTTAATGTCGGCTTCGTAATCGAGCGGGCCAGGATAATTGTCGGCGGGGTAGAAGTTGCGATACTTGGGGTCAAACTGGACGTAACGACCGACGAACAGATCAACACAACCGTCTTTGTCGTAGTCGAGCCATGTGGAACTGATGGACCAGCGGTCGACGTGAATACCGGCTTTCGCGGTGACATCGGTGAAAGTGCCGTTCCCGTTGTTGTGATAGAGAATCGCCTGGCCGTAGCCGGTTACGAATAGATCGACGAAGCCGTCGTTGTCGTAGTCGGCGGCGATGGCGGCCATTCCGTAGATGTTGGCTGCGACGCCGGCCTGATCGGTGACGTCGGTGAACTTGCCATTGCCATCGTTCCGGTAGAGGTGATTGTGCGGAGGAGTTTCAGGTTCCTTCTTTAGCGGATACGGGTGCATGCCCGGCCCGAGCGGCTTGCCGGAAACCACGTAGAGGTCAGGACGCCCATCGTTGTTGTAGTCGAACCAGACGCAGCCGCTACCAGTACCTTCGAGCAACGAGCCGAGATCTTGCGCGCCGAAGCTATGCGTGAAGTCAATTCCGGAGGCGGCGGTGGCGTCCTCGAACTGAATGGTGCTTTTGGGAGCCTGCGCCCACAGCACGGACGAGAGCATCAGTATTCCTAAAATACGAGCGAACAAATCAGTGACCTCCTGTCCGTGTATGTGTCGCTTCCAAAGTCATGTCAACCGGATCCGTCGATTTCAGCAGCACCTTCGGGACCTCGTTATCGGGCGCGCGCTCGGGACCGGCGTGGCAGCCAACACAAATCCGTTGTTCTCCGCGGCGTATCCAGAACCATCCGGCTTCTTTCTTCAAGGTTTTGCCATTTGCGTCGAGAAGCTCGAACTTGATGGGCCGATCGGACGGGACATGCAGGAAAAACGAGCCGTCGGTTTCTACGGGCGATGAGCCGACGAACTTAGGTTGACCCGACGGCCCGGACGTATAGACCTTCACGGTGGCGACGGAACCCGGATCGAAATGGTATTTCGATGTGTATACGTTCAGGCAAAGCAGGTTGGCGTTTGGCCAGTCATGCAGGCCTGAGGGATGCCGATTCGGTATTGGTCGTGACGCGAGCAACACCGGCTGGAGCAAGTTCAGGCCGTTCTCTTGTGCCAGCGGCTCGAGCGATGGTGCACCAGGTTTCCACTGCATCAGGCGATAGGGTTCAGCAGGGCTCTTGCGCCATGGAACGAGCCATTCGCCTGAAGGCATCTGTACTACGTCTCCAGGAAATTGCCCTTTGGGCGCGCTGATTGGATCGCCGTGAGCAAGTGGCGAAGTGAAGCGCGCGAGGCTGTTAGCGGAGACGAAAATAACGTCACCGGAATTGTTCTGCTTGCCGGAGTGACGGTCAGCGCCGTGATCGCAGCGGTACGACTCGACGCCGCTGCCATCGGTATAGACGGTGTAGAGTTCCGATGTCGCACCAGCTCCGAGCGGGTAGACAGCTTCGAAGAGCACGCGCCCGTCCTGAAGGACATCGGTGGGGAAAGCGCTGCCAGGAATAAAAGTGAGCGGGGTGGTGTCTTCTGATTTCGAAAGTGAAGCAGTCTCGATTAAAAAGCGGCCGGACTTGCGTTCTGCGAACACGATGCGAGAATCAGGCAGATAGAAGGGACGGACGCACTGGTCTTTGCAGTGGGTGATCTGTTTCGGTTGGGCGCCGTTGCTGGCCGCTTCCCAGATCTGCCAGCGGTCGCCAGCGTTTTTCTTTCCGGCAAAGAGGATGTGGGTGCCATCGAAAGAGACGCTCGCGTCAGCCGAGGCCGCGAAAGCCGGGAAGAGCTGGCGTTGGCTCTTACTGTCGCGGGTCCAAAGATTGGCTCCCAGAGGAAAACGCTCGGCGCCGTGAATCCAGGCTTCGGAGTTGAACTGTTTCGCTGCGGTGAAGACGATGGGCGTTGTTTGCGAAGAGGATGCACGCAATGACGTCGTTGAGACGAACAATGCGATCAGGAGGGAAAGTCCGTATAGCCGCAGTCTCACTAACGCCCCCCTGCCACTGCAGTCAGCTCAGACTGTCTCTCACGATCCTTGGCTTGCAGCTCGATATAAGGTTGCAGATCCTGCATCATGGATTCGAACTGCCCGAAGGTCAGCGACTGCTCTCCATCGCTCATAGCTTTCGCCGGATTAGGGTGGACCTCGACGAGAAGGCCATCTGCGCCAACCACAACTCCGGCACGCGCTAGAACCGGCACCAGGGCGCGAAGTCCGGCGGCGTGGCTGGGATCAACGATCACAGGAAGATGCGAGACCATTTTGAGAACCGGGACGGCGCTCACATCGAAGGTATTGCGGGTAGCTTTTTCGAAGGTGCGAATGCCGCGTTCGCAGAGGATCACGTCGGGATTGCCGGCCATCACAATGCACTGTGCTGAGCGCAACAGCTCCTGCAAGGTTGAACTCAGTCCGCGCTTGAGCAGCACGGGCCGGCCACACTTGCCGAGCGCTTCCAGTAGCGAATAGTTCTCCATATTGCGGGTACCGACCTGCATGATGTCGGCGTATTCGGCGATGACAGAGACTTCTGTCTCAGACATCACTTCCGTGATGATGGCCAGGCCGGTTGCTTCACGAGCTTTCGCGAGGATTTTCAGACCATCCACGCCGAGACCCTGAAAGGAATAAGGAGAGGATCGGGGCTTGTAGGCGCCGCCGCGCAAGATGCGTGCGCCCGATCGAGCGACAGATTCCGCGGTGTGCAGGACCTGTTGTTCGGACTCGACGGCGCATGGGCCGGCCATTACGACGAAGTCGCCGTTGCCGATCTCGATGTCGCGGACGCGAATTACGGTTTGGGCGTCCGGACTCTTCTTCGTTACCAGATCGAACGAAGAGAAATGTCCATTCCAGGGAGTATTCACGTTAGCGAAACCAAAGTAGGCGCGAGGAATCCAGCCCACTGTGATTTACGTCACGCGCTGCCTGTGACAACGCGTCTGTTTTTGCGAGAAAGTTGCGAAGTTCACGCGCGGTTTGGGGAGTCAATAATATGTTTCCACTACTCAGGCGCTGCCGGTGCGCCGTGACTCGAGCGTGGACCGTCGACCATGATCCAGCCTTTGTGGCGGGGATAGGGTTCCCTCGTGCGCTCGGGATGACAGTTCTCCCTAACGCTCGGACTGACGCTAATTTTCACCACGCACGTCACAGGCGCATATGACGCACGTCCTAGACCCTATGGTCGTGCCGCCGGGAGAATCCGTTCGACCTCCGAAAGGAATGTTCTATGGCAACTGCGACCTCGGCTCCCCCGGAAACTCTGCGCACGTTACCCAGTGATGCTGTACGTCAAATCCAGTGGCGGTTTGCGGATCGCTACGATCTGCAGATGCTGATCCAGTCGGTGCGCGGGGTAGCGCGTGGACCGGTTGCACAGTTAGTAGCGGCGGGTGGCCGCAACTCACACGAGTGGACGCAGCAAAAGAACGAGCTGCTGGAACATTTCGATCGCTCGGGAATCACGGCTGTCTTCATGGAGCCGGAACAGGGCGGCTTCATTGCAGGGCCGAAGAATCTTGCGCTGGCACTAGTCGCATTTGAGTTGGCCTGGGTGGATGGCGGCGCGGCAACCGGAAGTCTGGCGGGATGCCTGGCACTGGCGCCGATTCACGAGCGCGGCACTGCCGAGCAACGCGATCATTACATGCGGCTGGCAGCTCCGGTGCAGCCTGGCGAAGATCGCAAGGCGTGGCGCGGGGCGTTCTGCCTGACGGAGCCCATTCCTTATGTTGGCGTTGATACCGGAATGCTGAATGGCAAGCTCAGCGTGGAGACATGGAATGCGGGCGAAGAGCCGATGTTGCACGTCGAAAAGCGCGGGCGCTTCATCACCAATATTGGGTTCGCGAATTTCGTAACGGCTGCGGTGGATTCGGCTGATCCGCGCATCAAGGGCAGCTGCATGGTGATCCTGGAGGAAGGCGATCCAGGAGTGTTCGATCGCGGGACGCCGACGCGCAAGCTGGTGCATCAGCTGTCTTCTACGGGCGATCCCATTTTCAATTTGCGTATTCCTGCGAGCCGGATTGTTGGTGGCTACGACGTTAAAGATGGCGTGATCGTTCCGCGCTTCAACCACAGCGAGGTGATCGAAGCCGTGTTCCGTCGCACACGCGTGACAGTGGGCGTGATGACGGCAGCGAAACTGTTGTCGGCCGTGGAGCCGATTATTCGCTATCAGCGAGGACGCTTTCGCGGAGCAGAGATGGCGAAGCCGGGATCGATTCGCTACGAACTGGGATTGCAACAAAGAGAAGACGCGCTACACCGGTTGGTAGACGTTTGGGCTGCCGGTGAAGCGAGTGCTTCGCTGGGATTCGCGGCGGCGCGGCTCTTCGATGAACTCGATCCAGTGGAGCGCGAGATTGACGAACAATTGAACACGAGGGGAATTACTGGTGCTCGCACGCGGATGAAAGTATTTCGTGAGGCCGGCACGGAGGCAGTGAAGCTGCTCGATCTGCCGTCACAAGATCCGCAACGTTCGAAGCTCGATTCTGATCCGATGATGCGGTTCGTGCAGATGGATTCGCTGGCAGATGTACTTTGTCCGGCGACGAAGTTATGGAACACGGGCTGCGGTTCGCAGATGATGCGCGAGGCCGTGAGCCTGATGGGTGGATACGGGATCACCGAAGACTGTCCAGGATTCCTCGGTCACAAGTGGATGGATTCGCAACTCGAGGCTACCTACGAAGGACCCGAAGCGGTGCAGCGGCGTCAGCTTTCGGTGACGATGACGAATCCGGTGTTCCTGGCGCAGTTCCGCAACTGGGTTAGGGAGATGCGCGAGATCGCGGTTGATCATCCGGCTAGCGGAGCATGCACGCTAGCCACGGCGATGCTGCTCTGGCTGTGGAGCATCGATCATCTGCAACACACGTCCGATGCAGATGGATCGAAGCTATATCAGAGTGCGCGACAAGGCGTAACGTTCCCGCTGGCTGATGCGCTTTGCTGGCTGGTGGCGGCGCGCTGCCAGATTGTGGATCTCCTCGAACTCGAAAAGCGCGGTGCGGAAGATCCGGCCTTGGCAGATGGATTCAGTGGCCTGCTGAATTTCATGAGCGATCTGTGCCACGTTCAGACCGCGCGGGCGAGTGGCGAAGTAGGGCGCATCTGCGCCGAACTGGTGTTCGGGTATAACCGCCATCCGGCGTGGGATGCGGAAGGATACAGCTCGTGCTATCGCGCCGACGATCTGGACGCGCTCGAGAGCATCATGCCAGGCATTGCGGCGTGTGCGCTGGATGTGATCGCCGCCGATGGTTCGCATGTGGGCAAAGCCGGTCCATGCGCAGGTTGCGCTGGGTCACAGCAGTTCCAGGTTCTGCGCAGCAGGCTGGATATTTGTCTCACCGGTTGCCGTTTGTCGAAAGATCGCGCGGCCGAGGCGCTTTCGAAGATTATGATCCCCGAAGCGCTGGACTATCCGGCATGAGCGCGGCTGCCAATAATCCGGCAGAGATCGCGCGCGCCGAAATGCAGGTGGATATAGCCTGCGTGGGCTTCGGACCGGCAACCGCGGGCTTTCTGACCACGCTGTCGCGGGAGATCATGAATCCCGATGGGACGCCGCAGATTGAAAGTACTGTCTCGCCCGGCCTGCCGCTGCAGGTGCTGTGTTACGAACGAGCCGACGCATTAGGGTTCGGCGTTTCCGGCGCAGTAACGCGTGCGCGAGGAATTCGACAGAGCTTTCCCGATCTCGACCCGGCGACGATTCCAATGGCAGTTCCGGTGAAGTCAGAGAAACTGATCTATCTTCTCGATCCTACTGGAGCCAGCAATCGTTCGCGCGCGCTGCGCATGGCCGACAAACTGATCCGGACTTTCAGTTACGTACTCCCGGTGCGCCATCAGGCGCTGGAGTTGCCGTACATCCCCTCGTTCATGCAGAAAGACAACGGCCTGATTCTTGGGCTGGGACAGTTCAACCAATGGGTGGGTGAGCAACTGATGAGTACGGGAGTAGTGCAGTTGTGGCCGGGAACGCCGGTGGCTGCGCCGCTCGTCGAAAATGATTCAGTTGTTGGAGTACGACTCGCGGATCAAGGAACTGACCTGCAGGGGAATCCGGGCGCGAATTTTCTGCCCGGCATGGATGTGCACGCAGCGCTCACGGTGATCGGCGACGGCCCGGTAGGGGCGGTGGGCCGGCAACTCGATCAGCGCTTTGGTCTGCCAGACGGACACAAGCAGCGTGAGTACGCGCTGGGCATGAAGATGGTGATCGAGCTGCGCGAAGATTCAGGGCTGGAGCCGGGCACCGTATTCCACACGCTTGGATTCCCTGAGCCTGAGATCTTCGGGTTCCTCTACGTTCACCCGGATCGACTCGCTTCGGCAGGAATTTTCATCCCATCGTGGTTCAAGAGTCCGGTGCGAACCGGCTACCGGTATTTGCAGCACTATCTGCAACATCCTTATCTGTGGCGGTATTTGCACGGCGGCACGTTGAAGTCGTGGGGTGCCAAATCGCTGCAGGAGTCCGGACGGCACGGCGAGCCAATGCTTGCCGGCAACGGCTATGCGCGCATCGGCGAAGGGTCGGGCAGCACCAACGTTCTGGCAGGTTCAGGTGTAGACGAGGCGTGGACGACCGGAACCCAACTGGCGGAAGCCGTCGTCGAGTTGCTCGAGCAGCGCCGGCCGTTCACGCGCGAGAACCTGCAGGAGATGTACATCCGCCGTCGCCGCGAGAGTTTTGTCGATCGCGAGGCGCGTGTCGCGGCTGACTCGCGCAACGGATTCGCATCCGGGGTTGTGACCGGCATGCTGGGAATGGCTCTGGCTGGTTTCACACGTGGACGGATCTCGTTTTCGTCCCGCTTTCAACCACTGCCGAAAGCGACGCGCTCGATTGGAGACGCGTACGCGCATCGTATTCCGACGCAAGAGCTGCGGCAGATTGTCGAAGAGTGCTCGGCGAAAGGAATTGCTGCGCACGACCGCATTATGGATCGCTGCGGCTGGCCGGAGATTCCGCTCGACGGAAAGCTACTGATCTCGCATCAGGACGCGCTGCTGATGGGCGGCGGCGTGCAGGCGGCTGCGGGATATGCGAATCATGTGGTGTTCGTCGATCCGGCGTTGTGCCACAAGTGCAATCCGAAGTTGTGCGTCGAGATGTGTTCCGGGCAGGCGATCACCCGTGGCGATGGGGAAGTGCCGGCGTTCGATCGCGAGAAATGCGTGTATTGTGGCGCTTGCCTATGGAATTGCCGACAGAGCGTGGACGGCGAGCACGGAAATATTGAGTTCCGCGCAGGGTCTGGCGGACTGCATTCAACCTTGAATTGATCACCCTGGAACTAATTCAGCTTGCGAGGATGTGAACAGAATGAGTGATGGATACCAAATTGTGGTTTGCGGCAGCATTGTTCCCGATCCGCTGCAGACTCTCGAGCCGATTGAAGCTCCGAATGGCCCGGCGCTGAAAAACGAAATGATGTTGCCCGCGGTGCTTGATCCGTGGGCATCACATGCGCTTTACGAAGCAGCTAATCTTGCGGCGAAGATTCCAAACAGCAAGGTGTGGCTGGTAAGCCTGGCACCCAAGGCGAAGCTGCAGCAGGTGATGATGACGATTGCGCAGAAAGTCAGCTTCGAGTTGGTGGCCGTGGATGGCCCAGCGAGCGGCTTTGGCGATGCGTACAGCGTGGCGGCAGTACTGGCCGATGCGATCCAGTCGATCGCCGGGATTGATCGGTCGCGACTGCTGCTGTTTGGCGGATGGGAGTCGGCGAGCCGCGGCGCAGGCGTGACGATGCAGTTGGTAGGCGAGCGGCTGGGGATTGTCGATCAATTTCAAGGCGTCGACCAAATTACGGTTCAACCGGACGGAGCATTTGAAGTGATGGAGCGCATCGAAGGAGGGCGCCATCAGGTTTCGCTGTGCGCAGGAACGCCAGCCTTGTTGGGATGGGCAACGGGAAACCTTCCGGAGCCGCGCAACAATCCGCAAGTGGGGATGGCGAACATGCGCACCGTGATGCCGGCACTGCAGCGTGCAAAGCCCGCTGTGCTTGCGAACAATGGGCTGAAATTTCTGAGTGCGACGCCACCAAAACAGCAGCGACAGACACGCATCGTGAAAGATCGCACAGCAGACGAGATCGCAAACGAAATCGTTGAATGGATCACGAAGTAGGAGAGGGTAGGCGAACTTTGCGCGGACAAGAATGTCCGCGCCACACAATCTAGGAGTGTTTGTGGAAAAGATTTTGTTTCTGGCTCATGTCGATGAATCCGGCACATCGCTGCCGAAGTCCGCATATGAAGTTCTTGGGCTCGCCATTGATCTCGCGGCGCAGACGAATGCTGCGCTAGTCATTGGCCTAGTTGGTGAAGATGTAGAAGCCGCGGCGAATTCTGTGGCAAGCGCGGGCGCATCTCGCATTCTAGTGGTTTCGGGTTCCGACTTTGCACAAGCTCGGTATGCAACGGACGCGGCCGCTGTCGAGGAAATCTGTCGTGCCGCTGAAGCGACTGTCGTCCTCGCTCCGGCGACTTCGAGATTCGCGCGCGTCCTTCCCGGCGTCTCTGCTCGACTTTCGGGACAGGCAGACACGCACATCACTTCAGTCGAAGTTCGCGATGGAAGGCTTACAGCAGGTCGCTGGTTCTATCGGCAGCGCATTGAGGCAATCATTCGTCGCGAGGCGCGTCCGTGGTTCCTCCTGCTCGAATCGGGCTGTCACGAACCATGGACAGGCGAACGCGGCATGGCTATAGCCGAACAAATTGCGATCACTCTTACCGCTGAAATGAAGCGGACCACGGTGACAGGCATTCGCGCTCCCAAGAGCGAAGCGCAGACGATCCGGCCCGATGCCAGTCTGCTCTTCGTCGCCGGTGCTGGTTGGACGAAAAAGCAATCTGACGGGAAAGTGCACGGCGAAGAGGCGGAATCGCTGATTTTGGGATTCTTGAACGCGTCCAAGGCTTCGCTCGGCGGAAGCAAATCGTTGGTTGACCAGAGCGGCGAACAGCAATCCGTGCTCGGCTTTATGACGCATCTGAATCAGGTCGGCCAGACCGGATCGACACCGCGTCATCCCAAGGGCTTGTCTACATGCTGCCATGGCGAAGAACCGCACGTAGTGGGTTGGCGCTTCATACACGAGCGGCGTGCTATTAATCTCGATCCGAACTGCGGATGGGCGCGTGGCAAGGCCGATGTGTTGTATGTGGCTGATGCTTTCGCAGTGATGAAGCGTGTCAACGAACTGCTGGCGGAGGGGAAGGGAACAGAACTTCAGCACGCAGTTGCCGCCTCGGTTTAGAAAAGCTCAGGCAGTCACCCTGGCTGCCTTGATCTTCCCAGTACGAACGGCCTTGCGGAATGCCTCGTAGTCGGCGGTCACCTGGCCAGCGTAGGCAATCGCAAACTTCTCGATAGCTCTGTCCAGTTTCGCGCCGATACCGATATAGCCTGCGATCGCATAAGGATCTCCAGATCGTGTATGTCCCTTCGCTAACACCTGGCCGCAGGTCTGCGCGTACGACAACAGTCCTTTTCCGCGAAGGTCTTCGTCGTTGATGGAGGCCTTATGATCGCTCATTTGCCGGACGAGGTAGTCGCGTCCATCGAAGGAGGTCCATCCGAGCAGCGGATCGGATTCCACCTGCATGCGCCGCTGTCCTTCGACCACTCGGCGGCCCTGATTAAGGTTGGTTTGCGGGGTTCGAAGATAGGGTGCATAGGAAGACAAGGGCTCTTCCTTGATCTGCAGGAAGAGCGGATCTCGCGGGCCGTTGCCGAACATGAGGACGACATAATCGCGCGTTGCCACGCTCCCGGTTCCCACCACTTTGAAGGCCACATCGGCGGGCCGGTACAGATCGAACATGTGTTGCCGTTCCGGCGCAAGAGTTTCGCGATAGCTGCCGAGCGAGTCCAGGATGACTTTCCGCTGGGCCGGCCTTACATGGATCAGAAGTGGTTTTGCTTCTTTGAAGCGCCGAATCGATCGCGAAGATGGAACCGTGAGTTTCTTCAGGCTTTGCTGTGGCGTCGAGCGTTCCGCTTTTCGCAGTGCCGAGCGAACCGCGATGTCGGCAGCCAGGTGCACGCGATACCGGACGGCATCAAGGTACGGCATCTTCGCCAGGAGGTGGATCGTCTCACGATAGCATCTGCTGAACTCGAGAACTGCGGTGCGACAGGCACGATCGGTGTCTCCCGCTTCGCGCCCGGCGAGCACAAGGCTAGTGCCTAATCGCTTAAGATCCCACTCCCATGGAGCTTCGACGGTCTCATCGAAGTCATTGATGTCGAATACCATTTTCCCGTCGGGCGCGGCAAAAGCTCCGAGGTTGCGGACGTGAGCATCGCCGCAGATCTGAACCCGGATTTTGGTGTTGGGCATCGTCGACAGGTCCGCCGCCATGAGAGGAACTGACCCGCGATAAAAGGTGAACGGTGAAACCGCCATGCGCCCCATCTTGATCGGTAGCAACTCGGGGATGCGATCGCGATTCGCCGCGATCAGCAGATCGATAACATCGTAGGTCCTGCGTTTTGGATTCCATGTCGCGTGCTTGGAGCGGCCAAGTGTGCGCCGGCGTCCATGGCCCAACCGCTTGCGCTCTTCGCAGTGGAGGAGACTCTCGTTATCCATCTCTCTGTAAGGCTCCTGGGAATTGCTCAGATTATTGCATTCACCTTGCAAAACGTTCTGTCGATGAGCCCAGAATAGGGGATTTCGCTCAGAGCAGGGCAGCAACTTTCTTTCGTTAACGTTAACGAAAATGGTATTATGCGCAGTCCGAACCTAAGGTCATGAAGCCAGAGAAGATAGGCATTTACCGAATTGCGGAGCTGGCAGAAGTCTCGATTGGGACCGTGGATCGCGCACTGCACGGCCGACCCGGAATCAATGAAGCGACGCGGGCTCGTGTGCTTCATGTGGCGGAGAAACTCGGCTACAAGCCTAATCTGGCGGCGCGGGCGCTATCGATCGCGCGATCGGGTCTGCGGATCGGGATCTGCGTCCCCACCGAAATCCACTTTTTCTATGACCAGCTCTGGCAGGGCATTCTGGACGAGGCCCAGCGCTTCAGTCACCTGGGTATTGAATTCCTCTTTCGACCTGTGAAGGAACTTGGCAAAGGAGACGCCGAAGTCCTGGCGTATCTCCTCAGCAGCGATGTGAACGGCGTGATTCTGAGCCCAGGTAATCCCGCGGAGATGACGCCTCTGATTGACCGCGCCGAAGCGGACGGAATACGCGTGATCTGTGTTTCGACCGATGCTCCTGGCTCCCGGCGCTCGACCATCGTTTTCGCTGAGCCGACGCTGAATGGACAGATGGCCGGCGAACTTCTGGGCAAGTGTCTACCTTCTAATTCGGGGGCCGCAGTGATAACGGGCATGGCCGAAACCGAAGATCATCGGAAGAAGACGGAGGGTTTCTGCGAGACTTTCCCGCATTTTTGCGAGGGAGGAACGGTCGTTGCAGTGATCGAAGGGCGCGAGCACGAAGAGCAAACACACAAGAAAGTGCTGCGTCTGTTGAATTCCGAACCGACGCTTGCGGGAATCTACGTGACAACGGTGAACTCGCTCCCCGTATGTCGAGCACTTAAGGAAACCGGCAACGCGGGTCGCGTAAAGCTCGTTACTACCGACCTTTTTCCGGAGATGATTCCGTCCTTTCAAGACGGCACGATTGCCGCTTCCATCTATCAGCAGCCGTATGAGCAAGGCCGCAAGGCGGTGCGCCTCCTTGTGGATTATCTTGCGGCTCAGGCTCCCATTCCCAATTCCAACACTTTGAGTCCGTCGATTGTCCTGGCCTCGGCGTTAGGCCAGTTTCGCGAAATCCTTGAGGCGCGCGAGCCGGGGACGATGTCGCGTCTGCAGATCCCTAAAAACGGCCGCTGGATTGGGCGACTGCAGAACTGAGGGATTCCTTCGCCGCAGTCAACTGCACTTCGTAGTCGACGCCTTCCCATGTGCCAGTAGTTGACCAGTGAAAGGTGAAGCGAATGGGCGCTTGCTGGTCGCGCTGAGTGGGAATATCGACGTAGTAGACACCCACCGCAGTCGGATTGGCATGCGAATCCTGCACATTTTGCCAATCGTCATCACTCCAGTGAAGAACGAACTCCGCGGCTGCGAGAACACGAAGCCGCGTTCCGGCCGGCATGGTACGAATCTGCCGATTGTGCTTCCACATCTCAATAGTGCGGGAAGTCTTCTTGCCACCGTTTAGATATCGCTCCATGACGTGGGGAAGACAGTCAAATACTTTCCCGTCGGCGGCGGAGCGCAGCAGCTTGATGTACTCCGAATGAGCCCACAACAGAGGGATCGCGGCTCCAGTCGGTCCGCCGAAGAACATGCGCTTTTCAGGCAAATCGGGCTGATCCCAAAGCTGCTCAGGAAGCAATCCAACGCCATGAGCGAATCGCTCCATTGCGCGCAGGTACGGCAACGGATCTCTGCCGGCCGCTAGTTCGTAGTGACCGCGTTCTCCGGTCAACAACGGCCACAGGCCGCCTTTACCCCAATGCTGGAAGGAACAGCCATCCGGTTGCTGACCGTATCCGTCGTGATTGTACCGATGCCAGCAGGGACCTAGTGGTGTATCGACTTTGAGGACGGCATCCACAACTCGCAGGGAATCCACCATCAGGGGATCGTTCGCCTTGCGAATACCGTAGCGGACGAGTTCGAGGAAGCCGGCATCGACGATGTCTTTCGCAGGGTAATCCTGTTGCGCTTCCGGAGGCTGATTCGCAAGACGAAGGACGGCGCAGTCGGGATCTTCATCGATACAGGCGCCGTGAGCCGCAGCCGTGTTGATCCGAATATAGTGACGCGGAATGCCGGGCACGAGCGAGCCGTTATTGGTGACCGTCCATTGCTCGATGTGTGCTTCGAGGAAGTCGGCATGTTCACGGACGAACTCCGCGCTTTCGTCCTCGCGGCGCTCCTGGAGAAAGTCGGCAGCGCAGATGAGCGCGGCGATGTTCACCGCAAGCGTGTAAGGCGAATAGCCACTCGATTCTTCCCATCGATCCTGCGCAGTCGCCGGGCCTTCGCGGATGATGAATCCACATGCACGTTTCACCATCGTGAAGGGATCGAAGTTGCCGAGCGCTTCCTCGCGGCGAAGGCGCCAGGCGAGAATGATCGGAAATGACGCTTCGTCCAGTTGCACTCCGATCCAATAGGGCCGCCCGTCGATCCAGAAATTCTGATAGAAGCCGCCATCGTCGCGTTGCGAAACCGCCAGGTAAATCAGCGCGCGCAGGGGCGTGTTGAGATCGCCGACGGCGAGAAGACTGGTGGCGGAGTTCACCATGTCGCGCGTCCAAACCAGGTGATAGCCGCCCAACTCGTCATCGCCTTTGTCTTCACCCCAGGGAATGCTGAGGGACGCGATCATCGCGCCGGGATAGGTCTTATCTTCATGCGCAAGCAACAGGTTTACGCTTCGCTCGAATAGCTCGGAGTCCTTCGCCTTAAGCCCTTCCATCAGGGCGAAGCGCTTTGAGGTGCGCTGCCACTGCGTGATGAAATTCTCGTAGTTGTGCGAGAAAGGAATGCTGAGAGATTGAATCAGGGTGGTGACGGCATCGTGCTGGCTGTTGCCGAATGCCATGCCGAGGGTAAATTCCCGTCCGCCCGAGAGATCCAGTTGCCCCATCAGCGCGACGTTGCCGTCGTAGGCGGCGTCGTACTCCCAGTCCATGACGAAGTTGTCGTGCAGATCGGTCCATCCATCGTTTACGGCTACGAATCCGCAGGAACAGCGCAGGAAAGGCACGGTGGCTCCGAGGGCAAGCCAGGTGTTGTTTTTGTATGCCGTCAGGATCTTGCGGCCCTTGAAATTGAGGACCTCAGCGTTGTTGTGCCATCCGGCAATTTCCAGATGAGGAGCACAGAGAACGAATAGCTGCATGCGCGAGAGAAGAATCGAATCCCCGTGCAGCTTCGTTTGAATCAGCAGGCAATCCTGGTGAGGGTGCCCGATTACCGTCTTCTCGATGCTGTAACGCCCGTGAGCGTCACTGTTGATCACCCGGAACCCGAGCGCCGATTCCGAGACTCCTTCGATATGAGTCGCGAGATTGCGACGCTCGTCGTGAAAGAAGCTAGCGCCGTCTGTGATCAGGAATTGCAGGTCGCGAATCTGGGGCGAGTCGATAGTGGGATAGTAAACCTCAGTCACACTGCCGCCCGAAAGCGTGTACCAGATATGGCTGGAGGTGGAGTAGGCAGTTCCGACTGCGTCTTTTGCGCCGCGCGTCCACTTCGGCTCAAGTCCGGGGCCGCCCGGGGCAATACGTTTACCTTCGCTCAAAAGTCCCCACTTGTTTGAAGTTTCTGCGCTGCTCTTTTTGCAGATTAGTCTGCTGCGAGTTCCTTCTCAGCTTCTTCCCGCAGCGGGCGCCAGTAATGCCCGCTACGTTCGACAAGTTCGTTGGCCGCTGCTGGCCCGTCACTTCCAGCCGCGTAGTTGGGGAAGTTGGGCGCGGGCAATTGCTGCCAGGCTTCTTCGATCGGGGTGATGATCCGCCATTCCGCTTCTACCTCATCACGACGAGTGAACAGTGTTGCATCGCCGCGCATTGCATCAAGCAACAGAGTTTCGTAGGCAACAGGCGTTCGGGATCCAAATGCAGATTGGTAGGAGAAGTCCATCTGCACGGTGCTCGCCCGCATTTGGGTGCCAGGGAGTTTTGCTTCGAAGGTCATCGCGATACCTTCGTTCGGCTGAATACGCAGCGAGATGATGTTGGATTCGATCTTGTCGCCATTGTCGCGCGCGAACAAGGCCTGAGGTGTGCGTTTGAAATGAACGCGCACTTCGGTCATCGACTCGGCCAAATGTTTTCCCGTCCGGACGTAGAAGGGAACTCCGGCCCAGCGCCAATTGTGGATGTGGAATTCGACGGCTGCGAAGGTTTCTGTTTTTGAGTCGGGCTTGACTCCCCGTTCCTGGCGGTAGCCGGGAGAGGTTTTTCCGTCGACAGTCCCGGGACCATATTGTCCCCGGACGGTGCGGTGCGCCACTTCCTCGACCGTCATCGGACGTATGGAGCGGAGGACCTGCACCTTCTGCTCGCGGACGGAATCCGCGTCAAAGGCGACTGGCGGTTCCATGGCCGTGAGAGTCACGAGCTGCAGAAGGTGATTCGCAACCATGTCGCGCAAGGCGCCCGTTTCTTCATAGAACGCTGCGCGGCTTTCGACGCCGAGCGTTTCAGCGGCGGTAATCTCAACAAAGTCGATGTAGTTGCGGTTCCAAACAGGTTCAAAAAGCGAGTTGCCGAAACGGAAGACCAGGATGTTCTGGACGGTTTCCTTACCGAGATAATGGTCGATGCGATAGACGCTGGGTTCTTCGAAAACTCGCGCTACGATTTCGTTTAGTTCGTGTGCGGATTTCAAGTCGCGCCCGAACGGCTTCTCCAGAACGATACGCGTCCAACCCTTTTCGTTCTTCGCCAAGCCGGCGTCGCCCAGGCCTTCCACGATTGGAGGGGCAATCGAGGCCGGTACGGAGACATAGAACAGGTGATTGGGGCTCGATCCATTCTTTTCCAGTTCGTCGAGCTTTGCCGAGAGCTTGGGGTAGAAGGAATCCTGATTAGGGTCGCCGACGATGTAGTGCAATCGCTTGGCAAAGCGTTGCCAGTCTTCAGGAGTGAAATCGCGCGCATCGCGGGAAGAAGAAACAGCTTCGCGCATCTTCTCGCGGAACTGATCGTCGCTCATCTCGGTCCGCCCGATACCGAGTACTTCGAACTCGTTGTTGGTGCATCCAATGCAAGCGAGATCGTAAAGAGCAGGCATCAATTTGCGAGAAGTCAGATCGCCAGTCGCTCCGAAGATCACCAACGTGCATGCGTCACCCTTCGGAAGCGGTGGAAGTGTTGTCTGCCGCAAAGGCGTTGCTTGAACGACTGCACTCATCTCAGTACTCCCTATGGAATATGGTTGAAAGCCGGGTGCCAGCTTTGAACTGATGAACTCAACCCGACTAACGCTTCTTTAGTTCATCCGATTGCCGGTCCGTCGATCCACTGCCCCGTGTGGCTGGCTAAAGACTCAGGTTCGTTCCATCTCCCAAAATTGGACGCTCTAGAACGAAGGATCAAAAGCATAAGATGCTTGTGTGTAAGGCAGGTTACAGCGAATCTTGACCGGGCCAAGGCCGGCCGGCCCGCTTTGCCGGAGCAGGATTTCGAGATATCCATGGACGGTATAGATTAATTGTCGGGCGGAGAAATGCAGGTAAAACAGAGACGTCGCTGCACCGTTGTTGCCGATTCGGCATCTTGCGTTTGAATGAAATTTTCTGTCAATTCGTAACCCTGGCTTTGGAGCATAGCTTATGAATTCGCAAATCGACAATCCACGATTGGAAGTTCCGCAGGATCTTGGATTCGGCACTGTCGTCACCGAACAGAAGCATTTTCGTCTGCTGAACCGGGACGGATCGTTTAATGTTCGACGGGCACGCTCCCGGTTCCCGAGGCTGAGCTACCACGCCTTACTGACCATGTCGTGGCCCCGGTTCTTCGCCCTATTCATCTCCGTGTACATGGCTGTGAATTGCGTTTTTGCTCTGGGTTATTACCTGTGCGGTCCCATTGCTCTCCAGGGTCCAGTCAATGGTGGACGTTTTCTGCGTGCGTTCTTCTTCAGCGTGGAAACCTTTTCCACGATAGGTTATGGCAATATCATTCCGGTCGGATTGGCTCCGAATCTGCTGGTAGTGGCCGAGTCGATCGCAACCCTCGTGATCTTCGGAGTTGGAACCGGACTGGTGTTCTCCCGCTTTGCGCGCCCGGTTGCGGCTATCGGTTACAGCGAAAAGGCAGTGATTGCACCTTACAGGGGCATCACAGCATTCGAGTTCAGAGTGGTAAATCTGCGTAGCAATCAACTAGTGAATGTTCAGGCAGAAGTGATTTTCAGCCGGTTTGAAGAATGTGGCGGCGGAACACGGCAGCGGCGCTTTTACGATCTTTCGCTTGAAAGGGAGATGGTCACCTTTTTTCCACTGAATTGGACCGTCGTTCATCCCATCGACGAATCAAGCCCGATGTACGGGTGGACAAAGCAGATGATGCATGATGCAGAAGCCGAGTTCTTCATGCTGCTGAGTGCGGTCGACGAAACGTTCGCGCAGACCGTGCACAGCCGATCGTCTTATTCGGCAGAAGAGGTGGAATTCGGCGCACGGTTTGTGCGGATGTTCGATCCGTACGATACCGAAATTGTGCTCGACCTGCATCGCCTCAGCAAAGTCGAGAAGGTGCCACTCGACGTGAGGCCAAAGCTCAGCCAGTCAGCGCGTTCAGATTGCTAGTTGTTGCCGGATGGTTCGGACGTTCTCTTCGGCGGGAGATGCAATATCGACGACGATTGCATCTTTTGGTTCTTCGAGCGCTGCAAACTGGCTTTGTAGCATTTCCGGTTTCATGTAGTGGCCGGGCCGATGCTGCATGCGCGAATAGACGAGGTCGTAGCTTCCGCGCAGGTAGACCAGCTTTATTTCTGGGCCAGTCAGCAGGATCTGCCGGTATTTTTCTTTCAGCGCCGAACTGGCCACGATCCCGTCCTTTTGCTTCGTTCGCCAGCCCTCCATTACGTCGTGAATCGATTGCAACCACGGAGCACGGTCGTCGTCCGTGAGAGGAATTCCGGCCGCCATTTTTGCGACATTGGCCGCGGAATGCAGGCTGTCGCCGTCAACAAACGGCCAATTGAGTTGAGTGCTCAACATCTCGCCGATCGTAGTTTTTCCCGAGCCTGAAACGCCCATCACCAGAATAACCATGTGTACAGGTGTACTTGATGATGCGCAAAATTTCTAGACAGTCACGGCTCGTGCTATGCTTTTCCGTTTTTCGCGCAACATCAATCAGCGCGAGAAAGGGACACGAATGTCATCACGCCGAGATTTTCTTACCACCGCTGTGATTGGTAGTGCAGCGCTTGGCCTCAAGGCCCAGACAACACGGATTCAGGACGGACAGAGGGCTAAAACTTACGTCACGATTGGCACTGCTCCGAAGCAGAACATCATGATCAGCAGCGCGAACGGGATTAATGGAATCGATCGTGGATACCAGATCCTGAGCGGCGGTGGAGACACCCTCGACGCCGCGATCGCAGTGGGAAAGACACAGGAAGACGATCCTGATGATGACAGCGTTGGTTACGGTGGGCTTCCGAACGAAGACGGCGTGGTGGAACTTGATTCCTGCTGCATGCATGGACCGACCCGTATGGCGGGATCGGTTGGTGGCGTCCGCAATATCAAGAACGTGTCACTGCTGGCACAGGCGGTCATGCAACATACGGCGCACGTGATGCTCGTGGGGGAAGGAGCGGAGAAGTTCGGGTATGCGATGGGTTTTCCGAAGGAAAATCTGTTGACCGATCGCTCGCGAAAGGTCTGGCTACTGTGGAAGGAAACAATGTCGAACCAGGACTGGTGGGGACCAGGCTTGGCTGATCCGAGGTACCAGGTTTCTCCGGATATACCCGCGATGCCTGCTCCGGTTGCCGGTGTGTGGCAGGAACGGATGGACTGGATGATGGACAAGGCCGCGCAGCTGGGAATTGAGCCCGAATTTCGCATGGCCGCGATCGAACGCGTGCTGCGTCCACCGACTGGAACGATTCACGTTTCCGCGGCGAATACCAAGGGCGAAATCTCTGGCATGACGACCACGAGCGGTCTGGCGTGGAAACTGGCGGGCCGCTGCGGCGATTCTCCGATCATCGGTGCGGGCTGCTATACGGATCCGGATATTGGTTCGGCGGGCGCGACCGGAAGCGGCGAAGAGAATATCAAAGTGGCCGGAGCGCATTCGATTGTCGAGAACATGCGGCATGGAATGAGCGCTAAGGAAGCGGGTCTTGACGTGCTGAAACGGATTGTCCACGCATACGAGAAGTATCCGGCGAAGCTGAGATATATCAGCATGAAATATTACGTTCTACGTCGCGACGGCGACTACGCGGGCGTCAGCATGTGGGGCGGAACTCCAGAGAAGCCAACGAAGTTTACGGTTCACGACGGGCAGAAGCGTCTGGAGAATATGGTCGGTCTCTATCCAGGCGAGCCGCTGACGTTTCCGCCGCAACCGAAAGATCCGTACAAGATGAATACGCCGTAAGAACGCTCTCGGCTATCAGCTTTCGGCGAGAAACGTGAGGACGACTTCGCGTTCGCGCGGGCCGTCGAGTTCTACGAGAATGATGCGGTGCCATGTCCCCAGAACAAGTTGGCCGGATTCGACCGGTTGCGTGACTGAGGTGCCGATCAAACTGGAAAGAATGTGATCGGGTACATGAGCCGGATTATGCGGATGTCGATAGCGCAGCTTCGGGATCATGGCTTCGAAGGCGTCGAGCATGTCGAGATCAGTTCCGGGATCGAGATCGGCGGTGGTCAGCGCAGCCGTGGTGTGCAGCACAGCGAGTTGGCAGATTCCACTTGCAGCAGACTTCTTCTCGATCGCGGATTGGACCTGGTCGGTGATGTCGACGATCTGGCGTTTGCGCTGTGTCTTGATTTTCAAGCGTTGCATGATTTGATTTCACCACAGAGGCACCGAGTTATCGGTAATTTGTAATCGGGTAATCTGGTAATCGAAAATCTCCAGCGCTTGTCGTTCAGATTCCCCGATTACCATTTACCCAATTCCCCGATTAAGAGAACTTCACTCTCGCATCGGCCTTTTTCTCGAGGTGGATGCTTTCGAT
This sequence comes from Terriglobia bacterium, assembly GCA_963807055.1. Lineage (GTDB taxonomy): Bacteria > Acidobacteriota > Terriglobia > Terriglobales > Acidobacteriaceae > JAJPJE01. Next base: position 34,817 of record CAWEAE010000008.1, on the reverse strand, counting down.
GAAGCGCACTTTGCCGGTGTCCAGCGTCATGATGAGCGACGAGGTACGCACGCCTTCTCCGAAGAAGCGTACACCTTTCATTAGCGGACCTTCGGTCACGCCAGTAGCGGCGAAGATCAACTGCTTGCCCGGCGCCAGTTCTTCCGCTCTGTAAACCTTGTTCTTGTCGGTAACGCCCATGCGCGCGAGTCTCTGTTCCTGCTCTGGTTTCACCACTAGACGCCCGAGCATGTAGCCGTTCACACAGCGAATGGCAGCTGCGGTGATCACGCCTTCAGGCGCGCCGCCCGACCCCATGACCGCCTGAACGCCCGTGCCTTCGATGGCCGCGGTGATGCCGGCAGAGAGATCGCCGTCACCGATCAGGCGAATGCGTGCGCCGGCCTGACGAATGTCGTTGATCAATTTTTCGTGACGTGGGCGATCGAGCACGACGACAACGAGGTCTTCCACATCGCGATTCATGGCTTTGGCAATCTGGCGCAGATTTTCAGCCGGTGGCGCATCGAGGCTCACGCAGCCCTTACACAGCGGTCCGACGATAATCTTTTCCATGTAGCAGTCGGGTGCATGCAGCAGCCCACCGCGTTCGGAAACCGCAAGCACTGTGATTGATCCGGGTGCGCCGGTCGCGCATAAGTTCGTGCCTTCGAGCGGATCGACGGCAATATCGACCTCAGGAACAGCAGTGCCATCGGGAAACTCGGCGCCAACGCGTTCGCCGATGTAGAGCATGGGAGCTTCGTCGCGTTCACCTTCGCCGATGACGATGGTGCCGTGCATGGGCACGGTATCCATGACTTCGCGCATAGTTTCGGTGGCGACCTTGTCGGCAAGGTGACGATCGCCTTGTCCCATGGTGCGGGCCGATGCGATTGCGGCCTTTTCGACGACTCGCAGGAACTCAAGCGCAAGGTCGCTTTCAATGTTATGACCGAAGCCTTTGGCTTTCTTGGCTTCAGTGGTTACGGAATGCGTTACGTGTGTGGCCATGAGGAACGCCCCTCCCCGGCGACTGACGGTGATCAGCCGTGACGAACCTGATTTCGATAAGGGCCCAGTCCGCAGGGTTGCTTCTGCCCTGCGGGAACTCTGAAAAGCATTGAACAACCCACCTACGACTTCGTCGAGGGTGGGGCACCCCGATCCGTTGCCGATCAGAAGGCGTCGATGCCGGTGATCTGGTGGCCGATGATCAGCGTGTGCACATCGTTTGTGCCTTCGTATGTTTTCACCGATTCCAGGTTCGCCATATGGCGGAACACAGGGTATTCGTCGGCAATGCCATTGGCACCGAGGATGTCACGCGCCATGCGCGCGCACTCCAGCGCCATGCCCACGTTGTTACGCTTCGCCATCGAGATGTGATAATGCGCGGCCTTGCTCTTGTCCTTCAGGCGGCCGACGTGCAGCACCAGCAGTTGCGCTTTGGTGATCTCGTTGATCATCCAGACGAGCTTCTCCTGAACCATCTGATGCGAAGCGATGGGTTGATCGCGGAACTGTTTGCGGAACTGCGAATATTGCAGCGCGCAATCGTAGACGGCCATGGCCGCTCCGACGCCTCCCCAGGCGATGCCGTAGCGCGCCTGATTCAGACACATGAGCGCGCTTTTCAGACCGTCGCTCTTGGGCAGAATATTCGCGGCGGGAATGCGGACGTCTTGCAGCGACAGGCTTGAGGTGACGGAAGCGCGCAGTGACCACTTGCCGTGCACGTCGGCAGCTTTGAAGCCGGGCCAATCGGTTTCGACGAGGAAGCCACGGACTTTTCCGCCTTCGTCATCGACCTTGGCCCAGATGACGGCGACGTCAGCGATGGAGCCGGAGGTGATCCACATCTTCTCGCCATTGAGGACGTACTCGTTGCCGTCCTTGCGCGCGCGAGTACGCATCGCGCCGGGATTCGATCCGGCATCGGGCTCGGTGAGGCCAAAGCAGCCGAGCTTCTCGCCTTTGGCCATAGCGGGAAGCCAGCGGTCTTTTTGCTCGTCGCTCCCAAAAGCGTAGATGGGATACATGACCAGCGCGGACTGCACGCTGACGAAAGAGCGCAGGCCGCTGTCTCCGCGTTCCAGTTCCTGCATGACGAGTCCGTATTCGACGTTCGACATTCCGGCACAGCCGTAGCCTTTAAGGCTGGCGCCATAGAAGCCAAGGTCGCCCATAGGTCGTACGAGTTCGCGAGGGAAGACGCCGTCGCGATTCCACTGCTCGATGCCGGGAATGACGTTGTCTTCGACGAACTGGCGTGCGGTGCTGCGAACCAGTAATTCGTCTTCGGAAAGAAGGCTGTCGAAGTCGATGAAATCAACACCCCTGAATTTCAGGGCCATAAGAGCATATCTCCATTAAATGCAGATCCATCGCTCTCTGCGCGAGCTCGGGATGACAACTGCAAAGCAAAACCGGTTAAGGTACCAGAGGGGAGGGCGGCGGTCAAACAGCAGTTGTTAGATGCTAGTTGTCAGTTGTCAGAAAACTTCCCACATGTTTACTTCGTGACGTGTGGGGCACCTGTGACTACTTCCCGCGAAGGTAGTCGTCCGTTTTATCGAGCCAGTCCTGACGCGGGGGCGTGAAGACGTCGAGCGCGATTGTGTCCTCAAGGGCCTCAGCCATGTGGCGCACGTTGGGCGGAATGCAGAGGACTTCGCCAGCGTGAACGATGACCTCACGGCCTTCGAGCGTGAACTTCAGAGCGCCTTTGAGAGTGCTCGAGACTTGCTCGTTGTGATGGTAGTGTTCGGGAACGATGCATCCCTTCTTGAGTACGATGCGCGCGAGCATCACCTGTTCGCCGGTGATCAACTGGCGCGTGAGCAGCGGGTTCATCTGCTCGACTTCTGTTTTCTCCCAGCTGTGGAGTTTTTCCATGATGGTCCTCACCTCCGAATAGATTACCTCTTAGTGGGAGTCGTGACGGCGATTGCTCGCAGATTGTCGATGGAGTACTTTCCCGGGCCGGTGAGCGAGAGCACGACGAACATGAGGCAATAGCAGGCGGCCATGAAGACCGACGGTTCGGCGATGCGAGCGCTCGAATAGGTCGCGATGGCAAATCCGACAGCCAAGAAGGCAGCGGCGACACGAGTGTAAAAGCCGATCAGGACAAAGAGCGCTCCCAGAGATTCGTTCAGCGTTTGGACGAAGGCGGCGACTGTGGGGAGAGGGAATCCCAAACGGCGAAGGAACTCGATGAAGATCCACGGCTGGTGATGCACGGAAAATGCAAAGGCTGATTTCACCTTGGCGAGTCCGAAGAGCGCGAAGAGAGAGAATGCGGCGCCGATGCGAAGCATCAGCAGTCCGGCGTCGAGTGTTTCTGGGCGGGAAACTGAGCTGGTCGGGCTGTTGCTGGTCATCATTCAAGGCACTCTTTCTCGCTCCGGAGAACTCTAGCGGAGCGGTAGTGTAAAATCTATAAGGAACGGCGAGTAGAGGAATTGCGCCTGGCGCGACCCCGTCACCGGCCTTCGGCCGGCCGATCATCTGGTTACTCCCGAAATTATTCCAGCGCCCGTGGGCAGCCGCCCATTGGGAATTCGTCTGAGGAGAGAGAGTTATGGCAAAGATTGCAAAGACGGCTGACCGCAAGAAGGAAATGGACACGACGAAGAGCACTGACTGTCCGAAGTGCGGCAAGCCGACTCGTATCGTGAAGCGGGTGAAGGACGTGGAGCGCGGCGTCCCTGGCGGAATGTACATTTCCTGCTCAGGCTGCGCGTTCTACGAAAAGCTCTAGTCGATTTTTTGTTTCAACCGAGGCGGTGGGCGCAAGCTCGCCGCCTTTTGTTTCTAGGGCCAAGGTCTCGTGGAAGTGCGGAGAGCAACGCGGGCTAGGGCGCCCGCGCCACTTTTGCTCATCGACAATTCAAGATGCCTCTAGCCGCGCGATGCGGCGGCAGATTTAGACGCCCTTTTTCCAAGGTCGCTGAGCCGTTTTTGCAGTCCTGCTAATCTCTGCTCAAACTCAGGGGTGCTCTGGATGACCGTTTCCATGTGGCCGTACATCTTTGGCATTCCAGAGCGCTCTCGCACTTCCTTGAGGTAGGGAAGCGCTTTTCCGTAGATCATCCACATTTCGCTGGACCAATCCACGAAGATCTCGCGATTCAACACGCCTCGAACCACGAAGCTCGCCGCCATCTCCCAGAACGAAGTGGCCTGCCGATACCATGCATTTCTCGGCGTGCCAAATTCACTCAAAATGGCGAGGTAGTCATCAGCGCTCTGCGGCCAAAATTCTGATACCACAAACTGGCGCGCCCGGCGCAGTTCACTTTCGCGGCGCAGTTCGTACAGCTTCAGCACCAGATCCGCATCAGCATGCGTCGCCGGGGCAGGCTTCTTCTTGGAATTGTTCTTTTTCTTGGCCACTCTGTCCTTTACCTCGTATGGGCTATCACGAAACTGGTTGTGCTTCTTCCTGTGGTAACGGTCGCGAGAACTCGCACTTCTCGTTCGGACATGCCAGCACCGGACCTGACTTCAAGAACTTCTGTACTAAATACTCATGGCCGCATTCGGGGCACTTCTCTGGAACGGGCTTATTTGCCGAGGTGAATTTGCACTTCGGATAACGCGAGCAGCCGTAGAACGTGTTCCCACGGCGACGCGCGCGCTTCTCGACGAGTTCGCCGTCCTTACAGTCGGGGCATTTCATCCCGATGAAGTTCTGTTTTACGTATTTGCAATCGGGATAACCCGAGCAGGAAATGAACTCGCCGTAGCGACCATGTCGCAGCAACATGTTGCGGCCGCATTCCGGACACTTCTCGTCGAGAGGAACATCCGGGACTTTCTTCCCCTGGTCCAAACGCCGGGTCGTCTTGCAATCAGGATAGCCGGTGCATGCCATGAACTGGCCGAAGCGTCCGCGCTTCAGGACCATGGTACGGCCGCAGTTCTCGCAGTACTCCTCCTGCGCGGTTTCCTGCATATCCGCCGAATCCAAGTCCGGCAGATCGATGGGATTTTCCTTGGTAAATGTGCAGCTGTTCGGATCGGTCTTGTCGTATGAGCTGCAAGCAAAGAAGCTGCCGTGCTTGCCCCACTTGATTACGAGGGGTGATCCGCACCGTTCGCACTTTTCATCTGTCGGCTTCTCCATCGCCTTCAGATTTTGCATGTGCTTTCCGGCGTAATTTAGATCACGCTCGAACTTCTTGTAGAAGTCCTTGAGTGCGTCAGTCCACTTCTCTTTGCCATCTTCGATGTCGTCGAGCTCTTCCTCGAGTTTGGCTGTGTAGGCCGGGTCGAAAATGTCCTTGAAGTTTTCGACGAGCAGATCGGTGACGACCAGCCCAATCTCGGTCGGCACAAACTTGCCGCCGACTTTGGTGACATACTGCCGCTCCAGGATCGTTCCCAGAATCGTGGCGTAGGTGGATGGGCGCCCAATTCCGCGCTCTTCCAGTTCTTTGACCAGCGACGCTTCGTTGAAGCGCGGAGGCGGCTCGGTGAAATGCTGCTCGGGCTTCAGTTCCTTCAGCGTAAGCTTCTGACCATCGTCCAACGCCGGCAACTTGTGCTTCAGTGCCTCATCTTCCTCGTCCTTACCTTCTTTCGACTCTTCGTAGACCTTGAGGAAACCGTCAAACTTTGGCACCGATCCGGTCACGCGGAAGCGATAAGATTCGTTGCCTTTGCTTGCATCGATGTCGACGGTGGTCTGATCGAAGATTGCCGGATTCATCTGCGACGCGACGAAGCGCTGCCAGATGAGCTTGTAAACTTTGAACTCGTCTTCTTTGAGGTACTGTTTGATCTCGTCGGGATGACGCATCACCGACGTGGGGCGAATCGCTTCGTGGGCTTCCTGCGCACCCTTCTGCTTGGACTTATAAAAGTTCGCTGTTTCGGGAAGATACTCTTTGCCGAAGTGTTGCGGGATGTACTCGCGAACTTCTGCGAGCGCATCATTTGAGACGCGCGTGGAATCGGTACGCATGTAGGTGATGAGGCCGACGAGGCCTTCGTCGCCGAGTTCCACACCTTCATACAAGCGCTGGGCCAGCATCATGGTGCGCTTCACGCTGAAGCGCAGCTTGCGCGCCGAATCCTGTTGCAACTTGCTGGTAGTGAATGGCGCGGCCGCGTTGCGACGACGTTCTTTCTTCTCGACTGAGCGAACCAGCCAGTTCGCTTCGTTCAGGAACGCCGTAATCTTGTCGGCTTCTTCCTGGTTAGAAACTTCAATCTTCTCGTCGCCGCGGCCAATGAGGCGCGCATCGAACGACGGCCCTTTCCCGGCGGACAAGTGGGCGTCGATCGTCCAATACTCCTGCTTCTGGAACGCCTTGATCTCGCGCTCGCGATCGACAATCAGTCGTAGTGCGACAGTTTGCACTCGTCCGGCGGAGAGGCCGCGACGGACTTTGTCCCATAGCAGCGGCGAGACCTGGTATCCCACCAGGCGGTCCAACACGCGGCGTGTCTGCTGCGCGTCGACGAGGTTACGGTCGATATCGCGCGCGTGCTCGAATGCTTCCTTCACGGCGCGCTGCGTAATTTCGTTGAAAGTTACGCGGCGAATCTCGATGCCGTTCGTCTTCTTTTTCTTCTTCGTGCCGTCGAAATTGTCGCCGCCAAGTTCTTCGGCGAGATGCGCGGCAATGGCTTCGCCTTCGCGATCCGGATCAGGCGCGAGGTAGATGGTGTCCGCGCCCTTCGCCAGCTTCTTCAGCTTGATGAGGACCTTCTCTTTGCCGGGGATCACGACGTATTCGGTATCGAAGTTGTTTTCGATATCGACGCCAAGATTGCTTTTCGGCAGATCTTTCACGTGGCCGAATGAAGCTTCTACTTCGAATCCCTTGCCAAGATATTTCTGAATTGTTTTCGCCTTGGCGGGCGATTCAACGATAACTAAACCTTTTGCCAAAGTTGCCTCTGTTCGTCTTTCTTGTAAGCGAAGCTAACACGAAATGCCAGCGTCTGTCAGTCAATCAGTCGGTCAGTCTATCAGTCCGTCAGTTCGTAACCTGTTCAACCCTAAGGCGATGGATCAAAGATCCCAACATCTTCTTGACCTCAATAACGCTCTGAGCTGACTTCTCATAATCTCCCAGGGGCATCATTTTCAAATCGCGTGCGAGCAAGAGGTGATATTCCAATTCGCTTGGGGATCCCATGGCGATTTGTAAAAACCTCAGCAATTCAGGATCGCCACGCCGACCACAGCCCTCCGCGATATTCGCGCCGATGGAAGCACTGGCTCGTCTGATCTGTGACGTGAGCCCGAACATCTCCGCTCTCGGAAAATTAGTAGTAAGTGCGTACACATCAAGAGTTAATGCGTGAGCCGTCTTCCACACCTTCAAATTCCTAAAATCCTGCACGTCCCCTCCGAACTTACCGACAGACTGAGCGACTGAAAGACTGATTGACTAGAACGTCCGCACGTAATGTTTCCCCGGGAGCTGGCGTATCTTCGACGCGAGTTCCAATTCGAACAGCGCCGCGAATACTTCTGAGGAAGACATGGGAGCGAGTTGTTCCATCAGTTCGTCAATGTGCGTCATTTCGTCCGCACGGAGCAGAGCGAAAATCTTTTTCTCATTCGGAGAGAGTGTTTCGTCGAACAAGGATGCCGGCGGGGTCGATTCCGTTGCAGAAGCTGCTACTGGCGTTAGTTCCGAACGTACTTGCGAGGGCAATTCTTCCCAGACATCTTCCCAGGTTGCGACCAGCTTAGCGCCCTGTTTTATCAGGGTGTTAGGTCCCCAGGAAAGCTTGTTGGTTACATTCCCAGGGACGGCAAAGACCTCGCGACTCTGTTCCAGCGCGCAACGAGCTGTAATGCGTGTACCGCTATATTCGCCCGCTTCCATGACGAGCACGCCAACCGACAGTCCGCTGATGATGCGATTGCGGATCGGAAAATTCTGAGGAGCCGCAAACGTACCTACCGGGAACTCGCTAATCAGCGCTCCGCCGGTTTCCACAATTTGTTCAGAAAGCTTCTGGTTCTCGCGTGGATAGATGACGTCTACGCCCGTGCCGAAGACTGCGATCGTTTTGCCCTTGCCTTCGAGGGCTCCACGGTGGGCTGCGGTATCAACCCCACGGGCCATCCCACTAATAATGATGAGGCCATGCCCTGAAAGGTCGCAGGAGAGTCTCCCGGCCATGCCTGTGCCGTAAGGCGTCGGATGCCTGGTACCTACGACGGCGATGCCGGGCCGGGCCAGAAGTCCTGCATCTCCACGAACATACAGAACTAGGGGAGGATCGTAGATCTCCTTCAGGCGCTCCGGGTACTCGGGATCTCCCTGGGTGACGACGGTTGCGCCGGTGGCGCGCGCCTTCACCAGTTCGTCTTCCGCTTTGCCGAGGGCCTCGCCATTTGCAAGGAATTGCGCCGAGACGGCGGGCAATCCGGCGGCCTCCAACTCGGTCAGGCTGGCCTGAAAAATGTGCGCTACATCTCTAAAGTGATCCAGCAGCTTACGCGAGCGGGTGGGACCCAGCCCGGGCGTGAGTGTCAGCGCGATCCAGTAACTCTGTTCTGTTGCAATTCCTTGCACCATGGCCTGTTTTCCTCGATGGCGTAACAAATAGCGGACTGTACACACACCGGACAAAACAGCGCAAGGAAGCAGGTCTCATGGCTTTGTTAGAATGACCCTCGTCATGCGGCCGCTGCGGATCTCCGCGATTTCCTACCTCAATACTGCTCCTCTCATGTGGGACTTCGAGCACGGGCAAACTCCAGTGCTGGGGAAGAACTATGCTGGTCCGGCTCAAGCGGGCGCGCAGCCCGATTTTGAGTTCGCCTACACGGTTCCTTCGCAGTGCGCGGAGCAGCTTCGTGAAGCCACTGCTGATATCGGCATCATTCCGTCGGTCACGTACGCGACCATTCCGAACTTGGTGATTATTCCTAATGCCGCGATAGCCGCCAATGATGCGGTGCGCTCCATCGTGCTGGCGTGCAAGAAGCCGTGGGAAGAAGTGAGGAGCATTGCGCTGGACACGTCTTCGCGGACGTCGGTGGCGCTCACTCGGGTTCTGTCGGAAAAATTCATTGGTGGACTGAAGCGTGACTATATCGACATGCAGCCTGATCTAGACGCCATGCTCGAGCGCTGTGACGCTGCTCTGCTGATTGGCGATCCCGCATTGCTCTGTGCGGTTCGCGCGGACGCAGGCGAACTCGACAGCTTGCACATTTACGATTTGGGGCGCGAGTGGCACCGGTTCACGGGGCTACCGTTCGTCTTCGCTTTTTGGGCTGTGCGCCTGGGCGCTCTGGGAGAAATTCGGCGCGGGCTGGATCTGCAGGAAGTGTTCAGCAATTCGCGTGACCACGGCACTGATCCTGACAGCATCGCGGCAATTGCACGACTATGGGCTCCGAAGCTCGCGGTGAACGAGGCTGAAATCCGGCGCTATCTGGGCGAAAACATCAATTATTGCCTGGACGAGGCCAACTTCGCAGGACTGGAGCTGTTTTACAAATACGCCGCTGAATGCGGGCTGATCGACGAAATCCCGACGCTACGCTTTGTCGGGACCTCGGCCCTGAAGCTGTGCTCCTGAGCGAAGTTCCACAAATTCCAGTCACGAACCATCATTCTTGCGTCTAACTTAGCTGCTGCTCCGTTAGGGGAGCCGTCTTTTCGCATGCCATCCGAGTTCCTGCTAGCACTTTCAGTTGAGCACTCCGTCCGGCACTGGCTCTTCCGCTTGGGTGGAGTAGGCCTGATTGCTCTGGGACTGGCCGACAATTCAGTCATTCCACTTCCCGGCAGCATGGACGCCTTCACTATCCTGCTGGCTGCGGCACGCCGAGAGTACTGGTGGTACTACGCGATCATGGCGACGGTTGGTGCCGTGCTCGGTGGTTACATTACCTATCGGCTGGCCGCGAAGGGTGGCAAGGAAGCTCTCGAGAAACGCATCGGGAAGAGTCGCGCCGAAAAGGTCTATAAACGGTTTGATCAGAGAGGATTTCTGACCGTTCTCGTCGGAGCGATGCTGCCTCCGCCGTTCCCGATCGTCCCCGTGCTGTTGACGGCCGGAGCGCTCCAGTATCCGCGCAGGCATTTCCTGACAGCCCTGGCTCTCGGCCGCGGCGCTCGCTTCTTCATCGAGGCGTGGCTGGGCCGAACCTACGGCACGCACATCCTTGGGTTCTTCCGGCAGTACTACAAGCCAGTACTTTACGGACTTATTGGCCTTGCGGTAGTGGGAGGCGTCGGCGCTCTGATCTATTACAAGCACTGGCGAAAGACGCATCCGCCCAAGCCGTCGCAGTCCCCCGAAGACAAGCAGAAAGTCGCCTGAGCACCGCTTCGCGGTAAAATGAACAAGTCTTATGTCCCTCACCAAAGCACAAGCGCTGGAGATGTTTGCGTCTAGCGACCTGATCGGTATCGGCATGGAAGCCGACCAGGTGCGGCGGAAGATTCATCCCGAAGGTGTGGTCACCTACATTATCGACCGCAACATCAACTACACGAATTTTTGCACGGAATACTGCACCTTCTGCGCCTTTTATCGTCCGCTGAAGGGCAAGCTGGCGAAGGAAGGCTACATCCTCGACTTCGACACGATCTACAAGAAGATCGAAGAGACCGTGGAGCTCGGTGGCACCGGTGTGCTGATGCAGGGAGGGCTGCATCCGGATCTCAAGATCGAGTGGCACGAGCAGCTGTTGCGCGGCATCAAGCAGCGTTTTCCGAAGGTTCACCTGCACTGCTACTCGGCGTCGGAAATTTTGGCGATCGCAGAGTACAGCAGTCTTAGCCTGGAAGACACGATCAAGCGGCTGCGCGATGCGGGACTGGATTCGATCCCTGGTGGCGGCGCTGAGATTCTCGATGACGAAGTGCGCTTCAAGATTGCACGCCTGAAGTGCATGACTGCCGACTGGCTGAGCGTGCATCGTACCGCGCACAAGCTCGGCATGCGAACGACGGCGACGATGATGTTCGGGGTTGGCGAAACCTTCGAGCATCGCATCAATCACTTCCAGCATATCTATGATCTGCAGGAAGAAACGGGCGGTTTCACGGCATTTATTCCGTGGACGTTCCAGCCTAAGCACACCGCGCTCGGCGGACGCGGCTGGGACGAAGCGACTTCAGTTGAGTATCTGAAGACGCTGGCGATCTCGCGCATCTTCTTGTCGAATGTTCTGAACGTGCAGGCGAGTTGGGTGACGCAAGGATTGAAAGTTCTGCAGATGGGACTGCGCTTCGGCGGCAACGACGTGGGCTCCGTCATGCTCGAGGAAAACGTGGTGAAGGCAGCAGGCACTACGAACTGCACGACGGAAGAGGAGCTGCGGCGCATTATCCGAGACGCCGGCTTCAAACCGGTCCAACGCGATACGCTGTATCGGACGTATTTCCTGAACTGATCGTTGAGCGTACTGCGCGGGCGAAGGCGCCCGCGCCACTAAAGCAAGCAGATCCCTCGCTCGCTGCGCTGAGCTCGTGATGACAAGCGAAAAACAACTGCAGATCCCTCGCTCGCTGCGCTGAGCTCGTGATGACAAGCGAAAAACAACTGCAGATCCCCTCGCTCGCTCCGCTGAGCTCGTGATGACAAGCGAAATACAACTGCAGATCCCTCGCTCGCTGCGCTGAGCTCGTGATGACAAGCGAAAAACAACTGCAGAGCCCTCGCTCGCTATGCGAGCTCGTGATGACAAGAGAAGAGAAGGCTTGGCGGATCAAGCGAAGTATTCGCGGATGTATTCGTCTTTTGAGGCGGCCAGCTCGTCTACCGTTCCATCGAAAATCACTTTGCCATCTCTGAGCAGCAGGAACGTCGTTCCCGCGTCGATGGAACTGCCCGGCGGGATAGGCTTCATCTTGTTTTCCTTCACATCGAAATAGTTGCTGGCCATGATGAGCGTGTCGGGCAGACGGTGCGTCGTCATGAGCGCGCTGGTGTGATACACATCGCGCTGTTTGACGAGCAATTCGATGATGGTGGTGGAGGTCACAGGATCCAGACCGGCGGTCGGCGAATCGTAGAGAAGAACTTCGGGACGATCGACAATCGCGCGCGCGATTCCCACACGACGTTTCATGCCTCCAGACAGCTCGCCCGGGAACTGTTCGATGGTGTTCTCGAGTTCGACGAAACGTAGTGCTTCCCGCACGCGGCGCTCGGTTTCTTCGGACGGCATTCCTTCTTCAATCAGGCGAAACGCGACGTTCTCGCGGACGGTAAGCGAATCGAAAAGAGCGCTCTCCTGAAAAACCATTCCCATTTTGCGCCGCAGTTCGAACAACTGGTCTTCCGACATTTCGTTCACGTGCTCGCCGAGAACGTAAATGTCGCCCGAATCCGGCTTGATAAGGCCGAGAGCCAGCTTGAGGATGGTGGTCTTCCCCGAGCCGAGAACGCCGAGCAGCATCTTGGTTTCGCCGCGGCCGAGTTCGAAGGAGATGTTTTCGAGGACGACCCGCTCATCGAAGGCAATGGAGACACCTTCGAAGACGATTGTCTTCGGCGAGTCGTTCGGCGGCGGCGCTGCTGCTTGCGGAGAGCTGAGCGTGGTTCCCATCAGTGCACGTGCATAAGCGTCATTAACAGCTTGGTGTAGAAGAAATCAATCATGAGGATCATGACGGAAGACGAAACCATGGCCTGAGTGGTGGCGCGGCCCACGCCCTGTGTACCACCCTTGGCAGTGAGACCGTAATAACAGCCGACGGTGGCGATGATGAAGCCGAAGAGCAGGGGCTTGGTGAGGCCCATGAAAACGTCGGGAAACTGGAGGGACTGCCAGGCAGTGGTCCAGTACTGATTGCTGTCGAGGCCGAGCGCGAAGCGCGAGATCAACCAACCACCACCCAAGCCAACAAGGTCCGCAATGATCGTCAAAAAGAACAGCATGATGGTGGTCGCAATTACGCGCGGAGTGACGAGCTTCTTCAGCGGATCGGTGCCAAGCGCGCGCATGGCGTCGATCTGCTCGGTGACCTTCATCGTGCCAAGTTCGCTGGCGATGCCGGAGGCGTTGCGTCCAGCGACCATGAGGCCGGAGATGACGGCGCCGAGTTCGCGCACCATGCTGAGAGAGACGAGTTGTCCGGTGAGAGAGAGCGATCCAAAACGTTGGAGCGTGTTGGAACTCTGCAGGGCAAGCACCGCGCCGATCGACATTCCGGCGAGAACAACGACAGGCAGCGAGCCCACGCCGATCGAGTCGGCCTGCAAAAGCGTGTCGGCGAGATAGCGAGGCTTGCGGAAGATATTCGCGACGGCTTGCGATGCGAGGATCGTGTAGTCCTGTACGGAGAGGACGGTTTCCATCGCGATTTCGGACGGGGTGCGTATTTCCATAGCGCCGGGCGAAACAGTTCCGCTTCACGCAACTATATCAGAAGGCGGCAGTTAGCCAGATGTGCCAGATTTACAGTCGGGCACGCTCAACCAGCGACGCAAAGGCACTGAACGGTGGGTAACTGGCCGAGCGTTTACGCAATCTTCACACAGCATTTTGCATTGTTCCTCTACTCTTTAGGAACCATTTGTGGTCGCAACTGGCCACAATCAGTTCGTGTGCAGCAGCGCGAAAGCAGAGTTTCTGGAGTGAGACTCCAAGCGTGATTACCAGGCCTCTCACGAACAACTTGCTGATCTATGCAGCAATGGCAGGGCGACTAAGTCACCCTGCCATCTTTGTTTGCTCGGCCAGTTAATCTTTGTTGCGCTTGCGAATCTCGATATTCAGGCGCTTGATCTTCTGATTCAGCGTGGAGAGCGGGATGTGGAAACGCTCGGCTGCTTCCGTCTGATTGGAGTTGCACTTCTCCAGCATGTCGACGATAAGGCGGCGCTCGCATTCTTCGACGAGTTCGAAGAGGGAAGCGTCAGGCCGATGCTCAAGCATCTGGAGGCCATTGCCACGACCGACAATCTGATCGGGCAGAAGTTCCACGGTAATCACCGGACCGGAGCTGAGAACCACGGCGCGCTCCATCACATTTTCGAGCTCGCGCACGTTTCCGGGCCAGTTGTAGTCGAGCAGATAACGGAGAGCTTCCGGCGAAATCTCGTGAGCGTCGCGCTCGTTCTCTTCCGCGAATTTGCGCAGGAAGTAGGTCACGAGCAGAGGAATATCTTCGCGACGATGGCGGAGGGGCGGAAGATCGATGGTGATGACATTCAGGCGATAGAAGAGATCTTCGCGGAATTTTCCTTCTTTCACCATCTGGCGAAGATCAACGTTGGTAGCGGCGATGATGCGCACGTCGACGTGGAGTTCCTGCACGCCGCCGAGATGCATGAACTTGCGATCCTGGAGAACGCGGAGAATCTTGGCCTGCGTCTCCATGGTCATGGTTCCGATTTCGTCGAGGAAGAGCGAGCCTTTGTCAGCGATTTCGAACAGGCCCTTCTTGGAAGCGATGGCGCTGGTGAAGGCGCCCTTCACGTGGCCAAAGAGGGTGGATTCGAGCAAGTCGGCGGGCATCGATCCGGTGTTGACGGGAACGAAGGTCGCATCCTTGCGTGAGGAATTCATGTGCAGAGCTTTGGCGATCAGTTCTTTGCCGGTTCCGCTTTCGCCTTGCAGCAGAATGGTGGAGCGGCTGGGAGCGACCTGCGCGACAAGATCGAAGATGCGCAGCATGGCTTCACTCTTGCCGATAATGTTTTCGAAGTTGTAGCGCTGCTTGAGGGCGCGCTTCAGCTGGATATTTTCTTCTTCAGCGCGACGACGAGCGACGGCAGCCTGAATATCGGCTAGCAGTTTTTCGTTATCCCACGGCTTCTGGATGAAGTTGGTAGCGCCGGCCTGGATGGCGAGAACGGCATTTTCCACCGTGCCGTAAGCGGTGATCATGATGACGGAAAGGTCGCGGTCGCGTTCTCGGATATCGCGCAGGATCTCAAGCCCATTCTTGTCTGGCAGGGCGAAATCGAGCAGCACGAGGTCGAACGGGCGTTCCGCGATGCGGTTCAAGCCTTCTTCCCCTGTAGCCGCGCACTCCACCGAGTAGTTCTCCATTTCGAGCAAAGTCTGGAGAGACTCGCGGATGGCCGCCTCATCGTCGACGATGAGGATCGAGCCGGACACGGATTCCGCCTGGGTGCGGCGGGGAAAAACAGCAGCTTCAGACATTCACAGCCTTTCTAGCGAGTGGGAATTCAACAACGAAAGTGGTGCCTTCACCAACCCGGCTATCCACTTCGATCTTTCCAGCATGCTCCTGAATGATTCCATAGGTGACGGACAGCCCCAGACCGGTTCCACGTCTTCCAATGTTGCCGTTTTTGGTCGTGAAAAACGGGTCGTATATCCGTTGGATGTGTTCCTGGGCTATGCCGGTGCCCGTGTCGGAAACCATGACCTTTACGCCGTCGCCGTTGGCGGTGCTGACAGTAAGGGTGCCGCCCTGCGGCATCGCATCCTTCGCGTTGAGAAACAAGTTCAGGAAAACCTGCTGCAGCTTACCCGCGTTGCCATTGATGAAGGGCAGACCGGGAGAGAGAGTCTCCTGCATGTGAATGTGCGCGGTCTTCATTTGATGCTCGAGAAGCGCCAGCGTCTCGTGGATGATCTTGTTGAGATCGACATCGCGGAATTCGGTTCCGCTGGTGCGCGAGAAATTCAGCAAACTATTGACGATCTCCGAAGCGCGGAACGTCTGGTGCGTGATCTTTTCGAGCAGAGCCGAGCGCTTTTCGTCACCCTGGAGTTGCTTGGCGAGCATCTGGGCGTACGAGGAGATGACCGCCAGCGGCGTGTTGACCTCGTGAGCGACGCCGGCTGCGAGCAATCCGATGGACGACATTTTTTCGGCTTGCGAGAGCTGGGTTTCCAGTTCGATACGCTCGGTGATGTCGTCGACGATGATTAACCGCCCGATGACGTGGAATTGCTTGGTGACCAGGGGCGCAATCGCAATGTTGGTGACACGCGCGTCGCCGGTGATGGTGGTGAACTTGAACTTGTACAGGTTGTGAATGCCAGGAGATTGGCGAACGCGATAGAACTCCTGCGCAAACTGCTGCGGGAAGACCTCGGTGATCGGGCGACCGAGAGCCTGCATACGCGGCAGGGCGAACATTACTTCCATCTGCGAGTTCCAGAACTCGATGCGATCGTCGAGATCGACGGCAAGCACGCCGACGCTGATGGACTCGACAATGTTCTCGTTGAATTCTTTCAGGCGCTCGTACTCGAGAACTTTTTGTTCAAGCGAGGCATAGAGGCGAGCATTCTGGATGGCGATGCCAATGTAGCCGGCGACCGTCTCGAGCAATTCAACATCTTCGCTGGAGAGGAAGTCGCCTTCGGCAGTTTTGCCGAGGCCAAGCACGGCGATATTGTGTCCCTGGACGGCGCAGGGAATGAAGTAGTTCAGATCGAGCCGGGCTATGGTGTGCTGAGCCTCGAGAGTCTCGCGAACAACCTGGTGGGTATTGTCGAAGAACAGGTGACCCGCGGCATCTTCCGGCCGCTTCAGAGCAAGGAATGTCAGGTCGAGATTGCGGGTATCGGCGATCCCAAACGATTTCGCCATCGCGAAGTCGCCGGATTCCGGTGAAGTCGTGAAAATAGCCAGGCGATCGACGAGCAACGTGCGCGAGAGGCGGTCAACCACCGAGCCAAGCATCTTGTCGAGATCGACCTGCGCACTGAGTTCGCGGCCGAATTCGATGAGCGTCTTACGGTAGTCGTAGCGCTTCTTGTAGAAGAACATGTCCAGGCGATCCTGAATCCAGTTCTTCATGGGATCGAAGAGAAGCGCGGTGACCATGATGGCCACGATCAGTCCGGATGGCCCGGCGCTGGGCAGACGCGCATGGACAATTTCGGCGGCGAGTCCGACGGCGGCGAAGTAAACGCCAGCGATGGTGGCGGCGGCCAAGGTATAGGCCATGCCGCGCTTGAAGATCAGGTCTACGTCCATCAGGCGGTAGCGGAAGATGGCGTAGCCGAAGGTTAGTGGGAGGAACACAAGCGCGAGGACAGAAATCTTCGTGAGCAGTCCGGCTGGCTGACCGTCCGAGTAAGGAATCACATAGAACAGAATGTAGGGGACGATCGCCAGCGTAGTGCCGCGTGTGACCCACTTCATCTGCTGGCGCAGAATCGGCGACGAGGCGCGCCGGTAACTGTGCCACAGAACGCCTACGGCCAGCAGGAAGAGCACGGAGATGTAAACCATCTGCGTGCTATCAAGCCAGTAAACCAGCAGTTCACTGGGCTGGAGCTTCTGCTTGGCGAAGATGCGAAGAGCGAGCAGCAGGGCTCCCGGCACATACGTCAGCGGGATGAGCCACTTGTGGTCGCGAACAATTCGCTTCGGCTCGGGAAAGGTGAGCACGAAATGCAGGAATAGCGCCGGCTGCAGCAGTTCGGCAACGATGTTGGCCCAATAGATCGTCCAGTCGAAGTCGTTCAGTTTTCCCGTGTAGTGGAACGAGAAATAGATAAATGAGCTGAGGCAGAAGAGATAAAAGTGCGTGGCTTTGGGGGCCGTCCAACGCCTGAGCAGAACGTAGAGACCGATACCGAGATAAATGAGGGCAATGAGCCGCAGACCAGCGTTGAGCGACCGGTCGTAGGGGACGAGGATGATAGGAACCTGAACGGGAATGCCGTCGCGGGTAAGGCTGTACTTTGCTTTGGAATAGGTGCCGACGCGAAACAGCTGTTTGGTGAGAGCGCCTACATCCTGCACGTCGTGATCGTCGACGGCGGTGAGCAGGTCACCCGTTTTGACTCCGGCGCGGGCACCGGGACCATCGGCGTCGATACGCTTTGCCTCAACGTGACCGGCCTTCTCAACCCACCAGATGCCATCGTAAGGCGTCTCGAACTGGCGTTCCTTCTGGAAGTTGATCCAGGCAAAGACGGCAGCCGTGATGGTGAGCAGCGCAAGTGCGACGGCAACAAAACGAACTTGTGCATCCTTGGTCATGAGCGGGCTGGGTGGAACGGAAGGTTGACCTCGAGGCGCAAGTCCCCTCCCCATTGCTTCTTCTTGCACGCCATTTGCCAGTTGTGAACTCATCGCTTAGAAGGTAAATACCCAGCTGACTGCAACTTAGACAATCTTAGCAGCTTCAATGGCGACAATATTCCATTTTTGGAATTGATATTCAAGTTTCAGGAACACTGGTTCCAGGGCGCGTAGCGCGCCAATTCCTGGTGCTTTACAGGTACAAGAATAGGTATCGGGTAGAATCTAAAATCCTGAATCTGTCATAACGAGGTCACAGGCTTGGCTGATTTGAATTTTGACGAACTGAAACGCCGGTTAAACGAAGGTGATTATCTGGAAATCACCACCAGCGGCGGTGCTTACGAAGTTTGGGCGGAACCTTATGCGAACCCGCCGGCAATCTTCTTTGAGGGCGAAAAATACGGGATTTCGGAACTCGACCGGATCGCGCAACAAATCGTCGAAGAGATGCGGCGCGGCGAATTCCGGTGCCGATGGATCGAGGACGATTAGGGGTTCGCGGAGATAAAAAGAGGGGAGTCGACGGACTCCCCACACAGAAGCGACAGAGGCGATATCGATTTATAAGAGGCAGGAGATCCGGTCTTCGGTTGCTTGGAAGATGATTCAGATTTCCCGTATCTGATTTTCAGCCCTAAGTGTCGTGCACTTCACTGAGGCTTCGGCGATCTGGACTGATACTCTATTTCCTTCGACATGGACCCCATTGCTCTTACTCGCGCCCTGGTAGACATCGAGTCGATCACCGGCAATGAAGCGCCGGTTGGCGAATTTCTTGAAGGCGCGCTGACCTCGCTGGGATATGAAGTACGGCGTATGCCGGTCGAGCGGCATCGCTTCAACGTGATCGCCGTCCCGCCGAATTTGCCTACTCCCGAAATCTATTTCTCGACCCACATGGATACCGTTCCGCCATTCATCCTGAGTTCGGAAGATGAGCGGAATATCTACGGGCGCGGCTCATGCGATGCGAAGGGAATTATTGCCGCGCAAGTCGCAGCAGCGGAGAAACTGCGTGCGGACGGGGTTGCAGCCGGGCTGCTGTTTCTTGTCGGAGAAGAGCGGGACAGTGCGGGGGCGCAGATGGCGAACACGCAACCGGTAGGCGCGAAATTCCTGGTGAACGGAGAGCCGACGGAGAATCACATCGCGATTGCGTCCAAAGGTGCGTTGCGCGTCGAGGTGACCGCGCATGGCAAGATGGCGCACTCGGCGTATCCGGAGCTAGGCGATTCGGCGATTAACAAGCTGGTGGAAGCGCTGCATCGTCTATTGCGAATGCCGATGCCGGAAAATCCGGAGGTCGGGCCGACGACGATGAATATTGGAATCATTGAAGGTGGGCGCGCTCCCAACGTGATTGCCGACACCGCGCGCGCACAACTGCTCTACCGGTTGGTGGGTCCGTCGGAAGAGTTACGGGGCAATATCGTGAAAACGGTGGGCGACTTGGCTCAAGTCGAATTCACACTGGAGATTCCATTCATCAAGCTGCGCACCATTGACGGCATCCCAACGATGATTGCCAAGTTCACGACCGATGTTCCGGCGCTGAGCCACTGGGGTGAACCGGTGTTGATTGGACCGGGGTCGATTCACGTCGCGCACACCGAACGCGAGTACATTTCCAAGGCGCAGCTGTTGGACGCGGTAGATATCTATTGCAAGATTGCGCGGCAGCTCACGGCGTAGTTGCGCATCATCTGCAACGAAGCCTCACGCACTGTAATTCGCGACCACTCGCACGACTTTTCCCTCTTCATCGAATTCCATGAACTCAGCCGTTTTTGTGCCGTTCTGATTGACGTAGCAGAGAACGACGCTGCGCAGCCCGCGCATGACGTCCAAAAGCTCGAAGTGCAGATTCGGATAGGCTTCGAGGCCTCGACTGAAGTAATTGCGCAAAGCGTCCTTACCCTGAATGGTGCCGGACGGAGTGTTCAGGATCCTGGCGGCGACCGGAGAAGTCAGAGCGACATCCTCTGCATAGTGAGACAAGATGGTATCGAGGTCGTGCGAGGTCCACGCTGCGATCCACTCACGCGCAAATTCACGGGCGTCAAAGTCGGCGTTCATGGACCGCAGTTTACACACCCGGAAAACTGAATCAAAACTGAATTGCGGGAACAACACGCGCGAATGCGGCTGTCCAAGTTAGACTGTTTAAATGGGTGAGACGAGTAACACTGCCGAGCTGAATTCATTGTCGCATGCCTCCTCTTCGTACCTGCGTTCTGCCATGCATCAGCCGATCCGATGGCATGAGTGGGGTGACGAAGCTTTCGCCACCGCCGCGCGCGAAAACAAGCCGATCCTGCTGGATATTGGCGCGGTGTGGTGTCACTGGTGCCACGTGATGGATCGCGAATCGTATGACGATCCCGAGGTGGCGCAGATCGTGAATGAACGGTACGTCGCGATCAAGGTGGATCGGGATGAGCGTCCGGATATCGACAGTCGGTACCAGTCGGCGGTGCAGGCGATGACGGGACAGGGTGGATGGCCGCTGACTGCGTTTCTTACGCCAGAAGGAAAGCCGTTTTTTGGCGGCACGTATTTCCCGCCGCAGGATCACTACGGACGTCCGGGCTTCAAACGCGTGCTGCTGACCATAGCCGATGCGTTTCACGCGAAGAAAGCGGAAGTCGACGAGCAGGCGAATTCGGTGATGAACATGATCGGCCGCACGGAGGCGTTTGCGGAGGTCGATGCAGACCGGGTGAGTCCGCAGATTATCGATCACATCGTAGGCAGCGCGCAGAGCTTGTTCGACGCTAAGCATGGCGGATTCGGTAGCGCGCCCAAATTCCCGCATTCGTCGACGATCGATTTACTGCTGCACCGGTACGCGCGAACCGGCGATCCGGATGTTGGGAACATCTGCAACACCACGCTGGAGCACATGGCGCGCGGCGGAATTTACGATCAGCTCGCGGGAGGGTTTCATCGCTACTCGGTCGACGAGCACTGGCTCGTGCCGCACTTCGAGAAGATGTCGTACGACAACTCCGAGCTGCTGAAGAACTACGTGCATGCATACCAGGCGACCGGAGTCCCGTTTTTTGCAGCGGTGGCGCGCGACATTATTCGATGGATGGATGAGTGGCTCACCGACCGCGAGAACAGCGGATTTTATGGATCGCAGGACGCCGATTACTCGATGGACGATGATGGCGATTACTTCACGTGGACTCTAGAAGAAGCGCGGGCGGCGCTCACACCAGATGAGTTGAAAGTTGCTGCGGCGTATTACGACATTGGCGAAGTGGGCGACATGCACCACAATCCCTCGAAGAATGTGCTGTGGGTGAGGTCGTCCGTGGAACAGATCGCGATGAGCAACAGCATGTCTGTGGATCGTGCTTCGGCGTTGCTGGATTCAGCCAAGCAGAAGCTGTACGAGGCACGGTTGAAGCGCCCGACGCCCTATATCGACAAGACGGTGTACGTGAACTGGAATGCACTGTGCATTTCCGCTTACCTGCAGGCGGCACAGGTACTCGGTTTGGAAGATGCGCGCAAGTTTGCGTTGCGTTCGCTGGACCGAATCCTGTCGGAAGCCTGGAAGACTGGCGAAGGACTGAAGCACGTGATCGCCTATTCCGATCCAAAGGCGAAGACGCGGGCAACGGCTGGCCTGGTGGACGATTACGCGTTCACGACGATTGCCGGTCTCGATGCGTATGAGACGACGGGCGACTTTGTTTACTTCAAATTTGCACGACAGATTGCGGACAAGATGGTGGAACTCTTCTACGACGACACGCGTGGCGGGTTCTTCGATACGGCAAAAGGGGAAGACGGTCTGCTGGGCGCGCTGAGTGCCCGTCGCAAGCCTTTCCAGGATTCTCCCACACCTTCCGGAAACAGTGCGGCAGCGATCGCGCTACTGCGGCTGCACGGTTATACAAACGACGACTCGTACCGAGACAAAGCAGAAGCAACGCTTGAGGTATTTGCCGGACTGGCCCAGCAGGTCGGGATTTACGCGGGAACCTACGGTATTGCGGCGGTCATGTATTTCAAACCGCATACGCAGGTGGTGGTGGTGGGCGACGATCGCCAGGCGGACCAGCTCTATGCTGCGGCCGTCGCGCCGTTCGCGCTTAACAAGTCGGTGATACGGATACGTTCGAGTGAAGCGGACGAGCACAGCCTGCCGCCAGCGCTGGCGGAGACGATCCCGAACTTGCCGGCTGTGAAGCAGGGTAGATCGGTTGCAGTCGTGTGTTCGAATTTCAGCTGCATGCCGCCGATCGACGATCCTGACCAGCTCGCGAAGACCTTGCACGAGGTGCTCTCGGCCTGAGGTCGTATCCAGCGTACTTTCCTGCAACCTTTGGCGAGGAATGAAATCGAAATGGTGAGGAGTAAATGAATGGCTACTGTAACGGCTGAGACTCGCTTTTTCGAAACCAGCATTGATCTTTCGGAGCACGTCAGGAAGGAAGCTGTAGGGATCCTGAATCAGCGCCTGGCGGATGCGACCGATCTGAAAACGCAGACCAAGTACGCACACTGGAACGTGAAGGGACCACAATTCTTCCAGTTGCATGAATTGTTCGATCAGATTGCGGAGCATTTCGACGAGTACGCAGATTTGCTAGCGGAACGCGCGACGGCTCTTGGTGGTACTGCGCACGGTACTGCAAGGCAGGCGGTTGCGGTTTCGAGCATCCCCGAATATGAGGTGACCGCGACCACCGGGACGGAGCACGTACGCGCTCTATCGCGTAACGTTGCGACGTTCGCAGAATACGTACGTGAGGCGATCGATAAGACGGACGAGATCGGGGACAAATCGACCGCGGATGTGTTCACGGAGATTTCACGTCAGGTTGATAAAGACTTGTGGTTCTTGCAAGCGCATCTGCAAGCGTAATTGCTGCTAAGAATCTGGGCTATATGGAAAGGCGCTGCGGCGCCTTTTTGTTTTCGTCTTATTCTTTAGAAAACTGCTGATCGAGGAAAGATGAAAGTCACGCAAGCGACTGCAGAAGAGTATCAGTGGGGAGCGGGTTGCCTTGGCTGGCGATTCGTCGATCGCGCGGAGATGAGTGTGATTCGCGAGCGCATGCCTCCGGGAACGAGCGAGGTCCGGCATCATCATGAGAAATCGCGGCAGTTCTTTTTCATCCTGAAGGGTTCTGCGCGAATTGAGTCAGGCGGAGAGCAAGTACGACTCGTGAAAGATGAGGGCATGGAAATTCCGCCCGGACTCGATCATCAAATCTTTAACGACTGCGAGGAAGATCTGGAGTTCCTGCTCATTTCTCAGCCTGCCACCAAGGGTGACCGGATACTATCTCCGCAACCGTAATGTTCGGCGGGGCTAGCGATAGGCTTCGTCGAGCAGCTCGATGACGTGCACGACTCGCCGTTTGAGACCGCGCTGCGCAACACCGGCGCGGAGCTGCAACATACATCCGACGTTGGCGGTGGCGATGATCTCGGCATCGACTGAACTGGCATCGTTCATCTTTGCTTCGAGAATTTTCATCGAGAGCTCGTTCTGGACGACGTTGTAGGTTCCGGCGCTGCCGCAGCAATAATCGGAGTGCGGCATTTCGATTAAGTCTGCGCCGATAGCTTTCAAGAGCTCGCGCGGTGCAGAGCGAATCTTCTGCGCGTGCGCCAGGTGACAGGGATCCTGGTAGGTGACACGCGCCTTGATCTTCTGCCGGGGTGAGCGCAGCCCGAGTTCGGCAAGAAATTCATTTACATCTCTTGTTTTGGCGACGAACGCCAAGGCCTTCTGTACGTATGCATCATCCGTGGCGAGCAGATCGTCGTATTCCTTCATCATCGATCCGCAACCGGCAGCATTGGTGATGATGGCGTCGACGCTCTCGGCGAGCATGGCGTCGATGTTCTTGCGCGCGAGGTCTCGGGCGTCTTCGCGGAATCCCGCGTGCGCATGCAGCGCACCACAACAACTTTGTTGCGGCGGAACGTAGACGCTGACGCCGTTCCTCTGAAGAACGCGAATGGTGGCGCGATTCAAATCGGCGAAGCCGACGCTGGCAATGCAGCCAATCAGGAACGCGACTCGCGCACGCTGCTCACCTTCGGCAGGAAAGCTCTTGCCGAGATCGTCAAAAGAGAAGTGGTCGTCGATTGTGGGTGAAAGGGCTTCGGTGTTTTCTAGGCCGACACGCTTGAGCATTCCACTCGATCGCACCATCTTCTGCAAACCTGATTGCTGATAGAAGCGCAGCAACTTCGCCCAGAACGCGAGCACGCGGAAATTCTTGAGCAGCGTCTTATAGGCGTAGCGACGTGTGAGTCGCGCCAGCAGCGGGCGTCGGTGGTTCTGTTCGATTTCGGCGCGCGCACGTTCGACGATGTGCCCGTAGTTCACGCCGGAAGGGCAGGCGGTCTGGCAAGCGAGACAACCGAGGCAGCGATCGATGTGCGTGACAAACGAATCGGCGATCGCGAGATTGCCGCGGTCAACTTGGAGGATCTGATAAATGCGTCCGCGAGGCGAATCGGCTTCGAGTCCAAGCACGCGGTAGGTAGGGCATTGCTCGAGGCAGAGTCCGCAGTGGATACAGGTGGAGTACAAATCCCAGGTTGGTCGGTCGGGGGTGGTGAACTGGGAGCGCTGCTTCGCAGCTGCGGGATGGGTTGTGGTGCTCAGACCAGGAACCTCCCGCGATTGAGAGTCTGTTTCGGATCGAGCGCGGCACGAACCGAGCGCATAACGGCAACATCGGTGGGTGTAGATCCCCAGACATCGATCAGAGATTTAAGCGCGGTGGGACAGTGCGCGATGACTGCCATCGAGTCTGTGCCGAGCGCCTGGCGGTATTGCTTGATCGCAGTCGCCAGCTTCTCGAGACTATCGGAGTTGGAGAAGCTAACGACGAACGAGCCGGCAGCGCGACCTAGAGCGGCCCAGTGAAGGCCGAGGCGATTCGCGACTACCGCGGCGGATTCGAGGGCGTTCTCGATGGCCGCCACGGGCACGCTGATACGGACCAGAGCAGAATTAAGTTTCCCCCGAGTCCACAATTGGTCCCAATCGGCGACGGTGCGCCAGAACATTTCTTCGTCGGCGCCTTCTCCTTCGCGGGCAACGCTGGCGCCGAGTTCCTGCCTATATCGGTCGAGCACAGCATGGCTGCCCCCCGCGCGAACATAGACGGCCCATGCGCCGGGCGGACCGCCATCGGGAATCATGGTGCGTGCTTCGGGCGATGCAATTTCGAGACTCAGCGGCGAGAGGGGCGACTGCAAAATTCGGTCGCGATATTCGATCGCCTGGCGAAGGCTGACGAATTCCGAGATGAATGTATGGAACTGTTGCGGACGAGGGAAGAGCTTCAAATTGGCGGACACGATGACGCCGAGCGTGCCGAAGCTGCCGGTCATCAGCTTCATCAGGTCATAGCCGGCGACGTTCTTCACGACGCGGCCACCAGCTTTGGCGATTCTTCCATCGGGAGTCACGAATTGCACTCCGAGAAGAAATTCGCGAATACCGCCAAAGCGATGCTGGAACGAGCCGCTGGTGTTAGTGGCGATGGCGCCGCCCAGCGTCACACGATCGCGAGCAGCGGGATCGATCGGCAATAGCTGGCGGTTTGCGGCAATCAGGCGATCCAGTTCAGCGATGGTGATACCAGCACCTACACCGATAGTCAGATCGCCGGGATCGTAGTGTTCGACATGCTTCAGGCGATTGAGCAGCAGGACGATGTCAATCGGCGGCGGGACTCGTCCGATGTTCTGATGCACGAAGCCGCCCGCCGGGGTGACGACGAGTTCGCGCTCATGCGCGAAACGCATGACTGCAGCCACTTCTTCTACTGTGCCCGGCGCGACCATCACAGATGGAACAACGTGGTTGATCGCAATGCGACGGAGATCTTCAGCGCCATCCCACACATTCTTTTCGCCGGCGATGCGCACCAGTTCGAGTCGCAGGGAGGGAGAGGCGGTCGCGTTCATGAGCCGGCCCCTTGAACCGGTTGGCGCGACATTACGCCTTCACGGCAGCTGCGCGGAGTGGGCAGGATCTTTTGCGGATTGAAGAGGCCGTGAGGGTTGAAGGCGTTGCGCACGCGTGCCATCACTTTGAGGTCGTCATCGGTGAACAACACGGGCATGAGCTCGTTTTTCTCCATGCCAATGCCATGTTCGCCGGTCAGCGTTCCGCCAAGTTCCACGCAACGGGTGAGGATCTCGCGCCCGGCGGCGTGAACTTTCTCAACCTGCCCGGGATCGCGTGAGTCGAAGAGAATCGCGGGATGCAGATTGCCGTCGCCCGCGTGGAAGACGTTGCAAATCTTCATCTGATATTTCTGCGCAACCTGATCGATGAAGCGCAGGACTTCGGCGATCTTGGTACGCGGGACCACGCCATCCTGCGTGTAATAAGAAGGAGCGAGACGGCCGATGGCGGCAAAGGCGTTCTTGCGGCCGATCCATAAGAGTTGCCGCTCGCGTTCGTCTTTGGCGCGGCGAACTTCGTGGGCATGATGCCCCTGGCAGACGCGCGCGACGGCTTGGGCCTGCTCTTCCACTTCCTCGCGCAGACCTTCCAGTTCGATCAGCAGGACTGCACCGCAATCGACCGGATATCCGGCATGCGTGGCATCTTCAACGGCGCGCAAGGTCCAGCCATCGAGCATTTCGAGCGCAGAGGGTGTGATGCCTTCCGCGGTGAGTGCAGTGACAGAGTTGGCGGCATCTTCTGCCGTCTGATAAATCGCAAGAAGCGTGGCGACGTGTTCCGCAAGGCGGGAAAGCTTCACCGTGATGCGAGTGACGATGCCAACGGTACCTTCGGTGCCGACGAAGAATCCGGTCAGGTCGTAGCCGGCGTGGTCCGTGGCTTTACCGCCGAACTCTGCGATGCTGCCGTCGGAGAGGACAACTTCAAGTCCGGCGATGTGGTTTACGGTCACGCCATAGGCGAGCGTATGCGGGCCGCCGGAGTTTTCGGCGACGTTGCCGCCGACGGTGCTGGCCTTCTGGCTCGAGGGATCGGGAGCAAAGTAGAGTCCATGCTTCGCGACCGCTTGCGAGAGTTCCAGATTCACCACACCCGGTTCGACGGTGGCGCGGCGGTTGGCGACGTCGATCTCGAAGATCTTCCGCATGCGCGAGAAGACCATGACGATGCCACCCTGTCGCGGCACTGAGCCGCCGCTCAGACCGGTGCCCGCGCCGCGCGGCACAATGGGGACGCTGGCTTGAGCGGCCAGACGAACGATCGCGGAAACCTGCTCGGTGGTTTCGGGAAAAACGACGATTTCAGGAGTGCCCTTGGCGAGGCCCGCGTCGTACTCGTACAACATCAGGTCTTCGGGCCGGTGGAGTACAGCTTCTGCTCCGAGAGCGGAACGAAGCTTCGTCGCCAATGCGGGAACATTCATGCGCGCTGAAAGCGGTCTGTAGGAGGCCCATTCTAGCACCGCGATTCGGTTCCTTAGCCGGACGATTTCAAATGTTACAAATTCCGTAGAGCGGCGCGGGGCACCTGTTTAGGCAACGTCAGCAGGCAGGAACGCGACTATGCTGATGAGGTGAGCGGCGCAGAACAGAACGAGCGGCTACTGGCATCCTTCGTCGACTATCTTAAGGTGGAAAAGGGGCTGGCAAAGCTGAGCGTGGAGGCGTATCTGCGCGATCTGCTTCAGTTCGCCGAGTTTGCGGCAACCTGGAAGCGCGAGCTGTTGCGAGTCCGGCGCGAAGAAGTGAAGAAGTTCATCGACTCATTGCTGTCGAACGAAGTGGACGGGCGATCCGTCGCGCGCAAACTGTCGGCGCTGCGGCACTTTTATCGCTATCTCCTGTTGGACCGGCACATCAAGGAAGATCCCACGCTGAATATCGACACGCCGAAACAATGGAAGGTGCTGCCTAAGGCGCTGTCGCGGGTCGAAGCCGAGCATGTTGTGCAAGTTGAGCGGCCAGTCCCCGAAAAGAAACTGGCGCAGGCAATTGTTGCTCGGGATCGCGCCATGCTGGAGATGATGTACGCCGGTGGGCTGCGCGTGTCTGAGATCGTGAACGTGAAGCGGGAGGATCTGAAGCTCGACATGGGATATGCGGTGGTCCGCGGCAAGGGAGATAAGGATCGCGTAGTTCCCCTGGGCCGTCCGGCGCAGGAGATGATTGCGGTTTATCTGCGCGAGTGGCGGCCGGTGCTGGCCTGCGGCAAGAACAGCGCACAAGTGTTCGTCGCACGCGGGGCGAAACGCCTAACGCGTCAACGCGTGTGGCAAGTAGTGCAAGGGGCTGCGCAGGGCACGGGCAGGCATGCGAGTCCGCACATGCTGCGGCATAGTTGCGCGACGCACATGGTGGAAAACGGCGCAGATCTGAGGACGGTGCAAACGATCCTGGGTCACGCGGATATTTCAACGACCCAGATCTATACGCACCTGGCGCTCGATCGATTGAAGAGCGTGCACAGGGAACACCATCCGAGAGGGAAGAAGAGAGTGATCAGTGGTTAGTTGGGTAGCTAGTCGCTGAGAACCAGTTCGTTAACAGGCATGGCAGAGGCGAAACTCAGTCCGATGCAGAAGGCCGTCACGCATTTCCTGCAGAACCTGCGGGAGCGGAATGTGTCGCCGAACACGATTCTGGCTTACGGAAAAGACTTGGCGGAGTTCGTGAAATACGTTGGTCCGATCGAGAAGCCTGACCAACTCGATCACATGCGCATTCGAGGATTTCTTTCGCATCTGTATGAGCGCGGGCTGGGCAAGACATCGGTGGCGCGGCATCTGGCGGCGGTTCGATCCCTGTACAAGTGGCTGGCGCGCGAGGGAAAAGTGAAGCAGAATCCAGCAGCGCTGGTCTCCACGCCCAAGCTGCCGAAGAAACTGCCCCGGGTGCCCACGATCGAAGAAGTGAACAACGTGCTCGACGGCGAACTGCCGGAGACAGCTGCTTTTGTCGAGCGCGACAAGACCATCCTGGAGCTGCTCTACGGATGCGGGCTGCGAAACTCAGAGCTGATCGGCATCAACCTGGACGACATACATTGGTCGAATGAAACCATTCTGGTTCGTGGCAAAGGCCGCAAAGAGCGAATGGTTCCGCTGGGCGATGCAGCGGCAGAGGCGATCCGCGAATATCTGATCAAACGAAAAGAGTTGCTGGCGGCGAAGAAGAGGACCACGCCGGCGCTACTCATTAACCTTCGCGGACAGCGGCTGACCACCCGCAGCGTCGGACGCATCGTAAAGCACATCGCGGTTTCCAAAGGACTCTCACCGGACGTTCACCCGCACACCCTGCGGCATGCTTTCGGTACACACTTGCTGGAGGAAGGCGCGGACCTGCGGGCGATCCAGGAAATGTTGGGCCACGAGCGTCTTTCCACGACCCAACGGTACACGCAGCTTTCCATGAAGCACGTGGTTGAGGTTTACGACAAGACGCATCCCCGCGCGAAATAGCCCTCCTGTTGCTTGATATCGTCTGTTTGTCCGGTCACGACAGGACAATGGCACGAACGTGCCTAAAGTACCTTCGTAACTGCTACCACAAGCTACCACTCATTGAAAATAAAAGCTTTACACGATAATCATCATTTTTGTACTATGTTTTTGTACTACTTGAGAGCTTCCCAAAATGGAAAACGTTACCGTGTATCGTCGCCACTCGGTCGGCTGTAAGTTCGAATCAGACCGCTACTCCCGGCGCTGCAACTGCCGCTGCTGGCTTCAGTATCAGGAGAACGGTCGGCAGGTGAAGGTTTCGGCTAAGACTCGCTCATGGACCAAAGCCGACGCCCTGCGTAAGAAACTCGAAGCCGGTGAGCAGCCCGAGGTCGTTGTCGCTACCGTGAAGGAGGCGATCGACCTCTGGCTCCCGGTCGTTGAGCGTCACAGCAAGTCACTCGTCAAGCCTCGGCGCATGATGAACCTCCTCCTCGAATTCTGCGCGAAGAAGGGAGTCACCCGGCTCAATCAACTGACGCCAGACCTTCTCGAAGAATGGCGTCAGTCATGGACGTTCAATTTCAAGAACTCGTCATCCGCGGCGATCCACGACTGCTACCCTCGGCGCTTCTTCCGCTGGTGTGAGGCGCAGGACAAACTCCCACGCGATCCGTACAAACGTCTTGAGCGTTTCCGCAAAGCTGATCCGCAAACGTTACCGCTGACACCGAACGAAATGCAGCGTCTTCTCGATGCCGTCAACGAATGTGAGTTCTCTTCAGAACTGAAATATCGTGTACGAACGCTGATCCTCCTCCAGCGATGGTCAGGCTTATCAATCATCGACGCTCTGACTCTCTCCCGCATCGCTCTCCACGCTAACAACTGCCTGACGCTACGACGAACGAAGACCGGTGAGGAAGTTATCACCGCCCTCCCCGCCTACGTCGCCGATTCACTCCGGATGATGTCGAATGATCACGCCGGATACTTCTTCTGGAATGGCACCAAGCTCGCGACCTCACTCGTGGTCGAATACTCCAACTACCTCCGTGACGTTTTCGATCGCGCGGGGATATCACGTGATCGCACAAACGGAGGAATGACACTCTCACACCGCTTCCGCGACACCTTCGCCGTCGAATTCCTCCAGACCGGTGGAAGCTTCGACGACCTTGCCAGCCTCCTCGGACACTCCAACATCGTCACGACGCAAAAGCACTACGGTCCGTGGTCGAAGGCTCGTCAGGAGCGTCTCCGCAAAGTCGCTGAAGTCGCAATGTCGCAGATGGTGCAGATCGGGATGGTGACGCAATGACGGATGAGAAGACGCCAGTGGTAAGAACAATCACCCTCAAAACAACTAAGAACC
The DNA here is from genome assembly GCA_963807055.1 of Terriglobia bacterium. Lineage (GTDB taxonomy): Bacteria > Acidobacteriota > Terriglobia > Terriglobales > Acidobacteriaceae > JAJPJE01. Next base: position 4,089 of record CAWEAE010000008.1, on the reverse strand, counting down.
CCCTCGACTGGTCGCCGGAGAAGTACGCTGCTCAACGATTGAAGCGTTGGAAGGCGAACGCGCGCGAGCTTGAGGTCGAGCTGAAGCCCAACCGCTACTACTCAGTGAAGGAAGTCAGCGCGCTCCTCAACATCTCCTACGACCTCGCTCTCACGATCGTCGAGAAGATGCCGAATGTTCTCGATCTCGGTCATCCTGAGACGTTGCACAAACGCGGTAAGCGCATCCTCCGCGTGAAGGGGACTGAGCTGATCGCTTTCGTCTATCGGAGATCGAAGAAGTAGCGTAGAAAGGCGGAATAGATCTAAAGCCAAACATGCCCAACTATCCATCCGAGAACACAGAGGCAGATGGCCAAAGACAGCCGACATATCTTAGATTCTATCCATGGATCGTTAGCCAACGCGGTCTCTACGAGATAGATTCTGGTGTCGCGGACGACGACAAACGGCAGCAGCAGACCAACTTTATTGGGGCGATCCAAGGCGACTGCGGATTAACGCCCAGACTGATTTGTTTTCCACGATACTTTCTCTTCTCACCCTTTTCTTTCTTGATGGGGATGCCTATTTCACAGCTCGTCAATGGATAGCATCCGAACGTTCTGCCGATGCAGCACTAACGCTGCGTGGGCGGCCCACGATGGTGCCATCATTGCAGCTAACGCGCTCAAAGAGAACAAGCGACAATTCGATAACAGCAATCGTCCATGGCTTGCTCCGACCCGTCTGTTGAAGTCAGGCAAAGCGTCACAGATATCGTGATTCCGATTAAGAACTACGGCAGTGTACCTGCTGTTAACGTTGGTGTTGATTTCTCTTCCTACAAAGTTGAGGACGTGAACCGGGGTGTAATCTCGAAGCGCTGTGAATTGGCGAAAGGGAAAGCTAATGATGGCATCTAATATTGTTCCCGGAAGCAACTTCACTTACCACCAACATTCTTTCTTTATTGGCGAAGTCAAAGCTGTAGCTGGCTGTATTGCATACTCCGGACAGCGAGGGGAACCTCATCATAGCGAGGTTTGCTTGAATCCTATATTTAGAAAGCCCAACGAAGTAACGCTGGAACGATGCCCTAATCTATCCCTGAAAGCCGATTAGTCCCGTCGCATCCTTGAAGGTTTCACCTTAACATCCCATCCGTCGCCGCGGCCCCCCAGTCCCTTTGACAGCTTAACTTTCAACGGATTCTTGTTCGCCCAATTGTGCCCAAACCTCTCCCCTGCTGGCGGCTCCGTCTAGTGCCTCCCAACATGCCGACCGTCCTCGCCCCAGTCCTTGCACTTTGACGACCCCAATGAGGGCAGCGAGCTGCGTAGCGTATAGACGCGGTACGCGCCCCCGACTAGCGCCGAATAAACAACCCCCTTTCGTCCGTAGAACTGAATTCTCTCCCAGAATCGCTCGACCGCCTCCTGCTCCTCGCGCAACTCACGAGCACCTCTGGAATGCGTGGATAATCATTCGCCATTGGCTTCGCCTCCTCCCCAAAATTCTGGCCACTGTAACCTTAACGACCCGGACTCTTGATACGCCTCAATCAAAATCCGGGGGTCGCACCAGCTTTATTGCCACGCCCAGCGCTCGGTTATTCCCATCCTTGGTTTTTCCACGTTCTAACGTTGTCCATCGTTGCAACATCTGATCGATCAACGTCTTCTGCTCGCCGGGATCTACACCTCTTCGTTCACACCATTTCTTCCAGCTCTCAAACAACGATACCAGCGGCATTCGCTTCGCTCTTCTTGAATATGTAGCTCTCGGCGAACCCATTTTCCGCAGATAATCCTGCTGCTCCAAGATAACCCTCGGCTCCTTAGTAACTGCTTCAGGCGTGTTCAGCCCTTCACTCTGCCACTGCAAACAGCCATTTATCGCCCATCGCAAAATTCCCGGCAGCTCCTTTTTCTCTCAGGTAGTCCTTCAATGACGTGTCGACAGTATTCGTTTCTTGGAAGTTAGCGAGAAAAGGTATGACGTGGAAGCGTCTCCGAATTGCGTTATCCACTTTCCCCAACTTCGGAGCTGAGTTCGAAGAGACGACTAGCTTATGTGTCGGCGAGAACTGCTCAAAGTCTTTGTACATTCTTCTCGCCGAGATTGTGTCAGTTGAAGTGAACTGTTTAATTCGCGCCTCATCCCATTGCTTCCCCGTTCCTGTTTCGGGCGTAATTGCGAGCCGTAGTCCCTTTAGCGCCATAATTTCTGCCGGATGCCGATCACTCCTGCTCACCATCAATGTCGTAGGCGGAATCGCACCTGCATACTGGCCTAATGCGTGCTCAAGAGTTTGTAGAGAAAAGTTCCTTTGCCAGATCCACCATCGCCATATAAGAAGAAAACAGCCTCTTCTTTCACGCTTCCCGTTATCCAGTAACCAGCCGCGCGCTGCAAATATGAAGCCAATTCTTCATCTCCACATGCGAATTCTCTTACCGCTTGATGCCAGCGTGGGCAGTCTCTCATCAGGCGAGGGAGCGACCGAACTCAACTTCGTGACATAATCATCAGTCCGCATCGCGCGCAATTCACCTGTTCGTACAATCAATGGCTCCTTCAGGAGTTCCCAACAGCAACGGATCTGAATCAAACATACATTTCTCTACAATTGCATGGCTACTGAGTCTGCCTTAGTCATCTTCTCTACATCTTCGGCTTTACGAAAACTTCCCAATGATAGGCTTAACGGCAGTTCATTTGGCGGCAGATCTCTTGCTTTACTTTGGAGAAAATTTCTGATCATCGCCAGTCCATAATTTTCCTCTATCTCCGGGCAGCCATACTTTTCCGTTGAATAATCAATGTCGTCCCTTTAACGACGATGTTATGCCGATGCTCATCGAATATCTTCATCGCGAGAGCGTCATCGGTATACCGTCTCGGATCAATGGTGCGGACGCGCGGCGTTCGATCTCGTGCTCCGTCATCGTTATATTCCTAGAAAAGTGGAATCACTTCTCTCGCGTAACGATGACGACGCCGCGCGCACGATCACGCTTAGTCGTGTAGACACGATCGTGACGGAGCTTGCGATAGTTCAGGTACGCACCAGGGACGACGCCGGTTTCAGAGGGAACTCAGCTGTCTGGCCGACAGCGAGGGGATCGACTTCCGAGAAGGAATTCTCTTTTAGGCACAGCGCACGTTCATTCTGCCGCGCTGCGAATTTTGGCGGTGTCACGCCGCTCCGGCGTTCACAACCTTTTGCGGTATGCGCGGCGTTGGCCTATGACCGTTGCGCTCTTCGGGTAGGTTTTTCACGGTCTGTGGGTAGGTCGTTCTGACCCAGGCGACGCGAATCCAAATCCGCCATCGACCAATTGTTAACTCAATGCCGTGAACTGCTGGAAACCTCTACTAACCAAGCACGCTACGTTAGACGCTGGCGTGTCACAAACGGTGCCATATTTTTTTTACTCTCTAGTTAACATCGCCGAACCATGAGGTGTTGAGATATTTGCTCGACTACAACCTCATCTGTCCGGTGTCCGAAGCACTGTCCAACGACAACTTGCTGATAATACTAGCCCCCGGACGAACCGGACACTTTGGACGCTGTTCAAATAAGCCATATAAGGAAGAAGATGGATGGTACATACACGTGTAGGGGTTAGTGGGAGGAACTGTCCGATCGTCCGGAGCTGTCCGAAGATTCATCTCAACTGCGTCATTTCGCGCAGGGCCGAAGTCGAATAGTTCGCCGATAACCTTAATGACGTTGATCGTGAGGGGGTTACTCGCTAATCGTCCTATTATTTGGTCATCAACGCCTACCGGCAGAGTTGGGAGCCGTCCAAAACAGGCTATGGGACCGCCGTATGGCGCCGAAGAAACAAAACCCGATCCGTTCATTCGTCATCTCACCAGTTCGCACACATTTCCAACTTCGCTAACACCTCGCCAACCTGCATTGGGGTGCGTCTCTAAGAAACTCCTGATCGCGTGGCAATCCACGGAAGATGCGCAAGCATCCGCGCTACCGCCTCGTCCTGCCAATCTTTCGGGTCATTGGCAAACTCCACCCCAAGCCGCTGGAATCCGAATACCAGCTCAGGATAACCTGATATGTACAGCATTCCGCTGGTAT
>CAWEAE010000007.1:0-99469 GCA_963807055.1 Terriglobia bacterium | reverse complement strand
CTGCACGGTTGCGGCGACCCAGTTCGGTGGCGGTACGCCCAGCTTCTTCGCGTCGTATGTCGTCCAGCGTGGCGTCGGAATCTGAAGAACGCGGGCATAGTAGAACGCGTGCAAGCTGGATCGAAACAGGATCCCTCCACACCTTCTTCAATTCAACTGCGCCGATGCTGTTCGTATAAGTTGCATTCTTGACGTCAACGGTATTGCCAACCGCGGGGACTTTTCCGGTAACTGGGTCAGGCGTGCGATCGCCGGACCATGTCACGTCATAGATCTTTTCGAAGATCTGGCCGCTCTTGGTCCAGCCCTTGATAATCTGAATGCGATCGAGGTTGCCATCGTCGGGGTCTTTGACGGCCCAGACGATAAAGGTTGGAGCTTGTCCCGCTTTCGCCGGAAGGTCGCCCCCCATGGGCACGCCCTTCGCGTAGCCCGTCTTCACCCAATCTCTTTGGTTCAGCACGTCAGGGTTGTAGTCCCAGCCACCAAAGAAGCGCACCCTGACGCGAACTCCGCTGGTGCCGAAGGTTTCCTTGCGCTGCATGGCGGCAAAGATCGACTCACGCGTGTTCTCTTCCGCCCACACGCCGCCCAGACCGGCAGTGCTAAGCAGACCAGTGTTCAGTCCAGCCTCTCTCCTGCCGCTCAGGCGCATCTCTGGCGAGGCGTCCAGCAAACCGTGTCCGCCGAAATAGCCGCTCTGGCTATAACCGCTAGCTGTGTTGTGCGAGTCGCTGGCACCAACGACTCCCATCTTGTAGGGGTTGTACCCGCGACTGTCCTGCATCGCCACGCCGTTCTGCCATGCCTCACGAATATAGCTGCCGTGGATTTTCGGAGTGCGTTCCACGCCACCCAAAAGGTAGTTCAGTAACTCATAGTCAGCGAATTCGTCGTTGGGTGAAAGCGCGGGCGTGGTTTCTGACGTGCCCTTGAGCTGATGGATTTCGGTTAACGGTTCATTGTTCACCCGCTCCTGCGCCCAGGCGGCGTCGATCGGTCGGTTCTTGCTGTCGACGTCAAGAGGAAACATGATGCCGTCGCTCAGGTTGGCGTTATGGGAAATCGCCAGCAACTCATTACCTGCCTGACGCTGTGTATCCATCCATCGCCAGAGATCTTCTGGATGATCGGAGTTCAGAGAAGAAAAGGGATATTCCGGCACCTTCTTGGAATCTTTGAAGATGACGTTGCGGTGCATGTTGCGATTGTCTGGAGTCGAAGTCCACTCATAGGCGACGAAGGTCGTGAATTTCCCTGGCTGGTAATACTTGTCCGCAATGCTGACGATCTGTTTCCAGACGCCTCCTGTGATCTCGGGACTCGTTAGCTCCGGGATGGGCTGGTTCTTGGTGAGAGAGTCACCTAGGAACCCGTACACCCGCATGATGTCCTCTTTACTTCGGACCTTCAGTTTCTCCGCAATGGGCAGTTTGCTGATGTCGGAATTGGGATCGTTTGCGAGGGGAACCGTGCCTACATACTCGGCATGATCAGTCACCGCCATGAAATCGAGCGGACGGGTGATCTTCACTTGATAACCGGCAGGATGTTCGATGGGCTGGCCCATGGCAAATTTGTAAGCGTCTTCCGGGCCAGCCTTCATGTTGCCGAAAACGTAAGCGTCGAAGGACCAGCTGGTGTGAATGTGCGTCTCGCCGAAGTACGCCTCACGATCTGGATTTGGTTGTGTGTGTTGCTCAGGTGCAGCCGAGGATTGTTTAGAACCACCAGCTTCTCCTCCGGGCGCAATGCGAGATCTCGAGCAGGATGCCAGCAGCACGATTGCAACTAACCCAGTCAATAATGTCATCCTCGTCACGCCTGTTTTTGCTCGCATGTTTTTCTCCCACGTGTGTCGTACGAAGAGGCGTTGTCGTGAAATACCGCTTTCTGGGCGAGCGGCATGCTGTCGCGCCTGGCGAATTCTAGGATGTGCCTAGAGTTGGAAGCGACTAGCAAAACTTGTAGCGACTAGTTGTAAGTTGCTCCGGCAGGTCACGCTTGGCGAGAAAGCTTCTGCGTGCAGGAGGCATATCGGCTTAAGGAGAGCCTTAGCACAATCAGCCGTTTACAGAAGGCGCTGCCTGCGCAGTCGGGATTCGTGTTGGATAGGTAGACGAGCTCTTTGCTAACGCCGGTCTGCTTGCGCTGAATTTGGAAAGTCTGGGGCAGGAGACTCCATAACGCGAGGCGGAGTGATCCCCTTATGCGAACTGGCAGGAGTTTCACAAGCCGGTTGATTGCTGGCTTTATTCGCTTGTCCTGTTGACGCAGAGGACAGAATTATGACGAGTATTGACGTTGTGAATTGTGTTCGCAACGTGGCCAATCCCTCAGGTTTTTCTTGGAAATCTCAACAGCCATGGCACACCAAGAACGATATATTGATAACGGAGATCATGACGCTGAATCCGGCTCTGAATTCGAAGGGCTAGAATCAGAAGGCCAGCCACTATACAAAAGTGAAAACAAGGTGCCTGCGACAGCGGCGAGTACGCCCATAAGAATTGAGTGATAGCGAACATAGCTATCCCAAAAATCCCAGACGGCAAACGCCGCAAAGATGACCACTAACAGTCCTAACAGCAGTTTCCTCACACGCTTTCGTGATTCCAACGCGCTGCTCTCCTGCTCGGGTTGCTCGCGCCAAATTGTACAACGGAGCAGATAGCTGTCGATAACGGAGATTATCACTCCCTATCTCAAAACGAGATAGGGAGTGGTATCGAGATTTCACGCCACTAATCGCCCGTCTTCGGCGGTGAACCGATTTGCAGCTTTACCTTTGCGCCATTTGGCAACTTGGAGATTTGCCTGTGCAGGTCAGCAACGGCGAGCCGGGGTGAACTGTGATAGGAAGTGACGAGTTGCTCGAATTCTGGCTGCATATCGTGAAATAAAGACCCCGCGCACCAAGCAGTGACTTTTGTGAAATTGTTGTCCGAGCCGCTGATGAATGCGGTGACAAATTCGACGGATGTGTTGGGCGGTACTGGAACGTTTCCACGATACGGGTGCGGTCGCGGAGATGACAACTAAACTTGCCGCTACCAAAATCTGCTTCATCGCTTTCATTGTTTCCTCCTGGGCGGGGCGCGCGGTGGCGACGACCGAGTCGCCGCCACTGGCGTTCGCTATTGCATAAAAATGCGAAAGGCATGCGAGTCACTTAAGACCGTTCTCGATGCCGCTTGCCCTCCCGGGCTTGACGGGCGACAAATCGACGCCAGAGACATTGACGACGGCCCGCCACGCGGCTTCCTGACTGGCGCGATCGTGGAGGTGCGGTTGGCGCTGCAGCTCCATTGGGCCTGAGAACTTCCCTTTGGCCGAGGCGAAGAATTGCCCTGAGAGATCGGTTCCGAACTTTGATGCCTGGATATACCGGCTGGCCGCGGTCTCCGGCGTCTGATTCATGCCGGGAATGAGGTTCACGATTGGGATAAACAGATACCTCAACGCCAAGCCAGCGCTTCGCACCACGTTGGTGCCGGTCGCGCCACCGGGCGACACGGCGTACACGGCCATGCCGGAGGGCAGCCGGCGGGCCAGCGCCGCGGTCCACCAAGCGATGATGAGCTTCGCGTCGGCATACGCATTGTTGGGCACGTACTTCACGTTCGGCCCGTTGCGTATCAGGGCTTCAACAGCGGCGGTTCGATTACCCTGGAACCGTTTGGCCGCGAAGGCTGGCACGTCGGTGTATTTGAACATGGGTACGCCCCCTCGGGCAGGTTCTGCACCTGCGATAACGATCCGCGCGTTGGGGCTCAGCAAGTTGGCATTGAGCAACCCAATCGTCAGTTGATGATGTCCGATGAGCGGGGCCTGAGAAGACTCGACGCCCGTCGCGGTTAGAGCGCGCTTCTTAAAGGGAACCAACCCTGCATTGAGCAGCAGGAAATCGATCGGCTGGCCGCGCTTGACGAGCTCGGCAACGGCCGACTGAACACTGGACGGCTTGTCCAGATCCAGCGCCAGCGGCGTAAAGATCGCTGTTTTGTTCTCAGCCGCGAGTTGAGCGGCCGCTTGCTGGGCCCCGGCCAGGCTGCGCCCGGTGACGATGATCTCGCGCCAGCCCTCTTCGGCAAGAAGGCGGGCGGCCGCCTGACCGAGCCCGGAAGTGGCGCCGGTGACCAGAGCAATCGAATGTTCCATGGGCAGCTCCGTGTAAGGTAAAGGCCGAGTCGTGAGGCCTCGCGGGCCAGAATCGGCTTGCTCATTTTGAACTATTCAGTTATATATTGCGATGGATGACCGCTGTCAATGAGTTTGGAACTAAATGATTCACAATACCGCTAGGCCCGTGGGGCGACCGCGCAGCTTCGACGAGACGGGGGCGCTGGAAAAGGCGACTCAGGTGTTCTGGTCGAAAGGCTACGACGGAGTGACGATTGACGATCTCGTCGCCGGGATGGGGGTGGGGCGGCCGAGCCTGTATGCCGTCTTTGGGGACAAGCGGGCGATATTCTTGCGCGTCCTTAAGGCGTACGCAGAACGGAAGGGCGCATCAGCGGCGAAGGCACTCCTCTCGCCACAGAGTCTTCGCGACTCGATCGCGGACTTTCTGAGCTACGCCGTCGAAAGTGCGACCCAGAAAGGGTCCGCCCGGGGCTGCCTCATGATGTGCGTCGCGCCGCTTGTGAACGACGCTGAGGTTCAGCGGTTCCTGCAGAGCGCGGTCGCGGGCGGCGTGGCGCTGGTGGAGCGCCGTTTCCGGGACGGGATCGGCGCGGGAGAAATCCCATCTGACTTTCCCGTAGCCGCGCGCGCAACCCAGGTTACGGATTTAGCGCGTGGGCTGACCATGCGTGCGCAGTTAGGCACGCCGCGCAAGACGCTCCTCAAAGATGCTGAGGAAGCGGCCGACTTGGTGCTCCTGCCGCGGCGTTGGGACAGTCGGAGCGAGTAACGGAGATCCATTCGTATGTCGCGAAGGGCCTCACCACATCCGCTGATATTTTCGCGAGACGTTCCGAGCAGGAGATGAAGGCGGGCGCGCCTGACTCGCACACCCTCTGCCAAGGTGCGAGGCCGTGCGCTCGTTGACTTGATGAAGGGTTTGCAAATTCGCGCCAAGGCAGGAATTGCGCGCGAGCAATTGCTGCAAGACGCTCGATGCTATGTGTCCCTGATTCTTGGCAAGCAAACGCCCTTCTCGGAGATGCGTCTGGACGAGTGCCAAATCGCCAACGCAGTCATCAAGCGTAGAACGGTTATGACAAGTCGCCTTGTGGGAATCGACTCCAGAAACTCCTGGATCACGGGCTATCCGGAAATTATTTTGGGCGCGATAGCTGTTGGTAACGGAGATTATCACTCTGTATCTCAGAATGGGATTCCCTACGGTCGATGCCAGGGGTTCAGAAAACCTGCACAAAGAGACGGCTGTAAATGCTTGATGGCAGAGACTCGGGACGCGCCAGTATCGCGGTTCCAAAATCAAGTGATTACGGAACGGAAGAAGTGCAGCCAGAGAACCCATAACTTGATTGAAAAGGCGATGGACAAAGCTGACAATGCTGGCTGTGAATGACCAGGACTTGCAGGAATTGATCGAGGAGTTTCAAGCGCTGCCGTCAGAGGAAAGACCTAAGGCGATCGAGGCGCTGGTCTACTTGGAGGATCACGGCGTGATCAACCCACCAGTGAGCGGCGTCTTTCTTGCCCGGCTGGAAGCGTGGGTGACTATCCAATGATCCCCAAAGAAGCCGCCCCTTAGAATTTACGAATTGTCTGACATTGGCTCGAACGATCCATAGTTGTTGTTGGGGAATGCGCCTTGCGCGTGGAACGTCCCTTCGGGAAGTTATCCTCGTCATTGTTTGTGCCGCTCATTGAGCTCTCCAATTAGCGGGTGGAGCGAAGCGAGGAAGATCCTGCAGGTCGAAACCCAGATCGGTTCCATTGGCTCGCGCGCGATCGTCGGCCCCAGCCAGAATTTCAGAAATACGCTCATCGACAGTGTCTATGGGCGTGTCATTTCGATCGTTGGCCCACATGTGGAACATTCCGGCGAGTCTCTCGTCGTCTTCGGGCGTCCAGGGCGGTTGAGGCTTGGCTTCTTCAGCGTGCTTTAGTACCGCGCGTGCCGCTGCTCGGGATTCCGGTGAACCGATTGGGAAGTCCCCAGGCTTCGGACCCCAAAGTGTTGCTAGCAGCGGTTTGCTATCTCTCATCTTTTCCACGTTTTCAATCCTCCTGATTGTCTGCACCTGTTGCGCCTGTAGCTTGGGTAAACCACCGCGGCAATGCACCACAACGTGCGTAGGTGTCGAGCTCTTGCGGAGTCATCCGCGCAAATAGTTCGTTCATGTTTACTGTGCGGTCGACCCACTGGCCCGCCGCGTTGATCTTGCTGTACGCCTGGACGGCAGCGACCACAGCCGCAGCGGTGACGTCGACTTCGCCGGCTTGCTCGATGATCTTTTCCAGCGCGGCGAGGATGTTGCGTTGCCGTTTTGGAAATAATTCAAGGGCGTGCGCGTGGCGGTACATACTTGCACGGTCCGATAGTCCGTATTCCTTCGCTATTGCTACAGGACTGCGCCAAGCGATGAAATCGGCTTCGATCTGCTCACGCTGGGGATGGCAGCAGATAGAGCACTGCCGCTTGTGTCGGCCGAGGCTGATCCGTCGCTTGGTGGCGTTCATTCGTCGCCTCGCTTGACTGGATTTTGGTTGCGCCTGGGTTGCGTTGGTTGCCGTGATTTGCCGCTATTTGCCGAGTGTTTGCCGCTATCTATATGGGAGATAGAGGGATCGTCTATAATGAAAGATTCTGCCAGCCGTTTTGAGGCCGCTGTGTGGGCGGTCTCTGGTTTACCGGCCACGCTGGGTGTCCCGGACAGAAATCGGCTGCAGCACGGTCCTGATGTCTACGGAAAGCATTGTTGTTCGCGGCGCGCGCGTCCATAACCTGAAGAACGTCGACTTCGAAATTCCCCATAACACCATCACCGTGGTTACGGGGGTATCGGGCTCGGGCAAGTCCTCGCTTGCGTTTGACACGATCTACGCCGAGGGCCAGCGACGGTACGTGGAGTCGCTATCGGCCTATGCGCGGCAGTTCCTGGAGCGCATCGAAAAGCCGGACGTCGACCATATTGAGGGCATCGCGCCGGCAGTGGCGATCCGTCAAAAGAACACCACGCGAAATCCACGCTCAACCGTGGCCACCGCCACCGAGATCTACGATTACCTGCGCCTGTTATTTGCCCGCGTCGGCAGAACCTATTGCAAGCAGTGCGGGCGGCTAATCCAGAAAGACACCATCGACCACGTTGCCCAGAGCGTGATGGCTCTGCCAGAAGGCACGCGTGTCCAGGTGCTGTTCCCGCTGCAGGTTGCGCAACGCCCGCAAGAGCCCGAAAAGAAAACACGTGGGCGTAAAAAGAAAGCAGCGCCGGCGGCTCCGGATTCAGAGCTTCTAAAAGCCAAGCTGTTTGAGCTGCGAAAGCGCGGATTCACGCGCTTGTATCAGGGCGGCCAGATCTTCGAGTTTTCGACGCCGGAATCGTTGCTCGACGTGAACTTCAGCGAGCCCGTCTGGATCCTGGTTGACCGTCTGGTCATCGGCCCGGATGTTCGCTCGCGGATCGTCGATTCCACCGAGATCTGCTATCGCGAAGCTGGCGAGGTAATCTTCGAGACGGCGCCGAGCGAAGGCGAGCCGCAACGATTGCGCTTCTCTCAGCGTTTCGAGTGCAAGCACTGTGGGATTCGTTGCGAAGAACCTGAGCCGCGTCTGTTTTCCTTCAACAATCCATACGGCGCCTGCCCGCGCTGCCAGGGCTTCGGCAACACCATCGACTTCGATCTCGACCTGGTGATTCCCAACAAGACGCTCACCCTGCAGCAGGGCGCGATTGAGCCGTGGACCAAGCCAAAGTATCGCTCGCTGGCGAACGAAATGAAGCGCTACGCGAAGCAGGCTGGGATACCCCTTGATGTCCCGTGGGCTGACCTGAATGCCGACCAACAGACCGTCATCATCAACGGCGACGATGACTTCTGGGGTATTCGCGGATTCTTCGAGCATCTGGAGCGCAAGAAGTACAAGTTGCACGTGCGAGTGTTTCTCAGCCGCTATCGAGGCTATTCGACATGCAGCACCTGCGGAGGAGCCCGCCTGCGGCCAGAAGCGCAGCAGGTGAAGGTAGGCGGCAAAGACATCTGCCAGGTTTGCAGTATGACCGTGGAGGAAGCCGCGGAGTTCTTCGCCAACCTCGAACTCACGCGTGAAGAAAGCGATATCGCCGGCAAGCTTTTAGATGAGGTCCGCGACCGGCTGAAGTTCCTCGAAGAGGTCGGCTTGGAGTATCTGACCCTCAATCGCCTGTCTTCTACCTTGAGTGGCGGCGAGGCGCAGCGCATTCAACTGGCGACGTCATTAGGATCGCGGCTGGTTGGAACGCTCTATGTGCTGGACGAGCCCTCGATTGGACTGCACAGCCGTGATACCGAGCGCCTGATCAAGATCCTGCAGGAACTGCGCGATCTCGGGAACACAATCCTGGTGGTCGAGCACGACCCTGAGATCATGAAGTCGAGCGACCGGATCGTCGATTTGGGACCAGGTGCAGGCGAAAATGGCGGCAAGGTGATTGCCGCGGGCACCTACGACGAGATCAAGCACGCGCCGGGCTCGCTGACAGGACGGTATCTGGCGAACGAGCTGCACATACAGATTCCGGCGCAACGCCGAAAGCCAGGCAAGCAGATACTGAAGCTGACTGGCGCCACTGAGCACAATCTCAAGAATCTCAGCCTCACTATCCCGCTCCGAATGCTGGTGGCCGTCACCGGCGTTTCAGGTTCGGGCAAGTCGACGCTGGTGCACGACGTGTTGTATCAGGCATTGGCGGCGGCAACCAAACAGACCAACGGCTCAGGACCGCCGGCTCACGTGCTCGCGGACCTCGACGGTACTCAGTGGATCGATGAGGTCGTGCTGGTCGACCAGTCGCCAATTGGCAGAACGCCGCGTTCAAATCCGGTGACATACATCAAGGCTTTCGATGCCATCCGCGACCTCTTCGCGTCGCTGCCCGAAGCGCAAAAGCGCGGTTTCAACGCCGGACATTTCTCGTTCAATATCCCCGGTGGACGCTGCGAAACCTGCCAAGGCGACGGCACCGTTACTGTCGAAATGCAGTTCCTGGCGGATGTGGAACTGATTTGTGAGGACTGCAAAGGTACGCGATACAAGCCACAGGTGCTGGGTGTGCGATTCAAGGGCAAGAACATCCACGAAGTGTTGAACCTGACGGTGCGGGAAGCCCTGCAATTCTTCTCCGGCATACCGAAGATTACCGATAAGCTACGCGTGCTCGAAGAAGTCGGGCTTGGCTATTTGCGGCTGGGACAGTCGGCGACCACCTTGAGCGGAGGCGAGGCCCAGCGGATGAAACTGGCTGCGCATCTCCAGGGCAAGAAGCGCGTTCTGGCCAACTCCGAAGAGGAAAAGGTCGCGCAGGAACGCAAACAGCCACGAATCCTCTACATTTTCGACGAACCGACCACCGGCCTGCACTTCGATGATGTCAGCAAACTGCTGGCGGCCTTCCGACGCCTGATCGACGCGGGCGGCTCGATCATCGTCATCGAGCACAACTTGGACGTGATCAAGACCGCGGATTGGGTAATCGATCTAGGCCCGGAAGGCGGTGACCGCGGCGGACGCGTAGTCGCGACCGGTACGCCAGAAGACATTGCGGCCAATAAGAAGTCCTACACCGGGCAGTGGCTGGCGCGCATCCTAGAAAATGGAACGGAGTTGCCGAACCAGAACGGATCGCACTGATTTTTCCTGTGCCGTGCGGTATCTTTTGTGAGTAGATACTGCGCGACCCTTCATGAAGAGACTGGCCCAATCCACGGCAATCCTCACGCTCTGCCTTTCCGGACTCTTCCCTGCTTTCGCGCAACAAACTGGTCAAACAATCCGCCACCGCCATGAGGCGGTCGTTGATCCGGCACAGGCCCAAGTGGAGCAAGCCGAGAGTGCCCTTGAGAAGAAGGACTACCCCCCAGCAGAGAAATTCCTGCAAGATGCCGTCGCCAAGGATCCCAAGAGCTTTCGCGCCTGGTATGACCTGGGCTTTCTCTACAACGCGACCGATCGTCAGTCCGAGGCGATCGAGGCCTATCGCAAATCGGTTGAGGCAAATCCTCAGGTTTTCGAGTCGAACCTGAACCTCGGCCTGCTGCTCGAACGCAAAGGCGATCCTCAGGCCGCGAAGTATCTTGCGGCTGCTATCACCTTGAAACCGGCTTCGCACCCAGAAAAAAATCTGTCACAGGCGTATCTATCGCTGGGACACGTCCTCGAAAAAATCAACCCGGATGAAGCTATAAAGGCTTATCAGAAGGCCGCCGAGTTACAACCAGGCGATGCCGAGCCCCATCTTGAGGCCGCCATCCTGCTCGAACAGCAAAAGAAACTGCCTGAAGCGAGCCGGGAATTCCAGAAGGCGCTTGATCTGGATGCCAACAACCGCGATGCCCTTGCCGGCCTGGTGAATACTTATTCGCGATCCGGACAGTTGCCCCAGGCTGAAACCCTCCTGCGTAGAATGACCGTCAGCGAGCCGCAGAACGCTACGCTGCACATTCAGCTTGGACGCGTTCTCGCGGCGCAAAAGAAGAATGACGACGCCATCACCGAACTGACGAAAGGTCTCGATCTGGCGCCGGGAGACGCTGCGGCAAACCGGGAGTTGATTCAGTTGCTGCTGGACGAAAAGAAGTACCCGGAAGCGATCGTGCGGTTTAAGCCAGCGATCCAGGCGAATCCGTCCGACCCCGATCTGCACTACCTCCTCGGCACCGCTTATCTTCGCAACAAGAATTTTCCCGAGGCGCAGGCAGAACTGTTGCAGACTGTGAAGCTGAAGTCGGACTTCGGGCAGGCTTATGGGGACCTGGCTTTTGCGGCTTCCGAGAATAAAGATTACAAGCTTTGTGCCATGGCGCTCGATGTTCGCGCCAAGTTTCTCCCCGAGATACCTTTCACCTATTTCTTGCGCGCAACAGCGCTTGACCACTTGCACGACTGGCCTGATGCGATCATTAATTACGAAAAGTTTCTTTCTGTCGCTGAAGGAAAGTATCCTGACCAGGAGTGGCAGGCAAAGCACCGGTTAATCGCCATCGATCCGAAGAGAAAGAAATAAATGCGCTATCCGATTCTGCTGACAATCCTTCTGCTCACCTCCGTGTTGCACGCCGGGCAGAAATTAAGTGTTGAGGAATTGCAGCGCAAGATCGAGTCGGCGCATGGCGGAAAGAAAGCGGAATTGCTGTTGCAACTTTCCCACGACCAGGTGGAACGGGTCGACAACCTGTACCACGACGGAGACACCGATAAGGCATTCGGTTTGCTTAAAGAGGCTGGTTCCAATGCCGATCAGGCGACCTCGATTTCGCTTGAAAGCGGAAAACGTCTCAAGGACACGGAGATTGATTTGCGGAAGCTCTCAGAAAGAATACAGGCCATTCGCCAGGAAGCGAGCTTCGAAGACCGCAAGCCATTCGATGTCTCCATACAAAACCTCGAGCAGAATCGAAGCAAGCTCCTCGATCGGATGTTCAAGAAATGAGAACGTTGAGGATTGTTCTCTATGCTCTCGCCGTTTGTGTCTGCGCAGGCCCGTTTCTGGCTGCGACTGCGCAGGAGCGCGAACCGCTCAGTGACAACGAGATTGGGGAACTCCGGGAGGCTGCGCAGGAGCCGCTTAAACGCCTACGATTGTACGTCAGCTTCTCGGGCTCCCGATTGCTTGACATCGATAATCTGCAGGGCAAGAACAGCGTACCGGATCGCGGACAACAGATCCACGATCTCTTGCAGGACTTCTCCACGCTCGTCGACGAAATGGATGACAACATCGACGAATACGCGAACCGTGGACAGGATATGCGTAAGGCTCTGCCGGAGGTAATTAAGGCAGAGACCGATTTCCAAACCAGGCTGAGAACGCTCCAGCAGACCGCAATGAATGACCCCAAGGCGGCTCAGGAATACCGCGCTTACAATTTTGCTTTGGAGGATGCCATGGAATCGGTTCGTGGAAGTTTGGAAGATGCACAGAAGACACTTGCCGATCAGACAGAGCAGTTCAAGGAACTCGAAGAGAAGCAGAAGCAGGAAAAAAAGAAAAAGAAGTACTAGCATGATTCCGCCGATTTCTGAAACGTCCGCGACAAATCAATCTGGTAATCTGAAATTGTGACTGCGGTTTTTGTAGATATTTTTCAACGTGCGTATCGGGAGCTTCGCCCGCGAGCGCCGATGCCGGTCTTTGAAGTCCGCTTTTATCCGTTCGCGAACATCAATAACACCATCCGCCTCCGCGAAGACAAAATCCACGTTCGGCTTTCCGACGTTTTAGAGGGCGCGCCGGAGGATGTGCTCCACGCCATCGCTCACATTCTGATTGCGAAACTCTATCGCAAGCCCATCGATACACGGCTCTCAGCGCGTTATCGCAAACACGTCGGCAGCCGTGCGATCTCTGAAAAGGCTCATCTATTGCGGCAAATGCGGGGGCGTAAACGAATCCATGGCCCTGTTGGAAATATCTACGATCTGAATGAGATCTTCGAAGAGCTCAACTCAAAGTACTTCCATGGATTGCTTGCGCGGCCGGAGATGACCTGGAGCGCCAGCGACTCGCGACACAGCCTTGGCCATTACGACCCGGCACACAATGCCATCGTGGTCAGCCGCATCTTCGACCATCCGCGCATTCCACGATTCGCAATCGACTATCTCGTCTATCACGAGATGCTGCACCTGAAGCACCCGGTGCGTCTCCGCGGAAGTCGGCGGTGCGTTCATTCCGAACAGTTTCAGCAGGAAGAAAAGCTATTCCCCCATTTTGAAGAAGCGAAGACTTTCCTGAAGAGATTGTGATCCGAGGTTTCATTGGGACGGGCAATGTCGTACAGGCTCACGCGGCAGCAATCTCTCGACGCTCAGCTAGCGTTCGCAATTCTTCCGCTGAGGCCTCTATCCAAGACAGTGGCTCAATCGAAGTTGCAAAGCGCATTTTGTAATCCTGCTCACCGGTCATGTAGTCGCAACTGAGGCCTTCGGCAAGAGAGCGGCGCGTGACTTCATAGATCAGGCTGATACCCGGCGAGTGCCGTGCCCATTGTTGATCGAACCAGATCGTGTAAAAGCGTCGCGATCGATGCTCCCGCAACGTCACGAGCGCCGCGATACACTTCCCTGCCATTTCCAGGACAAAAACTTCCTCGTCGTGCGGATCATTCTCAGCGATTGCCGCCATGAATTCGATTCGCCGTGGATCAGCGAAGACATTCTCCCCGGCCTCGGGCGGCTGGATTGCCTTTTGCTGATAGATCCATCGCAGAAGAGACGGGCTTGCGGGAACGTGCTCGCGCAAAATCACGCCCATCCGTTCGAGTCGTCGCAGACGTGAAGCACTGCGGGAGTGCCGCTCCGCAAAGCAGTCCGCTGAGACCTCAGCAGCCTTTACCATCGGTGCGCGATAAAACGGATTGAGATGGAATCCTGCCCATCTCTTGTGAGATCTCGACTGCAGGCCGCCCGTAGAAAACGGCAATTCGAGGCGAGAGGCTTCCTCCCAGGCGGCAAGCCGAGCCTCTTCGTCGCCGATATTCAATGTGTCGCGATAATCGAAGAGCACATCCCCGAGGCATGACAATGCCTTCCGCCGATGATTTATGCACAATGGCAGAATGCTCATGCCATTTCCCGTCTCACAGAAAATCACATGAGGATCTTCATGATCGAAAACTTGAGCGGCGACCCAGTTCCACTTGAAGGTTTGAAAGATAGTGCGGGAACAGCGTGCCTGTAGATATTCCCATCGGCTGCGCAGGCACAGAATTTCGGCTGCTGTACGAGCGAGAAGTATTCGGCGCAACGGCGCTCTCCGGTGAAAATAGTTAGACGCGATTGCGAACGGAAGTGGATGTTTGCAGCTGGAAAGGAAATGGGCAGCCACCGCCTGGCTGCCCCGAAAGTTGATCGTGTTAGTAGAGGCGGAAGTTGACTTCCACGTTGATCTGCACGGCTACCGGCCGCCCATCTTTCATAGCGGGTTCGAATTTCCAGTTTCGAACCGCCTCGATGGCCTTCTGATCTAATCCCATGCCCAGAGTACGCGCCACTTTCACATCACGCGGATGACCGTCGGCGCCCACCACGAGCCACAGCACAACTGTCCCTTGATACTTTGCCTTGCGCGCCTCTTCCGAATACTCCGGGTCCGGAGTGAACAGCGCCTTGGGGGCGGAAACGCCGCCACCAACGCGGAAAACGCCGCCGCCAGTGCCGCCGCCGCGGCCTGGACCAAGTCCTGGACCTTCACCCGAACCAATGCCCCCGCCGCTGCCAGATCCGATACCTCCGCCAGCGCCCGTGCCATTCGAGGGCGGGCCCATCGGTACCGCACTCTTCGGATCCCCAAAGTTCGGCATGTTCGCCGCCATATTCATCTTCACTTGCGGCGGCATCACGATAGTTGGTTCGACCGCCAACTTCGGGTGATCATTCCGAATTACCATTGCCGGAGGCGTGATCTGTTCCATCGAAAACTTGGGCAGTTTCCCTTTGGGAGCAACAAGCTTGTCGCGATCACCGCCGCCGCCGCCGCCTGCAATCGTGTCGTTTTTCTTCGTCGAAAGCGGCATGTAGGTCGACGGATCGGGAGCGATAAGCGTTACCGTCTCCTTCTTGACTTCCTGCACAACGTGACGGCCGGCAATCGTCAGGCCTACGATTCCTCCGATGACCGCAAGGTGGAGGAATACCGAGCTGACGGCTCCTTTTTTCTTGTAGTTGTACTCACCCCAAATGTCACGGACTCTGACAGGTTTGGAGGTAAGCTGTAATGGCGGAAGCTTTTCCGGATGCCGGCGTTCGTGAATCTGGCGCCGAATCGAGTGCCACAACGATTCGTCTAGAACCTGGGAAGGCAGGAGCAGGTTTAGTTGCGGTTCCTTGTTAACGATGTCTGACCTCTGTCCGGGTGGAGATGTCAAAACTTGGTTCGCCATACTATGTCCCGACTTCAGCTCCTACGGCTGTTCCAACTCTATTTGGGAGTTGCCATATCCTGATGAGCACATAAGGTGCCAAGTTGCTTTTACCCTTAAATTCAGGGCTGCTGCTGCTTTATTCCCTTTCGTGGCCCAACTTCTGAGTGGACGAATACTGAACGTGAGTCACTCTGTACTCACAATTAGATGCTGGCTTACACATACCCGTGGGCAGAAAAATTGTCGCGCAACCCGGGAAAAGTTTCGTCACAGAATAATTTGTATGAGGTAAAAAGTTGATCCCGTCGCTTTTTGAGCTTGCCGAAGAATACATCTGAGAGGTTTTGTGAAACGACTGTCAGTTTATGCAGCTTTTCGACCATTTCGACGAGGAACCGCCTGCTGAATAGACAGTGCCATTTCCCGCTACCTATAATGAAGAATTAGGCTGCTTCCCCGAGACCAATAGGGAGAACGGGAGACAAGAACGTAGTGCCACTGGACCTGAAATCCACCATCAATCTGCCAAAGACCGCGTTTCCGATGAAGGCTAACCTTCCCCAAAATGAGCCGAAATTATTGGCTCGATGGGAGGAGGAAAAGATCTACGACCAGATCCGGCGCGAACGTAAGGGCTCCCCTGTCTACCTGTTGCACGACGGTCCTCCCTACGCCAATGGACCGATTCACCTGGGCCATGCCCTGAATAAGTGCCTCAAAGATTTCATCGTGAAATCCAAGACCATGGCTGGTTTTGATTCGCCCTATGTTCCGGGATGGGATTGTCACGGGCTCCCGATTGAAATCAAGGTCGACGAATCTCTGGGCGGTAAGAAGCTGCAAATGGACCCCATGCAGGTAAGACAAGCCTGCCGGGAGTACGCCCAAAAATACCTCGACCTGCAGCGAACGCAGTTCAAGAGGCTCGGGATTTTTGGCCGCTTCGAAGAGCCGTATTCCACCATGACTCCGCAGTATGAATCAGTGGTGGTTGAAACCTTGTTCAAGTTCTTCGCGAAAGACGCCATCTACAAAGGATTGCGTCCGGTGTACTGGTGCATCCACGACCGCACCGCGCTCGCCGAAGCCGAAGTCGAGTACGAGAACCACACCAGCCCGAGCGTGTGGGTGCGCTACGCGCTGCAGTCGGACCCGCGAGAGGTTGACCCGGGCCTGGCGGAAGCACAAGCCCGCGGCAACAAAACGGTATATGCAATCATCTGGACGACCACCCCGTGGACGCTGCCAGCTTCGATGGCGATCGCTTTTCATCCAGACGAGGAATACGTCGCCGTCGAGACCGCAGACTCTATCTATATCGTCGCCGATAAACTGGCGTCCGTTACAGCGGAGAAGGCCGGCTTCAACGACGTAAAGGTCGCCGCGCGCTTTCCTGGACGGAAGCTCGAGTACGCCTCGTTCTACCATCCATTCCTGCCATGGCCGGATCGGAAAGTGCTTGGCGTTTTGGCTGACTACGTGACCATGGATCAGGGTACGGGAGCCGTACACACAGCGCCGGCCCACGGCGCCGACGACTTCTACACCGGAGTGAAGTACAAGATCGATCAGACCTGCAACGTAGACGACGCCGGACGTCTCCAAAACGGCCTTCCCGAATACAACGGGCTTACTGTCTTCGAAGCCAATTCGAAGATTGTCGACCTCCTGAAGACTCGCGGCGTTCTGCTGCACTTCGAAAAGATCGAACACTCGTATCCGCATTGCTGGCGCTGCCATAACCCAGTGATCTTCCGTGCGACTGAACAGTGGTTCATTTCGATGGAAGGCAAGGTCGACGGCAACGAATCGCTACGCAAGCGTGCTCTGGACGAGATCAGCAAAGTGAAGTGGGATCCGGCATGGGGCGAGGAACGCATCTCGAACATGATCGCGACGCGCCCGGATTGGTGTATCTCGCGCCAGCGTGTGTGGGGCGTGCCCATCGCGGTGTTCACTTGCGTTGAGTGTAAGACCATCCTGAATCGCCCTGAAGTACATCAAGCTGTCGTGCACCTCTTCGCGACCAAGGGAGCAGACGCGTGGTACAGCACTGCGCCGGAGCAGATTCTCCCGCAAGGAACGAAGTGTCAGTGCGGCCACACGAAATTCAACAAGGAGATGGACATCATCGACGTTTGGTTCGAGTCGGGGTCCAGCTACCTTGCCACGCAGCGGCACGAGCCTTCCTGGCCCTATCCCTCCGACCTTTACCTGGAGGGTGGCGATCAGTACCGCGGGTGGTTCCACTCTTCCCTGCTCTGCGCCGTCGGTGCAACGAATCAAGCGCCTTATAAAGGTGTCGCGACGAATGGTTGGACCCTCGATCCGCAAGGGCGCGCGATGTCAAAGTCGCTCGGAAACGGAGTTGATCCAGTTGAGATCACGGATAAGCTCGGCGCTGAAATCGTACGGCTCTGGGTCTCGTCCGTGGATTTCCGCGAAGATGTTCGTTGTTCCAACGAACTCATGGATCGCGTGGCGGAGAACTATCGCAAGGTGCGCAACACCTTCCGCTACATCTTGGGAAACCTGAATGGCTTCGATCCTGCAAAGCACGCCGTGCCCTTCGAGCAGATGCATTCGATCGATCAATACACGCTGCTGCGCACAGCCGAGTTCTCCCGCGAGGTGCGACGCTGGTATGAGGAGTTCCAGTTCCACAAGGTTTACCAGCAACTGGTAGCTTTCTCCGTAGTCGATCTGAGCGCGGTTTACTTCGATATCCTTAAGGATCGTCTGTACACGGCGGCCCCGAACTCAGTGGCACGCCGTTCTGCGCAAAGCGCAATCTGGCGGATCGCCGAAACGCTAGTCCGTTTAGTAGCTCCGGTGATGAGTTTCACCGCTGATGAAGTATGGCGATATCTGCCGGGCGCTCCCGAACGAGCTGCCAGCGTTCACCTGGATAGGTTCTGGGAACAATCCGAACTCGCGCCAGTCGACACTCAACATCTCAAGTTGCAGCAGGACTGGGAAGCTCTGCTGAAAGTGCGGGTCGAGGTCTTGAAGGCCTTGGAGACCGCACGTGAACAAAAGGAGATTGGCTCCGGCTTGGAAGCTCAGGTTACCTTGCAGGCTCCAGATGCTATTTATCCCGTGTTGGAGAAATTCAGGAACGAACTTCGCTACATTTTCATCGTATCTAAAGTTGAGATCCAGAAGAGCGCGGCGACGAATGGAAGTGATGGACTGAAAATCAGCGTAAGCAGAGCGCCCGGCCAGAAATGCGAGCGGTGCTGGAATTATTCCACTCAAGTCGGCGAAAATCATAACTACCCGATGGTCTGCGAGCGTTGCAGTGCGGTTCTGGAAGAGATTGAGCGCGAGTCCTGAAGAAGCTGTTTGGCTCTTCGAGCGCTTGGCTGCAGGTGACTAATCCAGGAAAGATGACTCGGAACCCGGCAATGCGAACTGTGTATTTCATTATTGCGCTCTCGGTGGTTTTGTTCGATCGGCTCGCTAAGTGGCTGGTTGCTACTCATATCACGCTCCACGACACGATCGATATCATTCCCGGATTCTTTCGTCTCACGCACTTGGAAAACAGCGGTGCTGCTTTCGGACTTTTCGCCGACTCACCGTCGCAATGGAAGCTGACGATTTTGGTGGTGTTCTCGCTGGTAGCGCTGGGCGTTGTTACCGTGCTGTTATGGAAGAACAGTTATGTGCTGACCAGCACTGGTGTGGGTCTCGCACTGATTCTTGGTGGCGCAATTGGAAATCTGTGGGATCGCGTGATCGACGGCCATGTAGTCGATTTTCTCCTCTTCTATGTGAAGCAATATCAGTGGCCGGCCTTCAACGTCGCGGATAGCGCGATCGTAGTCGGAGCTCTGCTGCTTGTAGCTGAAATACTTTTCTCGAAGCCGGCCGCTTCCGAGCAGGCGATCAGTCGTTAGCATTCTCAATCTTCAATTCGCATTCTGAATGTGTGTCGTTCTGCTTTTCGCAAGCAGCTGAATTCGCCTGCCATCTTGCTCTGATTGCCTTGCCATCCAAAACCACAAAGGTCGAGTATTCGGCTTTTAACTCATGAACGCTCACGGGGAGTACATATGCTGGGAGTAAAGAAATTCTGCGCACTTGCCGTTTCCATTTGTCTGCTGTGGTTCCTGGCCGTACCGGCGTTTGCTGCCGACCCGCAGGTCACCAAGAAGGACCTCAAGGGAATCAGTCCTGGCCACCACAAGTACGCTTTTGCCGTCATCGGCGGCGCGGCGGTGGGAATGGGAATTGGTGCGGCAATCGGTGGAGGATGGGGTAACGACATTACCAAAGGGCTGCTGATCGGAAGCGGCGCTTCGTCCGCGCTCTACCTTCATTCTCATCGGCATGACACCATGGGCGGATGGAGGAATTGGGCGTATTTGGGCTCCTACACAGCACTGGGTGGTGGCATAGGTTGGACCGTTTGTGGTTGTAACACTGGGCTAGCTACGGGATTGCTGGTCGGAGGAGGCGGCACCGCTATCTGGCTCGCTGAAAATCCGCAGCGCACGCATCCAACGGCAACCAATGCGCCCAATGCGCCTACTCCACAGCCGCCACCGCAGCCATAGAACAGCGTGAGTCGTCCCCGCCGCCTGTCTCCCCCTCGCGGCAGGGGCGTGACTCTACTTGCTGCCGTGATTGATTGCGACTCTCTCCTGCGGAGGCTCAGAGTAGATTCGCCGATAGAGCGATACGTTGCGCAAGATTGCCTGCACGTATTCGCGAGTCTCGGTGAATGGGATCGATTCCACGAATTCCTGGGTGTCACGATACTTGCCGTCGGCCAGCCAGCTATCCACACGGTCAGTCCCGGCGTTGTAGGCAGCAAGCGCGTACTCGAAACGTCCGTTATATCGATCGACCAGATCTTTGAAGTAGCGCGTACCGAGTTGCAGGTTGGTGGTTGGCACCAGCAACTGAGTACTACGATATCCGCGAATTCTAAGCTCCCTGGCGACAGTCTTGCCCGTCCCGGGTAACAATTGCATAAGTCCAACAGCATTGGCACGTGAAACTGCTCCAGCGTTGAATTCCGATTCCTGGCGAATCAAAGAAGCCACCAGGAACGGATCGAGTCCATTCAACAAACTGAATTTTCGCAAGTCAGTCCAGTACGGCCGCGGAAATAGATACTCCCAATAGGCCCGCGGCAGCGCGACATAGTCCATTGACCAGTAAGCGGGAACCGTCCTCTTCATGTACTCGATCGCGCGTTGGTAGCCGCCGCTATCCTGATACAAACGCCCGATCTCATTTGCCGCCCATGCATCGCCGCCGTTGGAGGAAGCCTCTTGCAACTCTCGCACCGCGAAGTCGTACATGGCCGCATTTTCCAGCAAACGCGCTTTTTGGAATCGCAAATCGTCCGTCGGCGCCGTGATCAATTGCCGGTTAACAACCGTCACCGGAGGAACGCGGTCCAGGAGCGGATCGGAGATCGCTTGCACCGTTCCAAGTCCCTCCATACGATCCCGTGCCCGGTCCGCGTAGTAATAGTTGCGGAAACGATCTGTAAGTTTCTGATAGTAGGCCGCAGCTCGCGGCAGATCATTTTGTTCTTCAGCTAACCGCGCGCGCCAATAAAGCGCGGCGGGCACTTCAGGTGAGTCCGGATAGAGCGAGAGCTGCTCTTCGAAGCCTTTTGTGGCCTCGACGGTTCTTCCCTGCCGCATAGTCAGCCATGCGGCTTTCCAATGCGCGTTGTGTCCGTATTTGCCGCTTGGGAAACGTTCGGAGACTTCGCGATAGGAATCGATAGCCCGATCGTAATCGCGCTTGAGCAGGTACATGTTTCCAGCTGCGTAGAGCTCTTGTTCGAGATAAACACTGTTCGGAGCGGCCTGCCGCAATTGCGCCAGGGTGTCGACAAAACGATTCTCGTCATCATCCGCGCGCGCGATGTCGGCAAGAGTGGCGAGGCGTTGCGCGTTTGCGTCTCCAGTGGAAACGGCGAGTGATTCCAGATAGCTGCGCGCACCTCGGCGATCTCCACCTCGGTATTGCGCGACACCGATGCTGACCGCAGTGGTGTCCCGGTCGCCTGGCGTGAGCGACTGGCTTTGCAGTTGCCGGTACTCGCGCAGTGCATCGCTGTAGCGGCGTGCTTGTGAAAGCTGATCCGCTCGTTCCCTCGCCTGCTGTGCCGTTCCAGTTAATGCATTCGCGGCAAGCAACTCAACCCCGGCCGAATCAGCCTCTGTTGCCAGCGGTTGCTGGAAATACAACTGACGAAGAATCTCGGCTCCTCTTTCGTTCTGGCCAGCTCGCAGATAAGCACGACCCAGGGTCAATTCGACATCCGAACGATTCGCATCGGCATATTTTGAGAGCGCAGTGATGGCATCCTGAGGCGACCCGGCAGCCAGAAGAGCGTTAGCGTAGATCACAGCCGCGTCACGCGTGAAAATCGAGTCAGGGTATTTCGTCTCGAAGCCGCGGAGAGTTTCGATGACCCGCTGTTCGTCTCCGCCCGCGCCGTAAGCCATCGCCACAAAATACGCGATGTAGTCCCCGAGTTCTCCGGAATGCACCTCCGCTTTTTTCAGCGGCGGAATTGCAGCGGGGTAATCGCGATCGAGAATGTGTGCGTAGCCAAGCACAAGGTTTGCCATCATGCCCGCATCATCACTCGCGTGACGTGTGGCGTACGACTGCACGCCGGCATACGCCGACTTCGTCCGATTATCGAGCAGTTGCTTCGCCATGGGCTTGAGCGAGGCAGACGCCACGAAGGCCCGGGTCATGCGATGGCTGCGGAGAAGATCGCGCTCGCGCTTTTTCCGCTCGGCCGCAGTCAGCGGGCGCTTTTTCGATTTGCTTTTTGAAGCGTGTGCCTTGGTACTCGATTTATGCGACTCAGAGATGGAGGTACCGGCTGTTTGCGGGAATGTCCAAACAGCGCTGCCAAGGAGGAGACACAGAGAAACAACGAATGCAGAACACCGGGAACTCACAGTGTTAGTTTAGCGCGGAAATGCCGGTCCGAGCAGAGAGGGATTGTTATCAGCCAAGATACGGACTAGCTCCTGGTTGAACAGGTCTGACGCTCCGGCCGCCGTCTGTCCGTAGCGCTTGTCGTAAGTCTCGCGACTCTTCTCGATATCGTCGCGCAGTCGATCATAGAGATCGTGGTTCGCTTTGCCTTCGTTCACCTTCGCCTGATTGTAGAGCTTGATCTCTTCGACCAGGAGTTTGGCGAAACGGCGAGCTTTCTTGTGCAGATCGTCTTCCGGACCAGTTGAGACCGGAGGAGCCACCGGTACCGCGACTGCCGTTCCACCCGAGGACGACGCGCCTGCTGCGGCCGCCATCACCGCGCCGGCGGCAGCCGCGATCCCCGCCCCATTCGTATCTGGGGACGAGGCAACCGCCGAGCGCCGATTCGCGCACAGCTCCAGCCACCAGCCTGTGGTTCGAACGAGGATCTCCAAGGCCGCGGAGTCCAGTTTCCCTGCTGGATCACCACCATCGGCGTAAAGGAGGGCGACGCAACGATCACGAACAACCAGAGGCATCACGACAACCTCGTCGCGAGCCGGCCAGCCGAACTTTACACCCGCGTTGCCGTAAAACTGCTCCATGCGTCCCGACACCGAGGAGCGATTGGAGATCGCCTGAGCGGCCATTCCGTTTCCGAGTTCCAGCGGCGTCGTACGAATGATCTCGTTGTCCTGAAAGCCACGCGCACGCCACCCGGCAGCGGTGTTGCCGCGGACGACAAAAATCGCAGTGCGCTGGCTGAACGACGCGCACCCTTCCAACAGTGCATCGAGGATATCGACTTGGGCGGTAGAACCCTGTATACGGTTCATCGCTTCGCGTAAGAGCTCGGCAACCGGTTCGTCGTGGTTGCCTCCGGGCAGGACCAGTTCCTCCGCCAGACGGCGTGCAACCGTTTCGCGAATCTGCGAAAAAGAGTTGCCCAGTACTTCCGCAATGATCTGTTCAACCGCGTCCGTAAGTTGTTTCGTATCCGCCATGAAGCTCCAGCCGCCAACGGGAATTCGGATTCGGAAGGGGTGATTATATTGCAATCTTTGGCTTACACCATGGTTACCTAGGTTTAATCCCTAGCGAGTAGTGGAAAACTCCTGAAATCCCCGGAAACTGCTGATGAAAATGGGTTTCAAAAAGCCCTGTGCTCACCTTAGAGACCATTTACAATAGGCTTCCTGGATTAAACTTCTGAATCGGGAGCCTCATGGGAGCCATCCAAAAGGTGAACGAACCGGCACCGTTGACTGAAGAGCTGGTACTGGTTACTGCCGCGAAAGCGGGCGATGTCGGCGCGTTCGAGGAGCTCGTTCGGCGTTACGATCGAAACGTTTTTCGGATTGCGCAGCATATCACGCAAAACCGCGAAGACGCGGAAGATGTAGTGCAAGACGCGTTCATGAAGGCGTACGAGAATTTGCCGCAGTTCCAGATGCAGTCCAAGTTTTATACCTGGCTGGTCCGAATTGCGGTGAACGAAGCGCTGATGAAGCTCCGCCGTAGACGGCCGGAGCGCATGGTTTCGCTGGACGAAGAAGTTCGTACGGAAGAGGATTCCATGCCGCGTGAGATCGCGGACTGGAGCCCGAATCCAGAGCAGCAGTACAACCAGGCGGAGCTGAAAGACATTTTGGGTAAAACAATCCAAGGATTGCCGCCCAGCTTCCGCACGGTATTCGTTTTGCGCGATGTAGAAGGTCTGTCAACCGAAGAGACTGCGGAGGCACTCAACTTGAGCATTCCCGCTGTTAAGTCGCGACTGTTGAGAGCTCGGCTGCAACTGAGAGAACGGTTGAACAAGTACTTCAAAGCCCGTAAGGGTGGGGACAGCAATAAGTGACCTGCAAAGACTTCCTAAAAGAATTAACCGATTACCTTGACGACGCTCTGGACACACGCACTCGTTCCGAGCTCGAAGAGCACCTGCAGTGGTGCCACAACTGCTACGTCATTTGCAACACCACCAAAAAAACCATCGAGATTTATCGTGACTCGACCCTTTACGAGCTTCCCGATGATCTACGCGGCCGGTTAAGGTCAGCCATCATGACAAAATGCCGCGCGAAGAAGCCCAGCACCTCTGGCGCTTAGCCTTCCATTTCCATTTCGGCAATCCTTTGCACTTCTAAGTGTAAGGAAACACTTCTCTTTTTTTCTCTCCGAACGAAACGAAACCTAATCCCGAGTTCCCGAATCTAAGTAATCAGATGTAGGCGGCTCTCTCCCAGGGTCGCCAGGTTCTGGAGGGAGGTACCTCATGTTCCGCAGATTAATGGAAGGATTCTTTGGCTGTTCCCACGCCAACTACAGTTTTCCAAGGAGCAAAAGACCTGGTGAACGCCGTACCGGCGCAGCGGCGCTGACGGGAATGTATGTCGTATGCCTGGATTGCGGCAAGGAGTTCGCCTACGACTGGCAGCGGATGAAAGTCGTCCAGCCCGACCATAAGCCTGCTCCGGCTCTTGCCGAGCCTGCACGCTCCTACGCGACAAAGTAACGCGCGCCCATTGACGAAATTTCCGCATGAAAAAAGCCCGGCATTCGCCGGGCTTTTCCTTCTGAGTTCGATTAGCTTCAGTCGTCGCGCTTCTTCAGCGTCGGACGATCATCGCCGCTGTTCGATCCTGAGTTGGTGCTCGTACTGTTGCCATTTCCGCTTCCGCTCGTCGTGCTATCCCCCGAAGACGTGCGGCGGAGTGTCGGACGGTTCGTATCCTTCTCCTCCTGAATCTTGTGGCGATTCTCGAGCACGGCGAGACGCGCTTTCACGCTGTCGAATTCCGACGTGTCGAGAACGTATTCAGCCTTTGCCGGAAGGATCTTCGCGATCTCCTCTTGCGACTTCTCGATGCGATCAGGAGTTGGCGGATGCGTGGAGAAGGCCTTCGCCAGCGTGCCAGGTTTCTTTTTCTCCTTCGCTTCTACCTTTTCGAAGAACGCAATAAACGATTGCGGATCGTATCCGGTCTTGTACATGTACTCCAGACCCAGATAATCGGCCTGCGCTTCAAACTCGCGAGAGAAGCTGAGGAACGTCAACGGTAGCGCCAGACTCATCGCATTGTAGGCAGCGTAACCAATTCCGCCTCCCACGAAGATCAGCGGGATGGTTGCGAAGTTCGCATACTGCGCGCGCGTCATCTGCCGCGTCGCATGGCGCGCAGCTACGTGAGCGATCTCGTGTGCCATGACGCCGGCCATTTCGGACTCGTTGTCAGCTGCCAGAATCAGACCGGAGTTGACGTAGAAAAAACCGCCGGGAAGTGCGAACGCATTGATCTCGTCCGAGTCGATCACTTTAATCGTGAACGGAACCTTCGCATCCGAATTACGCACCAGGTTCTGACCGATGCGGTTGACATACTCGGTCACAACTGGATCCTGCACCAGCTTTACACTCGCCTCAACCTGCTGGGCGTAGGACTTGCCCATCTGGATTTCTTTTTCCAGTGAATACCAGTTCCCGAGCTTGCCGCCACCCATCTTCCGATTTCCAATCGCATCGATATCGTTGATCCCGCCGTCATGTTTTTCCGAAGTCGCCGACGGTGTTGCAGTCGCTGTCGAGGTCTGTGATGCTGCGGGCTGCGTATCGGCCGGGGGCGGTGCCTGTCCTGTCGAAACCGGCTGCTGAGCTGGCTGCTGCTGGGTCGAGTCGGGCGTTGACGCTTGGGTCTGAGTCGGCTGGGTTGTTTGAGCCTGAGTCGGCTGCGTACTCGATGGGGTCTGATTGGTCTGCGCCGCCGCTATTGGCAGGAGGCACAGCAAAAATAGTGGAAAGCTGAGGAGGTACGCGCGTGACTTCATATCCGACTCCCTTTGCGAGCCGATCGCAAGCTTGCTTGTTGGTTCCATTATAAGACCCAAATGGGTCTCCCCTGTTCAAATTGGATGCGCCCTGGAAGGTTTAGAAGCGCCCACTCGCTCGGAGGTCAGCAGTATGCGCAACTATCCTCCAAGGTAGCAACTCCAACATCCAGAAAAAGTTGCGGGAAGCACGGCTTCGAACACTATTTCGGCGGCATTTGGACGATTTCGACCCGAGTGGCCGTCCACTCCCCCGATTCGTCCTGAGAGGCTGTAACGCGAACGCCAGTTCCCTTCCGTAAAGCCTCCGACGCCTTTGCAGGATGGGGCTGCCGGCCTATCTCTTCTCCGTATACGAGCTCAGCGCGGGAAATTTCCACCCGCCGAATGGAGCCGTTCGGCGACTGGAGGTACACCCATTGACGGGAATCCTGAGTGACAGGGTCTCCGACCAGCGTTCCGCGAAATGTCCCGGAAGCGGCGAAAGCCGTGATAGTGCAGCACATCAACGCAGTGGCAAGAAGGCACTTCACGGGAACTTAGGATGCGAGAAAGGCGTTTGTTGCTGTTCGGAGATGAGTCTGCCCTGAGTTCTGCGCGGAAGTAGCCGAAACAACTGGAGCAGCCGAGTGGCTGCCCCAGCAAGTAGAGGTCTCAGTCGTAGTATTCCAGACCGAGGTGCGTGATCAACTCCTCACCCTTCAGGTGACGTAGCGTGTTTTTCAGCTTCATCAGCTGAATGAACAGATCATGCTCCGGATACAGGCCGGGCACGGTCATGGGCGACTTGAAGTAGAAGCTCAGCCACTCTTGGATGCCCAGACCCTTGAGCGATGAGGTGCGTTGCGCCAAATCGAGCAACAAAACCAGGTCGAGCACGATCGGAGCTGCAAGAATCGAGTCGCGGCAGAGGAAGTCGACCTTGATCTGCATCGGATAGCCGAGCCAGCCGAAGATATCGATGTTGTCCCAGCCTTCTTTGTTATCGCCGCGCGGAGGATAGTAGTTGATCTTCACCTTGTGGCAGATGTTGCCGTACAGCTGCGGATACAGGTCAGGCTGCAGGATGTATTCGAGCACCGAAAGCTTCGATTCTTCCTTGGTCTTGAACGAAGCCGGATCATCGAGGACTTCCCCATCGCGATTGCCGAGGATGTTGGTAGAGAACCAGCCGCTCATGCCCAGCAGGCGCGCCTTGAATCCGGGCGCGAGAATCGTCTTCATCAACGTCTGACCAGTCTTGTAGTCCTTGCCGCAGATCGGCGCTTCCATTTCGCGCGAAAGTTCGAGCATTGCGGGGATATCGACGGTCAGGTTCGGCGCGCCGTTGGCGAAGGGTACGCCCTCTTTCAGCGCGGCGTAGGCATAGATCATCGACGGAGCAATCTTTGCGTCGGACTTGGTCAGAGCCTTCTCGAACTTCTCGAGCGTGCTGTGAATCTCGGTCGGCTTCAGAAACGCTTCAGTGGACGCGCACCACACCATCACCAGGCGGTCGGCCTTACTGGTCTTGCGGAACTTGCGGATATCGTCACGCACCTGCTCCGCGAGGTCCATCTTCGACTTCCCTTTTTTCTTATTCGGACCGTCGATATTCCGAATGTAGTTGTGATCGAAAACTGCCTTCATCGGCTTAATCGTTTTCAAAAATGGCTTTACCCGTCCCAGTAATTCCTTCTCCAGAACGCCAGCCTTCGATGCCGCCGAATACATGTCGTCTTCGAAGATGTCCCAACCGGTGAACACCAGGTCGTTCAGTTTGCTCAGAGGAACGAACTCGTTAATCTTCGGCGAGCGGCCATCGGTGCGCTTGCCGAGACGAATGGTCCCCATCTGCGTCAGCGAGCCGATCGGTTGTGCGAAGCCTTTTCGTATCGCTTCCACACCAGCGACAAAGGTCGTCGCTACCGCACCCATGCCAGGGATCATTACGCCCAACTTGCCCTTCGCCGGCTGGATCTCGCTTCCCGGCTGCGAGGTCTTACCGGATACAGAACTTTGCCGCGATGCCATAAGCATTTCCTATCAAAACAAAAATGATGATGCAAAACCAACTATGTTCTCGTATTGAGAGAAGAAAAGCAATGATGGTTCACGGATCTGAGCAGATTGTGAGTCGATCAGTCTCTCAGTTCATCAGACTGTCACCGATCGCTCTACCTCTCAAAATCTGAGAATGCTGGGCAGCTTATCGATGTACTGATGTACCTTAGGCCGCAGATTCCGAACTGAAAGACTCAAAGACTGATCGACTGAAAGACTGACCGACTGAGAGACTAGCATGCCCAAGATTGCCTTGATCACAGGATCCTCGAGTGGAATCGGCTTACTGAGCGCACTGGAATTGGCGCGACGGAATTATCACGTGGTGGCAACCATGCGCGATCCCGCGCGCCGCGACCGTCTCGACAAAGCAGCAAGCGAAGCGGGCGTGAGCGATCGCATCGAGGTCGCGCAACTCGACATCACCCAGCCGCTCTCCATCACCCACGCAGTACAGCAGACAATTCGGGATCACCAGCGCATCGACGTGCTGGTAAATAACGCCGGTTTTGCGATGGCAGGCTTTGCCGAAGATCTCTATCTCGACGAGATTCGCAACCAGTTCGAGACCAATTTCTTTGGACACGTTGCCGTGACAAAGGAAGTAATTCCCTTCATGCGAGCACAGAACTCCGGCCACATCATTATGGTGACCTCGGTCGCGGGCAGAGTCGGCCAGCCGGTGGTGGGGACATATTCGGCTTCGAAGTTTGCGCTCGAAGGATGGGGCGAATCACTGCGCATCGAACTGCGTTCGCTGGGAATTCGCGTGGTGTTGGTCGAACCCGGCGCGTTTGAGACTGACATTTGGGTGCGCAATGTGGAGATTGGAAAATTCGCCTCGGATGCCCGCGCTCCCAATCACCAGCGGGCGCAACGCTTCTCGGAGTTCGTAAAGAAGAGCGGATCTAAAGGACGTCCCAGTGCCGCTGCGGTCGCACGCCTGATCGGCCGTGTCGCCGATGATCCGAACCCCAAGCTCAGGTACGTGATCGGAACTGATGCGAGAGTCACACTCTTCTTGCGTGCCCTGCTGCCATGGAAGCGCTACGAAAAGCTGGTGGAGAAATTCACAGGGATTGGCGAGTAATTGTTACTGCGGCACATCCATCGGGACCAGCACATCGCACAAATCACGAATCGCCTGGCGGTGATCGTGACTCATGTTCACGAATTCAATTCCATAGTCGTCGAGTTTACGATGTCGCACCGTCCCATAAATACGCATCGGATGCGATAAGGTCGGCAGGCTAAATTCAACGGTAACAATCTCGCCGGGAATAAATTCCCCCGACTCCACCTGCACGCCTACGCCGCCTTCGCTCAGATCAGTAGATTTTCCGTGAAGCGTAACGTTCACGCCTGAACGCAGCACTCGCACAGTAAGCGGTACTACCACAGCGTATCGTTGCACCGTGCGCGTAATCGGCCACTTCAGCGTGGCGCCCGGACCAATCAGCTGCTCCATGGTCTGCACGAGGCGATTGTGATTCTCGCCCTTATGAACAAATGCGTCTGCGATGGCAAGAGCACGCTCGGGAAGCTTGCCGGGAAAGGCTGAGAGGATGACCGTCTTCGCCTGCGGCTGCTTGTGCTGGACCTGCTCGATGAATTCGGTGGTGTCAATGTCAGGCAGCGGATGGTCGAGCACTACACCGTGAAAATGAAATCCGGCGAGCTCTTCAAAAGCTTCGCGGCCACTCATGGCCGTATGAACGCCATAGCCAAAAGCCTCGAGCATGGAGCGCCGGCGCTCGAGTTCGTGCTCCTGGTCGTCGATGTAGAGAATATTTTTGCGGATGTTCTGTCCGACTTGAACGCAGCGAACGCCCACTTGCCCCTCGCGCGACGTTCCCGCCTCGCCAACCCAGACAACTTCGAAGCGCCCCTGATTGTCACCGTTCTGGACACCGAGAATAGCTCCGGGCGCAACCGTGTGTGTCATGCCCTTCAGGCGCGCGCCCAACGGGGAGATGTCCAGTGTCTGGACCTGCTCCATAAACACATGCCCATTGCCGTCCATCCCCCATACCAGGGTGGTCAGACGCAAGGGTGTCCGTTCCTCATTCCGATGGGGCATTTGATGCTGATAGTAGGTGGGGTTTGTAACTGATTCAAATTACTGAGGTAATTCAGCCCTTGATTCTGGTACTCAATTGCTACTGTTTCCAGCAACTTAACGAAATCAGGGTCTTTGGTCAAGTTGTACCAAGGTACAGATGACCCCTCAAAATGAGGATTTTCTGACTGAAGTTGTACCTTAGTTTTCAATTCCAACAGACTGCCGATTGCCTCTGCCGCTGCACTCTCATCCTTGCTAAAGGTGTGGGTGTAGTGGTGGGTGAGCGTTTCCCCTGCGTGTCCTAATCGACTCCGCTGAACACTGGCAGGGATGTTCAAGCTATCCATCAGCGTGGCATTGAAGTGACGCAGATAGTGCGGAGTCACATCTTCTAGCCCGATCTTAGAGAACACATCCCGGACCTTCCTTTGTAACGTGCAAATACTGAACGCACGTTCCTGGTTGGACATAAATACTGGCCCGCTGGTGCGTTCTCCGATATGTTCCTTCAATATGGCCAGCAGTGATTTGCTGAGCGCAATCCGCCGTGTGCCTGCGTTTGTCTTGGGTGTATCCACATCGTTGTGGTACAGCCTCCGCTGTATGTGCATAGCGCCGTGATTGAAGTCAATATCGAGGAACTGGCTTACTCGTTCGATCCGTAGCGCCATCAGTTCCCCTGCCCTGATACCCGTCTCCGCCAACGTGCGCAGAAGAACAGCGTCATCGCCGCTGATCGCCAAAGCCTTCTGGTAGTCATTAACGTCGGGTATCGTCTTAACCTTTGGCTTCGGTTTACCGAGTTCAAGGCCAGCGCAAGGACTCGACTGGATGTATCCCCACTTAACTGCGACTTTCATGATGGATGCCAGCGCGTTCCGCACTGTGATGAGCGTGGGCAGTCCTGTACCGCCATCCTTCAGTTGGTTGAACCACACCTTTACCGACTCTGGGTCGATGTCTGCGATTGCGTACTTACCCCAGCGAGGCAAGAGACGGTAGCGCAGTGCACCGCCCCATACATCCCGCGTCGAGACTTTCTTATCTCGTAAAACCTGGGTAAGCCATTTGTCTGCGAAATCTGCAAACGTGATACTTCCCTTCCCGCAGACCACCTTTGCAGGCGCACCTACAACGTTGTTGCCTTTGTCTATGTACGGTTGTAGTGCCCGTAGCGCCATGCGCTTAGTCATGCTGGCTACGGTTCCAAGATAGACGCGAGGATGCGGCCTTCGCCCGTTAGCGTCTTCCGGTCCCCAATATCTGCCGCACCACCACTGCTGACCTTTGTGGAGTTGTTTGGAAATGCTGCCTTGCTGCCATCTCCGACGTGCCATCATCAAAGCTCCCTTTTGATGGCCTGTCGAATCTACACGTTGTTGCCCGGATTCTACCTCTGCCCGGATGGAATTGGCGATTTGTACTTTGGTGACTTCATTCTGACTTGCCACTGTTTTACTTGCCGCACAATGTGCGGTCACATCTGATAGCTACTGAAAAAATATAGAAAATCCGGTTTTTGATAATTACTTGAATGTCTGCCAAGGTCACTAACTTTGTCTGGGTAGTACCGCGTCACTACCAGAGCAAAACCCGGCCATGCATCAAAACCATGTAGTATCAGTAGTTTACGTAGTGTTCCAATCTCGATGCGTAACTAGCTTTGGAATCACCACAATATCAGAATGTGGCCGAATTGGCTCAATCTCCACCAGAACATGTCAGGCTGGGGTATACCTCAGCACAACACTTAGAAAGCCTTGCAATAACGTCAGATTAGAATCGTTTTTCTTTTTTATTGACAGTAATGATGACATGTAATAGAACTATTCCTGACACTTAACTCTCAGGAGGGCAGGTATGTCAGGGCAACGGGTTGCTTACATCCGAGTTTCCTCGATAGACCAGAACGAAGCACGACAACTAGAATCCATCGGCAAAGTGGACCGCACGTTCATAGAGAAAGCATCCGCCAAGGATACGAATCGACCAGAGCTGCAACGGATGCTTGGGCATGTACGCTCTGGCGACACTGTTATCTGTCACTCTATGGACAGGCTTGCACGCAACCTGGGCGACCTGAGAGCACTAGTGACCGAACTAACGAAGCGTGGTGTTCGCGTTGAGTTCAAAAAAGAATCACTAGTCTTCACTGGTGACGATAACGCTATGGCCGTTCTGCTACTGTCCATGATGGGGGCTTTTGCCGAATTCGAACGTGCACTCATCAAGGAACGCCAGAAAGAAGGAATCGCCATCGCTAGAGCTGAAGGTCGATACAAAGGCCGCAGCAAAGCACTCAACGCTGCTCAGACTACCGTGCTGCGCGAACGGGTTGCTGCGGGTGTTCCCAAAGCCAAGGTTGCACGCGAGTTCGACATCAGCAGAGAGACTCTGTACACATACCTTGAACGCGAGTAGACTTTGTTTCCCGCTGCCCCTTTGTCCTTTGTCACAGCGGGAATGTAGGAGCTACGGAGTCCGTTGCTGGATTTCCTTAGCTCCTTTTTCTTCACCGTGTGGGTTGACATCAGTGAAAACCTTCTAAAACAAGCTGAAAGCGATACCATGGCATCCCAGCACCCCTGTCAGCTTTTACGAAAAATAAGTCCGCGCACCCCCTTTGTAATCAATGGGCTATAGAGGGCATTTTTTCAGTTTCTTGCTGATTGAGCCGATTGAGGTAAGCCTTATTGGGAGTACGCTTTTTCCGCACTGCCTTGACTGCCCTGACTGCTCTCTTCGTTTTGATTCGCCACCTGGATTCAAACTCATCCATGGACATGCGTTCCTCATCCGGTGAGATGTTCGACAGTCCAAGCAAGTCCAGCGGGCTACGTACATCTTTCTGGCCAATCGTGAGTCCAGCAGTCGTGAGAAACCATCGCAGCTTGTGAGCGCGTTTTTCTAAATGCATCTTGTCGGTAGATAGCCGACTAAGTAACTCCATCAGGTTCTGGTGCGTCGGTTCGATTGATGCGACCGCATTAGCGAACCGCTCGACCGCAACAGCTTCACATCTATCGTTCTCTTTAATCTCGGTAAGTCGAATGCGCGATGCGTTCGACATACCGCTGTCATCATGTTTGACCGCTTCACGGTCACTGTCTGAAATCTTCAAATAAATTCCTCGTGTGAATCTTTGCGAACTGGGCGAGACGGGAATTGCCGCCCGCGATATGTTCTCGCCCAATCCGTTCTTTGCGTCATCTGCTAGTTCAGAGCCTGTCACCTGCTCCGTGTGCGCGAGGAGTCGACGCGCGAGGTAACCGCAAGTTCCAAATAGCTGCTGGCCAATCGGTATAGGTACGATGGACAGCTAATGGACTCTTTTTCTGAAAGAACGTGACGCGCTCCAATATGTCGGGCCAAAGCGGGATGATTAGTCCCAACCGACACACATGGATGTTGAGAACTTGGACCCAACCACGATGGGAGAAACTGAAAGATGTCACCGTGGTTGGGCCATTGGCTGCACACAGCCTTTATAGGAACGCCGGAGGTATACGGCGTGGTCTTTCGACGAAGGCCATGGCAGCGTCACCGGGATTCCGTTGGTAGTTGGCAGCAACGTGACGGAATTGGTGTTGATGTCTGTGGGGCTGTCCGGCGTCTAGCACCAGACAAACCCCGTTACTCGCTTAGGTGGAATAGTCCAAGCGAATCCTTGCGCTGCATACTATGCAGCTTTATCGCTTTGGGTTCTCGCGGCGATCCTTGAGGAACAGTTCCTCGATGCAGTTGACGCCAAAATATTCGATCACTTTCGCCTTGTCGGACCGAGCAAGATTTGTGTACTCGGTATACGACGCAGGTCTGGAAACCGTCTTCGGCTTCGACCGTGCGATTGCATCCTCAGCCAATACACCCTGTTGGGCAACGTATGCAGCGGCCTTCTCTTCTGCCAATGCATCGGCGCGGGATTCGATCTCCGCTTCGAGGACAGCAGTCTTTGCGGACTGCTTAGCCAAGGCTGCGTTTGCTTCGGCAAGCCGTGCCTTGAGTTCGGCTGCCACTAATTTTGCCTGCTCTGCTTCTAATTCATGTTGGTTCATTGGGTAGTAATAGTTCCTATCTCTGATTAAGTTTGCACGGCCATGCCAAGATGTCTTTGAGGCTGGTTGGCTTGCCGGGTGTGACCGTTACTTTGACTTTGCCGCCAATGCTTTCGTTCGCTGCGGATACAGTCTTAGGTGTGGATGGCTTTCGTTTAGGCATTGGTTATGACTTCCTCATCTGCCAGCGACTCTAGAACCTTGTCCGCGTTGGTCAATCTGACTGCCTGCTCTACTAACCGCTTCCATACTTTCGGGTAGTGCTCTTGGACGTAGTTACGGCACAGCGCGTTCAAGTGCTGACTCTTCCGCGCACTCCACACCTTGGTTTTTTGACGTGCGGTTAACGCACAGGTTGAAACATGTCTCTTCAATTAGGTATTGCCTTTCGGATGGGGTAATAGGACAGGGGGAGAATTCAGGAGGAATGAGATATCTGTCCCGCACTGCCTATCCACTCTCCATTGTAACATACGAAATCGCAAAAGTCAAGTAAAATCGTACGGACAGTCACTAAGACACTGAAAACAAGGCAACTCAATCCGTAGCCGGAATTACACGGACTTTGAATCCCTATACATTTCGCAGGTTTTTTAGGGTCTAATCGTCGTACTACGAATTTCTACGGAATCTGAGTAACTCGAAGAATTCGTGATTCGTCTTACCCGCATAAACAAAGGGGTTTGTAACTGCTTGTACTCGGTCGAGGGTATATCGAGGGTGCCATTCTACGAGGCGATTACGAACGCTGTTAGAAACCGACAGCACGAAATGCCGCGTCGATACAGAGGATTCATGAACCTGTCTGGATGTTCATTTTCAGGGCAACGTGCAATTTACGGTTTTATGTCTTTTTGGAGCCGTTTAGGTCGCGTGATGTAGCCTGTATTTCGAGGTATCAATCCATACCTTTATCCACAATGTGCGGCAACGATCTATCCACTAGCAGGTAACGACGAAACGGTACATAACGACACTGCTCAATAGCTGGAGTAGTTCGAATGATGACTCGGATAGGGCCGCCCATACCTTAGCTACGTTATGCTGCATCAAGGGCCGCCTTCGTCGCCATATATTGCTTGCGGTACTCGGCACGCTGCTCCCCGTCCTTGCAGTCGCGCCATAGTGTTTCCAGTCTCTTGAGAAACTCTGTTTCGGTCTCATCCGCACACTGTGCAGCTGGAGCAGCGGCAGGACTATCCGCAGGACTGCATAACTGTGCAGCTTGGGGAGGGGGGGATGCGGGAGAGGGGGGAGGGGCCACTACGTGTCCCTCGGTTCTGCCGGTCTGCCTGTCTGCCTCTGTTCGATCTACAGTCGTATTCAAGTTTGGATTCGTTTCTACAGGTTCCATTTCTCTAAAAGTTGCAGAGGGAGCGACGATGTCTGTATTTAGAACTACAGTCTGATTTAGAACTGGAGTCTGATTTAGAACCATGTCTGTATTGGAACGAAGTCTATGTTGGCTGGGAGCGACTGGTTCGTCGCTATTTGCCGACTGGTGCGTGGCTATTTGCCTACTGGTTCGTCGCTGATAGCCTAATGGTGCGTGGCTATTTGCCGAATGGCTGCCCTGAAGTTTCTTGCACTTACCGGGATTTTTCAAAGCCCAGTCTTTGTGGGGTAGAGCCTTGATCTGGCGGGACTCCCAAGTACCGTCTCTCTTCCTTTTCCTGGCGGAGAGTAGTTCGAACCACCCATCCTTCAGCAGTGAAGTGCAGTCATCGTAGATGACATCTCGGCTGGTTGCTTGGAAGTTCTCCGACAGGAAGTCTGCGTCGAAGAACACGAACCCTCTTCCGTGCTGCAATTCACGGATGCGAGACCATAGACCATACTGGCGGCAGGTCATGTGATTGTGGGCGAAACAAATTGGCGTTTTCGTGCTCGGGGTTGGTGTGGGTTTAGGTGATGTGATTAGTGACATTTCATCTCTTCTTTCAGTTGGGAATTACCAGCCGCGTAGCCGCAACTCCAGTGCGACATCGGCCAGATCGTTGGTATCGAGGGCTTGCAGTAGATCGTTTTGCGCCCTGGTGGTTACAGTGCGTGTTTGTTTGGACAATTCGCGCAGTGCGATTACTTTTTCCAAAGTGGTTTTTGCTTTTGTAGACATAGGTTGGCTCATCTCTTTTCTCTGTCTCTGTGTTGGGGAATAAAAATGCCTGCCCCTCTAGAAAGGACAGGCACACGTTTGGTACCGCAAAGAATGGCCAGCAGTCTGGGGAGGAACAGGCACACTGCTGGCCGCAGTTTAGTTTTTGGGTTTATGTGGAGGTAATCTAGGTGGTGGGGTTTCTCCCACTCTGGACGGTCGTGAAACCGCACCACATCATGCTTTTGTGGGTCCGATTAAGACCCGCTAGCTTCATTTCGAAGACTAGCCTTCATGCGTGGGTCTGGTTCTCAGACCCGCTCAACCTGCTACAGGATGAGCCTTCACGCGCTTTGAAGTTTGGCTCGGGGGTTTCCCGACCCTGCCCCAGTGAATTTCACTGTAGAGCCTTCATGCTAAGCATGGCGCACGCACATCACTGGGCGTACTGATATTCAGTTGTATTGGGTACCCGGTCCTGATACTGAAGGGAGCGCCCGCAGGATCAGTTGTAACGATCAATTACGGTAAACATCTTAGCACGATATCTGTTTACTTGTCTGTAAACTGCCCCCAAAACGTATGAATTCTTTTCGTCAGCTCTTTGAAAACCCAAGGACAAACGGTGCTTTTATATCCCGCAAATTGCGACATTTGCGCAAAATCATTCACCAAGCCCTGGCGGGCATAGACTCTTCTTGTCAATGACACAGTCTGTGACAGCGGTGCCTTGTTGGAGAGTCTAATGAAACGTCTAATCATAGTTATTCTGATCCTATGCCCCGCCTGCCCTGGCGACACTCATCCCCATATTGGGTAATGCCTTGTGGGACTCCACTGATGGAGACTTACGCCCAGTCACTACTTTTGCAGGAAATCTACTCAGCACGGCTTAGTGCCAGCTCTGGTGACGCCCGAGTCGCTATCGTCGCAAAAATGGTCATCGTAGGCAGAGTAGACAATGTTGTAGCCAACGTCATATACCTCTCGCCACTGTCGCACAAAATCGACCTCATATGGGTGACCACAATCATCTAAGTACTCGTTTGCATGCTGCTCGACCTTTGTGTAAAGGGTGTAGGGATTCTGACAATTAAGAGCTGTGACGGAGACTTGGAAACTCAAATGAACGGTATCGCCGTTCGGTTCAGCGCAGATCGCGTCCGCCTGCGTGACCGATGCGCCTGTCGTCACTAGGTAAGTCCAATCATCACAAGATGTGGGTGAGCATTGGAATGATGTGATGTAGTAATCTTCTGGACCATGTGCATGAGCGGAGACCAGACCGCCAAACAAAATTGCTAATACAGAGAGAACTCTAAGCAGCCTCATTGTTTTCCTCCAGTTTGGTGGCTGAACTGCTTGGGTAATTGTGATTGCATTCTTTTAAAGGCGGCCAGCCGCAGATCAACATCTTTTGTTGGCGTCCTCTGGAGGACATCGGCATAGTGAGCCTTATATCGCGACAGACTGCTGCGGGTTAGTCGGGCTTCGTTTTGGATTCGCGAACAATGGGCTGCTATATCCTCTCCCGATTGTTTTGCCGCCTCCATCTCGGCCAACACAGAATCTAGAGCTAGGTACCGATCTTGAATCTCGCGATAGTACTGGTATCGATCTGTGCCCGTTATATCGCCATTCTCAAAAATTACGGAGTCGATATCCAGCTGTACCCCGGCCGTCGAGTCTGGACTTGGAAAGTCCGGCGGATCGCCAAACAGTCCGACTAGGCCGCCAGCTTTGAGACGCGGAATCAAATCGGGAGTAACACTACCACTGGGCGTAATAAGTGCGAAGTCGTGCGGGTTTACAATCCTTTGCACTGGGCTAAGTAGATAGCCGTCGAGATTGAGCCTTCGACGCTTTACACCAGATGTTGTGGAGAAGGACCAGACGGTCACCAACGTTGTGATCGCCCGGTCGGTGTTGTTGACCAATACGAAGGACTCGCCTGGTACTAATGCAGTGACCGCTGCCACGGAGGAAGGGAGAGCCGAAGAATGGGAGGCGTCCAGAGGGATCACCTCGACACCTTTTGGAGCGTCGCCTATGGTCATTGTTGTCATGGCTTTTGTTTCGAACGATACAAATACCAAGAGTAACAGGAGCAATCCCAGTCTCATCAACTTTTGAGTCATCGTAGTTCTCCGGTACTTCTATTGCTTCTGGCCAACTTCAACTTTCGCTTCACTGGACAGTTCACGCTCTAATAGTGCTCGCAGTTCAGAGCCATCGCGCAACGCTAAAATTCTTCTTCCATTGATGAATATCGTCGGCGTACTCCTAACTCCCAATTCCGTAGCTAAAGCTTCGTCTCGACTCAAGATTTCATTACTGCCTCTGGCCACACAGTCCACCATCTTTGGAACGCTGATGTCAGACCTTTTTGACACTCGCTCCATGATCCGTGATTTTAGGTTGTCTGCCGTGACCTCGTTTTGATTGCTCAGCAGGAAATCAGAAAGAAACCAAAATGCGTCTTGCGATTGAACTGCAGCACAAGAGGTATAGAGCGCTGCATTGTGCGCCCAAGAATGCTGAGGCAGTGGAAGTTGCTTAAACACGAGCGCGGTATGGCTTACCAAGTCAGCCGGGACTGAGCCATACCATTCGGCGAAACGCCTGCAATACGGACACTGAAAATCTCCAAATTCAACGAGTACGATTGTTGAGCGCGAATCGCCACGAGTTGGTGACTTTTCTGATAGGAGGCGCTTGTTCACCTCTTCCGCGATCTTGGCTACTTCAACATTCGCATCCAGTGACAAATCGTAAAGGCTACTGGTTAGGAACCTCTGGTCGGGACTTAGGTAAAGTGTGGCAATATGCGAAGGCGCATCGAGCTGAACTCGAAGTCTACGATAGCAGGTACCAGGCACGATTTCTGACGACACTACAAACGGCTGCACAACTGAACCAGACTCTATTCTTTGCATCAGGTACTTTGTAATTTTTGCAGTCGTCTCAGACCCAAGCGAAAGGCATTCTTCCGAAGCCATTGATGCCACGAATATCAGAGTCACAAGTAGTACACGGACGCTCATAGCTCCTCGTTCCAACACATCGTAAAACTGTTACTTCGAAGTGCCGACACCAACTGGAGTGGCAACAGCCGCAGAAAGCGTGCTAGAGCTATGTCGCTGACACGCATTGAGACTCTCAGAACTCTTGCCGCCGGGATTGGCACGACCACCGAATACGCGATGAAGAAATGCATCGAAGATTGACGGCCTTTTACTCATACTACCAACCGAGCTTCCATCGGGCAGACAGGGATCGCTTGGTGGCCAAAATGGGCCGATCCATGAACAATCAATATAGCTTTCAGCCTCAGTTGTGGGGGGCGCAGCCTCGACGGCCAACGGAGCCTGCGTTGTTGTTGAAAACGAAGAATAGGAAAAGGGGTTTACCGCCGGACCACTCGTCGTTCCTCCAGAACTGCCAACGACGTTCTTAATAACACTCGTGTGTTTCGCGTTTGCGCAGTTTTGATTTGTTGTCTGGTACGTACAGGTTTGTCCGTTCGGACCACAGACTACAGTAGTAGTCACTGTGCAACTTCCGTTTGTATAGCCGTCAACTACTACGGTCTGGGTAACGGTTCCATGCTGTTCGTCTACATCGAGTGTCGTATACATGTTGTAATTCGGGGTCATCGTTTGACCGAAACACGTAAACGTTGGCAACAAGACAAGAAGGGTTACGATACTTTTTTTCATCGGAAGTCTCCAGTCTGAAACGAAGAGCCTATTGTGATTGAGTTTCTACAGCGACTTTCATTCTGTGCTTCTCAGTCTGCACCAACGTATTGAGGTACGACACCGAGTCAGCTGAAAGTACCTTCCGCAATTGATCTCTCGTTGAAGTGACGAGGGAATCGCGCTGTGCCAGCAGAACGGAGTTTTCAGGTGCTTTCCCTTGCTTGAGTGCCAGGTCCGCCGCCTTGCCGTAATCACGGACGAACTCCTCATAACGAGATTTGAAAGTTTGCAAGATGGTAAGCGTCGCTTCACTTTCGGTTTCGCTCAATCCTGCTATACGCAACCTGTGAACCTGAGCGGCGCTCCCTGTGGTCCCAACTGGAGACTGCGTGAGACTGAGGAAGAGCAAGCGGTAGGCGATTGAATCAGCTATTAGCTCGGGATTATTCGCCCCGTCTATCAGAGCGACAGCCGAATGATGATGGACAGTCGAACCGCTCGTAGTCTGGGCATTTGTTGAGGCGGTCTGGGAATAGGCGCTGACTGCAATCGCAAGCACTCCGGCGAGTACTATCCTTCGCATACCCGTTCATCCTTCTCGCTTTGAATTTGGTCCTAACCGAACAGACTCGAAGCCCTTGGGCACAGCTTCCAAGGCGGTCTATACGGGCGAAATCTTACAAGCGGGCTAGGAGAGCTTCAACCTACGAAACCGGACGGTTTCAGACGTTTCGGAATATTTCTTGAGTCCTTGGAAACCAAATCCGGAGTGGGGTAGGAACAGCGGCTCAATGAATTCTCACAAATCACTCGGCGTCGGCTCGGCAGCTCTTTCCAATGAACCCAGCCTCGCTCCATCCAGTAATAGATCGTTGATCTCGCGACGGAGGCGGTCAGTACGGATTTTT
The DNA here is from genome assembly GCA_963807055.1 of Terriglobia bacterium. Taxonomy (GTDB): domain Bacteria; phylum Acidobacteriota; class Terriglobia; order Terriglobales; family Acidobacteriaceae; genus JAJPJE01. The sequence continues at coordinate 58,772 of CAWEAE010000007.1, read as the reverse complement.
GAACCGTTAGGAACTGTGTTTCTTTCTGGCAGTGCTCACAATAAAAAGAAGACATTGCTCGTTGGTATCCTCTCCCCAGAGATTTTCCAAAGTGGTTGCCAAGTCTATCAACTGTTTTTTGTGCTGAAGCTAAAATCGAAAAGTTGTTCCGGTTTTGGAAAGCGGATTAATTCCAGTTACGCCTACACCGACATTGCCTACTGGAGAGCCTGAGCCAGTTGCGACCACCTTGGCCATCTCATTCGTTCAACATCCATCGCTGCGTTCAACTCCGCAATTACATCAGTTCCAAAAATCTCACCCATCTTCTGTAAACATTCCGCGCCTCTTCTTCGGTATCCAGGTACGAGCAGAGAACGTATCCTTCGGGCATTGCGTCCATCGGACTCATTAGGCGGGGTTCGGTAGCTAAGACGGTGTAGCCCTTCTTACAAAATATTCGCGCGTAACCACTACGGGGAACTCGCCATGCGATCTAGTCCGCCGAGCGTTCTCAGTACTCATCCGGTGAACACTAGCCAGTTCGACTTTCCGAGGCTCACTGATAGGTTTTGGATTCCATCGAACCGAGTAATAGCTTCCTTTCAGATCGTTGACCCTGTAGCTCTCACGGTCTACCGGTAAATACCGTACCTGTATTTCTTTCCGTTTTGGTACCCAGTTAGATGTTTTCACGATCCCAACCTTAATGGCACAATACGTGCCGCCAAACCCTAGAGTCTCGCTCCAAGTTGCAAGCTTATGACAGCTAATTCAGGTGTATCCGACAATTACAAACGTGTTGTAGAACTTATCTTGAGCGGTAATTTAACTCAGGCTCGGGAAAACCTGCATCAGATTCGGTCGCTTCCGGCGGTATCGAGGTTCTGTTCGAACCAGCATTCCACGAACAATACAGCTGAAGGTGTTCAAGCGCGACCGCTTCTCCTGGCGCTTTTGCGGAAAACTCACAATATTCGTGCCCGTATTACGCCTTCTATCGACACAGTTTCCGACTGAGTTTCCGTTCCATACGAATTGGAAGATGGAGAACTGCCATATCGGATATTGGAGAGATTCCGCTAGCTGCGATCACCTGATTCCTGTTTCTCGCGGCGGCAGATCTGACTCTATCGACTGCCTGCTACATGTGCAATTCGATCAAGCAGAACTGGTTAGTTGAAGAACTTCGTTGGCAAATCCAGCCTCCGCGCGATTTCTCATGGGATGGCTCATATCACATTATCGTTGCTGCTCAAAGCTGTTGGTGACGTCTCCGAGTATCACCGCGCATGGTGTGCGGCTGTGGCTTCCTCTAAGTAGCAATTTCGGCGGCTTCGTAAATCGGAACAAGATCAAATATTCCTTGCTAATCCGAGAGCCTGCATTACACTAGTCAGCTCCCCCTATACTGACGCATATCTGGTGCCACTGCTATGGCTGGCGTTTTCGGCATTCCTTCAAGGTAATTCCTGGAGTTCAGCTCAACCTTTCGCGAAGTGGTTCAGTGCGAGCATCGGTGGTGCTCCGTTTACCGTGAACGTCGGACCTCGTGGGACATATGCGACAGCATCGTTACCCGGATCGGGCATATCGTTTCGACAAAAACTAGGCGGCGGAACCGAACCAAATGCAGCACATCGGCCATCCTTGCCAGACGGTCAGCACGAAGGCTCTTCTGCCATCCCCGAATTTACAAATCCGACTCCAATCCTCACACACGTTGTTGCACCAATCGAAGAGATTCGTAGTGCAAGTACGGAATTGCTCACCAGTGCAAGCTTGCAGGAATTTAAGCGACTTATCCAAACCACATATGAAGAGCGCGACGATATTGAAAGGCAACTCGCGGCTGCTCGATCTGAGAGCACAAGGGCATCTGAAAGGTACTGGCCCTGGGAGCAAGGATTTCTCTTCAAGCGTCTGTTCAAGAAATCGTTCGCTGAACGAAAAGCCAATGCCGATATCGCTTTATCAAAGGTACAGGAGCTGGAGGAACAACTGCGCCTAACTATTCTCGCGGCACACTTTGACATCGAGAAGGAGCAAGCTGAACCGTACTTTCGAATGCGAGACGAGTTTGCGGCTCTGTGTGAGTGCGGTGCAATCTGGGACAAAAAAGCACGTCAAGCAACGGATAGAGTCAAAGAACGGACGATAGCCGTAGAAAAGATTTTCCGCGAACGTGTTCAATTCGTGCTCGGTAGTTGTGATCTGATCCAGTGGGAGCAAAAGGTTCCCCATCTTCGGAACGCCAATGGTGGTGATCTCTTTCTGTATCCAGGTTTCATTCTTTACCGAGCCGCGAAAGAGGCATTCTCGGTCATTGACTTCCACGACATTATTCTCACTGGCTGTATCGCTCCTTTCGTTGAGGAACAAGGAGTTCCGAAGGATTCTCAAGTTATCGGCCAGACCTGGGCAAAGTGTAACAAAGACGGCAGTCGTGATAAGAGATTCGCAAATAATTATCAGATTCCGATAGCTCAATATGCCGAACTGAAATTGAAAAGTCAGACTGGACTGTGGGAGGAATACCAAGTCTCCAATCCTGAAAATGCGAACAGGTTCTTGAAAGCGTGGCACGCTTTCGGGGCATGTTTTTCGACGCAACAAGTACCACAACAATCGCGGTAAAAGCGATGGATGTCCGTTTCCATCGTTTGCCTCATTCACAGCAATAGCTCGGTAATATGAGTGGCGGCAGTTGCCGAGATTCGGCACTGCCGCCGTCTGAGATCATTGATGGCTAAACACGTTCAGCAGTCTAGGCCTTTAATTAAGGCGCTGCGCGAAGAACTCCAGTCCGTTGGCACTAAATTGGACGCGCTGCGAGATGCAGTCGTGGAGCAGAACGAGGCCATAAAAAATGCCGAGAAAACACGAGACGAGTATTACCAGAAGTATCCTCCAGTCGTAATCTCCGAACTGAAGATTCCAGAAGCAATAGAACGAAAGCGTGACGAAGAACAGCAGGAACGTAATCGAAGAGATGATCGAAATTATAGGGTGCAAAGAACCCTTGCGATCGTCACCTTCTTCGCTTTCGTTGCGGCCGCTTTCTATGCCTCTATTGCCTACATCCAGGAAAGAGACTTGGCTGACAGCATTGGGATAAGTCAAATCATCGCCCGACAGACAAGAATTCAAAGTGCAGCTTCGGCCATCTCTGCCCAAACTGCTGCCAACGCCTTGGAAGAGAGTAAGCGGCAATTCAAAGACACGCTCCAGCAAATGGAAAGACAGACTCGTACTCAGGAATCTTCTGCTGGAGTCGCCCAGAAACAATTCGGGCTGTCGCAGACGCAGGTAAATACCAGACTTATTTTTGGGAACTGGAGCATCACGCGTGGCCCCGTGGGCCGCAGCACGAACGTATCGTTTGACATTATCAATGAAGGCGTTCTTGAAGCCACAGACGTGCAATGGGCGTCGGGGGGTATTGCCGGAAAAGCAGACCCCTCTGTCGATGAGATTTTGGAAAACATGTCGTTTCAGGTTTTTAGAGACGATCCGGAAGGCGCCATCATTGAAAAAGACCATCCCCAACATTTCACTTTGAGCTTCGGAGATGAGGCTGCTTGGTTTCACTGGGAAAAATTCCGATATCGCGACGGTATGGGAAATTTGGCCGAAGTCTGTCGAGTTATGCACCCCGCCGGAAAGAAGCTCTATTCTTTTAAAACCGAAGAATGTCCTACTCAACATTCCGGCAAGCAGAAGAAGTAGACAAAGCAACGCTACCCTGTCAGGCAGTCTCATCTCTTCAAATTTGTTAAGCATTTAGTCCCTTCACTATTTCCACATATTTCTTTCAGAGGATGGCTGGCTCGTAGGTTCTATAAAAGCGAGTCGCTAATCGGGACTCGCAAGGAGTGTTATGAATCAACGCAAGAAAACAAAACCGCCAACGAAGCCGAGGCGGGGCGACAGGTCCAAAGACCTAAACAGGTTCATGAAAGAGGAAAACCAAAACCCCACGTTAGACCTAAACTCAATCTACGGCTTGCTGCCTAAGAAGCCCTGACACAGAAGAGCCACCAGCCGATTAATTAACTGGTGGCTCTTCCCTGTTACAGCTTGGGTACAACTAGGTACAAATGATTGAGTAGCCAGATACCCGTAACGTGTAGATTCAACAGGCAGTTATTGAATTGCCCAATACTACTGAGGTAATGAGCCGTTTGGGGCGGTATGGAGAATGAGACGAGGTGGTGAAGTTATTGGGGTTTACACGACAGTCATACCTCGCAGTTTGAGAGTGTGGTTGTTTGGCGTATCGCAACTATTCCACGACGGCGATCCTAGAGCACCTGGGAACAGTCGGGATTATAAGGGTCGTAACTGACCAGCAGTGGCTTGCCATCGGGATATGAGTCATGAACCGTCGAACCGACAACAGGCTGAACCCGCGCGATTCCGCCATACCGTACTCCGTTGAAGAAATAGTTGTAGCCGACGTTCCAGCCATGCTCCGTGGCTTCTCCTGAAATCACGAAACCCTGTGTGGAGGGCCATCGTCGCAACGACTTGTCGAGGTGGTAAGCGATATTTGGCCAACAAAGAAAGGAAAGCCCTAACAGATACGCAAACACTCGAACGAGACCCATTGATGCGCCGGGAGTCGAGACCGCGATCAAATAACCAAATAGAACCATTCCCCAGCGTAATGAAGCGGCTTGTGGACTTAGCTTGTAGTCCCAGTCGGCTTTATATCGGATAGCCCAAAGCGATAGGAAGATGCTTGCTGACTTTCCCAACGCAAGTAGCAATAGAGAAATGGAGCCTATCAGCAGAAGTATGCGAGCAAACGGGCTTCAGAATCAATCAGAACTAAGAGGATGTTGCTAACGGAGTTACCACGAAGGCACAACTACAAGGCATGGGTGGCGGCGGGGATCGTAACCCAGAAGAACGCGCAGGAGAGTAGCTTAATTGGGCTAGCCGTGTCCGGCTAGCCCGGCACAAACTGTAAATCCAAATCGCTTTATGGCCAGCTGGTGCGGTGTTTGGCGCCTTCAGCAGCGCTATTGGAGGCCGGCTGGTTAGACGTTGACGTCTTCGACAATACCGCTTCCAGTTCCGGGCTGACATAGCCGGGGGCCTTGGGCGTAGAGGCTCCCTCGACCACAAAGGGCTGTTTCGGGCGGAATTCTTCAGAATCGACCGTCTCTTTCGAGTCGGCCACGATCGGCAGGACGATGCGCAATGCCTCGATTTCTTTCTCCAGCCGCTTAATTTCAAGCTCTTTGCCACGTAACAGGTCGCGGAGTGCTTCGTATACGGTTTTCATTCAGATACTCGCCTCGATTCACCGGACTATAGCACAAGTCGCCGCCCGGTCCATCCGAGTTTGCACCTAGGTTCAGCGCTTCCTATCGGCCTTTTGGAGAGATACGTGACAAAACTGGCACGCTCCCACGCTTCTGCTTGAAAACATGGGTAGAACTCACAAATAATGGGTGACACTTACCTGCGCGAAGCCTTTCCGGTTCCACCGAGGCAGGACGCAGCGGGAGTAATTTGGCGGGTAACGACAAAACTGTCTTTCGCGGCAGTCATCGCGTGCGCATGCGGACGCCTGGAACGGCGTTGCCGGACCGCGACTTTTTGCAGGCCCTCCTCGCCTTTGCCTTCACGGTTCAAGAAGAAAACAAAAAACTCAAGACTGAGATTTCGCGGCTCGCCTCCGAGAAGAATGCGGAGTTCGAATCCGCCGAGGGGATTCATGTCGCGCTGAATCGCATTGTTGCGAGCGCGCAGAATCTGACAGGCGCGTCCGGCGCTGCACTGGCGCTCGGCACGGAAGAAGCCATGGTTTGCGTGGCTCGAAGCGGCCGCATCGCGCCCGATGCCGGTTCCGGGGTTCCACTCGATCACGGTCTGGCCGGGGAATGCGTGCGCACCCGGCAGAGCGTACTTTGCATCAACGCCGAAACCGATCCGCGCGTGGATGCAATCTCCTCACGTGCGCTGGGCGTGAGTTCCGTGCTGTACGTCCCGCTGCAAGCCCAGGACGAGCTGATCGGCATCCTCGGACTATTTTCCGATCGCATATCAAATTTCAACTCCAGCGATTTGCAGTTGCTGCGCTACATCGCCGCGCTCGTGCTTGAGCAGCTGCACAAACAATCTCCGCTGCTGCAGACGATTACTCCAAGAATCCTGGTTGAGTCGATCAAGTCCGCGCCTCCGGGGATCGTCGAGAAAGAACCGGAGACGAAGTATCCAGCTGAGCAGCATGGAACCACCGCGCCCCCGCAAGTCGCGAGCGTAGCCATTCCAGTTGCGCCACCGAAAGCGGCAGCGGTAGCACTACCTCGGCCGATCGCGATTCCCAAACCTGCCGAGGTTCCAGCCCGGAAGGCGGCGGAGTCCCCGCAACGCTCCTCGCAAGAAAGAGAGATTCTCACTGGTTCGCTGGCCGACACGGAAGTCAGCAGCACGGTGCTGATTTCCGCTGTGCTCTTCGTGTTGTTTGCGGCGGTCCTTGGCGGCGGCTATTACATGCGGCATCATGCGCCGCCGATTCCAGTGAAGCAGTCATCTTCAGCTTCGGCCGAGCCAACGCAAGAATCCGCAAATAAGTCCACGTCTCCCGCACCCGCTGGAAGTCTGGAACTCGGCCGCTCGCTTATGCCCGGTATTCGCTACTGGATGGCGGATGGCCGTGCCATGATCACGATCGCGCTGGACAAGAAGATCACGTTCACCTCGTTGCGGCTGCACAATCCCGAGCGCGTTTACTTCGATCTACCTGGACTGGAATTCCCCGCCCCGCGCGATCACGTCTTCGCCATCAACGACAGCATGCTGCAGCGAGTTCGCATTGGGCAATCTCCGACGGGCGTTACACGTATCGTCTTCGATATGGCCCGTCCGCTCGAATACACCACCACCGAGACGAGCAATCCTGATGGATTGGTGATTGAGTTCGGTACCACTAAGCCCGATGTAGCGCCCACCGCGCAAGTGACGACGCCCGAAGCTCCAGTTGCCGTCACGCCCCACGCCTTGACCGTGGTGATCGATCCGGGCCATGGCGGCAACGACACGGGGACGATCGGTCACAACGGCTTGCAGGAAAAACAGCTCACCCTGGACGTTGCCCAGCGTCTCGGCAAGTTGCTCGAACAGAATCTGGGCGCGCACGTTCTGTTTACCCGTAAGAATGATCACTACGTCTCGCTGGAAAATCGAAGCGCCGTCGCCAGAAAAGCGAATGCGGACTTCTTCATTTCCATTCACGCGAATTCCAGCCAGTATCCAACCGTAAACGGCATAGAAACCTATTACTTCAGATCTTCTTCGGAAGTGATGGAAAATGCTGGCGGTACAGGTGCGCGCGGAACAGATTCCTCGGATCGCGCCCGGCGCTTTGCCGCTGCCGTGCAGCAGTCGCTCATTCACAACCTGAGCAGCACGCAAGTCGCTGTGCGAGACCGCGGTGTCCGCTCTGCACCCTTCGTCGTACTTCGCGACATGCAGATGCCCGCCGTCCTCGCTGAGATTTCGTTCATCAGCAGCGAGGCCGACGAACAACAACTTCGGACGAGTACCTATCGGGACCGGATTGCGAATGCGCTCTATCAGGGCATCGCGCATAATGTTCTTCCAAAGACTCCTGAGTCAGGCTCCGTGGCGACCCTCACGCGTCGTAGTGCCTCTGCGCCCTGATTCCAGATTTCTTGTTCTGTAGCCAGGCATCCCACTCCGACATGAGATGGAGACCACGAATGCGCCATACTTCCCTGCTTTTCTTCTCTTTGCTTCTAACGTTGACCTCCGCAACGGCACAGACATCCCATCGACGACCTGCCCCCAAAACGCAGAGCGATACATCTTCCGCGGCGGAAGACCGAGCGGCGATCCAGGAACTCGACGACAAGGAGATCAAGGCGAATCTAGCGTTGGACGTGAAAGCGCTGGAACTGCTTTGGGATCCCGAGATCATTTCCATGCCGCCGGCACATGCTGCCATCAGCGGACTGGAAGCCAATAGCGCCTATCTCGAGCAGGAAGCCAAGGCAATGGAGAATTTTCAGATCCTCGGATACGAGCAGGCGTGGCAGGAGGTGCGAATTACCGGCGATTACGCTTACGAGTTAGGAACGGTGCAAACACGAATCGGTCCGATGAATCCCGGGCCGGAGGTGGATACCACCTACAACATGATGCGTATTTTGAAAAAACAGCCGGATGGTTCCTGGAGGGTCTATCGCGCCATCTGGAATAACGCAGCGCCTGCGAAGAGTCCGGAGAAGCCAACCGAAGAGCCAGCGCAAAAGCCTCCCGCGGAAGATCGACTCCACTAATTTACTGAGCAGCCCGCTGCGCAGCCCGAATTCGATGCTGCCAGTGTGAGCGGACGAACCACACGATCCCCGTCAGCAGCACCAGAGCGATGAGCGCGTCGAAGCGATGAAACCACATCTTCAGGCGCGGATCCGTATCCCACTTCTCTCCCAATCGCATCCCAACGTAAGCGAGTGCCAGGCACCACGGCCAGGAGCCAAGAAAGGTGTAGACGTGAAATCGCAACTTCGGCATGCGCGCGATTCCGGCAGGCAGCGCAATGAACGTGCGGACCACCGGCAACAAACGACTGATGAAAACTGCTCGATCGCCATAGCGAGCGAAGAAATGGTCGGCCCAATCAAGCTCTTTGTGGCTAAGCAAGATATAGGATCCGTAGCGCTCGACCAGTGGCCGTCCGCCAAAGTACCCAACATAATAAGCGACGAATGAGCCCAGGTTGCAGCCCAGTGCGCCCACAGTGGCTACCCAAAACAGGTTAAAACGTCCTGTGTGAACCAGGTATCCCGAGAACGGCATGATGACTTCCGACGGCAACGGTATGCAGGCTGACTCAATCGCCATCAGCAGCAGGATGCCGCCGTACCCGGCTTTTGAGATCACCGCAACGATGAACACACTGAGGGCAGAGATGATTCGCGAGATCATTCGATTAGGGAGTGCTCCTTGCTGACCTCAGAAGGTATCCGAATCTTGCGTGAAGACGTAGCCCGGCAGAGTGACGCCCTCGTTCGTCTTTTGGACTTTAATACGAATGGAGCCGGCGCTGGCAGCCGTGCTATCGGCCTTGCGAAGCATGGCAAACTGACTGAAAACCTCGCTGTAAACCTTGGTGACAAGGTAGTTTTGCGCGTCGGTTTCATTCCGCCAGACTTGCCCGAGTTGAATTGCCTTAACAGCCATGTTTACAGGTTAATGTTCGAGTTGGTGGGCGTCAATGTGACACGGTAGACCTGTTTCCTTTTGGTAACGTGGACAAGAAGTTCCGACTGTGTCGCACCATGAACGCAGAGTTTGAGTAAAATCCCTTTAGGGAAACAAATCATGCCGGACAAAGCCGAATCGCGCTGCCAAATCGTAAGTTTCAGCTTTTTGAAAGTCGACCCCTCATGGCGACGCTTGCCGATCGCAGACAGGACGGAACAGAAACAGGAATTTCAGCAGGCACTGGACCGCTGGGCGAACAACGAAATGCGAATCCTGAGCTATTCCACCATGGGCCTGCGTGCGGATTGCGATATGCTTCTCTGGCGCATCTGCTATTCCCTCGACTGCCTCAGTTCCGCGCATTCGGACATGATGAAGACTGCGATGGGATCGTATCTGACGATGACCCATTCCCTGCTGGCGATGACACGCCGATCTCAATATCTCATCGGTCACGAAGAGAATAATCCCGCTCCGATGCGCGGCTACATTCGTCCCGGCAATCACAAGTACATCATGGTGTATCCCTACACCAAAACTCACACTTGGTATCAGCTTCCCTTTGAGGATCGCCAGCGCATGATCCAGGAACAAATGCGGCTGGTAGACGATTTGGCCGGCATTCACCTGCATACCATGTACTCGCTCGGAATTGATGACCAGGAGTTTGTGATTGCTGTCGAAGCCGATCGTCCCCAGGATGTGATCGAGACCGCCATGAAGCTGCGCGAGATCGACAACTACAATTATGTCGCTGTCGATAGCCCCAAATTTACCTGTATTCGTGCGTCGATTCCCGAGATGCTGGAGCGACTAGGCTGATGGCGCGCGGCGTGACTCCCAGACAACCGGCGAAGACGGGGCGACATGAAGCGGCTCGAAAAGTGGAGCTGCGGCCTACAAAGCTGCCGAAAGATGGTCGGCCGAAACGCAACGATTTGCCCATGGCGAAAGCGAAAGTAAAGCCGACTACGATCTCGTCCACGAAGAACGGTAAACCTCCCGCTGGGTACAATCCGCTGGCGCCCGAGCGCGTCAGTGAGATTCTGAAGCGCCTCGAAGCCACGTATCCCGGCGCAACCTGCGCGCTGAAGCATGACAGTGCGTGGGAATTGGTAGTTGCCACGATCCTTTCTGCGCAGTGCACCGACGTTCGTGTGAACATGACCACGCCGGAAATCTTCCGAAAATATCCGACTGTCCAGGACTTTGCTGCGCTCAAGCCCGAAGCTCTCGAGCCGGACATTAAGTCGACTGGCTTCTTTCGCAACAAATCGAAGTCGATCGTCGGCGCCGCCAAAAAGATCGTGAGCGATTTCGGAGGCCAGGTTCCGGATAACATGGACGACCTGCTGTCGCTTCCCGGCGTAGCCCGCAAAACCGCCAACGTCGTTTTGGGGACATGGTTCCATAAAAACGACGGCGTTGTCGTCGATACACACGTTCATCGCATCTCGCGACGACTCGAACTAACTAAAGGCGACGATCCGAAAACCATCGAACAGGATCTGATGAAGGTGATCCCTCGCGACAAGTGGACGCTCTTTTCGCACGAGATCATCCACCACGGGCGCGCTCTGTGTGTGGCGCGCAATCCTAAGTGTGCGGATTGTCCTCTCGAGAATCTCTGCCACGCAGCCGACAAGACGTGGAGCACGGTGGAGATCCACAAGAACGCAAAGTAAGCAGCCGCTTCACGCGCCACAGCCGCTCTTCACGCCACAGCCGCTCTTCTTGTCATCACGAGCTCGCGCAGCGAGCGAGGGATCTGCAGTTTTGATGGAGCCCGCTCGCCCTCGAGTGGGAATGCTCCCTGTTCGAACGCCAGCGAGAACTGTCATCCCGAGCGCAGCGAGGGAGCCCTACCCCGCCACGTCACTTCAGTAATGAGAAGGTTCGGGCACTAAGCGCAGCAAGACGGAATCCATCCATGCATTTCGTTTCGCATGACAATTTAGAAGGACGTGAGCTATTGCCGTTTGGTGTCTCCGCAAAAGAATAATGGGGTGAAGACTCGCCTTCACCCCAGCAGGTTTTCCGCTCAGATCCAATTAACCGTTCGACTTATTCAGGACCTCGTATTTCGCGCGCAGCACGATGTTTGCGCACTGTGTCCAGTACTCCGTGTCTGCGCCGAGGCTGTTCACAGCCTTCGCGGTTTTCACCTTATTCAGTAGGGTCTTGTACAGTTCGTCGGCAGCGAACCTGAATACCTCCTTGTAATTGACCCTCCAGAAGTACCTATCGCCTTTAAGCTCCAGCAGTTCCCTGAACGCCGCCGCGATTGGCAATGACGCTGCCAAATCCATCTCGTGTTCAGTTGCGTATGCTGTTCCGGCAGGTGTATACGATTTTTTCAGAGTCTTCACCGCGCGCAACTTGCCGAACTTGCGGCCTTTACCGGTGTCCTTGCTGAATTCCGACTGAATGAACTCCGGTAACGTTACGATGTCGGCAGCCACGTCATACAGCTTCCGGAACTCATCATGCGTAGTTTCGTTCGTGTACAAATCAAGGGCCTTGCCTTTCGACCTGTACATTGACGCGGGTTGCGTGGTTTTCCAACGCTCTTTCAGGAAGCAGGCCATCCGCTGAACTATCTCGCGAACGTCCCATTCCTTCTCTTCGTTTTCGCGAAATGCAACAACGGCAGGGTCGAAGCCACCCTTTTGGAGAGCATCTTTCAATTCATCGAACTTGTTCTGGTATTCGTCCAGCGTGAACTGCTGAACCTGCGAAGAGGTGTTCAGTGCCTCAACCAGTTGTTCAAGTTCGCCGCTCTCGAACGCCTGACCAGCCAGGAAGTGGACGCGCACGAACGGCTCTATCCAACCATCGCGCTCTCGTAGCTCGTTGAGTCGCGCCACTGTTTGCTGTATGACTTCGAAAGTGTGTCCTCCGTCCGCAATGCCGAACTTAGGCTCTCCGTTATCAAGGTCTTCAAATTCATCTGGCGCGATGTCTGGAACAGTAACGCGCAGGACCGTTCCTTTGTTATCGAACTCGAACTTGTCGCAGCGGTAAATTATTCCGCGATTCTTCAGGTGGAACGTCGAGGGGCTTTTCTCAACCGTATCGATCATGTCACGGAATGGCTTCTTCCGTTCGGATGCGGGCCGAACATTGGCATTGCCACGGTCCAACTTTGCCGCTTCAGAGAACGGGAGCCACGCCTCTAGGTGAAAAAGTCCGCTTTCGGCGGGGTCGTTCAGCCGTTTAATGTGTTCGTTGTGTCGGGGGGAAAGTTCAATTACCTTGATGGGAAACAGCATCTGGTAGGTCCTTCTGGCAGCGTATGCTTGCCAATTAGTAGTCATCAGAAGCTTAAAAAGTCATCTGACGCCAAAAGCATCGTACCAGAACAATTCCCAAAGAGCCACAACAAAGTCCTCAATCTCCCTTTGCGAGATGTCCTCGTTTCCGTGATCCCCATCACTTCGCATTTCTCCTGCCGATGCTACATATCTGAGTACCTTGTGAGATCGGATAAGTGAAAATCGCCATCACTGGAACTCTGAGCATTCCACGCAATAAAGCGATCGAGCTTATTGAAAGCCGAACAAACGCAACGTTCAGCGAGCACGTGACGTACGATACTAATTATTTGGTCGCTGCTCGCTTTGACACAAATAAGGCTCACCGCGCGGCAGAAATCGGTGTGAGTGTGATCTCAGAGCGGGACATGATGGAGTTTGTGAACGAAGGCGCCTTCCCCGAGAACCGTCTCCCCGACCGTCCAAAGTATCCACACGTTTCCCGCTTCCCCGATATTATTTGGGCCGAAACCTACGACCCTGAACAGGTTGTCCTCCTTGAGTATCAGGATGCAGATGGAATCGTAAGTCTCAGATATGTCGCCATCACCTGCAGGGGCACCGGTTCAAATGGAATGGAGTATATCGGCGGATACGATGCAGAGCGTTTCAAGTGCTTTCGCCTCGACCGAATCATGAGTGAGAAGCGAATAACACGAGTAACGAAGTAAACACATAAATGGCGCTTTTCTTCGGTTTTCACTCACTAATTAGCCGATAACCAAATTACCCGGTCCAAACGCCTTACCTCCTCCTCTTCCCATTCCCGCACTTCCCCTCCATTGTGTACGATTTTGTTGTTATCTATTTGCAATTTTTAACTATAATATAAATATCTTTTAGATAATGCAGACAGACTGATCTCTGACAACTGGCAACTCGCCAGCGGGCCACTCAGCCCGCGGCCGCTAAGTCCTTTGTTTTGCCGGAGAAGTGTCTTAAGTCCTTTGTTATGCCGGATGTACAGCCGCACTACCTCGTAAGTACCTGTATTTGCAACGACGAGGGGGAAGGGGGTGGAGTAACTCGTCAGTAAATGATCGTGACGTCCATCACATTAAAAGGACCCAGTTCGGAGGCGTCGAATCACTCACGGCCAGACAATTACAATAAAAACCCATGCTAGCTCAGAATTTCATACGTCCTTTATTTACCGCGCTCTTCGCCGCCCTTCTGGCCACTGTCTCGTTCGCGCAACAGTCGCCTGCGGCTCCCAAAGCTGTTACGGATCCGAAAGCGCTGGTCAGCACCAACGTCCCCGAACTGACGAATTACGACCTCAGCAAGTTCTTTATGACGAGGACTGTTGGCGCCAGTTCGTGGTCCCCAGACAGCAAGAGCGTCGTCGTGGTCACGAATATCAGCGGACGACATAATCTGTGGGTGGTTCCGGCCGTCGGTGGTTGGCCCCAGCAACTAACGATCAGCGAGCAACGGCAAACCCATCCCGCATGGTCGCCCGACGGGCAGTGGATCGCCTTTCAATCGGACAAGGACGGAAACGAACAATGGGACGTCTTCGTGGTCTCGCCGAAGAATGGCGACGTGGTGAACCTGACGAACACAGCCGAGGTTTCGGAAGAGTCGCCGACGTGGCAGCCTCATGGCCGACTGCTGGCAATCACTGTGAGGCCAAAAGATGCGTCGACGGCTGAGATCGCGACCCTCGACGTGCTGACGCACCGTGTCCGCAAAATGACGAAGGATACGCCTAAGGACCGCTTCAACTCCGATCCCATATGGTCGCCCGATGGAAAGCAGATCGCGTTTACGCAGTCGCAGGCCACGGGAAAAGATTCCAGCGTCTTCGTAGTCGATATTGCCAGCGGCAAGGTGACAAATCTGACTCCCCACACCGGCGACCATCTTTATTCGGCCTCGGCCTGGTCACCGGATGGAAAGAAGCTCCTGATTTCGTCAGACGCGGGAAATGGCTATCAGAACGCCGCGCTGCTTGATCCCGCGAGCAAACAGATCCAGTGGCTCACCAAAGAGAAATTCGAATCGAATGCGGGCAGTTTTTCTGCCGATGGGAAGCAGTTGACTTGGACGACAAACTTCGACGGCAATCAAAGAATCTTCGTTTACGACGTCGCAACGAAACACGCACAATCGCTTCCGTTAAAGATCGGCGTGAATTCCCTCGCCGGGTCGGAAACTGCTTTCTCGCGTGATGGCAAGCAACTGCTTTACAAGTACAGTGGTCCCGATTCGTCCGGCGATCTTTGGGTATACTCACTGGCCGCTCATCACCCACATCAGCTTACCAACTCAATGGTTGCAGGGTTGCGCCCCGAAGATATGGTCGCGCCGGCCCTTGTGCACTATCCAAGCCATGACGGGAAATTCCAGATTTCGGCCTTTGTGTACATGCCGCATAACATCATCAAGAACGCTCAGTATCCGGCCTTGGTGTATGTGCATGGCGGCCCGGCGTCGCAGTTCGACAATTCGTTCAATCCGTTTGTGCAATACATCGCCAACCAGGGATACATCGTAATCGCACCCAATTACCGCGGCTCGACTGGCTATGGTAAGCAGTTCCAGGAAGCCGATCTATTCGATATGGGCGGCGGTGATTTGCAGGACGTCGTCTCCGCCGCTGAATTCATCAAGCAAAACGGCTACGTGAATCCGAAAAAGATAATCCTCATGGGACGCAGCTATGGCGGGTACTTGACGATGATGGGAGTCACCAAGGCACCTGACGTATGGGCAGCCGGAGTTGCCGTGGTTCCCTTCGTCAATTGGTTCACCGAAGTGCAGAACGAAGATCCGCTGCTGCGCGAGATTGACTATGCGACGATGGGCGACCCGGTAAAAGATAAAGCGCTCTGGGAAGATCGCTCGCCGATGAACTTCATCAAGCAGATCAAAGCGCCGCTGCTGATTGTTGCCGGCGGAAACGATCCGCGATGCCCGAAATCAGAAGCGCAGCAACTCGCAGAAGCGATTAAGAAGAACGGTGGCACCGTGCAGCTGAAGATTTACGAAGATGAAGGCCACGTGTTCGGCCGCATGGAAAACACGCTCGACTACTTCAAACGCGTATCCGACTTCCTGAAGGTGCAAGTGCCGTCACCGGGCTGCGGTTGCGAGCTGATGCAGTAGTGCATCGCAGGCGTTTTTCTGCTCGTGAGACACGACGACCGCCCGAGTAGAAGGCGGTCGTGGTCGAAACGGGTTGCGGAATCGAAGTTGCGCTAAGCGGGCTTGAGTGCGAGTGGTAAAGCTTGCAATCCGCGGAGGCCCAGGTTTTCCCTCCAGACCAAGTCGACGGGTTCGAGGCCGATATCCGCTGTCCGTTGCAAAAGCGTACTGAATGCAATCTGCCCTTCCATGCGAGCCAGAGGCGCGCCAAAACAGAAATGCGCTCCTGCGCCGAATGCAAGGTGCCGGTTATCCTGCCGAGTAATGTCGAGACGATCAGGATCCGCAAACCGATGCGGATCGCGGTTCGCCGCACCCATCACGGCAATCACTGATTGCTGTTTTCGAATTTCGCGATCTCCGAGTTGCGTGTCCTCCGGAGCAATGCGAGTCGTGTGCTGACTGGGAGCCTCGTAGCGCAACAGCTCCTCGATAGCACACGCAAGCAGTGACGGATCTTGCCGCAATCGAGAGATCTGGTCCGGATGACGCAACAAACTCAGCATCCCATTTCCGATCAGGTTGGGAGTGGTCTCCTGCCCGCCGACGGTGAGAAGAATGCAATTGGCAATGATCGACTCCTCACTAAGTTGCTCTCCATTTAGCTGCGCCGTAATCAACGCCGCAATCATGCCAGTTCCGGGATGCTTCCGTTGGTCCCGAATTGCTGCCTGGAAATAGTTGGACATTTCTTCCAGGCTTCGCAGTGTTCTGGCGGCGCTGTCGGCATTGTGCTGCAGATTACCGAGAATCTCCGCGAACTGGGCCGACCATGTTTTGAGCTTCTCGTGATCCGATGGAGGCACCCCGAGCATTTCGGCCATCACAATCGCAGGCAGTCGGTTGGCGAAGTCTGCCATGAGCTCGATGCGAGACAGGGCGAGATGTGGCTCGAGTAGAGAGTCCACGATCGCCTGGATGTGACGCCGAAGGCTTTCCACGCGATGAGGCGTGAATGCCACCGAACAGATTCCACGCAGGCTGGTGTGCACCGGGGGATCCATGAAGAGCATCTGACGGACCATGGTGCGGCCGATTTCGCTCATGGAGGACAAGCCGATCTCGGCAAGCCGCTCTGGTTCGGGCGCGCACCTCGCTGAAAAGCTGCGCAAGACGGTGGTCACATCGTCGTAGCGCGTAACCACCCATGCGTGCAGAAATGGATCCCAGTGAACCGGATCTTCGCGCTGTAGCTGGTGATAGAACGGATATGGATTGGCGAGGACATCCGGATCGTACAGCCGAAACAGGCTGAGCTGTCTTTCATCCGATGAACGTGTGCTAGAGAGAACTGTTGCTTGCGCCATAAGACCCGCCCCCATTCCCTTCTCGCGCACGGAGCCGGTCGATTTCGGCAGCCATCTCGACTACTGTTCCGTTTTCAAAGAGTTTCAACAGGCTGAGTTCGACCCCGAAGGTTTCTTTCACCTTGGCAATGAGCTGAGCACCGAGTAAGGAGTGACCGCCGACCAGGAAGAAGTTGTCGTTTGTACTTATCTCCCGCGACTTAAGAAGTGATGTAACGATCGCGAGCAGCCGTTCCTGAGTTGGGCTCGCGGGAGCTACCAGCGGCTCGGGTAACAGCGTCCCAGCAGTGGCGCACGACAGCGCCTTACGATCGACCTTGCCATTCGCGGTGAGCGGCAACTCGTCGACGCCGATGTACGACGACGGGATCATGTACTCGGGCAACTGTTTGCGAAGAAACTCCCGCAGTTCTGTGCCCGTAACACGCGAGCCGTTGGCCATTACGACATAAGCCAGTAATTGCTGGATACCCAAAGCGCCATCGCAGACGGTGACTACGCTGGCTTCCACCGAAGGGTAACGGTTTAATGTCGCCACGATCTCGTTCGGTTCGATGCGATAGCCGCGAAGCTCGATCTGATCGTCCGCTCTTCCCCGGAACGCGATCTCACCGTTGGGTAGATAACAACCGAGGTCACCAGTGCGGTAGAGAGGAGCGCCTTGGATTTCGCTGGAGTCGGGGATAAATCGCTCGGCGGTCAAGTCGGGCCGGTTGCGGTATCCGCGAGCGACGCCTGCGCCGCCGATATAAATTTCACCGACGATTCCAGGCGGCACAGGATTTCGGTTCTCATCGAAGATATGGATCTGGGTGTTATCGATAGGCCGCCCGATGGAGGGCTCGAGGAAGCGGTCGGTAGTCGGCGCCACAAGACCCGAAGTCGCGACGACCGTAGACTCGGTTGGCCCATAGTTGTTGTAGACGGAGAACGGCAGACCGGGCGGCGGGCAGTGATGCAGCTTGTCTCCTCCGGTGAGCAGTGCGCGAAGAGTAGTGCTGCTCGGCCATTCCAGCAACAGCATTCGTTCGGCGATCGGAGTCGGGACAAAGGAGATGGTGATGTCGTTGGCCAACAGCCAATCACGAAGTGCCACTGCATCTTTGCAGGTAAGATCGTCGGCTAGATTGAGACTGGCGCCTGCGGCAAGATATGGCCATGTCTCCCAAACTGTGGCATCGAAACCCAGGTTGGCTACCTGACTGGCGCGATCCGCGCTGGTTACCGAAAATGCTTCTTGATGCCAACGGACAAGGTTGGCGAGACCACGATGCGTGATCTCAACCCCCTTGGGCTGGCCGGTAGAACCGGAAGTGTAGATGATGTAGGCAAGATCGTTCGGTGAGATCTCTGCGCAAACGTCATCGACTGAGTCTTCGCGGATCGCAGCATCTTCGAGGAGATGGATACGAAACGAGTCTGAAGAGGCCGGGAGTTGCAGGTTCGCCCGACTCCCCGTTAAGACTATGGGAATTTGCGAATCGCGCACCATGAACAGAATGCGGTCTGGCGGATTAGTCGAATCGAGCGGTACGTAGGCGCCACCGGCTTTCAACACGGCAAGTGCCGCGATGACGAAGCCGAGCGAGCGCTTGAAGTAAAGTCCGACAGGTATGTCGGTCGTCACGCCTTGCGAAACAAGGAATTTCGCAAGCCGGCTTGCCCGCTGATCCAACTCGGCATAGCTCAGAACTTCAGAGCCACTTCGAACCGCAATGGCTTCGGGACGTAAAGCAGAGTACCGCGCAACAAGTCGAGGAATGCTCACCGACGAGAATGGCAATTCACGGGGCCGGGCCGCTACGCCGGGCTGTGCTGCCAGTTGAGGATAGTTGGAGGGGACAGTTGCTTTCGAAAACATGAAGCACCACCAATCGATGTGAGATCAATTTTCGCGGGAGCAACTTGTGCGGGAGCTAGTCTGCGGGAGAGCAATCTTTACCTAATCGAAGCGCTCAATCTCGATCGAAGCAAAGTGTGAATGTTATATGCAGGCGCGGTCGGACGAATGTGTGCCTACATCCATGGCCAAGGAGGATCGGCGGCCCCACATTGATAAGGGCCTATATCTGGCGGATTCGGACGTGGCGCACCGTTCACGTCGTCCGGAGGCGCGCCGTTTGCGGTACCGGCGTTGATGATGAAGTTGCTGTTGCAAAGCGACTGCAGATTTGGAGCGTTGAGGAGATTGGGGTCGGCTACGATCGTGCTGCTCGCGGTGCCCGTCTGAAGAGAGACGCCTGTCGAGCTACCAAACACGACGTTGTTGCCATAGAAATTGTTTGGTCCAGTCGCACCGGCCTCCAGAATTCCGGCTCCGGAAGTGCCGCTGCCGTTGTACACCACCACGTTATTCGTCACCACGACATTGTTGGCGGTGACGCCGCCTGGCGCATCTCCGGCGCCTACCGTGATGCCCCCGTCTCCATTCTGTGATGACAAATTATTCGCGATGACAACGGCGTTCGCAGCGTGCCATAGCTGAATTCCCCAGGCCTCGTTACGGATGGAAATGTTATTCCAGATGTGACCTCCCAAATTCGAGTGATAAATTCCCTGAACTCGCGGGCAGGCACGAGCAAGATTGCCGATGTCATGCACGTAGTTGGCGATGGTGTCGTCGTTCTGGCCGGAGTAATTCGCGTTATCGATACCCGCCCCGCCATTGTCGGTGCAATCGGTGACGGGAACGTCGTGCACTTCGTTGCCGATGAGACGAACGTCAGATCCCTGGTTCAGAATGCCTATGTCGCCATCCCCGCTGACGCTGAAGCCCAGAATGTCGACGTAGTCACCATCGTTCTCCCACGACGCCGATGCGCCTGCTGTTGTGATGTGTGCTCCCCACTGAACGTCAGAAACGAAACGAATTCGCGAAGAGGACGTGCCGGATGTGGTGGTTTTGACCGCGGGAGCATACGTCCCGGGCGCGACGTGAACGGTATCGCCCGGCGCGACGACGATAGCCGCATGCTGAATCGTCGCCCACGGCGACGATTGTGATCCGGGATTGCTATCCAGCCCTGCCGCGGAAACGTAGTACTGCTGCCCCGAGCTCTGCGTGGGCGCAGGCGACGGCGCAGGAGTTGGTGTCGGTGCGGGTTGCGTGGAGGTCGGAGGTTCTGCAGACTTTTCAGAACTTCCGCCGCAGCCGATCAAAACCATCAGCGCAGATAGGGCGATCAAAATCCTCGAGACCATTGGGGGCCGAAACACCAGGGACTCACATCAATTGAAATCACAGGTTGATGGGACCATCCCCATCACCACGATTCATGTGGATGGCCGGTTTGTGTTCGTGAAGTGGCGTAAGGCGTCCGGCCAATTCCGGAGAGAGCGCAAGGATGAAGTTGCTTGGACCAGTCAGGTATCCGTTGGTCGCCAGGGCTTTGCACCATGCGGAACTGGCCTGATTGCTAATGATGATATCGACTCCGCGCGTTTCAAGAAACTTGGTTGCCGAACGAATCACGTCGCCGGCATCAGCCGGGCAGGCCAGGCAATCCACGATAGAACCAACACGCATGCTGCCGAATTGTTTGTGTCCAGACATTTGCGTGTCGAGCATTACGACCCAGCCGAGATCTTGCTCACCACGCGTGATTCTGAGCCGCAAGAACCTGGAATCGTCAGGAGGATACAGGACGTTCAGGGTTGTCGAATCGCGAACAGAGATCAGCGAGTAGAACTGACTGCACCTGTCCCACACGGCGTCTGCCCACGACTCGAAACTGCCGACACCATTACTTCTAGTCGCATTGTGAATGCCCGGTAAACGTGTCTGCATCAAGCGAACGCCGAGTGAACCGACTCCGCTGTAGCGGAGGAGATCAAGCGCGGCACGGTCGAGCTTATTCTTCCGCAGATAATTGATATTCTCGAAGAAGCGCGACGGAGATTCGACGCGAAAATGAAACGGTACGGGAAACGAATGCCAACCCATGGCGTTGAATAAACTCGTGAGCGGCGCATTCATTCCGCCCATGCCGAGGCCGAACATCAGAGGCTGGCGCTGCAAAGCGTCCTGCAACTGGATGACGCCGATCATTGAGTATGACGGATCGACCAGACCTTCGCTCAAGTTAAGCTGCGGACCGCAAGCAATGCTGACTATTTCCCCTCGAACCGCAAAGCGGCTGTGGGTGAGGAGATATCCGCCTCGAACCTGTCCGTCGTGCCAGGCGAGGAAGAATTCCTGGTAAGGATTTCTGCCATTGCGTTTAGGAAATCGCTGGACGTGCGTCTCCGGGATGCGCCATTGCTTTTCACCGCCAACCTGCAATCTTTGATTGAATGCTCTAACGGCGAGCTCAAGATCGGGTGTGTAAGGCCTGATTTCCACTTAAGTTGTTCCAAGGAACTGACGTTCGCGCAATTTGGGTGCTAATACGGGTGATAGATCGCCATCCCTGAAGCGGTTTGCACAATCATCTCCAGGCTGCGGCGCATAGCTGACTTAGCTGCGCTGTTGGGAATGAAAACGATATCGTCGGGTTGAACTTTCATATCCGGAGACTTTGAGGACAGGATTTCCTTGAGCTGGATCGGCACTTCGTTCTGATGACCATCTACGTTGCGAATCAGGCGAGAAGAGTTGAGCGCAGCAGTTGGATTCGCACCCTGGGCAAGGGCCAGTGCTTGCAGCACGGTCATGGTGCCATGCTCCATGACGAACCCGCCCGGCAATTTCACGTCACCGACGACATAAACGATTCCGGCCTTCCCGACCACGACGGTGTCGCCCGGAAAAACTTCCACGTTTCCTTCTGTAGAACCCTGCACATCGCTGCCGAGTCTGACGGTGATCGGCTTGTTGGGATCATCACGGCGGGCGATGGTGACTACTTTGCCTGCTTTTTGAGTAGTGCCTCCGGCGAGGGAGATGGCATCGAAGAGCCGGTGCTGGCCGAGTAATGGGTAGACGCCTGGTTTCTGCACTTCTCCCAGGACGGACACGCCCTCAGCAACATATTCCTTTACGAAGATCGAGACCTGCGGGTTGTTGAAGAATTGCCCTTCCGTAAGTTTTCGCGCAATCAAGTCCTGTGCCTGCGGCACAGTCAGTCCTGCTACATGCTGAGGTCCTATCATGGGCAAAACGATATCGCCGGCACCGCTGACTCGGACCTCCTTCTTGTCGAAATCGGGTGCGCCATACACGCTCAGCTCGAGCAGATCGCCGGAGCCAATTGCCATGTCGGTCGCGGGGGCTTGAGTTTGAGAAGCGGTGCTCGGCGCCGCAACATGATTTGTCTCCGGTGTAGCCATGGGAGGCGTAAGCGGGGTCGGTTGCGAGCGAACCTGACACATCCCAGCGACGCAGCAGATCGTGACGGCTAGTGCAATCGTGTTCAGACTTTTTGTAGCAACGCTCATAAATCCCCCAATGCGCGCGCAGCTCTTATCACGAATACCTCGCACATGGCTAAGGCGAACGCCGTAACGCGGTACTCTGGTTTCCCTCATCGACTCTCGAAGTGAAATCGCTGCGTGCGCCTAAGGTGGTTTCAGGTATGCCCGACGGGGCTTTCGCTAATCGTTCGTAAGTACCTCGAACGGTACCGTGAGCTCACCTACTACAAACGAGGTGAGCTTTTGACCAAGGACTCGCGAAATATCATCAGGCTGGGATTGCCTCTAGCCATTTTCATCTTCTTAGGATTGCTACCCGCCTTCGCAGGAGTGACTGTGTCGACTCCGGCGAATGGTGCGACCGTTTCTTCGCCGGTACACGTTGTCGCTTCCGCCGCGTCAAGCTCGAGTGAGCCGATTACTACGACGCGCATTTACCTGGATAACGTGCGCGTCTACCAGGTGCATACCAATCGAATTAACACTTACCTGATCATGAACGTTGGTACGCATAACCTGACCGTGCAGGCTTGGGATGCTTCCGGCAAGGTTTACAAGACACGCCATAACATCACAGTCAAAAACGTCGCTCAGTCGGTGGCGATCACGATCACACCCTCTAGTGCGACTGTAGTTGCGAAGAAGACCCAGCAGTTCAGTGCGAGCGTAAGCGGAACCTCAAACACTGCGATAACGTGGCAGGTAAATGGAGTGAGCGGCGGCAATAGCAGCGCCGGATCTATCAGCTCCACTGGCCTTTATACGGCACCAGCAGCAACGGCTAAGATGTCGGCGACGGTCACGGCAGTCAGCAATGCCGACAGCAGCAAATCTGCCAGTGCAACTGTTACTGTGACCCCGGCAGCAGCCCCTCAGCCGGTAAGCGTGGCCATCACACCAACGACTGCGAGCGTAGTCGCGAGCAAGACGCAGCAGTTCAGCGCAAGCGTGAGTGGGACTTCGAACACCGCCGTCACTTGGCAAGTCAATGGCGCGAACGGAGGCAACAGCAGCACCGGGACAGTCAGTTCCAGCGGCATGTACACGGCGCCAGCGGCAGCTTCGAAGACGTCCGTGACGGTCACGGCCGTCAGCAATGCGGACACCAGCAAGTCGGCCAGCGCAGCGGTTACCGTCTCTCCGGCGACCGCACCGGCGCCTCCGACTTCGTCAGGTCCAGCACTCTACGTTTCCCCGTCGGGCAGTGATTCCAACGACGGCTCCTCGGCTCATCCGTACGCGACCATCAATAAAGCAGCGAATGCAGCCAGCGCGGGTATGACCATCCACGTTGCCCCCGGTGTCTATCAGGCAGTCACCACAAGCAAGAGCGGAACTGCTTCGCAGCGTATTCGTTACATTTCCGACGTGCAGTGGGGTGCGAAGGTTATGGGTACATCCTCTTCCGAAGCTGCATGGATGCAGGATGGCAGCTACGTCGACCTGGTCGGCTTCGACATCAGCGGCGGTTCGCGCCTGGGTGTTGAGAACAACGGCTCCAACGTCCGGATCCTCGGCAACTACGTGCATAACATCGCCGGTTCCTGCTCGAGCAGCGGTGGCGCGGGTATCGATAACGCCAACTACTCCGCATCGAACGACGACATCATCGGGAATATTGTTGGCAACATCGGACCGAGCATCGGTTCCTGCAACACCGTGCAGGGAATCTATCTTTCCAACTCCGGTGGCGTGACGGCCAACAACATCGTCTTCGCCGTTTCGGCCTGGGGCATACAGATGTGGCACGCAGCTACGAATGCGACCATCATCAACAACACCGTGTTCAACTGCTATGGCGGCATCACGGTTGGAGCAGGTGATAGTCCTGGAGGCGTGACTGCCGATAACACTCTCGTAGCCAACAATATCGTCTACAAGAACACCGGCTATGGAATCTACGAGTACGGCGCCACAGGCACGCATAATCGCTATATCAACAACCTGGTGACCGGGAATCCAACGGAAGTTGCATTGCTCAATGGGCTGTCGGCGAGCGAGACGGTAACTGCGGATCCACAATTTGTAAATTACCAGGCGAATGGAACCGGGGACTATCACCTGAAATCTACTTCGCCGGCGATCAACGCGGGGACCAGCACCAGCGCACCTGCGCAGGACTTCAGCGGCGGGGCTCGGCCTGTCGGCGGAGCCTGGGACATAGGCGCCTATGAGTACGGTACCGCTCCGGCGACTTGGCCCTGGTACTGAGATCACACCGGACAACTCTGGAGGGCGAGACTCGTCTCGCCCTTTTTTCTTTCCTCGCATGATAGCCGGCAAATGCCGACAGCCTTCGTTCGCTGTGAACCGCGCCCAGCTAAGAGGTACTTACTAGAAGACGCTTTCTCTCAGAAAGGCGAGGTACTACGGGAAACAACTAGGGTCATTCGCCCCATACATACAGGTCTTTGGCCCATCGTGAATTGCTGAACGGGCCGTTATCTTGAGATCACTTCAAAGTTGCGGAATTATTCATGAAAACAAATTCAAAGAGTAAGGCCTTAATACCTTTCGTGTGCCTACTGGTTGCACTCAGCTCGTTCGTTGCTTGCGGAGGAAATACGGGCAACAAGACGCCCAGTGGATCGACGACAACCACTGGTGGATCCTCATCTTCGGGGAAAACTGTTTCGGTTTCGATCACTCCGACCACGGCCGGAGTGATTGTTGGAAATACGCAGCAGTTCACTGCGACCGTGAGCGGCGCCACAGAAACCACCGTGACCTGGCAGGTAAATGGAGTCACGGGCGGCAATAGCAGCCTAGGGACTATCAGTTCGACCGGTCTGTATGCGCCTCCAGCGGTGAGTACCGCTCTGTCGGTAACCATCACCGCGATCAGCAACGACGACAGCAGCAAATCTGCGAGTGCGGCGGTCACCGTTTCTCCGGCTCCCAGCGGCGGTAGTTCGCAGCCAGTAGCGGTAACGATCTCGCCGACTAGCGCAAGCGTGGCGGCAGGTCAGACGCAGCAGTTCGCCGCCAACGTTAGCGGAACCTCGAATACCTCAGTCAACTGGCAAGTCAACGGAGTGAGCGGTGGAAACAGCAGCACCGGGACAGTCAATTCTAGCGGTCACTATACTGCACCTGCGACGACCGCGAAACTTTCGGTGACCGTCAGTGCGGTAAGCGCGTACGACAGCAGCAAGTCTGCGAGTGCGGCGGTGACTGTGACTCCTGCTGCCAGCTCTCAGCCGGTAGGAGTGGCGATCACGCCGACCAGTGCGAGTGTAGTCGCCGGCAAGACCCAGCAGTTCAGCGCAAGCGTTAGCGGAACTTCGAACACCGCCGTGACGTGGCAGGTAAACGGCATCAGTGGTGGAAACACTAGCACAGGCACGATCAACACCAGTGGCCTGTATACCGCTCCAGCCGCAACAGCCAGCGTGTCAGTGACGGTGGCTGCGGTCAGCAATGCTGACAACAGCAAATCGGCCAGCGCGGCCGTTACGATCTCTCCCGCTAGCACGCCGCCGCCGACTTCGTCAGGTCCGGCGCTTTATGTTTCTCCATCGGGCAGCGACTCCAACGACGGATCGTCGGCTCATCCATTTGCCACCATCAACAAAGCAGCTAATGCGGCTACACCTGGTATGACCGTACATGTCGCTCCGGGAGCGTACGGATCGGTCACCACCAGCACCGGCGGTAGCTCCTCTCAGCGCATTCGATACATCTCTGACGTGCAGTGGGGCGCCAAGGTCGTGGGGGCCTCCGGCTCAGAAGCCGCATGGATGCAGGATGGCAGCTACGTAGATGTGGTCGGTTTCGACATCAGCGGGGGCGCGCGCCTGGGCGTGGAGAACAACGGGTCCAACGTGCGCATCCTCGGCAACTACGTGCATAACATCGCCGGCTCCTGTTCGAGTAGCGGCGGCGCGGGAATCGACAACTCCAACTACTCGGCCTCCAACGACGACATCATTGGCAATATCGTCGGGAACATCGGTCCGAGTCCCGGCACGTGCAATACCGTGCAAGGGATCTATCTTTCCAACTCCGGCGGCATCACAGCCAACAACATCGTGTTCGCGGTTTCGGCTTGGGGCATTCAGATGTGGCACGCAGCTACCAATGCCACCATCGTCAACAACACGGTATTCGCGTGTTACGGCGGCATTACCGTCGGCGCGGGCGACAGTCCCGGCGGCGTTACTTCCGACAATACACTCGTGGCTAATAACATCGTCTACAAGAACACTGGCTATGGAATCTACGAATACGGCGCCACCGGAACGCATAACCGCTACATGAACAATCTGGTCACGGGCAATCCGACAGAGATCTCACTGCAGAATGGCTTGTCGGCGACCGGAACCGTGACTGCGGATCCGCAGTTTGTTAACTACCAGGCGAATGGAACTGGGGATTATCACCTGAAATCTACTTCGCCGGCGATCAATGTGGGAGCCAGCACCAGCGCACCGAGCACGGACTTCAGCGGCGGGACGCGGCCAGTCGGCGGAGCGTGGGACATTGGCGCGTACGAGTACGGCGCCACCCCCGCCACCTGGCCCTGGTACTGAGCTGGAACAACAACTCGAGCGATCCGAAAAATGGGTCGCTCAGGGAACCGCAAACGGACCTATATCGTAGGTCCGTTTTGCTTTGCGAGAGATTCCTTCGTAATCGTCGGGAGGCGCGCCACTCGAAGTGCCCATGGCGATCGCCGGACTTCCGGCTTTGAGGTGATAATCGCCGTCGCCGTCGGGCTTCCAGTTCACGAACACTGACTGCGGGTCGGCCTTGATGGTCCCCGTTGCAGCTGCCTGATGCTGCAGTTGGAAATCGCCGCCGTTATTCCCGAAGACCAGATTATTGATGAAGCGGTTCTGGTCGCCGTTCGAACCTGTTTCGAAGATGCCGTACTTGGAGTTGCGTACCACGATGTTGTTTGCCACCAACGTGTCGTTATTCCGGATGCCGCCGGGTGCATCCCCGGCCCCGACGCAAATTCCGAACTGATTGCTGAAACTAAGATTGTTGGCAATGGTGACGTTGCTGGCTGCATGCCAAAGATGGATGCCGCATCCACCGCTGAAGGCTGTGATGTTGTTCCATATATGTCCGCGCAGATTTGATTGGTAGATGCCGTGTACACGCTGCGCGCAATCGCGCGCACCGTCGATGTGCTCTACCGTGTTACCGATTACATCGTTGTCACTGGCGTGGTAGTCGGCATTGTCGATTCCCGCTCCTCCGTTGGGTTCGCACTGGACTTGAAGATCGTGCACGTGGTTGCCAATGATGCGCACGAATGACGCATCGTTCTCAATCCCGATGTAGCCTCGTCCGGCGATATCGAAGCCTTGAATATCTACGAAATTGCCCGAGTTGAGCCAGATCGGATCGTCAGTCGTGCCGGTAATCTTAGCGCCGTACTTTTTATCGGACACAAAGATGATCCTGGCGTCGACCCTACCGACCGCCTCAGTACGAATGGGGCCGACATAGATTCCGGGAGCGACGTGTACAGTAGCTCCGGGGCCAACTTTGCTGGCGGCATGCTGAATGGTGAGCCACGGACGGCGCTCGCTACCGTCGGCTGAATCATCACCGCGCATGGAAACATAAACGTCACGATTCGACGGCTGCTTTGGCTTGTTGCCCGCAGTTGCTTTGAACACGGAGCAGACACAGAGCGACAAAAGTATCGCAAGAAACGCGAGGTCCACACCGCTCCCACGAACATGACTATCCGTCATACTGAATCCCAAACTGCTGCGTCCATTGAATAAGGTTCACCCAGCGCCAGACATGCAGGTCGAAGGGTTTGCGTCCCTGGCGGACGGCGTCCCACTCTCCTCGAATTATTTTCATATCGAGGAAAGGAATTGTGTCTGCCGTGTCACAACTCAATGTTCGGGCGACCCAATCCTGCAATCGAAGTAGCCACGTTTGTTCGGGTGTGGCAAATCCAACTTTGTCTCTACGGTCGAGGATGCAGTCCGGGACGATGCCCCGCATGGCGTGGCGGAAAACAGCTTTCGATGTTCCGTTTCTGTCGACTATGTAGTCTTCCGGCAAAGAAAGGATGAAATTCACAAACTCGGGCGTGAGAAAGGGCACTCGGCTCTCGATAGAGAACGCCATCGAGTTGCGATCTTCGTATCGCAGCAGGTTAGGCAGCGAGCTTTCGGTGAGAGTCCGCAATAAGCGCTCTTTGAGCAACTCCGAACTTGGTCCATAGCTGCGTACAGACCGGCGTGTGTCTTCGTGGAACCATGCGTGTTTGAGCCAAGGCGGATTCGGGTCTTTCCCGACTAGTTTCCGCAGTGGGAGGTGCAGTTCGGCAGGCAGCAGATGTTCCCCTGCGATCAGCATCAACCAGATCTTGCCAGTGCCAGGAAGATGCGAGCACCGGACAAGAAAGTCAGCTGCCTGACCCCACTCTCCCTGACGTAGCAGCGAAGCCAGACGAGCTCCCAGATAGTAGCGGTATCCGCCGAGGATTTCGTCGGCACCCTGACCATCAAGCATCACTTTGATGCCGGATTCTCGCGCTGCCCTGAAGACGCAATACTGCGCATACATGCTGGTCCCGCCGAACGGTTCGTCCTGGGCGTACATCAGTTCGTTCAAATCGGTAACCAGGGAGTCGGCATCTGGTCGCGTTTTATGCACTTCGGCACTAGCGGCTGTCCCAACGATGTCAATCCACTTCTCTTCACTGATCGATTCCTCCTCTGCGATGTAGCTGAAGGTGTGAAGCTGAAGTCTGCTATCCACCTCGCGCATTGCCATGGCGATAGCGGAAGAATCGATCCCACCGGACAGCGCGGTGCCCACCGGCACATCGCTACGAAGATGTAGCCGGATGTTTCTCAGAAACAAATCGCGAACGTGCGAAGTAGCTTCGTCAAAAGAAATGTCATGGTTTGTTACAGTCTCGGGCTTCCAGTAGCAGACGGGATCGGAACGGAAATCATGGTCGAGAGAGATTGATAAGTAGTGCGCCGGAGGAAGTTGGTGAACGCTTGCAAACATGGTGGCTGAGCCGAACTTGCATGCTCCGTGACGCAAGTAGAGCAATACTCGTTCACGATCTACTTCGCGAGTTGCGGTCCCAAATTCCAGGAGCGCCTTGATCTCTGAAGCGAATGTGAAGCCGTCGCGGTCAGCGCTGTAGTAGAGAGGCTTGATTCCAAAATAGTCGCGCGCCAGCAATACCACGCGAGCGGCAGTATCCAATACCGCAAACGCAAACATCCCGATGAAGCGCCTCAGGGCCTGGGTTCCCCATTGCGCATACGCTGTAAGCAGCACCTCGGTATCCGATTGCGAGCGGAACCGATGGCCTAGTGATTCCAACTCCTGGCGAAGCTCTATGTAGTTGTAGATCTCGCCATTGAATACGATGTGGTAACGGCCATCGGTCGTGCTCATCGGCTGCCAACCAGTCTTTGCAAGATCCAGAATCGACAGCCTACGATGGAGCAACATCACTTCAGATTGAGAATGACCTGAAGTCCAATCGCGGCCGACCTCGACTGCGCCTCTGCCATAACGAAGAAAGCCATAATCGTCGGGTCCCCGATGCTCGAGGCGGCTTAGTATCTGTGGCGCGTTGCCGCGGTCAGCGTTGCCGAAGCGATCGATATTGCCTGCTATCCCGCACATGACAAACTCGTGAAGTGTTTCGCTCCGATGCGATTCTCCGCAGTAGCGAAGCGGGGCTAGTTGCTAATCGGGGACTCTTCCCTGATTGCTGCTTTTGCGGTTCGGCAGTTCCTTGAAAGCACATACGCCAATACGAAGAAATAAGCAGCATAGGCGACAGTGTTTACAGCGCTTAACCACCGAACCGTTTGCAGCACAGGAAGCGCCTGGTGTTTTGCCAGGCCGAACACCAGAGCAATGCTGACTACTGTCAGCAGATCGTAGATGAGCTTGAATTCCTGTCCCTGAAACACCAGCACTACCCGACTAAGAGGACTGACTACGAACTGCATGAGGAACCACGGTGCGACTGCGCCGGCTAGCGTTCCAGCCAGTACCCAGCGACTGCCGAACACGAACGAAAAGAGTGACTGCCCTTCGAAGAACAACAGCCCCGCAGGGATTATGCCAATGAGCAAGAGACCGAGAGCCGTTTTGCGAAACAGGGCGGTACACAGGCGGGGATTTTCTCGGGCATGCTGCGCCATTGAACTGTGGAAGACATCGGCCACACCAACTGTGAGCAGTGACATGGGCACCGCCATTACCCTCTGGACGATGGCGAAGTGACCGGCAACGCCCGAGCCGTAGAGCACCACGAGTAGAGGAACGGAAATGTTCATCGAGAGCGTATCGATGAACGATGACGGGAGGGAGTACATCGGGAATTTACGATTCTTTCTTAGCGTGCGGCGAAATTCATCGCGAGTCGTTTGCACGACGTGAGGCTTGACGATGGGGAAGGCGTCTCGAAACATCGTGCCCATTCCCATGCAGCGTCCGAGAAGCTCCCCGAGTAGCAGGCCTGCTGCTCCGGCGCCAACAAAACCACTGACTACCTGAAATACGGAGCGTCCCCCATTCTGCATCACAGCGGATCGGGACACGACGGAGTAGCGTTCGCGACGAATCTCCCAATAACGAAGGCTGCCAAAGGCGCCTGTACTCAACAACACTGGGATCATGACAAGCGCCGCGTAGCGTGGAAGCGTTCCAAAGCCAAACAGCGAAAAGCGAATCAATAAATACAAGAGCGCTGAAATGATAAGGCTAAAAGGTATGGAGAAGAGGATCGATAGAAACGCCAACTGAGACGCCTCGCGCTCATCCTGTGCCGATATAATCCCCAGTTCGTAACGCAGCGATACAGCGACAGCCGCCATGCTCAGAAATGAAGTGAATAACGCAAGCTGGCCGATTGAGGCCGGCAGATAGAGGCGCGTAATCACCGGAACGAGGAGAAAGTTGATCGCCTGAGCAATGACCGTACCACTGCTTAGCACGGCTACCTTCTTCGCAAAGCCCGTTTTCGATTGCGCAACGATGCCCTGCAGGCGAGAGATAAGAGAGCTTCCGGCAGAAGGGACGTTGCGCTGCTCGACATCCTCAGCTAGTTTGGCGGCTCGGTTCGGCATTGCAGACTAGTCGCCGGTAGACTCTTGAGCTATCCCGCGATGCCTGGTGTTCGCGTTCGACAATTCTCGTCTCTGTGCAACCATGCCGACGAGAGTTCCCCACCCATACACCAGATGGAATCCAAGAATCACGAACGGCAGGCACATTCCCCGCAGGCTCCGCTTACGTACGGTCACTTGGGCGCCAGCGATGGTTCCTAAGATGAGGTGAGCGCCGAGAGCGAGACATCCCAGTAACAAAGCAATGGGAATTATGCTCGACCAATTGCTAACGAGTGCGCCGAAGATAACTGAAACGAGGAAAAGGATCGAAAGAACAAATAGTAACGGGACGATGTGTCGCGGGCGTAAGGAATTCGGATTCCGTCGCAGGCTGACGGCATTCCAGCGGCCACTTTGATATCCCCATCTCCAAAGTTCCGCGAGAGAAGCGCGCGCATAGTAAAGGCAATGGGCCTGCTCTGTAAGGAAGAGTTTGTACCCTCTCGCGCGCAGCTTTTGGTTCATATCGTTGTCTTGATTGCGAAGTAGCGTCTCATCGTAGCCACCGACCTCAAGCAGAGCGCTTTTGCGCATTACAGGAAAAGGGATAGTGTCGACGAAGCCCTCGTGCTGCGTCCGCACAGAATTTCCCGAAGAACAAAATGGATGACCCATAGCCCAGGCACATACCTGAGCCTGCATGGAATTATCAGCAGAGACAGTAACAATCTTTCCGCTGCAACCGACCGCATCGTGGCGCTCTAGTTCTTTGAGACACACCGCAATGTAGTCGTGCGGGTAAAGTGCGTGCGCTCCCAGAATTGCCACGTACTCGCCTTGAGCAGCACGGAGACCGGCGTTGAATGCGGCAGGTGTGCTCTTCAAACTGTTTCGGAGGAGTTTGAGCCGCGAATCTTCGGCAGCGAGGCGCGAGACAATCGCAGGCGTGCTGTCCATGGAGCCGTTGTCGATCACCAGCAACTCGAGGCCGAACCAGTCTGCGGACTGATTCAGTACCGACCTGACGGTGTTCTCGATGAACGCAGCTTCATTGCAGGCGGCGATGATGACCGAAACGAGCGGCTTTTCTGGAACAGTATGCGTCATGCGCTATAGGGCGTGCTCAGCGCTTTGCTCGACCACAGATAGTCCGACGAAGCTGCTAGGTCAGCGTAGTGGTCTCGTTCCTGTTCGATGACCATTCGATCGACCACGAAGACCGCGGAGATCCAGAAGAACATGATGCGGTTATCGATCCCGCCGGTAATCATGTTCAGCAGAATGGAAAAGAGAAATACCGGGAGAACAAAGATAAATTCACTTCTGGCGCGTCGAACGCGCGCGAGGGAAACAAATGCCGCGCCCAATAGTCCGAGCAACGCAGCCAGACCGGGTAAGCCCTGCTCTGCCGCTACCTCGAGTACGAAGCAGTGCGGAAACGCTGAGCGATTGTCGCCGTAATAGAAGTTACCCCATCCCGCCAGGCCCAGCCCGCCAAATGGTGCTTGCGAAAACGCGAACGCCGACGATTTGAAGAAATCCAAGCGCTTGCTGGTTGTCCCTCCCGCGTCGAGCGTTCCGTGCATGAGTGCAGTCAACTCCATTCCCTTCTGATGAGATTTCACTTCGGCGCCTGGGAGCTGTTGAACCCAGGTCAGAGCTGCACCCATGCCGACAATCAATAAGAGGGCTCCAGCGATAACAACTCGTCGTGACACGACCTGGGGTCCCCCACGCGGTAGAACGACGGTGGTTAGAACCACAACCAGCAACAGTACTAACGATGGGCCGCGCGCGATCGACGCGACCATCCCTACGGAAAGTATGGGAAGAGCAACGAAAGTCAAGAGGCGTCCAAACCGTCCTGGAAATCGGTGATACAGCAGAATGAGGATGGTGATGCCCAGCAGTTCAGCGTCGCCGATGTAGGTAACGTCGGCCTCACCAAAAACCTGCCGGTCATTTGGATGAGAGATGCCCAAGACGAGGCGAATGGCGATAGGGATTGCGAGGACGACCACTGCCCACAACAGCATCTGGAAATCACGTTCGCGCTTAAACAGAAAGAATGGCGGAAAGAATGCCAGAGTGTTGAAGACGATGATGTGTTCGAGCTTTTCCGTCGCGGCTAGTGGAGAGGACGTATAAAGGTAGCTCACCGTCAACGTGAACTGGAGTAAAAGAAAAGCGATCACACTCCATTTCTGGCCGCGAAAAAGCTCGCCAAGCGTCTTCTCGCCGACGCCACCAACGATCAGGAGCAGTTCCCATGCAGTGGTAGCCGCGAGCAATCCTACGATTATGAGGGTGGGATCAGTGAGGCTGATGCCGACCGCTGCGTGGGTCTTGTAGTTGCCCACGAAAAGCATGGCGGCGATCAGCAGCGCGGGATACTTCCGGATGAGCACCACCGAAATCGGTAGCAGCGCTGCCACGACCAGTGACCACGCAGGATCGATGCCAAGTTTCAAAGCTGCTAACAAAACGGCCGCAACGCAGGCGCCAACCGCGGAAAAGATCAACATTGTGCCGCGTTTCGTCATTCACTCACGAAGATACTTGGGCTGCCGCGGTTAAATTGGAATCAGCGTGCGGCTATGCGATCGTAAAGCTGCAGGAGTTTGTTCTTCTCAGATGCCCAGTTAAACCGTCGCATGCTTGCCTCGCGTCCACGTTTACCCATCTCTTCGGCCTCAGCCGGATTTTCGAGCAGGCGGCGGATCGCGTGCGCAATGCCTTGTGGGTCCAAAGGATTGACGAGCAGACCGCAGCCTGTGTCTTCAACGATCTGCCGCCATGCAGGGAAATCGGAAGCGATCGTTGGGATACCGGCTCGCATGTATTCGAACAACTTCATTGGCTGGGCATTCAAGTAACTTGGGGTGGGATGCAGGAGGACCAGGCCAATCCGTGCAGTTCCTAGTAACTCTGTGACTGCGATCTGCGTTTGGAAACCGAGCACGTCAACGTGCTGGAAGAAACTGTTCCGCAGCTCCCGCTCGAGGGCCAGGGAATCGAACGGACCTGCAATCGCAAGCCGGGCGCCCAATTCGGCGGGAACCTTGCCGATCGCTTCGATCATCTGGTCGATTCCACGGATTCTGCTGATGGCGCCGATATATACGACAATCGGCTCACGACGTTGGTACGGTACTCGCTCTCTGAGTACAAAGTCAGGAAAATTCTGGACGGTTATGGTCTTGTTGGCGGGGAATCTGTCCGCTATCTCCTGAGTCGCTGCGACAATTCCGTCAAAACAACTCGCTCCGATTCGCTCGACCTTCCCGGCAGAGGCACCGATCGCGCGCCGATAGACAGGAGAGATCCACGGTTTGGTTAAGACCTGCAGCGGAAGATTTTCATGCACGTCATAGATCACTCGCTTTCCACGCAGCTTGAGTAGGAGACCCATGGGTATCAGCTCTGGGTCATGGAAATGATAGATGTCGGCATTTTCCGCTAAGGCCAGTCGATACACATCCCAAATTGTCTTTCTGAGCCGCTGAAGACGGCTTGTTGCACGAGGAACGGTTTTGATGGCGACGCCAGATCGAGGTTCGTCCGACTCTCGAGCCAGACTTAGCTTCGGCGCAACGATGACGACTTCGTATCCAGCATGAGCGAGCGCTTTGCTGTGCTTATGAAAAATGCGGGCATCGAGCGGACCGTGAATGGAGGTCAGTTGAACAACCTTGATGGGTCGCTTAGGGATAGCCGCTCCGTCCTGCCGAACACTGCCACGACCTGCGAAGCGGTTCGCTTCCTTCTGTTGCTGCGCGGCTACTGTCAATGACGTGTCCCCAAGTGAGCTTTTTGGAAGAACCAGCGCCGCTCCAGGTCTGCCAATGCTTCTCTGCTTATGGTTCGATCCGAAGTCTCGGCGCGAAGGAAATCAAGCAGGGTTGAAACCGGGACGAACCATCCGTTCTTCTTTGCGAGCCTTCGCATCAATTCCTCGAAGCGTGGATGGAGTGCGCCATTGCAGAAGCCTTCGGCGAAGTGCGTGTACATAATGCAGACACCGCCTTCACCTTCCAGCTTATCCTGATTACTCTCGCGGAGCGTCTCACAGAACGTCTCGACTCGCGCGCCCTCACAACTGCTGAACCACAGCTTCACGAACGGACGCCCGGGATCATAGTAAGGCATCAGGGGGCTCACCTGATCAAGGTTCACTTCGTCGAATACGAAGTTGCGGACGTATTCGATTTTTTCCTGGCAGATGTCACCCCAGAAGAATTCAGAGTGCTGTACATGACCGAGAAACTGACCGGCTCGACGAAAGCGGGTGCCGAGGTTATAACAAAGGCGCACGCCAGTGGAGTTGAGTCGCGCATCTCCCCAATAGATGTTTTCCCGGTTGCTTGAGTGATTTACGTGGATGCGTGGCTGCGTGCCAATACGCTTTTCGAATTCAGCAAATCCGCGCTCCACAACGTCGCGAGGCGAATCCGAGTTGCGTACATTATGCAGCGCGATTTCGAAACCCTTGCTTTGCAAACCTAGAACCCACTCCAGGTAATCACGGTCGTGCAGATTGGAACCGCCATACTTCGCGCCCGCCACATTCGGTAATGTCCACACTGATTTCGTAGTACGCATACCGAGTTCATCGAGTAATTGATAGACTGCTCCGACATTCTGAACGGTACTGTTATCGGTATCATCGAAAACAGTAAACGCGAATCGTTTTCCGTCTGGAAAATTGTGCATGTCAGCAAGGTGTCCGCTTATTTGAAGATCGCGATACCGGTTTGCAAGAGGATGAAGATGTCTTTTGCGAACGTGGCCTTGGCCGCGTAGTCGAGATCGAGATCGACCTTGCGCGGCAGGATTTCATTCAGGTAGTACTGCCGCACCTGTTGCTCCGGAATTTCGGCCAGCAGTTTCTCTTCATTGCGAAAATGCAATGTTGCCCATCCGGTGATTCCCGGCAAGAGTGAAAGTACACGCCGACCCGTGGGCTGCAAGTCATCCCAGAATTCTGTCAGGTCTGGTCGCGGTCCCACGAGGCTCATGTCACCGCGGAGAACATTGATGAGCTGTGGCAACTCGTCGATCTTCCATTTCCGCAACGAGCGGCCCAGTCGAGTTACTCGCACATCTCCGGCACGTGTGAGCCCGGGCCCACGCTGACATCTGCTGTAAGTCATGGTCCGAAACTTAAGAAGTACGAATTCCCTGCTGCCTTTTCCAAGTCGATTCTGACGGAAGAACGTGGGACCGTCGGAGGTCAGCTTGATGAGCGCTGCTATCAATACGAACAAGGGCAATGTAGCGGCGAGAACAATCAGACTGCAGCACACATCGAATGTTCGCTTACCTGCAGAGTGGCACCAGCAA
This sequence comes from Terriglobia bacterium, assembly GCA_963807055.1. Lineage (GTDB taxonomy): Bacteria > Acidobacteriota > Terriglobia > Terriglobales > Acidobacteriaceae > JAJPJE01. The sequence continues at coordinate 22,022 of CAWEAE010000007.1, read as the reverse complement.
GTGATCTGCTCACTGGAGTCATACGGGCGTGGCGTTAGAAACGGTATGGCCTGGGATTCACTCATGCTGCAGCTGACAATGGGATTCGAGCGCGATGCACAATTTCGGATACGCTACGGACCACACGATCGATTTCACCCGAAGACATATCCGGGAAAATAGGCAATGATAGGCAGCGCGAATATGCCTCTTCCGCATTCGGAAAGTCTCCTGGTTTGTATCCGTATGCAGATCGGTAAAACGGGTGGAGATGCAGTGGGATGAAGTGTACACTGCTGCCAATTCCACGTCTCTTTAGCTCGTCTACAAATTGGTTGCGGTTGAGGGTCAGCGAGTCCGGACGAATCCTCAAGATGAAAAGGTGCCACGCGTGCTCGACAGCGTTGGGCGCTGCGGAAGGATTCTCGAGCTCTTCGAGACCGGCAAATGACGATCGGTAGATTTCGGCGATTGCACGGCGCCGCCGTGCGAAGTCGTCGCACTTAGCCAGCTGGGCAGAACCCAGCGCGGCCAGCAAATCACATAGATTTGCCTTGTACCCCGCGTCCAGAATTTCGTAAGACCAGGATCCTTCTTTCGAGTACCGCTTCCATGCGTCCCCGCTGATTCCATGCAAACGCATTCTCGTGACCCGCTGTGCGAAGTCATCGTTGTCCGTGGTTAGCATTCCTCCTTCTCCGGTTGTGATCGTCTTGGTTGCGTAAAAGCTAAACGCCGTCAGCTCGGACGTGGTACCTATCCGCTTTCCATGAAACGATGCTGGGAGCGCGTGGGCCGCGTCCTCGATCACGTGTAGGTTATGCTGCTCCGCGATTCGGTGAATGGCGTCGAGATCGCACGGTTCGCCTGCGATATGCACCGGAATAACGGCCCGAGTCTTTTGCGTTATGCGCTTTTCAGCATCCGCAGGATCGATATTGAACGCGCCAGGGACGCTGTCACACAGTACCGGACGGGCTCCGGAATAGGTGACCACTTCGGCTGTCGAGGTGAACGTATAGGTCGGAACCAGCACCTCGTCGCCGGGGTGCAGCCCGATCGCATCCAGCGCCAAGTGCAGGGCGGCGGTCGCGGAATTGACCGCCAGAGCGTGCTTGCAACCGATATACTTCGCAAACTCACGCTCAAATCGTTGAACTGCAGGACCGGTGGTCAGCCAACGGGAAGCAAGCACCTGCTGAATTGCGTCCAACTCCTCTTTCCCGATAGAGGGTCGGTGGAACGGAATGAAGTTGTCGTCGCCCACAAAGTGCTCCGAAAATGTTATGCGGCAATCTCGACGCCAGCGGTTAGATCTGGAGGAAGCACGACGAGGCTGATCTCGCTGCAGTGTTCGCCGTCAATGCGGTAGCGGCGACCGCACTCGCTGCAAGTCGCGATTGCGCTGGCCGCTGAAAGACGGGTCCCGCAATAGCACATCCATCCAACTCGCTCGGCGGGCACACCCAGCACAAGCGCGTAGTCAGGCACATTCTTGGTTACAACCGCGCCGGCGCCGATGAAAGCGTACCTGCCGATGGTCACTCCGCACACCACGGTTGAGTTTGCTCCGAGCGATGCTCCTTGCTTCACCACTGTGCGACGGTACTCGTGCTTGCGGGTGATGTGGCTACGTGGATTGATCACGTTAGTGAAAACCATCGAAGGACCGCAAAACACGTCGTCTTCCAATTCGACTCCCGTATAGACGGAGACGTTGTTCTGGATCTTCACGCGGTTACCGATTACCACGCCCGGGCTGATGACAACGTTCTGCCCGAGGTTGCAACGGGAGCCCAATTGCGAGCCCGACATTACATGCGAGAAATGCCAGATCTTTGTCTCGTCGCCGATTTTCACGTCTTCGTCGATTACAGCCATCGGATGTGCGAAATACTTTGGCCGGGACGCTCCAACTTCTACCGGCTGTCCGTTGGCTTTCAACGATCGCTCGCAACTCTCGAGAACCCTCAATACTCGTACCGCAGTTCTTCCATCGGTCCGCGGGGACTTGCGAGTTCGGAGGCACTCGAGGAAATGCTCGCATTCCAGTCGAAGGGGCTCGTCGCCAGGTAGCGCGACCACTTCGCCGTCGTGCTTTTCGGCGACGGGGACGCGGTCCACCCAATTGATGCTGTGGGGGTACAACACCAGCTTGCGCTCGCGCTCGACGTCGTCAAAAACGGCCATCTTGCGGCCGCCCACGATTGTCAGTTTCTGCTCCTTGAATGGGTGCAGCCAGCTAACGAAGATGTGGGCCTGCACTCCACTGGGAAACTCGCAGGTGGTAAGGGTGGTGTCGAAATTCTGACGGAGATAACTGCCGCCGTGCGTGGAGAGTCGAGTGGGTTCTTCCCCGAGCAGGAATAGGATGGCGGAGATATCATGCGGAGCAAAGCTCCATAGGATGTTTTCTTCCGTGCGCAGTTTTCCTAGATTCAGCCGCGATGAGTAAATGTAGTGAATGTTGCCCAATACTCCGTCCCGGATCATTTGTTTCAGCGCCAGAATAGCTGGGTGATATTCCAGGATGTGTCCGACCATGAGGATCCGCTCTTGCTCGCGCGCCAAGTCGGCCAATTGCTCGCCTTCGTCAGCGTGGAGTGCCAGGGGCTTTTCGACGTAGACATCTTTGCCCGCGACTAGACATTTTCTGGCTAGATCGAAGTGTTGAGCTGCCGGCGCTGCGATAGCCACGCCCTTTACTTCGGGGTCAGTGAGCACTGTAGTCAGGTCACGGCTGGTCCTGACATTGAACTTCTGATGCGCTTCCGCTAACGCCTCTTCTCGCGTATCGCACACCCAACGGAGCGCACCCAGTTGATTAAAGGTACGCACCAGGTTTCGTCCCCAATACCCTGAACCCAACACTGCGACCCCGGAGCTCGAGTTCTCCATTCATTTCCTCCTACGTGAGTGATATAGCGCGTGGTATGCGCATGATTTATCTGAACGGCCCGCGGTCATGGCTAAGCGGCGTGCTCGGTCGAGGCCGCCGGAGCTAATCTGTCGTTGGTTCCCTGATGCGTTGAAAGACCGCGCAAGCGTTGCTGAAACCTCACTGCCTGAGCGGCAGTCGCGCGAAGACTCTCCAATCCGGCATATTTCGAAACGCGCACCCACGGCACCGATATCTCGTGGCCGCCATATTTGCGCTTGTACTCGCCACCTCCGCCCATATCCAACTTCCTAATCCCGCGCGATTTCCAGCGCTGGATGCTCGACCACATCAACAGTTCATTAGGCCGCAAATATTGAAATCGGCGCCAACTGGTCGAGCCCCACAGAAAGGCAGTGTCATTCGCCGCCACGGTGATCATTGAGGCGATGCAATTTCCATCTGGGTCAATTGCCTGGAGGGGCAACACTTTCTCTTCAGGCAAGAGATGTCGCATTAAGGCCTGAACACGCTTCTTACCGTAGGTTGGGACTAGACCATCCTTTGCAAATACGTCTTGCAGTTGTGCACAGTAGTGATCAACGAAAGCATCGTCCTTACACTCACAGATTCGCAAGCCGCACCTCACGGCCTTCCGAATGTTCCGGCGGCAAGAACCCTCCATATTCGCGATCATGGCGGGCTCGCTCTGAGTCAGGTCGATTTCAAAACCATTGAACAGCCTGGTGCGAAAACTCAACTCGTGCGCATCTTCCGGAGTGAGCCGTCGATCCATCAGTTCCAGATGTACACATCCGAGTTCCTGAAATGCGAAGCGTGTAATTGCCTGGAGTGCGAGCCGACGAGGAATTCCGTTGAGGAGATTGGTGCCCATATAGGCAGTGGTCCAGCCCGGCATTGGACTGCCTAACATTGGAATGCCAAATTTGCGAACGATCATGCCGCAGAAATATCCGGCGACGGCGTGATCGTCTATTAACGCAGCAAGAACAGGTTCACCACGTTGCGTGTCCACGAGAAAAGACAGCCATGCGGCAGTTTGAAAAACCGTGCGGTCGGGAAGCTCCCGCGTACGCTGCTCCCATTCCTCTATCGTTAGGTTGAGTCGCTCCAAATGCATGATGGTCCTTCAGCTGAGATCGGAAGCCGCGGGCGAGAAAGGTTTCTCAGTAGGGATCGGCATCATCCCTTGCTATTTTGGTTGCCGTATCGGTAGTAGGAGCGGTATTCGACGGCTGACACTTCCACGGCGTTCAAGACGACTTGGATCACCGGCGCCGAGCGAACTTCGCGCAACATGTCGAGTGAGCGACGCAATGCCTCGCTCTTGGTTTTGCCAGACCGGCCCACTAGGAGCACGCCGTCCACCATCGTTGAAAGGACACGACCGTCAGAAAACGGCAGAATCGGAGGTGAATCAATCAATACGAAGTCGAATTGCGTTCGCAAGTATTGGATGACTTGAGACATCGCAGACGAGGCAATGAACTTGGCGGCATCCACGCACGGCGATCCCGTCGGCAATAAGGTGAGATTCGGGACGCCAACCGACGGAATCAGCACTTCGTCGATTTGCGTTTCGTCCTGCAGCACATCGGTCAGACCACGGTCCGCAACGATTCCGAATGCGCGCGCCACACCTTCTTTGCGCAGGTCAGCATCCACGATGCACGTCCGTCCTCGCTCCGCCAGCGCGAGAGCAAGATTCACGGACATGAGGGTCTTTCCTTCACCCTGATTGGGGGAGGCAACGAGAATGACGTGGGCTGTCTGATTGTGCTGAGACAACCGCACCGCCGTGTAGAGACCCCGCAGCGCTTCAGCTTCGGGCGAATTTGGGCGGTTGATCAGGAATGGTTGGGAGAAGCGATCCCCGCGACCCGGAGCAACTAAGCGGCGGACAGGAGAGCGATTCGTGTCCACGTCGATCACTGGCATTACAGAGACTGGGCAGGCGCCGATGCACCGTCGCACGTCTTCTATCGTGGTAAGCGTTGTGGTGAACCCTTCGATCAGGAAGGCCAGTACGACCCCGCCGAGGATTCCACCAAGGAAGCCGATCGCAAGATTTGTGAGCCGGTGAGGCCGCGTGGGTGAATCGAGGACGCGGGCCCGATCGACGATACGGATCGGGCTCGACTTGGATTCTGCGGCAATGCCGGACTCCTTTATCTTGGCAAACAGGTTGTCGTAAAGCTGCGTATTGGCGTCGGCCTCTTTCTTGAGGGCAGAGTACTGCGTCATTAATGTCAGCTGTCTGTTCGCGCCGCTCAACTGGGACTGCATCAGCTTTTCCCGTGCTTGGGCAGCAGAATAGCTGGTCCTGAGGTCTTTCAGAATCGCTGCTCTCTGCGCGGCCAGTTGTGCTTGCAGCTCGTCAGCTTCCATCTGGAGCTTTTTGACAACAGGATGATTCTTTCCATAGACCGCCAGATTTTGTGTAATGTCGGCTCGAACTTCGGCCAACTTCTGCGTCAGTGACTGCACCACGGGGTTGCTGCTGATCTGTGGCAAAGAACTGGAACTATCGCCATCGAAGCGATTCAGATATGCCTGCAGCTGAATGCGATCTGCCTCAGATTGCATCAGCTGCCGGCTCAGTTCAGTCATCTGTTCTGAATATGAGCTTTGGTTATCGCCGATTACGGCGAGTCCGCTATCCTTCTGGAACGCCGCCAAAGCACGATTGGAATCCTTCATTCGCGCACGAATGTCGTCGAGTTGCTTCTGTAACCATTGCGAAGACTGGATGACGGCATCATGGCGCGCTTCATATTCACGCTGCACAAACTGATCAACCAACGTGTTGGTGATGGCGGCGGCCTGCACAGGGTCGTGGGCCCCAACAGATACGTCGATTACCTGGCTGGCAGTGTCGCGATTTACGACGGTGCGTTTTGCAAGTATTTTCAACGCTTGATTCTCAGCAGCTGTCACTTGCGGCTCTCCGGCCGTCTCAACATTGGATTCGTCCCGATTTGTTTGTGCGTTCTTGCCCGCAAAGTCTGGATCGCGATCAAGGTGGAGCGTCCGAAGTACGCCAAGAGCCAACTCGTCACTTTGCAGATTCTTGGCCTGAGTCGTGACGTACTCGGTCGCGTTTCCCGGGACGTTGTATCCCTGCATGGAAAACGCTTCCGTTCCAGGTGGATCGACCTCAAGTCGTGCAACCGGTTCGTATACCGGTTTCGTCAGGAAGGTAATCACCGCAACCAGAGTGAGGATCCCCAACCCAAAGAACATTGCAGGGCGCCAATGCTTTTTCAGCACAGCGGCGGCCCGGAGCCATTCAGGTTCATGAATCGGCTGGTACCCAGGTTCACGAGACGGCAGCCTCCGCCTGTTATCCTCCGGCCAGCTTTCGCCTGCAACCCGGAAGGTGTCCAGAGGGTCTGAACCTTGTACCTTTTTTAAGAGTTCAAAATTCCTACTCATTTGGGTTTCAGGAACATGTGCGCAGAGATGTGGGGTTGGACGCGTTGCTATTCGTCAGGCTGCTAGTTTGGCCAAGAGGCTGACGCTTGAGATTGCAGCGGCGTCGCTTTCCGCGAATATCTTCGTAACTACCTGGTTGTTGAATCTAGAGGCAGTGTAGTCGGTGATCTGATGGGTGCCGATTGCCCGGTAAATCTCAAGAATGCCCGACTCCAGAGTCCTTTCGCATATGAAGCCTAATTCGCTGTGGATTTTGTCGAATGACGCGCGGTAATTGCGCTTGTCGCCATTCTCGACATGTTCAATCTCAACGGACGGGATCAGGTTGGAGATCATCTGCGAGATTGCGGAGAGCCTGAAGTTCATCCGATAGTCGCCGACGTTGAATATCTCCCGCGAGACGATTTTGGGATTTGCTTCGAGCGCCATCATCAGAGCGCGTGCTGCGTCGCAGACATGGAGGAAGGGCCTCCATTGCTCACCGTTAAAGATGGTGATCTTCCCGATCTGAGCCGCGCGCGCGGTGAGAAGGTTCACCATCAGGTCAAACCGTGGGCGCGGCGAGAGCCCAAATAGAGTTCCGAGCCGCAAAATGACTGGATCGAAGGTTGAAGATGCAGCGTCCAACAGCAGTTGCTCGGAAGCCACTTTGGTTTCGGCATAGATAGAAATCGGCGCGGGTTGAGTCAGTTCGTCTACCAAGTAGTCGGACGCGCCATACACGCTGCAGGTGGACGCGAATACAACGCGCCGCACACCGTAACCCTTGCAGATCTCGATGAGCATCCGCGTCGCTGCGCGATTCACCTCAACCGAAAGCTGCTTGTTGATGGCACACGCGGGGTCGCCTACGATCGCAGCCAGATCGATGACGGCATCGCATTCCTTTACTGCGCCGACTACGGATTGAATGTCACGCACGTCCCCCACGGCCAAGTCGAAATTCGGATGCTTCAAGACCGCATCAAGCGGCTCAATTCCGAACAGCAAACGGTCCAACACCCGAACTTTGTACCCGCGAGAGAGGAGCAAAGGCAACAGGGCAGAACCGACGTATCCCGCACCTCCCAGGACCAAGACGCGCTCCATCCGCGTTGAGGGCTGGCTGGACGCCGGGATGCGAATATTGCCATGTATTACGTCAGCTGCCGAAGGAAGAAGGCGAACTTCGACCTGGTGTTGACAGGCGACGGCGACGACATCGCCAATGCAGTCAAGCGAAGCGTCGGTGACCATCACCAAGTCAACTTTGAGTTGCCCCAACAATCCATTCAGCAGGGCCGTGTCTCCCAGAACCGCGCACCCATTGATTCGCATACCGAGAAGGCGTTTGGCGCATTTCGGCACAACTAAACCGATACATTCAAGATGAGGATGACGAAAGATCTGCTGTAGGGCTGCCGGGAGCGCGTTGTCGCTGCCGACAAGAATCAGGCGGGTACGATTATCTGTTGAGAACGGTGACTCTTCTGTGGCAAGCCGACGCAAAGCGCGGGCACCGATCGCGAACACTAGAAAGATCGCGACCTCCATCACAATGACGCTTATGGGACTTGCCCAGAGTGACTCATTCGGCGCGAACCGGAAGATCAGAAGAACTACGGTACTCAGCATCGCGCCCACACTGAGCCGCGCAGCGTCGTTAAACGCAAAATACCGCCACGGTATTCGATAGATACCCATCAACCACATGAGCACGGGACGCAACACCGGCAAGATGAGAAACCACCTTAACATCGTCGCCCGATCCTGCGGAGGGATCGTCCCATCGAACCGCAGTTGATAGGCGAGAAATAGTGCGATGGCCGCGAGGCAGGCATCGATACCCGCCTGAATCCACCGGCTCAAAAACATCGAGGGAACGCGATCAATCACAGCGATTAGCGGTCTCAACAGTGATCGACGCAAGAACATCACCAGAAACAAAACGGCACCTCCAATGTGGACCGTCGAAGCGCGTGCCTCGCGCTCGCTCTCTTGGGATTCAAGTCGATAGTGAGTGGAACCCATCGCTGACAGGAACGGACGGCGTAGATCTTTAATTTACGGTTACTTTCAGGCCGCGAGTGTCATCTTGCAAAAGCAAAAAGCTCACGGTCCTGACAGCGAATCCTCGTTCATTATTTTCGGGGCGCGCGCTCGCTCGCTGAACCCGTCCGGATACTCGAAGCCGCCACTTGGTGCGATTCGGATCCACGGACGGTAACGAAGCCTCACAACGAATGCTGGCATTCTCAGGCGGAACTGGTCCGCTCGTGACAATGAACATTCCGCCAATTCCGATGTCGCGCGTCACGCCATCGCTCTTTTCGAAAGTCCCACCCCTGTCTTTCCAGCGAAATACGACAGGAGCGGAGATGTTGAAGCGTGCCCTTCGCCTTGGCATCATCTCGAACTGCATCCTGAGCAGCGATTCCTATTGCTTACGGCGCAGGTTCGATGTGAACCGCGTGTTTATTCCCATCGCCTGTCCGGCCTAGCCCTGCTGATGCAAATAGCTCGTACTAGACATGCTTCTATCGGTGACGATCGTGCGCAATTCCTCACGCACTCGGTCAATAATCTGTAGGGTTGCTGGATCACCGCGCTTCACCAGCACAATAGCGACAGCAATTTCGATAAAGACCAGAGCGGCAACTGTAATCTTCAGCGCCGTCGAGCCTAGCTTTGACGGCTTCTCAGTAAAGAAATTTGGTGGTGTAAGCGGTGAAATCGGCGGTAGCTCTGCCATGATTGGGTTGGCGCGATTAGAACGGGCTGGCGCCTCACCAGTCTCGCGGCTCCCTTCCTGACCGCAAGCGATGGCTTGGGCATCCTGATTCTGGCGGTGAAATACGCGACCGCCGTTCGATGGTTTACCAGCCGAATAAGGCCGGACAGGGTAATGATGAGCTGTAGGTGGAAAGAAGTCGGTACTACGGCGAAGAGGGTGGCGCGGCACGCCCGTGTCCGGCGCCGTAACGTGCATCCCCCTGTCCGACATCGTTTTCAGGTCGAGATCTCGTTCTACCTCGGTCAGAACGTCGACGTCCACAGCCTGTTTTTGCAGAGCGCAACCGATCGAAAGGCCATTGAAGCAAAGACGGTTGATCTGTCGGGGAATACCGTCTGCTTTCTCGGCAATCCACGCCAACGCGTCCGGCGTAAATAACTGGTCACCGCGATATCCCGCCGCGCGGAGATGGTGCTCAACGTAAGCGGTGGTTTCGGCGTGCGTAAGCTTTGCGAGGCGGCTCACTGTCGCCACGCGCTGAAACAGTTGTGACATACCGGACTGTCCCAGCCTCTCTGCAAACTGCGGCTGTCCTGCGAGCAATATGTGAAGCAATTTCTTGCCGGGCGTTTCGAAGTCTGACAGCAGCCGAATTGCTTCGAGTGAAGCGTCATTCAGATTTTGTGCTTCATCAAGTAGCAGTATCACCGGCCTTTCCCCGCGTGCTTCGGTCACAAGGAATTCTTTGAACTGTTGTTGAAATCTGACCGGGTCATCTCCGCAATCGGGGAGATCAAATTCAAGATTGATATAGCGCAGGAGATCTCGAAAGCTGTCCTGCGTTGTGAATACGAAAGCCGTTCGAGCAGTATCCCGAAGCCTCTCCAACACGCAGAAGAGCAACGTGGTCTTGCCCATTCCGGGATCGGCAATGAGAGTGGAAAAGCCTACGTTATTGGTGATCGCGTAGAGCAACGAAGCGTGCGCTTCACGACACGATTCGCTGGGGAAGAGAAAACGAGGATTGGGCGTGAACCCGAACGGCTGCTCGCGAAAACCGTAATATTGCAAAAACATCAGGCCGGGCTCTCGCGCTGTGGGCGCAGATATCATAGGCGACCGTTATGAAGCGGCGTCACGTTACAGGAACTAACAAAGTACTCGGCTCGCGGCTGCAGGATACAGCTTCGCCCCGTCACTACATATTTCCCGAGTAGCAATGCGGTCAATCTCGATCAGCAGCTCCGCCACAAACACCAGGCGTTCGAAAGCTCTGTGCCTGACGCACGTCGACATTTGCTTGCGGAATGGCTGAAATTAGACGACTTCGTCGAAGCGGAATCTAAGCGTTGCCAGTCTGTCGTGACAAGATGGCGGAAGTATCCGCGCGCCTGCAGGAAACATAGGGGCCGGTCATGAGAGTAATTCGTCTCTATTTTCCTGAAGTAGTGCTGTGATCGGCCCGAAGGTCGCTCTGCCCTACAACAAATCTGAGTAGAAGTGTTAGTGCCACTTACCCCCCACGCTGTCACGCTCCAACACCTCGGACAGGAGAGCGCCGATCCGAGGTGCAACTCAGCGCATGAACGCGGTCGCGAGCGGCGGGCTACCTCTTTTGGGAAACGTCGGCGGCCCCAAACGAGACAAATTTGAATTGAGCCAACGGAATCGCTGTGAAGTGAATCGGTGTGTTTAACAGAAATGACTCATATGCCTGATCCCATGACCAATGGTCGTTTCTTCTGTTGTTTTGATTTCTTTCTCCCGCTTAACTTTCTTAGGAGAGGATCTGCATGTGCCGAGTAACTCAGGGCGGATTCCCTTGCTCCCCGATACATCTTCTTGGAAAAGACATCTTAATCACAACTAACACGAGCTAGCCAGGGAGCTGCACATGTCCACAGAACGCATTAGTGTGTTCTTGGCAGAGTCCAGTGTTTTGGCCTGCCAACTACTCAGCGACGCTCTTCGGAGACTTGATAATTCGATTGAGGTCTTAGCATGTGAAAGTGATAGTCGTGGATTTCTACTCAGGCTTGGAGAATCTCAGCCAGATGTCGCACTGATTAGTTCCAGCCTTTGCGATGGCTCAATGGCAGGTTTCAAGGTGCTTTACGAAATGCGCGCGAGTTGTCCGGCAGTACGTCCGATCGTAGTTCTGGATACTCCCGAAAAAGAATTGATCGTAGCGGCATTCAGGACAGGAGCGCTGGGAACTGTATTTCGAACTGATCCGATCAATCTGCTACACAAAGCAATTCGCAGCGTGTACGCCGGACAGGTCTGGGCCAACAGCCGCCAGATGCGTTACGTGCTGGAGGCGCTTTCGGCCTCAATTTCCCCGTGTTTACTCAATGCCAGGGGCGAGAACCTGCTCAGCCAGCGTCAACAACAGCTGGTCTCGTTGGTCGCGGAAGGATTAAGTAATCGCGAGATCGCGCTACGGATGCGCCTGAGCGAACATACCGTCAAGAATTACCTATTCCGAATCTTTGAGAAGCTTGGTATTTCCAATCGAGTAGAACTGATCATGTACTCGATGAGCCAGCGTGAGACCTGTGGTTTCACAGCACCGGCTGCACCTACCAGGGGAAGGGCTGTGCCAACTCGGCAAACCACGCCGCAGATGAGCCCGTACAGCCTCCCACTCAATTCGGGACAGTCCAAGAGGTGATCAGAGCGCTGCCGTCGCAAGATATGAATCAAACCAGATGGACCCGACCCTCAGGATCGTCTGCTCTCAAAACGAACGAGGTGCACGTCTGGAAAGCTTCGCTTGATGTCGCACCATCTCGACTGGACACTTTCAGACATGCGCTCTCTCCTGAGGAGTATTCACGATCGCAGACGTATCGATTTCCGGATGACAGACGGCATTTCGTTGTAGCTCGAGGATTGCTTAGAACAATTCTGGCGCGGTACCTTCGTGCAGATCCCAAGGAGCTGTGTTTCGCTATTTCGGAAACGGGCAAACCAGAACTGCACCCTGATCTATATGCGGAAACCCGCTTCAGTCTGTCTCGTTGCGGCGAGTATGCCTTGATCGCGGTCACAAGAGACTGCGACGTGGGAGTCGACATCGAACAACTGTCTACTGAGTACCCGGTGGATTCTGTTGCAGAGTTGTTCTTCTCCGATCAAGAGCGGCACCGATTCAGGTCCCTTCCTGAGTGTCTGCGGAGCCGCGCTTTTTTCGCTTGCTGGTGCCGCAAGGAAGCCATGGTAAAAGCTCTCGGGTACGGGCTTCCGCTCGGTCTGGATCGCCTCGAAGCTCCTATAGCTCTCGCGGGACCGACGCGACTATTGTCGAAGCGCGCTTGGGCTGTAAAGACGCAGAGGTGGTCAATCATTGATTTGGCGGTTGGTGATGAATATGCTGGCGCGGTAGCAGTCAAGATGCCCCGTGCGATTCTGAGGTGTTGGGACGCTTCCGAAAGTCTCAGACGAAGTTCTCGATCAGATTGAGCGCGCTGCGTTACGAGCGGGTGGATTCGACGAGCGCTTCGAGCAGGCCTGGAATCGTATATTCACTGGCTTCGGCGTCCACGCGCAGCCCGAGTTCGCGAAGAGTGTCTGAGGTCACTGGTCCGATGGACACGAGTTTCACGCCATCCAGCAGATTCGAATGGGCTCGTTCCTGGCCGACGAGGTCTACGAAATTTTTGGCGGTAGAGGAACTGGTGAAAGTGATCGCGAAAGGCTTGTCCGGCTCAGAGAGGATCTGTTCCAACTGCTTTCGAGAGGATTCGGGAAGGATGGTCTCGTAGGCTTCGACAACATCGACCTTCGCTCCGAGTTCACGCAGCGAGGCAGGAATCACATCACGCGCCACTTTTGCTCGCGCCAAGAGGATGCGCTCTCCCGTCGTCACCTGGTTCTCGAGCGCGCTCACCAGGGACTCTGCCACGTATTCATCGGCCATAACGTCCACGGGCAACCCGTGTAGTTCAATCGCTTTACGTGTAGCTGGACCAATCGCAGCCAACTTCAAATGCAACAGATCAGCCTCGCTCTTGCCGAGCTGCGCCATTCGCGCGAACAGCATCTTGACGCCATTGACGCTAGTCAGGATTAACCAGTCGTAGTTGAGAATGCCGGCCATGGCTTTATCGAGAGCAGCGAACGATTGCGGTGGACGGATCTCGATAAAGGGAATCTCAACAACGTTGGCGCCTAATGACCGAAGCGCGTCAGAGAGAATGCTGGCCTGGTCTTTGGCCCGGCTGACGATGATTCTCTTCCCTTCAAGCGGCAGATGCTCGGATTTCTTGCTGGTAGCCAATCGATGCGTGCCCTGAAAGGGCTTCTCCTTAGCGCGACCCGACATTGTAAATCATAGGGTCGCGATGTGATCTCTAATGGAAGTTCGAACCCAAGAACTTGCGGTCAAGGCTGTGACGGAGCGACCGCGGTCTCGCCATAGACCTCGCTCAAGATTTCACGGCCACCCTTGTTCAGAAGCGATTGGCCAAGTTCTTGCCCGAGTCTTTGCGGGTCAGTCCCGGTGCGAGTTTCGCGAATCACGGTGGTACCATCCGGGCGAGCGACCACGCCGACGAGTTTGATATCCCCGCCAGTCATCTCGGCGAAAGCGCCAATCGGGACTTGGCAACCGCCGCCCAATTCGTTGAGTAGGGCGCGTTCAGCAATGGTCGAGATGCGCGTGGGCGCGTGATTGAGAAAGTTCAATTGCTGGCGGATCTCAGTATCGCCGGCGCGGATTTCGATTCCCAGCGCTCCCTGGCCTGCGGCCGGGCACATGATATCTGCGGAGAGAACTTCGCGGATACGTTGGGTCAATCCCAGGCGATTCAGGCCGGCAGAGGCCAGGATGATTGCGTCGTATTCTCCTTCTTCCAACTTTCGCAATCTAGTATCTACATTGCCGCGCAACGGAAATACCTGTAGATCCGGACGCATTGCTTTCAGCTGCGCCTGGCGGCGAAGACTGCTGGTGCCAACCCGCGCACGCTCGGGAAGAGCAGCAATGGATTCGAAATGCCGCGAGAGAAAAGCGTCCCGTGGATTCTGGCGCTCCGTGATGGCCGCAATCTCAAATTCGACTGCGAGTTCCGTGGGTAAATCCTTCAAGCTGTGTACGGCGAGATCGACACGGTTCTCGACCAGTGCCTCTTCGATCTCCTTGGTGAACATGCCCTTGGTTCCGACCTTGGCGAGGGCAACATCGAGAATCTTGTCCCCAGTGGTCTTGATGATCTCAAGTTCGACTACATGACCTTGATCGCGAAGGAGCTTCGAAATGTGATTGGCTTGCCAGAGTGCCAATTGCGAGCCGCGAGAGCCGATACGGAGACGAGCCATCAGTTCTCGCCTCCCTCGCTCGCAGATTTGCCTTTGGCTTTTTCCTGAAGGTTAAAGAGCTTTCGGATCACGTCGATGACAGTCGTTGACTCTGGATCCTTGGCAGCGGTCTTCAAGGCAACGATCGGGGTATGCATGATCTTGTTGATCATCGCGTGCGTCATAGCGTCAATGGCGGCTTCTTGCTCGGACGAAATCTGACCAAGGCGGCTGCGATAGCGGTCGATTTCGGCCTGGCGGATGTCCTCCAGATATTCCTGCAAAGACAAGATGGTAGGCACAACATCGAGCGTCTGCATCCGCTGGGCGAAGCGCTCGACTTCAACCTTGACGATCTCCTCGGCCTTGGAAGCTTCCTTCTTGCGATCGGAAAGATGCGAGGCGACAACCTGCTGGAGATCGTCGATGTCGTACACGAAGACGCCGTCAACGTCGTTCATGGCGGGATCTACGTCGCGCGGTACGGCGATATCGATGAAGAACATCGGGCGGTTACGACGGCGTGCCATAAAGCGCTCGCCATGCTCTTTGCGGAAGATCGCGACAGGTGCGCCGGTGGAACTAATGATTATGTCGGCCTGATCTGCCGTTTCGTAAAGCTCTTCGAAACGAAGAGCGCGGCCGCTGAACTTCGAAGCCAGAGACAGCGCTCGGTCGTAGGTGCGATTGGCGACAAATATCGACCCAGCTCCGTTCGCGAGCAGGTGACGAGCCGCTAACTCGCTCATCTTCCCTGCACCGACTAGATAAACGTTTTTGCCTTTTAAGTCGCCGAAGATTTTCTTCGCCAACTCGACAGCGACAGAGGCGACGGATACGGCAGAACTGGCAATCGCGGTTTCAGTGCGGATTCGCTTTGCGATCGCAAAGGAGCGGGTAAGAAGCGCATCGAGGTTCGACTGAACTGCTCCCACGGCCCGGGCGACCGCGTACGCCTCTTTCAGTTGGCCGAGTATCTGGGGCTCGCCAACGACCATAGAGTCCAGGCTGCAGGCGACGCGGAAAAGATGTTGAACGGCTTCGTGCTCGCGGAACTCGTAAAGATGCTGGTCGAATTCGGAGGGATCGAGATGGAAGTAGTCTCTTAGAAAACCACGCAGATCCGCAGTACCATTCTTCAATCCCGCGAGGACCTCGACGCGGTTGCAGGTAGAGATGATGAGCCCTTCCTCTACTCCCGGGTACTGCACCAACGATTGCAACGCTTCCGGCAACTTCTTTTCGGAGATAGCAAAGCGTTCCCGTACTTCTACGGGAGCGCTGCGATGATTTACTCCGATCAGTTGCAGGTTCATTGCGTCACAAACCTATGCATCGCGCTGAAATAATTGGCGGCCCACGCCCCAACTGCGATGAGGAACGCGAACGTGGACAGATAGGCGGCACGGCGACCGCGCCAACCGGAACTCCAGCGCGTATACAACAGAATCATGTAAACGGCCCACATCAACAGCGAGAGAACCACCTTCGGATCGCGGAAATATGTCGGTCCGAAATTCGCCTGTGCGACAACAGATCCGGCGATCAGGCCCAAGGTCATGAAGGGAAACCCCAGCAGCAGGGATTTGTAGCCGATGTCATCGATCACCTGCAGCGCAGGCAAGCGTGCCAGAACGCCGCTGGTAAGTTGTTTCGACTTCAGGCTCCTCTCCTGAACGATGTACAGCATGCTCGCCGCAAAGCTCAGAAGCAGAGCGGCGTAGCCCGTGAAGATCAACGCTACGTGGACGCCGATCCAGCCGCTGCGCATGAGGCCTGAAGTGAAAACGAGCGGTTGCTGCGCCAGCGCTGAAGCGAAGGTCAGGAGAAACACGAGGGGAAAAACGAAAATGCCTGGCGAAGTGGTCCTATACCTGATGTACACGATCATGAAGAACGCGAGAATCATGAAGGCAAGGAATGATTCCGACTCATGAATGGACATCATCGTGAGGGAAAAATGGCCGGTGGCTACGGCAGTCTCCGCCAGAGAGACAAAATGAAGCAGCATTCCGTAGGAGAGTATTCGAACGACGTACTTCGTAAGCCAGTTACATGGGCGGCTAACGGCTGCTAATGCATAGAGCAGTCCGACCGCATAGAAGAGTACCGAGATCCGGAGCCAAAGTAAGGGCATAATTGGCCTACCAGGCGTCTGTCCTCACCTTGGCAGGAGCACCAGAAATTATAAACGCGAGACTAGAGTGGCGGAGGAAGTGGGCGCAAGACAGTAGATACTATCACCGTGGTGTGTGATGGTGGTCACAATGCTTACTTCTTGGAGCAAAAGTGAAGCGATCTTCTGCCTAGCCTACCGAAGCCGTTGCCACCTGGCTGGTTCGATACCAATGCACGGTCCGCTTCAGGCCCTCTTCGAAGTTCACGAGAGGTTTGTAGCCTAAGTGCTTCGCAGCAAGAGAGATATCTGCCAGAGAATGTTTTACGTCGCCAGACCGATCAGGACCATATTTAGGATTTCCGCTATAGCCGGTGAGCTCCTTCAAAGTTTCGAAGGTCTGATTCAGCGTGATCCGATGATTGGTCGCGACATTCAAATATCTGCCAGCGGCCTCGGCGGCCGGAGCGTGACAGGAAAGCAGATTGGCAGAGACCACGTTATCGATGTAAGTGAAGTCGCGGCTCTGTTCGCCGTCGCCGTGAATTGTGACCGGCTCGCCCTTAAGCATACGGCTGATGAAGACGGCCAGGACCCCTGAGTACATCGAGGTTGGATCCTGATGGGGACCGAAGACGTTGAAGTAGCGAAGCGAGACGGTCTCCAAGCCGTAGACGCGATAAAAAGAGCGCATGTAGTACTCGCCGGTCAACTTGGATACCGCATAGGGCGATATGGGACTGGGAGCCATATCTTCCCTTTTAGGCAAGGTTGGAACGTCGCCATATAACGAGGAAGAGGAAGCGTAGACCACGCGCTTCACTTTCGCGTCACGGGCGGCAACCAGTACATTCAAAGTGCCATCGACGTTGGCCACATTCGAGGTGATTGGATCCTGCACTGATCGAGGGACGGACGGAATCGCCGCCTGATGAATCACATAGTCGACGCCCTCGCATGCGTCGCGAATCGATGCGAGGTCCACGATATCGGCTTCACGGAACTCGATCGAAGAAAGATCGTCGAGATTCTGGCGCTTGCCGGTACTGAAATTGTCAATTCCGCGCACCTGTTCGCCGCGGCGAATCAGTTCACGCGCGATGTTGGAGCCGATGAATCCAGCCACCCCTGTAATCAGATAGAGAGCCATATTCCTCTTTTAGCAGTGGACCAGATTGTCAGACTGAATGCCCTTGGTAGCGTTGCGCGTATCTACCACTAATTTCGATTCGGACACGATCTTTTTGAAGTCGTAGTCCGAGTGGTCGGTAACGATGAGAACACAGTCATACTGCCCGAGGTTCTCGAGCGGAGTGTTCTTCATCTGCAGATCGTATTTGCGGCCCTTGCCAACAAACGCGAAGTACGGATCGTTATAGCTGACTTCCGCGCCTTCCTTCTGCAGCAATTCGATTACTGTAAGCGAGGGCGATTCGCGAAGATCGTCGATGTCCTTCTTGTATGCCACGCCAAGGACCAGAACTTTCGACCCGTTCAGTGATTTTCTGTATTTGTTGAGAGCGGCAGCCACACTGGAAACGACATGGTATGGCATCGCGCTGTTCACATCTCCCGCAAGTTCGATGAAGCGCGTCTGGAAATCGAATTCCTTCGCTTTCCATGAGAGATAGTAAGGATCGACCGGGATGCAGTGGCCGCCGAGACCTGGGCCAGGATAGAAAGCCTGAAATCCGAACGGCTTCGTCTTCGCGGCTTCGATTACTTCCCAGATGTCGATTCCCATTCGCAGCGACAAGAGCTTGAGTTCGTTTACCAGCGCTATATTGACGCATCGGTAGATGTTCTCGAGCAGCTTTGTCATCTCCGCTGCAGCAGGCGTGGAGACGCGAACCGTGCGCTTGAAGATTGATCCATAGACTGCTGAGGCAAGATCACCGGCCGTGGTTTCCAATCCTCCCACTACCTTGGGAATCTCATTTCGCGGAAAGCTGTTACCTGGATCTTCTCGCTCAGGAGAAAACGCAACATAGAAGACCTCGTCATTGCCACTCGATCCCTCGCGAGCAGCCTTCAATCCCAGCTTGTTCTTCTCGAGAATCGGCACGAGCACTTCTTCCGTAGTCCCGGGATACGTGGTGCTTTCGAGAATGACGAGTTGGCCGGGGCGCAGATGCGGCGCAATCGATTCGGCGGTCAACACGATATAACTCATATCGGGCTGGCGAAACTCGTCCAGCGGAGTTGGGACGCAGATGATGATGGCGTCCATATCCGATATGTGCGAAAAGTCTGTAGTTGCCGAAAACCCGTTAGCCTTCGCCGACTTGATTTCGGAAGGCTCAATGCGAACGATGTAAGAACCGCCTTTGGCGAGAGTGTCGACTTTACGTGCATCCACGTCAAAACCGGTAACCGGAAACCGCTCTTCGCTGAACAAGAGGGCAAGAGGCAGACCGACGTATCCTAGACCCAGAATTCCAACCTTCGCGGTCTTGGCGGCAATCTTTTCCTTAAACTTCTCTGCAGTAACGGAAGGTACAGACTTAGCAGCTATTGACATTATTTTTCCCCGCTTGAATTTTCGGGTCTGGGGCACTTTTACTCGCGATTCTAGCATGCGAACTGTTGGTGCCACAGACACTAAAGTTACTTAATTCATACGTTTGCAGCAGTTTCAAACTTCACATCGTCGATGCCAAAACTTGTGCGATCCGGTCGGACGCTTTTCCATCCCAAAGTGGTGGCCGGTCGCCTTTTTTTGAGTCTCCACAGAGGATTTTCCGAAACTCAGTCTTCAATCTCACGAAGTCGCGGCCGACCAGTCGATTTGTCCCAACGGTGACCGTAACCGGTCTTTCGGTATTCTCGCGCATGGTGAGACATGGAACGCCCAGGAATGTGGTCTCCTCCTGGATACCACCCGAATCCGTGATGACCAACGTCGCATTCTTCTGCAAGGCTAAGAATGCCAAGTAGGAGGCGGGATCCATCCACCTGATTTTGCCGGCTCCGTTGAGACCTAATTGATGAATGCGCTCACGAGTGCGCGGGTGAACTGGGAACAGAATATCTATCTCCGAGCTTAACTCGGTGAGCGTCTTCACCAGGCAAGAAAGCCACTCTGGGTCGTCCACATTGGACGGCCGGTGCATCGTCACGAGCGCGAACTTAGCTGGCAAACCTGGCGGAACGTGCTTTTCGGAACTCGGCAGCATTTGCAACACTGTGTCGATCATGACATTTCCGACAAGGTGTACGCGTTCCGCTGGAATGCCCTCTCGTTCCAGATTCTCGTTTCCATCGGCGGATGGAGTAAACAGGATGTCTGCCAGCTGATCCGTAATGAGACGATTAATCTCTTCCGGCATTGCACGGTCGAATGACCGAAGTCCCGCCTCCACGTGTGCGACGCGCACCTGGAGTTTAGAACAGACCAGTGCAGCAGCAACCGTCGAATTCACATCTCCGTAGACCATGACTAGGTCCGGTTTGTGTTCAAGCAATACCGGTTCAAACCGTGCCATTATTTCTGCTGTTTGCTGCGCATGACTTCCGGATCCGACGCCGAGATTAATTTCGGGAGCACCGATGCCCAACTCCTGGAAGAACACGTCGGACATATTGAAGTCATAATGCTGGCCGGTATGCACAACCATCTGCTCGATCCCCGGAACCTGCTTTAATGCCCGATGAACTGGGGCCAGCTTCATGAAATTCGGTCGTGCTCCGACGATATGAAAGACTCGCATCAATCCTTTCCTCTCAATAGGGCCACAGGAACTTCACGGTGCGGTGGGATCGATTGAAGCTCATCCAAAACAAGCTCGAGTGCCGCATCCCACCCGGGCAACTGCAGTCCGAAGGTGCGCTGGAGTTTTGAGTTATCCAGAATCGAATTCCTGGGGCGCTTGGCGCGAACGGGATATTCCTCCGATGTAATTGGCAGCACTCTCGCAAGAGAATACTCACCAGAAGTTCGCAACTGTTCGATAATTGCTTTCGTGAATCCGCACCAGGATATCTTTCCTGCCGAAGTCATATTGTAGGTTCCGCTCACGTCAGCAAACAGCTCAGCAGTTGAGGTGGTTCCCTTGCGAGCGGGTCGAACACGCTGGGCAATGGCTTGGGCGGCGGCCTCCGCAAGCGAACGGCTCCAGGTTGGCGCTCCGATTTGATCATCCACAACCTTGAGTTCCTCACGCTCGATAACCAGCTTCATCATCGTAAGCAGAAAATTCTTGCCACGGGCTCCGTAAACCCAGGAGGTGCGGAAAATCAGATACGCGCCACCTGCGTCGCGCGTCGCGTTGTCACCAGCCAACTTCGTTCGTCCGTAGACCGATAACGGATTGGGTTGATCGTCTTCCGTGTACGCGCTGGGCTTCGTTCCGTCGAAGACGTAGTCAGTCGAGTAACTGACAAAAAGCGCCCCCATGCGTTTGGCTTCCTCTGCCATTATTCCGGGTGCGGTTGCATTGATCTGCATCGCCAGTTCCGGCTCGTCCTCTGCCTGATCAACGGCGGTATAGGCGGCCGCGTTCACGATTACTTGTGGCGCGTGATCACGTATCGTGTCGCGTATCGAATCCGCTGAAGACAATTCAATTTCAGGCCGATCAACGGCAACCACTTCCCCTATCGTGGAAAGCGTCCGTTGCAGTTCCCATCCAACCTGTCCCCTATTACCAATCAGTAAACAACGCAAATCGATTTCACTTTCCTCGGGGCAATCGTTCGTCTTAGAACGGCGTTAGCGAATACCGGTATTGTATCGGACGTTAATACGTGCCCGAGTAAATATGAGGTAACAGACCAGGGGAGGAATCAGCTACGGAAAACACGCTCCGAATGAGGGCGAACTACTGTGCGTGAACTCCGAGATTATGAAATCCGAAGGACACAAAAGCAGCCGTCGAGGCGACTTGCGGCACCCACCACACCTTGCGCATAAGGCGATTCTGGCTGTGCATCATCTTGCCACCGACGAAGTCCATTGCCGTGGGCCAAACCTGCAAAGCAGGGTAGATAGCAGCAGAGTCTGCAAACGGCTTCAGGAACGGATTCAATTCCACGGCGCCATGGCCGATTGCCTGCCGGGTGGAATAGGCGTCAAATCCTGCCGCCGCATGGTCGAAAACGACCAGGGAATACCAAATCCGCGAGTTACGTGCGTGATCTTCGTTGACGGTGCTGACCTTCATCGGCTTAATCACCGCCGTCTTGATGATTGGTCGCCCGCCCGCCGTAACTGTGCCGCCCACCGCCTGCGAGATTGGACCGGCCGACAACGGATCGGCCAACTGGGCCACCAGAGCAGTATTTAGGGCCTTGCTGCTGCTAAAGGCCGCCTCAGACGACAATGTTGTAACCTGGGTTGCTACCGTCGAAGCCGGTGCAACCTGTTGAGCCCTTGTGGTCTGACACTGAGCTGCGACAGCTAACAACAGTACGGCGGCCAGTTTCCGCATCGGTTCCCCTTGACGTCCCTAGACTCGCTAAATCGGGGAGACAGTCCCTGTGGTGACCTTAGGGAATGCCTTCCCTGTCCCAGAGTTCCTGTACGCAGGTAATGTGCCACATGTTGCTCCCTTTTTTGCAGGGTTTATTTTGAGTCCGGG
>CAWEAE010000006.1:0-522265 GCA_963807055.1 Terriglobia bacterium | reverse complement strand
TGTGCGGCAACTCCAGATGGGTTTCGCCGCTCAATGGGAGCGCCAACCCACCCCCGAGGAGTTGTCGGCTCTCGTGGAGAATCGGGTTCGCGAAGAAGTACTTTATCGCGAGGCGCTTGCCGCTGGGCTCGATAAGGACGACGACATCGTCAAGCGCCGCATGGCGCAGAAGATGCTATTCTTACTGAGGATGTAGCCAACGCTCATGAACCCACGACTGCGGAACTCAAAGCCTGGTTCGAGAAGAACGGAAACAAATTCGGCTTGCCCGGCCGGATTACCTTCCGTCATCTCTACTTTTCACCCGATCAGCGGGGACGACGGGCTCACGATGACGCACGAAGTGCTGGAGAGCTCGCGGCCGGCACGAAGACTCGAAGGCTGCGGCTGCGCTCGCGGATCGCTTCATGTTCCAGGATTACTACGGGGATCGCTCACCCGAGCAGCTAGCCAAAGAGTTTGGACCAAAGTTTGCAGACGCGATCTTTAAGCTCAAACCCGGTTCGTGGCAAGGGCCAGTCGAGTCCGGCTATGGATGGCACCTGGTCTTCGTAGACTCATTCACCTCCGGTCGCATCCCCGCCTTCGAAGAAGTAGAACCTGACGTCAAGGCAGCGTGGCTGAGCGAACAGCGCGAGCAGGCATGGCACAAGGCATATGAAGCCATGCGCGCGAAGTACACGGTGTTCTTGCCTGCTGCATCCAAGGAGCAAACAGCTACCGCAACCGTTCCATTGCTGCCTAAGCGAGAAGTTTCCACCCTTCTAGTGAAGGGCCGCAATGAGCCCGTGAAGAAACACTTTCGTTACCTCCTTGCCGGCTTGGCGCTCGTGGCGCTGCTGCCTGTTTCTGCCGCATGGGCACACGAAGTTCGTCCAGCTTATCTCGAACTCAAAGAAACCGCGCCGGGCCGTTTCAATATTCTGTGGCGCACGCCTATGCTGTCAGGTATGCGGCTGCCGGTTGTTCTCAAGTTTCCCGATGATGTGCGAACGTCAAAGAACCAATCGTTGAAGAGTTGACCGACTCCCTCGTGGAACGCCGGTGGATCGACGCCGGGCCCGGCGGGCTCGCGGGAAAACGCATCGAATTCGTCGGCTTGCAGGGCACGATCACCGACGTTCTCGTTCGCGTCGAGCGGCTCGATGGCTCTTCCAGGTGACCCGCGTTATGCCCTCCTCGCCTTCTTTTGTGGTGGAAGCCACGCCACGCCGTTTCGAAGTTGCCCGAACTTATCTCGTGCTTGGCATTGAGCATATCCTCACGGGCATCGACCATCTGCTGTTTGTTTCAGGGCTTCTGCTTGTTGGTGAGCGGAACGCGGCGGCTGCTTGAACCGTTAGTGCATTCACACTTTCGCACACAGTTACACTGACGCTCGCGACCTTGGATTTGTTCATGTGCCTCCCGCTCCGGTCGAAGCGGTCATCGCGCTCAGCATTTTGTTTGTCGCCTATGAAGTGCTCCGAAAGGACTCAAATCCATCTGGACTGGCGCAGCGCAAGCCATGGCTCGTAGCCTTCTCTTTCGGTCTGCTTGCACGGCCTTGGATTTGCCGGGTGGCTCAGTGCCGCAGGTCTGCCAGCTGCTCATATCCCGCTCGCTCTTGGCTTCTTCAGCGCAGGGGTCGAGGTTGGCCACTTTTCCTTTGTGGGATCGGCGCTGTATCATGGCGGCGCTCAAACGCTGGATGTCTCGGTTGCCCACTGGTCCTGGCGCATCGCACCCTACGCTATCGGTAGTTGTGCTTCGTTTTGGCTGATCGCACGTCTCGCGGCGTTCTAGAAGTCAAAGACTTTGTTCAAGGAGGGTTGACATGCAAAGGATGAGTAGAGGGATGGCAATGATCGCATTCGGCCTTTGTTTTGGATGCACCATCGTAGCCCAGCAGGCGCCGGCTGGCGCGGCGACAACCCAGACTTCTGCAACGGCCTGGTCGCCCGCGCAGAGCATAGGACTGTTCGCTTTTCCAAAGAATAACCAGACCGGAGATCAGCAACTGAAGGATGAGGCTGATTGCTACGGTGCTGCCAAACAGCGAACCGGGGTTGACGCGCAGGCTCAGCCTCCAGCCACATTGACTGAGGACGAAAAGAAAGCCGCCCAGCAGCAGGCTGCCGCGAATGCTCCTCAACAAAAAGGTACGGCCGTTCGGGGGGCCGCAGGAGGAGCAGCTGGGGGGGCCGCGATTGGGGCCATCGCAGGCAATGCAGGTGCTGGCGCGGGTGCCGGAGCGGTCGCCGGAACTATGCGAGGCGGCATGGCACAGCGGTCTGCCAATGCTCAGTCCAAGCAGCAAGCAGCCGCACAGGCGGCGGCGGAGCAAAAGAAAGCGGAAGAGGAATTGCTGCGTGCACATCAGGCAGGCGTCGATACATTTCAGAGAGCATTCATAGCCTGCATGGAT
Organism: Terriglobia bacterium; assembly: GCA_963807055.1. Classification (GTDB taxonomy): domain Bacteria; phylum Acidobacteriota; class Terriglobia; order Terriglobales; family Acidobacteriaceae; genus JAJPJE01. The sequence goes on along the minus strand of CAWEAE010000006.1, from coordinate 519,858 downwards.
GCGCGGAATTACTCTGTGAAGTAGCGTTCAGGCCGAAGCAAAGGTTCAAGGTTGATTTGACTTCGGCGTCATCAGCGGAAGATCGACGCTGATGGGAGCGTGATCTGATAGGGGCTCGGCCAAAGCTTGATTGACTTCGTTCATCGTCCAGGCAAAGTGGGGCGCGAACAAGAAGGAATCGGGTACGCTCGTGTCATCTTTCAAATACGCTTTCACAAAAATCCAATCCAACTTGAACTTGCCCTTGGCTCCCAGCGTTCTAGGCAAAGCATAGGTTGTCACGAAGCCTTTCGCGCCACGCTGATTTGAATCGGCCAGAGTTCCAGCGCGGTTATTCACCGTAAACTGAGCAAGCCCGCGAAAATCCAGCCGCGTTCCGTCCTCGAAACGAAACCTATCGAAGTACGTGAATAAATTACGCTCAGGATTTGCGGCCAGCAATGGCACTCCGGAAGCAGTGGGATCGGCTTGGAACTTGGTTTGTTTGAAGGCAATGTTGACGACATCGAAGCCGATGCCAACCCCGCTCGCATACTTAATCCCTTTAACAGTCCAATACGAAGGATCGGTCGCTTTCTTCTGGGCGATGGATTTCACGCTGCTAACGGAAGCGTCCAGTCCGGTCGTGTTCATGTCCCCGGCAATGACTACAGGATTATGAATTGGGCGGACCATTTCAAGGAGTTCTTGGGCCTGTATGAGCCTACCTTTTGGGGGGCAACGGTTCTCCATATGGGTCGCCACGACTGTGACCTGGCGCTGGGGAAGATCAGGAACGTCAAGAGTTGCGATCAAGTTCGTTCGCCCCCCGCGCCGCACTTCGCGCAGTATCTCTTCTCCCAAAGCCACGCTTGCCCCCTTTCGCTTCGCGGACTCGGTGGTTCCGTAGCCCTTTTCGCCGCTGTACCAGTCATAGGCTTGATACTTGAAGGGCACGAGCTTAGCTTCGCGAATCGGATACCGCGAAAGAATGGCGGAACCATGCAGCCCCATGACGCGGCTCTGGTCGACGCTGAACAATTCTTCCAGTTCCTTTCGCTTGGCCTCGTCCTTCATATCGGCGAACGATTGCAGTCCCAAAACTTTGGGATCAACTTCAACAAACTCAACACCATAGGCCCAGTTCATGTTGAGAGCGTCGCCAAGTTCCTTCACCACAGCTCGGTAGTCGGTTCGCTTCATCCCCCAGTCAACTTCGTTCAGCACGATCACATCCGCAGATTGAAGGACAGCGATTTGCTCGCTAAGTCGTTGTGGGACGGCCGAAGTTTTGCCTTTGGAAAGAAATTCTTGTTTATCTGTTAAGCGCGAGCTTGATCCTATCCAGTTCTAGCCCTCTCTCGATATTCCAATCGACAAGGCGCAAGGATGGACCGAGGTCTTTCAGATCCGGACGTATTGGCTTGGCGCCGCGATAGAACGCTTCATTGCTGACGAAAGGAGTCGTCAGAAGCGCATTGAGCTTCTCGGCCAAGGGCGGCTCGACCGTATCTTTCTCGCTGAGGATAACGAGCTCAGGGTATGTCAGCAGCTTCGGCTGCGAGTAGCGCGTGTACGACGGAGCTGCATTTTGACCGGTTCCAACAAAGCACAGGAACAATACGAGGATCAGTGTCACCGATGCTGCACGCAAGAATCGCACCTCAAGTTAGTGCTTCCTTCCGAGAACGCGGGTTATCTCGGGAGCGAATTCGCCGATCCAGTTGACACCCGCTCCGACAAAGACTTGCGTGACTGCAGCCTGGTATCCGGCGATGTTTGAATGAGCTTTCCCGGGCTCCCACGTCGAAACCGCGGCGCCGCCAACAAATGCGCCCACATACGGCATCAATTGCGGCTCGTAATGACTTTCATCTCCTGCATAGGTCACGAAGTTTCTTAATAGCCCGTGACGTATCCTGGGCCAGAAACCGTCGCCGTGGCAGCGATCATATCTCGGTTCCCAGCCAAGCAAGCCATTTTTACCCAGAGATGTAGCTGAATTCTGTATGATGAATTGCACTTGTGGAGTACCAAGATTTCTACCGAATCCCGCCCCATCCGCCTCCTTTATTGAGGATTTGTATCGTTGATTTGATCGTGCAATGTGAACAGGGTGGTCAATGTAGATTCCCCATGTCGTAAACGTCTGTCGCTTGTAGAGCTTGAATCGCTCACCGGTGCAAATAGAACACCTTTCGTTCGGTCGAGAACAACTGCAGAAATTGCCAGTGAAAAGCTGCTCCTGACCTGACCTATCCTGACCTCTCCTGCCCTGTCCTGTTCGACCCCTGTCCTGTCGACCGTGCGGTCAATCGAACGGTGCAACACCGAGCCATTGCAGAGCTGCATCTCGTTCTTTGAACACTTGTATCTGCTCCTCGCCGCCATATGCTTCGCGGAACGCGATGATCATGCGCGCCGTTCCGTAGGCAAGTGGGGTGGGCGCAAAGCAGGCTCGACGAGATTGTGCGGAGAATGTTCAGGTCGCGCAGCTGCTCTACCGTCACGCGGTCGATTTGTATGTCTGTGACATTGCCGAGGTCCAGCAACTGGAAGAAGTCCGGTTCGAATCCAGGATCGTTCAGAAGCTAGCTGGTGTTCTACAGCTTCAGCACCCGTGACTTTGTCCCACGCTGTAGTGACGACGAGTCGGCGCTCTGCGTAGATACGAAAATTCCACGGCATGGCATACATACAGAGGTGAGTTAACGGTTGTCCGTAATGCCGAGCCATTGCAAGGCTAATTGCGGTCTGTGAATACGTACATTCGCTCGTCGCCAGTCCCTCTGCGCTGCGCGATGAACATGCGCGCCAACCGCGTTCGCGGCACTATTCGGTTCGTGAAACGATTCCATTCGTGATCGGTCAACGCTTCCGGTTATAGGAATCAGCCCAGCCGTCGCTCACTTCTCCGTGCGCCTCTTCGATCGTCGTCTTCAGCGGAGTGTGCGCCATCGTGAACGGAGCGAACTCCTGCCAGTGCCGGGGGCGTGTGAGACGGCCGGAGGCAGAACTTCATGTCCGGGAGGAGTGAGTGCCTGGAGCAAGAACATCCAGAGGTGGGGCGTAAACTTGTCGCGTAACCCCAGTGTTAGGGCTGTAAAGCAGAATTCGCATAACACTCCGTCTCCGAGACTCGCTTGCCAGGCCGGGGCGTCCGAGCGATGGCAGCGGCATCTTAGGTGTGTGTTTCGAACTAAACGATTGGGGTTTCATCCGTGGATCAGCAGCGCAGCGTAATAGTTGTGTTTGTCAACGGTTTTATCAGAATGGGTGAGAGTTCCCTAGCCGGGGTGCTTCAGGAATTCGTGCTCCGGAAGCTGACGAAAACGAAGCAGCAAGCCGCGAATCGCTGGGGCCACCTGACGCGGCCGTGGACAAGCTAAGCGATCCAACGTCCTCGGCAAAGAAGCCCTAATTCACCTGCGCAGCGGAGAACGAGGTGCTCTCCCGTCACTATCGGTAAAATACTATTGCTGTTGAAAAAGTCGCCCGTTGACGCTTGTGAAGTGAGAGCGCAGGAACGTATAAGCAGACGAGAGTTCCTGATGCTGCACTGGATCGCTAAACTGGAGGCTTGCCGATCATGATGGGACAACACTCCCGCTCGGAGTCGCTGTTCTACTACTTCCGCATTGAAGATCAGGTTCCCGAAAACCATCTGCTGCGGCTGATAATCGCCATGTCAGTTTCGACTTGGGTGAAAACTGCGCGATTCCTACAGTGAAACCGGCCGGCCCTGATGATCCGGAAGTGCTGCTGCGTGTACTGCTGCTCGGTTATCTGTACGGCATCACCAGTGAGCGGAAGTTGGTGGAGGAGTTGACCATGCATCTTGAGCTGGCGCTGGTTCACCGGCCTGGCTTTGACGGAAATTCCCAATCATTCGACCTTCTCCAAGAACCGGCACGGGCGCTTCCAGGAGTCGAATCTGTTTGAGGAGTTGTTCGAGCACATCGTCGAGCAGTGCATCCAGGCGGGGCTAGTGCAGGGCGCGCAGATGTCAGATGATGGCAGCTTCATCCAAGCCGATGCGGATCACCACAGTCGTATTCCTCGTGAACAGTTAGCGGAAGCCGCGAAGGTGAACTACGGAGCACGGAAATATCTGGAAGAACTGGAGCAGGAGAACGGCGAGGGCGAGCCGTTCACCAGCAAGATAAGGTGTCGACCACCGATCCGGATGCGACCTACATGACCAAGGGAAACCGCGCTGCCGAGTTGGGATACTTCGACAACTATCTGATCGACAATGACAGCTGCGTGATCGTGGGGGTGCAAGCCACTGCTGCGCGGTTGAGTCAGGAAAGCGCAGCCGCACGCGACATGCTTGATCGCTACCGGGAACGGCATGGCCGACTGCGCAGAGTCTGGCGGCCGACAACACGTACGGAAATGGCGAACTGCTGCAGTGGCTCGATGATCGCGGGATTACCCGGTACCATCCATCTGGAAGAAGATGTACGACGCCGCCAACCCGTGATCTGCACGGAATCGAGAAGTTCACCTATGTGCCGGAGGAGAACTATTACCGCTGTCCGGAAGGCAAGCCGCTGAAGTACGTCGGCATCAACGAACTGAACCGCACGCACACCTACCATTCGACGGCGAAGCGCTGTCGAGGATGCCCGCAAAAACCGCAGTGCACGCGAGGCAAGTATCGCATTGTCTCGATTCACGTCTGCGAAGCAGCGAGGCAGAAGGCCTACGCGGTAGCCAAGACGCCGGAGTTTGCGGAGGCATTACGGAAGCGCCGGAAAGTGGAGGCGCTGTTTTCGGAGCTGAAGAAGAACCAGATCGGGTTGCGACGTTTGCGCCTACGCCGGATCAAGTTCGTACGCGAACAGTTTTACTTGGCGGCTGTGGCGCAGAACCTGAAGCGGCTGGTGCGGTTCCTCAGCATGAGACCAGAAGCGGCGGTCGCAAGCACCTAAGAACATCCAACCAAGAAGAAAGACAAATCCCAAAAAAAACTTATACGACGAGAAGAACAAGTCTAAAAACTTAGTTTTTCTCAACACCAACTCTCTGTTATCAACAGTAATCTGGAATGTCGCGTGATCTAGCCTTGAGTCTTCAAACTTACCCTGGGTATGACTGTGGTAGTTCTGGTTAATGTCGGCAAACTCCCAGCAACTATCTCAACCTGGAGTTACTTGTCATCATATGCAACGCGCCAGCAACAGCGTTTGGTCATCATCCTGCCGGCCGAAACTGAATGAAAGCTTGCGCAGTCGGTCAAAAATCTCGGGCAGAGGTCGATCAGCGGCCTTTTGGAATTCCTGCTTCAAAGGATCAATTCCCAGTTCCGCTCCTGTCCGTTGAAGACCTCGCTGAAACCGTCGGTGAGCATGAGGAGAACGTCGCCCGGATCAGCACTTGCAGCTTGGCGGCGGCAGAGCTTCTGTTCCGGCAGGATCCCGAGCGGCATGTTCTGGGAACTGTATTCAACAATGCAGTCCTGCACTCGGCTGTAGCGCAGCAGCAGGAGGATGCCCTGCAAGCGAGAAACTCATGCCGTTACTCGCACAGAACTGGAGCACTCCTGCCGTCACAAACGTATTCGGCATCTTGATGGGATAAAGCGTGCGGTGCACCTCTGCGAGAAGCTCCCCTGGAGAGCCTCCGTCCGTTAGGCTACTGCGCACCGATGTCTTGAACATGGCCATCAGCACCCCAGAGGAGACGCCATGGCCGGAAATATCGGCGATGGTATTTCATCCATCCAGCCGATGTTCCACGATGTCCACCAGATCACCGCCGACTTCTCCGCTTGCGACGGAAGCTCCAAAGATCTCAAATCCATCGATCTTGCGTTCGAAGCTGGGGACCAGCGACTTGTGAATCTCACGCGCAAGCTCGATCTCGGCCTGGATGCGGAAGTATCGATTGCCCTCACGGCGAATGAAGAAGATAAACAACATGTATCCGAGCGCTATAGTGAAGTTTGCGGAGGCACCGAGCACCGTCATCTGCTTTTGAAGGTCTGCTCTGTTTTGCGCTTGCGGATGATAGACGTTGCCCAGAATCAAGAACGCGCACGCATGAAGCAAACCCCACAGTGGCACCCAGCGAAATCTCCTTAATATAAATAGCAATGCATATCCGACGGCGAAACCGCCATAGATACAAACGATTGCTAAAGTGGAAAGAAGCGTTTGCTTAACCGGAGCCATCAAGAGCTGCACGAATCCCATGGTCGCGAACAGCGAGAAGACACCGGCAAGCATCACGATCCGCGACGACCGCGGAACACCGCTCCAGAACTCGCCTCGTCCGCGTAACGCTACTGCGCGCTTTATAAAATTGAAGATGGAACTTCTCTCTTTAGGATGTTGTTCTTTTTTTGCGCCAGGTGCTTAGGATACCTATGATCCCGCCCCCTAAGAGCAGCACGCTCGATGGCTCTGGCACGGAGGCAAAACGTTCCGCCCCGCCCCTTGTAAATTGGGTGTACTGATAGACTCCACTGTCGCCAAATATATATCCCGGCTGACCCACTGCAACTTCGAAAGGCACCGTCACGCCGAGCGCGTCATTTAGGGATTCATTCGCATTGTCCAGCAGGGCCAATGACAGGTACATCGTTCCGCTGGTGCCATCTGGCGGCATGTTCGCATCACTCCAGAGGAAAAGTGAAACTTCGTACAGAGCAAGAGGTAGATCGACGGCATAGGAACTAGAAGCGATTGGGTCTGCAGGAGTTACGTAGGATGAACCGAACTGCGCTGCTGGTATGGGTGCTGTTCCGAGATCGATGTAGGCTACAAGGACAGCGTCGCCGCCTTGGACATTACCATATTGATCGAAGTGGCCAAGCAACAAAGAGGGTCCAACAATGCTTGTAATGTCAAACCCTCCGACGCTGGTCGGCGGGGTCGAGGCGTTCATTTGGTATCCAACGGGGGCGTGAAGACTGATGGTTACGTTCGGAATCGAATCGGCTCGCAGGGGAACTGTCAAGATACAAGCGACAGCCAGGAAAACAGCAACAACGGCAGATCTCATAAGTAGTCACTCCAGTCATACGGGTCGCAACGACTTGATCTACAAGCAGAGATACTTGGGATGTTTTTAGAGCAGCGTCTTCGTGCAATTCTGATTCCTTCCTTGATTATTGAAGACACAGGGCTTACGGAGAGAGTATCCGCTCGCAATTGAAACGGATTGCGATATTTGTGAAGCAAAAGTCAACATTGCCACAGATTTTGTTCTCCAGCATTCTTGCTGCGTCGAATAGTTGTACAGGTTGTCTTTGGTGGCTCAGCCCTCAAAAGAAATACCCTTGACGGCGATTTTGTTCTCACGCATCGTGTTGACTGCGAGGATAAATAGTTCCTAGTAACTATTTTTAACTCGTTGCCGGATCGTTAATTGTCTTGCCCGGCAATCTCCCGCTGCAGTTCAATTGCAGCCGTCACCTCGAAACGAGGACGGTCCACGTAGTGGCCGGGAAGATGAGGACGAGTTGTGTCGAGGCGAAAAGGGATGCAGCACAAGAACAAGGAACTTCAGGAATTGGCGCGCGATGCCAGTGCAGTGATGGGACCGAAGGTAATCCAGGCGTATGCGGAAGGATCGCGGCACGCAGCTGAACTCGTAGCAGCGTGGAAGCCAAGTCAGCAGAGGAGCGTTGGACAATGACCAGCAACTTACGCCATCTTCGAAAGATCGTCGGTCTCTCGCAACTGGAACTCGCAAACAGGGCGCGTATAAACCAGGCTGTTATTAGTTCCTTTGAGCGGGGTCGCACACAGTTGAGCGACCCGCAGCTAGCACGCCTTCAGAGTGCCGTGATCGAAGTGATTCAGTCGAAAGCCGAAACTTTGACGAGGATTGCTCGGGTCCTGGACGACGGCGAATAGCTACGCAACGAATTCAGGAGTCACGCGAAGGTCCGGATCTCCGGGCCTTTTGTTTTGCCCAAAGGAAGAAATGACGAAGGCCACGACTAAATCCGGGAGGCGCTATGCGCAGCGACAGGATTGCTCTGCGCCAGTAATCGCCGATCCAGAAGTCGAGGATCGTATTCTCGGAAGCCTTCTCCAGAATAACGATCACTACCATGCGAACCCCAGTCTTGCTGTTGGGTTGTTCTCGACTGACATACGCCGTGTTGTTTTCCGCCGTATGGCGGCAATGTTTGAAGATGCGGTTCCCGTAGATACCACCTCGCTCCCAGCGGAATTACGGACCCATGGAGAACTCGACCTAGTTGGCGGCGAAGCCTACATCCATAGCCTCAGCGACTGCCTGGCTCCGCGGAAGAATATTGCCCATTGGGTAAAGATCGCTTCTGAACAATCACGCTTGCGACAGCTCGCTGCCTGTGCAGAGGCGTGGACCAATAGCATCACCGCAGCTGGTGCCGACTCAAAAACGATTGCCCAGCAGATCATTGAAGAGACAGGAACGCTCCTGCATGACGCTGATGTGGACGACTGGCGCTCGCTCTTCCACACGCACGACGAATTTCAGAATGCACCGCCCTTACAATTTGCAATTAATGGCTTTCTGCAAGAGGCGGGCATCACACTGATTGGTGGTCTCTCGGGACACGGCAAGACACTAATCATGCTTTCCATGGCGCGGGCTCTCCTGGAGGAAACACCGCTCTTCGGCTATGAACTGTTCTCTGTACCCAGGCCGGCGCAGCGAGTTCTGTATCTCGTGCCGGAATCATCTATTGGTCCATTCTGGGCACGCATCAAGACATTCCGTCTCGAGAAATACATTCGCTCCGATCGCCTATTGGTGCGGACGCTGTCTTCCAAAGAAGAAGTGTCGCTCACCGACCCGCGCATTCTGAAAGCAGCCCAAGGGGCCGACATCTTCCTAGATACCGCTGTCCGCTTCATGGACGGCCCGGAGAATGATGTCGAGCCCGCGAAGGCATTCGCTCAAACGCTCTTCAGAGTGCTCGGTGCCGGCGCCCGGACGGTGACCGGCGCCCATCACGCTCCGAAGGGTTTCGAGACGCAGGACTATATGACGCTCGAAAACATCCTGCGTGGATCCGGCGACATCGGCGCGATGCTCGCGACTGCCTGGGGCGTTCGCCAGGTCGACGCGGAGAAGAATCATCTGTACATCCAAAACGTGAAGCCGCGCGATTTCCAGCCCTGTCAGCCGTTTGTGATCGAAGGTCGGCCGCACCTCGATATGGTTGGGCAGTTTGACATGTTGCAACCACCGGGCAATGTGGGGGAAATGCGGCAGTATCTGAATCGCGGAAGCAATAGAGGCGGTAGGCCAGAAATTCCCGACAAGCAAGAGAAGATTGATCGTGCGCTGGTACTGCAGGCAGAAGGGAAACCCCTCAGACACATTGCGCAGACACTGGGAGTGTCGCTCGGGACAGTTCAGAAGTGGTGTTCAGAAACCAGTGTTCACCTGAACATCTAAGAAGCTGGAGGCAGAATCGAGGTCGGTAAGCCCGCACCTAAAAAGCGGGTCTTACCCGACTGAGGGTTCTTGAACGTTCAAAAACCTATTTTCCCTAGGGGTTTTTGAACATGAACATTGAACACTATGGGTGAGGTAGGGCGGAACGGTACGGTGGCGCCAAGCAAAACCAATTCGGGGACGGCGGTCGAAAGGGAGTGGCTGGACTTGTCGGAGCTTACCCGATACGTCTCTGCTTCTGATCGAACCGTGCGAGAGTGGATCCGGCGCCAGGAAAATCCTCTGCCGGCGGTCAAAGTAGGGAATAAGGTTCTAGTCAGGCGTTCCCAAGTTGACACGTGGCTAGAGTCGCACGCTATCGCGAAAGAGAATACCATTGCGGCGATCGTGGACGATGTTATGTCCGGGATCGGAGGCCAGTGAGTGGGTGTCACGATAAAACAGAAAGTGAAGGGCGGCCCCTACTACATCTTTGTCTGCCACAACGGGCAGCGCAAGGCGAAGTGTGTCGGTGGTTCACTGAAGACTGCGCAGCAAGTAAAGCAGCAGATCGAAGCGCGCCTTGCGCTTGGCGACTTTGGCATCCTGACTCAGAAGAATTCCACCATCACAGTGGAGCAGTTTGCAGAAACTTTCCTTGCAGAGCACGCCAGCCACTTAAAGCCGAGTTCGCAGAAGACCTATGAGCAGCACTTGAACAAGTATGTTTTGCCTGAGTTCGGACGGCTGCCACTGACCTCGCTCACTCGCGATCACGTTCGACGATGGCTGGGGAAGTTGGCTGTGTCCGGTGCCTTCACTAGCACCACGCTGCAGGTCTATCTGGCGACATTGCGCACGATGATGACGGCGGCAATAGAACAAGGGTTTATTCGCGAGAATCCAGCGACGCGCGTGAACAAGTTTACTAAGACGGCCAAGCCAGGGGATGAGGCGCAAGCCATGACATTCGAGGAACGCGACCGGTTCCTTGATGCCTGCCAGGAAGTTTGTCCGGATCTGCGTCCGTTTTTTGCGACGGCCGTACTAGCCGGACTACGCAAAGGCGAAGACTGCGCTCTGCAAGTTGGCGATCTGCAGTTCGGCGCGAGCGAGGAAGACTCAAACCGGTTCATTCTCGTGCAGAGAAACTATGTACGCACGAAGATGGGCACGCCAAAAAACGGCAAGCCTCGGCGCGTCGATATGTCGAAACGACTGCGGGGAATTCTGATTGATCGACGCGACGCTCTGCTACTGAAGGCAATGCAGGCAGGGAAGACTTTGTCGCCCGAAACGTTCCTGTTTAGTCCTGATGGCGTGTCGCCCGTATCACACGGCAGCTCACGTGTTCGTGACGCGATGGTATCTGCGCTCGAGCGCGCTGGCCTGCGGCATTTCCGGATCCACGATCTGCGCCACACATTCGGATCCCTGCTAATTCAGTCGGGCGCCTCTCTGGTATACGTTCAGCGCCAGATGGGGCATTCAACTATCCAGATCACCGCCGACATCTACGGCCACCTTGTACCGGGCGCGGACATCGCCTGTGTAGATGCAATGGCAGCTGCTAAGCCGAAAACGGATGCGAAACCCGACGCAACCCCCGCGCAACCCCTCGACGAACGCGAGATCGCAAAACTGAGGCAAGAGATAGAGGCTATTGGGGTTACGTCAGTGGCTCTAATTGCCGATGCAGAATCTTTCATTATACGTGGGACGAACGGGGAGTGCTCAATGTGCTATCGCAGCCCGCCAGGGGGCATCAGGCCGTTAACGCGAGGAGAGTCAGAATCATCACCCACAATACCGTCATGAAGTGCCAGTACCAGGCGGTGATGTCCACGACCACTCGGCGGCGCTCCAGGGCTTGTGTTCGCCAGCGCAGCGCAGTGGCGGCGTAGAGGAGGGCCACCAGACCTCCGGCAAGATGAAGGGCGTGCATGCCGGTAATGGTGTAGGCGAAGGAACTGATGGGATTGTTCGCTAGATAGAACCCGTGCCGAGCCAGACTGCGCCATGCGAGTAATTGTCCGACCAGGAAACCGATTCCGAGGAAAACCGTCAACTCAAGCCACGGAACGCCTCTTTCCCGATGGGCAGCAATCCCGGGGATCGCCATCGCCGGTGCGAGTGCGGCCTCGCGAAAGGTCCTCCGACGCGACATTTCCAGAGTGATGCTGCTGATCAGGAGTACTAGTGTGTTTACCGCGAACAATCCGTAGGGAAGTGGAATGTGTTTCCAGTCGGAGATGTAAGTCTGCGTGCGGATGTCCCAGCGGCCCATGGCCTGGCGAACGACGAAAGCCGTCGAAAAGGAGATGAACAGCATGAACACGGCCGTGAGGCCGATCGCCATTGCCAGGCGTCCTCGCCGCAACTGCTCGCCGAAATCGGGATGATTATCACCGCGGCCTCCTCCGCCCCCACCGCCCCCACCGCGGTCGTGACCAATGGGACCGCCGCCGCCGTGAGCCGGACGCAACTTGGGAGCTTTCGGAGTGAATGTAGGATTCAAGGTCGCCACAGGAGGGTTAGATGTGCTTCCCCCAGAACCGTTGACGCAATTTTAGACCAATCCCAGGAAATGTACTCAGCGTCTGATTGCGATTGCGAAACAGGACAATTACGATGGTGGCTGGAGCAAGGAGAGGTGATGCCCAGCGAGACTAGCAGCGAACATCGGCTTTGGGAGTTTGATGCGGACGAACGCGGCGCATGGAACCGGCGTTATTCCGAACAGGAAAACCTGTCTTTCGAGCCCGACCAGTTTCTGTTGGAGGCTTACGAGCAGTACGGTGCGACCCTGTTTCCCAAGGCCGGTTCAGCGCTCGATATCGCCGGTGGTCTTGGACGGCACGCGATCTGGCTCGCAGAGCTGCGATGGAAAGTATCGGTCGTCGACATCTCGGAAGTGGCGTTCGAAAAGGCGGAGAAGAAAGCCGAGCAACGCGGCGTCAACATCGATTTCCTGGTACGAGATCTGAATTCCTGGAGCCCCGATCGCAAGAAGTACGATCTGGTTCTGGTCTTCTACTACCTGCAGCGGGATCTCTTCAGCGCCCTGGAATCCGCGCTCAAGCCCGGCGGGCTGCTGATTTACAAGAGCTACACCGGAGAGCAGTTGCAGTACGAAACCGGACCGAAGAATCCGGCTCACCTGCTGCGGCAGAACGAGCTCTTGCACGCATTTCCAAATCTACGCACGTTGTATTACCGAGAGACGATCAAGGATCGCGCTGTGGCTGAGCTAGTGGCGATGAAAGCGAAGCAGTAGGTCACTGACAGCCGGCAGCCGAGTTCGGCCGCCCCATGCGAGTGTTGGCGTTGACAGCCACGTACCTTACCCAGCCGGCTGCTGTTGCGTCATGCAATGAATGGCGCCTAATCCCCATATAAAGTCGCGGCAGGCAATTCCTACCACCTCGCGATCGGGGAAGAGGTCTGCAAGAATGTTCAGCGCGATTCGATCGTTGGGATCGTTGAACACTGGCACCAGCACCACGCCGTTCGCGATATAGAAGTTTGCATAACTGGCAGGGAGGCGCTGTCCACGGAAGTAAACCGGCGCGGGCATCGGGAGTTCGATTACGTTGAGGCGCGTGCCACCCTGATCCGTTGCCCGCCGCAAAGTCACGAGATTCGCCTGTAGCGAAGCGTGGTTCGGGTCGTCAGAATTCGGCTCGACGACGGTTACAACCGTATTGGGCGCGACGAATCTGGTGATGTCATCCACGTGACCGTGCGTATCATCGCCGGCTATACCTTTCCCCAGCCAGATCACGTTCTTGATTCCCAGGTAGTCCGCGAAAACCTTCTCGATGTCCGCGCGTGAGAGCCCCGGATTGCGCTGTTGCACATCGCTTAGAAGGCACTCTTCAGTGGTAATCAGCGTGCCCTGGCCGTTGACGTCGATACTGCCGCCTTCGAGCACCACGCGGAGCGATTTGCCTGCAAGGTCAAACGTCGGCTGCCATTCAGGAACTTTCACCAGTCGCGAGATCCGACCTGCGACCCTGTCGTCGTTCCTGGAATTGGGATACTTCGCCCAGGCGTTGAATTTCCAATTCGTTGCTCCGAGGGAAAATTGCGGAGCGGCGTCCCCATTTCCGTTTGCCTCTCGACGCACAAAAATCGCGCCATAGTCTCGTGTCCATATGCGATCCGTGGGCCAGCGATGGAAGCACACGCCCGTCTTCGCTGCGCCGTGCGGCTCGCTCGCGACCGCGATCCCCGAATAGCCAAGTATCTTCCGGGCAGTCTTTTCTTCTGCTTCGTCTTGAACCAGCAGTTCCACTCGTTCGTTTCGCGAGAGATACCGCACGATTTCCGCAAATACCCATGGAATTGGTTGAAATTTTCCTGGCCAATCGGCGCGATGATGCGGCCAAGCCAGCCATGTTGCAGAATGCGGTTCCCACTCGGCAGGCATGCGGTAGCCGAGGTCGGCTGGAGTATTTTCCGAAGCAACCTGAGTTGTGCGTGAGCTTGGCAATTTCAGTCGATAAACCGTTGGGTGATGGATGCGTAGCTGTCGATGCGCCGGTCGCGCAGGAAGGGCCAATTGCGGCGAATCTCTTCCAGTTTGCGCAAGTCCACTTCGCCGATCAGAATTTCCTCTTTGTCATGCGATCCCTCGGCGATTACCCGGCCAAAAGGATCCGCCAGGAACGATCCTCCCCAAAAATCGAGTCCGGCGCCCTTCACTTCCTTCCCGCGAACATTCCCGGTTTCATGGCCGACGCGGTTCACCACGGCTACGTAAACGCCATTGGCGATCGCATGTGCCCGCTGAATTGTCCGCCAGGCATCGTATTGAGCGTCGCCCCACTCTTCTTTTTCCGCCGGATGCCATCCGATCGCCGTGGGATAAAACAGTACATTCGCGCCCTGTAGCGCCGTGAGACGCGCTCCCTCGGGATACCACTGATCCCAGCAGACCAGCGTTCCCACTTTGCCGACATTGGTATCGAGCGCCTTAAATCCAAGATCGCCGGGAGTGAAATAAAACTTCTCGTAGTAGAGGGGGTCGTCAGGTATGTGCATCTTGCGATAGATGCCCACGAGCGTCCCGTCTTTCTCGAAGATTGCCGCCGTGTTGTGATACATCCCTGGAGCGCGTTTCTCAAACAGGGAAGCGATCAACACCACGCCCTGATGTCGTGCCAGTTGCGAAAGACGAGTACTCGTCGGTCCGGGAATCGGTTCCGCCAAATCGAAGAAATCGTGATCTTCGCGCTGACAGAAATACTGGGTCATGAAGAGCTCTGGCAAGCAGACGACATTCGCGCCTTTGCCGGCAGCTTCGCGCACCATTTCCATCGCATGCTCGAGATTCTGCTCAGGATCGGGCCCGCACTTCATCTGCACGAGACCTACTTTGTATGACTGCGTCGCCAAGATTCCATCTCCCGAAAGTCGCACCATAGAATAGCATTCAGAATTCGGCTGCGAAGTGAAGCAATATTGAAGGCGCGTGAATGCCGTCAGTGCTGTCGTTATGTCGTTGACTCCACCATTCCCGTTTCTGTAGCTTGGGAGGTTTGCTGGACCGTAGCTGTCGCAGCCGTATGCGACAACACATAGGAGCAACTGTGGCGCAGGACAAAGATAAACATAGCAATCATAAACATCCGCACGAGGGAGCCGGTATCGACCGCGAGCTGCACGATCCCTTTAAAGACAAACTGGTTCCGCTCGAGCCTCTGGACCTCTCGAAAATTCACGGCGTCGACGACCTGGTGCGCGCCATGGGGAGAACTGCGTTTAGCGCTCGCGAAATCGGCATTGGAGCGGACGTACTTGAGGCCATGGCCCGCGACAAGGACTGCTTCGTGGTGATGACGCTCGCGGGGGCGATGACGGTCGCCAAGCAGGGCGTGGTCATCTGCGATCTGATCGACAACGGAATTGTGAAGGCGGTGGTCTCAACCGGCGCGTTGATGGCGCATGGTCTTGTGGAGGCTGCCGGACGTTCGCATTTCGTCTACGATGCCAAGCTTAACGACGTGGAGCTTTACGAAGCCGGTTACAACCGCGTCTACGACACGCTGGAACCGGAAACGAATCTGGATTTCGTTGAGGGAATCGTTGCGCCAATTCTCGAAAAATGGGATCACAACGAAACCGCCTGCTCGTACAAACTGAATCGTGCGATTGGCGAGTACCTGAGCAAGAACGTCAAAGGGCGTGGCATTCTGCGTTCCGCGTACGAGAAGAATGTGCCTGTGTTCGTTCCGGCGTTTACCGACTCGGAAATGGGACTCGACTTTGCTCTGCATAATCGCAAGCGCCAGAAGGAAGGGCGCCCGCTGCTGCGCTACGATCCTTTTGAAGACCTGAACTACTTCGCGGATACTCTTCTCCAGCAGAATCGCCTCGGCATCTTCACGATCGGCGGAGGCGTGCCGCGCAACTGGTCGCAACAATTTGGTCCCTACTGTGAATTGCGAGTGCGTCGAGGTGGGGAAGACATTCCGTTGAAGCGGTACCACTATGGACTGCGTATCTGTCCTGAGCCAGTGCAGTGGGGCGGGCTCTCAGGAAGTCCTTATACAGAAGCCGTCTCGTGGGGGAAGTTTGTTCCACCGGAGGAAGGTGGAACGTTCGGTGAGGTTCTGCTGGATGCAACGGTAGGCCTGCCGCTGATCGTGGGTGCGGTGCTGGAGCGTCTGAAGAAGAAGTAAATTCCGGTTTGTTCCAATAGAAAAAGGCCAGCGCGAAACGCTGGCCTTTGAAGTTCTACTCGCCTCTACTCGAAGATCAGAATTGCCGCTGCAATTACCGTCGTCCAGCGAGCCTTCTTGTCGCCTACAGCCGACTGCGTCATATTCATCGTGCGCACGATCTTGTTCGACAGACGATAGATCTGCTTCTTCTCGTCCCAGGATTTGTCGGGATCGAACTCGACGTCCAGAGTTGTCGCCAACATCTCAGCCGCCAGTTCCTCCGCATAATCCCCAGCGGCGTCTTCGGTTTCGCCAAAGGAATGATGCTCGCTGAGATATCCGTAAACATTGCGATCAGCCGGAATTGCCACGCCGATACTGGATGCGAGCAACCGATGAGGCTCGCGCGTGGAGTTCTCCGCAACGACAGCGAACGTGACCTGACCTGGATCCAGGTACTTCAGCCCGTCTTTGCGGGTGATCATTTTACAGTTAGGAGGGAAGATCGAGGAGACTCGAACCAAGTTTTGTGCGGCGATCCCAGCATCTCGGAGAGCCAACTCGAAGGAGGTGAGCCGCTCCCTGTGTTTCCCCACGCCTTTGGTGAGAAAAATGCGTTTGGGGACCATGTCTTTTGCCAATTCCTGTGCCTCCGCGGGTATGAGTGGAAACTAAAAAAGTTATCACGTTGCGAGGTTGCGCACGCAGAAAAAACGCGGTTCGATGAAAATTTCACAATGTTTAACAAAACGTGGAAAAGAGGAGTGCAGCAACAGCCGGAGGCTTACTTGCTGACTTGCGCAGCGGCTTGTTCCGCCTTTTTTTGGCGCATAGCAATATCAATGAACGCCATCGCCGCGCGGCTGAGCGCCTTATCTTTACGAAATACGAGCGCCAGGTCGCGCCGTATCTGTATATCAGAGAGAGCCAGCGCCGCCAGCATTTTTGCTTTTACGTCTTCCTGCACGTTGGAACGTGGAATCAGCCCAATTCCCACATCCGCCGCAGCAAAGCGTTTCAACAGCTCGCTGGAATCAAGGTCCATGGAGACGTTCGGTTTCAGGCGGCGTTCGCGAAAGACGTCATCGATAGCTTCTCGCGTCCTTCCATACTTTGGAAGCAGCAGCGGATACTCGGCCATGGTGGCTACATCCACGCTTTTCGATTTCGCCAGCGGATGTTGCGGTGCGCACACAACGACCAATTCGTCTTTGTGAATGGGAACAACGGTGAGGCGATTGTCGGGAACGGGAAGGGAAACGACGCCGAAATCAATTGTGTGGTCGATCACCGATTCCAGCACTTTTGCAGACTCAAATCGCCGAATGTTGACGGCCACATTCGGATACTGCTTCTTAAAACTCGCAAAGACTTCAGGCAGGATATATAAGCAGGTGCCCTCGTTTGCTCCGACGATAATCTCGCCCCGAGGCACGCGTTCCGTCTCGGCGATCGAAGTCATCATCGCCCGACGCGCCTGAATCGTGTCATCGGCATATTTCTGGAATATTTTGCCAGGCCCGGTGAGCGCAACCTTGCCTCCGGAGCGATCGAGTAGTTTCGCTCCGACCTCTTCTTCAAGCGCCCGTATTTGTGCAGAGATAGCTGGCTGAGTTCGAAAACGTTTCTCTGCCGCGCGTGAAAAACTGCTGAGGCGGGCAACTTCCAGGAACGTTTCCAGTTGGTCGAAGTCCATATGGAGGCTTTCGGCTCCCGGTATTCCCTTTTGATTTCAGCCCGGCTGATAGAACCGTCTCCCAGCCGGGTACTGAACTTTAAGCAATCGCTGAACTTCGTATCTTAACTGTTCGCGGTAGCGCGACGATGCAGGATTAGTCTATCGATAAGAAAGATCAATCCCAATTCGCACACTAATAGCGCCAGACCGGATACAGTTCATCGGGTTCGAGCAGATAGCTGAATTGGAAGCCCGTAACGGATTTGCCGATACCGCAAGCAGTAAGACTGGGCTACCAGCGTGGTTCGCGCTTTTGGCGCGAGTGTCCGCCGCCGCCGCCGCGCGAATCGTCACGACCGCCGCGGAATCCACCGCGCCCGCCGCCACCGCCGCGTTCCATCTTCGGCCGTGCTTCATTCACGGTCAGCGCGCGTCCGCCGACTTCCCTACCGCTCAAGCCTTCAATTGCAGCCGCAGCTTCACTGTCATTCGCCATTTCTACGAATCCGAATCCACGAGAACGGCCGGTATCGCGATCGGTCACCACGGAAACGCTATCCACCGCTCCAAACGGAGTGAACAGATCGCGCAGATCAGCTTCAGTTGTAGCAAACGAGAAATTACCGACGTAGAGTTTCTTCACAGGATTTCCTTCCGAATTCCATAAGCTGGAATGGGCTCTGACTGGTGGTACATATCGGGATTCGAAGCGAATCAGCGAATCGATGTAGGTGAGCGTCAGTCCGCTCTATCCGTCTAGTTCCGCAATGAACGCAATCGTGGAAGCCGAGCAGTGCAGCAAGAGACGCCTCAGAGTATACGCGAGGAAAGCCGCGAGCAAGCGAAAATCGAGAGCCCTTCCAAACCGGGGCTCCCGAAATGCGTCTGCATCGCGCTCGATTACGCGAAGATCTCTCCAGGAAGAGCATTCAGGGTTCTTCCGGAAAGCGTGTTTCTGTGACTGGCCATCCGCGTCACGGACCGATCAGGAGCAATCTTTTTTCGTTCCACTTTCAGCTTCAAAGCACGCTCGATGCTTCTCAGTTCTAGTGTCTCGGCTGGAGAAACCAGAGTGGAAGCCTTGCCCCGTGCACCGGCTCTGCCGGTTCGTCCCACGCGGTGGATGAAGTCTTCCGGGATAGCCGGAAGGTCGTAGTTAATGACGTGCGCGATGTTCGTAACGTGAATACCGCGTGACGCAACGTCGGTCGCAACCAGTACCTTAAATCGGCCTTCTTCAAAGCCGTTGAGGGCGCTGATTCGTTGCGACTGGGAACGGTCGCCATGAATCATGGCGGCCAGGAATCCGTCGCGGATCAGGTTCTTCGCCAGACGCTCGGTTCCGCGCTTCGTGCGAGCGAAAATCAGGGTTCTGCCCGGTTCCTCGCGCAACAACTGGCGCAGGGTGTCAAACTTGTCTGTCTGCGCTACCTCGAACGCCTGCAGATCTACGCTGTCGGCGGGCTTCAGGGTCGAACCCAGTGCAATGCGCACGGGATCTCGGGTGTAATCGTTTACGAGTCCCGCAACCGATGCTTCCAGAGTTGCTGAGAAGCACATCGTCTGGCGCTGTCTCGGAAGGGCGGCAGCAATGCGCCGCAACGCTGGCAGGAAGCCCATGTCGAGCATGCGATCGGCTTCGTCCAGCACCAGTAGTTCGACGCCACGGATGTCCACGAGCCTGCGGCTCATCAGATCTTCCAATCGTCCGGGGGTTGCGATCACGAACCGTGCACCCGAGCGGATGGCCTGGATCTGAGGTCTTTCGGACATTCCGCCAATTACTACGGCTGCTTTGGGCAGCTTCTTCGTTCGGAGTAACTCGTACTGTTCCTCTACCTGTAACGCCAGTTCGCGCGTTGGCACCAGTGCCAGAGCCTCGACTTTTCTGGAGGCGGGACTCTTCATCAGCCGTTCGATCAGCGGCACCAGGAAAGCAAGCGTCTTGCCCGTTCCGGTTTGCGCCGTCGCGAGGATGTCTTTGCCATCCAGTGCATGCGGAATCGCAGCGGACTGGACGGGTGTTGGAGTGTTGAAATTGTTAGCCTTAAGTCTCTGCTGCAACGTTGCAGAGAGGGGCAGTTCGGTAAAACTTGTCATTCGAATCGTATCTTTCTTTGGAGGGGCGCCTCGCGAGACGCACTAAGAATGCGATTCGCGACAATACAGCTGAAGCCGCTCAAAAACATTTAAATTGGCGCTTAGAACAAACGGAGAGCAGGAATAGCGGAGATAAAACCAGGCCGGGG
This sequence comes from Terriglobia bacterium, assembly GCA_963807055.1. Taxonomy (GTDB): domain Bacteria; phylum Acidobacteriota; class Terriglobia; order Terriglobales; family Acidobacteriaceae; genus JAJPJE01. The sequence continues at coordinate 499,897 of CAWEAE010000006.1, read as the reverse complement.
TGTTAATTCGGACTGCCGCACCACAAGCGAACCGTGGCTATTAGCGTCGGGATTCAGTATACCACAGTACCCGGATGTCTCTTTCCGAAGTGACGGCGCGCACTCTTCCACGTTCCTTTCTTCTCGCCGCAGTCCCGCGCCATACGATATGATGACCTCACGTCCGGTAATCGCAACTCCGTCATTCCGGATGACTTAGAACCGCACCGATTCCCAGCTTTCCTGTTCGGATCAGGGTGGCCTAGTGAACTGCGTAGTGACGGCGCGAACGCGTCGGTCACACGATCGTGTGACGTGCATCGTCAAAGGGTGTGCGGGCGCACATGTATGATCTCGCCGGACTCTGCGAACGGCGAAACTTATCTTTAGAATTTGGATTTTGGAGGCTTTGGATGGCGTCTTCTTTCAACGGACTCCCGGTTCCTACCGACGGGACCCGGATCACATACAGCAATGCCAGCTACAACATCCCCGATAACCCAATCATTCCGTTTATTGAAGGCGATGGCACCGGACGCGACATTTGGAAGGCTTCCGTGCGGGTGTTTGATGCTGCAGTAAAGAAGGCGTACCAGGGCAAGCGGCGCATCGTGTGGTACGAAGTATTCGCCGGCGAAAAGTCGATGATGAAGTTCAAGAGTTGGCTTCCTGACGACACCGTCGCGGCCATGAAGGAGTTGCGCGTCGGCATTAAGGGTCCACTGACCACCCCGGTGGGCGGCGGTATTCGCTCTCTGAACGTGGCTCTTCGGCAGATTCTGGATCTTTACGCCTGTGTGCGCCCCGTGAAGTTTTACGGAGCCCCGTCGCCCGTGAAGCGTCCCGAGCTCATGGACATCGTTATCTTCCGCGAGAATACCGAAGACGTTTACGCCGGTATCGAGTGGAAAGAGGGAACACCCGAAGCGAAGAAGCTGATCGACTTCCTCAATAATGAAATGTTGAAAGGCGGAAAGAAGCAGGTCCGGAAAGATTCAGGCGTGGGTATCAAGCCGATTTCCGTGTTCGGGACAAAGCGTCTAGTGCGGCGTGCTATCGAGTTTGCGCTCACCAACAAACGCAAATCGGTCACGCTGGTTCATAAGGGGAACATACAGAAATTCACTGAAGGCGCTTTCCGCGAGTGGGGATACGAGTTGGCGAAAGACGAGTTCCGCGATCAGGTAGTTACTGAGCGCGAGAGCTGGATTCTCGATAATAAGGACAAGAACGCCAGCCTTACGGTTGAGCAGAACGCCGCGCTGATTGAGCCCGGACTGGAATACGCAACACAGGATTTCCGAGACTCCCTCTATGTCGAAGTGAAAGGCGTTCTCGACGCCATCTACGGCACACACGGAAGCGGCAAGTGGAAGACGAAGTTGATGATCAACGATCGCATTGCCGATTCCATCTTCCAGCAGGTGGTCACCCGGCCTGACGAATACACGGTTCTGGCGACTCCCAACCTGAACGGCGACTACATCTCCGACGCTTGCGCGGCACAGGTCGGCGGTCTGGGCATCGCACCTGGCGCAAACATCGGCGACGGCTACGCGATCTTCGAAGCCACGCATGGCACCGCGCCCAAGTATGCTGATCAGGACGTCATCAACCCCGGCTCGGTAATGCTCTCCGGCGTGATGATGCTCGATTTCCTTGGCTGGAGCGAGGCTGCTCGGCTGGTTGAAGAGGGAATGCGGCGTACGATTGAACAAAAGAAGGTGACCTACGATTTTCATCGCATGATGGAAGGCGCGAACAAGGTGAAGACGAGTGAGTTCGCCGATTACGTGATCAAGAACATGGATGCCTCGCTTTCAGCGGCTCGTTAAGATTTTCGAAACACTTGAATTTATTGGAAAGGATTTTTATGCGTAACAAGGTAACGGTCGTCGGATCGGGCAATGTGGGAGCTACCGGCGCGCATTGGATCGCCGCCAAGGAACTGGCTGACGTAGTCCTGATCGACATCCTCGAAGGCGTTCCGCAGGGCAAGTCGCTTGATCTGCTCGAAGCCATGCCGATCGAGAAGAAAGATTCGCATGTACTCGGCACCAACGACTATGCCGATACTGCCAACTCCGACATCGTGGTGATCACCGCTGGCGTACCGCGCAAACCCGGAATGAGCCGCGACGATCTGCTCAACACCAACCACAAAATCATGCGGGATGTGGTCACCAAGGTGGTGCAGTATTCGCCAAATTGCATCCTGATCATCGTCTCCAATCCGCTCGACGCGATGGCCCAGGCCGCTTACAAGATGAGTGGACTCCCGCGCGAGCGCGTTATCGGTATGGCTGGCGTGCTCGATTCATCGCGCTTCCGCACCTTCATTGCAGATGAGCTCAAAGTGAGCGTCGAGAACGTGACCGCATTCGTGCTCGGCGGACACGGCGACACCATGGTTCCGCTAGCGCGCTACTCCACCGTCGCCGGCATTCCAATCACCGAGTTGATGGACGCGCAGACCATCGAGCGGCTTGTGCAACGCACCCGCGACGGCGGCGCCGAGATCGTGAAATACCTGAAGACGGGAAGCGCTTACTACGCGCCATCTGCAGCATTCACCGAGATGGTGGAAGCGATCCTAAAGGACAAGAAGAAGATTCTGCCTTGCGCTGCTTATCTCAACGGCGAATATGGGATCAAGGGTCTCTTCGTTGGGGTGCCGTGCAAGCTCGGCGAGAAGGGAATCGAGCAGATCATCGAAATCAAGCTCAGCGCCGACGAGCAGGAAGCGCTGGAGAAGAGCGCTGGCGCGGTAAAAGAACTCGTTGCCGTAATCGGCGTGTAGGACGGGCAATACTGCGAGTCCAGAAGTTGCTGGGGCAGCCGAATAGGCTGCCCTGTTACTTAAAGACCAGCACTGTCCAGAACCAAGTTTGCCGGTCTTCGCTCCCACCCTAGCCGAAAGAAACTGCAGATCCCTCGCTCGCTGTCACTCGCTCGTGATGACAAGCCAACCAGAGGGTCCAAAAGAACTATTTTTTCGATTACCCGATTACAACTTACCGACTTACCAATCCCTACACTCTTTCGATCTTCACCGTCTTCACCGTCACATCTTGCATTGGTTTGTCTTGCCGGTTCTTGGGCAGCTTCGAAATCTTGTCGGCGATGTCCTGGCCTTCGACCACTTCGCCGAAGATGGTGTGATTGCCGGTCAGCCACGGTGTCGCTGCCACGGTGATAAATATCTGCGATCCATTCGTGTTCGGGCCCGAGTTAGCCATCGCCAACTTGCCAGCCTTATCAAACTTGTGCGGAGAACCCTTGGTCTCGTCTTCAAATTGATAGCCCGGTCCGCCGAATCCGGTTCCTGCCGGATCGCCGCCCTGGATCATGAAATCCGGAATCACGCGGTGAAAGATTGTCCCGTTGTACAGAGGATCGCTCGACTTCTTGTGGCTCACCGGATGGCTCCACTCGCGCTTGCCTTCGGCAAGGTCCACGAAGTTCGCTACCGTTTTCGGTGCTTCCTTCTCAAACAGGCGGACAACAATATTTCCTTCTGATGTCTCGAAGATTGCGTATGTTCCAGGCTGACGTGCCATGCAGGAATCCTTTCTAGATCCACGGTCATAAAAATCGGCGGCCTCAGTTGGGCCGCCGTTTTGAATATTGTAAATGCTCTACGACTTTGAGGTCGGTTTTGCTGGCGCTGCCGCCGGCTTCGCAGGCGCCGATGCTGTGCTGCCTGCATTCACGATCTTGATGTGATTGATCTTTACCGGCGTAAAGGGCTTATCGTTGGTCTGGTTGCGCGGTACGCGCGCAATCTCACCGATCAGAGAGATCGGCCCGCACTGCCCAAAAATGGTGTGGTGATTGTTCAGGTGGGGCGTGGGAACCTGCGTGATGAAAAACTGCGAGCTGTTGGTATTGGGACCGCTGTTCGCCATCGCCAGGCGTCCGGGCACGTCGAAGTGCAGATCACTGAATTCGTCTTTGAATTCGTAACCGGCGTCTCCCGTACCATCTCCCCGCGGATCTCCGCCCTGGATCATGAAGTCAGGAATAACGCGATGGAAAATCGTCCCATCATAAAGCGGGACGCCGTGCTTCTTCGCATGGGAAACGGGATTAGTCCAGTCCTTGGTACCGGTTGCGAGGCCGATAAAATTCTTTACCGTGATAGGGGCTTTAGCGGGGAACAGTTCGCAGGTGATATTGCCTTTGGTCGTCTCAATGATGGCAGTGGGATTGTTCGATTTAGGAGCGGCTGTCTGGGCGACAACTGTGGCTGCCAGCAAAGCAAAAACTGCAGAATAAACGAGGACTCTTCTCATTCCAGCTACACCTCCGCGCGTCATTTTCTCAGTTCACGTGGAGAAAAGTCATCTTCAAACAGCGGACTGTTGCTGGATTCGGTTCAGTGCTGTCCGGCGATGCTGGGCGAGCTATCGGAGACTTCCATCATGTCTGGGAGAGGTGGCGCCTGCTCGGCGGCCAACTTCTGCACTCGCCATTCGCTGTACGTGTACGACACCATGATATGGAATACCGGCTGGCGACGTTCTTCAACCGGCTCAATCAGGCCTTGTTCATGCAGGGGCAGGAAATATGAGTTTACCCACGCCATCTGCTTGCGGGTTAGACCACGCTTCAGGATATCGACAGTAACGCCTGTGAGGTGCGTAGAGGCCGTATCGCCCAACTCAGGAGCTGCATTGCGGTTGTGACGGCGAAGCTTATGCTGCTGTTGGACGGTGCGAACCGCCGAAGTCACCTGGATGGGGCTACCAAATTCTTTGTAAAAAGCCTGGCTGAAGTCTTCTACGAAATCGCGGGTCCACGGACGGCAATACCGTCTGGTCTCGGCGAGGTTCTGAGCAACGTTCAGATACGGGCTTTCGCGAAGGGGAACCAATTCCTCGGATTGTTCGAGTAGCAACAACTGATCGTCATTCTCGATTCGTGGCAGTTGCAACATATCCAACTGCTCATTCTCACGAATAAGAGCTTCGTGCGTGCCACGAAACACAGGATTCCAGTGGATACGCCGGATCCGGTGCAGGCGACGATAGTGATGCGGCTTTGCCGCCGTTGTATGAAGAGCGAACGCCGGTAGAACGCTGCTACCGATCAGCAAAGCCATAAGTACGAAGTGGACGCGGCGCAAAGTCAGAGGTCCTCGAAACTGATGATTCAGATGCAAGTACGTTCGCGATTGTAAACCAGGGTACATAAAATCCGTACCCATTACAGAGGTCCATGGACCCTAGGTTTCGCCCGCGGTTACGTCACTTCCGGAAGTGCACACTCCCGGTTCGTTGAGTCTGCAGGTGTTATCGGCAGGGGCAAAATTCACGTAAGTTACCGAAGAGTAATCGGAGCGAGTTACCGCACTGGAGCCGTATTCGGAGGGATGATTTCGGGTTCTCCGTTACTTGCCAGATCGCGGGTTATAAAGAAGACCGCGGCCGTCCAGGTAGGCAGCAGATCCATTCCAGGCACTAGTTCCGCCGCAAAGGCCGGCAGAAAAGCCCAGTGCCAGCCGAGCAGTCGCGTCAGGCTGACTCCGACAATCACGTCGATAAGATCATCCGCGGGAGAGAGGCCGCCACTGGCGAAAAGAGGGAAGAGCACCCATTGGGTGACGTCGGCAGCAATGGCGATCATCCACGCCGTGCGAAGATTGGGGTCTTTGATGCTGCGCAGATGAGCGAACAAGGCTTTGAGCTTTTCCACGGGTCCCTCCCACATCTTCATATTTTAAGATGAGTTTGGGATTCGTGCACCTCGCCCAGAGTGACGCCTATTTCCGGAACAGGTCCTTGAACGCCTGCACCATCACTTGGCCGCCCACTTCCGCAATCGAGGTCGTCAGCGGAATATCCTTCGGGCAGACTTCCACGCAGTTCTGCGCGTATCCGCACTCGTGAATTCCGCCGTCGCCCATCAGGGCGCGCAGTCGCTCCGTTTTCAATGCCTTGCCAGTGGGATGAGTGTTGAAGAGCCGCACCTGTGAGATCGCAGCTGCGCCGACAAACCCGGTGTTCTCGTTGAACTGCGGGCACGCCTCCATGCAGCAGCAGCACGAAATGCAGCGCGAGAGCGGATACGCCATCTCCTGTTCTTCGGGAGACAGACGTGGCCCAGAGCCGAGGTCATAGGTTCCGTCCACAGGTACCCACGCCTTTACGCGCTTCAAGTTTTCGAACAAAACGCTGCGGTCGACTTGCAGATCCCGGACGACCGGGAACTTGGTGAATGGCTCGATCGTGACAGGCTTCTCAAGGTTGTCGATGAGTGCCGAGCAGGCCATGCGCGTTCGCCCATTGATGAGCATGGCGCACGATCCGCACACTTCCTCCAGGCAACTGGAGTCATAGGCAATTGCCGTCGTCGCTTGGCCGGTACGAGTCACCGGATTCAGCGCCACATCCATCAGGGCGGAAATTACGTTCATGCCCGAGCGATATTGAAGCTCGAACTCTTCCCAGTAGGGAGCGGATTTGGGATCTTTCTGTCGCTTTACTTTGATAAGAACGGTCTTGTTGTCTGCCATCTAAAGTCAGCCATTTACCAATGAAATGTGAAACTCAGTGACTAGTGGGTAGTGGCTAGTGTTTAGTAAGTTCTCTAAAAGCGCTCAGACCCTAGCCACGAATCACTAGCCACTAACCACTCGAATCTATGTCGCTGCGTCGTACCTTCTCGGACGGGGCGGAATCAGCGAAGTGTCCACCGGTTCGAACTCGAATCTCGGTTCGTCCGCATCGGGCGCGAAATACGCCTTCGTCGTCTTCAGGAAATTCTGATCGTCGCGATCCGGGAAGTCCGGCTTGTAATGAGCGCCGCGAGATTCGTTCCGCAGATACGCTCCCTGGGCAATCACGCGTGAGAGCTGCAGCATGTTGTACAGCTGCCGTGTGAACACGAAACTTGTGTTCGCCCACATTGATTTGTCGCTCAGGTTCACGTTGCGGAAACGCTGCAGCAGTTCGACTAATTTTTCGTCTGCCTCCTGCAGGTTCTTGTTGTAGCGGATCACGGTGCAATTCTTCGTCATGATCGCGCCCAACTCGCGCCAAATCTGGAATGGATTCTCGTTTCCCGGATTGTTGATCAGCAGATCGTTGAACTCTTCCTGCCGGCGCTGTTCGGCTTCGAAAACCGAACTGCTCACGCCATCGGTGGACGTCTGCTGCGAACGCGCGTATTTCACTGCGTTCGGCCCGGAGATGAATCCACCGTAGATGCAGGAGACCAATGAGTTCGCACCGAGGCGATTCGCACCGTGATATTGGTATTCGCACTCGCCCGCGGCATAGAGGCCCTTGATGTTGGTCTGCTGGTTGAAGTCCACCCATAGGCCGCCCATGGTGTAGTGCATGCCTGGGAAGATCTTCATTGGCACGTCGCGAGGATCATCGCCGACAAACTTCTCGTAAATTTCGAGGATGCCCTCGAGCTTGCGATCCAACACCTTGCGATCGATGTGGGTAAGGTCGAGGTAGACCATCGGCTGGCCATCGATACCGAGGTTGTGCTCGTACACCACCTTGAAGATGGCGCGCGTGGCCACGTCGCGTGGAACAAGATTGCCGTACTTCGGATACCACTCTTCGAGGAAGTACCAGCGCTCATTTGCCGGAATGCTCTGCGGATCACGCTTGTCGCCAGGTTGCTTGGGAACCCAGACACGTCCACCTTCGCCGCGCGCCGATTCGGACATCAGACGTAGCTTGTCTTCGCCGGGGATCGCAGTCGGGTGAACCTGAATGAACTCGCCATTCGCGTAAAACGCTCCCTGCTGATAGACCGCGCTCTGCGCCGACCCGGTGCACACCACCGAGTTCGTGGACTTCCCGAAAATCATGCCATTACCGCCAGTGGCGATGATTACCGAGTCGGCAGGGAAGCAGCGCACTTCCATCGTGCGCAGATCCATGGCGCAGATGCCGCGGCACACCTGGTTTCCGTCCAGAACGGCGGAGAGGAACTCCCAGTGCTCGAATTTTCGGACCTTGCCTTCGGCTTCGTAGCGGCGCACCTGCTCGTCCAACGCATATAGAAGCTGTTGTCCAGTCGTGGCGCCAGCGAAGGCCGTGCGGTTGAAGAGCGTTCCGCCGAAGCGACGGAAATCGAGCAAGCCCTCTGCCGTGCGGTTGAAGGGAACGCCCATGCGGTCGAGCAGGTCGATAATCCCCGGCGCGGCATCGCACATCCCTTTGACCGGGGGTTGGTTCGCCAGGAAGTCGCCGCCGTAAACGGTGTCGTCAAAGTGCTGCCAGGTGGAATCGCCTTCGCCCTTCAGGTTCTTTGCAGCGTTGATGCCGCCTTGCGCGCATACCGAGTGAGACCGTTTCACCGGGACAATCGAGAACAGATCAACCTGGCCACCCATTTCGGCCACTTTGATCACGGCGGCGAGTCCCGCTAGTCCGCCGCCTACTACAACGATCTTAGGATTGATTGCCATTTATAAAAGTCCAGCCGCAGCAATGCTGCAGCAGAAATCCCTAATGCATTAGATAAGATTCAGTCACCGCAGGAACCTGCGACGCCGGAGTCGTAAGGAACGCCAGCATCGTTACGGTGCCGATCGCGACCAGCGCCAGTCCGAGCGCCAAGCACACATACCCGAATTTCTTCTGTCCGTTCGGCCCAGTGATGATTCCCCACTTCGCTGTGAACAGCCACAGTCCGTAGGAGAAGTGCCAGGAGGCCGCGATGATTCCTACAAAGTAGAAGGCCACCACCAGCGGATTCTGGAAGTGCTCGTACACCTTGGTGAAAGCGGCTGCCGAATTCGTCATCAGGTGCACGCCGCTGAAGCGCATGGTGTACACGTGGTAGCTCATGTAGATGAAGGCAATAATTCCGGTCCAGCGCTGAGCGGTGTACATCCAGTTGCCCATCCACGGATACGAAGGGCCCACATTGCTCTCGCCGCGCCACCAGATATAAAAACCGTAGAACGAATGAAAAAGAATTGGCAAAAAGATGCCGAAGAGTTCCAGCCACGGCACGAATGGGAAGCTCGTCAGGAAACGAACCTGTTCGTTATACGCGTGCGGACCGTTCGTCGCGAATGCATTGGAGATGAAGTGCTCGAGCAAGAATGCGCCGATCGGAACGATGCCCGTCAGCGATTGCAGCTTGCGAAGCCAGAAATGGATTCCCTGACCGGCACGCAACGGTGCTACACCTGCGCCAACCGTCCCCGCAGGCTCAACTTTGGCCGCTGAAGCCACTTTTGGACTCCTTAGGAAAGACTCACTCTTACTGATGGTCCCACATGAGGAAAAGAACCTTGAATTATTTCTGGGTTGGAAAGGGAAGTCAAGGAATCGCAGTCATTTAGCGCGTAAAGAAAAAACTTCGGGCAGAAGTTCAATCATCACTGCGCGGTTTGGCGTGCTTGGTGCCACGCGAGAAACCGCCGAAATGCCTTTCCCCGATGGCCTACTTGGATACGTTGTTCGGGCGTTAATTCCGCGAAGGTCAGTCCAAGTTGAGGAAAAAGGAACAACGGATCATAGCCGAAGCCGCCGGAACCACGCGGTTGTCGCAGAATTCGTCCTTCGGCGTGATCACGAAATGTCTCGACGATCTTCCCGTTGCGCGCCGCCGCAATCACGCAGACGAAACGAGCGCGGCGGCGGTCGTCTGGAACCGACGCAAGTTCGACGCGTAGCTTTGAATTGTTAGCAGCGTCGGACGAGTTCTCTGCACCGGGAGCGGCTGCATAGCGTGCGGAAATTACTCCCGGCGCGCCGCCGAGCGCATCGACTTCCAGTCCTGAGTCGTCCCCCAGCACCAGCGCATCGGGGACAACGCTGCTGTAGAACTCAGCCTTCTTTTGCGCGTTCCCTTCGAAGGTGTCCTGATCTTCGACCACAGCAGGCAGTTGTGAAATATTGGGGACCGGTGCTATCTCAATGCCGTAGGCAGTGGCTGCCGTCTGGAAATCCCGCAGCTTTCCTTGATTCGAAGTGGCGATATAAACAATTGACATGAGAAATAGTGCCGGCATCTAGCCGGAGTGTGAGATTACTACGACGCCTGTCCGATTCCTTCAGACGCCATGAACTGGCGCTGAAATTCTTCGCGTGAGATCCGCGGCGTGGCACCGGGCAGGGAAGCGACCCACGATCCGACACGATTGGCAATCTGGTTGATGGTCGCAAGCGTTTCACCTCGTGCAAAGTGATGCGCCAAGGCCGCGGTGAATGCGTCTCCTGCGCCGATTGTGTCACTGACCGTGACTTCGTACCCAGGATGTGCGTTGCTCTCGGTTTCGTTCACTAATAAGCTGCCATGTGCTCCGCGGGTGACGCATACAAGGTCCAAATCGAATTCTTGACGCAATACACGCGCGTTCTCCAGTTCATTACGAACGGGCAGACCACAACTCGCGAGCACTACTGGCAGCTCGGCATCGTTCAACTTGGCTACATCGGCCAGCGACAGCGAACCGGTCAAAACCTCACGAGAGAAATAGTCTTGCCTCAGATTGACGTCAAAGATTCGCAATGAATCGTCGCGCGTTGCTTTCAGAAAATGCAAGATCGCGTCGCGCGATTCCTCTGACCGCTGCGCGAGGGAGCCGAAACAAACGACCTCGGCCTCCGCTGCAAGCTTCTGCCAATCCGGGGTCCATTCCAAATGGTCCCACGCGATGTTCTCGAAAATCGTGAATGTTGGCTGGCCGAGTTGGTCGATCTCGACGCCTACGGTCCCCGTCGCATGGAATGGATCCCGCTGCACGCAGCTATCTTCGAGGCCGAGCGTTGCCAATTGATCCAATGCATTGTCGCCGAGAGCGTCGCTTCCCACTCGGCTTGCGACCACGCCCCGATTGCCGAACAGGGAACTGATGTAGGCGAAATTCGCCGGCGCTCCGCCCAGTTGCTTACCGGACGAAAGCAAGTCCCAGAGCAGTTCTCCAAGACCAACGACGGTCCGCGATTTCGTTACCGGATCAGGCATGCGACGACCGAAGAGCGACTTGACCGAAGCAATCTATATACTCAGAGCACATCGCAGCGCAACCGAACATAGATAGCGAATCTGGAATAGGAACCCCGGCAGATGCCACAAACCGCGATCGGCTTGACGCTCCTGGTGTTGGCGGGCGCAATGAATGGAAGCTTCACGCTTCCCATGAAGTTCACACGCAGCTGGGCGTGGGAGAATACCTGGCTGAGTTGGACCTTCTTCGCGCTGCTGCTCTTTCCTGTCCTGCTGGCCGCCGCGACGGTTTCGCATCTCGGCGAGGTCTATCGCCAGTCGGGGGCGACTTCCTCCGCCCTGGTAGTAGCCGCCTTTGGCGCAGGCTGGGGGCTATCGCAGATCTTTCTGGGACTTGCGGTCGAAGGCCTTGGTATGGCCCTGGCTCTTTCCGTGATCATGGGTCTCTCTGCTGCCATTGGCGCGATCATCCCGCTGTTGCAGCACCATCGGGACGAGATATTCACGGGCGGCGGCATGGTAGTACTTCTCGGGTTGGCTATCGTGCTGGCCGGCGTTGTTCTTTGCGGACTCGCCGGACGCCTGCGCGAACAAGCCTCGGCCCACGCCCGTACCCGGACCTCGGTCGCCACTGGACTCTTCTTCTGCCTGATCAGCGGCATTGGTTCGGCTTTTGTCAATCTCGGGCTGAATGCGGGCAAAGGGCTATCCGATATTGCCAGGAGCCAAGGCACCGCAACCCTGTGGTCGAACAATGCGGTGTGGCTGCCACTGATGGTGGCAGGCGCAATTCCGAATGCGTTGTATTGCTTCTACCTGATGCGCAAGAACCGCACCGGCGGCAGGTTCGCCGCTCCCGGCACCAGTCATTACTGGCTGCTCGGAGCGATCATGGCATTCTTCTGGTTCGGAAGTACGGTCATGTACGGCGTAGCCGCCAATCAACTAGGAGCGCTCGGCACCATCCTCGGCTGGCCGATTTTCATGTCGCTGATTGTGCTAGTTGCCACGACTTGGGGTGTTGCGACCGGTGAATGGAAGCACGCTGGCCCTCGTCCCCTAAAAATGCTTGCTGGCGGAGTCGCGCTGCTGGTGATCGCGATTGTCGTGCTGTCACTCTCGAATCAGTTACTGCAACGGCCTTAGCACGCGCCGAAGAAACGATCCGCTCCGTAGGAACACTATTTGCTATTTGACGCGGTTCCTCAAGCTCCCTAAGATTCAATTCAAGATGCGGGGACTAGTGTGATCGGCACGACTCTGGGGTGTTATCGGATCGTTGAACAACTCGGGGCCGGAGGCATGGGTGTTGTCTACAAGGCAGAAGACACTCAACTCGGGCGCTTTGCCGCGATCAAAGTCCTTCCGCCGGAGGTCTCACAGGATCCGCAGGCGCTGGAGCGCTTTCTCCGCGAAGCTCGTTCCGTTGCGTCGCTCAATCATCCGAATATCTGCTCGATTTACCAGATTGGGGACGAGAATGGTGTTCGCTATATCGCGATGGAGTTGTTAGAAGGCAAGAACCTTCGCGACCGCATCGTCGACAGCCCCATCCGCCTGGATCAGCTTCTCGATTGGTCAGCGCAATTTGCGGCTGGACTGGATGCGGCGCACACCAAGTGCATTCTGCACCGTGACATTAAACCCGCCAATCTCTTCGTCACGGAGCATGGCGTAGCGAAGATCCTCGATTTCGGACTGGCGAAGACGGTTTTGAAGCGCCAGCCGGCCGGTATGGCGGGTGCCTACACGACAGCCGTGACGACCGACGCGCACCTGACTACGCAGGGGACTACCGTTGGGACCGTCGCTTACATGTCGCCGGAACAGGCGGCGGGAGAGCAACTGGATCAACGCAGCGACCTATTTTCCTTCGGCGTAGTGCTTTACGAAATGGCGACGCAGGATGTGCCGTTTAAGGGCAACACTGCTGCTGCAATTTATGGTGCAATTCTTCACGTGCCGGCGGTGGCTCCTTCACAACTAAACCCAGACGTCTCGCCCGAACTCGAGCGCATCATCCTGAAGTCACTGGAAAAGGATCGCGACCTGCGCTATCAAAGCGCCGCGGAATTACGTGCCGATCTGAAACGTTTGAAGCGCGATACCGATTCCGGTCCCAGCAAAGCCGCAGTGCGCAGCGCAAGTGGATCGGACGCCGTTCATCGGAGTGCGTCGCAACGGTTGAGCGGAAGAGGTGAGCAGCCGGCTGATGTACTGCGGAAATCAAAGGTTCCGTTGTTCGCAGTGATCGCGGCGCTTCTGGTGATTGCGGGGATTGCGATTTATCTTGGCGTTCGTCCTCGCACCGTAGCCACACCCGATACCGCAAGCTTGGCGTTCCAGAACCGCCGCATCATGCGGCTCACCAGTACCGGTACCGCCTCGGCCGGTGCCATCTCTCCCGACGGACGTTACGTTGTCCATGTTTCCGAGGAGAATGGTATGCAGAGCCTGTGGGTGCGGCAGATTGCTACCAACAGCAACGTCGAGATCGTTCCGAAAGCCGAGGTTCACTTCAGCGGAATCAGCATCTCGCCCGACGAGAATTTCGTTTATTACACCGCTGGGGCCGTTCACTCCCCAGTGAACGATTTGTATCAGGTGCCCGTACTAGGGGGGACGCCGAAGAAATTGCTCAGCGATATTGAGAGCCGCGTTAGCTTTTCCCCCGATGGAAAACAGTTCGCCTTCATTCGCGAGGATCAGGAAGCGAGTTACGTTGTGCTTGCCAATGCCGACGGCTCGAATCCGCAAGTTCTGATGCAGACGAAGCTGCCGGAAGAGGTGGCCGCGGTTTCCTGGATTCCCGATGGCAGCGGAGTGGCATTCGGCAAGTATTCGCTTAACGGTGGCTATCACAGCGAAATCTGGTCATTCCCCTTCAAGGGAAGCGCACGACAACTAACGTCCCATCACTGGTTCAATATCAGCGATCTCGCGTACTTGCATGATGGAAGCGGACTGGTGGTCGACGGAACTGACCCAGATTCGCTCTTCGCTTCTCAGCTTTGGCTGGTGAACGCCAAGGACGGTACGCTGCGCCGCATTACCAACGACTTGAATTCCTATCGCGGCGTCACTCTGTCGCAAGACGATAACCAGCTCTGCACCGTGCTGCACGAAACTTCCACGACAATTTGGGCGACAGGCGGCAAAATTCCGCAGCAGTTCGCTAACTCCACCAGTAAGCTCGACGCGTTCCTCGGACTCTCATGGACACCGGATGGCCGCATCGTCTACACAGCGGCTCCCAGTGGCAGCCCGGAAATCTGGATCTCCAGCGCCGACGGGTCAAACGCCAAGCAGTTAATCGCCGGCAGCTTCTTCAATAGCTCGCCTGTGGTTTCTTCAGACAGCAAGATTTACTTTACGTCTTCGCGTGCCGGTAACCCCGACGTGTGGCGTGTTGATCTCGACGGCAGCAATGCCAAGCAGATCACCTTTGGCGCGGTCGATCTGGCCGATGCTGTCACTCCTGATGGAAAGTGGCTGATCTTCCGCTCGGTCGCCAACGGTGTCTTCAGCGTGTTCAAAGTGCCGACGGAGGGTGGTACTCCGGTAAAGCTTGCAGAGGTTGCTGGAACGCCGGTAAGCGTTTCGCCAGACGGCAAACAGATCGCGTTCTCCTATGTGGATGAAGTCGCAGGAGAGTGGCGCGTTGGCGTTGTCCCCATGGACCAGAGTGCCCCACTCAAAATGGTTAACCTTGATCACCTCGGAGTGCAGTGGATGCCCGATGGGAAAGGCTTCAGCTTCCTGGAAACGCACCACGGCTATTCGAACGTGTGGTTCTTCCCGCTGGATAGCAGCGGTCATCGACATGCGCTCACGAACTTCGACTCGCAGCGCATCTTCAGTTATGCGTGGTCGAAGGACGGCAAGTTAGCCATGTCGCGCGGCAGCGATTCTAGCGATGTGATCCTGATCAGCAGCGAGAAGCAATAACTACTGGAACTTCGCAATCAGGCAGGTGATGTCGTCATGCTGCGGAGCCGTGCCGGTGAAGGCCAGCACGTCGCGCATGATGGCCTGAATAATCTCGTCCGCCGAGAGACCCGCGTTAGCGTTGAAGACACGAATCAGGCGGTCCTCGCCATATTCGTCGGAGCGATCGTTCTCCGCCTCCACCACACCGTCCGTGAAAACAAGCAGCGTGTCGCCGGGAGATAAATCCATCTCCGCCGATTCATAAGCACACTCGGAAAGTATGCCCAGCGGCACACCACCCACGTCCAGCCGCTCGATGGCTCCCGAAGCCCGCCGCAACATCGGTGCATTGTGCCCAGCGTTCACGTAGATCAGATGGCGCGAATCCGGATCGTACTCCGCGAGAAATGCGGTTGTGAATCGCGCTCCCGCCATGCTGTGCTTGCACGCATAACGATTCATTCCGGTCGTCAGTCCAACCACGCTCGAATGTGTCGCAGAGAGCGTCTTGAGGCTGGCCTGGAACGTTGCCATCAGCAGGGCTGCGGGAACGCTCTTGCCGGCTACATCGGCAACGGCAATCAGGACGTTATTTCGAACGTCGGGAACATCGCGATAGAAGACATCGTAGTAGTCGCCGGCAACGGTATTTGCGGGCTTAGTAAAGAAGGCGGAAGCAAGTCCCGCAATCTCCGGTGGGTGACTGGGTACCAGCCAGCTCTGGATTTCGCGCGCGATCTGCAGGTCGCGCTTCATGGTTACGCGGTCCGCGACCTCGAGCACCAGCAGCCCGAACATGATCAGGCCGCCGTATATGTGGAACCACGCCCCCATGTTGTAAAAAGAACTCCACGGGAACAGCAATAGAACAAGGCCAATGATGAGGACAACGCGTTTCGAGGGCGATAGCTTCATCACAACGGCCCAGAAGAAACTGCGGACAACCTGAAACCAATCGTGTGGCGAGCGCTGGGAAGCGGGTTTGAAGTCGATTTCCCGCGTATAAAGCTGAAATCCCGACTTCGCGTCCTGCCTCAACTGCGCCCACAGTTGATCGATCTCCATGCCTTCGGTGACGCGCTCCATGAAGTTCTCAACGCGCTTGAAAAACCTGGGCTCGCGGGGAGGCATTGCGCCGGGCGGTGGATCGGTTTCGCGTTGGGCAGTAGCAGATGGCATGGTCTAGGGCGATTATAGCGGGTGTTCTGATGCGGAGGCTCTCGTCGGGACGTAAGACGCCGGATGGACGCCGCCTCGACCTCATGACTAACGTTTCACCGAAGAAAATTATTTCGTCGCCACTTCCGCTTTCGCGGTTCGCACGATGAGCGGTATACGCGGGAACGCAAAAGTCCCACCGGCATCGTCCACAACGCTGACCTGGCACATGTAGTTTCCCGGGCGGAGCTGTGCCAGTGGTACTTCCAGCTGGAATGACGTGGCGCCGCGCTCCGGTGTGTTGATCTGCTTGGCTTCGACCAGTGGCGTCTCGTATGTCTTCAGCTTTCCGCTGAAGAACTGTACGTTGGTCAGCAAGTGAATGTTCTCATCTTTGGACTTTGCCTCGGCAGTCTTCTCTTTAGCCGGATCGTAGACCTCGTAGTAGATGGTCAGCTGCTGGTCGGCTGTGAACACGTGCGAGAGGTTCGGAACCAGTTCCTTGCCATCGCGGATCAGCGGATTCTGCTTCAGCTTGCCAGGTAGAGCAAATTGCGTTGCCAGTACCACCGAGCTCATCTTCAGCGGCAACTTCTTCAAGTCCGGAACAGTGAAGTCGCTCTCGAACGAGCCGATCTTGCCGCTCTCGTTTTCGCGCACCACGAACTTCAGGTGATAGGTCCCAGGCGAAAGCAGGAACGCTGTGTTGTACTGCACGTTCTTGCGTTTCACCGTCTGATCGGCCCCAACGGCGAGCTTCACTGTTTCGCGAATATTGGCGATGGGGATCTTCGACTTGGATTCCCGTACCAGTCCGATGACATCGAGAGTGGCTTTGTCCTTATCACTCGACGACTTGAAGGGAACAGAGGAGCCCGGCACCACGATCGATGTCGGCACGAAGTAGTCGTTCCCGCGCATACGGAAGTACGCAGTATCCACGTACACCGGTAAATCTGTCACAGGGAGGTCGGAGGCAATCTCGTCATCCAGTTGCTTCTCGCGATCCTCTTTCGTGAAGTGCACGAAATCGCGCGGACCGTAGTAGCCGGTGCGGTATTCGAGTTTTACGTCCTTGCGGTTCAGCACGATCTTGATGTGCCGATAATGGCCATCCATCGCTTTGTTGGTACTGCGATATCCGATCAGGTAGTACAGCGACGTATCCTGCTGGACCTTCTTGAAGGCGCTACTGAAATCGTTGGTATCGAGGAACGCTTTGCCGCCAGTGTCAGACGCAAGTGTGACCAGCGTCTCTTGCGAGGAGAAGTTCGAGTCCAGGTCGCTCTGTACGGACGCACCCGAGTACGCCGACGTTCCCCGCAGACTGGCCGATTGCGCCTCGCCTCCAGGAGGGAGCGCCTGCAATCCGCGTGAATCCACCGTGTACAGCGAAAGATTAGAGCGGACCGATGCGTTGATCGCGGCTCGCAGCTCCGACTGATTCTCCACGCCCGTACGCTGCATCCCACCGGCAAAGTAGAGCACCGATTTCTTCTGCGGCAACTTCGAGAGCGACTTTGCCAGAGTGTTGATTGCCGCCAATCGGCGATCGGTGTTGAACAAGTTGTACTCGGTATCGTCGGGCGTGTACTGTGCGCCGGTATCGGCGGTGCCGTCGGAAGAGCCGGTTAGTCCCTGCTCGAAGCCCTGGCCCTCCTCGCCATTGATCGCCGTTAACGCCTTTTTCAGCGCAGCATGATCGTTGGTGAAGTCCTGCGTCACGGTCATGGAGTTCCCCAGCGTGATCACCGCTACCAGGTCTGCAGGGGACATCTGCTTATCCACGTAATCGGTCGCCGATTTTACGCCGCGATCTACCTCTTCAGGTTGCATCGCGCTGAGATCAAAGAACAGTACGATCAGTCGCCGGTCCCGCACTGCTTCAGGCTTGACGCCATCTCCGGTCAGGATTGGCGCATTCCTCACCGCTTCTTGAACCGTCACCTGTGAAAGGCCGTTGCCCGCGGCTTGCGCAACATTCGTCTGCGATTCGCCTTCGGGCCGTTCAATGTCGAACGACAACAGGTGTTGCGGTTTGCCATCTTCCACGATGCTGAAATCCGACTGCTTCAGATCGCGTACGAGGTCCCCATTCTTGTCACGTGCCACCACGTCCACCAGGACGAGGTCGCTGGTCGTACGAAACGTGTAGCTAGACTGCGGCTCGTCCCCAGGCGGAGGTGGTGGTGGCCCCTCTTCCTGCGCAAACACTCCTAGCGGCAGCAAGGAAGTAGCGAGCACCAGCGAAAGCAGCTTTTGTACCAGCTTCGAATTGTGCAACGTGCCCGGCATCAGAATCGGAACCTCGTCGAGAACGTAATGGTGCGCATGTTGCCGACAGAAATCACGTGACCGAATGTCGGCGAGTTCACTGTCGTGTCGATTGCTGAAAACTGGGGCATATTAAAGATGTTCGTGATGTCGCTGCGGACTTCGAAGCCCATCGTTTCGCGGATGGGGAAGTTCTTCGAGAACGACATGTTGAACTGATGTGTTCCCGGGCCAATGATGATGTTGCGTCCGCTGTCGCCAAACTGTCCCGCTGGTGGTATCACAAACGCCCCGGTGTTGAACCATTCATTGATCGACGGATTGGAAATCGAAATGGCTTGGCCTGGAACCAGGTTTGCGCGCAGTGTTCCATTCGTTCCACGCGCCACATCGGCAAAATTTCCGAGCACATTCGCGGTGAACGGCAATCCCGACGCGATGGTGAACGTACCGCTCCACGTCCAATCCCCGAGGACCTTGTTCAGTGGGCCTGGCGACGTCATCCATTTCCGCCCTTCGCCGAAGGGAAGATCAACGGTGTAGTCGCCAGTGAAACGCTGGCGTTGGTCAAAACTGGAGAGGCCACGCTCAGCAGCGAGGTCCTGTTCGTTCTGCGCCACAACCACCTGTGTTCCTCCGATCGACGACGCATCGTCGATCGACTTCGAGAACGTATAGGTTCCGCCGATGGCTACGCCGTTCGACAGGCGCTTGCGAACGCGTAACTGGCCCGCATTCATGATGGAGTCCCCTTGTGAGGTCTCCCACAAGAACGGTTGAACGCCAGCGATCAGCAGTCCTTCGGCGCCGCGGTTCGGCGCCAGCCACATATCCAGGTCCGTGCCTTTGGTCCCGGTGTACCCGATATTCACCACCGTGTTCCATCCGATATCGCGCTGGATATTCAGGTTCCATATCTGAACGTAGCCAGGCCGGTAATTCGGATCGATGCCGTAATTGTTGGTGATCGTCGAACCGACTGGCGTTGGGAAGCCGTTCTCCAGCGTGAGGATCTGCGAAGTGGAAGCGACATTGGTCTGTGTCACCGAGAATGGTGGCTGGAACGCAAGATTCGATACGATCGACCGATATTGGCTCAGGTTGTAGTTGATGCCATAGCCTGCGCGCACAACGGTCTTGCTGAACGGCTTCCACGCAATGCCGATGCGCGGAGCCCAGTTGTTGCGCTCCGGCTTGATCAATCCTGAGGGATACACAATCCCGGTGAACGGACCCACCTGGCCCGGTTGGACGGGAGCGACCGCGGTAAATCCCGGCGCTGCATCCAGGTTCACAAGCTGATTGTTGAGCTCGCTGAATGGAGCAATGTATTCATAGCGCAGTCCGGCATTGATGGTGAGATTGCCGCGCAGTCTCCAGTCGTCCATGACGAACAAGTCCCAGCCGTTTGCAGCAAACTTATAGTTCTGATTGTTGCTGTACTGAAGCGACGTCTGCTGTGCATAACCGAGCAGGAAGTCCGCGAAATCATAGCCCGTGCCCTGGACAGGGGTGCCATTCACCATGTCCGCGGTCGCAGCTCCGGTAAAGGTAAAGGTGCCGCGCGGATTGGTGTTGCTGACCAGCGTCTCCCATAGACGTCGATAGTCGCCGCCGAAGCGCACGTTATGCTTTCCGTGATTCCAGATGATGGTGTCCTGGAACTGGAGCGTATTGTCGTGCTCCACGTGCGGAGCTACGTCCGTCAGGCTGCTGTAATCGCTGAAGGAAAGATTGGGCAGTCCCCAGTTCAGCGGATTCTCGGAGATGCCCGTAATTCCCAAATCGCCTGCAACATTGTCGACGCCTGCAAACAAGTTTGCAGTGTTGATCTGTGAGCGATTGAAGGTTACACGGAAATTGTTTGTCGTCTTGCCGTGCGCATACGTGTAGCCGCCGTTCACATTCAGGCCTTTTGTCTTTGTGTTCCCACCGACGCCAGGAAATGGCGTGAACTGGTCGGCATTGGAGTCGGTGTAATTTAGCCCAAAGTTGACGTTGCTGCGTCCCCTTCCAAACGGACCTCGCCGCGCGCCTGGCTGCGCCTGACCGAGGGTATGCATCAGTCGCAGATTGATGTTCGTCGAGTCATTCAAGGCCGACGTGCTGTAGCGGAAGTTCTGCAAGCCCGGCTGGTTCGGAAGTGGAATGTACTGTAACAGTCCCGCCGAGATCGGATTGATGCCTGTGAGCTGATTGTTCGCGAAGGGAACTCGGGTGATGGGATTGTAAATGGTTACCGGCTGGCCGGCGTTCTGGCCGGAGGTATAGACCGTTTGCGAAAAGTCACCGTTGCGCTCCGCCACGGTAGGCACGTGCGAATAGACTTCGTACGGATTCGTCGCGCGCGTCCCGAACATATTGAAGAAGAGGAAAGTATTCGAGCTCAGGTCGAGCACTTTAGGAATCTTAAGAGGCATTCCCAGCGTCGCTCCGAAACGATTGGACGAGTAGCTCGGTTGCAGGGAAGGTTCGCCGCTCAATGAATAAGGACGCGCATCGAGAGCCGCGTTGCCAACGTCGTAGAAGACCGAACCGTGCGGTTGGTTGAAGTTCGCTCGACCGCGCCCGCCCATTCGAAACCCGCCACCCCCAGGCCCACCCGGGCCACCGATCATGATGGGACCACCGCCCGGACCACCGGGTCCGCCCGGTCCGCCTTGGGAGCCATTTCCTTGGCCGTCCTGTCCATTCTGGCCGCCCGGCAATTCGCCACGGGCGCGCATCTCGTCGATACGATCCTGCATGTCATCGGCACCGCGTCCGAAGGCCGCGGTCTGGCCCATTGCGCCGTTTACGGAAACCGAATCGTTCGTTGCATCGGCCGTAGATGCGAGGGCCGACATGCCTTGTAGCGGCGTATCGCTACCGCCGTTAGCCGCAAGGCTCAGCGACACTTGATCTCCGCTTACCGATAGACGCTGCGACCCTCGCCCGCTCGCCGTTACCGCTCCGAACTGACCTATGCCCGCGTTCTGCTGCTGGTTCTGTTCTCTGGGTACGCGCGATAGCAGGATCATCTCGAGATCAGCCTGGCCTGTCGGAGTCGCCGCGTTGATCATGACCTCTTTGGTTACGGGCGCGAACGCAGCGAATTCCGCGCGCACCACATAGCGGCCATTGGAAGGCAGGACGAGTGAGTAGTTGCCCTCGCCATCCGTAGAGGTGATGACCTTTTTGCCGGTCAGCGTGTTCGCTGCGGAGATTGTGACCCCCGGCAGTCGAGTGGTACCCGACTTCACCGTTCCACGAATTTCGCGGACCGCCTGCGTTACGAGCGCAGATGACGTCGCTGGTTGCGACGCCGGCGTTGGCGGCACCGAGGGAGTGCTCTGCGCTCCGCCGAACACACTTAGCGTAAACAACGTTACGAATAGAAATGAAAGACGATTTTTCACGATTTACTTGGCCGGTTGCTGCTCCGGTTGGTTCCCGGGAGGATGCGGCATCCCGACCCGAAGGCCGGTGGGCACGAAGACGCCATCCTTCATCTCACCCCGTCCCATCACATGATCGCCTACTTTGATGTCGGCGAGGGTGACACTTTCGCGTTTTTCGTTCTGGAAGGACGTATTCTCATCTGCCTGAATGACCTGGGTTTGGCCGTCGGGCCGCAGAATGGTCAGTTTGGTTTCTTCGATCGACTTCACTTCACCGGCGATGAACTTGGTTCCCAATCCCATTTGTTGCATTTGCTCGGCCGATGGCGGACCTCCGGAACCCGGCCCTCCTGGGCCGCCCATTCCCGCACCGATAAAGCGCGCCGTCAGTTTGCTGGAATCACTTCCGGGTTGCGCGCCAACCATTACGTGGTCACCCTTAGCGAAATCAGAAATCTTGGCTTCTTCACGGTTCTTGCGGAAGCGGGTATCGCCGGTGATCGCGACGGTAACCGTCTTGCCGTCGTCCGTCTTGATCACCACGAAGTCCGGTTGAATGGAGTCGATGGTTCCCGAGACTCGCGTCAGATTGGCAAATCGGCCGCCGCCCTGCCTTCCTCCGCCGGGACCCTGGGGCGGCTGATCCTGAGCAGCCGAAACCAGCAGGTAGGCGGAAAGGAAAGTAGTGCAGGCGAACACTGCCAGCAACAGCTTCATAATCGGAAACTTGAGTCTAGGAAACATAGGTGTGCTCCGTTCCATGGATCCGTCAGCAAAGATACTAAAACCCAAAACAGGGGTCAGAGTTCTTCCGTGGGCCCGTACGTTTGAAAAGACGGAATCAGCGACATTCTGATTACTGCGCAACTCAGTATTTCCAGCGGTGTACCTCACAATTTACTAATGCTGTGGGGAGATTTACTAATGCTGTGGGGAGATGAAGGTCCACCAGCTACTACGCTTGGTCCGTGTTTGCGATTCTGCAAGATGTTCTTCGACGAATGCCTCATCGTAGCCTTGACAACTTATATCTATCAAGATATATCTCATATGAACTAATCATGGAGAGCTACCGAAATCTTTGGGAAATTGCGGTTCTGGCGCTGCTGCGCGAGGCGCCCATGCACCCTTACCAAATGCAACGTCTGCTACACGTTCGCCACAAGGACGAATTGCTGGCTCTCAAACGCGGCTCGCTCTATCACGCGATCAACCGACTGGTGAAGGAAGGGTTGATAAAAGCCGTCTCCAGTGAAAGAGATGGCCGCCGCCCTGAACGCACAACCTACCGGCTTAGTCCCGAAGGACGACGGGAACTTACGCGCGTCTTGCGCCAGATGGTGGCGGTACCACGGCATGAGTCGTCGGAGTTCATGGCCGCCATGAGCTTCCTTCTGTTTCTGGATCAAGAGGACGCGATCGCACGGCTTGAAGAACGCGCACAGGGGCTCGGGCAAAATGCCCAGGCGATTGAAGCTGGAATGAAGACGGCGAGCGCCTATGTGGAGCGCATCAACTTGATCGAGAGCGAGTATCTGCTCGCTATGCGAAGAGCAGAACTCAAGTGGGTGCGCGATCTGATCGGCGAACTGCGTTCCGGCGCACTTACCTGGGACTTAAACAAAATCATCCGCGAAGTTCGCAACGTCCGAAAGGCGGCTGCTTCTTCTTTACCGCCGGAGAAGTCACAATGAATACAGTTTCTGCGAGCCAGCACAGCCTTTCACGTTCGAACCCTGCGCGAGGCAGTCTCGCTCCCGCTCTTGCCCTCGTAGTGCTGGCGCCGATGATCGCGGAAGTACTGAGCGGGGCTACACGCCTCAGTTACATCTTCGTGCTGGTCCCGGAAATGATGGTGTGGGGCTGTGGTGCATTGATCATTCGCGAAGTAGTTCGCCGATGGAATGCGGGTGGCACCAGCCTGCTCCTGCTGGGATTAGCGCTGTCGGTCGCAGAGGAGTTCATCATCCAGCAGACTTCGTTGGCGCCACTTCCATGGCTTGGGTCGACCACCGTCTATGGCCGCCAGTGGGGAGTCAACTGGATCTTCTTTCTCTTCATGCTCGGCTATGAAAGCTTGTGGGTGGTAGTGGTTCCTGTGCAGCTCACGGAGCTGATTTTTCCCGAGCGCCGTAACGATTTCTGGTTGAAGACGCGCGGTCTAGTTATCTCCGGCATCGTTTTTCTGCTCGGTTCCTATATTGCGTGGTTTGCGTGGACGCAACGTGCCCGCCCGATGACTTTCCACGTGCCGCCGTATCATCCTTCTCCGGTCTTAATCGGGATAGGCGCGCTGGCGATTGTCATGTTGGCCATCGCGGCCTATGCGCTCAGGAATGCAGATCCAAAGTCGAGTACCAGGAAAGCCCCGCCCCCATGGATCGTTGGGCCAACCGTTCTGGCAATGGGCTTCCCATGGTACGCGCTGATGACGCTGATCTTTACGTCAACACTAAAGCATAACTTTTCATTCTGGCTTCCCATGGCAGCGGGCATCGTGTGGGCATTTCTCGTGTATCTCATCGTCCGATACTGGTCGTCTTCTCCCGGTTGGAACGATATGCAGCGATGGTCGGCAGTTTTCGCAGCGACGCTGGTCTGCATGATCGCCGGATTCTCCGGCAGCAGCAGTTGGTTGCGGATGGATTTCATCGCCAAAGTGGTGCTCAACCTGATTGCCGTAGCAGGCTTTGTCCTGCTTGCGCTAAAGATACGCAGGCGCGAGACTAGCGCATAGTTCTGGGCCTTCGGCAGGTGAGGGATCAGTGAGCAATCTCAGCATCACGTTTTCCAAGCTGATCGATACGCTCGAGCGGTACTATGGACGGCCCGCGCCGCCCCCTTCGACCGATCCACTCGAACTTATCATTTTGGGAGAACATCGCATACTTAGCAAACGATGAGCGGCGCGGCGAAGCTTTCGCCAAACTCAAAGAAGGTATCGGAACGACTCCCGAAGCGATTCTCGCCGCCAAACATTCTTCGCTCGCCGCTATCGGTAAGGCGGGCATTTTGCCGGATGTAAGCGCCGAGAAGCTTCTTACCATCGCCAGAATTGCCTACGAAGAGTTCGACAGCGACCTTGGTTCGGTTCTCAAGAAGCCCCTACCGCAAGCAAAGAAGGCATTGAAGAGATTCCCAAGTATCGGTGATCCCAGCGCGGAGAAGATACTGCTGTTCACTCAGTCCTACCCGGTCATGGCACTCGAATCGAACGGACTGAGGGTACTCTGTCGCGTAGGTTTTGCGGAGGAGCAGAAGAACTACTCATCGACCTACCGATCGGTTCAGGACGCGCTGCGGGAACAAATCCCTCGCGATTGCGATTCACTCATTCGAGCGCATCAGTTATTGCGGCAACATGGACAGGAGCTCTGCAAGCGATCGAAGCCGCGCTGCACGGAGTGTCCGGTGAAGGCGTCCTGTGCCTACAACCGATCTGCCGGTTCACGCTGAAGAGGGTGAACCTCACGCGGCATGCGGCAAAACGTAATGGATAACCGCGACGTAGTGGCAGGCGCTGCCAAGAAGCACGAACAAGTGCCAAATTGCGTGGTTGAAGCGCAGGCGTGAGGAACTGAAGAAGACGACGCCGAAAGTGTATGCGAGTCCTCCGGCCAACAGCCATCCCAGACCGCCAGGCGGGACGGCTCGGAAAAGTGGTCGTGCGGCGATCACCACCAGCCAGCCCATGGCGATGTAGAGGATGGTCGAAAAGACCATGTGATGCTCTTTGCTGAGCAGCTTCCAGGTAATTCCGAGCAGTGCGATGGCCCAGATTAATGCCAGCAAAGTCCAGCCCCAGCCACCGCGCAGATTCACCAGCATGAACGGCGTGTAGGTTCCGGCAATCAGCAGGTAGATGGCAGAGTGGTCGATGGTCTGCAGGATTCGCTTGGCGGGCGCGTGCCGTACCCAGTGATAGATAGTCGAAGCAGCGTAGAGCGTGATGAGGCTCGCGCCATAAATGCTGACGGCGACAACATGCCAGACGGTGGCACGGGTTGCCGCCAATACGATCAGGAATGGCACGGCCACAAGCACAAGTAAAAGCCCGATGCCATGAGTCAGCGTGTTTGCGAGTTCCTCCACTCAGGCGATTGTAGGCTCGGACGGTGACAGGATCAATGCGCTACGTCACCGTAAATATTTTCAAAATGCGTTATGGTGGCCGCTCCTACGCAGCCATGACCGCTGAAACTGAAGTTGCGTCGATACTCCGAGGCGAACTCACTAACATTATTGTTGGCACCCTCTTCCTCGTCATCGGAATGATCGCCTTCGGTGTCGCCGCGATACGCCGACGCGGGGGCGTCAGAATTCTTTGTTGGCTTGGCATGTGGAGCGCGATGTACGGCGCCAGCATGCTCATTCATTCGGCCGCAATCGTGGCCTCGATTCCGCAATCGTTGGGAGCCGCCAGGATCTGGTTGATTACCGCGATCTCCTACTTGATCATCGTCGCCGCGGTCCTGGCATTTCTGGAGTTGACCAAAGCGGAACTAAGGCGCTTTATGCAGGCGCTACTGGTGGCGGATGTCGCCGTCGCCGTAGCCGGCATCGGGTGGTTTGCCGTTACTGGCCTGGACGACGCATTAATGGCCGTTAACCACCTGCTCGCAGTGGCTGGATTAGCTACCCTTATTGTCGTCGTGTCGGTTCCGCAGTTGTCAGAACGATTCTTGGTTCTATCCAAACATCGAGTGTTGACTGTGGGCACCTGGTTCTTCGCGGCGGAAGCACTGTACGTAAACATTGCGCGTCCCCTGCGTCTCGATCCGCCCCGCATCTTCGACTCTTTGGGATTCGCTGTCCTTCTGTTTTCCCTAGGCTACGTTGCCGTAAAAATGATCGTGACCAATGAGCGACGTCTGCTGTCGATTGAAAGTGAGTTAGAAATTGCGCGCCAGCTGCAGTTCTCCATTCTTCCCGGCGGCGCACCCGAGTTCACGGATCTCCGCATCGCCGCGGCTTACGAACCCATGACCGCCGTCGCCGGGGACTTCTACGACTTCCTGCCGGTAGATGAGCATCGCATCGGCTTCCTCATAGCCGATGTGAGCGGTCACGGCGTGCCGGCAGCACTGATCTCTTCCATGATCAAAGTTGCGATCCAATCGGTCGACGGCTGCGCGCAAGAACCGGGAGAGGTGCTACGTAGACTCGGAGACATCCTCTCTCGCCACCTGCGTGGGCAGTTCGTATCAGCCGCCTATCTTTGGATCGACATGGAAGCGCGCAGGGCGCGCTACTCTGCGGCCGGACATCCGCCATTGCTTTTCTGGCGCGCAGACGAAGCCAACCTCACTCGTATCGAAAGCAATGGGCTGCTCTTCGGCGTCAAGCCGGACTGTGAATATCCCGTGCGTGAAATTTCAATCGCGCCCGGTGACCGTTTTCTGCTCTATACCGACGGCGTGACTGAGCCTGAGAATGAGGGCGGCGAATCGTTCGGCGATCGTAAGCTGGAGCAGATTGTTCGTGATAACCGGTCACTCCCTGCGCCAAAACTATCGGCGCGTCTGTTGAAAGAGGTGCATGCCTGGCAACCAGAGTCTCTGACCCAACAAGACGACATCACGCTGATTGTGATTGATGTGGGATAGGACATGGGACATAGAGCGCTGCAGGGGATGGCGACTCTGTGGATGGAAGCGACTGATCTCCAATCCCACCGAGGCCAAAACAGGGCCAGGGTGGGGAACCCGATTCTTCTCTGATCGTTGAACTTTCGGATCGCAGCGTTTTATCCGGCGGCGCGCGCATTGCCGGTCAAACTGACAGGAACACGGGCGTAGACCCTGGTGCCCCGACCGGGTTTCGACTTGATCGAGAGACACCCGTTGATCAGCCTCAGTCGCTCCTGCATGCTGGTGAGACCGAGGCCGCAGCCGTTGAGTGCAGCTTTCGGATCGAAGCCTGTACCAAGATCTGCGACGGTGAGCTGAATTTCCCTGGAAGTTTGGGATAGTTCGACTTCGAAGTGTCGTACCCCGCTGTGTTTCGCTGCGTTCTGCAAAGCCTCCTGTAACACACGAAACAGACAGATAGAAGTTTCTGACGTAACGGCATCCGACAAATCGTGGCTCTGGAAATCAATTTCAACCTGGTGCTTCTCGGCGAATTCTCGACAGAAGGCCCGCATGGCGGCGACTATCCCCAGATATTCCAGCTTGGAGGAATGCAGACCGTGCGAGATGGCCTGGACATCAGTCGCAAGTTGTGAGGTTTGATTGCGCAGTGCGTCGAGGCGAGCGAAGACTTCAGAACTACATTCCGGAAGGGTCTGCTGGAATTCATCGATATCAATCGCCAGAAGAGCGATCCGTTGGGCGATGTCGTCGTGGAGGTCCCGGGCAATCCGGGTACGTTCGCGTTCTTGTACTTCAATCAGTTTGCGGCTGATTCCGGCGAGCGCCTCTTGTGCCGCCCTGCTATCCGTGACATCGTTACACGATCCGATGTATCCGGCAAACGTGCCATCCGGATTCAATCTTGGCACTCCGATGTCTTGAATCCAGCGATGCTCCCCGTCATGCCGAAGGAGTCGATATTCCATCTTGAATTTCTGCCGACGCTCAAATGAGTATGTGTACGAATCGAGGTATCTCTGGACGTCAGCAGGGTGGACGCCCTCCGTCCATCCGTTTCCGAGTTCCTGCTCGGTTGATCGTCCCGTAAAGTCCAGCCAAGGCTTATTGAAGTAGGTGCGAAGTCTGTCGGTTCCGGACATCCAGATGAGCACAGGCGCCGTATTCGCCACCAAACGAAAGCGTCCTTCACTCTCCAATAGCTCCAGTTGCGCCTGTTGACGATCGGTTATGTCCACGAAGCTGACCAGGTTCGTATCTTCTAGAGTGGCAAAGTGAAACTCGATCCATCGTGTTGATCCGTCCTTACAACGAACGACGGACTCCATCGGCTCGATCGCAGTTCCTCGCTGTGAAGCTTTTTGAATGCGACGTTCCCATTCTGCTTTGACGGTTTTGCGATATTCGATATCGGGATAGGCGAGAGGCCACCAGTGGGCTTCGTCGGGCACATCTTCGATCGTGTAGCCGAAGAGCTGGGTGAACTTATAGTTGATCAGCTGATTCTTGTACTCTGGCCCGCGAGTTACGGCCATCGCTACAGGCGACCGCAGTACCAGTTCCCGACTGTATTGCTCGCTTCGTCTAAGAGCGTTCTTGGATGCGAGTCTATCTGTAACATCTCGAAGCATGTAGGCGAACGGTTAACAGGAATTGAGGGCATTGTAGCGCAACCGCCACAGGTTGGGGGACTCAGAACAAGTGCAGTTGCTTAAGTGCCTTGAGGAGAAACCATGTTCCGAAGACCACGCCAATGACGATGGTGATGAAACGGTTATTGCGGCGGAGCCATGCGCTGAATCCATCGAGGATGGCGGCCGACTGGCTCGAAGAAATAGCCGCGAGAGCGAGAATAGTCAGAGGAGCGATCTCCGCCAGGACAACAAAAAGAATGAACATGAGAGCGGAGACCCGGGCGTCCAGTCGTGCCTCGGTGATGGCGCTGATCGCTCCGAGCGTAAAGACCAGGAACTTAACGCTTAAGGTCATGAATCCAGCGCCTGCCGCAAAGGCCGCCTGTGGCGACATTGATCCAGCTTTCGTCAACCACTGCGGTGGCGGCGCGTCTTCGTCTTCGGCTCCCAGTAACTTGCGCAATGCTTTCACGTAGAGCAGCAGGGCCAATATCAATAGAAGACCCGCTAAGACGAATCGTGGGGACTCGGGTCCCGAACGTTCTTCGCTGGCGGCGAACACAATACCGAATAAAAAGCCCTGGAGGAGACGAACCGCCGTCATGCCTGCCACCCATGCAAAGGCTGCGCGTGTGGACGACCTGACTAACTGAAGTGTGAT
The DNA here is from genome assembly GCA_963807055.1 of Terriglobia bacterium. Classification (GTDB taxonomy): domain Bacteria; phylum Acidobacteriota; class Terriglobia; order Terriglobales; family Acidobacteriaceae; genus JAJPJE01. The sequence continues at coordinate 470,361 of CAWEAE010000006.1, read as the reverse complement.
TATTGTCTGTAGCGGAAGGGCAGCACTGACGATGATGAGTGGTGCAAGGTTGCCCCACAGTTCCAGCATGACGGGTTCTTCCTGTGCGAGATACTCTTCGCAATACACCCAATTGATGGTGGCCAGTTGGCAGCCAAGTCATCAGAGGATATGGGAACCACGAAGTGTTGCAAAAGAAACCACACCAAAAGATGGATTTTCTATTTTTGCGATCGCCGTTTCGGCGTTGACGCCCCACTTAGTGGTTCTGCCATTCGCCCAAGGATGGGTCTTCCTTATCCGGCCATAAGACGGCGAGTATTAGGGCCACCACAATTCCGATGCAGACTTCAGCCAAACGATGGAGCGCGATCCGCCACGGAGCGGCGGAACGAGGGATGAGCAAAATAATCACAAAGGTAACTCCGGCGAAGCGATAGGCGGCGCGATCCGACCCAAGGGCGGCACGTAAACAGTCCCAACAAAAACACGCTGACGCCGAATACGAGAACCTGGTGGCCAAAGTAGCTGGCGACGATCGCGCCGAGCGCAGCTCCAAGAGCTGTTCCAACGAGGCGTCGCCAGGAAACACCGAGCGCCGCACCGAGGGAAGACTGCGTGATCACGAGAGTTGTAATCGGCGCCCAGTAGGACTCCGGCAACTTGAACAGCCGTGCTGTCAGCAGTGAAGCTACAGCAGCCACAGCCGTCCGCGCTGAATGCACTAGAACCGCACGTCTTGTTGGCTTCATTCGTCGTCCGCTTTGGGTGATGATCCATGCTTTGCGCGGGGATGCTCTTCGTCTCAGCGAAACAGAGCGCAATGGGTTTCATCATCTTCTGGAGACCCGTAGTGCGGACAAATTATCCGAACCGTCCCTTCAAGCCCGACTGGGCGGAAGCGTAGGACCCCCGTAAACCGCTCCTGCTTATGTCGATGAAGGTTGTAGCAGGGTCGAGTCACGGCATAGAATCTTGACCATGAAGAAGATGAGGAAGTGTCTCCCTCTCATCGTCGTTTTAATCTCTGCCTTGGCGTGGGCGGGCCAGGATAAGGGCGAAAAGGGTGAGTCTGAAATTTCCTTCAAAGTTCTGAAGGACGACAATGGGAAACCGGTCCGTAACGCCGCCGTGATCATGCACAACGTGACTGATAAGGGCAAGGCTTCGGCGGGCGGCATGGAATTGAAAACCGACGCCGAAGGGCACGCCAGCTATTCAGGGCTTCCATACGGCAAGATCCTGATCCAGGTGATCGCCCCAGGCTTTCAAACCTACGGCGAGAGTTTCGATATCAACGAAGCAAGCAAGACGATCACAATCAAGCTGAAGCGACCGCAGGAGCAGTACTCCATCTACAAGGACCCTCCAGCGCAGCCGAAGTAGTGCGGATCAGGATTCCAGTTGCTCGCGCAATTTCCGTCGCAGGATCTTCCCCGACGGATTGCGCGGCACAGCGGTCACAAATCTCAAATCACGCGGTTGCTTGTAACTGGTGAGGCGTTCGCCGACGAATCCGCAGATGTCTTGCTGCATTTTATTGGTTTCAGGATATCCCTCGCGTAACACGATGAATGCACACGGGATCTCGCCAGCCTCGCGATCCGGGCGTCCTACCACTCCACAATCGCGAACAGCCGGATGCTCCATGAGGACGGCCTCGATCTCCGCAGGCGCAACCGCAAAGCCCTTGTACTTGATCATCTCCTTGCGGCGATCGACGATGCTATAGCGGCCCACTTCATCGCGAATAACGATGTCGCCGGACCAGTACCAGCCGTCGCGGACGACGTCGGCTGTGGCTTCCGTTGAGTTCCAGTAGCCGAGCATGAATTGCGGACCGCGCATGACCAATTCACCCGGACCGTCGGTCTCGTTTCCTGTCTGTGGATCGATGATGCAGCAATCGGTCTGGGCGACGGGAAGTCCGATGGAATCGGGCTTAGCGAGCGGTCCGGCGAGCACGCCGATGTGAGTGACGGGCGAAGCTTCCGTCATGCCATAGCCTTGAATGACGGGGATGCCGGTCTGCGCGGTGAAGAGGCGCGCGAGTTCTGCAGCTAGCGGCGCGGCCCCGGACTTTACGAATCGAATCTTGTGATCGCGCGGGAATTCGCCTTTCTCAGACGCTTGCACGAAGGCGTTGAGTACGGGCGGTACACAAGGCATGAAGGTGATTTCTTCGGAGCGAATCCAATGGAGCGCGCGCGTCACGTCAAAGCGCGGCATGAGGACGAGTGTCATTCCGAGAACGAACGCAGGGTTCAGAGCTACGTTCAATCCGTAGATGTGATAAAGCGGCAGGAAACAGAGGACGCGGTCATGCAGCGCCTGAGGTGAGCAGTTAGGGCCGAGTAACTGATAAACGTTTGACACGAGATTGCTGTGGGTGAGCATCACGCCCTTAGGCAATCCGGTGGTGCCGCTGGAGAAGGGAAGCGCGGCGAGAGCCAATCGTGTGTCGGCGTCGAGAGTGGGAAGTGCCTGGGAACTCGATGTGAGAAGTGAATCGAAGGCCTCAGCGCCTGGCGCGGCAGATCGCGTGACATAAACTTTGCGCAGGCTTTGGAGGCCGCTCAGATCGACGCCCGATAACAGCGGACCGTCGGTAATCAGCAGGGAAGCACCGGATGCTTCGAGTTGATAGCGCAGCTCACGCTCGCGATACGAGGGATTGATAAGCGTGGGAATCGCTCCGGCACAGGTCGCTGCGTGATAGGCTGCGCAAAATTCCCAGGAATTGGGGAGGAAGATGGCGATCACATTACCGGGCTTTACATCAGCCGACACGAAGCCTCGGGCAAAGCGTCCGACCAGATCTGCATATTCAGCAAAGGAAATACGCCGCGCAGGTGAGCACGACGTATCGACGATGGCGGTGAGTTCAGCAAAGCGCTCGGCTGCGCGGGTTACGAGGTCATGAACGAAGATTCCGGTGGGATCGGCGTATAACTCTGTTCGGAACATGATTGGGAAAACGAAGGCCGGACGGTACTGAACTAGGAAGATAGTTTACGCAAAAATTCGCGTTCGTCCATGCGATATTTGAAGGCCTTGCGGCCATTGATGAAGACTACGGGAACTTCGTCGCTAAAGCGGCGGCGCAACTCGGTGTCGGAGTTGACATCGATTTCGCGCCACTGGAAGCGGGTTTGACGCGACAGTTTACTGAGCGACTCCTTCACGATTTCGCAGAGATGGCAGCCTTTACGCGAATAAAGGACTACTTCCCGAGGATCTATTGAGACCTGCTCCATATTTTGTCGTCCGTGGGCCGAGTGTAGCACTGACTAAAGCGGTTTACTACGGCCAATCTAGCTGATGTCAGAGAGATGCGAAGCGCCGCTACTTACGTTGCTTTTCGAGCAGCTGATCACGCAATTCATGAACTTCCAATTCGAGTTTCGTACCCCACTCTTCCGACCACAAGTGATGTTTGCGCAAATAATCGCGCATGTGGGTGATAGGGTCTTCGGCCAAGCCGAGAGTATTCGGAGTATGGAATGATTTTTCGATTTGGCACTCGATCAGGGTGGGGCCATCTCCCTGTCGCGCGCGCTGGATGGCTTCGGTAGCAACGCGATGAACGGCAACGCTATCATTGCCGTCGACTGGAATACGAGGAAATCCGAAGTCCTCGCCGCGCAGCAAAGGATTGAGATGATTGTACGTATCCCCGGTGGCGATCATTGTTTCAAAGGCGAAAACTACTGGCAGCTTGGTCTCGCCGGCGAAGCGCGCCGCCTCGTAAGCCGACAGAAGACCGCTGGCAAGACTTCCAGCAAGAACCACAGAGACGTTGGGCTGGCTTTGCACGCGGAAGGAATGAGCGGCACCGATGGCCATGGCGATCTGCGCGCGCCCGTCGAAGTCAGGAAAGATAACGCCCGGACCATCCTGCGGAATCCGGAAAGGCAGAGCAGCATCGGGGCGTCCGAGCGCCACGGCCAGCCACGTCGCGAACTGGTCGGTGTCTTCGGCAATCGAGGAGATGTATTGAACGAGTTGCCGGCGGTTGGCGCAGAGAGTATCGGAGGGTCTGAGTTCCGAGGCGATGCCGATGGTTACGCCTTCGGAGTTTGCTGGAGCGTTGCTGCCGAGGAGCGACTCCGTGAGCACGCGACAGCGAAGCATGCGGCTGTACATCTGTTTGAGGATTTCGGCCGTAGCCAGTGGAGGCGCGATGGCTCGAGTCCTGGAGTTGGAACGTTTCGGAGAAGCGAGGCGCTTGGTCATGGATTCAATTCAAAGAAGATAAACGGGATTGTATCCGACGACAGATTTTGCGCGAATCAGCTTGGATTGTCAGAATGGAACGCTAAGATAAGAAAATGCAATGGTTTGTCGAAAGTCAGCGGGAATTTTTATGCCAAAGCAGGCGCGAGGTTTTCAACACAGCTGTGGAAAATTGTGTGGAAATTTCGACTAAGTGATCTCTAACGTGAACAAAACCCGTATGTTCAACACATTGCACACGAACAAGTGCTAGAGATTTCATAAACGCGGAAAAAAGCTGTGGCGGATTTTTACCGAAGCTTCACAGAAATCGGCGATGGGCCGAAACGAACCAGAATGAAACTGCGCATAGACAAATTACTCGTGGACAGGGGAGTGGTGCCCTCGCGCGAACGGGCGCAGGCGCTGATTCTTGCGGGAAAAGTGTTAGTCGACGAGCAGAAGGTTGAGAAACCGGGAACGGTGGTGGGCGAAGGATCAAAGATACGGCTGCTAGGCGAGGATTTGCGTTATGTGAGTCGAGGCGGGTTGAAGCTGGAGGCGGCGCTGCAGCATTGGGAGATCGACGTGAACGGAAAAGTTTGCCTGGACGTAGGAGCGTCGACCGGCGGATTCACAGACTGCTTATTACAGCATGGGGCGAAGAGAGTCCTTGCCGTTGACACGGGCTATGGGCAGATCAATTTCAAGCTGCGAAATGACGAGCGCGTGCGTCTGCTGGAAAAAACGAATGCGCGCTATCTGATGCCAGAGGACGTCGGAGAAGCGATCGATCTGATCGTAATGGATGTGTCGTTCATCTCGGCGACGCTGGTGCTACCGGCGGTGGTGAATGCGGCCCTGGCGTTCGGCGGCTCACTTCTAGTGGTGGTGCTGGCAAAACCCCAGTTTGAGGTTGGGCGCGAATTGGTGGGCAAGGGAGGCATCGTTCGTGACGTTGAGGCCCAGCGAGCGGCGGTCGCGAAGGTGCGGTCGGCGATGAGTGAGTTGGGATTTGAGGTTGGGGAGTCGATTGAATCGCCTATCCTGGGAGCAGAAGGGAACCGGGAGTTTCTAGTTTATGGGAAGGTGGCGAGATGCTCGTAGCGAGCTTTTCGGGGGCCTAGGTCGGCGCACCATGTAGACAGTTGAAGTGCCACCTCCCGCCAGGCATTCTGTACAATCCAAGTCGGAACACGGATCAGGATACGCAGAGACGATGAAAGCCGTCGCAATTGTTTCCAAGCCGGACAAACCTGAAGTTGCCGAAATATTACCGCGACTAGTTCGCTGGCTAACCGAACACGGTTATGGCGTGTGCATGGACCGCGAGTCAGCCGGTTATCTTGACGCACCCCAGGAAACGGTGGTGGAGCGCCAGCAATTGGCGTCCAACGATGTGCGCCTGGCGATTGTTCTTGGCGGTGACGGGACTCTACTCGCCGCTGCTCGCGTGTTCGCAGCCAAGGCCGTTCCTATTCTTGGCGTGAATCTGGGATCGCTCGGGTTCCTGACAGAAGTTCCCATCGACGATCTCTATCCGACCCTCGATGCGATCGATTCGGGCACATGCGACGTCGAAAAACGCTCGATGCTGGAAGCAACGGTACTGCGAAACGGGCAGAAGATCTCCGAATTTCACGCCTTGAACGATGTTGTGATCAGCAAGGCTACGATCGCTCGCCTGGCCAGCTTCGATCTGTACCTCAAAGGAAATTTCGTAACAAGCTACAAGGGCGATGGATTGATCATCGCGACGCCGACAGGTTCGACAGCCTACTCGTTGGCGGCTGGCGGACCGATTCTCACGCCGTCGGTGGACGCAATGGTGATCTCTCCGATTTGCCCGCACTCGCTCACCCACCGTCCGATTGTGCTTCCCGATGAGATTGAAATCGAACTTGTCGTTGGATGGACGTGCGAGGAAGCATTCCTGAGCGTCGACGGGCAACTGGGGATGCCGTTGTGCCAGGGTGATCGATTGCAATGCCGCAAATCTCCTTATCACACCTCTCTGCTGCGCATGCGCCGAACCTTCTTCGATGTGCTGCGTACAAAGTTGAAGTGGGGACAAAGATAGTGGTTCGTGACTAGGGGTTAGTTGAGGAGCTGGTAGCTAGTCGCCGAGGGCGAGTAGCAGAACCTTTCTGTTTTGCCTCCCAAATCAAAGACTCGTGCAAAATAAAAAAGGGCTGGCCGGAGCCAGCCCTCGATTCAATTAGCAGGTCAGAAGGTGAAGTGCACTCCGAATTCGCTCCATACTGAGCGCGGTGTGAACGTGCTGCTTGGGTTGATGAACCCGCTCGGATGAGCAAACGTGGAAGCACTGGCGATGTTATTGCCGAAGTTGTTGCCGTAGTTGGCGCGATTCGTCAAGTTAAACGCCTGTGCAATGAGCTGCAGGTTCATCCCCTCACGAAGACGAATGTTCTTCGCTAAACGCATATCCAGCTGGAAGAACGGGTCTCCACGAAGCGGGTCATATTTGGCGATACTGCACTGCTTGGAGAGGTAGTAGCAATTCTGCGCGCCAACGTCATTCCCCGCAAAAGCAAACCAGTTGGTCGGGTCATCATTCGGGACAACCACGGCAGCCGTCGTTCCGCCGCCAGCGTTGATGGTATTCGTAGAGTTGGTCAGGTTATACGGACGAGCCGAACCATACTGCATGATGGGCGCGAGTTGGAATCCCAGCGGCAGATCGACGATTCCGCTTAGGGTTATGTGATGGCGCTCGTCGTTGGTCGACGGGCCCCACTCAGCCTGCGACAAGGGCGCGTAGCCATCACGAGCGTAGTTACGGAAGATGGTGGTTGGACCGCCACCGCCGTCATAGCCATACGCCCATGACAGAGTGTAATTGGCATTGATCGAGAAGTGATGGCTCATCCGTTGACGGTAGCTGAAGTTCATGCCGTCGTAGCGATTGCGGTTGATGGATTCTTCGTTGCGGACGCTCGCCAGTACAGGCTGGCCAGCAGCGGTGAAAGCAGCGGTTAAGGGACGATCGAGGATCACATTTCCGCTGCCATCAACGCCCATCGGAACTTTCTGATCGATGTTGATGGTCTTGTCTTCGTGCAGGCCGAGGACGTGAGTGTATTCAGCCTCGAACACAGAGTTGTTACTCAACGCCCAGCTGTAGCCGACATTGAACTCCTCGGCGACCGGGTTGCGATAGTTAGGGTCGATTAGGCGACCGACGCTACCGTCAGTTAGCTGGCTCAAGGGGCCAGGAAGCGTTGGCGATGGGCTGACTCCGTATTGCCACTGTCCTAGAGTCAGACCGGTACCCGGAACGACGTCGGTCGGGCTCGAAAGGCTAAGAACCGTCTGGAAAACCGTTGGGTTCGCCTGCTGCTCCATGAACAGCGGAATATTCTGGAAAGAGTTTCCATAGTAGAGGCCGAATCCGCCGCGAAGAACATGCTTGCCGGCTCCGGTCAGATCGTAAGCGAAACCAATGCGTGGGCTGAAATCCTTATTGTCATCGTGCGGCAACTTGGCAACGTACGGATTTGAGATTGGATCGTCGATCGCAACCAATTCCTGGTAGGTGCGGCTTTTCGCGATGTCGGACTGACCAAGAGCATTGAAATCTTTATCCCAACGCAGGCCAAGATCGACGGTCAGTCGGGGCGTCACTTTCCAGTCATCCTGGAAATAGAAGCCGAGCTGTTTGGTGGCAACAATGAACTGCGGACCGCCGACGGAATAGGACATGCCGCCGATCAAACCGGGCGTGCTGAAGCCCTGGGGATATAGAGCAGGACTTGCGAGGATCTCGCTGGGATCCTTGCTGAAGTCGATCTCTAGAGTCGAGTTGTATTCAAAGAATCCACCTTCGACGGGATTCCAGAGGTAGTCAATGCCCGCTTTCAACGTGTGCTTGCCGATAGTCTTCGAGATGTCATCCTTGAACTGCCACTTGCGTTGAAAAGATTGTTGCGGCACGTTCGTGTTGGTACCGAATGATGCGCTCGGGAACGTGACGAGTGGAGCGCGGACTTTGCTGTCGATCAGGTTGTTCCAATACTGAAACCCTGTAGTGAACGTGTTGACGGTCGTGTTTGAAAGTGTCGAGGTGAGCGTGAGGTTCGCCAGTTGCAAATGGTTGACAGTGAAGTTCCCTTCGCTCAGATCGCCGGTACCGTCGGACTGATCGTTCAAGCTGTTATTGGATTGCGAACTGTAGCTGAGGTAGGCAGTGTTTTTGTTATTGATGATCCAGTCCGCGCGGCCGTTGTAGCGCCATTCATAGAAGGGGCGGGGAATGACCGAAGCGGCTTGCGCCGCAAGGCCGTTTTGAGCGGCAAGCGTCAACTCAGAGAAGGAATTCCCTGACTCGGCGAGACCCTGGCTTTCGCGCTGGCGCTCGATAGCAAAAAAACCGAACAGTTTATTTTTGATGAACGGCCCGCCGACGGATCCGCCAAAGAACTGACGGCTGTAGTCGGGATTTTGAAGGTCGTAGCCGCCGGTACCGTCTGGCACTTTCTCATTTGTGTCCAGCGCGGAATTGCGGAAGTAACCAAACACCGAGCCGTGATAATTATTTGTGCCCGATTTGGTGATCATGTTGATGGCCGCGCCCTGAGAGCGACCATTTTCCGCAGAGAATCTCTGGGTGCTGATCTGGAATTCCTGAACCGCTTCCAAAGGAAGCTGCATTACGGCGCCGCCAACCGTGTTGTCCTTGTTGTCGACTCCGTTCACAGTTGTGTTTATGTTGCGTCCGTCCGAACCGTTGATGGAGAGTACGGCGTAGCGATTCTTGGTGGGATCATAGGAGTCGGTCGCCTTGACGCCCGGGGCGAGATAGGCGAGATTGGCTGCATCGCGACCAGCGAGAGGAAGATCTTCGACTTCCTTGGGCGTAATTACCTGGCTTACGCTGGTCTTCTGCACATCAAGCAAGGGGGCGGAAGCCTGCACCTCGATGACTTCGTTGGCGGAACCCGGTGCCAGGGTCGCATTGACGGTGTTGGTTTGACCCACAAGCAGCTCTACCGTCTGCGAGGATGTTCCGAATCCTTTTTTCGATATTTGGACGGTGTACTTGCCGGCAGGGAGCAAATCGAATCGATAGTCGCCAGTGGCACTCGTAGTGATGACGCGTTTGGCGCCGTTGCCCATGTTCGTAGCGGTGATTTCGGCACCTACGATTACGGCCTGTGAATTGTCGAGAACGGTGCCTTGAATGACTCCGCTCGCAGTCGCCTGCGACAGCACATTCATGGCACTAAAGAGAGTAAAAGCCAACAGCACAAAAACTTGAGTGACTTTCTTCATTTTGGCGACACCCCTCCTCTTTGGCTTGCTTGCTGTGAAACCGCTATAGCGTGTGTTTTCGAAATGCGTTTCGATCGACGGGGACTGTGAGGCGCAACAACTCCTGTCGGCGGAGTTGAGCTCAGCGAGAGATTTTGCTGTTGCGCCCTGAAGAACAGCTTTTCGTCCCACAAAAGTATCTTTTCGCCCCAAACGAAAAGTGCGTGCGATTGTGCGCAAGCTCGTCTTCATTGTCAAGAATGAATTTCGATTTCCGACACGTTTTGTGTACGTTCAAACCGCTCAACGCTCAGGTGATCGGAGCGATGGTGGAACCTTGGCGCCCGATTATCTCCAGGATGCCCGGGGACAAAGTCCGTGCCACACACTTGTCTCCGAATTCGAGATTGCAAACCTATGGATACGATTCGCAGGAAATCGAATTCTCAGACCCTCGCGTTAAGTTGTACTGCTAATCGACTCGGCGCTGAGCCTTTGCGGGACGTACACCACGCTGTGTACCGGGAGCAGCGGACGCGGCTGCATGATACTGACTAGAAGTCGGAAACGTAGAAAGATGCCGCATCCGTTCTCGAGCCCCAATTCGAGACGATGCCAGCCGCGAGCATTTTGCGCGAGCAGGCAATCTAAAACCAATTCAAAATTTATATTGCGACGATTGGACTGGGTTATATGTATGCGTGAAAGGAAGCTGCGGTCGCGGACTGAACATCTACGGATAAGAGTGACACCTTCCAGGCCGTCGGCTAAAGACTTTCTCTTTCGAATCGAATCTGGTCGCGAATGGTCTCGCGGCGGCGGATTAGCCTGGCTCTTTTACCTTCAACCAAAACTTCAGGTGGTCGCGAGCGCGTGTTGTAGTTCGAGGTAATGGACATGCCGTATGCTCCGGCATCGAGAATGGCGAGAAGTGCGCCTTCTTCAGTCGATGGCAGTTTACGGTCGCGTGCGAAGAAATCGCCAGTCTCACAGATGGGACCAACGACGTCGTAGGCAGCTTTCTTTTGCGTGTTGGTGCGATTCACGGGCACGATGTCATGATGCGCACTGTAGAGCGAAGGGCGAATCAGGTCGTTCATGGCGGCGTCGACTATGAGGAACCGTTTGCCGTCATTCTGCTTGTGGTACAGCACGCGCGTAAGCAACAGGCCTGCTGGTCCGACGATCGAGCGCCCCGGTTCGAGCAGAAGAGTTACTCCGAGATCAGCGAGAGGCTCGAGAACCGAGTCAGCATAGGCGCGAGCTTTCTCGGGAAAGCCATCCAAAGAGGATTCGTGATACTGGATGCCAAGGCCGCCCCCCGCATCGACAAACTGGATTTGGTGGCCGTCGGAGCGCAGGCCACGGACAAAGTCTGCAACGCGCTGCATGGCATCGCCAAAAGGACCAACGCTGGTGATCTGCGATCCGATATGCACGCTGATGCCAGCTGCGCTCAGATAACGATGACGAGCGATGGTGCGATAAAGTCGCCGGGCTTCCTCGATGGGGACGCCGAACTTGTGCTTATGAAGGCCAGTCGAGATGTATGGATGCGTTTCTGCGAAGACGTCGGGATTGACGCGAACAGCAACGCTCGCGCGCTTCTTTAGTTTAGAGGCTCGTTCGGCAAGCAGTTCAACTTCGGACGAGCTTTCAACATTGAACATCAGAATGCCAGAGCGCAGAGCCAGGTCCATCTCAGGAGCTGTCTTGCCGACACCGGAGAAGACAACGCGTGCGGCTCCACGTTTGTCGGCGGCTAGAACGCGCTCGAGTTCGCCGCCAGAGACGATGTCATATCCCGATCCCAATTTTCCGAGCATGCGCAGAATCGAAAGATTGGAATTGGCTTTCACTGAGTAGCAGATCAGGTGCGGTGCGCCGGCGAAGGCGGCGTCGAAAGCCTGAAAGCGATTGCGAATGGTGGACGCGGAGTAAACGTATAACGGCGTGCCATAGTCGTCGGCGAGCTTGTTGAGCGGAATCTGCTCACAATGCAGACTGCGGGCGCTCTTCGAGCCTGACTCAGCACGATAGGGGAATGCGGGTGGCCGTCCTTCGGGATGAGTGGATTTCTTCATTTTTGGGCGCGAGACTTGGTGGAACCTTTCACTTTGAGCGCTACCACAGTCTGGTCGTCAAACTGTTCGGCGCCGGCGGTGTGATCTTTAACGGCCTGAAATAGAGTCTTCACCAGGTCGTCGGCGCTGAGACGCCAGTTCTGTTCTACGATTTTCTCGATACGACCTCGTCCGAAGAGAACGCCTTCCGGGCTGGTGGCATCGACCAGGCCGTCGCTGAAAAAGACGAATACGTCGCCGGGAGCCGCATTGAAGGCAATCTGCTCGTGCTCGACTGTGTCAAAAAGTCCGAGTGGTAGTCCGACCGCTTCGACGCGTTCAATTTTTCCCTGCTTGCAGTAGATTGGCCGCGGCAGCCCGGAGTTCGCGACCTGAAGATTTCGCTCTTCGTCCTTCCAGATAGCGTAAGCAAGGGTGACGTATTGGGCCTCGACGCGACGCTCTGCCAGAGATTTGTTAATCAGGAAAAGCATCTCGGCAGCACCGGGACGATCAGTCGCATGGGAGCGAAGGAATCCGCTGACCAGGGCTGCATAGAGCGCCGCGGCTGGACCCTTACCGCTGACGTCGCCGATGGCGATACCGAGGCAATTTGGGCAGCTTCCGGCGGGACTGGGGGGATACTGCAGAAAATCGTAAAGATCGCCTCCAATCGCCTGGGCAGGATTGAAGCGCGCAGCGAGTTCGGCGTTGGCGAGCGAGGGAAACTTGCCAGGCAGCAAACGGAATTGCAACGTACGCGCTAAAGCGAGGTCGCGCTCCAGTCGCCGTTCCTGTAACGTGACGCGCTCATACAGGCGGGCATTTTCGATGGCGATTGAAATCTGCGCAGCCAGTGTGGACATGGTGCGCAGGTGATCTTCGGTAAAGAAGCGCCGCTTGGTGTGCTCCAAATCGAGAACACCGATCACGTTGCCCTGATAAATCAACGGCACGACGAGTTCGGAGCGCGTCTCTGGATTGAGCTTGATGTAGCGCGGATCTTTGGTGACGTCCGGTATGAGCAGCGGTTCTTTATGCTGTGCGGAGTAACCTACAAGTCCTTCGCCGGCAGGAATCTGCTGTTTAATCTGAACCTTCTCGTTGAAGCGCAGCGAAAAGCGGTGCTCAAGGTTCGTGCCAGTAGGGTCGAGCAGCAGAATGCTGAACATCTGGTAGTCGATGATCCGGGTGAGTTGCTCGCCAATGCGCTTCAGCAGTTCGTCAAGGTTGAGAATCGAAGACAAGTCGCGGCTGATTTCGTTGAGCAGAATCAGGGTTCGCGCCTGCCGTGAAACGCGGGTGTAAAGGCGCGCGTTCTCGATGCCGATCGCGATCCGCGATCCAACCACAGTGAGTAGGCGAGCGTGCTCGGAAGTAAAGTAGTTGGGATGCGTCGATTCGATATCGATGACGCCGATAACCCGGTTCTTCACGATCAGTGGAATGGCCAGCTCGGAGCGGACGTGGGGAAGCGCTTCGATATAAAACGGTGTATTGCGGACGTCCTCGACAAGAATTGGTTCGCGCTTTTGCGCAGCCAGTCCGGTGACGCCTTCACCCATCTTTACGCGGGTCTTTTCAATGGTCTCGGGCGTATGGCCGATGGCAAAACGAAAGCGGAGTTCTTGCGTCTTTTCGTTTAGCAGCAGGATGGCGAAAATCTGGTAGTCGATGACGCGACGGATCAGCTCCGCGACGCGTCGCAATAGCGTGTCGAGATCAAGGGTGGTATTGACGACATCCGCCACTTCCAGAAGAAATGACTCGATGCTGACGTTCGGCTTGGTGGTAGTTCCGCTCATCCGTGGCAAGTATGGTCATGATAACAGTCAAGTTCTTACAGCCCCACTCTATGCTAAGCCGCGGGGCAGCAATCTATTACTGCGCATCGGGCGGGAGGACGCAAACGTCCGGCAAGTTGCGGTAGCGTTCGTTATAGTCGAGTCCGTAGCCAACGACAAATTCGTCTGGGATGACAAAGCCAACGTAATCTCCGTCCACGGGAGCGCTACGGCGGGACTTCTTATCGAGCAGAGCTGCAATCTTCAGACTGCGCGGAGCGCGATTGAGAAAGAGTCGGCGGAGGAACTGAATCGTCAGTCCAGTATCGAGGATGTCTTCAACCAGGATGATGTTCTTGTCACTCATCGACTGATCCACATCCTTATACAGACGGACTTCGCCACTCGACTGCTTGCCGCCCCCGTAGCTGGAAACGCTTATGAAGTCGAAGGTGGTATCGAGCTGAATCTGTCGCGCAAGGTCGCTCAGGAAGATGGCTGCGCCTTTAAGCACGCCTACGAGCACGACGGACTGGCCTGCGTAGTCGCGGGTAATCTCAGCGGCGAGCTCCGCCACGCGATCGCGAATCTGGTCGCGGGTGATCAGCACTTTTATTTTGGCAGCAGGGGAGGCGGAGTTCATGACTAAGATTAATCAAACGTAAACGTCGTCATTATACGGTTCGCCGCAAATTGCGGGAGCGACTGCGAGTCGCTAAAATGCATCTTCTTCTGGGTTGTGCGAAAAAGGTGAACTATGGATTTGAAGGGAATCAAGCTGACATGGCTGGGACATTCCACGTTTCGAATTCAAACCAAACGCGGTACGACGATTTATATCGATCCATGGGTAATGGGCAACCCGATGTGTCCCGAGGCAGAGAAGAACGTGAAGACGGCCGACGTACTGATCTGCACGCATGGGCACTTCGACCATATCGGCGACGCGGTGGCGATTGGCAAGAAACATAACTCGAAGGTCGTGGGTATTTTTGAGCTTTGCGCATGGATGCAGAAAAAAGGAATACAGCAGACTTTGCCGATGAATAAGGGCGGCACACAGCAGGTTGAGGATATTCGCGTCACCATGGTGAATGCGGTGCATTCGTGCGGGATACAGGATGACGACGGGTCGATCGTGTACGGCGGTGAGGCCTGCGGATACGTCATCCAGTTCGAGAGCGGGCTGAAGCTGTATCACGCCGGGGATACGGCGGCATTCAGCGATATGAAAATCATTCATGACTTACATGCACCTGATATCGCGTGCCTTCCGATCGGCGATCACTTTGTAATGTCGCCGCGCGAAGCGGGATATGCGTTGAATATGCTGCAGACGAAAGAGGTAATCCCGATGCACTTTGGAACTTTTCCGGTGCTGACAGGAACGCCCGCAGAGTTGCAGAAGTATGCGCCCAAATCGGTGACAATCGTGCCGATGCAGCCAGGAGAAACACTCGAATAATTATGAAATTCAATCGAAGCGATTATCCCGATTCACAGGTGATCACCGGGGAAGCCGTCGAACGGTATCTCTACGCGATGTTGCCTCCGCGCGATGCGGTGTTGCAGGAAATGGAAGAGCAGGCCGAGAAGCGGAGCATTCCGATTGTGGGACCGATTGTGGGGCGCGTCTTTACGCAACTGGTGCAGATGATCGGGGCGAAGACGGTGTTCGAGGCCGGGTCGGCCATTGGTTATTCGACGATATGGTGGGCTCGGGCCGTGGGTGAAGGCGGGAGCGTGATCTATACGGACGGCGATCCAAAGAAGGCACAGGAAGCGCGCGGCTATTTCGATCGCGCAGGCGTTCGCGACCGAATAGACGTCCGGGTGGGCGATGCACTGGAGATCCTGTCGGAGGAGAAGCGCGAGTTCGATATCGTTTTTTGCGATATCGACAAGGAAGACTATCCCCGGGCATGGCGCCTGGCGCGCTCGCGCGTGCGCAAAGGGGGTCTTTTTGTTGCAGACAACGTGCTGTGGAGCGGCCGTGTGGCGTATGCAGAGGGGAATCCGTCGCTGAAGACATCAGCGGAGGAGAGCACGAAGGCGCTGGTGAAACTGAACAAGGCCATGTATGAGTCGCAGGATTTCTTCACGACAATATTGCCAATCAGGGACGGAGTGGCGGTGGCGAGGCGAACTGAGTAGTCGGCAGTTAGTTCGATTGTTGATCGAAGCAAATGCATGGTTCCTTCGCTGCGCTCAGGATGACTTCGGGGAGGGGTGAGGCGTTTGTGGGCGTAGGAAAGAGTTTGTTCGGAGGATGCCTTAGATGGATTTCACTGGAATGGCGGTGAGGTCGTCTACCAATCCCACTTCTTTTTGCAGGAATGGTTCGGCTTGGGTGACTCCGGAGAACATGCCGTAGAATCGGGCCATCGAGTCCACGCGCGTTCGGATCTCGGCTGCGGCAGGGAAAATGTCTTTGCCAGTTTCCTGATCGCTGAATTGCGACTCGTACGCGAGGATCGATGCGAGCTTAGCTTCGAATTGCTGCGTGATGTCGACGACAAAGGTGGGGCGCACGTCGTAATAGAGCGTGGCGTAGAGAATCTTAAAGGGACGATGCGGTTCAGCCGTCAATTGTCGGTTGTCAGTTATCAGATTAACCTGCAGACTCTCTTGCGGAACTGAGCTTAAGTCCAACTTCGTTAATCCTGCCAGGAAACACGCTTCATAGCCCAGAGTCGAGCAGGTGTAGTGATCGGGATGTCGTCCTTGCCAGTAGGGAAGTATCACCACGCGTGGACGGGTGAGGCGAATCACGCGCGCAACTTTCAGACGGTTCTCGTAAGTGTTTTCGACGCGGCCATCAGGAATATCGAGGGCGGCGCGCCACGTGGCGCCGAGAATCTTGGCGGCGTTGACGGCCTCGCGTTCGCGATCTTCGGCAGTGCCACGAGTGCCCAGTTCCCCGCGAGTGAGATCGAGGATCCCAGTCCGTTGGCCTCGCTGTGCCATCTTCGCGAGCGTTCCACCGCAGGTCTGCTCCACATCGTCGCGGTGCGCAGCGATTGCGAGAACGTCCAAGCCAGGTGAACTCATTTCTTTCTTTCCACCAGGAAGTGTGCGAGGGATTTCAAGGTTTCTCCGCGCGAGCCATAGGGCTCCAACTGCTCCAGTCCCGTGGTGACGAGCGTGTCAGCCTTCTTCAGAGACTCATCTATCCCAAACAAAGACGGGTAAGTGGCCTTTTCGGAGTCTTTATCCTTGCCGGCAGTCTTCCCCAGTTGCTCGGAAGATTGCGTGAGGTCGAGCACGTCGTCGACGATCTGGAAGGCGAGTCCGATGGACTGACCGAAACAGCGCAGGCGACGTATGTCGTCGGCTGCACCACCCGCGTAGAGGCCACCCGTAACAAGGCTGGCGGTGATGAGCGCTCCGGTCTTCGAACGATGGATGTAGTCGACGGTCTTCAGGTCGGGCTTGGAGTGTTCGGCCTCAAGGTCCATAACCTGGCCTCCGATCATGCCTTCGATGGTGCCGGTGCCATGAGCGAGTTCGGCGACGATATGCACGCGCGCTTCTGCCTGACAACGCAGGTTCGCCATCACTTCATAGGCATAAGTCTGAAGGGCGTCACCGGCAAGAATGGCCATGGCTTCGCCAAAGGCTTTATGGCAAGTGGGACGTCCACGACGAAGATCGTCGTTATCGAGTGCAGGCAGATCGTCGTGAATCAGGGAATAGGTGTGCAGCATTTCGATAGCTGCGCCAAGGTCGGCCACGCCATCCGGTAATGTTCCGGCGACCATGCGAGCTGCTTCCATGCACAAGATGGGACGCAGACGCTTGCCTCCGGCAAAAACGGAATGCCGCATGGCCTGATGAATCGTAGGCGGGTATTGCGTTCCGGCGGGCAGCAGACGCTCAAGCGCCTCGTCTGCGAGTCCCTGCCCCTGTTCAAGAATGTCCTTCAGCATAAAAGGGCAGTATAAACGAGGGACATACGTTTTCCGGTGATGCGCTAACCGAGCTGCTTGCCAGCATCCAAAGAAGCATGAGCGCACGCACCAAATCCGTACAGACAAAAAAGAAAACGAAGGCAGTCGGCGATGGAGCGCTTCCAGCCGAGGAACTTGAACAGCCATTCCCGGAGATCGATCTGCCGATCCGCCCGCCGTTCCCGCCGATGGAAGCTCGATCGGCGGACGAAATCCCCTCGGGTGAGAACTGGCTGTACGAGCCGAAGTGGGATGGCTTCCGCTGCCTCGCATTTCGAAAGGGAAGCGAGGTACTGCTGCAATCGAAAAGCGGACAGCCACTGGGGCGCTATTTCCCGGAGATGCTGGAGGCGCTCCGGCAACTACCCCATAAGCAGTTCGTGCTCGATGGTGAGATCGTGATCATGCGTGGCGGCAAATTGTCGTTTGACGATCTGTTGATGAGGATCCATCCGGCAGAGAGCCGGATCCGGAAGCTGTCGCAGGAAACTCCGTCAAGTTATCTGGTCTTCGATTTGCTAGTCGATGAGAAAGCCCATTCACTAGTTGGACGTCCTCTCTCAGAGCGGTGGAGCAAGCTTGGGAAATTCTTCGACGGAATTCGGCAGATGTCCATTCGCCGCTCGGCCGCGACTACCGACATGGAAGAAGCGAAGCACTGGATGACCGAACTCTCGGGCAGCGGATTCGACGGCGTGGTGGCGAAGCGATTGGAGACGCCATACATGTCCGGCGAGCGGGCAGGCATGGTCAAGATCAAGAACATCCGTAGCGCAGACTGCGTGGTCGGTGGCTTCCGGTATGCGAGTAAGGGTGGCGGGATTGGGTCGTTGTTGCTAGGACTCTACGACGAAGAAGGCAAGCTTAATCATGTGGGATTTACTTCAAGCTTCAACAGTGAGATGCGAGTGAAACTGAAACTAACCGTTGAGAAGCTGAAGGGCGGCTCCGGATTTACCGGCAATGCGCCGGGCGGACCGAGTCGATGGTCGACGGAGCGGAGCGGCGAGTGGGAGCCGCTTCAGCCCAAGCTGGTTTGTGAAGTCACGTACGATCATTTTTCGGGGGGAAGATTTCGACATGGTACGAAGTTTCTGCGATGGCGACCGGACAAGGATCCAAAGTTGTGCACTTATGAACAATTGGAGTCGCGCAAGGGAAGTTCGTTGCGGGAGTTGGGGCTGACGGCTTGAAGAGTGGCTCCCACACATCCAAAGAAAGATGTGTGGGATACCCGGGTTTCTTGCAGCAATCAGGCGGCTTTGGCGCGAGCGCGGGGAATCAGTGAACGTTCGGCGGCAGAGACAATTCCTGGAATATCGTTGGCGGTGCAGCAATCTTCCGCACCTGCTCCCAATACGGCGGTCCAAAGAGCGTTATCCGCCAGGCGATGCGTACAAACGATACGAACGTTACTAAGCTCACGGCAAAGTTCTTCTACTTCAGGTAGCGGTATGAGTTCTAGATCAACGACTGCAAGAGTGGCGCGGGAATGCAGAATCTCCGCGCGAACATTTTCCTTACGCTGGGTAACAGAGACGGTGCGGAATCGTTTCCGCAGGGTCGCAGCCAATTGGCTGGCGGTCCCCAGATCGGGCTGAGCAATGACTACACTGATCGGTTGCATTTCGATCTCCCTATCTGGCCGGAGCTGCGGCGATCCGCAGGCTAAGGGGTTGGCAAATGTAGCGCCAGGCGGCGCTATTTACGAGTTTCCACTTTGTCATTCACAGTATCGAAAGGTTCTGCCTGTAACTTGCCATTCTGTTTAAGAAGAATCTCAACTTTGCCCTCGGCATCTTCGAGTTCTTTCCGGCACGAATTCGACAACTGCACACCTTCTTCGAAGAGTTTGAGAGCCTGCTCGAGGGGAATATCTCCCTTTTCTAATTGATCTACGATTTTCTCGAGTCGATCGAGGCACTCCTCAAACTTTGCCAATGTCCTACCCCAAGATAGATTTTAGTCCAGTTGAATGACGATCCGCCTGTGAAAATCTGTTTAATTTCAATCTGACCGAATCAAAAGTAAAACGGTTTATGCGGGACTGATATCGCGATCCGGCGCGGTTCGATTCTGATCAGAGAGGACCAGAACGACTAGATTACGAGCCGGTGCCGGCCGAAGCACGTCCGCCCTGGTTGCCCAGCACTTCCAGCACGTCGACAGCGGCATTGTACTTTCCGAAGGGAGCGCTAATTTGAGCGCCCTGGACGACGTCGCGAAGACGCAAGAGCATTTCGCGGGCGATGGCGACGCCTTCGGCGCGCGCTTCTTCGGCGTTCGTGGCCTTGGCCATGCGCCTCATGATCTCGTCGGGAACGGAAACGCGCAGTTCGTTCTTCATGAATTCGGCATTCCGCAGGCTGGTAAGCGGCCAGATTCCGGCAATAACCGGAATGCGAACGTGCTCGATATGACGAAGAAACGCTTCGAGAAGTTCTACGTCGAAGACAGGTTGGGTGACGACGTACTCGGCACCAGCTTCGACTTTGTATTCAAAGCGGCGGATCTCTTCATCAATGTCGGGCAGACCAGGATTGGCACCCACGCCGACGACAAAGTTTGTCCCCGTGCCGATGGGGTTGCCACCGATATCGAGCCCGCTGTTCAGGTTACGAACGATGTTCACGAGTCCGATGGAATCGACGTCAAATACTGCAGTCGCGTCGGGATAGTTGCCGAGCTTTGGCGGATCGCCAGTGATGCAAAGCAGGTTGCGAATTCCAATAGCGGAGGCGCCCAGCAGATCGGACTGAATGCTAAGCACGTTGCGGTCACGACAGGTGTAGTGCAGCACGGTCTCGATGCCAACCTGCTGCTGCATCAGAATCGAGAGTGCCTGATTGCTCATGCGAGCGGAAGCGCGTGGACTGTCGGGGATATTTACGGCATCGATGCCAACCGACTTGAGATACTTCGCGCCGTCGATCTCTTTGACAATGTCGATTCCTTTAGGCGGCACGATTTCAACCATGGTGGCGAACTCTCCGGCAGCCAATTTCTGGCCGAGGGTGGAACGCTGCGAGAGTGGCGCAGGCTCAATCGCGACAGTGGCCTTGGGTTTCGTTACAACATGAAAGGGGCTATTGCGCGCCTCTCCAACGCGCAGAGCTGATTTCATGGAATGAATGTGCTCAGGGGTGGTTCCGCAACAGCCTCCAACGAGACGAACTCCGGCGGCAACGAATTTCTTCGCATAACTTGCCATGTATTCCGGGGAGCATAGATAGATGTTGCGGCCGTCGACGGAACGGGGCATGCCCGCGTTCGGTTGAGCGGAGAGCGGGCAGTCAGTTACCGCGCGAACGCGCTCGAGAGCATCAAGCATAGCGACCGGACCGACACTGCAGTTGCAGCCGATCACGTCGACACCCCATTCGGCCAGCTTGGCGCCGAATGTCTCCGGGGTGGAACCGTCGAGACAGCTGCCGTCTTCGTCGATGGTGACCTGAGCGACGACGGGAACGTTGGGAGTCACAGCGCGCGCGGCACGAATCGCCTGATGTAATTCCTGCAGGGAACCAAAGGTCTCCAGGATAAGAAGATCCGCGCCGGCTTCAACCTGGGCCGTAATCTGTTCGAGGAATGATTGGTAGGCTTCGTCGAGTGCAACCTTGCCCAAGGGCTCAATCCGAACGCCGAGTGGACCGACGGCTGCGGCTACGTATCCGTCGAAGCTTTTGGCGGCTTCCCGGGCGAGGCGAACGCCCGCGGTATTGATTTCGCGAACTTTATCGCCAAGACTGAAGCGCGATAGCCGAAACGAATTGGCTCCGAAGGTGTTTGTCTCTACGATCTCCGCTCCGGCCTGAAGGTATTCCTGATGGACATTGCGAATCAGGTCAGGCTGAGAGAGGTTGAGTTCGTCGTAACAGCGGTTGATAAATACGCCTTTAGAGTAAAGAAGGGTTCCCATTGCTCCGTCGCAAAGGATGGGAGCTTGTTTGATTCGGCTTATGAAATCAGTGGGCATTGGTATATTCGAACAGTTGAGGGGCGAAAACGCCCCTACTGGAACTGTAAATGACGAAGCCAGAGCGCGCTACTCTACAGGATGGTTCGTGGCCGGAAGCGTGCGATTTCACTCTGCTATAATCAGCGTTTTCAACAACATTCCTTCGCCTTGTGGTCGGAGTACCTTTTGAAATTTCGCTCGTTTCCATCGTTCGCAGCACTGCTGGCACTCTTTTCCCTTTTGTCATGTGGCGGAGGTTCCACTGAACCTCGGCCAAGTGGAGTAAGCAATCGCGTCTTTATATCTACGCCATTAGTCAATGGTGGCCAGGTTTACATCATCAATGCGGCGAACGATACGGTCTCCCAGACTCACCCGGTAATTAGCGTCATTAATGCCAGCCTGATGGCGCTGACGCCAGACAAAACCAGAGCCGCGGTATTCGCTGCCACGTTGAACACGTTAACAGTGCTGGATACACAGGGCGAGGCAGCGGTCGGGACCGTGGGACTCTCCGGCCCTACGGAGAGCATGGCCGCGATGCCAATCCCGTGCGTTCCTGGAGCCGCCGGTTGCAGTTCCGACGAGATGCTCCTCGTCGCCGAACCAACGGCGCCGTTCACAGGATCGGTTCAGAACGGAATTGTTCAATTTGTTGATCTCACGGCTGGCGTAGTCACTGCATCCATCGCAGTTCCACAAGCGCGCCGACTCGCGCTAAGCCCCGACGGCACGAAGGCCCTGGTCTTCAGCGACGATTACAGCGTTAATCTGGTGGACACCGCAGCGAAGACAGCGACGCCCGTCACCAGTACGGGCTTTGATCATCCGGTCAATGCAGTTTTCAGCAGCGACAGCAGCACCGCTTACATCCTGAGTTGCGGTCTTGAGTGCGGAGGGACAGCTGCGAACGTCTCGGCGCTGACCATAAGCAGTGGAGTGGTCGGGGCGCCCACTCCGGTTACAGGTGCTACGGTTGGACTCCTGGATAGTTCGAACCAGCTCTATGTAGCAGGAAGTACAGCTGCCGGTGGATTCATCGATATTCTCAATACATCGAGCCTGACCGTCACAAAGTCCGCGATACCCATTGGCGACGGCAATCACACCTTGATGGCGCTTACCAGCAAAGGGCAGCTTTTTGTTGGAGCAGCGAACTGCACGAACGGCCTTTGCATGTCGATCCTTAACACGACATCGCAGACGGCCTTCATCAATCCCTGCGTTTCCGGAACAACGGTGTGCCCGACAGGTACGGTGACCGGAATGCAGCCGCTAGACAATCGAGCCCTGATTTACGTGTTACAGGGAGGCATTCTGCATATATACGATCTGACGAAGAATCCGCCGCAGGAGAACCTGACGGTCGGGATTCCATTCCTGACTCTGTTAGGAAATCTCGCAGACGTAAAGCAGGTAGATTAGTCCTCTTCTTCGTCGTGCTTGGGGTGATTGCCAAGCAGCGTTTGAAGAAAGCGGCCGACTTCTGCAGGGTTGTCAAAGGTCCAGTAACTTCCCAAAGCCTTGAGCGCTGAGTTCTGCGCGGTCAGACTCAGCCGTTCGCTCCATTGTAGAAATCCGCGCACTTCCTTCTGCAGGGTGGCTTTCTCGGCGGAATCGGCGTCGGCAAGAAATTCGTCGGCGGCTTCATCGGCGCTGTCGTATTCTTCTGCGGCGTCCTGGTGAAGATAGCCTCGCAGGAATTCCGACAGTTTGGGATAGTCGTTTCGAGAAACAGTTGCGGAAGTTTTTCTTTCGCTCATCGGCACTCCGGATAACTGGTGAGAACGTAATATCGGTTCGGGCCGGCCCACTTCAATACGACGACCGCATTGGAACAGGGAATAGAATGCGATTCTCCGCGATTCAATACGCGGCCGACTTGTTGGTCGCTGTGGTAATCGAGCACGAGGTTCGAATGTCCACCAGGACGCTGAAGCCAGCGCTGGATGCGATCCTGATCTTGTCGAATGGCCTCGGAGATCGCGTGCTCGGCGGCGGCGCGGTCCGTGTAGGTGGAAGCCGCTGAGATGTGGTGTTCACGTTCGAGCCGCTCGCGTAATTCGATGTCGGTTCGACGAATGTGGCGCTGAAGAGTGTGCCCGCCCATCTCTTCGTCGGCGGAGAGGTCGTGGCCAGCGCTCGAATTCTGTTGAGCGGCGGGTGCAGGGCGCGATTTCGGTAGAGGTTGCGCCGGCTGCTGCGTGCATGCAAGCGCACAGAAGCAAAGCGCTGTCACCAGGCATTCACGCATTGGACGGATAAGATTGAACACGGCTGATCGCCAGGACTGTAAGAAAAGCAGAGTTCCCACTGCTTGTAAACAGAATGTGAAACGCTACTTTGAAGACGGAGTTTCTGGCCTCGGATGGAGTTGGGTCAAACGGTATCGCAACCAGAACCGCAAATTCGTGTTCCAATAGTAATGTGGGGTAGTACCTTTCGGGCCATCCTCAAGAAAGCGGTTCTCCGGGCATAATCGGCCATTCGTATGCACAGTTCTTGGAAAATCACGGTGTTTCTTGTCTTTTTCGCGGTGTGCTCAGCCTTCGGAGCGGATGCTAGCCCGAATGGACTCGAGCTCGGATACCGTGACATGTACAACCTTCAATTCGATCAGGCGCATAAGAGATTTGAAGACTGGCAGCGCACGCACCCTACGGATCCAATGGGACCGGTTTCGAACGCGGCAGCCTATCTTTTTTCCGAATTCGACCGGTTGCACATACTGGAAAGCGAGTTTTTCACTAGCAACGATAACTTCGAGAGCAGGTCGCGTCCGGCGGCGGATCCGGCGGTGAAGCAAGCCTTCATCACGCAAATCAATAAGGCCAAACAACTCTCAGACCAGGCGCTGGCGCGGAATCCGAACGATCCAAACGCGCTATTTGCTTCTGTGCTCATGTTGGGCTTGCAAGGGGACTATGCGGCATTGATCGAAAAGAGGGACTTTGCCGGGCTGGGGTATCTGAAGGATGGCCGCGTGATGGCAGATCGGCTGCTGCGCGTGGATCCAAATTGTTATGACGCCTATATCGCAGTAGGAGTCGAAAACTACCTGCTCAGCCTTAAGCCCGCTCCGGTTCGCTGGTTATTGCGATTCGGGGGGGCGCAAACGGACAAAGATACCGGGCTGAAGAATCTTCAGATAGCGTCTGAAAAAGGTCATTATCTACGGCCGTACGCACGGCTACTGCTGGCCGTGGCAGCGCTTCGAGATCAAGATCGCGGAAAAGCGCGGACACTGCTGGCAGGATTGGCACAGGAATTTCCACTGAATCATCTTTATGTACGTGAATTGAATCAGCTGCAGTGAAGTTCTTCGTCGTTATTCATTGCCAAATCTCCTGCTTTTGAGAACAATGCTTGCGTGAGCTTGGAGCGCCTCTAGGTCCAAACCTATCCCATGAGAATTGCTAATGCCGCAAGCGCTTTCCCAAAGAACACTTACGATCAAGCAACGATAAGCGGAGCCTTATCGGGTTTCTGGCGAGATCAACTCCCCAACCCTGACTTTCTCGACCGGTTGCACGGCCGCACGGGCGTCGATTCGCGCTATACAGTGATGCCGCTGCAGTCATATGTGCGCGCGAATACATTCGGGAAAACGAACAATATCTGGATCGAAAATGCCCAGGAGCTCGGATCGGAAGCGATCTGTAAGGCGATTACGCCACTGGGCCTAGAGCCGAAGGATCTGTCGGCGTTCTTCTTCGTGTCCGTCACTGGCGTCGCCAGCCCTTCGATTGATGCGCGCTTGGTCAATAAGATGGGGCTCTCGCCCAACATCAAGAGGATTCCTATCTTTGGCTTAGGATGCGTGGCGGGTGCGGCAGGCATTGCCAGGGCCGCTGACTACGTGCGTGCATACCCCGATCAGGTCGCCATTTTGCTGTCGGTGGAAATTTGTTCTCTGACCTGGCAGCGTGAAGATCTTTCGGTGGCCAATTTAATTTCAACGGGGCTGTTTGGCGATGGCGCCGCCGCGGTGGTGATTGCCGGTGCGAATCGTGATTTCCCTGGTCCACAGATCATCGACACCCGTTCAGTGTTCTATCCGGGCACTGAGGCTGTGATGGGGTGGGATGTTTCCGAGCGCGGTTTCCAGATCGTGCTATCACCGGAAGTGCCCACGATGGTGGAGCTGCATCTGCGGGAAGACATCGACACGCTTCTCGCGGAACATGATCTGACTCGCAAAGACATCAGCAGCTGGATCATTCATACTGGGGGCCCAAAGGTACTGGAGGCAGTGCAGACTGCGCTGGACCTGCCGAGCAAGGCGCTCGAAGCTTCCTGGGAGTGCTTACGGCGCGTGGGAAATCTGTCGTCAGCGTCGGTGCTGTGCGTGCTGGAAGATTTCCTGACGAACCGTCGGGGCGAACCGGGTACCTATAGCATTCTGGCTGCGATGGGACCGGGTTTCTGCTCCGAGGTCGTACTGCTGAAGTGGTGATTCGAAAATGAAGTTGAGGGTCACGCCGAAAGCGACTTTACTGCTGGCGGCTCCCGTTCTGATATTGCTGTTTGTGGCGGCGGAGACTCCGCAAAAAGTGGATCCGCCGCCAACCTTCTACCGCGATGTACTTCCCATCCTTCAGGACCATTGCCAGACCTGCCATCGGGTGGGCGAAATCGCACCGTTCTCGCTGGTTACCTACAAAGAAAGCAAGCCGTGGGCGCAGGCGATCAAGAAGGCTGCGCAGGCAAAGGACATGCCTCCCTGGTTTGCGGATCCGCGATTTGGGAAATGGGCGGACGATCCGTCACTCACTTCTGATCAGATCGCAACGCTCGCGGCTTGGGCGGACGCAGGTGCTCCGGCAGGCGATCCACACGATGCGCCTCCGGCGAAGCATTGGTCACAGGGTTGGAACATTCCGCAGCCCGATGTTGTGATCCGAATGCCGAAGGCAGTGCCGATTCCGACGCAAGGGGAAGTGGACTACACGTTCGAAATTGTTCCCATGGGCTTCACGACAGACCGTTGGATACAGATGTCACAGATCAGGCCATCGTCGCCCCAGTACGTCCATCATGCGGTGGTGTATATCCGTCCGCCAGACTCGAAGTGGTTGCGCGGTGCTCCGGTGGGGGTGCCGTTTACGGCGAACGATCTTAGCGATCCGGTGCAACGGCGAAACGCACATTGGACTGACACTGACATGCTGCTGGTCTATGCGCCGGGCAGTTCGCCGGACGAATGGGCTGACGGCATGGCGAAGTTTGTGCCGGCAGGATCGGACCTGGTGTTCCAGATGCACTACACAACTAACGGACATGCGGGGAGCGATCAAACTGCCGCGGGAATAGTGTTCGCAAAAGCTCCGGTGACGCAGCGCGTGATGACGCTACAGTTGACGAACAGCAGCTTTCTGATTCCGCCACACGCTGACAACTTCCGCGTGGAAGTGCAAGGCACATTACCCAACGATGCAATACTGCTCAACTTTTTTCCGCATATGCATCTGCGGGGAAAGCGTTTCGAGTACAACATAATTCACGCGGATGGAACGGTGGAGACGCTGTTGCGCGTCCATTACGACTTCCACTGGCAGCTCAGCTATCGTCTGGCCGAGCCGAGGTTTCTGAAGGCGGGAACGAAACTGCAGGCGGTGGCGTGGTTCGACAATTCAGAAAACAATCCACACAATCCAGATCCAGATGCGATGGTGAAGTGGGGAGATCAAACGCGCGACGAGATGATGGTGGGCTTCTTCGACGTGGCGGTTCCGGCGGGAATGGACAAACCGCATTTCTTCCTGCGCGGCCCCCAAACGCCACAGTGATTTGGCATCGATCGTGAGTTCGAGAGCAACCCTGAACTGTGATTGCGCATCTCTCAATCTCCCCTTTGTGCTAGGCACTGTTTTGCTGTTTGATGCCGCGCTCGGATGCATCATATTTACGGCATCTCAGTTGGCGGCAGATGGGTCACCGCCTGATTTTTCAGCTAACAAGAAGAGAGCACCAGAGAGTCGCGTCAGAAAAATAAGACTTGCATGTCGATCGAGGCGCCCAGAGTGCAGCAGGCACAAAACGCCAATTCCTCAAACGTAGAAGCCCTATTCGCCGGAGGCGGAGAAGTCGGCGCGCTGATGGAGGCGATCGACTGGTCGCAGAGCCCGCTTGGACCGGTTACTTCGTGGCCGCAGAGTTTACGCACGGCGGTAAGCATCTGCATGCATTCGCGCTTCGAGTTATTTTTGTGGTGGGGGCCGGATTTGGTCGTGCTCTATAACGACGCCTACCGGCAGACGCTCCAACGCAAACACCCGTGGGCGCTGGGAAAACCGGGCCGAGTGGTATGGGCGGAAATCTGGCCCGTGATCGGTCCGATGTTGGAGAACGTGGTGCGCACCGGAGAGGCAACATGGTCGGCTGACCTGCTGCTTTTCCTGGAAAGGTATGGTTATCCCGAGGAAACATACCACACGTTTTCTTACAGTCCGATCATCGATGAGCAAGGCCAAGTGGCTGGCGTGTTCACCGCAGTCACCCAGACTACCGAGAAGGTCATCAGCGAACGGCAGCTTGCGCTGCTACATGCACTCGCGGCACGAGCAGCCGATGCCCGCACCTGGCAGGACGCATGTGAAGTCAGTGCGGAGAGCCTCACTACCGATCCTAAAGACCTGTGTTTCGCGCTTATCTACGTTTTCGATCCGGCAAAGAAGACTTTCGTCTTAGCAGGCGCGAGCGGAATTGAACCCGGGTTGCCGGCATCTCCGCTGAGTGTCCGGATCGAGGATGCGTCGACGTGGCCTCTTGCAGAAGTCTTGAGCCAGCACGACATCACTTCAGTGTCGGGTATTGATACGCGCTTCACTGATTTGCCGAGCGATACCTGGGATAGGGCGCCACATACTGCAGCCGTCGTTCCCATCGCGCCATCTGGTCCTACGGGACGCTCCGGCGCGCTGGTGGTGGGGCTTAACCCTTATCGCCAGTTGAACGACGGTTATCGAGGCTTTTTGAAGTTAGTGGCAGGACAGATATCTGCAAGTATCGCAAATGCGCATGCCTATGAAGAGGAAAGGCGACGAGCAGAGGCGCTCTCCGAAATCGACCGTGCCAAAACGATCTTCTTCAGCAACGTGAGCCACGAGTTTCGAACACCGCTGACGCTGATGCTCGGTCCGGTTGAAGACATGCTTCGTGACCGAACGCAACCAATCCCGGAAGCTCATGCCCAGCGGCTGGATCTGGTCTACCGAAATTCTCTGCGCCTGTTGAAGCTGGTGAATACGCTTCTGGATTTCTCTCGCATCGAAGCTGGTCGCGTGCAGGCGAAATATGAGCCGACCGACTTGTCTTCGGTTACCGAAGAGCTCTCGAGCATGTTTCGCTCGGCAACCGAACGCGCCGGGCTGAAGCTGGTGGTTGACTGCAAACCGCTGTCAGAAACAATTTATGTCGATCGTGAGATGTGGGAGAAGATCGTTTTCAATCTTCTTTCGAATGCACTCAAATCGACCTTCGAAGGTGAGATTCGAGTTGCAGTAGACGCATCGGACGGCCATGTCGTCCTGACCGTGGCGGATACGGGCACAGGAATTCCTGAAGACGAGATACCCCATCTCTTTGAACGTTTTCGGCGAATTGAAGGAGCGCGCAGGCGGACTCACGAAGGCAGCGGCATCGGCTTGGCACTGGTCTCTGAACTCGTGCGCATGCATGGTGGTTCCATCGAGGTGGAGAGCAAGCTAGACGAGGGCACCGCGTTTCACATTCGCCTTCCGCTGGGGCATGCACATTTAGCAAATGATCAGATCTCGGATACCAGTGTTCGAAGACAAGTTTCAGCAGGCGCTGCCTTTCATGTGCAGGAGGCGATGAGTTGGCTTCCGGGTCATTCCATCCAGTTGAGCGAGTCGATTGAACGGGGGACTGCTCTGGATGCGGCTATACCGTCGGCAGTTCCAACGCTCGGTGAAGGCGGTGAAGTTGCAAGGCTTCTGGTCGTCGATGACAACCGGGACATGCGGGATTACTTACAAGAATTGCTAAGTCCGGCTTTTGAAGTGGAAACTGCTCCTAACGGCAGAATTGCTTTCGAGCGGGCGAAGGCGAGCCTGCCCGATCTGGTGGTTTCCGACGTGATGATGCCGGAGATGGACGGCTTGCAGTTGTTAACGGCCCTCCGCCAGGAACCTTCGACCGCAACCATACCGCTGATTCTGGTCTCCGCCCGCGCAGGGGAGGAGCCGGCGATTGAAGGCATGGAGGCCGGAGCGGATGACTACGTAGTGAAGCCATTCACGGCGCGAGAACTAATCGCTCGCGTCCATTCACATATCAAAATCGCGCGCGATCGCCACAAGGCCTACGAAGTCCAGGCGCAATTAAGGACTGAGATAGAGGAGGCAAAACGCCAGGCGCTCGCAGCATTGGAAAACATTGGCGACGGTTTTTGGCTGATCGATTCGAACTGGTGCATTCAATACCTAAATTCAGCCGCGGTCGATCTCGGCAGAATTCCTCGGGAAGATCTGGCAGGGAAGACTCTTTGGGAGCTGTATCCACAGCTGCACGGAACAGACGTCGAGAGGCAATATCGCAAAGCGATGGTCGAACGTGTTCCGGTAGAGTTTGAATTCTTCTTTCAGCCATGGTCGGCATATTTCGCAAACCGGGTATACCCCTCGCCGGATAACGGCATTGCAATCTACTCGCGCGAAATCTCAGAGGCAAAGAAAGTGGAGGACGCGCTCCGCAAAGCAGAAAAGCTTGCGGTTGCGGGAAGGATGGCGGCGAGCATTGCCCACGAGATCAATAATCCGCTGGAGGCGGTGACGAACCTGGTTTACATCGCGAGAAACGATGCCACTATCTCGCCGCAGGCCAGGGCATTTCTGGAGGCGGCAGAACGTGAACTGGCACGGCTATCGCAGATCGCTAACAAGACTCTGCGGTTCTACCGGCAATCCAGCTCGGCTACACGCGTGAGGTTGGCAGACGTTCTGGATTCGGTTGTGCTGCTTTTTGATACGCAGCTCAAACAGAAAAACATCAAGGTCATACGCCATATCGATGACAGCGCGACGTTACTCTGCCTGGTCGGGGAAATCCAGCAGGTTTTCACCAACCTGGTCAGCAACGCGATCGACGCCATGAAACAGGACGGCAAACTCTGGCTTAGTGTGCGGCAGGGAAAGGACTGGTCGAACGCTTCGGGGCGCGGCATCTGGGTGTCGATTGCCGACACGGGAACAGGAATACCGCCCGGCATTCGCAAGAAGCTATTCGAACCCTTCGTAACGACAAAAGGGGAGGGCGGGACAGGACTCGGTCTATGGGTCTCCCGAGAGATTCTGGAACGTCACGGTACCCACGTACACGTCCGCAGCCGAGTGGAGTGCGGAACCACATTCGGGCTGTTCTTCCCGGAGAATGGTATCGATCGCGCGAATGCCCGGAAGCCTTCGGGCCAGCCGTGATGCAATTGCGGCTAAATTCTGGAGGATGTTACACTCAACCCGGTCGCGGGGTTGGTATATGGGTTGTGCCCTGGCTTCCCAAGCCAGCGAAACGGGTTCGAGTCCCGTACCCCGCTCCATCTGGCACCCAACCCTCGATATTTTCATAGAAAAGAAATAGTCCGTCCTAACTGTGCAACAGATTGCAGCATTTTGTGGTAACCCGACCCCTCATTACCTTGGCTAAGTACCTATATTGTCTGCAACATAGAAATTACCCTCTTTGGCATTTCCCATGCAGAGTACCTGGATAGCAACACGTGTCACGGGGGCGTCTTGAAACTCAGGCTAATTGGATTGGCGGTTGTTTGCGCGTTACTTCTTGCAGGAACAGCTGTCGCGGATTCGGTTACATTAACGGGCGCAGGCCCGGCGAATCAGGGTGGCGTATACGTCTATCCATACACCCTGAACATCAACGGCACTAGCTTTGCTGCCATCTGCGATGACTACAGCCACGAAGTCTACGTAGGTGAGACCTGGACCGCGAACATCTACACCTTCTCGCAATATCAATCGGGCCGTTTTGGCAGCGAAGGCCTGCAGAATTACGAAGAGGCGGCCTGGTTACTCTCGCAGATCCCCACTGCCGGAGCGAGCGAGGTTGGCGACATTAACTTTGCAGTCTGGTCGATCTTTACCTCTGGTGTTCCAGTGCAGCCGAAAACGGGCACGCTTGACGGTTCGGCGTATTGGTTGTCCCAGGCGATGACGGCTGCCAACAACAATTTCTACGGCATGAATTTTTCGAACTATGAGATTGTCACTCCGACGGACAATGGAACCGGTTCTCCCCAGGAATACCTGATCGCCACAGCACCTGAGCCTTCGAGCTTGCTGATGCTGGGAACTGGATTGATCGGGATTGCGGGTGTAGTAAAGAAGAAACTGGTCCGCTAGTTCTGTCGTTCCTCTGGCCCAAAGCCGCTTCGCAAAAGAAGCGGCTTTTCTTTTGCTACCAGATTCCCTTGTCACTTCCGGTGACCCGATAAGCGATGGCGGCAGCAGATGCCAAGGGTGGCAGGAGCGATAGCCGCAGCGTAGCGGCTACGTCGCCTCGCAGAGCGGTTGTCGTGACCTGGCGGGTGTATAGCGACGCCCCTTGCGGTACGAGGGGCACGCGCAGAAACAGCCTTTCGGCGGAAACTTTCTCGCCTCCGAAGAGAGCTGCGGATTTCACTTGCGAAGGAAGAGGCAGCCCGACTCCGCGGTATTGGGCGACGTAATCGGAGACTACATTCAGGTAGGTGCAGACGCCTGGCCAGATTCCGCCGAGGTCAGCAGCTTTCTGTAGTTCTTCGAAATTGAGCGTGCCCGATTCGACTAATCCCTCCGTATTCGCAATGTCACAAATGCGGAAGTAGAAATGCCGGTAAAGGCGCTGCAGCGTGGCAACAATCACGCGCTCTTCCGGTGCCGGCACTGGGAAGTGGAATCCGTTTACTTCCTTTACAGTGCTGCGGCCGACGAACCGTTCCGCCATCCGCCGATGTTCGCCCGTTTGCCCCAGACGCTGAACGTGTACTTCAACCGATTCACGCAGGCCGGGCAATGCGAAATTCCACTTCTTCGCCAGTCGATCACCCCAACTGCGTGCTTCAACATGCGCGCCAAGCTGCCGCGTAAACACGCGTACAACATCCTCCTCCGAGGCGGTGGTGTAGAGATCGAGATCGTTACCCAGATCAGGCCAGTGGTCGAGGGATTTCATCACGACGAGAGGGCATCCGGAAGACTGTAGGGTTGAGACTACCTCATTGAGTCGTGTGACGGCGTTCTCGATACGCGCGTGTTCTTCGGCGAGGATCTGGTCTGCCCAGTTGGCCAGCGTGCGAAAACCCAGGTCGCTGGCCTGGTCGCGAACGAGATTGAATGCTCGTACCACAACATGGTGAGACTCCGCCATACTCCGGACATCAACCAGATTGGTTTCGCTCAAGGTCGACAGATAACGAATCGGACCCTGTGCCGATTGTGGTTTCAGTACCAGGCTCGAAAGCGCCTGGATGACCTGTTTTTCGGAAGTAGCAGGCATAATTTCGAACAGTCCTCAACGACCGGAGTAATGTTGCTTGGATGTGAATAGCGCGAGCAGAGTTGGGCATCACCGCTAAAATCTAAGGCCAGCCTCTATAATTCAGGGTTTACTCCCGCAACTCAGACGTAACGGCCGGAATGGCCCCAGGGGGACAGTTTGGCGTATAGCGATCTTCGCGAGTGGATCAGGGCGTTGGAGCGTGCGGGGGAGTTGCGCCGGGTGCGGGCTGAAGTCGATCCGGTGCTGGAAATAGCTGAGATCACCGACCGAGTCTCTAAAGCTGGCAGCCCGAACGCGCACCATCCTGAGCTTGAACGAATAACCCCGGGTGGACCGGCAATCCTGTTTGAAAACGTCAAAGGTCATCCCGGACACAAGGTTTTGATCAACCAGTTCGGTTCCGTGCGCAGGATGAACCTCGCACTGGAGGCCGATTCGTTCGATGAGATATCTGATCGCATCCGCCTCTTCATGGACGTGAAGAGCCCGCATGGATTGCTGGACAAGATCAAAATGCTGCCGATGTTGGCGGAGCTCGGGAGATTCTTTCCGAAGGAAGTAGAGACCGGTCCGTGCAAAGAGGTGGTCCGGCGGGGAGAGTTCTCGGTGCTCGACTTTCCCATCCTGCAATGCTGGCCGAAAGACGGCGGACGCTTCATCACGCTGCCATGCGTGATCACGCGCGATCCAAAAACAGGGAAGCGCAATGTAGGGATGTACCGCATGCAGGTGTACGACGGGAAGACTACCGGCATGCACTGGCAACGACAGAAAGTGGCGGCAGAGCACTATCGCGAACGCATTCGGGCGGCGGCCGGCGGATATGCCAATGCATCTTCGTCGGTGGACATTATGGCGAGATCTACAGGTGGCACCCGCTTGGCGGGAGATGACCATCCCTCCGGAAAGATGGAAGTAGCCGTAGCGATTGGAACCGATCCGGCGCTGACGTTTTCGGCGATTGTGCCCGCTCCGCCCGACGTCGAGGAATACATGATCGCCGGATTCCTTCGTCAAAAGCCGGTGGAACTAGTGAAGTGCGAGACGGTCGATCTGGAGGTTCCAGCTAATGCAGAGATCGTGCTCGAGGGCTATGTGAACCTGGAAGAGCTGAGGACCGAGGGCCCCTTCGGCGATCACACTGGCTTCTATTCGCTGGAAGATCTGTATCCGGTGTTTCACATCACCTGCATCACCAGCCGCAAAGATCCGGTTTATGCGACGACGATCGTAGGCAAGCCACCTATGGAAGACGCGTATATGGGGAAAGCAGTCGAGCGCATTTTCTTGCCGCTCATGCGCCTATCGATTCCTGAGCTGGTTGACGTAAATCTGCCGATCGAAGCTGTGTTCCACAATTTAATGATCGTTTCGATTCGCAAATCGTATCCGGGACAGGCGCGCAAGGTGATGAACGCGATCTGGTCGCTGGGTCAGGCAATGTTCACCAAGTGCATCATCGTGGTGGACGAAGATGTGAATGTGCACGACATCGGCGAAGTCGTCCTGCGCACAACAAATAATATCGATCCGGAGCGCGACATACAGTTCACGCTCGGACCAGTGGATTCGCTAGATCACGCTTCACGTTTGCCTGATTTCGGATCGAAGATGGGCATCGACGCGACGCGTAAGTGGCCCACGGAGGGCTTCACGCGGCCATGGCCTGACGAGATCACCATGGACAAAGAAACCAAAGCACGCGTGGATGCGCGCTGGAAAGATTTGGCAAAGGAGTTAGGTATCAAATAAGCAGTCGAAAGTCATAATTCAATGGAATATTTCGAAGTAGTGGAGAAACGGCAGTCCGTCCGGAAATATCAATCACGTCCAATCGAGCTCGATAAGCTAGAAGCCATTCTGAAAGCTGCCAGCCTGGCCCCTTCTGCGGGCAATTTTCAAGCGTACGAAATTTATGTAACCACCAAGCAGTCGATGCGTGATGCACTCGCGAAAACCACGTGGGACATGGCTTGGATCGCGAAAGCGCCGCTGCTGATCATTTTCTGCACGCACGCGAAACGCTGCCAGTACCCGGGTTCAGACGCGTGCGCAATGCAGGATGCAAGCGTAGCCACAACACAGGCCATGCTCGCGGTGACTGCTCTGGGACTGGGCGCGTGCTGGGTTGGAGCGTTTGATCCAACGCGCGTTGCCGAGGTAATCGGTGCTCCGGAGGGTGTACGTCCGATGTCGGTTCTGGCGATCGGATACGCGGACGAGAATCCGGAGCGGACTACGCGCAGGCCGCTGACGGAGTTGGTGCACGAGTTATAAAGATAGGACGCGCCTCACGCGAAGCGCGTCCTATCTGATTACTTCAGCAGTCCGTAGATGTTCACCTGGTGTCCGGCTGGTACGTACACTTTGCCATTCGCGATCGTGGGTGCCGTGAACTTCACGGCAGGCCCAGCGGAATCACGGCTGGCGTTCTCGTTGCTGCTGTACAGTTCGGTTCCGACATTGCTCGCATTGTAGGCATGCAGGATCGCCGGATTGTTCGGTTGTCCATCGAGTTGCAAGTCCCAGACAATTCCGTTCGATCCGCCATCTGATGACACTGACGGCGTGGCGCCATGCGATCCGTAAACTACGGTTCCCACCGCAATCGGTGAAGTCGAGAGCAGGCCGTTGCTCCAGCGGAACTGGCGGAGCACGTCTCCTGCCGCGTGATAGTAGATGTTCCCATTCCAGAAGGCGGGCGTGTCATAGAAGTTGTCATATTGGCGAACGCCGCTTTGCACGATCTGCACCACATTGTTTGCCGTGGAGCTGAACTTACCCATATTGTCGCGGTTGATTACAAAGATGCGGCCGTCCTTTCCCGCTCCTACCAATTCGTGCGGGTGAGAAGAGGAATTGTCGGGCAGGATGATTGGTGCACCGCTGCCGAGGTCGGCGTCATTTTGCGTTAGTACCGCTGTATTCGACGGAATGAAATAGTCGAGGATGGTAAGCCCTGGAGAGAACTTCAGAAACGCGTTACTGAAGCTGTTGCCGATCGTGTTATCGGCATTAACGCCGGTCATCACAAACAGATTCCCGGACGAATCAACCGCAGGAGCACCGCCGCCCATCCAGATGTCACCGCCTGTTCCATTGGGGCTAACGTTAATCACTGCACTCAGGGCGAGACTGCTGGCATTGTAGGAGAACACCCAGCCGTGACCGCAGTGTCCGAAGCTGATGTAGACATTTCCATTTGCCAACGCCAGTCCGGAGCGCTGATAACAACCTCCCTCAAGCGTGATCTTGCCTCCGTTGCTGTCGGCGCCCGTCCCAGAAACCGTTGCCGTCACTTGTTTCGGCCCACCGAACTTCTCGGCGCCGTTGGTGATATTTAACGCGTGCAGCCAGAACTGGATCGCTCCACCGTTCTTCACGGTCGCTACGAGGTAGATGGTTCCGCTGGAGCGATCAATTACCGGGGTCGACACTACCCCGATCTCTGGCGAAATCCCTAAATTGTCGCTGCTCGGCGCTGAAGTCATGCCCGGTCCAAGCAGGCTCTTGCTCCACAAGGTACCGCCGCCGTCTGCATCGAATGCGTAAACGCTATCGTGCTCGGTAGCAACGTACAGCACGTTGTGCGTGCCACCGTTTATGCCGAGCGCCGGGACGATCAGAGGCTGCGGATACACCTGGCCGTCCACGGAGTAGCTCGCGAGCTTTCCGAACGAACTCGAATTGACGTTCGCTGGAGTAAGAATTGTTTCTGCTGTGTTCGCTCCTTCGCGCGTGAGATCGTTGTGATACGTCGTAACCGCGACCGTTCCTCCCCCGCCGCCCCCGCCTCCGCTGACGTTGAAGGTGACCGGCGTGGACTTAATGAAGTTGCCGGAGCTGTCTACTTCGATCAGAGTGGCAGCGTGAGATCCGTTGGCCAGAGGCACGCTTGCGCTCATCGTACTTCCGGGAAAGTTTCCAACCTTATTGCCATCGACCCATAACTCCAGATGATTTACGCTCCCACTGGCGCCAGTCCCCGCGCCGGAGAACTGTACCGGTGAACTCACCGTGCTGCCTGCGGCCGGTGTGCACAGAATGGCTCCTGGAGAAGAGGGCGCACTGCAGCTACCGCCCCCGCCAGAGCCGACGGTGAAGGTAATCGGCGTCGACTTGATGAAGTTGGAGGCGCTGTCCACTTCGATCAGGGTGGCGGTGTGCGATCCGTTCGCGAGAGGCACGCTCGCGCTCATCATATTGCCGGGATAGTTCCCGATCTTGTTGCCGTCAATCCACAGCTCCAGATGATTCACGCTCCCACTTGCGCCAGTCCCCGCGCCGGAAAACTGTACCGGTGAACTCACCGTGCTGCCTGCGGCTGGTGCGCACAGAGCCGCCCCCGGAGAAGACGGCGCGCTGCAACTCCCGCCGGAGGACATTACAGTCACACTGGCGGCGCCGGTCTTACTAGAATCTGCGGCGCTGGTTGCCGTGATCGTATGGTTTCCGATAGCCGACGGCGCGGTGTATAGGCCGCTCGTAGAGATGGTGCCCAGAGTGGTGTTGCCGCCGAACATACCGTCGACCGCCCACGTCACTGCGGTGTTCGAAGTACCCGTAACCGCGGCCGTGAATTGTTGAGTTCCACCTGTGGCCACGGTCGCAGAACTAGGGCTGACCGTCACGGTGATTCCGGAAGCGGATCCGACGGTAATGAAGTTCGTCGCCTTGATCCACGCTCCGTTGTAGTACTGCACGGTCAGATTGTGCGATCCGGCCGAGGCGCTCAGCGAGGTGGAGATAGACTTCGTGTTTAGTTGCTGGAACTTCAGCACGCTATCCAGATAGACGAGAAATTTTGTCACCGGCGCGCTTGAGGTCGCGACAGCGGAAACGGTAAATGGAGACGAGACGGTCTGATTGTTCAACGGCGTGCAGATAGTGAGCGTATCGTTCGTTGGGCTAGGCGTGCATTGGGCGGATGCTATGGAAGCACAGACGCAGATGGCGATGATCGTTAGCAGAAGACGTACGGGCGGACGGCTGGAAATCGTCCGGGCCGACAGGCGGGGGAACTGAACCACAGACATCGAAGCCTCCAACGGCGAAGCACAACTCACGCGTACTCACGCCCATGGTGCTCAGAGATGCCGTCGAGGTATTCGGACGTTTGCACCACCTTTCAGGAAATCGCAATATTCTTGTCGTAATCCTGACTAAGGCACTGGAGCAACACTGAATCAGTATGCGAGAGAGTTGTTGGCGGATACGGTTGGTAAGTTCCCGAATCGGAGCTAAGCATTTATACTGAAAAAGCATGCCGATCCTCAAAAACATCGCTGCAATTGCCAAGGGTATGAGCATCACCCTGAGGGAGATGTTCGCCCCCACCGTTGTTGAGAACTACCCGGACGGGCCGGGTCCTCTGAAGGGGGCTAAGTTCCAGGAGCGTTTCCGCGGAGTTCATGTTCTGCAGCGCGACGAGAATGGGCTGGAAAAATGCGTGGCGTGCTTTCTTTGCGCGGCTGCCTGTCCCGCGAATTGCATATATATCGAAGCCGCGGAGAATACGGCCGAGAAGCGCATCAGCGGCGCCGAGCGCTATGCTAAGGTCTACAACATCGACTATAACCGCTGTATTTTCTGCGGTTACTGTGTCGAGGCTTGCCCGACCGACGCGATCACCCATGGACACGGGTTCGAATTGGCAACGTTCAACGCCAGCAATCTCGTTTACCGGAAAGAGCAACTGCTCTCGCCGTTGCCCGCGCACCTGGGAGCAAATGCTGTGTTCAACGAAGCGGAAATCGAAAAAGGTATGCCGGCTCTAACCAGTTGACGGTTTTGGCAGGCAAAGTTTGGCAGTCAAGACCGGTCCTGCGGGGCCGGTTTTGTATATCAGGACAACTCTAAGATTCGCAATTGCCAGGGAGGCGGTAGCTTTCAACCTAATGAGCGATTTCCTCAAGTCGGTGCAAGAGCGCGTTGTCGTCTACGACGGCGCCATGGGCACCTCGATCCAGAAGTTCAATCCGACCCTCGATGATTACTGGGGCCAGGAGAACTGCAGCGAAGTTCTTGTCCTCAGCCGGCCTGACATCATCAGCCAGATTCACGCCAGCTACTTTGAAGCGGGCGCCGACATCATCGAGACAAATACGTTCGGAGCCACCCGCACGGTTCTGACGGAGTTTGGCCTCCAGGACCGCGTGGAGGAAATCAACAAAGCCGCAGTGAAATTGGCCCGTGACGTGGCGGACAGCTACTCGTCGCGAGGACGTCGACGCTGGATTGCCGGATCGGTCGGCCCCACGACCAAGTTGCCCTCTCTCGGCCATATCTCGCTGGACGACATGATCGCGGTTTACCTGGAACAGGCCGTAGTCCTCATCGAAGCCGGAGTAGACCTGCTGCTGGTGGAGACCTCGCAGGATCTTCTGCAGGCCAAGATCGCCACCATCGCCATGCTCGACGCGATGAAGAAGACAGGGAAGCGGCTGCCGTTGCAGGTGCAAGTAACCCTCGCGAATGACGAAGGCACCATGTTGTTGGGCACCGATA
Source organism: Terriglobia bacterium (assembly GCA_963807055.1). GTDB lineage: Bacteria > Acidobacteriota > Terriglobia > Terriglobales > Acidobacteriaceae > JAJPJE01. The sequence continues at coordinate 431,117 of CAWEAE010000006.1, read as the reverse complement.
TCGGCGCCGCGCTCACATCTCTCGAGCCCTATGACATCGACATCTTCGGACTGAATTGCGCTACTGGTCCGAAGGAGATGAACGATGCGGTCCGGTATCTTGGGCTGTATTCGCCGAAACAGGTTTCCGTGCTGCCCAACGCTGGAATTCCTCGCAACGAAGGCGGTAAGCCCGTTTACGACCTGACACCCGCCGAACTGGTGCAATATCACAAGCTATTCATCACCGAATACGGCGTCCGCGTAGTTGGCGGTTGTTGCGGTACCGGTCCCGAACACATCAAGGCGGTGGTTGATGCCTGCGCGAATCTGGAGCCGGGCAGACGCAATGTGAAGATCGCAGGTGCGGTTGCCAGCGCCTATACGTCCGTCCCTCTTGACCTTGATCCGAAGCCGCTCATCGTCGCCGAAGAGATGAACACCACCACGCGCGTGGAACATTTTAAGAATCTGGTCCGCTCCGAAAATTACGACGAGGTTCTCGCGCTCGCCAAGCGCCTCGTGAACGAAGGCTCGCACATGATCGACGTGTGTACGGCGATCGTGGGCGAAGACGAGAACGGCTACATGGATCACGTGATGGAGAAGATTGCCACACGTGTTCCCGCGCCGATCGTCGTCGACTCCACCGAAGCCAACGTTATCGAGACGGCGCTGAAGCGCATTCCCGGCAAAGCGATCATTAATTCGATCAATCTGGAAGATGGCGAGAAGCGCACGTCGAAGGTCCTGCCGATGGCAAAGCGCTACGGCGCTGCCGTGATTGCGCTGACCATTGATGAAGACGGCATGGCGCTCACGGCCGAGAGGAAAGTGGCTGTCGCCAAGCGCATTTATCAGTTGGCGACGGAGAAGTACGGCATACGTCCAGTAGATCTGATTTTTGATGCGCTCACCCTGCCTATTTCGACCGGTCAGGAGGACTACCGCACTGCTGGAATCGAAACGCTGCAAGCGGTGAAGCGGATTAAGGAAGAACTGCCGGAAGTGCGCACGATCCTGGGCGTCAGCAATATTTCGTTCGGATTGAATGTCTATCCGCGACGCGTGCTGAACAGCGTGTTCTTGCACGAAGCAGTCAACAATGGCCTGGATCTGGCGATTGTTAACTACACAAAAATCTATCCGTTGTACAAGATCCCTGAAGCAGAAGTTGAGCTTGCTCGTAAGCTGATTTATCGCGATGCGAGCGATGGCGATCCCCTACAGAACTATATGAACCATTTCTCCGGGAAGGAGAAGAAGGCGGAGGCCACATCCGCTGAGGTGGACGCGCTGTCGGTAGAAGACAAGCTGAAACATCTGATCATCAACGGCGAGAAGGCGATTGGTGTCGATGGCAATCGACAGGCGCTGGAAGAAGTCTTGGAGAATGCCCTTCAGACGTATACGCCCCTTGGGCTGATTAACGACGTGTTGCTGGATGGCATGCGAACGGTGGGAGAGCTATTTGGCGCCCGCAAGATGCAGCTGCCTTCTGTGCTCGATTCCGCCGGAGTGATGAAGCAGGCCGTCGCTTATCTCGAACCGAAGATGGAGAAGACGGAAGGTTCGCAGAAGGGAACCATCGTACTCGCCACGGTGAAGGGCGACGTCCACGACATCGGGAAGAACCTTGTCGACATCATCTTGAGCAATAACGGATATAAGGTGGTGAACCTGGGTATCAAGCAACCTGCGGAAGCGATTATTCACGCGGCGCGGGAGCATCGTGCGGACGCCATCGGTCTCAGCGGACTGCTGGTGAAGTCGACGCTGGAGATGAAGTACGTGATCCAGGACCTTGAGTTACAGAAGCTTGAGTTTCCGGTTATCTGCGGCGGCGCTGCGCTCACGCGCAAATACGTGGAAGATGATCTGCGCGCGGAGTACTCCAACGCCGTCTTTTATGCCGGAGATGCTTTCGATGGCCTGCATGTGATGGAAGATCTGGCGGCAGGAGAAGAAGCCAAGGTGGCGCGTATCGCGGAGGGTTGTCAGAGAAAACAGTTCGCGGCGAAAACCGCTGCGGCGGCAGCCGTTGCCGAGGCCGAGGCGCTTCCGGTATCGACGGAACGCAGCGCGGTGGTTGGGCCGGCAACTAACATCCCGAAGCCGCCCTTTTATGGAGTGCGGGTAAAGAAAGATTTCGACCTGCGACAGCTCTTTGCCTATATCAACCAGACGGCGCTTTTTAAGAATCAGTGGCAGTTGAAGACTGCGTCTCAGGAAGACTACGAACGGCTTGTGGAAGAGAAGTTCAAGCCTGTTCTCAAAGAATGCCAGGAAGAAGTGGTCGCCAAGGGTTGGTACGAGCCGAAGGTCGTTTATGGATACTTCCCGTGCCAGAGCGAGGCGAATGACACGATTGTCTATTCGCCCGAACAGCCCGGGAAAGAGCTTCTGCGCTTCACCTTCCCACGTCAACGCGAGGGTCGAAGACTATGCATCTCTGATTTCTTCTCGCCGAAATCATCCGGTCAGATGGATGTAATCGGCTTATCGCTAGTGACCATTGGCAGCCGTGCGTCCGAAGAAACGCAGAAGATGTTTCAGGGCGGCGACTACACGCGCTACCTCTATCATCACGGGCTCAGCGTGGAGACGGCTGAAGCGCTCGCGGAATATTCCCATAAGCTCATCCGCGAAGAACTCGGAATCAGCGGCGACGACGCCTCGCGCGTCAACGATCTCTTTCATCAGAAGTATCGTGGATCGCGGTATTCGTTCGGATATCCGGCCTGTCCGCATATGGAAGATCAAACCAAGCTCTTCCAATTGCTCAAGCCGGAGGAGAACATTGGCGTCCAGTTGACCAGCGGATTCCTGCTCGACCCAGAGCAGTCCACGTCGGCGATCATCGTGCATCATCCGGCAGCGAAGTACTTCGTCGTTTAGAATCCAAGCGTGTCTGATCCAGCCGCCGAATACGCGCGTCGATTGCAGCTTCGAGAAGCTGACGTCGCCCGCTTAGAGCGATGGCATATCTGGACCGGCAATTTGCGCCTTCTAGTGTTTGCGGCGGGCGCACTCCTTCTGTGGTTATATGCCAAGCGGCATGCGCTCGGCGGATGGTGGTTACTCCTGCCGCTTGCCGCATTTGTAGCGTTGGTCATCTATCACGAAACAATTCTCCGCAGACAGGCGCAAGCGCGCCGCGCTGCTGACTTCTACCGCAAGGGCCTCAATCGCATCGCCGATAAGTGGATAGGGCAGGGCGAAACTGGCGAACGCTTCCATGATCCCGATCACGTCTACTGCGAAGATCTTGACCTCTTCGGGCGGGGAAGCCTCTTCGAACTCTTGTCCCGCGCACGCACGCGCATGGGCGAGCAGCGACTGGCAGATTGGCTGTTGCACCCGGCGCAAGTCGAAGAGGTTCAGGCGCGACAAAAAGCAATCATCGAACTTCGCGAGAAATTGGACCTTCGCGAATGGCTCGCGATGCTTGGGGAAGAGGCAAAGGCAGGGCTGCATCCTGAAGAGCTCGCTGCGTGGGCCGAACGAAAGACTACGGTAAGGCTGGCATTCTGGCGCGTCGTTTCGGTGATCATTGCGGCGCTGTTTCTTGCATCGGCGGTGTGGGTGCTGCGTGGCGGAAATCTCGGGTGGATGGCGCTCGCGATCGGACTGGCCGCTGCCGTTCTTCTGAAGCTGCGAAATGAAACACGGCAGATCCTCGCGGAAGCGGAAGAAGCGCTCGCCGATTTGCCGTTGCTGGCGGCGATCCTTGAGCGGCTGGAGTCGGAGCAGTTTCAGTCCGCGCGTTTGCAGCAGCTTGCTCATCAGCTTTCGGCGGCCGCCCAGAAACCTTCCGCCGCAATCAATCGGTTGCAACGGCTGGCTGAGTTTCTGGAGGCCCGGGACAACGTCATCCTGCGCGTGCTCGATGTTCCGATCCTCTATACAGCGCAGGTTGCGCTTGCGCTGGAGAGCTGGCGCAGAAGGGAAGGTGCCGAAGTGCGACGCTGGATCGAGGCGATCGGTGATGCGGAAGCATTGCTTTCGCTCTCTGGTTACGCTTACGAGCATCCGCCCGACCCTTTCCCCGAATTCTCGTCGGAAAGCCCACTGTTCGCAGGTGAGATGCTAGGCCATCCGCTGCTGGCCAATGATCGCTGTGTGCGCAACAGCGTTCGGTTGGGGAAAGACCCGCAAGTATTGATCGTCAGTGGATCCAATATGTCCGGCAAGAGCACCTTGCTGCGGACGATTGGGATCAACACAGTACTCGCGATGGCGGGCGCTCCGGTGCGGGCCGCGCGCCTGCAACTCTCTCCACTGGCAATCGGCGCCAGTATTCGGGTGAACGATTCGCTGCAAGGCGGTAGCTCGCGCTTCTATGCAGAGATTACTCGCCTGCGAAAGATCGCGGACGAAGCTTCGGGTTCCATTCCGCTGCTGTTCCTGCTCGATGAACTGCTTCAGGGAACGAACTCGCACGACCGCGCGATTGGTGCCGAGGGTTTGCTGAAAACGCTGGTCGAGCGCGGCGCGATTGGTTTAGTCACGACGCACGATCTGGCCTTGACGGCTATCGTCGATATCCTCGGCGGCAAAGCCCACAACGTGCATTTTCAGGATCATCTCGAAGGCGGGAAGATCAGCTTCGACTACAAGCTACGGGGCGGCGTTGTCACCAAGAGCAATGGCCTGGAGCTGATGCGCTCGATCGGCCTGAACGTATAGTCAATCAGTGGCACTTGATTTAAACGTTTCAAACTTGACTTAGACCCACATCTTTTCGCAGACTGCTGGCGTTGCTCTGTCATTGATTCGACCTATTTGAGGGAATGATGCGCCTGCCAGTTCTCCTACTTACTTCTGCGCTCCTTGCCGGTAACGCTTTTGCCGCCACTCCTCAGATCCTGACAAACCATCTCGGCTACGAAACCATCGGATCGAAGCATGCGGTTGTCAGGGGTCACGCCGGGGACACAGTTTCGAAATGCTTCCTGAAAACGCAACCGGCTGGCACGGAAGTTTTCGCGACGGAAGCGAAGGCCACTGGTCCGGTAAAGAAATGGCGTGACTGGTATTTCTGGACGATCGATTTTGATTCTGTCACCAATGAGGGCCAGTTCTATCTCGAGTGCGCGAGCAACCAGGGCATCATTCGTTCATATCCTTTCACGATCCAGAAGCAACTGCTGGAAGAAGATACGCTCTCCGACGTCATATATTTCTTCAAGGAGGAGCGGAACTCCGGCCAGATGGCAAAGGCGGATACTCATCTTGCGTTCCAGGACGGAAAGAAGCAGGGAACCATCGACGCGCATGGTGGCTGGGCCGATGCTACCGGCGACTACGGGAAACATCTCTCGCATCTTTCTTTTTCTACGTACTTCAATCCGCAGCAGATTCCGCTTGGCGTGCTCAATCTCTTCAAGAGCTATGACGAGCTGCACTCCCGTCACGATCAGAACTTCTTCCAATACGAGCGTCGCCTGCTGGACGAGGGCTTCTGGGGCGCCGACTACCTAGTTCGACTGAAGGATCCCAGTGGATCGTTCTATCGTTCGATCTCTGCCCATGGGACCAACAATCCGGAAGATCGCCAGGTGGCGGGAGAGATGAAGTCGTTTGGCCTGACGCAATCAACCAATGGGGACAATCAGATCGTCGAGCGCGCTGATACAGAGCGTGATTACGAGACCAGCTTTCGATCCGGCGGTGGTATTGCGATCGCCGCACTGGCGAAGGCAAGCACCTATCCAATTTTTGGGGAATTCAAGAGCGCCGACTACCTGAAAGCTGCGGAAGACGGTTTTGCCTTTCTCGAAAAGAACAATTTGCAATACATCAACGACGGCAAAGAGAACATTGTTGACGACTACTGCGCCCTGACGGCGGCCACCGAACTCTATAAAGCCACACACAAAGACCTTTACAAGCAGGCGGCGGCTCGTCGCGCGCAGAGCCTGATGTCGCGTCTGATCAGCGATGGTTCACGCCAGAACTACTGGAGAGCCGATGGCGGCACGCGTCCATTCTTTCACGCCTCCGACGCAGGCTTTCCGGTAGTTACGCTGCTGTGGTATTCGGAGATTGCTGAGCCCGCCACGCAGAAGCAGATTTTCGAGGTAGTGAAGAAGTCGCTCGTCTTCGAATTAGCAACCACCGCGGAAGTGAATAATCCATTTGGTTATGCGCGCGAATATATCCAAGACAAAACCGGCGCACGCCGTAGTACCTTCTTCTTCCCGCACAACTCTGATGCCGCTCCTTGGTGGCAGGGCGAGAACGCCCGACTGGCCTCTCTGGCTACCGCCGCGCGGCTCGCTGCGCCCCACTTCAAAGATGATCCCGCTTTCCAGCGGCAGCTCGAGACCTATGCTACGAATCAGCTGAACTGGATCCTTGGTTTGAATCCCTTCGACAGCAGCATGCTGAACGGAGTCGGGCGCAACAATCCCCGCTACATGTTCTTCGCTTCGTACGAGTTCACCAACGCACCCGGCGGCATCTCCAACGGCATTACCAGCGGTTTCAAAGACGAGAGCGATATCGACTACAACCTCACCCACAAGCAGACGGGCGGCGACAACGATTGGCGTTGGGGCGAGCAGTGGATTCCGCATGACGCCTGGTATCTGCTGGCTGTAGCCATCGGACAGTAACAATCAGCACAGGTCGTTTCAAGGTCACTCGCGAGGGTGATGCGACGCTGGCTGAACGTGATGGACGAGGCGCAGAAGCGCCAGGTCGGGCTGCCGGAGGAATCCTCGGCATACTGATCGCCGTAGTTATCTCTGTCTCCGTCGGAAGGATCACCTTCTACAGCGCGCTGGCTGAGAACGCAGAGTCGGCTGACATCCGCCTGGTCATTTCGCTCTCTTCCATTCTGCTTTCGACGGTGATCCTCGGCGCGGTTGGTCTGATCAGCGGCCTCGTCCCCGCAGTACGCGCTTCACGCTTGAGTCCGATCGAAGAGCTGCGTTACGAGTGATCGACGCGCACCTTCTTTCACGGGGCCCAGGGCTTCAGTTTGTTGCGACGTAAACCATCCACGGTACGCTGAACTTGTCTGCCACCATACCGAAGGCAGGAGAGAAGAAGGTTTGTGCAAGCGCCATTTGGATCTGCCCGCCGTCAGCCAGTGCGTTGAACAGTCGCTTTGCCTCCGCCTCGCTCCCGATAGTCAGCGACAGGGAGATGCCCTGGAAGATTGCTTTTCCCATGCAACGGCCGTCAGAGGCCATGACTGTTGAGTCGCCGATGCGCAGAGTGGCGTGCATGATCTTCTCGCCCGTACCAGGCGTCATCATCGATTGATCAGGAGCTTCTTTGAAGCGCATCATCATGACCACCTCCGCTCCCAGCGCGGTTTTGTAGAAGTTGATCGCCTCTTCACATCGGCCTTCAAAACTCAAATACGGTTGAACTTGCATAGCTTCTCCTTGTTGATATATCTGCAAATGGTGTCAGCGAGTTAGATCGGCAAACCTCGCCGTACATGTTCACGACGACTGAGTGCGGCGAAATCGACAGAAGGTCCGTCGAAATGTTTAGAAGCGCAATTATCGCCGGAACGGAAGCAGCGCCCGCGGGCGCTCCTGGCGCAAATAGATGCTCATGGATTACCCGCCAGCGATTGCACCGATGACAAGAAACGGTTCCTTACCATTAACCACCGCGTCGGGCAGCGGAGAGTCCGGAGACTCGAGAGATAGATCTTCTTCACACGCAAAGAATCGCATGAAGGCGCGCCGTTGCTGCGTGACGTGGTCGCGGATCGTGCCCTTCAACATCGGATATTTGGCCTCGAGTGCGTCGAGGACCGACCGCTGCGTGATCGGCCCCTCGAGTTCCAGTTGCACTTCGCCGGGCACTTTCGCGAGACTTCGCAAATGCTGTGGCAGTTGCACACGAATCATGGCAGCGTTTGTACCTCAACCGAGAGCACAGCGGGCAGATCGCGCACGATGGGATTCCAGCTGTCTCCAGCATCGGCGGACGCGTACACCTGGCCACCAGTTGTGCCAAAGTACACGCCGCATTTGTCGAGCGAGTCGACTGCCATGGCATCGCGCAGCACGTTGACATAACAATTACTCTGGGGCAGTCCCTTCGTTAACGGCTCCCACTCATTGCCGCCAGTACGACTGCGAAACACGCGCAGCTTTCCTTCGTGTACATAGTGCTCCGAATCGCTCTTGATAGGAACCACGTACACGGTCTCCGGTTCGTGCGCGTGTATGTCCACGACGAAACCAAAATCTGTCGGCAGATTCCCGCTGACCTCATGCCAGGAATCACCTGCATCGTCACTACGCATCACGTCCCAGTGCTTCTGCATGAAGAGTACATTCGGGCGCTTGGGATTCATGGCGACGTGATGCACGCAATGGCCGACTTCGGCGTCCGGATCTGGTATGAACTGCGAGCGTAGGCCGCGATTAATCGGTTTCCAGGTTTTGCCACCGTCATCCGTGCGGAATGCGCCCGCCGCAGAGATCGCAATGTAGATTCGGTCAGGGCTGCTCGGATCGAGAATGATCGTATGGAGACACATACCACCAGCTCCTGGCTGCCATTTGGGGCCGGTTCCATGGCCGCGCAAGCCGGAGAGTTCGTCCCAGGTCTGGCCACCGTTGCTTGAGCGGAACAGAGCAGCATCCTCGACACCTGCGTAGACGGTGTCGGGATCGGTGAGCGACGGTTCGAGATGCCAGACGCGCTTGAACTCCCACGGATGCTGAGTGCCGTCGTACCACTGGTGCGTGGTGAGTGGCTTGCCGGTTTCCGGGGACGCGTTATAAACAAACTTATTGCTCTCGCCTTGAGGAAATCCACCTGGACCGGTGCTCAGGCCTCCTCCCGGCGTTTCCCACGTCTCGCCGCCATCGCTGGATCGCTGAATCACCTGGCCGGACCAACCGCTACTTTGAGATGCGTATATACGGTTCGGATCGACCGGTGAACCTTTCAGGTGATACATCTCCCAGCCTGCAAAATGTGGTCCGGCGACTTCCCAATTCTCCCGTTTGCCATCCGAAGTCAAAATGAATGCGCCCTTTCGGGTACCAACAAGCACTCTTACTTTGCTCATTCCTCGCTCCTCAGTATGTATGCAGTAAGGTCTTTAACCAAAGACGGCTCGAAACCAGTCCGGTCACCCTGGAATCCGAGACTTCAATAGCAGATCTTGCTGCAGCCGTCCCACGCGGCCGACGAGTATGACGGTTACGTATAAAAGGCTTGAGGATCAGAGTCAAGCAGATTAATGTAGTGAATGTTAAAAAAATGAAAGCACAGCCGAAAACGAGGGGGCGCCCGCGGGAATTTGATACGGATCAGGCTCTGGATGCCGCGCTCCTGCTTTTTTGGCGATACGGCTACGAAGGAACCTCACTTGCCGCTCTGACGAAAGCGATGGGCATCAATGTCCCTAGTCTGTACGCTGCTTTTGGCAACAAGGAAGCGCTGTTCAAGAAAGTTCTGGATCGTTACATTCAGCGTCCTGCATCCTACCTCCCGAATTCCCTGAAGGAACCGACCGCGCGGGCAGTTGTGGAAGAACTGTTCCGTGGGGCCATCGATATGGTGATGAGCCCTCGCCATCCTGACGGATGCTTGCTGGTACAAGGAGCGCTTGCCTCAGGGCCGCTGGGAGAGTCGGTGACGCAAGAGTTAAGCCGACGTCGCGCAGGGGCGGAGACGGCATTACGGAGAAGATTTGAACGAGCAGTCGCGGAAGGCGACATACTCTCAGATGTCGATCCCGGAAAACTGGCGCATTATGTTATTACCGTGCTGTGGGGAATGTCTGTGCAGGCGTCCGGCGGCGCGACGCGTGCGCAGCTGAGAGAGACCGGCGAGATGGCGTTGCGTGCCTGGCCGGAAAACAAATGCGGCAAAGACGACACGAAAGGTGCAGGTGCGACTTAGGTTGAACTATGTGCAGGAACATCAGGACACTTTTCAATTTCGATCCGCCGGTGACGGAAGAGGAAGTCCGTGCAGCTTCGATTCAATTCGTGAGAAAGATAAGCGGCTTTGCCAAGCCTTCGAAAGCTAACGAAGCAGCGTTTGATGCTGCGGTTGAAGAGATCGCCGAAATCTCGCGTCGCCTGCTGCATTCGTTGGAGACCAGCGCTCCTCCAAAGAACAGGGAAGAGGAGGCTGCGAAGGCTAAGGCTCGAGCAGCTGAACGGTTCGGCGGATAGCAAAGTCCCGCCTATGCGGCCTGCTGTCCGGCTGCCATGCCTTGATCCCGCGTTGGTGTTGTTGGTTGCGAATCCGCTCGCTCCATGGCATTGGCGGGCAGAAAGATACAAAATGCAGTTCCGGTTGGATGTCTTGGCTCGGTACGAGAGCGTACATGGATCGTGCCATGATGTTTCTTGACGATTTCACTAACTACCCATAATCCTAGACCATTGCCGTTCTCTTTTGTGGTGAAGAACGGTTCGAAGAGAGAAGGAAGCGTAGCGGGCGAGATTCCGTGGCCATTGTCTGCCGCGATGATTCGCACACCCGGCTCGTTTACTGCGGTCAGACTTGAGGAAATTCGAAGCTTGATTCGACCACCTGGCGAAACCGCATCCAGGCTGTTGTTGAGAAGATTCCACAGAACCTGACGGATTTCGCTCTCGACGCCACAAATCTCTGCATTGGTCAGGTAATCTCTTTCGCAGACCACTTGCTTAGCCTGGAGTTTTCGGTCAAGCAATGTCAGTATGCTCTCCAGTGCCTCTGTTGGGCTGAACTTTGTTATCTTGCCGCTCGCACGCGAAAAGCCCAGAGTGGCATCCGCGATCTGCGCAGCGCGCTTCAATTCTGCGTTCGCAAGTTGCAGGTATTGAGCAGGTGTGTCGTCCATCGCACAGCCTTGCGCGAGATAAAGAAGATCAGAAATGGCCTGCAAAGGACTGTTGATCTCGTGCGCAATCATCGAAGCAAGTCTGCCGAGCACGGCAAGTTTCTCACTTTTAATCAACGCAGCTTCGGTTCTCTTGCGTAAGGTGATGTCGCGCAGAATGACCGTATATAGTTTCGACCCCTTGGCGCTAACCTGGGAAATCGTTGCTTCCAGAGGGAATTCCTCGCCATTCGCGCGCAATCCATACAATGTTCCCGGCGACTGCATAGAGCGGGCGGACGTGCCCGTGCTCTCAAAATCGCGAATATGGCCACGATGAACTTCGCGGAAGCGTCCAGGGATAAAACGATCGATCGAGCGTCCGAGAGCCTCCCCCTTCGAGCAACAGAAGACTTTCTCGGCGGCGCCATTGAAGACCACAATTCGCTGATTCTGGTCGAGCGTGATGATTGCGTCCATCGCAGAGCTGACAATTTTGGCCAGCCGATCTTCACTGGCGAGCAAGTCCTCCTGGCTCTCGGCCAATGCTTCTTCGGCCAGTGCGGCACGACTTCGGTTTTTATCAATGAACCAGCACATTGTGCCCACTGTCAGGCAGAAGAAGATGCTGCGAAGGATGCTAGCCGGATCGAGAGAAAGACGGTGGTAAGGGACGAACTGGAAATAGTTGACCACCAAAGCCGACAACACCGTCGCCAATAGCGCTGGACCCAACTCACCGAACCAGAGCGCAATCAGAATCGCAGGATAGAAATCCACGTGTGGCGTGATGTAACTAAAGGGACGAAGCCATATCACGACGGGAAGCGTCGCAATTACCAGCAGAGCAGCTACGAGATAACGCACGAAGGGCGAGCGCTTTTGGGGGGCGCTGGAAAAGAGGCCGGAATGGAACGCTACCGAGGAGAAAACTCCCATCGAGTGCCATCCCACGGGGGGTTGATTGTATCACTGGAAAAAGGAAGGATTCGAACTGGTTTGAGCCTGGTTGGAACCCGAGATTTCTGGCGGAGAGGGAGGGATTTGAACCCCCGATACCCGTTAAGGTATGGCCGCTTTCGAGGCGGCTCGTTTCAACCACTCACGCACCTCTCCGCGCCGTGGTTTACCTAAGCAAAGCGAGTTGAAACGTTAAGACCGGCGTAGTCACCGAATCACCTCCATGATAGCAGGTAGTTAGTATTCACGGACCAGAGTGATAACGCTGATTCCTGTCTTCAACCGAGGAATGGGCAGCTATTATCCAACTGCCAGGATAAACGCGAGTCTGTGAGCGTGCGTTCACGACGGTCGCTGCATCACGAGCGATATCAGAGGAAAAATGATAGACCGACGAAGCTTTATGAAGACCACGAGCGTTCTTTGCGCCGCCTCCGGCTTGGGTCTGAGTGCAATGTTTGCGGAAGACGACATCTCTGCGCAGCACATTCCTCGTTGGCGCGGATTTAATTTGCAGGGTGACTTTCAAACGCCCGGCCACCCGACCCGAGGCCGAGCATTCGATGAGTTTGATTTCGCCACCATGTCAGACTGGGGATTCAACTTCGCGCGCCTGCCGTTGTCGTACTGGGTTTGGGGCAGCAAGGACGATTGGTCGCTAATTCGCGAAGATGCACTCAGCGACATCGATTACGCAATCGACCTTGGCCGCCAGTACAGCATTCACATCAACCTCAATTTCCATCGTATTCCCGGTTACTGCATCAACCAGCGCGAACTGGAACCTGCCGATTTGTTTTCCGGGACTGCCTTACAGCGTGACAAGGCACTGCAAGCCGCCGTTTTCCACTGGAAGACTTTTGCTCGCCGCTATAAAACAGTTCCCAGCAGGCAGTTGAGTTTTGATCTGATCAATGAGCCGCCCAAGATGAGGTCGTACGAAGGGTACCTGGAGGAACGCTACGTCGAGATCGTGAAAGCCTTGGTCGCAGCGATCCGCGAGGAGGATCCGAATCGGCTGATTTTCGCCGACGGCATCAACATAGGCCAGGCGCCGGTGATGGGAATCGTCGATCTCGGCCTCGTTCAGAGTACCCGCGGATACTTGCCGAAGGCCGTCAGTCACTACACCGCAACTTGGGTCCCAAAAGATGAATTTGAAAGTTTCACCGTCCCTACCTGGCCATTAAAGGACGATCAGGGTCAAATCTGGGATCGCGCGCGGCTCAAGCAGGCGTATGTGGAACCCTACATTCCTCTTATCAAGAAGGGCGTTCGTATCCATGTGGGCGAATGGGGCGTCTTCAACAAAACTCCGCATCCTGTGGCTCTGGCGTGGATGAAAGATAGTCTTTCGGTTTGGAAAGAGGTGGGCTGGGGAAACTCGCTGTGGAATTTGCGAGGCGCATTCGGCGTGCTCGATAGTGAGCGTGCAGACGTGCAGTACGAGAACTATAAGGGACACAAGCTCGACCGCCAAATGCTGGAGCTGCTGAAGCAATCGTGATGCGCAGCTCAGAACCTTACCTTCGAGTCTTATCGACGGCGCGAATGATTTTGAGTAGAGCCCTGGTAAACGCCTCCTTGGGAGAGCGCCTCACCACTACGACTCTGAGCTTGGGATCGTGAGTGGTAAGGAGATTTATCGCCATTTTATCTACGAAACCGTAGAGCACGTCACGCCGGAAACCTCCTTCCATGCGCCGTCAACATTTTCCAATAAGTGGAAACCCCACTGTCCACACAAAGACTGGCAGGCACTTCCGGTGTAAACAATGGCCCTTGTCTTGTCTCTGTTAAAGCCCACCGCGGACACAGTGATATAACCTCCCGAATCAGGGTGTAGCTTGTAGAAGCCCTTCCAGCCGCCCTCCTTGAAATTCACGCTGATTGTTTCTGCGCTTACGATTTCGTACGGCTTGTCACTACGAAACTGTCGCTGTAATTTCCATTGCTTTGTATTTACACGGCCAAAGTCATTTCACGATCACCCCCGTCACCTGCGCACTTCTCCACTGCGCTTCTCACGGAAGAAGGCCTGCAACATCTCGCGACAGCGTCCAGCCAACACGCCGCCGGTCACTTCCACCTGATGATTCAATCCCTGGTGATTCAATACCTCGACCACGGATCTTACTCCGCCCGCTTTGGGATCGTCCGCCCCATAGATCAGCCGCCGGATACGCGCATGCGTGATCGCTCCGGCACACATTGCACACGGCTCGATCGTCACGTACAGATCGCAATTCTCGAGCCGATAGTTGCCGAGGGCACGTCCGGCCTCTCGTAACGCCAGGATTTCCGCGTGCGCCGTCGGATCACTTTCGGTGATAGGGCGGTTGCTGCCTCTTCCGATCAAGCGTCCTTCGAACACGACTACTGCGCCGATCGGCACCTCTCCCAGGGCTTGTGCTCGCTGTGCCTCGCGCAAAGCCTCTTCCATCCACAATTCGTCCGAATGCTGTTTCACGAAGCTGTTGCCTCAGGTCCGCAATTTCCGCGCTTTTCGCACATATGCGATGAAACCCGCAGACTACATCTACAAGTCTAACTGAGTAGTTAGAAGACCACGCATCTACGGCCGGCAAGGAATACTATGCGTTACGCGGCATTGCTAGTGGCAGTTTTAACGATCTCGCTGACGGCTCCTGCGCAGACTCCGCAGAACCAGACGGCGGCGCAGGGTCAAGTTGGAAATGGAACTACGGGCACAATTCCCAACATTGGCTCACCGAGCAGTTTTTCGGAAGCCAGCAATCTCTCCGGTTGCCTGGTGCAAGGCAACGGACGCTTCTGGCTCGCTGGGGCCGGCAATGCGGGCATCTATGCGCTCGAGTCCGGCGATCTGTCCCAACACCTGCACCACGTCGTTCGCGTGAGCGGCTATCCGCTGTCGCGGCCCGCAGAATCGGACAATCGCATGGCGTTCCATGTAGATAGTATCGCTAACACCGGAGAGCTATGTAATCCCCAGGCGAACGAGCAACTTCCCGCCATTGCAGTGACCGGGAAGACCGGCAACAAAGGCACTGAAATCCCCGAAACCAGCACGCACGTAAACCAGCAGACCGTGGGAGCTGAAACGCAGGGAGGAATAGCGCAGGCGCGCGGGCAATCCGCCGTGCTTACGGGACAACCTCTCAACGAGAGGCCAGGATATCCGCCGAACTGGGAGCAGGTGGGAGAATCACGCGGGGCTGCTGCCGATCTGGCTGCCAGCGCGGAACAAACAGAGGTGGGCGCACCCGAGGGAACCTATGGCGTCGGATCGACCCGCCCGAACTATCAGAATCCTGGGGCATCGCAGGAGATCGGCGGAGCAGAATCGCCTATACAGAGGAGCGCCAATACGGTCGGCTCTACACAGGTCGGACCGAACTCGTCTCCAAATAGCATGCAAGGCTGCGTGTCGCAGGCGAATAGACAGTGGCAGCTAACCAGCGCAGGCAAGATCTATCGCCTCGAGGGAAACACGACAAACCTGCGCGGATGGAACGGGCACACCGTCGCAGTTACGGGCCATGCCTTGAGCGCTGATGCGTTTCAAGTGAGCGGCGTACGCCACGTCTCGTCAACCTGCGTGGGACAGTGATCCGCTCTGTGGAAATCACTGCACGATGAAGCTGACTGCGGCGGACTTCAGAAAATTTCCTTTCGCATCTACCGCTATCAGGGTCGCAGCATGAGATCCGGCAGACTCAGCAACCGACGTGTTGATTGTGTTCCCAGGGTAGTTGCCAATCTTCTTGCCATCGATCCACAATTCGAGATGATTCACGGCCACGCTCGCCAGGGTGCCAGCGCCGGTGAACTGGATGGGAGACCCGTAGGTTTGTCCGGCGACCGGGGTACATAGAATCGCGCCGGGAGAGCTCGGTGGTGTGCACGCGCCCGACGTACTTCCGACGCTGAAGACTGAAGCCGTGGATTTAATAAATGCTCCCTTGGAATCGACCTCCACAACAGTTGCGGCGTGTGACCCAGCGCCTAATGACACCGCCGTACTAACGGTATCTGCGAAGTAGTTCCCGATTTTCTTTCCGTCGATCCACAATTCCATGTGATTCACTGCGCCGCTGGCTCCTGCACCTGCTGCAATCACCTCGACCGGGGAAGTATACGTCTGGCCCGTTTGCGGAGAGCATAAGTTGACGCCGGGGGCATTAGGCGGGGCACACGACCCACCCGGCGTACCGGATGTCGCGAAAAAATCTGCCATATCCTTCGCGCTGGCCGCAGCGCCGAAATATGGCTGCAGATTGAGAACGTCTTCAATCGTACGCAACATATCGGACTGCGAGTAAGCCGTGCCGGAAAGATATCCATGTTTTACGAGCGGACCCAGTAGCGCCGAGAAAGTGTGTGCACCGCAGGTACTGTTTTCACCGGCGCCGCACTCGTCGAAGGTAAAGAAGAGCACTCCGTCGCCGCCCGGCTGGAAGTAGCTCGAAGCCAGTAACGGGGCGATGTTCGTTTGCAAGAATGCGTCGGCCTGGGCAAGTGTCCCGTCGTGCGCATCGTTAAGGCCGTCTGGAATGATGATGCTGTACTCCGGCAGATTGTTCGCGGCCAGGTCCTGCTGAAACTCCGTGAACGGAACGACGCGCTGCAAATCGGAGGGATTGTTAATGACCGAACTGTACCACACTGCCGCGTTATGTCCCTTGATGTAAGGGGCCGGTCCATTTCCCAGATATCCGACGCTCGGCAAACTCTGCGCGTAGACCTTCCAGGTCATGCCGCGCATGTCGAGTTCGCGAAAAATGTTGTCGTCGGTGATCGGTTGCGCACAGTTGCTGCCATTGCAGCCAAATTGCGCCTCGGTGCTGCCGGAAGAGAGCCACAGATAGGCGCCGAGCGATTGAAAGCTGCCGATCGATGAAGTGAAATCGGTAGCGATGCCACCATCTGCCTGCGCTTGCGAGACAAACCAGGGCATGCCACTGGGATAAACCTGCGAGAACTCATGGTTCTCTTCAATGATTAGCACAACGTGCCCGGCACGCGGTACGGTCGTTTGCGAGAGACCGACGTTCGCAGAAAAGAGAAGCGTAAGAGCTACACCTAAAACTGTGCGCATCACTTCACTCCCAGTAACTAAGTGTTTAATCGACTGAGTCCAAGACCGAGCGACTAGTTCGAACGGTAGTATCTGTCATAAGAACCATCTTCTTTGTTGTTAGAAATTCTGGGCGTACGGAAGTGTCGTCAGTCGTGCCATTGTCTAGTTGCACGAGCCGCCAGAGAAGTTGTCACAGAGGATTAACAAAACTTAGTTTTTGCAGTTCAGTCAGAAGCTAATCTGGCGTTGCGATAAACTCCTTCTGCAATGCCCAAACACAAGGCCGTTCACGGACACGGCACACCGAAGCACAACCTGCCCGTCAACCAGTGTTTCGGATGTGGTCCCGATAACCCAGATGGGATGCACTTGAAATTCGTTTACGACGAACCTGCGCGCCGCGTGCGTTGCAAGTTTCGTCTGTCGCACCGCTATTGGGGACCACCGAAGCACGCGCATGGCGGGATCATCGCGACCATCCTCGATGAAGCTATGGGCAAGGTAAACAAGTTCCGCCAGGTAATCGCCGTCACCTCAGAGATGACGGTGAACTACTTGAAACCGACACCGCTAGGGAAGTGGCTGATCGCCGAAGGCTGGGAAGAAAAGGTCGAAGGGCGCGAGCACTACAACCTTGCCGAGATCCGCAACTCCGAGGGTGAAGTCCTGGCGCGCAGCCGGGGGAAGTTCATTGCAATCGATCCGGAACGGATGTTCGCGAAGTACATCAAGAGAACGCGCTACAGAGGACGCTGAGGGCGCGGAATCGCCTCTTACCTCCGTTTTCGGCGACTTTTGCTCGAGCTTTTTGTCCCTCTGCGTCCTCCGCGACCTCGGCGGTGGATAGTTGCTACAATAGAAGTTCACCGGATTCTGAACCACGCTCCATGTTCCGGAGCCTTCGTGCGTTCGTCGCAATCCAATTACTCTGGGGAGAAGCAGTATGTCTGAGAAGAATGGCAGCAACGGTTTGCGCCTGAAAGTCGGTTTGGCAGAGATGTTAAAGGGCGGCGTCATCATGGACGTCACCACGGCAGAGCAGGCGGAAATCGCCGAGCGTTCCGGTGCCGCGGCCGTGATGGCCCTCGAGCGCGTGCCGGCACAGATCCGTGCCGAAGGCGGCGTAGCCCGCATGGCTTCGACCAAGAAAATCCAGGAAATCCAGAAGGCTACCAGCATTCCCGTGATGGCCAAGTGCCGCATCGGCCACTTTGCGGAAGCACAGATTCTGCAGGAACTCAAAGTCGATTACATTGACGAATCCGAGGTGCTCACGCCCGCCGACGAACTCCACCATGTCGACAAGCACGCGTTCGGGACTCCGTTTGTTTGTGGAGCCCGCAACTTGGGAGAAGCGTTGCGGCGCATCGCGGAAGGCGCGGCCATGATCCGCACCAAAGGCGAAGCTGGAACCGGCGATGTGGTGCACGCTGTAAAGCATATGCGCCAGATCGTTAGCGAGATGCGCGCTCTGACCGTGATGAGCGAAGAAGAGCTTTTCGCGGCGGCAAAGAATCATCAGGCGCCCTACGAGTTGATCCGCATCGTCGCAAAAGAGGGGAAGTTGCCGGTACCGAATTTCTCGGCCGGCGGCATCGCCACTCCGGCAGATGCGTCGCTGATGATGCAGCTTGGCGCCGAAGCAATCTTCGTGGGCTCCGGCATTTTCATGAATAGCTCGAGCGAGTTTGCATCGCCTGAAGATGCTTTCAAGCGCGCACGTGCCATCGTGCTCGCCACTACGCACTTCAAAGACCCTAAAGTGTTACTTGAAGTCAGCGAAGATGTGCCTTCCTCGATGAAAGGTCTCGCCGTCAGCGGTCTGCAAGAGAAGGATATGCTGCAGACGCGAGGATGGTAACAAACCAGCAATCAGTAATCAGCATTCAGCCCCTCAAGTTTGAGGGGCTTTGCTTTTGGTTGTGTGGCGCGGACATTCTTGTCCGCGTGCTGTGCTTTTGCCTTTGTCATCACGAGCGAGCGTAGCTCGCGAGGGATCTGCATTTCTGTTCTTGAAATCCCCCGCTTCCTCCCTCTGCGCTGACCTAACTAATCCCCATCTTCCGCTGCATCTCTTCCAAACTTACGCCCTTCGTCTCCGGATAGAAGAACAGCACAACGAAGAATTGCAGCACGGTCATCGCGGCAAAGAACAGGAACGCGAACCCGCCGGAAATCACCGCCATGGTTGGAAACACAAAAGCGATGGCGGCATTCATCGCCCAATGCGAGAAGCTGCCCAGGCTCTGACCTTTGCCGCGCACGCGAGTAGGGAAGACTTCGCTCAGGTAAACCCAGATCACCGCGCCCTGCGATAGTGCGAAGAATCCGATGTAGACCACCAGCAATGGCAGCAGCAGATTCTCATGACTATGGCGGAAGAAGACCATCGACACGCCGAACAGGCACGCCGCCGTGCCGACAGCGCCAATCAGCAGCAGCGTCTTGCGTCCTAGTTTGTCGATCACACTCAGGCCAATAACCGTGAATAGCAAATTAGTCGCGCCAATTGCGACTGCCTGCAAGTCGCCGGACACTTTCGTGAATCCGGCGCGCGCAAAGATGTCGTTCAGGTAATAGAGGATTGCATTGATACCCGCCAGTTGGTTGAACAGTCCAATCGTGATCGCCAGAAAAATCGGTAGCCTGTATTGCGCGGAGAACAAGGGCTCGTCTTTGCGGTGATGCTCTTCGTCGATGGAGCGAACGATGTCTTGCAACTGGCCCTGTGGATCGGACTCTCCAGTGGCTGCGAGCACTTTGCCCGCCTCATCCGTGCGCCCCTGCTTCGCCAGCCAGCGCGGACTACGAGGAATCGTGAATAGCAGCGCCAGAAAGATAAATGCCGGCAGTGCTGCTACACCGAATTTCACGCGCCATTCCGCGTCGCCGAAGTGCTGCAATCCCACGACGTAGTTTGAAAAGTACGCCAGCAGGATTCCTGACACCACGCAGAACTGGAATAGTCCAACCAGCCTTCCGCGCCAACGCGCCGGAGAGACTTCAGCGATGTACATCGGACCGATTACCGACGATCCGCCAATCGCCAATCCTGTCAGGAAGCGGAACACCACCAGCATCGTCCAGTTCGCTGCGATGGCGCAGCCGAGCGCTGAAATCAGATAGAGGACGGCGAGTCCGCGTAGGCTGTCGCGACGGCCATACTTATCTCCGATCGCGCCGGCTGTGGCTGCGCCGACGATCGTTCCCACCAGTGCAATCGACACCGTCAGTCCCAACGTTCCCGGCGTGAGATGGTAGACATCTGTGAGCGCCTGAGTGGTTCCGGCGATTACCGCCGTATCGAAGCCGAAGAGCAATCCGCCGATTGCGGCCACGATCGCGCTGCGCAGCAGTGTAGGAGTGAATTTGTGCGTGGTAACGGCACTGGCAGATGAAGTCTGCACCGGGCCTCCGATGGAAGCATTATGACTTGCGCCCGCGATTATAGCCGCACGTGTGCGGATTCCCAGTGACGCTGCACATTTACACCGCGCGCGGCACAATTTATCTTCGAAGTATGAAGGTAGGCGTTCTGGCCATACAGGGCGATTTTGCCGCGCACCGGCAGCGTCTCGAACAGCTTGGAGCTGAGGTTATCGAGGTGCGCAAGCCCGAGCAACTCGACGAAATCGACGCACTCGTGATTCCAGGTGGCGAATCCACAACGTTTCTGAAAGTTCTGGGCGAAACGGGATTCGAGAAACTGAAGCAATTCGTGCTAACCCGTCCTACCTTTGGCACGTGCGCCGGCGCGATCATGCTGGCCAAACAGGTCGAGAACCCATCGCAGCGCGGACTGGGGGCACTGAATGTAACCATCCGCCGCAATGCTTATGGAAGACAGATCGACAGCTTTATCGGCACTGGCACGGCCGTCGCGGATTTAGACGCGGGCGCCGGGCCACTGGAAATGGTCTTTATTCGCGCTCCCAAGTTTGAGCAGCTTGGTCCGGAGGTAGAAGTCCTGGCCAAGCAAGGGAATGATCCTGTGCTTGTTCGCCAGGGCAAAGTGATGGCCTCGACATTCCACCCTGAGCTTTCCGACGACACGCGTGTGCATGCCGCATTTCTCAAGATGGTTAAGAACGGCAGCAAGAGCTAGACCGGTCTGGCTTCGGTCACGCTGTCGGGCGATTTCGTCGGTACGATCTTCGTAATCTCGAAGCCCGCCTTTGTGAAGAGCGCACGCACTTCTTTCTCCGTCCGCTCACGGCCTCCTGGCATCAGCATCATCTCCAAATCGATGAGCTTGCCGAAATGCATATCGGAGTTTTCAGGCAGGACGCAATCGGTGACGATGATCCGGCCGTTCGGAACTCCTCGCAGCGCCCGATGCACGTTTTGCAAAATCGTAAGAGCCTTCTCGTCGTCCCAGTCGTGAATGATGTGCTGCAGATAGTAGGCGTCGGCTCCCGCCGGAATCTCTGTAAAGAAGTCTCCGGCTACGGCGTTGCAACGATGCTCGAGATTCAGATCACACACCCGGCACTTCGCCCCTTCGATCACCGGAGGAATGTCGAAGATTAAGCCTTTCATCTCCGGATAGCGGCGCAGAATTTCGCAGATCACGAAGCCATGTCCGCCGGCGACATCCATCAGCGTGCGGATTCCGCTGAAGTCGTAAGCGTCAAGCACCGCGGGTACCAACTGCGCGCTGATGCACGTCATCGCGGCATTGAAATCGGCAGCGACCTCAGGAAGTATGTCGAAGCACTCGAATACCGGCTTGCCGTAGATATGCTCGGCGGCAGGTTTTCCCGTTCGAACGGAGTAAGGCAACTCCTTCCAAACATTAAAATGAAATGCACTCGACATCCACAGCACCGTGTCCCTAACGGATCCCGAAACGTCCGAGCGCAACCACTCAGTGGCCGGCGTATTCGCAAATGTGCGCGGGCTGACCTCAGCGAAAATGCCCAGCGGTACCAGCGCGCGAAGCACTCGAAAGAGCGCATCTTCATTGGTTCCGGTCGCTGCGGCCAGGTCTTTCACTGCGACCGGACCGTTGCTGAGTTGGTCAGGCACGCCAAGCCGGGTTGCGGTTTGCAGTGCGGCGCTAAACATCATGCCGCAGCTAAGTTGAAGAACCTGCCCCATTGCCGCGGGATCGAGACGCTGCGGCTTATCAATCGAAACAGTTGCCATTATTCCTCACCCCAAGAGGATTTGATTCAGGCGAGCAAACTCGCAGAAGATTGACTCGCGGTCAAGTCGAATTGTTGGCAGCCGCTCTCGAATTTCTTCCAGCTCTTCAACAGCAGCTTGGAACATTCCATTCACGAACGGGTTATACTGAGCCATATGGCGCAGGGTGAGGAAAAGACTTTTTACATCGAGACCTTTGGCTGCCAGATGAACGTCCATGACTCGGAAAAAGTCATCGGGACGCTCTTATCTGAGGGCTATCAGCGGGTCGAGACAGTGGAAGAGGCCGGCCTGGTTCTCTACAACACCTGCTCCATTCGCGACAAAGCCGAGCAGAAGGTCTTCCATCGTCTGGCCGACTACAAGAAGCTCCAGTCTCAGGGCAAAAAGTTCGGCGTGCTGGGTTGCGTGGCTCAGCAGGAAGGCCACAAGATCTTCGAGCGCGCTCCGTACGTTTCCCTGGTCTGCGGCTCAGCTTCCTACCGGAACCTGCCGGAGATGCTGGTGCAGCTCGAAGCAGGGAACCATCGCGTAACCGGACTCGACGACCGCCAGACCGACCAGACCTTCGACACCGAGTTCACCGCGCGCACCAATCAGCATCGGGGCTACATCACCATCATCGAGGGCTGCGACAAGTTCTGCTCTTACTGCGTAGTTCCATTTACGCGCGGCAAGGAGCGCAGCCGGACAGCCGATTCCGTGCTGGCCGAAGCTCATCGCATGGTGGATCAGGGATTCACCGACATCCAGCTGCTCGGGCAGAACGTGAATTCTTATCGCGATCCGTCAGGAAAGAAGACGTTTGCCGAGTTGCTGGCCGCTGTCGGCGAGATCTCGGGCACCAAGCGCGTGCGCTTTACGACGTCGCATCCGCGCGATTTCACCAGGGACATTGTCGAAGCGATCGATGCGGTCCCAGCGCTCTGTGACCACGTTCATCTGCCGGTGCAAAGTGGTTCGACGAAGGTTCTGAACGCGATGCAGCGGCTCTACACACGTGAGCAGTACCTTGAGCGGATCGCGTGGATTAAAGCGTCCAAGCGGGATATCAGCATGACCACGGATCTGATCGTTGGATTTCCCGGTGAAACCCGCGCCGAGTTCGAAGAGACGGTTGCGTTGATCAGCGAGGTTCGCTACGACAGTGCGTTTACGTTCAAATATTCGCCGCGGCCCAACACTGCATCTCTGAATCTGCCCGACGTGATTTCCGACGAGGAAAAGACGCTGCGGCTCTCGATTTTGAACGAGCGGCAGAAACAGATCTCCTTGGAGAATAACAAGCGGCATCTAAACCAGACGGTGGAAGCCATGGTCGAGGGCCGTAACGAAGCCCGCAAGCAATGGAATGGTCGGACTTCGCAAAATAAAGTGCTAAACTTCACCGCACCTGAGGCGGCGACGCTGAAAGTTGGCGGCTACGTTCAAGTGCGCGTCACCCAGAGCTTCTCAAACAGCCTGGTGGGCGAACTTGCCGTTTAGGCAGGAGGGACCTGTGGAAGTCGAAATGAAAATTCGTGGCCTGATGATGGACCCAGTCACCAACATGCCCGTTGTCATTCTTAAGGACGTCGGCGGCGATCAGGTGCTGCCGATCTGGGTCGGCATCTACGAGGCTAACGCGATCGCCCTCGAGATCGAGAAAGTTTCGACTCCCCGGCCCATGACTCATGATCTTCTGAAAAATCTTCTCATCGGACTCGAAGCGGAAGTGCGCAAAGTCGTAGTCAACGATCTGCGCGACGACACGTTCTTCGCCGTGATCTGGCTGGAAAGGGAAGGACAGACTATCTCGATCGATTCCCGACCCTCCGATGCACTGGCGTTGGCGCTGCGCGTCGATTGCCCCATCTTCGTCGAGGATCAGGTATTGAAGACTTCCCGGCTCGCAAGCGCGCTCTCCGACAAAGTCTCGAGCGAAGAGATGCGCAAATGGCTCGAGAACCTGGGCGAAGAAGATATGGGCCGATACAAGATGTAGCTTGGCTGTCGGCTGTCAGTATCGGCTTTCAGCTTGGATTCTTGCAGTATGTCTGACGAATCTGACTGCGGGCTGACTACTGATTGCTGAGAGGTAATCTAACCACTAGCCACTAATCACTGACCACTAGCAATGGATCCTGCCGAACAACTGCAACGGCTATACCTCGCCGGCTTTGAATTCCAGACATTCGATATGTTTCCGAATGCCGTGGGGGTCACACGCGGCGACTGCATCGTTATGGTCCTGCCGCTGCCGACTGGCGTACAACTGATCGGCACACCCGGTTGGCGCGTTGGGGAATCGATCGGCGTGCTTACCGAGCAAAATGGCCGCAAGGTCTTCCAGAACAAATCCGAGGTGGTAGAAGCCACGCCAGAGCGACTGGAAACGCTGGCTGCATTCCGGCGCGACGTCGAACAGGCAATCGCGGCGACGGCGTAATGCAAGATCGCTGTAACTTGGTTTCCCGGGAGGTACCCCTCCCCCCCTCCTTACCTATAAGGCCCTTACTTACAGTGCTTTAGAGAGAAGGTTCTGCCAGCTCCCGCATAGCAAAGGAGTTAACAGTCAAATTATTGAAAATGCAGCACTTGTATGGAGTTTCTGCCGCCCAAAATACTACTCCTACTATGAGTGTAGCGAATCAGCCGCGGCAACTAGACACATTTGGCAACACTATTTCTCCCGGAGAATCAGTAGATTACAAGGAATTCCTCAAGTAAAAGCACTTGACAATAGTTTCCTGAATTGGGAGGCGGCATTCGCCAAGATCGGGCGGTGCATTATTGAGATTTCATGATCTTGACTTTCAACGACTCGGCGGAGGGGGCGCGACCGCGCGCAAACGTGATATTGCCGGAGTCGTCTCCGTAGTAGGTTCTGGAGGCCAGCAGTTCGTTCACGCCTGAGGGCATGGCTGTGACCTGGAAATGAGTGTTGGGGCCGCCTCCGGCAGCTGCCTCTAGGGTAACGATGAACTCGTAGCCGTGCTTGAATCCCGATTTAAGGCCCGGATCGGCGAGCTCCAGATTGTCGAGCGCATTGAAGCCATACTCGGGATGCTGTGTGGCGTATTGGATTTCGGCGGCCTCAATGGCGCGGACAGATTCCACGGCAGAAGCCTCGTCGGTCCGAGAGACAACCGCCAATAGCAAGCCATAGGTCATCGCAGCCAGAATCATAACGATGGCGGCGGCCATGATCATCTCGAGGATCGAAAATCCACGTTGGGAAGTGGAGCGCATGCGCGTTCCAGTTTCAGGCCGTCAACAGAGAACAACCATTCAGGGAAAACCCTAAGTTCCGGGATGAGGTATCGTAGATGAGCTCGCACAAAGTCTTGGGAGGAGGATGGAGTGGGTTTTCAAAGGCGCCAATTCCTTCAAGTCTTGTCGTATGCTTTCGGCTCCAGCTTCATTCTGCTGCAGCATGAATCAGCCATGGCGGCGCAGAAGCCCACACAACCAGCGAGTCCTGCTCCGGCTGCGAAGGCGAAGACAAAACATGAATCGGGAGGAACGAAGATGGAAAAAGTAGCCGGAATCGGAGGGTTGTTCTTCCGAGCTCATGATCCCAAAGCGTTGGGGGACTGGTACCTGCAACACCTGGGGATCGCGCTCACACCCACGAGCGAGGGGGGCACCGTTTGGCAGCAAGAGGCGGGACCGACCGCGTTCAGTCCTTTTCCCGAAAAAAGCGGCTATTTCGGGGATCCTGCTAAGGCCTGGATGGTGAACTTTCGCGTGCATGATCTCGACAAAATGGTAGCCCAGCTGCGTGCGGCAGGAATTGAGGTCAAAGACCCGGAAAGTTATCCCAAAATTGGTAGCTTCGCTCGTCTGCATGACCCTGAGGGAAATCCTGTCGAATTGTGGCAGCCTGCGTAATTCGGCGCTTCACGAGGAGCCGAGGTTCGTGAACGACAGGTCAGTAGTTCATTTCCAGATTGTGATCAGGCGGTCATTGAGATGTTGGTCGATACAGTCGCGCCTTTGCGAATCGGAGATAGGGGCATTGCAGGCATGGCGGTAGTCAGCAAACCATTCTGCCTGCCTCTTCCTAATGATCTCTTTGCGCTCTGCGGAAGCACCTTTGAGCACCTCTTGATAGGATCTGGCCATCTGCCTGTCGAGAAAAGACAACTCGGTGTCTTGGCAGATCATTTGTTCGATTGGCGTCGCGGCCTTATTGCAATCGAAGCTTGGGGGATCGGTCTTGTATACCGGTTTCCCAACCACTGAAAAGGAATCTCGCACCCACTGGTAGCGGGTAGTTATGGTTCCGGTCGAACAGCAATCACCCCGTCGTCGATCTGGATCGTTGACCACTAGGATAAGATCCCCATCGCTGGTCGAAACCTCACGCAGACCCTGATCCGCTCTCGATCCCGTCCTAAGCCATGCCAGCAGTTGGGGATTGCTTGATTGGGTAGCAAATAAATACACGTACTGCCAAGTCGCCGTGCCGCCGCTGTGATAGGTCAGAACTACCACTGCAACTGTTGAATTGATTCCGGTTAGCGCACCGTAGTTAACGGAATCAAAGGTAACCAGGCGAGAGCGAACGTCGTCGCTCCCATCAGGCACCACATACTTTCCGTCGATTAAGGTGGCAGCATCAGTCCTACGAACGGCCGACAACCAATGAACCTCCGCCGGCACGCCCCCAACCTCCAACGGATATGAGAAGTTCCTCCAGTCAACGTCCCGAATTGACTGCCGCGCCATTCCCGAAACGGCCGCGCAGCAGATAACCATCAGCAGTGTGCGCATTCCGGTGTTCCTTTGCTGGAATACTTTACGCCGAGTCGAAGCGAAGTCCCAAGGACTACTATTCGCTGAAGGGAACGCTCCCGGGCTTACTTAGCAGACCCGAATCTAGCGGGCGCTTAGCGCACTTAACATAATATTTGTTATCGGACATTGTACGCGAGGGCGATCCTCCCTTCGAAGGTCTCTCTCCTCCGTTGCTGTGGTTACGGAGAGTACTCTAGACTTCACCTCGACGGGAGTCACACACTTGGGCGGCCTCATCATCGACGTTGTAGTTGCTTACATTGTTCGACTTTTGATTCGTCTCGCCAGGGTATTAAAAGGCGGCGGTTGGCCAACGGTGGACGCCAAAATTGACTCAGCCCTCGTCGGCGGCGGTTGGGTTTGGAATTGTCCGACTGCGGAGATAGCTTACACGTACCATTTCAAGGGTAAGACCTACAGTTCGATCGAGACCATCCCCTATATGTTCGAAGCGGTGGCCGAAGCCACCGTCGAACGCTTTAGGAAGGGCAAAACCGCGAATGTGAGGGTCAATCCTTCTGCACCCCAACAATCGTTACTGAAACAATCCGACCGACCGAGTGCAACCTGGTAAACGTCCTCGCGTCGTCGGCCGCACCGCCGCGTTCCGTTTGCGTTCAACATTTCATGACACATCGCAAGGGTGAGACCGGTCGTGGTGACTCGTCACCGATCTCACCCTAAAAACAGAGCCGCGCTTTTACCCCGTATGCTGAGGACCGGCCCTGCGACGCTTTCCGGTGGTGTGTGGCTTTGCTCACCGCCCGGTATCTTCTCGTGCTGTTGAATTCCCTTTGTTTAAAAGACGACGTCGTTCCCTCTGTGCGACTTCATCTATCCACTCACGGCGTTAGTAACAAATTGCTTCTTTCCGCGAGTTGTTGCCACGAGTGTCTGTGCCTGACCGTCTAGAACAGACAGGCATGTAAAGGGTCATCTCAATAGAAGACAGAAATAGTAGGCCGACTCCCGAGCTGGTTGTGGCGGAATCTTTACTTAATACCTAATTGCGAGCACTCTGCTTCGCGCTCACGTGTGCACCGGTAGGAGCACCTGGTGGGCGACGCTCGAACCTTGCTCGATATTCGCGATCGCGCGGTTGAACTCCTCACGATCCATCAGTTCCTCAGAGTCTCTTCCGGTAATGCACGCAGCGGTCCACGACCTCGTAGCCCAAGGCCTCGTGTGCACGCTGGGAGATCGCGTTGTCGATGACGGCATCAGAAGCCATTTCGACACACTTGTGACTGCGCGCCCAGTCCTCCGCCTTGGCTACCAGCCTCTTGCCAACGCCAGTCTGCCGATAATCCTCGGCAACGTACCAGCCTTCGATGTAGCCCACTGGTTGTGCTGGGTCGCAGCCATCTGCATGCGAACGCAAGTCGACTTCGACGAAACCCATCACTCTCCCATCGCCCGCCTCTGCGACGAAGATGGCGAGAGGCATTGTCAAGACTGCATCGGCTTTCCCACCGAGTAGCTGCTGGAGCTCCCGCGCGTGTTCTTCAGCAGGCGACTGTGGCCATAGAGCCTCAAGCAGCGGCGCCAGCGGGTCGATATCGGACGGGCGCGCGGGTCTGATGTGAATATTGTCCATGGAAATCATCGTAAACTGCGCTCGTGAGGACAACCAGGAAGCTCAATCCCTACTGACGGAATGCTGTCAGTAGCCCTTCCCTATCATCCTCCTGGTTGCGGACTTATCGCACGAGGAGATGGACAGTGACTATCGAGACTGAAGCGCTGAACGGTTGCGTCTGAGAAACGCGCGCACTTGCAGCGAGTTCATGGGAACGCCCACCGCGGTGTTCGCCTTGGCAGCAATCCCCCGCTTTCAGTTTTGGCCGGCGTCCTTAGTTAACGGTGAACGTGATGCCGGCAGAGGAGCTGGTTCCGGGATTCTTCACCGTTAGCGTAGCCGATCCTGCTGTTGCCAGATCAGACGCGGGAATGGCGACTGTCACGTGAGTCGGATCCGTGTAGGTTGTCGTGCGTTCGTTGCCATTCCATGCAACCGTTGCACCGGAGACGAAACTCGTTCCAGTCACGGTCAGCATGAGGTTTCCAATGCCGTGCGTGGTGTTCGTTGGATTAACGGACGTGAAACCGGGTATCGGATTCGCGACACCCAAATACGGCTGAACCAACGGACCACGCATCAGGATAATTTGCGTGGAGCCTCCCATATAGGAGGGCCACGGACTCAACTGCCACGCTAGACCATCGGATCCCCAGCGGAGCAGGTCCGTTCCAGTGACAGAATTGCCTGGGAACTCGATAATCTGAAGAGGTAAATACCGGGTCGAGTCGAAGATGGCCAGATACGGATTGGCTGATCCTGCGATGGTGCTGGCGGTATAGAAAGCTCGCTTCGCGGCACTATCGACGGCGATTCCGCTAGTTTGGAGCGTGTTATAGGTCACAGCGCTCGAGACAGCGTTCACGGCCAGTAGAGATGGAGGCGTCGTGGATGGATCAGCCACACCGCCGTTGACCCCGTACACCAGCCCATTTACGAGCCGGAAAAGGCCCATATTAGGAAGCGTGGAAGAATCGACATTCGTGACACCCGACCCGGTTACATTGGACCGATAAAACATCGCGCCAGAGCTGTAGGTGTCGATCGAATATACGGTTGCGGAATTTGGAAAAGTGAGGCTTGAAAGTCCAGGGCCTGCCTCGACCGTTGGGCGCATCGTTGCCGTCGACCCCGAGATATCAAGGATTCCAAAGACGCCGTTGTATCCGGAACTCACCGCGAGACTGCTGTTGTTCCCGGGCATAACCGCCAACTCACCTGCCGCAAAGGAGTTCGCCTGTCCGTAGCTGGTATAGCTCAATGGGTATACGGGCCCCTTCGTCGGCGTCGGTGTCGTCAAATCCAGGCGCGTGAGGGACTTTGCGCCGTCCAACCCGATGTACAGATATTGCCCGTCGCTTGACTCGGCTAAAGGATGCGGTTCGCTGCCGATCGGCATTGGAGTGCCCATGCTCCCGGCAAATGGATCGATAGCAACAATACTGTTCCCGGTAACTTGCGTTGCCGTGCTTGGAACGCTACCGTAAATCTTCCGGGCGAACGGGTCGAAAATAATATCGTTCGTCGATACATTGATCGCCTGGAAGGTGGTGAAAGGCAGGTTGAGCGAGTTGCCACCTCCAGGTGCAGGTGTGTTGATGTTGACCCAGGCCCACCCAAGTGCGGCGATTTTACTGCTATCAATCTGAGCGGTGATCTGCGACGAACTGACGAATGTTGTAGTCAACGCGGCGCCGTTCCATTCTATGGTTGAGGCGTTGTCAAAGTTATCTCCGTTCGCCGTCAGAGTGAAGCTGGATGCACCGGCCTGCGCGAGAGATGGAGTTATGGAATACAGCGCCGGCGCAGCACTGTATGCGTTGCCGGTCACCACGATATCGGTGCTTGCCGTATTGTTGGCCATATTTGCATCGCCTTGTGCCGCACTGACTGTAGCTGTATTGGTAAGCGTTCCAGAGGCAAGCATTGTCGCCGTGAGCTGTATCGTTGCAGTTCCGTTCTTTGCTATCAACCCGAGATTGCAGCGTACGACCATGGCGCCGACACAACTTCCCTGCGATGCGCTGACCGACTTGAACGAAGTGCCGGCTGGCAGGAAGTCGAGGAGCGTGACTGGGTTCGCAGTTGATGGACCACTGTTAGTTACGCTGATGCTATAAACGACATCGGCGCCAGTTGCGGCGGACGAAGGAGCCGCAACGGAGACGGCGACATCGGCTAGCGTAGAAGAGAGGTCTCGCACCAACGTGCTTCGTAGGATGTAGATCTGAGAGCCGTAAGGAATTGCCAAGCCATCTTGTCCCCAGCGAACCAGCCGATTCGGTGTGGGAGGATATAAGTTCTGGGCAAACGGAACGGGTATCGATCCGAGTAGCACGAAGCTCGACGGATCGTAAACATTGATTTGATAGGTGTAGAAATAGTTTGGGTTTACCAGGACAAAGGCACGACCAACCGTCGAGTCGGGTGCTACGGGACCGTTAGCAGGTTGAGAGGGTGCTACCGAGAAGATGCCCATTTGCGTTCCGGAAGCTGCGTCGAGAACGACACCGGAAGTGAGGTATGACAGGCCATTATCGTAACGGAGATCGGAGGATGTCACGCTCGAGTTCAGCATGGTAGAACTGCTAATCCCAGTACTGTCCACGCTCATCCTGGAGTAACCAGACCCTGCTTCATATAAAGAGGCTCCTGTATTGTCGAATGAAATACCGACGCCTGAATAGTATCCCGGTATTGTGGCGCTCGTTGCGCGCGGCAGGCCCGAATCGTAAATCGCGACAGTACTCGCCGAGTTTGCGACCGCAATCGTGTTTGGCGCTCCCGGCATCACCGCTATCGCCGTGGCCTTGAATGGGGAGTTGTAAAGCCCACTACCACCGCCCAAATAGAATTGAGTTCCTGCAGTGCCGGTGTTCAGATCAACTTTCCGGACCGCGCTCGCACCATCGAGACCTACCCACAGTGTCAAGCCATCATCGGAAAGGCCCAGTCTGTTGGGTTCACTTCCCACCCACACTGGCGATCCCAAGACCCCGGTGTTCGGGTCGATTGAGACAATGCTGTTCCCCAGCGTTTGGCCGCCACTGCTGGGAACGGAAGCGTAGAGAAGCTGCTTCGCCGAACTGTAAACAAGATCGTTCGCCGGCAGCCCCAGGTACGTGCTGAATGGGAGTGTGGTTGACGTTCCACCGCCCGGCGCCGGAGTTGAGACCGATACTTGCGACACTCCGAATGTGGCCACATCCCTCTTGGAGATTGTGGCGGTCAAGGACGTCGAATTGCCGTACTGAGTGGGACGCGCCGATCCATTCCAGAGCACCGTGGAAGTCGCTGTGAAGTTGGAGCCAGATACCGTTAACGTGATGTCATCGTTTCCAATTGGCGCGGAGTTGGGCGAAATAGAATTCAGGGTTGGAGCTGGCGGAGCGCTGACGGTGAGCGTAGCCAAATTCGATACCCCTCCGGACGGGGGAGGTGTATAGACGGTGATGTTTACGCTGCCGGTCGAGGTGAAATAGGACGCGTCGACAGTTGCGAGAAGGCTGCAAACGTCTGAAGAGTACCAGCAGTAACCCGCAACAGTCGGAACAGCGGTTCCGTTGACTTGAACCACCGAAACCAGTTGCAAACCCGTTCCGTTAACAGTGATGGTTTGAGTGCCCGAATTCACATACACCGACGTCGGGAGGATATTGGAGATAACAGGCACAGGATATGTCGTGATCGTGAATGTCGATGCTGCCGATATCCCGCCACCCGGAACCGGGTTGACAACAGTCACCTGCGCTGTGCCGTTGGTAACCAGGTCAGCCGTCGGAATGACAGCACTCAGGACTGAGCCGCTCAGGTAAGTCGTTGGCAGAGTCGTTCCGTTCCATTTCACGACTGAGGCGGGCGCGAAGCCCGAACCGCCCACGTTCATGGTAACTGCCTGCGAGCCCATCACAGCGCTATTCGGGTATAAGGACCCTAGCGTCGGAGCGGCATAGATGATGGTGATGCTGCTCCCGCCACTTGAACCTCCACCCGGAGCAGCATTGACCACAGTAAGGCTGCCTGTACCCGCGGCTGCCAAATCAGAAGCGCTAAGGCTCACCTGCAATTGCGTGGCGCTCACGTAAGTAGTCGTGCGGGCAGATCCGTTCCACTGCGCGACAGATTGGGGCACAAAGCCCGTTCCGGTCAGCGTGATAGATGCCCCGCTTCCGGCGGAGACTGCAGCCGGATTCGCCGAGGTTATTGCGGGAGCGGGGTTGTTGATCGTGAATGCAAGGTTCGACGACGTACCCCCGCCCGGAGCTGGATTGACGATGGAAATCTGTGCTGTTCCGGCAGTGGCTAAATCGGCTGCCACGAGTGCCACCTGCAATTGCGTCGCGCTGACATAGGTAGTTGTGCGCGCGGACCCGTTCCACTGCACCACCGATTGCGAAACAAATCCGGTGCCAGTTACGGTAATAGAACTGCCGTTAGTGCCGGCAATAACCGTGCTCGGATTGGCGGACGTAACTGCCGGAGTGGGATTGTTGATTGCGAAAGCTGTGTTAGAAGAAGTACCGCCGCCCGGGGCCGGATTAACGATCGAGATTTGGCCGGATCCGGCACTGGCTAAGTCGGCCGCCGTGAGAGTCACCTGAAGTTCAGTGGAACTGACAAACGTGGTGGAACGAGCAGTACCGTTCCACTGTACCGAGGAGGTTGACACAAATCCTGATCCTGTCACCGTAACTTGCGTCGACCCAGAGCCCGCGACAGATGAACTGGGACTAACACCGCTAACAACGGGCGTCGGATTGGAAGGAGTTTGATTCGCAGGTGGCTGGGTGTTCCCTCCCCCAACGTTTCCGCCTCCGCCGCAAGCTATCATCAAAGACACGAGCAATATAAAAATAAGAGTCACAACACGATTAAAGCGTGGTGAGCAAGTCACGGTGAGCGCCCCAGGTACGCGAGATAGTGCCTCCAAGCAAGGCACGAACGTGACATCGTAATTCAGAGTTGCTGGATGGCGGATATAAGAATGAGTTTTGTTCCATTTTCGTAAAAAGGATCCCATTTCGGGAAACGTGAGGGGTAGGTCTTATGCAATCCCTACCGACACTACTCTGTCAGTAGCCCTTTCCTATGATCCTCCTCGTTGCGAACTAATCGGACGAGGAGGATGGACACGACCATAGAGACTGCGGGTCAGCCGTTCTTCACCGCCGCAACCGAAGTGGAAGTTACGGGTGTTCACGCCGAGACGTCCTGGTTCGTTTTGCGACTGAATTTACCGACTGAACAACGGCGGGTGCCGATTCTCGCGATGCCCGAGAGGACCGCTGGCCGCCACATCCGTATACTTCAGGAGAGTTGGACCCGGAGCCTAGTGGATGTGGAAGTACTTACCTGCCCTCGTAGTCCTGTCGATTGTGACCCTTGTTGTACCCCCAGTTTTAACTGCGCAGCAAGTTTGTGGACGTCCATCCGCAGGAAGCGCGGTGGAAGAACCCAAAGATCTGAAGAGTGAAAACGGCGCTCTTACGGTGAACCTGACGCTCCGAAATGATATCGCTCCGAACGGCCAGGTACGGTACTGCTATACGGACGATGCGGGGAGTCTGTCCCCGACTCTTCGGGTGAATCCCGGCGATCTGTTGATTGTTCGTCTGAAGAATAGTCTGCGCGATCTTGTGATTGTTCGTCTGAAGAATAGTCTGCGCGATCTTGGGCAGATGGCACCCGCACACAAACATGGGAACGGGCGAGACGCGCAGGAAGATCCTTGTGGGGCGGGACAAATGACGGCGCTATCGACCAACCTACACTTTCACGGCCTATCGATTCCTCCGGTGTGTCACCAGGATGAAGTCTTGAAAACTTCGATTCAGCCGGGCACTACGCCCTTTGAGTACCGGATTCGGATTCCAAAAGACCAGCCTCCAGGCTTGTATTGGTACCATCCGCACATTCACGGCTTTAGCAAGACGCAAGTGTTAGGAGGAGCCTCCGGGGCGATCATCGTTGAAGGGATTGAGCGCGCGAATAAGGAAGTAGCCGGAATGCGGGAGCGGGTGGTGATAATCCGCGATCAGGATCTGCTCAATCCGAACGCGCCCGTTCCGATTGCTCCAAAGGTCCAGGTCGATCGGGATGGAGATGTGGTGAATTCAGGAACAGGAGGTGGGAAGCCTGCCAAAGATCTCTCAGTGAATTTTGTGCCGGTAGCCTATCCCGACTATCGACCCTCGGTAATTACGATGAGGCCGGGAGAACGACAACTGTGGCGGGTGCTGAACGCCTGCGCTGTCACCTATCTCGACTTGCGGGTAATCACGGGTCGAGAAGCGCAGATGCTTAAGGTTATTGCTTTCGATGGTGTGCCGGTGAACCGTAACGGAGACTCGAATATCGTGGTGATTCGAAGTCGATTGCTAATTCCGCCCGCCGGACGCGTGGAGTTCATCGTGAGCGCCCCTCCTGACGGGGCGCCGGCTGCTTTGGTCACTAGAGCCGTGAACACCGGTCCAGGTGGCGAGAACGATCCAAATCGGCAACTCGCGAGCATTGTTCTTTCAAAAGCCACAGACGACACGACAGATGTTCTAGCGGCTTCGCCGAAACCTGCCCCTACGGTTGCACTTCCATGGCTGGGAGATGTCGCGCCCGTTCGCACTCGAAAATTGTACTTTTCAGAGAAGGCACAAAATCCGGGCGATCCTAACAGTCCAACAGCGTTTTACATCACATTAGACGGACAGACTCCCACAACGTTCGATCCCACTTCCAACACTCCGAACATCGTGGTCAAACAAGGCGATGTAGAGGATTGGATCATTGAGAATCGTTCGAACGAACTGCATGCCTTCCATATTCATCAGATTCACTTCCTGCATATGGAATCTTTCGGAATCCCGGTAAAAGATCCTTTTCTCCGGGACACGATCGATGTTCCCTTCTATGACGGGAAGAGTGCTAAGTATCCAAGCGTCACGCTGAGAATGGACTTCCGCGATCCGAACATCGTGGGCACCTTTTTGTATCACTGCCACCTGCTCGAGCACGAAGACAACGGCATGATGGGAACCATTCGGGTGGAAGCTACTGAGCATGCGGTGTCCGGATCTCCGGTAGCTGGGCACAAGTAAAGCGCCCTGCACCGATTCCCTCTCAGATAAGGCTGCTTGTAATGGCAACAAAAGCTCAATCCCTACTGACAGAATGCTGTCAGTAGCCCTTCTCTATCATCCTCCTCGTTGCGAACTTATCGCACGAGGAGATGGACAATGACTACAGAGACTGCCGTAAAGAACAACGTCGTATGGTTTGAGATTCCCAGCGCCGACTTCGATCGCGCCGTCACCTTCTACGAAACAATCTTCGGGCAACCGCTCAACAAGCTGGAGTTCATGGGCACGCCCACTGCCGTGTTTGCCTATGAGAAGCCGGCAGTCTCCGGGTCCATCGTGAAAGAAGAGGATGTACGTCCGGGTCTGGCCGGAGCGGTGGTGTATCTGAATGCCGATGGCATCTTCGATGACGTGCTGGCGCGGGTTCCCAAGGCCGGCGGGAAGGTCGTCAGCGTAGTTGAGATGCCGACTGGCATGGGACGGTCGGCCCGTATAATCGACAGCGAAGGCAACCAAGTGGGCCTGCACACCTACTGAAATGCGACGCGCCGATCGGCTTTTCCGAATCGTTCAATTCCTGCGAGTCGGCCGCATGATCACCGCGCGCCGTCTCGCAGAGAAGTTGCAGGTATCCGACCGCACCATCTACCGCGACGTGCGCGACCTGCAACTCTCCGGCATGCCGATCGAAGGCGAAGCGGGCATTGGATACCTGTTGCGCCAGGATTTCGATATTCCGCCGCTTATGTTCACCCGATCTGAAATTGAAGCGCTAGTGCTGGGCGCTCGCATGGTCCGCGCCTGGGGTGGTGCTGAACATGGAGAGGCCGCTACGCAGGCGCTGCACAAGATCGAAGCGGCTCTGCCTGCGGATCTACGCGACAAGGTAGATGAAACTCTGCTGTATGCGCTGAATTTCCGGCCGAGTCCGGAACTGAAGCGCAATGTGGATCAACTGAACGCGGCCGCGTCCAACCGAAAGTTCGTGGAATTCCGTTATACGCGTGAAGATGGCGAACTTAGCGCCAGGCGCGTGCGGCCACTGGGACTCTACTTCTGGGGAGGTTCTTGGACGCTAGCGGCATGGTGCGAGATGCGCAAGGACTTTCGCAACTTCCGACTGGATCGCATGGCTGAGTTGTGCGTGTCGGAGAAGCAGTTCCCGGCTGATCCGAAGAAGTCCCTGAAGGCGTTTGTGGAGAAGATGCGGAAGGATGCACGCGAGGAGCAAACGAACGGATGAGGCATCTACAGGTTCTGCTGTTGTTCAGCGTTGCACTCGCCGCGTTCAGCGATGCGTCGGCGCAATGGCAGACACAGGATTCGCAGACCACTGCCAACTTGCGCGGCATTCGTGCAGTCAGCACCATAGTAGCGTGGGCGAGCGGTTCCGAAGGAACCATCCTGCGGACACAGGATGGAGGCCTTCACTGGCATAAATGTGCGATCCCTCCGGATGGCGACAAACTGGATTTCCGCGGCATATGGGCTTGGGACGCCAACACGGCCCTGCTGATGTCGGCGGGGCCCGGGCAACAGTCGCGCCTATACAGAACTACTGACGGTTGTGCGCACTGGGCCGAAGAAGCGCGGAATACCGACAAAGACGGATTCTGGGATGCCCTTGTTTTTCAGTCGGAGAATTCTGGCAAGCGTGGCCACGAGTCGGAAGGAGTGTTGATCGGCGATCCTCTCGCCGGCAGATTCTTCACGATGACGATTGCAGGCGCGAAGTGGTCGATCGATAAGAACGCCTGTGTGGCTCGCGATGGTGAGTCGGCCTTCGCGGCCAGTAATTCGTCGGCAGTGGTGTTTGGCACAGGCAAATATATCCTCGGCACTGGCGGGAGAGGCGGACCACGGGCATTGTTGTCACCGCTCCTTGCTGGCACGGATGGGTGTCTAGGGGCGGCGGTTCCTGTGGCGATTGGGAATGACTCGTCTGGAGTGTTCGCGCTCGCCTTTCGCGATGTGAAACATGGCATCGCGGTAGGCGGCGACTACAAGAAACCGGACGGCTCGTCGGGCACTGCGGCTTGGACGAGCGACGGCGGACGTCACTGGACTGCCGCATCCAGACCGCCTCACGGCTATCGCTCGAGTGTGGCATGGTACGCGTCGGCGAAAGCCTGGATCGCAGCGGGAACGAACGGCTCCGATATTTCCCGAGACGACGGTAAGACGTGGCAGGGTCTCGACAGCGGAAACTGGAACGCGCTTTCACTTCCTTATGCCGTGGGACCGAAGGGGATGATCGGAAAGTTAACGGCGGCGGGAATCAAGCAGTAGAGTGTGGGAAAAATAACGTCGGCCCTACGCCTCCACGCAGATTCTTAAGGTCTGTGTGGCCTCCCGTGGGCAGGACCGACGATGCGGATAATCGCATGTGAAAAAAGGTCGAGGAACTGTCAATTCTGACAGGTCTGGTGCCAGAGTTTCACAATGGGTCTGAAGGCGGGATGATCAACTGAATTTAAGACCGAGATTCAACAGCTGGGTGTCGCTCAACTCGATGGATTGCGACAATATGATCGACGACTCCTGTGGGTCAGGCGCTAAGACTGTGCTGGCGTCGACGGATACGCCGGCTGTTGCCAGCGCTGCGATCAGTGCGGGCAACGAATCGAAGTCACGATGTACGTGGCTGTCGCCGTAGAGTATGAGGCGATAACGCGGACGTCGCGATTTTCCTGCACCAACCAAGTTGTGCTGAATAACGAGCCGGAGCGAGTGCTGGTTTAATGGCGATAATAGGCCCACCGAAACATTCTGTAGATAAGTGGTCACGTTGGTCTGTGACGCAAATCACACCAGGTCCACTTTTCGACTTGCGGGCCGATTACTCGCCTAAGACGATCTTTGGGTGAAATAGCGTGCCCGCGATGCGACTGGCAATGGCAATCAGATCGGACTGACCGCGAAAGACCTTCACGAGCTTGGATTGCGACAACTCAGGCAGGTTGACGGCGCGTCCGTTGCGAATCAAACCGGCAACCTCGTCAGTAGCCATCACACAAGGAAACTGGGGCAACAATCGGCGCGGATGCAGGCAGAGCTTCCCTTCCACCTCTTCCGGTGCGGCCGCCGCGAGTTGTTCGAGCGTGACGGAATGATCGAGGCAGAATTCACCGACGATAGTGCGCGTCAGAGCCGAAAGATGTGCGCCGACGCCGAGTGCCTGGCCCATCTCGTGAGCGATGGAGCGGATGTAAGTGCCAGAGGAAACTTCCGCGCGGAACCGGGCACGATCGTTCATCGCCGAGAGAACGTCAAAGGCTGCGAACTTCAATTTGGACGGCCTTGAGCTCCACGTCTTGCTTTTTACGCGCGAGCTTATAAGCCGGCACTCCCTGAATCTTCTTTGCAGAAAATGGCGGCGGCACCTGCTGGATGATGCCGACGAACTTCGCGGCAGCACGGCGGACTTCGTCAAGCGTGATGCGAACCTCCTGTTGCTCTCCGACGGGTTCGCCTTCGGCGTCGTAGGTGTCGGTGGCGAATCCGAAACGGATTTCGCCCTCGTAGGTCTTAGCGGTCGTGGTATAAAACTGAGCGAGGCGAGTCATTCGTCCTAAGACCAGCGGCAACACACCGGTGGCCATCGGATCAAGAGTTCCCAGGTGTCCGACGGAGCGCTCCTGCAGGATTTTTCGAACGCGATGCACCACGTCGTGCGAAGTCATCCCAGCCGGTTTGTTGAGAATCAGTAATCCATTCATGGCGCATAGCTATCGTGGACGCTGACGCGGTTCTGGTCAACCCGTCGCACGCTCCTGCCCTTAAGTGGGCGCGGAAAGTGAAAGGAATTTGCACGGCGATTGCGCCGTGGGGCCGGTATGATCCCGATTCGCGACGACGCACCGCGCTACACAACGCCCTATGTGAACTATTTTTTACTGGCGTTGAACACGCTGGTCTTCCTGATGATGTGGCTGGGCGTGGTTGGGCCCGCGCAGGACGTAACGAATGTTTTCGGGTTCGTGCCGTCGAGAGTAACGGCGTTCGTTCAGGGTGCACATTATGTGACGCTGGCCGCGGGAGTGATGCCAGTCAACGCCGTCAGCGCGTTTGTGCCGATCTTCACCAGCATGTTCATGCATGCTTCGTGGTTGCATCTGATCTTCAACATGTGGGCGCTGTATATTTTTGGCGACAACATTGAAGATTACCTCGGCCACTTTCGTTATCTGCTGTTCTACCTGGGGACTGGTGTGGTGGCGGCCCTTGTGCATTACCTCTTTAATGCGGGGTCGTCAGTGCCAACCGTGGGTGCAAGTGGCGCGATCGCGGGCGTGATGGGCGCATATCTAATTTTGTATCCTTCTGCACGCGTTCTAACATTCGTACCATTATTCTTCATCTTCTTCTTTTGGCTGCCAGCGTGGGTGGTGCTCGGCTTCTGGTTCTTCGGGCAATTCCTCAGCGGGGCCGCGACGGCCCTTGCAGTCTCGCATCAAGCCGGCGGAGGTATCGCGGTCTGGGCGCACGTCGGAGGATTTATCGCCGGAGTGGCCATTATCAAAATGTTTCCGTCACGGCCAAGGCGGTACAAATACTTCTATCGCTAGCGTCCACTATAGCCTTCCGCTCGCGGGTCCAATTTTGATCTCATCTACAGCGGCTACCGGCGGCACGCGCAATGCGGCGATTAGCACGGCCGCAACGTCCTTCGGAGAGACCATCTTTTCACGCGGGGCATCCGGCCAGAACTGCTGCCAAATCTCAGTGTCAGTCGCGCCGGGGACCAGCGCCATCACGCGAATCCCGCGCTCCCGCAATTCTTCTCGCAAAGTATTCGTAAATGCCAGTGCCCCTGCCTTCGAAACGTTGTAAGCCGCAAAGTTGGGAAACGCGTGGTAGGCGGCCGCGGAGATGTTGTTCACGATCGTGCTTCCCTTCTTCATGAGCGGAAGTGCTGCACGAGTGCATAGAAAAGTCCCAGTCAGATTAGTCGCCAGCGTGTCTTGCCAGAGATCGGTCGGAAGCTTCTCAATCGGCACGAGCACCTGACTGTGGCCGGCGTTATTGACCAAGATGTCGATGGAGCCGAAGTCGGACTTAACGGCTTCGAA
The DNA here is from genome assembly GCA_963807055.1 of Terriglobia bacterium. Classification (GTDB taxonomy): domain Bacteria; phylum Acidobacteriota; class Terriglobia; order Terriglobales; family Acidobacteriaceae; genus JAJPJE01. The sequence goes on along the minus strand of CAWEAE010000006.1, from coordinate 390,659 downwards.
CATGCGTTCAATGGCGACTTCATCGCGAACATCGCACTGCAGCGGCAGAATGCGTACACCATGCTCCGCGAGTCTTTCGGCGGCAGATTCAGCGTCGGCTGCCTTGCGCGAGGTAATGACGAGATTTGCCCCCGTCGCCGCGAGCGCCTCCGCGATGGCGAAGCCGATGCCGCGACTGGCACCAGTGATGACTGCAATCTTTGACTTGAGAGGATCAATGGGACTATGAGTGGGGCGTGCCATGGCGATTTAGGATACCTGAAATGTCCGCTGCACTTTGAATTACCCAACGAATAGATGGAATCCCACTCAAATTCTGATGATGGCATCCAACCGTAATTAGGGACGATCGACTATGACGCTGCAAATTATCGCGCTGGTCGTGCTTGGGCTAATGTGTGGCAGTGAATTGAATGTTGCCGCTTTCGCTCATCCAACTCTGAACCGGCAAGCTCTCGAAGCTCACATCCAGATGCGCTCATCGTGGGCGCGTTTATTCGGACGTGTCATGCCATTTTGGATGGCGGGGTCGACGGTCTTAAATCTGTTGCTATTGCTGCCCTTCGTGCACCTGACGGGAACCGCCTGGCGCTTAGCAGCCATTGCATTCGGTATTCAAGTGTTCGCGGTCGTATTTTCTCTCGTCGGCCCCGTGCCGATTAATAACCGGATCACAAAATGGACGCCTCAATCTCTTCTCCCCGACTGGAGAGAACAGGAACGCCGGTGGGACACATATCACTGGTTTCGAACGTGCGGTTTGATCGTAGCCTTCGTGCTTCTGGCAGCCAGCCTCGGCGCCCGCTCCGATTGCTAGATCCCATTACCATTCTTGTTACGCAGAAGCGCAAGAAACTCGTCGCGAGTCGGGCGTTCATCGCGAAAGCAGCCGAGCATGGCAGAGGTAACGGTCGCAGAATGCTGCTTCTCTACCCCACGCATCATCATGCACAGGTGGCGCGCCTCAATCACGACACCGACGCCTTGCGGTTGAATCACATTCTGGATGGTCTCGGCGATCTGCGTCGTCATACGCTCCTGCACCTGTAAGCGGCGCGCGAAAATGTCGACCAGGCGCGGCAATTTACTGAGACCGAGTACCCGGCCATTTGGAATGTAGGCGATGTGAACCTTGCCGAAGAACGGCAGCATGTGATGTTCGCAAAGGCTGAACATCTCAATGTCCTTTACGATCACCATCTCGTCGTAGTCGACAGTGAAGAGCGCGCCTTTCAGCAAAGCTTCGGGATCTTCCGCATAGCCCTTGGTGAGATACTGCATGGCTTTTTCAACGCGCTCGGGCGTGCGCTTCAGAGCCTTCGCGGTCGGGATCTTCGCCGAGACGGGCAATCATTTCACGAACCAGATCGGCATAGCTGGCGTCGGTGAGAGTTGGTGCTTCGATCACATTGTTCTTCATAGTTGACGGTATTGCGTCCTTCTCCGCGGGCATCAGTTTTCGCCCGCGTATTCGAACGAATTCATCATGGTTTCTTCGAGTCTTACCTTTTCTAGATGGGCTGGACGGAAGCCACGGTTCAAAATGTCATAGATCCGTATACATAGATTTTCCGTAGTGGGCACATCCGAGACGAATTCTGGCAGCAGGTTCAAATTCACATGGTCGAAGTGCTCCAGCACTTCGCTTCCAACAAAAGTATCGAGATCCACCAGATTGCAGACCATTCCATTGGCGTCCACTTGACCGCTCACTGTAACTTCGAGCGCGTAATTATGCCCGTGTCCATACGGGTTGTTGCACTTGCCGTAGGTCTCGCGGTTCGCCTCGTCGGACAGCGCGTCGCTGTGCAAACGATGCGACGCCGAAAACATATATCGGCGTGTGAGATGAGCCTTCATGCTTCTCCGTAGTAGTCGACGAACAGGTCCGGTGTTTCATAGACCCGTACCCGATGCATCTTCGCGCCAGTTAATTTTGGTTCGAGACGGCGCCAGATGGCGATGGCAATATTCTCCGTTGTCGGGATCTGCGTGGCAAACTCGGGGACTTCCTTGTTCAGATGGCGGTGGTCGAAGGCGTCGAGCACTTCGCGGTTCAAGACTTCTTTCAGTTGCTTCAGATCGAGAACAAAGCCGGTCGTCGCGTCGACCTCGCCCTCAACCGTTACTTCAAGCGTGTAGTTGTGCCCGTGGCCATTAAGGTTATTGCACTTGCCAAAAAGGCGCTGGTTCTCTTCCGCTGAGAGGTCAGGGTTGTGATAATAATGCGAAGCTGAAAACTCAGCTTTTCTAGTCAGATATACAGTTTTCTTCATCATTCGCTTGCAGCTAACCTAGATTCAGACGAACCGGGACTCGACGGCGCCGGAGGAGGAGAAACGGGATACGCCCTCCCCTTCCAATCTACTCTCTTTCTCCACCGGTATTGGGCGGCGGAGCGCAACAAAAGGACGGCAAAAAGCGGCAGTCCTAAAACCGAGAGCACAGTGTTGACCGCCCCGAAATGAGCGCGCAGCACGCGCTGGAAAAAATCGGCGAGCATGGTGAGTAGCAGAAAGATGCCGGCCGCGCTCAGTACACGCGATCCCGCCAGAAGGCCGGCGCTCAGACAGAATACGCCGAGCACGATCAGCAAAAACTCTATGCTCCGAATGATTGCGAGCCGAACCGGATGCGGAAAAAGCACCGCGAGGTTCTTGGTCCAACCCTCCCACATCTGCTCGAAGGTGCGATACATGCGGGTGCGCACAGCATCGCCGCCATAGCGGAACCGAATGGTTCGACCCGACTGCTTGACGCGCCTGGCTAGTTCGACATCTTCGAGGAGAATACCAGCGATTCCCTGGTGGCCACCGACCCAGTCATAAACAGTGCGTCGAATCAATAGATATTGGCCATTCGCAGCGGCCACACGTGACTTCGGATCATTCACATCCACCGTGCGATAGGTTCGTGTGAGCTCCGCGAAAATCACAGGCATCAGCGCGCGCTCCCAGAAACCGTGAACTTCCTGGCTGGGCGAATAGGAAAGCAGGTCGGCTCCATACTCTTTGGCTTCGTCGATACTGCGCCGCACTGAGCCTGGCAAATGGACGGTATCAGCATCGGTAAAGAGCAGCCATTCGCCGCTGGCAACCTGTGCTCCCAGCCACACCGCGTGATTCTTTCCAACCCAGCCTGCGGGGAGACCGGCGGATTCGACAACCCGAACTCCTGAGAACGATCGCGCGATTTCGCCGGTTGAGTCGGCAGATTGATCGTCGACCACAACGACTTCGAAGGCGATTCCCTGCTGGCTGACCACCGATTCCAGGCACGCGCCCAGCGAAGCGGCTTCGTTGCGTGCCGGTATGATTACCGACACCTCTGGCCGACGGTCGGTCTCGGATGCCGGAGTGGCAGGCGTTTGCACCATGAAGAGTTATTATAAAGAGGTGATCCGGAGAACCTCGTTTTTGCTGATACTGCTGGCCTTTCTGGTCGGCTGTTATGGTGGCACTAAGCCCACTCGCATCGGGACCGATGCCCCCGACTTTACCGTCCAGGACGGAGCGCAGAAAGTATCGCTACGCGACTTGCACGGGCAAGTGGTCGTCCTGAACTTCTGGGCGACCTGGTGTCCTCCGTGCGTCGAAGAGATGCCTTCGCTGGTGGCGATGCAGTCGCAGCTCAAGGGTCGGGGCGTTACCGTGCTGGCTGTCAGCGTGGATATCGACAAGGGCGCTTACGAGAAGTTCGTTCGCGAACACGCGGGGGATCTACAGACGGTTCGTGATCCCGACCAGAAAAGCAATGTGCTGTACGGCACGTACAAGTTTCCGGAGACGTACATCATCGACCGCAAGGGCGTAATCCGGCGGAAGTTCATCGGAGCCGTGGACTGGACACAACCCGACATTGAGCAGTACCTCACGAGCCTATAGCTGTCCGTCGTTTGTCGTTGGCCAAAACCATAGGACCTGCGACTTTTGCTAACGATTACCGACAAAAGACTAACGACTAGAGTTCTACTTTCCTCAGCCGCAGCGAATTCGTAATCACCGAGACCGAACTGAAGCTCATGGCCGCAGCAGCGATGATGGGGCTGAGCAGAATCCCAAAGAACGGGTAAAGCACTCCAGCCGCGATCGGAACCCCCACCGAGTTATAGATGAAGGCGAAGAACAGGTTCTGCTTGATGTTGCGCAGCGTGGCATGGCTAAGTCGCCGCGCGCGAACAATACCGCGCAGATCGCCTTTTACGAGCGTGATGCCGCCGCTTTCGATGGCAACGTCGGTGCCTGTGCCCATAGCGATGCCGACATCCGCCTGAGCGAGCGCGGGAGCGTCATTGATACCGTCGCCCGCCATGGCGACAACTCTTCCCTTCTCTTGAAGCTGTTTCACAACCGCAAATTTGCGCTCGGGCGAGACCTGCGCGGCGTACTCAGTGATGCCAAGTTTCTCGGCAATAGCTTTCGCGGTATCGGGATTGTCTCCGGTCAACATCATCACGTGCAGACCTTCATCGCGCAGCATGCGCAACGCTTCCGGTGTGCCGGGCTTGATGGGGTCGGTGATCCCGAACAGGCCACTGAGTTTTCCGTCGACGGCGATGAAGATGACCGTCTGCCCCTGGCGCTGCAATTCGGTAGCTTGAGCGGCAGCCGCCGGCGGAACGGCGACTTTCAGATCGGTGATCAGGCGTTCGTTTCCGGCAGAGACTTCCCTGCCTTCGACCCGTCCGGTAACTCCAGCTCCGGTAACCGATTTGAAGTTTTCGACGGCTGCGAGTTTGAGCCCATTACCTTCTGCCGCTTTCACCACGGCAGAAGCGAGTGGATGTTCACTGCCGCGCTCGAGCGTACCGGCGAGGCGGACCAGGTCGGATTCACTCACTCCCGCTAACGCAACCACAGAAACCAGCTCCGGCTTACCTTGCGTCAGCGTGCCGGTTTTGTCGACAACGATGGTATCGACTTTGTCGAGGCGCTCGAGGGTCTCAGCTTTGCGGATCAGAACGCCAGCATGTGCGCCGCGTCCGGTTGCGACCATGATCGCGATGGGTGTAGCCAGTCCAAGTGCGCAAGGACAGGCGATGATGAGAACTGCAACCGCGTTTACCAACGCATAGGCCAGGCGAGGCTCAGGTCCCCATATCGCCCAGGCGGCAAACGCGATGACGGCGATGGCGATCACCCCAGGAACAAAATATCCGGCGACACGGTCGGCAAGCCGCTGAATCGGCGCCCGGCTGCGCTGGGCTTCGCCCACCATGCGAACAATTTGCGCCAGCAGTGTTTCACTACCTACGCGTTCGGCGCGCATGATCACCGAACCGGTTCCGTTGACGGTGGCACCAATCAATTTGTCGCCGAGCTTCTTCTCGACCGGAATGGATTCGCCGGTGATCATGGACTCATCGACGGAGGTCGAGCCTTCGAACACGGTGCCATCGACGGGAATCTTTTCGCCTGGACGCACGCGCAAACGATCTCCGACCTGCACTTGATCAAGCGGAACGTCGAGTTCGCTGCCGTCTGTACCCAGGCGCCGCGCCATTTTTGGGGAGAGATCGAGCAATGCCCGAATCGCAGCGTTGGTGCGACCGCGTGCTTTGAGTTCCAGGACCTGGCCGAGCAGTACGAGAACGGTGATCGCCGCAGCGGGTTCGAAATAAACATTCGGCGCTCCGCCATGCCCGCGGAAGCTTGCCGGGAAGATTTGCGGGAACAGAGTGGCAACGACGCTGTACAGGTAAGAAACGCCGACGCCGAGCCCGATCAGTGTGAACATGTTCGCGCTGCGATTTCTGATCGACGTCCAGAAGCGCTCGAAGAAAGGCCAGCCGCCCCAGAGCACTACTGGCGTCGCAAGCACGAAGCCACCCCAGGTCATAGTCCACGCCGGCCACGAGTATTTCCAACTGGGAATCAAGTCCATGAGCATCCCGCCAATAACCAGCGGCGTGGTGAGGATCAGGCTGATCCAGAAGCGCCGGCTCATGTCGCGAAGTTCGGGATTGTCTACCTCTACCGTGACGGTTCGCGGCTCCAGAGCCATGCCGCAGATCGGACAACTGCCGGGTCCGTCGCGCACGATCTCGGGATGCATCGGGCAGGTCCATTCTGTCTTCGTGGGTAGAACCGGTATCTCCGGTTCGAGGGCCATGCCGCACTTGGGGCAAGCTCCGGGATGATCCTGACGGACTTCGGGATCCATGGGGCAGATGTAAGCCGCGCCTTTGGGAACTGGAGCTGCGACCGTCCGCTCAGGATGGAGGTATTTCTCAGGATCAGCTCTGAAACGCTCTTCACATTTCGGATTGCAGAAGTAGTACGTCTGTCCCTGATATTCGTACTTCCCTGCTGGCTTCGCGGGATCGACGGTCATCCCGCAGACCGGGTCCTTGACCGTGACAGCCGCGCTCGTCGCCGGCTTTGCCGCGCCGAGTGAGATCAATCCGCCCCCCGACATGTGTTGCGCGGAAGGCTGGTGCCCAGGTCTGCAGATATTTCTCGGGATCGGATTGAAATTTCGTCGCGCATCCCTGGCCGCAGAAGTAGTAATTCTTACCGCCATGTTCGAGTCGAGCAGCTGCCTTTTCGGGATTCACTGTCATCCCGCAGACGGGATCTTTGGCGCTGGCGGATGCGCCACCCTGTAGCACAGGAAACGGATTCTTATCCATAGGAGTCCTGGGAAGCTTCTGGCTATTAAGATTGCTCGTGCCTTATATTAGATTCGTAAGCAGCTGAAATTCACCAACTTCCTGGAGATGGGATGACCGCAGTCGAGATCAGTTTTCGTTATGGGCGAGTGCCGGGCGGGCCGGAGATGACCGCCATCGATAGTTTTCGTGAGGTATATGGGATTCGCCGCGTTCATTTCAACGAGGCCGATCGGGCGATACTGGTGGAATATGACGCCACCAGGCTGAACGAAGCCACAGTAGCCTCGTTGCTGAAGCGAGCCGGAATCGACTTGAAAGAACGGCTGAACCTGGTTTAGTCGCAGTTCACCGGGCAAAAATTGCCCAATTCAGGAACTTTCTTCCTTTTTCAAATCATCCGTAGTATGCTGTGGAAAATCTTGGGTGTGAAACCAAGAAAACCTCTGGCTGATATCGAATAGTCTGGCGGGAACGCTGGCTGTTCGGATCAAAGATCAAGAAATCCTCTGGCCGAATAATGCAATAGGGGCGCCCAAGAAAACCTCTGGCCGAAGTATCTCTCGAGTGCGCCCCTTTTGCGCGCCACTTCGTCTGTCCTATCTTATTGCAGCCCCCTTGCCATACTGATTTTCGCTGATAACAAATCACTTACATGTCCATGGTTGATGCTCAACAGGTAGGAACTTCCACCCGAGGGAAAGAATTACGTCTGATGACCTATTCTTCGGGTCAAAGTCGATGCCAATCTGTGGAAAACCTGCTTGCCGTCTCTTACCCGAATCGGATTCAGCCCTTGGTCATGCGAAGAATTCTCAACGTTTCTCCGTTAGCCAGCGGGAGCTCCACCGTCTCCTGACCCACATACCCGCGTTTCACGTAGAGAGGGACTCCAGTGAGCGTGGCTCCCATTTCGAATTTGCTGAAGCCTGCGTTGCGAGCTGCGTCCTCGCACTTGTCGAGGATCAAGCTTCCAATTCCCTTCCGGGTCCAGTTGGGATGCACGAAGAAGGCGCGGATCGTGGCAGGCTCCGTGTCCGGGTCAAGAAGCGTGTCTTCGCGGCCTGGCCGGTGATCGCTGCCGTAAGGTGTTTTGCGTTTGCTCCACCCGCCGCAGGCGACCATAACAGTTTCGCCCTCTTGCTCGGTTTCGACGACGAAGTAGGTTCCGTCTGCCACGAGCTGCGAGTCCACGCCGAGCCAAATGCCGAGAGCGAATTGCAACTGAGATTGCGTATAGGTCACAGTCATCAATCCGTGAACCGACAAAGCGATCAGTTCGTGTAATGCCGGTATGTCTGCCGGTTGTGCTTTCCGCAGATTGAATCGTTCGCGCATGTTGTCATCTCATCGCCAGTACTTCACACGCGCCCAGCCATCTTTCAGATTCCACTTCAATCCGCGACACAGAAGAATCGGCTGATTTTCGTACCAGAACGCATATGGCGTGTGCTGCGTGGCTGCGACTTGCACTGACGCCATGTCATCATGTCGACCTCCCTGTCCCACAACTATCACGATCTCACCAGTGTAGTCACGGGGTCCCCAGAGAAAGTAAGTCTGGTGGCCGCTGATCGATTTTGGCAGCCCGTACTGAGGTCCAAAAAAATCGATGGCCGCAGCCTGCCCGTAGTTGTCACAGAAAATGGCTGTTTTCCTCTGCTCTTCCGGCGTGAGCGACTGATAGACGCGTGCGACAGCGGCAACCATGTTTTGCCATGGAAGTTCGTCGGCATAGTACTGCGGCAGGACTGCGCCTTCGAAGCTGCGCTCTGACTTCGCCGGTTTGAACGGAAGGTGCGACTGGTAGCGCACGAACGCCTCCAGCGGAAGAACCGGAAGGACGAGCGGCAAGATCAGGACAATGGCGATCAGCAGCCATGCAAAGCTCATAGGCTTGAGGACGGAGCGTAGTTTCTCGCCTCGGGCTTGCAGCGCGTGTTCGATAGCGACGCCGCCTGCAGCGAGCACGAGTCCATAGGCTGGAGCGGAATAGTAGTCCTTCCCGTGAGTGGCGAAAAAGAAGCCCACAGTGATGAGGAAGGTCCAGCCGAACGCACGATAAGGTTTCGCCTCGTACGCGAAGAAGTAGAACAGGAGTCCGCCGAACCAGAAAGGAAAGCTTAGCGGGTTCATCATCAGAAGCTGCTGTGCGCAATAGGCGCCCGGAGAAAGGATGACGTCTTTCCCGGTCACGCGAATGTTGTGTATCAGCTCAAGAAATGGCCAGTGGTGCTGGATGTTCCACATCAAGTTGGGAAGGAAGATCAGAAAAGCGACGGCGACGCCAGCGAGAACCCACGGCGTGAAGAGTAATTTTCGTTGCGCCGTCAGCAACAGTCCCAGCAGCAGTGCGCAGGCAAAGATCGCAATGGAATATTTGTTTTCGAGGCCAACACCAGCGATGGCGCCAAATGCGATCCACAACTTCGTGTTTCCCGTTCGGATGATCCGCAGAACCACATAAGCACAGCCGATCCAGAACAGAGGCTCGAGGGCGTTCATCGCAAACTGATGATCGATCACCCACCATACCGCAGGCGTTGCAGCCAGCAGAGCTGCGAGTGCGGTGCCAAAACGGCGCGCTCCCAACTCACGCGCAAACGACGCAACGAGCACAATGCGCCCTGCACCGGCGAGCGCAGGCCAGAACAGCAGAGCTGGAAGCGAAGTGCCGAGCGTGTGGCGCGCAACCCATGCAAGTAAGGCAATCAGCGGAGGCTGATCGACGTAACCGAAAGCCAAGTGATACGAGCATGCGATGTAGTAGAGCGCATCGCGGAAATAGCCGTAGCGCATCGCCGTGGCAAGGTGCAGCGCAAAATAGACAAGCGCAATGACGTACACCCACGGCGTGAGGGACTCCTGGTCATTCGAGTTGTTCTCAGACACAAAGGAATTCTAAAGGCAGTATTCAGGATGAAGTAGTCGTATTTCGCCATCCGCGGCCAACGTCAGAAGTAAGGCTGGCGTTTCACGCCGCCCGTCTTATCTCATCTTGCTTCGGGAACGGAGTTATCTCGGCAAGTTCTCGTTCGCGACGGGCTTGACGGCGGTCCACATCCAAGTAGTCTGCCAGGATGCAGGCCGACATGGATCCAAAGAAGATGAGGAGCAGGACGAAGAAGTGGGGAAGGTTCATAGGCACCCCCGAGCGCGGTTAGCACATTATGTGCCGCACTTAGGAATTTGATGCGCCAAATAAGGCGCCAGAGGCCGGATCCGTAGACAACGTGAGCAGCCTCTGGCGATTATGTTGTTCAAGTTAGAAACGTAGCTTCAGTGCCCCCCGTTTCCAGGCTTATCGTTTTCATGCGGTTGTTGATGAGGTTGTTGGTGCGGTTGCTGACGCGCCTGCATTTGTTGTTGCTGCTGCGCATGCTTCTGTTCCATCTGTTGCGTCTGTTGCTGATGCCGCTGCTCGACCTGCTGCTTCTGGGCGTCGCTCGCCTGCCGTTGCTGCATCTTCTGATGCTCCTGGTCCTGCTGTTTCTGAAGTTTCTGCCGGTCCTGATCCTGCTTGGCATACATCTTTTGTTGTTGCTGCTGGTACTTCTTGTCCAGGTTGGGATTGCCCGTGTTTGGAGCGGCTGTGTGTGCGACCGGTGGTAGATCTTTGGGGTGGACCGGAGGATGACTCGCATTGTTTTCGGGCCGGGCTGCAGGAGTGTAATGGCCTCCTTCTTTAGCCGGTACGACACCGCGATCACCGAAGGCACCCGGTCTGGGAGTGGCTGCTACTGGAGGCTTGCCATGATTTTCTGAAACCCTGAACGCCGGATTCGAGCGTGCAGCCTCCATGTGCTGAGTTTGCGCGGCGACTGGCGGAAGACGTCTCTCGCGCGCGATCCGGTCATCATCTGACGTGGGACGCGCGTTGATCCCGCCGTTGCCGCCGTTGTAGCTGACACGAGCCCGGTTGTAGTTGTTGGAGACGGTCGTGTTGTAGACGTTGTGAATCTCTGTGACGTTTACATTGTTGACCGCACGGTTGTAGAAGAAGTGTCCATTGTCCCAGCGTCCGCCTTCATATCCGTGTCCGGAGTAACCGTAGCCGTAGTCGATTCCGCCATAGAAACCGACCTGCGGTCCCCAATAACCCTGGTGAAAAATGTAGCTGTTGCCGCCCCAACCCCAATATCCAGGAGTCCAAAAATAACCGGCTTGCGGAGCTAGAACCCACGTGCCGGGAACCCAGTAATAGTCGCCTCCGTCCCAAGCCCAATAACCCGGAGTCCATATGTAGCCGTCGCCCGGGCATACCGGCTGTTCGTAGACGGGCAATTCAGGCGGCGCAATGTTGACCGATACTTCGATTTGAGCAAACGATGCGACCGAAAGCGTCAGCACCGCGAGAGCGAGCACTAATGAACGAAACGAAAAACGTATTGGCATACTTTTGTCTGTCTCCTGCTCGCTCGGCGCGCGCATTCCATCGGGTACCTTTCCGCGCGTTCATGAGAGAGCACTTTCGGTTTTGAATGCGTTTAGGGAAACTACCGCGTAATTGCCGAAGACGCAACGCGTCCCATGAACTTTTCGAACACCAGGCGCAGATGCAAACACAGTTTCGGACGGCAATAACGTGGTTCCCTTCCGAGACGAAGAGGCGGAGCCAGGTATTTCTCGCGCAAGCAAGGATAATGATCGTGTCGCGACATTGTCCGGCGCTTCGCTTGCCAGCTCCTTCTGTCGTGGCGAGACACAGGAGCACAATCATTATGCGAGATGCGGGTTTTCCGATCCGGAGTTGCCAACCGGTGTCACCAACCTTGACGAACGTTCTCACTCGGCCCGACTCAGGCGAGTGAACAACCTCGCATTCCGTCAGCGCCTCCAATGTGCGTGGCTGGAGTAAATCGCTAAGGAGTACACATGTTGGGAACGGTTCTACTGGTCGTATTGATCCTGGTGTTAGTAGGAGCATTACCGTCTTGGCCGTACAGCAGAAACTGGGGCTACTACCCGAGCGGCGGTCTCGGACTGGTTGCAATCATCCTGATCATATTGCTTCTGCTCGGACGTATCTGATCGGTGATGAAGGCGATCGTCAAGAATGCGGAACACAGAAGCGACGGGCTGGGGAGTTGGTTTCAGAACTTCGCTGCCCGGACTTCCTGTGTCGTCGGCAGTAAGTGGGCGTTCTTCGGGGCCATTTCGCTGATCGTGGTTTGGGGGCTGGCTGGGCCCTATTTCAAATATTCGGACACCTGGCAGCTGGTAGTGAACACAGCTACCACGATTGTTACTTTCCTGATGGTCTTCCTCATACAGAACACGCAGAACCGCGATGCGCGCGCGATTCACTTAAAGCTGGATGAGATCATTCGCTCGATCGAGAGAGCGCACAATGAGATGATCCAGATCGAACGACTCTCGGACGAAGAGCTTGACGCGGTCGCTGAGAAGTTCGAGACGATCCGCAACGAGCGCCGGCGCACACGAGCGTAGGCAACACACGAATGGTTAGTACACGTGGAAGAGTACTCCCCGTCTGACTTACATCCTCCAAGCAACTCTGAAAATCTCGTTTGCAACCAAGACATTATTCGTGTCAACGGAGGGGCTTTTGCGCGGAAAACGAAGTTTCTATTCAACGATCATGGCGGCAGCTTTTGGATTGGTCATGCTCACAGGTTGCGCCGAACATCACTACTATCGAGCGTACGACCCTTATCACAACGACTATCACGCCTGGGATAACCACGAGACGGTTTACTACCAGCAATGGGCGGTAGAGACCCATCATGACCCGCACCGTGACTATCGCAAGCTAAACCACGACGAGCAGAAGCAATACTGGGATTGGCGTCACAGTCATAACAATGACCAAGGTCACCGCTGATACGAACACCGGTGCGGAGCATGATCGTCGAGCGTTGAAGCCAGGCTACTTCCCTTTTAATGCTCCGCCCACTTTTCCAGCAATTTTGTTCATGCTGAACTCGACTGCGTGCTGCTGAGAACTAGTGTCCTGGGCTTTGGCGGAGCCGCTCGCGACCTCGGACCCGTCACTAGCCTTCATAAGCTTGTATCCCACGGTCACAAAGAACGTCGGAATAGAAGTGGACATGAGCACACCCGGGCCGTAAGCCGATTCTACGTGGTCTTCCGTCAGAGCGGTGGTGAGAACGTATCCGCATCCTTTCTGTTTAGCTTCGCTAGCCGTATCCTCTGGCGTGGAGGCAATCAGCGCCTGGGTGGTTCCTTTGAGGTTCTTCTGCTTTTCGAGAAACTTGATTAGCTCGTCGCGTGAGGCCGTAGGGGACGTAGTACCCGCTGCCCCCTGCATCCCGCTGACACAAAGCTTGCCGCTTGCACTGTCCTGACAAAATGCGGAAACTGCGATCATAAGAAATACGACAGTAAGGGCAAACATCGCGAAACGATTCATGGCAACCTCGCCTGATTGGGATAGAGTCAGCGAGATTGTAATCCAGAGTTGCCGGTTCGGATAAAGGAGCGACAGAAATTCCTGACAACTGGAATCGAAGGTGGCCTTTCGGGGCTCGACAAGTGCTTAAACGAAGTAAAACGTATGGCGCGCCCTGAGAGATTCGAACTCCCGACCTTCTGATTCGTAGTCAGACGCTCTATCCAGCTGAGCTAAGGGCGCTCGTGTTGCGGTGAATCGATTATATCAAATGAGATTCGCAAAATCGGCGAAGGAAGTCGGCGGCTCTACCATAAAAATCGGGTCGAACCGAGAGCCCGAAATCGTCGCGCGCAATAGCGTCCGCTGCGCTCCAGACGAATGCATTCAAGGATCGCACGCTATGGCTCGGCCGGTGGTGGTGGCGTTGTCTCGGGTGAAAACAGTTTACGAATGCTGCCATGCATCTCATTGAGCACGCTGTTGAGCTTGATGAGATTGGGTGTGTCGACGGCAATGCGCTGGGATGAGATGTCGCCGATGATGCGCTCGCACATCTCTGTAGTCCGCTGAATACGAAATTGAACGATTGCGCGATTCACCTCGCTAGGCTTCTGCTCACTAGCAGTGGAGATTGCCCACAATGTATTTCTCAGATGATCGAGTGCGCGGCGGAAATCGTCGAGGAGTAGCGACGGCAGACCAACCTCAGGCAACTCCCGCTCGATTCGTTCCAGGTCTTCTTTTAGTTCACGAACGTGCTCTACGAGCTGATTGGACAATCCCATCCAAAGGTTTCCTTTTGGCGAACCTGAACTATTCGTGCTGTTTATGATTTCGCCGGTGAGTGGATTTCCATCGTAAATCAAAACCACAAAAACACGGAGTGAATTTCCCGACTGGCCACTCTACCCCAGCATTACGTCTCCAGGTTTGTCTGTGCTGTGAAGTTGCAAACTTTTGCGCTGTGGACGAAGGATTGGCCCTAAGTGCGTCTAAATTGGGCCCTTTCTTCCCTTACACGGGCAACTCTGGACGGCGACTCACACTCTTTCATTGTGTGAATTTCGGCATCTTCTCTCGTGATGTTTCTCTCGTTGCAAAGCGAAAGCTTGCCTTGCTCAGTTCTGTCATTTTGGTGGCGGCCCTTTCGGGTTGCAGCGGACTTCGCGCCGCAAATGGTACTGGTTCCCAGTCGACCTCACCGTCCACCGCTCCCACGCCGACAGTTTCCCTGAGTGCGAACCCGGCGACGGTGAATGCGGGTCAGAACTCCACGCTTACCTGGAGTTCGGCCAACGCTACTTCGGCGCAGATCGACAACAACATCGGTGTGGTACAACCAACTGGCACGCTAAGCGTTTCGCCGGCGCAAACAACGACTTATACGATCACCGTAACAGGCGCGGGGGGAACGGCCACTGCTAAAACAACGGTTACGGTGAATACGCCGACACCACCGCCCCCTTCTGCACCAACGGTTACGATCAGCGCGAATCCTACGACGATCACCACGGGGGCCTCCTCGACGCTGACGGTGACAGCGACCAACGCGACCCAAGTGGTGGTCACGGGAACAGATGGTTCGTCCTACAACCTGGCAAGCAATGGCGGAACACAGGCAGTTACTCCGACGAAGACCACGACCTACACGGCTACAGCAACCAGCGCTGGTGGTCAGAGCGTGCCAGCCACGGCAACCGTCACGGTAAAACAACCGGGCACCATCAACTCCGTCAATCACGTCATCTTCCTGCTTCAAGAGAACCGGACTTTCGATACCTACTTCGGAATGCTGAATCCATACCGGAAAAGCAAGGGTTGGAATATTGGGGATGACGGCAAAGAGTACGACGTAGATGGCATCGACGATAAGCTTGCGAACTTTACGAATCAGGACGACGAAGGAGATTCCTTCGGACTGTTCAAATTTGCCAGCAGCTGCATCGACGACATGAGTTCGGCGTGGCTGGAGAGCTTCGGTGACGTCAACCGCTTCGATTTCAGCCTTAACCGCAAGACGCTGATGGACGGCTTCGTACATACGGCCGAGAACTTCGCGAAGGACACGATCGGCGGTCCAGATCCTGCGACGGATTTGCAGGGCCGGCGCGCGATGGGCTACTACGATCAGAATTTCCTGAACTACTACTACTACATGGCGTCGCAGTTCGCGGTGTCAGATCGCTGGTTCTCGCCAGTAGCGAGCAAAAGCGTTTCGAACCGGGTGGCAACCATGTCCGGCGGAACCACTCAGGGACTGGTTCACGATCCGGCTAACGACGATCACTTCCCGCAACTCGCTCTGCCCAGTATTTTCCAGGAGCTCGATTCGGCCAAAGTCTCGTGGAAGATTTACTACACCGTTACCGAAGATCAGTGCTTGTCAGATAATGACGGAGACTGCAACGGCGGCAGCAATCCGGACAAGTATCCCGCGAGTTCGTTCACGTATTTCACGTATTCGCAGAAATACCTGTACAAGAATCCGACCGGTGCGGCGTGCACCGGAACCACGAAACCGTCGAGCGTGGTGGGAGATACCTCGAACGCTTTCTGCATTGACCCGAATCATATTGCGCCGCTCGATCAGTACTTCACGGACCTGACCAACGGGACTTTGCCAAGCTTCTCGTATATCGAAGCCGGCTACAGCAACAACGATGAGCATCCAGGAAATGGCCAGTCGATTCTCGCTGGCCAGGCGCAGGTCGCGAACGTTATTGGTAAGCTCATGGCAAGTCCGTCGTGGAGCGACTCGGTATTCTTCCTGAGCTACGACGAAGGCGGCGGACCGTTTGATCACGTGCCTCCGGTGCCGGGCCACACGAACGACAACACTGACGCTGCCTTGGGCGTAACCACAGATATTTCGTCCATCGCTAAGAATCCTGACGCATACAATCCCTGCCTGGCTGACGGCAGCGTACATTGCGACCTGGTGAGCACAGATCCTGGCGCGAACCCTACGGATGCTGCAGCTCAACAAGGTTTCGCCGCGCAGCTCGGTTTCCGGCTGCCGAACATGATCGTGTCCCCGTTCACCAGGAAGCACTACGTCTCACACACTCCGATGGATCACACTGCGGTAATCAGATTTGTGGAGGACCGATTCATCGGAAATGGTCAGTACCTAACTGCCCGCGATGCTGCACAGCCGAACTTGCTGGAGTTCTTCGACTTCACGAATACCCCGTGGGCTACGCCTCCAAGCGATGTGCCCACACCCGCAAGCGCTGGGAGTCTCGGACACAATCCGTGCACGCCGACGAATCTGGGACCGTAAAAAAGGAAAAGCCCGGGAATTCTCCTGGGCCTCTCGCAATGAGAGCGATTCATTTCGCGACGGCAGAACTCATTGGCAGCACGCGGGAGGTTTCTTCTTGCGAGCGCGCACCTTCGAGTAGACGATCAGCGCCAGGATGGCAGCCGCAACTCCGATCGCGATGATTGCCTGCATAAGGCGATGATACTGGAAATCTAACACTCCCCCCTATCAACAAAAAAGTGAGCGGCTACTGGAGCCGCCCACTCGTACAGAGGAGGGTTTTAGGTGTCGCTCCATATCGTAATAAGCGCAAAGGACCGGACTGTCAGGGAAATGTAATTTGTGTGTCGCCTGATCTGAAAATCCGCGAAAGGTCGCCCGCAAAACCACTACTTACGATGGAGCGTCGGGCGATCAGAATCGTCATTGCCTGAGGTCTTGTCGGAACTCCCCTCCGTCTTACGCTGAACCAGCACGGGGCGTCCAATATTCCCTTCGTCGACCTTGAGTTTATTGTCGAGAGCGATCACACGCGCCTTGATCTCTTCGAACTCACTGGTGTCGACCACGTAATCAGGGCGCGGCGGAAGATGATCCTGGATTTCGTCCTGAGCTCGCTTGATGCGATCCTCGGTCATCGGATGCGTGGAGAAGGCTTTGGAGATGAAACTATGCTTACCTTTTTCCTGTGTCTTGAATTTCTCGAATAGCTTCACGAATTCCTGCGGATCGTATCCGGTCTGGTAGTCGTACTCAATGCCGAGGAGATCGGCCTCACGCTCCGCATCGCGGCTGAACTTCAGAACACCCATGGGGACGGCGAATCCCATCACCTCGCGCACCGCAAACACGGCGGGTCCTCCAAACATCATGAGCGGGATAGAAGCCATGTTCATAATCTGGTTGCGAGTGGCATTTTTGGTGGCGTGACGCGCGGCCACGTGGGCGATTTCGTGAGCCATTACCCCGGCGAGACCGGCTTCATTGTCGGCAGCTTCGATGAGGCCGGTGTTCACGAAGAAGAATCCGCCAGGTAACGCGAAGGCGTTCACTTCATCATCTTCAAGAACCTTGATCTGGAATGGGACACGAGCATCGGAATTGGCGACCAGTCGCTGTCCAACCCGGTTGACATACTCATTGATAACCGGATCTCGTACTACACGGGCGCTGGCTTCGACCTGTTGTGCGAGATCGTGGCCCATAGCAATTTCGCGCTCGAGCGAATAAAAATCCAGACCGGCGCCCACGTTACGGTCTCCGATGCGCGCCAGATCATATTTCAGGTCGATCTTCTGCGCAGCGTGCGGAGAACCCACTGCGCTCACCAGTGGCGGCAATGAGGGCAGATCGGCAGGCGAGCGGTGGAAGACAGTATCGGGAGGCGCGACAGTTGGTAGTTTCGCATCGGCTGGCTGGACTTGGCCATGCGACGCAATGCCCACGAAGAACAGGAGCAGCAACGAAAGTCCGCGCCCAGTATTCATAAGCCTAAGCCTTCCCGAGGAACGCTCTTGCGGCAAGCGACACCAGCTCAACCAACGTCACGTTAGAACTAAAACTTTACGGTGTCGTTGCTTCGATATATCTGCAGATCCGAGCAGCCGGGACGAGACCCGATGGTGGCGAGATTTTAAGCAAACCGCATTCGGGACTGCACTTCAGAAATTGCGAACTGGTAATGAATTTTCAGATCGAAAGGATCGGAGGAGCCGTTAGCACTGATCGCCAGCGGAGCGTGTCTTCGAGAAGTTCCTGAGCATCATCCCAAAATATAAAAAACAGGCTATACGTAACCAGATGCTGTATCAGTTACTTACAATGGCATTAGCGAAACTCACTCAAGTTCTTGACAAAGCGACTCCGCGTCCGTTAAATTAGCACTCGCTGCTGTTGAGTGCTAGCAGCGACTCTCGATCCGAAAACCAGCCAGAATTACAGACCGGATCAATCCCTCAGTTCGCAGTGTTCAACTTGAAGAAACAGTTTGAAAAGGAGTCTGAAGAATGGCAACAAAATTAACTCCCCTGCACGATCGGATCCTGGTCCGTCGCGTAGAAGAAGCTGAGACCACCAAGGGTGGAATCATCATTCCTGAAACCGCAAAAGAAAAACCGCAAGAGGGCGAAGTCATCAGCGTGGGCAAGGGCAAGGTGAACGAAGAAGGAAAAGTTCATCCTCTTGATGTAAAGGCTGGCGATCGCGTCCTGTTCGGAAAGTACTCCGGAAACGAAATCACCATCGACGGCGAATTGTTTGTCATCATGCGCGAAGAAGAAGTGCTTGGAATCCTGGAAGGCGCAACGAAGCACGCTGGCGCGAAGAAGTAGTTCTGCTTCGCTTGAAGTAGAAATACGGATCCCTCGGCCTTTGGCCTCGTGATGACAACCGCATAGAGCGGGGCGAGGACACCGCTGTAGGGTAGCAGTAAACACCGAAAGTTTTCAGAAGGAGATTAAGAGAATGGCAAAGCAAATCGTTCATGGTGAGGACTCCCGGCAGGCAATCCTGCGCGGCGTGAATGCCCTTGCCGATGCAGTGAAAGTGACGCTCGGCCCCAAGGGCCGCAATGTCGTGATTGAGAAGAAATTCGGTTCCCCGACCATTACCAAGGACGGCGTGACCGTAGCCAAGGAAATCGAACTGAGAGATACGCTGGAAAACACCGGTGCACAGATGGTGCGCGAAGTTGCCAGCAAGACCAGCGACGTGGCCGGTGACGGCACCACGACCGCAACCGTTCTGGCTCAGGCGATCTTCCGCGAGGGCGTGAAGACCGTGGCCGCCGGCGCAAACCCGATGGCGCTGAAGCGCGGCATCGATAAGGCCGTGACCCTGATCTGCGGCACCGTCGACAACGAAGGCACCCGCACCCCGGGCGCACTCGATAAGCTGTCGCAGAACGTTTCCGGCGACATGAAGAAGATTGCCGAAGTCGGCACAATCTCGGCCAACAACGATCACACCATCGGCAAGATCATTGCCGAGGCCATGAAGAAGGTCGGCAAAGACGGCGTGATCACCGTGGAAGAGTCGAAGACGATGGAAACTCAGTTGGACGTCGTCGAAGGCATGCAGTTCGACCGCGGCTATCTTTCCCCCTACTTCGTTACCGATCCCGAGCGCATGGAAGCCATTCTCGAGAACGCGCTCATCCTGATCCACGAAAAGAAAATCTCTTCGATGAAAGACCTGCTCCCGCTGCTCGAGCAGATCGCCAAGGGCGGCAAGCCGCTCGTGATCATCGCGGAAGACGTCGAAGGCGAAGCACTCGCCACGCTCGTCGTGAACAAACTGCGTGGAACTCTGCAGGTTTGCGCCGTGAAGGCTCCTGGATTCGGCGATCGTCGCAAGGCGATGTTGCAGGACATCGCGATCCTGACCGGCGGCAAGGCCATCACCGAAGACCTCGGAATCAAGCTGGAGAACGTGCAGCTTGCTGATCTCGGACAGGCGAAGAAAGTGACCGTCGACAAGGACAACACCACGATTGTCGAAGGCAAAGGCAAGTCCGGTGAAATCGAAGGACGCGTAAAGGAAATTCGCGGCCAGATCGACAAGACCACCAGCGACTACGACCGCGAGAAACTCCAGGAGCGCCTGGCAAAGCTCGTGGGCGGCGTGGCGGTGATCAAGGTCGGTGCGGCTACCGAAACCGAAATGAAGGAAAAGAAAGCCCGCGTGGAAGACGCAATGCATGCCACCCGCGCTGCAGTCGAGGAAGGCATCGTCCCGGGCGGCGGAGTTGCGCTGGTTCGTTGCATCAAGGCGCTCGAGAGCCTGAAGCTGGATGGCGAAGAGCAGATCGGCGTCAACATTGTTCGCCGCTCGCTCGAAGAGCCTCTGCGTCAGATCGTTGGCAACGCCGGTGTTGAGGGTGCAGTCGTAGTTGGCAAGATCCTGGAATCCAAGGATCCCAACTTCGGCTACAACGCTCAGAGCGGCGAGTTCGAGGACCTGATCAAGGCCGGTGTTGTCGATCCGACCAAGGTCACCCGCACTGCCCTGCAGAACGCTGGCTCCATTGCTGGCTTGATGTTGACCACCGAGGCGATCATCAGTGAGATTCCGGAACCAAAGTCAGCTTCTCCGGCTCCTGGTGGGCACGGCGGCATGGGCGACATGTACTAGGACGCTGTCGGCTGACGGCTATCAGCTGTCGGCTAAAGCAGTTCGAGCCCCGCAGAGATGCGGGGCTTTTTTATTGCGAAGACTTGTCCAACCTGCGGAACTTACTTCAGCTTGCGGTCGGCCTCGACCGGAGCTTCGGGGACGATTTCTCCGGCTCCGTGGCACTTCGGGCAAAGCTTACCGTTGGAGTCGGTGCGGCGTCCACGGCAGACAGGGCAAGGTTGCGCAGTCGCAATCAGTCGGAAACTCATATATATCCATCCTAACCTATATTGCCGAATTACTGCACCTCTCCTTGTGCTTTCCCTCACAAAACTGAGACACTACGGCGTTTGTTCAACCTAACCTAAGAGGTGTACCTAGGTGCCGCGCTGGCTCTCTTCCCTATTTCTCGCTCTTTCTCTTCTAGGTTCCTTAATCGCTCAAACCAAGCAACTCACTCCACAACAAGTCGATACCCGGGTCGAAAATCTGCTCGGGCAGATGACGCTCGACGAGAAGATCGGCCAGATGACGCAGATCCCAGGCGCCCCCATCCTCGATATCCCGGTCAAGCCGGAAGAACTGATCCGCAAAGGACAGGACGGTTCAGTCCTTTGGCTCACTGATCACCGCAGAGATGAATCGCCTGCAGCACATTGCCGTCGAACAGACGCGAATGCATATTCCGATCCTCTTCGGCTTGGACGTGATCCATGGTTACCGGACAATCTTCCCCGCTCCGCTGGCAATGGCTGCGTCGTGGGATCCGAAGATGGCCGAAGCTGGCTCAAGGCGGTCGCCGCAAAAGAAGCTCGCGCGGACGGCTTCGCCTGGACGTTCGCTCCCATGGTCGACATTGCACGTGACCCGCGCTGGGGCCGCATTGTCGAAGGCGCCGGCGAGGATCCCTTCCTCGGTGCTGCCATGGCACGCGCGCAGGTGAAAGGATTCCAGGGCGACGATCTGTCCAGTCCCGATCACGTGCTTGCTTGTGTCAAGCATTTCGCCGGCTACGGCGCAGCCGACGGCGGACGTGATTACGATTCCTCGTATATCTCCGATGACCTGATGTGGAACGTGTACCTGCCGCCCTTCAAGGCCGCTCTCGATGCAGGTGTTGGCACGGTGATGAGCGCCTACATGGATTTGAACGATGTTCCTGCAACCGGCAATCGCTGGCTTCTGCACGACGTTTTGCGCGAGACGTGGGGATTCGACGGCTTCGTCGTCAGCGATGCGGTCGCCGTCAACAGCCTGGTTGTCCACGGCTACGCGCGTGATCGCCTCGACGCCGCCTTCAAGGCCGTAAATGCCGGCGTCAATATGGATATGGCGAGCGGCACCTACGCAGAGAATCTGGCGAAACTGGTGAAGGACGGTCGCATCTCGACGGCAGAGATTGATGCGATGGTGCGTCCGATTCTCGCCGCGAAAATCCGCCTCGGCCTGTTCGAGAATCCATATGCGAAGCTGAACTCGCAGCAGGTGGCCAGCGATCCTCATCATGCTGAATTAGCGCGCACCGCGGCACAACGCTCAATGGTGCTGCTGCGCAATCAGGACTCACTGCTTCCGCTGGCGAAGTCGGGCAAGTATTCCTCGATCGCTGTAATTGGACCGCTTGCCGATTCAGGCGACGATCAGTTGAGCATGTGGGGTCACATCGGCAAGCCCAATCCAGGCGTGAGCGTCTTAAAAGGAATTCAAAACAAGCTTGGGAATTCGGTCCGCATTGAATATTCCAAGGGACCGAATATCTGGCGCGACTTCCCTTCTTTCTTCCAGGACTCGCTTCACGAGCATGTCGATCCGGCACAAACCCCAGACGAGATGAAGAAGGCATTTGACGACGCATTGGCAACAGCGAAACGCAACGATCTAGTGATCATGGTCTTGGGCGAAGGGTCGGTAATGAATGCCGAGGCAGCCTCGCGATCGTCGCTGGATTTCCGTGGCCAACAAGAACAGTTGCTGGAGGCGGTGGTTGCGACCGGCAAACCCGTAGTGCTGGTACTGATCAACGCGCGGCCCATCAATCTGACGTGGGCTTCTGAGCATGTGCCTGCCATCCTGGAAGCATGGATGCCAGGTCAAGAGGGTGGCAATGCTGTCGCGGATCTGCTCTTCGGAGACGCAGTTCCCGGCGGCAAGTTGCCGATCACGTGGCCGCGCAATGTTGGTCAGATTCCGATCTATTACGCACATAATCTGACGCAGCAGCCAGAGACGGATCCGGACTTCAAATCACGCTACTGGGATCTGCCCACCTCGCCGCAGTATCCGTTTGGCTACGGACTGAGCTATACCACGTTCACGTATAGCAATCTGAAGGTAAGCAACGCGAACCCGAAGATGGGACGAACAGCTCGACGTGACCGCCGACGTGCAGAACACCGGCTCGCGCGCGGGAGATACGGTTGCGCAGCTCTACATCCATCAGCAGGCTGGTAGCGCATCGCGTCCGGTACGGCAGTTGAAGGGCTTCGAGCGCATCACACTGGCGCCGGGAGAAAAGAAGACAGTCCACTTCACGCTCGGCAAAGACGAACTGAGTTACTGGAGTCCGTCGTTGCGAAAGTGGGTGGAGGAGCCGGAACAGTTCGACGTTTGGCTGGGCGAAGACTCGACAGCCAAGCTGCACTCGAACTTCAAGCTGACGCAATAAACACAATCCGCGGTGCCCCACATCTGCCTTCCGTTGGCAGATGTGGGACTACCGATCAGGCTTGATGCAGCCACTCCTGTAGAATCCCCACATCTTCTCAGTGGGGACATTCAACGGATGAATCGGCACTTCGCGATTTTTATTCTGCTGTTGGCCGCGGTTCTAGAAGCAGGCGGCGATGCGCTGATCCGCGTCGCATTGCACCGCCATGGACTAGCCGCGCGAGGCGCTGCATTTCTGCTTGGCGCAGTAGTGCTGTTTGCCTATGGATACACCGTAAACGCTCCGCCGTGGGACTTTGGCCGTTTGCTGGGCCTATATGTCGTCTTCTTCTTCGTAGTCGCGCAGCTCGTTTCATGGCTTGCTTTTGGGCAGACTCCGTCGCGGGCGATTATTTTGGGCGGTTCGCTCATCGTGAGCGGCGGATTCGTGATCGCCTTTCTCCAGTAACAATTTTGGAAATACCGCTGTGGGCAACGTGAGTACCTGCTTGCCGGGGTGTGTTCCACGTGGTTTAATCCTCTGCTGTCTGCGGTACAAACAATTCAGAGGAGATACTGATGAAGCGACTGTTTGCAATTCTAGTTGCGTGCGTCTTGGGGCTTGGCATTGCGGTAGCGCAGGATGCGGCGACTGGCGCGAAGGATCTCGGCAAAGACGTTGGCAAGGGCGCCAAGGCTGTAGGCAAAGACGTAAAGAAAGACACGAAGAAGGCCGGCAGCGAGACCAAGAAAGTCGCCGACAAGACCGGCGATGCCACCAAGAAGGCCGCTGATAAGACGGCTGACACCACAAAGAAGGCTGCCGATAAGACAGCTGACACCACCAAGGCCGCAGCAAAAGATACAGAAAAGACTACCGACAAGGTAGCCAAAGGTACAGCCAAGGGCACAAAGAAAGTCGTAAAGAAGACTGGCAGTGACGTCGATAAGGGCGCTACCAAAGCCGCCGACGAAGTGAAGAAGTAGAGACGATTTCATAAAGGGGACAGGTCTAAGACCCGTCCCCTTTTCGGTGACTCGCCTGCGCTCCTCGCGTGGCTTGGCCTGAACTCACGAACGGAACCTACCCTTGGCACAAAAACCAACGCCTACGTCCGACAAGTCATTTACAGCCGTGATAAGAACAACGATCTTCTTAATACTGCTGACAACGGTGTGTGCTTTGTCTCTCGCCGCTCAACTTTCGAAGACAAATCAGGGATGGATCGAATTCCGCTCTTTTCACTATGAAGGCAGGGTCCCTGAGAGCGCCACCGGCCGGGATTCCGAGCGGCAGTATGTCAACCCGATCCTC
Source organism: Terriglobia bacterium (assembly GCA_963807055.1). GTDB lineage: Bacteria > Acidobacteriota > Terriglobia > Terriglobales > Acidobacteriaceae > JAJPJE01. The sequence goes on along the minus strand of CAWEAE010000006.1, from coordinate 366,334 downwards.
GCTGGCTTTTACCCCGATCCGAGTATTGTCCGCGCGGGCGACGACTACTATCTGGTCAACTCCAGCTTCAGTTGGTTTCCGGGCGTGCCGATATTCCACAGCCGCGATCTGGTGAACTGGACACAAATCGGCCATGTGCTCGATCGCCCTGGTCAATTGCCGCTCAGGGGCGCCGGCGTTTCCAGAGGCATTTTTGCGCCGACGATCCGGTATCACGATGGTCTCTTCTACATGATTACGACCAACGTTTCCGAAGGTGGCAATTTCTACGTCACCGCCAGAAATCCTGCCGGACCGTGGTCAAACCCAGTGGCGCTTCCCGAGATTGATGGGATCGATCCGTCGTTCTTTTTCGACGACGGGCATGCCTACATTGTTCACAACGGGCCGCCTCCCGAGAACAAGGCTCTCTACGCTGGCCATCGCGCAATCTGGTTGTTTCCGTTTGATGAGAAGGCTGGCAAGATCTCCGGCCCTGGCAAAATCATCGTGAACGGTGGAACGGATATCAGCAAACATCCGGTATGGATCGAGGGACCTCATCTACTGAAGCATGGTGAGTACTACTATCTAATCGCTGCCGAAGGGGGTACAGAGGAGCGTCATTCTGAAGTGGTGTTTCGCAGTAAGGCAGTGACCGGACCTTATGAACCTTATAGCGGCAATCCGATACTGACCCAGCGCACATTACCGGAAGGGCGGCCAGACCCAGTCACCTCGACAGGTCACGTCGACTTTGTTGAAACGCAAAAGGGCGACTGGTGGGCCGTGTTTCTCGGATGCCAGCCTTATCAAGGCGATTTCTTTAACACCGGACGAGAGACGTTTCTGCTGCCGGTGAAGTGGGTGGATGGCTGGCCAATTATCCTCAATGCCGGTGAGCGTGTTCCACTTGTCGCCAACAAACCGGCGTTGAAGGCCGACGCTCCACCAGCGATTCCCACACATGGAACGTTTTCATGGACTGACACATTTCGCGAACAGCGCCTTCCTTACGTTTACAACACTCTTCGTACTCCAGGTGAAGCTTGGTATCGCCTCGATGGGAGGTCCGGTTCCCTCCTCATCCAACCGCGCGCGGACGATCTGAGTTCGACGGGCGTCCCCTCCCTCATTGCGCATCGGCAGCAACATGCCAATTTCTCGGCAAGTGTGGAGTTGGTTTTCCAGGCAGACGATCTGGCATCTGATGCGGGACTGGTGGCTTTCCAGAACGAAACCCACTGGTATTTCCTGGGCGTGCGGCTTACACGTGACGCGGGAGATACGAATCCTCACCGCATGTTGTTTCTGGAAAAAAGTAATGGCGAGCGCAGCAGCGTTGCTTCTCTTCCCCTGCCTTCGAACTTGAGTAAAGTCACTCTGAAGGTTGAAGGCCAAGGAGCTATGTATCGTTTCTCGTTCCGGACACCAGGCGGAAAGTGGCAGCAACTTGGTGACGATCAGGATGGAACGATCTTGAGCACCAAAACTGCGGGCGGTTTCGTCGGAACCTACCTCGGGATGTTTGCCAGGTCGCCTAAGTAAGTCGCCGAACTAACACGAGGCTCGCTCAACGGTGAGCGACCTTCGCAAGCGTCTATCCGGCAACTTCTGCTTTGGTCTTCATGCCATGGCGCGCCAGCGCCATGTCCACGATCTCTCCGATCAATTGAGTGTAGTTACGACCCGACTTCTTGGCGGCCATCGCGAACTCCTGTGTGCTCGAGAGCCACGGATTCGGATTCGCTTCGATGACGTACACTTCCCCTTTTTCGGACAAGCGCATATCGATGCGACCATAGTCCCGAAGCTTGACTGCGCGATAGGCTGCTAACGCGACGTTCTGAACCTTCTCGATCGTCGCCTCGTCCATGCCTTCAACCGGGGCCGACTTGGTCAACTTGTAAGCGTCCGTATCCTTTTCGAACTTCACGTCCAGGCTCGCGATGCGCGGCGTTCCCTTTGGCAGCTTCGAAAGGTCGAGCTCCACGAGTGGCAGGGCTTCGGTATTTTCGTAGCTACCGAGAACGCCTCCGTAGATCTCTCGTCCCTCGATATACTCTTCGATCAGCGCGGGAGAATCGAACTCGTCCTGAATGTATTCGACGCGTTCCATTAATTCTTTCACGCTCCCAACCACGGCATCGGCGCCAATACCAATCGATCCATCTTCCCAAACCGGCTTGATGATCAGAGGGAACTTGACGTCGTGGGCGTGATCGAGTTTGCCGCGATAGGAAGTCGCGAAGAACGGTGTCTGAATTCCGTAGAACGCGAACATCTTTTTCGCGATCGCTTTATCCTGTGCGAGAAAGTGTCCGTGAGGTCCGCTGCCCGTGTAGGGCATGCCGACCAGGTCCATGAAGGCCGCGACGTTCATCTCCTTGGTATCGTCGCCACCGTACGATTCGATCAGGTTGAAGACGAGGTCAGCGCCGCATTTGGGCAACGCGGAGAGCGATTGCATGCGGCCGTCGAGTACCTGGTAAAAAGGCTCGTGGCCGAGCTTCTGCAACGCTTCGAAGATTTCTTCGCGATCGTGCTTCTCTTTTTTCTTCTTGCGACGCTTCTTGGTGCTACGGCGTTTCGGTTTTTCCGGTTCTGGCTCGGCTACGGGCGGATCTTCTTCCCACACGTCGTAGAGAACCGCGACTTTTAGTTTGTCACTCATCAGGAGCTCCACTTTCCGGGCCCAACTTCACTCTGCGATAGTTTTCACGGCTGAACAAACTTTCCACGCGTCAGGTAATTCATGGCGAGCGTGGTGGCATATGCCGTCAATTCCGTCAGCTGATCGGTCTCCCGCACGATCTCAACCCGCAAATCCAGTTCCGCAACCTTGCTCTGAATCGACTCGATCAGGCGCTTGATCAGCGGCCGCGGTACGCCTGTCCAGTACGTCACCTTGTCGATGAGCGCCTTGCGATGCTCCCGAATCAGATCGGCTGCCGGACGCACACCTTTACGACGTCGCTTCGACGCATTGAACAGATCGACGAGATCTGTATTCAGCGGCAGATCCGCGATCACCGCGCCTTCATCGCTGGCACGCTGATAGAACTCGGCGACAGTCGCTTCCATTTCCTCCACGGTGATATCGGTGCGTCCGCGCTGACGAATTGGATCTATCTCGCCAACTTGCCGCGCGATGCGATCAACGTACTTCAGCTTGGCCATGGCACGCCATCCCCGGTATCTCTCCCGCCAACGGGAGCCAGGCGTCATCCACACGGCAAAGGTTTCGGCAAAATCCTCATCGGGATGTTTTTGCGCGTACCAGCCCGCGATATGCCGGACATAGCTCCGCGAAAACGGAATCGGGCGGTACGCATCCCGATACGGGCGGCGAAATGATCCAAACAACTCGCGCCACTCGGGAGTCTTGAAAAGCTCGTAGGCGTAGTTGAAGGCGTGTCCCGCCTCATGACGCATGTACATCATGATTTCGCGCGAGTCTTCCAGATCGTTCATCTCGCGCTCGAGTCGCGCCAGATGCGAATCCGCCAGGTAGAACGGAATCCCAATGACCGGCTCTCCCGAGGGACAGCCCCATTCGTCGGAGAGATAGCACGCAGGGCGGAACTTGGCGATGCCCTTTTTATCCAGTTCCCGGTAAAGCTGCTGGACGAAGCGCTCGAGCGGAGAACCGTCGAGCCTGAGCCCAAGCTCGCGGATCGGCTTACTCAGAAGTTCCTGCGCCTCTGCGGCCGGCTTTTCAAAAGTTTGCATGTAGTAAGAAGAAAGTAACCTGCTTTCGGCCCTGTCCCATAGATGACCTCGGAACACGTACCCTTAAGGTAAAGCACGCCCCGGCCGGGACTTATATAAAGTGTACATTCAGATATACGCCGTAAGTACCTTCCAATATGTAACTTATCGAAGATGGTTATAGGAGCGTTATTGCGCTTCTCGATAACCTCTGGTATGATTGGATTGCGTTTGAATACCAGCGGTTCTCGAGCAAGTCTCTTCGAAGTCACCTGCCTGCAGTACCCTCCGGTAACACGCAATATCAACAAAAGGAATTTGCAACACAATGGAACAAGGAACAGTTAAGTGGTTCAACGACTCTAAAGGCTATGGATTCATCACTCGTCAGAGCGGTGAGGACGTATTCGTTCACTTCTCGGCAATCCAGTCACAGGGTTTCCGGAGTCTTCAAGAGGGTCAGGCAGTACAGTTCGACGTAGTCAAAGGCGCCAAGGGATGGCAGGCCGAGAACGTCCAGCTACTCTAAGAATTCCACAAGCTTAGTAACAGAGGGCAGCTTCGGCTGCCCTTTTCGTTTTTGGAACCATTCCTTGCAACCGGCCTCAGTCTCTTGGTTTTGCGCGAAACACTAAAGTACAGCGCCTGAAGGCCAACACGCCTTCGTGACCTACAAACGATTACCGCCGCGACCTAGGCTAGTAAGAGAAACGAGGTCCGCATGGTCATGGCGTCTGCTCCCCAGCCCGACCGCATGGCGGCCGCGCGCGCTTTCGCCCGCAGCCTGAATATCGTCTTAAAGCATGTGCGCCTTTACGGCGCGCACCCACCGGCGCTCCGAAGAACAACTCGACTTAGCGTGGAACGATCTCCGGCAAATGCTGACCGGAAGCAGTGGATTGCTGCTGGGTGTTGCTGGACCAAAACTTTTGCTGGATGGAGTTCCGGTGGAAACCGGGCCTGCCGAAAAGAGTTTCTCCCAGTTGCTCAGCGCAGCGGGAATTTCCAGCATTCACTTTTCGCCACAAGTTCAAGTCGATCAATTCCAGCACCTCGTGATGGGCTTTGCAGAATCGAAGCCGGCTGCGCTACTGGAGAATCTGCGAACCACACTGGGCGAGAATACGGGAATCAAAGTCAACGAAGTTACGTTCATCGCGCATGACAGCGGGAATCCCGCAACCGTAGCCGCGGAAATCGCCGCCGCCACGCTGGGCGGTGTGCCCGGCCACATGGCTGAGTGGCTCACCGATCCCAAAAAACTGCTGCAGTTGATTTCTGCCGCTGAGGGCGCCCACAGTTCGACACAAGTTGGACAGGTTGTCGCCGCACACGAAGCGGAAGTCAAAGCTCCGCTTCACGAAGAAGACGTGTTGGGAGTGATCCGATTCCTTTCCACCTGCGGTAACCCGGGGAACGGAGAGATCGCGCTCGAGAAGTTGAACGCCGAAGCACAACAGATTCCGTCCGGCGGCTACGCGGCTCTGTATCAGGCTCTTTATTCGGCAGCCTCCAACGCCTTCGACGGACAGCAGAAAATGCCAGACCTGCTCGAACTAGCCGAGCACCTGGCGATCCGTTACGCCGTTGAAAGTTACGAGCGCGGCGACGTCAAGTACAACGCGATTCACCAATCGCTCGAGCGCATGACCAAAGAGCTCGATTCCCTGCGCCGAATCTTGCGCCACCAGGAAGACAAGATGGCGCGCGCGGGAGTAGCTGCCGAATCGCATTCAGACATCCTGGACAAACAATTCTGGGCGACAGTGCCCGATTGGGCGAAGCGCAATGTGCTGCTGTCGGACGACTCGTGGTGTGTTCCTCCGCGCAACATTCGCAACTACGTTGAACAGTTAATCGGACGCCGCGATGGTCCTACCTCCACGAAGATCCTGCGTAACTACCTTCGTGGTCTCGAGAACACGGATCCAGAAGCCCGTCGAAAAGCTGCGATCGGCTTAACCGAGATGGCGGATCTTTATGCGCGGGGCGAAGCAGGGTTGTTGCAGTCAGCGATTCTGGCTGCGGGCCGCCAGCTTAGTCGAGAAACCGAGCTGGAACTATCCACGCTGCTGAGTGCCTCCTTCGTTCGACTCGGGCAGGAAGCCCTCAACACGCGTGATTACGTTGCCGTAGAACAGTCGATGGCAAGTTTGCAGCGGATTGAAACCCAGCAGCCAATGGTCGCCAAAGATATTCGGCCTAGGGTTTCGGTGCAGAACCGTCTGCGCGACTTTGTTGCGGAAGCCAGCCGCAATGGGATGCCCCCCCAGGGATTGGCTGACGTGCTGCGTCGCACACCTAAGCCAGCGGCCGAGGAATTAGCGCTGCAGTTTTCCAAGGCAGTCACCAGAGATGAATGTACGCGTTTTGTAAGCGTTCTGATGCAGCTAGGAAACGATGCTACGGGGCACCTGCGCGACATGTTTCTGAAGCGAACAGTTCAGGAATCTTTGCAATCGCTTGCACTGCTCAGCCGGATTGATATGCCGCTGTTACTGTCGGAAATTCCCAGCCGCATGGGATTGTGGAATCGGCAACAGCAGGACACCGCGGTGCGAATGATCGCCATGGCAGGCTCGGAAGCACGCGGCGAACTGCTGATGGGTATGCTGGATTATCTCGATCCGCTGATTCTTCCGCTGGCGCTCGATGAAATTGGATTCACGGGCGAAAACCTGCCGGCGCTCAAGCTCACTGATCTCGCGTCGGGCGGTGGAAAAGCGGCTTCAGTTCCCTATCTGCAGGTGAAGTCCATCGAAGCTTTGGCGCGCTTGAGAATGCGTTCCGCCGAGCCACTGCTCACGGAAATCGTATCAGCGCGCAAGTTCCTGTCGTGGACGCATCCACGCGAATTGCGGGTTGCAGCCGCCCAGGCGCTGGAGATGCTGAATCCCATTCGCGCCGCCGAAGTAATCCCGAAATGCGGCCTCTCGCAGCAAGAGCTCACCATGAAGCCGCTGGATGGCACCGCGAAGTCGTGGGTCCGGCAGCGGCGTTACCCGCGCGTATCGCCTGAGACCGCGTTGAATGCGACTGCTGTCAGCTCCAAAGGAAAGACTGCGATATCACTCTCTGCCCTGAGTCTCGGCGGTGGACTTGCCACCAGGCAAAACCGTATGCCCCTCGGCATGGATGCCATGCTCGAACTGCAAGTCGGCATGCGGACCCTGCGAAGCCACGTTCTGTTTCACGAGGTCATCGGCGGAATCAGCTTTGAGATCGCCGACATCACGCTCGACGAGCGCTCACGCCTGCGCCAGTTGATCACTAAGCAGATATCGCAAATGGGCATGGTTCAAGCGCGCGCAGCCGCGATGGCCTAGAACTAACAGCAGCCGCTCCGTCTCTATTTCGACGAGCCCACCGGGATCATGGCGTGCTCATACGGCGTGCCCACCCACATCATGTAGGGTTTGGTCGGATCCGCATCCGCCGTCTCGGGATATCCCAGCATCTTGCTGGCTGGACCGAAGAGCATGATGTGCGGTCCGGTCACGATCCAGTGATTGGTAGTGGTCTTCGCTGTTGCGTATGGGTCGGTGTTGCTCGCGCCAGCATCACCCATCAGCATGTATGACACTCCCAGCTTGTCGGGGGGAGGTTCATGCTTCATCATCGCGTGGATAAACGCCATGCTGTTGGCGTCGTTGCACATCTTGTCAGTGCCCATAACCAGGCACGTAAACCCGTTCTTACTTTCGCGGAGTGTCGTCATGCTGCCATCGGCACCTACGCGAATAACTCCAGCATCCTTGGCAATGTCTTTGGGAGCAGCTGAGAGTGATTGCTTTGTGTATTCAGCATCGGAAGCCTCCTTGGGCTTCTGGGCTGCAAGCATGCTCAGCATCCCCAGAATTGAGATCACTAGAGTCAACCTTCTTTTGCGCATATGATTCTCCTCAGCACACGGTCTTCGGGCGACAGCTTGTCACGCCTTGCGCGAAAGCAACCGCACACAATGAATGGCCCGGTACATTGGCTTTCCCTTCAGAGGAACGTCGGGAAGGAAAAGCGCCCCAATAGCGCGAGATCATACGCCGACGCCATAGGCCGGAAAAGGACAAAATCAGAAAACGTCAGTAGCCCTTGCTCTTATCAATTACTCCGCGCAGTGGCTGCCCTGCCAGAAACCGCCGAAGATTCTCGCTGAAATAGTCAGAGTGGCGCTCCCAGATTTTGTCGGTCATGCCCGCGACGTGGGGCGTGATGATGACGTTCTCGAAACCCCATAGGGGCGAGTCGACAGGCAAAGGCTCGCTATCGAAGACGTCGAGGGCGGCTCCGCCAAGTGTTTTGTTGCGCAACGCCTCAACAAGCGCGGCTTCGTCTACGAGTGCACCACGGCCCACATTGATCAGCCATGCGTCAGGTTTCATCTGCGCCAGGCGCTCAGAATTCATAAGGCGTCGCGTGCCATCGGTCGTGGGTGCGGCCAATACTACGAAATCTGCCTCCTGCAGCATGCGCTCGAGTTGATCGATCCCATAAACAGCGTGTCGAGAACGGTCAGGCGAATCTGCATCAAGCCAATCAACTCCTCGCTGCGGATGTTCTCTGACGGCAATCAACGCGCATGCCGACTGCCGATGCCATTCGCGCGACATCACGACCAATCGCTCCTACGCCGACTAAGCCAAGCGTTGCGCCATCCACTTCGCGCGGGCGCGGATGTTGTTGCCACAGATCTTCCTGACCCCAATAGTGCTTCTGCTGATATCGCACATCCACGTCAATTCGGCGCGCGGCAACGAAGATCAACGCCATCACGTGTTGCGCAACGCAGTGACCGTGTACCTCACTGGCATTGGTGAGAATTACGTCACTGTTGATGAGTTCCGGAAACAGCAGTTGGTGGACAGCGGCGGCAGTCGAATAAATCCAGCGCAGCCTCTTTGCGGCGAGGAATTGCTCAGGCCGAAGAGACGCGGCGATCATGATGTCAGCATCTGCTATGTACTCTTCGATATTGTCATAGTTGGGACGGTAGACGAACTCGATATCCGGGAATTCGCGCCGCAATCGATCTATGAAAGACTGCGGCGCATTCCAGAGAGAGAAGTGGTACTGCGTGACCACTACGACTTTCATACTCACCCGATCTTATTTACTCTCAGGTCGTGTCCCGACATCTCCTTCGGTTGCGGTACTCCGAGGATGCCCAGCACCGTGGGCGAAATGTCCTGCAGAGCGCCGTCTTTGCGGAGGGTGAACTTATTGCTGTCCTCCGAAACCACTATGAACGGTACCGGATTCGTCGTGTGATAGGTATGCGGACCGCCAGTAACGGGATCGACCATCATTTCTGCATTGCCGTGATCGGCGGTAATCAGCATAGCGCCGCCGTGCTGCTTCACGGCTTGATAGATGCGGCCAAGGCACGCATCGACGGTTTCCACCGCCTTGATCGTCGGCGCCAATTTGCCCGAGTGACCGACCATATCGGCATTGGCGAAGTTCACCACTATCACGTCAAAGGCATTGTCGTTGACGGCCTTCACCACGTTGTCGGCAATTCCCTCGGCGCTCATCTCAGGCTTTAGATCGTAAGTTGCCACTTTCGGAGACTGGATCATGATTCGATCCTCGCCGGGGAAAGGCTTCTCCACGCCGCCGTTGAAGAAATAAGTGACGTGCGCGTACTTTTCGGTCTCGGCCACGCGCAGGTTTCGCAGTTGGACGTTCGCCATCACGTTAGCAAGGATGTTGTCGAGCGATTCCGGCGGGACAACGTACGGCAGGGTGAACTTGGGATCGTACTGCGTCATGCAAACGTATTTCAGGTCCTTCGGCACACTCGTGCGAGGGATGACTGCATCGAGTCCTTCGGCATCGGGAAGATCGCGGCCGGCATCGGCGGTCACACCGCTGTTGCGGCACAACGCTCGAGTGATTTCGCGAACGCGATCCGCGCGAAAGTTGAAGCAGATACAAGAATCGTCGTCGCGAATCGTTGCCAGTGGCTCGCCCTTGTTGTCTGTACAGACGAAGGGCATAACGAACTCATCGGTCACGCCCTTGTTGTACGAGTCCCGGATTCCCTGCACCGGATCGACAAAACGCGCGGCACCGCCGTTGCCGGTGATCATCACGTCGAAAGCCTTGCTTACGCGATCCCAGCGCTTGTCGCGATCCATGGCGTAGTAACGGCCGGAGACCGTCGCAATTTTCCCGACGCCGTATTCGCGCATCTTCTGCTGGAGTTGCTCGACGTATCCGGCACCATTGTTCGGAGGCGTATCGCGTCCGTCCATGAAGCAGTGTAGGAACACACGCTCAACTCCCTGCTGCTTCGCCATGCGCAATAACGCGTAGATGTGCGCCTGCTGCGAATGCACGCCGCCGTCCGAAACCAGTCCGAACAAGTGGAGGCGCCGTCCGCCGATGCGGGCATTCTTCATGCAATCCTTCAGCACCGGGTTCTCGAACAGTTGTCCGTTCTCGATTGCCATATCGATGCGAACGATGTCCATGTAGACGACCCGACCGGCGCCGATATTCAGGTGACCGACTTCGCTGTTGCCCATCTGGCCGTCGGGCAGCCCTACATAGCGGCCGCTGGTGTAGATCAGCGTATTCGGATATTCGCCGAGCAGTTTGTCGTAGGTCGGCTTGCGTGCCAGGGCGATCGCATTGTTTTCGGTCTTAGGGCTATAGCCCCATCCGTCAAGAATAATCAGGACAAGAGGTTTTGGTTTCGGCATTCTTCTTCCTAGGAAAATGTGAACCAAGAATTCTAAATGATGGGTCCGGAATTCCCGATGAGCCATGCCGTAATATCTGCGGCAATCGAGTCGTCTACACTCTAGAAGGGTTTTATTCCTAGATAAACCATGCGAGCAGCAATCATTTCGGTCTCGTTTCTTATGGCATGCGCTGCGTTCGGGCAAGGGATTGCCGGCGCCGGCACGTCAAAGCGCGTGCCCGAATCCAAACAGAAGCTCGCCGCCTCGGAGATCATCGATCGCTCGCTCGCCAAGTACCGCGAAAACCTGGATATCCAGCGCAACTACATCTTTCGCCAGCGGGAAGTTAATCAGGAACTGGATGGCAAAGAACAGGTGAAAAAGACCGAGGTTCACACCTACGAAGTCTTCATGCCTTGCAAGGGAGACTGGTACGAAAAGCTGGTCGAGAAGAACGACAAGCCGCTCAGCGATGGTGATCAGAAAAAAGAGAGCGAGAAACTCGACAAGTACTGCGCTGAGCAGAAAAAGCATGAAGAAGAACACCAGCGCGACCTGGAGAAATGGAAGGAAAAGCACGCTGACGATGGCCAGCCTCCGCCGCTCGACAAAGAAGAACGCGATGAGCGCGAAATCGCGGATGGCGTCAAGAAGGTCTACAACTTCACTCTCGATGGCGAAGAACAGAGAGATGGACGGCAGGTCTACATCGTTTCCGCGGAGCCGAATCCCGCGTACAAGCCCGACAAGCGATGGGAGCATCTGCTGGCCAAGATGCGCGGCAAGCTATGGATCGACGCCGCCGACTTCCAGGTAGTGAAAGTCGAGGCTGACCTCTTCGATGACTTCCACGTTGGCCTGTTCCTCTTCAAGCTAAACAAGGGTGCGCACTTTGAATTCGAACAGGCTCGCATCAACGGCGAGACATGGCTTCCCAGCCGCGAGTACCTCAAAGGCAGCGGACGTGTAACGTTTGTGACCGGCCGCTTCCAGCAGAACACGACGTATAGCGACTATCGCAAATTCCGAACTGATACGAAGATTACTGGTGTAGTCGGAGAAGTTCCGCCTAACCAGCCGCAGGCGACTCCCGATCCACGCTGATCGCGACTAAGGAGAAACTAGTTCTTGGACTGCGGATGTGAAGTACCCGTATCCGGATCATCGAAAATCTCTTTCGCGCGTTGCTGCATTTCTTCCATTGACTTCGTCATGCGCTCCTGCATCTTAGGCCCGATGATGGCCATCGCTTCTTGCGAAACATTGGGAGAAATATCCAGCAACTTCTTTCCCGCCGTGGAATGATAGAAGTCGGTTATCCCCTTCACATCGGCCTTCGTCAAATACTTCGCGTACACAGGAGCGAAATCCGCGATCATCTCCGACACAGGGTAGACATTCATGGACTGCCGCATTTCCTGCTCCATCAAATCACGGAACCTCTTCTGCTTCTTAGGCGTGAGACTCTTGATGTCCGTGCGCTGCATGACCTGGTTAGCCATACCCTGAAACTGCTGGGAGACGCTCTGCTGAATCCCTTTCATCTGTTCTTCGAAGCGCATCTCCTGGAACATCACCATTACATCTTGTTTCGTAGCAGGCTGGCTCAAGTCAACAGCCTGGCCAACTGCGAGCGACGACAAGTAAACCACGAAGAAAATGACTAAGGCTTTCCGCATTGTTCTGTCTCCGAGCGTTCAATCTAGATATACATAGCGAACCGTAACACACCCCAGGGATCTCTTCGCGGTAGATCCATTCCCTAGAACACGGGATCAAGAAAAAAGCGGCGACCAATTCGGCCGCCGCTTCGCTTTTCCAGCTTAAAAGCTTACGCGCTGGCTTTTGCCTTGGCGTCGCCGTGGTAATTCAATGCCTTGAGGCCCAGGAACCGTGCGGCAGATCCGAGCTCTTCTTCGATCCGCAGCAGCTGGTTGTACTTCGCAATACGGTCCGTACGGGAAGCAGAACCAGTTTTGATCTGCCCTGCACCGGTGGCGACTGCCAGGTCCGCGATGAACGTGTCTTCCGTTTCACCCGACCGGTGTGAGATGACCGACGTGTACCCATTCCGGCGTGCGAGATCGATCGAATCGAGGGTCTCAGTCACCGTACCGATCTGGTTGACCTTGATCAGAATGGAATTGCCGACGCCCTTGTCGATTCCCTGCTGCAGGCGCTTCACATTGGTCACGAACAGATCGTCGCCCACCAACTGAATTTTGCTCCCGACTTCATCGCTGAGGATCTTCCATCCTTTCCAGTCGTCTTCGGCAAGCCCGTCCTCCAGGGAAACGATCGGATAATCCTTCACCCACTTCGCCCAGTATGCAGCCATTTCTTCGGGAGTCTTCGTCGCTTTGTCGGACTTCTTGAATACGTACTTGCCATCTTGGAAGAACTCGCTCGCGGCAGGATCCAACGCAACCGCGATCTGCTCACCCGGTTTGTAGCCCGCCATTTGGATCGCTTCGAGCACAACTTCAATCGCCTCGACGTTCGACTTCAAAGACGGCGCGAACCCGCCTTCGTCGCCAACGGAGGTGTTATAACCGCGCTTTTTGAGCACGCCCTTAAGCGTATGGAAGACTTCGACGCCCCAGCGCAGCGCTTCTGAGAACGACGGTGCCCCTACGGGCATCACCATGAACTCTTGGAAATCGACGTTGTTATCGGCGTGTGCGCCGCCGTTGAGAATATTCATCATCGGAACGGGCAGGATGCTGGCGTTCACTCCGCCCAGGTAACGGTAGAGCGGCATCTCGTACAGATTCGCGACCGCACGCGCGGCGGCCATCGAAATCGCAAGGATGGCGTTTGCGCCCAGACGGCTCTTATTCTCCGTGCCATCCAGTTCGATCATCTTTTGATCGAGCGCCCTCTGATCTTCCGCATCTTCTTCAATCAGGGCGTCAGCCAGTTCGCCGTTGATGTGCTCGACCGCCTTGGTAACGCCCTTGCCCAGATAACGCGACTTGTCGCCGTCACGCAGCTCAACCGCCTCGTGCTCGCCGGTGGAGGCACCGCTGGGGACAGCCGCGCGGCCAACCGCACCGCTGGTCAGGAAAACTTCTGCTTCTACCGTGGGATTGCCGCGTGAATCGAGTATTTCGCGGCCTCGGATATCTGCAATCAATGTCATACCTGTCCTCGTGGGCCGCATGTTTTGAGCGGCCAATTAAGAATTGAAATGAGTGCGCCGTCGAATGGACCGGAGCCAGCTGGTTCTCGTCCGCAGGGGACCTGAAACTCTTGATTATACGTTATGACTCTTGGCGAAACGCGTGATGGACAGCACATCCGCCCCCGCGAGCAATTCACCTGAGCGTGCCTCACGAGTGACATTGTTCAGCGTGGTTCGCGGTTGCTTTCTGTAGTTGTTCGACGATTCGACGGTGCTTTACGCTCCGGCCAAGGAGTAGAAGGATGAACCGAGTCTCCCTCATTGCAGCATTCGCATTTTGCGCGGCGCTCGCCGTGGCGCAACAACCAGCTACCACCGAGATAGCCTCAGCCGCGCCCAATGCCGACAAAGTTACGGTTACCGACATTCCGCCGGTTACAAGCGCGATGTCTCTTCCACCCGGAACTGCAATTCGCATGAAGATGAGTAACACGATTACAACTGACAACCGGCGCGGTGACCGCTTCTCTGGCGCTGTGACGGAAGCTGTGTCGTACCAGGGCCGAGTAATTATCCCCGTGGGCTCCACTGTCCATGGTGATGTACTGCGAACCAACTCTCCGCGGCGCATCAAGGGCAAACCCATGATTGATTTGCACCCCGGATCGGTGACGCTGCCTTCGGGCGAGTCTTACCTCATCTCGGCGACGGTGGTAGATACCGGCAATCCAAAGGTCCTCGACGTAAATGAGGAAGGCCAGATCAGAGGCCCCGGCCATCCCTCGCACCACGATCTGGTGATTAGCGGCATAGGAACCGGGTTCGGTGCTGGAGTTGGCGCTTTGGCCGCCGGCCCTGAAGGAGCGTTGATCGGCGCGGGCGTCGGCGCCACCGCATCGACCGTTCGCTGGCTCATGAATCGCAACGACCTCATGATCCCTGCGGGAACAGAATTAGTCCTGGAATTGAATCGGCCGATGAGCGAGGGTTCTGGCGCGGCCCAATAAGCCCTATCTGAAAGCTTCGCCCCATCCGCGCGCCAGCATGGATGGGGAGTTTTTTTATCTGTAGACGTTTCGCTTCAGCTCGTCTTCTTCGCTGACAATCTGCAGGTGGAGTGCGCCCTCAAGCGGAAGCGCATCCAGGGGAAGCCCGTCGGTCCACAGGCTGAAGCGCAGCCCGATATTTGCTCCAACCTCAACTCCCAGCAGCTTCAGAGGAAGCTCGAACTCGAACGCGCGACGATGCGGCACCAGAGCCACGATTGTACCCGGCTGCGCCTCCAGCACACGGCGTTCATGGCCATTGCGCAGAGCCCAGCTCTGTAAGGTGCCCGCAACTTCCGCCTTCAATTGCAAGCGCGACGGATCTTCTGTCGCGGCCGCATTCGGTTGCGTTACTTCGATGTCCACAGCAATAAAGAAAGCTTCCGCCGGAAGCGCACCCGCGAAATCCAGGCGTCCGTATATGCGCTCCTCGTCGACGCCCGCATAGATCGCGTCGAGCAGGAACTGTTTGCCGTGCATCGCGCCCGAATGACGGTCCGCGGTATACATGGCCGCTCCGAGCCAGTCGAAATAACGCGGGCTTTCACTGCCGATGCGCGGGTGGATGAAAGCGGTCTGCAGCACCGCGTCGGGACGTACCGCAGTAGTAGTTATTGGCTGCGCCAGATACGACGGAGCTTCTGCTCCCAATGCCTGATATACGTTTGAGAGATGCTTGCGATAAAGTTCGTCGAAGTCGCGATCGTTCGCCGAATGATGCTCGGGGCCATACCACCAGTTCCAATCGCTGCCTTCGGCAATCATCAACTCTTCAAAGGCAAGTTTCCGTTGCGCATCCGAAGCCGCAGGCGCACGATGCTCATAAAAATCGCGCGCATCAGCAAGATAATCCCATGCGCGATTGTCTTCGGGAGCGCCGATCCACACATTGAAGTTCGCATTGATCCACGACCCAGGAACCAGCGACTTAAGTTGCGGGTATTCCTTTTGCCGGTCGAGCGCCTCGCCCACGCTGAGCGCCTCGATCTGCGGATCATGTTGAAGCGCATCGTAAACGCGCCGCAGGAACTCGCGGCCGGATCCTGGATAGAACTCCCACGCATTCTCACCGTCGAGAATGATCGGAATCAGCGCATCTTGCCCTTTGGCTAGAACCTGTTGAGCAGCTTCCTTGATGTTCTTGATGAAGTGATCGCACGCTTCCTTGGCAGGCATACCGGAATACACAAAGCCGATCAGATCCGAAAGGCTGTGGTCACGGAAGACCATCCGCATCTGCGTGCTGCCCTGCCGATACAAATATCCTTGATACAGTTTCTCGGCGTTTGCTGCCGAGAGATGTCCCGTATTACTGCGGTCAAACGCCATGCCGAGACTTCGTCCAAGAACTCCTTCATCCGTGGCCATCCATTGGGCGCCAAGTTCATGCGCAATCCCGAGCACCTGTTCGGATACGCTGCCTTCCGACGGCCACACACCCCGAGGTCTACTGCCGAATACTTGCTCGTGCAAATCAAGTCCGCGCTTCAACTGCTCGCGAGCGTCATCCGGACGCGCAAACTGCTTCTGTGGGAGCGGAAGATTGGGCGACGAAACCCGCCCCTGGCTGGAGTCGCACAACAGCGGAAGGATCGGATGATAGAACGGCGACGTCGAAATCTCGATGCGCCCCTTCTGCTCTGCGTCGCGATAGGCAGGTAGGACCGAAGCCTGGATTTTCTGCTGAAATTTCCCGACAAACTGCTGATCTTCCAAAGTGAAGTCGCGGCCTTTGTGGATCAAGGCTCTCACGTCAGGGTTCAGCAGATAGTATTCGTCGAACCATGCGATCTGCGAGAGCACTTGCAGGTCGGTGAAATCTTGCGCGCGGAATGACGAAACAGCCCGTTCGATATTCTGTCCCGCCCCCTGAAACTGATTCCATAGCTCCTGATAACGCGGGTAGCGGCCGATGAGGTGTGACGTATTTGCCTGAAACAAATAGGTGAGCGCGAAACGCTTCTCGGCGAGCGTTAGATCCGCTGCGGGCTTCAACGCGACGTCGAGAAATGGGTCTTGCGCCTTCCCGTCGACATAATCCTCAATTTGCGTGATCAGCGAAGGAACCAGATTGAAGGTCTGGTGAACCTCAGGAAACTCACTGAGCAGCTTCACCATGCCGTAATAATCCTTCAGGGCATGCATCCGAACCCACGGCAGGCGGTATTTGCCCGTGGCCAGGTCCTTATAAAAGGGCTGGTGCATGTGCCAGAGAAAAGCGACGCGAATAACTGACATTCATTTTTAGTTTTGCAGGTTTGTTTGTCGGGTGGCAAGTTTTTGTGCGATTGTGCCGTCATGGCGCCCGTCCCGCCTTCTGTTAAACTCGGAATACGGCTGTGTAGCCATGCGCATTCTGACCCGCTATATCCTGCGCGAGGTGACCTCGCACGCGCTGATCGGCGCCCTGATCTTCACCTTCGTGATTTTCATGCGCGATTTGGCTCGCATTCTGGAGTTAGTAGTCAGAAACAGTGCTCCCCTTCCCAGTGTCGCGCAGCTCTTCCTGTTCACCATTCCGACCGCCCTTACGGTCACTCTGCCCATGGCAGTTCTGGTCGGCATCCTCATTGGACTGAGCCGGCTGGCAGCTGACAGTGAAGTCACGGCCATGCGCGCGATGGGCATGGGTTCTTCTACGTTCCTGAAGATTGTTTCGATCTTCGCCGTCATCGCCTGGGTGATAGCGCTGGCGAACAATCTCTATTTCGCGCCGAGATCGGCCGCCGCTCTAAGCGACTTGCAAGACAAGCTGAAGAGTTCCCAGGCTTCCTTTGAAATTCAGCCTCGCGTGTTCTACGAAGACTTCAAGGATTACGTTTTATATGTAGAAGACTCCCGCAGTGGGACCGGTGCGGCTCAGTGGAAGGGTGTCTTCCTTGCGGACATTTCGAATCCCGCGACGCCAAAAATCACCGTTGCTGAACACGGAGTCGTGGTCAGCGAGGGCCCCGACAAACTGAGATTGCATCTCGAAAACGGTTCGTCGCAGGAAACCGTTCCGCGGCAACCTGAACAATATTCGATTTCAACTTTCTCACGATCCGATATACCGATTCAGCTGCCAACAACCAATTCTCAGAATCAGGCGACTTTGCCGGTGGCTGAGCTCTCGACTCCAGCGCTTTTAGACAAAGCGAAAACCGCCGACGAGATGCATCGACGTCTCTACATGATCGAGTTCCATCGCCGGCTTGCCTTGCCCACTGCCTGCCTGGTACTGGCACTAGTGGGAATTCCGCTCGGGTTATCGGCAAAGAAGGGCGGTAAATCGACGGGCTTTGTCCTGACTATTGGACTTGTCTTTCTGTACTACTTTCTCTCGTTGGCAGGAATGTCGTTTGCTCGTTCCGGCAAAATGCCCGTCGGCCCGGCGATCTGGATGGGCAACATTGTCTTCTTCTTTACCGGACTTGTGCTGCTGTGGCGCGTAGACCGCGTGCCCATCGAGATTGGCACCTTAAAAGGCGCATGGAACCGGCTACGCGGTCGCTTTCAGAACGGGACGCCCCTGGTTGCCGGATCGCGAACGTCATCCGATGCCTTTGCACGGGCAGTTTCGCGTAAACGCGTATTCAGTGCACAGTTTCCCCTGCTACTCGACGATTATGTTCTGAAAGATTTCGTCGTCTACCTGGCCATGATCGTCGGCACGTTCCTCATGTTGCTGTTGGTGTTCACTTTTTTTGAGCTGCTGAAGGACTTGGGCCGCGTGCCGATCACCGTAATTGGCCAATATCTGCTTACGGTCACGCCCTACTTCCTATACAACAGCACGCCGATGAGCATGCTGCTCGCGGTGCTGATCACGTTCGGCCTTCTGGAGAAGACTAACGAGATCACCGCCATGAAGGCGACCGGAGTCAGCATCTATCGCATTATCATTCCGGTGTTGGTAGTCGCGGCGATGGTATCGGCAGGCCTCTTCTTCTTCGATCAGCTTTATTTGCCGCAGCTGAACAAAAAGCAGGATGCGCTCCGCAACGAGATCAAAGGCAAACCGCCGCAGACCTATTTGCGTCCGGACCAGAAGTGGATTTTCGGGCAGAACTCCAGCATCTGGTATTACGAATTATTCGATCCTGACCAGAATCGCTTCGGCGGCATTTCCGTCTTTGAGTTCAATCCGAAAACGTTCGAGTTGACGAAGCGTATCTATGCCTCACGGGCACATTGGTCCGACACGCTGAATAAGTGGGTCTTCGAGCAGGGCTGGACGCGCACCTTCAATGGAATGACAGTCGAGGACTACCACACCTTCGATGTGGCTACCTTCGCAGAACTGCCGGAGCCGCCGAACTATTTTAAGAAGGAAGTGAAGCAGTCGTCGGAGATGAGCTACGACGAGCTTCGCCGCTATATCAACGATCTGAAACAAAGTGGGTTCGACGTGGTGCGTCTGCGCGTCCAACTGCAGAAGAAGTTTGCCTTCCCGCTGATGACGTTCGTCATGGCAGTGCTCGCCGTTCCCTTTGCTTTGCGCGGAGGTCGCCGTGGCGCGCTCGCCGGTGTAGCGATGGCCGTGGGCATCGCTGTCCTTTATTGGGTGGGCATGGGCTTCTTTGAAGCGATGGGAAATGCCAATCAACTGCCCGCGGCGCTTGCAGCGTGGTCGCCTGACTTACTCTTCGGCCTTGCAGGCGGCTATCTGTTACTGAAAGTCCCAACCTAACCCGGTCTTCCGCGGAAAAAGCGTCCCTGCGCTTACGATAGAATCTAAATACAGGCATGCTCAAACAACTGCGCCCACTTTTCCCTTACCTGAAGAGATATCGCTCCGGTCTCTTCTGGGGAACGGTGTCGGTGCTGATGACGAACGGCATTTGGATCCTGTTCCCCCAGGTGATCCGGGTCGCCGTCAACGATCTTAGTACGGGGATCACGCACCACAAGCTAGTTGTCTATTCCCTGCTGCTCGTGGTCATCGCGCTTGGCAAGGGCATCTTCCAATTTCTGACGCGCTGGATCGTGATCGGCATCTCGCGCGACATTGAATTTGATCTCCGCAACGATCTCTTCTCACACCTGGAAACGCTCTCCTACTCCTATTACCAGCGCACTCGCACCGGCGACATCATGGCAAAAGCCACCAACGATCTGAATGCCGTGCGCATGCTGCTGGGACCGGCCATCATGTATTCCGCAAACACCATCGTGTATACCGCCGGTGCGTTGGCATTCATGATCAAGATGAGCCCGCGGCTGACGCTGCTGACTTTTTTGCCGCTCCCCGTCGCCAGCATCGTGGTCCAGTATTTTGGATCACGCATACACGAGCGTTTTGAGCGAATTCAGGCTCAGTTCTCCGATATTTCAGCACGTGCGCAGGAAAACTTCTCAGGGGCACGAATCATTCGCGCCTTCGCGCAGGAAGATGCTGAGATTCGGCTCTTCGAAAAAGACAATCAGGAATACATCGCACGCAGCTTGAAGTTAGTGCGTTTGATGGGAATGCTCTGGCCCACGCTCGAAGCCATGCTCGGCGTGGCCGTGGTGCTGGTGCTCTGGCTTGGCGGCCGGCAAGTCATCGAAGGAAACATGAAAGCCGGTGACTTCGTGGCCTATCTGACGTACATGGTGCAACTGACGTGGCCAATAATCGCTCTTGGCTGGGTCATCAATATCTTCCAACGCGGAACCGCATCGATGGGTCGCATCAACCAGATCCTCACGGAAAAGCCGGAGATCGTCGATTCGCCCCAAGCTGCTTCTCTCGCGAACCACTCGATCGCCGGTGAAATTGAATTCCGTAACTTAACTTTCAGATATCCGGATGGATCGACCGTCCTCCACGACATCAACCTGAAAGTGCCGGAAGGTACGAGCCTCGCGATTGTCGGGCCTACAGGATCTGGCAAGACTACTCTTGTCAATCTGATTCCAAGGATCTATGACACCCCACGCGGTGAAGTCCTTCTCGATGGCCGCCCGCTACAGAATTACCCACTCGCCAATCTGCGTCACAGCATTGGCTTCGTTCCGCAGGAAACTTTCTTGTTCAGCGATACCATCCGCGAGAACATCGCGTTTGGACTGGAGAGCGCTACCGACGATCAGATACGGCAGGCAGCGCAAGGCTCGAACATCGCGCAGGATATCGAAAGCTTCCCGGAAGGCTACGGCACCATGGTCGGTGAGCGCGGCATCACTCTTTCCGGCGGGCAGAAGCAGCGCACGGCTATTGCCCGGGCACTTATCAGGAATCCGCGCATCCTGATCCTGGACGACGCGCTCTCCAGTGTCGACACCTATACCGAGGAGCGCATCCTCGACCATCTGAAGAGAGTTATGGAAGGTCGCACCACGATCTTCATCTCACACCGTGTCTCCACGGTCCGCAACGCCGACCAGATTGCCGTGCTCTCCGGCGGACGCATTGTCGAACTCGGCAAGCACGAGGACCTGCTCGCGCTGAATGGCTACTACGCCGAACTCTACAACAAGCAACTGCTCGAAGAGGAGTTGGAAACCGTCTAGTTTTCGAAGGAGACACGGCCCCGCTGGCGACGTCTGCGTTTGATCGCGACCGCTGATCCTGGCTTCCCGAACGCGACGCTCACTTGCAGTCCGAGCCGTACGTTTGTAACCAGCGCAGGGCGAAAGCAGACGATGCAGGTCCCGCCTTTGTTTCTCGCACTCGGATAGACGATCCCCGCTGATCCCGCCGCCAGCAATTCCCTTCCCAGCCGCTGCGATTTCGTGTGCTTCTCCGGATCGAAGCATTCGCTAAATCGCTTGTCGCCTCTGATGTCGTGGAAGTCGGCGCGAAAATCAGCCAGGTAGTCGTCGAACGTAAATGTCTCCGGTTCCGTCCAGTTGACCTCCGTCAGTTCACGCTGCTTGTGAAAAATAACTTCGTCTTCCGAGGTTTCGAGCTCGAACGAGGCATACCACGCGCCGCGGTCTGGTCCGTTGAAGCGACTCCCCGCGGGATGCGCATGCGTGAACGCAGCATTCACGATATGAGCGTAATCGACCCCAAACAGCAACTCATGAACGCTGATGCCAGGCAGAAGATTAGCTTCTCCAAGCAGGCGATCATTCGTCGCGCCATCTAGCTCAAACAACTCGGCGAGTTCTTTGTTACTCCGTGATAGGCGGGAAAGAACGCTCTGATCGCTATAGCGGGTGGGGATCAGACGATGTGTATCGTCCTGACGAATGTATGTAGTCTTGGGAATCAAAGGCTGCCGCGCCGCGCATCCAGAAGTTGGCGGACGCGCACCAGGGCTGGTACTCCACCTTGAACCATGTATGTGAGCGGAGGCTCGCCTTCAAACATGGGATTCGAATTGGCGAGGCTCACCCAGGCATCGGCGAGTTTGTGGCTGTAAAGAATGTTCAGGGCTTTAAAAATCCCAATCATCAGCGAGATACGCGTCAGCTTGTCCTGATCAAGTGTCTTCTTCTGTCCGCGCTTCATCTGGTAGTAGACGCCGTTAGACACTCCGCCCAGTAGCTGCCGAGCCGCCTCATCCCGAACCTGCCAGGCTTCCATAAGCTTAAAGAACGCACCGGCGGCAGCGGGGCTCAGTCGTACTTGAACATCCCTCTTAGACAAATCTGTGGATTTGCCGTCCGAGAATCCGGCGATCGGTTGTTGAAGCAAGCCCACTTAAGCTACTCCATTTCAGTAGAACTATACCTCCAGATATAGAGTGGCGTCAAGGTCGAGGAATCGCGGCCGCAACCTGCCGATTCGGCTACGCATTCGCACACAGGCGATCACGGAATGAACTTACGTGGGGAAGACGGGCGGTCTCCCCTGGGCTGAACTGTCACTGTAAACGTCCGTGCTATGAAGACTAGCGCGCTAGATAAGTCTTCCGGCTTGCCCACCGCGCGCGGTTCTCGCTTACCGACCGCGGCTCACTCCTGAGGTCCGCAACTTTGTCTGGCGGAATGAAGAAGGTTTTCTTGGCGTAATGATTGGGGTTGAAACGGCCTTGCGCCAGGTATCCGGCGGCAACGGTCCCAGCGATCACGGGGTGAAAAAACGCAAGCGGGACCAGGTATTTTTTCGACCGCACAATCGACTCCAAGACTCCATGCACCGGCTTGCTCGCCGGCGTGCCCGGCACCTGCGGTATATACGAAGCGCTGAACTCCACATCCGGATTACGCTTGGAATACTTCACCAGCGATTTGGCGATTTGCTTTGGTGTGGTGATGCCGGCGTCCGCGATGAAATTACGGTGCATGCTTCCCGGGTAGTAAACGCTGAAAAGTTTCTGCGCAAAATCAGAGCAGTTGCGGAAGAAGAGATTGAACTGCTCATGATTCGCGCCAGCATTCAATTTCTCGATCAGTTCCTCATCCTGCGCCTTACTGGACTCAATCTCGAAGACATACATCTTGCGGTCGTAGGCTGCGCCTATGAGCTGAATCCAGTCGCCCCTTGGTGTGCCTCCGCCTGGTGGATCGGGGATCAGCGCTTCAAGGAAGTCTCTCCGGTATTCATCTCTGAGCTGAGCAACGGTTTTTTCGTCAGCGTATGACGGCACTTGATCCAGCCGCGCTACAGCGTAGAGATACGGAACGAGCGGTATTGCGATCCAGTCGTAACCCGCCACGCGATGATAACGGCTGATGACCACGCCATGCTCACCGGGAGAGCAGACACGCAAAGTAGTTGGACTATCCGCGCAGACGTCACTTAAGTACACCGCAGCGTGACCAGTCGGATTGAAGGCACCAAATTCTCCGTGCGGCTCTTCCAGAAATAGCGCTATATCCGCGCGGGCATATGCACCGCCGCACACAAGCAGCCAAACGAATAGTCCGAACCGCGCACCGATTCGCGCAACTGGGGCCTTCATGAACATGTAAACCCAGTATGCAGGCAGCAAGTCGCGGATCGGAATTGGTTATTAGCCCGATACCTCACACTAAGGGAGATGCACTTCCGGACAATCAGGGGGGCTGTACCGAAGCAAAATGGGTAATTTCGAACCAGACTTCAGCGAATGATCAGTACTTCACGCATGTTGTCACGGGCGAGAAAGAACTTAAGCGAAGCGAAATCGCGAAATAGGTTTTCAATGTGCCGATTGTTGAACACGCGTAACAGCTTGTAATATCCACCGCTTCCCTTTCGCGGGATCGGTTGCACGTCCAGCGTATCCTCGCCGGCAATGTGATAGCGGGAATATGGTGAATTCGGACCAGCATCCTTCGTATGGAAAAAAGCCAGGAGGTGCCCGCCAGGTTTCATCAGCGAGCAGATGCGTTCGATTACTGGTTTCACCAACGGCTCCGGAAGATAGTCTGCAATATCCCAGAACAAAACAGCGTCGAACGAACGCATTTCAAAAGCGAGATTATCTTTCAGGAAACGATCGACGTCATAGGTAGGATTGCCGTCAAAATCCTTGATCTGTAGATCCGGATCGGTCGAGGCGACGATCAGGTCTTCTGTACAGACCTTCATTCCCTTGCCCGTAAAAAGTGAGATATTAGCGGCTGACGTGGCGCCCAGATCGAGGATGGAGATATTTTCTTCGCGCGCGATGTTCCGATGCAGCTCTTTTAGTGCGCTGGAATGCCGCTTCGAACGAGGCAGCACTTCGCGGCCACCTTCGGCCGTGGCCTGA
This sequence comes from Terriglobia bacterium, assembly GCA_963807055.1. GTDB lineage: Bacteria > Acidobacteriota > Terriglobia > Terriglobales > Acidobacteriaceae > JAJPJE01. The sequence continues at coordinate 342,195 of CAWEAE010000006.1, read as the reverse complement.
CCTGTACCGCCGCGCAACCACTTGAACATTGCTTCCCGATCCAAAGTTCCCGGAGCTCACTTGCTGGTCTACAGCTCCGGTTCTTACTGTTTCATTTTGTAACTTCTGCTGCCTGGGGTGCCGGAACGCTCGCTTGCGCTGGCGACGACTTCGCGTCCCGCTGCACGTCGATCGATCCCTTCACATACGCGCCGTCTTCTATCATAATCCGCTGGCTGCTAATGTCACCCAGTACAGCGGCGGAGCGGCGCAATTCAACCCGTTGTGCGCTCAAGATGTTTCCGTCGACTTTTCCATGCACGATCACTTCCCGTGCTTTGATGTGCGCGCGTACTCGTCCATTTGGACCAACCGTCAGGCTGTTTCCGTTCAGGACGATACTGCCCTCAACCTCGCCGTCAAGGTACAAGTCCTCGCTACCCGACAACTCTCCCTTGATTACGACCGATTTGCCAATACTGGCTATATCCGACCGCCGATCGACAATCTTCGGTGTTTCCGCCATGGCACCGACCTCCTTGGGGTCTGCGTCCTGATTCTTACAGAATTGATTCGGCTGTAGGGCGCTACTAATGCCGGAGCCGTGTTCCCGGCCGCCTAGTTCTCGAGATCAGAATCCGGCGCGCGCCTGCCTGCGCTACAAGCTTCCCAAAAACAGTAGGTTACACCGAATATACTGAAGCAACAGGGCATGCGGCAACCCCGCTTTTGCACAGGTAGCCTTGAAGACACCGACGGCGACAAGAACTTGCCTACCCATCCATGGAATAGTAAGAACACAGATGAGCATGAGAACCTATGCTGCAGGTATCTCTCGGCTGCAGCCCTCGCCTTAGAGCGAATAGTAAGCGGCCTACTTTCAATTGCTTCTGCCCGCCCCCAAAGCGCCGGCTGATAGCAACTTTTGGACACTCTCTTGCAATCAGGCTACGCCGGCCCGATTGCAGGTCGCGCGGATCAACGAACCGGAACAGGGGAACGCGGTCCGTTCGTCAGCGTGATATTACGGGACTGCCTCCAGTCGGGCCGGCCTTGCCGAGTCGTTCGACTTCTCCCTCCCATAGCAGCTGTCTCTCCTGGGTAGTAGAATGGCTTCACTGGACAGGATCAGGAATGCGTTCGATTGCATGGTCCCGCGAGCAACTTTCGAGGTGTCCTGCTCATTCCAATTAAATAGAGATCTCATCCGGGTTTTCATAGAGCAGGGGTGAATTCTGCCTCATACATCTAAGCCGGCCTCACTGATGCTGATAGTCGCAATTCTCTGTCTGGGAACCACTTTCGCCGTCGCCGGTCAGCAGCCCTCTTCCAATTCCCCAGGGATTTCGGCGAACGACCTTGTTCGTCTGGCCGTTCAAAACGAACTCAAACCTGAAAGCAATACCCAACACTTCACCTATCGCGATCTAAAACTGAAAGACAACGGTACCCGCGAAACCAAGCAGATGATCTCTACCAGCCAGGGCACGATGCTGGGCCGGATCATTGCAATCGACGGTAAGCCTCTCGACGCTCAACAGCGCCAGAAAGAAGACCAGCGCCTGCAGCGTTTGCTGGACGATCCCAGCCAGCTCGAAGCAAAAAAGAAAGATCAGGCTGAGGACGATGCGCGTGTCCGCAAGATGGTGGGTGCTTTACCCGATGCATTCATCTTTGAATACGCCGGGAGCGAGCAGGACAAGAGTGGCGAAGTGAAGATTATGAAGTTCCATCCGAATCCGAATTTCGATCCACCTACACGGGAGCTTCAGGTTTATGAGGGGATGGAAGGGACCATGAAGGTTGCGGTCCCACAGAATCACATCGTCTTGCTGGAAGCGAAGTTATTCCGGCAAGTGAACTTCGGCTGGGGAATCCTCGGACATCTGAATCCAGGCGGCGAGTTCATTATCGAGCAGTCAGAAATCACCCCACAGCACTGGGATCTGACGCATATGAAGTTGAACTTCACCGGCAAGGCGCTGTTCTTCAAAACGATTAATATCCAGGAAGACGAACATACCAGCGACTATCAGGAAGTCCCACCGCTCTCTATCGCGCAAGCGATCCAGAAATTGAAACAGGCAGACACGGAAATCGCCGTGAACGGAAACGCCAACAGCCGCCACTGAATCAGCGAGCAGAACGCGCAGCGGCCCGGATCACTTCTTTTCTCACCGTAAGCTTCTCAATCAAATCTTCGCGAACTTTAAATCCACGCCCGGCCGTTTCGGGTACATGAATCGTACCTCGAGACGACACTTCGACTGCCGGTTCGATGATGTCGTCCTTCCAATAGCGTTTGGAAGCCGACACATCTCCCGGAAGCGTGAAGTTGGGGAGCGTAGACAACGCGATGTTGTGCGAGCGCCCAATCCCGGTCTCGAGCATGCCGCCACACCAGACTGGTATTCCGCGCTGCTGGCAAACATCGTGAACTCGGATCGCCTCCGAGAATCCTGCCACGCGCCCGACCTTGACGTTCACGATACGGCAGGCGCCGATCTCAATAGCGGCCTCAGCGTCGCGCGCGTTATGGATCGCCTCGTCGAGGCAAATAGAAGTCTTCAGCATCTTCTGAAGTTGGGCGTGGAAGTAGAAGTCGTCGTACCAAAGCGGTTGCTCAATCATGAGCAGGCCGAACTGATCGAACTCGCGAAGGTGGTCGATCTCGCTGAGACGGTAGGCGGAGTTGGCATCGCAACTGAGCACGATGCTGGGCCACCGCTCCCGGATTTGCGCCAGAACGTTCACGTCCCATCCAGGCTTAACTTTGACCTTGATGCGCTGGTAACCTGCGGCGAGTTCCAACTCAATCTTGTCGAGCAGGTGGTCGACAGTGTCCTGTATGCCGATAGAAACGCCGCATGGGATCTCCGTGCGCGAGCCCCCCAGCAGCTTCCATAACGGCAGGGACTTTGCCTGCGCCTCTGCGTCCCACAGGGCATTCTCCAGCGCGGCCCTCGCCATCCGGTGGCCACGGATGGGGCTGAAGCTCCGTACGCAATCGGGCGCGCGTTCGAACTGCAAGCCCGCGACCGAGGGCGCCAGGTAAGCGCTGAGCGCATACCAGGCAGTGTCGATCGATTCTTCACTATAGAACGGACCTTCGCCGGCAACACACTCGCTCCAGGCGGTAATTCCATTCAGTTCTAAGCTGACAAGGAGAATGCGGCGTTCGGTGGTACGTCCAAAGCTCGTCTCGAAGAAATGGACGAGCGGCATGCGAATTTCGCGGAGAGTAACGCTTTCTATCTTCAAGCCTATCCCTGGCGCGCGGGGGAGCTCAAGTTCTTGCGTACGACCACGTCTCGTCCCAATGGCCGAGCAGGAAAGCGCCATTGCCGCGCTCATCCCGCTGATAATTCAAGATTACCAGTCCCTCGTCAAAGGCCACTAGGAATTTCTCTCGATTGCAGATTTGTAATTCCGCCGCCTTTACACGACCCTCCGTGTCTCTCTTCCACGCATAGATCTCGGCGGGAACTGCGATGGTCTTTTCCGACGCAAATGGCCGTGGACCCTGATCCGCTAGAACCGCCTCTACCCGATCCGATCGCAGCCACCATTCCGCAACCAAGCGGTCGGTTGGCAATCCCCCTTGGAGCGGGCTGGAGAAGCTGCCGTACTGGTTGATGTTGTAGCGCCGCGCGATCGCCCCCAATTTCACAATGTTCAGATACGCGTTCTTGATCTCCAACGGATCGAACGTCCATTCGATCAGCTCAATTCCCTTCTCTAACGCATCCTCGCGCTGCGCTAGTTTGAGCTTCCGGCCAAGGCCGAGATTACGGCAGCTTTCCTTCACCGCCAGCATGTGCGAGTGCAGGTAGACGTGCCCGTTTCGATTACCCGGGATTCGACAGCGTGTACCCGATCGAGTTCTTCTCCGCCGGAAGGCGCCGATTACCTGCCCACCAATCTTCGAGGCCACCAGAAAGACACGCGCAGGCACGATATCGATATCGTTGAATCCCCACACTTCTTTCTGCAGTTGAACACAGGCCTCGAGTTCTTCGAGCCCGTCACAATTGCGAATCACGATCTCGGGAGAGACGCTAGGGGGCACTACGCTCACCGGCGCTCCTCCTGCTTCGCAGCCTGCCAGAGCGTTTCCATCTCTTCCAGGTTCGATTGGCTTAACTCTTTTCCCTGTTCGCGAAGACGTTCTTCCAGCCACTGGAAGCGTCGCCGGAACTTTGCGTTCGTCTTGCGCAACGCCGACTCGGGATCGATCGACAGGTACCGTGCAATGTTCACGACCACGAAAAACAGGTCTCCGACCTCATCTTCGAGTTTCTCCCGCAGCGCTTCTGGGATCGCTTGCTTGCCTGAACTTGCTACTCCACGATTGGGCGGCTGCGGACCTGGAGAAGGAATTTCGGCGAGGTTCTCGCGAAGTTCGTTTGTCTCTTCGGTGAGCTTCTCGAACAAACCACCGATCTCTGGCCACTCGAATCCGACCTGCGCAGCTTTGGAGCTGATCTTCAACGCCTCCATCAAGGCTGGCATATTGCGGGACACTCCGCCTAGAATCGACTTCGGCGTGTCCTTGCCCGCCTCGCCGTTGCTGCTCTGTCGCAGTTTCTTCTCTTCCGCTTTGATTGCTTCCCAGTTCTTTACGACTTCCGAAGATGTATCGGCCTTCACATCTCCGAACACATGAGGGTGCCGGTTAATGAGCTTGGCCGAGAGACGGTCGAGGACATCATCAATTGAAAAGTGTCCTTCTTCCTGCGCCATCTCCGAATAGAAAAGTATCTGCAAGAGCAGGTCGCCCAACTCGCCCTTGAGTTCATCCCAATCGCGATTGTCGATTGCCTCGATAACCTCGTAGGTCTCTTCCAGGGTGAATGGCTTGATGGTGTCAAAGGTCTGTTCGCGATCCCATGGACAGCCGCCGGGAGCGCGCAATCGCGCCATGATGGAGACGGCACGTTCAAATCGGTCACCAGTGTTCGCCATTGCGTTTAATGTAATTCAGGAGATTACGGATTGCCAGCAGCGCGAGCTTTGGTGCGAAACGTTTCGACGACGAGACGAGTGTCATCGACGATCAGGGCGTCCGCTCCGGCTTCTACGAGGGATCGCATTTCCCCTGATCGATTGGCGCCCCACACCAATACCGGAATCCCGCGATCACGGAAGCTGCCGGTGAGTTCGCGGCTGACCAGAGACGCGTGCAGCACGATCGACGCAAGCGGCAAAGAGGATGCCGGCGCAAGCTGCTTACGATTGCGGCAGATCAGTCCGATAGGGACATCGGCGTCGATCGAATGAATCCTCTGAAGCACTTCCGGCAGGAACGAAGTAACGATACAGCCTCGCTTACACGGATAACGCTCGAGCAGTTCCAGCGTGATACGCTCCAGTCCCGGGACCTTTAGTTCGATATCGAGAAAAGCGCGATCTGCAAAACGTTGAAGCACCGCTTCCAGCGTCAGCAACTCCGGTAAGCTCCGGCGCTCCGCTCGTGCGATTTCAATTCGATTGAACTTCGGATCGTGGCAGATCACCGCCTGCTGATCGGCGGTCAACCTCACATCAAACTCGAATCCATCGCATCCATGCTGGAGCGCAAGATCGAAAGCCTCGATTGTGTTCTCGTGAGCGTAGTCCTTAGCTCCTCGATGGCCGAGGAGCAACGGTTTGAGAAATTCGGAAAGCAGGTCGGAGCCGGGGCTCGAGATCCCCACAACTAATCCAGGTCGAAGTCGCGGATACGCGGCGTATCCGGAGCGTCTTTCGCCTTCTTGACGGCTTCCTGGAACTTCTTCTCCAGCAGATCGGACCGGTTCTTTTCCGCCTCGACCGATTGCCGGAAGATCGAGTCTCGCCGCGTATCTTGTTCCTTCATCGCCCGGGCTGCCGCCTCCAGATCGTTGAACATCCTGGGAACTACGGCTGCCGTATGACCTATCACCGCCCGCGTCTCGGGATCAATCTTCAGTAGCGCATTGCAGCAAGGGCAAGTTACTTCGAAAGGCTGGCTGTTCTTCGCCATGGGCAGATTCTACCCCAAAATCCTAATCTGAAGCTAGCCATGGAACCGAAGGCGTCGCAAAAGAGCAGGCGCCTTGTCGTGACCACCAACAGCAAGACTTGCTTGCGCTGTTCGGAACGATTGACTACTACGAAGCGTACGACTATAAGTCCGAGCGGAAACGATTGGCTCCCGAGAAGATCTCCTAAACGTTCGCTTCCAGCGTCTCCGACAGCTCACTCCACTCCGCTACCCGCGACTCCAGATCTTTTCTGTGTCCTGCCAGAGCTTCCGTTACTCGCATCGTCTCTTCCGCACTCACGAAGTTCTGGAGGGATGTCTCGCACTCCGCAATGCTTTGCTCAAGCTCTTGGATTTCGCTCTCCAGCGCCTGGCAGCGCTCCTGCAACTGCCGCAACTTAATCGGATTGATCCGCTTCTGCTTGGCTTCCGGAGGAGCCACCGTCGCCGCCTGCCGCTCCGTCTTTGTGATTCCCATTCTTCGGAGTTGCGGCCGCGAATTGCTGTTGCAGGCTGGCGTCCAGCGCCGCCTGACCTCCCTGTTTTCGCCACAGGTAATCTTCATAATTTCCCGGATAAACGTCCACGTTCCCATTGGCAATCTCGAAGATCCGCGTTGCCAAGTTGTCGATGAAATAGCGGTCATGCGAGACGAACACAACCGTCCCCGTGTAATTCTGCAGCGCCTGCAGCAGCACATCTTTCGCGCGAATGTCCAAATGATTCGTAGGCTCGTCGAGCAGCAGGAAGTTCGAAGGCTGTTGCAGCATGCGTGCCAGCGCATAACGATTGCGCTCGCCGCCTGAGAGCACGCCGATGCGCTTATACGCGTCATCGCCCGAAAACAGGAAGCATCCCAGTAGACTACGCAATTCCGTCTGCGTGGCCGTCGGCGCCAGTCGCTCCAGATCATCCAGCACGCGATTGTCGGGATTCAGCTCCTTATATTGATCCTGCGCAAAGTAATCCGCCTCGGCATTGTGTCCCAGTCGGTATTCGCCTGATGTCGGCTTCTCTTCCCCAGCCAGCAACTTGATCAGTGTCGACTTCCCTGCGCCATTCACGCCGACTAGCGCAATGCGGTCGCCGCGCTCAATCAGGAACTCCACGTCGTTGAGCACGCTTTTCTCGCCGTAGCTCTTCGAGAGCCCCTTCACCTCGGCCACAATGCGCCCGCTCGGCTTGGGCTGCGCGAACTTGAAGTGGATCGTCTTCTCTTCTTCAGGAATCTCGATACGCTCGATCTTTTCCAGTTCCTTGATCCGGCTTTGCACCTGCTTCGCCTTGGTGGCCTGGTACCGGAAGCGATTGATGAACGCCTCCAGTTGATCGATGCGTTCACGCTGCGTCCTGTACGAACTCTCCAATTGCTCCTGGCGCTGTTGCTTCTGTGCAATGTACTTGTCGTAATTCCCCGGATAGAAGAAAACTTTCTTGTTCCATATCTCGACGATCTTCTTCACCGTCACGTCGAGAAAATAGCGGTCGTGCGAGATGAGCACAAACGCATACGGATAATTGTTGAGATAGTCCTCCAGCCAGTTGCGCGTTTCCAGATCAAGATGGTTCGTCGGCTCGTCCAGCAGCAGCAGGTTTGGTTTCTGCAGCAGCAGCTTCGCCAGCGAGATACGCATCTGCCAGCCGCCCGAGAATTCTTCCGTTTGGCGCGCCCAGTCTTCTTTCCTAAATCCTAGGCCAGTCAACACCGCCCCAACCTGCGCATCTACGGCATATCCATCGCGCGTGCGGAATTCGTTTTCCAGATGATGAAACCGGTCGGCGATATTGGCATACTCCTGGCTCGCCGGATCAACATCCCCCATGCGATGCGTGAGCGCCTCCATCTCAGTCTCCATCGAGCGAAGGTCGTCGAACACGCTCATGCACTCGGCGAAGACGCTGCGCCCGGAAAGCGTCAGACCATCCTGTGGCAGATATCCGGCGCTCACGCCTCGCGTGACACTCAGCCCGCCATAGTCCAGCGTCTCGAGGCCAGACAAAATCTTCAGCAGCGTGGATTTGCCGGTGCCGTTCGCGCCCACCAGTCCGACGCGATCCTGTGGCGTGATCAGCCAGTTCAGGTCTTCAAATAAAAGCTTGTGGCCGAACCGCTTGCCGGCCGCAGAGAGTTGAATCATTTCTCTTCTATTTTCGCATGCCGGACGCCTCTCGTCGGCGCGACGGGCTATGTCTCGCGGACACTCCGGTCCCCGTTGTTGTTGGTCCGCAACTGGCAACTATGCCCGCGGGCCGACCACCGAAGTCTCCTGTCATCCCGAGCGCAGCGAGGGAACCCTACTCCCTCAACAACTCTGTGGGCCGCAACTGAAGACTCCGATTCGCAAACGCCTTGACCTTTCGATATATTCAGGTGTTCTGAAATCTTCCGGGAGCTAAATTATCCCCATGCGCAATCCTCTCGTCTTCTGCGCAATTCTTCTACTCGCCGCCATTTCTCTTAACGCACAAACCTCACTCCCCGCCCGCCGTGCCGCTCACCTGCGGCATGGGATCAACGCCAGTGAGTGGTTCGCGCAAGTCTATTCAGGCAAGTACGATCCCTCGCACTTCGATACTTACATCACGCCCGGCGACATCGCCCTTATGAAGCAGATGGGCTTTGACCACGTACGCCTGAGCATCAATCCGGCGCCCATGTTTCAAAACGGCAATGCCGACCATCTTCCCGAAAATTACCTGGCGTACCTCGATAAGGCCGTGAACAACATTTTGCAGAACGGGATGGCGGTCATCGTTGACCTTCATCCTGACAGTGACTTCAAGCGCCGCCTCACCAACGATTCGGGGTTCCCGGACGAATTCGCTGACTTCTGGCGCGCGCTCGCCAAGCACTACTCGAATCTCGACCCCAACCTTGTCTTCTTCGAAGTGATGAATGAGCCCGAAGTTGAGGACACCTACAAGTGGCAAGGTCTCCAGGCGAAGTTCGCCGCCGCCATCCGCCAAGGTGCTCCGCAGCACACCATTATCATTGCCGGGGCGCGCTGGTCGTCCGTCGATGAACTGCTGCAAATGCAGCCGCTTTCGGATCCTAACGTCATCTATAACTTTCACTTCTACACGCCCCATACGTTTACCCATCAGGGAGCAACCTGGGCAGGAAATCTGCAGCATTATCTTACCCAGCGCGTGCCCTATCCTTCGAAGCCGTCGGACGCGGCCGCGCTCCAGCAGCAGGTCCCCACGGAGCTGGACAAGCTTTGGATCACCCGCTACGCCTACGATCAGTGGAATGCGGCGCGTATTGAATCGGAGATTTCCATTGCCGCCGACTGGGCCAAGCAACGAGGCCTGGTTCTGACTTGCAACGAGTTCGGCGTCTTCCGCCCTTATGCCGACCCAACTGATCGCGCGGCCTGGCTGCATGATTTGCGCACAACCCTTGAGAAGTACGGCATCGGTTGGACGATGTGGGATTACAGCGGCGGCTTCGGTGTCGTCACCAAGGAAAACGGCAAATCCGTTCCCGATCCGGTCACCTTGCGCGCGCTCGGGCTGCAGAACTAATTCGGTTTCCACCGAAGCCCGGTGTGCGCGTCATCACAAGCTCGCCTGGCGAGCGAGGGATCTGCATTTTTGTGGCGGACATGCCTGTCCGCGCAGTGCTCGTCGGTGCCTCATCTCTGCCCGCTTTTGGCGGAGGTGGGAGCGAAGTGACGTTACCCCGCCTTCATGATTACCGCCGAACTCCGCCTGTCATTTCGAGCGAGGCCGCTCTATTGCGGCCGAGTCGAGAGACCTTGCGCCCTCAAGAACGTTGTCAATACCTTCAAAATGGCGAAATCCCCGTAAACTCTTCTCCCCCTTGAAGAAATAAACTTTGCCAAAGTGTCCAGTTGCTCCCCTCAAATTTGTCACAATAGAAATAGGGTCTTAGAGCGATATATTTCCGACTGAGAGACTGAGAGACTGATGGACTCCGGCCGCTAAGTCCTTTGTTTTATCGGACGACTCGGACTAAGTCCTTTGTTTGCCGGGACGAGCCTTATCCCGTGCCTGTAAGTCCTTTAGAATGCGGGACGAGGGGGGAGGGGGTACCCCTCGGATCTCCTATTACGGGAAAAATAGGGAGCTTTCGGTGCCCGTGGGTGGCCCATTCAAGCCGTCGGTTGGCTTGCGTGGGGTCTGTTGTCGAAATCCTAAAGACAGGTTTATCGCGCTGCCGTACTCGATGCCCGGAGCGGGCGATAAATATCCGTTGCCGTACCGTGCAGCACCTCGGCAGCGCCCATCATCGTCTCCGACAAAGTTGGGTGCGGATGAATCGTCAGCGCGAGATCAGTAGCGTTGGCGCCCATCTCGATCGCCAGCACGCCCTCGGAGATCATGTCGCCGGCGTTCGGTCCGCAGATGCCGACGCCCAGAACGCGTTCCGTCTTGGGGTCGACAATGATCTTGGTAACGCCTTCGGTCGATCGATCGCCAGGGCTCGACCAGAGGCAGCCCACGGATAGCGCGCGACTTTGACTTCTCGGCCTTGCGCCTGCGCATCGGCTTCGGTGAGTCCACACCAGGCAATTTCGGGATCGGTGAAGACGACGGCGGGAATCGCCTTCGGTTCCCATGCGACCTTGTGTCCGGCAATATGCTCGATCGCCAGACGGCCCTCGTGCGACGCCTTGTGCGCCAGCATCGGCTCACCAGCAACGTCGCCGATGGCATAGATCACCGGATCTTTCGTACGGCGTTGCGCGTCGACTTCGATGAAGCCCTTCGGAGTCTTCGAGACTTTCGTCTTCTCCAGTCCGGGGACCTCGGAGTTCGGACGCCGTCCAACGGAAACAAGAACTTTTTCAAAGACCTGTTCGGAAGGCTCGCCTTCCTTCGGCTTGAACTGCACACGAATGCCGTCGGCTTCTTCTTTCAATCCGGCGACGGTGGTGTTCAGCATGATGGACGCAAAGATCTTTTCAATCCGTTTCGCCAGCGGATTCACCAGGTCGCGGTCGGCTCCCGGCAACAATCCAGGCAGCATTTCGACCACGGACACTTTGGTGCCCAGCGAAGCATAGACCGTGCCAAGTTCCAGTCCGATGTAGCCGCCACCGACAACGAGCAGGCTCTTCGGAATGTTTTGTAAGGCAAGCGCGCCGGTCGAGTCGAGGATTCGAGGGCTGTTGATCTGGAACGCTGGAACTGACGCCGGACGCGATCCGGTGGCGATGACGATGTTGTCGAACGAGAGGGTCTGCTCGCCGCCACCAACGAGCGCAACCTTCAATGTGTTCGAGTTAGCGAACTCAGCGCGACCGCGTAGATACGTAACTTTACGTTGTTTCGCGAGTTGGCCGAGGCCGCCAGTGAGCTTCTTCACTACGCTCTCTTTGAAGCCGCGCAGGCGATCGAGATCGATCTTTGGCTGGCCATACTCGATGCCCCACGCCTTAGCGTGATCGGCCTCGTTCACCAGCGCCGCCACGTGCAACAGGGCCTTCGACGGAATGCAGCCAACGTAGAGGCAGACGCCGCCGGGATTCTCGCGCTCGTCGATCAGAGTCACTTGCATGCCGAGATCGGCGGCAAGAAATGCGGCGGCGTATCCACCGGGACCGCCGCCAATCACTGCAATGTTTTTGCTCAAGGAGATGATTGCCTTTCTATGTCAGACCATGTTCAACCGGCGGCGCTCTCAGCCCTGCAGTGATAGCAGGAAGGGCTGCTGGAAGGCTTCGCACAGCCAGCGCAGGAACCGCGCCGCATCGGCGCCATCGATCATGCGATGGTCATATGAGAGCGAAAGCGGCAGCATCAGCCGCGGCTCGAACTTTCCGACCGAGTAAACTGGTTCCCAATTGGCGCGCATCATGCCGAGAATTGCGACTTCCGGCGAATTGATAATCGGAGTGAACGACGTTCCACCGATGCCGCCCAGGTTGGTGATGGTAAAGACGCCACCTTCCATGTCTTCGGGCTTCAGCTTTCGGTCGCGAGTCTTTGCCCCGATCTGTGACAGCTCCACTGCGAGTTCGACAATGTTCTTCTGATCCACATCGCGGATCACGGGAACCAGCAGACCGCGCTCAGTATCGACAGCGACGCCGATGTGTATGTATTGCTTGTAAACGATCTCTTCTTTCGCGAGATCGATGCTCGCGGCGAACTGCGGGAATTTCTTTAGCGCCGAACCGACGATCTTCAACGCGATCGCCGTCATGGTTAGCTTGCCACCCGCTTTCGCCACGCTCTCGGAATATTGCTTGCGCAACTGTTCGAGCTCAGTGATGTCCGCCTTGTCGTTGTTGGTGACGTGCGGAATCATCCATGCATGCTGCATGTGCTCGGCAGTTTTGCGGCGGATGCCCGTCATGGGCTTGTGTTCCACCGCGCCCCACTTGGAGAAGTCGGGCAGAGGCGCAGGCGCGATCATGCCCGCCGGAGCCGTTCGCGATTCCAGGTGACGGCGCCGCGAATGTGCCTTCACGTCGTCCATGGTGATGCGGCCGTGGTCGCCGCTTCCGTGGACTTCGGTGATATCGACACCGATCTCACGGGCGAGGCGCCGAACCGAGGGCGACGCAGGAACATCGGAGAGCGAGCGGCCCGTCGTGGAAGGGATGAACGGCGCTTCTGTGGAACCGGCCGGAATGCTCGACAGCGGCGCTGCAGCAGGCGCAGCTTGTTGCGGCGCGGGCGCAGATTCTGCAACAGGAGCAAGCGTCGCTGTTGCTGCAGCTTGCGGCTGCGCGGAAGCACCAGCTCCGGATTCTTCGACTGTAAAGATCAGCTGACCGACTTTGATTTTTTGGCCGGGTTGCACATGTACTTGCTTCACGACACCCGCAATAGGAGAAGGAACTTCGATCGCAGCTTTATCGGTTTCGATTTCGAGCAGTGCCTGTTCTTTGTTAATTTGATCGCCAGCTTTGACGAGAACCTTCAGCAGGTCGCCGCCAGTGACGTTCTCGCCCAACTCAGGCAGCTTCACTTCGGTGGTTCGAGTTCCGCCAGTTGTCGTTTTCGCCTGTTGTCCATTGCCTGGCGCTGGAGCTGTTGCAGTTGCCGTACGGGTTTCGATTCCCTTCCCGAGCGGCTGCTCAATCGGCGGGCGTCCGCCTTGTCCGATTCCGGCGGCAAACGTTTCGGGAGCACGTTGCGGCTCGGGCGGCTTGGCGCCGTTCTCGTCGAGAGAAATGATTACCTGGCCGACTTTCAGCTTCTGGCCCTCTTTTACGTGAATCTGGCGTACGACTCCGCTGGTCGGCGATGGAACTTCAATCGCGGCTTTATCGGTCTCGAGTTCCAGCAGCGCCTGGTCTTTGTTGATCTTCTCGCCGACTTTGACGAGGACCTTCAGCAGATCTCCAGAGCTGATGTTCTCCCCCAGTTCCGGGAGTTTCACTTCAATGCTCATTGATTCGTCCTTCTCCTAGGCATGAAGCGGATCGGGTTTTTCAGGATTGATTTCCAGATCCTTAATGGCCTGCTGCACAATTTCCGGCTTAATCTTGCCTTCCTTGGCAAGAGCCGAAAGCGTGCGCAGCGTGACGAAGCGAGCATCCACTTCGAAAAAGTCACGCAGCGAGGCACGGTTTTCACTGCGGCCAAAGCCGTCGGTTCCAAGCGCATTCAGCGTGCGCGGCATCCAGCGCGCGATGGAAAGCGGCAGCGTCTTCACGTAATCCGATGCTGCAACCAGAACGCCCGGCGCATTCTGCAGGGCCTGCGCGACATAAGGCACGCGTTGCGCTTGCGTCGGATGCAACATGTTCCAGCGCTCGGTCGAGATCGCGTCTTTGTACAGCTCTTTGTAACTGGTGATGCTCCAGACGTCAGCGGCAACGCCGTATTTCTCGCCGAGAATCTGCTGCGCCTTGATCACTTCCGGCAAAATCGCTCCGCTGCCGAAGAGCTGCGCTTGTGCAGTCGCATTCTTCAGCTGCGACTGGCTAAAGCGATACATGCCCTTCAGAATGCCGTCGCGAACGTCTCCGGGCATCGCGGGATGCTCGTAGTTCTCGTTCATCACAGTCAGGTAATAGAAGATGTTCTCTTCTTTCTCATACATCCTCTTCAACCCGTCCTGAACGATGACCGAAAGCTCATACGCAAACGCGGGATCGTAAGCCATCACCGTTGGATACGCGTAAGCGAACAACTGGCTGTTGCCGTCCTGGTGCTGCAAACCTTCGCCTGCAAGGGTTGTGCGACCCGCGGTTCCACCGAGCAAGAAGCCTTTCGCGCGAAGATCGCCTGCGGCCCAGATGAGGTCGCCGACGCGCTGGAACCCGAACATCGAGTAGTAAATGAACATTGGGATCGTGTTGATCCCATGTGTCGCATACGCCGTTCCGGCGGCGATGAACGAGGACATCGCACCAGCCTCGGTAATTCCCTCTTCGAGGATCTGGCCGTTCTTTGCTTCCTTGTAATAGAGCAGGGTGTCGATATCGACCGGCTGATAGAGCTGTCCGATGTGCGAGTAGATTCCAACCTGACGGAAGAGCGCTTCCATGCCGAAGGTGCGAGCTTCGTCAGGAACGATGGGAACGATCAGGTGACCTATGGTTTCATCGCGCAGCATCTTGGCCAACATGCGAACGAAAACCATCGTGGTCGATGCCTTGCGGCCTTCAGTTCCCTTGGAGAACTCCTCAAAGACTTCAGGCGGAACGCTGACAGGACGGCTCTTCACGACACGTTTCGGCAGAAATCCGCCGAGTTCTGCGCGACGTGCTTTCAGGTACTCCATCTCCGGACTGTCCTCAGGCGGACGATAGAACGGAAGGCTCGAGATTTCGTCGTCGGAGATCGGAATGCCGAAGCGCGAACGGAACGCACGCAGCTCTTCTTCGTTGAGCTTCTTCTGCTGGTGCGTGATGTTCTTGCCTTCGCCGCCTTCCCCAAGTCCGTAGCCCTTGATCGTGCGCGCGAGGATGACAGTCGGTTGCCCCTTGTGCTCCGTTGCGGCTTTATACGCGGCGTAGACCTTCAGCGGATCGTGACCGCCGAGGCGCAGACGCCGGATCTGATCGTCGCTTAGGTGCTTCACCAGTTCCAGCAGCTGCGGATACTTCCCGAAGAAGTGCTGGCGGATATAGGCGCCGGATTCGATCGAGAGCTTCTGCAGTTCGCCGTCCACCAACTCGTTCATGCGGCGGACAAGCAGGCCATCGCGATCCTTCTCAATGAGAGGATCCCAGTCCGATCCCCAGATGACCTTGATTACGTTCCAGCCAGCGCCGCGGAACGCGGCCTCCAGTTCCTGGATAATGTTGCCGTTACCGCGAACCGGACCATCAAGGCGCTGCAGATTGCAGTTGATGACAAAGATGAGATTGTCGAGCTTCTCGCGTGACGCCAGCGTGATGGCGCCAAGGGTTTCGGGCTCGTCCGTCTCGCCGTCGCCAAGGAACGCCCACACTTTGCGATCGGAAGGAGCCTTCAGGCCGCGATCTTCGAGGTAGCGATTGAAGCGCGCCTGATAGATCGACATGATCGGACCGAGACCCATCGAAACCGTTGGGAACTCCCAGAAATCGGGCATCAGCCACGGATGCGGATAAGAAGACAAACCGCCGCCAGGCTTCAGTTCGCGGCGAAAGTTCTCCAGCTTCTGAACCGGCAGCCGCCCAATGAGAAACGCGCGTGAATACACGCCCGGAGCGCCGTGACCCTGGAAGTAAATCTGGTCGCCTTCGGTACTTTCGCCTTTTCCGCGGAAGAAGTGGTTGAACCCAATTTCATACAACGTGGCCGACGACGCGTACGTGGAAATATGACCGCCGATGCCTTCGCTCTCGCGATTGGCGCGAACTACCATTGCCAGCGCGTTCCATCGGACGAGGCTCTTGATGCGGCGCTCAATTTCCTGGCTTCCAGGAAAGGGCGCTTGCTCATCTGCGGGAATGCTATTGATGTAAGGCGTAGTGGCCGTGAACGGAATATCGACACCGGCCTGCTTACAGTGAAGCTCCAACTGGCGGAGCAAGCTGACCGCCTGGTCCTTTCCGCGGTAGCGGAGGACATAATCCATAGAGTCCAACCACTCGCGGCTTTCTACGACTTCAAGTCCGTCGTTTTCAACCTCTATTGCCATGTTCGCTTATCGCCTTTGGTCCACAATTCGGGTGATACAAGAATGTTAACAGATGAAGCTGTGAGGAATCTCACTGGGGGAGCGCTGCTGTTAACGAGCTAGTGCCGAACTTGGTCCGACACAATCAGCTCTGCCTAAATCGATGCTGTCGAGCCGCTGAAAGGCTCAAAGTCGTCATTCCTGCTCGACGTCTGCGCGGGAAAATGGCTCACTGAGCATCTCCGTCATCACAATCTCCTGGACTGGATCGCCGCCGGCGAGACCTTGTGACAACACCATCTGGCGAGCGACCACGCGGAACTCCGAGAGCCGAGTTAGGAACCACACGCCACCTCCCAGGCAAGCTACTGCTCCGATGGTAATGGTCAGTGGCGCACCTAATGGTTTTGCCAGCGCGCCCGCGAACAGCGAGCCGAACGGGGCCATTCCCATAAACATCATGGTGTAGACGGCCATCACGCGGCCGCGCAGGTGATCCGGAACCATGGCCTGAATCAGGGTATTCGATGATGTCATTTGCGACATCATGAAGAATCCAACCGGCACTAGAAGCCAGGCCGATAGCCAGAAAGTCCGCGCCCAGGAAAACGCGATCAGGAACACGCCAAAACCCAGGGCAGAGATACCGATTTGGCGGCCCACGCCTCGAAGACCGGAACGCATCGCCAGGCTGAGAGCACCAAGCAAAGCGCCAACGCCGGTCGCGCCCATGAGAATGCCGAGACCGTTGGCGCCGCGATGAAGAATCTGATCGGCGAAGATTGGCATGAGAACCGCGTAAGGCATCGCGACCAGACTGACCAGTCCCAGCAGCAGCATCAGATCGCGAATGGGAACGGCCCGACGCACAAATTCGAAGCCTTCGATAATGTTGTCGAATGCGGAGCCAATCGCGATGCGGGGAGGCGAGGCAACCTTCATCAGCAAGAGGCCTGCGATCACTGCGATGTAACTTACGGCGTTCGCAAAGAAGCACCAGCCTTCGCCAATCTTGGCGACGAGGATGCCCGCGACGGCAGGACCGACAATGCGCGCGCCGTTGAACATTGACGAGTTCAGGGCAATGGCATTCATTAGATCTTCTTTGCCGACCATTTCGACCATGAAGGCCTGACGTCCGGGAATATCGAACGCATTCACGATGCCGAGCAGAATTGCCAGGACGAAGACATGCCAGACCTGGATGACATGCGTAAGAGTTAGTCCCGCGAGGATGAAGGCCAGGATCATCGACGAGACTTGCGTGGCAATGACCAGCTTATGACGACTCCACCGATCGGCAACCGCGCCTCCGAAGGGAGCGGCGAGGAATGCGGGAATCTGGCTCGCAAATCCGATGGCGCCCAGCAGGATCGGCGAGTGCGTCATGCTATAAACCAGCCAGGCCTGAGCGATGTTCTGCATCCAGGTGCCGACGAGCGAGATCAGCTGACCGCTGAAGAAGAGTTGGAAATTACGGTGACGCAACGCGCGAAATGTTGTGCGCCAGCGGCTTGGGCTCGAGGATGGCGAGTCTTCGGACATTCGCGAAATCGACTATGGCTCTAAGTAGAGCACATGATGTCCGGTGCAGTCGGTCTGTACAGCGTTGTACAGGACGTGCAGGAAATCGAGACCATGCCGCGCAACAAAATAGATGCCCGCCACTTCCCTCTCCTGGAGTGTCTTTTCTGGATACAAGCCGGCGGATAGTAGCTCTGCGTGACGGTTGATCTCTTCCGTGCGACGCGCCTGTGCGCGGGCGGCGCGGCCCTGAAGCTGCTCGATCTGGTACTGCATTTTTGCTTGCGCTTTTTCGGCGGCGTCTACAAGTGTCGGATCAAGCTGCTGGAGACTCTGAGTGAGAGACTTGATGGACGCATCAATCTGAGCGGTAGCTTCTTCAAATTTCCGGACCAGGTCCTGGTCCAGAGTGCGCGCGGCAAGCACTTCCGCAAGATGATCGCCTCCATGCAGAAGATCCGTGAAGGACAGGTGGTATTTGCGAAGAAGATTTGCCTGGCGTGGCTCGACGATGGTCGCACTGTAGCGAGGAAGTACCGGAGTGACGCGGCCGAGGATTTCTTGATACACCACGCCCACCTGTGCGAAGTACGCTACTTCGGCAGCACCGCCGATATAGGCAAGATTGGGGAGAAGGAAGTCTTCCATCACCGGACGAAGCAGCACGTTGGCGCTGAAACGCTCCGGATGCTCGGCAACCCGGGATTTCATCTCGTCGGCTGAGAGTTCGGATTGACCAAAAGAAAAGATCTCCGCCCGAATGCCGAATGGGAAGCCGGCGGCCGTCTTCAAACGCAAATAGTAATGACGAGCTTGGTGTGACCTTGACCTGCTCCTCGTAGCCGGCGCTCTCCAGAGCTTTTCCGCGCTCCAGCAGTTCGTGATTTATTTTGTCTGCAAGATCGACCGCGGCGGTGAATACGGGGGTCGCAATTCTATGGAGCTCGTCGTCCTTAGGATCGAGAAGGATTACGCCCCAGTCGGCAAATATGCGGGCGAAGAGTTTGCCGAAGGCGGATCCAAAGTTCTCGCCTGGACGGTAACTTTCTTTCAGGATGTCGGTAACCGGAGATGGACCGACCAAATTGGCGACCTCGTCGATCACCGAATTGATCTCGTCGGTGAAGACGAGGCTGGCAACGGGTGCATCCTCGGGGCCACTGGCTCCCGTCCGCAGTTGGTGAAGAGCACCATCGGAGCCAATGACAGCTGTGTGATTTACTTCCGCCAGATCGTGATCTTCGGAGGCAAGCCAAAAGACAGGGACACAATCAATGCCCATTTCAGTCGCCTGGGCAGCAATTTTGACCGCAGAGATGGCTTTGAGAATGGCGAACAGGGGACCACCGAAGAGTCCAACCTGCTGGCCGGTTACGACGGTGTAAGCACCGGCCCGGAGTCGATCAAGATTCGCCAGCGTCTTCTCGGAGGAACCAAAACCCCGGTTCTGGCGTTCAAGAACGGCTGCTACGGCTTGCCGGCGCGCAGCTTCGTACGAGATGGCCGCAGCTTCGTCAGCAATCCACTCGCGAAAATATGGCGTGCGCGGGTAAAACTTCTTCAGATCAGGGGATTTCGCCAGAAAATCGAGAAAAAGGCGAGAAGAATGGGGAATCTCAGAAAATGGGATACAGTCCGTGCGCACTAGCATTCCTCCGCAGTCGCAGATGCGCGGAGGTGAACTTGCGCGGACCAAGCTGAGTCCAGATTTGCGCTCACGCAAGTTGGATGTAAACCGACGACGCTTGATGCAAGAAAACGGATCATCTCTGTCCCCAGGGTTCCCTGTTACCAAGTAGCGACGACCGGGAATCTTTGATGGTAGCGTACGCGGGCGAAAAATCACCAGCACATCGGCGCTGAACACGGGAAATTGTGCTCAGAGGTTTGAGAGGTAATCGAAGAGACTGGTGCCCATGGTCTTGGAGGCGGCACTCATCACCGCATTAACGCTCGTCTGGAGACTCACTAATTGAGTAGCGGCCTGGGCGAGATCAGCGGCAGAAAGGGTGTTTTCGCGATTGCTGAGCTGGGTGCTTTCGTTCTGCAGCACGGTCGTATTGGCAGTCAGCTGATTCATGACATTGCCATAGAACACTTGCTGAGCGGAGAGTTCGGAACGAGCCTGACCAACGGCGTCCGTCGCCGTATCGATTCCGTTATTGTTCTGCACGGCGACAATCAGGTCCTGAAGACTCTGGAACACGTTTCCGGAAGAGTTGAGAAAAAGATCACTTCCCGACACGCTTGTCTGAACCTGATATCCAGCGCTGATCTCCACAGAGTTGGTTTCGTTGTTGCCGGCATAGGTCACGCCACTGGAGGCGGTATTGTTGGCTACGAACGGCTTGGTAGTGGAGGCGGTACCAGCGAAAAGAAAGGTTCCTTGCGAGGATGTGTTGGCGAGGGAGAGAACTTGTTGCTGAATTCCCTGGATCTCCTCGGCGATAGCAGCACGGTCGGAATCGGAAAGCGTAGCGTTGGCAGCGTTGATGCCGAGCGTGGAGGCACGTTCAAGCGCCGTTACGACCGAACTGAGAGTAGAGTCGGCAAGCTGTAAGTTCGACTGTAATGTGGTGGCGTTCTGAGTATAGGTATCAATCTGATTACTCTGGGAAAGGACTTGAACCAAGGATCCGGCGGCAGCTGGATCGTCGGAGGGTTTCGCGACGCGACGTCCCGATGCCATTTGAGCCAAGGTGACGTTTTCATCCTGCTGCAGCTGTGAAAGTGACGCTATTAAATCGGGCGTGTTGTTCGGGTTGACTCTCATGTTTAGCTCTTGCCGAGGTTTACAGCGGTTTCTGTAAGTGAGCTGATCACATCGATCACGCGAGCAGCCGCCTCGAAAGCGCGCTGATAACGAAGAAGATTACTGGCTTCTTCGTTGAGTGAGACGCCCGAGACGGCACCGCGCTGGTCTTGAAGTTGCTGGCTAATAAGATCAGAGGCCTGTTGCTCAGATTGCGCGTTGGAAATGTCCGATCCCACGCGGAACACCAAGTTGCTATAGAAAGACACAGGTGTATCACCACCGACGATAGGCTGGTTCTGAAGATCGACTAATGACAGCAGGTTGCCGTTTCCTCCGTTTGCGGCATCGGAACTCGCGGCAATCTGGGATGCATTAGTGATGTTCACCGCCAGCGAAGCGGCTGCGCCCATTTGGGATGCCGGCTGGACAAAGAAGTCGGCGCCCTGATTTCCGTTGAGGTCGTATCCGGCGGAATGGACTGCATTGAACTGCGTAGCGAGACCGTATGCCAACGTATCGAGGTCGGAAAGGATGCCCGGGATGGTTGTGTCACGGACCTGCAGGAGGCCTCCAAGCTGCCCAGACTGAATATCAGGAGTCATGTTCTGACTTCCAGACATGACCTGAACGCGTCCGCTTGAATCCGGTTGCGTGCTGAGGCGGTAGTTCTGGTTGCCGACGACCAGAGAAACTCCATTCGCGGTAGTCAGGCTGATGCTGTTGTCACTGCGGATGGAAGTTACGTCGATGATGTTCGCCAGTTGTTGGACAAGTTCGTTTCGCTGGTCGGTAAAGGTACCCGCCTCGGTAGAGTCGCTGGGGACCGAGGAGATCTTGCCGTTAAGATCCGCGATTTGAGAGCTTAACTGATTGACCTGCGATACCGCCTGAGTGACTTGAGTATCGAGATCCGATTGCTGCTGCTGCAATTTGCCGCTAGTGACCTGAAACACGTTCGCCAGGTTCTGTCCGGCAGTCAGAACACTCTGGCGGAGCGAAACGTTTGCAGGATCGACGGACAGAGACGAAAGGCTGCGGAAGAACTGCGACATTTCCTGGTCAATGCCTGTTCCGTCGGAAGGAAACAGAGTCTGGACCTGGTTCATGGCATCCAGAGTGGTGCCCAACTGTCCTTGCTGCTGCTGTTCTTCTTGAATGCGCAGCTCCAGAACATCGTCCCGAATGCTTTGAAATCCGGTCAGCTCGACACCGGACCCCACCTGGATGTTGCCCGTATAAGTAGGATCGGTTTCGACGAGGATGGGCTGCTGGCGCGAGTATCCGACGGACGTGGTGATTGCTGCCACAACCATATCGATCACCAGGAATGGAAGAAACAGTGCGGCACCAATCTGGAAGCCTGCCTTGAGTTCAGAAATGATGTACGCCGGCGCTACGATTCGCATTGGTAGCGCCTCCGGATTCGGTGGTGCCGGCTCATGCGCTAACTCAATGAAGAGCGCCAGGTCCTTTTCGCGCGCATAGCGCAGCATGAAATGCCGAACGGGATCTGAGCCTCGATCGATAGCCTCGAAGGATCCAATCTTCCCATCCTGATAAGGAACAATTGCCTGCTGATAAATGGCAGCCCCAACCGGTTGCATCAGAAACCAGGTCAAGATGAGTGCCAGACCGATCAAGGTTTGATTCGTAGGAGTTGTCTGTGTTCCAAGTGCCTGCCGCAGGAAGTGGAAGATGACCAGCAGACGTACAAAAGGCGTCATGCAGAGAAGCAGTGCCGGAATCAGCGTCAGCAGCGTAAGCAGAACAACGATGCCCCACGGCAGCGAGCCCTTAGCACCTAAACCCGCCCATGCGAGAGAGTCTTCGTGTCGAGCTGCCGCAAACGCAGGAGTGCTGGCAATGAGGATCATTCCGGGAAGCAGCCTGCGGCGCAGCCATCGAATGCTCACCGTCATTGCGTGCGCTCACGTTCGAACCGGGATTTGCCGATAAGTCGACTAGCGGACGTAGGGGCGCCAATTTCAGTGAGCAATCGGATGGATTGCGGTGTACTGCCGATAAGAAAGCGCCGCTGATCGCATTCAACCAGCGCCACAAACCTGCGCTCGCCGAGAGAAAGAGCCTCGACCAGCCGAAGCTGTCGATTTCGCGGACGAGCAACGCGAAACAAAGCTCCCATAATGCGTCCAAACCATCCTTGCGACGGCAACCGAGTTTCAGACAAGTTCATGTTGTTCCACTCCGGCTAATTCGGTAATCCGGACGGCAAGGCGATCGCCGACCACCTCGAACTCTGCCCATCCGATAAAGCGGCCGTTAACACGGACCGGTACGTCTTTGCTCTGCACCCACTTGGTGTCGAGAATGGAATCCGCGTCAAGCTCGATCAACTCGCGAACGCGAATCTCTGGAATCGGAAGATCCAAAGTCAGCGTGCAGGGCAGATGGATCAGTTCGCCCCATTCGTCCTCTTCGCGCTGCGGACTAACGCTTTGCAACCGTGCTGGCTCGCTTTCTGCCATCGATCACTTCTGGATCAGGAACTCCGTGAAATAGACATCATGAATGCCAGCGGCAGGCAGCCGGTCTTGTAACGTCTTCAGGAGGTCGGCCTTCAGCTTCGCTTTTCCGGCAGGCAAAAGCAGATCATCGGACTTAGCCGAGGTAAGGACGCCGATGATCGCGTCGCGCGCAACGGGAACCAGCACTCCGCCGGACGAATCAGCGCTCGAGTCCTGATTTGCTTGGACCACAAGATCGATTCCAATTTTCAGAAAGGAATGCGCTTCTGGATCGCCAGCGTTGAGTACAAACGTCTCCAGGTGAACTACGCTCGGTTTCGATTTGTCTGCTGATGAAGTGCGCTGCAGCTCTCGACATCCAGCCAGCAACAGAAGATGGAAGCCGGCTAGCATCAGAATGGACGTGGATAAAGACCGCGCACGCAATTCGCACTTCCTCCCAACAAGATTGCTCACCGAAGTAAAATGCAATCATCTTGCCGAATGAATCCGTGAAAATTGCCGAAGCGGAATTGGTAACTCGTTCAGAAGAATAGGGTGACAAGGCTGGCGCGGTCTTTTCTACGAGATGCGGCTGGTTCTATTAGAGAACCTTCATTAGGCGAGCCTTAATTGAGAGCGTACAACCGGTTCGCGTGCCACCATTTATAATCGAGTTCTCCAATGAGCTATCAGGTCCTTGCCAGAAAATACCGTCCGCAGAAGTTCTCCGATGTAATTGGGCAGGACCATGTCACCCGTACTCTGAAGAACGCTATCGAGCAACAACGCATTGCTCACGGATATATATTCAGCGGACATCGCGGCATCGGTAAAACGACCATCGCTCGAATCCTGGCGATGGCGTTGAACTGCCGCTCGAAAGATCGTCCGGTGCCGGAACCATGCGGGGTGTGCGAGTCGTGTACCGAGGTACGGGCAGGTAACGCTGTTGATGTAATCGAGATCGACGCGGCCACGAATCGTGGCATTGACGAAATTCGCGAACTGCGCGATGCCGCGCGCTATCGTCCGGCACGCGATCGTTACAAGATCTGGATTCTCGACGAAGCGCATCAGATCACGGACGCGGCCTTCAATGCCCTACTGAAGACGCTGGAGGAGCCTCCCGGGCACGTCATCTTCATGATGGCGACTACCCAGCCTGAAGATATCCCTCAAACCATACGGTCGCGCTGCCAGCACTTCAGCTTTCACGCGGTGAGGTTCGAAGAGATTGTTGGCCAACTGCGATCAATCGCCACGGCCGAGGGAATCGAGGCCGATCACAGTGCACTTTCGCTTCTAGCTGAGGCCGGAGACGGATCGATGCGCGACGCCCTCTCGATCATGGATCAGGCGATTGCGTGTTGCGGAACTCGACTGACGGCCGATGTCGTCCGGCAGTTGATTGGATCGGTGCCGTCGGAAGTGCTTGAAGATCTGATGGGCGCCGTCGAGCAGAACTCCAGCGAAAACGTGTTGAAACTCGTAGATCGCTTGATGATCGAGGGTCAGAATCCCACGTATTTCGCGAAGCAACTGGTGCGATTCCTGCGGAATGCGATCGTGGCAAAGGTCGCGGGGGCGGATACTTCACTTCTACAGATTTCGCGCGACGAAGCCGAGCGCGTGGGACGCGTGGCGGAAAAGTTTACGGAAGAGGATCTGACGCGTTTTCTGCAGATCATGCTGCGCACGCACAATGAATTGGGCTACAAGCAGGAACAGCGTTTCCACCTCGAACTCGGATTGCTGCGGATGGTGCACGCGCAGCGACTGTTGCCACTAGAGCAACTGTTGAGCGATGTACCTGCGACTGGCGCTACCAACGCTCCGCGAAATCTGGCAGGAGGTTCGGCACAACGCTCTTCCCTTCCTGGCAATACTTCGTCGCGGCCCGTCGATCCCGCGGCAAGCCGTCCCGCGCGACCTTCCCCCTTTGAAGCTGATCTTTCACGAAAACGAAACGAGCCTAGCGGCTCGATTGCGACAGAGACGGTGTCGGGCAGTTCTGCTTTAGCGATGGGAACAGTTGCAGCAGCAGCTCCGGCAGCGGCGGCAGAACCAATCCCGAGCATAGAGCTCTCCCTCCCCAAGCTGCAGGCCGGTATCCTCACTGCGCTGGAGGAGGCGAGTCATCGAACTCCGGCAGAGCGGCTGGAAGAGGGCGACTGGAAGTTGCAAGGCGCCGAGCTGGTGATTGCGGTTCCAATAGGCGAGAAGCTGCTAGGGATGGTGTTCAGCCTTGACGTGCGAAAGATCATCAATTCAGCGGCCGCCACAGTAGCAGCCAGGCCAATTAAGATCACTCTGCAAAGCAATGGAGTTGGAAACGGAAACGGCAATACCGTCAAGGCACCGATCTCAAGGATGGGCGACGGTCTGGGTGCACGGGCGCGCGCGTCGGAGGACCCGATCGTAAAGCGAATGCAGGAAAAGTTTGGGGCCGAGATTCGGACCGTAATCGATTATCGCGACAAGAAGTAGTAGTGGTGTGGGGGAATCAAAATGGGTGGGTTTAATCCGCGGCAGCTTCAGGAATTAGTGTCGCAGGCGCGTCAGAAGTACGAAGAGATGCAACAGAAGATGCAAGCTACCGTTGTGGAAGGATCCGC
This sequence comes from Terriglobia bacterium, assembly GCA_963807055.1. Classification (GTDB taxonomy): domain Bacteria; phylum Acidobacteriota; class Terriglobia; order Terriglobales; family Acidobacteriaceae; genus JAJPJE01. Next base: position 316,814 of record CAWEAE010000006.1, on the reverse strand, counting down.
GGGCGGCGGCAGCGTCACGGTTCGCATGAACGGCACAAAACAGTTGCTTTCAACAACGATCGAACCGGAAATTGCGAAGTCTGGCGATCTGGAAATGCTGCAGGATCTGGTGACCGCCGCAGTGAATGCTGCCAGTCAGAAGGTGGATGAGGAATTGAAGTCGACCATGGGTGGGATGCTGGGTGGTTTTCAGATTCCCGGGATGGGATTCTAATGAGCCGCTTCGCCGAGCCCATGGCCCGACTGATTGAAGAATTCAAGAAGCTTCCTGGAATCGGCAGCAAGAGTGCACAGCGCCTTGCTTTTCACGTACTGCGCGCAAGTGACGAAGACGCGGAAGAACTGGCTGCCGCGATTCGCGACGTGAAGGCTAATCTTCATCTGTGCTCGATCTGCAATAACATCACCGACGTCGATCCTTGCGTCTACTGCACGAGCGCGACCCGCAATCAGCGCCTCGTTTGCGTGGTGGAAGAACCGACGAACATCGGAGCGATCGAAAAGTCGAAGAACTTCAGCGGCGTGTATCACGTGCTGCACGGATCGATCTCGCCGCTGCAAGGCGTTGGTCCAGAACAACTGCGCACCTCGAACCTGGTGAAGCGAATTGAAGCGGATGAAGTTGACGAGGTGATTCTCGCCACCAATCCGACTGTGGAAGGCGAGGCTACGGCCGTCTACGTTTCTGGGTTGGTGAGGCGCCCAGGCGTGCGTGTCACGCGCATCGCAACGGGAATTCCGGCGGGAAGCGACATCGAATATGCAGACGAAGTCACGATCCTCAAGGCGATGGAAGGACGTCGCGAATTGTAGACTTCGTTCGGTCACTGATTTGCAAGGTGTCCCAATTTGATTTCTTGAAATATTTGTAAGCACCTCTACTCCACTGACATCGCTCGCCTCCGGCAAACATACTGGTCTGCACGCCTTGCTATTGATTAGGCGACGTCGGACCAGGAATGATCTCCTTCAAATGCGTTTCTCGCCGTGCAGCTTGCGGCGCCCTCTTCTTTGCTCTGAATTGCGCGATGCTTGTTGCTCAAGCGAGTCCCGGTGACTCTACTCCGACGCGGTTGCGACAGTTGCGAAAACAGGAGGCTGCCTGGTTTTTAAAGGGCCGTGCCACCCTGTCTGCTACATCCTCGGTCGCGACAGGCAGCTCTGTGCTAAATGCCGTACGGCAACGCTCGATGAAACAGCAGTCGCCGGTTGCGCCGGGATCGCCTGCAGACACATACATTGGAACGCAGTGGACCCCGCTCGGACCGGCCCCCACCATCTCTGCCGCGAGCGGTGCTGACCAGGACTATGGCTTCGTATCGGGACGTGCGACAGCGATCGTTGTCGATCAAGACGATCTCACCGGAGACACGATATACGTTGGGGGTGCTACAGGCGGATTATGGCGCTCAACAAACGCGATGGCGAGCGACGTATCGCAAGTGACGTGGCAGCCGTTGATTGATAGTCAACCAACACTCTCGGTGGGAGCTATTGCGATTCAACCCGGTCACACCGGGGTAATTCTGATCGGAACCGGAGAGCCCGACAGTTCTGTCGATTCCTACTATGGCCTCGGAATCTTGCGCAGCACAGACACAGGAGCACATTGGACGCTGATCAATTCCGGCGACGCCGGAGCTTCGCCACTTCACGGATTAGCGTTCGCCAAGATCGCTTTCAGCACGGATAATCCAAGTCTGGTTGTAGCGGCAACTGCGTCATCCAGCGAAGGCCTGGCAGTCGGAGCGGAGTCTCCGAACTATGCTTCGAAGCGCGGCCTTTACTACTCAAGCGATGCAGGAGTGAGCTGGCACCTGGCCTCTATGATCGATTCAGCTTCGAGCGGTCCTAGTAATGCTTCCGCAACCTCCGTCATCTATCACTCCGTTGAGCACAAGTTCTATGCGGCACTGCGTTTCCATGGCTTCTACAGTTCCAGCGACGGCGTCAAGTGGACCAGAGTCGCGAATCAACCACCGTCTGCAACCTTTTCCCTTTCTCAGGCGAACTGTCCCACGCAACCAACTGTGTTGCCTGACAAATGTCCGCTGTATCGCGCGGAAATAGCGCAGGTTCCTGGGCGCGATGAAATGTACGTCTGGTTTGTGGATGGCTTAGACATGCCTACTGACGAGGGCGTCTACCTTACTCGCGATGGCGGCAATACCTGGATCACAATCAATACAGCGGGGATTGAGAACTGTGGCGACGCGGTAGGATGCGGGACTGAAGATGGAACGTATGCGCTGACGCTCACAGCTGTGCCGAATGGAAGCACGGCGACCGATGTCTACGCGGGATCGACCAATGTTTATCGGTGCCGCCTCGATCCTGTTTCGAATCCGACTTGCTCAGCAACGAACAAAGGTTTCGTGAATCTTACGCACGCATACGGATGCAGCCCGGTAGGCTCATATTCTCACATGCATCCTGAACAGCACGGCATAGCCTTCTCGCAGGCAAATGCCGCAACCATATATTTCGCGAATGACGGCGGTGTGTATCGCTCCACGAGTAAGTTCGGAACGACAATAACTGGACAGTGCGGGACAACGCCCTATCCCGTAGACAATTTGAACGGCACTCTTGGGTCGATGGCACAGCTCACTTCGTTTTCAGGCGACGCAAACGATCCGAGTACATTGCTAGGATCTACGGCGGGGAGTGGCGTTTCCGCGACCTCATCGACAGCTAACGGAGGAAACGGTACGACGTGGCTCACTGTCGACAATGGAGCGTACGGCGCCACAGCAATGAATGCGAGCGGCTGGTTCGCCTCAACGTCCGGCGTTTTCAACATTCTAAGTTGCGGAAAAGGAGTTAGTTGCACGCCTGCGGACTGGCAGTTCGTAATAGACCAAGCGCAGGTACAAGGGGATGCTGTCGGACTCCACTTCCCTTTTCTTCTTGATCCGCAAAGTACTGGGCAGATCATCGCCGGGACATGTCGGGTCTGGCGGGGATCCAGCAGCGGAGGCTGGAGTTCGTCGAATGTGCTCAGTGGAAAGCTGGACGGGAGTGCCGGTAACACCGCCTGCTCCGCAGATTCGACCGGCTTTGTTCGGTCACTGGCTGCCGGAGGTCCTTCCTCCAGCGCAGGCTCGCAGGTGATTTATGCGGGAACAGACGATGGAAGGATTTGGGTTACCAGCGATGCTGCCTCCGGGCCAAGTTCTTGGCATGACGTGTCGCCAGTTGCAGGCGGTTTTCAGGATCCCGCGTGCGTGAGCGGCACCTCATGTCCATATCCCGCGTCGGCCATCGCACTAGATCCGAATGACGCAACCGGGGAAACGGCGTATGCAGTCGTGCTGGGGTTTGGCATCGGGCATATCTGGAAGACAACGTCGGCGGGTGCCAGTTGGATTGATGTCAGCGGGAATTTGCCTGATGTACCTGCTAATGCCGTTGTGGTTGATTCAAGCAGTGGACTCGTCTACATCGGGACCGACGCGGGAGTATACGCAGCGCAACCGAATGGTGAATCTACTTCATGGAGCGAGGTCGGACCGCCGAGCGGAACAGGAGCGCTTCCAACTGCTCCCGTGACGCAGTTGGTCTTGTTTGATCCAGCCAACCAGCCGCCTAGACTGCGAGCTGCCACTTACGGACGGGGCGTGTGGGAAATGCCGCTGCCAGAGAGTTCTTTTCCGGACTTCACCGTTCAGATAACGACCGCGAGCCTCGCGGCATATCCGAATGTCACCAGTATGTTTCTGGGCGTTCTGGCCTCCATAAATGGGTATTCGAAGACAGTTTCTCTTAGCTGCTACGCGTCCGAGGGCGCCTTGCCGCAGCAGTGCGGGAACGCCACTAGTTTCGTGCCGACGTCGGGTGGAACGAGTTTCGGCGTACCAGTCAGCAATCCGAGCGTTGCCGATTTCTCGTTCCAACTACAAGCACATGACGCATCCGGACTTATCCACGCACAAGCGATTGTGTTTCACGTAATGGATTTCTCGATCGCAGCACCAGATCCGACTTCTGTGGCGCTGTCGCCTGGCGGCAACACGACCGTCAATCTCTTGGCCAGTTCACTGGGCTCATTTAACGAAAGGATCACGATAGCCTGCCCTGCGGCGGCGATCGGAATCTCGTGTACAGGCAGCAGTACCAGTCTTTCTCCGGGCTCAGCACAAACGATTCCGGTCACGATCGAAATCTCGTCAGCGGTTGGGCTCAGAAACTACACGATCACGCTCGTTGCAATATCCGCTGACGGACTGCAGCACAAAACTGCAAATCTGGGTCTGCAGGTGCAATCAGCGACTCCCGACTTCTCATTGCAGGTTGCGAACCAATCGCTCACAGCAGTAAAACTGGGACAAACGGCAAAGACAACTCTCACCGTCAATTCGCTGAATGGATTTAGTAGCCCTGTCGCTCTGTCGTGTACCAGTCCAGCGCCCTGCTCGGTTACGCCAGCAACGGTGAACACCTTCCCTGTACAAGCGACGCTTCAAATCGATACGTCCAGCGCCAGCCCATCGAACCTGAATTTGTCGATCACGGGAAAAGCAACAGGTGGAAACACACACTCCCTCTCGCTGACTCTGCCCATCGTCGCCTTTGGACTTGGCACGATCACATCGCCGCCCGCCGCGAGTGCAGGCGGAAGCGTCAACTTCAGCGTCCAGTTAGCTTCCGAGAACGGATACACCGGTACAGTGGAAGCGTCTTGTGACGCAACATCGCTCTCTCAGAGTGGGACATGCACTCTCTCCCCATCCAGTGCAACGCTCACCGCGAACGGGACGACAACCGTCCAAGGGCAGATTACAGTTCCCCAAGGACAAGCGCTGGGCAGCTATCCGATTAAGTTTTCGGCTGTGGATAGCAGCTATTCCGCGCTCAGCGCGAGTCAGAACTTTAACCTGGCTGTGCAAGGTACGCCGACATTTCAGATCGCAATCACGCCCGCATCGACTAGCCTGGCTGCCGGGCAAAGCACATCGACGATAAACATAACCATCACTCCACAATCTGGTTTTACGGGTTCTGTTAATCTGAGCTGCGCTTCCCTGCCGTCTCTCTCGACTTGTACCTTTGACCCCGCGACCGTCAACGTGAACGGAACTCCCACACAAACCACAATGCAGATCTCCACAACGGCAGCCAGCAGCGCGGAGATACACCATGGGCATCGTGGACTGAAGTATTTTGCTCTTGCTGTGGGGTTCCTGCCGGTAGGTTTGTTTCAGCTGACGTTGGCGGGAAAAGGCCGGGCCACGCCAACGAAGGGTATCTTCAGCGGATTGATCTTAATTCTAATCTTGACGATCTTGACGCTGGCGTGTGGGGGTTCAGGAGGAACCTCCAGCGTAACACCAGTTCAGCCATTGCCGGGGACGCCATCAGGAGTATTCACGATTGTTGTGTCAGGCACTTCGAACAATGTTATCCAGAGCACTAACTTCACACTGACCGTGAATTGATGGCCGAGCCCAAATTCATGCGCTGTCGCGGAGAGGGATTTCGCCATCGGAATACAATCCGAAGCGAGTGAATTGAAGATTCTTCGATAGGCAGAATTCCCGGAGTTGTGTCGCAGGAATAGGAATCAGTTCTTCGTCCGCGAGGACGACTTCACGAACACTAAATTCTGTCGACAATCGCGCGAGATCGTCGATACGTCCCAGGACCCTCTTGCCCCACACCCACCGTCCCACGTCCCGGCCCCCGTTGGCGTCGATCAATCCTACACAAGTTACCTGGCTTGAGTTCATGAAACGCAGGACGGTTGCTGCTCTTTCACCAGTGCCTATTAAGAAGACACGCCTTTCCGCATCCTCACGAATCCCACAGCAGAGTCGAACCAACGTACTGAATAGGGAAAGCGAATAGCGCAATACGAGAAGCAGAGCGAAGGACAAAAGGACATCAATGACGAGCACTGAACGCGAGTACGTCGCAAAGCGGCCGAAGGCAATCAGAAAGGCAACGGCGATGGCCTCGCCTATCAGCAGCGCTTCTCCCATAGCTACTATGTCAGCCGCTGAAGCACGCCACCAGGAGCGTCGATAAACTCGAAATTGCCAAAGGAAGAAGAATTTCGCTCCCACAAGCAATGAACACGAATAGAAGAATGATATCCACTCCGAGTAGGGCACGACCGAACTGAAGCGCAAGAAATACGCCAGGTAGTAAGAGAGGAAGAGGGCGGCCGGATCAAGCACCAGCGCGAGAGTATCCCGCGTGATTAATCGTTTCAGCAGGCGGTTTCCGCCGCGGTAAGTATGCGATGTCGGACCTTCGTCCTGAAAGAGATGCACGCCAAAGACGAATAGGAACAACAGCCAGAAGCCGATCAGTCCCACGTTGTAAGGAAGCCTCAAGCTTTGAAGCACAATTGCGATCGCCCCTGAACTGAGCGAAATGGCATAGAGTAAAAGAACAGCCTTCCGTTCATTCAGTCCGAGGCGAACCAGTCGGTGTGAGCTGTGGTCCGTGCCTCCCTGCGAAACCGGTTGACCTCGGAGTCTACGCGTCACCGACACGAAAAACGTATCGAAGATCGGCACGGCGCAGACAAGAACCGGAAGTAGGATAAACGCAGGCACGCCGGAGATATGTCTCGGCTGTGCCAGGATAGAAGTGCCGATGAGGAACCCGATGAAAAGGCTACCCGTATCTCCCATGAAAATTCGAGCTGGATTGAAATTGAAGACGAGGAACCCAGCCTGCGCTCCACTCAGAATTGAAAGGAGAACAGCGTACTGAGTATTTCCCTGCGCAATGTAGAGATAAATGAGATATACGGACGAGATCAGACCGATTCCTGCCGCCAAACCGTCCATATTGTCCAGCAAATTAAAAGCGTTTGTAATTCCCACGATCCAAACGATCGCAAAAAGAACGCCAATCACCGGATGCGATTGGAAGGGTTGTACGACACCAGCAATTACAGCCAAAGACGCTGCGCCGATCTGTGCCAGAAGCTTGGTTCGTGGCGAAATGCGCCAGATGTCATCAGCCAGGCCCAAGAAAGCTATCAGTGACGCAATGGTAACTAGCGTCCACGTCTGCCTCCCACGGGTAATGGGATTAATCTCTGCCAGCGCAACGAAGGCGAACCATATGGGCACACCGCCAAACAGGGATGGACTGCCTTTGTGCCATCGGTCATCTCTCGGTTTTGAAGTCCAGTGGTACTTACGACAAACACGTAGAGAAATGGCGACCAGAGCAATCGAGAAAACGAAAGCGACAAGAAACCAGAGGAGAACGGTCTGCAAAACAGCTGCCTCAGTTTAGAGCGACAATTTCATTTGCGAAAACCCTAGCTCGCAGTAGAGAGAAGACCAGAGAAGTTAGAAGATCTAACCCGATCTATGGCAATACTCTCTGTGACTGCCTCAACGATCTGACGAAGATCTTTGGAGTGCGAGAAACCGATTGCCTCTCGAATTTTGGTTAGATCAGGCACGCGACGAACCATGTCCTCAAAGTCGGCTCCATAAGCTTCGTCATAGGACAGATAGCGAATCGGAGAACTCGACCCGGTCACCTCCTTCACTATCCGAGCCAGATCGTTGATGGAGATCTCCTCGTCGCTGCCAACGTTAAAGATGTTTCCCTCCGCACCCGGTAACTCGAGCAGACTAATGAGAGCATTGATCACGTCGCCTACCCATGTGAAGCACCGGCTTTGAGTTCCGTCGCCGTACACTGTTATCGGCTGCCCCGCCAGCGCCTGTGTGACAAACCGAGGAAGAACCATGCCGTAAGCTCCGGTTTGTCTGGGACCGACGGTGTTGAATAACCGAACTACCACCGCCGGTAAATTCTTCTCACGGTGATAGGCTAAAGCCAAGAACTCATCGATGGCCTTTGAGCATGCATAACTCCACCGGCCGCGAACTGGTGGACCCATCACAAGATCATCGTCCTCATTAAACGGGAATTTCTCAGATTTTCCATACACTTCCGACGTAGACGTGATGAGAACTTTTTTCTTTTTCTTAGCAGCCGCCTGCAGGACTAATTCCGTAGCGCGAATATTGGTGTCGAGCGTGCGAACCGGAGATTCGACAATCAGGCGAACCCCAACCGCTGCCGCCAGGTGAGCGACAACATCAGCTTCATCAACGAGTTCAGCCAGTAGCGGCTTATTCATCACGCTGTCGATTACGTACTGAAATCTCTCGCATCCTTTGAGTTGCCGGATGTTAGCAATCGAACCGGTTGAAAGGTCGTCCAAAACCGTCACGCTGTCGCCGCGTGCGATAAGCGCGTCTGCCAAATGTGAACCGATAAAGCCCGCTCCACCCGTTACTAATATGTGCACTCGAAGGCTCCCTTGAGATTTCTTTACTGCTCACCTACTGAAAAGTAATCCCAACTCCTAGTTTCCAATGCTGGAACGTGTATTAGATTCGCTTTACAGAATGCGCTATGCCCAACCGCATCTCCACAAATGCAATAGGCTTACACTCTGGCCGGCGAGTTCTTAGATGGCCCCGTCAGATGCCGAGTAGCCTCACGGGCGATAAGTTTGCTCCTGCTATTTCTGGGCTGGATTAGGGCGGAACCCTTGGTTACTTCTTAGGATGGAAGCTTATGACAATCGGCTCGACTTGGGCGCCAGGCGGCGCACATTCGCAGGGATCGCCTTTTGGACGTCCTGATTGCTATTTGCAGCAATCGGGAAACGGCCCTTCTGGATGGCTACTTCCGTGTACAGCGTTTCAAGATCATCGGCAAGACGATGATGCGAAAACCGATCTCTCACCCACTCACGCCCCGCCAATCCAGCAGCCTTCGCGGCTAAGGGATTGTCCGCATAAAACTTCACTCCATCGGCTAGTTTGTTCACATCTTGCGCCGTCACAAATCCGTTGTTGAACCGAGTCCCCGCATCGGAGACCACTCCCTCGCCGAACATCAGATCTCTTACCCCACCCACGTCTGTGGCAACGATGGCGCGTCCACTCGCCATCGCTTCCAACATCGCGAGCGGCGTTCCCTCATTGCGTGATGTAACCGTGAGCAGATCTATGTCCGCGTAAACGCGTAATGGATCTCGGGATATCCCATACAAGCGCACGCGATCTGAGAGGCCTTGAGCCCGTATTGCCGTCGCAATTTCATAATGAAGGTTACCATCCCCAAGCATCACGAATCGCGTATTCGGGCATTGTCGACTCACGATCTCCGCCATATCGATAAAGGCCAGCGGGTTCTTAATCTCTGTGAGCCGTCCAACCCACCCGACCAAAAAGTGATCTCCTCCGAACCCGAGTTCACCTCGAAAGCCCCCCTGCGAGCTCGCCGGCAATGACAGATATCGGGCCATATCAAAGCCCAGTGGAATGCAGACGACCTTTTCGGCGGAGGCGATTTTGTATTTGTAGATGAGATCACGCTTCTGCAGTTCGCTGATGGCGATAATGCGATCGGTGAACCTGGCCAAAACTCGTTCAATCCATACGAAAGCCCGTGTAACCGGCGGCGAAAAATAGCCATCGAACACATGGCCGTGGAAAGTGTGGATCCGGATCGGAACTCCTGTGATCAGCGCTGCCACTCGCCCCAGTGCACCGGCTTTAGCGGTGTGCGTATGGACTACGTCCGGACGATAACTTCGAAACAACCGCACCAGGGTGACAAGCGACCGCAAGTCACGGGTCCACGAGATCTTGCGAGACAAACCACCAATGCGGCGTACGACCACACCGTGCTCATCGGCAAGATACTCCGCGGTTTGCTCATCCGTAGGAACTTCGCCGGCAAACAGCTGCGATTCGTATCCGCGAGACTGGAACTCCTTTGTCATCAAAACCGCCTGCACGGCAGGGCCGCCAACATTCAGGCGCGCAATGATGCGAGCAATCTTAAGCACTGACAAGATCGTATTCCCGATTCGTTCTTGACTCCGATTCGAGGCGCAGCCAAATCTCCAACGTAAGCAGTGTCCATATCGCATCCGTCCAGAGCTCTTCCCCAGCAAGGAACTCATTAATCAACTTACTAATCAGATCGCGATCAAGATAGCTGTATACAAACGCATTTGGCGTATCAAATACATCACGCAGATAGACCCTCAAATCTGACACCCAGGTCACAAGTGGTACTCCGAATCCCTTTTTCCCTCGCGAATAAATCTCGGGTGGCAGATCGTTGGAGAACGTTTCTCGCAAAATGTATTTGGTGGTTGACCCCCTCATTTTCATATCGTCTGGCAGACGCGCCGCAAATTCGATTACAGCAGTGTCCATAAAGGGTGCACGCGCTTCCAAGGAATGTGCCATGCTGCAACGGTCAACCTTCACGTGTAAATCGTTCACAAGATAGTCGCGAAAATTGCAGTACAGCAATCGTCCCAATCGAGTCTCAGCCGCCGCGTTTTCGTATAGCGCTTCCCTGCTGCGAAGAACGTCGGAAGCCGTGGGCCCGGGCTCACCGTTGAGTTCCCACAGGCCAGCCGCGAACAGCGGAAAAAGCGACCAGAGGCGCACGCTTTGCGGCACCCCCCCTCCTGCAAGAAGTCGCACGAGTTTTCTCCCTTGCCGGGCAGATAACAATTTCACAAGCGGAGCGCATTGGGCTCCGATGCTGAACAAGCGGTCGGGAATCCTCTCCTCGATGAGCGCTGCGCGAAAGCGTTGATAGCCGGCGAATAGTTCGTCTCCGCCATCCCCAGTCAGAGCAACTGTCACATGTTCCCGTGCGAATTTAGACACGAGATAGGTTGGAATTGCGGAGGAGTCGACAAAGGGCTGGTCGTGACATTTCACCAGGTCCTCAACCAGTTTGACGGATTGAGATCCTACGACAAGTTCGCGATGTTCTGTTTCATACCGGCCAGCGATCAGGCGAGCGTATCGCCGCTCGTCCCACTGCGCTCCGGCTTCGAATCCGACGCAGAATGTGTGAACCGGTTGTTCGCAGAGTTCTGCCATGAGCGCCACGATGACAGACGAATCAACCCCGCCGCTCAGGAAAGCGCCGACCGGAACGTCGGCCACGAGGCGGCGCGCCACCGCAGTCTTCATCAGATATCTAAGTTCCTCCTTCGCGCGTGAAAGAGAGATTCGCTTGGGGGAGAACGTCACGTCCCAGTATTTAAAAAACGTTCGGGAGCCATTCTGTTCAATGGATAGAACAGTGGCAGGGTCGAGCTGACAGATATTTCGATACAGGGTGCGGGGAGTAGGAATGTAGCCGAGAGCCAGGAACTCGGGCAAGTATTCAGTGCAAAGTTCTCTGGGTACTCCCTCGACCGCGAAAAGGGCCTTGATTTCAGAGCCGAATACAATCTGCTTTTCAGAAGCACAATAGAAAAGCGGTTTCTTGCCGGTACGATCACGAGCGAGAAGCAGGCGGGAGTTATGATCGTCCCATATCGCCAGCGCGAACATCCCATCTAGTTTAGAAATGCTTTCGGAACCGAACTCTTCATACAGGTGAACGACGACCTCGGTATCTGAATGTGATACAAAATGATGGCCGCGCCTGACTAGATCTGCATGCAGCTCGCGGAAGTTGTAAATTTCCCCGTTCAGCACGACCGCAACGGAACGATCCTCGTTCCAGAGTGGCTGATGGCCTGCTTGCGAGAGATCGAGAATGCTCAGACGCGTGTTGGCAAGCCCAACACAGCCACGCTGCATCCAGCCGTGGTCGTCCGGCCCGCGATGATTCAAGACGTGACACATCTGTTGCAGTTCGGTTTCTGCAACAGACTTGCCATCAAAACGATAGATTCCGGCGATTCCACACATGGGGAGTTCTTACAATCTAATGCCGCCTATGCGGCGATACGATCGTGCTCAGACCTCTTGCTAATTCGATTCACCGTGTAGACCCACAGAAAACTCATCATCCGAAAGTCTTCGGCGTGGGGCAGTAGAAGGCGAACAGCAGGCACTCTATTGGTACGGCAGTACAACCACACTGAAGCCGCGGAATTAAAGATATAAGCGACTGAAACCAATACGGCAGCTCCCAAGATTCCATAATGCGGCACCACGAACAATCCAGTCAGCGCCTCTAGCATCAGAGCTGCTAAAGCTGGGTAGAACGCATTTAAGGGGCATCCGCGTCCCGTAAAATCTGCGCTCAATATCTTAAAGAGTGTGGCGAAAATGGTTCCAGGGAACAGCAACCAAAGAATAGGAATTGAGGCCCTAAACGTCGGCAGAATTATCGGGATTAGAATTGCGCTCGCAGAAAACAGCACGAGGCCGAGAAACGTATTCAAGGCAAGGCAAGCTCGACAAAAAGCTGGGGTCACCCGACGCGCATGCTCTTCTGAACTGGCTGCGATGTGCGGCAGCAGTACGGGCCCCACAGCATAAGGAACATACCAGAGCAACTCTGCAATTGTTACAGCCACTGAATACAAACCTACGTCACGAATGGAAAGGAAATAGCCTACCAGCAACACGTCGACTCGGTGCTGAAGGAACTGAGTGACGGATCCCAGCTGAGATTGAAATCCAAAAGCGAAGGCCGAACGCAGGAATCTGCGACCGAAACCCAATAGCCTTGCTCCAGCCGATCGCAATGTGTTGATAGCCGGAATGATCGGAAGCAGATTGCTGATCAACCATAGGAGCGTCACTACCTTGACGGTTCGCGACGAAGTGAACAGCAGGCCAATCAAAAACAGCGAAAACAATCCGGGCTGCAAGACACGATAGAAGTTATACCCACTCGTCCGCTGCTGACCAAGGCAGAAGTAACCCGCGTGAAAAGCGATGATCAGGCCAGGAATCGCGAGCACAGAAATGAGGACCAGACCCGGCGTCATACCGGCGGGGAGGAACCTTGGCAGCCATGGCCACAACGCCAAGCAACATAGTACCGGAATGACTCCCAGCATGAGGCTGGGCACTAGATTGGCCGAAGCGATCTCTTCTGGCGTGAAGTCGGAATGTCGGCGGAGATAAAAGACAGACGCTGGTCCAAGGCCACCCTGTAGAACGATGAATCCGATCGAGGAAATCACCTGCAGAAGGAAAACGACGCCCTTTCCCTCGCGATTAAGAAGCCTGGCTACCAGAAAGTTGTTGGTAAGTCCACAGAGCAGCAGTAATACTTGCGCTGCAAAAACCGAGGCCGAGCTCTTGACCAATGTTTTCGCGGTGGATCGATCACCAGCAGCCAGCTGTTCGGTTTCTCTTACTCCTTCGGCCTCGCTCTCTCTGGGCTGTTCCTGCTGTACAGGCGTCGCTTTCAACTCGCGTGCTCCTGCACGGCTTGTTCACGCGTGGTTGCGATAAGTTGTGGTTCTAAGAATCGGGTTCGCAGATATGCACGCAAAGTGCTCGAGGAAATGCGCACCGGCCCTCGATCCGCCCGTATGGCTGGCCAGAGTCGCACAGCGTCGACCTTTGCTCTCAGAACATTGACGCCATAGCCTCTAAGCCCCTCACGGAGTACTTGAAAGACTGTGTAGGCCATGTGGGGCAGTGCATATCGAAACAGATCACGGCGTGACAAGTTACGAACAATTGCCAGCTCCATATTTCGTTGGATGTAATAGAGGCGACGGCCAGGCATGCTGGAACCAGTGCCCGATTGGACATGCAGCACTGCGGCCTTCGGGACGAACGCACAACGGTATCCAGCTATCCGGGCCCGCAACGCGAAATCGACATCCTCGCAGTAAGCAAAGAATCGCGAATCGAACAGTCCGATGTCATCGACTACGGAACGGTGAACCATCATTGCGCCGCCGGAGGCCCCGAAAACCTCAACCACGCCAGTGTGAAGCGCCGGATCAGAACCCGGGCTGAGCTGAACCTGCCTCAACAGCGGGGCCACCACTGCTATTCCTACGTTGTCTATTTTGCGATCTGAAGCGCGAATCATCTTGCACGCAAAGATCCGGTACAGGCTTTGCTTCCTTGCGGCGCTTCGTAGTCCATCCAAAAATCCATCCAGCACCATGGTGTCGTTGTTTAGTAAAACAAGCCATTCTCGGCTTGCACCCTCGGCTCCAATGTTGTTTGCACCCGCAAATCCAAGATTCTCCCTAAGGCGTTTGTACTTAACCCGCCGTTCATCAATTTGGGCTACACCTTCCTCCGTCCCGTCGCGCGATCCGTTATCAACGATTATGATCTCGTCCAACCCGCGCAACTGCGGAAGCAAGCTACGCAGGCAAGGCTCGAGATGATGCCATCCGTTATATGTCACGACGATGATGCTGAGTGGGATGCTCACAGATGTCTTAGCTGGTATCTCAAGGGGAAGATCAGGCTGCTCTGGCGTGTACTCACTTCACTAAACGTAGGATGCACTCTTCTCCGGAGGAGCCATCTACGAAGTGCCTGAGGGTTGCTGCAAATTGCAAACTCGCGACTGCAATCATGTGCGGAATGCGAGTCAGTAATCGTTTGCCTTTGTGTTGGTCACGCCATGTTCGCAAACTCCAGCCACAGATCAACTCAGCATTTGCCGCGCTGGTCCAGACCTCTCGCCGCGTTGCGGGGATATGCTGAACAAGGCGCAGGAGGTTATGGGGATTGAACACGTGCAGGTGCCGTGGGGGATCAAGGCCAATCCAATACTGCTTGAATTGTGAATAACCAAAGCTTCTCGAATTGGGCGTTACCGAGATGACACTGCCACCCGGACGAACTAATCGAAAACACTCCGTGAGCAGTGCGGAGGGATCGTGTACATGCTCGAGTACGTGGTTCATGACTACGGCGTCGAAGTGGCCGTCCGCATATCGGAGACTGTGGAGCTCTCCATGTCGCACAGGGACTTGGTGCCTTTCAGACGCAATTTTGGCAGCCTCTTCATCCACCTCCACTCCTTCGACGTTCCAGCCGGCATCTCGAAACAAGGCTAGTCGCGCACCATCCCCGCAGCCAATTTCGAGCAATCGACCGGGCTTCGCAGAATGCAGAAACATGTATTTCAGTTCACGACGTTGCTGGCCAATAGGGGTGAGAGCGACCGTAAAATCGTAAAGGCTGTAGGCCGATCGTCTAAATCGATTACGCGAAGGGCCCTGCGAGGCCAGGCCAGGATGTGTGTAGTAGTTGCGGTAGGCCTTCCACAGTTCTGATGGCACGGGTATCGGATCGATCCAGAACAGACCGCACTTCTCGTCAACACATTCTCGAATGTTCCAGCTGCCTTCAAGTCCGAACAAGTAGTCCTCTAAACCTGTATGCAGTAACCGGCCCTCTTTCCCGCAGAGGACACACTTCTCAGCAGGCTCACACACTATCTTGGAGGAGGGTCTACTCTGAGTGAGAGCGCTCATCTGGCAGTCTCAGGGGCCAGGACAAAGAACTCATAATTGCGCTTTACCAGCACGAATAATAGCAACATGAAAAGTACGGCTGACACAGCTGTCATGGAGACGAAGAGGCTCGAGACCCAGAAGGCACAGATCCCGGCGAAGAGACCGCGGCCTCCAGGCACTCCGAGGCTTGCTGTTCGATAACTCCGGATCATAGTTGTAATGGCTAGCGCCAAAGACACGATCAGGCCCGGGACTCCTAACTCCGCACCAAGCTGCAAAAATGTGTTCTCGGCGGTGAGTTCTCCGTAACCCTCTTTGGGTAAATCCGGCGAAATCTCGGCCAGGAAGTAGGTCTGATACTCCCCGGCGCCGATCCCCATCACCGGATGTTGGCCGATAACAATCGCGGTCCGATAGTACTTGAGTACGCGGATTGCAGCAGTCAGGTCGCCGGCTGTCCCGGTCTGCAATAGCCGATCTTCTAGCCAATCCGTAGAGAACAGGCCCACCACTACTGTTGCAAGGATTGCAACGATCACGATTCTCTTGATGTTTCTACCTGCCAGAACGAACAGGCCGACCGCAGCACCCAGCATACCTGTACGCGACGATGTGAGCAGCAACGCAACGGTGATCAGAAAACAGCAGACTACATATGTGAACCGATGCGGGGACTTGTTACTCATTACGCGATCGAGAGTGAACGGAACAAAGAATCCGCAAAACGCTGAGAGGAAGATGGGGTTTGAGAACACCGAGTAAACGCGGAAAGAGCTTAAATCGGCGTTCAAGGTTACATCAGCACCCCACGGGAAGGAGTCTCCACTAGCAAGGGGTCCGATGAAGTGCTGGTAAATGCCAACGACGGCAACCACAGCCGCGGCAATAACGAGGAAGAATTCCAGCTCCTTCAGTTCCTCGGGATTTGATACAAGTCGAGAGAAGCAGACATATGCCAGCGCATATTCCGCGTACCGGGCGACACTCTTCAATGCGGCTGCGTTGTCCCCGTGTCCCATTGCCACCCAGGACACAGACAACAGGATCAGACCAAATATCCCAAGAAGTAAACCGTCCTGAAGATCAGGAGGAAACGCTTTCTTCACCAGTTTCAGCGGTCCCTCGACCCAGAGGACTCTCAAAGCCACTGCAACGATAGCGATTTCGGTGACGGAGATCGATCCGTCTTCCAGCCTGGTTGCCTCAAAGAGAAACGACGCCGAGACCAGCGCAAATGTCGCGAGACGCCAGTCCGCAAACACCATGGCAATGTAGATAGTCGACCAGACAAACAGCGTGCCAACGTTGTTGTGAGCAGAGAGCAGCGACGCGGCAGCGAGCACCAACAAGGAGAGGATCGTCTGCCAGTTCCACAGGCTGGTTTCCTCAAACGAGCCTATATGTGCCGCCGGATAGGGTGAAGATAGATGACTCAACTGATATCGTCTCGACGAAATGGGGGCCATCGTGAAGAACGCGCCCGGGCACGAAGCGTGCGGAAGCGGGTCTTCGCGCTTTCGATCAGTTCCAGCGCAAGCACTTTTCGAGGGTCATCGATGCTGATTCGCTGCCAATGTTCGCGGAGGCTCACAAACACTATTCCCGCAATCAACGAAAGCAACGCGCCGATAATCACGGACTGCGCTCGCTTTGGGCTGATCCGTCTCTCGGGCACCTGCGCTTCGTCGAGAACGCGCACTGTGGGAATCTCCTTAGCTTCCTGCACTTTCGCGAGTTCGTACTGCTTGGTCAGAACCTGATACACCGTGTCTTCAATCTGAGCACGCCGATAGAGATCGGAATACGTAACCGCCAGAAGAGGAAGCTGACGCAATGAAGGATAGGCGTTCGAATCCTGGCCCGCCAATGTCGGGGCTCCTTGAAGCTTCTGCGATTGCGACTTGAGTTCCTGAATGCGAGCCTGCAGGCTCCGTACGCGAACGTTGTTGTCGGTGTAAATCTGCTGCAGGCCACTTAACTGAGCTTGAGCCGCAATCAGATCGCCTTCCAGTTCAGCCGTGCCTTCGACCATTGCTTTTCCCTGCTCCTTCGGGTCCAAAGTGGAGCTGTTACTGGAGAATTGGCCCAACTGCTGGGTTGCAGTGTCGAGATCTTGTTTAACGGTCTTAAGGCGTTCTTCGAGAAAGATACGTTCCCTTCTGGCTGATGAGGTTGACAGCTGCGCGACCAGTCGGTCGAGTTCGTCGACATAAGCGCGCGCGATCGCGGCGGCACGTTGTGGCGAATGATCGATGACACTGATATTGATGATCCCGCTTTTCTTGTCTTCAAGAACGGTGGTGTAGTTCCCTAGCTTTTTTCGCGCGTCTTCATACTCACGCACGTGATAGACCTTGCGGAGATCAAACTTGTCGATGATGCGGTCTTGCACAGTCGAGCTATGAAGGATGCCGATGAAAAGTCCTCCTGACGACTTCATCCCGAGAAGGCTCGCTGCATACATTCCCAGGATCCCGCTACCTCCTCCTCCCCCACCGCCGCTGCTACTCTCTCCGCCTCCGTCCACGCGAGACATCAATGCAGCCGCGGACATCGAAGAACTCGAAGTATCGGGTGGCATCAACCGGGTGGAAGCCTCGTATTTTTTGGGCCAGACTAGCGACAGGAAGATAGTCAAAACGGTTCCGATCCACAAGAATCGCCAGATGACTGGCCAATTGTTGATAAGAAGACGCGCCTTGGCGACCTGCCGGTGTGCAGGCGAGCTACCGGTCTCCTGCGGAAGGTTCGGGACCGGTATCGGCTGGCCCTGATCTACTTCTTCGAAAGAGGTACTCATTCCGCGTTCAGAACGCCGCACTCAATCAACTCCGGATTCACTAAAAGAGATATTCATTGCTTTCCGAACTTCGGTGTATAAGTCATTCCGAAAGTCGTCACAAAATTGCCCTGCCGTTCAGTGTTCAGTAGCGGAAAACCCCACTTCTCATACTGCAACCGGCCGTCGAATGAGAATTGCGATCCGACGAGCCAGCTACTCTGAACATAAAAATCCTTGATGGTTCCACCCTGCGGAATGAACCCGGGACTTACACTGGCGTAGCGGTATCCGACTCGAATTGTTTTTCGCGGAGCAAACCAGTAATTCGACCACGCTTGAACGCCACGTCCTTGACGGCCAACCCAACTCCCCAGGATGTACCCATCGTTTGTCATACCATCCCGATAGCGAATATCACTGTAGTAGATGCCTGGAAGCAGTAGGTTAGGCAGGTCGGTGTAGACGCCCTCTACCCGCAAGTCAAGGTTCGGCAGCTTGGGAACGTGCGAAAGGTAAATTCCCGGAGCCATCGCCGACCTTCTCGGAAAGGCAATCGGGTTGGGCTCGTCTTCCGCGACGGAATCCGTATATAGCGACAGCCAGTCGCGCAACTTTGGAATCTTGTAGGTGAACTGAAACCCGGTTTGGCGGTTACCACTGTTATTTCGAGGATTTTGTGAAGTGCTGAAGGTTCGGAAGAAATTACGAAAGGTTACCGGCACGCCTACTCCGCCAAATTCGGCCATGAGAGTAACGCCTATATCGAGGTTCGGGGTCAGCTTCAAACTCAGCTTTTCTGCATGGATGTAAGGCTGCGGATTCAGGAAAGCATCCCACGTTCCGCTAAACGTCGAGTAGTTGGGAGTCTGAAATACGAAGTGATGTCCCTGAAGCTGTCCGATAAAGGCGTTCACCCGCATCGGCCCGAGATGAGAAAAAAGCCACGGAAGCTTGAACGGAGTAACCCGATCTAGTCGCACCATCCGAATTGGAGGAGCATTGTCAGAAAGCATGATCGCAGTGCCTTCGCCTGGGCCCCACCATAAGCTCTCCTGCCCGGCAGAAAGCTGCCAGTTATCAAGGTTCATCGCCACATAGGCATCGAGCAGATGAGCTGTACTGACTTCTGGGATTGGTGTGCCGGGCTGAACTGGCAATTGGTCGATTGCAGCTACTGTCTGCCTTACAACCAGAGGTTCAACGGGAGCAGAAGGGGCATGCTGGTATTCGCCGCGGACGTATAACGCAAACGGGCCCCCCAGGGCATAGGTCGACATGCCGGTCACGTTATTGAAGCCCGATTGGTAGGGCCGCCCGAAGTTGTCAAAGATTGTCTGGCCGAAGTGATAGCCGTCGGTCAGTGGAGTACCCGAAATCCCCGTCACCTGCGTGTATACATTCTCAATTAGGGCGGCGATATTCGGTGCTCCACCACGGCGCGCGATCTCGGGCGCAAATTCAACCGTCAGTTGAGCATAAGCAATCCGAACGTAGGCGTTTGGCTCAGAACCTCGAATGGCATCGCCCGCCTCCTGCACTAGGCGCGCGCACTCCATACGCGTCCACGGCTTCATAGCAGAAAATGCTGTATTGATATAGCCCATCGCCGCCAGTCTCTCCATCACCGGATAAACCCAGCTGTCGAGTTCTACGTACGGTGAGCCCATCAACCCTGGATTGCGGACTTTTTCCGACTGCGACTGCACAAACTTTCCGTACTGTCCGAATTCTTCTCCCGAAGGGTGATTGGCTCGATAGACCTGGCGACCCATGAACCATCCCAACGTGCCTCCGACAAAAACATCAGAGGGAAAGTGCTGTCGCGCTTCTACGCGGCTCAGACTGACAGTCGTCGCTAGTCCGTAAGTGAGCGCCTCCATCCACCACTTTGGATACTCGTGCGATAGCACGCTGGCTATGGACCAGGAAATCGCCGCATGCTCCGAAGGAAAGGAACTACCGCCGGACAAGAAGTTGCCTTGACCATTTCCTTGGTCTGGCCGCTGACGTCCGGCTATCGGCTTCAGAAAATATGTGATCGCCGTTGCGCCGATGGCGGCTTCTCCGGCCTCGTATCCGGCCTGCTTCGCATGATCGTCATCTTTGATCTGGCCCAGCAAGTACATGCCTCCCCCGGCAGCAATCATCGAGTAGAGACCATAATTCGACAGATTCGTAAATTGATTGATATGACTCGGGGAGCTCGAGATGTGAGTCATGGCGGAAACATCTGTTCCAAACAACAAAGCCGCAGCACCAGCCAGCGGGGTAATCCATAGAAGATCGCTTGCCTGTGCGTGAGCCGGACTTGTCCAGACGGACTTTTGATCTTCGAATAAATAACGAGGCAGAGAAGAGAGATTAGTGTTTCTCTCCTGCGGCATTTTGATAGCTGGATTGGGGTACGACTCCGAGGCAGCCGGACAATTCACACTGGCCTTACCAGATAGATCCGTACAGCCCGGTTGCTGAGGGCTACTACCGGGCTCCTGCGCGGAATTGTAGGTGGGCAGCGCAGAAGAGGTCGGCTCAGTCGTCGAGACCTGAGCGACGCAACCACCCGGAGTTCCAGTCAGAGTTCTGCAAGAAACCGGTTGAGGTACAGCTCGAGTCTGTTTCTCTGAATCCGCTGCTGTGCTCATCCCGGGTGACTGCAGATTGCGCTCATCAGTTAGAGTTCCTGCAGAACAAGGGAGTGCATTCCCACTCAAATCGGTGCATTGGGCATCCTGATCATTGACTGCAGTACTGGCCGCCGCAGCGTCCGGCCTCGTCTCAGCCGCCTTCTTAGACTTCTCCAACTTCCGCTTTGGTGAGACCGGTTTCTGAGTACTGTCATCCACAGCTTGCGAAGGGCACGGTTCCGAATTTGCACCGGAAAGGTCTGTACAGGTTTCCACAGTGGCAGTGCCGCTGCTTTCTTTCCCCGGTACACCTTGCGCCATCAAGCTGGCGCTGATCGCCAAACCGCAAAGGCAGTTCCGAAGGTGGCCCAATGCTTTCATCACCACCTAGAAGCTATGTACAGCAGCAGCCGTAATTGAGAAGGAAGAAAGTACTGTGGCCCACGCCAACAAACTTCGCATGAAGCTAGAACCTGTCAGAAACTTCTCGGGAACGATGACACTATCGCCGGGCTCCAACTTGGTGCTTAAAACATTTCCACCCCACCAGCCACCACTTTGCGAACGACCAATTAGAGAGCCGTTCGCCCGAACAATGAAGATGTCCTTTGTATTCGCCGTCGGAGTCGGGCCGCCAGCCGCGCTTAGGTACCAACTTGCCGTCTTCCCTGGGATGTAAGTGATAGCTGTGTTGTTATAAACTTGGCCGTTCACGAGCACAAAGTTCGGCCGTTTCGGAATGAATAATGTGTCCCCGGCCCGCACTTCTATATCGGTAGGAGTGTTCTCCCATGAGGCCGTGTCGGCGGTAATGTGAATGACAAGCCGTCCGCTCGCTTTCTGCGTTTTAAGGCTATTGAGAACCGTTTGCTGCTGCGCCATGGCTGCCTGTGTAAGGCTGACCTGCTCGGGACCGGTGGCCGCACCGGTAATGTGTACGTTTGATCCAGCTTCAAGACGCCGAACGAGTTCCAACCGGCTGCGTTCCGCCATTTCGTAGACCTGTACCCGCTCGAGCACGGCCCCGTAGGGGTAGGAGTCTGATCGCAGGCCGCCGGCACGACGAAGCACAGAGCTCAACTTTTCTCCGGCGACGATGCCGTACGTTCCCGGATGAGCGACCTCGCCAGCAACGCTGATCGATGCACCAATATCATCCCAGCCTGTAATCTGGCGGACGGACAGCAGATCTCCATCACGCAGTACGACATTCGCTTGGGAGTCACCTGAAAGCGCTTGACCAAGCGCAACCGGAAAGTGTTCTGACTTGATCTTCTTGCCGTTCTCAATCACGTACCGGGATAAATCGGCCGCGCTCACGTAAGCGCCACGCTTCAAACCGCCGGCCAAATGAACCAGGTCCGAGGCAGTCATTCCGCTCCCCAGCGGGTACTTTCCTGGACGAGCCACTTCACCATCAATGGTGACGGTCGGCGGATCAGTTTTTGCGAGGCTGCGCTGAATCATCAGACGATCAAGCGGCTGCAAGAGGATGTTGTTCACTTCATCTCCCTGCAGCGCTTTGCCTAAATTGACGCTGAAAACTTTCATTTGGCCGCCTTCGACCTTGCGATAAACCTGCGCATCCCCCAAGTCAGCATCCTGCGTGAGCCCACCCGCAAGAAACACCGCATCCCTGAGATGAGTCTCTCCGTTGGTTCGGTGTTCCCCGGGATTGCGCACTTCCCCATTGATGAGCACAGCCGGGGCATCCTCGAAATCAAAGCGTCCGAAGATTCGAACCGTATCGAACGGCTGCAGCTTGAGATCTTGAGTTCCACCTTTCATCGCGGCCGAGAGGTTGACGGCAATGACCTCCGGACGGAAGTCCGGTGGGTTCAAGCGAATGACTTCCGCATACCTCTCGGATGGTTCAGGTAATAGATCGGTATACGATTTGACCAGATCCGTGATTTTCATCCCGTCTGCATAGGGATACTTGCCTGGATGAAATACATGCCCGTCTAAATAGACTGTCTTTTCGCTATAAGCCAATATTGGAGAAATGCGGATCTTGTCTTCGGGATGTATCTTGAAATTCTCCAATGCCGCGCTAGCTTCGGGCTGCTCTGATTGCGGAATGTCAAGGCTCAACATCGTCCGATTTTCATGGGCTTCCAGCCGCTCGACATCGATATGCCTGAGGGTTCCGGAAGGAAGAACTCCACCTGCCAGCTGCAAAACTTCTGCCAATGACGTCTCGTTATGCAACTCGTAAATTGCCGGCCGTCGCACCATGCCCTCCAGCGTCACCTGAGGTCCAGCAGGGGGAACTAGGATCGTATCCCCAGGTTGAAGGTGCAGAAGATCTGAATTCACGCCGTGCAGGATGAGATCGTAAAGGTCGACCTCTTGGAGCAGTTGCCTCCCGCGGTAATGTCTGACGATACGAAGCGATCCATTCTCAGTCGGACCTCCCGCGAGATAAAGCGCGTTCAACGGCGTCGCCAGCGAACTCACGTCGTAAGCACCTGGCATCTTCACGTCACCGACAACATAGACTCGAACCGTGCGTAGGCCTGAGAGGGACACATCTGCTTCAACGTCGCGGAACTGCGTACGCAGCACCGTCTGGACCTCTTTTTGCACCGCCCCCAACGTCTTTCCCGCAACCTGCACGGTCCCGACTTCTGGTAGTGCAAGACGCCCTTCCGAATCCACAACACGCTTCAAGTGGCGAGATGTCCCGCCCCAGACCTCAATGGTGACGTCATCGCCCGGTCCCAACACGTAGTCGGGACCAACCGGAGCATCCATCGGAAGTTGATCGAAGTTTCCGGTGCCATTGCGGAAGATGTCAGCACCGAAGCGTTCAAGCTTTGCCTGACGCGGAGATACCTGTGAGTAAAGATCGTACAGCGAGGGGATGTTCCCGTAAGGATTTGGACGATGCTGCACTACGGGATGATCATTGGGGGCGAGGCTCAAGGGTGACTGCGCCGGAGTTCGCTTCGGGGATGTGCTCCGAGCCATCATCGAAGGCTCAGCCTGATAGTCGTAAGAGGATGAACCGACATCCGGCAGCAGAGACGAGGACGCCTGATCCGGCCTGTTGCCTCTCCCGCCCGAACTGTCTTCTGAGCTCAATCGCGCTGGAGTTGCTCCCACGCCCGCCAGCACAGACGGCAATTCGTCTGCGCTCATTGGAGTAAGGCCGTCTGATGAGTCGGTCGAATCGACGGACGTGCGATTAATCTTCTCCTGCGGAGGAACGAGTCGTTGCTGCTGTTCCTGCTGATCTTCCTGCTGTTGCTGCTGTTCTATTTGCTGTTGTCGCTGACGCTGAAGTTCCTGTTGCCTCTGCCGTTGCGCCCAATATTGTTGCTCCTGGCTGGAGAGGTTAGGCGCCGCGGTCGTTGAGGCACCGTTTGTTTGCGATCCGCTGCCCTGCGAAGCATTCGGCTGGGCGCCATTCCCGGGTTGCGACGGCAACGCAGTGTAGCCTTGTGGGTAGCCAAGAAGTTGTTGCCGTTCGAGTTCGGATTGAGTAGGCTTGGCCCGAATATATCCACGGCTCTCGATTTCTCGAGTAGCTACGACGCGCACATTGAGATCTTTTTTTACCAAAGTGAAGAGGATTTCGTCTTCCAGATCTTTGGGATCCAGTAAACGGCCCTGCTCGTAGGCTTTCCTCACCAGTGCCTTCTTCACTTCCAGATCGAGGCCAGGCTCGTTCTTAAGCAGTTCAATAATTAGGTCGGACGAAAACGCCACCTGATCATCAACGGCGTCCTTCTCCTGCTGCGTCATAGGGAGTTGGGATCGCGCCGTGCCGCGGTAGGCCGCCCCCTGTGCGTCCGCGTTAATCGCGGCAAAAGATATCGCGCAGATGAATAAGACCAAGAGACGTGACATCGGAGACGAGAGTCGGAAATATTCGAAACAGTTTCGTGACATAGGAAGTGGGAGCTGGGTTAGGGTTCCATTGTCCAAAGGGACATGACCTTACTGTTGGCTGTGGCTCCGCCCCGTCACTTACGGAGTGCATGTGACCTAACTCAAGCGATCGCACCCTTAGCCGAAGTCGATGAGGTTCGTATTACCTAATCTCAACATTGATTTCAGAGAGGCTCAAATGGTTGTAAACGGTGACAAAGCTGGAAGTGTCCGAAGCATGTAAACAATTGTCAGAAGGCTGTAAATTCAGGCGGGAGTTGGCTTCGTAGCGTTGCGATATTGCTATAGTGTTGCTTAAGAATAGCTTAGTAATTTGCTGAATTTATTGATCTTATAGTTCCATCCTGGAATTCTGTTCGCATGAATTCCACTGGGGAATAGTCGACGAGAGTAGCCGTTTTAGTCGTCAGAAAACGCAACGCCGGTCGCTTGCCGATCATGAGTACCATGAGCCATGGCGCTCAATTCCGGATCCTTAAGATCTACATCTCGGAGTACCGCAGACTTTCTCCGTTTCGAGAATTTCTCAGATGCTACCGAAAGCTCTGCACGTTCGCGATCTGAGGCTCGAATTTCAACACGGCCGAGAGCTTGCAGTTCTGGAACGTACCTGTAGTATCCAAAGCCGACAAAGCAGCCGGCAAAGCAGCCGATCGGCAAGGTGAGAAGCAAAGCCGAATGGTTCGGCACGGAAACTAGCATCACGCCAACGGCGCACAGGAATGCGCCAATTCCATACAGAAGCACTGCCGCTCCGGGAACCGAAACCCCACGAGCTACCAATTGATGATGCATGTGCTCGCAGTCAGGCATATAGATCGGCTGCCTCTTGAGTACGCGTCGGACAATCGCCAGAACCGTGTCCAAAACCGGAAGGCCGAATGCTAAGAGCGGAATCAAAGTGGCCGCTGGAGAGGAAATGGAGTTGAACAATACCAAGCCGAGAGCACTCATCAAGAAGCCGACAAACAGACTCCCGCAATCTCCAAGGAAGATCACCGCTGGGCTGAAGTTAAATTTCAGAAATCCGGCGAGTGCACCCGCGACGACAAAGCTAAGAACCGCAAACTCCGGACGACCGACCACGGTGAATAGCACGCCCAGAGTTATTGAAGAAATCAGTGCCGATCCTGAAGCAAGGCCATCCAGACCATCGATCAGGTTGAACGCGTTCGTAACACCGACCACCCAAAAAACAGTTATCAACAGGGATAAAATCGGTGGGAGCGAATCAGTAAACGGCGGTAGTGATTCAATACGGAAGTGGGCCCAGTATAGAACCAACGCTGCAACTACTTCCAAGACCGCCTTAGCCAACGGAGTAATCGGGCTGAAATCGTCCCAAAGACCGACGGCGAAAACGAGACTGCCGGCGACAAAAATGACGAACACACCCGGAGACAGTACTATGCCGCTCGCTACTGGAATGAGCGTTAAAGCGGATCCCAACACAATAACGGTAAGGAATATGGAGATGCCGCCGAGACGAGGAATTGGCCCATCGTGTACATGGTGGGGCATTGCCTGACCCAGCCAATTGCGACGAAAAGCGATTCTTTTGACCGCAAAGGTCAACGCACCAGCAACCAGTGAAGCTATGATCACGGAACCTACAGCCCAGATGAGCATCCCGGCTACTCCTTAGCCAAGGTGACGGGAAGACGCGGCTGAATTGCACATGTAACAACCGAAATATCTATGACTGCCAGACTTTGTTTCATAATTCGTACAAATACCCGGTGGTAACCGCCAGTTCACCTTATCCTCGCAGCTGTCTACGAGGCTCTTCTGTCGGTTACTACCTTAAAAAAGGAACATACCACAAAATCGACACCTTGTAGGCATCGTTGTTTGTTTTGTTCCAATTATGAAAATGGGGGTTGAAGGCGCTAAAGCAATCTGTTACCAAAACTGCACAATCTTGGTAACAATCACTCAGGCCTCGTCGCAGTCATTTACCACGCGATTAGTTGCTAGTTGGGTTGTCTTTATTCAGCGTGCCGAGATCTATACGACAAAATGAGTTACAAACCGCTTAGCACCGCAATCGAGGCCGCCCCTAAGGCCATCTGAGAGAAGATTTGTGTCCATTCCCTCAAGTTTCTCTGGACATTACCCTTCCAAAGGGTTTCTGGAACCACTACGGCATCTCCTGGCTCTAAACGATAGCTCTCAATACCACCGCCCCAGAAGCTACTGCCGGAATTATTACTAATCACCGCTCCGTCTGCCCGCAATATAAAAATATGTTTTTTGTCTGCGTTCCGATTCGGACCACCAGCGTCGCGCAGATAGTCGCTCATGCGTTTTTCGGAACTCCAGATAAAAGCATTCGCGTTATAAACGGATCCGAGCACTTCAATGGAAGCGGGTCGATACGGAACAACAAAGCGATCCCCATCTTCGAGAGTCATATTAGGGAGATCTTGGATTGTGGCACGGGGCCCCGGGAGTTCGAGCACGATTCTTCCCGTCGGACGCAGTTGCTTAAGCTTCTCTACTAAGCGTCGTTGTGCTTCGAGCGAGGGGCCCAACAACGCGGCAGACTCGGGACTTGCAGCAGCGTTCGCTCCAGTTGTAGCATTTCGTTCCACTTGGACGTCTAAATCGCTAACTATACGATTCAGTTGTTGTTGTTGCCGTTCCCGAGTCGACTCACGAGTGAATTCTGATCCAAACAAGTATGCGTTGGACGTAAGTCCGCCAACACGTTGAACAAGCTGTCTCAGGGTCTCCCCAGGCTCGACCCGATACACCCCCGAAGCGGCAAATTCTCCCTCAAGCCGAACGAACTTAACTTGTTTTTCGACGGGAATTTTAATGTCTTGCTGCGAGAATATCGTGACGACATCACCCGGGTACAGGACAACGTTTTGCGAGGGCTCGTTTTCAAGAATCGCTTTCCCTAGATTGAACGGGACCAAGGTCGTCGAAAGATCAACTTTATTAATTCTTTGAATGACGGCATAGTCCCAATTGATCTCTGGTGCAGTCGCCTTAATTTCGTTTCGGAGCTTAGTTTCGCCTGCACTCAAGGTTGAAGCAGCATAGGTCGCCTGACGAGCGGAGCTCTCGACAACTGATGAAGGATCCGCTCCCTTGTTGTTTGCTGCAATTTGCGCGTAGGAAGAGGGATCTTCTTGATCGTAACTCGTTCCTGACCTCTGATCTGCTACTTGCTGAGGATATCCGTCCGTTTCCTGCGTACCCGAAAGTGTTTTTCCCCCGTTTGCATTTCCGCCTGTGGGTGCCACATTTGACGGCAAACGAACCTCTCCCGCGGCTGAATACACGGGGTTCTGCTGACGCCAGAAGTCTCGCGTCAGCAAAGCCTCTTTACTCGGTATGAGGTCGCGAATACGCATGCCATCGTGCCATGGATAGCGTCCCGGCCACGCAACATTGCCTCGCAGAGTAACTGTGTCTTCGAAACGAGGAAGCATAGGGGCAATTCGCACGATATCGCCATTCTGCAAGTTCTTGGTCAGACCCGAATCGTTCAGAGGGAAATCCTCAACTCTGCGAAAGGTTTGATGATCTCCCTGTTCGACTCGCTCAACCGTCGCCTTGTTGTCATCGGAGAGCGCAGTTAACCCCCCCGAAAGCTTCACCGCTTCTGCCAGAGTAGTACTCTCTTTTAATTCGTAAATCGCGGGCGTATTCACGCTTCCCACCATTGCCACTTGAGGGCCGACCGGCGGAATGAAGATGACGTCCCCAGGCAACAACGTCACATCTCTCGACTTATCCCCGTTCAGTAATAAGTCGTACAAGTCGAATTCAACGGCCACCTTGTCACTACGGCGCAACTGAATCCTGCGCATCGACCCCGTATTTAGCGGACCGCCGGAGTAAAACACAACGCTAACGAGGGTGCTGAGCGAACTTACCGTGTAACTACCGGGGTGTCTTGCCTGTCCAACAACAAATATTTGGATTGATCGCAGCTGTCCCATCGAGACACTGAGATCAAAATTGCGAAAGGTACGGCTAATCACCCCTTTGAGATAAGGCAAGAGATCGCTGTACTTGACACCGGTTACATTCACCTCGCCGACTTTCGATATGTAGATGTTTCCGGAGCGATCAACTGTGGTCCTTACATTAATATCAACCTGCCCCCATCCTCGTATCAGCAATTGATCTCCCGGACCGACGACGTAATCTGCGGGAACAGGCGCCCGATCCACGGGGGCGAATGTGCTGGGAGCATTTATGAAGAGGTTGGCGCCGAAAATCGGCAGCCGTTGACCGACTGACGAATAGATGAACTTTTGAAATTCAGTCGGAGGCTCAGGCTTCAGCAGATACGGGCGTGGGTTGTAATAGTTTCCCCGTGACAGGGGGTACAAGTAGGGGTAAGTGTAGGGGGAACGGCCTGCGGCAGATCCCTGGTCGTCACTATAGATCTGCGGGACGCCGGAAGCGCCACCTAAACTCGGCATCCCCGAACCTTCTCCGCCAGCTAACGATGCACACTCAGGAGCCGCATCTGGTCCACTACAACGCGAGCGTAACGCATCAATACCACCGGACCCCGAGCCGCTCTGTAAATAGCCGGAATTATCCTGCTGGTTGTAACTCTGAGAGGGATCATAATTTTCCGATTGAGGATCCCCCGGATAGCTCTGCGCAAGTAGCAAAGAAGAAGCAGAGGCGAAGAATTGAAACGCAATTAAGAATAGGACAGTTATTCGGCGCTTAGTAATACGAGTCAGATTGCACATTTGATTGGTTAAATCATTCTACGACGATGGAACAACATCCCGGTACCCCCGAGTTTTCTCTTACGCCGAATTGCGCCATATTCGTAGAAATCGCAATCAGTGTTTGAACGCACGTGCGAGACTCCCAGCGGTCATTCCGCCAAGCGGCGCAAAGTTCAACTGAACTGCCACCGCGACATTCGACTGGGTTGTTGAAGAAAGCAATGGGAAATGCCAGCGCTCATATTGTAAATAACCGGAAAGCTCAAGGCTCGGCTTGACCATATACGTTGCTGCTGCTCGGCCATCGTACAGAGTGCCACCGCCGAGAAAGTCAGGATTTGCTGCCTGCTTGCGAAAGCTCACCTGCAAGGTATTACGAGCTGAAAACGAGTAGGTAGCCCAGCCTTGAATTCCCCGGCCCTGACGTCCTGTCCAGTTCCCGAGAATCTGACCGCTATTGGTATACCCACTATTGTAATGTTGGTTACCGTAGTAGACTCCTGTTCCCTGCAAACCTGGTAGGTCTGTATATCCACCTTCTGCTCGTAGTTGCAATTTATCCAGTTTCGGAAGCTTCGGCATGTAAAAACCGAGCCACCACGCAGAACGACGTTCATAGGCAATTGGCGAAAATTCATCCTCGGCGAACGAGTCTGCGTAAAAGCTTAGCCAGTGGCGCAGGCCGGGGACCCTATAGTTAAAATCAACTGCGGACCGGCGATCTCCGGGATCTTTGTTTTCACCAGGAAAAGTATTGTTACTCGAATAGCTCCTCAAGAAAATTCGTCCATTAAAGCCGTATCCTGGACCTCCGAATATAGTTGTCTCGCCAAAGCCGAATTCAAAATTGGGCGTCGGTTTGAAAGTAAACTTTTCGCCGTGAATCCAAGGGTGAGGGCTGACCGGCGGTCCCACGGGTGTCAGTTGCCCGTTCGCAAAGTAGGAGACATACTGATATCCGTTCAGTTGGCCTAGAAATGCCTGCACATCCACCGGACCCAGCAGTCGCGAGATAAGTGGAATCGCATAGGGAATATTGCGGCTGAGCCTGAACATGGAAATCGGCTGGGCATTTGTGCTGAATAAGAACGGACCGCCTTGGCTCGGCCCCCACCAGAGCGACTGCTTACCAAACGTGACCAAATTATTCTTGATATTCAACGAAAGGTAAGCGTCCAGAATTGCAACACGATCCACTGCCGTTGGCGGCGGTACCATCCACGGGGAGCCCGGAGGCGCATAGGGAACATCTTGAGCGAGTATGGATTGCTGTGTTGCCGGGGTGAGATTCATCGGCGCAGCCGCGTGCTGGTATTCGCCTCGAATGTACGCTCCAAACGGCCCTGCAACGAAGCGCGTTGAAATACCTGTCACACTGTTGAATCCTTCACCAAACGGCCGCCCGAAGTTGTTTACAATCGTTTCCCCGAAGTCGTAGCCATCCGTCAGCGGCTGTCCAGAAATCCCCAAGGTACCTACGTAGGTGGACTCGAGTCTAGAGTCGAAGTCCGTGTTGATTTCGTTGTTCAATTCGGGAGCAAACTCTAATTGGAGTTGCTTGTAAGCACTGTTCGCCGAAGAACTCATATCAGACTGATCCTGCAGGCGTAGCGAACTCTCCTTAATTAGACGTGCGCATTCCTGTCGGGTCCACGGTCGCTGGCCTTCAAAAGCACTGTCCATGTACCCCATTGCTGCAAGTCGATCCATCAACGGATATACCCAGCTATCCATTGGTACGAAAGTCGTTCCGGTCAGCGATGGACCGGGTTCTCCGCTGTACGCTTTTACAAATGTACCGTACGATGCGCCAGGAAGTTCTGCATCATGTCGCGTGCGATAAACCTCATGGCCTATTAGGTACCCCAGAGTGCTCCCCAGAAACACATCGGAAGGGAAGTGATTCAAGCTCGTAATACGCGAGATCGATATCGCAGAAGCAGCGCCGTAAGACAGGAATTTCATTCCGGGCGTGGGATATTCATTCGCAAATACTGCTGCCAATGACCAAGCAACTGCCGCGTGCTGCGAAGGAAACGACGAGCCGTTAGTCCAGAATCTTCCCTGCCCCGATCCCTCATTGGGACGTTGACGCTGAGTCGCAAGCTTAATCAGTTCAGAAATGATTACGCTATTAATCGCCGCTTCCGATGAAAGGACTCCTGATTCTCTGGCATGCTGACTCTCACCAAAATGGCCATATAGATACATCCCTCCGCCGCTTGCCACCATCGCAGCAACTCCGAGATTCGCAATGTTATTGCTCGTGTTGATCCGAGTTGGACTTCGACTAAGCTGGCTTGAAAAATCTGCATCCGAAGCAAACAGACCTGCGCTGATAGCAACAATCGGAATGATTGCCTTCATCTGTTTGCGTTCGATGTGGGCTGGAAGTGTCCAGAACGACCGCTGGTCCAAAGCTAGATTCTTCAGATAGTTCACACCCAGTGCGTTTGCGCTCGTCGCACTTCCGGTGCCCTGTGAGGCGGATTGTGTCTGAGACGCAGGCTGGGTCACCTGAGCATTACTAGCTGATGCCAATCCGAACGCTAAGCACAGAGTGAACCAATGAACTCTGAATTTCCGGTAAGAACAGCTAAAACTTCGCAGTTTCGATCTCCAAAAAACTAAGCAGGTTAAACCTGCAAAAACCGACCGGGATGTCACCCTGCCTGGATTTGTTTTGGTTGGTGAATTTTAGCAAGATACACCCTGTTCATGACGCATGAATTTCTTTAGATTTGCGGAAAGGCTTTCCGGGAGCAGACCGTGAAATGAGCCGAAAGCGATTAACCAGCTAAATACCTTAGATCGAAACTATGGGCCACAGAACACTCAATCAACTCTTGTCGTCTCCAGCAACTCCGGTAATGTCTGTTCGTCGCTCTTAGTTAATGACAGCATTAGTTCTAAATATTTTTCTGCCGTCTGCTCTCTACACATCCTCTCGAGGATATATCTTCTGCCGTTGCTGCCTAGTCTCTGACAGAGGTCTGGACTTCTATAGAGCTGCTCTATGGCTGCGACTAGATCCTTCGAGTCCTCGGGTGCAATACACAATCCCGCTCGCGCCTCTTCGACCAGTTGTTGCGCCTGTCCCTCGACTCCCAAAATGACTGGCCTCTCACAAGACATGTATTCAAGCATCTTTGTAGGGATAACTGTCTTAAAGATTTCTGACTTCTTTAATGGCACCAAGCATACGTCAGACGCGCCGATAAATGATGGGATTCGGCTTTTTGGTTGTTGTACAACGAACAGAACATTTGTCAGTTTTGCCTGTTTCGCTTCTATTTCTAGCGAATGCTTCTCTGCCCCCTCGCCAACCAGCAAGAAGACCAAATCAGTGTGTTTCTGCAGCAAGCATCTAGCGGCTTCGAGAATGGTTCTGAGTCCATGAGCGTTACCCATCGTACCAATGAAAGAAACTACAAACTTTCCATCCAGTCCAAGTTCAGCTCTAACCCGTTGGGATTCAATGGTCGGCCTGAAAACGTCCGTGTCCACACCATTTGTTATGACGCAGATCTTGGCTTTGGGAACGTTATAGTTTTGGACCAAGTAGCTTTGAAACGCTGGACTAACGACCACGATGCGATCGGACCGACGGTACAGAACTGAAGCCAGCCCACGAAGTACGCGAGTCAACACGGACGATCGATCCGAGACACCAACTGCGGCCAACGACTCTGGCCACAGATCACGTACTTCGAATACAAATGGTATCTTCCGAAGCCTCGAAATAATCAGACCAGATAGTCCAACTAACAACTGAGGAGAAGTCGCGATAAGGACGTCTGGAACCGGCAAGAAGAGTCCACGTAATATCGCCGATACACAAAACGAACTGTAGTTGAGTATGCGCTCCCACGATTTCCGGTTTGGTAGCGGAATAAGCCAAGTGCGCTCCACATCGATTCCGTCTACCGACTCTCTCATCCAAATTCTTCGAAAGTGCCGTCGATAATCTCTCGGAACTACTCCTGTCGGGTGATTTGGAAATCCGGTAAGCACAGTAACCGACTGCCCGGCGGTTGACCACAACTGCGCAAGCTCAGAAACACGCGCGGCAGGAGCGCCCATTTCCGGCGGAAAATACTGGGAGATGTACAGAATCTTAATGGAACGCATTTCTAGTAATAGCAAAGCTTAAACAAAGCCTTTTCAATATACGACCTATTTCGGTTCCAGGCCCGGCAACCATATTCTTCCCAACGCAATGACATATCTCGAAAGAGAGTGATCCCCGTGAGTCGATGCAGCACTGCGAGTTGGACGATGTGCAATTGGTGATAGAACGGGCTCGCTAACATTTTAAGACGGTTATTAGAAAGTTCGTAAAGCGACCAGTATCCAGTGTCGAAATGTTGGAGATTGTTCTGCAGCGTTTGCATCGCAGAATCGAATAGTGTCCGAACTCGCTCTTGCTTTGTCGCCAAATAAAAGTCGTAAATACCCCAACTCGCCCAGATGAAGCCATTGAGTATATGAGTCGGCGGGGAAACGATGTACTCTTCGAACCACAGATCCTTCGTCACAGGGTCTTTATAGGCGACTCCACCAGCTGTTACATCAGCCCAAAAACTAGCTAAAGCGGCATCTGCTGCCTTCAGATAGGTGCTCTCTCCAGTGTCAATGAACGCTCTGATAAGTAGAGAGATGCCTTGCCCCTGTGCCAGTCCAGAATACCAAGGCGCTTTCAAGGTGTCGCGATATTCCCAATCGAACTTGTGCATCCAAACACGATATCCATGGGAATTAGGCTCCAACGAATCGCGAAGCCAATCAGCCACATGGAGATATTTTTCACGTCGCTTACTCTCTCCGGTACGACGCCAGAGATTGAAATTTCCGAGGCCATACTGTGCGATTGCAATCGGATTGTATTGACGGCCAATCTGTCCGCGATAATCAAGCTGCGGTATACCATCGCCATCAAAGGGCCCCTGATAATTGGCCTTGGAGAAGAAAGGCATGTAGTACTCAGCCACTTCTTCCCTGCTGAAATTCTCATTAACTGTTGGCGTATCATGCCAGAACGTTAGCTGACTCGTGCTTGAGCCTAGATACGCACTTAAAACTCTCTGATAGTAATGCAGTTTTGGGCGATAAGACATCTGCATCAGAGCTCGTTGTGCTCACAGCAGACTGAGGCGGACTTTTGCCGCGAGCGAACGGTGACAGGTGCTCCCGTTCTTAGTGATTCCACAATGTCAAATGTTGCCTGTGTTGTATTCACTATTGAATCCAAGGGGATAGGAGCCGAAAGACCGTGTCGTATGGCGTTTACGAACGCCAAGCACTCCCCAGCGTGACCCTTGTCCTGTCGTAGTCGTGACTTGATCGTTTTTGTGCGGCCCTCGTGAGTAAGTTCCAAGCTTCTGAAATCGTTTAGTATCGCGACCTTACCACCGCCGAACATCTCGATCCTTTCTTTAGTCAAAGACTTATCGCCGTTGGCCAAATAAATGATGCTGCCGACGGATCCATTGGCCAGTTTGATCGTGATGGCGAGGTTATCACTGCAGTACTTCCCGTGATTGGGCAGGGCTTCCGCAAACACTGATTCACAGCGCGAATCGGTTAAGAATTGTATCAAGTCCACGAAGTGACAGACTTCACCGACGACCCGCCCTCCTCCGACTGACGGATCCTGAATCCATGAGTCTGACGGAATATATCCAGCATTGATTCGGCATTGTACGAATAGCGGTTCTTGGAGCTTCTCAAAGAACTTCCGACACTCCACAGCCATGGGCGAAAACCGCCGATTGAAACCCACCATGAGCACTTGAGACCGGCTCTCGTCATTGGCATAGGCCACAGAAGATATTTCGTCCAATTCTTGAGGCGAAATGCAGAGGGGCTTCTCGCAAAAGACATTTTTGCCAGCTGCTATGGAATCAATCACTAATCGAGCGTGAAGGTCATGACGGGTCGCAATGATCACAGTGTTGATTGAACTATCAGCAAGCAGGTTGTTGTAGTCGCTAGTGCAATATCTGAAACCAAACTTCTCGGCGGAGTGGCGTGCGCTGATACCTCGCGCCGTACAGATCGCCCCAAGTGCTACATCGGCACTTCGGGAGAATATTGGAATCAAAACGGAAGTCGAGAAGTTCCCCGCACCGACAACTCCGATATGCACTTTACTCGCCGCCCTGGAGGTTCTTTCCGGCGCTGTATCTATCACAATGTCAGACACGAGCTCTGTTTTGCAGGGATACTCAATCACAATGCCGAGGAATGGCTCTGAAGATTTGCCGCCGATTAGATCATAGGCTTGAAGAGCCTTTTCGACCGGGAAGCGGTGGGTAATAAGTGTGCGTACGTTCAGCTCACCTCGTGCGAGCAACTCGAGGAATGAAGCCATGTTTCGATTTTCAGTCCATCTAACATATTCCTTAGGGTAGTCATGTCCCTTCTCTTCGTAACCTACATCGTATCGTCCAGGTCCGTACGACTTTGAAATAATGAATTTTAGTTCTTTTTCATAATAGGTTTTTCGAGGCAGTTCTGTGCCAACCGCACCCACAGCTACAACGACTGCACGCTTTCTGGCAACGCGCCCCGCCAGTTCGACTGGAGCGCTCGAATGCGTCGCAGCTGTGATGACCACAGAATCAGTGCCAAAATCGCCTGTTTTACTACCGACTAGTGCCTCAAACTCCTCAGCTGTCGTCGCAACCGCGTCGCATCCAAGAGACTCGGCTAATGCCGCGCGCGAGGGACTGGGCTCCATCCCTAATACCGAACACCCCGCCGCCTTCGCCAACTGGACAACTATCAGTCCAATAAGCCCTAAACCAATTACCGCGACAGTCTCGCCAAACTGTGGACGAGCAAGCCTGAGACCGTGCATAGCGATCGCGCCCAGCGTTGTAAAGGCCGCTTCCTCAAATTGAATGTCCTTACCATTGGCAAGGCTGGGTATAGCCGCGACTAGATTCTTTGGCACCACCACGGCCTCGGCGTGGACGGCGTATCCTGCTCCGGCGCAAGCGACGCGATCGCCGACAACGTATCCTTCGACGCCGTCCCCGATGTCAATCACGGTGCCCGCGCAACTGTACCCAAGCGATTGCGGCTGATCCAGCTTTCTATTAGCAGCTTCCAGAGTGCTTAGAATGCCTTCTCGTCTCGCCTTTTCCAGAACTTGACGCAAGAGATCGGGCCTTGATCTGGCCTTTTGCAATAAATTCTTCTGTGCAAACTCAACAGCCATCCTCTCTGTTCCGGCAGATACCAGAGAACTGCACACTCGAACGAGAAGACTGCCTGGTATGACGTGCGGCGTTGGCACGTCCGAGAGATACATTTCGCCCGATCTCGGAATTTGATAAATCTGTTTCATTCGTAATCCACTACCGCGGAGTTTCTAGAATAGTCTTGCGAGCTAACGCCTCTTCCAATTCAAGCACAATCCGGCCGGAAACATCCACCATCCTAAGAGTATCTCCCACTGTGCCTTCCTGTATCCGCCGAAATATCTCTCGATACATCCTCAGATAACTGGACGCTCGATTGACACTAAGTCGTCGAAGGATTTTTTGAGAGTTCTCTGCCACGTATTCCGAGTTGTTTCGAATTCGAACGGTGACATCATTTGCACGGAGTTCTACATGGTCCTCTACCCCGAGTCTTGAACTGCCAAGGTCTGTCAAAACCATACTGAAGCTGGCCCCGTTTGCGAGCTGCAAAGCAACTGTGCAGTCGCCAGTTGTTGATTGCCAAACATTCGATGCAACAACATCAGAAAAGTCATTAAGGAACAAGAAGTGGTCGATCCAGTGACAACCGTTCGAGACCAGTCTACTGCGAGAATTGGGCCACCTGTACCAGTGAAGGGCTGGAAGCTTTGCTTCGTGGACTATACAGTAATAGGAAATGGGTTCTTTCCCGCGACAGAGATCTCGTTGCGCATAATCATTCAACGGCGAATACCGCTTGTGAAAACCACAAAAGTACTTTCCCGTACTGTTCGAGAGGGCATCAAGCAATCGATCCAAGTCCTCTGTTGTTGTAGCAATCGGCTTCTCACTGACCACGCAGGCACCGCGTCGAAGAGCATCTGCAGATAGTGACGCATGCGTGTGATGATGGCTGGCAATCAGACAAATATCGAAATCCTCTACATCTCGTATTCTCGGACATGAATCGACGTAATAGTCTCTCGAATTTGTGGCTTTCCCAATCTGACACGGATCAATCTCATGAATCCCTGCCAGGCGAATGCTCCCTTGCAAATTGGGGATAATATTCGTCTTGGCGTAATGTCCATAGCCAAACAACACCGCCTTCAGGCCAATTTCCGAGGGGCGATTTGTATCCACACGTTCCGTGACCGGAGTGGATGGCCTTAGCGTCAACTGTAGATGTAAGTGCCAGTCGGTCGCTGCCACTCTTTCAGCAACGATGAGTAGAGCCCTTTGGATCTGAAAGCCAGCCAACGAAATTCCGGCTTCGGGTGCCCAGCCTGCAAGCACACCTAGCTCATTTTCAACATCGTCCGTTCGTTGCTTGAAGTAGATCTTGTCTTCGACGAATGCTGACGAATCCGTCGCCGCCAGCAATTCTTTTGGAAGAACGATACGTTCCACGCATTTCGGATGGAAAGGAGCAATAAAAACCACTGCATCGCCGGGCCGATACTGGGCCGATCTGGAATCGACAACGACACCTGCTCCACAGCTGAGGAATTTCTGATTGCGCTTAGTCTCCCCTAATCGTGACCAAATCTTTCGGATTACCTGCCGAAAGCCTATTTCTCGTACATAGTTAGCGACAATCCTCCAGTTTCTAGAAGGAGAAAAATATGCGTCAGATATTGGCGCCAAGACCTCCCACAAACAGACTTTGATCCTGCATTGATCGTCACCAATTGCATAATCCAGAAATCCATTTTCCCAATCGTCATTTATTAGAATGTGCAATTCATCGCCCTACTTGTAGTTAGTGCACTCGCATTCCCGAAGCCTTTCACAGCTACCGGGCACTTCAGCGTCTCAACCGTGGAAGGATCTCTCATTAGAACCGCACAAAATATTGCTTGAGAGCATCAGCTGGAACAAGCACGGAAGACATGATCCGTCTTCGTTTTGATAATAACGATGGAATACTGCCAACCACTTCCAGCCACGAACGAAACAGAGCAGATATGGTCTTCGGAGAACGCAGTAACAAGAGAGGTATGATACCGATTTCGGTCACAATGAGATATGGAAGCAGCCAAAACAGAATCGGTAATGGCAGATCCTTGATGATTGTGAAATAGCGATTTCGAAGAATCCGCTTTTGATAGTCCGCCTTCTTGGTGAAGAAAGTATCGTTTCCCCCGACAGAGCCTGAGCCTACATGCCAACCAAACGCTTCGGGATAGAACAGAGCATCCCAGCCACGTAAGTGCATCCGAAAGAAAATGTCACCATCTTCCCAACCGGTCTCGAAACTCTCATCATAGTAGTGACCAGAGACGCATCGAATATCCTCAAGCATCTTGCGCCGAAAAAATGGAAAGCTCCCGGAGACCCCAAAAGTTGAACACTCCCCTTCGGCCTGATTCCCGGCATCGGCTTGAAATCGCTTGCGCATCAAATAACGCTCGCCCTCACCGCGCCGCAATTCACATGTGAGTTCGTCTCCAATCCAGCTGAAAACGCGCCCACCGATCGCGCCGATTGTGGGACTCCTCTCGGCGCGCCGGACGCAGTTTTCAATAAATTCAGGGTCTAGACAAACATCTTGATTAAGTGGAATCACGTACTCGCCATTCGAGGCGGAGATACCCTGGTTCATGCCGGCCGCAAATCCCAGATTGCATTCATTCTGAATGTACCGAAGCGATGGATGGTTCCGTTTTATGGCCTGGATTGAACCGTCCTCAGAGCCGTTGTCAACCACAATCAATTCGGTGCAACTATAAGTCTGCGAGAGCACATGCTGAATACAGCGGTGCACATGCTGATTTCCGTTCCAGTTCAATAAAACTATGCTGACAAGTGGCTCGGGCATGCTTGGGACTTCCGGACTAGCAAAACAGCTGCTTAATTATATCTAGGTCTTGCCAGCGGCAATGTCCAGGTTTGGCGGGTTATTATCTAGGGAAGCACGTACGAGCGCTCAGAAATGAAGTCACCTACTCCAGCAGATATCTGCGCGATCATAATCACGTACTTTCCTGAACGCGAGATTGTACATCGGCTACGGAAGATCCAATCACAAACCGGATACGTAATCGTGGTCGATAACGGTTCGGAACCAGGTGATCTCGCCGGGATAGAGAAAGAGATCGAGAATCGCGGAGAGTTGCTGCGTAATCCACAGAACATGGGAATTGCGACCGCTTTGAATCAAGGGGTTCGGCGGTCACTCGAACTCGGGTACGAGTGGGCAATAACTTTCGATCAAGATACCGAAATCTCTGCATCGCTCGTCGATGAGTTAGTGAGGGTATTGGCGGATTATTCCAGTCCCGAACAAGTCGGGGTGATCGCTCCGAACTACGCTGATTCAAATACAGGTGTTCGCGCGATTCACCACAGTCCCTCCAAACCATATCTTGAGGCCCGGACGGCAATCACTTCTGGAAGTTTGCTGTCCTTGGCGGCCTTCCAATCGGTTGGTGGGTTTTCAGACCCACTGTTCATAGACCTGGTGGACCACGATTACTGCTTCAGACTGATTCTCAGTGGTTATCATGTCCTACTCGCAACTGGATCGCTGATGAGACACGCCTTAGGGAATCGAACCAGGGTCAGACTGCCTTTTGGGGCTATCACTCTCATGAACAGCGCCCCCATCAGGCGATATTATGTTGCGCGCAATACAATCGTCCTCGCGGTCCGCTATTTCAGAAAGTTCCCCTCATGGGTGCTTCGGACGACATTCCTCGTTTTTTGCGTGGACGCATTCATTAAAATTCCGTTGGAGAATAATTCTCTGGAGAAATGGAAGGCGGTCTTGCTGGGAATACGAGACGCTGTGATTGGTAGAACAGGCCCGGCGACATACATATTTCGATTTAGAGGGTTGTCGCCTGATCCACTTAAACTTGAAGATCAATAAGTCAACGCTGGACCAACGGTACCAAATCGAGTGGTGGAATGCAGTCCTCCGCGCTCCAGTCGGTACACCGAAGCAAGTACTATCGACAAAACTAGCATTCCACTGGATGAAACGAGGAACGGATTCACGGTGCACAGAAACAAATAGGCTGCATAAGAAAGCAGGAGGAAATGGATTCCATGCGCCTCGCGGCTCCATAAGCTTTGTAATGGTGCCATTAAAAGTGCGATAACAATGCCTCCCAAGATAAGTCCGAAGCTTCTGATGAGCTCAAGATAGGTTAGCTCCGTAATCGAAGTATAGTCTTCGAATCCGTGAGAAAAAAATTGGGAACCCATTCCTTGCCCCAAAATCAGTGTCTTGGGATTTTGTAGTATCTCAGCATAATCCTCGAGATGTTGCACTTTGACTTGATTCGATGATTCGGCCACATCTAACGCCGCCGATACTGTACTCACATTCGCAAGCAAGAAGAATCCAATGGCGAAGACGGCTGTTGAGAGAACCAGAGCCCGCGTCCTCGAGTACCACCCGAAAACTATCAGCGGCGTGAGTATGCTGAATATAACGTTATTTCGCGTGCCCGAACGAAACATGCCAGAGACATTTAACAACAACAATAGAGCACTATATAGCCGACTTCTTCCCGAGGAAGTGACAAACCTGTGAGCGAAGTAACCGAGCGGAATAACTAACAGTGGAGAAGCCGGAAAGTAGATGCCCGTATAATTGAAAGAACCGTATGACCGTTGGGATAGTGCCAGAATCTGATACTTGGTGCCTACCGCCTCGATTCCCAGACCGAGCGCTGGACTGGCGGCGAGAGCGGTGCTAACAGCGATTACGAGAACCGACAATACACTTAGGACGGTGCTTAACGCCGGAATAAGGTTTATATCTTCTGCAACAGATAATATTACTGTCAGCGTCAAAAACAAAAAGCTCTTCCAGTAGCCGAACCCATCGAAATTAGCTAGGCCGCCGCCGCTTACAAGATATAAAGCGATAGATGTCACGGGTAAAGCAAACGAGAAAAAAGCAACGTACAATAAAACGGGTGCAGGGATCGAATCATTCCAGCGTTTTGTCAACAAGCCAGAAAGAAACAGGAGCCAACTAATCACAAACAGTGGCACCTTAGCGTGAAAGACCATGTCCGCAGGATCAAGTACCGCCGCCGCAACCAGCGCGTACAGGGTCAGTTTTAGCAATCCGCTCTGAATTGCGGAAACGCTGGGGCGACTCGTCATACAAACTCACCCGGCCTGACAATGACTCGCGAAAGGAATTCGCTCTCGCACATAAAATTCAACGCCCCTTAATGAACAGCTTTACCGCAACCGTAGCTCCGACCTAAGCACTGCCAGTTGTGCACGAGAGTGGGACGAACTCCTGCGCGCAACCTCCTTGGTCAAGAGATAAAGGCTACTTACAAAGGCGGCAGCGATTGCTGAGAAAATTACGATGAGCGTGCGATTCGGCGAAGACTTTTTCTCCGGAACGAGAGCTGGGTCCACCACTTGGACGACGGGGGCGCTCTTCGCTTCGTCTAATCGAGCAGCCTCATACTGCTTCGCCACGATCTGAAAAAGAGCTTCATAGTATCTAACATCCCTGAGACGGCGAATATATTTGAGCGCGGCTTCCGGCACTCGGGTGGTTGGTATCTGAACATCTCCTGCGGCCTGTTGCTCTGTATCTTTCGCTTTCAGTTTCTCTAGTTGGCCTCTCAAAGCACTTAGCTTCTCCTCGCGCAGACGTACCTCTGGGTTTTCGCTGGTCGCAAATGTGCGCATCGCCTCAAGCTCTACCTCACTTGCCGCTATTTGCGCGTTCAAGCCAGAGATGGCCGATATGATGGCTCTAGCTTGGGCATCAATTTCGATCAGCCCCGTTTGCATCTGGGTTTGCTTCAGAGCCACCTCGGCGTCCGCAAGGCTATCTTT
Organism: Terriglobia bacterium; assembly: GCA_963807055.1. Taxonomy (GTDB): domain Bacteria; phylum Acidobacteriota; class Terriglobia; order Terriglobales; family Acidobacteriaceae; genus JAJPJE01. Next base: position 274,581 of record CAWEAE010000006.1, on the reverse strand, counting down.
AGCGCTTCTGAGTTGATCTTCGAAAAACAATCTCCTCTGTCCCGCCTCAGTGATCGCGAGGTGAGAAGTCAATTCGTGAAGCTCTTCCACATATGCGTCGGCCATTTGGGCAGAGCGGGCGGGAGATTTGTCTTCGACTGACACAGTGATCAGTCCATCCTTCGTGGAATCGATAAACGAGCGTTTAGCGAGTTCCTTCCGAGCATCCACCAATTTCTTATCCCGATACACTGACTGCAAGTTGAATCGTTGGATGATCGCATCCGCTACAGTTTCACTCCGCAGCATCGCTGTATAGATAGCCGTAGGATCTTTTGCGCCGATACCCTTGCCGGCTAATCCTGCGATTGCATCCAACTGCCCTAAGACCAATGATGCCGTGGATTGAGCATCCTTAGGAGGCAAGATGAGTGTTGTTGCCTTATACCGATTCGGAATTAATAGCGAGACCAATATAGATAAAACCACTGCCGCAGCTATAAACTTGCCAATGGTTACCTTGCCTCTCGCGAGACAAACGGCAATATCCAGAAGGCTCATTCCGTTCTGTCCTACAGTAGTGGAACTGACTCCCTCTTCGAGAACCTTCAAATCTTCAGGTATGGTTTGCATAGAAGCAATCTACTTCCGTAAGAGAACATTCTGGACATCTAACGCCTTACTGCCGGGTGTTGCTCAGGGGACAATGTGAACATCCGTTCGAATCGATTAATGGCGCGGATAAGTAGAAACCATCCTTTTGCTAATAGCAGCGGCAGTTTGATTACCGGAAAGACAAAAAACCAATATCGCGGATTGCGGCCAAAAGCCGCCTCTAGCAGTTGGTGGGTATCTTCCGGAGCGAAGTCGCCTCCGCTGGCTGTTCGCGTCTCGAGAGCCCTATGCGGATGCCAACGTTGGAGAGTGCCGTCGATTATAACCTGGGTAAGTTTGGGCTGAGTTCGGAAGCGTTGTTCCGCGATGCTTCTCAAGTTTTCTCCAAACACTCTACCTATACTGAACCCGCCGGAATTAGCATAACGTGCCGCTACCAGCCTACTTTGGATCAAGAGGTTCTTGCCACTAGCGTCAAGAAGCGGAAACAACCATCCTAAATGTACTAGATTACTTCCAATCAGATCAGTCAGAGGAGTGTATGAAAGAGTAGCCAGTCGATCCTTGTTCGCGATATTGGAGCTTATAAAAGCGAACATAGCGTGAACCTCTCTGGCCAACTGCTTGGAATCTGCCACGAAATAAGAGATATTCAGAACTGCCGCTTCCTTTTGGCTGTCGTGGAAATCACCGTACAATGTGTACGGGGAGACATACACCAGGTTGTAGTCGGAGTTTTCGAGAAGGTCCAGAATCTTCGCGACTGCGCCCGGAATGATAAAGTCATCATCCCCAAATACCCATACATACTTTCCACTCGCTTCCTCAAAGCAGCGCAGTATATTTGCGTCCGCTCCAAGGTTTGTGGAATTCCGAAGATACCTTATTTTTAGCCCTTTGCTTTGAAAGTCCGACACAATCTCGGGCGTTCTATCCGGAGACGCGTTGTCGCAGATGAGCAACTCCACTCTATGTTCATCTATTAACTGCGGACACAATACTTCCAGGTTTTCCGAAAGGAAACGTGCTCGATTGTAGGTCGGAATTGCGAGTGTTAGCAGCGGCTTACTATTATTCTCCCTATGGTATGTCATTCGTCTCCGAGATTAGGCGCGTAGTACTGATAGCAATCCTAGCTTGTTCGCTGCTTCAAAACCAGTTCTCTATACCTGTGTCATTCTCATGATTCGCTTATTTTGGCCCTATACCATGCAGTAGTGTTCTTGATAGCCTCTTCTAGGGGCATATTTTGGCGTAATCCTAGTTCTTCTTCTGCGCGGCGAACGGATGGTACATACTGCCGAATAGGCTGGTGTGGCCTGGTTGCCTCTGAGATGGTGACTTGGATGTCTGGACTGACTACTCTGCGGACTCTATCAGCGAGATCCGCAATAGTAACCGCGTTCGCCGACCCGACGTTGTATGGTCGACCCGATTGAGCCCTAAAAAGAATTGTCCAAAGCCATATCGCCAGTTCTGAGGCGTAGAGATACGACCTCTTCGGCGTTCCGTCTCCGTTCACTACGATCGGGCGCCCCTTCATTGCATCGCCAATGAAGTTACCGATTGCGAAATGGGCATCCAACGGTATATACGGTCCTACAAATGCGAAGCATCGAGCAATTTTGATCTCGAACTGTCTTGAATACAGTGCGCAGATCAACTCTGCAGCGCGCTTCCCTTCCCCGTATACAGAAGTTGATTTTAGACAGTCCGGTCCACCTAAAAATGTCTCTTCTATGTGAGAAATTTCAGGAGGCTGTGGACCATAAACTGCGCCAGAACTCGTCAGGAGGAGCTTTCTCGCTCCACAACCTGCTGCGAACGCGAGCGTTCGCTCTGTCCCATGAACAATAGTTGACAACATCTCAAGCGGCTGTTCGTTTGCTTGTTTTGCACTCGCATCAGTAGCTGCATGGACGATGTAATCAAACGAGCCGGACGGAAACTCAAACGACCTGACGTCGCCTTTCAGTAACTCAAGATCCTTGTGGGCGCCTAAATGAGGACACTTCCAAAGGAACGCTTCGGGATTACGGGTTAGAACAAGGGCTTTCGCGTTTAGACAAAACTTCCGATTAGCCTCAAGAAAACTCTCCACGAGCCAGGTGCCGAAAAATCCAGTCCCCCCCGTGAAAAAGAAACGACAACCACGAGCCTCCTCCCACAGCTCTTGCGTTACGCGACAAATGTGATCTAAATCCTGAGGAGGAAGCTTAGGCATACGGCTTTACCAAATAAGCAGTACTAATTGGCGATGGCACTGCTTGCCTTACCTGAACTCTTTTTTGAGGTCCTATCGACAGCGAGGCCACGATTGTAGATAAGCTTTTTAAGAGACGGATTGTAGGCGTATGGACTGTCCACTTCGTCAATAAGAATAGGTTCATCTTTCGAAATCGGCCTAAGCAATACCTCGCCGCGCATTAACTCTCGACACGAGATTTGTCCTCGCTGCAACGGGATGGCAAGGTACACATCTTCGTCGGTGAGCACATGACCTTCAGGAAGATCGCGAACGGCGTATACGCCTCGCACAAGCGCATCCAGATATTCAACTTCTTTGCGCGGCGGATTCCGCTTCTGGCTTCCGGGAGCACCGCACATCTCTTTGGCTTTCAGAAACGCTTTAAACCACTGATCTACCTGCTCCGGAAGAGAGCAGTACGGCGACACAGGAACGCCATCGTCATCAATGTCGATGTGACGTTCGAATGTTCTCGCCCCCTTTGCATACGCTATTAGGATTGATGATGTCCAGTCTCCGTATTCATGAGTGGAAAAGCCTATGGTATGTCCAGGGTAGCGATTCTTAAGAAAATCGATCTGGTTCATCTCCAGCTCAGAATCCTCGGCCGGGTAGATCGAAACGCAGTGATTAATTGCCAACGGTATGTTCCTGTTGGAGAAGAAAGTGACGAGGTCGTCTAAATCCTTGAGCGACGATCCACCAGTCGACACAATGCAGGGCCTCCTGGTCTTCGCGATCTTTTCGAGGAGTACCCAATCATTCAGGTCTGAACTTGCGATTTTTATAATCTGTATTCCAAGCTCCACACAGAGGTCCACTGACTTCTCATCAAATGGAGTCGCCATCGATATGCAGCCTGAATCGCGAATAGCCTTCACCAGGGTTCCCATTTCCTCGTTGGATAATCGCGTGTCCAGAGTCTTCTTGATATAACGGATGTCGGTGCGATCACGGAAATCCCGATGAATGAACTTGTCGACATCTCTTAGCTGTATCTTGATGGCGGCACGCATGTTATTGAAGCGCACAATCTTTGAAAACTCAGAAATGATTCGAAGCCCGCGGTCGACTTTCCCCCAATGATTATTTGCCATTTCTAGCACGAAAAGATCTTCGAAAATGTCTCTGGAAATCATCAAAACCCCTCGCATCTAAATTAGGAGCAAGCTTTTGAAATCATCTATCTTCCATTTACACGAGGAAGCATGCTCAGCTTGCAGCTTCCCGTAACCGTAAGTCGCAAAACAGAATCGGATACCAAGTTGAGTTGCTGCTGTGAGGTCCTCCGCGCTGTCCCCGGTAACGATAGCGGAATCCTTCTCAACATCGAATTCAGTGACCAACTCCTTCAGCATCGCACCCTTCGTCGCAAAATTGGGGACACGTGAATCTCTACTCAAGATTGCTTCAAAGTAACTATCTAAGTTCAGAGCACGCAAGATCAAAGCGCTCGCGAGGGAGGGTTTGTTCGTAAATAGGAACAAACGCACCCCATCGGTTTTCAGCGAGTTCAACGTTTCCTGAACACCTGGGAACAGCAGCGTCCCCTTCCAGCCCTCGGAATCATAGTATTTTCGAAACTCAAGCTCCACCTTGTCTAGTTCGGCTTCTGATTCATGGCGCAATATATTCCGCAGTACTTGTCTAATAGGCGGACCTATAAGCTGACCTATATCTTGGCTGAACGGATAACCCGCTGCTTCGAGCGCCTTCCGCACAGAAAGGGCGATACCTGGCAGTGAATCAACAAGCGTGCCGTCAAGATCAAAAAAGATACAGTTTTTTCTTTCACTGCTAGTTGCCATTAGCGGATGCCGATCGTCGACACTTATCCGACCATGTTGCTGGCGAGTTCTTCCGGCGAAAGGAACGGATACATATCCTCTAGATTAGGCGAAACAATCTTCCCATCCGGCAACTGTCGTGATCGAATCCGAGGCTCAAACTCCTGTTTGGGATCTAGATGTATTTCAAAAAGAGCCGGTCCCGGTGCGTCCAACCCTGCCCAGATGGTACCCACGTCTGCGATCGATTTCACCTCATAGCTCGGTATGCCATAGGCGGCGCCTAGTTTTAGAGCTGAGGGAAACGAGACTCCACTGGTGCAGCTCTCACCGACCAAGCGGCCAAAAAAACCTGTCTGCGTTGCACGTATCGAAAGATACCCGCCGTTGTTGAGTACGAAAAGTTTCACCGGGAGTCGATGATGTACAAGGGTTTGTAACTCCTGAATATTCATCTGCAGACTCCCATCTCCGGCCAAACAGACGACTCGACCCCCGCCACGAGCCACTGCCGCTCCAATCGCAGCCGGCAGATCATATCCCATAGAGGCCGAACCTGAATTCGAGATTAACCGCTGGCCTTTCTTTATGTATCCGGCTTGAAAGGGGATGATGCAAGCACTGGCATTGCCACAAACGACTACATCATCTTCTTGCAGATGATTAAACAACGAGTCAATGAAGCCGTACGGATTAACTTTGTCATCGCTTCCTCTTTGTTCCTGCCGAACAACAGGGTAGCGGCGACGACGCTCCTGACACCAAGAAAGCCACTCTTTATGAGAACCAGTAGCGGCAGAACCCGAATTCAACTGGCTAGCCATCTCCATCATGAATACCTTTAGATCGCAATGGACCGGGAGGTCCGGCTTCACGGTGGGTTTGTTCAACTCCGCTGGGTCAATATCGACTTGAATCTTAAAGGCGTTACGAGCGAAAGAAATCCAGTTATAGCTGATCTGTCGGATATTGAGTCGGGAACCCAAAACGAGAAGGAGATCCGAATTCTGTACGGTAAAGTTTCCAGCGCGTTCCCCGATGGTCCCAGGCCTGCCACAAAACAATTCGTCATCAGACCCGATTAGATCGTGCGTCCATGCTGTTGTAACTGGTATCCGAAGCTTGCGAATCACATCCTCAAACTCATGAAGAGCATCCGATAGACGAATTCCGGTTCCGGCCATGATAACCGGACGTTTGGCTGAGGCGATTCGTGCCAGCACCTCGCGCACTTGTTCGCGAATCTCGACCGAATTCCAACTGGTTCGGTCCTCCGAAGCATCGTACTTCCGGAGTTCGTCGGGTTCTATGAGTGCCGACTGCACATCAATAGGAATATCCAACCAGCAGGGACCGGGACGCCCATTCTTTGCCAGGTACCAAGCACGATCTAGATCGTATCCAATCGAATTTGGATCATCCACGAAGGCACAATATTTCGTAATTCCCTTCACCATCCGAATGATGTCGACTTCTTGATCGCCCAACTGGCGGAGATCGCCTCTCCCATAAGTGGCCATGCAGGTTTCGCGCTTCACCTGGCCCGATAGAACCAACATAGGGATTGAGTCTGTCCACGCGCCAAAAACGCCATTCAAGGCGTTGATTCCGCCGGGGCCAGTGGTCACATTCAAAACACCGGGAGTGCCCGTTAAGCGAGCATAACCCTCTGCGGCGATGGCTGCCGCTTGTTCGTGGTGAGTACAGATGTACTTTATGCCGGGGGCTTTACCAAAAGAATCATTCAGATGCATTGCGCCGCCACCGGTTACCAGAAACACGTGGCGCGTACCCCACTCTTCGAGTCGCTTAACAATGTAATCAGAGACCTTGACTTTCATGTGCTGGGTACTCCGATTGCCGACACGGCCGTTGTTCTCGACTTTTCGACGAAGCCGAAGATAACTTGAACGATATGATCCAGCATAGTGGTCGTTAATCCCGGATAAACGCCGATCCAGAACACGTTGTTCATGACAAAGTCAGTATTTGTCAGCGGACCGATTGTGCGAAATTGAATCTCACTGTACGCAGGCTGTCTCACAAGATTTCCCGCAAACAACAATCTTGTCCCGATCTTCTGTGCTTCCAACTCTCCAGTCAGCTCATCTCGACTGAAACGAGAACCCTCACGTACGCCGATCGGAAAGCCGAACCAACTGGGTTCAGAGTGGGAGGTCGCTTCCGGAAGTATAAAAACGCCCGACAACGGTTCAAGTTTCTTCAGAAGATAGTGAAAATTGCTTCGACGTGCTTCGACGAATTCGGGCAGCTTCTTAATCTGTGAGGCGCCAAGAGCGGCCTGCATGTCCGTTGGCTTGAGGTTGTAGCCAATATGAGAGTAAGTGTACTTATGGTCGTAGCCACAGGGAAGCTCTCCAAGTTGCCAGCTAAACCGCTTCCCGCATGTATTGTCTTTGCCCGGATCGCACCAGCAATCACGTCCCCAGTCTCGAAACGAATCCACCAATGTCTGAAGCAGCGGTGAGTTCGTTAGCACCGCACCGCCTTCCCCCATGGTGATGTGGTGCGCTGGGTAAAAGCTCACCGTTGCCAGATCACCGAAAGTACCTACATGCTGTCCTTTATAAAGTGTACCCAAAGCATCGCAACAGTCCTCAATCAGCCACAGTTGATGACGCCTCGCAAACTCAACCACAACGTCCAAATCGAAGCAATTTCCTAAAGTGTGGGCAACCATAATTGCCCGGGTACGATCGCTCTTTGCTAATTCCAACTGCGTTACATCTATCTGATAAGTAGGGACAGTAACATCCACAAAGACGGGCACTAGGCCGTTCTGAATTATGGGATTTACTGTTGTGGGAAATCCAGCGGCGACGGTTATAACTTCATCTCCATGGCGAAGGCGACGTTGCCCGAGTTTCGGCGACGTGAGACAGGATATTGCCAAGAGGTTTGCCGATGAACCAGAATTCACCAGCGAAACTGATCGCACACCCACAAATCGGGCGAGTTGGCGTTCGAATTCTTTTGCAAATCGGCCCGTTGTAAACCAGCAGTCAAGCGCCGAATCCACTACAGCTTGCAGATCATCTGGTCCTATAACTTTGCCGGATACTGGAACAGCAGAAACACCCGGAAGGAAGTCCTTCGAAGGAAACGCTTCCTCAAAGTACTGAGCGGCCAGTTCAAGAAGTTCGTGACGAAGCCGCTCGGCTCTCTCACTCATTCGAAATCGCCCTCGTGATAGTCATTTACTAGTCCTGAGTCATCAAGAAGATAAGTGCGAAATATCCAGCCTATTTCTCTGATAAGCTTGAGATATAAACGTGCCAGTTGTTCGGAGCTTTTTAACTACATCATCTTACAAAACTTCGAACGATGGCGTAGTACAAAAGTGTACTTCTAAGTATAAAGTCCTATGCCTTATGGGCGTTGGGGCCTTTGATAATTGACGATGAACCGTATGAAAACTGTCATCTTGGCTGGTGGGCTTGGGACCCGACTAAGCGAAGAAACCTCTCTCAGACCCAAACCAATGGTAGAAATCGGCGGCAAGCCGATTCTTTGGCATATCCTGAAAATTTACTCCGCGCACGGTATCAATGACTTCATCGTGTGTCTGGGGTACAAGGGGTACATAATCAAGGAGTTCTTCGCTAATTACTTCCTGCATACATCTGATGCGACATTCCATATGGCAGAAAACCGCGTCGAGGTTCATGGCAACAACACCGAGCCGTGGCATGTGACCCTTGTTGATACAGGCGACGATACTGGTACCGGAGGTCGAATTAAAGCCGTAGAGAGATACCTCTCGGATTCAGACACATTCTGTCTCACCTATGGAGACGGAGTCGCGGATGTCAATATTGCAGAGTCGATCAGTTTCCATCGCTCACATGGCTGCCTCGCAACCGTCACTGCTGTGCAGCCGACAGCGAGATTCGGTCGCTTGGAACTCGACAATACAAGAGTAAAGTCCTTCAACGAAAAACCTTTGGGTGAGGGTGGTTGGATTAATGGGGGCTTCTTTGTTCTCTCGAAGCGTGTTTTGTCGTACGTCAATGGCCCCGCGACCATGTGGGAACAAGAACCAGTTGAGCGCCTTGCTCGAGAAGGGCAGTTGCAATCGTATATGCACCGCGGGTTTTGGCAACCTATGGACACATTGCGCGATAAGCAGCATCTCGAAGAACTTTGGAAGTCTGGAAGGGCGCCTTGGAAAACCTGGTAAATGCGTCCAGTTGGAAAAATCGCTCGGTTTTCCTGACGGGTCACACAGGATTCAAGGGGGGATGGCTGGCGCTTTGGCTTGGGCAGATGGGTTCTCTCGTTCGGGGTTACTCCCTTGACCCTTCAACTACACCAAATTTGTTCCACCAGTTACGACTTGGCGAATTCTGCGAAGACATCCGCGGGGACTTGGCGGACAAAGCTAAACTTACTCGAGCAATGCAGGAATTTTCACCAGAGATAGTTTTTCATCTGGCCGCTCAGCCCTTAGTCCGCCGTTCTTATCTTGATCCTATCGGGACATACGTGACGAATGTCATTGGAACCGCTCATGTGTTAGAAGCTGTTCGATTCACGCCATCCGTTAGGGCAGTTGTAGTTGTAACTACCGACAAATGTTACGAAAACCGCGAATGGGTTTGGGGTTATCGAGAGCAGGATCCACTGGGAGGATATGATCCTTACAGCAGTAGCAAGGCATGTGTTGAAATTCTGACCGCGTGTTACCGACAGTCTTTCCTTTCATCCAATGGTGAGGGCAAGCGAAGAGTTGCAGTCGCAACGGCTAGAGCGGGCAACGTAGTTGGCGGCGGAGACTGGTCCGAGGATCGCCTGATTCCTGATCTCATACGCGGTTTTCTTGCGGCTGATCCAGTTCGTATTCGGTACCCCAACGCGATTCGGCCGTGGCAGCATGTGCTAGATCCACTTTCCGGCTACTTGGCCATCGGACAGCGTCTTCTAGATGGTGAGTTGAACTTCGCAACTGCCTGGAACTTTGGACCTTCTGACGAGGAAACCTGGACAGTCGCTCAGGTTGCAGACCTCATGGCATCCAGATGGGGATCCGGAGCGAGTTGGATTACGGATGGAACCCCGGCCGAGCACGAAGCAAGATATCTGAAACTGGATGCGAGTAAAGCTCGCTTCGAACTCGGATGGTCGCCTCGTCTCAAACTGGAAACCACTCTCACTTGGGTCGTTGATTGGTTTCGCAAATCGCGGGACGCCACCGACATGCGCGAATTCACCTTAGATCAGATCCGCTCGTACGAGAAGATCTTGGCCGGTAATCATTGCTCCCAGAAGGCAGCATGCCCGATTTAGTACCTGAACAAGAATCAATGAAGTCTGCGAGTGGCGTCTCCTTTGTTTACCGCGTTAAGCACCTGCTCGGCATAGACCGCGCGATCGCTTTTACTGTTCTCGGCAGAACATGGTCGATGTCTGCGGGAGTTGTGACCCTACTCTTGATCGCGCGGTTCGTCTCTCCTGTAGAGCAAGGTTACTACTACACATTCTTGAGCCTTGTTGCTCTTCAAATATTCTTCGAACTTGGCTTTTGCCTCGTCATACTCCAGATGGCAAGCCATGAACGAGCGAAGCTGATCATCACGGAAGCGGGAGATGTCCAGGGAGATGCGGTAGCACACGCGAGACTCGCTTCCGTCTTTCAAACCGCTTTGCGTTGGTATTCCAAAGTCTCGGTGTTGATGGCATGCTGCGTGATCCCGGCAGGTTTTTGGTTCTTTCAAACAAGCCAGCATCACGTCGCCTCCGTTTCTGGCTGGCGCGCGCCGTGGTCTTTGCTTGTGATCGCAGCCTCGCTTAACCTGATGATCGATCCAATTTTTTCCTTCTTGGAAGGCTGCGGACTTATCTCACAGGTCGCGCGCATGCGACTGGGTCAAGGCATACTCGGATCTACGCTGGCTTGGTGTGCGATTATTAGCCATCATCCTTTATTTGGTCCGCCCGGGACCCTCTGCGGCATGGTGCTGTGGGGCTCCATCTGGTTGTTCCGACGGCGGCGCCTGCTCATTCACCTCGCCAAATTTGATGTCGGGCTATATGGAGTAAGTTGGGGCCGTGAGATTTGGCCATTCCAATGGCGCATCGCGGTCAGTTGGCTAGGCGGTTATCTTATCTTTCAGATCCTCAACCCCGTACTCTTCAGGTTCCAGGGGCCGATCATAGCCGGCAAAATGGGCATGTCGCTGACAATTGCAAATGCGCTGGGAACGGTGGCTTTGGCTTGGATGAATACGAAGGCATCCCCTTTCGGGACGTTGATAGCGCAACGACGCTTTGAAGAATTGGATCACATTTTCTTCAGAACGATGAAACAGTCGATTGCGATTCTCGTCTGTGCTTCGACGCTAGTGTTTGGAGGCCTTCTCACTTGTACATATCTTGCTCCGAAAATGACGAGCCGAGTGCTACCCTTGTGGGCCCTGGCGCTGTTATTGCTAACCTCGATAATGAATCACCTCGTATTCTGCGAAGCTGTATACCTTAGGGCTCACAAAGCAGAACCGTTCCTCATCTCCAGTCTGGTTTTCTCCATTTTGATGGGCGCTGGTACTTACTTTCTGGCGCGCTTTAGCACCCTCACTGCGGTAGTACTGTGGTATTTTCTCGCGCTTGGAATATGCAGCCCTATCGTCGCAAGCGTTATCTTCTTGCGCAAGCGACAGGATTGGCACCCCAAGCCACTGCCCGACAGATTGGAACATGAAGTCCCGTGCTAGACTCACCAAAAGATCACGCCTCCTGATCTGAGCAGATCCTCCCCTCAGGCAATAGCCCAACGCTTGAGAACTACGATAACCGGCGCCAATAGAGGAACCGTGAGTACGGCGCCCAGCATCACACTTTCCGATTTCTGCAAACAGCAAGAGTTGCAAAGGTTAGATTTTGTGAACATCGACATCGATGACGGCGAGATTGAAGTCCTGGAAAGCTCGAGAGATCTCTTTAATCGTCTGCGGTCGAGAGTCGTTATCGAACCTCACTATGTTTCTGGTGAACTCTCGACTAACAATTGCTGTCAAATCTTGAAAGAAACTGGGTACGGAATTTCACTGATCGACCAGCACGGATCTTCCGTTCCTCTGATCGGTGGTATCCCAACGCAATCTTGAAAGTCAGCATTTCCTTCCAAGTCCGCGTACGATCTTCGCTTTGGCCCACCCAAGATCCAAACTCTCCACGTCAACCCGAACCACTTTCAATCCTGCCGACTCAATAAGCCGTGAAACCGACTGGGCGTTATAGAAATTGATGTGTTCATGGATTTGTACATGAAAGTCCTTATCTTCGATCAGACGAACGACTGTCGGTTTATCAAGGTCTTCGGGAACCTCGACGTACAAATAGCCGGACTCGCGAATCCTCGTGGCAACTGCTTTGACCATTTGCAATGGGTTAGGAACGTGTTCCAGCAATTGCGCTAACTGCACGTAGGAATAGTTCCCAAGTGATGACTCGTTATTGATTCTTGTCACCTCAGGGACAGGCGCCACATCGGAGATTTCATACACATATTTCTCTCCATTAAAATGTGGCAAGAATCTTCCATCGGCTCCGCCGTAATCCAGCATTGAAAAATCATTATCAGGGGAAATTTTGTCATTGAGCCAGGATGTTAAGCTCGTGACCCGGGCACTTGTTTCTTCCGCGCTTCTGCCTATGCGATCGGCTATCGCTGCATATTGCGGCTCATAGTGAATCCGCTCCGCATTATACGAATCGGAGCGATAGTCCTTATAGAGTCGGTTCAGCATATCCTCAGAAAACGGTGTCTTCGTTTGTATAAAACTGCAGTCTTCACACACCTGCAAATCGACCAGGGCGGACGTCCTGTACACTTTGCGAAAAAAATTGTGCGGAACGAACGGTAATCGACGCAGTAGCTTCTTTACCGGATTTCCTGCTCCATCTAGCCCTAAGTTGATGTTAAACACTCTGTAGAGAAAGAAGAGAGCGATATCACCCTTCAATCCGAGATCCTGGACCTTCAAAGACGCACAGTTTCTACAAATATTCATCTATTACCCCTTGATGAGACGAACACTCGTGAGCAGACCACGTAGCTAATGCGGGATGGATGTGACATATTCGCACGAACATGTGATGGCTGCAAAATCGAAAGCGTGCCTGTTGCATCAACTCTTCTGCCTCCGTTTCCGCGCGTTGATTGCGCAAGCAACCGCTCGGTTTGCGCGATCCTTTCGACTTGTCGATGCTTTGCCAATCGCGTTGATTTTGTTATTAAAACTGGACAGTGGGATCATGAAAGGGTTCATCCCAACTATCCCGATTGGAATTTCCAGAATCACTTATAGGTCTATCGATTTGTTGAACAATTCGTGCGAGGTAAGCGAGTACTTGATGTTGGCTGTGGAACCGGGTATGGAACGGAATTACTGTCGAGATCAGCCGCCAATATAATTCGGATTGACATCTCGGCTCGTACAATTCATCGCAATTATCTCAGCAACACCCACAGTTTCTTTTGCTTTTGCCGTGGCTAAAGGCAAAACTCTTGTCGAGCCTTAAGGATAAGGCTCGACAGCCTCGGCAACTTTAATCGAGGGTCGGCCCGTGCTCGCCGAGATATACGGAACTCCGTTCGCCATCACTTCATCGGGAAACTTCCACCCTGTCCCTAGGACGCCTTTGCCGGAAACGGTCCCGACCTCGGAAAACCCGCCCGCTTCGACCGGTGCTTTAATGTTGGTGGCGTCGAGTGAATTCAAAACCAACTGTCCGACGGCTCCCCCTTCGGCATTTAAAAGTGAAGATATTGGAGAGAATAAGCCGGCATCTAGCAACGCAAATCCGTCGAATTCAAGATTATCGATTGAAGACTGGCTCTCGAGGATCGCGGCCGTCACATTCACATTCCGAGTGCGGTAGATTCTGCAATTTTGGAAAGCGAGACTCGCTCCTTTGAACGCTAATGCGCCAGAAATGGGAGAAGGGCGCACGAAGGCACTGGTTCTGTTAACCTGCAAAGGGTTCCAGACAATATCCGACGGTGATGGAACGAAGACAACATTCTGCAGCACAACTGTCCCGAAGTTTTCCGCAACTGCGAGGATCATCGGAGCCGTTAGGTTGCAATTCGATATCGTTAACGAAGAAACAGAGTCTGGAAGGCTTGCCGAACTCACAAAGCCTATAAAAAATGCCGTTTGCGTCAGTGTACCCTTACAATTGTCTACGGTTACCGAATCGATCCTGAACTTTGCGGCACTCCCATTTGTTGTATACAGCCGCATTAGGGACACGCTATCAAATGTGCAACCGGTAACTGCAACGCGGGAAATGTTTCCCGAGTGACCTTCAGGGCAGTTCAACGCAATTGAATCTTCATCAATTTTAAAACTGCAGTTTGCGATCGTTATATCGTTTGCGGGCCCATCAAAATGAAGCCCATCAGTATTCGGCCCTTTACCCTGCAGCACGCTTCCAGACACCGATACATCGCCTACATTGGACAGCCGTATGTGGTACGCGGGGGTATTCACTACAACCACATTTGTGATGCTGATATTGTCCAGGTTCATCAGGTTGATGCCACAAAACCAGGCAACTTTGCTGCCCTGTTGTATTCCTGCCGTCGAAACCTCTTTTTGATTACCATTAATAGTAAAGTTGCTGAGCGATACATCCAACCCTCGCGGTGGCGCCGGAGGCCCCGGATCGAAGGGTATGGACGCATCGGGAGGCCCATTGTGGATTCCGTCATTATTGGCGCCACTCTTGATAAAGAATCCAGTGCCGCAGCCTAGCCCTGCGATCGCCCAATGTCCGTCCGCCGGGAGGAATAAGCCCGAGATAAGCGCACTCCCGTCAATGATGAGCGTAATCGGGTTCGTCGCACTCGCGCCGGCCATGGCAGCGTTGATCTTCGGCCCATCGTCAGTTGCACTGCCGCCCGTGAGCTTGTTACGTCCTGTTTTCAAGTTGCAATCGAGCGCACAGCCAATCTGCGATGCCCGAATATAAGTCATACCCGTAACCGGCACGGGCGGATCAGCCGGCCCAAGACAGGGGATGTCAATTCCGTCGTTAGCACAGCTCGTCATCGTGCCGCAGAGCATGGACGCGGCTGCAAATACCCCTGCCTTTTTAAGAAAACAACGTCTGTCGATTGGATTCAGGATGCCATCATACTCTTCTGTCACGGTGACTTGACTCGGCCTCGTCTATCTCAAACTCTATGGATCTACCGATTGACTTCAACTCCCAGCAGTAAAGATCAAATGCCGGAAGTGTATCCGAGAAATAATTGGTCGTTCAATACACACAATATCATTGTTCGAAGTTTCACACTTTTAAGAAGGCGTGCCATGGGTGGAAGTGACTGTGAGTGAGTTTTCTTGACTATTGTTGATACGTCACACATCGATATATCGCATTGCTACAACTTAGTATCTCAGCACTCGGTTTTTTGCGAAACGCTTCATCACTCTCTTAAGAGTGTCCAGATACAGATTGAGGGAGAAGAATCGCAGGTTAGAATTCTGATCCGAGGCGGCAAAGCGCCGCCTGGGTTCTTTGGCCAACTGATTTTGAAAGGACGACTCAATTACCGCGCCACCACCATGTCCTGGTAGCTGACAAACTGATCCCGGCCCGGCCAGGAGCCGCGATGAATGGCATCCACGGTAAAACCGGCTTCTCGATACATGCCCTGAACCTGTTGTTCCGGATAGGCAATCGCTTCTTCAGGCACCTGCGGATTCGTGACTCGGGCGCCTTCCAGTTGGTGCCGGAAATCGAGCGACGACTTCCCCGCCCCAATCAGCGCTTCCGATTCCTGATTCAGCAGAAACCACGTTATAAGACAACGCCCAGTCGGCTTCAAGACCCGTCGAATCTCGCGAAGGTAATTCCCGATCTCGTTTGGCAGCATGTGAGTGAATACCGAAGTTACAAATACGAAGTCGAAGCTAGCGTCGGCAAACGGAAACACATATTCGCTGCCACGATACTTCCCTTGCGGCCGGTACTCCTTGTTGTATATATCCGCAATCTGGAACCTAAAGTTTAAATAGCGCGGCGTGATGCGTTCCGAACACCACCGAATTCCGCTCTCAACGATGTCAAACCCTTCGTAGTTAGCTCGCGGAGAAAGATAGCTGGTTAACGGAATGGCCATCCTGCCGATTCCACAACCCACATCGAGCACGCTTTCGTTTTCTTCGAGGCCACAGATATCCCGGAAATATCCCAGAAACTCTTCGCCACGGCTGCGGAAGTCCCCAGACCCGATGAATACCATCCGCCGTGGGGGAATCATCGGATCACGCCGTCCTAAAACTGTATCGACAGAATCGAGGACCGCGTTTTTTCCCTTGGCAGCCAGGGTCCACAGCGAGCGCGGAACGTGGGCACGAACGAGAGATTTCATCTGCGAGGAAGTGTGCATATCTGCGGGGGAATTGTGGAGCTCCTTTCCATGTTATGACACTGCAGCTTCTTGCAAGTTAGATGCTTACGATGACCGATCCCGGACGTAAATTCTGTTGTTCAGTTAAAGTCTAATTGCTCAGCCTCGACTTCCCTATTCCAAGCCAACCGCCTTCCTGAAATGCTGTTGAGATAATCGCGTTCACGCCCCCGTAGTGCTTGGCCGCATGCAATCCCCGTTGTGCGCCTGCCAGAAGCTAGCATTGCACGCACAAAAAAGGGGAATGAGCTTGCGCCCATTCCCCAAAAGAGAGTCAGCCTGATCTAGAAAGTGACCTTGAGCGCCAACTGTACGAACCGTCGTTCATTCGGCACGCCCGCAGCTGGATTCACGCCTTTTTTACCTTCAATCGTAAAGGGCGTCATGCTTCCGAAATATCCCGCATCCGCCAGGTTCGACTGAACATAGTAGTTGGAGTGATTCAGCAGGTTGTAGAACTCACCACGGAACTGAAGATGGACGCGCTCAGTCACGGGGAATTCTTTGCCGGCCGAAAGGTTGATGTTGTACGCGCCCGGTCCACGGAAGGCGTTACGGTGCGTCATGTTCGCCGGGAAGTGGCAATTCTGGCCCGTCGAGACCAGATTACCTGCGGCATTCGTGACCATATCGCACGTCGGCAATTCGCCTGAGCCCACCAGAGGATCCGTATAGGTGTTCGATCCTGGCAAATTCAGATAAGCAAACGTGTTAGGTGTGCCCAGTGTCGTCGCAGTACTGCTGCTGCCAGTCAATTCGAATGGCGCCGAAGGTACGTAACGCGATGCAATCGTGTCGGTGCCAACGAATCCATTGCTGTCAAACACTGTGAACGGCTGTCCAGTTCTCGCCGTGACGATGGGCGCTAACGACCACCCGTCCATGACTTGCTTCATTACGCCATGCATCCCCTTTGCATATGGCAAAGTCCACACGGCGCTGAGAGCAATTCGGTGACGCGCATCAAAATCAGCGTTCCCTTTGTCGAGAGCCGGATTGAAGGGATCCAGTAATCCCAGCCACCCCTGAGCCTGCGGAGTCTCGCTGAAGGTTGAGCTGATGTTATCAATCGCGTGCGAATACGTGTAGTTGACCGTCAGATCGATGCCCTGATGGAACAGGTTGCTGGAAACAAAACGCGTATTGAGGGAGTTGTAATACGAAAACCCATTCGTTCCGCGAGTGTTCATGTTTCCGTATTGGCGATTGATGCGATCCAAAGGAGAATCCACCGTCGGATCCTCTCCCATATAGACGATGCCGGTTCCGGCCTGGTTCGTGTTCTCGATCGAGTACAGGTGAACGCCGTGCGATCCGCTGTATTCCAGAGCTACCAGTGAATTCCGTAATACCTGATGTTCTAGAGACAGGTTCCACATATTCGCATAAGCGGTTGGGATGTTCTGACGAACATAGCGCAAGCTGGCAGGCGGCAAAGCCTTGCTTCCGGTTCCGGCAAATGGTCCGAGGTTGTCCGCCGTAATCGGAACGCCAGTGTTGAAAATTGAGTTGAATTGTCCCGGAGGATTCTGGATCACGTTAAATGTAACGTTCCCGAAGTTCCTCTCATACGCGAGTCCGTAACCGCCACGCAGCGATGTTTTGCCGTCACCGAACACGTCCAGGGCGAAACCAACCCGCGGCGCAAAGTTGTGATACTGCGGCTGCCACAATCCCCCTACCGGGCTGGCCGGACTGTTCGGCGTCGCAGCTTCCGTATAGACCTGGCCGTTCCGGAAGTTATCGAAATAGTTTCCGCCTTGTGTGAACACAAAATTCGAATCCAGCTGCGGATCCTTGTTGTGCTGTACACCGTAATATTCCCAACGCAAACCGAGATTCAGAGTCAGCCGCGGCGTAACTTTCCACGTATCCTGGCCGTAGAAAGCCATATCGTTGAATCGGTTACTGCGGCTAAAGCTGGGTTGTCCAGTCGGCAGATTGATGCTGCACGCCGGAGTCTGTATAACCGCTCCCGTCGCGTCCTTGAAACAAGGGAACTTCCCCTGGGAATCCACAACTACCTGGAACCATCCGGCCGTACCGGTCAGGAAGTTTTCTAAATCACCCGGGACTCCGCCAACGCCGTTCAGCGCCTCCACCGCATTCTCGTAGGCTCCGAAAGTTCGATTGTCACGCGTGTATACATACTCCCCACCAAAGCGGAGGTCATGCTTACCTTTACTCCAACTCACCGCCTGCGAGATCTCAGCTACGTTCTGCGGACCGCCGAACGGAATGCTGTTGCCAGGCGTCAGCTGCGAATATCCAGGCAAGCTGATCAGATCACCATTGATTCCAACCGCCGCGCTCGAGCTGAAATACAGACTTGGCTGCACCGGTTGCGTTGAAGCCAACGGTTGCGTGTTGTTCAGTCTGTTGAACAGCAACTTTGTTTCTGTAACCAGTCTCGGATTCCAAACATGCGTCACCGAGTACATGAAGTTGTTGTTGAAGAACGTCTGGCCAGTGTCGTATCCGACGTACGGGCTATTATTCAGGAAACCAGCGAACTCGTTTTGGCTGAAGAGCGCATACCGGAAGAACATCTGTGTTGCATCCGACATGTGGAAGTCGACGCGATTCAGCGTGCTGTAGCCGTTCTGCGGAGGTCCGCCACCTGAGTCAGAGGGTACGCTGTAGCTGACCTTATCGAAAATCGGGGCATTGGGCCCGTAGGCGGCCAGGGTCGGCTGCGCTGTCGGATCGATCGCGATGCCCGCGTCGTTAGCATTCTCTGTCCCCAGAAGATTCAGGCCCGACCGTAATTTTTGGTTCGAAAAAGCCGACTGCGTTGCCGGAGACGAAGCCGCCAGGAATGCTGGATCCATCACCAGAGTGATCGCCGTCGCCGCGCTGCGCACTCGCGTCCATTCGGTGCTGCTGAAGAAGAACAGCTTGTTCTTGATTACTGGGCCGCCGAAAGCGTATCCAAACTGATTGCGCGTGTAATGCTGACGCGGAATCCCGTTCGCGTTGGAATCATAGTCGTTCGAAGTCAATGCAGAGATGCGATTGAACTCGTAGAGCGATCCATGATACTGATTCGTGCCCGACTTCGTGACGACGTTAATGACCCCACCTGAGGCACGTCCGTACTCAGCGGAAAAATTGTTGCTGACTACGCTGAATTCCTGCACGGCATCCAGTGGGACTGACTGTCCAACCTTGCTCGTATATGCATCGACATTTTCGCCGCCGTCCAGCAGGCTGTCTGTGCTGGCCGAGCGCTGGCCGTTGATCGAAACGCCGGCGCCTCGCGTAATCTGGTCACTTCCACCCGTGCCGGAAGATGAATCCTGCGATACGTTGCCCAATGTCTGAACAAAGTCGTAGGGGTCTCGTGTCAAAGAAGGAAGCTCAGCCACGCGCTTCGCGCTGACCACCTGGGTTAGCGAGGAGCTCTGTGTCTCCACTTCGGTTTCGGGTTGAGCATTTACTTCGACCGTGGTTTCCGTTCCGGCTGTCTTCAACTGCACATCAAGAGTGGCGCGGCCACCCGGCGCTAACTGCGCCTTCTGCACAAGCTCGCCGAATCCGCTGGCCGATATTTTCACCGAGTACGTACCCGGTGTCAGGTTGCTGATCGTGTAGTTGCCGGAAGAGTCAGTTTGAATGGTACGGCTGGCATTCGTTCCTACGTCGGTCGCCGTGACCGTCGCTCCGGCAACAACGGCTCCGCTGGCATCTGTGACGATGCCGGAGAGCGCCCCTTTTTCAGACTGCGCAAATGCAACCGGCAATACAAGCGACAGCGTCGCCAGGATCGTCACACCCCAAAAAAGGCGTCTGAATCCGGTCAGTTTTGAAAGAAACGGTGTCATTTTTCTTCTCCTAAATTTCTACGGGACGGGAGAGCGGGTCTTGAGCTCCTGCACACGCTCAGGACGAGGTGCTGCCGATCGGCGTCGGGGGAAGAAAAACTTCCGCTGTAACCTGAGGGACGAATTGAGGTGATAGTGTTTTGCATCCCCAACGCTTGCAGATTCGCTGAGGTAAGTTGCACGTGCCAATCCAGCAGAGTGCGTGATCAGACGTCGCGATTGAAATCCGGGAAAGACGGGGTAGGCGGTGTGACTATCCGTTTGAAATCTGGGACGAGTTGAACGTAACTACTTTTTAGGCGCGGGCCCGGGAAACGAGCGATCTCTACCAAATCGCAGAGCTTCTACTCTCCTAATCTATGGAGAACGGAAACTCGGACCAGCTCTCGATGACGTAATCCAGTTGCCGATCGCTCTATTTCTTCAACTTGTAGTCCGCTGCGGGAACCTTCTGCGATACCTGCGAGGGCGTCGGTAATTGTGAACGATCCCATCCTCCGCCCAGCGCTTGAATCAGGGTTACTGCCGAAACCATTTGCTGGATTTGCAAAGTCACCACCGTCTGCTCGTCCGAGAACACCGTGTTTTGCGCAGTCAGAACATTTAGATAGGGATCGACTCCCGTCTCATAGCGAGCAACCGAGAGTTGCAGAAATTGCTGCGCTGAAGCGAGCGCTTCCTTCTCACGCTGAATCTGCTGGGAAGAAATCCGCACAGCCGCGAGATTGTCCTCCACCTGCTGAAATGCCGTGAGCACCGTCTGCCGGTAATTGGCCACATGGCTGTTATAGGTCGCCGAATACTGGTGAAGTTCGGCTCGGTAAAGTCCGCCGTCGAAGATTAGTTGTGAAGCCGAGGGACCGATCGACCAGATACGGCTCGGGCCTGTAAATAAGTGCTCAAATGTGGAGCTCTCAAACCCACCGGTTGCGGAGATCGTAATGTCCGGAAAAAACGCCCCGTATCCGATACCGATAATTGCATTGTCCTGCGCTAGCGTCCGTTCCGCCGCAGCCACATCCGGTCGCCTTTCCAGTAGTTTGCCAGGGACGCCAATAGGAATAGGCGGTGGCGCCGCGAGCAGTGGCTTCACCGGCATCTTGAAGTCCGATGGAACTTTCCCGAGGAGCACCGCGATCGCATGCTCGAATTGCGCGCGCGCGATTCCAACGTTGATGGCCGCTGCCTGCGCGCTTTGCAGTGTGGTCCTCGCCTCTACAACTGAGATGTAATCGTCGATTCCGGTGTCATAAAGAACCTGCGTCAGTTCAAGCGTCTTAGTGTCAGCCGCCACCAAATCGTTGAGAGTTTTCTGCAAAGCGTCCTGGCCGCGAATTTCAAAATAGAATTCCGCCAGACTCGCCTGCTCCGTCAGTCGCTCTAGTTCAAGATCAGCCGCGCTAACCTGAGCCGCGTATTGGAATTCGCGGACCTGGTTGCGAATCTTGCCAAAGAAATCCGGGGTCCACGAAACATCAATCGGTGCGGAAATAACCGTGGATGTTCGTCCGGTGTTGGCCTGCGTGGAATTGGTCAGGTTGCCGGAAGATTTTGCGCGGTTCCAGAAAGGATTCGCAGTAACCGTTGGCCAGTATAAGGAGCGGGCTTCGGCAACTACCGCACGCGCCTCCATGAAGTTCTGAAAAGACACCTTTATATTCTGATTGTTGATATCGACCTGTTCTTCCAGCGCGTTCAATTCCGGATCATTGAAAATCTCCCACCACTTTCCCCGCAACATCCCTTCCTGTGGATTGGCAACCTTCCATCCTTCGGCGTCTTTGAAGTTCACCGGCGATTCTTTGTAGTTCGGCGCAGCGACTGTGGGCGGAGCCGGCGCGTGATACTTCGGCCCAACTGTGCACGCACACAGAACCAACAGCCAAGCTACGGCAATTCCATGAACGAACCTTCGATGATGTCTCATCTTCATAATCCTTCTTAGAGCGCCGGTGCCTCCGACCCCGGATTAAACGTATCGCGCGGCTTGCCCATCAGGCGCAGACGCAATCTGTCGAGCGCGAGATAGACTACCGGAGTGGTGTAGAGAGTAATCAACTGACTGAGCAGCAACCCTCCAACAATCGTGATTCCAAGCGGTCGGCGCAGCTCCGAGCCTGTTCCCGTGCCGAGCGCCAATGGCAATGCACCAAACATCGCAGCCATCGTCGTCATCAAAATCGGCCGGAAGCGCAGCATGCATGCTTCGAAAATAGCCTCCGAAGTGCTCTTCCCTTCCACACGCTCTGCCATCAGCGCAAAGTCAATCATCATGATGGCGTTCTTCTTCACAATGCCGATCAGTAACACAATTCCAATGATCGAAATTACATTCAGATCCATGTGGAAGAGCATCAGCGCCAGCATCGCGCCGACACTCGCGGATGGCAGCGTGGAAATGATCGTGATCGGGTGGACCAGGCTTTCGTAAAGAATACCCAGAACGATGTAAACCGCGAGCAACGCCGTCGCGACTAGAATCGGCTCTGTCGACAGCGACTGTTGATATGCCTGAAGGGTCCCGGAAAAAAACCCTCGCACAGTCGATGGCATGCCAAGTCGTTCCTCCATCTTCTGAACTTCTTGCGATGCCTCACTCAGCGACATCCCTGGTGCCAGATTGAAAGACACCGTCACGGACGGAAACAGCCCCGTATGATTCACTTGCAGCGCGGTTGTGCCCGTCTCATGTGTGCTTACCGTCCGCACGGGCGACATCGTATTGGCGCTCACATTTGTAGCTGCACTCGAACCTGTGGATGTGGAGCCACTCGAACGAATGTAAAGGCTGTTCAGTCCCTCCGGGGACTGGCTGTATTCTGGCGCAACTTCCATCACAACGTAATATTGGTTCAGGGGCGTATAAATCACGGACACTTGCGACTGCCCAAACGCTCCGTACAGAAGACTGTTGAGCGACTGGCTCGTTTGTCCCAGCCGAGCCGCCGTCAAGCGATCATAAGTAACCATCTCTCGCAATCCGCCATTTTGCTGGTCGGAGTTCACATCCTGCAGCCCGGGAAGCTTTTTCATATTCTGAAATAACACCGGCCCCCAGTGTGCAAGGTCGTCGACATTGTCGGACTGCACTGTGTACTGATACAGCGCATTGCTTGAGCGCCCCCCGATACGCAAGTCCTGCACCGCTTGGAAGAATGCCGACGCGATGGGAAGCCTATTAATCTTAGGACGAAGACGGTTGATCACCTCCGCGGCGCTGACTTTGCGTTCATTAAGAGGCTTCAACGCCATATAGATGAACCCGCCATTCGTCGATCCGCGCCCACCGGTGTAGGCATTGACATGCGCGATTGCCGGATCCTGCTTGATAACATCGACCATCTTCAGGATCGAGAAATTGGTGAATGTGAACGACGCATCCTGAGGCCCCTGAACTCCTCCTACAAGCGCCCCCGTATCCTGCTGAGGGAAAAAACCTTTGGGAATCTTGACGATTACAACAACGTTCAGCGCGATCGTGAGTGCCAGCAGGATGAGCATCAGTGCTGGATTGTCGAGAACCCATGTGAGGGAGCGCCTGTACACCGACAGCATTCCCGTGAAGAATCGGTCGCTCATTCGATACAGGCGGTTATGCTTTTCTTGCCGATCCTGCAGCTTCAGAAAATGCGCACACATCGTCGGTGTTGTCGTAAGCGACACCACCATGGAGACGAGAATCGCTGCCGAAAGAGTCACGGCAAATTCCCGGAACAATCGGCCGACAATGCCACCCATCATAAGAATCGGAATGAAGACCGCGATAAGCGAGATGCTGATCGAAAAGACCGTGAAGCCAATTTCTTGAGCTCCCTTGAGAGCGGCCGCAAACGGTGCCATTCCTGCCTCAAGGTGACGGGTGATGTTCTCCATCACGACGATAGCGTCGTCCACCACGAATCCAGTGGAAATTGTCAGCGCCATCAGTGATAGGTTGTCGAGAGTAAACCCAAACATGTACATCACGGCGAATGTACCGATCAGTGAGACCGGCACAGCCACAGTCGGAATCAGCGTAGCTCTCGCATTCCGGAGAAAAACAAACACGACCAGTACTACCAGGCAGATCGAGATGATCAGCGTTCTTTCCACGTCGTTGACGGATGCGCGAATCGTAGTGGTGCGGTCGAGAACAATCGTGAACTTAATGCCCTGCGGCATATCTGCCTGCAAAGAAGGCATCTGGTCGCGGATCCGTTCGACCGTGCCGATGATGTTCGCGCCGGGCTGACGGAAGATAATCACCGTTATGGATCTCTTTCCGTCCGAATAGCCTGCGGTTCTCAGGTCTTGCGTCGAATCAACCACGTCCGCAACGTCCGCCAGTCGAACCGCAGCTCCGTTGTGGTAGCCCACGATCAACGGGCGGTAGTCCACCGCGTGGGAAATCTGATCGTTCGTGATGATGTCCGCCGTAACGCTGTCGTCTGCCAGTTGCCCTCGAGGCTCGTGCGAGTTTTGAGTGCTCAGCACCGTCCTGACGTTAGCCAACGTGAGTCCGTTGCTCTGCAACTTATTCGGATTCACCTCCACCCGCACCGCAGGTGTTGCGCCTCCAGCGACAATTACCTGGCCCACACCGTCGATCTGCGAAAGCTTTTGTGCCAGGATCGTCGACGCGAGATCATAAACCTTTGATACTTCGTATTTGTCCGACGTCAGGCTCAGGATCATGATCGGGGCATCTGCCGGATTCACCTTGCGGTAGGTGGGATTCTGGGGAAGATTCGCAGGCAGATACGTGCGTGCTGCATTGATTGCCGCTTGCACATCCCGTGCAGCTCCGTCGATGTCGCGGCTGAGATCGAACTGCAGCGTAACTGAAGTACTTCCGAGCGAACTGGAGGAGGTCATTTCCGAGACGCCCGCGATGTGTCCGAACTGGCGCTCCAGTGGAGTGGCCACCGAGGACGCCATGATCTCGGCGCTGCCACCGGGCAGGCTTGCACTCACGGAGATCGTTGGGAAATCAACTTGCGGAAGAGGCGCCACTGGCAAAGCCGTAAATGCGATCGCACCGGCAATGCCCACAGCTATCGTCAGTAACGTGGTAGCTACGGGTCGCCGGATAAATGGAGCCGAGACACTCATGAACGCTCCGAAACCGGCGACACTTCGCCGTTGACTGCACGCTGGCTGGCCCTCTTGCCTGTGAATCGCACTGCGACTCGGTCGAAGAACACGTATATGACCGGCGTGGTGTACAGCGTGAGAACCTGGCTGACCAGCAAGCCGCCCACCATCGCAATCCCTAGAGGCCGGCGCAACTCTGAACCTAACCCTCGACCCAGCGCAAGCGGCAATCCGCCAAGCAAGGCGGCCATCGTTGTCATCATGATCGGCCGAAAACGCAGCAGGCTGGCTTCGTAGATTGCGTCAATCGAATCCTTGCCGTGCTGGCGCTCCGCCTCGAGCGCAAAATCCACGATCATGATGCCGTTCTTTTTTACGATGCCAATCAGAAGGATGATGCCGATGATCGCGACCACGCTGAGATCCTGGCGAAAGAGGATCAATGCGAGTAATGCTCCGACACCCGCGGACGGCAAGGTAGAAAGAATCGTGATCGGATGAATGAAGCTTTCATACAGCACACCTAGCACGATATATACCGTGACCAGCGCAAACAGGATCAGCAGCGCTTCGTTGGAGAGCGAATTTCGAAAAGAGGCTGCCGTTCCCTGAAAATCGGCCTGCAGGCTAGCGGGAAAGTGCATTTGCTGGGCAAGCCTGTCGATTTCTGAAATCGCGGTTCCAAGTGAAGAGTGAGGTGCCAGGTTGAAGGACACGGTGACCGATGGAAACTGTCCCTGGCGATTGATCGTAAGCGCTTCCGTAGTAGGTGCGGCCTGACTGAACGTGGCTAACGGAACCGCATTCGGCGCAGAGGCGGTGCTCACGGTATTCGGAGTTGTAGTGGTCGTGGTCAGAGCATTCGGCGGCGCAGTTAAAACCGCCGACGACGGCGTGTACAACACCGAAGTCGTCGTAGCGTTGGATCCGGCCGCGGCCGAAGCCGACGAAGAGAACGACGTGACCGCACTCGCTCCCGTGGCGCCTGATGAGGCATTGGACTGGATGAAGAGATTACCGAGATTGGCGGGTTCTCGCTGCCATTGGGGTTGCGTTTCGAGAATGATGTGATACTGATTGAGTTGCGTGTACAGCGTATTGATCTGGCGCTGTCCATAGGCATCATAAAGCGTGTTGCCGATGGTGGCTGGAGCTATACCCAACCTCGACCCTGTCACTCGATCAATAGTTAGAAAAATCGCCCGTGCTCCCATTTGCTGGTCGGTAGCTACATCTTCCAGATCCTTCAGCTGCTTTAGCTTTTCGACAAACCGATTGCTCCAATCGTTCAACTCGTTGGTATCCGGGTCCTCTAGCGTGTACTGAAATTGCGTGCGGCTAACGCGATCGTCGACGGTGATGTCCTGCACCGGCTGCATGTACAGGACGATTCCCTTTACCTGCTGAATACTGCTGCTTAGCCTGCGAATCACATCCGAAGCGCTCATTCGGCGCTGATTGAGCGGTTTCAGGTTGATCGAAATTCGACCGCTGTTCAGTGTGGTGTTAATTCCATCGGCACCAATGAAGGACGAAAGGCTCTCAACCGCCGGATCCTGAAGAATTACCTTCGCAAGTTCTTGCTGCTTGGCTGCCATTGCCGGAAACGAAATCGATTGCCGCGCCTGCGAGATACCCTGAATCACGCCTGTGTCTTGTACCGGAAAGAAGCCCTTCGGAATGGTGATATAGAGAATGGTCGTGAGCACCAGGGTAGCCAGGAAAATCAGCAGTGTGACTCCCTGGTGCCGAAGAACCACTTTCAGTGTTCGGCCGTAAAACTCGATCATGCGATTGAAGGCATTTTCAGTGATGCGATAAAAACGCGTCTGCTGCGTTTCCGGCGTGTGGCGGAGGATGCGCGAACACATCATTGGGGTCAGGGTCAGAGAAACGACAGCTGAGATGATGATCGTGGCCGCGAGGGTTACAGCGAATTCGCGAAACAATCGCCCTACCACATCGCGCATGAAAAGCAGAGGAATCAATACCGCGATGAGCGAGACCGTCAGAGAGATGATGGTGAAGCCGATCTGTTCCGCGCCCTTCAGGGCAGCCACCAACGGTGCTTCTCCAGCTTCCAGATAGCGAGAAATGTTCTCGATCATCACGATCGCGTCATCCACTACAAATCCAGTGGAGATCGTGAGTGCCATCAGCGATAAGTTGTCCAGGCTATAGCCGAGCGCGTACATTACGGCAAAGGTTCCGACCAGGGAAAGCGGCACTGCAATGCTCGGGATGATGGTCGCGTATATGCTGCGCAAGAAGAGAAAGATAACCAGCACGACCAGGCCTATCGTCAACATCAACTCGAACTCAACATCGCTAATCGAAGCCTGAATGCTGGTTGTCAGGTCGGTCAATGTAACGATCTTGATAGACGCCGGCAGGTTCGCCTGCAACTGTGGCAGGATTGTCTTGATCGCCTTCACAACATTGATCGTGTTCGCTCCCGGCTGTCTCTGTATGTTCAGGATCACCGCTGGCGTCTGGTTCATCCACGCCGCTTGCCGGTTGTTCTCGACCCCATTTACGACGTTCGCAACATCCTTCACCAGTACGGGCGCACCATTACGAAATGCGATGGGTACATTTTTGTAGTCGTTAGCGACGATAATCTGGTCGTTCGCGTCGATCTGATAATCCAGCCGCGGACCATCAAAGTTCCCTTTCGCCGCATTTACGCTGGTTTGTATCAACGCCGTCCGCACGTCTTCCATATTGATTCCGTATGCAGAAAGCTGGACGGGGTTCACCTGGATACGAATGGCTGGCTTCTGTCCACCGCTGATGCTCACCAGCCCAACTCCACTGAGCTGCGAAATCTTCGGAGCCAGCCGCGTATCGACCAGGTCCTCAACCTGTGACAAGGGCATCGAGTCCGACGTGATGCCCATCGTCAGGATGGGCGAATCCGCCGGATTCGTCTTGCTGTAGATCGGCGGCACCGGCAAATCCGCAGGCAGGAAACTCTGCGCAGCGTTGATGGCCGACTGCACCTCTTGTTCCGCTACATCGATGTTCAGTGAGAGTTGGAACTGCAGAACGATGACTGAAATTCCGCCGGCGCTCGTCGAGGTCATCTGGCTCAGGCCTTGCATTTCGCCAAATTGACGTTCGAGTGGAGCCGTCACCGTGCTAGCCATCACATCGGGACTGGCGCCTGGATACTGCGTGATCACCTGTATGGTTGGATAGTCGACCTGCGGCAGTGCCGATATCGGCAGTTGTGTGAACGCAACAATCCCGGCGAGCAGAATGGCTGCCATCAACAACGAGGTAGCCACCGGACGCAATATGAATGGACGAGACGGACTCACGGCGCGTTACTCTCACTCGTTCTCGACGGAAGCTGCACTTTGGAGATCGTTACTTTGGCACCGTCCTGCAACTTCTCAAAGCTGCTGTCGGCGATAACGTCTCCGGACTGAATGCCTTGAACTGCGACTACGCCGGCGTTCGCGACGCCGGTTTTCACGTTGGTCATCTTCGCCTGGCCATTCTGAATCACGTACACGAACGAAACGTCGCCATTGTGTTGGATAGCGGAATCCGGAATCAGAATCTGGTTCGGGAGCGTTTTTACCGCCAGGCGGGTGTTTACGAACTCGTTCGGAAACAATGCCTCATCCTTGTTGTCGAAGGTAGCGCGTAGTTTCACTGTGCCCGTGCTGGTGTCGATCTGGTTATCGACGGTGGTGACCTCTCCCTTTGCGAGCATCGCGGTCATTTGCCGGTCCCAGGCTTCAACACTGAGCTTTGTCCCGTGGCGCATCTGTTCTAAAACATCGGCAAGATTGTCTTCAGCGATGGTGAAAATGATGGTGATCGGTTCAGTTTGCGTGATTACTACCAGAGGAGTTGTACTGTTTGCCGTTACGAGATTGCCGGGATCAATGAGGCGAAGGCCCACCCTACCCTGGATCGGAGACGTGATGTGACAATACTCGACCTGTACCTTGTTGTAGTCGACGAGACCCTGATCGGTTCTCACGCTGCCCTGCAACTGTTTGACGATCTTTTCCTGATCTTCCAGTGTCTGCCGTGGAATCGCGTTCTTCGCCCACGCTTGTTGATACCGCGCTAAATCCATTTGCGCCTGAGACAAAAGGTACTGATCATGCTCGAGTGTTCCCTCGGCCTGTTCGAGTTGCGCCATAAAAGGGCGGGCATCCAAATCGATCAGCGGATTACCTCGTTTTACCAACTGCCCTTCGCGATAATGGACACTGGTGATTACGCCCGTAACCTGCGCGGTGATCGAATTCGTGTAGACCGAGGTCACCGTTCCGATCGCGTCGAGATAAACGCCGATGCTGCCGAGTTTAGCGGTGACTGTCGTCACGGGAACGGCGCCCGTCATACCACGTCGTGACGGCGCCGAGGCTGCTTTGGTTGAACCACGGCGCAGAACGGCGAAAAACAACAATCCAAACAGGAGAAGAACGACAATCCATATCCAGCGATGCCGTCGTTTCGGCTTGGCTTCAGGTGGTTGATCGGTTGAAGAGTTGTCCCGAGCGCGGGATTCTCCGTCGTGCGGTTCCATTTGTTCAGGATCCATTCAATATCTCGCGACGGCCGGTTGATCACGAGAAACAATCCCGGGGCGCGCCACTGCCTCCATCGAGCACCGCAAATCTAAGTGCAAATTTGATCTCCACTCCCTCGACCTGAATCCGCCGCAGACACCACTACGCGCTCTGCCGCCATAACCCGGTGAGGTGTACTTCGATAGTCTTCGGGGCCGGAAAGTCGGTCGCGGATAGCATTTGAGAACGCAGGCTGTCAGCCGAGCATTCACCAGCATGAAACTCATCATTCAAAGGGCACTAAGCAGACACGGTTTGTAAGCCGAGCCGCTCGTTATTGAGATGCTTGTCCTGCGGCAGGCAAACACCGCATGACCCGAGTTTCACTGTTAATGTTTGTAAAGATTCGTAACGGGTTGTCAGCCAGAATAAAAAAACTGCGAGCCGAGCCTCTTGGTGAGGCCCGGCTCACTTGCCAGGGAGGTCTTACCGATTGAACAATGAAGTGCTCGAGAGGTTAAGCAAAGAGTTCGGCGTCCTGGAGAAGGGAGCCGGCGGCATCCTTCGCTGATACCACGGGATCGCCCTGAATGGGCCACTTTATGGCTAGTTTCGGGTCGTTCCAGCGGATCGTACGCTCGTCCGCAGGAGAGTAAAAATCTGTGGTCTTATAGAGGAAATCAGCTGATTCAGAAATCACCAGAAAGCCGTGCGCAAACCCTGGAGGGATCCAGAACATCTGCTTGTTCCGCTCGTTCAAGGTCACGCCTACCCATTTCCCGAACGTAGGAGAACTCCTGCGAATATCAACCGCTACATCGAAAACTTCGCCGCTCACCACGCGAACCAACTTCCCCTGCGGCTGCCGGATTTGATAGTGCAGCCCACGCAAAACGTTCCGCACCGACCGTGACTGGTTATCCTGCACAAAGTGATGGTTAATTCCAGCCTGCGCGAATCCTCGACCGTTGAAGCTCTCAAAAAAATAGCCGCGCGAATCTTCAAAGACCTTGGGCTCAATAATCAGTACATCGGGAATTTCGGTAGGCCGTACGTTCATGGTAGATAGTTCTCTAGTAGACCCGTGACTGCAGGACTTGCAGCAGGTACTGGCCGTAGCCATTCTTGGCCATAGGCGTCGCCAGCCTTTCCAACTGCTCCCCACTGATAAATCCAGCGCGGTAAGCGATTTCTTCCGGACACGCCACTTTCAGTCCCTGCCGCTCTTCAATCGTCCGAATAAAGGAGCTCGCATCCAGTAGCGATTCATGCGTCCCGGTATCCAGCCATGCATACCCGCGACCGAGTACCTCGACGCTGAGTTGATTACGCTCCAGGTACCATTTATTTACGTCCGTGATCTCCAACTCATTTCGCAATGATGGTTTAATCGCCGAAGCAACCTCGACCACCTGTTCGTCGTAGAAATAAAGGCCGGTCACCGCGTAGCGGGATCTGGGCTGCTCGGGTTTCTCTTCCAGGCTCTTGGCACGGCCATCGTCATCGAATTCTACGACCCCATAACGCTCGGGATCCTTCACCGGATAGGCAAAAATCGTCGCTCCCTTTTCGCGACTCTGGGCCGCGCGAAGCCTCGTCGACAAGTCGTGCCCGTAGAAAATATTGTCGCCAAGCACCAGCGCACAATGCGAATCGGCGATGAAGCTCTTCCCGATAATGAATGCTTGAGCCAAACCTTCCGGCGCTCGCTGGATCGCATAACTGAAGTTAATGCCCCACTGATCGCCATTACCCAGCAGTTGTTCGAATCGCGGCGTATCTTCTGGAGTCGAGATCACCAGGATGTCGCGAATCCCCGCCAGCATCAGCACGCTGAGCGGGTAATAAATCATCGGCTTGTCGTAGATCGGAAGCAGTTGCTTCGAGAGACACCGGGTGATCGGGTACAGCCGGGTGCCAGCTCCCCCAGCGAGGATTATTCCCTTCAATCAATTCTCCTGAACTCTTTAGCGGCCAGCGTACTGCGTTTTGATCCAGTCGCGATAAGCTCCGCTGGTCACTGATTCCACCCAGTCGCTGTTCTCCAGATACCACTTCACCGTCTTGCGGATTCCACTCGCAAAGCTCTCTTTGGGAGACCATCCTAGTTCGGACTTGATTTTGCGAATATCCATTGCATATCGGCGATCATGGCCAGGCCGATCTTTTACAAAGCTGATGAGCGCCGTGTGAGAGGTTCCGTCAAATCGCGGGCGCAACTCATCAAGAGTCTTGCAGATGGTATTCACCACATCCAAATTCGTCATCTCGGCAGAGCCCCCAATGTTATAAGTCTGCCCAGTCCTGCCCTTCTTCAACACCTCGAGAATGGCTTCGCAGTGATCGGTTACATACAACCAGTCACGTACGTTCAACCCATCACCGTAAACCGGAAGCCTCTTGCCACCGATCGCGTTCGAGATCATCAGCGGAATCAGCTTCTCGGGAAACTGATATGGGCCGTAGTTATTCGAACAATTAGTAGTCAGGACAGGCAAACCGTAAGTGTGGTGATACGCGCGAACCAAGTGGTCTGAGGCCGCTTTCGATGCCGAGTAGGGACTGTTCGGAGCGTACGGAGTTTCTTCGCTGAACGCAGGATCCGTGGGAGTCAGCGATCCGTACACCTCGTCCGTCGATACATGCAAAAATCGAAAGTGATCCTTTTCGGCGCCGTCCAATCCGTTCCAATAGACTTTCGCTTCCTCGAGAAGAGCAAAGGTCCCATGAATGTTGGTCTGGATAAACTCGTCCGGATTGAGAATCGATCGATCTACATGGCTCTCAGCGGCGAAATGGACAATCGCAAACGGCCGGAATTCGAGCAACAGTCTGCGCATCGCAGGCGCATCGTTGATGTCTGCGTGAGTGAAGATGTATTCGCTTCTCTCTTGCAGATCGCTTAAGCTACCCAGATTTCCCGCGTAAGTCAGCTTGTCGACATTGTGGACTACCAGCCCGCAGGCCGAAACACAGTGCCGGACAAAATTTGAACCGATAAAGCCGGCCCCACCGGTGACAAGAATCTTATTCTGCATGCACTCGTAAGTTATTCCTGAATTCGACTACGCCAGTTCCACATCCCCCATCGCAACCTCGACTAACACCGACCGCATGATTAGATCGATGGAAATTACGACGCGGAATAAGTCCTCTTTCTTTCTCTCCAGTATGCCTTCCAATCCGCGAAGGGGGCCACCCTTAATTCTTACTCTTCGCCCGACCTTCAGATAGGGATGAGGTTCCGCGTAGACATCCCCGGATAGACCCTGCCTCAGGGTCTCGATTTCGTGGTCCGGGAGAGGCGCGGGCTCACCTTTAAAAGACACCAGGTTCGCCACACCCGGAATTTCCAGTACTCTCAAACGTTCTTTCAGAGGAAATTGCACAAAGATATAACCCGGAAAGAGTGGTAGATCCACCTTGGCTACTCGATCTTTCCACCGATGTTGGGCTCGGTAGAGAGGCAGGAAACTGATGATTCCCTTGCCTGCCAGATGTTCCGCTACCTTCTTCTCATGCCGCGATTTCGTGCGCGCAGCATACCATCGATTCTCCAGGTATAGGGGCGGTAGAACGGGAGCTTCGAAGCCTGTTTCGGCCGCTCGCGCGGCGTCCGACTCTGGCCGAAGGCGCTGAAACATTTGCGAGTCTCGCATTCGAAACGAGCGCTTTTAGCTGAGCGCGTTTGCTGGCGAAACAAGATTTTAGCACGCCTTCTCAGGTGTACATTGCCGCCCGGCGCAACAGCCGGCGACAATGTACGCCCCCGGACTATTGTAGTGACACGAGTACGTTGACCATCCCCTTGCCATCCGCGATGGGCTCGAGAGCTTTTCCCAAGACCGCGCCAATCATAAGGCTACGGTCGGTACCCTTCATCGCGTATCCCGGCGTGTGCGCGGCGACCAGTAAGTCCCCCACCCTGATCTCACCATTCTCCGTACTCACCTTGCACGGCACAATCCCCACAACGGCTAGCGGAATTCGAGCACTTGCTGCCGTCGCCGCGCGCGACATACCCAGCACTCCCGGCTTGGTCGAGTATATCCCCGCCACACGAGTGTCGTAGGCAGAGTCCGACAATTCGAGGGAATTCGCAGTACTCGATATCACCATCACATCGCCTGGTTCATACTTCCAGTGCCCTGGAACCACAGCCACATCCTCCGCGAAGTCAGCGCCCCCTACCTGCGTTCCGCCGTTGAAATACGCCTTTCCGGAGTTATCGATTCTCGCTACCGTCTGCTCCTGTTTCCAGGGGCCCGATTGAAACACAAAAGAATCTCCGCCACTCCCCGTGTTTCGCACCTGAAAAAACATCGAGCCATGGCTCAAGTGTGTAAAGGTATCCGCAGCGATCGTCACAAACGTATTCGGTGACGTCGACACGATCTTGCCCGATCCGTCGACGGCATCATTTGCGGAAACATACAGTCCTCCCAGGTCATGAACATCCCCGACCCAAAACTTGGCGCCACTACTGCAGCTCCATTCGTCGTGCCAATCCAGGTCTGTCGGATCGCAGTTAGTGTGATTGTTGTGCACCGAGAAATTCCAGTTCCACATTTCCAGCGTGCTTGGATACTCAATCGCCATCCCATAATCATATGGTGCGATCAGCAGGCTTCTGGCAAGTGGATTACCTTGATCACACGCGTGCGGGGGATCTTTCGAAAAGTCGGGATCGGAGCAAGCTGATCTGGTTACGCGCAGATGCATTTGCGATCCGGCCTCCCCGATCGCAGAGTGTGTGGAGTCCTCATCGTCGGGCGTTATCACAACCTGGCCGCGATCCCGCGAAGTGGTACTAACAATCACGCGCCCGGTCCTGGTCGATGGCGAGTAATCTGGATCCGATCCTAATGGTGCAGTCGGAAGAGCATTCAGCCCTTGGGCGCTCGCAGTCGGAACCTCTCCAGCGCACCCGCACATCAAAAATACAAAAAAGCAACTTGCCGCTAGCCAAAACCCACGCTGTCTCAATTGAGCCACCCCTTTTCAGGAAACCATCTGCACACCCTAGACATTCGAGACACAGATGCTCCCAGGTAGTTGCTTTGGAAGGAAATTCAGAGAGGAATTAGCGATGGGGCCGTGTCATGGCTACCGGCCCCATCCTAAGCTATGGACGAACCGCCAGCAGATTTGGTGCAAGCGTTAGCGGCACTTGCGAAGCGTCAGTACCAGTCGACGTATTGATCACGTGAACAGCATTGTCACTGCCGCCTACATACAGTGTGGCACTGTCGAGTGTAAAACCGGCGTTCAAAGGTTGTGCCGCATTGGCCAGCGAGACGGTCGAGGCGGTGTTTGCAACCAAGTCATACGCAAGCAG
This sequence comes from Terriglobia bacterium, assembly GCA_963807055.1. Classification (GTDB taxonomy): domain Bacteria; phylum Acidobacteriota; class Terriglobia; order Terriglobales; family Acidobacteriaceae; genus JAJPJE01. The sequence continues at coordinate 239,739 of CAWEAE010000006.1, read as the reverse complement.
CTGCGCAAGATTCGTAACCACGTAGGCTTTGGAACTGTTCGGCAGAACAAAGAGTTGTTGGGCAGTAAACGCTCCCAGCCCAAAATCTACCGATGCTGGAGTAGAGTCCACCAGCGGAGGTGGGCATCCCACGTTCGTCGTGCTTAGCGAGATCAAATCGATTCCGTGAGAATCCGCCGCCACTACACTAGATCCGTTTGGCACCGTGCTGATCAGTTGCGGCGTTCCTGGAACCGTCTTCGAATCTGCCTGCGAGTTGTCGCAGGTCGTACGCACCGTGATCGCCGAGGGCTCGCCGCCTGCGAGGTATGCAAACGATCCTTGCGGCAGGAAACTAATATCGTTAGCAGCGGCCGATAACGTGACCGGCACGAGCGGGCTCGTAGCGGAGGTGAATGAGTACAGCACCGTGCCAGCCGCAATGAAAGCCTTTTCGCTGTCGGGCGAAAAATCTACTCGGGGCGTAGCTCCCACCGAAAACGATGCGTCCGTGATGGTCGAAGTGGCGCTGCTTACATCGAGAATCTGCACCACGTTCCCAGAACTATTAAAGGTAACCAGCAAGTTCCCGTTAGGCGAAATCCCAATCACCTGTCCTGTCGGAGTCCCACTCAGAACTGAGACGGTATCTGCGACGGGGTCAAAGACCATGACACCGGAGACACTTCCGATATAAGCCTTCGTTCCTGCTCGATTAAACAGAATAGAATTCGCGGCATTGGGCAGAGTGATCGCCGTTCCAACAGTGCTGCTGCCCGAAATCGGAATGAGACTCGTGCCCCCATTTGCCGCAGCATAAACCGTCGTTGAGGTCGTGCCGGTTACACTGGCGGTCACCACATTGCTATAGATCGGTGACAACCCAATGTTGCATCCCGTCCCGCTGCACGCAGCGGTTACAGACGACGTTCCCGCAGCAACTCCAGTCACCAGACCACTCGTGTCGCTGACTGTCGCAGCCGCCGGTTGACTGCTGCTGAAGCGAATTGGAGCACCCGTAATCAGCGTACCGCTCGAGTCGAACACGTCTGCAGCCAGTTGCGATGTGCCAGAAGGCGCTACGGTCGTGTTAACCGCGCTTCCCCCGGACACGTACACGTGAATGCTCGAAATTGGGCATGTGAGGAACGTCGCTGGCGCGCTTGAAATAGAAGGCGCCGGTGAACTCGCGGCTACCGGAAGCCCAGGTCGTATGCTCGCAACAATCGTGGTACTCCCGGGCGCCACGGTTGCCACCACTCCATTCGCGCGCGCGACCGGGAACGCAGCAACTCCCGAATTGGCAACTTGCCAGAAAATCGGACCAATTATGTCGCCGGGACCAGAACTTGGAAGAATTGTATTTCCGCTGTAAACCGTCGCCGAGAGCTGAGTCAGCCCTCCAAGCGAGACGCACCCTCCCGTCGCAGAGTTGATAACCACTTTGTCGACCTTGGGGTGCACATATACCGTTACGGTTCCCGAGGCCGCACCCGATTGAGCTGTTACCGTAATCGGCCCCCCGGCAGCGCCTGCGGGCGGTGGAATGCAATCGATATTGGCACTGTCCCATGTGCCAGCGCATAGCAAAGTACAGCCCTGGAATCCAGTTACGCAGCCAAATCCACTTGGCAAGGTTGTAGAAACCGTCAGCAAAGAATTGTTACTGCTGCTCCAGGCGACATTAGCATTCGTGACGTTGATTCCCTTTGTCCCGAAGACGGTGGCCGAGAGCAGCAGCACGTCTCCATAGTTCAACGACCCTGCCAGGTGAACCGAATTCCCTGCGGTGTCGGACGTATTGTTAATCACGTAAGGAGTCACCGTCGTATCGTCCGGCGGAGAAATATATATAGCCGAGGGTTCGTTTGGACCGCTGCTGCCGCCGCATCCAAACATGCCAAGTACAGCCAGAACTACTAGAAATAATCCGGTCTTACCGAACTGCCGCATGAACCCTCCCCGCCTGAATCGCCTAACCTCCAGACGGAAACCCTTCAAATAGATGAATCGAAACCATAAGTTTAGAGATTGCTTCATTTTTCGGCAACTTTCCGGCCTCAAAGGGCCGGTCGGTCGATTCTCGCTACCGCCGCTTCCAATCGGTTGCCGACCGCGTCGATCTGTTCCTCTGTCAATTGCGTGAAGAAGGGCAACTGAAAAACCCGCCCCGCAACCGACTCGGTAATTGGAAGATTCTGGTCCTTGGTTCGTCCTTGCATCACCGGTTGCCGATGCAGCGGCGCGAAATATCGCGCACATCCCACTCCGGCCGCATTCAACTCGGCCCACAACCTGTCTCGCTCTTTCTGAGAAAATCTCTCTGCCAACGTGACTGGATATGTAAACCAACCGATCTCCTCGCCAGCTTTTTCACGCACCTGCTGAACTTGCGGAAGGTGAGAGAATCTTTCACCGTAAAGGCGTGCAAGCCTTCTTCTCCGCGACAACGTCTCAGCAATTCGCGCAAGCTGCGATAGACCGAGAGCACAATTCATATCTGCCAGCCGATAGCTGAATCCGGGCTCCATCTGCTGGTACCACTCGTTCGAAATAGCGCGCCCCTGGTTTCGTAGTCGCCGGCACCGGTTCGCTACCTCATCGTCCGATGTAACCACCACGCCGCCCTCGCCAGTTGTCACCATCTTGTTGGGATAAAACGCGAAGATCGCAGCGTCTCCAAACCCGCCGACGTTTTTGCCTTGGATACTGCTCCCGAGAGCCTCCGACCCATCCTCGATCAGCAGCAGTCCTCGCTCTTTGCTGAGTGCGTGGAGTTCGTTAACACGAGCTGGAATCCCGAACGTATGCACAAATAGAATTGCTCTGGAACGAGGGCCTATTGCTCGTACCACTGAACCCGGATCAAGGTTGAAAGTCTCTGGTTCAATATCGGCGAAAACCGGTACCAGGCTTTCTTGAAGCAGAACATTGCCTACTGCCGCGAATGCGAACGACGGCACAATCACTTCATCGCCGGCTCTCAAACCGAAACTGCGAAGCACCAAATGCAGCGCGCTAGTTCCAGAATTTACTGCCACCGCGTGGCGAGTTCCCACATACTTCGCGATCGCGTCTTCAAAGGCATTCACTTGTGGGCCGCTGCTAAGAAACGGTGTCCGCAACACCGCAGTCACAGCCGCAATATCCGCTTCCGTAACCTCCGGACGCGCTAACGGAATCGACTCCTGCATCGGCTCAAGACACCTCAAGCGGCGCCTTCATTAGTAACGATGTCCCCAATTGCACTTCCCGCAGCACCTTCGCAATTCGTTCTGAAGCACAACCGTCGCCATATGGATTCGATATGCCTCTCACTCGCTCCCTGAACCCCTGGCTCAACGCAATTCGCATTTTCCTGGCGATATCGTCGGCATCGGCACTCGCATCCAAAACATTGTCCGCATGCTCACGCCCCTGCTGCCGGATGCCAATATTTACCGTGGGCAAATTCAGCGAAGTTGATTCCATGATTCCGCTGCTCGAATTCCCTACCATCGCGGACGATAAAGCAAGCAAGCTCAGGAACGTGTGGTGATCCAGGTTCACGAATACCCTGGCGTTGCCTCTGACTTCCGCAAATTCCCGGCTTCGAGCCACCAGCAAACGGCTGCCTGCGTCCGCATTCGGATACACAAAGATCAACTGCTGCGAAATACCCTTCAAGGCCTCCAGCAAATGCTCGAATTCTGCCGTGGTGTCTTCAAGTAAAGTAACCGGATGATATGCGACAACAACCGGAGGCTCAGCCAATCCACAACCTAGCTTCTCTTCCAACTCTTCGCGCGACATCAACGGGCGCCGCCTTAATGCATCCAGTCCCGGACTTCCCGTGAAGTGCACGCGCCATTCTTCCTCACCCATGGCGATTACCCGTCGCTCTGCTTTCTGAGTACACGCAAAGTGAATATGACTCAGCTTGGTGAGTGCATTTCTTACGGCGTCATCGATTGCCCCTTGGCTCACTTCGCCGCCCTCGATGTGTGCTATCGGGATTCGCAGAGCTACCGCCACAGAAGCCGGCGCTAGCATTTCATAACGATCGGCAATTAGCAGCAGAACATCCGGACGGACTCTCGCCAGCACATCCGCACATCCCAATGTAGCCAGACCGATGGTCTTCGCCATCCCCACATCCGAATCCGAACTCAGCAAACACTCGATCTCTGCCTCGATCGCAAATCCGTCCTTACGAATTTCGTGAATGGTCGTCCCAAATTCGGGCGAAAGATGCGCTCCCATCACCAGTAACTTCGGATCAAACGCATCATCGTTCGACAAATCCCTGAGCAGCCAATAAAGATGGCCGTACTCAGCCCGCGAACTGGTTACCACTGCAATCTTTCGCTTCATTGCGATACAGGCGTGCTCACTTTGACCGAGGACTTGTACGCGGGAACAATCTTCATCAATTTCTCGAGAACAAGATTGTCGTCGCCGGTGGAGTAGGCATCTTGCAACCCCTCTATGCCTGCACGCAAATCCCGAACGTCGCGCTCGGCGGTCGCAGCTTTCATTAGCCCATCTGCCGTCGACGACTTCAAAACCTCCTCATCTGAGTACAACTGTTCGCTCAGTCTCTCCCCCGCGCGCAATCCCGTTATTTCAAACTTGATCTGTGCCTCGTTGCCGCCCGAGTGCTGAAGGATTTTATCCACCAGTGCCCTGATGTTCAGTCGCGAAGCCACAGCAGGAATCAAGACGCCGTTTTCGCACGCACTTGCTGCCGACAATAACAAATCCGCAGCCTCGTTCGGCGCGACGAAATAACGATCGGCCGATTCATCGGTGATTTGCACGATACCCCTCTGCGCTTGCTCGGCCACCAGCGGCAGCAGGCTGCCAGCGGTTCCAAGCACGTTACAGAGCCTGACCGCAGACACGTTTGCCTGTTCGCGATTCGCCAGCACCAGCAGTTCCGCTACTCGCTTCGTTGCGCCCAGCACGCTGACAGGATCGGTCGCCTTATCTGAGGACAAAACCACGATCGTCTCGACTCCACTTGCCAAACTGGCTGTTAAAACATTCCTCGTTCCGAATACGTTGGTCCGGACGGCCGCGAGGACCTGGCCTTCGAGGAAATCCACGTGCTTGTGAGCGGCTGCGTGGAACACCACTTGAGGCCGATGCTTCTCGAGTACCCACAGTATCTCCGTCCGCGAGTTGACGTCGCCTAGAACAAGTTCGACTTGGCCACGTTGCGCAACCTGCAGCTTACGATGGAGTTGATAGAGCCGGTCTTCCGCGTTATCAAATACAACGACTCGTGCAGCCTCCAGTTCGTGAAGTCGCCATACCAGTTCCGAACCTATCGAACCGGCGCCACCAGTGACTAATATCGCGGTTCCTGCAAAACTCCTGGCCGCTTCCCGAGGTAGTCGGAATGCGTCCCGCCCGAGGAGTTCCTCATACCAGTGCTCGCGTTCCAACATCATCGCTGCGCCTGGAATTCTTTGATCCCCTGTGCAACTGCCGCGAGTTGGTCGTCCTTCAGCTCCGGATAAATCGGCAGCGACAGCACCTCAGCCGCTGCACTTCTCCGCTTCCGGAAAAGCCCCCGCGGCATATCCCAAATCCTCAAACGCCGGTTGCAGGTGCAGCGCATGCGGATAGTAGATCTCGCTCGGAATTCCTCTGCTCTGCAGAAATTCCTTCAGCGCATCCCGCTTCCCACAGCGAATCGTGTACTGGTTGTAGACGTGAAAATATCCTACGGGCTCGTGCGGCAAACTCACAGGTCCACCGGCCTGAAGCAGCTCCCGATACCTCCCCGCATTTCTTCGCCGCCCGCTCGCCCACTGGTCCAGATGGCGTAGCTTCACCCGCAGAACCGCCGCCTGCAGCGCGTCCAGTCGGCTATTGATCCCCAGCAGCACGTAGTCGTATTTCGTCTTGCTGCCATGATTCCTTAGCAGCTTCAGCTTTGCTGCGAGTTCCGCATCGTTGGTCGTGATCAGACCACCGTCACCCGCTCCACCCAGATTCTTCGACGGAAAGAAGCTGAAGCACCCAAACGTTCCCATGCTTCCAGCGACTCTGTCTCCTATCCTTGCGCCGATTGCCTGCGCCGCGTCCTCGACTACTGGGATACCTCTCTTGCTCGCGATTTCGAGAATGGCGTCCATGTCGGCGCACAGCCCAAACAGATGCACCGGAATAATTGCCTTGGTCCGCGAAGTAATCGCCCGCTCTAACTTTTTTGGATCGAGGTTGAACGTCACCGGATCAATGTCCACGAACACCGTGCGTGCATGCAGGCGGGCAATCGCTCCCACTGTCGCCACAAACGTGAATGGCACGGTAATCACCTCATCGCCAGGACCGACGCCCAACGCCATCAACGCCAGCAACAACGCATCGGAACCGGACGCACAGCCGAAGACGTACTCGCATCCGACCTGACCCTTCACCTCTTCCTCGAAGGCGCTCACCTCCGGCCCCATGATGAAGATTTGTGATTCGAAAACGCTCTCGACTGCCGAGTTCACCTCGTCTCGAATGTTGGCATATTGGGCTTTTAAGTCCAGGAACGGAAAAGCAGGTTTTACTGCGGTCGCGGCAGGCATTTACGACTCCCGTAGAACCTATTGAGATTACAGGAGCAGGAACCGAGTAAACAACCTCTACACTGGGAAAGACAGCTTGTACTTAGGAATTGTCTCAGACCGGAATGCGGGCTTCTTGGCAACCCACCAGGTCTTTTGCAGCACAACTAAGCCAGCCTACGGCGTAGCTGAATTCTTGGTCGAAACCACGCGGCCGTATTCGGTTGCTCCTCCTATTCGATCAAAATATTCGTAAGCAGCCTTTGCAATTCTGGCAATCGCTGCTTCGCCATCCGGTTCGCGTTGCAGATAGCCCGTCATCACGCAAATCACAAATGGTCGATTGCTCGCAAAAACAATCCCTGAATCGTTGCGGATTGCCTCTAATTCACCCGGCTTATCAGCTGAAACGATCTCTTCCGGCACTACTCGACGAATCGGACTCTGCTTAGGTGTCGCCAGCATTTTGAAAAAGTCGTCCTTCCACTCGCCGTCAAAAAGCTTCCCTGCGTGAAGCGCCTGCAACAGAACCATCATCTCGCGCGGCGTAGAAATATTCTCCCTGCCTTCCGATGCCGCCTTCACGTCCATCATCTTGCGTCGCAGCAAAGTATTCTTCAGCCCCAGCCCTCGCAACGTCGCATTCACGTTTTCCATGCCGACGCGCTCGATCAACACATTTGTCGCGCTGTTGTCGCTGACGGCAATCATCATGGTTGCCAAATCGCGCAACGTAACCTGCGTCACATCAGGCGTCAGTCCGTTGTAGATATCACCGTCCTGCACCATGTCAGATTTGCGAACCGTGTACAACTCAGTGAGCTTGATCTTCCCCTGTGCAGCTTGTCGGTAGAGTTCGGCCAGCACCGCAATCTTGATCGAACTCGCCTGCGCAAACACCTCATCCGCGTGCCAGAGCATCGTTTGGCCATTGGAAAGATCCAGGATGGAGACACCCATTACGCCGTCGAGAGTCTTATCCGTCTCCTGAACCTGTGCTTCGAGCTTTTCCCAGAGCCATTGCTGTTTCTGTTGGGTCGCCTCAGGACAACACGAAGGAGCAGTCTGGGAAAATCCGCCGCAGATGGCAGCCAATATCATTGCGATAGTGCAGAGTCGGTTCCGCATAGTCATTCCGTCGATATTTCTCGCAGGCGCTCCGCCGCTTTTTCCGGGCTCACCGGCGTGAAGTACACCTCTTTGTAGGTATAAGACTTCGCCTTGCCCGGCAGCACCGGCATGATTTCGATATGCCAGTGGTAATCTTCCTCGATGGTCTTCCAGTAGCCCAGCACCTCTGATCGATGTAGCGTATTCGGCGCCGTGTGCAGCACCAGGTGGTAAGCGTCCGTCAGCGTACGTATGCGCTTGAGCGTTCGCCTCAGTAGCGCCGCCAACTCTTTCACCCCGGAATTCCGCGCGGTTACGCCTTTTTCGAAGAACGCCTCATGGCTGCGCTGCATGATCCACGTCTCATAAGGTACCCTCGGGGCGTAGGGGCACAATGCCACATAGTCTCCTCGGTTCTCAATAATCCGACTGGCCTCTTTCTCTTCCTGATCGAGAATGTCGCAGAAGACGCACCGTTCTTTCTGCTGGTAATAGTCCTTGCCCGCTCGCAACTCGTACAAGATCCGCCGCGGAACAAACGTAGTCGCCGTCAACTCGCTGGTCGGATGTTCGAAATCCTGTCCCGCACCCGCCCCGAAATTTTTGTAGATCGTCACATACTTGAACCGTTGATCCTGTTTCAGATCCTGGATGCGGCCGGCCGCGAGCAGCAGGAATTGTTCCACCTCGGCGTCCGTCGCTTCCCACAGCTGGCGATTGTGATTCGGATTCTCGATGAGCACTTCGTGCGCGCCCACCGTCCTCATCTGGTCGTATAGCCCCTCTCCCCGCCGCGCAGCCTCGCCTTCCACACGAAACACAGGGTTGGGGTGCACCACCGCTCGCGCCGACCACGGCCAGCCCCCTACCGGAGCTTGCGACGAGACCACATGTGGTTGGGTCGGCGAATCGGGGCAAAATGGGCAAACGCGGTTTTCGTGCACCTGGCCAACAGGATCATCGCCCGTAATCACCCAGGAGCGCGTAATCGGATCTTTTCTTAGCTGCATCGCGCTACAAGGAAAGCAGAGAGCGGCCTTGCCGTCAATCACGGATCATGTCCGCTGCGCTACAATGCTGGCTCCCGGAGGTTCGCATGAAACGGGTGACGGGATTGGGTGGTGTATTCCTCAAGTGCGACGATCCTAAAAAGATGTACGACTGGTACTCGCAGCATCTTGGCCTTCAACGCATGGAATCGGGCGAAGCTGTGGTTTTCCAGTGGCGCGATCCGCAAGAACCAGAGCGGCTCGGAATGACGGTCTGGTCTCTATTCCCTCGCGACACGAGCTACTTCAAAGATAGCCCATCTCCCGCGATGCTCAATTACTGTGTCCACAACCTCGACGAGTTGTTAACGGCTTTGAAGGCCGAGGGCGTTACGATCGACCCGCACCGCGAAGACTACGACTACGGCCGCTTCGCTTGGATCACCGACCCGGAGGGCAATCGCATCGAACTCTGGGAACCGCCTAAGACACCAAAGTCCGAGGCTAAGTGATCTCCACACGCCTCCGATTGCTATAATCCGCGCAGCTTCCGTCATGACTGATCCCCCGCATCCGCAGCAGACCGAACCCGGCACTCCCCTGATGCGGCAGTACACTGCCATAAAACAGCAGCATCCCAACGCACTGCTCTTTTTTCGGCTTGGTGATTTTTACGAGCTCTTCTTCGAAGACGCCGTCGTTGCTTCGCGCGAGCTTCAAATCACGCTGACCTCCCGCAATAAGGAAAAAGGAATCGCCATCCCCATGTGTGGCGTGCCCTATCACGCCGCCGAGGGCTATATCTCCAGGCTGATTCGCAAGGGGTTCAAGGTCGCCATTTGCGAGCAGATGGAAGATCCCAAAGTCGCGAAGAAGATCGTCCGCCGCGAGGTTACACGCGTTCTTACTCCCGGAACCGCCGCCGATTCGGGCCTTAGCTCCGACGAAAACAACTTCCTCGCAGCGATCGCGCGTATGCCCGGCCGCAATGGCTCCATTAGCTCTGGCGTCGTGGGCTTCGCCGCCCTCGACCTCTCCACTGGCGAGTTTCGCGCCACAGAATTCTCCGGCCCCGATGCCGAGAAACGCATCTGGGACGAACTCGAACAATTGCGTCCGCGCGAGGTTCTCTACGCCAGCGGGTTGCCACTTTTCGAAATCAACGCGGCTCAAGCCACTCTGCCCGCCAGTGCACCCCGAGTGGCCGGCACTGGAAACGCAAAATGGGCGCTTACTCCCCTCGAAGACTGGATCTTCGCCACGGACTATGCCATTCCCCTCGTTGAAAATCACTTCGGCGTGCTTTCTCTCGAAGGCTTCGGGTTAGCCGGCCGATCCTCCGCAGCTGCGGCTGCCGGAGCCGTGCTCCACTACGTCCGCTCCACCCAGCGAGGGTCACTCGATCACGTCGACCGCATCGGCTACTACGAGCGTCAGGATTGCCTGGTTCTCGATGCCGTCACCGTTCGCAATCTCGAACTCGTCGAACCGCTTTTTGCTGCCTCGGGCGATTCCGTAACCCTCTTTCGGTGTCTCGACGCCACGCTTACGCCGATGGGTAAGCGTCTTTTACGCTCGTGGATGCTGCGTCCCGCTCTAGACCGCGCCGAAATCCAATCGCGTCTCGACGCCGTCAGCGATCTCAATCGCGACCTCATCCAACGCGAAGAACTGCGCCGCTGTCTGGATGGCATCTTCGACATCGAGCGCCTCCTCAGTCGGGTTACCCTCGAAACCGCCAATCCGCGCGACGTTCTTGGCCTAGCTGCCTCGATCGCGAAGATTCCGCCACTGAAGGCAGCCCTCGCGAAGTTCACCGCCAGTCGCCTCCAACAGCGTTTCGCCTCTATGGACGATCTCTCCGATCTTCACGATCGCATCCAGCAGACCATCGTTCCAGAACCGCCGCTCACCCTGAACGAAGGGGGCGTGATCGCTGCCGATATCGACCACGACCTCGACGAACTTCGTTCACTCTCACGCAACAGCAAGCAATACGTGGCTCAAATCGAAGAACGCGAACGCCGGCGCACTGGCATTGGTTCGCTCAAGGTCAAGTTCAATTCCGTCTTCGGCTACTACATCGAAATATCGAAGTCCAATCTGCATCTAGCCCCTACGGACTACGAGCGCAAGCAGACCCTCGTCAACGCCGAGCGTTTCACCACGCCCGAACTGAAGGAATACGAAGCCAAAATCCTCGATGCCCAGGACAAGATCGTCGACATCGAGCGCCGCATTTTCGCTGAGCTGCGCGCCGCCGTCGCCGCGGAAGCCAAACGCATACGCCACACCGCACTGGCCATCGCCGAAGTCGATTTGTTGACCTCTTTCGCGCATCTGGCTTCCGTCCGCAATTACTGCCGCCCGGAGCTAGACGATTCGGGTGACTTGGAAATTGTCGAGGGTCGTCACCCCGTCGTCGAAGTCCAGGAACTTGCGGGGGCCGAGCGCTTCGTCCCCAACGATCTTTATCTGAACTCAACTTCGCAGGCAATTCTCGTTCTCACCGGACCGAACATGGGCGGCAAATCCACCTATCTGCGCCAGACCGCACTCATCGTCGTCATGGCACAGATGGGATCCTTCGTTCCTGCGCTGAAGGTCCGCATGGGGGTTGTCGATCGCATCTTCACCCGCATCGGCGCCAGCGACAATCTTGCGCGTGGCCGCTCCACCTTTATGGTCGAGATGACCGAGACCGCCAGCATCCTGAATACTGCCACTCCTCGCTCTCTGATCCTCCTCGACGAGATCGGTCGCGGCACCGCAACCTACGACGGTCTCGCGATCGCCTGGGCCGCTATCGAATACATCCACGCCCAGACTCGCGCCAAGACGCTCTTCGCCACCCACTATCACGAGTTGACCGAACTCGCTGATCGCCTCTCCGGCGTGAAGAACTTCCATGTCTCGGTGAAAGAGACCGGCAGTGGCATCGTCTTTCTTCGCAAAGTTGAAGCCGGCCCCGCGGACAAAAGCTACGGCATCGAAGTCGCCAAGCTCGCTGGATTGCCCAACGAAGTTGTCCGCCGCGCTCGCGAAGTTCTCGCGGAGCACGAATCTGCCGAGCGCCGCGCCTCTGACAAACTTTCGCACGACGAAACGCCCGATCAGCCGCTGCAACTCACCATCTTCACTCCGCTTTCGCAGAAGATCGTCGACCAACTCCGCCAGGCTGACCTCGACCACCTTACCCCTCTCGAGGCCCTCAACCTACTTAGCACCTTGAAGAAACAGCTGGACTAGAAACGGTTCGGGTGCCCTACACATCGCCGTCGTTGCGATGTGTGGGATTGACCCCACGACACATGCCCAGTACTCGCGCTAAACTCAACTGCTTATCATGGCCCTCAAATCTGCCAACGAGCTTCGCCTGCAGGTCGGACAACTCCTCATCATGGGTTTCGACGGGACCGAAGTCTCTTCGCAACTGCGCAATACGTTGTCGACCCTACAGCCCGGCGGGATCATTCTCTTCCGCCGCAACATCGAAGCCCCTGATCAGACGTACGCTCTCAACCGCGAGTGCCACAGCTACCTCCGCACCCCGCCATTCCTCTCCGTCGATCTCGAGGGCGGAACCGTCGACCGCTTCCGCGACCTCATCGCTCCCATGCCGTCAGTCGCCGACGTCGCTGCCGCCGGACAGAAAAAGCTTCTACGCAAACACGGTCTTCTGCTCGGCGCCGAGTGCCGCACCCTTGGCTTCAATACCGACTTCACTCCCTGCCTCGATCTCCGTCTTCCGCCGTCGCTTAGCGTCATGACTTCGCGTACCATCTCCCCTGATCCCAAAATAACCGTCGCCGGAGCGCGCGAAATCCTGCGCGGCCTTCACGATTGCTACATTCTCAGCTGCGGAAAACATTTCCCCGGTCTCGGCGAAGGCCGTCTCGACAGCCACAAGGGTATGCCGGAAATCGTGAAACCCTTCAAGCGCTTATGGGAAGAAGACCTCTATCCCTATCGCGAACTCAAGCGTCAGTTGCCATTCGTTATGGTCTGCCACGCCTCCTATCCCGCAGTAACCGGCGACCGCACGCCGGCCTCCATTTCGCGCAAATGGGTCACCGATATCCTTCGCAAGAAGATCGGCTACAAGGGCCTCATCGTCACCGACGATCTGGAAATGGGCGGAGTACAGGAAGCGCTACCGGTAGAACAGGCGGCCGTCGAAGCCGTCCGCGCCGGATGCGATCTGTTCATCGTCAGTCGTCAGGAAGAACTTGTCTGGAAAACCTATGAAACGGTCCTGCGCCAGGCCGAGAAAGACAAACGCTTCGCCGATCTCGTCCGCAAAGCTGCGAAACACATCACGTCAGTAAAGAAAAAAGCCGGTGAACTAAAGAAGCGTCCCAAGCCGCCTTCCGCGAAGAGCATTGACGCTCTCCGTCGCAAAATCTGGGAGTTCACCGAAGAAATCCGGCTAGACTCCGATGCCGCGAGGACCGCATGATCGTGGCTGGCGTGATGAGCGGCACCTCTGCCGACGGCATCAACGTCGCCATCGTTCGCCTTCGCGGCCGCCGCTTTCGCACACGTCTTGAATTGCTTGCGCACGAGGAATTCTCGTTTCCCGCCGCCGTCCGTCGCACCATCTTGTCGTTCATGAACGCCAAGGTTCCTGTGGCCGATCTCGCTCGCCTGAATTTTCTCCTTGGCGAACTTTATGCGGAGGCAGTCACCCGCACCTGCGAGAAGCACAAAATCGGCGCCAGTCTCATCGGGTGTCACGGCCAGACTCTCTATCATCAGGGAGAGCCCGCCCTCTTCCTTGGACGAAAGCTCGCTTGCACATGGCAGACGGGAGAGAGCGCCATTCTTGCGCAGCGCACGGCAATGCCCGTCATTTCTGACTTCCGGCCGGCCGACATGGCCGCTGGCGGCAAAGGCGCACCGCTGGTTCCATTTCTCGACTACATCCTCTATCGCCATTACCGTCGTGGACGCATTGTCCAGAACATCGGAGGCATCGCGAACCTCACCGCCATTCCTGCCGCTGCGAGCCCTGAAAACGTCATCGCCTTCGATACCGGTCCCGGCAACATGGTTATCGACGCTGTCACCGAGCGCCTCTTTCAGAAGCATTACGACCGCGACGGTCGCATCGCCGCCCGCGGTCGCGTCCTCGAACGTGTGGTCGACGAAGTTCTTGGCCGCCCTTTCTTTCGTCGAAAGTCTCCGAAGACCGCAGGCCGTGAAGATTTCGGTCGCGAATTTGTGGACGCATTCATCCGTTCCTGCGGTCGCGTCGCCAAGGAAGATGTCATTGCCACTGCCACTGCCCTTACCGCTCAATCGATTGCCTACTCCATCCGCAACCTGCTCCCCGGAATGAAAACCGCCGCGCAGAAGCAGCGCAAGCTTCCTTTTCGCGACTTCATCGTCTCCGGAGGCGGCGCCAAAAATGCCACGCTCATCGAGATGCTTGCTGAAAGCCTTCCCGGTCTGAAGATCACCTCCAGCGACGATCACGGTATGCCTTCTCAAGCGAAAGAAGCCGTCGCCTTTGCCCTGCTCGCCTACGAAACCTGGTTCCGTCTCCCCGGCAACATCCCCGCCGCGACCGGCGCCGAACATCCGGCGATTCTCGGCAAAATCAGCTTTCCCTAGACCGACATACGATTTTCTCTGCGCCTCCGTCTCCTCTGTGGTAAAGATTTGTTTTGCGAAAATTCCTCCAGCTGCTTCTGACCGTCGCGTTCCTGCTTACGCTCTGCGTGTGTTCGCGCAAGCCCGATCCCAACACGTTGGTCATGATCATCGAGAGCAGCCCCAATAGTCTCGATCCACGCATTGGCATCGACGCCCAGTCCGAGCGTATCGACGAGCTCATCTTCGACGCCCTGGTCAAACGGGATGAGCACTTCAACCTGCAGCCTTCACTCGCGACCAGTTGGGATATCCCAGATCCATTGACCTACGTTTTCCATCTACGCAGCAGCGTGCACTTTCACAACGGCCGGCCTCTAACCTCTCGTGATGTGAAGTGGACCTTCGACTCCATCACCAACGGAACGATCCGCACGGCGAAGGCAAGCTCCTATCGCTTCGTTGATCACATCGACGCGCCCGACGACGCCACCGTCATCTTTCATTTGAAGGAGCCCTGGGCGAGTCTGCTTTGGAATGTCTCCGACGGCGCCATTGGCATCGTTCCGTACGGATCAAAGAGCGAAATGACCGCGCACCCGATCGGCTCCGGACCATTCCGTTTCGTCAGCGCGGCACAGGACAAAGATGTAGTCATCGAACGCAATCCCGACTACTGGGGATCGCAGGCACACGTTCAGCGCGTGCTGTTCAAAGTCATACCCGACCCCACCACCCGAGCGCTCGAACTTCGCAAAGGCAGTGCCGACATTGCGAGTAACGCGCTCACGGCCGACATGATTGTTGCTATCCGACGCGATTCTTCGAACCTGAAGGTTGAGCAGGCGCCGGGCACCATCCTCGGATATCTCGCATTCAACACTCGCGACCCGATCCTGAGGGACGTTCGCGTTCGCCAGGCAATCGCCTACGCGATCGATCGCCGCCCGCTGATCCAATATCTCTGGCGCGATCTTGCTCGCCCTGCTGGAAGCATATTGCCTCCCAACTCTTGGGCCTACGACGGCAACGTCGACAAGTATCCTCACGATCCTGAGCGAGCTCGCCAGCTTCTCGATGAGGCCGGATTCAAACCCGTCAACGGCGTCCGCTTTCGCATCACCTTCAAGACCTCAACCGACGAGAGCCCTCGATTGATTGCCGCTGCCATGCAGCAGCAGCTACGTGATGTGGGAATCGCCCTTGATATCCGCACCTATGAATTTGCCACGTTCTTTGCCGATGTGACTAAGGGAGCATTTCAGACCTACACGCTGCGCTGGGTTGGAGGAAACAACGATCCCGATATTTTCGAATATGCCTTCGATTCTGACCACATGCCTCCCAAGGGTCAGAATCGCGGCTTCTATTCCAATCCCAGGCTCGATGCCCTCATCGCCGCGGGTCGCAAAGAAACCGACCAGCAGAAGCGCAAGCGAATCTACGCTCAGGTTCAGCAGATCCTTGCCGAAGATCTTCCGTATATCAATCTCTGGTATCTCGACAACGTTCTCGTGCACACCGCTCGCGTCAGCAATCTCCCGCTGAATCCCGCAGGCAACTACGATTTCCTGGTCTCCGCCCAGCTCAAGTAGCCGCTCACCGCGTGATACCATCGTAAGTTTGCAAGGGGCGTACGTGCGCATTCTGTTTATCGGCGACATCTTTGGCAGGCCGGGCCGCACCATGGTTAAGCAGCACCTGAACGAAGTTGTCGACCAGCATCACATTGATCTCATCATTGCCAATGGCGAAAATGCCGCCGGAGGATTTGGCATCACTCCGCAGATCGCCGAAGAACTCTTCGAGCAGGGGATCAGCGTAATCACCACCGGCAACCACGTCTGGGACAAGCGCGAGATCATGGAATACATGCAGCAGGCGACCAACGGCCAGCCTGCGCGACGCCTGATCAGGCCTGCGAATTATCCTGAAGGCACTCCTGGTCACGGCTTCTATCAGGGCAAAACGCGCGACGGAATTCCCTACGCAGTCATGAATCTGCAAGGCCGCGTCTTTCTTCCTAGTAACGATGACCCCTTCCGTGTAGCCGACCAGTTGCTCCAGCAGATCACTGCGAAAGTCATTCTTGTCGATGTACACGCCGAAGCCACTTCCGAAAAAGTGGCCATGGGCTGGTATCTCGACGGACGTGTTACCGCCGTCCTCGGAACTCACACCCACATCCCCACCGCCGATACTCGCGTTCTACCAAAAGGCACCGCCTTCCAGACGGACGTTGGCATGACTGGTCCCTACGACAGCATCATCGGTGTGCAGAAAGAACTCGTCATCCAGCGCTTTCTGACCAACCTTCCTGCGCGATGGGAACCAGCGACTGGCGATCCTCGCTTCTGCGGCGTCGTCATCGCATGCGACGAGAACACCGGCAAAGCGTCCTCTGTCGAGCGCATCATGATCTGCGAGAATTGACGTGTCGTCGTTTCGCATCTAAGTTCCCGAATCATGCAGCCCGCAAACAACTTCGACTGGCGTGCCGCCGATGCCTACCTCTTCGACATCGACGGCACCCTTCTCAACACACGCGATGGCGTGCACTACTACTCATTCCGCAATGTGCTCAAAAATATCTTTGGCCTCGATGCAAGCCTCGAGGGAGTGCCCGTTCATGGGAATACGGACGTCGGGATTCTCCGCGCTGTCATTCGTCGCGCGGGAATCTCCGACGCCTCGTTCGAAGAGAAACTTCCTTTGATCGTTCAGCAAATGTCGGACGAAGTCGAAAGCAAGCGCGCTGAGATTCGCGCAGATGTTTGCTCCGTCCATCCCGGAACTGCTCGACTCTCTTCGCGCCTCAGGCAAACTATTGGGCATAGTGACCGGAAACTTCGAGCGCATCGGGTGGGCCAAGCTCACCGCCACAAACCTGAAGCAATACTTTAGCTTTGGCTCATTTAGCAATCAGAATGAGCTACGTACGGATATCTTCAGAGCGGCTCAAAGGGAGGTCCAAATGCGCCTTGGCTCCAAAACAACGACCTATGTCTTCGGCGACACCCCCTCCGATATCGCCGCTGCTCGTCAGGCAGGACTCCCCATCATCTCCGTGGCTACCGGTATTTATCCCTTCGATGCACTGGAACCGCTCGATCCCGATCTCTGCGTTTCCTGTTGCACTGACCTCTTAGCGACTCCTCAGGTAAAGGCCTGAATAGTGACTTCAGAGCTGGCCAGCAGGATAGAATGACTCTGATGCGGGCTGCCGTACTCAGTACGTTCTTGTTGTTCTCCTCGATCTGTTTTTCTCAGGAGCCTGCGCCCCCGAAGTGTGTCGATGCGAACTGTCCGGCGGAAGTCTCGAAGGCCGACCAGAAACAGGCTCGCGAGCAGTACAAGAAAGCTCAGGAACTTGAGCGCAAAGGAAAACTGGAAGAGGCTTTAGTCGCTGCCCGCGAGGCCAACCACCTGGTTCCGCGCGACCCAGCCTACGCTACAGAGGCCGAAGTCCTCCGGCAAGCGCTGGTCACCCAGCACGTCCGTCGCGGAAACGCGCTGATCGTTTCCGGGAAACGCGAGGAAGCCGCCAACGAGTTCCGCTCCGCTCTCGAACTCGATCCCGAGAGCAAGGTTGCCGTTCAGCAGCTTCGCGAATCGCAGCCCCGAATTCCACGTTCGTCGTTCGCGAATATTACCTTCACCGACGAGTCCAGGCCGATCGTTCTCTCGCCCTCGCCGGGTCGCGTCGACTTCCACCTTCGCGGAACCACTCGCGACGTCATTGAGCAAGTCGTTCAAAAATTCGGCGTGAAGGTCACTTTCGACGATTCTGTCCAGTCCAAGCCCATTCGCTTCGATGTCGAAGAGGTCGACTTCTTCTCAGCGATGCGCGCTCTCGGAGACGCCACCAGAACTTTCTGGGTCGCCTTTTCTCCGGATCAGATCATTGTCCTGCAAGACTCGCCCGAGCAGCACCGCAGCTTCGATCAGATGACTATGCGCACGTTCTACCTGTCCGACGCGACCTCGCAGCAGGAGCTTCAGGACATGGTGAATACGCTCCGCACCATCTTCAACATCAAATTCATCGTCTCGCAACAGGGCAGCGGGACCATCACTGTGCGCGGTGAAAACAACGCAGTCGTTGCAGCCACTCGCTTCCTTGATTCTTTTGATATGAAGCGTCCGCAGGTCATGCTCGACATGCAAGTATTCGATGTGAGCCGCACTTTCGCGCGAGCGATGGGAATTAACTGGCCTCTGCAATTCCAGGCGATTAACGTCGGCGCAGCCGCTCTCGCTGCATTAGGAAGCGGAACCAACCTCCAGAGCCTCATCAATCAACTAATTTCCAGTGGCGGCATTAATCAGGCCAATTCCACCGCAATCTCTGCTCTTCTGGCCCAGTCCCAGAACTCTAGTCTCTCTCAGCTTTTGAATACGCCGTTCGCGACGTTTGGCGGCGGCAAAACTCTATTCGCAGTACCCATTGCCCCGGCCACCGTTAGCTTTTCTCTCAACCAATCGGACATCCGTGAACTCGATCACGTCAGCCTTCGGGCTGCTCAATCGCTGCCCACAACCATGCGGATTGGCAGTCGCTACCCGATTCTGAATGCCAGCTATTCGCCGATTTACGCCAGCAGCGCGATCACGCAGGCTATCGCCAACAATAGTTATGTGGCGCCCTTTCCTTCTTTCAGCTACGAAGACTTGGGAATCTCTCTCAAAGCAACTCCCCTGATTCAGGACGACTCCTCGGTAAGCTTGAAATTCGAGCTTCAGATTCGGACGCTGACGGCGCAGAGCTTTAACGGCGTTCCGGTAATTGCCAATCGCGAATATTCCGGTAATCTGACTCTGGGGGACGGAGAAACCGGCCTCGTGGCAGGCTTTATCTCGAAGCAAGAAGTCCACACGCTGACCGGAATCCCTGGTTTATCCAGTGTGCCCGGCATCAACTACGCGGCCTCCAGCGTCGAAAAAGACGAGCAGGATGACGACCTGCTGATCGTCGTCACACCCTACGTTCTGAGCACCCCGACTCGCGGCAACAATGAGATATGGCTCGCACCCCGCGCCGCAGGTCAATAGCGTTACGGTTCTTGTTGTGCCTGAAATTCCGTCAGGTCTTTCAGGACTTCATAGGGCATTCCAGCAACGTTTCCCACTTTTCGCCCGTTGATGAATAGCGTCGGTGTCGAGGTCACCTCGACCGATTTGCCCAGTTCCATCGACTTATAGATCTTCGCTGCTGTTCCCGTATCTGCTACGCACGCATCCAGCTTCGTTGCATCCGCTCCAGCCTGTACAGCATATTCCTTGAGCTTGGGAATCGCCTGATCCTCATCGAGAGATTCCATGGAGGGCTGGTTCTCATAAACCAGCGATTGAAATGTCCAGAACGCGTCGGGCTTCTGCTCTCTGGTGCACTCGCCATACTTCGCAGCGGCAAAAGCCCACTTATGCAGTGTCACCAGCGGAAACTGCTGGAATACCAATCGCGCTTGCGGAACATCACCCAGTAACTTGTCGATGGTTGGCTGCGCTGCCTTGCATGCCGGACATTGCAGATCGCCGAACTCTACGATCGTGACCTTCGCATCTGCTGGACCGCGCGACGGTCCAGTCAGTCTCGCCTTTAGGTCACTCGCGACTTTCGCGTATGGATTCGGCCCGAACGGAAGCATGTCTCCCGCAATCGCGTATCGCTGATCTGGCGTTACGAACAGCTTCATCTCCTGTGCCCCCTGCGGCGTCCTCAAAACGATCGTCACCACCGAGATTGCGGGATCCTCTGCGGGCTTGATGTCGGCGACTTCCCACTTGATGTTGGGGTCGTAACCAAAGGTGTGACGCAGAAACGCATCGATCACTTCGCGGCTCGGTCGATTTTCCGCCGCCGCGGTCCCACTCTTCGCATCGCTCGAGGCGCTCTTTGTCGCCTGCGCCGAAACCATCCCGCAGAACATCAATGTCAATATCGCCAGCAGAAACTTACGCATGTTCCCCTTTTCTTGCCCTTCAGATTTCAGACTTTGCCGCAATGGGCAACCGTCGTCCTACGCCAAAAGCCTTCTCGGATATCTTCAAACCGACCGCTGATTGCTGCCGCTTGTATTCCGCCCGATCCACCATCCGCATCACATTCTTGACCAGTTGCAAATCGTAGTTGTGTTCCCTGGCGATCTGCTCGGCTGATTCATTCCCCTCGATGTACGCCGCAAGGATCGCGTCCAGCACATCATACGGTGGCAAACTATCCAGATCCTTCTGATTTGGACGAAGCTCTGCCGAAGGAGCCTTCTCAATCGTTGACCTGGGAATCAGCGTTCTTTGCGAGTTCACATAATCTGCCAGCCGGTACACCATGGTCTTCGGGACATCGGATATCACCGCCAAACCACCGACCATGTCCCCATAAAGAGTGCAGTACCCGACCGCCAGTTCCGACTTATTCCCCGTGCTCAGCACCATCGCACCAAGTTTGTTCGAGAGTGCCATCAACAGCGCCCCACGTATGCGCGACTGAATATTCTCTTCGGTTACATCCTCTTCGCGCCCGGCAAACACTGGCCGCAGCGTATTCAAATACGAATCAAAAATATCCGTAATCCTTATCAACTCAAACTGGATTCCGAGATTGTTCGCCAATGCCTTCGCATCATCGATGCTCCCACGGGAAGAATATGGACTGGGCATTCCCACGCCAATCACGTTTTCTTTTCCCAGCGCTTCTGCGGCGATGCATGCCGTCAACGCTGAATCGATGCCGCCGCTCAGCCCAACCAGGACTCGCTGAAACCCGCATTTCTTCACGTAGTCGCGCGTTCCTAGTACGAGTGCCGCGAAAGCGCTCGCTTCTTCTCCACTAACCTGTTCATGCACGTCGCCGCGCAACATCTCCGTGTCGAAGCAAAACAAATCTTCCTCGAACGACTTCCCTCTTGCGACGACTGAACCATCCGCGGCGATCACCACGCTCGATCCGTCGAAGATCAAGCTATCGTTACCGCCTACAAGATTCACCATCGCAACCGGCACACCGTGTCTGCGTGCCAGTGCCGCCAGCATCTCTTCCCGCAATTTCTGCTTGCCCACATAAAACGGCGACGCCGAGATATTCAGCAGCAATTTGCCGCCATCGTGCAGCAGCTTTTCAACCGGATCGAGGGGATACAGCCGTTTGCGCCAGAAGTTCTTATCGTTCCAGGCGTCCTCGCAGATGGTGAGTGCCACCGGTTTTCCATCGAACTGGAACAGGCGCTGCTCTGCGGCCGCTGCAAAGTTTCGCGACTCGTCGAAAACATCGTAAGTCGGTAGCAACACCTTCGATTGCAGCTGCTCAACTTTGCCATCGCGAACCACTGCCGCCGAATTCAGAACCGATTTCCCCGTCTCCGCTTTGGCCGGAGTCACCAAACCGCACACCACGGTTATTCCGGATGTCTCCTTCTGAATTCGCTCCAACGCTTTCAGATTTTTTTCGACGAAAGACGGCCGCTCAACCAGGTCCCTAGGGGGGTACCCACACACGCTGAGTTCGGGAAAGAGGATTAATCCGGCTCCGCTCGAATGCGCTCGCCGCGCGTATTCAATGATTTTGTCCGTGTTCCGTTGGAAGTCGCCGATGGTGGTATTGATCTGGCCGAGCGCAATCTTCACACATCAAGTGTAAAGGCCATCACGCGAACTCGCCAAATTTCATCGTCGCACTAGTTTGGCCCGGTGGTGCCAGGATTCGGACCAGTCGTGTCCGTTGGACCATTCGTATCCGGTATCGTAGTGCGCGTCGTTGTAGGAATTGGCAACTGCTGCGGAGCCTGCTGCGGTCCTTGCGTCTGTGGCATATCTACTCCCGGGCCGCCCGGATTTGGCGAAGGACGCGACCCTCCACCGTTCGGATCCGCCGGACCACCCGGAGCACCTGCCGGTATCTGCCCCGGCGAAGGAGAAGTTCGTGATGAAGTTGGCGTATTGCCATCGTCATCTGGCCCTTCTTCACCCGGCCTGCGCAAGGATGGCCGGTTCACCGGTACAACCTGTGGCTGCCCCCCTTGTTGCGCCACATCCACCGTCGGTTTCTTGGGAGCGTCGATCTCCTTCTCCGTCTTAATCAGTTTCTGACCGTTCACCTGCATAATCTCCAGGCGAACTACTTCGTCTCCGTTGAAGCGCACGAACTGCACCTCTTGCGGAGGATTGCCATAGATCCACTCTTCAAACTCGTTCCCGGAAACTGGATCTTTCTCTCTGATCTTCTGCCCGGGACGCCCCTTAGCGTCGATCACCATATCGTGATCCATGCCCACCAGGATCTGATGATTCTTGATCGCCGCTTTCACTTTGGGCGGAACTGTATCGAGGTACGCCTCGGCCGCTGACTTCGCATGGAAGTCCAGCACCGGGTCTAGCATCTTCTTTACCTGATCGCCATCGAGATTCGGAACGTAGTTGTCGAACGACAGCTGCACGAAACTGCCGTGCATGTTCATGTTTTCGGTCGACTGCTGCTGCTGCCCCGGACTATACCCACCGCCCATGGCGTCGATCTCAACGTGTTCGTACCACTTTTTCTTGCGCTCCGGGCCACCGTTGATCTCGAACAGGATGCTCTTCTGCCTGAAGACGATCTGCGTAATGCGCGCCTGGTCTCCCGGCTTCAAAGCGGGACCATACGCCGCCACTGCCGTCGATAGTTTTGATTCGTCCGCAATCGCGCCGTTCTTTAGTGTCACGCCAGCCTTTCCCATCGGGAAAGGACGCCTGGCATAGCACAGCTCTGATTGCAGTCCGCGGATGATTAGCATCCGGTCTTGGGGGGTCAGCTTGCCCGCAGCCGGCGTCGACGCAGGTTTGTTCGATTGAGCATCGTCACCGAGCGCACACGGCAACAGCAAAAGGAAGACTAGTGTGGCAACTACGAGAGCGAACGAACGCCGGTGGGTCATGACTATTCTCGGCTGCTGGGGCGATTATACGTCCAAAGCGGTTCGCTAGGGATCAAGCCGCCCGGGCCTGCCGCTTCCTTGGCTCAGTTGGATGCCTCGAGAATCGGAATCGGTTAGGGTCTTTTCCTTCTCCAACCCTTCCGCCACGAGTTTGGGACGGCTTTTCAGACCTATCACTAACAAACATAACCCGGCTACGATGCCCAGGGTTCCAGCTGCTCCGCCTTCGATACCATACGCTCCGCCTGTCAGCCATCCCGGGCCATCGGCAGTTCCACGCACCACCACTGCGAACTGTGGAATGCCGCTGACCGGAAGCCCGAAAACGAATCCCAGTGTCAGATTCCAGCCGAAGTGCAATCCCCAGGGCAGCCATAGAGCTTGAGTTCGTAGGTAGGCGATAGCCAGCAGCATACCAATCACAATCGTGTTGATCAGGCTGAACACCGAGGCGTGTGGATTCCGAAGATGAACCGCGCCGAACAGTGCTGACGAGAACACAATCGCTGCGGTGCCGCCCATTGCCTCTACCAGACGCTGAAACGGGTAACCTCGGAACGCCACTTCTTCCGCCATCGCTCCGGTCGCGAGGATGAACAGCACGGCGCAACCTAACTTTAGGGAATGACGGCTGAATACAACATGAAATCCAAGGTGATACCCGATCGCGATTGGTAAGACCGCCAAACTCACCATCACGGCCCCGCCGATGAAACCAACCCATACGTCAGGAAGGAAATAGCGAGGAACTAATCCCATCGCCGGCAGTGGATTCCCATCCACCCTGTCCAGCGTCTTGAGCAAAACGCTGAAGCCTGCAATCAGAAACACCATCAACAGGGGACGGTACAGAAGTTCGAACTTGCGGTCGCTGGGGCCAGCCCAGGCGTTCGCAATATCCACCGCGAAGCTATTGACGACGAAGAAAAAGAATACCGAGAGCCCGAAACGCCACCCGCTCCGGAGCCGGCCATCTTCTCCCCAAAACAGGTCCATGAGCTTTCTGCTGTTCTAAGCACCGGCGGCACGTGCCGCGGAGACAACCAATCCCTGCGCACAAAGTGTCGACGGAAGCACCTGCCCGCCGTTCATACGGAGTGCCTCGATGACTCGCTCCCGCGCTCCCGCCTTCACCATGAAGATCACGCAGCCGCCGCCACCCGCTCCGCAAACCTTCGCCGCACGGCCGCCACTCTTGGCTGCCACAGCAATCAATTTGTCGATTAGAGGCGTGGAGATCTTTTCATAATTGCTGCGGCGCAATTTCCAGTCTTCGCGAATCAGCCGCGCAACCTCGTCCCAGTCGAGTTTCAAAAATGCCTTATGCATCGCGCTTGAAATCGCCGAGATGTGCGCGAAATTCTTCACGACCTTCTTATCGCCGGCAATGTGCGACTTGAACACTTCCCAGTTGTTGATCCCTGAATGCCGCGGCATACCCGTGTACACCAACAGAAATTGGGAATCGATCATCTCCTGCGGAACTGGTAGAGCCTCGCGCTGGATCCCCTCCATCGTCAGGTGAATCGCGCTCACTCCTCCATACAGCGCCGGATAATAATCCTGGCAACCAGTCGGCACCTTGATCAGTTGCGCTTCTACATTCTGCGCCAGCACTCGCATCTGTTCCAGTGAGAGCTTCTTGCCCGTGAGCTTTGCCAGCGCCGCCGCCGTAGCGATCATCAACGCAGACGATGCCGCAATGCCGGCGCCTGCCGGAGACTCGGAATTTGTCTCCAGTAAGAAGCCGCCTTCCGGCCGAAAATGTTTGATCAACTGCAGCGCCAGGCCGTGCTTGAACTTCCTCGCTTTATACAAAGCCTGCAGATCGCTGAATCGCTCTTCCCGTTTGTGATCGATCGAGCGCAGGTGAATTGCCTTACCTGGTTGCGGGGTGATCTTGCAGGTGGTCATGATCGGCACCGCAAAATTTACTGTGACGGCGCCGGGGTGAAAGAGATAAAGAGGCCACAAATCGAGCGTGCTGCCAGCCAGGTCGACGCGACATGGCGCTTGGGCCACAATCGCTCGCCCATCGTTCGCTGGGCTGCTGCCCAAATTCGAGTGCATGGAACTTTTCTATCACGAACGGCAATTTTTCGCAGGATTACAAATGTACTTAGGAAGGAGAAATTACTACCGATTTACCGTGTTGCAACTTGGGAAGCCCCTTGGTCCTCTTGCGCTACCGCCTGCGTGCGCGGCCCCACCTGCTTCAGGATGAGTAGCTTCGAACGGCCCTCGCGTCCTCCTGGTACATAGACGAGTTTCGTCGAAGGATCGAACACTAAGCCTTGTCCTCGAACCTCAATCGTGTTGTCGGAGGCATCCACAAACCGTGAGCCAGAGACGCGCATCACCTGCACCAGATTACCTGCACTGGCATAAAGAGTCCGGCTGCTTCCATCGAACCACAGCCGATCGACTCCTGGCGCTGCTGCCACCCTCGCTGTCTCAGCACCGCTGTGAGAATCCAACTGAACCACCGCCGAGCGAACCGCCACATACAAGTGCTGGTCCGCCGCGTCCAGCGCCAGACCTGACGGTTGCGATGCGTGCACCGCGAATTTCTTCGCAATCTGCATTCCCGCGTCGACTTCGATCACCTGCGCCTGGTCCTGCAACACTACAAACAACAACTTCTGCTGCGGATCGAACACCATCCCCTGCGGCAATCCTTGAACGTTCACCTGCTGCCGGGATTCGGGATGCGTCGGATCGATCGAGGTGATCGTCTGCGCGATCTCGCTGCTCAGGAATAATCGCCCCGCATCCGCGGAGAACAGCATGTGGTCCACTGGCGCGTCCGTTGTAATTGTGTTTTCAACGCTCCAGTCACCCATGCTGACGACGAATACCTTCGGCGTCGTCTTGCTGCTGACGTAAACTCTACGCCCGGCCGTATCCACCGCAATCCCGCTCGCCCCCGGGATGTTCTTGATCTGAGCGATTAATCGCCGGCGCGGCATATTGAAGATGTCTACGCTATTGGTCGCCGCGTGTGCGATCACTAGGTTGCCGTTTGCAACGGCAAGAGCTTCAAAGCCGGGCTCGCCCGGCAGATCCACCATCGCAATTCGGCGCAGATCTCCACTCCACAGCGCACATGTGAGAGTCAGGACAGCAATCGTGACTGAGATATGGGTTCGCACGTTATCTTTTGAGGTGAACGACCCCCAATTCGTTCAGAGAGATACGGTCTAGCTATACGATGCAACAAAGTGGCAGTTCTGCTGCCTTTAAGTTGCAGGCAAAGAAAAACGAGTGGCCGTAGCCACTCGTCTGTGGAAAAACTCTCAGTTTGTTAAACCAAGTTCAATGTCTGCTTGAATGAGCCCTTCTCATTCATAATCTTTTCCTGCAACAGCGTGATGGCGTAGATCAACTGCTCAGGCCGCGGCGGGCAGCCCGGAACATAAATATCTACTGGGATCACCTGGTTCACGCCCTGTACCAGAGCATAGTTGTTGAATACGCCCCCGGACGTCGCGCACGCTCCCATCGAGATCACCCACTTCGGCTCTGGCATCTGCTCCCAGAGCTGTCGGATCACCGGCGCCATCTTCTGCGATACTCGTCCGGCAATGATCATCAGGTCGGACTGTCTCGGCGAGGGGCGGAATACCTCAGCTCCGAATCGCGCAATGTCGAAGCGCGAAGCGCCCATCGACATCATCTCGATTGCGCAGCACGCCAAACCAAACGTCATCGGCCAAATTGAGCTCTTACGAACCCAGTTCACGACCCAATCCAGCGACGTCAGGATCACGCCCTGGGGTACCGGGTCTCCAAAGGTCACTGAATCTACGCGGTGAATGCCATCTTTGGCGCCTACGAGGTTGTCTAGACGATCTTGTCCTTGGGATGCCATCTCGATTCCATTCTATAGGTGATGCGTAGCGCAGGCAATCTTCCCTCTCGGCTGCTCCCTTGTTGGCATCAGGTCTGGTTTACGGGTGCCCCATCCAAGCCATCCGTTGGCTTGGGTGGGATTCTTTGTCGTCGCGTCTCGGGGAGCGAGCGCGACAGACGAATAGCCACAAGCTACCAGCTACCCCACACTGGTCGCGCCTCACTAAACCACCAGCACCACTTTCCCGAACATCTGGCTGCTCTCCAGATATCGGTGCGCTTCCGCAGCATCTTTCAGTGGAAAGGTTCGATCCACCACTGGCCTCAGCTTTCCGCTGAACACCTCATTGAGAACGCTATGCAGATCTCCCATGTTCCCCATGAACGATCCCAAGTACGACAGCTGCCGCGAATACAGAAACCTCAAGTCAAGTTTCACCTCAGGTCCTGTTGTCGCTCCGCAGGTGACTATCGTCCCCCCGGGCTTCAGCGATTTCATGCTCTCCTCCCACGTCGCTTGCCCCACGTGCTCGAATACGATATCCACTCCGCGCTTCGCCGTAATTCTCTTCACCTCTTCGGAGATCTTCTGCTTGTAGTGATCGACGGTGTAATCCGCTCCGAGCTGCCGCGCCATCTCCAGTTTCTTCTCGTCACCAGCCGTCGTGATCACCGTCGCGCTGAACAGCTTTTTCGCAATCTGGATCGCCGCCGTTCCTACGCCCGAACCTGCACCCAGCACCAGCACTGTTTGTCCGGGACGGATCTGTGCGCGCGTCACTAACATGTGCCACGCGGTCAGAAATACCAGCGGCACACTCGCGGCTTGCTCGAAACTCAGGCTATCTGGAATCGGAATGACATTCACTGCTGGAATTGCAATCAGTTCACGATTTCCACCGTCATTGAGATAGCCCAACACTGAAAACTCCGGACATAGATTCTGCTGTCCCGCCACGCACGCGGCACAGTGGCCACAGAACGTCATTGGTGCGAGCAGAACCCGTTGCCCCTTCTTCAGCCAGGTAACGTACTCGCCCAGTTCGGCGACCTCTCCCGCCACATCGCTGCCGTTAATGTGCGGCAGCTTAATTCCGCGCAATCCGCTCCGAACAAACAAATCCAGGTGATTGAGTGCGCACGCCCTCACTCTTACCATGACGTGGTCCTTGCGCAGCTCCGGCTCGGGAACGTCTTCGTATTTCAACACCTCGGGTCCGCCAAACTCGTGGAATCGAACCGCTTTCATCGCCCGCCTCCAGCGAAACCGGCTAACCTATCACACTCCCGTAACCGCCGCGATACGCTCCTCTCGCGACGCAGATTCCCGCGCCCGAACTGGCTATAATCATCCAGTCTTGAGAAACTCAGCTTTTCTTTTACTGATCCTGATAATCGGCTCTGCTCTGTTCGCTCAATCCAGCGCAGCCGGAGGCGCTAGTACTTCCACCGACACGCTACTCGTCTTGCCTTTTGAGAACGCGTCCAAAGCTCCCGGACTCGAATGGATTTCCGAATCCTTCCCTGAAGTCCTCGGACCGCGCATGGCCAGCGGCCGCTTTTACCTCGTCCCTCGTGAGGACCGCGCCTACGCCTTCGATAGAGCCGGCATTCCGCTCACAGCTCATCTCACTCGAATCAGCCTTTATCAGATCGCTGAACAGATGGACGTCGATTACATTGTGCTCGGCCGCTATGACTACGACGGTCAACAATTCCGTGCGCACGCTCAGTTGCTGGACATGAAGGCTCTGCACCTCTCTCCGGAGCTAATCGAGTCCGGTCCTCTGCCCAATATGGTTGAAATTCAGGATGCACTGGCCTGGGATCTTCTTCACCAGGCACAGATGTCCGATCTGCCCGCAAAGAACACTTTCGTCGCTGCATCCACACCCGTGCGTCTCGATGCTTTCGAGAATTACATACGCGGAATGATTGCCAGCTCGCGTCAGGAGAAGATCAAGCATTTCCACGATGCGATTCGCCTCGACCCAGCCTATTACGAGGCTATGCTGCAGCTCGGCCACACTCACTACGACAATCGCGAATACGACCTTGCTGCTTCCTGGTTCTCTCGCATACCACGCTCCAGCCCTTACGGGAATGAAGCCGCCTTTTTCTATGGACTGTCCGAGTACTACCTCGGCGACTACGCCAAATCCGAAGAATCATTTCAATATCTGGCCGGTACTCTTCCCCTCACCGAGGTCTACAACAACTTTGCCGTTGCTGCCGGGCATCGCGGTAAGCACGCTGAAATCGACTACTTGCAAAAGGCGGTTACTGCCGACCCCAGTGATCCCGACTATCACTTCAACCTCGCTGTAGCTTATTACCGTGCTGGCCAAACCAGCGCTGCCTCGCGCCAGTTGAAAGAAGTTCTGAACCTGCGTCCCTCGGATTCTGAAGCCAAGTCGTTACTCGACAGCCTCTCAGCTCAGTCGACGACCACAGTCAGTCGCGTTCCTCTGCAGCGCATCAAGCTCAATTACGACGAGACCTCCTACAAGCAGCTCGCAATCGAGATTCAGAAAGCCAACGAACTTCGTCTCGCCCAAGCCGACCCTCATACTCGCGCCGAATTTCACCTCGATCGCGCAAACGATCTCCTGAAGCGCGGCTTCCCCAGCGAGGCCGAAAAGGAATACGCCGAAGCCGTGAAGGCTGACCCGTCCGACGCCGCCGCTCACGCTGGATTAGCGGCATCGCTCGAGAGCAGTGATTCAGAGAAAGCGGTCTCGGAGGCCCGCGCGGCTCTCCAACTGAAACCTTCAGTCGATGCTTATTTAGTTCTTGCGCGTATTCATATGAAGGAAAATAAGCTGGATGCTGCCTCTTCCGAGGCCGCCGGAGCGCTGGGCCTGGACCCGGCCAACTCCGCAGCTCTCGATTTGAAGCGCTCGATCGACGAAAGGTCTACAGTAAAGAATTAGTCCTTCGCCAGAAGGGGGCTCTTATGCGAGCCACAATTCGATGTTTCGTAATCGCACTGATATTAGTTGCTCTCGCCCAGTTCGCTAGCGCTCAGATCGTTCATTTGGTCGTCGACGACACTATCCAGCCCATCAGTGCCGAATACATCTCTCGCGGCATCGACGCCGCCAACGCTCGCCACGCTGACGCCGTTCTCATCGACCTTCGGACCCCCGGAGGCCTCGAGACCTCTATGCGTGAAATCGTGCAGAAGATCCTTGCCTCTCCTATCCCGGTGATCGTCTACGTCTCGCCCAGTGGCGCTCGTGCGGCTTCTGCCGGATTCTTCATCCTTGAATCCGCCGACATCGCCGCCATGGCTCCCGGAACCAACACCGGAGCCGCGCATCCCGTGATGATGGGAGGCGGCAAAATGGACGACGTCATGAAGGAAAAAGTCACCAATGATGCCTCCGCCTTCATTCGTTCTTACTCAGCCAAACGTGGCCATAACGCACAGATCGCCGAAAGCGCTGTGCGCGAGTCCAAATCCTTTACCGACCAGGAAGCACTCCAGAATCATCTCATCGACATCGTCGCCAACAACGATCAGGATCTCCTTCAGAAGCTGAACGGCCGCGAAATCAGCCGTTTCGACGGCAGCAAAGTCGTCCTCCACACTGCCGACAAGCCTCTTCAGCCCTTTGAGATGACCCTCAAACAGCAGATCCTCGATTTTCTAATGGATCCCAACATGTCCTTCGTGCTCCTCGCCGTCGGATTGCTCGCCCTCTACGTTGAATTCAATCATCCCGGCGCAATCGTTCCCGGGGTTGTCGGCTTCTTCTTCGTCGTCCTCGCCATCTTTGCGCTCAACATCCTGCCCGTCCGCTACACCGCTCTTGCCTTGATCCTGGTCGCTTTCGTCTTTTTCGCCTTGGAAGCTAAGTTTGCCAGTCACGGCGTTCTCACCATTGCCGGGATTGTTTCTCTTACGCTTGGTGCGCTCCTTCTCGTCGATTCTCCTATCCCCCAGATGCGCGTCCACATCTGGACCGCCCTCGCCGTCAGCGTTCCACTGGGCGTTATCACCAGCTTTCTCATGAGCATAGCCCTGCGCGCTCGGCGTAACAAAGTGACAACAGGACAAGAAGGTCTAATCGGCGAAACCGGTGTCGTTCATACGCCATTCGCCCCAGAGGGCAAGATCTTCATCCGCGGCGAGATTTGGAACGCTGTAGGCGACCCCAATCTGAAAGTCGGTCAGCGCGTCCGCGTCACCGCCGTAGACGGACTAACCTTGCACGTCGAACCTGTGGCAGCTGAAGTCTCTGCCGAACCGCAGCCGTTGCGGTCGTAACCCAGGCCGCCATTGATTTCCGCGGTTCCTAGTACCCTTGGCACATACCCCGGCGGACTTCCTGAGCTACAATCCGCCTTAAGTAAGATCGGAGCGCGCCATTATGCCGTTTAGCTTTGGTTTCATCGCCGCTGCCATTGTCATTCTTTATCTCCTCAGCTCCATCAAGATCCTTGCTGAATACGAGCGCGGCGTAATCTTCCGCCTGGGAAGGCTTCTGCCCCAAGCCAAGGGGCCCGGCCTGATCCTCGTGTTTGCGCCCATCGACCGCATCGTCCGCGTGTCCCTCCGGCAGGAAGCCATGGAGGTTCCCCCGCAGGACATCATCACGCGCGACAACGTCACCTTGAAGGTGAATGCCGTCATCTTCCTCCGCGTGATCGACCCGCGCCGTGCCGTGAATGAGGTCTCGAATTACATGTACCAGACCTCTCAATTTGCGCAGACCACACTCCGTTCAGTCCTGGGTGAAGTCGATCTGGACGAACTGCTCGCGCACCGTGACAAAATCAACCTGCGCCTCCAGACCATCCTCGATCAGCATACCGATCCCTGGGGCGTAAAAGTCACCAATGTAGAAGTGAAGCAGGTCGATATGCCGGAAACCATGCTCCGCGCTATGGCGAAGCAGGCGGAGGCCGAGCGCGAAAAGCGCGCCAAGATCATTCACGCCGAAGGCGAATACGCCGCCTCCCAACGGCTCAGCGACGCAGCCCATCAACTCGCAACCGAGCCCATGACCATACAACTGCGTTATCTGCAGACCTTGACCGAGATTGGTGTGGAGAAGAACACCACCATCGTCTTCCCGCTGCCGCTCGACTTGCTGGAAGCTTTCCATGGAATGGCCGCAAAACTCAACAAACCGGAGGCCGGTGAAAAGTGATTTCCGAACAGGAAGTGACCGACGCGCAGGATACTGAAATAACTTTGGGCACCGGCAAGCTTCTGGGCATCTTTGTTGCCTTGGTTGTGCTCTGCGCCGTGTTCTTCGCTTTTGGATTCTCCATGGGTCGCAATTCGGTGAAAGCCGGATTGAATCTCACCGAAGCTCCCGACTCGGAGCCCGCCCCCGCCGCCGCTAAGCCGACTCCCACCGCGATTCTCCGCCCCGCGCCTATTTCGGCCCAACCGGCCGAAACTCCGGCCCCTGAAGACAGCAAGCCCGCTGAAAAATCAGAGCCACCCGCCGTAACTCCAGCTGCCCAAGTCACGCCCGCAACCGATCCATCTCATTCCGCCGCTGCGTCCGGTTATGTCGTCCAAATCGCTGCCGTAAGCAAGCAGGAAGACGCGGATGCGCTCGTCGGAGCGCTCAAGAAAAAAGGCTATCCTGTTTTCATCGCCGACGCACTCACCGACAAGCTGTTTCATGTGCAGGTTGGACCCTTTTCTGACATCAAAGACGCCGAGTCCATGCGCACGCGCCTCACCGCCGACGGCTATAACCCCATTCTGAAACGCTAAGTACCGATGATGAAGCCCGCTCGCCCTCGAGCGGGTTCTTATGGCGCGGGCGCCGTCGCCCGTATTTGGGCACCCCCTTTCAGCTCTTTGCGCTCATCTCCCCCAAATAGCATTTCCCTCACCTCCCATCCGCAGCTATCAGATTCCACCCCTTCTCATACCGGATTCGCCCCTCGTCCGGAATACGGAATTCAGACCCATGGCCCTATTTAAACGTTTAAATTTAGTTGCCACATGGGGACGAAAACTTTTATATTCCTCGCTATAGGTTTGTAGCGTCTGCCTCAGAGTTGCGTGCTTCAGGGAGATCCCATGTCGGATAGTTTTCTAATGGGTGTGGATATCGGCGGCACCAAGGTCGCTGCCGGCCTCGTGGATTCACAAGGCGAGATCGTATTCAAAACTCGCAATCCCATGAATTCGAAAGGCAGCGCCGCAGAAGGCCTCTCCGCCGTTCGACAGGCTATTGACGACGCACTCGCTTTCCAGCGCGATGCCAATATCCAGGGTATCGGTCTTATTGCCCCAGGCCCTCTTGATCCCAAGCGCGGTCTGATCATCAATCCCCCGAACAATCCTTGCTGGCGTAACTATCCACTGGTCGAAGAAGTTCAGAAGCACTATGACCCGCAGGTCGTTCTCGACAACGACGCTAACGGAGCCGCCCTCGCCGAAGCCATCTGGGGCGCAGGCCGCGGCTATTCGAATGTCTTCTACGCCACTCTGGGCACCGGCATCGGCACGGGAATTGTTCTTGATGGAAAGATCTTCCACGGACGCACCGGCGCTGCCGCTGAAGGCGGTCACATGACCATCGACTATCGCAGCCGTTACGTCTGCGGTTGCGGAAAGCCTGGGTGTATCGAGGTCCTTGCCTCCGGAAGAGCCGTCGCACGCCGCGCGCGTGAAAAAGCCGTCACCGCCGGAGCCGCTGGCGCTCGTCTGCTCGAATTAGCGGACGGTAAAGCCGATAACATTACTGCCGAGATCGTTGGGAATGCATGGAAGCAAGGCGACCCGCTTGCCACTGAAGTACTCGAGGAGACCGCCGATATGCTCGCCGCATGGATCGGCAACATCGTCGATATACTCGAGCCCGAAGTAATGGTGTTCGGTGGCGGCCTCACCGATCTGATGAAAGATTGGTTCTCTCACATCGAAAAAGAATTTCCTAAGTGGGCCATCAACCAGCGCGCCTCGGAGATTCCCCTCGTCCACGCCAAATACGGCCACGATGCCGGCGTCGCCGGTGGCGCCGCTCTCTGTCTCAGCCTGCCCAAACCTGTCTCGGTCTAGGACAGTCGATTCAGCCTACTGCGGTCGTGTGACACGGACATGCCTATCCGCGCATGGTTGGGTGTTTTGATTTGTCATCACGAGCGCAGCGAGGGATCTGCATTTGCAATTCGACTTGGGAGCCGAACCCGGCTGCCTGAGCTCATCCAAGCTTTTTCCAGTCTTGTCGTTTTTGACTTGTCATCACGAGCGCGGCCAGGGATCTGCATTTGCAATTCGACTGGGCAATCGACCCGGCTTCCTGAGCTCATCCAAGCTTTTTCGAGTCTTGTCGTTTTTTGATTTGTCATCACGAGCGCAGCGAGGGATCTGCATTTGCAATGAACGGGCGCCTTCGTCCGGTATCGAAGATCACGTGGGGCAGCCGACTTCGGCTGCCGGCACCTATCGCATCATCAGCCCAACCACCAGGAATCCCACTCCCACCACGCTGCTCACGAACGACACTGCCCAGAACACGCGTAGTCCGGTCAGCAGGCAGATCGAGCTGAGCACGATCGCGATCTCCAGGAATATCTCCGCGGTATCGTACTGGCCCGCGCGCCTTGAAGTCGCTGCCGTCTCTTTTTCCAGTTCCTCTGCCTTCGTCTTGATCTCTTCCGCACTGCTCTTCTGCTCTTCCGAATGCGCGCGGAATTTCTCGCTCAGCTTTTCATTACCCGGGATCGCCGTCACCAGTTCTGCAAAATCTGCGTGCATCGACGAGCGCGTATTTTTCGCCTGGAAGTACGCCCACTGATCGGCAGCTTGCGTCTGAATTAGCACTTCTTCCGTATGAGTGCGATGTCCCAGCATCGTAGCCAGCGCCAGCAGCACTGCCACAATCGCCATCGTCAGTCCAATCCGCTTATCTGCAGATTCCCTGGCCTCTGCGATCTTTTCTTCTATCTCTTGTGTTTCCATTTGTATGGGCCCCGATAAGTTTTTGGTGAGTGTGGCGGAAGAGTAACACAGCAGCTCACCCTGTCAAACCAGAGTTCCACCCGGCTGAAGATGTTTTCAATCGGCTTCCGCAGCAAAGGCTGTAGCGCCGATGCCGTATTTCTCCGCAAGAAATTCCTGCAAACGCTCCGGCAGAACTTCTGCCGCTTCCTGCCATGTAAGCATCTTGCATCGCGTGCGCAACTCTGCGTCACGTACGCAGCGCATCACTGCAAACCACTGTTCGCGCAAATCGGGACGCCGGGCGTCTGCCAACAAACAAAACGACGCTCCCGTCGCTTGCGCCGCCAGCACATTGCGGATCAACTGATACCCCTCATATTTTCCATTGCGATGCGGAAGCTCTCTGCGGACAAACACGCGCGCGAACTCCATGTACCGTTCCATCACTTCTTTCGACGCCGTCTGGAAATCGCTTTCCGTCAGCTTCGCTTCCACCAGCAGGTTTCCAAGCACCATGTCGACTTCCGTTCGATCGCTCCGCCCTTCCTTCATCGGCACTCGCGCTCGCACTCCGAATTCTGGTCGCACTTCCGCGTCCATTCCCAGCATCCCCGCCACTCGTCCGTCCGCGAACGTCTCGGGATGACAAAACACATTCATCAACAGCGCATCGGAGCTGCTGCACGTATCCAGTTCGCACCAGCGGTGATCCCACTGCTTCGGCAAGGACGTCCGCGCCGCTGTGTGCGCCTTCTTCAAGCGCCGTAACCACGCCGCATTGTTCTGAATTGCTTGAAAGGTTTCAGGTAGGAAGTTGCCGTGGCCATCGACTCCGGGCTGAAACACCACCGTCGGAGCTTCGCCATAACTCAGTTGATATTGAAGATTGTGTTTCCACGCGAATGCCTCGCTGCGCGCACTCAACTCACGCCGCAACAACGCGGCCGAAATAGCTCCACTCGCCACACTAGGATTTTATCGCTCAGTAGCGCGGGCACCCTCGCCCGCGGAAAAACAAATATTCGGAATTGTCACCACGAGCGCGCTCTTAAAGCGCGAGGGATCTGCAGTTGTACTACGCGGCCACCGCCGGCTTCGGAATTATCCGATACTTCAGGAACTGCCTTCCCTGCGGCGTAATCGAAATCCTGTCATCAGTGATGCCAATTAACTCTGCATCCGCGAGGAATCGCAGCCAATGCTCGAAGCTCGTTCCGTCGTAGAGTTCGGGGTATCGTTTCGACGATTCGTTATACGCGCGGCGAACTCGATCCACCGTCACGCCGCGACCACCGCCCGAACAGATGGCCTGCAGCGCCGGAACCTGCGTCTCCCACAAAATGGCCGAGTCTTCCTCGAATGCCTGAGCAACGCAAATCACGCAGAACGGACGGCCAGGTATATACAACGACAGGCGTCGCGACTCCCGTCTTTCCGCCATCTGGGCAATGGCGAGGGCCGTAACCACCAGAATGAAGAAAATCAGAGCAGCGAGAGTCAGGAAAAGGACGGGCATATGCGCACCCCAGTCACGCAAGCCTTCATTAAATTACCCCACTTTGTCGGATGCGGCAATCGGGCACAGTCATCCAAATCACAGGAAATTTCCAAACGATTGAAAAAGCTGATCAAAATACATCTACACGTCACAAAACTCCAGCAACTCTGATCCCGATTTCCACCTCTTTTCATCTGCTCTGCTTTCTAAAATTGACTCTTCCCGCCGTGCGATAGACTAAGAAAGCCGTAACGACCAAACTTCATGGCTAGCCTCTTCGATTCCCTTTCCCTCCGTTCCGTTCAGTTTCCCAATCGCGTGTTCGTCTCACCCATGTGCCAATATTCGAGCAAAGACGGCTTTGCCGATGACTGGCACCTCGTTCACCTCGGAACTCGCGCCGTGGCTCGCGCCGGGCTTGTATTCACGGAAGCTTCCGCCGTTACGCCGGAAGGGCGCATCACGCCGGCGGATCTCGGAATCTGGCAAGACGCTCACGTCAGTTTCCTGTCCCGAATCGTTCAGTTCATCACCGCGCAAGGTTCCGTCGCAGGTATGCAGCTCGCACATGCGGGTCGCAAAGCCAGCACTGAGGTTCCGTGGAAGAGCGGTGCTCCTATCACCCCCGCCGAAGGCGGCTGGTCACCAACCTACGCCCCCAGCCCAATTCCCTTCGCGCCCGGTTATCAGGTTCCCCAGGAACTCACCATCGCTGAAATCCAGCGTACCGTCTCCGCTTTCAAGCAAGCTGCTCAACGTGCTCTCGCTGCTGGCTTTCAGATCCTGGAGATCCATGCCGCTCACGGCTATCTTCTGCACGAATTCCTATCACCGCTCAGTAATCAGCGCACCGACCAATACGGCGGCAGCTTTGCAAATCGCATAAGAATCGTCTGTGAAGTTGCAGCCGCGATCCGTGAAGTCTGGCCTGATTCGCTTCCCCTCGCCATCCGTATCTCGTGTACTGATTGGGTCGAGGGAGGTTGGGATCTGGATCAGTCGGTCGAGCTCGCACGCAAACTCAAGCCTCTCGGCGTGGATTTCGTGGATTGTTCCTCAGGAGGTCTGGTTCCAAACGCTGTAATTCCAGTCGGTCCTGGATATCAGACTCAATTTGCCGAGCGCATCCGCCGTGACGCTGGAGTACCTACCGGTAGCGTTGGCATGATCACCTCACCTCAGCAGGCCGACACCATCATTCGCACAGGTCAGGCCGACGCCGTTCTGCTGGCACGCGAGTTCCTGCGCCATCCCTACTGGCCTCTGCACGCAGCACGCGCGCTCCATCACAAGATCGCCTGGCCTTCACAATACGAGCGTGCCCGTGATTAAAATCGTGAGGTGGGAGTAATAGCACGCCCTGTCCGCATTTTGATTCTCTGGGGCGCACATTCCTGTCCGCCCAGCCATGCAGCAGCGACACAGCATAGCCCGGGCGTGAGCCCCCGGGTAACCTGCCCAAAAATTCACCAAGCCGGCAAGGGCACGCAGGATGCTCAGTCCGTTATCGCCGGCCTTAATAAATCCTCCTTCGTTGCACAAATTCCACGCTCTAACGTGTGGTTACGAGTGAGAAAGAAGCGATACTCTGAGCTCACTTGATGCTCTTACCTTCCAAGAAACGGAAGTCCCGCAATCTAGAGGGTTGTTACGCCGAACACGCCCCAGCCCTTCTCGCATACGCCCGCTCGTTTGGCCTGAACCATCATGCCGCCGAAGACTTGCTTCATCACGTCTTCTTGAAGGTGCTCGAAAGTCCTAACGATAAGGAAGTTGAGGAGATTCGCCCATATCTCTTCCGCGCCATCCGGAACTCTGCGCTAAATCACCAACGCGATCGTTCTCGCGAGGTCGAACTGTCTGGGCAGGAGCCCTGGTTTCGCAATCCAAGCACTTCTCCGGAGGCCGAACTAGACCTGCGTTCGGCGCTGTGCGAATTGCCCTTGGAGCAGCGGGAAGTGTTGCTCATGCACATCTGGGGTGGTCTTACGTTTGGGGAGGTCGCCGCGGTGCTCGCGGTTTCTCCCAACACGATCGCATCGCGCTATCGCTACGCTCTGACCGCAATCAAACGCAGGTTGCAGCCTGGATTGGAGGTCCAAAAACGATGAGAAATCTTGACGAAGACATCGACCTGGAAAACTACTTGCGGGAATTTCAGCCCGTCGCGCCTCGCCCGCTGCCACCTACGAGAAGACAAGTACCTCTTATTTGGTCCGTCGTATTTGCAAGCGCTCTTTTGATGCTGGCGGCCTTCGCCATCCGAAGTCCCTGGCGGACGCACTACCCCCAGTCAGAAGCAGTACGGGAGCCACAGCCGTCCGTCGCGAATGTGCGAGCCAACGCTCCCACCGTTGGAAACTTAAGCGCTGCAGCTCAGCAGGGAGATGAAGCACTCGAATCGGCGCTCGCCGGAAGCTCCAAAGTTG
This sequence comes from Terriglobia bacterium, assembly GCA_963807055.1. Lineage (GTDB taxonomy): Bacteria > Acidobacteriota > Terriglobia > Terriglobales > Acidobacteriaceae > JAJPJE01. The sequence continues at coordinate 200,912 of CAWEAE010000006.1, read as the reverse complement.
CTTTGCCCCGCATGGATAGACCTAACACAGCTCTGAATGCGCTGTCCGGTGAATGAAAGAGGAGAATCGAATGAAAAATGCATTCTTGATTGCGTTGACACTTCTTATCGCCTCGCCAATTGTGGCCCAGGTGCCTCCAGGCGCCGATAACAATGCGGCGCTGCGCTACTGGAATGCCTTCGCACAGATGTCCGATGCAAGCATCACCGAAGCCCAATCGCGCCAGCTCGAAGCGATTGCCAACGGTGCTTCGGCGTGGGACGAATCTGCGTTCGGCAAACTGGTGGATGACAATGCGGAAGCTGTCGAGACGATGGTGCGCGGCACCTCGTTTCCCTACTGTGCTTGGGGTCTCGACTTCAAACTCGGAGCCGCAACACCTATCCCGCAAATCCCCCGCGGGCGCGCGCTAGCTAGGTTGAACGTGCTGACCGCCCAGCGGTTGGCAGCTCAGGGAAACAGTAAAGACGCAACCATACATTTGCTCGCCGGCATACGCTTTGCGCAGGACCTATCACAAGATATGTCGTTGATCGGGGTCCTCACTGGCAAACTGGCGCTGGCCTCCGACTTGAATGCCGCCGCGGCACTCGCTCAGTCCAACAAGCTCTCCAAGAGCGATCGCGAGAAACTTGCACAAGCAGTTCGAGCCCTGCCACCCGATATTTTCGACTGGAGTCAGTCGATACGGAAAGAATCTGCAGCCATTCAGGACGCGCTCGTTCAACTGGAGCAGGCGAAGGATCCCGCACAATATCTAGCAAAATGGGGAGTGAATTATGGCAACTGGAATGGGAAGCTTCGTCCGAATATTGAGGAGATTCGTCAATACGATTCTGTAATGGCTGACGCCGCTCGTGCCTTTCGTTTGCCGACCGCGCAAGCCGACAAGCAACTCGCAACCGTCACAGCAACAATCAATGGCATGGGGCCTGCGGTTCGCGCGTTCACTCCATCGCTCTCGCGCGCCAACGCTTCTCGCAAGGAAGTGGAAGAATTACGGCAGAAATTTCTGCAGAGCATGTGAGCATCGACAGTTTTGGTGGCGCGGGCACCCTCGCCCGCGTCCAAACCTGGCAACCAGCTACCAGCTACGCCTTTTCTCTATGCTAGGAGCTTCTAACTACGGCCGCATCCCTTTGAGCCATATCCCCACAAACGTCTTCACTGCGTGATCCAGTTCGAAGTCGTGAAGATGCTTGGCCCCGAACAGTTCCTGTATCTGGAAGTGATAGACCAGCATGCCAAAAAATGATCGTGCTGCCAGGATCGGATCGACCTCGCGGAACGAACCGTCGTCAATCCGCCGACGAATGTAATCCCCAAGGATCTCGTAATAGGACGCTACGTGCACCTTGAAAAATCGTTGCGACACTTCGTGCCGCTCCAGCGCGCTGAACAGCAACAATCGCGGCAAAGTCGCATCCCGGCTTAGAAATTCGCTGGCGATCGAACTGAAGATCTGCTCATCATCCTTCCCCGATCCGAGCGCCTGTTCCAGCTTCTCTCTTCCCGCCCGCATTCGACACTGATCTTCAATCACTGCCCAATACAGATCCTCTTTGGTCGAGAAGTGCCGGAAAATAATCGCCTCGTTTACCTCAGCCGCTTCGGCAATCTGGCGCGTCGTTGTCCCTTCGTAGCCCTGGCGCGCGAAGAGCTGTGTGGCCACTTCGACGATTTGTTGCCGGCGGTCCCCCGAGGAGAGTCGAGCCTGATGTCCCATAGGTAAGTACTTACTTACTTTCTACGCCTTGCTCGGCGACACGGTCAACCGCAACCGCCTTTCATCACCCATTCACATGAAATCGCAGGAAAGAAAGACCCACTCTCATGTGGTGCATCCATGAGTCCGATACCGTGAGTGCAAGCGACAGTCCGAGCAGCGCGTGCGCGATCCCAAGCGGATAAATATTCCGCCACCTCCGGAACGCCTCTACGAAAAGCAGCCCCCCAACCAGCGTGGCTGGAACAAGAATTGGATTGGGTATATGTGCAAACGAGAACAGCAGTGCTGCGCACAGGGCCGTTCGATGACTATTTCCGAGCAATTTTTCGAGTATCAGGTAGAAGAACGAGTTGAGGATGAACTCCTGCTCAAACGACCAGATCCCATAGCCGAACGCGTGCAGGTAGACGGACCCTGCCCCGAAGAGGCTTCGCAGCGTCCCCGCCCACGCGCCCAAGACTATGAATCCTCCCGCTACCAGCAAGGCGATCGGCACGGCCACCATCGCCCCCCGGAACCCTGTCTTCCCCAAACCCAGTTCGCCCAAGCTATTCCGATTTACTACCGTAAATCCAAGTATCGTCAGCATCCCAACAAGCGAGAACATCTTCTGCGTTGGACCCGTGCTCCAAAGCGCGGATTCGATCAGCAGAAATGCGATCACTATCTGAGCCCAGAGAAAAAATCTATGACTATCGACTTCAACGTTCCAGGTACTCGTACTCATGGCTGGCCGGATTCCCACACATCAAGTGCTTAACTTAGATTTAACTTTTCACACTTGCGTTCAGCTTTTTTATTTAGACCCGCTGCATAGATCGAAGTTGTTGACCAGCAAGTCTTCTTCCCGATTGGCGGGATACCGCATGTCGAGGCATTCTGTTACAGTTTTTGCATGGTTCGCGCGCCCAGCTTGTGTGGTGTGATCCTCGCGGCCGGCCAGTCCTCGCGCATGGGTCGTCCCAAGGCTCTGCTTCCCTGGCGGCAGGGATCGTTTCTTAGTTCCGCAATCCTGGCGCTCTCGCCCTTTTCCGATCTTGTGATTGTCGTTGCCGGAAGCAATGCAGAAGAACTTCGCCCAACGGTGGATTCCCTTGGCGCGTTCCTCGTCGTCAATCCTGAGCCCGAGCGTGGCCAATTCAGCTCGCTTCAAGTCGGATTGCAGGACATCCTCAATCGCGGGCGCGATGCTGCAATTCTCACTCTGGTTGACCGTCCAGCGCCGGAGCTCGCGACTGTTTCTTACCTGCAGGACCAGTTCTTGCCTCGCATTAACGAGGGTGCCTGGGCGCTCATTCCATCATTTCAGGGCAAACACGGGCATCCGATCTTTCTTACCCGCGAATTGATTGGCGCGTTTCTCAGTGCCCCCACAACTTCCAACGCTCGCGAAGTCCAGCATCAACATCAGGACCGCCTCGTCTACGTGGAAGTCAACGATCCATTAGTCGCCACCAACATCGATACTCCCGAGGACTATCAGAAGCTGCTCGGCGCCGCTACGTCGCTGTCCCACTGAATATCCGAATCATGAGCACTCAAACGGCACCATCCATTTCCGCATCCGCCCGTAAATTCGTCGACTCGATTCTCGAACTCCGCCCAAGCGTTGCCGTTTTCGACTGCGACGGTACTCTCTGGGGGATCGACTCCGGTGAACTTTTCTATCGTTGGGAACTCGAAAACAATCTGCTCGACGATCGCACCGCCCAGTGGCTACGCGATCGTTACGCCAGCTATAAGCGTGGCGAAGTCAGCGAAGACGACATGTGTGGTGAGATGGTCACCGTGCACGCTGGCTTTTCAGTTACCGAGCTCGAACGTGCCGTCGCCCGCTACATCCCAGTAGCCGTGGCCCCAACAATTTTCCCGGAGATGCTCGTCCTCACGCGCGCACTCGCCGATCAGGGTTGTGATTTGTGGGCAGTGTCATCCACCAACGATTGGGTAGTCCGTGAGGGAGTGAAAGACTTCGGCATTCCTGTCGATCATGTGCTCGCCGCATGCGTCCATACCGAAGACGGGCTCGTCACCGACCGATTACTACGCGTCCCCTCTGGCGTTGGCAAGGCTCTGGCGATTAACGAAGTCGTCGGAACCACACCCGATGCAGCATTTGGCAATTCGATTTTTGACGAAGCCATGCTCACGCTGGCGCGTCACGCCTTCGCCATCAATCCCAACCCTGATTTAGAAGTGATTGCAAAACAGAACCACTGGACGATCTACCACCCGCAACGCAAATCCTAGAAGAATGGAGCCCACTGGCCCTCCAGCGGGCTCCCCACCGTTGTGAGAACTACTTCGACGCCCCGCCTGTTTCCAGACCACGATACTTCAACATCGGTCCAACCGTCGGCTTCTTCCCGCGCCAAGCCTCATACAACGTCTCCAGATCCTCGGTGTTCCCTCGTGACAACACCATGTTGCGGAACCTGTCTCCATTGGCGCGTGTCAGCTTCCCGTTCTCGTCGAACCATTGATATGCATCGTCCGCCAGCATCTGCGTCCACAGATACGCATAGTATCCCGCCGCATATCCACTTCCCCAGATGTGCGCGAAATAGCTGGAACGATAGCGCGGAGGCACATAGCTCACCCACAGGTGAATCTGTTCCAACGATTCCTTCTCGAACGCGTCCGGCTTCTGCAGCGGTGCTCCAGCCGGCAGTGTGTGCCACTTCATATCCAGCTGGGCTGCGGCGAGCAACTCGGTCGTGTCGTAGCCCTTGTTGAAGGTGTCCGCCTTCTTGATCTTCTCCACCAAGTCTGCCGGCATCGGAGCGCCAGTTTTGTAGTGCTTGGCATAGTGCTGGAACACCGTCGGATACGTAGCCCAATGCTCGTTAAACTGCGAGGGAAATTCCACAAAATCGCGTGCCGTCGAAGTTCCCGAAAGACTGGGGTACGTCGTATTCGAGAACATCCCGTGCAACGCGTGACCGAACTCGTGGAACATCGTTCTCACGTCGTCCGAAGTAAGCAGCGCCGGCTCGCCAGCCGCGGGCTGAGCGAAGTTGGCGACGTTCACCACCACGGGTTTTGTGCCAAGCAGCTTCGTCTGGTCGACATAGTTCGTCATCCAGGCGCCGCCTTGCTTGTTGTCGCGCTTGAAGTAGTCACAGTAGAAGAGCGCTAGCGGACTCCCGTCGGCATTCGATACCTCGAATACCCGCATTCCCTGCGCGTACACCGGGAGATCTTTGCGTTCCTTGAACGTGATCCCATATAACTGAGTCGCCGCGTAGAAGACACCGTTCTCGAGCACATTGTTCATCTCGAAATATGGCTTCACCTGTTCTTCGTCAAGGTCGTACTTCGCCTTCCGTACCTGCTCGGAATAGAACTCCCAGTCCCACGGCTGCACTTTGAAGCCGCCCTTCTGTTTGTCGATCAGCGCCTGAATATCTTGTGCCTCGGTTGCCGCTCTGCCAGTTGCTGCCGGCACCAGATCATCCATGAACTTCAACGCCGCTTCCGGCGTCTTCGCCATCTGATCTTCTACCTTCCATGCAGCGAAACTCGGGAACCCCAGCAGCTTGCCCTTCTGTGCTCTCAGTTGCGCGATCTTCGCGAGCGTTTCTCGCGTGTCGTTGGCATCGTCCTTCTCGGCGCGTCCCCACGAGTTCTCGAAGATTCCCTGCCGGGTCGACCTGTTCGTCATCGTCACCAGATCGGGCTGCTGCGTGGTGTTCTGCAACGGCAGAACGAATCCCTCGACCTTGCGGCCCTTCGCCGCTTCCGCGGCCGCACTGATTTCCGCATCACTCAATCCCGACAGCGCCGTTTTATCGGTCGTCACGAACGCCGCGTCTTTCGTGGCAGCCAAAAGCTTGTTGCTGAAAGTATTGGACAGGGTCGCGAGTTCTTCGTTGAGCTTCTTCAGCTCCGTCTTATCCGCCTCGCTGAGGTTCGCTCCGGCGTGTACGAACTCCTCGTAGGTGCGCTCCACCAGTCGCAACTGTTCGGGATTCAGCTTCAGCGATTGCCGTTCCTTATATACCGTCGCCACCCGCTGAAATAGCTTCGGATCCAGGTAGATCGCATCCTGGTGCGCCGCAAGTTTCGGCGCTTCCGCCTGCCTCACCTTCTGCAGCGTCGGATTGGTATTTGCGCTGACCACTGCAAAGAAGGTCGCAGCCGAACGCGATAGCAATTGCCCGCTCTTCTCCATCGCGACAAAGGTGTTCTCGACTGTTGGCGCAGCCGGATTATCCGCAATTGCCTGGATCTCCTTGCGCTGTTCCACCATGCCAGCTTCGATTGCTGGCTGGTAATCCTCATCCTTGATCTTGTCGAAAGGCGGCGCCTGGAATGGCAGTTTGCTGGGAGCGTAAAAAGGGTTGCTGGGCCCGAACTCCGCGCCGGAAGCAGGAGGAGCAAGAGTGGCTAGGCCGATAATGGCGATAGAGGCAACGATTAGAGGATTCATCACTGACAGTGTAATCGGAGAGGCCGAATACCAGTCAATGGATTCGCTCCCTTTCGTCCCGGAATGGTTCAGAAAACCAGAACTTTGTCCGCCTCTTCCGTCAACTGTTGCAGGTCAGAAAGCGTTTGTCTCTTTACGCCTTCCACAAGTGAGTCATCGTCGATCCCCCGTGCTTCCAGGCACGTACGACACGCGCCCACACTGACGTTCTGCCGTTTCAGCGCTCTCAGCATTTCTTGAACGTTATACGAAGCATCCGCCGGCGACTGCCGCCGCAATCCATTCACTACACCATCGCCCAGCAAGAAGATTGAAACGTCGCTTTCGCTGTTCGCCATCGCTCCAACCAGTCGGAGCGCGTTATAGGCCCGTTGGCTCGAATAAGGAGAATCATTCAGAATGAATAGGTACTTGCTCATCGATTAGTCTTTCTTCCCGATGCAGTAGGTTCTACCGAATACCTACCGGACCGCGTGTTTGCTCAGTGCTTCTCTCAATGCATCCATCGCCAGATGGCCGGCATGTGCCGACGCCTCTGGCAATCCGCCCAAACTCTCCACCAGCTCTTCCCTTGTGAGATTTTGTGCCTCTGCAACATCTATCCCGGCCACTATCTCCGCCAACCTTGACGCGCATGCCATCGACGACACACATCCTTTCGCCTTGAAGCGCGCCGCCACAATCCGCTCGCCTTCGATTCGAAGCCCCAGCCGCAACCGGTCCCCGCACGCCGGATTCTCTACCTCCACGCACACGGTGGCATTCTCCAACTCCCCGGCAAATCTCGGGTGCTCAAAATGATCCAGAACCTGTTTGGAATACATCGCTCCCGATTGTATCTGTTGCTGCACTCAACAGAAGTGTCGTGTGATCAACACCTGTGGGCCGCATCAGGACTGATTTACGGGTGCCCCATCCAAGCCTTCTTTTGGCTTGGGTGGGGATTTTGACTCTACTTTTGTCGACCCTCCACTGGCTCCCAGCTACCCACCCCTCCCGATCGTCTAGAATGACTCCAGCGCAGGAGCACTCGTGGGGTTCCAATACTTCCATTACGCACGCGGCGTATTTCGCCCGAAGGCACTGGAATCCGTCTTTCTCTTCGTCACCTCTACTTGCAACTCGCTCTGCCGCACCTGCTTCTACTGGGACGAACTCAACCAAGGCCACGATCTAACCTTCGACCAACTCCAGCGCATCAGCCAGACTGCGCCCGCCTTCCACAAGCTTTGGATCTCCGGCGGCGAGCCCTTCCTGCGCAAAGATCTCGCCGAAGTCATCGAGCTCTTCTATGTCAACAACGGCATGCGCCACGTAAATTTGCCGACCAACGGCCTTCTTCCAACCAAGATGGAAATGGTCGTCTCGCATCTTCTCGAGCGCTGTCCTGACCTCGTTATCGATCTCAACTTTTCGCTCGACGGACTTGCCAACACACACGACGCCATTCGCGGCGTCCCCAACAACTTTGTTAAGACGCTCGCAACCATCCGTCTTGCCGATCAGAAGTGGCGCCACGTCCGCCGGGTACGCCGCAACGTCGTCAGCTGTGTCACCACCGAGAATTATCGCGAACTGGTCGACCTCGGCCGCCAGATGATGCGTGAAACCAATCCCGACGGCCACTATTTTGAAATAATTCGCGGCGATCCCATGGATCCCGCCCTCAAGCGCATTCCCCGCGAAGATTTATCCGCGCTTCATCGCCAGCTGATGTGGTTTCACGAGCAATATGCCGACAAGCTCTTCGCCCATCTGTCGTCAGCGGCCCGCGCCTTTGCTCGCGCGTATTACCTCGGCAACATCAAGCTTCACTTTGATCTTCACGAGCAGAATCATTTCACCGACAAAGCCTGGCCCATGCCCTGCACCGCCGGGCAAACCACCTTTGTCATCGACCATGACGGTCACTTCCGCTCCTGCGAGCTGCGCTCTAAACTCGGTGACCTCAAGGACTATGACTACGACCTCACAGCCGCGATGCAATCTACGGCCATGAAGAAAGAGGTCGCCGACATTCCCGGCGCTAAGTGCTGGTGTACGCACTCCTGCTTCATCCACGGATCCACGAAGTTCAGTCCCAGGGTGCTCCTCTTTCACATCCCGTGGTCGTACCTCAAGCACCGCTGGAATCGCCTGCCGTCCCTTCCCGCATCGGACCTCGAACCCTATCGCGTCAACGATGCGCCCAAAGTCAGCTAATCGCATGCAGACGAATTACAGCCCCCATCGCATCGCCTCTCTTCAACCGAGCGCCACCGTGATCATGCAGGAGCTCGGTGTTCTCGATCGGCTCGTAGCCTGCACGAAGTATTGCCGCGATGTCTGCCCCGAGGTCGCCGACCGCGTCATCCTCGCCGACTCTTGGACCGCGCAGGCCGACCAGATTCGCTCCGTGCACCCTGATCTCGTACTCGCGTCCGTTCCCTACCAGGAAAAGTCGATCATCGCGATCCTCAAATCCGCCATCCCCGTCCTGCTCCTGTCACCGCGCAAACTCGCCGACATCTATGCCGACATCGCGCTCATCGCCGGCGTTCTCGGCGAACCACAACGGGCCTCCACAGTCATTGCAAATATGCAGAACGCAATAGCTGAAGTCTGCTCTCGCGTCCCATCCGGACCTCGCCCTCGCGTTTTCTGCGAAGAATGGGGCAAGCCCCTCATTCACTCGCAACTCTGGGTCGCGGAGCTCGTCGAAGCCGCAGGAGGCGATTTCATCGGCGAACCCGGCCGGCACACCACTGCAGACGCCATTCGTTCCGCTAATCCTGACGTCATCATTGCCGCATGGTGCGGCGCTGGCGACCGTGTCCCGCTAGAGAAAATCATCCGCGATCGCGCCTGGGGGCAGACATCTGCTGCCCTGAGCGGCCGTGTCTTCTGCATCCCCGACGAGTGGCTGAATACTCCGGCGCCCACTCTACTCAGTGGCGTGCGTGCGCTCGCCGCCGCCATTCACCCGGAAATCTTCCCCGCGCCTGCCCGTCTCCGCCGCATCAACGCTGTCAATCACGCTCCGTCTACTACCTCGCAGTAAAATGTCTCGCATGGCCATCATCGAACACAAAGCTGTGCAAGAAGAACTTCGCAGCCTCATTTCCTCAGCTTCATCTGCCGACGTCCTTATGCAAAACATTTGCGAGCTTCTGAATCGCCAGTTCCTCAAGTACAACTGGGTCGGTTTCTACATGCTCGACAAAGACGATCCCAACATTCTCGTTCTTGGTCCTTTTGTTGGAGCCATGACGCCGCACACTCGCATTCCTCTCGACGAAGGCATTTGCGGCGCGGCAGTTTCTACCGGTGAAACCGTCGTTGTCGACGACGTCAACTCCGATCCCCGCTATCTCGCCTGCTCTCTCGAAACCAAGTCCGAAATCGTCGTTCCGATTTTTGTTAACGGCAAAATCATCGGCGAGATCGATATCGACAGCCACTTCCCCGCTGCTTTCACCGCCGATGATCGCTCACTAGTCGAATTTTGCGCGGCGCAGGTCGGCTCTTACATGGAATTCCATTCCGCCTGACCCGCATCTGTGGAGAAGTCCCGCTGGACGAGGCTATATACTCGTGGACAGAAAGTATGAAGCAAGTGGTGGCCGCCATCCTGAAGCGCGCTGACGAGATCCTCATCTGCCAGCGCACCAAGCACCAGCCAATGCCGCTGAAATGGGAATTCCCCGGCGGCAAAATCGAACCCGGTGAGCAGCCCCGCGACGCCCTTCGCCGCGAACTCATCGAGGAACTCGGCATCGATGCCACTATTGGCGACGAAGTTTCGCGCATCCGCCATAACTACAAAAACGGCGGAGCCGTCGAACTCCGCTTCTATGTCGTCCATGATTTTCATGGAGACTTGGACAACCGCATCTTCCGCGACGTGCGCTGGGTGAACCGTGGCCAGTTGCCCGAGTTTGATTTTCTCGATGCCGACAAAGAACTCGTGCGCGATCTCGCCGCCGGAAAAATTGTCTAGCTCCCGGCCTTGGGTAACTCGATCTCGTATCCTGCCTCTGATGCTCGCAACACACCGCCAAGCGTCGCAATGTAGTTGTCTGCCGCGTTCATGCGTATTTCCCTCACCCGTTCGCGCCAGGTTCGCCCTTCCGCCTCTTTCTCCATCCTCTTGCCTTCAGTTTCGATCCTGATCTCCACCTTACGATCGATGCGCCCCGCTTTCACCCGCAGGGTGCCTTGCCGATCCACTACCTGCTCTGCCAGAAACAATAAGAGTCGTGAAAGCTTTTCCTGACTCGCCGAAACTGTAATCTGCCGCGACAATTTCACATCCAGACCCGATTCATACAGCTGCGCAATCTTGTGCAGAGAATCGCCTAACGACGACAGCAGTTCCCCCAATTCGAGTTCCCTCGCATCCTCTCCTGGATCTTCCGCCTCTACCAACTCGCGCAGGGCGCTCATCATCTCCCTAAGGCTGCTCGTGCTCTGCAATCCCTCCCCGATCCGTCGCTCATATTCATTTTGGCTTCGCGGAATGGCTACTGCCAACTCCAACCCGCACTGCAGTGCAGTAAGCGGCTGGCTGAGCGAATGGAACGCTTCCGACAGATATTCGCGCCGCCTCTCCTCGCTCAACATACCGCCTCCGTCCGCGCGCTCAACTCGTATCCAATCCCGCGCACCGTGTGAATCAGCTTTCGCTGCGCTCCTTCGTCCACCTTCTTGCGCAGATAGTTGATATAGACGTCCACCACGTTCGTGCTGGTGTCGAACGTAATGCTCCACACGTGCTCGATGATCATCGCTCTGGTAATACGCCGGCCCGCATTGCGCATCAGGTATTCCAACAGGCTGAATTCTTTCGATGTCAGCTCAATCTGCTTCCCGCTCCGCTCTACCCGGTGTTCCAGTCGATCCAGCACCAGGTCGTCTACTTGCAGTCGCGCCTCTAGTGGCGTCCGCCCTCGCCTCATCAGGGCCCGAATCCGCGCCGACAATTCCGCGAACGAAAATGGCTTCATAAGGTAGTCGTCCGCTCCACAGTCCAGTGCCTGCACCCGGTCTTCGATCCGATTTCGTCCCGTCAGCATCAGCACTGGAACACCCGACTTGTTTTCCCGAATCCCCCGCAACGCCGAAATCCCATCTCGCTTCGGCAGGTTCCAATCCATGATCAGCGCGTCATAGGGATAAATCCCTGCTAGCTCTTCTGCTTCTTCCCCATTCATCGCTACATCCACTGCATAGCTCTCTGCCTCAAATCCCTTGCGCAGGAAGCCCGCCAACGGTACGTCGTCTTCTGCTATCAGAATTCTCATAAGCAAGCCCGACAGCTAAGATAAGCGACCCATTGCGCCGCTCAGCACAAAAATTAGGACTCGCTTAGAAATGAAATCCCGACTCGGGTAGAGGTTTCAGTTCGGAAAATACCCGCCTCTTAGCGCCACCGATTATTCCTAATGCCCGCACTCTTATCGACGAAGTTAACCATATGGGCTTGCTTTCTCCCATTTCAGTCCCGCGCCCAAACGTGCTCGTTGTCGATGACGAGCCGACTATCTGTGACGCCGTCGCCGACGCACTGCCCTCGATCGCTGCCAAGGTGGCGCTTGCTGCCAATACCACCGAAGCAATCTCAACCCTGGATTCCGATCATTTCGACGTCGTACTTTGCGATCTCTACATGCCCGGAGGTGGAGGCCTCGATGTCTTGCAGCACGCTTCCCGTGCCAATCTCGACTTAGGTTTTATCTTGATGACGGGGAAGCCCCAGGTGAACGACCTCGTCGATGCCTGCCGACTCCACGCTGCCGACATTCTCCTGAAACCGTTTTCCCTCGAATCTCTTCAGACTGCCGTCCAGAAAGCTTACGCCGGCGTCTTCCATACACGTAGGGAACGCATTCACCGCAATCAGTTGCGTAACGGCCTTCGTCATCGCGTGCTTCAACTGGAAGACACCAAAAGACAGCTTCGCGACAGCAACCGCGAGATCATTGAAGCCATGGTCGTCATTCTCGATCATCGCGAACACGAAACCTGTGCGCATTCCTTTCGTGTCCGCAGCTACGCAACGTATCTTGCTGCGGAAATCAACTATCCGCCCGATCAGTTCCCAACGCTTGCCACAGCTGCCTTACTTCACGACATCGGAAAGGTAGCCGTGCCCGACCGGATACTTCTTAAGCCTGGAAAACTCGATCCAGCCGAGACCCTGCTTTTACAACAGCACGCTGTCATCGGCGAACAGATCGTGCGCCGCTCTGCCATGTTGCAAGACTGTGCGCCCATCATCCGCCATCATCATGAACGCTGGGATGGCAAGGGTTATCCCGATGGCCTCGTCGGTGATCAAACTCCCCTTGGGGCCCGCCTGTTTGCGCTCGCCGATACCCTCGACGCAATGACTTCCGATCGTTGTTACCGCGCCGCTCTCTCCCTTCATCAGGTTCATATGGAAGTTTCGCGTTGCTCGGGACAGCAATTTGATCCTGATCTGGCACACGTCTTCCAGTCTGTTCCCGATCATCGATGGATTGCACTTCGGAGTGACGCTGATGCTCAAGCGGCTTGCTTCAACCCGCTTCTCGACAGGTAATGTCGCTTATCTCTCGGCTAGAGCTTGCCCAACTCTCTCGATTAACTCCGCAACCGTAAAGGGCTTTTGCAGGAACTCCACATCCGGCGGAAGTTCCCTTGTGGCTTTCAGTTTCTCTCCCGAGTACCCCGACATATGCAGCAGTTTCGCTCTCGGATGTTTCACCACAAAATAGGCCCGCAGATCCTCCCCACTCATCGCGGGAGCGCCCAGGTCAGTGATCACCAAGTCCAGATCTCCATGAAATCCTTCACAAACCGCCAGCGCCTCGCCGCCATCTGCAGCCTGCAATACCGTATATCCCTGCTCCCTCAGTGAATTCACAATCAACTGCCGGGTGGCTCCGTCATCTTCGATCACAAGTACGGCTGACGGATTGCCGCGCTTTGAAAATGTCGAGCGGGCGGCCACGCTCTCTTTGGATGTCGGCAGATACACTTTGAACGTCGTTCCTGCTCCGGGTTCGCTGTATACCCAGATGTGCCCCTCATTCTGGCGCACGATTCCGTATACCGTCGCCAACCCCAAACCGCCTCCCTCCGCCTGCTCCCTGGTAGTGAAGAATGGTTCAAAGATGTGCGCCTGCAACTCTGGTTCAATGCCAATTCCGGTATCGCTCACTGACAGCAGCACATACGGACCCGGTTTGACCAGTACATGTTTTGTCACGTAAGCGTGATCCAGCCGCGCGGGATTGGTCTCAATGATGAGTTTGCCTCCACGCGTCATCGAATCACGCGCATTTAATCCCAGGTTCACCAGCATCTGGCTCAGTTGACTCGGATCCAGATGTACGGGGCCGCAGCTCTCATTCAGCCGCAGGATTACCTGGATCTCCTCACCAACCATCCGCTGTAACAACTGGGCGGTCTCTCGGATTACTTCGTTCACCGCTACTATCTTCGGCTGAATAACCTGCCGCCGCGAAAATGCCAGCAATTGCTGTGTGGTCTGTGCGGCGCGATCGGCCGCACTCACAATTCCTTGCGAATATTTGTGGATACGCTCTTCAGGAGCGGAATTCTTTACGATCAATTCCGCGTACCCGGTAATAGCCGTCAGCATGTTGTTGAATTCGTGCGCGACTCCCCCCGCCAGCCGCCCCACAGCCTCCAATCGCTGCGATTCCGCCAATTGCTGCTCAAGCAGTTTGCGCACTGTTATGTCACGAACGATGACCAGGTGAAACCCCGGCCGAATGTTCGCCGTTATCCTGCACTCAAGTTTCCTCTTGGGTCCATCGGCATGTTGATACTCGACCTCCTCCAGAGCCTCTCCAGTCCGTTCCATCTGCCTGCGTAGACGTTCCATCCCAATTTTGCTCGATGTGATTGCACCCACTTCCTTGCCGACAATCTCCGCCTTTCTCAGGCCGAACATCTCACATGCTGCCGGGTTCACATCTACATAGCGCAGATCTTGATCCACTACGGCCATTCCGTCATTCGCCCGCTCGAATATTGCCCCTATCTCCTCCTCCCTGCGTTTCAGTTCCTCCTGGGTTCGACGCAGTTCGGTAATGTCCTGCCCCGCTCCTACAAGTAGATCGCCGCTCGCCCGAGCGTCGCGCCACAAGATCCATCTCTCTTCGCCCTCCCGAGTCAGCATCTGGATTGCATACGGAGCGTCAGGAACGGGTTCTTCCCCTCTCGCCGCTGCCGCAATCTTGTGAAAATGTTCCTTACGACGTTCGGGGTCGGTGCACGGCGTGTCCCAGTACTTCATCCCCAATAGTTCCTCGGGCTCGTATCCGAGGATCGTCTTAACCGATGGGCTGGCATATAGGATTTCGCCCTTACCGTTCGCGACTAACACGATCGAGTTGATCGTTTGCAGCACGATTTCCGCCAGCGTCTTGCTGCTGGCGTCGTTTCCCAAGTCGCGGCCTTCTCTTCTATCGTCCGGCATTTGCTGCCCACCTGCAGCGCTGCGCCCCTCCCACGCGCCGGAATCTCCCGGTCGCTGGCAGGGGACAAACTCACTCTATCCAACTCTGAACCAAAGGTTTGTGATGTAGTTCAGCTGTAGGTGTGACGAAATTCCAAATTGGCCTACTGTGGCGGAAGTGAAACGCTATCTCTAAGTTCCTGAACAATTTCCAGCGCGGCCTTTCGCCCCTCGTCGAATCGGTTCGGCGGAAATGAAATGGCTCCCACCCGCGCGTGCCCACCACCACCATAGCGCTCGCATATTGTCGCCAGATTCACAAACTGATCGGTCGGAGCCCACGGATTCGAACCCACCGAGACCTTCGTCCGGAAGCTGCTTCGGCTCAACCCCACGCTATAGATGGCATTCGGATGCAGATAATATGGAATGAATTTGTTGTAGCCTTCCAGGTCATAATCCGTGACGTCGAAGTAGATTGTGCCTTGTTCCTCGGTCGACTTTTCCCGCAATATCTCGATTGACTTCCGATGCCTCTCCAGCAACGGCGGAATCAACTCCGCCACAAACGGTTGCTGCAGGATCTCTTCCAGCGGCATGTGCGCGAGATACGGAATCAGCTTCGGAATAAACGCCGGATCCTGTGTCGCTTCGATCGCCATCGTCAGCTTCATCGCCGGCTCTCGCATCTCCACGGCGGTCTTCGCGTCTGTGTAAAGCGCTCCGTCAATAATGTCCGCCCATTCCACTAGTTCTTTCACCGGCTCCGCGTTGAATCCAAAACGCCGTTCGGCAATGTGCGCGATGAACTTGGTGCACGATCGGAAGTCCGCATCGTAGAACTTCGTGTTGCTCTGCTGCTGCTCGTAGTGTGCCTTGTCTTCGGGAGTCAGAAATGCGCTCAGATGATGATCGAACCACCACGTCACCTTCGGTGACGAGCAATATTTGAAGTCCACCACCGCATTTTCATCCCCATCAAACTGCTCTTCGTTGAACAGCGCCCCCGCCCTATGCACCAGCCCCGTATACGCCAGTTCCACATCGCGGTGAATCCGCTCCTGGTAGAAACGTGAGAACAGCGCCGCGGAGCATGCCCCATCGAAGCACTTATCGTGATACAGGACTCGAACCTTCACCGATTTCCTTCCCGCTGCCATTCAGAAACTAACCATGGCCCAGGCAAAGCTAACTAGAATGGCGAGTGAGACGGCACCTTGTCAAGGCAACAGGACCACAGAGAAGGGTTTATGTAGGACAGGCGATCCCGCCTGTCCTACCGAATTAGCTTTTCAACTATCAAATCCAATTACCTGCTCGCAGATCTACGCTGCGTTCGCTTGCTTCTCCGCCAGATCGCCAATCACAGGAAGCTTGAACATCTGCCCCTGGTACGCCTTCAGAAGTAGCACTATCCATAGCACCAGCGACCCAAGGTCAACGAAGATCGAAATCGCCCAGCCGACAATCGGCACCGCCAGCAGCACAACGTGAATCACTACCAGGACAATGCACAGAAAGATGCACTGAAAGGAATGGAAGCGGATAAACCGGTTCCGGTTATACGGCTCCAGCAAAAGAAATACGATCGCCGGAATGATCGTGACATACGCAAGCATTCCAGCGATGTTGTCGGTTAATCCGGCGGTGCCGGCACTCGGCGCTGCCACCGCGCCGCCACCCGCGGCCTGGTAAGCAGGCTGTCCGCACTTGCTGCACACATTGCTTTCATCGGAAATCTGGCTACCGCAGGAAACACAGAAACGGGCCATATTGCCTCCAGTAGGACACGGAAGGTCTATCCGGCGCCTCACCGGCCCTTTTTTAGAATTGGCGCAAATTATCAGAAATTCCGCTGGAAGACAATCTAACTAGTTCGATGGGGCGCAATTCGCCGCGCTAGACCGGCCGCCGCGCGGCTGCCTTTTCCTGACACTCTTCGCAGATCCCATAGATTTGAAACGTATGTCTCGCCGTCAGGTATCGATGTTTTTTCCCAATCGCCTTTTCCAGTTGTTCCAGTTCCGGCGAGAAGAATTCCACCGATCCGCCACATTCCGTGCACACCATGTGATGGTGACTGCGCCGGTTGTACTGGTGTTCGTATCGCGTGATCCCGTCGTGAAACGCTACTTCGCTTGCCAGGCCGCATTCCGACAACAACTTCAGCGTCCGATATACCGTGGTGAATCCTATCTTCGGATCTTTCTTTCGCACCAGCCGGAACAGCTCATCGGTCGATAGATGGTCGTGCGTTTCCAGGAATGTGTGCAGGATCGTGTCCCGTTGTTCCGTATGTTTCAGTCCGACTTTTCGCAGATGGCGATGGAGAATGTCGGTCGCCTCTCGCATCATCTCCCGCGAGACCGTCCCATGATCATCGATTCTCTTCGGCAACATTCCCATCTTTGAAATCCCGTTACGTTCTAGCCCAGTACCGCGATCGTCACTCTCGCCTTTGTTTGCTTCAGCATAACACCGCCGCGCACCACCATGTCCGTTTAGCCCTGTCCGGACATGGGCGAAAATCCGGTAAAGGTCCGATTGTCCCCTTCTCCTCTCCCAAATACAATTGTGCCTTCCATGGCCACCACTGTTGCGACCTCGCCTGCTCGCGGTACCCTGTCTCCACTACTCCGCTTCCTGCTGATCGTTCTGGCAGTAGTTCTGTTGGCGGCAGTTGGCGTAAGCCTGTGGTTCTTTGGCGCCGCCCGTGCCGCTCTGCCCCAACTCGATGGCACCGTTTCTGTCTCCGGACTCAGCACCCCAGTGCAGGTCGTCCGCGATCAGCAGGGAGTTCCGCACATCCGTGCTCACAACCTCGACGACCTCCTCTTTGCCCAAGGCTATGTCACCGCTCAGGACCGCCTTTGGCAGATGGACCTCAGCCGCCGTTATGCTGCGGGTGAACTCAGCGAAGTCTTTGGCTCCGCGGCTCTCTCCCACGACCGTCAACAGCGCATCCTTGGATTCCGTCACCTTGCCGAGAACTCCGTCCAATACCTCAGCGACTCCGACAAGCACTATCTCGAAGTCTATGCGCGTGGCGTGAACGCCTACATCGCCCAACAGCAACAGAGCAAAACGTTTCCGCTCGAATTCCGCGTTCTTCGCTATCGTCCCAAGCCTTGGACAGTCACTGACTCCCTCCTCGTCGGCATCAACATGGCCCAGATGCTCAACTATTACTGGGTCTCCGAGATGCTCGCCCGTGAGAAGGTCGCCAACAAAGTTGGCCCCGCACTCGCCGCCGAACTCTTCCCAAATGTCACCTGGCGTGACCATCCGCCCACCATGGACACACAACCAGACGGCGCCGGCCTCGCCCGCGTTTCATGTGGGACCGGCGATCCCGCTTGTCAATCCGAGCGTAGCGAGGATCTGTCATCCCGAGCGCAGCGAGGGAACCCTACCTCACCACTGAATGCGGGGTCGAATAACATCCTCCTTCCCCCTCCTCCCGACGCCCGCGCGGGTTCCAATGACTGGGTCATCTCCGGCGCGCACACCGCCTCCGGCAAGCCTCTGCTCTCCAACGATATGCACCTCGAAAACCAGATCCCCAATGTCTGGTATGAAGCGCAACTCGAAGCCCCCGGCTTCAACGTCGCTGGCGTAACTCTTCCCGGAATCCCGTTCGTCGTCGTCGGACACAACCAGCGCATCGCCTGGGGATTTACCAACGTCGGCCCTGCCGTCACCGATCTCTACGTCGAGAACTTGAATGAAGACGCCGAATACCAGGCTCCTGACGGCTGGAAAAAAGCCGAGCACCGCCAGGAAGTGATCCACGTCAAAGGTGGCGACGACGTACACGTCGATGTCGTCCTCACTCGCCACGGTCCCATCATCTCTTCCCTCTTCCCCGGCGAAACGCGCCATCTTGCGCTCAAGTGGAATATTTACGATCCCGGGCTCGTGCAGATCCCGTTCTTCGACATCAATTCGGCTCAGAATTGGCAGCAATTCCGCACCGCTTTCTCACGTTACGGGGCGCCTTCACAGAACGTCGTGTATGGTGACGTCGATGGCCATATCGGCTACTTCGCCAACGGAAAGATTCCCATCCGTACCAACTCCGACGCCGTCGCTCCCGTGCCTGGCAATGACAACTCCCACGAATGGAGCGGCTACATTCCCTTCGATCAGCTCCCCAGCGCTTACGATCCGCCCTCCGGTATCCTCGCCACCGCAAATGGCCGCATCACGCCCGACGGATATCCCAACATCGTGAGCTTCGAATGGGACGCCTCCGTCCGCACCCAGCGCATCTATCGCTATCTTCAGGCCGACAAGAAGTTCACGCCGGCCGACATGCTAGCCCTTCAAACCGATGTCTACTCTGATTTCGATCGCTTCCTCGCCCAGCGTCTCGCCTACGCCGTCGACCACAGCCAGTCCGCTTCAACGCGCGATCGCCAGGCCGCCGACATTCTTCGTAACTGGGACGGCGTGGTCAGCGTAAACTCCCCGGCGCCCACCATCGTGGCTCGCGCCCGTCAACAACTCCAGCGCCTATTGCTGGAACCTAAACTGGGCGGTTCCTCCGCCGATCCGCAAGTTCGCGATGGCTGGCGTGAGTACCATTGGTTCGTCTCCTCCGCTTGGATCGAGAGCACGCTCACGCATCAACCCAGGAACTGGCTGCCATCGAATTTCACCAATTACGATGAACTCCTCACCGCTGCTCTCGACGACGCGCTGAACGCTAAAGAGGCTCCAGCCGATCTCTCTAGCTGGACGTGGGGCAAGGTTCACACCATCAACGTTGAGCATCCGCTCTTCAGCCGTATTCCGTTCGTTCGCCGCTGGGCGGGCACCGGAATTCAGCCCTTGCCAGGCGACGGTACCACCGTCAAACAGGCAAGCGGTAATCTCGGACCGTCCGAACGTCTCACCGTCGACTTCTCCGATCTCGACAACAGTACCCTCAATATCGTGAACGGACAGGCTGGCAACCTGCTCAGCCCCTATTTCAACAACCAGTGGGACAACTGGTATCACGGCACCGCCGTCCGTCTTCCTTTCTCGGACGATGCCGTCGACCGCGCCAAGTCCCATGAACTCACACTCACTCCCGGCAAGTAAGACTTTGCAATCTGACTAATTCAGAATTGTAATCGCCACAAACTTCCAGCTGTCATCCCGAGCGCAGCGAGGGAACCCTATCGCTACCACCAATCTTGCCTTTGAGTTGGGGACTTTGACTCTGCTCTTGTCGTCACGAGCGCGCTTTGCGCGCGAGGGATCTGCAGTTCCTTCCGATCGCCACAAACTTCCAGCTGTCATCCCGAGCGCAGCGAGGGAACTCTATCGCTACCACCAATCTTGCCTTTGAGTGGGGGCCTTTGACTTTGCTCTTGTCATCACGAGCGCGCTTGCGCGCGAGGGATCTGCAGCTTGTCGAGTGCTACGATGGTTCTCGATTCCGAGCGTAGCGAGGGAACCCTATCGCTACCACCAATCTTGGCTTGGTTGGGAGATTTTGACTTTGCTCTTGTCATCACGAGCGCGCCGCGCGCGAGGGATCTGCAGTTTGTCGGGTGCTACGATGGTTCTCATCCGAGCGTAGCGAGGAACTGTCAGCGAGGGCACCCTATCGCACCACAACTCTCAGCACAGGAGAACCAAACCGTTGCATAAACTTCTCGCTCTCCTCCTCCTCTCTTCTCTCGCCTTCGCTGCTCCCCAGTCCGATTCCCTGAAAAAATCCTACCGCTTCGAACGCGATAAATGGATCTACGTTCACCTCGAGGGTTCTCCCTCCGAAATCGGATACCAGCACGGATATCTCCTCGCGCCCGAAATCGCCGACGCCTTTAACGCCGTGAAATACGACGACACCCACCGCACCAAGCGTGACTGGGCCTTCTTCCGCCAGACTGCGCGCGAAGTCCTCTGGCCGCATATCGATTCCGAGTATCAACAGGAACTGCAGGGAATCACCGACGGCCTCAACGCCCACGACGTAAAGCTCGACGTCTACGATGTTGTCGCCCTAAACGCCTTCGAAGAAGTCCCTGATTACTACGTTCCGATTCTCGACAAGCAGCAGGCCCGCGTCGACGCCCCACGCCTCGTCAGCCCCGGTAATTGCAGCGCCTTTGTTGCCACCGGCAGCTACACCAAAGATCACCAGATCGTCATTGCTCACAACAACTGGACCGGTTTTATTCCCGGCGCTCGTTGGCGCATCATTTTCGACGTGGTTCCCACTCACGGCCATCACTTCATCATGGACGGGTTCCCCGGAGTCATCGCCAGTGACGACGACTTCGGCGTGAACGACTCTGGCCTGATGATCACTGAAACCACCATCAGCGGATTCAAGGGCTTCGATCCCGATGGCAAGCCCGAATTCATGCGCGCCCGCAAAGCCATGCAGTACGCGACCTCCATCGACGAATATGTGACCATCATGCTCGACGGAAACAATGGCGGCTATGCCAACGACTGGCTTCTTGCTGATCGCAAGACCGGCGAGATCGCCCAGTTTGAATTGGGCCTGAAACACTCAAAAGTCTGGCGCACGAAAGACGGCTATTTCATCGGTTCCAACTGGGCGCGAGATCCACAGGTATTAAAAGACGAAACCGACTTCGATTCTGCCGATCTCTCTAGTTCTCCAAATGCCCGTCGCGTTCGCTGGGAACAACTGATGTCCGAATACAAGGGACGCATCGATGTGAAACTCGCCGAGCAGTTCCTCGGCGATCACTTCGATACCTTCGAGAAGAAAGAAGACGCCGACGAGCGTACTCTTTGCGGTCATGTCGAGAATTCGCCACGCGGCGTTCATGTCTGGGAGCGGCCGCCCTACTCACCAGATGGCGCCGTTCAAGGCAAAGCCACAGATAGCTCCATGGCTGCCTCAATGAGCTTCTACGCGCGCCGCGGCCATCCCTGCGGCGACGATTTCAACGCCAGCGATTTCCTGAATAAGCATCCCGAATTCGACTGGCAAAAACCCGTCCTCACCGACATGAAAGCCGGCCCGTGGACCTTCTTCAAGCCCAGCGACAAACAGTAGCTATGTTTATGTAAGACATCCGTCCCGTGGGAAATTTGATTGTTTTGTTTGTCACCACCAGCTCGCTTTGCGCGCGAGGGATCTGCATTTCTTTCTGATCGCCACAAACTTCCAGCTGTCATCCCGAGCGCAGAGAGGGAACCCTATTGCTACCACCAATCTTGTCTTTGAGTGGGGGACTTTGACTTTGCTCTTGTCATCACCAGCGCGCTTTGCGCGCAAGGATCTGCATTTCTTTCCAATCACCACAGAACTTCCAGCTGTCATCCCGAGCGCAGAGAGGGAACCCTATCGCTACCACCAACCTTGCCTTTGAGTTGGGGACTTTGACTTTGCTCTTGTCATCACGAGCGCGCTTTGCGCGCGAGGGATCTGCAGTTCTTTCTGATCGCCACAAACTTCCAGCTGTCAGCCCGAGCGCAGAGAGGGAACCCTATCGCTACCACCAACCTTGCCTTTGAGTTGGGGACTTTGACTTTGCTCTTGTCATCACGAGCGCGCTTTGCGCGCGAGGGATCTGCAGTTCTTTCTGATCGCCACAAACTTCCAGCTCTCATCCCGAGTGCAGAGAGGGAACCCTATCGCTACCACAAAGCCTTTAGAAATCCTCTGCGGTGAGGCCTTATCTTCCCGCTAGGTACTCTAACTGCACTGCCGTGCAATCATCGTTGAGCGCGGTTCCGGCGCAGAACTTGCTGATCTCGTTCAGAAGTTCCTCAATGCCTGACACACGCGGCACAACTTCCTTCAACCGCTGCATTCCGAAGAACTCCCCTTGCGGGTCTTCAGCTTCGGTAACGCCATCCGTCACTACCAGCAGCCGGCAGTCGCAATTCAGATTGATCTCAGCGTCCTCAAACGTCGCTTCTTCGAGAAGGCCTACAGGAAAATTCGAATTGTCCAGCACCTGTACATCAGGCCCCACCAGCACCGGAGGCACATGCCCGCAATTGATGTATTCCAGCCGCCCCGATGCATGCAATCGCGCGATCAGCATCGTCGCGTATTTCTCGCCCATCACTTTTTCGCAAAGAAACCGGTTCGCTGTCGTCACCACTTGCCGCAGCGGAATGTTCTGCTGCGTCAGCTGTGCATACAACAATCCTTGCAGAATCGACGCCAGCAGCGCGGCGGAAATTCCCTTCCCGCTCACATCCGTGACCACCACCGTCAACGATTCCTGTGTGCGGATCACATCGAAGAAATCGCCGCCAATCTCTTTCGACGAAATATTCTTCGCCTGTATTTTCGCAAACGGCACATCAGGGATCGTCACTTGCATCAGCCGCTTCTGTATATCCGCCGCGATGTTCAATTCCTGTTGGTTACGCCGCGCAGCTTCTTCCACCTGCACCAGGAATGCGTTCTCCACCAGGCTGGCGGCTTCCGTTGCGATCGCCCGCAAAATGTCATGGTTCACCGCCGACATCTTGCCGAACATGAATTTGCTGTCCAGATACAAGACTCCGCGCAGATCGCCGCCCGGATTGGAATCCGTGCTCGCTTTGCCCTGTATTTGCGTCTTGCGCAGCGGAATGCAAATTACGGTTCTAAGATTGTGCGCGACCACGCTCTCGCGGCCGGCCATCTTGCTGAAGTCATCGTTGTCCGTAACCAGAAACTCCGACTGGCTGCTGACCGCTTCACGCAAAATCGATCGCGAAATCGTGCTGTCATCCATCAGCACTTCTCCGCGATTGTTGCGACCCGCAACCAATCGCAGATCACCGTTCTCTTCTTTCAGGAAAACGTATCCGCGCTCAGCCTTGGTCAATTGCAAAGTCGAATCGATGAGCGTCAGCAGCACTTCTTCCAGCACCGTGCTGGTATTCAGCTTGCGCGCAGCTTCCAGGAACAGCGTCAGTGTTTCCAGTTCCGCTGCCGCGCTTGGGGCGCCCGTTGAACTCGGCGGCTTCCACATCGACACCTGGCTCAGAAATTCTCGTGACCGGCTCTGCTGCTGTTTATCCGGATCAAAGATTACGCACGCCTCGCCCCGCACTCCGAATTCCATGCGGTCGTTCTTCTGCAGGCGCTTCTTGTCGATCTTTTCGCCGTTTACATAGGTGCCGTGTTTGCTGTTCAGGTCCTGTATGTAGAACCCGTCGCCTTCCCAGATCAGCAGCGCGTGATCGCGCGAGACGCGCGGATCGGAGATCACCAGGTCCTTCTCCGTCCGCCGCCCGATGGAAAACGGCATGTGGTCGAGCACCAGTTTGCGCTGCTCGTTGCCGTTCACAAAAATGAGCGACGGAAAAGCTACTCCGGAAATTGTCTGCCCGATTGCACTAGCCATTTCGCTGTATAGAGCCCCTTTGTGGCAGTCTACGTCATCGCGAGTTGCGTAGTCGGCACCGCAGAGAAGAAAATTCCACGTAGTCTTCGCCCGCGGCTCTCGAATCGCCGGACCACATAACCGACAACTCCCGCTTTTTGTTGGATATAGAGCCTAATCCGAAACTGGAAGGTTTTCAATCGCCACGGAATCAAGTGCGATAATCGGCATTGATCCTGACATAATCGGCTGTCAGATCGCACGTCAGATAGAGGATCTCCCGCGAGCCGCGATTTAGCTGGATAGTGATTTCGAATTCCCCTTGGGAAAGATACGTGTGCGCCGCCCTTTCCTCGAACGGCACAGCCATTCCACTACGACAGATCGGCAACTCACCAAAGTCAATATCCACTTTGCTGATATCGACTTCAACTCCGCTTCGTCCAATCGCCGCCAGAATTCGCCCCCAGTTCGGATCAGCTCCAGCCCAAGCAGTTTTCACCAGCGCTGACGTCGCGATCACGCTCGCAATCTGCTCAGCCTCTTTCTCGCTGCGCGCGCCTTCGATCTTCAGCTTGACCAGATGCTTCACTCCTTCACCGTCACGGACCATCTGCTCGGCAAGCGACGCGCAAACCTGCCCGACCGCGCCTGCGAACTTATTCTGCGCGGCTCGTCCGTCGAGCTTGATGCCCGACTTCCCGCTCGCCAGCAGCATCAGCGTGTCATTCGTCGACGTGTCTCCGTCGATGCTGATGCGGTTGAACGTACGGTTCGCAACTACGCCCAGAATTCGCGTCAACTGCTCCAGCGTCCCTTCCACGTCCGTCATCACATACGCAAGCATCGTCGCCATCTGCGGATGAATCATTCCTGCGCCCTTGGAGACGCCCAGCACAGTCCCCGTCTTCCCGCGCAACTCAATCGTCGCCATTGCCAGCTTCGGGCGCGTATCGGTTGTCATGATCGCCCGCGCAAAACGCTCCGCATGTGCAGCCGAATCTCCTGCCGCTTCGACCACGCTCCCAATTCCTGCAATCAAGTTCTCTGTCGGGAACGGCACGCCGATCACGCCCGTCGAACTGGGAACTACCTGCGCGGCTTGAGCGCCGAGCGCTTGTGCAACCGCCTCGCAGCTCTTGCGCGCCGCCTCGAGTCCCGGATCACCGGTCGCGCAATTCGCATTCCCGGCATTCACGATCACCGCATGGATTCGTCCCTGCGACGTTGCGAGATGCTCGCGTCCCACAATCACTGGGGCCGCGCACAATCGGTTCCGCGTAAACGCCGCTGCGGCTGATACACCGTCCGGTGCGTGGATCAGCGCGAGGTCTGGCGATCCGCTCTGCTTGATGCCGCACTTAGTTGCCCCCAACCGGAATCCGGCCGGGACCCTGAATTGTTCCGTTGGAGATGTCATCAGCGCTGAATCGTCACCAGGTTTCGATTGCCGCTCCGCCGCGTCAGTTCGTGCAGCGGCACTGGTCCGTGCACCATGGCAATCTCGTCGCAGCAATGCCGCCGCGGACACACGATGCAGTCTTTGTGAACTTTCTCTGGCAGCAGATCATGCGGAACCACGGTGAATCCCATGCGTCCAAAGAACTCGGGTACGCGCGTGAACAGAAACACGCGCTGCACCTTGTGGAATTTCGCTTCCGCCATCAGCCCCTTGATCAGCGTGCTTCCCGCATGTCGCCCGTGATACTCCACATCGACCGCAACGGATCGCACCTCGGCCAGGCTCAGGCCGTAGAAGTGCAGAGCAGCACAGCCCACTACTCTGCCCTTGTCTTCCACTACGACAAAGTCGCGCACGTTCTCGAAGATGTCCTGCTGCGTGCGCGGCAGCAGCGTGCCGTCGTCGGAATATTGCGAAATGAGTTCGTAGATTCTCGGCGCATCCGGGAGAATCGCTCTACGCGTTTGCAATGTGCTCTCCCTTCAGGGCCTGTAGCCGTGTCTTTGCATTCTTCAATGCCGCACTCACATGCTGCGGAGCCGTTCCACCAGGAACATCATGATGCGCGAGCACCGACTCCAATTTCAGACAAGCGTAAAAGTCTTCGCCAAACTCCGGACGAATCGTGCGCAATTCGTCGATGGTCAAGCCGTCCAGCTCGCAGCCGCGCTCGATGCAAGTGTGTACCGCGTTTCCAATCGCCTCATGCGCGCGCCGGAACGGCACGCCTTTGCGTACCAGGTAATTCGCGGCCTCCATCGCATTCATGAAGCCGGTCGTCGCCGCCAGGTTCATCGCATCCGTATTGAATTGCAGCTTCGAAATTAACTTCGCGGCCACTTCCATGGTCCCCGCAATCGCATCCACCGCATCGAACAGCGGCAATTGCAGCTCCTGCATGTCCTTGTTATAGGCAAGCGGCAGACCTTTCACGGTCATCGTCGCCTGCAAAAGATCTCCCGCCACGCGCCCGGCCTTCGCACGAAACAGTTCAGTCGCATCCGGATTTTTCTTCTGCGGCATCGCACTGCTACCCGTACTCAAACTGTCCGGCAGCGTGATGAACCCAAATTCGCGCGTCGAAAAAATCGTGATCTCCTCCGCCAACCGGCTCATGTGAACCGCAATCATCGATAGCACACTCAGCAACTCGATCTCGAAATCTCGATCGCTGGTTGCGTCCATGCTGTTCGCCGTGATCGCATCGAACCCAAGCTCCTTCGCCATTCCAGCGCGATCCAGCTTCAGCCCGCTTCCGGCGACAGCGCCCGATCCCAACGGCAGCACATTCACTCGCTTACGACAATCCGCCAGTCGATCTTCATCGCGAAAGAACATCTCTGCATACGCCAACAGCCAATGCGCCGACAACACCGGCTCCGCCTTCTGCAAATGCGTGTACGAAGGCATTGCCGTCGATCCCAACTCCTCCGCACGCACAATCAACGCACCAATCACCCGCGTCAACTGCCCGCGAATCGCATCCACCGACCGCCGCGCGAACAACCGCAGATCGGTTGCAATCTGCTCATTGCGGCTGCGCCCCGTGTGGAGCTTGTACGCCGTCTCGCCGATTTCCTTTACGAGTTGCAATTCAACGAAGTGATGGACGTCCTCAGCATCGGCTTCATCCATCACCTTGGGATTCGCTTGGCACGCTTTCCCAATCTTCTCCAGGCCCTCGACAATCCGCGCCTGCTCTGCGGAATCGAGGATGCCCGCTTTTTCCAGAGCCCGGGCCCATGCAGTGCTCGCCGCCAGTTCATCGCCCAGCAAGCGACGATCAAAGCTGAACGAACGCTGCCACTGATCGAACTCCGGATCGAGCGGTTCCCGGAACCGTCCCGACCACATTTTCACGAACGGACCCCCACGGTCTCGCCCTTCTTCTCAAGCTGCTGACGCAGCCATGCCTGCGACCGCGCCGGCAGACCAAGAATGCGGATGAATCCTTCCGCGTCCTTCTGGTCGTAGCTGTCGCCCATAGTGAACGAAGCAATGTCGGTGCGGTATAGCGAGAAAGGTGACTTTCTCGAAAGTGTATTCACATTGCCTTTGTATAGACCAAGTTTCACCGTGCCGGTCACGTTCTGTTGCGTACTATTGATGAACGCATCGAGCGACTCGCGCAGCGGGGTGAACCACAGCCCGTAGTAAGCAATCTCGGCATACTTCAAACTGACCTGCTGCTTGTAATGAAGCAGGTCGCGATCCAGACACAGCGATTCCAACTCACGCTGCGCAGTAAGAATCAGTGTGCCACCCGGCGTCTCGTAGCATCCGCGTGACTTGATTCCGACAAACCTGTTCTCGACCAGATCCACGCGGCCCACGCCATTGCGCGCGCCGATTTCATTCAACTCACCCAACAGTGCGGCGGGAGCCAATTTCTTGCCATTCACGGCAACCGGCGCTCCGCCCTCAAACGCAATCTCTACAATTTCCTCTTTGTCAGGTGCAGCCTTCGGTGAAGTCGTCCACTGCCACGTGGATTCCAACGGCGCATTCGCAGGATCTTCCAATTCCCCGCCCTCATGACTCAGGTGCCACAAGTTGCGATCGCGGCTATGAATCTTCTCCCGGCTCGCGGTGATTGGAATATTGCGCGCCTCAGCATAGTCAATCGCGTCTTCACGCGACTTGATTGTCCACTCGCGCCACGGCGCAATGATCTTCAGCTGCGGCGCCAGTGCTTGGAACGCATGCTCGAAACGCACCTGATCGTTGCCCTTGCCCGTGCATCCGTGAGCAACGGCGGTTGCGCCTTCGCGCAACGCCACTTCTACCTGCGCTTTCGCGATCACTGGACGCGCCAGCGACGTTCCCAGCAGATACTTGTGCTCGTACACCGCGCCCGCTTTCACCGCAGGAAATACGTAATCTCGCACAAACTCTTCGCGCAGGTCTTCGACGACGACTTTAGTCGCGCCGGTCTTCATTGCCTTTTCGGCGACTTCCTGCATATCGTCGCCCTGCCCCACATCGCCGACCATGGCGATTACCTCGCAGCCATAGTTCTCGATCAGCCATGGAATGATGATCGAAGTATCCAGGCCACCCGAATACGCAAGCACTACTTTTTCAGACATTCGCTTCTCTCTTCTTCGTTAATAAAAACGCGTTTTCAACATCACGCCTGTGGCGCGAATCCGCCGTTCCCCATCAACAACAGCATGATCGCCTTCTGTACATGCAGGCGATTTTCTGCCTCATCGAACACTACCGACTGCGGCGAGTCGATCACCTTATCGGTCACTTCATCGCCCCGATGCGCCGGCAGGCAATGCATGAAGATCGCATCCTTGCGGGCGGCTTTCATGAGTTTCTCGTTTACCTGGTAAGGCGAGAACACGCTCTTGCGCATGTCTGCTTCGTCTTCTTTCCCCATGCTCGCCCACACATCGGTATAGACCACATGCGCACCAGCAACGGCCGATAACACATCTGTGCTGACTTCGATCTTCGCGCCGGTCTCGATCGCCAGATCGCAAGCAGCATTCACGATTTCGGCATCGGGCTCGAAGCCAAGCGGTGTTGCCACGGCAATATGGCTTCCCAGCGCGGCGGCCGCCAGCATCAGCGAATGCACGACGTTGTTCCCGTCTCCGACGTATGCCAGTTTCACTTTGCGCAAATCCCCAAATCTTTCACGCACCGTGAAGTAGTCTGCCAGCGCCTGGCATGGATGCTCCAGATCGCTGAGGCCGTTGATCACCGGAATCCCCGCGAAGTCCGCCATTCCTGTCACGGTATCGTGGGCGAACGTTCGCAGCACGATCCCATCGACCCAGCGCTCGAGATTGTGCGCCACATCCGACAGCGCCTCGCGCTCGTCGATTCGCGCCCCACGCTGATCTACGAACAACGAGCTGCCGCCCAGGCTGCGGATGCCCACTTCAAATGTCAGCCGCGTCCGCAGCGATGGCTTCTCAAAGATCAGCACGATCTGTTTGCCATCGAGCGCGCGAGAAAATTCGTTGGGATAGGTTTTCACCAGCCCGGTCAACTCCAGGATGCCTTCCACTTCGGTCGGCGTCAGGTCCTGGATCGAGATCAAATCGGGCTTCGACAGCCCAAACGTCGCCCGCATCTTCTTCACTCCGGCTCTGCCGAAAGCGGGCTTTGAGACTAGAGGTTTACTTAACGTGCTCATTGGGCCTCCAAATCACTGAATATCGGTGCGATCACCTTCATCGCCTCGTCCACATGCTTCTTCTGAAGAATGAATGGCGGCAGGAATCGCAAAACTGTTTCGTTCGTCCGGTTCAGGATCACGCCCTTCGCGAGCGCCTCCTTCACCACTGCCTTAGCCTTCTCGGGGGAATCAAGTTCCACGCCGATCATCAGGCCTTTGCTGCGAATCTCTCGTACAAACTTGTGCTTCGCTGCCAGCCCATCGAGTTGGCTGCGGAAATAATTGCCAACTGTGACGGCATTCTTCATCAAACCGTCTTTTTCAATCGTCTTCAGAACCGCGACCGCGACGGCCGAGGTCAACGGACCGCCGCCGAATGTCGTTCCGTGTATGCCCGGATGAAATGCAGTCGCCGCCTCCGAAGACGCGAGAATTGCACCCAGCGGTAATCCGCCGGCAATCGGCTTGGCGAGCGCGACTAGGTCGGGCTGAACGCCCACGTGCTGATAAGCAAACCATTTTCCTGTTCGACCGAGTCCGCTTTGAATTTCATCGGCAATGAGCAGCGCACCACTCTTTTTCGTTAATTCGCGGGCCCGCTGAAGAAACTCCTCGGTAAGAGGCCGAATTCCGCCCTCACCCTGAATCGGTTCCACCAGAACAGCGCATACGGTGTGGTCGAACTTCTTTTCCAGATCGGCCACATCGTTCAGCTTCACAAATCTCACGCCCGGCACTACCGGCTCAAACGGAGCACGATACTTCTTCTGTCCAGTCACCGACAGCGCGCCATAAGTGCGGCCATGGAAAGAATTGTCCAGCGCGATAATTCTCCACTTCGGACCCGAGCCGTTCTTGTTGTTGATCTGCGCATACGCCCGCGCAATCTTCAACGCACCTTCAATCGCCTCGGTGCCACTGTTGGTGAAGAACGCGCGATCGAGTCCGGAAATCTTGGTCAGCTTCGCCGCCAACTCCGCTTGATACTCATGGAAGAACAGATTTGACGTGTGCAGCAGCTTTCCTGCCTGCGTCACGATCGCCTTCTTCACCACGGGATGAGCGTGGCCCAATCCGTTCACACCGATTCCGCTCAGCAAATCGAGATAGCGCTTCCCATTCGCGTCCCACAGGTACACGCCGCGCCCGTGCGTAAGTAACACGGGATAACGCTCGTACGTCGGAATCAGGTGGGCCGCTTCGGCCCTCTGTACAGTTGCCAGGCTCATGCCACCACCACTTCTGTTCCGAGATCGATCTTCTTCTGATAGAAATCCGCCAATACGTCCGCCTTCTCCGAGGGAAATACCCGAACTCGCCCAACACCGCCGCTCAATGCTTTCAGGCACGCATCCATCTTCGGCAACATGCCACCGCTGATCACCGACGAACTCACCAGGAACGGAACCTTCGTCGTCTCCAGCCGCTGAATCGGCAAGCCTTCGGCATTGAGTACGCCAGCCACTTCCGTCAGGAAGATCAACGTCTGGGCTTTGCACGCCACCGCGCATGCAGCCGCCATCTGATCCGCATTCACGTTGTAGTACTCGCCGTCCGTTCCGAGCGCCACGCTCGCAATCACTGGCACGCCGCCGGCGCCCCAGATCGCCTCCAGCCAACGCGTCTCTACCTGGCAGATATCGCCGACAAATCCCAGATCCGGTCCACCGTCGTTGCGCTTGCGCGCGAGGAACACCGGCCCATCACCACCCGAGAGTCCGATTGCGCCTACTCCGGCGCGCGTCAGTGCGGCGACCAGACCCTTGTTCATAAAACCGGCCAGCACCATCAGCGCCACGTCGCGCGTCTCTGCATCGGTTACACGCAGACCGTTAATGAACTGACTTTGCTTGCCGAGCTTCTTCAATGTGCGAGTCAGCGCGGAACCGCCCCCATGCACCACCACCAGCTGGTGGCCGTCCTGCACCAGGCTCTTAATCGCCCGAACGCAGCTCCGCAGAGTCGCCGGATTCTCCAGCGCAGCTCCGCCGATTTTCAGCACCAGCTTCATGACAATCCTTCTTTCTCGCTCCATCCGTACATCACATTCATGTTCTGCACTGCCTGTCCCGAAGCGCCCTTCACCAGGTTGTCAATGCAGCTGAACAACGTCAGCCGCTGGCCATCGGGCGACAGCGCAAATCCGATGTCGCAATAATTCGTGTGCAGCGAATACGCCAGCTCGGGCAAACGCGGCGGAGCAAAAATGCGCACAAATGGCGATCCCGAATAGAACGTCTTCAACCGGTCTTCTACCTGCGCCGCTGTGGCTTTCTTCTTCAAGTGCACGTAAATCGTCGAAAACATGCCACGCGGAATTGGCAACAGGTGCGGCGTGAAGACCAACTCGTCCGCCGACAATTCCAGTTGCTCCAGAATCTCGCCGCGGTGCCGGTGCGTCATCGGCTTATAAGCTCGAAAGTTGTCGGCCACTTCCACAAAATGTGTGTCTTGCGTCGGAGCCTTTCCTGCTCCCGATACACCTGACTTCGAATCACAGATCACGCCGCGATCTTTATCCACGCAACCCGCTTGCACGAAAGGCGCCAGCGCCAGGATGATCGATGTCGGATAGCATCCCGGGTTCGCCACCAATTGCGCATTCGCCAGATTGTCCGAGTTCAACTCCGGCAGACCATACACGGCTTGATCATCCAGTTTCGCGCCCGCTGCTTCATTCTTGAATCCATAAACGCTGCGATTCTCCGCCGCCTTCAACCGCCACGCGCCACTCAGATCGATCACGCGCACTCCGCGCGCAATCGCCTCCGGCACAAACTCACGCGAAAACTCGTGCGGCGTCGCCAGAAACAACAAATCAATTCCCGCCTCTTCCACGCGCGACCACGAAAACGGCTCCAACGAATGCGTGCCGTTACCGGAGATCTGCGGATATACATCGCTCAAATCGCGCGGGCCGCCCTCCCCTTTCTCGCGCACAAAGAGCATCGGCCCCTTCACTCGCGGGTGACGAAAAAGAATTTTCAGCAACTCGAAGCCGCTGTAGCCCGTGGGGCCTATCACTCCAACCTGAAGTTTTTCGTTCAACCTTCCACAATCTCCCGAATCCGCTCAGCCATCTTGTGACAGATCGTCCTGCTCTCCGTTATCACCAGGATCGTGTCGTCGCCCGCGATGGTGCCGACAATTTCTTTCCACCCTGAAGAATCCAACCCAGCTGCCACCGGCTGTGCGCTTCCCGGCGTAGTCTTCAGCACCAACTGGTTTTCCGCCTCGCGAACATCCACCACGAACTCATTCAGCAGGTGACTCAGCGACGGCAATGGCGATCCACCGGTGTCATCCTGCGTAGGCAGCGAATATCCATTCGCCGTTTTCACCACCCCGATCTCCCGCAGATCGCGCGACAGCGTCGCCTGATTTACCTGTATCCCCTTCTGCGCCAATCCCTTACGCAACTCTTCCTGGGTGTAAACGGGGGCCATCGAGATCATGTCGCGAACCAGGTTTTGTCGAGCTGTTTTCATACATGCATACCAGATGCATAACTATCGAATACGACGCATAATTATGCAAGAAAAAAGTACTGCCTCCCAACTTTTTCATGCACTTAGGTACCTGCATAGGAAATGCACAATGCAAGGTGCAGCCTCAATGATTGGAAGTGACCTCAGCGGTGTGGTATTTAGCTTGTGGGGGAGAGCACTGATGACCACCGCCAACGACCCGTTCCTCGGCACCTGGGAACTGGATCCCGAAACTCTTGACTATGAGCATGGACGCCCGGGGCGCCGCGCCACCTACGTCGTCGAACCAAGAGGCAAAGATGAACTCCTGTTCCACCTCGACGCCGACGATGCTGATGGCAAGCTGATCCGGGTCACCTACGGAGGACCTCTGGACGGGCGCGATCAGCCTCTCGCCGGTAACAATGTCGCGCTGGTCCTGACGCGCTTGGATGACAGGACTATCGAGAGCTCTTTGAAGCGGGATGGCAAGATCGTGGACCGTTGGACACGCGAACTCTTACCTGGCAATCAGGAAATGCTGATCACTCAGCATGGCATCAAGCCCGACGGACAGTCGTTTCGTAACACCGGAATTTATCGTCGAGTGAAATAGCGGCTCTGCACAAAGAAAAAGGGCAGCCCCGACGGGCCACCCCTCTTGGAAATCAGTTCTTTCGTCTACTTGGATACGGACGCGAACAGATCCGAATGCAACAACGACTGGAACTTGCTGTCGTCGGTCTTAAACTTCAGTTGCAGCAGTGAACTGTTCGAATCGACGGTGACACTATCCAGCGCGAGTTTCTCGGTCGGGCTCGCATTCATCTTCCGGAAAAGCACTCCGGCCTTGATCAGCGACGACAGCGTCGACGCAGTAATCCCGTCTGAAGTCACCACATCCAGATTGAAGTTCACGCCATCATTGAAGTCCATGATGTAACGCGATCCAATCAACCGCTTCTTCACCGTCTCGAAATCACCCAGTCGCGCCGCGTCACCCAGCGTCGAGCGCATCATGTTCTGCGTCCCTAGTTGATCCAGCACGCTCCACACCGCGCCTTCTTGCACAGCATTCACCATGTCGGTCATCTGGCTGTTTGTATTCAGGCTCTCGGCATACCCATCACGCGCATCCAGCGCCGATTTCACCGCGCCACCATCTCCAAACAACAGCGTGTAAGGGTCGATGAACGACATCTGCATGCCATTGTTCATCGGATAGATCACCGACTGGTGATACTTCGTTCCAGTGATCTTCTTCAGCCTCATTTTGGCGTAGATCTTCTTCGTGGGAAACTGCCCCTGCGCAATCCCGACGGTTCGTACCGAATTGTCCTTCACGCGGAACGCGGCAAAGGTCAACTGCTCAATCTCATCGTCCGTCAGACCGAACTGGTGTAACTGCGTTTCGAACTGCTTCAGGCTGTCGGGAAGGACTCGATCCTTAAGCGCCATCGCTGTCGGTGAGTTGCGCAATGCGCGGTAATCGACCGAAATCACCTGCTGAATCTGGCTTGGGATCACCGTACGCGCGGACGTCCCCAGCGCGGCGCCGAACGCCAGGCTGCTTCCAATCACGAGAACACAAACTGCTGCAAAATAACGCTTCATGAAACCTCTTGAATGTTCCTGCTGATTCAGATGACCTAAGCCCACTTCGAGGTGGGATCAGCAATTCCTACAATTCTATTGCAAATCCCTCGCCCTCGACGCAGGCGTTCCCCTTAGATCACTACCAATGGTGCCTGTCCCACGGGAGGGGTGGCTTAACACTGGAACGGGCTTCCAGCCATTACTTGCAAACCTCAGCGATTGAAGAAAGTTGCGCGCGTCGATCGACCCTTCATTCGCGCACCGGGACTGGTTTACGGGTGCCCCACCCTTCTTTTGGTATGGGTGGGAGCAGAGCGCTAGTTCACTGCACTGTTGCCACTCGCGTTCTCACCTCAGCCACAAACGCCTCATCCGTGATCGACCCCAGATTAATCTCCACATTTGCCAGCGCCCCAGTGACTGCTGCATCCGCGAGCGCTTTGCTCACCGTCAAGTCCGACGCCATATGCGGATTCGTAATCGGCCCCAGCTTCTCGGCTATCTTCCCAACCTCTTTCGCGCGCTCAGCCACTCCCATCGGAACCAGCGTCGCCTGTTTCAGGGCGCCATTGATTCCCTGCTGACCATCGGCCGCATCCTTCGCCGCCTTATAAGCCTTCATCACGACGTTGAATGCCTCAGTATCGGCCTCAATCGCCACTTTCAGCTCTTCTCGCAGCACGCTTAGTCGGGCAATCGCCTCACTCAGTTGTGATTCGTACTGCAAATACGCCTTCTTGCCTCGTGACATCGCCGCAACCATGTTCGCAAGTCCAGCTGCCATCGCCGCCGCTGCCGCCGAAGCGCTTCCACCCCCGGGCGCCGACGTCGGCGCAGCCAGTTGCTCGATGAACGGCTCCACTCCGGCTCTCAATCCGCCAACCGCCATCTTCCCGCTCATCACCGCGCTCAATCGATTCTCTAGGATCAGCGACGAATCGAAGTTCTCCACCTGCAGAAACCACTCTGCCGCATCTTCCAGCGCCTTCTTCGGAATCAGACCTACAATCTCGCTGCTCGTCGGCGCCACGCCATACCGCGCCGCTTCACGCTTTACGAATTCAAACACGCGTGCGATTGGTGTCTGCTCAAAGTCCGTCAGGTTCATCGAGACCTGGGCCTGTCTGCGCACTGGAAATCCAGCGCCCTTCACATAACGCAGCCCGCCCGACGAAAACCGCACCGCCTTCGCAATCTTCTTCGCGATGTCGACATCCGTCGTATTTAGGAACACGTTGTAGGCGATCAGCGCCTTGCGCGCACCCACCACCGTCGCGCCTGCCGTCGGATGCACACGTGCCTCTCCTACATCCGGCTTGCGCGCGGGATTGGTTTCAATGTCAGCGCGGATCCCCTCAAACTGCCCCCGCCGGATATTTTCCAGGTTCTGCCGCTCCGGCGTCATCGCCGCAGCTTCATAAAAATAGACAGGAATCTGATATCGCTTCCAGATCTCCTGCCCCACCTGCCGCGCGATCTGTACACAATCTTCCAGCGAAACGCCCTCAATCGGGATGAACGGCACCACATCCGCCGCGCCCATCCTTGGGTGCGCTCCCTGATGCTTCGTCAGGTCGATCAGCTCAGCGGCCTTTCCTACGCCTCGAATCGCCGCCTCCGCGATCGCCTCGCGGTTGCCCACCAGTGTAATCACGCAACGGTTGTGATCGGCGTCCATCTCTCGATCGAGCAGATACACGCCTTCCACTTTCATTGCCTCGACAATCGCATCCACTTTCGCTTTGTCGCGGCCTTCAGAAAAATTCGGTACGCATTCAACAAGAGTGCTCATAGGAATAAGTTCGACGACTGTGCCGAGCTATTTAAAAAACGTGAATCCAAGCCGGAAGTGTACTGACGCATTGATACCTGGGTTGTGATTCCCAAGGCTCGCGTTGGAGATATGGATCACCTGCGTCGAAAACGTAATCGCCCGCTTCTCTTTCACAAAATAATGAAATCCGCCTTGCACGCCCGACATGAAATTGACGACATTCGTATCGGCCTGAGGCACGTCCTGCGTCGAGAACAGCACGCCGCCATTCGCTTCGAGAAACGGAACAATTTTTTTGTTCGCCGTGAACGCGAACTTCAGCACCACCGGATTGAATCCCCCGCCATACACCCATCCGCCCTGCCTGATGTTCACTAGGTACACCGGCATGATGTCGCCCGCATACTCGAAGCACCAGCGAAATCGTCCCGTGCCAATCTCCGACGTAATCACTTTGCCGACGCGCACGCCTGTCTCGAAGAACTTGAAATCTGAACTTTCCCCGACGCCGGTTCCCCCTCCAACCCACGGGGTAATCTCCACAGCGCCGTCCTGTATGTTCGGATTTGAAGTTTTTTGGGCAAAGCAGGTAGACGCGCACAGGAACAGAATCACGAGCAGATGCTTCATGCAGAATCCAGAGTGCTCCATGCTGAGAGACATCACTCTAATCGACCGCCCCATTCTGGGCGAGAAAAAATCGCGCTATCACTCCGCACTTGAAATCCTCACCAGTACCATTAGTTGACGATCGACATCGGAGCGACTAAACGAAAAGGCCGCCCGTAGGCGGCCTGGTCTCACAATCGTAGCTTGTTAACTGGCCACTTCTTCCAGTTGCTTGAGGTCGACATCGAAGTTCGACCAGACATGCTCGACATCATCGTTGTCGTCCATCGCTTCCAGCAGACGGATCATAGTATTCGCCGCCTGGCCTTCCAGCTTGATATAGTTCTGCGGAATCATCGCAACTTCCGAACTCACCGGAGTAATTCCCGCCTTTTTGATCGCCTCTAGAACGGTTTCGTAAGCAGAGGGCTCGGTCAGGATCTCCCAGTTCTCGCCATCGTCGGTCAGATCCTCGCCGCCGTTCTCCAGCACCAGGTTCATCAAGTCGTCTTCCTTCGCAGCCGACTTTGGAACCACGATGTCGCCCTTCTTGTGAAACATCCAGGAAACCGCACCGGCTTCCGCCATGTTGCCGCCGTTTTTACCGAAGACGTGCCGAATCTCGCTGACGGCACGATTACGATTGTCGCTCGAGATTTCAACCAGCACGGCAACGCCGCCCGGACCATAGCCTTCCAGCGCAAACTCTTCATAGTTCACGCCCGGCAACTCGCCCGTGCCGCGCTGGATCGCGCGTTTGATGTTGTCGGCAGGCATGTTCTCCGCCTTTGCCGCCTGAACCGCAGTACGCAACCGGGGGTTTTTGTCCGGATCGCCACCGCTCTTGGCAGCAATCGTGATTTCCTTGATCAGACGCGTGAAGATTTTGCCGCGCTTCGCATCCAGCGCGCCCTTTTTATGCTTGATTGTGGCCCATTTTGAGTGGCCGGACATAGTGCGACCTCGTCAGAGATATGAGGAATTTGCCACAGAACAGTCACTTACGGCGCATCGCAGACGTGCGCCCAAGAACGCTAACCGCTTGGTGACAAACGGGGATTATAGCATGGGTGTTCGCAATTACCTACCTCCACGCGCCGCCGCGCCGCCACCCGTTCTCGGGGCATTGACCCCTGAGATCGACGGCCGTCGAGGCTGGGTTAGAACGTTTCAGCCCGCTACCCCGCGTTGACGCTTTGACTGAGCTCCTGTATGCTGGCGAGCAATTTACGCCCACCAGGTTTGGGGTTTCCACGGCGCATCATGCGTATCTTAGTAGTGGACGATAATTCCCAAGTCCGCGCCGCAATTCTATCGATCCTCACGACAGACCCTCGCCTTGAGATCGTTAGCGAGGCTGCCAACGGTTCGCAAGCCCTCGAACTCGCCCAAAACCTGCAACCAGACCTGATTCTCCTCGATATCGGTCTTCCCGATCTCAACGGCTTGGAGGTCGCTCAACATCTTGCAAAGCTCGCACCCCGATGCGGAATCTTGTTCCTGAGCCAGCACACCTCGAGCGAGATTGTGCGGAGCTCGTTAAATTGTGGCGGGCTGGGCTACGTGGTTAAAGCCGACGCGGCTCTCGAACTCGTTCCGGCGGTCTTGGCGGCCGGAAGCGGCAGGAAGTACCTCAGCAAAAGAGTGCGCGGCGCGGAAACCGACTCTGACTCTTGAAAATCCT
The DNA here is from genome assembly GCA_963807055.1 of Terriglobia bacterium. Taxonomy (GTDB): domain Bacteria; phylum Acidobacteriota; class Terriglobia; order Terriglobales; family Acidobacteriaceae; genus JAJPJE01. The sequence continues at coordinate 162,270 of CAWEAE010000006.1, read as the reverse complement.
CGCTGTTTGCAGAAAACCAAGGGCAGTGTTCCCGAATCTAAGTTCATCAGTACAGGGAGTCCCCCATGCTCTCCAAGGTTGTCGACGCGTTGTTTGGCTGCCTGCACACCAACTACAGCTTCCCAATCACAACCAAGCCGAATCGGAACACCAAGGGTATTCCATCCAAACCTCGAACCTACGTCGTTTGCCTCGAATGCGGCAAAGATCTTCCTTACGACTGGGTTCAGATGAAAGTCGTCCCCGAAAAGAAAGCGGCCTGAGCCTAGAAGTAGAACTCTCCGCGACAAAGGATCTGCGCCGGTCCCGTCAGCAAAACCTCGTTCTCCCACTCGACCGTCTGCGGTCCCCCCGGACTTACTACCTTCACGGGTGAACTCACTCGTTTGCTGAAGATCGACGCTACCGCCGCCGCGCACGATCCGGTTCCTGAAGATTCGGTCTCTCCTGCTCCCCGCTCGAAGATTCGGATCTCAATCTCGTGTGGGCCGGCTACCTTCACCAGTTCCACGTTGGTTCCGCGTTCGAATTGTTCCAGCGCGCCGATCTCTGCCGCTTCCTTCTGCCATCCTGGAGCAAATTCATCCACGAACATCACGAAATGCGGATTGCCCATCGATACGGTGGTTCCCCTTGCCTCTCGACGCGCAAGTCCCACCGATAATTCGCCTCCAACCTCTGGCGCCCCCATCGTGGTCTTGAATTGAAAATTCTTGTCAGTGCCAGAAACCATGCTGCACGCTTTGATTCCCGCGCCTGTTCGAATTTTGAGTTCCCGCTTCCCACTCTGATCCGCCAGCCATGCAGCAACGCAACGCGTTCCGTTGCCCGAGATTTCTGCCTCAGAGCCATCCGCGTTCAGCAGATGAATTGCGATGTCCGCCTCCGCGTCGGTCGACAGCCACTCCACGCCATCCGCGCCGACGCCATAGTGTCGATCACAAATCTTCCTGGTCCACGAAACCAGGTCTTCGGCACGTGCGTACTTTTGCTCAATCAACAGGAAGTCATTGCCACAGGCCGTGGCCTTCACAAACGGAACCGATTTGGACATTATTCGTACTCGGAAACAAGAAAGGTGTGCAGGTGTTCTGCTTCGGGAAGCAGTCGAAGGCGCGCCTGCAAAGACTCATGTTCTCTGCGTGTGCCTTCCACCGTGAATTGCACTTTGCTTTTGTCGTTCACTTTACCGATGCTTACCGTCTGCATCAACTTGTGCTCGTCTTCCAGGACTGTATTGATGGCGCCGATCACTCTTTCCGCGTCCTGGCCTGTCACTTCATATCCGGTGATAAACGTTTTCAGGCTGAAGCGCTCTTCCACGCCCCCAAGCACGACCAGGCATAACAGAATCAGAACGGTCGCAAAGATAGCCGGGAAATAGAGTCCGCCGCCGCACGCCATTCCAATAGACGCAACCACAAACAACGTCGCCGCCGAGGTCAACCCCGTAATCCCGGAACGTGCATGGATGATCGAACCTGCGCCGATGAAGCCGATACCAGGAATAATCTGTGCAGCGATGCGCGTGTGGTCGCCTGTGAACTCACCCGCCAACTTTGCCGAAAGAATCGTGAACATCGCCGAGCCAAAGCAGATGAACAGATTCGTGCGCAGGCCGGAAGGGCGATGCCGCAACTCGCGCTCCAATCCAATTGCGCCACCCAGCACGGCCGCCAACAGCAACTGCACCATGCTATTCGCAATGAACGAACTCGATCCGCTCAGCTGCCAGATGTGTTTTAAGAAGTCCACGGTTTCGGGAGGATTGTACAACGCAACATCAACGCCGGTGTGTGATCACCGGTTACTCGCCGGATGCATGGTGCGCGAGAGAACGATAGATCGCCGCCGGATTTTGCCCTTCTGACTCCACCTCGGCAATCTTCTCCAGACCCTGGGGATGTTTCGCCACTGCCGCAGCTACATCATCCCCCTTCGTTGCGACCACATAGTCCGCTGCCGCTGCCGGATCGGGCAGCGCCTTCTTCCACGCCTTGCGATTTCCCTCGTTCAGCGTTCGTTTTAACGGCATTCCCAGCTGCTGCAGAGCGCCACCATGTTCGCCGCTGTACATCAGGATGCTCGCATCAGGCGGGAGCTTCGCCAGTTCCCCGGCCAGTTTCGCCTCGAACGCCACTCGTGTCCTCGCATTGATAATCGCCTCCTGTAGCACCACCGGCGTCTGCCGCCACACGAAGATGTAACTCGACGCCACAAAGGCAAATGCGAGGATTGCCACCCTTGCTTGCCACCGCCGCTCCTCGACTTTCACCAGCAGTAAGAACAAGAGCAGGGCGGTGAACACGACAATAGCGGGAAACAGCTGCGTCCCATACCTCGTGTTGTAGTACGAGAACGGATACCAATCTGGCAAAAAGATCGGCACGCCACCGTGCGCAATCGACAACGCATAGAACGGCACTGGCACCCACAACAGCAGCCACATCCACAATCGCCGCGCCCACAACAGGCACAACCCCGGCCCGAGCACCGCGAACCATATCCACGCGCGCTGCTCACCGTTACCACCTGCCATGTTGAGTTTCGCCGACTTAACGAAATAGAGCGTCGCGACGCGCGGGTTATTCCATCCCGGATGATGCGGCTGGTCCGGCTTGCGTGTCCTCTGTTCGATCCCACGCGCCGAGTACGGACCCGTTGCAAACGCCATTGGATCTTCAAATCCCAGCCAGTTCCACGGAAACCATATCGCCGGCGTGATCAGCAGCCAAAGCGCGAAACCCGCAAACGCCCGCCTCCACTTCGTATCCCGCAGCAGGTTCGTCCACCGCTCGCCGCGTCCATGCATCGCGAATGCAATCACCAGAGTCGCTGCCAATCCGTACGTCGCGCCCGCAAACCAGCCGTCATACCGCGTCAACATCCCCAGGAACAGAAAGAAGCCTGACCGCACCAGCGCTTTTTGCGCCGAGTGATCGTTCCCATCTCGCAAACCGAACACAAACTCTGAGAAATAGACTGTCGCCCAAATGAAGAACGCCAGGTACAACGGCTCGGTCATCGCCGTCGTCTGCAGATAAATCAAATTCGGATTCGCCGCCAGTGTCAGCGCCGCAAACCACGCCGCCACCCTCGCCTCGCGCTTCACTCCGAACCCGCGCTGCAACCCGCTGCGCACCAGGCGAAACATGCCCAACACGCTCGCTACATACGCGATCATTGACGGAATCGCTCCGCCCACTCCTGTCCGCCACATCCACGTGAACGCCACTAGCGGCAGCATCACGATATGCGGCAGTGGCAGCCACACCGTCCCCAGTTGCAGTGGCCCAGGCGTGCGCGAATCAATCGTGCGCCGCGCAATGTTCATATGCGCGACCGCATCGCCATACAGCAGTAGCATTCCGTTGTGGAAGTAATAGAAAAACGCCGCCAGAGAAATGACGGTCGCGATTGCCGCCAATATCCAGAGATCGCGGTCCAGCTTCCCTTGAACGTCAGAAGCCGAACGCACAGTTGTGGATTGTGGACCGCTTACAGTTCCGCTTTGATTGGCATTGATCAGCGGATGTTTACTCCAGGTGAGTCAGTTCGCGGAAAATCTGGAACCGCTCGTCGATCTCATCTCGCGTGAGCTCCTGCAGACGGCGCGTCCCAAACCGCTCCACGGCGAACGAGCCCATCACGCCCCCGTAAAACATAGCGCGTTTCAGAGTCTCGCGGTTGATCTCGCCCTGTGCCGCCAGATATCCCATGAACCCGCCGGCAAACGAGTCGCCAGCGCCCGTTGGATCCTTAACTTCATCCAGCGGTAGCGTTGGCGCGCGAAAAGGATGCCGCCCGATCCCGAACGCTCCCTCGCGGAAGAAGACCGTCGCACCATACTCGCCATGCTTGATCACCAGCGCTTTCGGTCCCAGGGCCAGAACCTTGTTTGCCGAGCGCGGTAGATTGCTCTCCCCGCCCAGCATCTTGGCTTCGGTGTCGTTGATCAGCAACACGTCGATCAGCTTCAGCGTCTCCAGCAGCTTTTCGCGATGACCCGTGATCCAGTAGTTCATCGTGTCGCCGCCCACCAGCTTCGCGCCATTCATCTGGCGCCGCACGGTAGCCTGTAAAGTCGGATCGATATTCGCCAGAAACAGAAAAGGCGTCTCACGATATTCCGCTGGAAGCTCCGGCTTGAAGCTCTCGAACACGTTCAGGTGCGTGAAGTTCGTCTTGGCTTCGTTCAGATTCTCGCCGTATTCGCCGCCCCAGTGAAACGTCTTCCCTGCCGAGCGCTGCAATCCGCGCAGATCGATGTTGCGCTTCTTGAAAACCGCCTCTTGCTCTGGGCCGAAGTCCTCTCCGACAACAGCGACTACGCGCACATCGGTGAAGTAACTCGCGGACAAACCAAAATAGGTCGCCGCTCCGCCCAGTTCTTTCTCCACGCTTCCCGACGGACTCTTGATCGTGTCAAACGCTACCGAACCCACTACCAGTATCGACAATGATTTCTCCCCTACCAGTAATCAGCCACATCGCAACTTCAGCTCAGATACTTCCCCAGAATCGGTCTCAACTTCTCTTTCGTCGCTGCCGGAATCTTGCTCTTATCCGTCAGAATGGCAAACTGCAGTACCGATCCGCACTTGCATCCGCGCCCCTTCGGCATCGCTTTCACAGCTTCGCGCACCACGCTGCACGCGTTCGACGAATTCTGATTCAGCACCTTTACAATCTGATCCACAGTTACGCTGTCGTGCTCCGGATGCCAGCAGTCATAATCGGTGACCATCGCCACCGTCGCGTAACAGATCTCCGCCTCGCGCGCTAGTTTCGCCTCCTGCAGATTGGTCATGCCGATCACGTCCATACCCCAGCTGCGGTATAGGTTCGACTCCGCTTTGGTCGAAAACTGCGGCCCTTCCATGCAGATATACGTTCCGCCCATTTTCCCAATCACCGCCGCCGACTTGCATGCGCCGTGTAGTACCGCCGCCACCTCACCGCACACTGGATCTGCGAACGCGACGTGGCCGACCACGCCGTCCCCGAAAAACGTCGAAACCCGCTTCGTTGTCCTATCCACAAACTGGTCGGGGATCACGAAATCCGTCGGCTTATGTTCCTGCTTCAACGATCCCACCGCCGATAGCGACACGATCCGCTCCACACCCAGCAGTTTGAAACCGAAAATATTCGCGCGAAAATTCAACTCGCTCGGCAGAATCCGATGTCCCTTGCCATGCCGCGCCAGGAACGCGACCTTTCGCCCTTCCAGCGTTCCCAGTACATACGGATCGGAAGGCTCGCCAAACGGCGTATCCACTTTCACTTCGTGGACATCACTGATTCCCGGCATACTGTACAAACCGCTGCCGCCAATAATGCCAATCTCTGCCTGTGACAAACAATATCTCCTGCTATCTCAAGGTGAACTCGCGATTATACAAAAGTAGTACGGTGGGGCGGTCGCTCTCGCCCACGTTTTCGTTTCGTTCGTGAAACGCGAAACGTGAAACTGGTTTAGCATCGAAGCCAGCGTGAATTTCACCTGCCGCACACTGGTCAGCGTGGCTGCTTTGCTTTGTCTTGCGTCATGCCACCGATCCGATCCACCGCGCACTGATCGCGAAGTTCGTCCACTCACCATCAAGGGCGTTCAAACAGAGCGGGTCACGTTCTATAGCCCGTCTTTAGGCCGCAGAAAACAGTACCTCGTCGTCCGTCCCCAGAACTCCGGCCAACTGGATGGCTTCGGCGTCATCTATCTGCTGCATGGCTTCGGCGGTGAACCCGCAGATTGGCTTCGCTGGTCGCATCTTTACGACTATCTGCGCAATCGGAAGCTCATTGCCGTGCTCCCTGAAGGGGACAATTCCTATTACGTGAACGCCGCCGAAATTCCCGACGATCACTTTGCCGACTACATCGTTAACGACATCCCCAACGATGTGGAGTCTCACTATCCGGTAGCGGCCAAGCGCGAGTCTCGCCTGATCGGTGGTCTCTCCATGGGCGGTTACGGCGCCTTCTATCTCGGACTGAAGCGGCCGGATCGCTACTGGTTCGTCGGCTCTATGAGCAATGCCGCCGACGCCCCGACTCGCAAGTTCTCGTTCCAGCGCTTCGGTCAATATTGGAGACTACGTAAGATCTTCGGACCTCTGGGCAGTGGTGTTCGCGAAACCTATGACCCGCTTTACGTGATCAAGTCGGTTCAAAATCCAAAGGGCCTTCCCTACATTTATCAGGCGTGTGGAAGCAAAGATGGTCTGATCGGTGTCAATCGCCTGCTCGATCGTTCTCTTGCGGCGGCGCACATTGATCATGTTTACCGCGAAAGTCCCGGCGCTCATAACTGGCGCTATTGGGATCAGGCGCTCAAAGGAATGTTCGAAGTCATGGACAAGGTTAGCCCCCAAAAGCCGACTGAATCTACGGCTTTGCCTCTGTCCCCTCTACCGCCTGCATCAGCTTCTGCGCCGTCTCATCGTCAAAGCTCTCCGTAATCGTCAGCAGTACACCTTTCCGACTCGCGATCACCGTACCCTCGGTCGTCCCGTATTTTCGGTACGCCTGCCCTGGATCATGCGACGACGTCACGGCTGCATAGCGCTTTGGCAGATAACCCACGTACACCTTCTCAAATTGCTCGGCTTGCTCGGGAGTCGCCCACTTAGTCACAAACACCACGCTCGTGTCGGCAGTCTTCGGATCTTTTGTTCCATGCTTCACTGCAGCGTAGTAATAGCCGCCGCGCCATCCGCTGGCCATCTTCTCGGATTCATCGTGCTTCATCCCGTATTGCTGCCCCATGATCGAGACATCAAACTCGCCGATCGACCCCACATCGTAGCGATCCCAGTCATGCCCGAGAATGTTCTTGAAATCCGGAATCGTAAGCGGCGGCAGCTTCTCGCCCGCTAAATACGTCTCCGGCTGCATGATCTCGCGCGTATTCTGCGGCGGATTGCGGAACACATCCGCGTAAGCTTTCTCCTTGCCGCCGTTCTTCAGCAGAGTGACCGTAAAATCCATTCCATAGGTATAGGGAAAAATCAGTGCTTGCTGCAGATACAGTGGCGCCTTGTCGTAAACTGGCGAGCCCCCTCCTGATGTCATCCCTACCTCGGTGGCCTTCACCAACAACGGCGACGTAAGCACCGACTGCCCTGTAGGAGCCAGCATGTAGTCGAGCATCGCAGTCATTGCCTGCCCTTCGAGCACGGCGTCTCGAGCCGCGAGCTGCTCGTCCGACTGAATCTCGTCCTGGACTTTCTTCTCGCCCGCCAATCCAGTCTTCGACCACTTCTCCAGCTTAAAGTTTTGATCCTGCAGCGCGTGCGTCAACTCATGCGCCAGCACCGGCTTTTGCTGGTCCGGATCGATCCAGTCGAGCAGATATACCGTCTTATTATCCGCGTTGTAGTAACCCGCCACCTGTTCACGTAACAGCTCCAGCATGAATCCTTCCAGGTAGAAGTCGCGCGGAATTAGACCGAATTTCTTCAGCACTACTTCCGACCTCTTCAGCTTCTGCGCGGCTTCATCTTTCTGAAAACGGTCGACGAAGAACTTCTCTACGTCATCCCGGCTGGTGAGCTGCCGTTTTACCTCGTGCTTGATCGGCAGCGCGGTATCCTCGCTCTGAATCTTCAAAATCGCGTTGACTGATTCGAGAAGTTCCTTTTCCTCAGCCTTCGAGATTCGGTGCTCGGGCTGGACCTGCGTGTCTGTCGGCGCCTGCGCGTCCGGGGATTTCTGCGGTGCGGGCTGCTGAACCGGCGGAGGTGGTTGCGTAGGCGACTGCGTCTGCGCCGACGGCGACGTCTGTCCCCAGCATAAAAGGGACATCACTATAACTAGAACGAATGAAATTCTTTTCAAGGAATTCTCTGGTAACTACTGTAACCCACAGTGTAAGGCAATGTATCGCGACCGGTTCCAGAGGTACATCTCCCCCGTGAACTGCCGTTTATGAATGGTTACCATCGGATTGCCCGCCGGCCCCGGATTTCAGATATATTTTTCGCCGTGCAGGGCTCCGACCAACGCGACTACGCAATCGACCTGTTTCGGCAGGCCTATGCTCGCCAGATGCAGGGCGAGTACGAAGAAGCGCTTCGCCTGTACGCGCGCTCCATTCAGGCCTTCCCCACCGCTGAAGCCTACACTTTCCGCGGCTGGACCTATTCGTTCATGGGCGTCTGGGACAAAGCCATCCGAGAGTGTTTAAAGGCGATCGAACTTGACCCCGACTTTGGCAATCCCTATAACGACATCGGCGCTTATCTCATCGAGCAAAGCAAATTCGACGAAGCGCTTCCCTGGTTTGAAAAAGCCTTGCGTGCGCCTCGCTATGAAGCCTACTGCTATCCCTGGTTCAACATGGGCCGCATCTGGGAAAAGAAACACGACTGGAAGAAGGCACGCGCCTGCTACGAAAAATCCCTCGAGCAGAACCCGAATTACCAGGTAGCCATCTTCGCACTGAAAAAACTCAAGGCAATGTGGAACTAGACGGCATTAGTCTCTCCGTACTCTTTCCATTAGGCTCCCGCGACGCACCACTCCAAGGTCATGCTGTACGCAAATGCTCGTTACGACGACACTCTGCGCGGCGAGGCGCCCTTTGTTGTTTGTCATCACGAGCGTTGGTGTTTTTTGTTGTCATCACGAGCGTTGGTGTTTTTTGTTGTCATCACGAGCGGGCGCAGCCCGCGAGGGATCTGCATTTGTCTTTCCTGCAACCATCCCCAAAACGCGTCCAGAAACGCCGAAGTCATGTTGAGCGTAGCGAAACATCTATGCATTGGGTGAACGCCACTGGCGCACCTTGAACGACGAACCATCCATCCGAGCGCCAGCGAGGATCTGTCCATGCCGAGCGCAGCCGAGGCATCCCTATTCCCTCCACAAATCATGTTGTTGCCATCACGAGCGTTAGTGTTTTTTGTTGTCATCACGAGCGGACGCAGTCCGCGAGGGATCTGCATTTGTCTTTCCTGCAACCGTCCCCAAAACGCGTCCAGAAACGCCGAAGTCATGTTGAGCGTAGCGAAACATCTATGCATTGGGTGAACGCCACTGGCGCATCTTGAACGGCGAACCACCCATCCGAGCGCCACGAGGATCTGTCATGCCGAGCGCAGCGAGGCATCCCTATTCCCTCCACAAATCATGCTGTTGTCATCACGAGCGTTGGTGTTTTTGTTGTCATCACGAGCGGACGTAGTCCGCGAGGGATCTGCGTTTGTCTTTCTTGCAACCATCCCCAAAACGCGTCCAGAAACGCCAAAGTCATGTTGAGCGTAGCGAAAGATCTATGCATTTGGTGAACGCCACTGGCGCACCTTGAACGACGGACTGCCTATCCGAGTCCAGCGAGGATCTGTCATGCCGAGCGCAGCGAGGCATCCCTATTCCCTCCACAAATCATGTTGTTGTCATCACGAGCGGACGCAGTCCGCGAGGGATCTGCATTTGTTTTTCTTGCAACCAAAACGCGTCCAGAAACGCCAAAGTCATGTTGAGCGTAGCGAAACATCTATGCATTTGGTGAACGCCACGGGCGCACCTTGAACGACGGCACTACCCATCCGAGCGCCAGCGAGGATCTGTCATGCCGAGCGCAGCGAGGCATCCCTATTCCCTCCACAAATCATGTTGTTGCCATCACGAGCGTCAGTGTTTTTTGTTGTCATCACGAGCGGACGCAGTCCGCGAGGGATCTGCATTTGTCTTTCTTGCAACCATCCCCAAACGCGTCCAGAAACGCCGAAGTCATGTTGACGAGCGTACGCAGTCCGCGAGGGATCTGCATCTTGGCACAGCCAAAATAAACCGAAGCAGCCTGACCGCAATCAGCCAACTGACAAAGACTCACGCTACATCAGCTATACAGTGAGAAAATTAGTAGTTCTGATGATCGAGGTTGAGCAGCCTGAGGGAGTATCTGCCCGTAAGTTAGTCCTTGAAACCGCCAAGCACAACGTCATCACTGCATACAGTGGAAAGTCAGGGTTGCGACTTCTTGAGCGCTTCCCCAATGTAGATGCTGTTGTCGTTCACTCTCGCATCACTGATATCCCATTCGGCGATATCACCCGTCACATTAAAGCTGCGTACCCTTCCATGCCAGTGATCGTATTGTCACCGACAGCTCAAGCCGAGAGGTATAAGCCCGCAGATTACGTGGTAGAGAGCTTTGTTCCGAATGACATCCTCAAGCTATTCGCCGACAAGTTCGGAGCAGATGTTTCCGCCGAGGACGAGTGATCAACCGACACAGCGCGGCGAGGCATCTATGTATGGCTTTTGAATCAGGTTCTGTGTGGTCTGTCATTTCGAGCGAGCCGCGTCTTATGTGGCGAGTCGAGAAACCTCGGGTTGCTTGACACAGGCTGCCCTATCGCGTCCCTCACAAGTGCTCAATCTCCACGCCGCCCCACGCCCTTTGAAAATGCTCCGCGACCAGCCTCCGATGACACTGGTCAGCCTTCGGCTCGCTACACAAAAGCACAGCGTCTTCCAACACTTCGCGACCGACCGACTCCTCGACCTTGCGCTCGCTCATCAGGGCCGAAAACTTCTCCTCGTATTCCGCCCAATCCATCTGCTTCGCCCGGTAGGCGTCCAGCAGTTCCTGCGTCGGAGCTAGTTCTCCGATGTGCACGTAATCCATCCGGCAAATAGCCTTGAGAAAATACTCCAAATCGTCGCGCTTACTGAACCCAGCCAGCTGCGATGAATTATTTAGGCGGACGTCCACTACTCGCTTTGCCCCTGACCTCGATAATGTCGTGAAAAATTCCTCTGCCGACTTTTTCGTAAATCCGATGGTGAAGACTTTCATTCCTGCTCACCCTCGTCGCGCGTGTACGCGATCTTCTCTCCCCACGCCGCATACGCATCTGCCACGATCTGATCGTTAGTCCGAAATAAATCCGTCTCCGCCTCGTGAAGCTGTCGCAACAATCTCGCAACTGCGTCGCCGTGCCATTCGATCGACCCGTCTTCAAGAATGTGCTCCACGCGAATGCCCCTCGCCTCCAGATGCCGCGCCACCAGCAGCGTCCTATGACAATTGAGCGGCTCTTTCTCCGCGCACAACAGTGCTAGCGTTTTCGATCCGAGCCCGCGTTCCACTCGGTCCAGTCCCGACTGAAAGAGTTCCGTCTTCGCCAGCCGCTCATATTTCACACTGCCGTTTTCGTAACAGCTAGGATCTTCTGAACGTGCGCCCAATTCCTTGCCGAGAAACACATACACGATGCCGGCCTCGCGCAGCGCTTTCTCCAAAGGCTCACGCGAAAATTGCGGATAGCGCTTGCTGTACGGAGCCGACCGCACATCCCCCACCGCCGTTACCGCGTGCTGCTGCAGCAATGCGAGCAATTTTGCGAACTCGTGGTTCGAATGCCCGATGCTGTAGACCCGTCGCTCCATTAGAGTTCAGTTGGGATTACACCCGCGATCAGCTTGTAGCATGAATGCTTCGGTTCAAACACTTCGCTTAAACTCAGGCAAAGCAGCGGATTCTTGTAGACCGTCTCCGTGCCAACTGCGCAGGCTTTCAAATCGGCTTCGATTCCGCAGTCGGTAACCGACAGAGTGTACCAATAGCCCGCGAGCAAAAACTCGCCGCGCAATTTGCGCTTCCCATCGCCGAACCTGCCGCCTTCCATCTTCACCCTCACAATCAGCTCGTCAGTCCGCACGAGCTTTAATGAGTTCTTCAGTCCCGGCGCCACCTCCTGCGGAATCTCATCATTCTGCCCACATTTCGATGAACCCACATTCGCCCAGAGCGGTCCCTTTACGTCCTCGACGAAGGGCACAAGGTCTTTCGCGGAAACGGACCCCTGATGCTTCCACTGGCTGCGTGGATCAATCGCATGGTTCTCGGGCTGAAACGGATGCTCTTGCGGAGAAACAAACCCAATCTCAATCAGATCCAGCAATTGCGGATCGCGTCCATTCGCGCAAAGCCGCTGATTCATCAGTGCGCCTTTCTCCAGCGCACTCACCGGACGCACCCACGATCCTGGCTTTTGCCCATCCCACTCCATCCCGGCGATGCAGCGCCCTTGCCACTTACGCGAATTCGCCAGGCAAACGATCGTCTTCCTGTAAGACATGGCTCGGCCGAAAGCTGAATCTAATGAACAGACTCTCTCGCCGACTGTGACATTCTTGAAAAATGCAGGAGTGAAATCGCAGAGCGGCCGCCCAGATTGGGCACCTACGCAAGTCTGTCACCAGACCACTCACTCACCTGGATCTTGCCTTACGCGAAACGTGAAACGCTTTTACCGCAGCACTTGCTCGCATAACTGTCCCACCGCGCGATTCCCTTCCAGGATCGAGCACCGATGATCCATGATCCCCGCCAGGTCCGTATTCGCGAACGCGATCCTGCCAAACGGCGCCGCACATAGCACATCGCTGGGCGCAGGCTTTCCGTTCTTGCCGAAGAAAAATCCCGGCTGTGGATTCAAATACGCGTGTCCCCACCGATTCAGAATGATGCCCGCTATATCACGCTTCGCATCAAATCCCGATCCCGCAAACATCTCTGTGAACTGTTCCCGAATCTGCCGCTCGTAGTCCGCATAAGGCGTGCCCAGCATCTCGAATCGACCGCGCACTCCTTGCTGCTCCGTCGGCATCCCCGGATACGAATAAATATGTTTGATCGTCAGCACCGTCGGCGAATCGGGACTGATCGTTGCCGACTGTGGCCCACACGTCGCCATCCTGCGCACGCTGGTGTAGTTGCCCAGCCCTCCAAACCAGCGGCATCCCACGATCCCCTTCTTGTAAAGAAACCGCCAGTTCCGCACTGCTACGTTCGCCATCAGGCACGGCGACCGATAGAACTGCCCGTATGCCTCGCGCTGCTCCGACGGCAGATCCCTCACAATGTGCTTCGTCGTCCAGCAGCCGCCCGCCATGATTGCCGACCGCGCCTTCACCCGATACACCTTGCCATCACGAACGTACGCAATCGTCACGAACTCGGACTTCTCCGCCACTCCCTCATGCTCGACCCACACTGCCGTCGAGTTCAGCCGAATCCTCGTCGTATGCCCTGCGCGATCCAGCGCCTGGAAGTTCACCTCGCCACGCGCAACTCCCTCCACCGACGCCTCACCCGCAATCGCATCCGGAACCAGCGTCTTCGTGATCATCCGCGCAATTCCCGCATTCCCGCCGGGAAACATCTGCCCGCTGTCGTCCATCGGATACAGAAAATCCGCGGCGTAATCCGAATACGCCGACAACGCGTCCGGCCCCAGCCCCGATCCGCCGCCCTCATCCGCCAGATAGCTCCGAATCGTCTCCCGACTGACTCCGTACGTCTCCATCAGGTGCTGCTCGATCGTGACGCTGTCCAGCTGCCGTGAAATTGCATCGCCCGGATACTTCGGCCTCTGATCCTTTCCCTCCGCCGCCCACATCGCCACCAATTCGGCCTTCGCCTTCGCCGCAATCGGCGCGCCCGCCAGCTTCTTCGCCCACGGATCGATTACCCACGTTCCCGACTTCTGTCCCACCGTCGCCGGAAAGTAAAATCCGTAGCGTCTCCGATCGGCAATGTCGTATGGCGACAAAGGCAACGCGAACTCTGGATCGCTTCCCGCCCACGTCTGATACTTCAACTCCGGCGGCTTCAGCCCGATCGAGTCGTAGAACCGGCCGATAAAGCTGTACGGAAACGGCGTCCAGAACATCGCCGACCCCTGATGTGCCGCTAGCCTCTGCCCATCAACCTCAAACTCGTTGCGCTTCGCCTCGCCACCGAAGATCGCGTGATTTTCCAGCACTAGCGACTTCATCTTTCCGGCCGTCTGCTGTTGCAGAAGCAGCGCGGCCGCCAGTCCGCTGATTCCTCCGCCCACAATCACGCAATCGTAGACTTCGCCGGTCTCCACGGTGTCCGCCGGCAGGCCCTTGTAAACCTTGTCCCTGATCTCGTGCCCGGCATTTACGATCGCCTGCGTATTCCCGTTGGAATTCGCATAATCCCCAACGCCGCCATAGCCATCCCAGTCATCCTCTTTCGCCTGTCCCAGCAATTCGCCCGGAGCTGCCGAACTCAGCAGCGCCGCGCCCGACGCAATCAGCGTCGAATTCAGAAAGTCGCGCCGTGTAATCCCCTCATCCATCCCCAACGCTTTATCGCCCCTTCGTGTTATTCCCAGCTCACTCGATCCCATATCCATTCCGCGCACTCGCGCGTCCCCATCGCTCCACCCACATCGACCGTCGTCTTCTTCTGACGCACTGCCTCCAGTACCGCGCCTTCAATCTTCGCCGCCTCAGCCGTGAATCCCAGATGCGCCAGCATCATCGCGCCTGTCAGAATCGCGCCCATCGGATTCGCCACATTCTTCCCGGCTATCGGCGGCGCCGATCCATGCACGGGCTCGAACATCGACGTCCTTCCCGGATGTATATTTCCGCTCGCCGCCATTCCCAGCCCGCCCTGCAGCGCCGCCGCCAGGTCCGTCACGATGTCGCCGAACATATTGTTGGTCACGATCACATCCAGCGACTTCGGATCCCTCACCATCTGCAAGCACAGTGCGTCCACGAACATGTGTTGCGTCTGAATCTCCGGATATTCCTTCGCCACTTCCTTGAACACCCGTTGCCACAAGCCGCCGGCGTAGGTCATCACGTTCGACTTGTCAGACATCAGCACCTTCTTCCGTCCGTTCGTCTTCGCATACTCGAACGCAAATCGAATCACGCGCTCCACCCCTTTGCGCGTGTTGATGTCCTCCTGCGTCGCAACTTCGTCCGGCGTGCCAGCCTTGAACAGGCCGCCCATGTCCATGTACACGCCTTCCGTGTTCTCGCGGATCACCACAAAATCCACGTCCTCTGGCTTCGCGTTCTTCAGCGGACACAGGCTCTCATCCAGCAGCTTCACCGGACGCACGTTCGCATACAGATCCATCTTGAAGCGCATCCCCAGCAGAATTTCTTTGGCATGAATATTGGTAGGAACCCGCGGATCCCCGAGCGCGCCTACGAAAATCGCGTCAAAGTCGCGCGCCAGCATCTGAAATCCGTCGGCTGGAATCGTGGTTCCGTCTTTCAGGTAGCGATCCGCGCCCCAGTCAAACTCGGTGAACTCCACCGTTGCGCCGCTCGCTCCGATCACGCTCACTGCCTGCGGGATCACTTCCTTCCCGATCCCATCCCCGGGCACCACTGCAATTCGTTTCTTGATTTGCACGGCACACAAGATAGCAGAATCGCCCGTGATCCGGCGTGCCCTCAGCCGCCCCCCGCATCCTCTCGCATCTCTTGCACGATATAATCATCTGTTGACTTATGGCGCGTACTCCACTCTATGAACAGCTGGCGGCCTCCGGTGCCGATTTCGCCGAATACTGCGGCGCAGAAACCGCAGGCTCCTTCGGCGATCCACGCGCTGAATATCACGCGCTCGTCTCCGCCGCTGGCGTCTACGATCTTGGCTGGCGCGCGAAGATCGTTCTCTCCGGCTCCGACCGTGTCCGCTGGACCAACGGCATGGTCACCAACAATGTTCGCGATCTCCCACAGGATCATGGCAACTACAACTTCATCCTGAATCCGCAGGGTCGGATACAGGGCGATCTCTACATCTACAACTTCGACGACCATCTGCTCGTAGATACTGAACTCTGGCAGGCCGAGCGCCTGAAGGACATTTTCGACAAATTCATCATCATGGACGACGTCGAAGTCTCCGACATCAGTGACAAACTTACTGCCATCGCCGTCCAGGGACCCCAAGCAATCTCCGCTCTGCGCAGCATCGGCATCACCATTGCCGACGACGTCGAGCCCCTCGTGGTCACCCGTTCCGTTTGGCAGGATGTTGGCATCTCCGTGACTCGCATGGCGAGCGACATCGCCCAGACGTACGAAATCTGGCTTGCCCCCGAGAACGCGCCTAAACTGTGGAACGCGATCCTCGCTGCCGGAGCCAAGCCCGTCGGCACTGACGCACTCGAAATTTTCCGCGTCGCGGCTGGCGTCCCCCGTTACGGACAGGACATTCGCGAACGTGATCTTCCGCAGGAAACTGGCCAGACTCAGGCCCTGCATTTCACCAAGGGTTGCTATGTCGGCCAGGAAATCGTCGAGCGCATACACTCACGCGGCAATGTTCATCGCCAGTTCGTGGGACTCGTAGTCAGCGGCGCACGGCCCGCTCCCGGCGCCAAGATTGAAGCCGACGGAAAAGACGTTGGCGAGATCACCAGTTCGAATCAGCTTCCCACCGAGAGCGGGACCGAAATCGTCGCCCTCGGTTACATTCGCAAAGAGTTCGGCGACCCAGGCAAGAACGTACAAGTGAATGGATCGCCGGCAATCGTCGTTCGACCGCCTTTCAGGGAGGCATTGACTCCCTCGTAAGAAGAGAAGATCAGTCCGCTAAGCGGACCACTGAAACGGTTTCAGGAACTCAGAAGGCAGCATCACATCTCTATGCCAGACAAAAAGAACGAACCAGAATTCACAGTCACCGACCGTCGCCGCTTCACCGAGGAAGACGAAGCTCGTCCTGTAACTCCAGCGGCTGAGCCCGAACCTAGGCCACCCGCGGTTTCGGAGACCGCAGCCCCGCCCTCCTCGCAAATCATTTCTACCGAAGAAAGCGCCGCTCCGGCGCAGGAAGCTCCTCCGCCCCCTACTGCCGAAGAGCAGAAGGCCGGCGACGATGCCTTCAAGGCTTCCTCGAAAGCTCTCGACGATCAGATCAGCTCTCAGCTTGGTCGCAATGCCAAAGATTTCGAAATGAGCTTCGACCGCTTCATCGCCTCGCTCTACATGACGGCCTTGATGCAGCTCGGACTCGTCCACCAGCAGAACGATCAGCCGC
This sequence comes from Terriglobia bacterium, assembly GCA_963807055.1. GTDB lineage: Bacteria > Acidobacteriota > Terriglobia > Terriglobales > Acidobacteriaceae > JAJPJE01. Next base: position 145,427 of record CAWEAE010000006.1, on the reverse strand, counting down.
GAGTCGATCTGATCGGCGCGCGCCAGACCATCGACACTTTGTCTTTGCTCCGCGACAAAACCAAGGGTAACCTCACCGCCGCAGAGGAGAACTTGATTCAGAATTCCCTCTATGAAGTGCAGATGGCCTACGTCGACGTGACCAACGCGCTCACTCGCGCGGTTCAGCCCGCCTCGGCAGTTCCGGGCGCGAACCCGTTCACCACCGGCAGTGGAGGCGATCCCTTCAAGAGCGGTGGAGGCAATCCCTTTAAGAAATGAAGGCGACTCTCACAGTGTTGGGGAGCGGCACCTCCATGGGCGTGCCCACCGTCGGATGCGTGTGCGAAGTCTGCAGTTCCATCGATCCGCACGATAGCCGCACGCGACCCTCGATCATGCTCGAATACGATGGCCACGTCGTCCTCATCGATACCACGCCTGATTTTCGCGCCCAAGCCATCCGTGAGAAGATCCGCCATCTCGACGCGGTCCTCTATACGCACGCGCACGCCGATCACATCCTTGGACTCGACGATCTGCGCCCCCTCACTTTCCATCGCGGCGGCAAAATCCCGCTCTACGCCGACGCCATCACTCTCGCGCGTATTAGCGACATGTTCGGATATATCTTCGCCGGGAATTATAAATACGGCGGATTAGCTCAAGTAGAACTTCACCCCATCAACGGACCCGTGAAGTTGTGGGAAGCGTGTTTCCTCCCCATCAAGATCCTTCACGGTGACGCCGAAATTCTTGGCTTTCGCTTCGGATCCGCTGCTTATCTAACCGACTTCAGCGAGGTCCCCGAATCTTCGCTTGAGCAGTTGCGCGATCTCGACATTCTGTTTCTCGACGCCTTGCGTCACAAGCCTCACCCAACCCATTCCACTGTCGCCAACTCGCTTCAGATCGTTGACCGGCTGAAGCCCAAGCGCACTTTCTTCACGCACATCGCACATGATCTTCCCCATGCTGCAACCAATGCTGCGCTGCCCCCTCACGTTCGACTGGCCTACGACGGTCTGAAATTGGAATTTGAAATCTGACCGCACGATGAACGTCTATCGCGATCTCGAAAAGATACCGGCCGACTTCGGTCCTTCTATCGTTAGCGTCGGCAACTTTGACGGCGTCCACCTTGCGCACCAGGCAGTACTCAAGCAAGTGGTTCAGCGCGCGCGCGAAACTGGCTCCAAAGCCGTAGTCGTCACCTTCGATCCGCATCCCGTGCGAATCCTTCATCCAGACAAAGATCTCAAGCTGATCACCCCCGGCGAGACTCGCATTCGTCTGCTCGCAGATACCGGCGTCGACGCCGCACTCATTCTTCCCTTCACGCGGGACTTGTCCGTGATGAGCGCGCACCACTTTGTGGAACAGATCCTGGTCGGCAAATTGCACGCGCAGGAAATTCACGAAGGCTTCAACTTTCACTTCGGCCACAAAGCAAAAGGCAACGTCCAGCTTCTCGAGGAACTGGCTCCGCGTTACGGATTCGCCGTCAAGGTCTACCCGGAGATGAAGATTCGCGGCGCTGCCGTCTCCAGCAGCCAGATTCGCAAGCTCATCCAGTCAGGCGAAGTGAGCCGTGTCCGTCATCTCATCGGGCGCGTGTTTTCGATTCACTCCACGCCCGGCCGCGGTCGCGGCTACGGTCACAAATACACCGTGCCCACCATCAACCTGAGCCGCTACGACGAACTGATCCCGCTGAACGGCGTCTACATCACTCGCTCGCAGATCGGCGAAGAGTGCTTCGACTCCGTCACCAACGTCGGCGTTCGGCCCACATTCGGTCCGGACTCATTCGCTATCGAGAGCCACCTGCTGAATTTCCATCCGATCGATCTGACAGCGGAAACGCCTGTCGAACTCTCGTTCCTGAAGCATCTGCGCCCGGAGATGAAGTTCCCCTCCGTCGAAAACCTCCGCGAACAGATCTCGCGCGATGTTCACCGCGCCCGCCGCTATTTCCAGCTGCTAAAACTCCAGACACGCTCTATCTGAATAATCGCCTCCCCGCTGCAGAGCGAACCTGTATTCGCGTTCTTTGTTGTCATCAATAACGTTGGTGTTTCTTATCGTCATCGCGAGCGTTAGCGTTTTTGTTGTCATCACGAGCGTCGGTGTTTTTTGTTGTCATCAACGAGCGTTAGTGTTTTTTGTTGTCATCACGAGCGTTAGCGTTTTTGTTGTCATCACGAGCGTTAGTGTTTTTTGTTGTCATCACGAGCGTTAGTGTTTTTTGTTGTCATCACGAGCGTTGGTGTTTTTTGTTGTCATCACGAGCGGGCGCAGCCCGCGAGGGATCTGCATTTGTCTTTCCTGCGACAATCCCCAACTGCGTCCAGAAACGCCGAAGTCATGTTGAGCGTAGCGAAACATCTATGCATTTGTTTGAACGCCACTGGCGCATCTTGAACGACGAACTATCCATCCGAGCGCAGCGAGGATCTGTCATACCGAGCGCAGCGAGGTATCCCTATTCCCGCCACAAATCATGTTGTGATCACGAGCGTGTTTTCTGTTGTCATCACGAGCGGACGCAGTCCGCGAGGGATCTGCATTTGCTTTTCTTGCGACAATCCCCAATTGCGTCCAGAAACGCCGAAGTCATGTTGAGCGTAGCGAAACATCTGTGCATTTGGCGAACGCCACTGGCGCACCTTGAGCAACGGCACTGCCCATCCGAGCGCCAGCGAGGATCTGTCATGCCGAGCGCAGCGACGCATCCCTATTCCCTCCACAGGTCATGTTGTTGCCATCACGAGCGTTAGTGCTTTTGTTGTCATCACGAGCGTTGGTGTTTTTTGTTGTCATCACGAGCGTTGGTGTTTTTTGTTGTCATCACGAGCGGACGCAGTCCGCGAGGGATCTGCATTTGTCTTTCCTGCAACATCCCCAACTGCGTCCAGAAACGCCGAAGTCATGTCGAGCGTAGCGAAATATCTATGCATTTGGTTAACGCCACGGGCGCACCTTGAACGACGACCTGCCCATCCGAGCGCAGCGAGGTATCCCTATTCCCTCCACAAATCTTGTCAATAGCCCAAACTCCAGCAATTCCCTTCAACTCTCTCATTCGGCTGGAGAAATAAATCTCCCCAAAGTGTCCAGTAGGTCCCCTGCTTTTTGTCACAATAGACTAGATCTAGCCACTAATCACTGGCCACTGGCCACTGACCGACGTTAAGTCCTTTGTTTTACGGGACGACTCGGACTAAGTCCTTTGTTTGCCGGGACGAGCCTCGTCCCGTGCCTGTAAGTCCTTTAGAATGCGGGACGAGGGGGGAGGGGGGTACCCCCGGATGGTCCAAATCGGGAAATACTTCCCTTACCTCGACCCAATCGGTTCCGTCGTGAGGGAATGCACGGTCAGCGTTTGTGCCGTATTGATTCGTGCTCGTCGGATTACGTCCTTGGCCGCGATCTCGCCTACGGCATCGGCGTGAACCACATAGTTGCCGTCGGGAACGGTTGAGCCGAAGGGAATCTGCTGGCGCGCTCCTCCCGGAAAACTGAAATGCTGATAGCCGAGCGCCCACGCTTTGTTGTGCTCGTCGACAGCCACAACGATCACGGTCAGGTCATACGTCTCGTTGCTGGGATTCGATACCTCGACTCCACCGTTGATGGCAGTGCTGTCGACTCGCGGATAGTCTTTCCAGATGATATTCAGCGTCCGCGTTCCGATATTGATTACATAACGGCGGCTGACCTTCGAGTTGCTCTGATCGCTCGCATGTACGGCGAATTCATACGTGCCAATTTGAGTCGGTGTTCCGCCAATCGTGCCTGCCTTGGAATCGAGGCGAAGCCCCGGCGGCAATTCCCCATCGGAAACCTGCCAGGCAACAGGAGGTAGCCCGTTAACGGATTGCAATTCAAAACTGTACGTATCTCCAACTACTCCGTTCGGTAGCCCGCTCGTCGTGATCGCGAATTGTTGCCCCGTGGCGTGTGGGCGTGCAAAGACACCTACGAACAGCAAGAGCAGCAACACCGGCGTGTTAGATCGCAGCACCCGCACATTATAGAAGGCGGAAAGGAGAGGAACTTGCAACGCCACTGATAAAATCTGCGCCAATGCCCAGTGCACCGGCTCCCGCTCTCTTCCGCGGCGTCACGGCGGTCCAGCGCCGCACCTTGCTTGCGGCTGGTCTCGGCTGGATGCTCGATGCCTTCGACGTAATGCTGTACGCGATGGTCATCGCTTACATCATGCGCGACTTGGGCATCACCAAGGCTCAGGCCGGCCTGCTGAACACGCTCACGCTGCTCGCCTCTGGCATTGGCGGCGTGCTTTTCGGATTCATCGCCGATCGCGTCGGCCGCGCACGGGCGCTGATGTTGAGTATTCTGACGTACTCGGTCTTTTCTTTTGCCTCGGGATTTTCCACCTCCCTCCTGATGCTCGCTTGCTTTCGCTTTCTTCTCGGGCTCGGCATGGGAGGCGAGTGGAATACTGGCGCAACGCTGGTCGCGGAAACCTGGCCCAACGAACTGCGAGCCCGTGCGCTTTCGGTTGTCCAAAGCTCTTGGGCGATCGGCTATGCAGCTGCGGCACTCGTTAGCGGAGTCGTCCTGCACCGGTTCAATTGGCGAGTAGTCTTCTTCATCGGGATTCTGCCCGCCTTCGTCACTTTGTGGATTCGCAAAGACGTACCAGAACCCGAACTCTGGAAGACTCAGAACGCGTCGGCTCAACGCAATGAGAGTGGTTTTTCGGAGCTCTTGTCTCCGGAGTATTTACGCTCAACGCTCGCGCTCTTGTTCGTGAACTTCTTCGGGCTCTTTGCCTGGTGGGGACTCTTCACCTGGATTCCGCCGTACCTCTCACTGCCCGTGTCACAAGGCGGACGCGGTTTCAGCGTCATGAATACCACTGGCCTGCTAGTGTTTTTGAATTTGGCAGGAATGTTTCCCGGATATCTAAGTTTTGGCTGGTTCGCCGATCGACTCGGCCGCAAGCGCGCGTTTCTGCTGTATCTTCTGTGCGCGGCAGCGATCGTGCCAATTTACGCGCGAGCGCGAAATCCTCTCGCCTTGCTGATTCTGGGCGCAGCGGTCGCCTTCTTTGGCACCGGCTTCTTCTCCGGATCAGGAATCATCGGAAGCGAGATTTTTCCCACTCGTATCCGCGCCCGCGCTCTCGGTTTCACCTACAACGGCGCGCGCACTTTGAGCGCACTTTCGCCGTACGTGATCGGCCGCATCGGCCAGAATCATGGGCTCGATTCTGCCTTTTACTTATGTGCAGCGGGTTTTCTGCTGTCAGGCTTGCTCTCTACCCAGTTGCCGGAAACCAAGGGAAGAAATCTGGAATAAGGAGAAATCGTGAGAAATGATCGGGCTGTAAAGACTCTTCTGCTGGTGATTGCCGTATCTCTCGCTGCGATTGCAGTGCGTCCTTACATCGCACCGCCGCCGGTGTTCGCGCAAAGCGGAGATGCATATTCGATCTACATTGAGCCGGGAACGACGTTACTGCGGGCGCCGGACGGCAGTCGCCAGCTAATGGGTAAAGTGGTTATCGACCTTAGAAACGGAAATGTCTGGGGATTTCCCACTCTCTCTGATTCGCCGTATCCCTTTTCAGGCGCGAGCAGCGCGGCGCCAACATCGCATCCGTTTCTGCTCGGCAAATTCGCATTCGCCGATATCGACAAGGCTCGCTCTGCACAGTGATGCAAGCGCGATATGAATTTAGCGCGGTCTGCCGGCCTCTTTCCAGGTATCCAGTTGTTGGATCTGGTCGAGCGGAATGCGAAGTGCGAAGCCGCACTCACATTCAGACTCGAAATACTGAATCGGTCCTTTGTTAGGCGGAGCAGAGGAGCGCAAAACGGCAACTCGCCTTTTGCAGACAGGACATGTATAGCCAACGCACGTGACTTGGTCCTGCAAAGGAGCCTCCTGTGGATTGCGATAAATTACCGCCTTCCTGGAGGCAAGTCCATAGATAAAACGATTTATTTGACGAATTTTTACCACCGGTCAAAAGAAAGTTAGATAAGCGGTTAATTCGGCGAAGTGTTCACCGCCTCCGTCACGTTGGAAGGAGAATCCGAAAATGACTTACCAGGCTCGTATGCGACCTTTTCGTATTTCTTTCCAACTCTGCGGATCGCATCGTGCCAGCCATCGTCCCACGAGATGCGGGCTTCTTCGCCAACTACGGTCCAGGTTCCGTGGCTCGCGCCAAGGTCCTTTGTCGCATTTCCGTGATTGGCGAGTGTGATGTAAAACGTGTCTCCACTCGCGCCCGTTCCAACCTTCCACTTGCCGCGGAAGCGGCCGGGATATTGATCAGGCGCGCTTGCCGTCGAGAATTCGACGCGCGCGACGTCGGCTGCTGAGAATGTCTGCTGGTGTCCATCCTTGAAGGTGATCACCAGTGACTTCGCTTCAGATGGTGGCGTGACTGCGCTGCTTTGCGCACCAGCCAAGACGGACATTCCAGAAAACAACGCACAAATAAGTACAGTTCGCATAGCTTCCCTCCGAACAGCATCAATGCGATTGAATCCCTCGAATGATATACGAAGGATCCAACCGCCTTGGTTCCATATTGGAAGAAGAAATTTGATGGACTCGAAATCTAGTCGGTACTGTACGTGATCTCGAACGTGCGTATCCGCAAGCAGGCAAAGATGATTACCGCCGCGGCCACGCAAAGCAGACCCAACACGGCAACCACTGCCGGAACCGGCGTCGCAACTACCGTAAACAGCGCCAGAAGCCCTTCAGCCGGCAACTGCACCGGACATAGATTCCGCAGATAGAAAGCCACGCTCAGCTTCTGCAGAATCGCCGGCATGATCGGATTGATCGCTTCCCACGCCATCACCAACAGTCCCGGAATAATCGGATTGCGGAACACAAGGCTGAGCGCGAGAAATACTGAGCCGTAGCCCACGCAGGCGAGCGCCGTGACAAGCAGATACATCCAGAGATGCCGCAGACCAGGCCCCTCAAAGATGAAGGCCGAGCCCAGCGGGCCGTAATGCATGTACATCAGCATGAAACAGCTGAAGACAGCGGTTTCGAACAACACGAACGCGGTAAATGCGCCCGACAGGAATTTGCCGAGTACAAGCACTTCCCTGCGCACCGGAACCAGGAACTGGTAGTGCAGGCTCTTCTCCGCGACTTCGCCGCGGAACAGCCAGGTGAAAATGCCCATGCATGCGAAGAAGATTCCCAGCCGCATGTAATAGATCTGGAAGATTCCGGCGAGAACTTTCGTGTCCTCTTCCAGATAGCTGCCAGAACGCTGCGCTGAATCGACGATCCAATGCGCCCCGATCAGCGCAACCGGCGCGAATGCCATCAGGTAGACCCACCACGCGCGGCGGGAGAATAGTCCGCGACGCAGATCGATGCGCGCGATCATCAATGCCTGATTGGTCCACGTGCGCCAAGGCTGCTCCTTCATCCAGGTTTGTGCGTTCGCTGCCGCGCTCATGCGTTGCTCCCGTCGGAACCGATCAGATACTGGTAAATGGAGTTCACATCGTCATCGGCCGGCGCGACCGCCTCAACGTCGACCACACCTTGCGCCGCAACTCGATTCAGCAGCAGATAAAACTGCTCAGCGTCACGCGTTCGAACCAGCAAACCGTGCCCATCGGGGTTAACCTTAGCCTCGACCACGTGATCGAGCGCGAAGACCTGCGAAGCCAGCTTTGACGGATTCGAACAGCGCACTAGGATCTGCATTGGATGATCTTTTACTTCACGACGAACATCGTGAATCTGGCCTTCCGCTACGACGTAGCCATTGCTCATCAGCACGACGCGATCCGAAATGCGATCGACTTCCTCAAGAATGTGGCTGGAGATGATGACGTGCATTCCATGCTGACCAAGCGCCTGAAAGAGTGCAATCGTCTCGGCGCGCGCCATCGGGTCAAGTCCATTTAGAGGCTCGTCGAGCACGACCACCGTTGGATGATGGCTGATCGCCTGCGCCAGTCGAATACGCTGACGCATCCCTTTGCTGTAGCCCGCGACTTTGCGACCGGCGGCGCTCATCATACCCACGCGATCGATCGCTTCTTTGGTGAATTGATCGGCGCGCGTGTGATCGAGACCGTGCAGCCGCAAAGGCCAGTAGATGAATTCATATCCAGTAACCCCGCGCGGGAACGAATCGAACTGCGTGCAGTAGCCAACTGCTCGGAAGAGATGTTCTGGATCATCAATCTTCATGCCGAGCACGCTGATGCTGCCGCGAGACGGCCGGATGAGGCCGGTCATCAGGTTCATCAGCGTCGTTTTCCCTGAACCATTCGGGCCGACAAGGCTGGTGATTCCTGGATCTAGCACCAGGTTCACACGATTCACGCCCAGCACTTCGCCGTAGAACTTCGATACGTTCTCAAAGACGATCCTGTTGTCAGTGGTGTTCATCCGCGCACCACCTCGCGCGCACGCAGGCGTTTGTTCAGCAGGAGCAGAGATGCCATACAGACGCCAATAAGCACGACCCAAGCGGCAGCTTGCGGAACCTTCTCGCTGCTGAACGGAGATTGGGATTGCATGGGCGTGCCGAGCATGTTCGTCAGAATCACTTCCAACAGGTACGGAAGATTGAGCACTCGTCCCCAGTAAGTTCGTAGAACGCCGTTGATCGCCTCGCCAAATCCGGGCGGCAGCACGAAGAGCCCGAAGGTGACGGCGGTGGCGACGATGCGCCACTTCACCCAAGCGGAGGTCGCAAGCGAGATCAGGGTGAGCACCGCGATCCAGACGAGGCTCACCAGGACGATCGCCGGCACAAATGACTTGTGCGCCCATGCCCATCCGCCGCCGCCCAGGCTCGATTGCAGCGCGAACAGCAGCAAACCTGGAATCCAAGTTACGCAAGAGAGAATGCCGACGAGCACCGCGGCCTTGCCGGCGACGTATTCGGCACGATTCAGCGGGCGACTGAGATAAAGCGGAAGTGCGCCATTCGACAAATCGCTCGCAACCAGCAGCGGTCCAGCCCAGCAGGTTAGGAATAAACCCATCCACGCCTGCCCGATCAGAACCTTCGCGAAGAAACTTCCATCGACGTTCAAGATCGACTGGTTCCCCATGCGCAATACTGTTTGCACTGTGACGTTATTGCTTACGTAGATGAACGCGGCCGAGCCGAGCACGGGCAGCAATGTGATCATCATGAACCACGAGAACGCTCGCGACGAGAACAGCTGCGAAAGCGAGTACCGCGTCAGCACCAGGAAGCGCCAGCGTTCGTCGGTGATCGGTCCGCTGTAAGCGCGGTATGCGCGTTTATAGACCGCCATGGGCCGCTCCTGTCTGTTCCATCGCATTCAGAAAGATGTCTTCCAGCGAGTCGCGTCGATGATTCATCTTGCGGATCTGAATTTCCTGTTGCTCCGCAATGCGATATACCTCGCGAATTTCAATCTTGTCCGGCATCACGACTTTCATTCGGCCATTGGGGAACACAGCGCACTCACAGCCCAGTTGCTGCAAGGCAGAACTGAACTGTCCGTTCGCGCCGATCGTTTCAAGTTCGAGAAACTTACGGTTCGCCCGGCGTTCTTCCTCCAGGTTGCACAATGCGGCCACACGGCCATTGCGAAGAATTAGCACCTCTTCGCAGGTCTCCTCAACATCGCGCAGCAGGTGAGAAGAGATGATCAGGCGCATGTCGCTGGCGTCGCGAATCTCGCGCACGAGTTGGATCATGCGCTGCCGCGCCGGCGGATCGAGACCGTTCGTCGGTTCGTCCATGATCAGCATCTTCGGCCCGTGCGCAATCGCCTGGGCCAGCTTCGCCAACTGCTTCATACCGAGAGAATAGGTGCCCAGCTTGCGATAGCGCACCTCGCCGAGTCCGACATAGAAGAACGCCTCGTGCGCACGCTCCATCGCCTGTTCCGACGGAAGGCCGGAAATCTCTGCCATGTAGCGGACGAAGTGCAGCCCGGTCATCCCAGAGATAAATGAATCGCTCTCCGGCATGTATCCGACCTGGGCTCGCAGCTTGCGCGCATCCTGACAAATATCCATACCGAGCACGCGAGCCGTTCCGCGAGTAGGTGGATGAAATCCCAGCAGCGTATTGATCAGCGTGGACTTGCCTGCGCCGTTCGGACCGAGCAGACCGATGGCGCGCCCATTGAGCGCGCCACTCAATCCGTCGAGAATAGTTCTGCCGCCGAGTTGAACGTGCAGATCGTCGAGTTCGATCGTTGCTGTCATCTGTCCTATCTGTACGTTTGCGGTTAGTGAGTAGTTCCGTTTCTTCCCATCGCTCCCATCAACTGGAAGAGAGCAAGGCTGTTGAAGTCCAGCCCCGGGAAGCGGCTGTTGCTCGCCACTTCGATGCGATCCTGATCGCCGTAAGCGCAGATCACACTCGGCTTCGATCCCGCGGCCAGTTGCTGCAACAGCTGCACTTGCTGATTGTTCAGCTGCGACGACAGAGGCTGCAGAATCGGGCTCAGGTTCTGGTACATCAATCCGGAGAAGTTTGCGTGCTCGTCTTTTGGCAGCAGCGATTGGAACGTTGCCGAGCGCGCTAGTGTGTCACCGTTGGCGTGCGTCTGCAGCGCCTGGATCACCAACGCCCGCGATGGCGCCACGATAATGAAGCCGTCAGCGAACGTGTAATCCATCTCCTGACTGAAAGTGGCTTCGAGTGACTGCACCCGGTAGTAGGTACGGCCACTTACCGTCTCCTGCTCCAGTTTCACGCCGGAATGTCCGTGCTCCGCCGCATGGCGATTCAGCACATTCACCAGTTGTTGCAAGGAGTTCTGCAGACGCGGTGCATCGTAGACCTCCGCAACTACTTTCCACGAAGGAGTTGGCAGCACCGGACCATCCAACGCAATCGTGATATCGCCTCCCAAAGTCGCGGCAATATCGTCTCGAATCTTCAGATTCAGTTCCGTTTCCGCCTCTACCAGATGCTGCTGAGCAGAGGGATCCGCGCCCGTCATGCTGATGACGTCGTCATAGATTGCCGCAGGGTTCTTGGAAATGAACGACACTGCCATGCCTGCATTGGCCGAAACATATTCCAGCGAACGCATGGGAGCAGGAGCCGCTAGCCACGACGCAACGCCACGCCGTTCGTTGGCGAATTCAAGCACCGCACGGTTATCCGGTTGGTTGTTGATCTCACGATGCTCCAACACAAGGTACCGCATATCGTGCAGACCGCTCGCATCCATTGCAGCCTCATGTTGTACGGAGGCATTTCCGGAGGCCGCATGATTCTCCTGCGCGATCGTCTGGAGATCAGCCGCCAGCAGGAAGCCTGCTCCACGGCCGTAGGCAGAGACGATCCGCGTACCCAGTTCCGTGCTGGTGAATCCTGAGGCTCCGGCATCGAGCTGCTCATTCATCTTTTGCAGCGCGCTGGCACTCGTGCTCATTACCAGCATTCCCGGACGCACTAGCGCCAGCAGATCGTGCGACTGCCCGCCCGCTGGTGGCTGTTGAGATCCCAGGACATACAGGTGACTCTGCCCGTTCTTGTCGGTGAGGATCTTGCTGAAGTCTGTCTCGAGGAATTCCTTCAGCCCTGAACTTTTCACTGCGGCGAGAACCACGAGCCCGGAGTTCGGGCCAAAATCCTGGGGATCGGAGGCTACAACAATCTCGTCGCCCAGATACTGGCTCAGGGCCTGCAACTCGGCGATTACCTTATCCATCGACGGGCCTTGCTTGCTCTTGTTCTGGCTGGCCCACCACTGTTGCAGCACAGGACTCTGCTGCAATTGCTGCTGGAAGATCTGGTTGGCTTCTCCCAGCGTCTGCCCAAAATTTGGAATGCTCAGGAAGAACGTCGTGCCCTTCGGCAGCAGCGGAACGATTTGACTGTCGTAGCGCGGCGCCGGCGCGGGAATCTGCTCAAACTTATTCTGCAGTTTTGCGAATTCTGCCAACAACGCCACATGTCGATCGAAGTTCTTGCTCCAAGATATCTCCTGCTGGATCGGCACCTCCGAGATGCTTGAACTCGTCGTGACCTGCTCGCCCGGATGGAGCACAGACTCGCCCGCTTGCTGCGCGACCAGCACCTGGCCTTCGATCACAGAAACACGCGAGCCTTTCGTGCCGGAGTTTACCGAGAACACTGTTCCAGTTACCGAGACACGGCAGTCGGGCGTGAGCACATACAGGTGACCGGTCTTGCGCTTCGCGGCCTGAACGATGATATCGCCTTGTCCCAGATGGATCGTCGTATTTCTACGCGTGGCGCCGACCGATACTTCCGCACGGCGGTTCATCTCGACCACGGAACCGTCCAGCAATCGCAGGAAAGCATTCGAGCTAGCCGAAGTTCGGACCAGTTGGCCCTCGCCAACATATTCGCCAGGCTTCAACTCGCGCTCGCCGCTATCGGAGATGGCGTAAACAGCGCCTTCTGCCGACAAAAGCTGCGCACGTTCACCGGCTGCAGATCCGTAGTAGCGGTTGTAAGTGAAATAACCAGTGAGTCCAACGACAAGCACCAGAGCCGCCATCGCAAACTGCGGCAAGCCGAAGCTCCAAGTCCGTCGCGGCGGCGCAGTTGATTTCCAAGTAAGAACGGTTTGCTCGGCATCGTTCAGACCATAGGCATGCTGCCGGCACACGGCGCACTCATGCAGGTGATTCTTCACCACCAGCGCGCGGTTCGCCGACAGTTTCTTCTCGAAATAAGCAGGTAGTAAGGCGCGAATATCTTCACAACCATGAATGGTCTGGATGACTGGCATTTCTGTTGCCGCGGCATCCTGCAAGCGCAGCCATACACGATCGGCTGCTTGCTTCACTTCTTTGTCTTCGAGGTGCTGGCCATGCATCTCGGCGATCACTTCATCTAGATCGACCTTGCTACGATCCGACGGATTCATACTCTCCCCCTCATTAGTCCTCGAAGATCCTTCTTCAATCGTGCTCGCGTGCGATGGAGCGTCACGGCCACTACGGCCTGCGACGTCTTCATCACTTTGGCGATTTCGCGATTGTCGTAGTCCTCGATATACCGGAGCACAAACATCTCCGCTGTCCGCGGGTGAAGCCTGGCCAGGGCTTTCCGCAGGAGCTCGCGGGTTTCAGATGCGTGTTGCATCCGGTCGGGCGAAAGCGCAGGGTTCTTGGAGTGGAGCTCGCCGGCATCTTCGAGCGTCGAGAACTGCGAATCTCGCCGCGCACGTAGCAGATCGAGCGCCGCATTTACCGCCGTACGGTGGAGATAAGCGCCCATGTTCTGGACGCCGCTCAGGTCAACTTCTCCGCGTGCCAGGCGAAGGAATACCGACTGCGCCACATCCTCGGCATCCGCGAGGCTGCCGGTAATGCGGTAAGCGGTACTGATCACCCGGTGATGATGGTCTCGAAATAAGGCCTCGAGTTCATCCGCGGCACGTTTGACGATCATTTGCGTTTCCGGTACGGCTGCCAAGCTTCCCTCCTCAGCTCGCCTTCACTTCTATGACGTACTTAGGGCGAAGTTATTAACAGCTGAGAAGATTTACGGATTCTAGGTCCCGGAAGTTCGGTAAGGAAGTGCGAATGCTAAATACGACGCGCTCTCGGTTTGAAAGCTGACCGCGTTCCAGAATGGAATGGCATAATGTCCTGCCATGTTCTTACCTCGACTCGCTCTCGTTGCCCTTCTGATTTCGTCTGCCGGCTCCCTGTGGGCCGCGGACACCGGAACTCAGACCATCCGTTATAGCGTGATCAGCAACAGCCGAACTGCCGGCAGTGAAGTCGACATCTACGGGCCGGGCGCGCAAGTTGACTCGACCTTCGAGTACAACGATCGCGGCCGAGGACCAAAGATCGCCGCGCACTACATCCTTTCCGAGAACAGCCTTCCTCTGCAAACGACTGTCACCGGCAACGACTATTTGAAAGCTCCGGTCGACGAGCGCTTCACTCTTGAGAATGGGGTGGGCACATGGAAGAGCACCTCCGAAAATGGACGTGCGGAGGGAATCGGCTTTTACATCAGCAACAACGGGCCTGCGGCCGAATCTGCGTTTCTGGTATCCGCTCTGCTGAAAGCCAAGGGTGCCCCCCTGAAGCTTTTTCCTGCCGGTGAAGCCCGGTTGGAGAAGATGACTGACGTCACTCTGGAGAATCACGGGCAGAAGCTACACGTAACTGAGTATGCGATCACCGGGCTTTCATTTGAGCCGCAGACAGTCTGGCTGGATGACGACCTGCACTTCTTCGCCGTTCCCGGAAAGTGGTTCGCCATCATGCGCGAGGGTTGGGAGGTCTCGAACGATCAGCTATATGCTCTCGACCGCGCAGCAGAAGATGCGCGCATGGCTCGTCTGGCGAAGGAACTATCACAACACCCGGATCACCCGATCGCGATCGAGCACGTGAGGGTATTCGATTCGGAGAAAGCAACGGTTCGCGAGGATCAGACGGTTGTGATCGACGGCGCACGTATCGCACAGGCTGGACCGTCTGCGTCGGTAAAGGTTCCTGGCAATGCCCAACGTATCGATGGCACCGGCAAGACCCTGCTTCCCGGCCTCTTTGATATGCATGTGCACGTTCAGGCTGTCGACGGAATGCTCAACATCGCAAGCGGTGTCACCACTGTTCGCGACATGGGCAATGACATGGATGATTTGAAGCACCTACAATCCTTGTGGGACAGCGGGGCAGCCATTGGTCCGCATTTGTGGAAAGCCGGGCTCGTCGACGGACACGATCCCATGCAAGCTCCCACAGGGATTTATGTGGATACACCCGAGCAGGCACGCGCCGCGGTCAATCAGTATGCGGACCTGGGTTACATCCAGATCAAACTCTACAGTTCGCTCAAGCCGGAACTTGTACCCGGAATCGCGCAGACGGCGCATGCTCGTGGATTGCGCGTCAGCGGCCACGTTCCCAATGGAATGATCGCCAGCCAGTTCGTGGAGGCAGGCGCCGACGAAATTCAGCACATCAACTTTATCTTCCTGAATTTTCTCGCTTCGCAGGTGAAAGATACGCGCACGCCTGAGCGCTTTACTGCCGTCGGCGCGAATGCCGCGAAGCTCGACCTTCAGTCGAAAGAAGTGAACGATTTCATTGCATTGCTTCAACAGCACCACACCACCGTTGACGTAACTCTAGGCGCGTTTGAGGGGATGTTCACTGGCCGGCCCGGAAAGGTCTCTCCCGACCTTGCTCCGGTGTTGTATCGCTTGCCCGCACAGGTGCAGCGCAGCGCCTACACTGGCGGGCTTCCGGTAACGGCACAAAACGATCAGCTCTATCAGGATTCCTATGCGGCCATGCTGAAGATGACAAAACGGCTTTACGATGCGGGAATTCCCATCCTCGCCGGAACCGACTCAACGCCGGGCATCATGTTGCATCGTGAACTGGAACTCGAGGTTCGCGCTGGAATTCCGCCGGCAAAGTCCTTGCAGATCGCGACGTGGAATGCCGCGCGACTTCTGAAACAGGACAAGGAACTCGGTTCCATTACAGTTGGAAAACGTGCCGACTTGTTGTTAGTGAACGGCAATCCCGTGGAGAACATCAGTGACATCCGCCGTTGCCATCTGGTTCTGAAAGATGGCGTAGTCTACAAGAGTGCCGACGTTTATCGTGCTGTGGGCATCGCGCTGGCCGACTAACCGGAGCGCGTGTCCTTCGCAATGCATCGACCTACGATTCAGGAAGCTTCACAGCAAATTCGCGCCGGAGAGATTTCCCCTGTCGCCCTGACGGAGGACTGCCTTGCGCGCATCAAACAACTAAATCCTGCGCTGAACGCCTTTATCACCGTCACTGCCGAGAGCGCTCTCGAACAGGCGAGACAGGCTGAAGTCGAGATTCGTTCTGGCAAGTATCGTGGTCCACTGCACGGAATTCCGCTGGCACTGAAAGATATTGTCGATACAGCGGGTGTCCGCACTACCGCCGCGAGTCATCTTTTTGAAAAACGCATTCCGCCGGAAGATGCATTCATCGTCAAGCGCCTGAAATCTGCAGGCGCCGTTCTGCTCGGCAAGCTCAACCTGCATGAATTTGCTTACGGCGGAAGCGGGATCATCGGCTCATTCGGCATCACGCGCAATCCGTGGGATACCGAACGAATAACCGGTGGCTCTTCTTCCGGATCCGCGGCCGCCGTGGCTGCGGGACTCTGTCTGGGCGCGATTGGCACCGATACTGCCGGCTCGATTCGGCTTCCGTCCTCATTCTGCGGGATAAGCGGATTCAAGCCGACTTTTGGTCTGGTCAGCGCACACGGTGTCGTACCACTGGCGCCTTCGTACGACCATGTCGGTCCAATGGGGAGAACTGCAGAGGACTGTGCGTTGATGCTCGATGCGATCGCCGCGTACGATTCGTGGGATCCAAACAGCAGCACGGTCCAGCGCGGTGGGTACGCGCAAGTGCTAGGCGAGCCAACTACACAGCTCAGATTAGGAAAACCTGACCTATTCTTTTTTGACGATCTGGATCCTGAAGTCGCAGCCGCATTCGACGAAGCGACAGGAGTTGCGCACTCGATGGCCTCAGAGATTAAGAGCGTTTCAATTCCGCTTGATGCCGATCGTACCGTCCATCTTTACGAAGCGTATCAGTATCACGCGAAGTATCTGCCGGGATCGCCTGAAGAGTATCAGCCGGAAACCCTGCGCCGGATCATGGCAGGTGAGAAAGTCACTGCGGGGGAATATCAGGAGAAAAAAGCAGCACTACTCGAACAACGCCGAAGGGCCACAAGCATCTTCGACGACGTCGATCTAATCCTTACGCCTACCGTTCCGGTGCTGCCACCCACGATCGCCGAACTGCAGGCGCATCCCGAACAGCTTCGTCCCGCTGAGATCGTGATGCTCCGCAATACCCGCCCGTACAACGTGCTCGGACTGCCGTCGGTCTCAATTCCCTGCGGCTTCTCGAAAGGCGGTCTTCCAATTGGCTTGCAGATCACCGGTGCGGCGCACGAAGACGCGATGGTCCTCCGATTCGCGCACGCCTTCCAGCAAGCGACGGACTGGCACCGGCGCTGTCCGTCCTCCGGTTGACCACCAACATTTTATTTGTCATCACGAGCGCGCTTTGCGCGCGAGGGATCTGCAGCTTCTCCGACTCACTTATCGCGCAGATCTTTCCGCCACTCTCGCCAGATACCGATCTACGTAATCGTCAAACAGCTTCTCCAGAGCCCTCGTAACCTCGCCCTCATGCGTAAACTTGCGCTCCTCAATATGACTCACCAGCTGCACCTGCCTCGTCGTCGAGGTAATGAAAATCTCGTCGGAGTCGAGAAATTCTTCCAGCCCCATCACGTGCTCGCTGATCGAAACGCCGATTCGCTCGGCCTCTTCGAGCAGAATCTGTCGCGAAACTCCGGCCAAGCAACCACTGCTTAATGGCGGCGTGAGAACACTTCCCGCTTTCGCGCAGTACAGATTTCCCGCAGTGCACTCCGCAACCTCATCCCGCTCATTCACCAGGACCATGTCTTCAAATCCGCGCGCGTGCGCCTGCTCCGCCAACCAGACGTTCTGTAGCCACGACGTCACCTTCGTGCCCGCCAGCGGATGCGCCGCATGTCTGCCATTAAGCTGCACGCCTAACTTCACTGGCCCAACCCGCAACGGGAGGTCCGTCGTATACATGATCAGATCAACCGTCGGCATCTGCTCGCGGCTGCTCCAGATTCCAATCTTGTTGTAGACGAGATAAATCCGCGCGCATCCATCCACTACTTCGTTCGCGCGCAGCAACTCCATCAACCGCTCGCGCACCTGCGCTTCACTCTGGTCCATTGGTAAATCGATCCGGTGAGCGTCCGTCGTCAACCGCTTCCAGTGGCGCTCGAACGCAAACGGCTGTCCTTCGTAAGTGCGGATCGTCGTGAACACTCCCCAGCCATTCAGCAATCCTGCCTGTCCGGGTGAGAGTCGCACCTGCTCGAGCGGAAGCAAGTTGTCGTTGTGAAACACAAACTTATGCATAGTGCCGTCCTGCCTTATATTTGCGGTTTGAAATCCAACCGCTTACGACTCCGCACCAACAGAATTCCGCTACGATGTTCGATCTCTGACCGCCAATCGTTACCGCTAAGCATCTTCTCCTAAAATCGCTGCTTGACGGGAGCCCGCGAATTAAGGCTTAATTAGTGGATATTACGTATGTTAACCCGCTGTCAGATTCGGACAACAGTTGCACGCCGCCGGCCGGCTTTGGCCATGGGCATGCACATGTGTACTTATCGTCCAACTGGCAAAGGGTTTCAGACGAGCTAATTCCCAGCACTCATTTATAAGCTCAAGCGCAACCCATCGCCAGTCATACCCGCGATGGGTTTTTTGTTTATCGCCAGGAAAACGAAACAGGGGGAATCGTTGAGTACGCAAGCACAACCAGAATTGGATCGCACGTCGGCGAAATCACAAGTCTGTCGAGTGGCGGTGCTCGGATTTGGCACCGTGGGCCGGGCTGTGGTCGAGATTCTTTCTTATCGCAATCCGTCGTCGGTGAAGCTTACCCACATCTTTAATCGCAACGTGGCATCGAAGCATGTCTCATGGGTTCCCAAAGACGTGCGCTGGACCGAGAACATTGACGACGTCCTCGCCTCCGACGTCGACGTCGTGATCGAACTGATGGGAGGCATTGAGCCTGCAAAGCAGTGGGTTCGACGCGCGCTTGAATCCGGCAAGTCGGTCGTGACCGCCAACAAGCAACTCATCGCCAACGCGGGAAGCGAACTTCTCGAACTGGCGCAGCGCAAGGGCCTTCAGTTGGAATTCGGGGCTTCCGTTGCCGGCGGTATCCCTGTGCTGCTCGGTTTACAAAAGGGTCTCTCAGGCGATCAGATTTTCAAAGTCACCGGCATTCTCAACGGCACCTGCAACTACATTCTGACGCGTATCGAGTCGAGCGGCGTCTCGTTCGAAAGCGCGCTCGCCGAAGCACAGCAGTTCGGATATGCCGAGGCTGATCCTACTGACGATCTCGAGGGCTTCGACGCGCGCGCCAAGCTGGCAATTCTCGCTCGGGTAGCGCTCCAGACCCAGGTTCATCCAGAAGAGATTGCCGTCAACTCCATCACTCCGATTCAACCGGTCGACTTCCATTACTCCAGCCTTCTCGGCTCTACCATT
Source organism: Terriglobia bacterium (assembly GCA_963807055.1). Taxonomy (GTDB): domain Bacteria; phylum Acidobacteriota; class Terriglobia; order Terriglobales; family Acidobacteriaceae; genus JAJPJE01. The sequence goes on along the minus strand of CAWEAE010000006.1, from coordinate 126,343 downwards.
CGCCAGGTCTCGAGCGCAGCCATCGAAGGCCAGCGAGTTATTGCCTTTGTGCAGCCAGCCGTGATTCCCACCACTTCCCCACTGGCGCGTGTGCGCGGCAGTGAGAACGTCGTCATCAGCACCGGCAAGTATGGCGGCGAAACCGCATTCTCCGGACATGGCGCAGGCGGACATCCGACGGCTGTTGCCGTCGTCTCTGACGTATTGCTGATTGCGTCGCAACGCGGTGCTTCGCAAGTGTCGCAAGTAAAGAAACACGAAGTCACTTCCGAGGTGACCACACCGCACTATGTGCGATTCGTGGTGCGCGATCGCCCCGGCATCATCGCGCACCTCGCAAAGGTTTTTTCGAAGTACTCCATCAATATCGACGCTGTTTTCCAGAAACCCGGGTTCCCTAAGACGAGCCTGCCCTTCGTGATCACGCTGGAAGCTTGTGGCCGGTCCGTGTTGAGCGAAGCGCTCGCCGAAATTTCCGATGCGGACTTCCACGTGGAGCCGCCCCTGAGTTTGCCAATTTTGAAAGAAACGAATTAGGAGAAGAGATGCCAGACGATAAGCCGCAATATTCCTTTGGGACCCTCGCCGTGCATGGCGGCCAGGAAAAAGATCCTGCGACGAACGCTCGCGCCGTGCCGATCTATCAGACAACGTCCTATGTCTTTAACGACGCCGACCACGCCGCCCGTCTCTTCGCGCTGAAGGAATTCGGCAACATCTATACGCGCATCATGAATCCCACCACCGACGTTTTTGAGAAGCGTATTGCTGCGCTCGAAGGTGGAGTTGCGGGACTGGCGCTCGCCTCCGGCCAGGCCGCGGAAACGCTGGCTCTCACTACATTAGCCAATGCCGGCGACGAAATCGTCTCGGCCACCTCTTTATATGGCGGAACCTACAACCTGTTCCATTACACGCTGCCCAAGTGGGGGATCAAAGTTCGATTCGTCGATCCCGAGGACTACGACGGTCTCGCCAAGGCGATTAACGATCGCACGAAAGCCATCTACGCAGAGACGGTCGGCAATCCCAAGCTCGACATTATCGACGTAGAACGGTTCGCAAACATTGCCCACTCACACAAGCTGCCTCTGATCATCGACAACACCACTCCGTCGCCAGCTCTGGTGAGGCCGATCGAATGGGGAGCCGATATCGTGGTTGAATCGGCCACCAAGTTCATCGGCGGCCACGGAACCTCCATCGGCGGCGTTATCGTCGACGGAGGCAAGTTCGACTGGGCATCTGGCCGCTTCCCCGACTTCGTGAATCCCGATCCTTCGTATCATGGACTTTCATTCACCGAAGCGTTCGGTCCATTGGCCTTCATTCTGAAAGCGCGCGTGCAAGGCTTGCGTGATACTGGCGCTCCACTTTCGCCGTTCAACGCTTTCCTGCTTCTGCAAGGTGCGGAGACGCTTCACCTCCGCATGCAGCGTCATTCGGAAAACGCACTCACCGTCGCTCGCTACCTCGAAGATCACGACTCGGTCGAATGGGTGAACTATCCCGGACTTCTCTCCAGCAAGTATTACAAGCTCGCGGAGAAGTACCTGCCCAATGGCTCCGGTGCGCTCATCACGTTCGGCATTCGCGGCGGCTACGAGGCTGGCAAGAAGTTCATCAACTCGGTGAAACTCTTCAGCCTGCTCGCGAACATTGGTGACGCCAAGTCGCTGATCATTCATCCGGCTTCGACAACGCATCAGCAACTCAGCGAGGAAGAACAGGCGTCGACGGGTGTAACTCCCGATCTCATTCGCCTTTCCGTCGGCATCGAAGACGTGAAAGACATCATCGCCGACCTCGAACAGGCGCTTGAAAAGAGCGTTCCATCAGGCAAATCGCGGCCAGCCAACGAGCCAGTCGGCGCAGGGGCACGCAAGTGAGTCACGTAATTGCTCCAACTTATGAGGCCGTCTTCACCTTTGGCGAGGACGAGCCGTTCCGGCTGGAAGCTGGTGGCCAGCTCCAGCCGGTAACACTCCACTACGCGGTTTACGGAACACTGAACCCGCAGCGCGATAACGTCATCCTGGTCTGTCATGCGCTGTCGGGATCGGCGCACGTTGGTGCCTGGTGGACAGACCTGTTCGGCCCCGATCGCTGTTTCGACCTCGAACGCGACTGCGTCATCTGCGTCAATATCCTAGGATCGTGTTACGGCACAACCGGCCCTACTTCCATCAATCCTGCCACCGGCCAACCCTTCGGCTCAGATTTCCCCCTCATCACTATCGGCGACAATGTCAAAGCGCAAGCCCGTCTGCTCGATCATCTGGGTATCAAGCGACTGCGCGCTGTCGTAGGCGGATCGATCGGCGGAATGCAGGCGCTGCGCTGGGCCATCGAATATCCCGAGCGTCTCGACACATGTATTGCAATCGGCGCCACTCCGCTTTCTGCGATGGGACTCGCGCTCAACCACATCCAGCGCCTGGCGATTGAAAGCGATCCAGCATGGAAGCACGGCCAGTACGGACCCGCCGAACAGCCCGCCGCTGGACTTGGCATCGCCCGCGCCATCGCGATGTGCTCGTACAAATCTGCTCACCTCTTCGACAAGCGTTATGACCGGCGTCCCAATCGCAACGGAGAAAATCCAGCCTACAAGCTCGACGATCGCTACGACATCGCCGGCTACCTCGATTATCAACAGAAGGAACTGGTTGGGCGCTTCGACGCTAACAGTTATCTCTTCATTTCGAAGATGATGGACAACTTCGATCTCGCGGACGGTTACGCAAGCGCGGAGGAAGCGCTACGGCGGATTAAGGCGCGTCTGATTCTGGTTGGGATCTCCTCGGATTGGCTCTTCCCCACTTCTGACGTGCGGAAGCTTGCGGGAAAAATCCATTCGCTCGGAATCAATACGACTTACCTGGAACAGATCAGCTCACACGGGCATGACGCATTCCTTGCCGAAGCGTCTGAACTTTCCGGATTGCTGGTGCCGTACTTGGAACTGACGCGAACGTCGCCACGATTTGCGATTCGGGCCGTCGCGGGTGGTGCTCCGACCGTACAAAACGAAGGCTTCGAACTGAGCGCGCCCGGTTACATGAGCGCCGACTAACTTCCCGACGGGCGCGCCCGGCAAAGACGCGTCCGCTTTCGCCGAACCTGCCCCAATCTCCTGTTCCGCGACAGTATCCCCAGACTTAATTGACGGAACGTCAGATCATCCCTACCATGGCTCAACCGCTCTAGCACAAAAAACGGGGTCATATCGCCACCAACGTCTCGATGATCGGCCAAACAATTTCCCACTATCGTGTCGTCGAATTGCTGGGCGGCGGTGGCATGGGCGTCGTCTACAAAGCAGAGGACACCAACCTCGGGCGGTTCGTTGCCCTCAAGTTTCTTCCCGACGAAACGGCTAAGGATCCAGCTACACTGGAGCGTTTTCGCCGAGAGGCCCGCGCGGCTTCTGCGCTGAATCATCCCGATATCTGCACGGTTCACGAAATCGGTGAGCACGATGGGCACCTGTTCATCGTGATGGAGTGCCTCAACGGTCAGACGCTGAAGCACCTGATGCATGGCGCTCCGGTCGATCTGGAACAGATTCTCACCATCGGTATCGAAGTCGCAGACGCCCTCGAAGCCGCTCACTCGAAGGGCATCGTCCATCGTGACATCAAGCCCGCAAACATTTTTGTTACCGATCGCGGTCACGCGAAGATACTCGACTTCGGACTTGCCAAGATCACGCAGAAGAATCGCCCTGGGAGTGGCGAGTCGCAGACCATCGCCGGTGTTACAAATCTCGACCTGACCAGCCCGGGCACTGCTGTGGGAACCGTGGCGTACATGTCACCCGAGCAGTTGCGCGGCAAGGAGTTGGACGGGCGCACCGATCTCTTCTCTTTCGGCGTGGTGCTCTACGAGATGGCTACCGGCAAGCTGCCGTTTCGCGGAGAGACTTCAGCCCTCATTAGTGATTCCATCCTGAACCGCGTGCCGACGGCTCCAGTTCGGCTGAATCCTGAAATGCCGGCGAAGCTCGAAGAGATCATCACGAAGGCTCTCGAGAAAGATACCGACATGCGCTACCAGTCCGCCGCCGAAATGCGCGCAGATCTGAAACGGCTGAAGCGCTCGATCGATTCGTCTCGATCCTCGGTTATTGCAGAAGCTCAGGAGCCATCTCCGCCGGCCGTCTCTGTTTCGCCCGCGCCGCCGAAGTCGAAATCCATACTCGGAAGGCTGTTGATAGCCGGCGGTCTCCTCGTGGCGTTGGGTGCGGGCCTTTTGGCAGGAAAGTTCCTGTTTGTTGGCACTCCGCCTGATCCACCGTTTTATCGGCAGCTGACCTTTCGCCGAGGTAGCGTTCGTTCCGCGCGCTTCGCGCCTGATGGACAAACCATCCTCTACAGCGCGGCATGGCAAGGTAATCCGATGGACGTCTTCACTGCGCGTCCGGAAGCACCTGAATCGCGATCGATGGGATTAGCGCATACGCAACTGATGTCGATTTCGTCGAACGCCGAGATGGCCGTGCTTCTGAATAGCAAGTCCATCGGGACATGGGTGACCATGGGCACTCTGGCGCGCGCTCCACTCGCCGGAGGCGCTCCGCGCGAAATTCTGGAGCAAGTGCAGTGGGCCGACTGGGCGCCGGACGGAAACAATCTCGCCGTGGTTCGCGATTTCGGCGGCCGTAATCGCCTGGAATTTCCCATTGGCAATCCGCTGTACGAAACCGGTGGCTGGATTGGACATCCTCGCCTATCACCTGACGGCAAATTGATCGCATTCCTCGATCATCCAAATCAAGGCGACGACGCCGGCACGCTCGCCATCGTCGATTTGAAGGGGAACAAGAAGGTCTTGACCGGCGAGTGGTACACCGCGCAAGGCCTCGCCTGGTCTCCTGATGGCAAAGAGATCTGGTTCACCGCGAGCAAAAGCGGCACCGATCGGACACTTTACGCCATTACCCTCGCAGGCAAGCAGCGCATGGTGCTCCGTCTGCCCGGCGCGCTCATGCTCCTGGACATCGCGAAAGATGGACGTGTTCTGCTGATGCGCGCCAGTTGGCGACGCGAGCTCCGCGGCGTGATCTCCGGCGACGAAAAAGAGCGCGACCTGTCATGGCTCGACTACTCCTACCCTGCTGGCCTTTCCGATGATGGTAAGACGTTGCTCTTCGACGAAGAAGGCGGTGGCGGGGCCCTCGATTACTCCAAGTCTGTAGGACTCTCGTATGCCGTCTATCTCAGAAAGACCGAAGGTACTGCGGCGATCCTGCTAGGTGAAGGCGGAGCCGTTGCTCTCTCGCCCGACGGCAAATGGGCCATCGCGCAAACACAAAGCACGCCATCCCAACTGAAACTACTGCCGACGGGAGCCGGTGAAGCCCGAGATTTGACGAATGACAACGTCAACCATAGCTGGGCGCATTTCTTTCCCGATGGAAAACGCATTCTTTTCGCCGGCAACGAACCTGGCAAGGGCGTAAGACTCTACGTTCTCGACATCAGCTCGGGCAAATCCCATGCGATCTCGCAAGAGGGCGTGAACGGAATCTCCTTTATCATCTCGCCGGATTCGCAGTGGGTCGCCGGGATTGGTCCCGACCAGAAAGGCTATCTATATCCCGTCGGCGGTGGTGAGCCTCGCGTAATCCCTGGCATGAATGCCGGAGAGCAACCCATCACCTTCAGCACCGACAGCCGATCTCTCTATATCTACCAACCCGGCGAGCTGCCTACTCTCGTCAATCGACTCGACCTGCAGACCGGAAGTCGCACGCTCTGGCGCCAGCTCATGCCTTCGGATCCGGCAGGCGTCGAAAACATCGGTCCTATCCTGCTCACGCCCGACGCGAAGACGTGCGTATTCGGCTATCACCGCATGCTGGCGGATTTGTATCTGGTGGAAGGCCTGAAGTAAAAAGCGAAAGGCGAGGCTGGTTGGCCTCGCCTTCATTTGTCGGCAAACGGTCTCTACCGCACGCCGAACAATACGTCCATCGTCAACTGATCCAATCTCTCATACGGCAGTTTCTTCTGCGCCAGGTGTACGCGGTCAAATTGAATCTCCGCCAACTTTGCAGCCGATAATTTCTCCGGCAGCGCCAAGTCGCCGTTCGTCGATGCGATCTCCGCAAGCGTTGCCTTAATCTCCGGATCATGGTTCCACTTGCAGGCTTTTTCTTTCAGGATCAGGTATGTCCGCATGCAGCCACGCGCGAAGTCTTTCACGCCTTCATAGTCCTCGGTGCGATACGCATGCGCGTCGAAGTGTCGCGAACCGTCGTAGTGAACTTCTTCCAAGAACTTCACCAGGAAGAACGCCGCCTTGGGATTCACCGAACCGAAGCGGAAGTCCTGATCGTATTTGCCCGTCTCCTGATCGTTCAGGTCGATGTGGAACAACTTCCCTGCTTCCCATGCCTGTGCGACTGAGTGAACAACATTAAGGCCGGGCATCTGCTCGTGCGCCACTTCGGGGTTGACTCCAACCATTTCCGGATGAGCGAGGGTGGGGATGAATCCAAGGTACGCGCCCGTCGTCGGGAAATAGATGGCGCCACGCGGCTCGTTCGGCTTGGCCTCCATCGCCAACTTGTAACCGTACTTCTGCGAGATCGAGTATTCGCAAAGATTATCGACTGCTTCACGCAGCCGTTTGATGGCGTCATCCGGCCGGCGGCATCCGTCGGTTTCGGTGCCCTCGCGGCCGCCCCACATCACGAAGATCTTCGCGCCGAACTCGGCGCCCAGGTCCATGGCGCGCATCGTCTTCTGCAGCGCATAGGCCCGCACGCGCGGATCGTTCGAAGTCAGTGCGCCGTCGCGGAATACCGGATCATAGAAAAGGTTCACCGTCGCCATGGGCACCACGATGCCGTTCTTCTCAAGAGCGGCACGGAAATCGCGCACGATCTTGTCGCGCTCGGACGCGGTGGCATCGATCGGCACCAGATCGTTATCGTGGAAGTTCACGCCCCACGCGCCTACCTCAGCGAGCAGCGCGACAAGGTCAACTGGCGATTTCGGAGGACGCACGGCATCGCCGAACGGGTCGCGTCCGCGATTCCCTACAGTCCATAGACCAAATGTGAACTTATGTTCCGGACGAGGTTGAAACGCATCTGACATGATTGCTCCTTGAAATGATCTAACCGATCGCCGCCGTGTTCTCATTCCGCAACACTGAACGTAACGCCGGATACAGCCTTCGATACGCCTGGTACTCCCGTTGCATCACCGCTTGATCGTGCGCGTTTGGATCGACGCGTTTAGCCACGCGAATCGCCGTGTCGCATGCTTCGTCAACCGACGGCCATGCGCTGACTCCAACTCCAGCCAGTAAAGCTGCGCCATACGCCGCGCCTTCGTCGGCTTCCACGAGTTCGACCGCGTGCGCATAAACATCGGCCTGAATCTGTCTCCACAACGACGAACGCGCCCCGCCACCGCCCAAGCGGATGTTTCGTACCGGCACCTTCATCTCTTCGAAAATGCTGAAGGTATCGCGCAGGCTGAATGCCACGCCTTCCATGATTGCGCGGATAATGTGCCCACGACCGTGATTGGCCGCGAGACCGATCAGCGCTCCGCGCGCATACGGGTCCAGATGCGGCGTCCGTTCGCCCATCAGATAGGGCGCCCACAACACGCCGTCTGATCCCGCCGGAATCTTCGCTGCCTCATCGGCTAGCCGCTCGTACGGATCGCGATTGTCCGTCGTAACCGTTCCGAAGTTATCGCGGAACCAACGCAGCGAAAGACCGGCCGCCTGGGTCACGCCCATCACGTGCCAGCGTCCGGGGATCGCATGGCAGAAGGTGTGAATGCGTCCCTTGGGATCGAGGGCGGGACGATCCGTTGCCGCGAACACGACGCCTGAGGTTCCGATGGTCGCGCTCACTGCTCCCGGGCGAACGATGCCCATGCCCACAGCACCCGCAGCTTGATCTCCGGCGCCGCCGACCACGGGTGTGCCGACATTCAGCCCAGTCGCTTTCGCACCCTGATCGGAAATACGTCCGCTCACTTCTATGGATTCGTAAAGCGTGGGCAGCCATGCAGCATCGATTCCCGCATCTGCGAGCACTTCTTCTGACCATCGCCGATGCGCGACGTCCAGCATCAGCGTCCCAGAGGCCTCGGCCACGTCAATGGCGCGTTCGCCAGTCAGACGAAAGCGGATGTAGTCCTTGGGAAGCAGCACACTCTTGATGCGCTTCCAGTTCTCCGGTTCATGCTCGCGAACCCACAAAAGTTTGGGAAGGGTGAAATTTGTCAGAGCCGGATTGGACGTGAGTTCAATCAGTCTGACGGCGCCGATTTTGTTGGTCAGTTCGCGGCACTGATCGTCAGTACGTTGATCGCACCAGATGATGGAGGGGCGAATGACGGCGCCTTCGCTGTCCAGCAGAACCGCGCCGTGCATCTGTCCAGTCAGCCCAACACTGGCGATCTGTTCGCTGGAAATTTTCGCTGCGCGAATCGCGTTCTGCACGGCGGACTGGCATGCCTTCCACCAGTCAGCCGGGTCCTGTTCCGCCCAACCAGTCTGCGGAGATGCGAACGCGACGTGCTCGCCGGTCGCCGCGCCAATCACTTTGCCGGACACGTCGATGATGACGGCCCGGGTTCCGCCGGTTCCTACGTCAATTCCCAGAAACATTTGCGAATGCACTGTCATCCTTGGCTGAGACCGTGCCGTTAACGTTAACGAAGCGGGAAAATGCTAACACTAATCGCGAGGATTCGCGAACAAAGATCACACAAAATTACAAATATTAAGAAATTCGAGGTTCACTTTAGGGTTCTCGCTTCAGTAAGGCACGTGCCGGAGCTGCCTCAAGCCCTTTGAGTCGCACCGGTAAGACGGTAAGTTCATACTTGCCGCCACTCACCTGGCGAAGGTCGAGGCCTTCCACGATCACCACGCCCTTCCCGAGCAACGCACGATGCGTCAGCGGCGCGGGCGCGCCAAACTGCTCTGCCGAAAGATAGTCGATGCCGACCAGATCGACCCCAGTATCGGCGAGCAACTGCGCTGCATCAGGCGCTATGCCGACGAAATCCTTGTGAAACTCCTTGTCAGCCCAGAAATTGTCGTAAGAGCTGCGCGTCTTGAATAGAATCATCTTCGCTCCGCGCCACTCGTGCCGATTCAGTTCGGCCGCATCTACAATCTTCGCGGACGGCGAAACTTCGATCACCAGTGCCGGCCCTACCAGCTTCGAGACCGGAATCTCGTCGATGGTCGCTCCTCCTTTGATAAAGTGCAAAGGCGCATCGATATGGGTGCCGGTGTGATTTCCCATCTCCACCATGGAAAGCGTCAATTTGTCGCCTTTATCGAATGACTGCAGGAATGTGAATTTGGGCGGTGCGTTGCCGGGATAGACAGGAGTCGCATCCGGATCGACAGGAACGGAGATGTCTATCCATCCGGCGGTTCGTTGCGAATTCTGTGCGTTCTTCGCATGTAGGCCAATCGCGATCAACACCGTTAGCACTGCGCAGGACAAGACAATCCCCGCTTTGCGACCTGATTTCATGTCACCCCTCCTCAAATGCTTCGCACGGCAGTGTATCGCACCGCAAAGTTATTGCCGACAATCGGCAGCCATTTGCCAACGCCCGCCCTGTAGTTCAAGATTTCAGGCAGGCAATTGGGGCGTCACACCAATATGAAAATTTTTCGGCGGCGGATACTCACTCTTTTACTGGCATTCACCTTTGCACCTTTGGCTCTCGGGCAGTCAATCCCACAAGCGGTCGACAAGATCCTTTCGCCTTCTTCCTCTGCGAATGGCAACCAAAACCAGGTCGTAGATCCACTCGGCCGGAGCACGCCTCGAGGAACTGTCGTTGGATTTCTCCAGGCGGCGCAGTCTGGAAATTACAAACAAGCGGCTGACTACCTTCAATTGACGAAGAACCAGCGCGCCTCGCGGGGTGAGAACCTTGCGCGTGAGCTCCACATGCTGCTGGATCGTGCCTTCACCGGCAAAGTGAACATGATCAGCGAAAAGCGCGAGGGCTCGGTTCAGGTGGGAGTTCCGGCAGACCGCGAGCGCATCGGCGTCTTCCAGGTGGATAGCAGCGAGTACGACGTTGTCCTTGCTCGAGCGGTTGACCCTACGGTTGGAGATGTCTGGCTGTTCTCTTCCGCCACGCTCGAAGATGTGCCCGATCTCGCCGAACAGTTGAAGATCAGAAGCGTCGAGCCGGGGCTGCCAACTTTCCTCGTATCTCATCGCGTGTTGTCCGCGCCGCTTTGGATATGGTTGGCCTTCCTGCTGCTCATCCCAATCGCTTATGGCGTTTCCTGGCTGCTGATTCGTTTCGCAAGAATTGGAAAGCATTCCTGGGGAACATGGCGTAAGCACCCAGAGCCCAGCTCTGCAGAAAGCTCTTTGGCGCCTCCCGCAACCCTCATTCTTACCGACTTTCTGCACCAGGTCGGGATCGCCTTCCTTGGCTTGCCGCTGCTCTACCGCGTTTACTATCACCAGGCAGCTGGAGTCGTTCTTGTCCTTGCGATCGGGTGGTTAGTATTTCGTTGGATCAACCGCTGGGCCGAACGCGAACGCCTGAAAGCGATGCTCGGCATGGGTCTGCGACAGGGATCGCTCATCCTGCTGGGACAGCGCATGTTCAAGGTGCTGGTGGCAATCGTCATCGGCCTGACCACCTTCAAAATCCTGGGCTTCGATATGACGACTGCGGTCGCTGGATTGGGAATCACCTCTCTCGCAATCGCCTTCGCCGCTCAGAAGTCCCTCGAAAACTTGTTCGGCGGGATCATGGTACTCAGCGACGAAGTGATTCGCGTCGGCGAAACCTGCCGGCTCGGCGACAAGGTTGGGACCGTCGAGGACATCAGCTTGCGCTCCACCCGCATACGCACGCCTGACCGCGTCGAGCTGTCCGTTCCAAATGGCGTACTCGCGAACATGAATGTCGAGAATCTAAGTCGTCGCGACAAGAATTTGTTTCAGACGAAGATAGGGTTGCGCTATGAAACCACGCCCGATCAGCTGCGTTCGGTCCTGGAGAGCATTTCTCGGCTGCTGACCCAGCACCCCAAAGTCGATCCCGCCGTCAAGCGAGTACGGTTCATCGGCTTCGGAGAAAGCAGCCTCGATCTGGAAATCTTCTGCCTGATCCTGACAAGAGACTGGAACGAATTTATGGAAATTCGCGAAGGCCTGCTTCTAAAGATTATGGACCTTGTCAACGACACTGGGACTGGCTTCGCGTTCCCTTCCCGAACGCTCTATTTAACGCAGGACGTCGGCGTAGGAAACGACAAGACAAAAGCTGCGGCAGCCGCTCAAGACTAGAGGGGAATAGCAAGTCCTGGAACGGGTGTGACCTTTGCAACAACTCGCAGCTACCAGCTACCCCATTGTGCGAGCGGAACGACCTGACGCTCTAGTCGTCGCCGTGAACCATTTCCGGCTCAGGTATGGACTCCAACGCTTCCGTCTTCGCCGGCATCCATCCACGAACGATGACGTACAGGATGGGGATGATAAATAGGTTCAGCAGCGTGCTGACGATCATGCCGCCAAACACCGTGGTTCCCACCGAGTGACGGCCCGCCGATCCGGCACCGCTTGCGAACACCAGAGGCAGCACGCCGAGAATAAATGCGATCGACGTCATCAGAATTGGCCGCAGGCGCAGCCGAGCCGCTTCCACCGCAGATTCAAACAGGCCCATGCCTCGAGTCTGCAGTTGCTCCGCGAATTCCACGATCAGAATTGCGTTCTTGCTGGCCAATCCGATCAGCATCACCAGACCAATCTGACAATACACATCGTCCTGAAGTCCGCGCATTGCCTGAGCGCCCAGAGCTCCCAGGATTGCCATTGGCACAGCGAGCAAAATGATGAACGGAAGCACGAAGCTCTCGTACTGCGCGGAAAGCGTCAGATACACGACTAGCAATCCCAGGCCGAAAAGAATCAGCGTCTGCGAACCCGACTGAATCTCCTCCAGCGCCAATCCCGTCCACTCAAACGAGTACCCAGTCGGCAGAGCTTTTTGCGCAACCTCTTCCATCGCCTTTAACGCCTGTCCCGAGCTATATCCCGGGGCCGCACTGCCATTGATCTCCGCGGAGCGGAACAGATTGTAATGACTGATGATGGTCGCGTTGGTCGTCTCTTTAATGCTCACCAGATTGTCGAGAGTGACCATCGCACCCGAGTCCGAACGTACGTAGAACTGCCTCAAGTCGCGTGGCTGAGCACGAAACTGCTGGTCTGCCTGCACGTAAACGCGATACGAACGATTATTGAAGTCGAAGTCGTTGACGTATTGCGATCCCATGTAGATCTGCAAAGCCGAAGTGATCTGCGAGAACGGTACCGCCAGGCTTTTAGCCTTTTCGCGATCGATCGTTACCAGGAACTGCGGGTCGCGCGCGCTGAAGTCACTGAACAGACCCACCAACTCCGGACGCTTCGAGGCTGCGCCCATAAACTGGTGCATCACATTCTCAAGATCTTCGATCGAGCGTGTGTTGTTCAGCTGCTGCAACTCGAAGGCAAATCCTCCATAGTTACCTAGTCCTTGTATCGGAGGTGGCAGAAATGGCACCACGAAAGCCTCGCCAATGCTCATCAGCGGTCCACGCACTGATTCGATAACAGCTTGTGCTGAGTGTTTTTCTCCCTTGCGTTCGCTGAACGGCTTCAGGTTAATGAAGATGATTGCGCGGTTCGGAGCAGCTCCGGTCTGGCTAAATCCGGGCACCGAGAATACACCCAAGACATCCGAATTCTGGCGCAGGATCTCACTGGCTCTGTCGGCAACTTTGGTCGTGTACTCGAGCGACGCCCCTTGCGGTGATTGCACCGCGACGATGAAATAGCCCTGGTCTTCATCCGGAACGAAGCTGGTGGGCACGGCACGATAAACGAAATATGTAGATGCAAGTCCTAAAAGGAACACGACAACGACTGCGTACCGCCAGCGCTCCATGCTGCGGAGCACCCGGGTATAGCCCTTTGTGCCACTTACAATCAGCCGATTAATTCCCGCAAATAGCGGGTTTCGCGTTCCATGCGAGGGCTTCAATAGCAACGCTGATAGAGCCGGCGTTAGCGTCAATGCGTTGAACGCCGAGAGCGCAATCGAAAACGCTATCGTCAGCGCAAACTGCTGGTAGAGCCGCCCTGTCGTTCCCGGAAACAGCGATACCGGCACGAAGACAGCAATCAGCACCAGCGAGGTCGCAATCACTGCGCTGGTGACTTCGCTCATCGCCACTTCCGAAGCGCGCCGTGCGTTACGAATTCCCTCTTCCATGTGGCGTTCTACGTTTTCGATCACCACGATGGCGTCATCCACCACAAGCCCAGTCGCGAGGGTAATTCCGAACAACGTCAGTGTGTTGATCGAAAAACCAAACAATTTGATGAAGCCAAATGTTCCGATCAGCGAAACCGGGATCGTGATTGCGGGGATCAGCGTACTGCGCCAGCTCTGCAAGAACAGGAAGATAACTATGACCACGATGCCGATGGCTTCGACCAGTGTCTTAAGCACTTCCTGAATCGATTCACCTACAGCAGTCGTAGTGTCAAAGGCAATGACGTACTTCAGTCCAGACGGAAAAGTATGTGAGAGACGTTCCAGCTCGCGACGAATGCCCGCATCGACGTCAAGCGCGTTCGCATTTGGCAGTTGCAGGATCCCGACGCCGATGACTTCATGTCCGTTGAAATCCAGATTCGATGAATAATCCTCGGCGCCTAGTTCCGCCCTTCCCACATCGCGCAACTGCACCAGTGACCCGTCACTCGCGCGTTTCAGAATGATCGCTTCAAACTCGCTCGGCTGCGACAAACGTCCCACAGCGCGCACGCTGATCTGGAACATCTGTCCTTTAGCGATCGGCGATTGGCCAACCTGCCCGGCGGCTACCTGCACATTCTGTTCGCGCAATGCATCCACAACGTCTTGCGCCGTCAAGTTTCGCGTGGCCAGCCTGATTGGATCGAGCCACAAGCGCATGGCGTACTTGCGCTCGCCAAAGATCATGACGTCGCCCACGCCCCGCACTCGCTTCAGGGCATCTTTCACATACACGTCGAGGTAGTTGCTGATAAACAGACTGTCGTACTGGTTGTTGTCGGCATAAAATGCCGCCGCACCTACGAATGCTGACGAAACCTTGTTTACCACCACTCCTGTCTGTTGGACTTCTGCGGGCAGACGGCCCAAAACTGTCGACGCCCGGTTCTGGACATCCACGGCAGCAATGTCCAGGCTGCGGTTCAGATCGAACGTAGCGGTGATCCCGCTCGATCCGTCGTTACCGCTCGTTGAAGTAATGTAGCGCATCCCCTCCGCGCCATTAATCGCCTGTTCCAGCAGTGTGGTAACTCCACTCTCTACCGCAGTGGAATTCGCTCCCGTGTAGTAAGCACCCACCGTGACCTGCGGCGGAGCTAGGACAGGAAACTGCGCGATCGGCAGCGTAGGAATGGCCACCGCGCCCGCTAGGATGATCAGCAGCGAGCAAACGGTCGCAAATACCGGTCTTCGTATGAAGAAATTAACGAACATCGAGGAGTTCTCTCCGGCCTATGACTGCGGCACGACTGGCATGCCGTCAACGAGGATCTGCACGCCCGTCGTGATAATGCGGTCCCCGGGCTTGATGCCCTCAAGAACCACGTAATTGTTGCCCACCACATCTCCCACCTTGATCGGCCGCTGCTTCGCAACAGCCTGGTTGCCTTGTCCCTCGGCGACGAACGCGAAAATCTGTCCGCCCAGGCGTGACACCGCCACCACTGGGACCACAGGGCGTTCCGACTCCCGGTAGATCACGCGCGCATGCACGACCTGATCGTTGCGGAAACGGTGATCGCTATTTGGGACCCACCCTTTCACTAACAAAAGCTGATTCGCGGAATCGACCCGCGGCGAAACGAAACTGATCTTGGTACGCGTCGTATCCGTTCCGTTGTCCGACAGCAAGTCAATGGGCGTTCCCACCTTGACCTGTCCGGCCTTTTCTGCCGGAATCGAAATGTAAGCTTCCAATTCGCCCTTTTCGTCCAGCGTCGTTAGAACCGTGCTGACGGTTACGCGATCTCCCACGCGGACAGGCACATCGCCGATGGTGCCGGCTCCAGGCGATGTCACCGTGTAGTAATGCAGTTGGACCTGCTGTTCGCGGACATTCGCTTCCAGTGAGTTCACCGTGGCGACGGATGCGTCGTACGCAGTCTGCGCCTGGTCGAGATCCTGCTTGCTGATGACGCCGGCAGCATACAGCCGCTTACGCCGCTCTAGCTCGGTCCGGTTGTATTCCAGCTGAGCGATTTGCGACTGATGGTTCGCCTCCATGGAGTGAACCGTTGCCTGTTGCTTCAACGGATCGATTTCCAGAATCGGCGTCCCAGCCTGCACTTGATCGCCGGACTTCACAAAAATGCGCGTGATCTCGCCCTCGACCTGAGGTTGCAGAATCGCAGCATTTCGCGATTTCAGCGTGGCAAGGTATTCGGTGAATTCCCCGACCTGTTGCAGTTCCGCGGTTTGCACCTTCACCGGCATCGCTTGCGGTCCGGCTGCGGGAGCATTCCCCTGCGCTGGACGGCTGCACGACGCGCACAACAGGCATGTAAGCAACGTAAAGAATAAGATGGTCTGCGTTTTCGCCATTTGTTCCCTGGATTGCTGCTACTAAGAGACGTCAGAACTTCTAGAAGGACACCACCGATTAAACAAGATGGTGGCGGCCATCGCAACCTGCGACGAACCATTGGTACCAACTTTATTTCGACTGGAAATTCAATTCGGGATTTGCCAACTGCCGTTCCATTGTGTCCTCCCCGCGATGCTTGTCCAAAAGGCGCTTGGCTTCGAAAAACTCAACCTTTGCTTCAGCCTTTTTCCCTGTTCTTTGCAGAAGGCGCGCGCGCAGATAATGAAGATTGTTGCTCTCGGAATCAAGAGCAAGGGCTGCATCTACGGCTTTCAAGGCCTGATCCAATTGGCCGCGCCGCTCATAAATTTTCGCCAACTCAAAGTAAGATCCCGGTAGTTGCGAATCGAGCTTGAGAGCCTTCTGAAAATTCTGTTCTGCTGGTACGTCTTCCCCGAGTTTGTCGTATACCCGGCCCAGTTCCTCATAGTTATAAGGGATTTCTGGTTCCACCGCGATGTCTTTCAGAAACTCCGCTTTCGCTTCTTCATATTGATTAATCGAGACATAGGCTCTCCCCCAGTTGTAGTGAAGAAACGGCAAAGCGGGATCGATCTTCGCAGCTGCCTGGAACTCAGGAATCGCTTTATCCGGGTCGCCGCGGTTGTAATCCGCCTTCCCCATCAACAGGTAAAACTGCGCTGTGTTGGCGCCAATCTCCGACAAGCGGCCCCAGGCTGCCTCGGAACTCTGTGTCTCACCGGCCTTGTCAGCAGCTAGACCCGCCACATAAAGGTAGGCAAGGTCGTTGTTCAATTTGGGCCATAACCCCTGCAGCGTTCCCGTCGCCTGTGCATACTGTTGAGTAAAGAAGTACGAGAGTCCTAGCAGGTAGGCGGGCTGAACTGACGTGGGCTGTTCCCTCACTATCGCTTTCAGATACGGAACGGCGTCTTCGTACTTCCCCTGTCGGAAGGCGACTAACGCCAGATTCAGGCGGACTCCGGTCATCGAAGGAGCCAGTCGCGCCGCCTGTTTCAGCGCGCGGGTAGCGGCTGCCCAATCCCCCCGTCGCATGTAAACGACGCCCAGGTTCGCATAGGCACCGGCATTCGCACCACAGCGAAGCACCGACTGGAATCCTCGTTCCGCGACGTCGAGACTGCCCGACTGGAGTGCCTCGCTAGCCGCTAGGAAGCGCTTGGCCAGTTCGCGTTGCGAACAATTTGTGGTGGCCGATCCATTTCTCTCCGACTGCCCCGCAACCCGAGGGCATATGATGAGAAGCGCGATCAGAGCTATTTCCAGGCATAGGCGGCGGCTCAAGATCTTCGATGGCCGAGCGAATTCACGGCTTTGTGCTGCCCATTCTGCTGGTATCGCTTGACGAACCCGATTCTGGTTAGGCACTCTCATCTGAACGTAAAACGGAGATATATTGCCCAGGCAGCGTACACCGGGAATGATAACCATTCGCGACATCGCGCGCGAAAGCGGATTCTCCATCGGCACCGTTTCCATCGTGCTCAACGATGCTCCGTTGGCACGTTACATGTCGGCGCAAACCAAGGAGCATATCAAGGAAGTAGCGCACCGGCTCGGCTACAGCCCTAATCAGTTCGCGCGCTCGCTTCGCGGTAGCCGCAGTCATAGCGTGGGCGTAATGGTAATCGATGTCACCGACCCATTCTGCACCCCTATTTTGCGCGGCATCGAAAGCAGCCTTTACAAAGCATCTTATCTTTCGATTTTTGCGGACGCGCAGAACGATCACGGCCGTTTCGAACGCTATCTCGAAATGATGCTGGAGCGCCGCGTAGAAGCTCTTATCGTCATCGCTAACTGGATGCTCGTCGATATCACCCTGCTCTCTGACATCGAAAAGCATCGGATTCCCACTGTCATCGTCGCCCGCGAATTGCAGCCAGACACCGTCAGTTCGGTCCTGGTCGACAACCAGGCCGGCGCACGTATGGCCATCGAGCATCTTTACGAGCTCGGCCACCGCGAAATCGCATTCATTCGCGGCCCCAAGGCGATTGGTGACAGCGAGCTGCGCTGGAACGCAATCCGCACTTTCGCCCGTTCCGCCCAATTAAAATTGGATCCCAAGCTTATCCTCGAAATGCCTTCGGTGATTGACACCAATCACGGCTTCGAAGCTGCGCAAAAGCTCACCGAAGAGCTCATCAAGCACAAACGGCGTTTTACTGCGATTCTGGCGTACGACGACATTACCGCCCTTGGCGCCAGCCGCGCGCTCATCAAGGCTGGCATCAAGGTGCCCGAGCAGTGCTCCGTCATTGGCTTCGACGACGTCGCTCCGGCGGCCTTCGCGAGCCCTCCGTTGACGACGATTCGCCAACCTATGGAAACCATGGGATCGGTTGCTGTGGAAATCGCTTCCGCCGCTATCAAGGCGGGACTGGAAAAGCGAGAAATTACTACGCTGCACCGTAAACTTATGCCAGAATTGGTAGTTCGCCAATCAACCCGTCGTCTCGAATAGGTACTCTTTCCGCCCCGCTGTGCATTTTTCCATTGACAATCCAGAGCTATCCGACCTATTAATACGTTTCAATATTGGGACGTTTTAATAGTGGGGAACGGTCCAATACCGGTTTTTCGTGCGGGTGCGGTCAGTCTATCCCCAATGATGGTGAGGCGGCTATGAAACGACGTTCTCTGCTCTTCGGCTTGGCTCTTCTATTCGTTTCCCTTTCCTTGGCGGCGCAAGACAACGCGTCCCTGACTGGCACGGTAAAGGATTCAACTGGCGCTTCGGTGCCTAATGCGACTGTCGTCGTCACTAACAATGAAAACGGAGTTACGCGGCAGCTCACTAGCAACTCTGACGGCGAGTATCTTGCGGGCGGTCTCCCTGCCGGCCTGTACTCAATTAAAGTCAGCGCTCCGGGCTTCAAGAAATATGAGGCCAGGGACATTACCCTGCGAGTCGCTCAAAAAGCACGCGTGGACGTTGCCCTGGAAGTGGGCGCGGTAAGCAACGAGGTCACCGTACAGGGTGAGGGACTCGCCCAGGTCGATACGCAATCTTCCGAACTCGCCGGAACTGTCGACAGCAAGGAATTAAGTAAACTCCAGCTCAATGGCCGCAACTTCACTCAACTCGTCAATCTTGTGCCCGGCGTGAATAACCAGACCGGCCAGGACGAAGGCCAGGTTGGCGTGAACGGCAACGTCGAATACAGCATCAATGGAGGCCGCACCGAGTACAACAACTGGGAACTGGATGGCGGCGACAACATGGATAACGGCAGCAACAGCACGCTGAACGTCTATCCGAGCCTTGATGCCATCGCTGAAGTACGAGTGCTCACCGGTAATTACGGCGCCCAGTACGGCCGCAATGCTTCTGGCACCATCGAAGTGGAAACCAAGTCAGGCACGAACCAGTTCCATGGACTGGTATACGAGTATCTGCGCAATAACGCCTTCAATGCGCGCAATTACTTCCTCGACTCCAGCCAGCCGACGCCCGGATACAAGAAGAACGATTTCGGTTACAACTTCGGCGGCCCGATCATCAAAGACAAGCTCTACTTCTTCTGGTCGCAGGAATGGCGCCGTGATCGCGTCCCCGGACAGGTTTTCAACCAGTCGGTACCATCGAACGAAGACCGTGCTGGCAATTTCACTGATGTTTGCAACGATCCGAATGGCGTAACCGATTGCCCAATCGATCCGTCAACCGGGCAGCCGTTCCCCAACAACACCGTTCCTATTGATCCGAATTCTGCTGCACTCCTGGGAATGATTCCGGCGGCGAATGCCGGGTCCGGGACATCCTCCTTCTTCAACGCAGCGCCCTCACAGCCGACTAACTGGCGCGAAGAACTGGCACGCGGCGACTGGAACATCACGCAGAAACATCGCGCAACGTTCCGCTACATTCATGACTCATGGAGTACCGTCACCCCTACCGTGCTCCCCTGGGGCGCAGTCACTTCCAGCTTCCCCACTATTCAGACTCTCTTCTCTGGCCCCGGCGAAAGCATGGTCGCGAAACTCGTTTCGACCTTCTCGCCCACCTTACTGAATGAATTTGTCGCCAGCTACACGACCGACAAGATCAGCTTGTCGAATACAGGACCTTGGGCGCGGCCTTCTTCCTTCACGGCTGGCCAGCTATTTCCTGACAATGGCGGCAAACTTCCGGGCGTCACCTTAGCTACCAATGGCGAGTACCAGAGCGGATTCTCCGAGGACCCCAGCTTCATCCCGCAGGGTAAGTACAACTCGAACCCGACCTACACCCTTCGCGACAACGTCACCAAAAACATGGGCAAGCACAACGTCCAGTTTGGTGCGTACTTTGTCGCCGCACAGAAAAACGAACTCTCGAGCGGCCAGAACAACGGCCTTCTGAGCTTTGATAGCACCGCCCCCTTCTCCACCGGGAACGCGTTCGCCGATCTGCTCATGGGCAACATTGCGAGCTTTACGCAAGCCAGTGCCCAGCCGAAGTATTACAACCGCTACAAAATCCTCGAGCCATATCTGCAGGATGATTGGCACGTCAGTAATAAACTCACTTTGAACCTCGGTCTCCGCGTCAGTCTGTTCGGTACGTATCGCGAAAAGGAACACCAGGCTTATAACTTCGAACCCGCCGCCTGGGATCCCGCGAACGCTCCTCAGATCGATGGCGATGGCTTCCTGATTCCCGGAACCGGATCGCCGACCAATGGCATCGTTCAGTGCGGCGTCGCCGGCGCTCCTCCGGGATGTCAGACCGGGCATCTCTTCAATCCGGCCCCGCGCATCGGATTTGCCTACGATCCATTTGGCAACGGCAAAACCTCCATTCGAGCGGCTTACGGTGTCTTCTACGAACACACCAACGGCAACGAGGGGAACTCCGAGTCTCTTGAGAATTCTCCGCCACTGGTGCTAACTCCTACTCAATACAACATCAACGGTTACAACAATATTGGCGGCAGCGCCGGCCAACTCAATCCGTTGGGGGTCACCGCTATTCCGACCAAGGCGATCTGGCCGTATATGCAACAGTGGCACCTCGATATTCAGCACGAGCTTTTCCGGAATACCGTGGCTACCGTCTCTTATGTCGGCACTAAGGGAACACACCTCACCTTGCAACGCGACCTGAATCAGCTCTATCCGGTTTCCGCGTCGCAGAATCCGTTCCAACCGGGCCAACCCATAACTGCTGCCGTTTGCACGCCCGATGGAAATGGTGTGTATACGGTGAATAACACCAGTATTGCTCTCGGGAATCCGATCTACGGCAATCTCTCAACAGCTTGCGGCGGCGATCCTAATCCATTTCGAACCAACTACCCCGGATATGGGACGATCACCAATATCGAACCTACTGCGAACTCCAATTACAACGCTCTGCAGGTTTCAGCGCGCCGCACCCAAGGGCACCTCAGCCTCAGTCTCGCGTACACATGGAGCCACTCGCTTGACGATGCTTCTGACCGTTACGATTCGAACTTCGTCAATTCCTATGATCCTCATGCCAACTACGCCAGCTCCAACTTCGATCAGCGACAGGTGCTGACCGCCAGTTGGGTCTACGATCTTCCCTTCTTTAAGGAGACGGGATGGAAGCAGAGCGTTCTGGGCGGCTGGCAGTACTCGGGAATTTTCGTAGCACAGAGTGGGACTCCCTTCTCCGTCGTGGATGGCGTCTACTCTGACAGCGCAGGCTTGGGAAATGGAACCAGCACCGGAAGCTTCGCGGATCTGGTCGGAAATCCACACCAGATCTCTGGCCCCATTTTTTCATCGGACCCCAGCGCGAAGGGACCACTTCTCTTCAACCCCGACGCGTTTGCAGAGACCACTGGCCTTACCCAAGGTAATTCTGGGCGCAACTCGCTGAACAATCCCGGCCGTTGGAACTTCGACATGGCGATGTACAAGAACTTCAAGTTGAACGAGCGCTTTAATCTCGAGTTCCGCACGGAAGCCTACAACGTCTTCAATCACACGCAATGGATGGCGGGTTCCATCGGAGGCGGCGGTGGCGTTCAGAATTCGCTCAGCGGCGCTGACACTTTCCTGCGTCCGACGGGAGCGCACGACCCGCGCATCATGCAGTTTGCCTTAAAACTCGGCTTCTAGCCGCCTTCTCAGACTCGGACGAGCCGGATCCCGTCGGCTCGTCCTTTTTTTGCATAACCCGCCCTGATTTGACGAATAAAAATTATTGATTTCCGGATCGCTCCCCATACAGGTAAGAAAGAGATATCTACGTAACGTGCCAACTGTGACCGATCCGGGTGCGATGCTGCACTTCCGCTGCCCTCTTCCATTCACAGGTAGTTAGCGATGCCAAGGTCTTCAGAGCGGTTTGCAGGGCGCAATGGAATCATTCCGTTGAATCGGAGGACCATGTCATCTCTCATCGAAATCTCGATGTCGAAATGGAGCGGTCTTATCCATGCAATGGATTTCCCGAAGGCTCTTATTGGCGTGCCTCCTTCTGATTCCCTCGCTCACGGTTGCAGTAGCGCAGTCGACTGATACAGCAGTAACGACCTCCGCCTCCAGCACGGCCTCGCCCGAACGAATTGCGAAGCTTGAACAGCAAGTGACGGAAGCGAAGAGCTCAGCCGACAACGCGTGGATGCTGGTGAGCGCTGCGCTGGTTCTGATGATGACTGGACCCGGATTGGCCCTCTTCTATGGTGGCCTTGTCCGCAGAAAAAATGTGCTCTCTACCATGATGCAGAGCTTCGCGATGATGGCCATCATTACCGTGCTTTGGGCGATAGTCGGGTACAGTCTCGCTTTCAGCCATGGCAATAGCTTCATCGGCGGCTTTGGCCATATCTTTCTACGAGGAGTAGGCGCCGCACCGGATGCCGATTATGCCGCTACCATCCCTCGGCAAACGTTCATGATCTACCAGCTCATGTTTGCCATCATCACCCCGGCCCTTATCAGCGGAGCTTTTGCCGAGCGCATGAAGTTCAGTGCTATGGCGGTCTTCATGGTGCTGTGGTCGCTCGTGGTCTATTCGCCGATGGCACATATGGTCTGGGGCAAGGGCGGCCTGTTAAATGCCGCCCTGGGCGGTCGCTTCCCTACCCTCGACTTCGCCGGAGGAACTGTCGTCCACATCACCTCTGGAGTGTCGGCTCTCGTCTGCGCACTTTACCTTGGTAAGCGACTCGGCTATCCACGCGAGGCTATGCCGCCGCACAGCGTCGTCCTCAGCTTCATTGGCGCGTGCATGCTTTGGGTGGGCTGGTTCGGATTCAATGCCGGGAGCGCTCTCAATGCAGGCAGTCTTGCCACCAGCGCCTTCGTAGCCACACACTTCGCCGCCGCCGCAGCGGCTATCGGTTGGGGTGGCGCCGAATGGATTCTCCACGGAAAGCCTAGCGCTCTTGGAGCAATTTCTGGCGCCGTTGCCGGACTGGTCGCCATCACGCCCGCCTCGGGATTCGTTAGCCCAATGTCAGCCCTGCTGATTGGATTAGTCGCCGGCGTGTTCTGTTTCTTCATGGTGTTCAGCGTCAAGAAGAAGCTCGGCTACGATGATTCGCTCGACGCCTTCGGAGTTCATGGTGCAGGTGGGACGATTGGTGCGCTGCTAACCGGCATTTTCGCCACCCGCGCAATCAACCCTATTCTCCACGATGCACAGGGGAGCGCTGCCAGGCTGGGCTTTGTC
Organism: Terriglobia bacterium; assembly: GCA_963807055.1. Lineage (GTDB taxonomy): Bacteria > Acidobacteriota > Terriglobia > Terriglobales > Acidobacteriaceae > JAJPJE01. The sequence goes on along the minus strand of CAWEAE010000006.1, from coordinate 103,023 downwards.
GACGGAAATTTTGGCCAGATCCTGAATCAGATGCTGGGAATTGCAATCGCCTTTGTGCTAGCGATCGTAGGCACCTTGGCGATTTTAAAATTGGTCGATCTCGTCATCGGGCTGCGGGTTACCAGCGACGACGAAACGCAAGGTTTGGATGTGACGCAACATGGTGAGGAAGGTTATTACTGGGAGGCTTCTCCGGTGTAGCTTTGTGTTAGCTTGGAACCAAGCAAACCAAAACTGACAGTCGGGAAAAATGTTTACATGACGAAACTTGAAGCCGTAATTCAACCTTCCAAACTGGACGCAGTGAAAGATGCATTGATGGAAATTGGCGTTGACGGCATGACGATTCTCGAAGTTCGTGGTCATGGCCGCCAGAAGGGCCACACTGAGTTCTACCGCGGACGCGAATACACGGTCGACCTTCTGCCGAAGGTGAAACTTGAAGTCGTTCTCGCCGACGAACTGGTGGAAAAGGCCGTGGCAGCGATCGTCGCCGCCGCTCGTTCCGGCAAGATCGGTGATGGCAAGATCTTCTTGTCAAAGATCGATGACGCGATTCGTATTCGCAACGAAGAACGAGGCGCCGCAGCGCTGTAAGTAAACGTCGGAGGATCGCCTGTCCCCGGGCATCTTCTCGGCAACCCAAATTCAGTAACGGAGTCACCGAGGCGATTACCAGGATGTCTGCGAGCCCTTCACTATTCGATCTGGTCAAACTGCATAGCGCTGAATCTGCGTCCATTCGTCAGGCCTTTGAAACGACAGGAGACGGCAAAGTTGCCGCAACCCGGCGTAGTTCGCTGGTCGATTCCATCATCGAGCGATTGTGGCAGGAATTCGTCTCCGCAGACCTGCACGAACCTGCCGGGCTGGCCCTCCTCGCTCTCGGCGGATATGGCCGCAGGCTCCTGCTGCCCCACTCGGATGTCGACCTGCTCTTCCTCACTGACGCAGAGAAGCCCGATCCGAAAGTGCAGGATCGCATCCGTAAATTCAATCAGGAATTGTGGGATCTTCGGCTTCGCGTTAGTTCGTCGACGCGTCCCATGAGTGAGTGCGCGCGGCTGAACTCCGAGAACGTCGAGTTCACCATCTCACTGCTCGATTGTCGTTGGCTCGCTGGCGACCAGAAACTTTTCGACAAGTTACATGATCAATTGATTCCTGCGCTCGTAAAACGCGATGGACAAAACGTGGTGCAACTTCTGTCCGAAGTCACTCGGAAAAGGCACGAGAAATTCAGCGATACGATCTTTCACCTCGAACCGAATCTGAAGGAGAGCCCAGGTGGCGTCCGCGACTTCAACGTTGCGAACTGGTTATCTCTCATCGCATCCCTGGAAAAGAACCGCAAGTGGCCCTCCGAATCTAATTTGCTTCCTGCCGCGAACCGCGAACCTGTTGAAAGCGCGTTCGATTTCCTGCTTTCGGTGCGATGTTTCCTACACTACCGCCATGGGCGCGACGACAATAATCTCTCGTGGGACGCTCAAGACGATGCCGCGGCAAAAGCCATCGGCATCCCCGGACACAGCAGGACATCGGCGGCCGATTGGATGCGCGCCTATTTCCGTCACGCCCGTGTAATCGATCGTCTGACGACTCAATTGCTCGACGAAGCTCCTCCCGCGCCTGGATCTCTTTATCAGAAGTTTCAGCGCTGGCGGTCCCGCGTTTCCAACAGCGACTTCACGGTCGAAAACGGCAGAATTCTGCTGCAACCAACGGCGTCGCCAATCGATACAGCATTCGTCTTTCGTACCTTTGAATTCATGGCGAAGCATGGCTTCTGCCTGGGCAGCGAAACCGAACAGCGCCTGTCAGACACGATCGCGACCTTCGACTCCAAAGCGCTGCGTACCCATTCCCTGTGGACCCACCTGAAGCACATTCTAGCGGCTCCGTTCGCCGCCGATGCGCTTCGCAGCATGCATTCGCTCGGGTTCCTGGTGAAGCTTTTCCCGGACTATCAACTCATCGACTCTCTCGTGATCCGCGATTTCTACCATCGCTACACGGTGGATGAGCACACTTTCCTGACCGTCGAATCGTTGCATCACCTCCTGCAACGGCCCGGGAAAGAGCCCCCCAACGAGTGGGAGCACTATTTCTCCGACCTGCTGAAGGAACTCGAGCAGCCTGAGCTGCTCTATCTTTCCCTGCTATTCCACGACATCGGCAAGGGAGTTTCCGGCGACTCGCATGTAGCCTCCGGCTTGCCCATCATGGAGCGCAGCCTGCGCGGAATTGGCGTACACCAGGAAGAACTCGAAACCGTGCGCTTCCTCATCACCGAACACCTTGCAATGTCAGCTACGCTCCGTCGCGATATCTTCGACCACGAAACGGTGCGCGGATTTGCCGACAAGATCGGCACACCCGAGCGGCTGAAAATGCTTTGCCTCATGACCTATGCCGACATCCGTTCCGTGAACCCGGAAGCTCTCACGCCATGGAAAGCTGAATCGCTGTGGCGGCTCTACATGGCTGCGGCAAATTACATGAACCGCAGCGTCGATGATGACCGCTTCCACGCTGAATTTGAGGCTGAGACGCTGACGCGCATCGGCGAACTAGTCCCCAAGAAGAGCGCCGAACTTCAGAAGTATCTGGAAGGGCTACCGCACCGCTATTTGCGCACGCATTCTCCGATACAGATCGCCAAGCATTTCGAGATGTCCACCGTCTTGGCGAAAAAACCAGTTCAGATTTCGCTGAAGCACACTCGTGGACTGTATGAACTGACGCTACTCACCGGTGACCGTCCCCTGGTTTTTGCGACCATCGCGGGCGTGCTCTCCGCGTGGGGCATGAACATTGTGAAGGCAAACGCGTTTGCCAATCAGGCCGGCACCATCGTCGACACGTTCTACTTCAAAGATCGCTTCCGCACATTGGAACTCAACCCGCCGGAACTCGATCGCTTCGAGCGCAGCATCGTGCAAGTACTTTCCGGGGAAGTCTCCCTTCACAAGTTGCTCGAAGGGCGCGGCCGCACTCCGTCCAACAGTTCCAGCAAGCCGCAGGTAACCACGCGGCTCGATTTCAACAATCATTCGTCGTCGCACAGCACGTTGCTCGAATTGATTGCGCAGGATCGTCCCGGCTTGCTCTACAAAATCGCCTCAACCCTCGGTCGCTATGGCTGCAATATCGAAGTCGCACTCATCGACACAGAAGGACACGTCGCCATTGACGTCTTCTATCTCACCTGGGAATGCGCGAAGCTGACTGGCGAACATCAATTCCAGATTCGCCGCGCTCTCCTCGAGGAACTCGAACCCGAATAACGTGGGACAGGCGATCCCACCTGTCCGCTCAACTGTCGCCGGCAACTCAGCGAACTGCTCTGTCCTCCACCGCGCAAATGCTAATCTGTAAGTAGAAGCCGGTGCTGCCGCATTTCGCAAAAATATCGATAAGGGAGCAGAACTGATCAGTGTCTCTTCGTAAGATCGCAACTCTTGCCGGAGTCGTGCTCTTTGGCTCGTTTGGAGATGTATCGTTGGCCCGCGGCATGAAGAGTATGCCGCCGATAGCGATCAACAATCTCGGAGCTCTGATCTCAGCTCTTGCCAATCCTTGGGTAATCGGCGGAATCCTGCTGCTATTGGGCTTTTTCAGTACTTACCTCAGTGCCCTCTCGTTTGCCGACCTGACTTTTGTCCTGCCAGCTACTTCTATTGGCTATGTGAACATGGCATTGCTTGGCCGCTTCTTTCTGCACGAGCAGGTCAGCCTCTCCCGGTGGACTGGTGTGTTGTTAATCACCTTGGGAGTCGGCTTTGTTGCGCGCGGACCTGCATTAACCGTGCATGCTTCCGAAAACGAGGTCAGGAACAACCAGCCATGAGAGAAATCTACACATGGTTGAGCATCTTCGCCGTAGTCGCATTTTCGACAGCAGGTGACGTTCTGATCTCGAATGCGATGAAGCGCGTCGGAGATGTCGGACCTCTTTACAGGAAAGTCGGTCTTGTTGGAGTCGTGCAGCGCATCGCGGCAAACGGCGCCTTATGGATGGGGGTCACATGTATGGCAGGTAGCTTCTTCAGCCTGCTGCTCGCGCTCTCGTGGGCCGACGTAAGTCTGGTTGGTCCAGCTTCTGCGTCGCTTACCTTCCTGAGCAATGCCCTCTCCGCCAAGTTCTTCTTGCGCGAACGCGTCGACCGGCGCCGATGGATGGCAGCTCTTTTGGTGGCAAGTGGCGTCGCCCTCGTCGCAATCTAGCACGGGTGTTCAAGTGCAAGTGCCCCACATCCTTCTTTTGGATGTCTGGGAAACAAACTACAGTAGCCGCATCAGCCCTCGCGCCGGCAGATCCGGCACAAGAAACTTTTTCCCGGCAACCGCTTCCGCCGCAAGATAACCGCCGCGCACCGCGCCTTCCATGGTTGCCGGCCAGCCGGTCGCGGTCCAGTCTCCGGCGAGAAAAACTCGCCCCCAGTCAGAGCGCGCGCTAGGCCGGTATTCATCTACGCCAGGCTTCGGAGAATACGTTGCGTGAATTTCTTTAATAACAGTGCTCTTCAGCAGCTTCGCTTGCGCCACCTCTGGAAAGAACTCTGTTAATTCCTGCAAAGCCAGATCGATGATCTCCTGCCGCGATTTGTCGACGAGTGTCTTCGACGCGCTCACTACCAGTTCCAGATAACTTCCTTCGTCGTTGCGCCCCTGCAGTCGAGACTTGTTGAACATCCACTGGATCGTCCGATCCAGCAGCACCGCGTGATCGAGATCCGTTACCTTCCGATCGAACCAAAGATGGATGCCGGTAATCGGTGAGCTCTCAAAGCGCTCCAGCATTCCTCGCAGCGGGCGCGCTTTCTCGTCTTCAGGGAGTACCTGTTGCAGCGTATTGAACGGTAATGCCAGCACCGCAAAGTCGGCGAACACTTCTTTCCCGCCAACGCAAAGCTTCACGCCATTGTCGTCCGCTCTGAACGATTCCACCGAGGCCCGCAGTTGAACTTCGCCGCCGCGCTGCTCAATGTATTTCCCCGCCGCTGAATATAGGTCAGTAAGCGGCACCGCCGGAACCCCCATCCGTCCAGCTTCCCGCGATTTCAGAAACGATTCCCGAAACACCAGCGCAGCATAATGAGTTGAAACCCGAACCAGATCTTCATTCAGTGCACTGACCAGTACTACATTCCAGAAGCGATTAATCGCGCGCTGTGTCTGCCCATGGGCTCTAAGCCAGTCTAGAAATGTTTTGCCATCAACTGGAACATCGCGTAGCAGTGAGAGCATCGCTCTCGCAACCGCAGCTTTGTCGGCAAGCGAAAGTGCACTGGCCGTCAGAAAGGACCACGACGTATGAAACGGTTCCGGCAGAAATGACGGTCCAATGATCGATCGACGTCCACCCGGTTCCATAAAGTTTAAGTTCTCAAACCAGCGAACCTGTTCGAGCACGCCCGACCTCTTGTACAGATCAAGCAGATTGGTGCAGCAACCCAGCAACACATGCTGGCAATTGTCGACGACCTCTCCCGTCCCTGGATGCTGATAGGACGAAGCTCGTCCGCCCAGATACGGACGCCGTTCAAACAGCTGCACACGATATCCGGCATCGGCGAGCGCACAGCCAGCGGCGAGTCCGGCCAAACCACCGCCCGCGATTGCTACTGTTTTTTGTGCGGAGGAGATCATGCCTGGAAGCGCCGGAAAAAGCCTTTGCCGAGGACCTTCAATTTTTCTGTGGTAGTGAGGCGAACCTTGCCCGTGAAGACGTTGTAGTCGGCCTTCGCAATCTTTTCCAGCAAACGGCTGTAGATCTCGATCAGCACCCACATCGCGGCGCGAGCGTCTGCATCGAGCAAGGGAATGAGTTCGTACCCGGATCTGTAGTACTCGCGTGCGCGATCCGCTTCTAGTTTTAATAGCGGCTTGAAGTTCTCTGGATTCACCTGCCCTGCAAAGTGCTCGGCCTTGAGACCGAAGGCCTGCAGATCATCCTGTGGAAGGTAGATGCGTCCCATCTCCGCATCTTCTTTCACGTCGCGGATAATATTCGTCAGCTGAAACGCTATGCCCGTTTTCTCCGCCAGTTCTTCTGCCTGCGGATTGCGATATCCGAAGATGCGGATACAGACTAAGCCCACTACTGACGCCACGTGATAGCAGTACTGATACAGATCTTTGAACGTGGTATACGGAACCGCGGGCGGCTCTCCGGCACTTACCGGTTCGACGCGCACATCCATGCTGGTGCCATAGACCAGCTTTTCCAAAAGCTGCACAGGAATCTTGAAACGCTGCTGCGTGTCCGCGAGCGCTAGCAGCACCGGATCATCGGTTGCGCGTCCGAAATTCACGCGATGGAAGCCCTCGAGCCACGCGCCTAGTCTCTGACGCTTTTCTTCGTCGGATACTTCCGGATCGTCGGAAATATCATCCGCATGCCGCATGAATGCATACACCGCGCACAAAGCGTCACGCTTGCGTCTTGGAAGGGCAACAAAGGCGTAATAGAAATTCTTGGCGGACGCCCGTGTGATGCTGCGGCAGACCGCGTACGCGGCGCTCAATTGCAGCTCTGCTGGCTTCTTACGAGCCGTTTTTGTGGGATTCGGAGCCAATATCGTCACACGAGTCTCCGCACGGCTGCGCGGGCCAGAAGCATGAATTTGCGCCGACTGGAAAGCGCCGGGCGCGATTTCAGCACGTCATATCCCTGCGCTTCAATCGCGTTCAGTATCTCTTGTCCGCCTCGCGAGAACAATTCGATATCGATGGCGAGTTGCTTTTCTAATTTTCCTGCCAGAGGAAGCCCTCGCTCGAACCATTCGCGTGCACGCTGTACTTCAAACTTCATCAGATCGATGAACTCCGGCGTGCATCGCCGCTCTGCTATCTGCTGCTCGGTAACCCCGAATGCTCGCAAGTCTTCCAGCGGCAAATAGATCCTGTTCTTGGCGTAATCGACGGTCACATCCTGCCAGAAATTCGCCAGCTGCAACGCAGTGCACGTATGGTCGGAAAGCCGCTGCCGTTCTTCATCGCGATACCCGCACACATAAAGCACGAGTCGCCCAACCGGATTCGCCGAGTTGACGCAGTATCCGCGTAAATCGTCGAATGTGGGATATTGTCCAACCGTCTGGTCCTGCCGGAAAGCCTTCAGTAGATCGGCAAATGGCTTCTTCGGAATGTCGCACTCGCGCACTGTCTCACCTAGCGCCACGAACACCGGATGCTTCGGGCTACCCGAGTAGCACGCTTCTAACTCCGCTTCCCACTCGTCCATCAGCTGCAACGAAAGCTGCGGGTTTCCTACCTCGTCGCCGAGGTCGTCGCTTATCCGGCAGTAGGAATAGACATTGTAAAAGTGCTGGTGCAGCCGCGCCGGCAGAAACCACGTGACCACGGAGAAGTTCTCGTAATGACCGGTCGCAAGCCGCTTGCAGTAAGCTTGTGCCGCCGCCAGGGACGGAGCCTGCGCAGGAATTGCGTATTCGGGCGGCAACTCAGCCCAACCCGAACCCGTTTGGAAACCCGCGCTGTTTGGAGCTGCCATTCCCATCCAGTCCTGAACAAACCAAGTCCTGAGAACCGGCCAGTTCCCAGGACCTGATCAAATTCCTATAAGTTAGTGACCGGGAATGATGGCGGTCTTAATGTCGCCATTCCGGTTCATCATGTGCTTCAGCACGTGGTGCAGGCGCGAAAGCGGCGCTTCGCCCGTAATGTAATCCGCGCTGCGAATCTTTCGTTCAGAAATCAGTGCGAAAGCTTTCCGCACGCTCTCCGGCGTGTGATGGAACGTGGCCTTCAGCGTGATTTCCGAATAGTGGAGCCGGTTCGTATCCAACGAAACCTTGGTCCCGTTGGCGCAGCCGCCGAAGAAATTCACCGTTCCGCCCTTGCGCACCATGTCAATGGATTGCTCCCAAGCTAGCGGACGTCCTACTGCTTCGATCACCACATCCGCTCCGCGTCTGTCTGGGGTCAAAGCTCGAACCGCACCAACAGGATCATCGGTCTTTGTAATCTGAATTACGTCGTTGGCACCGAGACGCTTGGCTGCGGAGACTTGCGAATCGCGTTTCACCATCGAGATCACGTTACATCCGGTCAGCTTGGCCGCCTGCGTAAACATTAATCCAATGGGCCCGCCGCCAATGACTACAACGGTGTCGCCGATCTCTACTCCTGTCTCATGCAGGCCGCGCAACACGCACGCCAGGGGCTCGGCCATTGCTGCCTCTTCGAAGCTCACGTTGGTCGGGATCGCCAGCATGTTCGCTTCAACGATGCGGCGCGGAACCTTAATGTATTCCGCATACGCGCCATTATTGAAAAGAAGGTCTTCGCAGAGATTTTCCTGGTGCTTTGAGCAGTAGAAGCACATGCCGCAGGGCGCAGAATTCAGCGCGACCACCCGCATCCCCTTCTTGAAGCCTTTTACATTGGGCCCAACTTCCTCGACAATTCCGGCCAACTCGTGGCCGAACAGAGCGGGCGGCACGATCATCCGCGCGTGATATCCGCGTTGATATACCTTCAGATCCGTACCGCAGGTCAGCGCGACCTGCACCTTGATCAGAGCTTCCCCTTCACCAACTCTTGGGATGGGTACCTTCTCGATCTTTATGTCCTCTTTCCCATAGAGGACGGCTGCTGTCATCTGACCATTCACTCGTTAATTCCCTCCCCAGGAACTGCCCGGCTGAATCACTAGCTTCATAGTGTCCGGCTGCGGATGCGCAGCAACGTTCAGCCCTTCCACAGCTCCTGAAAGCGGAAAGCGATGACTGATAAGGCTTTCCAGATTAGCGGCTCCATTGAAAACCCAGTCGGTCGATGCCGGTTGCATCTCGACCGAGGCACTGTAGGAGCCAAGTAACGTCTTCTCATCGACGCAGACTGAAGCCGGATCGATCATCGCCTGCTCTCTTACTGTCTGCGCAAATAACATGATGCGGCCGCCCGGTCGCGCTGAATCAATCGCTGCACGAATCAGCTTCGTTCCAGGGACCGCTAAAATCACCGCATCCGCGCCGCGGCCCTCGGTGATTTCCCGTATAGATTCAACTATGTCTCGGCGCGACGCCTCAATCGACTCACTTAACCCAAAACTACTGGATATTGTAAGCCTCTGCGGGAACAAATCGGAAGTTATTACCCTTGCGCCTGCCCGCGCCGCCAGAACACCCAGGATGATCCCTATCGGACCTTGACCGATTACCAAAACCGTCTCAGAACTCCTAAGCCCCAACGATTCAACACCCTTCCAGCAGGTATTCACCGGTTCGGCAAAAGCAGCGCGCTCAAAGGAGACGCCGTCCGGTATCCGGACCACTCCCTTTTGGACGATCCAATCCATCACCCTTATGTACTCGGCGAACCCGCCGCCAGATGGTTCATAGCCGGCCGTGCACCCGACTTTCTTGTACACCGGGCATTGTGCAAACACCTTATGTTGGCAGTAATAACACTCGCCGCAAGGTATGTGGTGAAACACGATGACTCGATCGCCCGGATGAAACTGATTCACTCCCTCGCCAATCGCCGCGACCACTCCAGCCGTCTCGTGCCCGAAGATACGCGGGGCGGAATGTGATCCGGTGGAAATCTTCTTCAGATCGGTGCCGCAGATACCGCAGGTATGTACGCGAACCAGTAGTTCGCCGGCGCCAATCTTGGGAACCGGAACCTCTTCCAGCCTGATGTCGTTGATGCCGCGATAGACCGCCGCCTTCATAATGGTGGGAATCGGACCGGCGGTGAATGGATCTCGTACTTGTGTTGCAGTGCTCAATTCGTTCTGTCCTTTAGCTCACCTGAACTGCACGTTGCTGGCGAATACCCGTGGTCAGATGCTCCAGCGCTGCGCGAAGCTTTGCAGCAGCCTTGCTGGAATTGCGTCCCATTCGTATCAATCCCGACCAGTGTGTTGGCCGCAGGCTCACGTGCCCAAGAAATTCAGCAATTCGAAATCTGCCCTGCTGATCCACAAAACTTCCAAACGGCAGCATCGGAAAGTCGAGTTCGTCGGAAATAGTCTTCACCGCGTAGAACGGAATGCCGTGCCGTTTCGCTACAGTACCGACTGCGGCTCCTTCCATATCTACCGCTTCCGCATCGTAGCGCGCATGCAACTCGAGCTTGTCGCTTCGATTCGCAATAAATCCGGAACTCACAATCCGCCTATTTGAACTCGATTCCGTCCGAAAACTCTCGCCCGTCGTACCATCCACGACAACGCCAACTAGAACGTCATCTCCAACTTTATGATCTGCGATCAACGCTCCAGCAAATCCCGCGGACACCAGAACATCCGGCTTGAACGCCGCAACCAACGCTTCGCTTGCTGCGATACCCGGCTCGCGACCAATCCCCGATGCAACGTAGGCCGTCTCCCCCGAGCGATCTGTTCGCATCAACAGCGGCGTAACCTGTAAGCGAATAGCGCTCCACCCCGAAATGAACGGAGCCACTTCCCGCTCCATCGCCGAGATGATGCCGATCTTAATGGACATAGCCATTCGCCCGAAACCATTCCGCGGCGCGCCGCAGCGCTCCATCCACGGTGACAATTTTCCAGCCCAGCTCTTTCTCAGCCTTTGCTGACGAAACAAACATCTTTTTGCGACCCATCCGCACGGCATCGATGGTCGCGCGCGGCTCCCGTCGCAAAATATAGCCCGTGAATGCCGTATCGAAGACGCTGAAACCGAGCGCAACCCCGTAAGGCAACTTCACTGTAGGAGCAGGAATTCCTGTAATCGCCGCCAGCTTTTGCAGAATTTGCTGCAAGGTTAGATTCTCGCCGCCAAGGATGTAACGCTCGCCCGATCGCCCTTTCTCGAGCGCAGCCAGATGCCCTTCCGCACAAACCGTCGCGTCCACTAAATTCAACCCCGTATCCACATAGGCTGGAAACTTGCGGCGCAAGAAATCCAGAATGATGCGCCCCGTGGGGGTCGGCTTTAAATCCTGCTCACCAACAGGTGTAGAGGGATTCACCACGACAACATTCGCGCCGCTTCGCCCTGCCTCCAGCGCGACCTGCTCCGCCATGAACTTCGATCGCTTGTAATGGCCGATCATTCCACCCAGATTCACCGGCGAACTCTCGTCCACCGTCGACCCATCGCGTTGAAATCCCATCGTCGCCACGCTGCTCGTGTACACGACGCGGCGCACACCCGCTTCCGTCGCAGCCCGGATCAGCGAACGTGTTCCCTCGACATTCGACCGGTACATCTCCTGCGCATCAGCCTTATTCTTTGTCCAGAGCCGATAATCGGCGGCAACGTGAAATACGAAATCGCAGCCAACCATCGCCTTCTTCAAGGAAGCTGCATCGCGTAAATCACCCACAACGCGCTCGGCCTTCAGCGCACTAACATTCCGCAGATCACTGGTCGGCCTCACCAGCAGTCTCAAGTCGGCGCCATTCGCCAAAAGCAAACGCGCCACATGACTTCCCAGGAAACCCGTAGCTCCGGTCACCAATATCGTTGGCGTGTCGCGCGCACCGGTTCCGACGCCAGACGAGTGCGTCTCAACTGAATTTGAAGAAGTGGTCGTATACGCCACCTTAGTCCAACCCGAGATGGGCGCCTTCCGCTGCGGGCAACTGCGCATCCGAAGCGGAATTAGCCATCTTGTCTGCTCGTTGCAGGCCTTTCATCACCTGCGAATAAGTCGCCAACGCGAGCAACGGGAAGTACTCGGCGTACATGTGATATTTCAGGTAGAAAACTTTGGGGAAGCCCGTACCGGTATACGTCTTCTCCCACCATGATCCGTCTTTACGCTGCGTGCGCAGCAGGAACATGATGCCGCGTTCTACGCAATTGCTGCGTGTATCGCCCGCCGCAAGCAATCCCAACACCGCCCATGCTGTTTGCGAAGCCGTACTCTCGCCTTGCCCGCGCAGCGCCGGATTGTCATAAGAACCCAGTGTTTCGCCCCAGCCGCCATCGGGATTCTGTACCGACCGCAGCCACTCTGCCGCCTGCTGCACGTAAGGTTCGTGATTGTCGGTGCCAATCGCCTGTAATCCACGCAGGACTAGGAATGTACCGTAGATATAGTTGCATCCCCAGCGTCCGAACCAGCTGCCATCGGGTTCCTGCTCAGCAATTAGGAACTTGATAGCCTTCTTCACCGCGGGATTCTCGAGCGTGTAGCCATGATTCGCTAGCATCTCGAGCACGCGCCCCGTAATGTCAACCGTCGGGGGATCAAGCATGGCGTTGTGATCGGCGAACGGAATGTACTGAAACACCATCTTCGTGTTGTCTTTATCGAAGCTGGCCCAGCCGCCGTTCTTGCATTGCATCGACAGTACCCAGTCAATTGCGCGCTGCATCGACTCGTGCTGGTAGCGCTCGTTGCTATGGTCGACATGATTCAACGCCAGGCAAACCTGCGCCGTATCGTCCACGTCGGGATAGAACTCATTGTTGAATTCGAAGTACCAGCCGCCTGGTTGCGCCTTCGGATTCTTTACCGACCAGTCACCTTTGTGAGTGATCTGCTTCTTCAGCACCCAGTCAGCCGCGGCCTGCATCCGCGGATCTTTGCGCGACACACCGCTCTCGCCCAGCGCAAACATCGCATAGACCGTATCCCACACCGGCGACTTGCAGGGCTGCATGCGGAACGTGTCTTCTTCCTCGATCCCGAGCGCCTCCAACTCATCCATCGCGCGAATGAACTGCGGATCATCCACCGAGTACCCCAGCGCACGCAGAGAGATGATCGAGTTCATGATTCCTGGGAAGATTGCGCCCAGTCCGTCGCTCATCTCCAGGCGCTCAAGCATCCACTCTTCCGCAGCTTTCATTGCGATCGAACGCAGCGGACGCACATGCACCCACTCGAACCAGTGTGTGATCCGGTCGCATGCCAGGAAGAAATTGCGCCAGCTTACGATCTTCTTGTTATCCCAGTGCAGATGGAGTTGCGCATTCTCGCGTCCACCGACAAACAATTCGTCGATGCCCATCTCTGGAGCGATTTTCTTGAACGGTTTCTTCGCGTAAACAATCGCCAGCGGAATGAATATCGCGCGCGACCAGGAAGAGATTTCGTAGATGTTGAACCAGAACCAGCTGGGAAACAGCACAATCTCGGGCGGAACTGCCGGCACGGCGTCCCACTCGTATTGCCCGAAGAAACAGAGATAAATCTTCGTATAGGTATTCGCCGCGGTCACGCCGCCCAGTTCAAGAATCTTAGCGTGGGCGCGTGTCAGCGCGGGATCATTCGCCGTGTATCCGCAAAGCTTCAGCGACAGATATGTCAGAATCGAGGCACTAATCTCGGATGGTCCGCTCTCGTAGATTGGCCACCCACCGTCTTCATTCTGGTGAGCCAGCATCCAGCGGCACGCCTTCTGCAACTTCTGGGGGTCGCCCGTCCCCAGCAGCGTATGCATCATGATGTATTCGGCTTCCAGCGTGGTGTCCGCTTCCAACTCACCACACCAGTAGCCTTCTTCATGCTGAATGGAGAACAGGTAACGACGAGCGGCGTCCATGCTGGCCGCAAGTCGACTCATCATGTCGTCGACTTTCCCAAAACGCATCGGGGCCTGGGAGGGAGAAGCACCCGAAATGTCAGCCATTCTGTAGCACTCCGCAGAGTTCGTGAGACTTTCATCTCAGTCCAGATACTCCGAATCGGGAGTACCAAATCTTCTTACCTTGAGGCGGCTTGGTTTGTCCGCCCACGCCCGGCCTCTGTGCAAGGCCGAGTCCGACTAACTTACGCTTGCGCCTTCGATCCGAACGAACTCACGCGGCGCATTGTTGACCGCATCGGCAATCTCCGGCGGAAGCCCGAAGCGCACATTCTCGGGCATCACTTCTACTTCCTGAACATTGTTGAAGCCGATTTCCATTAGGTACGTGACTGCTTCCTGTACCAGTATCTCCGGTGCCGAGGCGCCCGCAGTCAAAGTGACGGTCTTTACGCCTTCCAGCCACTCGGACTGAATCGAGCGGTAGTTCTCGATCAGATGCGAAGGCGTTCCCAGATTTCGGGCCACTTCAACCAATCGGTTGGAGTTCGAACTGTTCACCGATCCCACGACCAGCAGCAAGCCCGCATCGCTCGATGTCTGCTTCACTGCCGTCTGCCGATTCTCCGTGGCGTAGCAGATGTCCTGAGCCGCCGGCCCCTTGATGTTCGGAAACTTGATCTTCAAAGCCTGAATAATGTCGCGGGTTTCATCCAGACTTAACGTGGTCTGCGTCAAATACGCTACCTTGTTCGGATTTGGGATATGAACCTTCTCCACATCCTCGACCGAGCCAACTACCTGCGTCACCAGTGGAGCTTCGCCCAGCGTGCCGATCACCTCATCGTGATCATGATGGCCAATCAGAATCAGCGAATAGCCTTCCTTCGCAAAACGGACGGCTTCGACGTGGACCTTTGTCACCAGCGGACAAGTGGCGTCAATCACCCTGAGTTTCCGAGCCTTGCTGGCCTCGCGCACCTCAGGTGAAACACCGTGGGCGCTATAGATAACGCGCTCCCCAGCCGGGACCTCTTCCACGCTGTCGACAAAGACGGCTCCCTTCGCCTGTAGCTCCTCCACCACGAACCGGTTGTGTACGATCTCTTTGCGCACGTAAATAGGAGCGCCAAAGGTCTCCAGCGCGATCCGCACGATGTCGATGGCCCGCACCACCCCGGCGCAGAACCCTCGCGGCTTCAGAAGTAGCAAAGTTTTTCCGTTTTCAGCGTTCACTCGTTTGCCATCCACCACACTATAGATTCTAGTATGCCGAAACTGTATGCATATAAGAATAGCTAAGAAGATGCTCGAAAGTCAACGTAACCACCTGATCTTACAGAGGGTTAGCAGCGATTGGGGCCATAATGACATCGAGTGGGATGATCGACCATTCGGCTGTTTAGTTGCTTTCAGGCCTGAGTTTGGGGATGTAAAATGCCAGCGATTATGTGCCCACACTCAAGTCTGCGATCTCTGGCTGTCTTCGCTCTGGCGTTTCCACTATCGCTCTTAAGCCAGACGAACTCTCCCCAAACAACCGACTCTGCCGACTCGCCACCCCAACAACAAGCAAATCCTTCGGTTGTGAACGCGACCTCCACTCCTTCTGCGACTTCGGTACGACCGACTCCACAAAGAGTCCGCGCGAGCCAAAAAGTCACCAACAATCTGCTGATTTCTTCAGTCGCTCCGATCTACCCACCAGACGCTAAGCGCAGACACCTCACTGGAACGGTCGTCCTACAGGTCGTAATTGGCAAAGATGGGCGTATTGCAAAGATTAAGCAGATATCGGGACCCGACGAACTGGCGTCCGCTGCTATGACAGCAGTCCAACAGTGGGTATACCGCCCTTTTATGCTTCAAGGAAAACCGCTCGAAGTGGATACCCAGCTCACATTTAACTTCAATATTCCCTGAAGATGTTTTCTACCCGTACCTGAGATTCAGACTCAAACACGCAGCCTTTTGGCGTTTGTCTCGTTCGCCGTATCTCGCCGCGGCTAGGCATTCGTCTTCAGCATCTGTTCCGCATGCTTCCGGCTTGCGTCCGTCAGAGTGGCGCCACTCAGCATTCTCGCGACCTCTTCGCGACGGCCGGCATCATTCAAGTGCTTGATCGCAATCCGGGTTCGTCCTGCTGATTCCGTCTTTTCAATCAGGTAATGATGATCCGCAAATGACGCGATCTGCGGCAGGTGAGTAATGCACAGAACCTGAGTGCTCTGCGCCAGGGTTTTCAGCTTGCGCCCGACGGCTTCCGCCGCTCGCCCACCAATTCCAATGTCGATTTCGTCGAACACCAGCATGCGCTGCGCGTTCGCTTTCTTCTTTGGCGACTTTCCTGCTTCGACCGATACCTTTAAAGCCAGCATTACACGCGAAAGCTCACCACCTGAGGCAATCTCTTCCAGCGGCCTCAACGGCTCTCCGGCGTTGGTCGCGATCAGGTATTCCACCTGATCGAAGCCACTGTCTGACCAATTCTCTTCTTCGTCGCCACCCGTGACCTCTACTTTGAACCGCGCCTTCATCGCGAGGTCGTTGATTTCACCTTCGACTACTTTTTCCAATTTGCGCGCCGCTTCGAATCGCTGTTTCGATAGCGTCCGCGCTGCCGCCAGGTAAGCCGCACCCGCTTCCGCCTGTTCTTTTCTCAGCTTCCGCAGGATCTCGTCCTTATTCTCCATCTCGTGCAGCTTGCGCGAGACGTCGTCGCCGTACGCGATCACTTCATCCAGGGTCTGGCCGTATTTCCGCTTCAACCGATCGAGCGCCGCCAAACGATCCTCTACCTCAGCCAGTCGTTCCGGCGAAACGCTCACCGACTCCGCATAGTCCCGCAGACTTGCGCCGATATCTTCGACCGCGATCCGCGCCGCATCCAACTGCGACAGTGCCTCTCGAAACTTGTCATCGTACTTTGCGACTTCCTGAACCTGCTTATATCCCGAGCGAACCAGCGCCGCTGCCGACACATCGCCCTCGTACAGCGCTTCATGCGCCGCCTGCGCGGCTGCATAAATCTTCTCGGCATTGGCCAGAACGCGTTTCTCGGCCGTGAGCTTTTCGTCTTCGCCAGCCTCCGGCCTCACTTCCGCGATCTCTTTCTTCTGGAACGACCACAGATCCAGCATCTGCAGCCGGTCCTGCTCATCCTTCTCCAGCGATTCGATTCGGTTGCGCAGTTCCTTCCATCGCACAAACGCCTCTTCCGTGGGCTGTCGATCGCTGCCCGCATACCGATCCAGCAGATCCAGCCGCGTCTTCTCATCGAACGACAGAATCGATTCCCGCTGCGCGTGCACCGACGCCAGCACCGGAGCCAACTGCTTCAGCACCGTCACCGTTGCCGGTTGATTGCACACAAAAACGCGTCCGCGCCCGCCGGCAAGAATCTCCCGGCGCAGGATCACCTGCTCTCCATCAAAATCGAGCCCGTTCTCGCCAAGGACCGCAGTCACCGCTTTGGCCTCGCTGTCGTCCCTCAATTCGAAAACTGCGCTCACCACAGCTTTGTCAGTTCCGTGACGAATCACATCGGAAGACGCTTTTTCACCCAGCAAAAGAGCAAGCGCGTCGATAAGAATGGATTTTCCCGCGCCCGTTTCACCGGTCAGTAGGTTTAGACCGGGAGCAAACTCCACAACTACACTATCGATGACTGCATAATTTTCGACGCGCAGTTCCAGGAGCACGGCACACCCAGGACAAGAGTTGGAATCTGGCCCGCAGTTTAGCAGTGAAATCCCGCTCGCGGATAGTCCGCAGCATCGCATTCTGCGATTAGGACCCGTCTATCTCAACTTCTTTTCTGATATCTGACTTCTAGCTACTAACTACTTCCTACCGCTCTAAGAATATCTCGCTAATAACCTGATAAATGTACCTTGTATGCAATCAGTACATGCCCTAGAGCAGGCATCTCATCGAGCACCTTGATCTATAATTACGCTTTGCGAGATCCAGCGCAAAAAACACAAGAGAAGTGATGACAATTCCCCTTTTGATAGCCAGTGTTGTGGGTGGCGATGAACTGGTGGGCCTGCTTGGCCAGACCGGTCCCGTCGCCAAGATTGTTCTTCTGATCCTGCTTTGCTTCAGCCTGTTTTCATGGGCGATCATCCTCTCGAAGTGGAGCCTGTTTCGCCGTGCGCGTGTCCAAAGCTCGCGTTTTCAGCGTGCTTTTCGCCGCGCCACCCGTCTTCAGGATATGTCTGCCGTCTCGGATCAGTTCAAGCCGAGCCCCCTCGTCTCAGTTTTCGAGGGCGGCTTTGAGGAGCTGAAACGTCAGGGTGGAGTGCGCAACCCAGTGGCCGTCCAGCGTGCGATGCAGATCGCCTCTTCCGAAGAGCTAACGCGCCTCGAGCGTCGTCTCCCATGGCTGGCGACTACCGGTTCGGTCACACCCTTCGTCGGACTATTTGGAACCGTCTGGGGCATCATCGATGCTTTCCAGGGGCTTGGCACCGCTGGAGCCGCGACTCTGCGCGCGGTTGCACCCGGCATTTCGGAAGCGTTGATCACCACTGCTGCCGGCCTGTTCGCTGCGATTCCCGCCGTGATCGCCTACAACGTGTTCGTAAATGATGTCCGCCAATTCGGCGCGCGCATGGATGACTTCTCCCTGGAAATGCTGAACAACATCGAGCGGGCTGCTCCTCCGGCATCATCCCGTCGGGCAGACGCTGCTCAGGAAGCGGAGCTCCGATCGTAGATGGCTTTCACCAACACACAAGGTCGGACACAAAGTTCTCTCGCCGACATCAACGTCACTCCGCTGGTTGACGTCGTCCTCGTGCTTCTCATTATCTTCATGGTCACCGCCCCGGTCCTCCAGTCCGGCATTGAAGTGAATGTGCCGAAGACCAAGACGGTGAAGCAGATTACCGAAGAACGCCTGGTCATCTCCATCGACAAGTCGCAACGCGTTTTTCTCGGCAACGATCCCATCAACATCAACGAGATCGGTGCCAAGCTGCACCAGAAGATTCGCGACCCACAGGGCCAATATATTTATGTTCGCGCCGATGAAAATGTTCCCTTCGGCGTCTTTGCCACCGTGATGGACGCGGTAAAACAGTCTGGCATTACCAATGTCAGCATCGTGACCCAGCCCCTGAATGAGCATGGCGGCCAACGCTGATATTTTCACAGAACGCGAACCACTAGGATTCCCGCTAGTCTCCTCGATAGCGGTGCACGGACTTCTGTTCGCCTCCATTGTCGTTTACAGCCTGGTCGCCGGACGTCGTGGCGAGAGCTGGGGAGGAGAAGGCGGAGGTGGTGATGCCCTCAGCGTGAGCATGACTACGAGCATTCCACTGCCCGCGCCAACGGTTAAGACCGACAATATTCTTGCCAACGAATCCAAGGGTCTGACGCAATCTCAGCCTAAAGTGGAAGAGGTACAGCCGCCTCCCGACGCGATTCCCATCCCCGACAAGATCACCAAACCAAAGCCCAAACCAAAAGAGAAGCCTCACACCACGACGCAAGAAAAGCCGAAGCCTGTGGAAGAAGCGAATAATGTCGTCCCCTTCGGGCAAGGCGGCCCGGTCAGCGGCCCGTATGGGACCTTCAGCGCGGGTGGCGCCAAAGGCGGATTTGGCTTCAATGGTGGCGGCGATTTTGGGTCGCGCTTCTCCTGGTACGTGCGCGTAGTGCAGCAAAAGGTCTCCGAAAACTGGCTCAAATATGAGGTCGATCCCCGTATTAACGCAGCCAACCGCGTTTACGTCACCTTCGACATTGCCCGTAACGGCCAGCCCCGTAACGTCCAGGTGGAGCAGTCAAGCGGCGTGCCTTCGCTCGATCAGTCTGCCGTACGTGCCCTGCAGCGTATTGACACATTTGGGCCCTTACCACCTGACTATGGTGGAAATCAAGTTTCCGTAGAGTTCTGGTTCGACTATAAAAGATAGTTACAGCTATCTGTATCCCGCTTTGCGAAATCCAGGAGACTCAAGGCGAACGATGAAAAAAGTCTTTCCCGCACTTATCGTCCTTTTTCTGTCGACTCTTCCACTCGTCGCGCAAACCGACTGGATTCGCACCGGAACGGGCCTTGGCGTAGAAAAAATCCGTATTGCCGTTCCCGATTTCAAACCGCTCTCTTCCGATCCGCAGGCCGCGGGCTTATTAAAAGTCTTCAACGACACACTTTGGAACGATCTGGACAACGCTGGCATCTTCGATCTGGTCTCGAAGAGCTTCTATCCAATCGAGGTCCCGGGTCAGCCGCAAGAAGTCAAATTTGATGCCTGGGTCAATCCCCCGCCGAACGCCGGCATGCTGGTCTTCGGGAACCTGAACGTCACCGGCCAGAACATCACCGTGCAGGGATGGCTCTACGACGTCAAAAACACGGCCTCGCCTCAGGTCCTCGGCAAGCAATACAACGATCAGGCCACACCCGAAGCTGCCCGCGTCATTGCCCATAAATTCGCCAACGAAATCATCTTCCGCCTGGGCGGCGGTATCAACGGGATTGCGGAAACCAAGCTCGCCTATGTCAGCAACCGCAGCGGGCACAAAGAAATCTGGTTGATGGATTATGACGGAGCCAATCAGCACCAGTTGACTCACTCCGGTTCCATTTCGCTTTCGCCACGCATCTCGCCTGATGGGTCTCGCGTCGCTTTTAGCGGTATTGCCGGCGGCAATTGGGAGATCGAGATGTTCTCTCTCGATCTGAACCGCATCGTGTCGTTCCCGCGGTTCGGTGGCACCAATCTCTCCCCGGCGTTCTCAGGGGACGGAACCAAGATCGCCTTCTCTTCTTCGCGAAGTGGCGATCCGGAGATCTATGTCGTCGATTCTACTGGGCACGCTCTGAAGCGGATCACTGCCGCCAAGGGCCCCGACGTTTCTCCGACCTGGAATCCTAAGACGAACTCCCAGGTCGCGTGGGTCAGCGGCCGTACGGGCTTGCCACAGATCTACACCATGGAAGCAGACGGCACGAACGTCCAGCGCATGACCGATCAAGGCTACGCCGTGTCGCCTTCGTGGGCGCCGAACGGACAATTCCTGGCGTTTGCCTGGATTCGTCGCTATGGCCCTGGCGCTCCGGGCGCGCAAGATATCTACGTCATGGACATCACCACGAAACAGTTCGTCCAGTTGACCCACGACGCCGGACGCAACGACTTCCCTTCGTGGTCTCCGGACAGCCGTCACATCGTGTTTCAGTCCAGTCGCACCGGTACCGATCAGATATGGACCATGCTCGCCGATGGCTCCAATCAGAAGCAACTGACAACATCGGGCCAGAATTCGCAACCGAACTGGAGTTTTAAGTAGTACCTCAGCGAACCATTTTTTTCGCTGAACGCAATCACGTGTACACATTGAGAGTAGCCGGACAGCAGTTCCGGCGCCCTGAACTTTTAACCAGATACGCCATCCCGCAGATGGCAGGAGGATGCGTTTTGAAGCACAGAGCGTTTCAGTGGTCGTTGATCATTCTGGCGTTGGCCAGCATTATGGTACTTGGTGCCTGCAAGAAGAAAGTAACGCCAGCGCCCCCGCCGCCACCGCCGCCGCCCGCGGCACCGACCGCCTCGTTGACGGCGAACCCGAACACCATTCAGCAGGGACAATCCACCTCCCTGACCTGGGAGACGCAGAATGCTACCGACGTCACCCTAGATGGAAACAAAGTGGATGCCAACGGATCGCAAACCGTTAGCCCAACCGATTCCACCACGTATCACTTGCTCGCAAAAGGTGCGGGTGGTTCGCAGGAATCGACTGCGCGCGTTACGGTAACTCCGCCGCCTGCTCCGGTCGCGAAGGCTCCGTCGCCCACTGAAATGGATCTGTTCAATTCGAATGTCAAGGACGTCTATTTCGATTACGACTCCTACGACGTCAAGCCTGACCAGCAGAGCATCATCCAGGGCAACGCTGCTTTCCTGAAGCAGAATCATGGCATCAGCTTCACCATCGAAGGCCATTGCGACGAGCGTGGATCCACCGAGTACAACCTCGCGCTCGGAGACAATCGCGCCAACGCTGTGAAGAATGCCTTGGTGCAGTCTGGCGTCGATGCAAGCCGTATTAAGACGATCAGCTACGGCAAGGAGAAGCCGTTCTGCACTGAGTCGAACGAGAGCTGCTGGCAGCAGAATCGCCGCGGCCACTTCGTTTACGGCAAGCAGTAACCATTCTTAATCGGGAGGGTGCCTCCACAGAAACACCCTCCCGATATGAAACCATTCTGAGCGCTGCCCGGTAGGTTTTCAGTGCGTCCCGAGGACGCGGCCGGGCACAGCGAAGAATCTATGCATTGAAAGAACGCGATGTTACGTGGTTGCACAAGATGGGCCTTTAGCCCATGCCTGCACTCCGCGATATGATTGCCTTACGCAACACTTAAGTACAGGAATTCCAATGAAACGACACAAGCTATTTACCGCCTTTGCCTTGCTGGCTCTGTGTGCCTCCCCTGTCTTCGCCGCCAACAAGGATATGGTTCAGCTGCAAACGCAGGTTCAGGCCATTCAGGACCAGTTGACGCAGATGAAGCAGTCCTTCGACGAGCGCATGGGCGTGATGCGCAATCTTGTCGAGCAAAGCACCGACACCATGAACAAGCTGAATGGCACCATGTCGGATCTTCAGAAGTCGCTTGCTCAGCAACATACCGACTCTGGCACCCGCGCCGACCAGCTTTCCGGTCAAATCCAGGCTTTGAACGACAGTGTTGACGAACTTAAAGCGCGCCTCAACAAAATGTCGCAGCAGCTCGACACCATGCAGGCCGCAGCACAGAACCTGAACGCGGCTCCTGCAGGAACGACTGCCGCTCCCGGTACTACCGGCGCGCCTGGCGCTCCTGGCGGCGTTCCTCAAGCCGCAGCGCCTCCGCCCGACGTGCTTTATAACAACGCCCTGCGCGACTACAACTCTGCCAACTATCAGCTCGCTGTGCAGGAATTCGGCGATTACATGAAGTACTATCCGACCACTGAGCTAGCTGGCAATGCGCAGTTCTACCTCGCCGATATCGAATATCGCCAGGGCAACTACGAACAGGCGGTCAAGGACTACGACAAGGTTCTGGAGATGTACCCCGGTGGCAACAAAGCCCAGGCTGCGCAACTGAAGAAGGGCTACGCGCTACTCGAACTCGGACAGCGTTCTGCTGGGATAAAAGAATTGAACTCGCTAGTCCAGCGTTATCCGCGCACCATTGAAGCGCAACAGGCGCGCGATCGGCTTCGTAAGTTGGGGGCAACGGCTTCTTCGGCCAAGCCCTCGGCTTCGCGCCCCTGATCTATTTTTCGTCTGTAAGCGTGGCGCTCTCTTCGCGCGAAACCGTGTGTTCCTTCGTTGGAAGCTTCAAACTCCTCAGACAATAGCTGATCTCACTCGCGATATCGAGGATTCGCATCCCATCCTGCACCATCAGCTTGCACGAGATCGCTTTACGCACCTGCGTTCCCTCGCCCAAGTCATAGGTAACGCGGCAATACTGGCAGTCTTCATTCCAGCAAAATCGCCCGTAGGAAATGTCTTCCGGCGCGAGAAATTGCAGGCAGCGCAGAACCATGTTGCTGTCCGGAACCTCGAACTCTCGTCCGCGAATCTGTATGCGAACCAGGCGCTGGTAAGGCCGCATCAACGAACCGGGCGAACTCATGCTCGGGATTCTACTGTGGCCCGTTCTTACGCACAAAAAACTAAAGGGCGTAGGCGACCGGGTGCGGAGGTCGCTCTACGCCCATGCTCCCCGGAAACTCACGAGGAGTTTGCGCAAAGGCTCGAGGACGTCAACCGCACGCCAGCTCAGAGCAGTTATTCATACTAACGTCGCTTTTTGAAGAAAGTTTCGTGACACGAATTCCCTATCTGTCCGAGCGCAGCGAGGACTGTCATCCCGAGCGCAGCGAGGGAGCCCTATCCTCACCACCAAACCTCAGGCAACAGCACCTCTCCAGCACCTCATCTCTTGTCGCATGACAACCACTCCCGACGAATTCGAGAATAAAGGCGCAGTCGAGCAGGACAAACCGCAACAAAGTACCAACACGTCTCTCAGTAACCAACTGGGTCATCGCGATCAGGACCCGTTGCTGAAGGACAGTGACACCGATTTTCCTGAAGAAGGTGACAGCCCGGAACATACTGGCGAGCCCGAGGAAGGATCGCTCGCCACGCCGCCTGCCGATTTGGAGACTGTGGATCAGGACCCCGGAGAACGCCAGAAACGCAATCAGGACGAAAAAGACGATCCTCTCGCTGCGTGACATGTCGTTTCACGTTTCGAGTTTCACGTTTCACGCGAAGAAGAACATCGTGGGGACACGCGCTTTCCGACAATTAAAATCGAAAAAGAAAGAGCCCCAAATCGGGGCTCTTTTCGTGAAACGTGAAACGCGAAACGTGCCTACTTCAGTCTTTCCATGCACTCCTTCAACACTTCCCGCGACGGCCTTACCCGCTCTTCGGGCAATGTCGCCAGCGGCTCATCCGTCATGTTCAGCAGATCCATGAATGTCGGAGCCTTGGTGTTCACGTAGAACACTCCGGTAAGGATCTCCCCATCTTCCTGCGCCTGGTTCACGCGTCGGATCGCTTCAATCCGGTTCGTCGGATCGTAATCTTCTTCCAGCTTGCGCAATCGTAACCGTGATCCATCGTGCATGGTTACATCGACGGTCTCGCCTTCGGCGTACTCCACGTCGATCTCCTCGAACGACGGCACAAACGTAATGTCGTGCAGCGGTTCTTCGTGATCCTTCGTGAATTTGTACGATTTTGTCGAACCATCGTGATCGTTGAATGTGACGCAGGGCGAGATCACATCCAGCATCACGGTTCCCTTGTGCGCAATCGAAGCCTTCAGCATGTTCAGCAGCTGCTTTTTGTCACCCGAGAATGACCGTCCCACGAACGTCGCGCCCAACTGGATCGCCAGCGCGCAAGTATCAATCGGCGGCAAATCATTGATCACGCCCGTCTTCAGTTTCGAGCCCAAATCCGCAGTCGCCGAGAACTGTCCTTTGGTGAGCCCGTACACGCCGTTATCCTCGATGATGTAGATCATCGGAATATTGCGCCGCATCAGGTGCACGAACTGGCCCACGCCGATCGAGGCCGTGTCGCCGTCGCCACTCACGCCAATCGCTAGCAAAGTTTGATTCGCCAGCAGCGTTCCCGTCGCAATCGAAGGCATGCGCCCGTGCACGCTGTTAAAGCTGGGCGACCGGCTCATGAAGTATGCCGGGCTCTTTGACGAGCAGCCAATGCCCGACAGCTTCGCTACGCGGCTGGGATCGATGCCCATCTCGAACATCGCGTCGATAATACGTTCAGAAATTGCGTTATGCCCGCATCCGGCGCACAGGGTCGTTTTGCCGCCCTTGTATTCCACTACCGTCAGGCCAATATGATTCGTCTTTGGATGGGGAGTTGCAGTCGTTGTTGGAGGCGCTGCCATGGCTAGTTGCCCTCCTGGGCTCGGATGTCGTCCGTAATGCTGCGTGCGTCGATCGGCAGCCCGTCATAGTGCCGCACGGACCTGAGCTTTCCGATCTGGTCGGCTGGCAAGTCCAGCTTCAGCAATTGCAACATCTGTCCGTCCCGATTCTGGTCGATTACGTAGATCTTTTCGTGCCGGGCAATGAAGTCCTGCACCTCTGCCGTAAACGGATACGCTTTCACGCGCAAATAATCCGTCTCGGTCCGATATTCTTTCCTCAGCTGATCCTGGCTCTCGCCCGTCGCCCAGTGCGAAGTTCCGTATCCGATGATCCCGACTTTCGAGCTCCCGTCCCGCACGATCTCTGGCTTCGGTACGCTCTTCCTGAGTTGCTCAAACTTCCGCGTAAGCCGGTCCATGTTGTTGCGGTAATCATCCGGACGTTCGCTATACTGCGACTTCTCATTGTGGCCGCTGCCGCGCGTGAAATAAGCCGCCATCGGATGCGTATTCCCAGGAATCGTGCGATACCCAATGCCGTCTCCGTCCACATCCTTGTAGCGCGCAAATCCGCCCAGGCGATCCAGATCTTCCTTCGACAGTACCTTGCCGCGCTTGATCGGCGTCGTCGGATACGGGAATTCATCGGCCATCCAGTTATTCATTCCGAGGTCGAGATCAGACATGACAAACACTGGTGTCTGTGCGTGCTCTGCCAGGTTGAACGCATCCTGCGCCATGGTGAAGCACTCTTCCGGCGATGATGGGAACAACAGCACGTGCTTCGTATCGCCGTGGGACAGGAAGGCCGTCGACAAAATATCGCCCTGCGCGGTTCGCGTCGGCAGTCCCGTTGAGGGTCCTACGCGCTGTACGTCCCAAATCACCGCTGGAACCTCTGCGTAATATCCCAGCCCCGTAAACTCAGACATCAGCGAAATTCCCGGACCCGCAGTCGCCGTCATCGATCGCGCGCCAGCCCAAGCCGATCCCAATACCATGCCCACTGCAGCGAGTTCGTCCTCTGCCTGCACAATGGCAAAAGTAGCTTTGCCATCAGGGCCAATCCGGTATTTCTTCATGTAATCGATGAGTGATTCCACGAGCGACGACGAGGGCGTAATCGGATACCACGTCACCACCGTAACTCCGGCGAACATGCAGCCAAGCGCCGCAGCCGAGTTCCCATCGATGATGATCTTGCCTCGGGTCTCATCCATGCGCTCGACCCAGAACGGATCCAGCTTCTCCAGATTCGCCACCGCGTAGTCATAACCCGCCTTAGCGGCATTCACGTTCAGGTCGGCGGCCTTCTGCTTCTTCCCAAACTGCCGGCGAATCGCTTTCTCGGTCTCCGCCATATCCATCCCTAGCAGGTGCGCCACCACGCCGGTGTACACCATGTTCTTAACCAGCTTGCGCAGCTTCGCCTCGGGACAAACTGTCGCTGTAATCTTGTCAAAAGGAACTACGTAGAACGTCAGATCGGTTCGAAGAGCATTGAGCTTCAGAGGTTCGTCATAGAGGACGGCTGCGCCCGGTGCGAGCACTTTCACATCCTCAACTGCCGTCTCCGGATTCATGGCAATCAGGAAGTCCACTTCCTTTTTGCGCGCGACGTAACCGTTCTTATTTGCGCGAATGGTGTACCAGGTAGGCAATCCCGCGATATTCGACGGGAACAGGTTCTTGCCGGAAACCGGCACTCCCATCTGGAAGATAGTGCGCAGCAAAACCGTATTCGCCGACTGAGACCCCGAGCCGTTTACTGTGGCTACTTGCAGGCTGAAATCATTCACGATCCGGTTGCCCGCAGAGTCTCCGGTCGAGCCATGTACCGCCAAATCCGTTGTGGCCATTAAACGAGCACGCCTTTCCTAACTGATGAATCTTTCCCCACGAAGGTGTGACTAAATTATAAAGGCTGGATTTACTTAGATATGAGTACCGCACATTGGGCGTACCTGCAGGCGAGTCGGATGGCAAGTCTGCGCCCCGAATGGATACCTCCCACAAGGTATCCGGCTGCTACGCTTCGGTAAAATACTGCGCCATCACGCGGAATTTCTCGTATCGCGATTTCACCAGTTCGTCGGGTGAAAGCTGCTTCAACTCTCCCAAGTGCTTCTGCAGGGCTTGGTCGACCAGCGCCGCGGCCGCGTCGTGATCTGTATGCGCCCCACCCGGCGGCTCAGGGATCACATCGTCGATAATCCCCAATTCCGTCAGATCCTTGGCAGTAATCCTCATGGCCTCGGCTGCCAGCTCTTTTTTGCTCGAATCTCTCCACATGATGGACGCGCAGCCCTCGGGCGAAATCACCGAGTAGACCGAGTTCTCCATCATGATCACGCGATTCGCAACCGCGATCGCCAGCGCTCCGCCGCTTCCGCCTTCACCGGTGATTGCCGTAATCACCGGAACCCGCAGCCGCGCCATCTCCCGCAGATTCTGTGCGATCGCCTCCGCCTGTCCACGTTCTTCCGCGCCGATACCGGGATACGCCCCCGTGACATCTACGAAAGTGATCACCGGCCGTCCAAATTTTTCCGCAAACTTCATCGCACGAATCGACTTCCGGTATCCCTCAGGATTCGGCGACCCGAAATTTCTCAGCACCTTCTCTTTAGTGGTTCGGCCCTTTTGAGTGCCGACCACCAGCACGTCTTCGCCATGGAAACGCGCCATCCCGCAAACCATAGCGGCGTCGTCGGCAAATCGCCGATCGCCATGAACCTCGCTCCAGTCCGTGAAAATGCGCTCCACAAAATCCAGCGGATACGGACGCTGTGGGTGCCGAGCTAACTCCGCGCGCTGCCACGCCCCCAAATTCTGAGTGATCTGCTTTCGCAGAACGTTCACCTGATCGTGCAAAGCCTGTAACTTCTTGTGCGCGTCTTCATTCTCGCGCCCCAGTGGTTCCAGCTGGGCTATCTGTTTTTCGATCTTTTCCAATTCCTGTTGGGCCTTTGTCGCTGTTTCCATCGGTTTAAGATTCCCGTCCGCCGTGTCGCTTCGTATCTGCTCCAATTCCGAGCCGAGCAGATCGCATACGAGTGCATATCCAGTTGCTGCCACTGCGCACATCCTCTTCGGAGTCGTTGTGTGCCCGAAGGTTACTCAACCACCCGGACACTGCCCCGCCCACACAGTTCCTCGACCCGCGAAATAAACGCGTGGTCCGGCATAACATTATAGCCTTCGGCTTCCATCACTACCATGAAGTCTCCAGGGCGCTCCAAATCAAACAACACCCGCGCCTCCCCCCGGTGCGCCGCCAGAATCCCGTGTAG
The DNA here is from genome assembly GCA_963807055.1 of Terriglobia bacterium. Taxonomy (GTDB): domain Bacteria; phylum Acidobacteriota; class Terriglobia; order Terriglobales; family Acidobacteriaceae; genus JAJPJE01. The sequence continues at coordinate 74,813 of CAWEAE010000006.1, read as the reverse complement.
CTCGTCGATTACCTCGTTCGTCGTCGATTCCAGCGGGATTTTTAGCCGCAGCGAGTTCGGCAGCTTCGGCTTCGCTTCTTCCAGCGGAGTGATGTCACTGACCATCAGCTTGGGATTTGCGCCCTCTTCCACTCGCACCGATGCGCGCACCAGCACCGGAACCTCAAGTTTCAGTCGCTCCTGCAGCCGCTTGAAGTTATCGGAGAACAGCAGGAAATCCAGCTTCCCCGTCATATCCTCCAGCGAGCCCTGAGCGTACAGATCGCCCCTCTTTGATTTCGCAATCTTGTGGCTGGTGATGACTCCGCCGGTCGAGATCGACTCGTCGCGCCCCGTCGACTGCTTCATCGCGCAGATCTCTTCCACCGTCAGCGCGCGAAAATCTCTAAGCTTGCTGACATACTTTTCCAACGGATGCCCCGTGATGAAGAATCCCAGTATTTCCTTTTCGAACGAGAGCCGCGTGTGTTCATCCCAATCGGGCACCTCTGGAAGTGCATCATTCCCATTTCCCGCCTGAGGTTGATCGTCAAACACACCGAACAATCCATGCTGCCCGGATTCGGCATCCCTCTGCGTCTTCTGCGCGCGCTCAATCGCCTTATCCAACGCTTGCATCAACTGATTGCGGCGTCCCAGAGAATCCATAGCGCCGCTCTTAATCAGCGACTCGACCACACGCTTATTCAGCAGCCGCAGATCAACCTTCTCGCAGAATTGGTAAATGGAAGTGAGACTCCCCAACTCCTTGCGAGCAGCCACAATCGACTCAATCGCGTTGTGACCGACGTTCTTCACCGCCGCCAATCCGAAACGAATGGCTTGCTCATGCGGAGTAAAGTTCGCATCGCTCACATTGATGTCGGGCGGCTCGACCGGAATGCCCATATCGCGGCACTCGTTGATGTACTTCACCACGTCATCCGTATTCCCGGTCACCGACGTCAACAGCGCCGCCATGAACTCCACCGGATAATGCGTCTTCAAATACGCGGTTTGATAGGCCAGCACTGCATACGCTGCCGAGTGCGACTTATTGAAACCGTATCCGGCGAACTGTTCCATCAGGTCAAAGATCTTTTCGACCTTCTTCTGCGGGAACTTTCTTTCCAGCGCGCCCTGCACGAAGCGCTCGCGCTGCTTCGACATCTCCTCGGCGTTCTTCTTACCCATCGCGCGCCGCAGCAGGTCGGCTTCGCCGAGCGAATAGCCGGCCAGCCGGTTCGCGATCTGCATTACCTGTTCCTGATACACGATCACGCCCAGCGTCTCTTTCAGGACCGCTTCCAACTCCGGCAGTTCGTACTCAATCTTCTTGCGGCCGCTTTTACGATCGATGAAGTCGTCGATCATGCCGCCCTGGATCGGGCCCGGCCGGTAGAGCGCATTCAATGCCGTCAGATCTTCGATCGAGTTCGGCTGATACCTGCGCAACACGTCGCGCATGCCGTGCGATTCAAACTGGAACACGCCTGACGTCAATCCGCTGTGGAACACTTTCTTGTAGGTCTCGACATCATCTGTCACCAGCGTGTGCAGATTGATGTCCACACCCCGCACTTGCTTGATGAGCTTGAGCGCGTCATCGAGAATCGTCAGCGTTGTCAGTCCGAGGAAGTCCATCTTCAGAAGCCCCAGCTTCTCGATGGCCTTCATGTCGTACGCGGTAACGATTTCCTCGTTCTTGGTCAGGTGCACCGGAACAAGATCGGTGAGCGGCTGCGGCGAAATCACCACGCCGGCCGCGTGCACGCCTGAGTTGCGCACCATTCCTTCCAACTTCTTTGCCACATCGATGATCTGCCGCACCTGCGGCTCGTTTTCGTATGCCTGCGCGAGTGGCGGGGAGTCCTCCAACGCCTTATCAATCGTGATGTTCAGGGTGGGCGGGATCATCTTCGCGATCCGGTCCACCTCCGCGTAAGGCATATCCATCACCCGGCCCACGTCCTTGATAGCCGCCTTTGCCGCCATCGTGCCGAACGTGATGATCTGCGCCACGTTCTCACGCCCGTACTTCTCCGTAACGTACTTGATCACCTCTCCACGCCGGTTCATGCAGAAGTCGACGTCGATATCAGGCATGCTCACGCGCTCAGGATTCAGGAAGCGCTCGAACAGCAATTCGTTCTGCAGCGGATCCACATCCGTGATCGACATCGCGTACGCCACCAGGGATCCCGCCGCCGATCCACGCCCCGGCCCTACCGGAATCCCGTGCTCTTTCGCGTAGCGGATGAAGTCCCACACGATCATGAAATAGCCTGGGAACTTCATCTGCTTGATGATTTGTATTTCCCACGAGAGACGCTGCTCGTAGTCGCTGATTTGATGTTTCACTCGCCCTTGCGTCTGCAACTCGCGTAGCACTTCCAACCGCCGCGCGAAGCCCTCGCGGCACACACGCTCGAAGTAGCCATCGATATCCATTCCCGCGGGCACATCGAATCGCGGAAACGGATTGCTCACTTTGTTCAGCTTGAAATTGCAGCGCTCGGCGATCGCCAGCGTCCGCTTCAGTACATCGGGCTCGCTTCCGAAGACCTTCTCCATTTCCTCGTAGCTCTTTACGAAGAACTGGTTAGTCTGGAACTTCATCCGATTTTCTTCGGCGACCGACTTGCCTGTCTGAATGCAGAGCATCACGTCTTGCGCGTGCGCATCGTCCTCACACAGGTAATGGCTGTCGTTGGTTGCAACCGCCGGAATACCCAGCTCGCGCGCGATCCGGAACTGATCGGTAAGAATCTTGTGTTCTTGCGGCAGCCCCTGGTTCTGCACTTCGATAAAGAAGTTCCCCGCCCCGAAGATGTCGTTGAAAGTAGCCGCCGCGCGCTTCGATGCGTCGTACTTCCCTTCCATCAGGTTCTCGGCAACCTCGCCCTTGAGGCAGCCCGAAAGTCCAATCAGCCCCTTGCTGTGCTCCGCCAGAAAGCGCTTGCTCACGCGCGGCTTGTAGTAGAAGCCATGCAGCGACGCCTCCGACGTGATCTTCACCAGGTTGCGGTATCCCTCTTCGTTCTCCGCCAGCACCAGCAGATGGTTGTAGGTGTCGCCTTCCGGCGCGCTTCGATGGTCTTCCTTTTTGCATATGTACAACTCGCACCCAATGATCGGCTTTACACCTTCATTCTTCGCTGCGTTGTAGAAGTTCACTGCGCCAAACACGTTGCCATGGTCGGTCATCGCGACCGCCGGCATCCCGAGTTCCTTTACGCGTTTAACCAGTTTGTCGACGTCGCAGGCGCCATCCAGAAGGGAGTAATCGGTGTGCAGATGTAAATGAACGAATTGGGACATGGGGTCACTTCAATTCTAGTTGTCGCAGCAAGGTATGAGAAGGAGCGGAGACATTCCCTTGTGGAAAACAAGGCCTTTTCAGTGCTCGTGTGGCGCGGACATTCCTGTCCGCGCGCTTTCAGAAGAGCTTGATGGGGACAGAACAGTGTAAGCGCGGCTAACGCTTTGTGGAGATCACTTCAGTTTACCGGCTTAACGGACGGCAATAGCTCGCGCCACCGCCGACACCCACCAAAACTCCAGACACAGTTAAGCCGCAAATCAAATGCGCCCCTTACGATTTCGGCAGGCGCATCAGGACTCAAGCCTATTCCGACGCTCTGAGACGGGCAATCTCGTGAGGTGGACACATAGTAAGGCGGATGCAATTTAGCTGTAGAACCGGGATCTCTCACATTGATCATGCTCTGAGAACTCAATCCAATAATGACAAACCCGAGTTCTCCATCCGGGGGTGGGGGCGGAACTGATGCTGGTGGTCCCGGTGCCGACACCATCAAGTGATAGCTGAAATACGACACTTTTCCTGCTGTGAAATTGACATAGAGGCCCAGGCTCTCAGCACGAAAACCCCACCAGCGTAAGACATGCGACAGAACAGTGTTGTTGGCCTTCAATAACAGACGTCCGGGGAGGCCATTGCTCACGCCAGCGTCGAAACATTCGTCTGCGTCACATTTGGGCGCTCCGTAAGGTCCGGTGACGGAGCGGCCCAGGCTTGGTATGCGCGACAACGCCTCGGCCTTAGAAGTCTCCCCCACCCGCAACGTGGAGAGTGCGCGTACGACCGAAGAGATTCGTCTTGCGCAGATTGCAGCTTCGACGCGCAATGCGATCGCGGAAGCGAAAACCAAGACAAAGCACCAGAGGTATATGCGTTTGTCTCTCAGCGAGAACAAATGATTCCAGTTTGTGCTCACAAATGTCGTTGAATCGGTGCCCCACCCTAGCCTTTCGTTGGCTTGGGTGGGGGCCGATTCCCTATTTCTTCTTTCCCGCCTTCTTCGCCGCAGGCTTCGCCTTCACCGCCACTTTCTTCGCCGGCGCTTTAGCCTTCACCGCTTTCGCCGGAGCCGCCTTTACCGTCGCGGCTGTCTTCCCCGCAGCCGCTTTCTTTGCAGCCTCTTTTGCCGCCGGCTTTGCGCCCTTCTTCGGCGCCTCCGCTGCTGCCTTCTTCGCAGCCTCGGCTGCCGCTGCCGCCGCTGCTGCGGCGGCCGCTGCTTCTGCTGCCGCCTTAGCCTTGCCACGCTTCTCCTTCGGAGGAGGTGGCGGCGGCGGAGGCGGCGGCGCAAACGGCTTCAGAAACTTAGTGGTCTCGCTCGGTGTCCGCAGCTTCCCGTCCAGCAATAACCGGAAAGCTTTATCGGTCACTTCTTTGTAGTTCGGTTGCGACGGCGTGATCTGCAACTCGATCATCTCCGGGAGTGGGAAGCGTTGTGGTATCTGCCGCCACTTACCGAAGTAGTTCTCGATATGCTTCTGGACTACCTGTTGCTTTGTCGTCGCTGCCAGGAACATCAACGTCTCCGGCTTCGACGAGGTGAGCACATCCCAAGTCATCGATGGTGTCGCTGATTCCTTCCCCGTTAACCTCTTCGCCAGCTCTTTCGCATCGTCTGCGAGGCGCTTCCAACTCTCTACCAGAGTCTTATTCGGAATCGCTTTCTGGATCTCTGCCGTTTCCTTCTCCGGCAGCTTGTCGGTCAGGAAGTGCATCACCGCCGCCGACGGATTCCCATCGACCCCCGTCTCTAGCAGTTGCTGACGTGTTTTCAGTAACGCTGCCAATCCAGCCTGATCTACTTTGGCGGTCGCCCAATGCGGATGCAGCACCTTCAGCCAGTCCTGCTCTTCCAGTGCCTTCATCACCGCCAGCGGATCATCTTCATACGCGATCTGCTCGATCTCATACCCGATGTCCTTCGTGTTCACATTCTCGATGTAATTGCCTTCGCGCGCCGATTGATATCGCGCCTGCGTCCGCTCTTCGAACGTCCAGTGGAATCGCGCCAAAAAACGCGTCGCTCGAATCAACAGTATTGGCTGTTCCAGAAAAGCATAGTTGTGAAGAACGCGGATAACCTTCGACTCCAGATCTGCAGCGCCGTTCATCGGATCGAGCAATAACCCGCGTGATCCCGGATTGAGGGATAACGCCATCGAATTTACCGTAAAGTCGCGACAGCGCAGGTCTTCAGCGATTCCCGAAGGCTCAATAATCGGCGGCTTTCCGGGCTTTTCATAGCGCGCAGTGTGCGCCATTTCAATCTCTGCGCGAAAACCTCCCGGGAAAGTGAGCGAAATCCACTTTATGGATTCGTCCACAGCCTCAACCCGCGCTCCGAACTTCTCCAACTCCTTCTGAAACTTCAACGGGTTGCCTTGGACCGTGAAGTCCAGGTCGCGGATCGAGAACCCGGTCATCAGATCTCGGATCGTGCCCCCAGTTTGATAAATATTCATCCCATGGGCTCGGGCAGTTTCCTCAACGAAGTTGACGGCGCGCAACTGATCCGGCGAGAGCCGGGTTTCCATCGTGTAGATGTAGTCTGCCAATTTCCTCCCGCTTACTGTCCTCGCAGGCCCGCACCATAGACGCCATCGAGAACTTCAAAGAAACTACTATGTCATCTGTTTTCTATAGGTTACACTTCAACCGTTGCCAAGATACCTGGCGAAAACAGAACTTCGCTTTGCCTGTGCCCGTTGTGGGCAAATCGAATCTAGCTCCTAAGTGACTCAATTGGTGCGACTTACAGACAATCCGAAGCTGATGAACCACAAAACATAGCATATCTGTTCACATTTTGGCTACGTTTCGTTCCGCAGTCCGCTATTGGAACAGAAAAAGTGGCACAATCGGAATGCACGCCATGCCCTCCACTCACAAGAAGGTCATCATTCGCAAACTCGACCGTGACTCCATGCAGGGTCACGTAGCCGCAACTTTCCTCGTCGACGGCAAGCTCGAAATCCTCAACTTGGCGGGCAAACTCGTCACCGTCGACTTGAAAGAAGTGAAGGGTGTTTATTTTGTTCGCGATTTCGGCGATACGGAAGACCTAATACGCAAGACATTCACAACGCGTCCGCGCACTGAGGGCCTGTGGGTACGTCTTCAGTTTCGGGATAACGATGTTCTCGAAGGAATGATGCCCAATGATCTTACTCAGATACTTCCGGAAGGCTATTTCATAAATCCGCCCGACGCGCGCTCCAACACGCAACGTATCTTCGTACCCAAGAGCGCGTTGACCGATTTGTGCATCCTCGCAGTGATCGGTGCTCCTGGAGCCCGCCGCCGGAAGCCTACATCTCTTCCACCGGATACGCTCCAAGTTCCCATGTTCAGCGAGTGATGTTGTGCAGTTTGTGGCGGGCGCCCTCGCCCGCGATGGGTACGCTCACCTGGCGCATCCGACCCTTCGACTTCGCTCAGGACGGGCCCCTCGGCCGCGCATTCCTTACTGAACATTTCCTCCGAACTGGAATGTCGGTCCAATCGAGAAGCGCACCGCATTCCGTCCCCCATTCAGAAAACTCTGGAAGATCGCGAAGTGCACGAAATCCGCGGTGACGCGCAGACCAACGTGTTTTTTCGGGAAGAAGTCTGCTCCTCCGCCGAATCCGTAGAATGTTGCTGTGCTGCTGGTTTTCCCTGTGGGTCCGAGCAGCCCGGCGACAATCGCTCCAGTTAGCGGATCCGTCGGCTTCGCCGTAACATCCTCGTGCAGCGCTCCCAACGCCGGTCGCACAAGAAACGTTACTTTCTTCAGCTTGCGAATGTTGATCTGCGGTCCAATCGCATAAGTAGATGTTCTCGCATCGAAAGGGACACTGATGGTAGCTCCCGGCGGCAGCAACACCAGGATTGGCGCCAATTGCTGCTGCGTGGAAGCATTCAAGTCGCCAGGCACCAGCGATGAGCTCCCAGTGAATATGCTGAAGTCGAATCCAAATCCAACCCAGCGTTTGATGTTCACGCCAAACGTCCCATCAAAGCCGTTTTCGAACAAATTGAGTTTCGGCGAATCGAGGAACGAATAGCCACCAAACGCGCTGAATCGCCCAACGTAGTCTTGTTGCGCAAACGCCCCGGCCGAAAGCAATAGAACTACAACACCAAGAAACACACGACGCATCGACTTGCTCCTGACCACGTCTCCGTTCGAATCCGTTTCACCTCTGCCCGGATGTCTCGTTTCCTGCAAATGTTTGGGATGACACGGTCAAGATCAAGCAAACACGGAAGCACCCCTCCACGAGTTCCCGTAACCGCACAATCAGCTCTAGTAGAATCACTTGTGCGCCTCCATGCTTAGATCAAGCGAAGGCGCGTTTGCCATGAAACTCTCTCGAATCGCGTCTCAACTGAATGTGCGTCTCCATGGCGATGATGCCGAGATCACCGGAGTCGCCGGTATCGAAGAAGCTGGCCCAGGACAGATAACCTTCATCGCTAACCCCAAGTACGCTTCCGCAGTGAAGACTACGAAAGCGTCTGCGGTGATCGTCTCCGAGGATTTCCCCGCTGCGCCTCTGGCGACCTTGCGCAGTTCCAATCCGTATCTGACCTTCGCTCGCGCTCTCGCGCTTTTCTACGAGCCGCCCAAATACCAACCCGGGATTCATGCCACCGCGCAGATTCACCCATCGGCGCGTATTGGAGCGGACGCTTCCATCGGCGCCTATGTGGTCATTGACGAAGACGTGTTCATCGGCGATCGCTGCGTCATTCTTCCACATGTCGTCGTCTATCGCGGTGCTCGTATCGGCAACAATTTCTTTGCACACGCCCACGCTGTGGTCCGCGAGTATTGCCAGCTTGGCGACGACGTCGTCTTGCAGAACGGCGTGATTGTGGGAGCCGATGGATTCGGCTTCGCCAAAGACGAGAGTAATCACTGGGAGAAGATCGTTCAGTCCGGCCCCACGATTCTCGGCGACCGTGTCGAGGTCCAGGCCAACGCCTGCATTGACCGTGCCAGCATCGGCGAAACGCGTATCGGACCAGGCACGAAGGTGGATAATCTTGTTCAGGTCGGGCACGGATGTAAAGTTGGCGATGATACGCTGCTCTGTGCGCAGGTGGGCCTCGCGGGATCTACCGAAGTCGGCAATAAAGTGATCCTCGCCGGACAAGTGGGCGTGGCGGGTCATTGCAAAATTGGAGACGGAGCTATCGCAACCGCCCAAAGCGGCATCCCCAATAATGTGGAACCAGGAACCGTGGTCAGCGGCTATCCTGCTATCGAAAATCGCCAATGGCTGCGTGCCGTCGCGGTGTTCAACAAACTGCCCGAACTCGCAAGAACCATTCGCGCGCTGGGCACGAAAGAAAAGTCAGCGCGCTAGGTGACACGGCGCTTCTGGCCGATGATTAATGGCTGAGAGCTGAATGACTGATCGACTGAAGGACTGACAGACTTTTCGTGGCCGACATTCGCCAAATCGGAGAAGGTAAAAAGCAGGACGAACGCAAGCCCATTCGCGTTCTCTTGCTTGACGACCTGGAAGATAACCTCCTTCTTCGGTCCACCATTCTTCGTCAGAATGGCTACGAGGTCGTCTCCACCTCACGCATCGAAGACGCCGCAGCCAAATTGCAGGACATCGATATCGCCGTCCTCGACTATCACCTTGGCGCCGGCCAGTTCGGCACCGAAGTCGCCGACACACTTCGCAAGAAACGTCCTGAAGTCCCCATCATCATCATGTCCGCAACGCTCGAGCGCCGTTTCGGCGGAATTGCCGATATCCACCTGCTGAAGGGCTACAGCTCCGTCAACGATCTGCTCACTGCGCTCCATACCTTCGAGGCCAAACGGCGCGGCAAACCTGTTGTCGTCGACGCTCGCGACTTCTATTACAGTCGCATCAGCCTCTCGATGGGTGAAGACGTTGTCTTCGAAATCCTCGACCGTGAAGGTAACTTCGAATACGTGAACGATTACTTCGCGTCTTTCTTCGAGCGCAAGCGTACATGGTTTGTCGGCAAGAATATGTTCGAGCAGTTCCCCGAACTCGGTGATGGCTGGAAAGAAGTAATTCGTACGGTAGCCGATACCCACGAAACCTACATCGACCGCGGATTCCGCGGCCTTCCACAGTTACCCACGCGCAGTTCGCGCTGGCAATGGAATGTGCTGGTGTTTTCCCTGAAGCTTCACGACGGACGCGACGGCGTCGCCCTCACCGCTCGCATGATCGAAAAAAAGGGGCTGTAGCTTTGGTGCCGCGGATACCCTCGCCCGCTACCGAATGATGTATCCGGAATCTGACTCCGATTCAGGCGGCGCGCTGTTCTCCAGATAGGTCTTCAACTCAGCCTTATCGTCTTCCGACATCTCTACGAACTTAATGCCATTCCCGAGGCTGGGGTCCATGGTGATGACCTCGCACTTAACGGCAATCCTGCGCGAACCGATCGATAATGCGCCGTTTAGCTTGGTGCCAATCGGCAGGGGAAACATTGTGGTCACGTAGCATCCGGTCAGGCCAACGTCGCTGGTCTCCGCTTGCGCCGGAAACGCTCCACCGTCGGTGCGCAGCTCAATCGGCAACGTACATCGCGCACGCTGCGAACTACGCCGTTCTTCTCCGTCCCATGCCATACATTCCTCCCGAATCAAGGGAGCCGTTCGGCACTACATATCACAATTCACCCGTTTTCGAATATGACGAAGGTAATCAGGACCACAGAATCCGTCGTTTTACCACTAGGGGTGTTACTGTCTCTCCGCTGGCTGTGCGCTCGCCATTCTTGCCCTCACCGCTTCCATCAGTTCGGCGCGATCGCTAAATTCCTTCGGATCGATTGGCGCGTGAAACACAATACTTACCTTCCCCGGTCGCGCCAGCATTGAGCCCTTCGGCAACAACTCTTCCGTCCCCAGGATCGTAACCGGGACAATCGGCACTCCCGTATCCATGGCCAAATAGAACGATCCCTTTTTGAATGGCAGTAACCGCCCATCACGCGATCGCGTGCCCTCCGGAAATACCAACAGGTCCAATCCTTTTCTCACCACGTTCGCCGCTTCGCGTACGCTTCCAATCGCAGCCTCCCGATTAGTGCGATCGATGGGAATGAAGTCTGCCATCCTCATCGCAGGCCCCAGTATCGGCAGCTTGAACAATTCTTTCTTCACCATCACCGTCACTCGCCGCGGCAAGAGTGGAACCAGCAGTGGTGGATCAATGTTCGAAACGTGATTGGACATGAAGATGTAGTTGCTCTTCATCGGCAACTGATCCAACCCGATCAGCCTCCACCTTATACCGGCAATTCGTATGCCGGTGCGCGTGATCCACAGAGCCGTCCAATACAGTGCATCAATCTTCCCGCTTACCAGGGTCCATGGAAATCCCCACAGCGCGGTCAGCGGTGCCGCGACCATCCACCACAAAAGTGTGAGCAAGCTCCGCATATCAGTGGGTCGCTGTCGTCTCAGCTTCACCGCGCATCCAGGCCATTCGCCTTGTCCGCTGCGCATCGGTGACGTGACCAGCATTCACGATTTCATAATCCACAAGATTTCTACTGCCGATTCGCAACGTCAAATCCAATACCGCTGAATCCCGCGCAATGCTGAGGCGAACATTGCTTCCCGGTTCAAGACTTCCGATTTGCGCCTCGAAATATGAGACCGCTTCTCCATTGATCTCTCGGATCACGTCGCCGGCCCGAATTCCCATCGCCTCCGCATCGCTCCCCTTCTCGACTGAGTCCACAATCGCAGTTCCGCTGAAATTCGCGCTGACCGTGAACCCGGGATCGGCCACCGTGAGTTTCTTGGTCTTCACCCGCAAACCCGCGCTGCTCAGGAACTCGTCGAACGGAATCTCCTTCAATCCAGAAACGTACAACTGAAAGAATTCTCCGAAGCTCTTCCCTGTAATGGCCTCTGCTGCTTCCCTGACTCCTTCAGAGTCTGGAAAATAGCGACTCTGTTTGGCATAGTGCTCGTTCATCCAATGAAACAACTCGCGCAGCGACTGGGTTCCTCCGCTCGCATTCAGGATCGCCAAGTTCAGCATTGAGCCCAGAAGTTCGCCTTTGTTGTAATAAGAAACACTGCGCTCCGGCGCGCGATATGCCGGATATTTCTCCAGCCACGCTTCCACACTTGAAGCTTCAGCGCTCTGCGTCAGGTGCGCCGGGCGTGTCTCCAATTCGCGCATTTCCGCGGCTAATCCTGCAAGAAAACCCTTCTCGTCGAGCATCCCCGCGCGAAACAGCGTTGACTCCGCCACCGTACTGGTTACACCCTCGCTGAACCACAGCGCTCGAGTGTAGTTCTCTTTTGTGTAGTCGATTGGTTCCAGCGTTTGTGGACGGATCCGCTTTACGTTCCACAGATGAAAAAATTCGTGTGCGCTTAATCCGGCGAGTGCCGTCATGTCGCCCGTCAGAGTTGGCGCATTGGCCTCTATGGCCGATGCATACGCGTGCTCCATTCCGCCGCGGCCGTGCCCTTTCGGAAAGTGATAAATAAATGTGTATTGCTGAAATGGCCGATCGGCCATCCACGCGATCTCGGATGAAACAACCTTCTCGAGCATCCGGTCGACCGCGACCATCGAATAGTTCTGCGGATCCGCATGCACGACCACGCGAAAATGCGCGCCACTACTCTCGAAATCACTTTCGCGAAAATCGCTAATCTCCACCGGCGAGTCGACCATGCGGTCATAATTCGATGCACAATAATTTGGCGATCCTGCATCCTGACTGGCTGCTGTCAGTGGTGTCGCCACCCGCCACCCTTTCGGTACACTCGCAAATTCCACTCGCATCGTTTCTTTGGGAACGCCCACCGGATACATCAGCAGCATCGCGAGATTCAAGAATGCATGATCGGGATTCAGCTCAGCGCCGAACGGACCGGGCATCTCCGCGAGAAAATCGTATTCAATCGTCGAAGCATTCGGCGCGTCCCACGTAGTCTTATCTACCGGAACCGGCGTCACTTCACCACCGCTCTTGTCCGCCGCCTTCACATTCCGAATGTATTGGGAGAAATCCCGCACCTGGTACACCGCGTTCCACGCCGGAAGCTGAACTTTCAGATCCGGTGATGTCGGAGCCAGATCGATCCGAACATGGATCATTTGGGCTGCCGGATCGGTTAGCGAGATCTGATAATCCCACTTATCTGATCCGACTGCGCCGTTATGGGCGAATGCTGGGCAGGTCTCTGCGACGGGCGCCGCTTGAACTGTCGGCGACTGCGCAAATACGAGGTTGGTCAGAAAAACGGCAGACAGCGCGGCTTTCGCGAACGTCGCTCTCAAACTCGGGTCTTCACCTCGCGCAGGGATTCGATACGCTGCGGAAGTTTTTCATAGATGCCCCCAAACCCGCCATTGGAAAGAATCGCCACTACATCGCCCGACCGCAGTTCGGGAGCCACTTGCTCCACAATCTCATCGGCATTCGCCAGAATCCGCGCTCGCTTATTTGCCTTTGCCAGCATCCCGACGACGGCGTTCGGATCCAACCGCTCTTTCTCCGGAATCGCCTCCGCTTTAAATATCTGCGCGATCACGACTTCATCTGCGACCGCCAGGGCGCACGCCAGCTCCGGCTGAAACACATTTCTCCGCAACGTATTCGACCTTGGTTCGAGGATCGCCCAGAGCCGTCGCCCCCCATATCGCGTTCGCAGCGCCTTCAGCGTTTGCACAATCGCCGTCGGATGATGCGCGAAGTCGTCGATAATCGTGATCCCATCCACCTCCGCGCGAACCTCCAACCTGCGTTTTACGCTTTGAAAACTTCGCAGTCCCTCGGCACTCTGCTCCGCCGTGATTCCGTACCCGGCTGCCATCGCCACTGCCGCCGTCGCATTCAGTACGTTGTATTCGCCAGCCAGCGGAAACTCAAACTCGCCCCAACGCTTGCCATCTCGCAGAACGCTCCAAGTCGTCAGCTCCGATTCAAACTTCACATCGACCGCGCGCCACTTGGAATTCTCGCCGAACCCGTATCGCTCAACTGGACAGAACGCCTTCGCCAAGCACTCATCCACGTTTGCGCTTCCGTCCCAGGCGACGATCCGTCCGTTTCTCGGCACCAGGTTCACCAATCGCTTGAATGCTGTTTTCACGGCCGCAAGATCGGAATAGATGTCCGCGTGATCGAACTCCACCGACGTCAGAATCGTCGACGTCGGGAAGTAATGCAGAAACTTCGGACCTTTGTCGAAGAATGCCGTGTCGTACTCGTCGCCCTCGATGATGAAGTTGTCGCCGCCACCCAAGGCAAAGCTGCTGCCGAAATTCTCCGCAATGCCGCCTACCAGGAAATTCGGCTTTCGTCCTGCGCTTTCGAAGATCCACGCCAGCATCGACGTTGTTGTCGTCTTCCCGTGCGTTCCCGCTACGGCAATCACATCTTGCTGTTTCAGAAATTCGTCGTGCAAAAGCTGCGGCATCGATTGGAATGGAATTCGCTGATCCAGCACATATTCCAGTTCCACATTACCGCGCGACATCGCATTGCCCACAATCACCAGTTCCGGCCGTGGCTCCAGATTCTTCTCGGAAAACGGCTGTGCCACAGGGATTCCGAGCGACGCAAGAAAATCGGACATCGGCGGGTATGCCGCCGCATCCGAACCCGTCACTCTGAACCCGCGTGCCTTCAGCATGCCGGCCAAAGATGCCATTGCAGTTCCACAAATCCCGATCAGGTGAATGTGCTTAGGATTACTCATTTATACGTTCTGTCCCGTACTGGATCGCGTTGCGACCTTAGCTTCCGTCGCGCTCTCCAGGAATTCCAGTCGTACTCCTTCGTCGTAATCAGCCGTCAACGAAACACGCACTCCGAACGGCAGAGACAAGTTCCCATACGAAACGTGCCCCGAAGGCAACCCGAACGCCACTGGAATTCGTAAATCCCGCAGGATCCGGCGTATCACCTCTTCCAGCGTGTAGTTCTGGCCCCCCGGCTGCGAACAATCGATCATCTCGCCGAAGATGATCCCGCGCACACCCTCGAACTTGCCTGTCATCTTCAACTGCATCAGCATGCGATCGATCTGGTAGGGCTTCGCGGCTACGTCCTCGATGAACAGGATCTTCCCTTCCGGTTGGAACGCGTACTTCGTTCCAATCGAAGCTGCCAGCAGTGACAAGCATCCTCCGTATAGCACTCCCTCGGCGCTGCCTCGAACAATGGCTCGGAAGTCCGGAAGAGCGCGCGTGTCCAGCACCCAATTCGTCCGTCCGGTCACACACGCATTGAAAGTCGGCCAGTGAACTCCATTCGGACTGGCGAAATCTTTGGTCACCATGGGACCGTGAAACACAACCAGCCCGGCATCGCTCATCCATGTCAGCAACGATGTCACATCACTGTAGCCCATGAAAATCTTGGGATATTTCTTGAGCCGTTCGATATTCAGATAGGGTAAGACGTAGTTGGCACCGTAGCCGCCCCGCGCGCAGATCACCGCGCTGACGTCGTCTCGCTCGAACATCTCTTCAATGTCGCGAGCGCGTTGATCCGGCGGCCCTGCAAAATACATGTCTTCGTGAAAAATATTGTCGAAGTAGAACGTGCGGTATCCCGCTTCACGCAGGTACTGGCAACCCGCTTCGAGCATCGACCGCTGGATAGGACTCGCCGGAGCGACGATGCCGATCGTATCCCCGGGTTGCAGCGGGCGCGGCTTCACCGTGTTTTCGGGCGCAAGCATCCCGTTGATAGTAACCGAAAACAGAAGGTTGTCTCACGCCGGAATTCAATCGGAGGTACACATCAGGTGACGGTAACGTTCGGAGCCATTTACCCGCGCGCCGGTCCGCAGGCACCACTTCGATTCACCTACTGCATCGAAGTAAGAGACATCGAAATTGTCGATAAAAAAATATGGCACAAAACGGAAATAGCAATCGTCGTAGAAGTCTGTCGCCTCTCGAGTTGCACCGGCGTTTCTATGGAATGTTCTCCCGAGTGGCAAGGCGGCTCGGCGTGGCCGCCTCCTACGTGAGCATGGTGGCCCGGGGTAAACGTAAGTCGGAAACCATCGAGCGCGCTCTCGAAGCTGAGGTCGCAAACGTTCGTTGTACGGAAAAGGCTTAATCTGCCCTCCCCGATTGTTGCGCGGTCTTGAAAGACCGGACTATCTAATCACGGGTGCTGCGCAGCCTGCCTCTTCTCGGAAGCCCCTTTTATCCGGACTTTCCTACTTGCGGCCGACCAGGCGAATACGCGTTGTGAAGGATCGCCCGAAGTTAGAGCCGAAGGTGAGGAACTGCGGCGAGTTGATGTCGTTGTTGACGGAGAAAGGATTCGCCCGGTTCGTCACGTTCTCAAATCCGCCTCGAACGGCCCAATAGCGCTTCAACAGATGAAAGCGCTTTTCCGCAAAAACATTCAAAGTGAAGTAGGGTGGGAAACGTTGCGATCCTGGCAGACCTACCAGCTCCTGCTGATCGTTGACCACGTTAAATGGGAATCCCGTTCGCGCCTCTGCCGAATACGCGAAGTCGAATCCCTTGATGAGTGGCAGAAAGCCCCAGGACAGGAACCGGTTCGGCGCATCCCATGGATAAGGCCCCGGAAGCTGCGGGCTGAACACGGGATTGTCGACATTGAAATCTAGCACCTGGTTCGACGTGGTTCGCGACCGAATGTAGGAAGCCATCAACATATAGCTCTTGTGGAAAGTATGACGTCCGCTGATCTGGAATCCGTAGTAGTAATCGTCGCGCGTGTTCATCAGCAGGTAATTCCCGCTTAGCGCTGGCTCTCCGGCCGGAAGGTTGTAGACAAATCCATGCGTGCCACGCCTCTGGATGAATTCTGCTTTCACATAAACAGCGCCGGGTAGCTTTCTCTCGATCGCCAAGCTCCAATTCACGGAACGGGGTGCTTGCAGCGTATTCCGGTTCACGCTGAAGGTGGTGAGAATAGGACCGGTGACTGTCTGGTTCCCTGCCGCATCGGTGCCGAAGAAATAGTCCGTCCTCTCTCCTGCAAATGGACGAGATATCAGCACCAGGTTGGTTGCGTCGTAGAACAAACCAATGCCCGCCGAGAGCTTTGTATTGCCCTCATTGTCGAGGACATAGGTTCCGGCTAAACGCGGAGAAACCAACGGCGCGCGCACAATCTCGTCCCAGTCGAAACGCACTCCCGGTTCGATCAGCACTCGATCCGCCGGTGACCAGGCGTCCTGCACATAGCCGCTCAGTTCCAGGTTGTACGTTTCCGTCTGTGATAGCCCGTTGAACGTGGAATACCGCGAACACGGTGTCGGGGTAACCGGCATAAACGGTGCGAAATCCTGGCAGGTCTGACCTGTCGGCAGCGTTGTCCCTTCGTTCAGATAGGAAATCGGCGTGCGATCGAAGGTTGGAATGTAATCGATGCGATCGACGTCGACTCCAGTCTTGATCTCGTGCCGCCCATGCCACTGCTTTGGGCTCAGATAAAGATTTGCCAATCCTTGGTAGCGTTGCGCGGTAGTTTGCGCCGATAAGTAATAGTTCCCCTCCGCCGTCTCCGGAGTGATCACGTAAGGCAGCACGCCCGGCGTTGTCTGATTCACTCCATAGCGCGAGAATCCGAAACCGGTTTCCAGCAACTCTCCGCTCTTGAAGTAATGCT
Organism: Terriglobia bacterium; assembly: GCA_963807055.1. Taxonomy (GTDB): domain Bacteria; phylum Acidobacteriota; class Terriglobia; order Terriglobales; family Acidobacteriaceae; genus JAJPJE01. The sequence goes on along the minus strand of CAWEAE010000006.1, from coordinate 57,889 downwards.
GATCCTTCAGCGAAGCAAAATTGTCTGTATCTCTCACCGCCGGGGTAGTCGAGGCAGGACTGATCAGCGAGATTCCAGCATGCGGATCGCCCGCCTTATTCAGCAGATAGCTTGCGGTCAGAATATTGCGCGAGGTGAGGTTCGCCTGCATCTTTGTGAGATTCCCGAATCGCCATGCATAGTCGTTCTCCGTCGCGCCATTCGGAAAGCCGCTGATGATGAAGTTGTCGTACTCGCCGTCCAACCCTTCAAAGAACCACACCTTTCCCTTCCGGAGAGGCCCGGAAAGAGTAAACCGCGGAATGAAACTATCGAACTGCAATCCATCTTTGTTCTGCACCGAAGGAATGAAGTTAGTCGCACTAAAGCGAAAGTGGTCATCGCCAATCCCAGTCTTGATGTCCAGCACTCCGCCCGAACCCTTGCCGTATTCCGCCGGGTAGCGGCTTGTTTCCGCGCTGATCGAACGGATTGCGTCCGTATTCACACGAACCAGCAGCAGCCCGTTCGCAGGTTGCGTCACATTGAAGTCGTCCACAACGACATACGTTTCGTATGTCTCCGATCCCGCCAAGTGCGGTTGCCCGGAGTTGTCGTTCACCACGCCCGGAATGAAGTTCAACAGATTGCGATAGTCATGCGTGCCGGCAAAAGGAATATCGAGCACATCGCTGGCCGTCAGTTGCTCCGTCGACGCTACCTGCGTCGGATCAATCGCCGGAGGTGACTCCACTACATCCACTCTCTCGCGTACCTCCTGAAAATGCGATAGATGAACCTCCACCGCGGGAACCTGCCCTATCTGCACACTCTGGTCGAGCTCGTAGAACCCGGATTTCTCCACGCGCAACTCGTACGTTCCCGGCGTGACGCTCGTAAACTCGCAACGACCGCCAAAGTCTGTATCACAGCGCGACCACGCCGATGTTGGCGACGCCCGTAATAGTACCCGCGCCGATAAGACCGCCACGTCGTTCTCATCCACAACCGTGATCTGTAGCTTCGTGGCTTGCTTAGTCGGTGGTTGCGGGGCCTGTTGTCCGTGCAAGGAAGGAAAAGAGACGGCCAGCAGCACAAACTGAATCAGGTGGCTCGATTTGCGCAGGCGGCGAGACATGAAGTTCGGGAGCTTGCGAACCCGCATATTGTCTCACCCACCGCACCTGTGAGGCAGCGCGAACCTACCCACACATCACTTCAGAGATGCTGTCGTGAGCCTCTGGTTTGTAAGCCGTCGTGGAAGTCCGGAAAGAAGCTCTATTTTGACTTGCTCAGGGTTGCGGAAATTTGCAGTGACAACGCGTCGCACAGCAGACCTCTGTCCAAAGACTGGCAACAGCAGACCGTGAGGCAGCCGGCCTCCGGCTGCCCTGCAAGACTCTACTCCTGTCGACTAGGGAGTTTTCGCCTGAATCGAAACCAGCTCGACGTCGAAGACCAGCGTCGAATTCGGACCGATCTCTGGGCTGGGGCCACGTTCTCCGTAGGCCAGGTCCGCGGGTACAAATAACTGCCATTTAGATCCGACTGGCATCAGCTGCAGTGCTTCTGTCCAGCCTTTGATCACGCGTCCGACCGGAAACGTCGCAGGTCCGCCATGCTTTTCCGAGCTGTCGAATTCAGTGCCATTAATCAGCGTCCCACGATAGTTGCAGACGACCGTGTCAGCGGCGGTCGGTTTCGGTCCTGTGCCCTGCTTCACGATCTTGTATTGCAAGCCGCTCGGCAATGTGACGATGCCTTCTTTCGTCTTATTCGCCGCCAGGAATGCTTGGCCTTCCTCTTTGTTCTTATCTCCCGCTTCTTTCATCTTCGCTTCCATCTTTGTGCGCATCTCTGTTTGCAGCGCCGAAAGCGTCGCTTGCGCCTGTTCGTCCGTTAGCAGGGTTTTCCCCGCGAAGCTGTCCTTTAAAGCCTGCGCCACCAATGCTGGGTCGAGGTCCAGCGGCTGCCGCTGCAGGCTCTTCGCCAGGCTCATTCCAATGGCATAGCTCTGCTTCTGCTTATCGGTACTAAGCGTGATGGGTTTCGCCGCAGTCGCACTCTTCGCCGCGGATCCTGTTTTCGTCGTTGTCTGTGACTTCGCTGCTGCAGAAGATGAGCGCGTCGTGCTCGGCGCTGACGCTTGTTGCGCCGCAACGCTCGATACGGCGATCAAGCCGCAAGCCAAAGCTGTAAGTAAGTGGGTTGAAGGTTTTCGCATCTCTGTATTGTCACACACCCGCAGCTCTGTTTTGTTAATCCTTCGAGCCTGTCAACCTTCTAAGGTGAACGCCTCTGCAAGTCCTCGTTTGCTTCTGCTCTTCTTCGGTAGGCAAATACGACCGCCAACAACGGCGCGGCTAGCAGCACGCCCCAGAAGCCCAGCAGAAGCCCAAAAACGATCGGCGTGATAATCGACGCCCATACCGGCACTCGCGCGGTTCGCTTCATAATTCCCGGTTGCAAAATGAAGCCATCGATAGCAGTGATCAACGCATACAAAATCAGGAGGTAGACCAGCCGCATCCAGTCGCCGCCCAGTAGGCCTTGCACCCCCAACACCACAGCCGGCCCAATCAAGGTCAGTGCCGGCCCCACGTTAGGCACGAACTGCAGCACGGCGCCCAGGGCTGCCCACAGAATCGCCAATGGCACTCGCAGGAGCAGCAACCCAAGTAGCCACAGGCCGGCGACGGCCAGTGCGTCATAGCTCTGCGCGATGAACCATTGCTTCAGCGCTCCGCCGGTAAGTCGCAAATGCTCTCCCGCTCTCATTCCCAGAATGATGCCACACTGCGGACCTAACCGCTTCATCCTCAGGCAGCTATCTTTAACGGGGACGCCCGGGAAGCTGCGCTCGGGCCGAAAAACAGTTACGATTTGTAATCCGCTTCTTCCGCGCCTCGTCCATCTAGACAGCACGGAGATATTGGTGGCAGACGCTCTGGCAAACCTGAGCATGGTCGGAAAACTCGCCACGACGGAGGCTTTCTCCGCCGAGAACTTCGACCAGCTCGTCTCGTTGAACCAGCGGCGTATCTACCGCCTGCTGATCTCGCTGCTGCGAGATCCCGATGCTGCCGACACCCTGACGCAGGAATGTTTTCTGAAGGCTTATACCAGCCGGTCCAGCTTCCGCGGGGAGTGTTCGGTGGAGACATGGCTTTACCGCATTGCGGTGAATCTGGCTCGGGATCATGTTCGCAACCGGCGCGTAGCTTTTTGGAAGCGTCTGTTTGCCAGCCAGCAATCGCCGTCGCAGTCCGAAGACCTGGAAGACGTGGCGCAGAGAATCCCCGACAAGCGCCCCTCGCTCGAGCGCAATCTGCTCGCGAAAGAGGAAGTCGACTTGGTCTGGAGAACGGCGCAGCAGTTGTCTCCCATGCAGCGCGAAGTCTTTCTCTTGCGTTTCGCGCAGGACATGAGCTTGGAAGAGATTTCCCAGACTCTGGAAGTGCAGTTGGGAACCGTGAAAGCGCATCTCTCGCGTGCCTTGAGCACCGTACGGGCAAGAGTGAAGGAGCACCGCAGTGGATCGCCACTTAAATGACGCCGAATTGAACGAAGCGCTGGCCGGCAATTTGCCGCCTGAGATCGACGAACATCTCAACGCGTGCGCGATCTGCCGTTCGACCCGCGACGATATGGAATACCTGTTTCGCAGCTTGAACGCGGAGGCCGATACGTTGGCCGAAAAACCCGACGCTTTCTGGCTTGCGCAGCGCCGTCAGATCAATAATCGCGCGCCGCAGTCGCACAGCAGGTTGGCTCCCCGTTTTGCATGGGCAGGACTCGCGGCCACCGTAATCCTGGCGGTCACGCTTCTGATGCGAAGCGGCCCCGCGGTAAAGGCGCCTGCGCCACAGATTACCGCGGAAAACGATCAGCAACTGATGGTCGATGTCGAACAGACTCTGGATTCCAAGCTTGCGCCACCTCTCGAACCCACTGGTGCTTTGGTGGACGCGATGACCCAAACGAGCAGTACGCAGTCGCAATCAGCATCCAAGGAGACTCGCAATGAAAACTAGATTCTTGTGTTGGTTGGCCCTGGTGGTAATGAGCGCAGCCGCGTTCGCTCAGGCGCCACCAGCTCCCAACGCAGGAGGGCCCAACGGGAAACCGCACCACATGATGAATGACAGGCCTATGGGTGCCTGGTGGAAGAATTCAGAGATTGCCAGTAAGCTGCAACTCAATGATCAGCAGGTGCAGCAACTCGAGAGCACCTTTTACCAGCATCGTCTGAAGCTGGCAGATCTGCGCGCCAATATCGAAAAGCAGGATCTGACCATGCAGCAACTGCTCGACGCGCCGACACCCAATGATGCCGCAATCCTCGCCCAGGTGGATCAGCGTTCGGCCGCGCGTAATCAACTCGACCGCGAATTCACCCAGATGACGTTGGACTTCCGCAAAATTCTGACTCCCGATCAGTGGAAGCAGCTGCGTGCGCTCATGCCGCCGCCTCCAGGTCCCGGCATGATGAGAAGATTCGGTCACGGACCAGGTGGTCCCGGTGGCCCTGGCGGCCCCGATGCACCGCCTCCGCCTCCTCAATAAGGTTCCCTCCCGTAACGCCTACGGCGCCTGGTACCTGTTTCTGGGTACCAGGCTTTTTTCACATGCTAGACTTGAACCATGAAATTCGGCGTCATTATGTTCCCCGGCTCCAACTGCGATCAGGATCCCTTCTGGGTTCTACAGTCAGTCGCGAAGCAGCCCGTCAGCTATCTCTGGCATGAATCTCACGACCTGGAAAACAGCGACGTAATCATCGTGCCCGGCGGTTTTTCTTATGGGGACTATCTACGTACCGGCGCCATCGCCCGCTTCTCTCCAGTTATGGAGTCGGTGAAGAAGTTTGCTGCGAACGGCGGCCTGGTGCTGGGCATCTGTAACGGATTTCAAATCCTATGCGAATGTGGACTCCTGCCCGGAGCACTGCTACGCAATGCCGGATTGAAGTACATCTGCCGCCCCGTTCACGTGCGCATCGAAAGCAACGACACACCCTTCACCAACAACTGTGAAAAGGGTGAGGTTCTTCTAATTCCCATCGGCCACATGGAAGGCAACTACTTCTGTGATGAATCCACGCTCGCCGAATTGAAGAATCAAAATCGCGTGGTCTTCCGTTACAGCACGCCCGAAGGCGAAGTTACACCGGCAGCCAACCCCAACGGCTCCATCGACAATATCGCCGGCATTTGCAACGAAGGACGCAACGTGCTCGGAATGATGCCTCACCCTGAACGCTCCAGTGAGGCCGAGATGGGCGCTACCGACGGCTTCAAGGTCTTCGAAGCGATGGTCGGAGCTCTAGCCGCGCGTTAGGCACCAGCCTCCTAAGTCTCCACTCGCTGCTCTCTTCGTTTGCAGACAGCCGGAAAACCGCTTATCGGCCCTCCACAGTAACTTTCCCTGAGAATTATCGATTCCTTTTTTGGACCTCGCACATCTATTGGCATGCGCACCGGTTTCCGACCGTACTGCGCACGGTAGGACTTATGAGTGCACGCCCGCCCTTGCCGCCATTCACGTGCGAAAGCGCAATTCAGAAAGTTCGTCTCGCGGAAGACGCGTGGAATTCGCGTGATCCTGAGAAAGTCTCTCTCGCCTACACCATCGACTCTCGCTGGCGAAATCGCGCTGAGTTCGTCAACGGGCGCGCCGATATCGTCGCTTTCCTCCAGCGCAAATGGACGAAAGAACTGGACTACCGCCTGATCAAAGAGCTCTGGGCCTTTCACGAAAACCGTATCGCGGTGCGTTTCGCTTATGAATGTCACGACGATTCCGGCCACTGGTTTCGCTCCTACGGCAATGAAAATTGGGAGTTCGACAACGAGGGACTCATGCGCGTGAGGCACGCCAGCATCAACGATCTGCCGATTCAGGCGTCGGAGCGGAAGTACTACTGGCCGCTTGGCCGGCGTCCTGACGAGCATCCCGGTTTAAGCGATCTCGGACTGTAACTCTCAACCGGAGACACAGCCAATGCCAATCCGACAGATCAATGTGGAGCGATTCAGCGTGACATCTTCCAAACCGTTTGAGGATGTTGTCCGCGCAGTCGATGCCGCCATCGGTCATCCCGACATGAAGCTATTTCTCAAAAGCATCACTGCCGCCGGCACTTTCCACGAGTTGGAAAAAACCGTTCAGCAGGCAGTTGGGCCCTCGGACTTGATGGAGTTCGCTCGATTTGATCTGGGCGAAGTGCTGAGTAAAGATCACGGATCACGCGCGCCCCGCATTCTGCGCATAGTTGCTGGTAATCCGGTGACGATGAAGAAAATGGCCGAGCACGTTCCTGACGCCGGTTCCTATGCTCCGGTAACGATTCTCATCGATGAGCGTCCCGATGGCGTTCATCTCTCCTACGACAGAATGTCCAGCTTCCTCGCTTCCTACCGAAGCCCAGCCGCTTTGCATGTGGCGAGAGAGCTGGATTCTAAAGTTGAAGCATTACTCACCACCGCTGCAAGTTGAGCGGCGCTTTCGTTCACGGACGGATCTGGGCCACGCAATAAGTTAGGTACCCGCACTCGCCGGTGCAGTCCGCTGACATACCGGCTTTCGCAAATCAACCCATCGCGAAGGAGGAAATACATGAGCACCATTACCACCAAAGACGGTACCCAGATCTATTACAACGACTGGGGCAAAGGGCAACCTGTCGTTTTCAGCCATGGTTGGCCGCTCTCGGCTGACGCTTTTGAAGACCAGATGTTCTTTCTTGCTTCGCGCGGGTATCGCTGCATCGCCCACGATCGCCGCGGCCACGGACGCTCAAGCCAACCATGGAACGGCAACGACATGGACACTTACGCCGATGATCTCGCCGAGCTTGTGCAAAAGCTTGATCTGCAGAACGCAATCCACGTCGGGCATTCCACCGGCGGAGGTGAAGTGGCTCGCTACATTGGTCGCCATGGCACGAAGCGAGTCGCAAAAGCAGTGCTGATCTCCGCCATTCCCCCGCTTATGGTCAAGACGCCTGAGAACCCTGGTGGCGCACCGATCGAGGTGTTCGACAAACTGCGCGCTTCAGTTGTTGCCGATCGTCCGCAATTCTGGAGTGATTTGAGCTTGCCGTTCTATGGCTACAATCGTCCGGGCGCGAAGATCTCCGAGGGAGTTCGCGAGTCGTTCTGCCTGCAGGGGAATATGGCCGGATTCCCTGCCGCATACTTCTGCATCAAGGCCTTTTCCGAGACCGATCAAACCGAGGACTTGAAGAAGTTCGACATACCGACGCTCATTATCCAAGGCGACGATGACCAAATTGTGCCTTTCGCCAATGCCGCCCCACTACAAGCCAAGCTCATCAAGGGTTCGACCCTAAAGATCTTCAAGGGGGCGCCTCATGGACTCTGCACAACCCTCAAGAACGAAGTGAACGCCGAGCTGTTGGCATTCTTCCAGCGCAGCAATGAAGCAGCCGCGTGATGCGAAGTTCAAGTGGTTTGAGCTGACCAGTGGCGATGGCGAGTCAGGAAATTGTAACCAGGTTCCCGATCCGTTCCTCGAGATGGAAACGGATCGGGAATAACTCGGATCTATCTTCCGCCGAAGGTGTAACCGAGCGACGCGCCCACGCGCACCGCGTGTGAGGAACTGAACTCGAAGTTGTTTCGAATCAGATATAGATGTGCTTCCGGCCGGATAAACAAACCACCATGGAAGTAGTACCTCAGTCCTGCGCCGAAATGTCCCATGAAGTGATTGCTGCTGACGTAATTCGTACAGCTGAATCCATTGCAGATCGTGAATCCCTGGTAAAACCGTATGCTCTCGGCACCGATTCCGGCAGTCAGGTCAGCTTGTGCCTTGGTGCCAATCTTCGGCGCGTACATCCCGTTGAAATCCCAGAACAGAGGCCGGAAGGGATAGTTGCCCTGATAAAAGTTTTGGCTGGCTCGCCACGCGACTTCGCCCATCACGCCAAAATTCTTGTGGAACAGAAAATCGCCGCTAACTGCTGGATAGGCGCCCCCGCGCAACGACTGCGAGGAATAGTTTCCAGTAGCGCTCGCCGCAGAGGGAGCCAGTACGGTTCCTAAACCGAAGGCAGCAGATATCTGTTGCGCCTGCATGGCAACGGCAGACAGAAATACTGCGAGTATGACCAACAACCAGAGTCGTTTCTTCATTTGCTCTCCCAAGGTCACTGAGTGCACGACAAAGCGCCCGGCCGCAAAGCTACACTGCGCCCAGTCAGATGCGTTTTCTGAGTAGCAGGTGCACTCACGTTATCTATTGACGCGCCGATCACCTCGACACGCTCTAAATAACACTCCCTTAGGTGAAAAGTAGCGGAAAAGCACTAGAGATGAGAGTCCCCAGACGGGTACGTGCTTTCGTAATGCGGATTTGTACGTTAAACGAGGCCGCTTGGCGATCCCGCCTTCAATTGCGGACGAGGGTTCTGAATGCAGAATTCATATTCATCGACCGCCAGCGCAATACCGACCGCTGCGCCGCTGGCGCTGGGCTCTACCCTCACAACTTTACCTCGGCAGGCGATACTCACATGGCGAGGCTGCATCTTCGAAGTGCGTAGTATTACTTCGAGACGCGATCCACATTCGGGAGTGAAGTCGGAATAGACGAAGATGCCGTTACCGCTCAAGTCACGAACCAGCCCGACATGTTCCTCGCACCCGGCCTGCGCTCGTATCTTCGTCGCCGCAGTCACAAAAAAGCGGGAGGCGTTTCGCTGATCGGGCTGAACGCCCATCATCAACGCTCCGCGCCGCTCACTTCGGGTTGCAGCCCGCGCTGCCGACACACCGGCAAATTCCATCACACCCCTCGCACCTTCATCTGTTGCAATCAAAATACCAGACCAACTTGCTGAAAACCAGCCACTTAATCGTTTAAATCACAGCCTGTTGAAGGTATTTTTTTCTTGGATAGGCAGCGATTCCACTGGGTGAAAATCCGCAGTCATGAAAAAAGCCCAACCTGAGGGTTGGGCTTTCCAATCACTCAATTACTCTAGAGCAGTTCTGCCCTCACAAGATCGCGCCCTTCAACCTTCTCGATCTTGAAACCAAGCTTCTTGCACACAGCCTGCATGTCTTCGTTTTCCGCAAGCATGGTAGCAACCACCTGTTTCAATTTCTCGGCGCGCGCCACCTCGATCGTGCGTTTCATCAACTCGGTTCCCAGGCCCATGTGCTGGGCTTCATCCAGGACAACGACAGTGACTTCCGCCTTGTCGGTGCCGTGCAGTCGAGTCAACCGGCTGACCGCCAACACTTCCGACGACCCCTCTGCTTTCCGCTCCGCCACTAGCGCCATATCTCGGTCGTAGTTCACGAAACAGATTCGCGTCAGGCGTTCGTGCGCCGTGCGCTGCCCGAGACCCATCGGCGTGAAGTAACGCATCAAAACCGTGCGCTCCGACAGCTTCTCGTGGAACTTGATCAGCGAAGGCTCGTCTTCCGGACGAATTGGACGGACTGTGATCGGTGTTCCATCCTTCATCTTCCAGCTCTGCACATATTGCATTGGGTAGGGACGAATCGCCGCCTTCGGCAGATCCTCCTCCGTCTTGTCGAGACCATATATGACCACGCGCGCATCCAGCGCGAGCAACCGGTCTGACGACGCCAGCAGCGGATTAATGTCGATCTCTTTGATCCACGGCTGCTCAACCACCAGTTGGCTGAAGCGAACCATCAGATCCTCGAGCGCAGCCATATCCACCGGCTTCCGCCCGCGTACGCCTTTCAGCGCCGTGTAGATCTTCGTTTGCTCCATCATCCGTCGTGCCAGCGTAGTGTTCAGCGGAGGCAGTGCCAGCGCGCGATCCTTGAACACCTCCACCAGTTGACCGCCGGTGCCGAATAAGAGCACAGGTCCGAATTGCGAATCGATACTGCTCCCAATAATGACTTCGTATCCATCAAGCTTCGCCATCGGCTGCACGGTTACACCCTGGAAATGCTGCGCGCCTACCTTCTCTGCAACCGAATCGCGGATCCCGTTGAACGCCTTGCGTACGGCCTCGGCATCGCGAAGATTCAACACCACTCCACCAACATCTGTTTTGTGGGTGATCGTTTCCGAATAGAGCTTCAGCACCACCGGAAAGCCGATCCTCTCCGCCGTTGCGACCGCTTCCTTCTCTTCTTTCGCGACAAACGTGGGAACCGTCGGAATGCCGTAGCTGGCAAGCAGCTGCTTGGATTCAAACTCTGTCAGAATCGTGCGTCCTGATTGACGCACGCGTTCGATCAGCTCTTTCGCAGCTTTGCGATCCGGTGCGCCCGACCCATCTGTTCGCAGCGTCGGCGTCTCATACAGCCCGCGCAGGTTGTAGCTGTACTTCCACATGTAGTTGAACATGCGCGCGGCCGTGTCCGGGAACGCGAACGTCGGGATCCCGGCTTCGTTCAAAATCTCTTCGCCGGTAGCAACTTCTGTTCCGCCCATCCAGCTCGCAAGCACTGGCTTGCCGAGCGAATGCGCATACGGCTTCAGTTCCTCCGCGATCCGTGTCGGATTCGTCATGCCTTGCGGCGTCAGGATCACCATCATGCCGTCGATGTGCGGATCTTTCGCCGCGATCTCCAGCGACTTCGCATAGCGCTGGGGCTCGGCGTCGCCAAGAATGTCGACTGGGTTGTTGTGACTCCAATGTGGTGGTAGGAAATCGTCAAACGCCTTCATCGTCGCCGGCGAGAGCTCGGCCAGTTCGCCATCACCGGATACCAGCGCGTCGGTTGCCAGAACGCCAGGACCGCCAGCATTGGTGACAATCGCAAGCTTCGGTCCTTGCGGCAACGGCTGGCGTGCCAGCACTTCGGACATGTAGAAAACGTCGGCAATGCTGCTGACCCGAAGCACGCCCGTGCGCCGGAACGCCGCATCCAGAACTTCATCACTCCCCGTCAACGCTCCGGTGTGCGAAGCCGCTGCTTTCGCCGCCGCGGCAGTACGTCCAGCTTTAATCACCAGGATCGGCTTGGAGAGCGAAATCTCGCGCGCCGCGGAAAGGAACGACTGCGCGTCGCCAATCGACTCCATGTAAATGATGATGCTCTTTGTCCGCGGATCATCGCCGAAGTAGTCGATCAGGTCGCCCCAGCCCACATCGAGCATCGAGCCGGTCGAAACGAATCCGCTGAAACCCACGTTCTCGCGAATACTCCAGTCCAGCACCGACGTGCACAGTGCGCCGCTCTGGCTGATAAACGCAACATTTCCCGATCGTGCCATTGCGCGTGCGAACGTCGCATTCATGCCCGTTAGCGGATTCATCACGCCCAGGCAGTTCGGCCCGATGATGCGCATCTTGCCGCCCGCGATCTTCTTCGCAATCTGGCGCTCCAGTTCCTTACCTTCTTCGCCGTGCTCCTTGAAACCCGCAGAAATAACAATCGCCGCAGGCACTTCGGCGCGCACGCATTCATCAATTAGAGCCGGAACACTTCCGGCAGGAGTCGTGATGACTGCCAGATCCACTTGCTCAGGAATTGCGTCAATGTCTTTGTACGCGCGAATGCCGAGAATACTGCTGCGCTTTGGATTGACCGGATAAACTGTTCCGCCGAACGGCGTGCTCAGCAGGTTCCACAATACCTGGCGTCCCACGCTGCCCTCGCGCTCGGAGGCGCCGATCACAGCCACACTCTTCGGATTGAAAATGTTATCCAGCGGGCGCCGTTCCGCGCGCAGCAGATCGTGTGCCGGGTCAATCGCCAGCTTGGAACCGGACAGAATCTTGCCGCCCGGAGTTTTGATCACCGTATCCATTATGAGAACCTCGCTCCTGTTGCCGATTATGATGAAGCTGAACCCTTAAGACTCAACGCCCAGGCCCGGTCGCTGCCATGATTCGGGTCACATCGAATCGTGATTCTCATGCAATGACGCTCGAACACGATACCGAGTGCCCCACACATCCCTATTGAACAGAGCGATTCGGTGACCCCGTTGCAAGTTTTTCCGCGGATTTCGGATCGGCCGCCACATCTGCCAGTGTCGTCTTTTGCAGAAACTCCAGATATGAATCTCTGATCCGATGCCAGTTCGCATGCGCGCTGCACGGGTCCGTCTTCATGCACAATTCGTGCTTACCCAGCAGGCACGGAGGTGGATCCAGGATATGGTCAAAGATGCGCACGACTTCGAGGAGTTTCAGGGAATCTGGCGCCTTAATCAGCCAGTAGCCGCCCTGGCTCCCCCGTGCCGTCCCCAGAATTCCAGCGTTCTTCAGCGCTAGTAGGATCTTGGCTAGGTAGTTTCTGGGAATTTTGCCGTCTCGCGCCAAATCTCGGCCCAAAACCGACGTTTCACACGGATATTCGGCGAGGAGGACTAACGCTCGTATCGCGTACTGGGCTGTTATCGATAGCACTTCTTGACCTGATGATCTTCAACTCCATAATCCGCCCCGAACCCTATCCGTAACTGTGATCTACGTCACATCAGCGAGTGACGTGTCGGAAGCCGCCCTCTTCCATTACACTACTAAGTTCGGCAGACCGCCGGGCCGTAAACACAGCCCTATCTTGGCCTGAGACCAACGGGTATCTGCCGGAATCTAAAGAATATGGCTTCCAGAACCCAGGAATCATCCCGCTCCTCTACTACGCTGGAGATCGATCCCCAGGATCGTGAACGAGTTTTCGATTCATTTCGCCGCTGGGGGTACCTTCAGGCACAGCTTGATCCTATAGGGCAATATCTGTCTTCGGTTCCAGTCCCCGAGCTCGACATTCAGGGTCCCATTGCTGACGAAGCTCGCCGCATCTACTCCGGCACCGTCGGCGCCGAGTTCATGCACATTCCCGATCCCGAGCGCCGCCGCTGGATCCAGGAACGGCTCGAATCCGATCCCGAGCCCGTCGATCAACAAAGGATTCTCGAGCTGCTCGTCAAGGCCGATGCCTTCGAGCAGGTGATTCAGTCGCGCTATCTCGGCACCAAGCGCTTTTCGCTCGAAGGTGTCACCGGCCTGATTCCCTTCCTCGACGAAGTATTGCAGCGGGCTGCCGACCACGACGCGGCGCAAATCGTGTTCGCGATGGCACATCGTGGACGCCTCAGCGTGATGGTCAACATCATGAACAAGGCTCCGTCCGACATCTTCGCGAAGTTTGAAGATGTTGATCCGCGCAGCGTGCTCGGCGGCGGCGACGTGAAGTATCACATCGGCGCCACTGGTGTTTTCGAGGCAAAGAACGGTCGCAGCCTGAACATCCACCTCGTCTCGAATCCGAGCCATCTGGAAGTTGTCGCTCCCGTTGCTCTCGGCCGCACGCGCGCTAAGCAATATCACCTTGGCGACGAAGGGGTCGACAAGGTTCTTCCCATTCTCATGCATGGGGACGCGGCCTTCGCTGGCCAGGGTGTAACCGCGGAAACGCTCGACTACGCCTCCGTTCCCGGCTATGACGTCGGCGGAGCGCTGCACATCATCGTCAACAATCTCATCGGATTCACTACGGAACCGCACGAATCCACCAGCAGCCGCTTCTCTTCTGACCTTGCGAAGCGCTTGCCGATTCCCATCTTCCACGTGAACGCCGAGGACGCTGATTCCGTCGTTCGTATCGCGCGCCTCGCTCTCGAATACCGTTACACGTTCGGAACCGACGTTGTCGTCGACTTGCTTGGCTACCGTCGCCACGGGCATAGCGAAGTTGACGACCCCACCATCACGCAGCCGGTTCGCTATGCGCGCATCAAGAATCATCCGCAGCTCTGGCAGATTTATTCCCAGCAGCTCGGGACAGACGCCACGCAGCAGTTCAAGGCGGCGCAGGATTCCTACAACGAAGCGCAGAAGAAGGCTACCAAGCTCACCAAGATGCCTGCATTCGCGCAGCATCCGGCCTACTGGGACGACTATGTTGGCGGGCAGTGGAAGCCCGAATACGAAGTGAACACTTCCCTGAGCAAGGAAGAGATCTCCGAACTGACCAAGGGATTAACATCGTATCCAGATACGTTCGCCATTCACCCCAAGATCAAGAAGCTTCTCGAACAGCGCGCGGAGATGGGGCAAGGCAAACGCGCCATTGACTTCGGCATGGCGGAAGCGCTGGCCTTCGGATCGCTCCTGAAACGCGGTGTGCATACCCGCCTGAGCGGGCAGGATAGCCAGCGCGGCACTTTCAACCACCGCCATGCAGTCCTTTTCGACATCAACGACGAGCACCCATTTATTCCGTTGAACCACCTCGCTGCCGAACAGGCGAAATTTGAGGTCTACAACTCCATCCTCTCCGAAGCCGCCGTCATGGGTTACGAGTACGGCTATAGCCGTGACTATCCCGAATCGATGGTTCTCTGGGAAGCTCAGTTCGGCGACTTCGCCAACGGCGCGCAGATCATCATCGATCAGTTCATCGCCTCCGGAGAAGATAAGTGGGGACTGCTCTCCGGCTTGGTCCTGTTACTGCCTCATGGCTATGAAGGCCAGGGCCCGGAGCACTCCAGCGCGCGCATCGAGCGGTACCTGCAACTCACGGCGCGTGACAACATGCAGATTTGCCAGCCCTCAACCGCCGCACAGTTTTTCCATCTATTGCGGCGGCAGGCAATGCGCAAATGGCGCAAGCCGCTCATCGTCTTCACGCCGAAAAGCATGCTGCGCCATCCGGACGCGAGTTCCCCGCTCGACGACTTCCAGCGCAATCACTTTCTGAACGTACTTCCCGAGACCGAGATCCGGAACGCCGAGCGTATCGTCGTCTGCACCGGCAAGATCGGCCGCGAGATCCGCAGCGAGCGCAAGAAACGCAAAGACACCACTACGGCCGTCGTCTTCCTCGAGCAGATGTATCCATTCCCGGAAGCCGATCTGACGCTCGAACTAGAGCGTCACGCGAATGCCAAGGAGATCATCTGGGTGCAGGAAGAGCCAGCCAACCAGGGCGCGTTGTCATTCGTTGTGCCCCGCCTCAAGAAGATTTCCGGGGGACGCCCGGTCTTGACCGTTAAACGCTCGGCAAGCTCCAGTCCCGCGACCGGATCGGCCAAGGCGCACGAGATGGAGCAAAAAACTCTCATCGATCTGGCATTGGGTGGAATCAATAAGTAGCTTGATTTTGTTTTGAAGGGCGCGCCTTTAGGCGAGCCGATCGAACTCTGTTTTTTCTGTCATTCCGAGAGGATTTCGGTCCTCGAGGAATCCCTATTCCATCGACATCCGGGGGAACGCCATCCACTTCGCTCTCGCTGTCAGAACCAACTTCTCTCGAACGCGCTTCCTTATTGCGCTGCTTGTCCTTTCGACCCTCGCCTTCGCCAAAGAGCCTGTCATCCCTCAGGACAGCGGCCCGGTCGGTCTGCAGGAGACCCTGCGCAAACTGCACACCACCGCTCGCCTGATGCACACCACAGCGCATCCCGACGACGAAGACGGTGGCATGCTCACGCTCGAAGTGCGCGGCCACGGCGTCACAGGATTGCAGATGACTCTCACCCGCGGCGAAGGTGGTCAAAATAAAACGGGCAATGCCTTCGGCGACGAACTCGGCATTCTGCGCACCCTCGAAATGCTTGCCGCCGACAAATACTACGGCGTGGAACAGCGCTTCAGCCGCGTTGCTGACTTCGGCTTCTCCAAGACTGCCGACGAGACCTTCCAGAAATGGGGCGGCCACGACATCCCGCTCGCCGACCTTGTCCGCGTGATCCGTACCTTCCGCCCAGACGTCGTCATCACGCGCTTTCAGGGCGCTTCCCGCGACGGTCATGGCAACCATCAGGCCTCCGGCATTCTCACGCGCGAGGCATTCCGCGCCGCAGCCGACCCGAACCGCTTCCCCGATCAGATTCGTGAAGGTCTTCAGCCTTGGCAGGCCAAAAAGCTGTACATGGATAATGTCCGCGCGAACGAAGACTGGAATGTCGATCTGAACACGGG
Source organism: Terriglobia bacterium (assembly GCA_963807055.1). Classification (GTDB taxonomy): domain Bacteria; phylum Acidobacteriota; class Terriglobia; order Terriglobales; family Acidobacteriaceae; genus JAJPJE01. Next base: position 42,012 of record CAWEAE010000006.1, on the reverse strand, counting down.
GAGTGACGACCCACTCCTCGGGACGTCTTATATACAGTTCGCCATGCAAGGGCTAAGGCACCAGTTGTCTCAGGGCGCGGGTATGTGGACGGTCAGTCCGGGACCGCACCACAGCTATTACAAATTGATTGACACTGTCCTGCCGAACTATTCGCCGCAGCACGAGCAGGATTATTTCGACGGCATCGATACTTCTCTACCGGCGTTGGCAGATCGTCTCGGCAGCGAACATTCGAAGGCTCCCTTCCTCAAGCCCGGCCTTCAAGAACTGGCAATAGATATTGATGAGGCTAGCGAAGCTGCCAAGAAGTCGCAGGAGACCGCAGCGGTTCCTCTTCTGGCCGGCTTGAAGAGGACGAAGGAACTCATCGATCAAGTGCGAGCCTCTTCGTTGTCCGAAGTCGCAAAAGCTGACCTGCTGGCGGATCTGGAAACCAAGCGTCAACAGTTCGCTGACGGTGCGAATATCTCTCTCAACATCACGCTGACAGCAAACGCGACTCTTCCAGGACTCGAACAAGTCAAAGATCCACATACGCAGGAGATGCTGACAGCAGTGCCGGGTCAGACCTTCAATGTTTCCGTCATTTTCTCCGGTCCGTTGAAGAATCCTGCCGTGATTGCTCCGGATCGTTGGCAGATAAAATGGGGTAACGTCCTCGCGTCTGGGCGAAATTCGATCACCACATACGCCGTCACTCCCCCGCGCAACGCTCCCTACACTCGCCAGTACTTCTATCGCACCAACGTCGAAACCGACTCCATCTACCAGATTTCCGATCCCAAGTACGTCACGCTGCCGTTGACTCCTCCCCCGTTGCGCGCTCGCGCGACCTACACCTGGCAGGGATACACCGGCGAAATAGAAGCTCCTGTTGAAGTCGCATTGCCCGAACCGCACCCGCTCATCGTCGGTCCGGCAATTTCTATCTCCACGTCACCAGTAACCCGCGTCATGCAAAAAGGCAGTCCGGGTGCGAACGTAGCTGCGTCTCTCTTTGCAAATCAGCCCAGCAAAGACTCCATCACCGTCAGTGCCAACGCGCCGAAAGGCTGGACCACGACCTCCAGTCCTGCCGGATCGCTTACCCAACCTGGACAAATTGGCAGCGCCGCTATCTCGCTCAAGCCCGATTCTGTTCCCGAAGCGCAATACCAAGTGCCGCTCAAGGCTCACCGCGACGGCCAGAATTTCGACCAGGGCTACTCGCTCGTCACGCGTGAAGACCTCGGCGCCGCCTACTACTTCCGTCCCTCCACGCAGCGCATCAGCATTGTCGATGTGAATCTGCCCAAGAATCTCAAGATTGGATACGTCATGGGCGCGGGCGACGACATTCCCACCGTCCTACAGCAACTCGGACTCAACGTCACACTGATCACTCCCGAACAACTCGCCTCCGGAAATCTCAGTGCGTACTCCACCATCGTGCTCGGCATCCGCGCCTATGACACTCGCGAAGACGTTCGCAAGAATAATCAGCGCCTGCTCGATTACGTCTCTAACGGTGGCACCCTCATCGTGCAGTACAACCAGCAATATCAGGAATTCAACTCCGGCCATTACACCCCTTATGCCGCCGAAGAGAGTCGCGATCGCGTCACCATCGAAGAAGCTCCGGTCGAGATCCTCGCGCCCGGCGACCCAATCTTTCATTCTCCGAATCAAATCACACAGAAAGATTTCGACGCCTGGGTGCAGGAACGTGGCCTCTACTTTATGGCTTCCTGGGATCCCAAGTTCGAGCCTCTGCTCGCCTCGAACGATCCGGGTGAAGCCTCGCTCAAAGGCGGACTGCTGCGCGCCCGTTACGGCAAGGGTGTTTATATCTATTCGGCATACGCATTTTTTCGACAGCTTCCTGCGGGCGTTCCCGGCGCGATCCGTCTCTTCGTGAACGTGCTCAATGCCGGACATGAGCCAGCTCCAGGCACACCCAATGTCTCGACTGGAATCGCAAACGGCAACTGATGCCCAACCCCCATCCCATCGCGCCCGCGTCTCGTCAGTCGAATTCCGCCCAACCGGACGGACTGGTACGTGGCATCGGCCTGGGCAGCGCCACCGCCCTGAACATGATCGACATGATTGGCGTCGGGCCATTCATCACCATCCCGCTGATCATCTCCGCCATGGGCGGTCCACAGGCGATGCTTGGATGGATTCTGGGCGCCTTCTTCGCCATCTGCGACGGCCTCGTCTGGGCTGAACTCGGCGCCAGTTTCCCCGGCTCCGGCGGCTCCTATCGTTATCTGAAAGAAATTTACGGACCCAATCGCTGGGGACGCTACCTTTCTTTCCTGTTCGTCTGGCAACTCTCCTTCAGCGCCCCGCTTTCCATCGCTTCAGGATGTATTGGGCTCTCGCGGTATGCCTCCTACCTGTGGCATCCTCTGGAGCACACGAATTTCGCACGGACGTTCCGCTCGCCCGTTGGTTCCCTCGAAATCAGCCTCCTCGTTACTCCCGCCACATTTCTGGCCATCGCCACCTGTCTCTTCTGCGTGTTTTTGCTCTATCGCCGCATTCAAGTAATCGGACAGCTTTCAAAGTTGCTCTGGCTCGGCGTTTTGGGAACCATCGCCTGGGTCATCTTTTCCGGAGTCACCCATTTCAACGCTGCGCGCGCGTTTGACTTCCCGCCGCATGCATTTTCGCTGAACTCGGGATTCTTTTTGGGCCTCGGCTCCGCAATGCTCGTCGCCGCCTATGACTATTGGGGCTATTACAACGTCTGTTTCTTAGGCGACGAAGTTCAAGACCCCGCCCGCACTATTCCACGGGCGCTGATCTACTCCATTGTTGTCGTCGCGGTGCTCTATATCGTGATGAATATCAGCATCCTCGGCGTGATCCCCTGGCGCGAGCTCGACGTCGCCGCCAAGTCGGACACTCGTTTCTACGTTGTCTCCGTCATGATGGAGCGCCTCTACGGCCCTTGGGCGGGAAGGATCGCCGCCCTGCTGATCATGTGGACGGCCCTCGCTTCCGTATTCTCGCTCCTGCTCGGGTATTCGCGCGTTCCCTACGCTGCCGCCCGTGACGGCAACTACTTTCGCGCTTTTGCCCGAGTGCATCCGGAGTTTCACATCCCCGACGTTTCCCTGATTGCGCTCGGCATCGTCGCTTCACTGTTCTGCTTCCTGCGGCTTGTCGACGTGATCGCTGCTCTGGTCGTTATTCGCATCATGATCCAGTTTCTTCTCCAGACCATCGGCGTCATAGTCCTCCGATATAAACGCCCCGATCTTCCGCGCCCGTTTCGCATGTGGTTCTACCCTGTCCCTGCTCTGCTTGCGACAATCGGTTTTCTCTACGTTCTTATCGAGCGACCCGACGCCCTCAAAGAAATTCGCTACGCTCTCGTGATCCTTGTAGTCGGAACCGTGGTCTATCTGATTCGTGCTTACCGTCAACGCCAGTGGCCCTTCTCCGCTCAACCATCCCCGGAAGGAGCGCTCTAGTGGCGGAAACTGGCGCACCTCTCGGAGGTATTGATACTCGCCACAAAGAAACTGCTTTTGGTCCTCTTCGCGAACCTCTGTTTCGCGGATTGTGGATCGCCGCCGTGGTTTGTTACACCGGTCGCTGGATGCAGACGGTCGCCACCGGATGGCTGATGACCTCCCTCACGACCTCGCCCATGCTGGTCGCGCTCGTCCAGGTCGCGAGTAGTGCTCCCGCGTTCTTGCTCTACATCCCAGCCGGCGCCGCGGCCGACATGTTCGACCGTCGCCGCGTTCTACTATTCACGCAGGCATGGATGGTCGTTGCCGCACTCGCTCTCGGCATTCTGACCGTCAGCCATTGGGTCACTCCAATTTGGCTACTCGTTTTCACCCTGTTCATGGGCGTCGGAGCGGTTGCCAACGATCCCCCATGGCAGGCAATCACGCACGAGGTCGTTTCCGAACAGAATTTCGCCTCCGCCGTCGCTCTGAATTCCGCCGGATTCAATGTGGCGCGCGCCGTCGGCCCTGCTCTAAGCGGCATCGTCATCGCTGCCTGGGGAACCGCGACCGCCTTCTTTCTGAATGCCGCCTCCATGTTCGGCGTGGTCGTTTTCCTTTTCCGTTGGAAACGACGTCCCCACGAGCATGCTCTCCCTGGCAAAGACGTCCTTGTCGCCATTAAAGTGGGATTCGAATACGCGCAGCATTCGGCCGCGGTTCGTTCCGTTCTGATTCGCACGGGCGCCTTCAGTCTCGGCGCGAGCGGCCTCTGGGCGCTGCTTCCGCTCATCGCACGTCCCTATGGCTCAATTGGATTTGGCGCCATGGTTGGATTCTTCGGCCTGGGTGCCCTTCTCGGAGCCGCCTTGCTGCCTGCCTGGCGGCGCACCATGTCGGTCGACGCGATGGTCGCCGTTGCCACACTCCTCTACGCTGTCACCACCACCATCTCCGGATTTGCATCAGGCATTGTGATTCAATGTACTGTTCTGCTGCTCGCCGGCATTGGCTGGATCATTATCATCGCGAGTCTGAACGTCTGTGCACAGGTGATGTCGCCGCCATGGCTGCGCGCGCGCGTGCTCTCGATGTACCTGTTGGTCTTGCAGGGAGGAATGGCAGCCGGCAGCGCAGTTTGGGGAGCGGTCGCCACTCACTATGGAATCGCGGCAGCGTTGTCGAGCGCCGCAATCGTTCTGGCAATTGGATTGGGAACGGCCCGCTGGCATCATCTTCGTGCCGACCGGGTCGATCTTCGTACCACTGTAGTCGAGGGCTAACCGTTTCTGACCTTTACTTCACGAGAGGCAAACCGAATGAAACAGATCAAATGGATGATGCTGGTCATTTTCGTCCTGCTGCTGCCTGCTGTCGTTGCAGCACAATCTCAACCCGCTCCAACAATCTCTTCCGTACTCGATAACCAGGTCAAAATACTGGAGCACGAGTTTGTTCCCGCTGCGGAAGCAATGCCCGCCGACAAGTTCAATTTCGCGCCGTCACCTTCGCTCGGCGAGTTCAAGGATTCCCGCACCTTTGCTCAGCAAGTGAGCCATGTCGCCACCGCGAACTATAGCTTTGCTGCCACAATTCTTGGCGAAAAACCTCCCGTGAACATCGAAGGGCCGAACGAAAACGGTCCTGCTTCTTTGAAAACGAAAGACGACATAGTCAAATATCTGAAGGATTCGTTCGCTTATGTTCACAAGGCGATCGCCACCATCACCCCTGAGAATGCCGTTGAACCGCTCACCGTTTCCTGGGGCAAGAGTACTCGCCTCGCAGTTGCTTCTATGACGGCGTGGCATGGGTTCGATCATTACGGCCAGATGGCAATTTATCTCCGCCTGAACGGAATTGTTCCGCCCGCCAGCCGGCCGCAACCGAAGAAGTAGAGGATCCTGACTTGGGCCTGCGAGCGTTGTTCTTCGATGCCGGTAATACTCTGCTGTTTCCCGACACCGAGCTCACGCTCGCTTCCCTCCTCTCCAGCGGCATCCGCCCTACCGAAGATCAGTTGCGCATCGCCGAAAAGGCCGTGCGTCAATATCGCGACCACCACACCGGCAACTCAAATCCCAATCACAGCTACTGGAACGTCTACTTCGACCAGCTTTTCTCTACCCTTGGCCTTGCTCCTGACCCAGTCTTACAACAACAACTCATCGCCTCTTCGCATCGCTCCACCAACTGGCGGCGCATACTACCGGACACCCGCAACATCCTCCTCGGGTTGAAAGAGCGGTACCGTCTCGCGGTCATCAGCAACTCCGATGGCGGCATTCAGGATGCCATCGCCGCTGCGGGGATTGCCGACTGCTTCGAGTGCATCGTCGATTCCGCGCACGTCGGTGTCGAGAAGCCCGATCCCGCGATCTTTCGCACTGCCCTCAATGCCATGCAGGTTCAGCCCAGCGAAAGCATCTACATCGGCGACGTCTACGCCATCGACGTACTCGGCGCGCGTTCAGTCGGGATGCGAGCCATCCTCATCGATCCCTTCGGCGTTTGCGATCACCAGGACTGCCCGCATCTTTCGGCGCTCTCCGAATTACCAGATCTGCTGCGGCTTTTGAACGAATCCGAATAATCCGCTGGTAACGTGATCTGAGTTACCGTAGTTTGTGATGTCATCACGCAATGACGTTCGTCATTTGCTGGTCTGCATCCATCTACGTTAGCTTCTAACTCGACCATGAATCTTCGTTCGCATCTTCCAAAACGGATTGCCAATCCCGCAAAAAGCAGTCTCATCACTGTTCTGGAGAACAGCCAGGATGTGAGCTATATTCTCGACAGCCAGTTCAAAATCAAGTATTGCAACCCGGCATGGGACCGTTTTGCTCACAATAACGGCGGTCACAAGCTAACCATTTCCGCCGTGATGGGCACTCTGGTGTGGGATTTCACTCCGTGGGAACTTCAACCCTTCTTTGCCATGGTCTTCGACTACGTAAAATCCCGCCACGACGTTTGGCGGCACACCTACGATTGTTCCAGTCCGCGAGTTCACCGCCTTTGCGAGATGAGCGTGCATCCTCTTTCTAAGCCAGACGGTTATCTCGTCACCAATTCCATGCTCATTCAGGAAGCTCACGGCCACACTTTCGACCCGAATCCGCTCCGCTATTACGATTCCACCTACAAGGTAACGATGTGCTCGCACTGCCGCTGCACGCGTGCGCTCGACGATCCCATGGCGTGGGATTTTGTCCCCAGTCATCTCGGCCTCTCGTACGAGCAAATCGATTCCGGCCTCTGTCCCCTCTGCCGCGCATATCTCTACGCGCCTTCCTTGTGGCTTGCCGACTCCAAAATGCAATTCGCGTAACTCCACGCTGAAAGCCGCTTCCTAGTCTTTTTGCATTATTGTTCTTCTCTCGTTGCTGCCGTGTAATGCTTCCACAACGTTCCTCGGATGCTCTTCCATCCCGGTATTGTCTGAGGAGTTTCCAAATAATCCGGCTCAAGCAGTGAAAAAGACAAAGAGCCGAATGCAGTTGCGGCGTGGGGTTTTCCAATCCAATTTTGAATTGAGGTCGTGAGATGGAATTGCCGGCTCTGTGGTACTCCCAGCTCCGTGTTGTTCTGTTGTCCTTTGCATTCCTCGCGAGCGCTCTTTCGTTGCACGCGCAAGGATGCGTTGCCGCTCATTCCTATCAATGCACGATGGATGAGCTGGTCTCCGGCGCGCCTGCCGGTAGTGGTTCTGGCCGTCTGCACGCTCTCACCCTCGACATCGGATACCGTGTCTTCAACTCCAATAAATATTTCATCGGAACGCAGGAGATTGCTCGCCCCACCGTCGTGCGCAATCACCAGAACATTTTCGATGTGGCTGTTAACTACCAGTTCAGCCCGCGCTGGAGCTTTATCGCTGACGTTCCGATTTACGACGGCACCCGTGACCAGATCTATCCGCCGTCGGGAATCTTCCAGGTCAGCGGTATCGGTGACATCACCCTCGGCGCACAGGCCTGGATTCTGCGGCCACCGACAGAAAAGAACGGCAACGTCGCCATCCGGATGTCGCTGAAACTTCCTACCGGCATTAACGATGCCCAGGGCGCGGCGCTCTATAAAGGCCAGACCATCATGGCCACTGCCGATCAGTCGATGCAGCCCGGCGATGGCGGCTGGGGATTCGTCATCGGGACTCAGGCCTACAAGCAGATTCCGTTGCACACCATGACCTACTTCCAGGGATCGTGGCTCTTTAATCCGGAGAACACCAGCAGCGTCTACACATTTCGGACGCAGCCCGGCCAGGGATTGATGTCGGTGCCCGATCAATATCTCTTCCGCGCCGGCGCCGCCCATGCGGTTCCCAAGGTTCGTCGCATGTCGTTGAGCCTTGGTGCGCGCTGGGAAGGTGTTCCCGCTCATGACCTGATCGGATCGAGCGAAGGATTTCGGCGTCCCGGATACATCGTCTCGCTCGATCCTGGATTGATGTACAGCTATCGCCATACGACGCTTTCTGTGAATGGCCCGTGGGCGTTGGCGCGAAACCGCGAACCCAGCGTTCCTGAGCTGCAGAATGGAACCAAGAATGGCGACGCCTTCTTCGCCGACTACACCGTCATTTTGAATTTATCGCACCACTTTTAGAGCATGCGATGAGGCCGCGAAGACCACAACGACAACAAACGACTCTCCTGGTTTTCGCGTTATGCCTGGGAACGGTTGCCCTCGGGTCGCCGTTCCCAGAGCTTACGCTGAAGGATCAGACCGGAACTGTCCAGACCCTCTCCGCCTATCGCGGCAAAATAGTCGTCCTCAATTTCTGGGCGACTTGGTGTGGGCCATGCCGCGAGGAACTGCCCCGTCTCGACGAACTCGCGCGCGAATACGCCTCGAAAGATGTCGTTTTCGTCGCAGCCTCCATCGACGATGCAGAGACCCAATCCAAAATCGCGCCCTTCCTCGACAAGAAGAAGATCTCGACACTCCCCGTCTGGATTGGCGCATCTCCTGCGACCTTGAAGCAACTTCAACTCGGAGAGGTAGTACCCGCCACCATCATCCTTGACCAAAACGGCGAACCGATCGCTCGCATCATGGGCGAGGCCACCCGCAAAGACATCACCTCGCGTCTCGATTGGTTGTTAAACGGTCGCACTGGTAAGCCTCCTAAACCACTCCTGAAGAATTTCTAGCTGCCGATCGTCGCGTGGGGCAACCGACCTCGCCTGCCCAAACTCACGATGGAACAAACCATCGGGCTTGGTGTCTAAACCTCCATCTGTGGGCATACATCCGGGGGCAAACATGTGGGGAGGAAACCACCATGGCCATGTCCCTGGGAAGCTCCGGACGCGGTCTGTCCGCGGAAATGAACGTTACGCCCCTGATCGACGTGCTGCTCGTCCTGATCATCATCTTCATGATTATCCGGCCGTTGAGCAAAACTGCCGGTCTAGACGCTGAAATCCCTCAGCCGCCAACCGAAAAGAACCAGTCGCCTCCGCCAGGGCGCACCGTGGTAATCGAAGTTGCTCGTTCTGCCAATGGACAAGAAAGCATCACCATCAACCGCCAGCCTGTCGATCCCGCGAATCTGGAAACAGCCATTCGCGACATCTACAAGGCACGCGCGGAACGTGTCCTCTTCATCAAAGGAGCGGACGATCTAGACTTCGAGAACATCTCCGCGGTAATTGACGCTGCGCACGGAGCTTTTCCCGACATCAAGGTGGGATTGATTACTGCGAAGATCGAATCCGGGGATTGATCCCCGAAAATGTAGGGCAGCCGACCTCGGCTGCCCACTCAATTCATGGAGCCCACTCGCCCTCGAGTGGGCCCAACTCGCTATTCAACGCCAAACTTATAAATCGTCGTCGAATGGAACTTCCCCCCTGCGTTCAGGGTAGTACTCGGAAACGCTGGATGATTCGGCGAGTCCGGATAGTGCTGCGTCTCCAGGCACAATCCGCCGCGCTTCGGATAGAGCTTGCCGCCTTTGCCGTGAATTGTGCCGTCCATGTGATTTCCAGTGTAGAACTGTATTCCTGGCTGGTCGGTCAGCACCTCCAGCACGCGCCCGGTCGTCGCCTCATGTACCCGTGCCGCGATCACCAATTGCCCAGCGCCCATGCCGTTCAGCACCCAATTATGGTCATATCCCCAGCCGTACTTTAGCTGCTGATCGTCGCTATCGATGCGCGCGCCAATTGCTGTGCTCTTGCGGAAATCGAACGGCGTGCCTTGCACATTCTTCAACTCGCCAGTCGGAATCAGCGTCGCGTCCACCGGCGTGAACTTGTTCGCGTTCAACCGCACTTCGTGTTGCAGAATGTCTCCCTCGCCCGCGCCCTTCAGATTGAAGTACGAGTGATTGGTCAGGTTCAGGACTGTATCTTTGTCCGTGGTGGCTGCGTAGTCGATTCGCAGTTCGTTATTGCTGGTCAGCGAATACGTGACCTGCACGTTCAGGTTGCCGGGGAATCCGTTCTCGCCATCCTTGCTTAGGTAGGTCAACTGCAGCATCGGTGTGCTGTGCGTTGAGACGTCTTTTGCTGTCCATACCTTCTTATTGAAGGCGTTTGGCCCACCATGTAGCGCATTCGGACCATCATTGAGCGGAATCTGGTAAGTCTTGCCATCCAGGGTGAATTGGCCCTTCGCGATCCGGTTGCCATAGCGGCCAATCAGTGCGCCGAAGAAAGCCGTGTCTCCCTCGTAGCCCTTGACATCGTCGTATCCCAACACGATATCTGCCAATTGCCCCTTGCGATCCGGCGTCTTCAGCGAAACTACAATCCCGCCAAAGTTCGTGATCCTCGCTTCAACACCGTTCTTGTTGGTAAGCGTGAACAGTTGTACTTCCTGGCCATCTGCTGTCTTTCCGAAGCTCTCCATTTTCAATCCCGTTTTGACCTCACTCTTTTGCTGAGCTGCCGCAATCGCCATGCCAGCCACCAGAACGGTCAGAACGGCGAACATAGTCTTGAACATAATTGCCCGTCTCCAGTTGATCGTTAATCCGCGTCCTACAGACTAGACGCGCATTCTCTACTTCGCAATTACTTCCAGCGGCACCTTCTGTGTCGCTGCCGAACTCGGCCCAACCATGATGTCGAACATTCCCGGCTCGACCACCCGATTCATGTTGATATCAAGGATCGCCAGCGTGTCCGGCGTAATCGGAAACTCTACGGTCTTCTTCTCGCCCGGCTTCAGTGAAATGCGCTCGAATCCGCGCAACTGCATCACTGGCTGCGTCACCGAACTGACCTTTTGATGTATGTACATCTGCGGAACTTCATCCCCCTCGCGCGTACCGGTGTTCATAACATCCACCGTGACCTTCGCCGTGCCCCCCGGGCCGATCTTCGCCGGTTCCACCCGCACGTTCTCGAACTTGAAATTCGTGTAGCTCAAGCCGAACCCGAACGGAAACAGTACCGAACTATCGACGAACGCGTAGCTCCGATTACGCGACGGCTTGTGATCGTAATACGCCGGCAACTGCCCCACCGAGCGCGGGAATGTAATCGGCAGCTTCCCACCCGGGTTCACATCTCCGAACAGCACCTTCGCCGCCGCCGTGCCGCCCTCTTGCCCCAGGTACCATCCTTCCACAATCGCCGGTACATGTTCGGCCACATAGTTGACGGAAAGCGGCCGCCCATTAATCAGGAAGACCACGGTCGGCACCCCTGTCGCCACCACCGACTTCACCAACTCATCCTGCGCGCCCAGCAGGTCCAGCGAATCCCGATCGCCCAGGTGATTCTCCGACCATGCCTCTCGATTGCTGGTCTCGTTTTCGCCGACCACCACAATCGCCACGTCTGCTTTCTTCGCCAGTTCCGCAGCCGCCTTCACGCTCGCGGTTTCCGATCCCGCGGCCGGCAGCTTTACATCGTTCTCGTACCAGCCTGCATATCCCTCTTTGCCGAGCGTGATCTTGCACCCTTCGGCATACAGCACCTTCACACCTGAACCCACCCGCTCTTTAATCCCTTGCAGAATGCTGACCCCGCGTCCTGGATCGCGTGCATATCCGCCTAGGTGCACGTCAGCCGCATTCGGTCCGATCACCGCAATCGTCTTGATCTTCTTCGCGTCCAGCGGCAACAGATTTCCCTGGTTCTTCAGCAGCACAATCGACTTCTCTGCCGTCCTTTCCGCCAACTGCTGATGCTCCGGACTGTTCGTCACCTTCACGGTGTAGTCCGGATCTACAAACGGATTTTCAAACAGGCCCAGCCGAAACTTGTCGTACAGCACCCAGTACACCGCGCGATTGACCTCGCTCTCCGGAACGATTCCGTCCTTCACCTGCTGCAACAAGGTCTGGTAAACCGATCCGTCCGAGAGGTCGTAATCGATTCCCGCCTTAATCGCCTTCCGCGCCGCTTCCGCATTGTCTGCTGCCACGCCATGCGTTTCGTACAGCATCTGCAACCCGTTGCCATCCGAAGTCACATATCCGCGGAATCCCCACTCTTCGCGCAATACCTTCGTCAACAGCCACGGATTGATATGCGACGGTACGCCGTTAATCTCGTGATACGACGCCATCACGCTGCCCACATTCGCTTCCTCGACCACCGCTTGGAATGGCTCGAAGAACGACTCGCGCAGTATGCGTTCCGAAAGATTTACCGGCGCTGTATTGCGACCGCCCTCTGGTTCGCCATGTCCGGCGAAATGCTTCGCCGTCGCGATCACATGATGTCGATCGAGCATGTAGTTCGTGCCTTGCAGCCCATTAACAGCCGCTACGCCCATACGCGAGACCAAGTACGGATCTTCGCCGTACGTCTCTTCCGTGCGTCCCCCACGCGGATCGCGCGCCAAATCGAGCACCGGAGAGAACGCCTGATTCGCTCCCGCTGACGCCATCTCGTCCCCGGCGGCCGTGAACACGTTGAAGATCAGCTCTGGATCCCACGTACTCGCCAATCCCAGCACCTGCGGGAAACTCGTGCTGCCGTACTCCATGTATCCATGCAGCGCTTCGCCGAAAAAGATGTTGGGAACTCCCAGCCGCGTCTTCTCCAACAGATATCTCTGCGCGGCATTGCGCAGAATCGCTGCATCGCGAGGACTCACCTTCGCGTCTACGTCATAGAGATCGTGAAACGCCTTTTCAGCAGTCTCGTCATTGAATTTGCCGGTGGTATCCAGCACATGTTGCTTTCGGTGCCCGCTTATCTGCTCCACCTTCTCTTCCAGCGTCATGCGCTTCAGCAAATCAGCAGCGCGCTGCTCCGGAGGCAGTTTCGGATTTTTATAATCGGGCGTCGCCTCCTGAGCGGAAGCAGCTACAAACATCATGGAGACCATTACTGCAGCGAGAAACTTGCGCATTCGATCCCTTCTATAAGAATGAATGTTGATACCGCTAGCTTCTGAGTCGATCATGGAGTCACGGTCAACGAACTCCCAGAGTACTGAACCGTTCTGTCCGTCTGCTGGGTTGTTGCCCCGCCAATGCCGTGGCCTTCTTTCACGAACACTACCTGGAACGTCCGGTTCGCCAGCATTCCCGGAAACGCACCCTTGCGCTCGCCGATGGTGAGCGTCTGCTTTGCTTCATTCCAAGCGATCGGAATGGTCGCATAAACGCCCTTTTCGTAATCGTAGGTATCGTTTTCGTCTTCGTACAAAGTGAACGCGCCATCGGCGCCGCGGTACACTCGCAGCTCAATTGGATCCGCCGGCTTCTCGGCCGCCCACTCTATTTGCGGCCCTACCGGCACAATCGATCCAGCCCGCACATAGAGAGGTATACGATCCAGTGGCGCCGCCGCATTAATCGCGACTCCCCCGCCTTGCGACGCCCCCGTCCAGAAGTCATACCACTTCGCCTTAGGCAGATACAGAGGACGCTCCGTCGCTCCCGGCTCCGTCACCGGGTTCACCAGGATCGCCGGCCCATACATGAATTGATCCCCGATATTCAGCGCACGCTGATCGGTACGAAAGTCCATCGCCAGCGGACGCATCGGCGTATAGCTGTCGTGTGTCACCATCCATGCCAGCGAATACGTATACGGCATCAACCGATAGCGCAGCTCGTCATAGCTGGTTAGAATCTTCTGCGCCTCCGGACCATACGACCACAGCTCATTCTGATTCGTCGTCCTCGTTCCATGCACGCGAAATACGGGACAAAACGCTCCATACTGGAACCAGCGTATGAACAATTCGCGGTACGCCGGATCATCCGGATTGCCGCTCACAAATCCGCCGATATCCGTCGTCCAGTATGGCAGCCCCGACAACTCAAAGTTCAATCCTGCGGGGATCTGTCGCCGATAGCTGAACCAGTCAGAATTGATGTCTCCTGACCAAGCCGTTACCGAATTCCGTTGTGATCCCGCAAATACCGAGCGCGACAGTATGAAGACACGCTTCTTTTCCGACGACGCTCTCTGTCCTTGGTAAACCGCGGCCGTCGTCATCAACGGGAACAGGTTCACATAACGGTCGCCGCTCCCAATATGTATCTTGTGACCGAGTTGTATGTTTTCCTCTTGCCCCTCGGTCTCAGGCTCGGTCGTATCCATCCACCACGCATCGATGCCAATATTGAAGAGCGCCTTGTCCATCAGTCCCCAGTAATACTTCCGCGCCTCTGGATTCGATGGGTCATACACCGCCATGCCATCCTGGTGATACGGCAACTTCGCCATTTTGAACTTATCGATGAACCAGCCCTGCTTTTCCATGTAGTCGTACTCTTTGCTCCCCGGCTCAAAGAAGGGCCACACGGAAATCATCAGATGGAAGTTGTCGCGATGCAGCGCATCCACCATCCCCTTCGGATCGGGATAATTCTTGTTGAAGACATGCTCGCCTTTGCGATTCCACCAGAACCAGTCCTGCACGATGTTGTCTGCCGGTATGTGCAGCTCGCGATACTTCTGCGCCACGCCCAACAGCTCGGCTTGCGACGCATAGCGATTCTTGCACTGCCAGAAGCCATAGGCCCATTTGCCGAACATCGGCGCCTGCCCGGTCAGTTCCCGATATCCCGCCACAATCTTGTCCAGCTCCGGGCCATAAATGAAGTAGTAGTCGATGACGTTCGCCACTTCGGAACTTATATAGAGATAGTTGGCGAATCGATTGTTCACGCGGCTGCGCGAATTGTTGTTCCAGAAGATCCCATACCCGTTGCTCGAAACCAGCATGGGCACCGCAATATTCGTATTGTCCTGCGAGATGTCGACCGAGTCGCCCCGATAGTTCCAGACGCCGCTCTGGTGTTGCCCCAATCCGTACAGCGCTTCCTGCGATCCATATATGTTGATGAAATCTTCCGCTCGAAACGTGTCTTCGTCGTTCACCTTCACCGGCGTCATCCACCGATTCTGATCCATCACCAGCTTCTGCCCGTCCGCCGACGCATACTGGATCGAACCTTCACTCTTCGACACCGTGACCTTCAGCCGCGCCGTCGACACCTCAACGTTATCGCCGGACTCCTTCATGCTCCATTGCGTCGCCGCCCAGTCCTTCTTCGTCACCACGTAGTCCGGCGTATCTGGAGACTTTCCTGTCGGCGAGTACAGCACGCGCACAATTGAATCCGAGCAGACCTGCAGCTTCGTGGCGCCCGTCTTCATCCGGAACAAAACTCCATCCGCCTGCTTCTCCACCGACGTGACCGGATTCAGTTCCCTCCACTGCGCCTGCGCCATTGTCACGAATGATGTCAGTAACAACACACACGAAAGCACTCGTATCTTCAGCATGGGTATCCTTGGCACCGTCTCTGGGTTCTATTTCGCTAGGACAGCAACATCTCTTCCCGACAACTCGATCTCACTCGCCGCAGCCGCCCCGTGCAACTGATCCCTCATCGCATACGGCAACGTAACCTTCTGCGGTTCCTTGGTGTGGTTGATCACGATGAATACGTCTCCGCCGTTTCCAACCCTCCGGCACACCTCTACTCCCGCCGGCACATTCGCGATTGCCGGCTTCACACCACTCGTCTCGACCATCCACTTCGCCAGCGTGGTCATGGCGTTATCCGGAAGCCACGCTCCTACGTACGAGATCGTTCCCTTCCCATAGTTACGTGTAACCACGGCAGCCCGTCCGTCAAGCCAGCCATTACTTTTCCCGTAGCTTTGCAGCACCTTGGCATCCGCCGCATCCGCTTTCAATAGCTCCGCCCAGATCCTCGCTTCGCCACTACCGAGTTCCCCGCTCACCGGCACCGGCGTATCCAGCGCATAGTACTGTTCCACATGCGCGCCCAGCGCCGGAGCCAACGGCCCCGGCTGTCTCTCCGGCAGCAGAGCGTTGTATTCGTCTTTCATCCCCGACCGCGGACCTAGTACCAGATGTCCTCCCGCCTGCACAAACTTCAGCAAGCTCTCCGCCACGGCCTCCGGAAGCAAATTTAAATTCGGTGCCACCACCAGCTTGTATCCATCCAGCGGCGCCATCGGATTCACAACGTCGATCGTGTCCACCAGTTCATGCAGAGGTTTGTAGTAGCTACGGAAGTTCGCGAACTGGTCGTATTCCTTCGTATGCTTCTGCCAGTCAATCGCCCAGCGGCTGTCATACGAATGCAGAATCGCAACCTGTGCCACCGGACTCGTCCCCCGCAACACATTCCCAACTTTGGCAAACTCCTCGCCTAGTTGCGCCACTTCCGGATAGATTGGCATCGGCGTTCCGTCCGGCCCAACCAGCGTCCCATGATATTGTTCCTGGCCGCCTAGCGCGCTTCGCCACTGCCAATACCCGACCGCATCGGCTCCGTGAGCAATGTCCTCCCACGCCATCTCGCGGATCTCGCCCTTATCGAGCACGTTGTTGATCGCGTGCCAATTCACATTGCCCGGTTGCGTCTCCATCACCCAGAAGTTCTTGCGCTTGAAACCGCGCGTCAGGTCGTGAACCATGCCATTTGCCGGCGCATCGAGGTGCCCGCTGCCCACATAGTTGTCCCATGACGCCATATCCAGATCCGCACTTACCGTGTAGTGATCGAATCCGTCGAACCACCCCATAAAGTTGTGTGTGGTCCATTGACGCGGATCGGCATACTGATGAATCGCATCAATCTGGTTCTTTTGATACGACCGGTAGGTATCGCTGATGAACCGCTTCCATTCCAGCATCAGCCCTGGATTGTTATAGCCAATCGGAATCGGAATCTGTTCCCACTTGTCGTAGGTCTGACTCCAATAAGCCGTCGCCCAGTGCTGATTCAGGCTGTCCAGCATCTCGTATTTCTTCTTCAACCATTGTTGGAATTGGCGTTGCGTCTCCGGATCGTACGAAACGCTGTAGTACTCGTTGTCGATCTGCCATCCGATCACATCCGGATTGTGCCCGAATCGCTTCGCCATTTCTCCAGCAATCTGCCGGCAGAACTGGCGATACCGCTCGCTGGTGAAATCAAAATGCTGCCTCCCGCCATGCTTCGCTCTTTGTCCATCCTCCTCGATCCGCAGCGTATCGGGATACTTCGACGTCAGCCATGCCGGAGGCGCCGCCGTCGGCGTCCCTAGCACGACATAAATCCCGTGCTTCTGCGCCATGGCAACGGCCTTCTCCAGCCACTCGAATCGGTACTGTCCTTCTTGCGGCTCCATCGTGCTCCACGCGAATTCGCCCACGCGCACGAAACGGATATGAGCTTCCTGCATGAGTTGAAGATCGGTCTCCCAGCGCGACTCAGGCCATTGCTCTGGATACCACGCCGTCCCCAGAAACAACCCGGGCTGTTGTTGGCTTGTGCTCGTTGATTGGAGAACCGGAGAGGCGGCGAGAACGAAACAGGAAAGAATGAGAGCGCACACAACCACAGACGAGGCAATTCGCATGATCACCTTTTCAGAATCATTAAGTTCATAGTCATTAGGGATGACCTACAGAACACTAGCAATATAGACCGCAGCCGCCGTATTTGCAGCTCTTTCTTCCTCGCCGCATCGACTTGCAGACATGCCTTATCCGATCACCTCTTTTTAACGATTTCTTCCCGCTCACGAAGCGTGTTAACGTCTCTACCCACGTGGGATTTTCACAACTTACCTGAGGTCCGAATGACCGATTGGCTTTCTTCCCGCAGGACGTTTCTGCAGCAGGGGGCGTTAGGGCTCGGCTTCGCCCTGTTCTCTGCCGTTACGCCGGAGGTATTGCGCGCCGCTCATGCGTCCGCTTCCAAAGCCGCCGACACCAAGGCTGGTTTCCTTTTCTTCACCACGGAAGAAGCCGCAGACGTCGTCGCCTTCGGCGCACAAATTATTCCCACCGACGACTCGCCCGGCGCCACCGAAGCTCACGCCGTCTACTTCATCGATCATGCTTTGATCGAGTTTGCGCCCGAAGATCAGACTCGCGTCCGCGCCGCGATCCACGCTCTCAACGATCTCGCCGCCAAGCAACCTGGGCACGCTGACGTCCATTTCGCCCGTCTCTCGTCCGCCGATCAGTTCGAAGTGATGAAGAAGTTTCAGACCACGTCGCCTCTTCCCAGCGGAGGCTACGATCCCAGCAACAACGGTATGAACAGCAGTGGCAACAATTACTTCGAACTCCTGCGCACCTACATCATCACCGGATTTCTCTCCGATCCCGACCTCGGCGGCAATAAAGACATGGTTGGCTGGAAAGTCATCGGCTTCGATGGAAACAGCGCCCATCAGCCGCCCTTTGGCTACTACGACGCCGAGCTTCTGAAGTCGCAATCCGCCGGCGAGGAAAAGAAATGAGCGAACTGGTTCAAGCAAAGTACCGCACCACCGACGTCGTCGACTTCGTCATCATCGGATCCGGCGCTGCGGGCGGCGTCCTCGCCAAGGAGCTTTCCACTAACGGTTTCCGCGTGGTCGTTCTCGAGCAGGGACCATTTCTCCACGAGAACAACTTCTCTCACGACGAATACAAACAATCCACCTTCGGGCCGCTCGTCAATTACAAGCAGAAGCAATCTTTCCGCAAGACCGAGCAGGAAGAGGCCAAGCCCGGCTATCACCTGATGTACGGAAAAGTCGTTGGCGGCGGCTCGGTTCACTTCACCGCCAACTATTGGCGTCTGCACGAAATCGACTTCATCGAAGCCAGTAAGAGAGGCACCATCGAAGGAACAGGCTTCACCGACTGGCCCATCACCTACGCCGACCTTGAGCCCTACTACACGAAAGTAGATTGGGAGATCGGCGTCTCAGGCGAGGCCGGTTCGAACCCCTTTGACCCCTGGCGTTCCAAGCCGTATCCCCTCCCCCCCATGCCTGTGAAATCCTCGGGCGTCCTTTTTGAACGCGCCGCACGGAAACTTGGATGGCACCCCTATCCCGCACCCGTCGCTATCTTGTCTCAGCCCTACAATGGGCGCAGCGCCTGCATGCACTGCGGCTTCTGCGAGCTCTTCGGATGCGAAATGGGCGCGAAGTCGAGTACCCTTGCCAGCGTCATTCCCGTGGCGCTGAAGACGGGACGCTGCGAAATTCGTCCGCACTCTACCGTCACTCGCATCCACACCGACACAAAAGGCCGAGCCACTGGTGTCACTTATTTCGATAAGTCCGGCGCCGAGCACTTCCAGCATGCAAGTGCGGTTGTTGTCTCCGCGAACGGCGCCGAGACTCCACGCCTTTTGCTCTTGTCGCAATCAAGTCAGTTTCCCAACGGTCTCGCCAACTCCAGCGGCAAAGTCGGCAAATACCTGATGTTCAATTCCAACTCTTTCATGGGTGGACTATTCGAACATCCGCTCAACGACTATCGCAGCATTGTCGACACCCGTGTCATGCAGGACTTCTACGAACTCAGTCCGCAACACGGCTTCTACGGCGGCGGTGGCATCGACGCTCGTTTCGATTTGCAGCCGCTCGCATTCGCCTTGGGTGGCCTTCCTCCCGACATTCCCACCTGGGGTACTGCGTATAAGAAAGCACTCCAGGACTACTACACGCGCACCATGTTCCTGATGTCGCACGCAACATCGTTGCCTCTCGAGACCAATAACATCTCTCTCGATCCGCACCTGAAAGACGATCACGGCCTGCCCGCGATTCGTCTTACCTACAAAGATCACCCGCACGATCTGCTGACTGCGAAATTCTTCGCCGATCGCTCCTCGGAACTGCTCGACACCGCCGGCGCTTTCAAAAAGTGGCTATTCCCGATCGAAGAATCCACATTTGCTGTCCACTTGCTCGGAACCTGCCGTATGGGCAAAGATCCGCGCACCTCGGTGATCAATCCCGATCACCGCACGCACGACGTTCCCAACCTTTTCTTATGTGACGGAAGCAGTATGGTGACCTCAGGACGAGGTCAGCCGACAATGACCATCCAGGCGCTCGCCTTTCGCGCCGCCGACCGCATCACCGACCTCGCCCATCGCGGCGAAATCTGATCTGGGAAGGTAGATTTGTGATCTGTCATTTCGAGCGACTGGCCGCGGCATCCTTCCGATCCGGCTTCGGATCGCGCGGCCAGGAGTCGAGAGACCTTGCGTTTTGCAGCTTCGCGCGGAACGGCCGACTGCTGCTTCCCGAAGTTCGCTCCGCCTACCACGTCGCCGCGTGATCCTGCACT
This sequence comes from Terriglobia bacterium, assembly GCA_963807055.1. Taxonomy (GTDB): domain Bacteria; phylum Acidobacteriota; class Terriglobia; order Terriglobales; family Acidobacteriaceae; genus JAJPJE01. Next base: position 22,026 of record CAWEAE010000006.1, on the reverse strand, counting down.
GCCGCAACCGGTTCCTTCGCAGCCTTCCTGGCTTCGCGGCGTCTGCGCAGTCTCCACTGGAAGCGATCCAGGTACAGGTAAATCACCGGCGTCGTGAACAGTGTCAGCATCTGGCTCACGATCAATCCGCCGACAATCGCGATGCCCAGCGGCCGCCGCAACTCGCTCCCTACGTTTGTTCCCAACGCGAGCGGTAGAGCGCCAAACATCGCAGCCATCGTGGTCATCATGATCGGCCGGAAGCGCAACATGCAGGCCTCAAAGATCGCTCCTTCGGAATCCTTCCCTTCATTGCGTTCTGCCGCCAAGGCGAAATCAACCATCATGATGGCGTTCTTCTTCACGATACCAATAAGCAAGATGACGCCAATCAGCGCAATCACACTGAATTCCGCATGGAACAGCAGGAGCGCGAGCAGGGCTCCTACCCCTGCAGACGGCAGCGTCGAAAGAATCGTGATCGGATGGATGAAACTCTCGTAAAGAATCCCCAGCACGATGTAGACGGCCACCAACGCCGCCAGAATCAGGTAAGGCTCGCTCTTCAGCGAATCCTGGAACGCCGCCGCAGTTCCCTGGTACGTCGCATGCACCGTGGCAGGCAATCCGATCTGCTGGCCGGCGCTATCGATCGCGCGTGTTGCATCGCTGAGTGAAACTCCGGGCGTCAGATTGAACGACAGCGTCACCGACGGAAACTGGCCCTGGTGATTTACCGCCAGCGATGTGTTCCTCGGTTCGTAGTGCGCAATCGCCGACAACGGCACTTGTGAACCATCTGATGCCGATACATAAATGTATTTGAGCGCATCGGGGCGGCCCTGGTACTGCGGATCCACCTCCATCACCACGTGATACTGGTTGAGCGGCATGTAGATCGTTGAAACCTGCCTCTGTCCGAACGCGTCGTAAAGCGTGTTATCGATGGCCGCAGCTGTAATCCCAAAACGTGATGCGCTGTCGCGATCGATCACCAGTTGTGCTTGCAAGCCGCGATCCTGCTGATCGGTTGAAACGTCCTTCAGATCCTTCACCGTTTTCAGCTTCGCCAGCATCTTCGGAGCCCACGTATTCAGCTCATCCAGATTCTCATCCTGCAACGTGTACTGGTACTGCGCATTGCCCATCCGCCCGCCGATCTGCAAGTCTTGCGCCGCCTGCAGGAACAAGGTCGCCCCCGGCACATGAGCCAGCTTCGGACGCAGTCGCGCGATCACCTGGTCGGCGGAAATCTTGCGCTCGTTCAGCGGCTTCAGCGTGATAAACATGCGCCCCTGATTGCTCGCCGTATTGCCACCTGTGAAGGCCACTACGTTCTGGATCGCGGGGTCCTGGTGGACGATTTCCACGTATTGCACCAACTTCTGCCTCATCGCTGCGAACGAGATGTCCTGTTCGGCCTGAATTCCGCCTCCCAGACGCCCCGTATCCTGTTGCGGAAAGAATCCTTTCGGGACCACGATGTACAAGAAAATATTCAGTGCGACGGCAAGCACTGTGATCACAATCATGAGCGGCTGATGGCGTAGCACCCACATCAATCCGCGCCGGTAAGTCTCGAGCATCCAATCAAAGAACCGATCGCTGGTGCGGTAAAACCATCCATGCGCCTTGTCGCCTTCAGACCGCAAGAACTTCGCGCACATCATCGGCGTCGTAGTCAGCGACACCAACAACGACACCGCAATCGCTATGCTCAGCGTTACTGCGAATTCGCGGAACAGTCGTCCGACCAGGCCGCCCATCAGTAATATCGGGATGAACACAGCTACCAGCGACGTGCTCATCGAAAGCACGGTGAATCCGATTTCGCGTGAGCCCCGCATCGCCGCATCGTACGGCCGCATGCCATCCTCTATATGCCGGGTGATGTTCTCGATCACCACGATGGCGTCATCTACCACAAATCCCGTCGAAATCGTCAGCGCCATCAGCGACAGGTTATCCAGCGAATAGCCCAGCAGATACATCACGCCAAATGTGCCGACCAACGACAGCGGAACAGAAATGCTGGGAATGATCGTCGCGCTGATCTTCCGCAGGAAGAGAAACACCACCATCACCACTAGCGCGATTGAAACCAGCAGCGTCTTCTCGACATCGGACACCGACGCCCGAATCGTCGTCGTTCGGTCCATCACCACGCCAATATGAATGGAAGGCGGAATCGACGCCTGCAGTGTCGGAAGTTGTTTGTACAACCGATCAACCGTATCGATGATGTTCGCGCCCGGCTGTCGGAAGATGATGATGAGCACCGCCGGCTGGCCGTCCGACAATCCAGCGGTGCGAATGTCTGCGACCGCATCCTTTACCGTGCTGACGTCGCTGAGGCGAACCGGGCTGCCGTTGTTGTACGCAACAATGAGCGGGCGATACTCGTCCGCTTGCTTGATCTGATCCGTCGCGGCGATCGTCCACGCTGAATTCTGATCAGCCAACCCGCCCTTCGGAGTATTGGCGTTCGCGTTTCCGAGCGCCGTGCGCACCTGCTCCAGGCTTATTCCGTACTGGCCCAGCGCCGTCGGATTCGCCTCGATGCGAACTGCGGGCTGCGCGCCGCCGCCTACGAATACCTGTCCAACGCCCTCCAGCTGTGCGATCTTCTGCGCCAGAATCGAGTCGCCTGCGTCGTACATCTGCGGCAGCGTCTGCACGCTCGACGTCATCGACAGAATCATGATCGGCGCATCCGCCGGATTCACCTTGCGATAGTTCGGATTACTCGGCAGGTTAGCTGGCAGTTGCCCGCGCGCCGCATTGATCGCCGCCTGCACGTCGCGAGCCGCCGCATCGATATTTCGATTCAGATCGAACTGCAGTGTGATGTTCGTCGAGCCCAACTGGCTCGTCGAAGTCATCTGGTTGATCCCGGCGATGCGGCCAAACTGGCGCTCCAGCGGTGTTGCCACCGAAGACGCCATCGTCTCCGGACTAGCTCCCGGCAACCCAGCCCCGACATTGATCACCGGGTACTCCACTTGCGGCAGTGGAGCTACTGGCAATCGCGAATAGGCCAGGCCTCCCGCGAGCAGCAGCGCAAGCGTGAGCAGTGATGTCGCTACCGGGCGCCGAATAAATGGAGCAGAAATGTTCATTGCGCCTGCTCCGCAGCTACCGGCTCCTCGATTGTGGTATTGGTGATCTTGTAGTGCCCGAACCGGCGCGAGAGCCGGTCAAATGCCAGATACACAACCGGCGTCGTATACAACGTCAGCAACTGGCTGAAGATCAGTCCGCCCACAATAGTGATTCCCAACGGACGGCGCAGCTCCGAACCCGTTCCCGAACCAATCGCGAGTGGTAGTCCTCCGAGCAGTGCTGCCATGGTCGTCATCATGATCGGACGGAAACGCAACAGGCAGGCTTCATAGATTGCCTCCAGCGGCGGCTTTCCTTCCTGGCGCTCCGCTTCGAGCGCGAAGTCGATCATCATGATGGCGTTCTTCTTCACGATGCCGATTAGCAGGATGATGCCTATCAGCGCCACCACTCCCAAATCCATGCGGAACAACATCAGCGCCAGAATGGCGCCCACGCCCGCCGATGGCAGTGTCGATAGAATCGTGAGCGGGTGAATGTAACTCTCGTACAGCACGCCCAGGACGATATACACAGTGATAATCGCCGCCAGCACCAGCCACGGCTCGTTCTTTAGAGAAGCAATAAACGCTCGCGCAGTACCTTCGAAACTCGTCTGCACGCTTGCAGGAAGCCCAATGTCCGCTTCAGCCTGCTGAATGGCTTTCACGGCACCGCCCAGAGATGCATTCGGCGCCAGGTTGAACGAAATTGTCACCGCCGGAAACTGCCCCTGGTGATTTAGTGCCAGCGGCGCGGTTTCCGGCTCGAAATGCGTGAACGCACTCAGCGGCACCTGTTGACCGGTCGTGGACTTCACGTAAATGCTCTTCAGCGAATTCGGATCCTGCTGGTACTGCGGATCGACCTCCAGCACCACGTGATACTGATTCAACTGCGTGAAGATTGTCGAGACCTGCCGTTGTCCGAAGGCGTCGTACAGAGTGTCATCAATTGCTTGCGGATTGATTCCCAGCCGCGACGCTGTATCTCGGTCCACCACCAGCGAAGCTTGCAATCCGTTGTTGAGCTGATCGCTTGCGACGTCGCGCAACTCAGGAATCGTCTTCAGTTTTTCCAGCACGCGCGGAACCCAGTAACCGAGTTCCTTGGCGCTCGCGTCCTCCAGACTGTACTGGTACTGCGTGCGGCTTACGCGATCTTCAACCGTCAGATCCTGCACCGGCTGCAGGTAGAGCGTGATTCCTGGAATCTGGTTCAACTTCGGCTGCAAACGCCGGATAATCTGTACAGCATCTTCCTTACGTTCATCCCGCGACTTCAAATTGATCTGAATACGCCCGCTGTTCGACGTGACGTTCGTGCCATCAATTCCGATAAACGACGAAAGGCTCGCGACTCCCGGATCCTGCAAAATAACTTTGGCCAGTTCTTGCTGCCGCTCTTCCATCGCTCCAAACGATGTACTCTGTGGCGCTTCGGAAATACCCAGAATCACGCCCGTATCCTGCACCGGGAAGAAGCCCTTAGGAACAATCCAGAACAGAACGAGCGTCAGCACCAGCGTTCCGACGGTGACTACCAGCGTCGCCGTCTGATGCTTCAGAACCCACTTCAATGTCTGACCATATTTCTCGATCACCACATTGAACGCGTGCTCGGAAGCCTTATAGAAGCGCCCTTCTTTCGATTCATCTTTGTGCCGGAGCAGCTTCGAGCACATCATCGGCGTCACGGTCAGCGAGATCACCGCCGAGACCAGGATCGTCGTCGCCAGTGTCACCGCAAATTCACGGAACAGTCGTCCGACGATATCTCCCATGAACAACAGCGGAATCAGCACCGCAATCAGCGATACCGTCAGCGAAATAATGGTGAAGCCAATCTGCCCGGAGCCTTTCAGCGCCGCTTCCATCGGCGAATAGCCCTTCTCGAGATAACGATCGATGTTCTCGATCATCACGATCGCATCGTCCACCACGAAACCGGTGGAAATGGTCAGCGCCATCAACGAGAGGTTATCGAGCGAATATCCCAGCAGGTACATCACGCCAAACGTACCTACCAGCGACAGCGGCACCGCGACGCTGGGAATCACCGTCGCCGAAAGATTCCGCAGGAACAGGAAGATGACCATCACCACCAGCGCAATCGTCAGCACCAGCGTGAACTGTACGTCAGCAACCGATGCGCGAATGGTCTGCGTGCGATCGGTCAGCACCGTCACTCTCACCGACGCGGGCAGCGACACCTGCAGCTGCGGCAGTACCTTCTTTACGCGGTCCACAACGCCAATAATGTTGGCGCCTGGTTGCCGCTGAATGTTCAGGATCACCGCCGGCTGCGTGTTCATCCACGCTGCCTGCTGCGAGTTCTCTACTCCGTCCACTACATTCGCAATATCCTTAAGCCGGATCGCGCCGCCGTTCTGATAGGCGATGATGACGTCTTTGTAGTCCTTGCTCGAAAACAGCTGATCGTTCGCCCCAATCGAAAACGATTGTCGCGGTCCATCGAGCTGTCCCTTCGCCTGATCCACGTTCGCGGCAGCCAGAGCGCTCCGCACGTCCTCCAGACTCAATCCATTGGAGGCGAGGGCTACAGGGTTTGCTTGAATCCTGACCGCAGGCTTCTGCCCTCCGCTGATCGTCACTAGTCCCACGCCGGTCAATTGCGAGATCTTCTGTGCCAGCTGCGTATCCGCCAGATCTTCCAGCTTCGGAAGCGGCAGCGTATCGGAGGTCACCGCCAGCGTAATGATCGGCGGATCAGCAGGGTTCACCTTGCTGTAGATCGGAGGGTTCGGTAAGTCGCGTGGCAGGTAGGTTCCACCTGCGTTGATGGCCGCCTGCACCTGCTGCTCGGCGACGTCGATGTTCTGATCGAGATTGAACTGCAGCGTGATCAGCGAGCTGCCAAACGAGCTCGTGGACGTCATCTGACTCAGGCCGGGGATCTGCCCAAACTGTCGCTCCAGCGGCGCCGTCACCGACGACGACATTACATCCGGACTTCCCCCCGGATAGAACGTCATGATCTGAATCGTCGGGTAGTCCACTTGCGGCAGCGCCGATACCGGCAGCTGCCGGTACGCGACCACTCCCACCAACACCAAGGCGATCACCAGCAGAGTTGTGGCGATCGGCCGCTCAATGAAAACGCGGGACGGACTCATGGCTTACATCCCTACCGCTTGCGCAAATCGAGGAGCATCCGCCGTCGACGATGCCGGAGCAGTGGGCCGTACATGGCTCCCAGCTTGCAGCTTGTCCTGACCATCGGTCACGACCTTTTCCCCCGGATTGAGGCCCTGGTTTACAGCGATAAGATTCCCTTCCGTGACTCCGACCTTCACCTGCCGAACCTCGACTGTGTTGTCCGCCTTCACTACGAACGCGTAGGTACCTTCCGCTCCGCGCTGCACTGCCGCTGCGGGAACCACCGTGGCGTTCTTCTTCACATCAAGCAGCAAACGGGCGTTTACAAACTGATTTGGCCAGAGCATCGAGTCGTTGTTGTCGAACACCGCCTTCAGGCGAACCGTGCCTGTGGCCTGGTCAATCTGGTTGTTCACCGTGAGCAGATTGCCGGTCGAGAGATGGTTCCGATTGTCCCGGCTGAACACATCCACCGTCATGCCGCCGTGTTGCAACCGCTTCAGCACCGGTGGCAGATTGTCTTCTGGGATCGTGAAGATCACGGCGATCGGGTGCATCTGTGTCAGCACCAGCATGCCATTCGCATCCGCAGCGTGAACCATGTTCCCGGGATCGACCAGCCGCAATCCAACCTTGCCGTCGAATGGCGCCGTGATGTGCGTATATGCCAGGTTCAACTTTGCATTATCGATGGCAGCCTGATCGGCACGAACCATTCCCTCCAGGTTCCCCTCCGCTGATTGTTGCGTGTCCAAATCCTGTTGCGAGACCACGCCTTCTTTGAACAGTTCTGAGTAGCGGTCTACATTCCGCTTGGCAATCGTGAGCTGGCTCTGGTCGCGATACATCGTCGCTTGCGCCTGTTCCAGCGCCACCTGATACGGGCGAGGATCGATCACGATCAGCAACTCGCCCTTCTTCACGTCTTGTCCTTCTCGGAAAGCAACTTGGGTTACTTCTCCGTCAATACGCGTCTTAATAGTCACAGTGTTGAAGGCCTGCACCGAACCGAGCCCGTCCAGGTACACCGGCATGTCCTGCTGAGTGACAGAGGCGATGGCCACCGGCACTGCTTGCTGACCAGCTCCGCGCTGCGGTGGAGCACTGGCCGCAGAGGCTTTGCTGCGATTTCGCGTATAGCCGAACAGCAGCAGCAAACAAATTCCTGCAACTACGATTAAAATTGTTATCTTCCGTTTCATTCAGCTCCTTGCTGGAGGGCCTGACAGTAGTAAAAGGACTTTGAATCAATCATTTTGACACTATTAGAGATACTCCGTCCAAGAACAAGGGACGTAAAGTGTGGTGAGGGACTGTAAAGTTTTGTGAAGCAAAACGACTCAACCAATAACACTTCTTTACCGCCAGATGCGCCGCGGCAAAAGAAAATGAATGCGATGAATCATCTGCTCGTGGTCGACGATGATCGCGACCTGGTCGAACTCCTGCGCGAGTATCTCGTTCCCGAGGGTTTCCAGGTCGATGCCGCCTACGATCAGAGCTCCGGCCTTCGCGAGGCATTAAAAGGCGAGCACGAACTCGTTGTTCTGGACGTAATGTTGCCGGGCGGTTCTGGATTCGAATTACTCAAGCAGCTTCGCACCACTTCTGAGCTTCCTGTCCTGCTGCTCACTGCTCGCGGCGATGCCGTCGACCGCATTGTGGGCCTCGAAATTGGCGCCGACGATTATCTCCCCAAGCCTTTCGATCCCCGAGAATTGGTCGCACGCATACGCGCCATCCTTCGCCGCACCCGAAGCGTCGCAGAAGAAGGGGAACGGGACGAAATCACCGTCGGAGACGTCTCGCTCTTCATCAGCACCCGGACCGTGACTCTGGAGGGAGAACCGGTCGAACTCACTACCGTCGAGTTCAACATTCTCGAAGTCCTGATGAAGCATGCCGGCAAGGTCGTTCCTCGTGAAGAACTGGCGCAGGTAGCATTAGGCCGGCCTCTCGCTGCTTTTGACCGCAGCGTCGACGTCCACGTCAGCAAGCTTCGCCGCAAGCTTGGCGGAGGCGAAGAATCAGAAAACCGCATCAAAACCGTTCGTGGCTCGGGTTATATTTATGCCGCGTCTCCCAGCGAGCACTGATCCATGAATCGCCGATTGTTCTGGAAAATCTTCCTCTGCTTCTGGGTGACCCAGATCACCTTCATCAGCTATCTGGGATACAAGGCCCACAGTCTTTCCAGAAATCCCGGCCCTCTCTGGCTTGCTACCGCAGAAAAGACCATGCCCCTGGTGGCAAAGTCCGTGCTCGAGAAGTACCAGGCCGGCGGCGCTCCAGCACTCCGGCAAGAATTGGACCAGCAGTCCGTCCCCGAGCGCCTGGATTTCTGGCTCTTCGACTCCGCGGGGAATGAACTTTCTGGTCGTCCGGTGCCGCCTGAAGTAAAGAGCCTCTATCCGCGTCTCGGACAAAGTCCCAGCGTCCAGGAATTCCAGCACGATGACATCTCCCTGCTCACCATTGGCCTGAACAGCGGCGGCTCAGACTACAAGCTCGTTGCGGAATACCACATTTCTTACTTCCTCTTGCGTGGCTCAGGTCTGCTGCGCCTGGTCGTCATCAGCTCGGGAATGTCTTGTATCACCTGTCTTCTCCTCGCGCTTTACCTCACCCGTCCCATCGCCGATCTGCGTCGTGCTACGCATGCGCTGGCGGAAGGCGATTTGAATGCCCGGGCTGGCGCTCAACTCGGCCGCCGCAGAGACGAAATTGCCGACTTGGTGCGCGACTTCGATCGCATGGCCGGTCGCATTCGCGATCTCGTTTACAGCCAAAGACGGCTCCTCAGCAACGTCTCCCATGAGTTGCGTTCTCCCCTCGCCCGCATGCGCGTGGCATTGGCTCTCGCCCGCCGCAATGAGGAATCCATCCAGACCAGCCCTCACAATCGTATGGAATTGGAAATCGGCAAACTGGACGAGATGATCGGGCGCATCCTCACTCTCGCCCGCTTGGAGAGCGGTGAGCTTCATCCTCACATGGATCAAGTCTCATTGAACGAGCTCGTTTCCCGTATCGTCGCAGACGCCGAATATGAAGCCGCACGAGCCGGACATGCGATCGAATATCGCGCCGATTCCGGTGTCTCCATCTACGGCAACCCAGATCTCCTGGCTAGCGCAGTCGAAAATGTCATTCGCAACGCCCTCTATTACACCAACGGCCTGGAGCCGGTCAGCGTTCAGTTAAGCGAATCTGAGTCATCAGCGGTTCTGCGCGTGCGCGATCACGGTCCGGGAGTTCCGGAAAGTTCGCTTGCCTCGCTCTTCAAACCTTTCTATCGCGTCGATGATTCCAGGGTCAGCTCCACCGGCGGGACCGGCCTTGGATTGGCCATCGCCGAGCGTGCAGTATCCCTTCACGGCGGAACTATTGCTGCGCACAATGAGCCTTCCGGCGGATTGCTCGTCGAAGTTCGTATCCCTCTGCGCACCGCAAAAATCGCGCCCAAACAACTTCCTCAGGATAAAACCGCCCCCGTAGTTTCCTGATTCGCTCGTTTCGCCTCGTTCCCCCTCAGTTCCTCTTACTGCCAAGACTCTGGACAACGTTCCTGCGCTGCTTCTTCACGCCACTCAAGGTTCTGCCAACCATATCCGATTGATGCGTAGAGACATTCACCTTGTCTTAAAGGACCGCCCTTCACCAATTGACCCGGCAAGGGCACGGAGGTTGGGGCCTTGGATAGACACCGTCAGAGGAGAAACAAGACGTGAAGAACGTAAAACATCTATTAATCGCTTGGCTATTTTTCGCAGTACCACTCTTCGCAGGTTCGGCCCCTTTACCGGAACCAACTGTTCACCCTGGCAATTCGCCTGGGACACCCGCCGCAGCCGCATCCCCGAGCGATAACCTTATGCTGGAATCGGTTGTAAATGTTCTGGTAACCAAGGGCATTCTGAGCCTCAGCGAACTTTCTGCTCTGAGAGCCGCACCACCCGATCAGCAAGTCAATCAGCTTGTCATGCTTCTAAAGCAAAAAGGCGTGTTCACCGACTCCGACGTAGGATCCCTCAACGTAGGTAGCCCAAGCGCCTTCGCCCCGCCGATGACGGCAACATCCGTAACCGGACCTGCACACGCCGTGCCCGCAAGCTCGGTTCGCTTTACCCCAGATGTCGCGTTAGCCCCCAATGCTCCCATGGGACCCGCAGCCGGCCAGATTCTGAAAACTGAGCCCGGCCAAAAAGTTATCGCCGCCGTTGCGCCTATTCGCGTCTTGCCGCTGGGACCGCCCAAACGACAAGGATTGATTCCCGCGCTCAAGGTCGGCGGGGTCAAAATAACTCCCTACGGCTTCATCAAGGCAAGCACGATCTACGACAGTTCCTCTCCTCGCGGCGATGATTTTCCCCTTCCACAGTTTTTGTTCGGAGATACCGGACCCAACCCTGCCCCTGAATTCCACGTGAAGGCCCGCAGCACACGATTCGGCAGCAACTTCGAGTGGCTGGATCCCTCGAAGCGAGTAACCATCACCGGTAAAGTCGAAATCGACTTCGAAGGAAACTTCAGCGCCGTCGATAACCGGAGCCTGTCGGCGATCCGCTCACCCGCGCCCCAACTCCGTCTGGCTTTTGGACGAATCGATTTCGCTCTAACCAACAAGAACACCATCTACGGTCTTTTTGGACAGGATTGGACTACATTCGGTTCGAGCACTCTGCCCAATACCTTGGAAACAACGGGTCTGGGAATTGCTTTCGGTAGTCTCTATGAACGGAGTCCTCAATTCCGCGGCGGTATCGTCCATAAGTTCGATAGCGGTTTCAAAGTATTGGCGGAGGCCGCCGCCGTGATGCCTTCCTTCGGCGATGTGCCCTCATCCAGCAACTTCCAGATACCCGGCACCAATTCTGGAAACAACGTAGTCAATGTGGTTTCTCCAACTGGAACTGTAATCGGAACCGTTACCATTCCGCAGACCGCGAACACCGGGTTGGGACTGCAGGATCAACTTGCCTTCGGCGAACGCCAGGGCGCGGATTCTGCCCGGCCTGAAGTACAAGCCCGTGCCGTCTTCGAGTGGCAACTCGACAAAGCTCCGGGTGTAGTGCCCGCTCAGCTCATCGTCAGCGGATTCCAGGGAGAACGAACCGCCATCGTGATTGCCGGAAACGTACCAACAGCATTTAAGCCAGCCTTTCCTCGCGGCGCAACGGTCAGCAGCACTGGTTATGGCATCAACCTGCAAGCGCAATTGCCCACACGATGGGCTACTTTCCTCAGCAGTTGGTACCGTGGAGGTGACCTGCGATGGTTCTTCGGTAGCCAGCTGTTCTCCTTCTACAACAACACCGCCGGTCTGACGGGCACCTCAACTGCAGCCTCCATCGATGGCTCTTCCGCGGTCGTGTTCGGATTGCGCAACGGTGTCCCAACGGTCGCTCCGCAAGAACCCGTGCGCGCAACTGGCGGTTTCGCGGAAGTCGGACTACCGCTTTCGCGGTGGTTGAACGCCAATCCCGAAGGACGTAATGCCGGGTGGACAATGAACTTCCACTACGGCGAGGACCAGGCCTACTCCCGCGATGTGCGGTCCTTCAATCCCGCCGGCGCTCGCCAGCGAAGCCAGTGGGTATTTGGAAACTTGCTCTACAAGATGAATAACTGGGTCGGCTTCGGATACGAAGAGTCTCTCTACTGGACTACCGCCAGGACCGGGGCCGAAGGCACGTTCCCGCTCTGGCAGGGATATCACTCACGCCAGGCCAGAGACTTGCGGTCCGAGATCGCGACCACTTTCACCTTCTAGCTTGCGATGGGGGAACGGCTAGCGATGGCCGTTCCCCGTTTTTCTCTCCGGGCCCACGCCGTGTCGCGGACTTTGGCACAGTCGCCTCGCCCGCGTTTATTGTCTTGACCTGATGGAACCAGCTGACCCTCCAGCGGGGCTTTTTCTTTATCGCTTTCGTCGCAGACGCTTCGTCGTAACCACTGCGCTATATTCCCCGACTCACCTTTTTGATAGCCTAAACCTTCCGCTTTGGGAATCCCTATGCCGAAAACAGTGGCCCTGTTCGTACCCTGCTTCATCGACCAACTGCAGCCGCAGGTCGCCATCGATACCGTCAAAGTCTTGCGGCGTATCGGGTACACAGTCGCCTTCCCTGAAGACCAAACCTGCTGCGGGCAGCCGGCCTTCAATACCGGTTACTGGGACGTCGCCAAACCCTGTGCAGAACGGTTCCTGCGTATTTTTGCAAACCACGAAACCATCGTCTGTCCTTCTGGTTCCTGCACCAGCATGGTCAAGAAGCACTATCCGGAGATGCTCGAAAACTCCCCGCTTCACCAGGACGCAGTCGCACTCGGCCAACGTGTTTATGAGCTGTCACAATTCCTGGTTCGCATTGCGAATGTGACCGACGTAGGTGCCTCCTTCGCGCACAGCGTTACCTATCATTCTTCGTGTCACGCCACGCGCGAGTTGGGCATTCATGATGAGCCCATCGCCCTGCTGAAACAGGTGCGAGGCCTTGATTTGCGCCCCCTGCCACGTGCAGAGGATTGCTGTGGCTTCGGCGGAACTTTCTCTACGAAATTCGCCATGATCTCCGCAGGGATGGGCGATACCAAGGCCGGTTACGTTGAAGGAACTAAGGCCGAGTACGTCACCTCTCTCGACACCAGTTGCCTCATTCATCTCGGGGGCATTCTCAACCACACGCGACGCGCCGCTAAGCCGATTCACCTCGCCAGCATCCTCGCTCAGGAGGCCCAATGAGCAGCCCGGCTCAGGACTTCCTCCGGCGTGCAACTGAGAAATCGGCGGATCTAGTCCATCGTAATACGATTCAACGCAACATCGATTCATATGACAAGGCGGTTGCACGAGGCAGAACCCGCTTCGCCGATTGGGAAGCCGCCCGTGAGCGCTGCTCCCAGATCAAGGCCGAGGCCGTTGAGCACCTCGATACCTACCTCGAACAGTTCGAGGCAACAATTCTGGAACGCGGCGGCCACGTCTTCTGGGCGGAAACTGCGGAAGATGCGCGCAATTACGTTGCGCAGCTGGCAAAGAATCGCGGCGTGAAGACCGTCGTCAAAGTGAAGTCGATGGTCACCGAAGAGATCCACCTCACTGGCGCGCTGGAGAAAGATGGCATCACCGTCTGGGAGACCGACCTCGGCGAATATATCGTCCAGCTCCGAAAAGAGCCTCCTTACCACATCGTGACCCCCGCGATGCATCTCACCCGGCTTCAGATCGCCGAACTGTTCCGCGAGAAGATTCCCTCCGAGATGCGCGGCGAAGATCCGCCAGAATTAGTCGCGGCCGCACGCCGCGCTTTGCGCAAGGCTTTCTTCTCCGCCGAAATGGGCGTGTCCGGCGCGAACTTTCTCGTCGCCGATGCCGGCATGGTCGCCATTTCGACCAACGAAGGCAATGGCCGCCTCACCACAACTATCCCGCGCATTCATGTTGCGATCACGGGCATTGAGAAAATAATTCCTCGCCTCGCCGATCTCGCGACCCTTTGGCCGGTCTTGGCGTCCTCGGGAACCGGCCAGCCCATCACCACCTACAGCACGCTGATTGGCGGCCCTCGACGATCGGACGAGGTCGATGGGCCCGAAGAATTTCACGTCGTACTGCTCGACAATGGCCGCAGCCAGATTCTCGCTAGCCCCGAGCATCGCGAAATCCTGAAGTGCATTCGCTGCGGCGCCTGTCTGAACGTTTGTCCGGTGTATCGCCAGGTGGGCGGACACACCTACGGCACCACCTATCAAGGTCCAATCGGTAGCGTGCTGACGCCAAACCTCAAGCCGTCCGAGGGCTTCTCGCACCTCTCCTACGCATCGTCGCTGTGCTCCGCCTGCGGAACCGTTTGCCCGGTGAAAATCGACCTGCCGCACCAGTTGCTTCTTAATCGTCGCGATGCCATCGCCCGGTCCGACAAAGCCAGCAGCCGTCTCGCTTTCCGTTTCTTCCAATGGGCGGCGATGAGCAGTCGACGCTTTGCCGCCGCCGGTTGGCTATCGCGAAAAGCGCTGCGTGTCGCGAAGTTGATTGGCCTGACCGGCTCGGCATTGGATCCCATGCGGCCGTGGACAAAATATCGCACCGCACCCGACCCTCCCACGCAATCTTTCCGTAGCTGGTGGAGATCTCATGGCCAACAATAATCCCCAGCGCGAACGGATACTTGCCCGATTGCGCGCAGCGACGGCCGCAGACAAGGCGCATCACGCCGCCGTCGACAAAACTCGGTCCCCCGCTACATCAGAAATCTTTCCGCCTATCCCCGACCCGCGCGAACGTTTTCTTCGCGAGTGCACTACCAATCTCACCGAAGTCGTATCGACGGCTACTTGTGTCGAAAGCGTTGCTGCCTTCGAACGCCTGTTACCCTCGATCCCCGATGGAGAACTTTTCTTCCAGGCCGCAGACGTCTTCCGAAACTGGGCTGATCGGGTGAACGGAACCAGAACGATCCGTTGGTCCACCGAAGGACCGCCACGAGAGAGCACACAAGCTACGGTCACTCTCGCGCATGCATTCGTCGCGCAGACCGGATCCATCCTCACCTCCTCAAAATGTGGTGGACGCGGAGCCTCAATTGTCCCCGCCTGCCACATCGTTTTCGGCACGCAGAGTCAAATCGTTCCCGACATCCAGGCCGCTTTAGAGAAGGCGCAAGCCGAACTGCTCGACGCCTCATTTGTCGGCCTTATCAGTGGCTCCAGTCGCACCGCCGATATTGAAAAAATTCTAGTACAAGGCGCCCACGGACCACGGCGCGTCGTTGTCATCCTGCAGGAACAAGACTAGCGCTATCATTATCAGTTCATGAATCCGCTTCTTATCTTCCGCATCCTGCGCACTTTCTCAGCATTCCCGCGCATTTAGCGCAACCGTCAAACGCCCTAACTCATCTCTCACCTTTGCGGTTCATGAGGGAACGCATTGGCAAGATCAGATCGCGCCACCAATCCATGGATGATCGCTCTCGCAGTGATTCTTCCAACATTCATGGAGGTGCTCGACACATCGATTGCTGCGGTCGCGCTTCCCTACATCGCGGGCAGTGTCTCGGCAACCAACGACGAAGCCACCTGGGTTCTCACCAGCTATCTCGTCGCAAACGCCGTGGTCTTGCCGGCCAGCAGCTGGTTCTCCCTCAAGTTCGGACGCAAGCGCTTCCTTATTACTTGCATCGTCATCTTCACGGTTTCTTCGTTCGCCTGCGGTTCTGCCACCAGTTTAGGGATGATCCTGCTCGCGCGTGCCGTGCAAGGCGCCGGCGGTGGCGCACTTCAACCCATATCGCAAGCCATCCTTCTCGAAACGTTCCCGCCGAAAAAACGTGGCCTTGCCATGGCGCTCTTTGGACTGGGCGTCGTCGTTGCGCCGGTGCTCGGGCCCACTCTCGGCGGTTGGCTCACCGACACCTATTCTTGGCGCTGGGCGTTTTACATCAACATTCCCGTAGGCATCCTCGCCATCACCATGATCATGCGCTACGTGACGGATCCACCTTATATCCGAGACGCCAAGCCCGGCCGCTTCGATCGCATCGGTTTTGGACTCCTCGCTCTCTGGCTCGGTCTGCTGCAGATCATCCTCGACAAGGGTCAAGAGGACGACTGGTTCGGAGCCACGTGGATTCGCTGGGCCACCTTCATCCTCATCGTTTCTTTCGTCTCGTTCATCATCTGGCAACTGCGTCGCCACGCACCGCTCGTGAACCTGCGTGTCTTCCGCAATCGTAACTTCGCCATCGGATGCGTGCTGATCGCTTGTTTCGGTGCCGTAATCTACGGACTCGTCACTTTGCTCCCGCTCTTCTATCAGGAACTACTGGGATACACCGCTCTCAACGCGGGCATCGCCGTAAGTCCACGCGGCATGGGCGCAATCCTCGCCATGCCCGTGATCGGCCTGCTCACCAGCCGCTTGGACAATCGCTACTTGATCAGTTTCGGATTCTTCCTCTTCGGCGTATGTAGTCTCTGGTTCGCTCACGTCGACTTGCAGATTTCGCAATGGTCACTACTATGGCCAATCATTCTGAGCGGATTTGGATCCGGATGTGTCTTCGTTCCACTCTCCACGACTGCCATGGCAGGTCTGCGCAACGAAGAGATTGGCAATGCCAGTGGACTTTATAACCTTCTGCGTAACATCGGCGGCAGCGTCGGCATTTCAATCGTAAACACCATCGTCGCCCGCCATGAGCAGGTGCACCGCGCCTACATGGTCCACTGGATCGACCCAACCCGCCCAACCTATCAGCAGCAAATACAGGGCGTTACCACTCTCCTCAATCACAGCACCGGCCCTAACGGCGCCACCCTGAGTACTCAAAGCGACCGCGCTCTGGGAGTAATCAATGGCGTTGTCAACCAGCAGGCGCGCCTCTGGTCGTATGTAGACGACTTCCGCTATCTCGCGTTCGCCTGCTTCCTCTGCGTCCCCATCGTCTTTCTGTTGAAGAAGGCCGTCGCTAAGCCGGGCGCTGTCAGCGCAGCCCATTAGAACTGTTGTCAGCTTTTTGTTTGTCATCACGAGCGGACGTAGTCCGCGAGGGATCTGCATTTCCGCCTCTTGCTTGTCATCACGAGCCGGCCTTTTGCTTGTCATCACGAGCCGGCCTTTTTGCTTGTCATCACGAGCGGACCCAGTCCGCGAGGGATCTGCATTTCCGCCTTTTTTGTCATCACGAGCGGGCCCAGTCGCGAGGGATCTGCATCCCCGCCTTCTTTGTCGTCACGAGCCCGCCTTTTGCTTGTCATCACGAGCGGACGTAGTCCGCGAGGGATCTGCATTTGGGTTTGCTCAAACGAACACAGCCGTTCGCGCCCAACTCGGCACCCTCCATGACCAAGGTACCTGTGAACACATATCTTTTCTTATCCTCTTTTCATAAAATCCCGATATTACCTGCGGAGAGGCCTTCCCAGTGGATCCTTCTACCGACCGGAACCGGCTTGGGGCTTTGAATAGCGCCATCACTCGCAACTTGGGCCCTGTCCAGGTCTGCGCTGAGATTGCACGTCTCTTCGATGTACGGGAGACCGAGGTAGCACTTCTTCAGGTGAAGCGCAGCTTCCTCGAATTTGTATTCCCTGCCGAACTGAAAGCCGGTGGCGCTATTCCCCTCTCGAGTTCCGCAGTCGCCGCCAAAACTGCCACTCACAAAAAGGCCGAAGTCTTCAATAGCTTTACCACCGTCAGACACGCCAGCATCTTCGAAGTGGTGAAACTTGGGGCTCAAGCGGAATTGTCCGATCAGGTGATTCAGAAACTGATGTCGGCACCTATCGTTTCCGGCGATAAATCGGTCGGAGTCATTCAGGTTTCCCGCAAGGGCCGTAACCCCGCCGTCGCCGGCCCTGACTTTACCCCTGCCGATCTGCGCACGCTGGAACTAGCCGCCGAAGTCATTGCCCCGCTGTTCGCATCCATACCTTCGACGTATGCCTAAGCTGTAAACTGCTTAACGGATACACCGTGGTCCAACGATGCCGCCTTCGCTCTCATCCATGCAACCTGATGATCGTGCCCACCTCAAGCAGCAGGCTGCTGAATACGCCGTGCGCTTCATTCAATCAGGAATGCGTGTCGGACTCGGCACCGGATCCACCGCCTATTTCGCCACGCGCCATATCGCACAACTGATCCACGACGGGATTCTCAAGGACATCGTCGGCTTCCCCACTTCGAAGGCGGCCTGGCAACTGGCCGAGGAATCCGGCATTCCTCTGATGAGCGATTCCATGCCCGCAAATCTCGATCTCACCATCGACGGCGCCGACGAGGTCGATCCAAATCTCAACCTTATTAAGGGCGGCGGCGGCGCGCTCTTTCGCGAAAAAATAGTCGCGCAGGCAAGTCGTCGCGAGATCATCGCCGTTGACGATTCGAAACTCACCCCCGCACTCGGCACGCATTTTCCACTACCCGTCGAAGTCGCGCCCTTCGCATGGCAGTCGCAGATGCGATTCCTGGAATCACTCGGCGCCCAGCCAAAAATCAGAACGCTTGAGGATGGCTCACCATTCGTTACCGACTCCGGCAACATGATCTTCGATTGCCACTTCGATCCAATCCCCGACCCTGCTGCCCTCGCTGCGACACTCTCGTCTCGCGCTGGAATCATCGAGCATGGCTTATTCATCGCCCTCACCACTGATCTGATCGTTGCCGGAGACAGTGGCATCCGCCATCTCCGGAAAAATGGCGCTGACATTTTCGACGTGCCTGTCGAACGCTCCTAGTCGTTGTTCATTCGAGCAGATCGGACTTGCTTCCCGTTGCCGATTCGGAGAAGGGCGTGTGTTACAATTTTCTTCGTGCAGTAGACAAGCGGGTCGAAGTTTAGACCCCCTGCTTGCGAAGTCCGCAAGTCGCTTGTTTTCGTGCGTTAGGGCGGTTAGCTCAGTTGGTTAGAGCGCCTGCCTTACAAGCAGGAGGTCGCAGGTTCGAGTCCTGCACTGCCCACCAAGCAGTAACCCAGGCAAGGGGACGTAGTTCAGTTGGTTATCAAAACAACCAATTCAGTTGCTTTTCAACCAACCAAATCAGTTGTAACCCACTGAAAACATTGATTCTAAAGGGCCGTGCCTCACAACTGTGTTGCTTTTCATCGACACACGCAACTCTTTTGCTTTCATAACACTACTGCTTCTTCAGCTGACTTAGCCGTTCTGAACAGCCCCGAAAGGCAAAGAAAAACCCCGCTCGCGCGGGGCTTTTCCGTCATGATGATGACAGTGAGTAGTACACCATCATTGTTCCCCTTTCTTTCGTGTTGAGCTCTCGATAAGTCTCTCCTGAATTAACGGTACAGCTTTGGACATCTCGATAGTTCAACTCCGTCAGAAAGGAGCCGCAAGAGTAGCTAATCGCGGTACGACAGAACAAGTTCCACCATCACGAAGCTGTGTGACAATTTGCAAGCAATTGCGTTGTTCGCGCTTCTCCACTCATAGTCTGTAGACTCATAGCCATCTCTAGCCTAAGTTCCACTTCGTGACTACCAAGAAGAAAGGCGACGCACGGCTGGCTTTTGGCCAAGCCGTTAGGAACCTGCGACTCAAAAAAGGAATTTCGCAGGAGAAACTGGCGGAGCTCGCTGGTATCCATCGAACTTACATAGGAGATGTTGAGCGAGGAACCAGGAACATAGCACTTGTAAATATGGTTCGCGTAGCCACTGCACTTGGTGTTCCTTTAAGTCACCTTGTCCTTGACATGGAGAAAGCGTAGTTCGCGGACTAATCAGAGTATTCCTGAGCTTAACAATATGTCTGAAGTAGAAGCCTCACAGAAAATAAATACCTTCGCTGACTTCTTACAGGAATGGCCGCCAGAGTCTGTCTGCACGGTCTCAGACGCCACAAGACTCCAAGATGGATACCTGCGAATAGCGACCCCCGCCATCGAACTATATTGCGAAGAGTGCGAAGGCCGAAGATCGTTTGACTGCCAAAACTACACAATAAATGCCGCCCGCGGGAGTTGGAAAAATGGGTTCCTGGACTATCAGTGCCGGAATTGCAAATCTCAGCTCAAATACTACGCCCTCGCTGTTCTCGCCGATAAGACGACAGGAGTCTATGACGGTCAAGTTTACAAATATGGCGAATTGCCACTCTTCGGTGATGCTTTGCCCCCTCGTGTGTTTAGCCTGATCGGAAAAGATCAAGAGCTGTTCCGTAAAGGTCGCAAAGCTGAGAATCGAGGTCTCGGGATCGGAGCCTTCGCTTACTACCGCCGAGTTGTCGAGAACCAGTGGGAAAGAATTGTTGGAGAGGTGACCAAAGTCGCGCAGAAGTTGGGTACGGCGCAAGCTCTGATCGACGAGTTGCACAAGGTGGCCAAACACACGCAGTTCGGAAGAGCTGTCGACAGCGTTAAGCCAGCTGTTCCCGAGGTCTTATTAATCGACGGTCACAATCCGCTTACACTGCTTCATTCTGCTCTTAGCGAGGCCATTCATGACCACTCTGATCAGGAATGCTTGGAATTGGCGCAAGATATTCGTATCGTTCTAGCTGAACTAGCCGACCGCGCCTCTCAAGCACTGAAGGACGAAGACACTCTGAAACAAGCGGTTTCGCGCCTTCTAAATCGGAAGAATGGGAAAGGTACACCCGCCACTCAATCGAGCACGGTCGTCGAACCGGCAAATCCAAAAGCGGAACAGTCGTAACCGCTGGCTTGCATTCCATCACAGAACACGCGAGCGACGATCAAAGAACACTATGACCAAACGACGGAAAACAATCTTGAAGCTGGACAGGGCGGTCTTGATGTCAGAATACGATGAACGGTCTAGTTCTTTTCATCGCCTGAGAGACGAAGCAATATTTGTCATCGAGAACGCGCTCAAGGCTCGCTCGATCAAATACCATTCGGTTCCATCCCGTGTTAAAGCTTTCAAATCGTTGCTTGAGAAGGCTGAGCGGATGAACATGGACAAGCCCATTCAGCAGATGCACGACATCGTAGGTCTTCGGATCGTTTGCCTCTTCTTGTCAGACATTGAGCGCGTTGGAGAAGTACTTCGTAGTTGTTTCGATGTGGTGAAAGAGGACAACAAAATTGAGGGACGAGATGCGTCCTCGTTCGGCTACATGTCTCACCATTTCATCGTTACGATGCCAGCGGCCAACTACGTCGGGCCGCGGTATGACGCTTTATGCGGCATCCCGTTTGAGATTCAGGTTCGGACAATAGCTATGGAAGCATGGGCCACCGCTTCCCACTACTTGGACTACAAAACCGAAGTTGATGTCCCTACTGAACTGCGGCGTGACTTCTTTGCACTAAGCGGATTGTTCTATGTTGCAGACAAGCATTTTGAAATGTTCTTTAGAGCGAGAGAATCCTCAAAGAAAAGGACTTCTGCCCATGCGGATCAGCTCTCCCAAGAGATCAATTTCGATAGTCTCGCCGCATATATGAGATCGAGATTCCCTGAACGGAAGCACTCAGACGCTAAAGTGATATCAGAACTCGTCCTCGAACTTACAGCAGCAGGTCTGTCGACGCTGGCGGAGATTGAAGAATTGCGGAAGAAGCATTGGAAAGCTTTTGTGGCGGATGAGAAGGCAAATCCCCCTTATGAAGGCCCTGGCCTAAAAAAGAGAATCACATACGCTGACGTCGGAGTGGTTCGTGGTCTGTTGTACATAGAGAAGCCCTACTTAAGAGACCAAGAACTTTTGGATTGAGCAGCCCATCCACAGACGCGCGCTACCCAGTTGACGACTATAAGTGGACATGCTATAAGTGTCATATGCCAGCGAGAAACACAGACCAGGAAGTACCCAAGAAGGCCGCGGAAACTTTTTGGCAGGCGGTGACCAAGCGGCGAGAGCTGCGGCGGCTGTACGGACTCTGGTTTGACCTTTCACCAAGTCGCAGACGGGATTGGCTCGCTATAGGCAGGACTTTACTAAGGTTGGAGACAATGAAAAAGCGCTAGAGCACTGTTTGAGTTGAGAGCAACTGAATTGATTGTTTATCCGACACTAGGCTTGTCAGGCAGCCGCTCGGAGTGGAAGCGAACTGAATGCAAGGAATCCCGTTGCTTGTGTTAGAAATCGTGTTGTTTGTTCACGATACGCTAGCGATACAATACTCCTGTGGTACAATTTAGTTCGCGCGGGAATAGCTACTGTCCTGCTTGTTTTGTTTATATAAGTCATTTGTTTTCAGTAGCATAGGGCGGTTAGCTCAGTTGGTTAGAGCGCCTGCCTTACAAGCAGGAGGTCGCAGGTTCGAGTCCTGCACTGCCCACCATAGCAGTAACCCAGGCAAGGGGACGTAGTTCAGTTGGTTAGAACGCTG
>CAWEAE010000005.1:0-437516 GCA_963807055.1 Terriglobia bacterium | reverse complement strand
TTTGTCGGTGTACTCGTGAACGATCTGGAAACTCCGCTGTTTTGCTAGTTGCCGCAAGTCATAGAGCTGGGATTCCGGATGTTGATCGACGGTCGAGACTCTCAGATACAACGCCGCGCGCTTCAAGATTGTTTCTCCTGAGCAGCGATTTCTAACTCAGTTAGCGCGTTTCCGGCCCACAGCGGCAGCGAAAGATCCAGAGCCAGGTGGTCGGTTTCACGCAGACGTTGCGTTAGGTTGGCGAGGCATTCGTCCAGGAGCTGTGGGTACAGACCCAACTCCAGGCGGCAAAGCGTCTTGTGGATGTCGGCGAGCTGGCGCAAGTCCGGATCACGGGCACCGAGGTGCAGCTCCCAGAAGTGGAGCATTCTGCGGTATAAGGCCATGGATTTATCGAGTGGTTGTAGTTCTTGAGCAAACACGGGAAGTTCTCCTCGCTGGGTCGGTGGCTGGTCCCAGTCACTTACAACGTATCGTCGATATATAGACTGTTTGTTGATGGTGGTCAAGCGGCCTGCTGCCGGAACGGTTGCCGGTAGAGCTCTGGAGCGCGCTCCCGCAGCGCCTGGCGACACAACTGGCGGCGGTTAAGATTCAGGGCGCCGGCGAGAGCGGGAATGCGATCAAGATCTAGACGTCGGTAGCCCAGCTCAACTAGGGTGACGCAGTCGGCGGTGACACCGAGCTCATCGGCAACTTCAGCTTGGGTGAGGTTGAGTTGTTGACGGCGTTGACGAATACGGCGGCAGAATCGCCTTCGAAACGATTAGGCATGGTACATTCCTTTCGGCCCGAGGTCACAGCGGCGGGCTTGAAACGATCATCGAGGAACCCGCGGGGCCAACCAAAGAAGATTGTTATATCGACGATATGTTAAACGGCGGTGCGCAAGGCCGCTTCCTCGCCAACATCGACGATATCCGTCCACAGTTCCGCGCGGACAGCCAGAACCAGCTCGACCAGACCGCGATCTTCAACAGCGCCCTGGTGCGTACGACGAATAGTCTTACGGTCGCCGACACGATCGATAACCTGGACAACATCGCGCTGACCGAAGTGTCTGGATTCAAACAGCTGGCTTCGCCCTGGTACTCCGATCAGATCCTGCCGTTCGACATCACCCTGGCTGGCACCAATGAAATGGGCGCCGCTTCGACGATGAAGATCTTCGGCGTGGAGATATTGAACGAAGGTTCCGGCGTGTCGATCGACGACGCTGTCACCGAGATGCAGGCTACGTTCGTAGCCCGCTATGTCGAGCCTTGGGCGGCAGTCAAGGGTCCTGGCCGTTAAACCAGGTCCCGCCCTCTCGCCGTTCACTCCCCACCTCCCCCTTCCACTCCCGCCAGTTCGTCCGGAATCGTCTTGCGCGCTGCGGAAATGGGTGTTGTTTGCATGTAGCAGCACTGGCGATTCCGGCTGTCAGACCTCTCCTCAAGGTCCCGACAAAGTCGACGCCATAAGTGCGTAACCGCAGCCGGTAGGTGCGTAACCGGGCGTAATTACTTGGGGGGCGCGACTTGAAATAATGCGAGATTTTTACCGCGAGACCGTTCGGCGGAGGCGGAGGAGACATACTACGAAGAAAGTAGAAGCACCACGACTGCTCGTCGTGAGAAAGGTCTTCTACTGTGAATCTGTTATCTGATTGTTTCTATCTGCCCCGCGTCTCTTTGCGCCTCAGCCCTCTCCAGCTCAATGCCATCCGACCGGGACTGCTATTGATCATTCACCGTTATCAAGCCACCCTGGACACGGGTGAGTACCACTACTCCTATCCTTATTACTTACATCCCCGCCCCGGTTTCGACTTCGGCGAGTTTGATCCTGATTTCATGAATATCGTCAGAGATCTAGGGAATCGCTTCCCAAGTGGTCCTGGGTGCAGTTGGCGCCTTCAACTTAACGCTATTGAACTGGCGATCTGTATCTTCGCCGCCCGGATCACGGCGAAGCAACGAAGACATGGTCACCTCGCTGCCGCACAAACGAAATCAGCGCCGCTTACCCGGCTAGTTCGTACGTTGGAACGCCACCGCAAACGTGCCCTACGCTTGATTCCCGCCGAAGTTTTCCGGGATTACAGCCGGCGCTGGAGACGTCTGCTCCAATGGATTCGAGTTCATCTTCTCTTCTGCGGCTGCCAGAAAGTTCCCTATCGCTCAAATCGTCAGTACAAGATGGTTCTGCAGGACTGCACCTTCCAAGCTCGGGCTGGGCTGCTTGCCCGACAGGTTCCTGTTCCCGACGACGCTCGCCTCCGGGCCTTGGTCCGCCAAGCCCTTCGTTATGTTCGCCGTGACCGAACCGATTTCGGAATACGTCAGCTCATTACAAATCATCAGCTGGCCCGTAATTACTTCAGCGAATTCATCATCAATCGCGAGACCAAAAGGAGGAAGCAATGAAACGCCAATGCAGGCCTCACCGAGTACAACACCAGAAGGCTTTAAAGAACGTTGAGGTCGCCGAGTCCCTCACTGATCTCCAACGGAAGTGGCGGACAATTAACAGTGTCCAGCGCGCCTCGGCGCTCCAACGACTGACAGAATCAGGCTGCACGTTGAGGGGGTTGGCCAGCGACCTGGCCTGCAGCGAAGGCTCGCTTCGCTGGTACCTGCAAATCGCGAGGCTTTCAGGGACGGAGAAATCCGCCATTGTCTCCGGCGAAAGCGCCAAGAGAGTGCTCGGTGATAGCAAAAAAAGGAAAGCGGCTCTAGCGCGATCGGAGCAGCTTCGACAGCAAGACGCGATCAACGCCATCAGTGAACAGTTCAAGCAGTTGGCGATTCGCTGGATCAATGAACAAGAGCTGGATGACTCCTATATTGAGCTTTTGCTTTCCGTAACAGACCGTCGGCTGTGGGAGGCTCCCGTTAATAACAGAACGGCTCGACAAGGTAATGCAGACGTTCTCTGGAAATTCATCGAGAGTAGCAAGCCCAAAGTTGAAAAGCCAACGTACGGGCCGGAGCTGTTGGAGTATGTAATCGAGTGGATGGTCGCATGGATTCTTCTGCTAGTCCCTGAGCGCGCGTTGCACGACCTCGTCATTGAGAAACTGAAACGCCACTATGCTCGCGGGCAAGCCTAGATCACATCCAGTTGAGACTACTTGGGATTATTGGACAGTAGGTGGTTATGGAACATGGTCGCTTGTGGCAATGGGTTTATCGCCAACCTTTCTGTTGCCGACCATATTGCAATACGCCCATAGCTAACAATCCGGGAATCGGCCTGGCAATGATCAGAAGGGCGTTTCGGTACTAATCCGCGGACGGAGCGATAACTTCCGTATTGCCCGTCACTCGGGAGCGATCCGAAACTATTGCACACAGATTGGTATCACCATGCCGATTTATCAGTACTGATCCGTCCAAGCTGGATAGGCCCGCATCTCCTGTGTCTCATGTTTAGTGGCTGGGTGTGCGCAGCGGGGGACGCTCGGTTAGAGGGAGATCAACGGTGATCGGGGCGTGATCTGACAGGGGCTCATCAGGAGCATTATTGAGTTCCATCAGAGTCCACGCGAAGTGCGGGGCGAACTGATATGTTCCTCCAGGCTTACGTGAGTCCGTAGCGAACCCTTTGACAAAGAACCAGTCAAGTTTGTATTCGCCGACCAGACCGCCATAGGTTTTCGCCAGTGCAAAGGTGTAACGAAAACCTTTACCGCTTCGCTGGTTCGAATCGCTAAGCGTGCCCCCTCTGCCTTCGGCGCTTCGTCCGCTTTCGCCGCGGAAATCGAAGACGTAGCCATCGTCGAACTTAAACTTGCTTTGACTATCAAACAGCTTGGCTTCTTGCTTGCGAGAGACCACAGGCACGTCAAAACCGGTGGGATCATTCTTGTTGCGCATCATATTTAGCGGCATGAACAGGATCGTGGGTGCGCCGGTGGACCACTTAATGGCATCGACTCCCCATCTATGCGGATCCTTCACCCGGTCCGTGAGCACCTTCGAAACCGAGACCGGCGCATTATCCACACCGGTGGTATTCAAGTCGCCACCAATGATGACGGGATTGTGATCGCTCCGGATCCAAGTGAGAATCTCCGCAGCCTGTTTGGCGCGACAATCGGGTGCGCACTTGTTTTCGAGGTGCGGAGCGACAATGCTGACGGCGCCCGTGGGCGATTCTGGTACGGCGAGTTCGACGAAGAGGACCGTGCGCCCCCCGCGGCGAACTTCACGGGAAATTCTCTCCATGAACGCGAGGTTAGCGCCTTTACGACGCCCGGATTCCAGTTTAGAGATTTCCCTTTTTTCATTGGCGTACCAGTCGTAGCAAACGGGTAGCGGGCGTAACGTCGCTTTGCGGATGGGATAGCGGCTTAGGACGGCAGTGCCGTGCATGCCGAGATAGCGAGACTTATCGACATTGAAGGATTTCTGAATGTCAGCCTCGGCTACCTTGTCCTCCATTTGAACTTTTTCCAGGCCGAGGTCCAGCGGATCAATCTCCAAGAACTCCACGCCGTAGGCATAGTTCATATTCAAGGCGTTGGCGAGATCGCGCGCGACATCACGGTAGTCAGTGCGTGTGGTGCCATAATCTACTTCGTTCAGGATGAGGACATCAGCGGACTGAAGGATCTTGAGTTGCGCTTTGACAGTTGTTAATTGTGCGGGAGTCAAAGGCTTCGCCTTCGGGTCTTTCTTTTCGGCCAAGACCTGGTCGAACTTCTTCGGCTCTGAGAGCGAGATGCGAATGGGTTCAAATTGAATGCCGCGCTCGATATTCCAGCAAATCACGCGAAGAAACGGACCTAGCTCACGGGAAGTAGGGCGCTTTGGCTTTGCGCCCTTGAAATAAGCTTCATTGCTGAGAATCGGAGTGGTAAGCAGACGGTTGAGTTTTGCCGTGAGCGTTGGGGGGAGAGCGTCATTCTTTTCCAGTTCGATGAGTTCGTCGAAGCTGAGCAGTTCGGGTTTGGACATACGAACGAAATCGTTCTGAGCAGCCAAGCCGGAACGGGTCAAGGCTAGATAGAAGAGAATCACAACAGCGAGTGAGCTGACCTTAGTCGAGGAGGTGTGGCCCTTGATGGTCATTCGGCGAAGTCCTATTTAGTGAACCTGTGACGTGTCCCCTTCCGACAGCGGACCCTCTTGGTTTGTTGAGAAACTCTAACTTGCCGGTACTGTTTGCTTGATTAGGGCCGACCAAAATCACAACTGGAAGATTTCGCCACTAATAGTCTGCCGGTCGTGCAACTCTCATTTCAGATGCTGCTATCTCGAAAATAGAGGCGCCAACTTCGGGTGCCAACCGGCAGGCGAATCTATTTGCCCATGTGAGCGAGCACGTTCCTCAGCGGAGCGCTAGAGATGCTTATCAATCCCCCAAAGGGCTTGTACATCTCCAGGATCAGAAAGATTGCACCGGATACCGCGATCGCGCATAGAAAAAAGGTCGCTATCACCGTAGCGTTACGCGGAGCGAATAAACCGAAGCTGATGAAGTTGATAGTCAGCCAGAAAACAACGACCACGACCAAGGGCCTCGAGGCGGAACTCTCTTCCTGTTCGTACATTAACCAGCGCGTTTGCCCAAGATTCATCGCAAGAGACACCGCCTGGTTTTTAAGCGTCCGTTGAGCATCCGTCGACGGCGTAAGATCTTGAATCATGTCGAATGCTCCTTCCGCCCCCTCCGTCGCCGGGTCCAGGTGTCCGCCTCCTGATCCATCTTGAGGCCAGAGTCGATCTAAAGTGTGGACTACAGCTTGGCGCAATTCTTCGCGAGCCGCTCTCGTCTCGGGACCATAATGAGCGAGAACGCGATCCAGTAGCGCAATCTTCGCGGACGCGTCCAGTAACTCATTGTGCTGTGTGTCGTAGTTGCCCTTCGCCGATGCAACTAGCAGACCCAGAACGAGCGCCGCCATAGTTCCGATGATTCCCGCTCCCAAATTCACCACTCGTTTTGAATCTTCGCTGAGATGATGCTCCGGCAGACGCGAATGGAGGAACATCCCAAAGATAGCTCCACCGAAGACGCAGGAAAATACGATCAGGCTGACCACGACCGAATTCATGTACTACCTGTATTCAGAGCCGCAAGTTTGATCATTTCAGGTTGATGGTCACACCGATAATTGGGCCATTCGCTGCCATGTCGTAAATAAAACCGTTTCCGCTGGGCCGATAGTTCACAGAGAGATAGCGCCAACCGCAGCAATTGAGGCGTTCTCCTCGACCCGCCCTGGATCGTAAGAGCGCACTTACAGCGGGAAGGTGGCTTGTGATGGATGGAAGGCTTCTACGCTGCCGGATTTTCCGGCCGTTACTCTCGCTTCCTCGAGATATCAATCACAATCGGGAACGACTGATTGTGCTAAGGCCCTCTTTAAGCCAGTATGTCTCTCGCGAGTAGAAAGCTTCTCGCCAACCTCGAGTTGCCGAAACAAATTACAACTATTCCCTATAACTTCTGCTAGTCGTTTCCAACTCTAGCCCCATCCTAGAATGCGCAGAACGCGGCAGCTTACCGCTTCACCCAAAAGGCGGTATTCCACAAACAACTCCTCTTAGTAGGGCACACGTGGGAGAACACATGCGAGCAAAAACAGGCGTGACGAGGATGACATTATTGACTGGTCTAGCTGCAATTGTGCTGTTGGCCTCGTGCTCGAGGTCTCACCCTGCACCAGGAGGAGAAGCTGGTGGCGCTACACAATCCTCGGCTGCACCTGAGCAACACACACAACGAAATCCAGATCGTGAGGCGTACTTCGGCGAAACGCACATTCACACCAGCTGGTCATTCGACGCTTACGTTTTCGGCAACATGAAGGCAGGCCCGGAAGACGCTTACAAATTTGCCATGGGCCAGCCCATCGAGCATCCTGCCGGCTACCAAGTGAAGATCACCCGTCCGCTCGATTTCATGGCGGTGACCGATCATGCCGAGTATGTGGGCACGGTTCCCCTGGCAAACGATCCCAATTCCGACATCAGCAAACTGCCCATTGCGGAGAAACTGAAGGTCCGAAGCAAAGAGGACATTATGCGCGTGTACGGGTTCCTAGGTGACTCTCTCACCAAGAACCAGCCCATCCCGGAGCTAACGAGTCCCGAAATCACCGGTGACGTCTGGAAACAGATCGTCAGCATTGCGGACAAGTACTACCAGCCAGGGAAATTCACGACCTTCGTCGCCTATGAGTGGACGTCGACTCCAGACAATCGCAACATGCACCGCAACATCATCTTCAAAGATTCCAAAAAAGTGCCGGAATATCCCTTTTCTTCTCTGAACTCCGATCATCCAGAAGATCTCTGGCGCTGGATGGATACCCAGCGTCAGGCAGGTAATGAGTTGCTGGCGATTTCCCATAATGCCAACCTGAGCGACGGCATCATGTTTCCTCTTGACGTCGACGGCAAGAACCGGCCGATCGATGCCGCCTGGGCGCAGGAACGGGTGAACAATGAACCGTTAACTGAAATCCATCAGCTCAAGGGCACGTCAGAAACCACGCCCGCACTTTCGCCCAACGACGAATTCGCTGACTACGAGTTACTGAACTACCTTTTGGGTGGCGTGGAACGCACTCCGAAGATCCACGGCAGCTACATCCGCGAGGCGTGGGAGAACGGCGTGGCGATGCAAGACAACCGCGGCTATAACCCTTACAAGATGGGAGTCGTCGGCGCGAGCGACTCGCACAACACGGCCGCCGGCTATAGCCAGAGCGACTATTTTGGCGGACACGGTTTGCTTGACGCTTCGCCAGAAATGCGCTTGAGCGGCAAGAAAGAGGCGGGCCTGAACGTGGGTCTGCTTAGCACCGGTGGCTTGGGCGGCGTGTGGGCGGAAGAGAACACGCGCGAGTCGATCTTTGCCGCAATGCAGCGCAAGGAAACCTTTGGCACCAGCGGAGTTCGCATGAGGGTGCGGTTCTTTGGTGGCTGGGACTACAACCCTGACGTGCTGAACCAAACAGATTGGGTGAAGACCGGCTACGCGAAAGGCGTGCCCATGGGGGGCGACCTTCCGGCGAAAGCGGGACAAGCTCCAACCTTTATTGTATGGGCCGTCAAAGACCCCGACGATGGCAACCTCGATCGCATTCAGATTATCAAGGGCTGGACCAAGAGTGGCCAGATCTTCGAAAAGATCTATGACGTGGCGTGGTCCGGCAATCGCACGCCTGACCCGGTTACCGGAAAAGTCCCCGCGGTCGGCAACACCGTTGACGTCAAGAACGCGACATATACAAACAGCATCGGTGCGGTCGAACTGAAGAAGGTGTGGAGGGATCCTGCTTTCGATCCGAGCTTGCACGCGTTCTACTATGCTCGCGTTCTCCAGATTCCGACGCCACGATGGACGACATACGATGCGAAGAAGCTGGGCGTACCGCCACCGAACTGGGTCGCGGCAACAGTGCAGGAGCGCGCTTGGACCTCGCCGATCTGGTATGCGCCGACGGAAGACGAAGCGCGCAAGGGCGAAAAGCGCAGCATCACGGTCGCCAATCTGAAGCAGAAGGGGGCCAAAGCACTCAACGATGGCGAGTTAACGCAATTGGTCGTTGGAAAAACACTCACCGTTCGCGACACCGTTACCGGTCAGCAGTTCGAGATTGCTTACGCTAAGTCGGGACGACGCTTGATTCTCAGCGCAGATGGGAAGCCACCGCAGCCGGGTGAGATATTCGACGTGACCGGCGCCAGTGCGCTGGGCTCGGCGGCGCCATACGAGATCAGCGGCGGAAAGATCATCACCACACTTGGAGAGACGCCATTCGCGGTGACCGTTTACAGAGTGGGTGACAAGTACTGGGGCGCGCGCAGCAACGAATTCGGTTACGCCAATTACGAGCTCGAGAGGGTGAAGGAATCGAGCAATCGGTGAATTCCGAAATGAAATGAGGTAAAGGAGAATGGACGCAGTCTCATCCAAATCAGCGCCTTGTGAACTTGCACAAGGACACCATACGTCTGCACGGATGATCCTCGGCCGCTGGTTGCGCGAACCGCTGGTTCATTTCCTTCTTATCGGCTCGTTGCTCTTCGTCGCGTATCGCGCCTCTGGTCACTCCAATGAACCTGGAAGCACGCGCATACAGCTAACACTCGATGATCTGCGGCAACTCCAGATGGGTTTCGCCGCCCAATGGCTGCGCCAGCCCACGGCCGCGGAGTTGTCGGGCCTCGTGGACAACCGCATTCGTCAGGAAGTGCTCTATCGCGAGGCGCTCGCCATGGGACTAGACAAGGACGACGACATCGTCAAGCGCCGCATGGCGCAGAAGATGCAGTTCCTTGCTGAGGACGTAGCCAACGCGCACGATCCCACAAGTGCGGAGCTCAAAGCGTGGTTCGAAAAAAATGGAGACAAATTCGCGTTGCCGGGCCGTATTAGCTTGCGTCATCTCTACTTCTCACCCGATTTGCGGGGAAAACGGGCTCACGATGATGCAGTGAAAGTGCTGGCTAACATCGGCGCCCAGCCCGATGAATCAAAGGCTACGGCTGCGCTCGCGGATCGGTTCATGTTCCAGGATTACTACGGCGATCGCTCGCCTGAACAGTTGGCAAAAGAGTTCGGACCGAAGTTTGCGGACGCGGTCTTCAAACTCAAGCCCGGTTTGTGGCAGGGGCCTGTTGAGTCCGGGTATGGATGGCACTTGGTATTCGTGGATTCATTCACTGCGGGTCGCATTCCTACCTTCGAAGAGGTAGAACCTGACGTGAAAGCCGCATGGCTCGCCGATCAGCGCGAGCAGGCGTCACGGAAAGCATACGAAGCCATGCGTACGAAGTACACGGTTTCCCTGCCTGCCCCTCCCGACAAGCAAACAGCCACGGCAACCGTTCCAGCGCTGGGTAATGGCGAAATTCCCAGTACTTCCGGTCAAGGGCCGCAATGAGCTGCGCGAAGACACGCTCCCGTACCCTTTTCGCCTGCCTGTTACTCGCCGCGTTGCTGCCGGCCTCTGCCGCATGGGCACACGAGGTTCGTCCCGCCTATCTCGAACTCAAGGAAACCGCTCCGGGACGTTTCGACGTGCTATGGCGTACGCCAATGCTTTCAGGAATGCAACTGCCGATTGTGCTGAAGCTGCCGGACGATGTGCAAAATCTCAAAGAGCCGACGATTCAGCAGTTGACCGACTCTCTCGTTGAGCGCCGCTGGATCGCTGCGGGGCCCAACGCTCTTGCCGGAAAGCGCATTGAATTCGTCGGCTTGCAGGGCACGATTACCGACGTTCTCGTTCGCATCGACCGGCTCGATGGTTCTTCGCAGGTGACCCGCGTTCTGCCTTCCTCGCCTTCTTTTGTTGTGGAAGCCACGCCGCACGGTTTCGAAGTTACACGAACTTACCTCCTACTTGGAATACAACATATCCTCACTGGCATCGATCATCTGCTGTTTGTATCGGGCTTACTGCTGTTGGTGAGCGGAACGCGGCGGCTGCTCGCAACCGTCAGTGCATTCACACTTTCACACACAGTTACTCTGACGCTCGCGACTCTTGGGTTTGTTCACGTCCCTCCCGCTCCGGTCGAAGCCGTCATCGCGCTCAGCATATTGTTTGTCGCTTATGAAGTACTCCGAAAGGACTCAAATCCAACTGGGCTGGCGCAACGCAAGCCATGGCTCGTAGCATTCTCGTTCGGGTTGCTGCACGGGCTCGGATTTGCTGGTGGCCTCAGTGCCGCTGGTCTTCCTGCAGCTCATATCCCTCTCGCTCTGGGCTTCTTTAGCGCAGGAGTCGAGGTGGGTCACTTTTCATTCGTAGGATCGGCGCTCTTAATCATCGCGGCGCTCAAACGCTGGACGTCGCGGTTGCCCAGGTGGTCCTGGCGCATTGCACCTTACGCCATCGGCAGCTGTGCTTCGTTTTGGCTGATTGCACGTCTCGCAGCGTTCTAGAAGTCAAAGAATTTGTTCAAGGAGGGTTGACATGCAAAGGATGAGTAGCAAAGGGTTCGCAATCATCGCATTCTCCCTTTGTTTTGGTTGCAACGGCGTAGCCCAGCAGGCGCCGGCTGGCGCGGCGACAACCCAGACTTCTGCAACAGCCTGGTCGCCTGCGCAGAGCATAGGACTGTTCGCTTTTCCAAAGAATAACCAAAACGCAGATCAGCAACTGAAGGACGAGGCAGATTGCTACGGTGCTGCCAAACAGCGAACCGGGGTTGACGCGCAGGCTCAGCCTCCAGCCACATTGAGTGAGGACGAAAAGAAAGCCGCCCAGCAGCAGGCTGCCGCGAATGCTCCGCAACAGAAAGGTACGGGTGTTCGGGGGGCGGCAGGAGGAGCAGCTGGAGGCGCTGCGATTGGGGCTATCGCAGGCAATGCAGGTGCCGGCGCAGGGGCCGGAGCGGTCGCCGGAACTATGCGAGGCGGCATGGCACAGCGCTCTGCCAATGCTCAATCCAAGCAGCAAGCAGCCGCACAGGCGGCGGCTGAGCAAAAGAAAGCGGAAGAGGAATTGCTGCGTGCACATCAGGCAGGCGTCGATACATTTCAGAGAGCATTCATAGCCTGCATGGATGCGCGCAATTACTCTGTGAAGTAAGGTAATTCGGAAGTGATGTAGCCAAGTTGATTCCTACAAAAGCGCGTGTGACCAGTAACCCGCACCCAGTTCCCGGATGGTCGGCAAACAGGAAGCTATCCAGAAACGGGCTTCGACGAAAGATGGCGGATAGTACTGGGAAGTCGGCTTGTGGAGCGCAATGCAGTCTGATCGAAGTGTGCATCACTGGATTACTCCCTGATGACACGCGCCGCATCTGACACCCTTTATCCCGGCCTGCCGTAATCCGCCGACTCTGCTATTCCAGCCGAATCCGGAAGAAAAGCTGTAGTGCGTTCGGGGCGTTGCGGGCTCCCGGCACCAAGCGAACGCCACACCCCTCGTAGAAGGATGTGGCACGGCTTTTTGGAATCACCCTCCAGCGATGTCCCCCCTCGTCAGTTCGTCTTCAGGGAACTCTCGACGCGCCTCAGCCAGGCTGGCCTCAACCTCCTTCAGTTCCCGTTCACGTTCGCCTTTGCGCTTGCGCGAGTCGACCCATGGTTCGTGACGAGGTTAACGGCGGGGCATTATCGGCCAAGCGCAGTGTCGAGATTTTTTTGTCGACGCGGGTCTCTGAGCAGATGCGGCGAATCTATGAAAGCTGGCGTACGACCAGATTGTTTTTTGAAAGAGAGTGGAATGACCAGGCTAGTCATTTTTATCTTTTTCTTCGCTTGGCCTGTATTTCCGCCCTCGCTCGCCGCTTTGCAGATCGCGCAGGGTGGCACATTACCGGATGCTCCCACTCAGAATGACACGCAACAGAGCAGCCACCAACCGGGAGTCCAATTCATCATCCTGACACGAATGTCCTATTGCTTCCCTGACCTTGCTACAAATACCGCTCCGCTTTCCGTCAGGCAAAAGTTCACATTGTTCGCAATCAACAGCATCTCCCTGCATGCTGTTGCAGGATCGGCGGCAAGTGCAGGATTCGGCCAGGCGCTCAATTCGCCAGCCGGCTATGGACAAGGCTCAACAGGCTACGGCAAGAGATTTGGAGCATCCATGGCACGGACCGCTTCTAACAATTTCTTCGGTACCTTTCTGTTCGCCTCAATACTTCGCCAGGATCCCCGCTTTTTCGTTCGCAACAGCCCGACATTTGGCCACGCTGTGAAGTATTCGCTGACTCGAATCGTGATCACGCGCCGAGACTCCGGCGAGGACACCGTGAATTCTTCGGGCCTGCTCGGCCCCCTGGCCGGGGAGAGCTTAGCTAACGTTTATCTCCCAAAACAAGATCGCACCGTCGGCTACACGTTCAGCCGCTACGGGACCGACATGGCATGGCGTGCTGTTGGGAATATCTTGCGCGAATACTGGCCAACCCTCAGCAAGCGCCTTCTTCGCCCCAAGCCAGTACTATCCAATGGAAAAAGCAGTGGCTCCTAATCTTTGCAGGAATCGACTAAGCTCCCTACGGTAGGGTCATTTTTTACTCGTGACCCGCCGGCTAGCGGACACGAATCCACAATCGGCGCGGCACCCATGTTTTTCTGCATCGACAAGATCACGTACCGTGCTCTTCATTTTTTCGAATGCGGCAGTGTCGATCACGTACTGATCTCTATGCGGGAGGTAACGCTGAATGTCTTTCTGGATATCTTCGATGCGCTCTGAGATGGACGGATAGGAAGAGAAAGGACGTACGATGAAGACTGGTTTCTCGTTAGCGTCCTCCATCTTCTCGAGGAATCGACTCATTTCTTGAGGATCGTATCCGGATAGATATTGGTATTCGACGCCGAGTAGATCTGCCTCGCGTTCGGAGTCCCGACTGTACTTACTACGCATCAGGGGACTCATCACGACCAAAGGAGAGGTTGCGGCCGCAAGCTTAGACTCTGTGTCTCTCTTTGTGCAGTGTCTCGCTGCGACGTGGGCGATCTCGTGTGCTATGACGGCGGCCAACTGGCCTTCATTGTCGGCTTTTAGGATCAACCCAGTATCCACGTATAAGTGACCGCCTTGTAACGAGAATGCGTTCACCTCATCTTCCAGTAGCACTCTAATGATGAGCGGTGTTGTCGTATCAGAGTTATGAGCAATCCGCTCGCAAAGCCGAGTGATGTAATCGTTCACTTCCGCATTGGTAACGACCGGTGCTTCGCGTTCCACTTCTTGCGCGAGTTTCCTGCCAATTTTCTGCTCATGCTGTAGCGAGTAGAAGTTGATACCGTTTCCGATCCCGCGATTTCCAACCTTGCAGATGTCGTAGGACTTTTTGCCTTTTCTTGCGTCGCGCTGTTGGTTGTTAAAACAGCTAGAAATAACCTCCCTGATCTCAGAAGTCCCATTTTCGTTGAGGCTGTTTGAAGTTGTTTCGTGTGAGTTGTGATCGCCTGTCTTCTGGCCGGAAACTGAGGGATGGAAGAGTAGCAGGCCCGCAGTGATGATGCTAAGCCAACGCCAAGCCGAAGAGCGCCCAACGCTTCGATTTAACCTGTTGGGTCGAGTGACATTCATACAACCCCGTCCGCCTCGTATCGAACTCGCGCGGCCGCAGGGCAGCACCGACCGCCAGCTTGCTTGATCGGCCGCAACGGCACCAGCGCGCCTCTGAGTTCACAAAACCGGCTGGCAAGGTTTGAGAGCTATATGGCTAAGCGCCGCATGCTATCACCGATCCAGTGTTCAATGGCGCGTCATCGGGGAATCGTGAGTCTCCGATAGAACCATGGTTGCCGCAGTTCGCCAATCCGGAGGCCTGCGCAGTTGCGGTGTAGCCACTCAGGAACCCCCGACGATGCAGATGGCGCGCCACTTGCGAATGAGAATCCCCAGACGAAAACAGATCATCTTTTCTACATTGCGCTGACTTTCAGTTCGCACGCCTCAGCGCTGCGGATTCCATCGTTGTCACTTGATGCGGGGATGAGTCCCTGCCTGATCCGGCTTGGTAGAAGCCGATGCTAAGAAGGCCGAGCACAATTGATGTTGCATCAAAAGGTGAAGCTGTGGAATGCGCATAGGCGCGTCAAAGTACTACTTGAACCCTTTTACGTTTTTCTCCTCGCGGTGGTGGCTCTGGCCTTGTTACCGGCCGTTCCTTTGCTCGCGCAGAATGTTGGGACGCCAGCAGCACAGCAAGGAAAAATTGTAGGTACTGTAACGGACGTGAACGAGAGCACGGTTCCCGGCGCCACCGTCGTTCTGCAAGGCCCTGTTCCCGGCGATCGCCGCAGCGTTGTGACTAGCGAGAATGGAGCGTTTGAATTTCACGATGTAAAACCAGGGGTCCCCTATCATGTCACCGTTAGTGCCAAAGGATTTGCGGACTGGACGTCGCCCGTCGTCACGCTTACGACCGGCCAGTACAAAATTCTGACCGGCAGCAAACTTCGGATTGCAGAGGCGCAGAGCACAATTAACGTGGGTTATGACCCCGTGCAGGTTGCGACCGAGCAGGTGAGAGTGGCGGAGAGCCAGCGCGTTTTCGGCATCATTCCTAATTTCTATGTTGTCTACGATAAAAACCCAGCGCCGCTCACTCCCAAACTGAAGTTCCAGCTTGCGTTGAGGGTCTCCTACGATCCAGTTACCTGGGCTGGCATAGCTGTCGTTGCCGGAGCAGACCAGGCGGGAGACAAACCATCAGGTTACGGTCAGGGAGCACAGGGCTACGCCAAGCGGTTTGGCTCCACTACTCTGGACGGGTTCACCGACATCATGATTGGCGGAGCTATCCTGCCATCTCTTCTGCACCAGGATCCTCGTTACTTCTACCAGGGCACGGGAACAGTGACGTCTCGTGCGCTCCACGCAATTTCCTACCCGTTCGCCTGCAAGGGAGACAATGGGAAGCGGCAGCCGAACTACTCGAGCTTGGGTGGCGATTTGGCCTCTTCTGCGCTTACGAACCTTTACTATCCCGCGGCGGAACGTGGGGTGGGAGTGACGTTCGAGAATTTCGCCATTAGCACCGGCGAGCGCATGGCCGCCACCTTGGTCCAGGAGTTCGTGCTGCGGAAACTTACTAAAAGCAAGCAGTCAAAAGTGGCCACATCTCAGCCATCGCAGCCCCTAAGAAGCCAGGACCGCTAATTCTCTTAGTCGACGTCAGACATCTTCAGCTATACCCATCCGCAGGCTTCCGCCACAGATTTTGCGCTCAGATTGTTTCTCTCATCTGATCCATCGGGCACAAAGTGCCTCATCCTCCTTGCATCCAACAGAAGGCAAAATAGCATCTTCCTTTTCATACTGGCCAAGATCGGAAGGGCCCTATGCGGTTTCATCTTGCCGCTGTTATCGTGTTTTTCGCCATTAGCTCCGCGCTGGCGCAAAAGAAGGATCTGATCTCCGCTCCATCTCCAAACATACAACGATGCCAGGGGACCGCTCGTAACTTTCAGCAAACCGCGAATCAGAACGGCCGGCTTCGGCACTATTGGTACTGGGAAGTCGAGGATTCCATTCCAGCACCTCTTCAAATCTACAAAAACCAGCCCAGCCACGTGATGGCAATCGACGACTTCTCCCCCGTCAGTCTGAAATGGACCTTCACCGGTAAACGTAAACTGGTGCCGTTGATCGACTTCACCATTGTCCAGGTCAAACCGGGTGAGCCAGCGGTTCGTCAAACATCCGACGGGAACTTTGAAACAGCTGGATTTGATCGGCTGTGGGACAAGGCCACGCGCTCATTGGTGGACATGCTCCGCTACTAAGCGGTCCCCGTTCGGAGCGTTGCGTGCTCCCGGCACCACTCACCACACGCTGATCGCTGACCTACTCGGCCCCCTGCGCCTCGGCGTATAGCTCAGTCGAAATCGTGAGATCTTCGGTCCTTGTCTCGCGAACCAGGAGCAAGCCGACCAGAGTGACCATCGCGGACGCGGTCAGATAGAAGCCAACATATTGAAGGCCATAGTTCTTGCCGAGCCAGGTGGCGATATACGGCGCGAGCGAAGCCCCGAGAATGCCCGCCATGCTGAACGCGAGCGAACTTCCCGTGTAGCGAACCGCCGTGGGGAACAGTTCCGAGACAACCGTGCCCAGCGGCCCATAGGTAAGTCCCATCAGGGTCAATCCCGCCACCATCATCGTGACTACTCCGGTGGTGCCGGCGAGGAAGAGAGGTGCGAGCACGAGTCCAAACAGAGCGATGAGCACGGTCACTCCGATCATCACCGGGCGGCGTCCGCGTTCCGCCAGCACCGCGGAAACTGGAATCGTGAGGGCGAAAAACAAAATCCCGAACAGCTGGATAAGCAGAAATCTCTCGCGGCCATAGTGCAGCACGCTCGTCGCCCAGGAAAGCGCGAATACCGTTATCAGGTAGAACAGAACAAAGGTCGCGAGGCATATGAGAATGCCCGCCATCAGCGTCCGCATGTGGCGGCGAAACACCATGAGCATCGGCACGCTCACCTGTTCGGCTCGATGAAGCGCAGCCTGGAACACCGGAGTTTCGGTGATGGTCAATCGAACGTAAAGACCGAGCAGCACCAGCACGGCGCTGGCGAGAAAAGGAAGACGCCAGCCGAAGGCGAAGAACTGTTTGTCCGTAAGCCATCGAGACAGTAGTAGAAACGTTCCGCCGGAGAACAGGAACCCGATGGGTGCTCCGAGCTGCGGGAACATTCCATAAATTGCGCGCTTGTTGGGCGGAGCATTTTCGACAGCAAGCAATATCGCGCCACCCCATTCGCCGCCCAGGCCGATGCCTTGTCCGAAGCGGCAGAGCGCAAGCAACACAGGCGCTGCGAGGCCAATCGTGCCGTATGTGGGCAATGCTCCGATCGCGCAGGTCGACACACCCATAGTGGACAACGCGAGCACGAGGGTTTTCTTGCGTCCGATGCGATCGCCGAAATGGCCGAACAACGCAGAGCCAATGGGGCGCGCGAGAAAGGCAATGCCGAAAGTCGCCAGTGAGGCCAGCGTGGACGATGCCGGGTCCGTTGCCGGGAAGAAGAGTTGCGGGAACACCAGTACCGCCGCGGTTGCGTAAATGTAGAAGTCGAAGAATT
Organism: Terriglobia bacterium; assembly: GCA_963807055.1. Classification (GTDB taxonomy): domain Bacteria; phylum Acidobacteriota; class Terriglobia; order Terriglobales; family Acidobacteriaceae; genus JAJPJE01. The sequence continues at coordinate 419,993 of CAWEAE010000005.1, read as the reverse complement.
CGATCGTGGTTCCCACCAGGCTGGCAAACAGCACCTGGCGTGGCGAGTTGATATTCTTCCGCGTCGTCGCGATTGTCATGGTTCCTGAAGTTGGATTTCTATCGGAGTGGAAGCCGTGAACTAAGTGTACAAGAGTGCGAAAAAAGGAACCCGGTTGTAACAGCAGACACTTCCACATTACCGGAAGGTGAAGTGCGGGAGTCGTGCAGACCGATCTGGAACAAATCTGCCAAACTTTCGTACCTCTTTATGTATAGCCCCCGGCCGTAGTGACTGTGCGACAATTCCGGGGATACTTCTGCATACATTGGAGGCGAGATGAGTTTGGGCCTAATTGTTCTCCTCGTCATTGTGGCGATCGTGGTCTTCATGCTGATCGCCCTCTATAACGGATTGGTGCAACTGCGCGTCCGCGCCGACTCTGCCTGGTCTGACATCGATGTTCAACTCAAACGGCGTCATGACCTCATTCCCAACCTTGTCGAAACCGTGAAAGGTTACGCCGCGCACGAAAAGGGAACGTTCGAAAACATTGCCAAGTGGCGTTCCGCGGCCATGACCGCGCAGGCCCCCGCCGATCGTGCTCAGGCCGAGAACCAGCTCACCGGTGCGCTGCGTCAACTGTTCGCCGTGGCCGAGAACTATCCGCAACTCCAGGCATCGGAGCAGTTCACGTCGTTGCAGAACTCGCTCAAGGAAGTTGAAGACGCACTGCAGAATGCGCGCCGTTATTACAACGCTGTCGTCCGCGATTACAACACGCGCATCCAGTCTTTCCCGGCCAATATGATTGCCGGCTCTTTCGGCTTCCAGACGCGGCAGTTCTTCGAGCTGTCGTCGCCCGAAGAGAAGGAAAACGTGCAGGTAAAGTTCTAGGAACAGTTCTCAGTTGTCGGTTGCTGGTTGTCAGTATGTCCGAGCCGAAGGCGAGGACTGTCATTCCGAGCGTCAGCGAGGAATCCCTATGCAGAAACGACGTTCACTCTGCTGCGGCAGAGAAGGTGACTTGCTACTAGCTACCAGCTACCCAACGAAGAACGCCGATCGCATGAAGAAAATCGTTGCCGTCATCTTCTTTATAGCCCTCACCCTGGCCCCCGCCTGGGCTCGCAACTGGCATATCTCTGACTTTCATTCCACTGTCTCCGTCAACGATCAGGGCGCTGTGGTCGTAATGGAGCGCATCGCCGTGGTCTTCGACGGCAGCTACCAGGGCATCTATCGCACCATTCCGGTCGACTATCCCGGACCAAACGGGACGAACTATCGTCTGTTTTTGAAAGTCGAAAGTGTTACCGACGGCGACGGGAACGCGCTGAAATATGAATCGCGCCGCGACGGCGCCTATCGCAAGCTGAAGATCTTTATTCCCGGCGCTGAGGACACGCAGAAGACCGTCATCATTACTTATTCCGTCCCGAACGCCACGCGCTTCTTCGACGATCACGACGAGTTCTACTGGAACGTGACTGGCAACGACTGGCCAGTGCCGATCGATCAAGCCACCGCCTATGTGAAGTTTCCGCCTGCCGCGTCAGGAAGTCTGCGGGCACAGGCGTTCACCGGTGTGTATGGATCGCACGACGAGGAGGCGACGTCGGAGGTCGACGGCTCCGACGTGAATTTCGCGACGACGAATCCGCTGCCCATGCGAGGAGGCCTGACCGTTGATGTCTACATTCCCAAAGGCATTCTGCATCCGCCGAGCGCGCTGACAAAGTTCGTCTGGTTCATACGCGGCAACCCAGCGCTGCTGATTCCGATCTGGGCGCTGATGGTGATGTGGTTCACCTGGTACACGTGGGGACGCGATCCCGATCCCGGTGTTTCCGTTGCGCCGCAGTACGAGCCGCCGAAGGGCTTCACGCCCGCCGAGGCCGGATCGCTGGTCGACGACGCTGTGCATCCGCGCGACATCACTTCGACCATCGTGGATCTCGCTGTCCGCGGCTATCTGAAGATCCAGGAGATCAACGAGAAGGTTCTGCTCTTCAGCCACAAGGACTACGAGTTCCAACTGCTCAAGCCGATGAGCGAGTGGGGCGATCTGGCGCCGCACGAAACCGTGATGATGACCAACCTGTTTCAAGGAGGCGAGTCCACGCGGCTCTCCAGCCTGAAGAATCGCTTCTACACGGCGATTCCCATCCTCAAGCAGGACATCATGGCCGCGCTAAAGCGCAAGGGGATGTACATCGTCGATCCCGATTCAGCACACAGCTATGTGTTCGTCGCCGCTATTGTGATCGCTATCCCATTTATTCTGGGCCAGTACTTGGGTTGGATTTCGCTCTTTGATGCGCCACTCGTCACCGGCGTAGGAATCGCGATTTCCGTGCTGATCATCTGGCTCTTCGGTCGCCAGATGACGGCGAAGACCGTGCTCGGCGGACGAACCGCGGTACAGGTCCTCGGCTTCCAGGAGTTCATGAATCGCGTCGATGCCGACCGCCTGAAGCGCATGCCGCCTGACACGTTCGAAAAATTCTTACCTTACGCGATGGCTTTGGGCGTTGAGCACCGCTGGGCGCAGGCTTTCGCCGGGATCGTACAGAATCCGCCGAGTTGGTACGTCGGCCCGACGCCCTACTCGATGTTTAATCCCATCTTCTTTACGAACAACATGCACTCCATGACCTCCGATATGCAGCAGGTCTTTGTCTCCGCGCCGCGCGCCAGTTCCGGCGGATCGGGCTGGAGCGGAGGCGGTTTCAGCAGCGGCGGCGGCTTCTCCGGCGGCGGGTTCGGCGGCGGTGGGGGCGGAGCGTTTTAGTTCAGTGGGTAGTGGCTAGTGGTTAGTGACTAGCAAGATGGAAGAAAGTGATACCGACGATTTGCCTGCTGACCACAAGCCACTAACCACTAACCACTATTCCTACGCTCCCGCGCCCATCGGCCTTATCTCCACAGTGCCGTTCGTCATGCCCGGCATTTGCGATGCCCAATCGATCGCCTGTTCCAGGTTGTCGACCTCGATGACGTAGTATCCACCCAGTTGCTCCTTGGTTTCCGCAAAGGGACCGTCGGTCGTCGTGGGCTTGCTGTTGTTGAAGCGGATGCTGGTTGCCGTCGACGTGGGTTTTAACTCTGCTCCACCTCGCATGACTCCGGCTTTGGCCATCTTTTCGCCATAAGCGCTGTGGGCCGCATAGATCTTTTCGGCGTCCTGCTGACTTATCGAATTCCAGGTCATTTCGTCGCCATAAATCAAAAGTATGTATTTCATCGTCGTCCTTGCCGGCAGCTGCCGGGAACACAATATCAACGGATGAATATCCCAAAATCGACAAAGTTTCGCCAAAAACTGGCACACCTTAGCCCGAAATCCCCTGCGAATACTAAGCGATCTCGAGCCGCCGGTACCTTCGTAAGGGGAATCCCTGTTTCCAAGTTGCCGCGCTTGCGTCAGAATTAAGCAGCAAGTCTGTCCTGGGGACTCGTTCTTAGGTCAGGACTCAAGCGCCACCTTTATGAAGAAATTTGTTTCCGCCGCAGTTCTGCTGCTCGCCACCACTTTCACTGTCGCACAAGACAAGAACGCCATTCCGCTGCCTCCCGCGCCCAAGCCGAGCGTCGACAAGGCCGCCAAAACTCCAACCGACTATTCGCAGGAGCCATTCGTCATCCAGGAGCTCAAGTCGCGCGTCCGCTTTGATAACGACGGCACCGGCTTTCGCGAGATGACCATCCGCGTTCTCGTCAACAGTGCCTTTGGCGTGCAGCAGTGGGGACAGTTGGTGATCGGCTACAGCCAGGACAACGAGCAAGTGGAAGTCCCATACGTGCGCGTCATCAAGCCCGACAAGTCGGTGATTAATGCGCCGCTCGACAACATGCAGGATATGACTGCGCCCGTGTTGCGGCAGGCGCCGATGTACACGGACTTTCGCCAGAAGCACATCACCGTCCCTTCGCTCGCGCCCGGCGACATCCTCGAATACCAGATGGTGACCAAAGTGGTGAAGGCGTTGGCGCCTAACCAGTTCTGGTTCGAGTATGAATTCGATCACGACAACATCATTCTCAACGAAGTTCTGGAGATCGACGTCCCGCGCGATCGCAAGATCAAGCTGAAGACCACTTCGGATTACAAGGCCGAATTGCAGGACCAGGGCGATCGCACGATTTACCGCTGGACGAGCTCCAACACCGTGCACAAGACTCCCGAAGAGATTAAAAAAGAGCGCATCAAGAAGTATAAGGAGCGCGCGCTCTACACGCCGGCCATCCAGCTGACGACATTCCAGAGCTGGCAGGAAATTGGCGACTGGTACGCGAAGTTGCAGAAAGATCGCGCCGAGCCCACGCCCGAGATTCGCGCCAAGGCCCTTGAACTGACGAAAGACAAGAAGACGGACGAGGAAAAAATCCGCGCGATCTACAATTTTGTCGCGCCTGATTTCCGCTACGTGAGCCTGTCGTTTGGAGTCGGGCGCTATCAGCCGCACGCCGCCAGCGAAATTTTCGCCAACAAGTATGGCGATTGCAAAGACAAGCACACCTTGTTGGAAGCGATGTTGGCCTCCATCGGCATTGAAGCCGATCCGGTGCTCATCAATTCCTGGCGCAAGCTCGACGAAGAGGTTCCATCGCCTTCGCAGTTCGACCACGTCATCAGCTATGTCGAGCCCGCGAAGATGAAACTCTGGCTCGACACAACTCCTGAAGTCGCGCCGTTTGGTTTGCTGAGTTACCAGATTCGCGGAAAGAAGGCGCTGTGGGTTTCGCTGAAAGGCAAGCCACAGATCATCGAAACGCCGCCGAATTCGCCAGTCCCTAACGAGCAATATGCCGACATCGACGCCAAGATCAACGACGTAGGCACGCTGATAGAAAAAGTTCATTACACGGCTCGCGGCGACTCTGAGCTGCTCTTCCGCTCCGCCTTCCGCAATGCGCCTGAAACCAATTGGAAAGACATGATGGGCGAATTCGGCGGCCTGCACGGGGAAGCCAGCGACCTGGTCGCCGACAAACCGGCCGACACCAGCAAGCCCTTTGAAGTTCGCTTCACGCTGACCGTGCAGAACTACATGGCGTGGTCGAGCAAGAATCCCACGTTCAAGATTCCGGTGCCGCGCCTTTCGATTCCTGCCGTCAGCGACGACGATGACAGCGATGATGCGGTCGAGGATCCAATTACGCTGAACGGTGCCCCGTTCATGGGCGATTTCCGCATCAAGCTCGAGGTTCCGGAGAAGTACAAAATCAGCTTGCCGTTGCCCAGTTCGATCAAGCGCGACTATGGCGTTTACACCGTTACCTATAGCCAGGACAAGAACATCATTACGGCCGAGCGGCGCGTCGACCTCCACATTCGCGAGGTTTCCAAGGCGCGTGTTGATGACTATCTGGCGTTCCGGCGTGTGGTTGATTCCGATCAGGAACAATTGATCGCGCTCGATACCAGCAACTTCAATGGTCCAAAGCTGCCGGAAAACTTAAAGATCGATGATCTCGTCGCAGCAGGCCAGGCGGCGTTGCAGAACCATAATGAGCAGGCTGCGCTGGAAGCGTTCAAGCGCGCTACCGAACTTGAGCCCAAGAACAAATATGCGTGGAACGGATTGGGCGCTTCCTACATGGGATTGCAACGCAACGCCGACGCCATCGCGGCCTTCCAGAAACAGCTCGAGCTGAATCCGTACGATTCGTACGCGAACAGCGGTATCGGATTCGCCTATGCCATGGATCGCAAGTGGCCGGAGGCGGCTGCGGCGTTCCAGAAGCAGCTGGACGTAAATCCGCTGGATCCGACGGCGCACGCGGCACTGGCGAATGCTCTGATGGAGCAGCGCAAGTTCGCCGAAGCTGTGCCGGAGCTGGAGAAGTCTGCATCGCTGCAGCCACGCAACGGTGAGCTACAGACGCAGTTGGGACGCGCCTATCTCGAAGTGGGCCAGAACGACAAGGGTATGGCGGCGTTCGATAAGGCAGTGGAACTGAGTAACTCGGCTGAAGTCTGGAATAATGTGGCGTACGAACTGGCGCGTCACAAAGTGCAGCTCGACCGCGCGCAACAGTATTCCGAATCGGCGGTGGCCGAGATTGCTGCGCAGCTGCGCAATGTCGATCCCGATCACCTGAAGATCGAGGACTACAGCCGCGTTGCGGAAATCAGCTCGTATTGGGATACATTGGGCTGGGTCCACTTTGCCAAGGGCGATATGCAATCGGCGGAAAAGTATGTTGGCGCTGCCTGGCAGCTCAATCGCTACGGCGAGTGCGGTGATCACCTGGCACAGATCTACGAAAAGACCGGACGCGCTGACAAAGCTGCGCAAATGTACGCGATGGCCCTGCAGACAAAGCACTCGTATCCGGAAGCTCGCGAGCATCTGACAGCGCTTCTCAAAGATAAGAAGAAGGTTGAGGCAGCGCTGAAGCAGGCCGATCAGGAACTCGCATTGCTGGCCGACATCAACGTTGGACTGGTTGGTCCGGACAAGATGCAGGGCAATGTCGCGCTGGTATTTTCGCCGGGACCGAAGGTCGATGCGGTGAAGCTCCTGGGCAGTAGCGGCAGCGGTGATGACAAGCTGAAGGACGCGGTGAAGAAGCTCTCGGCGGCGAACTATGGCGTCTCGTTCCCGGACGATACTCCGACGAAGCTGGTACGCCGCGGAACGGTTTCCTGCAAGACAACCGGCTGCGTGCTGGAGCTGACGTCGCCGGAGATGGTCACGTCGGCGGAGTAGGGAACCTCGGCCACGGATTTCACGGTTCATCACGGATTTTTGAAAATTCGACGAAATCTGTGTGTACCCGTGTGATCCGTGGCCGAGTGATTTTCTAGCCACTAACAACTAACCACTAACCACTGCCTTAGTGTTTGCTCGCTTCGCCCGACGGTTTCGCCGCTGGGGCTTGCGGAGTTGAGGCCGTGTCGGTCGTCCGGCTGTAGACGATTTTCTTGGTGCCGCCTTCGCAGGTGCCGACTACTTTTCCCTGAGCGTCTTTGTCTTTTTCGACGATGTCGAGCGAGTAGGACTTCACGCCGTTCGCGTCCATCTTCTTGGCAATGTCAGACTTCAGCTCTTCGCAGGGCTTGGCAGCTTGTGCATAACCAGAAACCGGTACGACCAATGCCGCAGCAATCAAGAGGCAGGATATTTTCATGCGATCTCCTCGGCAGAATAGCCGCTGAGCAAAGATGTATACCCCGGCTGAGAGTGTTTCCAGATTACCTAGGTTTGTACCTGCTGCGTGCAAAGACCTGCTCTCGAGTTGGTCCCGTTGTGTTCCCACACATCCAAAGACAGGGATGTATGGGGCACCCGCCGCCCCAACGAGACTCTTGCACGAGTAATATCTTTTAGAAAATATAAAATTTCGTTGACATATCTTATAGATAACATCTATATTGCTCGCATAAGCTGCGGCAAGCCCCCTATTGCCGTGGCTTTTCGTGTCTCAGCGCGACGTATCATTTTGGGAAGATGGCCGGCTAACTCCTTTGTTTTGCCGGAGAAGGGCCTTAAGTCCTTTGTTATGCCGGATGTAGAGGCGCACTGCCTCGTAAGTCCCTTTGTTTGCCGCAAGGGAGGGGGAGGGGGTGGGGTGATCAAATGGTAATACCTGCAGCAACGGAAGATCGAAATCTTCGGAGCCAAGCACACTCACTGTGAATCAAAGCGCGTCAAACGGGGCTGCGGCGTCAGGCGCGTTCCCCCGTGTAAAATTGAGTGTTCGGCCTTGGGCACCGGAGCGCCTGAGGCGAGAGGTCTAATAAATGGCAACTGTCGAAGCCCCTCCCCAAATCAGCAGACAGCACACAACATCCTTCCAGAACGAGCCGATGGTCGATTTCAGCCGGCCGGAAAACGCGCAGCAGATGAAAGCTGCGCTGGAGAAAGTCAGCGCTGAGCTCGGACGCGAGTACGAATTGGTGATCGGCGGCAAGCGCATCAAGACTGCCGACAAGATCAAGTCGCTCAATCCAGCGAATCCCAGCCAGGTTGTGGGCGTCTTCCAGAAAGCCGGTAAAGAGCACGTCGAGCCTGCAATGGAAGCGGCACAAAAGGCATTCGAGACCTGGAGCCGCACCAGTTGGGAAGAGCGCGCAGAGTTCGTATTCAAAGTGGCAAAGACCATCCGTGATCGCAAATTTGAGTTCAGTGCGTGGATGACGTATGAGGTCGGCAAGAATTGGGCCGAGGCCGATGCCGACACAGCTGAGACGATCGACTTCGCCGAGTTTTATGCGCATGAAGCGTTGCGGCTGGCGAAGGCCGACGCTCCGGTGCAACTGCCGGGCGAGCGCGATTATCTCTTCTATATTCCGCTCGGCGTGGGAATCGTAATCCCGCCGTGGAACTTCCCGGGCGCGATCATGGCCGGGATGACGCTGGCCTCGATCGTGTCGGGCAATACGGTGATCCTGAAGCCGTCGAGCGATGCTCCGGCGATTGCGCGCTTCTTCTTCTCGATTCTGGAAGAGTGCGGCCTGCCGGCAGGTGTGGTGAACTTCTGCCCTGGCGCAGGTGGAAGCTTTGGCGATGCGCTGGTGTCGCATCCGAAGACGCGTTACATCGCGTTTACCGGATCGCGCGAAGTCGGGCTGCACATCAACAAAGTGGCAGCTGACCAGGCGCCCGGCCAGATATGGATCAAGCGGACCATCCTGGAGATGGGCGGGAAGGACGCGATCATCGTCGAAGCCGATGCTGACATCGACGCAGCGGTTGAGGGCGCAGCAACTGCGGCGTTTGGATTCTCCGGGCAGAAGTGCTCGGCGTGTTCGCGGCTGATCCTGAACGAGAAGATCTATGACACGTTCCTGGACAAGCTGAAGGCGCGAGTGGAGAAGATTACGCTGGGCGATCCGACCGAGAACCCGAACATGGGACCAGTGGTGAATGAGGGTTCGATGACGTCGATCCTGGGCTACATCGAACAGGGCAAAAAGGACGGGCGGGTGATCACAGGTGGGCAGCGCGTGGCGGGCAAAGACGGCTATTTTGTCCAGCCAACCGTGATTGCCGACATCCAGCCGAAATCGAAGCTGGAGCAGGAAGAGATCTTCGGCCCGGTACTGGCCGTGATCAAGGCCCGTGACTACGATCATGCCCTGGAAATCGCTAACGACACGGAATTTGGCCTGACCGGCGCGGTTTACAGCCGGGATGAGAAGAAACTGGAACGGGCCACCCGTGAATTTCATGTCGGCAACCTGTATCTGAATCGCAAGTGCACCGGGGCGATTGTGGGAGCGCATCCGTTTGGCGGGTTCAATATGTCGGGAACCGACAGCAAAGCCGGCGGGCCGGATTATCTGCTGCTGTTTACACAGGCCAAGTCGGTTGGGAAGAAGGTTTAGAGACCCGCTTCACGTTTCGAGTTCACGAACCCACACATCCAAAAACGGGATGTGTGAGGTACCGCTTAGGGCTAGAAGTCACAAAAATGTCGGTTCAGCGTCTTCCCGGACGTGTTTCTTGGCATCTAAACGCGTGATCGCTTAAGGGCTGGGTTGACAGAGCTTTCTCACCAATTGAGAATAGCTCGTTGATTTTGGCGGGTTTAGCCGGAAGCGGGCCGAATGGTTGGTCGCGAGGATCGTGTATGGCACGAATTCTTTGCGTGGACGACGAACCTAACGTCGTCACGTTGAAATGCCGGATTCTAGAAGCGGCTGGTCACCACGTGACCGCTTCCACTTCTGCCCAGGACGCGATTCAGAAACTGGAACATGACAACTACGACGCGGTTGTCACGGATTGGCGACTTGGTGACAACGTGGGCCGTGCCGTGGTGCAGGCCGCTAAAAATCATGCCACTCTGCCGGTGGTGGTTGTCTCCGGATACGTTGCGGAAGCGTTCCAGGCAGCGGAGCCGCTTGCGGATCTTTACCTGGAAAAGCCGGTGAATCCGGAAGAATTGGTGACAATCGTCAACGAGCTCCTGAAGAGCACGGCTCGCGTCGGTTCGGAATAGTTTTCCGGCATCCCGTTCGCGAAGAGCACTCATCCTACATCTCAGCAACTGCACATCAGCAAGGTCAATCGGGCCTCGTGGATAAGCGGGGCCGCGGCTGGTAACGAGTGATATTTCATCAGCTTACATTGTTTTTCCGGTTGCTGGGATTGACTGCTGGCAGTGCATCCATGGCAGGAGCGAACGTGTATCTGGTAGAACGACGCGGACGGCAAGAGCAGCTGACTCCAACCCGGCAAGTGGAGATCGGGACGCTGCTGGAGAGCATGCCAGATGCGATCGTCATCCTTGATGCCGACTACCGCATCGTTGACCTCAACCAGGCGGCAGCGAGGATTCTGGGCGGCCCGCGGGAACAGTTTCGTAACCGCGATCTGTCGGAAGCCGGCTCGAAATTGGTGAACGAGGGCTCTGCCGGAAATGTGCTTCGCTTCCGTAGAAACCTGCTGGACCGGGCGCTCAAGGGTGAACAGGTTCGCGAGGAGCGGCGAGTCATTCGCGATCCCAAGACCGGCAAGGATATTGAGCTGAGGATCTCGGCGAATCCGATTTGCGATTCGTCGGGGAAGACGGTAGGCGCACTGGTGATCGCGCGCGATATTACTGAGCTGATCCAATTGCAGAGCCGCTTTGCGGACATGGAGCGGCACTTGGCGATTGGACAAGTCGCGGCAGGCATTGCGCATGACTTCAACAACACGCTGGAGACGATTTCGCACGCGGTGGTATTGCTGCAGGCGTCGCCGGAGCCTGCGACCGAAGAGAGACAGACGCTACTGCGATTGATACGCAGCGCAGTGGAGCATGGGGCGGAGATCATCGCGCGCATACGCGATTACGCGCGCAGCGGCACGGGTGAGCTGAGCCTGGTAAATGTGCGCGAACTGCTGGAAGACGCGCTGGAATGGACGGACCACCTGCGCCACCGCCGCAATCGCGTGGAACTGGTTCGCGAGCTAAAAGACGTGCCCATGGTCCGGGCGAATGCGGCTGACCTGCGGCGGGTGTTCACGAACTTGATCATCAATGCGCTGCAGGCAATGCCTGACGGCGGCCAACTAATCGTCGGAACAAAGGCCGAGGGGCAGCGCGTGCATATGTGGATCCGGGATACCGGTGCCGGCATCGCCGCAGAAGATCGGCGAAAAGTGTTTCTGCCGTACTTCACGACGAAGGATGGAGGAACGGGACTCGGACTTTCGGGCGCGCAGAAAATTGTGCTGGCGCTCGGCGGCGATATACGGTTTCAGAGCGAGCTGGGGAAGGGAACGCAGTTCGATATCTATTTGCCCAGCGTGGAGACGCAGCGAAAGAGCGCGTAACTAGCGGTGAATAGCTCCTTCTGATACGAGAAAGGCTCCCCGAGGGGAGCCTTTGCTGTTTGAAGTCGAAATTAACGCGCTTCGCTGGGGGCCGCAGCGGCAGCGGTGGTTCCGGCCGCGCTGGCAGCAGCAGCTTCCGCCAGGATGCGGTGGTGAATGGTGAACAGCGCAAGTTCCAGTCGATCGGAGACACCGATCTTGTCGTAGACATTGCGCAGATAGTTCTTGATCACCTGCTCGGTGGTGCCGAGTTCGGTGGCGATTTCCTTATTCTTATAACCCTGAACGATCAAGGCAACGATACGCAGTTCCTTTTGCGTGAGGCGGTCAACGACACGGGCGCCGACCATGTCGTTCTCGCTGACTTCGACGGGAACGGCATTGTCCTGAACCCAGGCGTCACCACGGGAAACGGCGCGCACGCAGTCGAGCAGGTTCGGTCCGGTCACGTTGCGGAAGACAACACCGTGAGCGCCGGAGCTGAGATAGCTAGACGGATTTTCGCCCGCTTCCGCAATCACGATGAGCCGGCTTTTGACTTTCGCCGCCGACTGGGCCAGACCGTGAATGTCGGGATAAAAGTTGGCGGAGCAGACGACGACGGAAGGGCGGAAACGTTCCAGCGCCATGGGCATCTGCTCGGGAGATTGGACCTGCGCGACAATGCGCATCTCGTCTTCTACCGCGAGCACTTTTGCGATACCGGCCCGGAACACAGGTTGTTTATCAGCTACGACCAGTTTGAGCATGGTAGTTAGAAATTAACTGCGAACAAATTCATAACCATCGATGACACACGCGACGCCGTTGCGATTTTCGCCGTTGTCGGGTTCATCGACACGTACTACGGTCCCACGGCATTGGAGCTTAACGTCGTTTTTGCCGCCGGTAACTTCGGCGGGCAGAGTGATTTCAAAAGTCACTTTCGAGCCGACGTGAAACTCCGCGCCCGCCCGGAGATAAACACCAGCAACACTGAGATTATCGGTGGTTCCTTGAAGCAGGTCTGCCGAATCAGACTCCTTTATGACAATAGGAAGCTTCATATCAAACCGCTTCCCAGTTCGCGCTTCGGACACGAAATCTCCTCCTATAAAAGCTAAAGCATTTAGGGAGTTTCTACGCTGGGGTTTATATCACGGTGAAACAGAGATAGATATAAGGAAAGAACAGGAGGTAGCAATGTTGATCAATGCCTAAGCGGGTCCGGGAAGGCGGGGCCGGACGAGGTCGTTACGAAACTCTGCTCAGCGAGCAGTCCTCGCGCGGTTGATCGGATGATAGTTTCTGAAATAATCTCCCAATTATGCCTATTCTCAGCAACAACCCTATGTGGGAAGCGTTCGGCCTGCGTGCCCTGCCGTATGCACTTTATGGAGGAGCCGACATTGGGGAGTGCGTGACCACGATTGATCGCATTGGTGACGGCTCTGCTGATGACTGGTACAGGGAATGGACGGCGACAGCTGATCGGCTGGCTGCTGTCGCGCGTGAGAGTGAAGAGCGAGGACACGCTGTTAGCGCTCGCGAGACCTATTTCAGAGCGACTACGTATTATCACGTCTCTTACTTTCCTCTGTATGGATTTCCTGTCGATACCCGGCTGACGCGAGCTTTTGAAGCAGAGGTTTCGTGCTTCCAACGTGCCGCATCATTGAGCAAGCCGACGATAGAACCGGTTGAGATTTCGTTCGAAGGCGCGTCATTGCCGGGTTATTTCCTGCATGCAGATGAAACTGGAAAGCCAAAGCCGACGATCATTCATGTAGATGGTTACGACTCAAATATCCAGGAGATGTATTTCGCGCACGGCCCGGCAGCTCTACGCCGCGGATACAACTGCCTGCTCTTTGATGGACCGGGACAGGGGCGAAATCTTATCCGAGACGGGTTGGCGTTGCGACCGGATTGGGAGACGGTTGTAAAGGCAGTGATCGACTATCTTCTGACACGCTCAGATATCAATCCGAAGCAAATCGTTTTAGCCGGATGGAGCTTTGGCGGTTTTCTTGCCCCGCGAGCGGCCGGGTGCGAGAAGCGAATTGCGGCACTTATCGCCGACCCGGGGCAGTGGGATCAGCGGGATGGACTGAAGGCCCTGCCGCTTGCGCCAGATGTCCTTAACGATCTTGATCATGCAGACCCAAGTCTCTTCGCACCCATTGAACAAGCTCTACGTTCGCCTAAAGCGGACCCTATGATGCGCTGGCGGCTTATCCAACGCCTCTTGTGGGTGCATGGAAAGAGCAATCTTTACGATCTTGCCCGAGAGATCGCGAGATTCGAGATCAGTGCCGTGGCGCAAAATATAAGCTGCCCCACATTGATTAGCGCCGCTGAGGGAGATCCGATCGCCAAGGGAGCCCGAAAGCTTTACGATGCGCTGGTTTGTCCCAAGACGTTGGTGGAATTCGCGCTTGCTGAAGGAAGTGGAGGACATTGCGAAGCTCTCGCGCGGGGACTCTATCACCAAAGAGTATTTGACTGGCTGGATGAAACTCTAAAGATTAGTCATCCGGAACGATAAATCGTCTTCTCTTCAGGAACCAGGTGCGGGGTGACGAAGAGTTTCGTAACAACCTCGGACTGGCATAAACAAACGGTTAACGAAGACTGCGATGGAACAGGCTGCCGGCGGTGTATCCGAACGCCAGGCTCAGGAGCGCGGCCAGACTGGAAGCTTGCCAAACATGTTCCCTGGCCTGAGATTTGACGTCCAATTTGTGACGGACGCTGGAGCGGAGTTCGGAAATGGTCTCGTGCAGGCGCAGGCGCTGCTCCGTGGCTTGAAGTTCCAGGATGTCGGCAGGCATGTCCGGCGAAATCTTACGGGAATCCGCATCAATTTTGCTGGTCACATTGTGTAAGTTCATAGTTTCGTCCTCGCCTCGCTCTGGAACCACGTGCGGTCGTCCTTCAATACCTGAATGGTGCGCTTGGGAACGAGACTCTTGTCCTGGAGCGAAGAGTATCCGAGCAATGCCAAGATGCCGCCAATGATGAGATAGGCGCCACCCACAATCACGAACGCAAGGAAAGGCGCGTAGACACTGGGTGCGAATGCTACCCAGATGAGCGCAACGAGGGCTCCGGTAAGCACGAGCCAAGCGGTCAAGGCCAGGAAGATTCCAACCGCCATCATGGGGGCAGCGTTCTTAATCGTGTGCAGGTTCTCGCGCATTTCCGAGATAAGCATGGCGACGCGAGTCTGAGCGAACGCCTTGAATTCGTCCTTGGCTTCGTTCACCACAGAGCCAAGCGGCCGTTCCGTCTCCACATGCCCGCGATTGTCAATAAAGGTAACGCGTGGATTATTCACTTTGCCTCCACCATCCGAGCAGGAATCCGATTGCGAAAGCGGTGCCCGCCGCGCCGAGAACAAAATGAATCGGATACTCGTGAGCAAGGTGCTGGGCTCGCGAACGCACTTCGCGGAGGTTACGCCGGGCGTCCTGCTTGAGGTGACTTGCGGTCTCTTGCGCATTCTCGGCAGTGCGGCCACGAATCACCTGGAAGCGCGAGCGGAGATCTTCGATGCGGTCGTGCACCTGATCTTGGAGGTGCAGGCGCATCTGCCGGCTACGGCCGACAGCTGCTCCGAACGCATAACCGGCACGGTCGGCAGGGGGATGCGCGCCGGGCCTGGTGGTGCGGATCGGCCACTCGCCTAGTTCCCCGGGAGTGGCTCGCTCAGGCAATTCTCGTTCGGGATGTACACGTATGAGAGGAGGCGAGTCTGAGGAGCGTTCACCTACTCTGCGGTTTTCCTGGTCCGGGCGCGAAGGTTTGCCCCACGCGTCGTCGTGCCTCGCCGGTTCAGACATAGGAACCTCTTTCACTCTAAGTTGGATGACTGAACGGGACGAGGTGTTTACAGGCAAAACGGCAAGTGAGAAGTGGGAAGCGGATTCCCACCCACGACCCAAACAGGGTCGACGGTGGGGGACCCGGTTCGAGGATGACAGGGACCTTAGTGGGCAGAGACGGACGGCGTGAGAGACCCTTTCAGGTACTTATCAAAGAAGGCGACCATGCGCTGGATGGCGTCGATCTGGTTTTCGCGCTTGGCAAAGCCATGGCCTTCCGCCGCATAGTAGTGGAATTCGACGGTCTTACCCGCATCCTGGAGGATTTTAACAATCTGCTCGGCTTCTTCTTTCGGGACGCGAATGTCGTTTTCGCCCTGGAGGACGAGGAGAGGTGCTTTGGCATCGCGCAGGTACTTGATCGGCGAGGCGTTCTCATAAACGGTGCGATCTTTCACGGGATCGCCCAGCAACGTCTTTTCATATTCCTGGAGGAACGGATCTTCGTGCTGGAGCATGGTGAACCAGTTGATGATTCCGTATCGCTCGACCGCGGCAGCCCAAACGTCTGGGGTTTTGCCAAGGGCCATAAGGGTCATGTATCCACCGTACGAGCCCCCGGTGATGCCAATCTTCTTTGCGTCGACGAAGCCGGTGTCGACGAGAAAGTGTGCGGCATAGACTTCGTCCTGAAGATCGCCTCCGCCAAGATCCTGGAAATTTGCTTTCTGAAAAGCGATGCCGTAGCCAGTGGATCCGCGAACATTCGGAGCGATACAGACGTACCCTCGACTGGCGAGCGCGGCGACAGTGCGGTTGAAGGAGTCGGCGGTCTGTCCGGTCGGGCCGCCGTGGGGAATCACGACAGCTGGGTTGGATGCGTCGCGCTTGAGATTATAGGGGACCCAGAGGAAGGCGCTAATGATCTTGCCGTCGAAGCTTTTGTAATGGATGAGCTGCGAAGGCGGCAGATCACGCGGACTGAGACTTGCGATGGCGGAGTAGGTGAGCTGACGCGGTTGGCTGGAGTTGAGATCGTAGACCCAGATATCGTTGACGCGCTGTGAGCTCTGATGAGTGATGAGCACGGAATGCCCGTCGGGAGAGTATCCGGTGGGATGGCCAACGGGTTCGGTGATACCTTCGGGCATGTTCAATTTTCTTGATTGCAGCGTGGCGGTGTCAGCGAGATAGGTCGCAGTACGACCGTCTTGATTCAAGCTGTAGGTGAACGATTTGCCGTCGGGCGAGAAATCTTCGGCAGCAGCTTCCCATTGGGTGTCGGTGACAGGGGTAATTTTCTTAGTTGCGGTGTCGAGCAGGGCGACGTTGTTGAAGCCGCCTTTCGCATTGTCGGAGATGAGGAGCGTGCGGCCGTCGGGCGAAACGGAGGCGGCGGAGTAGATGATCTGGCCCTGATGCGGCGTAAGGTTTTCGAGCGCGCCTGTTTGAAGATCGATGCGATAGATATCCGAGTCGGTGAACGCTGCGAGGAAGCGGTCGGCATAGATGTAGCGGCCGTCTGGGCTCCAGGCGCGCAAGATCCATACGTGATCTTTCGTTTTTTCGTTGCTGAGATTGCGGACTGATCCTGTGTTCCAGTCGAGGACGGCGACGTCGGAAGCGGAAGCGGTCTTCGGCTTGAGCTCGAAGCCGAGCAAATCGCCCTTCGGCGAGAAAGTCGGATCGTCCTCAGAGATTTCAGGCGTTTTCGTGAGATTGACGGCCGGTCCACCATCGCTGGGAATCTTATAGATGTCGTAAATCTCCCCGCCGCCGACGTCCTGCTGGTAGACGATCCACTTGCCATCAGGAGAGAAGGAGGCGCGATCCTGGCGATCGTCAGACTGGCTGAGTTGGATCGGCCATCCACCGGCGGAGTTCACCTTCCACAGATTCAGGCGTCCCGTGATGTTGGTACTGAACACGATCTCGTGGCCATCGGGCGACCAGGAGCCGGGAACGATCTGGCGACTATAGAAGAGGTCGGCGATGGAGATGGGCTGGGCGGAAGGATTGGCCGGCGAGGTTACAGATGTGGGGTCGGTTGGCTGGCGCGAATCCGGTCCGGAAGCAGCTGCGAGGAGCGCCGGCAGAAACAGGATAGATATCGCCAAACGATATAGTCGCATCAGCCAACCCCCCGAGGCCGATTGTGAACAACGTGTTAATGCGCGGTGAATAGAATGTGAAAACCCGGAACTGCGAATCAGGGTAATCGCGGCAATGGTTTTGCGCAATCCCCTGTATTGGCAAGGGTTTCAGCGAAAATCGACGGGAGGGTAATTTTGGAAGTCACGCGAAGTCATAGCGGATTTACGATGTCCTGCTGTAATCTTTCCGGGTAAATGATCTATCTAGTCGAAGATGACCTGGACATTGCGCGCCTGGTGCGCCATCACCTGGAAAGCGCTGGCTTTAGCGTTCGTTCTTTCGCCAGTGGAACGGGAGTAATTAGCGAGGCGGAAAAGCAGACGCCCACGCTCTTTCTGCTCGACATCATGATTCCCGGCGGAGACGGCCTGGAACTGTGCCGGCGCATCCGGCAGAACCAGTCGTTGGCAGTGGTGCCGGTGATTTTCCTGACAGCGCGCACGTCGGAAGCGGACCGTGTCGTAGGGCTCGAACTGGGGGCCGACGACTACATTAGCAAGCCGTTCAGCCCGCGGGAGCTGGTGGCGCGAGTGAAAGCGGTGTTGCGCCGGTTCGAGCGGCCGCTGGCTCCGTCGCTGCTAAAGGCTGGCGACATTGAAGTGGATACGGGGGCGATGACGCTGACGGTTCGCGGGAGGAAAGTGCCGACGACCGCGACCGAGTTTCGTCTGCTGGATTACCTGGCGCGGCATCCGGGGCGAGTGTTCACGCGCGACCAGTTGCTCGATGCGGTGTGGCGCGACACGCAATTTGTGACGCCACGGTCGGTAGACGTGTACGTTCGCCGAATTCGCGAGAAAATTGAACGCGAACCGGATACTCCGCGCATGCTGAAAACGGTTCGGGGCGCAGGGTACCGGTTCGAGGTTCCGCGGTGAAGACGCAAATCTTCTTCAAGCTGTTCGTCTTTTTCCTGATTGTGATTGCGGCGGCCACGCTGACACTCGATTTGGCAGTTCGCCAGGCCTGGCAACGATCTCTCTTTCAAAGCACTGAAGATTCCCTGCGGCGCGAGACACTGATGCTGGCGAATCGCGTTAAAGGGGACGCTCGGCCCGATTACGTGACGATTGCGAAAGATGCGGCGCAAGCGACCAACGCGCGGGCGACGATCATCGACCGCCAGGGGCAGGTGCTGGCCGATTCGCAGGCGAATCCGGCGGAGATGGAAAATCATGCGACGCGTCCGGAATTTGTTCGGGCGCTGAACGGAGAGATCGGCGAGGACTCGCGGTCGAGCCATACGGTGGGCGTGCGGTTCCTGTACGTGGCTGCGCCGATACCAAATGGCGCAGTGCGGTTGGCGTATCCACTGGCTTCGGTTGAAGCAGTCCGACAACAGGTATGGATCAAGCTGCTGTGGGGAAGCCTGCTCGGCATCGTAGTTGCGACGATATTGGCGGGCATCGCAGCGCAGGGAATCAGCAAGCGACTGAAGGCAATTGTGAGTTTCGCACACCATGTTGCCGAGGGCGACTTAACGGCCCGCATCGATGAGCGCCGGTCTTCTGACGAAATTGCGGCGGTGGCCACAGCACTGGATAAGACAGCTCGGCGACTGCAGGAAAGTTTCCAGGCGCTTGAGACCAGTCACGAAGAGCTGGAGGCGGTGCTGAACAGCATGCAGGAGGCGGTGATTGCGGTATCCGCGGATGGCCGCGCTCTTTGGGCGAATCGCAAGATGAACGAACTGGCTCCGCCGGGCGTCCGGTTGAATGCGCCGGTGGTGGAGACGGTACGCGATCCCGATTTTCTGCGGGCAATTGAGCATGCTGCGAAAGAAAAAGAAGTACAGACCGCGCGCGTGAACTGGATCGCCGCGCGAAGAGCATTCAGCGTGACCGCGGCCCCGATGCCGAATGGTGGCGCAGTGGCGGTGCTGTTCGACTTGTCGGAAGTGGAGCGGCTGGAAAAAACGCGGCGGGACTTCATTGCAAACGTATCGCACGAATTGCGGACGCCGCTGACGTCGATCCAGGGATATACGGAGACGCTGCTGGATGCGCCTCCGGGCGACGCGTCGATGACACACGAGTTCCTGGAGATCATCCGCAAAAATGCGGCGCGGATGTCGCGGCTAACAGAAGATCTGCTGACGCTGGCAAGAGTGGAATCGGGGGAACAGAATTTCCGGTTCCATCCGGTGCCGGCGAGCACGCTGTTGCAGAATGCCTACGAGACGTTTGTGGAAGTCGCGCGTTCGCGTGATGTTGAGTTGACCATCGAGAGCAACACGGAAGAGCTGGTGCAGGCCGACGAAGATGCGATCCAGCAGGTGTTCGCGAACCTGATCGACAACGCCATCAAGTATTCGTCGGCGGGAGCGCAAGTGTTTCTCGGCGTGCGTAAGGTCGATTCCACACTGGAGTTCTTCGTGCGCGATACGGGGCAGGGTATCCCTTCCGAGCATTTGCCGCGGTTGTTCGAGAGGTTCTATCGAGTGGACAAGGCGCGTTCGAGGGAATCCGGTGGAACCGGGTTGGGATTGGCGATCGTGAAGCACATTATTCGCGTGCATGGCGGGAGCGTGCGGGCGGAGAGCCAGCTGGGATACGGATCGGAGTTTTCGTTCAAGCTGCCGGTGGCGGCGAGCGGAGCGGCGGTTGTGGAGACACAGAGTGCGCGGGGAGAGGGAATGATGCTTCCCCTCCCCGGGCCGAAAGAAGGCTGAGGGTGGGACTCTCAGATCGAATGGGCCCGACACACGAATTTCCCATCTTGCAATTACAATAGCCGCGATTTTTCAGGGTTCTTCACTACACATTCACAAAATGAGGCTATGCTAAAGGCACTCCATGCCATCGGCCAGAATGATGCAGAGGCTGTCGGGGAGGAAAACCGCGATGAGCACTGCAATATTAAAAACACAGCCTGACTTCGGATGCGAACAGATCGTGCAGCAGACACTCCATGCAGTAGATGTCGCGCAGGCGGCTGCGGCGGCGATCGCTGAAGGGATTGCCACTGCATCCACTTCGCATTTGCGTGTGATGCGCGAATACGAAGAGGAACTCGACAATCTCGATCGCGAAATCAACCAGTCGGTGACAAGCGCGATTTCGAAGGTCTCCGAGGTGCAGGCGCGCGAGCTATTAGCGTGTCTGAAGTTCATCCTTGAGTTGGAAAGAATCGGGGACCTGCTGCTGAACTTTGTGAATCGCGCAGGAGCGGTACTGAAGCGCATGGAGCAGCAGGATGTGAAGGATCTGACGCTGATGGCGTCGATCGTTGAGCGCATGCTGGCTGACGCGCACCAGGCGTTTGCGAATCGCGATCTGAAGGCTTGTCTGAAGGTGATGCGAGCAGATTCTGAGCTAGACCGCACGCGTAACATGATTTTTCTTCGGCACGTGGAAAATCCCGACAATCAACCGCGGCAGGAAAGCTTCCACATCGTGATCATGACCCAGACAATGGAGCGCGCGGGAGATCATGTAAAGAATTTGGCTGAAGAAGTCTGCCATTTGGTGAGTGGCCAGAGTATTCGTCACTTGATTCGCGCCAGCGACAAGCCGTTCGAAGAGATGTTCCTGGACTGGATGCGGCGACAGGAAGCGGCAAAGCGGTAAAGCCGCAGTTAGCCATTAGTAGTTAGTAATTAGTAATTAGCCACTCAGGCCATCCGCACCGATTCGAAATCCACCAACCTTGAGCTCGCAAGAGACGGCTCGACTGACAGTCGAGGAGACGCCAGACTACAGCGGTGGGCGCCGGCTACTGGCCATTCATCCAATATTCAACCCGCTGTAACCGCCCGTTAACAAAACACGACTAGAAATCAATTTCACACACTTAGGAGGGATGATGCTGAAACGCGTCACTTTCGTGCTGTTTGGTCTTTCTTTACTAGTTGGGGCGGCGGCAGCGCAGACGACGTTGAATGGCGCTGGGGCTACGTTTCCCAATCCGATTTATCAGAAATGGTTCAGCGAGTATCACAACGCGCATCCGGATATGCAGATCAATTACCAGTCGATCGGCAGCGGCGGCGGCATTCGTCAACTGAGCGCTGGGACGGTTGATTTCGGGGCGAGCGACGGTCCAATGACGGATCAGCAGCTTGCAGACGCGAAGCAGAAGATCTATCACCTGCCGACGGTGCTAGGCGCAGTCGTGCCTGCGTACAACGTGCCTGGCGTGAGTGGCGAAATCAAGTTCTCCGGGCCGGTTCTTGCGGACATTTTCATGGGCAAGATCACAAACTGGAACGACAAGGCGATTGCGAAGCTGAATCCGGGAGTAAGTTTTCCGGACCGTGCGATCGTGATTGTTCACCGCTCGGACGGCAGCGGCACCAGCTACATCTTCACCGACTTTTTGTCGAAGGTGAGTCCCGAGTGGGCGAGCGGCCCTGGGAAGGGAACGTCCGTGAAGTGGCCCGTCGGACTTGGCGCAAAGGGCAATGAAGGCGTTGCCGGAATGATCCGCCAGATGCAGGGCGCGCTTGGGTATGTGGAGTTGATTTACGCGCTGCAGAACAACATCGCGTTTGGAAGCGTGCAGAATGCTTCCGGCAACTTCGTAAAAGCGAGTCTGGCGTCGACAACAGCAGCGGCAGCTTCGATGAAGACCATGCCGGCCGACTTCCGTGTTTCGATCACGAATGCACCGGGGAAAGATGCGTATCCAATTGCGAGCTTCACCTGGTTGCTGGTACCGGCCCAGTGGAAGGACGGGGGCAAGTCGAAAATGTTTACGGACTTCCTGACGTGGATGCTGGATAGCGGCCAGGGCATGGTGGAGAAATTAGACTACGCTCCGCTACCAAAAGAGGTAGCCGAGAAAGAGCGCGCGGTAATCAAGCAGATACGGTAGTTCACGGTGAATCTGAGCGGCGGTCGCGATCATGTCGGACCGCCGTTTGTATTCAAAGTCGGCCTGTTCATCAACCTGTAACAGAGCACTGATAGTTTCGTGAGTAGAGGTGACATCCGGTGGTGGCACCCCAGAATGTGTTTGCCAACCCTGATCCTGTGCCCAATGGAAGCCAAGCCGAAGGCGTGATTCACGCGGTGATCGAGAAGCCGATCGCCAACAAACCATCGTTCACGGATCGGTTCGCGGATACCGGGTTCAAGTGGGTAATCACCCTGTGCGCTTTGTCGGTACTGGCGATTGTGGCGCTGTTCGTCTACGAATTGATCGTAAATTCGCAGTTGTCGTTGAAGCAGTTTGGGTGGCACTTCTTCTTTGGATCGAATTGGGATCCGGTTTCTGGCGAGTTCGGCGCACTGCCTTTTATTTTCGGCACGCTGGTTTCGTCATTCCTGGCTTTGCTCCTGGCGGTACCGCTCTCGATAGGCGCAGCGATTTTTATTACTGAAATGGCGCCGGGCTGGGTAAAAACGCCAATCTCGTTCCTGATGGAATTGCTAGCCGCGATTCCAAGCGTGATTTACGGATTATGGGCGATTTTTATCCTGGCCCCAATTTTGCGCGAGTACGTGGAGCCGTTTCTCGCGAAGTACCTCGGGTGGACGGGACTGTTTGGCGGTCCAGCTTATGGGATCGGCATGCTGGCGGCGGGAGTGATTCTGGCAATCATGATCGTGCCGATCGTGGCTTCGATTGCGCGCGACGTGATGAGCGCGGTTCCCCAGGTGCAACGTGAGGGTGTGCTGGCGCTAGGGGCGACACGCTGGGAGATGATCCGCGTGGGAGTGCTGCGCAATGCCAGGACAGGAATTATCGGCGCAGTGATACTCGGCCTTGGAAGAGCTCTGGGCGAGACGATGGCGGTGACGATGGTGATTGGCAACCGTCCGGAGATTGCGAAGTCGCTGCTGGCGCCGGGATACACAATGGCGAGTGTAATCGCCAACGAGTTCAGCGAGGCCAGCGACAATCTGTACCTGAGTGCCATCATCGAGATCGGACTGGCGCTGTTCATCGTGACCTTGATTGTGAATGCGCTTGCGCAAGCGTTGGTGTGGATGACGACGCGGGGAATGCCAGCGAGGGCCAATGGCTAGCAACGTAGTAGCGCCTCGAATACTGGAGCCGATCAGTTGGACACGCAAGCTGTCCAACAACTTGCTGACTCTATTTGCCGTAGGATCGTCGATCCTGGTGATCGTTCCCCTGTTCGCGATTTTTGCGTACCTGGTGATGAAAGGCATCGGATCGATCAACTGGGCTTTCCTGACGCAGGCCCCGAAGCCAGTAGGCGAAACCGGCGGCGGCATGGGAAATGCAATCGTAGGCTCGGGCGTCATTCTCGGGCTCGCATCGCTGATCGGGATCCCGCTGGGAATTGGCGCCGGCATTTACCTGGCAGAGTACGGGCGTAACTGGCTGGGGAATACGGTGCGGTTCACCGCAGACGTGCTGAACGGAATCCCGTCCATCGTGGTTGGCATTTCGGTGTACGGCCTGGTGGTCATTACGCAAAAGCATTTTTCGGCAGTCGCCGGCGGTGTTGCACTGGGAATCATGATGATTCCGACAGTATCGCGGGCGACGGAAGAGATGTTGCTGCTGGTGCCGCGCACGATTCGCGAGGCTGCGTGGGGATTGGGCGTTTCGCAGTGGCGGGCAACGCTCTCGGTGACGCTGAAAACGGCTTCTGCCGGAGTGATCACGGGAGTGATGCTGGCTTTTGCACGCGCAGCCGGTGAGACGGCGCCGCTGTTATTTACAGCTTTTGGAAATCAGTTCTGGAACTTCAACATCAATCAGCCGACAGCGGCGCTGCCCATCCAGATTTTCGCTTACGCAATTTCGCCGTTCGATGAATGGCACAAACAGGCATGGGCGGGGGCGCTGGTATTAATCCTGCTGATCGTAGCCGCAGTAACGGCGGTCAGAGTTGTGACCAGCCGCGGCATGATGAAGGGAGCATCATAGGCAATGGGTGTCGGAATCGAAGTCCGAAACCTGAAAGCCTGGTACGGTAGCAGCGAAGCGCTGCACAGCGTGAACATGTCGATCGCTGCGAACCAGGCGACAGCGCTAATTGGGCCTTCGGGCTGCGGGAAGTCAACCTTCGTGCGTTGCCTGAATCGCATGCACGAGACAATTCCGGGAACGAAGGTGGATGGCACGGTCATGATTGGCCAAACTGACATCTATGCCAATGGGACCCCGGCGGTGGAAGTGCGGCGGCGAGTGGGTATGGTGTTTCAAAAACCGAATCCATTTCCGACGATGTCCATCTACGACAATGTAGCTGCTGGATTGAAGCTGAACGGATTCCGCAACCGGCACCGGCTGGATGAAATCGTAGAGAAGTCTTTGAAGCAGGCGGCGTTGTGGGAAGAGGTGAAAGACCACCTCAAAAAGAAATCGGGAGCAAGCCTCTCGGGCGGTCAGCAGCAGAGATTGTGCATCGCGCGGGCGCTGGCGGTAGAGCCGGAAGTGTTGTTGATGGATGAGCCGGCTTCGGCGCTGGATCCGATATCGACAGGCAAGATCGAAGAATTGATTGACGAACTCAAGGTGAATTACACCATCGTGATTGTGACGCACAACATGCAGCAGGCGGCGCGCGTCGCCGGATTCACGGGGTTCTTTTTACTGGGAACGATGGTGGAGTTCGACAAGACGGAAAAGATATTCACGAATCCGAGCGATAAGCGGACTGAAGACTACATAACGGGCAGGTTTGGATAATGCGCACTCGGTTTCACCAGTCACTCGACGATTTAAAAGAGAAGCTCCTGCGGATGGGCGGCTTGGCAGAACAGGCAGTCGATCGCGCCATTGAGGCGTACCGGCTGCGGGATGCCGCGTTGTGCCAGCAGGTGCTTGACGGAGAGCGCGCCATCAACACCATGGAGCGAGAAATCGACGAACTTGCCCTTGATCTGCTGGCGATGCAGCAGCCCATGGCGGTTGATCTACGGTTCATCATCGCCATCGTGAAGATCAATGCCGACCTGGAACGCGTAGGCGATCAGGCGGTAAACGTGGTGCAGCGCGTGATGGAACTGATCAAGCTGCAAGAGGCGGAGCTGAGCGCCGACATCCCGCGCGTGGGAACAGTGGCTTCGAACATGGTGCGCACGGCGCTGGAATCATTCATCTATGCGCGAGCGGATGTGGCCGAGCAGGTGTTGAAGACCGACAGCCAGCTGGATCAGCTGAACGCCGAGGTGTACCACGCGATGCTGAAGACGATGCATGAGAATCCGTCGCTGACAAGCCAGGCTCTGAATACGTTGTTAATTTCGCGAAACCTGGAACGCGTGGGAGATCACGCCACGAACATCGCGGAAGATGTGATCTTCTGGGTACGCGGTGCTGATGTAAGGCACTTGTTTGGATCGCAGGCAGCGAACCGGTAAAGCTAGGTTCACGTTTCGGATTCCAGACATCCAAAAACAGGATGTGTCGGGCACCCGGCGAGGGCGCGCGCGCCACCATAATCAGTAGAGAGAGTTCTCATCGGCAGGGCACGGCGAAGGCCGTGCCTATTTTTTGCCCACTCGAGCGCGAGTGGTTCCACGTTTTTTTGATTTGGGAATCACTTTCGGACAGCTACCCTCGTTTCGTCTTCCCGGTTCATAGATCGTTTACAATCGCGTTAATGGCCTCTACTGTTCAGGTCGCGCCGGAGCGCGTAATTCAGCTGGAATCCACTCTGAGGTCTGTGATTCGAGGTCAGGATCAGGTAGTCCGACTGGCCCTGGTTTGCCTGTTTGCGCGGGGTCACCTGCTGATTGAGGGTGTGCCCGGCGTCGGCAAGACCACCCTGGCACATGCTATTGCGCGTGGACTCGATTGCGAGTTCCAGCGATTGCAGTTTACCAGCGACATGTTGCCGAGCGATGTGCTGGGCATTTCGATCTACTCGACGTCAGAACAAAAATTCGAGTTCAAACACGGCCCCGTGTTTACCAACGTGTTGTTGGCGGATGAGATCAATCGCACGACGCCGAAGACGCAATCGGCACTGCTGGAGGCGATGAACGAGGCACAGGTGACGGTCGACAGCCACTCGTATACATTGCCGGAACCATTTCTGGTGATCGCGACGCAGAATCCGGTGGAGCATCACGGAACCTATCCGCTACCTGAATCGCAAATGGACCGATTCCTGATGCGACTGCCGATGACCTATCCTTCGGCGCAAAGCGAGAAGGAAATCTTGCGGGCGGAGGCGGGAGCAGCGCGGCTGGATGATATTCGTCCGGTGCTCGGCGGAGCCGATGTGGTCGCAATCCAGAATGAGGTCAAGCGCGTGCGGGTAGACGATTCGCTGATCGAGTATACGTTGGCGATTGTGGGCAAGACTCGCGAGTCGGCGTATCTGTCATTGGGCGTTTCTCCGCGAGGAACACTGATGTTGTATCGCGCGGCGCAGGCACTCGCATATGTCGACGGACGCGATTTCGCTACGCCGGAAGATTTCAAGACGCTGGCGATTCCGGTATTCGCGCATCGAGTGGTGGTGGGCGGAAAGTACTCTTCGACGCTGAAGAAGTCCGAACAGGCGGAGCAGGTACTGAGAGAGATTGTGGAGACGGTGGCAGTGCCGGTGTAGGTCAGAAGTTAGTGATTCGTAATTAGTGGCTGTACCGAGATCCCTGCCGTTCTACTCCTGGTGTAATAATCACAATATGTCCGTGCTGCGTTTTCTGATGCTGTTATCGCTGGTGGTGTGGCTGGGCGGGATTACGTTCTTCGCATTTGTGCTTGCGCCGACAGTGTTTGCGGTCTTGCCGACACGGGAACTAGCGGGAACGGTGGTGAACCGCACGCTTCCGGTGCTGCACTGGATGGGGGTCGTATCGGGGATCGTGTTCCTGGCGACCTCGATAGCCTACTCGGCGCTGACTACTGGATCAGCGCAGACGCTAGCGCCGCGACATATCCTTGTAGTGTTGATGTTGGTATTAACGCTGGTCTCGATGTTCGCCATTTCATCACGCATGATGGCGCTACGCTCAGAGATGGGCATCATTGATACGGTCCCGCAGGATGATCCGCGACGCGTAGAATTCAATCGACTGCATCATTGGTCGACCCGAATCGAGGGGTCGGTGTATCTGATCGGGTTGGTGGTTTTGTATTTAACTGCTCGGCAGTTGAAGTGACATTTGCGAAAACTGGTTGAGCTCGCGCATTCACGGCACTAGCTACTGACTTACCAGCTACCCAAAGATAAACCGCAGCAGACTCCTCCCGAAAATTTGGCTTCTGTTGATCCTTCTTTTATTCTGATACATGCAGAAGTTTGCCTGAAGCGCATCGGGACGATCTGTGCGGTTCTGCTTTTGTTGAGCGCTGAAGGCTGAAAGCGAATTATGAAGAGCGGAATTATTGGCCTGCCACAGGTGGGCAAATCATCTTTATTCAAGATTCTGACAAAGGCGCAAGTTTCGGAGCGCGCGAATCCGCGCGAAGCGCATCTAGGAGTGGCGACTGTCCCTGACGATCGACTCGATCGGCTCGCTGCACTCTACAACCCGAAGAAGACGATACATGCGACGATCCAGTATGTGGACGTGGCGGCAATCGGGCAGGAAGCGCTGAAAGCAGCCGATTATCTGGGCAATTTGCGCCAGGTGGATTCGCTGACGCATGTGGTGCGAACCTTCGATGATCCGTCGATTCCGCACGCCGCTGGGGATATCGATCCGATCCGCGATATCAAAAACGTTGAGTTCGACCTGATGGTGAGCGATCTGGGTCAGATAGAAAAACGACTGGAGCGCCTGGAAAAAGATCTGAAGAAGATGCGCACGGCGGACCTTGAGAAAGAAAACGACCTCCTGAAACGTGCGAAGGCTTTCCTGGAGACGGAGAAACCGCTGCGCGAGATGGAGATGACGAAAGAGGACAAGAAGCTGCTGCGTGGCTTTATGTTCCTGAGCGAGAAACCCATTCTGTACGTGCTGAACATCAGCGAGAGCACCGACCTGGGGAAAGATTTGGAAGGGGCAGTGACGAAGTTTGGGGTGACTGAGATTGCGGCAAAGCCGAATACCGGGGCGACCGCGGTATGTGGCAAGGTAGAAGCCGAGCTTGCTGACATGAGCGACGAAGATGCGGCGGAGTTCCTGTCGAGCTACAACCTGACAGAGAGTGGACTGTCACGATTGATTCGCAAAACATACGAATTGCTCGGCCTGATCTCGTTCCTGACCGTCGGCGAAGATGAGTGTCGCGCGTGGACGATCAATCGTGGAATGCGGGCGGTGGAAGCCGCGGGCACGATTCATAGCGATCTGGAAAAGCATTTCATCCGCGCGGAGACGATTCATTGGGACAAGCTGCTGGAAGCGGGATCGGAAGCAGTGGCGCGTTCGCAAGGTACGCTGCGACTGGAAGGCAAGGATTACATCGTGCAGGACGGCGACGTTATGCATATTCGCCATAGTGGATAGGGGACTTCAACGCCCACCCATCCAAAAGCAGGATGTCGGGCACCCGCGCTGAGAGCCTGCAGAGAACTGTCCCCTCAAGCCAAAAGAAGGCTTGAATGGGCTACCCTTCAAAGACAGGATGTGTGGGGCACCCCGTTTGTTTTCACCAAACAAGCTGGTACTCTGCTGATTCATGCATCCGATCGCGCTCAGCCTGATTCTCGGAGTAACGGCGGCCGCCGCTAATATTTTTGGCGGAGCCGTTATTGTGCAGCGAAGCTGGGATCGACGCTTCTTGCGCTACTTCATGGCTCTGGGTGCGGGCTTCATGCTGGCAACGTCTCTGTCAGAGATGGTGCCGCAGAGCATCGAATTGCGGGGAGGGCGGGCAGGATTCCTTATTCTGATCGGATACCTGATCGTTCACTTTTTCGAGCACACCGTCAGTCCGCATTTTCACTTTGGCGAAGAGACGCACGAAGAAGAATTTGTTCACCACCACAAAACTAATTCTGTGCTTGCGGGTCTGCTAATTCATACGTTCTTCGACGGGGTTGCGATCGCGTCGGGTTTTATCGTTTCGAACTGGCTCGGGTGGATCATCTTTATTGCAGTCTTTCTGCACAAGGTGCCCGAAGGCTTCACGGTAGCATCGGTAATGCTCGCGGGCGGGAGAAGCAAGGCGTTCGCATGGGGATCATCAATTCTCCTCGGAGCAGCCACTCTGCTCGGAGTGATGACAATGGCTGTCACCAAACAGGCGGTCGGGGTCGGACTGCCTATTTCGGCGGGGGTGACGATCTACGTAGCGGCTTCGGACTTGATTCCAGAGGTCAACCGCGAGCCCGGAATCGCGATGGCCCTGCTCGTGTTTATCGGGGTTGGCCTGATGTTTTTTCTTGATGCCTTTTTTCACATTCATTAACGTTCATCGTTCTTCGCAAGCCGTAAAATACGTCTAACATTCTTTATGAGTACTCCTCATCGGGCTGTAGACAGCAAACGACGACAAGTAGACGCGGACATTGCGGAGCAGCTCGCCCCGCCACAGGAAGGCAAGTTGTTTCGGTCCTACTGGGGCATTGCGCTGCTGTCTTTGCTGTTTGCCGTTTTCGTGTTCGTACTGGGATTTGGTCTCGACTGGCTGATGTTGCACAAGGATGACTCGATCCGGCAAACGGTGGAACTCTCCGACGCTGTGTCTGCACTTATCTGCGGATTTGTTTTCCTACTCTTCCTTCGGCTGTACCGGCAGCAACGAGCCATGCTTCGTCAGCGAGTGGAAGTGATCGCCAACATGAATCATCATGTGCGCAACGCACTTCAGGTGATCGAGTTCAACTCATATTCGACCACGGACCAGGAGAACCTCGGGGCAATCAAGAGCAGCGTGAATCGGATTCAGTGGGCCTTGCGGGAACTTTTGCCCAAGTTGTAGAACTGGCGTCTTTGGGTAGCTGCTTGCTGGTTGCTATGTAGCCTTTCACACAGGCAGCTTTGCGAAGTCTATAGGGATGCCTCGCTGCGCTCGGCATGACAGTCCTCGCTTACGCTCGGACTGAAAAGACCTTACCAAGGCGCCTCACACCAGCAGATTTCGCGGATCGGGTAGGGATGCCTCGCTGCGCTCGGCATGACAGTCCTCGCTTACGCTCGGGCTGAAAAGTTCGCGGTCGGACTGCAAATAGTTTGCTGGCGGCGGTAACTAACAACCGACGACTGCTTTACTCGACCTGGTGTTTGGCGGTATAGCCTTCGCGCGCGACCACCTGGAATTTCAGGTTCTTTCCTTTTTGATCGTGAATCTCGAGCGGACCGCCACCGGGAGCAACCACTTCCACCTTCAATTTGCGATAAGTCCCATCGAGCGCTGCGTTGGTCGGGTGATAGGTGATGACGTACTGGTTGCGGATGTCGCCGGCGATATCGCGGAACATTTCCGGGAGTTCGCCCTGGAAGCGCGGATGGTACCAGCGACCGCCGGTCATCTTGGCAAAGGTTTGCATTTCATTGTCGCCCTGCAGGAAGTCGAGGTTCCGGATGGAAGCGCCCATGCCGCCACCGCGACTCTCGGCCAGGGTACGCCACAGTTCGCCGGTGCTGATGGTGAAGATGGTTACGTTGGGAGTGCCTTTCACTTTCTTCAGGATCTTGTCGAGAGTCAGTTTGCTGAAAGTGTCGACGCCGCTGGAGATCAACACGACGTACTTCCGTCCCTCGAGGCGGTCCACGCGGTCCAAGGTGTCATATAAGGCGTCAAAAAGGTTCGTTTCGCTGAATCCAGGAATCTGCAGGCTGTTAATGGCGCCGTAGATCTCGCGCTTGTCCTGAGTGAAATCGGTAAGCATGTGAGGCTTCATGTCATACGACACGACCGCTACCCAGTCATGAGGACGCAACGAGTTCGCAAACTGGTAAGAGGCGTTGATCGCGTCGTACATGAAGTAGTAATTGGTATAGGCAAACTCGACGAGGAGTACGCAAGTGATGGGAGCCTCGGTCTGGCTGAATTGCGCGACCTGCTGTGGCACTCCGTCTTCGAAAATCTTGAAGTTGTCCTTCTTCAGGCCAGGGATGAACTGGCCGTCCTTGGTCACGACGCTCACCGGCACTTGCACTTCAGGGACGTCCACGCGAATCGAGAAGTCCGGCATGCCCTCGGGATTCTTAGGCGCAGAAGGAGTACGCTCACGCTCGGGCGGCGCCTCGTCTTTCTTCTTGGGGATAGCCATCGGGCCGGTATCGCCTGAGGGCCCGCCAGCTTCGGGTGTCTGATCGCTGGGAGGCGGCGCCTGATCGCCGCTATTCGGAGATTGCGACTGCGCGTGAGACAAGGTCGGCGTCAACGTGAAAAGGGCGAAGACGAACAAGAGAAGAATCGCCAGCCTTGTGTGCGACGCTGAACGAGCCTGTTTTCGTACTGCCGGGCTTACGAGTTTCAAATCTATTGAACCGATCCCCATGGGAACTCCACCGCTCCGGATTGGGTTCTTTTGACCGATTGCCATTGCTCCGAAGGGTAGCAAGGCAGGGTCCCGCACCAGAATGTCTATGCTAGTATAGAACCTCAAATCCACCATTTTGACTCGATGCCAAGGGCATCATTTTTTGGCATTTCCGCTGATCTGGTCTGTAGGTGGATCGTATCAGACTAAGAAACAAGGCCGATCGCGATATGGTCCCACCCTCAGGGACTCGAGGTTCACGCCAGTAGTATGAAAAAGTTTGCTTGCTTCGTCGCCCTAGTCTTCTCCATTCAGAATTGCTGGTCCGCTCCGCCTGCATTTAAGCCCAATGTGCCGATCATGCACCTGTCCGAGGTGCATGCGGGCATGAAGGGCGTGGCCTACACGGTATTTCAAGGCACCCGGCCAGAGCCGATGAACCTGGAAGTGCTCGGAGTCCTGAAAAACATGAATGGACCGGATTCCGACGTGATTCTGATTCGTCTGCAGGGAACCAAGCCCGAGTACACAGGGGTAGTAGCCGGCATGAGCGGAAGCCCCGTGTACATAGACGGCAAACTGGTGGGCGCGTTGGCATTCCGGATCGGACAATTTTCGAAAGAGCCGATTGCCGGGGTGACTCCGATTGAGCAGATGCTGGAAATCAATGCGCTGGACGAGACTTCGCAGAAGCGGCCAGTTGGTACGGTTACGCCGGTTGGAGCTCCGGGGCCTGCGATCGGCGGGCCAGACGTACAGAATTTCGCTAACTTGATGAAGCCGATGGAGACGCCGCTGGTATTCAACGGATTCACGGAGGATGCGGTGCGCCGTTTCGCTCCGCAATTTACAGCGGCAGGGATTACGCCGGTGATGGGCGCCGGCTCGGTAAGCGATGAGAAGCAGCCGGAACCGCTGGTGCCTGGCTCCGCAGTGAGCGCCGTGCTGGTGCGCGGCGATCTTAGTATCGCGGCGACGTGCACGGTGACCTATGTCGATCCGGAGCGACTGCTCGCCTGCGGACATCCGTTGCTGCAGTTTGGCAATGTCGATATCCCGATGAACAAGGCGCAGGTGGTTGCGACGCTGCCTTCGCCGGAGAACGCCTTCAAGATAATCAATACGACCGAGGCGGTGGGCGCGTTTGTGCAGGACCGGCATACGGGTATCCTTGGTCGCTTCGATCAGACGCCGGATATGATCCCAGTGACGCTGCGCGTACACGGCGTTTCCAATCCGAAAACCTTCCATTACGAAGTGCTGAACAATCCGAAGCTGACGCCGGTAGCGATCATGTCGACGGCGTACAGCGTGCTGCAGGGAATCAACGAGTACGGGGAAGATGTGACGTATCGGCTGAATGGGCAGATCGATGTGCACGGGTATCCTGAGGTCAAACTGCAGGATATGTTTGCGCCGTCGTCGGATGCCAGCGTGCCCACGGCGGCCGCGCTGGCGATGTCGCTCGGAGATCGATTCGGACGCATTTATGACAATCAGTTTGTGAAGCCGAACATTACAGGAGTGGAGCTAGATTTCGACATCCTGAATGAGCGGCGCTGGGCGCGGCTGGAAAGTGCGCGCACGGATGTGACGGAAGCGCGACCAGGGGATCAGATCACGATCGAAGTGGCGCTGCGGCCGTATCGTGGAGAACGGATCGTACGTCAGCTTCCGATACAGATTCCAACGTCGACGCCGAAGGGGACGTTGCGGATTTTGGTCAGCGACGCCGATACGCTGGACAAGATGCGCAAGACCGCGCGTCCGTTTGCGCAGAGGCTTGATCTGGCGTCGACGATCGCGATGCTGAATAAAGAGCGCATCAACGATCGGCTCTATGTTTCGCTGCTGGAGCAGAATCCAGAGGCGATGGTGCAGGACAAGATCATGCCAACGTTGCCGCTCTCGGTGATGAACGTGATGGAAGGCATGCGCGGCACACAGGACATGGTTGTGCTGGGGGAGTCGTCGGTAGGAGAAGAGTCGACGCCCGTCGATTATGTCGTCTCCGGCGCGCAAGTGATTACGATCACCATCAAGTGAACAGGCCCCGCCGCAGCGGGACCCAAGCATCTGATCGACGCTATCGATTGATAATGATCCTGGGGTCGTTCGTGGTCTTGTAAGTCTGCACCGAGTACTTGAACTGATGCTGTCCGATCAGATCGTTCCTGATTGGCCCGCTGGTTACGCCCACGCCCGGCGGGATGACGAAAACCGCGCCAGGAAACGGACTCTTGAGCGCTCCCATGATGACGCTCACAAGACCACCCTGGGCGACACCTCCTTCGTACTGATAATCGATCGTGACGGTCACTTGGTGAGTGGTTTGGTTGAACCACCTGATCTGATACTTGTTTCCGTAAGACGGTCCCAGTGAGACCGGATCCGGATCGACCATTCCTTCGTCATTCAGGATGG
The DNA here is from genome assembly GCA_963807055.1 of Terriglobia bacterium. Taxonomy (GTDB): domain Bacteria; phylum Acidobacteriota; class Terriglobia; order Terriglobales; family Acidobacteriaceae; genus JAJPJE01. Next base: position 386,097 of record CAWEAE010000005.1, on the reverse strand, counting down.
TTACGGTGGCAATGTTGGCTTCGGCGGGCAGCTTGAAGACTGAGGTTCCTGTCTCGGTAAATTCTTCGATCATCAGTTCCATGATGGACCTCCTGGGATTTGTGTTGGCTGGGCCCGGAGCCGGCGACAGTTAATTCGGCTTGGCTGTCGCGTGTAGAGCTGATTGAAAGCCCGGATTCGACCGAAGCTGATTGAACGTTGGCGAGTGCATGGCTGTGTCCGGCTCCACGCCAGCATTGACAGCTTTTTTCAGGTAATCAATCGCGGATTGATCCTGTCCAAAATGAGCAGCCACGAGAGAAGCGTTAAGCAAAACATAGGGATCGCTGGAATCCATATTGAGAGCGCGTGTGGTCCAGGTTTTCGCTTGCGCTGAGTCCCCGAGCATTGCGTGGTAGACACCAATCTCACTGGTGATGGCAATGTCGCGCGAGTTTATCTTCAGCTGCTTTTCAGCCTGGGATATCGCTGCGCGATAGGTAGCTTGCGCCTGCTCCCGCCTGCCCCCAATCCAATAATAAGCTTCCGCCAGATTGCCGAGCATGGAAGAATCCTGCCGATCTAGTTCGACAGCTTTTTCGTAAGCTTGGGCTGCCTGCGAGAAGATACCAAGATAGAACTGAACGGTTCCGAGATTCGCAAAAGCCGCCGCATTCGGACGAATTGCAATGGACCTTTCAAGCGGCGAGATGGCGTCCTCATAGCGCCCGGCAGAGGTCAGCGCACCGCCGAGGTTGTAATAGCTGCGATAGTTGTCGGGAGCGAGATCGGTCGATTGACGGAACGCCTGAACGGCTTCAGTGTAGCGGCCGCGGGTGTAAAGAAAGCTCCCTAACCAGTTATAGGCCGCGGCGTATTGCGGACGCATTGCGATCGATTCGCGATAGGTGGCCTCGGCGTCGTCGAAGCGCTTGAGATTCTCATAGGCAAGGGCGAGCGCGCGATACGTGTCGTCGTCGTTTGGATCAAGGCTGAGGGCGTGTTGCGCCTGTTCAACCGCACGCTCATATTGTCCGGTCTGGTTGTAGACGGCTGCCAGGCACGCGTATCCAGCGGGGGAGTTCGGCGCCAACGAAACGGATCTCTGGCAGGCCTGCTCGGCTCGGTGTAGCCAGTCCGCGTCGTGCGTGATTTCGAATTTGTGCTGATAACTTTGTCCGAGTCCAGCATAGGCCAGGGCGTACTTGGGATCGCGCTCGAGTGCGTGCTGAAAAACTTCGATCGCGCTGTCCACATTTTCCGGCTTCTCGTAGTCCTGAAGATAGCCGCGGCCGCGCAAGTAGAAGTCGTAGGCGGCGGGTTCGGTGGTGCCGCGATTCGCGAGAGCAGTCTTGTCCGTGGAGTGCAGTTCCAGATCGAGCGCATTGAGTACGCTGTCGACAACCTGATCTTCCAGCGAGAATGCATCGCTTGCCCGGGCGGTGATGGTGCCCGCGCGCAGTTGGCGCAAGGTTTGCGCGTCCACCAGGTTGTAATTAATCCGCATCATGTTTCCGGACTGCTGCAAGCTTCCTTCGATCACCATGTTCACGCCCAAGGTTCCGCGCGCCTGTTGCGCAGATGCGATGTGCTGCGTACGAATCTCCGCCGGAGGAACGACCTGCAAGGCGTAGCTTCGCGGCAGAGACCCGAGCTTGGTGGTGAGAGTCTCGGTTAAGCCGCTGCTGAAGGCTTGGGTGTTGGGATCGTTGTCGAGAGCACGAAAAGGCAGGACTGCAACATGCCGGGTTTGGCCGATGGCATTTGCTGGATGTGATCGGGTTCTCCATATGCTGAGTCCAGTTGCGAGCGCCAGAACGATCAGCAATACAGCGACGAAAGCGATACGGGACCGATACCACGGTCTAGTGGGAGCTATCTGCGGTCCGCGACCGCCGTGCTCAACAATATCGAGATCGTGGAGCAGTTCTTTTGCGGACGCATAGCGGTCGTCGGGCCGCTTGGCAATCATCCTGAAGACGATTTGTTCCAGCGCCGGCGAGACGGTGGGATTGGCGTCGCGGATCGGAGGCGGAGTTTCACGCAGAATGCGATCGGTAGTGCCGACGAAGGTGTCGGCGCGAAAGGGATTGATTCCGGTGAGTACCTCGTAGAACACAACGCCCATGGAGAAGATGTCGGAGCGCTGATCCGGCACCTGCTCCATGAGGATCTCGGGTGACATATACGCCGGAGTTCCGCTGATGCTCGTACTCTTGCTGGTGGTGGGGCTTGAGTCGTCTGAGAGTTCGCTATGAGGCAGGGTCTTGGCTAAACCGAAGTCGAGGATTTTCACTTCGTTCGCGGGCGTGATGATGATGTTTTCAGGCTTCAGATCGCAGTGCAGAATTCCTCGGGCATGAGCCGCAGCAAGGCCTTCGGCGCATTGTCGCGCAAAAGGAAAAAACTGAGCTGCGTCGAGTCGCTGCTTCGCGCGCCGGCGGAGAGTTTCGCCTTCGACATATTCCATGACGAGGTAGAGTTCACTCTCTTCCTCGAAAACGTCGTACACGGCAGCCATGTGCTGATTGGAAATGCTGGAAGCGCGCTCGGCTTCGCGGAGCAAACGCTCGCGGTACGTGGGATCGTTGCCAGCTCGTGGAGTAATGCGTTTGAGAGCGACGGAACGCTTCAGGACGGAATCGTCGGCACGATAAACCTCGCCCATGCCACCAACACCCAGGCATTCGCGAATGGTGTAGCGTCCAACGCGCGAGCCGATGGGTTTATCGAGTGACGAATGGTGCGCCCCCGTGAAGGCTTGCCGTTCTGCCATAAGCACCCACGCTTGTGATTCAGAGCCGGAACAGGGATCGGGGTCTTGGGACTTCCGAACTTCAGTTACGCTCATCTTACGCCAACTCCTTCCTGGGAGGCAGGTTTCAAAAACGCCTGCTCCAGCTTGGGTTTCACGGGCCCTTACCTTACCTGGACGGGGTTTACGGCCTTACGACCGGGCGGGACAATCGCCTGCAATCCTGTTCGTGGTACGCTGGTTTTATCCTCCAAAGCTCGTTGAATTCAGGAACTATGCGCAAGTTGTTCTACTTCGCCCCCGTCCTATTGATCTCAAGCCTGCTACTCGCTGATGGAACCCAAAGCTGGGAACAATCGAACTATGATGAGTTTGAAAAGGGCACCGCCAAAGGGGTCGCCATCCACAGCAACGGCCATCTGGAACTGGCCCCGCCGCTGAAGGCGATTTCCACGACGCCTTCAACATTCCTGTGGGCACTGGCAGCCGATGCAACGGGCGACATTTATGCCGCAGCCGGCTCACCTGCACGCGTCTATCGAATTACCCCACAAGGCCAAGTCTCGATCATTTTCGAGCCCCAGGAACTGCAGGTGCAGTCCCTGCTGGTTGACAAGGACGGCACTTTGTACGCGGCCACCTCTCCCGATGGGAAGGTCTACAGGATAGTGCGCAAGCCAGGCGTATCGTTTCCAAATCCCGCGCCCCCAGCGAAAAAAGATGTGTCGACAGAGGCAGAGATCCCAAAGAACGTTCCCGTCGATAGCGCATACACGGCGACAGTCCTGTTCGAGCCGAAGACCAAGTACATATGGGATATGGCGCAGGATTCGCAGGGGCGGATCTACGTCGCCACCGGCGATACAGGCGAGATCTTCCGGATCGAGAAGAATGGCACCGGAGCGCTTTTCTTCAAGAGCGATGAGGCGCATGTCCGCACGCTGGCGGTGGATCGCAAAGACAACTTAATTGCGGGATCAGATGGAAGCGGGCTGATTTACCGCATATCGCCCTCTGGCGATGCCTTCGTACTCTACAGCGCGACCAAGAAGGAGATAACCGCGCTCGTGGTCGACCCGGATGGCAGTATTTACGCTGCGGGTGTAGGTGACAAGCGGACGGCGGCGACCGTAACGATGGTCACGCCGCTACCTGCTGCTACGGCTGGCGCGAGCACGGGGCCAGCGGCGGTCCTGAATGCCAGTCCTTTGGGGGCGACGCGATTGCCAGCGCTGCCGGTTGGGATCACGGGTGGATCGGAGATATACCGCATTGCACCGGACGGATCGCCAAAGCGGATTTGGAGTTCACGAGACGACGTCGTTTACGCCCTCGGATTTGACCGGCAGCATCACCTGCTGGCGGGCACCGGAAACACCGGACGCATTTTCACGGTGCTGGACGACGACAGTTTCATCGATATCGGGAAGGTTAGCGCGACCCAGGTCACGTGCATGACCCAGGCGCCGGCGGGTGGGCTCTATCTGGGGACGAGTAATCTCGGAAAGGTTTTTGAGCTGGGCGGCACTGCCGCGAATGATGGGAATTACGAGAGCGATGTTTTCGATGCGAAGATCTTCTCGCATTGGGGTCGGACCGCGATACGCGGAACGGGGGCGTTCGATGTCTACGCGCGAAGCGGTAACGTAGACAATCCTGATCGCAATTGGAGCGCCTGGAGCAAGGTCGACCTCGCCAAAGATGCGCCAGTAGGCGTTCCACCCGCGCGGTTTCTACAGTGGAAGGTAGTTTTACATCCGTCGAATCCGGCGCCGAACGTCGACAGCGTGCTGGTGAACTATCTGTCGAAGAATGTAGCTCCGGAAATCAGCGAGGTCTATGTGCAGCCGGGAGCGCGTTTCCCAGCTCTGCCCAAGAATGCCGAGAATATTCCGGTGAGCGTTGGTCCAGTAGCCGTCGGCCCGCAGGGGCGCTTTGATGTTCCTCCGGTGGCAGTGCGTGACCGCGATTCGATCGCGGTGCGCTGGAGTGCGCGCGACGATAACGACGACTCGCTGGTGTACTCGGTCTACTACCGAGGCGAAAGCGAAACCGCGTGGAAATTGCTCAAGGGTGAGTTGACCGACAAGTATTACTCGTTCGACGCCAATGTGCTTCCGGATGGCGGCTACACCCTGAAAGTGATGGCGTCGGATGCGCCATCGCATTCGCCCGAGGAGGCTCTGACGGCATCGAAACAGAGCTCTTATTTCGAGATCGACAATACCCCGCCTCAAGTCGTGAATCTGAATGGCGTATATGAGCAGGGCGCGATTCGCCTAGCGTTCCGGGCCATCGATGGATTCTCGCCGATCCAGCGCGCGGAATATTCGGTGGACGCCGGTGCCTGGCAAGTGATCGAGCCAGTGGGACAGATCTCCGATAACCGGGTAGAGAACTATGACGTATCGCTCGGACTGCCGCAGACGTCGAAGCCGGACGACGGTGACGTGGTCGCCGGCGCCGAGCCTCCGGCGCGGCCGCAAATCGTTGTGAAGGCAATCAAGAAAGTGCCGGAGTCCAGGACCGCTGAGCCAATGCTGGCTCTCCAGGAGCACGTTGTGATTGTGCGGGTGTACGACCGTTTCGACAATATGGGGTCGGCGAAGGTCGTAGTTCGGGCGAAGTAGGCGCGTATCACCGCATAGGGTTGCGCTGAGACAGGTTAAGCTGCTTGGTAACAGCGAGATAGAAGAGAAATGAGTCGTCAAGGCCGCGTAAGTGTATTCGTTGCGAGCCTGGAAACAATTCCTGGGTTGTTCCGGCGTCACAACGTGATGTGATCCGTTCCACTTCTTCCGGCATCCACATATGCGACATTCATTCTGCTCTCGATTTTTGGGGTCAGAGGCCTACGAAGATGAAGGGAACTGTTCACGTTGAACCCGCGCCCGCGGGTGCCGGCCTTCATGCTCATGCAGCTAAGCTAAGCGCGATTGTGCAACGCTGCCCAGCTTGTCACAAGCCGTGGACGAAACATCGCATTGCGTTGATTGCCAGCCGGTTGCTGGGGGTTAATCAACTGAAAGCGACCGAAGAGGTCTTCCGGGCCGTGAAAGGCCACCACTGGGAGGTCCTGGAAGAACTCCACGACCGCAGTGATGTGCGCAATTCACTCGAAGCGTATGCCCTCGGCTGCCCCGACCACCGGCTCCAAATACTGGTGGTGAGAAGTCCATTTGAGCTGCATGTTGGGAACGAAATGTTGATCTGCGAACCGGTATCGGAAACGGAGCGTCCGAAGATCGAGGCGCTAATCGCGGAAAGCAGCCGCATGCATTCCTAACGCTAGTGGAACGAGCGAGGCCGATTAATTTCGCTCGCGGGATCGCCACGTTCCTAGTCTGAGTTATTCCATTGCAAAAAAAAAAGCGGACCGATTACGGCCCGCTAGTTAAAGCTCTTTACCGCTCCCGGTGCGGCTCCGAGCAACTAAGAACTTTTGCTGCCTGACCCGCCGGGCTCCTCCGTACGCTGCGAAAGCACCCGGTTTGTGGATCAGACAAAGCGAGAAATTTCGGCTGATTTTGCGTCATCGGCTAGCACTGCCGTGGCGGTCAGCCCGAGTATACTTAGGCAAATCGATTACCAAACCAAAGTTATTGCTGTGCAAGTACTTATCTTGATTTCTTACGGTTCTTTTACGCAATTTGGAAAATGTGCAGCTTGCGCTTACCAAATCTCATACTTACGTCAGCGTTAAGAGGTCTAAACACGTCGGTTCTACCTTGGGACAACCGATTGGAACTGCAGTTTGAAAGCATCAAGTTTGGAAAGAAGTGGGGGCCGAAGAATCGGCCCCCGCATTCCACGTCAATGGGTTAGAAAGTGAAGCGAAGCGTGAAGCGAACGGTTCGAGCGGACTGGTAGCTGTAAGGCTGACCATACCAACTGTTCCCAACGGTTCCCGCGGTATTGATCAACTGCTGCACGTTGTATCCGGTCTCATACGCCTGGTAAGTAGCCGCTCCGTTGTAGAGTCCTAGACCCCCTGGGGAAATAGGAGAAGGATTCCAGGTGGAGTTCATTCCGCCGTAGTAATTCGTAACAGCGTGCTGGTTGAGAAGGTTCAGAACGTTGAATTCGAAGGCTAACTCCTGCGCCTCGTTTTGCTTGTTCACCTTCCACGACTGAACGAGATTGAAGTCGGTCTGGGTGAACCACGGGGTACGGAAGACGTGCGGCGTACCGAGGGTAACGGCGCCAGTCGTCGGATCAACCGTCATATTGGCAAATTGACCACGACCGAAGACGTCCACACCTTCCGACACTTCTTGTCCGAACATCGTCCCGAGGTCGATGAACGAGCTGATCGGAGTACCTTGGTAGGCGCTCTGGAAGATGCCGAAGACGGTGCCCATGCCGTGTCTTCTGCTCCAAGGCAAGTCGTAATAGGCGTAGCCCTTGAAGGTATTCGGACGATCGGTAGGCAGTGGCCCGTTATTGGATTGACCGTTAGCGCCGAAGTAATAGAACGGCTCGTCGAACGCTCGCGTCGTATCGGGCGAGTTACGTCCTACACCGCCTCCGTCGGTTTGATCGGTGGTGGTCAAGCCTGTGTAGTTCCCCCAGAGGCTGCTCCAGGTGTAACTGACCATTCCGGAGAAGCCGTTGCTGGCTCGCCTGGTTAGCCGGATCTCAACGCCGTCGTAGTTGCGAACGGCCTTGGGATTGGGCGGGCAAGAGGCGCAAGTGCCGAACGGGTTAGCAGGATCTGCGTTAAATGCCATTCCCGGGAAACCGAAGCCCTGACCCAGGGATTGCAGGAAGTTCGCGTAAGTATTGATATTGGCATTTACGCCTTCGCCGGGGTTGACGATGGTGTAGATCTCGCCCCAATCCGGGTCAGCCAGGGAAGCGTCTTCGATCACGTGATCGAGGCGGCGGCGATCCCATCGAGCTTCGAGAGCCCAATTCCGCCCGATCTGGTAATCGACGCCGATGCTTGTTTCATGCTGACGATAGGGTTTGAGGTTGGGCATGACCGGTTCGTAGGGGCGCAGGTTGATGTTTTCAATCAACGACACACCGCTAGCCGCGTCCGTCAGGCTCGCAGGAACGTTGCCGCTGGCGAAGTTGGCGCCGGTTGTAGGCGACGCGCTGGGGCACGCCCGGTCATTGACGTAATTGATGTCGATGCTGGCAACATTAAATCCCTGCGGCGTACCATCCGGGCCGAGGGCATAGGTGCATTCTTCATATGCCTGTGCGCCGAACGAGGTTTCCGCAACCAGCAACTTCATAACATCGTTGTAGACGCCGTAGCTGCCGAAGATTTTCATCTTTCCAGTCCGCAATGGATCCCACGCGGCACCGATTCGAGGAGCGATTTTGTCTCCCCAACCGAAATCGATGGTGCGAATGTTGACACCGGTCGGAGCGGGTAGGCTTTCTTTCTCGACTCGGATGCCGGCGTTAATGGTGAGGCCATGCCCGATAGTCCACGCATCCTGAGCAAAGAATGCATGGTTCCAGTCGGATGCAGGATGAGGTTCTACCGTCGCAAAGTCCACGACCTGGAGGTATCCGTACTGGCCAGCGCAAGTTCCCCAGGGATTCTGCTCCAGAAGCGCGCAGTTTGCGCTGCCGGTCTGGGTGAGCGGACTGTAACTGATGTTCGGGCCAGTCACTATGTATGCGTTGGGAACGTTGCCGTTCTGGCTGATCAAATTGACGAGGTGGTTGAGTTGGTAGCCCAACTTGAAATTGTGGGTACCACCCCAGCCAGACTTGAAAATGGCCAAGTCCTGGTTGAACTGGAAGTGCTTGTTGGCGTTATAGAGCGTGTACGACTCATTGTAAGGCTGGGTCTGCGTGCCTGCGCCGGCGATCAGTCCAGATCCTGCTGGCAGCGGATTGCCCAACTCGTCGCTCACCCCGGCGGTTTCCCAATTGAGATTTGGACTTGTCGTGGGCCAGCCGAAGTCGTGATAGTTCTCAAAGAAGTATCCGAACCGGGTGGTGGCGACCATCTTGTTGTTAATGGTGATATCGGCGCCAAAGTTGTAGGTTGAGTTCGGCGCTGACCACCCAATATTGGGGGAGTACTGCGTCAACGGCGATTCGATGCCTACGTTCAGGTAGCCGGGCTCCAGCGGATCTGCGTGAAGGGGAATGCTCGCTCCGGTCTCACGGGAATACTGATACAGCCACGAGGAAAAGAGACGGATTCTCCGGGTTGCGGCAAAGTCCAGGCGGCCGGTGGCGTAGTACTGCGACTCGTCCTGGTTGAAGTGCTGCATGCCGATCGTAGGTGAGCTGCTGTACTGGCTCAGTCCGGCAGGGTTGAAGTTAACGTTTCTGCCGAGTTTGTCGTAGAAGGGAGCAAAACCCGCGAAGAAGAAGAGTTTATCCTTGATAAGCGGACCGCCGATGGTGAAGCCCGGCTGGAAGACGTTGAAGCTGTCCTTCTGCGGGCTGTAGACCTGGGATTGCGGTTCATTTGTTGCGGGGTTTACCACTGAAGCCGTTGGATCATAACGCAGATACTGGGAATTCTGGTTGGCATCGGTTCTCGCTCCTTCATATGTACCGAATACTGAACCGTGCCAATTGTTGCTGCCCTTCTTCATGATCACATTGGCCACGCCGCCGAGCGCACCGCCGTGCTCAGCTTCGATGCCAGAGGTTTTGATCTGAACTTCTTCGATGAACTGATAGGGGACGTTGGCTTTGGAGTAGCCTCCGCTGATGTTCTCAGTGTCCTGACCTTCAACCAGGTAGCTGTTTTCGGAGTCGGCGGCGCCGCCGATGGAATAGCCGACTGACAAGCCATTGCCGCTGCTGCCAGGCATGGAGCCACCGGTACCGCCCGTGGATCCCATGAGTGGTTCGTTACGAGCTGAAGGCGCAAACTGAATCATGGATTGGAAGGAGCGTCCGTGGGGGACATTGGCGAGGACATCTTGCTCGATGTTTGTCTGTGTTGTTTGCGTCGTGGTATCGACAAGGGCACCCTCAGCGCTTACATCGACCACGGTTTCGCTTGTTCCCACCTGGAGGACGAAATCAATTGACGGCAGATGGCCAACTTCAATCACCAGGCCTGACTGCTCGGAGGTGGCGAAGCCTTTGGCGGTGACCTTAATTTTGTATGTGCCAGGTGGCAGGTTGGCAAAGCGGTAATAACCGCTGTTATCGGTAACGACCTGCTTGCTGCCGATCATCGAGCTGCCGGTGACAACCACCTGAGCACTCGCGACGACGGCACCGGACGCTTCCTTAATGATGCCTTGCAAACCGCCCGTCGTTTCCTGGGCGAACAAAGGCGCAACAAGCAGTACGGTCACGGCGACCAGCCTGCGCAAAATTGAGCTCATAGACGCTCCTAAGCCTGCCAATTGAGGATTTTGTTTTCGTGATCCCAAGCAAATACCGACTGAATTCGTTCGTGAATTGTGACTTTCGCTCTAAGCACAACAGCACCTGACAGATCGTTGAAGGATCTTGCGGGAACGGTCGGGACAGCCTGTGGCCGATGCAACCCAGGAAAAGAGAATCCCAAACCGAACCAACGCTTCGAACCAACGGTTCAACGTACGGTCATAGGGAGATTCCTACCCCCAAACAGAATTGTTTTTGATTGGCCCTTACCCAAAGGGTCTGCCGCGGAAGAAAATTGGAAGGCAAACCTTTGTAGCTGCTTTGGCAACTCAACAGCCAAATCGAGAGCCGTGCTTTATGCGAATTTTTCGAGAAATAGTTCCAAAGACTGAATGCGTTGGTATGACTCTGAATCACTGGCGTTTACAGCATACTTTTGTATGATTGACACACGCCTTGGCCATGCAGTTGGAATTGGTCGGCAGGATGTTGATGCGAGTTCCTCCTACAGCTATTGGAATTCACAAATGCAATTCATCCCAGATTCCATACTGTTAGTGGCATTTCAATCTCATGACGTCCCCGTTTAAACGTTTTTTTGAGGCGATCTTGTGCGTTCGCGCCGGGGTGTCGTAAGGTTCTTCGCAAAGCCGATGACACGACGTCATAATCTCTTACTCACTCTTGCTGTCCTCATTTTTTCTGGCTTCGCGCATGCTCGATTTACGTTAGAGCAGGTTCTGAGCTCCCCTTTCCCCAGCCAACTGCGCTCGGCGGCGAATGCGAACCGGATCGTTTGGGCAGTCAATCAGAAGGGCGTACGAAACATCTGGATTGCGGATGCACCGGCCTTCGTGCCACGCCAGGTGACCAACTACAGTGGCGACGATGGACAGACGATCGGGTCGGTCCGCCTGACGCCGGACGGGAAAACCGTCGTGTTTGTCCGCGGAACCGAAACCAACAAGGCAGGGGAAGTGGCCAACCCCGCCAGCTCGGTGCGTCAGCCGCATCAGGAAGTTTGGGCCGTCGATGTGGATGGCGGCAGTCCGCGCGACCTGGGGTTAGTAGAGTGCTCCGAAGAAGGGTGCGCGGATGTTGAGATATCGCCAGACGGCAAATGGGCGGTTTGGTCAGCGCGCAAGAATCTGTGGATCGTGCCGGTGTCGGGCTCGGAAAAAGCACGACAGCTTCTTTACATGCGCGGAGACAATTCCGCTCCACGCTGGTCGCCGGACTCGAAGCGGATCGCTTTTCTCAGCGATCGCGGAGATCACAGCTACATCGTCGTTTACGACTTCGGCAGCGACACCGTCCGCTATCTCGCCCCAAGTGTCGATCGGGACGGCAGTCCGCGCTGGTCGCCGGATGGCAAAGAGGTAGCTTTTCTCCGGCGCCCGGGCGTTCAAAGAGATCAGCCGCTGATCCCCCTCTCACCAGGACCCTGGTCGATCCTGGTGGCCGATCTGGCCTCAGGGGACACGCGCGTCGCGTGGAGCAGCGGAAGAGAGTTGACGGACAGCTATCCGGAACTGACTGAGGATGACTCGTTCAATTTTGCTGCCGGGAGTCGAATTGTGTTTGCATCGGAACACGATGGATATAACCATCTTTACTCCGTAGCGGCAGATGGCGGCGCAGCGACGCTGCTGACGCCAGGGAAATTCGAGGTCGAAGACGTTCAGCTGACACCCGACCGGAAGATGGTGGTGTACTCGTCTAATCAGAATGACACTGATCGCAGACACATCTGGCGCATTTCTGTCGCGGGCGGCGCTCCTCAGGCGTTGAGTCGTGGGGAAACCATCGAGTGGTCGCCAGTTGAGCTGGCCGACGGACAGACGGTGGTCTGTCTGGGTTCGAGCGCGACCACACCGGCCATGCCCTACCGCCTGACGGCAACTGGCCGGGAGATGATTGCGGCTTCTACATTGCCGGGGGATTTTCCATCCGGACAGCTGGTCACGCCGAAGCAGGTAATTTTCAAGTCAGAAGATGGCCTGCAGATTCATGGGCAGTTATTTACGCCACCTGGCCTAAACGGCAAAGCGCCGGCGCTAGTCTTTATTCATGGCGGCTCGATGCGGCAGATGGTGCTGGGCTTCCATTACATGAACTACTACCACAACGCCTATGCGGAGAATCAATACTTGGCTAGTCTCGGTTACGTGGTGCTCTCGGTGAACTATCGCACGGGAGTCATGTATGGGCGCGCATTCCGTGAAGTGAAAGATGGTGGCTGGCGCGGAGCCGCGGAGTACAAGGACATCGTTGCTGCTGCGAAATACTTGCGGTCGTTGCCGGAGGTGGATGCGCACAAGGTTGGGCTATGGGGCGGATCCTATGGCGGATACCTGACGGCGATGGGATTGGCGCGAAACTCCGATCTGTTTGCAGCGGGAGTTGATTTTCACGGAGTGCACGATTGGTCCGTATTTATGGATGACTACGCCGGACCGAATTCGGGGAGACCTCCAGACATGCAAGCGGCGAAGAAGTTGGCGTTCGAATCGTCGCCGAATTCGTCGATCGGAACGTGGCGTTCGCCGGTGCTGCTGATTCAAGGCGATGACGATCGGGACGTACCGTTCTCGCAGACGGTCGACCTGGTGCAGCGGTTGCGAGCTCAGGGCGTGCCGTTCGAGCAGATCGTACTGCCTGACGAGATTCACGGATTCCTGTTGTATCGAAGCTGGTTGCGAACTTATGGAGCGACGGCGGATTTCTTCGATCGAACGCTAAAGCAAGAGCAGAAGCCGGTTCCGGAGAGTGGGCCCGCTGCCAGTAAATAAAAACAGGACAGGCACAATTGCCTGTCCTACACGGAGACGCGGAATAGCTGGTCGCCGTCACTCAGTTTTTGCGAGCTTTCATCGCTTTCATGATGAAGGTGTGTACCTCTGATGAACTGGGCGCTTTCCAGTCACTCGGCCAGTTGCCACGATCCGAATAGAGTGCGTTCAGTCCTTGTTGGATCTCGGGATCGCCTCCAGTGAATTCGTTGACGAGTCCTTGCCACCGGCTTGCCAGAGACTGTGCCTTCTCGCTTGCTGGATCCTCGTGGAGCGATGCTTCCACATCCGCGAATAACTGCTTCCATTTCTTGTCTGTTTGCTCCTGCAGTTCCGGTGACCACAGGGCTTTGCGTTCCTCGATTTTCGCTCTAGCCGTTTCGCTGAAGTATTGACCCATCCAGCCTTTGTCTCTTTGCATGCTGATCTCCTTGATGATGTTTGCGAGAAGGCGCCAATCGGATTCATCACCTTGACCAATGCATTCGCTGGCCTTGGCGATGACGGTGATTGCTTTATCTAACTGGCGGCGCTTCTCGGTGAGCACTTGTTGCTGGCGACGGAGCGTTTGCGGTAACGCTGCCGTTTCCTGCCGAAGTACTTCACCGATTTCCCGCAAAGACAGGCCAAGAAACTTGAGCACCACGATTTGTTCGAGCCGCGCCAGATCCTTGCGACTATAGAGCCGGTATCCCGCGTCGCTGCGATGAGCGGGCTTGAGCAGTCCGAGGCGATCGTAATGATGAAGCGCGCGGACGGTCACTCCAGCCAGCTCGGCGAATTCGTGGGCTTGGTAGAACGCGGCGTGGGACTCAGGCGTAGTGCTCGTTTTCATGAACTGCCTCGTGAAGGATTCTGAGGTCTGACGCTGCGGAAGGGTCAAGCGAGATTCTGCCATAATGATACGTTTTCTGGGTGACTGAAGATTTGCGAGTGGAGAAAGCCTTGAAAGTACTTACGAGAGCTGAGATTGAGGATCAGTTAAAAGTGTCTGTAACGCCACGCCCCAACTATATTCAAACCGATGGCGAGGTTCCCTATTTCAGTAGCCCTGAAGCGGCGTGTATCGACTTGGAGTATCCGGCCAAACTGGAAAGGATACCTTTCTTTGCACGTTGCTTAGCGACGATCGGTTATGAAGTACAAGACTTTGCGGGAGCCCTAATATGGTTTTCCGAGTGGGGAGTCTGGAACGCGCAAGACGAGGCGAGCGGATATCGCATCGTCGAGGCCTTTCACGCTGCGGCAGGGCAACCGTGTTCGTTCGAGGCTGGGCTGGGCCATAGCTTTCGTGCAGACGAGCTGTGCGAAACAACTGCAATGCTCCTTCAGCCCATAGTTTTCGGGTGGGACGCGTTCTTTATCCCTGCGTGGAATTACGGCTCTGACGAGTTCTTCGTGTACGTCAGCCACGATTCCTACGCAACCATTGTGACCCGAACCAAGCAGTTCCACGACAAGGTGTTTGCGATCTTAAAAGCCGTTGATCTTGATCCAAAACCGAGCCCGGATTCGCAGCTGCAGCGCTTTTGCAGGCCTTAGCTTTGTTACCCACCCACGACCCAAAGGGTCGAGGGCGGTGCACCCTGGCTCCACTTATCTGAGATTCCTACTGCGTAAACTCAGCCGGGCGGCCGGTGAGGCGCTCTATGCGCTTCGCGGTCGGCGGATGCGTCGAGAACAAGCCCGCGAGATTCATTCCCAGCAGCGGCTGAATGATGAACAGATGCGCCGTCGATGGTGTGGCCTGCATCGGAACGCGGCGCGAGTAGGCATCGAGTTTCTGCAAAGCACTGGCCAGCGCATACGGATTGCCGGTGATGTGCGCGCCCGTGGCGTCGGCCTGATATTCACGTGAACGAGATACCGCCAGCTGGATCAGCATGGCTGCGATCGGCGCCAGGATCAGCATCAGAAGCGCAGTCAGTCCTCCACCGCCGCGATCCCGATTGTCGCGTCCGCCATAGCCCCCGAACATTGCGCCCCAGGCACCCATGCGGGCAAGGAAGGTAATAGCTCCAGCGATGGTAGCAGCCACGGAACTGATGAGGATATCCCGGTTACGGACGTGGCCGAGTTCATGAGCGAGAACGCCTTCCATTTCGTCATCGTTCAGCAATCCCAGAATGCCCTGGGTCACAGCGACGGAAGCGTGCTTCGGGTTGCGGCCAGTCGCAAAAGCGTTGGGCGAATCGTTCGGGATGACAAAAATCTTGGGCATGGGCAGCCCGGTCTTACCGGTAAGCCGCTCCACGATCTGATAGAGCCGCGGCGCCTGTTCGCGGGTTACCGGTTGCGCCCGGTACATGGCGAGCGCAATTTTGTCGGAGAAGAAGTAGGAGACAAAGTTCATCACACCCGCGAAGAGAAACGCCAGGATCAGACCGTTCTGACCTCCGAAATATTCCCCTATAAAGAGGAGGAGCAGGGTCAGCGAGGTGAGAAGGAGCGCTGTCTTGAGTGTGTTCATATCAAATTCTTCCTAACTATCTGATGTTAATGGCAGCTGGTCGATTCAAGAAGCAGGACCGAGCGGGATCCCGACCGGCCGTTCTCGAAATGGGAAATTCTTGTCAAGCCCCTGAATCGTCCAAAATCACTGTAACCAGATGAAAAATAAGGAAAAATAGTTTTCGGGTTTGTGTCTAGTAGGTACCTGGTGAATTGGTACTCTGAAATTAGCGATCCTGATTCGAGAGCAGACGATGACTATCTCATGGCTTTATGGCCGCCAATGCTGGCGGCTTTTCTATTTTCTGGTATCAATTTGCCTCGTACTGTTGAGCGTTTCTTATACGCAGGCGCAGTCGCCGGCTACCACGCTCGTCAACGATATCGTTTACCGGGCCGATGGAACTCCCGCGGGCGGCACGCTTCTGATTTCATGGCCCGCATTCACCAGCGCCGACCAGAAGCCAGTGGCCGCAGGCACAATGAGTGCGACCATTGGCACAGGCGGCTCGGTCAACCTGAACCTGGTACCGAACCAGGGAGCCGCTCCCGCTGGAACTTACTACAAGGTGGTGCTGAAGCTGGACGACGGCACCACCACGACCGAGTACTGGAATGTGCCTTCACCCTCGCCGACTACCATTGCCGCGATTCGTTCGAGCATCGTGCCGGCATCGGTTGCGGCACAGATGGTGTCGAGACAATATCTCGATACGAGCTTGTCTGCAAAGGCGAGCGACGCAGTGGTGGTTCATAACTCGGGCGATGAGGCCGTTACCGGAGTAAAGACGTTCGCGGCTTCTCCCCTTGTACCAACTCCGACGATCAGTGCAGCCGCGGTGAATAAAGCGTACGTCGACACGGCTGTCTCCGGCGTTTCCACGAGCAGTTTTGTCAACAAGAGCGGCGACAGCATGACCGGGCCTCTGACTCTGGCCGGAGATCCGACGACCTCCAACCAGGCAGCGAATCGCCACTATGTGGATACGCAAACTGCGACTGTGAATATGGGTGTTGCGCAGAAACTGGGACGACAGGGTGATACGCCGATCAGCATGGCAGGCGTTCGCTACGCGTCGCAATTTTCGTCGATACAGGACGCGATCACGGATGCGGGAAGCACTGGCGCGGTGGTGATTTCCAGCGATTATGCGGGGATCGACGGATTTACCAACCCGCAAAACATACCCATCATTGATTTGCGGAGCGGCGCTTCTGGAACGCGTGGTTTCTTCAACGTAAAAGACTTCGGTGCGCGAGGGGACGGCACGACGGACGATTGGGCCGCTATCCAGGCTGCGATCAATGCTGCGAGCACGGACCTGGCACTGGGCGGGTCGGTCTATGTGCCGAAGGGAATTTATCGTGTCCTGAAGCCGTTGCACATCAGTCGAGGAATCAAGTTCTACGGCGCGGGTGAGAACGGAACGACCATCACGGCGGGAACCAGCGATCAGGGACCGGTATTTGTGATCTCTCCGCCAACTTCGCTGGGATACGCGGGCGTACCAACGGGGCCGTCGTTGGCGACGGGCGCGGGAAACTCAATGTACCTCGACGGCAGCTTGAGTTATTTGCTGAACCTGCGAGACACGGGAACGCTGGAACTGAACGGGCGGACTAGCCTTACGGTCGAGTTTTTTTATAAGCCGAATGCCACCTATGGGCCGAGTGACACCTACTACAACATACTGTCCAGTTCGGGATCGGCGACTCCGGTTGATGCGAACACGTCGCTATCGATCCAGCATGTCACCAACGATCGCATTGCCGCGACGCTGAACATCGGCGGGACGGCAACCTCAATTACGACGCCGAACAATGCCGTTCAGAAAGGCAATACTTACCACATTGCATTGACGTACGACGGGAGCAAGCTCCGTCTGTTTATCAACGGAACGTTGCAGGCGAGCTACTCCTCAAGCGGGGCTATTAAGCAGCTCGCTTGTGAAGACTTTCTGATTGGCCCCCTGGCGAATGGGTGGATGGAATCGACGTTCAATAATGCGATGACGAACGGATGGGTCGATTCGATCCGGATTTCGTCGACAGCGCGTTATACCGCGAACTTCACGGCGCCGACCGCAAAGGCGGCCTTCGACAGCAACACGATGCTGCTGCTGAACTTCGACAACAACTTCGATCAGTTCACTACGGCCACCACATCGGATGGTCCTGCGTATTTGTTCTTGCGGAGGATTGGGGGCGGCTACGGTCAGGTTGCGGATCTTCAGTTGCGTGACCTGAGCCTGATTGGAACCGGGCCGTATGCGATCTACATGATCAACAGCCGCTTCGAGAATCTGACCAGCACAGCTTATTGGCGCGGCATACAGCTGCTCAACAACGATTATCTGAATCGCCTCACCAGCGTGAAGGTGCTCGGGGCGAGCACCACACTATTCGACCTGGGAATCGGACCTGCCGGCGGCGTCCTGACGATGAATGACATCTCTCTCACTGCCGGTCACTATCCATTTTTCCAGGACACGGGCAGCGCCGTCATCAACGGACTGTGGGTGGAGCAAAGCACAGGCACCGAGATCGGCGCAGTTTTCAAGGGCCAGGCAAATTCCTCGCTGGTACTCAATCATCCGGTGTTCAGCGCAGAAACCAATCCCGCGACGAATCGCCACGCTCTTGCGTTTGTGAATATGGGCAATGTGGTGGTGAACGGTGGTGTCATCGAGACATCCAACGGAGCTCCACACGTCGCCGTGCATGGTGGGACGAGCATTGTCTATACAGCGGGGAACTATTCCCTGGCGGGCGCCGCGCCCAGCAGCGTTTTCCGCATATACACGCCAACGACGAACAAGGTGCAACTGATCGCTCCTATGCAGCAGTCGATGAATATTCCCTGGGCGGACAATTCGGCGGCTGTCGCAGTATTGATGGGCAACGATCCGGCGGCGAGCAAGGGTGTGGCGAATGGGTATGCTTCGCTGGACAGCAATGCACTGGTGCCGAATACGCAGATCAACTGGACCGCACCTGGCAATCTTGGCGGCTCAACACCGGGAATGGGAACGTTCACTGCGCTGAAGTGCCAAAGCTTTGCGGGCACACGGTGCGCGGATGCATATCCAGGAGCCGATTGGGGAGCCAAGCTTACCGCAGCGATGGCCGATCTACCCGCGGGCGGTGGAATTGTCGACGCACGTGGGCTGACTGGTTCGCAGAGCTTGAGCTCGGACCTGATCATCGCCAATAAATCGATCACCATCCTGGCTGGTCAAACGACGGTGGCGATGGGCAGCAATCGAATTGTTGTGCAGCCTGGGGCGAATCAATTTGCTTTTACCGGGTATAGCGCCGGGTGGGGACCGGATCAGTCTTACACCGCGGGCGGCACGACTTTGCAATACACCGGCAACGGCGCTGCTTTCAAAGTAGGAGCATCGACGGCTCCGACCAATTTCATAAAACTGGAGAATTTCCAGGTGGATGCATCCGCGGGTGGCAGTGCGGTTCGCGCCATGGAGATCGACAATACGACGGGCGCAACGCTAACCAATCTGAAGCTGCTGGTCTCTACGGCTACTGGTACGACGCAGGAGGCTTTGCGGTTGGATGGCACCGGCGGCATGAACGCCTACATGGTGTTGAGCAACCTCTATCTCGGCGGTGGCCACAACACGCTGCATCTGACCGGTAATTCGACGCAGGGAAATGCGGCCTTCCAGATCATTGGTGGAAGCGCGCGCACGAATAACACCACGGATGGAACCGGCGTGCTGCTGGAATACTCAAGCAACGTAAACTTCATCGGCTTCGACGTGGAGTCTGCATTTGTTGGTTATTCCTTTGGCGCCGGAGCCATGCAGAACATTCTGAACGAGGCGAGAACTGAGGGGAACACGACCGATTTCAACTTCATTTCTGGCGCGGCTTATAACAGCATTCAGAGCGTGACGTTGCCGGTTGTGAGCGACAGCGATGGCCGGAACTCGGTTGTGTCGACGCAAGTGTGGATGTTCAAGCGCACCGGCAATCTGAGCGTTTACGATCAGACCGATAATCCGATGGTGTGGAACTGGTACGCCGGGAACACGGCCGATCAGAATATTCAGTGGACATTCAACGATAAGACCAGTTCGCCGAAGTGGACCATCTATCCGAAGACGAGCATCAACGATTTCGCGATCTCGCATGCGGGATTCGCCCCGTATCGATTGGCGCTCTCCAATTCGGGCAGCACACAGATGAACAGCGAGTCGACACAGACCATCGACTTCAACGTGACGAGCGGCACGAGCACGGGTGGAATTCGCTTTGGCAATGGGGCAGGCAGCGCGGTGGCTACGATCAACGCCAGCGGAAAGGGCACGTTCAACGGCGGGGTGCAGATCGGTACGAACGGCACTGGCTTGACGAAAATGGCCAAGTACACGGCCACGCTTTCACCCACGGCGGTGGCGGCGAACACGTGTGCGGCGCAGTCGTTCACGGTGACGGGCGTGGCTACAGGTGACATGTTCGCTGCGGTGCAGAAACCGACCGAACAGGCCGGACTCAACGTGGACCATGGACACGTCACCGCTACCAACACAGTCACGATTAACTTCTGCAATCACACGAGTTCGTCGATCACGCCGACGGCGTCCGAGATTTACACGGTGCTGGTGGCGCAATAAACACAGCGCTCAGCAATCAGTCTCGCTGCCCGAGGACTGAATGCTGACTGTTGAGCGCTAACCATTGACCCCAGTGCTAACCATGGTTACCGCATCCAGAAGGCGGCGCGCAGGCAAGGAAATTGCGTTAGATTAGCTCAGTTTCCGATGGCAATGCTTGCACGCCGCGTTCTTCTTTCAACGCTGATCGTTGGTTCTTGCCTGGGTTCTCGCGGGCTATCCGCCTGTGCGCAGACGGCTGTGGACCCGCGCGTTGAGCCAGTAGCGGAAGCCGCTGAAGTGAAACAACCTGCTTCTTCCCTGACAGACACTCCCGAGCCGACAGCTTCGGTCCAGCACGTAGCGATGAAAATCAGCCCTGGGGATTTGATCATCGTCAGCTTGGACGGCGTACCGGACTACAAGCCAGAAGCGAGAGTCAGCGAAGAAGGAATGATTTCGCTGCCACTGCTTGGAGAAGTAGCAGTCGGTGGCAGAACGGCAGAACAGGCACAAGACGAGATCGCCAGGAAAATGTCCGACGGAAACTACTTCCGCGATCCGCGTGTCACGGTATTCGTGAAGGAGTATGCATCGATCGGAATCTCCGTATTGGGCGAGGTTGCGCGCCCGGGTGTGTACCCGTCGTTGGGAGTGCGGAGACTCTACGATGTGATTTCGGCGGCTGGTGGGTTCTCAGCAAGAGCTGGCAAGGCCGTCACGATCACGCATCGGGATCAGCCCCAGAAACCAGTGACGGTCAGCATTGATGCGGATCCGGCAAAATCGGTCAGCAGCAATGTGGAAGTAGAGCCGGGCGACACCATCATGGTGTCGAAAGCCGGATTGGTCTACGTGGTCGGCGATGTGGGACGACCGGGCGGCTTCATCATGGACAACAACGAACGGATCACTGTGCTGCAAGTGCTGGCGCTGGCGGCGGGAGTAAATCGTTCGGCAGCGATGGGCTCGGCAAGAATTATCCGGCGCACACCGCAGGGACCCTCCGAGGTTCAGGTTCCGCTGAAACAAATGATGGCTGCCAAGACTAGCGACATGGAAATGCAGCCAGAAGACATCCTCTTCGTTCCTGGCAGCTCTGCGAAGAATGTCGTGAGGCGCAGTATGGAATCCGTGATGCAAGTGGCAACTGGTCTGGCAATCTACGGCGCCCACTAATCGCGGTTGTAAATTCTAGCTGATCCCCAAAACCCTTGAGTACAAGCTGAGCGTGCGCGCGAGCATTCTTTCGGTCGCGAATTCCTGTTCCACTCGACGACGAGCCGCACGGCCGTATTGTGCTGCAAGTTCAGGTTGCGAGAGCAACACAGAAACGGCTTCGGCCAGCGCATCGACGTCACATGGAGGCACAGTGATGCCGGTGATGCCATTTTGCGAAACCCAAGGTACGCCGGAGGGCAGCTGCGTGTTTACAACCGGCTTGCCGCACGCCATTGCTTCCAGCTGAACAATACCGAATGCTTCGCTCACGGCGATCGAGGGAAGAGCAAACACATCGCAGGCGTGATAGTAAGGTCGCAGATCGCGTACATTCCCGAGAAACGAAACCTTGTCCTGCACGCCGGAGGCTGTCACCTGTTCCACTAATTGCCGATGGAGCGGACCTTCGCCGATGAGCACCAGCTGTGCATCAATCTGGCGCATGGCTCGGATCAGGTACTCGAATCCCTTGTAGTACACGAGTCGGCCAACCGCGAGCACGATGGGTTTTCGGTAACGATTGCGAATCTCTTCGATCTGCGCGCGATCAACCTCGTCATACTGTTCGAAGGGGATTCCGTGCGGAATCACGTGGCACTTGTTCCTGAAACCCTGTAGCGCGGCAGAATGTTCCAACCGATTCGGAGAAAAACTTACGATCGCGTCAGCGCGGCGAAGCAGTGCGGTCAAAGTTGGACTGAGCAGCTTGGCCATCATTCTCTGCCGAACGATATCGCTGTGGACTGTAACCACCAGTTTTCCGCGATGGCCGCTCAGCAGATAGGCAATCACGGCCGGCGGATTTGGCAAGTGAAGGTGAACGAGATCGGCGGGACTTTCCCGCAGGAATCCGAGCATTCGCGGAGACAGCGGTGCAGAGGCGACGCGCGCGAAGGTGGGAATGCGAGTGACACGCATATCACCATCCTGCTCCTGCACATAGTCGCGGCCGACATTCGATACGACGACATCGACATCAACCACGGAAGCCAGTCCCGTGCAGAGTTCGCGAAGGTGAGTCTCAATTCCGCCATAATGCGGCGGCCAGAATTTTCCAACCTGCAAGATGTGGGGACGCCGAACTGCAACGTATTCTTCAAGTGCGGCGGCAGCTCCAAATAGTGGCCGGACCGATGCCTGGGTTACCAAGCGAGCACCTCACGATAGAGGTCTGCCGTGCGTGACGCGTATTCGCTCCAACTGAACTGCGAGGCTTGCTCGATGCAGGCACGGCTGCGCAATTCGCGGTGGTCTGAATCTTCTCCGAGCAGTGCAAGCGCCCGCGCCGACCATGCATCGATATCGCCCACCGGACAGTACTCGGCCGCGCCTCCGCCAACTTCGCGCAGCGCAGGAATATCACTCGCGATTACCGGTGTGCCGCAGGCCATGGCTTCGGCAACGGGAAGACCGAAGCCTTCGGATTCAGACGGTTGAATGAGGACGCGAGCACGCCTGTACACTGAGGCGAGCTGCGCCGCGTCGACGTGAGGGAACACGTCGATAGAATTTTGAAGGCCCAGCTCACGGACGAGCCGCTGCTGTTCGCTTGTGAACACGCCACCCACCCTGAGCAAGCGTAGTTTGGGAATCCTGGCACGCAATTTCACAAAGATCCCCAGGACGTCCTCTATACGTTTTCTCCTAATTGTGCTGCCTACGTGAAGTACCTCGGGGGATTCTCCTGAATTTAACAATCGCGCGATTGCTACGTCGGTGTGGGAGTTTGCGCTTGCAGTAAACGCCGGGTGAACGCCATTGTGTACTACAGAAGTGCGCTCGGCTTGCACCAGTCGATGCCGCAGCAACTGCTGGCGCGTCACTTCGCTCACGCACACAACCCGCGCAGCACGTTGAAAGCCGGCGAGTATCGGTCGAGCAAGTCTTGCTCGAAACGGAGTGTGAACGGTAGACCCGGGCAACAAAGCCGAAAACGCGTCCAGATCATGACAGGTAACGATGACGCGTTCCGGCGGAAGTTCGAGCGCGAGATGCGCGTAGCTGTGATCCACGATATGAAACAGATCGAAACTGTCGCGGAGTCGTCGAACGTCTCTCGGATACGAAACGAAGCGGCCCAGCGCTCGATGTGCGTTTTTCAGGACGCCTCCGCGATTCTTTCCAAAAGGCTGAGGCATTCGCGGGACGATCTGCTCCGCATGAACGCTATTCTCGTGCTCACGCGCGAGGTGGTCGGTCAGCATGTCACCGACCAGATCCATGCTGTACCAGTTTTCTTCGCGATAGTCGCAGAGCAGGGCGACGCGTATGGGGCGCGGCGACGGGATGCTGTCGGATCGATACTCTGCGTTGAGTGGTTGCAGAATCGCGTTCGTCATTTTTGCGCCATCACCAGGGAATGCAGACCGGTCCAGCTCGCGGGATCCAGCACGAGACCTTCCAGTTGTGCCGAATTCTGGGTGAGAGTCGTAGCCGAACGGTATTCTTCAGCCGCGGACCGCGCATTTTCTCCTAGCACTGCGCGCGTTTCAGCATCGCCAATCAACTTACGTATTGAATTTGCGAGTAGCGCGCTGTCACGCGGCGGAACAAACAGTGCGCTCGTCTGATCCTGCAAAATGTCTGGCGCGGCTCCGACTGGAGTCGTCACGATGGGCAGAGCACTTGCCATCGCTTCCAACAAAGCGAGGCTCGAACCCTCGAAGAGGGTTGGAAAGACAAAAATGTCTCCCTGTGAGTGCAGCTGAATCAGTTCGTCGCGAGTGACTCGCGAATGCACAAATACATTGCTTCTGATGTGAGCGGGAAAACTCTCTAGAACATCTTGTTCGTTACGCAACGTTCCCGCGCATATCAATTTCAAGTGCGGATGCTCCTCCGCGAGTTGAGTAAAAGCCTGAACCAGGTAGCGAATGCCTTTTATCTCGTTCCATTGACCAACGAAGAACAAGGTCGTCGCGTCATGCCGGTACTCTCTGCGAATGGCGAAAAATTCAGCTGGGACGCCGTTCTTATACGTCGCGATCTGCGACGGCTCCGCCCAGCCTTTGGTCGCAAGAAACTTAACTTCATTGGAGTTTAAGCACAGTACACGATCGGAACGGTTGCATTCGATGCCGAGAATCTGATTCATGAACCAGCCGTTGATTAGGCGAAAACGCCACGTCAATGGTCGCTCAGTGAGCCGGGCTTGTTCCTGAAGCGCAGCAACGTAGAGCGGCCCGAGTCCATGAAACTCGGTAACTATGCGAACGTTCCGCCATGCGCGGCGAACTGGTCGTAGCAGCGCAAAGAGCCATCCGCTATAGCTATGAAACTTGATCAGGTCGAGATCTCGACCGCGTCGAAGCAGTCGAATTGCAATAAGCACAGGAAAAAGCAAAGTATCGAAACGCGGTCCCACCATGCGCGCGATCGCGAAATCCTCAGGTGCGAGGATCTCTACTCTGTGACCGCGTGCACGCAAAGCCTCAGCCTGTGCTGCGACCACCTTGAATACGGCGGTCTGCGGATCTTTCGGCGTGTGAATAACGAAGAGAGCCCTCACGTGGCAGCCACCTTCGCGGTCTGGGGTGCGTACGCTGGGCGAACCAGTTGCTGGAAGACATTCAGCAGCGAATCCATGTGGCGCGAGAGGTTGAATTCGCGAGCGCGGACCAGTGCGTTCGCCCGCAGGCGCAGGTAGTGCTTTCGATCCGACAGTGCACTCGTGATCGCTGCTGCAAGATTTTTTGCTGTCGGCGGATCGGTCGGTGCTAGATGCCCGTTCTCCGCCTCATGCAGCCATTCTGGGATTCCACCGGTCGCGAACGCCACCGCGGGAACGGCGTAGCATCCAGCTTCGATTCCAGATAGGCCGAAAGGCTCGGGCCAGACGCTGGGCATCACGAACAAATGAGATCTGGAAAAGAGGTCCTCTGTGCGCGTGCTCCATCCGGCAAAATCAATCTCGATGCGATCGTTCCGAATGCCATCGGCAATCTGCTTCCACTCAGACAGAGCGGGCCCATCCCCTGCGATTGTCAGCGACAATGAGCGATCGATGCTCTGCGCGACGAGAGGCAATGCCTTCAGCAGGAGATCGCCGCCCTTTAGCGGCTCCGCCCGTCCCAGGAATAGCAAGCGCCAAGGATCGCGCTCCGTTGGAAGCGCAAATTCACCGATCGCCGGCGGCTCCGCAGGCAACTTGGAAGGGAACAACGGAACGCACTCAGACTGGACGGCATGCCTGGAAAGTTCAGTGACAATGTAATTAGAGTTCGTCAGGACCCGCGTGTACAGGGGGAGGAGCCGCAATCGCGCCGCTTGCAGCTGATAGTCCTTGAACATCTGCACCGGGTTGCTGCCGCCACAACCTTGCAGCAAAAAATGTGCGAGGCATCCGCGTCCAAAGGTGCGTGTGCAGGTTGTCTTCGCTGGATGTCGATAACACTTCGATCCACTGATGCATTGGCCGTAGAAATTGTGAGTGTAAAAAACCGAAGGCGCGATGCGCTGAATGCGAGCCTCCAGATCAACGCTTCTGAGACCGTGCACATAGAGCACGTCCGGAGCCCAGGACATCAGCCGCAGAAGGGCGACATCGGGCCCGTGATCCTGGACCGACCAGCATTGCATCTGTGAAGGAATTCGGATCGGCGGGCGACTCAGGTCTCCATCGGACTCGAAGACAGCCGCCGTACGGTGGCCGGCATTCTCCAGCGCAGGCAGCAGCGCCTCAATGTATGTTTCAGCGCCGCCAATTTTCCGTGCAGCGTGAGTGACAACGGCAACGCGCATCGATACCCGACCGAAATTCTTGCCAGTGATTGTGGCGATTTTAGCTTGCGTATCACGGTTGAAGGATTATCGAGGCTGGTGCCCACGATCGCTGATGGGACCGGCTGATTCGGGTTTCGCCGCATCGGTGAGGGAGGCCACGACCAAGGGCCAATCGAACCTTTCCTGGTAGAGTCGTAAGCCCGCGGCTCCTAGACGGGCGCGCTCTTCCGGGGACTGGATCAGTCCTCGCACTGAGCTCATGAAGGTACTTCGGTCGAGCACCGGAGCGATCGCGACCGCGCCGGATTCGCTCCAGAACGATTCTGATAAATGTCCGGACGTTGTGATGACCGGTATGCCATGGGAAATTCCCGCCATCAAGCTCGAACGCCGGGAGCTGGCGCCGTCCGGATACGGCTGAATCAGCATGTCGCACGCAGCGAGATAGGAAGACAGTTCTCCACTCGGCAGATAGCCGGTGGCAAGCAGGCGGCTCGAAAGATCTGGTGCTGTCGCTAAAAGAGCTGAACGAACTTCGCTGCCGCGCGCGCCCAACATGAGAAAGCACAACTCGGGATGCGATCGCAGAAGCTCGACGATGGTGGGTTCCAGCATTTCGCGAATGATCGGTGAATAAGTTCCGAGATGTCCGAGCACTAAAGACGGGTTCCCTAGCTTTTCACGTACCGCGCGGGTGGACGCCGGCGTCGCAGTGCGTGGAATTGAGCTGGGAATTGGGAGCCAGTCCATGCGCAACTTCGCTGGAGCGTACGTGCGCAGCTTCGATTCCCATGCGGGGATAGAGAGCCAGACGCGCTCGGCGGCGTGAAGCAGAGTCCAAACCATCCAGCGATGGACGCTGGCGGCCGCACTTTGTCGGATGCCGCGGAATTCCAGAAAAGGCTCGTGCACCATCACTTGCAGCAGATCGCCGTGCCGACGAACGCGTCTTGCGAGCCAGTGGCAGAAGCTGACGTTCATCGATCGACGGCCATAGCCATGTGGAACCCACTGCACGAGCAGCGTGCGAGGCGAAGGAAATTGGTCGAGCAGTCCATCGGCGCGCGCGAGAGAAGCGGAGTCGAAGTTTCCAAGGACACGGTGGACGTGTGATTCAGCGGAGGAACTTTCCTCCGACCCTGGCGCCCACACGCGAACCGGCTGATTCTTGTTGCGCAATGCCTCTGACAGGAGAGCGCTGTAGTCGCTTACACCGCCGATCTGTGGAGGGTATTCGCACGTGATGATGTGCCACTCACGCATGCGATCCGCCGTAGATACGTAGGCAGTGCTCGACCACAGCGGACCAGGTGAATTTTTCAAGAACGCGCTTGCGCCCGGCAACGCCCATTGCGGCAGCCTCCGCGGGATGCCGCTGCAGCCATACGAGTTTTTCCCGCATCACCTCTGGGTTTCCGGCTGGAACCACGAAACCGGTGACGCCGTCCTCAACAATTTCCGGCATGCTGGCGACGTCGGTGCAGATGGCCGGCGTTCCACATGCCATCGCCTCCAGCAACGTCTGGCCAAGCAACTCCGGCACACGCGTTTCCGTGCCGTACATGTTGCGGTACACGCTGGGAAGCACGACACAAAGAGCATGACGGTATGCTTCCACAAGCGCCTCGTCGCTAACTTCTGTGCGAAAGCTGACCGGTTTTCCTGCCGACAGGGACTGCAGGTCGCTGAAGTAACCGTCGTGAAGCTTGGGACCGATAACGGTTAGTGGAAGTTCCGGTTGGATAGTTCGCGGGCGAATCGCGCGAATCAGGCTGTCCACTCCTTTGTGGGGCAGCAATCTTCCGACGAATAAAACCTGGCTGCGCCGGGGTCTTCCTTTCGGCGGGGAGAACTTTTCCGTATCCACCCCGCCGAGGATCACGTGCGATCGCGGGCTTGCGGCGTGTCCAAAGACGCGACGACTGTATTCGCTTACATGCAAATGACCGTGATACCAGCGATTTGTAGATATGTAGGACGATACATCCCAGCCACCTCCGCCGTGGTCGGTGACAAAAACCTTGCGGCCCGTCATTCGGCTCAACATGGCTGCGAGACTGCTGCCTGCAACGTGTTGCTGATGACAATGGATGATGTCGGCGCGCCGAACTTCCTCAACAATATCCCAGGAGATGGGGTTCATCCGCTCTTCGCGAACGTAGTATGGCTTACCGGAAATGCGAATCTGTAATTTACCGAGGACTTCCTCGCGAGCATTTTCTCCAAAACTCAAGAGCCTGGTAGGGACACGGTCGGCCATGTGACGCGCCAATTCGAGCGCGTAGCGTTCCGCTCCACCAACTGCACCAGTGCCGCCGAACAGCGCTGGAACAAGATGGAGAACCCGCGGCACCCGTCCGGCGTTATGGGCGCCTGTTATCGGAGAAGAGATTTCAAGCTCTTTCGTTGGGCTGATGACCGACATCGTTTGCCTTGACGTTCCAGGTCGCAGGCCAGAATATCGTGCCTTCATTCGCGCTGGGAATTTGCCCGCTTCCGAAAACGTCCGCGGGAGTCACTTCGAACGAAATGGCATCGTAGATCGCGTCGAGATTCTGGTACTCCTCCCCAAAAAAGAGATCCATTGAGTAGAGTCCGGGTACGAGGGGAAGATCCGGCAAATTGCAGGTGATCGAACCACTTTGCATCGACTCTGGAAACTGATATTGCGTAATTACCCGATTGCTCGCGCTGAACACGGTGACGCCGAAGGTGTTCTTGATGCAAACCTCAAGATTCGGTCGTACAGGACGGCTGGCGCAGAAGAAATCAACCTGAGCGGAGAGCGAATCACCCATGCGCACGGACGAAACGACCGACCCTTCTGACGACAGGAGCGTTACGCGTTGCATTACCGCTTTCATTCCGCCGCGGCGGTTGGAATGCGATCGCAGGTCGGAAGACGTCGCTTGCGTGGCCAGATCCGAGGCCATGTATTGCGAGATGACCTCGTGCGGAGTTCCATCCGCGAGCAGAGTGCCCTGCGAGATCATCAGGCAGCGAGTGCAAAGCGATTCAATGGCCGCCATGTTGTGGCTGACAAAAATGACGGTCCTGCCGCCGGCGCTGATGTCGCGCATTTTCCCGAGACAGCGTTTCTGAAAGGTCGCATCGCCCACGGCGAGAACTTCATCGACAAGCAGAATTTCCGACTCAAGGAAGGCAGCCACTGAAAAAGCCAGGCGAAGATACATCCCGCTCGAATACCGCTTCACCGGCATATCGATGAAGCGCTCCACTTCCGCGAAGGCGACAATTTCGTCGAACTTCGCGGCGATCTCCGTGCGCTGCATGCCGAGAATGGCTCCGTTGAGGAAGACATTTTCTCGTCCGGTAAGCTCCTGGTGGAAACCCGTCCCTACTTCCAGAAGACTTCCGACGCGGCCATAGAGATCGATGCGTCCCGTGGTGGGTTCGGTGATGCGCGAAAGAATCTTGAGCAGAGTGGATTTACCCGCACCGTTACGCCCGATGACGCCAACGACCTCGCCTTGGCCCACCTCGAAGGAGACATCAGTGAGAGCCCAAAACTTCGTCACCGGCTGCCGAATGTTTTCTGTGCCATAACGGAACTTTTGCATGATGGCGTCGCGAAGAGTCTCGTAAATCTCACGATCGCCAATCTGGTACTGCTTCCCGAGTTGTTCAACCCTCATTGCAGGACGCATAAATCAGATCACATCAGCGAACGTTCTTTCGGCGCGCCGGAAGAAGTAAGCGGAATAAACCAAAAGTAGTATCGCAGCCAGCGTTGAAATCGCGAGCATCTGCCATTCCAGCGCAGTGCCGAAGAGTGCCGCGCGAAATCCTTCGATCATTCCGGCCATGGGATTGAGAGCGAGCAGCCACCGCCATTTTGCAGGTACCAGGCTGGCGGGATAGATCACCGGAGTTGCGAACATCCAGAACTGAACAAAGAAAGGCAGCACGAAGCGTACGTCGCGGAAACGCACATTGAGCGCCGCAAATAGCATCCCGGTTCCCGCCGCGAGTAAAGTAATCGCCAGAAGAATCAGGGGAGCCCAGAGCTGCGAAACGTACAGAGGCACTCGATACCAAATCATCATTGCGATCAGAATGACGCTGGCGATGAAGAAGTCAACCAACGCCGCCAATACTCCGGACAATGGAATCAGCATCCGCGGAAAATAGACTTTGGTGACAAGGTTCGCGTTTCCGACCACGCTCGACGAACTGTTGGAGACGGCGTTGGAAAAATATGTCCACGGAAGCAGGCCAGCGTAAGCGAAAAGCGAATAGGCGATTCCGTTCGAAGGTACATGCGCGAGCCGCCCAAAGAACAGCGTGAAAATCAGCATGGGCAGGAGTGGCTGGATGATCGCCCAGATCGCGCCCAGCGCTGTTTGCTTGTAACGCAACTTGATGTCGCGCCAGATCAAAAAATACAGGAGCTCTCGATATTGCCAGACTTCCTTCAGATCAAGACTGGCGCGCCCCGAGGAAGGCAGGATCGTCAGATAAGGCTTATCGAAGACCGGAGCGGCAATTTCCGGACGACAGCATTCTGGATTCAACGGGATTGCTTTGTCGGTGGCGGACATCGCGTTTTGCCCCGCACTCATAAGGCTTCGCCCGCGGCGAGTTTCTCATTTCGGGGCCGTACTTGAGAATTGCACACTCCACTGCGAATCCCAAGGTCGCATGGGTACGCGCGGTTTACTGAAGAGATTCAGGCGACGAGCTGAAGTCCAATTCGCATCGCAATGTTTAGGCGAATTCCTTGATTCGGGGTGCGATGAACCTGGCGCGCTGGAGAGGCATCGGTTGAAACGCCGGCTGATCGTTCTGCGGAATAGCCGACCATCCTAAGCACATCAAAAACATTGTGGATTGTGGGATCGACAGCAGCATTCCTACTCCCACGAATCCGCTCGCGAAACAGCAGACGCACGCAACCCAGGCAATCAGGCGTCCAGCCGCCCATGGTTCGCGGCCGCCAATGTGATTCCGTCGCGTGACAAACCACAACAGAAAACCGATCCATAGTGCCAGGCCGATGATTCCGGTCTCCAAAAGCGCACGTCCATATTCGTTCTCGATCAGCAGCGGCGCATGCAGGCGCCCCTGCAGGAATGCAGGGATGCTGGTGCCACCGCCGCCTAACCCGTTGCCGAATGGATACTGCTGCATCGCATCCAGAAAACTTGCGTTGACGCTGCTCTGTACCCGTCGTTCCACGTAATGCGTGTCGCGCAAGGTGGCGAAGCGCTGCAATCGATCCTGCTGCGCAACCAGCACTCCGATGGCAATCAACGCCATCGTAAATACAACCTTCAGCCCAGGGCGAACACTTGCAGACAGAATGAACACGCCTAGCACGATCGCCATCACGATGAAGTGACTGCGCACCGCGCTGAAAAACACGCCCAGCACCGCGGAAATAATTCCCGCCATGAGCAGGAACTGGTGCGACCGCCGGCGATGATGTTGTACCCACGCGCCTAAAAGCAAGGGCAGCGTCATCACCATGGTGCCAGCATAGGCATGCGCGTTGGGGAAACTCGAAGGAATGCGATAGGCGCCCAGTGCTCCGACGTCGTTGCTGCTGTAGATCAAATCGGTTAGGACATTCCTCGGGAAAAAACGTTCGATGCCGAGCGTATATTCCGCAATCGCCAGAATGAACGCAGGGATATTCAGTGCGGCAAGTCCCAGCGCGAGCGGATATAACTTCTCGCGGGTGAGCCGGGCGCCCAGCAGGATCATGGGGAGGAAGAAGATATTGCCGCGCAGTCCGACCACCTGAACTAAGGGATCCTGCAGCGGAACGAAGAATAGAATGATCGGCCACAATGTGAGCAGCAAGACCCAGTGTCTCAGGCGTTGTCCGTCGGGTGAAAGAAACTGCTGCTTCATAGCGCCTAGTTGCGCCGCGTATAAGCCGACAACCGCAGAGTCGAAGAGGAAGTAAATCGCCGTCGATTGCAGGTTCGCGCGCAGAATGCCGTAAGCGTATCCAATTCCAAAAAGGCTCAACAGGCCTGCGACCAGTGATTTGCGTCCCAGGTAATAGGTGACAAAGGCAGCGACGATGCAAAGTGTAAGCGACATCGAATCTAGATTCCGGAGGCCAGCGCCTTCTCTTCAAGTGGAAGAGCGGCTTCAATCACAGCTGGCCGGACTTCAGAAGAAAGGGACTGCAATACCCGATCCAGCTCCTCCGCAAGTTGTTCCCGTCCGAAATGCTGAACCACAGTCTTGCGTGCCGAGTCGCCCATGCTCTTGCGAAGCGATGGATCACGAACAAGCGTCGAGATTGCTTTCGCAAGGTCATCCGCTTCGCCCGGCCAGAACCTCAAGGTCCCTGGCCCTGCCGAAACGATTTCTGCGGATCCACCCAGGCTGGTTGTGATCACTGGTTTGCCGCAGGCCATAGCTTCGATCAGAGCGCGGCCGAACGGCTCCCGCCGAGTGCTGGCGTGAACCACAATATCCACTGAGCGAATCGCAGAGGCAATATCCGGAAGGAATCCCGTGAAACCCACACGATCGCTGATGCCGAACTTCTGTGCCTCGTCGCGTAGGTCGGCGAGTGAATTTTCGCTCCCGCCCGTACGGTAGATGGGTCCGCCAATCAGATATCCACGAACCGGCAGGCTTCGCAGACGCGAAATCGCCTCAAGGAAAGTTCTGTGTCCTTTCCACCAGGCCATCGTCGCCACAAGGGCGACACGAACACTTCCAAAGGGAGCCTGATCCAATCCGCTCAGGCGATCAAGATCGAGATGCTCACCTCGCGGTGAAAAGCGATTCAGATCCACCGCGTTGTAGATGACGTTAACGGGCGGGACCGAGTCTGAGCCCAGGATTGAGCGGATATCTTCGGCAACGCTTTTCGAATTTGCGATCAGCCGGTCAGCGCGTCGCGCGTACTTACGAAACAACCTGGCAACAATGGGACGCGATGAAACGTAATCGTGCGTGTGCCATACCAATCGACTCGCGCGCGGTTTCGCCATGGCAGCGAGAGTCTGCGCTTTGAAGCCGTTGGCGTAAATCACATCGGGAGCGAAAGACCGGAGTGTCCGGCCGAGGCTGCTCCGGTAGGCCGCGAACGCAGGCGCGGCCGAGATTAAGCGGGTCGCCAGAGCGAACGCATTAGCAGATTGAGTGCTGCGTCGAAACTGCGAATCGCCAATGCGAGCCAGCGACGCAGGACAAGGAACGATTTCCACTTGAATATCGAAATCACGCGCGCGTAAGGCGAGAGATCCATTGCTGGGAACGATCAGCGCCACTTGCCATTCCGAATGACGCTTCTTCAGCACTTCAATAGTGTCGAGCAGGCAAGCCTCGGCTCCGCCTAGTTCGCCTATCGTGCTGACAAAGCAGACGCGCGCATTTTGTCGAAGTGCCATTGAGGGCGTGGATTTCCGTGTCGAGTATAGGTGCGATATGAGCAATTCGCAGCGCGTAGACGGGTTACTAGTACGCTTCCTCCTTGTAAAACGGGCTCCGCCGAATGCTAGAATCCAGCCGCTCCCCAGTGTTGAAAATCTGGGACAGACGTGTTTTGTCCGGCTATGGACGTAATGGTGTGGGTGGATGAAAACGCATAACAGTCTGAGTCCGCCGTTTCGGGCTGAGGTACCCTCGCACCCAGAAGCTCAGGGGCAGTGGCCCGCGTATCCGCAGATCGCCTATGGAACTTTTCCGACGCCAGACGACAAGGGACTGCTGCAATACGTTCCGATTTTGCGCAAGCACCGCTGGACCATCCTCGCGACCGTCGCGCTGACGGTAATCATCGCCATCATCGTTTCCTTGCGTACCAGGCCTGAGTATGACGCACTGGGCAGGATCGCGATCAATCGCGAAAACGCGGATGCGCTGGGTTTCAAGAATGGCGTCGAAGCGTTAACCGACGACGATATCGATTACCAGTTGACGCTCGATACGCAAACCAGAATCCTGGAAAGCGATGCGATCACGCTGGCAACGGCGAGAGCACTCGGGCTAGATAAGGATCCCGCCTTCATGCCGGCGAATGAAAAGCCGGCGGAAGTACTGGCTGCACCAACCGCAGACCCACGCCAGGAAGCCGCGCTGATTGGCTTCATTCACGGCGGATTGCAGATCACTCAGGTTGCCAAGACACGCATCCTGGAAATCCGGTTTACGAATTCCGATCCGCAGCTCGCGGCACGCGTGGTTAACACGCTGGTAAATGTTTACATCGAGCAGAATTTTAAGACGCGCTTCGAATCCGCGATGCAGACTTCCGATTGGCTTTCGAAGCAGCTTTCGGATTTACAGCTTAAGGTTGAGGCGTCGCAGGAGAAGCTGGTTCGATATCAGCGCGAGCATGGGATTCTCGGCATCGATGAAAAGCAGAACATCGTGACCCAGAAACTCGATGAGCTTAATCGTGAACTCACCGAGGCTGAAGCGGACCGCATTCAGAAAGAAGCGCGCTACCGGCTGATCGCAAATGGTAATGCGGAGATGCTCTCCAGCCTGGATTCAACCAGCCTGCTCTCCAAACTCCATGCGCAGGAACTGGATCTGAAGACGCAGATCGCGCAAGCCGAAGTTCATTTAGGTCCGGCTCATCCGCATATTCTCGAACTGAACAATCAGCTCAGGCAGGTGCAGAAGGCGTCGCAGGCTGAAGTCGACAAACTTGCGGGACGCATCAAGGGCGATTATCTGACGGCAGCTCAGCGCGAAAGCATGTTGCGGGCTGCCATGGATCAGCAGAAGCAACAGGCGAACACGCTCAACGAAAGCGCCATTGAATACACATTACTGCGTCGCGATGTGGATTCTAACCGGCAGCTCTACGAAGGATTGTTGCAGCGGCTCAAAGAAGCAAGCGTCTCCGCGGGACTGCGGTCGAGCAACATCCGCATTGTAGATCCGGCGCGCGTACCGTTAAGTCCGGCTCGCCCCGATCGGCGTCGCAACGTGATGCTGGCGCTGGCCATGGGATTGGTGGGCGGAGTCGTGCTGGCATTTGTCCTGGAGTCGCTGGACAACACCGTACGAACTCCTGAGCAGGCTCAACTGCTGTGCGGCATACCCTCGCTCGGCATCATTCCCGGAAGCAGTCCGGAGTCCGCGATTCGCCGGTTGGCGCCAATGGCCCGGACCGCCTTGCCGTCTCGCGAACAAGTAACGAAGGAAAAAGAGGAAGATCGCGGTGCTGTAGAACTCGCGTCCCACAAGAGACCTCGCTCGGACATGGCAGAGTCGTATCGTGCCTTGCGCACATCGATCCTCCTGTCTTCGAGTGGCGCTCCGCCGAAAGTAATTCTCATAACCAGCGCTCTTCCGCAAGAAGGTAAGACGACGACCAGCATTAACACCGCCATCGTGCTCTCGCAGAACGGATCACGCGTTCTGCTTGTCGATGCCGACATGCGACGGCCAAGCGTCCATCGCATCTTCCAAATCGATAGCAGCGTAGGTTTGAGCACGCTTCTTGCCGGCAGCAGCAGCTTCGAGGAGTCGACTCTGACATCTTCTGAGGTGCCGAATTTGACGATACTCCCGGCTGGCCCGCCTCCGCCGCAGCCTGCCGAGTTGCTGCATTCGGAGACGATGAAACGGCTGCTGGCGCAATGGCGGGAACAATACGATCACATCGTGATTGACAGTCCCCCCGCCTTATCGGTGACGGACGCCGTTTTACTTTCCGTGCAGGCCGATAGTGTTGTCCTGGTGATTCGCGCTGCGTCCACGCGCAAGGCAGCGCTGCAACGCGCGTGCGATCTACTGGGTCAGGTGAATGCTCAGGTAATGGGCTTCGTGATGAACGGTGTTGATGTAAACGCGGCTGATTTCGATAACTGCTATTACTACGGCTCCAAGTACGGTGGCTACGGCCGCTATAGCGAGGAAGATCGCACGCGCCGTGCTTGAATTTCTCTGTACGACGGCTCGTAGTGCGGAGTATTTGCGAATATGCGCCTGAAGCTCAATTCCGCGTTTCGCAAAAGCGCAGTTGCCGTGGCTGTCCTGGTAGTCGGAACGTGTGCCCTCGTTTTCGTCACCCGAACCGTGGTGGCCTGGTCCGTCGCACAACACGGTGACTGGTCGCATGCCGCAAGGCTCGAGCCCCGAAATGCCGACTGGCCCTGCAACCTTGGCGCCTCCTACACGATCCTGCAGAACAATCCTCGAGCGGCGATTCCTTATCTTGAGACTGGAGTACGGCTGAATCCGCACGATGCCGTTTGCTGGACCGCCCTTGGAGATTCGTATGCACAGGCGGGAGATCTCGCAAATGAGCGGCGCACTCTCGAGGCCGCCCTTCGCGCCGATCCGAATGACGCTCATATTGCGCTGAACACTGCGACGATTTACGTCAACAGCAACGAGATCGAGCGAGCTCTGCCACTTTATCGATTAGCAATTCAGAAACGTCCCGACTGGGCGACGCAACTGCTCCCGAACATCTGGTTTCACGATCCGAATGCTGAAGAAGTGATGACGAAGGCTCTTCCGCCAACCACGCCGCCACGGCTCGCTCTTCTGAAATTGCTGGTTGCGAAGAACGAGTCCGCGCCAGCGTTTCTTGTTTGGCAAAAGATCATTCAGAGTAAGGAACCCATCGAGTCAAAAGCCACTCTCTTCTTTATCGATTCGCTGTTGGCCCAGAACAACGTGGCGGCCGCTACGCAGGCATGGCAGCAACTGGGGACCCGCGACGCAGATTTGGCTGAACGAACTGCGAGAGGAAATTTGATCTCCAACGCCGGCTTCGAGCGCAGCATTCTCAATGGCGGCTTCGATTGGATCTATAAGCCTGTCGACGGGATTGATGTCTCGGTGGACACCGCCGAGTTCCACTCCGGTAGCCGTTCTCTCGCCCTCAGTTTCGATACCGACAATCTGGGCGTTACCGGCTTGAAGGAATTTGTTCCCGTCGAACCCGCTTCCCACTACGCATTCACGGCATGGATTCGCGGCGACAGCATTGAAACCGCGAGCGGTCCACGGTTCGCGTTTTCTGATACGAGAACTCATCAGATCGTATTCAACAGCGAAGACGCACTCGGCTCTTTTCCCTGGAGATCGCTGACCGGTGAATTCAACACGGGTCCAGGCACTAATCTTCTGGAACTGAGCATCGTCAGAAATCCGGCGAATGGCAGAATCCGCGGAAAGATCTGGATCGACGATCTGGAATTGGTGCGGAATCCATGACCACCACTCATGTGCGTCCCACGCCCATTCTGATTGAAATGCAATCGCCCGAAGAGCGTGCAACTGGGAAACGATGCGCGTGGCTGAATCTCCTCGATTCAGCGCTGGAGTTCGGGCTACTCCTGCTCTTGATCGCAGCGGTGCTGTCGCTGGGTGCGGTACGTCCGTGGGGGGTCTTCGGCATCCGTGTCGGAGCTGCGCTCCTCTTCTTGATATGGGGAGCCCGGCAAATTATCTCTGGAGAACTCGAGATCCCGTCTGCGTTTCTGCCCCTCCTCATTTTCGGAGGGTGGATTGCGGCTCAGCGCGCATTCGAGATTACAGTCTATCGTTACCAGACAGAACAGGACTGGCTGAGCTACCTGGCCTACCTTTTCATGATGTGCGCAGCCGCTACGATTGCAGCAAATCCCAAACGGCTCCGCCGCTTTCTGCTGGCACTTGCTGTTTTCGGCACGCTGCTCGCAATTTTCGCCATGATCCAGGACGTCAGCGGGACCAAGGCAATCTATTGGATGTTCCAACCCTCTGACGTCGCAGCGCAGATCTATGGCCCGTTTGTGAATCGCAATCACTACGCGGGGCTGATGGAACTGCTGGCGCCCCTCCCGTTCCTGCTCTGTCTGTCGCAGCGGCCAGAACGCCGCCTTCCTCTCCTCGGCGCCGGCATGCTGATGGCGCTCAGTGTTTTTCTCTCCCGCTCACGCGGTGGGATGGTCGCCTTGGGAGCGGAGCTGATATTCATCGCGGTGTTTCTCAGCCGTATCCGGCATCGCGCCAAATCGTTTGCCGCCATCGGCGTGATCGCAGCAGTCCTCGCCGTGCTGATCGTGTGGGTAGGGTCCGATCCGGTAGTGCATCGACTCACCGACATGAAGGATGCCAACCGCGTGTCTATCTTTAAGGACACACTTCACATGTGGTGGTCGCGGCCTGTGCTCGGATACGGTTCAGGCACATTCGATCTCGTTTATCCCACGTTCCAGAGCTTCGTGGTGGATTCCGTCATCAATCATGCGCATAACGACTACCTGGAGCTGCTGAGTGAGACCGGACTGATCGGCGCCGGATTGATCGCATGGTTCCTCGTATTGGTATATCGTAAAGCGAGTAAGCAGCTTCGTCCGGGAGCGAAGTCTGCCGATTCTGTGCTCATCGCCGTCTTGGCGGGAATCACTGGGCTGCTGGTGCACAGTCTGGTCGATTTCAACTTCCATATTCCTGCAAACGCCGCGCTCTTTCTGGTGATGGCTGCGATCGCGGTGACTGCATCCGCAGCGATAGTCGCGACTCAGGGGCTGTCTCGCAACTCGGGGAACTCCTAATGACGACTACGGCGCTTCCGCGACCTCCCGCCCGCTCGCTCCCGCCGCGAGAAAGCGGCCTGCGCCGCGAGTTTCGTCTGCTGGCCGAAGTTGCTTACGACGAAAAAGCAAATATCAGCGAGCTGCTTTCCGATCCTACGTTGGACTGGGATTACTTGCTTGCGGCCGCGAAATTCCATGGCTTGGTCCCGGTACTCGCGCCGAGATTGCTGCGACAGGTCACCAGCGTGCCCGAACGAGTTCGCTTCGAACTCGAGCAGGCGAACCGGCGCGCGCTCGAAGGGACACTGGCCCTCTCTGGCGAACTGGTGCGAGTTCTGCGAAACCTGAATACTGCGCAAGTGGAATGCATTCCCTTCAAGGGACCAGCGCTGGCTGCCGATTTGTGGGGAAACTTTACGCTGCGGCAATCCATGGACATCGATTTATTGGTTCGGCCCGCGCAGGTCGGTCAGGCGGTCGAAGTCTTGCGCAGTTGCGGGTATACGCCGGAGTCTGACTGGAAGAGATTGTTTCCGCGAGCGGTGGAGTTACAACTGAAAAAGGCAGGAATGCCTCCGCTGGAATTGCAGTGGGGAATCGCGCCCAAGTGCTTCTCGGTTGATCTGGCGATCGACGCCTGCTGGCGACGTGCACCGCGTGCAGCGTTCGGCGGGCAACCGACGCTCGCTTTCGCGCCAGAAGACCTGATGCTCATACTCTGCATCCACGGATGGAAGCACGCCTGGAATCGCCTGCTTTGGATGGCGGATGTCGCTCGTCTGATGCGCAAGTCAACCGCACTGGACTGGACTGCGTTGACTACCCGAGCGAGGGAATCAGGCACAGAAGGAATTTTGCTACTGGGCGCGCTGCTCGCGCAGAGGCTGTTTGGCGTTGCGGTGCCAGATGAAATCGCCGATCGCGCTCTGATTGCGCGGCAGATCACAGCTCTAGCCGACGAATCGATCAGCTACATGCAGGGGCTGATTCAGCCCACCTATACCGGATGGCATCGTTATATGCTCCTCGCGCGCGAGCGCCGAATTGACCGTATACGGCACATCTCCCGCTTTCTACTGACCCCCGGCGTGGGCGAGTGGGATGCCGTTCGACTGCCGAAATTTGTCACTCCTCTTTATAGGCTTGTGCGTCTGGCTCGGGTTGGCCACGTCGCCGCGCAATACGCCTTCCGCCGCGCATAGACCTATTTCCGGGACTGGACACTCCCAGAATGTGCACGAACTTGCACACTTATCGCGAAACCCAATTCGGGACGCGAGTTAAATCACTGAAAATCCGTGGAATTGAGTTTTAGGGGAAGCGGGAGCTTTGGCTCACGGCGTGCATAAGTCATAGGCAACATACGCACGCGAGTGCGAGACGGTAAACGCCGTCGTTGCGACTCACAATGCCGCAGGTGATTTTGGATTTGAGCTGAAAACGCTCCTCTGGAAAATCCAGCCTCCGCCTGCCAGGCAAACCGGTCAAACAGGACCGGAAAACGTGGTAGGTTGACCAGCCGCCAAAAGAACGGAAGATGGTCAAATAAGGAACTCGCCACCTAACCGGGTGGCGATTTTCTTTTTAGGGCACACTAGCCAGCCAGGTTCTCCACGGCCAGTGCCATCCCCATCCCGCCGCTGACGCAAAGTGTCGCGACTCCGAGTCTCGAATGCCGCCGCATCATCTCATGCAGAAGGGTCACGGTGATGCGCGTTCCGGTACATCCAATGGGATGGCCCAGGGCGATCGCTCCGCCATTCACATTCAACCGGTCGCGATCGAAATGGAGTTCGCGATCGCAGGCAAGCACCTGTGCCGCGAACGCTTCGTTCAGTTCGACGAGGTCGAAATCAGCCAGCTTCAACCCGGTGAGCTTTTCAAGTTTACGCATCGCTGGTACAGGGCCGATTCCCATCGTTCGCGGGTCGACGCCTGCTGAAGTTGTTCCCACAATGCGAGCTAGTGGCGTCAGGTTGTTTCTGGAAACGAACTCCTCGCTGGCAAGAACCATTGCGGCTGCGCCATCCGTAATTCCGGAAGAATTGCCGGCAGTGATCGTGCCGCTCTTCGAGAACACGGGCGCGAGTTTTGCCATTTTCTCAAGAGTCGCGCCGAGGAACGGGTGCTCGTCGACCGCGAACAGCTGCGAACCTTTTTTGCTTTCTATCGTGACCGGCGCAATTTCGCTCTCGAACCGATTTGTCCTCAGCGCCTGCTCAGTCCGCTCCTGCGAGCAGAGCGCGAATTCGTCTTGCTCCTCGCGCGAGATCTTGTACTGCTCGGCAAGGATTTCGGCAGTCTCA
Organism: Terriglobia bacterium; assembly: GCA_963807055.1. Lineage (GTDB taxonomy): Bacteria > Acidobacteriota > Terriglobia > Terriglobales > Acidobacteriaceae > JAJPJE01. Next base: position 345,453 of record CAWEAE010000005.1, on the reverse strand, counting down.
CCCATCACCATCTTTGCCAGCGGGCAGAAGAATCCGTCGCGGTACATGCCGTCGACCAGTTCCTGATTACCCAGCCGGAATCCCCAGCGCGCTTCCAGATAATAAGGAAGCCGCGACATCGATTCGGTTCCGCCGGCGAGCACACAATCGAGATTCCCATCGGCAATTTCACGCGCTGCCAGAGCCACGCTTTTCATGCCGGAGGCGCAAGCCATGTTCACGGTGAACGCCGGAACCGATTCTGGGACGCCGCCGCGGATCGAAATCTGCCGGGCAGGATTCGGTCCTCCTCCAGCCTGGCGAGCGTTGCCGAAGATTGTTTCTTCTACCTGATCCGGCTGCACTCCGGCGCGTTCCATCGCTGACTTGGCGGCCACAACGCCCATATCGGCTGCCGTGAGCGACGCCAGGGATCCGCCAAATTTGCCGATTGGGGTTCGAACCGCAGAGAGGATAAAGACGTCCCGCACGCTCACCTCGAGAGGACAGTTGGTTGAATTCAGTCTAGCAGAAGGCGCATTTTCAGCGGTTCGCGTACACTTAGTGAGTGAGCGTGATCTTCGGAATCAACGCGGTGACCGAGGCCTTGAAGGCCCGCGGGCGCTCGTTCGACTACATCGCCGTTTCGCCCGAGCGCCATGACTTACGCGTGCATAAGATCGTGACCTCGTGTCGCGAACTGGGCGTTCCCGTCCGCCAGCTTCCGCGCGAGCAACTCAATCGCCTCGCGCCGGGTTCGGCGCACCAGGGTGTGATCGCCGTCGCATCGGCCAAACAATACGCAGACGTGGAAGAAGTCCTCGCCAACCAGCGTGGCGAATGGCCGTTCGTTCTGCTGCTCGATGGCGTGGAAGATCCGCACAATCTCGGCGCGATCATACGTACAGCCGATGGCGCGGGCGCCGACGGGGTCATCATCCCCGAACGCCGTGCCGTGGGTGTGACTGGGACCGTGACGAAAGCCTCGGCTGGAGCCAGCGAGCATCTGCCGATTGCGCGCGTCACCAATGTGGGTCGCACGCTCGAAGAGCTGAAGGAAAAGAATATCTGGACGGTTGGCCTGGATGAGCGCGGATCGCAAGCTTACGACAAAGTCGACTACCGGATGTCCTGCGCGCTCGTGCTCGGCGCCGAAGGGAAAGGTCTGCACGAGCAGGTTCGCAAGAAATGCGACTTCCTGGTTTCCATTCCAATGCTCGGCCAGGTGCCCTCGCTGAACGTATCCGTCGCCGCCGCGGTTGTGATGTACGAAGTTGCGCGCCAGCGTCGCGCTCAGCCGAATAAAAAGCCCGATAAAAGGAAAGATTAGTTTCACCCTGTTTTTCATTCATGGATTTATCTAAGTTGTTCTCGACCTTCTCGCTCGCTATTTTCCGATTCCTCTGTGTCCTCTGTGTTCTCGGCGGTGCAACCGCGGGTTTCGCTCTCGACCGTAACGCCTTCACTTTTACCAAGTACGATCTCGAGGTCCGGCTTGATCCGGAGAGCCATCAGATTGCGGCTCGCGGCAAGATCACCCTGCGCAATGATTCGACGGAGCCGCAGAAGAACCTTGCGCTGCAGATCTCGTCGACGCTTGATTGGCGAATGATCGAGCTCAACGGCGAGCAGTTGGAATACATTGCGCAGCCGTATACGACGGACATCGATCACACGGGCGCTGCGAATGAAGCGAAAGTCAAGCTTCCCGCCGCGATTGCTCCGAAGCAGACCATCGAGCTCGAAGTCGGATACAGCGGCAACATTGAAGTGAGCACCGATCGTTTGAAGCGGCTGGAGACACCGCAATCGGCCGCTGACGCCAGCGAGTGGGATCAGATCGGCCAGCCTTTCACCGCGCTGCGCGGTGTTGGCTACGTGCTCTGGTACCCGGTGGCAATGCCGGCAGTGAACTTGTCCGCGGGAGAACTCTCCTCTGCAGTTGGTACGTGGCAGGCACGTGAACAGCACTCGGAAATGCACCTCAAGGCCTGCTGGATCGGCCCTGAAGACCATCGGCTGACCGTACTGAGCAATGGGCAGTTCGAAGGCATTGGCGCCAACAGCGAGCAGCAAGACGCGAACACTGGTTGCTCCAACTTCCATTTTGCGACGCTCAGCAATACCATCCCGATGCTCGCACTCGGCGAGTTTCAGGTCCTCCAGCGTCCGCAAATGAATCTTTATTACCTGGGCGACACCAAGAGCGACGCCGAAGACTTCGCATTGGCGGCAGAGAAAGTTCGTCCGCTAATCACCGAGTGGTTCGGTGAACCGCAGTCCACGCTACAGATCATTGATCTCCCTGTGCCGAACGGCAATCCGTTCGAGAGCGGGACCACACTTATCGCACCCTTTAAAATGGATCCCCGTGTGACCGAACTGACCATGGCACACAGCTGGGTGCACGCGTCGTTCACATCGCCGCGGCCGTGGATCGATGAAGGTCTGGCGCATTTCGCGCAAGCGCTACAACGCGAAAGGCAGGACGGGAGGAAAGCAGCGATCGCTTACCTGCAGGCCCGGCTTCCCGCACTCCTGATCGAGCCGAGCGATGAGCACGGCACAAACGCGGCTGCCACCGCTCTGGCCAACACCGTCGACGACAATATCTATCGCAACAAAGGTATGTACGTCTGGTGGATGTTGCGCGACTTGCTGGGCGACCACGCACTGCAGGCCGCGATCCAGAGCTATCGTCCCGAGAAGGATAAAGAGCAGTCGTACATGCAACGCTTGCTTCAGGCGCAGACAAAGCAGAACCTGGAATGGTTCTTCGACGATTGGGTGTATCGCGATCGCGGCCTTCCGGATCTGAGCATTGAAGCGGCTACGCCTCGCGAAACATTGAATGGATCTTTCATCGTCGCCGTTACGGTCGCGAATCAGGGCACCGCGACGGCAAATGTGCCGGTGATCGTGCGCGGAGAAAACGGGGAAAGCTCGGCGCGCCTGCAAGTCGGTCCCAAGCAGAAAGAAACAATACGCGTTGCCGTGCAGGGAAAGCCTCAGCAGGTTACGGTGAATGATGGCAGTGTCCCCGAAGTGCAGCCTGGGGTTCACGTTTTCAAGTTTCCGCCTCCTGCAGATGAATCTTCCAGTTCAAGCAATTAAGTGCGACCGGCAGAATCCATGTTTTAATGTGGGCTGGAATCCCTATGCGCCGTCTGCTCTGCTTGCTCTCTTTCCTCCTGATCGCGTCGATGCTAATTGCCCAGGCGCCGCCGAAGACGACCGGCGACTCGGCCTATCATCCCGACCCTCTCTCCGGTATGTACAGCTTTCTTCGCGAGGGCGAATTCGTCGAAGTTGACTTCGAGGAAGCGAACCGACTCACCGGTTTTATTTCGCGTTTCGGAGATCTCGATAGTGATCGCGGCGCATTTCTCGATCACAGCTTCTCGAAAGGCGAGTACACAGGCGAAAAGCTCAGCTTCACGACGAATTCCGTGCACGGCGTCTGGTTCGAGTTCAAAGGCAAGGTTTCAACAGATAAGACCAAGCAGCCAGGCGCCGAAGGATATGCCATGATCCGCGGCACCCTGACTCAGTACACCGAAGACAGCAACAAGAAGACGTCCGCTAAATCAACCGAAGTGACGTTCAAATCCTTTCCGCACGATATGACGACGCCGTAACTAGTATTTCGCCTCCGGTGGTCGCGTGTATTCCGCCGGATTCACGCGGTTCCCGAAGCGATCTACTTTCTCCTACGTGGCATCGTTTGTTCCGGTCGCGCGTGCGATATTGCTTTGGGACATCGAAGTCCCGGGTCCCACCTTCTGTGAGGGCATGCGTTGCCGCGCCGAGCCGCGACCTTCGGCTGAGGCCTTGAAGTCGCGCAGCACGCGCTCGATCACTCCCTCAATGCGTCCAGTCATAGGCGCCACGAATGGCAGAAACAGGCGCAATGGCGGAGCATAGTTCATCGTTAACTGCACAAGCGTGTCGTTTCCTATCGGAGCAAATGTAATTCGCCCGGTATGCTTCGGCCCATTCACTGATTTCCACCCTATCGCCTCATTTGGGATCAGCTGCTCGATTCGGGCATCCCATTCCAGAGTCGCTGGTCCCATGCCGACTCTCCAGTGCGTCATAGCGCCCCGGTGTTGAACCTCACGCACGTCGTTGGATACTCGCGGCAAGTTCTGCACGTTCAACCAACTATCAAAAACTTCCTTCACCGGTGCGCCGATCTGAATGCTTTTCTGTAAGCGAACGATGTGGCTGCAACGCGCGCGTCCAATCAGCTCCGGAATCAGCCACACCACCGCGCCAACTCCAATGCCGGCCGCCAGGCCCAAACGGAAAGCTCTCCTCGCTTTTCTGCTTCTGCGCATCAGTTCCTCCGAGGTTTCTTGAAGGTTGGAGATGGCCAGCGGGAGGACAGGTTGCATACTCCGGTCGCACAACCTGAGAGAGACTGCGGACGATTCCATGTCACGAAGTCATGAATGCGACTTGTGAGATCCGCATTGGTGCATCCGCAGAATCCCAAGACGCTGAAATCGCTGCTAAGTTCTGCGCTGAAACGAGCGGTCTGAGCTGATGCTCGGTGAGGAGGAGTCTATGGCCAGACCGCACAGAAACTGATGACGGCATCCGAACTTCAGAGATCAAATCCTAGGTTCAGGACTGCATCATGCCACGTAAGAATTCAGCGAAGGCGTCCTCCAAGGGTGGAGGCTCCGGCGAAAATAATGGCGCGAAGAAACGGGCGCAAATCCACGAATTTCCATCGCGCGCAACGACGAAGGGTCCTGCGCAGGAGCCGCGTCCGCCCTATATGAAAGCCAAGTTGCAGAAGCCCGGATTGCAGAGCCAGATGCACCCGCAGCCCCAGTACGAAGGCTCTCGCTATAGACCTGCTGGCAAGTTGGAAGGGAAAGTCGCGCTGATCACCGGCGGCGACTCCGGCATCGGGCGCGCAGTGGCGGTTCTTTACGCGCGCGAAAAAGCGGATGTCGCCATCATTTACTTACCTGAGGAACAGAGCGACGCGGAACAAACTCGCGAAGCGGTCCAGGAACACGGCCGGGAGTGCCTTCTCATTCCCGGCGATGTTACCGATCCTGAATTCTGCCAGCGCGCGGTCGAGGACACGATCGATGAGTACGGACAACTCAATATCCTCGTGAACAATGCTGCCTTTCAGAACAGCCAGGAAGGCATTGAAGAGATCAGCGAAGAGCAGTGGGACCACACCTTCCGCACCAATATCTATGGCTACTTCCACATGGCGAAGGCGGCAATTCCGCATTTGAAGCCGGGCAGCGCAATTGTCAACACTGGCTCGATCACCGGACTCGATGGCCACAAAGAATTGTTGGATTACTCCGCGACCAAGGGTGCGATCCACGCGTTCACGAAATCGCTGGCGCAGAATCTTGTCTCTCGACAGATTCGCGTCAATTGCGTCGCGCCCGGGCCGATTTGGACTCCACTCGTTGCTTCCGATTATGAACCTGAGAAAACCGCGCAACATGGAGCCAGCACTCCCATGAAGCGCGCCGGACAGCCCGAGGAAGTTGCCCCTGCCTATGTCTTTTTCGCCTCAGAAGGCGATTCCAGCTATGTCACAGGAGAAGTGCTGACTCTGCTGGGAGGTAAGACCACTGCGGGATAGAACGCGACCGATTGTTGAGTCGCTAGGACTGGTCGGAAGATGATGGCGGCGCGGGAGCTTCGGCTAACTTCCTCTGCAGAAATTCGGTGTGATTGTCTTCGAAGTCAGCGAGTTCCGAATAGAGTTTCTTCAAGTCAGGATCCGCTGTTTGTTCCCTCACGCGCCGGTAAAAGCGCTGTGCCGCCAGTTCCGCGTCCAAGGCAATTTGCAAGGCTTTGTCGGCGGGCCGAGCCGAGATGCGCGCCCGCGTAATGGCAAAGAGTTCTCCGTTATCAATCTTTGGGACTTCGATCATCTCGCGAATATCTTCTTCCGTTACCGCGCAGCTCTGCGTCCCATAACGATCGAAATAGCGTTCCTGCAGCATCGTTCCGTGGCGGCGCTCCTCTTCGCCCATATCCCAAAATACCTGGGCGATCTGCAGCGAGTCGGGATCGCGAAATTCCGCGAATAACTCCGAGAACTGTTGATATATCTGCGCATTCCGCTCTTCGACGAAGATGGCGACGTGGAGTGCTTCCTGGGCGGTCAGGGATTCGAAAGGGCGCTTCATCGAACGATCTGCAGAATTATCAATATTGAATTTCAATTTCAATATCTTTCGGGAAATCTCGTTACCTGCCTATTGCAACCGTTTTTCATGCCACTTTCTGTGACATGTGGCCCGAGCTGTTGGACGAACCGGACACTGGCAATGTGACAACACGCCTTCCATCGAACTTTACCGTCCAGCTGCGCGCGCATTCGGCGCATAGCCAGAAGGTCTCGACGCGACGACCCGAGGCGCTCCATCCTTTATCCGATTTTTCGGATGCCGCCCCCACACCGCAGTCCAGAACAAAAACTCTTCCATCGTGCATGAATCGGAAGCGATTGGTGCAACCCGGATTTGCACACTGTGACAGCATGTTGACCCTCGCGTAGTAAATCAGGTTGGCTAATGTCTGGATGGACGAGAGCGAGCGTTGACCCCGCAGTCAGGCGTCGTGGCCTTACATGCTTGAGTTCATTGTAGCCCGAGTGGAAGCGCACCGCGAAGATTTCGCATCGATCTTCCTTTCGTCCATCGGTCACGTCTGGAAGTCCGCTTTCGGCACAGGTTTCGTTCCGATGCATACATCACAGGGCATTGTGACCATGTTCACTTCTTCCGCAACAGCACAGGGCTACCGTTAAGCATGAAGAGTTCATCCTAGCCTCTCCGCGAATGGTCGGAACGGGCCGAGGATGAGCGCGGCTCGTCCGCGCGAGAGGGGAGCTTTTATGCTAACCAAAAATACTTTCCGCGTGCTCTGCGGCCTGCTGATGATGCTGCTGATTTCTACCGTCGCTCTGGCCCAGAAGGGGTATCCCAAATACGACCCCACGGCCGAGGTCACGATCAAGGGCGAAGTTCAGGAGCTTAAGGCCCATCACACCGAGTCGGGCGACAGTACCCACCTGATTGTGAAAGTGGGCGATCAGCTTTACGAGATCTGTCTGTGCCCGGCCGAGTTCCTCAAAGCCATGGATTTTGACTTCGCGAAAGGTGACAGGCTCGAGATTACCGGTTCGAAAGCGAAGATGGACGGAGCCGACGTGATCCTCGCCCGCGAAATCGTAAAGGGCGACAATACGCTCGTAATCCGCGACAAAGACGGCACCCCGGCCTGGACTTGGATGATGAAGAAAGGCTAACCGGGACTGCCCGAACGCTTTCAACCCCACCTGCGGTAAGCTGTCACCTGCGGTGGGGCTTTCTTTTGCCCGTTTGACCTCCCAAAAACGCCATCGCTATACTTCGGAAGGAATGTGCCTCTTACGGGCCGTCTGCATCTCCTTGTGGGGTAATCATGTCTTTATCGGCAGTGATTGTGGATGACGAGCAGCTGGCGCGCGACGAACTGGCTTTCCTGCTGAAGTCGGTAGGTGAAGTCGATGTGGTTGCGCAAGGGAGAAACGGCGTTGAGGCCGTGAATCTCATCAAGGAACATAACCCTGACCTCGTCTTTCTCGACGTCCAGATGCCCGGGCTTGACGGCTTCGGCGTCATCAAGAAGCTGCTGGATAAGAAAGTCCGCATGCCCCAGGTGGTCTTCTCCACCGCTTTCGATCAGTACGCGGTAAAGGCATTCGAAGTAAATGCCGTCGACTATCTGCTGAAACCTTTCGACAAGAAGCGCGTGGCCGAATCGATCCAGCGGGCGCGCAAGAAGCTCGAATCCACCTCGGGATCAGGCGACAAGCTCGATATGCTGGTTCGCATGCTGGAGCACAAGGAACAGCAGCAGAGCCAGCCGCAGAAAATCCTGATCAAGTCCGTCGGAAGGCTCTTTCTCGTCGATCAGAAAGAAATTTGTCACGCGTCCATCGAGGACGGCGTCATTACCGTCAGTACTTCGCAGATTGAAGGCCAGTCCAACTGTCGCACTTTGGAAGAACTGCTGGCGCAGCTCGACAACAAGCTCTTCTGGCGCGCTCACCGTTCCTACCTTGTGAACATCAATCGGATCCGCGAAGTCGTGCCGTGGTTCAAGAGCTCCTACATGCTTCGCATGGACGACAAGAAGCAGACCGAAATTCCGGTGAGTCGCGCCCAGACCAAGCGGCTGAGGGAGCTGTTCAAGCTGTAGCCGAAGCGAACGCTCCGTCAGCTAATTCTTGCGTACTCCGGTAATCTGCCACGAGACGCGCATTCCCGGTCTGCCGCCGCCAATCCGGAACGTGTTGTTCTGAAGTTCCTGCGCGATATACACAGGTGCGAAGCTGCCGATTGTGGTCAGCTGATAGCGAAAATCCTGGCTGGATGCTTCGAAAGAAGCGGACAGAGCAATGATCGCTTGTCCACCCTCGTTCAGGATCGCAACTCCGCTGAGAACCGTCAGCTGATCTGGTGATTCAACCACTTGCTCCTGGCCGTTAAGCGTGGATGCGGATACTTTGTCAGCGACCACCGACGACACATGCAGCGTTCCGTGCACATACATATCACTTCCATAAAAGTTCGTGACACCGGCATTGTCCATTGTCATTAACTGGTGCGTGTTCTGGCTGTTCAGGAAGCGCAAGTACGATTGTGGCGTGTTGTAGCGCACCAGCAGGTCTTTGGTTCTGCCGTTGTTCCCGGTGATCAGACCCTGGAACTGAATCGCCGAACTCGGCCACGTGCCGCCGGTGTCGTTCGTCATCGTGATTACAGGATTATTGTTCCGGTCAGTGAATCTCACTGGATGACCACTGATGTCACCCCCGTTCAGCGAAACGGCACGCGTGTCGAAGCCCACCGCTCCGATCTGTTCGATTACGAATCCCGGGGCGTGCGACAAGGCGAATGTTGCCGTAATCTGCGTAGGACTATCAATACACCACTTGTCCGGTGGAATTGCTTCCTGCTGTGGAGTATCGGGATCGATCACAAGGGCGCAACCAGCGTCTCCGGGGCAGAGTTGTGCGGTTGACGAAACCGAGATCGTTGCCGGTCCGGCTCCTGCTGCCGAGTTCGAACTGATCACAACCGGGTTTGTCGCAATATGGATGTCTGCGCTCCCCCAGGTTCGCATCACCAAGTCATTGCCGAGAGGGTAATTGTTCGGGGCCTGCGGTGCGGGGTGCATCGTCTCGATTTGCGAGTAAATTCGCATCGGACCGTTGGAGTAGGAGCCGCCGGAAGGACTTTGTCCATGGGCAACTCCGAGACAGACGACTAGAGACAGCGTGGCCAGATACAGCTTCAAAGTGCGCGCTCCTACTGACTATTATGATTGTTAGGGAACCCACTAGTTTGGAGAATGTTGGCTGAGTTGAAAATAAGCGGAGCTTCTTACCTTTAGGATGTAAGTACCCTAGAGCTGCTATCGGCTGGAATGAATGAGGTATCGGTTCTTTCTACTTTCGGCTCAATGCGCATAACCCGGACTTATCCGGCATATTCAAAAAATCACTTCCGTAACTGGGCAGGTTACGCCAGTAAGCCGTTTCTTCTACTCCCGTCTGCCGGTTGCGCAGGTATAATCTTCTTAAAATGAAGGCCTACGTATACGTGTCGCTCAAGAAGAGCGTGCTTGATCCACAGGGAAAGACCATCCAGGGCGCGCTGAAGAAAATGGGTTACAAAACCGTTTCCGATGTCCGCCAGGGAAAGTATTTCGAAATTCAGCTCGAAAACGGACTGGAACAATCCGAGGCAAAGGCGCAGGTGGAACGCATTGCCCGCGAAGTTCTGACCAATCCTGTGATCGAAGAATTTCATTATTCGTTTGAGTAAACAGGCAGTCGTGGGCCGAGTCGCGAGTTAGTCGGCGTGAATCATTACATATTGCATTCATAATGGTTTCAAACAAGCTCCTCCCCTGAGTAAGAGCCAGCAAGATTGTGTTTCTGTCGGAAGGATCTGGAAAGCGGGCTGCTATGCAGAACGGGCGAACCACCTTGTTTGTTTGACTGCAGCGGCGGAGGATAAACATCGATGTGTGGAATAGTTGGATACGTCGGCAAGAAGCAAGTTGTCCCGGTGATTATCGATGGCCTACGGCGTCTCGAGTACCGCGGCTACGATTCCGCGGGGATCGCCGTCGCCGGGAATGGCGAAGGACTGCAAGTGCGCCGCGCCGAAGGCAAGCTGCGCAACCTTGAGGAAGTCATCCGCCTGAAGCCGCTCGAAGGGACTTACGGCATCGGCCACACTCGCTGGGCCACCCACGGGCGTCCCACGGAAGAGAACGCCCATCCCCATCGCGACTGTACCGGAAAGATCGTCGTCGTCCACAACGGCATCATCGAGAATTATCTTTCACTGAAAAAGCAGCTTCGCGAAGAAGGTCACAAATTCGTGACCGAAACCGACACCGAAATCCTTGCCCACCTGGTTGAGAAGTTTCTGGCCACGGGTAAAGACAACGGTCATGCCATCTCCCTGGAAGACGCCGTTCGCAAGACGGTAAAGCTGATCAATGGCGTCTTCGCCATCGCCGTCATCTCCGCCGATGAGCCCAACAAGATTGTCGCCGCGCGCAATGGCCCGCCCGCCGTCATCGGCCTGGGCAAAGACGAATTCTTCGTAGCCTCCGATATTCCCGCGATTCTCTATCACACGCGCGACCTGTTCTTCCTGGGCGATGGCGATCTCGCCGTCATCACCGCAGAGGGCGTGAAACTCACCGACTTCGAAGGTGGCCCGGTTCAGCGCCAGGTGCAGCACATTACCTGGGACCCGATCATGGCGGAAAAGGGCGGCTTCAAGCACTTCATGCTCAAGGAAATCTTCGAGCAGCCACGCGCCGTCCGCGACACCACCATCGGCCGCGTTTCACTGGATTCCGGCAAGATCTTCCTCGACGACATGGACATCTCGGAAGCGGAATTCAAGGCGCTAAAAAAGGTGAACATCGCCGCTTGCGGTACCAGTTGGCACGCCGGACTGGCTGGCAAGTTCATGCTCGAGCGCCTGGCACGCATTCCGGTGGAAGTGGACTACGCCAGCGAGTTCCGCTATCGCGATCCGCTCGTAAGCTCAGACGCGCTTACGATGCTGATTACGCAGTCAGGTGAAACGGCCGACACCATCGCTGCCCTGCGCGAGGCGAAGGCCAAGGGTTCGAAAACCATCGGCATCTGCAACGTGGTCGGATCGATGGTCACGCGCGAATCGAACGGCACAGTCTACACGCACGCCGGACCTGAAATTGGCGTTGCTTCCACCAAGGCATTCACCGCTCAACTTACGGCGATGTTTGTCTTCTCGCTGTTTCTTGCCGAGATTCGCGGCGCGATCACCCCTGAGCAAGCCAAGACATACATCAGCGAGCTCAGCCGCATGCCCGCGAAACTCGAGACGTTGCTCGCTCGCGAAGAAGAGACCGAGACCTTGGCGAAGGAATACCAGCGCGTCACCGACTTCCTCTTCCTCGGTCGCGGCATTCACTATCCAATTGCTCTCGAAGGCGCGCTCAAGATGAAGGAAATTTCCTACATCCACGCCGAGGGCTATCCCGCAGGTGAGATGAAGCATGGACCGAATGCTCTGATCGACGAAGATCTACCTGTCGTCATCATCGCCACCCGTGATGTCAATGACCCAGGCTCGGTGACCCGATACGAAAAGACACTTTCCAACCTCAAAGAAGTGAAAGCGCGTTCGGGCCGCGTCATCGCCATTGCCACCGAAGGCGACGACGAGATTCACGAAGCGGCCGATCACACGCTGTTTGTGCCGGCAGCGCCGGAACTGCTCTCGCCAATCCTGGAGATCGTGCCGCTGCAGTTGCTCGCATATCACATCGCGGTGCGCCGCGGATGCGACGTCGACCAACCACGCAACCTGGCAAAATCAGTGACGGTGGAATAACACGTCGATACCGCGTGTTCCGGCGGATTGGTGGCCCATTCAAGGCCTCTTTTGGCTTGAGTGGGGCCGTTCCTTCGTGAAACGTGAACCTCGAAACGTGAAACGGATCTTGTCAATTCCCCAAAACCTCAACACTCCGTTCTGTTCGGCTGCCAAAACAATCCCTAACTCACTGCACTCAAAGGCCGCTCCCGTTTCAGCACACCGCGAAAATATCGTGTCGCGAAGTGTCTAGTAGGTCCCCTCAAGATTGCTATGCTTGAAGTAAGAAGATGATTCAAGTCAGGCACGTTCCTGACAGCTGACAACCAGCAACTGACAACTTCTTTGTTTTGAAGATTTTGATTGCTAAGTCCTTTGTTATGCCGCAACTGGCAGAACCTTCACGCCAAGTACCTGAATCTCATCAGGTTAACCAAGCAAGGGGGGAGGGGTCCCCAGCATTTCGTGAATCGCGCTCGAAATCGGGTGCCCCACCCTCGACCCTGTCTTTGGGGCGTGGGTGGGAGTCGGCGGATGCCATTTTCTATAATGTTAGTATCCGGTGGGGTAGGTAGGACTCGAAAGGACCGCGAACTAGGGAATGTCCCAACATCCAACGTTGAAGGCACGATTGCTGGAGTCGGTATCGCTCTCATCTCAGACCAAGCACCTTCTATTTGAAGTGGAACCTGCGCCTTTCGACTTCATCGCCGGCCAATTTGTCTCCATGAAGGCCTTGCATGATGGACGCGAGATAACGCGCGCCTATTCCATCGCCTCGGCGCCGCGCGATCAACGCACCTTCGACATCTGCCTCAACCGCGTTCCCAATGGCTTCTTTTCTAACTATCTCTGCGACCTGGAAGCCGGTGCCTCCGTCGATTTCCACGGCCCCCACGGATACTTCGTTCTTAAGAATCCGGTGCGCGATGCGGTATTCATCGCCACCGGCACGGGCATTGCTCCCATGCGCGGCATGCTCGACTGGCTCTTCGCCGAGCCTACTCGACATGAAGGCCGCGAGTTCTGGCTCGTCTTCGGTACGCGTTACGCCGAAGACCTCTACTACAACGACCAGTTTCTCGAGATGGAGCGCAAGCATCCCAACTTCCACTATGTTTCCACGCTCAGCCGCGACAATGAAGGATGGACCGGCGGCCGCGGCTACGTCCAGGAGCACGTTGCCAAGATCGTAGGCAGTCGCACCGACATGGATGCCTACATTTGCGGTCTGCGCGACATGGTCCAAGCCAATCGCGACATGCTTAAGGGCATTGGCTGGGACCGCAAGTCGATCCTGTTCGAGCGCTTCGACTAAGCACGTTCCCGCCAGTGCCAAAACTCAGCTGAGCTGATGTAAAATCCCGGCCCAAGTGGGGTGTCGCCGAAAACGCGGTGACGTCCAATTAGAAAACGCTGTTGGCGACCAGGGTTCTAAACTCCTATGTCCACGCTCAGTACACCAGCCTCAACTGGATCCGGCACGCAGCGATCGGTCAGTGCGCCGCGGTTAGACTCGGTCGATCTGCTGCGCGGCATCATCATCGTGATAATGTCGCTTGATCACCTGCGCGAGTACCTGACGTACCTCGCGTTTCCGCCAGAAATCCTGAGCCTGACCTGGCCCGGCCTGTTCTTTACGCGATGGATCACACATTTCTGCGCACCCCTGTTTTTCTTCCTGGCGGGAACCGGCGCCTACCTCGCGCAGAAGCGAGGACTCGATGGGCCCAGGCTTAGTCGCTTTTTGTGGACGCGCGGGCTCTGGTTGATGGTTCTGGAATTTACAGTCATTGATTTCGCGTGGGCTTTCCGGCCGTTCGCAGTGGCCAGTGTGATCTGGACGCTCGGGCTTTCGATGGTGGTAATGGCAGCCGTTGTGCGCTTGCCCGTGCGATGGGTTGCAGTCTTCGGTGTAGGGATGATTTTCCTGCACAACCTGCTCGACCCGATAAAGCCAGAGGCGCTCGGGAACTTTGGTGCCTTATGGCGCTTCCTGCACGCGCCCGGTTTCATCCCGATTGTTCCGCAGCGCGGGATTCTGATTGTGTTGTATGTGCTTATTCCCTGGGTAGGAGTGATGGCAGCTGGCTTTGCGTTCGGTGCGCTGCTCCAACTCCCCGCAGAGCGGCGCAGGAAATTGATGTTGGCGATTGGGTCTGCGGCGATCTTGATTTTTGTCCTGCTGCGCGCGACGAATCTCTATGGCAACCCGGTCAATACGCCATTCCCGGGCGGCGGTCCGTTTGTCGCGCAGCACTCGGCGGCGATGAGCCTGGTGGCTTTTCTTAACGTTGAAAAGTATCCGCCATCCTTGCAATTCCTGCTGATGACATTGGGTCCGGGCATTCTGGCGCTGGCAGCATTTGACGGAGTTATTGCCGCTCGCAATCGCATTGCCCGCGTCCTGATTATTTTCGGGCGGGTTCCACTCTTCTACTATGTGGTCCACATCTACGCGGCGCATCTGATCGCAATCGTCGTCGCACTCGCGTTTCATCAGCCTACCAAGAGGCTTCTTGATGGCAGCTATTTCGTCAGTCCTCCCGAGCCCGGATACGGGCATCACCTGCCGTTTATCTATCTGATCTGGATAGTGCTGAACGTAGCGATGTATTTCCCATGCGGCTGGTATGGTGAGTACAAACGAACGCATCGCCAGTGGTGGCTCAGCTATTTGTGAGTTCTTGATGCAACTGCGTGTCTCAGATGACGATGAGTCCCTGGCGCACACCGCGGGAAACAGCCTCGGTACGCGTGGTGGCGCCAAGTTTTGCGAGGACGGAGCTGACGTGGAATTTCACTGTGTGCTCCGAGATGTTGAGGCGAGCGGCGATTTCTTTGTTGCTAGCGCCTTCCGCGAGCATCGTGAGCACCTCCGATTCCCTCGCGGTGAGCGCTTCGTGCAACCAGGGTTCGGATTCGTCGTTATCAGCAGTCGAGGGAAGTAGTAGGTCCATTTGCTCGGAAGCGAGCGCAGTGAGCCCGGCAGAGACGGCTTCGACCGCAGCGAGAATCTCGTGTTGGGCAGAGTCGCGGCCCAACACTGCGCGCACCCCAGATTGCAGCAGTCGCCTGAGATCGGCACGGCTGACTTCGTCGGTGATCAGGACGATTGGCGCTCCCGCAGCAGTGGTGATCACATGCGCCACGGATTCGAGATCAGATTCCGCAAGCACGACGTCAGCGGGTGAGCTGCTCGCGCCGTTCCGTGATGCCGATGCTAATTGAAAGCGCGAGTCCTCGCGAACGAGTGCTTCCAGTCCGGCGCGGATCATGGCGGAAGCGGCGATCACGAGGACTCGAGTTGGGTTCACAACGACAGTCATCAGTCTCTCAGTCGTTCAGGTCTATTTCATCGTTGATGCGAACCACTGCGCGGACAAGAATGTCCGCGCCACACAACCAACCACACTGATGCCGATTGCCGGAATTCGATTCACCGTGGCTGCCATCCCTACCTCCCGCGCTCAGCGATGGTGAGCGTTGCTTCGCTTGGTTTCCCGCCGCGAAGAATGGTGACTTTCAGTTGTTTGCCGACGCTTTCGGAATCGAGCGCGGCTTGCAGTTCACGCGGGTCTGAAACGGCGGTGCCATTCACTGTGAGCAGAATGTCGCCGACGAGAAGACCTGCTTTTTCGGCTGGACCCTCCGGCGAGACCATCAGCAACAAAAGTCCCGCTTCCTGCTCGAGTGCGGCGGAACGGCGCAGAGCTTCGTTGATCTCCACGGGTTGCACGCCGACTCCGATGTAGCCGCGCGCGATGTGTCCCTTCTCCAAAAGTTGGGTCACGACGCGGTCCACCGTCGTGTTGGGGATGGTCAGAACGCCGCGGTGCGGACCCGAGGTATTGATTCCGATTACGCGGCCCTGGCTATCGATGAGCGCGCCCCCGGAGAAGCCGCGATAAGGAGATAGGTCGAGGCGCAGCCCGACGTCGATGTGCCCGCCGCTCCAGGTGCGGAAGCCTTCACCAATAGCGCTGACGATGCCGTAGCTGGCAGTCACGCCGGATTTCGGACGGCGGCCAATGGCGAGGACCACATGTCCAACTTTCAGATCCTGCAACGGCGCGAGCTGAGTCTTGCCGCCGGTTGATGCTGAAAACCTCAGGGCGGCGATGTCGGTTCCGGGATCGCGTCCTGCGACTTTGGCCGTTGTCCGTTCGCCCGAGGGCAGAACGAGAGTGACCTCGTCGCGCCCACGCAGGGTATGTGCCGCTGTCACGACTACCCCCTCGCGCCAGATCGTTCCACTCACGCCCGTCTGCCCACCTTCAACGATGGCGACTACGCTCTGTCCTGCGCGCTCGACGGCATCCGCCAAGCTGTTTGAGAAATCTATTAATGTGCTGCTCAAGGAAACCTCCTGCCATTGTTTTGGCAAGGTCAGTTTCGGGCGGAATCCGGTGGCGCACATCACCCGAGTGGCTAGGTGGGAACTGGGCGAATGGGGAGTTGGGCTCGATTTTTGACGTCGGAAACAGGGCGTCCGTGGCTTCTCAAAACTCTGCAACTCCTATGGTAAGAAGGTCATCTATAACATTGACAGTAATTGACTCAAGTTCTACGATGTTCCTGCTATAAAGGCAGCTTAGAACGGAATACTCTAAATTTTCAACAACTTAGCTGTGGCTGAGTATGTGGGAGGCAATCTCCGATGGCCAAAATTATAGGAATCGATCTCGGAACCACGAACTCCGTGGTCGCCGTGATGGAAGGTGGGGAGCCGAAGGTTATCCCCAATGAAGAAGGCGGACGGACCACACCTTCGGTGGTGGCGTTTACGCAAAACGGCGAGCGTTTGGTGGGGCAGGTGGCGAAACGCCAGGCAATCACCAACCCGCAGAACACGGTTTATTCGATCAAGCGGTTTATGGGTCGCCGCTTCGACGAAGTTAACGAAGAAATGAAGATGGTGCCCTACAAGGTAGTGCAGTCGGGCGACCACGTGGCCATCGTGGCGCAAGGGAAGGAATACACCCCGCCACAGGTCTCCGCAATGATTCTGCAGAAGCTGAAGAAGGCCGCGGAAGACTACCTGGGCGAGACGGTAACGGAAGCCGTGATCACCGTTCCGGCATATTTCAATGACGCGCAGCGGCAGGCGACCAAGGACGCCGGGCAGATCGCCGGTCTTACGGTGAAGCGCATCATCAACGAGCCCACGGCGGCGGCACTAGCCTACGGTCTCGATAAGAAGAAGGACGAGACCATCGCGGTCTACGACTTTGGCGGCGGCACCTTCGATGTTTCGGTGCTGGAAGTCGGCGAAGGCGTTATCGAAGTGAAGTCGACGAATGGCGACACGCACCTGGGCGGCGACAACATCGACCAGCGCATTGTCGACTGGTTGATCGATGAGTTTAAGAAAGACGAGGGCCTCGACCTGCGCGCCAAGGGCAATGAAATGGCTTTGCAGCGTCTGCGTGACGCGGCCGAGCGCGCCAAGATCGAACTCTCCACAACCATGGAGACGGAAATCAATCTGCCGTTCATTACGGCGGATGCGAACGGCCCGAAGCACTTGGTGAAGCGCCTTACGCGCTCGAAGCTCGAAGAGATGGTACGCGACATCATCGATCGCTCCATCCAGCCTTGCAAACAAGCAATGCAGGATGCAGGCGTAACGCCGGACAAGATCGACGAAGTTGTTCTCGTCGGCGGACAAACGCGTATGCCGGCGATTCAGAAGCTGGTGCAGACCTTGTTCGGCAAAGAGCCGCACAAAGGCGTGAATCCCGACGAGGTGGTGGCAATCGGTGCGGCGATTCAGGGCGGCGTGTTGGGTGGCGAGGTGAAAGACCTGCTGCTGCTCGACGTAACCCCGCTGACGCTGGCGATTGAAACCCTGGGCGGCGTGGCAACGCCGATGATCCCGCGCAACACGACGATTCCGACGCGCAAGACGGAAACGTTCTCGACAGCGGCGGACAGCCAGACGTCGGTCGAAGTCCACGTGCTGCAGGGCGAGCGTCCGATGGCGGGGCAGAACCGCACGCTCGGCAAATTCCACCTGACCGGACTTCCACCGGCTCCGCGTGGCGTGCCGCAGATCGAAGTCACCTTTGACATCGATGCGAACGGCATTCTGAACGTCACCGCGAAGGACAACGCCACCGGCAAGGATCAGAAGATCACCATTACGTCGTCTTCGGGTCTGAGCAAGGAAGAAGTGGATCGCATGGCGAAGGAAGCCGATGCGCACTCCTCGGAAGATAAGGCGAAGAAGGAAGAGATCGAAGCGCGCAATCAGCTTGATGGAATGGTCTACTCAATCGAGAAGATGTTCCGCGAGCACGGCGACAAGATCTCCGGCGGCGAACGCCAGGATGTAGAGAACGCCTTGGCGGACGCAAAGAAGGCGCTCGAAGGCAGCGACAAAGACGCGATGAACACCGCGCGCGAGAAGCTGACTGCGGCCTCGCACAAGCTGGCCGAGCAGATGTACAAGGCCACAGCGACGCAGGGTGCAGGCACGGGGCAGCCCGGTCCGCAAGCTGGACCTGGTCCGCAGGCAGGAGCCGATGGTGCGTCCTCGTCGCAGCCGAAACAGGAAGGCGTAATCGACGCCGAGTACGTCGACGTCGAAGACAAGAAATAACAGCCCCACTCAAGCCAAAAGAAGGCTTGAATGGGCCACCCAGAGTTTGCCACGGAGGACGAGGATCAACGGCGGGCCAAACAGTCCGCAGTTTCCAACCTCCGTGGCTTCTTAGTATTGAGGCACAACTTGATTTGTGCCGATGGGTCCATACATAGGGGATAGTTTTCTCCAGGAGAAGAAAGTGCAATTAGAAGTAAACGGCCAGACGTATTTTGTAAATTTTGAGTCCGATGATGGACATTGGCATGTAATCGCTCCCTCAGTTACGGGATTGCTTGAGATTCCGGTAGTGGAAGATGCGGCGGATTACCGTCCGTTTCGTGTGGTGATGGAGCCGCTGGACGACGAAGACGAAATAGTAAATTGACGCAGTGGCGTAACTTTGTTTCGATGGAGACTGGTTCCGACGATTAGAGCCAACGACTAGCGACTACTGACGATCGACTAAACATGGCAACTGCAACCAAGAAGGATTACTACGAGGCACTCGGAATCAAGAAGAGCGCCTCGACCGAAGATATTCGCAAGGCGTTTCGCAAACTGGCGCGTAAATATCATCCCGATGTGAATCCGGGAGACAAGACAGCGGAAGAGCGCTTCAAGACGATCTCTGAAGCCAACGATGTCCTGAGCGATCCGAAAAAGCGCAAGATCTACGACCAGCTCGGATACTACTCGGACAATATCGATCCGGCAGCGGCAGAAGCGTACGCACGCGCAGCGCAGAGCGGCGGTGGAGTTGGTGGATTTCCTCCCGGCGGATATCCAGGCGGCGGATCCCGCGGCGCCGGTGGCCAAGAAGTGCCATTTGATTTTAGTGGTTTCGACTTCTCTGACATGTTTAGCGGCGCGGAAGCACAGCAGCAACAGCAAAGCCATCGTGGCAGCTTCCGCGACATCTTCTCGGGAATGTTCACTGGTGGCGGCCGCGGCGCTGGTGTCGGCAGGGGACCGGAAGGTCCTGAGCCGGGAAGCGATCTGGAGTATCAGGTTCACGTGGGATTCTGGCAGGCGATTCGCGGCACCGTAATGCGCCTGAATATCACGCGGCAGGATACGTGTACGAATTGCCACGGGCATGGATACCTGGAATCACCCGGAGCGTGCCCGGAGTGCGGCGGCAAGGGGACGATTCAGCAGACCGGCGGACGCATGAAGTTCAACGTCTCTTGCCCCCGTTGCGGTGGTACCGGTAAGGCACGGACCGTATGCGGAGTCTGCGGCGGACAGGGAGTAGTCAACCGAACCGAGCCATTAGAAGTGCGCATTAAGGCGGGCACGCGCGACGGGCAGCGCATCCGCCTGGCGGGAAAAGGGAACGCCGGAACTCACGGTGGGCCCGCTGGCGATCTCTACATCATTATTCGCACCGGCGATAGTCCAGTATTTCATCGTGAAGGCGATGACATACATCTCACCGTTCCGGTGACAGTCACGGAAGCGGCGCTCGGCGCGAAGGTGGAAGTACCCACCATTGATGGGCGCGCGCTGTTGAGGATTCCACCGGGCACTCAGTCCGGACAGAAGCTACGTCTTCGCGAAAAGGGTGTTCCCTCGGCCACAAAGGAAGGTACACGCGGAGACGAGATCGTCGAAATCAAACTCGTCGTCGCCCATGTTCAAGACGAGCGCTCCAAGGAACTTCTGCGCGAATTGGCGAAGTTGAATCCGGATGATCCGCGAGCGGAGTTGTGGAAACAGATTCAGTAATTAGCAATTAGTACTTAGAAAGTAGCATTCAGTATTCAGCACTCGCCATTGATTCTTTACAGCCCTGCAAGGACGAGATACCGATGGCTCACTACTAATCGCTAATTACTATGTTTCTTGAAACTCCACGTCTTCTCCTTCGCCCTTTGACTCCTACCGACTTCGAAGCTCTTTACGCTGTCATTGGCGATGCCGAGACTATGCGGTTCTATCCCGCACCATACGACAAACAAGGCACGCTCGACTGGATCGAGCGGAACCTGCACCGCTATGAAGAGGACGGTACGAGTCTGCACGCGGTTGTTCTGAAGTCTAGTAACGAGATGATCGGCGATTGCGGTCCTGCCTGGCAGCGGACAGATGCAGGCCGCGAGCTCGAGATCGGCTATCACATCCGCCGCGATCAATGGGGAAACGGTTACGCGACCGAAGCCGCCAGAGCATCCATGACGTACGCCTTCGAGAATTTCGCAGTGGACCATCTCATCTCGCTCATAAGGCCTGAGAATCTGCCCTCGCGCCGCGTCGCCGAAAAGAACGGTCTGCACATTGATCGCGAAATCGAGTGGAAGGGAATTCGGCACTTCGTGTACGCAATTAGACGTGAGGGATTCGGCAGGAGCTGAAGCCAACTCACGAACCAAAATCGTTCTGCTGAGTTCATTTTTTTGTTTACGCAAAACACAAATCACCCTATTCTCCGATTCGGGGATTTCCACAACCTAAGTCTCAGAAAAGCCAAGGAGGCAGCCATAGGAATTGTCGACCGCCACGAATCCCACTCGTCTTGAAGTGACCGCACCTTCCGTCTCCCGCAAAAAATCCGGCAAGCTCACGCTGTGGCCTCTAGTCGCCGCAACGTTCTTCATGGTTTCCGGTGGCACCTATGGCACTGAGGACATCGTGCATGGCGCAGGTTACCTGCGTGGAATTCTCATCCTGCTGTTGACGCCCGTGATCTGGAGCTTGCCTACGGCGTTCATGATTGGCGAACTCTCGTCGGCGATTCCCGCCGAAGGCGGCTATTACGCGTGGGTTCGGCGCGCGATGGGAAACCTGTGGGGATTTCAGGAAGCGTGGCTCTCGTTGGTGGCGAGCATTTTCGACATGGCGATTTACCCAACGCTGTTTGTCGCGTACCTGACGCGACTGGTGCCGTGGTTCGCAGTGGGACATCGCGGAGTGATGGTTGGTCTGGTAGTCGTGATCGTGTGCGCCCTGCTGAATATCGCCGGCGTGCGCGTAGTGGCAACTACTTCTCTGTGGCTGTTTGCGCTGCTTTCGGCGCCGTTTGCGCTGATCGTGCTGCTCGCGCCGTTCAAGTTCGGTGCGCTCGGCAGCGCCTCAACCACGCCGGTGACCTCGCACGTCGGAATCATGGGTGGCTTGCTGATCGCGATGTGGAACTACATGGGCTGGGACAACGCGTCCACCATCGCGCAAGAAGTGGAGCGTCCGCAGAAGACCTATCCGCGCGCGATGATCTGGGCCGTGATCGTAGTTGCGCTCAGCTACATTCTTCCGGTTGCCGCGATGTGGATGACGGGCATTCATCCCAGCCAATGGGAGACCGGTTCTTGGGCCGATCTGGCTGGACTCGTCGGAGGCCCGCTGCTGCGTGTGGCGCTGGTGCTGGGCGGCATGATGAGCGCCTTCGGCATGTTCAATTCGCTGGTGATGAGCTACTCACGCCTGCCGCTGGCAATGGCTCAGGACGGCATGTTGCCGAAAGTGTTCGGCAAGCTGAGCCCGAAGACGCGCGTGCCCTGGGTTTCGATCCTCGTGCTGGCCACCGGTTGGGCACTCTGCCTCGGATTGGGCTTCGAGCGGCTCGTCACCATCGATGTGCTGATCTACGGCTGCAGCCTCCTTCTGGAATTCCTGGCGCTGGTCTTCCTGCGGATTCGCGAGCCGAATTTGCCGCGTACGTTCCGGGTCCCCGGTGGATTGTTCGGCGCCGTGATGGTTGGTGTGGTGCCCATGGCGATGCTCGCGTATTCCGTCTATAGCGGTGACCACGAGCAGATCCTGGGAATGAGCGCCTTTACGTTCGGACTGATCGTGGTCGGAGCAGGATTTGTGTTTTATGCGATTGATGCGCTGGTTCGGCGCGATCAGCGCTCGCGGGGAGACGCCGCTGCGGTCGAAGCCGAGCGGCTGGCGTAGGGAACTGAACAATTCTCGCTGCATCTGATGTAGAGTGAACAGTTACAAATCCCATTGATGCTCGAACCTCATGGCTAAGAAACGTGGTAAGGGCGCGTACATGATCTCCGCCGTCGCGGAGATGTATGAGATCCATCCGCAAACCCTCAGGCTCTACGAGCGCGAAGGCCTGCTGAAGCCATCGCGCACCGAGGGCAATACGCGTCTCTACACCGACGAAGACCTGGAGCGGCTGGAGTTCATCCTCACACTGGCCCGAGACCTGGGCGTGAACATCTCTGGAATTGCCATCATTCTGCAAATGCGCGAACGCATGGAGCAAATGCAGAAAGAGATGGGCGAGTTTGTGCAATATATCCAGAAAGAGATGCTTGGACGCTTCTCGCACGTGAGTCCGGCGGAAGGCGCCATCGTTCCGATCCGGCGACCGCCCGTAGCCTCTGCAACCCCGTCCCCCAAGGACAAAGAGAAGAAGGGCCAGTAGCGGTCAAATTGTCTAGGTACAAATAGCAGGGACCAGCCGCCCTTCCGCTGTGACCAACCAGTTAACATTTCTGTGAGTAGCTCGTCCAAGAGGATAGTGTGCACGGGGGCGTATATGAAATCGAACAGGAAAGTTGTTTTACTGCTTCTACTGGGAGTAGCTGTTCTGGGAAGTCCAGAGGTGCGGTCGGTCCACGTGGCTCCCAAGCCGGTGAGCGACTGCAATCTTGACGGAATAAACGTTGCAGGTATCCCCGGCATCGGCCAGGACAATGATCAGTTGATTCATTGCTGGAATCGGTGAACCGCTATTTTGCCGCAGCGGTGCTCTTCGCCACGGCGGATTTGAAGTAGCCGAGCGAGAGCTTCAGTCCCGTCGTGAGATCGATTTTCGGCTCCCAGCCGAGAAGCGTGCGCGCCTTGGTGATATCGGGACGTCGTTGCTTGGGATCGTCCTGTGGCAATGGCTCAAATCGAATCTTGCTCTTGGCTCCGGTCACTTCCAGAACTTTCTCCGCGCACTGCAGCATCGTGAACTCATTCGGATTGCCGACGTTGGTCGGCTCGTGCTCGTCGGAGTTCGCGAGACGGACGATGCCGTCAATCTCGTCCGACACATAGCAGAAGCTGCGCGTCTGCTTCCCATCGCCGAACACCGTCAGATCTTCGCCGGTCAATGCCTGCTTCATGAAATTCGGGATTACGCGACCGTCGTTGATCTGCATCTTCGGGCCATAGGTATTGAAGATGCGGATAATGTGCGTATCCACTTTGTGATAGCGCAGGTAAGCCATCGTGGCAGCTTCGGAAAAGCGCTTGGCCTCGTCGTAAACAGATCGTGGACCGATGGGATTCACGTTGCCCCAGTAGGTTTCTTTTTGTGGATGAACTGCGGGATCCCCGTAGCATTCAGAGGTCGAGGCGAGGAAGAACTTTGCCCGGTGCTGTCGCGCGTACTCAAGCGCATTGAATGTGCCAATGCTTCCCACCTGCAATGTCTCGACGCCGTGGATCATGTAGTCGACCGGGCTGGCAGGGGACGCAAGATGAAAGACATACCCGACTGGGCCACAATCAAACTTGCCGCAAACATCCGTCTCGAGGAATTCAAAGCGCGGCTCATTCGCGAGATGTTCAATGTTCTCGCGCCTTCCGGTCAGCAGGTTGTCGAGGGCAATGACCTTGTGACCTTCGCCGATCAGGGCATCACAAAGATGCGAGCCAAGAAATCCGGCGCCTCCCGTTACTAGAACGCGCATCGGTTAATCCACCTTCCCCGAACTAGCAGAGACCATCTTCTCTGACTTTTCTGCCTGCCGGTTCGGTTGCGCATCAGGCCGCCCGATGCTGTAGTACAGAAATCCGTGCGCAGACATCGTAGCTGGATCATAGAGATTGCGCCCATCCACAACGATGGGGTACGCCAGTATGGAGCGGAGTCGCTCGAGATCAAGATTCGCGAATCCAGACCAGTCGGTGAGAATCAAGAGGGCGTCTGCGCCTTGCGCCGCAGCATACGGGGAGTCCAGGTACGAAACTCCTTGCATGGGTAGCACCTCGCGGGCGCGCTCACTCGCAGCCGGATCATACGCGCGGATTTCGCAACCTTCCTTCAGCAGGCTCTTCACGATTTCGATTGCCGGAGATTCGCGGATGTCGTCGGTTCCCCCTTTGAAAGCGAGGCCGAGAATGGCGAGTTTCTTGCCCTTCAGCGTCCAAAGCGCGGTTCGCACCTTTCTCAGAAAGCGTGCACGCTGCTCGTCATTGATCGCGATGACGGCGGAGAGCAGGCTGAAGTCGTAGCCGTTCTCGCGTGCGACGTGGCGAAAGGCCTTTAGGTCCTTGGGAAAACATGAGCCGCCATAGCCCACGCCCGGATTAAGGAAACGGTTTCCGATGCGAGAGTCGGAACCAATGCCTTCACAGACTTCTTTCACGTCGGCGCCGACCGACTCGCAAATGTTAGCCACGGCATTGATGAATGAAATTTTCGTGGCGAGAAAGGCATTTGAAGCGTGCTTGATGATTTCAGCGCTCTTGGTGCTGGTGGCGATCAGGCGTGCCGGACTCGACCATTTCGCGGGCGCTGGAACTGCCGCGCGATCGGAGCGCAGGTAATACGAACCATCGGTCAGCGGACGATAGATTTCGCGCAGCACTTCGGAGCAACGACTCGTGTCCGCGCCCGTCACGATGCGGTCGGGGTACAGGAAATCTACGACCGCGGTGCCTTCCCGCAGGAATTCTGGATTCGAAGCAACGTCAAACAACTCGGCAGGAGCGCCGTCGAGCAACATTACTTTGCGTATCCAGTTGCTGGTAAACACCGGGACCGTGCTCTTTTCGACCACAACTTTATAGGCATTGATGGCGGCCGCTACGGCACGGGATACGGATTCCACATACGAGAGATCCGCATCCCCTTCTTCGGTCGAGGGCGTTCCGACCGCAATGAAGATCGCGGCGCTCTGACGCACAGCTCCTGCCAGGTCCGTCGAGAACAGCAATCGCTTCCCACGATGACGTTCGAGTAGTTCCGGAAGGTATTCTTCGTGGATGGGAACTTCGCCCTGCTGCAAACGCGAAATCTTCTCGGCGTCATTGTCGATTGAAACGACCTGGTGCCCGATCTCCGCGAAGCAGGCGGCAGCTACTAGTCCTACGTATCCCGAACCTACCACTGCGATCTGCACGACTCACGCCTCCACGCTGCTACCCGAATTGTAATCGGAAATGCTTCAAACACAGCTGGATTGGACTCCAAGCTGCCCGGAACGGTTGGTCATCGAGGCTGGGATCTGCGAGCGAAACCGGCGGACGAGCTAGTTATCCTTGATCGCGATCCCAATTAAGCTCAGCCCGCGCCATGGCCAGATCCATTCGAGATGCCGGAACAGCGGCAGGATGGTGTCCATGAATTTCAGCTGGATCCGCGAGAATCGTCTGCGTTTCAGCACCTTATTGTTCAACTGCCATCCTGGGACGGAGAGCCGGTTGAAATCGAAGATCGTCGGGCTGCGAAATCCGCTGCGCGAGAGCATGAAGGTGAGTTCATCGGCCGCAAACCGTTTTTTTCTTCCGCGTTCCTCGTCGAGAGTGCCGAACCGGCTTTGCCCCTGGGGAACTTGAACGATGATGCGCCCTCCAGGCTTCAGACAATTCCATACCCAAACCAAAGCGGCTTCAGGATCGGGCAAGGTGTCCAGAACGTTCAACATCAGGACGGTATCGAATCGTGCTCCCATGGCGCGATAGCTCTCCTCGCGCGCGGGATCAAACTCGGCCACCCTGACATACGGTTTGCCCATCGCGTAAGACTGGAGAAACCGCAAATAGTGCGGATTCGATTCTGCGGCTACGTAGAGATCCCGCGGGATGAACTGATTGGTAATGCTGGCGACACCTGCTCCAACCTCCAGCACCGAGTCCCCAACGTGAGGACGAATTGTGTTTCCGAGCCACAGCGTAAAGCGGCGCGCTTTTTCCAGTTCGGAAACGAGACGGGTGCCGTAGTCATCTTTCTGGAACAAATCATCAATTAGGGCCCAGTGAAACATGGCGAACAAGGCGCGGAAACCATCTTTAGCGCCAATCTTCTTTCCTTCAGCCCGGGTTCGGGGAAGATAACGGATCGGGACTTCGAAGACGCGCGCGCCGCGTTTCGCCAGCTTGGATGTGATCTCCACTTCAAAGCGGAAATCGTTGCTGCGAATTGGAATCGACTTCAGCAGCACCGTATTGATGGCCTTGTACCCGGTCTCCATGTCGGTGAGATGAAGATCGGTGAACCAGTTGCTGAGTGCTGTCAGCCCTTTGTTCATCAACGTATGGCGGTACATCAGGGCGCGACGATACTGCGCTGACATATACCGCGATCCGAAAACAGCGTCCGCTCCTTCTTCGGCGAACGGAATGAGCAGCGCCGGAATGTCCGCGGGATTGTACTCGAAGTCGGCATCCTGGATCAGGCAGATATCACCGGTTGCCGCAGCAATTGCAGTCCGTACTGCCGCACCCTTACCGCTATTCTTCTCGTGGCGGATGAGTTGGATTCGAGGCTCTTCCGCCGCCAGCTTGGCGAGCACTTCACTGGTACCGTCGGTGCTGCAATCGTCGACAACAATCACTTGCAGATCGCGGATGAGTGGATCAGAGAGGCTGAGAACCCGCCGTATGGCGGCCTCGGCAACGTGTCGTTCGTTGTAGACCGGCACCAGCACGGTAAGCCGGAATCCTCTTCCGCCGGTATTCTCCAGCGGGGAACTTCCGGTTAGTGCTTCAGGTTTGCCAATGCCGATGGACAAGAGACCGCTCCCTGACGAATTCCAATCGCATGCACCCCGACCCTATCCTTGAATAGAGCTGATCAGCGCAAGGTTTCACAGGTAAAGCGAAGTATAAATCAGGTCGCTTAGGCTACACGACCCTATTGGAAAGCTTCGGCCGCTGTTTGTGATACTTTGTGCACCAGCGGGGGACGCAGCGGTTGAATGAGTATCGACTGGTCCAAAGCGTTCGACAGAGCCTGTTGTAGTTCCCCCGTCAGCAGGCCGATATCCACCTGGATGGGATCGTGACTGTTGCTTCTGGTCAGAGAAAGAGTTGCATGAGCCATCTCGATTGAAATCGTCCATGCCGCGGAGCCGCGGAAACGATGCCCCGCAGCAGTTTCGCGCGACCAGCGAAAGTGCCAGGTTCCGTCAAAATCCTCCTCGAATGGTTCCTCAGCGTGTTGGGAAAGCGCACCCAGAAGCTTAAGGTCCAGTTCATCGAATTCGTTCGCGCTGAAGGCGTTCTTCAGGATCGAGCACACCTGGGAAAGATCCTCTGCACGGACGAGTTCTTCGGAGGCGCGCCGCAGCACCAGATTGTTGCCGATCATGTCTTTCTGCGCGATGGTACGCTCGGCTGCGCGCCGCAATTCGGCGAATTCGTGATACCCGAGATGTTGCACACCGAAAATGATTCCGCATCCAACGATGACGAGAACCACCGCAACCGAACTACCGCCCTCGTCGAGCATCAGCAGGCTTAGCAGTCCGAGTGCTGCCGAAACACCATAAAGAATGATGACCACCTGCCGATGACTGAATCCCATTTGCAGAAGCCGATGATGTATGTGATTTCGGTCGGCAGAGAACAGCGGCTTGCCACTGAGGAATCGGCGAATCACGGCCAATGCTGTATCAATTAGCGGTAAGCCGAACGACACCAGCGGAATTGTGACCGCAACCAGCGTAGTGTCTTTTTGCGCTCCTGCGATCGAGAGAGCACTGAGCATGAATCCAACAAACAAGCTTCCGCAGTCGCCTAGAAAAATCGTTGCCGGATTGAAGTTATACCGAAGAAATCCGATGAGCGCGCCGGCCAGCGTGGCCGCCAGCACCGAAACCAGAATGTTGCCGCTAAACAGCGAGACTACAAATACCACCACTGTCGAGAACAGGGCTGATCCTGCGGAGAGACCATCCAGTCCGTCGATCAGGTTGAAGGCATTCGAAATCAATAAGACCCAAACAATTGTCAGCGGCAGGGAAATGAAAATCCCGAGAACCTTTGGCCCGAACAGAATCGGGATCACAGAAATGCGTAAGCCCCCGCAATACAGCAACGTGCCTGCTAAAACTTGAACGCTGAACTTCGCATATGGATTCAGACCGCGAAGATCGTCGAGCAGTCCGAGTAAAAAGACCAGAGTGCCGCAACCAAGAATCCAGAACAGTTGGAACTGGGAAAAGTTTGACTTATGCCCCAGCAGGCTGCTGATGAGCAATCCCGCGGAAACAGTGATCAGCACAGCCAGGTAGACACCGATTCCCCCGACGCGCGGCATCAGCGATGTGTGGACATCGCGATCGCGTACCGGGCAGCATCCCCAGCTATTCCTGCGAGCTTTATTTCGTACGTACCGAGTGAGGAGAGCAGATAAAAGTGTGCCCCCTGCAAACAATCCCAAGTAATGCACGATTCCTGCCTTTATTCCTGGGCTTCATTGAATATAGGAGGGGGTGACCGGGGGGGGCAATTACCAGACGGGTTACTCCGGTAACTGCTCACGGATCCATGCGTACTAGAACTAATGCGGAGGCCGCTAAATGCCGAGTTTCTTTACTTCTTCGTTGTAATACTTGCGGTACAGAATGTCCCATTCCTGGCTTCCTTCCAGAATGGTCTTCTTCTGATTCTCGATCTTGTGGCGCGCAGCCTGGTCGATTTTGGCTTCCTCGTTGAATAGTTCTTCGAGGATACGCCGGACTTCGAGGCGAATCGTGTTCCGATCCTCGATGAAGTCCACTTTCTCCATGTCGGCCAGTGCGTCGGTGACCGAATGAGCGAGCCGGTTGACTTTATCGCGACTGATTCTCACAGGACCGCCTTGTATTTACGTACCAGTTCGTTCTTCACTTTCTTGAACATTTCCTGGTAGTTGGCTCCGCTGTTGCGCATCTCGTCGGAGTAAGCCTCGAGGATGGCGCGGACCTCGTCGTTGATTCGGTCTTCCAGCGTCAGTTCGTCCAGCAATGCTGCATGGACGCGTTCCGTAACCGGGCCGATTTCAGCAGCTTCGATGAACTCGCCTTCGTTCAACTTTTTAGTGAGTCGCTTGGCTAAATAGCCGACGTATTCCTTGGAATAGAGCATGTTTTGGTCGACAAGTATAGGGAAACAAACAAGTTTAACATACCGTGAATCTGATCCCTTTCTAGCAGGCAAACGGCGCCAATGACGGGTAGTGTTGCTGCTCCTTTCTGCCTCAAGTCTTGCTGCCCGGGAGTATCATGTCTCCTGGAGGCCCACCTCCTGAGAGCGAAAAGGGGCGGGGAAATAATGCTTCTCATGCAGGAAGATCTGACCACCATCAAGGATGACATGATTGCCTTTATCGAAGGCCATGGCATGCGGAGGTTCCCAGGTTACGTCGGAGAAGAGGTCCAGACGGTGACGTGGGACCTGAACTCGAACCTTGAAACGTGGAAAGACTTTGTTGAGCTCGCAAAGCACAGTGGCGCCACGTTCCTCACTATGAATAATCTGCTCCTCGACCGCGAGGAAGTCGACTTCCTGGTTGAGCGTCTGCGCAACGCCGCTTACGCCAGTGAGGAAGATGTAGAGGAAGCGCGCTGGCTGCGCACCTATGTCGGCAAGACTGGCTTCGTGCAGTTAGGATTTCCCCACCAGGGGTCGATTTTCGTCTGCGAAATCTCAACCGAGTGGTACGAACGCTATCAGCGACTCCTCGATATGGCCGAAGACCTCGGCGGTATTCCGTTCGAGACCGATCAGGACGACGAACGATAGATCGCTTGTCATCACGAGCGAGCGCAGCGAACGAGAGATCTGCAGTTTCAAAAGCTTCGTAAACCACAGCCTGAACGGCCGCGGCACTCTCAACCATATCCACACCGTTCCTGGTGTACCCTGAAAGCTAGAACTTCTGAGACCCTGAACCGTGCGCTGGATTTTTCGCGAGGCCGATCCAAACCGAGTTGCTGAACTTCAAAAGGCTCTGAACCTCTCCCCGGTGGTCGCTCGGCTCCTCGTCAATCGCGGCATCGTCAGCCCAGAAGATGCTCACGGCTTTCTGCATCCTGCTCTTGCCGGTCTTCATTCGCCGTATTCCATGCTCGGCATGCGCCCGGCGGTCGAACGAATCCGCGCTGCCATCGAGCGCAAAGAAACCATCCTGATTTACGGCGACTATGACGTCGACGGCACCACTGCCATCGTCATCCTGAAAACTGCAATTGAGATCTGCGGAGGCGTTGTCCAGTTTCATGTTCCTCATCGGATCAAAGACGGCTACGGAATGAAAGATGACGTGATCGAGCGCGCGGCCGCGGAAGGTGTGCGCCTGATCATCAGCGTCGATACCGGCATTCGTGCCTTTGCCGCCGCGGAGGCCGCCAAGCGGGTCGGCGTCGATCTGATCGTGACCGATCATCATCTCCCTGAAACCGAGCAGGGTGTACCACAGTCGCTAGCCGTGCTGAATCCGAATCAGTCGGGATGCGAGTATCCGTGCAAGGCGCTCTGCGGCGCAGGAGTAGCTTTCAAAGTGGCGCAGGCTCTACTCGAAGAAACGGGCCGCTCACGCCTTCTGCCTTCGTTTATCAAGATCGTCGCAATCGCCACGGTTGCGGATGCCGTCCCTTTGATCGGCGAGAACCGGATCTTCACCAAGTTGGGACTAGAAGGTTTGCGCCAGCCAGTAAACGCCGGATTGCGTGCGATTCTCGAGATCTCATCGCTCGATGGCACGCGTCCAATTACCACCGGCGACATTGCCTTTCGCGTGGCTCCGCGGCTGAACGCTGCGGGGCGCATGGACGTGGCGCAAACGGTCATCGAACTGTTCAGTGAGAAAGATCCGAAGCGCGCCCGTGAAATTGCTGAACGCCTGACTGCTCTCAATGGTGAGCGCCAACTGGAAGAAGCTCAGATCCTCCAGGAGATTGAGGAACGGGTCGCCGCTGCGCCCGAGTTGCGTGACGCGTACTGCCTGGTCATCGATGGCGAGAACTGGCATCGCGGTGTAATCGGAATTGCCGCCACTCGCGTGGTCGAACGCTATGGCAGGCCGGCGCTGGTGCTCTCGCGCGACGGAGAAGAAGCGCATGGCTCCGGACGATCCATACACAACTTCCATCTTCTGGAAGCGCTGGAATCGTGCCGCGAACTGTTTAACCGCTTTGGTGGACATGCCCACGCAGTCGGATTGGCATTACCGTGCGAGCGCATCGAAGAATTGCGGTCGCGGCTCGATGCCTATGCTCGCGAACGACTCACCGAAGCTGACTTCGTGCCGATTCTGAAGGTCGATGCAGAGGTGGAGTGGCACGAGATCGGTCCCAGGCTGTTTGAAGAAATCTCTCAGCTGGAGCCGTTTGGAATGGGCAATCCAGAGCCGGTCCTTGTCACTCGAAATGCCCGGATTCTACTGCCGCCGAAAACGATCAAGGAGAAGCACGTGAAGTTTCGTCTTAGTCACGCGAATAACGGAAACGCGAGTCGAAAATGGGACGCCTTGGCCTGGCGAATGGCCGAACGTTGTTTGCAGGAAAATCTTCTGGTGGGCGATTCAATCGATATTGCATTCACGCTCGAGCACAACGATCATCCCGAGTTCGGCGGACTTGAATTACGCCTCGAAGATTTTGCCCGTTCGCTGGTTGCGGCCCGCGCAGAATCTGCGAGCTCAATTTCTCACTGAAGTACGCCTGCATTTCCTCGAATCCACCTAATCATAAAAATTCATGTGTTTTTGATTTCCACAGCACTAGCTGTCCCGGCAAACCGTTTTAAAATGTAACTATCGCAGTCGGAGTCCAGGGGAATCCTGCTCTTATCAAGAATCTGCCTAGTGCATGAGGGCTCAGATGGTATCGAAGTGCGCCAATCCGGGATGTTCAGCTTCCTTTCGCTACTTCCGAGAGGGCCGATTGTTTGAGATAGAGGTTACCTCCAAGCCCAATACCGATCCGGCTAGCGCGCAACGTAAGCCGCATCGTAAGGTCGAATATTTCTGGCTGTGCTCCTCCTGCGCCACCAGGCTCATTGTCAAGGTTGATGAAGAGCGCGGAGTTATCACTGTGCCGCTTGCGGGCACGGCGGTGCGTCATGCAATAGCGTAGGTGGAAAGACTAAGCGGACTTCGAAGTAACCAGGCTGGGCTCTACCTTCGTTTTGTCATACCGTCCTGACGCGCTCGCCCATCGAATCCAGAGCATCTCCAGGAACATCTTGAAGCCGTCAGTCACAGGGTTGATCTTCGAGCGGCTATCGTGCGCCCACTCGACGGGAACCTCGGTGATTTTGTGGCCCATCTTCCGTGCCAGGAACAGGATCTCTGGATCAAAGCCCCAACGGTCGATCATCTGACGGGAAAACACTGCCTCTCCAACTGGACGGGAGAAAGCTTTGAATCCGCACTGCGTGTCTTTGTAGGGAAGCCCTAGGGTCACGCGCAGGAGCAGGTTGAAAACGCGTCCGAAGACCTGCCGGTAAAGCGGCTGACGCTTGTTCTGCAATTCCACCTGCAGCCACCGCGACCCGATCGCCATATCCGCCCCCTGCTGCAGAGCGGCAAAAAGCTTGGGTGCCTCTTCAATCGGCGAAGAAAGGTCCGCGTCCGTAAAGAGGATCAGGTCGCCGCGAGCCGCGAGCACGCCATTCCGCACGCTATAGCCCTTGCCGCGATTGCCCGGGTTTTCGAGCAACTGCACGCTTGGATTCTTGCGCGCGTAGTTCCGCACAATCTCGGCAGTATTGTCGCGTGAACCGTCGTTGACGACGATGATTTCCATTGCCCACTGTTGCTCGGCGGCAAAGGCGAGAATGTGATCGAGAGAAGCCGCGATCCTTGCGCTTTCGTTGTAAGCCGGAATGACGATGGTATAGCTGGGCGATTTCATCAGGTACTTAGACGCAAGGTCGATTCTACTTGTTATCTGCGCAACTGTTTAGAGGCAAATAAATACCTCAAAGCGCCGCAGTTCTCCTTTGGACCAGGTCACGCGGCCTTTTGCTGGTCGACCAGGTGCAAGAAAGTGTCAACCAGTTCAGGATCCCACAATCCCCGGTGGGCCTCCTCCTGCATGGTTTTGACCGCCTGATCATGGGAAAGCGCAGGTTTATATGGACGGGCGGTGCGCAAAGCGTCGTAGACATCGACGACCTGCAGAACCCTCGCCAGCAAAGGGATGTCGTTCCCAACCAGGCGGTCGGGATATCCGCTTCCGTCCCAATGTTCGTGGTGCTGACGAATGATCGGCAGAATCGGACGCAACGACTTCAGCGGCCGGCAAATGTTCTCCCCGGCGATCGGATGTTGCCGCATGACCTGCCATTCGGCGGGAGTGAGGTTCGAACCTTTCTTCAGAATCTCGTCCGGAACCGTAATCTTCCCGATGTCGTGCAGATAGCCCCCGCGGCGCAACGCCGTAAGATCTTCTTGTCCAAGAGTCAGAGCTGTTCCGAGTTGCACGGCATACGCGGCCAACCTTTCGCAATGCCCGGCAGTATAGGGATCACGCGCCTCCACGCTCAGAGCAAGCGTGCAGAGTACGTCTTCTACATTCTCCAATTCGTCGGTAAATTCCTTGAGCTTTAGCAGGGACTTCACCCGCGCGAACAGTTCTTCCGGAAAGATTGGCTTGTTGAGGAAATCGTCCGCGCCGACTTCGATTCCGTGGATTTTGTCCTCGCGGTCCGTAAGCCCCGTAATCAGAACAATCGGAATCAGGCGCGTCTCCGGCGCCGACTTCAACTCCTGGCAAAGTTCATAGCCGGACCGTCCCGGCATGATTACATCCAGCAAGATCAGGTCGGGCGGATTGGCGTGAATCTCGCGCGACGCCTCTTCTGCGTTGTTCGAGGTTGCAATCTCGTAGTCGTATCGAGAGAGCAACTCCTTCAGTAGAAAGGCATTATCACGATTATCATCGACAATGAGTATTCTTGGCACACGTCTATGAAAAGGGACAACAAGGTCCATTGCTCGTGGGAGGATGAACCGGACCGATTGGTTGCATTACGGAATTGAGGGATCAGGCCGACTGGCGTACGCTTTGCCTATGACACGCAAACTGACCGCATTCTTGTTTTTCATATCCTGCGTGTTGCCGGTCGCGGCCTCGGCCGCGTCGAAACCGCATGTCATTACTTTCGGTAAATCGACCACGGTCCCATTATTTGTTGGTCCCGAAGAAAAACAGAAAGTAGAAATCCAAATTCGTCCCCTCCTGGTGGATACGCGGGTCAAAGAATTCACCACCGGCGAGCCTCACGACGTCACCGACCGTCTCTTTGTTATCCGTAAGGCCTATCGATTGAACGACTGGTTGCCGGAAGATCAAGCGAACAAAGCACATCGGTGGAAGTGGCAGCGTGGCGGATGGCTAATGGTGGATCGCATCACCGGGAAAATTTCTCCCGTAGCCCTACCCTTGTTCGATCCCTTTTACTCTGAGGCCGTTTGGTTTCGCGACTTTGCCGGATATTGCGGCATCTCCGAGAATGGCGAACGTGTTCTCGCCGTAGTTTCGCAGCTGGGACGAAAGAAGCCGGTGGTGAAGCAGGAACTTGGCAAGGCCAAGAATGGGGAGACGCCCGATTCCGAGTGCGCCACTCCAGAGTGGCAGCGCGAACCAACGCGTATTGTCTTCCAACCCTCGGGCGGGCAGAAAACGGTGTTCACTATCCACTCGCATGCCACCGAAATGACGACCAAGGACGATACAGATGCCGAGGAAGACGCGAAGTGAGGAATGAGCGCGTGCCCTCCTTGCATCGAAAGACAAGATGAAATCCCTCGATGAACTATTGCAAGATGCCGCCCATGCCCACGGACATCTCTGCGCCGGACAGGTACTGGGCGTGCGCATGGCGATGCTCGGACTGGAAAAACTCGGCATTGAAGATCCGACGGGCGCCGACCGCAAGCGCCTCGTAACGTTTGTCGAAATAGATCGTTGTGCGACAGACGCCGTTGGGGTCGTTACCGGTTGCCGTCTCGGGAAACGAGCTCTGAAGTTTCGCGACTGGGGCAAGATGGCCGCGACGTTCGTGGACGTGAGCAATGGCCGCGCGGTCCGCATCGCCGCGAAGGAATCATCGAAGGCTCTAGCTAAAAGCATGCATCCTGAGATGGAAAGCAAGAACCAGCAGCAGATGGCCGCCTATCGCGAAATGGCTGAGGCCGATCTGTTCGACGTGCAATGGGTGAAAGTCGATCTGCCCGTGGAAGAGTTTCCAGGCTACAAGGCCGAGCGCATCGTTTGCGATCAGTGCGGCGAGGGCATCAACTTCAAGCGCGAAGTGCGACGCAATGGGCGGGTGTTGTGCCGCGGATGTGCGGGAGAAAGCTACTACACCGTGGTCGACGGTTCTTAGTCGTTGGTCGTTAGTCTCATGCGGGTGCCCCACCCTCGACCTGTCTTTTGGGTCGTGGGTGGGCGATGCTAACGACGGTTCTGATTTGTCATGACGAGCGGAGCGAGGCATCTGCATTTGCAGTTCATCTCTATTCACTTCAATTGAGAGTATCTTGAAACGTCATGCCGACTCTTACTGACAATGCAACGGCCGTGCGATGGAGTAAAGTTCCCGAGGTTACTCTCGGCTTCTGGATCATCAAGATTGCGGCGACCACGCTGGGCGAAACCGGTGGCGACGCAGTCACCATGTCGATGAATCTGGGATACCTGGTCGGCACGCTGATCTTCGCGCTTATTTTCTTTCTCGCAGTTAGCACGCAGATCGCAGCGAAGCGCTTTCACCCCTTCTTATATTGGACGGTCATCATCGCCACCACCACGCTGGGGACGACGCTGGCTGATTTTGCCGATCGGTCGCTCGGCATCGGCTACGCGGGTGGATCCATTTTGTTGTTTGCTCTGCTGATGTCTTCGCTCGGCATCTGGTATTTTTCCCTCGGTTCCGTGTCCGTCGCAACGATTACGTCACCCAAGCAGGAAGTGTTTTACTGGGTGACCATCATGTTTTCGCAAACTCTGGGCACAGCGCTGGGTGATTGGACCGCCGATAGCGGGCTTGGCTACGGACGCGGTGCGCTTGTGTTCGGCGCGTGCCTGGGCGTCGTCGCGGTGCTTTATTTCTGGACCAAGATTTCTCGGACTGTGTTGTTCTGGGCGGCTTTCATCCTGACCCGCCCCCTGGGAGCTACGGTTGGGGATTTTCTCGATAAACCACGAGCCAACGGTGGACTGGAATTGAGTCGTTACACGGCCTCGGCGGTTCTGGCAGTCTTCATCATCGCCTGCGTGTCATTTCTGCCGCAGCGAGCGGGTAGCCATCCGGCAGATTAGAAATCTCCCGCCGCTTCATGCTCGTATACGTGCGCGATCCGCAGCAGAGTCGCTTCATCGAAGTGCCGCCCCAGAATCTGTAACCCGATCGGCAGTCCTTCTTTCGACGTGCCACACGGAACCGAAATCCCGGGTATGCCGACAAGGTCAGCCGTGACGGTGTAAATGTCGGCCAGGTACATCGAAACTGGATCGTCAACTTTCTCACCGAGTTTGAAAGCAGGCGTGGGCGTAGTGGGAGTAACGATCGCGTCCACCTGCTGGAAGGCATTTTCGAAATCGCGCGTGAGTAGAGTGCGTACCTGCTGCGCTTTCAGGTAGTAGGCATCGTAGTAGCCAGCGCTGAGTGCATACGTGCCCAGCATGATCCGGCGCTTCACTTCAGCGCCAAAGCCTTCGTCGCGCGAGCGGCGATACATCTCCGAAAGCGTGTGTGCGCGTGGCGACCGATGTCCATAGCGCACGCCGTCGAAGCGCGCCAGATTCGCCGAGGCTTCGGCAGTCGCGATGATGTAATACGTCGGGATCGCGTACTCGGTGTGCGGCAGCGAGATGGGCACGATCTCGCAACCAGCCTGGGCCAGCTTCTGAATGGCCGCTTCCACGGCGGCGCGCACTTCAGGATCGAGTCCTTCCGCAAAGTATTCTTTTGGAACGCCAAGCCTCAGACCCTTCGCCGGTTTGCCGATCTCGGCTTCGTAATCGGCAACGGGAACAGCCGCGGAGGTCGAGTCGAGTTCGTCTCGTCCGGCGATGTAGCGCAGCAGGATGGCAGCGTCTTTCACCGTTTTCGTCAGCGGACCGATGTGATCGAGCGAAGAAGCGAACGCAATCAATCCATAACGAGAAACGCGCCCGTACGTCGGCAGCAATCCCACCACTCCGCAAAAAGCCGCAGGCTGGCGAATCGAACCGCCCGTGTCCGATCCGAGTGCTGCGACTGCCAGGTTCGCCGCCACCGCAGCTGCACTTCCACCCGAAGAACCACCCGGCACCCGCGAAAGATCGCGCGGATTATGAACAGGGAAGTAGCCTGAATTTTCGTTCGATGAGCCCATCGCGAACTCATCGCAATTCGTCTTGCCTAAGATGATTGCGCCGGCGTCTTCGAGGTGCTGGACGGCCGTCGCGGTGTAGGGTGCAATCCATCCCTTGAGGATTTTCGATCCGGCGGTGGCCTGCACGCCTTTGATCGTCATTACGTCTTTGATCGCGATCGGCACACCAGCGAGCGGTGGCAGAGCGTCGCCTTTATCGGCGAGTTCCTGCACTGCACCTGCCTTCGCAAGCGCGCGATCCTTTGCGAGCGTCAGATAAGCGCCAATCTGCGGGTCGTCGGCTTCGATCTTCTTGTAGAACTCTTCCACCAGCGCAACAGGATTCAGCGTGCGCTCAACGACGGCGGTGCGGGTCGATTCAACGGTAAGAGCGGATAAGTCCATCAGTCTGTCAGTCTTTCAGTTACTGCGTGAAGCTGCCTGAAGTCGCCGCTGTGGGAGCATCCAACTCGCTGTTGAAAACTTCACGAATTTGATTCAGGACATCCGCTTTGGACGATCCGTTCTGCTTGTTAATAGCGTCAGCGGCATGTCGAGCGACGTCGCTGATTAGAACCCCCCACAAAATCGGTTCGTGATCTTCATTTCCGATGCGGATGCTGCACTGCAATCCTTTGTTCACAACCCAAGCACGGAGTAACTCGACCGACTTCTTATCCGCTTGTGCAGCCGGTGGGACAGGAAGCTGTGAAGATAATTTCATTAGGCCTTCCGATCATTAATTGAATTACCAAATTGCCAACTCACGAAATTGCGAAATCAGCGTTCTATCACCTTCGGCACCTTGAAGAACTGCCCATCCGAATCCGGCGCATTCTCCATCACGACCTCTCGCGGCAGACTCGGCCGAACTTCATCCTCGCGCATGACGTAGCCAAACCGCTCCGATCCTTGCTTCGCCGGATCGATGCCGAACTTGTCCGACGTTTGCGCCATTGGCGGAACGTCTTTCGTATCGAGTTGGTTCAGTCGATCGATGTGCTCGAGAATCGAGTTGAGGTCTTTGACCATCCTCGATTGTTCATCGGGCGTTAATTCAAGGTTGGCCAGGTCGGCGACATACTGCACGTCTTTTTCGGTGACTTTCATTTCTGATCGAATCCGTAATTTTCGCCTGGAAGCAGGAACAGGATGTGCTTCACCTGCGCCGTAATCGTCTGATTCAGTGCTTCCAGGTATTTGGGCGCCAGACTGCCCAATTGGTTTTTCCACGCTACATCGGGAACTTCCACGCGTAGCACTCCGGCGCGAAAGCCGAGTACCCGTGTCCGCTTGGCCACACGAGGACCGCAGACAAGAGGCCACGCCAAAAAGGGTGCCTCATTCGCCGGAGCTCCGTCCAGCAACTCTCCCATGATTTTTTGTAAGGCTGTGCGCCCATGTTGCATGGCGAAATCCGAACTCCACGATGAAGACTGGGCAGATTGAAATCGCATTCTAGCATTCGATCCAACGCCATCTCGGTGAGGACCGAAGCAAACGTAGCCCAGCGCCGCGACCATCCCGCTTGGTACCCAGTAGGTCAATAATCCTTATAGATCCGCGCTTTCTCTTGTTTTTCAAGCACTTAGCTGCTGCCGTTCAATGCAGCAGTTGACCACTTGGCGCTGAAAACGAGCGTTTTAAGCTTAGATGGTTTCCCAATTCGGCTACGCCAGCTAACATGGCAAGTGTGGGGGAATAGTCTTTTTACTTGTTGGACTTAGCAGGGATGTTCCCCGGCAGATTTCTGCCTATCCATCCCGCTATTAGCTTTTTGTTTCGCTGGAGATACCTGACGATGCCGAAACCGATCAAGTATGTAGAGAAGGTGGTGACAATCGCAGCGAAGGCAGCATGGGTGCCGTACGCGGCCATCAGCATGCGCAAGCAGACGCCTTCGTTCACCCCCGCATGGAGCGAAAAACCGCTCCTCAAGTCCTACGAAAAGACCAAGCCACCGCTGGGCTGGCCCCGCGCCACCGACTCGCTTTGCCCGAAGTGCGTGCCTGATATTCGCAAGCAGATCCTTGATGGCAAGCTTCCCCAGGAAATCCTGCGCAACGCCAAGGTCGGCGAAATCAAGGCCACCATCGTCGAAAAAGACGGCAAGATCATGATGATCAAAGATTGCCCCAAGCACGGGCACTTCGAAGACGTCATGTCCGTCGATCCCGCATTCTCCAAGCACCTGGAAGATGTTTTCCCGGGCCGCGATATTCGTGCCCACGCCGACGAGAAGCTCCACAACCACGGCACATCGACCGTGAAGCATGGCCGCGGATCGGTGCTCACCGTCGATCTGACTAACCGTTGCAACATGATGTGCGATCCCTGCTTCATGGACGCAAACCAGGTCGGTTTCGTTCACGAACTTACTTGGGACGAAATCAAGCAGTTGCTCGACAACGCCGTCACCATCAAGCCGAAGCGCCAGATGTCGGTGCAGTTCTCCGGCGGCGAGCCCACCCTGAGCCCGTACTTCCTGGACGCGGTTCGTTACGCGCGCCACGTTGGCTACACCTCGGTGCAGGCGGCGACCAACGGCATCGAGTTCGCGAAGTCGATCGAGTTCTGCCAGCAAGCCGCGGAAGCTGGACTCCGTTACGTTTATCTCCAGTTTGACGGCATCGGCAACGCTGCCAATGCTCATCGCAAGATCGGCAACCTGTTCGACGTGAAGCTGCGCGCGATCGAGAACCTGTACAAGTCAGGCGTCGACATCGTGCCGGTCGTCACCATCGTCAACGGCATCAACAACGAGCAGGTCGGCAACATCGTCAAGTTCGCGCTCGACAATCCCAAGGTCATACCGTTCGTCTCGTTCCAGCCGGTTTCGTTCACCGGACGCGACGAGGAGATCACCGACGAGCGCCGCATGGCGCAGCGCTACACGCTGTCGCACCTGGCGCACGACGTGAAGACGCAGGTTGGGATCGGCGAGCCTACGCGCGACTGGTTCCCCATTTCGTTCATGTCGACGTTCTCCGACTGGTCTGACCTGGCACATGGTCCGGGCCACGATTGGGGACAACTGAGCTGCGGCTGCCACCCGAACTGCGGCGTGGGCATGGCCGTGATGGTCGACAAGGAAACCAAGGAAGCAGCGCCGATCACCCGGTTCCTCGACGCGCATCAGATGGCGCGCGACACCGCCATGATCGTCGACGCAGGCCGCGGCCAGAAATGGTCGGCATTCGGCATGGCGCTGGCGTTCCTGCGCAACTACGATCCGTTCCAGACCACCACGCACTTCACCATGTTCGACATGCTGAAGAAGCTCGACAAGACCTTCGGCGTCACCAAGAAGGCGAAGTCGGGAGCCTACGGCAAGGTCGGCGGCGATCGCACCCTCGAAGATATCGAGAAGCGTCGCAAGGATCGTTGGAACGTGCTCATGGTTGCTGGCATGTGGTTCCAGGATCTGTGGAACTACGACTTCCGCCGCACCGAGCAATGCATCATCCCTTACGCCACGCAGGAAGGCGAGATCAGCTTCTGCGCGTACAACACGGGCGTGGGCTGGCGCAATATCGTCGAGAAGATGCACATGACGGCTACGCTCACCAAGTGGTACGACGAGCATGGACGCCACGAGATCTTCGCAGGTGGCAAGCGCGTTTCCATGGCCTCGGGCAACGAGCGCCATCTGGAACTGCTCAACTTGAAAGATGAGCTGGTGACCGAGACCGAACAGCAGGACCTCGACAAGCTCGGCATCGCCAAGAATGCGCGCGAAGAAAAACTCCGTGCGCGCGACGCGAAACAGAAGAACCTCACTCCCGCGGAAGAAGCTAAAAACCGCGAGATGATGAAGCTCTATCGCGAAGTGGTTCTGGGCGAGAAGACGCCGGAAGGCTTCGTCCCGCTGACCACGCTGGGCGCTCCGTCGAACGGCAACGGCAACGGTTCCAAGCCGGTGCACGAAGACGAAGTTGCCGGAGTCGCGGGCGACTAGTTCATTTCAGAGGTAAGATTTCAGATTGAAGATTGGGCCGCGCAAGCGGCCCTTTTTCTTTGCCACATCTCTGGCGGGCGCCCCGTCCTATTCGCCCTCTTCTGGCGAAAGGGCGGGGTAAGACGTCACGCACTCCTTAGCACACAACCCCGAGACCTCCGTCACTTTTCTTGAGCGCCGCGCCTGTTAGCCTTCGAGCCCTCAAGGTAATCGCTCATGCAAAGATATTTCTCTCGATTCGCGGTCCTATGCTTGCTCGCCCTTTTCGCCGCAACCTCCTTCGCTCAGGAAAAAGAAAAGACCGCCCCGCTCACCCGCGCCGATCTCATCGCCGCCGCACGCGAAATCATGACGGCCCAGCAATACTGCGCGCTCATCACCCTGGATGAAGAAGGCCGTCCAGTTGCGCGGACGATGAATCCGTTCCCTCCGGAAGATGACATGACCGTCTGGATCGCGACTAGCACCCTCACGCGCAAGGTACAGCAGATCCGCCATGATCCTCGCGTGACGCTCTACTATGCCGATCACAGCAAAGCCACGGGTTTCGTCGCGATCAGCGGCCACGCTGTTCTCGTAGACGACCGCGCCGAGATGATCAAGCGCAAGCGCGCCTATTGGGACCAGGCGTTCCCCGGTTTCAAGAACCTGGTTCTGATCAAGGTGATCCCCGAACGCATGGACGTCCTGAATTACAAGGCGGGTGCGCTCAACGACCCAGTGACTTGGCGCACGCCGTCGGCGGAGTTCAAGAGTCCCGGGCCAGGGACGAAATGACTAACCGCTAGATAGATTGTCGACGGGCCAGAGCCGTCCAGAATGGATCTTGAATTGAGTCAGACGAAGTAATGCAAGGCTAACTCCTGGTAGCCCCAGACATCCGAACGGCACATAACGTTATTCGCCTCCTTTCCACTACTTTCCATAACAACTCTCGAACTCTCCAAACACTCTCACAAAGGGTGCATACTGGTAGCACCTCCTACGCTCCATCCTGATTACTCCAAGGTCCCACCATGCGCATGTCAGATTGGCCAGCCTCTACTACTCGGATCACCGCGCAGAAGTTTGCCGTCATGTACATCATCTGGTCTGCCCTATGGGTAGTCGTGTCAGACTACGTGATGCACATTGCTGTGCACGGGCCGAACACAGTATGGAAAATCGAATCCTACAAGGGGTTGATCTACGTTCTCGTAAGTGGACTCATCCTGTTCATGGCGGTACGCGAGCGCGACCGCAAGCATAAGAGAGAACGGATTCAGACCGAGTCGATGTTGCGGAGTCTGCGCCGGTCGGGCCTGATCGGTATCTACGAATGGACGGCCGGCGGCATAACCGACGCGAACAGCACCCTGCTCGAAGCGCTGGGATATACGCGCGATGAGCTTCTTTCTGGCAAGCTTACTCGAGCGGCAATAACGCCTCCGGAATTTTGGCCCGCTGACGACTTAGCCGACCAGCAAGTGGCTTCGGCCGGCAGATGCGCACTCTATCAGAAAGAAGTTTTTCGCAAAGACGGAAGCCGCCTCCAGGTGCTCGTGGGTCGCGCACGTGTTCAAGGTTCCGCTGACCGCGGAATCGGTTACGCGCTCGACATCTCCGAAATGAAGCAGTTGGAAGAAAAACAGACGCAGCTGCAGCAGCAGTTGTTGCAGTCCGAGAAGCTGAACGCTCTTGGCCAACTCGCCGGCGGAATTGCGCACGACTTCAATAACCTGCTCAGTATCATCATCGGATACACCAGCTTGACGGAGTCGAAACTCGGCGCGGACAGCTCCGTTCGGGAGAACACCAATCAGGTCCTGAAAGCCGCCGATTCGGCTAAGAACCTGATACGCAAGTTACTGGCTTTCAGTCGTAAGCAGATCCTGAA
Organism: Terriglobia bacterium; assembly: GCA_963807055.1. Classification (GTDB taxonomy): domain Bacteria; phylum Acidobacteriota; class Terriglobia; order Terriglobales; family Acidobacteriaceae; genus JAJPJE01. Next base: position 301,881 of record CAWEAE010000005.1, on the reverse strand, counting down.
TCCCGAGCTGTTGAATGTAAACGAACTCATCTCAGAGTTGAGCGGGATGCTCACTCGCGTTCTCGACGAGCGCGTCAAACTCGAACTGCGGCTCGGGCCGAAAGTGGGGAATATTGAAGCCGATCGCTCCCAAATCGAGCAGGTCATCCTCAACCTGGTTGTAAATGCGCGCGATGCCATGCCTCACGGCGGAATGCTCACCATCGACACGTTCACCGCAAATTTTCCGCAGGATAAGCACCCGGAACTTGAAGGAGAATACGAAGCAATTCGCGTCAGCGATACCGGGATCGGGATCGATGACTCCGTGCGCCTACGAATCTTCGAGCCGTTTTTCACCACGAAGCAGGAGAGCGGAGGCACTGGCCTGGGCCTCGCGACGGTGTACGGAATTGTGAAGCAGAGCGGAGGGCACATCGACTTGGAGAGCAAGCTCGGCGAGGGCAGTTCTTTCACGATTTATTTTCCGAAGGCTCGTTCACTCACCATTGTCGGACAGACTGCGGGTCCGGCGGTAACTGCATCTGCCGCGGGATCCGAGACCATCTTGTTGATTGAGGACCTTGCCGAGTTACGCGAGATGATCGCGACTATGCTGCGCTCCAAGGGATACATGGTCCTTCAGGCGCGCGATGGAGCAGAGGCGGTTAATCTTGCAGCATCCCATTTTGCTTCCATTGATCTGATCGTGACCGATGTCGTGATGCCCAAGCTGAATGGCCCCGAAGCCGTTCGTCAGATACGTGCGCGCCGCGCCGGAGTCAAAGCAATTTACATCACCGGCTACAGCAATCAGGCGTTGAGCGGAGAAGAGTCGTCCTCGAACTCCATCACCGTTGAAAAGCCCATCCGCCCGGACACCCTACTGGCGAAAATCCGCGAACTCTTGGACCAGGACCAGGCAAGCTCGCGAATCGGCGATTAGCAATGACCAGAAAAAGGGACCACGATCTCTCGTGGCCCCTCTTCTCCTCTAGTGGTCGTTTCGCAGCCGCTTCGCCACCAGTGTGTAGCTCTTCTGCGCCGGATCAAAGAATAGTAGCCCGCGCACTTTTACGATCGACGAATCACTCACACTCACGTTGTTTCCGCCGTCCGTCTTGGAACTCGTAACCACGCTAACCGTATTCACTCCCGTGAGCATCGCAAACGCAGAATCGTCGGCCACTGTCAGCGTGAACTGATTGCCCGACGAATTCGAGACTGTTCCCACCAGTGCTTGCTGCTCCAGCTTGATTCTCCTCGCTGCAACCGTAGTACCTGCGCTGGACGAATCGTTGTCGATCTCGACCTGTTGTGCGATCGACAACGTCGCAGCGGAGAACGCCGGTAGGCTCAAACCGGAAAGATCAAGGCCGCCATCATCAACTCGGAAATCCGTGTTGCTGCTGACGTTCACCGTCGCCGACGAACCCATCATTCCTGCATTCATCTGCTTGCCGGATCCATCCTGCACCAGCAGCATGAAACTGGTTACCGGGCTATCGGTCGTTGCGGTAATCAATCCCTCGAGATTTTCGCCGTCTCCGTGATCTTCTCCTTGCTCATCGCCCGACAACAACTCCACTTCCGTTGCCAGCAGCGATCCATCTTGAAGAGTGTGTGCTTCCACCCGCACCACCGCGCCAACCGTCAGGCTGGTCAGGGCAGAGAAGTCATCCAGATGAGTATTGGCATCCGTGCTGAACGTCAGCGACATGCTGCTCTGTCCTTGCATGATGGAGAAGGAAGTGCCAGAGATGTTCGTCACCTGCCCGACGATATGCTCCAGTTGGCCATCATCAGGATCTTCCTGATTTTCCTGTCCGGCCGGAGGTAACGCAGTTGGATTTAATGTGAACACGGGATTCACAGTCACGTTTCCGGTCAGCGGATCGATCGTGACCGAGGACGCAACGTTCGCATCCAGGATCAACACCAATGGCGTACTGGCTACGACAAGCGCCGGAGTCAACGGCACCGAAACCGTCGCGTTCAGATTCGGAAACTCCTTTTCCACCTGCTTATTATTGGCATCAAGGAAGATGACTTCGGCCGCCGCTACCACGATAGTTGCGGAGTTATAAGTTCCCGCCGGAATGTTCAACTTCGCAAAAGCCTCGGTGGTGCCTGAGAGGTGCGTCACCTCGACTTCGCGCGGCGCGTTGATCAACGGCACTGAGGTGCCATCGGATTGCGTTAGCGATACGCTGGCGATCTTCAGCTCAAATGACAAGACGCGATCGGCTGGCGCATCCGTGATTCCGATGGTTACCGGAGCGCCCACGTTGGCTGGCGGGTTCGTGGAGGCCGGAGGCGCAGCCTGCGCACTGTTCGCCCCGTAGCTCCCGCCACACGCCACCAACACCGCGCATAGAAATACCGTCACACCCCAAACCGCAGTTTTCCCAAGCAAACGAAACATCGTTTTTGATCGATTCAATCTCGTGCTCCCCATAGTTCCTCCAAGGATGGAGAAGTGGCGGGAAGCAGAGTAGTGCAGGATTCCAGAGAAGCTGTCAGCAGCGTGTAATCATTTGGCACATTCGGGTCGCGTGCGGAATGGCTTTGTAGTCGCGGGTTTTTACCTCAGTCGGAACGTCTGCTGACGAGAACCAGACACCGCTCCAATAAATCGGCGGTGGCTTGGAAGAGGTTACGGAATCAGCAACAGCTTTCCGGTCGTCTTCCGCCCTTCCAGTTCGCGATGCGCTTGCGCGGCGTTTTCAAGCTTGTACACATGTTCGATGCGCAGCCTGAGCTTTCCATCCGCGACCCAGCCCAGTACGTCCCCGGCACGGTGTCCTAAGTCTTCTCGTGTTGCGACGTAGTTGAGCAGAGTCGGCCGGGTAAGAAATAGAGACCCTTTTTGTGAAAGCTTGATGGGGTCGAAGGGCGGCACGGCTCCGCTCGCGCCTCCGAACAGCACCAGATATCCACGCGGACGCAGCACGTTCAGATCTTTGTCGAACGTCGCTTTTCCCACACCGTCATATACGACGTGAACGCCTTTGCCGTCCGTCAAGCGTTTCGTCTCGGCCTCGAAATCAGCGGTCGAGTAGTTGATCACATGGTCGGCGCCATTCTGCTTTGCCATGTGGCACTTCTCATCCGAACCTGCGGTTCCGATCACGTGCGCGCCAATCTGTTTCGCCATTTGCACCAGCAGCAGTCCCACTCCACCGGCGGCGGCATGAATCAGCGCAGTCTCGCCTCTTTTCAGCGGATAGCTCCCAAAGACGAGATAGTGAGCAGTCATTCCTTGAAGCATTGCCGCCGCAGCCTCCGTGAAATCCAGCTTCCCCGGGATGTGCACCAACCGATCCGCCGGAACCACCGCATATTCGGCATAAGCGCCAAGAACGTTGGTATACGCGACGCGATCGCCTGCCTTGACGTTCGTTACCTCACTGCCAACTTCCGTCACCGTCCCAGCCGCTTCCTGGCCATCAACGAATGGCAGGGGCGCGGGATAGCGTCCTTCGCGCAGATAGGTGTCGATGAAGTTGACGCCGCTGGCCGCGATCTTCACCAGTGCTTCGTTCGGCTTCGGCTTGGGAACTGCGACGTCTACGAACGTAAGAACTTCCGGACCACCGGTTTTCTGAACTTGGATAGCTTTCATATTCCTCTCGAACGATGCCGCACTCCGGCGAGAACTTAAGATATATGATTCCACCGATCTCGTTGCCGTAATTCAAATCTCGTAAGGAACTGGACATGCTTGGTTCACATAACATTATCGCTTTCATTCCCGCTACCAATGCTCAACTCGCTCGCGAATTCTACGAGCAGAAGCTCGGACTGAAGTTTGTGAGCGACGACGGCTTTGCGCTGGTCTTCGAAGCCAACGGAAATATGCTGCGAGTCGTTAAGCTCAAGGAGTTTACCCCCGCGCAGTTCACGATTCTAGGTTGGGAGGTGCCCGACGCGCAGCAAGCAGTCTCCGAGTTGCAATCACGAGGCGTTCAGTTTGAGCGCTATCCGTGGGCGCAGCAGGACGAACTAGGGATCTGGAGCGCCCCTGGCGGTGCTAAGGTGGCATGGTTCAAAGACCCCGACGGCAACGTCTTGTCCGTCTCGCAGAACAAATAGCCAACCGCGCGTTTCAGTTGGTGGGCCTCCGAGAATCCTCGCGGTGCGGCGAGGATTCTCTGGGGTTCCGGCGAAAAGCTCTTACGCTTTCACGAACTGAACGTCGAGCGTGAGCGTCACTTCCTCGCCGACGAGTATCCCGCCGGTCTCAAGCGCAGCATTCCAGGTCAGGCCGAAATCTTTGCGGTTGATCTTCGTCGTCGCCGACAATCCGACTCGTGTATTGCCCCACGGATCTTTGGCCGCCGGCGTTGGCCCTTCGACCGTAAACACCACATTGCGGGTCACGCCGTGAATGGTCAGATCTCCCGCGACGGCTAATTCGCCATCGCCAGTTTTCTTCACGCCGGTCGACTTGAATGACAACGTCGGGAATTTCTCTGCGTCGAAGAAATCGGGGCTCTTCAAGTGCCCATCGCGCTGCGCATCGCGCGTGTTGATGGTTGCAGCGTCAATTGTCGCTTCCACGCGCGACTTGGTCAGGTCGGCTTCGTCTAGCGATAACACGCCGGAAACACCGGTGAACTGACCCTTCACATTCGAGATCATCATGTGTTTCACCTTGAACTCGGCGACCGAGTGAACCGGATCGATGTTCCAGGTGGTGGCGACTTGCGGTGTAGTTACGGTGCTCATAATGCTTTCCTCCTTGTAGCGATTGGATGTGTGTGAACGATAGTCGTGACAACAAATATATTAGCCAAAAAAATTAACTCACTTCGCTTCGGGCGGCCCGCACCAGTTCGACTAGTGCCTGCAGCCGCTCCCGCCCCAGATGGCCCATCTGTGCGCGGTGAACCTCCTGTACCGGCTCATCGAGGCGCGCCAGCAGTTCGAGTCCTGCATCCGTAATTCGAGTCAGCACCATACGCCGGTCCTTGGTCTCGCGGCAGCGCGATACCAGACCTCGTTTCTCAAGGCGATCCAGCAGTCGCGTGATGTCGGGATCCCGTGTGATCATGCGGGTCCCGATCTCGCCGCAGGGAAGCCCTTCCGGCGCCCCTCGCAGGATGCGCAATACGTTGTATTGTGTCGAAGAGAGCTCTTCCGCTTTCAACAGTGGCGCAAAGCCTCGCGATAACATGTCGGTCGTACGCATCAACTCCAGGAACGCAGCCTCTTCGGGTGAGCCCACTCGGCGCTTCGTCTCGGATTGAGTCTTCAGTTTCATCTCTCGCATTCACATTACTCGTTGTAACGACTATTGTCAACACAAATAATTCAAGGCGCTGCACCCGCCCCTCTTCGAGCCGCCTCTCGGTACCAACGTGATCCTTTGTGAGCTATCTCACGTTGAACGGTGACAACTTCGCCCATTCGGCACGAATCTCGCGTGAAGCGTGTCCCCAGCCCACTGAACTGCCTTTCTCCACACGGAACGGCTTTTGGGTTTTAGTGCTCTTAATTGCTTAAATAGCATGGACTCAAAGTATTAGGACGATCCGCGCCAGATTCGTCTCGCGATCCGAATTAAAGGGAGCAACGAAGTGAGCACACAAACCATTGCGCCAGAAGCCGTGTATACATCCGCGAACGAACGAGGCGCCAGCAGCGCCGGAGTGACCAAAGGCCTCCGCCCCGACTTCAAAGTTATTCAACCGGAGACGACCTACACGGGCTCGCCGATCACCCCGCTGCAGAAAGGTCTGCCTAAGACCACGCAGTCGCTGTGTCCCGAGTGCACGAAAGTTATCGACGCCGTGATTCGCGAAGACAACGGCAAGGTCGTAATGGAAAAGCGCTGCGCCGAGCACGGCGAGTTCCGCGACATCGTCTACTCCGACGTGAAGCTCTATCTGAAGATGGAAGAATGGGTCTTCGGCGACAATCGCGGACTCCAGAATCCTGCCGTTCTGAACGCGACCCACTGCCCCGATGATTGCGGCCTGTGCTCGATGCACACCTCGCATACCGGCCTCGCGAACGTCGATCTCACTAACCGCTGCAATCTGACCTGCCCGGTCTGCTTTGCGAACGCGAATGTTGCTGGTTACGTGTACGAGCCCGATCTTGATCACATCCGCAAAATGCTGGACGCACTTCGTGGCGAACAGCCGGTAGCTGGACGCGTCGTTCAGTTCTCCGGCGGCGAGCCGACCATTCATCCACGCTGGCTTGATGCGTTGCGCCTTGCGAAGGAAATGGGCTTCTCTCACATCCAGGCTGCCTCGAACGGCATCAAGTTCGCCGACCTGGAATTTGCGCGCCAGTCGAAAGAAGCCGGACTGCAGACTATCTATCTCCAGTTCGACGGCGTCTGCGACGACGTTTATAAGCGCACTCGCGGGCAATCGCTCTACGAAACCAAGTTGCAGGCGATCGATAATATCCGCAAAGCCGGCATGAAGATCATCTTCGTCCCGACAATCGTGAAGGGTCTGAACGATCATCAGGTCGGCGACATCCTTCGTCTGGCCATCGAGAACATCGACGTCGTCTCCGGCATCAGCTATCAACCGGTGGCCTTTACCGGACGCATCAATCGTCGCGAACTCGAAGCCAAGCGCTTCACGCTCGCCGATCTGGCTCATTCCGTTGCCGATCAGACCGGCATCTGCGACGTCTACGCCGACTGGTTCCCGCTCTCTTGCGTGACGCCCTTCTCCAAACTGATCAGTGCGCTCAAGGGAGAAGAGAACGTAACCCTCAGCTGCCATCCACACTGCTCCATGGGAACGTATCTGTTCGTCGACGATCAGACGAAAACGGCAATACCCGTAACGCGCTTTATCGACATTCCCGCGTTGTTGCAGGATATGGACGAAATTTCGCGCAAGACGAAGAAGTCGGTTTTCAAGGTATTCACTGGCGTCAGCGCGTGGAACTCGCTACGCAAGCACTTCAAGCCCGAATTCGCGCCCCCGGGGCTTACCTTTAATAAGTTCCTGCAAACCCTTCAGGGATTCACCGACAAGAAACTTGGCCGCGATGGCATGGACGGCAAGTTCACCTATCGCACACTGATGGTTGCGGGCATGCACTTCATGGATTCCTACAATTACGATGTGGAGCGCGTAAAGCGCTGTGTCATTCACTACGCCGCGCCTAACGGCTTGCTCTATCCGTTCTGCTCCTACAACTCCGGCCCGGTCTTCCGCGACAAAATCGAGAAGCAGTATTCGGTGTCACTCGAGAGCTACGAAGAGAAGGCCAAGTCGAACGGCAATGGATGCGCCTCAAAGGCGGGTTGCGGCTCGTGTGGCATGGAGAAGGCGTAAGTTAATCGGGTGAACGGGTAATTGCTGATCGGGTGATCTGAAGCCCGATCACTCGCCCGCCGTGCGCACCTTGGCGCCGCCTGACTGAAAGACTGAGCGACTGAAAGACTAGTCTTGCTACAATCTGCGCCATGCGCACCCGAGGCCTCATCGCGGTACTTCTTCTATGTCTCATCTCTACAGGCTGTACTCTGTGGGGTAAGCGGGCACCTGGATTTTCCGGCGCTACTGGTGGCGAACAACTTCAGCGCGCGTTCCTGGACGAGATCAAGAACAAGCATTGGACCGAAGTCGAGCAAAGATTGTCCGCCAACTTCGTGCTGGTCACTCCCGCCGGCGTCTACGATCGCGCTGCCGCGCTGGAGCGCATCCGCAATCTTGATCTGAAGGGCTACACACTCTCTGACGTCAGTATTCACGCGCAGGGAGCCGACGTGGTCATCGTGTATTTGATCAGTGTGGATGCAACCATGAACGGCCACGCCCTTCCGTCAGACCCGCAGCGTGTGGTCAGCACCTGGCAGGAAGTCGCGGGACACTGGATCTTGATCTCACAGGTAAATGTAGGAAAGTAGTCAGTAGTCAGTAGTCAGTAGTCAGAGGAGAAGTCAGAAGTCAGAAGTCAGAAGTCAGAAGTCAGAAGTCAGAACGACTCCCGGTTGCCATCGCACGATTGTCGATCCAGCCACTAGCACCAGCGACCGCAGTAACCACTAGCCACTAACCACTAGCCACTAACCACTAGCCACTAACCACTAGCCACTAACCACTAACCACTAGCCACTAACCACTAGCCACTAACCACTGATTTAATGCCATCGTGTCGTGAAGTTGGTCTGCACTCCGTTCGTCTGTCCGTAGACCGGCGCAAAGGAGGCTATGTTTCCGTTTTCGACGGGTCCATCCAGAGGTTCCGCATACACAACGTAGTTGTCAGCTGGCAACCCGGTAATCGTGTACGAACCATCGGTTTTGCTCAGGGCTCCGACCGCGCTTTTACGGATGGTTGGGAGTTGAAAGAGCTGCAGGTTGCTGGTTGATTCCGCGAAGACGTGTGCGCCGAAAACCGGTGCGCTCGCCAACGTTACGTGCCCACTGACCGATCCAGCAGGGAATGTCTGTCCCGACGTTGACGGATAGCTGAGCGAAATGGCCGCCACATCGTCATAGCTAAGCTGGGTTTGCGTGACCGGCGCGAATGGGAACATTATCGCGGCGATGACTGCCGAATGATCGAGACCGAAGAAGTGACCGATCTCATGCGTGGCGATCGTTTGCAGATCGCTCTGCGCTCCAGTGGGAGTTCCGCTGGTGACAAACGTGTTACCGGGGTTGAATAGAATGAGCCCCTGCACGATCTGTCCTCCGAATGTGGAGGTTCCACCGTGCTGGTTCGATTGTCCGACCGTTGTTGCGGTCGTAGTCAATGTAACGGCGAGGGTCGAAGTATCGGAAAATATGGTCTGATCGTTGCCGTTACAAACGAAGCAAATCAGGTTCGTGCCGACTGGTACAGCTGTGGCATCCGTAACGGATGAAGTCGGTCCTTCCGTCACCATTCCCGTCAGTCCTGCATTTGGAGCGCTTGCCCAGGTAGCAAACGAGTTGGCAATGATGTCATGAACCGTGGTGCTGCCAGTGATGTTCGATCCAGTCGTAGGATTCAGGTTCCACTGCACCGGGAACGCCGTGAAGTCCCACACATTACAGTTCTGTCCGTAAATGGTGGCGCAAGCGAATCCTGGCTGGCTGCTGGTGACCAGCGAGTTCTGTCCATTCACTACCGTCAACTGCTGAAGATAAGAGAACGCTGGGATCGCGAACGCGATAGTTACGACGATCAAGGAAGCCAGAATCCCAAGTACGAGCCAAGGGCGATGCTGAATGGTTTTCATTGTTGCAACGTCCTCCGCACGCGCGACTCCAGGTCGGTCAGCGTCATCGCCGACCCCTGATACACAGTTACATGGTTCGATCCGTATTGAAGCTGTTCAGCGCCCGGAACACCGTTGCTTACCAGCACCTGTCCGGACTTCGTGCGCGAAGCGCGAAATTGTCCTTGCATCAAGCCGACGATGACGTGAGTTCCCGGCTCTGCATTGTTCTGGTGCAGAAACAGCACCGCATCTTCACCGGGCTGCAATTGCCGGACGCCGGCAACGTGCTGAGCGTATCCATCCGCGGCGCCGCCGATCTGTTTCACCAGAATGTAGGACTCGGGCGATCCCTTCAGTGTGTTCGTCACTTGCAGGCGCGTGTAGGTATAAATCATGGTGTGCTGTGTATTCCACGCCGACCATGAGTTCAATGCGTGCGCTTCGACAACTGTGGAAGCTGCTTTTGTCATCTGCTCCACGCTCATCGGCCGGATCGTGGTAGCGCGGCCTTGCGTGATTACCAGAACGACAAGCGCGAAAACAAAAACGAAGAAGAGGCGTTTCACGGTATCACCTGCAACCCTCCCGTGAACGTGGTCACGTTGTTACTGGTGTCCTGCAGGATCACGGTGCGGGCGCCGAGTGAGGCAGTAGGCGTCGCCGCCAGCGTGAAAGCAACACCGGGTACCGGTGGAGTGTCGGTCGACTGAATCGATACTGGGCTGCTGACCGTAAGATCGCTGGGACCGCTGATGCTGATAGTCATCGAAGCCGAAAGACCTGTGCCGAACATCAGGACGGTCATCGTGGAACCTTGCGCGATGCTTCCACCAGTATTCGAAGCGGAACCGGTGCTTGCGCCCGTCGCCATCGTTCCCAGGGCAATCGCGTTAGGATTCGTTCCCGTCGGAGCTACTACTGCGATATCGGCTCCCGAAGTCGTCTGATTAGCTGAAATCGAAATTACCGTCGGGGTCGAAGGAGCCGTGCTGCCGCCGCCTCCACCTCCGCCACCCCCGGTTCCGCCAGCCCCGGTTCCGCCACCGCTGGTCCCGCCGCCGCTTCCGCCGCTGCCCCCGACCGCACCTCCAGAGCCTCCTGTGCCGGTAGCGGTAGTCCCGCGTCCTGACGAAGACGTCGCACCGCCGCCGCACGCCACTAGAACTGCAGAAATTAAGACAAGAGAAACTAGTCGAAGCACCGCTCCGCTCCTGTGAGTCTTTTCGGATGCGACCTATTGTTGCGAGTTGCACATTAGCGCAACTTGGACCATCGATCATGTACCTAATGGACATGACCGAAATTGCTCAACTCCCGCCGTCAACTTAAAATGCTGAAATCCTTCATGGATTGTGCCCTTTCCCGAAGCTCTACCGATAAACGTTTGTTCCGGCTAGCGTTACTACGCTGGTACGACGCCGGGAAACGCGACATGCCCTGGCGCAGGAATAAGGACCCGTACCGCATTTGGCTTTCCGAGATCATGCTGCAGCAAACGCGCGTGAGCGCCGTCCTGGAGCACTATCGCGAGTTCCTCGCTCGTTTCCCTACTCTGGAAGACTTGGCATCGGCCAACTTGGATGCCGTTCTTGCGGCTTGGAGCGGACTGGGATACTACCGGCGTGCTCGCAACTTGCACGCCGCTGCACAGAAGGTGGTTGCAGAGTTTGGAGGCAGAATACCTCTTACAGCAGCAGAGTTGCGGCATCTGCCAGGCATTGGACGCTATACCGCCGCTGCCATCGCCAGCATTGCCTTCAACGAGAAGTGCGCTGTCCTGGACGGAAATGTGGAACGCGTACTGGGAAGAGTCTCGGGCCAGGCAGCGACGACTGCGGAATTGTGGAAATCTGCCGAAGATCTGTTGAGTCCCCACCGCCCCGGCGATTTCAATCAGGCCATGATGGAGTTGGGCGCAACGGTTTGTTTGCCGGCGGAGCCGCGGTGCCTTCTGTGTCCGGTCCACAAGTGGTGTGAAACGCGCGGCGCCGGATCTAAGACCGCACAAGCCAAACGAATACTTTGCGAGTTGGATTTAGCCCTTCTTACCGATCACAAACGCGTGAAGCTGGTGCGCCGTCCCAAATCGGAAACCGTCATGACCGGTATGTGGGAGCTGCCGACGCTCGCCGTTGTCCCCGATGCGCCGGCCAGCCCAGTCCTGAACCTCAAACACTCAATCATGAATACCGATTACCGAGTGCGTGTTTGGCGGCTCTCGACGCCTGAATCTCGACGTGGACGCTGGTGGTCAACCCGCGATCTTCCTAGGATTCCGCTCACCGGGCTAGCCCGTAAGATCCTGCGACGAGCAGCACTCTTTTAGAATCATTAACTGAGGAGACTTTAATGCCCGCACTCATCGCCGGCGTTCCCGCGCCGAAACTCAAGCTGCCCGATCTGCAAGCTGGTCCGTTTTCGCTCGAAGAGGCCCTGAAGCGCGGACCCGTATTGCTGGTTTTCTTCAAGATTTCCTGCCCGACGTGCCAATTCACACTTCCGTATTTGGAGCGCCTCTATCAGGGCCTAAAAGGGAAGACCGTGCCCGAGATCGTGGGTATCTCCCAGAATAATCAGAAAGATACAGCCGCCTTCCTGCGTCAGTTCGGCGTCACCTTCCCGGTGCTTCTCGACGATCCTAAGTCATATCCAGCCTCGAATGCCTATGGAATCACTAACGTCCCGACCTTGTTCTATATCGGGCAAGGCGGCGCCATCGAGATCTCCTCGGTCGGTTGGTCCCGCAATGACCTGGAGCAGATAACCCAGCGCGTAGAGCAGGATGCCAAAGTTGCCAACATCGCGCTGTTTCGATCTGGTGAGCAAATCCCGGACCTGAAGGCTGGTTGAGGGTCACTCAACTGATCCGCGGTCGCGGATTTGGAACCTCGGTTCCACAGATGCTCCTCGCCTCCCGTTATCTGCCTTGCTGTTGATCTTATTCAAAACAGGCCAGCTAATGTGTTTCAAGCTGGTCCACGCGAGTCGATGGAAGAGCGAAATTTTCTTGCCAACCAGGTTAGTTCCTGAATATGATCCACAGCTTACCGGGCGATTGGCCCGGTAACTCTGGCGGTAAATACGCCAGTGGATATGGGTGGATGTTTCCGGTATCTGTTGTAAGGATTGGCGAAAAAGTTCAGGCTCTCCTGTTGCTGCCGCTCGATTGAGCGTGGGCGCGCAGGGGGGCTTTTTCTTTGCTCCAGCCGGGCACAGGACGGTGATGGCACCCGAACTCCGCGGTCTCGCGATGCGACTTCTTTCGAATTCGCCGCGATTGGGGCCCGAGGAGAGCACCATACCTCAGCGCAGAGGCGAAAGGAGTACGTTGTGAGAGAAAAGGGTACTGTGAAGTGGTTCAATGGGGCTAAGGGTTATGGCTTCATCCAACGTTCCACCGGGGAAGACGTTTTCGTCCACTATTCCGCCATCCAGGAGAATGGATACCGTTCTTTGAATGAGGGCGAAACCGTGGAGTTCGACCTCTTGAAGGGCCCCAAGGGATTCCAGGCTGCCAACGTTAGCCGTGCGTAATTCCTAAACAGCTCAGAACATAAAAAATGACGCGGGTGGCTCTCGCCCGCGTCATCACCGAGACTTACTTCAGCTCTACCGTGACTAGTTCCCCATCCGACTGACCTCCGGCCTTGTAATTCACCAACACCCGCCGATTCCGCCAGTCACACGAGAATGTCTCATCGCTACCCACCACGATCACCTGCTTCGCATCCGGCGCGTTAAGTCGCAGCCGTTTCCCATCCGCATTCAGATTCAGTGTTGCCGTGGGAGGCGTTGAGCAGTCGACGCTCATCAGCTCCGCGTAAAGATATTTCGTTGGACGCGCTGTAGTTGTCTGCGATTGCGCATTCGCCGCCGCTGTCAAATCATCCAGGCTGGCTACTTTTTCTCCTGGTGCCGCTTTCCACTGTGGTGAAGTCAGGTCCTGCTTGTTTCGAGCCGAAGTCAGCCCTTGGAAATGCTTTTCCTCGAGATATTGCGATTGCTTCGCCTGCATCGATTGCAGACCATTGTTCGCAGCAGTCGCAATCTTCGGATCGGAACTGTTCTTCACCCGATTCAACACCGCCGTGGCTTTGTCGAACTGTCCTGCATCGGCGTAATACTGGGCCAGATCCAGCGCATAAGGTTCGTATCCCGGGTGCAGTTGCACCGCTTTCTGTGTGCTTGCGATAGCCTGCGGATAGCGTTCCTCAAGCGCATACGCGTAGCCCAGCAGATCGTAGGCATCCGCATATTGCGGATAGAGCGCAACTGCCGTCTCCAGTTCGCGTTCCATGGAGACTGCTCCACCGGGTTGTTGCCCTTCGGCCTGCGCTTTATCCCTCACATAAACTGCCCACAGGTAATGCGGTTCTGGATCCTTGGGTGCTGCCGACATCGCGCGCTGAATGCATTCCGCGGCGTTTTCGTAATCTTTGTTTTCGATATACAGGTACGCCAACGCCCGGTTCGCTATCGGATTCTGCGGATCGGTGCGCAGCACCTCTTTCAGCTCTCCCATCGCCTGCTGACGATAGTCGCGCGAATGTGCGTGCAAGTCGGCAACCTCGGCATTCGCGGTTGCGATGTCGACCTTGTTAAAAGGAAATCCGGAATAGTCCAGCACCAGCGGTTGCATTTTCTGCACACTCAATGGACCCTTGAAGTATTCGCGCAAATTCTTCTCGAACTCGTCCGGAGACATTCCGAACGCCTGCTCAATCGCTTCCGTCACCGGGGTCTGTTTGATTTGCGTCAATTGCAGATAGTTGAACAGGTCCGGAAGTTTTTGTTTCGACATCAGGTAGTGCACCAGCAGCCACGATTGCGCGTAGAAAATCGCGCGTCGCTGCCGTTGGTTATAAGAATCGGAACCGGTCTGCACCAGCAGCAGCTCTTCCAGGTTCATCCATGGCATGTTGGTCAATGCTGTGCGGTTTGCGTCGGAAATATTCCCGATCTCCAGCCCAGTGCTGCTGACCTTTAACGTTGCGAAATACTCCGCGAGGCCTTCGTCGAACCACGCCGGAACCGGAGGGAAATTAGCATGCACCAAGGCATGGGTGTACTCGTGCAGCGCTGTACTCCAATCGTCCGTCGAAAGATCGAGTGCGATGAAATCGCGATCCGGGGACGCCTCAAAGAATCCAGCCATATCGACCGGCTTGCCCTGATACAACGGCGCGTATTGCAGCAACTCCGCGCGGCTGCGGAAGCCGATGATCTGTAACGGCACCGGCAGATTCACAGTCGACTTCTGCATTAGCGCTCCAAAGACGTAATGCATCTGCTCGAAGCGATACGCGACCGCGCGCGCGTGATTCGTATCCAGATCGGTCAGCACCACGAAGTGATTCGAGTGCACTTCCATCCAATGCTGTTGTTGCGATGACGACGAAGCCAATGCAAATGGGCAGGATGTGAGTAAGAGAATGATTCCTAAGAGGCGAACTTGCTGATTGCGACCCATGGTATGCGCGCGCCGGGCGGCGGTTGACGCTCGGCCCCTTAATAAGGAGATGCTAGCACGAAGGAAGCGGGGTTGCTGACCCGCCGCGTGGAAACCGGAATCCGAAGAATGGGTGGCTCCTACGAGCCACCCACGCTTACCTGCAAGTCTGCCTAGCGCGCCGCCTTCACCACTGCCTGTATGAACGTCAGGCCGTTCGGAGTGCCAAGCCCGGTTACATTGTCCCAGCCCGAATCCGTCGCTAACGACGAATCTGTGCCGAACGAAAACACATCCCAGCGTGTCGAGGTTGAGCTCTGGAACAAGGCGCTTACAAATCGTTTTGTAGGCGCTTGAGGTCCTGCCAGGGCCGCCGCACTTTGGAATGACGGCGGATTTGGTGGGTTCAAAATGGTTCCGGTTACGTTGAGTTTCGTGTCGCTCGCCTTCACGTTGACATCCGTAATGGCGTCGCCCGACAGTTCGTATAGCAGAGGCGCAGCCTCACCCAGTGGGAAAATCCCCGCTTGCTCTGCCGCTTGATTCGCGATTGCCCAAACGCCCGAGAACATCGGGCAAGAAAGGCTGGTGCCACCGAACACGTCCACTTCTTGAGGGTCGCCAGGAATGCTGTCCGCAGTGACGATGATCTCAACGCCAGTCTGTGGATCCGCATTCATGGAAATATCCGGGACTTGCCGGAATTTCACACCGCCAGTCGTGTTTCCTTTCTGAAATTTCGGCTTGGCATAAACGACGCTGGTCCCGCCTCCGGCTCCTTCCTGGAACCCTTCAAAGAGTGGGGGAACGGTTGGTGGATTCGGGGTGGGCTCAGCAATGCGCGAAAAGTTGAGACCCCATCCGGTTTGCAGTTCGATATTGTTCTTCGAATCTAGGAATGTGCTGGTTCCGCCGACTCCCGTCGCAAACGGTGAATCCGCATTCGCCTGCACAGATACGGAAGGAATATCGAAGTCGGCCGTATCTTCGGCAAGTGCGTCACCGGAATCCCCGCTCGAAACATTTTGCGAAATCCCTAGAGCTGCGGCGATCTCAGAAATACCGTTTTCAACTACCAGCTCCGAAGGAGCCAGGTCTACCAACGCGATCTCCGATATCCCAAAACTATTAGAGACGACGTTGCCGAGTCCATTTTCGATCGCGAACAAGTTCGCAATATCAAGATTCGAGAACGAGTTGTCGGCAGCCAGCACCAGTGCAATGTTGGCACCTGGCGCCATCGAGTGTGCCCACTGAACGTCGAGGGTGGTTTCAAATTGCCAGTTTCCTGCGATACATCCGTTAGTTGCAGTGCAGGTCGTTGGCCCATTCGGCGTGAAAATCTGGAAATTCGAGGCGGTCAGTTGAGGCAGTTTGTTCAGTGAAGAAAACAAATTGGTGTCGGCCACAATCGTGTTCGATCCGAACGCATCCACAATCACGACCGTCTGCCCAGTTCCATCGAGACCCTTTTTGTATACCTGGGTCAACCCATACGCTTGCTGCATTTCGGCGGCATCGTACCCGCAAGGTGGCAAATTAGGTGGATTGGTGTTGGTAATATCCGCTCCATATCGGTTGCCTGTGTAAGTTGCTTTTGGAAAACTTCCGCCGGTCGTGAAAGTGATCGTCTCGGCCGGACGCAGGCAGTTTGCGCTGAAGAACAGTCCATCAGGTCCTGCGCTTGAGATCGACGCGCCAGCATAGGGCACTCCGGTTGATAGGTTTTTCGCAGGACTTACGTGCGTCTTGTATTGGAAATCGCTCAATCCTTGCACGGTTGAAATGAGTGCACCTGCGGGTCCGCTCACGAAAGCTTCGGATGCATTCATCCGATGCATGTGCCCGTTCATCTTCACCCGGCTGATCTGAACATTGAACGCCTTCTTCATGTCGCCAACGCTACCTTGCGCCACCAGGAAGTGATTGTTCTGATCGATCGCTGTGACCTTCAGATTGTGGCTCGCGAGGAAATTGCTCACCGCAGCCGCTTCCTTTAGGGTCGGAGCGAATTGCCTCTTGTATTGATTCATCGTCAGAAAATGGTGGTAATTCGATGAGGACTTGTCGTACATGCCCTTCACCAGTGCATCCAAGGTTGCTTTGTTATGTTGATTGAGCCAAACGGTTACGGTGATTTGTTTACTCTCATTTTCGGGTCCCATGTCGGTCGCCCCTTTGGGGATGGCAGCGAATCCGAAACCTGTCATGAGCGTAAGAATCCCGAGAAAAAGGGAAGCGCGAATACCCAGCTGTAGCAGACGTCTGCTGGAAGGCATCTCTGTTACTCCTTTGGTGAAATCGAGATCACTCGGCGGGAGCGGCAGAGATTCTGATCATCTACTTTCCTCGGGTCAATCAGAAACTCGCGATCATTTGTATATTTTTTGTCACGAAAGTGTGAATCATCACTCGATGGGAGAAAATGACCCACGCCATCGGGAGAAAACGAAACAATGGACTAGAAATTGTGCTTGCTGGTACTTCAAAAGCAAAAATCTCACGCGAGATGACTGGGCGCCGGCTCGCGGTTCTGTCGTGTCTCGATGTTTTCGCAGGCAAAATTTAGGGCGCGCATGACAACAATGTCACCGCGCCCGCTGACTGCAGGAATCTTCGCAGATTGTGTGGCTAGCGATGTCCCTTCTAAAGTCCGATTTCGCTATTTCTGCGCAACCTGATCCAACGCAGACATAAACGGCTGCGCCGATGACGGCGGCTGTACTTTGCCGTCGAGGACCGAATCAAATGTTGTGTCCTTACCGTACTGGTTATGGATTTCATCCTCGTCCGCACCTAGCTTCGATCCCGCCAGATTGGCGCCTGCATACGCTCCGCTCGACCGTGTGTAGGAGAGGACAGGCGTCTTCCAACTATCCGTCGCCTCTGCGCCCCCGGTCGGACCAGCAGCGATTGCTTCCGCTCCCATGTCCCACTTGCCGCTTCGGAGTTGCTGCGCACCTTGCTCATTCATCAACAGAATTACGTCCTGTTTCGCTACTCCCGCCTGGAATCCCACGCTTCCGCCGGTCAGGCTGATAAACGCCGGCGCACTCCAGCCCGAACTTGTCCGGCAACTCACCACGCCGTTGCCATGTTTGCCGCCGATTCCAAAGCCGGCCTTGGTCACGTCCGGGATCACAGCTATGCACTTGGACTTATCCAGCAAAGAACTTGGAACCTGTTTGGTAGATGCCATGTCTCTCATTACGTTCGCTGCATTAGTCATTTCTTTATTGACGTCAGCGGCCCAGGCCATCCAGGTAAATACCGCCACGAATGCCGTAAACAACAAGATCTTTCTCATCGGTTCGCTCCTTAAATACTCCAATGTTCAACCCGATGAGAGAGGGTCCCCCGGGGGTTGCCTTTACGCGCGCATCCCCGCGAGGGAATGCTGATTCTCGCAATTTCGTCGCTATCCCAGAGTGCACCTCACGGCTCGATTCCCCATGCACTTTCCGGATCTTCTCGATATCTCAGACGCTGTTGACATGGCAGGGCTTGGGTCGCTACATTTAATTAGTAAACGGTGCCGTATACTATATCGCTCGACCACGGTGACGTCATGGCGACAGATTCTAAGATTGCTGAAACATGTGTAGCTGTCGGGCTCGGAAACTATGTGTGCCCCGCCTGCAAAAGCAACCTGCATCTCGAAGACGGCACATTACGCTGTTGCACTTGTTCGCGAACCTATCCAATTCGAGATGCCATCCCCGACTTCATCGGTGAGCAGCTTTCCCGAAGTTCAGATCCCGTATTGAGGAGAATGCGCTTCATCGATCGGATGGCGCGCGTGTACGAAACCAAATTGTGGTATTCCGCCGTCCTGAGGGTATACGGCGGAATTCATAGCCCACGCTCCCGCAACTTAGAAACGGGGTCTCCAGCGATCTCCGGTCGGCCGGTGGTCGGGTCCTGGACGTTGCGTGTGGCCCCGGCACATTCGGCCGGCGCATCGCTTCCCCTTCGAAAGAGGTGTTTGGGATTGACCTATCCGAGAGGATGCTTCGGCAAGGGGTGGCTTATGCCCTCCAGGAAGCTATTCCGAATGTGCATTTCGCGCGTGCCAGGGTGGAGGCGATCCCATTCGAGGATCGGTTTTTCGAGGCCGTCATCTGTTGTGGGTCACTCCATCTTTTCGCGGATACCGTAGCCGCCTTGCGGGAGATAGCTCGCGTCATGAAGTCGGAGGCGGTTCTCTCGGCCTTCACTTTTACCGCTGGCAGCGAAGGTATCCTGAGGTTTCACCGCGTACGCGAGTGGAGTCGTAACAAGCACGGTCTTCACGTATTTGAGATACCGGAACTGGAACAATACCTGGCTGTTTCAGGTTTTGAAGACTTCCATGCTGAGGTGACGGGCTCCATCTTGGCGTTCAGTGCGCGTAGGCGCCGGCTCGACTGAAAATAGGCAGCGGTGACAACAAACAATAGGGAACTCACCAAATGAAAAAGCAACCTCGTTCAGCGCGGCCGCGGGGTCGGCCGGTTAGCAAGTCCGTGGATCGTGCTCTATCGGAGGCTGCTCTTAACGAATTCATTGCGCGCGGATATCACGGCATGAGCATGGAGTCCATCGCCGCCCGCGCGGGCGTCAGCAAGGTGTCATTGTACCGGCGTTGGGATTCCAAGAGCGCCGTTACCGCCGAAGTCTTTCGGCTCCTGAGTGACACAAATCCTGCCGAGGATCATGGCAGCCTTGCGGCCGACATCCGCTCTCTCCTTAAGCAATCCATCGGATCGAAAGCCGTAAAAGCAGCTGCAAGAATTCTGATGAGGACAATGGGAGAAATCAGCGACAACCCTGAGCTGTTGGCGTTATATCGAGCACATCTACTCACGCCGAGAATTGAGCAACTCCGCGCCATTATCGAACGGGCTCGTAGCCGCAAAGAATTGCGCCCCGGTTTACCGACCGACATTGCTTGCGCCATGATCGCCGGCCCACTTTTTTTGTACTACCTGACGGCCTTGGCGGACGCCAAAGTAAACCTGCGACGCGATCCCACTAGGGAGCTGACTCGTGCAATTCTCCTTGGAATCGCTCAATAGTTCGAAATACCTCCTCTCTCCGACCCGCCCATCAGAATGGCATTCGGAAGTTGATGACCACAATCTTTCCGTTTAACTTTGCGGTGTCGTGGGTTCTGCAAACAGGGCAGAAGCTGACTACTCGGTCCAATCTAACTAGAACGAACCTTCATCACTGCCTCCAAACTTCATCTGTCATCCCGAGCTCAGCGAGGGAACCCTATCAATCTCGAAAATGTTGTCAATACCTCGAAATGCGACAAATCTCCGTAAGCCCTTCTTCCGCTTGGAGAAATAAACTTGGCGAAAGTGTCCAGTAGGTGGCCCCGAATTTGTCACAATAGAAGAAGGAGCTAGAAACCGAGATCGCGGTAGTGTCGTATTGTCTTTCTGACTTCTGACTTCTGACTTCTGACTTCAGCTAAGTCCTTTGTTTTGCGGGACGATGGGACTAAGTCCTTTGTTTGCCGGGACGAGGCTCGTCCCGTGCCTGTAAGTCCTTTAGAATGCGGGACACGGGGGGTAGGGGGGTACCCCGGACCTCCCATTTCGGGAGAAAAAGGACAGCGGGTGCCCCACACATCCTGCTTCTGGATGTGTGGGAACTTGAAACGCGAAACAACTAGCCTGAGACCGCACTCTTCAATCGCTCCACCGCCCATCGTGCGTGCTCGGCCACAATCGGATCGTCATCGGTCGACAGTTTTTCGAGAATTGCCAAGAAACCCTGGTCGCCCGAACTCGCCATCGCCAGCACCGCATTGCGCCGCACGCCTTGTCGTTTCGTTCGCTTTACCGGCGACCCGCGAAACGTCTCGCGGAAGTCTTCTTCCGTAATGGTTGCGAGCCAATCGAGAGCCGGATTCACCAACTCTGCGCGGGGCTGAAATTCCGGCGCGTTGCTTGCGGGAGCTTTGCGGTTCCACGGGCACACGTCCTGGCAAATATCGCAGCCGAAAACTTGTCGTCCCATCTGATCACGGAATTCGACGGGAACGTCGCCGCGCTTTTCGATAGTGAGGTAGGCGATGCAGCGCGAGGCGTCCATCTGGTGTGGCGCAGTAAAAGCATCGGTCGGACAGGCATCAAGGCAGCGCGTGCAACTTCCGCAGCGATCGGGCGCAGGAAGATCGGGCGTCAATTCGATCGAGGTGAGGATTACGCCAAGAAAGAGCCACGATCCGATCTTCTGATTGATCACGCAGGTATTCTTGCCGATCCATCCGAGGCCAGCGTACTTTGCATAGACACGCTCAACGATCGGCCCTGTATCAACGTAGCAGCGCGTTTCGATTTCTGCCGCACACTTGCGCAGCTTGGCTTCAACTTGCCGCAAGCGTCTCATCACGAAATTGTGATAGTCGCCGTTGTACCACGCGTAACGCGAAATCCAGCCCCGATCGGAGCTGGCTGGGTCCGTAGAATACGGTTGCGCGGTATTGTAGTTGAGCGCGCACACGATCACCGAACGTGCCCACGGAGCCACGCGGCTCAGCGAAGATCGCTTAAGCTGACCTTGATCATCTCGCGATTCGAGATAACGCATCTCGCCAGCATGGCCGTTCGCAATCCACTCGGGAAAGTACTCCAGCTCTCGAAACTCGCGGACCGGAGCGATGCCCGCCAGATCGAATCCAGCCTTGCGAGCAGCCTGTTTGACGAGAGTTGAGGTTGCGGTCTCGGGCACATCACTATTATGACCGATGAAGACTGAGAGTGAGTGAAGCCGACCGTGGGCGAATTGAGTGCCGAGATCCTGAAGTACTGAGGAGCTAATGCAGTGACAAACTGAGTGACTGAATGACTGATGAACTGAAGACTGGCTGAAAGCCGACAGCCTTCTACCAATTTCCGGTGGTGAGATATTCGTGCACCGACTTCGCTGCCTTGCGGCCCGCGCCCATCGCAAGAATCACAGTTGCGCCGCCCGTGACAATGTCGCCGCCCGCGAAGACGCCAGGTTTCGATGTTCGTTGCGTCTCAGGGTCGGCTTCGATGTAGCGCCACTTGTTCGTCTTCAGATCGGGCGTAGTCGATTGGATCATGGGATTCGCGGTCGTGCCCGTGGCAATGATGGCCAAGGCCGCCGGACGCACGAATTCGGAGCCCGCAACCGGAACAGGTCTGCGTCGACCCGAGTCATCGGGCTCGCCCAGTTCCATGCGCTGGCAACGAACCGTGGCAAGGCGTCCGTGCTCATCGCCCAGGAATGCAACCGGGTTCACGAGCATCTGGAACTCGACGCCTTCCTGTTTCGCGTGCTCAATTTCTTCCTTGCGTGCGGGCATCTCAGCTTCGCTACGGCGATAGAGCAGCGCTGCGGATTTCGCGCCCAGGCGCAATGAAGTTCGAACGGCGTCCATGGCGGTATTGCCGCCGCCGATCACGACCACGTCTTTGTCTTTGCAGTCGTAAAGCGGCTCGTCGTATTCGGGGAAACGGTAGGCGCGCATCAGGTTCACGCGCGTCAGGAATTCGTTCGCGGAAAATACGCCAACAAGATGTTCGCCTGGGATGTTGAGAAAAACTGGGAGGCCAGCGCCGGTGGCGACGAACACCGCGTCGTAATGTTCGTTCTGCATCAGTTCGTCGATGGTGACGGTCTTGCCGACGATCACGTTGGTTTCGAACTCAACGCCCATGTGGCGCAGATTGTGAATATCCTGGCGCACGACGTCGCGCGGCAGCCGAAACTCGGGAATGCCATAAACCAGCACTCCGCCCAGCTCGTGTAGTGCCTCGAAAACACGGACCTCGTGACCTTTTTGAACAAGGTCGCCGGCGCATGAAAGTCCCGCGGGACCACTGCCCACGATCGCAACTTTCTTCCCGGTTTTTTTCGCGATTGGCGGCAGGCCGAGTTTGCCGCTCTTCTGCTCGTAATCTGCGACAAAACGTTCCAGATACCCAATGGCGAGCGAATCGCCTTTTTTATTCAAAACGCATGCGCCTTCGCACTGATCTTCCTGCGGGCAAACGCGTCCCGTAATCGCAGGCAGCGCATTGTCTTCGCGGATCTTCGCCGCCGCGCCTAGATAATCTTCTGCCAGCACCAGGTCAATGAACTCGCGAACCTTCACTCCGACCGGACACTCGATCACACAGGTCGGCTTGGCGCACGCAATGCAGCGCAACGCTTCCTGCTTCGCTCTTTCGGCGGGAAGACCGAGATTTACCTCCTTGAAGTTGTGAGCGCGCTCGTGCGCATCCTGCTCTGGCATGTGTTGCCGCTGGATCTTCATGCGCTCTTTGTTCGGCAGTGGATTAAGAGACACCTTTCACCTCAGCTGCAGGTTCGCCGGTTATTTCCTCCACAAAGTGCTTCTTCATTTCCACGCGCATCATTTCCAGTTCGTGCTCGGGATTCTCAAGGAGCTCTTTCAGAGCGCGCTGTTCCTTGTCGCGATACGCGTTATTGCGCTCCATCAGCACATCGAAGTTCACCGCTTCGGCTTCGAATTCCGGTCCATCGACGCACGCGAACTGGTTCTTCTTATTCACCAGCACGCGGCAGCCGCCGCACATGCCCGTTCCGTCCACCATGATGGAATTGAGGCTGACGACGGTCTTAACGCCCGTAAACTTCGTCTCCTTCGCAACGGCCCGCATCATCGGAACTGGTCCGATGGCGAGAATGAAGTCAATCGGATAAGGACCGGCGAGCAGATCCTTGAGCTTATCCGTCACGACGCCTTTGCGACCGTAGGTTCCATCGTCGGTGCAGATGTGTGTCTCGTTGCTCACCTTGCGAACTTCGTCCTCGAGGATCACCAGGTCGCGAGAGCGCGCACCAAGGATCGAGATGACGTAATTGCCAGCTTGCCGCAGCGCCCGCGCGGTTGGAAGCGCGATAGCTGTTCCAACGCCTCCGCCGATCACAACCGCGGTCCCGTAATGTTGCACATCGGAAGGTTTTCCCAGCGGTCCAGCGATGTCGAGGATCGAGTCGCCGCCCTCGAGCATGTTCAGTAGACAAGTGGTTTTGCCGATTCCCTGAACAACGAGCGTAATCGTGCCTTCATGCGGATCGGAATCGGCGATGGTGAGTGGAATACGCTCACCGCGCTCGTGCAGGCGAACGATGACGAACTGTCCGGGCTTTTGCTTGCGTGCGATGCGAGCGGCCTCGATGACGAACTGTTTCACGCCACGGCCAAGCTCACGGGTTTCCAGGATGCGGAACATGGGACCTCCGGGGAAGACGCCTCTACAGCCAATGTTCTGCAGTCATGACCAGAAGGTCTGTGATAAACGTCACGTTCGGATGGTTATGTAGACCAGCCCGCGGAAACCGCATCTCTGGTGCGGAAGTTTCAGGGCACAACGCAACGGTTACTTTCGTCAGGGACATGGCCCGGAGATACACGGGGCTGAAGAGGTTTTCGTCGTAACCTTCGTCAGCGAGGAATCGACGATGAAGCAAGCCTTGTGTTTCTTGGGGATTTTGGCGTTAACCGCCACGGCATGGAGTCAGACTGCGAAACCGCAGACTCCGCGTGAAGCTCTGATCGAGATGGTCGCTTCGCCAACGCCTGGCACATTTGAACCGCACCTGTTGAATGAGACACGCGCGAGACTGAAGCAGCTAGGACAGAACGCTCAGCAGCAATTCGCACTGCCGGCAATGGTGATCAGCAGTCAGGCACAGTCCGGCACGAACTTGAAGTGGAACGCTACCGGCTCAGTGCTGGTTGCCTTCGATACACCGAAAACTGGCGGACGCATGGAAGTGCGCGTGGATCGCGACGAGATCAAGGGCGACCACAACGAGATGGAACTCTCGTTCCATGCGATTAAAGACGGGCACGAAGACAAGATGAGCGTCATTCCTCACCTGCTGGTGCAGATGAAATCCGAACAGAGCGTATGGAAGCTGAGCGAAGTGGGATTCTCGATCGCGGTGAAGCTCGATGCTGCGCTGATCGACAGCATTCAGAAACAGATGGAAAGCGCCGCCACGCAGATGAAGGTGTCAACCTCCATTGCTGCTAAAGACCCATTCTCGGCGGCCAACGGAACGGTGGTGGTCACTCAGGCACCAGCGGTATTCCGCTCTCCGAATGTGAGTGAGAGTTCGGCCATCGCCGCGGTGAAGAATGTTGTCACGGCCGAGAAGACTTTCAAAGAGAGCAATCCACAAGTGGGATATACGTGCTCGCTGAGCGATCTTGGTAGCAGTGCGGCGGCGCAAGCACAGGTTACTGATGCCGCGTGGGGCGGAGATTCCAAAGGCAAGTATCGCTACAGTCTTTCCGGTTGCCGAGGAGAAGTGGTCTCAACGTTCAAAGTCGTGGCGGTCCCTTTAAATTCGCGTGAAGGTCTGCGAGCCTTTTGCGCGGACGAAAGCGGAGAGATTCGCTTTGCCGACGATGGGCACGGATCTACCTGCTTGAGCGAGCACAATTTGGCGAAATAGCAGCGGAACGAGGTCGGCCGCCGTTTTCGCGCGTAAAATGAGCTCATGGCCCGCGGATGGGAAAGTAAGTCCGTAGAAGAACAGCAGAGCGAGTTCGGGAAGCGTTTCGGCGAGAAGAAGGGCCCTCTTTCTCCCGATGACGAAAAGAGATTGCTGCACCGGCAATCTCTGGAACTGAATCGTGCACGCGTACGCGAGCAACTCAAGCGCTCGCAGAACCCGCGCTATACGGAGCTGTTGAAGAGCGAACTGGAGCAACTCGACCGCGAATTAGCTTCTGATCAATAGATTGTTCAATGTGGTGAATCGGCGTATTCCGGCATCTGCATCTTCAGCAGTTTCGTGGGATCGAGGTAGGTGCCTTCCCAGCGCACCGCCAGATGCAAATGAGGGCCAGTGGCGCGTCCAGTGCCGCCGCTCAACGCAATGATCTGCCCTTTTTTGACTCGCTCACCATCCTTCACCTGAATCTCGGAAAGATGCATGTAGATCGTCTTCAGTCCCTCGCCGTGATCGAGGACGATGCAATTGCCCTCGAAGAATAATGGCCTGGCGAGCACGACTTGGCCATCGTTGGCGGCTCGTACCGGAGTTCCCGAGATTACGCGGAAATCGGTTCCGCGATGTACGCTGGCCACCTTGCCGTTGAACACGCGCGCAGTTCCGAACGAATCGGAGGCTTCGGCCTCGACGGGCATCGAAAAATTTCCCGTCCATTGCGGCAAGGGAGCGCCTTCGGCAAAGGCTGCGGCCTTAAGGGTCTTATCGCGCTCGACCTGCTGCAGTTGCTCCGGACTGGGAGCAACGAATTGTTCGGGGACGTGAAGAGTTACCTTAGGATAAGTTGTCTTGCCCACGAGGACTACTTGCTGGAACTCTCGTTTCTCTCCGTTCTTGGTGGTGCCAATCACAT
This sequence comes from Terriglobia bacterium, assembly GCA_963807055.1. Lineage (GTDB taxonomy): Bacteria > Acidobacteriota > Terriglobia > Terriglobales > Acidobacteriaceae > JAJPJE01. The sequence continues at coordinate 275,898 of CAWEAE010000005.1, read as the reverse complement.
CAAGTTTGTACGAACCGGTCGCGGTTTCCACGTCGACTCCCGCGAATCCGTACCAGGTGCTCTTCTGCTGTCCGCGAAAGAACCGAACTTCGTGACCGATAAAAGTTCCGTTCAGCGATTCCAAAGGATTCGCAGTAACGACCTTGAATAGGCACGGAGAGCCGTTAGTGATATGCGCCGGTGTGGATGAGATCTGAAAGGCAGAGCCGCTCGATCTCTTCTGTGCAGTTTCCGCCCGCGCTAGGCGCGGCGCCAGAAGGCCAAGCACGAAGAGCACAAGCAACAGCGCCTGCGGGAAGCTAGACCTGGAGTTTCGGTGTAGTGGCACGATAAGAGCATACAAGCACGGATCGATTTGAGAAATCGGGAGAACGTTCTGGAAGAGATGACGGAACGGAGTCCTACTGGCGTCCGACGGGAAGAGTGCAGTTCGCGACGCACCTGGCCGAGTCTAACTCCACCACGGCTTTAGTGTGTACGGGCACGTTCGCGCCGTTGCCGGGGACAAGTACCAGCGCAAGTGGGCCATCTGCGGGGTTCACAGTGCACTTGAACGTCGCGTCGCGATCATTAATCTGGGTGCACGTCGAAACATGCATTAAGGGAGAGTTCAAATCCGAATGGTCCGCTTCTTTCGCCGGAATCAAACCTGCGAGCAATGGAATTGACGATTGGACGCGGACGCTAATCTGCCGGCCTGCGTGTCGCGCATCGACGATGGCATAAACCTGTTGCGCGCGCGTGACATCGTATTTCTGTTTCGACAATCGCGACCAATGGAGCTCCGGTTCGCAGTTATTGATGCAGTCCCAACGATAGTAAGTGATCAGCAGATCGTTCCGATCAACTTGCGTGTCGAGGTCGTTCACGGTTGCACTCACCTCGCGCACTATCGCGAGGCTTGGCTTATGCTCATCGCGAATGATCAGTGTCATCGGTTGTCCGGGCAGATTGCAGACGTAAGTGGTGCTGACCACGTGCTCGCGCAAACAACGAAAATCGAGATTACGATCCAGACGAGGGTCTTGCCGGAAAGCGTTCCAGTCCGCGGCAGAGACCATGGCAACGGTAACAGGCTGCCCGGCTTGGATATCCACGCGAATCGTTCCGCCGTTCGGTCCGGGGTGATACGCCCGGCCTTCATAGAATCCTCGGGGCAACAGTTGTACAGGCTGGTCGCTGGCTCGCACCCAATCAAAGACGCTTTCTTTCTGTTTGGCGAACGAGGGCCGAGGGGCGAGCAGGCACAACAGAAGCGCGCAGGTGAAGCTTCGTTTCATGGGCTCTGTCGATATTTAAGTGCACGCCGGAAGGGTGGACAAACACCGGTAGGACATGTTCCTTTGCGCAGGGCTCCAACCGGGCTACACTCCTCTTCTGGGATTCGCGTAACGGCGGAATGTGTTGCATTTCCTTGTAAATCAACAGATCGATCATTTACACAAAGTCGTTCGGTTTTCGCTGAGGTTTTTCTAACGAAACGACATTCTTGGGGAGACAGCTTTGGTCCAAAAAACGGGCGGTGAGCGGCGTGGGCTCGTGGCTACTGGGGTCGCATTCCTGCTATTAGTTCTTTTTCTGCAACTCGCATTTTCAACGAGGCGCAACTCCATCACATGGGACGAAGACGATCACATCTACGCCGGATACATGTCGTGGAAGCATGCAGATTTCGGGTTGAATCCAGAACATCCTCCGCTGGTCAAATTGCTCGGAACGCTGCCGCTGTTGCGCATGCATCTGAAGCTGCCAGAGCCCCAAGATCGCTTCTTCAAGACGGAAGCGTTTCTTAACGGCAAAGATTTTCTTTTCAAGAACGACGCCGACAAGATGCTGTTCCGCGTCCACCTGGCGGTGGCATCGCTCACACTGCTGCTGGCGCTGATCGTGTTTCTCGCCGCACAAGAAATGTTTGGTACGGAGGCGGGGTTCATCGCGCTCAGCCTCGTGGTGTTCGATCCGAATCTGCTGGCGCACGGCGCGGTCCTTGGAACTGACGTGGGACTCACCTGCTTCCTGTTCGGCTCGCTTTATGCCTTCTATCGTTACGTGAAAGCGCCGTCGGCTTGGCGGACGGCATTGGTTGGCCTGCTTGCGGGACTCGCATTGGCGGCGAAGCATACGGCGATTTTGATCGGACCAATGCTGATCCTGCTGGTGATCGTGGAGATCGTGCGCAACTCCAGCCCAGCCGGCGAGAGCAGAAAGAAATACGCCCTTCGACTTGCGGGCGCGATCGTCGTGATCAGCGTGATCGCGGTTACGGTACTGTGGGCATTCTATGGGTTCCGCTACCAGGCGCGTCCGGCAGGAATGCAGCTCAATCCACCGTTAGCCGAATTCATGCATGGACTATCACGCCCACATGAAGTGAGGGGTCTGCAATTTGTAGCGCATTGGAAGTTGCTGCCGGAGTCGTACATTTATGGATTGACGGATGTTCGCATCATGTCCGACTTTTACCAGAGCTATTTGTTCGGGACCGTCTATCCGCATGGCGTCTGGTCATATTTCCCAGCGACGTTTGTGATCAAGTCGACGCTCACGTTGTTGATTCTGCTGGTGGCTGCGATCGTCGCCATTGCCACGCGAAAGTTGACCTGCTGGCGCGAAATCCTCTTTCTGACGATTCCTCCGGCTTTTTATCTGCTAATCGCCATGGCATCGCGAATGAATATCGGACTGAGGCACATTCTGCCGATGTACGCGTTTTTGTGGGTGCTCGCGGCGGGCGGTGCCGTGGCATTAATACGAGCGAATCGCAAGTGGGTCTATGCGGTAATTGCGGTGCTAATGTTCCAGGCCATTTCGTCCGCGCGCGTTTATCCCGCCTACATGGCGTACGCGAACGAACTGTGGGGAGGACCTTCGCAGACCTACAAATATCTGAGCGACTCGAATGCTGATTGGGGACAGCAGCTCAAATCGGTGAAGAAATACCTGGACGCTCGCGGCGTGAAGGAGTGCTGGTTCATTTACTTCGGCGAGGGAGTTATCGACACGAAATACTACGGGATCCCGTGCAAGCCTTTGCCTACGGCCGATTCGCTTTGGGTGAACGAGAAAATCGAAGCGCCCCCCGCGATCGACGGTCCGGTGCTGATCAGCGCGGGCGATCTCTCGGGATTTGAATATGGTCCGGGAGCGCTGAATCCTTACGCTCAATTTCAGGCGCTCAAGCCCACAGCAGTCATCGACTACAGCGTCTTTGTTTTTGATGGTCACTTCGAGATACCGCTCGCGGCAGCAAAGAGTCACATACAGACGGCGCGCGGCCTAATGGAAGCGAAGCAATTCGATTCCGCGCTTTCAGAGGCACAGCAAGCGGCTGCGCTGGCCCCCGACAATGCCGAGGCTAACGCAGTGCTCGGAGACGCGCTGACTGAACTGCACCGATCGGAAGAAGCGCGTGCTGCCTACGAGAAAGCACTTCACCTAGCGCAGACGGTCGAGCCGGAATTTCAGGTGGGCTCGATTGATGGGCTGCAGCAGAAACTAACCAGACTCAGGATGCCGGCCGCAAGCTCAAGCGGAATCAACTGACCACGAAGCATCGAGCGAAACGAGAACATCATTGAATCAACCGGCTCCCAATGCCGAGCGAGGCACACTGCGCAATGCCATTCACCACTTTGTGAGCGGCTTCTGCGGAGTGGTTTTGGGAATTACTCCTCCGCCTGAGAACAAGGAAATTCCATTTGTAGCGGCATTGGTTGCAGCTCTTGCGGCAATTGCCTTCGCGCTGGTAGCGGTCACGTGGTTGCTCTTCGGAACCATCGTCCGGCGCTGAATGCTGAATAGCATTTTGCGGTGGGATATCTGAGCCAGGAGGGTGAGCCCCTGGCTCACGAGGTGTTACTTCGCCTGAATCGAGGCGAGATAATCAGTAAGATTCTTGATCAGCAACTGAGCTTCGGCGGGGCTGCCCGTGGTGCGGCGGAAACGCTGTCCCCACACGGGCATCTCTTTCGAGCCGTGCGCTCCAACCAGGCTTTCGCCTTCGATGGAATGAATCACGTGCATCTCCGGGAACTTTCCATTGTTGTTCTTGCTGAGCAGAGTCAAATCGGTGGGCAATGTTTTCAACGAAGAAGCGACGGGTCCGGAACCCTTAGCGTCGGCGCCGTGGCACGAGCCGCAGTAAGACTGGTAAAGCTGCTTGCCGGATGAAGGGGAAGGTGTATCGGCCGCGAGGGACGCGATCGCAAAGACTAGTATTGCGGGAAGAAGAATCGACAGCTGACGTACGCGCATAGGTCCTCCTTTGTGTACGCAGGCACGCTGCAATGCACGCGGTACGCACAACTTGCCGCAATGCAGGTTCACTCTAGGACGGCGGCGGTGTGGCGGCTGTAAGGTTTGTCACAACCACATGTGACGAAAAAACGGAAGAAAACAGGACAGCAACTCGGGAAAGAATGGCGGAATCGAATTCAGAAGAGGTGAGCCATGCTCTGGCTGACATTTGCATTGCTATTCGTGCTGTGGCTGCTGGGTTACGGGTTCCAGGTTGCGGGCGGCATGATTCACCTGTTGCTAGCAGCCGCTCTGCTGGTGTTAGTGCTGAATCTCGTCCGGCAGCGACGAGTGGAGTTGTAAAGCGCAATCTCGTTCAAAACCTCCCAAACGAGATCAATTATCGCAACACATTCCCGGATCACCAGGCATTCCGCAAGCGCCTGATTCGCAACCTCCTCCCATGCACGACGATGCGGCCTTGGAACTGTGCCCTACAGAAAACGAGGAAATCTGCGGATCCAGGTTGGTGCCGTGACACGCTGGACAGGCGGCTTCCTGCGATCCATAAACCAGAGCTTCGAAGTGCTGGTTACAGCCTTTGCAGATGTATTCAAAAATAGGCACATAAAAACTCCACCGCGAATGATCTCCACATCAATCTAGCATCTTCGCTACACTGAACGAAATGCCTCCAGAAATCCATCGGGAAGGTTTGCAAGATGAAGTATTTGTTCCGCGCCGCGGGTTGCGGGGCGGTCACATGCAGACGCTCGCGGCCTATTTTGGTAGTCGCACAGACCACCTGCCTCTGGCGGAAGAGCGGCTCTTCTCAGTGGATCCTGAAGTCCAGGTGATGTGCCACTGCCATTGGCAGCCTGAGCGGAAAAGCCGAACGACGCTGATGATCGTGCATGGCCTCGAGGGATCGAGCACTTCGCAATACGTGATCGGCACCGCAAACAAGGCGTGGGCTGCGGGGATGAACGTGGTACGCATGAACATGCGAAATTGCGGCGGCACGGAGAGCCTTTCCGCCACGCTTTATCATTCGGGACTCTCTGCCGACGCGGGAGCCGTGGCGCGCGCTCTGGTCGAGCAGGAGCGGTTGGAGTCGATCGCGCTCGCTGGTTTTTCCATGGGCGGCAATATTGTGTTAAAGATCGCCGGGGAATGGGGAGTGGGACCTCCGAAACAGGTGCGGGCCGTAGTTGCGGTATCCCCCGCCATCGATCTCTCTGCCTCAGCCGATGCGTTGCATCGTTGGGACAATCGTCTTTACGAATGGTGGTTTCTGATCGGATTGGCCGGCAGAATGCGCCGCAAAGCAGAATTGTTCCCGGAGAGATTCCGCGCGTATCCGCTCGCTTCCATTCGCAGTATTCGCGATTTTGATGATCGCATCACCGCACGGTATTTCGGATTCGACGGCGCGGAAGACTACTACAACCGGGCCAGCGCGGGTCCGGTGCTTGAGCGCATTGCAGTGCCCACGCAGGTGATACACGCCCTCGACGATCCATTTATTCGTATGCTGCCCGCCACGCGAGAGAAGCTTCAGCGGAATCCAAATGTTCGGTTGCTGGAATCGGCTCACGGTGGTCACTGCGCGTTCCTGGCGGAGGCAAATGGATATGATGGGCGCTGGTCGGAGCGTCGGATCATTCGATTCGTGCGAGAGCACACGTCACCGGATTTGTAATGCTATGCCGATGCGGGTTGGCACCGTTTCCTTCCTATGCGAGACTAACGTATCGACGTGAGGGCCCGTAGCTCAATCGGATAGAGCATCGGATTTCTAATCCGAGGGTTGCAGGTTCGATTCCTGCCGGGCCTACCAACTGCACCGCGCATTTCCCGCCTACCCTCGCGTTCTGTTGACGAAGGTCACCTACGCCCGTCTAAAGAAGCGTGGTATGCATTTCGAAAACCAGGGAACCAAGCAACTGGGTTAAGGCATTCCCATACGCAACGTTGATCTTTGTATTTGTTGTCTTCTGTGCCTCAGGCCGCGCCTATACCGAAGCATCCGCCCTCAGAACCGCACAATGGCGCAAAGATCTTAAGTTTCTCGCCGCGAACCTTCCGAGGAAGCACGCCAACGCGTTTCATTTCATTTCACGCGAGCAATTCGAAGCGGAGGTCACCGATCTCGATCGCAGGTTGAACCGCATGGACCCCGACGAGATTTATGTCGGCATGGATCGCATCGTCAATTCAGTTGGAGATGGTCACACGCACATGCGCGTGCCGGATGACAATGCGAAGTTCCCGATTGAGGTTGAACGATTTGGGAATGACTATCGGGTAGTAGCCACCACGGCTGAGTACGAAAAAGCCCTCGGCGCGCGGGTGATCAAGGTTGACGACGCTCCCGTAGCGCGTGTTCATGATCTGCTCCTTTCCCTCACGCCCGGGGACGAGAACCCTGCATTGCGCGAATCGCGCGTTTCAGGCTTCTTGACTGTGGGAATGCTTTTACGTGGGATCGGTATTTCTCACGACCGCAATACTGCGATTTACACCCTCGCCGACGATACCGGACGAGAGTTTCCTCTCACCGTGCATTCGATGCAGCCGGGCGAAGGTTCTGCGATCAATTGGATCCATGTATACGAACATCCGCCATTGTTCCGGGAGAAGCCAGACGACAGTTTCTGGTGCACCTACCTGGCTGATCAGCAGACGGTCTATTGCAGTTTTCGCGGGTATAAAGAGCTGGCCCAGCGTGCAAAGGGATTGTTTGATCTGATTCGCCAGCAGCATCCGGACAAGCTCGTTGTCGATATGCGATTGAATGGGGGCGGCGACTTTACGCAAGGGCTGAAGTATCTGATAAAGCCGATCCGAAAGCTCCCCGAAATCAACCGCAAGGGGCACCTGTTCGTACTTGTCGGCGCTAACACTTTCTCAGCAGCCATGTCGAACGCTGCCCATTTTCGTTATCAGACGAAAGCCATCCTGGTTGGGCAAGAAATAGGAGAGAAACCAAATAGCTATCAGGAAGGTCGCGGGATGACGCTTCCCAACTCCCACTGGACAGTTCGCTACTCCGTAAAGTTTTACACATTCGTAAAAAGCGGCGAGAACGTGATTCGCCCAGATCGAGAGATTGCTCCATCCTGGAACGACTATAGGGCAGGTCGTGATCCTGTGCTTGATTGGGTGCTCGCCTATGGTGGAGCGACCGCGACCTTGCGTTAGGCGGCAGTAAATCCGCCGCAGCCATGGTGCGTAGCGCGGAGTGATTGCCTCCGGGCCTACCAGCCTCCTTCGGCAGGGTTGAATTTCTTCCGTCACGCTTGAATACTTATGACATGGGTTTTTTGCGAGCGCAGCTCAATCCCCTGCTGGAAGGTATCCTCGGGCTTGCTCTATTCACATTTCTATCCGTCACAGCAGCAGTGGCGACAAGGCAGACTCCTTATCAGACTTCAGTACCGCTCCTCTTTATCGTTCTCGCCGCACTGGTCGCCTTCTTTATTGGTAAAAGAGCCGCTTACCTTGGACTGATCGCCGCGGCCCTTGTGTTTGCCGTCGTGCTGTTTAAGCCCCTGGGTAGCTGGCACGTAGATGAGCAGGGCGCGCGCGTAAGTCTGGCATGGATGCTCATGGGAGGACTGGCAGCGGCGTGGATCTTTGCGCGCCAGGAAGATCAGGGGCCGCACACGGATCCGCCAGCCGGCGACGAGAGCGAAGAGCACTAAGCCTCACGAAATCTGCGTCGTTCGTGCTACACAAATCTTTACGTCCCTTCACCACCTCTTTACGCGAATCGGATCTTGAGCTGTGTCTAATCAAGTGACAGTCGGAGAGTAGGGCGGTACGGGAGGGAAGCGATGAAAAAGTGGAAAGCAGTTGCGGGGACTTTAGCGATGTTGATGGGAATCAGCGGGGTGGCCCTGGCCGAGGATTGGGATCATCGCGATCAGGACTGCAGAAACGGCGTCGTCTACGCATATCCGGTGAACCAGCCGGTGTATGCGTACCCCACCTACGCTTACAACAACAATTACCAGTTCCGGGATCGCGATCGTGACCATGATCAGAACAAGTTCCGTGACCACGACCGCGATCGGGATCATGATCGGGATCGTCATGACCGAGGTGATCGCGATCGCCAGTAACCATTCCCCGGCTGAGCGCGAGGGGCCACCTAATGGGTGGCCCTTTTTGTTTCCAGGCAGGTCACGGGAAGTACCCCTCCCCCCCTCGCTGTCGTAAGTTGGCTGTATTCAGCAACTTGGCGCGCAGGTTCTGCCAGTTCCGGCATAACAAAGGACTTAACAGTCAAAATATTCAAAACAAAGTAGTTGTTTGTTGTTAGAACAAAATCAGCTGAGTCTGTCAGTCATTCAGTCGATCAGTCTTTCAGGGTATGGACGTTGAAATACGTTCTATTTCTATTGTGGCAAATTCGGAGAACTGACTAGACACATTCGAGAAATTTATTTCTATCGTGGAATGATGGAGTTGCGGAGAATTTGAGGGTGGAAGGGTGTTGACAAGCGAATCCCGTTTTGGGGAGTAGATAGTATGTGGGGTCTTTGGCGTTGAGATAGGGTGTGGAAAACTCTTATCAAAGCATACATTTGACGTCCTCAGGGTCTGCATCACGATGTAGCCAAGGCCGCGACGCAACGCGGTGCGAACCGGAGAACTCCGCATGTCGAGGTCTCAAGGGCAGTTCATCAGGGCTTTGCCACTCATTCTGTCAGTAGGGCTGTTCCCGATAGTTTCGACCACGTCGCTGGCGCAGTCAGGAACTCAGCCACAAAAACCACAACTGACCCTCGAGAAACGAGAAGCCCTTGCGCGCCCGCTGCTTCTGCACGCCGAGGCGGCTTCGGCTACATTTGATCCGACCGCGCGAGCGCTGGTGCTCTATCGGGTTGCTGGAGCGTGGCTCCCTGTGGATCGCACTCGGTCGGTTCAGATGTATCGCGAGGCGTTTGCGGCGTCACGGGAATCGAGTCTGACTGTCCGCCAGTACATACAGGGCGAAATCGTGGACGACCTAGTCCTTATTTCTGCCGGTGATGCACTTGATCTGGTTCCGAGCGCGGAGGCGCCGATTCAGGAACGCCAGTATAGCGCGGTCGTTGCGTATTACCTTTTCAAGGCCGATTATCCGGCGGCCACACACGCCTTTGAGGTTGCCATCGCCAATGGTGTCTTTCCTGACCGGGCGGCAGCAATTCTTGCTGCCAGTCTTCCCGCGACTGCGTCCGCGGAGCGACTGCGTGTCCTCAAGTTGGTGGTTGACTATTATCGATCTCATCCAACACACGATGTCTTTCATTGGAGGCTTGCGAATTTAGTAGCGCGCTTCTACGCGCGACTGCCACGCGAACTCGTGGTGCAGGCGATTGACATTGTCCTGGCGGATGCCGAGCAGCAGGACGAAGAGCACCCGGCCGGAGGCGCGGTGACCGTGAGGTTCGGCGAGAACAACATCAGCTTTCTCTCCGATTATGACTTTCAGTTCTTCGCGGTGGCTCCCGCTTTGCAGCATTTCGACGCAACGCGAGCTACGGAACTGCTTGCAAAACATCCGCAGGTAGCTGCGAGTCTCAAGCGCTATCCCGACGGGCTTCTGTCGGTGGATACCCGCGGCTCTTCGCTTCAGGACGACTGGATTCGTCCGAATACCAACGTTTTCCGGCTGAATCTCTACAACACAGCCGAAGAAGCTCAGAACCTTTCCCCAGCAGATATGGGGCTTGAGTTCACCATCCCGCGAAACCTCAACATTCTGGGCGTTGCGGGTCTTGGCTTTGGCTTTGCCTACGCCTCCCCCACAAGTCCGGAGGGAGCCGTTCTCAATAGCAAAGAGCGTTGCCCATCCGATGTTCTGCATCGCGTCGAACTTGCCCGTGCATTGCCGCTTGTGCGCAAGATCCCCATGTCCTGTGGCGGTCCTTATGGGGATTCGTGCACTTACACCGATACCTTTCCGCGCGCCAGCGTGTTCGAGGATTTTGCGGTGAATTGCGAAGAGCTGGACAATCCATCGGCGTCTCGTGCTGCGCTTCAGGCGGAGCTTGAGGACTTGGGCCAGATACCTGAGAAGCAGCGCGTACAGTATCTTGCCGCAGCTGCCGATACGTACCTGCGCTTAGGTGACCGGGAAGCCGCCGCAAAGGTGGTTGAAAAAGGCTTCGCTGCCGCTCGGGCACTTTACGACCAAGAGGCTTCTTTGGCGGCTCTCCAGAATGTTTCCAAGGGAGTTTGGGAATCTGCGGAAGCCTATCGTGTAATGACAACTCTGGGCGTGAATGTATCCTTAGACGCGACCGAGAAGTGGATCGACGATATTCCCGATCCCCAACTCAAGGAATTGCAGCAGGTGATGATCGCGCGCGCGCTTTTAGGAGTGCCGATTCGGCGATATTTCACGGCAGCGGCTGGCGGCGGTTTCTATGTCCAGGAAGTCGAGGCTACGTTCGACCGGCTACTGTGATTTGGTTTGCACTCGTTGTTGCGCACGAGTGGGGCACCCGATTTTTCCATTTCTGGAACTTCTTCTACGGGATGCGCACGAAACTCGGGAAATTCCAGCCAACTGCGTCTACCATCTACGGAGTGTTCAGGAGGCAGCGGATGCGATCTCTCTGGATTTGCGTTGTACTCGTGACTGCCACGATAGCGATGAGCCAACAGATTGCCGCGCCCACAGGTGGCCACACGCTTACCGTATCGGTCAGCAATGTGAATCAGGAAGGCGGCAACATCGGCGTGCTCGTATTCAATTCCGATAAAGGCTGGCCGGAAGATCGCACGGTTGCGCTGAAGGACATAATTGTTCCCGCGCATCCGGGGACAGTTGTTGTGCCGATTCCCAATCTCCCGGCCGGCGACTACGCAGTGGTGGTTCTCCACGATGTAAACCAGAATCACAAAATGGATCGCAATTGGATGGGCAAGCCCAAAGAACAGTGGGCCATGTCGAATAATCCGCACGCACTGATCAAGGCACCGTCGTACTCTACGGCCAAGTTTCACCTGGCGGGCGACCAGACGATCGAAGTGAAGCTGCAGTAAGGGATCTCGTGGACAGACTCTCGGAGAAGATTGTTTTCCAGAGTACAATTTGCGAGTTATGCGTCGTGTTCGTTGGAGAACCGGTCTACGCCTCAGTCTCGCCGTCCTCGTTTCGTTTCCAATAGTCTCCAAAGCGCACGCAGTTACTCCGCTTGCTGCCGATGCACGCGCCGATTCGGTTGTTGTTCTGAAGAAAGAGCACACGCTGATTCTGTATTCGCAAGGGCAGGTGCTCAAAACCTACGCCGTCTCTCTCGGTTCGGTGCCGACCGGACCCAAGACACGCCAAGGCGATCATAAGACTCCTGAAGGACATTACATCCTCGATCGCCGTAATCCGAACAGCCGGTTTTATCGCTCGATTCATATTTCCTATCCCAAGCCGGAGCAGGTGGAGAACGCGTATAAGCACGGAACCGTTCCGGGAGGGGACGTCTTTATCCACGGGCTACCGCATGGATTCGGTTGGCTGGGCTCCTCTCAGCGTAGATACGATTGGACCGATGGCTGCATCGCCGTGACCAACGCAGAAATGGACGAGATATGGCGTACTGTGCCGGACGGAACGCCGATCGAGATTCGACCGTGAACTGTGCTTTCGTCTCACCCCCTGCCCTTTCGCCAACAGAAGGCGAAGCTCCGTCTAACCCCGCCCTTTCGCCAACAGAAGGCGAATAGGACGGGGCACCCTGCCACAGTGCTCTCGTACCAGCAACGCTTGCCTTTCCGCTGATATACTCTCCCGTTTGCCTGACTTCATGGGTGAGGTCTCTTAATGTCTGAAGCTACTCTGCAGAAGTCTGCTGCTCCCGCTCCGCTGGTTGCGCTCACGGAAGACGAAATTCTTTTTCGCGACAACATTCGCCAGTTTGCCGACGAGAGCCTGCGTCCGCACGTGAAAGAGATGGACGAGAAAGGCGTGTTCGAACGCAGCCTGATCGATCAGTTCTTTCAACTTGGATTGATGGGAATCGAGACGCCGGAGCAATACGGCGGAGGTGGAGGCACTTTCTTCGAAGCCATCCTCGCCGTCGAGGAGTTGTCGCGTGTCGACGCTTCAGCTGGCGTCGTGGTCGACGTCCAGAATACGCTGGTAAATAATGCCTTCATTCGCTGGGGCACAGAGTCACAGAAGAAAAAATATCTGCAGATGCTGGCGACGAATACAGTCGGCGCCTACGCCCTCAGCGAAGCCAGTTCGGGTTCCGACGCATTTGCGCTGACGACCCGCGCCGAACTCAAGGGGAACGAGTACGTTCTCAACGGGCGCAAGCTGTGGATCACCAATGCTAAAGAAGCGGGGATCTTCGTGCTCTTCGCGACGGTTGATCCGGGCGCCGGATATAAGGGCATCACAGCATTCGTCGTAGAGAAAAGCTTTCCCGGTTTCAGCGTCGGCAAGAAAGAGGATAAGTTGGGCATTCGCGCTTCCAGTACCTGCGAACTGATTCTCGAAGACTGTTACGTGCCCAAAGAGAATGTGTTGGGCGAAGTGGGAAAGGGCTACAAGATCGCGATCGAGACCCTGAACGAAGGCCGCATCGGCATCGGCGCACAGATGATCGGGCTGGCGCGGGGCGCCTGGGAGTATGCGGCGAAGTACGCCCAGGAGCGCAAGCAATTCGGTAAACCGATCTCTGAGTTCCAGGGAGTGCAGTTCCAACTGGCACAATCGGCCACGGAATTGGAGGCAGCGCGCATGATGGTGTACAACTCCGCGCGCATGAAAGACGCCGGAATGAACTTCGTGAAGGAAGCGGCGATGACCAAATTGTTCGCATCGCAAGTTGCTGAAAGAGTTACTTCCTTAGCAGTAGAAGTCTATGGGGGCTATGGGTTCACAAAGGATTACCCCGTTGAAAAATTCTATCGTGATGCGAAAATAGGGAAAATCTACGAAGGCACGTCGAACATGCAGTTGCAGACGATTGCCAAGCTGGTCGTAGGCGGAAAGTGAATATGACCCCAGGAACAAGCACCGAGCAGCGGCGTTATCCCCGATACGAAGTCACCGATGAGCTGATGGCATTTGATTATCGCGGCCAGGAACTGGGCCGGATTGAGAAAATCGGTGGTGGCGGCATGCAGGTCCGGCTGTCGACCGAACTGGCCGGATGCACGCTGGCGCCGGGATCCCATCTATTGGTCGACGTGTTCGAATCTGGGGAGATTCGCCACACGATCCGGGTTGCGGTGCGATTTCACGACGCACACGTTCTGGGGCTTGAGTTCGTAAATTAGTGGTTTCCTGCCGTTTCGGCCGTCCAATGCAAACTAAAAGCGTTACCCCTTGGTAACGTGTACCTGCCTTGTTTCCAGTGCAGAGCTGCACTACACTTTCGATTCTTCCCCCATTAGAGTTTTCGATCGCGCCGAGGAGGCGTGCAATGCTCAATCCGGCCCAGCACCTGCCCGACATGCTCGAGGTAGAAAAGTTCTACATCTCGATGCTGGAGCAGGAACTCGCGCATCCGATCCCGGTTCCTGCCGAAGCCAACGCTCCGGCGCAGAACGGGGCCGAAGCGATGTCGCGCTGGCTATCGCTGCTGGACCTGGCGGTCACTCCGCTTATGGTGCGTGACTGGCTGCGGGAATCGACAAGTTCGCAAACCGCGGAAGCGCTGCTGCGCTACTTCATTTTCAAGCAGCCCACAAAAGAGATCGACCGCGACAAGACCGATTTTGTTTCCACGTTCCTGCACCGGGTGCGAAACATCCCCGTGCGGAGCCTGGACGAGTATACCGGCGACGAGGCGACCCCGTTTGAGGCTACTCTGACGGCGATTCTCGGATTCAAAGAGCTCCCGGCATTGCCGCAAGAGCATCGCCAATTGACGCGGGAATTCCGCTTCATTCGCGAGGAGCTCGAGGAGATTCGCGATTTCAACCAGTTGATGGATTCGGGAGTGATGCAACGCTCGCGCGATATCAAGCTACGACTGGGCTCATCCTTTTACCATCCGCATGTCTTGGCGACGGCGGCCGAATATAACGTCTACATGGGAGAGCGTTTTGACGCCCTCTTTAAGCAGGCGGCGCACGAGATCAGGGAATTCGCAGCGAAGGTCCAGAAGGCTGGCGGAAGCATCATGTCGCGAATCGAGGGCGACGTCACGATTAAGCAGATGGCAGAAGTGGAAGCAACCTCGATCCTGAGCACGGATTACGCCCGCTCCGCCGATCAGTTGCGGACCGTCTCGAAACTGCAAAAGGTCGTAGACAATAAAACGCGATCGTTAGCTACCCCGGCGTCCGCGACGCCAACGGGAACAGCGGCAAGACCCTCGCCGGCTACCTCACTGCGGCCGCCTGCTGGGCGCGTTTCAATGCCCAGCCCTTCTGAAGCGAAGGGTGTGGACAAATCGAACGAAGACAGCAAGGTTCGTTCGACCGTCAATTCCATACAAAACTTCATTGCTGCTGCCGAGGCAACATCGGGTTGCGCTTTCCCGATGCGTAATGGGAGCTTGATGCTGACCTCTGCCGAAGTCGATGCGTTCCGTGCCGAGTATCGGGAAGAGAAGAGTTTTCGGGGGGAGTATGCCGCCGCAATGGTGGAGGCGGTAGCGCTTTGCGCACGAATGCTGGCGGAGACCGAGGAGTTCAATTCGCACAGCGATTCCGCCTATCTTTGGAAAGCGCATGCAGACTCGATGACTTACCTGCTTGCCTGCGCTACCAAGGTGCAGGAGCAGGGAGCCGAACTTCTCCGCCTTTCGAAACAGCGCGGCTTGACCGAAAAAGCCGGGGCTCTCGAGGTTACGCTGGAACGACTACGCACACAGGAATTGAATGTGGCGCGCGCGCTGGAAGCGGTGGAAACGCGAGCAAAGTAGATTGCCCGACCGGACCATTGATCATCGGCCCATCGAAAATCTCCGCAGGTCGTCTCATCTGGAAGTACAATAAGCACAATTCGGCTACCCTGTTTGGGGGAGCAACCTTAGTTTTGTGGGTAGACTCCCGCTCCTGAAAGTGAACCGGCAACGCCGGTGAGCGGAGATTGTAGTTATGAAGTTGGCGTTTCATCATTGTCCGTATTGCCATAGCCACGATGTTTATCGTTCTCGCAGGCGTGGCTGGTGGGAGAAGTTTGTTTTCCCACTGTTATTGCTTCGCCCGGTACGGTGTTACACCTGCATGCGCCGTCACCTTCGATCCGCACTGGTTTCCACGCAACACCGTCCTGAAGATTCCGTGCCGCGTAGTCATGTGGCGTGATCTCCGCTCGCGCTGCGACTACACTTTTACGATTACTTCCGTTTCGCCCGCCTCTGCTGTTCAAGGACCTCGCTGCCGATCCATAAGGTGAGGTAACTACGATGTCGGGCTTAAGGCAGCCGGCCGAGTTATTGCCACCTGCGGTTGTGGAGCGGCGGCGATCGCCAAGAGAACGTATCGATGTTCGAACCCGCGTCAGCGTAACCGGTTCGAGCGGCGTCACCACGATTTGCCACGGAATGGGAACAAACTTAAGCGATCGTGGCATGGCGGTTCAGCTGCCACTCGAACTGCGAATCGGCAAGAAGCTAAGAGTTGTCGTGCTGCTCGATGCGATCCAACAGCAGATTCGTTGTGACGGAACGGTGCGGAACCGCAATGGTGATCAGTATGGTATCGAGTTCACTGATCTCTCGTGTGAGGATCGTGAATTGATCTTAAGATGTTCTAGGGAATCGCACCGACGCTGAGCCGCCTTCTCATGGCTCTTCATTTAACAGCAGTTGTCTGATTTCCTGCGCAGTCTTGCGTTTCCAATTCCGATTGAAGTTATCGAGCGTGGTCAACGTGCGCGTGTACATGTGGTCGACATAAACGGAGCCGTTCAAGTGATCGATCTCATGTTGCAGAATGCGCGCGTACCATCCCGTGGCCGTGATTACCTTCTGTTTGCCGGTCTCGTCGAGACATTCAACCGTGACAGCGTCGACTCGCGGAACTAGCGCCATGAATCCAGCCAGGCTTAGGCAGCCTTCAAAAAATTCGCGGCTTGGACCTTGGCTGCGAATGATGCGAGGATTCGCAATGATATGGAATGGTACAGGCCGACGCTCTCGCACGCGCAGGTCTTCTTCGGAAACGTCCTGCAGATACTCCGGGCGATCTTCGATGACGGCGAGTTGCAACGACACACCCACCTGCGGAGCTGCGAGGCCGACTCCAGGTGCATCGCGCATCGTTTCTTTCATGTGAGCGATGAGCTGTTGAATTGATTCACCGCGGATCTCGTCAGCGGTCAAATCTCGTGCGCGTTGCCGCAACACCGGATCGCCGAGTTGAACAATTTTCAGCTTCAAAGTTTCTGTTTGATTCCGGCAGCCGCGTCCATTGTGCGCTGACAGATGAGCTCACGGGCGGTAGTGACGTGAGCAGCGGATTACGAGGCCGCAGCCTGAGCGCGCGAATTGCGAGGGGTCGCGAAGCTGCATTGAAAGGCGGCTACCGACGCTTCGCGGCTTTCGTCCAACGGCAACTGGAAAACCTCCATCACGCGGGTGCTTTCCAGTACATCCCGCACGGCTTTCGATGCCGAACAAAGACGAATCCGATAACCTGCGGCATACGCAGTCAGGTATTGCACCAGCAATCCAGGAATATCGCCCGGACGCAGTTCAACCTTTTGCAGATTGACGATCACGTCCCTCAATTCTGGATACTTTTCGCGAATGTTCTTGCTAAGAATGCAGGGTTCATCTCCGAACACAATCTTGCCCCGGTAAGAGACGAAGATGATATTTCCGAGTATTTCTACTTCACCTAACGGCTGCATTTCTCCACCCGACTTCCCTACCGCTTTGCCTGTGATTGTAATGCTAACTTGTTGAACTCAGATATCAGCTCTGCAAATTTACGATGAATGCAACTCGCCAGACATCTGTCATATGAAACATTCGACACCTGTTCACAGATGCAGCGCAAGAAGACCTTAACACCTAGGTATAACTAATCCCCAAGCGCAGCACTGGGCATGATGTGAACGGGTGGCGTAACCGGCACACCATCACTGTAAGTCACGGTACGGCCAGAAATCGCCGGGATTCGTTCGCCCGGAACCACAATGCCAATCAAATTCAAGGGGTCAGCCGCCGACAACGTAACGGTTTCGCCGGAGGGCTCGAGCTTGCGACTTGCGCGTAGTGATTCCACCGCAACCGGCAGCGCAAACTGTTCGCCGATGAAGCCCTGTACGAAGCGGCCGCCGCGGATTTCGCCACGATCTTCCAAGCGACGGAAAGCCATAACGAGTTCACGCCACTTTGGCAACATATTCTCTCGCGCCAGTAATTCGCGGAAGACCACTCCGTAGCGACGCAACAACATCCAGCAGGTCGCTTCAACGGTGCGGTTGCGATCTTCGCTGAACACAGGGTAGAGCAGCGACCAACGCCCGGCGCTGTGGCGGGGACGAGCGGCGCGACCACTGCCTTGGCCCGAGCGGCGTTTCGGATCGATCAAAGAGCGGAGATTATCGAAGCCATCGGCGGTGACCAGGCCTGCGGCAACCAGTTCCCATAGGCCGCTCTCCACTTCCGCTTTAAGCTTTTCTGTACCGCGAACAATATCAGGGAAGAACGACGCACCGCGTTGGCGCAGAAACTCAAAAACCTGCTTGGCTCCTTCACTCAGACCCGTGCGCTCCGATCCATCGTGAGCTGTGTGGTGCGGCTGCATCCAATCCGCTTCGTCGCGAAGGAAGAAGGTGATCGGCGCTACGCTGGTGGGAATCACGCGGCGAATGCGCTGGCCGTCACCGTTGGTGTTGGCGTTGCTGTCGATGGTGGCCGGATGCGGCGACAGTCGTCCCCATCCGACTGCACCCATCAGGCACAGCTTATCCAGTTCGGCGGAATCATAGTCCTCGACTCGACGCGCGAGCACTTGCCGTTCCCATGCATTGGCGGGGATCTCAAAACCTTGCAGTTGACGCAAAACTTCCTGCAAGCCGCGTTCGCCACGGAGCTGAGATCCCGGTGCGACGTGCTGCCAGCGAAGTTGCCACCGCATGAACTGTGCAGGCATTACCGGCTCGATTTCACGCCGCAAAATGCCAAGCGTCAGGCGGTGAATGCGGGCGAGAAGGCGACGTTCGCAGAATTCAAGAGGCGTTTCACGTTTCTCGTTTCGCGTTTCACGTTCTTGCACCTGTGCCTGCGACGGTGGCTGTCGACCTGCATTGCTCGTAAATGTTCCACGCAGGATTGCACCGCTGGATTCCAGGCGGAGCAATGCTTGCTCGACGTCTGATTGGCTCAATGCCAATGTTCGTGCCAAGTCGGATGCGAAGGCTGGTCCGATATGCGACATCCAGCCAGTGATTGCGGAATAAATCGCATCAGATCGCGAGATCTCTGCTCCATCGAAGTGCGCAGGTGTAGCCTCGACAGTTGCATCTGGATGAATGATCCGGAAGACCTGTAGCCGCTCGGCCGCTACCCAGAAGCGGACTCCATCCTGTCCAGCGATCACGGCGCGCCGCTGCAGTGCGAGTTGATCGAAGTAGCGTCCCCAAAAGTCGCGCACCGAACGCGGACCGCCTTCGTTCAGATCACCCGGGAAAGGGAACTGTTCCGGAAGAGCCACCAGCGTAAAGAGCGCATCGTGAAGTTCATCGGCATCTCGCACATCCGGCCAGGCTTCTTCCCGGACCTGCGCGATGGCCGAAGGATCAAGTTTTCCAACTTCTTCTAACACCGAGGCAGGCAGCACCTGGCGCATGCTGACCGCGCGCGCACGCCGCTCTTCCAAGGGCGCGTCGTCAAGATACGCATACGGATTCGCGTTCAGGATCTCGTGCGAGAACTCCGACGGAACTGGCGTGTCAACCGCGACGCACCGGATTGAACCATCTTCGATGCCGCGCAGCAATTGAATCAGGCCATCCACATCCATCGCTTCGTGCAGGACGTCCTTCATCACTTCTTTGACGAGTGGATGATCGGGTACCTGTATGTCCCCTTCGATGTTTTCCTGGCAGGCCGCCACATCGGGAAAGACGGATGCGAGCAGATCATCGGCACGCATGCGCTGAATATTCGGCGGAACTTTCTTGCCGCCCTGGAACCGCAACAAGGCCAGAGCGCGATTCGCGTCCCAACGCCAGCGGGTAGCGAAGATCGGTGAGCCCGTGAGCGCAGCCTGCTGCAAAACCTCCTTGACGGTTTCAGGCTGCAGGAACCGGAACACATCTTCCAGCGGGAAGCTGTGCTGCTCGGCGAGTGAGATGTTCAGGCCCTCATCAGTAGCGGCGGCTTGCAATTCGAAATTGAAGCTGCGGCAGAAACGCTTGCGCAGCGCCAATCCCCAAGCCTTGTTGATGCGCCCCCCGAAGGGAGCATGGATCACCAGTTGCATCCCGCCGCCCTCGTCGAAGAAGCGCTCGGCGATAACTGTCTTTTGTGTGGGCACGGCACCCAGCACGGCGCGTCCGTTCAAGAAATGTTGAATGATCTGCTCAGCGCCGGCGTCATCGAGGCCGCATTCCGATTTCAGCCATGCGACTGTCTCGGCGACCAGTGGATTATTCTGCGACAACCCGACCGGCGAAACATTTGGCAGCATGTCGCTAACCAGTTGTCGAAGATCGGCGACCAGCGAGGAGAGTTCGGCGGTGCGCGACGGAGCTTCACCGCGCCAGAAGGGAATGTTCGGAGCCTGCCCGTGCGCATCTTCAACTAATATGCGGCCGGTCTTGCTTTCTATGCGCGCAATCCGCCACGAGTTGTTGCCCAGCAACATGACATCACCGGCGAGCGACTCGACGGCATAGTCTTCGTCGACGGTGCCGATCATCGTGCCCTCGGGCATGAGGACAACTGTGTAGAGCGCGGTCTCCGGAATCGCGCCGCCGCTGGTGATGGCGGTCATACGCGCTCCCCGTCGTGCGCGCAGTCGCTTATTCACCCGATCGCGATGAAGGTACGCGCCATAGCGTCCGCGCCGCGCAGCGATGCCCTCGGAGAGCATCTCCAGGACAGAGTTGTATTCCTCGCGCGAGAGATCACGATACGGATACGCGCGCTTGATCAGCGCGAAGAGTTCATCTTCATCCCAACCGGATTCGTCGATTTCATCCTGTGCAGCAATCCCACCTGCCGGGACTCGCTTCGCAACCGCAGCACACTCGGCGACAATCTGCTGGGCGAGCACATCGAGCGGGCACTTCGGAATAAGAATGCGGTCGAGGTCACCATGCCTGATGCCGCGCACCAGCGACGCCAGCTCTGTGAGTTGTTCACGGGTAGTTGCGAATAGACGCCCCTTGGGAATGGCTCCGCGCCAGTGGCCTGCGCGTCCAATCCGCTGCAACCCAACTGCGATGGAGCGCGGTGATTCGATCTGGCAGACCAGGTCTACGAAACCAATGTCGATGCCGAGTTGTAGGGAGGCGGTCGCGACCAGGACTTTGATCTCGCCGTTCTTCAGACGGCGCTCGGCCTCGAGACGAATTTTGCGCGCAAGACTTCCGTGGTGTGCGGCGACAAATTCTTCGCCAATGCGCTCGGCAAGGTTCAGCGAAACACGTTCGACCTGTCGCCGAGTATTGACGAACACGAGCGTCGAACGATGCTCGCGCGAAAGTTCAGCGATCCGGTCGTAGATCGTGTCCCACATCTCATTGGTGGCGATCGGACCCAATTCCATTGGTGGAACTTCGATAGCGAGATCGAGTTCGCGCTTATGTCCCACGTCGACGATGACCGGCGACGGACGCTTGGAGCCATTCAGGAATTCGGCAATCTGCTCAATCGGCTTCTGCGTAGCCGAGAGGCCGATCCGCACGAGGGGCTTTGTAGTTATGGCCTCGAGGCGCTCGAGCGATAGGAGGAGATGGGCACCGCGCTTGTCACCGGCGACGGCATGAATTTCATCGACGATAACGGTTTCCACGTCGCGCAGAATGCGCCGGCTTTTCTCGGCGGTCAGCAGGATGTAGAGCGACTCCGGTGTAGTGACGAGAATGTGCGGCGGACGTTTCAGCATTTTTTGCCGCTCATGCGCAAGCGTGTCGCCAGTGCGAACCGCAGTGCGGATCTGAGGCATCAGCAGCCCGCGGTCGCTCGCGAGTTGCAGGATCTCGCCGAGGGGAACTTCGAGGTTCTTCTGGATGTCGTTTCCGAGGGCCTTGAGCGGTGAGATGTAGAGGACTTCGGTCCGATCTTCGAGTTGGCCCGCGAGCGCCTTGCGAACGAGGCGATCGATACAGGCCAGGAACGCAGCGAGAGTTTTGCCCGACCCAGTGGGCGCCGCAATCAGAGTGGTGCGTCCCGCGAGGATCTCAGGCCAGCCCGCTTCCTGAGGCTCGGTCGGAGAGCCAAAGCGGCGCACAAACCACTCGGCAACTACCGGATGCGCCCACCCCAGGGCCTCATGAACAGCGGAAGACATTACAGCTATTGTAGCCGGAAAAGCTGGAGGATGGCCGAGTTATTTTCGTATTTTGTTCGCCGACACAGAGCTAAGAGGATTCACTGTATCGTGATCGTGAATGTTTGTGTGGCGGTCTGCCCCATGGCGGGATAAAAACCGGCATCGTTGGCACTGACTTGCATCGTGTAGGTGCCGCTCTGTGTAGGCGTTCCCGAAAGCGTTCCGTTCATGTTGAATGTTAATCCAGGAGGCGGAAAGTTACAGCTCCAGTTTATCGGGCTCAAGCCTCCGCTCGAAGTGAATTGGAAAGAATACGGATTACCTACCATGCCATTCGGCACTTGCGTTGTGCTAATCGTGAGTACGTTAACAACGGTCAGCGAAAGGGACGCTGTCGATTGTTGTGGAGGCGTGCTCTGGTCCGCCGCCTGAACCGTAAAGGAGTAATTTCCTGCAGTTGTCGGAGTACCAGTAATGGTTGCCCCGGATATGGTGAGCCCGGGCGGAAGGCTGCCACCGGTAAGAGTAAAAGTGACGATTCCCGAACCGCCGGTATAAGAAAATGGCTGCGAATAGCTCTTCCCCAGAATCGCTGAAAGTGAAATGGAGTACGCTTGCAGCAGATCAACCGCGCCGGCAACCTGCAACGTGTAGAGCATGTCCGGACGCGCACTCCCGCTCCAGTCCAGCACATGGAGCAGGAAGGTCTGTGTGCCGCCGGTCCCGGGAACTTTAAAGTCGAGCGCAGAATCCTGAATGTGAGGATTCGAACTGATGTCGTCATCTAGACATACGCTGGTGAAGGTCGTCGTTCCGCCCGGTTGGTTACATCCAGTGGAAAGGCGTCCACCGTTTACATCCGTCAATTCGATGACAGTGTCGAGCGGGTTGTTTGGATTATTTCGTTTGGCAAAGGTTTCAACATGTACCGTTGCGCCTGCCTGAGCGATCAGCTTGTAATAGTCTGTATCGGGCGAAAGCGAGCCGGTCGAGTCGAGAATAGGACTGATCGATCCAAGCGCTGAGATGTTTCCGAGAGGGGTCGCAAGCGCTGGTGAATCATTCCGCCCAAGCGCCGCTGCGACGACTGTGATGGAGCCTGGTCCGTATGCCGTCGCCGCAGGGACAGTCGAGTCCGTTACCGTCGGAAGAATGCTGTAACCACCAACCTTCGTTGGCGTTCCGGTTACCAACCCTGTTGCTGGATCTACAAGCGAGAGCCCCGGGGGCAGTGTGCCGGAAGGAATCTGAAACGTGTACGGAGGTGTTCCTCCGTTGGCATACAGATTTCCCGAGAAGGGCTTATTTACGACCAGGGTCAAGTTGTAGAACGAATATGAGAACTGGAGAGGAAAGGGGGTAACCGTGATCGTGACGGGCTGTGTAGCGACTTCAGGAATGGCGTACGAATCACGCACTGTTACTGTGAAGAGGAATGAACCGACTGCGATCGGCGCGCCAATGCTGGCGCTACTGGTCGGATCAAGTCTCATTCCAGGGGGCATACTTCCCTGCGAAACAGAATATGCGTAAGGCGGAACACCTCCACTCGACATCACCAGTGTTCCATACCACGATGAATATTCGGTCAACGACATTGACGCCATCGGCTGCACAGTCAGAGGCTGAGCCACGTTCAAGGTCACATTGTTGTAAGCCGTCTTCGGCGGGGTAGATGAATCAGTCAGCGCAAATTGAACGACTGAAAAACCGGCACTGGTAGGTGTTCCGGACACCGTACCAGTTGCGGGATCGAGCGATAGCCCTGCCGGCAGCTGTTGTGAAGTTGTGCTCGACACGCTCCACGCGAATGGCGCGACGCCATTTTGTTCAGATAATGTGCCCGAGTAAGCCAGACCTTGCACCGCCGTAGGTAGACCCGATGTACTGATAGTCAAACTCGGCGGCGGGGGTGGTAAGGTTGTCGTTGTGGAGGTAGAGGTGCTGGTTGAACCTGCTCCTCCTCCGCCACAGCCAACGAGAAGAATGACCAGCATTGCTACGAGTAGTCGAGCCAGAGTTTTGAACTTTTTCACGCCAGCACCTCCTCGACCAAGGCATCAACGCCCACGGCTGGTGAGGTGTCGAACAACGAGCCGCTGTCTTCGAACTGATCAAAGGTAGGGGCTGTGCTGTTCAGGATGATGTTGACGTTTGGGATCGTTTCCCCCGCATTGACAGTGATGGTGTCTCTTTGGAGAGGGATATCGTAAGCCGACTCATTTTGCTTCCAGAACTCGTCCTGGCCGGGATTGGGCACTGGCGGATTCAGCGGCCCAACGCTCGATCCGTCGATGAATGCGCTATTGATCGATTCGACCTGGACGGTGTACGTGCCTGGAAGGACGGGAATTTCGTAGTAGCCGATGAGGGAGGCTGACTTCGACCCGAGGCCGCTCCCCAGGTTGCCGGTGACAGTTTGTCCCGGATTGCCGGTGAAGTACAAACCTGACACCGCGGAAAACGTTATTCGCCGCGATTCGTCTTCTGTCGTGTTCGGATCATCCACCGCACGGACAACTACGTTCACGCCCTGCGCTGCACTGGTGGCGTCTGAAAAGTAAATCGTGCCGGTGATCAGGCCATAGGTGCTGGAGTACGTTGGTCCCGGATAAAAGTGAGAAATCCACGCCGCGTCATCAGTAGGGATCTGGGGTAGTCCGCTTTCCGCTCGTCCGGGACAGACAAGTTCTGGGAACATCAGAGGCAATCCTGCAAGCGTATCCAGGTCGCAACTGAAATTCTGCAGGACGTCCACATTGATCTGCGAGTGATCGAGTCCCGCGAAGTGACCCATCTCGTGAGTGATGGCGTCGGCGAACTGGGAATTCGTCAAAATAGTTTGAGTGCCGTTGAGCCAGACGCCGTTCAGCGTGATCATCGCGCCGGTTATGTGACCCGTGGTGGCGTTTGTGGCGCAGATGCTGGTGAATCCAATCACGTCGGAGTCGACCCCGAGTGCCGTCATCAGGCTGCCGTCGGCGTCAAAGACGACAGGGTTCTGCAGGGCTGATTGGCAGTTGCCGTACACGGCATTGAATTGCACGGCCGTTGTGACATCGGCTCCCTTGACGTACGCACCTGCGGAGAGAATGGGTCCGGCGTAGGAGTACGAGAGCGCTGCCGTCGGCACGTTCTGCCAGCTCTGGAACATCTGTGCCACACGCTGCAAACCCGTTGCGTTATCGACGACAACCTTACCCGCCGAAGAACTCATTGGCCCGGGATCGACCGTGTACTTGACCGGCATTGCCGCTGGGTCCCACGTGTACGGCTTGCCGTCGATCGTCCCGCCCTGGCCAACATACAAGGCGCCTCCTGCAAATGCGGAAGCAGAAAGGGTCAGGGCAAGAACAGTCAGCAAGAACAGGTGCTGAGTTCTCATTGCATCCTCGCCAGTTCACGTATGGTCTGTTTCATGTCGTCGAGAGGAATCGGTCCAGGATTTGTTTGTTGAACTACGGTGGTAGCTTTCGTCGAGAGCTTCATGTGCTGAGCGCGTGCGCGTTGTTCCGTTCCTGAGAAGAGTCCGGCATTGTCGCGGCCATTGGTTGCGTAGGCCTTGCCGGTTCGATCGCGAGTAATGCGAAAGCGCCCCTGCTCGAGACCAACCGGACTGGTCAACCCATACTCGGAGACCGGGTTCAGGAATAAGAGCAACTCCTGCCCCTTCAGATAGTGCGCGGCGTCCTGCTTGTCGCGCAGGTCCCATATGAATTGCCGAAAAGTCAGGGTGGTAGCGGCTTTGCCCTTCAGTGTGTCCTGTACCTGCATCGTAATGACGATGGTGGAGAGGTTCGTCAGCTGTGGATGCGGCTCCACGCGAGCGCTAACGACCGAGCCGTGCACGATGCGATCCGCGCGACGACTCATCTGGTCGAGGCTGACAGGAGCAGTGATGGCACCGCGCTGCGAAAATGCGGGAACTGCGAGACACAAAACGAGCAGGAAAATTGCTGAACTCAACCATCTACTCTGGATCATAACGGGAGATCATACGACGGCCAAAAAGCATCTACAAGGAAATCGGAAGTCGTTCCGGAATTCAGAAATTTTTCGTGGGTCCTAAGTACATTTCTCGATAAATGCCGGTATTTAAGCGGATTGCGACCTGTTTCTGCCATCCGTTTTTGCGTTGAGAGTTTGGATGTCCGCCATTGCCTAGACCGATTTTGGGAATTCAAATGGCTGATCTGGACAACTACGATGTCGCGATCCTTGGAGGCGGCGCCGCTGGTCTCGGTCGCGCGATCGGAACCGGCGGCCGATTAACGATCAGTCGGGTTTTTTCTGCAGAGTTGGGGGCTCATCGCCTCCAGTCTGCACATTCGTCTGGATCGGTTTCCATGCAGTCTGATTGGCGGGCGCAGCCGGATTGACTCCAAAGTCCCAGATGTAGAGATTCATATCCTTGCTGTTCAGCATTTCCACGACAGCATATTCTCCGGGCGGCAGGTCCTGGTTGGGCGTCAGTTTGAACCAGTTTCCCGAGATCGATTCCATGGAGGACGGTACGAACGATTCGTCCTGGCTGACTTTTCCATATACTGCGATCTTCAGATTTCCGACCAGGCGCGTGCTCTTCTTCGGTTGCAGCCGAACGATCTGAAAACGCTGAGCCGCTGGTGCCGGCTGCTTGTCCGCATCTTTCTTGTCGGCAGCACCGTTCGGGGCGCTCTTGTCCGTTGAGGGAGACGGGGCGGGTGCTTCGTCAGTTGCGCTGACATAGATTGCTGGTCTCCCGCCATGCGCCTGCACGGCGGCATGCAGGCCCGGCAGTTCGATCGTCTGCTTGGCGCTCGACAGGGGATTCACTGTTGCACGCAAGATGTTTGTCCCCGTATTCCGGTTGATATCGCTGCCGTTCTGCGCGAGTTCTACCAATTGCGGAAGCTGGGCGAACGTCTCGAAAAGAAAGACGCCACCGGTGTCTGGCAGGCGAAGTCCAGGCGCCACTTCCGGAGATCTGGCGTCCATCTCCTTGCGTTCGGCGTCAACTTCTTTGTCTACCTGGGCGGCATCGTGCGAGACACCCTTTTTCAGATCCTCGGCGTACTTGTTGGTCGCGTCCCAGTCAACCATCGAGCCGGGAACTTCTTCCCACTCGAAACGCTCCGCGCTCAAATAGCGGACGCGATCGCCCTTGACCTCCCATTTGACGACGGACTGGTACGAGCCGTCTTTGAGGACGAGACGTTTCGTGGGATCATTTTGAGCGACAGAGGGAAGCGCCAGCAGTAGCAGAAATGCCAACGCAATCGGGCACCGGAGAAGGGAGTGACGGGAGGCCGGGAACATGGTTACTCGCTAGCATTATGCGCTTTTTCCAGAGTTTCGGAAAACGTAGGCCGGTCGATTTCGACGGACGAAATCAATCGGCGCGGCAGTGTCTTTCGGTTTCCCGATTCGTCTGTTTGTGAGAGGATGCTGCTCCACTACTGGGGGTGAATATGGGTACAGCAGCCGTAACTCGACTTCAATCGCGTTCCAGCGCAACCAAGGCCATTATCGCCGCCGGCATGGCTTGCGGAATTATGGACTTTACGGCAGCTTGCGTTACGTGGTGGCTGCGCGCGCACGTGACCCCTGCTCGTATCGGACAGTCGATTGCAAGTGGACTGCTGGGACCGAAGTCTTTCCAGGGTGGGATGGCGACTGCTCTGCTGGGCGTCGCGCTCCACTTTCTGATCGCCTTCAGTGCGGCGACTGTGTTCTACGTGGCGAGCCGCAAGTTGAAGTTTATGACCAGGCATTTCCTCACAGCAGGCGTCCTCTATGGAATAACTGTCTACACCTTTATGTACTGGGTGGTGATGCCCCTGTCGGCGGTCCGTCGTGGACCATTCTCACTTGAGCTGACGATACTGGCGATCGTGACACACATCTTCTGCGTGGGATTGCCGATTGCGATTGCGGTGCGAAAGTACGGACCCGCGGCGGAGAGTTGAGAGACCATCCTCCCATTCGTTGCTGCACACGAGCGGGTCGCATATCCCAGTAACTTGCGCACTCAGAAGGAAAACCCGCTCGAGGGCGAGCGGGCTCCATTAAGTGCTGTACTGCTCGACGCACACCTACCTTTGACTACCACACACGGCAGGCTTTTACGCTCACCATCGGCTGTCCCGCTTTGCACGAGAACGCCTTCTGGAACTCCGGCATGTTCACCACCACGCCGTTGATCCGATACTTCCCCGGCGAATGCGGATCGGTCAGCGTGTGCAAACGTAAGCTCTCCGGGCGCTGATTCTCGCAGGCCCACTGAGCTAATCCGATGAAGAAACGCTGATCCGGATTGAATCCCTCGACGTCGTGTAGCTGCTGATTCGCAGTCGCGGCTTTCCAGGCCGCATAGGCGAGTATGGTGCCACCGAGGTCGGCGATGTCCTCGCCCTGCGTCAGTTTGCTGTTGATTTTCAGATCATCGATCACGGTGTACTGGCCATACTGGTCCACCACGCACTGAGCACGCTTGGTGAACTCGTCGGCATCCTGCTTCGTCCACCAGTCTTTCAGATTGCCTTGCGCGTCGAACTGACGTCCCTGGTCGTCGAAGCCGTGTGTGAGTTCGTGGCCGATGGTCGAGCCAGTGTTGCCGTAGTTCGGCGCGTCGTCCATCTTCGGATCGTAAAGCGGCGGCTGCAGCACTCCCGCGGGGAAGTTGATGTCGTTCATCTGCGGGTTGTAGTAGGCATTTACTGTGGGCGGCGACATGCCCCATTCCGCGCGATCAACCGGCTTGCCGATCTTTGCTAACTGACGGTCCGACTCAAACACGGTGGCGCGCGTCTCGTTTCCGAGAAAATCGTCGCGTTTGATCTCGACGGTACTGTAGTCGCGCCATTTATCCGGGTAGCCCACCTTGTTCACGATGGTATGCAGCTTCTCGAGCGCGTTCTTCTTGGTCTCCGGTGACATCCAGGTCAGCTGCTCGATGTCCTGCTTCATCGCGTCTTCGATGTACTGCGTCATCTGGACGGTGGAGGCTTTCATCTCGGGCGTGAATGCGCGACGGACGAATTCCTGTCCAAGCGCCTCGCCCAGTTGCTCGTCGACCAGACTTACGCATCGTTTCCAGCGCGGACGCAGCTGCTCAGCACCACGCAGCGTCTTTCCGTAGAACGCGAAATTCTCATTCACGAACTTCGACGAGAGATAAGGCGCATTGGCGTGCGCGATGTGCCAGCGCAGGTAGGTCTTCCAGTCATCGAGACTGACGGTGTTGATTTCCTTTTCGACCTGCTTGTAGAAGTCAGGTTCGGTCACGTTGAAGGTCTGCACGTTGGGCAAGCCTTGCACCTTCAAGAAAGTGTTCCAGTCGAAGCTGGGCGTAAGAGCCTGCAGCTTGGCGCGATCCATCTTGTGGAAGAGTTTGTAGGGGTCGCGCTTATCGACGAGTGTGAGGGTGGCTTTCGCCAAATCGGTTTCGATGGCCAGCACCTTCGCCGCTTCGGCCTTGGCGGTCGCAGGCGAGTCGCCCAGAAGCTCGAACATGTTGGCGACGTGTGCGACGTACTTGTCGCGCTGCTCAACCGACTTCGGATCTGTCTTCAGATAGTAGTCGCGATCGGGAAGGCCAAGTCCGCCCGAGTCGGCGAAGGCAATGATGTCGTTGGAGTTCTCGAAATCCTGGTTCGAGCCAAAGTTGAACAACAAGCCCTCTGTGCGATTTTCAAGCTGCTGCTTGGCAAGTAGCGGCGCCAGGTCCTTCTTCGATTTCATCGCTGCAATTGCGTCGAGCTGCGGCTTCAGAGGCGTGGCACCAAGCTTCTCGACTGCGGCTTCGTCCATGCAGGCGGCGAAGTAGTCGCCAATCTTCTGCTGCGTCGGAGTGCGCCCGGTGGTCTGCTTGGAGAGATCATCGAGAATGCCCCAGAGGAACTGCTGGTTGTCGTCGTACAACTTGCCGTAGACGCTCCACGACGACTGATCCGCGGGAATCGGATTTTTCTTCTGCCAGCCACCACAGGAATAGGTGTAGAAGTCCACGCAGGGATCGACCGACTTATCCATGTCGTTCAAGTCGAGGCTGGGGGAATAAGGCAGTGCCTGCAGTGGCTTGTCCGGCGCGGCGGCGGGAGCGGACTTGGCAGGTGCAGTTTGAGCAGCGGCGGAAAGACAGGCGGCAAATACCACGATCAGTAGCTTGCGCATCAGTAAGTCTCCGGAACGAAGTTGGCAGTGTAGCGGGAATGAGGCAATTAGGGCAAAGGTGTTGGGATAAATTGCTCTCAGATAGGTTCCATTCAAAGAACCGCTAGTCAGGCAGACGTGCTCTAGGGCATAATTGATCGTGCACCCCTACTACCTGCACGATCCCAAAAAAATTAAAAAGCTGAGGGCAAGATGTCGGCAAAGTTCATCTTCGTGACGGGCGGTGTAGTGTCTTCTCTGGGTAAAGGTCTGGCGGCGGCTTCCATTGGCTGCCTGCTGGAAAGCCGTGGCCTGAAGGTCAATATGCAGAAGTTTGACCCGTATCTGAACGTCGATCCGGGTACCATGTCGCCATTTCAGCACGGCGAAGTGTTCGTCACCGACGACGGCGCCGAAACCGACCTCGACCTCGGCCATTACGAGCGTTTTACTCATGCCAAGCTGACTCGCGACAATAACTGGACCACCGGCCGCATCTACGAGCAGATCATCACCAAGGAGCGCCGCGGCGACTATCTCGGCAAGACCGTGCAGGTGATCCCGCACGTCACCAACGAGATCAAGGCCGCCATGAAGAAGGTAGCGGCTGAGGTGGACGTGGTGCTGGTCGAGATCGGCGGCACGGTCGGCGATATCGAATCGCTGCCGTTCATTGAGGCGATTCGCCAGATGCGTCAGGAGTTGGGCCGTGAGAACACGCTCTTCGTGCATGTCACCCTGGTGCCATTTATTGCCGCCGCCGGTGAGCTGAAGACGAAGCCGACACAGCACTCGGTGAAAGAGTTGCTGAGCGTGGGAATTCAGCCCGACATCCTGCTCTGCCGCACCGATCGTTTCCTCGCGAAGGATCTGAAGTCGAAGATTGCGCTCTTCTGCAACGTCGAAGAAGAGGCGGTAATCACCGCGAAAGATGTCGGCTCGATCTACGAATGTCCACTGATGTTTGCGAACGAAGGCGTGGATGACCTGGTGATGAAGTACCTGCACCTGCAGGCCAAAGATCGCAGTGTCCAGAATTGGGAAGACTTGGTCCATCGCGTCTACAACCCCAAAGATGAGGTTGTGATCGGCATCGTCGGCAAGTACGTTGAGTACGAGGATTCGTACAAGTCGCTGAAAGAGGCGCTGGTACACGGCGCGCTCTCGCAGAACCTGAAGCTCAATCTGCAATGGATCGAAGCCGAGGGTCTGGAGACCAAGAGCAAAGAAGACAAGTCGTACGAAGCGCAACTGGAAGGCTACGACGGCATTCTCGTTCCTGGCGGATTTGGCAAGCGCGGCATCGCCGGCATGCTGAATGGTATTCGTTATGCGCGTGAGCGTGGCGTTCCGTATTTCGGAATCTGCCTGGGAATGCAGACGGCGTGCATCGAGTACGCGCGCAACGTTTGCGGACTGGACGACGCCAATTCGAGCGAGTTTGACCCGGCAACGCCGCATCGCGTGATCTACAAACTGCGCGAATTGCGTGGCGTGGAAGAACTGGGCGGAACGATGCGACTGGGCGCGTGGCCGTGCAAGATTGAACCCAATACGCTGGCCGCGAAAGCCTACGGCTCAGTTGAGATCAGCGAGCGTCACCGCCATCGTTACGAGTTCAATCGCGAATACGAAGAGACGCTGACTGCCGCTGGCTTGCGCATTACCGGTTCTTCTCCTGATGGAACCTATGTCGAGATCGTCGAGATTCCCGGTCATCCATACTTCCTGGGATGCCAGTTTCATCCGGAGTTCAAGTCGAAGCCACTCGAGCCGCATCCGCTATTTACAGCGTTCATCAAGGCGAGCTACCAGAATCGCCTGAAGCGCCAGACGGAGCACGAGAAGGAAGAAGTCGAGATGTTCCTGCGGTCAGAGAAGGTGGGGAAAGCGTAACGACGTTTCGCGTTTCATGTTTCACGTTTCACGAATGTGGAACGGACATCCAACGCGAAACGAGAAGCTCGAAGCGTGAAACTTAGCTTCCAAGTCGGCAACGTTGAGATCGGCGGCGGTCAGTTATTCCTGATCGCCGGTCCGTGTGTCATTGAGAGCGAAGAGCACGCGCTCAAGATGGCGGAGTGCATCAATGGCGTAGCGCGCGCCCTGAAAGTTCCGTACATCTTTAAAGCCTCATACGACAAGGCGAACCGCACGTCGATCCAAAGCTTTCGCGGTCCCGGGATCAGCGAGGGATTGCGCATCTTGCGCAAGGTGGCCGACACGGTCCATGTTCCGGTGCTCACGGATGTGCATGAAGCCGTCGATGTGCAGCGCGTCGCCGAAGTGGTCGACGTTCTGCAGATTCCAGCGTTCCTCTGCCGCCAGACCGATTTGCTCATCGCCGCAGGAAAGTCCGGACGCGCGGTGAATATCAAGAAGGGCCAGTTTGTCTCGCCATGGGACATGCGTCATGCGGTCGCCAAGGTTCGTGAGGCGGGCAATGACAAGGTCTTCCTTACGGAGCGCGGAGCTGCCTTCGGATACAACAATCTGGTTGTCGATATGCGCTCGTTGCCTATCATGCGCGAATTCGCGCCGGTGGTTTTTGACGCAACACATTCGGTGCAGATGCCGTCAGCCGCGGGCGCTGATGGAGTCGCTGTCTCCGGCGGACAGCCGCAGTTCATTCCCATGCTCTCACGGTCGGCAGTTGCGGCGGGCATCGACGGCGTGTTCATGGAAGTGCACGACAATCCCGCGCAGGCCAAGTCCGACGGGGCGAACGCGCTTGATCTGAAACTACTTCGCGGCGTTCTGCAGCAGTTGTTGGCCGTTGATAAAGCGGTGCGTGAACAGCCCGCGCCACAAGAAACGGTCAACTAAGCTAAGCTAGTCTGGCCATGAGCCGACGTCAGCTTTCAGCTATTCTTGCATTCTTTGTTCTGCTCACCCTCCAATCTGCTCTTGCCCAGACGGCCGCTCCTGCCGAATTTGGAGGCTTGGCGAAATGGAAGGCCGCAGTCACTTCTGCTGACTTTGCATCGCTCCAACAGCTGTACGCAGCCGGTGCTCGGTCAATCGGACAGAACGGCCAACCGCAGGACATCGGCGCGGAGACGCAGTTTTGGCAGGAATTCCTCGCCAAAAAACATCAGGACGTGCAGGTGCTGGTACGTGGCACCAAGGAGCAGAACGGACTTGAAGCGGCGAACCTGAGTATCTCTTTCAAAACCAGTACGCCTGATGGCCCGCGCACTCGCTACGTTCTGGTGCAGCAGGCATGGCAGCAGCAGGGGAATGATTGGCGCATCGTTGCGGCGATGCACACGGATGTTCTGAAAATGCCGCAGCCATCTACGCTCAATCCGAATCTTTATCCCAAAGGCGTCAATGCGCGCCAAGAGATCAAAGAGGCGATCGCTGGTGCCAGGCGCGAACACAAGCGCGTGATCTTGGTATTCGGCGCAAACTGGTGTTACGACTGCCACGTTCTCGATCTTGCCCTGCATAACTCCGATGCAGCGCCGGTGGCGGAGAAGAACTTCATCGTCGTTCACGTCGATATTGGCGAAGGGAAGCTGAACGCCGATCTGGCCAGCGAATACCAGGTTCCGCTCGATAAGGGAGTTCCAGCGTTGGCAGTATTGGACAGCGACGGGAAGCTGCTCTATTCGCAGAAGAACGGTGAATTCGAGGCCGCACGCTCGATGGATCCCGACGATCTGATCGCGTTCCTGAACAAGTGGAAGCTATAGCGCCGGCTTAGTTGTGAATCGATCCGGACGTTGGCATATTTGTCTCTGGCGGCATCATTAGCGGTGCTCCTTCTTCGCGATCGGCGCTGTTTCGTCGCCAGAATTCTTCCAGGTCGACGCGAGTTCGCAGCAAAGCCCTCTTCAGGATTCTTGCGCGCAAGTCTTTCCCGCTCGGACGGCGTAGCAGCAGCTTATCTTCTTCGACCCGAACTTCCACATCGCCTTGCTCGGTGAATTCCGCCGGAACGAACTGGTTCCATGGCAGCGTCGCGCATTGTTGTGCGACGAAGACCAGGTTTTCCACCAGCACAGTCAGCGTCACGCAATTCTTGCCTTCCGCTTGCGAAGGCCGGGCGTGAACGAGGATTCCTGTCCGGTATTGATCGGTGATGGCCAAAGCCGGCAACGCAGTCAAAGCCACGAACGCGATGAGCATGAGGCGCAACTTCATGGGAGAACTCCGCGAA
This sequence comes from Terriglobia bacterium, assembly GCA_963807055.1. Classification (GTDB taxonomy): domain Bacteria; phylum Acidobacteriota; class Terriglobia; order Terriglobales; family Acidobacteriaceae; genus JAJPJE01. Next base: position 241,952 of record CAWEAE010000005.1, on the reverse strand, counting down.
TCAGCACATCTGGCTTATCGGCAATTTGGCGCTGGTCTTCACCTGTGAATCTCGGTCGTACTAACGCTGCGACGCGCACATTTGATAGCATCGTGACTTCGTGAACCGTACAGGCGCTAACGTCGTTCGAGTGGAAGCCGAAGCTCTGCGCGAGCTTGCTGACCGCATCGCCGGTCCAATGGGCAATGCGTTTGCACAGGGCGTCGAGCTGCTCTATTGCTGCAGCGCGCGAGTCGTCGTCACTGGAATGGGCAAAAGCGGTCTGGTGGCGCGCAAAATCGCTGCCACGCTCAGCTCCACGGGAACGCCATCACTTTTCCTGCATCCCGCAGAAGCAATTCACGGCGATCTTGGCATGATCGCCCGCGGCGACGTGGTAATTGCGCTTTCCTACAGTGGCGAGACCGAAGAATTGCTGACGCTCTTGCCGACGATCAAGCGACTGGAAGTGAAGCTCATCTCGATGACCGGCGATCCGGTAGTTTCCGGCAATGGACGCAAGCTCTCGACGCTGGCGCAAGCCGCTGATGTTGTGCTCGATTGCTCAGTGGCGAAAGAAGCCTGCACGCTCGGGCTCGCGCCGACGGCGTCAACGACGACGATGCTCGCGCTCGGCGACGCATTGGCGATGGCTTTGGCCGAACGGCGCGGCTTCAAGGAAGAAGACTTTGCCAGTCTTCATCCCGGCGGAAAGCTAGGCAAGAAGCTGGCGCGCGTCGAATCACTCATGCACGCTGGTGACGCGGTTCCGCGCGTTGCGGCGAACACGCACATGAACGATGTGATTTACGAGATGTCGCGCAAGGGACTGGGCGTGACCACTGTTGTCGAAGACGACAGACTGTTAGGCATCATCAGCGACGGAGATTTGCGACGTCTGCTCGAAAGCCGCGGCAAAGAAGTGATGGACCTGACTGCGGCCGAGTGCATGACGAGGAATCCGAAAACGATTCGCGTTGGCGAATTCGCGACTGCCGCATTGAACATCATGGAGCAGAAGAAAATTACGTCGCTGGTTGTTGTCGATGGCGAGGATCGCGTCGCAGGAATTGTGCACCTGCACGATTTGTGGGAAACGGAATTGTTCTAAACAAGTGGCCAGTGATTAGTGGCTAGTGGCTTGTTTGCGGCTCACGCTGCCCGCTGCGCCAACTGCTCCAGAATCTGTTTTCCCAGTTTCTGAACTTCGCCGAAGTGCATCTGGTAATCGATGAAAAGTCGGTTCAATTCAAGGGATTCTTCGGGCTTCAGATGTGCGCGCAGCAGCATGTCGCGTACATGCACCGGGTTCGGCAGCACAGCTTCTTCCTTCATTTCCTCGAGCGCGGTGGTCGGATTGTAGTGATACATGCTTGGCTCCTGTTCCTATTTCCTTTAGCGTCTCATGCGCACTGCGCGATTGCAAAAGATCGTTTCGCGTTTCCAGTTTCACGGTTTTGCTTATTGGGCCTTCGGTTTCACGTCCAGGTAGCGGCAGGCGGCGAGTGCCAATTCGGAAGCAACGCGCGTCGAGTCGGTACCTGTCATCTTCGGGCAGGCAAACAACACCATTTCGCGAATGGTTGCGATCATCATGGTGATGGTAAGCTGGGCCGCTGTTTCCGGATCCGAATGACCGATCTGGTTGCGGCGTGAGAGCAGTATGCCGACGACGAGTTCGAAGGTGCGACGTCCGGCGCGTTCGATTTTTTGCCGCACCTTGGGATCGGCTTGCTCGCGAGTGTAGAAGAAGGTTGCGCGCATCAATCCCGCGTCCTGCATATAAGAACCCATCATGCCGTGCGCCATTCCACTCACGATGTCGGCGAGCGAAGCGTCCGATGGAATCTGGTCGGCCATGCGGCTCAAGAATTCATGCTTGTCGAGGAAGTACTGGAGGCAAATGTCGCGGAGCAGAGCGTCTTTGTCGGAGAAGCGCCGATAGACACTTCCTACAGAAAGCCCGGCACGTTCCGCAATTCGCGGGATGGTAGCGGCTTCCAGTCCGTCTTCGTTCAGGATTTCCCGAGCCGCATCAATCAGCCGTCGCATCGATTGCTGGCTGCGCGCCTGCTTGGGAGCATGAATGTCGGCAGCGGTGGAGTGAGCCATTCGTTTGGACTGAGCCTGCGGACATTCTAGCTTGGCAAAATGTAAATGTGAATTCACGTTTACAGAAGCGATTCCGTCTCACGTTTCACGATCCCACACATCCAAAAACAGGATGTGTGGGGCACCCGGGTGCATTTTCATCCCGAAATGGGAGATCCGGTGGGGTACCCCCTCCCCCCGTGTCCCGCATTCTAAAGGACTTAGAGGCACGGGATAAGCTACATCCCGCAAAACAAAGGACTTAGTCCGTGTCGTCCCGTAAAACAAAGGACTTACGGGTTTTCAGTTCTTAAGTATCTCAGTACGTCAGTTCTTCACCGGAGCATTCGTGGAGGGAATAGGGATACCTCGCTGCGCTCGGTATGACAGATCCTCGCTAACGCTCGGATCGAAGACTGCTGCTTCTATTGTGACAAATTGAGGGCCACCTAGTGGACACATTGGGGGAATTTATTTCTGGTCTGGAATGAATCGGTTAGCGAGATTTCGAGGATTTTGGGGTCTTGACAAGTTTTTGCGCGGGCGGGGCGCCCGCGCCACCAGTTCCGGCGGCGCGTGACAGGCGAGATCGCCTGTCCTACACTCTCGGGACTATGGTGATCGAGAAGAATTCAGGCACGCAGATTACGCCGATGCTGGCCGTCAGCGATAGCGCGGCGGCGATTGAGTTTTACAAGAAAGCGTTTGGCGCCGAAGAGCTTTGGCAGATTGAAGGCGGCGGGGTTGCGGGAATGTCGATCGGCGGAGCGAATTTCTTTCTCGCCGACGAGTCGCCGGAGTATGGGACGAGGAGTCCGGATCGAGTGGGAGCGACGACAGTGCGGATCGAGCTGTTCGTGGATGATCCGAAGCCGGTGCAGGCGCGGGCGGTCGCCGCGGGCGCCAAGGAGCACAATCCAGTTCAAGAGTATGTGTATCCTATGACGGGGCCGCGACCGATTCATCGGATGCTGCAAGGGTCTGTGGTGGATCCATTCGGGCACAAGTGGCTGATCGGGAAGATATTGGAGTAAGTCGGGAAAGGCGGTAGGTCGAATCCCGACAGTCATCATTATCTTTGGAGCGCATCGCGTTCACTAAGCATGAGAACTTCGCCATTGTTGTTAGCGATTCCGTTCCTCTAATGAAGAAGCCTTGGTGGTATGTACTGCCCCACTCAAGCCAAAGGAAGGCTTGAATGGGCCACCCTTCTGGTAGCTCCCGGGAAATGGTGCGTCAGTGAATGGATCTGGCAGTCGTAAGCATCTCGTCCGCCCTCGCGCGCACCCGTATGTCCTCGGTGAAATTGACCCAGCGTACTGTGCCTGAAGAGTCCACCAGGAACTCCGCCGGCCGCGCTATGTCGTGGCCTTCGGGACCGCCAGCGGCGTGCACCAGGTGATAGCGACGGATGGCATCCAATTGCGGATCCGAAAGGATGGTAAACGTGTAGCCGGCTTTTTTCGCGAGATCGCGAGAGACCTCAGGTGTGTCAACGCTAATGGCTACCGGACGGACGCCTTCATTGTCGAAGTTTTGCAGGTCCTTTTGAATGCCTCGTAACTCGAGGTTACAAAAAGGTCACCAGTAGCCGCGATAGAAGACCAGCAGGACCGCTTTGGGATGCGAGTTTCCCACCGGAGTGGACAGCAATTGCGCCAGCGAAACTTGTTGTCCATTGGTATCGGCGAGCGTGAAATCCGGAGCTTTCTGCCCGACTTGGGGAACGCCCGAGGGACCCGGAAGCTTACGGGCGGTCACAAATCCAAAAACCGTCACCGCAAACAGCAATGCGGAGACGACGGCGATAATCGAGCCTGCAATCTTGCCGCGGTAAAGCTGTGGTTGGACAAACGCGCGCGCGACGCCGACCAAAACCAGAATCACGGCGATCGTGGCTAACAGGAGACTGAGCCAGGGAAGCGCGTTCTGGCCCGGGATTTTGAGGAAGAAAAGTCCCTGGCTCAATATCGACACAATGGCGAGAAGCAATCCCAGCCACAAGGCGGAATTGCGACGTCTTTCCTTGGGTACGGGCGTTGTGGCGGTGGTTGCGTTCATGAGCGGAGAGTCTATTACAAAATCAAGTGGGGCAACGGGCTGTGTTACTGATTGTCTGGCTCAACCTTCTGAATCAGGACGTGAGTCGTGTTCTCTCCGGCAACCGTCCGCACTGACTTGTATCCGAGCTGGTGGAGATTGATTCCGGAAAACAGGTTTTCGCCTTCGCCCAGGAGAATTGGCGACACGGCGAGGTGCATTTCATCGATCTGGCCGCTGATGAGGCACTGACGAATCGTGGATACGCCGCCACCGATGCGGACGTCCTTACCTTGGGCAGCTCGTTGTGCCTGCTGCAATGCCGAGTCGAGCCCGTCGGTGACAAAGTGGAATGTGGTTCCGCCCGCCATTTCGAGCGGGGCGCGTGGGTGATGTGTGAGGACGAACACGGGCGTGCCGTAGGGAGGAGTATCGCCCCACCATCCTTTCCAGCGCTCGTCCGGCCACGGGCCGCGCACGGGCCCAAACATGTTGCGGCCCAGGATCCAAGCCCCAACATTATCGAAAGACTGCTTCGCAAAATCATTGTCGATGCCGTGGCTCCCGCCAGCTTTACCGTGCATCTGGTTGAACGCCTCGGTGTGAAAAAACCACGAGTGGAGTTCGGTGCCGCGAACGCCGAGCGGATTGTCGAGGTCCTGATGGGGCCCGGCACCGAATCCGTCGAGCGAGATAGAAAAGGCAGCGACCTTGATTTTGCTCATGAGGAATATTATGGCAGGCCAAAATGCAGATCCCTCGCTCGCTGCGCGAGCTCGTGATGACAACCAAGTCCAGTGCATTCGTGGACGAGAGCGCCGCCACCAAGAATCGAAACCGGGCGGACAGGAGTGTCCGCCCCACACAGTCAAATGCGGATCCCTCGCTCGCTGCGCGAGCTCGTGATGACAACGAAGTCCTGTGCATACGCGGGCGAGAGCGGCGCCGCCACCAAGAATCAAAAGCGGGCGGACAGGAGTGTCCGCCCCACACAGTCAAATGCGGATCCCTCGCTCCGCTCGTGATGACAACGAAGTCCTGTGCATTCGTGGGCGAGAGCGGCGCCGCCACCAAGAATCAAAAGCGGGCGGACAGGAGTGTCCGCCCCACACAGTCAAATGCGGATCCCTCGCTCGCTGCGCTCCGCTCGTGATGACAACGAAGTCCTGTGCATACGCGGGTGAGAGCGGCGCCGCCACCAAGAATCAAAAGCGGGCGGACAGGAGTGTCCGCCCCACACGAACCAGACAGGCGGGATTGCCTGTCCCGCACGGTACAATGGGGGATTCTGAACCAAGAGGAATTCCTACATGTATCGTTGGTCGCAATTATTCATTCCGACGCTGCGGGAGGCGCCTGCCGATGCAGAGGTCGCCAGTCATAAATATCTCGTGCGCGCGGGTTACATACGGCAACTTGCCGCCGGTATCTACAGCTACCTTTTTCTCGGGCAGCGCGCGATTCTGAAGATCACCAACATCGTTCGCGAAGAGATGGACAAGATCGGGCAGGAGTTCTATCTGCCGGCGCTCAACCCACGCGAGGTCTGGGAAGCCAGCGGACGCTGGGAAGTGATGGGCGAGAACATGTTTCGCCTGAAGGATCGCAAGGGGGCCGATCTGTGCCTGGGGATGACGCACGAAGAGGTGATGACGGAGATCGCGCGCAAAGAGCTGCGCAGCTACAAGCAACTGCCGCAGATCTGGTACCAGATACAGACGAAGTTTCGCGATGAGCCGCGGCCGAAATCAGGGCTGATGCGCGTGCGGCAGTTCACGATGAAGGACGCGTACTCGTTCGACATCGATGCGGACGGTCTGGATGTTTCGTACAACAAGCATGAGCAGACGTATCGGCGGATTTTCGATCGCTGCGGGCTGAAGTATGTGGTGGTGGACGCACACTCGGGTGCGATGGGCGGATCGAAGTCGCAGGAATTTATGGTCCACACCGATGCAGGCGAGGATTTGGTCGCGAGCTGCGCGAAGTGCGGCTACGCGGCGAATCTGGAGAAGGCGACGTCGAAGCTGGATGCGGTGGAAGAGATGGCGGCGTCGGGCGATGGGAAGCCTGAGTTGGTGCACACGCCGAACGTGAAAACGATTGAGGATCTGTCGAAGTTCCTGACGCTCTCGCCGAAGAACAACATCAAGACGCTGGCGTACATGGCGGCGGTGGCGGGGAAAAATGGGGCCGAGCTACACGAGAAGCCACTGGTGGCGTTCCTGCGCGGGGATCACATGTTGAATGAGGCGAAGCTGGCCGGGGCGGTGCCGCAGGCGCAGATTCGTCCGATGCGCGCGGAGGAGATTGAAGAGTTCTTCGGAACGCCGGCAGGCTTCCTCGGACCGATTGGCTTGAAGGGTCGGAAGTTTCGCGGAGCGGAAGGAACGGTTCTGGTGGACACGGCGTTACAGGGGCGCAAGAACCTGGTTTCCGGAGCGAACAAGCAGGACTATCACCTGAAGAATGTCACGCCGGAAGTCGATTTCGACCTGGACCAGTGGGTCGATCTGCGGAACGTGGAAGCAGGGGAAGGCTGTCCGAAGTGTGGTGAGCCGCTGACGGTGGCGAAGGCGGTGGAGATTGGGCACATCTTCAAGTTGGGATACAAGTATTCGGAGTCGATGGGCGCGAGGGTGCTGGACAAAGACGGCAAGGAAGTGACGCCGATTATGGGTAGCTACGGGATCGGGATCGAGCGAATTCTGACAGCGGCCATCGAGCAGAATCATGACGATCAGGGCTTCTGGCTGCCGGTGTCGATTGCGCCGTTCCAGGTGGTGATTAGTCCGATTAATGTCCGAGAGCAGGTCCAGATGGAGGCGGCGCTGAAGATCGCCGAGGACCTGGCCGGCCGCGGAATTGACGTAATCCTGGATGATCGGGATGAACGGCCGGGAGTGAAGTTCAAAGACGCAGATTTGGTGGGGATCCCCTTCAGAATCATTGTTGGCAAGAAGGTTACCGAAGATTTGGCAGAGCTGTTCGAACGCTCGACAGGGCAGAAACGCGATGTTAACATCGGCGCACTTTCAACCCAAGTGGAGGGTTTAATTACTCACTCCGGGGCGTGAGTGTCCGGAGCATTCCGTATGAGATCTTTGAAGGCGCTGCTTGCCGTCGCTATTTTCGGTGCCCTGGTGTACGTTGCCTATCAGGTCGTTCCTGTGTACATGAGTAGCTATCAGTTCCAGGATGCGGTCGAAGAGGAAGCCAGGCTGGATTCCTATTCGCAAAAAACTGAGCAGGACATTCGAGATAGCATGCTAAAGAAGGCGCAGTCGCTGGAGATTCCGCTGACCGCCGACGAGATCAGGGTTCACAAGACGTCTACCGCGGTGACAATCAGCGCAGCCTATACCGTGCATATCGATCTGCCCGTACATCCCTTTGATTTGTCGTTCACCCCAAACTCCGAGAACCACAGCGCTTATTAAGGATTGGCGGAAACTCCCGTGACTCGCTGAGAACGGGAGCAACTTTTCTGGTTCCGCTTGCTTTACAATAGTCACAGTCTCTGGCCCGGGAGAGGTTCCGACTGCGTGCGCAAAGGATTCCTCGCTTTTGGGAACCCCTGAGGTAACGTTTATGAGCGCTCCGTCGTCGAAGAGGAGTGACATCTCTGCCTTCAAACTGTGGCTATTAAAGTAAAAATCCCGCGTGGTCCCCGGAAGACCAGTTCTGCGAAGCGGCAGTCGAAAGTCGCAAAATCACTCAAACTTTCCAATCCTCTGGTGAAAGCCGGAATCGGCGCAGCGTTGTTGCTGCTGGTGGTGTTTGCCATCGCGTTCACCTATTACTGGGTGAAGTATGACCGGATCGTGGAACGGCGCATACGCGGACCGATCTTCAGCAACTCGGCGCGAATTTTCGCGCGGCCGCGACTGGTCTCGACCGGTGATCGGGTTCAGCTCAGCGAGATCGCCGCAGACCTGAGGCGCGCAGGCTATTCCGATAAAACGGATTCGACGGTAGGTACGTTCAGACTGATGGATGGCGGAATTCAAATCCAGCCTGGCCCAGCTTCGTATCACAATGAGGATGGGGCGACCATTCGGGTGTCGAATGGGAAAGTGCAGCAGATTATCGGCGGAGGGTCGGAGGGTGGACGCTACCTGAGCGGCTACGAACTGGAACCGCCGCTGCTGACCGCTCTCGATACCGAAGAGCGTTCGAAGCGCCAACTGGTGAAGTACAACGAAATTCCCAAAGTAATGGTGGACGCGGTGCTCGCAATCGAGGACCGGCGATTCTTCCAGCATGGCGGCATCAATTATTTCCGCCTGGTGGAGACCGCATTTGTCGACTTACGTTCCGGCCACCTGAGCCAGGGTGGATCGACGATCACCATGCAGATGGCACGCGGCTTCTTCCTGTCGTCGCAGAAGACCTTCAAACGGAAGATCGTAGAAATGATGATCGCCAGCGACCTGGAACATAAGCTCACGAAACAGGAGATCTTCGAGCTTTATGCGAACCAGGTCGACATGGGACAGCGCGGGTCGTTCACGATCCATGGGTTTGCTGAGGCGGCACGAGCCTACTTCAATAAAGATCTGCAGAGCATCTCGCTGCCGGAAGCGGCATTACTGGCAGGAATGATTCAGCGGCCGAGCTATCTGAATCCGTACCGGCATCCCGAGCGCGCGTTGGAACGGCGGAACCTGGTGCTGGAATCGATGGTCGAGACCGGCGCGATTTCGCGGGAAGAGGCCGACAAGGCGAAGGCGACGCCACTGAAGCTAGCTGCCCCGAACGTGGAAGCCAGCGACGCTCCTTATTTCGTCGACATGGTGAAGGATGCGCTGGTGGCGAAGTACGGCGAGCGCGAGTTCAGCGATCAGGCGTACCGGATTTATACGACGATCGATCCCGACCTGCAGCGGGCGGCAGCCGAAGCCGTGCAGGCAGGCATGGTGCAGGTGGATGAGCAGCTCACAAAACTCCGCACCAAGCGCAAGAAGGTAGGTACCGGCAAGGAAGCGAAGTACGAGACGACGGTTTCTCCCGGGCCACAGGCGCAAGTCGCGCTGGTGGTGTTGGATCCTCACACCGGCGAGTTACTGGCGTTGGTTGGGGGAAGGAACTACGGACAGAGCCAGCTGAATCACGCAGTAGCGAAAAGGCCAACTGGGTCCATCTTCAAGCCTTTTGTCTATGCAGCCGCGATGAACACGGCATTGACGGGTGGTCCGACGGTTTGGACGCCGGCGTCATTGCTGACGGACGAACAGACGACCTTCCTCTTCGATAACCAGGTATATGAGCCGAAGAATTATCACGGAGAATACAAAGGCGAGGTTTCGGCCGAGTACGCGCTGGCTCATTCCCTGAACAATGCCACCATCAAGCTGGCAGAAGACGTTGGCTATCAGAATGTAGTGCAACTGGCGAAGGCGGCAGGAATCAAGTCGGTGCAGGCGACTCCGGCAATGGCAATCGGCGCGTATGACGCGACGCCGCTGGATATGGCCGGGGCGTACACGGTTTTTGCGAACAACGGCCAACATATTTCCCCGCTGATGATCCGGGCCATTCACAACTCGCAGGGAGAGCTGCTGCAGAGCTACACGGCGGATACTTCTTCGGTGCTCGATCCGCGAGTCGCTTACGTCATGACCAGCATGATGGAAGGAGTGGTTAACACTGGTACGGGTTTCATCGTCCGGCAGATGGGATTTGCCGCTCCGGCGGCAGGAAAGACCGGCACTTCGCACGATGCGTGGTTTGCCGGTTACACGTCGAACCTGCTGTGTATCGTGTGGGTGGGATTAGACGATTACAGCGACATACGGCTTTCAGGAACTGCTGCTGCGGCTCCGATCTGGGCCGAGTTCATGAAGCGAGCGACCACCATTCAAGGCTATCGTGATGCGACGGATTTCAAACAGCCGGATGGCGTGATCGACGTAAGGCTGGACAAGACCACCAACCGGCTGGCGACCCCTTCGTGTCCGGAGACGTATACGGTGGCTTTCATTGCCGGAACGGAGCCGAGAGATACCTGCGATCAGAATCCTGGAGAACACCAGGGAGTGCTGGGCAAAATCTTCGGGTGGATGAATCCGAAGGCTCCGACGGAATCGGTCCCTGCGAATCAGAGCCAGCCCGGCCATCCGGTGACCCCACCGCCACAAAATGGTGCGACGGTACAGGCTGCGGCGCCGGCGCCTCCACCGAAGCAAGAGAAGAAAAAAGGCTTTTTTGGCAAGCTGGCGGGGGTTTTCAAGGGCGATGACGACAAGCAGCAGGGGCAAAACGACCAGCAGCCCTCAAATAACACTCCTAAGTAAGTTCCGGCGCTGACATATTCCATTTTGCGGTGTCTAATGTTGAGAGAGACCCGCACGCCTTGCCGGGAGCATTGGGGTACCAGGCAGGTCGGGTCAGGAGGCGTCCGATGAAACGCTTTCTCGTCCTACCGTTTCTCACAATCTGCTTTGCTTCTCTAGCCATGCTGGCGCAAGACAACGCGCTCCAGGTGAATGCGCCGGTTGCTCACAGAACGATGCAGGCGCCCGATCCGAATGCCAGCGCTGCTGATCTCGAGTCACAAGGCGACCAATTGCGCGCGGAAAAGGGTTACCTCGACGCGATGGATTTCTATCACGCTGCGATGAAGAAGGCATCGACGTCCACGGCCAAGGCGCAAATCTGGAACAAGATTGGGATCACCGAATTGCAGACGGGACACTTCCGGGAAGCGAAAAAAGGATTCGAACACGCGATTAAAGCCGACGTCACATTTCCAGAGCCACACAATAATCTTGGCGTGGTGTACTACGAAGTGAAGAAGTATGACAAGGCGATCAAAAATTATGAGAAGGCGATCTCCCTGAAAGAACCGAGCGCGTCTTTCCATAGCAACCTGGGAACCGCATACTTCGCAAAACAGCAGTTTGATCTGGCGACACAGGAATACGGACGCGCCCTGCAACTCGACCCGACAATCTTCCAACGCAAATCGCAAATCGGTATTGCGGCCCAGATGTCTTCACCCGAAGACCGGGCGCATTACTCGTATGTGCTGGCAGGAATGTATGCGAAAGCAGGCATGCTTGACCAAGCACTTATGTATCTGCGGCACGCGATGGAAGATGGATATAAGAACATCGACGATGTCTACAAGGACAATGAATTCGCCGGGCTAAGGAAAGACCCGAGGTTCAACGACCTGATGACACAACGTCCACCTTCAATTCCGCAATAGACGCCGATTGTAAAGCTTTGTAAAGGCCAGAACTTTTGGGGCAGTCTTGCGTCTATATGATCAGCCTCCTGAAAGCGAGAGCGAGTAAGGGGAAACGGTGAAACCCCCGCGCTATTCCTCAACGCCCCAAGCAAGCGCGGGGGTCTTTTTTTGAAAGCAGCTATCGGCTGTCGGCTTTCAGCCAGTCGGCGGGTAGCTAGTAGCCAGTCGCTGGAAATCAGAGCGTTCCCTCGAATAAACCTTCGAAAGTCTCTCAAAGCGAATGCCAAGTTCTGCAGGCTGCAGAAATACACTGGTGCCAGAGTGGGGCGGTAGCTAAAACCTGAGAGCTGAAAGCCGAAAGGTGGCAGCCGAGAGCTAACTACGAGCTTGCTGCTGGCGAACGCTGGCCGATGTATTCGGCGATGGCCGCCTCCAATTTTCCCTGAGACCGCAGGATGAACTCGATCGCGTCGCGGCACGCTCCGTGACCACCCTCGTGATCGGTGATGTAATGCGACTCGTCTTTCACTTCTTCGCGCGCGTTGCGAACGGCAATGGCAAGCCCGCAATTTCGCATGATGGGTAAGTCGATGATGTCATCGCCGACGTAAGCGACCTCGTCCGCACGAAGATTCTCTTTGCGCAGAATTTCATGGAAGACCGAAAGCTTATCGGCGATGCCCTGGTAAACGTGGTTCAGCTTGAGGTCACGTGCGCGCAGCGCGACAGTCTCGGAGATGCGCTTGGTGATGATGCCTGTTTTCAGGCCACCCAGGCGGGCAAGGGAAATACCTGCACCGTCGTGCGCATTGAATCCTTTGGCTTCAACGATGGTTTCGCTGTGAATGGAGTAGCCGCCGTCGTCGGCCCGTGAGGCCACGTGATCGGCGGTGTCGCGAGGCGCAGCCGCGGGGGCAGGGAACAGGAAGATGGTGCCGTCGGTCATCACGCCATCTACGTCGAACAGAATGAGCTTGATCTTTTCCGCACGTTCTTTGGACATAAGAAAAGATTAACCACAAAGGGCACGAAGGTCACGAAGATAGATAAGCGGCTAGAAATTGCCGGGAACGAAGTTCTCGATGGCAAGCTTCAGGACGGCGCGGCAGTTCCCGCACAGCAAGAGAGTGTTGTCGCCTTGGGTGGACAGGAACCCAACTCGCAGACTGTCACATTGTGCGCAACCCGTGGTGGGGTCGCTGGAATCCGGCTCAGAGAGGTCGAAAGGCGTGTCCGGATCCATGCGTCCGGTTTTTTCGTTATTGATCTCGAAGGTACTGCGGCAGTCGGCGCAGACGTGGTTGAAGCAGCATTTAGGTTCGCAAGAGTATACGATCTCGCGGCTTTTACATTGCGGGCATGCGATGACATCTCTGAGGGGGGTGACCACATAGAGATTTTATCCTGAGATGCATGGGGTGGGGCGGAGGCGGATTTCAAGGATGTCGAAATGGGGATACAATCCGCAGAGCAGTCTCCTCCGGAGTACCTCGAATGAAGTCTGGTCTGACGCTTTTCTCCCTTGTGCTTCTGAGCTCCCTCGGGTGTGTTGCACAGACGCAAGAGACGGCTACGCCGCAGACGCAACCGGCTGGTTCGGGCGCTCTATCTTCCAGGACAGCTGCTTCTAGCTCCCTTGCGGCAGGCACGTCAGATCCCAAGGCGGCAAAGCCAGATTCAAAGAAGAAAAAGAATGAGGCACCGGATACGAAAGAAGATCCGGCTGCAGCCCACAAACAGCAGATTGTCGATCTGCTGGAGCGGAGTCACGCCGCCAACGACGAAGTCCTTCCCGATCAGAAAGCTACGCTGCTGGCGCGCCAGATCAGCATGATTTCGCGGCTGAATTCGGACAGCGCGGATAAGTGGGCGCAGGAACTATTTCAGTTGGGCGACGATCAGGCGGACGATCAGAAGCGCGCGCGCATGCAGGTGATGGCGATACAGATGGTGGCGCAGGGCGATCCGGAGTTTGGGTTGAAGCTTCTGCACCAGATCAAGCCAGTGGCAGAGACGGATTCGACTGCCCTGGTTTCCGCCAACATGATTAGCGCAGCCGCCAGTGCGGTTTTTCAGGGCTTGGCGCGAGACAAAGGAGAATCGCAGCTGCCGCGTTTGCGCCAGGAAGCATTGCGACTGGCCGCCGAGAGCCAATATCCCTACAGCGCCATGGGCGGTGTGGCCGTCGAGTTGGTTCGCGATCACCGGCGTGGGGAAGCTGGTTCCAGCGAGGAGCAAGGTTCGCTGATGGAGTCAGTGTTTGATGAAGCTGTCGCCAATTACGAACGAAGCGTTCCGACGTGGTCGGGGAATTCGGATTTTGGACGAATGGTGCAGCGGCTCGCTTACCAGCTTCCAAAGGAGAAAGTGCGGCATGCACTAGAAGTTTTCGTTAACAACGTGCAGACCACGCCCTCGCCTTCAGGAATGTGGATGAAAGTGGATTCGGGCGCGGGCGCGACGCAGTTGAGCGACCCAGTAGACGTCTCGCTCTATCCGTTCATGTCGCTGCTGAATGAATTCGATCCGGAGCTGATGAAGCAGGTTGTGGAGGCGCACCCAAAGCTGGGGCAGAACGCAGTAACCGGCGCTGCATCGAGCCTCGGTTATGGAGGTTATGGTTACGCGGGATCAGGAACGGGACGTGGCGTTGATCCGAACCAGATGACGCGGCTGCGTGCGCAAGGAATGGCGAGTTGGAATCCGGACAGCGCTCTGGCGATGACGCAAAGCATTACAGATCCGAATATGCGCGCGGTTACGATGGGCAGCGTGGCGGAGCGAATTGCGGGTGATGATTCAAGCCGCGCTATGCAACTGCTTGACCAAGCGCAGAAAACTGCGGGGGACTCGCAGGATCTGAAGACCGAGTTGCAACTGGTGGCTTCGCGGGCGGAAGTGGCGCAGGCAACGAATAATGGTGCGATGCTGCGGGAGTCTTTGCGGCAAGGCTTCGAAATCGGGGATCAGCTGTTGCGACAGGAACAGGACAACAACCAGGGCCAGGTCTCGTGGTACATGCTGGGCTCGCTGGTGCAGACCGGAATCAAGAGCGATCCGGACTTGACCCTGGCCTACATCAATAGTTTTTCCCTTCCTTATGTGCGCGCGGAACTTCTGATGGATGCCGCGCAGGCACTACGCTTTGGCGACTCGCGCGCTTCGCGGGGACGGTCTGTCCGGACTGCCGCCTTATCCAACTAAGAGAATCCGTAGCGATGCGTCTCCCGGCAGCAAGGTTTCAGCCTTCCGGCGCTTGGCCTTTGGCGACCTGCGGAGGACTATCCCCTTTTATCTCATGCAAATGCGTTGGCGGCACATTTGGTGTATGGATTGAGTACGGAACTGGGGCGGTGAGCGGTACCCGCGATTCTCTAACAAGAAAAGTGGAATAGATTCTGGAATAAATGTAACGCCCCCTGTAGAACTGTCATCCAACTTTTGATTCACGCCAGGGTCTGATATCCCGGCGCAGTATGAGTTTGTGTGAGGCCAGAAAATGAATGCCATCCAGCAATGGGCGCCTGGGGGAATTCTCGATCTGTCAGGTGCCAGAAATAGTTTGGCGCGCTGTTACATGGAAGTGCGCAAGACCACGGAGTCGATCTGTCGACCCTTATCGGCAGAAGACCAGATGGTGCAGTCGATGCCGGATGCGAGTCCGGCAAAGTGGCACCAGGCGCACACCACGTGGTTTTTCGAGACATTCCTCCTGATTCCTTACCTTCGCGATTACCAGCCGTTCCATCCTGATTTCCAGTACGTCTTCAACTCTTATTACAAAGGGTTGGGAGCGCATCCGAATCGTGCGTATCGCGGCTTGTTTTCACGACCGCCGCTCGAACAGGTACAGAGCTACCGCGCACATGTCGATCGGCACATGCTGGAGCTGCTGCAATCGGGCGACACGACCGAATTCGCAGATGCGGTGCAACTGGGCTTGAATCACGAGCAGCAGCATCAGGAACTGATTCTGACCGATATCAAGCATGCGTTCTGGAGCCAGCCGTTGCGACCGTCGTATGCACAGCCGACACCTTCGCCGGAAGCGCCCGAGCGTGGCGTGAGCTGGTTCGGATTCGATGCTGGACTCTACGAGATCGGCTATGAAGGCGATAGATTCGCGTTCGATAACGAACGGCCGCGGCACCAGGTCTACCTGAACGAATTTCAGATCGCATCACGACTGGTAACGAACGGCGAGTATATGGCGTTTATGAATGACGATGGGTATCTGCGTCCGGAACTGTGGCTCTCCGATGGATGGGACACAATGAACGCGCAGGGCTGGCGCGCGCCGCTCTACTGGGAGCATCAGGGGGACGAGTGGATGGCGTTCACCGCGTCGGGCATGCAAAGCGTGAATCCGCGCGATCCGGTGTGCCATGTGAGCCTCTACGAGGCGGATGCATACGCGCGCTGGGCCAAGGCGAGACTGGCGACCGAAACGGAATGGGAAGTTGTGGCAGCGAATGTTCCAGTCGACGGCAATTTTCTCGAAGGCGGGTATCTGCATCCCATTCCAGAACCGGAGAGAGAAGGCGCGCCGCAACAGATGTTTGGTGACGTATGGGAGTGGACGGCGAGTCCGTATGTTGGCTATCCGGGATTCGCGCCCAATACCGGTGCGCTAGGCGAATACAACGGCAAGTTCATGGCGAACCAGATGGTGCTGCGCGGAGGATCGTGTGTAACTCCGGCTTCGCACATGCGCGCAACCTACCGCAACTTCTTCCCACCGCATACGCGGTGGCAATACTCCGGAATACGGCTGGCGAAATGAGCGCATACGAAAGAGCAGAACACGCAGTTTCTCCCATTGCAGAAGATGTTCTTCCAGGGCTGACGAGAACGCCGAAATCGCTGCCACCGAAGCTGTTCTACGACGCTGCGGGCTCCGAGCTATTCGAACTGATCACGGAGTTGCCGGAATACTATCTGACGCGAACGGAAGCTGGCATTCTCAAGCAGTTTGCGGGAGAGATGCTGGAAGCCGCTGGCGACGATTTGACGCTGGTCGAGTTGGGCGCGGGTACGGCAACCAAGACGCGTACGGTGATACGCGAACTGCTGAAGCGGCAACGGCGCGTGAAGTTTTATCCGATCGACGTATCGCGCTCCGCGCTGGAAGATGCGGCACGCAGTTTAAATGGCGATTTTCCGGGGCTGGAACTGCATCCGGTGGTGGCCGATTACTGCGAAGGACTCGATGGAATTGCGAACAGCGCCGGACGAAAGCTAGTGCTGTACCTCGGATCTAGCATCGGGAACTTTGAGCCGATGCAGGCTGGCGCGGTGTTGCACAGCGTCAGAAATTCTCTGCACGAGGGTGATGCGCTGCTGCTGGGGACAGACCTGGTGAAAAGCGAGACAGTGCTAGTCCCTGCATATGACGACGCGCAGGGAGTGACAGCCCAGTTCAATAAAAATATGCTGGCGAGGCTCAATCGCGAGCTGGGTGGCGATTTCGATTTGAATGCGTTCCGGCATGTGGCGATATGGAATCCGAAGTGTTCGCGCATCGAGATTTACCTGGAGAGCACGCGCGACCAGACGGTGAACATCGAGGCGCTCGGACTGCGTGTGCACTTCGACTGCGGAGAGCGCATGCATACCGAGAACAGTTATAAGTTCACGCCGCACATGGTGCGATCGATCCTGAATATGGGCGGATTCGAGATGGAGCGGAGCTGGACTGATCGGAGAGAGTGGTTCGCGCTGCACCTGGCGAGAGCGAAGTGATGGATCCACGGGAACAGTTGTGGTAGCGATAGGGTTCCCTCGCTCCGCTCGGGATGACAGGTCCTCGCTAGCGCTCGGATCGATACTTTCTTCCTACTTCGGAAATTCCTCGGTCACGAATGCGAGCGCTTCTTCCTTGCTTCGCAAAGTCCCTTCCAACTGGCGATCTTCCACGGCAGTCAAGATGTCTTTGAAGCGTGGGCCGGGCTCGAAGCCTGCGGAGATCAGATCGCGCCCGGTGATTAGCGGTTGTGGGCGAATCTCGTCCGGCGGCGTTTCATTCAGCTTCTGTTTCGCAAAATCGTAGAGATCGAGCTTGCCGTGACTGGCGAGACAATCGGCGCGATGCAGGGCCAGGTGCTCGTCGAACTTCGGCAGGCGCAGGAAGCGCTTGAGCGTCGACTCTTTCATCTTCAGCGTGTCCGCGAATTTCATGTGATTGTCGACGAGTGCGAGGATCTGCTCGGTCTCCTCGTTCGACATGCGTAGTCGACGCGCAATGGCCGCGGCCATGCGAACTCCAACGTCAACATGCCCGTCAAAGCGGATGCGATCGGGTGCGATGCGAAACGTTGGCGGTTTTCCCACGTCGTGCAACAGCATTCCCCAGGCCAGAGTGGGTGAAGCTCCGAGCTCAAGCTGATCTAACAACATCAGCGTGTGAATCCAAACGTCGCCTTCAGGATGGTATTGCGGCGGCTGCTCGACGCCTTTCATGTTCTCAAGCTCCGGCAACAGTTCATGCAGCAGGCCGGACTGATCGAGAAGTTCGAAGGCGCGGCGCGCTTGGCCTTCGATGAGCATTTTCGTTAGTTCGTCGCGAATACGCTCATGACTAACCTGATGAATTTCAGAAGCGAGGCGCTGAATTGCCGCGAGGGTCGGTGGATCGATGGTGTATTCGAAGCGCGCGGCAAAGCGGATGGCGCGCAGCATACGCAGCTTGTCTTCGCGAAAGCGCCGTTCAGGATCGCCAATGGCGCGAATCAGCTTGCGGTCAAGATCTTCGCGACCGCCCACAAAGTCGAGAATCCGATCTCCTTCGAGCGGATCCATTAGCAGACCGTTGATGGTGAAATCGCGGCGCTGCACGTCTTCGCGCGGATCGGCGCTATAGGTAACCTGGTTTGGATGGCGGCCATCCGAGTAGATGCCGTCGTTGCGGAAGGTCGCAACTTCGATTGCCTTGTGCTTGGCGGCCTCGCCGGGAGTTTCGTCCGGATGCGATTCGGCGGCGTGCGCGAGATCGGCATGAGTCAGATGATCGACGGGAACCAGCACAACTCCGAACTGAGCGCCGACAGCATAGGTTTCAGGGAAGATGCGCATTACCTGCTGCGGGACGGCGTCGGTGGCAACGTCGTAGTCGGCGGGTTCGCGGCCGAGAAGAAGATCGCGCACGCATCCGCCGACCAGGTAGGCCTGATGTCCATTCGCGCGGAGAGTACGGACGACCGAGATGGCAGCTTGCTTGAGCACAAGTTAATGGTAATCGGGTAATTGGTAATCGGGTAATCGAAAGCGCGTTGGGCCTGAAGGGTTGTTGGCGGTGATAGGGTTCCCTCGCTGCGCTCGGGATGACAGAATCCTCGCCTGCGGCTCGGGATGACAGAATCCTCGCCTGCGGCTCGGGATGACAGAATCCTTGTCTGCGGCTCGGAAGGGACAGGGAGGCAGAGTGGTCGCGAGAGGAATACAATCGTGGGCGCTCTATTTACGAAAGATTCATGAGGAAGAAGAATGGCAAACATAGAAAAGCAGTTTCCTCGGCTGAAAGAGTTTGCTACTCGCTATCGCGTCGAAAAGGGTAAGGGTTTCCGATTGAAGGATTATGACCCCGGCGATACGGGGGGGCTGCAGTCGGAATCAAAGAAAGAGGCGCAAAACCTACTGCAACGAGGCATTGAGTCGATGGCGGACCTGCAGGACAAGCTTTACGCCGAGGATCGGCGGGGGCTGCTGCTGATTTTCCAGGCGATGGATGCGGCAGGAAAGGACGGCACGATCAAGCATGTGATGTCGGGATTAAATCCACAGGGCGTGCAGGTGTACTCGTTCAAGAGTCCTTCGGCGGAAGAGTTGGATCACGATTTTCTCTGGAGGACTTCCAAGTGCCTGCCGGAACGCGGACGAATCGGCATTTTTAATCGGTCGTATTACGAAGAAGTGCTGGTGGTGAAGGTGCATCCGGAGTTTCTACATTCCCAGAAACTGCCAAAAGACCTGATCACAAAGCACATATGGGAGCAGCGGTACGACGACATCAACAATTTTGAGAAATATCTCTCGAACAACGGAATCGTCGTGCGGAAATTCTTCTTGAACGTGTCCAAGAAAGAACAGAAGAGGCGGTTTCTTTCCCGGCTCGATGACGAACACAAGAACTGGAAGTTTTCGACGTCGGATCTCAAGGAACGAGGATTTTGGGGCGACTACCAGGATGCGTATGAGGAGATGATCCAGAACACCGCGAGCGAGCATGCGCCGTGGTACGTGGTGCCAGCGGACAACAAGTGGTTTACGCGACTGACCGTGGGAGCTGTGGTTGTAGATACGCTGATCAAACTTGATCCGAAATATCCGAAGTTGGATAAAGCCAAACTTGCCGATCTGGAGAAGGCAAAAGAGATGCTGACCGGGATGAAGCCGGAAGAGCCTTGAACAATAGGTAATCGGGTAATCGGTAATTGGTAATCAAAAAACGCTGAAAGCGACTGTTGCACTCACTCAACGGAGAAGGATAGAACGCTCCAGAAATGCATAGATGGATTCCGCTTCGCCGCGCGAAGCGTCACCATGACTTCGTGGTTTTTGGACGCTTCTGCGGTCCAAGGGCAATTACGACGAGCTCCTAATTTGGATTATCTGCTACGAAGGCCTGCCAGCAACGCGAGTTCGCGCCACTTCCAGTGACAGTCGACGTCGTTGAAGCCAATCTCGCGCAGCCAAATGAGTTGCGCATGCAGGTCGTACAGTTTGTTCGACGGATCTTCGGTTTCGGGCGTATAGCCGATCGCTTCCAGGAAACGAGCGTGCAAGTGTGGGGTTGCAGAAGCGACATGCTCTAGATTGCAGAAGACTCCGCCTGGATTCAGGCGCGTGAAGATTTCAGCATAGAGTTCGCGCTTGCGCGCATGGATGAGGTGATGAATCGCGAAGCTGGATACGATGGCATCGAAGGCGCCGAGTTCGGGTAGCGGTTCGCTCAGGTCATGCTCGACAACCTGGACGCGAGGATTGGGCGCGAAGCGGTGACGCAAACGGTCGAGCATCGTCGAGGAGAAATCGAGTGCGACGGCTTCGACCGCGGGACGGTCGGCCAGAACAAGGGCGAGCAGGCGGCCATCGCCACTGCCAAGGTCGAGGACGCGGTTTGCGGTTGGTGGAATGAGTTCCAGCAGCGTGCGTTCGCCTTCCGTGCGATGAGGAATGGAGTCCGCACGGGAGAGATAGTCGAGCGCGTGTTCGGATGAAGTCCAGAGATTGACGGTGACAGAATCGGTTGACATCGTTTTGTCTTCACCTCAGTCAGAATCGTGGTAGTGATAGGGTTTCCTCGGCGCTACGCGCCTCGGAATGACAGCAGGACACACCGGCGGTTTCCGGGGGGATGCCCAATTGTGGAAAGTAGCAGTTATACTATCTAAAGAAAAGCAAAGAATTGCTTATGGCAATCTCAAGGCAGAGCAACTCTCATAAGCGGATAGAATCGAGATGATGGCAGATACCTATATTCTCGGAATCGAAAGCTCGTGCGACGAGACATCGGCGGCGGTCGTACGCTCGGGCGAGCAGGTGATATCGAACGTGGTGCTGTCGCAGATTGCCACTCATCAGCCGTACGGCGGAGTAGTCCCCGAGTTGGCATCGCGCGAACACCTACGCAACATCGTTCCGGTGGTGCGCAAGGCGCTGGCGGATTCCGGTCACAGCTTCGAGTCAGTGGATGCGGTGGCGGTAACGCAGGGTCCGGGATTGGCTGGCGCGCTGCTGGTCGGAATTTCATACGCGAAGACGCTGGCCTGGGCGCTGGAGAAGCCGCTGGTCGCGGTAAATCACCTGGAAGGGCACATTCACGCGGTGTTGCTGGAAGAGCGGCAAAAAGGGAATCATGAACTGAGGTTCCCGGTGCTGGCTTTGGTGGTTTCCGGCGGGCACACGCATCTGTATCTAGCCGAAGTAAAGGGCAATAGTTGGACGTACAAGAATATCGGGCACACGCGCGACGACGCGGCCGGAGAGGCGTTCGACAAAGTAGCGAAGCTGCTCGGTCTGGGGTATCCGGGTGGGCCGGTGATCGATAAGTTGGCGAAACATGGCGATCCCAAGGCAGTGAAGTTTGCGACGCCACATATGAAGAATCGCGACCGTAAGGATCACGGTAAGCCAGAGCCGGATTCGCCGCATTTTGATTTTTCGTACAGCGGAATTAAGACTGCGGTGCTGCGCTATGTAGAGATCAACAACATGCACGCGGAAGTGGAAGAGCGTCGCAAGGCGCTGGCGGCGATTGCGAAGCCGAGTGTTGAGGACTTCTTGAGGGTGACTGATCGACGGACGTTGGACCTGGTAGCGTCGTTCCAGAATGCGGTGGTTGAAGATCTGGTAGGAAAGACATTGGCTGCGGCGGGGGAATATGGCGTGCAGACTCTGCTGGTGTCGGGCGGTGTCGCCGCAAACAGCCGGTTGCGCGAGCGATTCGTGGAGCGGGCTTCAGAGGAAGGCGTGCCAGTTTATTTTCCGTCGTTGCGGCTCTCGACCGACAACGCCGCGATGATTGCCGCTGCGGCATATCCTAAATTTCTTGCAGGACAGTTCGCGGATGAGCAGTTGTCCGCGGAAGCATCGTTTCCGCTGGGGTGAGTTCGGTCGTTCCCGCGTATCCAAAAACAGGATACGTGGGGCACCCAGCAGAGCCGACAGATCAGGCCGAGGTGGGTAGGCTCAGCGAGCGAAGCGTCTTCTCGAGCTGTTCCACGATATCAATATCTTTAAAAATGATGTGGTCGGCGGCGGTTTCTTCCGGCGGCTGTGAAGCGGACTTGTGCCCGGCGACCACGATAATGGGAATCGATGCGGTATCGGGATTCTGCTTCAGGATGCCAATCAATTCGGGGCCACCCATCTTGGGCATCAGCAGATCCGTGACGATGAGGGAGGGTTGGATTCGCTTCAACAGTTCCAGGGCCTCCAATCCATCGCAGGCGCTTTCGACGGAGAAGCCGTGTTTCTCGAGCAGCCGGCACACGGTGTGGCGTATGAGTAATGAATCGTCGACGACGAGTGCGGTGGTCATTGTACCTTTCTGGCAAACGCCAAGAGTCCGGGCCGCGCGAGCGGTCTGCGGCAGATTCGACGCTAACAGGGCATGTACTTCCGCGACAAGGTTACCGACTATGGCGGGCCGTTACCTTCGTGCAAACGTGGCGCGGCGGCGTAACGTAAGTGATTGGCGGAGCTACTCTTCGGGATCGTCGACGTGGTTTTCTTCGATGGCCATATCTTTGAACTCACTTGACTCGAAGACTTCGCCACACTCTTTGCATTCGACGTACTCCACGTCTTCTTCGCGGGCAACAATCTGCACACGTGGGTGCTTACACACTGTCGGCATTGGGACTCTCTGAGGGGATCCGTTGGGAGGTGAAGGCTGGTTCTGACTCATACGAGGAACAAATCCGCCCAATCGGGGAGACCCGTTCGTTCTGGAGAATTTCTCGGGGTATTCTAGCCCCGCGCAATCGGATGTCAAGAGGATGATTAGATTCAGAGCTGGAATTTCTGTCGCCGGCCGTTTTCGGCCCCCCAGGAATATGGCCTGGACGTCGGTAACTTGTGGGGAACGAAGTCGCCATGATGAAGTCGCTAAGCTGGGGAGCGTGTCATGGTGAAGGTGAATTGGGTTTTGTTGGCACTGGTGTTGACGGTAACCATTAGCGTACCGGCACAGTCATTTGCGGATGGGGCCAAAGCGCCGAAGAACAGCGGAACTGCCAGCAAGGTACCCGGGGAAGACGATCTCGATTCGCTGCACGCCAAGGCACAGGTGTCAGGGAACAATTCCAACTCTAATTCAGCTTTTTGCGATTTAAGCTGCCAGGACGAAGTAATTGGCATGCTCAGCGGAAAAATATCGCGTGAGGACGCTAAGGCGATGTTGACCGCAGGTCTGACTTTGGCGCGAGAAGACGGAGAGTGGCAGGAACTGATCGGGCGCGTGCAGACCTCCGTATGCAACGAGAAGAAGACCGGATCGCCCGCGAGAGGGGATGCGGCGTTACAGAGAGAAGTGATATTGCGCATCTCCCACGAACAAAAGGAAATGGCCGAGTTACAGGACAAAGCCCTGCGAAGTGGCAGCCCGGCGGATCGCGAAGAACTCAAACAACGATCGGCGAAGCTGGTGGTGATCGGGGTGGGAGTGAAGCGGATGGCGTCTGGATCGAGCTGCACGAACTGACCCCGCAAATACGTGAAAATTTGGCAACGAAGGGTAAATGGCGACCAATTTCATCGCAAATATATCCGACCGTTTCGGGCCTGAATTTAAGCTATTGGACCACCAAGACTTACCTCCCACTGCCTATTAAGGCATTTCCCTGAAAAGTGTTGCGTCCTGACCTCTGAGGCATCTAAACTAGCGATGTACGACTGAATTGGTCGGGGATTGCTGGTTCGGCCATAGCTTCCGGTCATGCTGAAACTGACTAAAAAAGCGGACTACGGATTGATCGCCATGAAGTATCTGGCGGAGCGTGCCGAGGGACAGGCGTCGAGCGCGAAGGATATTGCCGAGGCGAATGGGATTCCTTCGGAGCTACTGGCGAAAATTCTACAGCGGCTGGTCAGGGCGAAGCTGTTGAGCTCGCAGCACGGAACAAACGGTGGATATACCCTGGCGCGCGATCCGCGAACGATTTCGGCTTTCGACGTGATCAAGGCGATCGAAGGGCCGCTCTTTATTACGTCGTGCGTTACGCACAAGGGCGAGTGCGAACAGACCACCCGGTGCACGGTACGCGAACCCCTGCGCAAAGTGAGCCTGGGTATTGAAGAAGTACTTTCGAAATTGACGATTTGGGACTTGAAGCAGCCGGCTGGCGCCAGCTGTGGTGATGTGACGGAATTGATTACGCTGAACTCATAACGAGCAGTGCGAATTGGAGACTTGGCAATGAGTACGAATGGAAATGGCAATGGCCACGAGACAAATTTGACGCCTCCCGCTGGCGTGAAGCTCCCGATCTATATGGACAATCACGCTACGACCCCGGTCGATCCGCGGGTGCTCGAGGCGATGATGCCGTATTTGACCGATGTTTTCGGTAATGCCGCGAGCCGCAATCACCAGTTCGGCTGGCTGGCGGAAGAAGGTGTAGAACGCGGGCGCGACCAGGTGGCGAAGCTGATTGGCGCGACAGCGAAAGAGATTGTATTCACCTCGGGCGCGACGGAGAGCGACAATCTCGCTATCAAAGGTGTCGCGGAAATGTACCGCGAGAAGGGCAACCACATCATCACGCAGGTGACCGAGCACAAAGCGGTGCTCGACACTTGCAAGCGCCTGGAGAAGTACGGCTATCGCGTAACGTATCTTCCGGTGCAGAAGGATGGTCTGATCGACCTGGACGATCTGAAGCGGGCGATCGACGACAAGACAATCCTTGTAACGATCATGGCTGCCAACAATGAAATTGGCGTGCTGCAACCGATTCGCGAAATCGGCAAGATCTGTCGTGAGAAGGGCGTGCTCTTCCATACCGATGCAGTGCAGGCCGTCGGCAAGGTGCCGTTCGATGTGAATAAGGACAACATCGATCTGGCGTCGATCTCGGGACACAAGATTTACGGCCCGAAGGGTGTGGGCGCATTGTATGTGCGGCGCAAAAATCCGCGCGTGCAACTGGCGGCACAGATCGATGGCGGCGGTCACGAGCGAGGGATGCGTTCGGGAACGCTGAATGTACCTGGCATAGTAGGCCTGGGCGCAGCTTGCGAAATCTGCATGCTCGATATGCCGGAGGAGAGCAAGAAGCTGCAAACCCTTCGCGACCGGCTGCGAGACAAGATCCTCAACAATCTGGATGAGGTCTTTATCAACGGATCGTGGGAGCATCGCCTGCCGCAGAGCTTGAACATCAGTTTCGCGTACGTGGAAGGCGAGTCGTTGCTGATGGGGATCAACGACATTGCGGTATCGAGTGGATCTGCCTGCACCTCTGCGACGCTTGAGCCATCCTATGTATTAAAGGCGCTCGGGACGGGAGATGATCTGGCGCATAGCTCGATTCGCTTCGGAATTGGCCGCTTTAACACGGAAGCCGAGGTGGATTACATCGGCGATCGCGTGGTCGAGACAGTGAAACGGCTGCGCGAACTTTCGCCACTGTACGAGATGGCGAAAGAGGGTGTGGATTTGAAGTCAGTGGTGTGGAGCGCGGAGTAGTTTCGGTCGTTGGTCGTTTCCAGGTTAGGCCAAAGAGGGCCGAAGCTGGGGCACCGATTAAATGGGGATGGCAACGGCGTAAATCGCCGGAAGAAGTTTTGGAGAAGATGAAAAATGGCATATAGCGATAAGGTTCTCGATCACTACACGAATCCGCGAAACGTGGGTTCGCTCGACAAGAGCAGCTCCAACGTAGGCACCGGCCTGGTTGGCGCGCCGGAATGCGGCGATGTAATGAAGCTGCAGATCAAGGTAAACCCCGAGACGCAGGTGATCGAAGACGCGAAGTTCAAGACCTTCGGTTGCGGCTCGGCAATTGCTTCGTCTTCGCTCGCGACGGAATGGGTGAAGGGTCGCACGGTGGATGAAGCACTGGCGATCAAGAACACCGACATCGTGAAAGAGCTTTCGCTGCCTCCAGTGAAGATCCACTGTTCGGTGCTGGCGGAAGATGCGATTCGCGCGGCGATCGGCGACTGGAAGAAGAAGAATGGCAGCGCAAAGGAAGTTCCGGTCGAAGCGAGAGCGGGCGACTAAGGAATAGGTAATCGGGTAATTGGTAAGAGGTAATTGAAAAGCCAAGACCGATTTCACTATCGCGAAGGGATGAGATCACTGCGTTAGCAAGTGCACCGGATTAGAATCACCGGTTGCGCGAGGTGACGTTGTGATAGACGAAATGGGTACAACAACTGCAAATCCGGCAACGCCCCAGACGTCGACGGCGAAGGGGATCACGATCACCGAGAAGGCGATCGGACGAATCAAATCGGCGATGGTCAAGGAGGGCATTTCGCCCACCGAGGGTGGACTGCGCGTTGGAGTGCAGGGCGGCGGTTGCTCGGGCCTGAGCTACAACATCCGCTTCGATTCGCAACCGCGCGAGCGTGATCGGATATTTCAGTTCGGTGACGTGAGGGTGTTTGTCGATCCGAAGTCGTTCATCTACCTGCACGGAATGACGCTCGACTACGAAGAGACGCTGATGCAGCAGGGATTCGTCTTCAAGAACCCGAATGCGCAGAAGTCATGCGGATGCGGGACGTCGTTCACGGGATAGTTTTATGCCGGCGCGACGCCGGCGCTACCGTTCGAATTGCAGCCCGGCGGCTCCGGTGAAGACGCCAGCCGGGCTGAGTTGTGTAGGAAGGAATGTCAGTGAGTCATCAATCTTCGCAGACGGTACAGATTGGAGCACCGACCGAGCAGTCGTGCTGGTCGTGCGGCGATATGCGAGCCGCGGCATTCTGCACTTCCTGCGGACGAGTGCAGCCGCCTGCGCCCACAAACTTCTTCTCCTTCTTCGGGGTGCCGCGAAAGTTGAATATCGAAGCGAGCGCGCTCGAGCGGGCCTTCTACCAGATGAGCCGCAAGCTGCATCCGGATGTGTATGCGACTGCTTCTGGAAAAGAGCAGGAGTGGAGCCTGCAACAGAGCTCGCTGCTGAACGATGCGTATCGAACGCTGAAGGATCCGATTGCGCGCACTGAGTATCTGTTGAAGTTGGAAGGCGTGGAGTTCGAAGGGCAATCGAAGACGGCAACCGATCAGGCGCGCGAGACAGGGACGCAGAAGAAGCAGGTAGTGCCGCCGGAGCTGCTGGAAGAAGTCTTCGAGTTGAACATGCAGCTGGAAGAAGCGCGGATGAATAAGAAGATGGGCGAAGTGGATGAAGCGCTCGCCAGCGATCTGGAAGAAACGAAGAAGAGCCTGCAAGAAAAGTACGATGGTTTGATGGATGAGCTGCGTTCCTACTGGAATGAGTGGGACGCATTGGAAGATCGCGCTGCTGCAGGCGACAGCGATGCGGTTCCAGATCAGGAGCGAACGACGGTTCGTGATCGCATGGTGGACCTGCTGAACCGGCGGTCGTATATCAGAAATCTGGTAAGAGACGTGAATGAGGTTTTAGAAAACCAGTGATTAGTAGTTAGTAATTAGCATTTAGTCGTCCGGTTCAGTGGCGACGGTCGCGCTCGGGGGACAGTGCTAATTTCTAATTGCCATCACTAAGTGCTTGAGCTAATGGAAAACGAACGCGTAGTAGGAATCGATCTCGGGACGACGAATTCGCTGGTGGCCTATATGGAAGGCGACCGGCCGGTTGTGATTCCGGGAGAAGACGGGTCGAACCTGGTGCCCTCTGTTGTGGCGCTGGATCCGCAGGGGCAGATCATTGTTGGAAATGCGGCGCGCAAGTTTCTGATCGAGACGGCAGATCACGCAGTCTATTCAGTGAAGCGCCTGATGGGCCGCGGTGTAGAAGACGTTCAGGAAGAGCTGAAGCTGTTCCCGTTCCGTCTGGCTGAGGATCTGCACGCCGGCGAAGTGCTACGAATCAAGCTGGGTGATAAGGATTTCACGCCGCCCGAGATTTCGGCGTTTATCCTGCGCCAATTGCGACGTAATGCGGAGCGCTATTTTGGTGCTCCGGTAAAGAAGGCCGTGATTACGGTTCCAGCGTATTTCAATGATGCGCAGCGCCAGGCGACGAAAGATGCGGGCCGAATTGCGGGCCTCGAGGTTCTGCGCCTGGTGAATGAACCCACGGCGGCGTCGCTGGCGTATGGGCTGGATGAGAAGAAGAACGGAACCGTTGCGGTTTACGACCTGGGCGGCGGGACGTTTGACATTTCGATTTTGAAGCTGCACGACGGCATCTTTGAAGTGATCGCGACGAATGGCGATACGCATCTCGGCGGCGACGACATCGACAATCTGTTGATCGCAATTGCGCTCGATGACATCGAGGGCGATTTGAAGATGGATGTCCGCCACAACGCGGAGGTGGTGCAGCAGGTACGTAAGTCGGTGATCGAAGCGAAGATTGCGCTGTCGTCGAAAGAATCGTTCGACCTGGAATTGGAGCTACCCGGTGGCAAGCATTATCTGCGGACAATCCCACGCGCGTTGTTCGAGCAGATGGCGGAGCCGATTATTCAACGGACCGTCGGTCCGGTGAAGCAGGCGCTGAAGGATGCGCAACTACAGCCAGACCAGATCGACGAAGTCGTGCTGGTGGGTGGATCGACACGTATCCCACGAGTGCGGCAAGTGGTGAAGGAGCTGTTCAAGCGTGAGCCGCACACCGAATTAAATCCCGATGAAGTTGTGGCACTGGGTGCGGCGGTGCAGGCGAACATTCTCGGCGGCGGCTCGGAAGCTACGAAGGACATGCTGCTGCTGGATGTGACGCCGCTTTCGCTGGGGATAGAAGCTCTTGGCGGAGTGGTGGCGAAGATCATTCATCGCAACTCGACGGTACCGGCTTCGGCTACCGAACATTTCACCACCGGCGTGGAAGGTCAGACGAGCGTTGCGATCCACGTGCTGCAAGGCGAGCGCGAGCTGGCGAAAGACAATCGCTCGCTGGCGCGATTTGATCTGAAAGGGGTTCCACCGATGCCGGCGGGGATGCCGCGTATCGAAGTGCGATTCCTGATCGATGCGAATGGAATTCTGCACGTTTCAGCACGCGAGCAACGCAGTGGCAAAGAGGCGGAGATCTCAGTGCAGCCGAGCTACGGTCTCACTGACGAGCAAGTCGAGAACATGCTGCTCGAGTCGTTCGATTATGCAGAGGACGATTTCCGGCAGCGTCAGGTAATCGAGGCACGCAATGAAGCGAACACGATCTTGAGTGCGCTGGAAAAGGGCCGCCGAGGCCTTGCGTGGGAGCAGCTCACCAGCGATGAGCGCGACAAAATTGCGAAGCAGCAGGCAGCGCTTGAGCACGTAATGAATGCCGACGACTATCAGGCGATTCGCACTGCGATCGATGCGCTGAACCAGGGCACAATGCGCTTGGCGGAACTGATGATGGATACGGCTGTCTCGAGCGCGCTCAAAGGGAAGACGTTCGAGCAGGCGGATATGGGCGAAGGGCCTGCGGCGCCGCATCCGTTTGCTCCGGCAGAGTTTAAGAATTAATCGTAGAGGACGCAGAGGGAAGTATGGCTGAGGAAAACACAAAGAGTACAGGAGCCGTCGCGGACGCGACATCCGGACCGAACACGGTTCGCGTGACGTTCTTGCCGGAAGGCAGGGTGGTGGAGTTCGAGCACGGCAAACTGCCGTATAAGGATCATGGCAAGCCCGAATCGATCCTCGATGTGGCGATTAACAACGGTGTGCGGCTGGATCATGCGTGCGGCGGAAATTGCGCCTGCACGACTTGCCACGTGTGGGTAAAACAGGGATCCGAACTGCTGAGCGAAATGGATGACGATGAAGCCGACCGTCTCGACATGGCCGCCGATCTGCAACTGAATTCGCGTCTTGGATGCCAGAGCGTGATCGAAAAGCCGGGCGACATCGTAGTGGAAATTCCTGCATGGAACCGGAACTACGTAAACGAAGAGCCGGGACACTAAGACAATTGTTAATCGGGTAATTTGTAATCGGGTACTTGAAAACCGAAGAACCCGTGTGCTGAACCTGAACAACCTGAACAACCGAACGACTGAGAGACTGAGCATGGCCGAAGAGTTGCGCTGGGACGACGCGGAAGATATTGGATTGAAGCTGGCGGATATGTTTCCGGAACAGAATCCGCTGGAAGTACGTTTCACGGAGCTCCACAAGCTGATCACGGGCTTGCCGACATTCGTCGATGATCCCGCGAAGTCAAGCGAAGGCAAGCTGGAAGCCATCCAAATGGCTTGGTACGAGGAGTACCAGGATCGCACGCAGTAAGCATAGTAGGTAGAATCAGCTACTTAGTCGCGCACGAAGAAAAGGATTCACGCCTGGGCAAACGGTCGATGTTTTAATACTTCCAGCTCATATCCGCATCCCGAGGAGCCGTCTTCTCGATCCTCTCCATGATCTGTGGCAGGTACATCGTGTTGTAGTGCAGGCGGGAGTAAGCGTTTGGCAGGTTGGGATCGCCGTTCCAGCAGTGCTCCGCTCGCGGGCCATACTTCACTTCTCCCTCATACGGAACTCCGTGCCCTGGCGTGCCCGTCGTCTTTAGAAAATCCTCCATGAGATAGACGGCGTCATTCAGGAAATATGTGTCATCGGAGCCGACATATATGTGGAGCTTGCCTCGCAGCTTCGGCCCGAGGGTGCTCCAGTCACGTTGCAGAATCGCGTCTAGATCGTAATGGTCATGCCAATAGGCTGCCGTCGTGTGGTCGATCTCACCAGTGTGTTTATTGAAGATCGATTGCGGATAACCATCCGCGCCCACTGGCCCATAGACCGCTTGCCAGATATCGAATTGCTCGCCGGAACGGCCATGATCGCCGAGTGCGGCCTCGTACGCGATGTTGTCGCGCACTGTGATCAGCGTATGGCCCAGATAGTCGCGCATCGCCGGTTGCTCAACCTGTTTATGGGCGCCCTGCAGGAAGAACATGTTGGGCTGGTTGTAGAGATCGGTCGTCATGTAGGCGTGGAAGTCAACCGGATCAGGGCACGCCACGAACGCGCCGTTGTAATGGTCGGGGTAGAAAATCTGCACCGCTAGCGATTCCCACCCGCCGGTTGAGCCACCATAGAGAAATCGCGCCCACCCCTGACCGATGCCGCGAAATTTCTTCTCCACGGCGGGCATCAACTCAGTCTCGATCGCATCTCCGTACGGCCCAAGGTTTGCGGAGTTCACCGCATAGGAGTCGTCATAATACGGGTTTGCGTGCTGGATCTGGATGACTAATACGCGCGGAAAGCCCGGGCTGATCCACTTTTTGTACTCGTCATATGCCTCCTGCTGCTGAATCCGGTTGTATCCTGCCAGATGGAACCGGTCAGAATAATCAGGCTTAAGATTTGGATCCGGCGGAATCGTTCGAAAATCCTCGAATCCATCGGGGAAGTGGCCTTCAAAGACCATCTCGGGGTAGTGCGCATCGGGATGCTCGTCGAATCCTTCAGGCACCAAGACGATGGCCGACAGGTACATTGGCCGTCCCCAGAACTTCGTCAGCAGTTCACTCTGGATTCGCAGATGGCGAATGTATTTCGTGTCCGGCTGTGGTGGAATGGGCCCAATGATCTTATCGAGTGAGATGCTGATCGGAGGCGCCCCGGGACCGACGTGTACTTTCTTCGGCGTGCTGTACAGGTTGCCAGGTGCCAGATTCCAGTGTTGCCCCTCGCCCCGATCCGGCGCGAGTTTGATCGCTTTACCGTCGCTGCGGTGGAAAGTTTCGTAGATGTTCAAGACGGCCTGAGCGGTGTAGTCGCCCGGAGGCACATCTTTGATTGATCGGATCGGATAACCGGCGGCACCTCCATCGATTGTTACCGACTCGCCTGGCTTCAGGCCGTCTACCGTCACTCCAAAAATCATCTGCGAGCGCGGCGTGTCGTCGATCTGCATCCGCGGCTCCGCGGCCGGATCGTTCGAGAGTAAGAAGAGAACGCGTCCGTCCAGCGGCTTCGCGGACAAGGCAGCCGGAAAACTGACAGTGATGGTTTGAGCGCGGAGCGTCGGCGCAAGCGAAGCAAGCAGGACTGGGAAAACCCACCGGAGGCGCATACCTGGTCAGTATAGAACGCGCTTGTTTCGACCTGATGTGGCGTTTGCCTTAGTTATTACTCCCATCCCTCACTGTGTCGTCCGCGTCGCCGAAGCAACCACGAGATCGATTGTTGGTCGGGCGAATTATTTCGAGCTCTTCGACATCGCGTCGAGTTGCTGCGCAGCCATCTCGACCTGCTCGGCTGATTTTTGGAGGACCTGTGCGACTTGAACGATACCGTCGTTGGCCTGCTTCCACTTCTTTTCCTCAATCGATTCGCGAATTGCCGGCAAGGTTTTGACACCGTATCCCGTGTAAGCGCCGGGAGCGTAGATCATGTTCTTGAACCAGGGCCGCTCGGGAAGGCCGCGCTCATCAAGGAAAGCTTGCCAACACTGAATCAGCTGGTGGTTGAGCGCATCCACGGAGGCATTCGCGAACGCATTCCCATTGTTCTTTTCAGCGGCCGCGAGACTCTTCTCAAAATGTGCTGCGGCAGTGGTGAATGCTGCCGAGCCATTGTCAAGTGGCGCAAAGTTCAAGAACGGAGGGACCTCTTCATGTTTTGGCGCGGAAATCGGCTCTTCAGGATCGGACGTCGCTTCAAAGACGCCCTCGTCGATTTCACTGTCAGTTTCCTTGGCATCGGCCTGGTCCTTGCCGACCAGTTCGTGCAGTTCCTTGTCGTAACGCGCGATTGTGTCGGCCATGTCACCAAAGCTGACAGGAATCATGTCTGCATCAGCCATTCGCATGATGGCAGTTCCGGCAACCTGCGCCAGCGCGCGCCCGTAGACAAACGTCTTGTCGGAGAAATGGGTGTACCAGTAGAAATCGTCATAGATCGAGTGATAAACGCCGCCTTCATCCTCGCCTACAAAACGCAGATCGAGTGCGGGCACGCCGGCGTGGTCGAGGAATGGAGCATAGTCGGAGCCATCTCCGAGGGGCGTAATCCGGACATCGGGCCGATTGCGGAGCTCAGAGCGCTTGTCTGAATCAGTTGCCGCGGCGATGTGGTGCAATCGCGCGCGTTCCCACACGCTGATGTTCTTCTCCGGATCGTTAATGTCTTTGGCTACGTTGTTGATGAAGTGCTCAAGCGTGTGTTCGCCAGAAACACCGAAGTATCCACGTCCGGAATTATCCGAGTTCACGTACATCACCGCATGCTGACGAAGATCATCAAGGTGCGCTTCGACAAACTCGGTTGAGCCCAGCAGCCCAGGTTCTTCGCCATCCCATGCCAGGTAAATGATGGTGCGCTTCGGGCGCCATCCTTGTTTCAGAAGTTCTCCGAGGGCGCGAGCTTCCTCAAGTTCGGATGACATGCCCGATAGCGGATCGTCGGCGCCATTCACCCATGCGTCATGATGGTTGCCGCGCATGACCCATTGGTCGGGATAAGTGGAGCCGGGGATGCGAGCTACCACGTCATAGATCGTCTTCGTGTCCCAATTGGAGGCCATCTTCAAATGCACGCGAGCTGGACCGGGGCCAATGTGATAAGTAATCGGCAATGTGCCGGTCCATTTCTCGTCGGCAACGCGGCCGCCGATGGCGGCGAGGAGGGGCTGGGCATCGGCGTAGGACAGAGGAATCACGGGAATCCTGGTGATCGTCTTGGCATCGGAGAGCGCCAGTCGTTTCGCATCTTTCGTAGACGCGAATCCTGGAGTGAGTGGATCGCCCGGATAATCAGTGTCCATCACGCTGCCGCGTTGGACGCCATCTTTCGGGCGGAAAGCGCCCTTTGGGAAAACGTCGCCGGCAGTGTAGCCATCACCAGCAGGATCGGAGTAAATGAGGCACCCAATCGCTCCATGCTCGGCCGCGACTTTCGGCTTGATGCCGCGCCATGCACCTCCATAGCGGGCGATTACGATTGCCCCTTTCACGGAGATTCCCATGCGCTCAAGCTCGTCATAGTCTTCGCGCATGCCGTAGTTCACGTACACCAACGGCGCAGTGACATCGCCATCGGCAGAATAAGCGTTGTATGTCGGAAGTTGTTCGGCAGTCTGGCTGGACGTCGGATCTCCGGCAACCGGAGGCTCCTGCAACGTGGCGACGAATTTCGTGGGTGCGACCAGCTCGACCGCCCGTACTTTTGGCGTTGGGAAAAGCACGTCGAAGGTTTCGATATGCGCGTCGAATCCCCATTGTTTGAATAGCGAGAGCATCCACTCAGCATTCTCTTTGTCGTAGGGCTGACCGACGGCGTGAGGGTGAGCGCTAAGTCGCTGCATGTTTTGGCGGATGATGTCTGGCGACGGCAGCTCGCGAAATTTCGCTTCCCACTGATGCTCGCTCGCAGCAGATGCGGAGGAATAGCCGGTTAGAGCGGGATTCGTGGAATCCGACTTTGCCACGTTGACATTCTGCGCAAACACGAAGATTGGAAGAAAGAGGGCGAAGGAGAGAAAGGGTCTGACGCGCAATGAGATCTCCCGAAGACTGAAAAGTGGAGTATGTGTGGTACCGAATTATACGTGGAGCAGACGGAACTGCACGGTGTGCGATACTACGGAGCTTTCGCCAGGGAGGAATATGGTAACGAGATCAATTCGATTTATCGCGATTTCC
Organism: Terriglobia bacterium; assembly: GCA_963807055.1. Taxonomy (GTDB): domain Bacteria; phylum Acidobacteriota; class Terriglobia; order Terriglobales; family Acidobacteriaceae; genus JAJPJE01. The sequence goes on along the minus strand of CAWEAE010000005.1, from coordinate 207,403 downwards.
GTGATGATGGTGACATGTTGTCTGGCGCAGGAAACGAAATATCAGTACTTTCGCGCGGGCAATCCGCAAGACGTCGTCACGAAAACACAATTTGGGGTTGCGCTGATGGGAGGCGGAAAGGATCTCGACGATGCTTTCCGTTGGATGTGCCAAAAATCCGGAGGCGGGGATTTCCTGGTAATTCGCGCGACGGGAGACGACGAGTACAACCCGTATATCGCCAAGCTTTGCAAACAGAATTCGGTGGCCACACTCGTCATTCCGACGCGTGAGGCGGCCATGGATCCCAAAGTAGCCGAAATTCTCCAAAAAGCAGAAGCCCTGTTCATCTCGGGGGGTGACCAATCCAACTATGTGAAGTATTGGAAGGGGAGTCCGGTAGAAGACGCTATCGACGAGCTGATTCGCCGCAACGTGCCGGTTGGCGGGACAAGTGCCGGGCTGGCGATTCTTGGGCAGTTTTCATTTTCCGCGATGAATGATTCGGCCTATTCCAAAGAGACGCTGCAAGATCCTTTCAACGATCGCGTGACGATCGCGACCGACTTTCTGAAAGTGCCGCATATGGGGAACACGATCACCGATACGCATTATGTGAAAAGAGACAGGCAAGGACGGTTTCTCGGATTCATGGCGCGGATTCTAACGGACGGAACCGCTAAAGAAGTGCGAGGAATTGCGGTGGATGAGAGGTCAGCGGGTCTGATGGAGCCAGATGGAAAAGTGCAGATCGTGGGAAGTGGCAAGGGGGCGTACTTCTATCGCCCAGAGAAGCCGCCGGAACTCTGTGCACCAGGAAAACCGCTGACGTTCCGCGATATTCAAGTCTACAAGGCACCGCGAGGAGCGACTTTTGATCTGGTGAGCTGGGCCGGTACTGGTGGAGAGCCGTATGTGTTGAACGTGGCGGATGGACGAATCACGACGACGTTGCAGGATGGCAAGGTGTATTAGGAAACTTATACTTAAGTGTTATTCGTCGCGAAGCGCGATTTCAAACGAACCCAGTTCCAATTGCGTCACTGTTGTGCCAAGCCAACGAATAGTCGTTGACTTTCCTGTGCTGCTTTGAAAAACTCTGCGGCAAAGAAGAGCTTGTGGGCAAAATGAGCGATCCAGTTTCCCATCCAATTTTTATTCTGAAACAGTGCGTGGCGCTCGTCGCTGTCGGCAAGCTTGAAGCCGGCCTGTGAAATCTTCTGCCGTTATCAGTTCTCTTCAGGGTTTTAGAACTCACTGACAAGAATATGAGGTTATTATGCAGCGACTAGCCGCCGTTCTCCTGGTGTTTGGAATTGTTCTAGGCAGTGTGCCTTTATTCGCCCAGACGTATCTTGGAAACATCAATGGAATTGTGACGGATTCGTCAGGCGCAATTCTTCCGAACGCGAAGGTAACTGTCACGAACGTGGGTAAAGGCATCAAGCACACCTACAAGGCAAATGCGTCGGGTGAATACGTCGCTCCGAACCTCGAACCGGGGAACTACACGGTGACAGCGGAAGCTCCACAGTTTCGAACGATGGCCCACGAAGATATCCAGTTGGAAGTGGCCCGCACATTGCGAATCGATTTCCGCATGGTTCCGGGCACGGTCAACGAGGTGGTTTCGGTGAGCGGAGAGGCGCCACTGATAAACACCTCCAATGCCGTGCTGGAGAGTACGTTCACGAATAACCAGATTGTGGAGTTGCCGCTGCAAGGCCGTGACTTCCAAAATCTGGTGGTACTGAACCCGGGTGTGCAACGCAGTCCAGGTGGCGGTTTTCAGTCAATCACTTCCAACGGGAATCGCGTTGAGGATAACAACTTCATCGTGGATGGAATTGACGACAACGATGCGTACTACGGGACCACGGTAATCAATGCGGAAGGCGTAGAGGGAACGCCGGCGACCCATCTGCCAATTGACGCTATCCAGGAGTTCAACGTTCAGTCGAGCCCGGAGGCGGAATACGGATGGAAGCCGGGCGCGATTATCAATGTCGGTATTAAATCGGGCACGAACGATGTTCATGGCAGCGCTTACTACTTCCATCGCAACAGTGCACTCGACGCGCGCAATTATTTCAATCCGACACCTGATCCGGTATCGGCGCTGCGCTTGCACGAATTCGGAGCGTCGATCGGCGGTCCGATTAAGAAGGACAAGCTGTTCTTCTTTGCGAACTACGAAGGCGTTCGCGATGTAGTCGGCAATCCGCTGCAATTGAGCTCGCCGATCACCGACTCGATCACCGATCCGTCGTTCACCGGAGATCCAACCGAGGTGAGCATTCCGGATGCAATGAACGATCTCGGTTGCACGATGGCGGTGCCAGGCCCCTGTAGTCCGTTGAGCTTGCAGTTGCTATCGCTTTATCCCACGAATCATGGATTCAGGAACACGCAGGATCCGACGCTGCTGAACCTGGATTTCAACAATACCAATCGCGAAGATAACGGCATTGTGAAGATTGACTACCAGTTCAATGCTCGACACGCTTTTAGCGGCCGTTACTTTATTGGAGATAGCGTTCAGAACGAAGAGAGTCAGAACGTTCTACAACCGTATTGGCTGACTCAGGCATTGACGCGGGCACAGGTGCTGGGAGGAACTTGGAATTGGACGCTCAGCAATAACGCCGTCAACCAGTTACGTTTTGGGTTTAACCGCTTTGGCCAGCAGATTTACAGTGACGACCACAACAAACCGGCGACGGATTACGGAATTAATACCGGCGTGACGAATCCACTCGATTATGGTTTTCCGGAAATCACGGTTAGCCCGTTCAATCGCTTGGGTGGTGGTACAGGGTGGCCCCTGCTCACTACGCCGAATCTGACATATCAGATCGGTGACAACCTGTCCTGGACACACGGAAAACACAGCATCAAGTTCGGTGGCGAATTCCGCACTGGCAGCACCGATAACACGCGCGATTTGTACGGGAAAGGAAGCATCACCTTCCGCTCGCTTGAGGACTTCCTTACCGGAGACTATCGAAAAGGAACAATTTTCACTGGGGACTCTACTCGAAACGTGAGCCAGAAATCTTTCGGGCTTTATGCGCAAGATAACTGGCGCATCGTGCCGCGATTAACGGTCACGGCCGGCCTCCGTTACGACGTGAGTTTGCCGATTACGGAAGCGAACGGCCAACTTGCGAATTTTGACCCAACGGTTGGGATCGAGCAAGTCGGGCAGCAAATCAGCAAGCCGTATAACACAGACTGGAATAACTTCGCTCCAAGACTGGGCTTCGCCTGGGACCTGTTTGGAGACGGCAAAACGGTTCTGCGCTCCGGCATCGGAGTGATCTACGAGATCCCGCACATTTCGCTGTTCATCTCGCAGAACTCCGCCGAAGCCTTGGGACTTGCAACGATTCCCTCGGGGGCGAACGGCGTCTCCGTGCCAGGCGGAAATATCGCCACTGGAGTTGTAAATCCTTCGCTCGACTGGAGCTCTGCGGGGCCAGTATTCGGCGACATACCGACCACGAAGCTAACCTGTGATACCTCAACTCCGTGCGCAATTCTCGGCGTCAACAAGAACATTGTCACTCCCTACACGATCAACTGGAACCTGAACCTGGAGCGCCAACTCACCAACACGACCGGGTTGCAGATCGCGTATGTGGGTAATCGTGGAGTGAAGCTGTACAGCGTACGCAACATCAATCAAAACCAGTGGTACGCCGACTGGGTGGCAAATGGGATGGGCGATCCGTATGAAGACACCGACGGGCAGTCGGGGCGTCCGTTCGCGAATCCGACACTTTGCGGCACGCATTGTTTTCCTTACTTGAGCGATGTGGAGATGTTGGAGAATCATGACTACTCGATCTATCACGGTCTTCAGGTGACATTGAAACAGCGTGGGTTCAAGGGATTGGATTTCGTAGCAGGCTACACCTGGGCGCATGCGATTGATCTATATGGCAGTAACCGCTCGTATGACTGGGAGGATCCCAACAACCCGCTGCTCGAGCGTGGCGACGCAAGTTCCGACATTCGTCACCGTTTCACGCTGGCGATGACGTACACGATGCCGAAGGTTGAGCACTTCAACTCGGTGCTCGGAGGGTGGATCTTTAACACCATCCTGAATTTCCAGACAGGGGAACCGCGCGATTTATACGACGGAGATAGTGCCTTCAGCGGCGCATACACAGGCAACGATCGTTGGAACATGTATGGGAGTGGAAGCAATCTGAAGTGGGGATTGAATGGAATCCCGTTTATTCCGAAATACGACGATGACGGGAACGTGACGCCCCAATGGACGAAAACCTGCGCTCCCTATGCACCAGGATTGCTTCCGGGCATTGATCCTGGCACCGATTATCCGACAACCTCCGACTACGCTGGCGGTTGTTATGCGCAGAACGGCACCGTGCTAGTCCCGGCGCAGTGGGGATCATTTGGCAATATGCGCCGCGATTCAGTACGCGGTCCGGGATATAGCAACGTAGACATGTCCCTTGCGAAAACGTTCGCCATCAATGAGCGCCTGAAAGCGCAATTCCGAGCGGAGGTTTTCAATATTCTCAATCATCCGAACTTCGCTGGCCTGAGCGCCAATCTGGAAAGCGCGGAGAATGTGATGGTTCCAGCGTACACGCCTGATGTTGCGGCATCGAACCCGGTGGTTGGATCTGGGGGGAGCAGGCATATCCAGTTGGGAGTCAAACTAGTGTTTTGATTGCGGAACGGGCTGCAGAAGTTGCGGCCCGTCGCTCGCTCGACTTGAGCGCCGATGGCAGAGCTTGGGAATTCGAGTTTCCGCCTCCTCTATCTTTTCAATTATCTCGAGGCAAGCCCAACGGCGGGTTGGAATGACGTCAAGAATGAGAACCTTGATCGCAGTCTCCCTTGTATGCATTGCACTCGGCTCCGTCCTTTCAGCTCAACAGCCGCACCCCATAACTTTCGACGAATTCTTCAATGCAGTAAGCATCACGGGGGTCAAGATTTCTCCCGACGGTCGGTCCATACTTATCGGAACAAGGCGCGCCGATTGGGACAACAACCGGTTCCGGCGCGATATTTGGATCTATCGTGAAGGCAGTGGCGCCCCGGTCCTGCTCACCCATTCCGGCCACGATAGCGACTTCGAATGGTCTCCCGACGGTAGATGGATTGCGTTTCTCTCGGACCGCAGTACTCCAGTCGGTAACAGCGATGGAGGACCTGGAAAAGAAACGCACGGTGCGCAGCTATATCTGATTTCTGTGGTTGGGGGAGAATCTTTCCCAGTTACATTCGGTGAAGATTCGGTGGAAGTATTTGCCTGGTCGCCGGACTCGGCATCGTTATATTTCTCAACTCGCCAACCATGGACCGCGAGCCAACGCGATCAATATAAGAAGGAATGGAAAGATGTTGAACGCTTCCGAGAATCGGAGCGTGGCGACGTCATCGCTCGCGCGAGCGTTGCCGAGACTCTGCGAACCACGAGCGCAATCGCGGTCGAGCCAACAGCCGACGCGCATTCAGACGAGAAAGACAAGAACGCGGAAATACCGCACGCCAAGATAATCGCAACTCTTCCATACAGCGTCGATGAAATGGTCGTCTCTGGCGACGGAAAGACGCTGGCCATCACCAGCAAGCCTCCCTCAGATCGCGTCGAAGAGATGGATGCTTATGAGATCTATCTGCTGAGTGCGCTTGGAGGTGAACCTCGCCGGCTGACTCGAAATCAACTTTCGGAAGGGAGCTTGCACTGGAGCCCTGATGGCCGCCGATTATTTTTTTCTGTCCACGGTGATCTGAACGCGGGCTACCAGCAGATACAACGCCGAATTTACTCAATGGACGTTGCCAGCGGAGAGATCCAGCGATGGGGTGCTGACTCCGGTGGCTCCCTCTCCGATCATGATGTCGCTTCAGATGGTTCTTTGGTCGCTTCCGTGACACGCGGCACCCAGGTCCAACTCTTCCGTCTGAAATCATTTGATGGAAAACTAACGCCCATCACGAACTGGCCTGGTACTTTCGGCACTTTTTCTCTAGCGAAGGACTCTTCTCGAGTTGCATTTGTCTACTCGTCTCTGGAACATCCACCGGAGGTCTATCTTGCCGAATCGTTGGACAAACTGGGAGAGGCACATGCAATCACGTCATTCAACAAGCTGTTCACCGAACGCTTCTTGCCGGAGGGAACCCCGTATCGTTGGAAGGCAGATGACGGAACCGAAGTCGAAGGGATGCTGATCTACCCCCCAGGAAAGTTCGGCGCCAAGCACTTGCGCATGCTGACACTTATTCACGGGGGCCCTGCCAGCGCCGACGGCGACAAATTCCGCGCCGATCACTATGACTGGGCGATCCTCGCTGCCAGTGAAGGCTGGCTCGTATTTCGTCCCAACTATCGGGGGTCGAGCGGCTACGGAGATAAGTTTCAGCGAGACATCTCTCCTCAACTTCTTTCCCGTCCTGGCAAAGACATTCTGGAGGGGATCGATGCGCTCGTCCGAGATGGTGTCGCGGATCCCGATCGGCTAGCCGTCGGCGGGTATAGCTATGGCGGTTATCTGACGAATTGGCTGATCACACAAACCGCCCGATTCAAAGCGGCAGTATCGGGAGCGGGAGCGGTTGAACACGCCGCGGTCTGGGGCAATGACGACCTGACATTCGATGATGCATGGTACCTCGGCGGCACCCCATGGGAAGCCCAAAAGAATTACAACGAACAAGCCGCGCTATGGCTGATGAATCGCGTGACCACTCCGACACACATCGTCGCAGGCGGAAGTGATGTGCGCGTGCCGGTGCTGGAAGCGTACCTGTTGGAACGCGCCCTCCACACTCTCAAGGTGCCAAGCACATTGCTGATCTTTCCGGGCGAGGGCCATGCGCTCAGCAAAAATCCGTGGCACGGAAAGATCAAGGTTCGAGAAGAATTGAAGTGGCTGGAAAAATACTGCCCTGCAGATCGTCCTGTGGGAAGTTCATCACTCCCAGTTTCGCCGGGCTGAAGTGAATAGAAAGTGCTAGCAATGCGGCAACGGATAATTGGCATGGATTCTGGTAACCCAGATCCGTTCGCCGGGTTGGAAGTCGAGAAAATTAGGTGCTTTCGCAGAAGCCGCTGCTGCGCTTGTCGGCGCGTCGAACGCGAACCGTGACGTTGTTAAGGTGCTCGATCCGATACGGCAAGGAAGGCATCTGCCGGCGATATTCAAAGAGCACCTCGAGAACTTCGTAGCGAACATTCATTCCCATCTCGCCCGGTTGAAGTACGACAAAATCGCTAGCTCGCGGCAACGGATAATTGGCATGGATTCCGATAATTCCGACCCTTTCGCCCGACTCGACGTCGATGAATTCGATGCAGTCTTCGGCTGTGCGGCCGCGAGGACGAGCTTCGAAACCTGCGGTGGTTGTAAGACGCACTGTTGCGTCCGGAGACTTTAGGTGCTCGCGGATAGCATGCAATTCCAGACCGCAGCCCTGGAGCAGCTTGGCGGCGAACGTGCCCTGTTCGCGGAGAAGGCCAAGCAACATGTGCTCGACTCCAATGTGTTGGTCGCGCAGACGTTCCGCCTCTTCTGCTGAATAAGCGAGAACCCGCTTGGATTCGTTGCTCAAAGGCAGGTCGACGGAGGTCGGGAGCTTCGGCAGCCCCTGATTTCGTACAGCAGCCTCGGCCTCGATCTGCTGGCGGATCGACAGCGCCTGCTGTTGATTGATGAAGTCGAGCAGAAGACCGGCGTCTTCGCGGATCAGGCCGAGAAGCAGATGCTGCGTTTCGATGTAGCTATCGGCGAGCTGGCTGGCCTCGTAGCGCGCAAAGAAGATCACGCGCCGCGCACGTTCTGTATAGCGCTCGAACATGATTGGCGAGGCTAACACAGAACTCTAGAGTTCGACTCAATCAGCCGGTTTTGTTCGCACTTGCGGCGAGAGCGGCCAGCGACAGCGCGCGGATAAGAGTGTCCGCGCCACACAAGCAAAACCACGAAAACAAAGACATATGAAATGAAAAGGGCGACCTCGCGGCCGCCCTTCGTGAAACTCGAAACGTGAAACGCTTATGTTCCTTCCGACCAGCCAGACAGGTACTCTTCCTGTTCGGGACTGAGGCGGTCGATCTTGATGCCCATCGATTCGAGCTTCAGTTTGGCGACACGCTTGTCGAGGTCTTCCGGAACGCGATAGACCTTCTTCTCGAGCTTGTCGTGATTCTTCACCATGTATTCGACCGACAGAGCCTGGTCGGCGAAGCTCATGTCCATCACTGACGGCGGATGACCTTCGGCGGCGGCCAAGTTGATCAAGCGGCCTTCGCCGAGCAGGTTGATCTTGCGTCCGTCCTTCAGCGAGTACTCTTCGACGAAGGTGCGCGTGGTGCGCTTGGAGGAGGAGAGCTTTTCCAGTGCAGGAATATCGATCTCGACGTTGAAGTGGCCGGAGTTCGAGATGATCGCGCCATCTTTCATCAGTTCGAAGTGTTCTTTTGCGAGCACGCTCTTGTTGCCGGTGACGCTGCAGAAGACGTCGCCGAGTTTGGCTGCTTCGTGCATGGACATGACTCGGAAGCCGTCCATCACCGCTTCGAGTGCCTTCGTCGGATCGATTTCCGTGACGATGACTTCGGCGCCCTGACCACGAGCGCGGCTTGCCAATCCGCGACCGCACCAGCCGTAGCCGGCGACAACGAACTTGCTTCCCGCAAGCAGGAAGTTGGTGGCGCGAATGATGCCGTCGATGGTCGACTGGCCCGTTCCGTAGCGATTGTCGAAGAGGTGCTTGGTGTCGGCATCGTTGACGGCGACGATTGGATACTTCAGCACGCCGTCCTTTGCCATGGCGCGCAGGCGGATGACGCCGGTGGTTGTTTCCTCCGTCCCGCCGATGATGCCGTCGATGACGTCGGTGCGCTTGGTGAGCGCAATGCTGACCAGGTCAGCGCCGTCATCCATGGTGATGTGCGGCTTGTGATCAAGCGCGGACATGATGTGCGAGTAGTAGGTGTTGTTGTCCTCACCTTTGATGGCGAATACGGGAATGTTGTAGTCGCGCACCAGGCAAGCAGCCACGTCGTCCTGTGTGGAGAGCGGGTTGGAGGCGCAGAGCGCAACATCGGCACCGCCGTCGCGCAGGGTGATCATCAGGTTGGCGGTCTCGGCGGTCACGTGGAGGCAAGCCGAGATGCGGATGTCTTTGAGTGGCTGGTTCTTGATAAAGTCCTTGCGGATAATCTGCAGAACCTTCATCGACTGGTTTGCCCACTCGATGCGCTTCTTGCCCAGATCCGCTACTTCGAAGTTCTTCACGTCGCAGGGAATGTTGGTGGTTGTGCTTGCCATAATCTCCTATTAGATACCAGGCGCGATGCCGAGGGAAATTGCCAGTAAATGGGCGGGCAGGTGACTGACCGCAAAATCGGGGCCGTGGGGGTTGGGCGCACACAAGGTGCGCCCGTTTCACACCATCTCCCCTCAGGTCCATACGGACCGGGGGAGCGCGACAAGGTCGTTAATTCTTGGCGTGTACGGCAGCTTCCGCACCCGCAGAGGCGCGCAGAGCAGCCGCTTTGTCGGTAGCTTCCCAGGTGAAGTCGCGATCGTTGCGGCCGAAGTGACCGTAAGCAGCCGTCTTCTTATAGATCGGACGACGCAGCTTGAGCGACTCGATGATGCCCTTGGGGGTCAAGTGGAAGTTCGCGCGAATTGCTTCCGCGATCTTCTCATCGGAGACCTTACCGGTTCCGAATGTCTCGACCAGGACGCTAACCGGCTCTGCAACGCCAATCGCGTATGCAAGCTGCACTTCGCAACGGTCGGCGAGTCCGGCAGCGACTACGTTCTTGGCGATGTAGCGGGCCATGTAGGCGGCGGAGCGATCGACCTTGGTCGGATCTTTACCGCTGAATGCGCCACCACCGTGACGACCCATGCCGCCGTAGGTGTCGACGATGATCTTGCGTCCGGTAAGGCCGGTATCGCCCATGGGGCCGCCGATTACGAAACGTCCAGTTGGATTGATGTGGTACTTGGTGTCCGCATCAAGCAACTCGGCGGGGATGGTGGCCTGGATCACGTGCTTCAGGATGTCGGCGCGAAGCTCTTCGTTGGAGACAGTCTCGGCATGCTGGGTGGAAATCACGACCGCATCAACGCGGAACGGCTTACCGTTCTCGTCGTATTCCACTGTGACTTGGGATTTGCCGTCGGGCCGGAGATAAGGAAGCGTGCCATTCTTGCGAACTTCGGTGAGCCGCAACGTGAGCTTGTGTGCCAGCGCGATAGGCAGGGGCATTAGCTCTGCCGTTTCGTTGGTGGCGTAGCCGAACATCATGCCCTGATCGCCAGCGCCGCCTACATCGACGCCCATGGCGATGTCGCCGGACTGTTTATTGATGGTGGAGATTACGGCGCAGGTGTTGGAGTCGAAGCCGTAGAGAGCGTTGTCGTAGCCGATGGCGGCGACTACACCGCGTACCAGGCTCTGGAAATCAACGTAGGCTTTGGTGGTGATTTCGCCGGCGATTACGACAAGCCCGGTGGCGGTAAGAGTTTCGCAGGCCACGCGGCTGTAAGGATCTTGCTCGATGCACGCATCTAAAATGGCGTCGGAGATCTGATCGGCAATCTTGTCCGGGTGACCTTCGGTCACGGATTCGGACGTAAATAGGTAACGCTTCTTGGAAGACAAAGCTTGCTTCCTCCTGGATGACTTTGGACGCTACAACTAGAGAGGACAGACAGCGTAGGCCGCAAAATCGAATTAAGCGTCTTCCAACTTACCAGAGAACTCGGGCGAACTCAAACAGTTCTTACGCCTGCAACAGCTTACAAGTGAACGGGACTTGCACGTGACAGCATCGAACAGTGGGTTTTTGTCACGGAAATGCGTGCTGCCGGAGTGAACGGAGCGGTATTCTTTATTGGTCTTCGGACTGGAATTCGAACTTAGTGGGGCTGAAGATGATGGTGCGGACTTTACCCGGACCGCCAATGTCGGGCAGTGTGGCGCCGTTGTAGGTTACTTCGACTCCGCCGGCATTTCCGACAGTGAGTGTGATCCGCCGTGAGGCCGTAACGTGTTTTTCTGAGGCAGCGGGGAGTGTTTCCGAAAAGATAGTCTTTCCGTCCGCAACGGCTTGGACCCAGGATTCTTCGTTTGTGTGGATGACCAGATCGACCGAAGGCTTGGGCGCTGGCTCGGTTGCATCGGTTTTCAATGCTGCAGGGCTCGAACTCGTTGCCGGTGCGCTCTTGGCGGTCGTTTCGAGAGCACTGGCCGGGGTCTTCGCCGCGCTGTTTTCGGGCCTGACCGGCTTTTGCTCAACGACCGGGGCTTCAGCCGGAGCAGCGCCGGGAGCAGCGATCGGTGCGCTAGTCGCGCGACTTTCCCGTTCGGCCTTTCGATGATTGTGGTAGGTCCAGCCGCCATATCCGATCGCAACGACCAGAACCAACACCACGATCGTTGTCCAGGAGATGGTCCCTTCCTCGTCCAACTGCCGGGCGGGTCTCTCGGGGATATCTGAAATTTGGGGAAGGTTGTTAACCGGTTCCTCTGGTCCGGTGGCAGCCACGTAATCGGCCACGGCCTGTTCCTCATCGATGCCGAGGAACTTGGCGTAGGAACGAATGAATCCCTTGTTGAAGATGCCGCCGGGAAGGAGATCGAATTTCTCATCCTCGAGCGCCTTAAGCATCCGCGTGCTGATTTTGGTGGCAGTGGCAATCTGGTCGAGCGAGATACCGCGTAGCTCGCGTTCACGCCGCAGTTTTTCACCAAAACCGGCCAAAAAAGCCTCTTGCGACTGTTAAAGTGGGAATGCACCCAGATAATAGGTACTGGGGTTGCGAGTGTCAAACACACAAGTCACTGCATGTTGCTGAAATTTAAGCTATAAGACCGTGGCCCAAGGAGTGACATCGGTAACTTACCTGTATTGCTGTGGGACTTGACCGAAAATATAATTCGCCGAATAGCCCAGAACATGGGCCCGGATCCCGATTGATGACGCAAAGCGCGGAAGTCCAGAGAAAGCGGCATCTTCACGAACTCAATATCTTCCACGATGTCGCCAAGGCGCTGACGTCATCCCTGAACCTCGACTCGATTCTGCAGACCATCATGGAAAAGGTAGCCGAGTACTTCAAGCCGGATACCTGGTCGCTGTTAATGGCCGACGATGCGAAGGACGAACTCTACTTCGCGATTGCAGTGGGCGATGCGGCCGATACTTTGAAGTCAGTTCGATTGAAGATGGGCGAAGGGATCGCCGGATGGGTTGCGCGCCATGGGGAGCCGCTGATCGTGCCGGATGTGTATAACGATCCGCGCTTTGCCAAACGCATCGACGAGATGACGAAGTGGAAGACGCGCTCGATCATCTGCATGCCTCTGAAATCGCGCCAGCGCGTGCTGGGCGTGATCCAGTTGATCAACGTCGGAATGAGCCAGTTTGAGGAGAACGAGATGTTCTTCCTCCAGGCGCTGTGCGACTACGCGGCTATCGCTATTGAGAATGCGCGCTCGGTCGAAAAAATTCAGGAACTCACGATCACTGACGACTGCACCGGACTCTATAATGCCCGACATCTTTATAAGACGCTCGAAGCCGAGGTCTACCGCTCGGCGCGTTTCGGATACGAATTCACAGTGTTGTTCATTGACTTGGATCGCTTCAAGATGGTGAACGATACCTACGGTCACCTGATTGGCAGCAAGTTGCTGGCGGAGATTGGGTATGCGGTGAAATCCCACCTGCGCTTGATTGACTATGCGTTTCGCTACGGCGGAGACGAGTTTGTCATTCTGCTGCCGCAGACCAGCAAGGAATCGGCAACGGTGGTAGCACGACGCCTGCTGGAATACTTCCGCAAAACGATGTGGCTCAAGGGTGACGGATTGAACCTGAACGTGCGCGCGAGCTTTGGGCTGGCGTCTTACCCCGAGGATGCTAAGAGCGCACATGAGATCATTCGCCAGGCTGACGAGATGATGTACGTAGTGAAGAACTCCACTCGGGACAATATTGGGATCGCGCAACAGGGGTTGCTGAAGTAGGTCCGTCCCATCCCGATGCTTTCAGTTTCATCTCTCGATATGGGGTAGCTGGTAGCTTAGTTATCCAGCTACTGACTACCAGCTAGTAGCTATGCTCTTCAGCGAAGACCCTCATGCCTGCACCAGCTTGCACCCTTCGTGCGTTAGAATCATCCAAGTGACCAGACAACAAGGAGCGAGCGATGGGCTGCGGCAATCCAGTTTCACCTCAACCAGATAGTGAGCCGGTAACACGTACGGTGTTCTGTGTGAAGTTTCAGCGTGAGATGCCGGGGCTGGATGAACCGCCATTTGACGGTGAACTGGGCCAGAAGATCTTCCAGAACGTTTCGCGCGAAGCGTGGAAGATGTGGGCTGAGCACTGCAAGATGATCCTGAACGAGTATCGGCTGAACCCGGCGAACAAGTCGGACCAGGAAATCCTGGTGAAGCAGATGGAAGAGTACTTCTTCGGCGAACAGGCCGCATTGCCGCCAGGATTTGTGCCGCAGAAGACGAAGCAGTAAAGCAGTCTGTCAGTCGATCAGTTTTGAATGGAGTCCACTCGCCATCGAGTGGGCTTTTCTGAAAGACCGATGGACTGAGAGACTGATCGACTAGACCACCTTCAACTCCGCTGAAATCTGGAAATGTAACATCGCGTGAGCGGTGCGCAGTGCGTTCTCTACCAATGCGGGTGAGTCACCGCGCGCGAAGATAAACCCCAGGTAGCTTGCACCTTCCGGCAGCGGGATCAGTTTTTGCTGCAACTTGGCGGTGATTTCGATCGATTCGATGCCTTCGACTTTTTCAGCAGCTTCTACGTTCTCCACGCCTTCGTAAACTCCAGCCGCAGGGATCGGAATCATCATCACGCCGGAAGCGGAGTCTTCTCGCTCTATGCCTTCGATGTGTTCTCCGAGCGCGTGGCGGACGATCAATTCCTCCAGCGGCATTGCCGAATCGAAACGTAAGGCCTTTGCACACAATCCTCCGATTGGACGGGCCGCGACTTCGAGAACCCAGGGGCCCTTCTCATTGAAGCGAAACTCGGCATGGATCGGGCCATGCCGGAGTCCAAGAGCAGCTACAGCAGCTTGCGCACAATCGAGGATTGCCTGCTGATAGCGTGCGGGCAATCGCGATGGAGTCACATAAATTGTCTCTTCGAAAAAGGGACCTTCCAGCGGATCGGGCTTGTCGAAGAGCGCGAGCGATTTCAGATCACCATTCGTGACCAGTCCCTCCAACGCGAACTCTTGCCCGGGGATGTAGCCTTCAACCTGAATCCACTGCGTGGAATCCAGTCGGCTGATGCGAATAGCTGCGACATAGAGAAGCTTCGTGATGCGATCGAATGCGGCGACGAACTCCTGCTTATCGTTAGCGCGAATCACGCCGCGGCTGGCGGAGAGACCCAGCGGCTTGAGCACACAAGGGAATGGGACTTCGTCGGCGGCCATGGCCGGATCGTAATCAGTTGGAAATCGCCGGTACCAGGGCACCGCCAATCCAGCGGCCTTGAAGCGCTCGCGAGAAATCCATTTGTTGCGGCAGGCGTCGACCGCGTGCGGAGGATGGTAGCGTAGCCCGAGACGTTCGGCAGCAAAGGCCGCAGTCATAGTCGGTGCATCGCCGATGGCGACGATGCCATCGACCGGATAGCGTTTTGCGAAGTCAGCAATTTTGTCGGCCGACTCCTGCGGTTCCTCGAAGCGCATCGGAATGGCTCCGTCCTGCCAGGGATCTTCCAAGACGTGGCAGCGGTCAGTGGCGAGCGTGATTGAAACTCCCATGCGCTCAGCCGCCTCTTTGAAGGCGTTTGCCTGGTATCCGGTAGTGTTCGAAAACAGCAAGACGCGCGGCATGAATAACTTCATTGTAAATCCGCATCGCTAATTAGCAGATTGGCTGTCCATCCAGCTCTGCGCGTTATAATTCCGCGCAGATTCCCTGGGGAGAGAGAATGCAATCATTGCGACTCGCGTTGATCGCGTCGTTCATCTTTTCGTTGCTTCCACTTCAAATTGCTAACGCACAGAATGCACCGCTCGCCGGATATTCGGAGCAGTCTTCGACTGCCGAGCGCGATTGGGAGCAGGAGTTCCGTAAGATTCCGTCCGCTGAGAACATCCGCCAGAACAATCAACACCTGTCGGCCCGGCCGCACAATGTTGGATCGCCGTACGACAAAGACAATGCGGAATGGATCCTCTCACAATTCAAGAGCTGGGGACTCGACGCGCAGATCGAGACCTTCACCGTCCTGTATCCGACGCCTAAGTCGCGCAAGCTGGAACTGCTGGGGCCGAAGCCATATACGGCGAAGCTGGTGGAGCCCGCGGTGCCTGGCGATCCGACGTCAAGCCAGCAATCGGAGCAACTGCCCACTTACAACGCTTATTCGATTGATGGGGACGTGACGGCCCCGCTTGTTTATGTGAATTACGGCATCCCCGAGGATTACGAGCAACTCGATCGCATGGGCATTTCGGTGAAGGGCGCGATTGTGATTGCGCGTTATGGGAACTCGTGGCGAGGGATCAAGCCCAAAGTTGCGGCGGAGCACGGCGCCATCGGGTGCATCATCTATTCCGATCCGCGCGACGATGGATATTTTCAGGGCGATGTGTTTCCGCAGGGAGCTTATCGCAACTCCAACGGTGTGCAGCGCGGCAGTGTGATGGACATGCCAGTCTATCCGGGCGATCCCGAGACGCCAGGCGTCGGATCAACGGCGGACGCGAAGCGTCTCGATCGCAGCGAGGTGAAGGTTTTCACGAAAATTCCGGTGCTGCCGATCTCCTATGGCGACGCGCAGCCGCTGCTTGAACAGCTGACTGGGCCGGTGGCTCCTGAGAGCTGGCGCGGCGCGCTGCCGATCACCTATCACATCGGTCCGGGGCCGGCGAAAGTCCGTTTGGCCGTGAGCTTCAACTGGGACCACAAGCCGATCTACGACGTGATCGCGCGAATCCCGGGATCCGTTTATCCCGACGAATGGGTGGTTCGCGGCAATCATCATGACGCGTGGGTGAATGGGTCGGAAGATCCGGTCTCGGGGATGTCGCCGCTGATGGAAGAGGCGCGTGCCCTGGGTGAACTGCTGAAGCAGGGATGGAAGCCGAAGCGGACGATTATTCTTGCGGCGTGGGATGGCGAGGAGCCCGGTCTGCTCGGATCGACGGAGTGGGCGGAAACGCACGCCGATGAGTTGCGGCAACATGCGGTGGCTTACATCAATTCAGACGGAAACAGCCGAGGCTTCCTTTTTGTCGGGGCGTCGCACACGTTACAGACGCTGCTGAACGATGTTGCTCACGATGTACAGGATCCCGAGAAGCAGATGTCGATTTGGCAGCGAAGGCGCTCGCGCGATATTACAGAAGCCAAGTCGGATGAAGAGAAGAAGAAGGTGCGCGACCGCAAGTACGTGCAGGTCTCGGCATTGGGTTCAGGCTCGGACTACACGGTGTTTATCGACCACCTTGGTATCGCGTCCGTCAATCTTGGATTCGGCGGCGAAGATGGCGGGGGCGTGTACCACTCCGTTTACGACGACTTCTACTGGTATACGCACTTCGACGACACGAAATTCGTTTATGGACTCGCGCTATCACAGACTGCAGGAACCGCGGTACTGCGGCTGGCGGATGCGGACCTGATCCCGCTCGATTTCGCGGCCTTTTCGGAGACCGTGAAGCGATATGCTGAGGAAGTGGAGAAGCTGGCGACCGACGAGCGTAACAAGATTGTCGAGCAGAACAAAGAACTCGAAGAAGGCGACCAGGTCGCCGTAGCTGATCCGACCAAGACTTATGTTCCGCCGGCTCGCGAGGCCGTACCACCTTACCTGAATTTCGCGCCGTTGAAGAATGCTGTCGACGCGCTGGCGCACAGTTCGGAAAAGTACCAACGCGCTTTCAACCAGGCGGAACAGAATGGCGGCGCTGCATTGGCGAAGGGGTCTCTCGCGACGGTGAATGCGAAGCTGATCCAGTCGGAGCGCACGCTAACGGCCGAGCAGGGATTGCCTAATCGTCCGTGGTTCAAGCACCAGATCTACGCGCCTGGTTTTTACACCGGATACGGTGTGAAGACACTGCCGGGAATCCGCGAGGCCATTGAGCAGAAGAAGTGGCAGGAAGCTGACGCAGAGATACTGGTGGTCGCGAACACCCTGCAAAACGAAGTGACAGTTATCGATGCAGCGACCACGGAGTTGGAGAAGGTGGGGAAGTAGCGCGAGCCTGATTGCAGGCCGGCAAAACCGGGAAAAACCGAGGTCACGTTGAGAGAAGTGAACTATCGGTGCATCCATGACTGATGCATCGATGCTTCGTGTCGCTCAGCATGACCTCGGGGAGAGTGTAAGTCTACCCAGCGGTCGAAATTGTGCTTCAGTACTCCGCCTTGGCTGTTTGGACTGCGATCGGACCGTTCTCCGTTGAAATCTTCAAGACAGGTGATCCACTGCCGTATTCCATCCGGCGCTCGCGATTGTCCCACGTCTTGCGCACCTGATCGCAGACGCTAGCGGCGCAACTCATGGGAGCGTGTTCGCTTGCCTCGACGAGGAAGGCCGACTGGAAACCTTCGGGTACAGCCAGCACGATCGGTCCATTCTCGGAGCGCGCTTCTACCTGCCCTCCGGTCCACGCATTGCCGCGAACTTTCACGGAGACGGGGCCGTTGGTCGCATTCAGGGTGGCGGAACCGCTCGTCCCAACTAATTCGATTGGTCCGTTTTCGGCGGTTGCTTTCAGTTGTCCGGAGCAGTTGCGGAGGGCGAGTGGTCCATTCTCAGCCTCGACGTTGAGCGTCCCGGAGACGTCGCGTACTTCCACCGGTCCGTTCTTGGCGCGCATGTCGAGATTTGCATTTTTTGGCGCATGAATCAGCAAGAAGGCGGTCCATCGATCACCCGTTGGTCCCTCGACGCTGAGTTGATCGCCATTCAGCACCATCTTGATCTGGGCGACGTGCTGTTGAGCCGCGGCATCATCATCTCCGGCAGCAGTTTTGCATGCCAGCACTTCGTAGTGGTCGCCGTCCCATCCGGTGACCTGGAGGCCACCGTTCTTGGCGGCATTCACATGAAGGGTGCTGACCGAGTTTGCAGGAATGGAGAGCCGTTGCTCTGCTTTCGCGGTGGCCTCGTCCGACCAGTTGGAATTGTTCGATCGGCAGGTTAGATCGCTGGCATGAGCTGTCGAGGCTAGAAGAAGAACTGCGGCTGCAAAAGTTGATAACAGGAGTGAGAAAATTCGATTCCGCATAAACGTGCCTCCGGGCGCATTCTGCGGATTAGACGGGCCACGTGTGAAACGTTAGCAGCTCTGTCGCGAATTCAGGCTTTCCCGACCTGCCAGAGCATGAAGGCGTATTCGAATGCCGTCTCGCGAAGCAGGTCGTACCGGCCGGAGGCGCCGCCATGACCGGCAGCCATATTGGTTTTGAGCAGGAGTGGATTCGAATCCGTCTTCAACGTGCGCAACCGAGCGACATATTTCGCCGGCTCCCAGTACATCACCTGGCTGTCGTTGAATGAGGTCTTCACCAGCAGCGCCGGATAAGATTTAGCCTCCAACTGATCATAGGGCGAGTACGACAGCATGTAATCGTAGGCTGCTTTTTCGTTCGGATTGCCCCATTCTTCGTATTCAGGGACAGTAAGCGGTAGCGATTCGTCCAACATGGTGTTGATCACGTCGAGAAACGGGACACGCGCGATCACGGCCTGAAAGAGATCGGGGCGCATGTTGGCGATCGCGCCCATGAGTAGGCCACCTGCGCTTGTGCCAGTGGCGATCAGTCGGTCGCTCGACGTGTAGCGCTCGTTAACGAGATGGTCTGCGGCTGCGATGAAGTCGGAGAACGTGTTCTTCTTGTTCATCATGCGACCCTGGTCGTGCCAGACCTTTCCCAGGTCACCGCCGCCGCGAATGTGGGCTATCGCAAAAGCGAAGCCGCGATCGAGCAGGCTCAAAATGTTCGAGCTGAAGTTCACCGGATAGGTATAGCCGTAAGCGCCGTATCCGGTGAGCAGCATGGGATGGGAGCCGTCGCGGTTGAAATCGTTGCGATACACGAGCGAAACGGGAATGCGAGCGCCATCGGCGGCAATAGCGTAGATGCGCTCGGCGCGGTATTGCGACTGGTCATAGCCCGGAACTTCGGTACGCTTGAGCAGCGTCGAGCTTCGGTCCTGAATGTCATAGTCGTAGACGGAATTTGGCGTGACCATCGACTGGTAAGCGTATCGAAACTTCCGCGTTTCCCATTCGCGGTTCTGCGCCGGGAACGCGGAGTACGCTGGTTCAGGAAAACTCATGCGATGCCACTCGCCAGTCTTGAAATCGGTGATGCGAAAGTGCGGCAGTCCATCTTCACGCTCGAGCAGAACGTGGAAGTCGGCGAATAGCTCCATTCCAGCGAGCATCACGTTGGGGCGATGCTGGATCAACTCTCTCCAGTTTTCGCGTCGGGGATCCTGAACTGGTGCGGTTACCAATCGGAAATTCCGCCCGGTATCGTTCACGCGAATGAAGAAGGCGTTGCCGTGATGATCGACCTGATATTCCTGATCCTGTACGCGTGGTGCGATCACACTCCATTCGCCTTGCGGCTGATCGGCACGGAGGTAGCGCCATTCTGAAGTAGTGTGGCTGCCGCTTTCGATCAACAGATATTCGCGGCTGCGCGTCAGTTCAACGCCAACGTTGAAGCGCTCGTCGGTGTCCTCGTAGACGACGGCGTCTTCGCTCGGATTGGTCCGCAGCACGTGGCGGTATACGCGATAGTGGCGCTTCGTGCCTTCTTCTTCCACTGTGTAGAAGAGAGCTCGATTGTCCGCAGCCCAGGTAAAAGAGCCGGTTTTCTCCATGCGTTCGGGGTAGAGCTCTCCCGTTTGGAGGTTCTTGAGGTACAGCGTGTACTCACGGAAGCCGGTGTTGTCGGTCGAGTATGCCAGGAGGTTCCCGTCCTCGCTCACGCTCATGCCGCCCAGCGACATGAATTTCTGGCCTTCGGCGAGCGCATTCTGGTCGAGGATGACATCTTCGGCAGCGTTTCCATCGACGGTATCCTTCGCCGCCTGCTTGCGGCAGAAGATCGGGTACTGCTTCCCGGTCTCTGTGCGCGTGTAGTAGAAGTAGTCGCCCTCGCGAAAGGGAACACCGATGTCGGTTTCCTTGATGTGACTGACCATCTCCCGATAGAGCTGTTCCTGAAGAGAGCTGGTATGACGCGTCAACGAGTCGGCGTAGGCGTTCTCTGCCTCCAGATAGCGCGCCACTTCCGGATTGTCTTTGTCTCGAAGCCAGAAATAGTCATCGATACGCGTCTCGCCGTGGACCACGTTGGTCTTGGGGTTCTTCTGAGCAACCGGCGGCTCAGGATGGCTGGCTTCGATGGTGAGAGCGGGATCGGTTTGGCTGGTCATCGCCTTGATATTCGAACGGCTTTTGGCCTAAAAAGCAAACCGACCGTTATGCGAGTTGCCGAACGGGCCTCAGTGAGTTTCCCCTCAGGCGGGAACTATGGAGGAGTGGCGGGGACCAGATAGGAGAGCCCGGCCCAAGTTTTGTCAGGTTGGATATTTAGCCGTGCCGGGTTGAAGGGCAACTCGCACGGCAAGAAAAGCCGGGTGCGATCACTTAGTGCCAGTTCCAAGGGGCGCGCGTGTTCCACCCCAAACATCAGCTTGAAGCGTGATCGGAAACCTTTCGTGAGCTTTTGCCGGCACCGAGCAGTAAGGCAGTTCGCCTTCCCGCAGCCGTCTTCCCACTGCTTCAGCCTTGTACTCGTCCTTGAATCCACAGAGCGCGTGGCCCATCTCGTGGGTTACGGCGAAATCGATGAGCTTCGGCAAGGGCATCTCAAACTTACGGAGCAATTCCGCATTTCGGCCCGCATCTCTTTGCGCCAGCATTGATTCGTCGATTAAGGTCAGGCGATCTTCGATGCAGGTGTAGGCGGGCGAAGATGAATCCAGTCCAAGATCCCGTGCGAGATCCTGCCAATGATCCGCCGGGATAAGCACCCAGGTCCAAGCTCCCAGTTGAGCCGTCGGATACATTTCCAAGTGCGACTTCAAGATATCGACTTCGCGATTGCACTCGGCAAGGGCAAGCCTGGTTTCACAAAGGAAGGTCTGCGTTCCCCAGTTGCCGGCCAGATATGTTTTCATTACGGAATTTGATTTTGCGGAACACGTAAGCGGGCTAGTCATCGCCAGCGTAGCAACTAACAACAGAAGCACGAGCCGTTCTGAAGTGCGCCTGTTCACTCGTATCCTCACACATCACTGCTTTGTCGCGGGTCCCAAGCCTGAACCAAACTTGCTGCAGGAACGTTTAAGACGAGGCTTCTATGCTTCTGGGGTAAGTTGCTGCGGATCATGCCAGCGCTATGAGCCGTTGTCAAATCAAAAAATGAAATCTCCTTCATATAGATCGCATCGTGATCGAATCGTCCGAAGTATAGATACTGAAACGTTTCAGTATCCATCATGGGAGTCTCGGAAATGACGGCCAGGCGTGCATTGGTTGCCCGGTTAGCGCTACAAAGATTCGAGAGATTCTTCCCAAAAGAGCGAAGGGAGCTCCGGTCTGTTGGGCAAGGTGTCAGTCCTGGTTTCTGGAGAGGTCTCCTTGGGACAACTCGCGCCGAAGATTTCAATTCCGAGAAGGTTGTCAGTTAAGGGCGGACAGGAGGGCATCGTGGCAGTTGCTCGAAGGAAAGCAATCGAGAACCGGGAGAAAGTCGGGAAGATTATTTCGAAAAGAGAACAGACAGGGCTGATCGTCCATTCCACCGATGGGCGTCTGTTCTTTCTGACAAGCAAAGACGCGCAGCGCACCCGGATTTCGAGCCGAGAGGGTCGCACGCTACAGAGAATAAAGACCAAGCAGGAGAGCGGGCGCCAATCAGCCAAAAGCGCGTTAGGTTGTACGAAGACGCTTCGGTGGTTACTCAGCCACAATCCCAAGTCGGTGAATTGGAGAAAAGTAAGCGCGTGGTGGATCAGCAACTGCTGACTTCGCGATAAGTCCTCGGCGTGAAAACAAAGAGGTTGATGCACGGGCGCCCAGGACGGCGCGGTTAAGTGGACATCACCTAAAGCGCTTTTGCAGTAGGAACTGGGAGAACGAAAATGAAGATCAAACTCTTCTTACTGACTTGGCTACTGTTTGCGATGTCGATCGGAGTGGCCGCCCAGCAAACAACACCTCCAGCCAATCCGCCCACCGTTCACGTGAAGGGGCATGGGTGCGTGAAACCTGGGAATGTCGAAGGCTGCGTCATAGTTAACGACTTCAAAGCTCATCGCAAGTACAACGTCTTCTTCCTTGGCGACAAGCCCGCCATGGATACCGGAGTTTCGTTCGAAGGACTTGGGTATAGTCATCTGGATCCGCATTGCCAGCAGGGACAGAAGGTGCAGGTAAGCGAATGGAAGCCGCTGGATGGAGAGTGCCCACAGACGCAAAAGTAGAGGTACTTCGCGGGAGAGTTTCTGGAGCCGACAATCGGAGTTGAACCATCGCCTGTCGGTTACGAATCGCGCAACCGGAAACAACGAGTTTTCTTCACAGCTCAGACCTCGAAGCATTACGAACAAGTCTGTTCAATAGATCCCCACAATTGCGAGCAGTACTCGCTTGGCGGGCGCAGCTGGTTTTGTTGCGATTAGCAGCTCCGCAACATGGCCAGGTGCAGGGAGCCGTTTTTCCGTGCAGCAGAGTTTCAAATATTGGAGATTGTAAGCACGCGGATTGACTGAATCATCTCGCCGGGCGGAGGCAACGGGCAAATTCGTTTTCTCGTCTTAGTTGCCAAAATGATTTCACGTCGAAAATTTCTCTCCGTCCTGGGGGCGGGGACGGCTGCTGGTGTCGCCGGTGGATGCGCGGGCTTGACCGCCACCACATCGAACTCGGAATCGAGCTCTCCGGGATCGCTACAGGCCAACATCGATCACATCATCTTCACCATGCAGGAGAACCGATCTTTTGATCACTACTTCGGCAGACTCCCACAATATCGTACAGCTCACGGAATTCCTGGAACTGTTGATGGCTGCCCAGCAACTGCGTCTAATCCGGCGGCCGACGATCCTTCGCAGATGGTGCTTCCCTACCACCTCAGCACTTCCTGTCATGAAGACCTGAGTCCTTCGTGGAATGAGACCCGCGTGGACTATAACCGGAGCGCTCCCAACACTTCTGAGGCAACAATGGACGGCTTTGTGCTCAGCGCTGCGAAGTATTCTCGCGAAAATGGCGGGGTTGACGTTCAAGGGCGGCGCGCGATGGGGTTCTACACAGAAGCCGACTTGCCCTTCTACTATGAGCTCGCTTCTCAGTTCGCGATCAGCGACCGCTACTTCTCGTCATCGCCTGCCGAGACACTATCCAATCGCCTCTTTCAGCTTGCGGGATCAGCGTTTGGACGCGTTTACCCTGATACGCCCGAGCCGGAACAATATAACGAGCCAACTATTTTCGATCTGCTTGAGAAGGCGGGGATTTCCTGGAAGATTTATATGAACGGTGATTTCACCTACTATCACTGGTTCGTGGGCTCCAACATGAATCAATCAAAGATAGTGGATGCCGACCAATTTTTCACCGATCTGACTTCTGGCGCGCTTCCGGCCGTATCAATGATTGAATCCGGCCCCGCCACCGGAATGGACGAGCATCCCATCAACAACATTCAATCCGGTTCGAAGTACATGAGCACCTTTATTAACGCGCTGTTGTCGAGCGCCGCATGGCCTCGATCCGTTTTTTTGCTTAATTACGACGAAGCCGGAGGATTTTACGATCATGTTCCTCCGCCTTCCGCGGTCAAGCCCGACAACATCGCTCCCATACTTAAGCCGGGGGATATTCCTGGAGGCTTCGATCGCTACGGGTTCCGAGTGCCGCTCGTCATGATCTCTCCATGGGCACAAAAGAATTTCGTCTCCCATGTTGTGGCCGATCACACATCGGTTCTTAAATTTATCGAGACACGATTCGGACTCCAACCACTGACGGCAAGGGACGCTGCCGCGCACGACCTTCTCGACATGCTGGACTTTTCGGCTATGTCGTTTGCAACTCCGCCGCCTCTTCCGGTTCAACCCGAGCTGGATGTTTGCGACGCTAGTGACGTGGATTCATGAGCCGACGAGAACGAATGGTCTCACATCTCGAAGGAAACGGCCGCCTGTTGGCTGAAGGGAAAACGCCGCTCTCGGTACGATACTTCCTCGATACGTGGCGTGAGACTATTGCCGCTGGAACACGTATCTCCGCCGAGATGCAGCGCAGCGACGGCTTCGTCTGGTGGAACAGTGCAGTTTTTCCAGATTCCTGTGCAGTCCTCGAAACCGAAGATGGTCAACAGCTTCGTGTGAACCTATTCGAGTTCAGGGCTAATCGAGCTCACTTCTGCCGGGTTCGCTGACAGACCGAACGCTGAACGCCACAATCAAAAAGATAGGCAGTGGGAGGAAAGTCTAACTAGCAGAAAACAATGGAGCCGACGATCGGACTTGAACCGATGACCTGCTGATTACGAATCAGCTGCTCTACCAACTGAGCTACGTCGGCTTGCTTTCACGATTTTATCATTTGAGTGCGGATCGGCTGAAGCCAGGGCCTGGAAACCAGCAGCCGAAGCGTCGAAGAAACTCGAAAACTGAAAGCGATTTACTTTATCTTCCAGCTCTTGAGTATGCGCTCGTAAGTCGGACGCAGTTGCGCGAAGTCCTTGTCTGGGGAGATGAATACTGCGTAGAGCAGGCTACCGTCATGTCGCGGCAATGCGACCAGCCAGTCGTGCTCGCGCTGGCCCTGGATGGGAGAATTGCCGGTCAGATCGACGGATTTGCCTCGCACTCCATTCACAGTAATGTCGTTGTTGCTGATTGCCTTCAGTCCCGAGTTCGACTGCTGGAGAGATGCAATCAATTGCTGCACTGCATCGTTCAGATTGCCCGCGCTCTGCGCGTCGGTGCCGTTGATGATCACACCGTAAGCGACGGCCTTCTGGCTGACGCCACCTTCGGGAGTGATGGTCACCGCCGAGGTCTGATCGCCATCGACATGCCAATCCTGCGGATAAGAGATATCGTAGGCGTCGTGATTCAGGGTCTGAAACGCGCTGCTGGTCGAGGGGATCGCGCCGCTAACGCCCTCAGGACCGCCGGCTTGTGCCCCGTACGCGTGCTGCTGAATCTGTTGCGACGTATATCCCTTGATGCTCATGGCTTGCTGGTGCGCAGTGGCGAATGCGGTGCTGTTCTCAATGAAAGTCTTGGGGGGAAAGTCCGAGATCTCTTTTCGGATTGCCTGCTCGCGATTGCCGGGATTTGGATGATCGCTAAAGAATTGCGCTGTCTCGGAGCCTCCTTCTTTTTCCAGGTTCTGGAAGAAGACCGCAAGTTGCATTGGATCGTACCCGGCGTTGTACATGATTCGCGCACCTACGGTATCTGCCTGCGACTCCATGTCGCGCGAGTACTTCAGGAAGATCGAGCCTGCGCCGAATTGCAGTCCGAGGCGCGCGGCGGTGCCTACAAGTCCGCCGCCGAGTACCGCGCCCAACACTCCGAGTGGAACCTGCGCTAAAGCCTGCTTCGAAGCTTGCTTGGTGGAGTGGCGCTCGTATACGTGTGACATCTCATGTGCCATCACTCCGGCCAGCTGCGCTTCGTTCTGCGCGGCCTGGATGGTGCCCAGGTTCACAAAAACTGGACCGCCCGGCAAGGCGAACGCATTCACGTCCTTCTGCTGGATCACATGGAACTCGTAGGGCCACGTAGGCTGAGGCATGGTGGACTGCAGCTTTTGCCCCAGTTGCCGGACGTATTGGCTTACGGGATTCGAGTCGGGCAGCACCGGCATTTGCTTGCGCACTTCTGACGCGTTCTGTTTTCCGACCTCGATATCTTGCTCGGGCGAAAACATGTTCCAGCCGGTGGGCTGAGGCAGAGGCACAATCGCAACTGCCTGCAATTGCGATACGAGGAGAAGAACGGCCGTGGCGACAGCGGCGGAACGTCGTACAAGCGAAGCTTTCATCGCAGTTTTAGGCAAGTAGAAATATAGCGTGGGAACTCTGTCCGAGATTGGATGCTGCCGCATCGGTAGAAGAAGCGCAGGGTAGGAGACAAGCGGGCCGGCTATCCAACCCGCTTATTTATGGTCGTTCGAGTTCGCACCCAATTCGCGGCGTCCCACCGCGCTGCGAGCGGCTTTCGCGGGGGCAGGCGCTGAAAATTCCGGACCATATTTTTCGAGTAAGACGGGAACCAACGCCCCTTCGGCTTCCTTGACGAACTTCATTTCGCCGGGCGAAGTCATATCGATGCGCACGAAGTCACCGAGCTTGACCTGTGCGGTTGCAACGAGGTTCGCGAGCGGGAACACGATGTGCCGTTCGATGGCTCGCTTCAAGTGCCGCGCACCGTACTTCGCGTCGGTGCCTTCCTCCAGCAGGTAATCCTTGACCGTGGAAGTGCAACTGAAAACAAACTGATTGTTTCCGGTCGCCTGCAGAATTCGCTGCTGTACCATCCCCAGTTCGATCTCGAGGATCTGCTGGAGATGTTCGGGGCGCAAGGTCTTGAACACGACGACCTTGTCGATGCGGTTCATGAACTCGGGCGAGAACTTGCGGCGCGCCGCTTCCTGAGCCGTTCGAGTCATCTTGTCGTCGAGGCGATTGTCGGTGAACACCGCTTTGGGACCAAAGCCCATTCCACCCTCGACCAGTTCCGACATTTCGGCAGCGCCCAGGTTCGACGTCATCACGATGAGACATTGCGACAGATCGACACGGCGGTTATCACCGAGGGTGAGGCTGGCTTTGTCGAGGATGCCGAGCAACAACTGCCACAGTGCGTCGGAAGCCTTCTCGATTTCGTCGAACAGAACGATCGAGAGCTTCAACTTCTCTGTGTGCCATTGGTTGAGCGCTTCCTGCGTCAGCAGGGGATGAGTTTCGCGATGGCCCAGGTAGCCGGGAGGGGAACCAATCAGCTTCGCAATCTCATGCGAGTGTTGAAACTCTGCACAATCAATCTTGATGCAGGCACGAGCGTCTCCGAAGAGGGCTTCCGAGACCGCCTCGACTACGCGAGTTTTACCCGACCCGGTCGGACCCAGAAAAATCAGGTTGCCGACCGGACGGTTTGGCGGATTTAGTCCCGCCAGGAACATCTGATAAATTTCAGTAACTTTTTCGATCGCGGCATCCTGGCCGACGATTCTGCGGCGAAGAGCTTTTTCAAACTCAGTTGCGTCACCGCTTCGGCGGGAAGGATCCAGAACAGCGTTTATACCGGTTTTCATATTCCCCACGAACCTGGGAGCGGGCGATGCCCGCATTAATCACTGTGGGATGGGATCAGCATGTCTGAAAGTTGCTATTACTAAGTAGTCACGTTAATCCGCGGCCGCTCCGTAATGTCGGGTCTTTCCCCCCACGCCTAACACCTTAGATGCACGAAATCCTGAAAAGAGAATGTGAGTCTTGTCGGAGATTTGTCATCTCTTTGATTGGCCGTCGCCGCGCACAGGCGATTGGCAGGGTATTCAAGCCTGACGCGCTAACGACACTGTACTTTTGAGTTGCTCTTTGAAGGAAAGTTCAACATCCAGCAACTCGGGAAATGCTACGATTTGGCCGAAATCCAGGACAGGTCACAATCCAATGCCCCGTAGCGTCAGGTTTCTTCTTCTCGGTAGTGTGTTTGGCGCAGTACTCATTGCTGGAATTCTTGCCGCGGCTACTCGCCGCTCAAGTGCTTCCACGAAATCGGCTTCCACCGCGGCTTCTGCCCCAGTAACGGCTTCGACGACAACACCGTCCTCGGGCGAACTAATCGCGCCTCCCGGCACCGTGCTTCATGTCGCCAAGAAGGGCGAGACCATGGCGACGCTTGTCCGGTTGTACTTTGCCGACAGCTCGTATATCACACTCTCCGAATTCGAAAACGCGGTTCGCGAGAGGAATGGCGATTTCAAGGGTGCTTTCCTGAAACCGGGAGCGAACCTGATCGTTCCGGGCATGGATAACCCGATCCATAGCGAAAATGCCGTCCTGGTTCCTAAAGATTTCGAAGTAAAGGCGGTCTACCTTACTGGCCTGATGGCCGGCAGCGACAAGGGCGTAAACATTGTTCGCGAGTGGAAAAAGGCAGGCGGCAACTCGGTGGTCTTTGACATCAAAGACAGTGACGGAAGTCTCAGTATCGCCTCCGACAATCCGCTGGCTCCCACCGGCCACAGACCTTACATCCGCAATCTGCCCAAGTACACGCACTGGCTGCATTCCCAGAATCTACATGCCATCGCTCGCATTGCGATCTTCCGCGACGAGTTGTTGGTTACGCATCATCCGGAATTGGCGGTAAAATCACGCGCCACTGGCCAGCCTTGGCGTGAAAACGGCAAGCTGGTATGGACCGATCCCAGCAACCCGGCAGTTCAGGACTACGACATCTCTCTGGCGAAGGCAGCAATTGCAGGAGGAGCCGACGAAGTGCAGTTTGACTATGTTCGTTTTCCTGCGGAAGGCGATCAGAAGGATGCCAGTTTCCACTTCGAGAAGACTCATCCGGACTGGAAGCGCCCGGATGTGATCACTAACTTCCTGTCGCGCGCCTACGAGCAGATTCATCCGAGCGGCGTTCTCCTCTCGCTCGACGTTTTCGGCGTAATGGCCTGGCAGAGAACGGTCGACCTGTCGCACACCGGCCAGGACATCGTTGGCATGGCGAAATTTTGCGATGTGCTTTCACCCATGATCTATCCGTCGCACTTCTTTGGCATGGATGGTTACAAGGATCCGGGCGATGCTCCGGAGCACTTTATCGGGGAGTCGATGGACCGCTTCCTGAAGATTACGAACGGTTCCGGCGTGGTGATTCGCCCGTGGCTGCAGGCATTTGCGTGGCGGACCAAGACCTACTCGCCGGACTACATTCGGGTCCAGGTGGCCACTTCTCATGAGCACGGCGGCAACGGCTTCCTCTTCTGGAATGCCCGCAACGATTACAGCAAGCCCTACGTCGCTATGCCGGAAATGGCAAGCAAACCAGCCAACTACTTCCACGTGGAAAACGCGACAGTGAAGACGACACCAACCTCGAAGCCGGGCGCCGAGGTCAAGCCGGCGGTTCAGAAATCTGCTCCGGAAGCAACGGCAGCTCCTTCAGGGGAATAGTCTGGTTTTAACATTCACGGAAGCGCGGGCCAGTTTAGCTCGCGCTTTTTACTTCATCCCAGAATAGAAATTTCCGATCCCACCGAGCAGCAGTCCCGCAGAATCGTCCTTGATTACGCATCGTATAATGGACCCAGCGCAGCGATTTGTTGGTCATCAGCCGTGTTTTGGCTGAACTGCGCGGGAGGGCCGGAATGGCGATTCAGAAGACAGACAAGATTTGGCACAACGGCAAGTTCATCAAGTGGGAAGACGCGAACATCCACGTGATGTCGCACGTAGTGCACTACGGCTCTTCGGTATTCGAAGGAATCCGATGTTACGAGACCAAATCTGGCCCGGCGATCTTTCGCGCTTCCGAACACATGCAGCGGCTCCTCGACTCCGCCAAGATCTATCGCATGGAGCTTGAATACTCGCGCGAGCAGCTCGTGCAAGCCATGGTCGACTTGGTTTCGACCAATGGCGTCTGGCCCGGCTATGTACGTCCCATCGTGTTCCGCGGGTATGGCGAGGCGGGCGTCAATCCGATCCACTGCCCGATCGAGGTCTACATCGTTAATTTCCCGTGGGGCAAGTACTTGAGCAAGGGTGGCGATGAAGGTGTGGACGTCTGCGTTTCTTCATGGACGCGTATCGCCCCGAATACCCTGCCGGCAATGGCGAAGTCGGGCGCGAACTACATGAATTCGCAGCTCATCAAGATGGAAGCCATCGCCAACGGCTACGTGGAGGGGATCGCACTGGACGCGAACGGCCTCATCAGCGAAGGCTCAGGCGAGAACCTGTTCCTGGTGTACAAGGGCAAGTTGCTGACAGCGCCGATTGCGAACTCGGTGCTACCGGGCATCACGCGTGATTCGACCATCCAGATTGCGCGCGACCTGAAGATCGAAGTGGTCGAGCAGGCGATTCCGCGCGAGATGCTGTACATCGCCGACGAGGTCTTCTTCACCGGGACCGCTGCGGAAGTAACGCCGATCGGGTCGGTCGACAAGATTAAGGTCGGAAACGGCGGCAAAGTCGGACCGATCACCAAGGCGATCCAGAAAGAGTTTTTCGGTATTGTCGAGGGTACGCTCCCCGACCGCCACAAGTGGTTCACGGCGGTTCCGGTGGAAGCCAAACAGACGGTTGGCGTGTAGTCTAGATTCGAACTTCGAAGACGAGGCGCGGACAGCGATGTCCGCGCTTTTTATTGCGCAAACCCCGCTCCGGTTACTAAAGGACATCTCTCGATACGTGCTGTTGTGGCTACCCGCACCCCATCGTGAATTGCGCCCCACATGGGTCCGTGTTACTTTCAGCCCACATTACGAGTGACTTACGGAATTCAACCATGTCCATGAACATTGATGATCTGCTGCGCATCGCGATGGAGCGCAAGGCTTCCGATCTTCACCTGAAGGTTGGTAACTATCCGCACATCCGCGTCGATGGTGACCTCATCCCGCTGACAGATCAGCCCCGCGTGACTGCCGAGGACATGCTGAACATGGCTTTCAGCATGATGACCAACCGCCAGAAACAGAAGTTCAAGGAAAATGCCGAACTCGATATGGCGTATGGCGTCGCCGGACTGGGCCGCTTCCGTGTGAACGTGTTCCAGCAGCGCGGTAACGTCGGGCTGGTGCTCCGCGTCATTCCCACCAAGATCAAGCCGATTGACGAACTATTTTTGCCGAAGATCGTCGAGAAAGTCTGCGACGAAGCACGCGGACTCGTGCTGGTGACCGGTGTGACCGGTTCCGGTAAATCGACCACGCTGGCGGCGATGATCGATCGCATCAACTCCACCCGCGCGGAACACATCATTACCATCGAAGACCCGATCGAATTCCTGCACCGCGACAAAAAAGGATTCGTAAACCAGCGCGAAGTCGAAGTCGATACGCCATCGTTTGGATCGGCACTGCGCGCCAGCTTACGTCAGGACCCGGATGTGATTCTCGTCGGCGAAATGCGCGACCTGGAAACGATCACGACAGCGCTGCACGCTGCGGAAACCGGACACATGGTGTTCTCCACGTTGCACACGCTGGACGCAGTCGAAACTATCAACCGTATTATCGCCGTGTTCCCGCCGCCGGAGCAGAAGCAGATTCGCTTACAACTCGCGTCGACGCTCAGGGCCGTCATCAGTCAGCGCCTGGTGAAGCGCGCCGATGGTGCGGGCCGCGTACCCGCCGTCGAAGTGCTAATGTCCACCGCTTATGTTCGCGAATGCCTGATCACGCCGGAGAAAACGCGCAATATTCGCGAAGCTCTGGCCGCCGGTACGTCGCAATATGGCATGCAGACCTTTGATCAATCCTTGTACGATCTTTTCTTTCAGGGACTGATCTCCTACGAAGTTGCGCTCGAGAATGCAACCAATCCCGATGATTTCAAACTGCGCGTGTCCGGCATTTCCAGCGGCACCGATTCGGCTCGCGAAGAGATGCAGGCGGCAATGGGTGGCAGCGGCTTCGGAACCAGCGGCGGAGGAAAGTAGCATCGCGGACCCCGCCCACGGCGAAACGAGCCGAGGGGGTGCACCCTTTTATTTCTCTCCTGATGTCCTTTCTTTCTTCTTCGCTAATGCGCTAACGTAAGCGCATGGCGTTCGGAAAATCCCGACTAAAACTGTTCGACGAAGCATCGCTGTATGAATACGCAATCGGCGCGCTAGGCCGCCGCATGCGAACCGTCGCCGAACTCAAGCGCCTGTTACGGCAGAAGGTGGAGAAGTCGGAACTTGGCGATCTATTGGTCGAAACCGTCATCGCTCGTTTGAAAGAGCAGCGCTATCTCAACGATACGAGCTACGCAACCACCTATTCATCATTGCGCAAAGAGAACGATCGCTTCGGAAGGCGCCGGGTGATTTCCGATCTGAAACAGCGGGGTGTCCATGACGAAATCATCGAAAAGACGGTCGGTGCTGCCTATGCGGATACGAACGAGGAACAACTGGCGCGCGCATTCCTTGCCCGCAAGCGTCTGAAGAAGCCGACATCGAAGAAA
Organism: Terriglobia bacterium; assembly: GCA_963807055.1. Taxonomy (GTDB): domain Bacteria; phylum Acidobacteriota; class Terriglobia; order Terriglobales; family Acidobacteriaceae; genus JAJPJE01. The sequence goes on along the minus strand of CAWEAE010000005.1, from coordinate 175,171 downwards.
GAAGCCGCCCGGGTTTTCCGCACCATGATCCGTGCCGGATTTGGGACGAGAACGATCATCACCATCCTCAAGAAGTGGGATGTGGAAGAAGATGTCCTCACCGCTCTTGAGACCGAGTCCGAGTAATCGCGTCTTGACTTGGTGAAACACCGGCCTGTATACGAACCCATGTTCCTGCTGTAATAAAGCTGGGTAGGTCGGCTTCATGCTGAAAGCTAACATTGGCAGATTCTTCGTACAGTTCCTGATCGCAACCTTTCTTTTTGGCGTCGCGTTGGCGCAAGTTCCGCAACCCACTCTCCCGCAGCCTGCCCAGCCGCAAGTCACGCCCACGGCTCCTCCGGGATCTCACCAACTCACGCCTGAGGATCTCGACGCTTTCTTCGATGGACTGATCCCATTGCAGCTTCAGCAAGACGACATTGCCGGGGCCGTGGTCCTGATCGTGAAAGATGGCAATGTGTTGTTCGCGCGCGGTTACGGCTTTGCGGATGCAGATCGGAAGAAGCCAGTGTCGGTGGACGATACGCTGTTTCGCCCCGGCTCCATCTCAAAGCTCTTCACCTGGACCGCCGTAATGCAACTTGTGGAGCAGGGAAAGCTCGATCTCGATCGCGACATCAACGACTATCTTGACTTCAAAGTTCCGCCGGCGTTCGGTGCGCCCATCACGCTGCGCAACCTGATGACACACACGCCAGGATTCGAGGAGGCGCTCAAAGATCTTCTGGCGCCGGATGCGAACCACCTGATGCCGTTGCAAACCTATCTGAGCACGCACATGCCGAACCGCATCTTTCCGCCGGGCAGCGTGCCCGCCTATTCGAATTATGGAGCGACGCTCGCTGGATATATCGTGCAACGCGTTTCGGGAAAGCCGTTCGAGGAATACATCCAGGAGAATATTTTGGCGCCGCTTCGAATGACGCACTCAACGTTTGCGCAGCCCTTGCCAGAAGCGCTCAAGCCAATGATGTCAGCTGGATTCAGACTTGAGTCAGAAGGCGCGAAACCGTTCGAACTCGTGCAACCGGTTCCGGCCGGCGCGCTCTCCGCTTCGGCAGGAGATATCGCCCGATTCATGATTGCTCACCTGCAGAATGGGCGCTTCGAAGACAAACAGATTCTCAAGCCAGAAACCGCGGAGCTGATGCACTCGCGGCAGTTTGGGCTCGATCCGCAGATGAATGGCATGGCGCTGGGTTTCTACGAGGAATCGGGCAACGGGCATCGCATTATTGGACATGGCGGCGACACCATGTATTTCCACAGCGATTTACACCTGATTCCTGACGCGAATCTCGGATTTTTTGTCTCTTACAACAGCGAAGGACGAAACGATATCTCGCCGCGCGGCCCGTTATGGCAACAGTTTCTCGATCGCTATTATCCAGTGCCGCCGGTGGAGATTCCCCACGTTGCTACCGCGGTGCAGGATGCGAGAGCGGCGAGCGGATCGTATATCAGCAGCCGGCGTTCGCAAACAAACATTCTCAAAATCTTGAGTTGGCTTGATGTGGACCAAGCCAGACCCGGGCCCGACGGAACGGTCGTCGTCGACTCACGCAAAGGGTTGAATGGCAAACCGCGCCGCTGGTACGACACTGGCAGCCAGCTTTATCAGGATCGTGACGGCAAGCGGCACATCGCTTTTCGTACGGACGGCGCCGGCCGGATGCAGATGCTGACCGATTTCCCCGCGGCGGTGATGCAGCGCGTGCCGTGGTACCAGTCGAAGAGATTCAACTACACAGTGCTCGGTTCCGTGGTGCTGGTGCTGATTGCAACCTTGTTGTTGTGGCCTCTTGCGGCGCTGGTCCGCGCGCACTATTCCGCGTCGTTGCCGCTCTTCGGCGTAACCAGATTTGCTCGAACCGCGACAAGAATCGTTTGTCTCGTCGATTTGCTAGTGATCGCGACGTGGCTGGGATTCTTGATCTACGGGTCGGAGCATCTTTCCGCCTTCAGCAGCGACTCGGATTCCTTCATTCGTGGTGTTCAAACTTTTGCGTGGATTGGAATTGCCGGGCTGGTGTTTGTGGTGCTCCACGGCATACACGTTTGGTTCACGCGACAATATCGCTGGTGGGCGCGAATCACGGAGACGCTGGTGGTGCTCGCGTGCCTCGGCTGGGTCTGGCTGATCGTGAGCTGGAACCTGCTGCACAACAACTTAATGTATTGAGGTTGCGGTCTTCTCGCGGTCCTCGGTGCGTCTGTGGCGAAGATTCTGCCCTGCTAAAATGAAGGATTCACTACTGAGCACTCCTCATGCTGACTGGCTCCGAGATACGCCGCAAGTTTCTAGACTTCTTCATACAGAATGGACATAAAGAGGTCCATTCGTCTTCGCTCGTCCCGGCGAACGATCCCACACTTCTCTTCACCAACGCCGGAATGAATCAGTTCAAGGACGTGTTTCTTGGCCTGGAGAAGCGCGATTACCGGCGCGCAACGTCGTCCCAAAAATGCGTTCGTGCCGGCGGAAAACATAACGATCTTGAGAACGTCGGCTTTACGAATCGTCACCATACGTTTTTTGAGATGCTGGGGAATTTCTCGTTCGGCGACTACTTCAAGAAGGACGCGGTCCGCTTCGCCTGGGAGCTGATTACTTCGCCACAGTGGTTCGGGATTCCGAAGGACAGCCTGTTTGTCACCATCTTTAAGGGCGAAAACGGAGTTCCACGCGACGCGGAAGCCTACGATCTTTGGCACGACGACCAGCACGTCGCTAAGGAACGCATTTACGAGTTCGGACTGAAAGACAATTTCTGGCAGATGGGCGATACGGGACCTTGCGGACCGTGCAGTGAGATCCATTACGACATGGGCGCGATCGCCAGCTCGCTTGGGCATACGGATTGCGAATTCGGCTGCGATTGCGGGCGTTACGTCGAAATATGGAACCTGGTGTTCATGCAGTTCGATCGCGATGCGGGAGGCACGCTGAATCCGCTGCCCAAGCCGTCGATCGATACAGGCGCGGGGCTGGAGCGTTTGGCGGCGGTCCTGCAAGGCAAGATCTCGAACTACGACACGGACCTGTTCGTTCCGCTGCTGAAGCGCGCAGCCGAGCTGTGCGGAGTGGATTTCGAGAAGGAAGAGAAGATCGAGGCGAGCGGACGCAGCAATGCGGCTTCGCTGCGCGTGATCGCGGATCACGCGCGCGCGGCAACGTTTCTGATTTCCGACGGCGTCGTTCCCGCAAATGATGGACGCGGCTATGTGCTGCGCAAAATCATCCGGCGAGCGATTCGGCACGGACGCTTGCTCGGGCAGGAGCAGCCGTTTCTTTACAAGATGGTCGCTGCGGTGCGTGATGAGATGAAGGACGCGTATCCGGAACTGGTTGAGAGCGCCGAGCGCGTCGCGAAAGTGATCGAGATTGAGGAGACGCGCTTTGCGCGCACGTTGAGTGAAGGCCTGAAGCGACTCGACGAAGATCTGTCTCCGCTGGTTACGGCCAAGCAGGAGCATCCCGAGGCTCGGGCTACTTATTCCGGCGAGAAGGCGTTCAAGCTCTACGACACTTTTGGATTGCCGCTGGACTTCATGGTCGATGCAGCGCGCGATGCCGGTATCGCCTTCGATCAGGGCGGATTCGATCGAGCGATGGCCGAGCAACGGACGCGCGCACAGGCTTCCTGGAAGGGCGCGGCGAAGCAGACGGCAAATCCGGCGTATCAGAAGCTTCCGCCGACCGTGTTCGAAGGTTATCGCCAGACGGAATCGAGCGGCAGCGAAATCATCGCCCTGATGCGCAATAACCAGGGCGTGCAGGAACTCAAGCGCGGCGAGCAGGGCGAAGTGATTCTCGATCACACCCCGTTCTACGCCGAGGCGGGCGGTCAGGTTGGCGATCGCGGGTTGCTGTACGACGACGATCACAACAAAGTTGTGGCCGAAGTCGAGGCGACTTATTACCCGGTGCAAGGCGTGCGTTCGCACAAGGTGGTTGCGCGCGAAGATCTGCGAGTGGGCGACAAAGTCGATGCGGTGGTCTCGCTCGATATCCGTAAGGCAACGATGCGCCATCACACGGCGACGCATCTTCTTCATGCCGGCTTGCGCGAAGTGCTGGGCAAGCACGTGAAGCAGGCGGGTTCTCTGGTTTCGCAGGGACGGCTGCGCTTCGACTTCTCGCACTTCACCGCGGTCGAAGACGAAGAGCTGCAGGACATCGAAGACATCATCAACAAGGAGGTCCTCGCAAACCAGAAGGTCGACATTATCGAGGATGTGCCGATCGATGTGGCCGTCAACGAATATCACGCGATGGCCCTGTTCGGCGAAAAGTACGGCGACAAGGTCCGCGTGATCAAGATCGGCGACTTTTCTACGGAACTCTGCGGCGGCACGCACACGCGCGCGACGGGCGAGATTGGATTGATCAAGATTCTCGACGAAGGATCGGTCAGCGCCGGCGTTCGACGCGTGGAAGCCGTTGCGGGCGAAAGTTCGCTGCAACACTTTCGCACCGATCATCAGCTGGAAGGGGTCGCGCGCAAACTGGTTCGGATGGACGAAGCGGAAGGTTCGCTGGCGACCGCGCTGCAAAAAGAGATCGAATCGCGAGAAGACGAGATCAAGCGGCTCAGAAAAGAGTTGGAACACTCGCGCATGAAGTCGGCGGCGGCAACGACCGCGTCGATCGATGACAAGGTTCGAGTTGTGAACGGCGTGAAGGTTCTGGCGCATCGTGTGGATAACCTCGAGCGGTCGCAGATGCGCACGCTCGTCGATAATCTTCGACAAAAAATCGGCTCGGGCGTGGTGGTGCTGGGCTCGGCGTCGGACGGAAACGTCTCGCTGATTGCCGGCGTCACCAAAGACCTGACGGGTCGTTTGCAAGCCGGCAAAGTGATCGCGCCCATCGCGCAAAAAGTTGGCGGCAAAGGCGGAGGCCGTCCGGATCTCGCCGAAGCCGGCGGCAAAGACGCATCGGCTCTCGATGCTGCGCTGGGTTCAACGTACGAGGTGGTGGAGGCGCTGCTCGGTTAAGCGAGCAGCGCGTTTCACGTTTCACGTTCCCACACATCCAGAAACGGGATGTGTGGGGCACCCGTTTTTCCCGAAATGGGAGATCCCATGGGGTACCCCTCCCCCCTCGTCCCGCATTCTAAAGGACTTACAGGGACGGGATAAGCTACATCCCGCAAAACAAAGGACTTAGTCCGAGTCGTCCGATAAAACAAAGGACTTAGCGGTCGAAATCCCACTTTTTCAGTGCGTCGGTGTTTCAGTTCCTAATCCCGGAGGGCTAGTGGAGGGAATAGGGATGCCTTAGATCCTTCGACTTCGCTCAGGATTTCGGCAGCGGGCTCGGACGCCCGCTAAACGCCTCAACCTCGCTACGCTCGGTATGAAAGATCCTCGCTGACGCTCGGATCGGAACGTCAGTTCAATAGGCGGGCAAAGGCGTCCGCGCCACCCCACCACCGTCTCTAGCACCACTCCACTACTGTCTTTCGAACCGCTTCACCATTGTCTTTCGCACCACTTCACCATTGTCTTTCGCACCACTTCACCACTGTCTCTATTGTGACAAATTGGAAGGTACCTACTAGACAGATTCCCGAAATTTATTTCTATCTTGGAATGAGAGAGTTGTAGGGATTTTGGAGAGAACGGGGCCTTGACAAGATTTGGCGGGATTGAATGCAGAGATGTTTCGCTGCGCTCAACGTGACTTCAGCGAGAGGGGAACCTGGCAAAGAGGTTCAGCAATTGCCAGCCAGGCGCAAGATCAGGCAAACTGCTCTTCCGATCCTATGCCTGAGCTTCCGGACATTGCGGCGTACTTGAGGGCGCTGGAGACGCGCATGGTTGGGCAGCGGCTTGAGAAAGTGCGGCTCGGCAATCCATTTCTTCTGCGAACGGTAGATCCACCAGTTGAAAGTATCGAAGGGCAGACCGTGAGGTCGCTGGCGCGGATCGGCAAACGCATCAGCGTGGAATTCGACAATGGTTTCTGGCTGGTGCTGCACCTGATGATTGCTGGCCGCCTGCACTGGAAAGCCGCGGGCGCAAAACTGAGCGGTCGAAATCAGCTTGCGGCTTTGGACTTTCCGGATGGTTCCCTGGTGCTGACGGAAGCCGGCTCGCAACGGCGCGCGTCGCTGCATTTGTTTCGAAGTCGAGCCGAGGCGCAATCGCTTGATGCGGGTGGCGCGGACATTTTTTCCCTCGACCTGGAAGGATTTCGTCTGGCCATGACGGCGGAGAATCATACGCTGAAACGGGCGCTTACCGATCCGCGAATCCTAAGCGGCGTTGGCAATGCCTATTCCGACGAGATTCTTCATGCGGCGAAGCTTTCACCGGTTCAGCTAACGCAGAAGCTGACGCCTGAGCAGATGGAGAGACTGTTCAGGGCGACGCGAGAGACGTTGCAGATGTGGATCGATCGACTGGAGGCGGAGGCCAATGGCGCTTTTCCAGAGAAGGTGACGGCGTTTCGTAAAGACATGGCGGTACATGGCCGCTTTGGGCAGCCTTGTCCCAGATGCGGGAAGCCGATCCAGCGGATCCGTTATGCGGACAATGAGACAAACTATTGTGCGCAGTGCCAGACAGGAGGGAAGGTTCTGGCGGATCGGAGTTTGTCGCGATTGTTTGGAGCGGATTGGCCGAGAACGTTGGACGAGTTGGAGATGCTGCGGAAGAAGTAGGGATGCGCGATCGTCCCCACTCAGTGAACCATTCCTGATTCGCGAGAACTGTGGTGAGAATCCGCGGACAGGAGTGTCCGCGCCACACAGGCATTGATTCCCACCTCTGCCAAAAGAAGGCAGAGATGGGGCACCCGTGAACTATTCCTGGTTCGCCACGACCGTGGTGATTATGCGCGGACAAGAATGTCCGCGCCACACAGGCATTGATTCCCACCTCTGCCAAAAGAAGGCAGAGATGGGGCACCCGAAACCATTCCTGGTTCGCCACGACCGTGGTGATTATGCGCGGACAAGAGTGTCCGCGCCACACAGGCATTGATTCCCACTCAAGCCAAAGGAGGGCTTGAATGGGGCACCCGAAACCATCCCTGGTTCGCCACAACTGTGGTGATTATGCGCGGACAAGAGTGTCCGCGCCACACAAGACCTTCCATCCCCACACAGGCTTAGGCGGATTTTCTGAAAATGCTGCGGAGCTGGGCTCGAACGACGGAAATCGGATGAGTGATCAGCGTCGTGGCTTTTCCCAGGAGTGTGTCGGGCTCGCGAAAGACACCCAGTTGCCTAAGGACGGTGCCGCGGTCGTAGTAGATTTTCTCGCCCGCAAGATGGTCGTCAGGATCGAAGGTGTACACGCCACAAAGGGGCAGCTCAACTTTTCTTCCGGTTGCCAAAAGTCCGCGCCATGCTCCGAGATGGGTGCCGCGAATCATGACCTCGAGGACGATTGTTTCCTCAGAGACGTGGCGCCGCAGGATATCAATTTGTAAGTCGGGAAGAGCGGTCATAAGCTGCGCGTAGAAGCGGCGGACTTCATCCCGGCCGATGTAGTGCGCGGCCCAGGGACTGTCCTGATACTCGGCATTGCGGCCGAAGGTGCCGATGACGCCGTCAAGATCGTGTTGATTTTCGAAGCGGACATGCCGCTCGACGAGCGCAATGCGCGCGGCTAGCCTCGATTGTGGAAGAGGTAGAGTGGCCATGTTCACCCCCAAGCTGAACTGGCTGCTGATTGGTGGCTAATTATCTTCCTATCGGGCGATTGTGTCACGGCGTCCGCAGCTGCGGGAACAAGAATGTCCGCACGACACTAGGTCTTTGCTTTTGAGTAATCCGTTGCCTGCCGCATTCGCAGCAAGAGCTGGTCGTAAGGAGTGAGGTACGGATAGGGTTTGCTCTTTCCGGTGCTGTCGTCGAAGCGCGCAACGCTCCAGTCGGTCTCCAGTTTCTTCAGAATTTCAATGTCGCGCCGGGCAATTTGTGCGAAGTCCGGCTTGCCGCGCCACTGCTGTTCTCGCCAGGTCACGTGCGCGAGGTAGTCCGCGGATAAAGAGAAGGATTCGAAGTCCGCCAGATTACGCTTCACCAAGGCCCTGAGCTTCTTGATGGCTTCGGCGGATTGGCGATAAGGCTCGGGATCGAGCGGCGGAGACGATATGGACTGCTTTACGTCGTCGTCGCTCGCGGAGGGCAGAGGCAACCTTGGAGCGACCCAATCGGGGGCGCAATCTCGGCCCGGAGTGATCCGGTAGAAACTGGCAAACGCAGTGCGCCACGAGTCGTTCCACTTCGCGCCATAAAAGCGCTCGATGAATTGCGGAAAGGCGAGATGCCGAGCTGCATCTGGTCCGTCATTCAACGATATCGACGCGTAGGCAAATGAGTCCCAGAGCGAGTTGGCGAGAAAGCGGGTAGGAGTCCAGTTGGCGACGATTACGCCGAGGAATCGCGGATCGTCTTCGGAGTAGGCACGGGCGAACGCGTCGACATTTGCGAGCGATTGGGTGCCTGGGCGTGGTCCCCACTCGCAGGTGATGAGCGCCGGCGCCCCGATGACGCGCAATCCCGAATTTGCGACCTGCTTCGCAGTCTCGAGGAGCGGCTGAGGCTCGGTTACGTAATACTGCCAATCCATGACGATGACGCGTTTGTTAAGGTGCCGCAAGATTTCGGGTTCCTTGTGCGCAACGAAATCGCCCCAGACGATCATTTCTTTGCCCAAGTCGTGCGCCACGTTGTCGAGAGCGTTCAGGTAGTCGGCCCAGATTTCCGCGCGGGATTTCTTTTCGAGCGCCTTCTGCGATAGCTCAGAGCCGCCCCAATTCACCTCATCGCAACCAGCGTGCAGATATTGCGAAGGAAACGCCTTCGCGACTTCGCGATATAGGTCGCGCATCAGCGCCAGGGAATCCGGGTGCACGGGCGAGATGCCGACGAATTCCGCAGGCTTGTCGAGTGGCGTGTCGGCGAGGTGCTGATATTTGGGAACAGCGGTGATGTAGCTGGTGTGGCCGAAGGATTCGATCTCGGGGATCAATTGCACGCCGCGTTGCTGGCCGTACTCGGCCAGCTCGCGAGCCTGTGAGGCGGTGAGCGCATGGTCGTGGGTGAGGAGTTCGGGATGAGATTCAAAACGGAAAGCAGAGCCCTGGTCGTCGGTAAGACGAAAGAGGATGGCGTTGAGCTTCCAATCATGGCAGAAATCGATGACGCGGCCGTAATAGTCAGGGCGTTCGGTGAGTCGGGCTGCGTCGATCATGATGCCGCGGAGGGGGATGCCGCTGTATGGAGTCGCTCTCGCGGATCGTGTGAGCGCGATGGTCGTGGCCATGCTGCTGAGTTTCAGGAAGTCGCGTCGGCGCATGGGGAGATTATGGCAGGCCAGAGTAGGTTGCGAAGGTGATGGTGTTATCGAACGAAGCTTGAATCCCACTCAAGCCGAAAGAGGGCTTGAATGGGGCACCCGTAAACCATCCCTGGTTCGGCACAACTGCGGTCAGGGCACGCGGACAGGAGTGTCCGCGCCACACAAGCCGTTCTGATTGAACCCTTCGCACCGTGGTGCATGACCTTCGGCGGGACTAACTTACGTTTTTGCCGGTTTTCTCCTGTTTTTTCATGGGTTTCCGCCCATTCACTTAGCAGATTCCCCGGCAGTTGTGCGATTGCTGCCCCTTCCACACCGGACATATAATCCACTCACTCTGGTTGTCTCCGTGTGGTCGGGTTGGTTTTAGTTGCGCACCGTAACCCAGGTCCGTGCGCCAAAAAGAGGTCTGTCAAAAGATGTCTTGTTGGCCACATCCGAATACCCGACCGTCTGCCTCCATTGCGCCACTGATCTTGACAGCGCTCGTCATCACGCTCGCGGCAATCCCGGCGGTTGCGGCCGACACCATCACGGCCGTGTCCGAGAACGGCAAGACTGTCTACGTGAACGACGAGGATTCCGGTCCTAAGCAGGCCGCAGCGCGCGAGATACCAGTCAAGCGTTCCTCGGATCTTGTCTATTGGAGCAATACAGAGCACACGTGGAAGCCGGTCCCTGCTCCGACGCGATCGGCGTATAGCGCGGCGCGAAATGCAGCGGCGGAGGTCTCGAAGTACGTTTCAGCACAGCCGATCGTGAAAGGCAGTCCGGCGCACAGCAATCCGAATTACCGCAGTCTGGCAGTAGGACGGCAGGTGACTGCGGATGAGATTGATAAAGCGATTACGGAAGCCGCCGAGCGGCACAATGTCGATCCGAACCTGGTGCGCGCCATCATCAAGGTGGAATCGAATTACAACAGCAATGCGGTTTCGCGAACGGGAGCGATGGGTCTGATGCAGTTGATGCCGCAGACGGCGCGGACGCTGAGCGTGAAGAATCCGTTCGATCCGCGGCAGAACGTGGATGCGGGCGTCCGGCATCTGAAGAAGCTGCTTACGAATTACGGAGGCAATGTCCAGCTTTCGCTCGCAGCCTATAACGCTGGTGAAGGCGCAGTGGCGCGCAACAACGGGGTGCCGCCGTTCGCGGAAACACGAAATTACGTCCGAAAAATTACACAGATCTACGGTGGAGGGCTGTTCGCTCCCTCGTACGCACCGATTCGCGTTGAGCGAGATGCTAGTGGGGTCGTGAAGTTTACGAATACGGAATGAAGACCCAGTCGACCAGGGTGGTATCGGATTCTTCGGAGCAGTCCAATCGTAAGACGGCCAGCGCAAGCGCGTCCGTGAGCAAATGGGCCCGCAAAGCTAGTTTGTTCGCACTCATAGCGGTATTCGCAATTCCCGCTTTTGGCGCAAGCGTTCAGCAGAAAAAACAGATTGCGCGAGGACAGTTCGAAAGAGCGGAAGAACTGCGCGAAGAACTGAATGGCACACCGATCCGCGAGCGCAAGCAGCGCGATTACCAGAAGGTGATGGACGCCTACCGGCGTGTCTACTATCTGGCGCCGACGTCGAACCGGGCAGATGCTGCCGTGGTGGCTGTGGCCGAGTTGCTTGCCGATCAAGGGCGCAATTTCAAGGATGACAAGTCGCTGCAGGATGCGATTGGGCAGTACGAGTTTGTGCGCCGTGAATATCCGGGGAGCAAGTATCGGGTAGAGGCGCTGTTCACGATTGGACAGATCTATCGCGAAGACCTTAACGACGACGCCAAGGCCAAGGAAACGTTTGAGGACTTCCTGAAGCACTATCCGAATTCGGAAAACGCCGAGGGCGCACGTCTGGCGTTGAAGGAAATGGATGAGGCAGCGAATCCGAAAGCGGCTGCGAACAAGAAGCAGGCCGCAACGGTCGCGAAGAATACAAAGCCCGAGCGCAAGATTGAAGCTGCGGTCGCACAGCCGAAGGCGGCGACAGCGGCGCCCGTATCAGCACCGCCAGGATTAACGGCTGAGCAGAAGCTTACGGTAGTGGCCGGAGAAGAGCAGGACACTCCGGACGCAAGCGAGCATCACGCGGGACACCACGTGCTGGTGACGGGGATCCGGCACTGGTCGACGCCGGATTACACGCGGATTGCCGTGGACCTGGAAGACAGCGTGGAGTACAGCTCGGAGCGGATCGATCATCCGGATCGCATTTACTTCGATCTGAAAGACAGCCGGTTGGCGTCGGTGCTGTTGGGCAAGAGCTTTGAAGTCGGCGACGGCTTCTTGCGCAAGATTCGCGTGGCGCAGTATCGCCCGGGCGAGGCGCGCATCGTGCTGGAAGTAGATGACTCATACGACTACTCAGCGTTTCTATTGCCTAACCCGTATCGGCTGATCATCGATATTCACGGAAGAAAGCCGGCGCAGTTGCAGGCGAAGTCGCAGCCGAAGTCGGCGACGGTGGCGTCGGCGGCGCAAGACTCGAGCAAGCGGGAGCTGGTGGCCAGCACCAAGGCTCCGGCAATACCGGTGGCGAGCGCGGCGAAGGCTGAGGCTCCGGCGAAGGCGGCGCCAGCCACTCCAATCAGCACGGTGACAACGGCAGCCAAACAGCAACAGACTCCTGTGAACGTCGCTGCAAAGACGGTTGCAAGCGAAACTGTTGTCTCGAAGCCGACGGTTACAAACAGTCCGAGAGTAGTGGCGGATGCGCCTGCGCCACAGGCACAAGTGAAGAGGGTGGACGCGCAGTCATCCGAACGAGATCGTCAGATTCTCGAAAAGGAAGTTGCGCGCAAGGTAACGGCGCTGGCGGGAGACAAGAGTTCCTCGAAGGGAAGCACTGCGGAGCTTCCGACGCGCATTGTGGTAGACGACAACGACACACCAACGCCAGTAAAGAGTGCGACTCCGGCTACCACGCAAAAACGCAGTGTTGAGGTTGCCGGCATAACGACGTCGTCACTCAGCGACGCGCTGGCAGCAGATTCGTCGAGCACGAGTTCTTCGCATGCGCATGTGAAGAGGCAGGCGGCGGACAGGCTTGCTATTCGCGAAGCGAAGCCGACGATGGACGGCGATCGGTCGTTGATCCGGGCGTTGGGGCTGAAGATTGGACGTATCGTGGTCGATGCAGGACATGGCGGGCACGACACGGGCACGATTGGTCCGAATGGTCTGCGAGAAAAAGATCTGGTGCTCGATGTGGCGCTGCGGCTGGGAAAGCTGCTCGATTCGCGCATGGGCGCTGAGGTGGTTTACACGCGCGACGACGACACGTTTGTTCCGCTGGAGACGCGGACGGCGATCGCTAATCAGCAGGAAGCTGACCTATTCATCTCGATTCACGCGAACTCGAGTCCAGATCCTTCAGCGCGTGGAGTGGAGACCTACTACCTGAACTTTACTTCTTCGCGGGATGCGCTGGATGTGGCGGCGCGCGAAAATGCGGTTTCCGAGAAATCGATTCATGAGCTACAGGACCTGGTTAAGAAAATCGCTCTCAAAGAGAAGATTGAGGAATCGCACGAGTTTGCCGCCGACGTGCAGCAGTCGCTCTATACGGGGTTGGCGACGAGCCGCAACTCGTCTCTGCGCGACCGTGGCGTAAAGAAAGCGCCCTTCATAGTTCTGATTGGCGCGAACATGCCCTCTATCCTGGCGGAGATCTCCTTCATCTCGAACCCGGGCGACGAACACAAGCTAGAGACCCCCGAATATCGGCAGAAGATTGCCGAGTCGCTCTATCGAGGCGTGGCCAAGTACGTAGGCGGTCTGAGTGGGGTTAAGGTCGCGGCGAAGATTCCGGATAAAGCCGGGCAATAAGTCCGGTGCAGGCCAGCCGAAGTTATTTCCTTTCATGCGGTTGTCACAAATACAGAGATAGGTTCCGCATCGCCGCGCTCAGAGCCACTATGACTCGTGGTTCTACGATGCTTTTCGGGAAGTAGGAACTGTCAGGGAAAAAAGCCATACAGAACTGCGAACGGCCGGCAGTAAGCCCAGCCGTTTGGAACTTTGGCTTCTCCCCTGTAGTCTAATAAAGAGCTATTTCTCTTCGAATGAAACGCAATCTTCTAAGTAGTCTCTTGTTGATCCTGGGGTTTGTAGCTTCAGGTTTTGCGCAGCAATCCAAGTCCGATTTCCTGCCGAAAATTTTTGCGGGATGGTACAGGGCTTCCATTCAAGTTAGTACCGATGCCAATCAGGCCGACCCAGTGAACAGCGCGCTGTTGAAGGAATTCGGATTCACCGATCTGAATTCCGCGACATATGCCAAAGAGGGTCGCAAGCTTACTGTGAAGGCCGCGCGGTTCGCTGATGCTTCTGGCGCTTACGGATCATTCCTTTTCTACCGCACGCCGGAAGTGGCGTCCGAGACGATTGGTGATGAAGCCTTCTCGAACGGTACGCGAGTTGTTTTCTATCGGGCAAACGTTCTGGTCGACGTGACGCTTGATCGAGTGACCCCAATGTCGGCGGGAGAGTTGCGCGAGTTGGCGAACGATTTGCCATTGCCGGGAGGGAATGCCCGCAACTTACCTTCGCTGCCGAATTATCTTCCGACAGAAGGATTGAAGGGCAATAAGAAATATGTGGTCGGGCCAGTAGGGTTGGGCAAGATCGAAATGCCATTGCCAGCTGAGCTGGTCGATTTCGATGCAGGCGCGGAAGTGATGTCTGCGAATTACGCGAGCGAAGACGGCTTGGCTAAGCTGACGTTGATTTCTTATCCCACACCTGCGATTGCAGGCGCACAACTCAGGAAGATCGATGCAGCCAATCCAAGTTCCTCCGATGGCAGAGCTGCGTATTACACGAAGCGAACCGGTCCACTCATCGCGATCGTCAGCGGTGCAGTTTCTCCGTCGGAAGCAAGATCGTTGCTGGCGTCGGTGAACTACGAAGCGGACGTCACCTGGAACCAGGCGACGCATCTGACGAAGAGCAACAATCTTGGAAGTCTGCTGGTAAATGTAGTTCTTCTGTTGAGCGGGTTGCTGGCGATCTCTCTCGCGGCAGGGGTTGCGTTCGGCGGATTGCGGATATTGGCGAAAAAAATTCTGCCAGACCGAATTTTCGATCGCACGCAGGATGTCGAAATCATCCAGTTAAACCTCCGCAAGTAGCAACTTGGTGTCGATTTTGGGCAGAATCCAAAACGGGATTTTTGCCCCTGTTTTTAGCCCTAAGCGCCTGAAAACTGACAGTTTATGTCAATTATGGGGCGATTGGGGCGGTTGCAGAAGCTCGAATATTTTTCGGCAATGTAAATGCAAATCGTTGAAAACAAAGGCATTTACTGCTGAGAATTTTCTTGACACCGATTCCATGGGGTCACTAACATTTCGGCATCAAGTTCTGATTGTCGGTTCGTCGCCGCTAATTGGAACTATTCTCCCTTGAGAAAAGGCCGCCTGAGTTGCCGGGCGGCCTTTTCCTTTCTACTTACAACTTTGTTTAAGGCGATGCCGGGAGGTTTGCCGGATTGCAAAGACCAGCGACGGGTTGTGCCGGTGGTATAGGAACGTTGCTCGATGGCACGCCAGTGAAGTCGAAGAATTCCGACATATCCATTTGCGCCGCGTCGCGTTGAGTGAGATTGGGAAGACCGAATCGAGTCTCAATCAGCTTTAGGATCGCGGTGTAATCAGCAACGGTGTGCGAGACGTAGTGCCTCTTGCTGAATGGTGATATCACCATCAAGGGCAAGCGGAAACCAGTTTGATTGAAATTCGCTGGCGGCTTGATGATCGAATCATCGGGGATGAGATCCAAGGGCTTGATGCCGTCGGGCTGAACTGCCGCTTGCGGCGGCACGTGGTCGTAGAATCCACCACCTTCGTCGTAGCTGAGAATGAAAACGGAACTCGGCCAAGACGAACTGCTCATCAATCCATTGATGAGGCTGGAAACGTAGAGAGCGCCTTTTTGAATATCGTTGCCGCCTTCGCCAGGCGTCGTCTGTCCACCGGGATGTTCGTCGCGGCCGGACGCGAGGCCCGCCTGAATGAATGAAACCTGGGGCAAAGTGTTGTTCGCGAGGTCGGTGAAGTACTGGCTGACAGGAACAATGTTGGCGGCGTGCTGCGCGGCGAAATCAGGCCAGAACTGTCCCAGGTCCGTAAGGGGCTGACCGTCGGGCAGAGTATCGGTGTAATAGATCTTCCAGGAGACACCCGCAGATTGCATCTCGCTGAAAATCGTCTCCGGAATCTGTGGCTCGCAGCAGGGGTAAGTATCGGTCGGTGCGTGTGCGTGTCCGGCAGAAGTGGCGCCGATCAGGTAAATACGATTCGGGATGCTTTCAGTGGGAACGGGAGAGAACCAGCGATCGGAAGTCGCGTATTGAGAAGCGAGGAAGTAGTAGTAGGGCAGCTCGTCCTGAGTGTAGTAGCCCATAGCGCGAACGCCCAGCGTGTCCAACTCACCAAAGGCAAGAGCATACCCGCCGGCGATGTGCACAAAGCCATCCAGCAGAATAGTGCTGGAGCCGGGGTGGTTCTCGTTCATATCGACGTGACTTTCCATCCAATCGTCACTTAGCTCTTCCACGCAGGTTGTGGCCATGTGGAAGGAGTGGATGATGGTGCCGTTATCGGCGGCGTTCCAGGCGGTGGCGGGTAAACCGTCGATGTCGGAGGCGGGCCCAAAATTGTTGGCGGCGCGATATTGACCAAGCTGGCCAAAGTAGTGATCGAAGCTGCGATTCTCCTGGACCATGTAGATGATGTGCTGCACAGACTGCATGGAGCCTGCTTGCCCACCGCCATTCGTTCGAGTAAGACCCACACAAGAAGACAATGCCAATAGCGCTGCCGAGAGCGCGACGGCAGAAAAACGAGTCCTCATGACGAACCCTCGTCTGCATTTTCTAATTTGTAGCTGTCTTAAGCTGACGGTGGGATGAAGCAGGCGCACGAACCTGTTGTCGAGTTGAACGAAGAAATCGAAGAGCTTGGGTGAGACCTGACGGCCAGCGGAAAAGCACGCGAGCCGGTCCCGCACATCGGACTTCCCGAAGTGCGGGACTGGGTACTGACTACGCCGCCGATTGCACGGCTCTCTTATATCCGGGCGCGAACACCTCGCGGGCAAATTGCGCGAATGTAACTTTGCCAGTGCGTTTTTGTTCGCCTTTGAATTGCTGTATTTTGGGGTAGGCCTCTTCCATTTCAACCAGCAGCGCTGCCATCTCCGGCGACATTCCGCTTTGGCTCATTGCGGCCTTCAACCTGTCGCCCGGGATGGTGACCACGCGGATTGGTTTCCCGATGGCCTGTCCGGCGATGCGAGCCCACTCGTCCAACGAAATCTCCTGCGGGCCCACGATATCGATCACGTGATGTCCGTCGATCGGCTTGAGCAGAAACTCAGCGGCAACCTCGGCGATGTCCTGCGTTGCAATAAACGGCGCTTTCACCGATCCTGGGATCGAAGTGTAGATGCTGTCTTGTCCGATGATCGTCGGCAGCGAGAAAAACACGTTCTCCATGAACTCGTTTGGGCGCAGCGAGACGATGTTCTTCCCGGCGGCGCGGAACTTCTCTTCCGTGTCGTAGTGTCCAACAATCGGCCCTGTGCCGCTCGGCAGGAATGCTCCTGCGCTTGAAAGGTGAACCACATGCAGATCCGGATGCTTGCGGATAACGCTGGCTCCGGCCTCGGCCATGCGGCGGGCCGTGCCCAAGGGATCGGGCGAAGTCATCTCCGAAGGCGTCAGCCAGAACAGCGCGTCGGCGCCACGCAGCGCCTGCTCAACAACCGCGGGATCGCTGTGCTCACCAGCGATGACCTTTGCACCACGGCTGGTTAGATCTTTCACTTTCTCCGGATGTCGGGCTATCAGCGTGACATCGGACTTGCGGTCAAGAAGTATGTTGGCGAGTTTGTTGCCGATGTGGCCAGTAGGGGTGGTAACTGCAATATTCATGATTTTTCTCCTTAACTGTCAGAGATGTGCAGGGTTTGTCTCGCGTTTCGGAAAGGCAGCTACTTACCTGTCAGAAATGGAATACACAGCAAGACGATTGATAGGGCTCACCGTCCGAGACCCCGGTTGCTGGGCGTCGGCGAAGTCGGATTTCCAATTCGCGGTCACTTTGACGTGTAGTCGGCCACCGGTAAAGTGGCTAGCAGATAAGATCCGTACGAAACAAGACGGAATCTGTTGTCCTGCGTTGACCAGCGACTAGATGAGTACCGCTAACTCCGCAACGGGAACGGCAGTTCACATCTGGAGCCGAGCTGAGTTGCCGCTACGAGGCGCTGGCGGCCGTGCTGCGTTCGGCATCGGCAACGCTGGGATAAATCTCGAACAGGGTTTCGACTTTCGTCATGCTCATCAACGATTGCACCTGCTCGGAGGGAGCGATGAGGATGAGCTTGCGCCCGTGGCGTTTGTAGGAGACGAAGAACTTTACCAGCGAGCCGAGGCCAGCGGAGTCGACATAGGGGACGCCGTTGAGATCAACCAGCGTGAGAGTCGCGGTCTGCTGCTGCATCGTGTCCTGAAATCCGAAGAGCGTGTTGAGGACCAGAGGTCCGGTGAGCTTTACGATCGACTCACCTGCGTTAGAACCGGAAATTGATTCGACAACCAGCTTGTCGGAAGGAGGCATGCGGGGATTGTAAGAAACCCATGTTAACGCTTCGTGAATGTGCTCTTGTGCGCTGTCTCTATTGGCTCTCCGCCAGTAATTGGGCGAGGTATTGTTTCCAGACTGCCGCTTGCGTGTGCGTCCCGTGGCCGCGAGTCTCGTCAGTGATTGGGAGCAGAACGAATTGCCCTTTCTTCACGTGCTTGATCTCCCTTTCGGCGATGCCCAATTCAGGTGGATTGATCTGATCGTCGGCGGAGTTCACGAACATCACAGGGACGGTGATTTCTTCGAGCTTCGCAGAGGGATTGTAGTTGCGAGAGGAATCGACAGCATAGAGAAGATCGTTGGCATCGGTGGTGCGCAGGCGCGAAGTGATGTAGTCGTCGAGATTAGTATCGGCCTGATCGCGCGTGGGATAGTGCCTTTGCATCTGAAGCGGCGAGCTGCCCATGATGAGGAGTGTGTTGAGCGCGCCTTGCAGCCCATGCGGTTGCTGCTGGTAGTCACCGTTGTTCCAGTCGGGACTCTGGCGGATGGAGTCCATGATCATCTTGCGAAACATGCGATTGCGGCCGGCGATCTGGACGGGCAGGCAGGCGAGCGGCATGGCGGCGTCCGTGAAATCAGGATGCGTTTCAAGCCAGATCCAGGAGTGCATACAGCCCATCGATGTACCCATCAGCAGGCGGAGGTGATTGACCTTCAGTCCCTCTGTCAGGAGCAAGTACTGAGCCTGGACCATGTCGTCGTATTCGTAGTGCGGGAAGCGGGCATGCAAGCTATCGCTCGGCTTGCTTGATTGTCCGTGACCGATTGCGTCCGGCAAGATGATGAAGTAGCGGCTGGAATCGAGCAGTTGACCGGGGCCGAAGAGCACTCCAGCAAAGCGCTCGTTGACGAACTGATGTCCTGAGCCTCCGGTGCCGTGTAAAACCATGACGGCATTCGTCACGCGGCCCTTCGCGTCACGTACGGGGGTGCCGTAAGTCGAGTAGTGCAGCTTGAGTTCGGGCAGCGAGCCTCCAGATCTGAACTGGAAGTTGTGGACGATGAAATCGCCTTCGGCAGGCTTGGGGACTTCTTGCGAAGCCAGGTTGGAGCAGATCAGAGCAATCGTGAAAGAAAGCCACAGGGCGAGTTTCATGGGAAAAGAGAGTACTGCGACCGGTGAACTCAGGGCAAATCTGGAGGATGACCGAGGCGAGAAGCAAAGACAAAGCTTGCAAAGTCTGGTGCAAGCCCCGCAGAATGGCACCCACCGTTTATGACGTGGGCGGGGCGTCCGCGTTGTGTGAGAACCCAAAGAATGTTGCGTCTGATTAGCGAACTGGTACGGCCGTATCGTGGCACTCTGGTTGTGATCCTGGCGGCGATGCTTATGCAGACGGCAATGAGCGTCGCAGCACCGTGGCCGTTGAAGATCGTTCTCGACAACGTTGTGGGAACGCACAAACTCGCGCCTTGGCTGGAAGACTTCCTGCGACCGTTCATGAGTGGCGGCAGCAAGATGCAGGTAGCCGCCGCCGCAGCCATCATCACCGTGGTAATTGCGAGCATTGGGGCGCTCGCGGCGTACGTAGCTAATTACTACACGACCAGCGTTGGACAGTGGGTGGCGAACGATCTGCGGATGCGTACGTATCACCACCTGCAGCATCTGTCGTTGAATTATTACGACAGCCATCAGGTCGGGAATATTCTGAGCACGCTGACGACGGACGTCCAGACCATCCAGGGATTCGCGTCTTCGTCGACGCTTGGGATCGTGGTCGACCTCCTCACTATTCTGTGCATGCTTGGCGTGATGTTCTGGTTGAACTGGGATTTCACGCTGATCGCCGTCGGGCTGACGCCCTTCATGCTGCTGTTGGTGTCGCGCTTCAAGAACGCAGTAAAGAAAGCCACGCACGAGGTGCGAAAAGAACAGGCCAATATGGTCTCGGTGCTGCAGCAGGGGCTGGAGTCAATGCGGGTGATCAAGGCATTCGGCCGGCAGGAGTTGCAGGAGTCGGAACTGGACGACGTGAGCCATGCGACCGTTAAAGCTGCGTTGAAAGCGCGCCGGGTGAAGGCGCTGCTGTCGCCGATGGTGAACGTGACCGTCGCTGTTTGTACGGCGATCGTCTTGTGGCGAGGGTCATCCCTGATTATCAAAGGCGCGATGACGGCCGGAGCCCTGACCGTCTTTCTCGCGTACCTGACCAAGTTCTTCAAGCCGGTGCAGGACCTTGCCACGATGACGAACAGCATCGCGCAGGCGGCAGTGGGAGTGGAGCGAGTGCGGGGCATCCTGGATGCGGACAACATCATTCCGGAGAAACCAGAAGCACGAGTACCGGAGCCGTTGCGTGGCGAGATCGAATTCAAGAACGTAGCTTTTTACTACGATGAGACCAGTCCAGTTCTTCGCGATGTGAGCTTTGTGATTAAGCCAGGACAGATGGTGGGGATTGTCGGCCCAACTGGCGGCGGGAAGTCGACGATCATCAGCCTAATCCCACGATTTTACGATCCGACGGCGGGCATGGTGAGCATCGACGGAGATGACATCCGCGACTACAAATTGCAAGCATTGCGAGAACAGATCGGCTACGTGCTGCAGGAAACGGTTTTATTTCGCGGCACGATTCGCGACAACATTGCCTATGGACGGGCCGGCGCCACGCGCGAAGAAGTGATGCAGGCGGCGCGTCTGGCGAATGCGGACGAGTTCATCGCGCGCATGCCGCATGGCTACGATACGGTGGTAGGCGATCGGGGAGACACTCTGTCGGGTGGTCAGCGCCAACGCATCGGAATCGCGCGGGCAATCGTACGCAATAATCCCATCCTGATCCTGGATGAACCGACGGCGGCTTTGGACACGGAGTCCGAGAAGCTGGTGGTGGGAGCATTGGAGAAGTTAATGAAGGGACGGACGGTGATTATGATTGCGCACCGGCTAAGCACGATTCGAGATGCGGACAAGATCATCGTTTTGAAAGACGGCGTGGTTGCGGAAGAGGGGACGAGCGACGAGTTGCTTACCGTTAACGGTGTGTACGCCGAGCTCTACCGCGCACAATTCGGAACAGCCGCACAGGCGGGAACGTAGCTTCCGCTGGTGGGCTACAATCCGAGTATCCGCTTCACTGTTCTGAGGAAAACATGTCGAGATCACTGGTAGTGCTGCCGGACGATTCAGCGCAGCCGATTATTGACGCAATCCACAACGCCAGACAATCGATCCGCGTGAAGATGTTTTTGTTCTCGGATCCGGCGCTTCTGAAGGCGGTAATCGCTGCGCACAATCGTGGTGTGGATGTCCGCATCATGCTGAACCCGGCGCGTCGTGACGGAGAAGAAGAAAACCAGGACACACGTAAGGTGCTCACCGAAGCAGGGGTGAACGTCATTGACAGCAATCCGGCGTTCGATCTCACGCACGAGAAATCAATGGTGGTCGACGATACGACGGCATTCGTGAAATCGCTGAACTGGGACACGAAGAACCTCACTGAGACTCGCGATTACGCCGTGATCACGACTAACAAACATGAGGTGCAGGAAATCGTCGACTGCTTCGAGGCAGACTGGCACAGGACAGATTTCTCCGTGGGACCGCAGTCACGCCTGATCTGGTGCAAAGGAAATGGCCGCGATCGGATTGGGCAGTTCATCGACGAAGCTAAACACTCGCTATGGCTGCAGAATGAGCGATACCAGGATCCGATCATCATCGAGCACCTGGTGCGCGCCAATCGCCGCGGGGTAAAGATCCACCTGATGGCCAGGCCGCCGCATAAATTGAAAAAAGACAAGCTGATCGAGGGCGTGGGTGGATTGCGGATCCTGGATGATGTGGGAGTGAAGATCCACAAACTGCATCATCTGAAGCTGCATGCCAAGATGCTGCTGGCGGATGGGGTGCGCGCAATTGTGGGATCGATCAATTTTGCGCCGGGTAGCTTCGACAGCCGGCGGGAACTGGCAATCGAAGTTGGTGACGACGGCGTCGTCGATAAGTTGCACAACGTCGTGCGGAATGACTGGGAGAACTCGCACCCGCTGGATCTGACGGACGAAGGCTTGCTCGCGGAGCTGCAAAAGCACGAAATGGAAGGCGCGGAAGATTTAGCGCTTAACGCCGGTGCACACAAGCACCATCACGAGCATGAGTAGTAGTTTTTGGCTGGAAGGCGGCTAGCCCTTCTTGAGCTCAGTGAGAACCAGGCGGGCGACTTCTTTGAGTGTCTCGAATACGCCGGTGCCCTGGAAGGCCACGGCTTCAAAAACCGGTTCTTCTTTGCGAATCAGCTCGCGCTTTAGGTCGTCCAGGCCCATGGCCGAGGGCAGGTCGCGCTTGTTCAACTGCAGCACATAGGGGATCTTGGTGAGATCGTAGCCATGTTCTTGCAGGTTCTCCTGGAGGTTGTCGAGGGCTTCCAGGTTGGCGTCCATGCGCTCTTCCTGGGAATCTGCGACGAAGACCACGCCATCGACGCCACGCAGAATGAGTTTGCGGCTGGCATCGTAGAAGACCTGTCCTGGAACGGTGTAGAGATGGAAACGGGTGCGAAAGCCACGAACCGTGCCCAAATCGAGTGGGAGAAAGTCGAAAAACAGGGTTCGGTCCGTCTCGGTGGCCAGCGAGATCATCTTGCCCTTCTGTTTCTCGCCAGTCTTGTCGTAAACGTACTGAAGATTGGTGGTCTTGCCCCCGAGGCCGGGGCCGTAATAGACAATTTTGCAATTAATTTCGCGGGCGGCGAAGTTTATGAAACTCAAGGCCCTGCCTCGTTCTAATCGCAGTGCACCCTTACGGGCGACTGCAGTTTCTCCTGGGGGAGTGCACTTGTTTTATATCACAGGGTATTAACGTTCGAGCACACATCGTTGTCCAGAAGGACACTAAAGTCATAGTACGGAAGTGATTGGCGGCTAACGGGTAGAGCCAGCCCACGGGCGATGGCTATCTGCCTGAAGCCAATGGACAGTAGCTGTCAGCGGCCCGTGGCTTCAGGGCTCGGACGAATGATTACTGGCCGCTTGGTTGTTTTTGGGCGGCCGCTGGAGGAAGCGGACAGTACCGTGGCTTGGATATAACCTGCAGGCCAGGGCGCTTCACGCGGACCTCAATTTCGCGACAATTACCGGCGATGGCCGCCACGGTTGTGTAGCCAAGCGTGTACTGGTTCCTGGCGACGGACGTGACTCGCTGGTAGGTGCTTTCGATCGCGTCCGTAGAAAGAGCTGGGAACGCCTGGCCGCCGGTTGCGGCTGCGTATCGATTGAGGATGTCTCCATAACCCTGGCCGGGAACCTTGATCTTCTGCAACTGACGGTAGCCAGGGATGGCACCGCCACTCACAGCGACTCCATAGACCAGTATTTGATAGGTTTGCACGACCTTCAGCACATCGCGGTAGCTCGCATTGCTGTTGAGCTCCCGGCCGTCACTGATGACAAAGATGATTTTGCGACGAAGGGGCCCGCGGCGAGAGAGATCGAGCGCTGCGGCGAGTATGGCGTCGTTAAGCACGTGTGGCTCAGGCTGATAAGTGCGAGATTCCATCGGCGGAACGCTGGGATCCATTGGGTGCCCGTTCACGCTGGGACCAGCTGCCATCGGTCCCGCGACCACGGCAACGCCGCCTGGCCTGCCTTGAGCCTCGGCGCGAACCTGTTTCATCACCTGTGCAAAACGGTCGGAGGCGCCACCAACGAAGTCCTGCACTTTTTGGACGCTCCCGGCATAGGTGTAAAGGGCGACCTCGTCATACTGGCTAAAGGCGCCCACGAGCGCAGGCAACGTCTGGTTGACCTTGCTTACGACATTCTCGGGCAGGCTGAGATCGAGGACGATCGCGGCAGAAAGAGCGAAGGGATCGCTCGTGAAGAACCGGATGGTCTGCGGCTTGCTGTCTTCGTAAATCGAAAAATCCTTTTGGAGAAGTCCTTCGACGAGATGCCCGGCAGGGTCTCTCACGGTTACGGGCACGACGACGAAATTCGTGTTAACGACGTACTTGTAGAGCTCCTCCTGACTGGTGTTCGACGCGGGTGGAACACTGCCGGCAGGCACAGTCTTGATGGGAGGCATCGGAGGAGGTGCGGTGTTCGAGGAGCCCTGGGTGGTGCCATGAGACTGAGTTTCAACCGAAAGATCGCCGAGGTCAGGAGTCTGCGAAGGGACAGGTGGTGGTGCCCCGGGCGAAACTTGTTGCCCCGAAGAGGGGTTGTTAGGTGCAGGCGCATCTGGAAGGGTTTGCCCATTGGGCGGGCTGCCAGAGTTTTGTGCGGAGCCCTGCAGGGGAATGCCTAGTAAGAGGCCACAGATGAAAGCAATGACAGCTAGACGCATCCATTCGTTCCAATGGCAATGCTTGAACACGCACGACCCTCCACTTACGATGCCCGAATTCTTACAGATAGAAGCTGATTTAGAATTACTCTAGTTCAGTCTAGGAACCCTGAAAAGCCATGTTGTTCCGATCCCGTTGTTTTGTCCGAGTCGCAATCATCTCTATTGTGACATTGTTGTCGTTTCACGCGCTTGTTTGGGCACAGCCTCCGCAATCTTCTACGCAGCAGGACCAGGAGCAAACGGCTAACCAGGACCAGAATTTACCCACGTTCCAGTCGCAAGTGAACGTGGTGAATCTATTCTTCAACGTTAAAGACAAGCACGGAGCGCTCGTTCCGAACCTGGCAAAGACGGATTTCCAAGTCCTTGAAGATGGCAAGCCGCAAACCATCAAGTATTTCTCCACGGAATCGGATGAACCGCTGACGCTGGGTATATTGATTGACAGTAGTGCCAGCCAGACTCGCGTTCTTGATATGGAAAAAGAGGTCGGCGCCAATTTTCTTCGCGAGGTGCTGAGACCCAAAGACCTGGCATTCGTGATCAGCTTCGACGTGGAAGTGGACCTCCTGCAGGATTACACCAGCGAAAGCCACCAGCTTCGCGTTGCCCTGGATAAAGCAAAAATAAATGCGGGAACGCCGTGCACCGGGATCCCGGGAATCGGTGGCGGTCCATTGCCAGGATCGTGCTCTCCCAAAGGTACTCTTCTCTATGATGCGGTTTATCTCGCGTCCTACGACAAACTGTCCAAAGAAGTAGGGCGCAAGGCCATGATCCTGCTTACGGACGGCGAGGACCAGGGCTCGAAGGAACGCATCCAGGACGCGATCGAAGCGGCACAGAAGTCGGACAGCATTGTTTACGTGCTGCTGATCGCCGACCGTGGATTTTACGGATTCGGCGGGTACTCGGGTGACCGGGAGATGAAGAAGATGACCGCAGACACCGGCGGCCGTGTGATTGAGGTCGGCAACAAAAAAGAAAAGCTGCAGGAAGCGTTCGACGAGATCGCCAAAGAGCTGCGCACGCAATACAACATCGGATACACACCTACCAATTCGAAGCTGGACGGCAGCTTCCGCAAGGTGGAGATTCATACGACGGAAAAGAGCCTGAAGGTCCAGGCCAGGACCGGGTATTACGCCATCCGGCACGACACAGAAGCGGGAGATTAGCTGGCCGGGCGATCGGTCCTTCGCGGGCGCCCTCTTTTCTAAGGTTGATTCCGCTTAGTTTAACGGCAAGCAACAATTCTGTTTGACAAACTAAACTAAACCGTTCAGTATTTATATCCTTCGTCTCTCGTGAGGTGCCTTTGATCCAGGTAGAGAACCTAACCAAGACCTTCGGCCAGTTCACCGCTGTAAAGGGGATTTCCTTCCAGGTTCAGCAAGGGGAGATTTTTGCGTTCCTCGGCCCGAACGGCGCAGGGAAGACCACCACGATCAAGATGCTGACGACTCTGTTGCGGCCGACCGCGGGCAACATCCTGCTGGATGGGTTCAACCCGCTGGTACAACAGAAAGAAGCACGCCAGCGCTTCGGCATCGTGTTCCAGGATCCAAGTCTGGACAATGAGCAGACCGCTTACGAGAACATGGTGCTTCACGGCGTTCTTTACCACGTCCCCGGAAAGATTCGTACCCAGCGTATCGAAGAGCTAATGAAGACATTCGAGCTCTGGGAAAAGCGCAACGACTACGTCAAAACATTTTCTGGTGGAATGAGACGGCGACTGGAGATCGCGCGCGGATTCCTGCATACGCCAAAAATCCTGTTTCTGGATGAACCGACGCTGGGGCTAGATCCGCAGAGCCGTAATCAACTCTGGGCTCACGTGAAACGAATCAACGAAGCCGAGAACACGACGGTGTTCCTGACGACTCACTACATGGACGAAGCCGATCGGGTTGCCGATCGGATCGCGATCATCGACCACGGCATGATCGTGGCGCAGGGAACATCAGCAGAGTTGAAAGCACAAACCGAGACGGATTCACTTGAAGGAGCGTTTCTGGCGCTCACCGGCACATCGCTTCGCGAAGATGGTGCGGACAGCAAGGATCAGATGCGGCAATTTGCCAGAATGTGGAGGAGATAGCGTGGGCGTCATTTACATACTGTGGCTGCGTGAGCTCAAACGTTATGTCCGGTCCCGCGTACAGATTGTCGTGTCGCTGGGTCAGCCTGCGCTTTATTTGCTGGCGCTCGGGTTCGGCTTTGGCCCGGTGTTCGCGAAAGCGGGCGGAGGAAGCTACCTCCAATTCATGGCGCCGGGCGTGATCGGAATGACGGTACTGTTCAGTTCTGTCTTCTCGGGCATCGCCATGTTGTTCGACCGCCAGTTCGGTTTCTTGAAGGAAACGTTCGTCGCGCCGGTCTCGCGAATGCAGATCATGGTCGGACGGACTTTAGGTGGTGCGACGGTGGCGATCATCCAGGGATGCCTCATCCTGATTATCTGCCTGATTGCGGGTTTCAGGCCGGCACACTGGATAGCGATCCCGGTAGCATTTCTATTTGTGATCATGATCGCGATTGTATTCGCCGCCATGGGGACAGCGTTGGGTTCGGTGATCCAAGACATGCAGGGATTCCAGCTAGTCATGAACTTTCTGGTCCTGCCGATCTTTTTCCTTTCGGGAGCACTCTATCCTCTAAGCAATTTGCCGCGGGTGCTTACATGGATTACCCGTGGCGACCCGTTAGCGTATGGAGTGGACGGATTGCGCGG
Source organism: Terriglobia bacterium (assembly GCA_963807055.1). GTDB lineage: Bacteria > Acidobacteriota > Terriglobia > Terriglobales > Acidobacteriaceae > JAJPJE01. The sequence continues at coordinate 148,160 of CAWEAE010000005.1, read as the reverse complement.
GGTGCTGATTGGGAGCTGGCAGTTCAGCTTTCCCGTCGATATGTTGCTGCTCGGCATTCTTGCGGTAGCTTTCCTAGGCACCGGCGCCTACCTGTTTTCGAGGATCGAGTTGTAGGCCATGGTCAGACAACGCAGCGAGGAGGCGCATCGTAAGGTTGTGCATGCTGCGATTCGTCTGTTTGCGAAGCAAGGCATCGACGCCACCAGCATGGATTCAATTGCTGATGCGTCTGGCGTGAGCAAAGCCACGATCTACAAGCACTGGGCAGATAAGGACGCTCTCGCCCTCGAGGCACTTTCGTATCTTCACGGCCTTGATAAAGAATTGCCGGAGTTCGCGTCTGGCGACTTGCGCAAGGATCTGATCGACTCACTGAGCTACGCTCCTGCGCACATGCCGGATCTTCGCGAACGGATCATGCCGCACCTGATTGCCTATTCTGCGCGTAATCAGGCCTTCGGACGTGCATGGCGAGAACGGGTCATCAATCGCAAACGCTCCGCACTGGCTGACGTGTTTAAGCGCGGGGTGGCTGAAGGGACGCTTGAGAAGCATCTGGACGCAGACCTATCAACCGCGCTGCTTTTTGGCCCCGTCTTATATCGATATATCTTTGATACCTACGTGGCGGGGAAGCGCTCGTCTGGCGATCCCCCAATCACTTTCATCGAGCAGGTGGTCGATGCATTCTTGAAGTCATTTGGCACGGCAGTGCGACGCCACTAACGATCGAGGATCTACGGTTTTGGCGCGAAGTATCCTTTGCGTGCGCGCACCTGCAGTCCTTTGCGATCTGCGGCAATGATGTCGATGCTGCGGAAATGGCCATCGGCGGTGAAGTCGGCTGGCTTGTAGGCGAGCACGTACTGGCTACGCAACTCGTCCTGAATTTCCGAAAATGCGTTGGAAACGTCTTGTATGCGGAAGGGAAAGAAAGCGCGTCCGCCGGTCGCTTCGGCCATGCGTTCCAACACTTTGTCGCCACGCATCTTGACGCCGCTCACGTTGGTGCTGATGGTATAGAGAATCACTTCGGCGCGCTGCGCCATTTCGATCGCTTCCTCACGCGTGACGCGACTCTGGTTATCTTCACCATCGCTGAGCAGGATGATGGCTTTGCGGGTCGGGCCAGTCTGCTGCGCTTTCAGCAGCTTGTCGCGGCAAGCGAAATAGACGGCATCGTAGAGTGCCGTTCCGCCGCCGGGTCGCAGAGCGCGAACGCCCTTCGAGAGGTACTCGGTGTTATCGGTGAAATCCTGGGTGACTTCCGGTGTAGTGTCGAAGCCGATTACAAAGGCTCGATCGAAGTGCGGGCGGATGATCTCGTTCAGGAATTCGATCGCGGAATCCTGCTCGAAGCGAAAACGATCGCGCACGGAATTACTGGCGTCGACCAACAATCCCACACGTAGCGGAAGGTTCGTCTCGCTGGCAAAGTTCACAATTTGCACCGGCGGCTTCTTGTCGTCGAGTACCTTGAAGTCGGCTTGCTTCAGATCTTTTACGAAGCGCCCGTGTTTGTCGGAAACGGTGAAGACGACATTCACTTCCTGCACGAGCTTGTGGATTGTAGTGACTGCGTCGCTGTCGTCTTTACCCGATGCATCGGCGGCAGCGGCCGGCTTGGTGGTATCGGGAGCAGGATCAGCCGCTTTGGCGTCAGAGGTGGTCGGGGCGGTGACGTTCGCGGTCTGACCTGAAGCCGAAGTCTGCGCCGCGGGCTGAGTTGAGGCTGGTGCAGATTGCACCGGAGCAGGTTTGGATTGCTGCTGGGCTGGCGGTGCGTTCGCGGGCGTTGGGGCCGAAGGCAGCTGCGCTGGCGGTCTCGAGTTCGCGGGCGTCGGAGCCGAAGGAAGTTGTGCGGCTGTCTGGGCGAGTCCCAATACGCCGACCATGAGCAGCAACGGTGAAAACCAAAGAGTTCGCATCCTGATGAAACCAATTATATCCATCTTCGCTCGCCGCGACGCTTCAGCTACTTTCCCCGCCTAGAACGCAGCTATCTAAGGGGTGTACGGCGGTTCAAGGGCGGGTGGGACCCTTGAGCAGATCAAGGAAATCGGTCAGCTCAGCCGGGAGTGGCCTTGAGAAGGCGAGCTGTTTTCCTGTTTTCGGGTGAGCAAATTCTAGTTCCGCGGCATGAAGGAAGTTTCGGGGCAACGAGAGCACGGGGAGAGATGGCGAGGGCCGATTGCGGGCGGCGGAAGCTTGCAGCTCGCCAGCGGCGCCGTAGAGTGTGTCGCCCACAACCGGATGTCCGAGTGAGGCCATATGCACGCGGATCTGATGAGTGCGTCCGGTTTCAATTTTGATCTCGACGAAAGAAAATTTGCCGTAAGCAGTTTCGAATCGCTCGCGCACACGATAGTGAGAAATGGCCTCACGTCCCCCTGAAAGTTTGGTAGTCATGCGAGTGCGACGAACGCGATCGCGGCTGATGGCAGCTGAGATGGTTCCTTTGGCTTCCTTCATCCAGCCCTGCACGAGCGCGAGGTAAGTCTTGTGAACGCGACGCGACGAAAACGCGATCGCCAGCTTGCGATGAGCAACATCGTTTTTCGCGACGATCATGAGGCCGCTGGTTTGCCGATCGAGGCGATGAACGATTCCCGGGCGCAGGTCGCCGCCAACTTCCGAGAGCGACTGAAATCGATGGAGCAAAGCGTTGACGAGAGTGCCGCGATTGCGCGCGTCTTCGGTGGCGCCAGCTCCGGCGTGCACCATCATGCCGGCTGGTTTGTTGATTACGATGAGATCGTCGTCTTCATAAACGATGTCGAGAGGAATTTCTTCGGCGATGGCACGCAGGGCGGGCGGCTGGACTTCTCCGGTGATTTCGATCTGTTCCGTGCCGCGAAGCTTTAGAGAGGCCTTCGCAAGTTTGCCGTCGACGAGAACCTTCTTTTCTTCGATGAGCTGCTGAACACGTACGCGGCTGACGTCGGGATTCTGAGTGGCGAGGAATAGATCGAGACGTTTGCCAGCGTCTTCACTGGAGGCGGATATGTGCTGGACTGCGGCTTCGTGGCTGCGGGGCATTCCTGCCGATTGTAGCGGAACGAGGCTCAGGGCATCCGTGCCGTGTGATCGCCGCAAGTCTCGAAGACACGTAACAGGTTGGTCATTCCCAATAACTCGCGCACGCGCCGGTTGAAGTTAACAAGAGAAACAGTACATCCGGAAGTACGACCGCTTACATAGAGCTTCACGATGGTGCCGAGGCCGGAGCTGTCCATCAGCCGGATATCCGTCAGGTCCAGAGTGAGGGACTTGGTGATTGGAATCAGAGGCTTCACTTCGTTGCGCAGCAGATCTGCAACTTCGGCAGTGAGGTCGCCGCGGCAGTATACGGTGACTGCGCCAGGATTCTTCGAGATTCGCAGATGCAAGGTGCGGGTGGGAGCAGGTGAAGAGTCTGACATGTACCGCCTCTCCGGGGCTGGTGGATTGTATCAGGCATTCTACTCACGCCCTCAGGCGAGGGCCTGGCTAGGTGCGTGCCGTTTTTGGCAGAGAGGGCAGGCGCAGAGGAGCGCGGCGCATCCAGAGAATGCCTCCGGCGATAACCATGAGGATCGCGATGAACTGGGTACCGGTCATGGCGCCATTGAACATCGATCCACGCTCGGGGTCGCCGCGCAGAAATTCTATGAAGTAGCGGGCGAAGCCGTAGAGGAAGAGATAGGAGCCGATGATCTGGCCTTCAAACTTCTTGTTTTTGATCATCCAGTAGAGAATGAAAAAGTTCACCAGCTCGACGGCTGATTCGATCAGTTGCGTAGGTTCGAGCGGTACGCCGAGCGGAGTGCCAGCTCGCTCGTGCGCAAAGGCGTTGGTGAAAGTTACGCCCCAGAAGTGCGAGGTTGGGTTGCCATAGCAGCAACCCGCGGCGAAACATCCAATGCGACCGATGGCGTGGCCGAGGGCGAGTCCGGGCGCGAAGGTGTCACAGGTCCGCAAGACCGGCATGTGATGACGGCGAATGTACCAGAGCGAAACCAGCACGGCAGCGATCACGCCGCCGGAAAAAACACCACCCGCCTGCAGAGTCGAGAGGCTGAAAATCTCGCCCGGATGGGAACTGTAGTAGCTCCAATCGTTCACGAACAGCAGCGCTTTGGCGCCAATGATCGCGGCCAGAATCGCGAGCACGCCGAGATTCCAGTTCTGCTCGGGATCAAGATTCTGCGAGCGCGAGAGCTTGGCTGTCATGGTAAGGCCGGCGATCACGCCGAGCGCGACCAGCAGACCGTAAGTCGGAAGAAAGAAATTGCCGAGATGAAATAGCTGAGGGAACACTGCTTATCTAGATGATCTCAGAGAAGTTTTGGACGGAACTTTCGTCCTTGGTTGAGTCTAACACCGAGAGGGAAGCAGAGTCGCGGAGGGCAAATCAAATCACGCGGGCGAAACATAAGCCGACCCGCTATGCCGTGCGGTGGGCCGTCAATGAACCTAGCTCAGCTAGTGTGGGACCCCGCCGTGATCCATTAGGCATTTCCGACTGGCGGACATTGCACACCGGATCATTATCATACGAGTCAGGACCCCGTTCATTGAGGTGTTGGTTCAAAAAAACGGTTGCCACCAAAACACCAACGTTGCAGGTCGGCTTACTCGAACGATGCTAGGGGAGAGGGCTGAGGAAACGCAAGTAGCTGGCTGGAAATAGTTGGAACCTTGAGTGCAAATCTGCGGGACTGATAATTTCTAAGGTGTTCGTGAGTAAGAACTTTCGGGAGAAAAAAGGCATCCGAAATGCCGCGGTGCACTGTAATTATGCAACCGTCTGATTGCATAAAAAAAGCACGGCCGAAGCCGTGCCAGTGGTTCCGGAGAAAACTTTATCCGACTTTGCGGGAGCCGTCCTGAAGCACTTCGTCGAGTGCGCCGGAGAGATGGCTTGCGCGCGAATTGATTTCGGAGGCGATGACGTCGTACTTGCGCTTGAGCACGTGGTATTCGTCGGCAATGTTCAGGGCCGCCAATACGGCGAGGCGCAAGGAGTCGATGGTGGATGTCTGGGCAGAGACGGCGCGCATTTTCGAATCGACGAAAGACGCCAACTTCTGAATGTAGTCGGGATCGGTGCCGCGCAGGCTGTACGACTGGTCGAAGATTTCCACGCGCACGCTGCCGTTTGCGGTTCCGTTGCCGTTAGTATTGGGTTGGCTCACGCCAAATCCTCCCTTGAGTTGCCGCTGTACTTCTGATTATGAGGCAGTTTACTCAGCAGTCAACTCATCAATTTGACGCACCATCTTTTCTACTCGGGTACGTACCTCTTCGCGCTCCTTACGCAGCCCGATCATTTCCTTGCGCAGACTCTCGGTCTCTTCCTCACGCAATTCGAGCTGTTCGCGTAGACGCGTTACGTCACGCTCGGCGGCAACCTTGCCCTCGCGCGCGGTTTTCAACAGTTCAATGGTCTGGTAAATCTTCGCTTCAAGAGAGTGGAATTCGTCGGCGGAAATTTCGGGAGAGAGTTCAACCGTCTTTGCAGACACCGTGGGTAAGACCTCGCTTCTAGATTGTGAAAGAGCGGCGCGAGCGCAGTATAACGCAGAATAACGGCGGAGAAATCCACAATTGCGCGAAGAAGCGTGAAGCGATCGCGTTCCCGCGCACGAGTGGAGCGCCCCAATCGGAATCAGGTGAAGAGCCGCTGCGATGTATAGATCGGCGCATCGTGCAAGGCCGCTGCTTTCGCTGACGAGAATCCGTCCCAAGCCTTCCAGAATGCAGACATTTCTTCGGGCTTGCCGAAGGTGAGGCGGACAAACGTATCCATCGGCGGGAATGGGCGTCCGATGCGGATATTCTGCTGCTCGAAGTAGGCGATGACCTGCTTGACCGGATGGCCCGCGTCGAACATGGCGAAATTGGCATACGAGGGGATCACTTTCAGGCCGCGCGACTGAGCCTGCCGCGAGAACTCGTTGCGGTCGGCGGTATTTCGGACGACGGCAGCGTGCATGGCGGTGTCATCGTTGAGAGCAACGGTCCCGCACGAGGCGGCAGCGATGTTGATGTTGTCGTGCGTCTGGAAGGAGCGAAGTTGTTTGGTGGTTTCGGCGGTACTGACAGCGTAGCCGAGGCGCATACCGGCGAGCGCATAGACCTTCGAAAACGTTCGCGCGACGATCACGCGCGAATTCTTGCCATCGAGGAAAGAACGGTACTGCTGGGCTCCCATGGCGAAGTGGTGATAGGCCTCGTCGATCAGGACGGTAACGTTTGGCGGTAGGCTGGCGACGAATGTTTCGATCTTAGCTGCGGGCGTGAGGGACGCCGTCGGATTGTTGGGATTGCAGAGATAGATCAGGGCGCCAGCTTTAGGCGCTTTGGCCACCATGGCTTCGAGATCATGGGCATAGTCAGAAGTGAGGGGCACCTTGATGATCGGCGCGCCATTCTTCTCTGCGTACCAGGCGATGGCCTCAAAAGTGGGATCGGCGAGGATCAGCGGACGGTCGGGGCCGGTGAAGGCATCGGCGGCCATTTTCAGGATCTCGGTGGATCCGATGCCAAGAATGACCTGCTCGGGCGCAACATTGTTGTATAAGGCGATTCGGTTGACCAACTCCCGGTATTGATGGTCGGGATAGCGATTGGCTTTCCGGATGGCAGCTTCCATCGCGGACTGCACGCTCGGGAACGGTCCGTAGGGATTCTCGTTCGAGTTGAGCAGGATCGGTTCACTGGTAGCGACTGCATTTGCCGCAGTCGAGGTCGCGATTTCGGAAAGAGTTGGAACCAGAGCGACAGTGGCGACTACGCCTGCGGGGACTCGGCTGAGAAAGTGACGACGGGAAAGCGGCATGCCTCACCTCGGTTGCCGAATTGTAAGCGAGAAAGGCGGTTTTCAGCATTCTTAGGTGCGCAAAAACCGGGCGGACAAGAATGTCCGCCCCACACAATTTTCCGCTCCACACATACAGTGATTAGGCGCGCTGGGTGCCGCCCAGGGCTTCGAGAGCTTTGACGATCTGCGTGGCCCAGAGTTGGACTTGGTCGTCGCGCAAAGTCTCTTTGGCAGACTGAAATTCCGCACGCAGCAGGACCGAATACTTCCCGGCGGGAACGTTGCCGCCGCGGAAGATTTCGACGGGCAGGAAAATGCGCATCTCTGCGAGCTGCAGGGCTTCGACCGTCTGGTGAATGCGCTCGAAGGTGACGGAGTCGTCGAAGAGGAATGAAAAGTCACGATCGACGGCCGGGTAGCGCGAAATGGGCGTGTAATGGCGCTCGCGAAGGTCGTGCTTGAAGAGGCGCTCGAGGTCGAGTTCGGCGACGAAGACCTCCTGACGCAGCTTGCGTTCGGCGGCGATGCGCGGGTGAATCTGTCCGAACTGGCCGACAGTGGTTCCGTCGATCACGACGCGGGCCGAGCGACCAGGATGGTAGTAGTCGGCGGTATGGCCGTCGTAGTAGACGGAGTTGTGCTGGAACGCAGAAAGAAGAGTCTCGATGTCGCCCTTCATGTCGAAAAAGTTGTAAGCACGCGCGGGCTGATGCACGCTGGCCTCGACGGCGCTGCCAGTCGCACCAATCGCGAGACGGCGGTACTCGCCGGTGGTGCTGCCGAGCTTCTCGTAAACCTTGGCGGATTCGAAGAGGCGGACATCGTTCACGCCGCGATTGAGGTTGTGCGCCAGCATGTTCAGCATGCCGGGGATCATTGAGGCACGCATCACCGAGGCTTCTTCGCTCAACGGGTTGGCGATCTCGACCGGCTCCATGGTCGCGAAAGCCTTCGCGTCCGCATGGGAAATGAAGGCCAGCGAGATGGCTTCATCGTAGCCGAGCGAGAGTACGCGGCTGCGCAGATCGTTTTCCTTGGATTCGTCCGGCAGGGTGACCGCGCCGCCAGTGAAGACCGGAAGAGTGTTGGGAAACTTGTCGTAGCCGTAGATACGGGCGATCTCTTCGATGAGATCGATTTCGCGATCGACGTCGAGGCGCCAGGTCGGGACCTGTACGGCGAAATCGGCAGCTTCTTCGAGGACGGCCGCGTGGGCGCCACCTGACCCTGTGGTGGTTCCGCGTGAGGCCGCAACGGCGTGCTGGCGGCCGGGAGTAACACCGAAGCCGAGCCGCTTGAGGATGCGCGAAGTGTCGAACTCGGTGATGTCGTGGCCGAGAATGCGCTCAACCTCTTTGCGGTGAAGTGCCAACGTGGGGCGCTCGACTTTGCGGCCGATGCTGTCGATGAGATCACCCTCAATCTGACCGCCCGCGGTTTCAAGGATCAGTTGAGCGACGCGATTACAGGCAGTCGTGGTAATGCCATAGTCAGCGCCACGCTCGAAGCGGTGCGAGGCGTCGGTGTGCATGCCGAGACGGCGCGCGGTGCGGCGAATGGTGGCCGGGTCGAACCAGGCCGACTCGATGAGCACGTTCTTGGTCTTCTCGGTGATCATCGTGTCAAAGCCGCCCATGACGCCGGCGATGGCGACGGCCTTGGCGGCGTCGGCAATCACGAGATCATGTTTCGTGAGAGTACGCTCGACTCCATCGAGGGTCTTGATGGTTTCACCGTCGTTCGCAAGGCGCACGATGATTTTGTCGCCCTCGAGCAGGTCGAGGTCGAAGGCATGAGTGGGATGGCCAAGTTCCCAGAGCGCGTAGTTGGTGGCGTCAGCAGTGTTGTTGATCGCCCGCGAGCCGAGAAGCGTGAGGCGCCGCGAGATGTATTCCGGAGAAGGCTTGATGGTCACGCCGCGCACGATGCGGGCCGAGTAGCGCGCGCACTGTTCGGGGGCCTGTATGTGGATGCGGAACTTCGCGTCGCCCGTGGAACGCAGCTTCGGATCGATCCGTTTCAGGTCCGCGTCATAAATGGCGGCACACTCACGCGCGACACCGTAATGGTTCATCGCGTCGACACGATTGGTAGTGATGTCGACTTCGTAGATGCTGTAGCCGTGATGCTCGTCGATGCCTTCGACGGAGATGCCGGCCATAGAGAGGTCGTCGGCGAGTTGGCGGTCGTCGACCTCGAGGTCAACGAAGTCGCGAATCCATGAGGGAAGAAGTTTCATTGGCTAATCAGTCGTTGGTCGATAGTTGTTGGGAAATGCAGATCCCTCGCCGCTGGGCGGCTCGTGATGACAAACAAAAGCTGCGCGGCTCGTGATGACAAGCAAAAACGAGGCTCGGCCTGGCACTTCAGAGAACATACGGCACCAGCGCAGAAACGCGTTGAGCGTAAACCTGGTAGGTTGCACCGAAGTGTTCGCGCATCCAAGTTTCCTCCAGACGCAATTTTGTCCACAAGGCGATAAAAACGAGAACGAACGCCAGGAGCCCCCGCAACTCTCCGCGAGCCACGGCTGAACCCAGGAATCCGATCAGCAGCCCGGTGTAAATCGGATGTCGCACGAGCGCGTAAGGACCTGAGGTGATCAGTTCGTGATCAACTTTCAGGGTGACCTCACTGCTCCAGTTCTTTCCGATGTGCAGGCGTGCCCAGACGGAGAATAGCAGACCGCTTGCGGTGATGGCTGCGCCGGTCCAGAAACTCAACGGGCCGGCTGGGAGGAATCGCCAGTTCAGAAAGGCGAGCGGAACTCTCGGCACCAACAGAAGTGCCCCTGCACACACAATCATTAGCATTCGCGCAAAGCGCGAAGGGAAGGCCTCAAGGCGCGTGTTCTGCTTGACGTCTTTCGAGATCGCCCGCCAATAGCCGAGATAAACGAGCCACATGGCCAGGAATAAGTAGTTGTAGATGAATTGCATAATATTTCTCGGGAGCTGCCGCTTCGCGTGCGTGAAATGAAATGCAGATCCCTCGCCGCTGCGCGGCTCGTGATGACAACCAAAAATACTTATCCGCGATTCCGGTGCGGTCGGGGCGCATGGTCCGGCCCTTTCCAACAGAAGGAAAGGACCGGGCACCCTTAAGCGAACTGGCGCAGGAATCGCGTGTCGCCTTCGAAGTACAGTTGGATGTCGTCCACGCCATACTTCATCGCGGCGAGGCGATCGACGCCCATCCCGAACGCGAAGCCGCTGACTTTTGCCGGATCATAATCCACAAAACCGTAAAGGGCCGGGTCTACCATGCCTGAGCCCAGCATTTCGATCCATCCGCTTTGCTTGCACACGCGGCAGCCCTTCTGTCCACAGAACGGGCAGCTGATCATCACTTCCGCGCTTGGCTCGGTGAAAGGGAAGAACGACGGTTTGAAGCGCGTCTTCACGCTCGATCCGAACAGCGACTTCATGGCGTGATCGAGGGTGCCCTTGAGGTCGCAGAAGGTGATGTTGGTATCGACGGCGAGCCCCTCGACCTGGTGGAACATGGGCGAGTGCGTCGCGTCAGGCGCGTCGTTCCGGTAGACGCGGCCGGGGATGACGATGCGCACCGGCGGTTTCTGCTTCTCCATGGTGCGAATCTGCACTGGCGAGGTATGCGTGCGCAGTAGGAGGCGATCGCGCTGCTGCTTCTGCTCCTGCCCGGCGAGGAAGATGGTGTCCTGCATGTCGCGCGCCGGATGGTTCGGCGGGAAGTTGAGCGACTCGAAGTTGTAGTAATCGGTCTCAATCTCGGGTCCGGTACCGATGGAGTAGCCCATCGCCTTGAAGACCGCGACGATCTCGTTCATGGTACGGATGACGGGATGTTGCGCGCCCAAGGGGCGGCGGATGCCGGGGAGGGTGATGTCGATGCGCTCGGCTGCGAGGCGCTGATCACTCGATGCTCCGGCAAGCGCTTCATGCGCCGATTCGACCTTCTGCTCGACGCTGCTCTTGAGTTCGTTGACCCGTTTGCCGACCTCACGCTTCTGCGGACCGGGTGCAGCCTTCAGCCAGGAATCATTGATCTGGGTGAGGACGCCGTTCTTGCGCGCCATCCAGCGATCGCGGAATTCTTTCCACTGATTTTCGTCGGCAACGGACTGCGATTCCGATTCGAGCGCCGCCATGAGATCGGCAACGGCACGATCGAGCGCTTCGGGCGAATAGTCTTCGAGTTGGGGAACCGTGTACATAAGATCTTTTGCCACGGATCTACACGGATTCACACGGATCAATAACGGTAGTCAATCCGCGTTGATCCGTGCAAATCAGTGGCTGATTTTGAACTTTACGCTAAGGCGGTCTTGGCCTGTTCGGCGAGAGCCTTAAATCCGGCGCTATCGTTCACGGCGAGGTCGGCCAGGATCTTGCGGTCGAGTTCGACGCCGGCCTTCTTCAGGCCGCTGATGAACTTGCTGTAGCTGAGGCCGTTCTCGTTGGCGGCGGCGTTGATGCGCACGATCCACAGCGAGCGGAACTGGCGCTTCTTCTGGCGGCGTCCGGCGTAGGCGAACTTCAGTCCGCGCTCAACCGACTCTTTCGCTGAGCGGTACAGTTTTGACTTTGTTAAGAAATAGCCACTTGCGCGATCTAATATCTTTTTGCGCTTGGCACGACGTTTAGTTCCACGTTTTACGCGAGGCATTGCTTCTCCTTTTTCGTGTTTCGTTGTGCGGCTGGAGGCAGGAGTTGAGGCCGCCTCTTCACTCGCTTGTCAGTCCTTAGTCGATGGTCATTGGTCGTAGGCAAAACCCGCGAACGACAAACGACTCTCGACGACCGACAGTTAGTACGGAATCATGCGAAGGACTTTTTTCTCGTCGGCCTTGGCAAGGATGGTGTCCTTGTCGAGGTGACGTTTCTTCTTGGTGTCCTTCGAGGTCAGAATGTGGCGCGCGAAGGCGTGACCGCGCTTTACTTTGCCGGTGCCCGTCTTCTTGAAGCGCTTGGCGGCGCCACTATGTGTTTTCAGTTTCGGCATAACGTCCCTTCTACGTACTACATGATCGCAGAACTTCGCCGTTGCGATCAAATCTGTTCTGAACTGAGAGGAGAGCAGACTAATTCTCGGACCCAGGACTTCGCCCCAGGCTACTCTCAAACGTGCGCTGCGCGCACTGGTAAATGCAGATCCCTCGCCGCTGCGCGGCTCGTGATGACAACGCCGAAGACTACTGGTTCGGCGAGCCGGTGCCGGTGGTTCCGGTGGCCTGCTGCGTGGTCGCCTGCTGCGGCGCTGCACTCGCGGCTACGCCGCCGCCTTGTTTCGGAGGCTGCTGTTGCTGGCCGCCCGCACGCGGTGCCTGCTTCTGTCCGCCACCGCTGCCACCAGTCGTCTTGGCTTTATCCGTCTTCGGAGGGGCCAGAATGGCGTGCAGGGTGTTGCCTTCCTGCCGGGGCATGTTCTCGACGATCGCACGATTCCCGATATCTTTGATCAGCCGCTGCAGCAACTCACGTCCAAGGCCTGTCCGGGTCATTTCGCGACCGCGGAAGAAGATGGTGGCCTTGACCTTGTCACCTTCTTCAAGGAAACGAAGTGCATGATTCTTTTTGGTCTCGTAATCGTGGTCGTCCACGTTAATACGAAACTTCACTTCCTTGACGGTGATGACTTTCTGGTGCTTCTTGGCTTCGCGTTCCCTCTTCTCCTGCTGGTAGAGGTACTTGCCGAAATCCATGATCCGGCAGACGGGAGGCTGCGCCGTGGGCGAGACCTCCACTAGATCCATGTTACGTTCCCGGGCGATTTTGAGCGCATCCTGCGGGGTCATCACCCCGAGCTGATTGCTTTCATCATCGATTACGCGGATTTCACGTACGCGAATGCGATCATTGGTGCGAATAAATCTCTTGTCGATACCATCCTCCGAACAACTCTAAAAGCTTTGAAATTATAGCATGTTAGGGGAATATGACGAGACCGTCATAGCAACGCGGAAGAGACCTTTTCCGTCGAATCCAGATCCCTCGCCGCTGCGCGGCTCATGATGACAAGCCAGGACTTTTGCCTCACGCGGGCCAAGGTGCCCGGGCCACGAAGGTTCCGAACATGCCTTCCGTGCTGACGGATTCGACGACAGCCAGACTGATCTGGTTGGCCTGGTGACATCCGGAAACGAAAAGCTTCTGGTAATTATCGGTGAGCGTTTCCGTGTGGTGTCCGTCGAAATGGGTCAGGGTGATGGTGGAGATGGGCTTTCCGATAAACGTTTGCTGGAAAGCGAGCTTCTTTTCCTGGATTAACTCACGGAGAGTCCGATTGCGCTCGCGAGCGACCGGGACGGCGACCTGATTGGGCATTGCGGCCGCTGGCGTTCCTGGACGCGCCGAATAGGTGAAAACGTGTAAATAGGTGAACGGCAGCTCGGCAATGAGCGTACGAGTCTCCTCGAAATCAGCCTCCGTTTCGCCCGGAAAGCCGACCATGACATCGGCGCCGATCGCGGCTGACGGCATAGCGGCGCGGAGCTTGCGGATCTTGTCAGCATAGTGCCAGGGTCGGTACTTGCGGTGCATGAGTCGCAAAACGAGGTCGCTGCCCGATTGCATCGGCACATGCGCGTGATTGGCGATTCGATCGGAGGACGAAACGATGCTGATGACTTCGTCGGTCCAGTCCATCGGCTCGACGGAGCTGATGCGTAGACGTTCCAAGCTGGTGCGATCGAGAATGGCGCGGAGCAGCGCCGCAAACTTGCCGGGTTGAGAAAGGTCACGTCCCCAGCGGCCGAGGTTAATGCCGGAGATCACCAATTCCCGATAGCCCTGATCCACAAGGGCATTCACTTCGCGAACCACTTCGTCCAAAGCAAGGGAACGGCTGCGTCCGCGAACGCTGGGGATGATGCAGAAGGAGCACCGATTATTGCAGCCATCCTGGACCTTCAGGTTGGGACGAGTCTTCTCGGAAGCCGTGTCGGCGTCGAAGACGGGAGCGGCGAGGAGTTCGGTATGGGCGAAGATGTCGCCGACGAGAATCTGACCTTGAGGCGCGGGGAACGATTCGAGCGGAACGAAACCGTTAGCCGGAGCAGAATTGCAGGTCACTTCCGCGATGGCATGTTTATGGGAATTTCCAACTACCCAGGTAACGCCTGGAATTTTCGCCAGCTCTTCGGGGGCGCGCTGGGCGTAACAGCCAGTGACGACGATCTGGCAGCCGGGATTGTCACGATGGATGCGCCGGATAGAACTGCGAACGTCCTGGTCGGCAGAGGCGGTGACGGTGCAGGTGTTCAGGACAACGACCTGGGCCTGAGCAGCGGCTTCAGCGCGCGCAAGACCGCGCTCAAGCATCTGGCGCTCAATAGCGGCGCCATCGGCCTGAGTGGCACGACATCCGAAGTTTTCCACAAAAAACGAAGCCACGAAAATTCATTATACTGACCGTAAGAGTGGGTACTTTCCAGACATGGACAATTTCAGCTGAGTAGTCATCCAACTACTCTGCTTGAAGTTGCATCAAAGCTGGAACGTTCGCTTCTCTTCTGTAATCTCCCGGGAGGAAATTCAATGAAACGTCGCATCCTTGTGGTGGACGACGAATTAGCGATCTTGCTCACGTTACGGGCAATTCTGGAAATGAATGGGTTCGAGGTAGAGACAGCCGCTTCCGCGAAAGAAGCCGAGAAGAAGCTGTCGGGAAACAGCTTCCACATGGTGATCACGGACATGCGGATGGAAAATGAGACGTCTGGTTACGACGTGATTCGTGCCGCACGGAAGCAAGCGTACAATCCGGCGACAGCGATTTTGACCGCGTATCCTTCGCTGGGCACCGACTGGCACAGCCAGGGAGCGGAGTCGTTGCTGGTGAAGCCAATGAATGCGAACGACTTGCTACGGCAGCTTGAAGCTCTGCTGGTGCAGCATGAAGATGACAAGCAGGCGCACACGACCGCGCTGAAGGCTACGGCTGCCAGTCGTAACGGAGTGGCAGCGCGCGCCAAGAAAGTTGTTTAGATACACGTTTGCCGGCTGAGACCTACCTGGAAGGGTCCACGAAGCGAAAACCTACAGCTTTGGCCCTCGGTTCCGTTGGGGAGGAAACCTGTCCCACCAGTTGAGCTCACTCCTACTTACGTGGCTGCAGCTGCCGCCGGCTAGGCCGTGGCAGCAGTAGCTCTGCGTTGCTGAAAGCACTCACGGCAAAACACCGGCCGTCCTTGTGTTGGCTTAAAGGGGACAGTGGTTTCCTTGCCGCATTGCGAGCAGTTCGTCCGGGTCTCAGTTTTTGCGTAATTGCCGGGAGCAGCAATCCCCAGAGACGAAGCACGCTTCGCTTTGCAATTCTTGCAACGTTTAGGTTCGTTCTTAAACTGCTTGTCGTGAAAGAACAGCTGTTCCCCAGCGGTAAAGATGAAGTCCGCGCCGCAGTCCACGCACTTCAAGACCTTGTCCTGGAATTCCATGGTAAAGCTCCCTTCAACCCCGAGCCCCTGCGGTCGAACACAAACCCAACGCTGGAAGACGACGGCACTGCGTACGAACCGCCGAGGTTGCAGGATCTACTTGCCTTTTACGTGCTCATCGAGGAGGAGCACGCAATGATGCCGTATAAAACAACTGACTGCGGATTATGAAATCTGCCCCAGAATGCGAGCGACAAAATCAGGTGAAAATTGAAGGGCCGCTGCGAGGAAGCGAAGAGCGGCCCCTGGTCTTACGTTAGTTATCCTGTTCTTTGCGAGCCTTCTTGCGGCTACGCTTGCGCGCCACAGCTTCCTTCACGCGCTTTTTCTCGCCCGGTTTCAGGTAATAGGAGTGACGCTTCACTTCCTTGATGATGTCTTCCTGCTGAACCTTGCGCTTAAACCTACGGAGAGCGTTGTCTACTGACTCGCCCTCTTGCATACGAACTTCTGCCAAACCGGTGACACCCCCAAACCAGCCCGGGTCGGGCAGGTTCTAGGTTGTCAGGCGTCGCAGGCTAAGTCAAGCGGAAGAATAGCGAATCTCACTTTGAAACAGGAAAATTCGGGGGTGACTGGAGAATATAGACGGTCAAAACGCGAACCGAATTCCGACCTGCACCTGGCGAGGTGCATAGGCACTATTCGGAGTGAGGAAGCTTGAAGATCCGAGAAAATAAGCCGGATATTGTTTCCCGCTCACAGTTGTGTCGTAGGGAACGAATTGACCAGCAGCATTGACGAAGCCATCGTCAGTGATATCGACGCGCTTGTTGTCGCGGTTGGTGAAATTGAAGGACTCAGCCAGCAGCTCGACTTTCATGCGGTCGGAAAGCGGAAATTGGCGGGAGAGACGTAAGTCGCTGGTGAAGTAATCAGGTCCTACATAAGCGTTCCGGCTTACGCCCGGCAATCGATCGTTCATGTCGTTGCCGTCACGATTGGCGTCGCCCGTGATGGTTGCATTGATGGGCCTGCCACTGCCGTAGGTGGTGACACCAGCAAATTTCCAGTTGTTGAAAACAGTTCCGAACCAAGCGTGCTCGCGATGAAACAGACGCGGCTGTGCCATAAACGAAAATACGAACCGATTTCGCTGGTCGGTGACGCTCGCACCGCGTTCGGAACTGGGCGCGTAGGAATTCTGAATCGTCGCTGGGCGTCCGACGACAAGCGCGTCCTGTCCATCGTCAATCGCTTTAGCCCAAGTGTAGCCTAGTCGAAAATGGAAGCCCTTGCTGAAGCGACGCTGCGCGGCGAATGAGAATCCGTTGTACGTACTGGAAGCGGCGCTCTCGAAAACAGTGATGCTGCCCAACTGCGGGATGGGTCGTGAAACCGATCCAACGCACGGTGGATACGGGCAATCGAGTGTGTGCTGTGTTTCCCAAGTCGCGAAGGAATCGACGGTGTAGTAGCCGGTCAAATTCTGCCCACTGGAATCGAACACCGGATACGTGACCTGCACGGGAGGCGGCAGGTTCACGTCGCGCGCGCGGATCAGGTGCTCCCCGTGTGTGTAGAGATACGACCCTGAGATCGTGATGCGATCGGCGATCTCGCGCTCGATGCTGAAGCTGGCCTGTTGCACAAATGGAGTTTGGAAGTCAGGTGAAAAAGCTGAGATTTCTGTTGTAAGTGCGCCCGCTACCTGAGCAGGAGCCTTGCAGCTGAAGGCGCCGGCTGCGCAGGAAGAAATGGGGTTCGGGTACGCGGGGAAAATCTGACGATCGTAGAAGTCGTTGTTGCTCAGGAACAGATGTTGAGAGTTCAGGCCATTTTCGAGTTGCACTTCGGATGTGTAAATCGAGGGAATGCGCGTGTAGAACATTCCGTAGCCGCCACGGAAGATGAATGGTTTCTGGTCGCCAACGGTATACGCAAAACCGAAGCGCGGCGAAACATTGTTGGTGTCGTAGGGCACGCGGCCCGAATCCGGGTAAACAGTGTCGGAAACGAGATCCTTAGTGCGGAATGTCTGCAGGTCGTAGCGCACGCCCATAGTGAAGGCGAGGTGGTTGCCGGCACGCATGGTGTCCTGCAGGAAGGCTGCGTATTCATTGGTGTCGGGGTAGGTCAGGGCTGAGCCGAAGTTCTGCATGTAATACTTCGGAACATCGTGCGCGTAAGCGCGCAGTGGGGTGAGTTGCAGGCCAGCGAGTTGCGGCGCAAAGGTGAACGGATTCACCTTGATGTCGTCGAAGATGTATTCGCCGCCGAATTGTGAAGGGAAGAAGTTGGCGAGGTGCTCGATCATTGTGTCCCCACCGATTTTCCACGAGTGGCGGCGCTGTTCGACGTTCACCGTTTCGGCCAAGTGCAGCTTCAGTTCGCGCGTGCGGCGCGGGAGGATCAGCGAGCGCCCAAATCCGTCGATGACGTCGGTGACCTTGGTCAGTGGATAGTAAGAGTTCGGAGTACTCTCCTGGATGTCGTGCGACAGTTGCATACGAAGATGGCTGACGAGCCGGTTGGTGAGCGTGCTGGTCAGCGAGGTCATCGCCGTTTCCGTGTGCACGTTCTCGCGTCCGTTCTCGCTGAGACCGTAGGGCGTGACCGGGCTGGCGGGATCGAAATAGATATTGTTGTCGCCGTAGTAGCGTGAGGTGTTGATGCGGGCGGAAAGTAAGTTTCGTCGTGAGAGCGACCAGTCGACTTTGAAGAATCGGGCGTCGCCGAGCAGGCTCGAGCGGTAGTTTCCAGCAAGCGAAGACAGGGATGTGGCCGCAGCATAAACCAGGTTGCGATCGGAAAGCTCGTAGTCGGCAGCCGTGGGAGTGAGCTGAGCGCTTCCGTCGGTGAAACGAACCACGGTGGGCACACGAAAAATGTGCTGATCGTATCCTGCGAAGAAGAAGAGCCGGTTCTTCACGAGTGGACCGCCAAGAGTGGCTCCGAACTGATGCTGGCGATCGTCCGGCTTGAAACCGACATAGGCAGGTTGCGCACCCAGAGTGCTGTCGCGCAGAAAATAGAAAGCTTTACCGTGGTAGGTATTCGAACCGGACTTGGTCACGACATTGATGACGGCGGCTCCGGCGCGTCCGGTTTCGGCGCCGTAGGTGTTGGTGGAAACACGGAACTCCTGCACAACGTCGTTGCTGAACTGGTAGGGGGCTCGATAGCGGCCGCGCGCCTGCGAGAAGAAACCATTGTTGTTGTCGGCTCCGTCGACGAGAAAGCTGGACTGGAAACCGCGAATGCCTCCGGCGGAGAGATCACCGTTCGAACTCGAGGTAAGCCCGCGTGGATCCTGATTCACGCCCGGCGTCATAAGCGCGAGATCGCTGAAGCGGCGTCCGTTCAGCGGCAAGCTGTCGATGCTCTTCTCGTCGATCACATTGGCTACGTCGCTTGATCGCGTTTCTACCAGAGGCGCGTCTCCTGCGACTTCCAGTTGGGTCGTGCTCTTTGACAAAACCAGGTGTGCCTCGAGTTCCACTAGTGCTCCGAGATCCACATGGATTGAGGTCTCGCGGTAGGGAGTCATTCCAGGCGCGGTGACCAAGAATTCGTAGTCTCCAGGGGGCAGCAGTTGCGCGGAAAAAACGCCGGCGTCATCAGTCACCAGGTTGTATTTCAGGCCCGTTTGCAAGTTGGTGACGACCACGCCGGCTCCAACGACACGAGCCTGGGTTGGATCATGAACCGTGCCGCGGATGGCGCCTGTCGAGGCGTCTTGTGCAAGTACAACAGTGAGGAGAAACGGGAACACGCACAGCAGAACGAGGTGGGCAGTCAGGCGCATGATACGGTCGCTCGCGAAGTCTTTCGGAACGTATCGCAGGGCGAGTAGCAAATGCAGTTATGGCGGGCAGTTTTGGTGAATTCAGATGAGGTTAAGATTCCCGAAGGGAGACGCGTAGCAACTAGCCCGCCAATTGCAAAACTCTAGATTTTAAAGGTCGGTGTAGCATCACTGGGTTGAAGGGCTAACACAAATGAACAGAAACAAATATCTGAAGAGTTCCGTGCTAGTTGCTGCACTTGGGTTGTTATCTTTGGCTCTCTTCCCCGGTCAAGCGCTCCTGTCGAATGGGGTCTGCATCCGGTTTATCGACATTCCTTTTACGCATACTATGTTCATCGTGCCTTCATATACTCCTCTCGTCTGGTTGACAGTTTTTGCCGGTTTGGTCTGTGCGACGTTCCTTTTACTGCTTTTGGCCTGGCGTTCTCCAGCATGATTCTGCGTCGGCTTATTTTGTTCTTCCGCCAGCGCATGTTATGTTCAATGTTTTCCAGAATATGTGCGGAACCGCGCGGAGCGGCCTGCCTCGGCATTGTCATGATTCGATCGTACAAAGGCATCAGTCCCAAGATCCCTGCCACGTGCTACGTCGATGCGTCGGCGCAGGTGATTGGGGACGTGGAACTTGGCGAGAACGCCAGCATCTGGATGAACTCGGTAGTCCGCGGCGATGTGCACTATATAAGGATCGGCGCGAACTCGAACATCCAGGACTGCTCGGTGATGCACGGCATGTTGAACCAGTGGCCTGTGGTCGTAGGCGACTGGGTCACCGTGGGACATTCGGTGACTTTGCACGGCTGTGTGGTTGAAGACCGCTGCCTGATTGGGATGGGCTCGATCATCCTGAATGGAGCTCGCGTGGGAGCGGGATCGATTGTTGCAGCGGGAACACTGATCCCCGAAGGCGTGGTGATCGAGCCGGGATCGCTGGTGATAGGCAGTCCGGGGAAAGTTCGCCGCAAGCTGACGGAAGAGGATCAGGAATCGATCCTGAAATATGCGCGGAATTATTTGGGCTACAAAGAGCAATACCTCGCGGAATTGAAGAAGTGAGATTGAAGATTGACGGCTTTCGCGTGAAACGCGAAGCGGGAAACTTGAAACGTGATTAAAGCTATCCGAGGAACGCGCGACCTGTTGCCGCCCGACACGGCGCTGTGGAACTTTGTCGAGACAACAGCGCGCGAAGTGTTCCGCGAATACAACTTCCAGGAGATTCGAACGCCGATTTTCGAGGCGACGGAATTGTTCGCGCGCGGCGTGGGCGAGGATACCGACATTGTGTCGAAAGAGATGTACACGTTTGAAGATCGCAGCCGGGCCGAGTCCGAGAAGGGCCAATCGCTGACCTTGCGACCGGAGAACACGGCTGGCGTGGTTCGCGCTTACATCGAGCACAAGATGTGGGAACGTCCGGGCGTGCAGAAGCTCTTCTATATAGGACCGCAGTTTCGTCGCGAGCGTCCACAGAAGGGACGCTACCGGCAGTTTTATCAGATCGGCGCGGAAGCGATCGGCCCGACGACGGCGGGTAGCGAGTCTCCAGCGCGCGATGCAGAAGTGCTGGAGATGCTGGCGACGCTGCTCGATCGCTTGGGAATCCAGGGATGGACGCTGCAGTTGAACTCTGTCGGTTGCGCGGAAGACCGGCCAGTTTATCTCGACGCGCTCCGCGAGGCGTTGAAGCCGGTCGTCGGAGAGATGTGTGTCGATTGCCAGCGGCGTGCGGAGACGAATCCACTGCGCGTGCTCGACTGCAAAGTTCCCGAGGATCAGCCGATTATCGAGAAGCTGCCGCGGATGAAAGATTATCTGAACGAAAGCTGCCGCGAACACTTTCAGCAAGTGCTGAACATACTGACAGCGGCGGGCGTGCCGTATGTGCTGAACGATCGTCTGGTGCGTGGACTCGACTACTACACTCGCACGGCGTTCGAGTTTACCCATGGTGCGCTGGGTGCGCAAAATGCGATTCTCGGCGGTGGGCGATACGATGGGCTGTCTGAGGCGATTGGCGGTCCCAAAGCGCCGGGGATTGGATTTGCGATTGGCGAGGATCGCTTGGTACTGTCGCTACAGGAGTCCGCTGAAGCTGTCGCGCCCAAGCCGGACGCGTACATCGCGCCGCTCGGTGCCGGCATGAACGCCGAGGCTGTGAAGTTAGCGCGCGAGTTGCGGCGACAGAAAGCGATGATCGAAGTGGGTGACGAGAGTTTTCGGCTGAAGAAGTCGCTGGAAACGGCTAGCAAGGTCGGCGCGCGGTACGCGATTATTCTGGGTGAGAACGAAGCAAAGTCGAATGAGTTTGCGGTGAAGAACCTGGCGACAGGGCAGCAGGAAACGGTTCCGCGCGCGGAACTGGCATCACGAATTCAGTCATAGAAGCCGTCCGCACCATTTTCAGGAGAGTGCCAATGTCAACCAAATCAGCTCTGATTGCGGTCTTCTTCCTTATTACCTCGGCTGCGTTTGCGCAGAATGTTGCTAACACCGGGGTTGATCCCGATGTAATCGCACGCGAGAAACAGTATTGGTCGGCGACGAAAGCGCACGATGCGGCTGCGATCAACAAGCTGGTGGCAGACGATTTCACCATCGTGACCATGGGCGGTCCGGTCGACAAAAAAGAATTGCTGGAGAGCCTTCCGCAGTTGGAGATGTCGACGCCCGCGCTGTGGAGTTGGAAGTATGTACAGCTGAGCCCGAACTCGTATGCGATCACGTATCAACTGGCTGCGAGCATGAAATACGGCAGCGAGAACGTGCCCGGACATTTTTATGCGACCTCAGTTTGGACGCAGCAGAATGGCCAGTGGCAATTGAGATTGCTGCAGCAAACTCCATTTGACGAATAGAAGTTTTAGAACCCACCAAAGGACAAGCAATTGCTCGACTTTTTAGGAGACCTTCGACGTACTCATATGTGTGGCTCGCTGCGGCTATCTGACGCCGGTAAGCGCGCCACGATCATGGGATGGGTGAACAAGCGCCGCGATCTGGGCAACATCATTTTTATTGATGTCCGCGACCGCAGCGGCATTACGCAGGCGGTGTTCGATGCTTCGGCCGGCAGTGAACTGCACCAGAAAGCCGAGCAGCTGCGCAATGAATATGTAGTGGCGATTACCGGCACGGTTCGCAAGCGCACCCCTGACACCGTCAATCCCAATGTGGCGACCGGCGAGGTGGAACTCGTCGCCGAAGAGCTGAAGGTCCTGAACGAGTCGAAGAATCCGCCATTTCTGCCGAGCGACACCACGCTTCCGTACGAAGAGATGCGGCTGAAATACCGCTACATCGATCTGCGCCGCGAAAAGATGCAGGCCAATATCGAGATGCGGCACAACATCGCACTCGCGGTGCGACAGTACCTGGCCGGGCAAGGCTTCTTTGAAATAGAAACCCCCTTCATGACGCGTTCGACGCCTGAGGGTGCACGCGATTACCTGGTCCCGAGCCGCGTGAACCGGGGCTGTTTCTATGCACTGCCGCAATCACCGCAGCTGTTCAAGCAGATCCTGATGATCTCCGGGTTCGACAAGTACTTCCAGATCGTGCGCTGCTTCCGCGATGAAGACTTGCGCGCCGATCGGCAGCCGGAGTTTACGCAGATCGATTTGGAGATGAGCTTCCCGCAGCAGGAGACCGTCTTCAATGTGGTAGAGGGTTTCCTGCAAGCGGCATTCAAAGTTTCCGGAGTGAATCTGCAGGCAGCTTTCCCGCGAATGACATACGACCAGGCGATCCGGCTGTACGGATCGGACAAGCCCGATCTCCGCTTGCCTGCAATGGTCGAAGTCCGCGAAATGTTTCCAGCCGATGCGCTCGAAACGCTGAAACTCGATACCAAGCTGCCGGTTGTGGCGATTCGTACGCCGAAGGTTGGCGAGCTCTCGCGCAAGGAGCGCGATGACATCAAGGTACTCTTCGGCGAGCGTCCGGGCGCAAAGGTCTTCGAAGACATCAAGCGGCTGGAGAAGACCTGGCCCGATGCAATTGCAAAAATTCGCGCAGCGACGAAAGCTGAGGCCGACGATCTAGTTGTACTGGTGGCGGGACCGCAACGTACAGAAGCGGAGATCGCCAAGGACAATGCGCGCCGCGGAACCACGGTCACGCCTTCGGAGAGCCGCGTCTACATGGCGGCCGGCACCCTGCGCATGGATTTGGCAAAGAAGTACGCGGAAAAGCATCAGGCGTTTGCGGGTGATCGCAAGGCAGCGAACTCGTATCGTTTCCTGTGGGTGACGGATTTCCCGATGTTCGAGTGGGACGAGACCGAGAAGCGCTGGAATGCGGCGCACCATCCATTCACGTCTCCGCACGACGACGACATGGACAAGCTCGAGTCCGATCCGGCGATGGTACGAGCGCTGGCCTACGACGTGGTGCTGAACGGCACGGAATTGGGCTCGGGATCGATTCGTATTCATCGTCAGGATATTCAGCAGAAGATCTTCCACGCACTCGGTATGACGGAAGAAGAGGCGCGCAACCGTTTTGGGTTCTTCCTCGATGCGCTGGAATACGGCACTCCTCCGCATGGTGGAATCGCGCTGGGACTCGATCGCATCGTTATGATCCTCGCGGGAGCGGACAGCCTGCGCGAAGTGATCCCGTTCCCGAAGACGGCACAGGCGAAGGATTTAATGACCGATGCGCCGACCGAAGTAGATGAGCGACAGCTGAAAGAGCTGAACATCGCGATCCGAAAGCTGTAAGGGTGGGTCAATCTTCGCTGCGATCTGGTAACCTGTGGCTCGCGTATGAGCCAGCCGCGGCCAACACTCAAGGCGGGATCGGAAACGGCACGCGTCGAAGCCTTCAGCGATGGCGTGCTTGCTATTGCGATCACGCTACTAGTGCTCGACATCAAAGTTCCGGTGCTCGCGTCCGGGCAGACGCTGACCATCGGCTTGCTTCGTCGGTGGCCGCAGATTCTGGGCTACGCGGCGAGTTTTCTGGTGATCGGGATCTACTGGGCCAACCACCATTACATGTTCAACCTGATCCAGCGCTGTGATCACTGGCTTCTCTTGCTGAATCTAGGGTTTCTCCTTTGCATCGGATCGCTGCCCTTCCCCACTGCGCTGGTTTCCGCTTACCTGCAGAATCCGGGAGCGCAACGCACAGCTGTTTTTGTATATCAGGGAACGATCCTGGCGTGTGCGGTCTTCTTCAACGCGATCTGGCGATACGCAAGTGGCGGTCATCGCCTGATCGATTCGCGGCTCGATCCTGAGTTCATCGATGCAATTACGAGGCGCTATAGCGCCGCCTTGATGGTCTATATTGTCTCGGTATTTGCGGCCCTGTGGAGCGTGCGGGCAGCGCTCGCGATCGATATGTTGCTGGTGCTGGTGTTCTTCTTCCCCAGTCCCCAACCGCGGTACCGTCAGGACGCAGCGACTGAAGCATAGTGCGATTCGTCCGCGCTGTTCCGTTCCGCTAGAATGAACTCACATGGGCCGCATCCACGTTCTTTCCGAAAATGTAGCCAATAAGATCGCCGCTGGCGAGGTGGTGGAGCGTCCTGCGTCGGTGGTAAAGGAGCTGCTTGAGAACTCACTGGACGCCGGTTCCACTCGCATTCGCATCAACGTGGAGGGTGGCGGGCGCAAGCTGATCCAGATCATCGACGATGGCTGCGGCATGCTGGGTGACGATGCGCTGTTGGCTTTTGAGCGGCATGCGACTTCGAAGATTCGCAGCGCCGAAGATTTGCTGACGGTCGGCACGCTGGGATTTCGCGGCGAGGCACTGCCTGCGATTGCGTCGGTCTCGCGCTTGCGGCTGGAGACGCACGCTCCCGAAGAAGCCAGCGGAATCGTAGTTGAGATTGCGGGTGGCAAGATCCTGCGGGTGGAAGAAGCGGGGCTGCCATTCGGGACTTCGATCACCGTGCGCGATCTCTTCTTCAATGTCCCCGCTCGCCGCAAGTTTTTGAAAGCTGAGTCGACAGAGCTTTCGCATATTGCTTCGCTGGTCACGCACTACGCGCTGGCGCATCCGGAGATGCACTTCGAGCTGCATTCGGCGGTCAATGCACTGATCATCGCTCCGCCGGTGGCGAGCTACTCGGAGCGCATCTATCAGATCATCGGAAAAGACACGCTCGATTCACTGCTGCCGATTGCGGCGCAAATGCCTTTGCAGCACGTGGGCCTTCCGCAGCCGCCTCCATGGGCGCGCAAGTACCAGGACACAGAGGAAGAGCCTGGGCCGGTGGATCCGGGAGAGCTCCGACTGCACGGATTCGTCTCGAAGCCTGAAGTGCAGAAGCTGAATCGCAACTCGATTTTCATTTTTGTGAATGGCCGCCTGATTCGCGATCGCCTGGTACAGCACGCGATCACCGAGGCGTATCGCAACATCATGCCGCCGACGGTTTTCCCGGTCGTGCTCCTGTTTCTCGAAATGCCCACGGCGGAGGTGGATGTGAACGTTCATCCGTCGAAAACCGAGGTCCGTTTTCGCCAGCAGAGTTTCATGCACGATTTCGTGCGCGACTCGGTTCGTGCCGCTCTGATGAAGGCGCGTCCGATCCCGCAGTTCACGACGGAGATTCGCGCGAATCCGACGGCTTCGCAGGGGCTAACTCCGGGTGCGGCGTTCGGTCCAGAGCAGCCGGTCGAAGCCGTAGCCGTTGGGGAATTCCGGGCGGATGCCGATCAGGCCTTTGCGCTTCAAGCGCAGGGCTTGCCGCCGATGACGCAGTCACTCGGCTTCCAGGACGGATTCAGTGTGGAGGCGAACGCGGCGGTTCCGGTCGCACGTTTCGGTCCTCAAGCCTTCGGCGGCCACGTCGTAGAAGACAACTGCGCAGCTCCGATCGAAGAAGAAGCAGCACCTGACGACATGCCGTTGCTGGCCACACTGAAGCCGCTTGGGCAAATCCGTGAGTCATTCATTCTGGCCGTGAACCACGATGGCCTATGGATTATCGATCAGCACGTGGCGCACGAACGCGTTCTCTTCGAAAAGGTTTTGCGTCAGCGCGCGGCAGAGAAGGTAGAGTCGCAACGTCTGCTGATGCCGCTTATCGTCGAGCTCACGCCCAGCCACCAGGCTGTGTTCGTCGAGATCTCGGAAGAATTGCAGCGGAACGGCTTTGAGGTTGAGCCTTTCGGTTCCCGCACCATCGCGATCAAGACAGCGCCGGCGGGAGTGGAAGCTGCGCAGATTGAGCACATGATTCACGAGTTGCTCGATCAGTTTGACCGCGAGGAGCAGTCGCTGAACATGGAAGTGATTCGCGGCCGGATTGCCGCTTCCATCGCGTGCCATGCGGCAATCAAAGTGAACACGCCGCTCGAACAGAATAAGATGGAGTGGCTGCTGAAAGAGCTGTCGAAAACGGATTGTCCGATGAGTTGCCCTCATGGGCGGCCCGTGGTGTTACGGTATTCTTTGAAAGACATTCAGAAGGCATTCAAACGGATCTAATGGAATTAGTGGAACTCCAAGAGGCTCGGCGGCACAAATGGCATCTCGACGGCTCAGCCGTGCGGACGATTGAATCCGCGCGCGAATTCCTGGATGCAGTGGGATTCTGCACTTTATATCCACCGGAGCAGCCTGTGTTGCTGCCCAGCTTCATGGGAGCCTTCGCTGGAACCGATGAGGGCATTCCCACAGCTCGTCATGCGTATGCCGATCCGCGAGCCAAAGAAGCAACGGACCTGATGGTCCGGCTGCTGCGTGAACGTGCTGCTTACGAAGCGAACCTTTTCGGCGACGCCAACTTCCTGGTTTCGGCTTCGGCGTTCCCCTATTTCTACGCTCTTGTGGGCGACCGCAATCCGCGACAGATGCCGAAGACCGGGACACAACCGAATTTTTCGCAACTCGCGCGCGATTCCTTTGAAGCGATCAAGAGTAAAGGTCCGATTTCAAAAGAGAAGCTGGGTTACGTTCTGGGCGGTTCGATTTCTGATGCGGCCTTCGATCGAGCTCTGGGCGAACTGTGGTCGCGTCTGCGCATCACGCGCGTAGATTACGTTCCCAATGAAGGAGCGTACTGGGATGTACTCTTTCGCTGGGCGGCCGATGCAGTGCGCGAAGGAATTCAGCTGAGTTCTATGCAAGCGCTCTCCGCGCTGATTTCGAAGTACGTCGATTCGGTGATTGCTGCCGAACAATCAGAGGTGGAGGATTTCTTCGCGATGCTCGTGGCGCGTTCGAAAGTCAACGAGGCCGTGAGAGCGCTTCTGTCCGCGCGTGAGTTCAGCTATCTTCACGTTGGCGGCAAGGCGATGTTACAGATTGCGGGAAATACGGCTGTGGTGCGGAATACGCCGGTGGAGGAGCAGTTACTCAAACGAAATCAACCGATTGCCCGTCGGCCGAGGACGGCACGTCCGGGGCCCAAATAGAAGCATGACGGAACGCAGACTGATTATCGCGATTGACGGCCCGGCTGGAGCCGGGAAGAGCACGATCGCTTCCCACCTCGCGCGCAAGCTAGGCTATGTGAATCTGGAAACAGGGGCGATGTATCGTGCGCTTGGATTGAGCGCGCTGGAGTCACGTATTCCGCTCGACAGTGAGCAAGAGCTCGCCGAACTTGCGAGTCGCTCCAACATTTCGCTCATTCCGACGCCAAACGGCAATCGCGTGCTGCTGGACGGGTGTGATGTGTCCGAACGAATTCGCGAGGCCGATGTGACTTCGGCTGCTTCGCAGGTTTCAGTACATCCAGCAGTGCGCGAATGGATGGTGGCCCGCCAGCGTGAGATGGGGAAATCGGGCGGGGTGGTGATGGAAGGCCGGGATATCGGAACAAAAGTATTTCCCGATGCCGACGTGAAAATTTTTCTTGATGCGACTGAGAACGTGCGCGCCGAACGGCGCGTCCGGCAGCACTCGCTTGACGCGGACTCCGACCAATCAAGAAATATCGCAGAGGAGATGCGACAGCGTGATCGGCGGGATGCCGGACGCGCAGCCTCGCCGCTCGTGGCCGCCTTCGACGCAGTCATTCTCGATTCCAGCCACATGACTCTGGACGAGGTACTCGACTCGGTCGCCAAGCTTGTCGAACAGAAGCTGCTGCATCGCAGCGCGGCACAATTGTGAACTCCAGAACCCGCAAGCTGCAGTAGCTGCTCTGCAATAAAAAGTCTTCACCAACAGAACGCAATGTCCCTGCCTGCTTGAGTTTACGGGGTGATACACGAGCACGCCTCGCGACGATATGCGCAAACAGCGGCTGGAAGTGCAACATTGCGTAGAAGTCTTGCATACAATACACAGGCGAGATATCTAACGTCCTAGCAAAGTACCTCGGGGCTGTGTTTGATTTACGGTTCTCCCGCAACCTTTAATTTTTCCGGCTGTGCGCCGGTTCTTCCTTTGGAGAATATGCACGATGGCCTCCCCTGCGAAGTTCCGCATCGACGTGGATATTCACAATATCCTGAACAATTCGAACCAAAAGGGCCCTGCACCGGCTCGAGCAATGGGTCTCACTCTCCCCGAACCCAAATTTCCGAAGCACCCTGAATTGCTGAATGCCCCGGGTCCTGCAGTGCCACCCGAAAGACGAAGCTGGACCGCACCAGAGCTCTATCGCAAAATTCGCGGCTGGCTTTTCCCGTACGTTCGTTCGCGAGTGTACCCGGGAGATTTTCATCCCATTACCGCCTATCTGTTTATCGAGTACAAATGCAATCTCGACTGCTGGTACTGCTGGTCGTTCAATAATCAAGTGAAGGGAATGACGGAAGATGTTGCGCGGCGATCTATTGACTGGCTTCACGATCACGGTTGCCGAGTCCTCGCGTTGATGGGAGGCGAACCGCTGCTGCGTCCGCAGTTTGCGCACAAGGTAGTGGATTATGCAGCCAAGAAGGGTTTCTGGGTTTACATCGCGACCAACGGACGGTTACTGCGTCCAGAAGTTACGGATCGTCTCGGCGATGCCGGAGTGGCCTGCATTAACTTTGCGCTGGATTCGTGGGATCTCAAACCCAGTCTCCCAAAGGCGTTCGTTCCGGCGGAGAAGAATCTGGAGTACGTCCTAAAAAAGCAGTACGTCTATGGGTACTTGACGTTTTTCAATATCAATATTTGCCGCAACAATCTGGAGGACGTGAAGCGTTTGACGGATTACGCTCACGATCATCACATTGCCACGGATTACCACATCAACGAGACGCCGATGCTGGAGCAAGATGAGCACTTCAAGCATCTCTCTGAAAATCCCACGTACATCCGGCCGGAAGACTGGCGCGATGTAGATGAGACGATCGATTGGATCATCGCGAAAAACAAATTGGGATATCAGATGGTGAACTCGGTTCCACGTTTGCAGGAGATGAAGGCGTTTATTCGCATGTCATCTGGTCTCGACCTGCGGAAAGTAGGCTGGTATGGCGATGGAACAAGCGGCAATGGGGAAGTGAAGTCTCTGATCGCCGGGATGCCGGGAATTGAACGTAGTGCCGATGGTGAACTGAGCTTTGCCGAGTGGTCGTGCCGGGCCGGCCAGAATAATGTCATCATTCGGACAGATGGAACGGTCGGTCCATGCTTCCCGATGTATGCCTCGAACTTCGATTGGGGGAATATCGATCAAACAAAGTTCGAGCAGGAGCAGTTGGGAGAGATGAAGAAGACCTGCCAGAAGCACTGCTTCTCAACGTTGAATCACAATCTCGCGTATTGCTACAACGACGCTCGCGCTATCAAGTGGATGTGGAAGCAAGTGAAGAATGGTTTCACGGGGGCGCGAAGCTTCGAAGACTAAAACTGGAAGCACGTGACGAAAAGACCCGCTTGCGAGCGGGTCTTTTTATTTGCACGGTGCAGCGCATGCCCTACCTGGGCAGATCTGTGGGGATATCAAGAGGCTTGCGTCCTCTTCCACTGCGACGGAACTGATCCGACCGGCTTTCGTACCGTTTTAATTTCATCGCAATACTGCTGGAAAAGCAGCAGGATGTTGACCGCCTGGATGAGAGCATTAGGTCCGCCGTCGAAAGGGTCGACGACCGCGTCGACGAGGTCTTTTTCGCGCAGAGCCTCGATCACTTCAGTGCCCCGGCAGCAAGCGACGATCCAGACTTGCGGACTCTTTTTCTTTACTTCCGCGCAAATCAGCTTCTTCTCTGCCATCGAGATCGATGTGCCGAGAAGCGCCAGGTCGAATCGCTCACACTGCATTAGCTCCCGAAACTCCTGCGTTTTGCGGGCAGAGATGACCGTGTAACCGGCGCGTTCCAGAATGGCATTTCGACTACTTAAAACCGCCGGATCGAAATCCACCGAAAGAATGCGGGGACTCTTCATATGAATCCTTACCAAAGGCCGCGGGAGTAACCTTTAAAAATTTTAGAATGGCGAGCTTGTTCTAGCCTAACAGCCGTTTGTGAACGTTACTTTAATAGCCAACGACCACGGTAATAATTTCCAAATCTTACCCCCAATTGTCTTCGCAGGTAGCAGAAAAACTTAGCTTCATCGAATTTGAAAAATTCTTGCGACCGGCTTTTACACAAGTTATTCACAGTTGACAAACGCAACAATTATTGGGCGAATTCCCAAAAAAGAAAAACCCCGCCAAAGCGGGGGTTTTTGGGGAAAATGAATTTGAGCAGAATCTAAGTCGCTTTGCGAATGTCAACATTTCCGTGTTCGTTGGAAACATGTACTTTGGAACCGCCGCTCCCATTTGCGCCGCTCGCCTGGCTATTGTCGCCATTTGTTTGAACCTTGATGCCGTCGAAATCGGTACTAATCTCGCCGTTCTGTGCGCGCGCCTCGAATTCGAATTGCGCCTTGGATGGAACAGCGAGCTTCACGTCGCCATTACTATTGGCGATGCTCATGGTGCCGAGTGGCAGCTTATCCGCGTGTATTTCGACCAGCCCATTTTCATTTTCCAGCTTGATGTCACCGGTGACGCCATCAAGGTGAATGTCCTTGGACTTCGTAACCAAGCGAAATGGACCGGCAACATCTTTAGCATGCAGATCGCCGGATTCAATCGCCAGATCGCCATCGAGCTTGGCAAGTTCAAGGTCGGTACGCGACGTATGGAAGATGACGCCACCGTCGATTTTTGCGAGGTTCATCTCGCCAAAGTATTCGCCAGTGAGCCGCACCGCGCCGGTCACATCGGAGATCGTCGTGTCGTTCACTTCTCCGTTCACCTGCACACTGCCGGTAATTTTTTCGATGGTTATCGAGCCGCTGCGCAGGTCGGCACTTACGCTGCCTTTGATCTCGGATGCGGTGATATCCCCATGAGACGTTGAGAGGTGAACGTCACCCGTACGGCTCTGGACGGTGATGCCGCCGCGCCGAGTAGAAACATCAACGGCGCCATTAGCTGGAACGAAAACGTTCAGATCAGATTCGGCAGCGCCAGATCCTCCACCCGACGTGTTAGCGTTCAAGGTCAGAAGATTTCCTTCTACGTTAATGGTAGGGCGCGTGCTTTCATCGATCTTATTGGCTTCGTTCTGATCTTTCGCGCGGACTTTCTTATTGACTTCAACCTTGATGGTCGGCTCGTCCCAACTGGTGATCGTGATGTCGCCGCGATCCGACACGATGCGCAAGGAAGCATCTTTGGGAAAAGCCTGTTGTACGGTCTGATTGTAGGAGTAGGTGCTGCCGAACATGCCGGACATGAAGTCGCCATCGTCGGGTAAATTCAGCTCGCCACCGAGAGCAGACCAGTTCACGCGCTCGGCCGAAGAGGCCATCAGTCCGAAGACAATCAAGAGCACAACAAGGACTATCATGCCGGCGCCGATGCCGCGCGCCGCGCCGCCGCGTTCTTTTTCGATGTAGTACTCAACCAGCTTGATGATTCCGATCGCGATGAGCAGCACGGGCCAGTAGTGCGCGAACCAGTGCGCCACCACCGCTCCACTCAGCGCCCGCGTTTTCACCAGCAGAATGATTATGCCGATGAGGATGAGGATGACTGGACCGCCCAGGGATCTGCGCCGTACGTACATTTCGTCAGACATTTTGCACCTGCCCTGAATTGTCCTTCGGGCCTTGCGGAGCAGAGCCACTCGCAGGAGGCAGCGGTGGGCCAGGCAACGCTTGCGTGATGTGACCGTCGGTAGACGCGCTCGACTGCAAGATCTTGATTGCGCCGATTACGATGAGAATCACCGGCCAGGTACGATTGAACTCGGCCATCCCGGTTTGACTCAGAAGAATAAGCACGCCGAGGGTAATCAAGATCACCGGGCCCATCACGCCATTCAGCCGGCATCTCGCGCACTGACAATAGCGATTGGAAACATAGTTTTGCATGGAGCCCTCCTTACCGCTGTTCCTTTCCGTGTGACTCAAGCAGTCCCAAACGACGGATCAGCAGCCAGATACCAATCGCAATCAGAATCAAAGGCCAGAAGCGATCGAAATTGAAGTGCCAGAGGCCGATGTTGTCGAGCAGGAACAGAGCGCCAAGCGCGATCAGGATCACCGCGCCAATGGGGGCCGCATTGCTCCGCCGCGCAGCTATGTCGCGTTGCTGCATGTCTGCATAAACATCGCCGCGAATCTGATTCCCAAGATTCTGGGGATAGTTCTGCCAATACTGCTCGGCAGTCTGGCCCGAGGCCGCAGGACTTCCTGGCACAAATCCCGCGACATTGGGATTACCAGATTCTCCCGTGCCGGGCACGCCTGCTGGAGGCGGAGCGACCGGAGGCATAGGCGGCATCGGGGGATGGGGAGGGGCGCCGCCGCCGAACAAACCTTCCAATCCAAATGGATCGGGCAGGGGCAATCCCAGTTCACGTGCGCGCGCCGTTTTGTAGGCGTCGAACACCATGTAGAAGACGAAGAACGGGATAAAAATCCCAAAGAATCCGGAACCGTTCGCGGTGATCCAGATGATGCTCACGAAGACCAGCACGTGAATCAGCGCCTTGGCGAACTGCCCGTTGTACATCGCACCAACACCGGGGATAAATCCAAGGACGGCCGCGAGACCCGGACTAGGCGCGTGGCTAC
Organism: Terriglobia bacterium; assembly: GCA_963807055.1. Taxonomy (GTDB): domain Bacteria; phylum Acidobacteriota; class Terriglobia; order Terriglobales; family Acidobacteriaceae; genus JAJPJE01. Next base: position 115,201 of record CAWEAE010000005.1, on the reverse strand, counting down.
TCGGCGTCATGGGAGGAATCGGCGCGGGCGCACCGGCCGGCGGCATTGCATCCTGCAAGCGGTTGGCAATGCATTCTTCGCAATAGTAGGTTCCACGTACGTTGCGCCGGCAGGTTTCGCACATGGGCTTGCCGCAAGTTCGGCAATAAGAAATTGCTGCACTCTCGGGATGTACTGTGCAGTTCATGAGCATCTCCTCACAGCGATGAATTCGTCCTGTACTCCGTTGCTCATCTGGGCCAGGTACGGTGTAGAGTCCTCACGGCTGTAGTTCTGATAATTTTTTTCGCGATCGTTGCCTCGATTCTGCTCTTTGCGCTCTTGTTGTTTATCGGAGCCGGAAGGTTTCTCCTCCGGAGTAGCAGCGCGTTTCAGTTCGCGGACCCTGGTTTCGATCTCGTATACAAAGCGAATATTCTGGTAATACTTCACTAATCTTCCTGTGGTTTCGTAATAGCTGCGGACCACGCTCGATGGCCGAAGGTCTACATGCCGCAAATTGGTGAGTCTAAATCCGGTGACGTTTAACATCAGGGTCACGGAAAAGAATGCCATGCCAAATGACATTGCAAAGCGTGGTTGCGCGACGGAGGCAAATACCGGGCGCACTTTGAGCGCAAGTAATTCGCGCATTCGCTCCGGCCAGCTTTGGCGAGCATGACGCGCGTCGGTTTCCGCGCGAACTGTTTCCTGCGTTGCCGCCAGGATCAGTTTGACGAGGTTGACGGGAGGCTCCATGTCGGGCAATGTTTCCAGCCAATCGTGTCCCGCCTTGGCTTCGGCGAAGAGCACACTGCACTGGGCACAAGACTCGCGATGGGCTTCGAAACGCATCATCTGCGTTCCCGTCAGAGCGCCGTCGATGGCCTCTGTCAGCAGTGCGTCAAAATCTGCGCACTTGAACCCGTTTTGGAACTCGCCTTGCATCACATCACCTGCCTATAGGTACGTGAAAGTAGTCGTGCAAGTTCCACACGACCGCGGTTAATGCGCGACTTTACGGTGCCCTCAGGAACCTTCAGCGCGAGGGCGATGTCTTTATAGTCCATATCCTGTAAGTCCCTTAGAATCACTGCTTCTCTAAGCTCTGGAGAGAGCTTCTGGAGGGCCCGTTGCACCATCTCCTGGGTTTCGCGCCGATGCACCCGCACATCGGGTGCAGGACCGCTATCCGCTATTTGTTCGCTTAATGGCAGCATATCCTCGTCTTCGGAGCCTGAATTGTCCAGCGAATCAGTGACCCGGTCCTGTTTTGTCTTACGGAAATGATCGACGAGGAGGTTGCGGGTGACGGTCGTGACCCACGTCATGAAGGACCCTTTGTCGACGTCGAAGCTGCCAAGAGTCCGGTAGACCTTGATAAAAACTTCCTGGGTAAGATCCTGGGCGTCGTCGCCGGAGCCCGTAAACCGATAGCAGATATTGTAGATACGACGATTCAGGCGGCGAACAATGTCCTCCCAGGCAGTCGCGTCTCCCGCGACACACCGGCGGACCAGTGCTGCTACCACTTGGGCGTCGTCCACCCGAGGCTCCCTTGGGCTAATGCCGAATTGCCGTTCCAGCGCTACGCTTGCCAAGTTAGGACATACGCAAGCCTGCGCACGGAAGTTCTTGGAATATAAAGGCCAGCCGATTGTATAGCAGAGATGCCCCGGAATCAGGGCGGAAAAGTCACGCCGGCCTGTGACAACGGGCGCCCGGTCCTTTCCTTCTTTTGGTAGGGCCAGATCGGAAGCTTCCCCCGGTCAGAAGTCATGGTGAGCGCAGCGAATCCATCTATGTATTTGAGGGTGACGCATTCAAGCCTTCAGTTGGCTTGAGCGAGGCAGTCTATGTCGTTTGCGCCAGGATATGCGAAAATACCGCGCCGCTCGCGACGAAACAGAAGCCATGCGAATTCTGGTCATACCTGTCCGAAATGATGGATAGATCGCTAGAGACTGAAAGATGTGAAAAGATCGGTTAGGGCCGCAGATTGACTTCGGTGAAAGCCGATGACCTCCAGTGTTTTCTATCGGGGTGCATCCGCCTTGAATTCGGTACCCACTGGGAACAACCACGAGATGCGAAAAGGGTTTACGAGAAAACCACAAGCGGACGAGCCCGCGACGCGCGGCAAGAACTACATAACGCCGAGCGGTCTGCAGCGCCTCAAAGATGAGCACCAGTTTCTGCTCACCAGGGAACGCCCGGCCGTTGTGGAGGTGGTGGCGTGGGCTGCCAGCAACGGCGATCGCAGTGAAAACGCCGACTATCAGTACGGCAAGCGGCGACTGCGGCAGATTGATGGGCGGATTCGCTTTCTTACGCAGCGAATCGAAGCCGCGGAAGTAGTCGACCCGGAAGGCTCGAGAGCGGCGCAGCAGCAGAGGAAGGCATTCTTCGGAGCGACCGTGCGCTACGCCAATGCCGCGGGAGCCGAGCGAGTGGTGAGTATCGTGGGCGTCGACGAAGTCGATCTCAACCGCAACCACATCAGTTGGATGTCACCTCTAGCGCGCGCGTTGATGAAGTCGGCAGCGGGCGACAGCGTAGTTCTCCAAGCGCCGGGCGGTACAGAATACCTGACCGTGCTGGAAGTGTGTTACGAGCGCATTTCTGTGGAATCATTCCGTGAACCACCTGGGTCCGAGAGCTCGGCAAGGGGACTCCCTCGCCGACGCTAATCCACCTGACGAAGAAGTGACGAAACGACACAGCCGGCGGTGGCCATTGAAGCCTTCTTTTGGCTTGAGTGGGGCAGTCCATGCCGTTTGCGCGCGCCGCTCGGAGCGAGACGGAAGCCACGCGAAATCCGGTCATTACTCGCAACCGGATTGTGAGTGATAATCTCCGTGCGCGACAGTTATCTCGTCGTGACGCATCGCTATTCGGACTGTCTTGGAAAATCGCATGACCAGCATTCGGTGTCAGTACCGAATCTATGGCTTTTTGCTTGCTCTTGTGCGGTGCTGCTCCCGTTCGTGACCATGATTGCGATAGCAAGCAGAGTGAGCGATCGGACAACAATTCTCAGGTTCACCGGCATCTCCGTGTGGTTGGTATCTGAAGGCAGTCAAGCTTAGTAGCGTCACCCTTGGAAAAAACGGAGCGTACTTAACGCAAAGACTGCTGCCAACTAGAACAACTAATAGTTGCGGACTTCAAGTTAAGAGATCGCCATCCATAGGCATTTCGTGCTCGCGTGGTGAATCAGCGGCCAACCTCGACGATTCCGTTCGCACCTGAGTCACAAAAGGAGTCGCCATGAGCAACACACATGGGCCCTTCTCTTGGTGTTCTGGCCTTCGACCGCAGTCAGCTCTCAAAGGAAAACGGCGCACAAAATCTCACGATAATGTTTCGTTGTTCTGCTCGGTCGTGCTTGTAGCCTTAGTAATCGCGCCCTCGCTGCTAAGCCAGGAAGTTCTGCCGAAGCCTGCGCCTCCTTTTCAAGGAAAGATCGGTCGCACCGCGAAGGACTCCACGCCAGATTTTCCCAAGGGTGTCGAGCCCCCGAAGGGTGCCCCGAACATTCTGTTGATCATGACAGACGATGTTGGCTTCGGGGCAAGTAGTACGTTTGGTGGACCAATTCAGACGCCAAACTTTCAACGGTTGGCTGATAGTGGGCTGCGCTACAACATGTTCCATACAACCGCACTGTGCTCGCCCACACGTGCGGCCCTTATCACTGGACGCAATCATCACAGCGTCGCGAGTGGCGTAATTACGGAGATGGCGACCGGGTATCCCGGTTACGACTCGCTTGTTCCGAAGAGTGCTGGTTCAGTTGGCGAAGTGCTAAAGGAAAACGGCTATAACACATTCTGGTTCGGCAAAATGCATAACGTGCCGGACTGGATGTCGAGTCAGGATGGGCCATTTGATCTTTGGCCGATAGGACTGGGATTTGAATATTTTTATGGCTTCATCGGCGGCGACAGCGATCAGTGGCATCCCGCCCTATTTGAGAACACAACACCGATCGAACCCTATTTCGGAAAACCCGACTACATTCTCGATCATGACCTTGCTGACCAAGCGATCAAGCGTATCCGGCTGCAACATGCCTTGGCTCCAAACAAGCCATGGTTTGTTTACTACGTGACAGGATCGGCACATGCTCCCCATCATGCTCCCAGGGAATGGATTGAAAAATATAAAGGACAGTTCGATCAAGGCTGGGACAAAGTAAGAGAAGAAACGCTTGCACGTCAAAAGAAGCTGGGCGTCGTGCCGGCAAATACCGAGCTTACTAAGCGACCCGATTCCATTCCGGCCTGGGATTCGCTTGAGCCGGATCGGAAGCGTCTGTATGCGCGCATGATGGAGGTCTACGCGGGCGCACTCTCATACGCCGACAATCAGATCGGTCGCATACTGGATGAAGTTGAGCAGTCGGGCCAACGGGACAACACGCTCATCATTTTCCTCATGGGGGACAACGGAGCGAGTCCTGAGGGCTCCTTACAAGGCACTACCGATGAGGTTACAGTCAATCAAGGTATTACGGAAAGCCTGCCCTTCCTCATGAGCATGATAGACAAGCTCGGTGGACCGCTGGCGTACAACCATTACCCAGTCGGCTGGGCATGGGGTATGGACTCACCGATGCAATGGACCAAGCAGGTCGCATCGCACTTTGGAGGAACGCGTAACGGGTTGGTGATTTCATGGCCTGCAAGAATAAAAGACACGGGCGGCCTACGATCACAGTTCAGCCACGTCATCGACATCGTGCCTACAATCTACGAGGCGATCGGGATTACTCCGCCGGATATTATGGATGGCGTTAAGCAGAAACCTATCGAGGGTGTAAGCCTCGTTTATACTTTCGATCAGCCCAACGCTCCCACCCGTCACCCAATTCAATATTTCGAGCTTGTTGGAAACCGGGCGATTTACAAGGACGGGTGGATGGCGAGTACAACTCCATTGCGTCTGCCTTGGATGACAAGCGCCGAGGTCAATCCCGATGATTTCAAGTGGGAGCTGTACAACATCAACGAGGATTTCAGCCAAGCCCACGATCTCGCCCAAACGAATCCTGACAAGCTAAAGGAACTGCAGGCGGTGTTCGAGGTTGAGGCCAAGAAATACAATGTCTATCCGCTCGACTCGTCTTTCACGCCGCGATTCGACGCCTCCATTCGTCCGAGTTTGAGTCGTGGACGGACCGAATTTGTCTACTATCCGGGCATGGTGCGCATCCCAGAGGGTTCAGCACCAGACTTCAAGAACAAGTCGTGGACCGCGGCGGCGGAAGTCAAGATACCGCAGGGCGGTGCGAGCGGTATTCTTGCGACCATCGGAGGACGCTTCGGTGGATGGGCGCTGTGGTTAGACGATGGAAAACCGCGCTTTGCATACGCGCTGTCGAACCAACCACAACACAAATTTCTCGCTGCCTCTGATCAGCCGCTCTCACCCGGCAATCACGTAGTGCGTGTTGCCTTCAAGTACGCTGGTGGCGGCGTTGGAAAGGCTGCCACGGCAGTGCTATTTGTGGATGAAAAGCAGGTGGCGGAGGTTCAGATACCACAGACCTTGCCTGCGCGATTTTCACTGGATGAGACGTTTGATGTCGGAGAAGATACCGGAACTCCCGTTGTCGAAAGTTACGTTGAGAAGATGCCATATCAATTCACTGGAACTCTAAAGAAGGTCGCTGTCACTCTGGAGCCGCAGAAACTGACAGAAGAGGAAAGAAAACGCCTACTGGACGCAGAAGCGAAAGCCCTTATGGCTAACCAATGACCCAAAGAGTCACGATGTTGCTGCATGATTATCTGCAAAATCACGCGCAGGGCCATCGACGGACATAGACGAAACGAGGACATTCATTGTGCAGCAGCTTCGGGCAACGCAGTGAAATCTTTCTTCTTGCGGATAGATGTCGGGAATGTATGGTCCGCCGCCTGACTGCAAGGGAGATTTGTTCAGAGCGAAGTACAGTCTGGGTAAATGTATCCGGCCTCTTAGTGGAGTTTTGTCTCCGGGCCACGATGATGATCCGCGCGTGTGGTCCTGATAAATCCGACGGTTATCTCAACCTTTTCCCGACGCAGGGTTTCCAGCACGCCGTTTGACTGTTCGTTCGTCCTGTTTTTCTCTCCTCAGCAGACTCGGTGAGAGCGATCTAAAACTCTAACTCTTCAGTTCTAGGCTGCAGCCGCAGCAGTCACTGTGGCCCGGTAATCCTGTTGGTTGAACAACACCGCCCAGGCAATGCGCGCCAGTTTGTTGGCGATAGCCACGATCACTTTGTTGCGTGCGGTGCGTGCTTCAAGCTGATGCACCCACTGACCCAAGCCGCCGGTATCGTACTTCACCCGAAGCAGCACCGCGCGCGCTCCGTGGATGAACATGCGTCGCAAATAAGTGTTGCCGCGCTTGCTGATGCCGAACAGCCTGGATTTACCGCCGGTGGAATGCTGGCGAGGCACCAGGCCGAGCCAGGCAGCGAAGTCGCGTCCCTTGCGGAAAGCCGCTCCGTTGCCGATGGCAGCTACCATCGCAGTAGAAACCAGTGGACCGACGCCGGGGATCTGGCGCAAGCGCCGGCACCCCTGATCTTCTTCAGAGATGTGTTCGATCTCCTCACTGATATTGGTGATGTCGCCTTCGAGTTGCTTCCATTCCTGCCAGATATTTGCTAGCAGCCTTCGCAGACGTGGCGTGATGTTCTGTTCGGCATCCTCGAGGATTGTCGGCATTTGTTTGCGCAGGTTCGCTGGACCTTTACGGAAAGCAATGCCGCGCTCCAGTAGGAATCCGCGAATCTGGTTGATGAGCGCCGTGCGCCGATGTACGAGACGGTCGCGCACCCGGTGCAGCGCCTGTAGATCGAGCTGATCGTCCGTCTTAATGGGAACAAAACGCATGTTCTGACGTGTTACCGCTTCGGCAATCGCTTCCGCATCATTGAAGTCGTTTTTGTTGCTCTTTACGAACGGCTTCACGAACTGTCCCGGGATGAGCTTCACCTCATGTCCTTGATCGCGCAGCTTGGCCGCGAAGAAATGCGCACCCGAGCAAGCTTCCATGCCGATGATTGACCACGGCAGATTCGCTGTATAGGCCAGCAGTTGCGTACGCGAGAACTTCTTGTGCAGAATCACTTTGGCGTGGCAATCGAGAGCAACAACATGAAAGGTTGTTTTGCCGAGATCAATACCGATCGAAGCGATGAGCGCGACTTCCATGCGATGATCCTCCATTGTTGGGTTTCCTAGATCATCCCACCTCGGCCGTTGATCTAGGCGGCGGACCATCTCATTAATCCCTATACCACTCACAATCTCAAGCTGAGATACAGAGTGATAACGTCCGTTCGCAACAGTTATCCTGATAAGTGGCTGGCAGTACCTGCTAAAACGTTACACATGAGCATACTGATTGAAAAACGGAAGGTGTCCACGAACTCCACCGACTCTCGGCTTCAATTCGAGACGGAGCAGTCAGGTGCGATTGCAATTCGTTATCTGCGTCTAGATGACAAGAGAGCCTATGAGTTTGGCATCACCTGCAATACGTGCCAGTTCTGGTTTGAGCGGAAAAGCGGCGCAAATGCAAGCATCTCGCTCGACGAGGTAGCTGACAGTCTCAACAATGGGCTGACCACGTTGGACGAAACGATGATCCAAAGCATTGCCAGGAATCTCCCAGCCGGAGATTACATCGCAATGCTCTGTCGTGTTGTTCCGAAACTTGTACTCCCCGCTAGCATTGAGGACTACTTCTGTCACGAACAGGTCGACCTTTGGGGCGTTGAACCGTTCTGGGGTTTGCCGTACGATCCCCGCACGGAGTACTACCGCACCGGATCACAATCTATCGACGGCAAGACACAATTGTTTGAATTTGTTGTGCCGATGTTCCCACATGGTTGGTTAAAACGAGAGGTGTTAGAGGAATACAAAGAAACGCTACGCGACGGTGGACTGCCAACAGCAGTCGGCATTGGCTTCCTCGATACGAAATCCCCTGCGATTCTTAATGTCCAACCCAAGCCTCCGGTCACTGAACATTGGTGTTTCCCATCGTTTCTGATCGATGGACATCACAAGACATACGCCGCAGCAGAACTCGGAGCGGAGCTAACGTTGCTGACGTTCCTTGCAACTGCTGAAGGGACCGCTGACTCGGTTCAGATTCGCACCCTATCGAGCTTACTCTGATGTCACGACTCACCTGATAATGATTAGTGGCGTGAAATCGCCTTATCACTCCCTATCTCAGGGTGAGATACGGAGTGGTAATAGCGGGTGGCCCACCCTATCGCCGCACGCGACGAAGCATCCGGTCATCGCGTCGGGCCGAACCGGGCGAACGCTGGCTGTACTGCTATCCCGACGACGCCTTCGCGGAATATTGATGGCGATGCGCTACGGAGCGACGGCGACAGTGCTCTGGGTCGCTGCCAGCACTGCGTCTGTCGTAACGACTTGTCCGAACTCATCGTGCAGCGTCGCCATTACGGCGCGATAGACCTCGTCGGCGCCCAGGCGACTGCCATCGAAGTTCTTGTGCTCCCAGGCGGCGGTTGCATCGGCTACCACGAGGACATCGAATCCCAGGTTTTCTGCCATGCGCGCCGTAGTGTTGACGCAGTATTCCGCCATCATTCCCACGACTACGAGGGTCTTCTGCTGCGCCGCGCGTAATCTCTGTTCCAGGTCTGTACCGATGAAAGCGCTGCTCACGCACTTCCGAACCACCGCTTCGCCGGGGAGTGGTTGCGCTTCCGGTTTGACCTCGTTCCCGGGCTGGCCTGGCCGAAACGGTGAGTTGGCGCTGGTCGAATCGTGCCGCACGTGGATGATGGGCCGACCGCTCGCGCGCCAAGCTTGCAGCAGGCGCTCGATATTCTTCTCCGCGCCGGGATTGTTCCGCTGACCCAATCGCGGATCGTCCATTCCTTTTTGTACGTCGATGACCAGCAGCACCGCATTCTTTTCGATGTCCATAAACACCACGATACATCGTGGGACGCTCCGTCGTCTGCGCCGACCAGGCGCTTTTGGTTGGCCCGATGTTCTGACAATCCGATCACCCGATATAATCAAAGGTTCTTATGTCCCAGTCGCACCCATCCTTTCGCTGCTGTTGGCGAAGTGTGGGATCGCCAACTCCAATGTCAGAGAGGTTGTTCATTCGCCACGGCCCCACGCAGATGTTGTCAAGAGCCTCTTAGCCGCGTTTTCCCGCCAACTACATCATTCCACGATAGAAATAAATCTCCCGAAAGTGTCTAGTAGGTCCCCTCGAATTTGTCACAATAGAGGTAGCAGTGAGTTCGGACCGTCTTTGACTTTGCTTTTTCTGACAACTGACAACTAGCAACTGAGTTAACTCCTTTGTTATGCGGGACGATGGGACTAACTCCTTTGTTTGCCGGGACAAGTCTTATCCCATGCCCGTAAGTACTTTAGAATGCGGGACAAGGGGGGAGGGGGTCCCCCCCGGGGATCAGTAAGCATCGATGCAGTTCATCGCGCCCAGTGAACAGACTGCACCAGCAAAACCAGGCCGACAACAGCGAGAACCAGGTAGATGAGGAACTGGAATCGCTGCGGGTGCACGCGCCGGTTGACGACCCCTCCCGCAATCGCCGCCACGATTACAGCCGGTAGGGATATCAAGTAATAGCGAGTGACGGTCGAAGTCCAAAGGCCTGCCAACCAATAGCCGACCATCACGAGCAGGCTCGCTGGAAGAAAGTATCCCTGTAGCGTGGCGCGGAACTTTTGCGGCGACCAACCGCGTAGCGAACCGTAGATCGCGAGCGGTGGACCATTCATGCTGTAGGCTCCTCCCAGGACTCCGGCGCTGAATCCGAATAGCCATGCCAGCCGGTCATTTGCGAGTGTGCGAGATCTTTTGCTCAATAGCGAGTACAAGGAGAACGCCACGATAATCGAGCCGAGGACCGCCTTCACGATCGGTTCCGCTACCTTCGTCAGAAGCAGCAGCCCCAGAGGGATACCGAGCAGAGTCGAAAGGACCAGCCACACGGCGCTGCGCACGTGAACTTCGGACCAGTCCTGCACAAGCACGAGAGCCGCCACAGTGATTGAGACCAAAGTCGCCAGAGGCGCTGCGGTCTCAATGGGCATGATGAGAGCGAGCAAAGGAACGGCGACGAGAGCTTCCCCAAATCCGAAGATGGAGCGGATCAGCGTTGCGCCGGTGAGCACCACCAGCACCTCGATGGTGTGGGGTGTGACATGTAGCTGAACGAGGGGCATGCGCTGCCCCTATTCGGGACTGAAATAGTCCACCGCGACTGGACTCTCAAACAGCGAGTAGTCGCGGGTCACTACGGTGATGCCGGTTTCGGTGACGAAGTACCGCTGCTTGTCGACCTCAGTGTCATAGCCAATTACTGTCCCCTCGGGTATGTGGACATCGCGATCGATGATGGCACGGCGGATACGGCAGTAGCGTCCGATATTCACGTGGCTGAAGACGATGCTGGAGTCGACATCGGCGTAGGAGTTCACGCGCACGTCGGGCGACAGAACGCTGCTGCGCACCATGGAACCAGAGACAATCGATCCGGCGGAGACGATCGAATCGACGCCGCTGCCAGTGCGACCCGGCTCGGAAAATACAAACTTTGCCGGAGGATACTGGCGCTGATGAGTACGCAGCGGCCAATGCTTGTCATAGAGATTGAACACCGGGGAGACCGCAACCAGGTCCATATTCGCTTCGTAATAGGCTTCGAGGGTTCCAACGTCACGCCAGTAAAGCGCTTCCTTCTTGTTTTCGTCGATGAAATTGAAGGAATAGATCTTGTAGTCGTCCACCATCTTAGGCAGGATGTCGTGCCCAAAATCGTGGCTGGAGTTTGGATCCTCTGCATCTTTGAGCAGCACGGGGATGAGCACGTCGGTGTTGAAGAGGTAAATGCCCATCGAGCCCGAGACCATGCGCGGGTTGTAGGGTGAGCGCAGCTCAGTGACCTTCGGCTTCTCCTCGAACCCAGTAACGCGGCCGCCGCGATCGATTTCGACGACTCCGAAACGGAACGACTCTTCGGGCTCGATCAGAATAGTCGCCAGAGTGACGTCGGCGCCCGAGGCTCGGTGCTGATCGAGCATCAGCCCGTAGTTCATTTTGTAGATGTGATCGCCCGAGAGAATCAGGACGTGCTTCGGCTGCTCTGCTCCGATCGAGTAGATGTTCTGGTAGACGGCATCCGCGGTTCCCATGTACCAGTTTTCGCTGACGCGCTTCATGGGCGGCAGAATCTCGACGAACTCGCCCAACTCGCGAGCCACTATGTTCCAGCCTTCGCGAATGTGACGATTGAGCGAGAGAGCTTTGTACTGGGTAAGGATGTAAACGCGGCGAAGATCGGAATTAATGCAATTGGAAAGCGTGATGTCGATGATGCGATAGATTCCGCCGAACGTGACTGCCGGTTTGGCGCGATCACGAGTAAGGGGGTACAACCTTTCCCCCGCTCCTCCGGCCAGCAAGACTCCTAACGTGTCCTTCATGCCTTTTCCGGAATACCGATTTGAAAAACTTTGCTACATAAACCGAAAAGAAGAACCGGTTCAGTTGTCAGCCCGCCACCAGGGCCGGATTGTCCACAGCCAACTTCAGACAACTACCTTAAGCCGCATGATGTTAGCACAAGGAAAACAGTTGTCGACACTTGCCGCGCCAAGAGCAGCACTCAGGCAGCATCATCCAGCGTGATCCGCAACGACTTCAGGAACTTCATGTCCTGGCTGGTGACTTTGAAATCAGTATGGCTCGAATGGCGTCCTGCGCTCTCGGTCGCTTCCTCTTCCTGTTCTTGCTTGTTAAAGCCGATCGTGGCTTCGAGCACCAGGAAAACGTCATAACCGCCTGCTTTAATCTTGGAGATTACCTCGGCAATTTCCTCCGATTCAGAGAGGGAATCGTTGATCGCCTCGCCGAGTTCCTTCATCAGGTGCTTGAGTTTCGGATTCACTTCGCCCCCTGGGGTGTGGGCCGCCAGGTGGTTGCCCGGCGAAACTGCGTACCCAATTCGTTGGATGCGCCGGATTCGACTCCGGTTTAGTTCCTGCAGGCTTGTTACAATCACAAGTTGTGCCGGAAACGTCTGGAGTCCGCAAAAGTGCCGCCGTTGCCCGTGTTGTCGGACGCATGGCTGGCGAGAAGGCGAATAGCAATCGCTGGCTCCGGGCCACCTACCGGGGCGCGAGTTCCATCTTTCACTCGCTCGCGCACGTTCTTTCGGCTCTCTGGCATCAGGTTACAGGTGTATTCTTTCTGGCGTTTGCAACTCTTGGCGCACTCGCCTGTTTACGCGAGTACCGCAGTTATGCGGCAGGGAAAGTTGGGCCGGGACGCGTGATCCTTGTTGCAGGATTCGCTTTGCTCTTCGGATACTTCGCCCTGAGCAACTTCATGCGCGCCGGACGCCGAACCTGATCGAGGTCCCACCGTGGCTGATCCTGTGAAAACCGCTGTGCCGGAAGCCGCCAAAGCTTCTGCGAAGCAAGAAGCCGTTAAGACGAGTTCCAACATCGAAGTTCACCCGCTTTACACACCTGCGGATCTGCAGGACTGGCAATACGATCAGCAACTTGGATATCCCGGGCAGTATCCCTTTACCCGAGGCGTTCACCCGACCATGTACCGCGGACGCCTCTGGACCATGCGGCAGTACGCCGGCATGGGTGATGCGGAGGAGTCGAATCGGCGCTACAAGTACCTGCTACAGGCCGGGACCACGGGCCTTTCCGTTGCGTTCGATCTTCCGACGCAGATTGGCCTCGATTCCGATAGTCCCCTGGCAATGGGGGAAGTGGGGAAGGTAGGCGTTGCCATCGATTCCATTGAAGACATGCAACGCCTGTTCGATGGCATCGATCTGGAAAAAATTTCCACGTCGATGACCATCAACGCGACCGCGTCGATCCTGCTCGCGCTCTACATTGTGGTCGCGAAACGCACTGGGGCAGAGGTTCGCAAGCTGTCCGGCACGGTGCAAAACGACGTCCTCAAGGAATACATCGCGCGCGGGACCTACATTTACCCGCCAAAAGCGGCGATGCGGATTGTGACGGACATTTTTGCCTATACGAACCGGGAAGTTCCCGATTGGAACACGATTTCGATTTCCGGCTATCACATGCGCGAAGCCGGATGCACCGCCGTGCAGGAAGTGGCGTTCACGCTGGCTGATGGCATGACCTACGTGCAGGCGGCGATCGACACGGGGCTCGACGTCGATACGTTCGCGCCCAGACTGTCGTTCTTCTTCGCATCGTTCAGCAACTTCTTCGAAGAGATTGCCAAGTTTCGAGCTGCGCGGCGGATGTGGGCGCGCATCATGCGCGACAAGTTTGCGGCCAAGAGTCCGAAATCGTGGATGCTGCGCTTCCACACACAGACGGCCGGCTCGTCGCTCACGGCGCAACAGCCAGAAAACAATATTGTGCGTACGGCGTTGCAGGCGCTTTCGGCGGTGCTCGGGGGGACACAGTCGCTGCATACGAATTCCTTCGACGAAGCGCTGGCGCTACCTACGGAGCAATCGGCGCGGATTGCCCTGCGGACTCAGCAGATCATCGCGTACGAATCCGGAGCGGCACAGACCGCCGACCCCATTGCCGGATCGTACTTCGTCGAGTCGATGACAGATGACATTGAAGAGCGAGCGCAGGCGTATCTGGGCAAAATCGACGCGCTCGGCGGAATGCTGAAGGCGATCGAGCGCGGCTATGTGCAACAGGAAATCCAAAACGCTTCGTACGAGTTCCAGCAAAGGGTGGAACGCCTGGAGCAGGTTGTGGTGGGAGTGAACCGTTTCCGGTTGGAAGAAGAGACTCCGGTTCCCATCCAGCGCATTGATGAGGCGTTGGAACGCAAGCAGGTGGAACGCCTACGCGCGCTGCGATCGAAGCGTGATGCCGGTGTATGGCGCGATGCGTTGACGCGAGTAGAAGATACCGCGCGCACTGGCGAGAACTTGATGCCCGCGATTGTTAATGCCGTAGAGAACTACGCTACTGTCGGCGAGATTTCTGACGCCATGCGGAAAGTATTTGGGGAATACAAGGAAGCAGTGGTGATTTAGTCGTTAGTTCTGTGCCTGCAAGTCGCAGGCTTCGCGGCACTCCAGGCAGTAATATTGGCCGTCCTGGCACAGCCGGACTTGATGCGCGCCCATACACATGCCGCAATAACGGTCACACTCGCACTTCTCTTCGGTTAACTCGCAAACGTTGCAGATGAAACGTTCTGCCATGATGGCGGAGTGTAACGCGGCCGAGCCTGTTGCGCCAGTTACCTCGGTGCTTCGCATTGCTGGCGAGGGCTATGGCGCCTTATTTCTGGGAAACGCCGTTCGCGCTTGCAGTTCCTTGCGGTAACGCCGGCTCATCCTCAGCCGTGTTTCGTCACGGAGTAGTACATCGTGTTCGCCGTCTTCGCGCAATTCCAATGTCCGAACGCGTTCCAGATTCACAATCGCAGAACGGTGAATGCGGCAGAAACGAGTCGGGTCGAGATCCTCTTCCAGCTCCGCCATACTACGCCGCAACAGGTGAGACTTTGCACCTACGTGAAGGCATGCGTAATAGTCCGCGGCCTCGATCCAGTCGATTTCGGCAACATTGACGAATGAGACTTGTCCGGTGCCTTTGATGGCGAAACGCTCGAGCTTCTTCGCAGCAGGGTTAGCATGTGCAATTCGTTCCTTGGCGCGCGTGAGGGCGCGCTCGAAACGTGCGTTGTCGAAGGGCTTCAGGAGATAGTCCAGCGCACCAGCCTCAAAGGCACGCAAGGCATATTGGTCGTAAGCGGTCACGAAGACCACGGCTACCGGCAAGTCGCTGCCCAGCAATTCGATTACATCGAAGCCGTCGCACTCCGGCATCTGCACGTCGAGGAATACGAGATCCGGTTTCTTGCTGCGGATCTCAGTGAGGGCCTCCGCTCCGGAACCGCACTCGGCGACGATGTCAATTTCCGGATCGCGGCGGAGTAATACCCTGAGGTTGGCGCGAGCGGGCGGTTCATCGTCCACGATCAGCGTGCGTATTCTGCGAGGTTCGAAAGGCACGCTGAATTACTCCTTGAAAGGCACTGAAAGCGTAACTTGCACTCCATCGGGAGGCTGATTTTGCAGGCGGAAGTCAAAATCGCTTCCGTAAAGGCTTTGCAATCTGGCGCGCACGTTGGAGATGCCAATTCCTGACTGGCTGTCCTCCCATCCGTTGGGCAGAGGCGGGCCATCGTTGTATACGCTCAATGTCAGCATGCCATTGTTGCGCGAGGCCGCAATGCGGATTTCGCCTCCCTGCACGCGTTTGGAGATTCCGTGCTTGATGGAATTCTCGACCATAGGTTGCAGAATCAGGCTTGGGACATTAGCGGCGAGCAGCGTTTGCGGAACGTCGATTGTTAAGCGAAGCCGATCCCCCAGACGCATCTTTTCGATGTCGAGATACTTCTGCAGGAATTGCATTTCGTCTCTCAGCGGCGCTTGCTGGCGGTGCGAGTCTTCGAGGACGCCACGCAGAAAGTCGCTCAGGCCCGCAATCATGCTGACAGCCTCATCGTTTCTCTCCTCGCGGACCAGCGCTGCGATTCCGTGGAGGGTGTTGAAGAGGAAGTGCGGCTCAACTTGCCTTCGAAGCGCCTCAAGTCGAGCGGCGGAGAGCTGTTCATTCAGGCGAGCAGTTTCTGTCTGCTGCAAAGCCAGGTGCTCGCGTGACTCCAACATCTGGCCGACGGCAAGAATCGCGACATACAGAAGAGAAGAGGCCAGAAGTTCGTTATAGAACTTGTCGAGCCACACGTGCACGAACGGGCCAGGAATTGATGGTTCTGCCCACGGATTCAGTAGCCGTTCCATCACCGTCATCCATCCTGCCCAGACCACGCAGATCGCGAGGCTGGCGATGACATGAATCGTCCAGGCCGAAAATGCCTTGATCCGAAACGGAGGGTATTTGCGCCCGAGATACAGTACGAGCGGAGTCGAAAGTGCAGAAGGCAACCAGGAAAATGTCAGGTAGATGAAGAGCTTGGTCCACGCGTGATGCATTCCTTCGGCGCGCATCACCACGACATTCTGCGTTGCGGAGAACAGCGCTATGCTCGTCCAGATTGCGGCGATCAAGGGCCAGCGCACGGGTTGCGGACGCGGTGAGCCGTCTTCCATGCAGAGAATGGTAGACGAGCTTCGAGGGGAATGTTCGGAAATGCAGCGAAATGACAAACCCGTGCAGCCAGAGGTCTGGATTCGAGACGCATTCTGGATCATGCTTTTAACATGGATGGCAAAATGAAGGTCGCGTTATTGACTGTGATTGTGTTGTTGGGTCTGAGCGGACTTGCGCAGAACGGGCAAGCGCCGACTTCGGCGCCGGAATACACCTCTGATGGCCAGATGAAGTTGCCGGAGAACTATCGGCAATGGGTTTATCTGACAACTGGCTTCGACATGAGTTACAACCCGGCGATGAACATGGATCACCACATGTTCGATAACGTGTTCGTGAATCCTGAGGCATATAAAGCGTTTCTCAATACTGGAACCTGGCCTGACAAAACCGTGATGGTGCTGGAAGCCCGCGGCGCGCAGAGCAGAGGTTCGATCAACAAAGCTGGTAATTTCCAGGGGACCGAAGTGATGGGACTTGAGGTCCACGTGAAAGACGAAGCGCGCTTTCCGGGCAAGTGGGCCTTCTTCGGCTTCGATGACGGAAAGACCGCGAAGATGATTCCGCAGACTGCCAGTTGCTATTCGTGTCACGCGGAGCACGCCGCGGTGGATACGACGTTCGTGCAGTTTTATCCGACGCTGCTGCCGATCGCGACCGCAAAGGGAACTCTCAGCGCTGGATATCAGAAAGATATCGCTGCGCAAAAGTGAGCGCGCTAAAGCGCTCGGCCTGCGGCTGCGCCTGAAGCCCAGGCCCATTGAAAATTGAAGCCGCCGAGATTGCCGGTGACGTCGACGACTTCTCCGATGAAGAAGAGACCGGGGACTTTGCGGCTTTCCATTGTTTTGGCGGAGAGTTCGTTGGTGTCGACGCCGCCCGCGGTGACTTCTGCTTTTTCAAATCCCTCGGTGCCTGCCGGAGTGATCTTCCATTCATGCAATTGCTGCTCGAAGTCGTCGAGAGCCTGGTTCGTGTATGCGGCCGGCGGGTGCAACTCGAGCCAACGCGATGCGAGGCGATTGGGAAGCACGCTCTCCAGCGATCGGCGGGCGGCGGCGAGGTCGCGAGTTTTGGCGTCACGAATGGCAGGCGTGATTTCCTGACCGGGAGCGAGATCGATCTGAATCGGAGTGCCCGGTTTCCAGTAAGAAGAGATCTGCAAGATCGCCGGGCCGCTCAGGCCACGATGCGTGATCAGCATCTTCTCGCGGAATTGCGCGTGATCGGCCGAGGCGATGACTTCGGCTGAAACGCCCGCCAGATCGCAAAAACTCTTTCGGTCGGCAGCGGTGAAGACAAATGGTACGAGAGCGGGACGCGGCTCCTGAATCTTCAGTCCAAATTGACGGGCGAGTTCGTAGCCGAAACTGGTGGCGCCCATCTTCGGGATGGAGAGCCCGCCGGTGGCGACCACCAAAGCGGGCGCGTGGAATTCGTCTTCTTGCGAACGAACGACGAATTCGTTAGCGCGCGAGACGTCACCGACTCGCGTGTTCGGAAAGATCTGAACACCCGCTGCGCGGCACTCGGCTTCGAGCATGTCGAGAATCTCGCGAGACGAGCCGTCGCAAAAAAGCTGGCCCAGGGTCTTCTCGTGATACGCGATCTGATGCTTTTCGACGAGCGCAATGAAATCAGCAGGCGTGTAACGCGCGAGCGCCGACTTCGCGAAATGCGGGTTGGCCGAGATGAAATCTTCCGGCTGGCAATAAATATTGGTGAAGTTGCAGCGGCCTCCGCCGGAGATGAGGATCTTCTTGCCAGGGCGATCTGCATGCTCAAGCACCGCGACGCGGCGTCCGCGCTTGCCCGCTTCGATGGCGCACATCAGTCCGGCGGCGCCGGCGCCGAGAATGAGTGCGTCGAAGTGATGGGTGGGCATTGGTCAGTATGACATGCGGTGCGTGATCACCCACCCACGGCAAAAGAGGCCGAGGGTGGGGCACCCGAAGCCGTGCACCTGCACCCGCAAGTTTTCCCAAATCAGGAGATCCGAGGGGGTACCCCCCTCCCCCCGTGTCCCGCATTCTAAAGGACTTACAGGCACGGGATAAGACTCGTCCCGGCAAACAAAGGACTTAGTCCGAGTCGTCCCGTAAAACAAAGGACTTAGCGGCCGAAGGCCAGTTTTTTCAGTATTTCAGTACGTCAGTTCTTCAATTCTGCCCCCGAGTGTTTCGTGGAGGGAGTAGGGATGCCTCGCGCTGCTCGGCATGACAGATCCTCGCTACGCTCGGATTGAAGCACTAGAGCAAGGTCAGTTGCTGGTTGCCAGTTGTTAGTTATCAGATCGCTACTTCTATTGTGACAAATTGAGGGGGAGCTACTGGACACATTTGTGAACTTTATATTTGGCGCCGATTCAGGAGCTTACGAAGATTTTGCGTATAACGGGGGCTTGACAAGATTTTCTGTGGGAGTTGTTTGAAGCCGAACAGCTATTCGTAAAGGCAGAGTCTTAGCGGCGCCAAGCTGAACGCAATTTTCGACCATCCTTTTTCAAGTGATGCCCTAGTAGTTTTTCCAGTGGCTGTGACTTGTAGTCCGCAATAGGCTCCACCGTGGAATCTTATGCACCCTTTTCGTCAATTCTGATTACGCTCACAAAACGATGGGCTCATTTCGGCGTGCATACCAGAGGGGTTAACGCTTGTGAGTCGAACTCGTAAGCATCGCGGATGCCTTATCGAATTTGCAAAGGAGCAGAACATGTTAAGAGACAGCCGTCGCGGAGCGATTGTGTCTTGTTTGTTGTTAACGTTGGCCAGCCTGGTAACGTACGCGCAGAACTCCAAGCCCATCGAGTACACGGCCACCGCCACTTCAACCGAAGAGGATACGAGGGGGCAGATGTACAACGTTACCATCATCATCGACAGCTTCTCCCCGACCGATCAGACTCAGGAACTTGTGAACGCATTCGAGAACGGCGGCAACAAAGCTCTGGTCGCGAAGTTGTTGAAGTATCCCAGCCGTGGACACATCAGCGTCGCCGGGTCTGGAAATAACGTTGGATATACGATCGTGTACGCACGCAAAATCGCGATGCCGGACGGTACTACGAAGATCAGGTTGATTACCAACACTCCCATGAATATGGCGAATTCTCTTAACACGCATTCTGTGGAGAACACATTTTCTGGGGCGATACTCGACATAAGCCCGACGAAGAAAAAAAGCAGCGGGCAGCTTATCGAAGCCGCAGAGCTGCAATATGACAAGCAAAAGAAGCTTGAACTAGGTTTGACGGGAGCGCGTCCCTGGACGCTCGGAAACATTAGCGAGCGCGAAAAGTAATCTGCACGTCGATGTCGCCGGGATAGGACAAATCGGTTGCTCCAAGGCACCCGCTTTGAGATGCGGAGTGTTAGGTCCGCCTGACAGGCAAGATTGCCTATCCCATATTGCCAGCGAGACGATTGTTCCTGGCAGAGGGCGATAAGGCCTGTTCTATACTCATCGGGAATAATCTCCCAATTACATGCCCCACCTATCCCTCGCGGAATATCTCTTTAATCTGGCTCAATCGGCTTTGCAGTGCTTCATCGTTTTTTTGATTTTCCGTCGAAAACTTCAAAGGAGTTTTCCCGCATTTACCACGTACTTGATCTTTGCGGTCATAAAGACGATTTTCCTGCACAGCGAGTTAGCCCTGGGAGTTTCATTCCTTACTTATTCGTACTCTTACTATTCCATCCAGCCGTGGGTTTTGGGGTTGGAGCTGTGGGTAGTTTACGAAGTCTTCAAGACAGTCCTTGAGCCCTATGAAGCCCTGAGCCGTTCCTGGCGGTTCATATTCCTGATTTCGGTCGTGGCGCTGGTTCTGGTGAATGTGTTGTGGATCGCTTATGAACCCCAAACTCGGTCACCTGCAATGACAAAGGCAATCATTGACTCGATGCGAAGTGTCAGGGTCATTCAAGTCGGTCTTTTGCTTGTCATATTTGCTCTTTCCAGATTAATGGGATTGAGTTGGAGAAGCTGCTGTTTCGGAGTGGCCTTGGGATTTGGAACCAATGCTGCTACCGAGATAGTCATATTGGAGATGGAACGGCACTACGGATGGGAGGTCTGGAACCTTCTCAACACCGTCCAGTCTTTGTCTTACGCCGTCACAGTTCTGATTTGGGCGCGGTACTTCTTTCAGACAGCGGAAGTTGCGCGGCGCGTTTGGATCGTCCCTCAGAACAATATCGAGAAATGGAATCACGCGATGGAAGGGATGCTGGCGCGAAGGACTGGATAGCTGGCGATTACGAGCAAGGCGCGGGATTGCGTGTCCGACAAAAAACTCAAAACGCGCCCGCGCCACGTGAGTTGATGAGCCTAGGGCTTGATGGTCACCATCACCACTCCATGAGATGGCACCGTCGCTGAGAATTGGCCGGCGAATTTACCGAGGTCTTTGTGCTGCCAGAGGTCACGAACGGCGGCGCTGAGGTGCGCCGGATATGCCAGTTGTGTCCAGTTGACGTTGATTGGCTGTTCACTCGCACCACGATTGAAGAGCACTACGGCGCGGCTGCCATCGACGAGTGGGCGCGCCCAGATTTCAAGGTCGCCTGCTTTCCAGACGCGGCGTCCCTGGCGACCGAGAGGATCCTGATCGATGGCGATCACTTCTTTATTGGTCAGAATCTCTTTGATCTCCGGTGTCATGCTGCGTAGATCGTTGCCGGCGATGAGCGGTGCAGCGAGGATCGACCACAGGCTGAAGTGAGAGCGGTACTCGGTGGTGGTCATGCCGCCATTGCCGACTTCGAGCATGTCGGGATCGTTCCAGTGACCGGGGGCGGAGAAGCTCTCCAGTCCAACCTGCTTGTCGAGATTCACGAGCATGCCGCTGCTGTATTTTTCCGTGCCGTCCCACTTATCCATGATGTCGCCGGTAGTGCGCCAGAGATTGCCGCCAACTTCTGCGCCCCACAGCCATGGTTTCGCGGTGCCCCATTCGCAAATGCTCAAAACAATGGGACGGCCTGAGGCATTCAGTGCTTCGCGAATGAGCGCGTATGACGCCTGAGCATTCTGCGTGGTGGCGTTGCACCAGTCGTACTTGAGGTAATCGACGCCCCAGGATGCATACATCAGGCCATCCTGAAATTCGTGGCCGCGGCCGCCGGGACGACCGGCGCAGGTCTTGCTGCCGGCGTCGGAGTAAATGCCGAACTTCAATCCCTTGGAGTGAACATAATCAGCAAGAGCCTTAATGCCGGAAGGGAAGTGCTGCGGATCGGCGACGATGTTGCCGTCCTTGTCGCGCGACACTTGCCAGCAATCGTCGATGACGACGTACTGGTAGCCGACATCTTTCATGCCGGATTTGACCATGCCATCGGCCATGCCGCGGATCATCTCTTCATTTACATTGCAGCCGAATTTATTCCAACTGTTCCAGCCCATTGGCGGTGTGAGCGCGAGACCTTTATCGACGGCGGGGACTTCCTGGGCGACAGCAGTGGTTGTAATGAGCGCGAGCAAAAATGCGAAGAGTAATTTCATTGCGACCTCGTCATGAAAGTGACGAATGAAAGTAACTGGTAGGTGCGCGGGATGCAACTGGGTTCGTTCCCACGCATGGCAAAAGAAGCCGAGGGTGGGGCACCAGCGGTAAGGGTAGGGATACCTCGCTTGCGCTCGGTATGACAGATCCTCGCTTGCGCTCGGATTGGATGTTTCTGTGGCATCCCACCTTACGACATACCCAGACAGTGCGGTAAGGGTAGGGATACCTCGCTTGCGCTCGGTATGACAGATCCTCGCTTGCGCTCGGATTGGATGTTTCTGTGGCATCCCACCCACGGCAAAAGAAGCCGAGGGTGGGGTACCCGCTTGTTTCGCATGGTGTGGAGATTAAGGTGAAGGCGACGCGTCTTGAATTGCGCCGTGATGAAGAGCCCAGGCGGTGAATCCGTCCGGTGCATCTTTGATGCCGGTAATGTTGGCCAGTTTCAGGCTGCGAATTTGTTGCCAGCGAAGGTTGCGAAGATTCGTATTGCTGAGGTCGGCGTTGTCGAGAATCGCGCGTGTGAGGTCGGCTCCGGCGAGGTTGGCGGAATTGAGATCGGCGTTGGTGAGGTCGGCATCTGTCAGGCGTGCGTTCTGCAGATTGCTTTCGCGGAAGTTTGCTGAGCGAAGGTCGGCCGCAGTGAGATCCGCCGATTTGAAATTGCTGTTGCGAGCGTCGACCGCGTTGAAATTCGCACGAGTGAGATTGGCGCGCGAGAGATCGACTCCTTGAAGGTAGGCGGTCGATACGTCGACGCCGATGAGGGGAACGCCATCGGCATTGAGCTCCTGTAGGGCATCGATGCGCCCACCGCTGCCACCTTTTCCTTGCGCGGTGTTGATGACCTGCCATGCCTGATAGTGCTTCTGCTTGATCCGATCGCCTGATTCGCTGAAGTAGAAGATGACCGCGATCAGAACGGAGAAGCTGCCGAGATACTCGAGGACTTCGAGAAAGCTCCAATGACTGAGCACATACGCAATCCACTGGAATATCCACTCGAAGGCGACCAGCGGTACCGCCCAACGGTGCCGCGTGCGATCGCACTGCGTACGTAGCGGCTCCGGGCGAGATTTGGGCTCGTGAATGATCATGGGCGAAGCGTAGTGTAGCTGACCGCGATCGGCAATAGCGCGCAAACTGCAGATCCCTCGCTCGCTGCGCGAGCTCGTGATGACAACAGATTCCTCGCTGCGCTCGGAAGCGCAAACTGCAGCTCGGGAGGGCAAACTGCAGATCCCTCGCTCGCTACGCGAGACTCGTGATGACAACCGATTCCTCGCTGCGCTCGGAAGGGCAGCTGCAGCTCGGGAGGGCAAACTGCAGGTCCCTCGCTCGCTGCGCGAGCTCGTGATGACAACAGATTCCTCGCTGCGCTCGGAAGGGCAAACTGCAGCTCGGAAGGGCAACTGCGGATCCCTCGCTCGCTACGCGAGCTCGTGATGACAACAGATTCCTCGCTGCGCTCGGAAGGACAGCGGCGCTCGGAAGCGCAAACTGCAGCTCGGGAGGGCAAACTGCAGATCCCTCGCTCGCTGCGCGAGCTCGTGATGACAACAACCCCAGGAAGTGCAGGCGACTGGACGGCCCGGCTCCCGCAGTGCAACGAGGGCAATCTGGCATGTATTGTGCCGTCAAGTTCAAAAGCGGAATGAAATCAGCAATTCAACTCTAATCGGAACCAGCGCGGTAAACCCTAGCAGTTGTGGTGTTCAGGTTTTTGAAGCGCAACCTTTCGTACATGGTCCGGCAAAGCCTTTAGTCACACGACGACTTTCAAAAATCTTATTGACAGTACAACGTTTAGGCGTAGGATGTGGTCAAAAGTGGTAAGAAGTGGATCAGCCAGTACGGATCGTGGACAGTGGGACGGCAGTTAAGGGCAAAGGTGGAATGAGCAGAAAAACACCAGAAAAAAGCCCCGAAGAAATGAGTTCCACGCTTTTGTTGATCACTTTCACCTCTTTATTAGCGGCAATGGCCGCCCGACAAGCAAATGTTTCGTGGCAACAATCCAACCCGCGTCGACGAAAAGGGCCGTTTAAAGGTTCCTGCGGACTTCAAGCGGGTCATCGACGAAAAGTACGGCCAGAAATTCTACATCACGTCGATGGATGGGAAGGTTGCCCAGTTGTATCCCTTCGAGGAATGGGAGCAGATCGAAGCCAAGCTGGCAGCGCTCTCGAATTTCAATCCGTCGAAGAAAAGGTTTCTGACCGTAACGAACTATTACGGGCAGGTGGTGGAGATGGACGGACAGGGTCGCCTGCTGCTCCCCCAGTTGCTGCGCGAGTCGGCGCAACTGAAGGGTGACGTAGCGGTGCTGGGTTACCTGAACCACCTGGAAGTACGTGGTCTGGAAGCGGTGAAGGCGGAAGTGGAGCAGGGCTTCACGGCAGACGACGAAAAGGCTTTGAACGACCTTGGAATTTAAGGGACACCCCAGCAAGCCAAAAGCAGGCTTGCCGGGGACCCCGAGAAGGCAGCCCCGAGGGGCGATGTGACGGAAAAGAAGTTCAGTCACATACCGGTTCTTTTAAAAGAGACGATCGATTTCTTAGCCGTCCGGCGTGGTGGCAGATATGTAGACGCCACGTTGGGACTGGGTGGTCACAGCTACGAAATTGCCCGGCAAATTGGCCGTGAGGGAACGCTGATCGGATTCGATAAGGATCCGGCGGCGCTGGAGCTGGCGCGCAAGCGACTGAGCGAACCTCCGGTGGAGTTGCAGGGCGACTGGCCCGAGATCCGATATGAGCAAGGTTCTTTCGCTCAGATCGGAGAAGTAGTGGAGACCGGATCGGTAGATGGGCTGATGGCTGACCTGGGAGTGAGCTCGCTGCAGTTGGAAGATGCGAGCCGCGGATTCAGTTTTCAGGCGGAAGGGCCCCTGGACATGCGGATGGATCCGCTGTCGGGGACGACCGCCGAACAAGTGGTAAACCGGATCGACGAGCGAACACTCGCCGATCTGATTTACGAATTCGGTGAGGAAAGGAGGTCGCGGAGAATCGCCAGAGCCATTGTTCGGGCGCGGCCGATTCGTTCTACCAAGCAATTGGTAGACGTGATATCGGCCGCGGCCCCGACAATGAAATCAGAGCGGGGGCGGATTCATCCAGCGACACGAACTTTCCAGGCAATCCGAATTTTCGTAAACCGCGAACTAGACGACCTGAAGGCGCTGCTGGAAAGCGTGCCAAAGGTGCTGAAGCCGGGCGGGCGAGTAGCGATCATCAGCTTTCATTCGCTGGAAGACCGCATCGTGAAAGACGCGTTGCGTGACGGAGCGAAGGCAGGGATCTACGAGGTCCTGACGAAAAAGCCGGTGACCGCGAGAGAGATAGAAATTGATCGGAATCCGCGATCGCGAAGCGCAAAGCTTCGAGCCGCGGTAAGGCGCTGATGAAAAGTCTGTTGGAAATGTGAATAAGCGCCAGTGAAGAGAAATTCTGCTCGTGTACCTATCGAGCAAATCGAGATTCCGGGCCGTGGTAGGCCACGGAGGTGGACGATGTTTAAAGGAACGACAATCGAAGAACTGATGAGCATGGTGGAGCGCGCGGAAGTACACACGCAAGCTTCCCCGGAACAGCGCCATATGTCTCGGCGCGATCCCGCGCAGCAGATGCCGGTCCTCATGTTTGAAATGGGCAAGAAGAGCCAAGGTTTCGCCGGAGTCGCATAAATGGCCGCAGCCGCAGTAGCACGTGCAAAGCAGCAGATGTTCGCTCCCTCGCGACGCTGCTGGATGGGAACGCCCGAAGTGTTCTTTGCCAAACACATCGATAACTCGCGGCTGGTGAAGGTCGACGACCCCATGCGCAAGCGCGAGCAGCGCATGTTCACCGCGGCTCTATGCATGCTTTTCACTTTCGTGATGATGTATGCGTGGCAGCACTTCAGCGCGATCGAGTACGGCTATCGAATCGAAGCGCTCTCGGCAAAACAAACGACATTAACCGAATCGAATCGCCAGCTTCGGCTGGACCTGGCGCAATTGAAAGATCCGGAGCGGATCGATCAGCGCGCGAAAGATATGGGATTGCAGTTACCCGACGCAAGTCAGGTGCAGCAGCTTGATGCAAGCCCGGCAGATATTGGCGGCCCGGTGATGGCGGCACGCGCGGATGTGCGAGTCGTCTCGACGCCGTAGAGTTCAACTAAGTTCTGAGTCCGCTGGTTAACCGACCAGGAGTCCCCCCGGCCAGAAGAAAAATGGCGGCTTTCGGGCCGCCATCTGTTTCTAGAGGTGGCTGCACAGTTCCGATCCTAAATAGCCAAGGCGAAGAAGGTGGCGGGAAACACATCGGCAGGTAACGCGACCAAGCGCCTGTATATCCTGGGCGCGATTCTCTGCTTTTGGCTCACGGTAGTTGCGCTTCGACTGGTTCAGCTGGAAATCTTCCAATACGGACAATTTGAACGCCGTGCGATGAAGCAACAGCAGCGCACGACGGATATCTCCCCAAGCCGCGGCGTTATCTACGATCGCAATGGACATGAGCTGGCGATGTCCATCACTGGAAACTCTGTGTTTTCGGTGCCATCGGAAGTTCCCGACCGAAACACCTCGGCATCGCTGATTGCGAGAATTCTCAAAGCTGATCCCAAAGATGTTGCCAGCAAATTCGACTGTCCACGGAACGTTTGTCCGGTGGCACGGAAGATCGATCCTGAGCTCGGTTCGCGAATCGCGTCGCTGAATCTGCGTGGGATTTACGTGCAGCCCGAACCCAAACGCTATTACCCCAAAGGAGAACTCGCTTCCCAGATCTTGGGATATGTAGGCGTGGACGATGAAGGGCTAGCGGGGATCGAGCACGCTTACGATTCCGAACTCAAGGGGAAGAAGGGGACTGTCCTCATCTCGATGGATGCGCGCAAGCGCCGGTTTGACAGCGTGGAAAAAGATCCGGTGCCGGGCGACAACATTGTTCTGACGGTCGACGAAAAAATACAATACATCGTAGAGCGAGAGCTCGAGAAGGCGATGGAGGACACGCATGCGGAGGCGGGAACGGTGGTCGTCCAGAATCCGCATACGGGCGAGATCCTGGCGCTGGCTAGCCGACCTACGTTCAATCCAAACCTCTCGCGGAAGATTAACCCGGCAGAGCTGAAGAATCGCGCAGTGAGCGACGTGTACGAACCGGGTTCGGTGTTCAAGGTGGTGACCTATTCGGCTGCGCTGGAAGAAGGGATCGAGCACCCGGATGATCCGATCGATTGCCAGGGTGGCATGATCGTGGTGAACGGCCTGCGCATTCACGATCTGCACAAGATGGGAACGGTTACGATCGCTGAAGCTTTGGCGAAGTCGAGCGACGTGGCCGCGGTGAAGGTAGGGCTCAAGCTTGGAGATGAGCGGCTATACAAATACATTCACGCCTACGGTTTCGGATCGCAAACCGGTATCGAGCTGCCGGGCGAGACGCGCGGATTGGCGAAGCCGGTAAACAAGTGGTCGAAGGTGTCGATTGGCGCGATGTCGATAGGCCAGGAAGTTGGCGTGACGCCGCTGCAGCTGGTGTCGATGGTGTCGACGATCGCCAACGATGGTGTCTATCTGCCGCCGAGAATTCTGGCAGGAACGACGAAACCGTCAAACGGTCCGCAGACGATTGCGTTTCATCCGGCGAATGGCCATCGCGTGGTCTCGACGATGACGGCCGCGCAGATGAAGAAAATGATGGAAGGCGTGGTGCTGTTCGGAACGGCGAAGCGAGCGATTCTCGATGGATACAGCTCCGCGGGTAAAACGGGAACAGCGCAGAAGATCGATCCGGCGACACACCGTTATTCGAGCAGCAAATATGTGGCATCGTTCGCGGGATTTGCTCCGGTGAACAATCCAGCTATCACGATCGTGGTCTCGCTGGACTCGCCCGTCGGCTTGCACCAGGGCGGACAGGTTTCGGCGCCGGTGTTCCAGCGCGTAGCGACGCAGGTGTTGGCCTATCTTCACGTGCAGCACGATGTGGAAGTAAAGGATCCGAAGCGGCTGCTGCTGCAGGCGAAAGCCAAAGATGAGGATCTGAATGACAGTTCGCCCGATCATCCGGGCGAGCCGCTGGACTTTGACGAGGAAGCGAAGGCGGATGCGCCCGCACCTCAGGTGGCGAAGGCTGAGACTCCACGCGCGAGCGCAGTGAAACCGGCGAGCCAAAATACGGTTGCGGCCCCGGATCCCAATACTCTGGCGGATGCTTCGACCGCGCCTTCGGCGCCAGGCGGCGCGCTGCCTCCGAATGGCACGGTGATTCTCGACGTGAGCGACGGAGCCGTAGTGCCATCTTTCTTGGGGAAGACGATGCGCTCGGTGATTGAGACAGCGCAGACGGCGGGGATCGAAGTAGATGCATTTGGCAGCGGAGTGGCGCGAGAACAATCGCCTGCGCCGGGAAGCCGGCTTCCGGCGGGAAGAAGAGTGGCGGTGCGGTTCGGGCGGTAGCGGCGTTTCACGTTTCGCGTTTCGCGAATCGCGATCGGCATTTCAGGCCGGAAAGACTAGCCGCTTGCTTGTTCGGTGGGTATCTGCGGGGTGTTTCGACTCGGCCGTACGGCCTCGCTCAACATGACAGGCGTGGAGAGTCGATACTGAGCGAGCGCAGGACGTTGGAACGCGAAACACAGGGACTGAAGAAACGTTGGAACGTGAAACCTGAAACGCGACACGTGAAACGGCTTCTTACGATCACAGAATCCACGATCTTGCTCGGCTATAATCCACCCTAATGAAGTTCCTGAAATTATTGGATGGTGCGGAGGTTCTCTCCGAGACCGGCGATCCCGAAATTAAGGGCCTCGAATACGACTCGCGGCGGATTCAGCCGGGATTCGCTTTCGTGGCGATGAAGGGTGAGTCGACGGACGGGAATCGGTACATCGATGCGGCCATTCAGAAGGGTGCGGTAGCAGTCGTGACTGATTCCGCGGCCGAGCAACCGCGGGCAAATGTGGCGTGGGCGCAAGTCGCTCATGGGCGTCGTGCACTGGCGCGATTGAGCGCCAACTTCTACGGGCGTCCGGCGGAAAAGCTGACGAATTCGGGGATCACCGGGACAAATGGCAAGACCACAACCTGCTATCTGCTCGAAGCCATCTTGCAGGCTGCAGGGCGCAAGGTTGCGCTGATCGGGACGATTGAGTACCACGTTGCGGGCAGAGTGATTCCGGCGCCGCACACCACGCCCGAACCGCTGGATCTCAATCGACTGTTCGCGGAAGCGCTCGAAGCTGGCGCGACCGAGACGGTGATGGAAGATTCCTCGCACGCGCTGGTACAAGAACGCGTGTATGGGGTTCCCTATGACGTGGCCGTTTTCACCAATCTCACGCGCGATCATCTCGACTATCACGGTACGTTCGACGAATATTTTGCCGCGAAGAGAATGCTGTTCGAGGGCGTTGGAACCGATCCGCCGCGAGTAGCAGTGCTCAACGTTGATGATGAGTACGGGCGAGAGTTGGTGAAGTTCTGCAAGAAACGTTCTCAGGTTGTGACCTACGGGTTGGCGCAGGGCGATTTTCATGCCGAGAGCGCCGACATTGGACCGCGAGGGACACGTTTCGATCTGGTCACACCGGAAAGAAAAGTGCCCTTGTGGTCGCCGCTGATCGGGAAGGTGAATGTGTATAACATTCTCGCGGCGTCTGCGGCGGCGTACGCGCGGGGCGTGACCCTCGACGAGATTGCTCGCGGAGTTGCGGCGCTGGAGCGCGTGCCGGGAAGATTTGAGCGCGTGGATGCAGGCCAGCCGTTCACCGTTGTCGTCGATTACGCGCACACGGATGATGCGCTGAAGAATCTCACGGCGCTGGCGAGAGAGTTTGTGAAGCGGGCCGGCAGCGAAGGTCACGTGATCACCGTGTTCGGATGCGGCGGTGATCGCGACAAGACCAAACGTCCGCTGATGGGCGAAGCGGCGGGGCGCGGCAGCGATTTTGTGGTGCTGACGTCGGACAATCCTCGAAGCGAAGATCCGCTGGCGATCATTTCCGATGCGAAGCCTGGTCTGGAAAAAACGGGAACGCCCTTCGCGATCGAACCCGACCGGCGGAAGGCGATTGATCTGGCGCTGCACAGGGCTGGTCCGGGAGACATCGTGCTGCTCGCGGGAAAAGGTCATGAGAAGACGCAGACGACGCGCGAGGGAGTGTTTCCGTTTGATGATGTGGAAGCCGCACATTCGGCGTTAGCTGAAATGGGTTTTAAAAAAGTAGTTAGTAGCCAGTAATTAGTAATTGGTAATTAGTAATGAGCAGGTCGGCTGGCCACAGAAACCAGGCTGGCTGCCCGCATAGATCGGGCCAAGGTAAGCATGAAGCTCACGTTAGCGCGCATCGCCGAATTGATCACCGCCTCGGGAGAGTTCGATCGTAACCGGGTGGCGGAGGGGTATTCCATCGACTCGCGCAGCGTGGCTAAGGCCGAGCTGTTCTTCGCCATCAAGGGCGAGCGCTTCGATGGCCACGACTATGTGGAAGCGGCCATGCAGCAGGGCGCGATCGCCGCCGTGATCAGCAAAGAGATGTTGCCGCGCTATGCGGTGAAGATGCAACTGCTGGCGGTTGATGATCCGCTGGTAGCGCTACAGACGCTTGCTGCCGGCGTGCGGCGTATGTGGGGCAAGACGGTGGTCGGCGTGACGGGATCCGCCGGGAAAACGACGACCAAAGAGACCATCGCGCATGTGCTCTCAGTGGGACTGCGGGTGCTGAAGTCACAAGGAAACCTGAACAACCATTATGGTCTGCCGCTGCAAATCCTGAAGCTCGATCCCGAGCACGATATCGCCGTAATCGAGATGGGCATGTCGCATGCCGGCGAGATCAAGGCCCTGGCGCAGATCGCCAAGCCGGATATTGGCGTGGTCACGCTAGTCGCGCCCGTGCATCTGGAGTACTTCGATTCGATTGCGGGAATCGCGCGCGCCAAATTTGAGCTGATCGAGTCCCTGCCGCCGAAGGGCGTCGCTGTGCTGAACGCCGACGACGAATACGTTTCGCAATTCGGCCGCGGCTTCAACGGGAAAGTAGTCACCTTCGGCGTGCGCAATGTGGCGGATGTGCGAGCGGAGCGGATTGAAGATCTGGGCGCCCTTGGGACGGAGTTCGACGTCCTGGTGAATGGACAGCGCGAACGGGCGAAGCTTCCCCTCTTGGGCCAACACAACATCTATAACGCGCTGGCGGGCGTGGGAGTGGCGCTCGATCGGGGAATCCCGCTGAGCGCGGCGGTGGCGGCGTTACTGTCGATGAAAGCGACCGACAAGCGCGGCGAGGTACTGGAAATTGGCGGCGCTACGGTGATCAACGACAGCTATAACTCGAATCCGAAGGCACTGGCATCGATGGTCGATGCGCTGGCGGCGCTACCGGCGAAGCGGCGAATCGTGGTGGCAGGAGAGATGCTGGAACTAGGTCCGGCGGGCGAGCAGCTTCACATCGACAGCGGGTGCCATATGGCTATACGCAAGATGGACATTGTCATCGGCGTGCGCGGACAGGCGAAAAAGATTGTTGAGGCGGCCGGCACGGCGGGGGTGCTCGCCACTTTCCTGGAGACACCGGAAGAGGCTGGACAATGGCTGGCGCGAGAGGCGCGACCGGGCGATGCGATTTTACTGAAGGCCTCGCGAGGAGTTCGCTTGGAGCGCGCATTGGAAACCTGGAAGCAGCAAATCCAGGCAGAGAAAAACTGATTTGGCGGTTGTTCGTGATGGCAACGGATAATCTTTGAGGTTCCTGCCTTTTTTCCTCGGCTGAATCCGTGTAAACCTGTGGCTTACGTCATTTTTGTGCCGAGGCTGAGTTCGGAAGGGAGATCGGTCTTTTGCTCTATTGGCTGTTGTATCAAGTCGGGTACCACTACTTTTCTCCCTTTCGCATTTTTCGGTATCTGACGTTCAGGACTGCGTTCGCCAGCCTCACCGCCATGTTCATGGCGATGGTGATTGGCCCGGCCATCATTCGGCAACTGCGCGAATTTCAGATCGGCCAATACATCAGAGAAGAAGGACCGAAGGCTCATCAGAAAAAAGCCGGCACGCCGACGATGGGTGGGGTGCTGATCACCGTGTCCATTCTGGTGCCTACCCTGCTGTGGGCGGACCTCAGTAACCGGTTCATCTGGCTGGTGGTGTTCTCGACGATTTGCTACGCGGCGATTGGATTTTCCGATGACTATCTGAAGATGGTGCATCGGCGAAATCTTGGGCTGACGGGGAAGACCAAGTTATCGCTACAACTTTTGGTGGGGATCATCGTAGGCGTGGTGTTGGTCTGGCTGGAAGTGCATGGCCAGTATTCCACGCACCTGATGGTGCCGTTCGATAAAAAGTTCCGGCCTGACCTGGTAATCACCAGCCTGCTGCATTATCACCACTGGTGGCCGCTGGCATTCTTTCCTTTTGTGATTTTTGTTTCGCTGGTGATCGCGTTTTCCAGCAACGCCGTGAACCTGACCGACGGACTGGATGGATTGGCGATTGGCTGCACTGTGGTCGCGGCTGGGGCGTTGACCATCCTTACGTATGTGAGCGGACATGCCGTTTTTGCCGACTATCTCGAACTGCAAAAAATGCCGCAGGTGGCGGAGTTGACCGTTTTCTGCGGATCGATGGTAGGCGCGTCCATGGGATTTCTCTGGTATAACGCGCATCCTGCGGAAGTGTTCATGGGCGACGTGGGATCGCTGGCACTGGGTGGCGCGATTGGGACCATCGCCGTGGTGATCAAGCAGGAATTGCTGCTGCCCTTCATCGGCGGAGTGTTCGTAATCGAGGCGCTGTCGGTGATCCTGCAGGTGGGGTCGTACAAGCTGAGAAAGAAGCGGATCTTCAAGATGGCGCCGATCCATCATCACTTTGAGCTGATGGGCTGGTCGGAATCGAAGGTGATCGTAAGGTTCTGGATCGCGTCGCTGGTGTTTGCGCTGTTCGCGCTGACAACGTTGAAACTAAGATAAGAGTTTGGCGTTGCCAGTCCTTGCGAGAGGCATACTGAGAAGAGTTATATAAATAGGTTCTCTGTGTCTCCATGCCTCTGTGTCTCGGTGGTGAAAAGGGTTCTGGATGAGCACTGATTTGGAAGTGAATGGGAAACGGGTTCTGGTGGTCGGACTGGGAAAGTCGGGCGTGGCCTCGGCGCTGTTCCTTAAGGCGAAGGGCGCACGCGTGACGGTCTCGGATGCGAAGTCAGAAGAGCAGTTGCGTGGAGAAATTCCGGCGCTGCTCGATAAGGGCATCGCCGTCGAAGCAGGCGGCCATGGCGAGCGCACGTTCCGCCAACAGGACTTCATTGTTGTCAGCCCGGGAGTTCCGATTGATCAACCGATGATTGTGCAGGCGAAGCAGTTTGGGATCCCTGTGATTGGGGAGATCGAACTGGCGTCGCAATTCCTGAAAGGCCAGATCGTTGCGATCACCGGGTCCAATGGAAAGACGACGACTACTTCACTGGCGGGTGATGTGATCGCCGCAGGTGGTAAGCCGGCCCTGGTCGGGGGAAATATTGGCACGCCTGCGATCGAGTTGGTGACGCAGTCAACGGACGCGAGTTGGACGGTGCTCGAGGTTTCCAGCTTCCAGTTGGAGACGATCGAGAAGTTTCATCCGAGGATCGCCGTGGTGCTGAATGTCACTCCGGATCACCTGGACCGGCATCACACGTTCGAAGCGTATTGGGCGGCGAAGAGGCGAATCTTTGAGAATCAGACCTCAGAAGATTTCGCCGTGATGAACGCCGATGATCCTGAATGCGTGCGCATGGCGGAGGGGCTGAAATCGAAGGTGCTGTGGTTCAGCCGGAAGAATGACGTGGAGGTTGGCGCTTTCGTCCGGGAGAACAAGATTTACTATCGCGGCGCCGGCGGCGAACGCGAGATCATGCCGGTTGCGGAGATGCAACTGAAGGGCTCGCATAACGTGGAGAACGTGCTGGCGGCCGCTTGCATTGGTATCGCGGCTGGTTGTACGCCGGAACAGATTCGTTCCGCGGTAAAGGCATTCAAGGCGGTTGAGCACAGGCTGGAGTATGTGGCGACCGTGGGCGGAGTGCAGTACTACAACGACTCGAAGGCCACGAACGTGGATGCGACGATCAAGGCGCTGGAGTCGTTTCCGGCGAACATACACATTATTCTTGGCGGGAAAGATAAGGGCAGTGACTACACGGTACTGAAGCCTCTCCTGCGCGAGCGCGTGAAGCGCGTGTACACGATCGGCGCGGCGGCAGAGAAGATCGAGTCGCATATTGCGGGCGCGACCGAGATTGTGCGCGCAGGAACTCTGGAAAGCGCGGTTCGTCGCGCGACCGAATTGGCGCAACCCGGAGACGTCGTGCTGCTTGCTCCGGCGTGCGCGAGTTTCGATCAGTTCACAGGATACGAGCAGCGCGGGAGAGTGTTTAAAGAATTGGTCGCCGCGTTACCGGTTGCGGCGGCACATTAGGTGTTGAGGTAGCTAGTAGCTGGTTGTGAGAATCAGGTTCAGATTGGTGACGTCCACCGGAAAATCCGGAGTTCCACTTGGCTAAGCGCGTCAGCGTCGACAAAACGCTTTTTACAGTCACGCTGTTGCTGGTCTTCATCGGCCTGATCATGGTGTTCAGCGCTTCGGCGGTGATGGCCAAAGATCGTTTTGGGTCGCCGTATGGATTTCTGATTCGGCAGTTCCTGTGGGCAGTGGCCGGTGTAGGCGCGATGTTCGGTCTGATGAACGTCGACTACAAGCACTACAAGAATTCCGGTGTGGTGTTTTCGCTTCTCGGCCTGACGACCGTACTGCTGATTTCGGTCTTCTTTCTTGATCGCTCGCACAATACTCATCGCTGGTTCCGTATGGGGCCGCTGTCGTTCCAGCCCTCGGAACTTGCGAAGCCTACGCTGATCCTGTTTCTTTCGTACTTTCTTGAGTCGCGAACCAAGCTGATGCAGGACTGGAGGCATACTCTGCTTCCGGCGATTGCGCCGACGCTGTTTCTGTCGGCGTTGATTGCGGCGCAGCCGGACCTGGGTACGGCGATCGCATGCGCGGCGATCACCGCGGCGGTGTTGTTCGTGGCAGGCACGGAGTGGAAGTACTACCTATACGCAATTGCGCCTCTGCCGATCCTCTTCTATTTTCTGATCTGGCGCGTGCCGTGGCGGCACCAGCGGATATTGGCCTACGCGAATCCTTATTCCGATCCGCTGGGGCGCGGCTTCCACATCATTCAGTCGTTGATTGCGGTCAGCACAGGCGGGTTCTCGGGAATGGGCCTGATGGAAGGGCACCAGAAGCTGTTCTTCCTTCCGGAGCCGCACACGGATTTCATCTTCGCCGTGATCGGCGAGGAATTCGGACTAATCGGCACACTGCTGGTGCTCACGCTTTTTGCCATCTTCTTGTACAGAGGCGTGCGGACGGCGGTGCTTACGCGCGATGTCTTTGGAAAATACCTGGCGACCGGGATTGCGTCGATGATCGTGATCCAGGCGCTGTTCAATATCAGCGTGGTCACTGCGCTGCTGCCGACGAAGGGCATTCCCCTACCGTTCATCTCTTATGGAGGTTCGTCGCTTTTCGTGATGCTGGCGAGCGTAGGCATTCTGCTCAACATCACCAAGCAGACGGAATAGCATGAGAGCGGTGCTGGCGGGTGGCGGAACGGGCGGGCACGTGATTCCCGCGCTGGCGATTGCCAAGGAACTCCAGAATCTCTATCAAGCCGAAGTACTCTTCATCGGAACTGCGCGCGGGATGGAAACGCGCCTGGTGCCTGCGGCCGGGTATCCGCTTGAACTGATCAAAGTTGGACAATTGAATCGGGTGAGCCTGGCGACGCGCATGAGAACGCTCGTCGACCTGCCGATGTCGGTGGTGCATTCGGCGAGACTGCTAGGAAAGTTCAAGCCGCAGGTGGTGATCGGCGTGGGTGGATACGCTTCCGGACCGGCAATGCTGGCGGCGGCACTGAAGGGAATCCCGAGCCTGATTTTCGAGCCGAACCTGATTCCAGGGTTTACCAACCGAATGGCCGCTGTAATGGCGACGGAGGCGGCGGTTCAATTCGAGCAGACGGGTTCGTACTTTCGCAAAGCCACGGTGACGGGAGTGCCTGTGCGTGAGGCATTTTTCCAGATTCCAGCGCGGCCACCGAACGAAGTTCCGACGTTGTTAGTGTTTGGCGGAAGCCAGGGATCGCGGGCGATCAATCGCGCGGTGATCAGCACTTTGCCTCTTCTACGCGAGCGACTTTCGGCTTTTCACCTCGTTCATCAGACTGGTGAGCGCGACTATAATGAGGCGCGCGAGGCGTATTCGCAGTCGGGCATTTCCGCGGAAGTTTTTCCCTTTATCAACGATATGCCGCAGTTCTTCTGCCGGGCCGACCTGTTGCTCTGCCGTTCGGGAGCAAGCACGGTAGCAGAGGTAGCGGCGGCGGGAAAAGCGGCAGTGTTCATCCCGTTGCCGACGGCGGCGGATGACCATCAGCGAAGGAATGCCGAAGCTCTCGTGGATGCCGGAGCAGGGGTTATGCTTCCGGAGAAGGAATTGACGCCGGAGCGCCTGGCAGAAACGCTGGCTGGATTGCTGGGGGATCGCGCACGGCTTGAACGCATGTCAGAAGCGGCACGGAAGATGGCGCATCCGGATGCGGCGAAAGAAATTGCGAGAATGGCCGCCCGCCTTGCGGGAGTGGTTAGTGGCTAGTGATTAGTAAACCGGTGATGGGTTAGCGAGTAGCTGGTGGCTAAAATCGGTAGGCAGTAGCCAGTAGTCAGAGGTTGAAACTAGCCACTAATCACTAGCCACTCGCTTACGAACGGCGACGCACCCGCATAAAACGATAATGTTTGCAAAAGTAAAACGCGTGCACTTCATCGGGATTGGCGGTATCGGCATGAGCGGAATTGCCGAGGTGCTGATCAATCTCGGATTCAAGGTTTCGGGCTCCGATCTGAAGGCGTCTGCGATTACGCACCGGCTCGCCGGATTGGGCGCGATGACGTTTGAAGGGCATCGCGCCGAGAACATTGCCGGCGCCGAAGTGGTCGTCACCAGTTCCGCAATCTCACGTGAGAATCCTGAAGTTGCCGAAGCTCACCATCTGCACATCCCTGTGATTCAACGGGCCGAGATGCTTGCCGAGTTGATGCGGTTGAAGTATGGGATAGCCGTGGCGGGCATGCATGGCAAGACTACGACGACGTCGATGGTGGCGGCGGTGCTCGCGGGCGGGAATCTCGATCCGACCATTATTGTTGGCGGCCGCGTGGATGCGATGGGGTCCAACGCGCGCCTGGGTAAGTCGCACTATCTGGTCGCCGAGGCCGACGAGAGCGACCGGTCATTCCTCAAACTGTCACCCATTATTTCAATCGTTACGAATATCGATCGCGAGCACATGGATACCTATCGCGACATGGAAGACGTGGAGAACACCTTCGTCGATTTCATGGACAAGGTTCCGTTCTACGGAATGGTGATCGCGTGCAACGACAACGACGGGCTGCGCGCCCTTCTGCCGCGCGTGCAGAGGCGATCGGTCACCTACGGCCTGAGAGAAGATTCGGACTTCCGCATCCTTGCGGCGGATTCGGAACTGGCGAAAGACGGTCCGGTCCCGCTGAGCCGGTTTCGGGTGCAGTACCAGGGCAAATTGCTGGGAGAGTTTCACCTGCATGTCCCCGGCGCGCACAACGTTCTGAATGCGACTGCCGCGATTGCCGTGGGCATTGGGTTGGATGTTTCGGTCGAACAGATTCGCGATGCGCTGGTGTCGTTCCGCGGCGTGGATCGCCGCTTTCAGTTGCGCGGCGAGGTGGATGGCATTCGGGTGATCGACGATTACGGGCATCACCCGACGGAGATCAAAGCAACGCTGTCTGCTGCCAGGCAGATTGCACAGGGCAAGCTTCATGTGATTTT
The DNA here is from genome assembly GCA_963807055.1 of Terriglobia bacterium. Taxonomy (GTDB): domain Bacteria; phylum Acidobacteriota; class Terriglobia; order Terriglobales; family Acidobacteriaceae; genus JAJPJE01. The sequence goes on along the minus strand of CAWEAE010000005.1, from coordinate 77,606 downwards.
TCAGCCGCACCGGTATTCACGCACGCAGCTGTTGCTCGAAGACTTTGGCCGCGCCTTCGGCGACGCGGATAATGTTTTTGTGCTCGACATATACGCCGCGAGCGAGAAGCCAATTCCTGGCGTGACCGCGGAAGTTGTGGCGGCGAAGATCGCTGCTTCAGGTCAGCCTGCGATGTATGTGAGTTCGTTTGCGGACGCGATCGCGGCGGTAGCGGCCGCCGCCCAGCCTAAAGACATGATCCTCACGCTGGGTGCGGGAAGCGTTTCGCAGTTGGGACCACAGATTGTGGAGGCGTTGGGAGTGGCGAAGAGTGCGGCGCGAGCATTGTGATCGGCCTCTGATCGCAACCTCTCATCTCAGCCCAGGCTAAGCATCCAACCGAAGGGTGCAGGCTGGGGGATTAAGCAGAACGTACGCTAATCATTTTTTCCCACCCTCCGCTTCGCGGTAGGGTGGGGCACCCGAACTTTTTGTCTCTTCGCGTCGTTTATTTTTCGCACAGGGTATCCAATCCGGCAGCGCGAATCAGAAATTTCTCATCATGAAACAGATGCGAACACGGTATAGTTTCTGAGCGGGCGTTTCTCAACGACGAATCAGTATTAATGGCGCGGAATAATCCACTTATCCCCAACGAGGAAGACCTTCGGGGCGGCGAAACTGCCTCACCTGCCTCGAATGAATCCGCGCCGGACTCTCGCTTCACGGATTTAGAACCCGACCAGGAATCCCCGTTTTTACGTGCGCAGAAACGTGTGCCCGTGCGCCGCGGTGCGCTGCCGAAGAAGACGGCGGGAAGAATCAAGGTCGCTTTCATTGCGATTGTCGTTGGAGCGCTGTGCGGGACGATTGGCGGATTCATTTATCACTACGGCGCCGGATCGTGGCGCTTCCGGCTGGAGTCGAGCGACAACATCGAGATTGGCGGGAATCAGAACGTCACCCATCACCAGGTGATGGAGGTGATGGGTGCGGACATCGGCCGCAACGTATTCTTTATCCCCCTCGAGCAGCGGCAAAAGCAACTGGAAGAGATTCCCTGGGTCGAGTCGGCCGCGGTTGCGCGATTGCTGCCAAACCGCATTAAGGTCCAGATTCGAGAACGCGTGCCGGTTGCGTTCGTGCAGTTCGGATCGAGGATCGCTCTCGTCGATCAGTACGGCATCATCATGGACTTGCCCAACGGCGGCGCTGGGAAGAAATACTCGTTTCCTGTCCTTCTGAGCATGAAAGACAACGAGCCGCTCTCGACGCGCGCTGCGCGCATGAAGCTTTATACGCAACTGGTCAGCGATCTCGACGCAGGCGGGACGCAGTACTCACACGATTTGAGCGAAGTGGATTTGACCGATCCCGACGACGTGAAGGTGACGGTGGCCGATCCGGATGGCGAGGTGCTGGTGCACCTGGGTGGATCGGACTTTGCGGAGCGCTTCAAGATTTATAAGGCGCATGTGCAGGAGTGGCGCTCGCAATTCCAGAAGCTGGACTCGGTCGATCTGCGCTATGACAACCAGGTGATCGTGAATCCTGACTCGCAAGCCGTGACCAAGCCGGTTCAGCCGAAAGTCAAACCCGCTTCGACGACTCCTGCGGCTAGACCGGCAGCGAAGAAACCGGCTGTGCGTGCAAAGCACAAATGGGTGCCGAAGCATAAGCAGAATCCGAAAACGAAGTAGCGCGAGCTCAGCAAGATTCATGAGTAAAGTGAACCAGACCTTATTAACGGCCATTGATGTAGGCAGCGCGAAGACTTGCGCGCTGACGGCCGAAATTACCGAGACGGGCTTAAGGTACCTGGGGCATGGAGTGTGCGAGTCGCGCGGCTCGCGCAAAGGAATCATCGTCGATCTGGAGAAGGCGATTGCATCGGTTCAGAAGGCGGTGGAACTGGCGGAAGATGTGGCGGGAGCGCCGGTGGAGCGAGCGGTGATTGGGATTGCCGGGGCACACATCCGCGGATTGAACAGCCAGGGTGGCATCGCGCTGGGATCGCGTGCTCGCGAAATTTCCCGCGAAGACATTCGCGCTTCGGTGGATCGGGCCCGGGCGATGGCGATGCCACCCGATCGGCAAATTCTGCATTTGCTTCCGCAGGAATTCATTCTCGACGAACAACCGGGTATCCATGAGCCGCTTGGGATGATGGCGACCAAGCTGGAGGTTCGCGTACACATCGTGACCGCATCTTCGTCGGCGACGCAGAACGTGGTGACGACGGTCAACCGCGGCGGGGTCCAGGTGGACGATACGATCTTCGAAGCGCTGGCGGATGCTGATGCGGTGCTCAGGTCGGACGAGCGCGAACTGGGCGTCTGCCTGGTGGATATAGGGGCAGGATCGACCGATCTGATCATCATCCATGAAGGGGCGGTGATTCATACGGCATGCATACCGATTGGCGGCGACCACTTTACCAACGACGTTGCCGTGGGAATGCGGACGCCATTGCCTGAGGCCGAAAAGATTAAGAAGTCGTTCGGGCACGCGGTGGTGACGCGGATCCCGGAGACCAACGAGATTGAAGTGCCGTCGGTTGGCGAACGACCTTCGCGGCTGATGCCGCAGCGGCAGCTAGGTGAGATTCTTGAGCCCCGGGCACGTGAACTTTTCGAGATTATGCGTGACCATCTGAGGCAATCGGGTGTATTTGAATTGTGCAACGCAGGTTTTGTATTGACTGGCGGCGGTTCGAAGCTGAATGGGATGCCAGAAATCTCCGAGCAGGTGCTGCGCAAGCCGGTGCGTTATGGGTTGCCGATGCCGATTTCGAAGATGCCGGCGTCGCTGGTGGAGCCGGAGTACGCAACCGTGATCGGCAGCGTGCTGTACGCGTACCGCGCGCGACAGTTGCGACCGGCGAATGACAATGGACTTGCTTCACGACTGAAGGCAATCTTCGCGCGCCGTGATGCCTGAAGCCGTACTGGGATCGTGATCAGCGATTCCGCGATTTGGACGCCCGAGTTCGTCGAGGGTATTGACTGATGGCCAAGCACGACGCTGACAATTCCAAAAAGAAGGCGGAGATGGATACAGAAAAGGATATTCGCATTCAGTTCAACGACGATCACACGAACAGTGCCAAGATCAAGGTGGTCGGAGTGGGTGGAGGCGGCAGCAATGCCGTGAATCGCATGATCGACGCGAACCTCGAGGGCGTCGATTTCATCGTGGCCAACACTGACCTGCAGGCACTGAAGATGTCGCGCGCGCCGGTGAAGCTGCAACTCGGCGTGAAGCTTACTAGCGGATTGGGCGCAGGAGCGAATCCGGAAGTCGGCCGTAAAGCCGCGCTCGAGGACGCCGATAAGATTATCGAAGCGCTGGAAGGCGCGGACATGGTGTTCGTCACCACCGGCCTTGGTGGTGGAACAGGCACGGGGGCGGCGCCAATCATTGCGTCGCTGGCGAGCGAAATGGGCGCGCTGACGGTTGCGGTGGTCACGAAGCCATTTGGATTTGAAGGACGCCGCAGGCAGGGCCAAGCAGAGCGCGGACTAGCGGAGCTGATCGAATCGGTGGACACGGTGATCGTGATCCCGAACGAAAAGCTGCTCGCGGTGGCTCGCGATGCTGGATTCTTCCAGTCGTTCCGCGTGGCGGACGATATTCTGCGCCAGGCAGTGCAGGGCATCTCGGACATCATCACGATTCCGGGGATTATCAATCGCGACTTCGCCGACGTGAAGGCGATCATGGCCGGAATGGGATACGCGGTGATGGGCACCGCAACGGCCAAGGGTGATGCGCGTGCGATCGAAGCCGCGCAACGCGCGATTGCTTCGCCGCTGCTGGAAGCGGGCGCGATCGACGGAGCTCGCGGCATCCTGATCAATATCACCGGCTCGAGCTCGCTGAAGCTGGCGGAAGTGAACGAGGCGTCGAGCATCATTCAGAACGCTGCTCACGAAGACGCGAACATCATCTTCGGAGCGGTGCTCGACGAGAAGATGAAGGACGACGTGAAGATCACGGTGATCGCAACCGGATTCCGTACGGAATGGATGCGTAAGCGTGATCCACGTGTTTCGAATGCGGCCGTGGCGATCTCGCAGGTACGAACCGCTTATGCGCCGCCCGCTCCAGTGGAGGAATTTGAACCCGAGCTGGAGCCGGAACCGATTGCTGAGCCTGCACCGATGGCGCAGCCAATTCCCGTCAGTGTGCGCGAGCCGAGAAATCTAGAAGAGGTGGCGGCTGCGGTGAAAGGCGCATTCGAGCAGGAAGATCTGGATATTCCGGCTTTCCTGAGGAAACGTGGTGAGACTGCGTAAAGCAGTTCTCACATATTTGAGAAAACGGCGCCGGTAATCGGAGCAGCTTGGGAGTTCGCTGAGTCGATTATCGGCGTGTAACTTGCGGGAATCACGAAGGTTAGAGCGCCGAGTGCTTTGCCTGAGCAACGGGTTTTCTCTTTGGAAGGTAAGTTGCTGATTAAGCAGACAGGCGAAGTGGTTACTGAGCTGGGTACTGGTACTAAGGCTTTCGCCGAAGTGCTTGGAATTACGAACCTTACTAGTACATCAGTTCATTGACCGTAAGAAAGCTTTGTCGTTGCAACGGGTTGGTCTACTCTCTAGTATCACGGAGTTCCCCTGACGTGATCTCCCGTGGATCGCTCGACCGGCAGGGGCTTTTCGCTTTTTCGATTTGAATACTGGATCAGGAAAATGATGGGCACAGGGTCTCGGGTAGCGAATCTTTTTTGGGCAGTTGTATTGGTCGCTAGCCTCGCCGTTTCGGCGGGAGCGGCGACGGTTGCCGGCCGCACAAAATACTCCAAGAAAAGCACGGCTAAAGTCACAGAGAATGCACGAACGCAAAAGCGTATCCGGAACTTGCGCCACAGTCGGACGGTTGCAGGGTCGAGGACGTCGCGCGCGCGGGTTCGCCGCGCTTCGTATCGTCGCTACTCGGAGAGGTTTCATACCAGTTCGTTTGCCGAGAACCAGGCTGCTTTTGATGTGAAAACGGGCGAGGATCCGGTGGTTCGGCAGGCAGCAATTGAAGCACTAGGTGACATGAATGGAACGGTTGTGGCTGTCGATCCGAACAGTGGTCGCATCCTGGCGATGGTGAACCAGCCGCTGGCATTGTCGGAAGGCGCGCAGCCCTGCTCCACGATCAAGCTTTCGGTGGCACTGGCCGCACTGAGCGAAGGCATCGTCACAAAAGATACGAAAGTCAGCCTGGGCGGCAGTTACCGCCTGAACATGACCGAGGCGATTGCGCACTCGAACAATGCATATTTCGAGGCGCTGGGCCGCAAATTGGGATTCGAGCGAGTGGCGTACTACTCGCATCAGTTTGGACTGGGTGAACTGGCCGGTTACCACATTCAAGGCGAGCACCTGGGGACGTATCCGAGCGAAGAGATCGACGCGAAACTTGGCGGTGTCGGAAAGATGTGTTCGTTCGGCGAAGGCGTTTCGATGACGCCACTGCAACTGGCGGCGCTGGTTTCGGCAATCGCCAACGGCGGGACGCTGTACTATCTGCAGCATCCGCGGACGCCGGAAGAAGTAGCGAACTTCCAGCCGATGGTGAAACGGCATCTCGATATCGGCAATCAGATTCCTGAAATCCTTGACGGCATGGCCGGAGCCGTTCGCTACGGCACGGCGCGCAGCGTGCGTCTCAGCATCAGCGAACAGGAAATCCTGGGGAAGACTGGTACCTGTTCTAAGGACGGAACTCGCTTTGGCTGGTTCGCTTCTTACGCGAATACGGATAGAGGCAAGATCGTTGTCGTGATGTTCCTGCGCGGCGGACGCCCGACGTTTGGTCCAAAAGCGGCGGAGTTGAGCGGGATCATGTATCGACAGCTCTATGATCACAACTACTTCGCTGGACCGACTCCAGCGGGCGACCGCGTGCCACAAACAATTGGCGTGTCGCAGTAAGATACTCTCTCCCTTGTAAGAAGAAGGCCTCCCGAGTGGGAGGCCTTTTTACTTGTAGGCAGCTGTCGCGAACGTCTCGCTCGCGCAACGTGTGGTGAAACTCAGCTTAAAACGTCTGATCCAGTTTGATCTGCTTGATCATCGTATCGAGGGCGGCTGTTTCGTTGGTGCGTTTCTGGTTTAGATCCGCGATCTGGCTGTTGAGAGCCACAATTCGATCTTCCTGTGAATTCAGCTGCTGGGCATACCGCTGCAACAGTACTTTCTCTTCGGCGCTGCCGCGAAGCGCCTTCATGTTCTCGCGAACGCGGCCCTGGTCGGTAGTGATGGAGTTGATCTCCTGCTGGCGTGCAGCGATCTGGGCGTCCAGATCGCTGATTTTGTCTTTCTGGCTCAGCACCTGGTGCAGGGCCGTCTGTACTTCAGGGTTGGGCTGACGACCAGAGAACAATTCGAGGTAGTTCGTTTTCAGGTCGGTCAGCGCATAGGTATTTTCCGCGGGACGCAATTCCTTTATGGTCAGCTTCTCGGTTGCGGCTGCGCCGACCTTCAGGCGGAAACGGTCGAACGAAGACGTCGACTCTTCCGGCTTGACGCCGTCCTCAAGTTTCCAACCGGAGCCGGCAGGGTGCTCGATAACGACATCCTTCGAACTCGTATCCGAATTGCGTGCCACATACGTGACGGTTCTTTGCTGCTGGCGTGTGAGGATCATGGTGCCGTGCAAAATGCGAAGGTGAGTCAGGGTTTCGGCCTGGGTTGAGGCCGCGTCGTCATCGTCAGAGGTCTGCAATGCATTGTGCTCGATGCGGACGCGCACAGAAGGATCGGCGGCATACGACAGCAGTCGCTTCTCCCCTGGCTTCAGTACGTCGATGAGTCCTTCACCAGCAAAGGTGTCAGCTTCGACGATGTTGAAAGTGCCGGAATCGAGCGTCAGGGTGCTGCTGTTCGTGACCCAGAGAGCGCGCAACACGCCGCTGGATTGCGGATTGTAAAGGTCCACCTTTTCCACGTCGATGCGCGATTGCAGGATGGGCACCAGCGCCGACTGATCTTTGCCAATTGAGATTTTCTGCTTGAGATCGTAGGAGAAGAGGTCGCCGGCAGCCTTGGCTTCGGCTTCGGGAGAGATTGAGGAAACAGAGGCGCTTTCGGTCTGAACCGCAACAGGTTCAGCCGCGACATTCACACTCTCCGTGGCGCTTCCCACTCGCAGCGTCGCATGAATCTCATTCAGCCTGTTGGTACCCAGGTAGATGTTGCTCATCATCTGCTGCTGAAACCCCCGTGCGTTGATGAACAGAGCCGAGTTGCCGGGAGGAATGCCAAAGAATGCGTAATGACCGCTCGAATCAGTCGTGACGCTTTGAGAAACGCCGGTCTCTTCGTTGCGGACCGTGACCTGTGCGCCCGGAATAAGGGCGCCTGATTGATCCGTGACCGTACCCTGCAGGCTGGTGCCACTTTGTACGGCGCTGTTCGCGGCGTTGATGGAGTAGTTTTTCAGCGTCGCCTCATGCGTTTGCGGTGTCAGCATCGCCGCCTCTGGCAACGGAATCTCAGGACGTCGCGCGTAGTAGGGCTGCGAAATGGCCTGCACGAAAGATTGTGGTGCACCGGCCACGAGCGAAAGCTGAACATCCTTCCAGTCCTCGCCGACGGTGTTGTCGACGATCGCCCAGCCCTGAAGCAGTGGCTTGGCATTGTGGTCAGATGGAAGAATGATGCGATAAGTACTTTTCCAGACAGGGACCTCGCTGATGTAACTGACGAACAGATCACGTTCTCCGCTTCCCGAGGTAGAGACGACCATGCGGCGAAGCTCCTGTGTTCGTGAAGAACCAAGCAACGAGAGATAACGGCTTACATCCTCGTTCAGTCCTTTCTCCGCGACACGCACGACCGTGGAAGGAAGCAGCTCGAAACTTCGTAATTCACCCGAATCGGTGATGATGGCAAATTCCGTGACCTCTCCGATGTCGTTTCCACGATCGTTCTGCTTACGGCGTGTTTCAACGGATAGCAGCCTGCCGGTCGCGTTCGACGAACCGGCTTTCACTTCGACGCGCGTTCCACGCAGCGCCTTCAGGAAGTCGGCACGCGTGATGTCCTCGCCGAAGGGGACGCGAAGGCTCTTCAGACGTTCGCTGACGGGCGCAATCGAGTTATAGCGAACGCCGGTGATGTGTCCCTCGCCCATGTCGATGACGGTGAGCGACTTCAATACGTCATTCAGTTGGTCGGTGGTGAAATCGATGGTCAGGTCCTGGCTGCCGCGAACTCTGCCCAAGTGCTCGAAATAACCGACGCCATTCTTATAGAGGACCACCCTCTTCACCGGCAGATGGTCCGACGTTGTCTGTGGCTCGTTGACCTGAGTTTTGCGAGCGGCGGTGTCAGCGTTGGCGAACGATGACAGAAAAATCAGGGTAAAGCAGGTGAGACGTCGAAGCATGAAGCCTCCCTGGCGCTGAGGTGTTCTTTGAAGGTTTAGCGGGCCATCATAGCTGAGTTTTAGCAAGCATCAATAGGTAACTGCGGTTATCCGGAATATCCGGAACGGGGCCGGGCAGCGGGGAAAAAAGGGCGGACAGGAGTGTCCGCCCCACACAAGCAAGGGCAGATCCCTCGCGGCTTGCGCCGCTCGTGATGACAAAACAGGCTGCGCCGCTCGTGACGACAAAACAGGCTGCGCCGGGCGCGATCACGAAACAAGAATTGTTACGTGTCTTATGCGTTTTGTGTTTTCTTGCTCCAGTCGCGGATTTTTCCGATCTCCGCGGCGGGTATGTGCAGGAATTCCAGGAACTCCTGATGTTCGCTGGGCGCGGACTTCTCGAACTCGGCGTGCCAGCGGTGCATGTCGGCTTCACTGAAGCCCGACGCCTTCATAATGGAAACCCACTTCTCTTTTGTAACCACGTTCATCCTCCGGAATGATTTCTTATTCTGCAGCAGTTTGAGAATGGCGCGTTGATGATCGCGACGCTGAGTGATCTCGGCGTCGAGTTCCACGAGCCTCCGCTGCAGGACGGATGAAGCGTCACTCTCCGGGCGCGCCAGAATAGTGCGAATGTCCACGAGCGTAAGACCCACGTTGCGATACACGCAGATCTGCTGCAGGCGTTGAACATCTTTTTGACTGTAGCTGCGGTAGTTGCCGCTGGTACGAATGGGCTTCGTGAGCAGCCCGATGGATTCGTAGTAGAGCAGCGCACTGCGGCTCAGTCCGCATTGACGCGCGAGTTGAGTGACGGTGAGCATCGGTCAGACCTCAGTGTGAACCCTAAAGTTATAGACAGGTCAACACAGAAACAATTGGTAATTTTGTAATCGGGTAATTGGTAATTGACTCGTTGGAATTGTTGACGCGCGGGTCAACAATGAGTCGGTGTTCATGCACCTTCGCGTGCCGTGAGGTGTAATGCGGATGGAATCCACTGCCAATTCCTGAGACACTGGAAGTTGTGGAAAGAGAGTGCAGTGGACAGCTGGTTACCGAAATCAATTCTTTGTCTCCGCGACTATAACCGCAAGAAATTCCTTTCTGATCTGATTGCCGGCGTCACCGTGGGCCTGGTTGCGCTGCCATTGGCGATGGCGTTCGCGATCGCGTCAGGCGTGCCGCCGCAGACCGGCTTGTACTGCGCAGTGGTTGCCGGATTCCTGATCTCAGCGCTGGGCGGGTCGAAGACGCAGATTGGCGGCCCGACGGGCGCTTTCGTCGTCATCGTGTCGGGAATCGTGCTGAAGCACGGAATTATCGGGTTGTACATTTGCACGCTGCTTGCCGGCATCATGCTGGTGGTACTCGGTGCGACCGGTTTCGGTTCGGCGGTGAAGTTTATTCCGCGGCCGGTGGTGGTTGGCTTTACCAACGGCATTGCCGTGATTATCGCGAGCACGCAGGTGAAGGATTTCTTCGGGCTGCGCATAGACCATCTCCCCGGAGAATTTGGTGCGCGGGTCGAGACGCTCGTGCGCGAGTTTCATACACTCGATATTCGGACGACGCTACTCGCGATTGGCGCACTGCTGATCATTTTGGTTTTGCCACGACTGTTTCCTAAAGTTCCGGGAACGATTGTGGCTTTGCTGGCCTGCACAGGAGTGGCCATTGTGCTGAAGTTGCCGGTCGAGACCATCGGCACACGTTTCGGTGGTATTCCCAGCGGCTTGCCGAAGCTGGAGATTCCTCCGTTCCAGTTCTCGATGGTGCATTCGCTAATCGGCCCGGCAGTGACAGTGGCGATGCTGGGTGCGATTGAGTCGCTGATGTCGGCGGTGGTCTCGGATCGCCTGAGCCACGATAAGCACAATCCAAATGTTGAGCTGATCGGACAAGGGGTCGCCAATATCGTTTCGCCGTTGTTTGGCGGATTGCCTGCGACGGGTGCGATTGCGCGAACTGCGACCAATATCCGCTCGGGAGCGCAGAGCCCAATCGCAGGAATGATTCACGCGTTGACGCTGCTGGCGATTCTGCTGTTCGCGACGCCGCTGGCGAAGTTCATTCCGCTATCGGTGCTGGCGGCAATTCTGTTTGTGGTCGCGTACAACATGGGCGAGTGGCGGGAGATTCCAGACATCCTGAAGCTGACAAAGTCGGAAATTTCGGTATGGCTCGCCACGTTTCTGCTCACCGTGTTTGCCGATCTGACGGTGGCGGTGGAATTTGGAATGATTCTGGCGACGCTGCTTTACATCCGGAACGTCACCAGTACGACGACGGTTTCGGTCGTCACCGACGACTACATCGAAGATGGGCAGGTGCACAGCCTGCAGGGAAGAGATATTCCCGAATATCTACGAATCTTTCGGATACATGGGCCATTTTTGTTCGGCGCGACAGAAAAAATATCTACCATCTACGACCAGATGAATGAGTTACCGCCGATTGTGATTTTGCGGCTGCGCAACATGACGGCGATTGACGCGACAGGAATCCAGGCGCTGGAGACGCTGGCGGAAGATCTGGAGAAGTCCGATCGGACTTTGCTGTTGTGCGGCGCACGCGAACAGCCCGCGGTCATGATGGCGATGGCGGAGTTCGAAAACCGTATGGGCCGCGAGAATATCTGTCCACACGTGGAAGCCGCCTTGGAGCGCGCACGCGCAATTCATGCTGACCAAGTGCTGGTGCGATCAGTGGGGCGGATGTAGTCAGTCAGTCAGTCAGTCAGTCAGTCAGTCAGTCAGTCAGTCAGTCAGTCAGTCAGTCAGTCAGTCAGTCAGTCAGTACACTCTTCTCGGAGTCCTGCCTTACAGGACGATTTGCATCTCGAGCGCGCAGAGGAGCTATTTTCCGACAGCGGTAGCCTTCTGCTGTGCAATCCATTTGTCAGTACGCGCGTCCAGCAAATCGAGAGGGAGAGTTCCACCGTCGAGCATCTCGTCGTGGAAAGCGCGGACATCAAACTTGGGGCCTAATTCTTTCTGCGCGCGATCGCGCAATTCCCGAAACTTGAGCTGGCCAAGCTTATAGCTAAGGGCCTGGGCCGGCCACGCAATGTATCGGTCAGTTTCCGATTGGATCGTAGGCTCGTCGACTGCGCCAGACTCGCGGAAGAAGGCCACGACCTGATCACGACTCCATCCTTTGGAGTGGATTCCAGTGTCGACGACCAGGCGCACCGCACGGAAGAGCTCTGACGATAAGCGGCCATAGTCGGAGACGGGGTCCTGATAGAAGCCAACCTCTTTACCAAGTTGTTCTGCGTACAAAGCCCAGCCTTCGACATAGGCATTGAAGCCGAGACTGTGTAGCCGGAACTTTGGCATCCCCGTGAGTTGTTGCTGAACGGAGAGTTGCATGTGATGTCCGGGAACGCCTTCGTGGTAAGCGATCGCCTCATCGTCGATCAGCGAGCGCTCGGCAAAGTTGGAAGTGGCGACAACGACGCGGCCGGGGCGCTTACCATCCGGGGTGCCAGTCACATAATGGGTCGCGGCTGCTGACTGGAACGGAGGAATGGCTTCGACGGTGACCGGCGATTTTGGCGGCAGAGTGAAGAGATCGGGGAGCTTGAGCTCCATCTGGCCAATGTAGTGGCGAAAGTCGTCGAGGATTTGGTCCGCAGACTTCGGAGTGTATTTGGGATTGGTCTTGAGGGACGCGCGGAAGGAGGCGAGGTCGGCGAAGCCTTCCTTCTTGGCGATCACTGTCATCTCGGCCTGGATGCGAGCGATCTCGCGCAGACCGAGTTGATGTATCTCGTCCGGAGTCATGTGCGTGGTAGTTCGAGCGTAGATGTCGTTCTCGTAACGCTTCTCGCCGTCTGGCAAAGAGGTGACAGCGAGGGTGGTGCGGCCATGAGGTGCGTACTCGGTGCGAAGAAATGTGGCGAACGTTTTGTAGGCGGGAAGCACGTCCGTGTTGACGGCGTCGGTAATTTGCTGCGTCAAACGCTTCTGATTTTCGGGCGAAATGGTCGCGGGATATTTTTTGGTTGGCAGAAGAAAGGGATCAGCGTCGATGATGCCCTGACATTGGACCGGAAGCTTTTCCAGTAGAAATTTAACTGGCATGAGATTGTCCCTCATGCCGGCACGCAGGACTTCGGTGGTCTGGTTGAGGACACGAGGGATCTGGTGCAGACGCGTGATGTAGTCCTCATACTGCTTCACGGTATTGAACGGGACAGAAAGCGGCAGATCGGCGAGGCTGGTATGGATGCCATTCTGCTGGTTGATCGGCATCTCGTATTCTTTGAGGTCATAGTCAGCAATGCGCTGCTGGAGAACACGGACCATGAGGTCATGCGAGAGCTGATCCTGGTCGGAGAAGTCGGTCGTGGGAACTGCTTCGAGTCGAGCGAGAAACGCCTGGTCGATCTTATGGCGCTGGGCAATGGCGTCGAGCGAGTGATCGGCAAGCTTATCGTTGTAGCGGTAATCGCCGAAGGCCGTGGCACGCTCGGGAAAATTGCGGAGATCGGACTCGTACTGCTCGTCAAAAATGGCGTTTTGGGCGGCGATGCGATCGGCTACAGGTTTGAGATTTTGGGCGAAGAGCGAGCCAGCCAGGACGAGAAGAAGAAACAGGATCTGAAGGATACGCATGGCGTAAGCAGAGTACCAGAAGGGAAAATGAGGGAGCACGAAGAAACGGGTCTTCCTTCCTAGGCTCTTTGAAGCGTCGTTGCGCAATGCAAGGTGGCGGCGCCAGATGCGGAGAAACTTGCGCGGACAGGAATGTCCGCGCCACACAACCTAAGCCAGTTGTGTTACAGCCGCGCGCGGTGTGAGGAGTGCAAGCACGGCTGCTACAACGAAGAGCGCTAAGACGTCGCCCCAAAGGTGCCCCATGAATTGTCGGTCAGTGAAAGCCTGAACTGCCATGATTCCAGCGTGCACGACACTGGACCAAATAGTGAACCAGATAAGGCTCAAGTTGGCGAGCGGTTTACGGCTGGCGATTAGAAGGAACACACCCAGGGTGGCATAAATCCCCAGGATCATTTGCAGATAGTGCGACTGTCCCGTGTGCCATGACCAGCCGGATGGCCAAATTATGGTGAGTGGGTAGATCCCGAATACAAAAATCAAACCCACCACTACCAAGGCGATCGACAAGTACTTGGTGCGACCAACTCCATCCATAGCCTTCTCCTTGAAAGACGCGGCGAGGTCTACGGCCGCGTTCGATTACTACTTGTATCCAAGGGTCCCCAAAGCAGATGGCGATGGATTGTGCATCGGACGAATGCCCAAGTCAAGACGGCGGTTCCGGCACGAGACGGACTATTTGCTGAAGCTCGCTATTTGTAGAAGCTCGATTTTAGTCGTGTTCTTTGCGAAGCTTTTTGCGGGCACGCTTTCGCGCCATTGCTTCCTTCACGCGGCGCTTTTCGCCCGGCTTCAAATAATAGGAATGACGTTTTACATCTTTAATGATGTCTTCGGTCTGAACTTTGCGCTTGAATCGGCGCAGGGCGTTTTCCAACGACTCACCCTCTTGAATTCGTACTTCTGCCAATCTGGCACCCCCACGGGTCGTAATTAAGTGACCTATTGAGCTTACACTACTTGTTCTACATTCGCTGAATTTGAGCTCCGACTCCTGTGTGGTTCGGAGCTGAAACAGGCTGATTAGACGTCTTTCAGCTGGTTTTCGTCCATTCCGAAGTAGTGCCCCAGTTCATGCATCAGGGTAAGGCGGATCTGCTCGCGAACCTCGGCCTCAGTGGAGCAGACTGCCTCAATATTTTTCTGATAGAGGACGATGTGGTCGGGGCCTGCGGCCAGATCAAAGACGCTCTTCCTGGTGAGTGGAACGCCATGAAATATACCTAGAAGGAGAGTTCGCTGACCGGACTGGGGCGAGGGTTGGTGCGCGGGCAGATCCTCAACCAGAATGGCAACGTTGCGGATTCGATCGCGAAATTCCCGTGGAAGAGAATCCAGCGCGTCTTCGACTACCTTGACGAAGTGATCACGATTCATGGTTCAAGCGCCAAAGGGCGGATTCACTCCGAATAGCCTTCGTCGCCGTCCTCGTCGTCATCCTCCTCCTCCTCGTCATCATCATCATCATCATCATCTTCTTCTTCGTCTTCTTCCTCTTCTTCTGCCTCTGGTTCTTCGTCTTCGTCGTCTTGTTCATGCCGCAGGAAGAAATCGGCAGCTAGTGGGTAATCGAAGGAGTCTGCGTCGGTATTCTGAAGATATTGGCTCATACCCAAATGGTACGCCTGGTTGAGGGCGGGCGTTCAGGGACGGCAGGGGAACCGACTATGCTTTCCAGACTAGCTGCCAAAGCAAAAAGGGCGGACAGGAATGTCCGCCCCACACAGTCAAATGCAGATCCCTCGCAGCCCAACGGCTGCTCGTGATGACAAATTAGGTGGTGAAGCCGACACCGCGTTTCTTGGTGTTGCGTTCGTCGCGGGAAACCACGCCGTCGCGAATGTGGATGACGCGGTGCGCGTATTCGGCGATATCGTTTTCGTGGGTGACGAGGACGATGGTATTGCCTTCGCCGTGCAGGCGATCGAAGAGCGCCATGATCTCGTTACCGGTCTGCGAGTCGAGGTTGCCGGTAGGTTCGTCGGCGAGGATGATCGACGGACGATTAACCAGCGCGCGAGCGATGGCAACGCGCTGGCGCTGGCCACCGGAAAGCTCGTTCGGCTTGTGGTTCATGCGGCCTTCCATGCCCACGGCACGCAGCGAACCCTTGGCGCGCTCGATGCGTTCTTCGGCGGGAGTGCCGGCGTAGATCAATGGGAGCTCGACATTATGGAGC
The DNA here is from genome assembly GCA_963807055.1 of Terriglobia bacterium. Lineage (GTDB taxonomy): Bacteria > Acidobacteriota > Terriglobia > Terriglobales > Acidobacteriaceae > JAJPJE01. The sequence continues at coordinate 62,449 of CAWEAE010000005.1, read as the reverse complement.
GCGGTGGCACGCGGGAGAAGATTAAAAGTCTGGAAGACGAAGCCGATTTCCTTGTTGCGGATGCGGGCGAGTTCGTCGTCGTCGAGTTCGCTTACCTGTTGTCCATTGAGCCAGTAGCGACCTTCGCTGGGGCTGTCGAGACAGCCGATCAAGTTCATCAGGGTAGACTTGCCGGATCCAGAAGGGCCCATGATGGCAACATATTCATTGCGCTGCATCTGCAGATTTACGCCGCGGAGCGCATGCACCTGCTGCTCGGAACCCATATCGTAGGTTTTCCAGAGATTATCGGTGCAGATGATGCATCCCTCTGGGGGAGCCGTAATTCCGGATTCTTGCAAAGTGGCTAGTTCGGTCGCCATCCTGGTTTCTCCTAAACCTGCAGGGTAAAACAAGGTCCCTACAGCTAACTACGCCGGCAGCCCTGAAAATGTTCCCAGGAAGCTGAGCTGTCCTGGAACGCTTCTCACGCCTGTCCCCTTGGACGTACCGGAGCAGGGAAGGTTATGACTCCTCAGACTTCTTTGGAGTCGAATTATCAATTTTAATACTCGAGCCGTTGCGAATCGTGCGCAGAGTCTTGTAACTGCCGGTAACGATCTCGTCGCCTTCCTTCAGATTGTCTGTAACTTCGATATCGGTGGTGCCGGTGATACCGGTATCAATCTGGATGAAGTCAGCTTTCTTGCCACGCACGATGAAGACACCCTGGAGTTCCTCTTTCGAGGCAGCTGTTTCTTTCGGGGGAGCGGCAGCCTGCACCGAACCCTTATCGGTGGTATCCAAGTCACCACGTTGCCGAATGGTAAGCGCCTGGATGGGGACAGTCAGGATGTTCTTTTTGACATTGGTAGTGATTTTTGCGGTGCAAGACAGGCCGGGGCGTAGGTTCTGAGGTGGATCGGTAACCGTGATCACCACCTTGAAGTCCTTCGCTTCCTGGCTGGCCGAGGTGCTTTGGGATGTGGAAACGCCGGTGGACCGGACAATCGCGTTGTTGCCGATCTCGCTCACTTTGCCATGGAAGATCTTCTTGGGCATGGCGTCGATAGTGATTTCCGCGTCTTGTCCGAGCTTCACGCTTACGATATCGGTTTCGTCGACCTGAATTTCTGAGGTAATGATCGACATGTCCGCGAGCGTCATCAAGGTGCTGCCAAGGGCGTTCTGGATACCGACAACTACGGATTCACCTTCACGTACCGGCAGACTGGTGATTAATCCATCGTAGGGAGCGACATAGCTGGTTTTCGCAAGCACGTCGCGAGAGCGCGCCAGCGTTGCCTGGGCCTGGCTGATCTTGCGTTCAGACGTATCCTTCTGCGCCTTGTATTGAGCGATGCTCGCCTTAAATTGAGCTACGCTGGCGACAGCTGAGTCGTAGGTAGCTTTCTTGGTGTCGAAGTCCTGTTTGGCGATCAGGGCCTGCTTGTAAAGTCCTTGGGCGCGAGCGTAATCAAGTTGGGCGTGATCGAGGTCAGACTGGGCCTTTTCCAACTGAGCGCGGCTAGCCTGAAGGCCAGCTTCCTGAGCAAGGGTATCGGTTTGAGAGGCTTCCAGACTGGCGCGATTGGCGGCCACATCAGCTTCGGGCTGAATGTTGTCGATCTGGGCCAGGAGCTGACCCTTTTTCACCCAATCGCCTTCTTTTACGAAGAGACGGGTGATTTTGCCATAGGCGTTGGCGCCAATGTTCACGAATGTTTTGGGCTTAATCTCACCAGAAGCGCTAACGGTGGACGACAAGTCCTGGCGAACCACTTTGCCTGTTTGCACCACGGTGACGTTCCTGCCACTCTGGTGAACGGTGAAACCCACAATCACCAGCAACAGGCATACGATCCCGACTATGATGATGATCTTCTTACCTTTTTTCACGCTTCCCTCAGTGAATGCAGCGGTCGGTACTGCGCCGGCTTACTGGCGCGAACTCCTGGTTATCCCAGCTGTTGATACGTAGGGTTGTAGTCCAAAGTTCGCAGAATTCAGCGGTTCTCGGCGAGACGCCCCGCTACCCAGAAAGACGGAGTCGCAGGCGGCGAATTAACACCAAAATGCGACAAGTCCAACGAATCGTATTATACCTTGGGTGAGCTGCCGAGCAGGTAAATCCGTTTGAGGGCGGTTTTCGGGGAATTTCGGAGCCGACGGCCCGAATTGGTGCGCGGAGAGACTTTTCCCGGAATCCGGGTTGAAATTGGACGGCTTGCTCTCGAATTGGGTCGCGCCGGAGACAACTGCCCCCTCGTGGTTAAGATCACAGTCTGGATGCGGCTACCCGCCTTGCTTCGAGAACAGCAAAAAACGTACAATCTAGGAGGCGAGTTGTGTCTTCCAGGAGCGTTACGCTGATGTGCAGTTTTCGAACTTCCAGCCTTGCGGCTGCTTTCTTAATTTTTGGTATTAGTGGTTTTGCGCAAAACACCATTGGTACTGCTCAAGCGGCTGATAACAGCGCGTCTCAGCCGGCTTCATCCCCGGCAGTGAAAACCGCAAGCGCGGACACCCCGCCTACTCAAGATCCACTGAAGCGACCGCTCACTGACAAGCAGAAAAAAGAAAACCAGAAAGCTCTCAAAGGCGAGCTCAGCAGGACTTATAAGAAATGGCTTGACGAGGATGTCCGCTGGATCATCACGGACGAAGAGCGCCAGACTTTCAAGCGGCTGAGCAACGACGAAGAACGAGATCAATTCATCGAGCAGTTCTGGCTGCGACGCGATCCTACGCCGGACACAGTCGAAAACGAATTCAAGGAAGAGCACTATCGCCGCATCGCGTACGCGAATGAACACTACGCATCGGGAGTTCCGGGCTGGCGAACCGATCGTGGCCGCATTTACATCATGTATGGTCCGCCGGATGAAGTTGACGCACATCCGAGCGGTGGCGAATACAACCGTCCTATGGAAGAAGGCGGCGGAGAAACAACTACCTATCCGTTCGAGGATTGGCGTTACCGGTACATCGATGGAATCGGGCAAGAGATCCAAATCGAGTTTGTGGATCAGTGCGGTTGCAATGACTATCACATGACTCTGGATCGATCCGAAAAAGATGCGCTGAAGAATATCCCGGGAGCCGGACTCACGCTCTGGGAAGAACAGGGCATGGCGAACAAAGCCGACCGCCTGAATAACGGCGGAGGGTTGGAGCAGTTGGGTGCAGGCCCGATGTCGACCAGCTTGCAGGCGAAAGAATTCGACCGGCTGTCAACATTTGCGAAATTGAATCAGGCGCCCACGATCAAGTTCAAGGATCTTGATGAAATCGTAACGCACAAAATCAGCATGAACCTAATGCCGTTCGAAGTGCGTGTCGACTTCATCAAGGTGACGTCGGACACAGTGCTGGTTCCGGTGACGATCCAAATGAATAACAAGGACATCACTTTCCAGACGAAAGAGGGTGTCTCAAAAGGCGTGGTTGATGTCTACGGACGCATCACGACTCTGACCGGCAAGATCGCGCAGACGTTCGAAGAGCCGGTCGGCGTAACCAGTCCAGAGGAACTGCTTCCGAAGGAACTAGAAAAGCATTCCGTGTACTGGAAGGCGCTTCCGCTCAAGCCTGGAATGTATCGCCTGGATGTGGTGTTGAAAGACGTGAATGGCGACCGAAAGGGAACCTGGAGCAAGAGCATCCGGGTGCCCGAATTCAGCGAAGACAAGCTGGCATCGTCGTCGCTGATAGTTGCGGATCAGATGGAGAAAGTGCCGGCGAAGAGTGTGGGCGCCGGGAATTTTGTAATCGGCACAACGAAAGTCCGTCCGCGGGTAGATAATTCCGACGGAAAACCGTTGCCGTTTAAGCGCGACCAGAAAGTAAATTTCTGGATGCAGGTGTATAACTTAGGAATCGATCAGCAGACGAAAAGGCCGTCAGCCACAATCCAGTACGATGTGGTAAACGCTGCCACCAGCAAAGCCGTGGTTCATTCAGTAGAGAACACGAGCCAGATGGGCAATGTTGGTGAGCAGGTGACGGTTGAAAAGAGCTTACCGCTCAGCAGCTTGGAACCCGGGCTATACCGGATAACGATCAAGGTGGATGATCAAGTTTCCAAGCAGGTGATTTCTCCGAGCGCGACGTTTGCGGTGGAATAGCCCAAACGCTCCCAGGTGACCCTAACGAAAAGGCGGCTTAGGCCGCCCGCTCCTGTTTGGGATCCTGGAGAACTCGCTGCGAAGAGGCGTTCGATGGGAGTGGACTTCATAGGCCGAAAGCTAGGATTCATTCTATTGCTGGCAGCTGTGGCCCTCCCGGTCTCTGCCGCGAATCCGGCGTCAATTTCCGGTTTCGTGAGAGATTCCGGCGGTGTCCCGCAGATGGGGGCACTCGTGGCGATCCTCGGCCGCCATGGGGCGCAGCAGGTCACTGCGTTCACCGATGCCAAGGGTTACTTCGCCATCCCTGACCTGGGCGCTGGACTCTATGACGTAAAAGTAAGCGCGCCCTCTTTCCTGCCAACGCTGCGTGAGGGGCTTGCTCTTCGTGCGGGCGCCACCATGGTGGTCAATTTGACGCTAAGTACGCTCGGAGATGCAATCAAGCTGATTCCTTCCAGGCAGGCGACCACCGTGGACGACGACTGGAAGTGGACATTGCGCTCGGCGGCGAATCGCCCAATTCTGCGAATGAAGAATGGCGCGCCGGTAATCATCGCGAATGCAGGTGCGCAGGCGCCGCTCAGAGCGAGCGTTGCGTTTCTGTCTGGAGCTGAAGGAGATTCGTTTGGTCCCTCCGGCGAAATGAGCACCAGGGTTGCGGTGCAGAAGTCGATGTTCGGCTCGGGTACTTTGCGTTTCAACGGAGACGTCGGCTACGGTGAAGGACCGGCAGCAACCGTGCTTCGCACTTCGTATACCACGACGCTGCCCGATGGATCGCACGCGGAGTTCGCAGTCACGGAACATCACTTTTCCTTCTCGCCCGATCCGGCGATTCACGATGAGAGCATGGATGCGCTCACCGGAAGATTTACGGACAGCATAGTGTTAGCGGATGCGCTCGAGCTACACATGGGGACGGAATTTGAGACGGTTCAGTTTCTTGGATCGGCCTATGATCTGAGACCATTCGGTACCGCTGACCTGCACCTTTCGCCGAATACCGTGGTGGAATACCAGTACGCGACGTCAATGCCGAACGATCGAGTGAGTAAAGGTTTCGATTCGGCGCCGGCCGACATGACGGAATCGGGACCACGGATGTCGATGATCGATTCCAATCCGGTGCTGGAGAAGGGGCACCATCAGGAACTCTCGTTGTCGCACCGTATGGGCGATACGAACCTGCAAGTTGCGTACTACGATGACCACATTCGAAATACAGCACTGACAGGCGTGGGAGAACTCGGCGGAGAGTGGGGCAATGTTCTGTCGGATCTATATTCCGGCACATTCGCCTACACGGGCGCCGACCTGAAAGCGGCAGGCGTACGTATGGTGGTGCAGCGGAAGCTGAAAAAGAATCTGGCGGCCACGCTCGACTATGCGTATGGCGGCGTTCTCGCGCTGAATGGAGCGCCTGCGAATATAGAAGATGTTCGACAGATGACGCAGAAGGAATATCGTCAGACAGTGGCGATGAAGCTGGCTGGAGATATTCCGCGAACCGGGACCCACTGCATCGTGAGCTATCGTTGGATCAGTGGCGATTCTCTCACTCCGGTGGATATGTATAACGTGTCGGCGGGACAGGCTGATCCCTATTTCAACCTCTTCATCAGGCAGCCGATTCCGTGGCTGGGATTCCTCTCGGGGCGCATGGAGGCGTTGCTCGATGTAAGGAATCTTTTGGCGCAGGGATACGTTCCGATGGCTCGGGAAGGTGAAACCCCGGTTTACCTGGTCCAGACCGCTCGCACGGTCCGGGGCGGAGTCGCTTTCGTCTTCTGAGTGATGCGCATCCGAATTGAAAGATCCGCCGCGAGGCATTCGGCTTTTTGTAGATCAATCACACATTGTTTGCGTGAATTTGTTCAAGGATTCGCCGCGTGATTTCATTGCGTGATTCCGTGTCGCCCAGTAGAATTGGATTGTGCGCAGTCATACTGAGCTGCGAAAGAACAGTGTGAATTGCGTACGGAATGCCGGTAACCCAGCGGCATTTCACCGGTAGATTGCAGGGTTAAGTTAGCATTTTCCGAAAACTCCCCAAGCACATCTTCCCAAGATATACGGTGGCCGCTCCTGGACGCTGTATACATCAAGGCTGGGCGCGTAGCTCAATTGGCAGAGCAACTGACTCTTAATCAGTAGGTTGAAGGTTCGATTCCTTCCGCGCTCACCATTTCAATAACTTACAGACCACGTTTTCCACTTGGTCACAACTTTGGCAACAATTGCTCCGCCACTTGGTTGAGTGGTGCCCGGAATTGCTCCGCCTTGGGGTGCGTATACACGTTCAAAGTTGTCCGCGTATCCGCATGTCCGAGAATACTGGCCACTGACTTCACGTCCAATCCGCCGGTGATTAAATCGGTTGCCAGGGTGTGGCGGAAGTCATGAAAGCCGCCCAACTGGATTCCCAATTCTCTCGCCTTGGGTTGCACATTCCGCCGCAGTACATTACTTGGGTTCAGCGGTGTTCCTTGCCGGCTCCCAAAAATCCAGGCTCCGCGACGCGGCAGCGTCCGAATTCGAGACAAAAGGGAATCGGGCAGAGGTAACACTCGCTCCGAGTTGTCCGTCTTGAGCGAATCAATCGTGCCGTGATATACCCGTCGGCTGACGTGCAGCATGTTGCCGCGGATGTCGGAGTGCTGCACCGCCAATGCTTCGGAGATGCGCAAACCGGTAATCGCCAAGAAAAGGACGAGAGTCGCGTAGGGTTCACGCAACTTCGCGGCCAACGCTTTAACCTGTTCTGGCGTGAGGACAACGCGTTGAATCCTCTTGCCAGCCTTCGGAAGTTTCACGCGTGAAGCGACGTTCTTCTCCACGAACTCATTATTGAGTGCCCAGCCGAACAGTTTCAGGAGAGCCACGCGCATAATGCCGAGCGTGCTTCGGCAATAGGTGCGTGCTTGCTGCGCCAGAAATAGTTCGATGGCTTCGCGATTGATGGTCGTGATGTCCTTGTCGCCGAAAGCCGGCAGCAGATACAACCGAATCGCATTGTTGTAGACATCAGCAGTCGAGGTCTTCAGCGAAGGTACGACCGCCGCCTGCCACCGCGTCACAAGTTCTGCGAAACTGATGCCTGTCTTCTTCACCGGTTGTTCCAGGATTTCTCGGAGTTTGTTCATTGCTGCGTAACGAGTCGGAATCTCGCGTACCGTTCCTAACGGGACTCGTTTCTGTTTGCGAGTGATAGTGCCGTCGGGCTGTACGACATCTTCCCGAAAGATACCGACCCAGATTTTTGTTTTAGAGCCGCGCTTTACTACGCTGCCCCGTTGCCAACGCCTGAATTGAGTCATGTCTCGCTCCCGATTCAGGCACTTCCCGGAAGACATTCTCGCTTGAATGTACTCAGCGAGCAAAGCAGAATCGAAACGAATAGCGTGAGGGCTGAGGCGAATGGCGGAGAGTTCATTGGCGTGGCGCCTTACCCAAGTCTGGCTGACGTGAAGAAGTTTGGCAGCATCTCGCACCGACAGAAGAGCAGACGGAGAGGTCTTAGCATGCGCATGGTCGATGGCTGATGCTTCAAGCGGTGGCGCGTCTGGGGTTCTCGACCGCTTGGTTCTTCTGTGGAATTCGCGAGAAAGCGGCGGCGAATTACCAGACCTCGAAAAGAATGTTTCTCCCGCCAACGTTCCTGTTTCCGTTTGTCCCGACTCCGAGGCGGCGTCACTTCCCGCCTGCGACTCCATCGTCATGCTCACTATTTCATTCATCTTTTCCTCCCCAAAATAAAAAACGCCGCCCCCGATTCCGAGGACAGCGAAACCGGCAGAATATTTGTCGGCGTAATGTGCCGACCGCGCTAGACCACCGATGCCCTGCCGGGCCGGTTGGCGAGGGATTTCTCCCTACTCTGTAAGACGCGCTCGAATTTTTGGTTCGGAGATGATGCACCAGATTTGGTGCGCGCACAAGCTGACATGAATGCTATTGATCGAGCGATTAATGCTCTGAACACATCGTAGTTTTCGCTCCATCACACGTCGAAGAACCGCTTAAACGCCCTTTTTCGTTCCCAAATAAGCGTGACAAGTCCAATAGATCTATGCGCATAGCCGGCATGCAGTTCGTAGGGTGTAGTGTGCACCCCCTCAAAAGGGGTTCAAAATCGGCCGTGCCCTGGTAGATAGCAGACCCCGCCCTCGTATCGCCGCGCGACTAAATCATCGGGAGACAATATACGCAGTACACGATCTCTCTGGCCGAGTGCATTTACTACGTACACGGAATGCTCGTCGGTCATGGACTATCTGCGCATGCGTGACCGGCCAGTTGTGTCTACAACGTACACGGTCTATGCGTATAAGACCCAGCCCTTCATGATCTTAGTGAATCTCTTCTGTCTAAATAGGTCGTGGGCAGATATCGCCAAATCATGCAAGTTCACTAAGCACACACACAATTCCGGAAACAGAGTGCTGGTCTAAATACCCTCGGACGGATGATTGACAACGTACGGTGGGAATCGGTGTCGGTGTCGTCACGGCCACCCCTGTGGCCTCAATCGATGACGAACCCTAAAAGCGTTATCTAATCTCTTTTTAGTCTCAATGGCTCGAAGTGAGGGTCCCCAGGCTGGGCTTCCAAGAACGAGAAAAGTGGGAATTTCCAGCGCTGCCGACTGAAAACAAAGGGTTTGTAGTTCGCCTTCGCAATGGTGTAATATCAGAGCAGAGAATACACCATGAAAAGCTACCTATATCTCCGAACCAGCGGCGATGATGGACGTGATAAGGCAGGTCTGCCGCTGCAACGAAGATCCTGCAAGGAATTCGCGGAGCGTGCCGGCTATAGGATCGTGAACGAGTTTGTTGACGATGGTGTTACCGGCAGACTGCCAATGCATGCGCGCCCGCAAGGTCGGCTGCTCATCTCTGCCTTGCTCGGTGATGGAATTAAAATGGTGATCTGCTATGACGCCAAACGAATTGGTCGAACGCAGCCGTCGTTCTGGGCTTTCGTCGGCCTGTGTAGGGACAACCGGATCAAGATCATCGATGCCAGCGGAACGGACCTAACAGGTAGCGTCATGGGCGGGGTAAACGGAATGTTGGCGGAGATGGATCGCGATGCGACTGTAGCTCGCCTGGGCGCAGGGAAAGCGCATTGGCGCGGAAAGAAAAGAGTCGATGGCCGTTGGCCATTTGGTGAACATCCGAGCCACGAATATGACCAGGAACGCGAAATTGTCGATCGAATTAAGACGATGAAGCGCTCTGGCCGCAGTTCGTATTCAATAGCGAAGCAGTTGAACTACGATGGGATACGAACGCGATATGGAAAAGTCTTCACGACCAGGGGCATTCAAAACATACTGGCCCGAGCTTGAGATCGGGATCTGTCGGCTGGACTAAAACTACCTCTAAAAAGGGACCCCTAAAAAAGGGGGTCAGTACTTATGAGAAAGGCCGGCGGCCGGGGCGCCCTGGGAGGTGTCTTATTGAGATCACTTTGGCTAGGCCTCGTGAGCTGCTGATATAGGTTGAGGCTCTACACCCCTCTCATACCCACTACCACATATTAACCTTCGTGCCACTGTCACTCTTGAATCTACGACGTATACAGATCCTGGCAAATCGTCCAACTGGGTAACTCGTTCGGCGATTACGATCGTGATCTTGCTAAGTGACCGGCCTGATTGATATCGTCGCTTCACAATTTAGATCGCATCCAGAGTGAGGGCTTCGGCCCTCCGCCAACCGGCGCAATCGCACGGTGGCCAAATGATGCGGCGTCTTAGACGCAACGGTTGCCCAGCGCTAGGCCGATTGGGCCTGGCGATTTTTTTTTTGCTCGAAAGGAGTGCGTATGAAATTCGAATTCAGTATCTCTGGTCCTTCCGGCTGACCTCCGCAGCCATCGCCGCACTCCGTCCCGCGCGATGGCTTGATCGGAGGTGAAACATGAAAGCAGCAGATAAGTACGACGGAGAGATGTCCCAACCTGGTCGCAAACACCTGAGTGCGACCGAACTCATCAAAGCAGTGGAGCATGGCGTCAACAGGGAATTGAAGTTTTACGCCATCCAACGAAACACTCGTTCTCAGATACGGGAGCTCGCAACCGGCGAAGCTCTCATGAAAATCACTAGTGAATTAACTCAGAAAGAAGTCAAGGCTGAGTGCCGCAGCATTGTAAGGCGGCTATTGAATGAGCTTGTTCGCCCATTCTCTGTTAAGCCGGCACAAGGCGAAGAACCTGCGGAAGGCTCATACGGTTGGAACGGCCAGCTTCCGGCATCACAGCTAGCTCCGCAACCTGGTCCACTGAATCGGAACTGGGTGGAAGACAAAGCCATAGCACGAATCGACAATAGGGCTGCGATAGAGCGATGCATCGGTCATTTGAGTCGTGAGTCTCGTGAGTGGTTCTTGACATACGCTCTGGCCGCACGGAAGCCAGCTAATGCCAGCAAACGCATGAAATTCAGCCGAGAGAGGAAGCGCCTGCTACAACTCGAACTTGAATTTCACGACGGCGTGTTACAAACAGCATCCTAAAACGTGAATACCAGTAGAGAGGAAGGGCCCCCGGCTGAAGTCTCTGCGGGGGTTCTTGCCATCATGAATGACTGGGTGTTACAAACAGCACCCTAAAACGTGAATACCAATAGAGAGCAAGAGTCCCGCTGAAGTCTTTGCGGGGTTCTTGCCCTCATGAAAGGACAGTGCAGTGGTGCCTTAGAAAGTGCGGATGGACTCGACGGAATCAGTATCCCTTCCTCGTAGTAAATCCCACGATCAAACAATTCGGACTACGGTGCACGCCCGGAAGTAGTTTTCCGGGTGGCACAGATCTCACCGTCGCGGTCGCTAAGCCACGATAGGTAGTGAACCGTCAGACCACGCCACAAGTGGTGAATGGCATGGCTGATGCTGTTGAACACGGGCGGCAACCCTTACCTGCCAGACGGAGGACACATGAATCGAACGAAGAAGAAGACGTACTTGATGACGTATTCGGATGCTTTTCAAACGTCGCTGAATCGGGCGTCGCTCAACGACGAGGAATTTCAAAAGATGCTTGATATTCGTGCCCAACTCAAAGATGCGGGAGCAAGCTTCATGGTTGTGGAGCAAGACCAGCTAAGCATTCTCGAAAGTGAGCAGGCACTAAAGCATGTGATGTTCTATGTGCAAAGCCAACAATCTTCACTTCCCGTGACGACTGAGTCGTGGGTCGTCGAATCGAACGACGGGCACAGCGCTGTCGTTGTTCGTGAGAGTGATGGTCTTAAGGGACGTTTAGCCAGGCCAGACCATGTGACCACCGCTACCTTCCAGGAAGCTCTTCGGGTCGATGAGGTCGTGATGTTAATGGCATCAGCGCATGGAGAGGCAGTCGCAGACACCGCTTGACCGATAGGGGCGAACTTCTGCCCCTGATCGAAGTGAACGCGGGCGGCATCCCGAACTGCCACAAAAGAACACAGGAGGAAACATGACAAAGAATTTAGCGGAGAGCACCACGAAACCAAAACAGGAAATAACCTACAGCCTCGGTCGAATTGGTAATCACGGCGAGGGGTATAACCCTTTCTACGTTGCGACAGTTGAGGGCGTCAAGTTCGGCATCGGCTATTTCGCCACTGTTGAGGAAGCCATAGCCGCTGCTGAAGCGAATATGGCTGACTACCTGACTCGACTTGACCCGAGACCTGTCTATCGTGTCGAAGAGCTTGGAACAGTCACCGTCGATACGGGCACCATTATGATTCTCGACCCATGCAGAATCGGACGCCTCGCGGCTACGCAGAAGGATGGCAATCTTGTTGATTCTCCACTTTACCCAGACGACTCCCTCAAGCCTAACAGGCGAATGGACGAGGCTGTCTTGGCACGTCAGATTCTCGACCCCGAAGTACCGAGAAAGGAGAACCCGAAGAAACACGAAGACTTTGGGACAACTGCAGGTAATGCTCTCAGTCTGCGTACGGGGCTCGGAGACGGCGAATATTCCGTGACTGCGGAAATCGTCGATTGTGGTGAACCCCTCGGCGAACGTATCGCGGCAATCCATATTCAGTTCATGGCCACCGAAGACATCAATGTAAAGAAATTGTGGAAGAAGTCCGCGAAGAAAAACTCTGAAGCCGCTGCTGAGAAAGCGACGGCGTAAACCATTGGGGCCCGCCCACTGCGGGCACTCAAGGGCGGCATCCCAATCTGCCAGGAGGAAGGAAAAACATGAGCATATTTGTAGATGTAAAAATCACGATAACTAAGGGCGACCCGAAAGAAGTTCTCGATGTCGTTCGCACCAAGAAATCCGTAATCGACCTGAGTAGGGTCGCTACAGGTAAGAGTCACTGTCACCCCGAGTGCCTTAAGAGCTACGGCGAAGAAGACGCCGCATACTCAATTGAAGACAGCCTCACCATAATCAGCTTCCAAGTTAAGAATTATCCTGACACCATCCTGCACGAGTTTGCGGAACGGTTCCCACAGCACCAGTTCACCATCGTGACAGCCGCGGACTTCGGGGACGACGAGTACGAGAAAACCTTTCTACTCAAGGATGGCAAATGTCGACTGGCTAGTTCACGACACTGGGCATTGGACCTGGAAGAGCCCAAGCAGACGCTAGTCCGAGACCAAAGGTGGGATTGGGACGGCACTCTACAAGAAGGCAGCTTCGACATCACCCGGGAGCAGCAACTTCAAGCGGTTGCTAGAGACGCGAACAAACAAGCAGCAGTCAAGACGGAAAGCCATGTGTCCGAGCCTGTGACCCCCAAAGGATTGCTTAAGGAGGGCGAATGAGCGCAGACAGCTACTTTCTTGCAATCGCTCTGGCAGCCCGTGGTCGTGGGTTCGTTGTTACGCCCGTACGCGACAAACGGCCGTTCCTGCCAAACTGGAATAAGTACCCGCTAACAACGGAGACGGAGATAACCACAGCCGCCAAAGAGTACCCGACGTGCGATGTCGGGCTGGTTCTAAAGCGCCAAGTCGGACAGCCATTTGTCGTCGATGTTGATAGCGAAGGGGTGATTGAACGCATGGAGAAGGAGACAGGGCGCAAGTTACCGCCAACGTATACAGTCTTGTCCCGCCCGGAGAAAGCGCGCCATAAGCAGCACATCTTCTTCCGCCATACTCCTTACACCTGCGCGGTATTCAAGAAGAATGTCAATGCTGGCGAATACGACCTCATCGGCACCGGCGTCCGCGCACTTCAGGTAGTCAGCGAAGGTTGCATCCGTCCCGACACCGGCGAAGTTCGAACTGGCAACGGACTGCCGATTGCTGACTGCCCCGATTGGCTGGCCGACTGGCTTATCAAGGACAGCCGGCGCCTAAGAAATGAACTGGCAGCAGAGACGCGCCTTCGCATGACGGCGGCGAGGCAGGTTCTCGCCGAGGTTGCAGAGGAGAAGTCAGTGGAGCGTCGGCGTGAAACTGGTTACGACAAGCATGGCAAGTCGGAGAGGTATCGCTATCTACAAAGTAAAGCGAAAACGCTCTGCAATGCGGGCGTTGCTAAGGGCCGGCTCCCCGCAGAATTGTTGGCACAATTTATAGAGGACTACGGTCTGGTCAAAGATGATGACCCGAACGGATGGCCTCTGCCGGAACTGAGGCAGAAGATTCAGTCCATCGTTAATAACCCGGCACTGAAGCGCGGGAACCCACCACCGATACGACCCAGAACATCGACCGGACTGGTCCTCAAGGGAAGCCCGGAGACAGCCTGGACAAAACGTTTGAAACTCGCTCGCAGTTTCAATGACACCATGAGGTCAGAAGAAGTCTACGACCGTCTGGGATTAGACATTAAGAATCCAAATCACAAGAAGACAGTGTCACGTGTGATGAAAGCGGGGGGTTTTGTAGCCGAGCGTGGTAGGCGAGCCGCTTTGTGGAGAAGAATGGATTCCGACTCCGCGCTACGAGCACGAAGAGAAGTGTTACCCCCCCTCTCTCCTATTCCCACATTATAGGGTTAGTATCACTGTCACTCCTGCGTCTATGCGTACACGGAGCAAAGCTCTTCCCCTCGTTGAAGCTGTGATCACAGTCTGGCTGATTGCTCCTCAGTCGTACTCCCCTGAACGAATTGAATTCATTCACTCGACACATCGCCAGTGTGCGAATTGTATGCCGGATTTTCGAACTCGGATGGGAGGAGACGCCTCAATTTGACCAGGAAACAAGGACAAATCGTAGCTCGCGGCGATCGTCGCTGGCTGGTACGCGTCTACCTCGGCCGTGACCGCCAGACCCGCCAGCGCCGGTACCACAACCGAACGATTCGCGGACTCGGTGCCGTGCACCTTTACCTCAACGCTCGAATACGCAAGCGTGAGCAGGGGAGAGATCTCAAAGGCACCGAGATCGCGGTGAACGAATATCTCGACCGGTGGCTCGAGATTGCGGCACATCCAAAGCTACGGGCGAAGTCCTACGCCGATTACGAATCCCTTCTCCGCCGCTACGTCCGTTCGGCACTCGGTGACCGCATGCTGCGCGGTTTGTCGCCGCTCGACATGCAATCGGTTTACCGACAGGTGAATGAGCGAGGTCTGTCTACCCGGACAGTTCACTACGCCCATGCCGTTCTGTATGCGGCGCTGGAGCTGGCCATTAAGTGGCGTTTGCTGCTTCAGAATCCCGCGACCGGAGTAGAGCTTCCGAAACAATCCAGGCGTGAGATGCGAATGATGACGGCAGAGGGAGGCGGGGCGATTCCTTTACTGCGCTCTAAAGAAGAGGTTCGGAGTTCTGTTTGCCTTGGCTCTGACCACGGGGATGCGACCCAGTGAATACGTGGCGTTGCGCTGGTCGGACGTCGACTGGAAGCAGGGAACGGCGACCGTCTCGCGCACTCTCGAGAAGGGCAACAGTTGGAAATTCGCCGAAACCAAGCGCGCCCGTAGCCGACGGGTGGTGAAGTTGCAGAGTTGGGTCGTCGGACTGCTCGATCGGGCCACGCCCTCGCCAGTATCACGAAGAACACGAATCCTGCGGCGGCTCAGATCTTCAAATCTAATTCGGGCATGTCCGGCGACAGCCGCAGTCAGACCGTTTTGGGAATACGAAAACGGAACAAGAGCGCGCGATCCGGCTGAACACCGGCTGATGTGCCTAAACTGGAAAGTTATTCATTGCAGTGAACGCTGCCGTAATCGTCGTCACGTCAGGAAAGGAACGAACTCATGGTCTCGCCCGTCATCAAGTGCCCTTATTGCCAGAAGGAAATCAAGCTGACTGAATCGCTTGCGGCACCGTTACTTGAGGCCACTCGCAAGGAGTATGAGAAAAAGCTATCCGATAAAGACACGGAGATTGCCGATCGCGAAGCCGCAGTTCGCAAACAGGAGCGGGCGGTCGCCTCTGCTAAGAAACAAATAGAGGACCAAATCGCCGAAGGCATTCGCCTGGAACGGCAAAACGATCGTCGTCGAAGAATCGAAAAAGGCGCGACTACTCGTTCCGGACGAACTTAAGGGAAAAGCAAAAGAGGTTGCCGATCTCCAGGAAATCCTAAAGACAAAAGATGACAAGCTCGCGGTAGCACAGAAGGCCCAAGCCGAGCTCGTTCGGAAGCAGCGTGAGCTCGACGACGCGAAGCGTGAACTGGATCTCACGGTCGAGATCCGTGTCCAGCAATCGCTGGGAGGTGTACGCGACAAAGCCAAACGTGAGGCAGAACAGGAGTTGAACCTCAAAGTCGCGGAAAAGGAAGAGACGATCGCAAGTATGAAGCGGCAGATCGAAGAACTGAAACGAAAGGCCGAGCAAGGATCGCAGCAGCTCCAAGGAGAGGTATTGGAACTTGAACTCGAATCACTGCTTGCAGCCAAATTCCAGACCGACGTAGTGGAGCCTGTGCCCAAGGGCGAGTTTGGGGGCGACATCGTGCATCGCGTCTTCAACTCAGCCGGCCAAGCTTGTGGAACGCTGCTCTGGGAATCAAAGCGCACCAAGAACTGGAGTGATGGGTGGCTGGCGAAGTTGCGGCAAGACCAGCGGACGGCGAAAGCTGAGTTTGCGCTCCTGGTTTCCCGTACTCTCCCCAAGGGAGTTGACTTCTTCGATTTTGTCGATGGTGTCTGGGTGATGGATCCAAAATGCGCAGTGCCGGTTGCGATCGCCCTTCGCCAGTCATTAATCGAAGTTGCCTCCGTCCGCCAGGCGAGCGATGGACAGCAAACAAAGATGGGGATGGTTTACGAGTACCTGACCGGCCCGCGGCTCCGGGCCCGGATCGGGGCAATCGTCGAGAAGTTTACCGACATGCATGACGACCTTCACAGGGAGCGCAAGACCATGACAAGACTGTGGGCAAAGCGGGAGGAACAGATCCACGCCGTCATGGAGGCGACGGCAGGTATGTATGGAGACCTGCAGGGAATTGCCGGCAAGAGCCTGGATGAGATCGAGGGACTCGAGCTCGCATTGCTTCCGTCAGGAACGGAAGCGGATTGAAGTCTTGGAACCGCTGGAGTTCGTGCCGTTGCACGCAAACCATTGTCGACTTCGGTTTGACGACAAATTTCCATTGCTCCTGTTCTGAATTCGTAACAATACCAAAAGGTTGTTGAGATTCAGCTACTTAGGGGTTAAAACGTTAGAGATCTTGTGATCGGCGATAAGTTCGTCCGGCCACAAGGGATTCGAACGAACACCTGAGCCAATAAAGTGATCCGGGACGGGCAGCTTTCAAATGGGAAATGACGTTAATCTTGAACCATCGCAGCAAGCCAGACCTACCGCCCGAATAACGATCGCGTTTTCGTTGGATTCCAAGACAAGCTTCGCTCACCAACAGAATGGAATCCCTTTCATCCGCGATCTTAAAATCACGAACGATAGCCCCGAACCGCTAGAAGATATCGAACTGGTTATTTCCTCAGACCCTGAGTTCACGAACCGCAAAACGATTCAGCTACAGAGGCTTGGGGTTGCAGAGTTCTTCACAGCCGAAGCGGTTGATGTTCCATTGAGCGGAACGTATCTCAGTGCGGTGCAGGAAGCCACGGTTGCTCGCGTGACTATCGAAGCACTTAGTAGTAAGGGGCTGAGTCTCGGGTCCTTTTCCAGCAACATCCAATTGCTTGCGTTTGATCAGTGGGCGGGCGTCTCATCTCTGCCAGAGATCCTCGCTGCGTTCTCGCAGCCGAACCACCCGGCCGTCGAGAGAATCTTGCGCTCTGCGTCAGAGTTACTTTCCGCCAATGGGAAGCAATCAAGTCTCGAGGGCTATCAATCCAGGGACAGAAAACGTGTATGGGAAATTGTCAGCGCAATTTACGGTGCCGTTGCGAACTTGCGACTGACGTATTCCAATCCTCCAGCAAGCTTTGAACACACAGGTCAAAAGATCCGCACACCCGATCGGATCTTGGAGAGCCGTCTCGCTACATGCTTAGACTTATGCATGCTCCTGTCATCAGCCTTCGAGCAGGCTGGGCTTCACCCTGTCATTCTAATGAAGAGGGGACACAGCTTCGCGGGAGTTTGGCTTTCAGATGATCAGTTCTCAACTGCAACGGTTGAAGATCTGCAGGCTATTCGCAAGCAAGCTAGGCTGGGCGACCTTGTGACCTTCGAAACTACACTGTTGACCGGAGAAAATTCTGCCAGATTCGACCAAGCTGTAGAACGTGCCAACGCCTATTTAAGCCAGGATAGCGACTTTGAGTTGGCCGTGGATGTCCACAGAGCACGACTTGAACGTATATTCCCGCTTCCGATTCGAACCCAGTCTGGACAGATCGCCAGCAACGAGAGCACATCGCCGGGCTTGACCGAAAAATTTCCAGCACCTATTCCAAACTTTGTCGATGAGGCAGTGGAACGCGAGCGATCATCAACCCAAGCGGAAACACCTGCTGCACGATTGGATCGCTGGAAGAGGAAGCTCCTTGATCTGAGCCTTCGGAACCGCCTTCTGAATTTTCGTCCCTCAAGGTCAACAGTCCCGATTCTATGTGCCGATCCTGCGACGCTGGAGGACACGTTAGCTGAAGGGAAGAAGTTGCGGTTTCGTTCCATTGCCAGCGTTATCAACCCGAACGATCCTCGAAATAAGGAAATCTTGCAGGCGCGTTATCAAACGGACGCGCTGAAGGGAGTCTTGGAAGAAGCACTTATACACAGCGAGCTCTATTCGGATTTGTCCGAAGAAGACCTTAATACCAGACTCACTGAGATCTATCGATCTGCAAGAACGGCATTCGAAGAAGGTGGCGCTAATACATTATTTCTTGCGTTCGGCTTCCTGTGCTGGAGTGAAACAGCTGAGACCGAAAAGACATACAAAGCACCTCTGATACTAGTTCCCGTCACACTGGAGCGGAAGAGTGTTCAACATGGGTTTTCATTGTCGATTCACGATGATGAAGCTCGAGTGAATGCAAGTCTGTTAGAGATGCTTCGACAGGATTTCGAACTGGAGGTTCCCGGCGTTGATCCGCTCCCGACAGACGAATCTGGAATTCATGTCGCACAAGTGTGGCAGAGATTTCGCCGGTCGATTAGGGATATCCCTCGCTGGGAAGTGCAGGAAGACGTCTCACTTGGTCTATTCTCTTTTGCGAAATACTTAATGTGGAAAGATCTACAGGACCGGGCCGACGACCTTAAGAGGAGTCCGGTGGTGCAGCACCTGATAGACCACCCTGGTGAAGCATACCCGGATCAAGGAGAGTTCCCAGATCCTGAGACACTCGATGACAAAAGGCACCCGGTAAACACGTTTGCTCCGCTGGTCGCCGATTCATCACAACTGTCTGCCGTCTTCGCCGCTGCAGATGGAAAAAGCTTTGTCCTCGATGGACCGCCCGGTACTGGTAAATCCCAAACGATCTGCAACATCATCGCGCAATGTCTCTCAACCGGGAGAACTGTGTTGTTTGTTTCGGAAAAGATGGCCGCTCTTGAAGTAGTACAGCGCCGACTGAAACAAATCGGACTTGAGAGGTTCTGCCTTCAGCTTCACTCGGCAAAAGCAAAGAAGACCGATGTCATTGAGCATCTCGGCGCGACCTGGACGTCGGCGAAACTGCAATCAACCGTGGATTGGCAGCGTGAGTCAGAGAAACTTGCAAAACTTCGCGATGAATTGAATGAATACGTTCGTGAGCTTCATCGCCAGTACCCGAACGGACTCACTCCTTTTTGTGCGACCGCCAAGATCATGGATGGTACAGGTCTTCCCGATTGTGAGTTCACCTGGTCGGGGGCAAGTTTACATGATAGTGCTCAGCTGGACGACCTTCGCGAGATCGTCGCCACCCTTGTCATACGCGCAGCCCATGTCGGAGTGTTGGGGCAAAGCCAATTTCTAGGAATCACCGCCGATCAGTGGTCGCCAAGTTGGGAAAAGGATTTCAAGCAGCTCGCGGAGTTGTTGAGAACAGCGGCAGTCCAGTCACAGGCAGCTATTCTTCGAGTGATGTCGGGGCTGAATCTTCCTGAACGTAACTACTCGTGGAATCAGATTCGAGTTCTTGATGTTCTTTCGTCCGCTCTACTCGATTCAGCGTCGATCCCGTCGGCTGCCATTGTGCTGTTGAGTACACCGGCTTTTCGGGCCCAATGTTCATCACTAATAGATCTGCTGAAGAAACGGAATGCCGCGTGGAGAATCCTTGGTGGACGATACGACGAAGCCGCGACCTCTTTGCCGTTGGCCGTTGCCCTTCAGCAGTTGCGTAGTTCTCGACAGGACTGGTGGCCCAAGTCGTGGATAGGAATTAGAAGGGTAAGGAAGTCGGTTTCCGCAGTGTCAGTGGACTCGGATCGAATAACACCGGAGGCTCTCGAGCGCGACCTGGTCCAACTGATGGTAGCGGCGGAGCAAGAAACGCGGATTGGAGACGTTGCCAAGCAAATCTCATTTGCACTGGGACAAAGTTGGAGAGGCAAACATACAGATCCGGCTGAAATGGAGAGATTGGTCAGTTGGGGCAAAGGTTTCGGGGAATCCCTATCCGCTGCACAGGCGTCGCTATGTGACGCCGGAACGGATCTAGGTGACTTACTGCAGACATTGCTCACCTCGAACTCTTCAGCGTTAGCGCCTAATGGTGATCTTAGTTCTGCGCTGATCCAATTCCGCGAGGCGAAAACGGAGTTAGAAAAGGCGGTCCAAACGTTCGCTGAACGAGTTCCGTTGGATCAGAAGGTAGCTTTCGGCTCGGATGAATCAGCGGGCGCTGTCGCCAACATAGTTGATCGCACGAACAGATGGACTGACAGCCTTCCCGCGTTGCGGAATTGGTGTAGTTGGAACGAGATTCATCATAAAGCCGTCGCTCGCGGTCTAAACCCGATAGTGAATCTTCTGAAGGTGGGTCTTCCCGATGGCTGTTCGTTAGAAACCGCGTTTGAGCACAACTATTGCAAATGGTGGATATCGGAAGTGTTAGATGCAGTACCGGTGTTGTGCAAGTTCGTCAGCCAGGAGCACGAACGGAAGATCGACAGCTTCGTGAAAGCTGACGAACGTTTTGCATCGGCGACAAAGGATTATTTGACAGCAATGCTGAGTCAGAGGATTCCTCGCGCCCATGTCGAGCCTGGTAGTAGTTCTGAGCTTGGACTACTCGCTCGTGAGATGAACAAGAAGAGCAGGCACATTTCGTTGCGTACGCTCGTGCAGAAGATGCCAACAGTACTGTCTCGGCTGACGCCGTGCATGATGATGAGCCCAATGTCGGTTGCTCAATATCTCGATGCGGCGCACCCGCCGTTCGATGTGGTGGTTTTCGACGAAGCTTCACAGATTCCTGTTTGGGATGCGATTGGCGCGATTGCACGCGGCTCACAATTGATCGTTGCCGGCGACCCCAAACAGCTTCCGCCCACCAACTTTTTCAGCCGTACGGTAGATCAAGACTCGGAGGAGGCTGACGACGCGCAGGTCGAAGAGCTCGAAAGTATTCTGGATGAATGCAACGCCATCAAATTAGCGCCGCAGCACCTCAAGTGGCATTACCGAAGTCGTAATGAAAGCCTAATTGCCTTCAGTAACAGAGCCTATTACGGAAACAGATTAATTACTTTTCCTTCTCCGGTAACTCAAGACACGGCAGTCACATACCACGGAGTGAATGGGATCTACGACAGATCTGCTTCGCGCACAAATAGGGCTGAAGCCGATGCAGTTGTGGCGTTTGTGGTCTCCCACCTAAAGGCGCAGAACGGTAGATCAAAGGACGGGGAGTGGCAGACGATCGGCGTCGTAACCTTCAACGCTCAGCAGCAAAATCTCATCGAGGATCTTCTTGATGCAGAGCGGCAGAAGTTTCTCGAGTTGGAGCCATACTTTTCAAAAGAAGCTTCCGAGTATGTGCTCGTGAAGAATCTCGAGAATGTCCAGGGTGACGAGCGAGATGTGATGGTGTTCTCAACGACATATGGCCAAGACGCCAGCGGCAAGCGGTCAATGAATTTCGGGCCGCTCAACAGGGATGGAGGTGAGCGCCGATTGAACGTCGCCATCACGCGCGCCCGCGTCGGGCTGCACCTCTTTAGCAGCATCGGACCGGAACATATCGATCTTTCGCGTACCCGAAAGAGAGGAGCTGCAGATCTAAAACATTTTCTCGAGTACGCGCAACGGGGACCAAAGGCTTTATCACAGGCCATTGACTCGCCGGGCGAAGAGACGGAGTCCATCTTCGAGGATCAGGTTTGCGAAATGCTTCGCACCAAAGGCTGGACTGTCCACCCCCAGGTGGGTTGCTCTGGGTACAGGATCGACTTGGGGGTTGTTGACCCCAGAGCTCCTGGGCGATACCTGCTTGGAGTGGAGTGTGATGGGGCGATGTACCACAGGGCAGCGACCGCACGGGATCGAGATCGCCTTCGGGCAATGGTGCTGCGCGGGCTGGGATGGAGACTTCACAGAATCTGGTCAACGGACTGGTGGGCCAATCCGGAGCGGGAGTTAGCGAAGATTGATCAGTTGCTAACCAGACTGTTGCAGGAAGATTGCCCAGTTCCTGTGCCGCCTGATGGTGACGTGATTTTGGATCTCGTCGATCAGTTGGAAACAGAGCAGACGGGATCTGGTGCGCAGTATGCGAATTTTGCTCTTTTTGATATTGCGGGCAGCGATTCAAATAAAACAGAGGCAGTTCCATTCTTTCAGGAGAGCTCCGAACCGATCTCCTACCGCAAAGCGGTCCTACAAGCAATGGCAGCTACTGATGACTTCTATGCTGCTTCCGCCGATTCAGCAATTCGATCCGTGATCGTTAGGGTGATTGCAGCTGAGGCGCCCATTGCGGACGATGTTCTCGTGAGGCGTGTCAGCGAATCGTGGGGATTCGCTAGAACTGGCAATCGCATCAGACAGAGAGTTCTAGATCTCGTTCCTCGGAGCGTTCCAAAGTCGCGTGAGAATGGAACTGTCTTCTTCTGGCCTGAGGGAACTTCTGTTTCGACGTATTCGATCTTCCGAATCAATCCCGAAGCAGAAGAAGCGTTGCGGGATGTAAAAGAGATTTGTACGCAAGAATTGGCAAACCTTCTCCTCCATGTGATCAAAGTCCATGCGGGCGTATCCCAGGAGCAAGCGATTCGGGATGCCTGCAAATTGTTAGGGATTCATCGGCTGACGGAAAAAGTGGCGGACAGACTAGGAAGAGTGACTCAGGAACTAGTCAAGTCCGGCGCAGTTACTCTCGTAGGAGAGAGCTTGGTGTAAATGCATCGAGCTGTCGCTCTCAATCTCATGATCAAGGCGACGTTCCCACATTTTCTGCCTCAGCGGATGCTTCGCATCACGTAAGCTCTGGTCTGGCCGAACCTCCTTCGTACTGGGCGTTGGCAGCTGACCCTCTGCACGTCGCGATTCAAAGACGAAACGAAGCCTCCAGGTCGCACCAGCGAAGATTGCGCGGCCAGCAGATCAGGAGGAACGAGTTTCGAGGAATCGCGAAGGACTGCTTCGTAATCTTAGTTCCGATTTAAGAAAGAATCCGTCAATCTCTAAACATCAGGAACATTTGTAAGTTACTGCAATTAAAGACCTCTCCTGCCGATTATTCATATTCCGTCGTTTTCATGTTGACATTGTCAGCTATTTTTATCTATAAACCTGACATCAGGAGCTCGTATGAGCGACGGACCTCACAGAAGCCTACCGATGTCGTCTGGCTGGAAGCGCGTAGCAGAGCGGGGCGACAAGAGAGCCTTCACCGCCGATGAAATCAGTCGCGCTATCGTACCGGCTCTTGCGCAGGATTGCCGCAGGGAAATGCAGCCCGGATTTATCGATCGCGTCCACAAGGCTTTTCGCGATCATGAGTCCTCGCTGTTCAAGGAAGGTCTCACTCAGCAGCTCGAAAACTTGAGAGCGATGGCAGGGTCGGGGATCGGACGCACGGTTCTGGATTTTTCGATCATGGTCGCCGAACGCGGTGGCACTGGGCGGCGCGGGATGGAAGACGCGTTGAAGAGTGCGCTGACGGACCGTGCGGCAAAAGGCGCGCTGCAGGTCGAGGAACACTACTATCGTGATGCGAACGCTCGACGCGCTCAAAACGTTCGCGAGCGAATCGAGGAAGGCATCGGCGGAGCAGACCTCGGCGGACTCGCGCGACAAATCCTCGACGTTAACTCTTCTCCGCCTCGTCCGGCGCTGCGTCAGCAGGGGTTGGATGATGGGGTGAGGTTGTGATGGCCAGAGAAAAACAGAATGTTGCGGATACGGCAAGAATTGCCGTTGATGTTGTCGAACCCGGGGGGCGCAAGCAACGCGCATGGCAACATTGCCGAATTGGCGACAATGTCGAGTTCGACACTACCCGACTGGAAACCTACTGTTTCGCGAACTGGGAACCTGTGGTTTACGACGCCATGTTAGTTGCCGCTGCCGTTGAGTTCGCAGACAGAAGCAAGGCTCGTCGGACGTTGAAGTGGGCCAGGGAAATCGAGCTACGTATTCCCGTTCATGACCCGGATCGCTGGAACGACCGACCCGTTCGTAATGCGTTGCTGGATGCCCTTGATTTTCTGACCGGCGATCTATGGTCAATCACGTTCAATGCGCGTATCCGTCCAGCGGACCAGCCGAGGCAGGGCTTACTTGATATTCCAGAAGGTCTGATAGCAGTCATGCCTTTCAGTGACGGGCTCGACTCGCGCATTGTCGCCGACTTAATAGCACGCGAAATGGGGAATGCTTTCGTCCGTGTTCGACTAGGTTCGAAAACGTCCGACGCTGAATCTCCGACGCGCCGCCGTTATCCTTTCACGTCCGTCCCGTACCGCGTGAGACCGGGCGGGCGGGATTTCAAGGAATCGAGCGCACGCTCGCGAGGGTTCAAATTTGCCCTCATTAGTGGGCTGGCAGCATATCTGGGCAAGGCCGGTCAGGTGATCGTGCCGGAGAGCGGGCAGGGCGCGCTCGGGCCGGCGTTGGTGGCAGTCGGCCAAGGTTACGAAGACTACAGGAGTCATCCGCTGTTCACGGAAAAGATGGAACAATTCCTGGCCGCAGTCTTCGGGCATAACGTCCGTTTTCAGTTTCCACGGCTTTGGTACACGAAAGGCGAAACCCTGGACAAGTTCATTAAGGAATGCCCTGATCCCAACTGGGCCGCGACGTGGTCTTGCTGGCAACAGACCCGTCAAGTAAGCGTGGACAACAAAAAACGTCAGTGCGGTGTTTGCGCCGCCTGCATGCTGAGACGAATGAGCGTGCACGCCGCAGGCGTAACGGAGCCGAAAACCAAGTACGTGTGGGAGAACCTCAGCTCGACTAGTTTTCGGAAGGGTGCGGCTCCATCTTTTCCCGAAACGAAAATAACGAAGAAAATGCGCGATTACGCAATTGCCGGAGCGCTCCACCTAGATCATCTTGCCGCACTGCCAGCATCGCAAGCCAGTTGTGGTCGTCTGGAGCTCCAGTGTTTTCAGCTGGGCCGCGCTTTGGGCCTGCCAGAAGGAGATGTGCGCATAAAGATCGGACGTCTTCTGGCTCAGCACGGACAAGAATGGAAGGCTTTCCTCCATTCCATTGGTGAAAACTCATTCGTGGCGCAGTGGGCCATTCATGGAATTTATGACGCCTCTTGAACAACTATCTCCCGCCGATATTGGCGAGCGGCTGCGCATCGCACGTGAAGCGGCCGGTATTAAGCAGGCCGAGGCTGCGTCAGCGATCGAGGTGGCTCGTACTACGCTCGTGGCAATTGAGCAGGGACAGCGCCGTATCCGCATGAGCGAACTCCAGCAGCTTGCCAAGCTATACCGTACCTCGGTAAATGCGGTACTACGACAAGAAGCCGTGCAGGTCGATCTGACGCCGCGTTTCCGCAAACTCGCTCCGACCAGCGATGAGGCTGCCGATGTTGCGGCGAAGCTGCTGGGCGATCTGGCGAAGGCTGAAGTCGAACTTGAAAATCTACTGGGCATCAAGCGTGTCCCGAATTATCCCCCGGAACGCCCCATTTTGCGTGGCGATGTGCGCGTTCAGGCCGAGCACGACGCTATGGAATTGCGCCAGCGCCTCGGGTTGGGCAACGGTCCTGTCGCTGACATCGTAGCCCTTCTTGAGCTGGAGCTTGGTGTGCGCGTCTATGTACGGCGTCTCAACAGCCAGATATCAGGACTGTTCGCGTACGACGATGCACTCGGCCCATGTGTGCTACTGAATGCTTCTCATCCTCGCGACCGCCGCACCCAGTCAGCGGCGCACGAGACCGGCCATTTTATTTCTACCCGCCGGGAGCCCGAAATCCTTCGCGGCCACGAGGCCGAGAACTCGCGCGAGGAACGTTATGCAAACGCCTTCGCGCGTGCCTTTCTGGTGCCCGCGCGGACGCTGACGCAAAAGTTCCAGGAACTGACGGCGGGATCAGACCGGCTAAGCCGCCGGCATGTGATTGTCCTTGCGCATTTCTTCGGAGTCTCACGCGAAGCAATAGTTCGCCGCCTCGAAGAGCTGAGTTTGGTTAAGCCCGGAACCTGGGACTGGTTCCAGTCGAACGGCGGGATCTCGGACGAACAGGTTCGCCAAGTGCTCGGTGACCTCGTCGTCCCCGACACTCAAAAGGCTGAGGCGGACCGGCCTACGACCCTTCGACTAAACCTGCTAGCGGCGCAAGTTTATCGCCAGGGGCTGCTCAGCGAGGGACAGCTCGCGCGTCTCCTGAATTTGGATCGTATTGAGTTGCGCCAGATTCTCGACGTGGAGGCGGAAGGGAGTGAGGCCGATGGGGCCGCTACCCTTCTTGAATAACCCCGAAGCTCTGATCGCTGCTGATACGAGTGTCGTAATAAATCTCAATTCGACCTGCCGTGCTGCCGACATTCTGCGAGCGCTTCCAAACAGGCTGATAGTCGTCGACATTGTTCGCCGGGAATTAGAAGAAGGACGAGCACGCGGCCGCCGGGACGCCGATTTACTTGAGGAGTTGGTCGCGGCAGATCTCGCGCAGATCGCTGAGCTAGGTGACATAGCTGCCGTCCATTTTGAGAAGTTGGTTGTCGGTCCGGCAGCATCGACTCTGGATGACGGTGAGGCGGCGACGATCTCTTGTGCGGTCGCACGGGGCGGCATAGCGATACTTGATGAGCGCAAGGCCACGCGGCTTTCCGCCGAATTATTCCCCGATTTGTGCCTCGCCTGCACCGTCGATATTTTGAGACACCCGCAGGTACAGGATGGGCTCGGGGAAGATGCGCTCGCGGACGCGGTCTTCAGGGCATTACGCGACGGTCGTATGAGAGTGTTCCCCCAACATATGGAGTGGGTCATAGGCTTAATTGGTCCGGGAAGAGCTGCAGAATGCGCGAGCCTGCCCAGTTCCATCCGCAGGCCACAACAGCGACTGTTGGGCGCAACCGGAGTAGAACTAGGTCAGGGGGAAAACGAATAGTGCGGTTAAGCAGGATCATCATCAAGAACTTCCGCAACTTCAGGTCGCTGAATGTGAAGCTCGGCGAACATGCGGTCGTACTAGGAGAAAACAAAGTCGGAAAGACGAACTTGCTGTTTGCGCTCCGGTTGTTACTTGATCCATCCTTGCCGGATTCGGCTCGGCGACTGCAGCTGGAAGATTTTTGGGACGGACTGGAGCGTCCACTCAAGCAGGAGGACGTTATTGAAATCTCCGCGGAGTTTCGCGATTTCGAGAACAATGAAAACCTTCTCGCGGTTCTTGCCGATCACCTTGTAAAACCCGACCCAATGGTTGCGCGGATCACTTATCTTTTTCGCCCCGTGCCTGGACGCGAGGAAGCACCTAAGAGCGAAGCGGATTACGAGTTCGTGATCTTCGGTGGTAATCGACCAGACAATCATGTCGGCTATGACCTAAGACGATGGATGCCGATGGATCTGTTTCCGGCATTGCGCGATGCCGAGTCGGATCTTGCACGGTGGGGCCGTTCCCCACTGCGTCCTTTGTTGGATCGAGCGGCGCGCACGATTGACCCTGATGAAATGGACAAAATAGCCAAGGATGTCCACAAGACTAGTTCCAAATTGGCTGCGCTTCCTGAACTGGATACCGTGGTGTCCGCGGTTAACTCGCAACTCACCTCTATGGTGGGCGACAACTATGCTATCGAGACGGTGCTTGGATTTGCGCCGACGGATCCCGAGCGTCTCCTGCGTGCTCTGCAGCTGATGATCGATGGCGGAAAGCGTGGCATCGCCGAAGCGAGCCTCGGATCCGCCAATGTCTTATATCTTGCTTTGAAAGAGCTCGAACACCGATATCTCGTTGAAGAGGGCGAACGGCAGCACACGTTTCTCGCGATTGAGGAACCTGAAGCCCATTTGCATCCTCATCTGCAGCGGCTGATTTATCGCAATTATCTGAGAGCTCGGGAGGAAGCCGAGGAGCGTCCGGAAGTGCGCAGCATCCT
This sequence comes from Terriglobia bacterium, assembly GCA_963807055.1. GTDB lineage: Bacteria > Acidobacteriota > Terriglobia > Terriglobales > Acidobacteriaceae > JAJPJE01. The sequence goes on along the minus strand of CAWEAE010000005.1, from coordinate 34,479 downwards.
CCTAACGACCCATTCGCCTAACGTGGCGAGTGTCGCGCCTCTATCGAATATCGTGCTGTTACGCACCGTTCCTGGAGAAGGTCACACGATCGGCAGATCCTTGCGCGGCGTGAAGCTCGAAAAAGCCGAGCGCGAGGACCTTGAGCGCTATATCGATGTCACCCGTGGTGAGCTGTTCTTTTCGAAAGGTGTGATCCTTGTGGAAGGCGATGCTGAGCGCTTTCTATTGCCTGCGATCGCCAAGCTGCATGACGGCGACATGGATCTCGACGCCTTGGGCATCAGTGTGTGCTCAATTGCCGGAACGAACTTTGGGCCCTATGTCCAGCTCCTGGGTCCGAAGGGACTCGACATTCCATTTATCGTCCTAACCGATTTCGATCCGAAGGGAGAACCCGGAATCCAGGAAGACGCCAACCCAGAAGCAGAGATTGGGGAATCTTACGGCAAAAACCGCGTCGTCAATCAGATCATGGTCCACCTACTGGATGAAAAGGAATGGAAAGAGTTGTCATTCGACAAGGTAATGAAGAAAGCTAAAGATTTTGGCGTTTTCCTGAACGATTACACCTTCGAGATCGACCTGTTCAAGAATGGTACCGAAGACGAGTTCGCGCAAGCGATGAAGGAATTGACTGACAACAAAGTGATGCATAAGCGTTTCGACGAACTTTCCGAAGATCCGGAAAAGCTCGAACCGAAACAGTTCCTGAAAGACATCAATTCCGTCGGCAAGGGGCGGCTAGCCCAAAGACTGGCGGCGCTATTCCTCGCGGAGCGAGTCGACGTTTGCCCGCCATACATCGAAGCTGCGCTCGATTACATGAAGGCGAAGCTGGCGTGAGCAAACCACTTTACGCAACTGCAGCCGAATCGTTGTTGGGTAACAAAGAGCAGCGTGAGGCCTACGAATCCGCTGGCAATTGCGTCGTCCTTGCAGGTCCCGGAGCTGGCAAGACCAAAACCTTAACAATCAAGCTTGCGCGGCTGCTGGAAGAAGAGGTGAGGGCGCCGCAGCGCATCGCCTGTATAACGTACAGCAATGCGTGCGTTCGCGAATTGCGCGGGCGGCTCAAAATGCTGGGCGTGGCCGAAGACGGACGCTTGTGCCTCGCCACAGTTCATTCATTCTGCCTTACCGAACTGGTCCTACCCTATGGGCGACTCGCGGCTCTGGAAGTACCCGATCCGCTTGTGGTCGCTTCACCGGCGCAATCTCGCAAGCTTTTCGAGCAGGCTCACAAGCAGACGCTCGGCAGTCCGGCGCCGAAGTGGTTTCGAATGGAGTGCGACAGACTTCGTCGCACGATTGTCGATCAGGGCAGCGAAGAATGGCAGAACTGGGATCGCCGTGAAACCGCGGCGGTCGAGGCCTATCAACAGCTCCTGCTTGAGAATGGCCTGATCGATTTCGATGGAATCATTCTCACTGCTTTGCGCTTGATTGAGAGCCATGAATGGGTGCGGCAATGCATCAAGGCAAAATACCCGATCATCGTCATTGACGAATACCAGGACCTCGGTTTGCCGCTGCACCGGATGGTGCTCGCGCTAATGAACAAGGGAGAGGTCAGAATCATAGCCGTGGGAGATCCTGATCAATCCATCTATGGATTTACCGGCGCTCAGCCATGGCTCCTCAGAACGCTCGCCGAACTGCCAAGCGTGCAATCCGTTCAGCTCAAGCTGAACTACAGATGCGCGGACCAGATTATCGCCGCCTCAAAAACGCTGCTGCCCGACCCGGCGGAGTTCAAATCGCACGATGGCCGCCAAGGAACGATTCTGTTTTACGAGCTTGGGTGCGACGTGGGAGGGCAAGCGGAGTACGCGCTTGAGAAGATCGTCCCCGCTATGCTCAAGGAGAACGAAAATTGGACGCTTGGCGATATTGCTCTGTTGTACAGAAGTTTGAATGAGGGCAATTCCGCAGCCGCAGCCGCCGATAAGTTTGACTACAAGTATTTCCGGGTGGACAACGGATCGCCAATCAAGCGATCTCGGCTGACGGAGTGGCTCACGGACTGCGCGCGGTGGTGCGCCGGTGGATGGGAGACGGGCACGGTGACCCTCGGAGAAATTCTCAATGTCTGGCGTGGACTGCGGCGTTCCCTGAACCGTGAAAAGGATCTTCTTGCCGCCCGCGCGAAGTTGATTTCGTTCCTGTTTACAGCCCGTGATGGCTCCGTCCTGCTGCAGAAGTGGTTGGCGGGGATCGCAGACGCGTGTGTGAACGAAGTTTTTGTAGAGGAGCCGGGGCTTGGTGACGAACAGGAAATTTTCGAGCAGTTGCGCGAAGCGGCAAAGGCCGGTGGAGAACTGGCGGGATATACGGTTGAGACGTTCGGTAATCAGGGGAGAAGTCCGCACCAGATCAACCTGATGACTCTTCACAGTTCTAAGGGACTGGAATTTCAGGCGGTGATCATGATCGGACTTGAAGAAGGAGCCATTCCCAGCACCTACGATCGTACCAAGGAGGCAATCGAGGAGGCCCGTCGCCTGTTCTACGTCGGCCTAACGCGGGCGAAGAGTTCCGTTCATCTGATGTATGGATTCAATGAGTCACCATTTGTCACGCAGGTGAGGAAAGGGGGGGCACGATAACCTCGGTCTCTTGGGTATCACCTTTGGCTACGGTCGGCTCTGGCGCTTGAAGAGTAAGCACATGCACGGCAACCGGTACTCAGAACAACTTATCCCGAAGTCACGATCAAGGCCGTCTACCACAACTAGGCTGCCGCCGCCACAATCCCTCCTAGATCGAGCGTCCCAAAACACCAGATCGCCGAGCTGAGATTCTGTAGCTTAAGTCGGAGAATCGTGGTCAACCCGATGTTCTAGAACGCTACATCCGTTTGATCGCTTGTGATGGAACAAGCCGGAGCAGGGAAGTCTGACTGACCGCCACTCAGTCAGACTGCTACCTTATTATTAGGCTTCAGGACAGGGAAGTGTGCCAGTTGTGTGCCGGATTCTCGCTACTCACAGTGCGATTTCTGGGTTCTGACTGTTCATTAATCGATTGAGAGATCTAAGTTAGGTAGTCTGACCGGAAAGTCAGCCGACCACCCGTACGCTATGGCGTTTTAAGACCATAAGCGCGTTTCTCGGCGCCGCCCACGAAGCGACAACTTCCGGATTGCCCGTTAATCAGGACTTGTGCGCACTCCAGGAAAGTTCGCGGTCAGTCACCGAGAAGATATAATTCCCGCGTGCGACAACCTATGCGTCACGTAATGGCGCTTCGCGTTTCCAAAGCGGTTCTCGTTTTTGCAATCGCACTTTTCTACACGATTGTGGTCCTAAACAACATCACGGATTACAGCTCTAACTACGAGTTTGTCCGCCACGTCCTGATGATGGACTCAACCCTTCCGGGGAACCACGGCATGTGGCGCGCCGTCAACTCGCCGCTAGTACATACGGTCTTGTACATCAGCATCATCGCCTGGGAATCAGTCACCATGCTTCTATGCTGGTGGGCTGGTGTTCGGTTGCTGAAATCGTATCGTGCGGACAGGGCGCAATTCGCCGCTGCGCTGAACGTTGCCGTCATTGCGCTGACGACGAGCCTGCTGATGTGGTTGCTGGCATTCCTCGATGTCGGGGGCGAATGGTTTCTGATGTGGCAGTCGAAAATGTGGAATGGGCAGGAAGCGGCTTTCCGAATGTTTACCATTGTCGGTGTGGTGTTTTTGGTTGTGGTGCAACGCGAGCCAACTCCCGACTAGTCGGCAAAGCGGACAATGAACCCTCGCTCAGACCGGCGGCTCTATTCCGATTTTGTCGTTGACTGCACCTTGAATCCGCTGTTTGCAGCCTAGATATCGTTCAGTTGTCTGAATCGAAATGTGACCGAGCAGAAACTGGATTTGTTCGAGTTCGCCTCCTGCAGCGTAGCAAAGCCGTGCACAGGTTCTGCGGAGATCGTGCGGCGCTAACTTATCGATCCCAACCTTGGTGGCATACTCCCGAACCACGTGCCAGACCGCCTTTTCGGTCAGCCTATCTCCCCAGGCCTTCCCCATTTTGTGCACCCGACGAAATAACGTGCCCGATGTAATGTTCGCTGCCTGGATCCACTGGTCGAGGACATTCTTTACCCATCCCGGCATGGGGATGGTGCGGGTGTGGCCTGCCTTTCCTCTCAGATCGACAATGGCCCAGTGTTCTTCACGCTGCTGAATGTGGCCGAGAGTTAGCCGAACTGCCTCATGTCGCCGCAGGCCACAGGCAAGTAAGATAGCCAGAAGTGCTCGATCACGTTTTTCCTTCAAGCGCCCGCCGCCCGGAACCTGCCACAGCCTCTGCGACTGTTCGGCGGTGAGCCAGTTACCGAGCCTCACGCCAATCTTCTTAACGCCCTTCACTCGTCGGATGCCCGCAGCTAGGTCAGGGCTCAGGAGACCACAATCAGCGGCCTCATAGGCCAAGCGGCGAACGGCTCCTAATCGAAGATTGACTGTCCCCGGAGCAAGATTCCGGGATTCGAGATGGATTCGATAGCGGAGCACAACGGTCCTGCTGAATGAGAGCCTCGGCTCCGAACAGTACCACTCCACGAATTCTTCAATGGCGTGCCGATAACCGCGCTGCGCGTCTGCAGACGTCAGGCTGTTCAGAACGGCGGATTTTGCCTGATCCAAATCGGGTAGGCGAAGAACTGCTTTGGGGTTTGGGTGAGTTCGTTTCGAGCTACGCTTCCGAGACATCGTTCGCGGTCCTCCTTAGGCCGCGCTACGATGGTCTACCTACTCGCCACTTTACGGATTGCCCGTGATTCGTTAGGAGACCAGCTAAAGCGTTCAGAACACACCGCCGGTCCCAATCTATTTCATACCGAATTGTTTATTGCTGTTCTGACAATGGACGTTCATGGAGAATCATCCAGTTGACGCCGAACCGATCCCGTACTTGGCCGAAGCGCGAAGCAAAGAATTCGTCTCGCATCGGCATTAACACTTGACCCCCGTCGCAAAGTGCTGAGAATACGCGTTCTGCTTCACTGTCACTATCCATTCTCAGGGTCAGGTACGCACTGCGCATCGGCTCAGCATTTGGAATGTCTGCGGCCCAAACCTCAGCGTCGGCAACCGTAATACGCCCGTGCAAAACCGCATCCTTCCAGTCGGAAGGGACCCGGCTTTGTTCTGGAGATCGCGCGTGCGTCATCATCATCCGAATCTTTGCTCCGAGATGCTTCTCGTAATACTGAAATGCTTGGGTACAATTGCCGTGGAAATTCACATACGTGTTTGTTTTCATAACTCGTCTCCTTAACTCATGGTTGTCCGTCCTGCCTGCAAGCGTAGGCTTGTTCAGCAAGACCTCTCATTTGCAATCCTGTACCTGTCCTTCACTCGCGATACAGCAATTTGGGGAATTGACCCCGCTTCGTCGAGGTCACGGTCGTTTTCAAAGCCTAAAAACTTTCTGCGAACGTCCTGTCAGTTTGCGACGCGTTCATATGTACGTCACAATGCCATAATTCATTCCCACCAGCACAAGGATCGCGGCCAACTCTATTGACGATTGACCAACGCCTAAGTGCTACACAATTGCGACCAGCATAAGGACCACAAGCTCAGAGATGTCATGTCGAATGAAACGAACATGTCTAGAGTTGGCTGTTCCAACCTTTATTGCTGACTTCATCGCCGTCCTCTCCAGTCATCGTTTATGTTCTTATTGTGGAATCGGATCGCAATTCCGTCCAATGATTCCTCGGTCGCATTCTGATAACCTACGGTTATGGATCTAACTTTGGACCAGTTGCGTTCGGTTCTTGTTTTGGCAGAGCAGTTACACTTCGGCCGCGCGGCCGCTGTGCTGCATGTTTCCCAGCCAGCGCTCACAAAACAAATCCGAAAGATCGAGGAGACGCTGGGTGGCCGTTTGTTTGTTCGAAAACCTCGTCAGGTGACGCTTACGTGGGCGGGCGAAGTATTGGTCGAACACGCTCGATCATTGCTTCGCGATGCGCAGCTTGCGGTCGATGTGTCCCGAAGCGCGATGCGTGGAGAAACTGGGCTGTTGCGTATTGGTTTCGGTCTGCCCTCGCTGGCAACTGGTCTCCCTGACTTGATTCAACGATTTCGGGACCGTTTTCCTGGAGTCCAGATTTCGATGCGCGAAATGTCAACTCCTCCACAGCTGAAGGCTCTTGAAAGTCGAACATTGGACGTTGGGTTTGTTCGGCTTCCGATCCTAGCCGATGAGATTTCTAGCTTCCCACTCTTTTCAGATCGTCTCGTAATTGCTGTTGGTCCCCACGGTCCTAAAAATTCACGTAGGGGATTACGATCATTCGCCAATGAGTCCTTTGTTTCGGTGACCCGCACTGCTTCGGCGAGCCTTCACGATCACATTATCCGAACCTGTCATGCCGCGGGATTCTTGCCTCGAATTGTGCAGGAAGTTGAAGAACTCTTTACTGTGCTCAGTTTTGTGCGCGCCGGCGCGGGTGTCGCGTTGGTTCCAAATTCATGCAAGGTCATGAATGTTCCTCGTGTTAAATACTTGGAGACAGGTGTTCCCACGGCTGCTTGGAAGATCGGTATTGCCTTTCACAATCGTTCCGCTTCGGACCGACCCGTTAGCAATTTTGTGTCTGTAGTGCGCCAGAACTTTCACTCGCGACATTGAATCAATCGAGAAGTTTAGGAGCGAATGATCGGAGTTCTGAATCGGTGGGAAGCGGAACGTCAGTCAGTCGGCCATAGGCGGTGATTACTGGCGGAAAATTGATTTCCACCAACAATGTCGAGCCTCGGAACGGCCTGATCTGGGACAATCAGTGCTCCCCATGGGCTCAATCCCGCTACCACAAGTTATCGGGGATTGGGTTGACGGGTAGAATCCCTCCATCCGGTGGTCGAGGATGCAGGCGTTGCTGGCACCAAAAGCGCGCCACGATATTCGCCTTTACGCCATTTCACTCACTACGGATGCAAGCTTTAGTTCCGGAATCCGATTACTCAATCAACCTGAGGGATAGGTGAACATTGTGGACAAGATCACTCGGCGGGAATTTGTTTACCTGGCAGCGATGTTCGGCGCGTCAGCAGCATGGAGCGTCCCATTTCCGGAACCTTCTGCCGTACACTGGCGTGAGCGCCGCGACCTCTTTCCGGAGGGGGTCGCTTCAGGTGATCCTGACAGCAACAGCGTACTGTTGTGGACTCGACGGCATCCGTTTCCAACTCCGTCCCGAAAGCTTACAGTCGAGGTTTCGCAGGATCCGCAATTTCGACGCGTCGTCGCAACGCATACAGTGCCCATATCGGCGGAATCGGACTGGACTTGTCGAGTTCTTGTCGCTGGCCTGACACCGGCGCGAGTGTATTGGTATCGATTCACTGATTCAGACGGCAATGGAAGTCGCATCGGTCGTACTGTGACGGCCCCAGCAGCGGATGATCGTCGCTCCGTTCGTTTCGCATTTGTCAGTTGCCAAAATGCGAATCTGGGCGCACAGAACGCGTATCGGCGAATGATCTACGAAGACGAGCGGGCAAACGAGGACGACCGCCTTGGCTTCGTTCTTCATCTTGGCGACTTCATCTACGAACTGGTGTGGTATCCCGAAGACCGGGCGCGTTATTACGATCGAACTGTTCGAGACATCGTCCGCTACCAAAATGGAGAAAAGATTGACGATTTCCACATCCCAACAACGGTAGATGATTATCGGGCCGCCTATCGCAATTACCTTCACGATCCAGATCTGCAGGATGCGCGTGCTCGATGGCCATTCGTGCCTATGTGGGATAACCACGAATTCAGCTGGCAGGGATGGCAGGGCCTCCAGGTCTTCGATGGCAAAACCCGCCCAGCTCAAACTCGCAAGGTAGCAGCCAACCAGGCTTTTTTTGAGTACCAGCCCGCGCGAATGGTCAAGCCAAGCGGCCCTTCTCTTGAGGCGTTTGCTCCGCCGAAAGTGGAAGACGTACCAGTAAGCACCTTTGATGACCACGGGCTTGGACAGGAGCGCAACAATCTAACTGCCATCAACAGTCTGAAGGGATATCGCAAACTGGGATGGGGAGCCAACGTTGATTTAATCATCACCGACGAACGCAGCTACCGATCGGAGGATCCCGGAGGCAGACCCGAGGCGGAAAAGTTGGGGGACGAGAACTTTCCTGACTTTGTTCCAGAAGAAGTCATGCAGATTCTCGACGGCGGTCGCGCTTACAAAAGGAATAATCCTCCTGATGTCATTCGCTGGGGCTCAGTGGAGATCCCGAATTTCCGGAAGCATGAGCCACCTCAGACCTTTCTTGGGGCAGAGCAGAAACAATGGTTTCTTGATCAACTGCGGCGCTCGACTGCAACGTGGAAAATTTGGGGCAGCACGACTGGTACTCTGGAGGAGCGCGCCGATCCGCAGAACCTGCCTCCAGGCTTCTATAAACCCTGGTCCGGAGATGGCTACGCCAGCCTTGGCGGCGGAGATATGAGCGGCGTATACGTCGAAAAAGGTGAAATCTATGACTTCATTCATGAGCATGGCATAACGGGCTTCGCGACCGTGGCCGGCGATCGTCATAGCTTCTGGGCGGGCCTGGCCGCCAAAGAACTTCCACCGGGTGCCTTTAATCCCGTTGGCGTTGCCTTTATCACTGGCTCCATCTCCGCGCCGGGGTTTCTCGAAGCATTCGAAAATCGAAAGAAAAAGGACTCTCCATTGCGGCCCTTGTTCCTGGCGCAGGCTCCCAACGATCAGCGCACCCAGCCGACGGTCAACATGCTGATGCGACATGGCGTTCGTTCCTGTCTTGAGTATGAAAAAACTGGAGATGTCAGCAAGGCTCGACAGCTCTCGAACCCGGAGCTTTCGCCGCATCTTTCCTTCGTCGATATGGGTGGCCACGGTTACGCCGTCGTCCGTGCAAGTAGCGAGCAGATCGAAACGGAGTTTGTTTGTGTTCCGAGACCGGTCAAACGATCAGAAGAGGAAGACGGAGGACCGCTACGCTATCGCACGATTCATACGGCAAAGCTGTGGCCAAAGAGAACAGCTCCTGTTCTCCAGACAAGGGTTGTGGAGGGAAATGCAGAGTTTTCAATCTAATTTACTAATCTCACCACAGTGCTCGGGAGGGCAGTTACCTTACCAGCTACGCAGATAGGCCGGACAAGGATGTTTCCGAATCGCCCGTGATCCAGGAGTTTCTGGAATCGATTTACACAAGCCGGCTTATCAGTACTGATTTGTAAACCTGCCGGAACGGAGGTTCGTTTTTCTTCGAAAGTGGTATCGAGAGTTCCATCAAAGTGGCCATACCCAAATACCACGAGCTGAGTCAATATAGAAAGGTGGCATTAGTTCAGTTTGATTCCGGAGGGGACGATGAACGCGTATCGGCGAAATGGAGTTCAGGCATTGTTGAGAATTGGCTACCGCCGCAATTCAAAAGGGGGCATCGTGAGTATTCATGACCGTTCAGTCATGATCGCGCTGCTAAGTCTGTGTCTGGCAGCGCCTGGACAGTTGGCCGCACAATCGCACCAGGATTCGGGCCCCGGGGTGAATCAGACAGAGAGTGCAGTCCCTGGCCTTCACGACTTCGACTTCCTGGTTGGTCAATGGCAGGCCCATCATCGAAAGCTGAAGCAGCGACTCGCCAATAATCACGAGTGGATTGAATTCGAAGGCACGTTGTTGAATCAACCGCTTATGGGGGGTTACAGCAATGTGGACGATACAGTGCTCAGCGTCCCCGGTGCGCCCTATCGCGGTGTCGCTCTGCGGTCCTTCGACCCGAAGACCCAGCAGTGGTCAATCTGGTGGCTCGACAGCAGGACACCATCCGAGCCATTGGATCCGCCCATGATTGGAGGCTTCCACAATGGCGTGGGCACTTTCTATGGAGATGATACGGTCAAGGGAAAGCGGGTTCGGGCGCGCTTCATCTGGTCCAACATTACTCCGACATCGTGCCACTGGGAGCAAGCGGCCTCGCCAGACGAGGGCAAGACCTGGGAGACAAACTGGGTGCAGGACATCACACGAGTTCGCTGATCGAGGGGATCGATCTGTGGAATGGGCAAGAAGAGGCATTCCGAATGTTTACCCTTGTCGGTGAGGTGTTCTTGGTTGTGGTGCAACGCGAGCCAACTCCCGATTAGTCGGCTAGCGGAAGTTATCGCGAAATCTGGTCGCCAGCGCACAGGTGGCGATAAATCGTCAGAGCACTACTATCTCACTCCGAGATAGTGAGTGATAATCTCCGTTATCGACACCTAATGCAAAGCAAGTCATGGTGTCGTACCATGTGGGCCAGTGTAAGCGTAGCTAGGGTACAGCGATGAGAGGACGAGTTGCTATCGCACTGCCGATGTTAGTGCTGAGCCTCGCGGCTTCGGCCCAAAGAGAAACGGCAGAACCGCACGAGACACACCATGAGACCGCGACTGACCCGTACGAAGACAAAGAGGCATATGACATCTACAACCTCTTGCTTCCATCCGAAGAAGTGATGAGATTTGCGAAGGGCACCCTTCTTATCCAAGAAGATACCGTCACCAAATTGGACCCCGCAGCGTGCGTAGCACCCTCAGAGAAGGACGAGTTCAAAGATGCGATTGCCGACTTTGATCGCGTAAACAGGAAACCATGGCGATTGCAGCGCCAGTTTAATAGTGAAAAACCATATGAACTGGTGAATCAGCAAACATTGAAAGTTGTCTTCGAAAATGGTTGGTGGGGCGCATTTTACAAACGGTATCCAGACGCGGGAGGCTACTTCGTTTTCTCCGCTGTGGGTTTCAACAAGGATAAGACCCTTGCAGTCGTTTACAGCGGCAGTATCTGTGGTGGTGAGTGTGGCCAATGGAGTCTCCATCTGTTAAAGAAGCTTGACGGGACATGGCGTGTGGTTCCGGGCATAACTTGCGTCACTGTCTCCTAGACCGTGTAGTTTTCGCCGTTAGGTGTTGCGAAATCGCTTTATCACTCACAATCACGTTCTGATAACTTACGCACAGTGAGCCTCTATAGAGCAATTGATGTTTGGGAATCTTCCTCACGCTTTAGGAGTTTCCATGGGAACCATATTCGACTGGGTGAGCGTTCTCGCTCTTGGGGGCTCTTGGGGAGTGGGCATGCTATTTTTCGAATTAGCGTCGAAGACTCGCTACAGAGTCATCGACGGAGTGACCTTGGTTCTTGGGAGCTTGCTTTTCGGAATGCTGATGACCTTCGGCTGGCATCGCGCAGTTCAGTGGCCGCTACTTGCCCTAACCATCCCTGTCGTTGCAGCGTTCGTTATTCTGGGTGTGGCTAATCGCCATTTCGCTAAATCCAAATAGCTGTCGATAAATCTCCATACCACTCTCTATCTCGTTTTCAGATACCGAGTGATAATCACCGTTATCGACACTAATGTGGAATTAGCGATTGTTTCTGGCCATAGATGAGCAACAACCCTGTTCTATACTCACCAAGAATAATCGCCTAATTGCATGCCCCACCTAACCGTTACCGATTGGCTCTTAGATCTAGTTTCATTTGCTTTGCAGTGCGTAATTTTGGTTATGATTTTCCGTCGAAAACTCCACAAGAGTTTTCCCGCATTCATCGCGTACACGATCTTCCAGCTCATAAAGACGAGTATCCTGCATATCGAGTTGACGTTGCCGGTTTCGTTCCCGACTTATTCATCCTCAGCTTGGTCCGCCGAGCTGTGCGATGTTGGGCTTGAACTGTGGGTAATTTATGAAGTCTTCAAAACCGTCCTTGAACCTTACGAGGCGATGAAACGTTCATGGCGGTTCATTGTCCTGATTTCGGGCGCGGCGCTGGTTTCGGCGAATCTGTTGTGGATCGCGCACGAACCCGCAATATGGGTAGTCCTTGACATGGTACGAGGTGTCCGGCTCATCCAAGTCGGTCTTTTGCTTGTTATGTGCGCTCTTTCTAGAGCGATGGGATTGAGTTGGAAGAGCTACTGTTTTGGTGTGGCATTGGGGTTTGGAACCTATGCCGCTTCTGAGATGGTTGCGCTGGAGATGAGACACCATTACGGATGGGAGGTCTGGAACCTTCTCAACACAATCCGCTCTCTCTCTTACGCCAACGCAATTCTGATTTGGGCGTGGTACTTTATTCAGCCACCAAACGTTGCGCAACCTGTACGGGTCGTCCCACAGAACAACATTGAGAAATGGAACCACGCTCTGGAGTTGATGTTGGTGCGAAGAAGTGGGTAGCTGGCGATAAATCTCCATACCACTCCGTATCTCAGGTTGAGATAGTGAGTGATAATCTCCGTTCGCAACAGTTATCGGCTTCGGGGTGTATCATTCGCTGACTTAACGCGCACTGTCGGCGAATCTACTTGCCCATGTGGACCAGCACGTTCCGCAGCGGAGCGCTAGAGATGCTTATCAATCCCCCAAAAGGTTTGTACATTTCCAGGATTAGAAAGATTGCACCGGACACAGCAAGCGCACATAGAAAAAAAGTGGCAACCACGGTGGCGTTGCGCGGAGCGAATAAACCGAAGCTGATGAAGTTGATAGTCAGCCAGAAAACAACGACCATGACCAAGGGCCTCGAGGCGGAACTCTCTTCCTGTTCATACATTAACCAGCGCGTTTGTCCAAGATTCATCGCAATAGATACTGCCTGGTTTTTCAACGTTCGCTGAGCGTCAGTCGATGGCGTGAGATCCTGAATCATGTCGAAGGCTGCTTCAGCACCCTCCGTCGCCGGGTCCACGTGTCCGCCTCCCGATCCATCTTGAGGCCACAGTCGATCTAAAGTGTGGACAACGGCTTGGCGCAATTCTTCGCGAGCCGCTCTCGCCTCAGGACCGTAATGAGCAAGAACGCGATCCAGTAAAGCAATCTTCGCGGAAGCGTCCAGTAACTCGTTGTGCTGTGTGTCGTAGTTGCCCTTCGCCGATGCAACCAGCAGACCCAGAACGAGCGCCGCCATAGTTCCGATGATTCCCGCTCCTAGATTCACTACCCGTTTTGAATCTTCGCTGAGATGATGCTCCGGCAGACGCGAATGAAGAAACATCCCAAAGATAGCTCCACCGAAGACACAGGAAAATACGATCAGACTGACCACGATCGAATTCATGTCCTACCTGTATTCAGAACCGCAAATTCGACTTCAATGCAGCAGTCGCCAATCCTGTTGATCAGCAACATTGCAGCTCGTCGGTAACCACGCCTGCCGCCGACCAAGGAGGATCCCAGAGTTCCCGAGGTGTGCGGGCGCCACTATTTCTACGCTGCCGGATTTTCCAGCCGCGAATCTGGCTTCCTTGCGATATTGCTCACAATCGGAACCGTGTTAATTACTTTCACGGTATTGATTACTCTGACGGTGTTAACAGCGTTGACCGCGAGCAGCGCTCCTCCGGCACTTCCACGGCTATCGCGGCGGATCTTCCGAGACAGCAACAGTCCCACGCCAATTCCCAATGCAATGCGCGCCCCGGCTGTCGCGATGCGTTCTGGTATGGAAAGTGTTTTTTCCCGCATGAAAGCCTCCTCTCAAGTTGGCTGTCACAGAGCCGATTGGATCGGTTCTCACCGCGAGCCGTGGCGAAGCACTGATTGAAAGACCTGAGCCTTTTGTACTAACGGACCAACTTGCTATTCAGGGGAACAGTAACCACACGCTTATACAGTGAAAAATACGCTAAGGGATCATTCCGCATTCAAACATCTTGTTGACTACGGGGCCTGCAATCCGATCCAGAAAGTGTTTCCGCATCTGTGGATCTTTCTTAAGGGCTTCGACGGCCTTCTGTTCCATTTCTTCTTTTTGGGCAGTCGGCGGCTGCTTTTTCTTCTCTTCCAGTTGCTGGCAGCTTGAAGTCTGGTAATTGTGAATGATTTTGTCAGCAAGCTTGTCGGCGATGGGATACTGACTGGCAGCCTGGCCTCCCGACAACTGAGACCCAGATACGGCCAGCGAGCCTGTCAGCCATAGCATGAAATAGAGCCTTTTCATCGCAACACTCCTTGCCGGATTGAGATGCACTTCAAGAATAGATAGCAGACAGTAAATCCGGGCTGCGCTGGCAAATGCCTTTTGTAAACGGCTGATTGTGCTAAGGACCCTCCTTAAACCAATGTGCCTGTCGCAAGGAGAAAGCTTCTCGCCAACCTTGACCTGCCGGAGCAGATTACAACTAGTCCCTATAAGTTTTGCTAGTCGTTTCCAACTCTAGCCCCATCCTACAATCCGCTGAGCGCGACAGCGTACCGCCCCCCAAAGCGGCACTCCACAAACACTTCTTAGTACGACACACGTGGGAGAAAAAACATGCGAGCAAAAACAGGCGTGGACAGGATGACGTTCTTGACTGGTCTGGCTGCAATGCTACTGCTGGCATCGTGTTCGAGATCTCGCACTGCGCCCGGAGGAGAAGCTGGTGGTTCTACTCAATCCTCGGCTGCGCCTGAGCAACACACACAACCAAATCCTGATCGTGAGGCGTACTTCGGCGAAACCCACATTCACACCAGCTGGTCCTTCGACGCATACACTTTCGGCAACCTGAAGGCTGGACCCGAAGACGCTTACAAATTTGCAACAGGCCAGCCCATCGAGCATCCTGCCGGTTACGAAGTGAGGATCACTCGCCCGCTCGATTTCATGGCCGTAACCGACCATGCCGAGTATGTAGGGATACTTCCGCTGGCAAACGACACCAATTCGCCGATCAGCAAATTACCCATTGCGGAAAAGCTAAAGGTTCGAAGCAAAGACGACATCATGCGGGTGTACATGTTCTTGGGTGAATCTCTCGTCAAGAATCAGCCAATCCGGGAGCTGGCGACCCCCGAGGTCGTGAGTAGCGTCTGGAAGCAGATTGTCAGCGCCGCTGACAAATATAACCAACCTGGAAAGTTTACGACCTTTGTGGCTTACGAGTGGTCTTCGGCGCCGGACAATCGCAATCTGCACCGCAACATCATCTTCAAAGATTCTAGGAAGGTGCCGCAGTATCCCTTTTCTTCGATGGACTCGGGTCATCCCGAGGATCTCTGGAATTGGATGGATGCGCAGCGCAAAGAAGGCAACGAGTTGCTGGCGATCTCGCATAACGCCAATCTGAGCGACGGCATCATGTTTCCGCTTGAGGTTGACAGCAGGAACCGCCCGATCGACGCCGCCTGGGCGCAGGAACGGGTGAACAATGAACCGTTAACTGAAATCCATCAGCTCAAGGGCACGTCAGAAACCACGCCCGCGCTTTCACCCAACGACGAGTTCGCTGACTATGAGTTACTAAGCTATCTATTGGGTGGGGTGGAACGGACTCCGAAAATCCACGGCAGCTACATCCGCGAGGCGTGGGAGAACGGTGTGGCGATGCAAGATAGCCGCGGATACAACCCCTACAAGATGGGAGTCGTCGGTGCCAGCGACTCGCACAACACGGCTGCCGGTTATAGCCAAAGCGACTATTTCGGAGGACACGGCTTGCTGGACGCCGCACCAG
This sequence comes from Terriglobia bacterium, assembly GCA_963807055.1. Taxonomy (GTDB): domain Bacteria; phylum Acidobacteriota; class Terriglobia; order Terriglobales; family Acidobacteriaceae; genus JAJPJE01. The sequence continues at coordinate 19,000 of CAWEAE010000005.1, read as the reverse complement.
AAATGCGCCTGAGCGGCAAGAAGGAGGCGGGCCTGAACGTGGGTTTGCTCAGCACTGGCGGTCTGGGCGGCGTGTGGGCGGAAGAGAACACGCGGGAGTCGATCTTTGCCGCCATGCAGCGCAAGGAAACCTTTGGCACCAGCGGAGTTCGCATGAGGGTGCGGTTCTTTGGTGGCTGGGACTACAACCCTGACGTGCTGAACCAAAGAGATTGGGTGAAGACCGGCTACGCGAAAGGCGTGCCCATGGGCGGCGACCTTCCGGCGAAAGCGGGACAAGCCCCAACGTTTATTGTGTGGGCCGTCAAAGACCCCAGCGACGGCAATCTCGATCGCATTCAGATTATCAAGGGCTGGACCAAGAGCGGCCAGATCTTCGAAAAGATCTATGACGTGGCTTGGTCCGGCGATCGTAAGCCTGACCCAGTTACCGGAAAAGTCCCCGCGGTTGGCGACACCGTTGACGTGAAGAACGCGACTTATACGAACAGCATCGGCGGGGTCGAATTGAAGAAGGTGTGGAGGGATCCTGCTTTTGATCCGAGTTTGCACGCTTTCTACTATGCCCGCGTCCTCCAGATTCCGACGCCGCGCTGGACAACCTACGATGCCAAGAAACTCGGAGTGCCCCCGCCGAGTTGGGTATCCGCGACAGTTCAAGAGCGCGCTTGGACTTCACCCATCTGGTATACGCCGACGGAAGAGGAAGCACGCAAGGGCGAAAAACGCAGCGTCACGGTCGCCGATCTGAAGAAGAAGGGGGCCGAGGCACTCGATGATGCCAAGTTGGCACAATTGGTGGTTGGAAAAACACTCACCGTTCGCGACACCGTCACCGGTCAACAGTTCAAGATTTCCTACGCTAAATCAGGACGACGCTTGATTCTCAGCGTAGATGGGAAGCCACCGCAGCCGGGTGAAATATTCGACGTGACCGGCGCCAGTGCCTTGGGCTCAGCGGCGCCGTACGAGATCAGCGGCGGAAAGATTGTCACGACACTTGGAGAGACGCCATTCGCAGTGACCGTTTACAGAGTGGGTGACAAGTACTGGGGTGCGCGCAGCAATGAATTCGGTTACGCCAATTACGAACTCGAAAAGGTACAGGAATCGAGCAAACAGTGAGTTCCGAACTGAAGTGAGGTAAAGGGAAAATGGACGCAGTCTCATCCAAATTAGCGCCTTCCGAAATTGCGCAAGGACACCATACGTCTTCACGGACGATCCCCGGCCGCTGGTTGCGTGAACCGCTCGTTCATTTTCTCGTTATCGGTTCGTTGCTGTTCGTGATTTATGGAGCATGGGGACACTCCAGTCAGCTGGGTAGCAACCGCATAGAACTAACGGTGGATGATGTGCGCCAACTCCAGATTGGTTTCGCCGCTCAATGGCAACGCCAACCCACACCCGAGGAGTTGTCGGGGCTCCTCGAGAATCGGGTTCGCGAAGAAATACTCTATCGCGAAGCGCTGGCCGCGGGGCTCGATAAGGACGACAACATCGTAAAGCGCCGCATGGCACAGAAGATGCAATTCCTTGCCGAGGATGTGGCCAACGCTCACGAGCCCACAGCAGCAGATTTGAAAGCGTGGTTTGAAAAGAACGGTGAGAAATTCGCCTTACCCAGCCGGGTTACCTTCCGTCATCTCTACTTCTCACCCGACGTGCGTGGACAACAGGCTTACGGCGATGCCGCGAGGACACTGGCTAAGGTTGCCGGCCAGCCCGAAGACTCGAAGACTGCGGCTGCGTTCGCAGATCGATTCATGCTCCAGGGTTACTACAGCGATCGCTCACCCGAGCAGTTAGCCAAAGAGTTCGGACCAAAGTTTGCGGACTCAATCTTCAAGCTCAAACCCGGTTCGTGGCAAGGGCCAGTCGAGTCCGGCTATGGATGGCACCTGGTCTTCGTAGATTCATGCACCTCCGGTCGCATTCCCGCCTTCGAAGAGGTAGAGTCTGAGGTGAAGACAGCATGGCTGGCCGACCAGCGCGACCGGGTGTTGCACAAGGCATATGAAGCCATGCGTGCGAAGTACACGGTGTTCTTGCCTGCTATATCCAACAAGCAAACAGCTGCCGCGACTGTTCCAGCGCTACGTAAGCCGGAGGTTCCCAGTGCTCCCGGCGAAGGGCCGCAATGAGCCGCGTGATGAAACACGCTCGTTGCCTCTTGGCCTGCTTCGCGCTCGCGGCGGTGCTGCCCGTTTCTGCCGCGTGGGCACACGAAGTCCGCCCAGCTTATCTCGAGCTGAAAGAAACCGCGCCGGGCCGTTTCAATATTCTGTGGCGCACACCAATGCTTTCAGGTATGCGACTGCCGGTTGTGCTCAAGTTGCCTGATGATGTGCAAAACGTCAAAGAACCAATCGTTGAAGAGTTGACCGACTCCCTCGTCGAACGCCGGTGGATCGACGCCAGGCCCGGCGGTCTCGCGGGAAAGCGCATTGAGTTCGTTGGCTTACAGGGCACTATCACCGACGTTCTCGTTCGCATCGAGCGGCTCGATGGCTCTTCGCAGGTGACCCGCGTTATGCCTTCGTCGCCCTCTTTCGTGGTGGAAGCGACGCAGCACCGTTTTGAAGTCGCCCGGACCTATCTCGTGCTGGGCATCGAACACATCCTCACAGGCATCGATCATCTGCTGTTCGTATCAGGTTTACTGCTGTTGGTGACCGGCACGCGGCGGCTGCTCGCAACCGTCAGTGCATTCACACTTTCACACACAGTTACACTGACCCTCGCGACTCTAGGATTTGTTCACGTAGCTCCCGCTCCGGTCGAAGCGGTCATCGCGCTCAGCATTCTGTTTGTCGCTTATGAAGTGCTCCGCAAGGACACCAATCCATCCGGACTGGCGCAGCGCAAGCCATGGCTCGTAGCGTTCTCGTTCGGGTTGCTGCACGGCCTCGGATTTGCTGGGGGCCTCAGTGCCGCCGGTTTGCCGGCGGCTCATATTCCGCTCGCTCTGGGCTTCTTCAGCGCAGGGGTCGAGGTGGGTCACTTTTCCTTTGTGGGCTCGGCGCTCTTAATCATGGCGGCGCTCAAACGCTGGGCGTCTCGGTTACCCAAGTGGTCCTGGCGCATTGCACCTTATGCCATCGGCAGTTGTGCTTCGTTTTGGCTGATCGCACGTGTCGCGGCGTTCTAGAAGTCAAAGAATTTGTAAAGGAGGGTTGACATGCAAAGGATGAGTAAAGGGTTCGCAATCATCGCATTCTCTCTTTGTTTTGGATACACCATCGTATCCCAACAGGCGCCGGCTGGCGCAGCGACAACCCAGACTTCTGCGGCGGCCTGGTCGCCTGCGCAGAGCATAGGACTGTTCGCTTTTCCAAAGAATAACCAGAACGCAGATCAGCAACTGAAAGATGAGGCTGATTGCTACGGCGCCGCAAAACAGCGAACCGGGGTTGACGCGCAGGCGTCGGCTCCAGCCGCATTGAGTGAGGACGAAAAGAAAGCCGCCCAGCAGCAGGCTGCCGCGAATGCTCAGCAACAAAAAGGTACGGCTGTTCGGGGGGCGGCAGGAGGAGCAGCTGGAGGGGCAGCGATTGGGGCTATCGCAGGCAATGCAGGTGCCGGCGCTGGGGCCGGAGCGGTCGCCGGAACAATGCGAGGCGGCATGGCACAGCGCTCTGCCAATGCTCAGTCCAAGCAGCAAGCAGCCGCACAGGTGGCGGCTGAGCAAAAGAAAGCCGAAGAGGAATTGCTCCGTGCACATCAGGCAGGCGTCGATACATTCCAGAGAGCATTCATAGCCTGCATGGATGCGCGTAATTACTCGGTGAAATAGCGTTCAGTTCACGGTTGACTAGACTTCGGCTTCATCAGCGGAAGATCGACGCTGATGGGAGCGTGATCCGATAGGGGCTCAGCCAAAGCTTGATTGACTTCGTTCATCGTCCAGGCAAAGTGGGGCGCAAAGACAAATGAATCGGGTGCGCTCCCGTTATCTTTCAAATACGCTTTCACAAAAATCCAATCCAACTTGAACTTGCCCTTGGCTCCCAGTGTTCTAGGCAACGCATAGGTCGTGACGAAGCCTTTAGCGCCGCGCTCATTTGAATCCGCCAAGGTTCCACCACGGTCATTTACCGTAAACTGGGCAAGCCCGCGAAAATCCAGCCGCGTTCCGTCCTCGAAACGAAATCCATCCAAATAGGTGAACAAATTACGCTCAGGATTTGCGGCCAACAACGGCACTCCGGAAGCGGTGGGATCGGCCTGGAACTTGGTTTGTTTGAAGGCGAGGTTGACGACATCGAATCCGACGCCAACCCCGCTCGCATACTTGATCCCTTTAACAGTCCAATATGAAGGGTCGGTCGCTTTCTTCTGGGCGATGGATTTCACGCTGCTAACGGAAGCGTCCAGTCCGGTCGTGTTCATGTCCCCGGCAATGACGACAGGATTATGAATTGGGCGGACCATTTCAAGGAGTTCGTGCGCCTGTATGAGCCTACCTTTTGGGGGGCAACGGTTCTCCATATGAGTCGCCACGACTGTGACCTGGCCCTGGGGAAGATCAGGAACGTCAAGAGTTGCAATCAAGTTCGTTCGTCCTCCGCGCCGCACTTCGCGCAGGATCTGTTCCCCCAACGCCACGCTTGCCCCCTTTCGCTTCGCGGACTCGGTGGTCCCGTAGCCTTTTTCGCCGCTGTACCAGTCATAGGCTTGATACTTGAAGGGCACGAGCTTAGCTTCGCGAATCGGATACCGCGAAAGAATGGCGGAACCATGCAGCCCCAGGACGCGGCTCTGGTCGACGCTGAACAATTCTTCTAGTTCCTTTCGCTTGGCCTCGTCCTTCATATCGGCGAACGGTTGCAGTCCCAAAACTTTGGGATCAACTTCAACAAACTCGACACCATAGGCCCAGTTGATGTTGAGGGCGTCGCCAAGTTCCTTCACCACAGCTCTGTAGTCGGTTCGCTTCATCCCCCAGTCAACTTCGTTCAGCACGATCACGTCCGCAGACTGAAGGACGGCGATTTGCTCGCTAAGTCGTTGTGGGACGCCCGAAGTTTTGCCTTTGGAAAGAAATCCTTGTTTATCTGTAAGCGCGAGCTTGATCCCATCCAGTTCTAGCCCTCTCTCGATATTCCAATCGACAAGGCGCAAGGATGGACCGAGGTCTTTCAGATCCGGACGCATGGGCTTGGCGCCGCGATAGAACGCTTCATTGCTGACGAAAGGAGTCGTGAGAAGCGCATTGAGCTTCTCGGCCAAGGGCGGCTCGACCGTATCTTTCTCGCTGAGGATAACGAGCTCAGGGTATGTCAGCAGCTTCGGCTGCGAGTAGCGCGTGTACGACGGAGCTGCATTTTGACCGGTTCCAACAAAGCACAGGAACAGTACGAGGATCAGTGTCACCGATGCTGCACGCAAGAATCGCACCTCCAAGTTAGTGCTTCCTTCGCAGAACACGGGTTATCTCGGGAGCGAATTCGCCGATCCAGTTGACACCCGCTCCGACAAAGACTTGCGTGACTGCAGCCTGATATCCGGCGATGTTTGAATGAGCTTTCCCGGGCTCCCACGTCGAAACCGCGGCGCCGCCAACAAATGCGCCCACATACGGCATCAATTGCGGCCGTAACGACTTTTCATTTCCTGCATAGGTTACGAAGTTTCTTAATAGCGCGTGACGTGTCCTCGGCCAGAAACCGTCGCAGTGGCAGCGGTCATATCTCGGCTCCCAACCAAGCAAGCCATTGCCGAGAGATGTAGCTGAATTCTGTACGATGAATTGCACTTGTCGAGTACCAAGACGCTTACCGAATCCCTCCCATCCGTCTCCCCATTGGGGATTTGTATCGTTGATTTGGTCGTGCAACGTGAATAGGGTGGTCTTAATGTAGATTCCCCACGTCGTGAATGTTTGGCGCGCGTAGAGTTTGAACCGTCCCTCGGTGTTCAACCGTTTCAACGGAACATCTTTGGGCACATACGAGCCATAAAGCCAGTTCACATTGATCTGCCTATCAGGCAGGGCTCCCGGGTTCGCAGGCGCTGAAGGGGGTACCTCAACTGTCGGTTCGACATCTTTGCCTGGACTGGTGTCCTGCGCAAATAATGCTCCAGCGAGCAGAGAGATCAAAACGTACAAGCAGGCCCATCTCCCGCGGTCCGCTTTTGCCAGCTTCTGCATCGGGAAACCTTAGAACAGTTGGATGCGCAAGCAGCTTGCAAGCGCGTTGCGATTTTATCGAAGCCTGCTCAGTCAGTTCACGAATAGAACACCTTCTGATTCTGCCCTGTCCTGCCCTCTTCTACGTCTGTTCTGTCGACCGTGTGGTCAATCGAACGGTGCAACGCCGAGCCACAGTAAGGCTTCATCGCGATCTTTGAACACTTGAATCTGTTCCTCGCCGCCATATGCTTCGCGGAACGCGATGATCATGCGCGCCATTCCGTAGGCGAGTGGGGTGGGCGCAAAGCAGGCTCGACGAGATTGTGCGGAGAAGATCTTAGGGCGCGCCAGCTGCTCTACCGTCACGCGGTCGATTTGTATGTCTGTGACATCGCCGAGGTCTAGCAGTTGGAAGAAGTCCGGTTCGAATCCAGGATCGTTCAGAAGCTTGCGCTGGTGTTCTACAGCTTCAGCACCCGTGACTTTGTCCCATGCTGTAGTGACGACGAGTCGGCGCTCTGCGTAGATACGAAAATTCCACGGCATGGCATACATACAGAGGTAGGCGTGTTTTTAACGGTTGTCCATAATGCCGAGCCACAGCATTGCTTCGTTGCGTTCTGCGAATACTTGCATTTGCTCGTCGCCGGAAGATCTTCCGCAATATGGTGATTCCTGATAAATAAGCCCGATGCCGATTCGCAGTTGGCGTGTTGTCGCGCAACCTCATCAGCTTCATACAATTAAGGACACCATAAAACCTTAGAACGCTCCCAGTTTAAAGATTGGTGGCGATAAATCTCGTTATCACTCACTATCTCAGAGTGAAACAGTTTCGGCTATTTTCCCTTGCGCCAGCCCTCGGCATCTTGAAATTCTGGCGCTGACTGCTACGCTAGCGCTGCCATGCGCGTGCTCATCAACTACGCAACGTATGCAGATAGGGTCACGATCCACTGTCTAGCCGACGATGCGCGCACGGTACTAGCTCCCTTCAAGCGAGTTTCCAGCCTGGAAACGCTGTATCGCCTCATCCGGCACGTCGGCGGAGATGCTGAGCAATGCAGAGAGGAAATTCACAAGTGCGGCCACGGTGGGTGCTGGGCAGAGGTGAAGCCGGAACACTTCGACCTGCTCGGAATCAAAAAGATGCTGCACCACGATAGACGTGAGTCTGCTGGATCTTAGTGCGCCTCCACAACCCGAGGGTGAGATCTGAATACCTCATGCTTTTCCAATAGATTTTCTCAGATCTACACCGGGGGTAAACTTTGCAACACGTCGGGCCTTTATCTTGATAGTCGCCCCGGTCTGCGGATTTCGGCCATTTCTGCTTTGACGCTGATAAACACTAAAAACTCCAAATCCTGATAGAGTGACGCGGTCACCGCGTTTGAGCGCCCTAGTAACAGACCGGACTAGGGATTCAATGGCTTTCTTCGATTGTGTTTTGTTGAGATCTGCTTCTGCGCAGAGTATGTGGACGAGGTCAGCTTTGTTCATGTGCATCTCCTCTTTAGGACACTTCGAGGGGCCAACCTCAGTTCAGCGAGATCCCGCCCGTGAGCAGCAATAGTTCGTTTTGCACGGCCTGGAGGCGCGCCTGTAAGTGTGCTTTCTCTTCAGCGGACAATTCCGTATTGCCAATGACATAGACAAGGTTCTCTCTCTCCGTTTGCAGTCGAAGGAATTTCGCCACTAACTCATTTGCCGAAAGAGGCATTGCTCGGTGGCGGTAAGTCTACGCCCGAAATTGCCTTACTGGCGGGGAATTTCGCTTGCGACGCTTTCCGTCTCGCGTTCGGCAGTTTGCGATTTTTGGGGCGGCTTCAATCAGTGCCCAGATGCGAAGCTGGACGCCAGAAACCGCCCTCCATGGAGAAACAAATTGAGCCGAGCTTACCACGGTGACTTGATGACGATTGGGTAGAACTTGGATTCTCAGTGAAAATGCTTCGCAGACAGGCTCGAGTCAGACTGGGACAGCACCAGCCTCGGCCCTAGTAATTAGCGGCTCCTTGCCAGTGCCTTCCTCAGATCCATTCCAGCACTGAACTTGGCAACTCGGCACGTCTTGATTTTGATCAACTCACCTGTTTGAGGGTTCCGGCCATTCCGTGCTTTCCGTTGATACGCGGAAAAGGTGCCAAAACCAGAAAGCGTGATATTGTCACCGCCCTTTAGAGCGAGACTTATACTTCTCATCATGGATGAGACTGACTCGGCAGACTTCTGTCTGCTCAGACCGGTATCACGGGAGATTGCCTCAATCAGATCGCCCTTATTCATCGGAACTCCTTAAGTTGGTGAAGTCCTTGAACAGCAGAGCAATTTCATGAGACCGACTCAGCTTGCGGAACTGTCAAATTTGACAGATACCACAAGGTAAATAGAGCCAGGCCTAAATCACGCTACCACCAATAACCAGTGGGCAAGCTGATTTTCACAACCAATCAAGAAATGGTTGTGAGTGGTATTCTCCGTTATCGACAGTAATGTGAAAATAATGGCTTCATTCAAGTACTTCTCGGATCTGATCCGCTTTGGCTTCACGGTGCGACATAAAGGGGGCAAAGGCGGACTGGTGACTTACGACGAACTATGGCGCAACGCTCGCTTTGAGTACGAGGTTGGTATCAACTCCGTTGGGGTTTATCTTGCCACTGGGCGGCGTTGGCGAACACCGTTGGGGCTACCACTTTGGCGTCTCTCCGAAGCCGATAAGCGACGGATCATCGAACGGATGAACCGATACGATGCCTCTTACGAGGCATGGTGAGGCATCGGCTTCACGATAACTGTCGGGAAATCTCCTTATCGCTCACTATCTCAGGTTGAGATAGTGAGTGGTATTCTCCGTTCACGACATCTATCCTCGAACAGAATTTACTTGATCGTGAATTGACTGAGGTTTGGCGGCCAGAGCATGTCCCGAGATTACGAATCGTTGTGCAATATTGACCATCTTTTCTGTTTTTGATTGCGGCACTATATGCAGCCATGAAGGCCGACAAAGTTACTCTCAAACAGGTACTAGCTGTCCGTTGTCCGACCTGTGGCGCAGGCCCAGCCGAGAAGTGTGAGCTCAATACGGGGCAGCCCCGCAACGAACCGCATCGCGACCGATGCCTCAGCGCAGGGGACAAGTAAGCTGTGGATTTTTTCCACCCTGTAGTAGGGCCCGGAGCTACAGAAGAAACCAGCCGGCTGCGAGCGCAACAATCGTGAGCTTCACCAACCATCCTATTGAGTACGACACCACAAAGACTTGGTGCAGCTTCATGAATGCGGCATTGGCCAAGATCAGCGGCAACGGACCGATCAACCACACAGCCACAGCCAGCTTGATAGTGCTCGTCACGGAATGAAGATCCAGCCAAGTGCATAAATAGACGAAGACGCCGCAGGTCAAAAACGGTAGCGGACTGCTCAGGGCAATCGCTCGTGTCTCGGCACCCTCACGCCAGATTTCAGGATAGGTATAGCGCCGATGTAGCCAATCGCCGGCGAAGAACCAGTCAGTAAGTGACGATACGACACCAGACCCGACAACGATGACGCCGAGACGAATCCAGTTCATGGCTGTCCTTCCCTTGATGCGGACAGATTGTAATGGAGCAATTACCCATTGAGAAATCGCCATACCACTCAGAATGTCAGGTTGAGATAGTGAGTGGGCGACCCTCACAAAGTTTGGCTTTACAGGGCCGCTCAAGAGTGAGTAAATGTCTGCCTCGTGAAGAATCTCTGGAAAGTGGCAGTGATCCTGTTGGCGATTCTCATGATCTTGGCAATCGTGCGACAGTTCTCGCACTAAAACCCGCATAAAAAATTCAGCCCCTGTCATGCAGCAGGCGCAGTTTGTTGGGGCCGAGTTGCTACCCTAAGCCGCCCTGCGGACAGACGAGGCACGCCGGCTTCGAGTTCGGCCAAACGCAGCCATCAGCAATCTCTTCATTTTATTCGCTGCACCCTGGACCGCCTCTTCCACTGTCGCCGTCTCAGTATTGACCGAAACGGGTTGGCGGCCCGCAGGCCGCGCCTCGATCTGGCAACGCTTGTCATGCAAGCCGGGTTTGTGGCTGTTCACGTCGCTGAGATGGACCTCGACGCGAGTCAGTTGGCTTTCAAATCTCCCCAGGGCACGTGTGATCTCGGCTTTCGCGAAACGGGCAAGCTCAATATCCAGTGTGATTGTTTTGTCAGTGTTGATTTGAATTTGCATGACCTTTGGCATCTTGGTCTCTCCATCGGGACAGTCAATAAGCTTGTGCTTATTTGCTACCGCCGTCATCTCCCGAGTTCTCCGAATATTTAGATGCCGCCAGCATCGCTAACAGGGCGGCACGGCTTTCCAAATATCAGGGCTCATGAGGGGATTGTTCGCTGATCTCGACGTCTTCCGCCCTGGAGATCTTTTCAATGCAACGCTTAATCCGTGCGGTGGCTTTCTTGACCATATCCAAACGTTGATCAGCCTCGGCGACGTACCCTTCCGCCATTTCGATAACGGTGAGGGAATTGCGAATATGGTGGTTGAGGTACCCGACCTCCTTAAAGCGCTGCTGAAGGCGTTTGTCACGGGCATTGAGCACTATCCAGACCAGCACGGCGAAGAGCGCTCCTTCAATCGTGTTCTCGATGAGCCGCTGGTGTAACCAAGGCACAGCAAGGGTCGACGTCAAGTAGTCGAGCGACAGGCCGACAATACCGACTAACACGCCCCACGTGATCGCCTTAGTGACAATACCGCGTCTTTCATAGTGCTCTAGCAGTCTGCTCAAAAGACTCAGGGTTTGGGGAGGGCTGGCGTCCGCCCTGATCGGAATCGGGGATTTACGCGCTGGCTGGGTCATTGTGTATTGCTAGAAATTAGAAACACGACGGCAAACTGCTGGAACTGTTACTTCTGACAGAGGCGAAAAAGGCGCAGTTTGTCGTGTTGAGATAGCGAGTGATAATCTCCGTTTTCGCCACCTATCTTGTTTCGAGTTCACAACCAATTTTGCCCCCACAGACGCCCACCACGAACGTACCAATTGTCCAACGTGGTCGTTCAATCGCGGCGAATTAGAGCCGACATATTTAGGCAGCCTTGGCTTGGCCATCCCTGGGCAAACGTGCATGAAGCGGCGTCCGGGCGCCGAGCATAGCGTGAAGCGCCACCAAGAACTCTTGCGGGGATTCGCCCTTCGGGAACAACACGTCGACGTGCTCCAGTACCTCATCGGGAAGGGACTCTTGAGCGGTCAACATCATGACCGGAACATGTGGTTTGGAGTTCTTTATGTGGGTTGCAAGCACGCCCCCGTCCATCCCGGGCATCTGGAAGTCGAGGACTACCGCATCAATCGGGAGCGATTTCACGAGTTCCAAGCCTTGCGATCCGCTGGTGCTGATGAACACGTTGTAGCCGTGATTCCAGAGAAGGCTCTGGTATCCAAGCAAGGTATCTAGATAATCGTCGATGCACACGATTGTTGGCCGTCGCATTGTGCCCTCCTGTTCCGTCGTCACGCTAAATCCGATTCACCTTGGATGCACTCGTGACGAAGTACTCAAGAAAAGAAGCAAGGGGCTTGCCGCTCGTTAACTTGTTCTCCAGAAAAGGATTGACGATGGCTCAAGCAGGAGTTGATATGTAATTCCTACGCTTTACTGAAAGAATGTGAACTGCGGCCGAATATGTAGAAGAAACGAAGCTTTCCTCGGTACTATCGCTCCGGAAGGAACTGAAGGACTGCAGAACCTCGCGCTCGAGTTGTATCTAAACGTTAAGCAGACTTGTTTCCGGGACTGCCATCGCTGCCATCGTGAATCTCTCTAGCGATCGTGGAAGCCCCGACTACTTTGCCAGACCTGTTAAGGATCGGAGAGACGCTAATTGAAACTCGCACACGTTTTCCATTTTTGTCAGCCGGACCGTTTCATAATGCTCTAACCGTTCTCCTCGTCGTAACTTTTGCACTATGACCCACTCGTCATCCGGCATGTCGGGCGGAATTAGCATCCTGATGCCGCAACCCAATGCCTCCGAAGTCGTATAACCAAAGATGCGCTCAGCTCCTGTATTCCAAGCCATGATCGTGCCGTCCAATTTCTTGGAGTAAATCGCATCTTGGGCACTCTCGACGATTGATGCAAGATGCAGAGCCGCCTCATAATCGCGTTTGTAACGGTGAAGAACATTCTTGTCTGGCAGCCACCCTTCATGTTCCATTTGTGGTTCGCCATCTGCATCACCTAGTGAGAGAATGTTATGCACGAGGCGGGATATTCGTGACAATTGGTGGTCCGCTTCGTCGAGCATTTCGGCGCACTCTCCAGACGCCACAACTGAACCTTTTATGATGTAGATGAGATTTGTGAGTGCTTCAAGAGGATTGTTAATCTCGTGCGCAAGTTCGTGCGCAAGTTGGGCTGCAGCGACTCTGCTCGCTATTCGTGTTCGCTTCCTCTCGAGGTCTTCTTGCGCATCGCCGCACAGCAATTTGTTCATCTGGTTTGTCGTCTTCCCGTTCGCTAGGCATCAGCCCCCCGAAATGGGACATGAGATCGGCTTTACCCTCTCACACCACTTGATGATCGCCCGGCGCGCAAACCAAACAGTCGTATCGAACAAACGAAAGACGAGGTAATCGCGGCTCAGTGTCCCGCCAGAATCGCGTGCTGCCCAATCTATCCTTTCCGGTATCAAGCAAGCTACGTACCAAAACAACCTAAGGATAACTTCTTCATGTGCAAGGAGCGCCTGTCTGCGAGTTGCTGAGCAGATTGTATTTCTTACCAGGGTGAGCTTGTTTGGGACTGCACTTTTTTGCAGATTCGTAACGTAATGTGCCAACCCGACGCTGTTCAGAAAGCGCAACCACGTCACGACTTTCGATCATCCGATTTATCAAGAGTTGCACTGCGCCCCTTCATCTTTCGCGAGCAACAGAAGGGAGCGGTGTATGCCAAACGATCAAAGTGCAGATCACCGACAAATCGGAAATACGAATGCCAATGCGCTGATGGAAGTAGGTATCCTCTCAGCGGCCATCATCCACGAAGTAAAGAACTCTCTTCAGGGTGTTGCGAATGCGCTCTTCCTATTGGACTGTGATCGAAATCTCAGCCCTAAAGCACGGGAGAGGGTTGCCATAGCAAGGCGCGAACTTTCGCGAGCATTTGATATCTCAAAGCAGACCTTGGCGCTAATTCGTGAAGAGAAACCAATGGCGGTGTCCATCACGGATGTCTTGGAAGAGGTTCTGCGCGCCTATCAGGAAAAAATCGCCTACAAGCAGATAACCATCGAGCGGCGATATGAATTTGACGAGACGATCCAGGGTAATCCTGGTGCAATTCGGCAAGTGTTTGCGGACATCGTGCTGAATGCACTCGAATCAGCACCGTTCCATACTGGCAAACTGGTGATTCATACGTCACCGTGTTTTCGCTCCCGAGGCAGTAGTAGCAGGGGAGTTCAGGTAGTGTTCGCTGATAATGGACCAGGCATACCTACTGAGTACAAAAGACGAGTTTTTGAACCTCTTTTTTCAACTAAGAGCGGCAAAGGTTCTGGCTTGGGCTTGTGGGTTGCCGATAGGCTAGTCCGCCAACAAAATGGACATATGCGGATGCACAGCAGGACCGAAAGCATCAATTCTGGCAGTTGTTTCTCCGTCTTTCTGCCGCGCGGAAGAGAGTCCACCAAGTGAGAACTGCCCCCGGGGAAGGACTCGTCGAAGCCGACCGAAGAGTGATCTCTCCGTTATCGCCAACAATCCGCAATTGGGTCAGCGAATGAAGAGAAGTGATCTCGGAGGACTCGCCGGTCTAATTCGGCTTCGAGGCCCCGGGCGAAATACTTGAATATGGTGCCGCGCATTTCGGACAGACAATCTCAAGGTCCAATGTCGCGGCGTTCGTCGCTGCATCGATAGCGATGATTACCGATTCTCCGCATCGATGACAATCACACAAGGAGAATACCGTTCCAAGCTGGTCGATGGCGTAAGCAGACATCCGCAGCATTTCCGGAAGGGTATGGCAAACGACGAACTTAGCTGCCTTGTACGTCACGCTTTCCCAACAGCTTTCTTCAGGTCTACTCCGGGAGTGAACTTCGCAACGCGTCGACCCTTTATTTTGATGACGGAACCCGTCTGTGGATTTCGTCCGTTCCGGGCTTTGCGCTCGTATACGCTAAACGCCCCAAATCCGGAAAGCGTGATGTGATCGCCACGTTTAAGCGCAGTGGTGACACAACGCATCATCGCGTCGACAGCTCTCTTCGATTGCGTTTTGTTGAGGTGAGCATCTTCGCAGATTTTTTCAACGAGATCAGTCTTGTTCATGTGCATCTTTCTTTGCGGAGGATTTCGACAGGGCCTGCGAGACGGCTAGTTAGGCAATTTCGCGACAAACAACTCCAGCAACTCGTCTTCTACAACGGCGAGCCGACGTTTGAGCTGTGACTGTTCCTGTTCCGTCAACTCAGCGTGAGAGAGTACGTAATCCAGGTTCTCGCGCTCGGTCTCCAATCGTAAGCTCTTTACCGTTGCTCCGTACCACTCTTGCACAACACACCTAATTAAGCACGCGATCAGTCCTACATTATCTGATGGCCGCAACCTGTGACGCGAATCACCGACCGCTGATGAATCTGGCCTGAAATCAGGCCGTGGGCTAGGCATTTAACAGGGTTAGGGCTGTGCTAGGTGCCGATTGGTGGACGAGAAACTTCAGACGGGCTAGTTTCGTCCCAGGTATGCTTTTTCCCGGATATGCCCGTCACCTATCAGATCGATCGTTCCAGAAAGCTGATCACACGCGCTGTATTGGAGACGTGACGCCGGAAGAGATAGCCGAACATTTCCGCGAGTTGGAGCAAGACCCGGGCCGACCAGAGCGACTGAATGTCTTGCTGGATTTAACTGAAGAAACATCCTTGCCGGAAACCCAAGACCTGAGAGAAGTGAAGTACCAACTAAACAAGCTTCTTCACGGCGTGCGATTTGGTGCCTGTGCCATTGTTGCTTGCGATGAAGCCCTCTTTGGCATGATGAGGATGTTTGGAGCCTTCACCGCTGAATACTTCGACGTGACCCAGGTCTTTAGGGCGATGGCCGACGCAGAAGCGTGGCTTACTACCGTCGCCACCTAAGTATTCTGCGATTTCACTTTACGGATAGTTGTTCACGGTAATCGTGTTAATTGACGAGTGCTTGGTGACTAGCGAATAGGCAGCGGAAAAGCGAAGAGCAGCGATAGATGTTGCGAAATCGCCATAACACTTACAATGTCAGGAGTCAGGCAGCTTCGCGTGTGCAGAGAAGAACCAGTTCATCCTCCACGGCCGAGAGCTGCGTTTCGAGTTGCAACGTGTTCGCGTTGGTCAGTTCCTCATGGACTAGCGCATAGATAATGTTGTCCCGCTTTTCCTGGAGCCTGTGAATTCTTTCGCACAGTTCTTCTTGATGGAACATGGCGATCTCTCTTCGTGAAAGGATGGAGGATACCGCCACACGGTTGCACACCAAACGGCTTCTACACTGGAAGACAAGGGTGGCTTTGTTGAGACTGTTGTTGATCGAGAGCTGCATGGGGCAACCCTCTAGCACAGAGGCGAAGGCGCACTAACCGCGATAGCTCACGTCCTTGGTTGGTGGTAACGGCTCTGTATTGCTGAATTGCTGGCGATAAATCTCGATACCACTCCGTATCTCCGGTTGAGATAGGGAGTGATAGTCTCCGTTATCGACATCTATCAGACTGCATGAACAGGAATTAGACCGATGCCCTGCGATGGAGGAGTCGCAGATAGCTGTACTCGAGAAACTCCCGACACAAGTGACGCAAAGAGGATGTTCGATAGGGTGTCCAGCGCGATCTGTCAACCTGAGGTTGCTGCCGCCAAAGCGCTGCTATGGAGATGTACAGACTCCAAGGCCTTTGCCTCTCGCATTACGGAATACTGGTGCGCAGTGATTTCCGTATTCGCAATTCTTCCAATAACGTTGCAGATTGTGTCTTGCACCCGACCGCATGGGTCATGACACTTTCTTGTGGAAAGTGAGACTATGCGGCAGAGAAGGAAGCGATTATCGACATTTAACATCGCTTGATACGCAAGATCAGAACGCATTCAAGGTCTCCTGTGCTCTCCAAATCGAAGATGTTGACTGCTCATAGGGCCGGTGAACACGTGGGATCACTCGGGAAGGCGAATTTAGAACCGCCCTCCCAGGCGACGTGTTGGTAAAGACGCTATGCAGCTACAGCGACCTTATGAAACGTAGAGGTTACGGTCTCAAACGTTTGAACCTTGGGCGCTCCGTCGATTGCTTTTTCGAGGGTCTTCAACACTTCTGGGTAGGCAGTCCTGTTGTAAGTTTCCGCATCAGCTTTACTTTCCCACAGACTGATTCCAATCACATCCACGCTGCCGGGATTTGACAATGCGATCTCGTCCTTGAAGCCCTTCTGCTTGCGCAGTAAAGGAAGAACCTCATTCTCAAACGCTCGGTTGTAGTCAGAAAGCATGTTGGATTTCAGGTGAATGGAGACATGGCGTGCAAACATGGTCAACCTCCTAAGGGTGCCGTCGCTAAGGTGAGAGAACTTCAGACAGGCTGACTTAGTTCAGAAAATCTGGATGAGGAGAAGAACAACATCCTCTATAACCACAGTGCGCTTCTTAAGCGGCAAAGTCAAACGAGGACGTATACGACTTTTGGACACAAGTAATCCCACTTTAAGATAATGAGTGATAATCTCCGTTATCGCCAACAATCCACTCAGAGCGCCAGCTCTTTCTAGGTTCACGGGAGGCTGGCAACCTCCAAAGTAACCGTGAGATGTACTTGAAGAATAGATAGCAGAATGAAATACGCTAAACCCGGGGCTCCCGTGGGCAAATGCCTTTTGTAAACGGGTGTGCTAAGGCCCTCCTTAGGCCGATATACCTCTCCCAAGCAGAAAGCTTCTTGCCAACCTTGACCTGCCGGAGCAACTTACAACTAGTCGCTACAAGTTTTGCTAGTCGCTTCCAACTTTAGCCACATCCTAGAATTCACAAAGCGCGACAGCGTGCCGCTTGCCCAAAAGCGGTATTACACAAATGACTCCTCTTAGTACGACACCTGTGGGAGAAATGCATGCGAGCAAAAACAGACGTGACGAGGATGACGTTATTGGTTGGTCTAGCTGCAATCGTGCTACTGGCATCGTGCTCAAGATCTCGCACTGCACCCGGAGGAGAAGCTGGCGGCTCTAAACAATCCTCGGCGGCACCTGAGCAACACACACAACCAAATCCTGAGCGTGAGGCGTACTTCGGTGAAACGCACATTCACACCAGTTGGTCATTCGACGCTTATGTATTCGGCAATATGAAGGCCGGCCCGGAAGACGCTTACAAATTTGCCATCGGCCAGCCCATCGAACATCCCGCCGGTTACCAAGTGAAGATCACCCGTCCGCTCGATTTCATGGCGGTGACCGACCATGCTGAGTATGTGGGCACGGTTCCCCTGGCAAACGATCCCAATTCCGACATCAGCAAACTGCCCATTGCGGAGAAACTGAAGGTCCGAAGCAAAGAGGACATCATGCGCGTGTACGGGTTCCTAGGTGACTCTCTCACCAAGAACCAACCCATCCCGGAGCTAACGAGTCCCGAGATCACCGGTGGCGTCTGGAAACAGATCGTCAGCATTGCGGACAAGTATTACCAGCCAGGGAAATTCACGACCTTCGTCGCCTATGAGTGGACTTCGACTCCAGACAATCGCAACATGCACCGCAACATCATCTTCAAAGATTCCAAAAAGGTACCGAAATATCCCTTTTCTTCTCTGAACTCGGACCATCCAGAAGATCTCTGGCGATGGATGGATACACAGCGTCAGGCGGGTAATGAGTTGCTGGCGATTTCCCATAATGCCAACCTGAGCGACGGCATCATGTTTCCTCTTGACGTCGACAGCAAGAACCGGCCGATCGACGCGGCCTGGGCGCAGGAGCGGGTGAACAATGAACCGTTAACTGAAATCCATCAGCTCAAGGGCACGTCAGAAACCACGCCCGCGCTTTCACCCAACGACGAATTCGCTGACTATGAGTTACTGAACTACCTTTTGGGTGGCGTGGAACGCACTCCGAAAATCCACGGAAGCTATATTCGTGAGGCATGGCAGAACGGCGTGGCGATGCAGGACAGTCGCGGGTACAACCCCTACAAGATGGGAGTCGTTGGTGCCAGCGACTCGCACAACACAGCTAGCGGTTATAGCCAGAGCGACTATTTCGGCGGACACGGTTTGCTGGACGCCTCGCCAGAGATGCGCCTGAGCGGCAAGAAAGAGGCGGGCCTGAACACTGGTCTGCTTAGCACTGCCGGTCTGGGCGGCGTGTGGGCGGAAGAGAACACGCGTGAGTCGATCTTCGCCGCCATGCAGCGCAAGGAAACCTTTGGCACTAGCGGAGTTCGCATCAGGGTGCGCTTCTTTGGTGGATGGGACTACAACCCTGACGTGCTGAACCAAAGAGATTGGGTGAAGACGGGCTACGCGAAGGGCGTGCCCATGGGAGGCGACCTTCCGGCGAAAGCAGGACAAGCTCCAACCTTTATTGTGTGGGCCGTCAAAGATCCCGACGATGGCAACCTCGATCGCATTCAGATTATCAAGGGCTGGACCAAGAGCGGCCAGATCTTCGAAAAGATTTATGACGTGACATGGTCCGGCGATCGCACACCAGACCCAGTTACCGGAAAAGTCCCCGCGGTTGGCAATACCGTTGACGTCAAGAACGCGACTTATACGAACAGCATCGGCGCAGTTGAATTGAAGAAAGTGTGGAGGGATCCTGCTTTCGA
>CAWEAE010000004.1:0-281710 GCA_963807055.1 Terriglobia bacterium | reverse complement strand
AAGAGTGATCTCTCCGGGATTACTGGCGATATATAGCGTTATCACTGGCTATTTACGCGACTTCGGACGTCCCGTGCCTTTTCTGCTGCGCCGGCTATCGTAGCCTTTCACCTTGTATTGCCGGGCTCGCTTAATATCGTCTTTTGTCCACAGCCGTATCTTTGCGCCCCCCAAGATCATGCGTTCGGGCTCGTCTAGTTTCCCCGCATACAGCCAACGGAGCAATGTCTGATAGCCGACGCCAATCGCTTTCGCTACTTCCTTGGTCGTGTACCGTCTCATGAATACGACTTTACACAAATAACTGCGCTCGGTGCGGATTACTGTTGATATATCTCTATACCACCACCTATGTCAGGATGAGATACGATTTGACAGCTGATACTCTCAATTATGGAACGATTGCTAAGCTGGCCGAGTAGTCAATCTGATGTAAGCACGAAGCGACGAATTATTAGCTGGTGGGAAGATCGCCGCCTTCGATTCAATCTCTACGTAGGCACGGTGGGATTCGTTACATGGATTCTCGTCTGGGTTGCTGGTTCTGCTGCCGTGAAGCCCGGGGTTGATTTTGAAGAGCCAATTGCAATGATTGTTGGCCCATTTGTCTACGGCTTCTTCGCCAATATCTGCTATACGCTCGGCTGGATTGTGGACACGACGTTCTACAGAGGGGTGCCTCGCATTCGACTGTATAAAGCAGGAGTACTCTTCTCAGTTATTCTCACTGCCCTGCCCGGCGTGTGGGCTGTTGTGGCTTGGGTCACAACGGTGATCACCGGACAGAAGTTGGACTGATTGTTGGCGATAAATCTCGATACCACTCACTATCTCGTTTTGAGATACCGAGTGATCAATGCCGTTATTGACAGAATCTCGGAGCATTCGGCACGACTCGACGTAAAGGGCGGATATGAAGTGGCAATCGGTAGGCGACATCAGCTCTGAATGCGCCATCCTACTTAGCCGTCCGACTTGGGCCAAGGTTTTGTGTCGGTAGTTTGAATCACCGGCGCGTCTGGTCAGGAATAGCGCTCCTCCCGCCTCCCTCCGCCAAACCGCCAGCCACGGAGCAGCTCCGCGAGCCCGAGAAGGTTTTGCTTACATCTTGCGTTAGCACTAGTTCCGTGGAAGGTGGATCACCATGAGACGATCACCTATTCGAGTTATCGTTGTTGATGATTTCGAGCCTTGGCGTCGTCGCATCTGCGCGATGCTGCGGATGCCCGACCTGGAGGTCGTCGGCGAAGCATCGGACGGTCTAGAAGCGGTACAGAAAGCTCAGGAACAGCAACCAGACCTAATCTTGCTAGACATCGGTCTTCCGAAGATGAGTGGCATCGAAGCCGCTCAACATATACGCAAGCTCTCGCCATGTTCAAATATCGTATTCGTGACTGAGCATCGTGCTTTGGAAACCGTAGAAGAGGCGTTGCGTGCGGGGGAAGGATACGTTATCAAAGCGTATGCATCCCGAGAGCTTCTTCAGGCAGTGAACACAGTTCGTCAAGCGAGACAGTTCGTCAGTTCCGCGATCGCAGGTCACAGTATTGCCTCCGCAATGGATCTGCAGACCACTGAAGATGATCGGATCGGAAAAGCTGAGGCGATCCGGGAAAAAACCCTGAGCGTCTCGCGTCGCCACCTTGCAGGATTCTATTCAGACGAGCAACGGATGCTAAACGATCTGACGCTATTCATTGGGCCAAGTCTCGGGACTGGAAATGCGGCGATCGTTATTGCGACTGAGTCACACAGAGACAGCCTCTTGACCCGACTACAGGCGTACGGTGTTGATATGAGCGTTGCCATTGAGCAAGGCAGGTATGTTGCCTTGGATGCCGCTGACACGCTCTCGAGTGTCATGGCTGATGCAATGCTCGATGCGAGTAAATTCATGAAAGCCTTTAGTACCCTGATTGGAACGATGAGAACTGCTAAGCATCCTCGCATTGCGGTCTGCGGCGAATGTGCGCACATTCTGTGGTCACAAGGGAACACAGCGGCAGCTATGGAAATGGAGAAGCTCGGAAACAAGCTTGCCAAATCGTTTGGCGTGAATATTCTCTGCGCGTATTCCCTGGGTAATCGACGACAAGAGATGGACACCAGAACGTTGCAGCAGATCTCTGCGGAGCATTCTGTCGTTCATTACCGGTAGTGCCATTTGCGCTTGAAATTCTTTTACCCACACGTCTTGGTGCGTATTCCCGCGCCACGACGTAAGCCAGAGCCACGATGAATGACTGCCTTCCTCGAGGGAGATTCCTGCAACAAGCAGTTATGGAACCTTACGACTGTGCGAAGGTCCTGATTGGAAATGGGAATGCGCGAGATATGTTGAGGTAAACGTTAGTTGATTCCGGAGCACCGGGATTCAGTTGACGGCGGAGTGGCCCGAAATTCGAGTCGTCTGGGGCAAACTCAGAAGGAGAATGGAACTCTAATAACAAAATTAACTTTGAGCCACTTGCCACGCTTTTGGGCCAGAGACTCTTCTGAAGTACCGAGTGGCAGCGGAACTTTGGTAAAGGTTCTCCCAAATGAAGAAAATATCCGTAGTAACCCTATTTGTATTGGCCACGCTGCTCTGGGCGGTCGCACAGAAACCCGGGAGCAGTAGACAAGCCACCTCGGTAAGTTCGCAGGCACCGAACGCGGGTCAAGCGCCACACTCGCCGATTACAGAGGGTTGTCTCGGCGGCAGCAATCCAAACTTCACCATTACGGACAAGGCTGGCACAACCTACAAGCTGAATCTTCCTCCGAACGCCGATGCGTCTGCACTAACTCCACACGTCGGGGAATCGGTGCAGGTGATGGGTGACGTAAACCGCTCTGGCAACACCATTGATGCGAGTAGGATTGGCAAAGGGACTGGAACGTGTCCAGCTACCGGTCCGAGCGGCCAGCAGCCACCGCCGAAGCAGTAAGTCACAGTCGTTATCGTTGAGAATCCCGGCGAAAGCCGGGATTTTTCGTCCCTTTTAACGTCCACAGTCGAAGACCTTGAACGCCTCGAAACTGGATACAACAGTTTTAAAATCGTCTGGTGGACCAAAGCCGTCCGCTATCACGTTTGCAAATGACGAGTCCCCGGATAGATGTTGGGAAATCTCTATATCACCAGTAACCCACGGGAAAGCCGGTTTTCACGCAAATCAAGAAATGGTTGCGAGTGGTATTCCGTAACTACAGAGTGGTCTTTGGGAGGGAATGGTGCCAGCGCTTTCCGGAAATCTGGGGGATAAGCTGATGCTTGCGAATCAGGTGCACTAGTGAGCCTTAATTACTCGGTTGAAGCATCGTTATCATCGGGATTTTACGGATGTTGTCCTGCTATTCCGCTCAAGACAGCGGCTTTTCGTCGTTCCTTGATGGAGGTCGGCAATCCGGAAGTAATCGGCCGCTCAGCTATTGCGTAGGCACGAAAGGATTGTCATGATTGCGCGATGCAAACTGTCTTCGAGGCAGCAGGTGGGACGAAAGGTCTGCGCCGTCTTGCTTACGCTTGGCATAAACGGGTGATGGCCGATGAGGTCGTCGCTCATGCGTTCAGCCATGGTTTCCACCCTCAGCATGTCGAGCGACTGGCCGCGTATTGGTCCGAGGCGCTCGGGGGTCCAACTGCGTATTCCGATTGCTATGGTGACGAAACCACCGTCATCAAGATGCACAGCGGGAATGGGGAGCACGATGAAATGAATCGTCGTGCGATTGCCTGCTTCGAGTTGGCTCTGGCCGATGTCGGATTAGCCGGCGACCAACTTTTACGACGAGTGCTGCACGACTATTTCGCCTGGGCGACCACGACAACGATGTCCCGCTATCACCGGTCCGCCGATGATGTCCCGAACGGACTGAAAATCCCACACTGGTCATGGCAGGGACTCCAGGAGTAATAGTCCTGTTCAGCGTGCTGCACAGCCTCATTCGGGTGAGGCCGGACTTGTGGCGATTACTTCCGGATTGCCCGTGATCCACCCGGAATCGCGAGTAAAGCTTCTGACAAGCCGACTTGTCGGTACTAATCGTAGGTCAACAAACGGCGATCTCCTACAGTTGCAGCACGACGCTTATGAGCGAAAAGAAGGAGCGGCTCATCGTCGACAACGATATCGGTGTGACTGCAGCCGATCTCCGCACATTCGGAGGAATGCCGGCTCGATCCCAACGCGCCTGATTCCCGATGTCTTCAATCTGCGACACCCGCGAGCATGTATCAGAGACATCGTAACGAGCGGCACTACGGCGTTATCTCAACGAGCGAGGCGCGAATCGGCGATTGGATAACCTATCGCGAAGTGGTAGACAACCTGTCCCTGTTCGGGGGGCAGGTCGAGATAGTGATGCACCTGATCGTCGTAGAACGCGCCGATCCCCGTCGCGCCTAGCCCGAGCGTTTCCGCAGCGAGATACATTCGGTGTCCGATAGCGCCTGCTTCGAAATGCACATAACGATAACCGCGCTCACCATAGGTACGGGTGGCCCGGTCAAGATCGCCGATCATCGAGAAAGCCACACAAGCATTACCAGCGAGGTCTTGCCCGAGACTTAGACCCGCGGCTGCGACGCGCTGATCGCCACGGCCAATCTGCTCCAACTCGGCACGATCCTGCCATAACCGGTACACGCCCGGTTGCAGCCCGTCAACACGATGGGCGTAAAGATAGAGCTGGACGAAGCGTGTGCCGGCGAAATCAGCAAATAACGGCTGGACGGTGACAGCAAGGACGGTCGAGAGTTGCGCCAAGGACATCGATTGGGTTCCACCCCGGAAGTCGAGAGCGGAACGTCGCATTCGGGCAACTTCGCCAAAGCTGCGAGTGGATGAAGCCGGCACGGGCAGCTTAATCTCTCCGAAGCCAATCGGCGCTGGATCGGCGGCAAAGATGCCGCTGCACTCGCTGCTGCTCAGTTTCGTGGCGGAATGAATCCAGTCAATTAGTGGGTAAGAGACGATTTCCTCAGAAAGCGTATTCGCACGCCCACCGAACCAAACTGTCTCGCAGGCTCCTGTCTTGAGCACTGGAATGGACTTGCCATGCAGACTAACAACGAGCATCGGCCACTCATCGTTGTTCAAGCGACACATTTGCGCCACGTCGTCGTCGGAGAAATGTCCGGTCGCAAAGCTTTCCCAACCGAGTGAACGAGCGGCGAGCGTCAGTGCTTGCCAGGCGTGTCCCATATCGTGCAGACAATATCGATAGGCTCGTTCGCCGTATTTCCATGCTTCACGCCAGGCAATACTGGAGAGGACAAAGACAATCGGGGCAGGGCCACCAGACAACTTCAGATCAAAATCGCCGCGACCGCGCTGTTCCGCCATGTGCCTCGATGAATCGTAGTGGCACAGCCCATCTGGCCATCCTTTGAGATTGCGCGCGATGAAATGAAACTCCGTCGGGTGCAGATTTCCAGAGGATGGATTCACTCTCAGTGCGTAACGGAATCCGCTGGATGAGGTGCGCTTAGTCGCGCTAATCGCGGCGGAGTAAAACAGAAGCTGAGAGAGGAACGATGGCCCGTCGCTGACGGACGTGGTCCCGAGACCACCCTGAAGCACTTCGAATGCGGGCATTTGAGGCTCGGGTGGATCTGCTGGCAAGTCGAGTACCGGGACACCTTCGTAATGACGAAATGGGTCCGGCATGTTCGCCCAATCGAGACCGTGCCGCGCATGGACCAGTGATTCAACACTGTGTTTAGTCGATTCGTGATATTCGCGCCACTTCATTGCCAATGGTTGTGTCCGCTGAGATTGAGGCTGGCACCTAGCTGGTATTCGATCCTACATCGAGTCTCCCTCCCGCCAGCGATGTTATGTAGCAGCCGTCAAGCGGACAGAGACTTGGATGGTTCCGCTTCTGCCTACGCCCGGAACTGAGCAATTGTGAACATCGCTTCAGCGAAGAAAGACGTAGCGTCATTTAGTAGGAGGGATACGTCTTGACTCACTTGCCCGCTGACTCGAACAAATCTCCCGAACTGCCGCCATACGATCCAGCAGCTTCGTCTAGGGTGGATCACGCGGTACTGCCTGCGCTTCCTGACCTTCCTTATCAACCCTACTCTGATAAGCAGGTCTCGTCTGAGCGCCCATACAAGCCGTACGCAAAGAACACCTCAGTACCTGAGGTGCCTTATGAACCGTACAAAGGCATGTAGTGTCGTAAGAAGAAGCGAATGCAACGGAATGCGCTTGCGCAGTTTTAGTCGTGGAGGATGATGTTCAACAGAGAAGGGTGCACCTGGATGTCTCCGTTGTATTGAATGAATCCGAGTTTGCGAAAACGGTTCATGAAGAAGCTGACGCGGGACCGCGTGGTACCAATCATTTCGGCCAGTGCTTCCTGACTAATCTTCGGAATCGTCGTAGTGGGCTTGCCGGCCTTGCCAAACTGCGCAAGTAACAGAAGAACACGTGCAAGGCGCTTTTCGCTGGAATTGAAGAGTTGATCGACCAGATCTTCCTGAATTCGCATCGTCCGTGCAAGCAGGAAGCTGACGAAAACATCCGAGAATGCGTGCTCGTCATGGATGACGCGAACCATCTCTTTTCTTCCGATCTTGAGGAGCGTGCACGGAGTGATCGTGGTAGCTGTCGCCACCCTGAGTGTATTCGGTGCTGGAATCGCATCTTCCCCGAGGAATTCGCCGGGGTTGAGTAGCGCCAACGTCGCCTCTTTGCCGCGCGCTGAGAGCACGCTGAGTCTGACTCTGCCTTTCTGGATGTAGAAGACAGAATCAGCCATATCTCCCTGCGAGAAGACGGTTTGCTTGTTCCTGAATTCGACGATTTTTCGTCCAACGCCGGCCTCGGCTAGAAAGCCAGCAGGATCGAACATCGAAGTTTTAGGAGTAGCCATAAAAGAAGAAGAAGTTGGACGGGATCACTTAGGAGTCCCCAGAATCCTAATGCGTAGATTCTAGCATCGTTGGACGCGTGGACTCGCTGGAATGCCCCTAGCGGTTTGGTGGCGCTTAGACCGGTGGTATGGCGGCTTTTGAGATCACCAGGACTTTTAGTACCGTGGCAATTCCCAGAATGCTGGCGGAGATAGGAAGAAGTGCCTTGGCCGCGGAGGAATGCTCGTCCGCCAATAACTTAAGACGTTGACTCATTCCCGTCAGGCGCTCAACTTCTTTCAGAATTGCGCGATTGGCTGCGACTACGCCGGTTTCTTGTAATTGGAAAACCTTTGCTGGGCTTTGTTTCAGAGAACTCTTCTGAACGAAAGGCGCCTTTGGACTGGTGATCGGGACCCGTGCCGACATCGTGACGCGCGGCTTGGCCATCTCGTTCTTGACTTGTGAAAGCGTCCTCTGGTCGGAGCTCTTGCTGACACCCTTCTTCTTCGTTATCACGGGTTCCTCATCTTTCGGCGCTGGGCTTTGACGCTGTATATCCCCCGACCAAACCGCGGCCGTTGCAGTTCCTGCACTTCCGTGTGTACAACTCACCACTTCCCTGACAATCGGGACAGGTCTCCAGCGGCCTGCCAGGTTGACGACCGAGCGTCGTGGTTGAGTAGGTGACTCCGAGATGCGTAACCCTGGTCTCGTCAGCGTCGGCCATAATCGCGACTCCGTTCCAAAAAAATTGCGAAACAAAAGAAGCTTGGAGAACTCTTATGTTCACCGTTCATTGCGGCCGGAGTTCCATATGCAGCATGCACGATTTGCAACGCTGAAACAGTGCAATATTGCTCAGTCTTTACGATTGCCTCCCTTCAAAATGGAGGCTGGGCAGCGATCGGAAGGTGTTCCTTCTGGGTTGGGAAGACAGGCGCGATCTGAAAGAAACTTTGACGCGAACCTATTGACGGGAGCGTTGCCCACATAAGAGCAACATTGAAAGATGATTGAATGCAGCGTGAGCGAAATAGTTTGATAAGCGAGAGTTCGGCGAAGCCCGCGGAAGGAATTGGCTCGACGAGCGGTCCATTTGCGCGACTAAAGGTACTGCCGTTACTCATAGAGGAGAAGTTTGCCACTCCGCTGCGCTTCAAAAGCGGCGGCGCTCTGCCGAGCAGAATCGCGGTCGTTGGAAATTATCTGCCTCGCCAGTGCGGCATCGCGACTTTTACCACCGACCTATGCGACGCGGTTGCTGCCGAGTTTGGCTCTGAGCGCCTGCTGGCTGTTCCGGTGAACGATCCCGAATCGCGGTACAACTATCCACCGCGCGTACGATTCGAGCTCAATGAAGGGGATATCGCTTCCTATCAACAAGCGGCTGACTTCCTGAATTTCAGTAATGTCGATCTCGTATGCCTGCAACATGAGTATGGAATCTACGGAGGCCCCGCCGGCAGCCACGTTTTGCGGCTGCTTCGAGGCGTGCAGATGCCAGTCGTTACGACTCTGCACACAGTCTTGCGCAAGCCAGATGCCAACCAGCGGAGTGTGATGGATGAGATTGTCACGCTGTCAGATCGTCTCATCGTGATGAGCGCGCAATCTTCCCAAGTGCTGCAAGATGTCTTCAATGTCCCATGCGACAAGATTGACGTCATCCCTCACGGCGTTCCCGATCTCCCGTTCGGAGATCCAAACTATTTCAAGGACGCCTTCGAAACCGAAGGAAAGTCGGTATTACTTACTTTCGGGTTGCTATCGCCGAATAAGGGCATCGAGACCGTAATTCAGGCTCTCCCCAGCATTGTTTCGCAACACCCGAATGTGATGTATGTGGTTGCTGGCGCAACCCACCCTCGTCTTAAACGACGCGAAGGGGATCGTTACCGTCTTGAGTTGCAGGCGCTAGCGAGAAAGTTGGGAGTGGAACGCAATGTCGTCTTCCACAACCGGTTTGTCACTCCGGAAGAGATGGTGCAGTTTGTCGGGTCGGCTGACATTTACATCACCCCTTACCTACACGAAGCCCAGGCAGTTTCGGGCACTCTGGCGTACGCGGTAGGAGCGGGCAAGGCAATCATCTCCACACCCTATTGGCACGCGACCGAACTCCTTGCTGAAGGAAGAGGAACCCTGGTTCCTTTTGGCGACAGCGCGGCAATCGCGACTACCGTAGGCGAGCTACTAGATGACGAAGCTGCCCGTCACGCAATGCGTAAACGCGCCTACCTCTACGGTCGCGATATGGTTTGGAAGAAAGTGGCACAGTCATACATGCGCTCATTTGTGCGGGCGCGTACCGACCGGCGACAGAGTCCGCGGGCCGTCTATTCGGGACGAGTCATGGAAAGAACGCTGGACACCCTGCCTGCCATCAACCTGGAACATCTGGCGCGGATGACCGACCACACAGGTCTATTGCAGCACGCCGTGTTCTCAGTTCCGAATTACCACGAAGGTTACGCCACGGACGACAATGCGAGGGCTTTGATTGCCAGCGTGATGCTGGAACAGCTCGGAGCCGCTTCCGTGTCGGAAACAGCAACGCTCTCCTCCCGATATATCGCATTCTTGTGGCATGCATTTAATGCTTCAGCCGGCCGCTTCAGGAATTTTCTGAGCTACGAGCGTGCCTGGCAGGAGGATATAGGATCCGAAGATAGCCACGGACGTTCCCTGTGGGCTCTCGGCACCGTGCTCGGACGATCGAAGGATTCGGCGCTCAGAGGAACCGCAGGACGTCTCTTCGAATCTTCAGTGCCCGCGGTACTGAACTTTCATAGTCCAAGGGCATGCGCCTTTTCGCTGCTCGGCATGCAGGAATACCTGAACTGCTTTCCGGGTGACAGAGCGGCGCTGAAAACGAGAGATGTCTTGAGCCAGCGCTTGCTCGATGCCTACCACGGCAATCAGTCGCCTGGCTGGAATTGGTTTGAAGATGTTCTTGCGTACTCAAACGGGAGATTGCCGCAGGCGTTATTGCTGGCCGGATCGAGAAGCGACAACAACGAGATGATCTCCGTCGGCCTCGAAAGTCTGAATTGGCTGGTTGAGGAACAACGCTGTGAGAAGAACGGCCATTTTGTTCCTATCGGATCTCAGGGGTTTTATCGCAAAGGAAGCGAAAAGGCTCGTTTCGACCAGCAACCGGTAGAAGCAGGAGCCGCAATTTCCGCATGCCTGCAGGCCTTCCATGTGACCGGCGATGAACACTGGCGTCGCGAGGCATGGATAGCTTTCAACTGGTTCCTGGGCGACAACGATTTGCAAGTCGTTCTGTATGACGCAAGCACGGGAGGATGCCGCGACGGACTTCATCCCGATCGCGTCAATGAGAACGAAGGTGCTGAGTCCAGCATAGCCTTCCTGATGGCATCTCTCGAAATGCGGTTACTAGAGGAAGATACGGAAATCCCCGTACTCACGCGTCACGTCGCTTCCATCGTTTGATCAAACGAAAATGTGCGAAACCGAATTGCCAGGAGTCTCCCGTGAACCCTATTAGTCTGGAAATCGTCGAAACAGCGCCGTTGCTTGTCCGTCATCCTTCCAATCCCATCTTGACCAGCCAGGACTGGCCGTATCGCATCAACAGCGTCTTCAACGCAGGAGCGACGCTGCTGGAAGATGGAACCACGCTGTTGCTGTGCCGGGTTGAAGATCGTCGCGGACTCTCGCATCTGTGCGCTGCCCGCTCTGCCGATGGGATCGGTGGATGGAAGATCGATCCCGAGCCTACGCTCATGGCTGCTCCGGACAAGTATCCAGAAGAAATCTGGGGCATTGAAGATCCGCGTCTGACCTATGTTCCCGAGTTGAGCCAATATGCGATCGCGTACACTTCATACTCTCGCGGTGGACCCGGAGTCTCTCTCGCATTAACTAAAGATTTCCGAACGTTCGAGAGATACGGCGTCGTTATGTCGCCCGACGACAAAGATGCCGCTTTGCTTCCTCACAGGGTCGATGGACTGTGGGCGATGATTCACCGGCCGATGACAACTCTCGGGGCGCACATATGGATTTCCTATTCTCCCGACTTGCGTCACTGGGGTGGTCACAGGATCATGCTCGAAGCGCGTCGCGGAGCTTGGTGGGATGCCAATAAGATTGGTCTGTCCTGCCCACCAATAGAAACGTCTCGTGGTTGGCTGGTTCTTTACCATGGCGTTCGTCAAACGCCTTCCGGGTCACTTTACCGCCTGGGATTAGCGCTTTTCGACATCGACAGTCCGGAGAAGTGTTTGTTGCGAGGCGACTCCTGGATATTTGGGCCGGAGGCGGATTACGAGAGAGGCGGGGATGTTCACGATGTTGTGTTCCCCTGTGGATTCACGATGGCCGAAGACGGAGACACGATTCGCGTCTACTACGGCGCTGCCGATTCCTGCATAGCTCTTGCCCAGACAAGCGTTCGAGCTTTGTTGAGTTGGCTTGACGAGAACGGCCAGGTGGAACGCAGGCAGGAGTCAAGGGGTTGATGACAGTGGGCCCGCGAGTTGTACCAGCTCCTGCCGGATTTCGAGCCGGCTATCCTCGCCCCCGCAGTAGATTTTTTCACGATGTTTGGGATCGCAGATAGTGCGGCCATCCAGTTGATTCAGAAGGGATAGCACTTTGATTAGCTCGGTCGTTCGATCATAGGCTTGGCTCATGGTCAATATATGCGCAGCAATCAATGAGGGTGCGACTCGAGAGGATTGGCTTCCCTAATCGTGGCGAGTTTAACCAGCTGCTGATTTGATGACATCCACGTTGGAGAGACTCACCCTTTCAGGGATGAAGTCAGGAAAGAATGGTTCTCCCTGGCCGCCAGAGTGGTCAAGATTGACCAGATTTCCATCGATGTACCGCCTACCCTGTTTCTAGTGCGGCGCGTTTGAGCGACTTCCGCCTTCATGCCTCGGACGCGACACAAAGGAGATCAACAGTGGCAAACGAAAAAGCAAACGGAAGCTCCACAATAGCAACGGGCACCCCCGCTATTCCAAATACCAACAGCGCGGTCGCGACAGGCGCCCCTGTCGCAGCGGCTGTTGACGCAGTCAAGCCTGTGGCGACAAAGCCAACAATCAGCGAAGTCTCTAGGAAGCCTGCCCAGAATCGCCGCTCATCGTTACCAGCACGCGAACTCGCCAAGGTGAAAGCAAAACGCGCTGCTCACAGGCGCAACTTGAGAGCTTCGAACACGGCCGGGTAAGTCACACTCTCGGACAGTTTCGCCGCACGCTTTGGCAGGAAGGAAAAGCTCATGGCTGTTATCAGCACGAATGTTATTTTTCTGTGGTCAGCGATTACGCTGTTCTTCGCTTTTACTATCTATTGGAGCGTGCGCAGGCTCACAGCCCCCGCGACTAGTGGATTAAGGATGTGCCCATTCTGCGGGATGATCACGTCGAGTTCAAAAGCCGCTTGCCTGGAATGTGGCAAGTCGCCCGTAGCCACTAAGTAGGCGGCAGCTCTTGGCGATTGCGTCGTTGTCAAGTCACTCTGACACTGAGCAACATCTCAGGCGAACCGATATAACTCTGATATTTCTGCTATGGTCGTCGCTATGTTGAGAGCGAAGGCTTACTGCACAGCGATGACGCCCAAGTCGGCTCCTTGCCCGTTCTGCAATGCCGTACTGCCGAACGTTCACCGAGCTAGACGTTCATCTCAGCCAGAAGCACAAGAACTGGGCATCCGAATTCTTCAGGAAGATGATTGTTCCCGAAAAGCTGTAAGGCGAACTCTCAGGCGTTCGTGCTTCGGTTTAGCCAGTTCTGCTCATACTCGGCGATTAAGCTCTTGATGCGCTGTCTTTGCTCTTCGAGCTCACGGTTCCCCAAGGGATGTAGGATCGTTTCCGCGTTTGCCTCGTCAAGCCAAGCCTTGCAAACCTGGTAATCTTTTTCATTCAAAATGAAGTCATCTTTTAGCCGGGGGGCGGGTTTCATTGGATATCTTTCACATTCGCCGGCGCTCCGGCTCTACTGTGCGGGGCTGACCGCGACAGTCGGCCCCGGTGAAATAGTTTTTAACTGGTCAACCGACGTAAGCACACCTTCCCACCGAGCTTGATCCTTCTTCGTCTCGATCGGCAATGAGAGGTCGGAATAAAACTCCAATATGTTCGCGCGCAGTTCCGTGGTCGCTCGATCGAACTTCCGTTCTGACAACTGCGCCAGCAGCTTTGCGTAGGCATCATCAGCCAGTGAGTATTCAGATGCTTTGGTTTCCTTACCGCTATCGAGATCGCAATTTGGAAGGACGATCGAATCGGTGCGCACTTTTTCAAGAAAGGCGCGATATTGATCGACGGTAGTGTTAATGCTCTTGATGTACAGGTCTTCTGTTTGCGGAGTTGGATGATTGAA
This sequence comes from Terriglobia bacterium, assembly GCA_963807055.1. Classification (GTDB taxonomy): domain Bacteria; phylum Acidobacteriota; class Terriglobia; order Terriglobales; family Acidobacteriaceae; genus JAJPJE01. The sequence goes on along the minus strand of CAWEAE010000004.1, from coordinate 268,486 downwards.
TGCCAGCCCCTTAAACGGTCCGACCTTCGGCATGTATCTCAGGAATGTTGATAAGACGCGCGTACCGAAACCTGGTTTCACGTAATCCTTCCCCCACTGCTTCTCATAGTCAGAGCGCGAAAGGCGGTACAGGAACTTCTTTTTCGCAAAATCAGGCGTTTCGCGCATCAGCTCCTTCTTGTGAGTCTGCAATGCGACTTCGGTCATTTGCGGGATCAACCGGCTAACGGCGAAGCGGTAAGAACCGACTGCCATATCCTCGTGGGTAAGCACGTCCTTCAATTCCACTCCGTACACAACAGGAAAGACGCGCTCCAACAAAGGTTTGGATACCTGGAATCCGATGAAATCGTGATATTGCTGAGAGGCGTAACGATTCTTCGCCACCTGCACCGTGTCGAACCCAAACTCAGTTTTCAAATGCGCTGTCTTGTCCTGGGCGTAGCGAACTGATTTGCCATATTTCGCCCGTAGCTTCGGATACTCGATCGCGACGGATTCGTTCACGGCCGGATGGCCAGCGATGTCAGCCGCATAGTGCGATAAGGCTCCGAGCGCAAAAGCATACTCATCGGCATCCTGGCTTTCCAGAAGCAGTTCATGAACGAAGTCTCCGCTCCGAACGTAATGCACCAGGTCACTGAATTCCTTATTGCCGAAAGGGTAGTAGCCGAGGTCCTGCATGACGGCGCCTCCGTAGGCATAGGCATGAGCTTCCCGGATCTGATCTGGCGAGAGTCCCGGATATCGCTTCAACAGCAGAGGTTGGATTTCGTCCGCCCAAAGCAGATCCACGATCTCTTCGTGGGTCAGAACCGAGTATGCGGACAGGCCCGCAGAGCACATGAGCACTACAAACAGGACGGCGATCGCATGAACGAAAAACAGGCGCCCACATTGAAGTGTGGCGCCCGTCGCTATGAGTGGATCACGCATGGTTCAGATCCGCCCGAGAACCAGCAGAATGACAACGATCAAGAGGACCAGTCCCATTCCTCCACTCGGGTAGTAACCCCAGCTTCTGCTGTGCGACCACCTTGGCAACGCACCACACAATGCCAAGATCAAAATCACAATCAATATAGTTCCGAGCATGTTTCACGCCTTCTTTCCTACAGGAAGATTTACCTTCGCATGCAGCCTCTCGCGAGGCTGCACGCGGTTAACGCGGTTACAGCGAGATACTGATCGCAATCCCAACGGACGGGTACCTGGTGTTGTATAGGTAGTATCCATTGTCGACGTAAGTGACATAAACGTCGTCGGTGTCGTACCAGTTATTCGCCCAATAGTTCGGCCACGGATCAACAACGCTGAACCAATAGCCACCGTATTGGAAGCGGGGATACCCACCCACAATCTGGAATGGCTGGCCGTAGATTCGGAAACCATGATCTGGTCCGAAAGACCCACGGAACCGGTCATCGGGGATGCGGTAGCCATGATAGCCACCACGCTGTTGCCATGAGCGGTGGTCCGACTGCCAGTTTCCTGAGCGATGCTGCTGCCACGCGCTCTGCTGGACGCGCTGCTGTTGCTGAGTGTGGTGTTGCTCATCTCCCCGCTGCTGCTGGGCGTATTGCGACTGGCTCTTGTTGTGGCTCTGCTGCTGTTGTTGCTGAGCATGCTGTTGCTGGTCGTGGTTCTGTTGTTGCTGCTGAGCATGCTGTTGCTGGTTGTTGTGATCCCGTTGCTCCTGTTGCTGGGGATGCTGTGCTGATTGCTTGTTCTCGTTCGGTTGCGATTGTTGCTGTTGCGCATGCGTTTGCTGGTTATTGTGATCCTGTTGCGGTTGCTGCTGGGCACGCTGTTGCTGTTGGTTATTGTGGTCTTGATGCTGTTGTTCAGGCCTGCCCTGCTGGGCATGCTCTTGCTGATTGTTGTGGTCCTGCTTTTCGCCCTGCTGCTCCTGTCCTTTGGCAGGAGCAGCGATTCCAAGGATCAAAGACAAAACGGCGGCGGTCGTAATTCCAATTACTTTCATATGTGATACCTCAATAAGTGCTCGTACATCACCACTTTTAACGCAAGCTCCCTGTTGTCGCGTTAGCCGGGTTGCCAATGGCGTCGCCGGATACAAGAAGCTCGACTCTTCGGTTCTGCTGCCGACCGGCGGAGGTGTTGTTAGAGGCTACCGGCAAGGTATCGCCGAAACCTGTTGCGCTGACTGCATCAGCGGCTACGCCTTGTTCCACCAGATAATCTCGTACCGTGCTGGCGCGACTTTCGGATAGCGTTTGATTCATTTTGTCGCTGCCTACATTGTCCGTGTACCCACCGACTGCGATGTTGAGGCCAGGATATGCGAGCAGAATTCCAGCAACTTTTGCCAGCTTCTCCCGTGCGCCCGGCTTCAAGGAATATCTTCCGGTGTCGAACAACACATCAGACATGTTGACGATGAGTCCGCGTGCGCTGTCGCGAGTCTGAAGAATCGTGTTCAACTGCTCGGAGAGCCGAGCGCGCATGGCTGTTTTGTCGTTTTCCGACTGTTGTGCACTCTGCTGTGCCTGCTGCGCGGCTAACCGGGACTGATCGGCATCGGCCTGAGCCGCACTAACCGCCGCGGCTGATGCTGCTTGATTTGAGGCCATAGCCGCTTGACTTGCAGCCATATCGGATTGCGCTTTTTCCTTCTGCCGGATGGCGTCATTCGCCTGATCTTGCGCTTTCACCTGTGCGTCAGCCGAAGCCTGAAGTTCACTTGTCTGGCGCTGTTCGTCAATCTTCTTCACTGCGATCGCACGGGAGTCTTCAGCGGTCTGAACCGTCTCGCGAGCGACAGCGATCAGCGGCTTTCGGTCGATGTGATTCTTTGTCGCTAACTCATCGGTGTTGTTCATTAACTCAACCGAGTGCCGATAACTGGCGCTGGCGTACTGCTCAGCTCCTTCTGATTGAGCGATTCGAACCGCATTTCGCGCTTCGAAGAACTCCAAAGGCAACTTTGCATTCAGAATCACAGGGTCGAATTTGTAGCCGGTTGGGATGTAGCCGCCACGTTCAAGAAAGTCATGCTTGGCGCTGAGTGCCTCGGTTGTTCCCTTGGTATCGGCGCGAACGATGTTTTCCAGCACTACGACGTTGCTCGGTTCACGCACCGCATAATAAGGTTCCGCGGTGACTACCAAAGCGAATGCCTGCAGATCGGTGGTTACGTCGAGCTTGCTGCGATGGTTATTGCCAACCAGTATTTCGCCGAGGTTCTGTGCACGGCCTTCCGGCGAAATTGCCCACAGAATGTAGGTGAGATATTCACCGCCAAAACTTGTGGGCCGCTCGAAATTGGCGAATTCTACCTGTATCTCGAGGTAGCCTTTCTTACTTTCAACCTTGGCTTGCCCGTGCGCTGCTGGCATGAGATCCGTACCCGCAAAGTTCAGCTTCGTAGCTCCGCTGCGATGCTGGTAATTGACCGCCTGTACGCTGCGGCTGACCACGGTGACGTGGAATGTCGGCGTTGGCGCCAGTGGTTCAAGAGTGGTGGTGGTTTGAGCATTCGTCTGCCCTAGTACGCTCAAGCTCAGTGCGATTACTGCTGCTAACAACAGCTTAACTTTCAATTTGTCTCCCTATAACTACTAATGTCTGCTGTGTTACGTCTTGCTACCTTTGTGCGTTCGGCGTGGCAGCGGTACTTAGCCGCTAGCCGTCAACTCCCTACGCGAATCCTGGCAAGTGAATGAAACAGTCCAAAAATGTTGAGGATCCACAGAACAGTAGCGATCACTACGACACCGTTCAGGATTGACTTGATACTCCCCTGCATTGGGATGAAGCGATTCACTAGCCACAGCAGGACACCCACCACAATCAGGACTTCGAGAACTTGAATCAGAGGCATGATTTGTGCCGCTCCTTCTTGGCTAACCCTCCTTGTCCTGGTGGAGGTGTTGCCCTGAATTTCCGGTTCGAGATAAGGCCGTGTCGTGATCCTCCGCCACCTCTAGCGGCAGGGACACGAATAAGAATTCCAATTGGATGGATTGATCGTCTTGCTTGATCAGCGGGCTCGAACTTAAGAAAGGGACCTACGAATCACGACTCGCCGCTCTATTCCACACACTCAGGAGTACAGAATGACATATGCGACTTTCCTTGTCTGAGCTACATAGCTCACTCTGCTGCGATTGGTGATGTGTCGTGATCTCACAAGGAGGCATGTGTTCTCTTGGCGCCATTGGCACCCGAGGTCGGCATTCCTCTCGGGTGCGAACGCGCTTATTAACCAGCTACTCTTTTTTAGCTTCTGCTATGGCCTGCGCCTTTGCGCCCCTGACTGCTTTCAGGAACGGTTCGGCCGACGCTGGTGGTGCTACTTGCCCCAGCAGTACTGACCGAGTCGTGACATTGTGCCCGTAAATGGCCTGCATGGAATCGTCATCCCGTCGAACCGAAGCGCCATTCAACGCCAGACCTGCAAAGGCACCCTTGGCACGAGAGTAAGTCAGAATTTCTGTCTCGAGTTTCCAGTTCGTTTCGGCAGAAGCATGTCTTCCGACCGGTCCGGCTGCCGCCGAGGCATCCGCTCCCAGTTGGAACTTGCTCGCCAGCAACTGCTGCATGCCTTTGTCATTCTGGATAATCATGACCAAATCCACGCCCTCGACGCCAATCTGCAATCCCCAGCTGCCGCCAGTGATGGCAAAGAACGCTGGTGCGCTCCATCCAGTCGCAGTGCGACATGTCGCTACGCCTCTGCCATTCTCGGCGCCAAACACAAAGCCCCCCTTGATCATGTGCGGGACCACCGCGATGCACTTCGCGTGTTCCAGCACTTCTTCCGGGATGCCGTTATCCGGGGCGGCCATTACCTCGTTGAGCACTTTGCCGGCATTGTCCAGCCGATCGGTTGATGATTCGCGGTTTGAATCCGCCCAGCTAAAGCTGGCAAAACTGAGTAATGCAACGAACAACAATAGTTTCTTCAAACTCTCACCTTTTCTTCTGCCCCTGCACGGCGCATCTTTAGTTCTTGCGCCCACTCGCGGTGCATAAGGCAATTCCCACACTACTGGGATGTCATGAAACTGTCTGAGCAATACCGCTCACCTGACATTCACGATTCGAAGGAGGTTCAGAAACCTCGGCGTGAAACGAAGATCTTCAGCATGGCCAGTACTGATCTGTTTTGATCAGCTTTCATGAGTTGCTGCATGACATAGTGTCTTAGGAACCGGAGGCCGTATGCGACGCTTGTGGCTGCTCTCACTGATCTATCTGACGATCTCGTTCGTGCCAGTATTCTCCCAGTCTTCCAACCATGACTCGAATATTTCAAATTGCGGGGACGGTTGGGGGACATGTGATTACGCTGCACTTACCCCGTCGCAAGCCGCGGAAGTGGCAGCCGGTAAACATCGCCGCGAGCTTTCGGACTGCATGAGAGGTTACCAATCGTGTAATTATTCAAAGCTCAGTATGTCTGAGACCAAATCAGCAAGGACGGCGGAGCAGCAACGAAACCTATCTGACTGCGAGGAAGGTTGGAGTTCCTGCGACAAATCCAAACTGAGTAAGTTGGAAATGACCGGCGTAGCCGATGCCGATCATAAGCGCAATCTCTCGCACTGCATGGACGGATGGGCGCTTTGCGACCACTCTAAACTTACCGAGGCAGAAACAAAGTCGGTTCTGGCTGTCGAACACGAGCAAAACATCACGAATTGCAAAAATGCGTGGACTCCATGCGAGCCGTCGATGCTGACTCGGACGGAAGCCGCTGCGAATGCTGTGTCCCGCCACCAGCACAACCTGTCAGATTGCATGGAAGACTGGGGCTCCTGCGACGACTCTAAGCTCAGTCAGACGGAGGCGAGCCAAGTAGCGGTTGCGAGGTTCAAGAACAGAATTACTGCGTGCCGAAACGGCTGGGGATCTTGTGACGGTTTCAAGCTGAGCGGGACGCAAGCGTCCGAAATGGCTACTGCCGAGTTGCAGCACAACTTTTCTGATTGCAGAGATGGCTGGAAGAGTTGCGACCATTCGAAATTGACTGACCAACAAGCGAGAGAAGTGACGGTGTTCGAACACCAGCGCAATGTCTCAGCTTGTGAGAATGGCTGGGAGTCTTGCGATCGCTCGAAATTGACGCCGTCCGGAGCCGTTGAAGTGAAAGCCGCCGAGGGCCGGAATAAATAGCTGACACTTTCTGTGACTCAGGAGCAAGCATGACCGATCTGGGAGAGGATCCCTTCACCGCGGTAAAGCAAGAGCACAATCCAGACTCGAAACTGGAGAGCGATGCCGGCAAGGATGCGCAAGAAGTGAAGTCGCACATGGATGATGGCTGCCCCATTATTCGTACCGTGCATGATGCGACCGGCTACTCTGGATCAGAAGAAGAGGACTAACAAGGTGTCTGCGTCTGTCGATGTCCAAAACATGCGATCGAGCCCGTGATGGAGCGCTCGCAAATCCACTTCTATGTTAAGCACACAGGGTCGAATCCGCCCCTTCAGGGCTTCGGAAACGTTAGGAAGGGTGAGCACGCGTTTAAGGCTGGCGCGTTGAGCTTCAAGTTCGAGAATACGGGCGCTCATAGCACCGTTCAAATCATCCCACATGAAAATATCCTGCATAAACATCGCCCCCTTCGTGCGAGTCTACGATTCGGCCTGCCACATTGATGTGTAATTTTGCTCACTTTTGGGGAATTACTCGGGAGTACCGGCATTGCAACAGAGTAGACTTTCGGGTCATGAAGGCCACCGTGCTGCGCGCCGACATTGTCAGGGGCCGGTTACTCGTCTATTTCAATGACGGAACCGTCGCCTTGTTCGACCCAGCCTTTCTCTATGCCAATAGGAACAGCGATGGGAACGAGATCATGCCGAATGAAGATACAGACTAGATTCCGGATCTCGCCGATTAGCTCGGAATAGAAGCGTAGACTAGATGTGTATGGCAAACGATATTCGTAAGCCAATGATCGGTGATCATGTCGCTGCACTTGGGCACGACGGAACTTTTGAGGTGACCAACGTCAGTGAGCATGGACGTTTCGCAGATTTGAAATTGCTGGGCGCCGACATTCTCCTTACAAGGGTTCCGTGGACTGCACTCAGCTATGGCACCGATGAACAGCGAAAAAGCTGCCAACATGACCACATCAGCTTGCGCGATCGCACATCCAACTGAGCCCCTTTGGTTAACCGAATCCACGTATGACGCTTGTGCCCGGGATATCGGATGGGAAGATGCAGTGTGGATGCGGGCACCGACCTCTAGCTTGAGCAGAAGGGCGAGCTTGCGACTCGTCGTGAATTTCTCGCCTGTAAAATCGCCTGTAAAAAGTTCGGCTTCCGCGTATTTCCGCGTTCTCGGGCAGTCGTCAGCAACGTGTGACTGATTGCAAGTATTATCGGGACATGTCTCTCAGGCTAGCCAACAGCATCACGTCCCACAAGCCGGCTTGTGGGTTCGTTGCGTCAGTCGGGTTTGGTAGTGAGAAACGGGCTTGTGTTGACCAATCCGATCAACTCCCGGTTTGTCGGCAAATCGGAAGTTATTGCGGTTCTCAGCAACGGATAGGTGTTGTGGAATCGCCTTATCACTCACTATCTCAAGGTGAGATAGGTGGTGGTATTCTCCGTTATCGACAGGTATCACTGTTCTGCGCGAAGTTTGCCGTTCTGCTGGAGATAGTGCTTACCGCTTTCAGCAAGCGAGAGTTCAACGTAATAGTCTGGCACACGGTTCGAGTGCCAGAGATTGCCGAAGAATTGAATGTGTGAATTCCCGGAGTTTACGGACAAAAAGTGTGGTTTTTCCCAATTGATTATCAGCGGATCGCCTTCCGACGTCTGCACGATTGCTGGATCACCAAGAATCTTATCGGCCTTTGCACCCTTGGGAACCAGATACAAGAAGTAGAAGTAACTGCTGAACGCGCCTGGATTGACTTGAATCACAACTGCATCAAGCACTCCGTCGGGGGACGTTTGTCGAGAGAATTCTTCTCGTCCCGAGATGTGATGACCGATAACTGTAAGTGCGTACTGCGCAGCATACGGAGTTGCGATTCCGAGCATGTAAACGGCAATAAGTATGAGGATGCGTTTGGTTTTGCTCATTGAGATACGGCGATTATATGGGTCTGCGTGCCTATCAAATGAAATAGATGGCGGGAAATCTCGATACCACTCACAACGTCATTCAACGTACTAACTTGCCCCAGCCGAGAACTGCGACCAATTGCACGAGGCTGCCTACAGCGACAATCACTCCGATGGCACGCCAGACTTTTAGGAAGTTCGCGGACGGCAAATCGCCATTGGGCCGTGGTAGTCGTACAACCACCGTTGGAATCACAGAGACTGCGGCACCGAGCAGAAACAGAACTGTCAGGAATACAACCCAAATTCCCCGATATTCCATGCCTAATGTTAATCGACGTGACGATTACTATCGGGAAATCGCTTTATCGCTCGCAATCCGAGCCTCGGAGATATACTGACCGCAGCATGACCGGAAACCAAGCACAATGCCCGTTTAGCGTTGGAGAACGTGTGACGTTCATCCCCGACGATCATGCTAGGGGCTGGTCATGGGCGACCTTTGAGCGAGTGCGCTTACACCCCGGCGATGTTGGCACGATTTCTAGAATAGATGCCGGTCAATATATCTTCCTTGATGATGAGCGCGGTGGTTTCCACTGGCAGTGTTTCAAGCGAATCGAGTCCTGAACCGCCGGATCAGTGTTGATATATCTCGATACCACCAATAACCAGTAGGTAAATGGGTTTTCACAGCGATCAAGAAACGGTTGTGAGTGATAATCTCCGTTCGCAACAGTTATTGTCAGGCATTCCTATTCCGGCCACTTCAGTCCAGTCAGCTCGTAGGCCTCTCTTGACGTACCGGGCGGAAGCTCCCCCAGATAAAGCCGAAGAAAGTAGTCGGCACCCAGCAGAATCTGCCGCACCTCTTGGTTCGTGACTGCCTGTACACGTTCATGCCATTCCGAACGAATTTCGAAATCGGGATTTGGCGCACGTTCTAGCAGCAGCGTTGAGCCGTTCCATCGGGCTATTCCCGAATAGACTGCGGACTCATCGTCCTTGTCTGTTAGCCATAAAGTGAACGGTTTCCCATCCAACTCTGCGATGTTCATGGCACTAATTGTAAGTGCTGTCTGGATTACTGTCGGGAAATCGCTATACCACTCCGTATCTCGTTTTGAGATAGTTGGTGGTATTCTCCGTTATCGCTAACAATCCACAATTGGAACTGCGAATAAAGAGAAAGCAAGACTCGCCAATCTAATTCGGCTTCGAGGCTTCAGGCGAAAGACTTGAATAGGGTGCCGCGCATTTCGGACAGACGATCTCAAGGTCCAATGTCGCGGCGTTCGTCGCTGCGTCGATAGCTATGACTACCGACTGACCGCATCGATGACAATCACACAAAGAGAATATCGTTCCAAGCTGGTCGATGGCGTAAGCAGACATCCGCAGCACCTCCGGAAGGGTATGGCAGACGACGAACTTAGCTGCCTTGTACGTCACGCTTTACCGACAGCCTTCTTCAGGTCTACTCCGGGAGTGAACTTTGCAACGCGTCGACCCTTTATTTTGATAACGGAACCCGTCTGCGGATTTCGTCCGTTCCGGGCTTTGCGCTCGTATACGCTAAACACGCCAAATCCGGATAGTGTGACGTGGTCGCCACGTTTAAGAGCACTAGTGACGCAGCGCATCATCGCTTCGATAGCTTTCTTCGATTGCGTTTTGTTGAAGTGAGCATCTGCGCAGATTTTTTCAACGAGACCAGTCTTGTTCATGTGCATCTCTTCTTTGCGGGATTTCGACAGGGCCTGCGAGACGGCTAGTTAGGCGATTTCGCGACAAACAACTCCAGCAGCTCGTCTTCCACAATGGCGAGCCGACGTTTGAGCTGTGACTGTTCCTGTTCCGTCAACTCTGCGTGAGACGGTACGTAATCCAGGTTCTCGCGCTCGGTCTCCAATCGTAAGCGCTTCACCGTTGCTCCGCACCACTCTTGCACAACACACCTAGTTAACCACGCGACGAGTCTTGCATATGTGATGGCCGCAACCTGTGACGCGAATCACAGAAGCAAAATATACGGGCTAGAGACGTGACATAACGTGATGGAGGGAATCATGCAACAGACCAGCTGTCGGTTTGCTGGAACCGTGCTGATCGTTCTCACGGCTGCTCTCCTGGCACAAGCGCAATGGGTGAAGGTGGCGCACGCCGCATCGGGACAAGTACAGCACTTGAGCCAAAAAAAGGCAAATGGAGTTGGATATGACGTCGCGACCGTAGTGCTAGAGGCGCAGGCAGACAAAGTTTACAAAACCGCGTTGGAGGCACTGAGGGGGCACCCGGAAATCGCGGTACTATAGTCTGACCCCAAGAAACACAAAATCGAGTTCACCAATGGCAAACAAGACGCGAGTTTGCAGGCGACATCCCTCGGCCCCACAGTGACCCAGCTACTAATCGCCTCAACGGTCTCGCCAGAGCAAGCCAGTGCGACATCCTTGGTTGTCCAAGGCGTTCTGAAAATCTGCAAACAGATGAACGTTGATTGCAGGTTACAGGAGGAATGAGCGCCGCAAGTAAAGACGGGAGCGATGGGCTTTCTGACTGATCGACGGGATAGGTGTTGGTATATCGGCTTACCACTCGGTATCTTGTAGCAAGGCACTCCTGGCAAGTCGGAACCACCCCTGAGCTTCCTGCCACCCCCTTCAGCCCCAAAGCATGCTTTTTTGTCGGAATCGCAGCCGTTCGACATCCTCTTGGCATTGGCACCAGGGCGAAGACCTGCGCTCTCTACCACCTCTGAAGCGTAAGCAGATCCTTCGCAAACTCATTCCCGCACGCGACCCTCGTCTTCTCTACGTTGATTACACGGACGACGGCGTGAACCTCTACGATCTCGTGTGCTACCTCGATCTCGAAGGCGTTGTCATGAAACCGAAGAAAAGCAAGTACGGTGAGTCGTGGATCAAGGTCAAGAATCCCGCTTATTCGCAGATACAAGATCGCGATGAGCTGTTTAATGGGAAGAAGATCGCGGCAACAAATGACCGGTCGGACAATGTTCTCAGGTAACCTTTCGCAACCCTTGCCGGGCTGCGATGCTTTCCCGCCATGGCTCACTTCCCCCAACCCCACGCCAGCGTGCGGGCTCCCCGGGTACGAGTCCCGAACAGCGAGTCGGTCAGTTTCTCGGTGGACGGCAAACGCGTTCCGGCGGTCCTGCATGAAATCTCAAATACGGGCGGACTCGCCCAATTCAATAGCACACTTCGCTCGGGCACTCTTTCAGAACTGCAGATGAGATCCAAATCTGGACCAATCACTGGGCTGGTAGAGCTACTGCGCCCTCGACCGTCCGGCAAGATGCAGCCTTTCCGCTTTGTTGCCCTAGAAGAGCGGGACCATGAACGTCTTGTCTCCGTGCTAAAGCAGATGCTCGCCCAGGGTTATGGCGTCTAGCGGCAATGGATCTCTACGGTGAGGAAGCATCGCGCCACCCTGTCAGATGTGACAGTTCCTAGCGACTGTCCCGCAGCTCACACTTTGGGATAGTGAAAGGCGGGAATGTGGCCAACGCTATCACCAGGATTGGATACTTCTGTCCGCGCTGTCGAAGGCGGGTGTCAGTCATCGACTCGTTCACCCCTCCCTCACCAAATACGACTTGCTTCTTCTCCGCGTGTGAATGCGGGTATCGGCGGGCCATCCAGATCTGCGAGGTGTGGGACTTGGAAGTTTGGCGAGAAGAAAAAACCGCTTAAGCCTGATCTCACTCTCTTGCTACTATTTCCCTCCCCCATGCGTGTGCTCATCAACTATGCAACGTATGCAGACAGGGTCACAATCCACTGTCTAGCCGAGAACGCACGCACCGTTGTTGCTCCGTTTAAGCGGGTTTCCAGTCTAGAGACGTTGTATCGCCTCATCAGGCACGTTGGCGGAGATGCGGGGCAGTGCAGAGAGGAAATTCACAAGTGGGGACACGGCGGCTGCTGGGCGGATGTGAAGCCGGAACACTTCGCCCTGCTTGGAATTAAGAAGACGCCTCATTCTGAACAAGATGGGAATCCCGGGCGGCGCACCAGTTTCCAGAGGTCGGCATCACACTACGTGAGGGGGATGAAACCCCTTTTCTCATCAGCTAACCAGGGCTAGAGACCCCGCGATTCGCTCACGTCTTCGCCCCGAATCGCGTAACGTATCGCGGGGTTTTTTTTGGGTACTTATTTTCCATAGACCAGGAACACTGCATCACACCCTTGGGGGATACGCGTCCCCTACTTTGCAGGGGAACCCAACGACCCCTTTAAGTTGCTCCTGACTTCGGAAAGGGTTCGTGGGGTTCTTCCTATACTCCAGGCTAAAAGTTTGTGCTCTCCGGAGATTCATCCAAATCTGCGCTCCCGTATCAAAATACAAGTGTCTTGAGGCCATTTGCCGTTGGAGCCATCGTTTTCATTTGGGGCTCTCGGCTAACTGGCTTAGCGAAAATGTCCTTCCGAGCAGGTGGCGCATCCTGGACGATCTCTTGTTGGGTGTTGCGGCAGGCTTTATTGTGCTCTGGTACGAACGCCTCAGGACACGCGCACTTCTGCAACGGCTCGTAATCATCCGAGAAATGAACCATCACGTTCGCAATGCGCTGCAGGTCGTAATTTATGCAGCAGCCGCACATAAGGATGATGATCTGGCGGAACAAGTTCGCGAGGCGGTCCGGCGGATTGATTGGGCGCTGAAGGAAGTGCTGCCAGAGCTGAAGGAAAAGCCCACGAAAGATGTGTAACCTATACCTCTAACTTTTGCTAGTTGTCACTGTATCGAGTGTGGGGTGAATTTACCGGCTCCGGAGATGTGGGAACAGGTGGAGAAGCTCGCACCATTGACGGGGAAAAATCCGGTGCCGGAGTTGAAGAACAAGCAGTTTCAGTTTGAGCGAGACAAGTTTCGGGCGGCCGGGCTGACGCCAATGGAGAGCGAGTTAGTGAAGCCGGCACGCGCGCGTGAGTGCCCGGTGCACATGGAAGCGCGAGTACGAGAGGTGCATGAGCTGGGTGGCGAGAGGCTGAAACAGCTCGGCGGCGCTATGGCAGCCGAAGTGGAAGTAGTGCGAGTCCATGTGGCGAACGATCTGGTGATCAAAGATCGATATGTTGACGCCGCGAGGTGGTCGCCGCTGATCTACAATTTCCGGCACTATTACCGGCTGGCGGAAACGGAGCTGGGAAAGACTTTTCGTGCGGAGGTCTAGATGCTCTTGGTTGCCGCCAATTCAAGCAAATCACTCCCATGAAATTTTCCTGCAACAGCTCATTCACCGGCATGTCATATCCGCAATGCGGACAGTGGTAGACGCCCGGGCGGCGTAAACTATCTGTATGTCAAACGACGTTCGTAAACCAAGAGTTGGCGATCACGTCGCTGCTATAGCGCAGCGTGGTACTTTTGAGGTGACCAGCGTCAATGATCACGTGCGCACAGCCGATCTGAAACTAATACCGACCGGTACGCTTCTTAACAAGGTACCCTGGACTGCACTCAGCTATGGCACGGATGAACGTGGATTAAGTGAAGCCGCCACACGGGCTGGCGACCGAAACAGAAAAGGCAAGCGTAGTTCGTACGAACAAGGCACCTAAACGTGTCACCCGCGACGGTGCTCTTGCCGCTCAGCATGGATCAGGTCACGATTTAAAGGTTCCTTGAAAGCTGGGAACCTAAACAGCTGAACTCTCGTGGATCCCTTACTTCGCACCCCGGTGCGTCGCATACTCCTGAGGCATGAATTTCCCGCCAGTGACATAGCTGGCGTTAATTTCCGTGAAGTGCTTCCATTGTTCGGGCAGGTCATCGACCGGAAAAATCGCCGAGACTGGACAGACTGGTACGCAAGCACCGCAATCGATACACTCGACAGGATCGATGTAAAGCTGGGGGACTGCCTCGAACCCGGGACGACCGTCATCATAGGCTGTATCTTTCTTCGGGTGAATGCAATCCACGGGGCAGGCATCGACACAGGCGGTGTCCTTTACCCCAATGCAGGGTTCCGCAATAACGAATGCCATGAGGCACCTCCCACCTGCTGGTTCCACGTTACGCCTTACGTGATGGGCGGTTCAAGCGTGGGGCCGATTGTTTGGCGTTACCGATCTCACCCTTCTTCTTTGTAAGGAGAATGCTCAATCATCGTGACACCGCTCACAACCTCACACGCCCACGGGGTTCCTCGGCTCAGCTTCAGCGTTCGTGTTCTGATGGTAGTGGGTTCATTGGCCCGAACGATGCCAAGTGGGGACGGTATGAATCGTGTCACGATTGTTATAGGCAGCCGAACGCGTCCCGATCTGGCCACCAGGCTAGCGCCAATGTTCATCCCAATGATTAGTTGTAAGCTCCACTCACCTAACAACAGTGGGCGACGATAACAGCTCGTGAAATAGCCTTTTGAACTCTAAGTATTGAGAAGTAGGCTTTCCGAGAAGACCACAGGGAAACATCCATGAACTTCTTGCTGAGAACTGATAGCTACAAATTCACACACTGGAAGCAATATCCTCCGAACACTACTGGGATCTATTCGTATTTGGAGTCTCGCGGTGGCACATTTCCCAACACAGTATTCTTCGGCCTGCAGTATTACCTGAAAGCCTATCTTCAAGGGCCTCGTTTCACGCTAGCTGACATCGCCCAAGCGGATGATTTCTGTCGACAACACTTTGGCACTCCACAGTTCAATCGTGAAGGCTGGAGACGGCTCCACGAGAAACATGGAGGACTGCTGCCCGTCCGCATCAAAGCTGTCCCGGAAGGTACCGTGGTTCCCTTGCACAACGTTCTGGTCACGATCGAGAACACGGATCCTGAATTCCCCTGGCTGACGAACTATCTGGAGACGTTACTAGTGAAAGTCTGGTATCCAACGACCGTCGCAACCCTATCGCGTGAGATCAAGAAGATCATCGGCGGCTTCCTGGAACGCACAGGGGACCCGTCCCTGCTGCCATTTAAACTGCACGACTTCGGATATCGCGGAGTGAGTTCCGAGGAGACGGCTGGAATCGGTGGCGCCGCACACCTCGTAAATTTTCTTGGGTCGGATACCGTAATCGGCATAGTACTTCTCCAGGACTACTACGACGCGAAGACTATGCCTGGGTTTTCCATTCCGGCTTCAGAGCACTCGACGATCACCGCGTGGGGAAAAGATCATGAACTCGATGCCTATCGCAACATGCTACAGGCTTATCCCACCGGCCTGGTTGCGTGCGTTTCTGACAGCTACAACGTGTACAACGCTTGCGAGAAGTTGTGGGGAGAGCTCCTCAAGCCAGATATTGTTCATCGGAATGGCACACTGGTCATTCGTCCAGATTCTGGTGATCCCGTAACAGTGTTGACAAGGGTCTTTGACATACTCGGGGAGAAGTTCGGATATGTGACGAACTCGAAGGGGTATCGCGTGCTACCGCCCTATATTCGTGTCATCCAGGGCGATGGCGTCAACATGTTTACCATTCAAAACATGCTGTATCAGCTCTCTAAATTTCACGGCTGGAGCGCTGACAATCTCGCATTCGGCATGGGTGGCGCGCTGCTGCAACAACTGAACCGGGACACACTGAGGTTCGCATTCAAGTGTTCGGCCGCAGAGATCGACGGAAAATGGCGGCCGGTCTATAAGGATCCGATCACTGATCCAGGGAAGGACTCTAAGCACGGTCGGCTCGCTCTCATCTCGACCGGTCTCGAAAGTTTTCGCACCATCGAGAACGTCGAAGAGCCCAGCTGGGGCAACAAGGATCGATTGGTTACGGTTTTTGAGAACGGCCAGATTCTTACCACCTATGATCTCGACTCAATTCGACAACGTGCACAGGTGACTCTCGGAGCTCCGCTCCGTGTGGCGAGAAACTGAAGATCGCAATTGAATTCGAAGAGTATCTCTTTTGGATGGAAATTGGTGATCAACTCAGAAGCCTTACTCATAGGTATTTTCTCTTAATCCTTGATAGGGGAACGTAAGGTTTCCCAATCTGCTTCGGGCCAACAGAAAACCGGCAGTAACTCTGGGAATCTTGAAGGCCAAAGGCGAACATCGGCGAAGAGCACATAACTGAGTACTCGGATATCCACAGAACCATCTGCGCTAAAATGCGTTAGCTTTTCCCGCCACCAAGTCGCACGAGGAACGCACATTTGTGCAGCCACCTTGTCGATAACCAACCCAGAGGTGTCCATGAGTCTTGAAACGCAAAACGTCGAGCACCCCTATACTCTGAAAATCGAGATCTCGCCAGGCCAGTCCGTCACGGTTCCCATCGCATTCCTCACCCGCGAGCAAGTTGCCAAGTTTCTGCAGTCTGACTTTAAGCGGATCACGGAAGAAGCTGGTGTTAAGGGCATTCGGGTGCATGTGGAACAGGCCGCGACCGCCGATTACGACGATGTGCTCCAGGAGGTCACAGCGTATTTGCGACGCGCCTCACTGAAAGCTGTTTAGCGGCGGCAAAGGGAAGAGGCTTGGGCTGCCCGAATTTCGACAAGGGAGATCAGCATGCAGCCGAGCGCGAAGACTGGAAGTACTCTGAACTTCATGCCGTTCTCCTTGCGTCCCTGAGGGTCACACGGGATGCAAGTGCAGACTTGACGCGCTCAGGTGTAAAGGGGACCTCGCGCAAGCGAATGCCGGTGGCATCGCAGATGGCGTTGCCGATAGCGGCAGGAATGACCGTTATCACTGTTTCACCGGCTCCAGTGGCGGGCACATCGAGGCGATTGAGGAGGGTAACCTCGATCGCGGGCAATTCGATACCTAAATAGAAGCTGTGGTACGTCTCCCAATCTACCGAAGTGATTTGCTTTTCGTTCCAGGTGACTTCTTCGAGTAGTGCGCGACTCATGCCTTGAAGAACACCGCCCTCGGTTTGATTTATCAAACCGTCGGGATTCGAAATTGGGCCACAATCGACCGCGACAACAAACCTTGTTGGCTGCACCAGACCGGTTGTGAAATCGACGCGGACTTCGGTAATCACGCCTGTATAGCCGTTGTCGCCCTCGTAGGCGACACACGCGACGCCGCGCCCGGTGGCGACTCGAGTTCGAGAAACTTCTCGCTTGTGCGGAGGGCGACGTTCCCAATTTGCAGCTTTCGCAGCCGCGTGTAGCGCGTCGATGACGCGCTGGTTGCTGAGATGTCGCAGGCGAAATTCGACTGCGTCCGCATTCGCAGCTACGGCGAGTTCATCCATGAAGCACTCGTGTGCAAACGTGTTCTGGATTCGTAAGGGTGACCGAAGGGGGCCGGTGAAAAAGGGGGATTCCACTGTATGCGACAGCACGCGCTCACTGCGAACCGTTCCTGCGCCGCCGCATTTACCCCCTACGCAGCCGCGAACGTAGGAAGGGACTGCATTGCTGCCATTACGAAGTTCACCCGCGGGCTCTGAGGCGGAACGCGGCCTGATCGGCTCGGGCGAGTAGCCAGCCAGCACTCCGGTGATGACGTTGCCGGCATGATCGTAGCCGGGACGCCCGCCTCTTGAAGCGATCCAGTTCTCGCACTCCCACGCGGTGATGGTGCCGTGTTGATCTATTCCGGCGCGCTGCTCAATCATGCACGCCGAACCAAAGTTCTCCCACGCCATTTCGTCCTGGCGCGAAAGTTGAACTCGCACGGGCCGGCCCACGGCGTGGGATAGCAGCGCAGCATCAAACGAAACGGTGTCTGCGCCGTTCAGTCCATAGCAGCCCGATCCACGAATGTAGATGACGCGAACGCTTTCGAGCGGCATTTGCAACAGCCTGGCGATCACGCTGCGGGTGGGATAAACAGACTGCGTTGCCGACCACACAGTTGCGCCCCAGGGCTTCACATCTGCTACCGCGCATGATGTGCCGACGGATCCGTGCATCTGGTAAGGGTAGAAGTACGTGGCATGCACGACGGAGTGTGTCTTGGCGAGTTGCTCGTCGACGTCCTTTGAATCGACCACGAGACTGTCGCGCGAGGGCCGTTGTCGCAAGCTATTGAAGAACGTCTGCTGCGGTGGCAAGGAGATACCGGTATTCCACCTTACCTTCAACTGTCGGGCGGCCTCGATCGCGTGCCATTGTTTTTCTGCCACAACGCCGACAAAGTCTTCCCGCCGGACGACCTTGACTACTCCCGCGATGTGCGCCACCGAGCTCTCATCCACGCTGGCTACCGTGGCGCCGACCTCCGGTGGCCGGATGATACGACCGTGAAGCATTCCCGGAACGCTTACGTTGTGCACGAACTCGAAGTTTGCGGTCATCAGAGCGGGCCGGTCGAGCGATGAGACGGGCTTGCCGAGAACTTTCCACTGCGAGGGCATGCGGCGCTTAGCTGTCTCGCTTACTCGAAGGTTGAATCGCCTGTTTCCGATGAGCTCACCGTAGGACGTGCGACGGCCGCGCCTATCGGTGACGAAGCCCTCGGCAGCAGCGAGTTGCCCGGAATCTTCGCCGAACTGCTCTGCCGCCATATGGATCAGCGCCTCTCGTGCGGTAGCCGCGGCCTGTGCGAGATTCTCCGAATTGAAGTTCGTTGGCGTGGATTGACTCCCGGAGGTCGTACCCTGGTCAGGACAGATAGACGTATCGCATTGGATGAGCTTTACACGAGCAAGCGGTACACACAGCTCTTCGGCAACAAGTTGGGTCTGGGCAGTAAGCATCCCCTGTCCGAAATCGCACTTTCCCGTGTAGGCGATAACCGTGTCATCCGAACCGACTGCGATCCAGGAATCGAGCTTGGCTGGGTCGATGTGCGATGGATGCGTATCGAATGGACCTTGCGCCCTCGCGCCCTCCGCGAAGAGCGATGCGGTACCAAAACTGACAATCAGCGCACCAGAGCACTTCAGAAAACCGCGCCGGGAGACGCTCATGCTTTCCTCGTCTCGGCATACTTGCGAATGGCGCGCATCATTCGAGTGTGGGTGAAGCAGCGGCACAGAACCCCACCGAGAGCTGCCCGAATTTCTTCCCCTGTGGCATCGGGCTTTTCGTCCAGTAAAGCCTTGGCGGTCAGAATAACTCCGCTGAGGCAGAACCCGCACTGCGCGGCGCCTTCGTCGATGAATGCTTGCTGGAGAGGGTGAGGCCTTTCTGGTGAGCCCAGACCGTCAAGTGTCGTGACTTCGCCGTCGCCGACAGCGCTAACCGGCATCACGCAAGAGCGCACGGGTTGGCGCCGAAGAATCACCGTACAGGCGCCACATTGCGCCATGCCGCACCCGAACTTCGGCCCTCGCAAGCCGAGCTCGTCGGCCAAGACGAACAATAGCGGAGTTGTCGGATCAACATCGAGCGTGTGCTGGCGCCCATCTACTTTTAAGAAGATTCGAGACATCGATTTCGGCCGACACCATCTACGAATACTGAGATGCCGTTTCACGCTCACAGGAGTTGAAGAGACAAGCAGGATTAGTGCAAAGCCTAAGCGAAATGCATCCGAACCAGCGCAACATGGCCGGACACGTCGATAGAGAAACCCGTAGCAATGGTAAGCACCTGCCGTTATTGAGATTACTAACGTCTTACCTGTCTCGAATTACCTCTTGCCAAGCTTTGTAAGGAACATTAACTTAGTCTGCTGTCTCGTATAGCAGCGTTATGCCCACAAAGTCGCGAAAAGCCCGAGGTGTGGAACAGGGTCGCGTACAAATGAGCGGCCGCCTCACGCCCTCCCGTCCCGGATTACTAAAGCAGTTGAACGCCAGCCAGGTGCTCACCCTGCTACGAAGCCATAATCCATGTTCAAGGGCAGACCTGGTGCGGATGTCGGGGCTTAGTGCTCCTACTGTGTCTAGTACGATCGCGTACCTCCAACGAAAAGGCTTGGTCAAGGAATTAGGCCTAGGGACGTCGAATGGTGGGCGACGCCCCGATATGCTCTGTTTCAACCCAAATGTCGGCTGCGTAGTAGGAGTCGATCTGGGTGGAACCAACATTCGGCTCGCGATCGCCGATTTAGACGGGAAGATTCTTGCCCGTTGGACCATCAGTACGCGCGGAAACCGGACTCCGGACAAAATCGTTAACTTAATTCACTCCGGCTTACGCCACCTGATCCAGCAAACTGGAATTTCCGAGAAGAGGTTGCTAGCTGTGGGTTTGGGAGCGCCCGGAATTACGGACGTGCGCGCGGGCACTGTGATCTCGGCCCCGCACCTACAGGACTGGCAATCAGTCCCGCTGCGAGATCTATTGGAGTCGAAGCTCAAAATACCTGCGGTGATCGAAAATGATGTAAATACGGCAGCTTTGGGCGAAAGCTGGGCAGGCTCGGCCAAAGGCGTTTCAAATTTCGTATTTCTGGCGATCGGCACTGGCATTGGCGCCGGTATCTATATCCGAGACCGTCTTTATCATGGATCGGACTGGGCGGCTGGAGAAGTGGGATATCTACTAGTTCCAGGCGCGCCTGTGTTTCCGATGGCAATTGACAAGCCCGGATCACTTGAGAGCGTGATTGGCGGTAATGGAATTGAAAAAGCCTGGCGCCAGATGTGCAAGAAGGCTTATCAGAACGGGCATGGTGAACAACATCTCAAGCCCACCCAGGTTTTTGATCTTGCTCAACAAGGTGACCTCCGCGCCCGCAAACTGTTACAGACAACTGCGCAGGTCCTCGCACACGCCGTCTCCAACATCTCAGTTCTGCTTAACACCTCGCTGATCGTCCTCGGTGGCGCCATCGGTAGCAGTGAGCCACTATTGCGCGCCACGCGCAAGCTGCTTGATCGCAATGAACTGGCGCGTCCCCGCCTTGCGATCAGTCTATTGCGAGAAGATGCACAGCTCTACGGTGCGATTCGTCTCGCTATGGATAAAGTTGAGTCGACCCTCTTCTCCTCGTAGGGACGAGTCGTTCGTACATTACCTCCTAAGGTTTGACTTACGTCCGTTTTCGTAGTACAACTTCGACCCTACTTTGTTAGCGACCCTAACAAAGTCTTTTGGCGGGAAGCTGCTCAGCTTACTGACGTCAGTCCGATGGCTGGGGGTGAGTCATGTTTCGTCTTCGGATACTGTTTCGTCTACTGGTTGTAATGGGTATATTTCAGGCTGTGATGCTGCGCGCGAGCGACACAGGCAGCATCTCTGGAGTAGTTACCGACCCAAGTGGGGCCGTAGTGTCCGGGGTCAGCGTTACCGCTACTCGAACCGAGACCGGCGTGACAGCGACAACCAAGACCGACACCGCAGGAGTGTATAGCTTTCCCGCGTTGGCGGTCGGGACCTATAACGTAGAGGTCACGCAGACCGGATTCAAGAAGTTCCTCCGGAGCGGAGTGATAATCGACGTTAACTCAGCGATTCGCGTAGATGCAAAACTATCGCTGGGCACAACCAGCGAGGAGGTCACAGTTGCCAGTGATGCCGTCCACGTCGAGACCGAAAACACCCAGATGGGCGAGGTGATTGAGGGAAAGAAGATCACATCTGTCCCGCTTGTCACTAGATCCTTCACCGACTTGCTGGCGCTTCAGCCGGGTGTTTCGCCATATACCGATACCGCCGGAACATATGGCGACCGTCCTGTCTCGGGGAACCTGAACGCGGGCAATCAATCCGTGAACGGAGGGCGTGAGGCTGCCAACGGCTTCATGGTGAATGGCGCCAACGTCGAAGAAGGAAGGAATAACGGAACAGCGATCATTCCTAATCTCGACTCGATTTCAGAATTTCGCATTATCACCAGCAACTTCGACGCGGAGTATGGGAACTACAGTGGCGGCCAGGTGAACGTCGTCACGAAATCAGGGACAAACCAGTTCCACGGTTCAGCCTTCGAATTCCTGCGCAACACAGATCTGAATGCAAGAAACTACTTCTCTCCAACCCGAGGCGTGTTCCAGCAAAACATCTTTGGGGCGACTTTTGGCGGTCCGATCAAGAAAAATCGCACGTTCTTCTTCGTTGACTATCAAGGGACACGGCTGGTGCAGGCACCAACCGTCACGACGACGGTTCCATCCCTAGCAAATCGCAGCGGAGATTTTTCCGACCAAGCGGATTCTCTCGCGGGTTCTGTGGTCGGACCGAATTGGGCGAACATTCTGTCCCAGAGACTCGGCTATACAGTAACTGACGGTGAGCCGTATTACACGCCCGGCTGCACCGATCCGGCGACGTGTGTTTTCCCGAACGCGCAGATTCCTCGACAAGCGTGGTCACCGGCGGCGACGGGTCTGCTGCCATATGTTCCTAGTCCCAATACAAACAACCCGACTCTCAACTTCTCCACATCGTCATTTGCGCAGCGACTGCGTGATGACAAAGGTAGCGTTCGTATCGATCAGAACACTCGCTTCGGAATGATTTCCGGCTACTACTTCCTGGATGATTATTACCTGAACAATCCTTATCCGGGCGGAGGCGGCAGCGGTGGCGGATCAACCGTACCGGGCTTCAATGGAATTACGCCCGGCCGTGCGCAGTTGGCTACCCTAAGCCTCGTGAAGACGTTCGGTAACACGGCGGTGAACGAATTTCGCTTCAGCTATTTGCGTTCTGCAAATGTGTACGACAAAGCAAGCGGTGGATTAGGAGTTACGCTCGCCTCGCTTGGATTTACAACACCTTTTTCCGCTCCCGGCGGAATCGGCCCAATTAACCCGGCACTCGAGGGAGTGCCGCAAGTAGTGTTCAACAATTTCATCATCGGAGTTCCGACCACAAGCACCGGCCAGTACAACAACACGTTCCAGTGGCTGGACAACTTTTCTAAGACGATCCGGACGCACAGCCTGAAGTTTGGTGGACAATTCCATTATGACCAGATCAATGAGCGAAACTTTACGCAAGAAAATGGTCAGTTCACGTTTGATGGCACCGAAACCGGCGTGGATTTCGCGGATTTTCTAATCGGTGCACCTTCGGCCTTCGTCCAGGCAAGTCAGCAGATATTGGATTCCCGCAGCAAGTACATGGGGCTTTACTTCCAGGACAGTTGGAAGGTTCTTTCGAATCTGACGTTCAACTATGGTGTACGGTGGGAGTTTAGTCAGCCCTGGTACGACACACAGAACAAGATTGAAACTATTGTTCCTGGCTTGCAATCGATAGTGTTCCCGGGAGCACCTACAGGATGGGTGGTGCCTGGGGATCCTGGTATTCCGCGCACTCTGGCTCCTACCCAGTACGATGGATTCACTCCCCGGCTGGGACTTGCGTACTCGCCGTCAGCGGACAGTGGATGGGTATCGAAGCTGACCGGCGGCCCAGGGAAAACCAGCATCCGAGCGGGCTTTGGAATCTATTACACCTCGTTTGAGGATTCAACCCAATTCCTTGAGGTAGGCGACCCTCCATACGGCCTGTTCTACGGAAGTCCGAATCCTCCATTTCTCGAAACGCCGTACATCGATCGCGCAACAGGGAACAGCCAGGGACAACGGTTCCCATTTGTCTTCCCATCGACGAACGTCTCGCCGACAAATCCGAACACTACTTTCAACTGGGCAGGAGTAGAGCCGATTTCGTTTGGTTTTGCTTTTTACTACAAGAACCGAATGCCGTATTCAGAGCACTACGAGCTTTCGATCCAACGGCAGTTCGGACAAAGCACGGTGTTGACGGTTGGCTATGTAGGCACGCAGGGACACAGATTGCTGACGTCGGTGGAAGCGAATCCGGGCGATGCTGCGTTGTGTCAGTCGTTGAGCGACCCGGCAGCAGTTGCTCCTGGCACGCCGACGTGTGGTCCGAATCTGGAGGACACAACCTTCACTACCGCCTCGGGACAAACGATCAATGGTACACGTACGATACTCGGACCCAACTTTGGGAGTAACCCATATACGAAAGCTGCGGCAAACTCGAACTACAATTCGTTGCAGACCAGTGTGCGTTACAACGCAAAATACGCTTCATTCCTGCTGGGCTACACCTACAGCAAATGCTTCGACAACGCTTCGGGATTGCAGGACACCACAGATCCTTTTAATCCGTCGTTGAGCCGCGCTCTGTGTGCGTTTGACCTAACGCACAACTTCGTTGGGAGCTACACCGTGGCGCTGCCGTTCGATCGCTTGGTTGCAGCCGACTCGTGGGCTCGTCGGGTGGTGAGCGGCTGGTCTTTGTCAGGGATTACCACTTTTGCTACCGGGCAGCCAGTTACGCTCAGCGAGAATGACGATCAGTCGCTGCTTGGTGTTCAGTTCGCCACGGTCGATCTGCCGAATTGCTCAGCCGGTCCGATCTTAATGAACACGAACCCGAGAACGCTGGATTCGAGTGGTAACCCCATTCCGTATTTCAATACTTCGCTGTTCACACAAGAGCCGTTGGGTCAGATTGGCAATTGTAAGCGGCGGTTCTTCCATGGACCGGGAATCAACAACTGGAATGTGGCGCTGCAAAAGGACACGAAGCTGAAGGAGACGCTCGCGTTGCAGTTCCGCGCAGAAGCCTACAACGTGTTCAACCATACGCAATTCAACAATCCGGACGGGCTTTGGAATTCAAGCACGTTCGGCATCGTAAGCAGTGCACGAGATCCGCGCATTCTGCAGGTGGCATTGAAGCTCATTTTCTGATCAAGTAACGCGATATTGGAGGTTGTTGCCATTAACAACGCCGTGAGCAATTGGGCTCCGGAAAGGAAACCACCGCATCGATGATTTCGACAATCTGTCGAAGTATAAGAATCCAGCTGTTCCTGATTGCAGTATGCGCGGTTATCCCAAAGGTTAGTTGGGCCCAGGTGATTGACGTTGATGTAACGCCGAGTCACGTGAAGAAGTCGTTCGTTCCAAACCAGACGCTCGGTGCCGGCATTGACCGCATCCCGCAAGCGGTCATCGACGCCAATTTCAATAAGGCTACTGTCGATCGAGTCCTCGAAGCCGGATGGGGACCGGTTAGCTATCGTCAAAACACGGAACTCTACACCGAGGCTTGGCACTGGAATCCAAAAGGAACATGGAGCGATCCGAGCGGAAAAGGGTATTTCGTTGGCGACTCGAATCCAACGGAGATGATCCGCTACAGCTACGGATATCCGCTCCCGCACCGGGGCGTAACTCGCGACGATGGCACCGAAACCATCGGGTACTCCCGCCTGACGGACGCTGACGAAAACTCATATTGGAAGAGCAATCCGTATCTTGCAAAGGCATTTACCGGCGAGGAGGATTCCCGGCACCCGCAGTGGGTGTTTCTCGATCTCTCGAACTCACTGCCGGTCGATACGATTCGCGTCGCGTGGGGCGACCCGTATGCCACGCGTTACGCCGTGCAGTTCTTCACCGGCGACGATCCGATTAAGTTCCCGAACAAAGGAACGTGGCAGACGTTTCCATTTGGAACCGTCGGCGGCGGCAAAGGTGGGACCGCTACCGTCAAGATCTCATCTTCCCCAATTGCGGCGCGATGGATTCGCATATGGATGACAGCCTCGTCAAACACCTGTGATACCCATGGTTCAGCGGATCGGAGGAATTGCGTTGGCTATGCGATTCGTGAGGTCTACCTTGGGACGACGGGGCCAAACGGGGAGTTCCACGATCTGATCATGCATACGGCAGATCAGGGCCAGACGCCTACCTATTGCTCGTCGGTAGATCCGTGGCATGAGCCGACCGACCTCGATCGCAGCGGCCGGGCACACGTCGGTTTCGATCTGTTCTATACAAGCGGATATACGCGCGGACTGCCCGCAATGATTCCCATCGCCATGATCTACAACACGCCGGAAGACGCGGCGGCCGAGATCAAGTATCTCGAGAATCGCAAGTATCCAATCTCGTATGTGGAGATGGGCGAGGAGCCCGACGGCCACTACATGGTGCCGGAGGACTATGCGGCTCTATATGTGCAGTTTGCCGAGGCGTTGCACAGAGTGGATCCGTCTCTGAAGCTGGGTGGCCCGATCTTCACGGGACAGAATAAGGATATTGAAACATGGGCCGATGGGGGTGGGCGAACGTCATGGACCGGGAGGTTCATCGATTACCTGAAATCGCACGGTCGCATCTCAGATTTGGGCTTCTTCTCGTTCGAGCACTATCCATTTTGGCCATGCCAGTATCAGTGGAGCAGTTTGTACGACGAGCCTGCGCTAGTTTCTAACATCCTGCAGGTGTGGCGCGATGATGGAGTGCCGACAAATGTTCCCTTGTTCATCACCGAGTCGAACATCTCCTGGCAAAGCTCCGAAAGCTCAGTTGGAATCTTTGGAGCGCTCTGGCTGGCAGATTACGTCGGCTCCTTCCTCGCCGCTGGAGGCGATGCCATCTATTACTTCCACTACATTCCCATGGGAGTACACGGCGGTTGCAACAACTCCGATGGAACCTTCGGGATGTTTGCAGTTGGCACGGATCGGCAGATCACTCAGCCGCTGGGTCAATTCTTCGCAAGCCAGTTGATCAACCTTGAATGGTTGAAGCCGGGTGCCGAGACGCACCGGGCTTTCTCGGCTTCGAGCGATATTCAGGACGGCGCAGGACATACGCTGGTAACCGCCTACCCAGTGCAACGGCCGGATGGCAGCTGGGCACTCCTCATCATTAATAAGGACCAAGATCATTCGCATACCGTGCGAGTGAAATTCCAGAACTCCGAGACTGGAATCAGCAACGCTTTCAAGGGCGAAGTTGCCGAAGCTGTTTTTGGGAGTGCTCAATATCGGTGGCTGCCCCTGAAGAAGATCGCGGATCCGGATGGACCGATTGTCCGCTCAAACATAGACGCCAAGGCAGACACCGCCTTTGAACTTCCCGCCGCTTCCATCGTGGTGCTGCGCGGAAGGATTGGGGACTAATTTCCAGTGGGGGACAAACTTAGTTTTATTCGTACATGGCTAAGCCAATCATTCAACACTGCCGCGAAATACCGTGTGCTACTCGTGTCAGCTCTTTTGATGGTAGCCACAGCTGCTGCGCAAACGATCGAGGTAGACGCGAATCCGGCGCATGTCCTCAACACATTCCGCCCTCTTTATGCGCTGGGCACCACGGTCGACAGAGTCCCCAGCAATGCAACCGATACCTTCTTCAAACCTGATCAGATCCAACAGATTCTTTCGGCGGGGTGGGGAGTTGTCAGTTATAGGCAGAACACAGACTTGTTCGTGCAGGCCTGGCACTGGAATCCGAAAGGGAAATGGAGTGATCCTGCGGGACAAGGTTACTTCGTGGGAGACGCCAATCCGTCAGGGATGATTCGCCATTCCTACGGATACGATCTGCCGCACCGTGGCTTCTGGCAGAATCAGGGTACAGAGGACACCGGCTTTTCCCGCCTGAACGACGGAAACCTGAACACGTATTGGAAAAGCAATCCGTATCTGACGAAAGCGTTCACGGGAGAACAAGACCGTCTGCACCCGCAGTGGGTCACGATTGATCTCGACAAACCGCAGGAGATTAACGCGATCCGTGTCGTCTGGGCAGAACCGTACGCCCGTGTTTACGACGTGCAGTATTTCACTGGGAACGACGCCATGGACGAACAAGCCAAAGGCGAGTGGAAGCCATTCAGAGCCGGCAGAGTAACGAACGGCAGCGGTGGCGTCGTGACGCTGCAACTTACCTCTAACACGGTGAGGACTCGCTGGGTTCGTATATGGATGACGCAATCGTCCAACATATGCGACACGCATGGATCAGGCGATCGCCGCAATTGCGTGGGCTATGCAATCAGAGAACTGTATCTCGGCAAGCTCAACGCCGATGGCAGTTTTCAGGATCTTCTTCGCCACTCAGCTGACCAGAAGCAGTCTCATACTTTTTGTTCTTCCGTGGATCCCTGGCATCGGCCTTCCGATCTCCTCACGGCACCCGATCACATGGAGTCCGGCGACCAGCCTGGCTTCGACTTGTTCTTTACCAGCGGTATCACGCGCGGACTGCCGGCGATTGTTCCTGTCGCCATGGCTTACAGCACTCCGGACGATGCGGCAGCTGAGATCGCATACCTCGAAAGACGGAAGTATCCAATCATGCAGGTGGAGATGGGCGAAGAACCCGACGGCCAGTACATGATGCCCGAGGACTACGCAGCCCTATATTTGCAGTGGGCGAAGGCCATTCACAGTGTCGATCCAGAACTTAAACTCGGTGGGCCGGTTTTCGAGGGCGTCACTGAAGACATAAAGGTCTGGCCCGATGAGCGTGGAAGAAACTCCTGGTTCGGACGTTTTCTCGCCTACCTAAAAGATCACGGACGGTTGAACGACTTGGCGTTCATGTCGTTCGAGCACTATCCCTATGATGGATGCGAGACGCCGTGGAAGAATCTCTACGAGGAACCCGAACTGATCACTCACATCATGCAGGTATGGCGTGATGACGGGCTGCCCGCCGACGTTCCGATGTTCGATACGGAAACCAACGATCATGGTGGTGATGCCGCGGTCGACATCTTCGGTGCGCTTTGGCTGGCCGATTCGTTCGCGGGATTCCTCAGCGCAGGTGGACAGGGAACTTACTACTATCATGCGTTTCCGTGGTCGCCTGCCCATGCGAATTGCGAAAACAGCTGGGGCACCTACCACATGTTCATGACCAACCGGGATTACGAGATCAAGTCGAAGACCTCGCAGTATTTCGCGGCGCAGATGATCACTCAGGATTGGGTCCAGCCCGGGATGGATGAGCACAAGCTATTCAAGGCCGTCGGTGACGTCAAGGACGAATCTGGGAACGGACTTGTGACTGCCTATGCGGTGCTGCGTCCCGATCGTGAATGGTCATTGATGATCATTAATAAGGATCGAGATCATCCGCACGATGTTCGCATAGCATTCGAAGACGGATCAGGGAAAAAGAGAACATTCGACGGTCACGTTGACGCTATAACTTTTGGGGCAGCGCAGTATCAGTGGCATTCAGCTCGCAGGAACGGATACGCGGATCCCGCCGGTCCGCCGGTCTCCTCGGCCATTACCGCAACTCCGGCCACTGTTTATACGTTGCCTGCTGCTTCGCTGAATGTGTTTCGTGGATGTCTCAGCCGACAATAGCTGACCAGCCGGAGGGAGGCTCGGTGGCAGAGCCTAGACATGATAATCAAAGTCTTTGACGAGAAAGTATCATTGGGTGAAGCGGCAGCTGAGCAAGCTGCGATTGCGATCCGGGACGCCATTAACAACGCAGGGAAGGCACGCGTGATTGCAGCGAGCGCAGCTTCTCAGTTCCAATTTCTCGAGGCACTCACCAGGAAACCAGAGATTGATTGGAAGCGCGTGGAACTCTTTCATCTGGATGAATACATCGGACTACCAATGACTCACCCCGCAAGTTTCTGCCGCTTCCTCCAGGAGCACCTGATCGGCAAAACGGGAATCACGAACTATCATTTTCTAAATGGCGAAGAGACTCCGGCTCAGGTCATCGATCGAACCAACAAGGCGATCAGCGAAGCACCGATTGATATCGCCTTCGTCGGTATCGGCGAGAACGGTCACCTTGCCTTTAACGATCCGCCGGCAGATTTCGAAACAGAAGAACCTTACATTGTTGTGAAGCTTGATGAGCCTTGCCGCCGGCAGCAAGTGGGGGAAGGCTGGTTCAAAGACCTCTACGCAGTTCCTCGCGAAGCCATTTCAATGTCCGTGCGACAGGTCCTTCAATCGAAGGAGATCATCGCGGTCGTGCCCGACGCGCGCAAAGCAAACGCGATAAAAGCATGTTTCGATGGTGGGATAAGTCCAATGGCTCCTTCTTCGATCTTGCGAACTCATCCGCGTGCCACCATTTATCTTGATAGGCAATCCGCTTCGAAACTAACCCCTGAAGCTTTGTCGAAGTTTGCGGCGCCAGTTCGAGCAGTGAAACGTCCAAATCAGAACACCACTCGCATGTCGTGAGGGACACCGCGCCGTTCTCTTCAACAACTCCGGCGACAAAGCGCAAACCAGTCATTCCTGCCCTCCGCTGGTGGATTGCCTCATTGTTGTTTGCCTCTACCATCATCAACTATGTCGACCGGCAGACGCTTTCGCTCCTGGCGCCTTTCCTCAAGCAGAGTTATCACTGGACGAACGTCGACTACGCCAACCTCGTGATTGCATTCCGCGTCGCCTACTCCATTGGCCAAACGGCGTGCGGAAGACTCATGGATCGAGTGGGGACTCGTCGCGGTCTGACCATCACGGTGCTCTGGTATTCGATCGTTTCGATGCTCACGCCGTTGGCGAGAGGTTTTTACAGTTTCCTGGGATTTCGATTCTTCTTGGGCGTGGGCGAGTCGGGTAATTGGCCGGGTGCGATCAAGGCAGTCTCGGAGTGGTTCCCGAAAGAAGAAAGAGCTCTGGCAACCGCTTTCTTTGACAGCGGCTCTTCCATCGGCGGCGCCATCGCTCCATTCATCGTGTTGCCCATTTACTTTCGATGGGGATGGCGCCCGGCTTTCGTCATTCCAGGAATACTGGGCCTGCTCTGGTTGATAGCCTGGCGACTGCTGTATCGGCCTCCTCAAGAACATCCGCGCATCAGCGACAGCGAACTGCAGGTAATTCTCGAGGATGGCAAGGACGAAGCTGCCTCCAATCAGCCGCCACCCCGCTGGTACGAATTACTCAAGCTGCCGCAAACGTGGGGAACCATCATCGCGCGTACTTTTACCGATCCAGTTTTCTTCTTCATTGCGGATTGGTTTCCAATTTACCTAGTGGCGAAGGGCATTTCGCTGAAGAGTGGATTGATCGCTGTCTGGATCCCGTTCGTCGCGGCAGATCTCGGCAACTTCTTTAGCGGAGCCGTCTCGGGGTGGCTGATCAAACGAGGATGGTCGGTTGGAAAGGCGCGGAAGACTATGGTCCTCTTTGGCGGCCTTGGCGTAACGTTGCTCATTCCGACGGTTCTTACCACCAATCTTGTTGTCTTGACGGTGCTGTTTGCCGTGGCCACATTCTCTTACGCAATGTTCACCACGATCGCGAATGTTCTGCCGGCCGATCTCTTTCCCAGCAACTCAGTTGCTTCCGTGAGCGGCATGAGTGGCACAGGAGCGGCGATCGGCACCATCATCGTTTTTGAATTAGCGGGACGGCTGTCCGATGCCCGTATCGCAACCGGCACACACGTTTTCGATCCGCTCATGATCATCTCTGGTCTTATTCCACTGACAGGTGCCGCACTCGTGCTGTTACTTGTTCGGAACACACGTGCGACGGAATTGGGACTCGTACAAAGAATCTGACCGGTCCTCTGTCATTGCGTCTTTAGACTTGGCAACAACTTTGGCAACAATTGCGCTCAAAAGGCCTATTTGTTGCCACTCTCGTCGGTGGGAAGTGCCTGAAATCTCATAGATTTAGCAGCCGACGAGAGATCAGTAGGTTGTAGGTTCGATTCCTACCGCGCTCACCATCTTTTCAGACCACACGTTCAAAGTCGTTCGTGTATCCGCGTGCCCGAGGATGCTGGCCACCGACTTCACGTCCAGACCGCTGGTGATTAAATCGGTCGCCGGGGTGTAGCGAATATCCTCTGGACTCTCAGCGTGGATCAGGATCGAAAAGAAACAAATGCCAACGCTGCTCGTTCCAGAATTCGAGCATACCAACTCCGAACCTGCGAGAATCTAGCTCCCAGGGTAAATGAAGACGCGCACGTGGATAGCTCAACGCCACAGCTCCTGCCGGTTTGGAGGAACACTAAAATTAACTACGCTGTGGTGTAAGCGACAACGAGAGGACTAAGACCGTTGAGGCCATTGGCGACGGCGTGATTCGATGGAAGATCTGAGCCGCAAACCCGTTCTTCCGGTCGACGCGACTCTGCGGCAGATCGTCGTTTCCCTGAAGCACTGTCCTAACCTCGTCATCGAAGCGCCTGCAGGTGCCGGAAAGACGACGCGAGTGCCACCCGCTCTCCTCGGTACGGTGAGCGGCGAAGTGATTGTCCTCGAACCACGGCGGATTGCGGCACGGCTGGCCGCGAGACGAGTCGCGTGGGAAATGGGCGAAGAACTCGGCGAGACCGTCGGATACCGCGTCCGCTTTGAGGAAACGACTGGCCCGCGCACGCGATTGCATTTTGTCACAGAGGGCGTGCTGACCAGGCGACTGCTCTCAGATCCATCCTTGAAGGGTGTGGATGCGGTCATCATCGATGAGTTCCACGAGCGCCACCTTGAAGGCGATTTCGCGCTCGCATTGTTGCGACGACTGCAACGGACGCGGCCTGAACTGCGAATCCTTGTCATGTCGGCGACCCTCGACTCCTCACCTGTGGCGCAGTTTCTCGGCGGCTGTCCCGTGGTCCGCAGCGAGGCACGCTTATTCGAACTTTCGATCAAGCACCTTCCCTACTCGCCCCAGTCGGTCGAAATTCAAGTGAGGAACGCAGTCGAGTTGCTGCTCGAGGACAAACGTGAGGGAGACATCTTGACGTTCCTGCCCGGGGCGGCGGAGATCCGTCGTGCGATGCGAGAGTGCGAGGCGGTCGCTCGCCGGGCTGGGTTGCTGGTGCTGCCTCTCTATGGCAGTCTGTCGCCCGAAGAACAGGACCGCGCGGTCTCGCCGGCCAAGCAACGAAAACTAATTCTTACGACGAATGTTGCGGAAAGCTCGGTGACGGTCGAGGGCGTCACTGCAGTCGTTGACAGCGGTCTGGCGCGCTTCGCGACGTATTCGCAGTGGAGCGGGTTGCCCACACTTCACGTGGGCCGGATCAGCAAGGCTGCGGCGAAACAAAGAGCTGGGCGGGCGGGGCGGACCGGGCCAGGGCGAGTGCTTCGTCTCTATTCGGAAGAAGACTATGCGCGCCGTCCGGATCAAGAAACGCCGGAGATCACGCGTAGTGATCTATCCCAACTTTGCCTCCAGCTCCGAGCTATGCGTATTGCGGATGTGAAGGACATCGATTGGCTCGATGCGCCGCCCGAGATTGCCGTTCAAATGGCGGAGTCATTGCTTGACCGCATTGGTGCAACCGGGGCAATGGCACCGCGACTCGCGCGCTATCCTCTGTCGCCTCGGCTCTCCCGGATTGTGGTGGAGGCAATCGAGCGCGGTGTTGGTGAGGATGGCTGCGTCGCCGCCGCGCTGCTCGGATCGGGCGTGCAGGTCGGGAAGAACGATCTGCTTGCCGCGATTGACCTGGATCACGATTACCGCACGCGGCAACATGTAGAGCAAATCCGAAGCGTGGCGCGTCCACCGAGGCAAAGGCGCCACGACGATGACGCGCTGCTCATCTCCGTACTCGCGGGTTTTCCGGATCGTGTGGCACGCCTTCGTGCCGGAAACCAGGTGTCACTCTCGAACGGTGGATCGGCGGAGGTCGCCGGCGAGGCCCCCCACTATGAGTTCATGGTCGCGATTGACGCCGAAGATCGAAAAGATAAGCCGCTGCCATTGATCCGCATGGCGTCGCGCATCGAGCCCGAGTGGCTGATCGATATGTTTCCGGATCGGGTAAGTGAGCAATCGAGCGTCGTTTGGAATCGCGTTGCAGAGCGAGTCGATGGGCTAACCGGAATACTGTACGACAAATTATTGATTCAGGGATCGGCAGGCGCGGTACCCGACAGCGAAGCCGCCGCCGATTTGCTGGCGCAAAAGGCGATTGAAGCGGGTATCGGGCGGTTCGTCGATGAAAGCGTATTGCAGGAGTTTACGGCACGCGTCGAGTTTGCCGGGCTTCCGTCTCAGGACGTTTCGCAGACGCTACGCGAGTTGTGTTGGGGATTGCGGAGCTTCGTCGAGTTGAAGCGAGCGGCGGCGAAGTTGATCCCTGCATTGGAACACAAGATCGGTACCCGAGTGCTGAGCGATATTGCTCCCACCCAGATTCGTTTACCGAATGGTCGGCAGACCAAGGTCCACTACGAGCGCGACAAGCCGCCGTGGATCGCATCGAGCTTGCAAGATTTTTTCGGAATGAGCGATACGCCCCGGATTGGTGTTGAGCGCACGCCCGTGGTGGTTCACTTGCTCGCCCCGAATCGGCGGCCTGTGCAAACGACGACGGATCTCGCCGGATTCTGGGAGCGGCTCTATCCGCAAGTGCGTCGTGAATTAATGCGGAAGTATCCCAAGCATCGTTGGCCCGAACGGCCGTGACCGGCTACGGCAAGGTCGAGAACTTGTGCTTGTCGTTGGTCAGAAGGCTGGGGACACCACGTCGTTTCGCAGTACCAGCGGAAAGAAATCCGGAAAACGAACGCGAGCGGTTTCCGTTCCGACCGAAGCCCCGCGGGTGACCGCTTGCCTCGATGCGGTTGATCTGCCTTCATGCCTGCGAGCCGGGTACAACCATCTCCTCCACACCCACACCACCAATAGAACTAACTCTTGCTCACACGAATGCAGGCAGCTATGTTGGGAGATCCATCGCACCGGGTTCCACGCCAATGATGCCTGTTCAGCTTATATAAAGATGGCGCATACAGGGATTTGACGGATCCTTCGAGTTGTCGCTGCCGATGCGCAGCAATGATGTTGTATTGGGCGACCGTGGAGAAGATCAAGAAGCAGATGTCTCAACGCAGCGAAGGAGGTACGCAAGGTTGAATCGTCGATCACTCCTGCTGGGCGGAACTTGTGCCTTGGCAGTGACTGGAGTCTCCAAGGTATTCGGTGACTCGCGGTTCTTTCGGGGACAAGTTCCAGATGGCCCTTTCTTGCCGTTTTGGGAGTCTCTGAAGTCGTACCACTGCCCAGACTGGTTTCGTGATGCTAAATTCGGAATCTGGGCGCACTGGAGTCCGCAATGCGTGCCTGAGCAAGGCGATTGGTACGCGCGAAATATGTACATCCAGGGATCGGCGCAATACGAATACCACGTAAAGCATTTCGGCCACCCATCACAGTTCGGATATAAGGACGTTTGCCATCTCTGGAAAGCAGAAAGATGGGATCCGGAAGCGCTGGTCAAACTCTATAAAAGCGCCGGAGCGGAGTACCTCGTCGCTCTGGCCACCCACCACGATAATTTCGATTGTTGGAACTCGAAGTATCAGCCATGGAACTGCGTCAACGTAGGACCGAAGCGCGATATTGTGGGGACGTGGGCCAAAGTCGCGCGTGCTAATGGATTGCGATTTGGCGTGAGCTATCACGGGACTCCGCACCGCACATGGGATGAGTTTCTTCCCGTTCGTTACAAAAGTGACAAGACCGGGCCGCTCGCTGGAGTTCCGTACGATGGCGTGCAAACGATAGCCGATGGCAAAGGCAAATGGTGGGAGGGTATGGATCCCCAGATGCTCAACGGCAAACCGCATGCGAAGAATACGCCGTGCCCTGAGTTCGTTCAGCAATTCCTGCTGCGCGTGCAGGATGTCATCGATAGCTATAGTCCCGACATTTTGAATTTCGACGACGGCGCTCAGTTCACCTTCGACGCCGGCGGCGCCTTCGCTCCGGATTTGCAGGTGTGGTTAGGAATCCCGGATTTGGCTCCGCAGATCATGGCTTATTACTACAACAAGAATATGCAGGTAAATCACGGTCGCCTGGAAGGAGTGGTGGACCTGAAAGAGGTGCCCGAGCCTGTGTGGGGCACGTTAACACGCGACTTCGAAATGTCGATGGCGGATCGGCTTCAAGAGGAACCCTGGCAGACAGAGGCATGCATAGGGCAGTGGCATTACAACCGGGCTCTCTTTGCAAACCACACGTACCAGAAAGCCTCGTTGATAATCCCTTTGCTGGTGGATATCGTCAGCAAGAACGGCAATCTCCTGTTAAGTATTCCCCTGCCCGGCCATGGAGAGCCTGACAGCGACGAAACGTCATTCCTGAACGAGCTCGCTGAATGGCAACAGGTTAATTCTGAAGCGATCAAAGGCACGCGCCCGTGGAAGATCTATGGGGAAGGTCCGTCGACGCATCCCAACAAAATATCGTCATACGAATTATCGAAGTACAAGTTCGACCACACAGACCTGCGATTCACTACGAAGGGCGAAGCACTCTATGCGATCGGGTTGGGCTGGCCAACCGAAGGCAAGATGGTTATCAAGTCACTGGCTGAAGGCTCCGCAAATTATCCTCGCGAAATCCGTAAGGTAGAGTTGCTTGGAGCGAAAAGTGAGTTGAAGTGGTCGCGGGGAACACAAGGCCTGGAGATTCAGGTGCCTGATGTTCCGCCATGCAAGTATGCATTTTCGTTCCGAATCCTCGCGAGCTGAAAAGAGATCTCCGCGAAGCGCAGAAGCAGGCCGTTGCGAAGCCAGTTTATTGCAGCAAAGGATAAAGAGCTTGAGACGAACCTTAATTGCCGCCGTGTTATGCCTGAGCAGCGCGCTGACCTTCGGACAGAGTGCTGCTCAACATCCGGGATGGCCGGGCGAGGGGCAACTGTTCGTCGGCACGTGCTACCAGCCGGTGGACCGTTCAGTCGAACAGATACGTCAAGACATTACCCTCATGAAGCAGGCTGGATTCACGATGGTCCGCATGGGCGACCTTTCGTGGGACGCGTTTGAACCCTCGGAGGGGCAATTCGACTTTCTGTGGTTCGACAAGATACTGGAGCAGATGAACCAGGCGGGAATCAAGGTGATTGTCGATATCGGCGGATCGCCGGCCCCAATCTGGCTGCATCACAAATATCCTTCGGTGAACCTTGTCGACGAACGCGGGGCGACCGTCCAGCCAGCTGAACGCTACATGGACGATATCAGCGATCCCGCGTACCGCGAGCACCTGATTCACTTTGCTGATGAGCTAACGCGTCACTATGCCCGGAATCCAGCACTGGCGGCAATTGGCTACAACAACGAGATCGGCAATGGCGTTATGTCGTACTCCGAGGCGGATCGTCAGAGATTCATCGAATGGTTGAAAGCGAAGTATGGGACGATTGCGAACCTCAATAGGGCGTGGGCGACGCAGCGGTGGTCGCGACATTTGAATTCCTTCGACGAGGTGCAGTTGCCGTATGCCGACGGACCATCTCCACCGGAACGCTATCTTGATCTCCGCCGCTTCTGGTCAGATGTAACCATTTCGGTCCTTGAAGATCTGGAACAGGTGCGTAAGCGTAACGTTCCGAATGTGCCTGCGGTTTCCAACCTGTGGGACACGGCTGGGCGAAGAGGCTTTGATTACCTAAGCTCATATAAAAACTACGTGAGCTACGGAGCGGAGGGATTCTACCCGGCAAATCCGCTGGATGTTTCACTCGGCGCGCTGCTGATTAAAGGTGATTTGTCCACGCCAGCGTGGTTCAACGAGTTCACAACCGGGGGAGGGGGATATTACGGCGGCCCCAAGGGAATACTTCGTATGTGGGCGTATCTGGCCCTGATCGATTACGGGCAAACATTTCTTGCGTGGACTTTCAACACGCATAGAGGCGGCGAAGAACAGGCGCTCTTTGGCCTGCTCGATCACGACGGCACGCCCTCCTGGAAGTACGCGGAGTTTAAGCAGATCGCGAGCGAGTTTTCAAAGCTGCAACATTTGGGCTTTCCGCGCTACCACAAGCCGGATGTTGCCATCGCGTACTCGTTCGAAAGCAATATCGCATCGCGCCCTCCGGGTCCGAGCAACACAGTGCGCAACTATTTTAGCGTGGGTTATACCGAGCAGATTGAAAGCGCCCTGCAGCCGTTCTTTGAGGACAACATCGATGTTGCCATCATCAACATCGGCCACAGCACGCTTGATTACAAGGTGTTGATCGTTCCAGCGGACTATTTGATGGATACTGCGAGTGCTGACGCAATCCGCAATTACGTTCGGAACGGAGGCACGATAATCATGACCGCTTTTTCCGCAAAGGTAGATGAAACCAATCAGTGGTTCGACACGCCGCTTCCGGGAAGGTTGAGCGACGTTTTCGGAATTCGCACGTCAGAGTTCTACCGGCCACGGAATCCTCCCGAAATCAGTCTGAACGGCACAGTTGAGAAGACCAGTATCGGTTTCTATGAAGTGCTCGAGCCACGCACCGCGAAGACGATGGCAACGTTTACCAATACGCCTGAAAGATCGCCGGCCATCACGGTGAATGTCTACGGAAAGGGACGTGCGATCTACGTTGGCGTTCCCGCACAAATGTCGGTACTTGCTCCGCTGGTACGAAGTCTCTACACAACCGTGGGCATCGAGAGGGGACCAGAGACTCCCGCGGGTGTGTATGCGCGAGTGGCTGAAGGGCGAACTCTTTACGTGAATACAACCGGCGAAGAAAAAACCCTGGCGATCCGGGGAAGCAAACGCGGGATCATCAGTGGAACGTCGTATGAAGGCGTGATTCGGTTGAAGCCATACGATGCAGACCTGGTGGAGTAGGGACACTGCCGGAGTCGATCTGAAGTGGCGTGAATTCCCGCTTGTTACGATATAAACGTTTACGCGGCAAGTAGAGGGGAAGCCTTTTTACCGGGCTAGCTGCCGCTCCGATAGAGTTGTAGCATCTCCCTCGAAGGCCGCTATCCTAACCTCAACGCCTATTCGACCGGAGTAAAACTTTAGAGCGTGAAGATGCGTTCCATTAGCGCCCATTTATCGCCATCCTGGGCGTGCGGAGACACCTGCTGGAATTTGTTCATGAGTTGCTCCCACTGCCGAATCTTCGGATTGGTACGATCAAGCTCCGCCTTCTTCTCGAAAGAGAAATGCTCATTCACGTCCATGATCATGAACATGCGTACGCCGCGCAGATAGATTTCCATCGAATCGATCCCGCAGTCTCGATAACTCTCTGTAATCTCTGGCCAGACTTTCTCATGATGCTTCTTATATTCGGCGATCAGTGCCGGGTCATCTTTCAGGTCGAGGCTGTAGCAATATCTCTGTGTCATTGTCAGATACCTAGGCGGCAGTTCCGCGCACGTGAGAACCGAAGAATCCGTAATAGGTGATGAACACATAGGCGAAGAGGGGAACCAGATACGCCGGCGCGAGACTCTGAGTGCGCAGCGAGATGAGTCCCATCAGGGGTGTGAGAAATGCTCCGCCGACGATTGCCATGACGAGCAGAGACCCGGCAATCTTGGTGTTATCGCCAAGGCCTTTTAGTCCCAGTGCGAAGATTGTAGGGAACATGAGGGACATGAAGAAGCTAGTGAGGAAAATGGCCCAAAGTCCCACTGATCCAGGGAAAAAAACACCGACCGATACCAAAGCGACGTTGATCAAGGCGTAGACGCCCATCAACTTGTTCGGGGCAACGAACTTCATCAGGTAGGAAGAAGCGAATCGGCCTACACCGAATGCGACGAGAGTGCCAGTAAGGAAAAAACCCGCCGTTCTTTCGGGACGATGTGTGTAGTCCTGAACGTACTGGATGAAATAGCTCCAGGTTCCGACTTGAGCTCCGACATACAAAAACTGAGCAATAACGGCAAGAATGAAATGAGGGTATCGGAGCAGATCGCTGGTCCGGCCGTGGGTTTCGCCGGCGGAGTGCGCTTCGCCGCGAACACTGGGAAATTTGGTCAGCGCAACGAAGACAGCCCAAACGAGCGCAATCAGTCCCAGGACAACATAGGGGCGGACTACTCTGAGAATTTCGTGCTGCAGATAAGGAGAGTAGGTGCCTGCCTCGCGCATGCCGGCGATTTGGTGAGGAGAGAGTTCGATTCCGGAAAAGATGAAGACAGTTCCGACGAGCACACCTGAAATCGCTCCAAGGGGGTTAAACGCTTGTGAGAAATTCAAGCGGCGTTCTGAAGTTTTCGGGTCACCACATTGAGCGATGAACGGATTGGACGCAGTTTCCAGGAACGAAAGGCCACTGGCGATTACAAAGAGCGCAACCAAGAAGAATGCATAACGCCCAAAGATTGCCGCGGGCCAGAACAAGAATGCTCCGGTTCCAAAGAGCGT
Source organism: Terriglobia bacterium (assembly GCA_963807055.1). GTDB lineage: Bacteria > Acidobacteriota > Terriglobia > Terriglobales > Acidobacteriaceae > JAJPJE01. Next base: position 228,700 of record CAWEAE010000004.1, on the reverse strand, counting down.
GAGACCGATGATGAATCCGGCTTTGTATCCGAGTCGCCGCATGATCAGGCCGGCCGGAATTGCGAGTACGAAATATCCGGCATAGAAGGCGGATTGAATCAGCCCCGCCTGGAACCGGTTAATTTCGAACGACTTCATGAACTGGCGGATCAGAACGTCGTTGAGATTGTTTGGCACGCCCCAGAGGAAGAACAGGGCAGTGACCAGGAAAAATGGCAAGAAGTTGCCGCGCGGGAAGAGCGAGGGCTCCTGTCGCTGCGTTGCCGCCGATGAGATTTCAGGAGTAGCCATATCTTTTTATTTCACCCCAACGCCCGGTCGAGGTGCACATATCCGCCGTCCACGAATAGATGCTGCCCGGTAATGTGAGCGGCCTGCGCAGAAAGCAAAAACACTACCATCGCAGCGATCTCGCCTGGCTCGGTCATTCGCTTCTCCAGCGGGATCCTCGCGAGAATCGATTGCAGCTTTCCTTCAGGGTCAGAAAACGTATCGAGCCACTGGCGATAGAGAGGAGTCATGACTTCAGCGGGAACGACCGCATTCGCACGGATCCCGTATGGCAGGAGTTCCACCGCCCATTCGCGAGTCAAAGCGAGAATGGCGCCTTTAGAAGATGCATACCCGGATGTGCCGCCCTGGCCGGTCACGGCCGTTTTGGACGCGATGTTTACAATCGCGCCTTTGGAGTTCTTAAGGTGGGGTAGGCAATAGTGCGCCATGTTGTAGTAGTGGAGCAGATTTCTTTCGAGCGAACTTACGTACTGTTCGGGACTCCCGTGCTCCAGTCCAACCTTGTCATTGACTCCAGCATTGTTCACCAATGCATCGAGCCGTCCAAACTTCTTTATGGTCTCCAGAACGGCAGCTTCGCAATCTTCCGGATGGGAGAGTTCTCCGACAATTAGATCGCTCGCTGGCAGCTCGCCCTGCAGCCGCCGACCAGCTTCAGCGTCGCGATCCACGATGACGGGAATGGCGCTTTCGGCAGCAACCGCGCGTACGATTGCGGCGCCGATGCCTTTTGCGCCTCCCGTGATCAGCACAACCTTATCTTTCAGGTGCAGGTCCACTTGTCTCTTTCCTTAGCCGTGCAAGTTCATAAAGCCGCCATCGAGTAAATAATCCACGCCCGTGATGAACGATGCCGCATCCGAGCACAGAAATAGGGCGAGTGAAGCTACTTCGTATGGTTCCGCCATGCGTCCGATGGGCTGCGTCTTCGCCAAGTTCTCGTACATCTCCTGCTCGTGCCCCGGGTAATTCTTGTGCAGAAAACCGTCGACAAACGGCGTGTGCACGCGCGCCGGAGAAATGCAGTTACAACGGATGTTGTGGGAAATGTAATCGCGCGCGACTGAATAGGTCATCGCGATCACCGCGCCTTTACTGGTCGAATATGCGAAGCGATCCGCCAGTCCAGCAGAGCCGGCTACGGAAGCCATGTTCAGGATCACGCCGCCACCGTTCGTCTTCATACGGCCGATGCAGTCGTGAATGCAGTTGTAGTAGCCCTTGACGTTCACCCGCATGACGCGGTGAAAATCTTCTTCGCTGGTGTTTTCAACATTGCCGATATGAGAGACGCCCGCGTTGTTCACCAGGATATGAATGCGTTCCTGCCGCGAGATATCGTCGAAGACGCGGGTGACATCGGCGAGGCTGGTGACGTCGCACATGAATGCGGAGGAAGTTCCTCCGGCGCTCTGAATCTCACGGCAGGCTGCCTCGGCGTCCTGTTGGTTGATGTCGAGGGCACAAACCTTCGCTCCGCTCGCCGCGAACTTCAGCGCGATCGCCCGGCCAATTCCGCTACCCGCGCCAGTGATCACGGCGCATTTTCCATCCAGGCGGAATTCGGTCGCGATGTGAGCTTCGCCGGTCAGAGAGACACTCCTCGTTTCCACGGGATGAAGTCTTCCTGATTATTCTGCTCGGCCTTAGTGCGAACCTCGCCGCTCGCAACCTGAATGACCAGGTCGAGAACGCTCTCGCCCATCTTTTCAATATTGGAAACTCCGGAGATGATTGGGCCGGTATCGATGTCGATGATGTCGGGCATGCGCTGCGCCAACGGAGTATTCGTGGAAAGCTTGACGACCGGAGCGATCGGATTGCCGGTCGGCGTGCCGAGCCCAGTCGTGAACAGAACAACGCTTGCGCCTGCTCCTACCTGTGCGGTGACGCATTCAACGTCGTTTCCCGGTGTGCACTGAAGATTCAGTCCCGGCTGCTTTGAATACTCGGGGTAGTCCAGTGCGGCGGTTACGGGAGAGGTGCCGCCCTTCTTGGCAGCGCCTGCCGATTTCATGGCGTCCGTGAGCAGGCCATCGCGCATATTGCCGGGAGAGGGATTCATGTCGAAACTGGCACGCACAGCGCGTGCGCGACTGGCATAGTCCTGCATGAGTTGCGTGAAACGCTGAGCTACTTCTGGCGTTGTCGCGCGATCGATGAGGTCTTGCTCGACCCCGCATAATTCCGGAAACTCGGAAAGAATGGTGCGAGCGCCCAATGCCACCAGTAAATCGGAGGCGTGTCCGATGGATGGATTAGCGGATAAGCCGGAGAACCCGTCGGATCCACCGCATTTCAGGCCGATACATAAATGAAGAAGGGAGGCGGGCGCTCGCACGGCTCGATTCGCTTCGGCCAATCCATCGAAGGTGCGTCGAATCGCTTCCGAGAGCATCGCGAATTCCGATCCGCTCTTTTGTTGCTCAAGGATGACGAGTGGCTTGTCGAACTTCGGATTGCGGATATGGATTTGCTCGCGCAGGATGTCAACTTGCGCGTTCTGGCATCCGAGGCTGAGGACGGTAGCCCCGGCAACATTGGGATGATTGATATACCCAGCGATCAAGGCACAGAGGTTGTTCGAATCTTCACGAGTACCGCCGCAGCCACCTTCGTGAAGGAGGAACCGGATACCGTCGACGTTTTCGAAGACGCGGCCAGCCCGGGCAGGAGTTCGATCGAGTGGCGCGGATTGTTCCTCGCGATAGCTCGCGGCTAATTTCGCAACTTGCTGTCGATACGGCGACGGTTCGGCAAATCCCAACTCTTCCTCGAACGCCTGCTTCAAGTTGAGGATGTTCCTGTTTTCGCAGAATACCAGCGGCACTACGAGCCAGTAATTGCGAGTCCCGACTTGACCATCCGACCGGTGGTATCCAAGAAACTGACGCTGTTTCCAGCGGGTCACATCGGGTGGCGTCCAGTGGAATGGTGCCATCTTTTCATGGTAGGCGGCCGCCTCGTGGCGCAGATTGGCTTGGGTCAACAGTTCTCCCTGGCGAACAGGCTGGCAGGTTTTACCGACGAGTACGCCATACATGAAGACCGCGGCACCGAGAGGCAGGTCGGAGGCAGCAAACTTGTGTTTGGCCGGAATATCCGAAACCAGGGAATAGTTTTTGTCCGAGAACTCGATTCGATCGCCCGATTTCAAATTAGTGAGGGCGATGAGCACGTTATCCCGGGGATCGAGTTGTAGGACACTCTGCATCTTCTAGGTCCTCTTGGGTTCCGACTCCAGCAGTGCTTCGCGCCGCGCCAAGTCCCAGAACTTCGCCGCGTTACCGCCCAGGACAGCGTTGCGAACATCGTCAGGATAGGAGCTGAAGTATTCGATGACAAGGTCCATGACTTGGGAATACGTGGCCGCGACGGTGCAGACCGGCCAGTCGGAGCCGATCATGAGCCGTTCTGAACCGAAGCATTCCAGAGCAACGTCGAGATATGGCTTGATATGCTCTGGCTTCCACTCGTTCCAGTCCGCTTCGGTGACGAGCCCGGAGAGTTTGCAAGACACGTTCGGAAATTCTGCGAGCTTGCGTATCCCAGCGGCCCACGGCTGTAGCACTCCGCTTTTGATGAGAGGCTTGGCCAAATGATCCAGGACAAAGCGTTGTCGCGGAAAACGCTGGACGAACTCAATCGCCACCGGCAGATGTTGGGGATAGATCAGGATGTCATACGCGAGACCGAACTTCTCCAGAGCGCTGATGCCGCGGAGGAATCGTGGTCGAAGGAGAAACTGGTCGTCCGGTTCGCTCTGCACTACGTGGCGAATTCCGACCAGCTTGGGATTTCCAGCCAATTCGGCCAATTGTGAAACAACGTCTGGCGATTGTAAGTCCACCCATCCAACGACGCCTAGAACGAACGAAGAGGCCGCAGCCAGCTCCAGAAGCCATTTTGTCTCTTCGAGAGTCTGCTGAGCCTGAACTGCAATGGTGCCGTCGAAACCGGATTGCTTCAGTTGTGGTTGAAGATCAGTGGGCAGAAAATCGCGCTGCAGAGTCGACATGGAGTCGTCAATCCACGTGTATTCCTGCGCGCTGTAATGCCAGAAGTGCTGGTGAGCGTCAATGCGCATACATTCAAATACTCGCGGGGTGATCGAGGCGGCTGAATCGTATCGCGATCTACTGGCCGGCCAGGTTCCGCTGGATCAGGTGCTCAAGCGCGATCCTATGGCTCCTCGATGCGATGGATCCGGTTGGCGGGTAAATCTTTAATCACCTGGCGCGCGCCGCTCGGCCAGCGGATTTCGAGCTGTTTCGCCGTCTTGAACGAGCCCAAGCCGAAGTGCGCGCGGGGGTCTCGCGAGGCTCCGTATCCCGCGCTGGTTGAGATTATGTCGTATTGCGATTCTCCGTCGTCGGTGGTCAGCTTGAGCTGTGCTCCGATCCCCATGCGATTGCTGCGGGTGCCGACGAGCTTAAACATTATCCAGTTATTGGTGTTCGCAGAGACGTTATGCAGGATTTTTGCTTTTCCGTTCAGCACGGTGACAACGAGATCCATTCTCCCGTCGTTGTCCAAATCGCCAATGGCAACACCGCGATACGCAGCGGAGACTTGCATGTCCGGTCCTGCTTGCGATGTCACATCCTCAAACTTCATCTTGCCTAAGTTGCGAAAGATCGTGTTCGGCTCGCCATAAGTACGGCTGGTGAACTCTGCGATGTTGTCGAGAACATTGGAACGCGCGACGAATAGGTCCTTGAGGCCGTCGTTGTCGAAGTCGGCGACTCCGTTGGACCAACCCGACATTTGCAGTGTCGGCCGCGCTAGCCCGCTCCGGCCTGTGACATCGATGAAAATGCCGTTACCGACATTACGGAACAGAGGAAAAGTCTCTAGTTCAGTGGCAGTGTGCCAGATGTCAGGCAGGCCATCGTTATCGAGATCCCGGAACTCCGCTCCCATACCAGAGACGGCTTTGCCATTCTCGGAGTAAGCCACGCCGGCATCGAGTCCCACCTCCTCAAAAGCTTTGCCCTTGAGATTGTGGAAGAGAGAGTTTGGCATGTTGTCGTTGGCAACGAAAATGTCTACAAAGCCGTCGCCATCATAATCGTTGAAGCCCACTCCCATGCCTTTACCCAGGCGTTTGGCGATACCGGTTTCCTCAGAGACATCCGTAAAGGTTCCATCTCCGTTATTGCGGTACAGGGTAGAAGGCAGCGGCTCGTAAAATTTTGGATGACAGTAGGCCCGTAGCCGTCCACCGCTGAGGCACACAGGATCCCCGTTGACATGCCAGCGGCAGTAGTTCGAAACGAACAGGTCGAGCTTGCCATCGTTGTTATAGTCCACCCAGCCCGCGGCGGCACTCCACATCTTCTCGCCCTTGTAAGTGGGTGTGCCGACGCCAGCTTTATCGGTGACATCGGTGAAAGTTCCGTCACCGTTGTTTCGATAAAGATGGTTTTTTGTCACACTGGCGACGTAAATATCCTCCCAGCCGTCATTGTCGAAATCGCCGACCGCCACTCCCATATCGTAGCCATCGCCAGCCAGTCCGGCCTTCTCAGTGACATCCGTGAAGGTGCCATCGTGATTATTATGGAACAGGCGGTTGTAGTATTTCGGAGAGTCTTTTTTAAGCGATGGAAGGGAAGCGCCGTTGATCAAAAAGATGTCGAGGTATCCGTCATTGTCGTAGTCGATGAGGCCTACACCCGAGAGCATCGTTTCCGGCTGGTTCTTATTCGGTGTAGGACTGCTGTCGGCCACAAACTGTATGCCCGAGCGGGTGGTGACATCCTCGAAGCGGATGCTGCTGCTGCCTGCAGACACCCTATCCACAGATTGTTCAAACAGGATCCCTAGCGTGAGGAGCGCGACAACAACGAGGAAAAACCGGAGCATTGGCGTGCGCCAGTGTAGCACAAGGTATTTTCTTGTAGATAGTTATTGATCTGCGGCGTCGGCCAATGTCTTCAGGTGCTCGAACTGTGTTCGTTCGCGCGCAGCTTCAGCGCCTCGTCCAGCTTTCAGCAAGGCGCGGGAAAGCGCAAAATGAGCATCCGGGCTGCCGGGAGCAAGCTTAACAGCCACTCGCAGTTCTTCCACTGCCCGATTGGTATTATCAAGCGCCAGCCACAGCCGCCCACAAACGATGTGTGCTACGAAATTATCCGGCGCAAATGCGACCGCCTCTCTGGAGTATTTCAAACCTTGTTCATAGTCGGCTGCATTCAGGAATTGAAAAGCCAGTTGGATCCGTGCCGCTTCGTGAGACGGGGAGATTTCTATTTCGCGGCGGAACTCATCGATCGCGAGAGGAGGATGCTCCTTGAGCAAAAACACACCGTACATGTAGTGCACGCCGGGTTCGGATGGGTAGAGTGCCAGCAACTGTCTCAATTCTGACTCGGCCGTTACGCGGTCCTGCAAGGCGATCAAGGCTTGAGCGTGGCCGGCACTCCGGACCAGCGAAGCTCGCGAGGCTGGAATATCGGAGGGCAGTTTCGCGATACGTAGCGCAGCCATTCCGAAAGCGTCGAGCAATTCGAGGTCGGAGAGTACTGCATCCTTGGGCGCGTCCGGATGCGCGGCTGCGACCTGGTTTGCGACAAGAGTCAAGCGCTGGATTGCGATTTCCGGTTGGCCGAGGAGATTATTCAGAATACCGTCGCAATACAGGACACTATGGATGAAAGCCGGATCGATACCCAAGCCGAGCTTCCTGGCGCGTTCCAGCGCGGCAAGTGCTTTCGGGTAACGCTGCAATTGGAACTCGCTCAGACCGAGCATCGCGAACCCGGGGCCCGGTTGTTTGTCTTCGACGGTCACGAATTGTGTGAAGGCATCGCACGCTTCCCCGAAACGTCTGGTATCGAACAAGAGCGTTCCGAGATGCCACCAGCCCTCGGCCCAGTTTGGTCGCAGTTTAGTGGCACGGCCATATAGCCGGATCGCCTCCGAGAGATGATCGGCGGACATCGCTGCCTGCGCGCGCGCCGCTAGTTGCTCGAACGACTCGGGATGCGCAGGAGGCGGCATCTGTTTGGCATGTTCGATGACTTTGGGTTGAATCGGAACAGAGTTCTGAGCGCTCAAGGACATGGTTCCCGACAGCGCGAGAACAAGAATGCCAAAGATTTCTCGGTTTCTAGACTTCATTGGAACTGCCTGAATTCCCGTTGTGGTTGCAGTCATACGGAACAAAACTCACGCTACCGGGTTGTCACTACATCATTGCAGCGTTTCCAAAGATTACCACCAGGTAATTGATAATTACGACGCGCGATGGACGATCAACGGTTCCGAAGCCTTGGCATGTTTCGACCAACACGCTGTTCGTTTCGTATTGGTCCACCTCCAGAATTTGTAGTTCTGTATTGCCTTTTAGTCCCGTTCATCGTATAAGCTTGGCCATAGCTGGGCGTTCCGCATCGGGCTTCCCCCTTAGCCTTCGCGATACGGACTTGGTGCACAAGGATGTTGTTCGTCCGATAATCCACATTCGGAGACCGCGCTGTGGCTTCTGGTGTTGAAATCCGCATGAACAGAGAGGGTTCGTCGGCATTGCTTCCTGCAGACTGTTCCGCCGGAGCGACCGACACGCGGCAGGATTTGGTTCGTCGAGTAGTGTCGAGCAGCACGTTCGAGAAATCACCCAAGCTCCGAGCATTTCTCCTTTACGTTTGCCGTTGTGCCTTCGACAACGAGCCGGCCGCGGCCACTGAACAACAAATCGGCATTCACGTATTCGGGCGCTCGCCCGGGTACAACCCTAATGAAGACAATATTGTTCGGTCTCAAGCCCGGCTGCTTAGGCTCAAGCTGGAGCACCATTTTTCTAATGAAGGCAGTCACGAACCGGTATTGATCACTATTCCTAAAGGGCGGTATCTCCCGAGTTTTGAGGAACGGGTGGATCACGGTACTCTCATCGCGCACCCGCCGGTACCAGGCGTTGATCGTCCAAAAAAATCTCACGGAAGCTACCTGAGAGCGTTGTTTGTGATGGTGAGCCTGGTGTTCGGCCTGGGAATTGTGTGGCTCGCGGCAATCGCGCTTCGCTCCAAGGAGTCGAGTTCGATTCAACCGGCGATCGCCGCCGTGCGTCAACACCAGCCTGAAGTCGCCCGCGGAGCAGTCGTCCCTATCGACGGGGAGGTGCGCATCGCTGCGGGAAATACTGGGACTTCGTACGTCGATATTCGGGGACGCCGGTGGGATTCAGACCAGTTCTATAACGGGGGTGTTTCCGGCCCCGGTCCACAGGAACTGTTTCCTCCAGTGTCGGATCCTTCCCTTTTCGGGAATCTGCGACAGGGCGCGGCCACCGAGGCCTCCGCTCCCCAGGCGCAAAATGAGTTTCGATACGACATTCCTGTGAAGTCAGGTGTATATGAGCTCAGGCTCTACTTTGCAGACCCTGCTCGCCAAACAGTGCCGGAATCCGGTGAGGATGCGCAAAACCTACGGCATTTTCAGGTCAACTTGAACGGGCGCCCAGTCCTGATGGGTTTCGATCCGATCGCCGATGCGGGCCAGGCTTCGGTGGACATTCGTGCATTCAAGGATGTGCATCCGGCAGCGGATGGAAAAGTACACCTGCAGTTTGTTCCCGCCAGCGAGCGGCCCTTCGTAAGTGCGATCGAACTGACACCTGGAACTCAAGGAAAGTTGAAGCCCATCCGTCTGTCGGCACGCAAATCCAACTTTGTCGATAGCGACGGAATCAGGTGGGACGCGGACGACTACTTCATCAGTGGGCGCACTACTTCCTATTCCGATGCGGAGCCAGACACGAAGATTCCCGAGCTTTACAGTATCGAGCGGTATGGGAATTTCAGCTACGCAATCCCGGTGTCGCAAGGGAGCTATACGGTCAAACTGCACTTCATGGAGACCTTTTTTGGTCCATCAGTTCCAACCGGTCTCTGCCGCGGTGCCGGATGCAGAATCTTCGATGTCACATGCAATGGAGAAATACTGCTCAAGGATTTCGATATTTTTCAAGCTGCTGGGGGTGCTTTTCGTCCGTTAGTTCGCACGTTTCACAACTTGCATCCGAATGGCCAGGGCAAGCTCCTGCTTTCGTTTTTGCCAAAGGTGAATTATGCGGAAGTAAGGGCGATAGAGGTGATCGACGAGGCACGTTAGAGTCTGTTCGCGGCGGGCGGAAACTTCATGAAGCGTGGGCCAGGACGCTGTTGCCGTGCGATCAAGCTCTCAGCTGAAAAATGGGTGTTCGGGCAGAGTTGGCTTCCCAAAGCCGTCCGCAAGCACGGTGTATACACCGTGAAATCCAAAAAAGTTCTCCGTTGCTGTGATATGAAGTTCAGTTTCCTTCTTTCGATGAAGAAAGTTTCCTAAGCAGCACGGAGGCTCGAGAATGCAGCGACTACTAGCCCCTATCGCGGGATTCCTCTTGGGATTATTCGCGTTGGCAGCCTACAGCCAAACACACCCAAACAACACGGATCCGGTTCCCGCTTCCACTATCCGATCGACGGCGCAAGAGGTGGTGCTCGATATGGTATTCCGCGACCGGAAAGGGAAAACAATCCGCGATCTCCGGCCGGAAGAAATCCGTATCTCCGAGGACGGGGTGGAACAAAAGGTGACATCGTTTCGACTGCTGGATGGTAAGACCGTTCGCTCTCTTGACGCCACCAAATCAGAAGAGAGCGGGCCCGTTCCGCTGGATCCCACGCGAGAAGTCAGGTTGGTCACACTTGTTTTCGAGAATCTCGATATCGACGGAAAGAGATTTTTCCGGCAAGCGGTGAAGGACATTCTTGATATGTCGCCGGAGCCGAATCTGTATTTCTCGGTTCTGACTATTGATCACAAATTGCAATGCATCCAGCCTTTCACCGCCGATCACGCTGCTTTGCTGAAGAGCCTGGACAAGTCGTCGATGTGGTCGTTTATCCAATACACGAACCAGTCAGCGGAGGTTAAGGCTGAGCTGAAACAGACCCTTTCCGGCGGGGAGCCACAGCTGCAAAGCAGCTCAACAGGCGGCCCGAGCCAGGGGCAGATTCAAAGCGCCGTGAACTTCAAAATGGCGCAGATGCAGTACGACATGCTTCAGGAGGCCGACAGCCAGGACCGCGAAGACAATGTGCACGCGACGATGGATGCATTAACAGCGCTGGTTCGGGCGCAGTCGCAGTTGCCAGGGCGCAAGGTGGTGTTGTATTTCAATCCATGGTTGTTCGTATCGGAAACAGTGAAGGAGCAATACCACAATCTGATCAGCATCGCGAATCGTGCGAACGTCAGCTTCTATACGGTCGATCCGAAGGGGCTTATCACGACGAGTCAAGGCAGCGCAGGGCGCGAGGAACTGAGCGGGGCTATCGGTCAGATACGCGATCAGCAGATGAAAGGGGGCGTCGGCGAGGTCTCTATAGAACAGGCCCGTGCTTCTGAAAATGCAGAAAGCGCTCTCCGCTCGAATCCTTTGGAATGGCTGCGCAACCTGGCACAGGAGACCGGCGGTGCCACCATTTCTGAAACCAACGATTATCGGGCGCCGCTCAGAGTTGCTATGGACGAAGTGCGGACGTACTACGAGGCCACCTACGTTCCACATATCGCTGTATACGATGGCAAGTTCCGCAAAATCTCTGTCCACGTAGACCGCCCCGATGTTGTGGTGCACACCCGCAGCGGATACTTTGCCTTGCCTCAACTCAAGGGCGGCCAGCAATTGTTTGCGTACGAGATGCCGCTACTTAATGCTTTGAACACCACGCCAACTCCTGTCGAGGTCGCTTTCCGCGTCGCCGCAGAGCGCTTCAACGATCACGGCCAAAAAGTCGAGTACATGGTGACGTTCGAAGCTCCATTGAAAGGACTGACCTTTGCGCCGCAGCCAGACCAGAAGACTGCCGCGGTCGATGCGGCGTTGCTGGCTGTCCTGACTGACTCCCATGGCGAGATCGTTGCGAAATTCAGCAAAGACTTCGCAGTGCAGGTCGCGGTCGATAAGATAGAGGCCTACAAGGCGGGGAACCTGGTTCAAACTTTTCGAGCTGAATTAACTCCGGGGACATATACGCTGGAAGCGGTGGTGATGGACCGCAGCGGCAATAAGATCGGGGTACAGAAAGGTACAGTCAAGGTTCCGGATCCCTCCAGCACATTGTCGCTGAGCGACATAGTTGTGGTGCGCAGGACCGACACTTTGAAAGACAACCAGATCCTGGACGCTTTTTACTTCCCCGGAGGCAAAGTAGTGCCAACCCTAAGCGAAACACTTAAGGGTGGCCCTGGGAATGTTCTTCCATTCTATTTTGCGGTGTATCCGGATCGTGCCACGAAAGACCCAGTCAAGTTGACCATGTCCTTTTATAAGGAAGGGCAATATCTAGGTGCCGCAGAAGCGCCCCTGCCGCCAGTGCAGCAAGATGGAAGAATTCCGTATATCGCAAATTTGCCGGCGGACAAATTCACTCCGGGGGCCTATCAGATTCGCATCGGGGTTAGCCAGGGCAAATCGAGTGTGGAAGAAAACGTGGCATTTCAGATAGAGTAGCCGGGATCCTATGAAGCGCATGGGGTGGTGCTGCCTCGGAGCTGGAACGCTGCTGTGGCAGTGGACGTTGTTGGGCATACTATTGGCGGGGTCGCTGGCAGCACAAGTCGAGTCCCCTGAACGACTGCTGAGACAAGCGGTTGAGTTGCAACAATCCGGTCATTACTCCGAAGCGATCGCCAAATATCGGACCTATCTGAAGGCTCATCCGGAGGCTGCGGCCGTTCGCTCGAACCTGGGTGCAGCGCTAGCTCACGAAGGACGCTACTCCGAAGCCGTTCGGGAATACAAACTCGCACTGGCGGCGCAGCCCGCAAACAATGGAATTCGTCTGAATCTGGGGCTCGCTGATTACAAGATGGGCGAGATCGATCAAGCAGTCAAAGAGTTCGAGGCTGTTTACGCGGTTCTGCCTATTGATGATCCGGAGCGAAAGCGTCTGACCCTGCTGCTATCGGAATGTTATCTGCGCGAGGGCGCCGACGAGCGGGTCGTCACGCTACTCGATCCGCTAGTGGAAACAGCACCAGACGACCTTACTGCGGCTTATTTGCTCGGCACCGCGCTACTACGTCAAGGAAAGGAACAGCGCGGAGCGCTCATGATCCAGCGGATCCTTCAGAACGGCGAAAGCGCCGAGGCACACATGCTGATGGCATTCACTCGGATGAAGGCGAATGACCACAAAGGGACAATGGCGGAAATAGACCAGGCCCTGGCGCTGAACCCAAACTTGCCGGAGGCATACAACCTACGTGGAAGGCTGGAGTTTATTGACTCAGACCTGGCAAGTGCCGAGATAGCGTTCCGTAAAGCTTTGGCTCTCGATCCGAACTCGTTTGATGCGCTCTTCTTCTTGGGAACGCTATTGCGTGAACAAGGTCGACTAAAGGAATCGCACGTCTTGCTCGAACGGGCTCTTCAGATACAACCCAAAGAGATTCGAGCCCGCTATCAATTCGCTCTCCAGTGTGCAGCTGAGGGAAATGACAAGCGTGCAGCCGCGCTATTGGAAGCCTTAATAAAGGATGCCCCCGATTACGCTGAGGCGCATCGCAGTCTATCCACAATCTACTTTCGCGTCGGGCGTGTGGCGGATGGCCGTCAGGAAAGGAAACTCGCGGAAGAGATCGACGCCCAAATTCAGGCAAAAGACCAGGAACTGGGGCGGAGCCTGAAGTGAAGCAAGCGATATGGGTCCTGGCATTGCTCGCGAGCGCGGTAGGACAGACAGCACCGCAGACATTTGAAGAGCTCTCCACTACCGCGAGCAAGGCCTATGAGGCGAACCGTCCGGAAGAAGCTGCACAACTCTATGCAAAAGCGGTCAAACTGCGACCGGATTGGGCCCAAGGCTGGTGGGCACTTGGAATGATCCAGTACGAAAGCGACCATTACTCCGAGTGCCGGGATGCATTGACGCGAATGGTGAAGCTGGATGCCTCAGCGGCTCCCGGTTGGGCTCTCCTCGGTCTTTGCGAATTTCGCACCAAACAATACGACGCTGCATTCCAACATTTGAAAAAAGCACATATGTTGGTGTCGGTACGGCAATCAGGTGGCCCCTTACTGGATATGGCGGACTACCACCTGGCATTGCTACTTACAAGACAAGGCGCCTTCGAATTGGCACAGGAGATTTTCGTACGCGTCGCTCTCAAGGTCCAAAATAACCCAGAGATGATGTTTGCGACCGGCCTGACCTCGCTTCGCATGGCAATCCTGCCCTCCGATGTTCCCGTGAGCCAGCGCGACTTGGTGACGATGGCCGGTAAAGCGTTCTGGGATTTAGCGACACAACCACCCGAAAGAGCCGAAGCGGATTTCAGCGCGCTTGTCTCGAAGTATCCGAACGCTCCCAATGTCCACTATTTTTATGGTACGTATCTGGCGGCGCGCCATCCCGAACAGTGTGCGCCCGAATTCCTGAACGAGTTACGCGTCAGTCCCGACAGTGTGCCCGCCCGAGTTCAATTGGCCTTGCGCTATATCATCGAAATGAAGCTTGATGAGGCGTTAAAACTGGCTCGCGAGGCAGTGGCACTCAGCCCAGATTCCGTGGGGGCGCAGTTGGTGCTGGCGGAGACGCTCCGAGCCCAAGGCAATGACGATGGGGCGCTGGCCGCGTTTCTGGAAGCAAAGCGGCTCGATCCGGTCAGTCCCAAAATCCGACTCTACCTGGTAAGCGCTTACCGCGCTCTTGGCCGCATCGACGACATGCGGCGCGAACAGAGTGAATACGATCGTCTAAAGGCCGAGCAGCCGAACTGGCCCTAGAGCGTCCCGAATTGGCATTTTGGATGCCATCGCGAAGCTCGTCAAGCTACCCAACCCGAAGTAGATACCGAGTATAGGAAACCACATCCTCAAGGCCTCTCCGCCTCTTTCGGGCGAGGTTTCGCGGTGCGAATGTACAAAATGTAGGGGTATACACCGTGAAACCGCCGTGAAACACCTTGTTGATTTGTATTAGTCCTGTTGTATTGCGCTTGGATATCTATGAGCGGTTTGAGGCGTACGGGTTTTTGGGTAAACGTTTACTGAACTTGGGTAAACGTTTACCGAGAAATCGGACGGACTCAAATCGCAGGCCGACTGGAGAGGCGCAGACCTATGCAGGTTAATAGAGGCTGTTTAGCTAGGCTTTCGATATTGGCAATCACTGCCATGCTGATGTTTGCTAGTTTGGCGGGAAATGCGCAAACGACCAATGCGACCCTTACCGGAACTGTGTTTGACTCGTCAGGCGCGGTCGTCCCCAAGGCGAATGTGATCCTGACGAACGAATCGAGCGGTGACCTGAGGCGCACGGTCAGTAACTCAGATGGCTACTTCACCTTCGCCGCGGTTCCGCCTGCGAGCTACACGATAAGGGTGGAGATGGCTGGCTTTGCTGCGTGGGAGACCACATCTGTAGTCCTCAACGCGAGCGATAAGCGCAATGTATCGGGAATCAAACTGACGCCGGGTGCGGCAAAGGAGACTATCACTGTCGAAGCTACCGCGGCCCAGATTACGCCGATCGATTCGGGTGAGAAGTCGAACCTTATCACCGAGAAGATCCTGCAGAACGTCGCCATAGTCGGCCAGAACGCCGCGGAATTCGTCAAGATCATGCCAGGCATGGCGATGACGGGCGGAGTGCTTAACCAATCCTCCTATACCGCCTCAGACGAGCGTACCGGCAACGGGCCTGTACAGAATTTCTCTCCCAATGGCTTGCGCGTTGCGTCGATGGACATCACCTCGGATGGCGCCCACATTATTGATCCAGGGTGCAACTGCGGCCAGGCCATGAATACCAACGCCGATATGACATCGGAAGTAAAGGTGCTGACCTCGAACTTCGGCGCCGACTCTTCAAAGGGACCGGTTGTCGTCAACGCGATTGGCAAATCGGGTGGCGATCAATACCATGGCGAAGTTTATCTCTACAATCGCTATTCCATCTTCAATGCCAACGACTGGCTTAACAATAATGCGGGCCTCATTCCCAGCGGCAGCACCGCCGGCCAACAGGTAGCGCCTCGTCCGGAAACAAGCTATTGGTATCCTGGCGCCCAAATTGGCGGCCCAGTGGCTTTCCCGTGGACAAAGTTCAACCGGGAACACCACAAGATGTTCTTCTTCGTCGCCGCACAGGCTTATAGACAGAACGTCGACAATGGCATCTACCGGGCGGTGGTTCCGACCCAAGAGATGCGGAACGGGATTTTCAACCAATTGAGATCGAGTCCAATTAATGGCAACGGATGCCCCGACCTATCCGATCCGGCACACCCATACCATAATTGCTATATAAGCGACCTAAGCGGTTCCTCCATCACGGGCTTACCAAACAGTGCCGGATACGTAAACGGGATTCTTCCCGGGAATCTCATTAGCTCGAACGGGTTGGCGCTGATGAACACGTATCCACTGCCGAATGTGGACCCAACAGCCAACGGCGGAGTGAACTATATCAACTCCCAAACGCGCTACTCGAACATGTTCCAAATCCGGGGACGCGTCGACTACAACATTACCGACTCGACCAAGTTGTATGTCTCGTACAACCGGCAGAATGATTCCGCCGAGGAGAGTCTCGATACGCTGTGGACGGGAAACGCGCAGAGTTGGGCTTCGCCGACGACTCCCTATCCCACTCCGATAATCGAAACTAGTCACTCCGAGGTGGTAACTGCGAATTTGACGAAGATCATCAATCCCACGCTGACCAACGAGGTGGTGTTTAGCTATACCTGGCTGAACCTGCCCAACAGTTTTCAGGATCCGACAAAAGTGGAGCGTGGATCGCTGGGCCTCAATTACAACATGCTCTTCAACCACGCAGACCAGGACAAGCTCATCTTCCCGCAGATGACCGGTTGGGGCGACGGCATTTCGAACATGCTGAACGCTGGATTTGAACTCAACGGAACGGTTTACGCGAAGAAGACCCTGCCCTCAGTGGCAGACAATGTCTACAAGGTCTGGGGAACTCACACCAGCAAATTTGGTTTCTATTGGGAGCGCGCCTGGAACTCGCAACCCGGAAACAACACCGTCAACGGCTCGGCTGTATTCAGCAGTTGGGGCGGGGGCAGTTCGGGCAACGCATATGCGGACATGCTCATCGGGCAGGCAACCCAGTATTCGGAAACGAATTACGACGTCGTTCCCGCTTTTCGTTACATGGCGACGGAGTTCTATGGACAGGACTCCTGGAAACTTTCGCATCGCCTGACCCTGGAGTACGGCATGCGCGTCTCTCACCTCGGTCCCTGGACCGATACCACCGGCTATGGCTTTGCCGCCTGGTATCCCAGCCAGTACGCGGCTAATCAAGGCGCTACCGTAAATGGAGTGCAGTTCCCCGGTATCGAGTGGAACAGTCAAAACGCTTCAACGCCACTCTCGGGTACGCCCAGCAGGGCCTTCTTCTATAATCCGCGCGCCGGCTTTGCGTGGGATATTTTCGGAAGCGGCCGAACCGTTCTTCGTGGCGGGTACGGTATGTATCGGTACCACGATGAACAGAACGTGCAGAACCCAGCGTACAACGTTGTGCGTGGATCGTTCTCGTCGCCGACCCTCAACGGCGTGAACCTTAACTCGCTGGGAACGGCAGCGCTTAGTGCCCCCAGCAGTGTGTATGCGTTGGATCCGACTGACTCCGCGCAGCCAAGGGTACAGAGTTACAGCTTAACTGTAGCCGAGCGGTTGCCATGGAATAGCGTGCTGGAAGTTGCTTATGTCGGCAATAAGGCAGACTATCTCAGCAACTACAACAACAACTTCTCCCAGATCAATGACATCGGGGTAGGCACGCTGCTCAATGCGCCAGGCTTAGGCTGGCTGGCAAATTGCAATCCCACACTGACGGACGGTAGTGGATCGTCTTGCGACCATCCGGATGGCAGCCATAGCAACGGCTTTTTGGACCCTCAGATATTGGCAGCACGCCCGTACGGCGCGCATTATGGGGGGACCTTAAAGATCCTCAATCACGAGATGTACTCGAATTACAACAGCTTGCAGGTGTCGTGGAATAAGCAGGCAGGCCGCTTCACCTACATGGCTAACTACACTTTTGGTAAGGCGCTAGGTATTCGCGGAGAGAATGGCGGTGGAGGAAACCTCGGCGATCCGACCAATCTCAAGAACAATTACGGCACGCTGCCCAACAACCGCACGAACATTTTCAACCTCGCTTACGTCTACCAGGTTCCCAATATCAACAGCGAGAACAAGCTGGTGAAAAGCGTATTCAACAACTGGCAGGTTTCCGGCATTGGCCAGTTTCAAAGCGGTGCGGACCTGCAAGCTGCGAGCGGCAGCAACGCCAACTTCAACTACACCGCCTATATCCCGGCGGGCACAACGTTCCAGGGTAAGACGCTGGCCGTACCTATTCAGGCAAGCAGCCAAAACGTGCTTGGTACCCCGGACGTCTTGCTCATGCCCAAGGTCATCTGCGATCCAAGGAAAAACTTGGGTATCAACCAATACATCAACGGCAATTGCTTCCAGGGTTTTGCCGAACCTGGTCAGCAGGGCAGCTATGTTTTCCCAACTTTGACTGGCCCGGGCTTTTTCAATACCGACCTGTCGCTGTTTAAGAATTTCACCTGGGGAGCCTCCGAGAACAAGAAATTGCAATTCCGCTTCTCGGGGTACAACTTCCTGAACCATGCGAATCCTAGCTTCATCTCAAGCGATCCGGCCTTGAATCTCAGCTTTAATCAGCAAGGCCAACTGCTCGCCAACGGAGGCAGAACGTTCGGGGTCGCAAGCTACAAGCTTGGCCACCGAATTGTTCAGATGGCGATCAAATTCAGCTGGTAGTTCAATCTGTGAACAGAAAAGGGGCGGCTTCCCGGGCCGCCCTTTTTTATTGTTGCGGCATCAGGTTCTTCGTGGCGCATGAGCGAAGACAAGAATGTTGCTCAGAAGTACGGGTAAGAGGCGCTACGGATGGCACGGCTGTCAAATCAGTAAACGATTACTCGCCTCTTGTGCCTTTCTGTCCAGCATCGAGAAACCAATTCTTTTAAGCCCTGTGGAGTTGCGTCTTTTTTGAGAGTCATCGCGGCAAAGCGAACGCCCGGGATGACGACACTCGATACTTCAATGTTCCGAGCCTGGGATACTCATCGTTTCTGTTTTTCGGCGCGAAGCTTTTCCAGCACTGCTGCAGTCTGAGTATCAGCGGGATTCAGACGGTTAGCGTGCTCAAGCACCGGCAGTGCGGCGTCGTTATCACCCAGCATGTAGAGGGTCGCACCAAGGAGCACCACTGAACCGTAGTAATCAGGGCGCAAGGCCACAGCCTTCTCCAGCGGTGCACGCGCTTCTGCGTACTGCTGTAATCGGAAGTAGGTGAGTCCCAAGTTATGCCATGCCTCGAACGAGCCAGGATCGAGGCGCGTAGCCTGACTCAGTGGCTCGACTGCATCCCCGAATGCGCCTGCATCGCCGAACAACTGTCCAAGCAGGGTGAGTTTCTCCGGGTTGGTAGCGTCGAACACACGATGGCAGATCTCGCGCGCTTCAGTCAGCGGTCGGGTTCGGAGGGCGGTAGTACAGTCGCGGACGTCCTTTTCCGTATTCTTGTGTTCGTCCTTGTACTGAGCGTACAGACTGTACTCGCGAGCCGCCTCCTGTTCGCGTCCGGCGCTGGAGTACGCGCGAGCCAACCGGTAATGGACACGATAGTCGTGAGGCAAGAGCTTGGCTGCGCGTTCCAACCAATTGACTCCCGCCGCGACATCACCGGACGAGATATACGCCGTTCCCAAGTAGAAGGCGGTGTCTGGAAACGGTGGGTGCTCGGCGACTGATCCAAGCCGCTGGATGGCCGATTTGTAATCGTCGGATAACAGGTCGAGCCTTCCCAGGTAGTAAGCGATGTAGCGCGATTCGCCGGTCTGCTTCTGAAGCCTCTCGAACTCGCGGCGTGCTTCCTCGTTGCGGCCCAGCGATAAGAGGCAGACGGCCAATTCAAAGCGTGCCCGCGGATTCGCCGGATCACGTGTGAGGGCTTGTTGAAACTCGTTGGCAGCCGCCTCGAAGAGCTGGTCTTGCATCAGTTGCGTGCCCCGCCCAAGATGCGGATCGACGGTACTTTTCTGATCCTGGGCCAGACAGATTCCTGGCACGATTGCCAACAAACAGAGGGCTGTCACGAACCGTGTCATCGGCGAAATCGCTCCTTCGCGACTACTCCTGCGCCCTCTTTCACAGTAACTAGCTGATCGACGCCGACGCTCTTGGCCGTTTCGCGCGTGCCGTTGGGCCAGGCGATTTCAAGGTCCGCTGTGGTAGCTGATCCCAGACCGAAGTGCAAGCGCCGGTCCCCGGAAGAAAGATATCCAGAAGACGCCAGCACCCCCTGCGCCTGCCGGCGCCCGCCGTATACCACGGTGACCACTGCTCCGATGGCGCTGGTGTTTGAGCGCGTTCCCACCAGCTTCACTTTCAGCCAGTGCCCGGCGCCACTGACATCGTTGCGTAGCAGCGAAGGTGGTTCGTTGATGTTCATGATCAGAATATCGAGGTCGCCATCGTTATCGAAGTCGCCAAAAGCCACACCACGGCTGGCGTGGGCTTCCGCGATAGCCGGACCAGCGGCATCCAGAAGCTCTTCGAATCGGCCGCCGCCCAAGTTCCGAAATAACACCCGCGGCGTTTTGTGTGGAAACTCCGGATGCTTCTGTTCAACCTCGGGGAAGGTGCTTCCAGTCACCCAGAACAGGTCCGGCAAGCCGTCGTTGTCCAAGTCGACGATGCCACTCCCCCAACTGACATATCGGGTTTCCACACCCAACCCAGATCTCAAGGTGACATCTTCAAACCCAAGTCGGCCCTTATTCCGATACAGAGCCGCGGTATCTTCAGCGAAATGGGTCTTCAGTACATCTAGCGAGCCGTCGGTGTCAAAATCACCGATGCCGATACCCATGCCAGCTTGTTCGTTGCCGTCCTCGTTCACGGCCAGGCCCCATTGCAGTCCCTGCTCCTCAAAAGTATTGTCTCCGCGGTTGTGGAAGAGCAGGCTGGGGGTGGAGTCGCAGGCCAGATAGATTTCCTGCCAGCCATCACCGTCTAGATCCGCCGCCACGGCAGTCAGGCCGAATGCTGGCGGCACAGCGCCGATGCCTGAACGCGCAGTGACGTCCGTGAACGTTCCGTCGCCATTGTTGTGATAGAGCATGGGGCGCTCGGGAGTCAGACCGCGCGGGCCACAGTTCACCGGAACACCTTTGAAGTTACAGTTGGGGTCCTTCCCCGTGGGTGGGATCTTGTCGAAGTCGAAAACCAGATAGTTGGAGACGAATAGATCAAGGCGGCCGTCGCGGTCGTAGTCCACCCACGTGCAACCAGTGCCCCAGCGCTTGCCCGGATGCAGCAGACCCGCTGACTCTGTGACGTCGGTGAAGGTGCCATCGCCGTTGTTGCGGTACAGGATGTTTTGAGGCCAGCCGGTGATGAAGAGATCCTCGAACCCGTCATTGTTGTAATCGCCGACGGTAATGCCGAATGCCCAGCCTTGTCGTGTAAGTCCCGCCTTCGCGGTCACATCAGTGAACGTGCCGTCGCGATTGTTCTTGTAGAGCCGGTTGGTGGCCCCCTTAACGAGCCCGTCGTGGCGGGTCCCAGAAAGCAGGAATATGTCTAGCCAGCCGTCGTTGTCATAGTCGAGGAAGGCGACACCGCAACCCATCGACTCCAGGATGTAATCCATACGATCAGGGGGACCGAAGATGACCGGCGCCAGCAGGCCGGCGCGGGCGGCGACATCGGTGAAGCGCGCGTGAAATGGGAGACCTGAAGGTTTTCCGCGCGGTTGCGGCCTAACCCCACGGGAGGCCATTCCCCCCAACTCCTGTGCCCCGGCAACACCGGCTCCTGCGGCTCCTGCGGCGAGGATGGCAAGGAATTCGCGGCGATTCATATCGCGCAATCTTATAAGATAGCGACATTTGTTGGTACCGAATCTGAATCCAAAAGGGAATCCGTGGCCCGCCTGCATCTCATTTGCTCTTGGCTCGCTCAGGAGTTATAGTCGCGACCCCTCTGTCGGCCAGCCGACCGGGACCGCGAAGACATTTGCACTGAGTGACTGCTGAGGAGCGGAGGAATTATGGCTCGGTCCGTCGAATTCATCTTGGTCCTGCTGGCGCTCTCGTCATTCCTCGTCGCTCAGATACAGTCGAATGACAACTGCGATCTGTCGGTGCGCGTTCGCGCTAATGACGAGCGGAGCATCGAGGTGCCAATCCAGGTCGAGGTGCTTTCCCCCGAAGGGACGACGGTAGCGACCAGCCATGTGACTGGAGATGAGCCCGCGCAATTACAAGTAGGCAATGGAAAGACCTATCGGCTGAGAGTGTCCGGAATCGGCATTGAGACGGTTACCACTTCGTATTTCTCGATCAATGCGCTAGAGCAGATGCACTCAGAAATCGTTTATGTGAAACTTGCGAATCGGGAGGAGACAACGGGATCATCACCAGCATCGCCGATCATTTCTGTCAGTGAAATGAATATTCCGAAGAAAGCCGGCGCGGAGATGGAAAAAGGACTGGATGCGTATTCCAGGGGTGACATGGCGCAGGCTGCTGCACATTTTGAAAAAGCCATTGCCACATATCCACAATATGCGCGCGCCTTTAACATTCTGGGGGTGATTGCGATCAAAGACTCCCATCGCGTCAAGGCAAGAGAACTCTTCTTGAGGTCGATTCAGGTTAACGATAAGTACCTGCCGGCCTATGTCAATCTGGCGCGCATGGATCTTCAGGATCAGAACTATGCAGAGTCGGAATCGTTGCTGGCGAAAGTGATGGCGGTGAATCCATCCATGCCTGACGCTTTGGCCGTGCTCGCCGGTACGGAGTTCGCGAACAAGGAATACGACAAGGCTCTTCTGGACGTTCAGCGCATTCATGTTCTACCGAATCACGAAGAATTCGCGGAAGTGCACATCATGGCTGGGAAGGTCCTTGCAATGCAAAATCATCCCGAAGCAGCTGTTGCCCAGTTCCAGCTATTCTTGAGAGAGAAGCCGGACAGCCCTCAGGCCGGGAGCGTCCGCGATGCTCTCGCTTCACTCAAGGCAGGACAACAACCTTGAGTTTTCGAGGCCAGCGCACTCGCTGATGCTCTGATTTATGTCATCCGAAAGGTGCCTTCGGAAATCTCCCAGAATTTCTGGCAAGTCCTTCTCATTGCGCCTTGAAGAATTGGATGCTTATTTGCAGTTCGCTGTCCTGCTGGCTTCCGACAGTGGCTTGGTGCTGAGATAGATCTCAACCTGCTGAATCTCTCCAAGCTGCTATAGCATCCACTGCACGAGGTTCCTGATGACGACGAACGCAACTTCGGTGCGAAGCGACTCAGTGGCCCACTCGGCGCAAGGCGCGAACGGTCTGGCAATCGTGCGAGTAACGATTGGCGCGATGCTCGTGTGGGTGTTTTTCGAGAATTTGGGGAAGGGCCTTTATACGCCGGGCGGCTACGCAGGACTGATCAAATACTACATCGAGCATAGTCACTCGCCGGCTGCGTGGAAAGCGGTGATGGCTCTAGCCGCAAGCCACGCCGCGATGGCGGCTCCTCTTCAGGCGATGACCGAGATCTCGCTCGGGATCCTGCTCATCATCGGTCTGCTTACCCGACCCGCTGCATTTGTCGCGTTCTTATATCTCGGCAGCCTTTGGGTCTCGGAGTGGGGCACTTCATGGATTTGGGAACTGCTGGTTCCGGTGCTCGCATCGCTCGGGCTCGCAGTGGGACGCGCAGGCCGGAGATGGGGCATGGATGCGGTGCTGGCACGGCGCCGCCCCTCGTCCCCGTGGTGGTGATGAGCGATCTACGTGCGAGTGTCCGTCATCATTCCCACTCATAATGAAGCGCAGGCGATTCAGCGCGTCTTAGCGGATCTTCCGTCCGATCTCGTGACCGAGGTCATCGTCGTCGACAGCAACTCGACTGACGGTACCCCCGAGATCGCCGCAAGAATGGGCGCCCGCGTCGTTCGGGAGCCGCGCCGTGGCTACGGGCGAGCATGCCTCACGGGTCTAGCCGCGGCAAATTCCCCTGATGTGGTTGTGTTCCTGGACGGCGACTACAGCGATCGGCCTGCTGAACTGCCGATTCTGTTGGCACCAATCGCCGAGGGGCGAGCTGACATCACGCTCGGTTCTCGCCTGCATGGGCGGCGTTCTGCGAGAGCGTTGCCTTGGCATCAGGCGTTCGGTAATCGTCTCGCAGCCAGCCTGATCAGGCTCATCTATGGACTAAAAATCACCGATCTCGGCCCGTTTCGCGCCGGTCGAGCCGATGTACTGTGCGCGCTTGCGCTGGAAGAAACCACCTATGGCTGGGCGGTAGAAATGATTCTCAAAGGCGCCATGGCTGGATTCCGCGTGGTTGAAGTTCCAGTGAGTTACTACCCGCGCATCGGAAAATCGAAGATCAGCGGTACCGTGAAAGGAACGGTCGGCGCCGGTTGGTTCATTCTCAGTTTGATAGTGCGCTATTATTTCCGGCACCGAAGAGCCGGGACACCGCGGCCTGCTTAGACCCGTGTCGAACTGTTATGAAATCTGCAACGGAAGCGATAGTGCATTCGTCACGTAGCGATCGCGTGCTGGTAATCATGGCGAAAGCACCAAGGCCAGGCGCGGTCAAGACCCGTCTGGCGCCCAGCCTTTCTCCCGCGGCTATCACTGCTTTCTATTGCTGTCTTTTGGACGACACGTTGGAACTGGCACGGTCATTGGGCGATGTGGAAGTGGCCATCATGTGCCCAGACGCCGATGTAAACGAACTGGCGCAATTGGCAGGCAATCAAGTGAGCGTAGTCGCCCAGGAAGGTGAAGGCCTTGCCGCAGGCCTAACCTCAGTGTTCGCGCGCTTTGCGGGAGTCCAGCGAAGACGCATCATTGCCTTCAACAGCGACAGCCCGCACTTGCCGCGTTCCGTTCTCGAGGAAGCGTTCAAGACACTGGCCGCACACGATGTGGTCGTGGGACCAACGCATGACGGAGGCTACTATCTGGTCGGGGCAAAGGCTTCTCACCCTGCGCTTTTCGCAAATGACGGAATGGGCACCAGCAGCGCCCTGGAGAGACTCCTGTCGAGCGCACGAACTCTTAAGCTGTCCGTAGGTTTCGCCGATTCTTTTTACGACATTGATGTAGCCGGCGACTTAACGCGCCTGGCGGCGGAGTTGCGTCTGACTCCGGCAAGGGCTCCTCGCACGGCGGCTTGGATTAGAGAGTGGGAGCGTGCGGAACAATCACGAACGGGCACGAGTAAACCGTGAAGGTCACCCGTGAGTGGAGAGTGTACGTCCTCGGCGCTGTGTTGTGCGTCGCGCTCACGATCTGCTCACGCAACTTCGGCGATCGGGGCGGCCCGTACTTCATGGCCTCTTTGACGATTGCGGGAGTCGCGTACCTCCTGGCGATCCGTGAGTTGTTCGCGACGCCGCTGTTTTCCCGGCGCGTTGTCGTCGTTGGGCTAGTCCTGGCCGCGGTGTGGCACATTGCATTTCTTCGGGTGCCCTCGGGTGCCGATGATGATATTCATCGATATGTCTGGGACGGCCGACTGCAACGGCTTGGCCACAATCCCTATCTTGTCGTTCCCAGCGATCCTGCCGTTAAGGCGCTGCATACCCCGGAAACCCGCGACTTGAACAATCCGGACCTGCCCAGCCCGTATCCACCAGCTGCGCAAGTTTTCTTTCGTGCTGTAACTGCCATTCACGAATCTGCGTTCGCACTGAAAGTCGCATTTGTGCTTTGCGATGTGCTGATCGTATTCCTATTGCTCGATGTCTTGCGCACTAGTGGGCAGCGAGCACACCTGGTCCTGGCATTCGCCTGGAACCCGTTGCTAGCCATTGAGGTGGCGGGAAGCGGTCACATTGATATTGTTGGCGCGCTATTGTTGGTGGTATCGGCCGCCGCGCTAGGGAGGCGTTGGCGAGCGACCGCGGCAGTCGCTCTCGGGCTGGCAATATCTGTGAAATTGTTACCGATCGTATTGGTGCCCCTCTATTGGAAGCGAGTTCGAATTCGCGACGCGGCGCTGGCGGCAGCCGTCGTCGGACTGCTGTACGTGCCATTTCTTAATCATGGTCGAATTCCGATCGGCTCGCTTGGTACGTATGTGCACAGTTTCCGTTTTAACGGTCCGGTGTTTGCGATACTCAATCGCTTCGCACCGCCGCAGTTCCTGGCTCTGCTGGCAGTGCTTGTTGGATTCGTGACTGCAATCTGGGTGAGACGCGTGGCGCCCGAGTTCTCGCCGGACGTCTTTGCGTGGCCGATGGCAGCAACGCTCTTGTGCGCGCCTGTCGTATTCCCCTGGTACCTGCTATCTCTCTTGCCATTTCTAACATCAGCCTGGACTGTGCCGATCATCATTTGGACGGTAAGCATTTATCCCACTTACGTAATGTGGCACTGGCGAATGCTCGGACGTCCGTGGGGGGCGCTACCTGGTTGGGTAATGCTGCTGGAATACGGATGCGTAGCAATCGCTGTCGCAATGATCACTTTGCGCCGGATGCCGCGATTGGCAGCAGTACAACGCTCCAGCGACTAGCCGCTCGGGGGCTGGCTGTAGAGCGGCAGTTTGAAACACTGAGGCTATGGAGTGGGGAGATCAGAGCGCGCTCCGTCGGCGATCCAAGCTTCAGCTTCTTCTGGTGTCCAGAATGGTGCGATGGTGCACATATTCCCACACCACATTCCGGCCATCCTGATCAGCCCATAAGCGACCGGCGTTGCGACGACGAAAGCAGTCGGACCCAGTGAATTCGTCTCACCTAAACTGTGGAGCAGCCACACGAGCGATCGTACCTCTCCAGCAGTAATGGAAGGAGTGGCGGCGCGTGCGTCTATGATCTCTGGCCGACTGAGGCCGCAAGCCTTGCGTTCATCGATCAGATGGGAGTAAACGTCCGCGTAGGTTACGTCCCCTTCCGCCTCGGTTAGCAAGAGGCTTTTTTGACGATCAAATCTGAACGTAATACCCATCGCAAACACCTGGATGCAACGTCACGAGTGCGATCAGATGCAGACGCGAATTCCGAGGATGAACAGGTCGCGATAGTGGCCATGACGAAATCCGCACCAGCATCTTTCTGCCGGCGTTTTCTGCCTCGGCGAACCCACTGCGTGCTGCTGACATCCATTGAATTCAATAGGACCGGCTGAATCGAAGACGAGAGATGCAAATATGCAGAAGACTGGCATCGTTACCGGAGCTTCACAAGGGATCGGCGCGGGAGTCGTGGAAGCATTCTTGAAGCTTGGCTACAGCGTTGTGGCGAATTCCCGAACGATCACCAAATCAAGCCCATTCCCGACTTCCCCGAATCTTGCACTGGTCGATGGGGATATCGGCGACCCGATTACGGCCGCGAAGATCGTGGAGACTGCATTATCCGAATTTGGGCGTGTCGATGCGCTGGTCAACAACGCCGGCATATATTTCTCGAAGCATTTCACGGACTACACGCGCGACGATCTTCGGTCTCTTATTTCAGTCAATATCGAAGGGTTTGTTTTCGTTACCCAGCTCGCGATCAAGCAGATGCTGGCGCAGAAAAGCGGCGGAAGCATCGTCAACATCTCAGCGGCGCAGGTGAATCATCCGATCGCCGGAGTAAATTCCGCGATTCCCATGATGACGAAAGGCGGACTGGAAGCGGTCACCCGTAGCCTGGCAATGGAATACGCGAAAGATGGGATACGCGTGAACGCCGTTGCGCCGGGCGTTGTCGAGACACCCATGCAGAAGGATGCCCCCCAAAACTTACTCAAGATGCAACAGCCTATGGGCCAGATCGCCGAAGTGAAGGACATCGTCGACGCGATCGTTTATCTGACTAATGCTCGTCAGGTGACCGGAGAGGTGCTGCACGTAGACGGCGGCGCGCATGTCGGCAAGTGGTAACCCGCCGAAGGCCTGATGCCTTCAAACAATTGACTCGCAGATAACTTGGCGAAGAACAGGAGACGAAAGTGAAAATTTTGATGGTGCTCACGTCGCATGATCAACTCGGCAACACGGGCCTCAAAACCGGTTTCTGGTTGGAAGAGGGTGCGGCTCCCTACTTCGTTTTCAGAGACGCCGGTGTTGAACTCACGCTGGCGTCACCGAAGGGGGGCCAGCCGCCTATCGATCCGAAAAGCGATCTTGCCGAAAATCAAACGCCGGCCCAGGTGCGATTCAAAAAGGATGAGACAGCGCAAAAAGCGTTTGCTAAAACCCGCCGGTTGGCGGACGTAAAAGCGCAAGATTTTGACACCGTCTTCTATCCGGGCGGACACGGCCCTATGTGGGATCTCGCCGAAGACCCCGTTTCTATCGCCCTGCTTGAGTCTTTCTACAACTCCGGCAAGCCGATAGCGTTGGTCTGCCATTCGCCTGGTGTGCTTCGTCATGTCAAATACCAGGGCGAGCCTCTGGTAAAGGGGAAGCATGTGAGTGGCTTTACGAATGGCGAGGAAGAAGAAATGAAGCTCACCAAGGTTGTGCCGTTTCTTGTCGAGGATGAACTGATGCGCCTTGGAGCTATTTTTGAAAAGGTCCGCAACTGGCAGCCTTTTTCCATCGTGGATGGCCGCCTTATCACGGGACAGAATCCCGCGTCATCGACAATCACGGCACAGAATCTGCTGAAGGTCGTCGCTCGGGGAGCAGAAGCGGCTGCCTAGTTTCTTGCCCAATTTGATTCACCTTCATCTAACATCGCATCGGCCAGGGTAACTGCCCTGGCCGTGCATTTTGATTTGATCGCTCCATCCGGAGAAACAGAAATGAACGGCGAATCCCGAGTAGCAGGCACAGGCGACTCTCAAGTTGCGAGCGCAGAGCAGCGGTTGAAAGAACTCGGCATCAACCTTCCCTCGCCACCGGAACCGTTCGGCACCTATGCGGAGGCTGTGCAGACAGGGAATCTGCTCTTTCTAACGGGAATGCTGCCGACGGAAGGCCGCAGCGCGAAGTTTGTTGGGCGCTTGGGGGCAGAGCTAGACGTACAGGTGGCGCGCGAGGCGGCCGAACTCGCTGCTCGTAACGCTCTAGCCGTGGCACGCCAGTATCTCGGATCGCTCGATCGAGTGACGCGCATTGTCCGGCTTGGCGTGTCCATCGCTACGGTCGGAGATGTTCGCGATCAGCCGAAAGTCGCCGACGGCGCGTCCGAACTGCTGCAAAGCGTCTTCGGGAAAGAGAGAAATCCTTGTCGATTGGTCTACGGTGTTGCGAGCCTCCCGCTCGGCACGCCAGTCGAACTAGAAGTCATCTTCGAGGTAGCGGAGTGAACCAGCGCTTGCAGTTGCAAAGTTCGTCGATTCTTCGGGCGTAGCGAAGTCGGCAGCATGATTTGGTGTATCCCGACGCGTTTCCGGGTCATCCAACACACACTTCTATTACGGAGGAGAACCCCATGACAAAGTTGGGCCGTTCAATGTTCCGTCTCGTGGTTGTTGGGGTACTGGTCCTGGTCGGAATTTCCATGGCGCAGACGCGCTCACCTATTGCCGAACAAATTGCCAAAACCTATGGCCTCGATTCGTGGGACAAAATCGAAGCCATCCGCTACACGTGGAACGCACAGTTCCCCGGAGTGAACATCTCTCGTTCGTGGGAGTGGCACCCCAAGACTGGTCAAGTTTCGTTCGAGGGAAAAGATAAAGACGGCAAGTCGGTAAAGGTGACCTACGTTGAATCTCAGATCAACAGCCAACCTGCCAACGTGAAAAGCGAAGTTGAACCGGGTTTCATTAACGATCAGTATTGGCTGATTTTCCCCCTTCACGTTGCCTGGGACAGCAGTGCAACCGTCACGGATGATGGTATGCAAAAACTACCGCTGGGCAGCGGTTCGGCCAGGCGAGTGACTGTGAAATATCCTGTGGAGGCCGGTGGCGATACTCCCGGCGACACGTGGGAGCTCTATGTCGGCAAAGACAAGCGAGTCGAGCAGTTTGTTTATCGTCGCGGCGGGCCCAAGAAGCCGAGCGTTGTCATTGCAACGTGGGCAGGCTACAAGAAAGCAGGGCCCCTGTTGATCTCAACCGAGCACCGTGGTACTGCCGATGGCGCCCAGCTGCATCTTTATTTCTCGAATGTGGCGGTCATGCTAACGGGATCCGACAAATGGATACCCGCACAACCCGCGCAATAAGGAAACGGGCGAGCTATAACGGCCTATCTATAGCGCTTAACGGATTAGTCTCGGGCAATCACGACGGTAGTGCAGGAGCTACCGACTTTGGGCAGATCGCGATTTGCGGCCATGCGAATCTCGAGCCGTGGATGTTCGCCTCGAATGATGGGGCAATAAAAATCCGGCTGCGCGAGCGCTCCCTGCAGACGTCGGCGCCCGGCACATCCTCCGTGACATGCGTCTCGGAACTCGCAGGGCCGGCACGCTTCTGGAAGTGTACGGGCTTGCTCGAAGGGTGCAGAGTTCAGAATTTCCTGACCTTGCGCGATCAGATCCGATAGAGGTTCACCCGCTCCTGGCCAATAGACGCAAGGCTGTGTAGTCGCACGCGGCGTAACTCGCACCGTGCTGACGCCGCATCCCCCAGGGAGCGGCGGAAGTCCGGCCATGGCACGCACCAATGGTTCGCCGATGGCGACCACGTCCGTTTCCGAGAAGAGGCTCCGGAATCCGTCCCAGTACTGTTCGAAGGACAATGCATATATGTCCGATCGGACGGCCTGGTAGACATTCACTCGCAACGGAGCATCGAATCGTCTCGCGACTGTCGCCACATCTGCCAAACGCAAGTAGTTCGACTTCATCATTACCGCGATGATGGTTACAGGAATATGCAGCCTGAGACACCGTTCTGCCTGCCGGTGAATTAGTTCCCAATTGCCACGGCCGCGCTGTTCGTCCTGTTCAGCTTCGGTGGCGTAATCGAGAGAGAACTCAATGTCGTGAAACGCTCGTAACTCATCATCTTCGAGAACCGCAACACTGTGAGCGTTGGAAGTAATGGTGAGCTTTACCGGTTTCGTTCGCAGGTAGGCCAGTATCGCCTTGAAGTCGGGATGCATGCCGTTCTCACCGGTGCCGAGATTCACCGACCGTATCGACAGGCGTTCCATGACTGCCTTCACTTGATCCAGAGAAAGACGATCCGTCCGAGCTGGATCGCGGTAGCAGAATGAACAAGCCAGATTACATTCGTTGGTGAGCCCGAGCCCGAGCGATATACCGGCATGAGTTGCCTCACGAGGGCCGGACGAAGAAGACTGGGCTGTGACGTTGTTCATGCACCGTCCTCACTCGATGTACATGCGCGATGAGCTATGCACTGCGTGTAGCGGGCGACGGCGGCAAACTCTGGACGGCATCCCAGCTTGCGCTCCAGCTCGAAAATCCGCTCATATTCAGCGCTGCGAGAAAGCGCTGGCGGCAAGTAATCCGCGATGCTTCGTACACCTCGCGTTGCGATCATTGCGAGCTTCGCCTCTTTCAGCACGGCCTGCAGGCTATCTGGCCTGAAGAGTCGCACTCTGCCTCCGTATAGAGACTCAACGCCCCATTCAGCGGTGAGATTATGCTCGGCCGCGGCCAGGTCTCCATCTCTTATCGCAGCTTTCAGCACGTCCCCTGCCTGATTGCGCACCAATATTGAGATGATGCCAGACGGACCTCGCAAGGCGCGAGCGGCGTCGCCCAACACGGAGGTCGGACACTCAACGAACTCCAATATATTGTGGCAAATAATTACGTCAAACGAACTTGCCTCAAACGATTTTGCGAGCTGGGCGGCTTCGCCGTGTTTCAACACGATTTGCTTGGACAGCCCAGATTCCCTTGCACCATCCTCAGCAATATTCAGCATCTCCGCAGAGGAATCGAGCAGCGTAACGTGAATTCCAAGTCGCGCCAGCCGCATCGCGATCGCCCCGGTACCGCCCCCGATATCTAGAGCGTACAAAGACCGTGCGTTCGGCGGGAGAGAGTCCTGCAAGTTGGCAAAGGCGAGGTCAAGGCGCAATCGACCTTCCGGCGTCTCGAGATAGGCGGCGTACTTCGCTGCGCCGGTCCGGAACCGTTCGGAGTCGTTATTGGCGGTCATTTCATTCATTTGCCACTCAGCAGATGTCTCCGCTGCAATCAGAGGTCTGAGTGCCAGAGCGTATACCGAAAGGATTCGAAACGACAAGTCTCGGATCGGCCCGCGCATTCGACGCTTCGCAAGAATGTCTATCTCGCCTTTTGGTTATGGTGCTGCAACCTCGAATCGCAGTACAGATTGTGCGATGCGGTATTGGTACTTCGCTGCCGCGAATTGAATTTGCGCTTCTGTTTGCTGCAGCTGTGCCTGGCTCAACTCGACAATAGAACTTAAGCCGAGTTTATAGCGCTCCTGCGAAAGCTCGAGTGCAAGATCGGTCTGGTCTACGAACTGCTGACTTACGCTGATCCGGTTGAAAGCTGTGATCGCATTCAACCAACTGGTGCGCACATCGTTGGCAATGTGATTTTTCAGATCCAGCAACTGTTCTTGTGATGCCTGAGCGCGCAGTGCGGCCTCTTTCGATCGAGCCGGGTAGAGGAACCCGTTGAAGATCGGAATGTTGATGTTCACACCGGCTGCGCCATACCAGCTAGTGAAAGGATTAACGCCGTTGATGTCGGTAGTAAAGGGCGCTTTGCCAACAACTCCTAGTGCCTCGACGCTGGGGAGCAGAAGGTCACGCTCGGCTTTTTGGAAATGCTGGGCGGCACGAAATTCGTAATCTTGTGCGGCGATTTCTGGACGATTCCCAAATGCCTGGTCTACGAGTTGATTTACGGAATCCGATGGCGCAGTCAATGTAGTCTCGGTCTCGATCAGTTCAAAGCGCTGCTGGGTAGGGAATCCGAGAACCTGCGACAACTGCGACAGCGCTGCCTGATAGTTGTTTTGCGCGTCGAGGAGTAGAAGCTTGGCTTGCGCGAGGTTTGCATTCGCAAAGCTGACGTCGAGTTCCGAACGCAATTTGTTCTGAAAGAGCGTGCTCACCTGATCGGACACGGCCTGGCGCGCGGCGACGGTTTGCTCCGCAACTTGCTGCTCGGCCAACGACTGCAAAGCGTTATAGAAGGACTGGTCTACTGTCAATTTGATTTGGTCGGCAGTCGCAATGGAATTCATGTCCGCTGCCTTGGAGTGGAGGGCGGATGCTGCGACGAGATTATTCGTACGTCCGAAATCGGTGATCAATTGTGAGAGCGTGAGTCCGCCGGCAGCCCTCTGATAGATGATCGGGTTGTTCAAGTTTCCGGCGGCAATGCGGCTACCCTCGTTCCCGGCAACGCCAGTCAAACTGCCATAAATGTTTGGATAGTATGCCGCTTTCTGTTCGCGAGTGACTTGCGCCGAAGCTAGCGCGAGCAATCGGTACACAGAAATCTGCGGATTGTTTTTCAGCGCCAGAGCTTCGGCATCCTGTAGCGTCAGCCGTCGTGCGGCGACTGGAGCGGGCAATTGCGGCAGTTGCTGTCCTGCAGGTGGCGTCGGCGCGGCGGGCTGCTGTGGTTGTCCCTGATTGGTTGGCGCAGCCACAGGCGCGGTCGGAGTGCCTTGCGTCTGTGCGATAGCAGGACCACAGATCAGCACTCCGGCGACGATGAGTCTGAGAATCCTACGTTTCAAGCTTGCACCTCTCCGGACGGTGTCTCTTCTCGCCGATGGATCAGGAGGTATGCGGCGGGTACGACGAATACAGTGAGAATCACTGAAACTGTCAAACCGCCGATGATCGCTCGCGCCAGCGGCGCATATTGTTCGCTACCCGCCTCCAGTGCCATCGCCATGGGAATCAGGCCGAGAATCGTGGCAAGCGAAGTCATGAGGATTGGGCGCAAACGCACGCGGCAAGCCAATGCCACCGCTGCACGAATTGGCATACCTCCACGGCGGTAATGACGGGTGACGTCCACAATCAAAATACTGTTGGATACGACAATTCCAGTCATCATCACTAGTCCCATGAGCGACATTACGTTCAAGGTCGTATGTGTCATCAGCAGGAAAACGATCACCCCGGTTATGCCAGACGGAATCGCAAGAAGGATGATGAAGGGATCGATGAACGATGCAAATTGCGCCATCAGGATCAGGTAGACCAGCACGATGGCCAGCAACAGTCCGATGCCGAAGCTTTTGAACGATTGCCGCATTGACACCACCGAACCGCGAAGCTCGATGCGCACATTTGGCGGAAGTTTGGTTTGCTTGATGATGTTGTCGACCTTGCTGCCCAATGCGCCCAGATCCTCGCCCTTTGGCGAGACGTAAACGTCGATCACGCGGAAGAGCTGATAGTGATCGACTTCGGTGGGAGTGTTGATCATCTTAATGTCGGCCACATTTTCCAACATCGTAGGGTTCGCGTTGTTGGGAGCATGCAAGGGAATCTGTTTGAAGTCTTCCATGCTCATGGAGTTGAGCTGATGATTGCCATATTGCACCGTCAGGAAATAGTTATTGCCACTATGAGGATCGACCCAGTAGCTGGGAGCGATCATTCCATTTGAAGTCAACGCGGTTACGACATTGTTCACCACGTCACTGGCGGTAAGGCCGAGCCGCGCGGCCATCTCGCGTTTCACATCCAGCTGCAGCCCGGGATAGTCGAGATCCTGCGGGATCAGCACGTCGCTTACGTCTGGCATGGAGCGGAGCTTGGTTGCCACTTGAGTGGCAACCTCGTAAGCAGAGTGCTGATCGTTTCCGGTGACCTGAATATCGATGGGCGCGGGCATGCCCTGGTTCACCACCGAATCGACAAGTCCACCGGTCTGAAAGTAGGTTGAAACTTCAGGAAGATCGGATGCGAGTTTCTGCCGCACACGATCCATGTAGGCGAAGGTGCTCAGCTTGTGCTCGGACTTCAGGCTGACTTGTACGAACGCGGTGTGTTGTCCGGAATTGCTGGTGTAGATCGAAGACAGATCGGGAGTGAGCCCGATATTAGAAACGATCATCTGCAGATCATCGCTGGGAATCACGTCCCGAATGTCGTTTTCGATCCGCCCGACATATTGGTTTGTCATTTCAAGACGCGAGCCGGTTGGAGCTTTGATATTAATGACGAACTGTCCCGGATCCGTGCGCGGGAAGAATGCCAGGCCGAGCAACGGATACAGAGCCAGGCTGACAACGAAGCTGCCCATGATGACCAGGATCGTCATGCCGGGCCGATCAAGCGCCTTGTCAACGGTGCGATCGTAATGCATCAGAAGTTGGTCGTACTTGTGATTGAAGGCCGCAACGAATCTTCCAAAAAGTGATTTCGTGTGATGACCGCCTTCACCGTGGGCTGTCTTCAGAAAGCGCGCACAGAACAGCGGCACCACCGTCATGGCAACGAGGTAGGAAGCGGCCAGGGCAAGTACGACGCCGAGCGCCAACGCGATGAACAGATAGCGGCTGACGCCGTACAAAAACACCACCGGGAAAAACACGATTGCCGTGGTGAACGTAGCAGCCAGCACTGCAAGCTGAACTTCCTGACCTCCGCGTTCCGCTGCGGTTACTGCGTCTTCGCCCTCTTCGATGTGCCGAAAAATGTTCTCCAGAACCACCACGGAGTTATCGATCAGACGCGAGAGCACCAGCGCAAGTCCGCCAAGCACCATGGTGTTGATAGTGCTGCCGGTTGCATTCAGGAGGAGGAATGCCGCGAGGCACGAGATCGGGATCGAGAGCAGTACGGAAATAGTCCCGCGTAAGGATCCCAGAAAGACAAGAATCATCAGCGCCGTGAGTACCAGGCCAATGCCACCCTCGCGCAATACGTTCGCCACAGCTGTCTTCACGTATTGCGACTGATCGAAGACAACGCTCGCAACCAGAGTCTTGGGCACATCGAGCAGGTGCTGAACTCGATCGCGCACGCCGTCCACAATCTGTATTGTGTTGCTGTTGCCGCCCTGTTTCAGAATCGGTAGATAGACGGATTTCTGTCCGTCCACGCGAACGATGTTGTACTGAATGGCGGAAGAGTCTTCGGCATGGCCGATGTCACCGAAGCGCAACACATTATTGCCGATGGCCTTCAGAGGGACATCGTTCATCTCGGCGACATTGGGCAGTTGGCTATTGCTGTAGATATTGTAGTCACGCGGACCGATGCGAACGTCGCCCGCTGGAAGAATCTTGTTCGCATCGTTTACCGTGCGCACCACGTCCATTGGGCTGAGTTGCGCCGCCTCAAGCTTTACAGGGTCGATGTAAAACTGGATCTGCCGGTACTTTCCACCGAAGGGCTGCGGAACGGATGCACCGGGGACATTTGCAATCTGGTTACGAACCGTGAACTGCCCCTCGTCATGGAGCTGCGTCTCGTTGAGTCCCTGTCCTTTCAACGTGACTAGACAAACTGGAAGGCTCGACGCGTCAAATTTCAACACTACGGGCGGTAGCGTGCCTTGTGGCAATCTTCGCAAGTCGGCCATGGCGAGATTGGCAATTTCGCTGACCGCCGCGTCCGGATCGGTTCCCGGCTGGAAGTAGACCTTGATGAGGCTCACGCCTGTAAGCGAGCGCGATTCAATGTGATCGATGTTGCTTCCGAGAGTAAAGAAACGCTCGAACGTATCGGTGATATCGGCCTCGATCTGCTGCGGAGGCATGCCGCTATAAAACGTAGCGACGACAACGACCGGAATCTGTATCGGCGGAAATAAGTCGACTGGCATGCGCGCGACTGTCGTCACTCCGACAACGACGATCGCCAGACATAGCATCAAAATGAAGAAGGGATATTTAATTGCAAAACTAGACATAACGATTCGCCTGAGCGGCTACTCCGCCTTTCCGGCGCCATCGGGGGCGGTGAACACTGCTTCTTTCGGTTTGACCCGTTCGCCTGGTTGATAGCTGCCCAGGTTACCGACGATGACTTTCTCGCCTTGTTTTAATCCTCCGAGGATCTCAACGCTGTTTGAGCTTTCGACGCCGAGTTGCACCTGGCGGGCCTCGACCCGGTTCTGATCGTCCACTACCAGCACACTGGCGCCATTGTCGCTGCGCTTCACCGCTTCGATTGGAACCGTCAGCGCGTTCGGGATGCTGTTGGCGTTCAGCTGTACTTCCGCATACATCCCAGGCTGCAGCCGGTAGTGAGGATTCGGCACGTCAATCTCGACCTGCATCGTTCGCGTGGAGGGATCGAGAGAGTCGGTAAAGCGAGTCACTTTGCCGGTGAAATGTTCGCCGGTTGCTTGTACGCGTACGTCAGCTGTATCGCCGATTCGAACTTTCGATGCCAGCGATTCCGGTACCGGAATGCGCAAGCGCAACACGTCGATTTGCGCCAGCGTGACCACGGGAAGACCGCTGTTGGTAGACGTTCCCGCTTGCACGAGAGAGCCGGTATCCGAAAAACGCCAGGTGACAACGCCGTCATACGGCGCTGTGATTTTGGCGTAGTCGCTCAGCGCAGAGTAGTGCTGCTGGTTCGCCTGTGCTACCGCAAGCTGCTGCTTTGCCGCTGCCAGCTCCGACTTTGCAGCGTCGACCTGCGCCTGCGAAGCTCGATCCTTGGCGGTTGCATCATCGAGTTCTTGTTGCGCAATCAAGCCCGGACGCGCCTTCGCCGTGTTGATCAGACGGTCGGCATTCGAGTGCAGTGCCACATTGTCGGCCTCTGCGCGGGATACGTCGCTATGCGCCCGCTGAATCTCTTCTTCGGCGTGGTGAACGGACGCCTGCGCCTCGTCGACCTCGGCCACAAGTTCAGGGATCTCCAATACAGCTAAAACCTGTCCCTTGTGAACATGATCGCCAATATCGACATTGATGGTGCGAATGTATCCCGCAACCTTGGCATGCAGGTCAACGTTCTGGTAGGGGCTGAACTGGCCTGCGATGTCGAGCGAATTTGCAATCGTCTCACGCTTTGCGGGCGCAATTGCGACATAGGGCACGTGTTCGAGGTCGGGGTGGGTTAGCCCTGCCGCGGCGGATGAGCCTGGATGTGCGTGCCATGCGACCGCTACCGCGAAAAGCAGGCACAACATCAGGGCTGCTGCAATCATAAGTTTGCGGGAACGGTGAATTTGCATAAGGTCCTCGAACACAGGAGACCTGTCCCGGCCTTGAACGTCCATGAACGCCTCGTTTCAGTTGCGGAACATTGCGCCGATAATCGGATCCCGTGAAAATGAGTTCATCAGACAGAACGGGGCCGAAAGATGATGCGATTAGAGAATGAAAAATGGCCGGAAAAGTACTACTGCTGAACAGGCGGGGGACGTAAAAATCGATGCAGGTAGCGCAACCGTAGATCACTGTGGGCAGGGCTTAGGCACACACTGCTCTCCAAACGTTCGCGCTGTATGAAGAGAATGAATAAATATAGAGCGGCTATCCAGAAGAGGAGGCTGACATCAGATTGAAGCGACTGAGTCTCGATTTTCTGGCCTCCAAGCCATAGCTTGGAGGAGGTAGACGGAGTCACGTTCACTCCGGAGCCGCTGTACATGGACGTTTTAGCGTGCAACGCAAAAAAGAAGACGAGCGCGCAAACCAGCACTGCCAGAGTGCGCCATAGAGTCTTTTTTTGCATGATTCCGAAACCCATGTTGCGGGAAGCCCTTGCTTAAGACTACTACATTACAAGGAGAGAACACCAAATTTGGGAATAAGTTGTTCGCGTGGGCTTGGTGACTTTCGGTCACCCGGCTGGTTACGAAGGGTTATTCTGGATTTGCCTGCCATCCCGTGACACGGGCGGTCATAATGTGACTTTATGAACAGTGAGAGCCGGTGCGTGCCTGTAGCAGTTCAGAGGCTGGTATATCTGTTCAGCTTCGAATTGATATTCTCCGTCCTCGTCACGTCTTACGGTTTTTCGAAATCGATCACCTATCTCCGGATCGACCGCACGGCAATTCAACGATATCTGCTGCTATCTCCAGCTGATTCAAAGGCTCGACTGCGTACCCTGCATGCCTTGTTCTTGAGGGCAGGATGCGATTCGAAGAAACTTAGCGCGCAACCAATCCCCGGTCAAGCTTTGCCGAACCTGGTCTGCATTCTGCCCAGCTCTCAGGATGAGGACAAAGCGGACACGATCGTAATTGGCGCCGGCATGGGCTATCACCAGCAAGATGCCGATGAATCGTGGCACGACACGGTGATGTTGCCCTTGCTGGTGGAGTCGATGAACTCGGTGGTTCATCGAAGCAACGTTGTGTTCATTGCGTTGTCAGGAAGCGAGGGTGCACAAAGCGGGCTTGCCTGGTATCTCAATCATCTGAGCCCCCAGGAACGTAAGCGCATTCGAGCTGTGCTGGTGTTGAAATCGATTGGTGCGGATCAAGCGGCGTACATACCTGGAAACTACGCGCCTAAGTCCTTCGCTCAGTGTATCGAAGCCGCAGCCGAGACCTTGAACCTGCCTCCACCCGAAGCCGAAACGGAAGAGGGCATTCTGCTTCTCGAAATCGATCACTGGCGGATTCCAGGGATCATTCTCGAATCGCAACCACAGGCGCCCATGCTGCAAGTGGAGATCCCGGGCGCGCCGAAACTCAAAGGCTTCGAACGCTCTTTGCAGCTTCAGCGCTACGAGAATGCTTACAATTTTCTCTGCGTCTATTTATTGTATCTAGACGATTCCTTCAGTCCGCGGCACCACAGAGGACTGCTCTCAGTATTGGCTAAGGCGCCTTCATCGCAGAAAGAGAACGAGCCCGCCGATGCGGAGATTACGCCCTCTGCAACAGTTGCGGAAGCACCGCCTATTACGACAGGTCTCCCAGAATTGACTGTTCCGAGAGTGGCTCCCGCAGCGGACCCTACTGTCACCGTATCGGAAATTACCGATGTTGTGCCGGTTGAGCCGAGTGAAACGGCTCCAGGCGTTTTGCCGAACGAATCACCGATGTCTGACAAACAAAGCGCGGAACACAACCCGACTTTTCACTCCACGTCGTCACTAGTGCTGGTAGATGTCGTAGCGCAAGATCCAACAACGGCTTTACCTCTGAATCAGCTGAGGCGAGAAGATTTTATTGTCTCCGATGATGGCCGACAGGTACCGATTGAGACTTTTGACAGCGGAGCGCACTTCGAGACACGGCCGATTGCATTGTGGATGGTCGCGATCTGCAACGAAAAGAATAGAGGAGCAACTGG
Source organism: Terriglobia bacterium (assembly GCA_963807055.1). Classification (GTDB taxonomy): domain Bacteria; phylum Acidobacteriota; class Terriglobia; order Terriglobales; family Acidobacteriaceae; genus JAJPJE01. Next base: position 189,232 of record CAWEAE010000004.1, on the reverse strand, counting down.
ATCGGGCTCATTTGCTGGAAAAGAAAAGCGATTCAGACCAGCACTCGATGTGCTCGACAAGCGTGATCGTGTTGGCGTTGCGCATTGGTGCGATGACGGACAGGCACAGCTTGATCTCTTGCCCACAGAAGATCGGGATGAGGCCATCAGTACCCTGGCAAAAGTTCTACGACCGATTAAGTTCGTGCCACCCCCGCCTGGGCAGTTGCGAAGAGGAGAGCTTGCGCTCCAGATGTTGTTCCGGATGGTCATTGATGATGCGCACCGAAGGAATCCGGAACCATTGCCCGTCATGGTGCTGCTTCACGGCGATTACACCGGGATGCCCGTAGAGGAAGTCAATCGTCTGCTGGATGACTTCCTGGAGAATGCTGGAATCGCATTTGGGATCAAAGACGCGGGGCTGCCCGACAGGGGTACGGGGCTGTTAGCTAACGGCGAACAGGGTTCGATCTTTCATTACATCGTGCAGGGAACCGGAGGCGAATATTTCTCTGTGCCCCCTGGCCTATATTCCGCAACGTTACGGAACATTTTGAGCAGGCTCCACGCTCGCTACGAGCTAGGCTTCAAACCTCTAGCGCTCGACGGCAGACGGCACACACTCACGGTAGAGTTTGCGGGTAGCGCCCACGAACAATACAAATCTGCCCGGCTTTTGTATCGTCCCGAATACATTCCCACCGCTGTTCCAGGACCAGCCTTGCCGGAGACTGTCGATCCGGTCCGATCGAAGTGAAATAGCGCGACCAACATATGCCGGAGACACCGATGCGTTGCTCGTACGGATCAAAACGACTCTAGGCGCAGACGCATTTTCGTTCTTTCGATGTCGGTGCAGAACGTTCCATGGAAAACAAGCAGGCTAAATATCGCAAGATGGGGCCGGCAGGCAAAAGCAGGACAGATTTCAGTATCCAATATCCAGTGACATAAAAGGTGCCCTCCGGGCGAGTTTACGGCTCCGGAGCAGAGGAGAATTCATGCTGAGAACAGCAACCAAGCTCGTACTGGTACTTGCACTGGGTGCGACTCCCATGCTGGTCGTGCCGCGGCCGGCCTATGCGCAAAGTGACGCAGAACGGCGCGCGTACCAGGCGGGATTTCAAAATGGGCAGAATGATCGTAGCCAGAACAAGTCCCTGAACCTGAAAACCGACAACTGGAAGGGGCAAAACCTGACGGCGTATCAGCACGGATACGAAGATGGATATCGCAATCGCGGCAACGGGCAGTACGGCAATAACAATGGATATGGCTATGGTCATGACCGCGATCACGACGACCAGGCGCGAGCCGGATGGAACGGAAATGGCGGTTATGTTGGCGCTCCGGCAGGTTACACAACCGACGCGGAACGACGCGCTTATCAGGCCGGATTCCAGAACGGTCAGAACGACCGCCGGCAGAACAAATCCTTGAACCTGAAAACCGACAACTGGAAGGGGCAGAACCTCACCGCGTATCAGCGCGGATATGAAGAGGGATATCGTCACTAGAAATGTCGCCAGGAATGTGGTCCGGGATGTTAGAGCTGTATCCAGTGGTCCCGGATACTGCGGTGACGCAGTCGTATAGGACGCCATTGCTAGCGTCAGATCCAGTGGATGGCTGCCATCGACATCTCAATACTCAGGGATGTCTATGGCAGTCGCTCTTGACCGCACGGCGTTCGAGTTCGCCCAGAAACGGCACAGATCCGCATAGTTTCAGCCAACCAGGTATGCCAATGCTTCGGCACGCGTCGCGAAGATCGGAAGCTCGCGTCCAGAAAATGTCTTAATGGCTTCGTAGAGGACGGGAGGGAGATTCGCTGTAAGCACCCACGCGGATCGCTTGACATGCGGGCGATCGAAAACCGCTGCCACCTTCAGCCGCTCCACCACATCACGATTGAATTCAGCATTGCTGAAATCGCCTAGGAGTAGAAGCGAGCCGTTGGGATAATTGCGAACATGTCTGGGCACTTCGTCGATGAGAGTGAACATCTCTGCGGCAGTACACTCAGTGCAATCGACGAGCAGGATTTCGCTCTGATCGTAGGTGATAAGGCGGATGCGATCCACGTACTGCCTCCACCGGCTGTAGGGCTTGCGTGCAAGCCAATGCAGGATGGCGAAGTGTACAGCAGGAGGCGTGAATTTCCAAGCGGCGGCTATGCCTTTCCTCTCTGCTGCGAAGTGTTCCTGCGTGCACCGTTTGATCTTGTCACATAAGCATGACGAAAACTTGTCTTGAGCCAGCGTTCTGCCCTCTGTAGATTGGTGGTCGGGCTAATTTCGGTGTGGAGCGACTTATGTTCGAGCGTCGAGTGAAACTTTCCCTGTTGCTTGTTACGGCTTTGATTGCGTGCGTGTGTTTGCCCGTACTCGCAGAGGAGCCAGGATGGACGAAGCATGTGTCTGAAACCGACAAAGCGCGTCCGAATCCGCTGGCGTCCGATCCAGCGGCAGTCAGCGCCGGGCAAAAGCTTTATGCCGATAAATGCGCACACTGCCACGGAGCCAACGGCGAAGGCAAAGGACATTCGCCCTCGTTACAAACGGAAACGGTTCACGCGCTGACGCCCGGCGAGCTGGAGTGGGTCATCGCGCACGGCTTCAGCCTTCACCGCATGCCGGCGTTCGAATCGCTTTCGCAAGATGAACGCTGGCAGATTGCTTCGTATGTGCAATCGCTGCCGAAAGCCGCGAAATAGCGGCTAATCTTGAGCCGGCGGCGACACTCTTATCCGGAAAGGCTTCTCGTCGACAATTTTGTAATCGCTGGGAATGGTAAACAGCGAAGGGTCGGGTTCGGAGTTGCTGACGTTGGTAAGCTGCGTCTTCAATTCTCCCGCCCAAGGATCGGTGTGTTTGGTCATCACCGTAGCTTTCAACTCGGGTGAAGACCAGGTTTCCGATTGGACCAGTATTTGCAGTTCGTTCCCCATGCTGCCGGCCGGAATTGTTGTGGTTACGCGACTGCCGGTCGCATGAATGCCGCCGATGGTCTGGTCACCCAGATTTTCGACATTGGGCGGATTGTCAGCAGGCCCTGCATGCTTGGCCATCGTTGTGGTCGAGTAGAACATGACGTTTCCGGGACCTCCGGTTGTGTTCACTGTCTCGTCTTTGACTACAACGGCCATTTGTCCGGAGGGCTTGCCTGCTTCAGGCGACAGTGCGAACGGTTCGATTGGCATTTTGCGCGCTATCTTCATCCTGCTATCGAGCATGTACCGGACGCCTGCAACTGGATCGATGATGGTAACGATCTTTGGCAAATCCTTTTGCGTAGCGGCACCGAGCAGATTGATCTCCGCTTCGCGCCGGATCCGGCCCTGGCTGTCGCGGCAAAGGAGCGAACTCTCCGTCGTGTGAATTCGGTTGCCATCTGCGAAAAGCTGGGTGTGTTCGCTGGTAATGGTGCCGCAGAAAGGATTGTCCTTCACCGGGGAGGCATCCATGTTATCGATGTGTAGCCCCATGGTGTTGGACATCTTCATTTGCATCGGGATTCCCGGCGCAACGATGGTAGCCATCGCATCTCCGGGCACAGGAGGAAGCGGGGGCAGTTGAGCAGATGCAGCGCCGAGCAGGAGGATGGCGAGCGCCAGCGACAGGCCCAGCACGGAGCTTTTCTTGCTTCTCTTGCGGTTCATCATGATGACCTCCGGTACGAATTCAGTTCACGATACGAATTGCACGGGCTACGCCATCGGGACCGACCAGTACATCGGCCGCGACAACATTGCTCGTGCGCAAAGGCGATGCCATGCCCAGTGAAGAAGCCGGCAGATTCATGCGGATCACATCCATGGCTCCAGAGCAGCTGAGCTGATCGCAATACATTAAATTGCGAAAGTCGGAAGGAAGGCCCAAGGATGCAGCTTCGGCAGACGGCACTTCGGTTGTGGGAGCAGAAGCTTTGCGGCGTGCGCGCGGCGCCGGCTTCATTTTCGCTGCAACTGCTTTCGGCGCTTCGTTCCCCGCCTGACTTACAGAGCGTGCACTTGCCGCGACGGCAGGTTGTGTTTGTACTTTCGCGATCGGCGGCGGGGAAGTTGCCTTCCGATTTCCAAAGAGAAGGATGGCACCCACCAGCAACACAGCTGCAATAGCCGCGCGCCAAACCAACGTCGATAAGGGCGTTTGTTTCTTCAGCGAGGTAGCCTCAGCCGAGGCACGCTGTAGACGCGCGCGATATCCACTCAGAATGCTTTCGTCGAGAGTCGCAGAAACGGCAGGGACGGAGTTACGGAGAAGGCGCAGCGGCTCCCTAAGGCGTTCCTCGATGTCGACCGTGTGGCGGCAGGCGGAACAATGTTCGATATGCGAGACAACCTCCGCGGTGAGCACAGTCTCAGTTCGCAACGCTCCGGATTCCAAACGATTGTGTAACTCGTTGCAAGTCATATCAGGCACCCTTCGGTACCGGTGTTACGGAATGCAGGCTGCGTTTCTCGCAGCAGTTTGAGTTTCTCAGCGAGCAGTTTATGGCCGCGATGGAGTCGCGATCGCACAGTTCCCACGGCGCATCCCAAGTGAGCGGCGGCCTCAGCGTAGGACACTTCCAAAAGATCGCAGAGAACAACCACCTGTCGATAGTGTTCGGGCAACGAGGTCACGGCTGCTCGAACGTTTCCGATTAACTGATCCTGAAGAAACTGGTCGGACGACTCCGACGCTGGCCCCACCAGTCGAGCGAGGACTTCAGCATCGTCCGGAAGCGGTTCAAAAGGACGCTCGCGGCGATCGATTCTGCGAACCAGGTTGCGCGCAATGCCGAAAACAAAGGCTCCGAGATCACCCTGCCTGGCATCGAAACGAGCTCGATTCTGAAGCAGAGTGAGGAAGACCTCCTGTGTAACTTCTTCGGCCGCGCATTTTGAACTGGTCATGTAGTAGGCGTAGCGAAAGACGGGTGTTTTTATTCGCTCGTAAAGAGCAAGAAATGCGTGCTCGTCGCCGGAAATGGCCAGCCTCAACAACTCGGCATCCGATCTGCTTTCGGTCGAGGGCATAAGCTCTGGCGGCATCTCCGGATTGACGGTCGACGCTTTCATTAGGTATTCACACCAGAACGAAAAAGGTTCCAAAACTTTCGCGCGGGCGTTCCGCTCAGTATGGCAAACTCAAGTCATGAAGATTACTCCTCGGGCAGAAGATTTTTCCGCGTGGTATCAGGATGTGGTGTTGCAGGGCGACATGGCCGAACCAGCCGAAGTGGTGAAGGGCTGCATGGTCATCAAGCCGAATGGCTATGCTGTCTGGGAGTTGCTGCAGAGCGAATTGGACCGCCGCTTTAAAGCCACCGGGCATAAGAATGCCTACTTCCCGTTGTTCATCCCTGAGAGTTTTCTGCGCCGCGAAGCCGAACACGTAGAAGGGTTTTCGCCGGAATTGGCCGTGGTAACGATCGCGGGCGGTAAAAAGCTGGAAGAGCCGTACGTCGTGCGGCCTACCTCGGAAACCATCATTGGACACTTCTTCTCGAAGTGGATCAAAAGCTATCGCGACCTGCCGCTACTGCTGAATCAGTGGGCCAATGTGGTGCGGTGGGAACTGCGCACGCGCATGTTTTTGCGGACTACGGAGTTCCTATGGCAAGAAGGCCACACGGCGCACGCTTCGCAGGAAGAAGCGCACGAGGAAACAGTGAAGATACTGCACCTGTACGCCGATGTGGCGGAGCAGGTGATGGCCATGCCAGTCGTTCGTGGAGTGAAATCCAGGGCGGAGAAGTTCGCGGGCGCCAATCGGTCCTTTGCGATCGAAGCGATGATGCAGAACGGGCTGGCGCTCCAGGCCGGAACCAGTCACGAGCTGGGGCAGAACTTCGGTAAAGCCTTCAACGTTCAGTTCCAAAGCAAAGAAGGCAAGCTCGAATACGTATGGCAGACGAGTTGGGGCGTGAGCACACGCCTGATTGGCGGTCTGATTATGACTCACTCGGACGATAAGGGCCTGGTGCTGCCTCCGAAACTGGCGCCGACAAAAGTGGCGATCGTGCCGATCTTCCGTAAGGAAGGGGAGAAGGCAACTGTTCTGGAGGAGGCCAGCAAAATCTCCGAGTCACTCAAGGCGGCTGGGATTTCGGTGGAAGTCGATGCGCGCGAGGAACTCAGTCCGGGAGCGAAGTTCTTCCATTGGGAGCAACTGGGCGTCCCGGTGACGATTGAGATTGGCCCGCGCGACGTGGCGGCAGGAACGGTGGTGGTTAAACGGCGCGACCTCGGAAGTAAAGAGCCGCAGAAGCGGGACGCGCTGGTTGCGCATGTGCAAGGCTTGCTGGAACGCATGCAAGCGGAATTGCTTGAGACTGCGCGGAAGCGCGTGAAAGAGAACACATTGGTGGCTAATAGCCTGGACGAAGTTGCGCAGATCTTGGGCAACGCCACCGCCGAAAAAGGCGGCGGAAAGTTCGTGATGGCCCATATAAAGGATGATCCAGCCTGTGATGCGCGGATCAAGGAATTCAAAGCCAGCGTGCGCTGCATTCCCTTAGTCGATGAGTATGACGGTCCGGGAAAGTGCATCGTGACGGGTGAGACGGTGGCGCACCGCTCTTTGATCGCGAAAGCTTACTGAGCGCACGTTCAATGAGGCCCACGGTTCCGGCTAACCTATGCCGCCACCACCGGTCTTTTGAACGCAGCTACCACCTCAGGCTGAAGCATGTACCAGATAATCACGCCGTTAACGGCGATGCGCACCAATCGAAAGATTACCCCGACCGGATGGAAGAAGGCTAACGCGAACATCCCAAGGACACCCAGAGCTAAGAAGATGCCGTTGAAGATGATGGTCAGGATGCGTGCCCACTCCTGCAGGGTCCATAAGCCCCATCCGATTACGGCCGTTACGACCGCCATGATGAGGAAAAAAGCCCCCCCAATCACACCGACAAAGGTCGCTAGTGGACCGAACTGATGACCGATCAGGGCTGCGAGGAACGATGAGCCGAGGAACAGTGCCAACCCCGGTATCAACATAAACGCGGCGGTTATCCAGGAAAGGATCGCCAGAATCACAACACCCGTAGGCTTTTGCATATTCCGCTCCGCTTGTTTGGCTTGCGAAAGGTGTACCTCAAAAGCCTGATGGCGGCAATAGACAAATCGTTGACGTCGCCTGAGTGTGCAGCCCCTTAGCTGCACCGTATAATCAATGACTACTTCGAATGTCAGCGAAACTTGATCAGATCGTGGCTGCGAGCCGGCGAGTGGTGGCTTCCGCCAAGGCCAGTGCCGACTTTGCGCAGCTCGAGCGTTATGCCCGCGAACATACTCCCCGGGAGTTTGCACACTCGTTGCGCCAGGCCGCCAGGAATGGTGGCGTGTCCGTGATTGCGGAGTTGAAAAAGGCTTCTCCCTCGCGGGGGGTGATTCGCGCGAGCTTCCATCCCCAGGCCCTGGCCACGGAACTGGAGCAAAACGGCGCCACTGCGCTTTCTGTCCTGACGAACGAAGAGTTCTTCCAGGGATCGCTCGATTACCTGAGCGAAGCATCGGCCGCGGTACATATTCCCTGCCTGCGTAAGGATTTCATCGTGGACGAGTTCCAGTTACTGGAAGCACGAGCCAATGGCGCTGATGCGGTGCTGCTGATCGTGGCCGCTTTGAGCGACGCCGAGCTGCGGCAATTGCACACGAAAGCAAAGGCTTATGGTCTGGACGTGCTCTGCGAAGTACATGATGCGCAGGAGTTGAAGCGGGCGGAGGGCCTCGGATTCGAAGTGATTGGCGTGAACAACCGCAATCTGCGCACGTTTGAGGTTGATCTGAATACGTCGCTGGAACTCAGCTCCAAGTTTCCGTCGAACGTCACCAGAGTTGCGGAGAGCGGGATCCATACCGGTATGGATTTGCACATTCTGCGCGAAGCCGGATATCACGCATTTCTCATTGGCGAGTCGCTCATGAAGCACGATCATCCTGGTGAAGAGCTGGCGCGATTGTTGGCGGAAGTGCAGCGGGCGTCGGTGGGGCGCGCATGACCTGGGTAAAGATTTGTGGCACCACCAGCCTGGAAGATGCACTGGTTGCAGTCGGAGCCGGGGCCGACGCACTGGGATTTGTGTTTGCCACGAGTCCGCGGAGAGTGACGGCCGAACAGGTGCGTACGATTGTTGCCGAACTTCCAGGGTCAGTAGAAAAGGTCGGGGTGTTCGTAAACGAAACCGCAGAGCGCATTCGCGAGATCGTGAAGGGCACAGGTCTGACGGGGGTGCAACTGCACGGTGAAGAGAGCGATCGACTGCTGGCCGAGGTGAATGCGATGCGAACGGCCGACGGTCAAAAACCGAAGCTGTATCGTGCCATGCATTTGCCGGAGCACTTCGTGGCGGAGTTGAATCAGGGATTCAGCTGGCCTGAAGATGCAGCCAAGCCGGACGCGATTCTGCTCGACGCAGGTCATGGCCAGGTGCGCGGCGGCAGCGGCAAGAAGTTCGACTGGCAGGCGGCAGTGCCGCTGGTGGAAGCCATCGAGACACAGATTCCGGTGATCGTCGCCGGAGGACTAGATCCAGAGAATGTTGCCGAGGCAATTCGCCTATTCCAGCCATATGGCGTCGATGTTGTTTCGGGAGTGGAAGCGAGTCCGGGCAAGAAAGATCCTGCAAAAGTTTGCGAGTTTGTTCGCGCAGCGCGGCGCGCGAGTGTGATGGTCTAGCTATGGCGATTGTTCAGAGACGAGCACCGGGTTCGGTGGCGACGGGACGGTTCGGTCCCTACGGCGGACGCTATGTTCCGGAAACGCTGATGGCGGCGTTGCAGGAATTGGAGTCGGTATACGAAAACGCGAAAACCGATCCGGATTTTCAGAGTGAGCTCGACAACCTGCTGAAGAATTTTGCGGGACGTCCTACACCTCTGTTCTTTGCGAAGCGGTTGACCGAGCATCTGGGTGGCGCTCGCATTTATCTGAAGCGCGAAGACCTGTTGCACACGGGCGCGCACAAGATCAATAACTGCCTCGGCCAGGCGCTGCTTACGCGACGCATGGGCAAGCAGCGCGTAATCGCCGAGACGGGCGCCGGTCAGCATGGTGTGGCGACGGCCACGGTCTGCGCGCTGATGGGATTCGAGTGCGTGGTCTACATGGGCTCGGAAGATATGCGCCGGCAAGAACTGAACGTTTTCCGCATGCGTTTGCTGGGCGCGGAAGTACGCGGCGTCGATGCCGGGCAGCGCACGCTGAAAGATGCCATCAACGAGGCCATGCGCGATTGGGTCACGAATGTGCGGACTACCCATTATTTGCTGGGCAGCGTGCTCGGACCGCATCCGTATCCGACGATGGTACGCGACTTCCATCGTGTGATCAGCCGCGAAGCACGTGAGCAGATCATGAAGGCGGAAGGCCGAACTCCTGACGCGGTGATCGCTTGCGTCGGCGGCGGTTCCAATGCGATTGGGGCATTTTACGAATTCATCCAGGACAAAAAAACGCAGCTGATTGGCGTAGAAGCCGGTGGTTATGGCGACAAACTCGGCGAGCATGCCGCGCGTTTTCACGGTGGATCGCCCGGAGTGTTGCAAGGGACATTTTCATATGTGCTTCAGGACGAAGCGGGGCAGATCGCGAACACGCATTCGATTTCCGCGGGATTGGATTATCCGGGCGTGGGACCGGAGCACGGCTGGCTGAAGGATACGGGCCGGGCGATCTACACAACGGCCACTGACGGTGAGGCGCTGGCGGCTTGCCAGACACTTTCACGGTTGGAAGGAATCATTCCGGCGCTGGAGTCGTCGCATGCGGTGGCGGAGTGCATCAAGCGTGCGCCGAAGATGCAGAAGTCGGAAGTCGTGATCGTGAATATCTCGGGCCGCGGCGACAAGGACATCGGCATTCTGCGCGAGAACCTGAAGGGAATTTCTGGCTAAGCGATGCCGATAACTTTCCAACATAAGCCGGGCCTGGTCGCTTACATCACCTGTGGTGATCCGGATCTGGAAACTTCTCGCGAAGTTGCTTTAGCAGCGATTGCTGCGGGTGCGGATGTGCTCGAGTTGGGCGTGCCATTCAGCGATCCTGTAGCCGATGGCCCGGTGATCCAGGCCGCGAGCGATCGTGCGCTGAAGAACGACGTGAAACTCGGGGACGTGCTGAAGCTAGCGGCAGACATACGCAAGCAAGCTCCGAAGGCTGGGCTGATCGTGTTCTCGTATTTCAATCCAATTTTGCGCTATGGGCTGGAACGATTTTGCGAAGATGCGGCCGCGGCGGGAGTGGATGGCGCGCTGGTTACGGATCTGCCGGTGGAAGAAGCGGATGACTATATTCAGCTGATGCGCAGCCGAGATCTGGCAACAGTGTTTCTCGCGGCTCCCACCAGCACCGATGAGAGATTAAAGTCGGTATGCGAGGCTTCTACGGGCTTCGTTTATGCAGTTTCGAGAACCGGCGTCACCGGAGTGCGGCAACAACTTGCAACCGATGCGGGCGCGCTGGTCGGCCGTCTGCGGAAGTTCACGCAATTGCCAATTGCGGTCGGGTTCGGCGTATCCAACCCCCAGCAGTTTGCAGAAGTTGGAGCCTTCGCCGATGCGGCCGTCGTCGGTACGGCGATTGTGCAACTGATCGAGCGTTCTGGACGTGGAAGCAAAGCGGCTAATGCCGTGGCAGAATTCGTCGGCGGACTGCGCGCAGGAAATTCGGCAGCGGTAAAAGCCTGATCGGCAGAAGACAAGAGCTCATGGACATCAGCGACTGGCGTAAGAAAATTGACGATCTCGACTCGAAGCTGGTCGATTTACTGAATCAGCGCGCGAATGCGGCTCAGGAAATTGGCCGGCTGAAGCGCCAGTCCGCCATGCCGATTTACGAGCCCAAGCGCGAGCAGGAGATCTTCGAGAACGTGAGCCGGATGAGCCGTGGTCCGCTGAAGGGACGTCACCTGGTGCAGATTTACGAGCGCGTGATCGACGTGATGCGCAATCTGCAGAAGGAAGAGATGGGTGTGCCCGAGCATAAGGCCGGCGACGACGGCGAGACGGAATTTGATCAGGAAGTGAATGATTAGTACTCAGTAGCTAGTAGCCAGTAGTCGGTTTCTAGCTACTCATTCCTGCGATTCTGAGTACTGATTACTGAGAACTAATAATGATTATTGCAATGCAACCGGAGGCGTCGGAGAAGCAGATCCAGTCGGTGATTGATCATCTGGTGGCGATTGGCTTTGACGTTCATCGCAGTACTGGAGTCACGCAAACCGTACTGGGCGCTGTAGGTGCGCGGGTCGATTTCGACCTACGCGAACTGGAATTGCTCGACGGCGTGCAGTTGGTCCATCGCATCAGCGCACCTTACAAGCTGGCGGCGCGCAACTTTCGTCCAGAGGGAACTGTCGTCAAGCTTCCTAACGGCGTCACCGTTGGGGGCGAGCAGGTGGTCGTGATGGCGGGCCCGTGCTCGGTGGAATCGCGCGAGCAGATATTCACCACTGCGGAGATTGTTTCCAAGGCTGGAGCCAAAGTCTTGCGAGGCGGAGCTTTCAAGCCGCGATCTTCACCGTATTCGTTCCAGGGCATGGGGGAAGACGGCCTGAAGTTACTGCGCGAAGCAGGTGACAAATATGGCCTGCTGGTGATCAGCGAAGTCATGGATATCTCGCAGATCGAGCTGATGATGCCGTATGTCGATATCCTGCAGATCGGTGCGCGCAATATGCAGAACTTCAATCTGCTACGCGAACTGGGAAAAATTCGCAAGCCAGTGCTGCTGAAACGCGGCATCGCGGCGACGATTGAAGAGATGCTGCTCTCGGCTGAGTACGTGATGTCGGGCGGCAACTACGATGTGATCCTGTGCGAGCGCGGCATTCGCACGTTTGAGACCTACACGCGCAACACCATGGATATTTCGGCGATCCCGGTTTCGAAGAAGCTTTCGCACTTGCCGATTACAGCCGATCCCTCGCACGGCACTGGACGCCGCGATAAAGTTGCGCCAATGGCGCGAGCTTCTGTCGCAGCCGGCGCCGACGCGTTGTTGATCGAAGTACATCATGATCCGGAGAAGGCGCTATCGGATGGAGCCCAGTCACTCTTCCCGGCGCAGTTCGAAAAACTGATGCAGGAATGCCGGATCATCGCCTCGGCAGTCGGACGCACGATCGCATAAGAACGTGTCACGTTTCGCGTTTCACGTTTCGCGAAACAGTTCGGCGTGAAACGTGAAACGGCACTCATGAAACAGATCACCATCATCGGAACGGGCTTGATCGGCGGCTCACTGGCCCTGGCGCTGAAGAAGCATGCGCCAGGCATGCGAATCGTTGGCTATGATCGCGAGCCGGTGCTGAAGGAGGCGCTTAAGTCGGGCGTCGTCGATGAGGGCTCTTCCACTCCTGAACAGGCGGTGCGCGACAGTGACCTGGTCGTGCTGGCGACGCCGGTTGGGAGCATCATCGATCTGGTCGAGAGGATTGGCCCGCTCGCGCCTCCGCATGCGCTGATCACCGATGTAGGATCGACGAAAGTTGAAATCATGGCGCGTGCCAAAGATGTTTTCGGCGGCGACGTGGCGCAGCGGTTTCTACCAGGGCATCCGATGGCAGGAAAAGAAAATGGAGGCATCGGGCACGCGGATGCGGAGCTGTTCGTGGGAGCAGTCTGGCTGGTGACGCCGTATCCCGGGCAGGAACTGAGCAGCGGTGCAGCCGCCGAATATTTGCAGCTACTCAACCAAATCGGCGCGCGAGTTTTGCCAGTGGATCCGGTGCAACACGATCGCATATGCGGATGGGTGAGCCACCTGCCGCAGATGCTTTCAACGGCGCTGGCGTCGACGCTGGTGGAGGAACTCGCAAACGATTCCGACGCAAACGCCATCGGCGGTCGTGCTCTTCGGGAGATGACGCGGATCGCACAGAGCCCTTACTCAATGTGGCGAGACGTAGCGCTCACGAACACGAAGAACATCCAGGCAGCGCTGCTGCGATTGGAGCAGAAGTTGGCGCATATCCGTGAGAACTTGCGCACACGGGAGTTGGAAGAAGAGTTCGAGCGCGCAAACCAGTTTCGGAAGAACGGATAAGTCGCCTCGACTGACGATATAATCGCAGCTCTTGGTTATGGCATCCTCTGCCATCTCGAAACTGATGGTTGTATTCACGCTGGCAGTTTCGTTTGTCACCGCTGCGGCACAATGCAATCTCAATAAGCAGGCAGCCAAGTCACACCCAGAATCTCAGCGTTCAGTTCCGAATTACACGGCCTGGTTGGATCAGGATGTGAATTGGATTATCACAAAGGAAGAGCGAGCATCGTTCAAGCGCTTGAAGACTGATGAAGAACGCGGACAATTCATCGAGCAGTTCTGGATACGCCGCGATCCGACCCCGGAGACGCTCTTGAACGAATTCAAGCAGGAGCACTATCGGCGGATGCTGTATGCGAATGAGCATTTTGCAACCGCAGATTCTCCGGGATGGAAGACGGATCGCGGGCGTATTTACATCGTGTACGGGAAACCGGACGAGGTCACTGCTGAGGACGGAAAAGATGAACGATCGGAAACCTGGGAGTATCGATACATCGACGGCATAGGGCAGACGATCTGTATCCGGTTTGTTGACCGTTGCCGGTGTGGCGAGTTTGCTCAAATCACGGATCTCGATCAGATTAGGGCTTCGCAATCATCAGGCGTTACGATTGTCGATCCCATCGTGGTTCCTTTCGGCACAGTTCCTGTATTTCAGTTTAGGGATCTGGACGAAATCGTTACTCACAGGATCTGCATGACTGTGGTTCCGGTGAGCGTCTTTACCGGTCAAGTGCGGATAACTGGCTACACGGTATTAGTGCCAATTACGATTAGAGTCCAGAACGAAGATGTGACTTGGAGCACCGGAAGCACGGAACGCCGAAAAACGCTGAATCTCTATGGCAGAATTACTTCTCAAAGAGGCCGCATCGAAGACATCTTTGAAAAGACGGTTTTTCATAACTCCGATCAAGCGTATGAGGACTTCACGTTTGTATACACTGCGCCCTTGCGAGGTGATACGTATCGAATCGATGTCGTAGTCCAAGATGTGGCCGGGGACCGCAAGGGCACATGGAGCGGCACCACGACAGTTCCTTGAAGCGGTAATCGCGGTCTACGACACTGTCTCCAGCCTGATCAGTCCTACCCCACCTTCCACATTCACGTGCAAGGTCACCGGCGATTTTCCATACTCGCTGTTTACATAGTTGTCGCCGTCTTTCGTGAGGCCGTCTGCCTGCACCGCTCCCAGTCCACCTTTCGCTCTGACGACAACGCCGACGTTGCTGGGCAGTCGAATCGTAGCGTTACCGGCTCCGCCATGGAAAGTGGCTTCCACGTCCTGTTTCCAGTCGCCAGTGAAATCTGCGATAAGCAGTCCAGCTCCCATATTCACATCAATGCGGGTGAGGTCCAGTCCGCCGAGTTGTAGGTTGTTTCGTCCCGCACCCATGTTCACGCGCAGCTCCATCGGCACATCGTGGGCAAGATGCAGATTCCACGTGTTGTGGGTTGGTCCAAACTGAATGTGAGGCTGATGTTCCTGCTGCGAGAGCCGCAATTCTCCTTCGGTGCCATTCACGCTGTACGTCACCTCGGGACGCGGCATTGGGGACTGGTATTCAAAATTAGCCTCCAGCAATTTGTTTCCGTTACTGTCGATGTTCAAATTGCCGGCGGGCATCTCCACATTCACATTGACCGATTCGGCGGACCCGCGGTCGACGGTCTGCGCCCACTCGGCGTGATGATGACGACCGATTCCACCCAAACTCAACGTGGCGAAGAAGAGAACCAGCAGCACGAGAAACGCAATCTCGCCGCCCGTAAACCAGCGGCCACCGCGCGCATCCGGGTCTTGCCGGAAACGGTAGTAATCCCAAAGCTTGCCTACTCCAATGAAGACGAGCAGCAGTGGCCAATACTGCGATACCAGCGGCCACGGATCAAAACCCGGGTGCAGGTTGCTATAGAGAAACAGCGCGCCAATCACAATCAGAATCAGTGCGCCGACAATCGAATGCCGTCGATAGGTAGGCATACCAAGTACACCTCAATGGCCAGAGCAGAGGGAAAAACAACGTATAACCCGCCCCTCATGAGTGGAAGTACGGCCACTGCTACTCGCAAGTTCCACAAAAGCATGTTTTCGCGAAATGGGAACATTAATCTCATCCTTTTGGGCGAAATCGGCCATCTATTCACCCAACCTACAAGTTCGGGGAGTATCTTTAACTTCTGCGGCAAGGGCTCCCTGGCCAATCCAGTCACCTTGATTTAAGACACCCGAGTACCAGGAGGAAGCATGGCCACCATCACCATGAATCAGTCGTTCGAGAATACGGTCAGCGGCAACCCGCTGTCTCCTGAAGAACTGCGCAAGATCAATGCATACTGGCGCGCAGCTAACTACCTTTCGGTTGGGCAGATCTACCTGATGCAGAATCCGCTGCTGCGCGAACCGTTGCAGCTGGAGCACGTGAAACCGCGCCTTCTTGGACACTGGGGCACGACGCCGGGCTTGAACTTCATTTATGTACACTTCAACCGGCTGATTAAGCGCGACGATCTGAATGTGATCTACATCATCGGCCCGGGGCACGGTGGACCGGGAATTGTGGCGAACACCTATCTGGAAGGCACTTATAGCGAGATTTATCCGAACATTTCGCAGAGCGTGGAAGGCATGCAGCGCCTGTTCAAGCAGTTCTCCTTCCCCGGCGGAATTCCCAGCCACGTGGCGCCGGAAACGCCAGGCTCGATTCACGAGGGTGGAGAACTCGGATATTCCCTTTCGCACGCAAACGGTGCGGCGTTCGACAATCCCGACCTGCTGGTGTGCTGTGTCGTCGGCGATGGCGAAGCGGAAACCGGACCCCTTGCTACCAGCTGGCATGCAAACAAGTTTCTGAATCCAGCACGCGATGGAGCGGTGCTGCCGATCTTGCACCTGAATGGATACAAGATAGCCAATCCGACGGTGATGGGACGCATGAGCGACGACGAGCTCACAAAGTTTTTCTCCGGATGCGGCTACAAGCCATATTTCGTCGAAGGTCATGAGCCGGAAGAAATGCACCAGCTGATGGCTGCGACGCTGGACAGAATCATCGACGAGATCCACGACATACAGAGCCGCTATCGCCGCGGGGAAGCCAGCGGGATGCCGGTGTGGCCGATGATCGTGATGCGCACTCCCAAGGGCTGGACCGGGCCGAAGATGGTAGACGGCAAGCCGGTTGAGAATACGTGGCGTGCTCACCAGGTGCCGCTCTCGGAATTGGCTTCGCGACCCGATCACTTGCGACAGCTCGAAGAATGGATGAAAAGCTATCTCCCTGAGGAGTTGTTTACCGAGGAAGGGAAGCTGCTTCCGGAACTGGCTGAGCTTGCGCCCAAGGGCAATCGGCGCATGGGCGCAAATCCGCATGCGAATGGCGGCGTGCTGCTGAAAGATCTGGCTATGCCGGACTTCCGCGATTATCGGCTAGCGGTGCCGAAGCCCGGAACCGAGTTTGCCGAAGCCACGCGTGTGCTCGGGTATTTCCTGCGCGATGTGATGAAGCAGAACGAGAAGAGCAAGAACTTCCGCGTGTTCGGTCCGGATGAAACCGCTTCGAATCGCCTCGAAGCCATTTATCAGGTAACAGACAAAGAGTGGATGGAGCCGCTGCTTCCCGTCGATGAGCACCTGTCCCCGAACGGCCGTGTGGTGGAGATGTTGAGCGAGCACATGTGCCAGGGCTGGCTCGAAGGCTATCTGCTTACTGGGCGGCATGGCCTCTTCTCGTGCTATGAGGCGTTCATCCATATTGTGGATTCGATGTTCAACCAGCATGCGAAGTGGTTGAAAGTTACGCACGACATTCCGTGGCGACGGCCGATTGCGTCACTTAACTACTTGCTGACGTCGCATGTTTGGCGACAGGACCACAACGGCTTCACGCACCAGGACCCGGGTTTCATCGATCACGTGGTGAATAAGAAAGCCGATGTTGTACGCGTTTATCTGCCGCCGGATGCAAACACGCTGCTTTCCGTGGCGGATCATTGCCTGCGCAGTCGTCATTATGTGAACGTGATTGTAGCGGGCAAACAGCCGGCACTGCAGTGGCTCGACATGGATTCGGCCATCAAGCACTGCACGACAGGAATTGGCATTTGGGATTGGGCCAGCACCGACGAAAATGCCGAGCCGGAAGTGGTGATGGCCTGTGCCGGCGATGTTCCAACGTTGGAGACACTGGCCGCCGTGGATCTGCTGCGACAGCATTTTCCGGATCTGCGCATTCGCGTAGTGAATGTCGTCGATCTCATGACGATTCAACCGTCGAGCGAGCATCCGCATGGTTTGTCGGATCGAGATTTCGATTCGCTCTTTACGACGGACAAGCCGGTCATCTTCGCATATCACGGATATCCGTGGTTGATTCACCGCCTCACTTATCGTCGGACGAATCACGACAACCTGCACGTTCGCGGGTATAAAGAAGAAGGCACGACGACCACCCCGTTCGACATGACTGTGTTGAACGATCTGGACCGCTTCCATCTGGCGAGCGATGTGGTGGATCGGGTGCCGCGGCTGCAACGCATTGGCGCGCACTTCAAGCAACACCTCCGCGATCGACTGGTGGAGCATAAAAATTACATCGTGAAGTACGGCGATGATATGCCGGAAATCAAGAACTGGAAGTGGCCCTATTAAGCGATGAAGATTCTCGTACTGAACTCAGGGTCGAGCAGCCAGAAAAGCTTTTTGTATGAGCTTGGCGACAAGCTTCCAGCAGAAGCTCCTGAACCGCTTTGGGCGGCGATGATCGAGTGGGATGGCGACTCCGCCGAAGTTAAAGTCGAAAAGCCAGGCGGGAATGTCGTGCGCGCGCGGGCGAAGATCTCGTCGCGCAAAGCGGCAATTCAATATCTGTTGAGTACTCTATGGTCCGGCAAGTCGCGACTGGTGGAGAAGCCAGCGGCCATCGACGTCGTTGGCCATCGCGTGGTGCATGGCGGTCCACACTATAAGCATCCTGTGCGCGTGGATGCGGAGGTGAAGACCGCGATCGCTGGAGTCTCCGTGTTTGCGCCGCTCCACAATCGCGCTGAACTCGAAGGCATGGAGATCGTGGAACAGGTGCTAGGCCCGGTTCCACAGGTGGCCGTCTTCGACACCGGCTTTCATAGCCAGATGCCACTTTACGCAACGGTTTATCCAGGGCCCTACGAATGGTTCGAGCAGGGAATCCGGCGCTATGGATTCCATGGGATCAACCATGAGTATGTTGCCGGGCGTGCCGCGCAAATGTTGGGCAAGTCTTTGGAGTCGCTGAAGCTGGTGAGCTGCCATCTGGGAAACGGCTGTTCGCTGGCGGCAATACGCGACGGGCACAGCATCGACACCACGATGGGCTTCACGCCGCTCGAGGGCCTGATGATGGGCACGCGCTGCGGTTCGATCGATCCAGGCGTGCTCACCTACCTGATGCGCTCGACGCACGTAACTGGCGAACAACTGGACGATATTCTGAATAAGCGTTCAGGACTGCGGGGTATCTCCGGGACGTCGTCCGACATGCGGGAAATCCAGGACGAAGTTGCGCGTGGCAATGAACTGGCGCAACTGGCGTTCGACATGTTCGTGCACCGGTTGCGGTCGGGAATTGGTTCGATGGCAGCTGTGCTCGGCGGCATGGACGCACTGATTTTCACGGGCGGCATCGGCGAGCACTCTGTCGAAGTCCGCGAAAAGACCTGCGCAAACATGGAGTTTATGGGAGTGCAGCTGGACGTGAGCAAGAATATCCACCCGAAGCTCGATGCCGATGTGGCCGCGACTGGCTCTGGTGTTCGCGTGCTGGTGATTGCTGCACAGGAAGATTGGGCGATCGCGCGGGAATGCTGGAAAATCGAGTCACTCAGTCAGTGATTCATTGTTTTTAGTTGCGGGCTGACCATCAAGGTTGGTTGCGTTGCGCGCTGCACATCTTCCACCGTCAGGCCGGGACCAATCTCTTCCAGCACTAGACCAGCTTGCGTTACTCGCAAGTAAGCCATCTCTGTCACGATCGTGTCGATGACGCGCACTCCGGTGAGCGGGAGCGTGCATTGGTGCAGGATCTTAGGCAGACCTTCGCGGGTGGTGTGCTCCATGGCGACGATGACGCGCTTAGCTCCGGCGACCAGGTCCATCGCGCCGCCCATACCCTTTACCATTTTGCCGGGGATCATCCAGTTGGCAATGCTGCCTTCTTTGTCCACTTCCATTGCGCCGAGCACGGTAAGGTCGATGTGGCCGCCGCGGATCATCGCAAACGATTCAGCGCTGGAGAAAAACGACGTCCCTGGAATCTCCGACACTGTTTCCTTGCCGGCGTTGATGAGGTCGGGATCTTCCTCGCCTTCGATCGGGTACGGGCCAACTCCGAGCATTCCATTCTCACTTTGCAGAATGACTTCGACACCCATCGGCACGAAGTTCGCGACCAGCGTCGGCAAGCCAATGCCAAGGTTGACGTAGAATCCGTCACGCAATTCCAACGCGATGCGACGCGCGATTCGTTCGCGCTTCTCCATGTCGAGTTGCTTGCCAACTTTGGATGGACTATTCACAAATCAATCCCACGCCGCCTCGGCCCTACGAAATGCCGTAAGACTACGCTCCAGATCATCGTACGAGGTCATCGCATTGTCCTTGGATTCCGTCCGGTACTTATACGCGGTTGCAAGCAAGTCTCCCCAGTGATCCTGGATACCGCCGACTGCGTAGTCATAGGCCGGGGCCATCACGGCAAGATCAGCGGCGAGATCGCCTAGCGTGAGATTGCCCTCTTCGTACATGCGGATGTACTTCAGAACGCTGGCGCGCACTTCTTCGATAGTGCTGTCAGGAGCGGGCATCAGGCTGTGGCCTTTCGCACCGTGCGGCGCTCGATGCGTTTGTCGCAAGGCAATTCGAGGATGCGATGCACGTAAATGCTGGACGTGTGAATCTCGTCGGGCTTCAGTTCCCCGACCTCGACGAGGTGTTCAACTTCTGCGATGGTGACCCTAGCGGCTGTTGCCATCATGGGATTGAAGTTTCGTGCTGTCTTCCGGTAAATAAGATTCCCCCAGCGATCACCCTTCCACGCCTTGACGAGCGCGAAGTCGGCGGTGAGTGCGTGTTCCATTACGTAAGGTTTGCCGTTGAACTCGCGCGTTTCTTTTCCTTCGGCGACAACCGTTCCATATCCGGTGCGGGTGAAGAACGCGGGAATGCCGGCGCCTCCGGCCCGAATGCGCTCTGCCAGCGTGCCTTGCGGATTCAACTCCAGGTCGAGCTCGCCTGAAAGCACAAGTTGTTCGAACAGTCGATTCTCACCCACATAGCTGCCGATGTGTTTTCGGATCTGACGGCTCTCAAGCAGCAGTCCGAGGCCGAAGCCATCCACGCCGGCATTGTTGCTGATGGTGAGCAGGTTGCGGACGCCTTTGCGATGCAGAGCGTTGATGAGATTTTCAGGAATGCCGCACAGGCCGAAGCCACCGACCATGACAGTGGCACCGTCGGAAATGTCACGAATGGCTTCGTCAGCGCTGGTACAAACCTTGTTCACGGACCCCACCCCAGAACGGCAGATTCTACTAGGCGCGGCGAGCGGGCGCAAACGCCACGGACGCACCTTGGAAATGCTCCAGCAGCGTCACTTTCCTCAAAAGACACGTCGCGCACCAACCGTAACTATGGCGGGGAAAATAGTCCTTCTTGGCAGGGCACTTCATGCGATAGTTTACGCGCATGAGCACTCCACAAGATGAGTTGGAGTCACTGCGCAGCCAGTTGGCAGCGCTTACGGCCCGCGTTTTCCAGCTGGAGCAGAATGCCGGTGTTGTCACGAAGACGCTTTCCAAGGCCGACGTTTCAACTGAGGAAGCAAAGATAGTTTCATCGGATCACGATGTCGGTGCGCAGGCAGAACGGATTCATCCCCGACCGCCGTTCGAGCAGCGACCTCAAGATGTCGCCGTAGAAGATGAAGCTGCTGACCTGGAAGACAAGATCGGCAAAGTCTGGTTCAACCGCATCGGCATTCTTGCACTTCTGATCGGTGTTTCTTACTTCATCAAGTACGCCTTCGACAGCGGATGGATTGGCCCGGCGGGACGAATCGCCGTGGGACTGGTGGCCGGCATCGGACTAGTTCTGTGGAGCGAGCGTTTCCGCAGTAAGGGTTTCAAGGCGTTTTCTTATTCACTGAAAGCTGTCGGCATCGGGACGCTCTATCTCTCCTTATGGGGCGCATTCCAGCTTTATCACCTCATTCCTTCTGCGGCGGCCTTCGTGGCGATGGTAGCGGTCACTGCGTCAACTATTGTTCTTGCGCTCACGCAGGACGCGGAAATTCTTGCAGCCTTCGCGCTGATTGGCGGCTTCAGCACTCCAATCCTGCTTTCGACAGGTGAGAACCACGAGGTCGTGCTCTTTTCCTACGTAGTGCTTCTGGACCTGGCTGTACTGGCGATGATCAAGTTCAAGCCCTGGTACCGTCTTCTCGTCGGCGCCTTCGTCGGTACCGTGGTTTTGTACATGGGCTGGGGTGCCTCGTACTACACGGACGCGCAACGTGGCTTAACAGTCTTTTATGTTGTGTTGTTTGCCGCCATCTTCGCGGTTTCTCCGTTGCTGGTCCCGCTCGACAAATCGCGATGGCGCTCTGGTTTTTCGATCACCTTCATGTTGTTGCCGCTCGCGAATGCAGCCGCATTGTTCATCGCTCTGTTGGGCATGTACAACAACGAAAGGGTCACGCTGACATGGTACGCGCTGGCGTTGGCGGCTATTTATCTCGCGCTTAGCAGCCAGTTCAAACGGCGTGCTGGCAGCGATCCCGAAGTAGTAAAGATTATCAACTTGCTGCACATTGCGATTGCCATTGCCTTTGTCACCATCGCGATCCCGCTGAAGTTGAGCGCACATTGGATCACGATTGGCTGGATGGTGGAATCGGCCGTGCTGCTGTTCATCGGCGTGCGGACGCGGACTGATTTCCTCCGCTATTTCGCGGTGACGACGCTAATTCTCGGAGTGGTGCGCCTTTTATTTCTCGACAACTTTCAGGTTGATACGCTTATCTTCAATCCTCGCTTTGGGACCTACCTGGTGGCGCTTGCGATTCTCGGCGGCATCGTTGCGTGGGGCACGCGGTCTGCCAATGTTCAGGAAGCGCCTTTCGTGAAACTCGCAGGCGTCCTCTTTAACGTGCTTGCGCTAGTCGCGCTCACGCTGGAGGCGTCCGACTACTTTGGCCGCCAGATTACGGCATGGCATCAGAGCCACCAGATCGGATTCCTGCCGCTTCAGCAAATCGAGTTCTCGCGACACTTCAGTTATTCGGCCATATGGCTCGCTTACGGTGCGTGCCTGATGGCCTTCGGATTCTGGAGGCGATCGCCCTTTGTGCGCTGGCAGGCGTTGGCGCTGATCGCATTTACGATCGGCAAAGTTTTTCTGTTCGACGTGTCAGCATTGCAGCAAGGGTACCGAGTGCTCAGTTTTATCGGACTAGGCGTGGTGCTGATGGCGATTTCTTATGTCTACCATCGCGGCTGGCTCAAACTCGCGCCAAGGTCAAACCAGAATCCGTCGCAGAGGACTTCGGCATGAGATCGCTGCAAGCGCTGATCTGCTTTGTCCTATTCGCAGGATCTCCCGTTTCCTACCTGAAGTACGAGCGGCCAGTCCATCTCTCCGCTTCGGGTGTGCAGCAGTATATCGTTGTCGATGAAGCAATCTGGAACCATGCGCGCCCTGATCTCGGAGATGTGCGACTGTACGCGGGAGATGCCGAAATCCCTTATTCCCTGGTAATCGAGCGGGACAGCCTGCACCGCGAGCGGATGGCAGTGCCGGTTCTGCAGCAGTCGACCGTTGCGGGCAAGACGCAATTTTTAGTCGATATGTCTGCGCTCGCCGAATACGACCACGTAGACCTGGACCTTACGACGAGGAACTTTGTCGCTCATGCCCGCGTCGAGGGTGAGAATGCGCCGCAAAGCCGGACGTGGGCCGTTCTAGGCGACAGCATTCTTTACGATCTTTCTTCGGACGGTCTCGGCAGCAATCACATGTTGCGACTGCCGCGAACGAAATACAGATATCTGCGGGTCACCATAGATGGCTCTGTAAAACCGAAGGAGGTTACCGGCGCATTTTCGGAAACCACCGATGAACAGATTGCCCATTGGCGGGATGTCGCTGTTCCAGGCAAACGCGAAGAGCAAGGAAAGGAAACAGTCTTCACCTTCACGGTTCCAAATGGTTCTCCCGTGGACAGGGTACTGTTGACGGTGGATCCCGCGCAGCCGAACTTCTGGCGCAGAGCGGAAATACAGAACGGCGCTGGAGCCCCGATTGCCTCAGGAGAGATCAAGCGCATTCACATGGTGCGTGCGGGGCGAAAGATCGATTCGGAAGAAAATGCGGTCCAACTCATTGGCGGCCCGCAAACGCCGGGTCAGACTACGATCAAAGTAGTCGTCCACAATGGCGATGACCCGCCGCTTCGGATCGCTGATGTGCGCCTGCAGCAGTTCGAAGGCGCGTATATTTCGACACGCCGGGTAGAGCACAACTCGCGCTCTACTATGGGGACGAAAAACTCGGACCGCCCGTCTATGAATACGCCAGACTATTTCAGCTCGACAAAGCTGCAACGCTCGCTTCGTTGGCGCCAGAAGTTTCGAACGATGCGCACACGGGACGTCCGGATCACCGGCCCTGGTCGGAGCGCCATCCGGTCGTACTATGGATCACGATCATCGGGGCGGTCGTCATATTGGGTGGAATCGCCCTACGTTCTCTGCGTCTGACCGCAATCTGAAGATTCGCCGAGGGTGTTGGGCAAAACAAAAGGGCGACCGAAGCCGCCCCTGTTCTTTGCCGCAACGCACGTTACAGAATCTGAACGCCCTCTGCCTGCATGCCCTTTGGTCCTCTCACGACGTTGAACTGGACCGCTTGCCCTTCTTGCAGCGAGCGAAAACCGTTCGATTGGATGGCGGAGAAATGTACGAATACATCCTCGCCGCTCTGACGCGTGATAAAACCAAATCCCTTGGCATCGTTAAACCACTTCACTGTACCTTGTTCCACTTTGTTGTTCCTTAATCTGAAATATTGAGCTGAAAGAATCGGTGTAGCTTTTGGGCAGGAGATGCGTCAGGCAGTAATGCGTGGGCAGGACGTGCTCAGAACAAAACCAAAACTCAATCGGCTATAAACAACTATACACGGTTTCGCGGAGGTAAGTGGGAATGCAGAGACATTGGAAATTGATAGCAACGATGCGCACGTCGAAACAGTAGCTACAGCCATCATTCTTCGTGCAGGCAGTGCGATGCCTGGACACTCTCTCCCGACTCATGAGCTGTGCTCGTCGGCCGCTCCCAACACAACTCGCCTGTCAGCTTTGCACGCTTGATCTAGGACTTTTGCTAGTTGGACGGAGTTCTCCGAGTAACTAGCCTGCATCTATCTTGCGCCCGGGATGAATCGGCTTGGCGCCGCGAACTTGCGAATAGGTGGCGGCAGCTTCTTGGGCCGTGCCATTACGACTTTGAAATCAACATGGAGCGGGGAAGAAATACGATGGATTCGATTCGCCACCGAGTTTGTATTTCTCTAGGATCGATTGCCTTAACGTTTTTGCTCACTCTTGTGAGCGCGGCCCAGGACCCACCGCAAGCGACTGGCACGGCGCCGTCTTCGAACAGTTCTGCTGCCAATGATGATGGCTGGCACTTCGGCGTTACTCCGTACCTATGGTTTGCAGGCGCGCACGGAACCGTGGGGGCGCTCGGCCACGACGCCAGCGTTCATGCCTCCGTTGGCGACATATTCTCCAAATTCAATATTGGTTTGATGGGGGTTTTCGAAGCTCACAAGAAACGCTTGATACTGAATACGGATTTCATGTGGCTGAAACTGTCCGACGACGCGGCACTCCCGATCAACGAAATTGGCGTGCAATCGATCAAAGCCAAAGCGACTCAGGTTCTGCTCACTCCAAAGGTCGGTTATCGGGTTATCGATGAAGAGAAAATCAAAGTTGATGGAATGCTGGGGATACGGTACTGGCACCTGAGCAACGATCTGACTCTTGAGCCCCAGATCGCGAATGGATTCTCGGATTCGGCGAATTGGGTGGATGTCGTCGCGGGAGCCAGAATTCAGATCCCGCTATCTCCCAAGGCGCTGGTCACGGTATTAGGCGATGCTGGTGGTGGAGGCGCGAACTCGGATTACCAGGTGGCCGGGTTATTCGGTTACAAGTTTAAAAAGAAATTCGTTGGGCAGGTAGGTTGGCGTTACCTGTCGGTGAATTATCGCCCCAGTGGGAATGGTTTCATCTACGACATGATTACAAATGGCCCAATCATCGGTGTGACCATCAATCTGAAATGATCCGCTGCGTCGTGCGAGATGAGACGGCCGACACTGCCGCTTGCGAATGTATTCTCAAGAACGGGTTTCGTAATATTTGTGCTCTGGTTCGCGGCAGGCGCGACCGCAATCGCGAGAGCACAGTCTGCGCAATTCGAGTTCCTTCCACGAATCGACTCATACAAACACTTCACCGAAAAAATCCAAGGGGAGTTCGTAGTCTCGCGAACGGGCGACGCAGACACATTCAATTCTATTCAGGTGGGCCCAAACCTTAACATCTCGCTCCGGCCACTTCTGCGTGGCAAGCTGCTGCGCACCAACGAAACCAGCTACAAACTTCTGACCCTCGGAGTGGGATATCGCTATATCGCGAACATCGACAAACCGGTGGAGAATCGTGGAATTGTCGAACTAACAGCACGTTTTCCGTTACCCGCAAAGCTGCAGCTTAGCGATCGTAATCGAGCAGACCTGCGCGTCATACAAGGGCGATTTTCCTGGAGATACCGGAATCGCAACATCCTGGAGAGGAGCTTCGCAATTCACAAATATCCCGTCACGCCCTACGGTCAAGCCGAGTTCTACTACAACAGCCAGTCGGATAGTTGGGACAAGAAGATCTATCAGCTCGGGCTCAACTTTCCAGTTCACCAACGTGCAGAACTGAATCCTTACTATGAGCGTCAGAACGACACCTCGAAACCGAATCACGTGAATGCTCTTGGCTTCACCCTGTCACTTTACTTCTAGGTGCTTGGATTGAGAAATGGCGCTGCTGGCGCGCGGGAACTACCAACTGCAATTTTCAAGATACTCACTATTAGTTTTCCCAGTTGGATCTGAAACCGGCGCTAGGTAGTCTCCAACGGTCACGCTCCAGTGCTTGGGAGCACACATTCGAGTGCCTCGGTATGAGGCCATGCGGCAGTACATCGCAGGAGATGCCCGATGAATTCGAGAGCTATGGTTCGGTCCTTCGCCCTTTTCGCCATTGCAATGTTTCTCATTAGCGGAAGCATTGCCGCACAAGCGCAAGCGTCCGGTGCAAAGAAGCCGAATATTCTCGTCATCATGGGAGACGACGTTGGTTGGTTTAACATCGGCGCCTATCACCGCGGAATCATGTCGGGCAAGACACCCAACCTCGACAAGCTTGCCTCGCAGGGCATGATGCTCACTGATTACTACGCTGAGGCAAGCTGCACGGCAGGGCGCGCGAACTTCATCACTGGCGAGTTACCTATACGCACGGGCATGACGACCGTAGGTCAAGCGGGGGCAGACGTTGGACTCCCAGCGCAGGCCGTCACGCTCGCTACCGTTTTGAAGGAGCAGGGCTACGAAACGGGTCAGTTCGGAAAGAATCATCTTGGCGACCTAAACAAGTATCTCCCTTGCGTGCATGGCTTCGACGAATTCTTCGGGTACCTCTACCACCTGGACGCGATGTCCGATCCGTACTGGTTCGACTATCCGCAGGACTGGATCGACAAGACAGGGCCGCGCAACCTGACGCACTGCTGGGCGACCGACACGGACGATCCCACCGATATGCCACGTTGGGGAAGGGTTGGAAAACAGAAGATTGTGGACGAGGGTCCGTTGCCTCCATTTCCGAACATGAGCGACATGCAGAACTGGCAGAAAGGTCGCCCTGCCAAGTACAACATGGAGACCTTCGATGAGGTGCTGGTCCAGAACACAAACGGCTTTATGGATAAGGCGAAGAAGGATGGAAAGCCGTTCTTTATCTGGCACAACACTACCCGCATGCACGTGTTCACCTACATTCCGCCGAAGTACCAGGCGATGATGAATTTCAAGAGCAACTACAACACAGAAGAAGCGGGTATGGCGCAAATGGACGATAGCGTCGGCGCCATTCTTCAGCATCTGGATGAGATTGGTGAGGCTGAGAACACGATCGTCATCTTTACGACCGACAATGGGGCGGAAGTATTTACATGGCCGGATGGTGGCATGACCCCGTTTAGAGCGACCAAAGGGACGGTGTTTGAAGGCGGATTCCGCGTTCCCTGCATCATCCGGTGGCCAGGACACGTGAAGCCGGGCACGGTTGAGAACGGCATCTTTTCCGGTCTCGATTGGCTTCCTACTCTCGCCGCTGCTGCCGGTAATTCCGACATCACCAATCAATTGCTGAAGGGAGTGAAGCTCGAGGACCGCACGTACAAAAATCATCTTGACGGCTACAACCAGATGGCCCTCCTCGAAGGCACAGGGCCATCGGCTCGTCACGAAATCTTCTACTTCGGCGGACCTCACCTCGGTGCGATTCGCATTGACGACTTCAAGTTTCAGTTCTTCCAACAACCATATGGCTGGCCCGGGGAAAAGACTACGACCGATATGCCAACGATCATAAACATCCGTCAAGACCCATTCGAGCGAACTCCTTCCATCCGCGGCCAGACCCTGAATGACCTCGGAGGTGGATACATGAATGAGTTCTATGCACGCGAGTTCTGGCGCTTCGTGGTGGTGCAGCAAGAGGTGGCCAAACTTGCACAAACGGCAGTCGAGTTTCCTCCTATGCAAGCACCAGCCAGCTTCAACCTGGATGCCATAAAGAGAGAGATTCAGGAGAAGCTCAAGGAACATGAGGCTCAATAATTGAAGCGCGGTGTGCAGAGGCATCCTGAGGTGGTGCTCTTTGAGGCAGAGTGCCGAACTGCTGCTTTGGTCACTTCTGGTTGTCGGATAAAAGATATGTCGACATCGAACGCGAAGTCATTGACAGTCAGCCTCGTGTGCGTCGTCTTCTTTGGATTAGTCGCAGCCATTCCTCAGATGCGTGCAGCCGACAACGACGATGACTACGACTCATATAAACTGCGGCTCGATGCATTCTGGTTTTATGCGCAGCCTACCGGAACGTTCTCCGGTACCCGCGCGAACGGATCCTTCGATCTTCAGGCAGACGTAGCGTTCCAGTCTTACTCAACTTTCACGGGACGAGTGGACTGGAAATTTACCCGAAAGAATCATCTATTTTTTTCGGCCACTCCCTTTAACCATAGCAAGTCGTTCATAGCCAACCGAACCATCGTTTTTCAGGGGCAGACCTTCGACGTTGGGGTGTCCGCATCTGCCGATCTAAAGGTGAATGCCTATGCTCCGGGCTATCAGTACGACATCATCAGGAGAAGGCGTGGGCATCTCGGAATACAAGCGCAACTCGATATTTTCGACGTACAGGGAACCGTGTCAGCCGCAGCACAAGTCACGAACGGAGTGCCGCGAGTCTCACAGAGAGCGCAAGGATCGTTGCGGGCTCCTCTTCCGGTCGCTGGACCCGACGCCCGTTTGTACTTGCTACCCCACTCCAGCCGTCTCTTTGTGACCGGAAACCTGCTCGGCATGTACTTCTTCGGATATGGAAATTTCCTTTCCACCATCGACACGGTGGGATTGACGGTGAACAAGCACATCAGTGCCCGCGCAGGTTATCAGCTCGGAACACGACTTAATGTGAACAGCAAAGACGATCGAATTGGACTCAACTTAACGCAAAAGGGGCCGGTCGTCGGAGCTGAATTTTCGTTTTAGTAACGTCACGGGTTGCGCCTTAGTTCTAGCCAGTACACGGAGGGCGTCATGGTAAGGAGCAGTAGAACTTCCTCGGCACGAGCGGTCAGACAAGTCGCAGAACCGAAGGTGGAGCGGCAGGCGTCAGATCGAAAGGTAGTAACCTTTCCTTCGCGGCTCTCCCGCGCAGAACTTATTGCGAGGGGCGAGGAGTTACGAGCCAAGGTTCCACGCGGTTCGCATGCAGCGTGGAAGCCATCCCGTGTCCGGCCCGATCCGCTTGAGCTGATCAAGGAATCAGATAAAGGGCGTGTGCCAGAGCTGGTTCCCATTCGACATGGTCGAATGATGAAGTCGCCGTTTACGTTCTATCGCGGCGCGG
This sequence comes from Terriglobia bacterium, assembly GCA_963807055.1. GTDB lineage: Bacteria > Acidobacteriota > Terriglobia > Terriglobales > Acidobacteriaceae > JAJPJE01. The sequence continues at coordinate 159,897 of CAWEAE010000004.1, read as the reverse complement.
CCCTGAACATGGCTGCAGATCTGGCGACGACCCCCGCAAGCGGCGTGCGCGTTCAAGTCTGCGGCGATGCTCATCTTCTCAACTTCGGGGCATACGCCACACCTGAACGACGTCTCATTTTCGACGTCAACGATTTGGATGAGACTCTTCCGGCTCCCTGGGAGTGGGATGTAAAGCGACTGGCCGCAAGCTTTGTCCTCGCGTGCCGCAGCAACGGCTTGAGCGAAGACGATGCCCGTGACACCACTCTAGCGTGTGCCCGATCGTATCGCGAGCACATGGCTGAGTTCAGTCAAATGCCGGCCCTGGATGTGTGGTATGCGAGTCTTGATGTGGAGAATTTCCTACCGCAAGTAAAGACCGGCGAATCTCGCAAGAGAATTCGCAAGCGATTAGCGAAAGCTCGAAAGCAAACCGTCGCGGAGCATGATTTTCCAGTGCTCGCGGATACGTCCAGCGAGTCGGTTACGATCAAAGATAATCCTCCGTTGATCTATCACTGGCACGAATCCACTAAGAGCGAGCGCATCGCAAATGTCCGAGAGGGATTCGCCCGCTACCGGGAGACGCTGCCAGAGGAACGACGCGTGCTTCTCGACCGCTTCGAGATCAAAGACATGGCGATCAAGGTCGTAGGAGTCGGAAGCGTCGGCACTTTTTGCGGGATTATTCTCCTGATGGCAGGTGAAAACGACCCTCTCTTCCTCCAGATCAAAGAGGCGAATGCATCGGTTCTCGAGCCCTATGCCGGAAAGAGCATTTACCCGAACCATGGTGAGAGAGTCGTGCGAGGCTGCTTGCTGATGCAGTCCGCCAGCGATCTTTTTCTTGGATGGTCAGAAGGAAAGATCGGCCGCCAGTTCTATGTACGCCAGCTTAAAGACATGAAGATCAAACCCCTGATCGAGGTGTTCGGCCTGACCGACATGATGCAATACGCGGAGATTTGTGGTTTCACTTTGGCGCGTGCGCACGCACGTTCCGGTGAGTCTGCACTCATCAGTGGGTATTTGGGACAGAGCGATTCTTTCGACAAGGCCATCGCAACGTTCTCGGCTGCCTATGCCGATCAAAGCGAAAAAGACCACGCAGTTCTCATGAAGGCGGTGCGGAATGGAGATCTGGATGTGGTGACGGAACCGGAATAGATGCTCGGTATGGGCTGAAGTCAAAGCCCATAGCGCGAATGAGATGCAACCGTGCTATGGGTCTGAATGTAGGTAACGATGAGTGCGCTTGCGGTCAGCCTGATTGTATTTGCCTGCGTGTTCGGCGGAGCCATCCTGGGCATGGTTCTTCGGTCGCATCTTCCTGAGAATCATCAAACGGCGGATTCTCAACGCGTAGTGAACCTGGGCGCGGGAATTATCGGCACCATGGCCGCTCTGGTTCTCGGTCTGCTAGTCGCTTCGGCGAAAGGTACCTACGACGCTCAGAATAACGAACTAACCGCAGCAGCCGCAAAGATCGTGCTGCTCGATCGTGGCCTCTTACTTTATGGCCCAGAAGCGAACGATGCACGCGGTCTGCTACGCCGTACTGTCAACCAGATGATTGAACGGCTATGGCCGAACCAGCAACCAGCCCAGTCGGTCCCTCCAGGCTTTCGATCGTCCGACCCATTAGAACTTTTCGAAGCGATTGAGAGACTCTCTCCCCAGAACGACATCCAACGCTCAATAAAAGCCGCGGCAGTCGGAATTGTTATTGATATCGGACAGACACGCTGGTTGATGTTTGAACAAGAATCCTTGTCGATTTCGAAACCACTACTGGTGATTCTTGTTTTCTGGCTGGCCATCAATTTTTTTAGTTTCGGCCTCTTCGCCCCTCGCAACGCGACCGTGATCGCTACCCTTTGTCTTTGTGCGCTTGCGGTGGCCGGTGCGATCTTCCTAATCCTGGAGCTGTATCGGCCCTTTGGAGGGTTTATTCAAATCCCAAGTACCACGTTGACCAACGCCCTGGCGCAATTGGGTCATTAGCTGCGGGTCATCGATGCACTAACCGAGCCATAAACTTTCTTTAGGCCACCGCTAGCACTTTTACGAGTTTCAACATCTCTTGGCGGCACTCAACATGCACGGGACGTCTGTAGCCAGTTCGGCACACGCCGTCCCATATTGCAGCGAGGAACTTATGAAGGAGCTGTGCCGTTTTGTTTCCTATCCCACGTTAGTTCTGTTCAGCATAGTTGTCCTTACAACTATCGCGATGGCGGACAAGAAGGGAACAGGCAAATACGCTTGTTCGGAGTCGAATCCTGCCGCCTTGTGCAATGCGGAGAATACCTGTGGATCGGCATCAGATCCTTGCACAGTGGACGTCAAGCGCACTGCTAATTCGGCTTCAGCGACAGCCAGTATTACGAAGCCAAAGAGCAACGCGCTCTTCTGCGTGAAGCAGGGCACTCCCGTAGTGTGGAAGTCCACGCAGAAGAACACTGGCTTTGTGATCGACTTCGGACCGGCTTCGCCGTTCGAGCCGCAGGACACGATCATCGGAGGATCGAATCGCGATGTATCGGTCGCCGCGAAGGAGCCCGGTTGCTACAAGTATTCGATTGGAGCTTGTGTCTCCGGCAGTATCTACGGGATGTGCGGTTCTAGTAACGGCGAAGCTGTCGTTCTACCCGCGTCAAAATGATCTCGTTTCCAAAACGAAATAGGTAACAAAAAAGCTTGGCAGGAGGATACAAATGTTGTCTCGCTTAAAACTGTGCATAGGGCTGCTGTGTGGCGTCGTTGCCATCACAATGCTCGGGACTCCGAAAAGCGCATCTGCGGAGGACCTTACCCACATGGTATCCGGCGTCGTGAAGCACGTGGATAAAGACACAAAAACGATGGTGGTAAAGACAGCTGACGGAACAGAACACACCATTAAGTACACCGACAAGACAGCGATTGAAGGTGCGAAAGACGCGGGCGGCGACGTCAAGGAAGGCGCGCACGTGAGCGTGAAATATACCGAGGAAGGCGGAGAAAAGACCGCGGTGGGCGTTAAGGATCTCGGCAAAGAAGTAGACAAATGAAACTTTGACTCTGCTCGTCGCACAAGGTGCTCTGAGCGCAGTTCGCGAAGCAGTCGAGACTATCGACGGCGTGCGTGCTATGGAGTGCTCGCAGACGTAAGCTGATTTGTGGACAGTAGAACGATAGGGGCCGGCTCTTACCGAACGAAAAGGCCAACTGATAATCGGCGCGACGCTCGTCGCGTCACCGTAGAAAAACAGCAGAAACATAGGCCCAGCTGGGCAATAAGAGACGGTTTCGTCTTTTAGAACCCACACTGTGATGCGGCTCAACCACTAATCACTTAATCGGTGTTGTTACCGGCGCTGACCGAGAAAAGTGGCGCGAATTGGATTTTTGTCATACCTACTCGAGTAGGTTCATCCATTTGCCACGCCAGTCTCCACCAATTCCACACTTACGACGTCAAGAGCTTGCCTAAGATCAGCGATCAAGTCTTCCACGTCCTCGATGCCGACTGAATAGCGGACGAGACCATCACTGAACCCGGCCGCCTTTCGCGCGTCAGAAGACATACTGGCGTGCGTCATTGAGGCGGGATGTTCGATCAACGTCTCGACTCCGCCAAGCGAGACCGCCAGTGTTGCCACGCGCATATGGTCCATCAATAGGCGCCCCGCTTCGAGTCCTCCCTTTAACTCGAAACTGATCATCGTTCCGAAACCGTTCATCTGTTTCTTAGCAAGGCTATGCTGCGGATGAGATTCCAGTCCGATGTAGCGAACCGATGTGATCTCGGGCTGATCGACGAGCCAACGAGCGATTTGCATTGCATTCTTTTGAGCGCGTTCTACTCGGATACCCAGCGTCTTCACACCGCGAAGCACCAGGAATGCCTGATGCGGATCCATGTTGCACCCGGTATTTACCATGGCCTTACGCAGTCGCTTGTATAGATCGGGATCCTTGGTAACGACAATTCCTCCAACTACGTCAGCGTGGCCGTTGATGAATTTCGTGATTGACTCAAGCACCACATCGGCGCCCAGATCAAGAGGAGTCTGCAGGTACGGGCTCGAAAAGGTGTTGTCCACCACGACGAGACATTTATGCTCGTGCGCGAGCGCGGAAACCGCAGCGATATCTGTTACCAGCATCGTCGGGTTAGCTGGTGACTCGATGTACACGAGCTTGGTATTCGGGCGAAGTGCCGCCCGTACTTGAGCCAAATCAGATGTGTCAACATAGGTTGATTGCACACCGAAGCGCGCGAAGTCATTTTCCATTAGCCCGCGAGTAGGGCCGTAAACCGAGGCTGTGCTCACAATATGAGTTCCGGCCTCCAGTAGAGCCATATAGACGGTGCACACGGCCGCCATACCAGAACTGGTAGCAATGGCCCCGTAGCCATGTTCGAGCTCAGCGATGTTTTCTTCGAGAGCATGTACAGTCGGGTTACCTATGCGTGTGTAGATGTAGCCGTCCTCTTCGCCCGCGAATAAAGCGGCCCCGTGCCGAGCATCCCTAAATGCGAAGGTGGAAGTCTGGTAAATCGGGACCGTGACCGCACCGGTACCGTCTGGGTGTTGTCCTGCATGAATAAGTTTCGTATTAATTCCGCAATCCTTCGTGTTCATGATTAGAACCCTTCTTATTGTTTTTGGCCCGAGAGTGTCAAACAGCTAAACCTCAGGTCAGATATATAAATGCACGAACGCCGTTAAGTGTTACAGCCTCGATCCTGGCTAGATGCGTTCCAGCCAATGATTCATGTTGGGATTACCACTTTGTTATCTCAACCGTCCAAGCCTCCGACGATACTACAAATAAAAACCGAACTAGATTGAATTCAGCCGGTGCAGTCTGCGGCGCTCAGAATCTCACAGGCTTGCAGCTTCGCTTTACTCAAGGTCTGGATGGCGCTTCGGCTACGTAGATTTCGACAGACGACTGGGAAAGTTTCGGCGGGACGCAAAAGTCCGGTTACTCGGAACAATTGAGAAGCAGCTAGCCTGAGTCGGCGAGCAAGACCTCTATGCTACGCTAACCTGTAATTTCATTTCTGATCCATGCGGCCTGAGATCCAAGAAGCTATCGAACTGCTGCGCGAGCGCGATCCAAGGCGCGGCGATCGTGTGCTGGAGCTAATTCAACAGACGGTGTTCGCCTTCAGCATGAAGGTGTGTGGGCATCGTGAAGATGCCGAGGACACCAGCCAGGAAGTTCTCTTCAAAGCAACTGAGCATCTGCCGAAACTGGAAGACCCGAGTGGTTTGACTACATGGCTTTACACGGTGGCCAAGAATGCGTGCCTGATGCGCCGTCGGAAGTCGAAATTGGCGCCGAAGGAGATGCTGTCGCTTGACGAACTGATGCCAGACCGTGAGGAACTGGAGTCACTGGAGCAATCGGCGTCCAATTCTCCGGAGCGTTCGGTTTTGCGCGAAGAAGAAGCGGAAAGTGTGCGGGAAGCAGTACTGCGCATCCCGCCGCAATATCGGCTGATTCTTGTACTACATGACATGGAGGAGTTGTCGACTGAAGATGTCGCGAACATTACCGGGCTCACCGAGAACACGATTCGTGTGCGCCTGCATCGTGCGCGTTTGTTCGTGCGCAAAGAACTGGCCAAGGGAAGGGAAAGGAACGAGCCTCGACCTGCGCGGAAAACTTCGCGAAAGGAGAATGGCCGAAATCGCCCACAAAGTTGCCGCGAAATGTTTGCCGCTCTTTCGGACTATCTCGACCAAGAGCTCGATGATTCACTCTGTGCTGAACTGGAGAAGCATATGTCCGGGTGCGTACCTTGCCAGGCGTTTGTACAGGATCTGAAGCTGACCATCCGGGAAATCAAGGGTTACAAGTCGGAATCCCTCGACCGGCACGCGGCAGCGGCGATCCGCCGCGTTGTTTTACAGAAGTATGAAGCCGCCTTGAAGCGATCTAAGCTCGCACGGCAGCAGTAGGCGCCTCCGCGGTTGAATCTTTCTCCCTAATCGGGAAACATCCATCAAAAACAAATCCTGCGGTCCTTGTAATGAAGTGCCCCGGCGGTGCATTTCATGATTAGGAGCTTTGAAAACGGCCATTGGGCCGCAGGAGTTGGACGATGATTGAAGCCAACGTAGTTTTGACCCAACCTCTTAGTAATCACAGGCAGTTTGTAGCGCGCACCGGCGGTGGCCATCATTTGCTGATAGACGACAAAGACGGAGCCACCGGACCGAAGCCCATCGAATTGATCGCGGCTGGTCTTGCCGGCTGCACCGCGTTCGACGTGATCTCCATTCTGCGCAAGAAACGCATGTATGTGACCGACTACGAAGTGCGAGTTGAGGCTGATCAGGCGCCACAACCACCCGCCGTATTCACAAAGGTGCGACTGCACCATGTGGTAACGGGCGTTGATGTCGATCGTAAGGCGGTCGAGGACGCAATCCGCTTGTCGGAGGAGAAATACTGCAGCGTCGGCGCCATGATCCATAAGACAGCGGAGTTTGAGACCACATTCGAAATTCGTGAAGTTGAGGTCGAGGAAGATTCGAAAATGATGGTGCAGGGAGCGCTCCGCTAACCAACAAAGGGGAACCACTCTATGCAATCCACCGTCGTTAACGCGCGCCGCGTCACCAGTACAGTCGTAGTTCTTTTTTCCCTTGTTGACGCTTTTTTAGGCACCGGTTTAGTACTGGCGAAGAATAACGTCCCTGGCGCAGCCGCAGCGAGCGTTACTGCAGACGAAGCGGAAGAGCCGATCACGCTGGAGCAGGCGATCCAGATTGCGCTGGAGAAGAATCCATTGCGCAAGGTCGCACTTGCGGATCAGAAGGCCGCGACGGCGGGAGTGAAGCAGGCACAGTCCTTGCTCTTGCCGCACGTCGAGTTTTCAGAAAGCGCCACGCGCGGCAACGATCCCGTTTACGTCTTCGGCACCAAGTTGCGCCAGCAGCGTTTCACGGTCGCTGACTTTGCACTTAACCAGCTGAATATGCCTACTCCGATCAGCAACTTCAGTTCGCGGTTCGCAGGAGAGTGGAGCCTGTTTGACTCCTTCGGGAGCTCGAAAAATGTCTCTCGAACGCGATTCATGCAACAGGCATCAGCTGCGCAACTGGAAAGAACGGATCAGGAGCTAGTTTTTCACGCCGTCGAGGCTTACTACGGCGTTCTTCTCGCGGAGAAACAGCTAGAGGTCGCGCAACAATCGACCGTAACGGCGCAGTCCGTGCTAGGACAAGCGAAGGACCGGTTCGACTCCGGGTTGGTAGTGGAATCGGATTTCTTGAGCGCGCAGGTGAACGCGGCATCGCGGCAGCAGGGTCTGATTCGTGCGCGCAACGGCGTGAGCCTGGCCCAAGCCGAACTTGGAATTGCGCTGGGGCTCACGGCGCAGACCTCTTTCAAACCTGCCGAGGCGCTCAGCGAGGTCAAACCTCACGCTGGTCTATTGCCTACCATTGAAAGCACGGCCTTGGGTACGCGTCCGGACCTCAAACGAATTCGTGCGGAACAGGCGGCACAGGAAAAATCCGTGGGCGTGGCGAAGTCGGCATTTGGTCCGAAGCTGAATGCGTTTGCTTCCTGGGAGACGGACACACGCAACGTCTTCACCAATGGTGGAAACAACTGGGTCGGTGGCCTTGAACTGAAGCTCGACCTGTTCTCTGGTGGAGCGAAGCTGGCGAACCTAACGCAGCAGCAGGCGTTGCAGGAACGCGTCATAGCGGGGCGGCAGGCTTACGAAAATCAGGTACGCCTGGAGGTGCGGCGCGCCTTCTACGACTTCGAGTCCGCCTGCCAGCAGGTGGAGGTCGCCCGCACCTCGTCGGCGCAAGCGCAGGAGAGTTTGCGAATCAGCCGAAACCGGTATGACACGGGGTTGGCGACCATGACCGATCTTCTACAGATCCAGCAGTCGATGACACAGGCGCAAACGAATTACTGGAATGCCGTGTATCAGTGCAGGACCAGTTACGCCAATCTTGAATTGGCGGAGGGGACCTTGAACACGCAATCGTTGGTGACACCATGAATCGTAAACGTGTTATTTGCCTGGGCGCATCCGCATTAATATTTTCGACCCTGCTCGCTTGCTCGGGCGAGAAGAAAGAAGTACAGGTAGAACGGGAGTCAGCGCCGAATCTGGCGCTCGTGAAGGTACAAACGACGACCGCTCCCGACACCATTGAAACCACTGGCACGGTTAGAGCGGCCGATTCAGCCCAACTCTCGGCACAGGTGTTGGCTGCGGTGATTGCGGTGAATGTGCGGGAGGGCGATCGCGTTCGCAAGGGGCAAACCCTTGTGGTTCTGGACGATGCGCAGCTGCGGGCAGCGACTGACAGGGCGTCTGCGGCAGTAGCGGTTGCGGAAAAAGAGATGGCCGCAGCCTACGCGAACTACCGCCTGACCGAAGCAACCTTGAAGCGTTATCAGACTCTGTTTGACAAGAAATCCGCGAGTCCGCAGGAATTCGATGAAGTGAAGGCACGGTACTCCGCCGCTCAGGCAGAACTCGAAGCAACTAACGCCGGAGAAGCGCAGGCTCGAGCTGCGCTCTCTGAAGCCAAGACCATGCAAAGCTACACGCGGCTGCTGGCCCCGTTCGACGGCGTGATCACCGAGAAGCGAGTGGAGGCAGGTGGAATTGCTTCGCCCGGTATGCCTCTGCTCACTCTGGAAAGCACGGGCCACTACCGCCTTGAAGCAAACGTTAACGAGATGGACATCGGGGCTGTGCATGTTGGCATGACCGCGCCGGTCACGATTGAAGCAGTCGCAACTCAGCCGATCGAAGCCAGGGTCGCGCAAGTCGTTCCAGCGGCCGATTCCGCCAGCCGCAGCTTCGTGGTGAAAATCGATCTCCCAGCCATGTCCAATTTGCGTTCGGGTCTATTTGGGCGGGTCAGTATCTCCAAGGGGAATCGGCGCAGCATGTCCATTCCGCGAACCGCGATACTCGACCGCGGACAGCTCCAAGCTGTCTATGTGATCGGGAAAGACCAAGTTGTAAACCTGCGGTATGTGACTCTAGGCCGCCCACACGACAACGGCGTTGAGGTCCTATCCGGAGTAGAGCCAGGCGAAGAGTTGGTGGCGGACCCCGGCGAGCGCGATCTCAGCGGCAAGATCGCAGGAGTCATGCAATGAGTGCGGCTTCCACGGAAACGAAAAAGCGAAGAGCCGCATTGCAGCTGGCCGGAGCCGTGGCGCACATTTTTATCCAATCGAAGCTGACGCCTTTGATCATTATTGCTGCCCTGATTGTCGGAGCATTCAGCATCTGGCAGACGCCGCGGGAAGAAGAACCGCAGATTGTGGTTCCAATGCTGGATGTGTTCGTGCAGATGCCCGGTGCATCGCCAAGCGAAGTGGAGCAGCGCGTCAGCATTCCAATGGAGAAGCTGCTGCGCGAAGTGCCTGGAGTTGAGTACATCTATTCGATCAGTCACCCGGGCGTGAGCATGCTCGTGGTGCGCTTCTACGTCGGAACGAAAGAAGAAGACGCGATCGTAAAGACGTACAACAAGCTCTACTCCAATCTGGATCGAATTCCACCCGGAGTGTCACAGCCACTCATCAAGGTGCGCTCGATTGATGATGTGCCGATTCTCGCGCTGACGCTGTGGGGAAAAGGCTACGACGGCTATCGCCTCCGGCAGGTTGCGGCCGAGCTCGAGGATAAGCTCAAGCAGCTGAATGATGTCTCCGAGACGAAGCTCATCGGGGGACAGCCGCGGCAGGTGCGAGTGATTCTTGACACCGCGCGATTGGCTGCCTATGGCCTCACTCCCGGCACGGTGGTGCATCAACTCCAATCTGCGAATGCACGCCAGATTGCTGGTAGCTTTGCTAGCGATAATCGCGAGTTCCAGGTTGAAGCCGGGCGATTTCTTGCGCGTCCCGAGGAACTCAACCAGATTGTGGTCGCTGTTAACCAGGGACGTCCTGTTTATCTGCGCGATGTAGCAGAGAAACTAGTCGATGGCCCAGCGGAGCCAAGCGACTACGTGATGTTCGCGAACGCTCGCGGAAGCGGCGCCCCAGGTGAAGAATTTCCGGCCGTCACGATCACCCTCGCAAAGCGCAAAGGGACCAATGCGAGCGTGCTTGCCGAACAGGTTCTAAGCAAAGTTGATTCGCTACATGGATTTCTGATCCCCAAGGACTTGAACGTTACGGTCACCCGCAATTACGGCGAGACCGCGAAGGAGAAATCCGACGAACTGCTGAAGCATCTCTTGCTGGCGACTCTCTCGGTGACTCTGCTGATTGCCCTCGCACTCGGCTGGCGAGAATCGGGAGTGGTGCTGCTGGCGATTCCTGTCACCCTGGCGCTCACGCTCGCGATCTTTTATTTCTATGGATACACACTCAATCGCGTAACGCTGTTCGCGCTGATCTTCTCTATCGGCATTCTCGTCGACGACGCCATTGTCGTCGTTGAAAACATCGTTCGCCATTTCCGCCTGCCGGAGAATCGTGGACGAAACCTTGTCGACGTAGCCGTCGAAGCCGTGAACGAAGTAGGCAATCCAACCATCCTGGCGACGTTTGCTGTGATTGGCGCAATTCTGCCAATGGCCTTCGTGCGTGGCCTGATGGGCCCGTACATGCGGCCGATCCCTGTGGGTGCTTCCGCAGCGATGCTGTTCTCACTGGGCGTGGCATTCGTTGTGTCGCCCTGGGCGGCACTGCGTCTTCTGAAACATTACGCGACAGAATCCGCAGGCAAGCATGACGTTGAGGGATGGACTACCCACCTCTATCGCCGCGTGATGGAGCCACTGATCGCTCAGCCGAAGCGGCGTGCTCTGTCCCTTATAGGCGTCGTTGTGTTGTTACTCGCCGCAGTCGCGTTCATCCCGCTCAAGCTTGTCCGCGTGAAGATGCTGCCCTTCGACAACAAGAGCGAGTTCCAGGTCGTCGTCGACATGCCGGATGGAACGACGCTCGAGCAGACCACACGCGTAGCGCAGGCCCTCGGCAGCTATCTGCGAGAACAACCCGAGGTGGTGAACTACCAGATCTACTCGGGTACTTCAGGTCCTTACAACTTCAACGGACTGGTTCGGCATTACTTCCTGCGGAGCGGTGCGAACGTTGCCGACATCCAGGTGAACCTGCTACCCAGGAACCAGCGCAGCGCGCAGAGCCACGAAATTGCGCGGCGCTTGCGGCCGAACTTGCAAAGGATTGCGGAGCCATTTGGCGCTCGCATCAAGGTTGCGGAAGTGCCGCCCGGGCCGCCAGTGCTGGAGACGCTGGTTGCGGAAGTCTACGGACCGAGCGAGCAACAGCGCCTGCAGGTTGCTGCCCAGGTGAAGAAGATCTTCCAGCAAACGCGTGGAGTCACCGACGTTGACTGGTATGTGGAGGATCCGCAAACCAGATATGACCTGAAGGTTGATCTCGACAAAGCCGCGCTGCACGGTGTCGCCGCAAGTGATGTCAGTCAGACAGTTGGTATAGCGCTGACCGGCGCGGATGCTGGCCTGCTGCATGTTCCGGAATCGCGCGAGGACGTGCCGATTGTCGTGCGTTTGGCGCGTGCTGACCGGTCAAACATCTCCAGTCTGGAGAATCTGAAACTGCCGACGCCCACGGGCCAACAAATTGCGCTCGGCGAAGTGACCCAGTTGCAAGAGGGCACAATCGACATCAGCCGCTATCGCAAAAATATGCTGCCGGTAGTGTATGTCACCGGCGATGTGGCCGGAGATGAAGAAAGCCCGGCATACGCGATCTTCAAGATGAGCGACGCGATCAAGCAGATCAAGTTGCCTGAGGGATACGGTGTTCAACAATTGTTCGGGACAACTTCTCCGGATCAGACCGCGCGACCGAGCTTGAAGTGGGATGGAGAATGGCACATAACGGTTGAAGTGTTCCGCGACCTCGGGCTGGCGTTCGCAGCCGTACTCGTTCTCATTTATGTGTTGGTGGTCGGATGGTTCCGGTCGTTCATCACGCCGCTGGTCATCATGGCGCCGATCCCGCTGACGCTCGTTGGGATTCTGCCCGCGCATGCGTTGATGGGCGCATTCTTTACCGCGACTTCGATGATTGGATTCATTGCCGGCGCGGGCATTATCGTTCGCAATTCCATCATCCTGGTGGATTTCATCGAACTTCGCCGTGCGCAGGGAATGTCACTCGAGAAGGCTGTGGTCGATGCGGGCGCCGTGCGTTTCCGGCCTATGTTGCTGACCGCGGCCGCGGTCGTCGTAGGCGCGAGCGTGATTCTCTTCGACCCAATTTTCCAGGGCCTGGCAATTTCACTCATGGCAGGCGAAGTCGCGTCGACTGTGCTCTCGCGCATGGCTGTGCCGGTCCTGTACTACATGGTGCAGAAACGTATCGGGCACACCGAGAAGCATATGCATTCCGCGGAGAACATCGCGGATTGTGAAATAGCGCAATGTGAGCTTCCCCAGGAGATTCCGAACTGAAGGAGAAAGAAATGACAATCGAACGGACACTCAGGGCAATCGCGGGTACCTTCATCCTCCTGTCGCTGGCATTGGGACACTGGGTGAATCCCTACTGGTATCTATTTACGGCATTCGTCGGGCTGAACCTATTTCAATCAGGATTCACGGGTTGGTGCCCGATGATGACCTTCTTGCGTAAGCTGGGAATTCAAAACTGAGGGTGAGACAACATGCGAGACTCGATGTGGTTTCTGGCGTTCGTCGTCATCTACATTGTAGCGACCCAATGGCTACTACCTAAGCTTGGGATCCGTACTTGACGTGACCAAAGCTGCGCCGGGTCTCGGCGCGACGACGTTGGCAAATCGGAGAACTCAGGAAAGAGTGACGATCAGGAACACCCGCTGCTATAGGCGCGAAGGCTTTGATGGCGAAGGCGAAATAGAATCGCTCTCAATCTGGCAACGCGCTAACCACGTGATTTGTAAGTTGTTGATTGTAAATTGGTGGGCGCTACAGGATTCGAATCCGAAGTAAAACGGAGTTTCAAGTAGTTACACAGCACGGCTGGCACTGAAAGTAGATATTAGTACGTGATTGGAGATGCTAACGGATCACAAATGGATCACGGATTCATTCCTACTCGAAAAGGCTCGGTGCAGGTGAAGACGAAGGTGAAGTTTGTGGTTGAGGTTGCGTTGCGACATCCGTTTTCAGCGCAACTGGCGCAATCACGGTGTCAACTAGAGCATCGTCTCCGCCCGTAGGTTCAGAACTCTTCGACTCTTCGTGAGATGCGAGAAGTTCTGGCTGTGCCAGTGGCTTCAGTGCCTCGATCACCTCTAACACCGTGAATGCTCGCCGCTCTTCTAACAACCGTGCGACTGCCCTATGTTGAGCTACAGGCAAATTTGCCGCTGACGGTACTTTTGCATCAGCTGCTATGAACTGCTGCACAACACCCCAAGCTGTATAGAAAACTTCCATGAAAGAGCCGTCGAAAGGTAATGGACAAACGACTAGGTTTTTCGCTTCATCAAAACGAACTTTATCGCTCCTCAATTCTTTCGATGGAACGATGCCAACTCGCAATCCCTTGGCAGCTTCAAGATGGGCAGGATTGATCTTCACCGTTGTTCCAACCCAGCGATCAATATCGCGCATACCGAGGAAGAGGTCAGCTTTCCACAGTCCACTGATGCTGAAGGGCAACGCGGCGCGAGAGGTCGGGCGACGAAACGCTGCTGCAATTTGATTGATGTATCGCTTCAGTTTTATTGGTTGAGCCTGTGAGCCCGTAAGCAGACGTGAATCATCAGTCAAGAGATGCTCGGCGGTGTCAATTAGCCGCATCGCACCCGTCTTTTCGGCACCAAACAAAATCGAGTCTGTCTGAACCCCTTTCATCTTGCAGAATTTCTTCATGCCGTCGCTGAGCCTTTCGACGACAGCAGGATCAGAACGCCGCACGGCATCATGAACCGCATATTCAAAGCAGATTCCGATATCGCCATCTCCGGGCCTGTAGAGGCGTGGCAGCATGAGCAGTTTGACGTTCGCATGCCCCTGAAATTCCGCAACGATCTCCATCTTCAGCGCATAGAGAAGTCCCTCAAGAATGGGTCTGACTACAGCTGTAATGGCAGATACTTCGTCACCAACCGGATTTTGCTGACTCTCGACACGGATGTTGACTTGGCTCATGCTCTCAGCCTATCAGAACAGGAGCACTGGAATCGAGGAGCAATCTAGAGGCAGAGCTACTAGAGCAGGCTGCGAACTCACACTGTGATACTGCCTTGGTTCACACTAACTTGCACCCCAACAAAATATGCACACAGTGCACTCTAGGAAATTCCGAACCTCGTGATATCGGTTAACGAGCAAGTGCTATTAGGCGTATACTTCGGGTACTTACCTCGAAACACCTATGGCCGAAGACAGAGAAGAGCTACTGAGGTTTCTTCGCGAAGAGAACGCCGCATACCGTGAAGCTATCCGCGCAGACGGCGATGCTAGCCGAAAGCTACTGCTGGACACAATAAAGTTTATCTCTATTCCTATGACGCTGCTCCTTGGAATAGCCGTGTTTCTTGGTTGGCGTAGTTTCTCTGACGTACAAGCAACTATCATCGCAGAGGCTAGACGAGAAACACAGGCCGAGGTTAGCAGGATGCAAGGTGAGATTCGGGAACGCCTCAGCGATCAATTCAAGACGCCAGTTTTACAGCAGACTGTTAAACAGGCTGCCAAGGAATCGACTGAACAAGCAGCCGCGCCACTCATTAAAGCCGAGGTGACGAACCAAGTAAAAAGGTCTGTCGAGCTAGAGAACGGCACAATTCGAGAAACGGTCACGCAGCAAACGCAGACGGCAGTGAAGCAGATGGGAACGCAAATAGACGGTATGGTAAAGCAAGCAGTCGAAAAGAAAGTAGCTAACGACGTTCAACCTGTAATAGATCAGGTCGGCGGTCTGAAGAGTAAGACTGAACTTCAGTTGTTGATACTCCGGATGAACGCAGACGATGCCACCGCTTTCGATACGCTCGTAGCGATGCCAGTGGAAAGTGTGTCACCCGAGTACCGAGATGTATTGATCGGCGCATTGAGGACCGTGTTCCAAGATCGTAATAGTGGCATTTACACGGCGCGCAGTTTTGAGAAGCAGCCTACGGACGGTGAGTTGGTGGGTTATCTGTCATCCCCCGACCTTTACCAACGACAAGCCGCGCTGGATACTTTGCAAGGTAGCAAGAAAGAGGATTTATTTCCAAAGGTGGTCGCAATGCTGCAATCCGATCCATCCATAAACGTTCGCGCTGCGGCTTTCCGTGTATTCAATGCTTGGACTGGACAGAAGTTCAAAATCTTAGATAAACCGGGCGTTATGAATTGGTGGAACGCAAATCAACAAGCGTTGCTATCTCCTAAGGCGCAGTGAATCCGCACCTTTGCGCGTTGATTAGCACGCTTTTTCATGTCTCTTCCGCGCCTGAATTGCTTGATCAGTTGAAGGTATGAAAGCAAGCAACCCAGTCCTGATGATTGGGTGTTTGCGTCACCTATTCAGTTTGGACGCCTACCTTATTCTTACACCAGAGTTAAGCAGGCGTTGCAGCGTGCCGCTGATGCTGCCGGAATCGGTCATCTTCGTAGTCACGCATTCCGGCACACCTACCGCACATGGCTGGATCCCGTAGGAACCCCCTGTAGCCTCATGCGTCATTCGGACATTAGATTGACGATGAACACGTATGGTGATGCTGTGACGGCCGATATGGCAGAAGCTCGTGGCAAGGTGGTTCGTCTTGCAATTCCACCTAACGGATCATCGGATGGATCACACGGTGCGTAAGTTGTTGCTTTATTGGTGGGCGCTACAGGATTCGAACCTGTGACTTCCACCGTGTGAAGGTGGCACTCTACCGCTGAGTTAAGCGCCCTAACTCTTGCGAATCAATTACTTGCAATTTTAACATCTTGACCGCTGCAGACCAAGCCTATCGAGGCAGTATCTGCGGATAACTGCACATAGAGCGCCTTCAGTCGCTCCGCTGTCATGCGGACTTTCGTAGCTCTGCCAGGATCTCTCCCACCTTTCGCAGCAGTGCTTCCGGCGTGAATGGCTTGTCCATAAATGCGTGCCCGGGTGAAATCAATTCCTGGATATTCTCGACATGTCCGGACATGAAGAGCACTTTCGTTTCCGGATGAATCCGAATCAGCTCGCTCGCTAATTCTCGCCCACCCATCTGCGGCATAACGACGTCGGTGATCAGCAGATCGATCCGGCCTGTACGCCCTTCGAGAATAGACAGAGCCTCCTGCCCATTTTGCGCCGAGACAACGGTATAGCCGTTGGCTCGCAGGATCACCGAAAGCAGGTTTCGAATTCCTTCCTGATCCTCGACTAGCAGAATCGTCTCCGCTGAGCCGCGTGCCGGCTTCGGCAATTCAGAAGTTGCTATGGTGCTGATCTGGCCCTCGGCCCACGGCAGATATACATGGAAGGTGGTGCCGTGCCCTGGCTCGCTTTCAACTGCCACATGTCCGTCCGCCTGCTTGACGATGCCGTAAACCGTCGCAAGTCCGAGTCCAGTTCCTTTGCCAAATTCTTTCGTTGTAAAAAAAGGCTCAAAGATATGAGACTTCACATCTGGGTTCATTCCCGAACCAGTGTCGCTCACGCTGAGGTGAACGTAGGCCGCGGGCTTTACTTCAAGATGGCGTCGCACATACGTCTCGTCCAAAATCGCATTCTCAGTTGAGATCACCAATTTGCCGCCCTCCGGCATCGAGTCGCGTGCATTGATGACCAGATTCATGATGACCTGTTCGATTTGCCCGCTATCGGAGCGGATTGGGTGGAGCGCGGGATCCCTCACAAAACTCAGCTCGATGTTTTCGCTCAAAACTCGGCGCAGTAACTTTTCCATCTGCTCGAGCACTTCATTCAAATTGAGGACTCTTGGCTTGAGCAACTGGCGTCGGCCGAATGCGAGCAACTGGCGGGTCAAGTCGTTCGCTTGCTGAGCGGCTTTTTGGATCTGATCGACCCGATCGCGGAGAGCGGGATTCTTCTCGAGCGCTTCGTGCAGCAGCGCACCGTATCCGGTAACGATCGTCATCAGATTGTTGAAGTCGTGCGCGATACCTCCGGCGAGTCGCCCGATGGCCTCCATCTTCTGCGCTTCGCGAAGCTGATCCTCTAATCGCTTACGTTCGGCGATGTCGCTGACGACACCGTCGAGGCGAATGCCCTGACCGTCGATTGGTGTGGCCCGGACGCTGTCGCGCACCCACTTCACCTCGCCATCCGGAAGGATGATGCGATACTCCTCTTCCTCTGAAGACGACTTGCGATTGATTAAACGATCGAGAGCCGCCTGAAATCGCCCGCGGTCTTCAGGATGAACGGTATCCAGCCAGTGTTCCGGCGAGGACTGATAGAACCACGCGGCGCGGCCCGAGATCTTCTCCACGACCGGCGAGAGATATCGGTAAACGAAATGTCCTTTCGAATCGATCTCTGCGGTCCACAGGTAATCAGAGATCGATGTCAGGACTCGCTGCAACTCGTTGGTTCGTTCGCTTAACGCTTCATAGCTTCGCCGGCGTTCGCGTTGCACCAGGATCAATCGTGAATAAGAAATAGCGAGCGACAGAAGCATTGCTGTTCCTGCCATAGCCAATCTGTTTTTCGCTACCTGAAGCGCCATCAGCAGAACAAGCACCGGCACAAGCAGTGGCAGGATCTGCGCAACCTGCAATTGTCGTTCCCGCCACTCCGACGCTTTCGAGGACGCCGGTACGATTGCTCCCTTCCAACTGACCGCCGCGAACAGTGGAATGATCCAGGTTGCACTCCAAATGAGGTCGAACCATGTTCCACGTCTCGCACCCGGCGAAGTGACTAAGAAGTACGTGTCGGTGAGCAGCGCAATCAGGCGGAAAAGGCTGAACTGCAGGAAGAGATTTCTGATTTCTCGCACATCCGAGAAGAGGCCGCGCACCAGGAAACCCGCCGCGATGAGTCCATCCGTAATGGCGGCAAGATGCCATGCGCCGAAATCGGTTCCATGAGGCGGAAGGTTAGAAAGGTAAATGTCGAGCAGTACGAACGCGAGCACCACCTGTGCGAAGTCGAGGAAACGCTCCGCGTCCAGGCGCTCCACTTCCGCTGCCGGGTCGAGGAACAGGCACATCAGCAGTGGTGCAGGCCACGAATACAGAAAGACATTGATGACGGGAAAACTCAACGAGGGCTGATGGCGGATATTTCCGATGTAGGTGGCGAGAATTTGCCCGAAGCACCAGAGAGCGATGCCCGTGCCGGCCAGTCGCCAGAATGCACGCCCAAATGAGCCAGATCGCCGCGCCGCCTGGAAGGAAGCAAACGTCACCACCAGGCCCATGGCAAGCTGGATGATTCCAGAGATTAGTGGGCCTGCCCCGTGCTCGCCCCAAATGCCGATGTCAATGGCGTGGAAAGCCAGTAAGAACAGAGCGACCCAAATAGCACCCCGATTTGGCCGCATTCGAAACCGCCCCGACTGCGCATGATGATACCTCAAACCGCAGTGCCGGAATCACGAATTGGTTTTTCATCAGAAAAATGGAACAGAAAAAGCGCAGCAGCTTTCTTCGCGAGTAGGGCAACTGCGACTCACACTGCTGCATCGGTTCTGGCCGGATTTACATTGCTCCCGGCTTCGGCTGATCCGAACTCGACGGAGGAGCGCTCGGAGTAGCGGGTGTCTGGACCGGAGGTGTTGCTGGTATCTTCTGCAGGTCAGGCACGATCGGTTCGGCATGCACTTGCCCCATCACTGCATCGTCGAGCGCAATGTGATTGCGATCCAGTGTCTGCGCGAGCGTTTGGTCCATGGACACGCGGTCCTTCGCGTAAACCGTTGTCGCGGAAATCAGATTGTTTTCCGCCACGGTGAGATTGTTCTCTTGCGTCATCACGTTGTAGACGGTCGACGCTCCAACGTTCAGCCGTTTCTGTTCGGCATCCAGACTCTGCTGCGCATAGGTTAGCGCTTGTTGCGCTGCCTCCACGCGCGCGCGGTCTTGTTGCAACGCATACTGGATATTTCGTACCTGTATGCGAATTTGATTCTCCAACTGCTCGAGGCGCAACTCGGCCTGATGATATTCAAGCTCTGCGCGAACCTGGTCTGCCTGCGCCGAGCGATTACGAATTGGAATGAGAATGTTGAAGCCTGCGCCCTTGTCGGGAACCGTATTATTGAATACGTTTCCAAGCCCGTTCCAATAGCCGGTGCTTGGTGCACCAGCCGGTACGCAAAAGCTAGTCGTCGCAGGAGAGCAGACAGTCGCGTTGGGATTCGGCGGACCTGCGAGGTTCGCGCCACCGTAATAGCCGTAAACGTCGATTATCGGCCGTAGCGAATTGATGGCGCCTTTGCGGTTGATCTCGCGATTCTTCAAATCGATCTCTGCTTGCTCGATCTCTGGACGCTGCGACATCGCCTGCTTAACCAGATCATCCAGCGGCGCGCTTTCCTCCGGAGTCGCAGCAACACTCACTGTGTCAGTGGGAATCACGGGCGCCGCTTGCAACGCTACGTCCTTAAGACTGCGAGAGATGGCGTTCTTCATGAGCAGTTGCTGGTACTGAAGGTTGGTTCGAGCGATGATGAGGTTCTGGTTCGCTGTCGCCACCTGCGCCTGCGCATTCGTCACTTCTATCGGCGCCAGAGTTCCGATGCGCACTTGCCGTTCATTGTTCTTCACCAGTTCCTGCGCCACGGCCAAAGCCCTTTCTGCTGCGCGCAAGCTCTCGTACCCGCTTACCAGATCCCAGTAAATGTCTTCGATCTGCGAAACTGTAAAAATCACCTGCTGCCGGAACGAAGAATCAGTGATCTTGCGATTGTTCTGTGCGAGAAGAATAAAGCGGCGGTTAACTTCCACTCCAAAGCCCTGCAATAAGGGCTGCGTCACCTGGAACCGCACGCTCGTGGCGATCGACGGATTAAAAAAGTTGAGCGTGTTGTTGCTGGCAACGCGCGAGTTGTCGAAGGTTCCGGTGAACGTGGTTCCCGGAGAAAAGCCCTGTAGATACTGGAAATTTCCCGTCGCGGTGTGATTTGTCAGAAGAGGAGTGCCCGAGAAAGGGTTAGTTGCCTGCGTGGTCGACCGATCCAGCGTTAAGTTGCCGCTTAGTGTCGGATCAAACTGCGCAGGAGTCGGGCCAACCCCCGTGGTGGTTACCACGATACCGCCAATACCGGCGGCCGATCCTCCAGCTCCGGCGCTCGTTCCACCCGGGCCGCCGCCGCCAGCACCTGTGACACCCCCACCGCCGCCACCCGGAGTGCCAGTAACCAGTCCAGTACTGACGCCGCGAATCGTGTTGCCCGATTTCGATCGCAATAGATCTGTATCCGCAATGTCGAGGTTGTAGCGCGCGATCGCCAGGTCCAGGTTGTTTTCCAGGGCGAGCGCGATTGCATCGTCCAGTCCAAGCATCAGATTTCCGTTTTGCAGCAGTTGATCGATACGAGGTGTATTCGTAAACGTTGGCGACGGTGTGTTCTTGGCTTTATAGATCGAAAGCGTAATCGGGAAGAAGCCCTTCGATTGGCTGTAATTCGCGGAACTCGGCCGCAGGCCATAGCGCTCCGGTGCGACTGGCGCTTCCGGAGCGGGCGCAGATGGCAGATTCGCATTGTTCTGCTGCGCCGCTCCGCTTGCATCGGTGAGCACTGCGTGAATGCGGTCCGTAATATCCTTCATGATCGCGTCCACGTTTTCGGGTTGACCCGTGCTCGCGATTTCGCGATTGTGAAGTGCCGCGTCGAGCCGTTCCGATTGTTCGCGCAGCAACTCGTCCACCTGTTGCTTCTGCGCATCCGTGAGGTGTTGCGCGGACGAGCCCGAACCCAGGCTAACGGTTTCCGCTGTGACGCTTGCATTAGGAGCGGCTGCCTGCGCGAAGACTTGCATTGCAGCTAAGAGAACGTAGATTGTCAGCACAACACAAGAAACAGGTTTGAATCGCATAATTTAGTCCGGAATACAGGTTTGGATTTTGCGGTGCACCGAGTCACGAAGGGAATCAAGAGTCGACTTTCACTTCGCGCTGCCGCCCCAACTCCCATGACTTAGCGTATTTCCATGAAACATAACCGGCATGGTAGAGGTGCAACAGCAGACCCTCGCGGCCATCTAAGAAACCGCCGCGAATTACATAGTTATAAATAAACGTCCCGAGTGGACGTAAAAGAATGTTAAGAAGAGTAAAGCTCGTTTGTCCTTTTTGTGCCGCCAGTGCTGCGCCCAGCGATGAATACCGGTTCATGTGTTCGATATAGGAAGAAAGCGTGGGATACGCTTCATGAAACATCGGTTCGGTCAGGTGACCGAGACTGCCCTCTACCTGCATCGTTTCGTGTACTGGACGCTCGAGGAATTGGCCAGTTCCGCGGCGGAAAAGCCGCAATTTGGGATCGGGCCAGAATCCGCCGTGGCGCATCCACCTCCCAAAGATGTAGTTCATGCGCGGTATCCAATAGCCACTGATGTTGGGATCCGGCTCGGCGAGAACGCGCGCGATTTCGGCACGCGAATCTTCAGTAATGACCTCGTCGGCATCCAGGCTGAGAACCCAGTTGCAACTGGCTTTCGCGATCGCCGAATTCTTCTGCGCTGCGAAGCCCTTCCAATCCTCCAGAAAGACCTTCGCTCCCAAGGCTTCTGCAATGCCAACGGTCCCATCGGTTGATCCGCAATCGACGACAATAATTTCGCCACCCGCTTGCGTGAGCGGCTGCACACTGGCAATGGTGCGGCCAATGTTTGCTTCCTCGTTGTGGGTGATGACGACAACCGAGAGCGTCACGTACACGATTTAATCACACCGTGTGCTCAGACCTCCAGAATGTGGCACTGGCGCAGAAAAGAGAAAGGCCCAGCACATTGCCATGCTGGGCCGATTCAAACCGCTGGATGTTACTGCGGCTGTGTGTTTGCCGGCGGATTGGTCGGACCGCTCTCGTTCGGATTGGGCTGCGGAGTCGTCGTATTCGGCTCCGGGCTCACTTCCGTGCGAGGGATCACGTTATCGATCGTCGGCGGAGTCTGCACCGTTCCAGCCTGCGCGTCGGCGAGGTTGATATTCATTTTAGTCAGCGTCCGGCCGACCGCGCGATCGAGATCCACACGCGCCTTTTCGTATGCGGTCAGCGCACTGATTAGAACCGATTGCGACTGTGACAGATCCCGCTGCGCCTGGAGTACCAGAGTGTTGGTCGAAGCTCCCAGGTCATATTTCTTCTGCTCGGCGTCCAGGTTTTCGCGTGAGAAATCGACGCTCTTGCGCGCCGCCTCCACTCGCGCCCGGTTCTGCATCAGTGCAAACTGGGTTTGCCGGACATCGATTCTTACCTGGTTCTCTTCCTGCTGCAGCAGCATCTGTGCTTGACGATATTCCAGTTCCGAGCGCACCTGGTCAGCTTGCGCGGCACGGTTGCGAATCGGAATGTTCAGCTGAACTCCCAGTCCTTTATCCGGCGCACTGCTGTTGAACAGGTTGGTGAAGGCGTCGCTGTACCCTGTCGTCGGAATGGTTGCAGGGGGTGGGCAGCCAAACTGCACGTTCGTGCAGTTCGGGTTCTGAACGCCTGACAAACCTGATGCGCCATAAAATCCGTAAGCGTTGAGTTGCGGCAGAAGACCGTTTTTTACACCCTTATTGCTGATGTCGCGATTGGTGAGATTGATACGCGCAACCGCCAGTTCAGGCCGCCGAGATAATGCCTCGTTCACAAGGTCTTCCGTCGGAACCACAGGTTCCACAGCAGGAAGCGCGGTCGTGTCGGTCGGAACAACGTGAGCAGAAGCCAGGACCGAATCAGTCAGGTTCCGGCTGATGGCATTCTTCATCAGTAGTTCCTGATATTGGAGGTTGGTTTGAGAAATAATCAGGTCCTGATTGCTTTGCGCCACCTGTGACTGCGCGCGGACTACCTCGATCGGCGCGAGCGTTCCGATCTCTACCTGCTTTTGGTTATCGTTAAACGTTTTCTGCGCGAGGGCCAGCGAACGTTCTTTCACCTTTACGTCTTCGTAGGCATTCACCAGGTCCCAATAGATATTCTGGATCTGCGTGACCGTAAAGATGATTTGCTGGCGGAAAACGACATCCGTGATCTCGCGATCGTTTTTTGCGATCTTGATGAACCGGTTGTTCACACCCAAACCGAATCCGCTCAGTAAATTCTGTGTCAGCGTAAAGCGGAAGTTCGAACTCAACTGGGGATTGATGGTCGAGAACAGAGAGTTATTGGTGATGCGATTGTTCTGGAACCCTACGCTGATATTCGTGCCGGTGGCAAATCCCTGGTTGTACGTAAAGTTAGCGACCGTGGAGTTTTGTCCCAGTGTTGGGGCGCCTACAAAAAGCGGCGTCGCTTCAGGCGTCTGGGCGCGCTCACCATATAGATTCCCAGTAACCGATGGATCGAAAGAATACGGCTGTGGACCAGCTCCGAGAGTCGACTGGACAATGCCAGCTGCGCCAGCTCCTGCGCCGCCAACGCCGATTGTGGTACCTACAATGCTGCCGGTAGCGGTAAATCCGCTATTTCCGCCCTGTGTTCCCGAGATCACGCCCGCGTTTACACCGCGAAAGAACAAGCCAGCCTTGGTGCGCAGAACATCAGTGTCGGCGATCGGAATGTTATACCGCTGAATCGCCACGTCCAGATTGTTCTCAATCGCCAGCGCGATGGCGTCCTGTAACGACAGGTACATCGTCCCGTCCTTGAAAACAGAGTCAATGCGCGGGCTGTTTGCATAGCTCGGCGCTTGCACATGTCGGGAGGTGTACGGCGATATCAGGTTATACCAGGGGCCTTTCGGTTTCGAATAGTCAGGGAAAGGTTGTGCTGGTTTTGGCGTTTGAACCGCCGCGTTCACTGCACCTTGTGGTGCGGGCGCAGCAGGCGTCGCGTTCTGGGCCACGCCCAAACCGCCGACCAGGACCACGAGGATGATTGCCAACAGACTGGCACGTAGCGAGTTATGACCCAAAGAACGCATCCGCTTGTCTCCAAAAAGTTAGTACTCTCAACAGACTGCCCGGACCCGAATTCGTCAACTGGGAATACGGAATACCCGGGTAAATAGTTCAAGAAATCTCTGCTGGCAAGCCGCAGGCGTAGAAAGCTCTGCAACGCAGGGAATCAGAAAAGCATTCCTTTGACCAAAACAGGAACATTAAGAACCTAAAGTATAGCCGAGTTGAGGAACGGAAATACTCCTCGTGTGTAATGACGCGGCAAATCAGGAATCGTTAACGCACCTTCTTAAAATGAGAATATGCATTCACATTTTGCTTGAGCCAGGGTATTTGTGGCAAGTACGAAATAGATGATGGAGCATTGCGCTCCGCTGCAACATTGTTGTTTCTGAACCGCGCTGTTAGCCTCGTCTCCGGTGCCGCGCAATATCAAACTCGTGCTGGCCTACGACGGTACTGACTTCGCCGGCTGGCAGGTGCAACCGGATCAGAACACCATCCAAGGCACGTTAGCGGCGGCGATCGAACGGATCACTGGTGAGCAGGTCTTACCTCAAGGTTCAGGCCGTACCGATGCCGGCGTGCACGCACTGGCGCAGGTCGCGACCTTTCAAACCAACTCTCCGATTCCACCAGCCAATCTGGTAATTGCGCTGAATGATACTTTGCCGGAGGCGATTCGCGTGCTCTCTGCCGAACCGGTCGACGCCGAGTTTCATCCGCGCGCTAGTGCGAAAGCGAAAACCTATCGCTATCGCATTTACCGTGACGCCATCTGTCCGCCGTTTCTGGGGCGTTATGTCTTTCACCATCCGTATCCGCTGGATGAAACAGAGATGGCGGAAGCGGCATCATTCGTCGTAGGCGAGTACGATTTTACTTCCTTCGCTGCGGCCGATCCCGATCGCACGCGACGCATACAAGAAGCGAATGGCGACGATGAGGGCCCATCGAATGTTCGCACCATTTTTTCTTCTGAATTCCG
Source organism: Terriglobia bacterium (assembly GCA_963807055.1). Lineage (GTDB taxonomy): Bacteria > Acidobacteriota > Terriglobia > Terriglobales > Acidobacteriaceae > JAJPJE01. The sequence goes on along the minus strand of CAWEAE010000004.1, from coordinate 134,946 downwards.
TCGGGAGGGCGCTGAGCTGATCTATGAAGTCAGGGGCAGCGGCTTTCTCCATCACATGGTGCGCAACCTGGTCGGCACATTCCTCTTGGTTGGAAAGGGAAGTCTGGCGCCTGCCGATATTGTTCCAATTCTGGAATCGCGAAATCGCTCTGCTGCCGGACCAACCGCGCCCGCATGCGGCCTCTACCTGGTCAGCGTCGAATACGACTCTCTTTGAGAGCACGTTTGAGCGTAGGATACTGGGCGTCGGATGGCCATTGAATCCAAAATCGCCCATCAGGAGATCGTCTCTACCAACCCCGCTGACGGCACGGTTGTGGGTCGTTTTCCGGTCGCAGATCCGGCGCAAGTCAGCGCGGTGGTGGCACGCGCACGCGCAACGCAGCCAGCGTGGAATCAGTTAGGCGCTCGCAAGCGCATTCAGATCCTGCGGCGCTTTCAGCGCTTGCTGCATGCACAGAAGACTCAGGTCGCGGAGCTGATCAGTCGCGAGGCTGGTAAACCGGCGGTCGAGGCGCTGCTCACAGAAGTTCTGGTGGTGCTCGACGCCGTGCGTTTCCTGCGTAAATATGCCTATCGCGCACTCCGGGCGGAAGTTGTTCCGCACGGCAATCCCATTCTGAAGGCGAAACGTGGACGGCTGCTGCGCGAACCCTACGGCGTAATCGCGATCATCTCCCCCTGGAACTATCCATTTTCGATCCCCGCGACTGAAACGCTGGCGGCGCTTGCTGCCGGAAATGCTGTGGTGCTGAAACCCTCGGAATTCACGCCTGCAGTCGCGATGGAGTTGGCGAAGTTGCTTCACCAGGCCGGAGTTCCTGAAGACGTATTCCAGGTCGTCATCGGCGAAGGCCCGGCGGGAGCTGCATTGCTCGAAGCGCCGATCGACAAGGTTATTTTCACCGGTTCGGTTGCGACCGGAAAGCGCATCGCGCAAGCTGCGGCGCAACGCCTGCTTCCTGTAGTGCTTGAGCTCGGCGGCAAAGACCCCATGATCGTGCTTGCCGACGCCGATGTTGATGTCGCCTCCAGCGCTGCCGTCTGGGGAGCCTTCGTAAACGCCGGCCAGACTTGCCTTTCTGTGGAGCGCTGCTACATCCACCGAAGCCTCTACGACAAATTCCTGGCCGTCTGCGTCGAGAAAACGCGCAAGCTGCGCGTCGGCAAGGGCACGGATCCGGAAGTCGAAGTCGGGCCGATGATTCACCAACGCCAACTGCAAATCGTGGAAACGCAGGTGAGCGAAGCAAGAGCCGCTGGCGCGCACGTGCTCTGCGGCGGAGAGCGGCTGTCGCAACTTGGCCCCAATTTCTATGCGCCAACCGTGATAGCCGATGTGAATCACTCCATGCGGCTTCTCAGGGAAGAGACATTTGGTCCGGTGCTCCCGATCATGCCATTCGATACGGAAGACGAAGCGATCCGCATGGCCAACGACTCCGAATTCGGACTCGCTGCCAGCGTCTGGACGGGCGACCGTAAGCGTGGCGAAGCCATCGCCAAAAAGCTGCAAGCCGGAACAGTAATGGTGAACGACGTCATCTGCGGTTTTGGTATCAGCGAGGCGCCACATGGAGGTGTGAAGGCCAGCGGCCTCGGCCGTACTCATGGCAAACTCGGTCTCGAAGAAATGGTGCGAGTGAAGTACCTCGACAGCGATCTTATGCCGCGCATGAAAAAGCTGTGGTGGTACGGCTATAGCGGGAGACTCACGCACCAGATGGCCGATTTCACTGACATGCTCTTCGCGCCGGGACTCGGCAAGCGCATTCGCGGCGCTTTGGGCTCGACCGGAGCGCTCATCCGCAAACGGCTCTAGCCCGGCCGCCCCCAGCACATCCAAAGTACCGTAGCCGACCTTTGAAGCCTGATCTAGAATGGGCTCATCGGCAGGCGAGGTACGCTATTGGTCAGTAACCCGATTCAGCCCGTTCCGCAGCTCCCCAAGCACAAAGTAAAAATCAAAATGTACCTGCAACGTTCTTGCGACGAGAAGGACGAAAAAGGGAAACTGTGCGCAGGACATCTGAAGCGCTGGTTTTATACAAGCGATATTCTGGAACAGGAGTGCGGGGATGTGGAGAAGGCTTACGGCCGCAACGCCGAAATGTATCGCTGCGAGTATTGCAAGACGCTGTACCTGCCCAATCCGAATGATCCGCGGAATGAAACCGTTGCGGGACGAGGCAAGGTTTCGCCCTTGGGACTGAATGATCCGCCCAAGAGCGGACAATAGCGTCCAGTAATGGACAAAGCATCTGAGTGTTAGCGGCCGGCGCGGCGTGGGGGCCGCGTTACCGAGTCGGACGAGTGGCGCCAAGCATCTAAGTGCGAGTGCGGGGGCACGAGAGGATGGCATGCAACCAGGGCTGATCTACGACTGGAATAACATTCCTGGACCTGAGGTCAAGCCACGAGGTCCAATTCTCCTCAATGATGAGTCCCTCCGCGACGGCCTACAGTCGCCGTCGGTCCGCGATCCTGCCATTCCCGAGAAGATTGAGATCCTTCATTTAATGGAATCGCTCGGGATCAACATGCTCGATATTGGTCTGCCTGGAGCCGGTCCGCGTGCGGTAGAGCATAGCCTGGCGCTTGCTCGTGAGATCGCCAACCATCGCATGAAGATCCGGCCAAACTGTGCTGCGCGCACCCACGAGAACGACATCCGGCCCATCGCCGAGATTTCGCAGAAGGCGGGAATCCCGATCGAGGCGGCAACATTTATTGGTTCCAGTCCCATACGCCGTTACACCGAAGGCTGGACCGACGATTTTCTGCTGCAGCAGACCGAGAAAGCTGTTTCGTATGCGCGGTCGCTCGGGCTCGATTCGATGTACGTCACCGAAGACACCACGCGTTGCGATCCCGCAACGGTGAAGCGCCTCTATTCGGCGGCAATCGCTGCCGGAGCGCGCGCCATCGTGATCTGCGATACCTGCGGTTACGCGACTCCGATGGGCGTCATCAATCTGGTGCGCTTCATAATCAAAGAAGTCGTGATTCCGTCGGGCGAAAAGATTCGCATCGACTGGCACGGCCATTGCGATCGCGGCATGGGACTGGCGAATGCTTTGGCAGCGATTGTTGCCGGAGCGAACTGCGTTCACGCCAGCGGGCTTGGAATCGGAGAGCGCGTCGGCAACACGCAGATGGATCAGATGCTGGTGAACCTGAAGCTCATGAACATTGATCCTTGGGGAGCCCAGGATCTGATGCGCCTGCGGGATTATTGCCAGGCGATTTCCAAGGCAACCGGCATCGCAATTCCGAAAAATTATCCGGTGGTTGGCGACGACGCCTACCGCACTGGAACAGGCGTACACGCGGCGGCGGTAATCAAGGCATTCCGGAAGCACGATGTCGAACTCGCCGACAACGTCTATTCCGGCGTCCCTGCTTCCTATTTCGGGATGGAACAGATCATCGAAATTGGACCCATGAGCGGCAAATCTAACGTGCAGTACTGGCTGGAGCACCGTGGAATCCTCCCTGATCCCGAACTCGTCGAGCGCATATATCAGCGCGCCAAAGGCTCCGATCGCATCCTGACCGAAACGGAAATTTTGGAATGCTGCCAGGCTTCGGCGGCAGATTGATCCTTGAGTGCGCGGCTGCTCACCTCCCTTTACAATGCAGTGAGTGCGCAGGATCGTTAATTCCGTTGCGCGGAATCGAAAACGGCTTTTGTGTATCCGTGGGCTGGTCGTTGTAATATCGCTATTCCCAGTTATGGCGCTCTTCTCCTCAGCCGAAACGTCTCCCACAGCCGATTTATATACGGCTGCTTCCATTCGCAAAGAGGTCGTCGAACTCGCGGCCGATTCCCAGGTTCACAGTGCGTTTTCGTGGTTTCGCGCCAATCAGCGACAGCTCTCTGACTGGCAGCTGGATGTGACCAATATCCCTGCGCCGCCGTTTGGCGAAGGCCGTCGCGGCGAATGGCTGCGTAAGCACTTCGTCCTTCTAGGCCTGAAAGATGTTCATGTCGATTCGCTGGGCAACGTGATCGGCGTGCGCCCTGGAGCGAGCGAAAACTCGAAGTACATCGCGATTACCGCCCACATGGACACTGTGTTTCCGGCGGCGACCAAGATCGACGCACGCCGCGACGGCGACAAGCTTTACGGGCCCGGCATTTCCGACAATGGCGCCGGTCTCACGGCAATGCTGGCGCTGGTTTCCGCGCTGCAGGCTTCTAAGCTGCGGACCGAAGCGCCGCTGGTCTTCATCGCCAACGTAGGCGAGGAAGGCGAGGGTGATGTGCGCGGCATGCGCCATCTCTTCTCCGAATCTCCCTGGCGCGACAAGATTGGATACACGCTGGTGCTCGACGGCGCTGGATCGGACAGCATCATCAATCAGGCGCTGGGCAGCCGGCGTTACCTGATTACAGTGACCGGGCCCGGCGGACATTCGTGGAGCGACTTTGGTACGCCCAATCCGATCATCGGGCTGGCGAGAGCGATTGAGCAGTTCAGCCGAACGCCCGTTTCCACCAATCCCAAGACGACTTTCAACATTGGTTCGATCAGCGGTGGAACTTCGGTGAATTCCATTCCCGAGTCCGCGAGCATGAAAGTGGATCTTCGTTCAACGTCGGCGGAAGAACTGGCGCGCCTGGAGCAGGCGTTGCGCGAGTCGCTGGAGTTCGCCGTGCACGGCGTGACGCGATCGCGGATGCGCGCCGACGATCTGGGATTGACCTACCAGATGGAACTCATTGGCAACCGTCCGGCGGCGGAACTGGCTCCGGATGCGCGCATTCTCGGCGTGGTGCGAGCCGTCGACGAGCACCTGGGAGTGAATTCCAAGCTGCAACGCGCATCGACCGACGCCAACATTCCGCTTTCGCAAGGACGCGAAGCGATTGCGATGGGCGCTGGCGGAAGCGGTGGCGGCGCGCACACGATTCAGGAGTGGTACGATCCGACGCAACGCGAACTCGGGTTGAAACGCATTCTGCTCTCGGTACTGACGTTGTCGGGGTATCAATCCGACAAACCGAAGCGCGATAGCGCTCCCACGACCACAGGACGATAATGAAGGGCATCGCGACTTTCCTATTGTTGATGTCATCTTTTACCGCTTTTCCTGAATCCACTAAGCCTCCACAAACCGTCGACCGTATCTTCGTCAATGGCGATGTTCTTCCCGGCGCAATCACCCTGATCGAACAGCAAGGCAGCGCTAAGGCCGTCCGCGGAATGTTCCTGCAGCGCGCCCAGGCCATTGCCGTCAGCGGCGACCGCATCGTTGCGGTTGGCACCAACGAAGACATTCAAAAGCTCAAGAGCAAGCACACCGAGGTAATCGATCTCGGCGGGCATTTCGTGATGCCCGGCTTCAACGACGCGCACATGCATCTCGCATCCGGCGGCATGGAAAAGCTGAACGTCGACCTGGTCGGCGTGAAGTCGCTGGCGGAGATGCAGCAGCGCATCGCCGCACGCGCCAAGACAACGCCTGCGGGCGAGTGGATCGTGGGCGAAGGCTGGGATCACACTATGTGGCCCGGCCAGAAGCTGCCGACGCGACAGGATCTCGATGCGGTTACCGGCAATCATCCTGCGGTCTTCGGCCGCGTCGATGGTCACATATCTGTAGCCAATAGCGCCGCGTTGCAGAACGCTGGCATCGCGAAGAACAGTCCTGATCCGGCAGGCGGAAAAATCGATCGCGATGCGAGCGGCGAACCAACCGGCATTCTGCGCGAGCAAGCCCGAGGCGCGGTCGACAAAGTAATTCCTCCTCCCAGTCCGGCGAAGCGTCGCGAGGCGATCCAGTTGGCGCTGGCCGATGCAGCGCGCTACGGGCTTACCTCGATCCAGGACTACTCGCAGTGGGAGGACTTTCTCGTCTACGAAGATCTGGAGCGCGAAGGCAAACTAACGGTGCGCATCAGCGAGTGGCTGCCGTTCATCGATCCCGTGGCGGTTCTGCAGGAGCATCGCGCGCATCATCCGCAGACCGACATGATGCTGCACACCGGAATGCTCAAGGGCTTCATGGACGGATCGCTGGGATCGCGCACGGCGGCGTTGCTCGCGCCCTATTCGGATGATCCGAAAAACTCGGGCTTGCCGCAATTTGAGCAGGCACAGCTCAACCAGATGACGCGCGAGCGTGTAGCCGCAGGATTCCAGATCGGCTTCCACGCGATTGGCGATCGCGGCGTGGAGATGGCGTTGCAAGCGTTCGCGGCCGCTACAGCCGATATTCGCGAGAAGGAACTTCGCTCGGCCGCCAGTCCGGCGCAGGTCGACGATTTCCGTTTTCGCGTCGAGCATGCGCAGGTAGTTGCTCCCGACCAGTTTGCACGCTTCCACCAGTTGGCCGTGATTGCGTCGATGCAGCCCAATCATCTGCTCACGGACATGAACTGGGCAGAATCGCGCATCGGTCCCGAGCGCGCCAAGACTTCTTATGCGTGGCAGCAGTTCTTGCAAAGTGAAGTGCGGCTGCCCTTTGGGACTGATTATCCAGTTGAGCCGCTCACTCCATTTCGCGGCGTTTATGCTGCGGTGACGCGCGAGAACGAAGCGGGAACAAAGTCATATTTCCCCGAACAGAAATTGACGATTGCCGAAGCCATCGAGGCTTACACCAACGAACCAGCTTTCGCGGAATTCGCCGAGCGCGACAAGGGCAGACTGCAACCGGGACTGCTTGCCGATTTCGTGGTGCTCGACCGCGACATCACGAAGATTCCTCCGCACGAAATTCTTGGGACCAAGGTGCTGCGAACCGTTGTCGGCGGCAAAACGGTGTATCAGGCGCCGTAGGGCTTTGCGGCAGAGTCTCCGAATTTCCCGATTTGGACCATCCGGAGTACCCCCCCTCCCCCCACGCGTCCCGCATTCTAAAGGGGTTAGAGGCACGGGATAAGGCTTGTCCCGGCAAACAAAGGACTTAGTCCCATCGTCCCGCAAAACAAAGGAGTTACAAGATCCTTCGACTTCGCTCAGGATCTCGGCAGCGGGCTCAGACGCCCGCTAAACGCCTCGACTTAGTCCGAGCGTCCCGCAAAACAAAGGACTTATACGATCCTTCGGCTACGCTCAGGATTTCGGCAGCGGGCTTCGTACGCCCGCTAAGCGCCTCAAGTTTACTAATTGATAACACCACCCCCTCCCCCTCCATAGCGGCAAACAAAGGGCTTACGAGGTAGTGCGGCTGTACATCCGGCATAACAAAGGACTTAAGGCGTCTCTCCGGCAAAACAAAGGACTTAGGTAACCGTCTTCCCAAAACGAAACATCGTGCCAAGACACGAAAAGCTGCGACGATGGTGAGTCGCCACAGCTTACAGGAAGAATATGGACTTGTCTTAAAGATATGTCAATAATAAAATAAGTAATCTTTTTGATATAGGAAGCACGATGAAGCTCGTCTGTCGTCTTCACGACATTCTTGTGCGGCTCGCCCGTGCACCCGCCGCCTGACATTCCCGTCGGGGCTGGAGTTGTATAGACCGGACCTGTTGCTGTTCATCGGGGCGTGAGGATCGGGATGGCCTTAATTCTTCGAAGCTGAGTTTCACAGTGCTTTAGTGCCGTAACAGCATGCTTGTAAATATCTACAAAACTATATTCCACGGCTGGCCTACCTCCGAACCCGAGCGAAATACCAGAGGCGTGCTTTTCAGGAAATCTAAATGCAGGAGAGAAACTTGGGCGGTCAACAGCAGGAAGCCCTCGATGAGCAACAGCATTTCTATAATTCCGGATAGTGCGAACCGAGTTCGCTGATCCAAGTTTCTTGAAGACACTGCGAAGGGTACGGTATTCATCGTCAGTCAAGAGATTCAGGTAAGCGTTTGTTCTACGAAATCTACTACAACACAATTCGGACTTCCTCAGTTTTAAGCCCTTATGAATTGCTCCGCGCGTAATTTCCTTGGACCAGTCCTTTTTTCGCACATCGATCGTTGGTATGAGGGAACATTCGGAGTTTACAAAAAGCAGCAACAAGAAAAGATCCTCAATTTTGCTTATGAGATACGTGGCCGAATTGAAGAACTGCAATTTGATGATATGTAACAAGAGTTGCTGTTCTTCGTCTTTCTCGATGTTTTCTAAATCCTTGTATGCGTGTGATTGAGCCAATAAGTGTGCCGCTTCGAAGAATGCATTTTGGATTTGTAACCATGTTTCGGCGGTATTTATGTGGGCGGCCCATCTGTTCAAATCAGAAATCGCTGCCTGCGAGGGAGACCAATCGTTCGCGTCAGAAAACCCTTCCAACATAGGTAGCTGTTGGCGATGAGTCCTATAGAGGACCTCCATCCGACACTCACGAAACATGTGCCTCGCGAGATAATCCCATCCTGAACGGCTGAGGTCATCCTGAACATCAGAGAATTCTGTATAGCGCTTTTGCCCAATATCTGGATCGCTGAAAGAAATCTCAAGCGTTAGCTTCTTCATAACATTGACGTGCGCGTTTATTCGCGCACGGAAAGTTTATCCGAACGTGGCCAGATTTCTTCCAAAGGACGCTGGGCCTCCCCACTCAGGGGGCCAGCATCGCCAACGTCACCGCCGCCTCGCACTCCCTGGACTTCAACAACTTATAGGCGTATCCGGGGCACCCAATGGTCTAATGCCAATTCGGAACTCGCAGCCAACCGCCAGCCGCTTGGTCTAGGTCACCCACTCGTGCAAAAGCGGACGCGAACCTGGATTTTGACTATCATTTGTGACAGTGCCCACTCAAAACGAGACCGAAGGAATACTGCTGACGCAGGACTTTTTTGAGATCACCTATAAGGATACAAGTCGTCGTTACCCTTGCACCGTCCTGTTCAACTTGCGGCGCGGTCACAGCTTAGTCATTGAACCCTTACAGTCGATTCACGAGCTATGTAACTTTGCTGATGTTCACGGTCCATTCTTCGTGTGCATTCCCGGAGCCAAGGGCCCCATTGAGTGCATCGTCATTTCTTCCAATATGCGTCAAAGCGGCGTGTTTGTGAAGCTTATGCCGCGTCAGTCGAAAATCCAGATTAGCAGCAACTCGAAACTTAACCGCGTCGACGCTGCGATTGTGAACCTCGGTCACTATCAAGGTGCTGGACCCCAGTGGATTAGCTCATTTGTTCTGTCGCATGACGAGTGGGTGTTTGAATTTACTGCCGTCGAAGAACGGACTTTGCTGTACAACCCTTCGATTCAGGATGAGGATTACTTGGTAACGCACCATCTGTGCATGCGACGAGAGAATGACCTCTCTTTTTCTGCTGCGGAGGCTCATGCAGAACTAGACGATTTGTCTACATTCCTTTCTTTCTGTCACGGTCACTGGGTTTCTACAACACTCGCCGCGGGCGTAGACGCCAACGGCGTTGTAGTTATGGAGGAATGGGGTACCGGCCTGTTGAGTTCTTGGACAAGAGGAAGTAACTGGCTCGATGAGCATCACGGCACAGGAATGATCGAGCTATTCCCGAAATTCACGAAACTTGTTCGATCCTCTGATGAGTGGAGGAAAACGATAAAGCAGCTTATCTACTGGGATGTTCGATCTGATACTAACCTGGTAGGCCCTGATGGTTCCTGTATCCTCTTGCAAGCTGCACTGGAACACCTTGCCTGGCAGGTATTGGTACGCCAGAAAAAATCCCTCTCGGAAGACGGCTTTGCCAAACTTCCGGCTGCGGATCAGCTGAGGCTATTACTCTCAACGCTGTCAGTTCCTATCGGACTCCCACAAGACTTCACTGAAGTACAGGCTCTCGCGAAGGAGTTCAATTGGATCGATGGACCTCAGGCATTCGTCGAAATCCGAAATAGACTCGTGCACCCTCCTAAAAACAAGAATCAGAACAAGAGATTGCCATATTACGAAGCTTATCTGATAGGAAAATGGTATCTGGAGCTAGCGGTGTTGAGTTCCTGCGGGTATACAGGTGTGTACTCAAACCGTACACATAAAATGCGTTCGGTTGGGGATGTGGAGCGGGTTCCTTGGAGTTCTTAGCGACTGGGAAATATGCGATTCGGACACACAGGTCTGGTGGCCCGAGTTCCCCACACTAGAACGTTGGGGGCCCCGCGGTTCGCGTCCAGATTTGGGCGCAACCCGGGATTCCATTAGCGTCCTAATCCGCCATCAGTAAACAAATCGGACCGCTTCGGGAATCGAGATTCCTCACCCGCCGAGAGAACACGCCCGCTGGAGGGCCAACGGGCTCCATCAATGCGAATCTGGCGAACGAAGTAAAATCTCCCAAGTTGTATGACTCCCACTCGGATCACTTGGCAGGAGCGCGAACGTTCGTTGATGGTGGGCGCGCCGCTTGTTCTGCTACCGGCTTTCGCCGTCCTTCCCACGGTGGCTGTCCTGATATACGTACCGGCTTTTCGTTACGCCCGTGTGCTCGGCTTCGTGCTGCTGGCGATTTATGGAGCAGCAGAGGTCGTGGGGATACGAAAGTTGGCGGATTGCGTCCAGTTGGATTTCGATGTGATCACATTCTTTGCCTGGGGAACCGTCTTCATCCTGATGGTCGTGATCGCGTGTGTGGGAGTGCTGCTAGTGGGACTGGTGTTTCGGGGATAAGTCGATCAGGCTGTCAGTCTGTCAGTCTTTCAGTCTTTCAGTCTTTCAGTTTGAAGACATGAAGATAGTGGTTTGAGAATCGGAAGCTTCTGCTCAGATTGTGAGTGAGTCGGGGCCCTTCGACTCGGGCGTGCGCCCTCGCTCAGGGTGACAGACGTAAATTGATGGACTGAGAGACTGATGGACTGACGGACTGATCGACTGACAGACTGATCGACTGACAGACTGATCGACTGACAGACTGATCGACTAAAAGACTGACTGTTACACTGCTTGCCGTGTCCCGGTCGCTCAAAGCCCACATTCTGCTGGTACTGGTGACGTTCTTCTGGGGCGCGACGTTTGTCATCGTCAAGGACGCGCTCGACGATATTTCTCCGCTGCTCTTCAACGCCGTGCGCATGGGACTGGCGTCGGCGATCATGATTCCGCTGTCGTGGGGTGCGTTGCGTAGAGCCAATCTCGGGACGTGGAGAGCCGGCGCTCTCGTCGGATTCTTTCTATTCCTAGGATATTCGTTTCAAACTTCGGGATTACGTTTTACCACGCCGTCGAAGTCAGCATTTCTGACAGGATTGTCGGTCGTACTGGTTCCGGTGATTCTCGCCATTGCGTGGCGAAGGATTCCGAGTAACTGGACGAGCGTGGGCGTGGTCTCCGCGTTGGTCGGGCTGTACCTGATGACGATTCCGGCGGGCGATGGATTGAACCTGGCGAGCATGAATCGCGGCGACCTGCTGACATTGGGATGCGCGTGTTCGTTCGCGCTGCAGATCATCTTTACGGGACGCGCGATGCGCAGCCATTCGTTCGCGGCCATTGCGACGATACAGGTGTTGACTTCGGCGATACTCATGTTCGCCACCGTTCCGGTACAGCCAGCTCATGTAACTTGGTCACGACAGGTGTTGTGGGCGATACTACTTACAGGTACGCTGTGCACGGCGGCAGCGTTCACGATCCAGGCGTGGGCTCAACAGTTCACGCCGCCTTCGCATACGGCGTTAATTTTCGTACTGGAACCCGTATTCGCAGGACTGACGTCGTTTTTCATGATTCATGAGCGTTTGGGCGTGCGGGCCACGTTGGGTGCGTTGTTGATACTGGGGGGAATCCTGGTTTCGGAGTTGAAGGGAAGCACGCCGGAGTCGCAGCGAGAAATGGGCCCGGAAATACCGATTTCGTGAAGATTCGTGGGATAAACCGAAACACAAGAGGCTGTTTTCGCGTCTAAGTGGAATGGGAATTCCACAAGTGTTGCGAAGGATGCAAAGGACCTGCCTGCGTCCCTATAATAATCAATTCGCATTTGTAGCTGGAGGAACGACGATATGAACCCGCGCGTAAGCGCTTTTTGGGAACGCATGCGCTCCCAGCGACTGGGGTCGGTGTTGGCGATTCTTTTGACCCTATCGGTCGGCATTCTGATTGGTACGGTTATTTCCTACGGCGTAAAGGGACAGAACGGGTCAAGTTCTTCCTCCGATGCAACGCCTTTACAGATTCCTGATCCCAAGCATCTTTCGAACGCCTTCACGCAGATTTCGAAGCAGCTGGAGCCGACGGTTGTAAACATCAATACGGAATCCACGATCAAGAATCCACACCGGCGTCGAGTACAACCGGGCCCGCAGACTCCAGATCAGGGACCGGGCAACGGCGACGACGAGGAGAATCCGTTCCAGGACTTCTTCGACAAGTTCTTTGGCGGACAGGGTGGACAGGGCGCCGGTCCGGAAGGCATGCGCCAGCGTTCGCTTGGCTCCGGTGTCATTGTCGATTCCAAGGGTTACATCATTACCAACCGGCACGTGGTGAACAAAGCTGATCGCGTTCGCGTGAAGCTGAAGGACGATCCGCCGGGCGTGCAGCACGATGCCAAGGTGATCGGCATGGACGAAGAGACCGATCTGGCGGTGATCAAGATTGAAGTGAACCGCCCGCTGCCGGTGGCGAAGCTAGGCAACTCTGACGGCACCGAGGTTGGCGATTGGGTGCTCGCGATGGGCAGCCCGTTCGGACTCGAGCAAACCGTGACTGCCGGCATCATCTCGGCAAAAGCGCGCAGCAACGTGGTCGCGGGCAGACAGTTCCAGTCGTTCATACAGACGGATGCGGCGATCAATCCCGGGAACTCGGGTGGACCGCTGGTCGACATGGCCGGGCAAGTAATCGGAATCAATACGGCGATTCTGACCGAAGGCCAGGGCTATGAAGGCGTGGGCTTTGCGCTACCCGGCAACACAGTGATCAAGGTCTATAACGACCTGATCGGTCCAGAGCACCGTGTGATTCGCGGATCGATTGGCGTGGAGTTTGCTGCCGAGCCGAATCCGGCGGTAGCACGCGTCTATGGCTCAGGCTCCGGAGTGACTGTTTCGAACGTGGTTCCGAATAGTCCTGCGGCGGCAGCTGGGTTGAAGACGGGCGACACGATCACGAATATCGGCGGGAAGGCAGTGAAGACCGGCGACGAGTTGGTCGACATCATTGCGAACACCAAGCCTGGAACCAAGGTGCAGGTGGGTTACATCCGCAACGGCCAGAAGGCCGAAACCGCTGTGACCGTCGCTAGCCGCTCCAAGCTGTTCGGCAAGCAACTGGGCCTGGAAGACGGCGAGCAGGGCGACGAGTCGCAACCACAACAGAGCAAACTTGGCATTACCGTGGACAACCTGACGCCTGACATCGCGCAGAAGCTGCAGGTTCCGGCGGGCAAGGGCGTTGTGGTCACCGATGTAAAGCCAGGATCGTTCGCGGACGATGTGAATCTGTCGCGCGGAGACGTGATCCTGGAAATCAACAAGCAGACAGTGAACAGCACGGATGATTTTGCAAAGGCAACGCAGAATCTGAAGAGTGGTCAGGATGTTGTGTTCCTGGTAAGGCCAGCCCGGGCAGGAGCCAATGCCGGAACGGTCTTTCTGGGTGGTAGCCTTCCGTAACCTGCTGTTTACACGATAGATACTGGCGCCGAGGGCTGATTTTATGGCATGCTCGGCGCCATTCGTTTAGGATGAAGCAAACCGGAGAAGCCGGTTTCCATTCTAAGTTGTTGCACCCATTGAGCTCCGGTGAGTTATCGGGCTAAATGTTCTGGGCGGTCGAGGTGGCTATTTGAGTCGATTTGGACGGCGGGTTACAGGAATACTGATTCTCGCGATGGCGCTTGCTGCGGCGGCGACAGCCACAACCACGAGCAAGACGAAGAACACGCATAAAACTCCAGCCGCTTCCGAGCACACCACCAAGTCACACGCAAAAGCAGCTTCCAAGGTGGGATCGAGCGCACATACGAAGTCTGCGAACAGTAGCCATGGTTCAAAGTCCCGGCATGGCAAGAAGGTCGTAAAAAGCTCGTGGAAGTCGCACGGGCAGCATGGGATTGATTCCGATCGAACACGGCAGATTCAGGAAGCGCTCATCCGCCAAAATTACCTGAGCGGTGATGCCGATGGGAACTGGGACAGTCGCACGCAGGATGCGATGCGCCGCTATCAGGGCGATCATGGATGGCAGTCAAAGGTGCTGCCAGATTCGCGCGCGCTGATCAAGCTGGGATTAGGACCCGATCACAGCGGCGTGCTGAATCCTGAGACGGCAGCGGTGAGTCCGTATGCGACAGGTACGCCGGCGGCAACTCCAGCCGCAGTGACAACGACCGGTCCGGTCGCTACGTCGGTACGAGATCAGAACTAAAACCCCGAAAAATCAGGTAAGGCCAGCCCCTCGACAATAGCGCGTGGATTGTCGTCCACGAGCGCCGTTGCTTTTTCCATTCCAATAATTTCTGCCGCTGCATTTCTGCCCGATGACAACACGGGCGTGCGATCTTCGGTGCCGTGCGCGTCGGTGGCGAGAACGTGAACCGCTTTGTTCTCGAGCAGCCACTCGGCGACGGCGCGGGCGCGGCGCCCCCAACGTCCGGTGAGAGCCGAGCCGGTGACCTGCGCGAGACAGCCCAAGGAGACCCAGTCCACGACTGTTTGTGGCGTTTGCTGAAGAAGAGGATTGCGCTCCGGATGCGTGAGGATCGGCGTCAAGCCTTCGTGAATCAGCGCTGAAAGATTCTCGCCGGTAGTTGGGGGGATGGAGAAGTTGCTGAACTCCACCAGCAGGTAGTTGGTATCGGCGATGGTGAAGCGACGCGGATCGCGAAGCGCTTCCTGAATATTTTCGTAGCTGAAATGGAAATCGCACCCGAGGCTGAGAGCGATGCGAGTGCCAACGCGGCGCTGCAACTCGTCCAAGACCGATTGCAGATAGGCGCGGTCGTAGACGTACTCGGAGTTCGCATGGGGCGTAGCGACGATGTGCTCGATGCCATCGTCGGCGGCCATTGCGCACATCTGGATGGCGACGTCCCAGGAACGGGCGCCATCGTCAACGTCGGGCAGGATGTGGCAGTGGATGTCGATCATTTGATCGGGGAATCGGGTAATTTGTGATCGGGTAATCGAAAACAAAACCCAAAACCGATTGTGAAGGATTTGGAGCGGAGAAAGCAAATTGGCAGGAATAGGTTAATTGAAAGACAAAATGCGGGCGAGGGCCCGCGCCACGTTGAAATGCAGATCCCTCGCGGACTGACGTCCGCTCGTGATGACAAAGCGTATGCCCGCTCATGAGACAACCAACGCAAGGTTTCTCGACTCGGGCGCGGTCTTTATCCGCGCCCTCGCTCGAAATGACAGAAAAAAATTACGCGGACGATCGAACCCGTGTCACTGAGAAATGCAGATCCCTCGCGGACTGACGTCCGCTCGTGATGACAAAGCGTATGCCCGTCCTCTTTTGATGGTGGCCACTCTTGCCACCGAATTACTCGTAGCGCAAAGCTTCGATGGGATCGAGGTTCGCGGCGCGCACGGCGGGGAACATGCCGCTGATCAGGCCGACCAGTCCGAGGATGATCGTGGAGATGAGCAATACTTTCGGAGCCACAATCAATCGTATGTCGCCTGCTTCGGCATGCGACGCCATTGCACTGTAAAACGTCAGGCGTCCGACGGAAAGCGAAACGGCGTACGACAGCAAAATCCCTAGCGCGCCACCAACCGCAGTAATCACCATGGCTTCCGCCAAAAACTGGAAGAGGATGTCGCGGCGGCGGGCACCAAGCGCTTTCTCTACGCCAATCTCGCGTGTCCTCTGAGTAACCGAAACCAGCATGATGTTGGCCAGGCCCACGCCGCCGATTCCCAGGGTGACGGTTCCAATGAATGCCAACAGGACCTTCAAGCCCAATGTGATGATACTGAACTGCTCCAGTTGCTTCTGAGCGTCAAAGATAAAGACCGCGCGCTCGTCGTCAGGTTTGAAATTGTGCGTGATGGCCAGGGAGTCGCGGATCGTCTGGGTGAGCTTCGCGTGCTGCATGCCCTGGAAGTCCAGCCATATGCCGCCGATGTAGAAGGTGTCCTGGAGCACGCTCATGGTGTTGTAAGGGATGTAGGTGCTCCGGTTTTCGTCGCTATCGGCTTCCTGCATTCGCGGCGCAAGCACACCCACAATCTGGAACGTGACACCGTTCAGGCGGATTTGTTCTCCGAGAGCAGGCATGCCTCCAAAGAGCTTGTCTTTTGCCTCGGACCCGAGGACCGCAAAGTGTCCGTGTTCGATGTTGTCCTCATCGTTCAAGAAACGGCCCGACTGCATCTGCAAGTTCCAAATATCTTGAATCGAGGGATCGGTTCCGTAGACCGGGAAGGTAAAAGAACGTTCGCCAGCTTGCACCGAGACTTGCTTATCGGACACGCGGGAGACGTGGCGGATGAGCGGCGCCACATTACGAATCAATTCGACATCGGCCTGGGTGAGTCGGACCTGCACACCGGCTTTGTTCCCGCCTGCTTGTTGGGAGGTGCGGCCGGGATAAATGCCGACGGCCTTTGCTCCGAAGCTTTCAAAGATGTTCTGGATAGCTCGCCCAAAGCCCTCACCGTAGGCGAGTAAAAGAACAACCGTGGCGATGCCCCAGGCCATGCCAAGCATCGTGAGAACGGTTTTACGCAGATCATGGCGCATCGCGCAGTAAGCCTGCTGCAAGAGGTCTCGTTTCATTCTTTTCGCAGAGCCTCAACCGGTTGCAGGGAGGCTGCTCGCCTGGCCGGATATAAACCGGCGACTACGCCGGCGATGGACAGCGACGCAATGGCCAGCACTGCCGTAGAGGCGACCAACTTGGGAGGATCGAAACCGGGCGGTGCGGGAAGCAAGCCTAAAAGAGCCATCAACGCGGCCGCAGCTCCCATGCCGATTCCGCCGCTGAGGACAGTCAAGAAGGCTCCTTCGATAAAAAACTGAAACATGATGCTGCCATTGGTTGCGCCGACTGCCTTCCGCAAACCAATCTCGCGCGTGCGATCGGCTACGGCGACCAGCATGATGTTGATAATTCCGATCGCTCCCAGTGCGAGTGTTACTAACCCGACGCTGCCGAGAAACACGTTCATGGCGTCAAAAATTTTTCCAACCTGGTCAGCGGTGCGAATGCTGTCCCATTCATCGAACGCGTCGGGATCGAGATAATCGAATCCATGATTGCGCGCGATGATTTTGTGGACCTCGAGTCTCGCTTGTTCATGCGACTCGCGCGTTCTGGGCTGGTAGTTGATGAACGAGATCGGATTGAAAGCGTCCTTCACTCCGGTGGGCGGAAAGTATCGCTGCATCGTGGTGAATGGCACAAAGATGCGCAGGTTTATGGTGTTGTCGTCTCCGTGACCGATCCGCTTTAGAGTGCCGACCACCTGGAATTGCACGCCATTCAAAAGGATGGTGCTGCCTATCGAAGGCCGGCCCGGAAAAAGCAATTTTCGGGCTTCATCTCCCAGGACCACTACCAAGTGGTTTTGAGCGTCATCCATGGGATCGAGCCAGCGGCCGTCGGCCACGGGCAAGTATCGAATCACGTTGAAACTGGCCGGAACACCCATCAATTGTCCGCTGCTGGTGAAGTAGTCACTGACGGCCTTGATATCGCCGCGTGAGATTACCGGGGCGACGGCCTTGACGTCCGGTGCCTCTGCTTTGACGTCGAGATAATCCTGATAGGTAAGGTAGTACTGTCGCATGCTGGTGAAGCTGCCGCGAACCGCGGGTGTGCGGCCTCCAAAGATGAACATCACGTTCTCGCCCAGTTCATCGAACTGCTTACGATTGCCGGAGCGAAAACCTTCGCCGAGGCCGACGAGCAAGAGCAGGGAACCAACTCCCCAGGCGATGCCGAACATGGTCAGAAACGAACGCAGCTTGTGAGCCCACAGCGTGCGCAGAGTCTGACCGAAGATGTCGAAGATTAACCTCACCCGGAAAAGAATACCTGAGTCGGAGAGGATTATGGTTGGTGGGCTGGTTACTGGGAATTTATCGGAAAGAGACGCGGGCGAGGGCGGCAGATAATACGAGGTTTCTCGACTCGGGCGCGGTCTGTATTCGCGCCCTCGCTCGAAATGACAGAAAAAAACAAACGCGGGCGAGGGAGCCCGGGTCACCGAGAAATGCAGATCCCTCGCGGACTAACGTCCGCTCGTGATGACAACCAAAGTTTTGCCGATAACCGAGAGCCGATAGCTGACACCTGACAGCGGTTCTATCTGATGTCGATGTCTCCCGAGCCGCTGCGCAGATCGAGACTGAAGCCGCCTCCGCCGCGCACTTTGCCCTTCACTTCGTGCTTGTTTTGCGTACCTTCTACAGTCACCGGTACGCCGAGGTTGATCGAACTGGAATTGGAATGTGCGTAGAGATCGAATGCTGCATTCGAAGGAACGCGAACTGAGATTCCGCCGGAGCCGGTACGAACTTCCCAGGTGCCGGAGGGCTCGCCATCCGCTGAGATGTGTCCGCTGCCGCTCGAGGCGCGAAGACTGCCCTTGATGTTTTCCAGGCGAAGCGTGCCCGATCCTGCCTTGACCTCGACTTCACCGCTGCCCGACTGCACCAGCGTGACATCGCCGCTGCCGGTACTGACCTTGCAGGAGCCACCGACATTGTGCGCGCGAATGTTCCCGCTGCCCGCGCTGGCTTCGACGTTGCGGCGGATGTTTTCCAGCTCGATGTTGCCGGAACCGGAGCGGAATGAGCCATCGGTCTCTATGTCAAAACCGCGAATATTGCCGGAACCGGTTTGCGCCTGTACCGGACCTTGCACGGCCTCAATGGATTGCGATCCAGAGCCGGTGCGCAAATCAGCGCGCGTTTCGGTCGGCGCAGTAATCTCGTAGCTGATGGAGACGTCGTTGCGCAGGTCGGGATCTTCAATGCGGCCGATACGAATGACGTTTCCAGTCTGCTCAATTGGAGGATTGGCGACAATGCGCTTAACTTTCTCGTCGGCGTTGATGCCGCTGAACCACCCCCCGCCGGCTCGGATGCGTGCGTGAATTGTTACCACGCCGGTGGATCCCTTGCGAAGCGAGATGGACCCGGATCCCGTCTGCACATCGAGCGAAACCGAGCCGTTGACCTTCAGGGTCCGGTCGAAAGAGCCCTCGCCAACCATGTCGGCCGCGGCGGTGAGAGGAATTACGAGTGCGAGGATTACTGTATAGACATACCAAGAGCGTAGCTTCATGTGTGCTCTCCTTCTGTGCACTATTCAGTAAGCAAAAGAGAGGGTCTCTGCGCTGGAGGGGCCACAGAGACCCTGTGCTGCTGCCCAAGGGGTGGGTTCTATTGCAGCACTACCTGATCGCCTTCCTTCAGTCCGCCCAGCACTTCTGCTTTGGCGCCATTGGAGATACCCAGGTTCACGGCGAGCTTCTTTTTGCCGTCCTTATCGTTGGGGCTGGGGATTTCCACGGAGGCTTTCTTGTCTTTGTCGTAGATCACCGCGTTTTCTGGGATCATCAGCACGCTCTTGTGCTCTTCCAGAATGATCTCAGCGTTCGCGGTCATTGCAGCTTTCAACTCGCCACCGGGATTGTTGATGGAGACGCGGACTTCGAAGGTGGTGACGTTATCTTTTTCCACACCCATGGGCGAAATCTTGGTTACTTTGCCGGTGAAGGTTTTGTCCTTGAAGGACTCAACCTTGATGCGTGCCGGCTGGCCCAGATAAACCTTGCCGATATCGCTCTCGTCGACTTTGCCCTTTACGTACACTTCGCTGGTGTCGCCGAGAGTCATGATCAGAGTGGCCGAGGACCCGAGGACGAGAATGGAGCTGACCGCGTCGCCTAGTTCAACATCACGCGAGAGCACCACGCCATCGAGAGGGGAGACAATTGTGGTGTAGGTGTATTGCTCTTCCAGCTGCGCCAGGTTCGCTTTCGCGCTCTGAACCTGAGCTTGTGCCTGAGTAATCTTGGCTTTCAGTACGCCGACCTGCGCTTTCGCCACATTCTGCTTGTTCACGGACATGATGTAGGCGCGCTGCGCATCATCGCGCGATGCGGTGGAAACTACGCCTTCCTTCTGCATCTTCTGGGCGCGCTCGTAAGCGGTCTGCAGAGTGGGAACGTCAACGCCTTCTGCGTCCACTTTGGCGCGCTCGTAATCCGCTTCAGTCGAAATGAGGCTGGCTTCGGCAGCCTGCAGGTTGGCACGCTGCGAATTTACCTGGGCTTCGATTTCGTCCTTATCGAGTTCAGCGAGAATCTGGCCTTTGTGGACCTTATCGCCGGCGTCAACATAAAGTTTCTTCACGATGCCACTGGCTTTGGATTTCACTTCGACCTTAGTGATCGGCTCGATTTTGCCGGTTGCGACGACGCTCTTGGCGAGATCGCCTTTTTCAACCTTTGCCAGTTTGGACGGATCGATCTTGGTGCCACCGTGCGTTGCGGCAACGAATACTCCGACCAAAATCAATACCAGCACGATGGAACCGATGATGATGAAAAGGCGCTTTTTCTTTTTATTCTTGCCGTTTCCGTTCGCCACAACAGCCTCCTGCGGTTTCTGCCTACTGATACGGGGGGAATTAGAATTTTGTTCCGGGTATTCGGTTCGAATCTTGAAATCTGTGAACTGCCTAAATCAATGACGTACGTTTAGACCCGGCATTTCAAAAAAAGAAAGCAGGTCTACGGAATTTGTTAAATACCACCTTGATTGTAGCTGCTAGCGAGGCAGTTGAACGGTTCTAAGCCTAAGATTCGTATATGTGTAACAGCCCGATTCGGACCTTAGATGTACCGCTTCGGGTGCTAAAATCGGCGCAATGTTCGCCTCGGTGCTGCTGCGATTGCTGGCCGTGCTTTTATTGGTAGCGGCAAATGCATTCTTCGTGGCGGCTGAGTTCTCTCTGGTAAGCGTACGCGACACACGGCTGCAGCAGTTGCTGGCTGCGGGTCGCGTAGGCGCGCGCACCGTCCAGAAATTACACGCCCGGCTGGATGAAGTCCTGAATGCGGTCCAATTTGGGATCACGCTCGCCAGCCTCGCACTGGGCTGGGTAGGCGAACCTGCCATCGCCCGAATTTTCCAAAGCTGGATGGGAGAGGGCCTGTCGGGGAAGGTCTATGCCCACAGCGTCGCGATCGCGCTTTCCTTCTTTCTGATTACTTGTCTGCATGTGATTTTGGGAGAGGTGGTTCCGAAATCCGTGGCGCTGCAGAAAGCGGAGAACGTCGCGCTGGCGGTTGCCGGTCCCATGGACGTCTTTATGACGCTGTCGCGTCCGTTGGTGGCGTTTATGAACCAGTCGTCGCGGTTGGTGCTGAAGGCGTTAGGGGTGCGTCCGGCGCGCGAGGGCGGCGTGCATTCCCCGGAAGAGTTGAAGTTGATCGTCACGGCGGCACGGCGGACGGGAACGATGCCGTTATACCAGGAAGAGCTGATCCTGCGTTCGCTGGAACTGGGTAATCTGAGCGTGAACCAGATCATGGTTCCGCGCACGCAGATCGTGTCGTTGCCTGACAACATGCTGCTGCGGGACGCGGTGGTATCGGTGGTGGAGGAGCAGCATTCACGCGTTCCCGTCTACGACGCCGCGCGCGGGCCTGAGAATATTGTGGGACTGCTGTATAGCAAAGACGTGTCGCGATGGGCACGGCTGAGGCTGGCGTACACGTCGGGCGAGTGGGCGGCGCGGCTCGATCGCATGAAGGTTGGCGATATTACCCGCGAGATGCTGGTGATTCCTGAGACTAAGCCAGTTTCAGATCTGCTGGAAGAATTCAAACGCGCGAAACAGCACCTTGCCGTGGTGGTCGACGAGTTCGGTTCGACGGTGGGTCTGGTCACTGTGGAAGATGTGATCGAGCAGGTGGTGGGGGAGATCGAGGATGAGTTCGATGTGGCGCCTCCGCAACTGGCTCCCGGAGCCACGACGATGGAGCTCGATGGTTCGGTGAACATCCGAGATATGGAGACGCTTTATCATGTGCCATTGCCGCATGACGAAGGATTCGAAACGCTGGCGGGATTCATCATGGCGCATCTGCAACGCGTGCCACAAACCGGCGACAGCTTCGAGTTCGGTGGACGGCGGTTCACCGTTGTGCGCATGCAAGGACATCGGATAGCGCGAGTGAAGATTGAGGAAGAGGACAAGAAAGTGGTTAGTGGGTAGCTGGTAGCTGTCGGCTCTCGGCTAAGTCAGAAGTCAGAAGTCAGAAGTCAGAAGTCAGAAGTCAGAAGTCAGAAGTCAGAAGTCAGAAGTCAGAAGTCAGAAGTCAGAAGTCAGAAGTCAGAAGTAAGATCGATGCGACCTGATGAATAATCGGGATTCGGAGACCAGCTACCCAAGGACAACTAAACACTAGCCACTCACGACAATGCTTCGAACGCTCACATCCCGCCTGCTGTATGCGATCCCAGTGCTCTGGTTGGTGGTGACAGTCGTGTTTTTGCTGATCCACCTGGTGCCGGGCGATCCGATACAAATGATGTTGGGAGAAGGAGCACCGGTAGCAGATTTGACGGCGGAGCGTCATGCGCTCGAGCTCGATCTGCCACTGAGCACGCAGTACGTTCACTACTGGCGCAACGTCCTGCATGGGAATCTGGGACAGTCGATCCGGTTGAATCAGAGCGTGGCGAAAGTGATTCGCGAACGCTATCCGTACACATTGCAGTTGACGGTGTCGTCGCTGATCGTCGCGCTGGCGCTGGCGATCCCGGCAGGAGTGCGATCGGCGCGACGGCGGAATCGGTGGGATGATCGCGTGCTGGGGTTTGTCAGCCTGCTGGGGCTGTCGTTTCCGAACTTTGCGCTGGGACCGATCCTGATCTTGTTTTTTGCGATCAAGCTGGGATGGCTGCCGGTCTCAGGGTCGGGCGCGTTCGCGAACCTGGTGCTGCCGGCGATCACGATGGGCGGAGCGCTCGCCGCCATTCTTACGCGCATGGTGCGAACCTCGATGCTGGAAGAGTTGGGACAGGACTACGTGCGGACAGCGCGAGCGAAAGGCTTGCCCGAGCGAACCGTTGTGTACAAGCATGCGCTGCGCAACGCGATGATCCCGGTGGTCACCGTGATTGGCCTGCAGTTCGGAGCGCTACTGGCGGGAGCGATTGTCACGGAGACTATTTTTTCATGGCCGGGAATCGGTCGGCTCACGATACAGGCGATTTCGAATCGCGACTATTACCTGGTGCAGGGATGCATCCTGGCAATTGGGCTGACGTATGTGGCGGTGAATTTCCTGACCGATCTGCTGTACACGGTGGTGAATCCGAGGATAAGGCAGTGAACGAGTGATTAGTGGGTAGTGATTAGTGGCTAGAAAACACCAGCGTTCCATTATTATCTAATGACTAGCCACCAACCACTAGATACTAGCCACTAGCCACTCCGAATCTAAGGTTCTGACCCGATTCCAGCTCTGCTCGAGAGCAGCTAGACTACTATCAATTTCAGTTTCTGCTTCAGTCTTTGATTTTTGCGCCCGCCTCGTCACGGAAAGTGTTTCTGCTAGCGCAGAATCGCACTCCGGACAAATTCAGAGAAGAATCGATCATCTCAGACCTTTTGGAGACCGTAATGAATCATCGCAAGAGTGTTGTTTTCACTTTCCTGAGCTGCATGGTGCTGTTGGCGGGTGCTGCTTACGCTGAGAACCAGGTGCTGGGCGAGGTTGAAATCAGCGGGGCCAGCAAGGTGGAGAAGACGTCAGGGGTGTGGGTCGACGGGCAATATGTCGGCTACGTAAAAGAACTGAAAGGCGACCGAAAACTGCTGCTTCTGCCGGGAGAGCATTCCATAGTCGTGCGCCAATCGGGATACGAAGACTTCAAGCAGCCCGTAGTGGTAGAGCCGGGGACGAAGAAAGTTCTCGCCGTGAAGATGGTGAGGGACCCCAGGACGCACGCGCCGCAGGTTACCTCACAGGTGAAACTTGAGGTGAATCCAGAGCGGGCGGCGGTGTTCCTCGATAACGCATTTGTAGGCCATGTGAGCGAGTTTTCGGGGTTGGGCCGAGCCATGCTACTGAACCCGGGCACTCATCGGATCAAGATCGAATTGCCCGGATACCAGGCATTCGAAACCGAGATCAACCTGCTGCCCAATCAGAAATATACGGTGAAGACAGACCTGGCGCGAGGCAGCATCGCGCAGGCGGATACGCTAATCAAACGAGACTAGAACGTCAGGCCAGCAGGGAAGAATCGGCGAAGTCAAGGTCGGCCATCACTCAGCTCACCGCAACTTCCGCGTGTAAAATAGGTTTGTAAGTGCGGGCGTAAGCCTGCAAGGAGGAATTGTGTTTGGTGAGCTAGGTTTGCCCGAGCTGCTGGTGATTCTGGGAATCGCACTGCTGATCTTCGGGCCAAAAAAGATTGGGGAACTCGGTAAGGGATTGGGCGACGGAATACGTGGTTTCCGCAGCGCCATGAAGGGCGAAGACGAAAAGAAGCCGGCCGAGCCGGTGGTCGAGGCCCCTCAGAAATAATGCAACGGGCACACTCGCATGTGCCCGTTGATTGCCATGCTTTTGCCAGCGTAAGTGGATGCCCCTCCGTCCTTTACTGAGTCCAGAAATCGAGCAGGAAATCGCTCGCGCCGAAGTTGGGAATGGCAGAATCCAATCGATCGCCAGCGTCTCGCCGATCCGAAGCGCATCTTTGTCTCACTGCGCCAGCAGTGTAGCGCGTGCTAAAATCCGACCGCTCAACAGACATATTGCATAAAAAGGTGCGCGCTGGCACCAACAGTGTCCAAGAGCAAACGGAGATTTCAAATGCGAACAAGGGTGGGTGTATCTGTTGCATTGCTATTACTCTGTGGCTTGGCGAGCGGCTGCGGTGGTGGCGGCAACAGCAGTGGCAACAGTAGTACCGGCAGCGGAACGGGAGGCTCGACAACAACCTCCACGGCGTCAGCGCCTACCGTCACCACAGCGCAGGCACAGAATGGCGCGGTGATCGTGACCCTTGCCGACTCGACGAGCGGCGCCACGATCTACTACACTCTGGATGGCACAGCGCCCAGCACCACTTCCCAGCAGTACGAAGCTCCCTTCCTGGTGGCCTCGAATCTGACCATGAAGGCCCTGGCAGTGGCTTCAGGATCGAACAACAGCACGGTCACTTCGCAGGACTTTTCGCCGAGTGTTCCCTCGGGCACGCTGGTATGGAGCGATGAGTTTGCGAACTCCGGGACTTCGACGGCATCCCCGAGCAGCAACACATGGACCTACGACACCGGCTATCGGTGTTGCGGCAACAACGAACTGGAGACCTACTGCGCAGCCGGTTCGTCCACTTCCCCGTGCGATCCGACTAATCCGAACGCTTACATCGACACTACCGGCATTCTGCATATCGCGGGCCGGAACCCCTCCGGCACTAGCTATACGTCCGCGCGCATGAAGACCCAAGGGCTGTTCAGTTTTATGTACGGACGCATTGAAGCGCGCCTGAAGTTGCCAGAGAGCCAGGGCATGTGGCCAGCCTTTTGGCTGTTGGGGAACAACATTGCAACCCTGAACTGGCCCGCCTGCGGCGAGCTCGACGTGATGGAGCACATTGACGGCAGCAATCCCCCGGGCGGCACCTTGCCTGGCTCCGACTGGATAGCTGGCTCCGTGCATGGCGGCACAGTCAGCGCAGAGGCCAACGGAACCCAGCAATATTATCCGTCGGGTTTCTCAGCGGCGGACTGGCATACCTATGGCATGATTTGGAGCAAGCAGCAGGTGCAGTTCTACGTGGATGATTCCACTAAACCCTACGCGACGTTCACTCCCGCGAATTTTCCCGGAACGTGGCCCTTCGACCAGGGACCGCAGTTCATCATTCTGAACCTGGCGATTGGCGGCGACTGGCCTGGAAGTCCGGATTCGACAACGGTGTTCCCCGGCGACATGCAGGTCGATTATGTGAGGATTTACACGAATTAAGCAGGGACTTGCCGGAATTGAAAAGCCCGCGGCTTCGGCTGCGGGTTTTTTTATCCGCCGGTCGGTTAAGAGATGGTGAGCGGCGTTGAAAACCTCAGTCCAGAGCGCGTTATAGCGCAGCGAACTCAGATCAGGGAACGGCTCACCGTGTCGAGGGGATCCAATCGTTAGCACTGCTACGGGGTTGCGATAGATGCACTTCAACCGGGCGGTTGCCGGGAGTGTGTACCAGCCACAAGTCCGGCTGTTGGCGCTCGCGTTTCGGTAGAGGATTGCGGGCAACGATAACGAGATTCTGCGACATACGGAAACTTCCTTATCCTGCTAAGTTGTTGCGGTTGCTGCGGCTATGACTTCCGTGGCGGCCGTCTGAGCGGCGCCATCCACGCCATGCTTGCGCAGGATGCCGTAGGTGATATCTCCCAAGAGATCCAAAATGCCATCCCGAAGGTGCTGGCGTCTGTCGGTGTCGAGTGCCTGGGCCATTAAGCGCCTCCTGTCCGCGAACTCCAATCGGTGGGGAGAACGGCGAACGCGCTTTCGTATAGAGCAATGGGCGTGCCATTTCAGATGACGTGCAAAAGAAGGCTGGGCGAAAATGAAAAAACGTTCGAATGAAGGGGAGCTTAGGCTTCAGAAGCGCAGTTGATTGGGATTCGCGGCAGACTTAGCTGATACGTCCCTCACCAGGAATGAAGTTCTCCGTTCCGTAGTGGTGAGATTCATGACAGTGAGGGCATTCAAAGGAGCCGACGTCCGGGTTGGGGACGAGTGCGTCCGTGCTTTTGCCAGATACACTCTCGCGCCGCAGAACGGGAAAGCGTTGCAGACAGGTTTTACATTCTACGAGCCAGACTAAAGGCATCTTTCAGCTAACCTCACAGACAGGATATTTCAATTGGCATCCGTGCGTGAGAGTTATTGGAAGATCGCGTTCGTCGCCCGGTGCGCTCTCCTGATTGCGACGATGTTCACAAGGTGGCGATTACGTTCAGCGAATAGACGGTTTGAGGGTGGTTGAGCAAAAGGCTTGACGTTGGTCTCGGCAGTGGTAGAGTTGTCGCCCATGAATAGCGAAGCCAACAAAGCTCTGGTCCACCGCTGGTTTCAGGAAGTGTGGAACGAAGGCCGTGAATCGACGATTGACGAGATGCACGCGCCGGATGGAGTCAGCTTCGGCCTGGGCGGAGCCGACACGGAAGTGCGCGGTCCAGAACAGTTCAAAGTGTTCTTCCGCAATTTACGTAGCGCTTTACCAGATACGCACCTCAAGATCGTGGAAACGATCGCCGACGAGAACAAGGTCGTGGTCCGGTTCGAGGTTGAGGCCACACACACAGGGGACGGACTTCCGTTTCCTCCGACCGGACGCCGCGTGAAGTTTTCGGGAATGTCGATCGTCGAGCTTGCGAACAAAAAACTGGTGAGAGCCTGGAACAGCTGGGATCAACTGGGCATGCTCATCCAGCTAGGCGTAGTTCCTGCAACGGAAACGGCGGACAGGCTGTTGGAGCCTACGGCGGAAGAAAAAGCCGGCGAGTCCGCTGCGTAGTCGCTGTCTACGTGAGTTCAGCCACAAAAGAAAGAGGGCGGGAGGCCCCCCGCCCGATCTCTCAGCCGTAAGTCAGTCTATGTCCCCGACTTCTGCACTTCCGCCGACTGCTTACCCTTGCGCAGCATCTTCACGTCGTCGACGCTGATGGTCTTGTTGGCGGTGTCAAAGGTGGCCTTCAGTTCGACGTGATGTCCGTTGTGCTCCTTCAGCACGTCAGGATTAGAAACCTTCCAAGTTTGCTTATCCTTGTCATTCACGAAGACGGTTTTGCCGGCCTTCGACTTCACCCAGCCGGTCACAGTCGTAGTCTTGCCCTGAGCAGATGCGTCGGCTTCCTGCTTCTCGGCCTTGGCATTCGGACTGTTGGCGGGATCCTGCGCAAACGCCCCAAGCGAGCACGTCAGAACGAACGCGAACATCCACAGCATTAGTTTTTTCATTGGTTCTCCCTCAAAACCTACGGTTCGAACAAAAATCCTGTTGCATAGGAATGGATGCAGACGCACAGATGCGTTCTGGCCGGGAGATCAGGAAGACAGCGCTAGGTCACTTTTTGTGACGAATTGGATAGCCGGTTACCCACAACGCGAACCAGAAATGAATTGATCAGGATGGAAATGAGGGACGCCATGAGGGTGGCGTTGTAGATGGTGTCCGGCACTAATTGTGCGCTCTTCGCTTCCTGGACGAGGACGTAGGAGAACTCGCCAATCTGGGTGAGTCCAACTCCGACGAGCACGGCCGTTTTCCAGTCGAAGCGGAAGAGCCGCACAATACTTGTCCAAATCACGAATTTACCGACCACGATTAATGCGATGAGGATGAGCAGCAGGCCGGGATGTGACAGCAGCACGCGTGGATTCACCAGTGCGCCCACGGTCACGAAGAAGAGTGCGACGAAGATATCGCGCAGGGGGAGCAGTTGGGAGAGAATTTCATGCGCGTAATCGGAGCCGCTGATCAGCATGCCGGCGAGAAATGCGCCGAGAGCGAGCGAGAGGCCGAGCGCTTCGGTGAGATATGCAGTCGCAAAACCGAGAGCCACGCTGACCAGCACGAACAGTTCCTTGCTCTTCATGCCGGCGACCTTCGCGAGGAAGCGGGGAACGAAGCGCACGGCGAGGAATCCGATGGGAATCAGCAGGAGCAGAGCCTTGCCAAGCGATTTACCAAGATCGAGAAATCGGTCGCCGGAAGGCGAGCTCAGGCTGGGCATCAACACGGTGAGGATGACAACGGCGACGTCCTCGAACAGGGTAATGCCGATCATGACTTTGCCATGGGCAGAGAGCAACTCGCCGCGATCGATCAACAAGCGCGACAAGACCATGGTGCTGGCGACGCTGACGATTGCCCCGATGGCAAAACCTTGAGGCAGCGGCCAGCCCAGTCCGTACGCCAGTGCGAGACCGAGAGCGATGGAGAAGAGGATGCCGAGCGCACCTCCGCCGACGGCCACCCATTTCACTTCCAAGAGGTCGCGCGGATGGAATTCGATCCCAATGGAGTACATCAGCAGGATGACGCCGATCTCGGCGAGAACTTCCAGTGCATGCGTATCGGCGAGCGTTGGCCCGGGCGTGAATGGACCGATCAGTATTCCGGCGACGACGTAGCCGAGAATCAGAGGCTGGCGCAGGGCGCGCGCCGTCAATCCGCCGAGGACGGCAGCTACAAAGACGTAGGCAAGATCGTGATAGAGATTTGCGCCAGCATGCATGGGCGTTGTCCCCACAGTTTCTACTGCAAGGTTGCACAACCTTAACAAATGATTACGTGCCGGCGAGTTATTGTTTTGCCACGGCCTCAGCCGGTTCTACGATCGCCTGAATGTTGGGAGTTCCTGTGCCCACGAGACGCAGCTTCGGCGGGCGCTCAATCGCTTCCAGCAAAGCGCGCGTGATCTCGTCATCGATCTCGGCAGCTTTGTCCAATTCCAGCGGATAGCGGATCACGACCTCAAGTCCGGCCTGCGTGAGGTGAAAGCGGCTTTGAGGACGCAGAGAGAAATCGCCGACAATGTTCAGCGAGTGCTGCATACGACGCCGTTGCTGCTCCAGGGAATCTTTGTAGCGTTCGAATACGGATTCCACCGCTTTCAACAACCTGGCTTCGATCTCGCGATAATTGCCTTCGGGCGCGAGCGTCAGCATGATCTGGTGCCAGACGAAATTCGTGCCTGGTATCTGCTTATAAAGCCCAGCGGTAGGCTGGAATACGACGGAATTGGAAAAGACGACGACGCGGCCCGTAGGCTGCGCATCGGTTCCGGTGGTTGCGAGCTCCATGAGGTGCAAGCGCACGAGGCCGATATCAACGACTTCTCCGGTTACACCGGAAATCTGGACGCGGTCTCCGACGCGCACGCCGTACTTGCCGATCAGATAGAAGTAACCAGCCACAGAGAGGATCACGTTCTGCAACGCGACGGCAATGCCGGCAGTCATCAAGCCGGCGAAGGTTGCGAGAGATCCGAGTTCACTGGCAAAGGCAAACGCGATGACAATGATGATGAAGAACCACATCACCAGTCGCCGCAGCAACATGAACTGATAGCGGCGGCGGATATCGGTTACATATCGGAAGATGGCCCTGCGCCAGAGTTCGGCAAGGCCGACGATCACGGCAAGCATGAACGCCAGCACGCCCAGTCGCACCAACAGATTCCGCAGCACCGTGTTGTAGGAGGACTTGACGCTGTCGCGCCAGTTGGTGAGGCTGCGGGTGTAAAGATCGAAAAGAATAGACTGCTTGCTCAACGGTGTCATCAGGGCGGCATTTTGTTTGAATTGCGCCGTCATGGTGTCGAGCTGTTGCTTTTGCTGCGCGAGCACAGTGGGGTCGGTGGAATCCGGCTGTTGGGCGATATTGTTGCCGTTCTTCACCAATTCGCGCAATTTGGCGGAAAAAGGCGTGCGAATCTGTTTCGACGTTTGCTGGAGTTTGCTGGTGAGCTGGATAGTCTGGTCGATGGTACTGACCTTTTTCGAGAGCGTGATCAAATCGGTGACGAGTCCCAGGATTCCGTTGGACTCACTTCGATCCGCAGCGGTGGTAATCGGGGATGCGCTCCGTGACTGACCTTTTTCATTCGCGGGAGGAACAATACGCTGTAACTCCTCCAGTTGAGCGCGGAGACTGGTACCACTCAAACCTGCGCCGCTGACAAACTGCAGCATATTTCGAAGCGTGTCGCGACGGGCTGCGGAGAGATCCATTTCGCTCTGAACTTCAGAAATCTGGGACTCGAGTTGCTTACGCTTGCGCGCAGGCGCCGTTTCCAACTGGCGGTGCAAGTCGTTCAGCTCTACCTGAGAATCCTTCACTTGCTGGTCGGCCGTGTTGGCGAGTTGGAGGAATGACTGATAGCGATCTTGAGTCGGCGAGGAACTGTGTTCCGCAGACTGCGGAGCCAGACTGGGATTGTTGGCATAGGCCAGGCCGAAGTCGAACGAGAGGTTCACGATTTGTGCCGCTAGTTGACGGTCGTCGTCGAGGAAGACGATATCCTCCGGTCTGGTGGCAATCTGCTGCTCCGTCGAGATATGCCGGTACCATCCAATGCTCTGATTCACAAAGGCAAGAACATCCTGGGAAGAGGGAATGTTCGGGGGTGCAGCAGACCCATCCTGAGCCGGCAGGGCGGCTGGTCCAAAGAGCATCAGGAGCAGTAAGAAAGAGAACAGACTCTTTCGGGGAAGACTCATCGCTTGGTGATAACAGGTGGTTGCGACTCTTAGGGAAGTGTCTATTCGCATCATTAATCTAAATTTTCTAGACGGAAAGGGCGAGGTGATTGGATGCAGATCCGAATCGTCAAGCAATTAGTATGGCGCACCCGACAGGACTCGAACCTGTAACCCTCAGCTCCGGAGGCTGATGCTCTATCCATTGAGCCACGGGTGCGCTGACGAACGCTTGCTCACCCGATTATAGCAATCTTAACTTGCCTGTTGCTGCGTTCGGGCTTTGGTCTCTGGCAGTGGGGCTGAGTTGTCCTCAGCGGACGCGACGGCTGATCCCACCGGCAGGAAGACCTGGAAAATGCTTCCGTGACCTTCGCCGGTACGACTGCGGAAACGCAATATGCCGCCGTACTTGCGGACGATTCCGCCTGAGACCCAAAGTCCCAAGCCGGTACCTTTTTCGCCCTTGGTTGTGTAGAACGCTTCGCTGATACGCTGGCGGTCGGCCGGCGAGATTCCCGCACCGGTGTCGGAAACGGTGACTCGCACGCCTTGGTGTTCAATGTTCGTCCAGTCGTGGGAAGGTCGCACGTGAAGCGTTAGACAGCCGCTAGGTCCCATAGCGTCAAGTGCATTGCCGATCAGGTTCGAGAAAACCTGGCGGAGCTCGCCGGGGAAGGCGCGCACCTCCATAACATCTTCGTATCGCTTGCGCACCTGGATCTGTGACGCTGTGAATCTCGCCTGATAGAGCACAAGAACGTTATCGAGTAGATCGCGCAGCTTGACCGGCACGGGGACTCGCGATTCGCGGCTGAAAGTGAGCATCTGCTCCGAAATATTGGTGACGCGATTCAGTTCTTCGCTGGCGAGCCGCACGTGTTCGCGAGAGGCTGCATCGAGTTGCTTGCTGTGATCGAGCAGGTAGAGCAGGTTAGCGATGGCATCCAGTGGATTGTGAATCTCGTGAGCGACGCTGGCGGCGAGTCGTCCCATGCTCGCGAGCTTGTCGGTTGAGCGCAAGACAGCTTCCGATCGGCGCTGATCTGTAAGATCGCGAAGAACGAGGACCATGCCGACGGTCCGTCCGGCTTCGTTGAGAAGCGGTGAACTGGTTTGTGTGACAGGCAATTCGAGGCCGTCACGGCGGCGCAGTAACAGGCGGTCGGAGTTTGTGCCCGGGTTGATGCCGGGGGAGAGTTCGCGTACGGGTTCGCGCGTGACCTCGTTCATGACCTCAACGACTTCAGCCAACTGAGCTCCCTTAGCTTTCTCGATATCCCAGCCGGTGAGCTTTTGCGCGACGCCGTTCATAAAGGAAATCGCGCCGTTTTCTTCAGTCGCGATGACACCGTCAGTGATACTGCCGAGAATGGTTTCGAGCCTGCGCCGGCTGCTTTCAGTTTCCTCGGCACGGTTCTCGGCGATGGTTAGTGACGCTGCATAGCTATCAGCGACGGCATGCAGTTCGCGCCGGGTGAAAGTAGAAAAAAGAAATCCGAGAATCAGGGAAAGCAGGCCAGCGCTTGCACCAACCATCCACATGGCGCGATGCACGGCGCCGACTCGTCCGGCAAGGCGGGCTTCTTCCTCTCCCAAGACCTGGTCCCAGGTGGAGCGAAACAATTCCATCAACGATCTGCCTTCGGCGTTCAACGCCACCGATTGATAGTCGCCGTGATTCTGGCGCAGATCAATCATCTGGCGCATATAGGCGTGCAGATCGGCATACTGCTGTTCGAGGCGAACGATCCGGCTCTCTTGTGGCAGATTGCCGGCGGCGGAGCGCCGCATTTGTTCCAATGTGCCGGAAACATAATCCTCAGCGGCGTAATAAGGACCCATGAAACGGTAGTCGCCGGTGAGCAGATAACCACGAAGGCCGGTCTCCATATCGAGCACTCGCTTGAGGACAGACCTCGTATGGTTGATCGACTGGTAACTATCCTGAACGGATCGATTTGTGGACCAAAGAAAGTACATTTCTA
This sequence comes from Terriglobia bacterium, assembly GCA_963807055.1. Lineage (GTDB taxonomy): Bacteria > Acidobacteriota > Terriglobia > Terriglobales > Acidobacteriaceae > JAJPJE01. Next base: position 101,858 of record CAWEAE010000004.1, on the reverse strand, counting down.
CTAAGAAAGTTGCCGCCAAAACTGCCGCCATCAGGAGAGGTATATAGAGGGCTCTCCGTAGGTGAAGACGGAAGGTTTTGAGGCGGTCATCCATCGTGGCAGGCGAGTTTACTCTTTCTACCTATGAGAACACCACACGAGCCGAAGGGATGCGTTATCCAATTGAAAACAGGCATGTAAAGCGAGCGGCCAAGGCTGGAAGGCCAAGGTAAATCCACAGCGGAACCAGTCCAGTACACGCACCTTCGTGTGAAGAGCACGGCGAATACGGGGTATCAACAACACCACCACAAGTTATAGTAGGCCGCTCTCGAGGGAAGCACCGAGACTGGTATGACAGAGACCAAAAAAACTAAAGTACAAGCACTAGAGAAACCGGAGAATCACGGGTAAAACCCGAAGTTCTCCTTGACGCTACATACGTTAACCCTGATATAACCATCTCGAATTTCTCCCCCCTGAGACATCGACCGAGGACGAATTCCTCGAAGCTCCTAAAACGGGAGCAACGACTCTCCCCGCCCCTACGGGCAGTAATTCTGTGGAAAGGGCTTTAGCGATGGCCGAAGCACCTGAAGTGATGAATATTCGCCAGGCGTCCGAGTACCTGGGCGTAAGCCCTGACACGCTCTACAAGTACGTGTACGAGGAAAAGATCCCGGCGTTCAAGTTGGGTAACCGTTGGAAGTTCAAGAAGACCATCCTGGATTCATGGATGGAGAGAAAGAGCAGCGTAGGCGAAGGCAAGATCAAGAAACGGCCACGCGCAGCACGGGCTGTAGCGGGTCGATAGAAAAGGCGGACGGCGTCTATGTTCGGATTCGGTGGTTCCAAAGCGATTGTCGGGCTCGATATCGGTTCCAGCAGTATTAAGGCCGTGGAACTGAAACGCACGCGTGCCGGCCTGGAGCTTTCCCACGTAGGGATTGAGCCACTGGCGAACGATGTTGTAGTGGACTCCATGATTATGGACAGTCCAAGCGTGGCAACTGCGATCAGCAAGTTGTTCGCAGATTCGGCAATCAAGTCGAAGGCAGTAGCCACATCGGTGAGCGGACACTCCGTGATCGTGAAGCGCATTAGCGTGCCGACGATGACGGAAGATGAGCTGGCGCAGACCATCAACAATGAAGCCGCGCAGCACATCCCGTTCGATATCGCGGACGTGAATCTCGACTACCAGATTCTTTCGGAAGACTTAACTGGTCCGCAGATGGACGTTCTGCTGGTCGCCGTAAAGAAAGACAAGATTCTCAATTACACGAACGTGCTCTCCATGTCGGGCAAGGCGCCGGCGGTGGTGGACGTGGACGTGTTCGCGCTGCAGAACTGCTACGAGTTCAATTATGACCCGGCCCCCGGTTCGACGGTAGCGCTGCTCAACCTGGGCGCCAGCGTGATGAACATCAACATCGTCAAAGGCAATACGTGGCTCTTCTCACGCGACGTCAGCGTGGGTGGGCACCAGTACACGGACGCTCTGCAGAAGGAACTCGATCTGAGCTTCGATGATGCTGAGTCGCTCAAGCTGGGTGAGAAGGTTGGCACAGTCAGTGAAGATGCGAAGCTGCCCATCCTGCAGCAGGTGACGGAGATCATCGTTCTGGAAATCCAGAAGACGTTCGACTTTTTCCGTGCAACTGCAGCGGGCGAACACATCGAGCGGATTTATCTGGCAGGAGGATCTGCCAGAGTGCCGGGATTGATGGAAGCGCTTCGCCAGGAATTCTCGCTACCGGTAGAAATACTCAATCCTTTTGCGCGCATTGACTACACCGGTGGCTCGGAGATCGTACAGAACAATGCCGGTCAGCTCGCGGTTGCAGTTGGTTTGGCGTTAAGGAGCTTCGAAGACCTATGATCCGGATCAACCTGCTCGGTTTACCGAAAGCCAAGAAGATTAAGCGGCCGACGATCACCCTCGGCGGCGCCCCGAATATGGGTGTCATCGCGGTTGCGATAGCCGCAATCGTGATTGGCGGAAACTACTTCTACTACTGGTCGCTGAATAACAAAGCGGTGGCGCTGCAACACGACTTGGAAACGGCCAACACGGAGAACAAGAAGCTGGCGGCAGTCAAAGCTCGTTACCTAGAGCGCCAGAAACAGTTCGAGGCCTATGACCACCGCGTAAAAGTGATTCACCAGTTGCAAGCGGGTCAGCAGGGACCGTTGACGCTGCTGGACACGATCAGCAGCACCATCAATTCCACGGATGCGGTTTGGCTAACTTCGATGACGGAAGACGCCAACAACATCAACTTGGAAGGTACGGCGTTGAGTGCGAATTCCGTGGCGAATCTGATTACCTCACTCAAGAAAGCAAATTACTTCAAATCAGTGGAAATGAAAGAGTCGATCCAGGACGACAAGCTCCAGGACATGCAGGCCTTTCAATTCACGCTGATTTGCGAGAAACCGAAGTCATAGGCGGGGCGAAGAATATGGCGAAATGGAGTGATATGCCGGTAGTAAGCAAGCTCGGGATCATAGTAGGCGCTGCCATCCTTGTGACAGTCGGCTGCTATTTCCTGGTGTTCAGTGATCTGATCACGACCAACAAGCAGAACGCGGACAAGCTGAAGGCAGTTCAGGCGGACAACGACAGCCTACGTCCATTCCAGGGAAAGCTGGCAGATCTGGATCGCCAGATCGAGAACCTGAAGCAGCAGCTCGAGATCCAGAAGAGAATCGTTCCCGACGAGAAACAGACGGACGAGTTCATTCACATGGTGGAGAGTTCGGCGAGCGCGGCTGGAATCGAGGTTCGTCGGTTCACTAGCAAGACTACGAGCAGCCATGAGTTTTATACGGAAGCGCCCTACGAACTCGACATCGACGGACCTTATTACTCCGTCCTGAACTTTTTCGACAAGGTGTCGAAGCTCGAGCGGATTATCAACATCAGCGGATTGCAGATGGCGTCCGTACTGGAACCTACCGCGGCGAAGACCAAGAAGAAGTACAAATATGCGCCTACGGAAACTGTCGTAGCCACTTGCCTCGCCACGAGCTATTACACACAGGACGCGCCTGCGGTAACGCCAACTCCTGGCAATGCGACGTTAAAACCGGCATCGGCGCCAGCAAGGTAACAGGGAAGAGACTATGAAAAGAATTGCGATTTCGATGATTACATTGATGGCGGGCGGTATCCTGGCGGCACAGATCACGCCACAGGCTGCGCAGAGTGTCCAGTCGCAAGCACGGACCGCCGCGAAGTCTGCCCAGTCGTCTTCTGTTGCACCCAGCCCGGCCAAGGCTGCGCCGCCGGCCGCAGTGAAGCCAGCGCCAGTCGCAAAGAGCTCGAGGCCGCCGGTGGCTAAGCCGACGGCGCAGAGTACCGCGTCGGCCAAGCCAAGCGCGATCACTTCTGCCGCTGTGAAGCCGGTTCCAGCCAGTGCACAGAGCACAAAAGCTCCGGTGCCTGCTGCGCCTAAGAAGGCAAAGCTGGCGGTTGCGACCGTTAAGACAGTATCTCCTAAGACTGCGCCTCATGTGGCGGTTCCGAAGCCGGCGGTGCAAAAGGCCGCGGATGTCCGGCAACCGAAGGTAAAAGAAGCGATGGTGAAGACAGAATCGCCTGCTCCTGAGCCGAAGCCGGTGATTAACCTGACGAGCCGTCGCGATCCGTTTACGAGTCCGGTAACGCGCGCGCTAGCCGTTAATCAAGGCCCTGGTTGCAGCACTGGCAAACGATGCCTGGCAGTCGACCAGATGATTCTGCGTGGCATTGTACGTTCTCCGAACGGGATGATTGCAGTTGTGGAGAATGGCGCAAAGCGCGCGTATTTCCTGAGGGAAAACGATCCGGTATGGCACGGAATGGTGGAAAAGATTAATGGTGATTCGGTGGTCTTCCGTGAAGAAACCGTAGACACAAAAACCGGAAAATCGTCGACGCACGAAGTTGTGAAGCGCGTGAATGCGCCGGTGGTATAGCACCGTCGCAGTAGTTCAGCGACGGCAGTAACGCTGAAGTAAAGTGAATTTCGAAGTATTAATGTCGGTAGCACTTATTCAATCGGCGAAAATCGCCGACACGCGAAAGTAAAGAGGCACGCGTGGGGAGAAACGTAATGAGGCTGAAACAACTGTTGAGCTCTGTAGGTATGTTGCTCATTCTGAGCACAGTGGCTTTTGCTGCAAATACACAGAGCGCTGCTGCTCCGGCGATTGCCGCTTCCCAGTCCGTGGCTGCGAACAAAGCAGCGGCTCCGGCGCCCACAAGCGCACTGAAGCCGGCAGCTACACCGACCAGCTCTTCGGTTGCGACTCCTGCACCGGTGGTGGTCAGGAATGTATCCGTCGTTCAGGGTGACGGAACCATCAGCGTGGAAATCGCCACGAATGGTCCAATCACGCCGAAGGCGACGCGTCTGTCTGCGCCTGCGCGAATCGTTCTTGATTTTCCGAACTCGATTCCTGCCGGACGCAACCTGGTAGTGCCGGTCGAATCTGGGGACGTGAAAGAAGTTCGTCTGGCGCAGTTCCAGGCTGATCCTCCGGTCGTTCGCGTCGTTGTCGACATGGCCTCAGCTCGTCCTTACGATTTGAGCACGTCGGGAAATAAGATCACGCTGAAGCTTCGTAGCGCCGAGGCGCATGCTCCGTCGGCTGTGAGCGCCGCCGTGCCTGCTGTCCTGAAGACCGAAGCTCCGAAAGCGGAAGCGAAAACAGAGCCCAAGACAGAAAGCGCACCTGCAACGGTTGTGCCGACGATTCAGCCCGCGGCTACTCCCGTAAAGGCGCCAGCTCCGAAGCGTAGTGTTCCGACGCAACCGGTCGACGCACAAGATGTTGTCGCTAAAGCGCAGGCTCCGAAGCAGGAACAAACGTTAGCCGCGATTGCTGCGCCAGAAAAGGTAGCGACTCCAGACAACAAGCCGGCCGATTTTCTGGTCGTGAGTCCTAAGTATGCTGCCAAAACGGAAGAGGCGGTTCAGCAAACTCCTGCCAGGAATCCGAGAGAAGACGCGGATGCTGCAGCGCGAGTGATCGCCACAGCAGCGAAGGCTTTCCCTGGACAGCCAGTTTCAAATTTGGCTTCTCCGGTTACGGCTGCGATGCCGGCACCGGAGCCCGCCGGACAGCAGAACGGCCAAGGGCCGAAGCGCTATACCGGTGAGCCGATTTCGGTCAACCTCAAGGATGTTGATCTAAAAGACTTCTTCCGACTGGTTCACGAGATCAGCGGCCTGAACATTGTCCTCGATCCCAACGTGCATGGCACGCTGACCCTGGTTCTGGACGATGTGCCGTGGGACCAGGCTCTTGACATCGTGCTCGAAAACAATGGGCTTGATCGCGTGCTCGAAGGAAATGTACTTCGAATCGCCACGATCGATACTCTGCGCAAGGAAGCTGATGCGCAGCGCCAGAAGAACGAGGCCGAAGCATTATCAGTCCCGAAGGTTTCAGTCACACACTTCTTGAGCTATGCACGCGCAAACGACGTTGTTCCGGTAGTCAAGAAGTTCCTCTCGCAACGTGGAGACGTGATCGCAGACACGCGCACCAACTCGGTAATCGTGTCGGATATCCCAGCGGTGATTCCAGAGATTCAGCGGTTGATGACGCAACTCGATCGCAAGACAGAAGAGGTTGAGATCGAAGCGCGTGTGATCGCGGCAACCCGCAACTTTGCTCGTGACATCGGCGTGCAACTTGGATTCGGCTATGGCAACAGTGTCACGGCTGTTGGTGGCGCTGGTGCAGCCGGAAACAGTCCGTTAACCGTCGGATACATTGCCCCACCGCCATATTTCACTACTCCATCAGTTCCGCTTCCAACTGGCACGACAACCACGGCGACGCCGGCTGCTATTCCACTGTTTTCAAACCTGGGAGTAGTCAATCCAACCAGCGGTATCTCGCTCTTGAACGCAGTCGGCAGCTACCGTTTGGACGCGGTTTTGACCATGGCGGAATCGCGTGGCTTGCTGAAAATCCTGTCGCGTCCTCGCGTAGTCACGCAGAACAACGTGCAAGCAGTGGTTCGTCAAGGTTTGCGTGTACCAGTGGTTACGCAGGCTCAGCTGGGTGGACCTCCGACGACGACCTACGTTGAAGCGTTCCTTCGCTTGACGGTGACACCGCAGATCACGATCGAGCATACGATCTTCATGAATATCGACGTCGAAAACACCACGCCTGATTTCAGCCGTGAGATTCAGGGCAACCCAACATTGATCACGCAACAGGCGACCACTTCGGTTCTGGTGAATGACGGCGGAACGGTGGTGATCGGCGGCGTGATTCAGACGCAGAACTCGATCAATGTGCAGCAGGTACCGCTGCTCGGCGATCTGCCGGTGCTCGGCAACCTGTTCAAGCACCGCACGGTTTCGACGTCGACGCAAGAACTGCTCTTCTTCGTGACGCCGAAGATCATTCAGACATAGTCTGCTGTTCGATTCAAAAGGCTCCCGTCAACGGGAGCCTTTTTTGTTAATACGAGTGCGCGGCACTTCGTCGTGCGGACACCGGGCAGCAATTACAATCTCCTTGCAATGGACTATCGTTCCCGCCAGAAAAAACTGCGTGATCAGCTCCCCGCGAATTTAGATGCGATGCTTATCACGCACCTCCCGAACATCCGATACCTGAGTGGATTTACGGGCAGCGCAGGCGTGCTGCTAGGAGCCGGGAAAGACTCCGTCCTATTTACTGATGGCCGCTATCGCCAGCAGGCGAAGGACGAAGCCAGTAACAGCAAGGTCGCAATCTCAAGCAGTTCGGCCCTGGTAGCCGCTGCCAAATGGATCGCGGATCGCAAACTGCACGTGATCGGCATTGAAGCCGAACACATGACCGTGAGTATGCGTTCTGCGTTGCGACGGATGCTTCCTGCCGGCACAAGGCTGCGAGAGACGCGAAGCGAAATTGAATCCATCCGGATGGTGAAGGACGAGGAAGAGCTAGAGCGTATCCGCGACGCGGCACGGCTGGGTTCAAGTCTCATCGATACCGCTCTCCGGGCGATCCGCCCCGGGGTGAGTGAAATCGAGGTCGCGGCCGAGATGGAATATGATGCGCGGCAGAAGGGCGCAGAGGCGATGTCGTTCGACACTATCGTTGCGTCCGGTGCGCGCTCGGCGCTGCCGCATGGGCGCGCAAGCTCCGCGCGCATAGATAGCGGATTCGTGGTGCTCGACTTCGGTGTTATACTCGCAGGTTATTGTTCTGACAAAACCCGCACTGTATATGTAGGCAAGCCGAGTGCGCGGGATCGCCAGATATATGAAGCGGTGCGGGAAGCGCAACAAGCAGCGATCGATACCGTGAAGGCCGGCATTAACGCCGGAGAGGTAGATAGTGCGGCGCGTTCCGTTTTAAGGCGCGCCAAATTGGACAAGCACTTCACTCATTCTACCGGGCACGGTGTTGGGTTAGAGATCCACGAATCGCCACGCATTGGAAGTAATCAGACGGAAGCTCTGCGTGCGGGCATGGTGATCACCATCGAACCGGGTGTCTATGTGGCTGGCGAAGGTGGCGTGCGAATTGAAGACATGGTGATTGTCACCGAGCGAGGTTGCGAAGTACTCTGGCCAGCTACAAAGGACTTGATAACGCTTTGAGATTCCGCGGAAAGAACATCTGAAGTCATAGCCGACTCATGAACCAGAAAGAAATCAAAGAACTCATAGATTTTCTCATCGAGAAGGACATTGCCGAATTTGAATTGGAACGCGGTGATGTCAAACTTCGCGTAAAGCGCGGCGGCGCAACTGCCGTTCCGTCGAGCATTGCGGCGCCTGCATCGATTGCGGTGCCCACACATCAGGCGGCAGTTCCGTCAGCGGCTTCGCATGCGGGAGCGCCCCCGACGTCGGCGGCAACAACTGCTGCAGCGGCCCCAGCCGAGGATGAGTCGTCCTGGCAGATCGTGCGTTCCCCCATCGTAGGTACCTTTTATGAATCGCCTTCTCCGGGCGCGCCCGCCTTTGTCAAGACCGGCGACTCGATCGCGGTTGGCCAGGTGATCTGCATAGTGGAAGCGATGAAGTTGATGAACGAAATCGAGTCAGACTACGCCGGCGTCATCGTAAAGAGCTATCTTTCTAATGGACAGCCGGTAGAGTATGGGCAGTCCCTGTTTGCCATTCGCCCCAGCTAACACGCACGACCGAACGAGGAATCATCGGAATTTACTAATCTCGTAAAGGATCCAGGCCGCCAAAGTCGCGGATTCACAGCGGCGTGTGCGTGCCCTATAAAGAATGTTTCGGAAGATTTTGATTGCGAACCGGGGCGAGATCGCCCTGCGCGTAATTTGCGCCTGCAAAGAGTTGGGTATAAAGACGGTCGCCATTTATAGCGAGGCTGATCGCAACTCTCTACACGTGCGTTTCGCTGACGAAGCGATCTGCATTGGGCCTCCACGCGTCAGCGAGAGTTATCTCAATATTCCTGCTGTTATCAGCGCCGCCGAAATTGCCAACGTCGACGCCGTCCATCCGGGCTACGGCCTGCTGAGCGAGAACGCGAATTTCGCGGAAGTGGTGGAAACGTGCGGTCTGAAATTTATTGGACCTCCTCCCGAGATCATCCGTCTGATGGGCGAAAAGGAAAAGGCACGTGCGGCCATGAAGGCTGCCGGCGTTCCGATTCTGCCCGGCTCCGATGGGTTGCTCGGAAGTGAAGGCGAGGCGATGGAGTGGGCCAGTCACATCGGTTTTCCAGTAATCGTAAAAGCCACCGCCGGTGGTGGCGGGCGCGGTATGCGCATCATTCGCGGCGTGGAAGAACTGCCAAACCTGTTTAACGCGGCGCAGAACGAGGCTTCGGCAGCGTTTGGAAACGGCGATCTCTACATGGAGAAATTTGTGGAGCGCCCGCGCCACATCGAGTTTCAGGTGCTGGCCGACGCTCACGGGAATGTCGTTAGCCTGGGCGAGCGCGAATGCAGTATTCAGCGGCGACATCAGAAGTTGCTCGAGGAATCGCCGTCGGTTGTAGTCACAGCGGAGATGCGCAAGCGCATTGGCGATCTGCTCTCCACCACGCTGAGTAAGATCGGATACGTGAACGCAGGCACCATCGAGTTTCTGATGGATGAAACCGGAAACCTCTTCTTCATCGAGATGAACACGCGCATACAGGTGGAGCATCCGGTTACGGAGATGGTGACCGACGTCGACCTGGTGAAGAGCCAGATCATGATCGCGCTAGGCGAGAAGATGGAAACCGTTCTGCATGGGCCGATTATTCATCGTGGGCATGCGATCGAGTGCCGCATCAACGCTGAGCATCCAGAGAAATTTACGCCGTCGGCGGGGAAGATCACGACGTTCAATCCGCCGGGAGGAACCGGCGTTCGTGTCGATACGGCAGTTTACTCGGAAGCCGTGATTCCGCCTTATTACGATTCGCTGGTTGCCAAGCTGATCGTACGCGGGAAGGACCGGTCGGAAGCGATCTCGCGTATGTCGCGTGCGCTGGAAATGTTCATCATCGAAGGAATCCATACGTCGATTCCGTTGCATCGCCGCATTCTCGCCGATCCCGAATTTCGCGCTGGGAACCTGGACACGAAATTCATGGAGCGGCTGCTCGGCAACGCCGACAAGTCCACCACGAAAGCGTGAGTACTGAAGCCGCCAAACCGTTGCAAAAGACTCTGCAATCGCCGCGCCTCTATCCGATTCTCGACGCCTTCTGTTTGGCATCCGCTCCCGATCCCACAAAAGCCATCGTTGAATTTGCGAAAGCGATGCAAGCCGCGGGGGTGGACTGGCTGCAGTATCGCAATAAGTCCGGGAACTCCCGTGAGATGCTGGCGCATGCCCGCGAACTACGCCGGGCACTCGGAGCGGAAGTTACGCTCATTATGAACGATCGCGCAGATCTGGCTCTGGCAGCTGGTTTTGAAGGCGTGCATGTTGGCCAGGACGATCTCCCGGTAGACACGGTTCGCGGTATCGTAGGACCGGACAGGATCATCGGCACCTCGACGCACAATCCCGAGCAGCTTCGCTTGGCCGAACTCACCGACGCTGATTACCTCGCGATCGGACCAGTCTTTGCTACCTCCAGCAAGGCGAATCCCGACCCTGTGGTCGGACTCGAAGGCGTTCGCCGGGCACGATCGCTGACGACTAAGCCGCTGGTTGCGATCGGGGGCATCACGCGGGCCAACTGCCGGTCGGTTCTCGATGCGGGCGCCGATTCGGTGGCAGTCATCTCCGACTTAGTAAACAATCCCCGCGCCGCGGCAGAGGAATTTCTTCGAATATTGTTGTAAAGTTCCCGCAACAGTTCCCTTCGATACCTGCAAAAGTTGGGGTAAGGCTATGACCCTAGGGCATGTAGATCGACGACAGGCTCCCGGCATACTCATACTCCACACAAAGGGGAGTTCCTGACCTAAACTGGTGAACAGGTGAATCCAAGTCAAACGACTACAGCCGCCCCTGCCGGGCGCCAGACTCTACCGGATGACCAGCAGCTCGTAAAAGGCCTTGGGCTTACCAGCTCCACGGCGCTGGTGATCGGGTCCATGATCGGCTCCGGCATCTTTATTGTGTCGGCCGACATTGCCCGCATGACGAATTCCCCGGCCCTGCTGATCGCAGCCTGGGCCGTAACCGGCTTCATGACTATCACAGCGGCGCTTTCCTATGGCGAACTGGCTGCCATGATGCCGCACGCCGGCGGACAGTATGTGTACCTGCGCGAATCGCTCGGGCCGCTTTGGGGATTCCTCTACGGCTGGACCTTATTCTTAGTGATTCAGACGGGAACTATCGCCGCCGTTGGGGTGGGCTTCGGAAAGTTTCTAGGAGTTTTCTTTCCCTCCATCTCCTCCAGCCACTGGCTGGTTCATCTGTGGAAGGTGCCGCCGATCCACATAGGTCCGATGACGCTTGGCAACATGGATGTCGGGCTCAACACGCAGAACCTGGTCGGCGTTCTCATGATTTTGTTCCTGACCCTGGTCAATGTTTTCGGCGTGAAGACCGGCGCGATCATTCAGAACGTTTTCACGATCAGCAAGGTCGCGGCCCTATTGGGACTGGTGATCTTTGGCCTGCTGCTGGCGCGCAATCCTGCGGCGGTCGTTGCGAATTTCCATGATTTCTGGCGGAATGCCGGATCAAGCGCGCCGGTGTTCTCGCAGATTGGCATTGGTGGCCTGCTCGGCACCATCATGATTATTGGTGTTGCCCAGGTCGGATCACTTTTCTCCGCCGATGCCTGGAACAACGTGACATTCACCGCCGGGGAAGTGAAGAATCCCAGCCGCAATCTGCCGCTATCGCTAGCGATTGGGACCGGCACGGTAATCCTTATTTATATTGCCGCGAACTTCGTTTACTTGAGCGCGCTGCCGCTAGTGGGCGATCCACATGGAACGACTGTACTGGCGCGTGGCATCCAGTACGCCTCCGAAGATCGCGTGGCAACGGCAGTGATGCAGGTGATGCTCGGTCCTGTGGGTGCCTACGTAATGGCCGCGGCCATACTGGTTTCCACTTTCGGCTGCAACAATGGTTTGATCCTGGCGGGAGCGCGCGTCTACTACGCCATGGCGCTTGATGGCCTGTTCTTTCGTAAAGCCGGGCACCTGCATCCCAAATATCGGACGCCGGTTGCGTCGCTCATCGTGCAGGCGATCTGGACAAGCATACTTTGCTTGTCGGGCAGCTATGGCCAGCTTCTCGACTACATCATTTTCGCAGTGCTCGTGTTTTATATCCTGACGATCATCGGATTGTTCGTTTTGCGCCGCACCCAGCCTGATACACCGCGCCCGTACCGTGCTTTCGGTTATCCTGTACTTCCCGCGATTTATATCGCCATGGCGGTTGGAATCGATTTGGTGTTGTTGAGGTACAAACCTCAGTACACCTGGCCCGGACTGATCATTGTGCTATGCGGCATTCCAGTGTATTTTTTGTGGTCTCGCCGAAGTGAGAAGACACGTACTGCCTTAAGCGCATAATTGCGGGCAGAACCCGAGCTGCAGGAGATTTACTTTAAAGCCCTTATGTCCAAACTATTAGCTACCAAACCAATGAGCGTGCTTCTGTCGGAAGCCGAAGACCAAGGCTCTCACAGCTTGAAACGTACGTTGGGTGTGTTCCAGCTCACCGCACTCGGAGTGGGCGCCGTTATCGGCGCGGGTATCTTTGTTCTATCTGGTCTTGGCGCGCACTATGCCGGCCCCGGGCTGATGCTCTCCTTCGTGCTTTCTGGCCTGGGCTGCGCGTTTGCCGCGCTCTGCTACGCAGAGTTTGCCGCGATGATTCCTCTCGCAGGCAGCGCCTATACCTACGCGTACGCGACCCTTGGCGAGATTTTTGCCTGGATCATTGGCTGGGATCTGACCCTCGAGTACGCCATGGGCGCCAGCACCGTCTCTTCGGGCTGGTCAAATCACTTCATCGAATTGCTCGATATCTTCCACATCAAGATGCCGCTGTGGCTTGCCTACGATCATTGGACCGCTATAGCCCAGGCTCAGAAGATCATCGCCCGCCAGATGGCGGTGGCCGCCGATCCCTCGTTGGTTCCGGGAACGCAGCCCTTCCTGGACAAGGCCATGCTGATCCTTTCGGCGCACTCTCCGGAACTAGTGCAGCGCGCACACGATCTGGTGAATGCACCCCACATCTTCGGAGTCGAAATCGGCTTCAACCTGCCGGCATTCGTCATCGCTCTTGTCATCACCGCGATCCTGACTATCGGCATCAGGGAGAGCGCACGCTTCAATTCCACCATCGTCGTGATCAAAGTCTCAGTGGTCTTGTTCGTGATCGGCCTGGGACTTCACTACGTGAACACCGCGAACTGGGGATCGAGCTGGTCGAGTTTTGCACCCTTCGGTTTCTCGGGAATTGGGGCCGGAGCGGCTTACATCTTTTTTGCCTACATCGGTTTTGACGCGGTTTCAACCACAGCGCAGGAAGCTAAGAATCCACAGCGAGACTTGCCAATAGGCATTATCGCCTCGCTGCTGGTCTGTACCGTTCTGTATATCCTGGTAGCGGGCGTTCTTACCGGTATGGTGCCTTGGGGCGACGTGAATATCGAAGCGCCGATTGCGCGCGCCTTCCTCGACCGCGGACTTACCGGAGCCTCTCACATCATCACCTTGGGAGCACTCGCCGGACTTACCAGCGTGATGCTGGTGATGTTGTTGGGCCAGACGCGCGTTCTCTACTCCATGGCGAACGACGGCCTGCTGCCCAAGAAGTTCTTCGCGGACATCCACCCCAAATTCCGCACGCCGTGGAAGAACACGATCCTGGTGGGCCTGATTGCCGCCATCGTGGGAAGCATTACGCCCATTGACGACATCGGCAAGATGGTGAACATTGGCACGTTGCTGGCATTCGTCATCGTGTGCATCGCCATCATGGTGCTGCGTCACACCAACCCTGCGCAACCGCGTCCGTTCCGGACCCCGTGGGTGCCAGTGGTACCAATCCTGGGTATAGGCTTCAACGGCTACATGATGTACAAGTTGGGCTGGGTCAACTGGGCACGTTTGATCGTTTGGCTGATCATCGGATTGGTGATTTATTTCACTTATAGCCGTCATCATAGCCGCGTGCAGAATGCGCTCAGAGCTAAGTCGTCTGAGAAACCCGGTCCGGTGATGGCCGATTAGTTCAGCTTCAATGAGGAAGAGAACTTGACGCAGAAAGATCAGCGCCGGAATCCGCGGTATCGCTGTGACGGTATCGCGCAAATGACTAAACCCGGGGACAAGTTTGCGATACGGGCGCCCCTTACCGACGTGAGCGCCGGCGGGTTCTATGTCGAAACGATGACGCCTTTGCCGGTGGGCACGGAGATCGATATCGCTCTCGAGATAGGCAGAGTCGAACTGTATGGTCGTGGAGTGGTGGAAACCTGCCACCAGGCAATTGGCAATGGCATCGCCATAACCAAGATGACGCCGGAAAACGAGAAAGCGCTGTTATCCGTCATCAACGGAATCACAAATGCGAGCGCAGCACAGTTGCCGGACCCACAGCACTCCTTTGCTCCCGAGTTTGAAGCGCTGCTCGCGCTGCTGGAGCGCAAATCGCTGCTGAAGCGCGAGGAACTCATAACCGAGCTGAAGGCGATCGCGGCGCGACGATAAGCCTTTGTGTATGACAGGAGATCGAGCCTGTCCGTCTGCTCATCACGAGCGGCCGGCGAGAGATTCGCATTCGATAACTCCGCACTGAATCTCCACCCTCTTCTGAATTACAATCCGCCAGACGATGCGAGGCCTCCGCAATCTCCGGGTCATTCTGCTGCTGATTGCCCTGCAGGTCGCTATTGGAACCAGCGGCTTTCACTTCATCGAGCACTGGTCGTGGTTCGACTCCTTTTACATGGTGCTGACCACGATCACCACGATCGGCTATACCGAGGTTCATCCGCTTAGCCAGGTGGGGCGCTACTTCAATGTGTTCGTGATCATCACCGGCGTTGGGCTGGTTTTTCTGGCCATCGGAGCGCTGGCATCGGCTTTGCTAGAATTCGAACTTCGCAAGTTCTTCGGAAGGCGGCGCATGGAGCGCGAAATCAGCCGTCTCAGGGATCACTATATTATTTGCGGTGCAGGCCGCGTGGGCCGCAGCGTGGCACGCGAGCTCATGCTCGAGCCGGCGCCGTTTGTCATCATCGAAAGCAGCGCGGAAAAGGCGGCTCGCTTTCACGAAGCGTGGCTGATGATGATTGGCGATGCGAGTAAAGAATCAACTCTGCATGAGGCTCAGATCGATCATGCCAAGGGATTGATTGCCGCCGCGAGCACCGACGCCATCAACGTTTACATCATCTTGACCGCGCGCAGCTTGAATCCCAAACTCAAGATCATTGCCCGCGCCAGTGAAGAAGATGCGGAAAAGCATCTGCTTACGGCGGGCGCCGACAGCGTGATCTCTCCGTATAACTTTGCGGGGCGCCGTATTGCGCAATCGTTTTTGCGGCCGCATGTACTCGATTTTCTCGATATTGCAACCGCACGCGAGTCCCGCCTGGGACTGGAGATCGAAGAAGTGCTGATTGGCGAAGATTCTCCGTTCGCGGGGAAGACGATTGAGACCTCACGCATCCGGCAGGAACTGGGAGTGATCGTACTGGCCATCAAGGGGCCGGGCCGGACGATGTTCAACCCATCGCCGGAAGATCGCATCGAAGCCGGCGATCATCTGATTGCGATGGGAGAACCTTCACGGCTGCGAGTGTTGGAAAACAGCGCGGCAGCGAAGCGGTGAAGCGGCCAACGACTACGAAATGAAAATTACTTCCGCAGCCGAGATGCGCGAGACCGACCGCATCACCACCGAAAAGTTTGGAGTGCCCTCGCTCGATCTGATGGAGCATGCGGGAACAGCTGTTGCCGATTTCGCGCTGCGGCATTATCCGAATGCGAAGAAGATCGCTGTGGTTTGTGGCAAGGGCAACAACGGCGGCGACGGATTTGTGGCCGCGCGCAAGCTGCAGGAGGCAGGGAAGCAGGTTCGCGTGCTGCTGCTGGCCGATCCTGCGGAGTTGCGTGGCGATGCCGCGGAGATGTTCCGGCGCATGGAGATTCAGCCGATCGTAGTGAAGACGACTGAGAAGCTGAGCTCCAGCGAGGTGTTCGAGAGTGACTTGTTGCTGGACGCGATCCTCGGCACCGGTTTTAAGCCGCCAGTAAAAGGCTTGTACGCCGATGCGATTACGGCGATGAACGCGAGTGCAGCACCGGTGATTGCGGTCGATATTCCGTCGGGCGCGGACGCCGATGCCATGGCGCCGGATACGACTCTGCGCGCCCGTGCCGACGCAGTCGCGACCTTCACAGCGCCGCGTCCTGCACATGTATTCGCGGAATTGACTGCGGGAGAAACAGAGGTTGCGCCGATTGGATCGCCGGAGGAGGCGATCATCTCCAGCCTCGGACTGAACCTGATCACGCCGCATGACTTCGCCGAATTCCTCGCGCCACGCGAACCTGAAGGCCAGAAGGGAATCTACGGCCACGCCCTGATCGTGGGAGGATCTTTTGGGAAGTCGGGTGCTGCGGCCATGGCAGGAGTCGCGTGTCTGCGATCAGGCGTGGGCCTGGCAACGGTGGCGACGCCAAGGTCCGTAGTTCCCACGGTTGCGAGCTACGCGCCGGAGCTGATGACGGAACCGGTGGCCGAATCCGACTCAGGGACGATCACAGCCGAAGCCGTTGCCCAACTTGATCCGCTGCTGAAAGCCATGAACGTGGTGGCCATTGGGCCGGGCATCTCGCGCAATCCCGAGACAGTTTCGTTTGTGCATCAGTTCGTGCCGCAGTGCCCGAAGCCGCTGGTCATCGATGCCGATGGGCTCAATGCTTTCGCCGGAAATACAGCTGCGCTAAACGGGAGCAAACGATTCCTGGTGCTCACGCCGCATCCGGGAGAGATGGCGCGTCTGACAGGGAAAACTGTCAAAGAAGTGCAAGCCGATCGCATCGGGATTGCGCGGGCCTTCGCGAAAGGGCACCAATGCGTGCTGGTACTGAAAGGGCATCGCACGCTGGTCGCGATTCCTGATGGCACGGTCTGGGCGAATGTCACGGGTAATCCGGGCATGGCTACCGGCGGCGCAGGGGACGTGCTCACCGGCATGACTGCTGGGCTGCTCGCGCAGGCGCACGCGATGAAGTCTCCCGATGCGCACGTGAAAGCCGTCATTGCTGCGGTCTATCTACACGGCCTGGCGGGCGATGTCGCGCGCGAGCGCATGGGCGAAGCGTCGCTGATCGCAACCGACATTATCGCAGGACTGCCGGAGGCGTTCCGGCGCGCACGGTTGCAACTCACGAGCAATAACTTCTCATTCCATGGCTAGGGTTTGGCCGGTAACAACCTCGAATGCAGATCCCTCGCGGACTGTCGTCCGCTCGTGATGACAAAACACGGCGTTGCTGACTCGAGGCCGTTTATCATGTCTCTGGATGGCCACCACTGATTACATCACCCGCTCACCAGAAGAGACGATCGAACTCGGGCGCAAACTTGCCTGCGAACTGCGTCCGCCGCGACTGGTGCTGTTGCGCGGCGATCTCGGCGCCGGAAAGACCACAATCACCAAAGGCATCGCCGAAGCATTCGCCGCTGCCGAACAGGACGACGTCACTAGCCCTACGTTTACGTTGATTCACGAATATCGCGGACCGGAGTTTTCGGTGTATCACATCGATCTGTACCGTCTCGATACGCAGCGCGAATTGGAGACGCTTGGGCTGGAAGAGATCATCGCCGATGAACGCAATTTGGTCCTGATCGAGTGGGGAGAAAAATTTCCGACTTTAGTTCAGCAGTTTCAGGCGGAGATTGCGATCGAGCGAGTCGGCCCGGAGGAAAGAAAGATCAAATTCAAGAACGCCACGGATCACACGAATCACCACGGATAAAACAAACAAAGGTTAAATCGACAGAGCCGTAAAGAGGTTTTACCTGTACTAGAATTATCCGTGAGAATCCGTGAAATCCGTGGCTAGGGTTTTCGAAATCCGTGGCCAGGTTCAGAACCCCATCACGTTGTAGCCGCAATCCACATAGATCGTGTCGCCAGTGATTGCGCGGCTCATATCCGACGCAAGGAACAATCCTGTCGATCCGACTTCATCCTGCTCCACGTTGCGCTTCAGAGGCGCGCGTTCGGCATGCGCTTTCAGCATCTCGCTCAGGCCGCCAATGCCGCGTGCCGCCAAGGTCTTGATCGGTCCCGCCGAGATAGCGTTCACCCGAATGCCCTGTTTGCCGAGATCGGCTGCCAGGTAGCGAACGGTCGCCTCGAGCGCCGCTTTGGCGACTCCCATCACGTTGTAGTTGGGGACTACCTTTTCCGCGCCATAGTAGGTCATGGTCATCACTGAGCCACCTTCGGTCATCAGCGGGGCAGCGGCGCGCGCAACTGCGACCAGCGAGTAGCAGCTTACGTCGAGCGCGATGCGGAATCCTTCGCGCGTGGTCTGAACGAAGTCCCCACGCAGTTCGTTCGCAGGCGCGAATGCCACGCTGTGCACCACGGTGTGCAACGTTCCATACTTTTCTTTCAGCTGAGCAAACAGATGATCGATCTCTTCATCGCGCGAGACGTCGCACTGGAAGCTTTCAGCGCCGGGAAGATCGGCAATCAGGTCCGCTGCTTCCTGCGCCAACCGCTCGTTTTGATAGGTGATAGCCAGGCGCATACCCGCACCATGCAGTTGTTTGGCAATGGCCCAGGCAATACTGCGCTTGTTGGCAACCCCGAAAACGACCGCGGCTTTTCCGTCGAGACCTAATGACATCTGAATACTTCGCCTCCTCACAAGGGAAACAAAGAGGATAACAGTCGTGTGAGTGGAGTGACTAGCGGTAGTTGCGGTGGTTCGCCAGGGGTAGCTGGTGGTCATGCCAGGAGGATGACTAGAACGACGTACTCCTGGCCACCCGGGTAGGATCAATCTCCCGCCGCCTCGTTGAGTGCGAGATTGTCTACATCCATCTTCTTAGGCTCGCCCGACGCGAACGAACTTACACAGGCCATCAGATACATGCCGGCGATGATTGCGAACGCATACGCCAGACCAACGCGGTGCGCGACCACGCCAACCAGCAGCCCGAACGCCAGTTGCAGAGCGGTACCCGCAAAGTAGATGCAGTTCTGCACGCGTCCCATGAAGTGCTTGGGGACCGATTCCATCAGGTTTGTCGAGAGCGCGATGCCGCTTACGCCACGCGCCGATCCGCCAGCCGCGTAGAGCGAAACCGCGAGCACCAGGAGTGGCGAGAACGGACACAAGAAAAATGCTGCTGTCAGAACGGCGAATGAAATCACAACTGCGCGCCGCGCCGTCAATCGGCCAATCAACCGAGGTGCATAGAACGCACTCAACGATGCGCCCACGGCCCATCCGGCATTCAGCCAGCCATAGCCTACAGCGCCCGCATGCAGAATACGTTCGCTCAGCGGCGCGCTGACGATGCCTCCGGTCAGCATGGCGCCAACGAAGAATGCCCATGCCACGCCCAGTAGCAACAGCGATCGGTCACCGCGCAGAAACTCGAAGCCCTCGCGCATCTCGCGTGCATAGCGCGCAAATCCTGAGCTTGCATCTTCGACCACCTCAGTTGCTTTTTCTACAACGGGCATGACCACATGCCGTCCCTTGCGTACGAAGAGGTAGCAACTGAACGACACCAGATAGGTGCTGAAGTCGATGAGCAGGACGCCGCCAAGTCCGATGTGGTTGTAGGCGAAGCCGACCAGCGCGCCAGCCATGAGCCACCCACCCTGAATTCCTGCCATCAGAAAGCTATTGGAGTGGACGAACTCCGACTCCGGAGTCAGCTCTTGTATCAGCGCGGTGATCGTGGGCCAGAAGATCCAGAAACCGAGCGCCACCAGGATGTTCATCAGGTAGAGCTGCCAAATGTGCACGCGATGCAGGAACGCCAGGATCGCGACGGCGAGAATGATGATGCCGCGCACGGCGTCGAGCACCATGACGAGGCGACGGCGATCCCCGCGATCGATGAGCACGCCGGTGAAGGGCAGCAGGAGCATCGCCGGCAGGGTCTGCAGCACCATCAGCCAGCCGAGCGAGACCTCGCTGTGGGTCGCCTGCAATATGTACCAGGTGACCGCGGCGCTGTTCATCCCGCTGCCGAGCATGGAGATGACGTTGGCGGCGAAGACGAAGCGCAGTCCGCGATGGCGAAGAATGTCCCGCATATGGCTTAGATTCCAGACTAACGGCTGCGGGTGCGGTTTTCCAATGGCATGCCGGTTGCTATCTGAGCCGCGCAGGTACCAGCACTTCGGTGATGAAGTGCAGAGCTGGCCAGTGCGCGTATAATCTGCCGATCTTTAGGTACGGGGAGAGATTCTGCCGGTACTGCGGCACAACTCGGGGAAGATCGCCTGCGCGCTGTTGCTCGCCGGAGCGGCGCTGGCCGCCGAGCGCGCGATCGTGCAGCCTGCCGTCGGTCACACGACGCAGAAGCCCGCGGGACAAGTGTTCTACAACGGCAAGCTGGTGCGCTTCGAGATTCAGACTCCTGGTATCGGCCAGCACAAGTTGGTCGTCGGACCGTGGCAGATGGGACCTAAAATCTCGTCTGGAAAGCCTTCCGATCATCGCCCGAATCTCTACTTCGTTTCGCCCGGCAAGCAGGATCACGTTGATGGTTGGAACGACTACGATCACAACGAGATCATCAGCGGCATTCCGAAAGATCAGCCGACGAACTGGGACGTTTACCTTGCCATCGTGCTCGACCCCGCGTTGCAGAAGGACTTCCAGAACGAGAGCGAACTGTTGACCGAAGCCCAGCAATCGTTTCGTCCGAACGATCTGTTCGAGTTCGAGGACATTCCTGGCGCAGGTTTCCTGCGTAGTTTCCTGAAGATTGATTCGGTGCATGGACTCGATCGCTTCCGCCACAAGAACGGACAGCTTCCGCGGCTTGTTATCGTGCCTTCGGGATTCGTGGTGCGCGCGACGGCGGTTGATCCGAATCCGGCGGGAAATCCCTAGCCCCGCGCGCAGATCCAACCACAAATTGTGATTCTGATCCTTGCGAACGAGGGCTGCTCGCCGTAACATGCCCGCGTGAATACAACGGAGGAATTTGCCATGAGATTCTGGCGAAACCTGGTTCTCTTAACGATGGTAGTGCTTACGAGCGCGGCATTGCTCGCGCAGACCAAGATTTCGATTCCGGCAGGAACGCCGGAAGACAAGGCGCTGAACGCCGTCTCCGGCGAGAGCGACGCGCAGAAGAAAATTGCGATGCTGGAAGAGTTTGTCCAGACCTACAGTAGCAATCCCGCAGCCGTGGCGTATGGCAACTGGCAGCTGGCGCAGCAGTACGCAGCCACCGATCCTGCGAAGGCCATGTCGTATAACGATAAAGCTCTGACGGCGATGCCCGATGTGCTCGACATCATCCAGTCGCAGGTCGAATTGGCGCAGCAGGTGAAAGACTCCGCGAAGGTTGTGGATTACGCCGTGCGCGGTGCCAAGATCATCAACGGCCTGCAGGGAGCAGATAAAGATGCTGCCCAGACGACGTACGGGTTTCTCGACGCCTCGGCTTACAACGCCGTGGTGGCTGATCCGGATCCCAAACACCGTATGGCCGAGATCCAGCTCTATTCGGCGGCATTTGCCGGAAGTCCCAACGCCAAAAACGCAAACCTCGTGGCGGTCGAGTCCCTGGCCGAAATGAATGACACGGCCAAGCTCTCGGAATTCGGCGAAAAGGCGCTGGCGGCCGATCCGAATAACATGGGACTGCTCACGCTGCTGGCGAACGCCTACGTGGAAGATCCCAAGCCCACCTATGTCACCAAGGGCGCCGCTTACGCGCGCCGGCTGATCGAACTGGCTAAGGCGGATACGAGCCCGAATGCGAAAGTCACACTGGGATTCGCACACGAGATTCTCGGCTACTCGCTGCTGCGCGAGGACAAAACAGCGCTGGCAATCGCCGAATTGAAGACTGCGGCAACGCTGGTAAAAAGCGATCCGGTGAAGTCTTCGATCACGCTCTATCGATTGGGCTACGCCTATGCCAAGTCGAACCAGATGGCGCAGGCGAAAGAGATCCTGACCGAAGCGGCGAGCGTCGAAGGACCCTTCCAGCAATCGTCGAAAGACTTGCTGCTCAAGGTGGGCAAGCCAAGAGCGGCAAAGTAGCTCGTCATTCGATAGTATCGCCGTCAATCCGTTCATCCGTTCGAGCTGTGAGCCTGGGTTAAAAAAGCCCAGGCTTTTTTTATCCCCGTACGGGCCGTCCTGCATCTTCTGGAATGTGAAATGCTCGCCTGGAATTCCGCTCGTGAGCAGGTGCGGCGTGTTGAGCTTCTCTGCTCTGGTGGAATACGATACGTGTGCCTGGAGCGTGATCCGATACATTCTTCAGCTCGCGATTCTTCCGGAATTTCGTGAGCGGCGTCACATAAATGTTCAGTTCAAGGCGGTACGTTCTTCATGACGGACCCATACTCCATTCGAGCGATTTCTTTATGCCAGCCAAGATACTGACGATGAACCACGGTTACCGAAGCGTGGCTCAAGAGATTCTTCAACTAGAGACTCTCATCACGAATGTCGAGTATCTGCTCAAGATGCAGGGAGTTTCCGAGGAACAGAAACGACGATTGCGTCCACTACTGATGGAAGCGCATGCCGAGTTGATGTCGAAGTACGACATCTTTGAACTTCCGAATAGCGCCTGAACGGAACGTTCTGTTCTCCCATGATGGGTTCTCCCTGCTAATTTCAAGTAACATCTTATAATCTCAACTTGCGAGGCGCCCCCATGGCCAAAGGCTACTGGATTGCTTTTTACCGTTCGGTTTCGAATGCAACTGCTCTCGGCGAATATGCAAAGCTGGCCGGGCCAGCGATTGAAGCCAGGGGAGGCCGTATTCTGTGCCGCGGGGTGGCGGTGAAGGCTCACGAGGCGGGAATCAAAGAGCGCTCCGTGGTGATCGAGTTCGACTCGGTGGAGAAGGCGATTGCCGCGTACGAGAGTCCGGAGTACCAGGCCATAAAGAAACTGCTGGAGGGCGCCGTGGAGCGCGACGTGCGTTTTCTGGAAGGCTCCTGACGGGCGCCAAAGTTTACTGATCGATAACCCCTCCCCCTCCCCCCTGCTTGTTGCAATAACAGGTAGTTACGCGGTAGTGCGTCTGTACATCCGGCATAACAAAGGACTTAAGACCTCTCTCCGGGAAAACAAAGGACTTAGCGGAGACAAATCGCTTTCGGTTGTCGGCTCTCAGCCATCGGCGGCGCGTAATCTTACCTAAAAGATATGCATAGTATATTTATAAATTGCAAGTAGATAACACAAAAATCGCGCGTGGTGAAAGGTGGGTGCAGGAATGGGAATCGGGTGCGGTGAGACTCTGCGGATTCAATGCGTGGGCGCACTGTCGCAGTCCGAGTTATCTGCTACACTCGCGCCGCATTTACCTAAACGTCTGGAGAATTACATGCGCCACATGGTCAAAGTAATGGCTGTGCTCCTGTGTCTTGCGATCCCAGCTTCAGTATTTGCTTCCGATGGTGGTTTCAAAGTTACCTACGACGGCGGATCACTCGCCGATATAAAGACTGGCACTTCCCTGAAACTACACCTTGACGGAAACATGATTAAGTTCGTGAACGGCAAGTCTGAGGTTGTCAGCATTCCTGCTGCGGCTATCACCGAGATCAGCTACGGGCAGGATGTGCACCGCCGGGTTGGAACGGCCGTCGCTGTCGGAGTCTTCACTCTGGGACTAGGTGCGCTAACGGCGCTCAGCAAATCGAAGAAGCACTTTGTAGGCCTGACCTGGGCTGATGGAGATAAGAAGGGTGGTCTCGCCATCCAGTGCGATAAGAACGACTATCGCGGAGTTCTGGCGGCACTCGAGGGTGTTACCGGCAAGAAAGCTGTGGATTCAGAAGCCATGACAGTAAAGAACTAATGCGGGGCCTCTCGACTCGGACCGCATGCATCGTATTCCACGCTGAAATGACGGACGATACAGAGCCTTGGCTGAATTCCGGTTCTCCGATGCTTATTCCCCACGGCTAAGCAGGGGCTTCCACGACGGCAGCGCGATACAGGTGCTCGCTCGAGGGTGACGCCAAAGATTGACGGCCGACCTCGGCAGCGCCACGTGACTGCCGGAACGGTGCATGCGGGGCGCTCGCGGCACATGATTCTTCTCATCCCACCCAACGCAAAAGACGCGTAGGGTGGGGCACCCACTGTTTCTCGGGTGCGCGCGAAAATTTAAATACAGAGATGGATTCCGCTTCCCCTTCATTACGCTCAGGGTCGCGTCAGCATGACGCGGTACAAGTAACAGCCGCGGGGTGTTTCGACTCGGCCGTTCGGCCTCGCTCAACATGACAGGTGTGAAAGTGTGGTGGCGCGTTGATCCCACCCAACGCAAAAGACGCGTAGGGTGGGGCACCCAATATCTCCCACTTCCGCGAAAATCAAATACAGAGATGGATTCCGCTTCCCCTTCATTACGCTCAGGGTCAGCGTCAGCATGACGCGGTACAAGTAACAGCCGCGGGGTGTTTCGACTCGGCCGTTCGGCCTCGCTCAACATGACAGGTGTGAAGAATTGGTAATCGGGTAATTGATAATAGGTAATTGAAGCACAAACAAACCAAAGCTGGAAAGCGTGAAAGCGGTTGCGGTAGTAGTAGCGATCGCGAGGTGTTTCGACTCGGCCGTTCGGCCTCGCTCAACATGACAGGTGTGAAGAATTGGTAATCGGGTAATTGATAATAGGTAATAGAAGAACAAACAAACCAAAGCTGAAAAGCGTGAAAGCGGTTGCGGTAGTAGTAGCGATCGCGAGGTGTTTCGACTCGGCCGTTCGGCCTCGCTCAACATGACAGGCGCGAAGAATTGGTAATCGGGTAATTGATAATAGGTAATTGAAGAACAAACAAACCAAAGCTGGAAAGCGTGAAAGCGGTTGCGATAGTAGTAGCGATCGCGAGGTGTTTCGACTCGGCCGTTCGGCCTCGCTCAACATGACAGGCGTGAAGAATTTGAAACGCTTGCGATACTAGTGCCGGCCCAAAGTGCCGGAGGACTCGGATACAATTTCAGAGTTTTCGATCGCAGGAGCGCAGGTCCATTCGATGGCTCATAAATTCAAAACCAAGCTGCTTGGCGAGGCCGGTTCGGAAGTTACTTCTTTCAAGCCGCCGTTCTACGTCCCGGCGACACTCGGCCGCAAAGGACGGATACCGGTGAAGGGCACAATCAATGGATTTCCGTTCCGATCGTCGCTGATGAACATGGGCGATGGTCACATGATGGTGGTGAACGCGCAGCTACGCGCCGGCGCGCAATGCAAAGCCGGGGACACGGTCGAGGTAGTTCTCGAACTCGACGAGGAGCCGCGGACGGGAACGAGGAAGAAATAGGTAATCGGTAATTTGTAATTGGTAATTGGTAATTAGTAACTGGTAATTAGTAATTTGAAGACGCAAGCCGGAGATTGCCAGACTCAGCAAACCTGCCGGACTCAGCAAACCTGCCGGACTCAGCAAACCTGCCGGACTCAGCAAGCCTGGCAGACGCAGCAAACCTTTGAACGCTTGGCGTGGTTGTTAGCGCGAAGCGGGTGCGGCGAGCTCCAGCAATCCTTCGTTTACGACTGTGGGCGCAGGGACCGCGATCGCGGGGACTGAAGGCTCGGGAGTAAGGCGCGGGAGTTTCACGTCCCAGGCGAGGCCGAGTGCCTGCAGGACGCGGATGCCGTACCAGTTCATGTCGATCTCATACCAGGCGAGTCCGTGACGCGCCGATACCGGATGCGCATGATGGTTGTTATGCCAGCCTTCGCCGAAGGTGAGCATCGCGATCCAGAAATTGTTGGTGGAGTTGTCGCTGGTAACGAAGCGGCGCGATCCCCACATGTGCGTGCCGGAGTTCACCAGATAGGTGGCGTGCAGTCCGAAAACGGTGCGGAAGCAGATGCACCAGAGGACGTAGGGCCATCCACCGAGAACGAGCAGCACGACCGCGAGCGTCGCGAGCGGAACCCAGTGCCATTCGCTGATCCACTGATGAAAGCGATCCTTGCGGAGTTCGGGTACATAGGGCAGTAGTTCGACGGAGCGGTTGTGATTGGCTTCGCCAGTGATGATCCATCCAACGTGCGCCCAGAATCCACCATCGTGCGGTGAATGCGGATCGCCTTCCTTGTCCGAGCGCTGATGATGGACGCGATGCGTCGCTACCCAGCCGATCGGTCCGCCCTGCAAAGCGAGACTGGCGCAGATGGTGAGGAAATATTCGATCGATTTGTGAGTTTTGTATCCGCGATGGGTGAGCAGACGGTGATAGCCCATGCCGATGCCAAGCGAATTAACGATCCACCAAATCAGAATGCTTAACGCAAGCGCCTTCCAGCTGAAAAAGAAGAGCGCGACGATGGCACCTACATGCAGGATCGCGAGAAAAAAGAAGATGACCGGATTAATCGGCTGGGCAAACGTGCGGTCGCGCGCGAACAGAGACAATGGCTGATTCCTGACGTTCATTCGAACACAAGCGCAGGCTGGCGTTTGTAATAGCTCTGTAATTTCGCCGAGCAGGTAATTAGTCAGTAGTAGTTAGTAATTGGTAAGTGGCACGCCGAGACTTGAAGCCCAGAGCTGAAGAGCTGAAAAACCGAAAACCGAAAACTGAAGAAGTGAAAGCTGATGGCTAGCTGCCGACTTAGTGCTTGATCAGTTCGTCGGAGAGCAGGCGCGCTTTGTAGGCGAGATTGTAGGCGCGCTCGAAATCCTTTTCGTCGAGAGCGGTGCGCGACTGCTGCATGTAGCTGCGGATGTGCTGGATCATGGCCTGCTCGTCGGTGCTGAGCGAACGATTCAGCGTCTTCAGGTTGTTCTCCGTTGTATCGAGCAGTTGGGTGGTATTGAGCTGCTGATGCAGAGCTTCCTGGGGATTATTGGTTGCCGTGAGCTGCGTGTCCTCGGCGGGGCGTTGCGCTTGGGGGGCCGGTGTAGTCTGCGCCGTAGTGGGCGGCTGCTGCGGCTTCTTGGCAACGTGCGTGTGTTTCTTCACCGGAGGTTTGTCTTCGGTGGTGGGAAGGTTCGCAGGTTGCGGGCGATTCGGTTCAGGTGTTGCGGTTGGCGGCGGAAGGGGTTCTGGAAGCGGAAGAATAATGCTGGGAACCTGAGCCTGCGGAGGCGGCAGCACGGGTTTCTTCTTCTTGCAGGCGGAAAGTCCGCCTAACGTGACCAGAAGAAGAAGAAACGAGATAAAGGGCCGAATTCGCACGCTCAATTTGTAGTTCATTGCAGAATTAAGTTCAACTTCCTAACCTAACTTTGCCCTTCTGCCAATTGGGCATTGGCTGCCACATTAACTTGTGGGATTTCGCTATTTCCCGCTAGAGGCAGGCGGAGATGAAAAGTGGTGCCGCTCCCATTGCGGGACTCGAAATCGATAGATCCATTGTGTAACTGCATCACCCGGTAAGTCATGGCAAGGCCGATGCCGCTGCCGCCCTTTTTCGTGGTGAAGTATAGATTAAAGATTTTATCGCGAATGTCAGGGGGAACGCCTTGTCCCTGGTCCTGGACGCTCACTTCGATGGCGTCGCCGTCGCGACCGGCGACTACTTTGAGCTCGCCTCCATTGGGCATGGATTGCACGCCGTTGATAACGACGTTGAGCAGGGCCTGCTTGATGAGATCGGAGTCGATGCGAACGGTGAGCTGCTCGGGCGCGATCTGGCGGACAATGCGCACACCGTGCTGCGATGCGTCGGGAATAGCGAGTAAAACGACGTCTTCGAGCGTGCGGCGGAGATCGGTTTCGGCGAGGCGCAACTCGACGGGACGAGTGAAGTCGACGAGCGTCTGCACGACGCGATCGAGACGCTTGATCTCGCTGGCAATGACGTCGAGATGACGGAGCGAGTCCGGTTCGAGCATAGGCAGCTTTTCGCGCAGCACTTCGAGATGGAGCACGATGGCGTTGATGGGATTCTTCACCTCGTGGGCGACGCCGGAGGTGAGGCGGCCGATGGCGGCGAGGCGGCGCGAAAGCTCGATCTCGTCTTCGATCTTGCGAACAGATTCGGTATCGCGCATGGTAAGTAGCGCGCCGATGCGCTCACCGCGCTCTTCGATAAAGTCGAGCGAGACCTGGATGCGGCGGCCGGTGTCGGTCTCGACTTCGAGCTGGTCCATGGGCTCGTGATACTGGAAGCAGTGGAGAACCAGCTGGCCGAGGCGCGAGGAGCGGTTGAAGATCTCGTTGACCTGATGGCCGAGGATGTCGGCGCGCGCCTGTCCGACGAATCGTTCGGCAGAGGCGCTGACGAGCACGACCCGCCAATCGCGAGTGAAAAGCATCAGGCCGTCCTCGAGATTGGCCATGATCTGATCGAGATTCTCTTTCAGGGCCGAGAAGACTTCCTTCACGTCGCGCATCTGCCGGCCGAGGCGATCGATCTTGTTGGTCACGACACCGTATTCGTCAGTCCGTTGCGTCTCGGGGGCGATCTCGGCGGGGACCTCGATTTCGCCGGCGGTCATGCGGTCGAGACGAGCTCCGATGGCTTGCAGGGGGCGCAGAGCGAGATTCGAGAGCGAAGCCGCGAGCAGGAACGAGATAGGAATGGCAATCGCCGCGAGGGTGAAGGCGCGATTGAGCAACGTCTGCAGCTCGCTCTTCAGGAAGACAGTGGAAACGCCGACGCGAATCTGACCAAAAGGCTGGCCACCGCGTTCGAGCGGGAGATGCACATCGTAAACGCGCGGGCGTCCATAAACGACGCCGAGCTGACGCCAGAATCCACCGTAGCGAACCGTGAGGAAGTCGACGCGTCCCTTGAGAGGCTTGCCCTGGAAATCAGGATCGGAGTGAGCCACGGCGACGCCGTGGAGATCGACAATGGAGACGTCGTAGATGGTGGGCGAATAGCCAACTACGGATTGCAGCAGCGACTTCAGGCCGGGATCCGATTGCAGGCTATCGGAGATGAGCTTCTGCGGGTCGTCAGTAGTGGGTGGAAGCAGTTGGTTGGCGGGGTTGCTGGGGTCGCGCAGGGCATTGCTGGCGAAGAGGTAGACCTGGTGGGCGATGAAGTCGCCGTCCTGATAAGCCTCGGTCATCCCCTGCTTGAGAACCTGAGCAACGTAGACATAAGAGAGAAAGGTAACCAGGGCCAGCACCAAAGCACTGATGGCGAGCACGAGCTTGGTCTTTAGCTGAAACCTTGGCTGCATGAATTGATTCGGAAGGGCTCCGTACCATGATACGCGAATCAGAACTGGAACATCGCGCTCGCGGTCGGTTGTGCCCTTATGTTTTCATCCCACAGTTGCGAGGACCACATCCGGCGAGCGCCGGTATTAGAGGCCGCATGCTTATTCTCCGGCGACGCCCACTTGTGGTCCATATTCTTTGAGCTTGTTGTGAAGAGTTTTCAGGCTGATCCCTAAAATCTCTGCGGCACGCGTCTTGTTGTTGTTCGTCGATTCCAGTGTCTTCAGGATCAGGAGTCTTTCAGCTTCTCCTACGGTGGTGCCGACTCCGAGCCTGACGGCATTCGCCTCAAGTACAGGCGGACGTGTAATCACTTGTCCGAAACCTGGGGGGAGATGTTTGGTTTCGATCATCGAACCTTCGCAAACGATGATTGCGCGTTCCAGCACGTTGCGGAGTTCGCGCACATTGCCCGGCCAGGAGTAGTTGTTCAAGACGTTCATCACGGCTTCGCTGATCATGGTGACATTGCGGGTGTGCTTCTCGTTGATGTCGAACATGAGCGATTTGACGAGATCGCCGAGGTCTTCCTTGTGATCGCGAAGAGGTGGGATCAGGATGTTGAAGACATTCAGCCGGTAATAGAGATCGCCGCGCAGTTCGCCCTTGGCGACTGCTTCTTCGGGAATCTTGTTGGTGGCCGCGACCACGCGGACGTCGACCGAGGTTTCCACTTTGCTGCCGAGACGGCGTAGCTTGCGATCTTCCAATACGCGCAGCAGTTTGGCCTGGGTGCCGACAGGCATTTCGCCGATTTCGTCGAGAAGGAGCGTGCCGCCCTCGGCGAGTTCGAAGCACCCAACGCGGCGTTCGAGTGCACCAGTGAACGCGCCTTTTTCATGGCCGAAAATTTCACTCTCGATCAGGGTTTCGGGGATGGCGGCGCAGTTGATGGCGACGAACGGTCGCAGCTTGCGCGGGCTGTATTCGTGAATGGTGCGCGCGACTAATTCCTTGCCGGTACCGCTTTCTCCGGTAATGAGGACGGAGGCGGTGCTGGGCGCGACCATTTCGATGAGATGAAAGATCTCCTGCATTTTTCTGGAGGCGCCAACCATGGGTCCCAGATAGCCAGTGTCGCGCAACTTGCGGCGAGTGGCTTCGAGTTCGACTTCCGTCCCACGCTGGCGAGTCGCGTTCTGCAGGATGGTGCGAAGCCGAGTGGTGTTGACGGGCTTCTCGACGAAATCGTAGGCGCCAATTTTCATCGCCTGCACAGCGGAATCAACACTGCCCTGAGCGGTCATCACGACGACGGCAATGGATTGAGGCTGCTCGGAAATGTGCTGCAGCAATTCCATGCCGTCCATGCGGGGCATCTTGAGATCGGTGACAACGACGACAGGAGAGAAGGCAACGATCTTCTCGAGGGCTTCCATGCCGTCGCATGCGGTTTCAGTTCGGTACCCCCAGGCAGAAACCAGCTCTGCCATGCCGGAGCGTTCGTTTTCTTCGTCTTCGACGATGAGGATTTTCTCTTGCGCCATGTGCGTTCCATCCCATTGTCGTGGTTCTCACGGTGTACCGCAACCGGGGGAAGAGCTGAAAGTGCGAATGTGGCGGGAGATTTCGCGAAAGATTGTTCGTTTGATCCCAACCCGCCAGCATCTTGCGCATCGAATTGTTTGTTCTTTGCGGTTTGCAGGCAACCTAAGGCTCGATTTTCCTAGGGACCGAATTGGGATTTTTCTAGGTTGAAGCGCTGAAATCAGGAAGTAGAATGCGCCGGAGTAGCTGGCTACCCAATTCGGAACAGTTAAAGGGCTTAAAAATCATTCATTTGGGAGCATGTTTGCGCTACAATCGCGATGATCTGCGAGAGTGGACTCCCAATCTCTCGGGCATTTCAAATAAGTAGTTGCAGTCAGTCCTGTTGGTCTTTGAATTCCGGAGGATTTACATGTCACTACGTAAGAAAACTTTCGGCCTGTTTTTGTCAGTGCTGGCCATTGGACTTTTAATGTCCTCCGCTGCGCTGGCGCAAGAAAACACGCCCAAGGTGGATATTTTCACCGGGTATTCGTGGTACTCGCCCGGCGCGACGATTACTGGAATCAATCTGAACTCCAATGATAAGGGTGGAGTTGGTAGTTTCGCTTACAACTTCTCTAAGTACGTAGCTGCCGAGGTGTCTGGCGGAGCGCATACAGACGACAACAACAATTCGTATTTCATCGGCGCTGGACCACGTTTGACGTTGCGGAATCCCCAGTTTCAGCCATTCCTGCACGGCCTTGTGGGTATGCAGCATTTGAATTTCAATCCGTTGGGCGAAAGCAATAACGGCGTGGCAATCAAGGTCGGCGGCGGTTTCGATATGCCCTTATGGAAACACGTGGGCATTCGCCTGATCGAAGCGGACTATGTCTACTCGCATCAGAACTTCTTTCCGAATGGAACCGTGAACCCGAGTGGCGCGGAGATCTCGGGCGGCTTGATGTGGTATTTCGGCGGTGCGCCGCCGCTCCCGCCAATGGCAGCCTCATGCTCGGTGCAGCCGACGGCAGTGCTGGCCGGCGAGCCAGTGACTGCAAATGCGAATGTCACGAACATTCCTCCGAAGCATAGTGTGACGTACGACTGGAAAACTACCGGTGGAAAGCTAGCGCCGAAAGATGCCGCAGCGACCATCGATACGACTGGTCTGGCTCCGGGGCAGTACACAGTGACCTCGACCGCGACCGATCCGAAGGCGAAGAAGAAGGATTCAGTACCGGCGACCTGCAATGCGCAGTTCACGATCAACGAACCACCGAAGCATCCGCCGACACTGAGCTGCTCGGCAAATCCGGCGACAGTGAAGTCGGGTGAACCGGCGACGATTACGGCGACGGGCGAAAATCCGGACAATCGTCCTCTGACGTACAGCTACACCGCGACGGCAGGGCGTGTCTCCGGTACAGGAACGACGGCCACGCTGGACACCGCAGGTGCACCGGCTGGACCGATTACGGTTACAGGAACTGTAACTGACGATCGTGGCTTGTCGGCGACTTGCAATGCGTCGGTGAACGTGGAAGTTCCGCCGCCACCACCGCAGGCCAGCAAGATCGGCGAATGCGACTTCCCGAACACCAAGAAGCCGTGGCGCGTCGACAACACCTGCAAGGCAGTTCTGGATGACGTAGCTCTGCAACTGCAGCGTGATCCGAACGCGACCCTGGTAATCGTTGGTCAACAGGCACCCGAAGAGAAGAAGCCGACGCTCTCAGCCGAGCGCGCGGTGAACTCGAAGGCTTACCTGTCGAGCGGCGAAGCCAAGCAAGCGATCGACGCTCCCCGTATGCAAACGCGTACCGGGAACGAAGGCACGACAAAGGTTGATTTCTACATCGTGCCTCAGGGCGCCACATTCGCGGGCGAGGGAACGCAGCCTGTGGATGAGTCGCAGATCAAGGCCCAGGGACGGGCACCAGCACCGGCTCCGAAGAAGCACAAGAAGCCGGCAGCAGCTGCTCCTCCACAGTAACGTTTTCAAGTAGTTAACCTTTGGCCGATCGGTCATGACCGATCGGCCTTTGTTTTTTTGGTTCGGGACGATCAGAATCTCTGCGCGACGGTTTAAAGTGCATCTGAAGGGATACACCCGGATTGTTGCTTTCCCCGGCAACCATCGAGGGATCCCTGGGAGGATTGATCTACCGTGTTAAGGGGCAAACTGGAACGCTGGCTACGGATCTTCGTAGTGATTCTTGGGGTAGTCGCGCTGACGCAGGCGGCTATGGCTCAGCAACAATGGATACCGCTCGGGCCCGATGGTGGGGATGCCCGCAGCCTTACGCATGATCCTGCGAATCCGGATCGCATTTTTCTCGGAACCAGTTCTGGATGGTTGTATCTTTCGACCAATAGCGGCGCTTCGTGGTCGCGGTTCGCGCACCTGGGAACCGGAGAGTACGTTCTCGATCACGTTGCGATCGATCCAAGCAATTCACAGACGATGTACGCAGCTGCCTGGAGTGCCGAAAAGGTAGGCGGCGATCTTTTCAAGACGACAGATGGCGGCAGGACCTGGAACGCTCTTCAGGGAATGCATGGCAAGTCGATCCGCGCGATGGCACTGGCGCCTTCCGATCCGAAGGTGATCGTAGCGGGCGCCCTGGATGGCGTTTTCCGCAGCGACGATGGTGGTAATTCGTGGCGGCAGATTTCTCCTCCGAATCACGCAGAGATCAAGAACATCGAATCGATCGCAGTCGATCCGCAGAATCCGGATGTGGTTTACGCGGGCACGTGGCATCTGCCCTGGAAGACTCCGGATGGCGGCAAGAACTGGGAGCACATTAAGAATGGCGTGATCGATGATTCCGATGTGTTCTCGATCATTGTCGATCCGAAAGCTCCGTCCGTTGTTTATGCCAGCGCTTGCTCAGGTATCTACAAGAGCGAGAACGGTGGCGATCTGTTCAAGAAGGCGCAGGGAATTCCGTTCTCGGCGCGTCGCACTCGCGTGTTGCATCAGGATCCTGTGAACAGCAACATCGTGTATGCAGGAACCACGGAAGGCTTGTGGCGTACCACTGATTCCGGCAAGAGCTGGAAGCAGATCACGGGACCGGAAGTGGTTGTAAACGATGTTCTGATCGATCCGCGCAATGACTCGAAAATCATGGTTGCCACCGATCGCATGGGCGTTCTGATGAGCAGCAACAATGGCAGCAGCTTCGAAGCGACGAATCGCGGATTCTCGCACCGCAAGGTAAGTTCGGTTGTCGCGGACCGGTTCGATCCTTCCACGCTGTATGTTGGCCTGATCAACAACCAGGAGTTCGGTGGCGTGTTTGTTTCGCACGACAGCGGAAAGAACTGGGAGTCACTGAGCAAGGGCCTTCAGGGACGCGACGTTTTCTGGCTCGAACAGCCGGAAACGGGCGCGCTGGTTGCGGGCACGAATCGCGGAATCTTCCGTTTGGCCAAGGGCGAGCACGAGTGGGAGCCGATCAATGTGGCTCTTGAAGAAAAGACCGTGCGCGTGAAGGTCGTGCCGAAGCCTGGCGCGAAACTGAAACGCACATCGACCGGCAGCACCTACGTTGATAAACAAGAGTGGGTGCGGTCAGAAATCGGCGGACGTGTTTCGCAGCTGAAACTGGAAGGCAAGCACTGGTATGCAGCAACCGCAGGCGGTCTGTATCGGAGCATCGACAAGGGACACAGCTGGACGGGTGGTCCGGTGCTCGGGTTCAAAGACTTCCTCGCGGTGGATGCAATCGATAACAACGTAATCGCAGCTGACCTGGATCACGTGGTGATCTCCAGCGACGCCGGCAATACGTGGAACTCGGCGAAGGTACCGCAGTTCAGCGGCGCCATCACGCGAGTTGCCATTGAGGGTAACAATACTTATTGGATCCTCACGCGAATTGGCGCGTTCCGCAGCAAGGATAGCGGCAATTCGTGGGAGCACGTGATGGTGGGTACACCCGCAGCGAACGTCACGTACATCAGTTACGATCGCGACAGCAAGCAACTGCTGGCGGTGGGAAATCCGCGCACGCTGTTGTACACCAGCACCGATGGCGGAGATACCTGGAAGCAGGCGCCGCAATCGATGTGGCCGGTTCGCCACGTAGCTATGATTCATGGCCGCCTGGTAGGACTGACCGACTTCGACGGCGTAATTGCTGAGTCGGGTTTCGACGGCGGCGCAAAGACGGTGAACGCCGGCGGTGGAGTTAACTAATATAGCTGTACGACTGAACTGAAACGGAGGCCTGCGGGCCTCCGTTTTCTTTTGCCCGTAAGAACTGCCGTGGAGTACGAATCCCTCTCCGCAGCCAATTATTCACGTCTTAGAGCGATGTTCCGTTTTGAAACCAAGATTCTCGGAATGAACGAAGAATAGTGATCCCACGATGCGAGACTGTGGTAGCTCATCCGCTTTAGCTATCCATACACATTTCAGCGCGAAATATGGCGGGTTCGAGATTCGCAAAAACCTGCGCTGGTTGTCGATTTACGCGTTTTCCTGAATTTGGAACAAGGCGAGGCGTACCGAGCGCGTGCTCGAGTTTTGCCATGACAATAGCTGGCAATATGTCGAAGAGCCATGCGCGCGCCAATTCGCTTCAGGAATCCGACGTCTGGGATCTGCAAGACATCTTAACGATGGCACTGGAGAGCTCGCCCCATGCCGTCATGGTGGAGAGCGACGGCCACGTGACTCATGCAAATCAGGCGTATAAGAAACTGATGCATGCCGCTTCGATGTCGGAAATCATCGGGTCCAAGGATTGTGCATTCTGCGACGGAGAAGCTTGCAAGCACGGCCCCGTATTTCATCCGCGAACCGGCAAGTATTACCGGCATAAGTTGGTCGAATCGCGGACTCACGGCAGAAATGTGCGTATTCACCTGGCATTCGATGTGAGCGAGCGGCGCAGTCTTGAAAAAGAGTTATCCGATACAAGAAAGTTGCAGTCGTTCGGATTACTGGTGAGCGGAATTGCGCACGACTTCAATAACGTATTGACGGCGGTGACTCTACACGCCGGATTGCTAACGACGCAATTGGAGAAGGGCACATGGGAATGGCGCCAGGCGGATAGCATCCGCGGCGCGGCCGAACGCGGAACCTCCCTGGTTGGGCAATTACTCGCGTACTTGCGGGAGCAATCTCCCGATCCAGAAGAGGTGAATGTCGACCATGTGCTGCGGCAGATGGAAACGATTCTGCGTCCGCTGATTGGGGAACAGATCGAGTTCGTAGTTTCGCCTCACGGTGGGAAAGCAACGGTGGTGATGGTGCCGAGCCAGGTGCAGCAGATTGTGATGAACCTGGTCATCAACGCCCGTGACGCGCTGGACGGCGCCGGCCGGATTGTTCTGGAAAGCGGCGCCTGCGAATTGCGCGCCCAAAATGAATTCAATGTACCGGCCGGACCGTACGTGCAATTGACGGTTGCAGATACGGGAAAAGGCATGGACTCGGCTACGAAGTCCAGAATCTTTGAGGCGTTCTACTCGACCAAGAAGTCCAACAATGGAACTGGCTTGGGACTATTCACGGTGCATAGCATTGTGCGCAAGAGCGGTGGCGCAATTAACGTGATCAGCGAACCCGGACAAGGTACCCGTTTGGAAGTCTTTCTACCGAAAGCACCTGTATTGCCCTCCTAAGTCTCACGGAACCAGCCTTTTATGCGGTTTAGGACTGTGGCGTACGTCACAGCGCTCGATTCCCATTTTGATGTAACTTTCCTCGACGGTTCTCCCAAAGGGATTTTTGCTACAGCAAGGCCCTGGAGAGGCGGCGGGATTGCGTTCGCTGGGAAGGCTTGGCAGCGGGCATGGTCGAGAGGGGCGTTGAGATGCAAAGTCAGGTAACGCTTGGAGCCCGCGAGGTTTCAGGAGCAAGTGTTCTTAATGTCTTAATCATAGACGACGAATCAGCGGTTCGAGAGAGCTGCCGAGAAGCCGCGGAGTTGCTGGGATTTCACTCGTTCGCGGTGGATGCGGCCGAGCAGGCGTACAAGATCCTGGAAAATCAGAGCATCGACATTGTGTTGCTCGATTTGCGGCTTCCGGGCGCCAGCGGAATCGAAGCTTTGCGCGAAGTGAAAGCGCGCCGTCCCGACTCTGTGGTGGCGATCATCACGGGATATGCAACGGTCCCTTCTGCCGTGCAGGCGATGAAACAAGGCGCGTTCGATTACATCACCAAACCCTTCAACCTGGACGAACTGCGAAATCTTTTGGAGCGCGCCACTGCCGAACTGAAGAATACCGCGCAACGTCGAGCCTTGCGCGAAACGATGCGATCAAAGCAAGGATTCTCTTCCCTGGTCGGGAAGTCTCCGGAGATGGAACGGCTGTACAGGATCATCTCAAAAGCGGCGCAGAGCACGCATCCAGTGTTGGTTGTGGGGGAGAGCGGGACCGGAAAGGAACTGGTTGCGCGCTGCATTCATTTCACGGGACCCAATCGAGACAAGCCGTTCATTCCTGTGGACTGCGGTTCGCTAGTGCCAACGCTGATCGAAAGCGAACTGTTCGGCTATGTGAAGGGCGCATTCACGGGCGCGACGCGAAATAAGGATGGACTGCTCTGGATCGCCAATGGTGGCACGGTGTTTCTCGATGAGATTGGAGAGCTGCCGATCGATTTGCAGGCGAAGCTGCTGAGAGCGATCCAAGAGAGAGAGATAAGGCCGGTCGGCAGCACGAAATCGCTGTCGATCGATGTACGGATTCTCGCGGCTACGAATCGCGATTTGGAAGCGGCGGTCGCCGAAGGAGGTTTCCGCAGAGACCTCTACTTCCGTTTGAATGTTCTGGCACTGAAGATTCCACCCTTACGCGAACGCAAGCAGGACATACCGTTGCTCGTCGAACACTTTCTGGAACGGCTGTCGCGCACCAGTGGGGCGCGGCGTTCACTGAGCGAAGACGCTTTGCATGCATTGCTCGAATACGAATGGCCGGGCAACGTGAGGGAATTAGAGAATTGTATCGAAAGGGCGTGGGCAATGAGTTCGAATTCAAATCTGAATGTTACAGATCTGCCAACTTACATACGCAATGCTATGGCGCCAGCGAAACAAGCGAACAGCGATGGGCCAAAAATAGTTCCATTGGCGGACTTGGAGAAAACAGCGATCCTGGGCGCAATAGAGCAATTGAAAGGTGACAAACTGCTGGCGGCGAAGATGCTGGGAATCGGCAAGACTACGTTGTATCGGAAACTGAAAGAGTACGCGGCCCAGATTTGAACTGCGTTCCCGGAGTGGAGTTCCGATTCCGGCTCACGATGGATTTCGGCGGCGTTAAGTGGTTTCGTTTCTATCCTGCATAGGTGGCGAGGGAATTGCACCTATGCAGGACATGATCTTAATCGTTACACCTTCCTCTAGCGGTCCTCAATGTACAGAGCTGATTGGTAAGGCTCTGAACCGACAAGCCAACCTGGTAACCACGATCCGGCAGGCGATCTCGTTTGTGCGCAGCGCGGAATATCG
Organism: Terriglobia bacterium; assembly: GCA_963807055.1. GTDB lineage: Bacteria > Acidobacteriota > Terriglobia > Terriglobales > Acidobacteriaceae > JAJPJE01. The sequence continues at coordinate 64,120 of CAWEAE010000004.1, read as the reverse complement.
TGTGATTGTGATGGACGAAGATCTGTTCGAAGCAAATCCAACGGCGGCAGCCGGGGTGGGCGAACTTGCCGAAGGCGCGCTCACAGTGTTCCTGAATTTCGGAATTGCGAATTCTGATCGCGTGATCCGTGAAGTCAAAACGGCACTACGAAGAAGAGAGCGCGACGAAGCAACAGCCCGGCACAGTGCGAACCTGCAACTCCAGGGAGAGTTGAGCAACGATCTGACTGGGATTCTGGTGAGCGCACAAACCGCTATGAGTACTCCGGATTTGCCGCGTCCAGTGCAGGAGCGGCTTTCGAATCTGTATGAAATTGCCAGGAAGCTGCAATTGCGCTTGCAGGCAAGTTAAGCGTGAGCCAGTTGAGTTGAGGACCCACACATCCGACGCTGGGGTGTGTGGGGGAAGCCGGGCGAATCCTCTGAGACCTGCGAAAGAGGATGGCAGCGGAGGCTCGATCGATGCGCGTCAAGTTGCGACAAGATTGGTGCAGAGTTTACGCGCAATTGTTTGAATCGAAGCTGGTTGCGAGAGGAAAGTAGGCATCCCAAGTAGGTAGGTGGCCTTCTAACCGAGCACACGGGAAGTCCCCCGTGCCAAATCTGATGGCACCTCAACTGCAGCAGGCAAACGAATCTGGAGTAACCCCGTCGGCCACTGCGACGGCTACACCGGTTCTGGACCGGGACGGGTTAACACGGCGGATTGAGCAGCTCGGGGAGTGGTTTCATAACCTCGATCTGCACGGTGTTAAGACGGCACCGAACCACTTTCTCGGCGACTTTCCCAACATCAAGTGGAGGTATATCTCTCCGGAGATCCCCGCGGACCTGACGGGGGCGACTGTTCTCGATATCGGATGCAACGGCGGATTTTATTGCATTCAGATGAAGCAGCGCGGGGCAGAGCGGGTGGTGGGCATTGACGTCGACGACCGGTACCTGAATCAGGCGCGTTTTGCAGCTGAGCAACTGAATCTGCAGATCGATTTTCAGAAACTCTCCGTCTACGACGTGGACAAAATTGCGGGACAGTTTGATTTCGTCCTCTTCATGGGCGTGTTTTACCACCTGCGGTATCCCTTGTACGCGCTCGACAAGATCATTCAGAAGGTTCGTGGCCGGATGATATTTCAGACGATGATTCGCGGCTCCGAAACGCCCCAACGATGGGAGAGCAATTATCACTTCTGGAATAAGGACATCTTCGAACAGCGCGACTTTCCATGCATGTATTTTGTCGAGAACCGTTATGCCGATGATCCCACCAATTGGTGGCTGCCCAACGCCAGCGCCGCGGAAGCGATGCTGAGAAGTTCGGGGCTGGAGATCGCGGCACACCCGGAGGCGGAGACGTGGATTTGCGAACCGCGAGGTGTGATGCGAGACGGCAAATACATCCTGGAAATGGAACTCGACGGAACACTCTGAGCAGAAGATCACTGAAAGGCAGCGAACGTATCCATGGTTGAAGCGGTAATGCTCTGGAACGAACCGAACAATCTTTCACATTGGGATTTCAAAGCTGATCCGGAGTGGAAGCGGTTCGCGGAGATGACGATCGCGGGCGCCAAGGCGGCGAGGCGCGCCAATCCAGAATTGCCAATCGTGCTCGGCGGGATTTCGCCAATCGATCCGAACTTCATGCAGTTGATGGGATCGCACGGGGTACTTGACCACGTGGACATTGTGGCGGTGCACGGATTTCCGCTCGACTGGAACCATTGGGGCATCCACGAATGGCCGCAGAAAATCGCTGAGATTCGCGCGGTCACCAAGAAGCCGATCTGGGTCTCCGAGGCAGGCGCCTCCTCTTTCGGCGCGGAAGAAGTGCAAGTCTTTGGATTACAAAAGACGGCTGAGTTGCTGTTACCGATCGTTGAGCGGGTGCACTGGTACAGCCTGTTCGATCTTCCCGCGACCTGGACAGCGACTACCCGGCATAAGGAATCGGAAGGCAGCGCGTATTACCGGCATTACTACATGGGACTGGTACGGGAAGACATGACGCCGAAGCAGGCTGCAGCCAACTTCCCCGAGGGACTGGGAATCTGCCAGTGGTTCCATTTTGAAGATCCGCGTCTCGATGCGGGCGTGGAGTGGTTGCAGCGGCTGGGCGTGCGCTACCTGCGTACCGGCGTGAGTTGGGCTGACTGGTTCCGTCCCAACTCGGAAGTATGGTTCGACCGGCAAATGGAGGCGCTCTCGCCATTCCAGACGACACTTACTCTGTGCTTCACGCCGGAGCACCTGGGAACGGAACGGCACTACGCGAGTCCTCCGAGAAACCCAGAAGATTTCGCGGAGTTCGTGAGCTGGGCGATAGGGCGGTACGCGCAGCAAAAGAAGGTTTCGGTGGCGATAGGCAACGGCGAGCGAACCAAGGTGGGGGCGGGGAAGTAATGGCGAAGAAGGTTCTGATCACAGGTGGTGCGGGTTTCGTTGGATCGCATCTGGCGGATGCGCTGCTCGACGCCGGCCATGAGGTTCGGGTCTACGACAATCTCACGGCACAGGTGCATCCTGCGGGCATTCCAGACTATCTCGCGAGGGAAATCCATTTTGTTGAAGGTGACCTGCGCGATCTCGATCAACTGCGGGAAGCGGTGCGTGGCGTTGACGTCATTTTCCACCTGGGTGCATCGGTCGGGGTTGGGCAATCGATGTACGAGATTGCGCACTACATGGGATCAAACACACAGGGTACGGCGAACCTGCTGCAGGCGCTGTTGGACACGGAAGTGAAGCTGGAGAAGCTGATTGTCGCGTCGTCCATGTCGATTTACGGCGAGGGAAAGTATCTCTGCGTGCAATGCGGCAGCGTTGCGCCCCGGGAGCGAAGCGCCAAGCAGTTGAAGGAGAAGAAGTGGGAGCCGGAGTGTCCAGCGTGCGGGCGCGAACTGACACCGATTCCAACGGACGAGTCGAAGCCGCTGCAATGCAGTTCCTTTTACGCGCTCTCCAAGAAGGACCAGGAGGAGATGGTCCTGCTGTTCGGGAAGACCTATGGTCTGCCGGTGGTGGCGTTGCGCTACTTCAATATTTACGGCGTACGCCAGTCGCTTTCGAATCCATACACCGGTGTGGCAGCGATCTTCGCATCACGATTACTGAATGGCCGAGCGCCTTTGGTATTCGAAGATGGCATGCAGATGCGCGACTTCGTCAGCGTGCATGATGTGGTGCGGGCGAATTTGCTGGCGATGGAACAGGCCGAAGCCAATGGAATGGCGCTGAACATCGGATCTGGCGAACCGATCTCGATCCGGGAGATCGCGGGCATCATGGGAGCGGCGCTGGGGATCAATATCGAACCGGAGATCACGGGGAAGTATCGTGCAGGCGACATACGCCACTGCTTTGGCGACATAAGCGCCGCGAATAGTGTGCTGGGTTATCACCCTGGGGTTCGCTTTGCGGAGGGCATGCAGGAATATGCGAATTGGCTGTGCGAGCAGCATGCGGAAGATCGTGCGGCGGAGATGGTCCAGAAGCTGCACGAATACCGGTTAACAGCTTGATGCAAGGGAAGTTTGGAAATCCGATGAAAACCATTTCACAACGACGAAATGTTCTGATTTTCGGCGGAGCTGGATTCATCGGGTCCAACTGGGCCCATTGGCTTCTACGAAATACGGACGCAAACATTCATATCTTTGACAATCTTTCGCGGCGAGGAGTGCGGTACAACCTTGAAACGCTGAGAGTGGAAGCAGGTAAATCGGGACGGCTGCAAGTAACCGTCGGCGACGTTCGCGACGCAACTACGGTGGAGAAAGCCGTACGGCCAGCCACGGAGATCTATCACTTCGCCGCGCAGGTAGCCGTTACAACATCGTTGCTGGATCCGAGGCTCGATTACGAAATCAATCTCGGAGGCACGTTCAACGTCCTGGAAGCGGCGCGCAAAACCGGCAATCAGCCTTTTCTTCTGTTTACCTCGACGAACAAGGTCTACGGCGAATTAGGTATGCACCCGCTGGTTGGAGAGAAGTCACGGTACCGATTCAAGCACATTCGCGGAGTGACGGAGGATCAGCCGCTCGATTTTCATTCGCCCTACGGATGCTCGAAGGGAGCGGCGGACCAGTACGTTCACGACTATGCGCGGATGTTCGGTATCCCGGCTGTGGTGTTTCGCATGTCGTGCATTGCCGGTCCCAGACAGTTCGGCAATGAGGACCAGGGATGGGTCGCGCATTTTCTGTATTCCGCGATCCAGCAGATTCCACTTGTGATCTATGGGGACGGCAGGCAGGTGCGGGATGTGCTTTGTGTTGACGACCTGGTGCGCGCATTCGATGCAGTGCGGAGCCACATTTCCGTAACTCGCGGGCAGGTTTATAACGTGGGCGGCGGAATCGAGAACGCCACGTCACTCCTGGAATTGATGGACGAGATCGAGCGGCTTACGGCGTCACGGGTGGAATACGTTCTCGACCAGTCGCGCCCCGGAGATCAGTTAGTTTACGTGACCGACTATTCCAAGTTGCGTCGTGACACCGGCTGGAAACCGAAACTGAACGTGCGGCAGACATTAACGCGAATTGAAGGCTGGTGGAAAGAACACCAGGGTGGACAAGTACCGGACGAACTGCAGGAACCTCTTGCGGGCGCCGCGCTCGAGAACATGCCAGGCGCCGCATGAAATATGCATTAGTCAATCCGAATTGGGATTTCAAGGGATCAACCTATTTCGGTTGCCAGGATCCGCACTATCCGCTGGAGCTGCTGTTCGCATTCGACAAAATCGAAGAAGCCGGACACGAAGCTTTGCTCATCGATGCGCAGAACGACGGATTGAATACGACGGAAGCGAAGACTCGCGTGGATGCGTTTGCGCCAGACTTTCTGGTGATCCCCACGGCGCCGTCCTATTTGTTTTGGCGTTGTCCGCCTCCAGAAGTGCGAGTTCCGAAGCAGTGGTTCGCAGCGCTTGGTGGTAAGGCAGTGAAGGTTGCGATTGGGCCGCACACGTCGGCCACTCCTGCGGCTGCCATACGAAAGATGCAATGTGATATTGGCATGCGGGGAGAGCCCGACCAGACGTTGCCACTGCTTGCGACAAAGCCATGGAGCGACATCGATGGATGCTGCTGGCGCGAGGATGACGGCATGCACCTGAGTCCATCGCTCGGCGCGACGGATATGAAGTCGCTGCGCGCGCTCGATTTTCGCAATTACAACGTGGAGCAACACAAGCACCGGCACCATGTGTTCTTCGGCGAAGGACACGGAGCGGAGTTGGAGTTCGCGCGGGGATGCCCGTGGGCATGCACCTTCTGCAACAAGACGCTGTTTCGCAACAAATTCCGCGAGCGCGAGGTGAGCGAGGTGCTGAGAGAAGTAGATCGCGTGATCGCTCGCGGCGTGGACTACATCTACTTCATCGACGAGATCTTCGGCGTGGGAAAGAACGTCCGTACACTTCTGGAAGGTATTGCCGAGCGCAATGTGAAGATTGGATTCCAGACGCGTATCGATCTGTGGGACGAGGAGACGCTGGATTTGCTGGGGCGCGCACAGTGCATTTCGCTGGAGTGCGGGATCGAGTCGATTACAGAAGCAGGGCGCGACGAGCTGAACAAGAATTGCCGGATTGGCACGGATCGCATCAGCGAGTTGCTGATCTACGCGAAGCAGCGTATCCCGTGGGTACAGGCGAATCTGATCCTCACGGATCACGACAACAAAGATGATATTCGGCGGTGGCAGGAGCATCTGAAGGCACATGGCGTTTGGGTGAGCGAACCCGTGCCGATGTTTCCGTTTCCTGGGACCCCCCTGTACGTGCAGTTGTTCGGGCCACCGGATGACGAGGCGTGGGAGCGCGCGCACCACTACTACACGGCCACGTTCGCTGATAAAGGCTTCAGCGACATACAGGAGCAGCAACCGGCCAAGATCGAGGATCTGGAATGCACGTGTTAGTCACCGCCGACACTGTGGGCGGGGTCTGGACGTACACGCGAGAACTGGTAACGGGCTTAGCGCAACGTGGGATTCGGGTCACGCTGGTGAGCCTTGGGGAGATCCCTGCCGCGAGTCAGACTGAATGGCTGAACGCGCTGGGCACCGTAGATTTTTACCCCACCGCATTTCGCCTGGAATGGATGCAGGACGCTGTGGACGACCTGACGGCGTCGTCAGACTACTTGCTGCGAATCATTGAGGAGAAGAGGCCGGATCTGCTGCATTTTGGCCAGTACGCCTACGGAGCGTTGCCGGTAAATGTGCCGAAGGTGGTGGTGGGGCACAGCGACGTGATCAGTTGGTGGGTGGCTGTACACGGTCACGAGCCAGAGAGCAATTCCTGGATTGACGGGTACCGGCGAATCGTTGCACGCGGGATCGAGGGAGCCGATGTAGTAGTCGCGCCGAGTCGGTGGATGCTTCGGGCGCTGGAGGAGTACCACGGAAAAGGCGAACTGGGGCGGACAATCTATAACGGCAGGAATCCGGGATTGTTCAATGCGCATACCACCAAGGAGGATCTGATTGTCGGCGTGGGACGCGCTTGGGATGCGGGCAAGCAGTTGCAGCTGCTGTCGATGATTCAATCTCCGTGGCCGGTGGTGGTTGCGGGGTCAGACGAACATCCAGATCCGGCTTCTCCAAACCGTAGATTTGCAGTCAGCGGCCAGCTGTTGTTTCGCGGAGAGTTGAACGAAGCTGAACTGCGACATCTGTATACACGCGCATCGATCTTCGTCGGAACATCACGGTACGAGCCATTTGGCCTGTCGCCCCTGGAAGCAGCATTGTCGCGGTGCGCGCTAGTCCTGAACGATATTCCCAGTTTTCGTGAAATCTGGGGCGAGAGTGCCTGCTACTTCCGCACAAATGATCCAGGCGACCTTGAGCGTGTGCTCAGAAGCCTGGCTGAAGACCGGCAATTGCGCCTCACCTACGCGAATCTCGGCTATCGCCGTGCCGCGAGCCTTTACACGGCACATCGCATGGTCGATCAGTATGTGCAGCTCTACGACGCTTTGGTGCCGGAGAAGATGGCGGCAGCATGAGCAAGCTCAACATTCACATCTTCGCGCATTCGTGGATTTCCGATTGGAATCACGGGAACGCTCATTTTCTGCGTGGACTGGCGCAAGCGCTTCTCGATGCGGGACACAAGGTGTGCTGCTATGAGCCGCTGGGGGCATGGTCGCTGACGAACCTGGTTCGCGAAGAAGGGCCACTGGCCACGACGGCAATTGATGAGTTTCGTTCTGCCTATCCGGATCTGGATGTGCAGTTTTATCAGCCGGGCGAGCGCTTTGAGGAATTTGCGAGCAGGCGATTGAAGGATGCTGACCTGGTGATGATCCATGAATGGAATGATCCGCAGGTCGTGAATACGATCCTCAGCTTAAAGAGCAAGTTGGGATTTCGAGCGCTGTTTCACGATACGCATCACCGGGCTTATACAAATGCTGGCGAAATTCTTCGATTCCGGCTCGATCTGTTCGATGGAGTGCTGGCATTTGGGGAGGCGATTCGAAAGATATACGTCGATGGGTTTGGAATCGCACGGGCGTGGACCTTCCACGAGGCGGCGGACATCGGCAAATTCAAGCCTCTGCCGGCGCACAAACAAATGCAACTGGTGTGGGTGGGGAACTGGGGCGACGAAGAGCGCACGCGTGAACTGCAGGAGTTCTTGATTGAGCCCGCGTCGAAAATAGTTGCCGAAGGCGGCAGGGTTGCGATTCACGGTGTGCGCTATCCCGAAGGAGCGATGAAAGAGTTGGATGAGGCGGGGATCGAGTTCCGCGGATATCTGCCGAACCTCGAGGCGCCCCGCGTGTATGCGACGAGTGCGCTGACCATCCACGTGCCGCGGCGGCAATATGCCAACGGATTGAGCGGCGTGCCTACTATCCGCGTGTTTGAGGCCCTCGCCTGCGGCGTTCCCCTGGTGTGTTCGCCGTGGGAGGATGCGGAGCAGTTATTCCGGCCGGGACAGGATTTCCTCAGCGTTGCAAATGGGGACGCCATGTATGCAGAGATTCAGCATCTACTAAGAGATAAAGCTGCGCGAGAGCAGTTATCGGCTAGCGGGTTGGAAATTATTCATCAGCGGCACACATGCCGCCATCGCGCAGAGCAGTTGGTGGGAATCTTCGAGGAGCTAAAAGGGTGAAGATATTCGTCTTCGGATCGAGCTTGACGTCGTCGTACTGGAACGGCGCGGCCACGTATTACCGCGGCATTTACAAGTGCCTTCACGGATTGGGACATGAGATCACGTTTGCCGAACCGGATATCTACCAGAGGCAGAAGAATCGCGATGCGGGAGAGATCGATTACGCGAAGGTGATCGTTTATCAAACTCCGGGAGATCTTGATGAACTGTTATCGCGCGCGGCGGATAGCGATTTGGTGATCAAGCACAGCGGAGTTGGCGCCGAGGACGAACTGCTGGAGCGCGAGGTGCTCGACTGCGCTTCGAGATTAACGCGCGTCGCCTATTGGGATGTGGATGCTCCGGCCACGCTCGCGCGTGTTGAGCAGAACGGGAGCGATCCGTTTCGCGGGCTCATCCCGAAGTATGACTTCATCTTTACTTACGGCGGCGGATCGCCGGTGATCGAGCACTATCTGAGACTGGGAGCCGCGAATTGCCATCCGGTGTACAACGGTCTCGATCCCAATTGCCACTTCCCGGTGGGAGCGGATCCAAAGCTGAAGTGTGATCTGGCGTTCGTGGGGCACCGCCTGCCGGATCGAGAGAAGCGGGTAGAGCAGTATTTCCTACGCGCTGCGGAGCTGGCACCAGAAATGTCGTTCATCCTCGGAGGCGAAGGATGGGGCGGTAAGAAGCTGCCGCCGAATGTTCGGTGGATCGGACACGTTGGTACGGATCAACACAATGCCGTGAACTGTTCAGCGCGGATGGTGCTGAACTTGAATCGCGAGTCCATGGCGAAAGTTGGGTTCTCACCGCCTACCCGGGTTTTTGAAGCAGCCGGCGCCGGAGCCTGCCTGATTACAGACGAATGGCCCGGAATCAGCAATTTCTTCGACCCGTGGTGCGAGATCCTGGTGGCCTCTTCGGCAGACAGCATCGTGCACTGGCTCCGCAGCGTGAGCACGGAACGCGCACGGGAGATCGGGTCCGCGATGCGCGAGCGTGCTCTGGCCGAGCACACGTACGAACTTCGAGTAAAAGATGTGGAGCGCATTCTTGCCGGTTCCAAAATGCAGGATGAGCAGCCAGCGCCACTGGCAGCAGCGTAGGAGAACGGATTGAAGCTGGTGATCTTTGGATTATCGATCACTTCCTCGTGGGGGAATGGTCACGCAACGACCTTCCGCGCACTTTGCAAGGCACTGCATGAGCGCGGCCACGAGATTGTGTTCTTTGAGCACGACCTGGAGTGGTATGCCTCGAATCGCGATATGCCTGAGCCGCCTTTTTGCCAGGTGAGACTGTTTGACGAATGGTCGAATGTAAGAGGCGAGGTGAAGAACGAACTGAGTGACGCAGATGTCGCGCTGGTCGGGTCGTATTTCCCGGACGGACTTGCGGCGATCGAGGAAGTTATAAACAGTAACGTTCCGGTGAAGGCCTTTTACGATATCGATACTCCCATAACGGTGGCTCAACTGCGAGAGAAAGGCGGAAGCGACTACCTGAGCGCCGATCAGATTCCAGAGTTCGACCTGTATTTCAGCTTTACCGGGGGACCGATGCTCAGCGAACTGGAGCAGCGGTTCGGTGCACGCAAAGCGGTACCGCTCTACTGTTCGTTCGATCCCAAGGAATACCGGCGATTTGGAGTGAATCAACGATTTGCCTGCGACCTGAGTTACATGGGGACGTATGCTCCCGATCGTCAGCCGAAAATCGATGAACTGCTATGCGAGCCGGCCCGGCGATTGCCGCAACGTAAATTCCTGGTTGCAGGGCCACAGTACCCGAAGAGCGTGAAGTGGCCATCGAATGTGAAGCGGATTACTCATCTGAATCCGCGATGGCACGCGCGATTCTATTCCTCGTCACGGCTTACTCTGAACGTCACCCGGCGTGACATGGTGCGCGCGGGATTCTCGCCGTCGGTGCGCCTATTCGAAGCGGCGGCTTGCGGCGGCACGCTGATTTCGGATAACTGGCCCGGTCTGGATACTTTCTTTCTGCCGGGACGAGAGATCCTGCTTCCGGTTTGTGCCGCGGATGTCGCGCGTTATCTCACTGACATGGACGATGCGGAGTTACAAAAAATTGGTCGCAATGCGCAGCAGCGCGTTCTGGCTGAACATACCAGCGAGATTCGCTCGAGGCAATTCGAAGCTTATGTAAGCGCGGCGGCAGATCGTGCACAGACGTCACGATTGGATACAAAGGTACTCACCTCGCTCTCTGCATGAGCGTATGCCGCTCAACTCCTCGCACACGGTGACGGCAACGGCTTCATCGTGCCAACCGCGTCGGCCAGCGATGCATCTTAATACATTACTAACTTAGTAAAGCTCGTCGGCGTGTCCCGTTCTCGCAGTAATTAGGAGTCAAATGAGAGTTGCGCTGATCGTTCCTCCCTTCATTGCTGTTCCTCCCCGGCTATATGGCGGGACTGAGTTATTTGCCGCCCATCTGGCTGAAGGGCTGACAAGTTTAGGCATCGATGTGGTCCTATACACGAATGGTGAATCTACGCTGCCGGTGGAGCGCAGATGGCTTTATCCAAAGGGCCAATGGCCTCTGGAAGGCGAGATCTTTGAAAATCTGGCCGACATTAATCACGGGGCATGGTCGGTGAAAGATGCGGCGGATTCATGCGACGTAATTCACGTGAGCAATGCCCCCGCAATCGTGCACTCGCGATTCGTGAATGTTCCGTTCGTCTATACGATTCATCACCCCCATAGCAAAAATCTAAGCGACTTCTACAGGCAGTATCCGGATGTGAGTTACGTTTCCATCAGCGATGCCCAGAGACGAAGAGAGTGCATGCCACGACTGAGGACAATCCATCACGGGATCGATATGCGGATTTATACCGCGCCGCGAGGCAAGCGGAGTCATCTGACGTTCCTGGGAAGGATTGCACCGGTGAAAGGCACTCATACAGCGATTGAAGTCGCTAAGCGGGCAGGAATTCCGCTGAAGATTGCGGGCGAAATTCAGCCGATGTTCCGTGACTACTACGAAACGCGAGTGAAGCCTCACGTGGATGGAAAGTTTATCGAGTACGTGGGAGAGGCAGATCTCGCCGCGAAAAATGAGCTGCTGGGGAACTCGCTTGCCCTGCTTTTCCCAATCGAGTGGGAGGAGCCGTTCGGGCTTGTGATGATCGAAGCGATGGCGTGCGGCGCCCCTGTTCTGGCGTTTGCGAATGGATCGGCTCCCGAGATTGTAAGGGACGGAGTCTCGGGCTACCTCTGCAATTCGATGGAGCAGATGGCGAAGCGCGCGCAACTGTGCGCGAAGTTTAATGCCAGCGAAGTGCGATCGTACGTGACTACCAACTTTTCCTTGCAAAAGATGGTTGCCCAATATGCGGAACTCTACTCAGAGCTGTTGGATGCAGGCCTGGATGCACCTGATACCTTATCCGCGGGAGAACCAACAGCAGCATGAGCAGCACTATTTTCGTGCCGGAGCAACAGCTTGTTCCCATTCCGTTTCCGTACTCCGAGCCAAAGCTGGAGTTTCGGACGCTGGGTTCGCCTCGCACCGAAAATCTGACTCTGATTGCAGGGAAAACTTTCCTGTCGACGCGCATGCTCGGGGATATCACACCTCCGGGCGCTCCGGACGTAGGTTTTTTCCATGATGACACGCGTTTCTTGAGCCTGATGGAGATGCGGGTGGGCGGCGAGGTTCCGGTACTGCTCTCTTCGCATTCCGAGAATCTACTGCTCTCGCAGATCGAACTGACCACCAGCAATATTCATCTTCGGGAAACCTTCGATCTACCGGAAAACACGATCCACATTCATCGGGAACAGGTTCTCAGCAAGGGCGCATTGCTGGAACGAATCACGTTTGAGAATTTCAACCTCCAAACGGTGAAGTTTCGCGTCGAAATTCAGTACGACGCGGATTTTGTGGATGTATTTGAAGTGCGCGGCATGCACCGAAACGAGCACGGACAGTATTACCAGGGGATTGCCGGTGAGCGCACGCTGACATTCCTCTATCGAGGGCTCGATGGGGTGTTGCGCCAAACGCTGATCTCCTGGTCGCCGGCCCCTAAGGAAATAGTGAACCAGACGGCGGTGTGGGAACTCGAGCTGCCATCGATGGGGCAGGTGGAGTTCCGCGTGAGCGTCACTCCGAGTGTGGACGGAGAGCGAACGACGCCTGTACATCGAGACTTCAATGCCTTGATTGCGAAGCGGCGCGAGTCGGTATTGTCATGGCGCGAGCAATCCACGGCTTTTGAAAGCAGCAACAGCGTGTTCACCGAGACTATGAACACTGCTGCAAGCGATTTCCATGCATTGCAGATCCCAGACGAACATGGGCGGGTAATCGCCGCGGGCATTCCGTGGTTCGCGACCATGTTTGGCCGCGATTCAATTATTGCGGCATATCAATCGTTATCGTTGAGCCCGGTACTGGCGAAGGACACTCTTCGCACCCTGGCGAAGCTACAGGGTACGGAATACAACGATTGGAAAGATGAGGAGCCCGGCAAGATTCTGCACGAATATCGCCAGGGAGAAATGACGCGCTCGGGCGAGATGCCTTTCGGCCCCTACTACGGGACGGTCGACGCCACGCCCCTGTTCCTGATCTTGCTTTCCGAAACGTACAACTGGACCGCCGATGAAGATCTGGTGCGAGAACTGCTTCCGGCTGCATATAGGGCGCTGGATTGGATCGACAAGTACGGGGACCTGGATGGCGATGGACTGGTGGAATATTTACGCCGCTCGAAGCGTGGGCTCGCCAACCAGGGTTGGAAGGATTCGTGGGATGCAAACGTGTTTCGCGATGGCAGCACGGCGCAGCCTCCAATCGCACTGGTCGAAGTGCAGGGCTATGTCTACGACGCGAAGTATCGTATGGCATCGCTATTGCGCGCCTTTGGAGATGCGGCTCGCGGCGAGAAATGCCGGCGCGAAGCCCTGGAGATGGCCAAGCGCCTGGAGAAGGCCTTCTGGATGCCACAGCGCGGCTTTTATGCGATGGCGCTCGATAAAGACAAAGCGCAGCTGGAGGTGATCTCTTCAAATCCGGGCCACCTGCTGTTTTCGCGCGCGATTGGGCGGGAGCGAGCGCGCGCGGTGGTGAACCGCTTGATGCGTAACGACATGTTTTGCGGTTGGGGATTGCGCACGCTTTCGAATGAAGAGAGAGTTTTCAATCCGTTGAGCTATCACCGTGGATCCGTATGGCCGCACGATAATTCGTTGATCGTGCACGGAATGGCGCTCTATGAGTTTCGTGCGCCGGTCATTCGCATCTTTACCACGCTTTTCGAGGCGGCGCTTTCGTTCCGAGATTACCGTCTGCCGGAATTGTTCTGTGGGGTGCAACGCTCGGAGAACGGCGTGCCGGTGCATTATCCGGTTTCCTGCTCGCCTCAGGCTTGGGCGTCGGGCTCGCTGTTCCTGATGCTGATCTCAATTCTCGGTATCCGACCGAGCGCGCCGAAAAAGGAACTTAACATCATCAATCCGCAATTGCCGGAGTGGCTCGATCATCTGCATCTGCGCGATCTCCGCGTGGGCAAGAGCCGCGTGGGACTGGACTTCACCCGTCGAGGAGAACGAACGTTCTGCAACGTGGTCGACATCGAAGGCGACAAGCTACTGGTGAATGTGATCACGAAGAAGTAGCCGCGACGGCAGGGCACGTCGACTTCCACCGAGTGATACACTGCATTCCGATATTTCTTACGACGAGGGGTGAGCCGTGGCGCAAGTGAAGATAACGATCCGAAAGAATGGGCCGTATCGGGTGGAAGATCCGGAAGGCTTGATTGAGTTGGTGGATGCGGACGGGAATAAGTACGACCTGACAGGCAAGCCTGCGTATTCGCTATGCCGCTGCGGCGCGTCGGTGAACAAGCCGTTTTGCGACGGAACGCATTCGAAGGTCGGGTTCCAGGCCGCTGAGGCGGCGGTGAAAGCGGAAGGTGGCGGGTCGTTGCCGCCGTCGCCGAGCAGTCCCGCGAAGGGGTAGTGGCAACCACGAGCTGGAAGTTGATCAGTGAATGGTTTTCGTTTTCCGCGACATGTAATCCATCAGCAGATACTGGCCGAGCGTGTAGGGCGTAGTGAAATACGCCTTGCCGCGGCACATCTCCGTGACTTTCTGCACGAACTGAACCAGCCCATAGTCCGATGCAAGCATGAAGGTGTTGATCATCACACCGGCACGCTTGCATTTCGAGACCTCTTCCAACGTTTGCGTAACTACTAGCGGGTCGAGTCCAAAAGCGTTCTTGTAGATGCGGCCGTCTTCCAGCGTGAGTGCGGAAGGCTTGCCGTCGGTGATCATGACGATCTGCTTCATATCCTTGCGCTGGCGCTGCAGGATGCGCTGTGCCAGGCGCAGTCCCTCGCGAGTATTGGTATAGTACGGGCCAACTTTTACGCGAGCGAGCTGAGAAAGCGGAATCTCTTCAGCAGAGTCGTGGAACAGAATCAGAGACAGTGAATCGCCCGGGTACTGCGTGCGAATCAGGTGCGAGAGTGCCATCGCAACTTTCTTGGCCGGGGTGAAGCGATCTTCGCCGTAAAGGATCATGGAGTGCGAGCAGTCGAGCATAAGCACGGTCGCGCACGACGACTGATACTCGCACTGATGTACCTGCAAATCTTTGTAGTCAATATTCAACGGGAGTGAGAGGCCCTCGCGCTGGATGGCGCTGGAGAGCGTGGCGGTGATGTCCAGGTTCAGCGTGTCACCGAATTCGTAGGTCTTGGAAGCGCCGCTGGCCTCGATTCCGGTAGCGAGATCGCGCGTGTCGTGACGTCCAAAGCTCGATTTCCCTAGCGATCCAAGGAGGTCGCGCAGCGTGCGGTAGCCGAGGAAGTCGAGGCTTTTGTCGGTAATCTCGAACTTGGCCTGTGTCTGATTTTCTCCGACCTGGCCGCCTACGCTTGATTGCTGCGAAGGATCGTGTGGCGAGTCAATGGAGATGTAATCTTCCTGCTGCATGCGCTGGATCAGTTGCTCGATGAGCTGATCGAGCGTGCCATCCATCTGCATTTGCTGCAGCTGCTCGCGCATCTCGTCGAGCGCGTCGCTGTTCATCAGCGCTTGTTCGATTGCCTGGCGCAACTCGTCGAGCGACTGCTCGCCGTCCTGCAGATCGTAGAAGCCGTACGAGTTCTGGAACCCGCTCTGGAGGAGATAGTCGGAGAGCGCGGCGAGAAGATCTTCCATGCTCATCTCAGAGGCGGGATCGGGAACGTATTTGGAATACTTGATGCGCTTCATCGCGGTCCCTAGTTGAAAGGCCTCCGATTGCGGAAGGGCGGCTCTTCGTCACGCTCGCGAACGCGAGTCTCCGTTCGTTTCGGCTGACGTTCTCCGGCACTGAAGACACGCTCTTCGCTGCGTCCGATGCGCTTGTGAGCGTACAGCCCTTCGAGGATGAACTCGGCGGCCGAGACCTGCAACTCGGCGGGATCTTCCGCAGTCACATTGAGAGCGCCGATGCGGTCCATCAGACCTTGAATACCTTCGAGCGTCGGGATAAGTTCGGCAGAGGAGGCTGAATCCTGAAGCTGGATGTTCCCACCTAGATCGAACCATTGCACGATCTGCTGAAGATTCACGCCCTGATAGGTCGTGTCGAAAGTGCTGGCGATAGCGCTGCGGATGATTTCACGGACGACGTTGTCGGCGCCCTTCACTTCGCCTTCGTACTCGAGTTCGAGCTTACCGGTGACCGCCGGAATGGCAGCGTAGATGTCGCCAATGCGTGGAACGACGAGCGCTTCGTGATTGTGAATGGCTCGGCGTTCGGCGTTGGAGATGACGTTCTCCATCACGCTGATGGGCAAGCGCTGGCTTACGCCGGAGCGTTTGTCGACGCGCTTGTCTTCGCGAGCGACGAAAGCGATCCGCTCGACGACTTCCTGCACGAAGACGGGAACGCGCAGGTCGTAACCATTGCGCTGCACCCATGCTTCCTGCGAGGTGATGGCGATGCCTTCCTCAATGGTGGCAGGATAATGCGTGCGGATTTCCGATCCAATGCGGTCTTTGAGCGGCGTGACGATCTTGCCGCGGGCGGTGTAGTCCTCTGGATTGGCGCTGAAGACGAGCGCGACATCGAGGGGCAGGCGAACCGGGTAGCCCTTAATCTGGACATCGCCTTCCTGCATGATGTTGAACAATCCGACCTGAATTTTCCCGGCGAGATCCGGCAATTCGTTGATGGCGAAGATGCCGCGATTGGCGCGGGGAAGAAGTCCGTAATGCATGGTGAACTCGCTGCCGAGTTCGTGACCGCCACGGGCCGCCTTGATGGGATCTATGTCGCCGATCAGATCAGCAATAGTCACATCCGGAGTGGCCAGCTTTTCGACGTAACGATCTTCCGGTGAAAGATAGTCGATCTTCGTCGCGTCGCCGCATTTGTCGATCAGGTCGCGGCAGGCGCGGCAGAGCGGCGCGTAGGGATTGTCGTGGATCTCGCATCCTGCCACGTAGGGCAGATCCGGATCGAGCAGACTAGTGAGAGCACGCAGAATGCGGCTCTTCGCCTGTCCACGCAGACCGAGCAAAATGAAGTTGTGCCGCGAGAGCACGGCATTGATGATTTGCGGAACCACCGTGTCTTCGTATCCAACGATTCCGGGGAAGACAACTTCTTCTCCGCTGCGCAGGCGTGCGATCAAATTTTCGCGCAGCTCATCTTTCACACGACGGGTACGCAGACGAGATTCAGAATAGGGACTTCGGCGTAGTTCACCGAGAGTTTGAGGAAGATTCATAAGGGCCGGGACCTCACTCCACCAAACGATTGCTGGCGATTATACGGCCATCACGAGGAGTTGTGATTTGTCGCAAATTCCGCCGGTCTTATTGGATGCACTGGAGTGCGGGAATCGCGGCAAAATCTTGCGACGACAAGGGTTTGCTTGACGTGAGCATCTCCAGCGTTTAAAAGCACCTACATGCGACTGGAAGGTAAAGTAGCGGTAATCACAGGCGCCTCGATGGGAATTGGCGAGGCGATGGCGAAGTTGTTCGTCGACGAAGGCGCGCTGGTAGTACTCAGTTCGCGCGATGAGAAGCGGATTGAAGAAGCGCGCGCCCGCATCGGACGGCCAGAGAGGACGCTGGGCATCTTCTGCGACGTACGCAACCGCGAGGATCTCGACCGCCTGTTGGGACTGACACTGCACAACTTTGGGCGTGTAGATATCTGGGTGAATAATGCCGGGTTCGGCCTGCGAGACACGATCGCTGACATGCCCATGCGCGAGTGCCGCAACATGTTCGAGACAAACCTGTTCGGCACGATTGAAGGTATACAAGTGGTGGCGCCGGTGATGGTGAAGCAGGGTAGTGGGACCATCATCAATGTTTCCAGTGTTGCCGGACATATTCCGGTGCCGGGGATGGGGGCTTACTGCGCGACGAAGTTCGCGCTCAACGCAATTGCCAAGACGGCGCGCATGGAGCTGGCGAGTACCGGCGTGAAGGTAATGACGGTGTGTCCGGGATACATCGAAACGAACTTCTCGAAGAATGTGGTGCGCGGATCGCAGTCAAATAAGTTCGATCCGGGGGCGCGCAAGGGAGGCACAGCGGAACAGGTCGCGCGTGCCACTCTGGAAGGCTATCTGAAGGGCAAACGTGAAGTCGTGGTGCCGTGGTTCTACAGAGTCGCGATCAAGTTCTACCAGTTGATTCCGGGAGTGGTAGAAGGCTTCATGAGCAAGAGGCTGGCGACGGGCAAGTAACGCGCTATCCGCCGAGTTCGTCGAGCATCGCCTGCATTTCAGACTCAGCGTGACGGTCGCCGGTACGCTGAGCCGTAGTGATTCCGTCACGGAGAAGCTGCTTAGCCTCATCATTGCGGCCTGCGCGAGAGAGGGTCTGCGCGGCCATGAAGTAGCCGGCGGTGTAATCGGGATTGGTCTTGATGAGTGCATGGAATTCGACCATGGCGTTGTCGGTCTCGCCTCGGTGGGAGAGTTCCATCGCAAGACCATAACGCGCGAAGGCGTTGCTGGGGTCTTGCGTCAGGATATCTTTCAGAGATTGCAGTCGGTCCATGGGGATAAAACCCGAGTCTATCAGTCTCTCCGTCTGTCAGTCGATCAGTTCTTCAGCGGTCAGCTATTGGCTTTCAGTTCTCAGCTAGCGCCCGGTGGACTGATCTGCCGAAACTGGAGGGCCGACAGCGTAATCGCCTGACAGACTGACGGACCAGTTACAATGGCGTCTTCCCGCGGGAGTGGTCGCAAGTGGCTTGTCCTTACTTTTTACCTGAACAGGAACTGGTGCAGCTCGGCTTTGCGCATCCGCAGCGTTTACCGCTTGGAACCGCATGGCGTGGGACGTGCAGCGTTCCTGGCCAAAGCGGTATTGCTCCCAGTGAAGATGAGCTGAAGAATGGGTGCAACCTGGGATACGCGCGGGGTTGCAAGCGTCTGCCAGAGGAACGGACTGCGGACGCTGTGCGCTTTGCGATCGTGCGCGAGCGAACCGGCGAGATCGAAGTCTGCTACGCCTACGAGCGCAATTATGAGCCGGGTGATCATGGCAGCTTACAATTCAAGCTGGCCGATGGCGCGTGGACAGCGCTCAGCTCAGAGACCCAGCTGGCGCGCATGGCACAATGTTTCTTGCAGTCGTATTTACGCCGCCGTGAAGGAAGATTGAAAGAAGACGACGATGGCCGACCAGGAAATTCTTAACCGCGAAGAGAGCCTTACTCCGAAGACGGTGCGCGAGTCGGCTTCGGAGATGATCGAGCTGGTTCTCCCGAACGATGCCAACCCTCTAGGCAATCTGCTTGGCGGGCGACTGATGCACTGGATTGATCTTGCGGGAGCATTAGCCGCGCACCGGCACTCAAGAGCTTACGCGGTCACGGCCTCTATCGACCACCTGGATTTCGTTACTCCTGTGCACGTTGGGGATATGGTGATTCTGCAATCTTCGGTGAATCGTGCGTTTCATACTTCGATGGAGGTGGGCGTCAGAGCAATCGTCGAGAACTACATCAGTGGAACGCATCGTCACGTCAGCTCGGCATATCTGACGTTTGTAGCCGTAGATAAAGAGGGACGGCACCTGCAGGTCCCGCCCCTGATTCCTGAGACGGAAGAAGAGAAGCGACGCTACGAGGACGCTGGCCACCGCCGCGAACATCGCAAGGCAGAGCGAGAACGCAAGAAACGCAACTCGAGCGCAAACGGCCTCTAATCTGCGATCCGCCTCTAAGCAAGGTCTGATTGCGGAAAAGAACACGATTGAAACTAGCTTTCCTGTGATCCCTATCACAGAAAGATGTATACCGGCCCCCGAATAATCTCTGGGTTACTCGCCAGCCTGCGGAGCCTGGCGCGAAACGCAGGCCCGACCTCTCCGACCTGCCACATTGATTGAGCAAACCTCTCGCTTCACACTGTTTGCGATTGCGAGAAGTTTGGAGAAAAAATTCCTATGGAAAGCGCTCTCCTCGTACATCGGTTGCACTTTGCCTTTACGATCACGTACCACTACCTGTTCCCGCAGCTGACGATGGGTCTCGCGCCACTGATCGTGGTGCTGAAAACACTGGCGCTGTGGAAGAAAGACGAACGTTACAACAACGCGGCCCGCTTCTGGGCCAAGATCTTCGGCATCAACTTCGTGCTGGGCGTCGTCACTGGAATTCCCATGGAATTTCAGTTCGGCACCAACTGGTCGCACTTCTCGCGGTTTGCCGGTGGTGTGATTGGTCAGACACTGGCGATGGAAGGTTTGTTTGCGTTCTTCCTGGAATCGACGTTCCTCGGACTGTTCCTTTACGGCGAGAAGCGCTTAAGCCCGAAACAGCACTGGTTCGCTGCCTTCATGGTGTTCGCTGGGGCATGGCTTTCCGGCTACTTCATCATTGCGACCGATGCGTGGATGCAGCACCCAGTTGGTTACGAAAAACTGCCGAACGGCACGGCCATGGTGAACAGTTTCTGGGGGCTGCTCCTGAACCCGTGGGCACTCTGGCAATATGCACACAACATGGGCGGTGCGGTTGTCACTGGTTCGTTCGTGATGACGGCGATCGGCGCGTATTACCTGCTTAGCAAGAAACATGTCGATCAGGGACAGATCTTCGTGCGGACCGGAATCATCGCCGGCCTGATCTTCAGTTGCCTGCAGCTATTCCCGACAGGCGACGGGCAGGGCCGAATGGTCGCGCAACATCAGCCGGTGACGCTGGCGGCGATGGAGGCGCTCTACAACACGCAACCGGGCGCGCCGCTGCTGATCATGGGCCAGCCGGATTCGCACAAGGGAAGCATCGATAACCCATTGGCTGTCCCGAAGATGTTGAGCTTCCTCACCTATAAGCGGTGGAACGCCGAGGTAAAGGGTTTGGACGCGTTTCCCAAGGAAGATTGGCCAGACAATATCCCGCTGCTCTATTTCTCGTATCACATTATGGTGGGACTGGGGACGATGTTCATCGCGGTAATGGTGGTATCGGCATTGCTGCTGTGGAGGAAGAAGCTGTTCGATGCGCGCTGGATGCTGTGGATCCTGATGCTCTCAGCGCCGTTCCCTTACATCGCGAACACCGCAGGATGGATGACCGCCGAAATGGGACGCCAGCCGTGGCTGGCTTACGGCCTGATGCGCACCGCGGACGGCTATTCGAAGATGGTGAGCGCAGGGAATGGCTGGTTCACGCTGTTGGGATTCATGGGCATGTACACGGTGCTCTCCATTCTGTTCCTCTTCCTGGTGTATCGCGAAATCGAGCACGGGCCGGTCGGCGCGCCTGGCGTGGACAAATTCAAGAAGGAGCCAGCGGTCGTCACCGCGAACTAATATGCCAACTCTATGGTTCTTGATCGTTGCCTTGATGCTGGTTGCATATGTCGTGCTGGACGGCTTTGACCTAGGCGCTGGCGCTATCCATCTCTTTATCGGTCGAACGGATGAAGAGCGCGCGACCGTGATACGGACGATTGGTCCGGTGTGGGACGGAAACGAAGTCTGGTTGCTGGCGGCAGGCGGGGCGCTGTATTTTGCGTTTCCGCTGCTGTATGCATCGGCGTTCAGCGGATTCTATCTGCCGCTGATGATGGTGCTGTGGCTACTGATGCTACGTGCGATCGGCATTGAGTTTCGAATTCACAGCACGAGCCCGGTGTGGCGCGGATTCTTCGACACCATCTTCTCAGCGGGCAGCGTTTTGCTAGCTATCTTTTACGGGGCCGCGCTCGGCAATGTGGTGCGCGGAGTCCCTTTGAATACCGATGGTTATTTCTTCCTGCCTCTCTGGACGAATTGGCGCGTGGGCGCAAACCCGGGCATTCTGGACTGGTACACGGTACTCTCCGGTGTACTGGCGCTGGTGGCGCTCACGGTGCACGGCGGTCTGTATGTGACTACGAAGACCGAAGGCGCGCTGAACGAACGGGTTCACAAGACCGTGAGCGTGCTTTGGCCTGCGCTTGCGGTGCTCACCGTGCTCAGCCTGATCGCAACCATCGCGATCCGTCCGGCGGTACTGACGAACTTCAAGGCACATCCACTGGGATACCTGATCCCGTTGCTGGTATTTGGATCGCTCATCGCGCTGTTCTTCTATCACTCGAAGGGGCGTGAGAAGTCCGCATTCATCTGCTCGTGCCTGTATCTGGCAGGAATGTTGGGCGGAGCGGCGTATGCCGTGTATCCGAACGTGTTGATGGCGTCCGGCGATCCGGCTAACAATCTCACTATCGCGAATACGATTACGGGCAGCTATGGCTTGCAGATCGCAATTCGCTGGTGGACGGTTGGCATGATCTTAGCGATCACGTACTTCGTGGTTCTGTACCGCATGTTCCGCGGAAAGCTGACCACGGAGGGAGGCGATAGCCACGGGTACTAGGATCGGTTGATTGAGAGAAGTCACATCGGGTAATCGGATAACATGCCGATTACCCGATTTTTCTTTGGAGAGAGCATGTGTGTTTTGAGGGTTTCCGGAGAGACGTTCGAAGTGGACCGATTTCTTTCAAAATCCAATTGGGTGCCCCTGGCAGTCTTTCGACCAGGCGAGCCGAAGACCCGCTTGTCCAATGAGTCATCAAAACAGTCGGGTTTCAACGTCAGTGTGAGCGATGCTGATTTTTCTGAGCTACCGAAGCAGATCGCGGACGCGCTTCGGTTTCTTGAAACAAACGAAGGGGAGTTAGCTCGCATTCGTGAGGTTCGCGGAGTACTAATTACAGTCGACTTCGGCATTGAAGAACGCGATGTGGCAGCACAGACCGAAACTTTCCCTGCAGAGCTTTTATTGCTCTTGGGTCAGCTAGGAATCTCGCTGACTTTCACGCTCTATCCGCCCTCAAAGGCCTGACCGGTTCAGCGAGTCTATTGCTTAATCGCTATAATCGAAGATTCAGAAGTCGTATCGGTTCTGACAAGGAGCGCTCGTGGCCCATCAGCATGCACAACCTCAAGGACCTCAGCCCATTCCGGGCGTTGACGCCGTTATTGCCGTAGGCAGCGGAAAGGGCGGAGTCGGCAAAACCACGCTGGCAGTAAACCTGGCGTTGGCTCTGGCAAAAATGGGACAGAAGGTCGGTCTCCTTGACGCCGACGTATACGGTCCAAATGTTCCGCTCATGCTGGGTTCGAGCACCACTCCGCAGTTGAACGAGAAGAGCCTGATTGAGCCGCCGGTGCGTTATGGACTGAAAGTGATTTCAGTTGGATTGCTGAATCCAGGAGACAAGCCTCTGATCTGGCGCGGACCGATGCTCCACCAGATGGTTCGCGAGTTCGTACAGCGCGTGGATTGGGGACAGCTCGATTACCTGATTGTCGACCTACCGCCTGGAACCGGCGATGTGGCGCTCTCTCTCATCCAAACGGTGTCACTGACGGGAGCTGTTGTGGTCTCGACCCCGTCTGATGTATCGCTGCAAGATGCGCGCAAAGCGATCGAAATGTTCCGCCAGGTTAAGGTCGATCTCTTGGGACTGGTCGAGAACATGAGCTACTTCGTGTGCCCGCATTGCAACCACGAGATCGACATCTTTTCCAAGGGCGGAGGCGAACGCACGGCGACTCAGTTCAGCATTCCGTTCCTCGGGAGCATCGAACTCGATCCGGACATTCGCAAGGGCGGGGACACAGGCAATCCTGTGGCGCTTCAGGGTGAAGATGGAGCGCACGCGAAATCGATCTACGCCTTTGCGAGGAAAGTCGCCGAGCGGACGAAAGAGATCAGGGAAAGTTCGCCGGAGAACGTGATTCAAATCCAGTAGATTGCAGATTCCACTCGCGTTAGCAGGCTTGGCACTCGGATAACTGGAGTGCCAACCTTGACACTCCCCGTCCAGCTTCCTACAATCTTTACTGGACATCCAAAGGAATCCATGGCTAAGTTTCTGCATCTAATGTACTTAGGTGTGGCTTAGTGAATTTGTATCAAGGTATGCCAAACCAATCTCAATTCGGTCTGCGGGAACGGGAAGTACTTACGGCGATCGTCGAGACCTACATTATTAGTGGGGAACCGATTGGATCGCGCACTCTGGCGCGGGCCAACAGCGAAGGTCTCAGTCCGGCGAGTATTCGCAACGTCATGTCAGACCTGACTGACGCCGGTTTTCTGGAACAGCCGCATACTTCAGCCGGACGTGTGCCGACATCGGCCGCATTCGAGTATTACGTGCAACAGCTCGCGCCGGGACATCAGATCTCGCTCGACGATAAGGGTCGTATCGAGCAAGGTCTTCACGGCATCAACGACGTGCAGAACTTTATGGAGAAGACGTCGCACATTCTCTCGACGATCTCTCAGAACCTGGCCGTGGCGGTTGCAGGTAGTCCGAAAGAAGTGCTGGAGCACATTCACTTCAGCGCCCTGGGGGACAAAAAAGTTCTCGCCGTGGTGATTACCAAGTCGGGCGTGGTCCGCGACAAGATGCTGCGGATGCCGGTTGAGCTTTCGCAAGCAGACCTGGAACTCGCGGCACGTTATCTCAATGAGAATTTCCGTGGATGGTCACTGGAAGCGCTACGCGGCGAAATTCAGAAGAAGATCGAGCAGGAACGCAGCGAGTACGACCGGCTGATGAGGTCGATTGAGGCACTTTATCGCGAGGGCGCGCTGGTAGCTGACGTAAATACTCCAGAGGTATACCTGGAGGGCGCGGCTAACCTGATTGGCAATGCGAACCAGGAGAAGCTGCGGGAATTGTTCCGCCGCCTCGAAGAGAAACAACGCATCGTAGAACTGTTGTCGGCATATTTGTCGGCGCAGCAGGAGAGCGTGCGCGTGGTATTCGGACTCCAGGAACTGGAGCCGCAGCTACGCGATTTCGTGCTGATCGGTGCTCCCGCCATATCCGGGGGAGAGATTGTTGGATCGCTGGCGGTAATTGGGCCAATGCGAATCGATTATCAGCACACCATGACCGCAGTTTCGTATATCTCGCAACTGTTCGAGAAATTAACAACGCAGGAATCGTAGAACTCCATGACAGCAGTAAAGATAAACAGAGAAGACCAGGACAAGGCACTGGATCTGGATCACGAGTTGCCTTCCGCTGAAAGTGAGAGCGCTGTCGCCGAGACTCAGGCTGCGCGTGAGAACGAACTGGCCCAGTTGAAGACGGAGCGTGACGCGCTCTATGACCGGCTAGCGCGATTGCAAGCCGAGTTCGACAACTTTCGCAAGCGGCAGGTGCGCGAGCAGCAGGATTTCCGCGACTTCGCTTTGGCAGATGCGGTGAAGGCGCTGTTGCCGATCGTCGACAGTTTCGATCGCGCGTTGCAGGCGCCGGAAGGTCCGGAGTTTCGCAAAGGCGTGGAGCTGATCAATCGGCAGTTCCATGATGCGCTGAGTAAACTTGGCGTGGAGCCGCTGGACGCTGCGGGGCAGCCGTTCGATCCGAACTATCACCAGGCAGTGCAGATGGTGGAGACGGATGACACTGAGCACAATCATGTGGTCGACGAGCTGCAACGCGGATATAAGTTGAAGGACCGTTTGCTGCGTCCCGCCATGGTGCGCGTGGCCCAGAATCCAAAGAAATCGTAACCGGGCTCGCCCGGAGTTCAGGGCTTGCGCATAGTGCAAGCCTGTTAAAGCAGGTACATGTCTACGGCAACAAACGTAAAACGCGATTACTACGAAGTGCTTGGTGTGGTGCGCACGTCCTCCGAGCAGGAGATTAAGACCGCCTACCGCAAGATGGCGATGCAACATCATCCGGACCGCAATCCAGACGATCCTCACGCGGAGGAGAAGTTCAAGGAATGCTCCGAGGCGTACTCGGTTCTCGCTGATCCGCAAAAGCGCGCAGCCTACGACCGCTATGGCCATGCTGGCGTTGGAACAGCTGGCGGTGGCGGCGGAGTGGATTTCAACTCGGTCATCTTCCAGGATTTCAGCGACGTCTTCAGCGATCTATTTGGGTTCGGCGACCTCTTCGGCGGAGGCCGCGGACGAGGGCGTTCGCGCGCGCAACGTGGCGCCGATCTGCGTGAGGATATAGATCTGGATTTCGAAGAAGCCGTGTTCGGCGTGACGCGCGAAGTTGAAGTCCGCAAACACGAAGCTTGTGAGCAATGTGATGGCTCCGGAATCGCACCGGGAAAGTCGGCGCAGACCTGTCGCACCTGCCAGGGTCGTGGGCAGATCCGCTATCAGCAAGGCTTCTTCAGTATCGCGCGCACCTGCAGCGCCTGCGAGGGCTCAGGACAGGTCGTCACCGATCCTTGTCAGACGTGCCGGGGCGAAGGGCGCGTGCTCAGGACGAAAAAGCTCGAAGTGAAGGTTCCAGCGGGCGTCGAAGACGGGACCCGCATGCGCTATACGGGCCAGGGCGAACCGGGCGTCTACGGCGGACCTACAGGCGATCTGTACATGGTGCTGCATGTGAAGGATCACGCGTTCTTCGAGCGCGATGGACGCGATCTACATTGCCGCATTCCAATTTCATTTTCGCAAGCCGCATTGGGCGCGGAGATCGAAGTTCCGACCATGGACGGAACGCATACGCTCAAGATCCCCGAAGGAACGCAGAGCGGAACCATCTTCAAGATTCGAGGCAAGGGCGTGCCTTCGGTGAACAGCCACGGCAAAGGCGATCTGCTGGTGGAGACCAAAGTCCTTACTCCGGCGAAGCTGAATAAGCGACAGCGCGAACTGCTCATGGAGTTAAGCGCGATTGGACACGTGGAGAACAAGCCGGAAAATAAGACGCTCTTCAGCAAAGTGAAAGATATATTTAGTTAGTAGCGAGTGATTAGTGATCAGTGGCTAGTTGGGTAGCTAGTAGCTGGTAGCGATAGTCAGAATGGCAAGAGCTGCGTTGAGAAGCGCGGCTTTTGTTTTTGTATCCTCTACAATCGTTGTGATGTTGATGGCTAACGACTAACGACCATCGACAAGCGACTAACCACTAATCACTAACCACTGACCATGACTCGCCGCCGCTGGATTGCCGATGAAGTGCATGCTGACCGAGCCCTGCTGCTTGGTCAGAACGCGCAGCATTTGGTGCGGGTATTGCGTGCGCAGATGGGGCAGGAGTTCGATGTCGCCGCCGACGGCCAGGTGAGAGTTGGAAAGATCGTCAGCATCAGTGATAACCGGGTAGAGTTTGAGTTGCGCGAAGCAGTGGCGGCGGGACCTGCACTTGATCTCACGCTGTTGATGTCGGTATTCAAGTTTGATCGTATGGAATGGGCGGTAGAGAAAGCGACAGAACTCGGTGTGGCAAAGATCGTCCCTGTCCTAGCGCGACGAACGGACGCGCATCTGGCGAAGGCGGCTGAAAAGCGCGTGGAGCGCTGGCGTCGCATCGCCAAAGAGGCGTCGCAGCAATCGCGAAGGGTCGATGTCCCGGAAATAGCCGATCCGAAGAAACTCGCGGAAGTCATCAACCGAATCAGCGGAACCAGAATCCTCCTCGCCGAGACCGAGCAGGAGAAAACCCTCAAGTCCCAGCTCCAGAATGTATCGCAACCCGTGACTTTGGCTTTCGGCCCCGAAGGCGGCTGGACGGAAGACGAGATTCGCCAGTTCGAAGCCGTGGGTTGGGCCACAGCCACGCTGGGATCGACGATTCTCCGCGCCGAAACTGCCATCATCGCCGCCGTGGCCATTGCAGTCTCGGAACTAAGCTCAACGACCTAAGGCAATTTCCAAGTTGCCGCAGGTCCGCCTTTTCTCCATAATGGACTTTCGCTTTTTGTGCGCCATGAAGCATACATCCCAGGGACAACTCGCCATCGATTTCACTGCTCCGCCAACCGCGCGGCCGCCGAGCATTCCGGAGTTCTCCGCTGACCAACGTCAGGCGATCGAGCACGTTCACGGTCCCATGCTGGTGGTTGCCGGAGCGGGCACCGGCAAGACCACAGTACTGGTGCGCCGGATCGTAAACCTGATTCGCAGCGGCCACGCACTGCCCGACGAGATTCTCGCGGTCACGTATAGCGAGAACGCTGTGGCAGAACTGAAGATGCGGGTAATGGCGGAGCTGGGGGAAGACGTCTCGTTGCGCGCCTCAACCTTTCATGCGTATGCCTTCGGGCTTTTGAAGGACGCGGGCCGCGGTTTCGACGTAGTCGACAACTTCGATCTATTCGTCTACCTGAGACGCCGCTTGCATGAACTGCCGCTGAAGCTCTTCATCAAGGCGGCCACACCAGGAAAGTTTCTGAATGACCTTGGCACTTTCTTCGCGCGTTGCGAAGACGAACTGGTCGACGTGGATCAGTACGAGCACTATGTAGAACAAGTGGTCGCGGGCAAGATCTCGCCGCCGCGCACGGCGAAGTCGAAAGACGCGGAAGAGCTGCCCATGCCGGAGCTAATCGCGCGCTGCCAGGAGATTGCGGCAGTGTTCCGGCAGGTTACCGGCATGCTTGCCGAGAACAATCTCGGCACCTTCGGGCAGATGATCACTGGCGCCGTTCGCTTACTGGAAACCGATCCGGCTGCACTGGCTCGGGCTCGCAAGCATGCGCGCTTCATCCTGATCGACGAATTCCAGGACTCCAACGTCGCGCAAATTCGTTTGGCGAAGTTACTGGGCGGAGAAGAACAGAATGTCTTCGCAGTCGGCGATCCGGATCAGGCGATCTATCGTTTTCGCGGTGCGACGGCCGGGGCGTTCGAGCATTTCCGGCGTCATTTCGCTGGGGTAAAGCACGTCACGCTTAGCGAGAATCGACGATCGCTTTCGCCGATCCTGCGGTGTGCATTTCAGGTAATCGATCGCAATCCCGATGCGGTTCTTACCGATGACGCGCAAGCCAAGCGCAGGTGCCTGACTTCCGCGCGCGAAGCTGAAGCAAAGGCGATTGGCAAGAAGCTCGCGATCAGTCCAGTGGAGATTGTCACCACTGGCGAGAACTGCAATCTGGCGGAGGCCAGCGATATTATTGCGCAGATCGACGCAATCCGAGCACGCTGTCCCGGCCACGAGATCGCTGGAAAGATGCGGCCATGCCGCTGGTCTGACTTCGCGGTGCTCTACCGCCAGCACACGCATCGTGAGGATTTGGTCCAGGAATGCCTGGCGCGGCAGATCCCGGTCAGCGTAAAAGGTGTGAACGTCCTCGACATCTCCGAGGTGCGCGACGCCTTCGCCGGGTTACGCGTTCTTCAGAACTCTTCTGACGGCATCAGTCTGGTTCGACTCGCGGCACTCGAGCGTTTCTGCATCGACGGAGGCGAACTCCAGGCTGCCCTCAACGACGCAAAAGAAAATAAAGACATCCTACCCGCGTTGCAAAAGATTCGCGGAGGAGCAGAGCTTTTGAAAGCCGCCGAAAGCGCTCGGGAGGTTGCCCAAAAGAAAGACATGGACGCTCTCGCTTGCCTGCGGCTTGTGGTCGATGCGTTCGGTATTCCGAAGAGTCCGCCAATTCAGGCGTTGATTGATTTCGTCGAGCGATGGAAGAAGAAACCGATTACCGAGACCTGCCAGCTCACGGAATTTCTGGAGTACCTGGATTTTTATCTTGAGGCGGGCGGTTCCATCTGTTTGGATCACGTCGATGCCGGAGCCGAGGACACGGTCGAGTTCATGTCAGCGCACGGCGCTAAGGGACTCGAATATCCGCACGTCTTCATCATTCGGGCGACTACAGGGTCATTCCCAACGGCTTTCAAGGAGCCACTGTTTGAGTTTCCGCAAGAGCTGCGCGATCCGCTGACGGCCTCCGAAGGCGATCCCAAGGAACTGCATAACGAAGAGGAGCGTCGCCTGTTCTACGTAGCGATGACGCGCGCTCGCGATACGCTGGCGCTCTATGCTAAGCAGGGGCGTGGGAAGAAGGATCCGACGCCACCCGGTTATCTGCGCGAATTGCTGCAAGAGAAGAGCATCAAAGACGCTCTTGAACAGCGGAGTGCCGAGTTCCGTGCTGATATCGATGCGGCGATCGCTCCGGTGTCGACGCTGGGTGCGTGGTTTGCGCTGCCGACGCGAGTTCCCGAGCAGAAACTTACGCTTAGCGCCACTCGCCTGGAGACCTACAACACCTGCCCGCTGAAATTCAAGATTCAGAGCGAGTGGAACATCCCGGACGAGCCAGTCCCGGCGATGCAGTTCGGCAATGCGGTGCACACCGCGCTGAAAGGCTATTACGACGCAGTCTGCGCCGAGCGGCCGATCACGCGCGATGCGTTGCTGGCGGTGTTCCTGGAGCAGTTATCAGTTTCGCGCTTCGAAGATCCGTTGCAGCTTGAGCTCTATCGAAAGCAGGGTCTGCAACAGCTCGGAGACTTCTTCGATCTGCGGGCAGCAGAGCCTGTGCCGCAGGTTGTCGCGACGGAAAAGTTCTTTCAGTTCGAAGTTGCCGGAGTTCGCGTGATCGGGCGCATGGATCGGGTAGACCGCAATGGTGACGCGCTCATCGTCACCGACTACAAGACGGGTTCGCCGCGTTCGGAAGAGGATGCCGAGAAAAGTCTGCAGCTCTCAATCTATGCGGCGGCGGCGAAACGGGAGTGGAGTTCGCTTCCTGCAAGCCTGAGTTTCTACAATCTGGAGACGAATGAAGCGGCGACGACGGTTCGCACGGAGGAACAGATTCGCGAGACCGAGGCGCTCATCTGTGAAGTCGCCGGATCGATCCGCGCGGGGCAGTTCGAGGCCGAGCCAGGCTATCACTGCAGGTGGTGCGGCTTCCGCACGCTGTGTCCAGCGACGGAAGAGCGGTTGTACTCGATTGCGTTGAGTAGCGCGAAAGCCGCGAATTAAGCGGGTCTGGACGATGTGGGAACTTTTACGGAGCGAAGTGATGAGGATCCGAAAAACATCCGCGCAAAAGTTTAGGGGACGCTTTTCGCGTCCCCCAGTTACTTCTTAGCGTGAGACCTAGCTTACTTTTTCTTGCTGGTCTTCTTCGCTGACTTCTTCGTCGCCTTCTTGGTTGCCATTAGATCTATTCTCCCTTCTGAGTTTCAACAGTCGCAACGATGATCTGTTGCAATTGCTTGAATGTATAGAGTCATTCAAAAACGAAGTCAAGAGAAAAATCGGAAGTGATCAAGAGGTTCATGTCCATCGATGGGTACGAACGTCACCTGCGACGATCCTTTCTCGCACGCGCATCGCAGCGCACATCATCGCATGCACGCGCAGACCCGCATGATCAGTGGATGAAACGCGCACCGATGCCAGCGATGCTGTCTTGCATGAAGTGCGCCATCATTCCGGGACGCAGACTCTTCCTCCAGGATGCGAGAACTCCGAACATACATCCGTAGACGGCGATGAGCACCATGCGCTGCGGTCCTTCATAGCCGTGCGATGCGCCGAAGATGATTCCTTGCGCAACGATGCCGAGCCAAATGCTTCCGGCGAGCGCGCCGATCTGCCTCTGCAGGTATCCGCGATAGATCACTTCCTCGCAGAAACCCGCAGTGGCAGCGACGATCAGCCAGATAATCGTCTCGAGTGTGCTGTGCGGTATGAGGAAGTCGATCTGTTTCTTCATCTCGGTGATCTTCGAAGGATTGGCCAATCCCATCAGATACGAGAGTCCCACCAGCACGCCAGCGGAGACAATCCAGAAGCCCACTGCGGTCGCGATATCGAGAAGCGCTGCTTCCGGCGTGCTCCAGCGGCCGCCGATCAACTCACTGAGACTTAGTTTGCGGCGTCGCTGCAAGCCCCATGCAATGTAGGCGACCACGATCCATTCGAACGCCATGGTCACGAGGTAGAAATAAGCCAACCCCGCATGTTTGGCTGCCGTGTGCTGGCCTTTGGCGCCGCCGAGGGAGAACACGATCAGGAATACGACCAGCGCGATCGTATGCCAGAGAGGCGCAATCAATTCGCGCTCTCGCGGTTCAGATTGTGGAACGGGAGTGGTCGTATCCAATCGTCCTCCGGTAACTCCGAAAGCATCCGATCTCTTCGGAGCACATCCAACCTAGTTAGGGGAGCGCAAGAGCGGCGCTCGCTTGCTCGCCATCTTATAATGTCGGGTCTCCTAATCGTGTGAGGTGTTTTCAATATGTACAACCCTGATGACGTAGTGATCATTTCCGGAGTGCGAACTCCCGTCGGCAAATTCCAGGGGTCTCTCTCAGAACTGAGTGCGCCGAAGTTGGGCGCCATAGTGGTACGCGAGGCGGTGAAGCGTGCGGGCATTTCGGATTTGAATCAGGTCAACGAATGCATCATGGGAAACGTAGTCTCCGCGGGCCTGGGGCAAAATCCCGCACGGCAGGCTGCGATTTATGGAGGACTTCCGCCTCAGGTCGGCGCCATGACCATCAACAAGGTTTGCGGATCAGGACTGAAGGCTGTCGCTCTCGGCGCGCAGGCCATTCAAACGGGGAACAGCGAAGTCGTGGTTGCCGGTGGAATGGAGTCGATGACGAATGCGCCCTACTTACTTCCGCAGGCGCGCAAAGGCTACCGACTCGGCAACGCGCAGATCGTGGACTCGGTCGTGCATGACGGCCTCTGGGATATCTACAACGACTACCACATGGGCAACACCGGGGAGAACGTTGCGGAGAAGTATCACATCACGCGCGAGGATCAGGATGAGTACGCGCTGAACTCGCATCGCAAGGCAGTGGCCGCAATCCGGCAATGTCACTTCAAAGCGCAGATTGTTCCCGTCGAGGTTCCCGGCAAGAAGAAGGGCGAAACCGTGTTCTTCGAGAAGGACGAATCGCCGCGCGAAGACACGACCCTCGAGGCATTACGCGCGCTCAAGCCCGCGTTCAAGAAAGATGGGACGGTCACGGCAGGCAATGCGCCAGGAGTCAACGATGGCGCGGCCGCGGTGGTGGTTACCAGCTTCCGCAAGGCGCAGGAGCTTGGCGCGAAGCCGATGGCGCGCATTGTTGCGCAGGCCACAAGCGGAGTTGAGCCGAAGTGGGTGATGATGGCGCCGGTCGATGCGGTCCGCCAGATCTGGCGCAAGACCGGCTGGAAGAACGAAGACGTCGATCTCTACGAACTGAATGAGGCGTTCTCTGTGCAGGCAATCGCGGTCGCACGCGAGCTCGGGCTGGATCCCGAGAAGCTGAACGTGAATGGTGGAGCGGTGGCCCTGGGCCATCCGATCGGCGCCAGCGGTGCGCGCGTGCTGGTGACGCTGCTTTACGAGATGATCCGGCGCGACGTGCATAAAGGGATAGCGGCGCTCTGCCTGGGCGGGGGCAATGCGGTGGCGATGGCAATTGAAAGGTGAGCAGTGACGCGTGCGACCGACAGTCCTGCGCGCGGCATCTCATTCACAGGAGGTTGCTGTGGAACTGCTTAGACATCAGGCGTCATTGGGAGAGTCGGACGGAGTATTCATCTGCAGCCGCTGCGGACTGATCAATCCATCGGAAGATCAGCCGTGCATTCCCGCCAATGTGGAACCCTCGAGCGATCCTTATGGTCGAGATGACGAAGAGGCGGCTTAATTTATGAGTGAGCCCCGATGGAGCGCACGAGTGGGAGGGTGATGGTGAACGCGGCGCCTCCGCCGGGGGCAGGCGCGAATTCGATTCTACCTTCGCAACTCTTCACAATGGCCATAGCCACGCTCAGCCCCATTCCCACTCCGCGTCCCGGTCGCTTGGTGCTGTAGAACGGATCAAAGATCTTTGGTACCGACTCAGAACTGATTCCCGGTCCGTCGTCCTGAAAAGTCACATTCACCTGATTATCACTGTGACCGATCCGAATGCGGATGGTACCGCGGTCGCGGACGTCTCGGATGGCCTGTTCCGCATTCACGATCAAGTTCAGAAAGACCTGCATCAGCTGGTTGGCATCCGCCTCCATGGTTGGAGCCCCGGTATCCTGGATGAAGTCCACCGAGATGTTATTCAGCCGCAATGAATACTGGTGAAGCATCAGTGTGCGCTGGATGAGATCGTTGATGTTCACGCGGGTCTTACCGGGCGCGGGCGGGCGCGAGAAGAAGAGCAGATTCTGAACGATCTCCGCGGCGCGTCGAACCTGCTGTTTCAGGAGTTGAAGATGCCGTGACGAGGGTTCGTCGAGCCTCTTGGCATCGAGCAGTTCAACTCCGCCCATGATTGCGGTTAGCGGATTGTTGAGCTCGTGTGCGAAGCCGTCCACCATCTGACCCATCGCAGCCAACCGCTCGGAATGGAGGAGTTGCTGCTCCATCTGCTGCGCTTCGGTGACGTCGCGTAAAGAGGCAACCACGCCGACCAGCTCATTCCTGGAATCCAGCAATTGGCTGGCGCTACAGCGCAACCAGCGCCAAACCCCGTCGCGGCGCTGCATTTCGAACTCAGTAGTGCCGGCTGCCATGGTTCCTGAGAGTGCATCGCGCAGCAGCTTCACCAGGGCTTCGCTGTGTGCGTTCACGTTGAAGACTTTGCCGGTTAGCTCTTCGGGAGCAAAGCCCAGCATTTCACGCACGCGCGGACTGGCAAAAGTGCAGCGATATTCGTGATCGAGCGCGAGGATGGCGTCGGGGAAACACTCAATGAGGCGGCGGTTGAATTCCTCCTGCTGTTGCAGGCGGTTCTCGATTTGCCGGCGGCCGGAAATGTCGACCAGAGTTCCCTGGAAGCGAACTATATTTCCTTCCGAGTCACAGATTGCGCTGGAGGACTCAAGACAAACGACAGGCGTGCCGTCCCGCCTCCGCAATAGCACTTCGCGATCGCGCAGAGTGCTCATCTGCTCCAGGTCGTGGACAAAAGATCGGCGATCTTGCGAATGCAAATAGTGATCCGCGGCGTTGGAGGCCAGTAATGCCGCCTTATTCTCGTATCCGAGCATGCGCACCATGGCCTGATTAGCGTCCAACACCCGCCCTTCCGGCGTAGTGAAGTAGACGGCTTCATGAAGGCTTTCGAACAGCTCGGTAAAGCGCGACTCGCGTTCACGCTGGTGAGTCACGTCGCGGCCGAGCAGGCTCAGGCCCTCGACCCGGCCATCTTTCAGAATGGTGTGGATGGAACACTCAAAATAACGGAGCTCTTTTTGCGTTTTGAGGCGCACTTCCACCACACCTTCCCAATGCTGTCGCTCGAGGATTCGTGGAAGGATTTGAGCCGCCTGTTTCGGATCAGGCTTATCGAGGAATTCGTCGAGACGATGGCCGACGAAATCCGGGAAGGATTGCTGCAACAGGTTCGCGCACGCCCGGTTTGCGGCACGGATGGTGCCATCGAGGCTAATGCCCAAGGCGACGTCTTCAATACTGTCGATCAGATCGCGGAAGCCACGTTGCGATTTCTGAATCACCTGCGCCAGTTGGTCGAGTTGATATTCAGTCGCGGGCGCGGCTGCCGCTTGCTGCATGCCGCGAACTTCTCCCTGTAGCTTGGCAATCTGGTTCCGCCTGGAGGCGGCAAAGGCCGCAAAGGCAAACGCCAGTAATACGACGACTACGGGTACAAGCTTGAGAAGGGAAGCGACGGATTCGTAGCGTTCCCAGGAGACAGCGCCAACGGCAGTCGCCAGCAAAGCCAGGAATAGCAGCACGTATCGCCAGAGCTTGCGTTCTTCGAGCTCTAGCTGTTCGAGGCGGCGACTTGGATCGGGCGGACTGCTTGGCTGTGGGTCCATCGGCCAATCTCGTGGGAAAAACCAGCGAGTCGGTACGGCTGACGCATAGTATGTTCCAACACAGGCGGAATCAAGTACAAGGAACGCGGGAACAGCGCACCGGGGTACATGTCACATAGCACCGTCAGTAGATCACTGAAATTGGCCTTCCATCCTTGCTATACTCGCGCGCTTTTAGCCCTCTGGATCAGGGATTTCGCAGGATGCTCTATAAAACCCGCAGCGCTGCCGTTTATGGGATTGATGCCAATGTGGTCGACGTGGAAGTCGATATTTCCGGGATCAAGACAAATGACGAACGTTTCACTACCGTTGGCCTCCCCGATGCTGCCGTGCGCGAGAGCCGCGACCGGGTGAAGGCGGCGCTGAAGAATTGCGGATACGACATTCCGCCCACCCATATCACCATCAACCTGGCTCCGGCTGATATCAAGAAAGAAGGATCGGGTTTCGATCTACCGATGGCGCTCGGCATTCTCGGCGCTTACGGTGGACTCACCGTGAAATCGGTCGACGAGTACGTGCTGGTCGGTGAGCTTTCGCTTGACGGCGGTATCCGCCCGGTCCGCGGGGTGCTGCCGATTGCCGTTGCGACGCGAGCCAACAAGATCAAGAACCTGCTGGTACCGGAAGCCAATGCCAACGAAGCCGCCGTAGTTGCTGGCATAAGTGTCTATCCGGTGAAGTCGTTGATGGATGTGGTGCACTTTCTGAATTCTGGAAACGGCATTCAGCCGGTGAAGGTAGACAGTGTCGCGCTACTGAACCAGGCGCAGCAGTTCTCCGTGGACTTCAAAGACGTGCGCGGGCAATTGACTGCAAAGCGCGCTTTGGAGGTCTCCTGCGCAGGCGGACACAACATCCTGATGATCGGACCTCCCGGATCGGGCAAGACGATGCTGGCGAAGCGTATCCCGACCATCCTTCCGCCGCTGACGTTTGAGGAAGCGCTGGAGACGACAAAGATTCATAGCGTAGCCGGCATTCTCGATTCCGGTAACGGGCTGGTCGGTGTGCGCCCCTATCGCGCGCCTCACCACACCATCTCCGATGCTGGGCTGATTGGCGGCGGAGCGGTGCCGAGGCCGGGAGAGGTGTCGCTCGCGCATAACGGCGTGCTCTTTCTGGACGAACTGCCGGAATTCCCACGCAACGTTCTGGAAGTGATGCGCCAACCGCTGGACAACGGCCCAGCCTATTTATATCCCCCTTCATGGAATAGAAGTCGCTGCTTAACGTACTAGCTTAACGCGTGGGTATCTCGGGTTTGAAGGACCTATGTTGCTGAGGCGCAAACCGGGCTAGATCCTATTGCGTTCTATCGTCTGGGTCATGAGGCTGTGGAGCTGATTGACCATTTCTCACTTTGAGATAGTGAGTGATAATCTCTGATGAGATAACGAAGTCGGCCTCGCAAGCGGTGCGGGTACACTGTTGCGGCTTCTACGCGTAACAGTAGCTCGGATCGAAGGAGGCCGAGATGCGCATTATAGGCTGCGATTTGCATTCCCGACAGCAGACGTTGTCGATGCTGGACGCGGAAACGGGAGAAGTGGAAGAGCACGTCCTCGGGCACGAGGGCGAGGAAGTGCGCGAGTTTTACTCCGGGCTGCCAGGTCCGGTGCGAGTTGGGATTGAAGCTAGTTGTGCGACGCAGTGGTTCCTGCAGTTGATGGAAGAGCTGGGAGTCGAATGTTGGGTTGGGCACCCGGCGAAGATCCGCGCCTATGAACCGCGCAAGCAGAAGAATGATCGACGCGATGCTCGGTTGCTGATGCATCTGCTGGAGCAAGACATCTTCCCCAGGATCTGGGTGCCATCGGTCGAGCAACGAGATGTGCGGGCGCTGCTCATGCATCGGCATCAATGGGTGCGCATTCGCGTGCGGATTCAGAATGCGCTGCAATCGATCGCACTCGGTCATGGACTGCGCCGAGGGTCGGGATTGTGGAGCAAGGATGGACAACTGTCGCTTTTGGCATTGTCGCTGTCGCCGCACACGGATGCACGACGCAACGAGTTGATGACGTTGTACAGACAGCTCGAGGCCGACATCGAAGTACTGGATCGAATGGTAGCCGAGACTGCGGAGGAGCGACCGTTATCACGGTTGTTGATGACGCATCCCGGAGTCGGTCCGAACACAGCGTTGGCAACGGAGGTCTATCTGGGAGATCCGACGCGGTTCCCCGATGGCAAAGCCGTAGGCAGCTACGTGGGGATGATTCCTGAGGAGAAGTCGAGCGGCAAGAAGTGGCGGCTGGGGAAGTTAACCAAGCAAGGCAATACGATGCTGCGCTTTCTGTGGTGCGAAGCGGCCCGACATGCCGTGCGGCACGATGCCGAGCTGAAGCGGTTCTATACACGCAAACTGGCACAAAAAGGATTGGGGAAAGCGACCGTAGCAGCCGGCCGCAAGCTGGGGATACGGTTGTGGATCATGCTGCGCGATGAGATTGAGTACGACGAGTTCTGCCGTCGCGGACGGCAGTGCGGGGAAGCCCATGCGGAGAGGCCTGATCGATAACGTGGTCCAGCGTAAGCGGTGACCGTACCTCTGAATAGGCAATCCGCCTCCCCGTTGGGCACGGGGAGTCCGAACAACTCATCATGGTCAGTAGTGACCGAAGAGATGTCTGGTGGGCAACACCGAACGATGAAACGGAAACGGGCCGAGCTGCAAAAACGGGTAGAAGCAGATGAACAACGTTTGGCTAATTTACGAGTGCTTCGGCGCCAGTGGAGATGTGTGCGACAAAAAACCCAAAAACCCTTCTGAATAAGGATTGACAGGGCCGCCTTCGTTAGAGACGTTATCGACACCTATCGTCCTTTAAGGAACAAGAATAAAATCGCTTGCCAACCAACTTGTTTATGAAAATCCTTTTGGTCGTTTCCATTACGGCTCTCCTGATCGTCTCTTCGAAGGCTCAAGAAGATGTGTCACAAGAAATCCTCACAAGGAAGGCAATCTCTCTTGCTGGACCACTGGCCATGTCATGCGGTAACGCAAAAATCGGCCAAGACTTAACTGCGCAGAATTCGTGTGTGAGACAACAATTTCGGACGAAGAAGCCTTTTTATGCGAGCTATCGGCTCCAAGGATTCGATTCTAATAGCGGAGTGGGATTGGTTCGCGCAGAAGACGGGCGGATGTACGAATTGTATTTCGACTCGATGGGGTTTGCTCCGACTAAAAAGGAGGGTGAAATCCTGACTGAGTCAGGGCATTTGATTATTACGCCCTGTCCAGAGCCTTACCGCATAAACGACGGTCCCGATGGTAAGTATTTGACATGTTCTCCTACTCGCGCACACCCAAACTAGACGACAAGAATGCTGCTTCGGATAGCTGTTGCGAAATCTCGATACCACTCCGTATCTCAGGTTGAGATGGTGAGCGATAATCTCTGATGAGATAACGAAGTCGGCCTCGCAAGCGGTGCGGGTACACTGTTGCGGCTTCTACGCGTAACAGTAGCTCGGATCGAAGGAGGCCGAGATGCGCATTATAGGCTGCGATTTGCATTCCCGACAGCAGACGTTGTCGATGCTGGACG
Organism: Terriglobia bacterium; assembly: GCA_963807055.1. GTDB lineage: Bacteria > Acidobacteriota > Terriglobia > Terriglobales > Acidobacteriaceae > JAJPJE01. Next base: position 25,394 of record CAWEAE010000004.1, on the reverse strand, counting down.
CGGAAACGGGAGAAGTGGAAGAGCACGTCCTCGGGCACGAGGGCGAGGAAGTGCGCGAGTTTTACTCCGGGCTGCCAGGTCCGGTGCGAGTTGGGATTGAAGCTAGTTGTGCGACGCAGTGGTTCCTGCAGTTGATGGAAGAGCTGGGAGTCGAATGTTGGGTTGGGCACCCGGCGAAGATCCGCGCCTATGAACCGCGCAAGCAGAAGAATGATCGACGCGATGCTCGGTTGCTGATGCATCTGCTGGAGCAAGACATCTTCCCCAGGATCTGGGTGCCATCGGTCGAGCAACGAGATGTGCGGGCGCTGCTCATGCATCGGCATCAATGGGTGCGCATTCGCGTGCGGATTCAGAATGCGCTGCAATCGATCGCACTCGGTCATGGACTGCGCCGAGGGTCGGGATTGTGGAGCAAGGATGGACAACTGTCGCTTTTGGCATTGTCGCTGTCGCCGCACACGGATGCACGACGCAACGAGTTGATGACGTTGTACAGACAGCTCGAGGCCGACATCGAAGTACTGGATCGAATGGTAGCCGAGACTGCGGAGGAGCGACCGTTATCACGGTTGTTGATGACGCATCCCGGAGTCGGTCCGAACACAGCGTTGGCAACGGAGGTCTATCTGGGAGATCCGACGCGGTTCCCCGATGGCAAAGCCGTAGGCAGCTACGTGGGGATGATTCCTGAGGAGAAGTCGAGCGGCAAGAAGTGGCGGCTGGGGAAGTTAACCAAGCAAGGCAATACGATGCTGCGCTTTCTGTGGTGCGAAGCGGCCCGACATGCCGTGCGGCACGATGCCGAGCTGAAGCGGTTCTATACACGCAAACTGGCACAAAAAGGATTGGGGAAAGCGACCGTAGCAGCCGGCCGCAAGCTGGGGATACGGTTGTGGATCATGCTGCGCGATGAGATTGAGTACGACGAGTTCTGCCGTCGCGGACGGCAGTGCGGGGAAGCCCATGCGGAGAGGCCTGATCGATAACGTGGTCCAGCGTAAGCGGTGACCGTACCTCTGAATAGGCAATCCGCCTCCCCGTTGGGCACGGGGAGTCCGAACAACTCATCATGGTCAGTAGTGACCGAAGAGATGTCTGGTGGGCAACACCGAACGATGAAACGGAAACGGGCCGAGCTGCAAAAACGGGTAGAAGCAGATGAACAACGTTTGGCTAATTTACGAGTGCTTCGGCGCCAGTGGAGATGTGTGCGACAAAAAACCCAAAAACCCTTCTGAATAAGGATTGACAGGGCCGCCTTCGTTAGAGACGTTCACGATAACTATGGGATGCGGTGCTCGAAATTAGCGATGACGATAAGCACGACCCAGAATATGCCGACGATTGCGACACCGCCAATCAGTGCGCGGTTGATTGTGCTCTCGACTTTTCTGGCAGTTGCGCGACTCCAGAGTATTCCAGCGAGCGCCAGCAGCAGTACTCCTGAAAGAGTTGGCAGCAGTCCGTATTTCATCCGGTCAATCACCCAAAAAGACTCTCCCGGATTACCAGGAACAAGGAACAGCATCGCCGATCCGAAATACAACGCGAATACTCCGGCAGTGGCCGCAGCGGCGCTGAGTCCTGTAAATAGGGCAGTACGGGCTGTTATTTTCATCGTCGATGGCAAAGAACTATACGGCCAAAATAGTTTGTTGGCGATAAATCTCCTTATCACTCCGTATCTCAGGTTGAGATAGTGAGTGGTATTCTCCGTTCCCGACAGTAATCTGGAACACTATCTCAGGTGACGGTGTCAGAGACAGATATGCGAGCGGAATGGCTTAGGATAAATCGAATATTAGCAACCCTGAACTGGTTGTTTGCTCTGGTCATCGGTGTGTCTTGCGCCCTTACGCTTTACGTCATCCGATCAGGACAATTTCACAACTCAAATTGGGTGGAACCGAATGCTTATGCGCATCTTCAGGAGCGCGGACTGCTGTTGAGCCTGATTTGCGCCATATTGGGAGCCGGGTTGTGGAGATCAAAACGTTGGGCGTATTGGTTCGACGTTTTCGTATTTCCACTGAAACTGTACACCGCTTACTTATTCATATTTATCCACGCTATAACTGGCGACTGGTCTTGCTTGATTGTGCCGCTAATCGTCGCATTGGAGTTGTGCGCTGCGATTCTGTTTTGGTTCGGCAGGTCACGAGCACTCATGGGTAGACCGCTAATTAGTGGATAACTGTTGGGATATCTCTATACCACTCACTATCTCAAAGTAAGACGGCGACTACTCACTGCGCCTCCTGCCCCCAGAACTCTCGGTTGCGCTGGTTTATCTTCCGCAGCGTGTCCTGCAGTTCAAGGGTTCGTTGGTCTGGTGGCACTGGCACCGGAGGAGCGGCGCATGGTGGCGGGGTTGGCTCTTGCTGGCCTTCTGGCTTCACGATCAGATACTTGCCAGATGAGACGATTAGCTCCTTGCCTCTGAGTTTCATGGTTGGTTCCTTTCCGTAACTAAGTCTCTGACTGTCGGTCCAGACACCTTGAAGTGACGGGCAATCTGGCTCCAGTTCATCTTCTGGTCGTGGTGCATCTTCTTAGCTTCAGCAACCTGAGCGGTGGATAGAGCGCGAGGACGACCAAGCACCTTGCCCTGAGCCACGGCACGCTGGAGACCAGCCTTCGTGCGTTCTGAGATTCTGACTTTCTCCTGCTTTGCTATGTAAGCCAGGATGGCAAGCATTACATCTTTGAAAGGTCCCAAACTGTCGAGGTACATCTCTGTGTAGGATCGGTAGGCGATGCCGTAAGCATCCAGTCTCTGGAGGTATTGGATCGTCTCAGGAACTCCTTCTCTACTGAGACGGTCGAGTGCATAGAACAGCAGTAGGTCGAATTCCTTCCTGCTGGCTGCTAGGAACATCTTCTGGAGTTCTGCTCTATCGGATCGGGCTCCAGAAGCAACGTCTATGAACTCAGCGGCTACTTCATGACCCAGACGAGACGCATACTCACGCAACAGCCTGAGCTGGTTTTCTGTCTCCTGATCTTGGGTTGATACCCGGGAATATATCGCCACGCGCATTCTTTCTCCTTGTCAACGAGAAATGTCTCGCCACACGATACATTATAAATGCCCGCCTAAAGAAAACGTTATCGAAAAATTGAGCCATCCCTCTAGTAAACTCAATGGGTTAGCAATCACCCGTACTGCTGAGAAAATCGACCGATTTGCTTAAGTAAAGAAGGGGGAGTTCGTTCAGCGCGTGACTGCCTCCCCCCTCTCCTAAGAGGACGCCGTCGCCCCACGACGGCTCCCCTCTGCTCTCCACTAAGCTGATGGGAAGGAAAGTTAACCCACCAGCCTCGAGGAAACTTGAAAGAAAAATGGAATCGGGGAAAGGATCCCAGTGAAAGTCGATAAGCTGAGAAGCAGAAGCCCGATTCCATAACTACACAGCGGTCCTGCTCCGCCGCACTGCACATCCAGACGAGACGAAGAAAAGAACCAGCCAGAAAGTGGAGCCAGCCCTCTTCGTGCAGGGGTGCGATCCCTGTCATCTCGATTGAATGTGCAATCTTCATAGAAACTCTTTCTCCCAGTGTGTAATACGTAACTACGTTACGTATTTACATCACTGCCCTCTAGAACTGGACTCGACCAGCAGCTCTTGCCAGAAGAGCGTTCTGGGATTCCTCTGCACGGAGATCTTGTAAATGGGTCTTCATGGAACGTGCGACGTTCGCAAGCTGGTTGTAAGAGGCGCTCGCCTTAGCTAGATGGTAAGGAAGTCCATCCAGCACATTCTTTGCGTTGATGTAAGCCGTGTGGAAGATATCCATATCTCGCTGGAGTCGAGTGCACTCTGCTTCATGGTCCAGGTTCTCTTGTTGGGTCGGGAACTGTCGTTCTTGGAAATCTTTCCGAATCTCCTGAAGAGAACTTTTCAGCCCGGTATACGAATTCCAAGCAGCTCTGACTTCGGCTTCCTTTCGGCCAAGCTGATTCTGAAGATCCTCTAGATGAAGTCTGGCTTGGGCTGCGTGCTCGTTGGCGTCGGTTAGTTTGGTTTCCATACGGCAACTTATTTTCTGACGACGCTCTTGCCGCTCAGCTTCAGCCAATCTTGCTTTCAACTCATCTGCTGTCTGTGCTGTCTCCATCTCTCTTCCTCTCTTTCTTCCCGTGACTATCCTTGTTTGCTGGTTGATATGGAAAGTTTGCATGGAAAGTGATTCTTTGCTTCTTAACAACTCCTCTTGCTTTGCTTACAGACCTTCCATGCCTTCCTTCAGACGTTCGTTGCTCCATTTGCAAGTAGGTACGAATTACCAGCCCACCTAGGTAGAACGTAATGCTGGCCGGGCGTGAACTCGTAAACGATGCCTCCATCATTGAAAAGAACGCGAGTCGGGAAATTCATAAGAACCGACTGCGGCACTACTGGTAGGGCATCAGGGTTAGCCCATATTGAATTTGGATTTTTCATCTTTTCTCCTTTTTTCAGTTCTCCAACTTCTTGAGATACGCGTCGATGATTTGCGTCAGCTCTTCATCACTGGCGTTCAGGACTACATTCATGTCCATCGTGCCGGAGAGCTCGATCTTCTGTGTTGCGAGTCCTTCGCTGAATTCCAGAACTGCCTTCGCGGCTGCTACATCTCCACGGCACGCTCTATCTACGAGGGCCATTGCTATGAGTTCTGCGTAGGTGAGACCTGTCTCAGGCTCTATCTCAGATAGGCGGATGGTGACTGCCGTGCTGACTCTCTTTGGCCTTCCTGCTGGATTACCAGACTGGCCGCGCTTGAACTGCGTGGGGGCGAGGATTGGAGTGGGGTCTCTGTTGAGATGTAACCTTCTGGCGACCATCACTGAGATTAACGTCAGGTTTGTTCTCTTGCCGCGCAGTGTCTATGAATGCTTCGACCAATTCCTTGTCGCTGGCTACTTTTCGAGCCACTTCGAGGGTCAGTCGTTCCTTAACATTAAAGTTGAGTTTGATTCTCTTCGTCATGCTGGCACCACTTCTTTCTCTTCCTTCCTGCTGGAATCACTGCGCGACTCTTCTTCTTTTCTGGGTTCGAGCCGTTCATTCATGATTCGCGTGATTTCGGAGGCGGGGATGAGAATCCTCTTGTATGGACCTCTTGTGAACGAGATCCGTCCCTCCTGCGCCCACGCGCGCCACGTCCACTGACTCACGCCGGTAGCGATCTGGGCTTCCATCAGGCTGTAGAACAGCTTTTCCATATCATCGCCTCACGACCTATGTACTATGTAATAAACACTAATATGACTCTAAGTGTTCTCAAAGCAAATATTTTAGTTGTGGGGGGTGTTGTCTTAAATCTTCTTTTGAAAATCCGGAAATTTTATGGTGCCGAGAGGAAAGGGCCGCTCGGTTGAGCGGCCCGGAGGGAGGTTTACTGCTCTTCTTTCTGGTTCATCCGGAGTGCCAGCGCCAGTCTTCTTCTGAAGTAAGGCACTTCGTTTTCGGGATCGGCAGGAGGCGCTGCGAAGTCTTCGGTCCGAGAGCCGCTGGGAAATCGATCTGGCGGTTCCGGCTGCAAGGGCACTTCCTGACGTGCCGGCGAGATGTCCTGCTCACTCGCCCTTTGGGTTGACAGGGGAGGCGGGCCTTTTCGGATTAACTGGAGGGACGGCAACCCGCGCCGAAACTGGTAAAAGCGATCATGGTCTTCACGCAGGAGTTCCCCGGTCTTCCGATCCCACCAAACGCGTTTGCGGTTGTGTGTCAGGATTAGATAGTCATCGCTAAGATCAATCACGACATTGTCGTCATACTTGAATTTTACGTTGTGGTTCTTTACGCAAGTTTCCGAGCGCTCGACTACGTTCTTCTGCTCGAACCTGACATTGTTCGGCAACAGTGCCAAGATCGGTTTGAAATCAAGCGGCTGTCGGACGATACGATTCGGATTGAAAGCCAAATCCGTGATATCAGGGTGAGCTACGAGGTAATCCCAGTCTTCTTGAAAAACCACAGGTACTTCGGGCAAGGGGCCTGGGACGCCCGGTAAGTGCTCTTCGAGCCAGCTGCTCGTAGCGCCCTTAACTAAAACGTAGTCCTTTTTCTCCGGAGCCGGGCGCGGAGGGAGTAAAGAGGCGTCAAAGAGAGTGCCGCAAGCCTTCTTCATCGCGCACCTTCCGGCTTCATAGCGAAGTGCGTCGTCGCCATCTTCGACTTCTCACAGGTTTCGAAAAGGCCAGTCTTGCGATCCCAAGCCAGGTATCGACCGTTAACGGCCATGTGGACTTTGTCGCGCGAGACGAAGACGTAGGATCGCTCGCAGGTAATTCTGTGCGTCTTCTTTGGAAGACTCATAGAAGATAAACCTCAAATTGTTTTGGGATCCAACCTACGGTCTCGGCCAGGCGTCGCAGTTGTTCTTGCGACCGTTTCGGAAAGTATACTGATACGGGTTGGTACTTCGTTTCGAAAATTATGCTTCTTTGATTTTTTTGTCAATACCTAATCAGGGATCTTTGGACGACGAATTAGCTCGGGCCGCAACAAGCACACACTCAGTTGCCTCGCTTCGCTGTTTTGACCTTCGATGCCGAAGTCTTGTTGTCTCTCCTCGCGTCAATAAGGATGACGCTGGGATCATTCTCGAGTCTTAATCTCTTCAGGATCGCGGTTACCCTGTCAAATTCTTCCTTTGTGAAATAGAGAACGACTTTGAGAGCCTTCGCAGTCTTATTGGCTTTCTTGTAGACCTCGACTTGATGAGCTAGATTTTGTTCAAGTTGCTTGTTACTCGCGAGCTTGAACTCAACTAGCGTCTTGTCTGCGCTTCCCTTCGAGATCTTGTAGTCGACAGGCCCCCTTCCGTTGTTTACCTCCGAGTCGACCTCGAACGAGGTTCCATACCAAGTCAATCTGAAAATCAATTGGAGATCTTTCTCGCGTTCGATCGGCTCCCCTTTGGTGTCGTAGAAGAATCGATAGCCGTCATTGTTCTCGATCGACTCTTTCAGGTACCTAACGCGCTCCTTCGCCGCAGCGTGGCTGTCCGGTTCCAGCTTGTAGAAGCCCTGTTCTTCGAGGTCATCAACAAACTGGCGTAACTGCTCGATGAATACCGATTTCGTCCGATCAACCTTGTCCTTGCTGATACGAACAGCTTCATCTCCGTCATCTTCTCGATTTCGGATGTAGAAGTCGATGATTTCTGGGTATTTCTGTACTACCTTGAGAATGGCTGTATGTCGTTCAGCCCGCGTTATCTCTTTGCCTTTTTTGGGCTTCGGCAGTACCGAGGTAAGGTAATTATGTAATTGCCACCTGAGTTGTTCATTCGGAAGCGAATTTGCTACGTCCTCATAGCGGTGGAAGAGGTCACCCTGGCTTATCCAAGTCTCGTCTCTAGTGAGAATATCTTCTGGAGTAAGAAGCACGTAGTCATTCCCGTACCATGGCAAGACAAACTTCTCTGTCTGCCAGCTCTCAGTCGTGTAATTGAACCGAGCACGGGGAACAGAGACTTTGCGTGTGAGCTTTGGATGTATATAACTCCGAGCAAACTCTTCAGTGTATTTCAGCAGGAAGCCCTTAATAAGGTTTGTTGTGAAATCACTGATGTTGTCTTTGCCTATCTTTCCGCTGATGAGGCATAGCTTCTCAATATGCCTACCTCGCGTGATCTTTTCTTCGCCAAAATCCTTGAAAAAAGTGTGGAGACTCGCATGAAGCGCGCGGGCAAATCCCATGCCCGGCCCACGTCCATTATTTCCATCTAGATCATATCCAAGCCAATTCTGCTTAACTTCCGAGAATTTGTACCAGTTCTTGATTAGTGGCTCTGGGAGTGTGCCACGCTCTGCTTTCGCCTTCAGAAACTGCATGTACTCGATCATCTGCTCATGCAGCCGCTGATACTGAGAATCCTCACTGTTAAAGAGCAAGAAAGGATCAATAAACAGTGGGAGGTCGGCGATCAGGGAAACATCCAATGCACCGTATTTCTCTAGGTCATCGGGACTAACATTGAAGAAGTCAGAGAAGTAGATTTTCATTTCGTCCGAGAAAACCAGGTCCTATTCAGAAGAGCGGCTTCGGGAACTCAGAAGGCAATCATGATCGAAGTCTGCGACGGAAGACACCAACTATTCCGATCAAACCCGTGCCTATCATTATCGAGCTAGACGGTTCGGGGACTAGAGTTGCTGTGCCTGCGAAGTTAAAATTGGTAGGAACTGGGTATGTTCCGTTTGACAGTGTTGATGTATAGCCCTCAGCCAATCCCGAAAGACTGTATAGGCAAAGGGAACTCAGTTCATCCCCGCAGTTTTGATTCAGTGTCGGGTTAAAACGCAACGTGAGATCGAGCGGAACACCGCAGTCATTCTGTGCTACTACGTCAGGTGCACAGGTATAGAAGCCCATCAAGCCTGTAAAGCTACCCACAGAAAACGTAGTCCCGTAGACATCATTAACAGTAGTTGAGGGGTCAGTGACCATATCGAACGTTAACTGCAGCCATATCATTTGGCTGTTCTGAGGAACTGGTGCGAGCCAATCTGCGTACACGTCTGTGAAAACCTGAGTAACTACACACGACTGTCCAGCCACGCAGTTCCGCGTGTTCTTAATGAGCGTCTCGCCCATGTTGTCGTACCTCAGAGTCGGACCGCCTCCGAAAGACAAGAAAATATGCTGATCGCCGTCGTTGTCGCTCGATGCATTACCAGAGATAAGAATCGGATCTGCCCAGCAAGCAGAAGAGAACGCCACAAGAATCAGAACTGCCACAACGCACAGCATTGTTGCCCTTCGCATAAAGTCCTCTAGTTTCCAGACACAAGTAGAACAGAGCAAAAACTTGGGGAGGCTGTGATTGTCGCCCCCGTTGCTCACGGTTGGCAAGCTCATTTTGTGTGACAGCGATCCGTGTGCAATGGTCGTCACACGATGTGCAAGAAAGTGTCTCTTTCTCAGATTGCGTCTAGTTGACATTGGTCACTACCCTTGGATAAGAGCAGGGACCTATCAACCTCAGCTAGCCCGGTTAGCGCCTCAGCGTCCGGGGGTAGATTCACCGCTCTGCTCTCGGACGCGCGCCACTAAGCGCCGTGCTGCTGGATTACCTAGGCGACGTTGTCTCTTGTACTCAGCTCGGACTCGGGAGTTAGCTCTGAAAGGCTCAGGGTCTCCGTACAGCTCATACCACCCAGAGTTCTCGGTTGGGTCGTTCGCCACTTTCAGGTTGTAGTTAAGTAGGCGAGGCTGATTTGCTGAGGTGACAGGTTCTATGCCCACTGCCCCAGGACTCGGCCCTACTAACTTCCGTAAAATTCGCTCAACGGTAACTTCATCAAGAGGAGGCCTAGTTACCAAGCAAAGATGAAAGTGAGGGTTCTTACCAGAGTTGCTAGTTAGCTCGATGGCATACGGAGCGAAGAGAGAAGTAGTAAGTTTCTTCACCTCGTACAAGAAACTCAGAACGATATCCTGAACCTTGGTCGATGAAACTTTTCGGGAAGGATTCAATGCAATCGACCACTGGAAGGGGATCGTTGAGAACTGAAGAGCTAGAAGTTTAGATTTCGTGATTTCGTAATCACGTTGAGAATACGGAGCAGAGTGAAGAACCCAAGTTTCATTATCGGAAAGGGACTCGGTGGGGTGATAAGGGAACCGCTTTGATTTGGCAGCACTCATTGGCAGCACTCTTTCTCGGCAGCTTCTCTGGATCAGCAAGTGGTTCGTAGTAGATGGTAAGACCCATTACCACTATCTACATCACTTACTGTTACTAGATACTTATATCTACACCCTTGGCCTATGACGTCTGACCCTGACGCCCATCGGCTCCGTCTGCTCCGAATAGCCCCACTCCGTTGGGAGCGAAGAGGCCATCCATTGCAGCATCCAGAAGTGAGTACGATTGAGAGCGCTGCCAGGCACTGAGGCAACCGCGCCCACTTCTGGAACTATCTGTTCAACCCATCTGCCACAACGGTTGCAAAGAGACCGAACCCAGGTTGTGATTCGGGGACTCTACGCGTTCTGGAATGGGAACCCATGTGTTTAATGCTAATGACCTTCCGTAGATTCTCAAATGAAATATTTGGGTTCGCCCCAAATCTCCTATGGAATGTCTCAAATTTCCACTTCGCATTCTCCCGCCACTTCCATGAAGACCTTCTAATCAGCGCGAAGATCCTTCCACTTTTCCAAAGAACCGTCCATGAATATTGCTAGGATTCTTTGAAAGCATCGTTCTGCGAGATTTCCACAGAAGATTTTAGAAACCCTAAAATCGTGCTTGTCCTTTACATTGATACCCTATATCATTAAGAATAAGGACACATATTATCTATTCACTTTAAGAATACTAGGAGGAAGTTATGGCAAAGAAAGTTAAGAAGTCCGGAACGAAGGCAGTCGAACAACCAGTAGTGGAAACCGCTCCGGAGCAGAAACTCACAGCAGAGGAACAGCGCGAAGTTGCGAATCTCCGCGACCTCAACAGTCATGGTCAGATCAAGGTTGAAAAGAGCAACAGTCCTAACACCCGGATTCGTTATCAGGTCTATATCGATCTGGAGGGACAAGAAGTTATTGCGAGCCAGTGGGTGAGCTGGACAGTCGCGGAAGATGTTGCTCGGAAGCTTCTGGCAGCCTTGACTCCAGCGGAAGGGTGGAAGGTTGACGCCTCGAAAGTCTGGGCCAAGGATGATCGTGGAAAAGTTTGGCAGAGTTTCACGAAGCCCGCGGTGAAGACGATTACAGCCATTCAGCCGGAAGGCATCAAGTTAGCGGAATCCCTCGGCCTTCGCGCCGCGTAAGGAAGTCTCCTGCGTACTCGTTCGGCGCCTAACCCCCAAGGCGCCTCAACGAGTGTTCATGGCCCCAACTGGAAATGATCCAGAGCGGCGTAGCGGCCTCAGCAACCCTTCTGCAAACCTCAGCAACAGGGTTTCAAATTGGGACTCAAATAGCATTTCAAGGGCCAAAGGGACCGGACCAATCAAGGGGTGAGTAATTTCGTTATGTCGGTATACATACATGAGGAACCTAAATGTCAGAAGCTAGAAAACTAATAATTCCACGCCCGATCAACCGAACTGCGCCTGTCATCGAGCTAGACCCCAGCACGACTGAAGGCCTGTACCATGCCGCCTTGCAGATCGCTAAGGAGAGGGAAGAACTCCTCAAACAGCTCAAAGTGGCATACCTCGACCGAGACACGGAGAACCTCTACCGCATAGCTGCTAAGTTGTGCGGCTTGGAATAAGACGATGGAAGACAAGAAGAGAGTCTTACAACTGATCCGTGTCAGTACGCAGGGCCAGGCGGATGAGGACAAAGGTGGTGTTCCAGCGCAGTATGCCGCCAACCGACGAACCGCCCAGATATATAACCTTGAAATCGTCGACACCGTAGAACTGATTGACGTCAGCGGAACCGCTGTTCTGGATGATCCGAGATTTCAACACCTGCTGGAGGAGGATCTAGAACGAGACGATATCGATGGCGTCGTGGCACCTGCGCTTGATCGCGTAACACGTCTTCAAGGCTATCAGTGGGCGCGGATTCTTTCCCGATTCCAAGAGACCGACAAAATCTTGTACCTGCCCAGTGGTCCTCTCGACCTCGGCTCCGAAGAAGGCGAACTCATGGGCCCCCTACAGGCCATCTTCGCGGCTCGTGAATGGCGAGCAATCAGACGGCGTTTGATGGGAGGGAAGGAGGCACTCAGGAGACAAGGCCGTTGGGTAGCAGGGCAGCATCAGCTCCCGTATGCCGTCGCCTACGATCCGAAGACCTACAAGTTCTCGTACAAGCCAGAAGCGGAGAAGGTGCGCGAAGTATTTCGACGGTTTCTTGCTGGCGAACACAATTACGACACTCTGAGCGATTACTTGGGGCTCAGCCGTGGCACCGCCAAGAACATCCTGCAGAACGAAATTTACTGCGGCGTTCTAGCATTCACCGAGAAGCGCGACATGAGTCGGCATGGAAAACGCCCTACCACTCGAGATCGCCGCAAGGTGGCTCGGACCGAGGATGAATTGTATCGGCGGAAGGTGATTGATCCTGGCCTAATCAGTGACGAGGATTTCGCCCGCGTTCAGCTAATCATCGCGAAGAAGCAAGAACTGAATATCCGCCAGAGACAGAAGATTGGCGAGTTCGTCTATAACGGCTTCCTCTGGTGTTCCAAGTGCAACGTCCGAATCCATACGTTTCGCAACCAGTGGGACAGGTTCTATTACATCTGCTCGAACAAGAAACGGAAGGATGCCGAAGGCAATCACCGGTGCCAGCACACGGGGTACATGAATCGTGACCGATTGGAATCTCAGCTGGATGATCTGCTCTCTCGTACTCTCACGGATCCGGCACAGTTGGAACGCATCTTCGATCTGCACTGCAAAGAGTTGATGTCTAAGAGTCCGCAGCTGGAACTTGATGAGCTTGGACGCCCGAAGGCTCTCGTGGCGAGATATCAGGACCTGCACGCTAAGCAGGACCGTCTACTCGATAGCATCGAGGACGGAACCGCCAGAGCGGGAGAGGTAAAGGAACGACTGGCAAAGCTTCGCGCTGAGATCCGCGAGACGGAACGGATGATGACACAAGCAATCCCACGTCCCGGATACAGCCCAGTGGAACTCAGTGCCCTTTTCGAGCCATTCAAGGCGTGGTCATACTTGGGTAGAGAGGCGAAGCGCAGAGTCCTGAATGGATTGGCACCGAAATTTCTAGTTGCTGACTACGTGATTGCCGGCGTTCAGTTAAGCGTCGTTCCTGAATCTATAGAACCGGATATAAATAGGCCGAACGAATTGAAGATGGGACCGTATGCATTGCGCGGGCGGCGATGTCGCTGACGTTTCCGGCGCGCTTCATGCTTGCTGCCGCCATGAATCCCTGCCCCTGTGGTTATTCCAACGATCGCTCGCGGGAATGCCATTGCACACCCGCGATGATTCAGCGCTACATGGCGAAAATCTCCGGACCGCTGCTCGACCGTATCGACATCCACATCGACGTGCCGGCGGTGAATTACAAGGAACTCCGTGGCGGCGCCTCACCTGAAGGTTCCGAACAGATCCGCGATCGCGTGGTTAAGGCACGCGAGATTCAGCTCAACCGCTTTGCGCAAGCGAAAGAGCGGATCTACAGCAACGCGCAGATGAGCTCACGCCAGATTCGCGCCTATTGCGATTTATCGACCGACTGCGAGCGGCTGCTGGAACGGGCAATCACGCAGCAGGGACTGAGCGCACGCGCGCACGATCGCATTCTGAAGGTGTCGCGTACGATCGCCGACCTCGAGTCTGCTCCGCACATCGAGGCGAAACACATCGCGGAGGCCATCCAGTACCGGACATTGGACCGCACCTACTGGGCGTGACGTTCGTCTTACTGTGTTCCTCAATGGGCCGCGATGCCCTTCGTGGCCGTTCCAATCGAGTCCAATTGCTCGGTCACGTTGGCAGCGAGCTTGAGTTCAGCCGCCTTAAGGTTCTCGCGCAAATGCAGCAGACTGGACGTCCCGGGAATCAGCAACACATTGGGGCTGCGCTGCAGCAACCATGCGAGTGCAACCTGCATAGGTGTTACTCCTAGAGACTTCGCCGTTGACTCAAGCACGGACGATTGCAAGGGAGTAAACCCTCCGAGCGGGAAGAAAGGCACGTATGCGATCCCTCGTGCGGCAAGATCCTCAAGGAAGAGATCGTCAGCGCGCTGAGCCACGTTGTAAAAGTTCTGTACGCAAACGATGGAAGTGATTTTCTGTGCCTCAGCTAGTTGTGCGGCAGTAACGTTGCTCAAGCCTAACTCTCGAATCTTTCCTTGGCTCCTCAGTTCTGCAAGTACCGAGAGTGGAGTTCCGATCGATACATCTTCCGGGGCAAAAATGCCCCCAACGCGGAGATTGACCACGTCGAGAGCGTCGAGGCCGAGATTACGAAGGTTGTCCTCGACGGCGTCGATAAGTTCCTGCCGGGAAAGCGCAGGAATCCAGGAGGCGTCGTCACCTCGGCGCGCGCCAACCTTCGTCACGATGACCAACCCTTCTCGATAGGGATGAAGCGCCTCTTTGATGATCTGATTCGTCACGTGTGGGCCGTAATAATCGCTCGTGTCGATATGATTCACTCCTGATTCGACAGCTTCGCGCAACACCGCGATCGCCTGTTCCTTGTCGCGCGGCGGTCCCCACACGTGCGGCCCCGCGAGTTGCATCGCCCCATAGCCCATGCGGTTGACAGTCAAGGTGCTTCCAGGAAAAGCAAAGGTCCCACCAAGTTCATTTCTGCTCTTCATTCCAGATTTGCTCCATCTCGTTTTGGCTTTTTACTTTGGATGATTAGATGAAGGAACCTCCGGTTACGGAGTACGCATTTGCCCCATCCCCGCCGAGGGCATCATTCAACGCGAAAATGATGTTTGGAACCGTTTTTTAAAACTTTTCCGCTTCAACTCACATCAGATTGCGGGTATGAGATGCAAGTGGGTTGTGATTTTCTTCTCTTTGGCCAGTTGTTTGGCCTTCGCCGACCAGATTCAGTTGAAGAGCGGCGACAAGTTCACCGGCAAGATCACTAAGCTAGATTCCGGCAAAGTGACGATTCAGACCGACTTCGCCGATGAAATCTCAGTCAAATGGGACAAGATTGCAAAACTCACGTCCGACACGCCGATCTATGTGCCCGGTCCGAATCAGAAGACTCTCACCGTGAACAGCATCGAGCGTACCGATGGCGAAGTTGTTGTTTCCGGCGCGAACACCCCCGAGACGCGCATCGCCGCTGCCGACGTTACGTTTTTTCGGAGCGCAGACGAGCAAACGGCATACGAGCATTCCCTGCATCCTGGACTCATGGAGGAGTGGAGCGGCGGCCTCACCTTCGGCTTAGCACTGGCCCGAGGCAACAGCGAGACGACCAACATTTCATCGGGATTGGCGATTGCTCGAACCACCCTCAACGACAAGATCACTTTATATCTGACATCGGTGTATGCGACTGATGCGATTCTGAACACAACCACATCAGACGCCATTAACGCCGGAGCCCGCTACGATCACAATCTCACGAAGCGCCTGTTTGCTTACGGCAGTGGCGACTTCAGCTATGACCAACTTCAGGGACTCAATCTGGGTTCGATTATCGGCGGCGGTCTCGGCGTTCACGTCATCAATCGTCCGAACACAACACTGGATGTTCTTGGTGGTCTTTCATGGACTCGTCAGGCCTATATCGGAAACGTAATCAAGAGCTTTCCTTCAGCGCAGATCGGCGAGACTTTTACCAAGCACCTCTTCGCGAATACCGACTTCAAGCAGAGAGGCTTCTTCTACCCGGATCTGACGAACTCCTCCCAATACAATGCTGCGCTCGACGCCGGTCTGACCACCAAGGTCTATAAGCGCCTCAGCTGGCAGGTAACCTTCAGCGACCGCTACACCAGTTTTCCGCTACCCGGCAAGAAGAGCAACGACCTACTGCTCAGCACTGGCGTGGGAATATCCGTTGGGAGTGCAGCTAAGTAAAGCGCGATTCGCATCACATTAGTCCATCGGGCCCAATCGACTCTAAAGCTGCTGGAGGAATGCATGTTCCATTTTCTGTGGGTCTTGATCATTGGTCTTGTGGTGGGAGCGCTGGCCAAGTTGATCATGCCGGGCAAAGATCCAGGCGGGATCATCGTTACCATGCTGCTGGGTATTGCCGGAGCTTTTCTGGGCGGCTGGCTTGGCCGCGCGGTCGGCCTCTACCAGGAAGGGCAAGGCGCCGGGTTCATCATGTCGCTGATCGGCGCCATCATTCTGCTCGCGATCTACCGGTTGATCATAGGCAGGCGCAGGGTGGCGTGAAGGGAGTTCCGGCACAGCCGAGCCGTGCCGGGAATTCAGACTAATCTCTGGATCACCATTAGCGTTTCATCGTCAAACGCGGGGGTCCCATTGCGGAAAAGCGTCAGATCCTCGATACATCTGGTTAGGAGTTCCGAGGATGCTGCTTCGCGACACTTGAGAATCAGGTCGGCGAGACGCTCCAATCCGTATTCCTGATTCTCGGGATTGAGCGCCTCGGAGACGCCATCGGTGTAGAGCAAAACGGCGTCGCCCTTCGACAACCTTGATTTCGACGAGACGAATTCCTGATCGGCGAACATTCCCACCGGCATCGCCGAAGACTCAACTACCTGCACGGAATCTCCTGCGAAAACGAGTGCTGGATTATGTCCGGCATTCACCAGTTCAAGGGCGCCATCTGGCGTCACTTTCCCGGAGATGAGGGTAGCGAACTGCATCGGTAGAGTGCTCTCAGAAAACACTCGATTCGCGCGTTCCACCATCTGCGGCAACGGCATTCCCAGTGGAACGAGGGTCCGGAAGGTAGCGCTCAGGTTCGCCATCAGCATCGACGAAGCTACTCCCTTGCCAGACACATCGCCGAGCAGGAAGTACAGGGTCTCGTCCGGACCGGGAATCAGGTCGCAGTAGTCCCCGCTCACAATCCCGAACGGGCGGTAGTGATACGCCACGTTCCAGCCATCCACGCGCATGTCGCGTTTCGGAAGCAACCGGGCTTGGATTTGTGCCGCCAATTCGAGATCGCGCTCGAGCAGTCGCTGTTGTTCGGGAGGGAGGCAGTCGAGGCAGAAACGTACCAGAGGATCGGTAATCAACCGCTGGTCTTCGACGGCATCGTGGCAGTGTTCACATACGCCAAAGCTGCCCTCTTCAATCCGCTCCAGGGCTGCATCCACTTCCTTTAGTAAGTGGACCAGTTGCGTGGTGTGGAGATCAGGGCGAGTTTTTTGCAGCTGCTCGCGCCGGCGCAGGAGTTGGGTCCGTACTACTCGCCGCAGACTCGACGGCGCTTCGAAATCATTGGGAAGCTCGCCTGGTTGGTTAATCTTGGGTGCTGTTGCCATAAACATCTCCTGCCGAGGACGATAGAGAACATCCAGGCGCGCAGTCTATCTTCTTATTGATGGCAAACTGGCAGCTTCGTCGCATCATTTCTTGAGCGCTCGCGAGCGTGCGGCAACCGCTTCCGGAACGGACATCGATGGCGAAGGATTTAACTATTTGATTGCAATGCAAAGACTTACCCGTTAGCATTGAGAATCGAAATTTAGCAACTTCAGATCGGTCACAGGCATCTATTTCTTGTCGATCGACCTGCATACCCTGGGACATTTTCCAATCCAATGCACGGCGTGAGAGTGTCGTTTTGAGGCGTACCGCGTCTTTTATGGCAGGTTTGGGTTCTATTCAGTAAGGCCTACTTCGCCCAAAATGACCAGATATATAAGGAGACATTTTGAAGACCATGCGCTCTGATCTCGTATTCGATGCTTTACATACCATGAGAAACCGGTATATGCTTTGCCAGCTAGCCTCCAAAGCTACCCGTCGATTCCATCGTCCCAATACCCGTATCCAGCAAACTATGAACGAGGTGTTGGAGAAGATTGCAGTTACGCCAAGTGAAGACGTAATGCGGATCCCCGAGGAAGCTCCCGAGGCGCAGAAGCGGGCTGCCTAATCAGCGCTTTCCAAGCGCGCCTCCTACCCGCAATGGCGCGCTTCAAGAGTCAGTCTAAAAAGACCCCCCTTGAAACAAATTCCCCGTAGGTGAACATGACCATAGCAGAACTGAAAGAAAAGAACATAACCGAGCTAACCCGCATAGCTCGTTCGCTGGACCTCCCCGGAGCCAGCGGTCTGCGCAAGCAAGACCTTATTTTTAAGATCCTTCAAGCACAGAGCGAAAAAGAGGGCCACATTTTTGCGGAAGGCGTATTGGAAATCCTGCCCGATGGCTATGGATTCCTGCGCTCTCCCGATTACAACTACTTGCCGGGTCCGGACGACATTTATGTGTCGCCCTCGCAGATCCGCAAATTCGATCTGAAAACCGGCGACACCATCAGCGGCCAGGTCCGTCCTCCGCATGAGGGCGAAAAATACTTCGCGCTGGTAAAGATTGAAGCCGTTAACTTCGAATCTCCCGAAGAAGCGCGCAATAAGATTCTCTTCGACAACCTGACTCCGCTCTATCCGCAGGAACGGCTGAAGCTGGAAGTCACGCGCGAAAATTCCAGCGCGCGCGTCATGGATCTGCTGACGCCCGTGGGCAAAGGCCAGCGCGGCCTGATTGTTGCCCCTCCGCGTACCGGCAAGACCATGCTGTTGCAGAACCTGGCGAACTCCATCACTACGAATCATCCGGAAGTTGTGCTCATCGTGCTACTCATTGACGAGCGCCCGGAAGAAGTGACGGACATGCAGCGTTCGGTGAAGGGCGAAGTAATTTCGTCCACATTTGACGAGCCCGCCGCCCGCCACGTTCAGGTCGCCGAAATGGTGATCGAAAAGGCCAAGCGCCTCGTCGAACACAAGCGCGACGTGGTCATCCTGCTAGATTCGATTACGCGCCTGGCGCGTGCGTATAACACCATCGTTCCGCCTTCGGGCAAAGTGCTCTCCGGCGGCGTGGACTCCAACGCGCTCCAGCGCCCGAAGCGGTTCTTCGGCGCGGCGCGCAACATCGAAGAAGGCGGATCGCTGACCATCATCGCCACGGCGCTGATCGATACCGGATCGCGTATGGACGATGTGATCTTCGAAGAGTTCAAGGGCACCGGTAACATGGAAATCATTCTCGACCGCAAGCTGGTCGATAAACGCGTGTTCCCGGCGATCGATATTCAGCGCTCCGGTACTCGTAAGGAAGAGCTGTTGATCCCGCGCGAAGACCTGGCTCGTATCTGGGTGCTCCGCAAGGTGCTCAACCCACTCTCTCCGACCGAAGCGATGGAATTGCTCATCGACAAACTGAGCAAGACGAAGAGCAACGGCGAGTTCCTGTCGAACATGAGCAGTCTGTAAGTTTCGTTTTGAACTGAAGTTTCGTTCGGATCGAAGGTGATCAAAAAGCCCAGGTGAAGAGCCTGGGCTTTTTGTTTTGCAGAAGGTTGTGTGGGGCGGGCATTCTTGTCCGCCCGATTTTGTTGTCAATACCCCAAAATCGCCGAATTGCCTGCAACCCCTTCATTCCGCGGCGAAAATAAACTTCGCGAAAGTGTCCAGTAGGTGCCACTGAATCTGTCACAATAAAACTAGGATCGTAGAACGATCGACTGGCAGCGTTTTATCCGACGGATCATCCCGCGAATATCCGACAGACGATCCTAGCTCGATCCGTGGGATAAGTTTTCCGTCCGACGGATACTTGCTTTGTTTTCAACAAGGGAGTCGAACACTCTCCCCCCTGCCGGAATCCGATAGGTTTTTCGTTTCAGAACGCGATTATTCGCCCATCACCTTGATCACCAGCCGTTTTGGACGTTGCCCGTCGAACTCGGCGTAGAAGACGCGCTGCCACGGTCCGAGATCGAGCTTGCCGCCAGTAATCGGCAGGATCACCTGGTGATGCACGAGCAGCGCCTTCAAGTGAGAGTCGCCGTTGGTCTCACCGGTGTCGTGATGGTGATAATCCTCACGGAACGGCGCGAGTTCTTCCAGCCATTTGTCGATGTCCTCGATCAGTCCTGACTCGTTGTCGTTCACATATACGCCGGCGGTGATGTGCATCGCCGACACCAGCACCATGCCTTCCTTGACGCCGCTCTTTTTGACTGCCGCTTCGACCTGTGGCGTGATGTGAATGTATTCTCGATGCTTCCTGGTATTGAAGGTGAGATGTTCGGTGAGGAAGTGCATAGGAAGTTTCTCAGTCGGTCAGTCTATCAATGATTAAGTTGGGTGCCGGGACAGTTGGGTTGCTGAGAGACTGATCGACTGAGGAACTAGCCTTTCAACCTCTCCCGATCCAACTGCTTCAACGACCGCCGATGCGCACAATCATCGATCAAGGTCGCTAGTCGTTTCTGCTTCGTCTCTTCACGCTTGGCGCTGATCACCCAGTAGGTCGCGGTGCGGCGGTACCACGGCGGCATTGATTGGAAGAACTGCCAAGCCACTTTGTTCGCGCGAAACTGCTTTTCGGATTGCGCGTCGAGTTGCGCCGTTTGGCGCTGTTCGTAGGCGTAGATTGCGGATTTCTTGTCTGAACGCTTCGCGAATGCTGCGAGTCCTGCCGAGTGCATCAGGCCGTCTTTCGTGAGTATTTCCACCTGCCGGATGTTGATCGCGCTCCAAGTGCTCGTGGATTTGCGCGGCGTAAAGCGGATCATGTAGCTACTTTCACCAAGGCTCTTGCGAACGCCATCGATCCATCCGAAGCAGAGAGCGCAGTCGACTGACTCAGGCCAGGTAATGCTGGGCTTGCCGGAGCCGCGCTTGTAGAAGCCAACGTAAAGCTCGTCGAATTTCGCGTGATGCTTTTCGAGCCACGCGCGAAAAGCGGCAGGCGTGGGAAAGAAGGTCGGCTTCGGTTTCTCAGACATGTATCCGGACTTATTGTGCATCTGATCCCACCCACGATCCAAAAGAAGGATCGAGGGTGGGGCACCCGGTTTCATAACCTGAATGCTGATAGCTGAGAGCTGACAGCTTTTTACCGCATCGACTCTTCTACTTCGCTCAGCCAATCAGGACGCTTGAGAATCTCGCGCGGCTTTGGACCATCCGCAGGGCCGACGATTCCATCGCGCTCCATTAGATCGATAAGATGAGCGGCGCGTCCGTAACCGATTCGTAGTCTGCGTTGTAGCAGGGAAGTAGAGGCTTTTCCGAACTCGAGCACCAGTTTGACTGCGTCCTGGAAGAGTTCGTCATTGTCACCTTCGTCGCCCAAGTCGCTGCCTTCAGAGCGCCCATTTTCATCTTTCGGAGCTTCGAGGAAGGCTTGCTGATACTGCGCTGCGCCCTGCGACTTCCAGAACTCGACCACCGCAGCGATTTCTTTTTCGGTCGTGTACGGCGCGTGCAGTCGATGCAGTCGGGAAGAGCCTGAGGGTAGATACAACATGTCGCCGCGTCCAAGTAGAGCCTCTGAGCCGTTCGCGTCGAGGATGGTTCGGGAATCGACTTTCGTAGCCACACGGAAAGAAATGCGCGCGGGGAAGTTCGCTTTGATCAGTCCGGTGATCACATCAACCGATGGGCGCTGCGTTGCCAGAATCATGTGAATGCCGACGGCGCGCGCCATCTGCGCCAGGCGCGTGATCGACTCTTCCACGTTCGACTGATCGAGCATCATCAGGTCGGCCAACTCGTCGATGATGATGACAATGTAAGGGATCGGCCCTTCCTGCTGTTCTTCGCCGAACAGGCTGGGCGTCTTCTCTTCTTCGAACAGGTGATTGTATTGCGCGATATTGCGCACGCCGCGGCTGGCCAGCAGCTTCAACCGGCGTTCCATTTCGCGGACTGCATTGCGAAGAGCGTAGGCAGCCAGTTTTGGTTCGGTGATGATCGGCGTATAGAGGTGCGGGACGCCATCGTAAACGCCAAGTTCCACGCGCTTCGGATCCACCATGATCATGCGAACCTGGTCGGGCGTGGCCTTGTAGAGGATCGAGGCAATCATGGCGTTGATGGCCACGCTCTTGCCAGATCCGGTGGAACCGGCGATCAACAAATGAGGCATAGTCGCCAGATCGGCGACGTTGATGCGGCCGTTGATGTCTTTGCCAAGCGCCAGCGTGAGCTTCGACTTGGTCGCATTGAATTCCGTGGACTCGACCATCTCGCGCAGCCAAATGGTTTCGCGCTCACGATTCGGAACCTGTATTCCGACGGTCGATTTGCCCGCCATGCGCTCGATCAGGATGCTCTCAGCGCGAAGCGCCAGGCAGAGGTCATCGCACAGTCCGGTAATACGGCTGTATTTGATGCCCGCCTCGGGCTTCATCTCAAACGTAGTGACAACTGGGCCCGGATTGATCTGCGTGATCTGACCGCGCACGTCGAACTCGGCGCATTTTTCCGTGAGTACGCGAGCCAGGCTCTTCAGTTCATCTTCGTCCACGGCGAATTGCTCGGCCGGACGATTCAGCAACGCGCTGGAAGGCAACTTGTAACCAGCATGCATCTTGGGCATGGTGGTTTTGTTCTTTAGATCTTCATCGGCGCGATTGGTGACTTCGGGCACGATCTCTTCCGGCTTGCTGTTCGGCGCCGGTCCTGCGGCAGAGCGAGGCAGCGGACCGCGATCTTCTTCCAGCATGCGCTCGATGCCAGTCTTCTTAGTAGCTGCTGAGGTGACCGCGATCGGCGGAATCGGTGGCTGATCCTGCAGACGCTTTTGCACCAATTGCGTATTGACGATGGGCTTGGCCGCGCGACGCTTTTCCAGTTCCTTGGCGGCTTGTGCCTTTTCGCGCGCGCGCTTCCAATCCTCAATGCGATCCCAAGCCGCGTACAAGAAGGAGAATCGCGCCGGGAACCACACCTGGATCGACGTAAACGAGAAAGCAGTGCAGAGATACAGGGCAACGGCGATGGCCGCGATGGAGACGATGTAAGCGCCGGCGAGGTTCAGATAATGCACGAGAACGTCGGAGCTGATCCGGCCGAGCAGACCTTCAGCCGGAATCGCACGCGCCCAGCGGAAGTGCCAGGGCAGAAGCGCCAGCAGCGCCGAAGAAAACAGGACAAGCGAAATCGATCCGAAGGTTTTCGCCAGGGGCGAGGTCACGGCACGAGAGCGGAACCAGCGTTGTGCCAGAAATCCGAGACAGACCGGAATCAGGAATGCAGATACACCGAACAGCTGGAATACAAGGTCGCTGCCATAGGCGCCTACGGGCCCGATCCAATTCTGTGCGGGGCGCGAAGGCAGACGCAGGCCAGCGGTGTTAAACGACGAGTCGAGCGGCGAATAGGTGATAAGTGCAAGGAAAAGGAGGAGCGCGGAGACGAACAGGAGAAAGCCTACCAGCTCGTTGAGCCGGCGGTTCCTGGTCGGCGTGAAGATCCGAGAAAAAAACTTCATGAAGGCGTGTTCGTGCTTCACGGGGACACCGCGATTCAAAATCAGAGCTGCTTAATGGACGCGAACTCCCGGCACAGTCCCAACGAAGCCGCACGAAGTACACCAGAGCAGGAGTCATTATGCCAAGAAATTCGCCGCGTGTTTGGGAAAAAGAAGTACAGGGGTGACGGCTGGGGTGCGGCGGCTCGGCCGGAGGAACTAAGTCTTTCCTTATCTGGTACTTGGTATCGCTTTGGAATGCCATGCATGAGGCTCGCGCAGATCCTCCTTCCGCCCGCCATGGAGCTCCAATCACAATGGCATGCATGTTGACTCTTGCTACTTTGCAAAAGCTGATTAATGAGGAATCGAACCGCCGTGAACAGATTCGGCAACATCTTGAAGCGGCGCTTGAACTGTTAACCATGCCGTCGGTTGCGTCTGGACCTGTCCCTGTCGCCACGCCTGAAGTCAGGCCGGAGCCCAAGATCGATGTGCACGCCGCGCTTCCGCGCACGCCTGAGCGACGTCACTACATGGAGAAGATCGTCGCGTTGCTTACGGCAGCGAATCGTCCCATGAGTCCGGCAGAATTGCGCGATGAGATTCGGAAAGAGATTCCAACCACCACGCGGGAGGCGCTGGAGCGGGCGATCTGGCTGGAGTTGCGCAAAGACAAGCCAAAGCTAGCACGATTGGGTGAGGGTAAGTATGGCTTGCCGGAATGGCGGTATCGCTGGATTACCGATGGCGCGGTACAGGCGAAATAGTACTGCAGATGCGGTTCGGACCTACGGAGCATCGGTCAGATTGGCGCGGGGAGAGTGAGATCGGTCACAGCAATCTGCGCTGGGGTCGCTGAATATAGTTTAAGTAGTTCCGTCGGGAGGGGGTCTCCCGTGGGCGTATTCGACGCCAAAACTCGCTCGGAATTGTCAGAGTTCTCTGACTTCCGCCTTTCTGCTCCACAGCCGCGTTGCTCTTCCTGTTCTCACATTTCGTGTTCGCCGCTCTCATCGAAGCCATCGTTGAGAACGGATACTAGGGTCCGCGCAAATCCTGCCGATCGATCTAAAGGCGTTGTTTGAGGAGGTGAATCGTGATGGACATTATCATCGTCATAACTGTACTGATTGGTGCAGTGGTGGGGGTTGCATTATTTGCGATTCGGAGCCTGGGGAACGGCATCGTCAGGAACGATGTTGTGGAGCAAGGAACGAAGGATTTTCCAATCGTTTCTGCCGGAGCATTTGACCAGGGCTACGAGATCATAGGGAACGACGCTCTTGACCACGACGTCGAGGATCAAAGGGACAGCTTTGCGGCTTTTTCTGTGGCGCAGGCGTTTGATCGAGACTACGCGATCATCTGGAACACTCAAGTCTCTGCTTTGCAGCTGATCGATAAGGCGGAAAAGAAAGGAGTACCTGTTAAGCGTCTGTATCCTTTCTATACGCGGGGCGTTCGACGTTACCCGGAGCTGTACGAGGGCTCCAACTTCGGCAGTTGGCTCGAGTTTCTCGAGAGAGAAGAATTGATAACGAGAAGCGGCTTGCAGGTCCTGATCACTCGGGACGGCCACACATTCCTACAGTATCGCCTGACGCCTGAGTCCATTGCCGCAGCTTAAGAAGGGTTGGGTGGAACGAAAGCAGTCGGCACCATGGGTCTGCGGGTATAGCTTCGCCACGATGATGGCCATGGAGGATGCTGCTATGACGGGCCATGAAAGCAGGACGGTCTCAGGACGTAAATTAGCGATACAGGCGATGTTTTACAGGCGAGAGAATCTACGACTTCCGCGCAAGTCTTAGAAAATAATGGTAGGCACGAGGAGACTCGAACTCCTGACCTCTACCGTGTCAAAACGCCCCTATCTAGCATTACTAACAACTTACAAGACTACCGGGGACTGCCAAGTACCTCAAAGTACGCCTTGGACGATCACATCGCGGGTTGACATGCGGGTTGGAATACTGTTGCTGGCCTGCACGTATCGCTAAGGGCCGATCTAAAGCCGCACGCCGTCCAATTCCGTGGCCTATAGGGATGTCTTGCGGCGCGTCTCTTCCGGTGTAGTGCATCGCGTTTTCATGAATTGCACGCCGGTATTCGCCTCAGGCAGACGAAGTTCCTGAGTCTCACCTGTACACGCAAAAAGAACATCGTCGCGAAAGTCGTCGACTGCAGGAAAACTTCGTCCGGACAATCCCAAAGTATTTAGCGCTGGAATCTCGTAGTTTTGCCAGTCGAAGAACTTTCTGGTGAAGGCGTACATTACCAAAATTCTTCACTACCGGAGGCTTAGCCTGTTTGTCGCCCTGGCGTTGCGGACCGTCAATTTAACTGCAACCTGCGTTGTATCGTACCTCGTCCATGCACGACGGATCGGCTCGAGCGACACGTTCTGCAAGTTTCGTGAGTCCTGAGAGGCACACAAACTAACTCGGGAGATCAGTACGATGAGTGTCGCTGTCCGAGCCGAAAGACAAGGAGACCACGCGAGTTTAACGCCAACGGGTGCGTTTGACTTGGCCCACGCGAACGCGGT
>CAWEAE010000003.1:0-288936 GCA_963807055.1 Terriglobia bacterium | reverse complement strand
CAGCATGGCAGCAGCAATAGTCGAACTCAATTCCTTGCCCGATGCGATTTGGACCGCTGCCCAGGATGATTACTTTCTTGTTCTTGGTCGGCGCTGCCTCATCTTCTTCTTCGTACGTCGAATACAGATAGGGCGTGTAGCTTTCGAACTCCGCCGCGCATGTGTCCACGTGCTTGTAGACCGGCCTCACTCCGCGCTTCTTGCGAAGATCGCGTACCTTTGTGCCGCCCTCGCGACCATCGATTCCCCAGATTCCCGCCAGGCGCTCGTCCGATAGCCCCGCGCGCTTTGCCTCGCGCAGCTTCTCTTCTGGCGCGTCGATCGGATATTGCGCCACGTCATTCCAGATGTCGTTGATCTCTTTCAGCTGATACAGGAACCATGGATCGATCGACGTCATCTTCGCCAGTTCCTTCACCGTCATGCCTTCGCGTAGCGCGTAGCGAATGTACGCGAGCCGCTCAGGATGCGGTGTCACCAGCCTCTGCACCAGGATCTTCGGCTCGAGTTTTTCTGAACTCAACCGCTTCCCTGTCTCCAGCGAGCGCACCGCTTTCAGCAGCGCCTCTTTGAAAGTGCGCCCAATCGCCATCGCCTCGCCCACCGACTTCATCTGCGGGCCCAGGCCTTCATCGGCTCCGGGAAATTTTTCAAACTGCCACTTCGGAATCTTTACGACGACGTAATCGAGCGTCGGCTCAAAACACGCCGGCGTCTTGCGCGTGATCTCATTCGTGAGCTCGTCCAGCGTGTATCCCACCGCCAGCTTCGCCGCAATCTTCGCGATCGGGAACCCGGTGGCCTTCGACGCCAGTGCCGACGAGCGCGACACGCGCGGATTCATCTCGATCACCACCATGCGCCCGTTCACCGGATTCACGCCATACTGAATGTTCGATCCGCCGGTTTCCACTCCGATCTCGCGGATTACCTTGATCGATGCATCGCGCATCATCTGGTACTCGCGATCCGTCAGCGTCTGCGCCGGCGCGACTGTGATGGAATCACCGGTGTGCACGCCCATGGGATCGAAGTTCTCGATCGAGCAGATGATGATGACATTGTCATTCATGTCACGCACCACCTCCAGCTCATACTCCTTCCACCCGAGAACAGATTCTTCCAGCAACACTTCGTGCACCGGTGAAAGATCTAGTCCACGCGCCAACAACTCCATCAACTCTTCACGGTTGTAAGCGATGCCGCCACCAGTTCCGCCAAGCGTGAACGAAGGCCGCAGAATCACCGGAAAGCCAATCTTTGCGCTGAACTCGATTCCATCCTTCAGGTTATTGATCAGCGCCGACTTCGGCACGTCGAGGCCAATGCGCGTCATCGCATCTTTAAACAGCAGCCGGTCTTCGGCTTTCTTGATTGCGTCGAGTTGTGCGCCGATCAAATGGACGTTGTACTTTTCCAGCACACCGCCATCCGCCAACTCCACGGCCATGTTCAGAGCCGTTTGTCCGCCAACAGTTGGCAACAAAGCGAATCCGCCGCCGCCCGACATCTCCGACTCAATGCGGATGATCTCTTCCATGTAGGTGCGGGTGATCGGCTCGATGTACGTGCGATCGGCAAACTCCGGATCGGTCATGATCGTGGCCGGGTTCGAGTTCACCAGCACCACTTCATAGCCCTCGGCCTTCAGTGCCTTGCAGGCCTGCGTGCCGGAGTAATCAAATTCCGCCGACTGCCCGATCACAATAGGACCGGAGCCGATGATGAGAATCTTCGAGATATCGTTTCTACGTGGCATCTGTGTTTATTTCGCTGTTCCTACAGCGCAACCAAAGCTGCGCCGCTTCAAAGCTTTTCCTTCTGACAACTAGCAACTGACTATTGCTTTTTCCACTCCTCCATCATCTTCACGAAATCCTTGAAGAGATAATGCGAGTCGTGCGGGCCCGGCGCCGCCTCCGGGTGATACTGCACGCTGAACAGTGGCAAGCTGCGATGGCGCATGCCTTCCAGCGTCTGATCGTTCAAGTCGAAGTGCGTACATTCCACATCACTCGCCGGCAGCGAATCCGGATCAACAGCGAAGTTATGGTTATGCGCGGTGATCTCCACCTTGCCGCTCGCCATCTGCTTCACCGGATGATTCCCACCGTGATGTCCGAACTTCAGCTTGTAGGTCTTACCGCCCAGCGCGATTCCTGTCAGCTGATGTCCCAGGCAGATACCGAACACCGGCACGCGCCCCATCAGTCCGCGAATGTTGTTTACCGCGTACGTGCATGGCTCCGGATCGCCCGGACCATTCGACAAGAACACGCCATCCGGTTTCATCTCCAGGACATCTTCCGCCGGAGTCTGCGCTGGAACCACCGTCACGCGACATCGCTCGGCAACCAGCTTCCGCAGAATGTTCTGCTTGATCCCGAAGTCATACGCAACCACATGATGCTCGGGTGGCGCGTCTTTCACGCCGACCACTTCCGTCGGTTCATGCGAGCGCTCGCCTACTTCCCATATGTAGCGTTGTTTGGTTGAGACGACCTTCGCCAGATCAGTGCCATCCATCTTCGGAATCGACCGCGCCTTTTCGACCAACTTCTCCGCATCGGTCTCGATCGTTGAAACCACGCCACGCATCACGCCGCGATCGCGCAGATGACGCACTAGCGCGCGCGTATCAATATCAGCCAGCACCGGAATATTGAAGCGCTCCAGATACTCCTCGGCGACTTGCTGCGAGCGCCAGTTGGAACTCACTCGCGAAAACTCGCGCACAATCAAGCCTTCGATGTATGGTCGATTAGCTTCATTATCTTCGGGATTCGTACCGTAGTTGCCGATCTGGGGATTGGTAAGAACTACAATTTGCCCAGCGTAGGAGGGATCGGTGAAGATTTCCTGGTAGCCGGTGATGGAAGTATTAAAAACGACTTCGCCGTAGCATTCGCCTTTGGCGCCGTAACCTTTGCCGCGGAAGATTCTGCCGTCTTCCAGCGCAAGGATAGCTTGCATCGTTACTCCGAAGGGTGGATTTTATAAATTCTATCAGGCGATTGCTCGATGGACCAGAGGATCGCAGCCCTTTTCTTCGCAGTCAGAGCGAATTCCCACCAGGTTTTCAACAGCTCATGTCGGGTGCCCACTGGTGCGGAGCTACCATGGGACCAGACTACTTCTTCACCGGATCCGCCTCTCCTCCATCCGCCGCTACTTTCCAGCCTCCATCCTTATCCTTCCGCCACACTGTCAGATAAGTTCCGCTCTGACGAACAATCTCGCCTTTCGGATTCTTGAACACGCCTCGGTATCGCCCCACGGTGTACCCCATATTTCCGGACGGAAACACTTCTGCCTTCGTGGGCTGCCAATCCAAGCGGAAGTCGGGATCGTTAAACAGTTTTTGGTACGCCGCACGAATCGCATCCGCGCCCAGCATTGGATTCTCCGAGAACAGTACGCTCTTATTCGTGAATACCGTCATCCAGCCATCCAGTCGATGCGCCGCAGTTTGCTTCGCGAACTCACGGTCTGCCTGAATCAGCGCGTCTTCCGGCCGTTGTGCAAGCGCCGCTCCCGCCATCAGGAACAACACACACGTCAGCCTCATCCATCGCATACGGATCTCTCCATGCACTGAGAAATATTCGGAAGGAACTTACCTTAATTTGCCCAGCTTATCCATGGGCCAGTACCCGAACACCGCTTTCCCGTAGATGAACCGTTGGTCCACCGGGCCGAAATCCCGGCTGTCGTTCGAGCTGCTGCGATGATCGCCCATCAGAAAAAAAGAGTGCGGAGGAACGGTCATCTCCGGATAGTAGCTCTGATCCGCATATCGGGCAGGCACATACGTTTCGCTCATCAACCGATCGTTGACATAGACGTGGCCCGAAGCGATTCGCACCGTATCGCCCGGCAGCGCGATCACGCGCTTGATGTAGCTTTTCGAAGGATCGCGCGGATAGTGGAACACCACAATGTCGCCGCGCTCCACGTCACCCAACCGGTAGACGAATTTGTTGATGAAGATTCGTTCCTGATCGTTGAGTTCCGGCTCCATGCTGGTGCCTTCAACCTTCACCGGTTGATAAAGGAAGATGATGATGAAAGCGGAAACGAGGAGAGAGATCGCCAGATCCCGCACCCAGACCGAAATACCCGGAGTGGAAGGCGGCTTAGGCGGGACCAACTCAGTGACCTTTGGCAATTCCTGCATTCAGCATCAATTCTAAACCAACGTCATTGCCTGACAGAGTTGCCTAATGACGTCGCCTGACGACATTTACGCTATCACGAACTTCGCGCTTCAATCTGAGCTGCCCTGGGGCTGCGCGCAGGCACGCAGCGCGTTTTCAGAGTAGAATAAAAGTGACAGGGGACTTGCGGGATGAAGCCTTTCTTCGGAGCATTATTTGCCCTCGCGCTAGTGGCAACTTTGTTTGCTCAGTCGGACAGCCTCGCCGTTCCGGCTTATCACCAGGCTGCCCCGTCGGCGTCCGAGAAATTGCCGCCAATTCTGTCGAAGGATCAACTCTGGGGACCGTCTTTCGAGCACGCCTACCAGGCGCATGCCTACGAACTGGCTCCTAAAGTATCCAAGATCATTTATCAGTTGCCCTGCTACTGCTACTGCGATCACTCCGGACACAAAAGTCTGAGGACCTGCTATGAAAGCACGCACGCGGCACATTGTGCGGTTTGTTTGAAAGAGCTTTATTACGCGTACAGCGAAAATAAGAAGGGCAAGACGCTGGCGCAAATCAGATCCGGCATCATCAGCGGCGAGTGGGACAAAATCGACCTCGAATCCGCAGCCGGAATGAACTAGGTTTTTTGCACCCTTTGGGTGCTTTGCTTTAAGACTTGGGGACAAAACTAGCTGGCGCACGTTCGCGTCGCCAGATCTGTAAATGAAGCAACCGCACAGTGTAGGCAGGATCATCTGCTTCGCAACTGCCCGGCCAGTTCTGATCCCTCCCAGTTGACGCTCATCTCGAACGCGTGTAACGTGCTCGCAATTCAGTTTTCCACAGGGCTGATCGCGTGCACCGTTCAATGCGGTTGGTTTGGGCATCAACTACATGAAACGAAAACTGCTAGCTAAACCTAAACAATCAGCTGCTAAACCTAAGAAAATAAACATGGCTAAGCCTGGTTCTGGAAAAACGTTACAAATGACCAAAGCAGCACCTAAGAGCAATTCTCCTGCGCAAACCCCTCAATTCTCACAAGCCGTGCAGAATTATGAGGGTGGATTGCGTGCCCTCCAGGAGCGAAAGTTCGACAAAGCCAAGGCCCTGTTCCAGAAGGTCATCGAAAGCGGCATTCGTGAGCTTTCCGATCGCGCCTCGGTCCACTTGAACGCCTGCAATCAGCATCTTGCGCGTACCACCGTCGCCTTCAAAACTCCCGAAGAGCACTACGATTACGCCATTTCGCTGATGAACGTCGGTGACTACGTCACCGCTCGTGAGCACCTGGAAAAGCTCGTCAAGACGAACGCCCAGGCAGACTACATCTGGTACGGCCTCGCCGTGCTCGATTGTCTAACGGGCCACTCCGAAGATGCGCTGAGGCGCTTGGCGGAAGCCATTCGGCAAAACCCGGCAAACCGTTTCCAGGCGCGCAGCGACAGCGACTTTAATCCCATGGCGGACGATCCGCGCTTTACCGAGCTGCTCTATCCGGAGCCCGGCGCGCCAGAAGCCTCTACCTATGGGAAGCCGGACGACTTTTAGACGCCAGCATGACTTCCAGTACCAAGTTGACGGGAAAGTCGCGTGCCGCGCGCCCGTTGCGAGTTGTCGCGATCGGTGGCGGCACCGGTCTCTCTACTCTTCTTAAGGGACTTAAGCGTTACGTGCGCACCGCAACGCACGAGCCGGAAGCGCACCCTGCGAGCGCAGCCGTATCCGACCTCACCGCTATCGTCACCGTCACCGACGACGGCGGCTCCAGCGGCAAGCTCCGTAAGGAGTTCGGAATCCTCCCCCCTGGCGATATTCGCAACTGCATCGTCGCTCTTTCTGAGGACGAGTTGCTGATGTCTCACCTCTTCCGTTATCGCTTCCCCGAGACGTCCGCGCTCGAGGGCCACAGTTTCGGCAATCTCTTCCTGACGGCTCTCACTGCGCTTACCAGCGACTTCGCTGAAGCGGTGCGGATTTCCTCCGAGATTCTCACCACGCGCGGTCGCATCTATCCCTCCACCACTGCGAACGTTGAACTCGTCGGCCACATGGACGATGGCTCCTCGGTCCGCGGCGAAACTAAAATCACTGCCAGCAAGCATCGCATCATGCGGCTGGAGATGATTCCGCCCGATGTTCATCCTCTGCCGCAAACGCTGGATGCCATCGCCCACGCTGACCTCATCACCATCGGCCCTGGATCTCTCTTCACCAGCCTCATTCCCAACGTTCTCGTGCACGCCATCCCGGAAGCAATCGCATCTTCGTCGGCGATGAAGGTCTACGTTTGCAACCTGATGACGCAGGCAAACGAGAGTCTCGGTCTTTCCGCCGCCGACCATATCAAAGCTATTTACGAGCACGCAGGAATCGAAATCTTCGACGCCGCCCTGCTGAACGAGACGCCCGCCTCAGCCGAGATGAAAGCGAAATATGCACTGGAAGGCGCGTCACAGATCGTTGTGAATACCGAGACCATCGAAGAGATGGGCGTCCGCCCCATTCTCGGCGACTACCTCATCGAAGATCGCGGCGTTGCACGCCACAACACTGACCGCGTCGCTCAAGAACTCCTCAGCCTCGTCGCCAACCGCACCGCCACCCCAGTCCACCACTCATGATTGGATGAGAAATGGCGCGGACGCCCTCGCCCGCGTGTCTTGCTTGTGTGGGACAGGCGAACCCGCCTATCCACACCTCTCTTCCGTATCCGAGCGCAGCGAGGATCTGTCATCCCGAACGCAGTGAGGGACACCTATCCTTACCACCAACCTTCCGGACCTGGGTGTCGATGACCCAATCACCCAATGACTCAATCAACTTTGTCTCGCTCCCGCAGCCCTGTAATATCTTTCCGATGCCTACACATACCTCTAAACTCACCACGCAGCCCCGCATCGCCATCGCCATCATGGCCGCTGGAAAAGGCACGCGCCTCAAATCAAAGCATCCCAAGGTGCTCCACGCAATCGGCGGCAAACCGCTCTTGCGCTGGGTCATTGAGACTGCCGCCAGGATCGTTCCTGTCCAAGACGTCTACGCCATCATCGGCTTCGAGGCCGAGCGCGTTCGTGAATCGATGGCCGACTCCGGCTGCAGCTTTATCGTTCAGAAAGAGCAGCGCGGCACCGGACACGCCATCATGGTCGGCGAGGACTCGCTCTCCAAGTACGATCACGTTCTCGTCCTCTCCGGAGATACGCCGCTCATCCGACCCGAAGTCATCGAGCGCCTCCGCGATTTTCACCTCACCCAGAATTCCGCCATGACGCTGCTCACCGCCGAGCCCGAAAATCCCCACGGCTACGGCCGTATCCTCCGCCGCAAGAAGAACGGCAAGAGCACCAATGAAGTTCTGGCCATTGTCGAACAAAAGTCGCTAAAGTCTGGGCAAGACAAGATTTCAGAAATCAACGTCGGCATCTACGCGTTCGCCACTAAGCCGCTCTTCGCCAACATTCGCAAGCTCAGCACCGCCAATGCACACGGCGAGTATTACCTCACCGACATGGCCGAGCTCCTCGTCAAGTCCAGGCAACGTGTGCTCGCGCTAAAGGAAGGCGCAATCGCGGAAACCCTAGGCATCAACACCCGTGCTGAACTAGCTCGTCTCGACGCTCGCGTACGCGCCGCTAAGACTGCCGAGCTCATGGATGCCGGTGTGACCATCTATCATCCTGAAACCTGCATCATCGACTCCGACGTCATCATTGAGCCCGACACCATCGTCGACCCCTTTGTGCAGATCCTCGGGCGATCGCGCATCGGCGCGGACTGCCGCATTCAATCCGGCACAGTGATCATCGATTGCGAAATCGGCAATGGAACCGTCGTGCAGCCCTACTGCGTTCTTGAGCACTCCCGCATCGACGAAAAAGTTAGCCTCGGCCCCTTCTCGCATTTACGACCAGGCAACGAAGTCTCCGCCGGAGCGCACGTCGGCAACTTCGTCGAACTCAAAAAGACAAAGCTTGGCCGCGGCTCCAAGGCCAACCACCTCACCTATCTTGGCGATTCCGTAATCGGCGAAAAAGTAAATATCGGTGCCGGCACCATCACTTGCAATTACGACGGCGTTCACAAGCACCAGACGGTGATCGAAGATGGTGTCTTCGTCGGCAGCGATTCCACTCTCGTCGCCCCCGTGAAGCTCGGCAAGGGCTCGTATGTTGGCGCAGCCTCATGCGTCACCGACGATGTTCCTGAGGACGCTCTCGCCATTGGCCGCGGGCGGCAGATCAACAAACCCGCATGGGCCCGAATCAAGCGCGACGAGATGGCCGCGGCTAAACAAGCAGCAAAGAAGTAAATCGCCATTCAACCATGGGAATGATCATCATTGTTCAATCCGGTCTGTGGTTGATTGGAATGTTCCTTCTCGCAGGTGTGGCCTTCATCTTTGGCCTTGTCGCCGTTCAGGCGCGCTCCGAACGCAACGATCTCGCCAGCCCAGAGAAGGATTGGTCTCGATTTCGTAGCCGACAATTGCACCGCAGCGATTTTGCACTGTACCGCATCGTCCCTACCGCTTCGTGGACAACGGCTGAGTTCCTCCTCGAAGATGAACAGCGCAATCGCCTGGGATCCTACCGATCTCAGTCGCGTGTTCGGGTCGATCTCGAACTGCGCGGCAAAACCTACGAAATGTACATTCAGCGTGCGGGCGCATTCGCCTCCGAGTGGGCGGGCAAAGTCGGCGGAACCACCGATTCCACCATCGTCATACGCACCGCCGAGCGGGTCATCGGCGAACTCTCCGTGCTTCGCAAGTTCCCTGCCTGGTCTTACGCCTTTGTGGCTGATGACCGTCGATACACTGTTGCCGGTGGCGGCCTGCTGCCGACGAAGCCTTCGATAGTTTCCACAGGAACAAACCAAGTCGGCGTCTATCTTCGTCCGCACATTGCCTCCCGCAAGATCCTCCTCGCCTTGCGCCGCGATCTTCCCGATTCCGCTCTCCTGGCGATTGTGGTTTCAGCCCTGCTGCAGTGAGCCCTCGGGTCGCCAGCTCTTTTCTTGTCCTCACAAATGCCCGCTTGAACTCACCTTCGCGCATCCAAATATGCATGCATAAGTTCTTCATGCACCAGACACCGAATGTTCCGGGCACGAACCCAGTGACTGACAACCCGAATCCCGGAGGAAGACAAGGTGCCGATCCCGAAGCTCCTGGCACCGATCCGACGCCCGGCCCTGAACCTGATCCGGATCCCGACGCATTTCCCGGTACGGCTCCAACCATTCCCCACACGCGCGACTACGGTGGCGTGCATCCAACCGGCGGCACTGCAGCCAATAAAGGGAGGATCAACCCGAAGGCTCCCTCGGATGGCACCGCGAACCAAGGCACCGAGAATGGCAGATAACTTCAGGTGATGCCCCACATCTGCCTATGTTTGGTACATGCGGATGTGAGCCGAAACACAAAAAAAGGACGGCCTCTGGGGCCGCCCTTCCTTTACTCGACTTCCTCTTCCATCACTGCGGCATGATGATTCCCCGCAGCAGCATGATCGGCAGCGGACCTTCGTCCAGTGCCTTATTGTGGAACTCCTCCAGGTTGAACTTCGACCCCATTTTTGCCTGGTAGTCCTTCCGCAGCTGGAACCAATCCTCGATCCCGACAAAGTACGTTGGCAACTGCACTGAGCTCAACTTCGCCCGTCTCAATTTTCCATCCGCTTCCGCTTGCGTCTGGAAAGCCTGATTCATCATCAGGGCCATTGCCTCCGCATCCGTCATATTCATGGTTTGCATACGGACATCGAGAATGGTATTCGACAGCACGCGCAGCCGTATCTTCCGCATCACCAATCTGAATTTCGGATCTCCATTTAGATATCCCTCATCCATCATGACTTGCGCGATGTATTCCGCCCATCCTTCGATATACGCGCCGTTGCCGAAGAGAGCTCGCAGTAATCTCCTCGTCTCTGGCTGCACGTTATCGGCGTGTTCAAATTGAACGTAGTGCCCCGGCAGCGCTTCGTGGATCGTCAACCACTTCAATGCGTAGTTGTTGTACTCGCGCAGTTTCGATTCTGCAGCCTTATCCGTTGCGCTCTTCGCGATCGGCGTTACCCAGTACTGCGCCTCGGCCGTAGGCTCCAATGGCGGCGGGTTATGGAATCCCGCTACCGAATAGATACCGCGCAGAAATAACGGCGTGGCAATCACCTTCAGGTTGTCGCGATCGCTCAGGCCGACGATCTGCTTCTCCTTAATGAACTGGATAATTCCTGCCAAGTCGCCCTTGATGTGATCCATCAGTTCATCGCGCTGCACGTGATCGTCAGAAATTTTCGTCAGCACTTCGCTGATGATCAGGTTCTGCCGCTGTTGCGCCGGAAGATCACTATGGTCCGTGTGATCCGGATACATCTGCTTGTGCATCGGCTCGGCCAGAGTCAGCATTTCCGCGCGTACTTCTGTCATCTGCTGCTCAGCCTTCTGCAAGATCTCCTCCGGCGTCACCGGTGTTTCCATCACCAGCTTGAACTTGGCATCGTAAAATTCTTTGCCCAGCCGCCACGTCCGCGATGTCGGGCGCTTTGCCAGATCGTTCTGCAGCCACGCAGAGAAGTCCTTGAGTGCCTGGATCGCCGGTGGTGCCACTTGCGCGTACTGCTTTTCCAACGCCGAGCCTGCGGGAATCTGTTCCTTCACCGTGTGCTCGATCAAGTCGATGTTGCCTTCGTTCTCATCCAGCGCCGTGCTCGTGTAGATCGGATCGCTATCCACCAGCACCTGCTTCGCTTGCTGCATTGCGCGTGGAATTTCTCCGATTCGCGCCAGCACGTGGCCCATGCGCACGTCCGCCGTCGCGTAGTTCTGGCTCATCGGAAGAAACAGTGCATTCCCGACGAACTCCACGTACCCGGTCGGATTGTGTTTGTAGCTCTGGATTCGATCTAGTTCCAGCAGACTGTACGCAATCTGATCGTCGATCAGTTGCCAGTCAGCGTTGTCCTCTTTCGTCAACGAAGCACGATCAAACTTCCGGAAACGTTGCTGCCAGTCACTGTAGAACTTTCTTTGTTCTGCTATCCCCGACGGGCCCAGGTCGTCCAGCAGCGCGTCCAGCTCCACCTTCTTCCCCGTCTTCGGATCGGTGTACGTGTGAAATCCCGCCTGCGATGCATTGACCGGCGAGATCACCAGCGACCCCTTCATAAATTGCTCGGCAGCTTTTTCGAAATCCGCACTACCTGTATTTCCCACGTTCTTCGCCTGCACCCCTATGGTCAGAAGCAATAGAAAGATACCAATGACAGTCGTCTTCACCTTCATCCTGCTCTCCTCCGGACAGCAGAGTATACGCGTGCTATGGAAGTGAGTCACGATTTCGCCCAATCGTCGGAGACAAAAAAAAGCCCCTCGTGGCGAGGGGCAATTCAGGAGAGACGAGCTAAAACCTAAACTTTTTTCGAAATCGCTTGCCGGATCGCGATTCGCGCTTGATGTAATCCGAACACCGATTCGTCCGCCCTGATACCGAGCGTTTGAGCTGTACGCTCATGTGAGTAACCTTCCACATCGTGCAGCAGGAAAACCAATCTCTCGGTGAGCGGCAGGCTGACCACTGCCCGTTCCAATGCCACTCTCTTCACATTTTCGCGAACCGTAGAGCGTTCCTCGCACACCTGCTGGTTATCAAGCGTAAGATTTCCGACCGGACTCGTTTCCCGTAACACCGTGACTAGCTCGGCGTCGATCGTCTCAGCCGTTGCTTCTCGTTTTGTCGCGAAAGCTCGGCAGAAGACTCGACCACAGATCTCTTCGGCCGTCATCTCATTGTCAGTTGCGTAGAACGCCAGGCTGTAGACGCGGTGCCGGTGCGTCTCGTAGATCGAACGAAAATCCCTCCGCTGCTTGATTACGATTGCTGGTACTTCAGTGACGAACCCTGTAAGTTTTCCATCCAGAATATTGATCGCCATTCATCCCTCAGCATTTATATGCTTTGATTTTGTCGCTTCTGCCTGAAGTAGCGTTCCGTTCGCTATTCTCTAAAGCATTTGCTGAGCCATTTCTAAGTTCCTCAGGATGAAAACCCGACTATCTCCTGTTCCGCTCGGAATGTACCTCGAAGATCGTCCCCACACTCCTCACTTCAGGGCGGGAAACAGCAGTCTCTTCAAGCTTTCCTATCTTTTTCTCCCCTCTGAGCATCCCGTGATCGGCCACAGAGTTGGCGGCGATTGCACCAATTCAGCAGCTACTCAGGCATCTCCACCGGTTTGTAGACGCTTGAGAGCGGAATTTGAAAGTGGGGGCTACTATTCCCAATGTTGGCACTGGGATGCCAACTATGTCCTTACGGGTAGCCACTTCGGCTTAAGGCACGGCTACAGTAGATTGTGTTTTCTGCATCGCGCTCCGGGCGATCGCGATCAGGTCTGAAACTTCGAAGGGCTTGGTTATCGTTGCAACCCCGTTCTCTTCAACAAAAGACTTGACTTCAGCATCTGTCATGTTCGACAGCGTGAGTACCACTCGCTTCTCCATCCCGGGTTGATTCGTAGCTACCCAGCGATAAATGTCCACTCCGCTGCACCCTCCCGGAATCCAACTGTCTACCAGGATGGCATCGAACTTCCCTCTCTGCAGTTGGCGAATGGCGTCCTCACCCCGAGTTGCCGTGCTCACCTCTGCTCCGGCGCCGGCAAGAACATCTCGCTCGAACTCCAGCACCGCCTCCTCGTCATCCACGATCAGAACGCGCCCTTGTAACGGAATCACCCTCTGTCCACCCGCATCGCGCAGCAGAACTCCCTCTTCCTCCGCTGCGATCGGAAGCAGAATGCGAATCACTGCCCCACCCTGCGCGTGGTTGTGCGCTCTGATGTCGCCGCCGTGCTCCTTCACGATACCGTAGCAGATACTCAGCCCTAGTCCCGTCCCCTTGCCCAGGCTCTTGGTCGTATAAAAAGGATCGAAAATCCGGTTCAACTCGCGGATGCCCGGCCCGGTATCGTGGAACTCCGCAGAAACGTACCCGCCGTCCGTCCATATGCGCACATGCAACAATCCGCTCTTCGCGTTTTCGAGCATCGCGTCCACTGCATTGTTGATGACATTCAGAAACACTTGCTCGACCTGGTGAGGATCTGCCACGACTGGCGGTAGGTGTTCAGGGAACTCCTTTACGACGCTGATGTTGTGCAACGACATGTCATAGTCGCGCAGCGCCAGTGTGTCCTCCACCACGCGTCGCAAATCGCACGGCATCTTCGCGGCTTTTCGTTGTCGCGCGAACGAAAGCAAATTCTGCACTACCCGGTGGGTTCGCTGCGCTTGCTTGAACAGCTTGCTCACGTAGTCTCGAGCGCGATCGCTCAATTGATCGGACTCGAGCAGCTGTGCGTAGCCGAGAATCGCCGTCAAAGGATTATTCAACTCGTGGGCAACGCCTGAAATCAGCTGGCCGACTGCCGACATCTTTTCGCTCTGTAGAAGTTGTTCCTGGGTCTTGCGTAAATCCTCGTAGGCGCGCATTGTCTCGTCATAAAGCCTCACTTTATCCAGGCTGTTCGCGAGTTGCCGGCCTATCGTGATCATCAATTTTTGATCGAGGTCTGTGAAATGACCTTCTTTACGGCTGCTTACGCCAATAATCCCGATCAGCTTTTCGTTCGTCCACATCAGCGCCCAAATCCATTCTCGTATCCCTTCCGCCAGAAGGCGCTCCGTTATTTCCAGCGGAAACATCGACATGTCTTGGCGCGTGATCAATTCGATTTTTTGTTTTTCCAGCGTTCCCAGCAACTCATCTGGAAGCGGGAACTCGCGCGCATCGAGCATGCTGCCGCGCTGCCCATAATTCGCGACTCGTTTCAGAAGCTTGGCGTCTTTGTCCAACAGGTACACGGCCGCTGTATCGGCACGGAACAGATCAACCATCTGGCGCATCGCCATATTCGTGATCTCATCCATGTCGAACGACTGGTTGGCCAGCACTGCGATCGTATTCAGCGCTTCTAGTTCACGGTTGCGCCTGCGAATTTCATCTTCAATCTTTTTCTTTTCCGAAATATCCAGCAGCACTCCATTGAAGCGCTCGATCGCTCCTGCTTTATCCCGGCGACCGTAACTGTTCTCCAGTACCGTAACCACGGTCCCATCGCGCCGCTTCATCTCGAACTCGAAGTTCTTGACGAACCCGTTTTCTTCCATCTCTTCCAGAAACATGCGACGGTCCATCGTGTTAAGATAAAATTCCTGCGCTCGTGCCTGCTCCAACACTTCCTGCCGGCTTTCGTATCCGAGAATTCTCACAAATGCATCGTTGCACTCAAGGATGCGTCCTTGTGGAGTAGAAACGAATACGCCTTCCCGGACCTGTTCGAATAGCGTTCGATAGCGTTCTTCCGCGGCGCGCCGCTCCGCCATATCTCGGATGATGTGGATGGTCGAAGCGTTCCCCTCGCCCTCTTCACTAGACGACGACGTGGAAACGATCGAATATCCATCAATGACCGGGTCCGGCGCCTCTACATCTGCCTCGTGGCTTTCGCAGTACGGACAATTCTTCCAATTCGCGCCCGGCTTGCGCAGTGCCTCTGCGGCAAGTTGTCCCACCAGTTTTTCTGGCTCATGTTCCCAGCCTAACCTCACCAGCAACGCACGATTCACCTGCCTGATTCGAAATTCCTGGTCATGCACCAGGATCAGCTCCGGCATTGCATCGAAGGTGTTCGCCCACCGTTTCTGGGAAACGGAAATACGCTGTACCAGTTGTAAATTCTCGTTGGCGATGCCCAACTGCTTCGCCGCCGCGTTCAGAAACCGGACTTCCTCGGGCTGGTAGACGCGCGCGTTCCGCATCCCCAGCGAAAGCGTTCCGATCACCGCCGTCTTTCCTCGAACTGGAATCAGCAAGATGTGATTCAGATCATCACGTATCAGCGTGTCGCGGACCATCGGCAGTGAGTTCGCCCGATCAAGCATGATTGCGCTTCCCGCTTTGACCAGGGCCGCTCCATGGCCGGATCTCGTGTCCGAATCGCGATGCTCTTCTGCAAACTTCTCCGACACTCCTACCGCCTGCTGCAATCTGAGCACGTCCCCTTCGAGCAAACGGAACCACACCGCTTTCGCACCGAGTAGATCCTTCAACTCCACCATGACCGCCATCACCATTGGTGAGCACTCTTGCGCCTTCGCAATTGCGTCGGTGATTCGGTTCAGCACCTCTAGCCGTCGCGCCTTGGCCTTCGATTCCTCCAGCACGATGATCAGCAGGCTCAGGCCCAGCAGCGTGTCCACCACCATGTCCGCGGTTTCTAGCGGATGACCCTGCGTGATTGCCGTATCCATGTGGATCAGGCACAGCATCAGCGCCATCAGCCACGGGCCAACTTCGCCTCGCCCCAGGCTGTATCTC
Organism: Terriglobia bacterium; assembly: GCA_963807055.1. GTDB lineage: Bacteria > Acidobacteriota > Terriglobia > Terriglobales > Acidobacteriaceae > JAJPJE01. The sequence goes on along the minus strand of CAWEAE010000003.1, from coordinate 273,399 downwards.
GCCAGTTGTATGGCGGCGGCAAAGGTAATCACGCGATAGAGAATCTGGACGGCCAGCATCAAGCCGTGATTGCTGGGCCAGTAGGAGTATTGCAGGATGGTCAGTTCAAGTGTGATTCCCGCCAGAATGACAACTGGAATCATCAACCGGAGCCGTCTCACGTACTGGAACACCGCTGCCGCAAACAGCGTAACTGCTACGATAAATGCGCTTTGGGAGATCGCCAGCGCAACCGCCGGACTGCGTGTCAAATCGAGGAGATCGCTGCTGGACCGGTAGATTACGTAGCTAGCCCACCCGAAAATCCACCACAGCAGATACCGTTGCCGGAACGAACGAAAGACCAGTACGCCGCCACCTAAGAGGACAAGCGCACTTGCCACATCGGCTAGCAGGTCCACTTCAGGGACGTGCGTCCATCCGGCCATGGGAGGGAGCAGCGTCATTGCACAGGATAATGAGACATTGTTGTATACCATGAGAAATTACTTTGGTGTTACGTTTCCCTACTGCTGACAGTGTCTTTGGAGGAACTGCGATACAATGCGCAGCATGCAATCAGATCGGATTTTGATCGTCGATGACGAAGAGGCGATTCGCGAAATTGTGGCCTCCATGCTCACGATGGCCGGATATGACTGCAAACAGGCAGGTTCCGGCCTGGAAGCGCTCGCTATCCTCGACTCCGGCGAAGAATTCGAGCTCATGCTCTCCGACCTGATGATGGCCGAACTCGACGGCATCGGCCTCCTTGAAAAGACCAAAGAACGCTACCCCGACATGCCCGTCGTCATGGTCACTGCTGTCCATGACATTTCCGTGGCCCTGGCTGCTATCCGCAATGGCGCCTACGACTATCTCCTGAAGCCGTTTGAACGTGAGCAACTTCTCGCGACCGTTCGCCGTGCTCTCGAAAATCGCCGGCTCCGCATGGAGAATCGCGCCTACCAAACAAACCTCGAAGCCCTCGTCCAGGCTCGCACCGAGCAACTGCGCCAGGCCATGTCAGACCTGGAGCGCTCCTACGACATCACCCTCGAAGCCCTTGGCGACGCTCTCGACTTGAAAGATGCTGAGACCGAAGGTCATTCCAAGCGCGTCACCGCTTTCACCATCGCCATTGCCCGTGCCATGGGCCTTAGCTCCGACCGCATTCGCGTAATCGCTCGTGGCGCCTTCCTGCACGACATCGGCAAGATGGCCATCCCCGACGCGATTCTCCGTAAGCCGGGCGCTCTCACGCCCGAAGAAGTTGCCATCATGCGTGAGCACTGCTGGCACGGTTACCAGATCTTGCGCAAAATCCCGTTCCTTACCGAAGCCGCCGAAATCGTCTACGCTCACCAGGAGCGTTGGGACGGAAGCGGCTATCCTCGCGCCCTTAAGGGTGATGAAATTCCGCTGGGCTCGCGTATGTTCTCAATCGCTGACACCATGGACGCAATTATGTCCGACCGCCCTTATCGTCCGGCACAGCCCTTCTCTGCCGCTCGCGACGAAGTAGTACGCTGGTCGGGACGTCAGTTTGATCCCGAAGTTGTTAAGGTTTTCCTGGGAATGCCTGAATCAATCTGGCAGGACTTGCGCAAAGAAATTAACACTCAGATCTACCGCTTCACCGCGGACGCTTCCAAAACCGGGAAGCTCATACCCGTTTAACTTTCAACTGTCGTCCTAGAGGGCGGGTAGCATCGCGAGCGGAGGATCCAGATGAGGATCCGATGCCGGACGAACTAATTACTAAACGACCTACCTGGCCGTTTCCAGCGAATCCGCTACCCGGTTCAACGCTGCCTGTATGCGATCCAGTTCCCGCTGGGCCGCTTCATTCCACGCCAGCAGCTGATCTGGCGTACGTGGCAACCGTTGCGCTGCCCAACGCACCCACCGACGTCCGTTCTCACTCATCAAAAACACTGCCACTCCACCTACACCAAGTAATGCAGCCGGAATGTACCATTTACCTCTCATGGCGCCTCTTTCCTCGGGGACCCCGACAAACCCTCCTTTGGCTTGACGGAGTTTCCTCCCGCCCGTGCAACAACTTCGCGGGCTTTCTGGTGTTCTCATTCTTGCACGCTCGTTACAAATTGGAAGTGGTGGAGGGCCCGGAAAGTTACTCATGAGTTCTAGCACAAAAGATTCGCCGTTCCGGGAACCACGGCCCTGCTCGGTTCCGGCCTCCGTCATTCAGTTCCGAATTCCATCTGAGGTGTCGCTATGAACCGTTTCCATATCAGCTTGATCTCGGCCCTTCTGATCTCGACTCTACCCGTGTTCGCCTCCGATTACAGCAATCGCGACAGCGCCTCTCCCGGGCCGAATTGGATTCCCGAAGGCACCCACTTTGTCGTCCGCCTGCAGGACAAACTCGACACTAAGAAACTCGGCAACGATAAGAGCAAACACTTCAAAGCCAAACTCGCCGAAGACCTCACCGCTCCCAACGGATTAATGATTCGCCGCGGCGCCGAAGTGAAAGGACACGTCAGCGAAGTCAGTCGCGGCCTCCATGGCCGCATCCTGCTCAGCTTTGACGAGATCAAAACACCTCATGGTTGGATGCCGCTGGCAGCGACTGTGACCGATGTTCCCGGCGAACATGGCGTTAAGACGGACGACCGAGAAGGCGAAATCGAGCGCAAAGGCGTCAGCAAGCAACGCGTGATTGAAGCCGCCGCCATCGGAGCCGGAACCGGTGCGGCCGCAGGTGCCGCCGCCGGAGGCGGTCATGGAGCCGGAATCGGTGCCGGAGCCGGAGCAGCCGTCGGAGCCGCCGCAGGAATTCTCACCGACCGCGATCTCCGCCTCGACAAAGGCCAGCAACTCGAACTCAGCCTCGACCGTCCCCTCGAAGTCCCGCTGCGCTAACCTCACATTTTTCGCTGGAGCCCGCTCGCCGCCGAGCGGGCCATCCTGCAGTTCGCTTAACCGATGATCAGAGTTCTTCCACTGTCATCCCGAGCGCAGCGAGGGACCCTATCCTCTTCACCGAATTCCAGGGACGCGATCAATCAATCTTCTGCAACTCTTCCGCTCTTTTCCGTTCTAAGATCACCACGTGAGTTCCAGTCACGAAAGGCACGCACGATGAAACGTCTCGCCCTCGCTATTCTCTTTTGCTCCGCAGTCTTCGCAGCCGCGCAGCAACAGCCAGTCCTCAACAGCGTCACTGCTGGCGCCGATGGCAAGTACGAAGCTGCGCCCGACACTGCAGTGATCCAGTTCAACGTCGCTGCGCAAGAGAACACCTCGCAAGCCGCCTACGATCGCGCTGCAAAAGCTACTGAGCAAGTTCGCGAACTCATGCGCAAGAACGGCATCGATCCCGCGTCGGCACTCATCGGCGGCTATTCCATCGCACCCGTCTTCGACTACAAGTCCCCCAAGCGCAAGCTCATCGGCTACACCGTCAACACCGGTGTCACCCTTAAGCTGAAAGATTTTTCCAAGATCGGACCCATCGTCCAACAGCTAACCGATCTCGATCTCACCGATAGCCAGAGCATCAGCTACACCCTCGACAACATGGAAGCCGCCAAAGCTAAGGCCGTCGCCGACGCGTATCACAAGGCTCGCGCCACCGCCGAAATCATCGCAGCCGCGTCCAACCATCCACTCGGCGATCTGCTCCAGGCTTCCGTCGACAGCTTCGAACCCGGTCCACGCCCAATCATGAGCTATGCCAGAGCACAAATTTCTGCCGGAGTTGCCGCGCCTCCAACCGAACAGTTCACTCCGCAAACCATCACCGTCACCGCCCACGTCAACGCCATCTTCACCTTGAAATAAACGATCGATTGTGTGGCGCGGACACTCCTGTCCGCGCGGGTACGCCACCCTCGCCCGCCGTTGGCGTCGTTGGATTCCACAACTCTGTCATTTCGAGCGAGAGCGCGGATACAAACCGCGCTCGAGTCGAGAGACCTTGCGTTCAATAAAAAGGCCCAGGACTTTCATCCTGGGCTGAGGCAATCTATCGCTTCGCGACTACTCCGAACTTTTCTTCCACGGTATGCGGCACACCAGCAACACCGCGCCAATCACAATCAGGATCACCGGCCAGAAGCGGTCAAAATCCGGACGCCATACCGACAGCGTCCTCAACAAGAACAGTCCGCCTACGGCAATCAGGACCACAGCTCCCGTCGGGAAGGTTCTCTGCGGCTCGGCTACGACCGCTCCGGCGCGCACATGCGTTTCGCCGAACAAACTCGCCAATCCAAAAGGATCGGGCACCGGCAATCCATACAGCCGCGCCTCAGCCGTTTTATACGCATCCGCCACCATATAGAAGACTGAGAACGCGATCATCAACCCGCCGAACAGGCCATAGCCTTCGGCCGCCAGCCATATAAAGCTCGCGAACGCCAACACATGGATCAATGCCTTCGTAAACTGGCCGTTATAAAGCGCTCCAGCTCCGGGAATAAATCCGACCAACGCCGCCACCGTCGGACTCGGCATTCTCACCGGATACATCGGCATCTGCGCCGGAGCCGCAGCAACATTCGCCTGAGGAGCTTGAGGATACGATCCGTACTGACCTTGGTTATTGAGTTCGCCTGTCATTGTCGTCCACCTGCTCATACATACGTGACCAGGGGCGACTCGGTTCCGTAGGATTTGCGAGTTGCAAATCGGGAACCCGCTGGGTGGCCCAAAGTAATTGGGGTGCCCCAGGTTCGCGTCTTCTTTTGACGCTAACCTGGGTCGAACGAATGCGCCCAGGAAGGGGTTACCGTAGCCTTCTTTTGGCGTGGGTGGGATTCCACAACTCTGTCATTTCGAGCGAGAGCGCGGATATGAACCGCGCTCGAGTCGAGAGACCTCGCGTTCAACTTTCAGTACGGAGTGCCCCAGCGTCAGTCCGGAAGACTGCTCATCCGTTCGATGAATTTATCCGCCCACTTGAGGAAGTACTTCATGTTCGGCGCGTCTGTATGTCCACCGTCATGCTGACGCCACGCCAGTTCCCCTCCAAGTAAGCCCACATTCATCGGCGGCATCTTCGCCGACTGATAGTCGTCCGCGACTCCTAGCCCTTTCACCCCGAGCAAGCGAAATACCCCGTCCGCCGAAACCGTTGCCACGAAGCTTCCCTGGTGGTCGAGCCACTTGGCATCTCCCTTTTCCGGCACGCCATAGCTGATGAACGTGAGCCGCGGCGCGCACAGCGCGATCAACTCATTCGAGTCCACAGGAAGATCATTCGCCGTCTTGCCCCCAAACGTCGCAGAAGACGCGTCATATTTTAGAAAATTTCCGGCCATCCAGTAGTACTCACCGGTCGCTAGGTTCGATACTCCCTCGCCGAAGTTGCGACGCAGAGGCGTTGCTCCGCCTTTTCCCGACGAACCCACCAGCACCATCGCAAAGCGCGGATCGAACGCCATCGTCACCAGCGCCGCTTTTCCGTAGCGCGACACACCCTCGATGCCAACGTCCTTCGCATCAACCGCCGAGTCAGCTTGCAAATAGTCCAAGCCCCGTCCGGCACCCCAGGCCCACGCACGCAGCGCTCCCCAGTCATCCGCCTTCCGCGGCTGTCCATGATTGACCAATCCAATGATGCCGCGCGTCATCCCGGCTCCATTGTCAGCCTGCACGCTCGCAGGATCGATCATCGCAAAGCCCCATCCGTCCGCAACCAACTCATAGGTCGACGGTGGATCCCCGTCCGCATTCAACTCGGGGCGCGCAAACAGCGGCCGCGCCTTCACCACCTCGTACGCCGGATGCTGCGCGAAAATCTCTTGTAGCGATGGATCCTGCTGCACCATCAGCGCCTTCAGCACCGCATTGATCTTCGTGAACTCCTCCGGCGACGGCTCATTCGGCGCCGGAAAATCCGCGGGCCCGAACATCATCAGCAGCGGCACCGCCCCCTTCGCGTAGGCGGGAGTGACCAGCATCATTCGTATATCAACATTGATCGCCGGGTACGCCGAATTGTCCACATGTCCCACCAGCTTCTTCGCCACCACCGGCGTGAATCCAATCCACTCACGATCGATCGCCGCCACTGTCCACGTCACTGCCGGAACGTTCGCCGGCACACGCCCGTAGACCTCGCGCTCGTAATCCTCAACAATCTCCGGACGCCGCCGCTTCCACCACATCTCCGGCGTCGTCACCTTCTCCCCATTTTTCATCGTTAGCGGATCGGGTAGATTTGGAAAAGGATTGGCTTGCGACTCGTCATAGTTGGCATGATCCGGCGCCTTCTCGTCACCACTCGCGCCTGGCCTCAGCGCTGTAATCCCGAGCTGATCCATCATCTTCTGACGATCTTGATCCGCCGTCAGCGCCGCAGGTTGCGCGTTTGCCGAAGATGTTTGGGTTTGAGCGTAAATGAAGTTCGAAACCGTGAGAACGAGGGCCGTACAAACGACCGGCAGGACAGGTCTAAAACGATTCAGCGTCATCATCGAGTCCACGAAAGCGACGCCAAGTGTATCGCATCACTCGCGAACCCGGCGACGTTCATCGTTTCCGGAATTGGGTGCCCCACACATCCTGCTGTTGGATGTGTGGGATCGTGAAACTTGAAAACGTGAAACTCGAAACCTGAAACGAGCTAAATTGCTTCCAGCACCGCCACCAGATACCTCCAGAATCCCTCCACCGACGAAATCTCCACCTTCTCCTGCGGGCTATGTGGACCCACAATCGTCGGCCCGAACGATGCCATCTGCATCCCCGGATATTTCTCCCCGATCACGCCACATTCCAGTCCCGCGTGCATCGCGATCAGCTTTGCCGGCTCGCCAAAAACTTTCTCATGAACTCTCTGCAATTTCTCTACGATCTCGCTGTGTGGCTCCGGCTTCCATCCCGGATACCCGCCGCCCGAGGTAGCCTCGAAACCCGCCAACTCGCACACAGTTCTTACCATGTGCGCCGCCGCCCGCTTACTCGACTCGATCGCGCTGCGCTGGCTGCTTCCAATCTCGATCGCACCATCCTTCTTTGCGATCGTCGCCAGGTTTGTCGACGTCTGCACCAGGTCCGCAATATCCGGACTCATCGCCAACACACCGTGCGGCATCGTCGCCAGCAGATCCGCTGTCTTCTTCGCATCTTCGCCGTCCAACACCTGCGCCGGCTTCTCCGTTTTCTCGACGCTGATCTTCACGCCCGGATCGAATTCGCCCAGATCGGCTTTCCACTCCGCCTCCGCCGCCTGCGCCAGCGACTTCAGATCATTCTCTTTGGCAGTATCCAGCGCGATCACCGCAAACGCTTCCCGTGGAATTGCATTGCGCGCGCTTCCGCCGGCAATATCTGCAACCTCCACCGTCAACTTTTCCAGCAGTATCTGCAACAGACGTCCCAGCACCCGCAACGCGTTCCCGCGTCCCAGATGGATCTGAATCCCCGAGTGTCCGCCTTTTAGCCCCGATACCTTGATCCGCCATCCTGCGTTTTGCGTCGACGGCTTCAGCGTCACCTTCCGTCTTGCGGTCGTGTTCAACCCGCCCGAGCAACCAATGCAGATCGTTCCCTTCTCTTCGTTATCCAGATTCAAAAAGTATTTCGATCGCAGCAGTCCACCCGGAAATTCCGCCGCCCCTGTCAGCCCCGTCTCTTCATCGATGGTGAACACAAACTCCAGTGGACCATGCTTGATGTCGTCGCCCTCCATCACCGCGAGTGCCGCCGCCACGCCGACGCCATTATCCGCTCCGAGCGTCGTATCTTTCGCCTTCAGCCAATCACCATCGCGCAGCACCTGTATCGGATCGGTATCGAAATTGTGCACCGTGCCTTCATTTTTCTCGCAAACCATGTCGAGATGGCCCTGCAACAACGCTGGCACCGCTTTCTCACGACCTGCAAACGCTTTCTTTCGTACTACGATATTCCCAACTTTGTCGCCTTCGACTTCTAGCCCATGCTTCTTCGCAATGCCCAGCACGTACTCGCGCGCCGCTGCCTCTTTTGTCGACGGGCGCGGTATCCGCGTCATCGCATCAAAATGCTTCCATAACCGTTTCGGTTCAATCTCCGCCAGTACCGATGCCATGAGAACGTCCTCCTATAAAAACGACCATGATAAACCTGCCGGTCGGCCAACAGTCTGTGCCTGCTGTCGAGCGATCTTTTATATCGACCAAATCTCCAGACCTGTCATTCCAAGCGAAACTCTGTACCTGTCATTTCGAGCGAGGCCGCTTTCTTGCGGCCGAGTCGAGAGACCTTGCGTTTGCTTTTTCAATTACCTATTACCATTTACCCGATTACCTATTGCTTCACTTCAGCGCGTTTCCCACCATCGTCTGCGCTTCCCCGACAATCTCATCCAGATGACTCTGGCTCTTGAAGCTCTCCGCGTAGATCTTGTAAATGTTCTCCGTGCCCGATGGCCTCGCAGCGAACCAACCATTCGTCGCCACGACTTTCAGTCCTCCGATTGCCGCATTGTTCCCCGGAGCCTTCGTCAGCTTCGCCGTTATCGTCTCGCCCGCCAGCGTTGACTCCTTCACATTCTCTGGCGACAGCTTTTGCAACTTCGCTTTCTGCTCCGGGGTAGCCGGCGCATCAATCCTCGTGTAGAACGGCGCTCCAAACTCCGCCGCCAGTTCCTGATAATGTTCTCCCGGATCTTTCCCCGTCACCGCTGTAATCTCCGCCGCCATCAGCGCCAGAATGATTCCATCTTTATCCGTGGTCCACACCGTGCCATCGCGCCGCAGAAAACTTGCTCCCGCACTCTCTTCGCCGCCGAAGCAGAACGATCCGTCATACAGTCCCGGCGCGAACCACTTGAATCCCACCGGCACCTCCGACAGCTTCCGTCCCACCTTCACCACCACACGATCGATCATGCTGCTGCTCACTAGCGTCTTACCCACCAGTGCACTCGTCGGCCACTGCGGCCGATGTGTCAGCAGATACTGAATCACCACTGCTAAATAATGATTTGGGTTCATCAGCCCAACCGACGGCGTCACAATTCCGTGCCGGTCCGCATCTGGATCATTCGCAAACGCCACGCGGAATCTATCCTTCAGCTTCACCAGGCCAGCCATCGCATACGGACTCGAGCAGTCCATCCTGATCTGCCCATCGTGATCCACCGTCATGAACCCAAACTGCGGATCGATCTTCGGATTCACCACCTCAATCGCCAAACCATACTTCGCGTTGATCGGCTCCCAATACGGCTGCGCCGCTCCGCCCAGCGGATCCACTCCCAGCTTCAATCCCGCACCGCGGATCGCCTCTACGTCGATCACATTTCCCAGATCGTTCACATACGGTGCAACGTGGTCGTACTCGCGCGTGGTCGCGGCTTTCTTCGCCGCCTCTAATGTCACGCGTTTCACTCCCTTGTTCCCCGCTCGCAGATATTCATTCGCGCGCGCTTCTATCCACTTCGTGACATCCGTGTCAGCTGGCCCCCCGTTCGTCGGGTTGTACTTGAATCCTCCATCCTGCGGTGGATTATGCGACGGCGTTACCACGATTCCATCCGCCAGGTGCTCCCGCCGTCCGTGGTTGTACGTCAGAATCGCGTGCGAGATCACCGGCGTCGGCGTGAATCCGTCCTCGCGCTGGATGACGGTATTCACCGCATTCGCCGCCAGCACCTCCAATGCTGTTCTCTGTGCCGGACCGGACGCCGCGTGCGTGTCCTTCCCCATAAACAGCGGGCCATCCACGCCTTGTTCGCGCCGGTAATCGCAAATCGCCTGCGTGATCGCCAGGATGTGCGCCTCCGTAAACGTGCCCATCAGAGGCGTCCCCCGATGCCCGCTCGTGCCAAAGCTAACCATCTGGTTCGGATCGCTTACATCCGGTTTGCGCTCGTAGTAATCGCGCTCGAGCTTACTGACATCCACCAGCATCTCTTTCGTCGCTGGTTTGCCCGCCATCGGGGAGAGATGCACCTGCGGAGCCGCCTGCTGAACCATTGGTCCCTTCCTCTCGCAGAGATCATAAATGACCCAACGATTCGCTCACTTCACGGTACCCCACCAGTTCTGTCATTTCGAGCGAGAGCGCGGATACAAACCGCGCTGTAGTCGAGAGACCTCGCATTCATCTTTCAAGCAAGTCTGTTATTCCAATTAGTGATTGCATTTCCCTTCTCCGCGAGTACCATTACCCGCACCTTCCGTTTCCCTGGGCAAGCTCGGGTTCAAAATCCTCGGCATTTACGCTTTCAACAAAGGAGACCACTTCCATGCGAAGAATCATTTTGTTGTTGGGACTGGTTGTCGCTTCACTCGGAGCTCTCGCTCAGGATCAGTCGGCCTTGGCGCCTCCCAAAATCCTTCTCATCGTTCGCGAAAATCTCAAACCCGGCAAAGCGGGCACACCGCACGAGAAAAGCGAGAGCGCCTTCGTCAACGCTTTCAAGGCAGCCAAGTGGCCGCAGCACTATCTCGCTGTCGATGCGCAATCCGGCAATCCACGTTCTCTTTTTCTGATCGGCTACGATTCTTTCGCCGCGCTTGAAAAAGACGTGAAGGCCACTCAGAAAAATACCGTTCTCTCCGCGGCGCTCGATCGCGCCACCCTCGCTGACGGCGAACTGCTCTCCAGCTACGAGGTAAGCCACTTCCTCTATCGCGAGGACCAGAGCTTCCACGCTAACCTCAGCCTCGCGCCGATGCGCTACTTCGAAATCACCCGCTTTCACGTGCGTCCCGGGCACGACAAGGATTGGGATGAAATCGTTAAGATCTACCTCGACAATTTCACCAAGGCAGTGCCCGACGCGCACTGGGCTGTCTTCCAGGAACAGTACGGGCAGGGCGGTAATGTCTACCTCGTTTTCAATCCCATGAAGTCTCTGTCAGAGGTCGATGCTGGCATGGGCGATAACAAGAAGTTTGCCGATGCCGCCGGCCCGGGAGTTATGCAACGACTGGCCGAACTCAGCTCCTCCGCTCTCGACGATGTGCAAACAAACATCTTCAGCTTCAATCCCCACGAGAGCTATCCTCCCGATGAGTGGATCAAGGCCGATCCCACGTTCTGGAATCCCAACCCGTAATAACGGTGGCGTCGACGCAATGACCGATCTGCGGGTGCCCCACCCTCGCCCTCTGTTGGCGTGGGTGGGGAGGTTGAAAAGTCTTGACGAGGATGTTGCTTCTTAAACGCTTCTGTTCGGACGCTGCCCATCGCCGACGAAGCATCCCACACTACCAAGTGCGCGTGAGCGCAGCGAATCCATCCATCTATTTGGTTTGCAACGAACTACAACGCAGCGCCCCGACCTGTCACGATCCCACCGAAGCACCCAGAGCGCAGCGAGGAATCTCATTACACTTCGCGGATATTCTTCGATTACCAATCGATCTGTTCTACGTTAGAGTGGGAAAGTCATGAATATGCTACTGGCATTCGCGCCGTTTTTGGTCTTCGTTGTTGTCGAACGGATCGTCGGCGTCACCCCCGGACTCATTTCTGCTGCCGTCGCCTCCATCCTCTTAGTCGGTCGCGACCTCGCCCGGCACAAATCTCTCAAGGTCCTGGAACTCGGCACTCTCATTCTCTTCGCCGGACTCGCGCTCTACTCCCGTCTCGGATCACCCTCGTGGTCGGTCATCGCCGTACGCCTCCGCGTCGATGCCGGCCTGCTGATCGTCGTGCTCATCTCTCTCGCCATCCGTCAGCCCTTCACGCTCCAGTACGCACGCGAACAAGTTCCACAGGAATTCTGGAGGACGCCTCAATTCGTTCGGACCAACTACATCATCACCGGCGTATGGGCCGCTGCCTTCGCCGCAGTGGTCGCCGCTGAAGCAGCTCTGCTCTACATGCCGGGAATGCCTCGCCGCGTCGGAATCTGGGCAACGATCCTCGCTATCCTCGCTGCCTACAAATTCACCGACTGGTATCCCAGGCATCAGCCGCAAGCGTAATTCACGAATCATTTTTTGGGTTCAGTACCAACCTCCTGCCACTTCGTGCACTGCCCCATGCCGTTTCGATCTCTCTCAGCGCAACGCTCTCGGTCTCGACCCTTAGATCTCCGTTCGCACCGTGCGCCATCACTTTTTGCAACGCATTCACCAGCACCTCCATCGGCGGAATCCCCGCGGTCCCCGTGATCGTCAACGCAGTGCTCCGTAGCACCGCTGCCGGAAGTGAGATCGTCGCCCCCGCGCTCTCCCCCACCTGCACCAAACGAGTTTCTGTTTTGGCGACGGCAAACTCTTTGCGCGCTAACGCCGATAGCAATACTTCCACAGGACGCCCCCATAGGTAATCCAGCACTACCTGGAACCCGCCTTCTCCAGCCTCGCTCGCGAACCGCGCACGCAGTTCGTCTTCAGGAGCATTCAGCCGAATTGTCGCGTCAGAGCCGTGCTCCGGCAGTGTCCTCAGAACTTGTTCATTGCGTCCTGCGGCCACTACCCTGCCGGCGCCAAGCAGTTTGGCAATCTTCACTGCGAGTTTGCCGGTAGTTCCCGTCGCGCCAAGCACCAGAACGTTGTCGCCCGCCTTCAGTTTGCCTTGGTGCACCAACGATAGCCACGCCGAGACTCCCGGATTCGGCAACGCAGCAGCCGTCTCGTCGTCCAACTCATCGGGTACCGGAAAACAGAATGCAGCTTTCACCACCGTGCGTTCCGCCATCGCGCCGTACGGGGGACGCGCCCCTCCAAAGAAGACTCGCGTACCGTCCCCGAGATACCCAACTCCGTCCGTGCCGCAGATCACGGGCAGCTCCCGCGGACTCGCGAAATGCGAACCGGAGGCCAGTTGCTTGTCCACCGGCTTCAGAGATGCCGCGCAAACTTCGACAATCGCCTCACCCTCCTGCGCCACTGGATCGGGGAATTGTTCATAGCGGGGCGCCTTTCCCAGCGTGTGCAATACGGCACCATACATAGGCGGTTTCCCTCCAATAGCGTCCTGCATTCTACTCGGTCCACACACTGCCGGGTGCGCCATCTTTTAGGAATTCCACCAAATCATCCATCCCGAGTGCTGCGGGGAATCCCTGCCACAAAGTTTCGAACGCCAACGCCGCCAGTTTCTCCGCCAACACATTCCTTAACCCCGAAGTCATGGTGAGCGAAGCGCCCAAACCCAAGTGCGGGAGTCGACGGCTCTGAGAAGCATCGTGTTGTCAGCTTTTTTCGGAGCCGTCTTCGCTTACGCAGCGATTTTGGCAAGCAGTTCGGCGGGAGGAATGGGCTTTTGCAGCACGTCGAATACATAACCCTTCCGACGAGCCGCATCCAGCAAATCGATCGTTGCGACATGGCCTGAGAACAGGAGGATTCGACAATCGGGGCAGCGCTCTCGAATCAACACGGCAAGCTCCACGCCATTCATTCCCGGCATCTCGACATCACTGATGACGACTGCAGGTCTGGTGATTTCGAGCTGCGCGATTGCGCTCTCGGGGTCGTACAGCGCAAGTGCCCGGTAACCGTTGAGGCGAAGAATCATCGCAATGCTATCGGCAACGAGCACCTCGTCGTCGATGACGAACACTGATTTCGAATCAGGTTCCATAGCTTTACCCCGGGCCTCCATTTTAAAGAAGGCGATTGCCGCAGTCGGTCTGATATTAGACCTACAACAGCCGATAACGTTTATATTCGTCCCGCACGGCGCGATAGCATTCGCAGGCCGAGTTTTCGAGTTCGGCGCGGTTCCGGATCAAAACCGTGCCGCGCGAATGGTCAATCAGTCCCGCACGTTTGAGAATTCCTGCTGCGAGAGTCACAGTCGTTCGCGGAGCGCCCAGCATCTGTCCGAGGAATGTTTGCGTCAGGTTCAGCTGATCCGAAGGCATACGATCGCGACACGTGAGGAGCCAGCGCGCCAGCCGCTCCTCGATGCCATGCACCCGGTTGCAAGCGGCGGTTTGCGCCGTCTGCGACATAAACGCCTGCATGTACCTCTGCAAATATGTCCGTAGCTGGCCAGGCCGCTCGAACTCTTCCCGCAGGATTTGTGGCTTAATGCTATAGCCCGTACCTTCAATCTGCATGAAAGTCCGGCTGGTGCCGTTTTCAACGCCAAGCAATGTTGCAATGCCCACTACACCGTCGTTGCCGATCACCCCAACCTCAACCGTCTCGCCGTCTTCGAGGGTGACCACCACCGAAGCTATGCCCACTTCCAGGAAATAAGCTGCCGTAGCTTTTCCATCCACCAGACTCTTATTCTGTGGCAGATCGATGGGTACAAGGTGAGGAGAGAGCCGATTGATTTCGACTGCCGGCAGCGAAGCTAAAACTCGGTTCTTGAAACGAATACCGCGCGGGTTCATCGTTGCTCCTTCGTGTCGGCCAAAAAATGGCCGCATCCGGATGCGCAGATGAACCTGCTAGACAGGCAGACTTGCGTATGGAGATGTCGACCCTGAGTATAGGACTTTTCAGAGTAGCTTGTTACATCCAAAAGAATGGTCTGGTACCAGACAGACGTGATAGAGTAGCAGAGGTCGCGATTCGTGACTCCTACCTGCCATCCACTTTGAGGGGACGCAGCGTCCGCATTGTTCCTCAATCACCTACTACGGTGACTCGTTCTCGAACGCCCAGTCCTGGTCACACCCGCGTGAGGCCGATTTATGCCTACCATTCTGGTGATCGATGATCATCTCGTTACGCTCGAGACCATTTGCCTGATTCTTAAAAAGGAAGGCTACAAAACTTTTGCTGCGAAAAATGCGCAGGAAGCGCAAGAATACTTCTTCGAAAACAAAGTTGATCTTGTAATCGTGGACCACGGACTGCCCGGCATTTCAGGAAGCGACCTCGCCAAGCGTCTCAAGGAAATTAAGCACGTGTCTGTGTTGATGCTTTCCGGCAACACTGATTTGCTGGAAAAACCTGACTCGGTGGACGCCTTATTACCCAAGCCAGTCAGCGTTCCCATCTTGCTGGCCGAGATCAAAGGGCTGGTCGCGAGAGGAACGCCTGACCGTGCCATCGCACAGGACTGATCTTGAAGTCACAGCCACGTTGATCCTCACCCGATAAGCTTCGACAAAAATCCCTTCTTCTTCTCCGCCGCCTTCACACCGATCGTCGCCAGAACTCTCTCCACCTCGGCATCCGCCAGCGGCTTCCGATCCTTATTAATGCGGATCATCTCCTGGTACGTCGTAAAGCGATCTAGACAGTAAAAGCAGTCCCGCATGTGCTGCTCCGCAAGTTCGCGTTCCCGCCACGTGATCTGACCATTCACCAGATTGTTGTACGTCCGCAGCGACAGGCACTCATCGGTCTTCGTCTGCTCGGCGGCTTCCATCAGCGCGCGCGCCGATACCGTGAACGCCGCGCTCGTCGCTTCCGGCAGCACTTCCGCGAGCCGCTTATCGGCAATCTCCTTCACCGCATTCGACGTCGCCTCCGCGTTCATCATCATCGGCGCAATCTGGGCGGCGCTGTACCCCTTCACGCACAGCCACAACAGTTGCCGTTCAACCACCGGCAGATCTTTCACGATTTCGCGAAACTGCTCCAGCGAAATCTCCGGCTTCGGCAAGCGCGCAGCGGCGCGTCCGTATGCGAAGACAATCTCACGGAACTCCATCGCGAACTCGCGTTCATTCTGGAATTTGAGTTGTCGGAACCACTCACTGTTGTTGGCGTATGCGCGCGCAAATGGACCGGCTACATGCGCGTCCATCTCCGGAACAAGCGGCGGAAAATAATGTGTGAGCAGCGTCCGGCTGACTGGGCCGTAGTCGCGCACAAAGTCGGACCATCCCGTGCGCTCACCCGCGGCGCACTCTTCGGCCATGCTGAAGATCGTTTGAATTGCCATCGCAGACAGTGTCGCCCGTCGGAGGCGCTTGTTTCAACCTGCACGGATGCAACGGCAGTTTCCAGCCACTGAATGGACGGATGCCTTATTCGGCGTGCCGCAGCAACGAGATGATATCGTCTGCCGTGATCACGCCGCTGAGCTTCCCTTCGTCGTCGAGCACCGCCAGCGTCAGCAGATTGTACTTGTCGAAGAGTTCCACAAAGTCGTTCTCCTTAGCCTGCTCGTGGACGGAAATCAGTGGCTCGGCTCTGAGCTCGCTCAGCTTCTGCCCTTGTTTCGCGAGCACCAGCTTCTGCAGCGGCACCGCACCCGCCAGCTTCCCTTCTGGATCGAGCAGGAACAGCGTGACCACGCTTTCCACGCCGCCCTCAAAATTGCGCAGCGTTTCCAGCGCATCTTCCACCGTGGCCGTCACCGGCAGCGACAGGAACTCCGTCGTCATGCGGCCCGCTGCGGTGTTCTCTTTATGCTCGAGCAGTTCTTCCACTTCCTCGCGCTGCTCGGGCTCCATCTCCTCCAGAATCTCTTCCGACTTCTCCTCCGACAGATCGCCCAGCAAATCCGCCGCGGCGTCCGGATCCATCTCCTCCACAATGTCTGCCGCCCGATCCGAGTCCAGCGAGTGGATGATCGACCGTTGCAGCTTCGGCTCGACCTCCTCCAGCGCGTCGGCGGCAACTTCTTCGTCCAGCGTCTCGAATACCGCTTCGCGCTCGTCCGGCGAGAGGTCTTCGACGATGTCCGCAATGTCCGCCGGATGCAACTTGGACAACCCTTCGTGCTCGATTTTCAGTTTCACCCTTCGCGCCGGATCGGTCTCAATCAGGTCGACGTAATCCCACGGAATCAGCCGCGGCGGGATCCGTCGCAGCAGCGCCTGCAGCGCTCCATAAGGAACAATCCCCTTCAGCAGCCGCCGCACCGCCCCGCGCGCGCCAATATCTACCGCTTCCATCTTCAGCGCGATGTGGTGATTGGTGGGCTCTTGTCTCAGGTCGACGTCGTTGACCCGCACCACCTTGCGCCCGTGTACGTCGATGATCTGTTGATCCAGCAGATCGCGGCTGAGCAGCAAAAATCCTTCGGGATTGCTGAATGGAGCCCAATGGTGGGCTCTTCCCCGCACGCGCACTCCGCCGCGCAGTTCGTCCACTTCCTTCAGCGGGAGCAGCCTTAGTTCGCGCCCTGCTTTCACCACGAACGACGAGATCCAAAGCGGATCCTCTTGCGGACACAGCGCGACCTCGCGCACCCGGGCAATCACCTGCCCGGCAGGATCGAGCACAGGCGATCCCAGGATCTCGGTAAGAGAAATCAGCGACATCAGTTGGGAGCATACCCAAGGGCAGCGCCAGAAAGCTAGCGCTATCGAGCCATTCCGCAATCTCTAATTTCTAAATTGAACCGAAGCAGCATCGTGACAGCGCGATCCGCATCGAATGTTCTGAAGCATTCCTTAAGGTAGGTGGATATGAGCGACCACGCGCGTAGAAAGATCGATTCAGAGATCCCAGAAACTAGCGATCCGTTTGAAGTGGAGTCCGATTCCGAATCAGCCGGCCAGTCCGGCGATACCCAAGGTCTTTCCGACATAGAAGAGGCGGATTCGGAAAGCGTTGAAGAGCTAACCGAAGAGGGACAAGGCCTCGAAGCCGATGTCATCGATGCAGTCGAGAACGCGCCTGATCCCGACGTCTCGGAAGTTCGCACCCGCGAAGTCCCCGAAGACGATGTCCCCGAGGAGTACAGGGACGACAGCAGCAGCGACGTCGCATAGTTGTCGGGTGCCTGGGTAACAGCCGGTGCCCCGTAAGTAACGTGTTAGATTGCGCGACGGAACAGTCGCCTGTCCCGCCGCGCTTCGACAACTACTGTGGATTGAACTGGGCGTCGATCCAGGCCACCCGCTTTTGCAGCCATTGTTTCAGATACGCAGTTTCCCCGACATACGACCCGGAAATCTCGGAATTCGGCCAAACATAGGTATTCAGAATGATCCAGCGCTGGAAGTTGTTGGCTTCCGCCTGATTCAGAGCAACGGCATTCTGGTCGATATAGGTGCCAAGCGTATCAAGTTGCGATGCCTTTATCTGGTTCCAGCGGCCCTTTACTTTCCCTGCAAACACCGGATCCGCAAACATCTTGCTGTACCAGTTGGCATTTCGGACCCACCATCCTTCGGGATTGTCGTTCCCGTTGTAATTCACATTTCCTGCGGCGATATCGAAATCCCACACCGGCCCAATGAACAACGGCTTGGCGCGATCCTTGTACATCCACACACTGCTAAAAAAGATCGCATCATTATTCTTCAAGGTTTCATTCACCAGGAACCAGTTGACGAATGAATCCACATCCACAAACTGCCCGTATCCCCCGGTGTCGTCTTCCGAGGCTCCACTGAAAATCGAGTTTTCGGTATCCTGGATGTATCCCTGAATGAAGTTGAACTGCTCAGGGGCTATCGGATCGGGATCGTGCATGCTGATCGGAACGCCCTTACTCGTGGTCCAGTTCGTGTCTTCGTCCAAACGCTCATTCACTTCTAGCAAGTAGCCGCCGCTAACCACGTCCGAGGTGATGTCCGTTTCTTCCAGTGCGGTGATGTTTACACGGTTCTTTGCGATCTTGATGGTCTCGCAAAGCTGATAGGTTCCCACGTAGTTGTCGTTCAGGAACACTTCCACGAAAGCCGATCGCGGGGTGTACTTCATCCCCAGGCGCCGGCTCATCTCGAATGCCAGCGCGTTTCTCAGCAACGTTTTGTCTGAGTAGTTGGCGAGTAGCGCCCATTCCTTATCCGACGGCATCCCCAGAACCGAGGTCTTACTGGAGAATTTCAGCTTGTACGGCTTTTTCGGCATTCCCCAGGTGGAGTTTCCACGCCCGCGGATTTGCACAGCGCTCGTCAATGCATAGCTGGCATCCGCGCCATTCGGATCGATGGCAACCGTTGCATTGAGATAGTCGTCCTCGGAAACGACCGGTGCCCCATTCTCCGTATCAATTCGCACGATCGGCAAATCCATTTTGGCGGGAACAAAGTTAGGATTCTCAATCGCGATTTTGAGATCGGAATCAGCCGAGGCGGTAAGGCCCTGCGCTGTCGCCTGGAACGGCAGGACTATATCTCCTCCGGGAACCGATGCGCTCACTGCAATCTGAAACGTGCCAGTCTTGCCCTCGCCGACGGCCACGCTCGACGGATTCGCCGTGATGCCCGCGGGAAGTTGCGGCGTCACAGTCACCGTGTCCCTGAATCCGTTTTGACCTTCCACCCCAATCGTTACGCTCGCCACTCCGCCCGGGTACGTATTCACCGTGGGATTCGCATCCGTCAGCGAAAACGTTGGCTTCGCCCCGATAGTGAGTTGCACATCCATTTCCGACACAAGCGTGCCCGCACTCCCAGAAACGGCGATCGTGATGTCACCAGGCGTCGCATCATCCGGAACCTTCACCGTGAAAATAACGGTCTGGCCAGGTTGCACGGTGCGGGCCATGGGGCTGATCGTAACTCCGGACGAGGCTTTCGCCGAAATGTGCGCCTCGCCGTAGAAGCCGCCAGTCGGAACGAAAACGACCGAAAAGCTGGTAGAGCTTCCTACCACTGCATTCACGGAAGTTCGGTCTGCCATCAGACGGATGCCGCCAGTTGTCGCGGCTGGCTTATCGGTGCCGCATCCAATCTGCAATAAGGCGAAAAGAAGAAAGAGCGAGAGGAACCAGAAAGAGCTCTTCGGTGCAGCCGGAAGAATTATGGCATCCATCTCTGGGCGCCGCACAACCGCATTTCCTACCATTTTGTCCTCATGATCTGGGTATGAATTTTCATTACGTAGAGGTGGAGCTCGTGCGGCCAGCGCAACAGACGGTCGCACCACAGACGGGCAGCCGTAGCAAGTGTTGCTCGCTTGTGAATAGAAAACTCAGGCTAGCACTAGAAAATGCCAGACAGGAAGAACAAAGCTCGATTTCAGAAAAGACGAATTCCCGTACTGAACCGCGATCATGCCTCCTAGTCCAGGTTCGTCCTTCCTTTGGGATAGGCTGTGCCGGCACAGTACGAAGTCGCCGAAGACGATGTCCCCGAGGAATACCGGGACGACAGCAGCAGCGACGTCGCGTGATCAACCATTGAATCATTGGGTCATTGAGCCATTGTGCGATCGGATCATTGAGCGATGATCTCCGCTCTTCCGATTGGTATTTCCTTTCCCTGTCATGTCGAGCGAGGTCGAGAGACCTCGCGCCTGCTCAGTTCACACCGAAGCGTCCCAAGGCTAGAAGTCATGGCGAGCGGAGCAAATCGATCTCTGCATTCGGTTCCGTCAGAAAATCCACTCGCCTCTATGTAGGCATGCTCCGACGCGGCCGCCCTTCTGCCCATCCGGACAATACCCATTGACATTAGGCAACTAGACGTCCGTAACACGCTTTTTCTTGCGGAATCCGGCTATGCTTCGGTCGCTACACGAAGGAGTTTGCTGTATGGCAACCACCATGACTCACCGGGCGTATCGTGATGTGTTCACCCTGGCTTTCGTCCTTGTTTGTAGTATTGGAGTGTTCGCACAACCCAGGCCGGCTGCGGGCTCTGCTTCGGCCTCTTCGGTCGCACGCGACCTGAATTCAACATTGGCTGAGTTAATGCGCGTGGCCCCTGCAATAAATCAGGACGTGGCCATCCTGCAGCAGCAGGGTGGGAGACTCCGACGGGTCACATTCTGGCGCAACGAGACAACCCACAATGACGAGATGGCAGAAGCATTGCGCCGCAATCTCCAGTTTGCCGTGCCCAATTTGATCCACGATACGCAAGCCTCTAGTGGAAGCATCTCCACGACCCTTAAGCTCTATAGAGACCTGACTGTGGTCTGCGAGTCCCTGGATTCGCTGCTCCCGCCCAGCTCGCACGAAAGCAAACCTGAATTGGCAGCTTTGAGCAGCGACCTTTCCGACATGAATCGGCTAAGGGAAGAGTTGTTTTCCTATATGCTGCAGTCGGCAGCTTCGATCGAGAGTAAGAATCGGCAGCTATCGTCTTCGACGGGCCGGTCTCCAAAAAAGATCATTGTTGATGACAACATCCCCGACAAGCCCTCATCCAAGAAACGTCACGTGCCCAATCAATGAAACATGTCAGATTTTGCGAATTCGCGGATGCATGCCGGTAACCCCTTACTGCTCACAACCTCGTTTTGAGATAGAGAGTGATAGCGTCCGTTCGCAACAGTTGTCCGTTTCCATTGGCGCGGCGTCGAGATTCGGCTTTGTTTTACAGGACATTCTGTTATGACACCGGACGAAGCCCGACACCTCATCATCGAAGGTATCAACTACGCCGCCTATAAAGAGACGGGGTCGTCCCTTCACGATACTGACAAGAACCGACTGTTTGGTTCCGAAAAGTACGATTCGGGCCGCATCGTTGTACAGCCTAGTCCTTGGGCAGATGGTGACTTTGAAGGAAAGATGGCGAAACTCCTCGGCTGGGCTAATATCCTTAACCGCTCCGTGCTGACATTCGCCCAAGCGCAGGAACTTCTAGCAGACGAGGATTCTTTGATGGGGAGAGTAATTCGACGTGCCACATTCAGTTAGTGAGTGATAAATGCCGTTATCGTCAACAATGTGGCGAAAATGACTGCTCTGGCGTAGATTGATGCCGTGAAGGACATCTCCCAGAATCGAAGCATTTTGCGATTCTGGCCGCTGATGATTATGTTCGCATTGTGGGTTGTTTTAGTTCTTCGCGCCTTCAATTCCGAGGTGTTTCGGCTTCTTGTCAGCATCGCGTCTCTAACCCTGCTGACCTATCAGTGGCGCACTTTTCGCAAGAGTTATGCGGGGTTGCACCTGACCTTCCTTACCACAGTGCTGGCCTCTTTCAGTGTCCCTTGCTTGTGGCTTGCGCTCAACGTCATTCGGTTCTACACGTACGTTCCAGATAATCCCTACTCGACACGAGGATGGATCTACTTCCACGTTGTACGCGCCCAGGACATCATTCTTTGGGTCGGCGCTGTACTTGTTGTGCTGGCGTGTGTATTCGGGATGCTGGATTTAGCGCGAATGTTAAACACCCGAAAGGCCCTTGAATAAGGCTCGCCTGATAGTTGGCGATAATGTATGGTCCGCCGTTCGACTGCAAGGGAGAACTGTTGGAATGAAACGCAGTCTGCGTAAATGTATTCGGCCTCTAGTTGGAGCTGTTGCTCCGGGCGCATAATGATGATCCGCGCGTGCTGGTCCTGATAAATCCGACGGTTATCTCAACCATTATCGACAGCAGGTTTTCCGGCACGCCATTTGACTGTTGTTTCATTCCGCTATTCTCTGTGCAGACCCTGACGGGAACTTAACTTTTAGTAGCCGTAGAGCGGTGGGAAAGTGGGAAACGCGCAGCGTTTTCCAAGCGCCGCGATCTTTTCCACCGCTGGTTTCAGGCCGCGATTGCAGCCGGCTTCATCTGATAACGCTCGCCACTACTGAGTACTGCCCAGGCGATGCGTGCCAGTTTGTTGGCCAGCGCAACGGTCACGACATTCTTCGCAGCTCGCGACTGCAGTTGCCCTGCCCATTGTCCCAGCGCACCGGTGTCGTACTTCACTCGCCAGAGCACAGCGCGAGCACCGTGAATGAACATGCGTCGCAGATAGGCATTGCCGCGCTTGCTGATGCCGAACAGTCTTGTGCGACCCCCGGTGGAGCACTGCCTGGGCACCAGTCCGAGCCAGGCAGCAAACTGACGTCCATTGCCGAATGCGGCTCCGTTGCCGATGGCAGCGACCATCGCCGTGGCAACGAGCGGTCCGATGCCGGGAATTTCGCGCAAGCGTTGGCAGGAGGCATCGCTCATGGTGATCTGTTCCATCTCTTCGTCGAGGGCGGCGACGTCGGCCTGTACTTGCTTCCATTCCTGCCAGAGGTCGCTGAGTAGCCGGCGCAGGCGCGGGGTGAGATTGGCTTCGGCATCTTCGAGCAGCAACGGCATCTGGCGGCGCAGGTTCGCGGGCCGTTTGGCAAACACCAAGCCACGCTCGAGGAGGAAGCCGCGGATCTGATTAATGAGCCCAGTGCGCCGCCGCACGAGGCGTTCGCGCACGCGGTGCAATGCTTGCAGATCGAGTTGATCGTCGGTCTTGATCGGAACGAAGCGCATGTTGTGGCGGGTGACCGCTTCTGCAATCGCCTCCGCATCGATAAAGTCATTCTTGTTCGACTTGCGATAAGGCTTGACGAACTGAGCGGGAATCAGTCGCACCTCGTGCCCCTGCTCGCGCAGTTTGGCGCCGAGGAAGTGCGCGCCGGAACAGGCCTCCATGCCAATCAGTTTCCACGGCAGGTTCGCCGTAAACGCCAATAGTTGTGAATGCGAGAACTTCTTGCGCACGATCACTCCCGCATGGCAATCGAGAGCAACAACATGAAAGGTTGTTTTGCCGAGATCAATACCGATCGAAGCGATGAGCGAGACGTCCATGCGATGATCCTCCATTGTTGGGTTTCCTAGATCATCCCACCTCGGCCGTTGATCTAGGCGGCGGACTATCTCATTAATCCCCATACCACTCACTATCTCAAAGCTGAGATAGCTAGTGGTATCGTCCGTTCGCAACATCTATCCGCCAAAGATAGCTTCCGGTTTGCCCGACACTCGTTCGCTGCCTGCCAAATTGCGACGGCCAGTGGCTCATGCATTGTCATCGAGTATCGGGTCACGGTAAACGATGATGCCACCCTGCTTTTCTACCGCACCCGCATAGCAGGCCAGCATGTCCGGGTCCTCACTACGAAACGGGTCGTCGAGTCGCTTCACTCTCTTGATCTCCGGATTTATCCAGCCGTTCTTTTCGAGCAAAACACGTACGTTCTCTTCAAGCGCCTGTTCATCGCAGTGCACCATCGCAAGAAGTGCATGTTTAGCAGCAGTAGGATATTGAGGATGGGAGCCGTCAGCGCGCCCTTCACACAAGGCTGCCCAGACCGGCAACAACCTGTCCTTGTGTCCGAAAATACGGCTTAATGTCATCGTTGCCACCGGCAGATCAAGCACGAGTCGCATGCGACCTTCTGTTTCATGAGCATCTATGCTCTCACGTTCAGTCCGTATCAGCAGTAGTGGGCGAATTGTCGGCAAATCGGAAGTTATTGACGGTTCGCCGCAACGGATAGGTCTCGGGAAATCCCCTTACCACTCACAATTTCATTTGGAATGGCCAAGCGACATCTGCGAAGAGCACATGACTGAACACTCAGATATCCACAGCCATGTGCGCTAGAATGCGTTAAATTTTCTCGCCACCAAGTCGCCAGACGAAGACAGATTTTCGCGCCACCTTGTCGATAACCAAGCCAGAGGTGTCTATGAGTCTTGAAACACAAAAAGTTGAATTCCCCTACACTCTGAAGATCGAGACCTCGACAGGCCAGTCCGTCACGGTTCCCATCGCATTCCTCACGCGCGAGCAAGTTGCCAAATTTCTGCAATCTGACTTTCAGCGGATCACTAAGGAAGCCGGCGTCAAGGGCACTCGGGTGTATGTAGAACAGGCCGCGACCGCCGACTACGACAATGTGCTCCAGGAGGTCACAGCGTATTTGCGGCGTGCCTCTCTGAAAGCTGTTTAGCGGCGGCCGGGTGCTCTCCACTACATTGGTCAAGTGATTCCACCGCGAACGGTTCCGGCAAGCGCAGCGGCGCGCGTGGCGGCGAGACCGGATCCGGTTTGGGCGTCACTGGGTTCGGATGCGGCTTGTGGAAGATCCGCATGTGTTCTTCTTCGGTGAACGAGCAGGGAGTAGCGTCGCGAAGTTTCCCGAGGAGAATCTGCGCGAGTGATGGAGGCTGGTCTTCCTCTTCTTCTGGTTCGGGCGGAGGAGGAGGGGGAAAGACATCGCGTTGCTTAGAGAGGTTCGCCGTTGAGAGCTGCAGACTGTAAAGGAGCAGCCAGGCGGTCTTGTGATCGATGTCGCCGGAGACGATGCCGCGCATGATCTGGTTGATCGCGACCTGAATGGATGACGTGTCTTCGGCAAGGGGGATGATCAGGCGCCCATTGCTGGCGATACTGTTCTGTTCATGAACGAAGTTGTGAAAGCGGCAGTACTTTTTGTGTTGCAGCGCCGGCTGGCGGCATTGTTCGTTGTTGAACTTGAAGTGAAGACACTGTGGTGCGCCGAAGTTTTCTTTTCCGTGTTTCATGATGACGATTTCCTCAAATGTTTACTCATCGACAACACCACCCCCTCCCCCTGCGTTGTTGTAAATACAGGCACTTATGAGGTAGTGGCTCTGTACATCCGGCATAACAAAGGCGTTAAGGCACTTCTCCGGGAAAACAAAGGAGTTAGCGGCCGCCGTTGGCCGCGGCCGAGTCGCTAGTTGGCAGTTGCTAGTTGTCAGAAGAGGCGCCTGTTCCCCACACCAGATGATCATTATCTAAAAGACATTAGTACTGTAACAGTACATTGCAAATAGATAACAATAAAATTGTGCGAGAAAGAGGTGGAGTGCAGGAATGGGAAGAGGAGGAGGTAAAGCCTCTAGATTTAGAAGCTTGGAACTTGGACTATCGAGCGCGCGGCCACTGCCCCACTCAAGCCAACAGAGGACTTGAATGGGTACAGGAATGGGAAGATATGGGCGCAAGTCTTTCTGATGATCTGACTTAGGTTGCGGCGCCGCAGGTCGAACTGTCAGTGGGGCAGAGACCGCTTCAACGCCTGAGCAAGGGGAGCTAATTGTGGATTGTCTGATAAGCAGTCCGCTTGCGCTTTTATCTCTGATTCACGTTTTTTCGTAAATTCACCTGGACTGCCTGCGTAGACACCCGTCGGTAGATGGTGAGCGTTGGCGACGAATGCATTCACGTACTGTTGCTTTTGAGTCTCGTCTGCGCTAACAAGTAAGTTGGCCGCGAACTGTGGGCATGCGGAAGCGAGCGGGAACCGCGCAGAGCCGATCAGCGCCGCGATCTTCTGCGCGGCGAGTTTATCAGCATTGGCAACGTCAACTACCACTTTGAGACTTTGCTCGTCGAGCCCCGCAATGTCCCAGAATAGCTCTGCGCAATCTGAATCATTCTCAGCTAAATCCAGATAGGCCGCCAGGCACATGTTGACAAGTCTTAAGCGGTCGCTACCTTGCAGCGAGGCAAAAGACACACGGGCATACAGGCGCGCAAAGCCTCTGTACTCCCAATTGCCCTTCTTACGCTCCTCACGTTGCTTCGCGATTCGGGCCAGCAGAAGTTCTAACACCTGATCCGGGAACGCCATAACCAGTCTAGAGAGAAACCGTGGAATCGCGCCCTGGTCCGCTTCAAACTCCCTTACATCCAAGAACTTTCCAAGCAAAATGCGAACGTCTGAGACATTTAGCCATGACAACCGTACACCGTACGGTCCAAATGCCTCTGCGAGGCTACACGCGACGTCATCATCTCCAACCTCAACGGACAGAGCAGCTTCAAGAAGCTGCGCATGGAGATGGACGTTGTCGCCCATAAACGCAATCGCGTCGAGAGCCAGCCGCCTCGTCCAGGCGTCGGGATAGTGAAGAAACGCCTTGATCTGAGAAATATCGTCAATGGTGGCATTCGACGAATACACTCGCAGAGCGCCCGCCGCTGCGCGAACATTGTGTGTAAGTTTGCTCGCGAGAATAGCACTAACTCGTCTGTGAAACTCGTTCGGTGCGCCACGATGCAAAACGTCTAGCACGCTTCTAAGCTGATCTGCGAACGTCCCGCACTGCTCGACAGCAACGATCTGGTCTACGAGGACCATAAGAAATTGGGTATCAGCTTGAAATGACGCTACGAGACGGAAGAAACCATGCGGCTGCAGTTTGCAGCTAAGGACGGTTTTCAGATGACACATTAGCGAACTGGCTCTAAGTTCAACATCATCTACTTCCATTAGCACAGCATGAGCGTGGTCGATCAATTGCCTGATCTGCTTATCCCACGTGTCCGCAGTGAACTCTTCCTGTAAGGGAAAATCGCTTTCGCCCCTGGAAATGGCATCCAGGAGGATTTCGTCTCCTTCCAGTGTGACTACCGATAGCACTGAGTTGGCCTTCTCGCGCACTGCTTGCTGATAATTCACTCCGGTAGCTGACCGAATGGCGTGGTATATCTGGGACCGCAGAATTAGTGAGGCTCTGTTGTCACGCTCAAGGCGACTGCAAAGAATGGCAAGCGCTTGGAGACCCTCTTTGGTCTGCCACTCGATCTCGGCAGCCGAGGACGCGCGCCCGACACGGTTTAAGCCTGCATGAAGCAAAAAACTAAGGGATCGCACCGCTCGGATCGCAACAACGTCGGCGGCGTACCACAAACAGTGCTCCAAGAAATCTAGGGCATTTTGTCGTAGCGGGCGAACTGCCGGCATATTGAGTTCAAACCCGCCGAAGGTTAGTGTATTGCCTTCAAATTCGGAAAACTCGCCTTCACGTTCCAACAATTTGTCGATCAAATTGAACGGCGAGAAGTCGGAATCGAGCGCGTTGGGCAATTGGCTCAATCGGATTGCCTGTATCAGCATCGCGAAGTTGAAAAATGCGTATCCCGAACGGTGGTATGCCGCAAGTCGCTCCAATACAGCTTTTGCTCCGCGGGAACTAGATCTTTCGACTTGAGTTATCTCCCAGAGAATATCGATGGATCTTCTCAAATACTCAGGATGTTGGGCGGTTGCTTCCAGCAGTCGCGGAATTGCCTCGATGACATATGTCTGCCCGACAGGATGTCGGGCTTTTGTATTCTCATCAACTTCAATTGGTTTTTGTAAAGCTAACTCTACGAGATGCAAAATACGATCGGGCTGGTAGATTGCAGCAGAGGAAAGGCCTTCTAATAGGTCGCGTCGCCTATACGCATCTTCGAGTTTGAAAGTATTCTCGATTTCCGTCCAAATATTGGACAGCAAGTCCAGACCGTATCCGGATCGTTCCAGCCGCCAATCGAGTTCCGCAAGGTTGCGCATGAGATTGCTGAAAAAGACACGGCCAAATATCTTGAAAATTTGATCTGCGTATCGCGTGCTGACCCGAGAATTCCCGATGCAACGCTCCTCCATGACAAAATCCGAGAGCACATCGGGCAAGAGTCTTACGGGGACGGCGATTGGAGTTACTATTCCTGTTCTGCTGAGTGCCTCCAATGTTGCGAGGATCTCGTCGCGCCGCCGGCCCAACACCTTCTCAGCGCCTTCTAGAAACGCCTCACTGGTGACATCTACAGGCCCAAGAGCGGCTATGACGTCGAGTACTGGTCGTGTAGGAGAAATCGGAAATGCCGGACCCTCGAGTCTTAGCTCACGAAGGAAGCGGTTGAAAACAGTGCTCCGGAAGTTCTCCTGGTTGCTCAGCTCAAAGGGATTAATCTGTTTTGACGCGATTAACCTGCCTCCGGCCACAATGACGAGAGGAGTATTTCCGGAAATCAGTGCAAGAGTTCTCGCGTTGCCGCTAAAGTGTTCGCCCAGAACCTGTGTACCCAGAGCAACTGCCTGCTCGTCGGTTAACTCCTGCAGTTCAGGCAAGATCACGACTTCGGACGGATCGAAGCCGTGGTGTCGGTAGAGAAGTTCCGTGATTTGTGGGAGTCCGCCGGGCCGCGTCGAAAGCACTAGTTTCAGATTGCGGCTGCGGCGCAACTGTCGAAACAGTTGTATTGCACTGCCAATCGTCTCGGAACGATGTGCGTCATCTACAACTAATACAGCCGGGGAGACGGGCACTTCTTTCTCGGAATCACTGTGCCAATGAGGCTCGTCTTTCAGAAATATGAACTCTGCATTGGTGGCGCTCAGAGTCCAATCATGCAGCAATTTACTCTTCCCGATGCCCCCGCGCCCCGCAATGATGCAGATGGACGTGTGTTCGGCCTTGAGAAACGTGTTGAGAGCCTCAATTTCCTTGTCTCTTCCAAACAATGATGTACTGAAGTCTAGAATCGGGGTCGCGGCCACCGGAGTTTTCGACAAGAAAAAGTCTTTTGCGGATGTGAATGTCTTCCGTGAACCGGGCATCCCTTGGCTTACCCATTGATGAAGTGATTGGATTACGGCAAGTGCAAGGTCACTTGGGCTGGAAAATGGCACGAAGGTACATTTCTTTCCTACATCATCAGCGAATGTCTTAAGTGCTTCGAACCTTTTTTTCGACCTCTCCGCATTGCGCCACGCAGTGCTCGTTGTCCTGGGCCACTTCTTTTCTTTTAGGAAAGCGAGAATCGGTCTCGGGAGTTCACAGGCTTCTTTGTACTCAGCCGACGTGTACGTCATATTCGAACTCTCAGATAGCAGAGACCCTGCTTTGAATCCGATGACCAGAACAACTAGATCCGAGCTTCGAAGCTCTCGCAGTGCTGTCTCGAGAGGAATTGAGGGGGATGCAACGAAATACTCCATCGCTAAAACCGACTGCTTCTCCCGGTTCAGCGCGTCTATAACCGCCTGTCGTTCAGCAATGAGGTCAATCAATGTTGAACTAAGAAAAATCTTCATTACGAACCTTTCGAAGATGATCGCCTAACGCGCGGGGACCGCGGCGTCATTAGGGCAACTTATCACCCGCAGTGCGAAGTTTTCAGCAAAACTACATCCTGTTCCAACAGTCCCACGCAACTGCCACGTCTCTCGCCCGATACAATGGCTCAATGACCCAATCGTCCGGCTGAATCGACGAAAATCGTCGCCATAAGAAATCGCTGTTTGACACGGATGCACTCGGACAGGCAAACTACCTCCTTCTTAGAGGCTCGCTATTTTCTGGCGCTCTCCCGGGCTTCGAAGCGAAAAAGGGTGGCGGTAAGCATTTGAGCATGACGGCAAAGAAGGTCGTCTACAAGCTGGATTCCACGCTCGAAAGCGTCAACGAAGCCGAGCAAAAAGCCAGCGAACTCGCGTCAGGATCAGGGTTCGACGAAGACGAGGTTCTTCGCATCGAAATGGCGGTACGCGAAGCGGCCGTCAATGCCGTCTATCACGGCAACGGCTACGATCCTAATAAGAAGATGACTCTGGCGTTCGAACGGACCGCGAAAGATCTGATCATTACGGTCGCCGACGAAGGACATGGGTTGAATCCGGATACGCTGCCGGACCCGCTGGCGCCAGAGAATCTGTTGAAGCCTTCCGGACGAGGGATTTTTCTAATCCGCTCGTTCATGGATGAAGTTCGTTTCAGAAGTTTAGAACCTGGAACAGAGATTACATTGATCAAGCACGTCCGCAGCGAAGCGGCAGACGGCAAGGAGGAGTCCAAGTGACGATGAAAACCAGCACCCGGCAGGTGGATGGCATAACCATCATCGATCTGAGCGGGCGTATCACTCTCGGCGAGGGCAGCAGTGTGTTGCGCGACCTTGTCCGGCAAACGGTGGCCAAGGGCAACAAGCAGATTCTGCTGAACCTGGGCGATGTGACCTACATCGACAGCTCCGGCATCGGCGAGTTGGTGAGCGCGTTCACAAGCGTACGCAATGCAGGCGGAGAGCTGAAACTGCTCAACCTGACGAAGAAAGTGCATGACCTTCTACAGATCACAAAGCTCTACACCGTGTTCGACGTGAAAGACGACGAAGCGACCGCCATTCAGGCGTTCTCGAAGTAAGTCTTCGCTCGTTCGGAGCGGCTTTTCACTGGCATTTTCAATTACATAGAGAGCAGGGTGGACTACAATCTGCCCTGCATCGCCAGTCTCTGTGCTCAGGCTGAAGGCGAAACGGAGCTGAGCAGCGCTTCCGCACGCCGTCGCGAAATATTCAGCACGTTGGCGTCGGCGGCAATGGATTTCAGAATCGGCGTAATCGCCTGAATCTCAGCCAACTGACGATCCTTCCCCATTTCCTGCATTCGTTTCAATTCCGCGTCCAAACCTAACTTGTCGTGCGCATGGTAGTAATCGAGGCGCCGGCCGAATTCCATGGTCTCCGCAATGCCTTCGAAGTAGTCGGTGATCTGTTGCACAGTGTTATTAGCAGACCAGTTGTAGCTGCTGCGAAAGTCCCGATCACCGTCTTTGTAGGCAAGCGTCTTGTTGCCGGTGAAGGCGACCTTCCCTTTGTGAAATTCGAAATCCTGATTGAAGTATTTGAGCTGCTTCGCCGCTCCGAAGATCTTCTTAGCACCCTCGCTGCTGAGTGTGAAGCGATAGGTGTACGGCACTCCGGTCGACGCTTCAGAACTGGGGTCAGACTGATAGGCAGCGCGTCCGTCGGCGCTCACGGCAATAGAGTAATGCGGAGGATCGGCATTCGGGAACTCGAGACTGAACGTAACCGTGGGAACGGCCGCAGCGCGAGACTTCGACGAGTCGAGCGTAGGCGCTTGGGAAAACGCATTCGCAGCGACCAGAATGCAGAGCACCGCGAGAAGAATCCTGTTCTTACGAGAGCGCACGAGGTTAGCGTCCTCCGGCAAGCATTGTAACGGGAAATGAGATGCAGGGATCAGGATCAAGCGCGACACGAAGCGGTCTTCGCGGGCTGCTGGCGTTGCAGGGTCGTCCACGTATGCAGATGACAGATCGCAATGGCGAGCGCATCGGCGGCGTCGGGCGATTCGGGCGGCTCGGTCAGGTTCAGGAGCCTGGTAACCATGTGCTGGACCTGCGACTTCTCTGCCCTGCCATAGCCACAGACGGCGGACTTGATGGAGAGCGGCGAATACTCGGCGACCTGTAGACCACAGGATGATGCTGAGAGCATCGCAACGCCGCGCACCTGGCCCAGCTTTAGCGCCGACTTGGCATTCACGGCGTAGAAGACGTCTTCGATGGCGACCATCTCGGGATGCACGTCGGCGATGACCTCACGCAGACGTTCGAAGACACGGTTCAGGCGAATCGGCAGAGGCTCACGGGTGGAAAGACGGATCGTGCCGCAGCAAACTATCTGCAGTCTGGTGTCGGTTCCCTGCTCCACGACGCCGTAACCGGTAAATTCGCCACCGCAATCGATTCCAAGAACGCGCATTGCGGGTCAGTGTAACCGAAAACTGGAGTGCTCCGAGATAGCTTCAACAACACTGGCGAGAGAACCAGCCTTGGATCGAGGAGTTGCATCCAACAAACAGTGTTGATGAAGGATCAACTCATGCTGCTCCGAGCTTGCATTGCGTTCCTCCTGGCAGTTCTGCTGCTCACGGCGACCGCACGATCGAGTCAAAGCGACAGCGGCACCGCGCCCGAAAAGCTGCGGATCACAAGTGGTCCAACCGTCGAGCATTCAGGCGCGGAAGATGCGATTGTGGCGTGGTCGACCAATGTGTCCTCCGGAACACAAGTGTTGTACGGGACTGATCGCGCGCACCTGGACCAAAGTGCCGAGACGCCCTGGGGAGCGCTTACCCATCGCGTGACGCTCAAGAAGCTCGCGCCCGGCACAACTTATTACTACGAAGTGGTGTCCGATCAAGCATTGGGAACAGGCGGAAAAGTCGAGAGCGGAGTCGGGCAGTTCACCACGAAAGAGAAGACGCACGCGGCGGGACGGTAAGGACGTTTCACATTTCGCGTTTCGCGCAAAGAGGGCTGAACCTACTTCTTGGATCCGGCTTCAACGGTGGCCACGTAGCTGGATAGCTGTCCGGTTACCATAAGGTAGACCATCTTGAAATCGCTGATGAACGACCAGAACGGGTGCCCAAACGTTGCGGGGCGATTCCCTTCTATTCCGAAGTGGCCGATCCAGGCGAAGGCGTAGCCGATCACTGGCCAAAGCAGAATCCACCAATAGTGGGCGGTGACGATCGCCCAGATCAGCACCGCCAAACCCAGCACGGTGCCGCAGAGGTGCATGTAGCGGGTTCCCGGCTTGCTGTGCTCGCCGAGGTAGAAAACAAAGAAATCGTTGTAGTTCGAAAACTGTTTAGTATCCGTTGGCACGGCCTGTCCCCACGGCGGGGAATGGTACACCCAACGCCCGCTCGAGGGCGAGTGGACTCCATGGCAAAGGTGCTGTCCATCGGTGAATTCTCGTGGCGAACAAAGTTGAAGGGCGACAAATTCGCGTCTGAATCGATAGAATCGCATCACCGCTTTATAAGCACTTCAATCTGGATGTGAGGAAGGACGAGGATGAAGATCGGTGTGTTAACCGGCGGAGGCGATTGTCCCGGCCTGAACGCGGTGATTCGCGCAATCGTGCGCAAAGGCACGTTCCATTACGGCGATCAGTTCGTGGGGTTCCTGGAAGGCTGGCGGGGAGTTCAAGACAACAAAGCAGAGGTTCTCGACCTGGCGAAGGTATCGGGAATTCTGCCGCGGGGTGGAACTATTCTGCGCACGTCGCGCACGAATCCTGCCAAGCGCGAAGGCGGATTGCAACGCTGCATGGACAATTTGAAGCGGCACGGCTGTGATGCGCTGATCGCGATCGGCGGCGACGATACGATGTCGGTGGCACATAAGTTGAGCGAACTCGGCGTGAAAGTCGTCAGCGTCCCGAAAACGATCGACAACGATTTGAGCGGAACGGATTTTTGTTTCGGATTCGATACCGCGGTTGAAATCGCGACAGAAGCGATTGACCGGTTGCACACCACGGCGGAAGCGCACAACCGGGTGATCGTGGTGGAAGTGATGGGACGCGACTCAGGTTGGATTGCGATGTACAGCGGCGTCGCGGGTGGCGCAGACGTGATCTTGATCCCAGAGAAGCCATTCGAACTCGAGGACGTTGCTGAGGCGATCAAGCTACGGCATTCTCGCGGGCGTTATTTCAGCATCGTGGTAGTTGCGGAAGGTGCGAAAGTTGCCGAGCACAGCAGCGACAACGTCACGCTCGATGTCTCGAAGGACGAGTTCGGTCACGTGCGGCTCGGCGGTATCGGAAACCTGCTGGCAAAAGAGATCGAAAAGCGCACTGGGTTCGAGACTCGTGCAGTCGTGCTCGGGCATGTGCAGCGTGGCGGATCGCCAACCGCTTTTGATCGCGTGCTGGGAACGCGCTACGGATCGGGAGCGATCGACATGGTGCATCGCGGCGACTTCGGAAAGATGGCCGCGCTGCGCGGAAATGAGATTGTGGCTATTCCGATCCAGGAAGCGCTGTCGCAAAACCGCAAAGTGGATCAAGCGCTGATCGATGTAGCGTTGGGATTGCACGATAAGATAGGCGGCGAGGCGCGAAGAGAGGTCATTCAGTCGACATAAAATGCAGATCCTTCGCGAGCAGACGCTCGCTCGTGATGACAACAAGAAAAAGGCCTCCCGATTGGGGAGGCCTCTTCTATTGGTGCTGAGAGCTTGGGGCGGACGAAAAGGTCCGCCCACACAGCTGTTCCTTCTTACATTACTTGCGGAAATAGCGTGCCTTCCAAACACCGAAGCTCAGTCCGCCGAACCCTAACAGTCCGAGCAGAGGAAGTGGGCTTGCCGTATGCGGCATTCCGCCACCGCCGCCTGCTGCTGCGCCACCGGCATTAGCACCTGCCTCGGCGCCGCCAGTCTGATCCTGCGGCGGAGGCGCGCCTACGTTCCCAGTTGTGCCGGACTGATTCTGATCTGAGGACGAGCCGGTCACAGCGTTCTTGGCTCCGTGATAAACGTCGGATGCTCCTTGACCAGTTTTCTCGGCGCCAGTTTCAGCGCCTTTCTTGATGGCCCCACCAACGCTGGATGCAGCACCTTTCGTCTGATCAGCAGCTCCCTGGGCCGCGTTCTGCGTCTGATCGGCGGCGCCTTGCGCTGTACTCTGTGCCTGATCGGAAGCGCTTTGCGGTGCACCCATCAGCATTGACATCTGGGGAGGAGTTGTCGTCGTACCGGTCGAGTCCGTAGTGGTTCCCGTTGTTCCTGTAGTGCCCGGCGTTGAAGACGCGCCACCTACACTGCCCGTTCCTGCCGTGCCGGTGCTCGGCGGAGCTGAGCTCTCAGGCGTTGCCGTCGTTCCTGGAGTCGTGGTCCCGGTTGCGCTGGTTGTACCACTCGCGTCAGGCGCGGCGCCCATCGTACCGGTCGTTCCTGTAGTTCCTGTTTGGGAGCCCATAGAACCTGTAGACCCTGCGCTGGCCCCGGTTCCCGGAGTTCCTGTTTGCGAACCCGCAGATCCTGCGCTGGCGCCGGTTCCGACTGAACCTGAGCCTGCGGTTCCAGTGCTCTGGCCGGCGACGCCGCCCGTAGCTCCTGTTCCGGCTGTTCCGGATCCAGCACCGGCGCTTCCGCCAGTACCTCCGGCTTGTGCTACCGCCATACCCGCTCCGAGCAGCAGCACGGATGCGACACTAAGCTTTTTCATGATCTCTCCTTCGTTGGCTCGTAGTGAGCTGCCCATTCAGAGACAGACACTGAGTCTCATTCGACTGTGGCGTTCAACGGTCAGACGCCACCGAGTATGCGAGAGATGTCCTCATCCAGCTGACACTCACGAAAGCGTTCGTAGCTGTTTTCACACCGACCGCCGCGCGCTTGAATCGCGTGACGAAGCTGAAAATGGCCTCGAGAGCAAGGCGAATAGAGGAAAAACTCCGAAGACCTCAGAAAGCCAGTTCCATTGCCGGAATCCAGTTCAGGTGTGGATTCTCTCACCGTCCGACGTGATGCGGCGCACACCAAATTCTGTTGAAAAAGACGACACTGCACTAAAGGAAATTGCGGAGGCTGGGCCAGAGGAGCGCGGTTCGGCAGTGGCCCAATACAAGTTAACTCTTAGATCAACCCGACCTTTCGAAGGGTACGGTCGAAGACTGCCTCGCTGCTTCCTTTCGGTTGAAAGGAGACCTGATGCCGGCGTATCCAGCGACAGTATTGCCACCTTCGGACGACAAGCGCTGGCGGATCGTGGAAGGCACGATGCGCCGCCACGGACGCGAACCCAATGCTTTGATCGAGGTGCTGCACACCGTACAGGAAAGCTTCGGTTACCTCGACGATACGGCGCTGCGCTTCGTGGCCCAGAGTTTGCGGCTCCCTTACAGCAAAGTGTTCGGAGTGGCGACCTTTTATCACTTCTTCACGCTGAAACCCAAAGGAAAGCACACTTGCGTGGTCTGTACAGGCACTGCCTGTTACATCAAGGGATCTCCGGCGTTGCTGAAAGCAGTTGAGGAATCAGCGCACATTCAGCCGGGAGAAACCACCGAAGACAATCAGGTTTCGCTGCTGACAGCGCGCTGCGTAGGATCGTGCGGCCTGGCGCCGGCAGTGGTGTTCGATGGTGATGTCGCGGGAAAGATTGGTCCCGAAGAGATGTCGAAAAGGCTTTTGAGGTGGCTGCATCATGACGCTTGAGGATCTTCGCGAGATTGCGCGCACCGAGCGGGAAAAGCAGCAGGAGTTCCCGCAGAAAATTCACGTCTGTACCGCAGCCGCCTGCCTGTCGCAGCGTAGCGACAAGGTGAAAGCTGGGATTGAGGCGCGGATCAAAGAAAAGGGACTGGAGAAGAGCTGCCACGTAAAGGGCGTCGGCTGCATGGGACTGTGCGCCGCCGGCCCGCTGGTTTCGGTAGAACCTGAAGGCAAACTCTATCAGGGCGTGCGTCCTCCCGAGGAAGGTTCCGACACGGCCGACATCGTCGATTCGCTCGATGGCAAGAGCAAATCCGTTGATCGGCTGAAACTCGATCCGACCCTTCCCTTCTTCAAGGAGCAGGTAAAGGTGGTCCTGGAGAATTCCGGGAACATCGATCCCGAGCGAATTGAAGACTACATTTCCGCCGACGGATATGAAGCGCTGCTGACGGCGCTGACTTCGATGACACCGCTCGAAGTGATCGAACAGGTCACCAAGAGCGGACTCCGCGGGCGAGGCGGGGCTGGATATCCAACCGGATTGAAGTGGAGCACCGTAGCCAAAGCGCGCAGCCAGAACAACACGAAATTCGTTATCTGCAACGCGGATGAAGGCGATCCCGGGGCCTTCATGGATCGCAGCGTACTGGAAAGCGATCCGCAGCGCGTGCTCGAAGGCATGGCAATTGCCGCTTACGCCGTAGGCGCAAGTCACGGTTACATCTATGTGCGCGCAGAATATCCGCTGGCGATCAAGCGGCTAAAGACGGCGATCAAGCAGGCAGAAAATCTCGGGCTCCTGGGGAACAACATCTGTGAGACTCGGTTCAGTTTCCGCATCGACATCCGCCTGGGTGCGGGTGCGTTCGTCTGCGGCGAAGAGACAGCTCTGATTAATTCCGTGGAAGGTAAGCGTGGCACGCCACGACCCCGGCCGCCGTATCCGGCACAAGAAGGACTGTGGGGAGCGCCCACGCTGATCAATAACGTCGAAACCTACGCGAACATCGCGCCCATCGTTCGCAAAGGCGGAGCGTGGTATGCGGGTATCGGTACCGAAAAGAGCAAAGGCACGAAGGTGTTCGCGCTTGCCGGACGCGTGCAGAACACTGGACTGATCGAAGTGCCGATGGGCATCAAGTTGCGCGACATCATCTTCCGCCTGGGCGGCGGCATTCCGGATGGACGCAACTTCAAAGCCGCTCAGACCGGAGGCCCTTCGGGCGGATGCGTACCGGAACAGTACCTCGACATGCCGGTCGACTACGAGTCGCTCGCGAAAGTCGGATCGATCATGGGATCGGGTGGACTGATCGTGATGGACGATACCTCCTGCATGCCCGACGTCGCCAAGTACTTCATGGACTTCTGCCGGACGGAGTCGTGTGGCAAGTGCGCGCCTTGCAGGGTGGGCACCACGCACATGCACAATCTGCTGGAGAAGATCACCTCCGGCGCGGCAGGCGAGAAGGAACTCGCTCTGCTGGAGGAACTGTGCGGGGTGGTGAGTCAGACTAGCCTGTGCGGGTTGGGTCAAACAGCACCGAATCCGGTAGTCAGCACATTACGCTATTTCCGAAGCGAGTACATGGCACATATCAGCGACAAACAGTGTCCCGCAGGAGTCTGTAAGACGAAACCTGCAGCCAAAACGGCGGAGGTGAGTAAATGAGCCCCGCGGCAGTGGAAATTAAAACTCTACAGATCGATGGACGTGACATTGGTGCGCGCGCCGATCAGACCATTCTCGAAGTCGCACGCGAGAATGGGATCAATATACCCACCCTCTGTCATCTGGACGGTCTCACCGACGTAGGCGCCTGCCGCCTGTGTCTGGTGGAAGTGAAAGGAAGCAATAAGCTTCTACCGGCCTGCGTGACGCGCGTGCAGGAAGGCATGGAAGTCACCGCGCACTCTCCGCGGCTGGAAGCACTGCGCAAGATGATCGTGGAGATGCTGTTCTCGGAACGCAATCACGTGTGCTCCGTTTGTGTTTCGAACGGCCACTGCGAGCTCCAGCGCATGGCAGAGAGCCTGGGAATCACGCATGTGCGCGTTCCCTACCTGAATCCGAAGCTGCAAGTGGACGCCAGCAACCGCCGGTTCGTGGTCGACCACAATCGCTGCATTTTGTGCTCGCGGTGCGTGCGGGTTTGCGACGAGATTGAAGGCGCGCACACCTGGGATCTCTTTGGCCGCGGCATCGATTGCAAAGTCATCACCGACTTAAATCAGCCGTGGGGCGATTCCGACAGCTGCACCAGTTGCGGTAAGTGCGTGCATGTGTGTCCGACCGGCGCGTTGGTTGAGAAAGGCCGCGCAGCGGGAGAAATGAAAAAACGGCGGCAGTTCCTGCCGTATCTGACCTTGATGCGGGAGGGGCGGCAATGAGCAAAGTCCGAATCGCAACCGTGTGGATGGATGGGTGCTCGGGATGCCACATGTCGTTTCTCGACATGGACGAGCGTCTGCTCGAATTGGCCGAGCACATTGACCTGGTCTACAGCCCATTGGTCGACCTGAAGGATTTTCCGCAAGAAGTGGACGTCACGCTGATCGAAGGCGCAATCAGCTCGGAGGAAGATCTGGAGAGAATTGAGAAAGTCCGGGCGCACTCGAAGTTGCTGGTTTCGTTGGGAGACTGCGCAGTAACGGCGAATGTGCCGGGGATGCGGAATTCGTTCCCAGTAGAGTCGGTGCTAAAGCGCGGCTATATCGAAAACGCGACCCTGAACCAGCAGATCCCGCTGCAGGTGATTCCGCGGCTTCTGCCGCGGTCGCTTCCGCTGCACGAGGTGGTGAAGGTGGACCTGTTCGTGCCGGGATGCCCGCCGCATCGCGACGTGATTCATTACGCGCTATCGGAATTGATCCAGGGCCGGATGCCGGACCTGAGTACGCGGAGCCATTTCGGAGCCTAGGAGAGCGAGATGCAAACTGTCGTTATCGATCCCGTTACTCGCATCGAAGGGCATTCCAAGATCACGATTCAGCTCGACGATCATGGAATGGTGCAGGATGCGCATTTTCATGTGACCCAGTTCCGTGGCTTCGAGAAGCTGTGCGAAGGTCGCCCGTTCTACGAAATGCCGGCGCTGATGGCGCGTATCTGCGGCATCTGTCCGGTGTCGCACCTGATCGCATCGGCGAAAGCTTGCGATGCCATCCTGGCTGTGCGCATTCCGGAAACGGCGGAGAAGCTGCGCCGCATCATGAACCTGGCGCAGATCGTGCAATCGCACGCACTGAGCTTCTTCCACCTGTCGTCGCCGGACTTCCTCCTGGGCATGGACTCGGATCCGGCAAAGCGAAACATCTTTGGCGTGGCGGCACATAGTCCGGAACTGGCGCGCGATGGCATTCGCCTGCGCAAGTTTGGCCAGGAGATCATCGAACTGCTGGGCGGGAAACGAATTCACCCGGCGTGGGTGGTACCGGGCGGCGTCAGCGAACCGCTGAAAGTGGAATATCGCGATCAGATATTGAAGTCGATTCCCGAAGCGAAAGAAATTGTGGTCCGCTCGCTCGGGTGGTTCAAGCGCCAACTGGAGAACTTCCGCGAAGAGATTCGAACCTTCGCGAACTTCCCTTCCATGTTCATGGCACTCACCAAGGAAGATGGCAACCTTGCCTTCTATAAGGGATGGCTACGGCTGGTCGACGCCGATGGCGAGATCGTGCAGGATCACATTGATCCCGTGGATTACGAAGAATATATCGGCGAGGCGGTCGAACCGTCGTCGTACTTGAAGTCGCCTTACTACAAGCCGATGGGCTATCCCAAGGGCATGTACCGAGTCGGCCCTCTGGCGCGACTCAACATGGCAAAACGCTGCGGCACGCCCCTGGCGGACCAGGAACTCGCGGAGTTCCGGGAACTGGAACGCCGGTTCGTGCTGAGTTCTTTCTATTACCACTATGCGCGGCTGATCGAGGCGCTATTTGCCGTTGAGAAAATCGAAGCCTACCTCTCAGAGCCTGAAATCCTCGGCAAGCACGTTCGCGCCTATGCTGGACCGAATAATTACAACGGCGTAGGCGTATCGGAAGCGCCGCGCGGGACGTTGATCCACAATTACAAGATCGACGAGAGCGGGTTGATCAAGCACGCGAACCTCATCATCGCCACCGGACACAACAACCTGGCGATGAATCGAGGCGTGCTGCAGGTGGCGAAGCATTTCATAAAGGGAAGAACAATTCCGGAAGGCATGTTAAATCGCGTCGAAGCCGTGATTCGCTGCTACGATCCATGCTTGAGCTGTTCGACTCACGCCATGGGACAGATGCGTCTGCATCTCCAACTCGTGGACGATGAGGGCAAGTTGCTTTCGGAAGTG
Source organism: Terriglobia bacterium (assembly GCA_963807055.1). Classification (GTDB taxonomy): domain Bacteria; phylum Acidobacteriota; class Terriglobia; order Terriglobales; family Acidobacteriaceae; genus JAJPJE01. The sequence goes on along the minus strand of CAWEAE010000003.1, from coordinate 233,055 downwards.
AAGAGGTAATCTGATGCCGAGCATTGTAGTAATCGGATACGGCAATCCGCTACGGGGCGACGATGCGATCGGCTGGAGGGCCGCCGAGGCGTTGCGCGATGTGTACGAAGACGACATGGCGGTCGAAGTCTTCGCCAGCCATCAGCTGAATCCGGAGATGGCGGAATCGGTTGCCGAAGCGGGCATGGTGATCTTCATCGATGCGGTTGCCGACCGACTTGCCGCCGGCAAGATTGCGTGTGAAAGCGTGCATCCCGCGGACCATTCCTCGGCGTTCAGTCATCAGCTCGATCCGCCGACTTTGCTGGCGTCAGCCATTGACCTATATGGCAGCTGTCCGCGGGCGGCAGTAATTGGCGTGGGGATACAGTCGTGTGATTTGGGACATGATCTGAGCCGCGAAGTGAAGGCTGCTCTTCCTCGCGTGGTGGCCGAAGTCAAGCAGATGATCGAGCTGCATCGCAACGGAAAGCAGTTCGTTGTGGAACACCAGCGAGTGGGTTCGGCGTAGGCTACGTCAGTTATGATCAATCAACTATCTAGCGCGGACATTCCTGTCCGCGCTTTTGTGTGTTCAGTTGATCTTTTAGGATTGTGGAACCCGCTTCCGTCCGTCTACAAACTTGAATTGCAGATGCGTGGACGGAGATCTTTTCAAATCGGCTAGGGAGTCTGCCAATGAGCACTAATGGATCCGATAAAGCGGCTTCTGGCCAAAACCGGCAATTCTTTCGCCACATTCTCGCCACGATCGCTTACCGCGGAGGAAAAACGCTTCGCGACACTCCTGAGTCGTTTGCTGCGTTTCGCATCGCCGAGACCTCGCGCACTCCCGCACAGATTCTGGCCCACATGGCGGACTTGGTCGAATGGACATTTCGCCAGGTGCGGGGCGAACAATGGCTTCCGGCCTGGCACCCGGTAGGACCGAGCACATGGGATAACGATGTCGCTCGCTTCTTCAAAGCGCTTGAGCAGTTGGACAACGACTTAGCGACAGAACAGCCTTCTGCGACCGCGCTCGAAGTTTTGTTCCAGGGACCAGTCTCCGATGTATTCACCCACATCGGTCAACTGGGGATGCTGCGCCGGCTTGCTGGGTCGCCGATCAAAGGTGAGGTGATGGTTATTGCAGACGTACAGGTGGGTCGCGTCGGGCTCGATCAAGCCGCTCCTAAACGCGAGTTCGACTAGGATTTGTCCGCCGAGGCGAGCGGACTCCAAGCATGTTCCTATGCTAAGTGGGCGAGTCGCCCCTCGCCCACCAACGTTGTCTGTTGAATCACCTGCCCTGGTAGCTGACCCGCCAGATGGAGTTTGATCCGTCGTCTGTCACCAGAAGCGACCCGTCCTTCGCGACGGTCACTCCTACTGGACGCCCCCAGACACTGCCGTCGGGCGTCACGAAACCAGTCAGGAAATCTTCGTATTCGGCGGTGGCTTTTCCCTGGCCGTGCAATGGAACACGAATGACTTCATATCCAGTTCGCGGCGCACGATTCCACGAACCATGTTCAGACGCAAAGATATCTCCCTGATATTCCTGCGGGAACTGGCTACCTTCGTAGAAGGTCATCTCCAGCGACGCATTATGCGGTTGCAGCAGCACATCCGGCGTGATGACTTTGCTTTCGAGTTCAGGATGCTTGCGCTTTTGCCTCGGATCCTGGTGTCCACCCATGTACCACCACGGCCAGCCGTAGAAGCCACCTGGGGTCAGATGGGTGATGTAGTCGGGCACGAGATTATCGCCCAACTCGTCGCGCTCGTTCACGGAGCACCAGATATCCCCCGTCTTCGGCTGGGTGGCGATCCCGACACAATTACGGATTCCCCACGCATAAACTTTGAGTCCGGTTCCATCGGGATTGAATTCGAGCACATCAGCGCGATGAAATTCGGTGGGATTGTTATCGGTCTCATCGTCATTGGAATGTGATCCGACCGACACATACATTTTCTTATCGTCGGGCGAGAAAGTTATATCGCGAGTCCAGTGACCGCCTCCCCGTAGGTGGCCGCCGCCCGGAAGGTCAGTCAGTTTCTGGGCAGGGCCACGCGCCTTCAGATCACCATTGCGATACGGAATGCGCACCACGGAATCGGTGTTTCCCACGTAGATCCACTCAGGATTTGGGCCTGACGGGTAAAAAGCCAATCCAAATGGCTGGGTAAATCCCTTGGCAAAGACTTGCGACTGTTGCGGCTTGCCGTGGGCGTCGATCCCGCGGAACACCTTGATGTCACCCGGGCCGCTCTCGACGACAAATACGTCGCCGTTCGGCGCGGTGCGAAGCAGTCGGGGATTGTGGAGATTTTCTGCATAGAGATCAACCTTGAACCCGGCGGGAGCTTGGGGCCAGGCATCTTTTGGGCGTGCAATCAGACTGGGATTGTTGCCCGCAGACTTGGTAGCGAAGGGTTGAGGAAGATCTGTAACGGTGATCTTGTGAACAACACCCGGCTTCTGATCCTGGTAGCCGGAAAAAACTACTGAGACCTGAGCTGCAGCAATGAAAGTAGTACCGAGAACGACGACAAACAAAGCAGGGAGGATTCGAGACCGATCGTGCAAGAGCATTGCTCCTTTCTCCTGGTAGAAGATGCGCGATCAGCCAGATACGCTCTAAGGAATGAGCGGGACTATGGAGTCAGCCGTGTTTGGAGACCGAATCTTCTGCACCAATCTCAGGGCAAAAATGTAATTTTTCCCGACGCCTCAAAGCACAATGCGAAGAAATTAAATGGCTTGCACAATCTATTCCAAAAATGGAATACGAAAATCTACAGTTTTTGGTTGACCTTCGAAACGTTCTCCGTTAAACTTCTTAGTTTGATCGGGGTCGTTCGAAGTAACAGGTGCGCTGCACTTTGATTTCACTCCAAGCAAGTGCCTGTGAATCGTACAGAAGTCCCCAAGAATCGAATCAGTAACCAATAATTTCTGGTTCTCATCACAAATAAGGCAGGACGACTGAATAATGGCGAAGCGACGTGGAAACCCTAACTGGGGCAAGCCTGAGCCGATTGGCCCCGTGATTCCAACTGTTACCGAGTTCGAGCAGGTTGTGCGCGAGTTTAAGCTCACGCCCGACCAGTATCTGCGCTCGACCCGTCTGCGCGAGTGGGCGCGGAAGAACCGCAATTCGAAGTACATCCCTGAGCCTCTTCTGGAAGCCTGGGGATTCGAAATCGAATCGGCTTTGTAAGTAGGGTCATTCTTTTAAAGTCAGGTCATAGGCCGCCTTCGGGCGGCCTTTCCTTTTGCAATCCACCTTAATCACCAACCAACCTCAGGTGTAGATTAGTCAGCATGAAGCGGGCAACGACGCTCGTAGTGGTCCTGCTGCTGTTGCTGGCTGCGACCGCGACTCCGCAAGTCCCTCCTCTTGAAAAAGGTAAGGTGATCGCGAAGGTAATCTGCGCGAACAATCGCGATCAAAGCTACGCTTTATACCTTCCAACTGGTTATTCGGCGGACAAGCTCTCACCGATCATCTACATTTTTGACCCGGGGGCCCGCGGGGCATCGGCGGTAGAGGCGGTTCGGGAGGCTGCGGAGAAATACGGCTACCTCGTAGTCGCTTCCAACAATTCCCGAAACGGACCACAAGGCGGCGCGTCCGACGCGGTAAACGCCATCTTCCAGGACACGCATCAGCGTTATGCGATCGATGATCGGCGACTCTATACCGCTGGACTGTCGGGAGGTGCGCGCCTGGCCGTCCAAGTTGCGCTGTTCTGCAAGACCTGCATCGCCGGTGTGATCGCCAACGGCGCAGGCTTTCCCGTCAACGCGAGTCCCAGGGACGGATTTGGATTCGCGTATTTCCTGGCGATCGGCAACGCCGACTTCAACTTCCCAGAGATGGTCGAACTCCGACGTGAGTTCGAACAGATTCACGCGAACTTTCGCATCCGCGTCTTCGATGGACCGCACGATTGGGCGCCTCCAGCAGTCTGGATGGACTCGTTGCGCTGGATGAACCTGCAGGCCATACTCTCAGGCAATCTTCCAAAAGACGCAAAGGAGATCCAACGGATCTTTCAAGAGGAACTCGAAGAAGCTCGCGCACTGGAAAGCAAAGGCGATGTGTTGGCTGCAGAGAGAGACTACGAATCCATCGTCCGAGACTTCGACGGGCTCACGGATACGGCCCAGGTAAAGGCCCGCGCCTCCGGCTTAAGAGGCAGCAAAGCCTTCAAAGCAGCTGAAAAGCAGGAGCGCGCCGATCTCGACCGCCAGGCGAGGATGTCTGATCAAGCATCTGCGGACATGCAGGGCATTTCCACCAACAACATCGACTTAGCTCAGTACAACGACGTCAAGCGGACGATAGCTAGTTTGAAAGAGGAAGTCACTAAGGCTTCCAATCCGAGCGATTCTAATATCCTAATCAAGCGCCGTGCACTCGGCGGTCTCGTCGTGCAGGCGTATGAAGCCGGCGAACGTTGCATGGAGAGGAAAAACTACGTTGCCGCCCTCGCCTATTTCGATCTCGTCGCCACGGGAGCTAAGTCTCCCGGCGGAGCACGATTCGAACGAGCCCGGGCCTATGCTGCGCAAGGCGATGCAAAGAAGTGTATGGCGGAGCTGAAGCAGGCCCAGGCTGCTGGATTCCACTCACGCGAGGCGCTTGAGGCCGCAGAATTCAAGCCCTATCGTCAGCTACCAGAATTCCAAAGCCTGGCATCAGAGTGGAGCAAACAGTCGCAGCCATGAGCCGCAGAGACATGAAGCACTGAGATGCATTTCTCCGGAACCGAACTCGCAGCGCTCATCATCGCCGTCAGTTTTGCGGCGGGGCTCAACGTTTATGCAACGATGGCAACGCTAGGACTGCTTTCCCATGCAGGTGTTATCGCCCTTCCCGCTTCCCTGCACCTGGTCTCGAACTGGTGGGTGATTGGAGTCAGCCTGGCGCTGTTCGCGGTGGAGTTTTTCGCCGACAAGGTTCCAGCCTTCGATCTCGTCTGGAACGCCCTGCACACATTCGTTCGGGTACCGATCGCTGCGCTACTGGCATTTGGTGCTACCTCAAGTCTCAGCCCGCAGATGCAGTTGCTAAGTGCGGTGGCTGGCGCCGGTATCGCCTTTGCGGCACATGGGGGTAAGACTGCAGTACGGGCGGCGATCACGCCCTCGCCGGAGCCGGTCTCAAATATCGCCTTAAGCGCCAGCGAAGATGTGCTCGCGGTTTTCCTCACGTGGTTTGCGACCAAACATCCGTTTATAAGTGCGACCATCGCGATCATTTTCCTCATATTAATCGTGATGGCGACGCGCTGGGTGATTCGGGCGCTGCGCAATCTGTTCCGGGGTGCTGAACAAGTGATGGAACCCCACCACAGCGGCTAATCTCGCAATTTGATTCCGTTTTCGAGAATCTCACCTGAGAACAGCGAACAGAGTTTGACCGCCCTGATTTATTAATGTCATATTAATGAGCCCTCCACGATGCAAATGGGCATGCCGTATCCGTACCTTTTCGGAAACGGAAAAGGATCTTCCAAATTCTATGGTTCGCCTCATTCCGCGCGAGACTAAGTTCTTCCAGATGTTTTCTGAAGTAGCTGAGAACGTAACTGAAGGAGCTCGGCTGATGAAGGCCCTTCTGGAGGACTATCACGATGTCCCCAATCGGGTGGGTAAACTGAAGGAAATTGAGCATCGTGGCGATGATATGACGCACGCGATCCTCACCAAGCTGAATCAGACTTTTATCACTCCGTTCGACCGGGAAGATATTCATCGGCTCGCTTCGGCGATGGATGATGTCCTCGATCTCTTGAACGCAGCCGGCGATCGTTTGATCACGTACAAAATTGATGCTGTGCCCGCGGCATCCGTCACGTTGGCCGCTCTGATCCTTCAGCAGAGCATTGAGTTGGGCCGGGCGGTCGCGATGTTGGAGAAGAATCACCACGTTCTGGAACACTGCGTGGAGATCAACCGGTTGGAAAATGAAGCGGACCGCGTTGCGCGCGAAGCCATCGGGAAACTGTTTGAGACCGAAAAAGATCCTATCGCCCTTATCAAGATGAAAGAGTTGTTTGAAGTGCTGGAACTAGCCACGGACAAGGCAGAGGATGCCGCCAACGTCCTGGAAGGCGTTGTGTTGAAGAGCGCCTGATATGAAAACTAGCTCCCCTGCGGTGGGCTTAAGAAAGAGCGACCGGTGAATACTGGCCTGGTTCTTGTCATAGCCACAGTTGTTGTTGCACTTTTTTTTGATTTCTTGAACGGCTTCCACGATGCTGCTAATAGCATCGCTACGGTAGTTTCCACCCGAGTCTTATCTCCCAAGTTAGCCGTATTCTGGGCAGCGACCTTTAACTTTCTGGCGGCGTTCATTCTTGGAACCAGAGTCGCGAAGACAATCGGTAGTGGAATGATTCACCTGGACCGCGGCGGGGTTGCAGTTGTCACGCAGTGGGTGGTCATCGCGGGACTTCTGGGCGCGATTGTGTGGGACCTTGTGACTTGGGTATGGGGACTTCCCACTTCTTCTTCTCACGCCTTGATTGGCGCATATGCCGGCGCGGCGATAGCCAAAGCAGGCTTTGGCGTGATCATCCCGTCGGGTTGGACGAAGACGCTCATCTTCATCGTGGTCGCGCCAATAATGGGATTTGTCCTCGGTTTCGCGCTGATGGTCGCGGTGTACTGGATTTTCCGGAGGAAGTCTCCTCTGCAAGTAGACGGGTTGTTCCGAAAGCTGCAGTTACTTTCAGCCGCAGCTTACAGTCTTGGGCATGGTGGTAACGACGCGCAAAAGACGATGGGCATCGTGGCGGGAGCTCTTTACACCGGGGGATTGATGTCGCGGAGTGACTTCGCCGGAGATTGGGGACGACTGCACTGGCCGATCATTCTGGGCGCGAATATAGCAATTGCGCTGGGTACCTACTTTGGCGGTTGGCGAATCGTGCATACCATGGGCTCGAAGATCACCAAGCTGAAGCCTGTGGGTGGCTTCTGCGCGGAGACGGCGGGCGCTATCACGCTGTTCGGAACAGCGCTGGCAGGTATTCCCGTCAGCACCACGCATACGATTACCGGCGCCATCATCGGAGTGGGCGCGACGAATCGACTTTCAGCAGTACGGTGGGGAGTAGCGCGACGAATTGTGTGGGCCTGGGTATTAACCATACCGGCCTCTGCGGCGGTGGCTGCGACGGCATTCTGGGTGATTCGATTTTTTGTGCCCAATGCTTGAGTTTCTCTGGCTTCCTGTTCGTTTCCACTCTGCTTCGGTAGACTATTGCTTCCGATGAAACGCGGATAATCTTCTGGGTGAGGGGCCCACCCTGCTTGCGGAGAATGGCAAGGATTGCACTTATGAAAAGTCGTTGGATTGTATTCATCGCCATCATTTCGTTGATCTTGATAGCAGCCGCCTGCGGTGGTGGTGGCAATGGCGGTGGCAGTGGTGGCAGCGTGCACATGTACGTGACCAACGCCGGGTCGGCATCGATATCGGGATTCAATCTTAGTTCCAGCGGAAGCCTTGGTAGCCTGAGCGGTTCACCGTACACAGCGGGGAATACTCCTACTTCCGTCGTGGTTGTGCCGGGGAACTTTCTCCTGTCGACGAACGCCGTCGATAACACCATCAGCCGCTTCACGGTGGACTCCAGCGGATTTCTGAACCCCTTTGAGGCCCCAGTCAATACGGCTCTTACTCCCAGTTCGATCATCGTCAGCCCGAGCGGTAGCTTCGTCTTTGTCGCCAATTCCGGTTCGGCAGACATTACCGTTTACTCGTATTCTGCTGGTGCCCTTGCGGAGATCGCCGGTTCTCCTTTTCCCGCTCAGACTGGCGCGGACCAACTCGCGATTACGCCATCAGGCAATTTTCTGTACGTCACGAATCAAGGAGCGTCCTCGATCTCCGGGTATAGCGTAGCCAGTTCCGGAGCATTAACGCCGCTTGCGGGATCTCCTTTCACAACGGGAGTCGGGCTACAGCCGGTCGGCATCGCGACTTCTCCTAACGGATCGTTTGTGTATATAGCGAACCGTGGATCGAACAATTTCTCGGGCTTCGCAATTGACGCGACGGGGAACCTAACGCCGCTCGCCAACTCGCCCTACACTGCCGGCACCTCACCCATTGGAGTGGCTTGGGACCCGACGAGTAACTTCCTCTATGTCGTGAATCAGAATTCAAATGATGTTTCAGGATTCCAGATTGCTTCCGACGGCACGCCGACGCCGATATCCGGTTCTCCATGGACGACGGGCGGGCGTGGAGAGTCGGCAATCGCCGTCGACCCGAATGGCAATACGGTGGTTGCGCTGAACCAGGCGACGAACACGCTCACGGTGTTTACAAAGGACAGCAGCGGCGTATTGAAGGCGGGGTTCCCTGTCGATACAGGTACGGCTCCCAGCGGAATTGTCATTACGAAGTAAAATCTGCTGTCTCGCTCACGGGACGGCTTGATCGCACTGCTAGAATCGAGAAGAAGACGAAAATGACGCCGACGCCGCCGCCATTTACGGATGTGGAAACCGCGCTGGAGGAAATCCGCGCGGGGCGCATGATTGTGCTCGTCGACGACGAGGATCGCGAAAATGAAGGCGACCTCACGATGGCCGCCGAATTTGCGACGCCTGATGCGATCAACTTCATGGCCAAGTATGGCCGCGGCCTCGTTTGCCTGACGCTTACCGAAGAGCGCCTGGATCACTTGCGCATTGCCAACATGTCGGCGGAAAACACGGCGCAGTTCGGGACCGCCTTCTGCGAGGCCATCGATGCGCGGGACGGTGTCACAACTGGCATCTCGGCGTACGACCGTGCACGTACGATCCAAGTTGCGATTGATCCGAAGACACGGCCAGCTGATCTGGCTCGCCCGGGGCATGTGTTCCCCCTTCGCGCAAGGCGCGGCGGCGTGCTGGTGCGCGCAGGACAGACTGAAGGCTCCGTGGATCTGGCAAGACTGGCAGGGCTGGTTCCCGCCGGTGTGATCTGCGAGATCATGAACGACGACGGCACCATGGCGCGCGTTCCGCAACTCATCGAGTTCTGTCGCGAACATGATTTGAAGATGTTGACTGTCGCGGAACTGATCCGCTACCGCATGGCTCACGAACGCTACATCCAGCGAGTGGGTGAAGCGCTGCTGCCGACTCCGCTCGGCGAATTCCGCATGATCGCCTATGCCAGCGAGATCGATGGTGGCGAGTCACACATTGCGCTGGTGCGCGGCGACATCGAGCATGCCAAAAATCCAGTGCTGGTTCGGATGCACTCCCACTGTGTGGTGGGCGATGTTTTCGGCGCGACCTGGTGCGATTGTCACAACGCGATCCAGGGATCGCTGCAAGCCATTGTCGAAGCCGGATGCGGCGCGCTTATCTACCTGCACCAGAATTCAAAGAGCTTCGCGGTCGAGCAACTGGGTGACAAGACAGTTCTTAGTTTCCATCGCGAGAGCCGACTGCCGACCATTCCAGCCCACCAACGCAAAATTCAGCGCGAAGTAGGAATCGGGGCGCAAATCCTGTCGGACTTGAATCTGCGCCGGATTCGCCTGCTCACCAATCATCCGCGCAGAGTGGCCGGTCTGGAAGGCTTTGACATCGAGATCGTCGAGCAGGTTCCTATCCCGCCCGCCAGAGTTCCCGCAACCAGATAATTCTCACGGTCCTGGAACTTGTACCGGCTGCTGCGTTGTTCCTCCTGCCCCGAACTGATCGATCACTGCTCCGGTCGCCGTGTATGTGCCCGGTGCTGCGAACTGATGAAGCAGCGAAAAATTATGCGTGAGCGCGCCGTCAGAGAATTGAATTGTGTCTTCGAGAACGAAGCCGTTGGGGACAACGGAATTTGCGAGACACGCCAGTACAGTATGCGGCGAGAGTTGTGGCATCTGGCGAATCTGGAGGAATGCCGTAGGATTCGCTCGAGTCGGCCCGCTCACGAAAATCGAGGAACTCTGCATGCCTCCGGCGGCGTCCCATGCCTGCACGGTCACGCGGTGCTGGCCCACGAACACCTTCAACTGCGTCGTGATGTAATCTCGCGTGGTCACATACGCCAGATTTCCGTCGAGGTAGACGGCCATGGCGGAAATCGGCGTTGAGGAACCGGCATTCGCCGACGCGACGAACAGATTCGGAAAGCCCAGCACCGCGCCATTGCTGGGAGTTGCTATCGTCACCCCCGCCGCCGCCGGTTTTGCGGTTATGGTGTCCGTTGCCACTGAACTTGCACCGACGTTATCAATCGCTGTGGCGGTCACGGTAAATTGGCCCACAGATTGATAGGTGTGCGAACCCTGCAGGCTGTTGATTATCGTGCCGTCGCCAAAATCGATCTGGCCGCCTACAACCTGGCCGTCTGGGTCGGTAGAAGCACTGGCATCGGCGACCACTGTCATTCCGCCGCTGCGATCGACCGCGAGTTTGGCGACCGGGGACTGATCTCCGGAATGATAAGTAATACCGGCCGATATCTTATTGGCGACTGACGGCTTCCCCACTGCCTCCACGTAGAACACGTAGTTGCCGGGAGCTAGACCATACTGCGACAGATCCAGCGCAGTCGTGCTGACTGGCAGATCTGCCAACTTCATCAACTGTTGACCATCGAGCGAGATGAAAGCGCTGTAATGATCGACCGCACTCGTGTTGCCCGCTGCCGTCCAAGTGAGAGTGTTAGCGTTCGCATGCGGTGTGATTACGACGCAGTTATCCACTCCGCTTTCGATGGCAGTACCTTCTTCGTAGTCGTTCCACGTAACGAGTTGAATTGCCGGCAGCTGATTGAAAGCACTGTAAAACTGATCGACGGCGCTGAACGTATCGAGCAACGTCTGCCCGCAGTGCTGATCGACCAGGCGATTGGTGCTCCAGATAGCCAGGGTGTCGTTGAATCCTTTGTAAGCCGAACCGAGAGTCGCCGAGCCGGGGAAGGTGCCCGCAGTCATATAGAAGGCGGTCTGCCCTGCCAGTTGTGGATCGAGCGGATTCCCGTTTACCAGGTCGAGCCACTGGAACGCGCCATTCGAAGCGTCGTTCTCCGTGAATCCCCCGGGCCCACGAAAAAGAAACAGCGTATTGCCCGGAGCGGACGCCTTCACCCGGTTCCAGTCGATATACCAGGTATCCACACCGAAGAACAAAACAATGGGACGACCGTCGACGTGCGCATACGCCGGCGAACTCTCGTACTGCGACTCGATATAACTCAGATCGCTGATCAGCTGAGTAGTCACGTCGCAATTGTTCTGCTGAGCAGCGGCAAACAATGCGCCAGAATCTTCCATGATCGCGAATTCGAACCCTGAATGCGCCTCTGCCTGCTGCTTCAGCAGCATGGTAGCTCCGTTGGTGGTCGGGTCGTTGGATCCGAACCAATCGACAATCGCGCCTTGAATGCCGCGACTCATCATGTCCGTAACCTGGCGCTGGACTTGGGCAGGGTCTGTCGAACTATAGCCAACATTGATGTGGCTGGGAGTTCCAAACCACCCCTGAAAAGCCGCATAAATTTTGGTAGTCGACCCGGGGTAAAGCAGCGAGCGCACCGGCAGCTTGCTGACGTTGGCGCCGGAGAGATTCCCGTTCAACGTTGCCGGATTCGGACTGGCAGCGCTGGTGTTGGGAGCGGTTTCCGCTTGTAGTGTCGTTGTCGGAGTGAAGCGCAGTGCCGCAAAAGCGGTCGAGCTACCTATCGCGAGCAACAAGCAAGAAACCGTGCACAGAGCACGGCATAGCGCGCTGAAACGCGGAGCCATACAGACCTCCCCAAGCCTGCAGCGCACAGCAGACAACCCGCTGGCGGCCGCATATCTTCATCTGCTTCGGATGAGGTGCTAGATGTGATGTTGACGGCGGATGTTGTTCCACGGCTGAGTGCTTCGGAAAAGAAAAACGCACAGCTTGTTCGGCTGTGCGTATTTCGCCTGCTACCGTGATCTGCCCTGCTGGTTAGCTGGGTCTTCTTACCACGATGTCATTGTCATTGATAAAGAACTGAGCCGAGCACTGGCCCGAGCCGCACATCACCGGGAGTAAACCCGCAACCTGCTTTCGCGTAATCAGCCCCAAGGTCGCGCACTCCGGACATGCCATAACCGCCCAATATGGATCGTTTGAGTCGCCCACGTCACCGGCGTTCTCAAGTACGAATACGGAGCCGGGCCCCATTTGCTCCGGGATCCATTCGCTCAGGATGTTGACCTCACCGACCATATCACCTCCGACCCTCTCGGCTCCGGCACTCTCGTGCCAGTGTTGGTGTGACGTTTACGGTACAGCCCGTGTTGCTCGTACACCGGCCAAACGCGCGGTCTTACGAGCCCGGACTGAAGCTGGCTCTTTCTTTGCGACACTCGTTCCCACTTCCGGCTGCAGTTTGCCGACTTCACTCCTGATCTGCCGAACCATATCGCTTAAGCAAACGGTAAGCACCGATTGTTGAGAGTTCTTTAATAAATCCACAACCTGAGCTGCAGATGTGCGCAGGTAAACCCGCTGGCCATCGGTGAGGAGGTGATACTCAGAGTGGGCGCTGACGGTTTCCACCAGCCGTTTCTGAAACTCACGCTGTAAGAGGCGTATGACTTTGCGGACTCGCTGAAGAGAGAAGCCGCGCCGGCGGAGATCGCAAATCACGGCAATTTCGGTGACATCATCGAGGCTGTACAGACGACGATGCCCTTCGCGTGCCGGGACGACGACCTTGCGCTCGTCCCACCACTGCAACTGGCGGGCGCTGATGCCGGTCAGCCCGATCACTTCCGCCGATGTAAGCCTGTCATTCATGTTTCCGAAACATTTCCTCTTGAAAATGTTTGAAACATTTTAGGCGCACGATGGCGTGTGTCAATTGTGAATATCCGGGGAATCGGGAGAGGCAACAGAACAGAATTTGCGTGCTGGCGTACGAAGAAGGGATTGTTTAGATGAAAGCAGAATTTCAGATAGTGGTTAGAAGAAAATTCGTGAGTGAATTGCAAAATACACAGATGGATTCGCTCCGCTCACCATGACATCGAGGGTTCGGATGCTTTAGCTGCGACCACCTCCACCCACAAAATGCACCATCTCCAGCTTGTCGCCTTCATGCAGCGGTGTCTCTGCCCATCTAGCGCGTGGAACGATGTCGCGATTCAGCTCAATGGCCACGCGATCGCCTTTCAAGCCCAACTGCTCGACGAGATCCGCAACTGTCGCTGCGGCGATTTCTTTCTCTTGTCCGTTAATCTGTAATTTCATTTTCGTAATGAGATCGAAAAAACTAAGGATAGCCGATCAGGAGATGGGATGAATCAACTGAACTCGGTGACGCTATTCTGCAAAGCTACTTCGAGTTTCCCTTCCTTGATGGCGTCTACAACGAAGAGATGCTGCTCTTTTAGCAACTCATGCATGAGGTCTTCCGAAAATCCAGGCGTGGCCGCGTACTCTCCATAGGAGGTCGCGCGTTTCCCGACGCAGCGTCCTGAGACGAACACCATGGTTTGCAGCAGATGAGCGGTATGACGGGCTTCGCTCTGCACGTGATAGAGCGTCTCTCCGTACTTCACATCGGTGTTAAACCCGAAGATCATGGCCGCAATCTATCTTTTCACACCGCATCTGCAAAACCTCTGTAAATGCGGCGTTTCCGAGCGCTGGCACGCTTGACACTTTGGCGCGCCGCTCTCTATAGTCAAATGTTTACCCTAGCACTTGGGCGTGAATTATATAGCAGCTGCCTTCTATGCCAGAGAACTACTTCGCGCGCTACTTACCACTGTTGTTCCAGGTCCTCGTGGCCGTGGGAATGGCTATCGGCATGGTTACGCTTTCATGGCTCCTCGGAAAGCACAAGTACAACCGCGCCAAAATGTCACCTTACGAATGCGGCATGGAGCCAGTCGGCGATACGCAAGGTCGTTTCTCGGTGAAGTTCTACCTGGTCGCCATGCTCTTTATCCTGTTCGACGTGGAAGCCGTGTTCCTGTATCCGTGGGCGGTGATCCTGCGCGATCTGAAAATGTTCGGTTTCTGGGAAATGCTGGTGTATGTAGTGGTGATTCTCGGTGGCCTCTTTTATATTTGGAAAAAGGGCGTCATCGACTGGAACAAGCCAGAAGCGATTCGAACCGTGGGGATCCCTTCCACTCCTGATTTTCGGCTTGCGAGGATTCCAACCGAAACTCCCGCCGAAATTCCTGTGGGTGCCGCCGTCGCGGCAGAGGGAAGCAAGTAAAACATGCCTTTAGTCCCAGCCGTAACCGATATCAATCAGCTGAAAGATCGTCTGGAAGTGGCGAGGTTGCTTGACTGGAACGCCGCCGCCGTAGCCGGCGCGAAGTACGATCGCAATGAACTTACGATCTGGATTGACCGGGCGCACCTCATCGACGCGATGACATTTCTGCGTGATGATTCTCAATTGCGCTTCAACCTGCTGTCCGATGTGACCTGCGTTGACTGGTATCCCTCGGAACCCCGCTTTGAAGTTGTGTACGAGTTGCGCTCGATTCCACGAAATAAGCGCGTTCGCGTGAAGGTGAAGCTGAACAGTGACGATGCGCGGATTCAATCGGTGATCCATGTCTGGCTGTCGTCGAATTTCTTCGAGAGAGAAGTTTTCGACCTCTTTGGAGTTTACTTCGAGGGTCATCCTTATCTGCGCCGCATCATGATGCCGGAAGATTGGGAAGGTCATCCAATGCGTAAGGACTACCCGGTGGAGGGATATCGCTAAATGGCTCACATGACGCCCACGCCAGTCATGGACCCAGCAGCCGATCGCACGATGGTCCTCAATATGGGACCACAGCACCCGTCCACTCACGGTGTGTTGCGTTTGCTGCTCGAAATTGATGGCGAAACCGTTGTCCGCATGATGCCCGATATCGGCTATCTGCACACGGGTATCGAGAAGACCACTGAGGCGAAGTTCTACCAGCAAGTTGTTCCGCTTACCGACCGCATCGATTATCTCTGCCCGATGACCAACAACCTCGCATACTGCCTGGCAGTGGAGAAGTTGCTTGGCATGGAAATCCCGCCACGCGCGCAGTGGATTCGCGTCATGCTGAACGAATTGACGCGTATCAATTCGCACCTGGTGTGGCTGGGAACCCACGCCCTGGACATCGGCGCGATGACGGTATTCCTCTATTGTTTTCGCGAGCGCGAAGATGTGCTGCGTCTGTTCGAAATGGTCAGCGGACAGCGCATGATGACGTCGTTTTTCCGCATCGGTGGCCTTGCGCTCGATCTGCCGCTCGGATTCCTGGAGCGTCTGAAGAAGTTCGCCGATCGCTTTCCCGGAAACGTGGACGAATACGAGAACCTTCTTACGTCGAATCCGATTTGGATGAGTCGGACGAAAGGCGTCGCACTCATCACGGCGGAAGACGCAATCGCGCTGGGAACGACCGGCCCAACGTTGCGCGCGAGTGGAGTGGATACCGACCTCCGCCGCGACGAACCGTATTCAGGCTACGAGAATTTTAGATTCAAAGTACCGGTTCGAACTGAAGGCGACGTCTATGCGCGGTATCTGTGCCGCGTACAGGAACTGCGCGAGTCGATTGGCATTGTGCAACAGGCGATTGCCGGATTGCCCGAAGGACGCTACAAAGCCGACGCTCCGAAAGTTGTTCTCCCGGACCGCGAGAACATGAAGACGCAGATGGAATCCATGATCTATCACTTCAAGATCGTGACCGAGGGATTTACGGTTCCGGCAGGCGAGGTTTACCAGGCGATCGAATCGCCGCGCGGGGAAATGGGCTATTACATTGTGAGTGACGGCACGGCGAAGCCGTATCGAGTGCACATGCGCTCGCCGTCGTTCGCGAATCTGCAGGCGCTTCCGAAGATGTGCGAAGGAGGCCTGATCGCTGATGTGGTCGCGGCGATCGGAAGCATTGATATCGTCCTCGGCGATTGTGATAGGTAAAGAGTTCGTTGTGGGGCTCTGGTAAGACAAATTCATATGCGCTTTTCTGAACAATTAGAAAACAGAATCACCACGATGCTCACCCATTACCCGGTGAAGCGATCGATCCTGGTACCGACACTCTTGTTTGTGCAGGACGAAGTCGGGTATCTGAGCAATGAGGCGATTGCCGAAGTGGCGAAGCGCGTCGAGTTGACGGAACTCGAAGTACGCAACGTCATCAGCTACTACTCGATGCTCACGTTGAAGCCGAAGGGCAAGTTCAACATACAGGTGTGCACGAATATCTGCTGCATGTTGCGCGGCGGCGAATCGATTTTTGATCACTGCAAGAAGAAGCTCGGCATCGGTCACAAGATGACTACTCCGGATGGAATGTTTTCTCTTGAAGAAGTGGAATGCATCGGCGCATGCAGTTGGGCGCCTGCCATGCAGGTAAATTACGACTTCCACGAGAATCTGACTCCGGAAAAAGTTGACGACATTCTGGACAACTACAAGCACAAGGCGCAGCAATAAGCATGGCTGACTTAGTTTCACATCCCGCAGAAGTTAAGGTCATCTCCCAGCGCTTCGGCAAAGGCGCAGCGAATATCGATCGCTACCTGGAGCTCGACGGATACAAGGCTGTCCAAAAGGCGCTGGGGATGGATGCGGACGCGATCATCAATGAGGTGAAGGCTTCCAGCCTGCGCGGTCGCGGCGGTGCGGGTTTCGCAACCGGCATGAAGTGGTCGTTCGTGCCCAAGCAGTCAGCCAAACCGAAATACGTACTGTGTAACGGCGATGAGAGTGAGCCGGGCACCTGCAAAGATCGTCTGATCCTTGAACACGATCCGCACTCGGTGATTGAAGGCGTGGTCATTGCCGGTCTCGCGATTGGCGCCAAAATTGGCTACATCTATATACGTGGCGAATATCGCTATCTGTCGGTGATCATGGAGAAGGCGATTGCCGACGCCTACGCTCGCGGTTTCCTCGGCAAAAACATTTTTGGCAGCGGACGCGATTTCGACGTCTATTGGCACGGCGGCGCTGGAGCCTACGAAGTCGGCGAAGAGTCGGCACTGATGGAGTCCCTGGAAGGTAAGCGCGGTATTCCACGCATCAAGCCTCCCTTCCCTGCCGTCGTCGGACTGTTCGGCGGACCGACGGTCATCAACAATGTCGAGACGCTGGCGAGCGTTCCACCCATCCTTTTGCAGGGTGGCGAGTGGTACGCAAGCCTGGGTACGCCGAAGAATGGCGGCACGCGCCTCTACTGCCTGAGCGGTCACCTCAACAATCCGGGCGTTTACGAATTGCCGCTCGGCTTCAACCTGCTGCGCCTGGTCGAGGAAGTCGGCGGCGGAGTGTGGAAAGGTCACAAGCTAAAGGCCGTCACGCCGGGCGGATCGTCGTGTCCAATCCTGAAAGCCGATGAATGCGACATCGCCATGGACTTCGACAGCTTGATGAAAGCCGGATCGATGCTGGGCTCAGGCGGCGTGGTCATCCTCGACGAGCAGACCTGCATGGTGAAGTATGCCTTGCGGACCATCAAGTTCTACCAGCACGAAAGCTGTGGATGGTGCATTCCCTGCCGCGAAGGTACGGACTGGTTGATGAAGTCGCTGACGCGTTTCCACGCGGGCGCCGGCTTGAAGAAAGATATCGATAACATTCAGTATCTCGCTGAGAATATGCTGGGACGCACCTTCTGCGCACTGGGCGATGCGGCCGCGATGCCGACCATCTCGATCGTGAAGAAGTTCCGCAACGAATTCGAAGATCATCTCGAAGGGCGGCCATGTCCTTTTGATCCAGAGGGCGCTGTGCAACAGCTTCCGGTGCTGGCGGGAGCGCATTGATGTCCACGCAACCCGAATCCTCGAACGAGATTGAATTCCTGGTGAAGTGTCTGATTGCGAGTGAAATAAGGTATCTCGGGGCGGTACAAGGAATCTCGGAAACAGCGGCGAACGTGAAGGTTAGCGAAGACAATTGGTCGATTCTGCAGTGCGCCGAGCATGTTGCGACCGGTGAACGCCAGATGATGGCGATGTGGAACAAGCTGGCCGCTGCTGGAAAAGGTGATCCGGCGAAAGATGCCGGCGTCCCGGCAAACGCGCTGAATCGCGAGAAGAAGAATATGTCTCCAGAGCGTTCGCGTCCGAACGGACGTTACGCGGAATTGAGCGCGGCGATTGCGGACTTCCGTACGAACCGCGCGACCTCGATTGCGGCGCTGCAAGGTTCCTCAATTGAAGACCTGCGCGGAAAGGTCGTTCAGCATCCGCTTGCCGGCGAGATCGACGGTTATCAGCTCTTCAGATTAATGGCAGCGCATGCCGAGCGGCACGCTGCGCAAATCGAAGACATCAAGAATCATCCCGCGTACAAGCAGGCGGGATAAACGGCACAGTCGAAACGAGCGTTCGACGAGCAGATTCGCGAATATCGAAACTATGGCAGATGCACCCAAGCTGGTAAACCTTACGGTCGACGGAAAAGCGATTTCCGCCCCCGCCGGCACTCTTTTGATCGAAGCCTGCAAGTCAGCGGGCGTCGAGATTCCCTCGTTCTGCTACTACCCCAATCTGTCCGTGCAGGGCGCATGCCGCATGTGTCTGGTGAAGATTGAGAAGATGCCGAAGCTGCAGACCTCGTGCACCACCGTGGTCGGCGAAGGCATGATCGTCACCACCGAGAACGACGAAATCCACCAGGCGCGTAAGTCGATGCTGGAATTACTGCTCGCCAATCACCCGCTGGATTGCCCAGTCTGTGATGCCGGCGGTCAGTGCGAACTGCAGGACATGACGTTCACTTACGGTGCCGCTGAGAGCAAGTTCGTCGATATCAAGAATCATCGCGACGAGCAACAGTGGTCACCCGTCGTCTATTTCGATCGTCCGCGTTGCATCCTTTGTTACCGCTGCGTGCGCGTTTGCGGTGAAGCGATGGACGTGTGGGCGCTAGGGATTCAGCAGCGCGGCGTGAGTTCGGTAATCGCGCCCAATCAGAACGATCACCTCGAGTGCGAAGAGTGCGGCATGTGCATCGATATCTGCCCCGTTGGCGCACTCACCTCGGGCTCCTATCGCTATAAGACACGTCCGTGGGAGATGAATCACGTCTCCACCGTCTGCACGCACTGCGGCGACGGTTGCAAAACGACACTGGGCGTACGCCGCTCCGATACCGGCATGGAAATCATGCGCGGCGACAATCGCGACAAGAGCGGCATCAACGGCGATTTCCTGTGCATCAAGGGCCGCTACGCGTTCGATTTCACCAAGAGCCCCGAGCGCATCACCGAACCGCATATCCGCCGCAACGGCAAGCTCGAGCCTGCGACATGGGAAGCAGCATTCGAACTGATCGCCAGTAAGTTCAAAGAAGTGCGCGATCGCGATGGCGGCTCTGCCATCGGCGTAATCGGATCGACTCGCACCACCAACGAAGAGGATTACCTCCTGCAGAAGTTCGCGCGCCTGGTGCTCGGAACCAACAATATTGATCATCATCGGACAGCGGATTATCCGAGCTTCATCACCGCTCTCGCAGGCGCGACGAATCTAACGGCCAGCATGCGTGAGGTGGCTTCGGCGCCGGCGATCCTGCTGATTGGCAACGATCCTACCGAGCAGCATCCTCTGCTCGCCTGGCAAATCCGCAACAACGTTCGCCTGAACAAAGCGCGGCTGTATACGGTGAACTCCAAAGAGATCAAGTTGCAGCGGCAGTCAGCTGCTTTTCAGCTGATTCCGGCCGGGGCCGAAGGTGCGTTCTCGCACTTCCTCGCCGGTAACGAGGCTGCGGCCGATTCGCTCGGCTCCCGCGAGTCACTCAGTTCCCTTCGCGACAAGCTACGCGGAGAGAAAGAGCTGGTCATAGCTTTCGGATCTGAGCTGCGCGGCGAAGACATTCAACCGCTGGTTCAATTCGCGAAAAGTGTCGGAGCCAAGCTCATATGCCTTGGCGACTACGCCAATTCGCGCGGCGCTTCGGACATGGGGCTATATCCCGACCTTCTGCCGGGCTACTTCCCTGTCTCCCAAATCACCGGCGCGCCTGACGAAGAATGGATGGCGAAGGTTCCAAAGCAGCCCGGCATCGCGCTTCAGGAAATGTTCCCCGCTGCGGCCGCTGGAAAGCTGAAGGCGCTCTACGTCGTCGGATCGAATCCGATTGCGCGTTACAACGTAGATCCATTTGCCCTGAAGGGCGCCTTCACAGTCGTGCAGGATATGTTCCTGACGGAAACCGCGATTCTTGCGGATGTGGTTCTTCCCGCCGCGAACGCTTACGAGAAGTCGGGCACCTTCACCAATACCTGTGGCGACTTGCAGCGGGTGCAGAAAGCCGGCGATATCACTACGGTGAAGTCGGATTTCGAAATCATTGTTCGCATCGCAAGCGCCATGGGGTACGACGTTCACAGCCTGGTTCCGTTTGGTCCCGGACTGCGCTCCGACATGGGCCAGACGCGAGGCGCCGAATCCGGCGAAGCCGATCGCCACAAAGTGTGGCTGACGCGCCAGGGCATCGAGCCCAAGCTGAGCCCATTTGATCCGATGGCATTGCTGGATGAAATTCAGCGACTGGTGCCAGGTTACGACGTTTCGCGCCTGAACCTGATGGCCGGCAACGATCAACATACACAGATTCCGGATATCGGCGAAGGCCAGTTGCCAAGCCACCCGGAGCTGATTGTTCCGTCGGACGACACGCTGTTTACGTCGGGAACGCTTGGGCGCTATTCGACGGTACTAAATTCAGTAATGGAAAACGATCGCGCCGTCCCGGAAGATGCCGGGATTCCGGCGGACTGATCGCAACAAAGGTTCCACAATTTTTACAGGGGCGATAGTCCCCTTGCAGAAGGCTCACTACATTGCCAACTGGAAATCTTAGCGTCACCACATTTGTGATCGTCTCGATCATCAAGATCCTGGTGGTCCTGTTTGTGTTGCTGACCGCGGTGGCCTACACCGTCTGGCTGGAGCGCAAGGTTGTCGGCCACATTCAGAATCGCTGGGGTCCCACGCGCGTCGGCCCGTTCGGTCTGTTGCAACCGCTGGCGGACGGACTGAAATTCATCTTTAAAGAAGACCTGACGCCGCCCTACGTTCACAAGTTCCTGTACATCCTGGCGCCGATGCTCGCGCTGTGCATGTCGCTCATCTCGATTTCCTTGATCCCGTTCGGCAACTGGGTAACAGTCGCCGGCGTGAGCACGCCGCTGCAGATCACGGATACCAATATCGGACTGCTGATCATTCTCGGTATCACTTCGATTGGCGTTTACGGCGTGGCGCTAGCGGGTTGGTCGTCGAACAGCAAATACTCGCTGCTCGGCGGACTTCGCGCCAGCGCGCAGATGGTCAGCTATGAAGTGGCGCTTGGACTTTCACTGGTCGGAATCCTGATCATTTGCGGAACGTTCAGTCTGCGTGGAATTGTCGAAGCGCAAACCGGAACGTGGTTCCACGTGATTCCCAAGTGGAACATCTTTAAAGGGCAGTTTGTCGCCTTCTTTATTTACCTGATGGCGGCCTATGCGGAGACGAATCGTATTCCCTTTGATTTGCCGGAAGCGGAAACAGAACTAGTCGCGGGCTATCACACCGAGTACAGCGCAATGAAGTTTGCGATGTTCTTCATGGCCGAGTATTCGAACATGGTCACGGTCGGTTGCCTGGCAAGCATTCTGTTTCTCGGCGGTTGGAATGGCCCCGTATTCGGCCCGCCAATCGTGCAAACCGTGTTGCCCATATTCTGGTTCGCGTTGCGCGTAGTGTTCTTCATGTTCGTTTACATATGGGTCCGCGGAACGCTGCCGCGTTTTCGCTACGATCAGCTGATGGCTTTCGCGTGGAAATTCCTTCTGCCGCTTGCCATCGCCAACATCATGATCACGGCCCTGGTAGTTGCGTTACGTTCCTGATTTCGCAATGCGCGCGCTAGTCGCGCTTGAAAAGAAACGAAAAGAAACCATGCTTCATCTGGCTTTGTTCCTTATCTTCGGAGTAATTGCGGTAGCGGGTGCCGTGAACCTGGTAGCGCAGACGCACCCTATCAATAGCGCGCTCTCGCTGGTTGTGGTGATGGCCGCGCTTGCCGCGGAATACCTGCTGCTTGGCGCCGAGTTCCTGGCGGCGATCCAGGTCATCGTGTACGCCGGCGCCATCATGGTGCTTTTCGTCTTCACCATTATGCTTCTGAATGCCGGCGCGGAAGAGCACACGCGCGGCAGCAAAGTTGCGCTGATCATCGGCGTGCCCGGCCTGATCATTGGATCGGTCACTGTCGCGTGGGCGCTTATCCATGCGCACATCGGCGCAGAAGTTCCAGTGGGATCACTGTACGGATCGGCTCAGGGAATCGGACATTTGCTGTTCCGCGACTTCCTGCTCCCATTTGAAATCACTTCCGTACTGATCCTGATCGCCATCATGGGCGCGGTCGTGCTCGCGCGGAGGGAAACCTAATGGTGCCGATCTCCTATTACCTGGTGCTGAGCGCAATCCTGTTTGCCCTGGGCGTACTTGGTTTCTTAATCAAGCGCAACATCATCACGATTTTCATGTCAATCGAGCTGATGCTGAATGCTGTGAATCTTTCGTTCGTGGCGTTCGCCGCGTATTGGCATGCGCTGAGCGGACAAGTATTCGTTTTCTTCGTGATGGTAGTTGCGGCGGCGGAAGCAGCCGTGGGACTGGCCATCATTATTGCAGTGTTCCGCACGCGGCAGACGTTGAACCCAGACCGCGTGAACCTGTTGAAGCTGTAGGCACGGATATAGATAAAGATGATTCTCTGGCTTATTCCAATTCTGCCGCTCGTCGGCGCAGCCATCAACGGCCTGTTCGGGCGTCGTTTTTCGAATCGAACAGTGTCGGCGATC
The DNA here is from genome assembly GCA_963807055.1 of Terriglobia bacterium. GTDB lineage: Bacteria > Acidobacteriota > Terriglobia > Terriglobales > Acidobacteriaceae > JAJPJE01. The sequence goes on along the minus strand of CAWEAE010000003.1, from coordinate 210,240 downwards.
GGCCTGCTCTTCCCCGGGTTGGCGATGCTGTACACGTGGTGGATCGCAGCGCAATTTTTCCCGAACCCGAGCACCATCATTCTGACGTACGGATTGCCGTGGATCAAGGTCGGCAGCTTCACCGTTGAATACGGATTCCAGCTTGATCAGCTTTCCATGCTGATGGCGCTGATCGTTACCGGCGTCGGCTTCCTGATTCACGTCTACTCCGTCGGGTACATGGCACATGAAGGCGGCTACTACCGCTTCTTCTCGTACCTAAACCTGTTCATGTTCTTCATGCTCACGCTGGTGCTGGCGAACAATTACCTGCTGATGTTCGTGGGCTGGGAGGGCGTGGGACTCGCGTCATACCTGCTGATTGGCTTTTACTTCCTGCGCGATTCCGCATCGGCCGCCGGCAAGAAAGCGTTCATTGTTAATCGCATCGGCGATTTCGGTTTCCTGATTGCGTTGTTCCTGATCATTCAGCACTTCGGCACCGTGAACTTCGGCGAGGTCTTCGCGAAGGCAAACGGCATGCCGGTCGAGACTGCGGGCGCAGGACTACTGACTGCGATTGGCTTGCTCTTCCTGCTCGGCGCGACTGGTAAGTCTGCGCAGATCCCGCTGTACGTCTGGCTGCCGGACGCGATGGAAGGTCCGACGCCCGTTTCCGCACTGATCCACGCCGCAACGATGGTCACTGCTGGCGTCTACATGATTTCGCGCTCCAACGTAATCTTCAATCACGCGCCGATCGCCCTAAGCGCAGTCGCCGTGATTGGCTGCGCCACCGCCTTCTTCGCCGCGACCATCGGCCTGGTTCAGCACGACATCAAGCGCGTGCTCGCCTACTCCACCGTTTCACAGCTCGGCTATATGGTGATGGCTTGCGGCGTCGCCGCATACTCCGCCGGCATGTTCCACCTGATGACGCACGCGTTCTTCAAGGCGCTGCTCTTCCTCGGCGCAGGCTCAGTGATTCACGCGCTGAGCGGCGAACAGGACATGCGCAAGATGGGCGGCCTGCGAAAACATATCCCGGTTACGTTCTGGACGATGACGGCGGCAACACTGGCGATTTCCGGATTCCCCGGCTTCTCGGGCTTCTTCTCCAAGGACGAAATTCTCTATCGCTCGTATGTGCACGGCCCGAACGGCTGGATCCTCTGGCTGATTGGCCTGATCACTGCCTTCTTGACCGCGTTCTATATGTTCCGCCTCTGGTTCCTGACTTTCTTCGGTGAATATCGCGGAGGCGCCGGACATGATCAGCATGCTGGACGCGAAGAGCATCACGGACACGCGCCGCACGAAAGTCCCAAGGCGATGCTGATTCCGCTGGTGATCCTGGCAATCCTCTCGGTGATCGGTGGATGGGTCGGCGTTTCCAAAGCGATGGGCGGCAGCAACCATTTCGAACACTACCTGGCGCCGATCTTCGAGCACGAGGAAGCAGCTCCCGAGTCAGCTGCGTTGGCTCCCCAGGTCGAGCCGAGCACCGCGATGGAATTGAAGCTGAGTATCGATGCGACTCTGGCAGCTCTCGCCGGCATCGGCTTGGCATGGTTCTTCTATTACAAGCGCCGCGATCTACCGGAGAAGCTCGCGGCCAGTCTGCACGGACTCTACGTCACGCTTGAGAACAAATACTTTGTTGACGAGTTCTACGGAGCAGCGATCATCAAGCCGCTGATACTTGGTTCCACGTACCTGCTGTGGAAAGGCATTGATGTCGGCGTGATTGACCGCACCGTTAACGACAGCGCTGACGCCGCTCGCGACGTCTCGAACGGCTTCCGGCGAATGCAATCGGGCAACATACGCTCTTATGCCGGATGGGTAGCGGCTGGAGCAGCGGCCGTGGTTGTCTTCATGATCTGGAAGGGGACGCGATGAAAACCGAAGATATCCATCCCTTCATCCTCAGCCTGGTAACCTTCGTACCGCTTGGAAGCGCGCTGCTGTTGCTCTTTTTCCCGCGGCGCGATCGCGACATCAAGGTCTTCGCGCTGGTCGTATCGATCCTCACGTTCATCCTGTCGCTGCACCTGCCGGTGCACTTCGTGAATGGACAGGCGGGCTTCCAATTCGAGATCAACGCGCAATGGATCACCACGCCGAACATTCACTACCACATGGGTGTCGATGGCTTCTCTATGTGGCTGGTGTTGCTGACCACTTTCCTCACGCCGCTCTGCGTGATGATGTCGTGGCGCTCGGTGCATGGTCCGGTGAAGGAATTCTTCATCCTGCTTCTGGTGCTGGAAGCGGCGATGATCGGCGTCTTCGTTTCACTCGACTTGTTCCTCTTCTACTTCTTCTGGGAAGCGACGCTGATTCCGATGGCGTTGCTGATCGGTGTATATGGGCACGACCGGCGCATCTACGCGGCGGTGAAGTTCTTCCTCTACACCATGATCGCCTCGGTGTTCATGCTGGCCGGAATCCTCTGGCTCTACGCGCACACCGGCACCTTCGACTTCACCGCGATCCAGCAGCAGATTCAGAGCGGGCAACTGGAACTAGGCTCCGCTGCGAAGTGGCTCTTCCTGGGATTCTTCGTGGCTTTCGCCGTCAAAGTGCCGATGTTCCCGTTCCACACGTGGCTACCTGACGCTCACGTGGAAGCGCCAACTGCCGGATCCGTTTTGCTGGCTGGCGTGATGCTGAAGATGGGCACCTACGGCATGCTGCGCTTCAACCTCGGACTCTTCCCCGAGGAGTCGCACCGCAATGCTCCATGGATCATCGCGCTCGCCATTATCGGCATCATCTACGGCGCTCTGGTCGCGATGGTACAGCCCAACATGAAGAAGCTGATCGCGTATTCGTCGGTTAGCCACCTCGGCTTCGTGGTGCTTGGAATTTTCAGCTTCACCAGCTACGGAATCGTAGGCGCCGAGTTCGTAATGCTGGCGCACGGCGTTTCGACCGGTGCTCTCTTCACTCTGGCCGGCATGCTCTACGATCGGCGGCACACTTATGAGATCACCGAGTTCGGCGGCCTCGCGACCTCGATGCCGATCTATTCCACATTCTTCCTGGTAGCCACGCTGGCATCGATTGGCCTGCCGCTGCTGAACGGATTTATCGGCGAGTTTCTGGTTCTGACCGGTGCCTTCCAGGCGAATCACGTTTACGGAGTTCTCGCCGCCACCGGTGTGATCTGGAGCGCCTGCTACATGCTGTGGATGTACCAGCGCGTCTTCTACGGCAATTTCAGGAACAACGAGAACCAAGCGTTGCCCGACGTGAACGCCCGCGAACGCGCGACCCTGTGGCCCTTCGTTGCCGCAGCTCTAATCATGGGCGTTGCTCCGCTGATCTGGACGCGCGCCATCGACGGCGCCGCGCAAAGATTCGTCCCCAACAACAACACTGCCGCGCATGCCATACCGAGCGCACCTGCGAGCCCGGGCCGCACGGCACAAGCATCCTTACAGACGCAGGTGAGCGGACAATGATTCCGACTACTGACTACATTCGACTTCTGCCCGAACTCATCTTGATTATCTTCGGCCTGCTGGTGATGCTGATCGAGCCGCTACTCGGCGAGCATAACGATCGCAAAGGCCTGGGCGTTCTGGCGTTGGCCGGCACCGTGCTTTCCATCCTGGCCAGCCTCTATCAGACCCAATACACGGGCATGGCTTTCTTCGACATGATCCGCGTCGATGCATTCAGCATTTTCTTTCACGTGCTGATCGGCCTGATCGCCGCCGTAGTAATCCTTGCCTCATTCGAGTACCTGAACGTACAGCAGATCCGCTACGGAGAGTATTACGGACTGATCCTGCTGAGCGCCGTCGGCATGATGCTGATGTCGTCAGCAGTCGAACTTGTGCTCATCTTCATCGCACTCGAAATCTCTTCGATCGGCACCTACATTCTTGCGGGATTTCGGCGCAACGCTCCCATCAGCATAGAGTCGTCGATTAAGTATTTCCTGCTTGGCTCGTTTGCCACGGCGTTCTTTCTTTATGGCGTGGCCCTCATGTTTGGAGCCACAGGGTCAACCAGCATCTATACGATCGCGGCAACGCTCCGCCAGGGCGCAACTCCGCTGGCATACGTCGGCGTGGCGCTGATGTTCGTCGGCCTGGGGTTTAAAGTTGCCTCGGCTCCCTTCCACATCTGGACGCCCGACGTATACGAAGGCGCGCCTGCTCCAGTAGTGGCGTTCATGTCCACCGGACCGAAGGCTGCGGCCTTCGCGGTACTGCTGCGTGTGCTGTTCGCAACCGACGCTCCAGGATGGTTCTGGCTGATCTGGGCTTCCGCCGTGCTCTCCATGACGCTGGGCAATATCGGCGCGCTGGTACAGAACAATGTAAAACGCTTGTTGGCCTATTCCTCGATCGCGCAAGCGGGCTACATACTCGTCGCGGTTGCGGCAGCCAAGGACATCGGCATCTCCGCAGTCATCTTCTACGCCGCAGCCTACGCTGCCATGAACGTCGGCGCCTTCGCCGTGGTCAGCCACTTGGCCAATGTTGGGGAAAAGTACGTCACGCTCGACGACTACGCCGGACTCGGCCGTCGCGCTCCCGGGCTCGCCGCCGTGCTCACCATCTTCATGTTGTCGCTGATCGGCATTCCCATTACCGGCGGTTTCCTGGCGAAGTTCTACGTCTTCCAGGCGGCGATGCAGTCGCACCTCACGGGATTGGTGATCATCGCAGTCATCAATAGCGCCGTTGCGGCCTACTACTACTTGCGCGTGATCGTGTACATGTACATGCGCGAACCGCAGCGCGATGTGCCCGTGCTGCGTATGCCGCTTGGCCTCGGTGTTTCGCTGGCCGCGTGCCTGCTCGCGACCATCTACCTCGGCGTGCTGCCGGGACGGGTGCTCGACTACGCTCTCGAATCCGCGCGCGTGCTGTCGCGTTAAGCTAGCGGAGAGCGGCAAGGCCCGCTCTCCTTCCCTCCCCCTGTCGATTCGGAACCTTCGCCTGCTAATCTAGTAGCAGCACCTCCGAACATCTGATGACGAAGATCTATCTGATCAACATATCCGGCCAGGATAAGCCCGGCCTCACCAGTTCCCTCACCAGCATCTTGTCGACCTACAATGTGCGCATCCTCGACATAGGCCAGGCTGTCATTCACGACACACTCGCCCTCGGCATGCTGGTCGAGCTGCCATCGGGAACAGAAATTTCGCCGCTCAAGAAAGATCTGCTGCTGCGCGCACACGATCTCGACCTGACAATTCGTTTTCAGCTCATCACCCACGGCGCGTTCGCCGAGTGGGTAAGCAAGCAGGGCAAAGACCGCTTCCTGATTACACTGCTGGGCCGGATGATCACCGCCGAGCAACTCTCGCGCGCCAGCGCGATCATTGCGCGGCACGGGTTGAACATCGATCGCATCGAGCGCCTCTCGGGGCGTAAATCCTTGGCGCAATCCAAGGCGGACACCCGCGTGTGTGTTCAATTGAGTGTCAGCGGCGCTGCGGCTTCGCCCGACAGAATGCGCGCCGATCTGATGGAGCTGACACACGAACTCCCCATCGACGTCGCCTTCCAGCGCGAAAACATTCACACCCGCAACCGGCGGTTGGTCGCGTTCGACATGGACTCCACGCTAATCCGGGCCGAGGTGATCGACGAACTGGCGAAGTTGGCTGGCGTTGGAGACCAGGTCAGCGCGATCACTGAATCCGCAATGCGCGGTGAACTCGATTTCAAGCAGAGCTTCACCAAGCGAGTGTCGTTGCTGCGCGGGTTGCCGGAATCGAAGCTACAGGAAGTCATCAATTCAGTTCCACTGACCGACGGCGCCGAGCGCCTGATCACCACTCTGAAGAGCCTGGGCTATAAGACGGCGATCCTGTCCGGCGGCTTCACCTTCGTTGGCCGGCGACTCCAGGAGCAACTGGGTATCGATTACCTGTACTCGAACGAGTTGGACGTCGCCGATGGAATCGTGACCGGCGGAGTCGGCGACCAGATTGTCGATGGCGCTCGCAAGGCCGAGCTGCTGCAGGAGATCGCCGCAAAAGAGGGCCTCGGCCTTGATCAGGTGATTGCTGTGGGCGACGGGGCGAACGATCTGCCCATGTTGAACATCGCAGGACTTGGGATTGCATTTCACGCCAAACCGCTGGTGCGGCGGACGGCGCAACAGGCGATCTCAACGTTAGGACTGGATGGAATCCTCTACCTAATCGGTGTACGAGATCGAGAAACAGAAGCCTGAAGACTGCAACTTTCAGCGCTTCAATCTAAAATCTGCAATCTCCAATTACTTCACCACGATTCCCACCAGCTTGCCCGGCACCACAATCACCTTCACCGGTATCCTTCCGGCCAAGATGCTAACGATCTTCGGATCGCCGAGCGCTGCCGCTTTTACGCCCTCTTCCGGCGTATCTGCAGGCACCGTGATGTGCGAGCGCACCTTTCCATTAACCTGCACGGCGTACTCGATCTCATCTTCTTTAGCGAGTGCCGGATCGAAGCTCGGCCAGGCTTCACGCACCAGGTTCGACGTCTCGCCCATCTGCTCCCACAACTCGTGCGCCAGGTACGGAGCGAACGGCGCCAGCATCAGCGCCAGACTGCGCTGCAATTCGCGCACGAGCGGCTGTGGAACCGCGCCCTTGTCGATCGCGTGCTGTGCCGCATAGAGCTCATTCATGTACGCCATGATCGACGACACGCAGGTGTTGAAGTGCCAGCGTCCCTGCAACTCATTGGTTACGCGCTTGATCGTCTGGTGCAACACGCGCTGTAGCTGGCGCGTTTCCGGCGTAATTGCCCCCGTCCCATTCGAACTCAGCGCCACCTTACTGATCCCCACTCCGTTGCGCATCACAAAGCGATAGACGCGTCCCAGGAATCCATAAACGCCATTGATGCCGGAATCCTGCCAGTCCAGATCGCGATCAGGCGGTCCGCCAAACAAGGTGTACATGCGCGCGCTGTCGGCGCCATACCGGGCCACCATGTCGTCCGGTGAAACCGTGTTGCCCAAACTCTTCGACATCTTGGCGCCGTCCTTGATCACCATGCCTTGGGTGAACAAACGCGTCGCCGGCTCTGAGTTCGACACCAATCCCATATCGCGCATGAACTTGGTCCAGAAGCGCGAGTAGATGAGGTGCAAGATCGCATGTTCCACGCCGCCAATGTACTGATCGATCGGAAACCAATAATCGACGGTCGCTTTGTCGAAGGGCGCGTGATCATTCTTCGGATCGGTGTAGCGATAGAAGTACCACGACGAATCGACGAATGTGTCCATCGTGTCCGTCTCGCGGCGTGCCGGACCACCGCACTTCGGACACGTGGTGTTCACGAAGTCCGGCAACTTCGCGAGGGGCGATCCACCCTCGAGCGTAATGTCTACATTCTCCGGCAACAGGATCGGCAACTGGCTTTCGGGCACCGGCACAACGCCATCCTTATTGCAGTAAACCATCGGAATCGGCGTGCCCCAATAGCGCTGCCGCGAGACTCCCCAATCCTTCAAGCGATACGTTATAGCTGCCTTGCCAAGCCCATGCTCTTGAGCATACTTAGCCATCTCCTCAATCGCCTCTTCTACGGCCAGTCCACTCCATGGACCCGAGTTGATCAGCAAACTTTCGGTGCCGGTATACGGCAGCACCGGAGTTTCGGCCTGGTTGGCTTCGGGGATCTCGCCCTGCCGCCGCGGCATAATCACGATGCGGATATCCAACCCATATTTCTTCGCGAACTCGTAGTCGCGATCGTCGTGCGCCGGCACCGACATGATGGCTCCGGTGCCATAGCCCAAGAGGATGTAATTCGCCACCCAGATGGGCACCTTCTCCCCGTTGAAGGGATTGATGGCGTATGTGCCAGTGAAGACGCCATGCTTTTCGATGGCGCCAACGTCGCCAACTTCCTTGGCTTTGCGCTGTTCTGTCAACAAACCCTCAACCTTCGCTAGAAGCTCTGGGTTGTTCGCGATCAGGTCGCTGGCGATCGGATGCTCCGGCGCGAGCTGCACCGAAGTCGCGCCGTAGATCGTGTCGATGCGCGTGGTGAAAACGGTGATCTTGTCGCCTGCCGGACCAGGCGCGGCGTCCAGTTTGAAATCGACGAGAGCGCCTTCGCTGCGTCCGATCCAGTTGCGCTGCATGGTTCGAACTTTCTCGGGCCAGCCCTCCAGCTTGTCCAAGCCGTCCAGCAATTCCTGCGCATATTCGGTAGTGCGCAAGAACCACTGCTCCAATTCGCGCTGCTCCACCACGGTGGTCTCATGACGCCAGCAACAGCCGTTTACCACCTGCTCATTGGCCAGAACCGTGGCGCATTCCGGACACCAGTTCACTTTGCTTTTCTTGCGGTACGCCAATCCCTTTTCGAACAGCTTCAAGAAGAACCACTGATTCCAGCGATAGTAGTCGGGCAGACAGGTCGTCACTTCTCTGGACCAGTCATAGGCAAAGCCCAACCGGTTCATCTGCCGCTTCATGTTGGCGATGTTAGAGAGCGTCCACTGTCTGGGCGGAGTGTTGTTCTTGATCGCCGCGTTCTCGGCCGGCAAGCCAAACGAATCCCAGCCCATGGGGTGAAGCACGTTGTAGCCCTGCATCCACATGAAGCGCGCCAGCGCGTCGCCGATCGAATAGTTGCGCACGTGTCCCATGTGCAGCACGCCCGAGGGATACGGCAACATTTCCAGCACGTAAAACTTTTTCTTGGTTTTATCGGGATCGGCGCGGTAGAGGCTCGGATCGGCCTGCCAACGGGCAGCCCATTTTTCCTCGATCTTCTGCGCGTCGTAACGAACCTCATCGCGATCGCGAGTTTCGACCGCAGACGCCGACACGCGAACCTCGTCGCCACTACTCGGGATCGGAGCTTCCGTCACGCCGAACTCGGATAGCACTTCGCGCAAGTCTTCCTTCACTTGCTCCACAAACTCCTTCGCGCGTTCTGTTACGTGATCCGCCGTTTTTTCGGGCTGCTCGATTGCATTGTTCTTTTTGTTAGCCATGTGCACACTTTGAATAATGACAGCAGTAGAAACCTTGATTTTACAGGATCAGGCACCCGGAAGCCTTTGAAGCCGCATGGCTTCCCCGTGCATCTACTTCGCCAAAGGCTTTGGAGGTGACACCTATGCTAGTGAACTGGAAGAAAGATGCAGACGCCGCGCTCGCGGAAGCGAAGTCCAGCGGCAAGCCGCTGCTGGTAGACTTCAGCGCCGCGCCCGCCTGAGGGGCATGCGCTCGGCTGGAGGCCGAATCGTATTCTGACCCGGATACTGCCAACTTCATCAACGCCAACTTTATTCCTTTGGAAATTCATATCAAGGAAAACCCAGCAAGCTTCCATCGATTTGATGCCCTGTGGACACCATCGGTGCTGATTCTTGATTCCGACGGGAAAGAGCGGCAACGTCTCGAGGGCTATCTGTCGAAGGATGAGTTCCGCGCGAATCTGGAAACAGGACTGGCGCGAATCGCGTTTACTCACAAGCGTTTTGGCGAAGCCGAGAAACGCTATGGAGAGATCGCGAAAAACTATCCGAACTCAGCCGCTGCCCCGGAAGCGCTCTACTGGGAAGCGGTCAGCCATTACAAAGGCACCAACGATCACACTTCGCTGGGCAGCGTAGTCGATAAACTGAAGCGCTATCCGGACAGTGTATGGGCACAAAAAGCGATCCCCTGGGCGCACTAGTCGCGAGGCTCAAGCCCGGTCGATGATCGGGCTTACTTTTTCACCAGCGACTTCAGTCTTTCGATATTGCGCAGATCGTCTCCCGCTTCATCGATCGGCGTTTCCGCAATAAACGCTGCGTGCTTGAATTGCGGATCGTTGAGCAGACGTCCGAAGGCGTCCAGTCCGATGGTTCCCTGCCCAATGTGCTGGTGACGATCGAGCTTCGATCCGCGCGCCGCCTTGGCATCGTTACAGTGCCAGACGCGGACATTTGCGATCCCGATTGTGCTCTCGATCTGTTTCACCGTTTCGCGATAGCCTGCTTCGCTAACGATGTCGTATCCGGCGACGTGGGTGTGGCACGTGTCGAGACAAGCGGCCACCGGAACGATCCCGCGCAGATAATGCTGCAGTTCCGCCACTTGCTCAAACGAGCCACCCAGGGAAAATTCGGCGCCGGCGGTGTTCTCGATGAGAATGGTAAGACCGGCCTTGTTGAGATCGAGACCTTGCGTGGCGACGTCGATCGCCGCGGCCGCGCGCTGCAATCCTTCTTCGCGGCTCATGCCTCGATAGGACCCCGGATGCAGGACTAGGTAATCTGCACACAATGCCAGCGCCCGCTCCACTTCGGCGCGAAACGCCAGGATCGACTTCTCGTGAAATTCTGGGTTGATCGCGGCCACGTTCACCAGGTAGTTGGTATGTATCACCAGCGGCTTCAGGTCATATTTCTGGCGCAGCCCATTCATCACTTCACATTTCGATGACGCCAACTCGTAGGCCTTCCATTGCCGCGGACTCGAAGAAAAGATCTGCAGCGTATTGCAGCCCAATCGATAGGCGCGCTCGGCGCCATTCTCAACGCCGCCGGCGGTCGAAGTATGAATTCCGATGCGACGGGAGGTCACCTTCGGCGGTCTCGCAGGAGGTGGTTGCTTCAGTATGTCTTTGTCGAGCTTTGCGGGCATGGTGAGCGGTTACGCCGAGTCTAGCATGTGAAAATCGGCTCCCGTTCTGGGTGGAACTCCCGATTGCCCTACTCCGATTTTCAGGGCACACTATGCAGCACACACCCAACCACCCCTGGAGGCTGGGCATATGTCTCTTTCTACGGGTAGATCCATGACTTGGACAGAAACCTTCAGTTGCAATATCTGTGGTAAGCGCAAGGGTGAAGTTGATCACTGGTGGCTGGCGTGGATCGATCAGATTCAGCCCAGCGACGAGGAAGAATTTAAGCCAAAGCTGCAGATCATGCCTTGGTCTGAGCTGATGGCGCGGTCCATCGAGGTCGTGCATCTTTGCGGAGCCGGTTGTGCGCTGAAGGAAGCAGAGCGCTGGATGAGTTCTGTGGGGCAAAATAAGCGTGCCGCCAGCAGCGCCGCAGATTAAGCTCCCTGCCATGCCTGAATTGCCATTGTTGCTCCCCTGTGCCCGCCCAAGTAAACTGAATGGTTTGCGAGGTTTGCCATGCTAGTCGTCATGAAAGCGCATGCTTCCGAAGAAGACGTGCGTCTCGTCTGCGAGCGCATACAGAAGCTCGGATATCGTGCTCATGCCATTCCTGGTGCACAGCGCACCGCCATCGGCATCACCGGAAATCAAGGTGAAGTGGAAATTGCCACTTTGGAAGAGATGCCCGGCGTTGCCGAGGTCATTAAGGTTTCCAAGCCGTACAAGCTGGTAAGCCGCGATGTTAAAGACACCAACACGGTCATACGCTTTCCCAACAGCGATGCCACCATCGGCGGAAATGAAATTGCCGTCATGGCAGGGCCCTGTGGCGTCGAAACCCGTGAGCAGGCATTCGCGGTGGCCGAGCGCGTCAGCAAAGCCGGCGCACGCTTCTTCCGTGGAGGCGCTTACAAGCCTCGCACCTCGCCTTACGCCTTCCAAGGATTGGGAGTCGAAGGGCTGAAGATTCTCGCTGAGATCCGCGAACAGTTCGGCCTTCTCATCGTCACCGAAGCCATTGACCACGAAACTCTGGAACACGTCGAGGAATATGCCGACATCATCCAGATCGGCGCGCGCAACATGCAGAATTTCTCGCTGCTGAAGCGCGCCGGACGCGCCAAGAAGCCCGTCCTGTTGAAGCGAGGCATGGCGGCCACGCTGGAAGAATTGCTGATGGCGGCTGAGTACATCATGAGCGAGGGCAACTACAACGTCGTCCTTTGCGAGCGCGGCGTGCGCACCTTCGCCGATCACACCCGCAATACGCTCGATCTCAGTATCGTTCCTGCCGTGCAACGCCTCAGCCACTTGCCCATCATCGTCGATCCGAGCCATGGCACCGGCAAACGTAACAAGGTCACGCCGCTCTCTCGGGCGGCCATTGCTGTTGGCGCCAACGGACTGATCGTGGAAGTGCATTGCCATCCCGACCAGGCACTCTCCGACGGCATGCAGTCGCTCTATCCCGATCAGTTCGACCAGTTGATGCGCGAGATTCGCCAGATCGCCGCCGTGCTTGGCCGTGAAGTTCCTAGTCCGCTGGCAGAAACGATCCCAGGCGCGATCGCAGGAACGGTTTCGGCAACGGCGAATCCACGTTGAAATCGACCGCTCGCCTTACAGCTGCGTTGTCGACCTTATGCCTGCTGCTCACTGTCGCATGCAAGCGGCACGCGCAGCCGCCCCCGCCCGGATATCACGAATATGCCTATGTCACTAACGGCAAGGACGACTCGGTCTCCGTTATCGATCTGCTCCAGTTCCGCAACGTGAAGACGATTCCGGTGGGCAAGGGCCCCACTGGACTTGCGGTCAATCCCAAGCGCAACGAGATCTACGCCGTCAATACCGAGTCCAGCAACATCAGCATTATCGACGCTGAAACGAACCAGGTTGTCTCCGTCATCGGCGTGCATCGCCAACCCTACTTCATCGACGTTTCTTCTGACGGCAAGCGCGCTTACGTCGCGAATTCGGGCTCAGCGAACGTTTCAATCATCGATCTGGATACGCGCCGCGTCATTGCCACCATTCCCGTTGGGGGTTCGCCAGGACTGGCGAAGGTTTCTCCCGACGGCAAAGTGGTTGTCGCCAGCAATCGCGCCGACAATAGCGTATCGATCATCGATGCCCAGAAGAACAGGGTTCGCTCCACAATATCCGCTTGCACAAATCCTGAAGACATCGCGATCCTGCCAGACTCATCGAAAGCATTTGTCGCCTGCACCGGCTCCCAGCAGGTTGCTGCCGTCGATTTGACGAACGATAAATTGTTGAGCGTGCTCGATCTTGGCAAGACGCCCATCCATCTCGCGCTTAAACCCGACGGTGGTGAGATCTTCGTGAGTGACTACGATTCCGATGCCATCTCCGTTATCGAAACTACGGCGAATGAAGTCGGCAACACTTTCCTGATTGGCACACGCCCCGTTCGCTCCGTGGTCAGTTCCGACAACACCATGCTCTACACCAGCGATTTCGGATCGAATTCGATCTCCATCTACGAGATTGATATCGGCAAGATGCTCGGCGCAATTCCGGTTGGCAGCGGTCCCGATGCGCTAGCGCTCTCACATAACGAAAATTTCTTGCTCGTGGTGAACTCGAAGTCTGGCGACGTTGCGGTCGTCCGCACGACGAAGCTTCCTGAAGGATCCAAGATCAGCGCCGAACGCGCTCTGTTTACGATGATCCCCGTCGGCGCTCAGCCCAACGACATCGTCGTAAAAAGCTTCACGAAATGAACTCCAATCAACTCGATGCAGTCAGGTCTAGTCCTTCCGTGTGTTACTCCCGCCCGAAAAAATTCAATAAAGATGAATTTTCTTGCGCATGCTGTGAAGAGAAGTGCCGTTGTGTGCTTACTCGGTAAATATTTTTCCTTTCCTCTATTTACCCGCAACCAGAGAAGGTGTAAGTTCACGGCCATTGTTGATGGTGCGGGACAAGAGTGCGTGAAGCGGGGACCAGTGGTACGGGGTTGGAAACGAAATAAATTTTCCAGATAGCCTTCGTGGCGTATTCGCCAAAGCTGGCTTCGCCGTCTCAGAACTCGCAGTTCAGTGCTGCCCCACCTCAATCGAAACCCAGAGTGAAAGGTAGGTTGTCGAAAAATGAAATCACGGAGTGTGTCCGTTGCTGTGCTGATGATTGCGCTAATCGTCAGTGCGCTTCCAGCCGTTTCCGCAGATGCCCCCAAAACTAGCGCTCGCCACCACGCTATGACTCCATCCATCGTGCGCGGGCCACAGGCTATTCCACTTGCAATCGGCCAGGACTATGGCCTTTTCAGCTGCCAGGTTGGATTGTCGTCCGCAGTTTGCTATGACCCCTACCAAATACGTCACGCATACAATATAGACACTCTCATCAGTGCTGGTATCACGGGTAAAGGAAGAACGATTGTCATCGTCGATGCCTATCAATCGCCCAATATCGTCAACCAGCTGAACACATTCAATACCTTTTACGGGCTGGCGAGTCTCAACGGACTTGGCGGAACCTCTGACCCCAGTCTCGGCACCTTCACGCAGGTCGCCCCAGATGGATTGACTCCGTTCGATCAAACTGACAACAACATGCTGGGCTGGGCCGAAGAGATTTCTCTCGACGTGCTCTGGGCTCACTCCGTCGCGCCTGGCGCGAACATCGTGCTGGTGCTCGCCAAGTCGAATAATGACGACGATATCCTGAGTGCGACCCAGTACGCCGTCGATCACAACCTCGGTGACGTTATCTCGCAGAGCTTCGGTGAAAACGAGAGCTGCGTCGATTCCAGCCTGCTTGCAGCAGAGCACAAGCTCTATGCCAAAGCTACGCTCAAGCACATCACACTCCTCGCTTCCGCGGGCGACGACGGCGCCGCTCAAGGAACATGCGATGGAAACTCGTGGGTTAAAGCCGCATCTTCGCCTGCCAGCGATCCGCTGGTGACCGCAGTGGGCGGCACAGAACTTCACGCCGCGGACTACTGCTTAACTTCACTCGGATGCGATCCGACCGCAAATCCTGCCGCCGGAACATGGCAATCAGAGGTGGTCTGGAATGAGAGCGACGCCGGCTTCGGAGCAACTGGCGGCGGCTACAGCCTGCTGTACAGAACGCCGTTCTATCAGTTGCTGAGCGTTCCTGCCAAAATACGCGGAAAACAACGTGGGGAACCTGACGTTGCCTACAATGCGGCAGTGGAGCATGGTGTGCTGACTTACCTTGATATCCCGGGCATTCCAGCGGGCTTTTATCTGTTCGGCGGCACCAGCTCTGGCTCACCACAGTGGGCCGGCATTGTTGCCCTGGCTGATCAAAAGGCGGGCCGGAAACTCGGCTTTATCAATTCGGCGCTCTACCTCTTCAGCCTGCTCCCACCGACCTACAATGCAGTTTTCCACGATATAACCAGTGGGAATAACTCCGTTGTCTTGGGAGACGTCAACAACAACCCTGTGAGCATTACAGGCTTCAGCGCGACTAAGGGGTGGGATCCGACAACCGGTCTCGGCACTCCAAAGGCCGATGCAGTTGTCAGCTTCTTGACCAGGTTCGCGTTGCCTAGCGATGGGGACAACGCGTGCCAGAACTCTGATCCTTCGTCGAGCGGCCACTTTGGGCGCCACGGCGTGAGGTCGCACTGATAACCAACGCTCGGTTAGCACGCTGAGCACACAATCGTTGAGGGCAGCTTTCGGGCTGCCCTCTTCTATTTCGGTGAAAACTCGGCCCATCCCATAATTCCCACCGGCGACCTTTCTCCGCAATGCCACACCTTCATTTCCGGATTGAAATTCCTTGGTCATTTCCAAAATCACAGCCCGTGAAGCGCTAGTCACTGACAATAGTCCACTTTGTAGTACGCTGAACCCGGTTTGGAGCGATAGAACTTTCCCCCACAAACGGCCGGTTCTATTTGAATGCGCGCAAGGGTCCAAGTCGTCCTGCTCCTCGTTCTCATCCTCTCGTTTGGCTGCATGCAGACTGAGGCGCAGTACGTTGCTGATACGACGTTTGAACAGGAAGTTTTACGGGTGGTGAACGATATGCGTACGAAGGCCGGTCTGCGGCCTTTCGGGGTAGATCCTCGCCTGAAGAAAGCTGCGATGAGGCATCTTGCCGAGTTTGCTGCCGCAGAAGGCAAATTCTCGGACCAGTATCCGGGGGAACCTACATTGCTGGAACGCATCGCGGCCGAAAAGATTTCGTGCGCAACCGGTGGCGAGATCATGCTGAAACTGCCAGACACGATGACAGACGAACCTCGTCGAATCGCGGAAGCTCTACAAACAAAGCAATCGCTCGCGGTGATTTTGAATTCAGATTACTCAGCTGTCGGATTCGCTGTGGCCCACACCGATTTCGATATCTATGCGGTGGGAGATTTCGCCGACTCTTTTCACCTAGTGTCGATCGATGACGCTGAGAGACTAGCGGCAAACGGACTCAAGCAGGGCCTCAAATCTAAAAATCTTCCTGCGTTCCAGGTGATCTTTAAGAAGAAGCTGCGTCAGCTAGCGTGCGATGCCGCGCGAGCGGATTCGCTGGAGGCCGGAATTGAGACGACCGCGGCTGAAGAATCGATCGTCTACACCACTACTAATCCTGGGCATGCCGACTTGCTGGATGCAATTACAAATCGCCTGTCCACGTCGGCTCTGCAAAACAGAAAGATATATCTCGGCGCGTGTTTTGCTTCAAGCAAGAGCTTTCCCGAGGGAAGATATTGGTTTGTGGTTTGGCTGGTAAATCCGCGGGGATAGCGGAAGTGGAAAGAGGACGGGATGCGTAAGCATTTGTGCTCACTCTTGATTGCCTTTTCAAGTTTCGCTATCGCACAGCAATCATCGCTGACGTTCCTTCGTGCCGACCCCGCCATCGTCCAACAGCGACTTACGCCAATGCCGGCAACACAGCTTGACCGCATCGAAAAACTACGCCACCAGTTTCTAGCCGCAAAGGTGTACGGCCCTGTAAAAACAGAAGAGCAGCCTATTCCGGATCAGGCGGAACCAAACCTGATCTGCACGTTACCCGGATCAGGAGTTTCCACCATCATCGTGGCTGTAAATACCGCTTACAAAGCAAAAGACGACGGTAGAGTGAACTGGGCCACGCTCGCCATGGTGCCACTGTTGGTGGAATCGCTTGCCAGCTTTCCGTCACGACACAATCTGGTATTCGTCGCGTTCGCTGGCGGCAGCGGTAAACACTCGGGAGCGGCCTTCTATTTGCAGCAATTGAGCAAGGCACAACGGCGAGAAATCGCGGCGCTCATCGAGCTGGACCACATTGGCAGGATGGGTCCTTCCTACACACCACGAAGTGACAGCTACATTCTTGGGAGGCAACTCAGCTTGGCTGCGTGGGGATTGAAGTCTCAAATCCCTCAAGGCTTTTTCTACGATTTCTACGATCCGAACGGCGCCATCATGCGCGAGGGACCAATAGCAAACACATTTGAAAATGCGAACATTCGAGCTATCACGATCTATTCGCGCGACCACTCTGAATTTCTCTCGATAAACGGTATCCCAGCGAAAGTTCAGAGTTCCGAAATCGATCCTCAATCCTATTACGACACTTATGTGCTGCTCTGCGCGTATCTGCGGACACTTGATCGA
The DNA here is from genome assembly GCA_963807055.1 of Terriglobia bacterium. Lineage (GTDB taxonomy): Bacteria > Acidobacteriota > Terriglobia > Terriglobales > Acidobacteriaceae > JAJPJE01. The sequence continues at coordinate 193,037 of CAWEAE010000003.1, read as the reverse complement.
GATTTGAGTCGCTAATCCTACCCCGGGATCGTCTCTCCCGGCTTCACTACCCGAATATCATGATCGGTGAACTTATGATGAACGTCCGGGAACTCGTACTTCGGCATGTGGCACGAAGCGCAGTCTTTGGTCGCGACCTTACACGCAGGACCTGGATGCGTGGCATCGGGCTTCGTCGCAACACCTGAAACGTGGCATGCCAGGCAGCGCTGGTCGTAGGCCGCAGTCTCCCGCAACAGCGGCTTGTGAGGATCATGGCAGGCGGTGCACCGTATGCGCGCGTCGTCTCTCCAGCAGGCGCTGTTCTGCAATCGGTATGCGGGGAAACGCACAGTGGGCAATCCAAATGTGCCCGCCATCTGCACATCCATCGACGTGGCATGGCACGATCCGCAGAAGTCCACCTGATCGACTGGCCTCAGGTGCGCGGGATTCATGATCAGCGTTCCTACATTCTGCAGGTTCGCGCGCATCGCGGCCGCGTGAGCCACGCCCGGTCCGTGACACGTCTCGCAGGTCGAGCCCGGAAGAATGTTGTTGATCGGACCCTCTGCTGGAACGTTTGCCGCGTGGCACGCAAAGCAGCGCCGCACTTCATGCATCTCGACCTGTCGGCCCGTAGCTCTCTTGAAGGCATCCTCCCCCGGAGGTTCATTCTGTCCCGAGACGCGCACCGCTGGTTGTGCCGGTGTGATGTCGAAGCCGTGAATGCTATCGAAATAGCTGAAGTGGCTCTCGTTGTAAATCTCACCCTCCGGAGTCGTATACACCTGGCTGATTTTTCCTGATCCGAAAGCCCATGCGAGTGCCTTAGTGACGGAACTTTTATCCGTTTTTAGGGTGAAAGTCGGACCCTCTGCAGTTTTCAGGATCTCGTAACTGAATCCGTCCACCGAAAGATGTTTTTCATATTGGCTTGTCAGATATTCGGATTGCGAGGCCGGCAATAGCGACTGCGCCATTTCCGATTCCCGCTGCGTCTTCACGATGTCAGCGTGACACTCGGCGCAAACGGCGCTGCCTACAAATTTGTCTGCAGGCGTGGAGAGCTTGGTAGGCCACCAGGGATATTTGTCGATACGCTCCGGAGTGGTCATCTCGTCGACCAGGGTATCGCGCGAGGAACCGATCAGGGCGATGGCAAACATCGCCACTCCAAGTATTAATAGAAATCGCTTGAAATCGAAACGCATGCGCCCCATGAATCGGAATCCGCCAGCCCCTTGCTGATTGTAAGACGGCGCGGGGTTCAGTGCCCGTTGGCGCTGGGCGCCGCTTCGGGTTTCGCAAACCTCGCCTCTTCGACGGGCACGTTTACCTCGATCTGGTCGAGCTGTACCGTAAACCGTCCCTGGGGTTGTGCCACTGTCCACTGAAAGAACTGCTTGACGCCGGCCACGTCGCGATAATCCGCGTAATCGATTTGCGTAGGATTCCGACCCAGCGGCGAGTCTATATACCGAACCATGCGAACCAGCAATCCGGATTGCTGATCGAAATACAATTCCACCGGCGGCAGATTCGGATTACTCGCTCGAATCACGTTTACCGTTCGTCCCGCTATCTGCTGATCGGGTCTAACCTTCAATTCGCTAAAAGCGGTTTTGACGTGCGCGGCAAAGCGAACGTCAGCATCGATACCCGCCGCTTGCAGATCTCCCTTATTCATGTTCCGCAGGGGGCGTCCCGGGACTAGTGTCCATCCGCTTTGCCCATTGATCGTCTCGAACCCGACGCCGCTCGGCAAGTGTGTGACCACGCTCCGCATTCCTGGCTGCTTGAGATAAATCTCCATCGGGAATTGCACGCCCTGGGCGAGATTCAACTTCCCTTTCTGCACCTCGGAACTGATCTTGTCGAGTGCTGCCGAACCACCCACTGCCTGCAAATACTTATTCAGGATGTCGTCCGGCAACTGTGAAGGCGCTGGTTCATTCTCCGCCGCGGGTCTGGGCGGCGGCGGTCCTTCCGAGGCGATCACGGGAGTTGCGACCGGGCGCAGCGCTCCACGATGGCAGGAATAGCACGTGACCTCGCGCTCACCGTTGAAATTGTTCTGGTTCAGCGCGAACATCATCTGCATCATCTCGCGAGCCATTTTCTTCGGCTTCTTATCATCCTTATCGAAAGCGCCTTCCACATGGCAATGGTCGCAACGCACTCCAAGCGACGATGTCATAAACTGCATCGCCGGAATAATCTGATCGGCAGGAGTTCCCTTCAACACCTGTATGTTCTTGTAAACCTGCTCAGCGGGCGGTGCGGTATGCGGTGATTGGGCCTGCAATGCACCCACACACAGCGCGATGAGTATCAGCGCGGCCGCGCTTAGGATTGACGCACGATTCATCAAGTCTCCAGCCGTGACGGACAACATCTTTCGTAAGTCGCGCAGAAATAGATTACGGTGATGCCCCACTTACACACTTCCGCGCTGGGATAAAACTCTTGAGTCAGTAAACAAGAATTCTGGCTCGATGGTTGAGGCGATTTTGTAAAGATTTGTAACGAATCTTGTCAGTCCTGAACGTGTGGCTGAACCGTCGGCAGACAGAAGAAAGTCTCCTCAATTGTTTGAGAGACTTGGGGCAGACAAATGCCGCGCGAAGAGTAGGAGAAGTTTGGTGGAGCTAGCCAGGATCGAACTGGCGACCTCTGCAGTGCGATTGCAGCGCTCTCCCAGCTGAGCTATAGCCCCACTCGGGACACAGGAAAACCTGCGACTGGGTCCGGCGAAACTGCGCCGTAAGAACACTGGTATTTTAGCAGCCGCGTTTGGAAAGACCAAGCGAATCGCCAATTCTGTCGTCCTCAATCAGTAAAAATTCCGGGGAACCACCGCTGACGCTTGCAGAATTCTTCCCGAGAAACTACTCTGAGCACACAGGACAGCTCTATAGCGGTCGACCGCCGTTGCCCTCCCGCAACAAGCACGGCGCGTTGGCGCTGGCTCGCAAGATATGCCTTTGGAAGCTCTGGTTGTATGCGCCGATGATCAACTTACCCGAATCCTTCGCCATGGGATGAGCGACCTTGGCATTCGCGGAGAGTTCTGCGAATCTCTGGACAAGGCGATGAGCATCGTCGTGAATCGCCGTTTTGACGGCGTATTCATCGACTGCGAAATTCCTGACGCCGTCAGTCTGTTTCAGTCCATCCGCTCCAACGAGCTATTCAAGAAGTCTCTTTGCGTCGCCTTGGCCACCCATCGCACGACCGTCAAGGATGCCTTTGACATGGGCGCGCAGTTTGTCATGTACCGCCCATTGTCCATGGAGCGTGCCTCTCGCGTCCTGCGGACCGCGCAGGCGCTGATGAACCGCGAGCGCCGCCGATCCTTCCGTAAGGCGGTGCAGATGGAGGTTGCGGTGCGTTTTGGGCGCAGCCCTGAGTTCGACGCCATCACCTTCGACCTGAGTTCCGGCGGAATGGGATTGAAACTGAAAAGCATGCCGCAGAATTCCGGCCAGGTGCATGTGAGCTTCAAACTACCCGGCTCTCACGCAACTCTGTCGGCTACGGGCGATATTGTCTGGGCAGATGCGAAGAAACGTATCGGCGTGCAGTTCTTTCATGTGCCGGACACCACCCGCATACAGCTGGACCGGTGGCTCGAGGGCAGACTCGAAGCCATCGGCGGATCAACGGATCCTATCGCGCCACGAGCGGCCGTACGCGGTGCAGTCGATATCGCCCTCACCGCAGTCGTCGTGCGCAACGGACGATCCAAGACCGTTCGCGGCCATGGCAGCGATCTGACCGAACAGGGATTGGGCGCAAATATGAGCGACGAGCTATCTCCCGGCGAAGTAGTGAATCTCGAGTTCACGCTTCCCAGCGGCAAGGCGGTCAAAACTCGCGCCTATGTGCGTAATGCCCAGGGACAACACTATGGCTTTGAGTTTCTTACAATGGCCGATAACTCCCGCTCGGCCATTCGCGATTTCTGCCAGCAATTGCCGGTGAAATACTGAATCTATCGCGCCTTTACGCCCAGGCCATTAAGGACAGCGGGAAAACGTATCCAGTCGCCATGCAGGTTCTTGTTCCAACTCGGATCACTTCCGGATTGCAACCGCCGCCAGAACTGGCCTGAACTGAACGTAAGCTACTTGTAATCAGCCATTTGCACTCTTCGTTAGAGCAATGTTCCAGTTTGGAATTTGTTCTCTGGCCAGTTCGCACATCACAGAGCAGAGTGACGAATCAACCTTGCTGAATCGTTCGGAAGAGTTACAATCTCAAATGGAATTGAAAATGATTTTCAACTTCGCAGATGCCGGGATTGCCGCTCTTGCCGACCTCGAGGAAGGTCAATCCGCCGTCCTCGAGCAACTCGATCTCGCCCCGCGCGTTGCCGATCATTTGATGAACCTTGGCTTCATTCCTGGCGTTGAAATTGTCGCCGCTCGCAGCGGCCCCGGTGGTGATCCTCGTGTCTACCGCGTAGACGGCATCGAAGTCGCCCTGCGCCGCGACGTCTCCAGCCGCATCGTAGTTCGTGCCCTCTCCCGCTTGGTGCAATAGCGATGGCACTCTCCACGATCGCGCCGGCTCCTCCGATCTCGGAAACGATCTCTACCAAAAAAGGCTTCCGCACCATTGCTGTCGTCGGACCGCCGAACTCTGGCAAGACAACGCTGTTCAACCGGTTGACTGGGCTCCGTCAGAAGGTTGCCAATTTCCCGGGCGTAACGGTTGAGCATCACCTGGGATACATTCGTGACGGATCGGGGCGCGAAATCGAACTCATCGATCTGCCCGGCATTTACAGCCTCTCGCCACGTTCAGAAGATGAGGTAGTTGCCGTCAACGTCCTGAGCGGAGAGATGCCGGGACTAAGTCGGCCCGACGGCGTATTGCTCATCCTTGATTCCACTCACCTTGAACGCCACCTGATGCTGGCCGCGCGCGTCATCGCGCTCGGACTACCGACTCTCGTCCTGCTGAACATGGCCGATGAGCTAAAGAAGCAGGGCGGCCACGTCGACGTACTTTTGCTGGCTAAACAACTTGGCACTCCGGTCGCGCTGATCAGCGCCACAAGTGGCGCGGGAATCGAAGCGATCTCGGCATTCGTTTCTTCGCATTCTGAGGCGCCAAGTCCGCTTGCGCTGCCAGTATTGGCAGACGCGAAGAAGTGCCGCGAATGGGCGTATCAGGTCGGTCACGCCGCTTCGTACCGCAAGCCCGTATCGCCAGTCTGGACGCAACGCCTCGATTCCCTGTTTCTCAACCGCGTCTGGGGACCCATCATCTTCGCGGTCGTCGTCATGGGAGTCTTCCAGACGATCTTTTCTCTCGGACAGCCACTGTCAAACGCCTTGCAAGCATTACTGGACGTCACCGGCAAACAAGTTGGAGCGCTGCTGCCCGCAGGCTTACTGCGCTCTCTGATTGTGGATGGAATCTGGAAGGGCACGGGATCCGTGCTGGTGTTCCTGCCGCAAATCCTGCTGCTCTTCCTGGTGATCGGCATCCTGGAAGATTCCGGCTACCTGGCACGCGCAGCGGTTATCGCCGACAAAACCATGTCGCGCGTCGGATTGAATGGCAAAGCCTTCATCCCCCTGCTCTCGGCTTATGCCTGCGCGGTGCCCGCAATCATGGCAACGCGCACCATCGAGAACAAGCGCGACCGCATTGCCACCATCCTGATTGCCCCGTTCATGACGTGCTCGGCACGCTTGCCGGTCTACACCATGATCATCGCCGCATTCCTCCCGAATCGCCCGCTGCTCGGACGATTTTTCGGAACTCGCGCGCTGGCGATGATGGGTCTCTACGTTCTTGGCTTCCTGATGGCGGTGTTCACAGCCCGCATTCTGAAGTCGTCTGTCCTGAAGAGCAAAGATTCGCCCTTCATCATGGAGATGCCGCCCTACCGCTGGCCCACGCTGCGCTCGCTTCTACTGCGCTTGTTGGATCGTAGCAAGGCGTTCCTCTATCGTGCAGGCACGGTGATTCTCGGAGTCACCATCGTTCTTTGGCTGCTCACCACTTTTCCGATGCACAACGGCCAGCCACCCGCGATCCAGGACAGCGCCGTCGCGACCATGGGCCACGTGATCGAGCCGGTCATCCGTCCGCTGGGCTTTGATTGGAAAATCGGCGTTGGCCTGCTGACTTCATTCGCGGCGCGTGAAGTCATCATCGCGACCATGGGAACGCTGCATGGTGTTGATCCTCAATCACACGCCTTCGATCTGCAGACAGCTCTCCGCCACGAACTGACTCCCGCCGCAGCAGTTGCACTGCTCATCTTCTTCGCATTTGCAATGCAATGTATGTCGACCCTGGCCGTAGTGCGTCGCGAAACTAATGGTTGGAAGTGGCCGGCTGTACAGTTTGCCTACATGACGCTGGTTGCTTACGCATCAGCATTTGCTGCGTACCATATCGCTCTACTGTTCTGACATCTTCCAGGCGTAAAGAGGCTCTTCCCCGCTCTGAGCAACACCTGTCCGAGCGCAGCGAGGACTGTCATCCCGAGTAGCGCGAGGGAGCCCTATCGATACCACTAATCTTTGGGAGTTAAGTTCCTACAGCCGCTCTCGTAACTGCTGCACTTCGCGACTGAGCAGTCCGAGCACCTCGAAGCACAGCTCCGGATTGTGGACCAGAGTGTGGCGAACCCTATCAACACCGACGAAAATGTACTTTGTTACCTCGATGACTTCAGCAGTAAGGCTGTAGGGCTTGCCTGACATGGTTGCCGGCAGTCCGAGCACGGAACCCGGCCCCGCCGTCCTCTCCAGTACAGATCTTTCAGTCTCCATGGATAAGCGCACGCGGCCGCTCTTGATGACGAAAACTCCCTGACAATTGTCTCCGCGATGAAAAAGAAACGATCCTGGGTCGACCGTACTCGCGGCGCCGATAGCTTCGAGCACCTCGCAAAGATGAGCCGGAGCAGAAAACGGGATCTCAGAGTCTAGGGCAGGCATGTCAGTTGCACGAGTATCAGGCACCCCCGGAACCTACTGGTGTGATGTCGATCACCCTCGCATGTGACCTCCAGAAAAACCCCTGCAAATATCTCTATTTCTGCAGCTTCTGCCTGGAACAAACAGCCGGCCTCTCACTCGTGCGTTTCTGCGCAACTCACACTGCCGAAAATGTTTACACGTCACAGACGGTCCGGACATGCGGCTTTTATCTTCAATACAGGCTCAGACCACGCGGTCGACCTCATTGCCGCCACGTGGCTCCGCTTTCGCCGGAGGGCTTTACGAGCACCCGGACTCAGTTTTCACAACAAATTTCATAGCAGTCCAACGGACGAAATGGATTCATGATGAAAAGGTCAAAAGTAACGATTGATGGAAACGAAGCGGCCGCATACGTCGCGCATAAGGTCAACGAAGTCATCGCAATCTATCCGATCACCCCGTCTTCCCCGATGGGCGAATGGTCCGACCAGTGGTCTTCCGAAAACAAGCCCAACATCTGGGACACCATTCCCCTCGTAATCGAAATGCAGAGTGAGGGTGGGGCTTCCGGAGCGCTTCACGGCGCACTGCAATCCGGCGCGCTCGCCACTACCTTTACCTCTGCCCAGGGACTGCTGTTGATGATCCCCAACATGTATAAGATCGCCGGCGAACTTACACCTACGGTCATGCACGTTGCGGCGCGCTCCCTCGCGGCTCAAGCTCTCTCGATCTTCGGCGATCACCAGGACGTAATGGCCGTGCGCCAGACCGGATGGGCCCTACTCGCCTCGAACTCCGTCCAGGAAGTGATGGACACGGCTCTGATCGCGCAGGCAGCCTCGCTCGAATCGCGCATCCCGTTCGTACACTTCTTTGATGGATTCCGTACTTCGCACGAAGTGGCCAAGGTTGAGCAGCTCACCAAAGAAGATTTGAAAGCGATGATCTCCGACGATCTGGTGCAGAAGCATCGCGCACGCGCGCTCTCACCGGATCGCCCGGTCCTTCGTGGCACCGCGCAGAATCCCGATGTCTACTTCCAGGCTCGCGAAACCGTGAATCCCTTCTACCTGGCTATCCCCACCATCGTCCAGAACGCGATGGACAAATTCGCGAAGATCGCCGGACGCCAATACAAGTTGTTCGATTACGTTGGCGCACCTGACGCCGAGCGCGTCATCATCATCATGGGATCGGGCGCCGAAGTCGCTCAAGAAGCAGTCGAATATCTTGTCGCTAAAGGCGAGAAGATCGGCTTGTTGAAAGTACGGCTGTATCGGCCATTCTCGGTCGAGCACTTCATTCAGGCCCTGCCCACCAGCACCAAAGCGATCGCCGTTCTTGACCGCACCAAAGAGCCCGGCTCCACCGGCGAACCTCTTTACATGGACATCGTCACCGCACTCAGTGAGTGCAGTGCGAATAACACTCTCCCGCTGAAATCGTTCCCCAAGGTAATCGGCGGCCGTTATGGCCTCTCGTCGAAAGAATTTACGCCCGCGATGGTGAAAGGCGTATTCGACGAGCTGGCAAAAGGCCGCAGCAAGAATCACTTTACGGTCGGAATCATCGATGACGTAACGCTTACCAGCATCGACTACGATCCGACGTTCTCCACGGAAGACGCAAAGACGGTTCGCGCCTTGTTCTATGGTCTGGGAGCAGATGGAACCGTCGGCGCCAACAAAAATTCGATCAAGATCATCGGCGAGGACACCGAGAATTACGCGCAAGGCTACTTCGTTTATGACTCGAAGAAATCTGGCTCGCTGACGACTTCGCACCTGCGCTTCGGCCCCAAACCGATCCGCTCCAGTTACCTCATCAGCCGCGCCAGCTTCGTAGCCTGTCACCAGTTCACGTTCCTGGAACGCATCGATGTGCTCAAGAACGCGAAGCCCGGTGCCACGTTCCTGCTCAACAGCCCCTTCGATGCCAACACCGTCTGGGATCACCTGCCTCGGGCGGTTCAGAAACAGATCATCGAAAAGCAGTTGAAGTTCTATGTGATCGACGCCTACGAAGTCGCCAAGAAAACCGGCATGGGTGGACGCATCAACACCATCATGCAGACCTGTTTCTTCGCGATCAGCGGCGTTCTGCCACGCGAAGAAGCTATCGACGCCATTAAGAAGTCGATCAAGAAGACCTATGGCCGCCGTGGCGAGTCGGTGGTTCAGAAGAACTTTGCAGCAGTCGACAGCACCCTCGCTCATCTCGCGGAAGTGAAGGTTCCGGCCGAAGTTTCCAGCACCTTCGACGTTCGTCCGCCGGTTCCTGTGCAAGCGCCTGAATTCGTGCAGAGCGTGCTCGCTCCTATCATTCAGGGCGACGGCGATCTGCTTCCTGTCAGCAAGCTTCCTATCGACGGCACCTTCCCCACCGGTACCGCACAGTGGGAGAAGCGCAACATTGCACTCGAAATTCCCGATTGGGACGCGGAGCTCTGCATTCAGTGCGGCAAGTGCGTGCTGGTCTGCCCCCACGCCGTGATTCGCGCCAAAGTGTACGAGTCCGACAAACTGAAGGGCGCTCCCGAGTCGTTCAAGTCGACCGCCGCCAAGTGGGTCAACTTCAAGAATCAGAAGTACTCACTGCAGGTCGCGCCGGAAGATTGCACCGGCTGCGCGCTCTGCATTGAGGCCTGCCCCGCGAAGAGCAAGACGGAACCGAAGCACAAGGCCATTAACATGGTTCCACAGCCTGCAATTCGCGAGCGCGAAGCCTCGAACTGGGACTTCTTCCTCGAACTTCCTGAGACCGATCGCGCCGCCCTCAATCTCGGCCAGATCAAAGACGTCCAGCTGCTGCAACCCTTGTTCGAGTTCAGCGGCGCCTGCTCCGGTTGCGGCGAAACTCCGTACATCAAGCTAATGACGCAACTTTTCGGCGATCGCACTCTTGTCGGCAACGCGACGGGTTGCTCGTCTATCTACGGCGGCAACTTGCCCACCACGCCTTACACCTTCAACAAGGACGGACGCGGTGTCACCTGGTCAAACTCGCTGTTCGAAGACAACGCCGAGTTCGGACTTGGTCTGCGTCTTGCTGTCGACAAGCAAACCGAATACGCGCGCGAACTGGTAAAGCGGCTCGCCTCGCAGATCGGTGACGACCTCGCTACTGCGATCCTCAGCGCCGATCAGACTGGTGAAGTTGGAATCCGCGAGCAGCGCAAGCGCGTTGCCGCACTCAAAGACAAGCTGGCCGGAATCAAGACACCGGACGTGAAAGACCTGCTCAGCCTCGCCGATGTGCTCGTTCAGAAATCGGTCTGGATCCTCGGCGGCGACGGCTGGGCCTACGACATCGGTTACGGCGGACTCGATCACGTGCTGGCCTCGGGCCGCAACGTGAACATCCTCGTCCTCGATACCGAGGTCTACTCCAACACCGGTGGCCAGATGTCGAAGTCTACGCCACGCGGCGCGGTCGCGAAGTTTGCCGCCGGCGGCAAGCCGCGCCCGAAGAAAGACCTCGCGCTGATGGCCGTGAACTACGGCAATGTCTACGTAGCGCGCATCGCCATGGGTTCGAGCGATATGCAAACACTGAAGGCATTCAATGAGGCGGAAGCCTACGATGGACCGTCGTTGATCATCGCCTACAGCCACTGCATCGCTCACGGATACGACCTGGTCCATGGACTCGATCAGCAGAAACTTGCCGTTCAGTCAGGACATTGGCCGCTGTTCCGCTTCAACCCCGTACTGGCGGCGCAAGGTAAGAATCCGTTCACGCTCGATTCCAAGGCGCCTACGATTCCGCTGGAAAAATACATCTACAACGAGACCCGCTACACCATGCTCACGCACAGCAATCCGGAAGTCGCAAAGCAATTGCTGATCGAAGCGCAGCACGATGTGGATCAGCGTTGGAAGATTTACGAAAATATGGTGACCATGTTCGCCAATGGCCACGCCAAGGCTGCCGAAACCAAAGCAGAACCCGAATTGGCAGCGTCGAAAGGAGCCGGAAACTAAATGGATCTCACAACCAGATATCTCGGACTCAAACTGAAGACTCCTCTCGTGGCCTCGTCGTCCCCTCTCTGTAAAGAGATTTCGACGATCCGGCAGCTTGAAGACGGTGGCGCTTCCGCCATCGTTCTTCATTCGCTCTTCGAGGAGCAGATCAATCTCGAAAGCAACGAGCTGGATTACTTCCTGTCGGTCGGATCCGACGTCTCTGCCGAAGCACTGGAGATGTTCCCCGACATGACCAGCTATAACATCGGGCCGGACGACTACCTCGAGCACATTCGCAAAGCTAAGGCAGCCGTGAAGGTTCCCATCATCGCCAGCCTGAATGGCATTTCGACTGGCGGCTGGATACGCTACGCGAAAGAGATTCAGCAGGCGGGTGCGGATGCTCTTGAACTGAACATCTACTACTTGCCCACCGATGTCGAACTGACCGGCTCTACCGTGGAGAAAGCCCACTGCGAGTTGGTAACCGCGATCAAGGACAGCATCAACATCCCCATCGCAGTCAAACTCGCTCCCTACTTCAGCTCTATGGCGAATATGGCCAAGCAACTGGACGAATCGGGCGCGAATGCGCTGGTCCTCTTCAACCGCTTCTACCAGCCTGACTTCGACCTTGAGCGCCTGGAAGTAGTCCCATCGCTTGTGCTCAGCAGATCGAACGAAGTAAAGCTGCGGCTACACTGGACGGCGATCCTCTACGACCAGATCAAGGCCGACATCGCGATCACCGGTGGCGTTCACACCGCTGAAGACGTGGTGAAGTGCATGATGGCCGGCGCCAAAGTCGCCATGATGACCTCAGCCATTCTGGAATACGGTCCGCAATATTTTGGTGTGGTCGCGAAAGACCTGGAACGCTGGATGGAAGAGCACGAGTACGAGTCCGTGAAGCTGATGCAAGGCAGCATGAGCATGCAGAAGGTGAGCAATCCTTCCGCATTCCAGCGCGCCAACTACATGAAGGTCCTCAGCTCGTATACACTGACACCCGGACCCACAGTCCAGCGGAGGCGATAGAATTTAGTTTGCTGTACCCTCCCCGCCGGGGCCACAAGCCCCGGCTTCTCTTTTCCCGTTGAATCATCCTGCTTCAGTTGTCATTCCGAGCGACTGGCCGCAGTGGCTTTCGCGATCCCTTTTGGATCGCGCGGCCAGGAGTCGCGGAACCTTGCGTTGTTTATTCCGGGCGCCACGTCGCGAGACCTTGCGTTGTCTATTCCGAGCGCAGCGAGGAACTGTCATCCCGAGCGCAGCGAGGAACTGTCATCCCGAGCGCAGCGAGGGAACCCTATCGTCACCACCGACGTTCCAGCAGAAGAAAACTGATGACGGCTAGCCCTTCACCATCTCATACCCCTTCTCTCTCCACTCTCGGACTCCACCATCCATCGAAATCACGTTGGTGTAGCCCATCTTTTGCAGATTGTCGGCCGCGAGCGCCGATCGAAATCCGCCACCACAATAGAGGACCATCGGCGTCTTCGTATCCGGCACCTGCTTCTCGATGTCTCGCTCGATCACGCCCTTTCCCACGTGAACAGCGCCGGGCAGATGGTCCTGCGCGAACTCGCTCTCTTCACGCACATCGATCAGAGTGAACTTCTCACCGCGATCGAGCTTCGCCTTCACGTCGTCGACCGTCGTCTCGCGGACGCGCTTCTTCGCGTCTTCCACAATCTTCAAGAATCGCTCTGAGTGCTGCATTGCTTACCTCCTTCAGAAATGCACCAGGCGTATGAACAGCCCGGCAAGTAGTCCTCCGGTCAAAGGTCCAAGCACGGGGATCGGCGCATATCGCCAGTCAGAATCGCCCTTTCCTGCAATCGGCAAGAAAGTGTGTGCGATTCGCGGTCCCAAATCCCGTGCGGGATTAATGGCGTATCCGGTTGTTCCCCCCAGCGACAGACCAATGCCCCACACCAGGCTTGAAACAAGGTAGGGTCCCAGACCCGCCGCGGGACCAGTTTCCGCCACCGACCTCGAAAAGATTGCGCCAACAACCAGCACTAACGCAAACGTGCCAATAATCTCGCTCAACAGATTTGCACCCATGCTGCGAATTGCCGGGGCCGTACAGAAGCACGCTCGCTTCAGATCCACGTCCGCCGTTTCCTTCCAGTGCGGAAAGAAGTGCAGCCACACTAACGTTGCTCCCACCAGCGCGCCTGCCAACTCTGCAACGAAATAGCTTGGAAACTTGGCAAAATTACCGGACGTTACTGCCATCCCGACAGTCACTGCCGGATTCAAGTAGGCGTCTGTGCTGCCACAGGCGATTGCCGTGAATACTCCCGCCATCACCGCGAAGGCCCAACCGCTAGTGACGACAATCCAGCCAGATCCTTCAGCCTTCGACTTCTTCAGGAGAACATTCGCGACCACTCCATTACCCAGAAGAATCAGAACGAGCGTGCCCATGAACTCACCAAACATTGGTGATCGCATATCAGCCTCCGTAAGTCCTTCCTGTTTGTCACGCCCGCAGAGATCAATCCACCCAGTCGAACGACCGCTCCACGGCCTTCTTCCAGAGCCGGTATTTCTCTTCGCGTTCGGCAGCTTCCATTTGCGCGTGCCAGGTCCGATCAACCGCCCACTGCGCAGTCAACTCGGCCGTATCTCTGAAAAATCCGGTAGCAAGTCCAGCAGCATAGGCAGATCCAAGCGCGGTCGTCTCTTTTACTCGCGGCCTCACTACATCGCGATTCAGGATATCGGCCTGGAACTGCATCAACAAATTGTTCTCAACCATGCCGCCATCGGTGCGCAGAACGCTAATCGCGATTCCGGAATCACGCTCCATTGCTTCCACTACCTCGCGAGTCTGGAATGCCGTCGCTTCGAGAATGGCGCGCGCCAGATGGGCTTTGTTTGCGTACCGCGTCAGTCCCGTGATCACGCCGCGTGCATTAGTCTTCCAGTAAGGGGCGAACAATCCGGAAAAAGCGGGAACAATGTATACGCCACCATTGTCTGCGACCGTGCGCGCCAGCGATTCAATTTCCGTACTCGTTCGGATAATTCCAAAGTTGTCGCGCATCCATTGAACGAGTGCCCCCGTGATGGCTACGCTGCCCTCCAGGGCATAAACCGTGGCTTCTTCGCCGAATTTGTAGCCGACAGTTGTGATCAGTCCGCAGCGCGACTCGACCGGCTTCGTGCCGGTATTCATCAGCAGGAAGCAGCCGGTGCCGTATGTGTTCTTCGCTTCTCCAGCGCGAAAACATGTCTGACCGACCAGCGCCGCCTGTTGATCGCCCAAAATACCGCCGATCGCAACGCCTGCAATGGCTTCCAGTTTGGCCGCACCGTAGATCTTGCTGCTCGAGCGAATCTCCGGCAGCATCGCTTCTGGAACATTGAAGACGTCGAGCAACTCCTGATCCCACGCAAGCGAATGCAGGTTCATCAGCTGAGTACGGCTGGCATTGGTCACATCCGTGATATGAATGCCCCCCACGACGCCGCCCGTAAGATGCCACACCAGGAACGAATCAACCGTACCGAAGAGAAGATCACCACCTGCTGCCCGCTCGCGAGCGCCCGCCACATTGTCGAGAATCCATCGCAGCTTGAGTGCGCTGAAATAGGTCGCTAGCGGCAGCCCAGTCTTTGCGCGGAACCGGTCTGCGCCGCCTTCGGCCACAAGCCTTTCCACGCATTCAGCGACACGCGTGTCTTGCCAGACCAGTGCATTACTCACCGGCTGCCCGGTTTTCCGATCCCAAACAGTGGTCGTCTCGCGTTGGTTCGTAATTCCAATCCCGGCTAGATCGCGTGGCCTCAAACCTGCCTGCTGCATTGCCTCGCCAATCACCTGTTGTGTACGAAACCAGATCTCCTGCGGATCGTGCTCAACCCAGCCCGGACGTGGATAGATCTGCTCATGTTCTTTTTGCGCCTGCGCAACAATCCTCGCGCCCCGATCAAAAATGATGAACCGGGTGCTCGTAGTTCCCTGGTCGATTGCTCCGATGAAATCTGCCATAGTGACTCGCAACTCTCACTGAACCGGGCGATGAGCATCATACGGCATCACTTGGGGATCAAGCTCTTAGACTTTAAGAAGTCCGTGGCCACCGCTGCAGCATCCCGATGTTCGCCATCCACCGCATAATTCATCTTCTGCATTTCTTCTTGGTTGATTTTCCCCGCAAGCTCTTCCAACGCCATCTTCACCATCGGATAGCGCTGAATTGTCTGCTGGCGAACAATGGGAACCGCGTCGTACGGCGGGAAATAATGTAGGTCATCCTCAAGCACCACTAGGTCCAGTGCCTGGATCAAGCCATCGGTGCTACTCCCTACAATCAGATCGACCTGATGATTCTCAATCGCGCGATAAAGCAGTCCGAGATCCATCGCTAGCGGCGGCTGCGCGAAATGAAGATTGTAAGTGCGCGCCAGGCCCGGATATCCATCCGGACGCTCCATGAACTCGTATCCGAACGCAGCCTTCCATTGCGACGAATACTTCGCCGCTTCCGACAGCGTGTGGATGTTCAGCCTGCGTGCATCTTCGCCGCGAATGATAACCGCGAACGTATTATTGAAACCGAGTGACGGCATCACCACAAATTGGAACCGCTGCGCGTAGCCACTCTTCACGCGCTGGAAAACTTCGGCTTCATCGCCGCTCGGCTTTTCCTTCAGGACGGCGGTTAGCGCCGTCCCCGTGTATTCGGGATAAAGATCAGCTCGGCCGGCCAACATCGCCTGCTGACAAACAAACGTTCCCGCAAGATAGAAGCGCCTCTCCACCGGAATTTGCGCCCGGTATTCGATGTACTGCGCCATGATTTCGCCTAGCACCGCCTGCTCGGTAAAGTTCTTGGACGCCACCACAATTCCACTGTGACGATCGGGCATGCAGCCGGTGCACACCATCAGCACGCAGCAAATCGCCGATAGCGCAGTCTTGAAGTTCATGCGTGAGGAGGAGTCAGCCGACCCTGTATCCATCCGAGAATCAGATCGCTCCCCAGCGCAAGCACTGCCGCGGGAAGTGCGCCTGCGAGTATCAGTTGGTCGTTGACCATAGCCAGCCCGCGAAAAATGAACTCGCCCAGTCCACCGGCCCCAATCGCCGCCGCAATCGTTGCAACTCCAACCGAGATCACCGTCGCGGTTCTAACGCCAGCCATGATCACTCCCGCCGATAGTGGTAGCTCTACCTGGAACAGCAATTGCCGACGAGTCAGTCCCATTCCTTCGGCGGCCTCGCGCACCGCCGGATCGACCCCCGTAATCCCCTGGAACGTATTTCGGATGATTGGAAGCAGAGCGTAAAGCGCGAGCGTAACGATCGCGATCCGGTAGGCGCGTTCGCCCAGCCATGGAGCAGGCAGCAAAAATCCAAATAGCGCCAGGCTCGGAATAGTCTGGATGATATTTGCGCTGCCCAGAATTCCCGGCCGCAGCCGGCGATGCCGCGTCATCAAAATGCCGAGCGGAATGCCAATGACGATCGACAGCAGCATGGCGATTCCGACCATCCACATGTGCAAGAGCGCCGAGTTCGCAATCTCCGCGGGATGAGCAAGTATGTAGTTCATTGCGTCTTCTTCCCCATTTCACCGTCACGATCGAACAGACCAAACGCCTCCAGGTACGCTCGCACCTTCGGATCGTCGCTGCTCTTGAATTGCTCCGGCGTATACGTTCCAAGCAACTTCCCGGATTCCATCAGCCCAATGCGAGTTCCCAGCAGTAGCGCTTCGCGGACATCGTGAGTGACGAGAATGATGGTCTTGTGCAGCTGCTCGCGCATTCGCAGGAAGTGCTGCTGCAATTCGCTACGGCTGAGCGGATCAAGCGCGCCGAACGGCTCATCCATCAGAAGTATCGGCGGATCTGCCGCCAGTGCTCGCGCAACTCCCACTCGTTGACGCTGTCCGCCCGAAAGTTGATAAGGATAGCGATCCGCGAATTGTGCCGGATCTAGATCCACCATACGCAGCATCTCCTCTGTCCGCTCGCGTATTTCCGCCTTGCTCTTCTTTTCGATCTTCAACAGCAGTCCGACATTCTTGGCAACCGTATAGTGAGGAAACAATCCAGCTTCCTGGATCACATACCCAATCCCCCGCCGCAGTTGAATCAGATCCCACTCACTAGTCGACTTCCCCTCCACCTGCACGTCGCCGCCACTCTGCTGGATCAACCGATTGATCAGCTTGAGCGACGTCGTCTTGCCCGAACCGCTTCGTCCCAGCAGTACCAGGGTCTCGCCTCGCTCAACCACGAGGTTCATGTCTCGCAGCACTGCTTCGCCATTCGACGGTCGATAGCTGACGTCGCAAAATTCGATCACAGCGTCCGCAGAACGACCATTGGGATTAACAGGGTGATCGGTCATAAGTCGCAAGCTACTTAGAGAATGCCTCCTTACTGAGGATGCGAAATCGCACTCCAATGTACGCGGATGCGCATCCAGATGGTATGCAAAAGGACGGCTTCAACCTAGTTTTTCCGGGAAATCAGGCTGCCAGACAGGTATCATGAAAGCTACACAGAAATTGCCAGCGACCCATCTGCTGAGCCCATTCTGCGCCGACAGGGATTCCGATCCAATTGTCTTTGTGATTTGAAGCCGACGGTCCCTCCCTATCGTGACGTATTTGGAAACATCAAGACCATGGTCACATTGGAACAGGTGAAAGCGGCGCGCGAACGGATCCATGATTCCGTTTTTGTCTCGCCGTGCTCGCATTCGGAGACGTTTTCGCAACTTACTGGCAACACCGTCTTCCTGAAGCTCGAAAACACCCAGATGACTGGCTCTTACAAAGAGCGCGGTGCCCTGAACAAGATTCTCACGCTGACTCCTGAAGAGCGCTCTCGCGGACTCATTGCCGCCTCGGCAGGCAATCACGCGCAGGCAGTCTCGTACCACGCGACCAAGCGCCACATCTGTGCACAGATCTGCATGCCCCTGGCGACGCCACTGAACAAAGTCATGTCGACCCGCCGATTCGGTGCCGAAGTGGTGCTCTATGGCGCCAACTATGACGAGGCTTGCGACGAAGCTCTGCGTCTCTGTTCGCAGCAACGCCTAACGTTCATTCACCCCTTCGACGACGAAGCCGTAATTGCCGGACAAGGCACAGTCGCGCTCGAACTGCTCGAGCAAGTTCCTGACATAGAAGTCGTGGTTACTCCCATCGGCGGAGGCGGGCTGATCAGCGGCATGGCTTGTGCGCTGAAAGAAATAAATCCCAAAATCCGCGTTATTGGCGTGCAGACGGCGCGCCTTCCTTCCATGAAGGCTGCCGTGGACGCGAATATGCACGTAGTTTTGCCGGTGGCTTCAACGCTCGCCGATGGCATTGCCGTCCGACGCGCGGGCGATCACACGCTGCCGATCGTTCGAAAGTATGTCGACGAAATCGTTACCGTAGAAGAAGAAGAAATCGCCAGCGCGATTCTGCTACTGCTTGAGCGTGAGAAGACTCTCGCTGAAGGTGCCGGAGCAGTCGCTGTAGCAGCCCTCGCTCACGGAAAAGTTCCCGGCAAGAACAAGAAGATCGCCGCAATCGTCTCTGGCGGCAATATCGACGTGCAGATTCTTTCGCGCATCATCGAACGCGGCTTGGCGAAAGACGGCCGCCGCATACGCCTTCGCATTCATCTTCCCGACTATCCAGGCGCCTTGCACCGCCTCACCGGCGTCCTGGCGGAGCATCGCGCGAATATCGTCGAAACTTCCTACGACCGCACTTACTTCGGCGTGAACCTTGGCGATACAGCGATCGATCTCACCATGGAAACGCGCGGCTCAGATCATGTGGAAGAATTACTGGCGGCGCTGGAAGCAGAGAACTACATTTTGGAGAGAATTCAGTAACCGTCAGCTGAAGAGAGTTCCCTGGCTGCGCGCGTGCTGTCGCCGTGATTTCGGCTTCTGGTAGAGTTCCACACGATTGCGTCCGTGCTCTTTCGCCAGATACAGAGCCTTGTCCGCCGCCACAATCACTTCCTGAACGGTCGCTTCTTCTGATGGCGGCTCAGCCACGCCAATGCTGATCGTCACCGTCGTATCCGTTCGATTGCGGAACTTAATAATCCTTCGCTGAGGCGACCGGCGCTCCGGTCGTTCCCGCCTGCTGCGCTCTGGACCACGCACCACGAAGCTGCTTTCCGCAATCACACGTCGCAGGCGCTCGGCTTCCATGATCGCTTCTTCCGCGCGAATTCCCGGATAGACCAGCACGAACTCTTCCCCGCCAAAGCGAAAGGCACGCCCATCGGCGCCCGCGTCCTTCAACTTCGCTGCCACCATCCGCAAAACCTGGTCGCCGATATCATGCCCAAACGTATCGTTGAACTTCTTGAAATGATCGATGTCGACGATCGCCACGGCGTATTGCCCGGACATCCCGGCGATCATCTGATTGAACGCGCGCCGTCCCGGCAACTTCGTCAACTCATCCTGATAGGAAATCTGGTACGAAGTCTCGACCACCGCGATGGAGAGAAAGAGTCCAGCGAGAACGCAATACGCAGTAGTTCTTCCCGGACTGTGGTTCACAATTGCCGCGAATACGGCCCAGAGTGACCAGAACAACGAAATATCTTCCGGCGCTTCCGTAAACCACCAGCGCGCCAGGATTGTTCCTGCGGCGATCACAAAGAGCGCAATGCTGATCTCCGGCATCCGACTGGTGAACCGGTGAGCCGCTGCGCTCTCCATCCACGTGAAGACGGATGGTCCAGGACGACACGCCACGGAAATAATCGCTGCTTGCGCCAGTACGAGGCCGCCCCACCATGCAAAGGCTGACCGGTCGAACGTCGGATTATCGACCAGCAGCAGGAATCCAAAATTCAGCGGAATCAGCAGCGAAACGCAACGGGCGAGGTCGCTTGCGGTACTCGCACCTTTCGTGCCCCATCCCAGCAGAACCTGTTCGGCAAGCAACACTAGAATGGCGGCTAGAAGAACCCGATACAGGCGAAATCGCAACGCCAACGCAACCGCGGCGGCTAGCACAAAGACGGAGAAGAAACGAAGGGTGGAAGTAGCGACAACCGGCAACAGTCGCGTTTGCAGCAGCAACAGCGCGACAAAAAAAACGCACCCGCTTGGTACGAATAGATGAAAAAGTACCGATGTATAACGCCGGTTCAAAAGCTACCTTGCTGCTCCAGGGTGGGGATTCTCCTGGCCCTTTCAACCATAGTCCCTCCACTGATCCGCCAAAAGTGCCCGTTGGGATACGACCATGCGGCAGACGTACACTGTCGCAATTGCACCAAGGAGACGCTACATAAGGTAATAAAAAGCTTCGTTCCCTAAGATTCGCTCATCACCAGCGCGCCGCCGGTCTCAAACAGACTTTCGACCTGGAACTTCGATTCCGCCGCGGCCCTCATACGAACTTCTATCTGCTTCTCCAGTGCCTCGATGCGTTTCGGATCCGCCTTCGCTTGCTGACCCAATCGCACCAGCGCAGGCAATGCCATCCACCACAATAGTTGTTCGAACAGTTCTTTGTTGAAGTAGCGAACGCTCTCGTACGAATGCACGCCAATCAACCACGCGACATCAGGATCGTGCAGCCAACTGAAAGGAGCTATGGTGGTCTTCGGCTTCTCTCCCGGAGCCCATGCACGATGCGCCAGCAGCGCTCTGATGCGTGCTGCGGCACGCCAACGATCATCGCCTTCCAGACCGAGCGACTCAAATACTTCTGCCATCGGAACTCGCAACCGTAGCGCATCCATCAACATCGCGCCGGACCGATCCGGATTTGCGGGATCGAGATATGCGCCCAGTGAATACATCGCTGCCCAGGAAATAATCGTTTCCCAGATCGCAGCGTTCATCTCATTGTCACTCTCTAATGGCAGGACTTTATTTGCCTCGCCCACCAGGTCCTCTGGGAACGCTTCAGCCAACTTTGGAATTCGGTGTGCCCCCTGCATCTGCTCTCTGAACAGTTTCAATGCACTCTCAACATCGCCCTTCCACTTTGGAGCTGGAGAAAGTCCAGTAATCTCGCCAGCGTCCGCTTCCACGAAATGTAGCGCCTGTTCCAGGAATGCACGTAAGCGGTCGGTTAGTTCGGAAAGCTGATCCGAGCCGGCAGTCACGGTTGTCGGCTTTCCCGCCGGCTTCGCCAGCGATTCTGCTATCGACGGATCCAGCACCCAGCGCAGCGAGTCGTGCACAGGTTTCAACTGCAGTTCATGGATCGCATCTGCCAGGCTCGAAACACCTCGACCACCCAGCGTGTCGCACAGCGCGCCCCACGGATGATTCAGATCTTCCTGCAGATGTCGCCAGTCCAGAAATACATGGCACTTATAGGCGCCCAACTCCAGGCGCATACCTTTTTCCGCGAGATCGCGTGCCCGGTACAAATACTCAAGGCCAGTCACCGAATCGCGGGCAGCGACAAAGTTCGCTGCGTCCCACGAGGCGCCTAAGGCGTCTCCGATCGTGCGCTGCCGCAGATGCTTATTCCCATCCGGCCGCTTTTCCGCATATGCACTCGAGATGCGGATCCAACCTTGCGTATTCGAGTAGCGATTGTTGTAAACCACAACGGCGCGCTGATCGCCCAACTGATTCGAATAAGCAAATACGTCTTCGTTTACCTGGCCGGAATCGGTGAAGAAGTCATACAACAGGAAATCTCGCACCTCTGCGAACAACGCACGGCGGTGGAGCAATGGCGTGATTTCACGCTCGTGGCGCGCCACCAGCCACGAATCAGGCTGCTCATCGTGATACGCGCGGCGGTACTCCATGCCGTAGCGCTCGGTGAATCCTTCAATCTGTCCGTGCCCGAACATCGGCAACCCCGGCAGCGTTGACATCACCGTGCAGACGCCGAAATACTTGTCGCCTTTGCCAAACTGATCCACGGCCGTGCGCTCGTCAGGATTGTTCATGAAATTAACGTAGCGCTTCAGTATCTCCGGATCGAACTCGATCGTGTTCTTGATCACGCTGCGGTAGTTCTTGTTCTCCTCATCGCGCAGCATGTTCATGAACGCGCTGTTGTACACGCGATGCATGCCCAGCGTGCGCACGAAATAGCCTTCCAGCAGCCAAAACGCTTCGGCGAGCAAAAGCGTCCCGGGAACCTCAGCAGCTACCCGGTCCACGACTTCCCGCCAGAACTCGTTGGGCATAGCGCGATCGAAATCAGGCTTGGTCAATCCATGTTCCGCGCGTGACGGGATTGCCCCGCCTGTTCCCGGAACTGGGAACCACAGCCGCTGGTAGTGCTGCTTGGTCAGCGTCATCGCTGCGTCAAAGCGGATAATCGGCGAGAGCCTTGCCACGTGAAGAATGTTCTGGATCACTGCTTCGCGCACTTCCGGCTTCAGATAATTCAGCTGCGCCGTATCGTTCCACGGAAAGCTGGTGCCATCGTTCCCGTGATAGACATAGCGCGTGTCGCCCGACCAGCGATCGACGCGACGGAACACAACCGCCGCATCCGTCCGGTCGTAATAATGATCTTCAATCTTGATTTCGACGCGTCCGTCGCTCGACACATCCGGCCCATCAAAGCGGTACGCAGGAAATGGGCTGTACGGTAGCTGAATAAACCAGTCGGGATGTTCGACCACCCAGCGCGAATCGATGCCCATATGATTCGGCACCATGTCGCTGCCCATGCGAATTCCGCGCAGCATGGCCCGATCGCGCAGATTGAGGAACGCGCTCTCGCCTCCGAGGTCATTCGCCACGATGTAATCGTCGAGGGAATACGCAGAAGCCGCGGCCTCCGGATTTCCCGTCAACTGCTTGATGCGCTGCGATGCGCGACTGCGTTCCCACAGCCCGATTAGCCACAGCGAGTTGAAGCCCCGGCGCGCCATCAAGTCCAACTCTTCGTCCGGTACCTGGCTCAAGCTGTGTATGTGCCGTCGATATTTCTTCGATAGCTGGTCGAGCCATACATACACACTCTTCGCCATCATCACCGTGCGCGGCATCCACTCGGTGTCGGCACTGAAGCGCTCGTACTCAGGTTCTTTTGTGTTGAAGTGCGGAACGGCGGCGACGCTGGAATCGCCCTCCAAGCCGCCCATCGCACCCTTCGCACCGTGCGGATGAAAGCGCATCCATACGGCGATTTCTTCTTCTTTGAAGATGTCGAGAGCGATCAGTATTCGTTCCAAGAAGTCGCCAAGCACCGCAGACCACTTTTCGCGCATGAAGGCCAGTTGGCCTTCCAGCGAGTCCGGCGCAGCCAATGCCGGCGCACGCAGCATTTCAATCAGGTTCTGATTCTCAGGACCAAAGCGCGGGCGAGTTTCGAAGTAGTCCTTCAGTCCTGTTGTGATCGACTTGTAAGCCGTTTTCTCCGACAGAGTCGTATCGTCGAACAACTCGCGGTATTGACGAAACGCTGGGTTCGCATTCGCGAGCCACAGCATGGTCAGCTCTTCCAGAGCGATAGCCCGGTGCGACAACCCGCTGCTCGATTGCGCGAGCCACTCTTGCGCAGTCTGCTTCCCGCGATAAACCTCAATGGGAGGAAACTGCTCAATGAACGTCAGCAGCGTGGTACCTACGGCCTCAGCCCCTAACCGAGACTCATACCATGCGAGCGCATCTTCCATGGCGCGCGGGTCGCGCTGCTGCCGGTAGAGTGCCATTACCGCGTGCAGCGCCTCGTCGATCAGTCCCATGGCATTTAGCGCGCCCGGGCGCACCGCCAGTTCCGGACGCTTCTCAACATCGCGCAGGCGGTTCATCTTCTCGGCGAATCTCCGGCTCGCAGCCGGATTTGCAAAAAGAACGTTGCCGTTCCAGGAGAAGAATTCTTCTTCGAACTGATATTGATCGCGGACAACGCGAGAGACGTGAAATTCGAACTTAGGAAGGCGACTCTTCATTTTCGAGCGCACTCGATTCTACGTCGAACCACTGCAATGCCTTAAGAACGATAACAGAAGAACTGGTTGAAGTAAGCCCCACACTGAGCACTGTATTTCGCACGCGGAAAACGGTGAGAAGCCATTCCCCGCTACCGAGTTGCTCACATTAATGGAACTTCAACATCTCGCGCGCGGCATTGTGTCCGGGCGTGCCCATCACGCCACCTCCCGGATGCGTTCCCGAGCCGCACATGAATAGCCCGCGAATCGGTGTCCGGTATCGTGCCCACCCCGACACCGGGCGCAGCATGAACATCTGATCCAGGCTCATCTCTCCATGAAAGATATTGCCGCCGGTCAGCCCATATTCCCTCTCTAGATCGAGTGGCGTCAGCGTCTGCACATGCTCAACCCCGCTTGAGAACCCCGGTGCGTAGTCGTCGATGATCTCCAGCACCCGCCGAGTGAATGGCTCCCGCAGCTCGTCCCACGTACTCTCCCGCAATCGGTAGGGCGCATACTGCAGGAAGATGCCGATGATGTGCTTGCCCGCAGGCGCTAGCGATGGATCATACTGTGTTGGCGACGTCAGCTCCAGCAATGGTGATCTCGAGGGCCGCCCATATTTCGCATCGTCCCATGCCTGCTCGACATAATCGATGTCCGGACAAATATGCATGGTCGCACGATGCTGCGGACCCAGCGTACCGGGCAGAGCGCGGAAATTCGGAAGTGCGGAAACTGCCAGGTTGATCTTGATCGATGTTCCTTCGCACCGGTACTTGTGAATCTGATCTAGAAACTCGGCATCGAGATGGCGCTGATCCACCAGGCTAAGGAACGTTCGCTTCGGGTCGAGATTACTGGCGATCAGTGGCGCATCGAACTCCTCGCCTGACCGCAGCACCACCCCTCGGGCACGCCCATTTTCGATCTTGATTGTCTGGACCTCGGCATCTGTCCGGATCTCCGCGCCCGCTGCTTTGGCCGACGCGGCAATCGCATTGGAGATCGCCCCCATACCTCCGCGCACAAATCCCCACAGCCCGCGATGGCCAGCCACTCCGCCCATGCAGTGATGCAGCAGAATGTACGCAGTTCCGGGCGAGCGCGGACCGCCATTTGCGCCGATTACGCCGTCAGTAGCCAGCGTGACTTTGATCTCTTCGTTCTCGAACCACTCATCCAGAAAGTCCGCGGCACTCTGCGTGAAGATCTTCACCAGGCCAACGATCTCTTTCGCGCTTAATCCCCGCATCTTTCCCAGCAGTTTCAGGTATTCGGGAAGATCGAACACTCCCTTCGGCGGGAATACCGGCGGCGTCACGTGCAGCAAACTCTCCACAACGATCGACAGCCGTTCCAGATGCTCCTCATAGGCTGGATAGATCTCCGCATCGTGCCGAGAAAATTTGGCAATCTCTGCGAGCGTCTTGTTTCGGTCCTGCCACATAAAGAGGTATCGGTTATCAGGAAATGGAGAGAAGAACGCAGGATCCTTCGCGTCAACCTTGTAGCCGTATTTTTCCAACTCCAGATCAGCCGTAACTTTCGGCGAGAGCAGGCTGCTCAGGTATGACGCAACCGAGACGCGGTATCCGGGCCAAACCTCTTCTGTGACGCACGCGCCGCCCGGCTGATAGCGCCGCTCCAGTACCAGTACGCGCTTTCCCGCCTTCGCCAGGTAAGCCGCCGTAACCAGCCCATTATGCCCACCACCCACGACGATTGCATCGTACCTCGAAACTTTTCGCGCAACCGAAGGCGCGCCTCTCATTTGCTCTGTCGTGCTCATCTAGAATTGCCCCCATTCGCCGCGAATGATTCCAGGCCGGATTGAAGATCTCTCGCCAGCAGCCTATGAAAAAGATGTTCGCCCGCCTCGCGCCGGACCGAAAGTCGTCCAGCCCGGTAAGCGCGCGAACTCAGCCCACGCTGTACCGCCTCGCAGATGTCGAGATCTTCCATCTGGATCCGGTCGCTGACAGCGACACTCTCGGCGTTCTGCTTTTGCTTCTCCGCGGAAATATCCGTGAAGTAAAAATCAAAGATGACTTTGATCTTGTCGATTCCCATCGGGATCACCAGATTCGTATCCATTACGCCCTGGTAAAGATTGATCATAAAATTGGGATAGATCCAATAATAGTAGGCGCGATCTCCACTCCGCGTCGCCGCGACCTGCGCATCTTCCTGCGATGAGTTCATTGGGCTCGACTGCAAACAGAATCGCTCACCATTTTCGATCGTGTACTCCGCGTAATCGAGAACACTGTTCAGACCCTTATGTAGGTACGGCACGTGATATCCGCCGTCAAGATAGTTGTCGACGAACACCTTCCAGTTGCAGTTCAGCGTGTACGTTCTCGATTCAAAGAAACACAGCGAGCCGATGCCGAGCGGCGCAACCTGCGCGACCATAGCCCCCAGGTACTCGCGCAAGTCCAGGCGCGGCTGGTCAAGCGACACGAAGACGAACTGTTCCCAGGTATCGACGGCGATCGGAACCAATCCATTCTCTGCGCGATCGAAATTGCACACACCGGCATAATCCGGAGTTCCCTTAAGGCTGCCATCCAGCCCGTAGCTCCACCCATGGTACGGACAGCGGAACAGTTGCACCGACCCGCAAGGCTCCGCCGCAACCGCCGCAGCATGATGTCGGCAGACGTTAAAGAACGCCCTGAGCGTCCCATCAGCACCGCGAACTACCACAACCGGTTCGCCAGCAACCTGAACCGCGATGTATTGGCCGGGTTCCGCAACCTGACCGGAGCGTCCTACGCACTGCCAATTCCGGCTGAATACTATCCGCCGCTCCATCTCCGCAATTCGCCGATCCGTATACCATGGCGCCGGTATCGTCGACGCTTCCTGCAGCGGAAGCTGATCGTTGTACTCGCTCAGCACGTGCTGAATCGACTGGTCCACATGCGCTCCGGAGTTGATTTGCTGGCTCGGCGGCGAGTGTAAATGATTTGAACGCTGAATGTCGTGGGGGTAGGTGAAATGACGTGCTTGAAATGGAAAGCCCCCGCTCATCCGATTGGGGGCTGTGCCAAAGCAGACTGACGTCTGGTTTACAGCGACACTCTCGCGCCTCTTCTGGCAGCCGCGATTACCGGCTGTATGTGGGCGTTCTTCAGATAAGTGTCGACACTTGCGGCGGCCTTGCGGCCCTCGGCGATAGCCCACACAACCAACGACTGTCCGCGGCGCATATCACCGGCGGCGAACACGCCTGGAGCGGAGGTGGCGTACTGGTCGTCCGTCGCCACGTTTCCTCGCGGATCGAGTACTACGCCGAACTGTTCGAGCATGCCGTTACGCACCGGACCCGCGAATCCCATCGCCAGCAGTACCAGGTCCGCGTTCAGCGTGAACTCAGTCCCCGGAATCGGCTCGAACTTCGGCGGCGGCCCCACGCGGATTCCGTGCAACTGTTTCACATTCCCCTGTTCGTCGCCCGTGAACTTCTGCGTGGCGATACTCCAGTCGCGAACTCCGCCTTCTTCGTGCGAGCTTTCCACGCGAAGCTGCATCGGCCACAGTGGCCAAGGCGTTTGCGGAGCACGATCC
Source organism: Terriglobia bacterium (assembly GCA_963807055.1). GTDB lineage: Bacteria > Acidobacteriota > Terriglobia > Terriglobales > Acidobacteriaceae > JAJPJE01. The sequence continues at coordinate 165,691 of CAWEAE010000003.1, read as the reverse complement.
TGCGGCGGCATCGGCATAATCTCGAACTGATGAATCGATAGCGCCTTCTGCCGGTGGCTGGTACCCAGGCAATCCGCCCCCGTATCACCACCTCCGATGATCACCACGTGCTTACCCGTCGCCAGGATCCCCAACGCATCCGGAACCGTATCGCCTTCGCATCGCCGATTCTGTTGCGGAAGGAACTCCATCGCAAAGTGAACGCCTTTTAGCTCGCGTCCCGGTACCGTCAGATCGCGCGGCTGTTCCGATCCGCCCGCCAGCAGGATCGCATCGTACTCGTGCTGCAGATCCTCCACCGGCAGTGTCTTCCCCACGTGAGCCTTGGTCACGAAACGAATGCCTTCGGCTGACAACTGCTTGAGACGCCGATCCAGAACATCTTTATCGAGCTTGAAATTCGGGATGCCATAGCGAAGCAGTCCGCCGATCCGGTCAGCCTTCTCGTACACGGTGACCCAATGTCCAGCACGATTCAGTTGCTGTGCAGCCGCCAATCCCGCAGGACCGGATCCCACCACCGCGACTTTCTTACCCGTCCGGAACTTCGGCGGTTCGGGCTTGATCCAGCCTTCGTCAAAGCCCCGATCCACAATGTTCTTTTCAATATTCTTGATCGTCACCGGAGGCGCGTTGATTCCCAGCACGCACGCCGTCTCGCAAGGGGCCGGACAGATCCGCCCAGTGAAGTCCGGAAAATTATTCGTCGCATGCAGACGACGGACTGCATCTTTCCAGCGGCCCTGATACACCAGATCGTTCCAGTCAGGAATGATGTTGTTGACCGGACATCCGTTGTGGCAGAAAGGCACACCGCAATCCATACAGCGCGCGCCCTGCGCCTTCAACTTGTCTTCCGGAAAGTCCTGGTAAATCTCGAACCAGTCGTTCACGCGTTGAGCCACGGGGCGGCGCTGCGGCAATTCGCGATCGAATTCCATGAAGCCGGTCGGCTTACCCATGGTGCACCTGCCCAACCGCCATCGCCATTGTGACTGCAGCGGCGCCCGGAATGTACGCACCCTCGGCGCGGCCTACGCCCAGCACGCGCTTGTACTCGTGCGGGAATATCTTGATGAAGCGTGGAAGCATGTCATCCCAGTTTTCCAGAATCCACTTCGCCCGGGGGCTGTCGGTGAATTCGTAATGTCTCTTCACAAGATCGCGAATGATGTCCGCATCTTTCGTCTCGATGATCGGCTCCAGGTCCACCGACGCCAGGTTGCAGCGCTTCTCGGTGAAGTCTCCCTTCTCGTCGAAGACGTATGCAATGCCGCCGCTCATGCCTGCCGCGAAGTTGCGTCCGCACGAGCCGAGTACCACCACCAAGCCGTTCGTCATGTATTCGCAACCATGATCGCCAACGCCCTCCACTACCGCAGTCGCGCCAGAATTGCGAACAGCAAATCGCTCGCCAGCGACGCCGTTGAAGAACGCTTCGCCACTGGTCGCACCGTAGAGGACAACGTTGCCGATCAAAATGTTTTCTTCCGGCTTGAACGTCGAACTCTTCGGCGGATACACAACAATCCTGCCACCCGACAATCCCTTTCCGACATAATCGTTGGCATCACCCTCAAGCGTTAAGGCGACGCCCTTCGCCAGAAACGCTCCGAAGCTTTGCCCCGCGGAGCCATCAAACTTATACCGGATGCTGTCGTCCGGCAGCCCCGGCGATCCATACCGCCGCGCAATCTCGCCGCTCAGCATCGCTCCTACCGTGCGATGAACATTTCGGATCGGGAACGTCGCTTCGACCGGCGTGCGGTACTCGAGCGCGCCCTTACCAGTCTGGATCAACTGATGATCCAGCGCCTGCTCCAGGCCGTGATCCTGTTTGGTCACGCAATGCCGCGCCACACGCGCCGGCAGAACCGGGCTGTATAGGATCGCGGAGAAATCCAGTCCACTGGCCTTCCAGTGATCCGCGGCCACGTGTGCATCGAGCATCTCCACTCGTCCAACCATCTCGTCGAACTTGCGGAAGCCCATCTGCGCCATGTATTCGCGCACCTGTTCGGCAATGAAGAAGAAGAAATTGATCACGTGCTCTGGCTGTCCGGTAAAACGCTTGCGCAACTCCGGATCCTGCGTCGCAATTCCCACCGGACACGTGTTCAGGTGGCACTTGCGCATCATGATGCAGCCCATCGCGATCAGCGGCGTGGTCGCGAAGCCAAACTCTTCCGCGCCGAGTAAAGCCGCGATCGTTACATCGCGCCCAGTCTGCAACTTGCCGTCCGTCTGAACTCTGATTCGGCTGCGCAAATCGTTCAACAGCAGCACCTGCTGCGTCTCCGCCAGCCCCAGTTCCCACGGAATTCCCGCATGTTTGATCGAACTGAGCGGCGATGCTCCTGTGCCGCCACTATCCCCGCTGATCAGCACCACATCGGCATGCGCTTTGGAAACGCCGGCAGCCACCGTTCCCACTCCGACTTCCGCAACCAGCTTCACCGCAATCCGTGCCCGCGAATTCACATTCTTCAGGTCATAAATCAGCTGTGCCAGATCTTCAATCGAGTAGATGTCGTGGTGCGGGGGCGGTGAGATCAATCCCACTCCGGGGATCGAATGCCGTATGCGCGCGATCACGTCGTCCACTTTATGTCCAGGCAGTTGGCCGCCTTCGCCGGGCTTGGCGCCCTGCGCCATCTTGATCTGTAACTCGTCTGCGTTGATCAGGTAATTCGTCGTCACCCCGAAGCGCGCCGACGCCACCTGCTTTACCGCGCTGCGTCGCAGGTCGCCATTCGCATCAGGCTTGAAGCGCGCTTCATCTTCGCCGCCCTCGCCTGTGTTCGACTTCCCGCCAATGCGGTTCATCGCGATCGCCAGCGTCTCGTGCGCTTCTTTGCTGATCGAACCGAACGACATCGCGCCCGTCGTGAAGCGCTTCACGATCTCCTTCGCCGGCTCAACTTCCTCGAGTGGCACCGGCTTGTCGGACTTCTTGATCCTCATCAGCCCGCGCAACGTACACAGATTGCGGTTCTGGTTGTCGATCAGATCCGTATATTCCTTGAACGTCTTCGGATTCGACTGCCGCACCGCATGCTGCAGCTTGCTGATTGTCTCCGGGTTCAGCAGGTGGTACTCGCCGTCCCTGCGATAGTGATACGTTCCGCCGACCGCGAGATCGGTCTCATAATCCGTCTTGCTCTGATACGCGTGTTCGTGCCGCAGTTGCGCCTCGCGCGCCAGCACTCCCAGCGTCACGCCTTCAATGCGCGACGTCGTTCCAGCAAAATACGCGTCGACCAGATCCTTATTCAGGCCGATCGCCTCGAACACCTGCGCGCCGCGATAACTCTGCAAGGTCGAGATGCCCATCTTCGAGAAGGTCTTGAGCAATCCCTTGTTGATCGCCTTAACGAAATTCTTCACCGCTTTCTCGGGATTCACGCCGCTCGGCAGATAACCGCGCCACGCGCGCTCTTCCAGCGTCTCGATCGCCAGGTACGGATTCACCGCGCTCGCGCCATATCCGATCAGCAACGCAAAGTGCATCACTTCCCGCGGCTCGCCCGATTCAATAATCAGCGCCACCTGCGTGCGCGTCTCTTCGCGGACCAGCAGGTTGTGGACCGCGGCCAACGCCAGCAAACTTGGGATCGGCGCATACTGCTTATCCACGCCGCGGTCGGAAAGAATCAGCAACGTGTAGCCGGACTTCACCGCCAGCGATGCTCGCTGGCACAGCTCTTCCAGCGCACGCTTGAGCCCTTCTTCGCCTTCCTGCGCGCGGAACAGCGCCGGTAATGTCGTCGCCAGCAAGTCGCCTGCCGACACGCGCCGCAGCTTCTCCAGATCGCGATTCGACAGAATCGGCTGTGGCAGTTTCAACGTGTGGCAATTCTCGGGAGTCTCTTCCAGGATGTTGCGCTCGGTTCCGATATAGCTGATGAGCGACATCACCATCTCTTCGCGAATCGGATCGATCGGCGGATTCGTCACCTGCGCAAACAACTGCTTGAAGTAGTTGAACAGCAGCTGCGGCCGGTCCGACAGGCATGCGAGCGGTGTATCCGTCCCCATCGAACCAATTGGCTCTTCGCCATTCTTCGCCATCGGCTCGAGGATCATCTTCAGATCCTCTTCTGTATACCCGAATGCCCGCTGCCGGCTCAGGATCGTGTGCTGGTCGGAGCCGTGTACGCGATTGGGCTCCGGCAACTGATCCATCGTGATCTGATTTTCGGCGAGCCACTCCGCATAGGGCTGGCGCGACGACAGCCGCTGCTTGATCTCCTTATCGGAGATAATCCGCCCTTCCACCGTATCGACCAGGAACATCTTCCCGGGCTGAAGACGCCCTTTCCTTTTCACCTGATCGGCGGGAACATCAAGCACTCCGGCTTCAGAGGCCGCCACCACGATGTCATCGTGCGTGACGATGTAACGCCCGGGCCGCAATCCATTGCGATCAAGCGTCGCGCCAATCACGCGTCCATCGGTGAAGGCAATCGCCGCCGGACCGTCCCATGGCTCCATCAGCGAAGCGTGATACTCATAGAAGGCCCGCTTCTCCGGCTTAATATGCGGATTGCCCGCCCATGCCTCAGGGATCAGCATGGCCATTACGTGCGGCAGGCTGCGCCCAGACTGCACCAGCAACTCCACAGCATTATCGAAGCTTGCGGAATCGCTGCCGCCCGGCGTCACAATCGGAAATAGCTTGCTGATGTCCTCCCCAAACAGCGGTGACGACAGAATCGACTGGCGCGCGTTCATCCAGTTCACGTTGCCGCGAACCGTGTTGATTTCACCGTTATGCGCGATGTAGCGGTAGGGGTGAGCCAGCTTCCAACTCGGAAATGTATTCGTCGAGAACCGCTGGTGCACCAGGCAAAGAGCGCTGGTGGCTTCTGGATCGGAGAGATCGCCGTAGAAGTTACAAATCTGCGGCGCCAGCAGCAGGCCTTTGTAGATGATGGTGCGACACGACAGCGACGGAAGATAAAACATGTCTTTATCTTCCACGTCCGACTCAGCCGACTCTGTCTCCGTACGCTTGCGCACGATGTACAGCTTGCGCTCGAACTCGTCCTCTCCCATCTCTTCGGGACAGGAAAGAAAAATCTGCTCAATGTAGGGCTGCGAACGGCGCGCCTCGCGTCCAATCGCGTCGCCGTTGACCGGCGTGTCACGCCAGCCAAGAACCTTCAGGCCTTCTTCTGCAGCAATTCGCTCCAGTATCCCTTCGCACTGCAACCGCTGATACTTCTCTACGGGAAGGAACACCATCCCAACTGCGTACTTGCCCGGTTCGGGCAACTCGAAACCCAGCGCGGCGCACTCACGCGCAAAAAACTTATGCGGGATCTGTATCAGTACACCGGCGCCATCGCCGGTTTCCGGATCGCAGCCACACGCTCCGCGATGGGTGAGGTTCATCAGCACCTCGATCCCTTTGCGGATAATCTCGTGGCTCTTTTCTCCACGCACGCTCGCGACGAATCCCATTCCGCAAGCGTCGTGCTCATTGCGGGGATCGTACAATCCCTGAGCCGGCGGCAAACCAGAATTTGTAGTGGCCCTTGGCATCCTTACTCTCTTTTCCAGAAACTAGGTCCAGTGCGGAAAATCGAAGATCTGAAATTTGCTTGAGCGCGAAACCATTCGCGCGAAAAACCTACCCTGTTCTGCGCAGAGAGGCACAGAAAGGGACACTTCGACCAGCGCACTAGTACCTAATAAGTACTGTGTTATGAATGCAAAGTACAATCGAGATTTTTGATCTCCTGCATCGGTAATTTTGAGTGGATAACCCGGCATTTTCCCTCGCAAACTTCGCCCCTGTTGGAGCCTGCATCCCGGTCGTGTTAGGCTCTTCCGGAATCGAGATTCGTCCCTAAATCCTTCATGCACAACATCGCTTCGCAGGTTGATCTTCAATCGGCAGCTCGGCAGGTAATGGAGGAACACGGTTTTCAACCAGACTTCCCTCCACAAGTCAATCAGCAGCTTTCACAGATCCTCAGCAATTCCAACGTTCATCCCGACCCCGGTTTTCGCGATCTTCGCTCTCTGCTCTGGTCGTCCATCGATAACGACACTTCGCGTGACCTCGACCAAGTCGAATTCGCCGAGCGTCTCCCCGCGGGTGGCATTAAGGTGCTGGTGGGAATCGCCGATGTGGATTGGCTGGTGCCCAAAGCCACTGCCATCGATCTGCATGCGGCCGTCGAAGGCACTACGGTCTACACGGGCGTAGAGAATTTCTCGATGCTGCCCGAGCAGCTTTCCACCGGGCTCACTTCACTTCTGGAAAACGAAGATCGCCGCGCGATCGTCATCGAGTTCGTCGTCGACTCCGAGGGCGGCCTCTCCGCATTCCAACTCTATCCCGCGCTGCTTCAGAATCGAGCTCAGCTCACCTACAACGCAGTAGGCGCCTGGTTGGGAAATGGTGGCGCCGCGCCGTCCAAAGTCGCTGCGTCAAATGATCTCCAGGCCCAGCTACGCCTGCAAGACGAATGCGCCCAACTTCTCAAGAAAGCTCGCGAACGCCGCGGCGCATTGAATATCGACACCATCGAAGTCCGTCCGCTGCTTGTCGATCAGAAGATCGTCAACCTGGTTCAGGACGCAAAGAATCGCGCCACCGATCTGATCGAAGATTTTATGATCGCGGCCAACGAGACAGTGGCCCAGAAGCTGGAATCGGTGTCTTCCATCCGTCGCATCGTGAAGACCCCCGAGCGCTGGGACCGCATTGTGGCCCTCGCTGCTGCTCATGGGGGAAATTTACCCGCACAACCGGACGCCAAGGCCTTGAACGATTTTCTACAAAAACGAAAGGCTGTGGACCCGGACCATTTCCCCGACGTGTCGCTCACCGTCATCAAGCTCATGGGCCCGGGAGAGTACGTTTTGGAGCGGCCGGGCGATCCCGACCAGGGCCACTTCGGACTCGCCGTACAGGATTACACTCATTCCACTGCTCCCAACCGCCGTTACGCCGATCTCGTGACCCAAAGGCTGATCAAGGCGACTGTCGCCGCCAGGCCCGCAGCATACTCCGATGCGGAACTTGCCGACGTTGCCCGAGTTTGCACGCTGAAGGAAGATGCGGCGCGCAAGGTCGAGCGCGAGATGCGTAAGCGCATCGCCGCTGTAGCGATGAGCGACAAGATTGGCCAGGTGTTCGACGCCATCGTTACGGGAGTGAATCAGCACGGCAGTTTCGTCCGCGTGCTGCAACCACACGTTGAAGGCATGCTCGTGCAAGGCCAGCACGGACTCGATGTCGGCGATCGTCTGCGAGCGAAGCTGGTGCGTACTGATGCACATCGCGGTTACATTGATTTCGCGCGCGCAACCTAGGACCGTCAGGTCCACCGGGAGGTAGATTTGCTGATCGGAATTCTCCGCGAAAGTAACACTGGCGAGACTCGCGTCGCCCTCTTGCCCGACGCGGTCAAGAATCTTAAATCGCAAGGTGTGGACGTCACCGTCGAAAGCGATTGCGGCCTTCATGCCGGCGCTTCCAACGATGACTACGCTAAAGTCGGCGCGACGATCTCTACCGACCGCGGCTCTCTACTCTCCTCTGCTGACGTCATCCCCGTGGTGAACTGTCCGCCGGCTGCCGATCTTGATCTGCTGAAGAAAGGCGCCATCATCACCGGCTTTCTGCGTCCGCTCGATGATCCAGCGGCCCTGCGTCCAGCCATTCAGCGCGGCGCAACTCTGTTCTCCGTGGAACTCGTTCCACGTATCACGCGCGCGCAAGCGATGGACGCGCTCTCCTCCATGGCCACCGTCGCCGGATACAAAGCTGCGCTCATGGCCGCCGACAATCTTCCGCGCATGTTCCCTCTGCTCATGACCGCTGCAGGAACCGTGCCTCCCGCGAAGGTATTTGTCATTGGCGCCGGTGTTGCTGGTCTGCAAGCGATCGCGACCGCCCGCCGTCTCGGAGCAGTAGTGAGTGCCTATGACGTGCGCGCCGCCGCAGGTGAGCAGGTTAAGTCGCTCGGTGCCATCTTCGTCGAAGTCGATCTTGGAGGCATCCAAACCGAAGACAAGGGCGGCTATGCCAAAGAACTCAGTGAAGAAGCGCTCAACCGCGGGCGCGATCTGATCGCCAAAACCGCGACGAACTCCGACGTGATCATCACCACTGCGCAGGTTCCCGGACGCCGCGCCCCTTTGCTCGTGCGACGTGATGCGGTTGAAAATATGCGCCGCGGCTCTGTGATCATCGACTTGGCAGCTCCTGGTAGTGGCAACTGCGAGCTCACCCAACCCGGTGAGACCATCGACCACAACGGTGTCACCATTTTTGCGCCGATGAACTTGCCTGCGGCGATTCCTGTTCACGCCAGCCAGCTCTATTCGAAGAACGTAACTAACTTCCTTAACCTGCTGGTGAAGAAAGGCGTTCTCACCATCGACATGAATGACGAGATCATCAAGGGCTCATGTGTCGCGCACAATGGCGATGTTGTGAACGAGCGCGTTGCGGCTGTGCTTCAGGCGGCGGCCGTGCGCTAACAGTGCGGTGCCCCAGGTTCGCGTCCTGCTTTTGGGCGCTAACCTGGGATTAAGTTAGGTCTGACGGGGCGCAGTGTTAGTGCGCCGTGCCGAGCATCGCAATTTATGCGGCGTTAGCCGCTGGGGAGACTTCCTCCGAAGGAGTGTGAATGCCACCTGATTTCATCTCTAACGTTTACGTCTTCATTCTGGCTGGATTTTGCGGCGTCGAACTCATCAAACGTGTCTCGCCGCTTCTGCACACGCCGCTGATGTCGTTGACCAACGCGCTCGATGCCATCGTAGTAGTCGCCGCTATCATCATCACCGGGATGCATGAGACCCGGCTGACGGTCGTACTGGGCGCTATCGCCATCGCCGCCTCGTTCAGCAACATGGTCGGCGGGTTCCTGATCACCGACCGCATGCTGCGCATGTTCAAGTCCGGCAAGGCGAAGCAATCATGAACGTCGCCGCCATGCAGCAGTATCTCGACTTCGCCTACGTTGCAGCGATCGTTCTCTTTATTCTTTCGCTCAAGTGGCTGAGCTCGCCGAAAACTGCGCGCTGGGGCGTGCTCGCCGGCGAAATCGGCGCGGCCCTCGCAGTCGGCGCAACCTTATTGAATCCCGAGCTCACTCAGTACAAGTGGATCATCATCCCACTCATCATCGGCGCGGCTGTCGGCATCCCGCTCGGACTGGTGAAGATGACTGCCGTTCCGCAGCGAACCGCGCTGAGCCACTCCTTCGGCGCAGCATCGGCCGCGATGATCGGAATTGCCGAGTATTATGCAGGCGCTCCGCACGTCACTCGCTTTCAGATGGGCGAGATCGGGCTCGAGGTCATCATCGGCTCGCTAACCTTCACCGGCAGCTTGATCGCCGCCGGCAAGTTGCAGGAGATCCTGCCGCAGCGCCCCATCGTCTATCGCGGACAAAACATCGTGAGCTTGGCCGTGCTGGGCTCGGCATTGTTGCTCGCGATCCTGATGGTCATCAATCCTGCGCAGATGTGGTTGTTCCCCGTCATGGTGATCGTCGCCCTGACCTTCGGCGTCCTGCTGGTCACGCCGATCGGCGGCGCCGACATGCCCACGGTGATCTCGCTATTGAATTCCTACGCCGGTTTTTCTGCCGCTCTGCTCGGATTTGTTCTGAACAGCAAGGTCCTGATCGTCGCCGGCGCCCTCGATGGCTCTTCCGGATTCATTCTCTCCGTCATCATGTGCAAAGCCATGAACCGGTCGTTCACCAACGTTCTGTTCGGAGCCTTCGGCCAGGTTGCGGTGTCGACCGCGGCCGTGAAGGAAGAACGGCCCGTGCGCAGCGCTTCGCCTGAAGATGCCGCTGGGATTTTGGGCGCCGCGAGTAGAGTCGTTATCGTCCCTGGGTATGGCATGGCTGTCGCGCAGGCCCAGCACAAAGTCCGAGAGCTCTACGACGTGCTCACCAAGCGCGGCATCGATGTGGAGTTCGCCATTCATCCTGTCGCCGGCCGCATGCCCGGCCACATGAACGTGCTCCTCGCCGAAGCCAACGTGCCTTACGACCACCTGAAGGAGATGGATGAGATCAACGGCGACTTCCCCCAAACGGACGTGGCCCTGGTCATCGGCGCGAATGACGTCACCAATCCGGCGGCCAAGACCGACAAATCAAGCCCGATTTTCGGAATGCCTGTGCTCGACGTTGAAAAGGCGCACACCACGATGGTCATCAAGCGCAGCATGAATCCGGGCTTTGCCGGCATCGATAACCCTCTGTATTACATGGACAACACGTTGATGCTTTTCGGCGATGCGAAAGCCTTCGTAACGAACATTGTGAAGGAGCTTTCCAACCACGACTAAACGCGGTGGCCCATTCAAGCCTTCTTTTGGCTTGAGTGGGGCAGTTCTGACAAATCGGGTGCCCGGTCCTTTCCTTCTTCTGGAAAGGGCCGGTCGTGTGAGCCCCCAGCCTGCCCTTCGCCGATCCGTCTTGAAGCTTCCGGCCTCCGGATAGCGTGAGGGGGGAGGGGTCGCGATGCTCTCATTGAAAACAAAGCAAGTATCCGTCGGACGGGAGATTTGTCCGTCGGATGAACGATCGGATGTCCGTTGGACAATCCGTCGGATAAAGTCGTTCAACTTGTCGGTCGTCTGTTTCTACTGATCGTGCAATGTGCTCACAAGATATCTACTTCCATTGTGACAAATTGGGCTGGACCTACTGGACACTTTCACGAAATTTATTTCTATCGTGGAATGATGGACTTGTGGATAAATCGCTCGCGGACTGGTCTTGACATGGAAATTCCGTTTTGGGAACAGGCCGCTCCCACAATTCTCGTTTTGGGATAGTGAGTGATAACGCCCCGCTATCGCCACCTATTGTCCGAGGGATAGCTTCCTATTTGTCCACAGCATTCTCAAAATCGCACCGCCACTCCGGCCCGACCGTAATCGCCAGGGTACGTCAGCGAGCAACAGTGTAGGCTACCTGATACGCCATCAAGATCCAGACCACAATTTGGCAGCGAACCCAGACATCGCGCCTCCTCGCCCGAACTGGCGATCTAATGGTCGTTATCAACCAAATCAAAGACAGCAGGAAAACGACAGCTCCGACGAGAACCCCAAACGGTTGATGTCTTCGCATCCCGTCGATTATGTAAACCAGACCTACGATAACGTCCATGCTGTACATCAAAAGCGGCCATCGACGATCCAGCGGTCCCTGGGACTTCTCGCGCATGTCTTCTAGAGTCTCAAACATGTTCTCCCTGCAACGGGCGCTACCGAGCACTTCTGTGAGTGCCATCGGACGAGCAACCATGCACAAAACCTAGAAGATCCTGAACGGCCCGTCCACGTTACCTTCGGTTACTGTTTTAACATCGCGGTGGCCCACCTCGTCCCTCTCGTCGACAGTCCTGAGGGTGCCCCATCTCGCCCTCTTTTGGCGAGGTGGGACTAACTATCGACTTTCGCCTGCGCTCCGGCCCACTCTCGTTGTCGCGCCGTCCACTCTGTTTCAACCTCCACCACTCCTGGAATGTTGAGACCGCTCGGCACAAAGCGATGTTATCCGGGAAGCGTGAATAGCGGCGGTGATCAAGCTCAGTACCTGATGTTCGCGTCTAATTGCTCCCACCTCGCCAAAAGAGAGCGAGATGGGGCACCCGGTAATCGCTAAAGGTCCGACACCTCGTCTGCATGTTGCATCGAAAGACTGTGATTCTACTGACGACACGGGTGCATTCGTGATCAGAAGGCTCAGACCATGCAAGGAGTTCCAATGCAATCTGAAATTAAGGTAGGGCAACGCTTCAAGTTCATATTGTCCGACAACCCCTCGCAAGAGCGGCAGGCGGTGGTAACTCGCGTACTCTCTGATAGAGAGGAGGGGCTCGGGCCGGAGGCGGACTTCTATCTTGCGTATTGGGTGGAGGCTCACGAAATTCCAGAGAGCGAGGCACCAACAACGTTGGTGTTTCAGCGTGCAACCGATGGAAATGCATACCTCGACGGACGTCCGGTTAGCATCACTTTGCTGAAGTGATCTTCTGCTGGAACGTCAACCTTCTATCCCCGCTCTGTCTGTCCGATTCGAATCGGTTCAGCATTTCGCTATTGATAAATCCTCTACCACCATCTATCTCGGGTTGAGATAGTGAGCGGCATCGCACGTTCACGACAATAATCCATTCGTGCGACAATCTATCCAATGCAGGAACGCGCAATAAGGAAATTGATTCGTCTTTACGGATTCTGGTACGGCTGCATCGGGTCCCTTTGCTTCTTCGTCTGGTATCTTTCAGCGGTATCAGGTCACTTCGCTTTTCCGAACAACTGGTGGATAGTCGAGGGAGTGTTTTTGCTGCACGGCTGTGCCGCAGTTTTCACTTTTCAGCCCCAAATACGCCAAGTTTGGAGACCCGTACTGTCTGTAACGACCAAACGCGTTAGTTTAGCGAAGGTAACGCTGACTCTCTCAACCTTGAATTTTGTCCTATGCTTCGGAAGCCTGATGATTGGGGCACTTCGAGGGAATACGACTCTGGCCGATCAGACGATTCCCTTAGTCTTGACGAGTTTCATGCTTCAAAACACAACCTACATCGCAATTCACTGGGGTGTTCGCCCAGAAAACATATTCTCAGCGGGCTTCATAAAGACGGTTTCAAATCCCTTTGGATTTCTTTTGGCAGCCAACAAGAAGTGATACCGGTCGTGAAGTCCCCTTACCAGTAACGCTACCGTGCCCCCGGTCCTTTCCCCTCTTTGGAACAAGCCTTCAAGTGTGCAGCACGCCTAACACCGATTCTGTGCACGCGCTACGCTATACTCACGACAGGCCCGATCGATGCTGCGCACTCGCCAGAACGGAATACCCGCGTACAAGCGGATCCAGGGAATCATCCTGAAACGGATTGAGAGCGGCCAACTCAAGCCCGGAGACGAAGTCAGCTCCGAGCGCGAACTGGCTCGCATTCATAAGGTCAGCCTGATGACCGCGCGCCACGCGCTCGCCGAGCTCGAACGGGAAGGCATGGTCGAACGTCGCCGCGGTGCCGGCACTTTTGTCGCACCTCCGAAAATTCATTTCAATCGGCTGATGAGCTACACCGAACTGATGGCCGGACGTAGCCTTACTTCGCGCTCCAAACTCATTTCATTGCAGACAGTGGAAGACGAGCAGGAGATCGCCGCCCGCCTCGCCCTGCCCAACGGTGGACGCCTCCTTCGTCTCGAGCGCCTTCGCCAGGGAGGCGAAGAGCCATTTGCGCTCGAAATCTGCTACATGTCCGCGGAATCGTTTCCCGGCTTGAATCGTGCTGCGCTCGAACGTGGATCGCTCTTCATGATTCTCGAACACGAGTTCGGCGTGGAACTCGCCTACGCCGACGAAGAAATCGACGCTACCGCCGCCGACAACCGCATGGCCAAACTTTTCTCCGTCCCCAAAGGCGCGCCATTGTTGCGCGTGCGTCAGGTGATTTACTCAGGCAAAGGATTGCCCATCATTTACATGCTCGGCCTCTACCGCTCCGATCGTCACAATCTCACCATCCGCCGCTATCGCAGCAAACAATCCTAAGTTCTGTCTCACTCCGAAACTGTCGTCTCCTGGAGCAAAGCCGCCGCGACACTGTATCATTGTCACCGTTTGCGACGGCTCTCTGCCGCCGTCAGTTCCGGGACTCACCGATCGAGGACGAAATGAAACTTTCTCTTCTTCTCATCTGCTTGTTTCTCGCAATTAGCTCTTCCGCGCAAGCGGACAACAGGACGCAAGTCTTCCCGACGTCAGCCGGGCCAGTCAAAATTACTCCGCTGTACCATGCCAGCACTCTGATTGAAGCCGGCGGCAAGGTCATTTATCTTGACCCCGCTAAGCCCGCGAACTTCGCTGGACAGCCCAAAGCCGACCTCGTTCTGATCACCGACATTCATGGCGATCACATGGATCCCGCTTCTCTGACCGCCGTCAGCAAGCCCGGAACCGAGATTCTCGCCGCACCCGCCGTTGTGAGCACCGTAACGACAGCGAAGCCAATTGCAAACGGCGAGAGCAAGAAGTGGCAGAACTGGACCATCGAGGCGGTTCCCGCCTACAACCTCACTCGTGGGCCCGCGCCCGGAAAGCTCTTTCACGATAAGGGACGCGGCAACGGCTACGTTCTCACCTATGGTGGCGTTCGCTTCTATTTTTCCGGCGACACCGAGGGCATTCCCGAGATGCGCGCACTCAAGAACATCGACGTGGCTTTCGTGTGTATGAACCTGCCTTACACCATGCCGCCGGAAGAAGCGGCCGATGCCGTGAAGGCCTTCCATCCGAAAGTTGTGATTCCCTACCACTACCGTGGATCCAATCTCGCCGTTTTCCAGAAGAAACTTGAAGGGACCGGCATCGAGGTACGTCTTTTGGATTGGTATCCGAAATAGATCTGGGCGAGCACACCTCGTAGATCTACGGGTTTGGAACCACCTCGACCGCCGCGAAACTCTTCAACGCTTATCCAAATCCGTGGATCGACCTGTGCCCGGCAGTCATCCAAAAAAGAGCAGCCTCGTCCTACGCTGCTGTCATTCCATACACAGGACTTCCGCGCACTCTTACGTTCGCCAAGTGTAAAAATATGTAAAGGTTAGCGCCCGGCCTCTAATTTACGCTTTAATAGTAAGTGAACACTTACATGCCGCGAGCTAGCATGAGTGCTGATTGCGTCAGTTCGGCCGTGAAGATGACCGGCGGTTAAGGACCCAAGCCTAGATGTGGATTGTTCGAGTCGCTTTACGGCGACCTTACACCTTTGTAGTCCTCGCTATTCTGCTCCTCATCCTGGGGCCCATCGTAATTCTGCGCACTCCGACGGATATCTTCCCCAACATCAACATCCCTGTCGTCAGCATCATTTGGAATTACGGCGGTCTGAACGCTCAGGAGATGTCGGACCGCATCGTGACTCTGACCGAGCGGTCTCTCACCACCACGGTTAACGACATCGAGCACACCGAATCGCAATCCCTCAACGGCATCGCCGTCGTTAAAGTTTTCTTCCAGCCGAACGTCAAGATTGAAGCAGCAATCGCGCAGATCACCGCAATTTCGCAGACCCAGTTGCGCCAGCTGCCACCCGGAACTACGCCTCCGCTAGTGATCACTTACAGCGCTTCCAGCGTTCCAATTTTGCAGCTTGGCTTTTCCGGTAAGGGACTTTCCGAAGCTCAACTCAACGATCTCGCGCTCAACGGAGTGCGTATTCGATTAGTCACGGTTCCCGGTGCTGCCATGCCCTATCCCTATGGCGGCAAGCAGCGGCAGGTGCAAGTCGATCTGAACACCACTGCTCTCCAGTCAAAGGGCCTGACGCCTGTCGACGTAGTAAATGCGATCAGCGCTCAGAACCTCATCCTGCCGGCCGGCACTTCCAAGATCGGCCCCCTCGAGTACGACGTCGACCTCAACGGCAGTCCGCGGACGGTTCAGGAGCTCAACGACCTTCCTATCCGCACCGTGAATGGCGCCATCATTTATGTACGCGACGTTGCCCACGTTCGCGATGGTTCCCCTCCGCAGACCAATATCGTTCGTGTCGACGGCCAGCGCTCGGCCCTTCTTTCCGTTTTGAAGACCGGCGGAGCCTCCACGCTCGACATCATCTCCCAGGTAAAGGCAACGCTCCAGAAGATCAAGGGCTCGTTGCCACCGGAGCTTGTCGTTACTCCGCTGGCTGATCAGTCAATCTTCGTTCGCGCCTCGATCAATGGCGTGATTCGCGAAGCGGTCATCGCTGCATGTCTCACCGGCTTGATGATCCTGATCTTCCTTGGCAGCTGGCGCAGCACCATCATCATTGCCGTCTCAATTCCGCTTTCCATTCTGACGTCAATCATCATCATGAGCGCGTTGGGCGAGACCATCAACATCATGACGCTCGGTGGATTGGCGCTCGCTGTAGGCATCCTCGTTGACGATGCGACGGTTGAAATTGAAAACATCAACCGCAACCTCGAAGCCGGAAATAAAGACATTGAAGACGCGATCCTCACTGGCGCATCGCAGATCGCCGTCCCTGCCTTCGTTTCCACGCTTTGCATCTGCATTGTGTTCGTGCCGATGTTCTTCCTCACCGGAGTCGCGCGCTTCCTCTTCGTTCCGCTCGCGGAAGCCGTCGTCTTCGCCATGCTCGCCTCCTATTTCCTATCGCGAACCCTGGTTCCGACGATGGCGAAGTATCTACTCAAGGTGCACCACGACGATCATCGGGAACGTAAGGCTGGCAGCCGCAATCCCTTCTTGCGCGTGCAGGCCAGTTTCGAGAATCAGTTTGAGCGTTTGCGGACCGCATATCACGGTTTGCTCGAACGCTCTCTGCATCATCGCGGTGCGTTTGCCATACTGTTCATGGTGTTCTGCCTGCTCTCTTTCCTGCTCTTACCGTGGCTGGGTCAGGACTTCTTCCCCTCAGTGGATAGCGGTCAATTCCGCCTTCACTTGCGGGGCCGCACCGGAACTCGTATCGAAGAGACAGCGCGACTTTGCGACAATATCGAAACCACCATCCGCCAGGAGATTCCGCAGCAGGAAATCGACAGCATCATCGACAACATCGGACTCCCGTATAGCGGCATCAATCTTTCTTACAGCACTTCTGCCCCGATCGGCCCAGCCGATGCCGACATCCTCGTCAGTCTCAACGAAAAGCATCACTCCACTGACGATTACATTCACGACTTGCGGATCCGGCTTGCGCAGGAATTTCCGGGAATCAGCTTTTCGTTCTTGCCTGCCGATATCGTCAGTCAGATCCTGAACTTCGGCCTTCCCTCGCCGATTGACATCCAAGTCGTCGGCCGCAACCTGGATGGGAATCGTCAGTTTGCCGATAATCTGTTGCAGAAGCTGAAGTACGTGCCCGGGGCCGCCGACCTGCGAATTCAGCAGGCCTTCAATCAACCGAAGCTACATCTCGTCGTCGATCGAACCCGAGCCGAGGGCGCCGGCTTCACCCAACGTGACATCGCCAGTAACTTGCTCGTCTCGCTCAGCGGAAGCTTCCAGACATCTCCGAGTTTCTGGCTCGATCCGAAGAACGGCGTCAGTTATTCGATCACCACGCAGACGCCGCAATACCGCCTGGATTCGCTCCAGGACATCTCGAATATCCCCGTCTCAGGCGAGGGCTCGACAAAGCCGCAGATTCTCGGAACGTTAGCCTCCGTCGATCGCGGAGAAGGCGCGGCGGTCATTTCACACCGCGATGTTGCGCCTGTGATCGATATCTATGGCACGGTTCAGGGTCGCGATCTCGGTGGTGTCGCCTCCGATATGAATCGAATCCTGGAAGCCAGCAAGAAAGATCTTCCTCGCGGAAGTGAACTCGTCGTCCGCGGCCAGATCGAGACCATGCGCTCCTCGTTCTCTGGCTTGATCTTCGGTCTGATCCTTTCGATCGTGCTGGTCTACTTTTTGATCGTGGTCAACTTCCAGTCCTGGCTCGATCCCTTCATCATCATCTCTGCGCTCCCCGCCGCGTTGGCCGGAATCGTCTGGTTCCTTTTCATCACGCATACCACCATCAGCGTTCCGGCTCTCACCGGATCGATTATGTGTATGGGCGTGGCGACTGCGAACAGCATTCTGGTAGTAAGTTTCGCGAAGGAACAGTTGGCTGAAGGCGCCACCGCCATGGAAGCCGCGATCAAAGCCGGCTTCACTCGTTTCCGTCCGGTGCTGATGACTGCCTTGGCCATGATCATCGGCATGCTGCCCATGGCGGTTGGCATGGGAGAAGGCGGCGAACAGAATGCGCCTCTTGGCCGCGCCGTCATCGGCGGCCTTTTGCTCGCTACTGTCTCCACTCTGTTCTTTGTTCCCGTTCTCTTCGGATTGATTCACACGTTCCTCGCGGAACGAAAGCACACTGAAGAGAAGCAGGCGGTTGAACCGGTTTCTATATGAGTCGATTGGAATAAATATGAAGTTGGAAGAACAATCTAGAACGCGAGTTATGGATCCACCACCGCAGCAACCGCCGAGCGGACGTGGCCGCCTGTTGTTGTTTGCAGTGGCTTTCCTTGTCGCTGTGGCTGTGATCGTCGCTGCCGGTATCATCCCTCGCCAGCGTGCTCGCGCTGCTCTTCGTCAGGAAACGGATGCGATGGCGATACCCATAGTGCGCGTGGTGCCCCTGAAGCGCGCGCCTGCGGCCGAAGAGATCGTCCTGCCCGCCAACGTGCAGGCCTTCACCGACGCTCCCATTTACGCTCGCACCAATGGCTACTTGAAAAAGTGGTATGCCGATATAGGCGCCCGAGTAAAAGCCGGTCAATTGCTCGCGGAAATTGATACACCTGAAGTCGACCAACAGTTGCGTCAGGCGCGCGCCGATCTCAACACCGCGGAAGCGAACCTGCATTTATCACAGATAACTGCCGACCGTTACGCCGGGCTGCTCAAGACCGACTCCGTTTCCAAGCAGGACGCCGACAATGCCGCCGGCGATTACGAAGCTAAGAAAGCCATTGTGAAGTCCGCTGAAGCCAATGTGCAGCGACTCACCGAAACCCTGGCCTTTCAGAGAATTTACGCACCCTTCGACGGAGTAATCACAGCTCGTAACACCGACATCGGACAGCTGATTGATTCCGGCAGCAGCGGCGGTCCCGGCCGCGAGCTCTTCCATATCGCTTCGGTGAAAAAACTTCGTGCGTACGTGAACGTTCCCCAGGATTATTCGCGCACCGCCAAGCCCGGTCTCCTCGCCGATCTCACCTTCCCCGATCTTCCCGGCAGGCGCATCCCGGCCAAACTGGTCTCGACATCGGACGCAATCGATCCTTCCTCACGCACTTTGCTGGTGCAATTCGAAGTCGACAATGCCAATGGCGAACTGTTACCCGGAGCCTTCGCGGCTCTGCATCTGAAGCTGCCCGCCGGCAGTTCGAGCTATATCGTTCCCGCAACCTCGCTGATGTTTCGCTCTGAAGGCCTGCGCCTTGCGACGGTGAAAGACAACAAAGCTGCTCTGCTTCCTGTCACAATCGGCCGCGATTTCGGTACCGAAGTCGAGATCATCTCCGGTCTCACCGGAAACGAATCCATCATGATGAACCCCATGGATTCGCTCCTGCCCGGCCAGCCGGTACGCATCGCACAGGACTCCGCAGGGGCTACCAGGTGAGATCTGCGCCCGCTGCACTTCCCAATCGCCTTGGCGTCGCTTCTCTGCTTGGATTCATCTTGATGACGGGTGCATGCACCGTGGGCCCCAAGTACCAGCGACCGCCCGTGGCCGCGCCTCCTGAGTACAAGGAGACTGGCCAGTGGAAGACTGCTCTGCCAAGCGATCAGATCGCCAAGGGCAAGTGGTGGGAGATCTATCAGGACCCGCAACTCAACGCGCTCGAAGAGCAGATCAGCGTCTCCAACCAGACGCTGAAAGCTTCGCAGGCTCAGTATGCGCAAGCGCGCGCACTCGTTCGTTTCACTCGCGCGAGCTATTTTCCGACCGTTACCGCTAACCCCAACATTAACCGAGTTCACCTTTCCCAGCACCGCCCACTAGGATCTTCCACCAACGGGACCAGCTATAACGATCTCATCCTCCCCATGGACGTCTCTTACGAAGTCGACCTTTGGGGACGGGTTCGACGCACCGTCGAGCAGAGCCGCGAGAATGCGCAAGCCAGCGCCGCCGATCTTGAGAACGCTAGCCTCAGCCTTCACGCCGAATTAGCCGTCGACTACTTCCTCATGCGCAGCCTCGATGCCGAGCAGCAACTCCTCAACTCCACCGTCACCGCGTTTCAGAAAGCTCTGGAGTTAACTCAGAATCGCTACAAGGGTGGCGTCGCGTCTCAAGTCGATGTCGCACAGGCGCAAACGCAACTGGAAACTACGCGCGCCCTTGCCATCGATGACGAACTTTCGCGCGCACAGTTCGAGCACGCCATCGCGGTGCTCGTCGGCAAACCCCCGGCGACTTTTAGCCTTCCCGCTAATCCCTTGAATGCCCCTCCGCCGATCATTCCTCCTGGCCTCCCCTCGGATCTTCTGGAGCGGCGTCCCGACATCGCTTCGTTCGAGCGCCAGATGGCTTCGGCCAATGCGGGCATTGGCATCGCCAAAGCAGCCTATTATCCGATCCTGAATCTTGGTGCCAGTGGTGGCTTCGAAAGCGCAACCTGGGGATTGTTGCTGAACGGCTCCAGCGGATTCTGGTCCCTTGGTGCATCGGCGGCTCAAACCGTTTTTGACGCAGGGCGCAGACGCGCAGTTACCCAACAAGCTCAGTCTGCGTACGATCAGACCCTCGCCAACTATCGTCAAACCGTCCTCAGCGCGTTTCAGGAAGTGGAAGACAATCTTGCTGCGCAACGAATTCTCGACACTGAGGCGCAGACCCAGCAGGTGGCCGTCACTTCCGCTGAGCAGTCTCTCACGCTTTCCAACAATCGCTACCGAGGCGGCGTGACTACTTACCTGGAAGTTCTCACTGCCCAGAGTATCGCGCTTTCGAACGAACGCGCCGCGGTCCAGATTCTCGGACGCCGTATGACCGCCAGCGTTCAGCTGATCAAAGCTCTCGGCGGTGGTTGGGATGTGAAAGACCTGCCCTCAATGCAAGCTGTCGGCGCAGTCTCTGCGGGCCACTAACCACATCCCCCTGAATCGGAAAACTCCGCTCAAGTTCGTGCAGGCGAATGACATAGGGGTTTCTCATTAAGTGGATCGCCTGCCTTGGACAACGCTCACGTTACTTCAGTCCATGCGTCGATCGTTACGAACGTGCTTTGCGGTGTCACGCAACCTGCATTATTTTGCTTCAGTCCATGAGTAACGAGCGAGACTGGATTGAATTGATCGCCGCCGACGCACCGATCTTTGCAGATCGCCGTATCGAGCCTCGCTTGCCTGCCGAGGGCCAGGTAAAGGTCTCTCTCGACGAAAACGGCGCCATCCACGAATTCCATGCCGACTTGGTGAACTTCAGCTCGCGCGGCATGTGCATCCGCCATACTTTTACCGGTCTCAAGCCCTGCCAGACCCTTCGTGTTTTCAGCAGTGAAGGAGAAGTCCAAGTCGAGGTAGCCTGGAATTGGGCTGTTGGCGCGGTCGTTATTTCCGGCCTGCGCGCCATCTCCTAACGGATGCGCACTTCCTTGCGCACACATCGTGCAACTTTTCAGGTTGAGGAATCTCAACTGAAACCCTATATTCGCCAATCAGCGCAGTAATGGTGAGCTATGGTCGGCGGAACTCTTGGGCACTATCGCATCCTGGAGCAGTTGGGCGCGGGGGGAATGGGCGTCGTTTATCGCGCCATCGACGAGCGTCTCGAGCGCAATGTTGCTATCAAGGTTCTCCCGCTCGGCCTACTCCACAACGAACAGGCTCGAAGCCGCTTCCGTAAGGAGGCGCTTGCCCTCGCCAAACTGAATCACCCGAATATTGCCACCGTTTACGACGTCGGCCAGCAGGATGGCATGGACTTCATCATCATGGAATACGTGCCGGGCCAATCGCTTGCGGAGACATTGCGCTCAGGACCACTCACGCCCAAGGACGCCCTTGCACTGGGCAGCGAGATCGCGGGCGCTCTTGAAGAGGCGCACGAGCACGGAGTCATCCATCGGGACTTAAAGCCTGGGAATATCGTTGTCACGCCCAAAGGACATGCAAAGGTCCTCGATTTCGGATTAGCCAAGCTCCTTGCCCAATCGGATGGGGATCGCACGCATTCTCTTGCAGACTCACAGGGACCCGTTGGCACCATCCTCTACATGTCGCCCGAGCAGGCCGAAGGTAAGGTCGTGGACTCGCGCACGGATTTGTGGAGTCTGGGCGTCGTCCTGTACGAATCGCTCGCGGGAAAAACGCCCTTCGAGGGAGACAGTGGCCTGGCGGTTCTGCGCGCCCTCACCCTGAAGACCCCAACGCCTCTCCGCGATCTCCGAACAGATACGCCTGCGGAGGCTAATCGCATTGTCTCGCGCGCCTTGGAGAAAGATGTTAGGAAGCGATACCAATCCGCTGCCGAAATGAGTCGCGATCTCTCAGCCGCGCTCACGCGGATTAGCGTCTCGGAGCTGGCACCCGGATCTGGTGAAGTACGGGTTGCCCGAAAGTACGCGCTCGTCGCTGGCGTGCTGGGACTCGCGCTCGTCGCCGCTCTCGGGTGGCTCTATCACAGGTCCGAACGACAGCGCTGGGCGCGGGAAGACGCAATATCGGAAATCAACAAGCTACAGGCTGGGGACAAGGCACTGGCTGCGTTTCAACTCCTGAACCGGGCAGAGCAATACCTCCCAGGCGATCCCAAACTTGAGGAAATCAAATCACAAAGCACGCGCTCGGTCTCCATTGACTCCTCACCCGAAAACGCGAGCGTCGAGATTCAGGATTACCTGTCACCCGGTTCAAGATGGTATCGGCTCGGCACCACTCCGTTAAAAGATGTCCGGATTCCTGACGGCTACTTTCGCTGGCGAGTTTCGAAACCAGGAGTCGGCGAATACATTGCTGCACCGCGCACCGAAAATGCGATGACCTTCTCTCTCGACTCCGCGCAGAATGCTCCGCCAGGCATGGTGCCCGTACGCGGCGGCCGATGGCTCGATATGGTTGACTTCATCGGATGGGTAGGCCCATTCAATTTCCCACCGTATTACATCGATCGCTTCGAGGTTACGAATCAGCAGTTCCAGGATTTCATCGATCAGGGCGGATATAAGAATAAGCAATACTGGAACGAGAGATTTGTCCAAAACGGCCGTGAGCTGAGTTGGAATGAGGCGATGGCGTTATTCCGCGACCGCTCCGGACGCGAAGGCCCTTCGACTTGGGAGGGCGGGCATTACCCCCAGGGACAGGCCGATTATCCAGTCTCTGGAGTCAGTTGGTATGAGGCCGCCGCGTATGCCGTGTTCGCCGGCAAGAGTTTGCCGGCCCTAAGCCAGTGGTATCAGGGTGCACCCAATGACCTCGCGCGCTACGTAGTCCGCGAAAGCAACATTTCGCTCTCTGGACCTGCTCCCGTCGGAAAGTTTGTCGGGCTTGGCCCATATGGCACCTACGACATGGCCGGTAACGTCAGAGAATGGGTGCAGAATGCAGTCGGCGATACGCACCTGATCCTCGGAGGCGCTTGGAACTCACAGACGTATCTCGCCTCCGATCCTGAGGCGCTCCCAGCTTTTGATCGATCTCCGACAAACGGAATCCGCTGCGTTAAGAACACTGCACCGCCGCCGAAGGGCGCTCTGGATCCGGTCAGAATTCTTACTCGCGACTTCGCCACTGTGAAGCCGGTGCCGGATGAAGTCTTCCGCGCCTACCAAGCCCTCTACGCTTACGACAAGACGCCACTGAATGCCAAAGTAGAAGGCCTGGTTGAGGAGACCGCCGATTGGCGAGAAGAAAAGATCTCTTTCCTCACCGCATATGCTAATGAGCGGATGTCGGCATATCTGTTCCTGCCGAAGAACGTGAAGCCGCCCTACCAGACTGTCGTCTTCTTCCCTAGCGCACGTGTACTCGATATTCCGAACAGCCGCACACTGGGCGACATCAAGTTTTTCGATTACATCGTGCAAAGCGGACGAGCGGTGTTCTACCCGATTTACCAGGGCACGTATGAGCGCCAGAAAAAGCTGGTTGCGCCGGGACAGACCAGCGACGTCGAGTTCATCGCCCAGCAGTACAAAGATCTGGCACGATCGCTGGATTATCTCGAAACAAGATCTGATATTGACCGGAACAAGATCGCATATCTTGGCGTGAGTGCCGGCGCCGCAGGGGGTGTCATTTACGCCACCCTCGCTCAGGATCGTCTCAAGACGGTTGTGCTTCTTGACGGCGGATATTTTCTCCTTCCGCCGCCCGCTGCCATCGATCAGGTGAACTTCGCGCCGCGCCTTAAGAAGCCGGTGCTGATGGTGAACGGCCGCTATGACTTTACGTTCTCAGTGGACAAGGCTCAGGAGCCGCTGTTCCGCATGCTCGGCACTCCTGACGCTGACAAGAAACATGTAGTGCTCGACACACCGCACGACGTAACCGAGCGCCGCACAGAACTGGTCCAGACCGTGCTCGCATGGCTCGACAAATATCTAGGTCGTGTCGAGTGATGCCGGCGACCATTTAATTCGCCACCTCGTCCAGCACTCTTCCACGGCTATCCACCAACCGTATTCTCACCGCCGGCTGTCCCATCGCATGCGTCGAACAACTCAGGCACGGATCATACGCACGCACCACCGCCGCCACGCGATTCAGTGCGCCTTCCTCCAGCTTCTCGCCATTGACATAGCGCTCGCTCACCTGCTGCACGCTCTTGCCCATCGCCAGATTATTGTGTCCGGTCGCAACGATCAGGTTCGCCCACTTCATCGCGCCTTGCTCATCAACTTTGTAGTGATGGATCAACGTCCCCCGCGGAGCTTCAATCACGCCCACGCCTTCGAGCGCATTCACACCGGCCTTCGCGCGCACATGTTCATCCAGCGTCACCGGATCGCTCAGCAGCTTTTCGATCTTCTCCAGCGCATACACAATCTCGATCAGCCGCGCATAGTGATACAGGAATGCGCTCTGCGCCGGCAGTGGGAACCGGTTCGCAAATTCTTTGCGCTCCACATCTGCCGCAGGAGTTCCATAACCGTCGATGACGTTCAGTCGCGCCAGTGGCCCCACACGATACACGCCATTCGGATATCCAATCGGCTTGAAAAACGGCGCCTTCAGATACGAATCCCGTAGGCTTGCTTCGCCGATCCACTGCGAGTACTCATCCACCGGGATCTGATCTTCGATGATCTCTCCCGAAGCACCGCGGAACCGCAATGCGCCGTCGTAGAGCTGCAGATTGCCCTTCCGATCCACCAGTCCCGCATGCATCGTCGGGGCCGTACCGAAATTCGCAATCTCGTCCTTATAGTCGTCCAGCACCGCTTTGAAGAACCGGAACGTCCGCTGCGTAATCGCCTTCGCCTCCGGCAAATCCGCCAGGATCCGATCCCTCACCTGTGCGGTCATCGGCGCATTCACACCGCCCGGCACAATCCACGATGCGTGCACTCGCTCCTTCGCCACGCCCTCAATGATCTGCAGCCCGAACTTCCTCAGCTCGATACCGTCTCGCGCTACGTCCGGATGCTTCCGAATAATCCCCAGAATATTTCTATTCAGGGGATCCGAATCCATGCCCAGCAGAAAGTCCGGCGCCGATAGATAAAAGAAGCTCAGGGCATGCGACTGCACATACTGCGCGCAGTGAATCAATTCCCGCAGATTCTTTGCCGCCGGCGGAATCCGCACCGCCATGATCGCTTCGCACGCCTTCGCCGACGCCAGTGCATGACTCACCGGGCATATGCCGCAGATGCGTGATGTGATTCCCGGCATCTCGTAAAACGGTCGCCCTTCCGTGAACTTCTCAAACCCGCGCACCTGTGTGACTTGAAATTCGGTGTTGGCGACCTTGCCATCGTCTCCCAGCTGAATCGTGATCTTGGCATGACCTTCGATGCGGCTGACCGGCTCTATCGTGATGCGCTTCATCGCATGCTCCTTAACCGAATTTCACTTTCCCTGCCAGATCAGGCTTCTTCCCGTCGAGCAGATCCGTCAGCACACCCGCAATCAACTTCGAACTCGGCGGACATCCCGGCAAACACATATCTACCTTCACAAACTCGTGCACTGGCCGTGATTGGTTTAGCAGCGCCGGCAGCCGATCTCCGGGAACATCTTTCCCGCCACCATAGATCTTCTGCAACAACTGGCTGACGGGAATCGCATTCCGCATCGCCGGCACGTTGCTTGTCACCGCGCAGTCACCCAGCGCGATCAGAGTCTTGGTGCGCTGCCGTATCTTCTGCACGCGCCACGCATCTTCCTGTGAGCTGACCGCGCCTTCAACCAAAGTCACGTCGACGTCTTCCGGAAACTCCTGCTCATCGACCAGCGGCCCGTACACAATATCGATCCGCCGCGCCAGCGCTATGATCGTCGCATCCATATCGAGCAGCGACATGTGGCATCCCGAGCATCCATCCAGCCAGACCGTGGCAACTTTCACTCGCTTCATGCCTCTGTTCCTTTCCGATGCGCCAGCAGGCTGATGTTGTCATTGCGCTTGACCATCTCTTCCACCGCCCAGCCCTTCTCTGCCAGCGCCCCCGTCGGACATGCCTGCACGCACTTCCCGCAATTCGTGCAACCGCGCGATTCTCCCCACTTCTGGTTCAGATCGCTCTGCACCCGCGCATGAATGCCGCGCGCAGTGATCTCCCAAACATGCGCGCCCTCCAGCTCCGCACACACCCGCACGCATCGCGTGCACAGGATGCACCGGTTGTGATCGAGCACGTAACGCGGATGCGACTGGTCTACCGACAGCTTGGGATAGTTGTATGAGAACCGCACATTCGTGATGCCCATCTGCGATGCCATCGTCTGCAATTCGCAGTGGCCGTTCGACACGCACACCGCGCAAATGTGATTCCGCTCCACGAACAGCAGCTCCAGAGTGATCTTCCGGTAGCGCATCAGCTTCGCCGAGGTTGTGGCCACCGACATCCCTTCCTGGATCGGCGTCGTGCACGCCGGCACCAGCCGGTCGATCCCCGAAACCTCCACCATGCACAACCGGCATCCACCTACCGGACTCAATCCCTCGAGATAGCAGAGCGTCGGAATGTACTTGCTGCTCTTCCTTGCTGCCTGGAGAATCGTTTCACCCTCCATGGCACTCACCAGCTCACCATCAATTCGAAGCTGAAGTTTTTTTGGCATGGGCTCCTCTCTCAGGCTTCTACCTTCACGTCGCACCGCAAGCATCGGCACGCCTCATCCACCGCTTCCGAGCCGCTCAATCCGGTCACCACCTCTTCTTCGGATTTCGCCCTCGCCGCCGCCACCAGCTCGTGACCGCCATGCCGCCTGCTTTCACTCGGATTCTCCGGCACTCGCAGGCCGTACTCGATCTTCGGGAACAACTGCTCCCATCGCCGCACTTCCATCAATTGGTGATCGATGTTCTGCGCCGCCTGCTTTCCGTACGCCATGGCGTTCGACACATTTGACGCGCCGGTGATCACGTCTCCTCCCGCATAGAATCGCGGTCGAGTAGTCTCCAGCGAGAAGCGATTCACCTCGATGGTGCCCGCCTCTTTCATGCCCAGGCCAGAAGCACGCGCGAAGTCCAGATCAAACGTCTCGCCCACTGCCAGGATCACCGAATCGCATTCGAATCGCTGGATCTCGTCCGTCGCCACCGGTTTTCTCCGCCCGGATCCGTCGTACTCGCCCAGCCGCGTCTTTACGATCTCGATCGCCTTCACGTTCCCCTTGGCGTCGCCAACGATGCGGTGCGGCGCTGCCAGGAATGCAAACTTCACGCCTTCCGCCTGTGCTGCTGCAGTCTCTTCCTCGATCGCAGGCATGTCTTTTCGCTCGCGCCGGTAGATCACGGTCACATTCGCTCCCCGGCGAAGTGCCGTTCGCGCCGAATCAATCGCGGCATTTCCGCCGCCGATCACGACCACTTTCTTGCCTAACTTCAGCTCTTCGCTTTTCGCCACCGACTCCAGGAACAGCAGCGCCGGATACACCCCCTTCAACTCCGTGCCCGGCAGATAAACCCACGACTCTTTCCATGTTCCGATCGACAGGAATACCGCATCGAAACGATCGTCCAATTCGTTCAGCGAGATATCGAACCCAATGCGTGTATTGAAAGTGAACTTCACTCCCAGCCGTTCGATGAGCTCAATCTCTTTTCGCAGCACTGCCTTCGGTAGCCGATACTCCGGCAACGCAAACCTGAGCATCCCGCCTGCTTCAGCCTTCTCGTCAAATACCGTGACGTCATGCCCCAGCATTGCCAGGTAGAACGCCGCCGTTAGCCCCGCAGGCCCGGCACCCGCAATCGCAATCTTCCGTCCCGTCAGTTCCAGCTTTCGTTTCGCAAGCTGCGCCGCCGCTTCCTCAAATCGATCCGATAACAGAATCGAATCGGCGATGAAGCGATGCACCTCTCGCATGTTTACCGGCTCATCCATCGTCTGCCGTCGGCAGCGCCGGTCGCACGGATGCTGGCACACACGCCCCGTCGACGCAGGCAGCGGGTTGTCCATGATCACCGACAGAAACGCGTCATCCAGACGCTCCTCGCGTTGCAGTTCGAGGAAACGCGGAATATTCATGTGCAGTGGACAGCTGTTCTCGCATGGCGAGAGCGCCAAGTCCTCGCACACGCCCGCCGCGCAACGCCGCCCCAAAATGTGATCTTCAAATTCATGCCGGAAATGCCGCATCGTTGTCAGCACCGGATTCGGCGCCGTCTGTCCCAGCCCGCACAGCGAACAATCGCGTACGTACCGCGCCAACTCGTCAAGCACGTCCAACTGATGCATCGTTCCCGATCCATCCGTGATCGCATTCAGCATGCGCAACGATTTGTTCAGCCCAACCCGGCACGGCACACATTTCCCGCATGACTCCGAATGCGTGAACTCGATGAAGTACCGCGCCACGTCCACCATGCAGTTGTCTTCATCCATCACCACCATGCCGCCCGATCCCATAATCGACCCGAGCTGCGCCAGACTTTCATAATCGACGGCTGTGTCGAACATCTCCTGCGGAATGCATCCGCCCGAAGGCCCTCCGGTCTGCACCGACTTGATCGGCGACGCGCTCGCGCTTCCCTCGCCGATGTCGTAAATAAACGTCTTCAGCGGCGTCCCCAGCGGCATCTCTACCAGGCCCGTGCTCCGCACCTTGCCGACCAGCGAGAACACTTTGGTCCCTGCGCTCTTCGGACTGCCTGTCTCCGAGAACCACGCCGGACCTTTGGTCACGATCGGCGCAATGTTGTACCAAGTCTCAACGTTGTTGATGTTGGTTGGCTTCCCCCATAATCCCTTCTGGGCCGGGAACGGCGGCCTCGGCCGTGGTCGTCCCGCAAAACCTTCGAGCGACGCAATCAGCGCCGTCTCTTCTCCGCAGACGAATGCGCCCGCCCCTTCCACCAGATCAATGTTGAACTTGAAGCCACGCCCGAGAATGTTTTCGCCCAGCAGCCCGTACTCTCGCGCCTGCTCGATCGCTCGCGATAGCCTGTGTACCGCCAGCGGATACTCCGCGCGCACGTACACGATCCCTTCGGTCGCACCGGTCACGTATCCGCCAATGATCATGCCTTCCAGCAACGAATGCGGATCGCTCTCGATCTCGTTGCGGTTCATATACGCGCCCGGATCGCCCTCGTCCGCATTGCAGATGATGTACTTCGTATCCGCTTTCGCCTTCGCCAGGAACTCCCACTTATTCCCCGTCGGGAATCCGGCGCCGCCGCGTCCACGCAGCTTCGACGCCTTCACCTGCTCGATCACTTTCTCTGGGCGTCCCTCGATCAGCACGCTGTACAGCGCCTGATATCCGCCAATGCCGATGTACTCCTCAATGTCGTCAGGATTAATGAATCCGCAGTTACGCAGAACAATCTTCTTCTGGCCTTTGAAGAACGGCACTTCATTCCAGCGCGGTATTTCGGGATACCCATGCCCGTACTTCAAGTAGCCGGTCACGTGATCCCATTCTTCAATTTTGCAGTAGATCAGGTCCGGTGTAATTTTCCCGGTCGTAACATCATGCAGAATGCGCCCCGCATCATTGGCCTGTGCGCGATGCAGAACCACCAGCGGCTGTCCCGGCAGGCGCACCGTCACCAGTGGCTCCTGGAAGCACGCGCCAAAGCAACCCACACCCGCCAGCACAATTTCGTCGCCCGAGCGTTCGATCAACTCAGCAAACGCATGAAACACTCCTTCCGCGCCGTTGCCACGCCCGCACGTTCCCATCCCTACGGTGATTCGGGGAACCGTCGGCATCAGCTTCGCAAGTCCAGCTTCGCGAACAGCGTTGAATGCGCCAATATCCAGGATTCGGGGCATCATTCACTCTCCCGCTCAAGATTGCGAATCTCGCGTTGCAAAGTGCGTTCATTTACGTGTCCGCAGATGCGGTGGTTGATCTCCACCACCGGCGCCAGCGCGCACTGCCCAAAGCAGGCAACCGTGCGTAGCGTGAATTTGTTGTCCGGAGTCGTCAGCGACACCTTGTCAGCTTCACTGGCATTCTCAGCATCTTCGTTCCCCAACCCCATATCCAGCCGCAGGGTTTGCAGCAAGCTCCGCGATCCGCGCGTATGGCACGCCGTTCCACGGCATATGCATATGGTGTTATCCCCCTGCGGACGCAGGTTGAAGAAGGCATAGAACGTCGCCACGCTATAGATCTGCGATAAGGGCACGTCGGCCTTGGCCGCCACATAACGTAGCGCATCCATCGGCAGGTAGTTGTGAGGATTGTGGTTTTGCACTGCCTCTAGAATGCTCAGCAGTGCTCCGGGGCGGCCCACTCGCCCAGCGACTACCTGGTCGATAAACGCCTGCTCTCCGGCTGCAAGTCTTTCATCTAATGCTGCGTGCATGCCGCGCTCCTTTCGACAGACACACCAGCTCTATTTGAGGTCATGCTATGTCGGCGTTACGCACGCTAACTATGTTCCGCAGCACATCACCACGTGATAAGGACCACACCTGCCACTCACATGGCACGAAAATAGCGCGTTGGGTGGCCCATTCGAGCCCATTTTTGGCTTGAGTGGGGTAGTTGGATACGTGATCCCCCAGGTCCGGTCCTTCCGATGGTCGCCAATCTGCCATCACTCGCGCAGCGACCGATCTGCATCTTCTCTGAAGCCGCACACACGACCCGCTACTCGCGACCAGCTACCCCATCCTGAGCCGTGGACCCCACCTCACCTCCTCACGTGACCCTTATCACCGCAGAAGTGTGGTTCCGGCACTTAAATGGCGGCGTTCGAGCATCTCAAGGTAGGAAATGCACTGGTGGCAGGTGAACTATGGTTTATGTGCTGATCAATCTCAAGGTTCAGGACTTTGCCGACTGGAAGAGTGGCTTCGACGAAATGATTTGGAGTCGCCACGATGCCGGTGAAGCCGACTTCCACATCTACCGCAACCTCGCAGACCCCGGCGACGTCACCGTTCTGCTTGAGTGGGAAACGATCGATCGTGCGCGCAGATTCCTCGATCACGATAAGTCGAAAGAGTTCCTGCAGAGCAGCACACTCGGCCCGGTGCAGATCCGCTTTATGGCGGAAGCCGTCAGCCTCCGCCGCACTGCCGCCGACTGAGCGTTCACGACTCTTGACCTGTCATTCCGAGCGAACGGCCGCTGTGTTTTTCGCGATCCGTTTTCTCGGATCGCGCGGCCGCGAGTCGATGAACCTTGTGCGTAGGATTTGAATTAGCGCTGAGCGGCGCGGGCGCCCTCGTCTGCCCATCCGAGCGCGGCGAGGATTTGTTTTGTCATCACGAGCGGACATCAGTCCGCGAGGGATCTGCAGTCGAATGGGACGACCAACCAGTGCTGTCCATCCGAGCGCAGCGAGGATTGTTTGTCATCACGAGCGGACGCCAGTCCGCGAGGGATCTGCAGTTGCAAGGGTGGCCTCGCCACAAGCCTTAAAACAACCACCGGCTGCCCATCCGAGCGCAGCGAGGATTGTTTGTCATCACGAGCGGACGCCAGTCCGCGAGGAATCTGCAGTTGCAAGGGTGGCCTCGCCACAAGCCTTAAAACAACCACCGAAGCCCATCGAGCACCAGCGAGGATTGTTTGTCATCACGAGCGGACGCCAGTCCGCGAGGGATCTGCAGTTGCAAGGTGGCCTCGCCACAAGCCTTAAAACAACCACCGAAGCCCATCCGAGCACCAGCGAGGATTGTTTGTCATCACGAGCGGACGCCAGTCCGCGAGGGATCTGCATTGCAATGGTGGCGTCGCCACAAGACTCACAAACGATCACCGAAGTCATGTTGAGCGCAGCGAAACATCTCTGCATTAAACCGGTGGAGAACCTCACTGGCGTCCTTCACTGTACTGCTGCAGCAATTCCTTCACCTCGGTGATCTGTCGTTCCGTCAATTTCGCGCGTAGCAGACTCACATTCATCAAATAGATCGAACCGTACTCCGCCTGCTTATCCTTCGCCGGATACATCGCCTCCACATACGCGTCCCTATACTCAATCCATGCCCTTTCAGCACCTTTAATCTTGTCGACCGCATCCGGTTGCTTCGCCGCCTCTGCCAGCAGTTTGTGATAGACGTCATTCAGTCGGCCGCCGACGCGCGCCGCTTCTTCACTGGCACAGGTGTTCATCGCCATCTGGGTTGTCGCCTTGTCAAGACAGGCGCGATACTCCGCCGACTCTTGCGCAACACTCGCAAGCGAAACCAGCAGAACCACAACCAGCAGAAGTTTCATGTCCGCTCAGCTCCATCCATTCGCTGCAGTGAAGAACCCGACGGTGGCCCATTCAAGCCCGCTTCTGGCTTGAGTGGGGCAGTTAGCTCAATCCTTATCGCCAATCGGGTGCGGAGTGCCCAGGTTCGGCCTCCCTCCCTCCGGAAACGAAAATCTCACTTCCGAGCGTAGCGAGGATTCTGTCATACCGAGCGCAGCGAGGTATCTCTACTTTCTCCGAAAAACTGTCATGCCTAGCGTCCGCTGCGCGGGGATGGCGCACCCCTCAAGATTGTGTCTCCGGAATGAGATGGGCCGGCGGCTCTTCACTTCCCCAACTCTTCATAGTCAAACGGTGCCGGCGGCGTCGTTTCCCTCATCCCGAAAGCTGCTAGCGATTTCATTTCCTCGGGCCTACGAACGAAGCTGGAAAGTGTCGCACTAAATGGAGTACAGGACAGTCGTGCAACTTCTTCGCACAGTTCGTCAGCAGTCATTCGACGAAATTTGCGCGCACTGTGGTATATCCTCACCAGAGAAAGAAGAGAGTCACGAGAGTCGAAAGTGCAATTTTCCACGGCTAGCGCCAAGAGCCCACTTCTCAAGAGACCGGGGCACTTCTGTCTGACAGACTCTACCGCTGCGCTTTTCGCGTACAAGAAAAATGCAAAAGAAAATGTGCTCTCAACGGCACCGACGATACGACTCTTTTGCTCCGGATCCGCCTTAGCAAATGCCTCTACCAAGTGCTCGATGGATCGCATGGCATCAGAAGGCAACGCTCTATGGTGTACAAAGTCACCAACTTTGAGCTTTTGAAGCGGGGCTATCGTTTCGGTCAGATTGTCCACACCGAAATTCTATAGCGACCTGGTGGCCCAGGGTCGGGCCCGTTTGTTGGGTGCCCGCTCCTTTCCTTCGTTTGGAAAGGGCCGGTTCGGATTATACGGACCGGTGGCCCATTCAAGCCTTCTTCTGGCTTGAGTGGGGCTTTTCATCGACTTCACACACCACCGCCTTCACCACCACCCCCGCATTCGCTCTCCCATTCATCACCACTTCCAACGACGTCTCGAACCGCAGATGTCGCACGCAGTCCCGCTCCTCCACCGGCGTCTGCGCACCCAGCCACTCCCAATCCACAAAACCCTCGCCCGCATCTGGATTCACCGTGAAGTACCCGACCTGGAACGCCGTCAGATTCTGAAAAAAATGACTCCCCTGCGATGGCGTTACCCGAAAGTCGCGGAATCCCGCCTCCACAATCACTCTCGCGCCCGACACCTGGTCCCATTCCACCGGAATCCCCAGCCACGGATCATTTGAACCCCAACGCCCCACGCCAATCAGCAGGTACGGCCTGCTCTCCTGGTTCAATTTGGAGTTGAAGTACGACACCGCCTCAGCAACGTCGAAGCTCTTCGCTCGCTCAAAGCGATGGAAGTCCACCATTACCACGTCGTGAATATCGCTGATTCGCCCATTCCCCAGTACATTCGAACTCTGGCACAACACCTGCGCCGGATCCACTTCATCCAGCTTCAACTCCTCCGTCTCGCGCGATAGCACCAGCGGCCGCATTTGCAGGAATCCAAACTCCGTCGCTTCGTCCGATGCCTGGGGCAACCGCACTGCAAACTCAATCTCCACTGGCTTAGCCAATCCCTGCTCGCCTGCCTTCATTAGCGTTTGCAATACCGGCGCCAGCGGGAACCGTCCATATTTCAGGATTGGCGCAAAGCTCACCACCCGCGCCCCCGCCCGGCTCATCCCGTCATAGATCGCGTCATTATCCGGTGAGTAGGTCGACGCCACCGCATGCAGCGTCCCATCTTTTTCCGCATCGCGCAGGGTAAATTTCCGCTCTCGTGCCGACGCCCCATCACTCGCCTCTTCGCTCACATCGATCGCCCAAAATTCCGACTGCGAGTTCGTCAGCATATCGTGTACCGATGAGAACTGCACCAGGTTCTGCGGATACCGTGGCGAGAACATCAGGCACTTGCCCCCGTCCACCACGGCGCGCCCAAGTCCCAGGGCCACGGTGGCAATCCCGTCCTCCGAAGTCGAAGGCGCAATCGGGTAGAAGTTCCACGACCGTACCACGCCCGACACGTCCGGATAGAAGCGCTCCCCATGCGTGCTTCCCACTACACGTTGCAGAATCACCGCCATCTTCTCTTCTTCCAGCCGATATGGCGTCGCCCGTATATACGCCTTCGCATGCTGGCTGAATGTCGACGCGTACACGCGCTTGATTGCATCCATCAACTGCTCTAGCCGGAGCGCAACGTCCTCATCCTGATTCGGCAGCATGAATGTCTGATACACGCCCGTGAATGGCTGATATTGCGAATCCTCCAGCAAGCTCGACGACCGCACCGCCAGCGGATATCGCACTTGCTCCAGGTACGCCAGCAACTCCATCGTCATCTGCGCCGGAAGCGTTGCCCGCAGGAATCGCTGAACAATTTCCGCGTCGTCGTCGCAGCGAATGGCGAAATCCGCCAGGTCGTTCTCGCTCAGGAACTGATCGAAGATGCCCGTCGCCAGTACCAGCGTCGGCGGCACCGCAATGCGAACTCCCGCGAACTGACTGCCTACGCCGTTCTTATGCAACAGGTGCCGCACGAACGCCAATCCGCGCGCCTTTCCCCCGAGCGAGCCTCCACCCAGCCGCAGAAACGATCCTTCCGACGCCTTGAACGTCGCCGCCTGGAAATCCCCAATCAGCAGCCCGCTTTGCTCGGCCCGATATTCGGCAATCGACTCGATAATGTCTCGCCTCAGCGCCTCTCCATCGGCGAAGTCCGACACCTTTCTCGGCCTCAACCTGAGCGCCAGCGCAAACTCCGTCCTCGCTCGCAACCATCGCGAAAAATGATTTCGCTCGCTATGAAAGAGAACGCTTTCCACTGGAACCTCGTGCAGCAAACGCTCCAGAGCCTTCAGATCCTTCGCCCGCGCGACCTCCGTATGATCCGGCAGCCGGAACACGAAATCGCCAAACGAAAATTGCTCAATCAGATATCGCCTCAGATCCAGCAGCAACGTTGGCGACCGCTTCCGCAGGAACGACACGCCCTCTGCCTGCGCCCGCGGCATGAACTGCGTCCGGCTCGACTGCAACACAATCGGCGCATCCGCCACTACGCTCCGCACCATGTGTGCTAGATCAAATCCCGAGTCCGGACTAAGCACGCCCTCACGCGGAAACTCAATGTCCGACACCACTCCCAGCAGATAATCCTGGTACGTCAGCACATTCGCCACCGCATCTTCATACGTCGTCGACAGCAGGATCTTCGGCCGCGCCCGCATGCGCACCAGCTTGTGCGCCATGTTCAATCCCTCGCCGATCAGGCCGCGCGATTGCGTAATCAGCTCCGTGTAGATCAGCGGCAGGAACGCCGAGTAATACCGTATGTTGTCTTCCACCACCAGGATGACGGGCACTCCCATCACCTCGGTATCGTGCCGCACATTCCGCTTATCTTCGATGTACTTCACAATCGCGATCAGGATTCGCACGTTTCCCTGCCACAGAAAAATGCGCTCGATATCGGTGTGCGGATTGCGCGCCCGGAAATTCTTGACCTCGCGATAGTCGTACGCCAGCACCACCACTGGCACATTCAGCCCGGCAGCCTTCACCTGTCGCGCCAATTCGGCGGCATCCATATCGCTCAGTTGCAGATTGGCAATAATAAGGTTGAAGCGTGGCTCCGATCGCGCCCTTGCCAGCGCCTCAGCTCCGCTCGAAACATGCGTGATTCCAGGAATCTGCTGCAGATCGAGTTCCAGCGACTCGCCGATCAGCAACTCATTCAGCCGCCCATCTTCGCGCAGGATGAACGAGTCATACAGGCTCGACACCAGCAGGATGTCGTGCACGCGAAATGGCATCAGCTCTTCGAAGCCTTCGAACAGCCGTTGCGCATCAAGTTCCGCGCCGCGCGCTCTCGCCTGCGCCACTCTCGACTCCTAAAAAATACGGGGTGGAATCTCCCACCCCGCATAGTGTCCTACTGTATCGAGATCTACACCAGTCCCTGATCCAGCATCGAGTTTGCCACCTTCAGGAAGCCGGCGATATTCGCGCCATGCACCAGGTTCCCTTTTGCGCCGTACATCTCTGCGGTCTCGTAGCAGTTCTTGTGAATGGCGATCATGATCTTGTGCAGACGATCATCCACCTCTTCACGTGTCCAGCTGATCCGCATGCTGTTCTGCGCCATCTCCAGGCCCGAAGTCGCAACGCCGCCGGCATTCGCCGCCTTCGCCGGACCATACAGCACGCCCGCATCCAGGAACATCTTCGTCGCTTCCAGCGTGCTCGGCATGTTCGCGCCTTCCGCCACCAGATTCACGCCGTTCTTAATGAGATTGGCAGCGTCTTTCGCGTTGATTTCGTTCTGCGTCGCACTCGGGAATGCGCAATCAGCCTTGATGTTCCACAGCGGATTGTGATCCATCTTCACATCAGTCGGCATGAAGATGGCTTTCTTGAAGTGCTCCGTGTACTCGCGCATACGGCCGCGGCGCACGTTCTTCAGCTCCATGATCCACGCCAGCTTCTCGCGATCGATCCCATCCGGGTCGTAGACCACGCCATTCGAATCGGACGCGGTCACCGGCTTCGCGCCCAGATCGAGCAGCTTCTCAATCGTGTATTGCGAAACGTTGCCGCTGCCCGATACAAGGCACAGCTTGCCGTCCATCGACTCTTTCCTCGTCTTCAGCATCTCGGCCGCAAAATAAACGCAGCCATAGCCGGTCGCTTCCGGACGAATCAGCGAGCCGCCCCATGCCAGACCCTTGCCTGTCAGAACGCCCGTGAATTCATTGCGCAGCCGTTTGTATTGGCCGAACAGAAATCCAATCTCGCGTCCGCCTACGCCGATATCGCCCGCTGGAACGTCTGTATCCGGACCAATGTGGCGATTCAATTCCGTCATAAAGCTCTGGCAGAAGCGCATCACTTCGTTATCGCTCTTCCCCTTCGGATCGAAATCCGATCCGCCTTTGCCGCCGCCCATCGGCAGCGTGGTCAGCGAGTTCTTGAACACTTGCTCGAATGCCAGGAATTTCAAAATGCCAAGATTCACCGACGGATGGAAGCGCAGCCCACCTTTATATGGACCAATCGCGCTGTTCATCTCGATGCGGAATCCGCGGTTCACTTGCACTTCGCCGCGGTCGTCTGTCCACGGAACCCGGAACATAATTAACCGCTCTGGCTCGGTAATCCGCTCCAGGATCTTCGCTGAAATAAACTCCGGGTGCCGCTCCAGCACCAGACGCAACGAATCGAACACTTCCTGTACTGCCTGATGGAACTCGGGTTCTGCCGGGTTTTTTGCTTTCACCTGGCTCATGACTTCTTTTGTGTAATCGGCCGGTAGCTTAATAACCCCAACACTCATGGGAATTCCTCTCTTTCTACGATGCGTGTGCTATCTCGTCTGCTACGAATCTGTGTGACGGGCCCATGGTTCGTACGTATTACTCCCGACAGCTTTCGTTTGGGTGATGTTGCATGCTGACTCTGTTTTACGGAACGGTTCGCGTGCGACTGCCGTCTATACAACGAGCCTTGCTCCAAAAGGCCCGCGGTACTGTAAACCCGCAATTGCCGAAACCGCGCTCATTTAATGTCCGATGCGTTCTCCCTGCCGTGACAATCATCACCCCGAGGGGTGACCCAGGGCTAGAGGGCAGGTGCGGAATGGCGACCTCAATCCGCCAACAGATCACCTCGTCTCCTCTAATGCTTCCAAACAGACCGAGGTCATGTTGAGCGCAGCGAAACATCTCTGCATTTCGCATTTTCCGTCCAGTGGCCCGGGTATACACGTCTGTCTTTTTGGAAACTTAGGTGCAGTGGCCGACCTCAACTGCCGTATTTGATGTGACGGCGCGAGCGCCCGCGAGGAACTGTCATTCCGAGCGCAGCGAGGTATCCCTACCCCACCACCAACTTTGGAGTTCTGTCATACCGAGCGCAGCGAGGTATCCCTACCCTCTCCACAGAACTGTCATTCCGAGCGAGTGGCCGCTGTGCTTCTCGCGATCCGTCTTTGGATCGCGCGGCCACGCGTCGAGGAACCTTGCGTTCAGATGTTCTTTGTAACGATTCCCCTCTCCCCAGCACTACTACTCAACCGTGGGATCACTGAGGAGGCAAATCATGGCAAATATCTCGTTCTGGCAGGCGTCCTGGGTCGACGCAGGCGAAACCGGACTTCTCCCTGGTCAGGAGCACAACTGGGTCATGTGGGGATTCGGTTACGGGGATGCCGTCGCCGTCACCGCCGCCCCGCTCAACTCTGACGCAGGAGATCAAGTCCTGGCCGTCCAGAACATCCAATCGGAGGCAGACGGCAGCGGCGGCCGCCGGCTCTACTTCTCTGTCCGCAACACCGGACCTACGCGCGCCATTGCTTACGGCTTGAACTTTTCGTTTATCTCCGCGTGAAAGGAAAAATCATGAGGCTATTTGCGAATTACGACGTCTCCGGAAAAATTCGTTCGTTAACCTGCTTCAACGCTCCTCAAGGAGTCTCACTGATGCTCACGCCCGGCCCGGGCCACCACGCCTCCGAGATTGAAGGCCACGACCTTGGCGCCCAGATGCCCAGCGAGAAGACGCTGCGTGATCTCGCCAAGAGCAACACAATCGCCGCTCCAGTCACTCACGTTAAGTTGTCGAAAAAACGCGGGTAATTGGTGATCGATTTTGAGGGCGGAATATCTCCCGTTCGCTGCGTTTGTCCGGAAAACCGGTTGTGCGCGCCCCGGCATTGTTTCCGAGTTCGTGTCAATTATCCGTTCCAGTTCACGCGAATCGGTCACCTGGACAGGAACGAATGGTCATCTGTGTAAGTGAAGGCCCAGTGCCCCAGATTCGCCTCCTTTTGGCCAACCTGGGCAAGCTATTCGCCGCCCCACTGCGCGTCATGAACTCGCCGACTCCCCAAATGTTGTCAACCCCCTCTCCTACCCGAAATTCCTCGTATCCCGATGAAACTGCACCAAATATAAATCTTAGGAAAGTGTCTAGTAGCTCCCCTTCTATTTGCTATTCTGGAAGTAGCAGATCAATCTCCTGGGATTTCCTACACTAACAACTTGCAAAACTGCCAACTTTCTTCGGCAACTCCTTTGTTTTGAGGATTTTGACATTTTTGCCCTAATGTTTTCAGGAATTTGCAAGAATGGGAAAACTAAGCTGCTGAAAATAAATGGGTTGCAAAAGGGTATCCCCGGGGGGGTACCCTCGTTCACGGGTGGTACAGACCGTGCGCATCCCTGAACGAGATCGGATCAAAGAACCTCATTCTAGAGGTTTCATACAACTGTAAGAATGTGGAGGTTTCCATCAAAGCCAAGAACACCCTGAAAGACGGAACGCCGCCGCGATAACCCATCGCGAGCACGACCTAGGCCCTGAGCATCATGCCCGGCTTTTGTCCGTGTATCTGTGTCTCGCGGGTGAATTACTCCTCGGGCGAGTTACTCATGCCTGACAGACTGAACGACTGATCGACTGATAGACTTGATTCATCATCATGTCCAACGTACCTTCTTCCGAACAGAATACCGACGACGCTTCATTCAGCGATCTTCTCTCTCAGTATGAGCAGACTCACGCCCACAAGACCGAAGGCGCAAAACAGCTCCACGCTACGGTTGTCACTGTCTCCGCCGACACCGTCTTCCTCGACATCGGCTAC
Organism: Terriglobia bacterium; assembly: GCA_963807055.1. Classification (GTDB taxonomy): domain Bacteria; phylum Acidobacteriota; class Terriglobia; order Terriglobales; family Acidobacteriaceae; genus JAJPJE01. The sequence continues at coordinate 125,634 of CAWEAE010000003.1, read as the reverse complement.
AAGACCGAAGGCATTCTTCCGCTCTCGCTCTTCCTGAGCACCGGCCAGGAAGTGAAACCCGGCGACCAGTTTCTGGTCTCCGTCAAGGGCCGCAACGAAGAGGGCTATTACGAACTCTCGCGTACTCGCGTCGAGCGTCCGACTGATTGGCCGTCTTTGCAGAAGGCCTTCACCGAACGCGCGACCATCCTCGGCACAGTTACCGCCGTCGTGAAAGGCGGCCTGAGCGTCGATGTCGGCGTACGTGCCTTTATGCCCGCGTCCCGCAGCGGTGCTCGCGATGCCGCCGAGATGGAGAAGCTCGTCGGACAGGAAATCCGCTGCCGCATTACCAAGCTCGACGTCACCGAAGAAGATGTTGTCGTCGATCATCGCGCAGTCGCCGAAGAAGAAGCTAACGCTGCTCGCGATCGCCGCTATTCCGAACTCAACGACGGCGATACCATCACCGGCGTCGTTCGCAGCCTCACCGATTACGGCGCCTTCGTCGACCTCGGCGGCGTCGATGCCCTGTTGCACATCGGCGAAATCAGCTGGTCTCGAGTCGAAAAGCCCTCCGACGTTCTCTCCGTCGGCCAGGAAATCGAAGTCAAGATCCTCAAGGCCACCGAAGAAAATGGCAAGCGCCGCATCGCCGTCAGCCTCAAGCAGCTTCAGCCGCACCCTTGGGACTCTACCGCCGGCAAGTACAAAGTTGGCGAGCGCGTTCGCGGCGTAGTCTCGCGCGCCACCGACTTCGGAGCTTTCGTCGAACTCGAACCCGGCGTCGAAGGCCTCATTCACATCTCCGAACTGTCATGGACTCGCAAAGTGAAGCGCGTCGCCGACGTCGTGAAGCCTGGCGATACGGTTGATGCCGTCATCCTCTCTGTGAACACCGCCGAACGCCGCATCGGCCTTGGATTGAAGCAGGCCCTCGGCGATCCCTGGGCCGACATTGCGCAGAAGTTTCCGGTCGGCTCCTCCATCGAAGGTCCGGTCACCAGCATTACCAACTTTGGCGCGTTTGTTCAGCTCGCGGAAGGCGTGGAAGGTATGGTGCACGTTAGCGAGATCAGCAACGAGAAGCGCATTGCACATCCCCGCGACGTCCTCAAGCCGGGCGAAATCGTTAAAGCGCAAGTCCTGGCCATCGATCGCGAGAAGCGCAACATTCGCCTCAGCATGAAGCAGCTGATTCCCACCAGCATCGACGAGTATCTCGCCGAGCACAAAGCTGGCGATCTCGTGAGCGGCCGCATCGTCGACCTCTCAGGAACAAGTGCCCGAGTCGAACTTGGTGAAGGCATTCACGCCGCGTGCACCATCCCAGCTACGACGGCAGCTCCAGCCAGCGAGCAGTCTTCCGGAAAAGCAGATCTCTCGTCATTGGGATCGATGCTCCAGGCACGCTGGAAAGGCCAGGGCCAGTCCGGCGCGAAGAAGCCAGAACCTGTCGCCGCCGGCCAGATTCGCAGCTTCCGCATCACGCATCTCGACCCGGTTGCCAAAGAGATCCGGTTGGAATTGCCTTCATAGATCGGCGGCTAAGTAGGTCGATTTTCAAATTATCAGGGGTGAGGCCGCCCTCACATCATTTTCATTTTTGTGTAACGTTGAATATCGCCGCGGAAGTAATACAAACTATAGACTGCTGCCAGAAGACTGCCCCACACCACAATCTTTCCCATCTTCTCTCTCCTTTTCGCTACGCAGCCGTTGCATGGCTACGCTCGCGGACAATCAACCCTTCCACCATGCGAACGGCCTCGTCGACCGCGGCCCTCACCGGCATACTTAAACCCATCTCGCCGCTGTCATCCGCTTCTACGCTCGCTGGTTCGCAACCGACCACCAGCATTCGTCCAACTTTTCCGCCAAGCGCGCTCACCATCTGCAACACCGCCACCGGGTTCATCGTGTGTGCGTCGAGCGAAGCCGGAGTTTCACCGGCTCGCGGCAAATCCGGTTCCATGATGTACAGCGTCCCCGGTTTTCCCTCGCCGGGCAACGCGTCCACCAGGATCACCAGATCCCAATCCTCCATCAGCGCGTACGCAAGGTCATAGCTGCGAATGCCAAAGTCAACGACCTTCACGCCCTCTGAGAGCGAACGCCCGGCGAGGCGCTGCGCCACCTCGACTCCGAACGCATCGTCGCCTAAAAAGATGTTGCCGATTCCTGCGACCAGCACCTTACCGTTCATGCGACACCTCGCCGTTCAGCACCAGCGGCTCGACTTCCTCTGGCGAAAAGAAGAAACGATGTCCCGGTTGGCGCAACATTCCCAAATCTCGGCCCGGATCATCCTCCAGCACAACCGCCAAATGCACGCGGTCTTCGAAGTCGCGCTCAATCGCTTCCACGATCGCGACTTTGCCCTTCAGCGCCATGTCCATGATGTCCGCCGTCTTCTGCGGCCACAGCCGCACGCGAGCACCAGTCTTCACCTCAACACCGAAGATCGTCACGCTCTCCAGCCGTTCCGCGTCCGCTTGCTCATTCCACTCCATCATCGCTTCTCGCTCACCGGACGCATGCTGCGAATCGCACCGTGTGTCCGGGCCAACTGTTCTCTCGCACTCTCTTCCGTTCGCTGCAGGAGGTTGCGCGCATGATCGTCCGCTTGCCGCATCTCGCTCTTCTCGTCGTCAGTCAACGTCATCACGCGCAGCGTGAGCATCTCATCCATTTCTGTTGCGTCGTAGAAGTCGCCGGCGCTCTCCGGCGCGATCTGCGGATAGTCGTAGAGCACAATCGGCGAGCACAGCATCATCTCGCGTTCGCCTTCGTTGCCTGCCAACACGGGAAAGTTCCCGATGTTCTTGCATTTGCTCACCAGCTCGCGAAGGTCCTCGGGCGGATCGAGCAGCGACACGAACTCGCCGCCGCTCACCGTCAGGATCGTGTGCGCGGAAAGCAGCGATCGCAGCAGAGCTTCGTCGCGATTCGCGTCTTCTCCCTCCGGCGAATCAGTTGTATTGCAAACATCCACAGCGATCTTCCAAATGCGCTCAGTCAATTTGTGCGCCTCAACTGTCACCGTTCCACTCACTTCGCGTTGGGTCTGCGTCAGACTTCCGGCGATCTGGCCGCTGGAATCGTAGAGCCCTTCGCTTTGATTAAGACCGTGAAAAGCAAATCCAAGCTTACGAATACGTTCAGCTTCCAACGCGACTTCGAACTCCACCGCGCGCTCCACTCCTGCATCCCAGCTCTCGCTCAGTCGGCCATCAACCATCAGCGACGCAGCCGCCTCGAAACGGTCTTTCACTGCTCGCGCCACTTGCCTCGCCAGAAGATGCAGAAACCGGAGTTGAATCTGAACGCTCGCATCAGCGTCCGCCATCACCAGACATTCAGAGTGCATCGCCGCGCGCTCTGTTCCCTGCCCTACTTCGTTGTAAGCAGGCGGATACAAAATCCCAAACGTCCAGCGTTGCCTGTTCTTGATCGCCGACGGACGATACGGATACAGCATGTATCCTTCGTACAAAACCGCGTCCGCGACCTTCTTCGCCAGGTCGCGATTCACGACTTCACCCCGGCCAGATCCAGCATGCGCTCGACCGTCTGCTCCCACGTTGGAAGTCCGTTTTGCATTTTGAACTCATACAACCGTTCGAACACATCGCGTCGCAACTGGATCCACGCGCCATTCGGATAGTAGAGATCCATCATCTCTTTCCAGACACGAACTGGAACGCGATAACTGGCCTCGCGATCCCAGGGAATTTGTGCGATCTGTAGTGCCATCTGTCCGGCGTGAAACACGGTCCCGGCGAACAACAACGAGGTCGGCAACTCGCCGTCTTGAAGCCCGTGAATGTACTTGGTCATCGCCACGTTGAAGTCGAACGTGCACGGCACTGGCACATCGATCAAGATACTGCCGGTAAACGCGCCCACATTGACGTTCACATTCGCCCACAGCAGCGGCAGCAGCGACTTACTCCACTGCTCCGGTTCACCAAACAACTCCTTCAACTTGCGTTGTTCGTCAGTTGTATAACGACGCCGCACGGGTTCAACCTGTACTTGAGCCCGCAGCGCGATTGAATGAATTGGTTCAGGTTCCGCATTCGTAATCCGCAGCTTGAACGACAACTGCGGCGATGCCGCGTTCGGAGTGGGCACAACGTCTTCGATCTGGAAGCGCAGATCAGGCACTCGCGCCTCCAGACAATTCGTCTAACTCGCGGAAGAATTTGTCGATCTCGCTCCAGACTTCTGTTCCACCCGACAAGCCTCGCCAGTGTTTGCGGATGATGCCGACCAACCGGAAACATTGGTCAATCGGCGCTCGGTAATATCGCGCCGGAGTTGCGATGCGGTTCACCAGCAATGCTTCCACGTCCGGTTCTAACTTTTGCAGCACAGGATTGCGCTTGACGATGACATTCCAGTACTCAAGATCCAGCGACGACTCCATCACGCCGCCCGGACTTGGATACTGCGCGACCATTCGCTGCGCTGCGCTGCTGTGAACGAAGAATGCCATGTTAATGGGAATCAGCAGGCTGTCCCATTCGTGGTCATCCATGACGAAATCGGTCAGACGCCATACGTCACGCGGGATGCGTCGATAGCGCTGGCGGACATTGCCATCGAACAGAATGGCGCATGCCTCACACGCACACGTGACCTGTCGCTTCTCCAACTCCAACAAGTGATGATGAAGCGGCGCCAGCGGCAGAGCGCACATCTCGCACACTTCCGTGCGTTCGCTTGCCTTGCGGACAAACCGCCGCAAGGTTGCGAGTGGAGATCGCTCAACGTTATCGGAAATCGCGCCCATAGCTCAGGCTGGCGGCAGGTTCGGCATTCTTGGGTCGATCGGCGCCCGCTTGTCCGCATTGATCCCAGTCGCATCGCGCGCCGTTCGTCCTTCTCCCTCGCGTCCCGGCTCTTTCACGCCGTCATAGGCCCATTCTTCGCCGCGTTTCACACCGGAAGAGTGCGCATCGATGTCAGGCGGTGGATTTTTCATATTTCATCTCCTCTTTGGTAACTGGCTGGATCATGTTCAGCGGCACAAATCCGGGGGTTCCAGACTCGGCGCCTTCCGCCGTAATCGCCACGACTTCAGGTGCAGCCTCCAGAATCGCTTGCTCCACCGTTGATTTCAGCGTGTCCGCTGACGATCCGCAGCCATGTCCAGAACTTTCGATCTTTATTCTTACCGCTTCGTCCGCGACTTCGACGAGGTCCACGCTTCCACCATGCTTCTGTAACTGTGGCCGTACTCTCTCAATCGCGCGCGACACGCGTTCTTCCAGCGCAACCGGATGGATTCCATACAGCACCAGCAGTCCACAGATCAGCGGATCGTTTCCTAGCTTCGTCAGCGAACTGCGCCCTGCTTCGCCTGAGTCAGACAGCATCTCGACGATACGGGCCATGGCCGCACCGTGAAGATCCATCATCGACTGCAACAACTCGAGCGCCGTGGTGCGCGCGTCATCATCCGCGAAGCCCGTAACGCGCTGCACCAGCCGGTCGATTTGTTCCGTACGTTCCTGGAACTCGTTGTTGTTCATCGATCGCCTTTGTTGGGCATCAGACCGAACATCGGCGAGTGCCGTGTCTGGAGCACCTTGCCCGGCCCAAGATACATGTGCACGCCGCAAGGCAGGCACGGATCGAAGCTACGGACCGTGCGCATGATGTCGATACCCTTGAACTTGTCGGGACCGTTCTCCTCGAACAGCGGAGTGTTCTGCACTGCGTCTTCGTAAGGACCAGGTGTTCCGTACACGTCGCGGGGATTCGCGTTCCAGCAGGTTGGCGGATACGGATGATAGTTGGCAATCTTGCCATCCCGGATCACCACGTGATGTGAAAGCACACCGCGCACCGCTTCATGGAAACCACAGGAGATGGCATCTTCCGGTACTTTGAAGGGCGCCCACGTTTTGGATCGCCCGGCCATCAACTCCTCCATCGCTTTCTCGCAGAAGAACAGCGCTGCGGCTGCGGCGTAGGCCTGGAAGTAGGTGCGTGCACGATCACGCTCGATCGCATTGCTCCACTGCGGAATCCTCCACTCGAAGCTGGTCTCCGGCAGCGTTGCGCCCTTGGGAAGGTTGATGACCACACTCTTGCCAGTCGCCTTGATGTATCCGATATCCACCAACCCGGATAGTGCCGTCGACCATAGGCGGGCGATCGGCCCACCACCAGTATCGAGCGGCAGATAATCGCCAGTGCGCTTATCGAACCAGCGTGGCGACATCACCCACGTGTAATTGCCGTTGAAATCGCGTTTTTGCGGACGAGGAGTAGTGGTCTGATTCCAGGGATGGCGTTTATCGATCGCATTCCCGAGTGGATCGGTCTTCACAAATGTCTGTTCGTTTTGCCAATCATCGTAGTACGAGCTCCCGAGCAGGATGCGGAGACCGAGATTGATGTCCACCAGATCATTCGTAACCAGTTGTCCGTCAACCACAATGCCGGGCGTGACGAACATGCCACGACCCCACTCCGACATGCTCTCGTAACGGTAGTCGCAAACCGCCGGGTTGTTGAACGATCCCCAACAGCCCAGCAGGATCCGACGTTGCCCTACTCTTTCATATCCAGGCAAAGCTTCGTACCAGAAGTCGAAGAGATCGTCGTGCAATGGAACACATCGCTTCATGAACTCGACATACTTCATTAATCGCACCAGGTAGTCGGTGAAAAGCTGCACAGTTGCAACAGTCCCGACGCCGCCTGGATAGAGCGTTGACGGATGGACGTGCCGCCCTTCCATCAGGCAAAACATCTCGCGAGTCAGACGGCTCACTTCCAAGGTTTCCCGATAAAACGAACCGGTAAACGGATTCAGCGCCGTCATGATGTCCGCGATGGTGCGGAATCCGTGCTTGCTTGAGTTCGGCGCTTTCTTCTTCTGCGCTTTCTCCCACAGTCCCGGGTTCGTCTCCTTCACCATCTGCTCGCAGAAATCAACCCCAACCAGGTTGTCCTGGAAGATGTTGTGATCGAACATGTACTCGGCTGCTTCGCCGAGATTGATGATCCATTCACCCAGCGGCGGAGGCTTCACTCCGAACGCCATGTTCTGCGCATAGCAGGCACAGGTTGCGTGATTGTCGCCACAGATTCCGCAGATGCGACTGGTGATGAAGTGCGCATCACGCGGATCCTTTCCCTTCATAAAAATGCTGTACCCGCGAAAAATAGACGATGTGCTGTAGCACTCCGCCACCTGTTTGTTTTCGAAATCGATTTTCGTGAAGATGCCAAGGCTGCCCACGATGCGGGTAATCGGGTCCCAGCTCATCTCCACCAGGTTTCGCTTCTTGCCAGAAGTTTCGCTCAACGGCTCTGTGATAGTTCCCATCTCTTAGCATCCTCTCCGCTCATGCAGCTTTGCGAGTTGGGCGCATCGTGTACGCGCCAGGTCTGGGTTGATAGCCGGTAATGAGTTCGCGGCCGCGACGTCGCCACTCCGGCTCGCCGTTGACGGTATTGTTCGTAATTGCGCGCAACGCACGGATCATCTTCCCGTAGAGCGTCAATGCAGCTGTAGAAAAGCGCGCACCCGAGGGCTCGTCCATGAAGGGCATGAACATGTCGGGGAATCCGGGCATGGTGCAGCCAATGCAAATGCCGCCGACATTCGGACAGCCGCCGATGCCGCGCATCCAACCGCGCTTGGTCACGTTGCAATTGACCACGGGCCCCCAGCAGCCGACTTTCACCAGACACTTCGGCGTTCCGTACTCAATGCCAAAATCGTCCTGCTCGTAGTAAGCGGCGCGATCGCAACCTTCGTGCACTGTTTTGCCGAACAACCATGTGGGGCGCAGTTGCTCATCCAGCGGGATGATGGGCGCCAGCCCCGCTACCTGAAATAGCAGGTAAAGCAAGGTCTCCATAAAGTTGTCGGGTTGTACTGGACATCCGGGCACATTCACGATTGGCAATCCAGCTTTCGAGCGCCAGCCCCATCCGAGATAGTCAGCAAGACCCATGCACCCGGTGGGATTGCCGGCCATCGCGTGAATTCCACCGTAAGTGGCGCACGTTCCCGCGCCAATCACCGCCAGAGCTTTCGGCGCGAGGCGATCGATCCATTCCGTAGTCTTGATCGGCTGTCCAGTATTGGGATCCGTTCCCTGCGCGGCCCAGTAGCCTTCATCCTTGATGTCTTCGTTGGGAATTGAGCCTTCCACGACCAGCACGAACGGATCGATTTCGCCACGTTCGGCCTGGTAAAAGTACTTCATGAACTCGTCGCCCACTTCATAAGCCAGCACAGGATTGTGTAGATGAACTTTCGGAAGACCAGGAATAGCTCCCAAGAGAACGTCTTCGATGCTGGGCTGCTCCGCGTTGGTGATGGACACAGAATCGCCGTCGCAACTTAGCCCGGCAGTGAGCCAGATGATGTGGACATCTTTGACTGGTGAAGGCGCTGCAGCAGCGCGCCGGGCGAATGGAATAGGTTCAGTCGGCATCATCGCCTCCTTGCGAGGTGACGCCGTCACTGCGACGGCAGTTGTGAGTTTGCTCCGGTCGGAATGAAAGGCCGGCGCGAATGGTTTACTGGATTACGTGCAGCTCCCGCGGGTTGTCCTCAACAAATCCGCGGCAGTTGTTCGCCAAATAATGTGTCAATAACTCGCGTACCCCCGATTTCCGTTTTCATCAATACCATTCCCGCGGGATCGGACGTAACTTCGCCGATGATGCGCGACTCGGTCCCTAGCGGGTTCCGTCGCATACGAGCAACCACCGCTTCCGCATGTTGCTCCGGTACGATGGCGACAAGTTTTCCTTCATTCGCCACATATAAAGGATCGAGTCCCAGAATTTCGCAGGCGCCACGAACGCTGTCGCGCACCGGTATCTCGGTCTCACGAAGGCAAACGCCGACATTCGCATGCGCGGCGATCTCGTTCAGAACAGTTGCCACTCCACCGCGCGTGGGATCGCGCAGGCAATGGATCTCGTTCGTAACGTCGAGCATGTCGGCGACCAATTGGTGCAGCGCAGCGCAATCGCTTTCGATCACGCCTTCAAATTCCAGGTTCTCTCGTTGCGACAGAATTGCCATCCCGTGATCGCCGATATATCCACTGAGGATTACTTTGTCTCCCGGACGCGCGTGGCTCGCCGAGATATTCACCGGGCGCTCGATCACGCCGATGCCGGTCGTTGAAATGAAGATCTTGTCACCCTTGCCGCGATTAACAACCTTGGTGTCACCGGTCACCAGCTGAACACCTGCTTCGCGAGCTGCTGCGCTCATCGAATCCACAACACGTTGTAGATCCTCGGTTGCCAGTCCTTCCTCGAGGATGAACGCCGCCGCCAGATAGAGCGGGCGCGCGCCGCTCATTGCCAGATCATTCACCGTGCCGTTGATCGCAAGCCGACCGATATCGCCGCCTGGGAAAAAGATGGGTGTGACAACGAATCCGTCCGTGGTAAACGCCAGCCGCGAACCATTAATTTCAAGAACAGCCTGATCATCCAACTTGTTGAGCAAAGGATTGCTGAAAGCAGGAAGGAACACTTGCTCGATCAGTTGTGCTGTAAGCTTGCCGCCGCTGCCATGGCCGAGCACGATCCGCGGGTGCTGCGTAATGGGCAGCGGACACGTTGAACCCGGGACCGAGGTCTCTCGCGAAGCATCAGCGTTAACCATGGAGGGGAGCTTCACCGCGGCTTCGCTCATCAGATCACGTCCTCCTCGCCCATCGCGACGTGAGTCAGATCCCATAGGATGTGCAGCAAGGCAACGTGTGACTCCTGTATGCGGTGAATACTGAAGCTCGGGACGGTGAAGCAGTAGTCCGAAACCTCTGGCATTCGGCCGCCGTCCTTGCCAGAGAAGGCAATCGTCAACATCCCTTTGGTGCGAGCTGCTTCGAGTGCATAGATAAGGTTGGGCGATTTGCCGCTGGTAGAGATCGCCAGCGCCATATCATCCTTCTCGCCCCATAGCTCGATCTGATCAATGAACACGCGCGCGAAATCCTTGTCATTCGAAATGGCTGTGACTACCGGAATCTGGCTCACCAGATCGAGCGCCGGCAACGCACGCCGCTTTTCGATGATCGGATGAATGAACTCGACCGCTACGTGCTGCGCGTCGCAAGCGCTGCCGCCATTTCCCATCACCCAGAGCCGTCGGCCGCGTCCAAAGCGCTCCGCCATCTTTTGACTGAGTTCGCCGATCTCATCCGCGTACCGCTCGAAAAACTTGTTTTTGATCTCCACCGATTCCTGGCACTTGCGCATCACCTTGTCGTGCCACTCCTGTCGCGAGATCACCGGAGTCGCAGCCAGAGAGACATTGCTCACGCGGCACCTCCGATGTGCACGGCAGCAGCTTCCCTCTTCTGTTTATCCAGGTGCCGTCCGTAGGCGTAGTACGCGGCGCAGGCGCCTTCAGCGGAAACCATGGTGGCTCCAAGCGGAGTCAGCGGCGTACAAATGGTTCCGAATGCCGGGCAATCATGCGGCTTCTTGATGCCCTTCAGAATCTGCCCGCTGATGCAAATCTCGGGCTCCTGTGTGTCGATCTCCTTCACCTCGAAGATTCTTTCGGCGTCGTGCTCGCGGTATTCCCAGCGCAGCTTGTATCCGCTCTTGGAAATCCAGCCGACGCCTCGCCATTTGCGGTCGCAGACTTCAAAGACGCTGTTCACCAGCCGCCGGGCGCCCACGTTCCCTTCGCGATCGAGGATGCGCGAATACTGGTTCTCAACCACGGCACTGCCTGCTTCCAGTTGACGGACTGCCATCAGCGTTCCCTCTAGCAAGTCAAGCGGCTCGAATCCCGTGATGGCAATTGGAACGTTATATCGCTCTGCGATCGGCTCGTACTCGCGATAGCCCATGATGGCGCACACATGCCCTGGTCCAAGGAAGGCCTGCACGCGGTTCTGCGGCGATTGCAGGATGTAGGCAATCGAGGGCGGCACCAGCGAATGCGACACCAGGATGGAGACGTTCTTCGCGCCTTCCTCTTTCGCTCGTGCAACCAGCATCGCGTTTGCTGGGGCCGTCGTCTCGAAGCCAATCGCGAAGAAGACGACATGCTTGGTGGGATTCGCCACAGCAATCTTCAGGCAATCCAGCGGCGAGTAAACCACGCGGATATCTGCGCCCTGCGATTTCAGAGTGAAGAGATCCCCGTGTGAACCCGGTACACGCAGCATGTCTCCGAAAGAGCAAAAAATAACGTCTGGCTTGGCGGCGATCGCGTGCGCCTTGTCGATCGTCTCCAGCGGCGTGACGCACACTGGGCACCCAGGGCCATGCACCAACTCGATCCCATCCGGCAGTAGGCGGTCGATTCCATGTTTCACGATGGAGTGGGTCTGCCCGCCGCAGACTTCCATAATCACCCAGGGACGCGTCTGAATGCGGCGGATCTCCTGCACGATCGATTGCGCCAATCGCGGGTTACGATATTCGTCGATGTACTTCACTGCGGCTTCCTCGCCGACACCTCATCCACCACCGGCGCGTTGAGCTCCGTGAGCTGATCCATTTCTTCCAATAACTGATAGGTTCGAGCGGCTTCTTCGGGATCTACCGTGCTGATCGCAAAACCGACGTGCACCAACACGTAGTCGCCGACCTTAGCTCCCGGCACGTAATCCAGCGAGGCTTCGCGGACGATTCCGCCGAACTGCACCTTAGCCATACGCATTCCGCGCCGGTCGAACTCTTCCAGGACTTTACCGGGTATAGCCAGGCACATAGCAGAGCTCCCAAGACTCAATCTCAAATGCTGACAACCGCTTGCCCGTGCTTAATCTTGCGATTACCGAAATTTGCCGCTGAACGCAGCAACCCGTCTGTCTGCAGGCGAAGAGGCTGATACCAAGCCGCGGCTTGAGAGACAGTCGCCCATCCGAAGCGAAGCCTTAGACCAAAGAGAAGAACCTAATTCACCCTACTGGTGCGAAGATGCCCCCTCCTGGAGTGGCGTTGTCCGGTGCACACAATTCACAAGAGATCGCCCGACTGCTCAGTGCTTTGGAAATTTCCAGCACCCGGAGGACTAAACCTGCTTCCATCTTTCGTAACTTTCAGTATTCGCTGCAATGCCTAGAATCTTCATGGGATTATTCGCCTTCTGATGCAGAGAACACCGGCCTCAAATGACCATAAAACCCGCGTCTCCACGCCCATGCGTGAGGTTCTCAAGGTTGAGGGCCGGGAGTGGTGGCTATGGGGATTTGCCGTTACCGTCACCATCGTTCTCACAGTTGGAATTGTTGCCCTCACAATTCCGGCGTCGCCTCTGCTCGACCAGGACTGGTTCGACCTGAAGGAATGGGTTCGGGGGCTCGCTGGGCTGGTCCTGATCTTCGACATCTACACCGTCTACCAGCACTGGCAATTGCATAACATTCGCCGGCACCTCGTGGAGCAGGATCAACTCTTTCGGCTGATCAGTGAGAACGCCGCCGACATGATCGCGCTCGTCGACCGCGAAGGTCATCGTTTATACAACAGCCCCGCGTATCAGACAGTGCTGGGTTACTCGGCAGAAGAACTAAGTTCGACGTCATCCATTGATCAGATCCATCCCGACGATCGCGAGCGTGTCATCGAGGCGGCGAGAAAAGCCAACTCTACCGGCAACGGTCAACGCATCGAGTACCGCATGCGGCACAAAGATGGCTCCTGGAGAATCCTGGAGTCGACCGCCAGCCCTATCCGAGGCAAGAATGGCGAAGTCGAACGAACTGTCATCGTTAACCGGGATATTACCGAACGAAAACGCGCGCAAGAGCAACTCGCACACAACACCCTGCACGATGGCCTCACCAATCTGCCTAATCGCACACTGTTTCTCGATCGCCTTCAACACGTGATCACGATGTCGAAGCGGCAGACGCGGTACAAGTTCGCCGTACTGTTCATCGATGTCGACGACTTCAAGGTCTTCAACGAAAGCCTGGGCAACACCTTCGGGGATGAGTTGTTGATTCAGATCGCGCAACGGCTCAGCGCCTCGGTGCGATCGCTAGATACCATCTCTCGTAATTTCGGCAGCAACTCACATTCCGGCAACTCAGATTCGACTCTGGCACGTCTAGCGGGCGACGAATTCACCATTCTGCTCGACGAAATCAAAGACTCCGCCGACAGTGTGCGTGTGGCAGAGCGTCTTCAACAGAGACTCGCGGATCCGTTCAATATTGCCGGCCACGAGATTTTCATCTCCGTGAGCATCGGAATTGCCGTCAGCGTTACCGCCGATACGGGTGCGGAAGACATGTTGCGCGACGCCGAAATCGCCATGCATCGCGCCAAGCGCGCGGGAAAAGCGCGCTGTCAGCTATTCGACGGCGCCATGCACGCAAGTGCTGTAGCCCGACTCCGCCTGGAAACTGATCTGCGCAAGGCCTTCGATCGTCAGGAATTCCTGATCTATTACCAGCCGATTCTCTCGTTAGCCGATCGACGAATCGTCGGATTCGAAGCTCTAAGCCGATGGCTACGAGAAGGGAAAATTGTTCCGCCAGCGGAATTCATTTCCGTCGCCGATGAAATTGGATTGATCCTTTCCATGAATCGCTCTCTATTGCGCGAAGGATGTCAGCAAGTGAAGATGTGGAACGAGCAGTTCCCCTCTCCGGCGCCGCTGAAGTTCGGGATGAACGTCTCGCCAAAGCACTTTGTCCAACCCGAACTTGCCGCTGAAATCGACCTGATCGTGAAGGAATCCGGTCTGCCGTCCAGTTGCCTGCAATTAGAGATCATGGAAACCGTGGCCATGGGAGATCCGGATCGAGCCGCCACCGTGCTTGCGGAATTGCGTGCCATCGGTGTGGGATTGAGCATCGACGATTTCGGCACCGGCTACTCGTCCCTCAGTCGACTGCAGCAGCTACCGATCGACACCCTTAAGATCGACCGCAGTTTCATCATGCAGATGGAAGAGGAACGCGAGAGTTATGAGATTGTCCGCACCATCGTCACGCTGGCACATAACCTCGGGCTGAAAGTCGTCGCTGAAGGAGTGGAGACCGCAGCCCAGGTTGAGAGACTCTCACTGCTGAACTGCGATTTCGTGCAAGGCTATTATTTCTCGAGACCTGCCAGCGCCGAAACGATTACCGCTCTGCTGAGCACCTGCCAGAACGGAGTCCAGCCGCTGGTGTCGAAGTAACGCTATTCTTAATCCCATACGAGATTACCTGAGTTTTCTCCAATCTGGACTGGTATGCGCTTTGCTCATTGATTGCAAGCACCGGCACCTCGAGGTTTGCGAAACTGTGCCGATAGGAATCAAAGTGGAATGGGATTCCACAGGACGGAGAAGCCATGTCAGTGGCGGGTATTTTGGGAAGTAGTTTCGTAAACTACGCCGCACAAAGCGTCCAAAGTCGCATGCAGCAGGCGCGGCAGGATTTTCAGCAACTCGGCCAGGATCTGCAGTCCGGCAATATGTCCGCGGCGCAGTCAGATTTTGCCGCTATGCAGAAGTCAGGACCGCAATCCAATACGAGTTCATCCACTCAGAACAACAGCTCTGTTTCGCAGGATTTTCAGCAGCTTTCGCAGGATCTACAGTCCGGGAACACTGCGGCTGCGCAACAGGATTACAGCAAGGTGCAGCAGGACTTTCAGTCGCAGGCGCCGCACGCGCATCATCACGGGCACCACGGCGGCGGCAGCGCCAGCAGCACCAGCAGCAGTAGTAGCAGTAGTAGCGGTGAATCGCAAATCACGCAACTGCTCAACCAACTCGGCCAATCGCTGCAATCGGGCGACACATCGAGCGCGCAGCAGGCATACAGTACGTTGCTCCAGGATTTCCAGCAGTTTGGACAACAGAACGGTTTAGTGCAGACATCCTCGACGTCCGGCAGCGTCTCGGCAAGCGCATAATTCGCACCCGAATGGTATCGCTTCGGAAGGCCGCACAAGGCAGACAATCGCGAGTTTTCTACACTCGTTTGTTTCAGCCGAAGGCGGCCCCCTTATCTCGCTTGCTGCGAAACAGTCCTGGATCGTTCGGCGCGACGAGCGGCTCGTCGTCGATTAGCGCGGCACTTTCGATATGTGGCGCGAAGAGAACATCAACCACTAAGCCATGGCCTACGCTGCTTTGGCTGAACCGCTGTCGGGTATGTACTTCACCAGCAACACTTCATTCCCTTTTTCGTTATAAATGAGCTCATCAACCAGGTGCTGGCTTAGCAGAATGCCGTAGCCTCCGGCCGGCAAGCCAGACGCTTCACGATAGTGAAGGTGCCGGGTGGGATCATCGTCTGGATTCGTCACCGCAGCGTGGTAAAGCTCACTGAGCGAGAATCCCCGTCCCGGGTCCTTGACGCGGCATTCCACCATGTGTCGCGCACGGACGTAAGAGATCTCGACGTATTGGCTGGGATCAAACTGCGCTCCGTGACGGATCGCGTTCAACAGCATCTCGCGAAACGCTAAGGCAACTTCGTTCTTCTCATCTTCGGGCAGATCAATCATTTCGTGGAAGAACTGCATCACGCGCTCCGCCGTGTTCAGGTCGCACCGCGCGATAAGACGAACCCAGGCGGGAGTGGCCGAGAGCACTTCGATTCCATCGTCCCAGCATGGACCCTCCATTGCGATGCGGATAACCTGAGCCAGAGCGTCGAGAGAATAGGGCGTACTGAAAAAACTGAATGCGTGGTTGCGTAACGCAGACACCACATCTGCTGGAGTACTGTCACTGGTGAGGATGATCATGCGACTGTGCGCGCGAATGTGTCTTATCTTCCGCAGCAGTGCGATGTCCGCTTTAGCCGAAGTGGTCTCGGCCGTAATGATCAGGTCGAACGATCTCTCGTGAACAAGCGATAAAGCACTCTCGTTATCCGGAACATATTCGATCTCCCATCTCTGCGTTGCGAGATGATCGATCAGCATGGCACTGGCATCCAGGTCGGTAAGCACCATCAAAGCTACTTTCTGGTCTGCCGGTGTTTGCAATGTTGAATCGGAAGCGGAATCCAGGCGGCCAGCCCCCTTCCTTGCATCGTCAAAATAACTGCTACTGACTGTATTCATAGAGGCCGCGAGCTGCTATCCGGGGGTGTGCTCCACAAACAGATGTTAGGGATGTGACGATGGGTTGGAAACTGACAAAACTACAAGGTGATTTCACTGGCGTACGGCCCGCCAAGGGATACTTTCGTCTGACGGTAGAAATTGCGACACGGGGCTGAGCGCTACTGGCAGGTGCTCACAAAAGCTTACTTTTGTTTACAGCGGAATCGGCGCCTCCGGAATGAAGATCTTCCCTGCTCGCACGGCTTCGATCGCCTTGCGCAAGTCGCAACTCAAGCGCGACTTGAACACATAACCCAACGCGCCGGCATCAAAGGCCGCGCGCACAAATTCAAATTCTTCGTGGACCGTGAGAAAAATGATCTTGGACGAGCACTTGTTCGCCTTCAGTCGTCTAGTGATCTCAAACCCATTCAGGTCACCCATCGAGATATCCAGGATAATCAGGTCCGGCTTCAGACTCGGCACGTCGCGGAGAACCGACGCAGCATCAAGCACCGCTCCTGCAATGACGTAGTCCGGCTGCAGTTCATTCTTGACCGCGTCAAGAATGTCAGGACTGTCATCGGCGAGCAGGATTCGCAGTGGTTGAACCACGTTAGTCTCCGGGAAGAGGGGAGCGTTTTGGGCGTACAAATAAGCGTTACAGGCTCATGCTAGAGGGAGGAGACATCTAGGGGGTACTACTAAAACTATCTGTTTTTGACGCGAAAGATGTAGGTGCTATTCCGCAACCATGTGGTGCTTAATCGCGTACTCGATCAATTCAGCATTGGACTTAAGTCCAAGTACTTCCATGATTCTGTATTTGTGAAATGCTACCGTTCCGGGCTTCAGCTGAAGAATATACGCAATCTCTTTCATCGATTTTCCTTCCGCCAGTAGCTGCAGAACTTCACTCTGCCTGCCTGAAATCCGCTTCTCTTCACTGTAAGCAGCTCCTGTACGCAGCAGGAATTCCACCGTATCTTTGGTAATGAGAGGAGACAGATACGACTCGCCCCGCAGCACGCGTCTGATGGCAACAATCAATTCGTCGGCCGTACAATGCTTCAGCACATAACCTGATGCGCCGCGGCGGAAGGCTTCGGCGGCAACATCGGGACGCATATTCATGGTCAAATAAATCAGCTTGATCGCGTGGTTCTTCTGCTTGATCTGCTCGCCTGCATCGAGCCCGTTCAATTGCGGCATCGCTATATCCACGATCACCACATCCGGTTTTAGCTCCGGAGCCGCTTTCAGCAACGCGTGGCCGTCGGACACTACTCCCACAACCTGGAACTCTGGCTCCAGTAGATTTTTGCAAGCCTCGGCGATGAGCACGTGGTCGTCGGCAATCAGCAACCTCGGGCGGTGCCGGCTTTCCATCGCAGAGACTCCTTTCGTCATTTCGTCACCGGTAGAGCGACGCTGGCCTCGACCGTCGTGCCTTGCCCCGGTTTCGAGCGAATCGAAAATGTTCCGCCAACCAGATTCATCCGTTCGCGCATGCTCACCAATCCCAGCCCAGAGTCGTAGGGCACATGCCTGGCATCGAACCCGATTCCCTTGTCGCGAATTTCAAGCCGAAGCTTATCCGGCCCACCGGTCAGTCGAAAGAGAACGCTCCTCGCACTGCTGTGCTTGGCCACGTTCTGCAATGATTCCTGGATGATTCGGTAAAAGCAAAGAGCAACGCCTTTGTCCAGATCCTGCGGCACGTCCTTCACCGCGGACTCGACATCGATGCCATAGCATCGCGAAAAATCTCTGCAGAAGCGATCCGCCGCGACCGTCAAACCCAGAAACTCGAGCTCCGAAGAATGCAGCCGGTGCGAGAGGTTACTCACCTTCGTCGCCACTTCTTTGATTCTCTTGTGCAATTCGTGAACGTCGTAATGGGTGGTCCCTTGGGCTTCCGATGCTCCACTGTCAATTCGCTGAGCGTGAAGCGCGAGCAGCGCCAGTTCCTGCCCGATATTGTCATGGAGCTCTCTTGCCACCCTGCGCCGCTCCTCTTCCTGCGATGTAATGAGCCGCCCGCTTAACTCCCTCAACGCACGCTCTGATGCCTTGGCCTCCGTCACATCGGCGCTGATCCCGACAATACGATAGATGTCTCCACTCGCATCGAAGAACGCACGCCCGGATTCTTCCAGCCAAACAGTGCTCTTGTCCGGCCGCAACATACGATAGTTGAGTTTGTAAGATGGCTGCTCAGCGCGAAGTGCGCTGATTATTGCGGTGAAGTGATCGCGATCGTCAGGGTGTACTTTGGCAACATGGTCTGAACCGGTGTTCGACGATTCGCTTTTCGGTAATCCCACAATCTGAAAGTATTCTTCTGATCGCTGAACCGCATCCGTTGACAGATCCCACTCAAACGCATACATGCGTCCAGTCTCAATGGCCAGGCGAAGACGCTCCTCACTGTCTCGCAATGCTTCTTCCGTGCGTCTTCGTTCCGCCAGCCGGCGCTTCGACTCCTCGAACTTTTCGGGTGAGCTGATCACAGTCACACTCGCTCGAGGCTTACCGTTTTGATAATCGTTTGCCCGTGCTTTCATGGCCCACTCCGAGTTCGTTCCGACTATTGGAGAAATGCGCAGTTCACCCGTGTA
Organism: Terriglobia bacterium; assembly: GCA_963807055.1. Taxonomy (GTDB): domain Bacteria; phylum Acidobacteriota; class Terriglobia; order Terriglobales; family Acidobacteriaceae; genus JAJPJE01. The sequence continues at coordinate 107,017 of CAWEAE010000003.1, read as the reverse complement.
TGCTGCGTCACGTGTTTAGAGTGAGGATGGAATGCCGCCGCCGCATACTGAAGATCGGAGCACGATTGATCAGTTTCCGACATGCTACACCCATACAGCTTCAATGAAGGCTTCTGCTGGAACGTGGGCAGGTTTTCGTGAGCGACGATACGGGGTAGTCGCGAGTCACTCGCCGCAAGCATGCAATGATCCTAAGCGGCGATGCCGCTGCGAACCACTGGCAGTATTGTCAGGGGCACACCTCCGCGGACGTGCAGAGGAGCTGCCTTGCGCAGTGCTGGCCAACTCACATCGCGAAGAGTGCCCGCCTTGCTCTCACAAAGCAGACACTCTACTCTCGGTCAGGGTGACAGCTGCTTCAACGCGGCCGTTTTGCTTAGTGAACAACTTTCCTGAGCAGCCGTGTTCCTGCCGAACCGGCAAGTGAGAGGCAGCCAAGCAATGCCAGCAGCGGCAACTCGCCTCCGGTTTTCGGCAGTTGTTGCGGCGGCGCCTCTTGCGCGGTCTCCTGTGCTGCTGCCGGAGTTGCTACAGGAACCAGCACCGCAATTAGTATCGGCTGATCAGCCGCTGGCGCAGCAGGAGGAGGCATGCTGCCCGTCAGCACCCTCTTCTCCGCAACAGATGTAGCCGGTTCTTCTACCACTCTGGTCGCCGACACCGTCATTCCCTTGCGCAGGTGCCATGCGTCCAAGTCTTGTCCGTTTACGTTAAATCTCTGGCCTGCAGGAATTTTGAACTGCTGATTCTTTCCGTCTTCCAGGGTCAGGATCACGCTGTTAGGCGGCTGCACGTTCCAGATTTTTCCGGTGACCGTCTGCGTCGTTGTGATTATCTTCGGAGTCGTCGTTGTCGTGATGGTACGCTGCAGCTTCATACCGGGCTTCAAGTCGTGAATCCCCAGTTCCTGCCCATCGACATCTACCCTGGCGCTCTCCGGCACGTTCGCGATGTGACGGATTGTGCCATCTTCCATTTTGACAACAAGGTCGTTGCCGCTTACGTGCAACACCTCGGCACGTTCCACCGAGACTTGATGTGTCTGATGGCCGGTTGTCGTTGTCTCCGTTGTTTGCACTTGCGCGCTCACTCCCACAGCAAACGCGAGAAACACCGCGCCGACTGCGAGGACGAGCAGCACACGTATCAGTCCGGTTCTTGAGTTCATTGTGTATTCTCCTTGATATCCGAATCTCTCTGTTTCAAAGCAGCATTCAAGGCCTGCGTCTCGCGCTTCGGATCATTCGTCAACGAAGCGTGAACGATGTATCTTTGCGGGGCACTTCCGATGAAGTAGAAGGGATAGCAGGTGACGAGAGTCAAAGACGGAACGCCAGTGCTCTTCAGCACGCTGACATCGTCTGGCGTGACAATCTTGATCCAGTCGATTGCGTAGACCTGTGCGCCTCCCTGAGTCTCCAGCTGCACGGTATCGCCAACGTTCAGATCTTTCAGTCCGCGGAAAAATCCGTCGCGATGTCCTGCGATTCCAAGATTCCCTGAAGTCCCGACATGTGCCGTCCCGATGATTCGTCCTACTCCGCGATTCAACGTCAGATCGTCTGTGCCACTAAGCACCGGCACAACCAGGTGAATCTTCTCGATTCGAAGTATCGCCTCCGGTTGATCAGAAGGTTTAGCGAGACTTGTCTCGTAATCCCGGATGCGCTGTGGGCCCCAGAGAGTAAAGTCAGGATGCCAGCTATCTCCGTGACCACTGTTGGCGATCAGCCTCTGAGAATTTGATTGTCGTTGGAATCTACTCACCGCCATGCGTGAATAAACATGGCCCTCGATGAATGCAGCTGCGCAGAAGCTCAATAACACAATGCCAACGGCAAACAGCACCCGTTGCAAGCTGCAAAGAATTCGCATTCGGCCACGCCCGTCTGCTGAGATCCCAGCCATCGCTCTTCAGACGAGAGCAGGGTATCCCAGTTAGCTGTAGGGTAGTTTCCGCAGCGGCGTTTTCAGAACTGGCAATATTGCTAGTGCGATGGGCAAAACGCATGGTTGCAATGAGACATGAAGCGGTTTTCTGCTCGCAACCGCGCTCGTTGTCAGCTCAGCTGGTTACTCTGAAAACGTGATAGCTCCACGGCGGCAAATCAAGGTACAAGCCCTCAGACCGCAGCCGATCGCCGTTTCGTACATAAACAGCAGGTCCCATCAGATCTTCAAATTTTACAGAGCGCCCTGCGATGTCATCGAATGGAAGCCGCAAGTAGCACTGGCTCTGATTGGGCGCGAAGTTAACAACAGATGTCAGTCGATCTCCTCCAGCCTCAGACCAGGAAGAACTGATGAAACAATCCCATGTCCAATTTCCATCCCATGCTGGCGCGCAATCCAGCAAACGCCAGTCTCCGTCGCGCGTTTCGGGCCGATGTACACACGCGAGCAAGTGGCTGTAGAACTCCTGCAATGTCGAGTCCGCCACCTCATCGGGCCTGCGCCCGAGATGGACTGGAAGTTTCTTCTCCCGCCCTTCAAACTCACCGTCATGAAAGAATCGCAATCCGGGGCACAAAAATGTGACGATAGCCGCGGCTCGGTGCACTGCAGGTGAAAAAGTTGCAGCAGCTCGCGGTTCGTCGTGATTTTCCAGGAAACGCACAGACCTCCGCTGAAAATCCAAATCAGCTCGCAGGTGATCGCGAACCGGACGCGCGTGTCCTTCGCGAAGTCTGTCATACAGACGCTTATCGTAGGTGTAATTGAATCCTTGCTGTTGCAGCGTCCACTCCAGATCCCAATACACCTCTGCCATAAATATGAAATCCGGCTTAGACGCCTGGATTGATTGAATTGCGCCAGGCCAAAAGGGCTGGGGTCGCATTCCCCACGTGCGCTGAAACACCTCCGGCAAAATCAGCATTGCCATATCGCAGCGCACACCATCGCAGCGCTCAGCTACTTTGCCGAGTTCCTGTCTCATCGCCCGTTGCAAAGCCGGCTCGGCATAATTCAGTTGTAGCGTGTCAGGCCAGCCAGCGAAATACGGATCTCGCCCGTAAGCCAGCACCGTCGACTTGTCTCCCGTCCCTGCGCGGATGTAGTTCTGCGGCTCACGCTTCAATTGCTCTTCGGTTCCGTGCACGTAGAACTCTGGGTGGGTTCGCACCCACGGATGATCCGGTGCCGTGTGATTCGGCACAAAGTCGAGCAGCAGTTTCAGACCACGGCGCCGCAATCTTTCGCGTATGCGTGCTAGCGCCGCGTTTCCGCCGAAGTCTGTGTTCACCTCATAAGTTGTAATCGCGAAGCACGAACCGGTAATGTCTTGTTGTCGCAGATCAGGGAGGACGTCGCGGAATTCTGCAACCCACTCAGGCTGCTCTCGCGATACTCTTCGACCTGCCTCCCCCGTCTGCCAGACGCCCAGGAACCAGATCCAGTCAAAACCCTGTTCTGCGAGCGGATCCAAATAACTGTCTGGAATATCGTCGAATGTAGCTGACCGTTTCAGTCGAGCCGACAACTCTCCCAGCAAAATCCGTGTGTTGATTTGATAGAGAGAGGGGTACAGGACCCGCTGGCTTGATCTCGTTTGCATTCGATCCAGTACGGCTGTGTTCGTGTCTAATGATGCCGACATTATCTCCTCCCAGCCAATCATTTCGAACGTGATTCCCGCGAGGGAGAAACAGTTGGCTTGCTTCTGTATTACAGATTCTTCCCTGGGGCTCGCGCCCAGTGCTCGCCAGAGCTTCGCGCCTGACTCGGTGCTTACTGAGACTCGCATGCCTTTCGCGCGATAAAGGAGCAAGCTGGCAGAACATCCAGTTGCGGGCGGCGGCTTTGGAGTATCACACTGGAAAGCACGAGACGCATGCACACCCCGACCACTTCTGCCACTCCGATTCAACTCATTACCAGTCCCTTTGTCCGCTTCGCGCGGATGGAAGCAGCAGGCGGCATCATTCTGCTGGGCAGCGCAGTTGTGGCATTGATTTGGGCTAACTCTCCCTGGCAACACAGTTATCACCATTTACTCGAAACCCAACTCTCCGTCGGTTTCGGAAAGTTTGTCGTTAGTGAGAATCGTCACGAGTGGATCAACGATGGTCTCATGTCTCTGTTCTTTTTCCTCGTAGGACTCGAGATCAAGCGAGAGCTTCTGGTCGGTGAACTCTCGTCTTTGCGAAGAGCCGCGTTCCCCTTTTCCGCCGCCCTCGGTGGAATGATCGCTCCAGCCCTTATTTATTTGGGAGTTACTCATGGCCAGAATATTCGCCAGGGATGGGCGATCCCAATCGCGACGGACATCGCGTTCGCATTAGGCGTGCTCGCTTTTTTCGGAAGCAGAGTTCCTATCGCCCTTAAGGTCTTCGTGACTGCACTTGCAATCGTAGACGATATGATCGCGGTACTTGTGATTGCCGTCTTCTATACTTCGGAACTTAACTATGTCAGCCTGCTGATTGGAATGGCCTGCATCGCGGCCTGCTGGGGAGCCAACCGTTTAGGAATTCGGGGACCGATTGTCTATTTGGTGATGGGCATTATCGCCTGGTTCGCTGTCCTCAATTCCGGCGTGCACGCGACAATTGCCGGCATTCTCCTCGCATTTACGATTCCCTCCCGAACCGCCCTCGATCGAAACGCATTTGTCCAGAAAGGCAGATCGCTTCTGGATCAACTGGAAGGCTCGCGACCCAATTCGGCTGACGAACATTCGATCCTTAATACCCTCGAACAAAATGTCGAACTTGCCGAATCGCCCTTGCAGCGCATCGAGCACGTTTTACAGCCTTGGGTAAGCTTTCTGATCATGCCGCTCTTTGCTTTCGCGAACGCCGGCGTAAATGTCTCCGACAACCTGAGTGCCGCATTCAGGCACCCTCTCAGCATCGGAGTAGCCTTGGGATTGATTGTTGGCAAGCCGCTCGGCGTCTGTGTCTTTGGCCAGTTGGCAGTACGGGCGAAGCTGGCTCTCCCGCTCGAGAATGTTTCGTGGCGTCAGATGTTAGGCGCCGCATGTCTGTGCGGGATCGGGTTTACTATGTCTCTCTTCGTCGCCACCCTGGCTTTCCAGGAGAACGCTTTGCTCGAATACTCTAAAATAGCCATCCTGTTTGCTTCTTTGACTTCCGGCGTGTGCGGCGGATTGCTGATCGCGACTTCCCGCCGGCAAGTCGCGAAAGAAGCTGCTGCCATCGTATGAATCGCCACATGCAGACCTGCCAGTTTTGCTAGTTTTAGCGAACGAGATTCACTCTTAGACTCCTCGCGACAGTCCACAAACGTGAGGTCTTATGCGAGGGAACTCTAAGTGGGGCAGTAGTCTGATTGTGACTTTGATTCTCGCGACTCTGTCTGCAGCACAGTCACAACAACGGCAAACGGTGGTGGTTAACGGCCACCCCGGCGAAATCATCGTCTACCAGATCAGTGGCAAGTCCTTCGTAGATCTGGAGTCTCTGGTTCGCATCGCCAATGGATCCGTAAGCTTTCAGCAGAATCAGATTGTCTTAGACTTTCCCTCGGCGCAGTCCGCCAACTCTTCGGCTCCTTCCACGCCGCCTCAGCCTGTCGCAACCGGGATGACCGACGGTTTCATGAAGGCAGCCCTGCAGACTCTTTCGGTAACTACGGATTGGACGAACACGCTTGCCTATGCGGCGCAGCGCGGAGTACCGGGGGACGGCAGCCGCCTCGTCGTTTTCCACGGACGTGCCACCGAGGCTCTCCGCCTAAGCCAGGTTGCAGCATCATCCAACTCTGACCAGGAGGCGCTCCAATTGTTAACGAATCACGTCAATGCAGTTCAGAGTTGGAACGACACGCTGGTTTCCCAGCGCCAATCGATGAACACCGGACAGTACTCGATGACGCCCAACTCGATGCAGAACGATCCCGCATATCAGAAGATAACGGCCTGCTCCAAGTTTTTAAGCACCATGCTTCCGAGCGGCCAGTTTCAGGACAACGGATCCTGTCACTAAAGGCGATCATTCCGGGTTGGATGTCTTTTTATCGCCTGCCAGTCGCGTTTGACTCATGATTGGAACGGCCACCGGACGTCCTAACGCGTCCGTAAACCTCAGCGTCTTTCCATCCACTTGCACCGGAAAATCGAGGCCGGTTTTGTATTCTGCCGCGTCAGACCCATGTTGCGGAGTGTACAAAACAACGTAGAGGATGTTCCCTACCTTGACCGAAATGTCGTAGCGTTTAGTTGAATCTTCCTGCCCCGTAGGCTGATGATCCTTTACTTCCATCACGGTGCCAATCTGATACGGCCTCGTCTGACCACTCGTCTGACAAAGAGCGGCGCCGACGAGAACGAACGTTGCCATTGCGATCAATAGCAGGCGTGATAAACCATTGCCCGCAATTCCCAAGTGTGTGCGCCGTGGAATCATCTTGCCTTCCTCCCACTTCAATCCCGACCACGTCCCAAACGCAGTCATCTCATCGATGAAGCCGCCGCATTCGCGACCCGTACCACCGTGCAATCTACTTTCTTGCCACTGGAACTCTTCAGCTTGCCCTTGTTGTCTTTGAACTCGTATGTCACATTGCTGCCGACAACAAAATCAGTGGCTTTTACTTCGTCCTTCTCGTTGGTTCGGCACGTATACTCCGTACCCGCTGTGGTCGAGAGCGACAAATCAAACTGCTGATGTTTGTGTTTCTTGTCGGTCGTCCCTGCCGGTTGGACGTCTTTCAGAACCGTTGTTCCGGTTTCCTTGTTGGCCGAGGCGGCGTCCAGCGCAAAAAGCAGGATTAGAGCGAATCCGAAACCCTTACGCATTTTCGTTGTCCTCCGAGAATACGCAACATTGCATGAGTCGCCGCCGGTTCTGCTCCGCCGTCCAAGATAAGAACGTTAGGCGGCCCCAACCAACTGCAACACTGGCAATAGTGATAGTACCCGTTGTCGTTCAGCTATCGGCCTGAAGTGGAGCTTCCAGCACTTTCCTGCGAGACCAACCGCTCGAATCTCGCCTCAGCGCCTGCAATTTCGTCCTGGTATCCCTTCGGATCGACCCAAGCTTGAACGCCCTTGCTCGCCGCTCGAGCTCGCTTTCCTTCCATATCGAAAAACTCGGCGTGATATGCAAGAAAGATATCGGGATGCAGAGATTCAAGCACAGCAAACGTATGACGATAGTCGTCCGCTATGCCAGAGTACGATGCATCTTTCACGAAGCGCGTTCCCGGATTGACTGAGGTCCCGTCCAGAAATACTACCGAGTAGGAGCGTCCACCCTCTTGTACGGTTGTCGTCCATGTCGTGCATCCGCGCGTGTGCCCCGGCGTGCGATGAGCCGTGAGTCGCACACCCCCCAACGCCACGACGTCGCCATCTTTGAGCGCACGATCGGCGGTCACCGGCGGAAAGTGGAACTTTGTATCCTTCGCGAAGAGGTAATCGGTCGCGCCTCCCGACTTCAACAGGCTCACATCGGCCTCCATCACTTCAACCTGTGCGCCCGTCAGCTTTTTGAAATCGGCAAGCGTGCCCGCATGATCAAAATGCGCGTGATTGAGCAGCAAGATGCGAATGTCTTCAGGCTTATAGCCGAGCTTGCGGATGGACGCCTCGATCAGTGGCGCAGTGCCAGGCACGGCGCCCCCCAGCAAAATATGACCAGCGGGCGTGGTGAAAAGATAAACCCCTAGCCTGCTCGTACCTACATAATAGATCGGTCCAACGATGTGAAACGGTTCCGTCGGCTCTGACCATAACTGGGCATCGATCTTAGGCGTAGCAGCCGGTGGTGCCTGCAGTGAAGCAAGACGCGATTGTGGATTTTGCGTGGCACTCGTCCCAACCAGTGCCAGCAGAAGCGCCGGGACTAGTAATGGGATCGCCCAAGCGGTCTTCGGATGAGCCGTTTCTTCGATCAGATTTCACCCCTTGAAACGATTCGAGCGAACCTGATTGTAATCCCTCGCCGGATTTTTATGTTCCAGTTGCTGCCACCTGTTCCCGCGTCATCTGGGCTGCCAGCTTTCCTTTGGAGAACTGCAACGCCGCTGCCGGAGTTACTCGCGCAAAAAGATCCAGCGAGCGTGCGATTACACCTGTCCACCCGGTTTGGTGGCTCGCGCCGAGTCCTGCACCATTCTCTCCGTGAAAATATTCGTAGAACAGGATGTAGTCCTTCCAATACGGATCGTCCTGGAACTTCTTCGTTCCACCATAAACAGGACGTTTCCCGTTCTCATCGCGCAGAAAGATGCTCGATAGTCTGTGCCCGATCTCTTTTGCGACCTCGAATAACGTCATGAGCTGACCGGATCCGGTAGGGCACTCGACTTTGAAATCGTCGCCGTAAAACTGATAGAGGTTTAGCAAAGATCGGATTAGCAGCGCATTCACCGGCATCCAGACGGGCCCTCTCCAGTTGGAATTCCCCCCAAACATCCCAGTGTTCGATTCCGCGGGGAGATACTTCACTTCGAAGTGCTGTCCGCCCAGATCGAATATAAAAGGGTGATCGAGATGGTACTTCGACAATGACCGTATGCCGTAAGGCCCAAAGAACTCATTCTCGTCGAGCATGTATCCCAGAATGCGTTCCAGTTTCTCCTTGTTACAAACAGACAGCAGGCGGCGTTGGGCGTAACCAATGAAGTTGCCGTCCGCTGGCGCCACGTGTTTCAGCAACTCCGGGTGACGCTTTTTGAATAGCTCGATCAACCCTCGCAGCCGTGGATGTTGCACCACGGTAGCGGATCCCTCGACCACCGTCGAAGCACACAGCGGAAGCAATCCCACCATCGATCTGACCCTCAGACGCATGGCCTCGCCGTTCGGAAAGTGCAGAAGGTCATAGAAGAACCCGTCCTTGCTGTCCCACATCTCATCGTGGTTCTCCCCGATTCGATCCATGGCGTATGTGATCCATAGAAAATGTTCTAGGAATCGGAAAGCGATGTCCTCATACATCGGGGCATCGTACTCGGTTAAGATCATCGCCATCTCGAGCATGTTCTGGCAGTAGAAGGCCATCCATGCCGTTCCGTCAGCTTGATCCAGATGTCCTCCCGTGGGCAGTTGCGCGCTGCGATCGAACACGCCGATGTTGTCCAGGCCCAGAAAGCCGCCGGCGAATACGTTCTTGCCCTCCGGATCTTTCCGATTCACCCACCAATTGAAATTCAACATCAGCCCCTGAAACGATCGCTCCAGGAAGCGCAGATCCGCTCGCCCCAGTTCCTTTTCGATGTTGTATAGGAATAATGTCGCCCACGCGTGCACCGGCGGATTCACATCACTGAAATTCCATTCGTATGCTGGAATCTGCCCATTCGGATGGGCGTACAGATTTCGCAACATCAGCAGCAGCTGGTCCTTGGCGAAATCGAAATCAACCAACGAAAGTGCAATAGTGTGAAACGCAAGGTCCCACGCCGCATACCATGGATATTCCCATTTGTCCGGCATCGAGATAATGTCGCGGTTGAGCATGTGGAACCACTCGGTATTTCTAGCGTTGCGATGGTCGCTTCCCATCAGCGGATGAGCATGGTGCTCATCCAACCATTTATCTAGATCGAAATTGTAGAACTGCTTGCTCCACAGCATCCCGGCCAGCGCCTGTCGATGCACGCGGCGCTCGTCTTCGCTTAAATTGCGCGGAGTAATCCGATCGTAGAATTCATCAGCTTCCGTAATTCTCGCCGCGAAGATTTTGTCGAAATTGCTGAACGCATCGGCAACCTGATCCTTGCTTAGCCTCAGGCGCACCACTCGACTGCCACCCGCTGGAACCTCCAGTCGATAATGCGCGGCGGCCTTTGTGCCTACTTCTTCCGGATTGACCGCTTCCTTCGCACCTGCGATCACATATTCGTGAAATGCATCCTTCACATACGGCGCAGAGTTCGACCCGCCCCACAGTCGCTTCGCGTTGGTTTCATTCTCCGTGAATAACAGCTCCGGACTCCCATCGCATTGCAATGTCCTCTCGCCTAGTTCAGCGTGCGTAGCCGTTATTTTTCTGTCATGCCCGCGCAACGAAGGTCTCGCCGTTTCTGCCGAGTCCCATGTGTTTCGAAACCAGAGCGTCGGAAGTAAATGGATCTCCGCCTTTTCTGGTCCGCGATTATGGACGGAAATGCGAATCAGAAGGTCTTCCGGATCTGCCTTTGCGTATTCGACAAACACATCGAAGTACCGATCGTCATCAAAGATTCCGGTGTCCAGCAACTCGTACTCGAACTCTTCTTTCGATCGCCGCCCATTTGTCGCCACCAAATCGTTATACGGGAACTCTTGTTGAGGATATTTGTACAGGTACTTCATGTAAGAGTGTGTCGGCGTACTATCTAGATAAAAGTAGTATTCCTTTACATCTTCGCCGTGATTTCCTTCACTATTCGTGAGCCCAAACAAACGCTCTTTCAGGATCGGGTCGCGTCCATTCCACATCGCAAGGGCAAAACAAAGATGCTGATTGTCGTCGGACATTCCAGCCAGCCCGTCCTCGCCCCACCGGTAAGCGCGAGAGCGTGACTGCTCGTGGCTGAAATAGTTCCAGGCATCTCCGTCCTGGCTATAATCTTCGCGGACAGTGCCCCACTGTCGTTCGCTCAAGTACGGTCCCCATTTTTTCCACGGGACATCTTTCTCACGAGCCTCATTTAGGCGTCTCTGCTCAGTAGTTTCCATGTATGCGACTGAAGACTTCTGCGTCGTTTTCATTGTCCTCTCCTGAAGTTGCGGCAGACCACGGCCGCGGGCCGGCTAATGAACGAGTATGTGAATGCGAACAACAACTCTGTCTTCGCGAGAATTGCCCTCTCGCGCAATCGCCTGATCTTAGAAAGGTGAGGTCCGTCCGAACACTGGCAAAAGTAATAGTTGACTGGATGAACGCTGTAAGAGCGTTCGCACGCGCCAGTTACAGGTTGGCTACACCAAAAGCCGGCCAGTGCTGGACCGCCACTCGCCTCCCGCTGTTCTGCTTTCGGGCTGCCCAGTTGATCTCAAATTGGATTAGGATCGAAATTGGACGCAAGAACCACGACCCACCGGCGGCGCGACTCTCACACGGTAACGAGAAGAGAGCGGATCCGTGTCAATGTGCTGAAATGCTCCGCTACCATCCGATAAGCAAAAAACTCCAATCGAAACACTTATCAGGGATCTGCGCTGAGCTATCTAGAGTATTCAGCGTCACCAGAACTCTGCCGAGAGAACGTTACGTTTTATTGGGTCTTCGGAATCATGGCGTCCCCGACGGGATTTGAACCCGTGTTACCGCCGTGAAAGGGCGATGTCCTAGGCCGGGCTAGACGACGGGGACGCTTATCAGGAAGGCTACATCAATCGAACAATCGATGTTATCAGCCGCTACGCCAAAGGTCAAAACAGACTCACTGCTTTTCGCTCTGAATGTACGTTTTCACATACTCGCGCAGCGCCTCTTGCCAGCGTCGCGGCGCTGCAAATCCGCGATTCCGCAGCGCCGCCATTTCCATCACCGCGTACTTCACGCGAGGACCCGGTCTGCTCATCGACGAACTCGGTATTCCCTGCACCAACTCCGGATCCAGACCAGCGTCTGCAACCGCCTGCTTCGCCAAATCCATTCGTGTGCACGCACCCGAGTTGCACAGGTGATACAGTCCGTAAGCCTCAGCTTCCACCGCCTCGAGAATTTTCGCGCCGGCGTCCAGAGTATAGGTTGCAGATCCCAGCTGATCCGACGCGACCTTGTGCACCACGCCCGCGCGTACCTGCTCGATTGTTTTGCTCACGAAATTCTCTTTGCCCGGCCCGAATAGCACGGACACACGAAAAATCCAGTGCTTCTCATATTCATTCACCACCTGCTCAGCCGCGAGTTTGCTTCGCCCATAGACGCTGATTGGATTCGTCGCGTCGGTCTCAATGTAAGGCGCTCCTTTTGTACCATCGAACACCGCATCGGTTGAAATGTGTACCAGTCCAGCGCCGATCTGCTCCGAGCCGCGCATCACATTTCGCGTACCTTCTACATTGACCTGCTGAGTTTCCTCTGCATGCGTCTCGCAATAATCGATGTCGGGCAGCGCTGCTGCGTGGATGACCACCTCCGGACGGATCGCAATTAATACGCGCTGGACATCATCACGCTTCGTGATATCGACGTCCGCATGCCGCAGAGTGTAAATCGTATGTTTCGTCTCTAGTGCCAGCTGCAAACCTCGGCCGAAACGTCCTGAAGCTCCTGTGATCGCGATTTTCAAGCGTCCTTCCTCGCCAGCAACATAGCAGAACTCCACCTTTCTGCGAAAATTGGCTGCGCCATTTACAATCAGTTGCGGGGTGAGCGGTACTGCCTCCAGTGGAATCTCGTATGCCCGATCCTCTTTATCTCACTGTCTGGTTTCCGAGCTTTGCCGGGTCGGAAATGTTGCCGCGCACGCTTTCCATCCTGAAGCAGTTTCCGTATTCGCAGACCCGGCCCGGCGTTGCTGGCGTAATTGTGCAACCGGTCTCCTGGAAGGAGGCCAGCATCCTCGAACGGCGTTTCCGCCCAGGACTCGACCCGGAGCAGGGCGCAGCGATGGCCGGTGATCTTCTCCACGCCGACTATGCCTATATTTTTGAGGTCTACTGGGATCTCTGGTCTCCGAGCGAGGAAACCAATCAGTGGTCACTGGCGCCATCCCTGGCACGCATCATCGCCAACGGCACCGAGTTCGACGATGGCAGCTATCAGCAAAACGGTCACGTTCAAATCGACTTCGGACTCGACACTCCTTTCTTATATGAGGATATCGAGCTCACTCCGGTCGAAGAAGCCCGCGTGCGTGTGAACGTTCATAAGCTGGTCCAGTTCACAACTGCGGTGGAAAAGAATTGCGGCATCACTGGGCGCGTGTTGTGGTCCGAATCCGAAGAGAATCTCGCGGACAAGCTGATCGCACGTTTGCAGAAGGTGCAATAAACCTCACTATCTGTCGTCTCGCACCAGACGCCGACGCCCGCCTGGCCGGTCACGATACAATTACAGGTTTTCCGGCGGCGGCCGAAGGACCCATCCTTACTCGCCGCCACATCCTTTAACTTTCGGAGTCTGCGCGCAGATGATTCGAACCGGCTTAATTCGATCTACAATATTGTTCTCGATCGCGATAGCACCACTGTGCTTCGCTCAGCAGAAAAACCCTCCCAAACCGCAGGTTGAAAAGACCACACCTGCCGCTGAAACACCCAAGACCGAAGAACCTCGCCAGGAAACACAGTCGCATCGCGAGCCTTCGCAGGCCGCAACTCCGGAAGCATCCCGGCCGGCGCCCGCGGGCTTGCACTTCGACATGACGGAGCCAGCGCCGGTCATCACCCATCATCAGATCAATATTGGCGGTCGCACTATCCATTACACGGCTACGGTTGGAAAGTTGCCCATTCGCGATGCCGTTGGCAACACCGATGCCCTCATGTTCTACGTTGCTTATACCGAAGACGGTGTGGCCGCCGGCCAGCGCCCTGTTACATTCGCCTTCAACGGTGGCCCCGGCTCGGCTTCCATCTGGCTGCACATGGGCGCGCTCGGCCCCCGCAAGGTCGTCCTCCAGCCCAACGGATTCATGCCTCCAGCTCCCTACCGTCTCGAAGACAATACCCAGAGCATTCTCGACAAAACGGACTTGGTGCTCATCGATGCAATCGGCACCGGCTACAGTCGTCCTGCAAATCTGGAAGCTGCCAAGCGTTTCTGGAGCGTAAAGGGCGACATCGAAGCGTTCGGTGAATTCATTCGTCTTTACATCACGCGTAACCAGCGCTGGTCGTCGCCACTCTTCATCCTTGGCGAAAGCTACGGCACCACGCGCGCGGGGGGAATCGCGGGCTACCTCGCCGATCACGGCATCTCGTTTAACGGAATCACGCTGCTCTCCAGCGTGCTCAACTTCGAGACCTTGGAGTTCAATAAGACCAACGACATTCCGTATCCGCTGATTCTTCCGTCCTACACCATGATCGCGGCTTATCACCACAAGCTCGCGCCCGATCTCATGCAGAACCTGGAGCAGACGCGTAAAGACGCCGAGCAGTTCGCGATGAACGACTACATGTCGGCGCTGAATAAAGGCGACGCGCTCACTCCCCAGGAGCGCCAGAACATCATCGACAAGCTTGCGCGCTACACCGGCCTCAGCAAAGAGGTCATTGATCAGGCGAATCTGCGCATTGATGTTCAGATCTTCACTCATTACCTGCTCGCGGACCAGAAGCTTCGAGTCGGTCGTCTCGACGGTCGTTACACTGGCCCTGATCCTGACGGCTTCATGAACACGCGCTTCTATGATCCAACCGGATCGGCCACACAGCCTCCGTTCACATCCGTCTTCTATCAATATCTGGCGAGCGAGCTGAACTACAAAACCGATGTGCCCTACTTTGTCATGGCTCATGACGCCTATGGCGAGCACGTCTTTGATTGGAACTGGGGATCGGCTGGAGAAGGTTTCCCCGATACTGCCAGCGCTCTACGCCAGGCGATCGTGAAGGACCCTTATCTGAAAATCATGGTGATGGAAGGCTATTACGATCTAGCGACACCTTATCTTGCCGCCAACTACACCATGGATCACCTGGATCTTTCGGAGCAATATCGCAAGAACATTTCCTACGTGACGTACGACGCCGGACACATGGTCTACTTGAACGCGCCAATGTTGAAGAAGATGCACGACGACGTTGACAGCTTCATGAACATGGCAACCTCGACAAAGCAATAGACGGCGACAAGCAGGGTGCCCCACACATCCTGCCTTTGGATGTGTGGGATTTTTAACTTTCTTCATCTGCCACAACGAAAAGGCTCGGCAGTTCCCTGCCGAGCCTTCTCTAACCACGGGCCACTAATCACTAGCCACTTTTACTTGGTTCTTCCCGCTTCTGCTCCAGAGTGCTCCTTCGAGTACGCCGCCTGTGCTGCCGCCAGCCGCGCCGTCAACACACGGAACGGAGAACACGAAACATAATTCATGCCCACCTGGTAGCAGAACTCCACCGACGACGGCTCGCCGCCGTGCTCGCCGCAGATGCCGACCTTCAGCTTCTCGCGAGTCTTGCGGCCGCGCTCGGTGCCCATGCGAACCAACTGTCCCACGCCATCGCGATCCAGTACCGCGAACGGATCCTGCTTCAGGATTCCTTCGCCCAGATACGTTGGCAGGAACTTGTTGATGTCGTCACGCGAGAATCCGAACGTGGTTTGCGTCAGATCGTTCGTGCCGAAAGAGAAGAACTCGGCTTCCTTCGCGATCTCGTCCGCCACCAGTGCCGCCCGTGGTAACTCGATCATCGTTCCCACCATGTACTCGACCTTACGCTCTTTCTCGGCGAAAACTTCTGCCGCTACTCGACGCACGATCGCCACCTGGTTCGCCAATTCCTTCAGCGTGCCCACCAGAGGAATCATGATTTCAGGAAACACCTTCACGCCAGCTTTCGCCACGTTGCACGCAGCTTCGAAAATGGCGCGCACCTGCATCTCGGTGATCTCCGGATAGGTGATCCCCAAGCGGCAGCCACGGTGCCCCAGCATCGGGTTTAGCTCATGCAAATCATTTACTCGCTTCAGCAGCTTCTTCAGTTCCTTCAGTTTCGGGGACTTCGGCTTCGTCGCCTCCAACACGCCGATCTGAACCATCAGTTCTTCACGGCTAGGCAGGAACTCGTGCAGCGGCGGATCCAGCGTGCGGATCGTGACCGGGAATCCATCCATCGCACGGAACACACCGGTAAAGTCGGCGCGCTGCATCGGCAACAGCTTTTTCAGAGCAGCACGGCGGTCTTTCTCAGTAGTCGCCAGAATCATGGCACGCATGAACTCGATGCGATCTTCTGCAAAGAACATGTGCTCGGTGCGGCACAGTCCAATTCCTTCTGCACCGAACGCACGCGCCTGGATGGCATCACGCGGAATGTCGGCATTAGCGCGCACACCCATCTTGCGATACTGCTCAGACCAACTCATCAACTTCTGCAGATCGGGATCGTCGGGCGATGCCGGCAACGTGCCCAGCTTGCCTTTGATCACGCGACCGGTCGTTCCATCGAGCGAAATCCAGTCGCCTTCCTTGAAGGTGTAGCCCTTCACCTTCAATTCCTTCGTCTTCTCGTTGACGTCCAATTCACCGGCGCCCGCTACGCAGCACTTGCCCATGCCGCGCGTAACCACCGCAGCGTGCGATGTCATGCCGCCACGTGAAGTCAGAATGCCCGCCGCCACTTCCATGCCCTGGATGTCTTCCGGCGTCGTTTCCGCGCGCACCAGAATGACGGAAGCCTTCTTGCCCATGCCTGCCTTCTCAACCGCCTCTTCAGCGGTGAACACAATCTGACCCACAGCCGCACCCGGTGATGCCGGCAAGCCCGTGGTCAGAACCTCGATCTTCGTGCTCTTCTCATCGAGACGCGGAACCAGGAAGTCATACAACTGGTTCGGTTCCACGCGCATGAAGCCTTCTTCTTTCGTGATTAGGCCTTCGTTCACCATATCGATGGCGACGCGCACCGCCGCCAATCCCGTACGCTTTCCGTTGCGGGTCTGCAGCATGTAAAGCTTGCCGTCCTGGATGGTGAACTCGAAGTCCTGCATGTCGCGATAATGCTTTTCCAGCCGCGTCGTGATATCGCGCAGCTCGTTATACGCGCCAGCATTGACCTTCTCTAGCTCGCTGATGTGAACAGGCGTGCGAATACCGGCCACAACATCTTCGCCCTGCGCGTTCATCAGGAACTCGCCGTAAAATTCTTTCTTGCCGTTTCCGGGATTACGCGTGAAACCCACGCCGGTGCCGCTGGTCTCGCCAAGATTGCCGAACACCATCGCCTGCACGTTCACTGCGGTGCCGAGCATGTCGTCAATGTTGTTGATGCGACGATAGTGCTTTGCGCGATCGTTGCCCCAGCTTCTGAACACGGCATCACGCGCCATTACCAACTGGTCGTGCGCATCCTGCGGGAAGTCGCGCTTGGTGTGCTTCTTCACGACTTTCTTGTATTCCTCGACCACTTCCTTCAACGCTTTCGCGTCGAGTTCGGTATCGAGCTTCGCTTTCTTCTGCTTCTTCTTCGCATCGAACACTTCGTCGAATGCGTGCTTCGGAATTTCCATCACCACGCTGCCGAACATCTGGATCAATCGGCGATAGCTGTCATACGCAAACCGCGGATTATTGCCCTTCTTCGCCAACGCTTCCACGCTCTGATCGTTCAAGCCCAGGTTCAGAATTGTGTCCATCATGCCGGGCATCGAGAACTTTGCGCCCGAGCGCACGCTTACCAGCAGCGGATTGTCGCCGGCGCCCAGCTTCTGTCCCTGCAGTGTTTCCAGGCTCTTCAGGGCTGCATCCATCTCAGCTTCAACCGCGCCGGATGTCTTCCCTGCCTTCATGAATTCGCGACAAGCGTCCGTCTGGATCGTGAATCCCGGAGGTACCGGCAGCCCGGCGTTTGTCATTTCGGCAAGCCCTGCGCCCTTTCCACCGAGGACGTCCTTCATCTTGCCATCACCTTCGGCCTTACCTCCGCCGAAGAAATACACGTACTTTGTCTTAGCTGGAGTTGCGGTTGCCATTTTTTCCTCTACGTCGGGAGTTAATGTTGGAGCCATGTATAAGTCCTCTCTTCTGACAGCTCTTAGGATTTCTTTCCTTCAGTGACGATCTCCGAGAAGTCCGCAATCGTCGAAAATTCATTCAGCATCGCCTGTAACAGGGCGAGGCGATTCGCCCTCACACTTTCGTCTTCGACCATCACCATCACCTTGTCGAAGAATCTGTCGATCAGCGGGCGCAATGTCGCAATCTCCAGTAACGCCTGCTCATAATTCTTTTCACTTCGTAATTGCCGAACCGACTCGGCGGTCTTCGGAAGCGCCTCGGCGAGTGGGCGTTCCGCATCGTCCTGCAGCGCCGCCGGATCCACTTTCTCCCCCACCCGCTTCTTCGTCTCCTGCGCCTGCCGCAAAATGTTTTTCATGCGCTTGAAGGCGACGGATATCGATTCGAAATCTTCCGACGGCCTTACCTTCGCCACCGCTTCCGCTCGGGCGATCGCATCCACGACATCGTCGGAACCTGCGGCAAGTACCGCGTTCACCACGTCATACGCAAACCCGCGTGCATCGCGCAGGTAGAACTCCAACCGCTCGCGGAAGAAGTTCCGAATATCGTGCTCGTAGGTGAACGACTTGAACTTCTTTTCCGCTTCGGTCCCGCGATAAGCTTCGCGTGCCGTCTCAAACAACTTTGTCAGGCTGAGCGGGAGCCTGTGTTCCGCGACGATCTTTACGATTCCGTTCGCCTGCCGCCGCAACGCAAATGGATCTTTCGATCCGCTCGGGATCAGTCCCAGTGCAAACATCCCAGCAATGCTGTCAACCTTGTCGGCCAGCGAGAGCACTCCGCCTTCAATCGTGCGCGGAACCGTATCCTCCATCGACTGCGGCTTGTACTGATCATAGATCGCATCCGCAATCGCATGCCGCGTCGCTTCCGGCAGAATTGGATCGAGTTGCTGCACCCGCGCGTACAGGCCTCCGACGATTCCTTGCAGTTCCGTGAACTCTTTCACCAACTCCGATGTCAGATCGGTCTTCGCCAGTAGCGCCGCTTTGTGAACCACTCCGTCACGAATGACTTTCGGTGCCTCGGGATCCTCCGGGTTGAGCCATGTTGAAACCTGGCTGCATACGAACTGGACGCGCATGGTCTTGTCAAAGTAGCTGCCCAGGTCCTTCTGGAAGGTCACCGACTTCAACATCTCCACGCGTTCACGCAACGGCTTCTTCTGATCCGTATCCCAGAAAAATCGCGCATCGCGGAAGCGCGCACGCAGCACGCGTTCGTTTCCATGGCGGATCAGTCCCTGGGGATCGCCGTCCGTATTCAGCACAGCCAGAAAGTGCGATGCAAGCTTGCCGTTCGCATCTTCCACCGCGAAATACTTCTGATGATCACGCATCACCGTGACCAGCACTTCCTCTGGAAGCGTGAGGAACTCGCGATCGAAGTTACCCAGAATGACCGACGGAAATTCAGTGAGATTGATAACGGTTTCAAGCAGTTCTTTATCTTCGCGCCAGCGCGCACCAGGAATGGTTCGGGTTGCAGCGTCGAGCGCCTTGCGGATCCGCTGCTCGCGCTGCTGCGGACACGCCACTACAGCCGCTTTCAGCAGCGATTCGGTGTAAGAGTCTGGCTGCCTCAGAGTCACAGGCCCATCACTCAGGATTCGATGGCCTTGTGTTTCCGCGCCCGCCTCAACGCCGTCGAATTCCAGTGGGATCGAAGACTCGCCCAGCATCGCCACTAACCAGCGCACCGGACGCACGAACCGTTCCGACGTCTTCCCCGGACGCCAGTACATGTTCTTCGCCCAATAAAGGCTGCTGATCTCTTTCGGAAGCACTTCTCCCAAAATGTCCGCCGCGCTGCGGCCCTTCTTTACGATTCGCGCCGAAAGATATTCGCCCTTGGGCGTCGAAACTCTTTCGATCTGCAACAGGTCAAGGCCAACTTTTTTTGCGAATGCATGCGCGGCAGGCGTCGGCTGATCATCCTTATAGGCCACCTTTACTGCCGGCCCCATCACTTGCTCTTCCACGTCAGACTGCGCAGCGGCAACTCCGCGCGCCACCACGGCAATGCGCCGGGGCGTGGAATAAGGCTCCAGCACAGCAGATTGGGCCAGCCGCTCGCGACCGAGCAGGTCGCCCACACGCCGCGCCAGTTCTTCGCGCGCGCCGTCGATCATTCGGGCCGGTATCTCTTCACAACCTATTTCGAGCAGGAAATCTGGCATTCGTATGCGTATCCCATCGATTTTCGTCGATCCGGAACCGAACCGACTGTGAGCAGGGTCACAAAAGCAGTGACTAGTGGCTAGTTCCAGTAACTATCAGTAACCAGCTATCGGTTGTCAGTTGTCACAAACCGCTGTGAGTCTTTTGTTCACTTGTTCTCAGCATTTCGCGGGTGCCCCACACATCCTTCTTTTGGATGTGTGGGAGATGGTCCCGCCAAAACTCAATTCGCTACCGCTGCTTCCAACGGTGCCTGTGCATTCTCTTGTTGCCCCACCCACGCCTTGGCCACTCCAACTGCAAGCTGCCGTATGCGCGCAATCACGCCCACCCGCTCCGTCACAGAAATCGCACCACGCGCATCAAGCAGATTGAAAAGATGCGAGCACTTCAGGCACAACTCGAACGCCCCCAACAACGGGAACCGCTGAATCTCATTCCCATCGCTCTCCGGACTGAGTTCGTGATAACGCCGCAGCAACTCCTGGCACTCGCGCTCATACAGCTTCAAGTGCTCCAACAAATTGTCTACGTTCGCGATCTCGAAGTTGTACACCGACATCTGCAGCTCATCCGCGAGCCGGACATCACCATACGTGAACACCTTCTCCGGATCTCGCGGATCCCGCGCCCAGATGATGTCATAGATACTGTCAACGTCCTGTAAAAATGCCGCGATACGCTCGAGCCCATACGTCAGCTCCGCCGATATCGGATCCAGGTCCACTCCACCGCACTGCTGGAAATACGTAAACTGCGTGATCTCCAGTCCATCGAGCATCACCTGCCAACCAATGCCCCAAGCGCCCAGTGTCGGCGACTCCCAGTTGTCTTCCTCGAACTTCAAATCGTGCTGTCGCAGATCGATCCCTATCGCCTCCAGCGACTTCAAGTACAGCTCCTGCACATCTTCCGGTGGAGGTTTAAGGATTACCTGTAACTGCGTGTGCTTATAGAGACGATTAGGATTCTCGCCATACCGCCCATCGGCCGGCCTGCGCGACGGCTGCAGATACGCGACCTTATATGGCTTTGGCCCGAGCACCCGCAAGAATGTCTCCGGAGCCATCGTGCCCGCGCCGACTTCGACGTCAAACGGCTGCTGCAGCACACATCCCTGCTCTGCCCAGAAATTCTGCAGGCGAAGAATCAGTTCCTGAAACGTCAGCGATTTTTGTTTAGTTGTCACGATCGTTCTTGAGTTTCACCAATCAGCATCAGTGCAGTAAGTAGTAGTTAGTAATTGGTAATTGGCCTTGAACCGCCAAGCGCTCGCTATTCCACCAAAGCGTATCGCCCAGTACATATACCAATGAACTCTAATTACTAATTACCAACTACTAATTACTGTCACGACTACTAGCTACACCACTCAACCAGCCGCTAGACCTTCGCCAGCATTGCTGTAGCGGTTAGCTTCTTCTCTATATGACGTTCCATGATCTGCACCAGCATCTTCCGCAGATCGGCCGCCCGCTCCTTCGGCCACGGACATTTTTCAAACACATCGATCGGTGACCGAAAAATCTCTGTCGCCAGCTGCCTCGAATCCTGCGACAGCTCCGATGACGCCAGCCGCTTATCTCGGATGCACATCAGCCCATCGGCCATCGCGTGGAAAAATGCACGTTCGCCGTCGAGCGGCTCGCCGCAAACCACGCACGATCCCAGGTCCGGCAAATATCCAACCAGCCGTACCATCCAGAGATCGAAGTACGTCACCGGCATCCAGATCGCACCCGCCGGCAAGTGCGCCAGCACCGCCACCGCCAGCCGGAACATCGGATCGTTTACTTCCCGATCCAGCATCAACTCGTCTAGCACTTCCGCTACATGCGCCAGCGCCACCGCTCGCGGATAATCCACCGGCGACGTCAGTGGCGACTGCAGCACGTCGCACGAATCAATCCGCGACAGCTCCTGCTTTTCGCGATCTTCGTAGTACACACGAACACAGGTAAGCGGTTCCAGCGCCCCGCCGAAGCGTTTTCGCGACTTCATAGCCGCTTTCGCCACGCCGCGAATCTTGCCCTCGTTCCGGGTGAAGAACGTCACCAGCAGGTCCGCTTCGCGCAGCGGATAACTGCGCAACACTACTGCCTCGGACTGCTTCAGCGGCATCGATCGTTCCGTTGTCGGGTGCGTTCAGGTGGGAAGACTCAGGAGGACCACCCAGCGCAAAATTCGATTCTAAATGACGCCCCCAGCCTTGGAAAGCGCGACTGTGCACTGTCTCTCAACAGCTAACCATCAGAAAACAAAAGGCGCGCAATCTCGCGGATGCGCGCCTGAATTCCATGCTCCAACTTCAATTACGCGCTGCGCCCGTAATAGGCTGCGTTCTTCTCTGTGAACTGCTTCCACTTCTCCGGAAGATCGTCCAGCGCAAAGATCGCGGACACCGGGCACACCGGCACGCACGCTCCGCAGTCAATGCACTCTACCGGATCGATATACAGCATCTCCGACGTCGCAAATGCTGGTTCATCCTTCTTCGGATGGATGCAGTCCACCGGGCACGCATCCACACACGCCGCGTCCTTTGTCCCGATGCACGGTTCTGCAATTACATAAGCCATAAGCTCGTTCTCTCCTGATCTGTTCTGCGCGGGTAATTGATTGCAACCGCATATATTAACAAAGCGCTATTTGCGGGATCAGAAAATCCATCCACAAGCGCCTGCTGCGCCCCGAGCCCACCCGAATCTCACCCCAACGGTTCACCATTCCGAGCGTTAGCGAGGATTCTGTCATACCCAGCGCAGCGAGGTATCCCTACCCCTCCACAAACGCCCGTCTTTGATCCCACCACAACGCCTCTCATTCCGAGCGAAGCGAGGATTCTGTCATACCGAGCGCAGCGAGGTATCCCTATCCCACCACAACTGCCTGTCATTCCGAGCGACTGGCCGCTGTGTTTTTCGCGATCCGTTTTCGGATCGCGCGGCCAGGAGTCGAGGAACCTCGCGCCTAGGCATGGGCTACTTTGAATTGCCATCAAACAGCTTCTGTATTCCGCCATCGCTCAAATCCCGCGTATAAAGTTCCCTGACTTGCCACCATTTAAGCCAGAGCCAAAGGGCGGCGACAACGGCAATCAAGATTATCGATAGCACCTTCATCATGACCTTGGTGACGCGCGCGCCCTCCCGCGGTTTTCAATTACCCGATTACCAATTCTTCGATTGGCTCATACTCCACGATGTACCCCGCCACCGCACTCGCCGCCACCGTCAGCGGACTCGCCAGGTACATCTGTCCTGGGCCACTTCTTCCCGGAAAATTCCGATTCTGCGCACTGATCACCACCTGCTCCGGTCTCGTCGAAACGCCCGGTCCCGCATTGATGCACGCCCCACAGCTCGGCTCGATCACCCGTGCGCCCGCCTTCTCGAAGATCTCGAGATACCCCTTGCGAACGCAATACTCCCGCGTCTCCTGCGAACCAAACTGTATGTAGAACTTCACTGAATCTGCCACGCGCTTGCCATGCTTCACCGCATCCGCCAGCACTCGCGCATACATATCCATATCTTCATTCTTTCCCGCTGTGCACGTTCCGCCGTAAGCAATCTCCACCGGAACCGGCGTATTCAAATCGCGCACGTACTTCCCGTTCCCCGGATCCCCCGGCGTGGCCACCATCGGCGTGATCTCCGCCGCGTCCAATTCGATCACCTCTGCATACTCCGCCTGCGGATCGCTATAGAGTCCCTCGATCAGATTCTCCGCTTCAGCGCGCTTCATCCCGCGTCGCTCTACCAGGAACTCCACCACCTTCTGATCTGGCGCAACAATCCCTGTGAACCCGCCAATCTCCGCCGCCATGTTCGTCATAGTGGCACGTTCGTCGACGCTCAACGCTTCAATCGCGTCGCCCGCGTACTCGATCACCTTCGCCAGCGCCTTACCGCTGCGCACGTAATCCAGCGCCAATATCTTCAGGATGAAATCCTTCGCCGTGACGTTCGCATGCTTTCTTCCACGCACGATCACCTTCACCGACTCCGGCACCTTCACCCTGACATCTTTCGTGATCCACGAATTGAACACGTCGGTCGTGCCGATCCCGAACGCCACACACCCAATCGCGCCGACATGCGGTGTATGCGAATCCGATCCAACATTCACCTGCCCCGGCAGAGCGTAAGTCTCCAGCATCACCGAATGGCAGATTCCTTCCGAGCCCTTCCGATCCTTCAGCTCCCCATGCAATTGGATTCCCTGCTGCTTCGCAAAATCCTGCTGCTTGAACTTCAGCTGCGTGGCCAGGTCCAGCAGCCCCATCTTGCGCTTCTCTTCCGACATCACCTCATCCAGGAACGTCAGGTGATCGCGAAAGAACTTGATCGTCTCGCGATCATTCACCGGAACATCTTTCCCCACCAGTTGCTCGTAGAAGATCGCCGCCATCGGCGTGACGTACTCATGCGAGAACCTCAGATCAACTCGCGTGAATCCAGTATCGCCAGGCTTCACAGCCGGAACACCAACCGTCCCATCGGCGCTCACCATGTGTCGCGCAAAGATCTTCTCCGCCAGCGTCATCGGCCGCGGCTTCGTTTGGATCGGCGGCAGAAATACCTTCTTTTGCATGCGCGCGACGTTGAATGGAAACAACCCGCCGTATTCGATCACCTGCCTCGTAATCTCATCCTCGCCCGCCGTGAATTCGCTCAGCGGAATCTCTTCCCCGTCGCGCACCTTGTCGATCAGCCCGAAGTTCGTCGACGTCAGTACACCCAGATTCTGGCAATTCTGTTTGTAGATCCGCTCTATATTCTGCGCGATCACCAACTGTATGCCCGCCGACATCTCCGCATACGGCGACTGCTCGCGGCTCGATCCCTTTCCCCGACGCTTCCCGCTCACTGCCGCGATAAACCCGCCGCGCTTTACATCCCCCCGCTTGATCGGCAGATCATTGCCGCACTTCAGCCCCGCATACGGAATCTCGCCCAGCGTCTCATCGAAGTAGAAGCACAAATGCGCCGGTGTGATCTCGTCCGTCGAGATGTCATCCCGCAGCTTCGGATTATTAGCCGGATTCTTCGTATCCCATGGCAGATCCCACCCATTCAGCTGCTTCTTGATCAGCTCCGGATCTTCCGTCAAAAAAAGAATGCGGCCCTTGAGCCGCACCATTTCATTCCGCTTCTCGATTTTCCGCTCCGTTAGTGAGCCCACGATCCCATCCTCTTCGCCTTATTGTATTCCTCTGTAGCGACGGTCACACCGGGTGCCCCACACAACCGTTTGTTGGTTGTCTGAGGGCGACTCATTTCCACCAGCACTTTTCAAGAACCTCTACCTCACTTGTCCCGCTGTGTTTTCCATGACCACGTTCGAGAACACTGCCGTATCCGACTTGTCGGGAAGGTGAGAACAGAAACCGATCCCTACATAGAATGGTCCCTCGATATGCAAATCGATTGGTGGACCGAATTGATGCAGCGGTTCGCCTTCTAAACTCACGTAGAGCGAGAATTCGTCTCCACGTTTCTCGATGCCGATCCGCTTGGCCATTACCGTGACCAGGTCGTCGGGACTCTTCCCGCCGGGTCGTCCCCGTCCTCCGATTCGGTACTCCGTGTCTTTCACGCGAACGCCTTTCGTAGGGCGCTGCGCCAGTTGGATCATGCCCTCTCCGTGCAAGGCTGCCAGTACTTCTCTGGAATCATCATCCAGGTCCTGGCGGATGATCAGGACAGCCTTGCGATCCCCATAACCCTTCGGATCGGGAAAGGTAATATCGGCCGCGAGCGAAGCATCGCCCGAGATTTTCTTCCACAAATATCGGAACTCATCGCGTGTATACCAGACGTTGTAGCCCGCCGAATTGATTGTGTACTGCTTCGTCGTAGCGTCGTAACTGGCACTCCCTGGCACCACGGCGCTCCCAATGTCCGACTGCCCCTCGAAGACGCCAATTGAAGTATCAAAGTTCTTGCTGGGACGATGAAACTCGGCTGGGGGTGCAACCTGCTGGTACGTGGCCGATCCCGGCTGCGACCACGCAGGGACCACAGGTTTTGACTCTGGTTGTGCAGTTGGGGCCTGGGAATAGAGCGGTACGACCCACAAGATACATAGCAAGAAAGAAGCAATTCTCATCGTGCGGCGAATGATATTCGTCCCGCGTCCATCAGACAATCGCTCGATCAGTCAATGCCTTCCACCAGCGCCTCCCATTCGGCCTCAAGTGTCTGACGCTGAAACTCGCATCCTGCTCGTGCATACCAGTAATCGGCATTCGTGGCATTGCCTTCTTTGCAGTGGAGATACGCGTGCACGGCCATCCCGTCTTTGGTCTCCAGCTCGTCGACCAGCGTATGAGCCCGCGTCCAATCGCCCTTCGCATCCCACCAAAGTGCGGCCAGCGGCGCGGAAAGTCCTCCACGCGGCTGGGCTTCCGCAAACGATGCTTTGAAATCTTCGAGATTCATAACAGCCTACCCAAGGCGATTTGCACTGCGCTATCGAGAGTCATCCCAATTCGCCTTCGACCACCTCATACACCTCTTATTCCGAATGGAAGTGTTCACGAATGGTCGAACCGCGCTCGAAGCCGTAGTGCGTGAATGTCACAGGAATTTCTGCAGTGCGTCGGTCGTCTCCTTCGCACTCTCCTCCAAAATCCAGTGGCCGGTATTCTTCAGCACCACGACTGTCACGTCGGTCGCCACCAGTTTCCCTTGTTGCCCGAGCGCATCGCCCAACGACTTGTCGCCGCCGATCGTAAGCAACGGCATTGTCAGCTTGGTCTGAGAGAGTTGCGCGAAATCCTTGGCCGCTTGCTGGAAAGAAACGAAGTACTCCCATCCGGCGTGCATCCTTCCCGGACGCGAGTAAGCCGCGATGTAAGCTTCGCGATCGGCTTGCGGAAGCGAACGATTCCTATCCGCCGCCAGATCATTCCAGAAATACGCGAAATACGTTCGCTCGCGACCCTTCACCAGCGCTTCCGGAGTCGGACCGTTGAAGCGGAAATGCCATACATGTGGATCGTTGTAAATCGCCTCCCATCCTTCCACGCCCGGGAGAAAGGCGTCCATCAGGACGAGTTTCGATACTTCTGCCGGAAACTGCGCGGCGTATGCGTACGCGACCATCAGCCCGATGTCGTGCCCTACGACCTCAGCCTTCTCGACACCGAGCGACTTCGTCAAATCGTGTATACGGATCGCGGCACTCTTCATGTCGAGACCGTTGGCTGGAATATCCGAGTCTCCGATGCCCGGCAGGTCAGGCGCGATGACTGTAAAGCGCTCGGCCAGTAAGGGAATGATCGGCCTCCACATCCGCGAGGTCTCCGCGTAACCGTGCAGGAGTATCAGCGGCGTCCCATGCCCGGCAGTCAGGTAGTGCAGTTTGACTCCGTTCACCTGCGCATCACGCGCGACGATCTGATCTGTTGCGGTGGCATAAGCCGTCGTAGTAAATCCGGCGGAGAAGAAAAGCAGACCGAACACAAAAAGGCGGAGAGTGCACTTCACCATTAAGGCTCCTCGATGCAAATGTCCCACGGACGGCGGGTGCTCCATCTTAAACGTCTGTAACGCGATTTGCGCCAGAAAGAGGAACTGCGCTCAACTCCCCTGACGTCCTCTTGCAGGACGTAAGCTGAGCGCAGCGATGCGGAAGCGGAGCATCTATGCGTACGCCTACTGCTTGTCGTACACGAACGTCGCCGACGCCTTCTTACCTTCGGCATTTGTTCCTGTAGTGGTCAGCGTGCGCGACTTGCCGTCGGGCGCCAGCACCAGCGTACCCGTGGTAACCACCTTGCCGTCTTTCTTATTCGCGATCTTGTAATGATGATCGTCGACTTTCGTTATCGACCGCGAATCGATCCGTGAATCTCCCGTCGAGGGATAGTCTTTCCCATCGAACTTGCCGACCCATTCACTGTGAGTCGGATTCCCTTTGCCGTCCACACCCTCAAGGACAGCCTTCAGGTTGTCACCATCCGCTGTATACGTCACAGTCGTGTTCTTGCTCGCACCAGCTGGGATCTTGGATTTACTTTCGTTCAATTTCCAGGTTCCGATATTCGGATTGTCAGCGAAGCTTACTGCGACCACGGACAGACAGAACGCGAGCGCAAGAAGCGTTGTTCTTGTTTTCATTTTGATTGTCTTTCTGGTGAAGGAGTTAGATGGGGGCCCACAAGCTGCAGCGCATCCTAGTCCACGCCGTGAATTTCGGCAATAGCAAGTGCCATTTCGCCAAGGTCCCTCAATCATTGCCTGTTATTTCGCCGAGGTCCCCAATCATTGCCTGTCATTTCGAGCGAGGCGCGCGATACTGAAGCGCGCCGAGTCGAGAGACCTCGCGTTTTACGAACCTTCTTTCACTTCTTCGGCCTTACCAGCTCAAACCGATCGCGTGTACGGCAATACCAGTCCGGCGCCGCCATGCGTCCGATCATGAACAGGTTCTCGCTGCGCACGCGTCTCTTCTCTTCGTCGAAGAGCTCGTCCCGCAGGTGGACACGCTTGATCGTCCCGATCACCACCCGATTCTGGCCAATCATCAACACTTGGGCGTCGCTGCACTCCAGGCTCACCGGCGACTCAACCAGCCGAGGTGCTTTCACCACCGACGAATCCTCGGTGTGCAGACATGCCCGCGCCAGCTCACTCGCACCATACGGTAGCGGAGCGGCGCATTCATTCATGGCCTCGGCAATGGCTTCGTCCACTAGGTTCACCACAAACTCCCCAGTCAGGCCAATGTTGACCGCCGTATCCTTCGGCGTTCCATCGGAGCGGTCTCCCGGAGCAATCGCCACGATCGGCGGACTCGCGCCCATTAGATTGAAGAAGCTGAACGGAGCCGCATTCACATGGCCCTCAGGACTGACGGTCGTCACCAGCGCGATTGGACGCGGCACAACCAGGCTCGCAAGGATCGTGTAAGCACGATCCGCATACTGATTTTCCAGATCCAGTTCCATGTGATTACGTTAGCACCCCCGGCGCGTCAATAAATGGATCACGTGACTCTGTATCAGCCCCACCCTCCGTAGAGTGGGGCCCGGGATGGTGTGTTTCAGGTAGCAGAGGTCAGTCGACCTTGCGGCCCACCGTAGAGACGGCATTTCCGTCGACCACCTGGTGAATTTCGGTGCCGTGACTGACTACGACAAAGTGCACGTTTAGCGGGAAAGGATTCGAGCTGCTGATAATCACAGCTGATCCAGTGCAGTCTGGATTGACGGTATAAGTTCCCGTTCCCGGCGCCCATTCCTGTGCGGGAGGGTTACCGCCATCCACAACGTGGTCGACCTGAGTGATATGCCCTCTCCCGTCGTAATGCTGCATCACCACACCCCGTAATGGAATGTTAGGACCAATGATCACTCCTTCGAGAGCGAATCCGTAATCGCCGGAAAGCGTGCGGTTTGAACACGTCCTGTTGCCAGGTCCCGAGTCCGAATCAGCCATAACCAGCACGCTGGAGGCCAGTAGAACAAAAACGATCATGATGGAACTTGCGGTGAGTGAAATTCCGGCTCTGCTCTTCATTTGAATCTCCTTTTTTTATCGGGGCAGTCTGGGAAGGTTCGCCGGTCTGGCGATTCACCCCGTGTCGCGACACACTTTCATTTGCGAGCCGGTGAGCACAATATCCGGAGGGTGAAACGTGGGGTGAACTGCTTACTCGCATGAAGACATGCGTTTAGCTGCCGAGGTGAACCGAAAAACCGACCTTCCCGAGGAAACTGAGCTACACTTCCCAGCACTTACTTGGGGTTTCCAGTTGGCTACAAACGGTTCGTTCCGGGCGAACGCACGTTTTGCCTGGTTCCAGGTCGACCTGACCAGCGGCGAAATACTTCGCTCGGGTATCCGTGTACCGATTCAAGAACAACCTTTCCAGGTGCTACGCCTGCTCCTGGAGGCGGAAGGCAAAGTCGTCACCCGCGAGCAACTTCGCGCTGCCCTCTGGCCAGAGGACACATTCGTCGACTTCGAGCATGGCGTTAACACTGCCGTCAAAAAAGTGCGGCAAGCTCTCGAAGACTCCGCGGAGCGTCCAAAGTTCGTAGAAACGCTGCCCAAATTTGGATATCGCTTCATCCTCCCCGTCGAATGGGATAGTGGCCCAACCGACAGGCTTGCGCAACAACCAACTGTCGTGCCGATAGCACCGCCGGGCACCATGCAGCCTCACGGACCTATTCCTCCAGCTCGCAGATGGAAGCCGATGCGGGCGATCGCGGCCGCACTCCTAATACTGGTGGCGTCAGGATTTTTGCTCGAACAGCACAGCCGCCTCTCTTCCACCCGATTGGGAAAGTGGGTACGCCACGCGACTGGTCTACGCAATTCAGAACAGCGGGTTGCGCTCAGCCAGCGTCGGTTGACGGCAAACCCAGGTGACACACCTTTGACCAGCGGCGTCATCTCTCCAGATGGCAAGTACCTGGCCTACACGGACGCCAGTGGTTTTTATGTCCGACATGTAGACAGTGGAGAAACCTTCCCAGTCCCGCTGCCGAAGGGCTTCGCGCCACTCCCCGAGAGTTGGTTTCCAGATAGCGTTCATCTCGTCGTCTCCTGGTTCGACGACCCAAAGCAAGGTCCTCCCAGCCTGTGGAAGATCTCCTTCCTGGGCGGAACTCCACGCAAGCTCGCCCAAGAGGGCTCGTCCGCAAGGGTCTCACCAGACGGGTCAACAATAGCGTTTCTGGCAGGCATCTGGGATAACGAGCAGATCTGGGCCGTCGGCGCAGATGGCAGTAATCCCAAAAAAATTATTGACGGCGGTCGGGAGGGTTTTGGAGCAGTCGCTTGGGAACCCGATTCAAAGCGATTTGCGTATGTCCGAACGATGACCCGACCCGGTCTTGGACATGCGGATAAACAAATCGAAATCTACGATTTGTCGAGCGGCCACGGCCAAATAGTTTTCTCCAATCCTGCACTCGGTGATGCGATCGGATGGACGAAGACAGGGCGCCTTCTTTATTCGCTGGGCGAGGCAGAACCCAATTACGGTGACTCCAACCTTTGGTCGCTACAACTCAGCTCCGGTACAGGGCGTACGTTCGGTGTGCCCTCGCGGATTACAAATGACCGAGCACTGATATCCGCTATCAGCGTTGCTGCGGACGGCAAACGGATGGTCTTGCTGCGCAGCTCCTATCAGGGAGACATCTATCTTGCGGATATTTCGGCGCAAGGCCGACGCTTGAGTGAGCCCCGTCGCTTCACCCTGGACGAGAGAAACGATTGGCCGAGTTCCTGGACGAATGACAACAAGGCGATCTTGTTCATCTCCCAGCGCGACGGACTTCCACACATTTTCAGGCAGGGCGTCGACGAAATTCAGCCCGAACTCATGGTCGGTGGAAGCGATATAGCAGGCGCTCCTCGATTAACCCCGGACGGCCTGAGCGCGATCTACGCAGTCAGCTCCAATGCCAGCGAACCGTCCGAAAATATCAAGCTAATGCGAGTTCCACTTGCCGGAGGCCCTCCACAGTTCATCCTTGAAGCTCCCGGAATCAGGATGTCCGAGTGTGCGACGCTCCCCTCGACCCTATGCATCCACGACCAGATTGAACCAGACTCTGAGTACGTCAGATTCTTCACATTCGATCCTGCCGGAGGATATGGAACCGAAGTTTTAGCAGGCAAGAAGAAGAGGGGAGATGGTCCGACGAACAACTGGGGTCTTTCTCCCGACGGCAAATACCTGGCGACCATGAAGTCAGGTCCGTACGATGAGCGCGTTTTGCAGATATTCAATCTCGCCGACCGCACCGAAAAAGCGATCCCGCTTCCCAAGAATGGACTCACCATGGGCATGGATTGGGCTGCGGACAGCAAGAGCATTTGGTTGGGTGGATTCATGGGCCGCGGCGCCTGGGGCACGCGTTCTGGGATATTGAATGTCGACCTTCACGGCAAAGTGATTGTTGCACTCAAAGGGTTCAACCCGGAAATATGGTGGGCTATCCCCTCTCCTGACGGCCGCCGCCTGGCTCTTCTGGGAAATACACAGAGTTCTAACGCGTGGTTGTTAGAGGATTTCTGATTAGGGGCATCCGGGAATGGCCCACCCCTTTTGCGAAGGGCGGGGACAGATTTTCTCATCGCCTTCGCTGACCCTGGCGCGCGTTGGGTAGTAATTCTTGGCCATACCTTGGTGAGCAAAGCATGAAACCCCGCGCGCGTCTCCCGAAGGGATTGCCCCATCTATTCCCAACGGATTCAGATGGGGCACCGGGAGCGGATTTACGGACGCGCTTCGTACACGATGTTGAATGGCGTTTCCGTGGCGCGGCGGAAACGGCCGAATCCGGCCGTAGTCACCACATCGCGAATACGGCTCTCACCGGCCTGGGCGCCCAGGCACATTCCG
This sequence comes from Terriglobia bacterium, assembly GCA_963807055.1. GTDB lineage: Bacteria > Acidobacteriota > Terriglobia > Terriglobales > Acidobacteriaceae > JAJPJE01. Next base: position 74,870 of record CAWEAE010000003.1, on the reverse strand, counting down.
ACCTCTTGGGATCGTGAACAAGGCGTACAAAGGAGCGTCGAGAAGGAATAGTAGACGCGGCCCACCGGATTCAGGTTGTCCTTCAACTGGTCGTTAGCGAAAGGTTCAACGATCATCCACGTGCCATTTGGTGCCAGAGACTTCCGAACGTGAGCAGCAGCGCCGACGGGATCCCCCATGTCGTGCAGGCAATCGAAAACCGCGACAAATTCGTAATCTTTGCCGGGAAATTCTTTTGCCTTCGCGACCTCGAAGGTCACACGGTCAGCAACGCCCGCGCGCTGTGCTGATTCCCGTGCCGCTTCGATCGACTTGTCGTGATAGTCGAACCCGTAGAACCGAGATTTGGGATACGCCTTCGCCATCAACAATGTGGATGCTCCCAATCCGCAACCAACATCGGCCACGCGTGCGCCTGCCTCGAGCTTCTGCTGCACATCGTTAAGCGATGGAATCCAGGCGGTAACAAGATTCGCCGCGTAGCCGGGGCGGAAGAACTTCTCGCATCCATGGAAGACGCCATCATCATGCTCGTGCCAGCCCATGCCCGCTCCCGTGCGGAACGATTCGGCGATGCGCGGAACCGCGGCCAGCGCTCCCAACGCGAGTTCGAATGCTCCCGGAAGATAGGCTGGGCTGTCTTCCTGAGCCATGGTGAACGCCTGCTCTTCCGTCAGGCTGAAGTGCCCAGTTTTTGCGTTATAGGTGATATAGCCGCCGGCAGCCTGCGATGCTAGCCACTCCCGCAGGTAGCGCTCATCAGTGCTGGTTTTCGCCGCCAGCTCAGCAGGCGTCATCGGACCAAGCGCCAGTGCTTTATAAAGCCCTAGTCTCTCTCCAATGACGACCATACCGGCATGCGCCGTGGCGCCGAAATCGGCCACGAATTGACCGATGAAAGCATTCAATTTGTCCATATCGAGAACAGAAGCCTGAGCTGTAGCCATGAAACATCCTCCTAAGTCAGCGGCCATCCCCGCGACAGATGCGACTATGACAAAATTATCTCGCGGGCCTTTATCCGCGCGTCTGGCAAACTTGCTCAAGTCGCGTTAGGATGGCGATCACTTGCCTGGGAGTCCGAAAACCTTAGCCAGGAGTCCGAATCGAAAGCTGATGGACGCCCTCTCTGAAATTCTCAGTTCGGTGAAGCTGGAAGGCGCCGTTTTCTTCAATGCCGAATTCACGGCGCCATGGGGCTTTCGTTCTCCGCCTTCGTGCGAAGTCTCCGAGTTCCTGCACAAAGGTTCGAAGCACGTCATCATCTATCATCTCCTCACCCAGGGACGTGCTCAAGCCGAAGTCGAGCACAACGGCCATCGCGTCGAATTGTTGGCGGGAGATATCGTGGTGTTTCCCCACGGCGACTCTCACATTCTTTCGAATGGGTCTCCCTCCTCCATCGTCGACAATGCTGAACAACTGAAAGAAGTGTTGTCGCAGGGATTGGCTCTCACTCGCGGCGGTGGCGGCGGAGACACGACACGCTTCGTGTGCGGCTACATGGCATGCGAACGGGAACTGTGCAAAACCGTCCTGGCAGGATTGCCGCCGGTGTTCAAGGTGAACATCAGGAACGATGCCGCGGGACAATGGCTCGAAAATTCCATCAATTTTTCGGCCCGGGAAGCGAGTTGCAGTCAGGCAGGCAGCGACGTCGTGTTGGCAAAACTGTCTGAAGCTCTCTTCGTTGAAACCATTCGACGTTATATGGCGGAGTTGCCGGAACAACAAACAGGCTGGCTGGCGGGAGCGCGAGACGCCCACGTGGGTGCGGCTCTCGCACATCTGCATCGTGCCCCTGCGCATCCATGGACCATCGCAAGCCTCGCCCATGAAGTGGGCATATCGCGATCGGTGCTGGCCGACCGATTCCGGCATTACCTCGGAGAGCCGCCCATGACCTACCTCGCGCGTTGGCGTTTACAACTAAGCGCAAGAATATTGAGTTCGACCAGCTACAGCGTGGCGAGAATAGCCGGAGACGTGGGATACGAATCCGAGCAGGCATTCAACCGTGCATTCAAGCGCGAGTTTGGAACGCCGCCGGCACGCTTTCGGACGCACGCCAGATCGGCTTGAAGGTTCGGCAATAATTAGCAGCTACCCGCGGCTGCGCGCGTATTCCATCGGGCTTGGCAGCCCTTCGAGTTCGCGTCCGGACAGAATTCCTTCGAACAGATCGAGGAATTCCTGATGCACCAGGCCGTTCGTCGCCAGCGTTTCTTCGCTCGAGAGCTTCCACGCGGAATTATCGAACCGCGTAACCGTGCCGCCTGCTTCCTGCACGAGCAGAACTCCAGCCGCAGTGTCCCATGGATTCAGATTGAATTCCCAGAACGCGTCGAGACGTCCAGCAGCCACCGATGCTAGATCCAGTGCCGCCGATCCTGCGCGCCGCACGCCATGCGTCTTCAGCGTGACCACGTGATAGAAGTAAATGTTGGGATTCTTGTGCCGCTTGTGGCTGGGAAAACCAGTCGCGCTCAACGCTTCCCCAAGATTGTTAACCTTCGAGACGCTCATGCGCGTGCCGTTCAGATAAGCGCCGCTTCCCTTTTCCGCGGCAAACAGTTCGTCGCGCGTTGGATCGTAAAGCACGCCCGCCACCCGCTCGCCCTTGTGCTCCATGGCCATCGAGACGCAAAACACCGGAAAGCCGTGGGCAAAATTCGTCGTCCCATCGAGCGGATCGATATACCAGCGATAGTCGCTGCCCTTGTTGGTGCGCGTGCCTTCTTCGCCGAACAGATCGTGTCCGGGCCAGCGCTCGCCGATGCGCTGCATGATCAGCTTCTCTGACGACCGATCCGCCTCGGTGACCAGATCGACATCGCCTTTGTACTCGAATCCGATGCGGCGCCGGAAGCGGTCCATCAGCAGCGCGCCCGCTTCGCGCGCAATCTCTTCCATGGCTGGAACGAATTCGGATTGCGCTAGCGGCGGCGTGCCTGGCCTTCTTCCGCGATGTACATGATCTCGTGCTTGAAGATGAACAGATTCGGCGCGCCTTCGCGCGTCAAACGGATCATGTTCTTGTCGTAATACTCAACCCAGCCGCGCACGGTTTCGCCGTCCATCAGTTTGACGGTGACCGGCTTCTGCTTCTCGCCCAGGGCCTTCAGGAAACCTACTTCTTCGAGAGTGTCCTCTGGCGGCGGAGTTTTGGGTTTCTTTCCATGATTGGCAGGCGCTCGGAAGCTCATGTGGTTCATTTTACACGGCAGTCGCTTGCAGAGAACCAGCTTTTAGTAATTAGCACTTGGCCAGCGAACCCTTCCTTCTCCTACGATTTTCGGCGCTAACGGGATCGCATCGATCTGAATCGGCCAATTACCAATTACTAATTACCAATTACTGTCTGCTGCTACTCTTCCTTCGACGTGTAATATCCCGTGCGATGCCTCGCCTGCAGCGGACCGGCAGAGTTGTCCTGCTTCACGTCAACATCGAGCCGCCGGAAGTCCGACGAAGCGAAGCGCTTCACCGGATAGTATCCCAGCAAATATTGCGTACGAAGCTCTTCAGAAACTTTGTGAAACGCGTCATCGAGCTGTTCGATTCCGCTGGCGTAGAAATACTTCCCGCCCGTGTCATTGGAGATCTGTATCAGCGCGTGTTCGCCGCCAATATCGCGTCCGGCGCTCGACTCAATCGGCACAATGATGATGCTATAGACCATCGTCTCCGCCTGCTGCGCCGCGCGCAGAGCGGTTTGATAATCTTCCTGGCTCATGGTGTCGCCGCCGTCGGTGACGACGATCATCACCTTGCGCCCTTCGCGTCCGGTTAGCGCGTGCGAGCCGAGAAAAATCGCGTCGTAGAGCGCCGTCGCCGCGCCCGTGTGAACCCTCGCAATACCCGCATCGATGGCCGGCAGGTTAGACGTGAATCCCGTCAGCTGATCCACGCGCTCGGAAAACTGGAACACCGCGAGCCTGTCCGTCGGACGCACAATGTCGTGCGCGAACTTGCGCGCCGATGCCAATTCCAGCGGCATATCTTTCTTCGTGCTCAGGCTGGCGTCGATGGCGAGCAGAATCGAAAGCGGCAGCTCCGACTCGCGCCCGAACACTGCGATGTTCTGTGGAATGCCATCTTCCGTAAGCTTGAAGTTGTCCTTGCTCAGGCCGGCCACTGGCGAGCCATGCTGATCCTGCACGGTCACATAGACATTCACCAGCTTGACGTCAACTTTATAGGTAGGCTCTTTCTGATCTTTGGCATTATCCGTGGGATCGTTCGCGGCCGGCGGTTGCGTGCTCGCCTGGTTCGTCGGCTGGTTCGTCGGCGCCGAGCCCTTCACTGGCGGACGCGGATACTTCACCGGCGCGTCCTGCGCTCCGGCCAGATTCGCCGAGAGCAGAACCAGGAGGAATACAAGGACTGTGAATGGAAGAGCCTGTTTCAATCTACTCCCGTTTCCCGGAACCCTGTTTTGCCGGCGCGTTCGCGCGAATCTCATCTGGAAAAGGCTCGCCATCGGCCCAAACTGCGCCGTCTTCAAAGTACTCTTTCTTCCAGATCGGCACCGTCTTCTTCAGTGTATCGATAGTCCAGCGGCACGCCTCGAAAGCGGCCCCGCGATGCGCCGAGCAAACAATGATCGCAACGCTGGTCTCGCCAATTTCCAGCCGGCCCAAGCGGTGCGCGATCCATACCTCGCGAACTGCGAACTTCTCGCAAGCCTGATTGGCCAGCTTCTCGAGCTCCTGCTCAGCCATCGCTTCATAGGCCTCGTACTCGAGATACAGCGTTCGCCGGCCTCGCGTGTGGTTGCGGACCACGCCCTCGAAGACCACAACCGCGCCATCTTCGGGCTTCTGCAGGGCTCTCGCGATATCGTCGGTACGGATTCGCTCGCGGGTTAAGAACCCTCGCTCGGGAGGAATCTCTCTCTCCGGATCGGAATTCCCGCCGCTTACCGGAGGCAAAAGCGCGACTTCATCCTGATCGTGGAGCACGGAATCGGCCTGCGCATACTGCTGATTCAGCGAAAGCGCGATCGAAGGCAGAAACTGCTGCAGCTTGGGGATCTTCTGTTCGTAGTGCGAGACCAGGTCGGCGAGAGTGGAACCCTCGGGCAAAGAGAGAGAGTCGGTGGAACAACCGCTCCAATCGCGAAGCGCGCCGAAAAAGAGAACTCGCACCTGCATAGGATAAGGATAACAGTCACACATCGGGTGGCCCATTCAAGCCTTCTTTGCTTGAGTGGGGTTGTTGCGGGTGCCCCATCCTATCGCCCTCTTTTGGCGAAGGGTGGGGTCGCGGGCGCCCGTCTGTCATTCCGAGCGACTGGCCGCTGTGTTTCTTGCGATCCTGCCGTTGGATCGCGCGGCCCGGAGTCGAGGGACCTTGCGTTATCTAGGGACCTTACGTTATCGAGGAACCTTGCGCTATCCGCCGTTTCTGAACAGTTCGAGCGCCAGCGAGAACTGTCATCCCGAGCGCAGCGAGGGAACCCTATCGTCACCACAAATTCGGATGCCCCATCCTATCGCCCTCTTTTGGCGAAGGGTGGGGTCGCGTTTCTGGACAGTTCGAGCGCCAGCGAGAACTGTCATCCCGAGCGCAGCGAGGGAACCCTATCGTCACCACTAAACTTCGGGTACCCATCCTATCGCCCTCTTTTGGCTCGGGTGGGATCGCGTTTCTAGACAGTTCGAGCGCCAGCGAGAACTGTCATCCCGAGCGCAGCGAGGGAACCCTATCGTCACCACTAAACTTCGGGTACCCATCCTATCGCCCTCTTTTGGCTCGGGTGGGATCAAAAGAGGTCGCTAGGACAGGGGCATTGCGTAGACTCTATTCGTGTCCCAGAGTCGAGCTTTTCGGTATCCTCAGAGATCAGGGATACAGTGAGGTTTGGGCCACCCGCCCACTGCATATAACGATTATTTCAACGCGAAGAGGCTGGAAATCGGTTTCTGTTCTTCAATCATGCTGCAAATCATGTGTGCGTCTACGCGCGATAGGCCAATGTCTTCTAAGAATTCGTGCAATTTGCTGGGCGCTTGAGGGCGGTCTTTATCGGTAGTCGAAAAAGTCTGAGGGACAGGTTTACCTTCCCGCAAAACGCTAACATCTGTCCCATTCACGTTAAGGTCATAGCGAACCTTAGGCCACACGACCGGCACCGCAGGCGGTGGTGGGTCGCCTTCTTCCGTGGAGAAGCCCACTGGAACATTGCCATACAAAGTGGCGGCCATGTGAAGGCTTCTTAGGGGCAGCAGATGGGCGTTTGGTTGCTGCGACACGACCGAAAGCAGATGCTGCTGCGGATCTAAATCGCGGATTGCATAGTAGTGAGGATGATTGCTAAAAACAATCATGCAATAGGGGTCTGAGTCTTTGTGCTGCTTCTTGATTTTGTCCAAGAGAATCTGAATCGGACGGGATATGGTGTTATCTGCCTGCCGACCCAGTACTCTTTCTGCCCACTTAAAGGGAAGGTTAGTATCGACAAAAATCACGATCGGGTGCTGCGGCTTCTTGTTCACGGCATCGTTGATTAAAGGCACTAGGCGCAACTGTGGCTTTTCTTCTGGCGTGCCGGGCATGGCCAACACACCGTGGCGATGCCTGCTCTTGGCTTCCACCGACAAGAGCTGGCCGGTCGCCACGTGGCGCACTCTAAATTCAGCGTGCCGTGCGCTCCCATCTTTTTCGTTTTCATGTTCGACTGTGAAACCAGCACGGTAGCACGTTGCCTCTGCAAACAGTTCGTGCCGCGCACCCTGAAACAATTCACGATTCTTTAGTCGCTGCAATAACTCTGGGTCGAGGCCGCCATTATCATCCACAACATATAGGTCGTAAGCGAAACAATTGTAGGCAGCCAAGGCGCCGCAAGGTAATGCGACGCGACTGCCATCTGGCTGTGCTGGTTGCGCATTCATGTACGTCGCACCCTGTGCCCGCCAAGTGATAATCGGGTGACGTTCCGACTCAGGTTTAGCCGCTTCCGTCTTGCACCAGTCAATGCCAAGAACTTCCGGCACGTAGTCGCGCAGGAAATCCGGAAAGAATTTCCATGTATCTGAGTAGTAGATTTTGTTGCGAACCGTGACAAATCGTTGCCCTTGATGCACGGTTGAAATTTGCGGCCTTATCCGACCAAAGCGGGCAACACGCTCTTGTTCCTTGCGTTGCTTTTCTTCAAACGCGCGCATCGCTTTGGCGCGCAATTCTGGTGGTGCCTCACTCCACACCCTCCCATCTTTCGACGCCATTATTGGCGGCTCGGCGTGACGTATTTCTTTCGGCAGGCAACACTTTTTGAACTTCAGACCGCTCCCACAACTACAAGGGTCATTGCGCCCCAACTTCCACGGGCGGCTCTTCGGCTTTATTCTTTTCTTCCCACTCATTTAGTTCCTGCCATCGAAGTCATACCCGCATTCCGTGGGTGGCCCATTCAGCCCTCTGTTGGCTCGAGTGGGGCAGTGGCCGCATTACGCGACACCCATTTATTTTCCGCTACCGTCGCATCCACTCTTCATACTGACGCCAGTCGTCTTCAACAATGCGAGCCTTCTGATCCTCAGCAAGCTTGCCAACACGGAAACCGGTCTTCATGTATACCGGATATTCGGCAGCCGCTAAAGCATCTCGATAGTCGCGCAATGCAAGTTGAATGTGGGCTCTGAGCTTTTCGAGATCTCCATCGGCAAGCTTCAGTGCGGCGAGACGCACACGAATCGGCTCCTGCCGCGATTCATCGTATTCGCCCAGAAGAGTCATTACTGTCTCGATTTCGTCGGGCGCGAAGTCTCGCCAGACGATCCTCTCAACGTCCTCCGCCGTAACTGCCGGAATAGGTTGCTTGATCATTTCTATCCATCCAGAATACCGCGCTCGATGGTTCAAATTCCAAGTTCCTAAATCCAGATGCCTTACCTCCTCCTCTTCCCATTCCTGCACTCCACCTCCATTCCGCACGATTTATTTGTTATCTATTTGCAATCTTAAAGTACATTGTACATGTCTTTTAGATAACACACTAAACACAGTGAAACAGGCGCCTCTTCTGACAACTAGCAACTGCCAACTAGCACCCCGGCCGCGGCGTTCCGCGGCCGCTAACTCCTTTGTTTTCCCGGAGAAGTGCCTTAAGCCCTTTGTTATGCCGGATGTACAGGCCCACTACCTCGTAAGTAGCTGTATTTGCAACTACGAGGGGGGTGGGGGTGGTGTTATCGATGAGTAAACATTTGAGGAAATTGTCATCATGAATCACGGAAAAGAAAACTTCGGCGCACCACAGTGTCTTCACTTCAAGTTCAACGACGAACAATGCCGGCAGCCGGCACTCCAACACAAAAAGTACTGCCGCTTTCATAACTTCGTTCATGAACAGAACAGTATCGCCAGCAATGGGCGCCTGATCATCCCTCTTGCCGAAGACACATCATCCATTCAAGTCGCGATCAACCAGATCATGCGCGGCATCGTCTCCGGCGACATCGATCACAAGACCGCCTGGCTGCTTCTGTACAGCTTGCAGCTTTCGACCTCGAATCTCGCCAAGCAGCGCGACGTCTTCCCTCCTCCGCCGCCTCCCGAGCCCGAAGAAGAGGAAGAGCCCCGCTTCAAATCCCTCGCGGAAATACTGCTCGAAAGGCTGGGCAAAGATCCTGCCGCCGCCAACAACGACGCTGCCGCCAAAGAAGAGAATGAAAGACGCTTGCACATGCAGCGCAAGGAACGTCCGGGATACCCCGAGATGCCTCCGCCTATCGACCTGTTGCCCAAAGCGAAGCAGCCGGAGCCTTCGACGTAATGCGGACCCCAATAAATGCAGATCCCTCGCTTCGCTCGTGATGACAAAACAAAAAGGGCGCGCCTCGCCGCACACAGTGTCGTCATAGACAGCACGGATGTGCATCACTGTCAGACGCGAATGCTTACGCTAGGCTGCCTTTTCAGGATATCCACAAAAGCTCAGTTGTCATCACGAGCGAGCGCAGCGAGCGAGGGATCTGCATTTTCTGTACATGCCGTCATAGACAGCACGGATGTGCATCACTGTCAGACGCGAATGCTTACGCTAGGCTGCCTTTTCGGGATATCCACAAAGCTCAGTTGTCATCACGAGCGAGCGCAGCGAGCGAGAGATCTGCATTTTCTGTACATGTCGTCATTGACAGCACGGATGTGCATCACTGCTCAGACGCGAATGCTTACGCTAGGCTGCCTTTTCGGGAGACCACAGAAGCTCAGTTGTCATCACGAGCGAGCGCAGCGAGCGAGAGATCTGCATTTTCTGTACATGTCGTCATTGACAGCACGGATGTGCATCACTGCTCAGACGCGAATGCTTACGCTAGGCTGCCTTTTCAGGACATCCACAAAAGCTCAGTTGTCATCACGAGCGAGCGCAGCGAGCGAGGGATCTGCATTTTCTTTTGTCAGCCCAACGCCAGCGGAGGAACCTGCATTTGCGAAAAGAACACAAGTATTGGGTCTACATCATGGCCAGCCGCTCAAAGACTCTGTACGCCGGCATCACCGACAACATGTTCCGTCGTGCACTGGAGCACAAGAGTGGAACGATCGAAGGATTCACGAAGCGTTACCACATCAGCCGCCTCGTTTACTTCGAAGTCTTCAAGTACGTGAACAATGCGATTCGGCGTGAAAAGCAGATCAAAGGCTGGGGTCGGGCGAAACGGCTTGCGTTGATTGAGTCGATGAATCCTACGTGGCTGGATTTGTCAGAAGGCTGGGGCGAGCCGATTAAACCGCTCAATGCAGATCCCTCGCTTCGCTCGTGATGACAAAGGCAAAGCGCCGCACGCATCATTGCACCAGCGCGTTGGCTGCGTTGGCTGCGAGAACCCACCGGCTAGCGACGTCGATCACGTATTCGTCTTCAAACCAGAGGAAGCCGAAGTCATCGATACACTCCGGGAAGTCGGGTTTGATCACGATGTAACCCGGAATCACGCCGCCGGGAATGAATGTGTTGTCGGAACGATTATTGCCGTAGGCCTTCAGCTTCGACACCGTGCCGACCGAAGACACATACGACGTGCTCGACACCGGATGCGTGCCTAGCAAGTAATTGGCGGCCCGGAGCGTGTAGTTTGTGCCAACGATCTGCGGAAATGCTTTGTGCAGGAAGTACATGCGCACACCCAGATCGGCCACGGCGATCGATCCGCCCCAACTGCGCATGCTGGGGGGCACGCCGAACGGAGTGGCTGCCATTTCCTTGTCCAATTCGGCGACGTAGGTTCGGACGGCCGTTTCGACTTGCTGTTTGAACTCGGCGTCCATGTAGGGCAGGGCAAGCACGGCCATCCAGCCGCTAAAGCCGAAGCGCTTTTGCATGGAGGGAAACAGCTCGACGAGATGCTTCTTGTAAACGTCGCCGCCGTTGGTGGCGATCAACAATTGCAATGTGGCTTTCCACTCCTCGTTGCGAACAATCTCCTGCTGAAAACTCGTGGGAAAACCCCAGTCTGTCGGATACTCGGTGACCGTGGGATGCGCGCGTTCGTCCTGCCACAGCTTGATGGCAGTATCGAGCGATTCCTTGGCGAGCGGGTCGTCCCAGCCTTTGAGCGCCCCCGAAGCGGCGGCCAGAGCCGAGGCAGCGCCGTATTGCAGGCGCGCTTCCTTGGTCGTAAAGGCCCAGCGATCATCCGGGACGCCGGAGTAGTCACCCTTTACCTGGTGCGCGCCGAGTTTCGCATCGTAGACACGTCCATCGGTCTTCGACGCCGCGTCGCCAAGATGTGTGTACTCGCGCAGAGTCGGCTCCATGATTTCGGGAAACGGATGACCGACGGACTTGACCTGTGCGAGCACCCCGAGCACGCCGTGTTTCACCTGCTCGACGGCGTCAGGGATACCGTCAGGCCGATGCATCTCGACAGTGCGCGCGCTCTCGTCGACCGTGAGCTCATCCCAGTTCAGATGGAACTCTTTGTAGGCGAGCGCGAGGTCCTCGATCACCGCGTATTGGCTCTCGGCGCGGATATCGTAATCGCCGGCGTCATACCAGCCGCCCACATTCAATCCGGGGATGTGCTGGCCGGGCTGGAAAGGCGAATCGGTGTTTGGTCCCATCCACGCTCCATCGAAATGGCGCGTGTTCGGCGCTGCCTGGCGGGCGTCATCGAGATGCGAAACGCCATGCCACAACCGATAGCCTTCGCGCACGGAAACGTGGTCCATCTCAACGGCGAGATAGGCATCGAGAGAAGATTGCCAGGTTCGGTTATAGACGTCCTTAGCAATGGGAAATAGATCGGTTCGCTGGCCGGCATATTCGATCGCGTACAGGCCGGGATCCTTGACTGCGGAGAAGTTGAACTTCGCATACGTATAGCGCAGCCACGGCGTGGGGGCGGAGATGGGTCCTTCGAACACCTGCTTGTAGGAGCCGTCGTCCGCGAGACGAAGAACCTTGGCTGTCTGGGGCGCGTCGAACTTCGGATCCAGTTCGATGACAGCGACCTTCGGGAAGTTAGGAGGATAGCCGGCCTGGCTGTGCGCCACCACGGGCGGCCGCGTCCAGTTCGGAATCACGTTCGGGCGGATGTGCCAGACCACTGCTCCTTCGGTCTTGCCCGAAGGAATCAGGGTGCGAAGCACGAACCAACCGTTCTGGGCTCGATTGCGTCCGTCGTAAAGAGACAGCGGACCGGTCTCAGAAGTGATGCTGATGCGATGGAGCGCATCCTCCGGCGCAAAGGTGATGCTCTTTCCGCTGACGATAGGAAGAGGTTGGGTATACCCCTTCGCCTGATCCCATTCCTCCTGATACGACAGCTTTTTCGGGTCGTCGGGCGAGGGCGGCACCTTGTGCATCTGCTCCTGCGGGCTGCGTGGGAAGACGCCGAACTGGCGGTTGTCGACAGCATAGGTCTTGTCCATATAAATGGACGGCAGAAACTCGAGGTTGAATCCGGCACGGCCCGCCAGATTTTGCGGCAGCGGCTTGTCGAGGTTCACGCTCACCCGCACGCCGCCAGGCTCGGCGGCCACCTCCAGGCGATAGTCCACCTTGTAAGTAGGAAACGATAGGTCAGCGCTGAGACGATTGTGTTCCTTGTCCGCGTGACGGCCCTTAAGCTGCGCGACCAGATCCCACTGCTCAGGGGTAGGCATGAGGCGAACATCCCCGTTAGTAGCGATGCGTTCTCCATGGAGAATCATCTGCATGGCGGTGTTCTTCTCGTCGACGAAGACCGGGTGGAACGTGTTGTCGTAGAGCATCACATTGAAGCCCTGCGTACTCAGGTAGTCGTTGTCCGCTACCTGCATCGTGAAATCCGCACTGAGGGCGGGTAAACAGAAAACCAGAACAGCGAAGAGAACGGCGTGGGCTCGGGACAACGAGTATCGAGTAAGCATGAGTTCGGAGGCCTCGGGAACTCAGAGTACCTAAATGACACCTCAAATGCCAAACTGATTCAACAAGTCCTGTCGAAGTGCCCGTTCAATAAAAAAGGCTGCCGGTAAAGGCAGCCTTGTAAATCGTTCGTATCGCGATGCGTTTATGCGCCGGTGAGCACGTGCTCGCGCTCCTCGGCATCTCTCTTCGCTTCGGCAGGTGTTGAAGGCAGAGCGATCTCGAGCACTTCCTCGATGGTGGAGACATAGTGAATGTTCACACCTTCGATCTGCTCGGGCATCAGATCCTCTTCCACGTTAGTCTTGTTTTCCGCCGGGAAGATCACGTCGTGCACGCCTGCGCGTTTCGCGGCGAGGAATTTTTCCTTTACGCCGCCGATCGGCAGAACATTGCCGCTCAACGTGATTTCACCGGTCATCGCCAGCAGCGGTCGAAGCTGCCTGCCGGTGAGCAACGAGACCAGCGCCGTAGCGATGGTCACGCCAGCCGACGGACCGTCCTTGGGGATCGCTCCCGCAGGCACGTGGATGTGGATGTCGTGATTGGCGAAGAAATCCTCGTCGATCCCGAGCCGCTGTGCGTTCGAGCGCACCCAACTCAGAGCCGCCTGCATGGACTCCCGCATCACGTCCTGAATCTGTCCGGTGATGCTCAGTGCGCCTTTGCCCTTCATCTTGGTGGCTTCGACGAACAGAATGTCACCGCCGGATGGCGTCCAGGCCAGACCGACCACTACGCCGGGCCGCTTCGTCCGCTCAGCAATTTCGCTGTCGGTGCGGATTTTAATTCCGCCCAGGAAGTCGCGACGCTGGATGACTTCCGGAGTCACAATGAGTTTCTCCGTAGTGCCTTCCGCGATGCGGCGTACCTGCTTGCGGCATACCGTTCCGATCAGACGTTCGAGGTTGCGAACGCCTGCTTCGCGTGTGTAGTGCCGGATGATGAAGCGAATCGCTTCCTCCGGAAATTCGATCTGGTCTGCGGTGACGCCGTTCTCGTCAATCTGCCGCGGGACCAGGTACCGCTCGGCAATGTGGACCTTGTCGTCCTCGGTGTAGCCCTGCAGTTCGATGATCTCCATGCGGTCACGCAGCGGTTCGCTGATCGTGTCGAGCATGTTCGCCGTGGTAATGAACAGCACCTTCGACAGATCGAACGGCACATCGAGGTAGTTGTCGCGGAACGTCGAGTTCTGCTCCGGATCGAGCGTTTCAAGAAGCGCTGATCCCGGATCGCCGCGCCAATCGCGTCCCACCTTGTCGACTTCGTCGAGCATGAAGACCGGGTCGTTGGTCTCCGCACGACGAACACCCTGGATGATCTGTCCGGGCAGTGCGCCGATGTAAGTGCGACGATGTCCGCGAATTTCGGCTTCGTCGTGCATGCCGCCCAGCGAGATGCGCACGAACTTGCGTCCGAGCGATCGCGCGATCGACTTGCCTAGCGAAGTTTTGCCGACGCCCGGAGGTCCGACGAAGCAAAGTATGGGACCCTTCATGTTCGGCTTCAGGCGACGCACGCTCAGGTAATCGAGAATGCGGTCCTTCACCTTCTGGAGATCCCAGTGATCTTCGTCGAGGATCACTTTCGCCTTCGGAATGTCGACTTCCCCGCCGGAAGATTTCGCCCACGGCAGAACCGCGAGCCACTCGATGTAGTTGCGGGTCACGCCGTAATCGGCGGCCATCGGAGACATGCGCTGGAGACGAGTGAGTTCTTTCATCGCCTCTTTCTTCACGTCCTCAGGCATCCCGGCCTGTTCGACCTTCTGCTTCAGGTCGTCGACGTCGCGCTGACCTTCGTCCTGCTCGCCGAGTTCCTTCTGAATTGCTTTCATCTGCTCGCGCAGATAAAACTCGCGCTGCGTCTGCTGAACCTTGTCCTGCACTTCAGACTGAATCTTGTTACGCAGCTGTTGAACTTCCAGCTCCTTGGCGAGGTGCTGGTTGATCTTTTCCAGGCGGATACGAACGTCTGCCGTCTCCAGTACTTCCTGCTTATCCTTGGTCGAAAGCGTTGGAAGCGAGGAGGCGATGAAGTCGACGAGGCGGCCGGACTCTTCGATGTTCATAGCCACGGTGGCCAGTTCGTCGGAAAGAGTGGGCGATCCGGAAACGATCTGCTGGAACAATGTCAGAACGTTTCGCTGAAGGGCTTCCTCTTCGGCGGTCTTGGGAGGAGTAATCTCGCCAATCGTCGAGACCTTCGCCGTCATGTACGGCGCCAGTTGCGTGTACTCCTGCACATGAACGCGATCCAGACCCTCGGCGAACACGAACAGGCTCTGGTTCGGCATCTTCACGACCTTGTGCACGACTGCCAGAGTTCCGATCGTGAATAGATCCAGCGGCTGGGGTGAATCCACCCGGGCCTCGCGCTGGGCCACCACCACGATGGTCTTATCTTCGCCTAAGGAATTGATAAGTTGGACCGAACTTTCGCGGCCCACCGTCAAGGGCAGGACGGCATGTGGGAACAGTACCGTATCCCTGACCGGCAGTACGGGATAGCTCCGGTCTTGTCTTTCTTCCGGCTCTTTGCGCTCAGTATTGCGCGTAGTATTAGCCATATTTCTCCCTTGAGTGTATCAGACTCAAGCATATTGATGATGTCGGTCACCAAAAGATGCAGGCTCAGCTGTCGAAATAGGCCTAAGTTCGTTACTTTCCTATGATTTTGCCTGAATCCTGGTGGTCTAAAAAACAACTCAACTGGCCCTGAATAGAACGCCCAGGCAAGCCTAACTTGCAGGGAGTGGGCATTGTACCCCCCACTTGGACCATCGGCAACGCCGAAAGGCAGCTAAAGCGAGTAGGCTGGTCTTTCGCCATCGGATTTTAGACTTTGGCGGAAGCCGATCAAGCTCAAGTGCATTAAGCGGCCGGGTCGACGAAGCGGGAAACTACCTCTCACTGTTCTTCGCAACTGCGCATCCCGCCCGATGCGCCGTACTCACTATTTCAGCACCCCGGCCCATACTGATTCCGCAGGCGTGTCATGCGTTGCGCGAAAAACGTGTGAAAAAAACTAACTGGCTGCCGGGTAGACACCAAGAACTTTGACGAACTCCGATATCTCGGCTAAGTGCCGCAGGGCGAGGCGTGCGGGCTCGTCTTCGCCGGTGAGAAAGTCAACGTAGAAGACATACTCCCAGGGACTGCCACGGCGGGGTCGCGACTCGATCTTGGATAGATTCAGGTCCCGCAGGGCAAACACGCTGAGGGCTTTGAAGAGCGCACCGGGCGAGTTGCGGAGGGAAAATGCGACGGAGGTTTTGTTCGCCGATTTGTGAACTCGCCGGCGACGTTGGATCAAAAAGAATCGGGTGAAATTGTTTTTATCGTCTTCCAGACTTTTCTGCAAAATCCTTGCGCCGTATTCGTGGGCCGCCTGCTTGCTGGCGATTGCCGCAGAATCACGCAATTTCTCAGACACGACATGTTTCACACTGCCGGCAGTGTCATAGAAAGGGACTGACACAATCTTCGAATGTTTGCGAAAAAAGTCACGGCACTGGTCGAGCGCTACTGGGTGCGAGAGCACGCGTTTGATGTCACCCAGCTTCACTCCGGGCGCGGCAATCAGGTTATGACGAATGCGCAGGCGAAATTCACGAACGATGAATACATCGCGGGAAAGCAGAAGGTCGTAGTGCTCGGCTACGGAACCAGCGAGTGAGTTCTCGATCGGGATCATGGCTGCGTCGGCTTTGCCCGAGGTGACCGCGTCGAATACCTCGGCAGAAACACTGCAGGGGACGATGCGGCAACCGGCAACGAAGGTGCGAGCGGCTTCGTCGCTGAACGAGCCTGGTTCGCCCTGGATGGCTATTTTCATAACGCTCTTGTCATTTGCAGTGACCTGCGCGGGCATCTCTGTCCGACAGTTGGAATCGTGGAGACGCTCTCGAATGTTAGCAACGTTCTCCTTGAATATCGCACCTCACTGAGCAAGCTAACAGCTACAAATTTGATTCAGGGGTGGGCGATGCTTTGGACGCTCTTCATTGTCCTGCTAGTGCTTTGGCTAGTAGGCGTGGTGAGTAGCTATACGCTGGGCGGCTTTATTCACATCTTGCTCGTTCTGGCAGTGCTGGCACTTATCTTCCAAATAGTGACAAGCGAAAACCGTGCCTAAGTTGCGGATGCAACTCGCGGACACGATTCGTGCTTCGGAGAGAAAGTAGTTTTTGCGTGTTGGAGGAACTGATGGATAAAGACGAAATCAAGGGTAAGGCGAAAGACGTTGCAGGACGAGTGGAACGTCAGGTCGGCGAGTGGACTGGCGACAAAGATGCCCAGACCGAAGGCGCCGCAAAGCAGGTCGAAGGCAAAGCTCAGAACGCCTGGGGCAAAGCAAAGGATGCAGTTCGTGATGCGGCTGACAAGTTAAAAGGCGAGCACGGACACGACGCCGGCGTCAACGCAGACGAAATCAGGGGTAAGGCGAAAGACGCTGGAGGAAGAGTAGAACGCCAGGTCGGCGAATGGACTGGCGATCGAAACGCTCAATCCGAGGGGACAGCAAAACAGGCGGAGGGAAAGGTCCAGGAAGCCTGGGGAAAAACCAAAGAAGCGGTCCGCGAAACGGCTGACAAACTGAAAGGGGACAAAACTGCCGAGGCCGATCGTAAGGACCGCGAAGACGTAGCGTAATCGTCAGCCCACTTCATGAACGGGCGCTCCGCTTTGGGGCGCCCTTAGTGTTTTTGTCCGTCTCGATGACCAAGTTCGATTGAGCAGTTAGCGCGAACCTCATGCCTGCGGGAACCACGGTGGTTGCGCTGTATTCGGTGATGACGGCTGGACCGCGATACCAGCGATTCACGGTGAGAGACTCGCGATCGTAGATCTTGCTGACTGAAGGCTTACCATCGAGCCAGATTTTGGCGTTTTGCACTGGCAGGTTGGACTTCTTACGTTGGGCGAGACGAGCGGACATCTTCGACTTCAAACGGGCTCGCAGACGGAGCGTAACAATTTCTATCGCGCGAGATCCATCCGCATACCCATAGCGACGTTTGTGCTCGGACGCGAACAGCGAAGGAAGATTACGTCCCCAGGGAATGTTCAACTCGAAACCCTGGCTACGATAACGAACATCGGCAGTAGTCATGATTTCTAGTTTGCCCGACCAGCCTTCAGAGGCGAAGTCACGCTCGGCTTGTTCGCGCAAGGCGCGGAATTGCAGTTCGATCTCATCGACAAAGGGCTTGGGCAGCTGCGCTGTCGTTTGCCCTGCGGGTGAAGCGACAACTTCAAGAACAGTGCGCGAGTAGTCCTTAATCACGTCACTCACAAGAATGCCAAATGCCGACAGAGCGCCCGGATAGGCCGGGACGATGACGCGTGGGATGCCAAGCGCCGAAGCGAGTTCGCAGGCGTGCAGTCCCCCGGCACCGCCGAACGCGACGAGGGTGAAGTCACGCGGATCGTGACCGCGTTCGACAGACACAACGCGGATTGCTTTCTCCATGGTGGCGTTCACAACGCGCAAAACGCCGGCCGCAAACTCTTCGACAGAGAGATTGGATTTGTGCCCGCGCAACCAGTTGGCAACGATAGATCGAGTGCGCGCGAGATCGAGTTGAAACTGGCCGCCAAGAAATGCCTCCGGGCGCAATCGACCTAATAAGAGGTTCGCATCTGTAACCGTCGGCAGCTCGCCTCGTCCATAGCAGATCGGACCAGGCGCAGCGCCCGCGGATTCGGGTCCAACGCGGAGCGCGCCACCAGCGTCGAAACGCGCGATGGAGCCACCGCCGGCGCCAACCGTGTGGATATCGAGCATGGGTACACGCACCGGAAGCCCGGCAACCTCGGCTTCATTGGTGGCGCGGATCTCGCCATCGACCAACGCGACGTCGGTGGACGTCCCACCCATATCGAAGGAGATGATGCGGTCGTATCCACTCCGCCGCCCCATGGCAGAAGCCCCAACGACACCTCCCGCTGGGCCGGAGAGCACGGTTCGAACTGGCTCGCGCGCAGCCGATTCGAGCACGGTGATTCCTCCGGAAGACTGCATGACGAAGATGCTCGTCTTCAACTTCGATTGCAGGCTGCGCTCAAGTGAGCGCAAGTATTTCTCCATGAGCGGCTGGAGATAGGCATTCACGGTGATAGTGCTGGCGCGCTCGTATTCGCGAAATTCGGGCAGCAGCTGATGAGAGATCGAAAGGGGTACACGCAGGCTTTTCAGCGCGTCGGCTACGTGTCGCTCGCTGGCAGGGTTAGCAAACGAGAACAGTAACGAGATGGCAATCGCCTCCGGTCGCGAGGCAGAGAGTCGCTCAGCGAGACGGGAAAGTTCACCTATATTTGTGGGAGTAAGAATCTCCCCTTGCGGTCCGGTGCGCTCGCGCACTCCAAAACGCAGCTCAGAGGGGACCAGCGGCTCAATCTTGTCGAAAAACAGGTCGTAGAGTTTCGGGCGTGCCTGCCGTCCGATCTCGATGGTGTCTTCGAAGCCGGCGGTGGTTACGAATGCAATGCGCGCTCCCTTGCGCTGCAATAACGCATTGGTGCCGACAGTGGTGCCGTGGAGCAGACGCAACTTCGATCTAGGCTTCAGTATTTTGTGCACGGCTTCGGAAATCGCCCGTGATGCGTCATCAGGTGTGGAGAACACCTTCAGCATTTGCACGCGTCCGTTTTCCATCCACACGCAATCGGTGAAGGTGCCGCCAGTATCGACGGCGATCACCAGCTGTGCCGCATCTCGAGTGTGGGTGCGAGGCATGTCGATCAAGCATGCGGTAAGAGAATGTGGTTCGTCCAGCAGCAAAGAGGCAATGGATTATGGCGTGGTTTTCGTGCGCCGCTTGGGCGCTGAGTCGAGCAGGCTCTTGCCCATCAGGAAGGCGTCTAAATCGCGCATGTAATAGCCGGGGAGAGTTCGGAGAACCGCATATCCCAGGCGTTTGTAGAAGGAAATTGCGGTTTCGTTGTCGACGGCGGTTTCCAGAAAAATGGAATGGCATCCTTCCGATCGAAGGCGCTGCTCGGCAGCTTCCATCATTAGTGTGCCGACGCCCTCACGTCGAAATTCGGGATTCACGTCGATGGTCACGACATGTCCAAGACCGCGCTTGTGCCGCTGCCCGACAAGAAAGCCGGCAATATCCGGCAAATGGTTTGTATTGGCTTCGGCGATGATGGTGAACGTCCCCGGCGCTTCCATATAGTGCTTCAGCTCGCGCTGGGTGTATGCGATGCCTTGCGGGAAACACTGCTGGTCAAGCTGCCAAAGCAACTGGAACTCACCGTCGCGGACGTCGCGGAGTGTGATCGGCACCAACCCATTTGAAATGCAGCGGGATGCAAATGGCAATTGAGGAAGTGGAATCCCACCCAGCACAACCCCGGCTCAGGGTGTCGTCGGCGCGGGAGCAGTTGTGATTGCTACAATGATGCGAGCTAAACATAAGGACAAAAAACGATGTCAGAACCGAGTTACGAAGAACTGAAAGCGAAACTTGCTGAACTGGAAAAGAAAGGCGGCAAGCGCGGTGGCAGCCTGGAATTTCGGGTTGGCGAAAAGGGCGGCGTGAGCGTCTACGGACTGGGCCGCTTTCCGGTCACGCTCTACTACGAACAATGGATCCGCCTGCTGGATCAAGCCGAGAACCTGCGCGGTTTTCTGGAAGAAAACAAGAGCAAGTTGAAGTTGAAGGAGTAATTGGCGAGCGCTTTGTCTCACACATCCAGAAAAGATCCCACACATCCAAAGAACAAGGATGTGTGGGGCACCCCAAGACTATTTCCCGATCGTGACCAACTCCTCGGTTCGCTTTAGCTGACCGCAGGCCGCGTAGATATCTCGCCCGCGAGGGCGCCGAATAAACGCGGGGACGCCGCCTTCCATCAACACACGCTGAAACGCGGCAACCGCTGCTTCGGACGGAGTTCCGTAGGGGAGATCCGGCCCGGGATTTAGAGCAATCAAGTTCACTTTGGCGCGTAGCCCTCGCAGCAACTTCACGACTTCCTGCGCGTTTGCTGCTGAATCGTTAACGCCACTGAGCAGGACATATTCGAAAGTCAGCCGCTCACGCGGACGAAGCGGGAAAGAGCGCGCCGCGTCGAGGAGTTTCTTGAGATCCCATTTACGATTGAGGGGCATCACTTCCTCACGAACCGCGTCGTTAGGAGCGTTGAGCGAGATCGCCAGTTTGGGACGAACCGGTTCTTTTGCGAAGTCTTCGATACGAGGGACGATGCCCGCGGTGGAAACCGTCATCCGGGGCTCCGGTATTCCAACTTCTTCGACCAGCAGACGCGCAGCTTTCATGAAGTTGTCGTAGTTGAGGAAGGGCTCGCCCATCCCCATAAAGACCAGGTTGATGCGCCGCTGCTCGACTTCAACTTTTTGATCTGTAAGAACTGCGAGTACCTGGCCAACGATCTCGCCTGCCGTCAGGTTGCGCCTGACACCCAGCTTGGCGGTCAAACAGAACTGGCAGTTCACCGCGCAACCGACCTGGCTGGATATGCAAATGGTGGCTCGACTCCACTTGGAGCCGCTAGTGCTCTCCTCGTCGCCGGCTTCGGATCCGTCGCCCGCTTCGCCGCCATCACCTTCGGGCATCCACACCGTCTCAACGCTTTCGCCATCGGCAAGGCCGATCAAATACCGGACTGTGCCGTCGACGGATTGAAAACGCTTATTGATGGAGGGCAGCCCGATGCGGTAACCCTGTGCAAGCTGAGCTCGGAACTCGGCAGGAAGCGTCGAGATCGCCTGCAGCTCTGCCTCTCGCTGACGATAAATGGCCTCACCCAACTGTCGGCCGCGATAGGGCGG
This sequence comes from Terriglobia bacterium, assembly GCA_963807055.1. Taxonomy (GTDB): domain Bacteria; phylum Acidobacteriota; class Terriglobia; order Terriglobales; family Acidobacteriaceae; genus JAJPJE01. The sequence goes on along the minus strand of CAWEAE010000003.1, from coordinate 53,698 downwards.
CTGCCCGCTTTTCGCGACAATCTCCGTAAGCTCTTGAAAATTAAGGCCTAATAGTTCGAATTTTGAGTCGATGGTCATGCATCAAACAGGCAGCTACGAATTACACGAGCACAAAGAGCCCGGCTCGAGACACTTTTTCAGAACGGCTGTTTAACTCTCCGCGATAGAACTGCGTACAGTATGCAACAATTTAAGCTAGACACGACCCAGTCGGACCGTTTGCCGCACAATACCGCGGTGTCGATCTCAGAGGGAGTTCCCTTCGTCGCGGCAGGCCAGCAGGTTATGGAAGGTTTACGCAATATTCGCCGCCAAGTCTTACCTAACGGTTTGACGATCCTCACCGAGGAAATGCGTCACATTCGTTCTGTTTCTCTCGGAATCTGGATCAAGACCGGTTCGCGGCACGAGACCGCCGAAGCCAACGGCATCTCGCATTTCGTCGAGCACATGCTGTTTAAGGGCACGCAGACCCGTCCGGCCGAACAGATCGCACGCGAAGTCGATTCCATCGGCGGCAACATGGACGCGTTCACCGCCAAGGAGTGCGTCTGCTTCGACGTTAAAGTTCTAGATGAGCATCTTCCAGTAGCCTGGGATATTTTGAGCGACCTGGTACTTCATCCGACTTTTGATCAGAAAGAGTTGGCGCGCGAGCGCGGCGTCATCCTCGAAGAGATCAAGATGGATGAAGATAGTCCCGACTATCTTGTGCATGAGATCTTCACCCAGAATTTCTGGAAAGATCACCCGCTCGGAAAACCGATCCTCGGCACCAAGGAGACAGTCCGGCGCTTCGAACAGCCAATGCTGTTTGACTATTACCGCCGATTCTTTATCCCCAACAATATGATTCTGGCGGTTGCCGGGAACATGAACCACGATCGCGTGGTCGAGTTGGTGGCTCAGCGTTTCTTGCCGCTAGCCAGCGGTCCGAATGGCTTCCATCAGGCGGCGCCGAAAACGCAGTCGCGCATCATCATGCGAAATAAGAAGGCGCTGGAGCAGGTGCAGTTGTGTATCGGCGTCCCTTCGCTTTCCATCGGGCATGAAAAGAGATTTGCTTCTTACATCTTGAATACGCTGCTTGGTGGCGGGATGAGTTCCCGTTTGTTCCAGAGCGTTCGGGAGCGCCAAGGCCTCGCCTACGCGATTTATAGCGAGCTGAATCCATTTCGCGATACTGGCTGCCTATCGATCTACGCAGGTACTTCACGCGAGTCGGCGACGAAGGTGGTTCAGTCGGTGGTGGCGGAATTCCGGCGGCTGAAGCAAGAAGCCATTACGCAGGACGAGCTGCGCCGTAGTAAAGATCAGCTAAAGGGCAATCTGATGCTGAGCCTTGAGTCTTCCACCGCGAGGATGTCGAACCTTGCCCGCCAGGAGATGTACTTCGACCGGTTCTACTCCATGGACGAGATTATCGACCGGGTTGAGGGGGTTACCGCAGAGGACGTGATGCAACTCGCTCAAGCTTGCTTCACGACGGAAAACATCGCGGTTACCGTTCTAGGAAATTTAAACGGTCTAAAGATGAATCGGGACTACCTGAGCTGCTAAAATCTCCTGAGTAATGCAATTTCTCTGCTTTTTCTCGTTCCCGTCCCAGGCGTCTGCAATTGTTCTACTTAGGTCGCAGATAACTTCCAAAAAGACTTACCCCACAGGCGCCCGAGGTGATCGGTACAAGAGGGGTTGAGTTTGACAAATTCAGTTGTTCAGTAGTGACACAAAACGTCAGATTACCGCTTTCGGCATTCGAATTCCCGTTTCAGAAGAGGACGGCGAGAGAGCATTGCGGTCTGTAACTGTGTGCAATCAAAGGATTTCTACAGAAAGACCGAAGAGATCTGGTAGTTGGGCTGTTTTGGTCTGCTGAGTGCAAATAACCAAGCCGTGGCTAGAGAGCCAAGAAACACTCCAGAGGAGCACATGCGTAAACAAAAAGGTTTCTCGTTAATCGAACTTCTGATCGTTGTGGCGATCATCCTGATCATCGCAGCGATTGCCATTCCCAACTTGCTGCGCGCCCGTATGTCCGCCAATGAATCGTCCGCAGCTGCCGGCATCCGCACGATCTCGACCGCGGAAGTCACCTATTTCACGACCTACAATGGTACCGGCTACGCCGATACGCTTGCCAAGCTTGGAACGCCGACTGCCGGTTGCACCGCGCCTTCGTCTACCAGTGCCTGCTTGATCGACGCCGTCCTGTCGGCTGCCTCGAGCACCACAACCCCGAAGAGCGGATACGTCTTTGCCGTTCAGGCTCCAGTGCCAGCTTCTGGCTTTGAAGCCAGCGCGTATGCGTTAACGTGGAATCGTACCGGTCTGCGTACCTTCTGCGCGACAGAAGACAACGTGGTTCACGTCCGCATTCCGACCGCTCAGGACTCGTCTGTTGCCGACGCAGCAACCTGCATCGGGCTGCCTGCTCTGAACAACTAATTGAAAGAAAGTCAGTTTGGCGAAGTACCTGGGGGAGGGTACAAGCCAGGGGGGAGCAAGGAAACTTGCTCCCTTCTTTTTTTGACCGCACATGCCACTTCGTGACAACTCTGTCTGACAGAAAGTGTCATAATTGAACGTATCTTGCTGAATCACTCGGAGCCACCAACATTTGGCAGTTACAATTTGTAACTCCAAGTCGTTCTTTGGCAACTTGGCCTCTTTCGCATTCTGGTCCCTGACGTGCCCTAAATTGGTCTGTGGCTGAGGCCAAGAGACAGTCCAGAGGAGCACATGCGTAAACAAAAAGGTTTCTCGTTAATCGAACTTCTGATCGTTGTGGCGATCATCCTGATCATCGCAGCGATTGCCATTCCCAACTTGCTGCGCGCCCGTATGTCCGCCAATGAATCGTCCGCAGCTGCCGGCATCCGCACGATCTCGACCGCGGAAGTCACCTATTTCACGACCTACAATGGTACCGGCTACGCCGATACGCTTGCCAAGCTTGGAACGCCGACTGCCGGTTGCACCGCGCCTTCGTCTACCAGTGCCTGCTTGATCGACGCCGTCCTGTCGGCTGCCTCGAGCACCACAACCCCGAAGAGCGGATACGTCTTTGCCGTTCAGGCTCCAGTGCCAGCTTCTGGCTTTGAAGCCAGCGCGTATGCGTTAACGTGGAATCGTACCGGTCTGCGTACCTTCTGCGCGACGGAAGACAACGTGGTTCACGTGAACATTCCGACTGCTCAGGACGCTTCTGTTGCAGATGCAGCAACCTGCATTGCGCTGCCTGCACTCAACAACTAATTGAAAGAAAGTCAGTTTGGCGAAGTACCTGGGGGAGGGTACGAGCCGAGGGGAGCAAGGAAACTTGCTCCCCGTTTCATTTCCCCTCGCCTAAATAAGCCCTGCCAAACGCAATGAGTCCCCAAAGACACGACCTTCGGATCGCCTCCCAACGCCCAAAACAACTCTTGCCAGACGAAGCCCACGCTCAGACTGATTTTTTGTCTATCTGTAACTGACACTAATTGTCAGTTTCGACTTCTGTCGATCCCGGAGCAACGCGCCCCAGCGATTTACCTGTTAACAATAAACGACTTAGCTGGCATGAGTACTGCATTCGGAGTGGTACTACAGGTGCAAAAGCATGTACATGGTAACGGAGCTTGAGGTGCGAAAACAGAGCGGTTTCACCCTGATCGAACTGCTGATTGTGGTTGCGATCATCCTAATCATTGCGGCTATCGCGATCCCGAGCTTGTTACGCGCCCGCATCTCGGCTAATGAGGCCTCGGCGGCAAGTGGCATCCGTACCATCTCGACGGCGCAGATTACTTATTTCCAAACATTCCAAATAGGCTATGCAGACACGCTCGGCAAATTGGGGCCTCCCAATAGCGGCGGCTGCGCTGGCAGCGCCGGTAGCTCAACCTCTGCCTGCTTAATCGATTGGGTCGTAGCCGATGCCACAACGGTTCCAAAGAGCGGCTATGAGTTCCAGGTTTCGACCGGGGCATCTGGAGATACACAGAGCTACGTGGCATCTACGTTCGCCGATGTATGGGACAGAACTGGCGTTCGCAGCTTCTGTGCAGTCGAAGACCACGTGATTCGTGTTAAGTTTCCGACCGGTCAGGATTCAGCTGTCGACGCAGCTGGCTGCATAGCTTTAACAACGCTGAACAACTAGCTAGACATCTCGGAACCGCCAGCTCTAATAGCGTATGCGACCAAAAGTCGCCGCACTCAGGTGCATGCTCACGCGCCAGGAATTAACGTTTCACACCAGCGCAGACGCATTTACCGCAGGTGCTTCGACGTAGGTTGGAGCTTTAGAGAAGCGTCTCCGAAAATTCCTCACAAGTTCACATAGAAAGTAGCTCGACAACAAGACCATCTCTGGCTCTATCGGATACCGATATCGGCCTCCGGGGTATGTGAAGTAATAAACGATGGGATAACACAATAGAACAACGGCAAAGAGGAATGCACCGTTCATTCGATTACCCAGCGCGAGGAGCAAGCCCAAAACGCTTAGGCAAGAGACAATGACGTAGGCTGGCAGCTCCCACCACTCCGGGTAGGTGTATGCGAAAAACCCGCCATTCCAAAACGCGGTGATTCGCCTGAGCGTCAACTGAGCGAACTCGCGGGGAGAGTTCCTGACGAACTCCAGGCTTTCAGCCCGAAAGTGCTCAATGTACTTGACCTCTCCCAGGGAACGGTAAAGATCCAGTTGAATATGATTCAGCGTTGGGTGCTTGCCTCCCCAACCCATCGCATTGCTCAGGTGATAGTTGCCGAGGTGAAATTCGAACCAGAAATTATCGCGGATGAACACCGACTTCCCTAGCACGACAGCATTGCGAACCATCCATGGCGCAGTGCAAACAATGAAGGCGGTCAGCACGATCACCGCGGGCCTCACCCAGGGTTGATGAGCACGGTGCCTTCGCACGGCGAACCAAAGGAGGGAAAAAGGCAAAATGCTGAGCAGGGCCGGATTTGTAAGTGCCGCGATTCCCCATAGCAGACCATAAACGATCCAAAGCTTTTGCGAAGTACTCTCCACGAGCTTCAGCGTCCACAGGAAAATCAACGCCATCAGCAGAGCGGATAAGCTCGTGTCCCAAACCCAAACAATGGGCCACCTCATGTAAACAGGCACCAGGGCCCAAATCCATCCGCTTAGAAGACCTACGGTGTTTCCGAACGTACGTCTGCCAATTAGGACGATGGGAATGCAGACCAGCGCCGAGAAAAGGGAGTTCAAAGAAAGAATAGCGACGGCGGCTCCCTTACTGTAGACGCCGAAGATTTTGAACAAAGCCGCCAATAATGCCGGATAAATCGGTGCGATCCAGGCGGTAGGCCCTGTTGGATGACCAAAAGGAGAACTAAACCCCTGCCCCCGGGCGAGAGATGCAGCGATGCTCCCGGTTTCAAATCCGAAGCTGAACTCCGTCGGCGTTGTCGCAAACGGGCTTCGGGCCGTTGGGAAGTTATAGGTTCGCAGAATTAACATTCCGCCGATCCTGAGCCCGAGGGCCAGAATCACCATGAGCAGCAGCGACTGTGTAATTTGACGAAAGAGCCGTGGTGCAGCTCGGTTATTTGAATGCATCGTAGTTTGTTTGATTCTTACTTGGCTATACCCGGTCCGCAATGCAAAAGAGAGAACCGGACTTGATTACGTTAGTTCACTTCTTGATGCGTCCTCTTGTCGTTTCTCACAGTGGCACCATTCGGGATACTCTGGGCATCATGCAATCAGTAGCTACCGGCGGCACCATCGAGGTTCCTCGTTCTGAACGGGCAACCACGATGGTCTCGATCGTCATGCCGTGTTTGAACGAGGCAGAAACGCTCGAGGCCTGTATTCAAAAGGCGAAGGCCACGCTGAAAGAGATGAATGTGAGCTTCGAGATTGTTGTTGCCGACAACGGCAGCAGCGACGGTTCGCAACTGATTGCCGAGTCTGTCGGGGCGCGCGTCATCGAGGTAAGCGAAAAGGGGTACGGTGCGGCTCTTATAGGGGGGATCGAGCGTTCTATCGGAGAGTACGTCGTAATGGCGGATGCGGACGATAGCTACGATTTCCGCCACATTCCACGATTCATCGCGCAGCTCGAGGGCGGCGCGGATTTAGTCATGGGGAACCGCTTCATGGGTGGAATCCAACCCGGAGCAATGCCCTTCCTGCACAGATACCTGGGAAACCCGGTACTATCTTTCGTTGGCAGGCTTTTTTTCCAGGCCCCTTGTGGCGACTTTCATTGTGGGATGCGCGCGTTCACAAGAGATGCCTATAACCGTATGGGCCTTCGTTCGCTGGGAATGGAGTTCGCGAGCGAAATGGTGGTCAAGGCCGTGCTGTTGCAGATGAAGATTGAAGAAGTTCCAACCACTCTCTCTCCTGATGGCCGCAGCCGCGCTCCCCACTTGAGGACGTGGCGGGATGGATGGCGACACCTGCGATTCCTGCTGCTGTACAGTCCGCGCTGGCTTTTCGTTTATCCAGGAATTCTGCTGATCCTGCTTGGACTTGCGGGAACTCTGTGGCTCGCTGGAGGCAGGAGAACGATCGGTAGCGTCAGCCTTGACGTTCACACAATGATGTATGCCTTGATGCTGGTGATCATTGGCGTACAAGCAAGCACTTTTGGTGTGTTCGCGAAAATCATTGCGATTCGCGAAAAACTGCTTCCGCCTGATCCGAAAATGGATCGCTTCTTGTCCTATTTCTCATTGGAGGCAGGCCTTGTCGTCGGCGGATTCCTGATCGCTGCCGGACTCGGATTTTCTATTGCCGCAGTCCGAATGTGGAGTCTGTCGCACTTCGGACAATTAAATGTCTCGGTGGTATTGCGATTGGTAGCGCCGGCGGTGGTTTCGTTTGCAATCGGAATTCACGTAGTCCTCTCCAGCTTTCTGCTCAGCATCTTTGGTATCCGGCAGCGATCGAATGCGCGCTGAACTTCACGAAAATTGTCTTTGCCGATAGCGGTTGCTAGGCAAGTGAACGAAAAGTGAAGCCGACTTTTGCCTCGGTCGCGAACGCTGGTAAGGGATCCTGATGTACCAGACTAAAGATGCTGTCGCTTCGGAATTTGGGATGGAGTCCCAGAGCTTCCAGAGATTTGATCGATGCCCATGCCAGTCGCCAAGGAATGCGTATGAATCTGATTTGCTTATGTTCCCGCTGCGCAAGATAGAGCAACAGTGTTCTGAGCGGCCATGGACGACTACACGCGGCAACCAGCGGTTCTTCAGTAACACTCAATTTATCTTCGGCGATGGACTCAAGCAGGAGACAAAGATCGTCTTCGTGCAACAGGTACTGGGGATATTCACCGGATCCAAGTAAGGGAATGACCTTCTTAGATAAGACCTGGCTGCGCAATGCGCCGAACATTCCTCCTGAGACTGCATTGCCGTAGATCAGTCCCGGACGGACAATCGCACCGCCTAACCTGGCAACCAGAGCTTCTATTTCGAGCTTCGCTCTTCCGTACAGGGAGACACATCCACTAAACGCGCTGATGCTCGAGATGAAAATGATCTTGCGAACCCCTCCCTGTTTAGCTGATTGCAAGAGGCGCGTGGATCCCTCAACATTCGTTGTTCGAATCGATGACCAGTCAACCGGGCGGAAATCGTACGCACAGTGGATCAGCGTCGTGATTCCGTTTGCCGCAAAGAGTTTCGGCTCAAGCGTGGAACCGAGAGAGAACGGAATCTGCGGATATGATCCGGTGTTGTCGCCGCGAGTTAGCGCAAACACCTTCCATCCGTGGTTTGCGAAACGGCGAGCGACGACGCTTCCAACGTATCCATTCGCGCCAGTGATCGCGCAAATCTTCTCACTCATATTTGGGCCGCTTCGGTGCCAATCCGGTGAGCATTCGCCATTACGCTAAAAGTTATCGTCGTCGCCGGAATGTCTGGGAAAACAGTTGCGTCGATTGCGTGGACGCACCGAAAACCGGTAGGACGCCCAAGGACGTCGCACTGAAGGGGACCCGGCGTCTTCGACATTGGCAGGCTTCCGCCTACGTGATAGCCACGTCCCGGTTGGCCCAGGCGAACTGCCGGCTTCAGTATCACTCCTTTCAGGAATCGGTGATTGGCATTCAGCTTCGCAACGACCTGCTTCAAAACTCCGCGCGTTTCACGATTTAAGAGTGGGCGAAGGCGAATCTCCGTGCGATTCTTACGCAGTCCGAGCCGAAATTCGATCTCAGATGAAAGCTCAGACGGCAAATAGCCTTGCAGTACTAACAGTCTGCTGATTATGAGATTGGCAAATGGCTGCAGTAACGAGAAGAGCGGACCAGTAACGTCCTTGATGGCTGTCCGATAAAGTTCGTTGTAGCTGTAAACCTGTATGTGAATTCCGCGATTCGACAATGTGGGATCGAGCACTTCCAGGAATAACTGCGACAACGTGTGAAGCTGTTCGTTCGACACTCCAGAGATTCCCGCAAACCGAATGAACGGAAGAAGAAAATACTGGGAGTCTTTGAGAGTCACAGCCGTGTCGTAGAGTTCCATCGATTGCAGCAGGAGCTTCGTGGTGGGAATCACACCTCCTCCTACAAAGACACGCTCAGCTTCAAAGCGTCGCACTACATTGCCGTTCAGTTCATGGCCACTGATCTGGACCCCATCCCCCGTTTCGCGAAGAGAATCCACCACGATCCCGCCGATGTATTGGAACTGCGGATCCAGCATCAACTCTTGCAGGGTGTGCGCGCTGTTATAAGGCAACTCGTACGGGCAACCGTACATGCATTGGCCACAATAGATACAAGGAAAACCCTCTCGCGTGGTCGCGAATGCGAGACGAGAATTTCCAAAGTGGATATGTTGTTTCGCCAGTCCTTCTCTGCTTGCATCAAGGTCAGAAAGCAGTCTTTCCGCCTGCCGGCTCATGTTCAACTTGTTCGGAGTGTCGCTATACAGCGGGAATAGATCTGCAAGCGCGTCCTTTTGTCCCGATAGCGGCATGAACCGGAGTACTGCCTGATAATGCGGCGCCAGATCCTGCGCCTGGATGGGCCAGTTTGCAATGTCTTGAGCACGGAATGGAAGCACGGCAGCGCCCCACACATTGCTGAGCCCTCCACGCGCGAGCGAAGGCAGAACCCCTACACCCGAGCTATCCATGGCCATATCGCGTCCGGGATCTTCGTATGGGAATCCGGACCCATATGCCAGCTTCAGGGGAATTCCACCGACTTCAGCCGCCATTCCTTTCTTGAGAAACTCCAGTCTTTCGGGACTCCACTTTTCGTGATCGGTGTGCTTCAACTGATCGAGGAGAGAAGCACGTTTCGCATCGAGGCGAACACCGGCATCAAGCATCGTTACCCGCGCACCCTGTTGCAGCAGCGCCTTGGCACACGAGACTCCCGCCGGACCAGATCCGATTACGTACATCAATAGGTTCGTCCCGCTTTCAAGAATGAGCGCGTTTTTGGCCGAGTGGATTCGCCCCCGAGGTACTGTTCTATCGGGAGGTTGGTTTCGTAAATCGTATTTTCTGGATCACAGATTTGCGCAGCGCTTTCGGGAGTCAGCTTGGCAACGCTACCCCAATTGTCGACCACCCAGAATTTGCGATTGGCATAATACTGCACGAGTTCGCAGTTTTCCTTCTCCGACATGCTTCTAGCCCACAAGACCTTCGCGTGTTCCAAGTCCGCCCCATTGTTAACCCATTCTTCATGGAAATTATGAAACGCGAATCTGTAGCGCACGATGATCAGCGCTTGGTCGGGAGATTGCTCGACTAAGTCCGCAACCCGATCGCGATCTGGCAGCCTCTGCGTGCTAAATGCCCAGTTCGGCGGCCAGTGCGTCAGAATTTCCTCATGTTGTTCGTCGAATGCGACAACGCGGATCGAAGCCATCAAGATGCATAGGACTGGCAGAATGAAGACCAAACGCTCGCCCAGTCTAACGGGACCGATTCTTATGGTCTGCAGTTTTCGCAATCCTTCGAGAATCAGCAACATGAAAAGAGGGTACGCCGGCGCGCAATAATGATCGTTCAGGAACGACTCTACGAATAGACCAACCATCAGCACGCCCGCGGAGAACCAGACTAGTCGCAGCCGCTTGACCCTGAGGCGGCTAATGCACATCAACAAAGGAAGAGTAAGAATCGGGCCAACGAAGAATTTCCAATACATTTCCAGCCGGTCGCGCGCCACTTGTAAGAAGCCCCAAGGAGTAGCCATATCATTTCGATACATCGGCTCGAAATGAACATAGAAATGGCGAAATTCGGGAAAACGGTAATGGTGAGGAGTTAGCAGCGATTCAAAGAACAGCGGACGGGTAATCCGATACTGCTCCAAGACGATACTGTATGGCGACTTCAACGCATATCCTGTGACCGCCTTCTGGTAAAGCAACAACGCCGCGAACGAGATCGCCAGAACCAACAAGGCTGGCAGTAGCACCCGCGCCACCGCTTTCGGATCTTTCCTTTGTGTCAGCAGGAAGTAGAGAATCACTACAATTCCAGGCACCGTAACGAGCAGTCCCTCAAACGGTCGCGTGTTCGCCAGCATTACAAGTCCAATTGCACAAAGTAAGGAATACAGCGCGGGGGAAGATTGGCCGGCGTTCTTCCTGCCGACGCCGGGCACTATTCGGGGCAAAGCACCGAAAAACAGGCATCCGCCCAGTCCCGCCAGCGATCCGCCAAAGTAGCTATTCATCCAGTAACTGAATAGTCCGACACGAATTACGGCGAACAGTCCCCCCAGCAGCGCCCAGCGCGGTGGAAGCCAAGCTTGAAGCATCCACACCAAAGCACCGCACATTAGCGCCGTTGTGACAAAGACGCCCCACCATGGATTCCCAAATAACTTCCATGCCGCTGCCATAACGACGGGATAGCCAACTGGATACTGTGACTGATATGTGGGTACATGGAATGTGTGAAACATTTCAAAGTGCACCCACATTGGATTGGTTGGGTTCGTCAGCCGGCCATGTAAGAACGTGTCTGTAGTCAGAAGAAATGCGAACTCGTCGTGAATCCCTGGACGGGGTATCGGAAGAATGGGAAGCAGGGCAGCCCTCCCCAGCATGACAGCCATAATCACGGCCAGAATTGCAGCGCGTCGATTCGCAGCCAGCCGGTCGAATCCGCGAATCACCGGTCGAAACAGCCGAAAGCGCCGCGGCACCGCTACTACGGCCGCGCCCACGCCAGCCAGGAGGCACCATTCCAAGCGGTAGATCGACGGATAGATCAGCCAATCCCAGGAGTTACCCGCTAGCATCCTGCGTCACCAGTTTTGCCAGAGACACTGCGGAGTCGGGAGGTCCTTGTCATAGATGAATTAGACGAGAGCTGCTTCCTTGTCGGAGAACTAGCAATTATCACTGGCGACAGGCCGCATTCAACCACTAACGGGATTAGACCGTTACTATAGATACACCTGTGCCAGCCCATGAAGTGATCGTTTTTAGACCAGGCACTTCAACTGCCTGCACTTCGCATCCGCGCGCCATGCGTGACACTTCCAAAGTAATATCGAGAATCGCAACTAACTCTTTATAATTTGTCCGACTCGGAGGGAAACGACCGTCCTTGGACGCCATACATACGGCAGCGCTCGAAAAGACTTACTTAACCGGATTCTGGCGGAAGCATCCAAAACAAGCACTGAAGCCGCTGACGCTTGCTATTCGCGAGGGTGAGATCTTTGGCTATCTGGGCCCCAATGGCGCCGGCAAAACCACGACCCTCCGGCTTTTGATGGGGCTGGTGAAACCCACATCCGGATCCGCAACAATTCTAGGCGGCACGATTCAGGACCCCGCGATTCGGGCGCAGATCGGATTTCTTCCCGAACAGCCATATTTCTACGACTATCTCACGGCGACGGAATTGTTGAACTACTACGCACAGCTCTCCGGTGTGCCTTCGGGAGAGCGCAGGCAGCGAATCAACTCGGTCCTCGACCGAGTTGGCCTTGCAAAAGACGCCGTGAACACGCAATTGCGTAAGTTCTCCAAGGGGATGTTGCAACGCGTAGGAATCGCCCAAGCCATTCTGCACGATCCCAAGCTCGTGTTTCTGGACGAGCCGATGTCCGGGCTCGATCCGATTGGGCGCCGTGAAGTTCGTGACTTGATCGCGTCTCTCAAAGAAGAGGGCAAGACAGTATTCTTCTCGACTCATATCCTCTCCGACGCAGAAGCACTGTGCGATCGCGTGGCGATCGTTGCCAACGGACAACTACGCGGAGTAGGAGCAGTTGCTGAACTGACCGCGAACGTGCGCGGCAAGGTTGAAGTGATCTGGGAAGGTGGCGCGGCAATTCCTGCGATCCAGGCGCTCGGCGGGAATCCGCACGCGGCTGGAGAGATGATTCGTGCCGTCGTCGATGAGTCCGCGGTAGATCGGGTGATCGACGCCTTGCGCATCAGCAAGGCTCGCATTATCTCGCTCACTCCGGTAAGAACAACCCTGGAAGATTATTTTCTTAGCAAGCTTTCACAGTCTTCGGGAGATACCAACTAATGCGCATCGCTTACATCGCCGCGAACACATTTCGCGAAGCTGTTCGGGATCGCGTTTTGTACAACCTGATCATCTTCGCGTTCCTCATGATTGGCGCTTCCCTGCTACTGGGCCAGATCACCATCGGTGTGGAGCGCGAACTGTTGGTGAATCTTGGGCTGACCGCGATCTCCATTTTTGGAGTATTGATCGCCATCTTCATCGGAATTGGGCTTGTCTCCAAGGAGATCGACAAGCGCACCGTTTACACCGTGCTCACGCGTCCGGTTCAGCGCTGGCAATTCGTTCTTGGCAAGTATTTTGGGCTTGTAGGCACGCTGGCGGTAAATACGTTCTTCATGGCTGCGGGTCTTTTCGCAGCGCTTTTATACGTGGCACGCGGCTTTCAGCGCGCGGACCTGTATGTTCTGGCAGCAATTTACTTCATCCTTCTGCAATTCATCATGGTGACGTCGTTCACCATGCTGTTTTCGTCGTTTTCGACGCCGATCGAGTCAGCGGTAATGGCATTTTGCTTTTTCGTGATTGGGAACTTCAGCGAAGATCTACGCGGCCTTGCGAACAGCTCTGCCGGCGCCGTCAAGGTATTCGCGACCGCGGCCGCCTATCTTGTACCTAACTTTTCCGCTCTGAATACAGCCTCGTCGGTTGCGCACGGAGAAAGTATCAGCGCGAATCTAATTGCGCTGAACACAGGTTATGCCCTGCTTTATTCCGCCGCCATGGTCGCCGCTGCTGCTCTCATCTTCCAGCGCAGGAACATGAAATGAAGTCTTTCAGCGATGCCAAAGCGACGGTCGCACTGGCGATCGCCATCATCGTTTGCTTTGGGTGCTCGCTGTTGTTTCTGCGCAAGATCGATGACGTCCGCGGTCCTGGCTTGATCCGCGACACGCTCTACATCAGCTCGCCTTCGGCGCTGAAGCGAATGAGCCTGGGGTACACCGGACTGCTCGCGGACATCTATTGGACCCGAGCCGTACAGTATTTCGGCAGTCATCACGCGCGGAGTGCGGAGGAATATGACCTCCTTTATCCGTTGCTCGACATAACCACCACGCTCGATCCAAAGCTGATTATCGCCTATCGCTTCGGAGCCATTTTCCTCGAGGAGCCTCCTCCACAAGGAGCTGGTCAACCAGACAAAGCCGTTGAACTGGTGAAGCGTGGGATCGAGCGTAATCCAAATGACTGGCGCCTTTACTACGACCTTGGTTTTTTGCAGGCGTGGAAGCTGCACGACTACCTTGGGGCATCAAGGACGTTTGCACAAGGCGCACAGCTACCGAATAGCAATCCAGCTCTGAAAGTACTCGCCGCCGCTTACGCCAGCCGAGGCGGAGATCTGGAAACTTCGCGCCTACTGTGGAGTTCCCTTTACGAAACAGCGGCGAACGAGCAAATACGCCGTAACGCGCTAGAACATTTGCAGTCTATGAAGGCCGATGATGATGTCACCGAACTGGAAAGACTGGCCGAGCAATATCGCTCACAGACCGGTAGCTATCCCGCCAGTTTCTCTGATCTCATTGCGGCTGGGCTGCTACGTGGCGTTCCTCTCGATCCCGCCGGAAAGCCCTACCAACTATTGGCTGACGGAAAAATTCAGGTGCAAGATCCCGACGCTCTGCCGTTCATAAACAAGGGGGCGTCTCCGGGCTGGAAATCCAGGAACGTGATTCCCGAAAAGTAGTCCCGATTGCATCGTCCACGGGCCGAAAGTGTCAGAATAGAGCAATGACGAAGTCTTGTTCCTTAGTGCTTTTACTGCTCCTGCTGGCTGGGGCGGCGCCCATGGCACACGCTCAGGCCGGAAATGCCCGGCAGATTGCCGACGCAGTCGATCGTCACTACAACGACCTGCAGTCATTGCAAACGCAATTCACTGAAAGCTACCGCGGCGCAGGTATGCAACGGCAAGAATCAGGAACGCTGTGGTTGAAGAAGCCTGGGAAAATGCGGTGGGAGTACGCTTCTCCGCGAGAGAAGCTGTTCATCAGCGACGGGAAAGTCGCATGGTTCTATGTACCTGGCGAATCGAGAGTGCAGAAGGCTCCGGTGACTAAAATCGACGACCTGCGTTCGCCATTACGATTTCTGCTTGGGAAAACCAAGCTGGATAAAGAGCTCAACGGACTCAGCATCGCTCCCGACGTTCCGGCGAGCAGTGCTGGAAATATTGTGCTGCGCGGCATCCCGCGTCAGATGCAGGATCGAATCTCACAAATTCTTCTGGAAATTACACCCGATCACCGCATCGCGCGAATGACGATCGATGAAGTAGACGGTTCTGTGACGGAGTTTCAGTTTCGCGATCAGCGCGAGAACGTGAATGTGAATGAACAACGTTTCCGCTTCTCACCCCCGCCCGGAGTCGAAGTCGTGGACGCTCAGGATTTAGGGGATTAAGTTTAATGTTACGAATGGGTTACAGGTATCTCTGGAAACCCGAATCAGGTACATTGCAGTGATACACTGAACGTGCTGCAAACAAAGTTGCATGGCTGAATTTACGATCAAAATGGCGGATGAGCGGGGACGGGTCCTCGAACAGGTGGAATCCGGCTTCTCGGCCAGCGATGTTCGAGACCGGTTTTCGCAACAGGGATTCCTCGTCTATTCCATCAAGCCACGCGGGTTGGTGAGTAGCGGATTGCGTCTAGCGACCCGACGCAAGGTTAAGCTCGACACCTTCGTAATTTTCAACTCGCAGTTTCTGACGCTGATCCGCGCCGGGTTGCCGATTGTGAATGCGCTTGATCTGCTCATCAAACGCCAGCGGAATAAGCAATTCCAGACCCTGCTGGAGAATGTGCGCGACCGCGTGAAGGGCGGTGAGTTGCTGTCCGATGCCTTTGCTGCACAGGGTGCATTCCCGAAGATCTATCCCACTACCCTGCTCGCTGGCGAGAAGAGCGGCAACCTCGAAGAAGTTCTAGGCCGCTATATCAATTTTCAGCGCATGGCGATGACCTTTAGGAAGAAGCTGAAAGCTTCGCTGGTATACCCAGCTCTACTCTCTGTCCTGGTCACGTGCATGCTCGTCTTCCTGATGACCTACGTTGTTCCGAAATTCGGCGAGCTTTATGCAACGATCAGCACGGAAAAACAGCTTCCCGCTCTCACGTTATTCATGCTTGCTGTCGGGCAGAACTTACAAAAGCTCGCGCCGGTCGCTGCCGTCATCGTAGTGCTTGCTGTCGCTGGTTTCTGGCGCTGGAAAAACTCCGATAGTGGCTCTCTCATTCTCGATCGTGCTCGGATGCGAACGCCGGTGCTGGGTGGAATCTGGCAGAAGTATCAGGTCGCCGTTTTCTGTCGAATGCTGGGGACACTGCTTTCCGGCGGCCTACCACTGGTTCCCTCGCTCGAAACAGCCGGTGCATCGATGCAAAGCCGCTCGCTGGCGGATTCGATCCTGGATGCATCGCATAAAGTCCGCGAAGGCCGGCCTCTGTCAAGCAGCCTGGAAGAAACGAAACGATTTCCTGAGCTTTCGGTCGAAATGATCGAAGTCGGCGAATCGACGGGAGCGCTTCCCGCCATGCTGAACTCAGTCGCAGAGTTTTACGAAGAAGATGTACAGACGGCACTCACCGCGGCCATGTCGTTGATCGAACCGGCAATCCTCATTGTGATGGGCGTGATCGTCGCCTTCGTACTGTTATCGCTTTATCTGCCCATCTTCACTTTGGGAGCAAGCATTCATTAGTTGAAAGGTTTAGGTTCCGACTGGAACACGAAAGAATTAGAAGTAAATGGCATCTGCAGACAACAAACCGCTTTTTGTGAATGGGAATGGCGTCCCTCTTCCGACGGAGGTCTTCTCGTCCACTGTTGCTACACGTGAAGAAGAACCCCGCGCGCGCGAACTCGCTCGCCGGTACCGATGTGATTTCATCGATTTGCGCGAAGCGCACCTTCAGCCGGAACTGTTTCGCAAAATTCCCGTTGACCTGATGTTCCGGTACAACTTTGTGCCGCTGGAAGAGCGCGATGGCCGTCTATGGATCGCGATCTCCGATCCCAGCCAGCTGATGAGCATCGACGAAATCAGCATTCTGCTCGGGAAGCGCATCCACACCTGCGTCGCAACGTTGTCGCAGATCAGCGATATTCTCAAGAAGACCGAGCAGTCGCAGCGCGTACTGGAAGAAGCTACTCAGGCGTTCACTCTCGACCTGGTACGCGAAGGCGACGAAAACGGCGACGAAACTATCTCGATCGAACGGCTGACCGCTGAGAGCGATATCAGTCCGATCATCCGCCTCGTTGACACGACCATCTTTACCGCCCTGCAACGGCGTGCCAGTGATATCCACATCGAAACTCGTGACGATTCGGTTGTCATTAAGTACCGCATCGACGGCGTATTGCAGCCGGCGATGTCGCCGATTGCGAAGGAACATCACTCCACCATCATCTCGCGTATCAAGGTCATGTCGGAGCTCGATATTGCCGAGCGCCGCGTGCCGCAGGACGGCCGTTTTCGCGTGCGTTACAACGGGCGATCCATCGACTTTCGCGTCTCCATCATGCCGTCGATCAATGGCGAAGATGCGGTGCTTCGTGTCCTCGACAAAGAGTCGATGAGCGAAAAGTTTCACAAGCTCACTCTCGACGTGGTCGGCTTCAGTGATGATGACATCCGCAAGTTCCGGCGCTATATCGCCGAGCCCTACGGCATGGTGCTGGTAACTGGACCAACGGGTAGCGGCAAAACCACTACGCTTTACGCGGCTCTCAACGAGATCAAGACCGACGAAGACAAGATCATCACCATTGAAGATCCGGTCGAGTATCAGATTCGCGGCGTAACCCAGATTCCAGTAAACGAGAAAAAGGGCCTAACGTTTGCCCGCGGCCTTCGCTCGATCCTGCGGCATGACCCAGACAAGATCATGGTGGGCGAAATCCGCGACACCGAGACGGCGCAGATTGCGATTCAATCCGCGCTGACCGGCCACCTGGTTTTCACCACGGTGCACGCTAATAACGTCGTCGACGTCATCGGGCGCTTTCTGAACATGGGAGTCGAGCCGTACAACTTTGTTTCCGCTTTGAATTGCATTCTCGCCCAGCGACTGGTTCGCCTGATCTGCGAGCAGTGCAAGAAGCAGGTTCGTTATCCCACGGAAGTGCTCGAAGCCAGCGGCTTGGATCCGCGCGAGTGGGGATCATTCCTCTTCTCCGATGGGGAGGGGTGTATCGAGTGCTCCGGAACGGGGTTCCGCGGCCGTACAGCGATTCACGAACTGCTCGATTTGAGCGATCGCGTTCGCGAGATGATTCTCGCAAAGAAACCCAGTTCGGAAATCCGTCGCGCCGCAAAAGAAGAGGGTATGCACTTCCTGCGCGAATCTGCATTGCAGAAGGTGAAGTCAGGCGAAACCACCTTGAAGGAAATCAACAAGGTGACTTTCATCGAGACGACGAGATAGCCGTAAGAATTTACAGAGACGATCAGAGTAACCATGGCAAAAACAAGTAATCTGGGGCCGCGTATCGCGTGCGAGTTGACGCCGCTGCGTATCATCGCTGCCCGCGCCGCAGACGGCAGCAGTGCGATTGAGACTTCTACCGTCCGCACGCTGCCCACGGGAGCGCTGGCGCCCAGTCTCACGGAATCGAATCTGAAGGACGCTGCCTCCGTGCAGCAAGGAATCAATGACGCCATCAGTGTCGTAGGTGGACGCAGTCGCGATGTCGTCGCGATTCTTCCCGACAGCGCTGTTCGCGTGGCTCTGCTCGATTTCGAATCACTACCGGAAAAGAGGAACGAGGCGGACGCGGTAGTTCGCTTTCGCCTGAAAAAGGCCGTGCCTTTCGACGTGGATCATGCCGCGATCTCGTATGAGGTACGGAAGACCAATACTGGGGTCCGAGTAATCGCTGCTTCCGCACTCGACACGGTTCTCGCTGAGTACGAAGAAGTATTTCGCAGCTGTGGGCTTGCTCCCGGCGTCGTTTTGCCCTCCATGCTTGCCTGTCTGGGAAACGTGACCTCTCCGGAACCGACGCTCGTCATCAAGATCGATGCCCTTACAACAACTTTCGCCATCGTTGCGGAAGATGACTTATTACTCGTGCGTACCCTGGAAAACACGAATGGGAACATTCCCAGCAGCGCACAGTTGGTAGAAGATGTGTACCCATCGCTGGTATTCTTTCAAGATACGTACAACATGCGAGTGGAAAGTATCCTGATCGGCGGCGCCATGGATGCTGAGGAAGCGGGAGAATCGCTGCAATCGCAGACTGGCGTTCCTGTCCGCAATCTCGTTTCCGCCACTCTCGGCTCGACGGCTACTCCGGGATCGATGATGGCGGGAGTGGTAGGAGCGCTCGCTAGCTAACCGGCCCGATATGCGACTTAACATCAATCTCGCGACCCAGCCCTACGAAGATGCGCGGCAGTTTTATCTGCGGTGGGGAGGTGCGCTCGGGGCACTCGCTCTGCTGGCTATTGTTCTTTCTTACACAACGTTCGCTTCGTGGAACCGATACCGCATGTTCAATCGCGATATCGGTCGCGAAAATGCAACCTTGCAGAAGTTAGATCAACAGCAAGCGGACGATCTGGCAATACTCCGGCAACCACAGAACAACGACGTCCATGAACGCTCCACATTTCTGAATGACTTGATTCAGAGGAAATCGGTGTCGTGGACGCACATCTTCAGCGAGCTTGAGAAGCTGATGCCGCCGCAGTTGCACGTCGTCGCCATTCAGCCGCAAATCGAAGATGGCGATGTCCTGTTGAAAATGGATGTTGTCGGTCAGTCTCGAGAACGCGGTCTGGAACTGGTTCGGAAGATGGAGCAATCTCACTCATTCCGCGACGCGCAACTGGTAAGCGAGACCATACAGCCGGGGACCAACGGCCCAGAAACTTTGAAATTCCAGATCACCGCCCAATATCTGCCGCAGAATTCTGAAACCGGTGCTGCCATGGAAGCCAAAGCGGGAGGTGCGCAGTGATGAGCAACATCCGCGAAAACCGCCGCCGTTTCCAGATCGCTCTGGGCGTCCTCGCCGGAATCTGTTTGCTCGCTGCAGCCGCCACCCTCTATTTCAGCTCTCGCTCCGGACAGGCTCAGCAGCAGGAGTTCGATTCGACACGCACTCAGGTACAGAACCGCATGAAAGTCGTAATTCCACCCACGGCGGTTCAGGGCCGCGTGGAACAGGCGCGCACGCAGATTGATGATTTTTACAAAGACCGTCTGGCGAGCGAGCCCTCCGCGGTTTACGCGGAACTTGGAAGACTTGCGGCCGCGGACCGGGTTCGCATTGGTGGCGCAAAATACGAGTTATCGGAAACCGAGTTGCCTAACGTTCAGATGATGAACATCGAAGCGACCTTGAGTGGCAGCTATGTGGACACCATCAAGTTCATCAATGCGCTCGAGCGCAGCAAAATGTTTTTTATCGTCGACGGTGTTGGGCTGGGTGAACAGCAAGGTGGTGGAGTAAACCTTTCTGTGAAGCTGGAAGCCTATGTGCGAGGTCAAGCGTAAGTGAAGCTCGGCAGCCACAACCGCAAAGTCGTGATTGGCGTATCGGCTCTATTCGCTCTGGCTCTGCTGATGTTCGCGCGCATGATCTGGACGAGCGCCGGCTCCACCTCGGCTGCGCCTCCGCTCGCTCCCACCGCCACCAACCCCGCGGCTGCCAACAAGTATGCCGCGGCGACACAGCATCGAGGCCACCTCAAAACTTCCGAGAAGAAGAACGGAAAAACTGCTGGACCTCCCACTCCGAGCCTCGATCCTCGTCTGAAGCTGGAACAATTGGAACTGGCCGAGAATACGGAATACGCAGGAACCGGGCGTAACATTTTCCAGGACCAGGCAGAGCCAATAATACCTACGCCAATCGCGCCGGGCCTCAAAACCAAGAAGCCAGAGCCGGCCGTCCCGCCCGGACCACCGCCGATACCACCCCCGCCGCCCATCAACCTTCGCTACTTCGGATTCGCGAATAACTCGGGCAGTCCGGTGCGCAAGGCATTTCTCTCGAACGGGGACGACGTGTTTGTCGCGGCCGAAGGCGAGATCGTCAATCGCCGCTACAAGATTCTGCGCATCAATCCGACTTCGATCGAAATTCAGGACGTGCTCAGCAACAACACGCAGTCCATTCCGCTTTCGCAGGGATAGTCATGCTCTTTGGTCCATTTCGCCATCGCCGCAAAGCATCGTCCGAAGCAGGCTATCTCTACCTGGTGATACTGCTCCTCGTCGTCTTCTTGGTGATTGGCGCGTTGGCGCTGGGCCCTGCGGTTACCGGAGAACTCAAGCGCGAGCGCGAGAATGAAATGATTCATCGCGGCGTCCAGTATTCGCGCGCTGTGAAGAAGTACTACAAGAAGTTTGGAGCCTATCCCACCACGATTGACCAGCTCCTGAATACGAACAACATTCGCTTTCTGCGGCAGAAGTACAAAGATCCGATGACCGCCAAAGGCGAGTGGCGACTGCTTCATTACGGCGACGTGCAGATGGGCGGCAACCAGCTCGGCTCTCCGGGCGCAGGCGGCACCACCGGTGGTGCGGGCGGCACCACCGGTGGTACAACCGGCACGGCCAGTTCCGGCTTCGGGCAGTCCTCTGGCTTCGGACAGTCCTCTGGCTTTGGACAATCCTCATCGGGCTTTGGACAGTCTTCGTCGGGCTTCGGGCAATCGTCATTCGGACAGTCGTCTGCGAACAACTCGGCCGGCTCGAACAATTCCGCTCCGACTGGTGGCACAAACGCTGGCACTGGCGATTCATCAGCCGAAGGAACAACCGCTGGCGGCGCGGGTTCGACTACTGCCTCCGGCACAACCGACTCGTCGAACAACAGCAACGTTCAGACGACGGGATCTTCTTCTTCGAGCGGCAGTTCTTCTAGTTTCGGATCTTCCCCTGGCGGATTTGGCACGTCGACGACCGGCGCCTCCAGCACCTTTGGAGGGGGCGGAATCCTCGGTGTGGCGAGCTTGAGCCCAAAGCAATCGATCCATCGCTTTGACGACAAGGATCACTACAAGGATTGGCGCTTCATCTACGATCCCACGATGGATCGCGGTGGCCTTATCACTCAGCCCTACAGCACCAAACCTCCACTCGGATTCGCCGGACAGGGTCAGGTTGCACAGCAAGGAACCCAGCAGCCTGGATCCTCATTTGGAGGATCTTCGCCCGGAGGATCTTCGCCCGGAGGATCGTCTTTTGGAGGATCGAGCTTCGGCGGTTCTCAGTCGCCCAGCGGTTCTGGTGGGCAGAATCAGATGACGCCTTCGATGCCGCCCGATACGACGCCTCACTAGAAGCAAAAAGCCCCGTCGAGATGACGAGGCTTTTTCAATCTCCAAAAACTAAGTTACACGCTGAACGACGATCCGCAGCCGCAGGTGCTCTTCACGTTCGGGTTCTCGAACTTGAAACCAGCGCCTTCCAGGCTCTCGACATAGTCGACGAGGCAGCCCTGCAGATACATAATCGAGGTCGCATCGACATAGACCTTCAAGCCTTCGATGTCGAAAACCTTATCCATCATCCCGGCGCCATTCTCGAAAGCCATCGAGTAGGAGAATCCAGAGCAGCCGCCGCCGACCACACCCACGCGTAGCCCGGCGGGCACAGGATTCTGCTGCGCCATGATCTCTTTTACCTTTGCCACAGCAGTCGGTGACAGTTGGACGGGATACTTCTTAGTGCTGGGCGTTTCAATGTTCGGGACTGTCGTAGTTGCCATTCTCATCTCCTAAGACGGATCTTGTTGCGGATTATAGCAAATCCGGGTTGCGGCTCTGCAGATGACCCAAGTGGGTTACCCACACACCGGCCTCAGTACTCTGATGAGAATCAGGGGCTTACGGTCGCAGATCTTTCAAACCGCACGCTAAAACTCATCTGCTCCTTTGGATGCCGAATGATGGGGCGACATCGCTTCCGTTCTAAGGCAAACAATTCTTTCATCTTCCGTCCGGAACTCGCGATTGGGACTATAATGCCGGGCAAGGCCCCCTACCGGGAACCGCCTCCAGTTGTGGGGGAAGGCGGCTCACGTGTTCGGGACCGGTCCGAACAGAACTTGCGAGGTGGCGCATGTCGTCAACCCTGACGCTGCTGCTTATCGTGTGGGCCGGCCTGACAACTCTTCTCGTTGTCCTCCTGATCTACCGCAGCACTCTCAGCATGCACGAAGACGATCAACTCTTCCTGAACGATTCCGAGTCGCACATGCAGGCAGAACAGACCGACGTTCTCCGGCGATTGAATCGCGTGACACCGGCAGTGCGCCTGCTCGGGGCCGCCTCTGGACTGCTGATCGTCGTGATCGCAGGCATGTGGATTTGGGAAGGTTTAAGCCGGGTGCAGTAAGCGCGGCAGACAAACTATTGTGCAACGCTGCAACCGTCCTTTGTTCCTGGATGCGAGCTATCAGTGTTTTCTCCCGAAACGCGAGGGCTTGAATGATCTGTGCATCGATTATCAGACTGAGCAATTTTGTGAGGCGGTTGTTGCGCCGTAAAGCCGAACCACTCGATCCGTACGCGTATATCCATGCTCCTCTCCGCCGAGGCCCAGGAGGACGCGGCGCCTCTGTCGCGCTCGAAGAACCGGAAGAACCCGGGATGCTTGGGCTGTTTGGTCGAAAGAGCGAGTAGTCTCATTTTGGGCTCGTTTGTTTACTATTTAATAACACCACCCTCCCCCCTAGCGTGGCTGCAAATAAAGGCACTTGCAGGGTAGTGCGGCTGTACATCCGGGATAGCAAAGGACTTAAGCCTTCTCTCCGGCATTACAAAGGACTTAGCGGCACTTCTCCCAAAATGACACTTCCCTTCTAAGACACCAAAAGCCACGGCGAGAGAGTTCTGCCGTGGCTTACAGGCTCGACTGTAGTCTAATCTAAAAGATATGTCAACGACATAGTTGTATTTCTAATTGAGAATACAGGGCCTGCGGTTCAGGAGGCTACGACTGCCGCCAATGGCCGTACTTTCGCTCCCTTCGCTAAAAGCCACAGCATGAACGCGAGTTCCCCGAAGAAGGCAGGCTGCGAGAACGTAAACACCTTGTCCTGGTATTGCGGCAACAGCAGGCTCGTGAGGCAGAGAAGGATGTAGGCAAAGCCGCCCAGAGCGAGCCAGACGCCCAAGAACCGTGGGAGGAATCGGGACCTGTACACCAACAGCGCGAGGGGTAAGAGCCAGAGTCCCCAAAAGAGTTCGTTGATCACATTTCCCTGTCCATGCAGGCGAACAAAGAGCATGGCGAGGGCTTCCCGATGTGGCTTATCGAAGATCTCGAGGAAATCGCCGCCGCGGATAAGCATTAAGGCGGCGATATTATTCAGTACATTCACGAACGCTACGGTGGCGGAGGCCCAGACAAACGCCACCATGAGAATCGCTTGCGTCTTGTTGACGCCGCTCAATAAACGGTAGAGAGCCACAGCCAGACAGATAAAGATGACAGCACCGACCAGTTCAGCGACGATACCGACGCGGAAAAGCATCTCGTGAACGAGGATGTTGTTGGCGGTCGCAGTGGCGTTTCCCTTCACGATGATTTTGTTGGGAAGGTACAGAAGCGTAAAAGGCCCGGTGGCTATGAGTGAGAGATATACGGCTCCTGCGACGCGTGCTGCCTTGTCGGTTGGGTGCATGGGCCCTCCCTTGATTGACGAACAGCCGGTCGAATTATTTCACTCGCGGATGAAAGTAGCATTCCTTCATTGACCTGCGCTCCCGCTGGGAGCCGGCCCGGCGCCAAAGGCGTCCCGTATTCCCTGCCGGAATCGCTCTCGCGCTTCGGGCGTCATGTGGCCGTGGCGCTCGGCCATGCGACGTCGGAAATCAGAGTGCCCGCGACCGTGAAGCCCAAGTCCGCCGAAGAGGATGCGGCACAGAGCCAACAGTCCAACCGCTTGCCAGAACGTAATCAGGCGCCAGCCGAACAGCGACGGTAACAACCAATTCCACAGTAACCGCACGACCTCGCCGCCGACGAAGATGAATAGCGCCATCGCCAGAATAGCCAGCGGAATAAACAGCAGTTTCTTCTTCCTCATTTTTCGTTTCCTCATTCTTTATTAAATTCGTCGTAGATGCTTTGCAGTCGCTTGCGCAGATGCAGCACCGCGTAATGTTTGCGCGAGAGCAGCGTGTTGACGCTCACGCCGGTCTTGGCCGAAATCTCCTTGAAACTGCGCCCTTCCAGTTCGTGTGCCACGAACACGTCGTGCTGCTCCTCCGGCAACTCGTCGAGCGCCAGGTCGAGCTCATCCAGAAGTACGCTGCGGACGTAAAGCGCCTCAGGTCCGGCATCAGGCGAAGGGAGCAGATCTTCCAGCTGCAACAGTTCGTCGTCCTCATCCGTGACTGTGGTGTCGCTGAAGCTTTCCGGACGCTTCTTACGGAAGAGATCAGTGATGCGATTTCGCGCCACGCGAAACAGCCAGCCAGTAATGTGCTCGATCGGCATCAGCAGGCGATTCGCTTCCACCAGTTCGTAGAAAACGTCCTGCAGAATATCTTCGGCGTCACGCGGATCAGGCACACGCCGGCGAATGAAGTTGCTTAGCCGAGACTGCTCCCGCTTGACCACTTCCGTGATCCGCTGGTCCTGTTCCAGTGCCATCGGCTCCAGACTCGCTATGCCCTTCATCTATGGTTGTAGACGAATGAGAGGCACAGATATTGCAAGGCTGCTAAGTTGCTGAGGATCATAGCCCGCGATGTCGTAGGCTGCGCGCATCTATTTTGAGACAATCGGAAGATAAGCAGAATGACTCAGGGAACAACCTCGACCAAGCCACGCAGCGGGATGAGTTGGAACTTGCTGGTGCGAGCTCTGCGGCACCGTAATTACCGGCTGTTCTTTGGTGGCCAGGGAATCTCGCTGGTAGGCACGTGGATGACGCGCGTGGCCACCGGATGGCTCGTCTACCGCCTCACGGGATCTGCGTTTCTGCTCGGACTGGTAAGCTTCTCGAGCCAGATTCCGATCCTGTTGCTTGGTCCGTTTGCAGGCGTGTGGGTCGACAGGCTGAATCGGCATCGCGTGCTGGTCGTGACGCAAGCGCTCTCCATGGTGCAATCGTTTGCGCTTGCTGGGCTTGCTCTGGCGCACATCATCACGGTTCATGAAGTCATTCTGCTGAACCTGTTTCAGGGCGCGATCAATTCGTTCGACATGCCGGCGCGCCAGGCGTTCCTGATCGAGATGGTGGAAGACCGCGAAGACCTCGGCAACGCGATCGCGCTGAATTCGTCGCTAGTAAATGCGGCGCGATTGATTGGTCCTTCGGTGGCTGGTCTGCTGATTGCGGCAGTGGGAGAGGGTTACTGCTTCCTGATCGACGGATTCAGCTACATGGCGGTAATCGCTTCTCTGCTGGCGATGAGCGTCACTCCGCGTGTGATTGAACACGCGCGTGCGAGCGTGCTCTCTGAATTGCGCGATGGCTGGGAGTACGTGCGGGGCTTTCGTCCGATCTGGTCGATCCTGCTGCTGCTTGCGGTGATCAGCCTGGTAGGAATGCCCTATACGACGCTGATGCCGATTTTTGCGGGCAAGATTCTGCACGGCGGCGCGCACACTCTAGGCTTCATGATGGGAGCAGTCGGAGTCGGCGCACTCACAGGAGCCGTGAGATTGGCCGCGAGACGAAGCGTGCTTGGACTGGGACGCCTGATCGCAATGACCTCAGCTGGATTCGGCGCGGGGCTGGCCGCGTTCTCCTTCTCGCGCGAGCTTTGGCTCTCGCTGCTGCTACTGGTCGTGACCGGCTTCTGCTTCATGCAGCAAATGGCGTCGAGCAATACGATTTTGCAGACCATCACGGAGGATTCGAAACGCGGGCGCGTGATGAGCTTCTACTCGATCTCGTTTCAGGGAGTAGCTCCGTTCGGGAGCCTGACCGCGGGCGCCATTGCGAGCCGCATTGGAGCGCCACATACGCTGATGATCGGAGGGCTGATTTGTGTTTGTGGAGCAGGGTGGTTTGCGACGCAGTTGCCGGCGATAAGGAAGTTGGTGCGGCCGATCTACCGGCAGATTGGAATTATCCCCGAGGTTGCGACGGGAATTCAGGTTGCGACCAGTTTGCAGGAGAACTCAGAGGGCAAGTGCCTGTAGATACAAAAAGCGCGGGCGAGATGCCCGCGCCATCAAGTCCCAAGAGTGGTTGAATCTAGGCGGACTTCTTCTGCGACATGGCTGCGAACGCTTCTTTCATGCGCTTATCCATGTCGGCTGGCAAGACATCTTCCTTGTGAGTAGCCATGCCCCAGGCGAAGCCGAATGGGTCAACGAACGTGCCGTACCGGTCGCCCCAAAACATGTCAGCGACCGGCATAGTCGTTTTCGCGCCGGCCGTTACGGCACGGTCGAAGGCCGCGTCGACGTCCGGGACGTACAGGTTTAGAACGCCCGTGCATCCGCCTAGAGATTGCGGCGACTTGGAAACACCCATACCGGGCATTTCGTCGGAGAGGAAGATGATGGAATCGCCGATCTTCAGTTCGGCGTGGCCGATCTTGCCGTCGGGCATCTCCATGCGGTTCAGTTCCTGAGCGCCTAACGCCTTTTTGTAAAAATCAATGGCCTGAGCAGCATTGCGCACAGTGAGGCTGGGAGTTACCGTATGAAACCCTTGAGGAACTGGTTTCGTAGAGGCTGGCATAGAAGAACCTCCTTCACTGGCCGATTTGGCCGAGTGGCTATTCTAGGCGCGCGAGGGACGGAGGAAAGATGAAAGTTTGTAAAATGTGATGTGGCGCGCCCGGCAGGACTCGAACCTGCAACCCCGAGTTCCGAAGACTCGTGCTCCATCCAGTTGAGCTACGGGCGCGTGAAGAACATTTTAATCTTTTGGGGCGTTTCCCACACATCGAAAAACGCGATGTGTGGGGCGCCCGCTTAAATGGGCCACCCTGTTTCCTACAGGAACTGTGTGTCGATTGGAACCTGATATCCGGCGGAGAGACGATTGGTCTCATTCGCCATTCCGACGACTGCCATTAGTTCGTGGAACATTGCATCGCTCATGCCTTTGTTGCGCGCGGATGTGGTGTGCGACGCGATGCAGTACTGGCACTGATTGCTCACGCTGACCGCAACGTAAATCAGCTCTTTCGTCAGTGGATCAAGGGCGCCGGGCGCCATAATCTGCTTGATGCTTTCCCAAGTGCGCTTGAGAGTGACCGGATTATTGGCCAGCGCCTTCCAGAAATTGTTGATCCAGTCAGTCTTGCGCGTGGCCATGATGTCGTCGTAAACGGCGCGGACCTCGGCGGAAGCATTTTCGTATTCGATGAGAGCTGTCGGCACGGTTCTTCTCCGAAACCATAGGAGTGTACAAGACCGGCGGTCTTAGGAGGATGTTCGAAGATCCAGATTACAGATCGTGGGTGCTAAAGCAGTTTCTTGCCGAAGAGAAGCAAGCCGAATCCGGTTGCCACCATCAGCAGCGTTCCGGGTTCGGGCACTGCGGTTACCGGCGTGATTGGAGGAGTTACAGGCGGCACCGGAGTGCTGCCACCTCCCCCACCTGTTGGCGGAACGGGAGGAGGCGTGCCGGTTTGAGTGGAACCGGAGCAACACCACGCGACGGGCGGCACCACGGGCGGCCAGAAAGCCGGTGGCGTACTTCCACCCGGAGTACCAGGTACGACGGGAAGGGGAGGCGCATTTTTCTCCGCCAGGAGCACCTGATTCGGGGGAAGGGTCATCACTGGTGGATAGCCGGATTCAAACACCACTGGCGGCGGCTCCATCGGATCGAGAGTGGTAGGGACTGCATTCGGGCGCAGATAGGCGGGCACAATCTGATTACCGCAGCGGCCCCGGATCATATGGTGACCGTCGGTGAGAACCAGCTCGCCCTTACGAATGCGCACGAGGTGACTGGTCCAATAGATACGGTTTCCAACGCGATAAGAGACGTAGCCTTCCGTCTCGGTGACGAGACGAAGAGGAAACATGGCGGCGGGGCGAATGTCACGGTAGTGCTCGGCAAGCACCGGATCATGCGCGATGGATTCGCTGAGTTCGAAGGAATTGCGAACGCCGCCAGGAACAAGGGAATACGGGTAAATCGCACGTCCCGCGCGAGCGTCGGGCGACGGAACTACCGACTGCAGAGTGGTACTGATTTTTTCGAGCCGCAGAACCCTTAGCCCAACCCCGATGCTGATTCCGGCAATGAGAATTGCCGAGAGCATCAGGACACTACGCCACTTCATTCGGTCTCCTCGGCGAGGGTCCTGGGGGACAAGCCGCTCGCGAAAGTCACGACTCCACTGCAACCGACGGACCGGTGCACAAGACAATTTTCAACAGAAAAGGTAAGTTCATGATAACGGAAGTAACTGGAAATTCATCCGGCGTTGACATTCTTTCTTGAGGAAATCTGCGAATTTTTTCCAATTTGATTCGGAGCTAACCGGAGTAACCGGCGAATTGCCGGCAGAAGTCTCAGGCGTAACCATGTAAGAAGGTGACTCCGGGCAGAACTCGGTTCTTTGCCGGAGCATCGGAGGGGGACGGTTCGTCAGCGACAGTCCGTTCCTGGTGCGATATCTTTAAGTATTCAGCTTGTAATCAGCGGGCAGAAGGGCCTTTGGGCTAAGTTTTTGCCGGGGAAAGACCGCAGGGATGAAGGATCAAGCACAGGTAAGCGAAGCGGTGCAGGAGCGGATCGCCTCTTGCAAGCGTGTTGTCATTAAAGTGGGCACGAACGTCATTATGCGCGACGACGGCTCGGCGGCGATCGGGCTGGTTTACGGATTGGCGGAGTCGGCGGTGAACGTGCGCAACTCGGGCCGCGAGGTGCTGTTCGTGTCGTCGGGGGCCATAGGTTTGGGGGCGAATCGTCTGCAGTTGAGTGCGGCGCCGTCAGAGTTGGCGATGAAGCAGGCGTGCGCTGCCGTCGGCCAAAGCCGGCTCATGTCGCTGTATGAAGACGCTTTCGGCAAGTTGGAGGCACGCACGGCGCAGGTGCTGCTGACGGAAGATGACTTCGTCGATCCGATACGCTACGCGAATCTGAAGAACACTCTGACTAAGTTGCTCGATTTGGGCGTGGTGCCGATCATCAACGAGAACGATACGGTGTCGACGATCGAGCTGGACCGTCCCGGACAAGTCGCGAGCAAGCGGGTGTTCGGCGACAACGACAAACTGTCCGCGCTGGTGATGACCAAGGTAGATGCCGACCTGCTGATTTTGCTGTCGGATGTGGATGGGCTGTACAACCGGCCTCCGACGGAAGATGGCGCCGAGTTTGTGCATGAAGTGCGTGAAGTCACGGAGAAGGTTGCTGGCTATGCCGGCAACGGGAACGAGCGCGGGCGCGGCGGGATGCTGACGAAGATCGAAGCGGCGCGAATGGCCACTACGGCGGGGCGGATTGCGGTGATCGCCAATGGACGCGTGCCGGGGATACTGGAACGCATCTGCGCCGGCGAACGGATCGGAACCGTATTTCTCCCCGAGGACAGAGGATGAGTACGCCGGTAACAGTGGAGCGAAACGCGAGCGTGGAGGCGCTGGCGAAGGCGGCGAAGTCTGCCAGCCGTAGGCTGGCGACGGTCAACTCAGAGCAGAAGAATGCCGGGCTGGAGGCGGTGGCTCGTGCACTGGAGAAAAATGCGCAGGAGATTCTTGCCGCTAATGCTGAAGACGTACGGGAGGCAGAGGCGCTGGTGATCTCGGGCGAGATTTCGCAGTCGCTGCTGAAGCGACTGCATCTGGACGCGGCGAAGCTAACGGAGATGGTACGCGGAGTGCGTGCGGTCGCAGAGCTGCCCGATCCGAGTGGAGAGATTCTTGAGCGGCGATTGCTGGACACTGGGCTGGAATTACACAAGGTGAGCTGCCCTCTGGGAGTGCTGGCGGTGATCTTCGAAGCGCGTCCGGATGCGGTGACGCAAATCAGCGCGCTGTCGGTGAAGTCCGGGAATGCGGTGATCCTGAAGGGCGGGCGCGAGGTAGAGCGGACAACGGAAGTTCTGGTCAGCACGATGCGCGAGGCATTGGGGAGCACGAGCGTTCCTCCGGATGCGATTTGCGCGGTGTATGGCCGCGAAGCCGTCGCTTCCCTGCTCGCGATGGACGACGAGATCGATCTGGTGATCCCGCGAGGATCGAATGCGCTGGTGCAACACATACAGCGGAACACACGGATTCCGGTGCTGGGGCACGCGGATGGCGTCTGCCACGCGTATGTCGATGCGGCAGCCGATCAAGCGATGGCGCTGTCGATCGTAGTGGACAGCAAGGTGCAATATCCGGCGGTATGCAATGCGCTAGAGACGGTGCTGATTCATCAGGACGTCGCGGCGGGCTTTCTTCCCGAGATGGTAAAGCGGTTCGCGGCGAAAGATGTTCGAGTCCGCGGCTGTGCGCGTTCGCGTGCGATCACGCCGGAAATCGCGGCCATCACCGATGGCGACTGGCATACGGAATATTCGGACCTGATTGCGGCGGTGCGGATCGTGGACGGCATTGATGCAGCGATCGATCACATCAACCGCTACGGGTCGCACCACACGGATGCGATCATCACGACGGATGCAGCGGCAGCAAAGAAATTTCTCGACGAAGTCGACTCGGCGAACGTCTTTCACAATGCGTCGACGCGTTTTTCCGACGGATATCGCTATGGGTTCGGATCCGAGGTAGGAATCAGCACCAGTAAACTGCACGCGCGTGGCCCGGTGGGACTGGAAGGGCTGGTCACGTACAAGTACAAGCTGTATGGATCAGGTCAGACGGTGGCGGAATATGCGGGGGCGGAGCGAAAGAAGTTTCTGCACGAGAAATGAACTGCAGATCCCTCGCGGACTAAGCGTCCGCTCGTGATGACAACAATGAAGTCCGGTGCTCTGGCGAACATCGCGCTACATCGGTAATCAAATACATTAGCAATCAGATACATCAGGATGATTTCAGCGACAAGAATTCGCTGACGTTTTCCTTGAGCAGCTGCGGGAAGCTCTTATCGAGATACGAGCGGATCGAGACGTAGCACTCGTCGCAAGTGTTAGTCTTCGTGAACTCTTCCACCATGCGGGCGTGCTCTTCCAGCTTGTATTTCTGGAACACCATCGAGCAGGGCTGAAGCCAGCCGTTGCTGGTTACCACCAGGAAGCGGTGGCCAGCTTTACAGCCGGGCATCTTGCCATCCTTGAAGAACTGCCGAGTCGCCTGCAGAGTTGTGGGAGCATTCACGATCCAATTGCTACCGTCACGGCGAGACTCAATGCGATCGAGTTCGCTATTCAGCAGAGCGAGTTGCTCTGGCGTGTTGAGCGAGTAGTCGCGGCATCCGGTACGGCGAGCGGAGTAGGAGCTGTAGCAGAGATTGACTCCCCACTCTTTCGCTTTATCAGCGAGGCGGTTGATCTCAGGCAGGTTTTCGCTGGTGATGCAGGAGTTCAGGACGATGTCGTCGTGGCCGAGCGCCGCCAACTGCGGCACCAGGTCACGAAGATGAGCGTACAGACCAGGATAGCCGCGGAAGTAGTCGTGGCGATCGTCTGGAAAATCGAGGCTGACGGAAAACTGGTCGATCCCGGCTTCGCGCAATTCTAGATATTTCTCCTTTGTCATGTTCGACCAGTTTGAGACCAGGATCAGGTACGGCAGCCCTGAGCTCGACTTAACGTTGCGCACAATCTCAACCACATCGTCGCGCAATAACGGCTCACCGCCTGAGATCTGCACGACACACGGTCGCAGCACTTCCATATAGCGACGATAGTCGGCCGGTTTCAGATTGGCTGATTCATCGCGCGGACCGCCGTGATCGCAATGTTTGCAATAACAGGTACAGGCGTCGGTGACTTCAAAGGAGACCACGATCGGGCGTCCCGCCGGCCAATTGAGAGAACCACGGGCGATGATACGGAGCGATTCGAGGAAGGGAACCTTGCGCATAGTTGTGGTTCTTTACGTTACAACCTGCACCGGACGGAGCCATGTGATGGGCATCACGAGTCGATGGCAGTCCCGTTCTGCCTGAGGTGCTAAAACACCGCCACGGAATTGCTGGTAATTCTGCTAGTCGTGCAACTGGGTCATTCCGTCTACGCTGCACTTGCTGTCATCGACGACGCTGGAGGAATTGTATGCCCAGAAAACTTCTTGTGAGTTTCGTACTTACGGCGGCAACTCTGTTGCCAATAAATTCCCTATTGGCCCAGATCGCTTCCCCCACGACAACCAATGAGCCCCAGACCGCGGCGCCTACGATTTCAGACCAGGACATCCAGTTTCTGAGGCAAGACCTGCGTGACCAAAAGAAGCAGATTGTCGCCGCGAACATGACGTTGACTCCAGCCGAGGCGGAGCAGTTCTGGCCGGTATACGAGCAATACACGGCCGAAACCGCTAAATTGGGTAACGTGCGCTATGCCACCATCAAGGAATATGCGCAGGCGTATCCGAATCTTTCGAACACGCAAGCAAACAGCCTAATGAGGCAGCTGATCTCTTCGGACGAGAGCGCCGCTCAGCTGAGACAGAAGTATGTCCCAATTTTCGAAAAGGTGATTTCACCCACGAAAACGGCTCTGTTCTTTCAGATCGACCGACGAATTGCCATGATGGTCGACTTGCAACTGGCATCGCAGATACCGCTCGTACCCGCGAAGTGAGTACGTCGCGCTCGCAAAAAAAGGCAGCCCGAAGAGGGCTGCCTCGCGCGAACGTCATGTTCTGATTTAGAAGCCGAATCGCAATCCTGCCGAGTAGCGCAAGTCATTCTGTCTGCCGCTGCTGTTCCAGACACCGACGCCTGGCACAGCAATCGCAGGAAAAGTCGTCATGTAATATCCGACTTCCGCGGGACGGAACCAGATCTTTGGCGTAATTCGTAATTCAGTTCCGCCACCAACCATCATCGAGAAATTGTATTGATTGTTCGCAATCTGAGTGATGGGGATGGTCCCGGGAATCGAGATATCGGACTGCGAGCGGCTGTAGCCGAATAGCCCTTCGGCGAAGACGATCTGCTTCCCCGCGCGAACAGGAAAAGCGTAACGCGGCCCCGCCATGTAGCTGTAAAGCGCCTGATCGACTTTCTGATGGTTGACGTTGCTCTTGGTTGAGCCGTTGAACTCCGCCAGCACGGAGAGGCGGCTGCCAAAGTGCCACTGCAATTGGATGACGCCTCCATTCGAATTGAAGGCGGGCACGATATTTGATGAACCGACGCGCGTCAGACCATAGCCGAGATAAATATCCCACTTGGGAGGGACTTTCTGAATGGTGGGAACCTGCGCCAACGCGGCTACGCTGCTCATCAGCACTAAAAAAATAACGAGACTCTGTTTCATTTACCAGGACTCTCCGTGAGGATTCGAGAATTCAGGATAGGCGCAACTGAAGGTTAGTGTCTACTTGGAGTCCGGATGATATCAGAAGGCGTACCAAGTGCCCCAAGCGATGCGACAACCAGCCTGCATCGACTTGATGGGATCCGGGGAGAAATGAAGCGACTGACTGCGAATGACGGCGCGGTGCTGCGAATGCCGGCAGGAACACTCATATTTACGGCCCGGCGAAGAGCACTTGCAACTGTATAACCTAATTAGTGCCCGGGGTTCCGTGCCAATCGATGATGTTGGTGAGTTTCCACGGATTCTGATTCAGGTCGAACTGCAGATCGCCGTCTTTGTTAATGATCAGTTGAGTCGCTGGGTAGAGCACTCCGCCACTCTTATCCTTGTTCTCTTTATCGATATTGATCTCGCCGGCGGTGAGATTGAAGCTTCTGCTCTGGGTATCCCAGTAGTTTTCCCCGAACGCGATCTTTCGGTTGGTGATGAAGCGGATCTTTCGGCCGGTTGGCGTCGGAATATCGCGGATGAAACTCAGATCGTAGCCGACGGTCCCGGGAATCTGTATGCGTCCGACTGCTTTCATCTTGCTCAGGGCGTTTGCCAGGCCGTCACTTTGCCCCTTGTGGAACGCTTCCACGAGAATCTGACGGTCTTCCGGAGTGGAATAGTCATAGATGATGATACGCACCGTTCCTACTCGTCCCATCTGTGTACTGGTACCCATTGCAGTGGCATCAATGGTTTCAGCTTTGTCTCGCGCGAAGCTGCTTCCTGTGACGCCAGCGATCAGCAGGATCAAGCCAGTGAGGACACTTCTGGAAAAAATATTTGTTCGCATTTGCATCGTTCCTTCTCGTGCTCAAGTTTTGCGACCGCTTGGCGCCTTGGGGGATCAGGGATACTGTTTGAACATCTTCTCGATCGCCTTGTTCATCTGTTTTTCGTTCTTTGAGCCCTTTGTCGATAGAGTGTCCTGAGAGATTCCGCGCCAGATCATTTGCTTTCCATTGGCGTCATAGACGTCAACGACCAGCGTTCCGACATCGGACGTCTCCGGCGTAATCGAAGCCATGCCTCCACCCCACCGCCAGCCGCCAGTACCCCACGCGTTATACGAGGTTTGCTGTTTCATGCCGCTGCTCATAACTACGACGACATCAGGATTCTGCGACTCCTGAACCATCTGCAATCCCTTCAGCGCGAGTTGGGAATTGACATCGTTTTGCGCACTCTGCAGCAGAATTGAGTCTTGTATTGCGTTCGGATTCGCGCCCTGACCCCAGGCGTATGTCTTGAACTTCGAGAAGTTAATGGCGTGGTTGTAGTCCACGTAGACGTTCTCCGCGAGAGCAATCGTTGAAAGCAGGCATAAGGTCACCACAAAAGAAACCATTCTCATTTTCATGGTCAGTTGTTCCTCTTTTATAGAAGGTGAAAACGACACCTCTCAGGAACGATATTTTCCCCTTCTAAACACACTATGGAAACTCACAAAACTGCTAGCTGCCTTAATTCCAGCCGTGATTGCGGGCCCAACAAACTCGTTGAGCAGGCTCCACATTTGAGAGTTACTTTTTCGCGCGCTGGGAGGCACGGGAGCTCGCACCGTCCGGCGACAGCACCACGTTCCAGCCATCGCCAGGGTTATACGAGGTGATGGATGGTGCAAGTTCGCTGGTCTTTTCACCCAGGTCCTTTTGATAAACCAGGCCGTCTTCGCCAACCATGAAGCTCATGATCCCCGAATCCCTGTACTTGGCTGGCCAAGCCAAGACTCCAAAGCCGCCGGTCAGCTTGCCATTGGCTAGATAGTCCTTAGCGCCGCCTTTGGCTGCATCTCCCTGCGCAGTGAGCATCTTGTAGTAATAACCATCGAAGGGCTGCGGATGGTCGCTGTGCGAATAGCCCAAGGCCTTGGCAGCGTCGCCGAGTGTGCCCAGAGGGCTGGGGGACTGGCCTGCGGATACCGGCCAGTACAATCCATCGTGCTGGCCTTCATCACTTTCAAATTTCTGCGCGAATTGATGATTCTGGCTGCGGAACTCCTGTTGGGCATTGGCGATTTCGGTGAGCACGCCAATGGCTACCAGTTCTCCGTTTCCGATACGGCGCGCCAGCAGTTCATCTTTTCCGTCTGCTGTGTCGAAGGACCACTGTCCTGACGCATTCTGGTTCAACGGGATCGGAAAAGGAAAATTTTCGGCGCCGACGACAAGAACCTCGTTCCCCGCTTTGTTCTTGCTCCAGCGGTGCATCCGGCCGTACGCCTCGACGAAGAGTTTCAGGGTATTTTTGTCTTTGACAGGATCGCCTGACGATACAAGGTCCTTCCCCTCGGGGCCAAAGACGGCCAGCACCGCGTTCTGGTCGCCGGCTTTAGCGGCTTCGAACAGAGCCTCCCCAGCAGCGTCCGGCGAAGCAAACGTTTTTTGCACGATGTTTCCGCCAGCGTTGTCAGACGCATTCGTTCCCCGCTTGCCGCACGAGGCTAGCGAAGAAACAACCCACAACGCGGCGACGAACACAAGAATCAACCATGGACTTGGTGCCTCGATCTTTCGCTGATCCAACATAGCGATCCTCCCAATGTGTGCACTTATACGGTGTGATCCGGGCGAGTTCAGCGCCGGAAGCCGCCACCGTGGTAACCGCTGAAGCCACTTGCGTGCATGCTTCCCCAGCCCCGATCGCTGGCCGCTCGGGCGGATGCGCCGTCGTCATGCGACCAATTGCTGCTGGAACCTCCATAGTGCTGGCCGCTCGCGGTCGTGCCTCCAGCATAGTGTTGGCCAGTATTTGTCGTCCCGTGATACGTCGTACCGCCTGCGGCAGTGCTGCTGGCGCCGTAGTGGTAGGCCTGACCGGTCGCATTGTTGTAACCGCTTCCACCCGTGTGAACTGCGCCGTCGGGGGCGTAGCCGGTATGAGTGCTTGCTCCACCGTAGGCGTTCTGATAAGCGCCACCTGTATGGTAGCCACCGTTGGCGCCATAACCGTGATATGCCCCTGCCGATCCATAGGGTCCGTGATAGGAGGCGCTGCCGTAAGCTCCGTAACCGTGATAGCCATAAGCGCCATACGCGCCGTGCCATGCTGAGCTGCCATAATATGGATGACCGGCGTAGCCCACATATCCTCCATGCCAGTCGACGGTCCACGTATTCCATCCCCAAGTGTGGCAACAGCCACCGCTGATCAGCGCACCGATGGCAATGCCCGCGCCGAATGAAATCGCGCTGGCCGCAACTACTTCTCCGGCGGTATATCCGGGCACGACATAGGGCGTGCCGAAGACTACGGCGGGGTTGTACTCCGGCACATAGATAACCTGCGGATTCGCTGGTTGGATCACGATTGTGCTGGGTGACTGTTGCACAACTGTGACCTGTGAAGTCGTTTTCAGATTTCCAGCATCCTTTGCCTTGACGCGCAATGTCTGAACGGCTTGCATGACATCCTGGGGCTGGTGGTTATAGACCTCGCCCAGTTCAGAAGTCCACGCAAGGTTCTTCGCCATATTGTCGAGCACAGACGGAAAGGCGGTGAGCGCCTTCACGCTGGGATCCCAGGATTGTTTGTCGACTTCCTGCATCAGCGCTTGACCGGTCAAATCCTTGTGCTCCAACAGCCAGTTCTGCGCCACCGCAATTTGATCGGGATACGTGGCTCCGGAAAGCACCTGGGCCACGAGGGCATCCGGATAGAGGGCGATCGGTGCTACCAAGGCTTGGATTTGCTCAGCACTTTGCGGCGCGGGAGTAGACGGCGGAGCAGCGCCAGAAGCGGGCTCCTGTCCGTACAAAACTTGTGACTGAGCGATGAGGAGAGCGAAAACTAATCCGGCCGATAGAATCCCTTTTCTTGTGTCTCTCATGTACCTCACCCCCTTAGCCCTCTGATCTCATCACAGCTATTGGATCGGGACGGACAATGAACTAGCCTTGCATCGCACCCAACTTTTGATAGTTCGAATTCTGAATGTTGACGGTAAGTTCCTTGCTCACGCCGTTGACGAGCATGTTGGCAACATGATTTGTACCATCGGGCAAACGGGCGAACTGGGCTGTGATGTTAACGGCATCCTTTGGATCGTTTAAGTAAGAAGCGATCTGCAGACTCTGCATAGCTTTGTCTGCGCTGTTGAACGTCATCGTTACGGTATCGTTGGGCTTCACATAGTTATGGATCACTAACTTGATTTCGCCGGGAGCGCCCCCGGAACCGAGCATGGCGTTTCCTTGAGCGAAAGCCTGCTGCAATCGTCCCGGCTCCGGCTGGGCGTAGGATTGAGCCAGTTCCGCTATTTGTTGCGCATAATCCTTGAATTCCTCTTTCTTCTTCTCGACAACATGGCGTTTCAGCTTTCCACCGCTCGGAGCTTGTTGCTCTGGCGGAGGTCCTACTAGCGTTTTCTGCGGCTTCCCGTCTGGTCCGTTCTGAACCTGGAATAGCTGCTGTTTCTTTACTTCACCCTTAAGGCTGACGGTCTGCTGTTCCTGCCATGTGTAGTGGGAGAGAGCCTGCTTGTTAGCAGCCATCGACTCTTTTATCTGAGCGCCCTTCTGCTGAAGGTTCGGATCCTGAGCGATGGCACATTGACTGACCAGGATAAATATCGCCATCGCAACGCGTGCACCGGCGACTGGAGTCTTCGTGCTAGTTTCGAACATCGAGTTTGCCTTTCTTACAGAACGCGGGATGCGAAATCGTAGTTTCTGAATTGGGGCGAGATGACCGCGAGGTAATCGCAGGACAGAACATTTGGATCCACCACTCCAATTTCGCAAAATGAAACCGCGAGCGGACTTTACTGTCCCGCTATTCCCTTATTGACCAGTACCTTCACCACGACGCGCCGGTTCTCAGCTCGGCCTTGCGCGGACTCGTTCGAACTAGCGGGATCGGTCTCTCCCATGGCCCCCGGAGCCACGATGTGGAGGAGCGGAATGTTGCCCGTCTGCTGCAGATAGGCGATGACATTTTCAGCGCGTTCCTGGCTAAGTTCCTGGTTGGATGCGGCGTTCCCGGATGAATCGGTGTAGCCCGCTACCTGAACCAGATAGCCCTGAAGACCGTTCGCCTTCTGCGCGAGTGCCGCGAGGTCAGCCTTTTGCTTCTCACTAAGGTTAGAAGCGCCGACCGCGTAATAGAGGGTGACTGTATCTTTCGTGTTGTAATCATCCAGGTTGGAGAAGCGCTTGTTTGCAGCCTGAATGGCCTGCTGATTTTCTGATATGTCACTCGTGTTGGAGGCAATGGCCGACTGGCTGGAGGCTATCGCTCCCTTGTTCGCCTCAATACTCTGCCGGTTGGCCTGCACTTCATCGTTCGTCGGCGTCACGCCGGCTTGTATCTGATTTGCCATCTTGAGTGATTCTTTGGAGAACTTGATTTTCGAGGCCGTGACTCGCCCGCCAGCATCACCGATGCCTTCGAGCTCGATACTCAAACCCGGAACCAATGCCGTGACAGCCATCTGTTGCTTGCGGACCTTGAGCAGGCCCTTTGGCTGTTCTATTTTCGTGTCCTCGGTAAGGACAACGGTAACGTTCCCCATGTCAGTTGTCTTTAATGTCAGA
The DNA here is from genome assembly GCA_963807055.1 of Terriglobia bacterium. Lineage (GTDB taxonomy): Bacteria > Acidobacteriota > Terriglobia > Terriglobales > Acidobacteriaceae > JAJPJE01. Next base: position 14,268 of record CAWEAE010000003.1, on the reverse strand, counting down.
TCTTCACCGGTACGGCCGGTGATGAGACCAGAAGTCTTCACCTTTTCGCCGGCGGTAACGCCATACGACAATCCGATCGCGATGAATGCGATCAGGGCTATGCAGGCCAAAGATGTTCTTGCAGTTTTCATTGTCATCGTCCCTCTGGCAGAAATTTCGTTTTGTGGGTGAGAAACATCGGTGCGTGGAATATGCAAATGAGCAGCAACGGCCATCCGCTCCTTTGCAGGATTTTGCTTCGCTGCCGTGAATATTAGGGACGATTGCGGGATCGGCATACTGGCAAAAATGTCAGTCGCCTTACTAGCTTTTGAGGTTTGTGATTTAGCAAGCAGCTGCCGATTCGATTCCCGGTTCCTTCAGGGGTGAATAGTTCATTTCGTACAGCTGGCGAAACTCATAGAGATTGGCCTACTAGTTTTACCAGTATCTGGCATCTCGGGTTGTCGCTAGTGTGGTGAGCGCTGGAGACAAGACGTTCGCGGCGCTTCCGTTCGTATCGCAGCGAGTTGCATCTGAGCTCCCCATTCTCGGCTGTGTGTCACCGCGAAGGTTGCGATCGTTCGAATCACTGGCAAGTTCAGGCGGCTAAGTCTTCATAACCAATCTAACCAGCTTCACTACGAAAGGACTTTTCCTATGCCTACGAACACTCCGAAAGAGGTCTTCGTGCTCATGCTCAGCAACGTTCGGCAGGGCGCGGAGCGTACTTCGAAATTCTTCCAGGAACTAAGCCAAGCTGCCCAGGATCCGGACATCAAAGAGGTTCTGGAGGCGCGAGTCTATGTGAACGATAAGATTCTCGGCACACTGGATCAGTGCTTCAAACTTATTGGCGAACAGCCGGTGAAGACAACCGGGCGTCTCCAAGAGGTCTTCATCGAGGACTTCAAGCGAGAAGTGGGTGAGATCCAGTCACCCGTGGCGAAACATCTATTCATCCTTTCGAAAGCAATCCACCTGATTCACCTCCGCATTGGCGAATATGTGGCACTCACTGCCGCTGCTGATCTCACCGGACACTACGCCGTTGGGACCCTTCTAGAGACTTGCCTTGCGGACAAGTTAGCAATGGCTGACCGAACACGACGTCTACTCAGAAGAATCATTGAAACCAGGGTGGCTGAAAGAAAGGCCGCTTAAATACTCGCTCCCGGTGCTCCGCCTGAATTTCGATCGGTCCGTATCAATGAACTCGATGACGGCCGGATTGGCTGCTGAATTTCAGCAACGCCCGGCCGGCCGTCATCAAGGCTAGGAAAACGCGGAAATGTCCAGTCAACAGACACGGAAGGTAAAAGAGAGAGCGGCTGCAGAACTCAAAAAGTTCGCAATGATAGCGTTGTATCTCTGGGCACTATTCAGTCTCTTCGAGATTCATAAGTATGCAGTTCTAAGGGCAGTCAACGTGAACGCCTTGTCCGGCTACAAGATTGGGTTTGCGCTGGTTAACGCATTAATTATGGGCAAGGTGATCCTGATCGGCGAAGCGCTCCATGTAGGCGAACAGCTACGTGAAAAGCGAATGATCTATTCCGTGTTGTTCAAGTCAGCTGCATTTGCTTTATTGGTGGTCTGCTTTGACATCGTCGAAGAAGTGATCGTTGGCCTGATTCACGGTAAGTCGATTGCGGCGAGCATTCCACAATTGGGGGGAGGAGGGCTGGAAGGCAAGATCCTTTACGGCCTCATGGCCTTCGTCGTATTGATTCCGTTCTTCCTATTTACCGAAGTGGAGCAGGCAGTTGGAAAAGAAAGACTACAGTCAATCATTTTTCACGAGAGAAAGGCGGACGCGGCATAAGAGCCGAGCGTACTGGCCAATGCAGGCAGTTGGACTGCACAGACTTCCTTAAGATTACTTACAAAGCTGCACTACGGAACACGCCATCCCGGGACCTACGTCAGAAAATCGATTGCTCTACGAGGAAAACAAAGAAGACTGAACGCTATCCATTGCAAGGCGAATTGCGCCGTAAAGCTGGGCATCTTCCCGCAATAGGCTGATGGCGAGGCGAGGGCGCGCAACTTGATTGCGGTCAAGCAACTCGCGCGTGGCGCGCAGCAAAGGTTCACTGCTGCCGATTGCGCCGCCGAGGACGATCAAAGAAGTGTTAAGGAGAACTGAGATATTTGAAACTGCGTGAGCCAGGACCTGTGCCGTGGTCTGTAAAAGCTTGCGGGCACGTAGGTCCCCCTGTTCAGCAAGATCGAAAACCTGCGTCGGCTTCAGGCTTTGTGGATTGTGACCATTTCGCGAGACGTTTTTGCACATCTGTCGCCAGGCTCTTTCGATTCCATAGCCGCCGATCACCGTTTCCAGCGAACCCGGCTTGTCGATAGCCATGGGAAACACTGGCGCACCTGGAACCAACAAGTAGCCAACTTCCCCTGCAGCCCAATCCGACCCGTGATAGAGATGGTCGGCGATATAAATGCCAGCTCCGATTCCGGTGCCAATCGCGAGGAATACGAAGTTGGAAACGCCTTTGGCCGATCCGGCCCAACTTTCGCCTAAAGCCGCGGTATTAACATCGTTCTCAATGACAGCGGGTATTTTGAGCTTGGACTCCAGTAGATCTCGAAGAGGAACCGACTGCCAATCCTGCAAATGCGGAGCCGAGATTACCGTGCCAGCGCGTACATCTGTAATGCCGGGCGCTCCCAGACCAGCAGCCAGCAATTTCTTCTCGGATATTCCAGTCTGCTGCAGCAGGTGATGCAATCCCGATCGAATGAGGTTTACGATCTTCTCCGGCGTGCGGTTTCCGCGGGTGCTGACGTTCCAACGCGCAAGTATCTTCCCGTCCAAATCTGCAATTGCGAGACGGATGTTCGTGCCACCAAGATCGACTCCAGCGACATAACCATAGGTTGAATTGAAGCAAAGCATGTCGGGACGTCGTCCGCCATTCGATGTCCCCAGTCCCAGTTCTTTGATCAGGCCCTTTCGCTGGAGATAGGCAACCGTGCTGGACACGGTAGGGGCGCTAAGTCCGGACATCCGAACTAGATCTGCTCTGGAACACGGATTATGACTGCGTAGCAGGCTCAGTAGCTGACCAGCGTTCAACTGTTTGAGTAAACCAGGGCGGGAGGGTCCAATACCGCTGCGGATCTGTGCTCCGCTTCGTGTTTTTCGTGGTGTCATGGTCTGCGCCAGCCATTGTCTCAGGCTGCAGACTAAGTTAATGTTCCTTACAAAGTTTGGCAACACTCATTTCTGGGCCGGGTGATACGTTAGTAACTTACGGGGAACAGCGGTATTAGCCATCTGAAATCGTACCGACGATTGTGGTGTTTCCCAGAACCGGAACGAATGTACGCTGCACAACCATCCATCGGAAGATGCCTCGACTCATGACGCGCAGTTCCCGTCCTACACAGATCGTCAGTGCGGGCAGAGAGTTTTGAAGCCGGACAAGCCTCACTAGATCAACCAGTGACTCGGGCGAGTCAGAGATGCAGCCTGAGGGCGGTTCGTGCGGTTCCGGTAGGCTTGGGGCCGGCACGATCTCTTTGACCCCAGCGCCATAATCCGTTATAAATAACTAGGCTTTTCCACGAAGCCCGACAACCTTAGCGCGTGCGCCGCACCCCGCGTACAGACACTCCTCAGTAGCTCAATGGCAGAGCATCCGGCTGTTAACCGGAGGGTTGTAGGTTCGAGTCCTACCTGAGGAGCCAATTTTTTAACAACTTAGCTCCCGCTGCGCTCTGTCTGCGCTCCGTTCGTTTGGAATGCAAGCTGAGCTACCTTGCTACTCGCGGTAGTCATCTCATCCGTTACAACGTCACCGTAAATGTTGATAGTGGTACGAATGTCGCTGTGCCGCATCATCTTCTGTTGCACGGCAATCGAAGTGCCCACAGCGTCAAGCCAAGAGCGGTAGGTGTGTCGGAAGGCGTGCGTCCCGAGATGCCCAATGTTCGCGGCGGCTGCTGCCCGCTCAAGTTCTCGCCACACGCCCGTGTATGAGTACGGGAGTCTGCCGATTTTGACGGGACTGGCGAAGACCCAATCCTCAGCACCCGAAAAATTGGAACGCTGCTTCCAAGCTCTTCAGCCGGGCGAGCAATTCGCTCGCAAGATTGAAGGTCTTTGCTGAGCCTTCTGTCTTGCAATCATCCACAACCTGCTCAACGATGCCGCGCTCGGATGCTAAGCCGTGAGCCTAGCCAATCCACGTCAGCCCATCGGAGTGCGAGAGCCTCACTGATGCGAAGACCCAAGCACACAGAGAGTAACGCCATCGTGTCGAATGGCTCATGCAACTGCAGTCAGCAGAGCGTTGAATTGATCCGCTGTGAGGCTGCGTGCCTTGCGTGTCTTTCGCGTTGCTCCATTGTTCTGGACTAGCGAGATTGGATTGCGGCTGATGTCCAGTAGCCCGGCCCACATCGCAAACTCCACAAGCCCGTGCATGAGTGAGCGCACGTGCGTCTTGGACTTTGGCGATAAGGGCAGCTCACGGAGCCACAATTCAACCGGGCGGGGCTGTACGTCTTGAATCTGTGTGTCTCCCCACTTCGGCAGTATGTGATTATTCAGGAAACGAGCGATACACCCGCGCCGTTGAATGGCGTGAGGGCATCCGCTCCGCTTCATACCGTGCAATCACGCTACGCACCGTGTCTCCGTTTGTCTGGTTTCGGTTGTCTGGATCTCAAGGCCCTCAACTTCTTTCCATGCGGCGGCCTTGGTTGGAAATTCTTGCTTCGTCCCAATTCGCTTTGAGCGGCGGGTTGCGCCGTCATACCAAAGGTAATTCCAGGTCTTGCGCCGTTTGTCGTAGCGCACAGACCCGCTTGCGTGTCGCTGTACTCTCATTGCTGCCTCCCATCAGCAGAGTCAGCGGATGACGGGCACAGCATAGCATCTAGATCCGATTGCCGAAACCTCCAGACATGACGGATGACACCAGACAATTTGAACGCTTTAAGTTTGCCTTGACGTGCCCATTCAACGAGCGTGCGCCGGTTAATCTTCAGGTAACGGGCTGCCTCATCACTTGTGAGCCATTGGCTTGCCACTACTGTAGAATGCATTTGAGCGCTCCACGCAACCGGGTGGCCTCCCCTCCACCCGTACAGCACTACTCGCCTAAAATGTCTTCCAGCGTTGGCCCGTCATCCTTTTCCCTGCCCGCGTTGCCGCCGATGCTCTTGGGCGTCAGCCCGAGCTGATACAGGACACGCATTAATTTCTCGCGTGAAGTGTGCATGTCGGCCACTGCCGGGTTGAGCTTGCGTGCGCCGGACTTAGCAACGATGTAGCGGCCATTCTCTTGAATGTCAGCCCACGCCGTTTCCAGGTCGGCTTGCAGGACGGCGGCTTGGGTGATGGCGGCTCGGAAGCCCGGAATAAGAAGGATGCTGGAGTCTTCCATCTCCGTGATGAGCCGGTCCCAATTGCGGGACGCTGGTTCGGACAGGTTGCCGGGTTTCTCCGGCAGTCCGGGAGTCAATTCGTTGATTTGCTTCGCAGGACGTGGCATAAGTGCTCCTTGAATTGTTGACCTATAACTCCAAAATGCGTCCCCTTTTGGGACTGTTTGTGTAAACGGATGTATCCCTGTGGGCTACGATGGCGACTCGGCAAGATTGGACCCGCACCCCCGGTCCCGCACCGCTGCGATAGCGGGCCACATCTGTCGTTTATTTGGGAATGGGAATGAAAAATACGTATTCTTTTTATTAGAAACACAGATAGTAAATAAGCCATTGTGAACTGATAACAAAGGGTTTATCCAATACTCTGTGTCTATTCCCGTGGGAATGTGACCCCTCCATTCCCGATTCCCATTCCCAACTTTCTGTCTCATTGGACCGTCTCCGGGGCGGCGTACTGGCAGAGCGGGCACACGTCTCCGGCCCGCACAAACGGGACATAAATCTTCTTATCGTTCAGTACTACTTTGCCCGTCCCGATTGCGTCTTTGCGCCAGTTGTAGAAAGTGGTCTTAGGACCAAACGAGGGCATGTACTCAATCGCATCACCCGCCTTGTACGTACTGAACACAGCGTCCTCTATCTTTGCGAGCGCATCGTCCTTACGTATCGCGGTGGGTTTGTCCGTCATGCACAGACCTTGATTAGGCCGGAACTCAAAATAGAACTGCTCGCTCTTTCCACATCGGGTCAGTATCGTGCAGCGCCTAACCGAGTCCGGCTCTTCCGGGTTGTGCAGTTCCATCAAGATCACGGTTTCCGCTTTGCGTCCCCACGCGATAGACCCATACAGTGAGTCACGATGTTGCTGATACTGTTCGCCGGGCTTCCGTTTGGGTGAACCAAGCGTGCCGATGACAGCAACATCGTTTCGAGTCGCTACACGCTGCAGCGAATCCATCGTTCGTGAGACTTCCTCCAGGTCATTCGGATTCTTGACCCACATATCAAGGCCCTCGATTAACCACACTTGAGCGCCGGGATTTGCCGTAATCAGCTCTTGCAGCACGTCCCCGGCGTTCTGGCTTTGCTGCTCCGCGCTTAGTCGCACCATGCGGTCCATCACATCTTGTGTCAGACCTAGAGCCTTGGCAGTCCGGCGAGCGGCCTTCCGCGAGCGGTCATGGAGTAACACGCGAAACTCTCGCGGCTTTGTTGTGTGGCCGAACACTTCACGGCCTTGCCGTGCGTTGTCCAGCATCGGGATTAACAGGCTCGTTTTGCCAACGCCTGAAGACCCACCAACTAAGCTGACTTCACCAAGCGGAAACAGGCCCTCATAGCCCGGCTCGTTTCGCGCCTCGATGACAAACTCAGTTTCGCTGTCCTCGCTCAAACGCTCGGCTAGCGTTTCCTCTTCAGTCGCTGGCATTGATGCGTGACCCGCGCCGATGGCTTTCAGAATCGTGCGGACGCGATAGTCCTCGCGCTCCCACTTGTCCCGATACAAACCCGATTTCCGAAACTCTTCATCGATCTTGAACGGGTTGTTGTTTAATCGCCGGGCCAGAATGCAGCACAGCGCAAGATCCGCGCTGCTCGCATCGTTCCGATAGTCGCTCATGTCCCCGGCCCACAGCTTTTTGAATCGCTCGTCCTCATCGGGCGGGGCCACGACCACCAGACCGGCACTCTTCGTGACTCTGCGATAGAGCGATTCAATTTGCGTCTGACGGTTGAGCAGCTCGTTAGGCGTCTTCCCGAGATGACGCCCGGTGAACGTGAAGTAACGCGCCTTGTCGTAGACTTCCACGAACTTACAGCCCGGCAACGGCTTCTTAGTCCCCGGTCCCGGAATCTTGCCGAGGCCCAAGATGTGACAGCCAGTTCCCGAGGGTGAAAACTCGGAGTAGCTGTCCAAGCCGATGACTATCTCGCGTGACTCGGGCGTAAATTTCCCGGTAGCTGCGTCGCAACATTCGTCGATATCAACGCCCCAAACGCCGTCACCCAAAACGAGGCCCACGCCGGAGTACTGCGCAGCAACGGCCTCACACTCTGCGTAGGTGCTCCAGGTGGCCGGGTTCGTGTCACTCGCCTTGCGTCCGTTCGTTTGGAAAGGGACTTTCGTTAGCTTGTCCTTACCAGCGACCTTTTGCAGACGCCACAGCACCCAACGGCGTTGCGCTTTGAGTTCTTCAATCGTGGTCATCCGTGGCGTCCCCCCAACGTGAGCAGCTCGCAAAGGTCTTCCGTGAGTTTGCGCGTGAGCTGCAGGGCACAACCCGCACACAAGCAAATATCGCTGTAGCCCTCGCTGTAACCGTGCATCTGAATTGCGGCTAGAGATTTCCCACAAGCGTCACAGGTTCTTTTGGCCTGAGGCCCAAAGGCTTCCACTAACTTTTGCATCAGCATTTTTTTGTAACTCCTCTTTCTTCAGTCCCGAATCAGAAGCGAGCTCTTCTCTTAGTGCGAACGTGATCCCCAGTAATTTGCTCCCTCCAATAGGTCGCATGAGTTCATCTAAAAGGTTGAAAACAAACCAAAATTGTCGATAAAAATCCTTCTACGTTTCTTCCTGGCGATGTAAGTTTGCAATTATGGATAAGGCCCCGAAAAACAGACGTGGGAGACCACGCAAGCTAATGCCGTGGGTGGTCAGGTTCGGGTGCGATACGGCGAAGTGGGAGAGGTGGCTTAGGTCCGTCGGAAACCCCAAAGAGTTGCGTTGGGACTTCTATCAACAAGGCTCCATGCCCGCAAAGGAACGCGACGTTTCGGGGCGGAAGATCCGACCCACGAAGGATTTATTTGGCGAATCCGCGAACCACCGTAGCGTCACGCAGCGGACCAACTTCTTAGCTTCGATTCAACTCGAGTCTGCTTTGGACGAGTCCGTTGGACTATCTGACCCGTGGCTACGTCATTTGGAGTACATGGATGTGGTCGCGGAGGCTCTATCGCCAAAAGATAACGGCGCAACTCTGAAGCGATTGTTCTTGGAAGATGCGCGATCACGCTACCGGGAGATTCCTGAGGACTTCCCTGTGGAACTTGGAACACCTAAAGAATTCAGAACGCGATGGGAATCCAAGGACCTGGAGATTCGCCTTGAGGCAAATCGTCGAAGACAGCTTATTAAGATTGCAGTGATCCCCATCCCCCCGGATGAGCCAGAGGATTTGAACGAAGCTGAGGAGCCAGACGGCCATTGGGAAGGTCTGAGGTGGTTTCCCGCCCCGTCCCGGAAAGACCATTCGTAATCCGATTGAACACCGAGCCGACCGAAACTATACAACTTGAAATGGCCTGATAGTCGTCAGGAGCGGCCAGCTTGGATCCGCGTGCCTAGGCAGGCATCTCGAGAGTTGCTTGCCAATGCTAGCTAAACTTCGTATGTTCTTGGTTTGGTGTCAATGTCTGAACTGACCTTCACTGTCGACAGCGCTCTGCTTTCTGAACTCGGGGAGAAACTTGTCGAGTCGCCACATATTGCGCTAGTTGAGCTGGTTAAGAACGCGTACGACGCGGATGCCACGGCGGTTGTGGTCAAGATCATGCCTCGCGCAAAAGGAGGTCCTGAACTGCACGTCGTTGATAACGGCAGCGGGATGAGTTTCGCGGATGTTCAGAATTATTGGATGCGCGTCGCAACGACTAACAAGGCGCAGAATAGATTCTCCCCACGCTTTGGAAGGCCCCGTGCCGGATCAAAGGGCATAGGGAGATTTAGTTGCCGCCGTCTTGGTACTAAGCTGAGGCTTGTGACAACCGCCGCCCTGAATGATGGCCGTTTTCAACGCACCGAAGTGAAGATAAATTGGCTCGACTTTGAAGCGGGGGATGAAATCGGCACAGTAAATTGTGAAGGTACCCGTGAATTCGTAAGCAATTCAGAAATTGGGACAACGCTCGAGATAAGCGGCAGTCCTACAGATGAGTGGACGAAAAGAGGCTTTGACTATCTTAAGCGTCAATTAGCTGTGTTGGTTGCCAATCGTGGAGCGCGGAGGTCAGGATTTAAGGAAGATCCGGGGTTCGATGTCTCACTTGAAGCCCCGGGGTTCAGCGAACAAATCAGTGACTTGCGCGAACGCTTGCTCTCGGCAGGATGGGGAGAGATTAAGTTAGCTGTCAATTCACGAGGCGAAGCTACATATACTCTGAACGCGTTGAAGATTGGCGCGAAAACAATCACCCATCCTCAGAAATTCCCCTCCCTCGCCAGTGTCGCGGCGGTCATTGGCATAATGCCCGCTGAGAAGGGAGAAATGAGGGATCAAGAAGTCATTTCGAAATCCAGCCTGAAGGAAATCCTCGAAAATTGGGGAGGCATATACGTCCGATTTCGAGGATTCCGAGTGTATCCATATGGTGAGCCCGGCAACGATTGGTTAAACATCGACCGGGACCGAGGGGTGCGCAAAACCGCGCTTTCCGAAGAATTGCAGCCTTTTGCGGCGAAGCTAAGGGGGGTCAACCCACAACGTGCTCTGCTTTCCCTCCTCTCCAGCAAGAGCTACATCGGCGACGTAAGTATTGGTGAACGCGCGACAGGTTTTGAACCAAAAGCAAGTCGTGAAGGTTTTGTGGGCGAGCAGCCTGTATCGGATCTAAGAGAAGTCATAAGGTTCGGCATCGACTGGTCCACGATGTTCCGCGAATACGCACGCGCATTGGAGGCACGGGACGAGGCGAGGGTCGCGCGCAGCGAACTCGAAACACAACTCTCCGAGCCGGTGGATTCGAATGAAGTGGTTAGTGCGGCCATTCGTGTAGTAAGAAGCGAGGTTCGCAATCTCGCGACACACCTACCCACACCCGAACGTCAGCAGGTCCTTAGATCACTAGACACTGCGACTCGTGCGATTACAAAACACGAAGCTTCCAACCGCGAGGAGTTACGCCACCTTCAACTCGTCGCTTCGACATCAACACTTCTGCTCATATTTTCCCACGAAGTGAAGGCACTTCTTAGCTGGCTAGAGCAGGTGAATATTTCTTTGGAACGTGTTCAAAGGCAGTTGCCTAGCCGTGAGGCGGACCGTGTTAAGGAGATAAGGGAAGAGTTCGCGGACAACAAGAGCCGATTCGTCGATCTGCTATCGATGACCTCGCTAATTTCCGTTGATAGCAGAGACGCCGAGCCATCACTGTTGGCAGTGAAGCCTCGGTTGAGAAAGTGTGTCCAGTGTTTCGACCTCATCAAGAAGAACTATGACATTGACGTGAATATCGATGAAGTGCCAGACACACTAAAGGTGGGTCCTATGCTCGAGGCGGAGCTGTATGCGCTGTTTCTAAATGTGCTCTCGAACTCGTTGAAATCTGTCATCGCAGCTGGAGGGAAAAGGCGGATTGCGGTTTCCGCAGCTCGGCAAAGGGACCGTGCTGTAATTCACGTTCGAGATTCAGGCATAGGAATTGAAGAACTACACCGTTCAAGGGTATTTGACGCTTTCACTTCAGACCCCGATAACAGGCTGTATCGAGGACTTAAGGCGAAATTGAACCCTGAAGACCAATATGTTGTCGGGACTGGCAGTGGTTTGGGGCTCAGCATCGTCAGCGAAATAATCTCCTACCGTAGCGGCGCAATTCGCTTTATTGATCCACCCGAAGAGTGGAGTGCAGACTTGGAGATCGTGCTCCCATGAGTAACTTACGAAGAGTCGTTTGGATCGATGATAATCCGGGCCGCGCATCAACAGCGAACGATTTGGGTGCCCGCTTCATCAACGTAAAAGGCAAGGAACTCGCAACAGAGTTGCAGAACCTACTAGATGGGTCTTCACCAAAACTGATTATCATCGACCATGTGTTGGACAAGGCTGCGGATAAGAACGCCTTGCTTCTGAAAGGATCGACGATTGCAGGGGCAATAAAAGAAAGATGGCCCTCGTGTGCTGTCGTCGGAGTTACCAACGCCGACACGATCCGTGACATTGATCTCAGGACTAAAAGTACCTACGATGCCATCTTCCCGTTCCAAAACTTCGGCAACTATTTCGAGCGGATTAGTGGCATCGCGAACGGATTTGCAGCTGTATCGAAGCGGGATGCAGACCCTGAGGAGCTCGTCGGTTTTCTGAAAGGTCCCCGGTCCGATCTGCCGCGTCTCAAGGAGGCACTCAGCGACGACCTGAAGAACAACCAGGACGCGAGTGTTCCTTCTCGATTCTATCGATGGGTTGATCGACTAATAGAGCGCCCAGGTTTTTTATTTGATCGCTTGTGGTCGGCCACATTCCTCGGATTAACTGAGAGCGGATTCGCGAGGGTGGAACGTCGATTCGAGCGAGCGAAATACAAAGGCATCTTCTCTCGGGAGAAAGACCCCCGGTGGTGGGTTACGCGACTTTCTGAGGTTCTTTACAAACTGTCCCCGCCCGAGCCCGGCGAACTGTCATGGCATGTCGGTCGCCGACTTCCGCGCATTAAGCCGTCGCAGGTCAGCTCTTGCTATTACTGCTCGGAGGCTTTCCCGGAAATAGTGGCTTATCTAGACGAAAAGACGGAAGAGCGACGCCCCATGCACCTGAAATGCACAACACTGCACCCGCGTTTCGCTCGCGAACTCTATTTCGAAGATCTGCGGATAATGCTCTGAAATGGTTGACCTCTCTGATTTTTATCCGTCCCCAAGTGAATTGATGTCGAGCGAAAGGGATGTGCTCGCCTTTTTGCGGACGCATCCGTATATCAAGGAAGTGCATCCACAGGTGTCGCGCGATGCGCAAGAGTTCTTCAATAAGAATCGGGCGGCAACTTCCGGCTTTGAGTTCTTCACTCACTTCGACGTGCACCATGGAGCCGTGCGGCGCAGCGGACGCGCCCGCCATATACCGCCAGTGGCGAATCTTAGGCTTGTCGTTGCGGCTCGTCTTTCGTCTCGCAAGAGGCAGTTTGAAGAAATTACCTACTGTCTTGCTGTTTGTCGGCTACGCGGAAATCGCGTAAGTGTACTTCGGAAATTTCATTTCGACGTGGCAGTCGATTCAATAGGCAGAGGGCAGGAACATCCGCGAAGTCACCTTCAGTATTGCGGAAAGATGGTCCCATATATGGCAACTATCGGTTGCCGCGAAGAGCAACTGGAACAGATGCACCCATGGCTTTCGGAACCTCGTATTTTTCATGCTCCGATGTCTCTTGCATTACTAATTGACCTTGCTCTGCATGAATTCCCAGATGTACGCTCGGCGAAGTTTCGGGCGGATAATTACTGGAGAAAGCTTGTCAGGGATCAAGAGGGGCTCGTATTGAAACCGTTCTACGAAAAGTGTGTCGAGGTTATCACTGACAACGCCGGTGAAAATCAATCGCTTTCGGATGCGTTTTATGTCCGCTGACGACTTGAAGTCGCTTGTTCCCCCAACATCCTGTCAGGTCTACACGCCGCGCGATCTGCGGCTGCAATGGTGTGCAGCCTCGGCGACGAAATGAATGCTTTGTGGCTTGAACCGTCTCACGGAAAGGGCGTATTCGTTCAGGCGATATCGTCGCTTGGTGTTCCACGAAAAAGGATAGTTGCGATAGACATAGATGGGTGTTTTTCGCCTCTCGACGAACTGGCAGACGTGCGGCGGGGAATTGACTTCCTGGAATGGGCGACGAAAACGACGTTGCGCTTCAATCGAATAGTAGGAAACCCTCCTTACGTTGCGATCAGCCGCTTATCGGAACGATTGCGACAATCCGCACTGTCAGTTGTGGATCTCAACGATGCGACAATTCCTGCAAGTGCAAACCTTTGGTATGCATTTGTACTCGCTTCGATTAGGCTCCTTTCCATTGGCGGGTCGCTAGCATTCGTGCTGCCCTCTGCTGCCGAATTTGCAGATTACTCCGCCCACATTCGCAACAATATAACCGAACAGTTTGCTCGGCTTGACCTCTTTAGATGCGCGCGACCACTGTTTGAGAATGTGCAAGAAGGCACCCTGGTTGCGCTCGCGAGAGGCTTCAGAGGAGGTCCGGGGTTGGTTCGCCGACGATCATTTCCATCCCGGCAAGCATTGATTGAAGGACTTCGGATCAGCCACGACTTACCAGGACATAAGTGCCCTAGTAAGTTGCGGCCTCTCTGCAGTAAGACAGTTCAACTCCAATCGGTAGCCAGGATTTCCATCGGCGGGGTCACGGGTGATGCATCTTTCTTCCTGATGAACGACTCACGGCGCGAGCAGCTGGAACTGCCCATTGCGGCGGTGCGCCGCGTCGTCTCGAAGGCGAAACATCTTCGATCTGCGATGTTGGACGACGAGGAATGGGCATCGCTCAAAAAGAATGATGAGCGTGTTTGGCTTTTCCATCCGAGCCCAGCGTTGTTAAAACACCCAGCTGTCAGGCGTTATATGCGATTGGGTAGTGACAAAGGCGGTTGTCATCGTGATGCGCTTAAGATTCGCTTCAGACGGCCCTGGTACCGTACTCCTATGCCGCCCAAGCCGGACGCGTTCTTGAGCGGCATGAGTCAAATGACCCCATGGATTTGCATTAATGGCACCCGCAACGTAACCGCGACAAACACGCTTTACGTCATCAGATTTCAAACGAGGAACACGGAGGAATGGTACAAGTGGTGTTTGGCAATGCTTTCTTCCAAAGCGTGGAACCAGATTCGGCGAATTGGCAGACGATACCCCGATGGATTGCTGAAATGGGAGCCGGGGAATTTAGGAACTGTGGAGTTGCCTAATTCGTCTATCGAGCGAAATTTCAAGAGTCTGTACCGTCAGGCAATTGATGCTTTGTACGCCAAGGACCTGCGGCTGGCTCGCGACATCGCAGATTCTGCACTTCTTCCGTGATGATTCGCGCTCTATCCGCGCTCTGTTTGTATGTCTATGACTGCTTTTCGTGGTCTTGGGT
>CAWEAE010000002.1:0-202238 GCA_963807055.1 Terriglobia bacterium | reverse complement strand
GTCATCCGCTGACCTGCATGTCGTTGAAAGTACATTTGAGCGTGGATTCGAGTCCTACCTGAGGAGCCAATTTTTGTGTAGGTTACGAATCTTCCGTGCTGTTTCCCTGTTGCGGCTGAAACCACTCTTCCAAGTCTCGTCCGCACCAAGGGCAGAACTTCACTTCGAAGCCACCTTCGGGCGTGAGTTCTATACAGTTATCCAATCATAGTTAGTGAGGGCTCTGCTGCGCGTAGTGATAAGCAGTTGCATGCATATGGCTGAATTGGTCGAGCATCATCGGGTACTTTTGATCCGTAGCGCATTTAGTCTCGCAACGAAGCCTGTGTTTATGTCGCCTGAGAAACATCTCTAAACGGCTAACCCCCGCTGCGCCGCCAAGGCCGCGCCTATCGCCGCATTCTTCCCGCCACCCAGTCGAGCCCCTATTACAGGCCCGAGAGAACTGGGCGCGCCAATCGGAGTGCCGACCGAATCGAGCCACGTGCGGAATGTGTGCCGCAAACAATGCGTTCCTAGGCCGCTGATGCCAGCTGCGTTTGCTGCCTTCTGGTACACGCGCCACACTTGATGAGTGAAGTTCGCGCATTGCGCTAGAACTCGAACCGCACTCCCAGTTGACCATGACGAGGGTTGCCGAGAGTTGACGTAATCTGGCCGAAGGTCGAGTCGCCCCACAAATTGTCGGGAAGGGCGAAACGCGGCGTATTGAAGAAATTGAAGAAGTCGCCGCGCACTTCAAACTTCATACCTTCGTGCGGGACGAAAGACTTGGAGAAAGAAAAGTCGATGTTGTGAATTCCGTCAGTCCGGAGATTGGAGAAATACCGAGGCGCGTCTCCAGCCTGCTCATACCCGGGATCTGCGAAGCAAGAGGAGTTGAAGACGCTTTGTCCGCTCATCGCAGACTGATGCGGGCTAATACCGCTGGCGGGATTGCAGATCACGTTAGGCCGTTGCGTGCCGTCGTCGAGAGTTCCTTGTGACATGCCGATATAGGTCGGTTGCCCCGACTGCAAGGTGACGATTGCCGAGAGAGTCCAGCCACCCACAACGCCATCGAGAAACCGATTCATATTTGCACCGATCAACCGGTTACGTCCGATGGGAAGGTCCCCGACCATAGCGAGTGCAAGGCGATGCGGGGCATCGCTGGCGCCGACGGAGTGCTCAGCTTTCAGGTTGTCGAGTTCCTGCGGGTTGTCGTTCCCGAGCGAACCCACCCACGCGTTTCTGCCGACCGAGGAGTCGTCCGTTTCTTTCGAGAAGGTGTAGCCGCCCTCGAAGCTGAAGTAATTCGACATGCGCTTGCGGAAACGGACTTGAAGCGCGTTGTACCAAGAAGTGGCTTCCAGCAGAGGTAATCCCGCGAACGCGCCATCGAACTGCGGATAGGGGCGCAGCAGGTTAATCAGCGGAATCGAGTCATTGTTATAGATCGAGTCGGGCTGATTGAAGACCGCGTTCGGCCCCTGGAACATAGAGTAGAAGGGATTCGCGACGTTGCTGTGTAGATCGTTGTAGAGGGTCTGGGTGTTGAACTGGCTGCGAATCGATGACGGGATGAAATTGCGATCGCTCGTGCTAAGGCCAGCCCCGCCCCACGGCAGATGCGTGCTTCGGTTTGCCGAATAGTCCACCGATATAACGGTGTCCCCCGGCAGCAACCGTTGAATTCCGAAACTCCATTGGTAAATATCGGCGTTCTGGGCAACAGAAGTTCCGAGATCGTTCTGGTTCCCGTAGCCCCACATCGCCAACGCGCCGTAAGAAGCATTTTGCGGCTCGGGGAGACCGGCGGGGAAGGGATTTGCGAGCGTCGCATACTGGGTCTGGAAATTGTCGAGCGTGAAATTGATGTTGCCGTCTTTGCGGAACGCCGTGCCGGTGTACTGGAAGTTTGTGGCCACGTTCATGCCGTAGTAGACGCCACCGCCGCCACGTACCACGGTGTTCTTCGTAAGAGCGTAAGCGAAACCAAAACGAGGAGCGAAGTTGTTGCGATCTACCGGAACATGGCGATCCCCCGAATTAGCGAAATTCGTGGTTCCGAGCAGGTTAGAAGTATCGTACGTCGAGGTTACGTTAACGCCATCCTGGTTGAAAGTGGTTGCGGGAATGCTAATGCCGCTGCTTCCGGTGAAGTCGCTGTACTGAATGCGATTGTGACGCTCGGTATACGGATCGCTCCATTCATAACGCAACCCAAGACTGAGCGTGAGTTTGGGCGTGACCTTCCACTCATCCTGCACATAGAAGGCAGTCTCCATCGACTTGTTGGAAACAGCGGGATACACTGAGATCCCGCCGTAGTCGCCCATGCCGAGAAGAATGTCCGCAAAAGGATTGCCCTGGAGAGGATCAAAGGCGCCGACGCTTTGTTCCGTGACAGTTTGGCCGAAATGGAAGTACCCAGTTGGATAGTTCGGTTGAAAGAAATTGTTAAAGAACTGCCGCTGTTCACCGCCGAACTTCAGATTGTGTTGTCCGTGCGTCCATGACAGCACAGAGGAGTACGAATACAACGTGTGCGCGAATCCGGTGTCGGCACAACACTGGTCGAACATTGAGGTCCATGGCGAGTCGGTAAGGATCGCGGGCATGCGATCCAGTCCGGCGTTAGCAGCGAGCACAGAAGGGAATCCGACTGAGGAAGCTGTCGGGTAGTTGTTGCTCTGGCCAGGCGATGACACACGGTCAACCGAAAAGCGCGAACTGAGCAGCAGGGTGGGTGAAATCGTCCAGTCATGCTGCAAGCCGACGTTGTTGACGTTGGTCGTGCCCTTGATGCCGTCGTTGAATTCGCCATCACCGAGAATGGTTGGCGTATTGAATGAGCTGCCTGCGTGACTGTAGCGTGCCGCGAGATGCTGCTTTTCGCTAAGTTGCTCGTCGATCTTAAAGTCGAATTGGATCCCGCTTGACGCCGCAAGGGTGTTCTGGCGGAAGTTATTCGTGCCATCCGCATTTCCCGGTTGGTTCGGCATCGGGTAGAGGTTCAACAGCTTCTGCCCAATCGGATCGATGTTCTGCGACGGGATGGTATTGTTCGCGAAACCAGCGCGGGTACCATCGGGCGAAACCTGAAAAGGGTTGAATATCTGATTCGGTACGATGTCGCCACTGTCGGGGTCGGTAATGAGAGCGCCAGAGAAATTGCCGTTTCTCTCGTCCGCCGTCGGAACCGTAGCAACTATGTTGACGGGAGCACCTTCTTTTACCCGCTCGAGATCGAAGAAGAAAAATGTCTTGTTCTTTCTGATCGGACCGCCAACGGAGAAGCCGTACTGGTCACGCGAGTGATCGGGTTTTGGCAGGCCCGCCTGGTTGCTGAAGAAGTCGTTCGCGTCGAGAACGCTGCGCTGCCCAAACCACCAGCCGGTTCCATGAAAGTTATTGGTTCCGCTCTTCAGCGCCATGTTCACAACGGTTCCACCGTTGCTGCCGAACTCCGCGGAGTAGATGCTGCTCTGAACCTTAAATTCCTGCACGGCTTCGACGGAAGGCTCGTAGTAAACGTTGGTGTTGCCGCCTTCACCCTGCTCGGGGGCGCTGATTAAAGCACCATCGAGCCGCACCTCAGCAGTTGCATTGCGCTGACCATTAGAGACGAAATTCGTTCCCGAGGGATAATTGTCGTTGGTACCCGATCCGGCGACTTCGCTGACTCCGGCGTTGAGAAACACCAACCCGAAGAAGTTGCGATTTGGTAGAGGAATTTGTTTCACGTACTCATTCGTGATATCGGTGCCGAGCGAAGAAGTGTCTGTGTCAAGCAGGGGCGCCGCCTCGGTGACTTGGACCTCGGTCTTGGTGCCAGCAGGGCGCATGGTGAAGTTAAGGCTCGACTGCTGGTCCACCTGCAGCACAACATCTCTCTTTTCTTCCGTCCGAAATCCCGTCGCCGCAACTTCGACGGCATAGGTTGAGGGGCGAAGTGCACGCACGATGTAGGTTCCGGCGCCGTCTGTCTGAACGGTGCGTTTCAAGTTCGTGCCTGCTTCCGTCACGGTTACGGTCACATTCGGCAAAGCTGCGCCCGATGCGTCCGTGACAGTGCCGCGCAACTGTGCCTGAAAAGAGGCTTGCGCCGCCAGGTATGGAGCGGAAATCAGGAAAACGGCGGCAATGGCAGTGACAGAGAGACAGCGGAAAAAGTTAGAGCAGCTCACGGCAATTCTCCCTAGCGAAGTGGACGGACTTTCGAGCCTTACGCGGACTGAACTGGTGCTTCACAGGAGAGACCTTCTCCTGCGACAAACAGAAATCAAAATCGAGCCACGCTTTGCCTTGAAAGATTAACTTTTTATTACGGATTGCTACTTTTACTTTCGTATTGTGGTATTGTCAAGCAGATTTGAAATCAACTTCACGAGCGGTACCATGGACTTTATCTGGGAACGAAGTGATAGGACAAGTCTGTGTCGAGCAATTCCACAGTCAAACCGGGCAAAACGGTTCTTGGTATTAGCATGCACTGGGCTGTTCGCGCTCTCCGCCTTGGCACAAACGGGCCAGATCGGTTACAAGGCGGCAAAGGACGCAGACAGCAAAAAGACCCTGCTGTTGAAGGATTTTCATCCACAGCCGATGCTGCATGTTCCCGAAATCGGCTCCCGCACTGACGAAAGTTCTGAGCGGCGTCAGCAACATCATTCTGACCGGTTTCAGGTAGTTCGAAATATGCCGGAGAGTCAGTTCGACCAACATTACCGGCGGAGTTGCGTCGCAATTGCTCGGTCATTGGCCGCTGGAACACTACTCACGGACGCGGATGTTGTGCGCGCGAGTATGCCGCAGCTAATGGTCCCATTGGCGCGGTCGGGCGATAGCTCCGAGAGTGTGGCGGCCGTGTCTCTGATGCTGGAACTCGAGCCGAGAATGCGCCATGGGGTATTTACGTGCAACCGCGACGGCGGACATTCGGGTCGCACCAGAATGTCCATGTAGTCTTGCTCGGCGAGAACACGAACGACGAAAGCCTGGTGATGACTAGCAGCTTTTCGAATCTCGCGCTGGCCGCCCGCTTTCTCGGACTGACGGAACGCCCTGACACTTACCGAACTATCTGCAATCAAGCCGCTGATATTGCCGAAGAATTACTGCAATCGAACGTTGATGCGGGCCGTGTTTCTGGGCAGCAGCAGCCGCTTTGGTGGTGCACGCGAGACGGCGCTGAAGATTTTGGAAATGTGCGCGGGGCGCGTTGCGTCGGTGTGCGAGACGTATCTCGGGCTGCGACACGGGCCCATGAGTTTCCTCGACAAGAACACGGTGGTCGTTTGCTACCTCTCTTCTGATCGCACGCGAAGAAACTACGAACTGGATTTGTTGCGAGAAATCGACCAGAAGCAATTGAGGGGCGAGGCAAGGTGATCGTTGGAGGGTCTATTTCTGACGACGTGCTGAGGAGTGGAGATGTCGCCGTCGAATGTCCCGGTCTCGAGCGGTTGGGCGACGCGAATGCCGTTTTTCTCGACGTCATCGCCGGACAACTGCTCGCCTTCTTCCGGTGCCTCCGAGAAGGTCTGCGCCCTGACTGGCCATCGCAAGATAACGAGATCAATCGCGTGGTGCAGAGCTTTCCGCTGTATCACGTATAAGGGTGTCGCTTGAGTCCGGTTGCCGCGGCGGATTTCAAGAAGTTGCGGCGGTCTCCCGTGAAGGAAATTCGTCAAGGCATCAGCGAAAAACTGAACACATCACTTCCCGCAGAGATGGCCACATACTGTGTTCCATCAACAGCGTAAGTCATCGGTGAGGCGCGCATGAGTTGGCCTGTGTTGAAGTGCCAAAGGGAGCGTCCTGTGCTGGCATCAACAGCCTCGAAGGATTCGCTGTCATCTCCGAAAAAAATCAGGCCGCCTGCTGTGGTCAGTGTTCCTCCAAAGGACCTTCCTGAACCGACCTGCGGATAACGCCAAACCACATTTCCATCGGCGGGGGAGAGCGCCAGGAGAACCTTCTCAGCTTTCTCGGTAGGAACATCGTTTGTTCCCGTGTTGTAGTACGTCTCTCCGGGAACAAACTTCCGGGGCTTTCCGAAGAAGATGTTGCAGCTTTCCAGGGCTACAACATAAAAAACCCCGGTATCTGGATTGTAGGAGGGGGCAAACCAATTTGTGGCGCCGTCGATTCCGGGACAGATATAGGTACCGTTCGGCGTGGGAACTCGCCCCGTGAGAATTGGACGCCCGGTCGCATCCACGCCTTTGGCCCAATTCATTTTTTTCACAAATGGTGTCGCGCGGAGGAATTTCCCGTTCGTGCGATCCAAGACGTAAAAGAATCCATTGCGGTTCGCCTGGAACAGCAGACGCTTCTTTACGCCGTTCTCCATGACATCAGCTAGAACAGGAGTTTCATTTGCATCGAAGTCGAATAAGTCGTGCGGGGTAAATTGAAAATACCACTTAATTTCACCTGTATCGGCATCGAGGGCCAGCACGCAAGCGGTATACAGATCGTCGCCGGGACGCGAATCGTCAACAAAATCAGGCGCTGCATTGCTGGTAGTCCAATACAAGGTATTGAGTTCCGGATCGTAGGTTCCCGTCATCCAGGTGCTTCCGCCACCATGCAGATAGGCATCACCGAGCCAGCCGGAAGAGCCGAATTCGCCTGGCGCCGGAATTGTCCAGCGCTGCCACTTTTTCTTTCCGGTTACCGCATCGAAAGCTGCGACAAACCCTCTCACGCCGGAATCTCCGCCCGAGGTTCCCACGATAACTTCGTCTTTCACCACAAGGGGCGCGCCGGTCGATCCGTAGTGTTTTTTCTTGTCTGCATATTGCACATCCCAGAGCAGGCCCCCCGATCGCGCATCCAGTGCGAGCAGGTGTGCGTCATCCGTCTGAATGAAGACCGAATTCTGCCAGACCCCGACGCCACGATTTTTGTGGGAAGCAGCATCGTCCAGCAGGCCGGAACTAAGCGGCCGACTGTAGCGCCACAACTGCCGTCCGGTGCGCGCATCGAGTGCGATCACATCATTGGCCGCAGTAACGTACATCACGCCGCGGACAACGACCGGAGTGGTCTCGAGGTTTTGCGAATTTCCAGGATGGAATACCCACGCGGCCCTAAGTTGTTGGACGTTACCGGTGTTTATTTCTCGCAGGGAGCTATAGCGGCGACCGGTATAGTCTCCGTTGTAGGAAGCCCAGTTCGCGCCTGCGGGACTCGTCAACAAATCGGAAGCGCTCACCGTTATGGGAGAGCTGACCGGTTGCTCTTGCCCTATGGCGATTCCTACTAGAACCACGACGATAGTCGCGAGCAACGTCCCGTGCCGACTCATTTCAGCGGGCATCCCCTGTCTGGATTGGAACTTCCTGGAGGGCGCCTCGATCGAGTCCGCTCTCGTCTTCCAAATGTAGAGAAACACGGGTGGGATTGTCGTGAGGCGAGGTATCCAATCTGAGCACAACTAGTTCCTTCGGGTTGACGTCGGCGATGGGCAGAGTTGCGACCATCGAGCCATTTTTGTTGTAGAAGTGGGCAACTAGCTTGCCAGGGAAAAACACGCCGAATGAACCGGAGAGCTTCACCTTACCGCCTTCCAAAGTGGCCTGAAGAGGACTGGTGATGATGCCGGCATCGGTGACACCGTGGAACTGATTGCCCGCGCGCGTCGGATACCAGTCTGTGTCTAGCTGACAGGATTCTCCCGGACGTAAGCGACACATTGGACTGTTGATCTCCGCTTCCATATAGAACGGAGAGCCATCCGTGCTTTCGCTGATCGAGGCCCGACCGTCGTTGTCGAAACGCAGTAGGGGTCCGTTCGTCCAGAAAATCACGGAAGCCTTACCGGGATACGATTTGTTCTCCTGATATTGAAAGCGCTCCACCATGGCGTAACGGCTGCTGCCATTCACCACCGCCAGCCAACCTGCCGTCGAATCCACCCAGAACTCGGCGGCGAGGTGCGAATAATGCAGCGCAAAAAGACCATCTTCCCTGATCGTCGCTGAAGGATTCTCCACAGGTCCCGTGCGGACGTGGTAACGATTCAAGTACGCACTGGATGGATTGGCTGCCGTGAATCCCAAAATCTCACGATTGCCACGGGCGGGATCGGCAGGGCTGCCGGTGTCATACTGCGAGACCGACTGCATAGCCCACTCGACGGTATGGCCGCTGATGTTTTTCATGGATGCGCGAAAAGCGACGTGAGGAGAATTCGAGTCCAACTGAATTGTGCGGGAAAACTGTATGCCGGTGTGGGGATCGGGCGGCCCCGTCAGCGCAATTCCACAGCTATTTGTATCCGAAAGTATTCGAAAGTCGAAATGCCCATCATCCAGCAAATCGGAATTGCCGCGCCAGTGCTGTTCGTCGTTGTCGCCCTCCGGCAAGAGCCAAAGCTTGTCGCCTCCGTAATTGAACCACTGATCTTCGTTGGGCGACATGTACTTCCCGGCTTGTTCGGGATTGACGAAGAGATAGTCGTGACCATCGAACCTTACCTGTATCAAGCGTCCACCGTTTTGCGGTACGAAAACGAGTTGCAGCCAGGCGTTGGAAATCTGCTGCGCCTTCCACCCCTTGTAATTGACAGACTCCACGCGGCATACTGAGTTCTTAGTCGATTCCGGCAGCGGCGCGGACTGTATCGCGGTCACTGGAATTCTTCCGCCTAACACCAGAATTGAAGTAATGAGACTTGTGCGCACAGCTTCTCGAATGGTTCTCATACGGTCAGACTTTTTCTTTTCCCGCCTTGGTCAAAGGGCGACTCCGGCCCGACAGAATCGTATTTTTCCAAAATTTCCGGCAGTTATCAGAACGAAAGATTTCAATATAGAACGAAATAAAACGATTGGAGTCAAGAAGTTTCTGTGTTAAACCCTTAGAACTCGATTTGGGTGGGCAAAGCACGAGTTCAAGGAATCTTCATGACTGTGAACAGTTCCAGCCGTCGTTCTTTCATCAAATTTATGGCAGCAGCTCCATTGTTAGGCCAAATTGCCGCGCGCGACCTTTACGCGCAGGCAGTGAAAACAGTGGGCCGCGATAAGCGAGACGTGTACGCCCGGCTGGGAGTGAAAACCGTCATCAATTGCCGTGGAACCTGGACCTACCTAAGTGGCTCGCTGGAATTCCCCGAAGTTCGCCAGGCACAACTGGAAGCGGCCAAATATTTTGTAAATGTCATTGAACTTCAACAAGCCGTAGGAAAACGTTTGTCCGAGCTGACAGGCGCAGAGTCAGGAATCGTGACAACCGGATCTGCGGGCGCCATGGCTGCGGCCACCGCGGCGTGCATTGCCGGCAGCGATGAAAAATTGATCTGGCAACTTCCTGATACCACGGGTCTGAAACATGAAGTCGTAATGAGTGGAGGGCGCAGCGCTTTTGATAGCGCAATTCGCCTCGCCGGCGGCAAGCTCGTTCTCGCCTATTCACCGGAGGAAATAGCCAGCGCGATAACTGACAAGACTGCAATGATCTATACCACCCAGTTGGGCGAACGCCTACAGCAGGAGCTGAAGATCGCCAAAGATCACAAAATCCCATTGCTGCTGGATGATGCCGCCGGAATTCCTCCCGTCAGCAACGCAAAACTATACGCCCAGATGGGAATTGATTTGTATTGTTTCTCTGGAGGCAAAGGCCTCTGTGGTCCGCAGTGCAGCGGATTGCTTCTGGGACGCAAGGACCTGATCGACGCCGCCTTGAAAAACTGCAATCCTTGGGAGGGCGCAGTTTGCCGTCCGATGAAGGTCGGCAAGGAAGAAATCATCGGCTGCCTGACGTCCCTTGAAACCTGGTTCAATCTCGACGAAAAGAAGCTTTATGCGGACTGGAATGCCCGTATTGACCGCATCCGGAAGCTGGTGGAAACCGTTCCTGGAGTCACGACCAGTACCTACACCCCGGATGATGGAAACCGGTATCCAACGCTACGCGTGAAGTGGGATCAGCAAGCATGGGGCTATTCCGTTTCTGATTGCGCGAATGAACTTCGCGCCGGCAATCCTGTGATTGAAATTCTGGGCGCCGACAATCCCAGCCTGGTGAAAGCGGTGCGCGAAGGCAATCCCAACCGGAAGGAGATGAAAGGGCCTGACCACATCGAACTGGTCTCCATGACAATCCAGCCCGGGGAGGAAATTATTGTCGGCCGGAAGTTGCGCGCGGTTTTGAGCGCGGCGCAAAAGAAAGCTGCTTAGAGAATGGGGAGAAGCGTACACGTGACTACCATCGCTCGGCGCATGAGTATTCTGCTGCTTGCGACCTTGCTGACGACTTCGTCCCTTACGGCACAACAGCAAATGCGCGCCGTCGGTTCTTCGGCCGATCATTTTGCTTCCGCCGCAGTGGAAGCAGGCGATTATGTTTACGTTTCCGGACAAGGGGCCCACGGCGCAGACGGAACCACGCCGTCTGGATTCAATGCACAATTCCGCCAGTGCCTTCAGAATCTAAAGACAGTGCTGAGTTCCGCTGGGCTTACCTTGGACAACGTCGTGTACATGCACGTGTACATGACAGACATGAATTCCTACGGGGAAATGAATAGGGTATTCCGCGAGTACTTTCCGAAGACGCCCCCTGCGCGGGCGGTGCTCGGAGTTTACGCTCTGCCAAATGCTTCCGTGGTAGTCAATGCGATCGCCGTCCGCAATGCGGACGAGAAGAAAGCAGTCTATCCGGCTGGTTTCGCTAAGGATGATGTGGCCTCCCCCGGTATTCTCACGCACGACCAGCTTTTCATCTCGAGCATGGCCGGCATCGATCCGGCAACCGGTAAAGTTCCAGATGATCCCGCCGCGCAGGTTGATCTCGCACTGGACCGGATGACCGCTGTGGTGAAGGCGGCTGGGCTGGAAATGAGTCACGTTGTATTCGTCAATCCATACCTGACTGCGGCCATTCCGGGCCGTGTGATGAATCAGCGCTACGCCAAGCGTTTTGAGTTTGGCAATACACCAGCTCGTGCGACGATAGAGGTGTCGAGCTTGCCGGAAGGCGCTCACATCGAATACACGGGCATAGCTGTTCGCGATCTTCAGCAGCGCAAAGCGGTGCGGCCCAAGAATATGCCTCCCAGTCCGACCGCCAGTCCCTGTGTTTTCGCCGGCGACATCCTCTACTGCTCAGCGAAGAGCGGATTCATTCCGGGACCCCATGAAGGCGTTTACGCTTCGACTACACCTCACCAGGTGCGGCAGACCATGCGCAATCTTCTCGACAATCTTGAAGAAGCTGAAATGGACTTCAGCGAGGTGGTTTCTACAAACGTTTATCTGGACAATCTCGCTGATGCGAACGCGTTTAGCGAAGTTTACGGCGAGTATTTCGGGCCGGTGATGCCGGCGAGCACCACGGTCCAACAGATTGCTCCCGTTGCAGACCGCAGTGCCAATAAAGAGGGTAGCTATCCCGACTTGGAGCAGGTTTCGCTGATTGCCATCCGTAAGTCCACGCACTGAGAAGGCGCGAGCTCGAGCAGAGGCGAATGAAAACGCTTAGCCGCATGACGAAGTCTCTTTCAAATGGACGGCTCCTCCCGAGAAGTATCCGGATGGCCGCTGTTCTCATGTGCACTCTTGCGATTTATGGACAGTCCAGCAATCAGAAACATTACGGGGAGAAGCCTGCACCTGGCCAGCGCGTGTTTGACACCACCTGTGCCTCTTGCCATGGACTTAACGGAAGAGGTGGCGAGCACGCCCCAAACATCACCACGCAACCTGGAATTGTGAAATTGTCAGATAACGAGCTGCTGAAAATCCTGCAAGATGGAAAACCGGAGGCAGGAATGCCTCCCTTTGCCGGGCTGGGGGAAAAAAGGCTGGCAGAGATTCTAGGTTATCTTCGGGTGCTCCAAGGCAAACAAGATACTCCGATCACTTCGGCCGACGCTGCAAATGGCAAGAATCTCTTCGCCGGCAAGGGCGGCTGCGCGGAATGCCACATGATCCTCGGCGCCGGAGGATTTCTAGGGCCCGATCTCTCCAGCTACGGAGCAACTCATTCCGCCATGGAGATCCGCAATGCCATTGTGAGTGCAGACGCAAGACCAGGCGCCCGCAGAGGACTTGCACACGCCACCACCACCGATGGACGGCGAATCTCAGGGTTGGTCAGGAATGAAGATAATTTTTCCGTGCAATTGCAGGCGCCGGATGGAACCTTCCACATGCTGGAAAAATCGGGCCTCTCGCAGCTAACGTTGGATTCAGCGCCACTCATGCCCGGCGACTATGGCACAAAGCTAAATAGCTCCGAACTCGACCAGTTAGTAGCTTACCTCTTAAGCGTCGGAGGTAGAAAGTAGTGACAAAGCAGAGGCTCGCCTTCCTGTTGGCGTTGCTTTGCGTTGGCTGTGCGCTTGCGCAGGAACCACAACGGCATTTCGAACTGAAATCCAACTCAAAGAAATTCTGGAAACTGGTTCCGAAGGGTGCCAGGCTCGAAATGATTGCAGGAGGAATGGGTTTTACCGAAGGACCCGTGTGGGACCCATCCGGTTTCGTTTACGTGAGCGATGAAGTCTACAACAAGATTCTTCGCATTTACCCCGACGGCCGTAAAGAAGAGCTGATCTCTCTCGGCGATCCTGACGGAAACACTTATGACGACGAGCACCGCTTGATCGATTGCGCGAGCGTACTGCGCGCCATAATTCGAATAAAGCCTGACGGCACATACACCGTGTTGGCGGACCACTATCAAGGCAAGCGGTTCAACAGCCCTAACGATGTAGTGACCGGACCGGATGGAGCAATCTATTTCACCGATCCGATATCCGACTTGCCGAAAGATCAAAAGCAGGAACTCGATTTCAAGGGCGTATTTCGTCTGGACGCGAAGGGGGAAGTCCGGTTACTCACAAAAGAGCTGACCGAACCCAATGGGCTTGCCTTCTCTCCTGATGGAAAGAAGTTATACGTGGATGACAGCTCGCAGAGGAACATTCGAGTTTATGACTTCCGTCCTGATGGGACACTGGCGAACGGACGAATCTTTGGCGAGGAGCCGGGAGCAGACAGTGAAGGTGTTCCGGATGGAATGAGAGCAGACCGGGCGGGCAATCTTTTTGTCACAGGACCTGGAGGAATTTGGATTTGGGATTCCGAGGGACATCACCTTGGTACCATCCTTCTGCCAGAACAACCTGCGAACCTGGCTTGGGGTGATAGCGACCGGAAGACGCTGTACATCACGGCCACAACGTCGCTGTACAAACTCAAAACGAATACGACTGGTTTCGTGCCGTATCTGGCGGAATAGACTTCGTGCTGTCTGCTCATGACACTGTCGTGCAACCAAGGAGGGAGAACGGTGCGCATATTCAATCGCGGTCCGAACAGATCACCGCGGAATGCGAGGCTGATATGGCTAGCAGTTTTTCTGGTGGCCTCTGTGTGCTTGATATGGAAGTTCCACACAGTTCCTGCACAAGCGGCTGGCGCGCCTAAAGATAATGCGTCGCTGGTGGATGCTTTCCGGCATGTCGAAGTCGCTTCCATCTCCGACGCTCTGGAGCAGGTAACCGGCAAGAAGATGTACATGTCACATCGTATGCGGCCAATCTTCGCCAGCAAGTTCGCAGGGGTTGCGTTAACCGTGCGATTGAAGAAAGAGGAAAACGACGATCCGACTGCCTTGAACGGCATGCTTTCCGCCATTGATATGGGCCAGAAGAATTCTGTGTACGTCATGGTGGTGGATGACGGCGTTGATATTGCCGGGATGGGCGGACTGATGGGCACAGCGATGTTATCGCGGAACTATGCCGGAGCAGTCATTGATGGAGGCGTACGCGATGTTGCTTATCTGCAAAAGATCGGCTTCCCGGTCTTTGCGCTCGGCATCGTGCCTTCCACTTCCGTTCACCATTATCGTTTTGCGGGATCCAATATTCCCGTTGTGTGCGATGGCGTAGCAGTGAATCCAGGAGACATTGTTGTTGCCGATGCGGATGGCGTTGCCGTCGTCCCTCAAGGGGTGTCAGAGAAGGTTTTATCTGTAGCGCAAGAAATGGATTACAAAGAGCACTCCATGTACGCCATCATCGAGAAGGCAAAATCCATTGTTGAAGCCGTAAAGCAAGTCGGGCGTCTTTGAAGATCACAATCAATAGCATCCATTTCGTCATTAAGGAGAATCGCGAGCATGTCATCCACCACGCGCAGAACCTTTGCATCCCGTATTGCATGCCTGTTCACTGCTATAGGCGCCGTTAGTCTCATCGGCGATTCCGCGAGTGCCGCCACGAAATCTGGAGCTGTCCAGAAGCTTGATTACGAAGGAAAGCCAGCCGCCGCCACCGCACTCTTCACTCCCGTCATCGTTCACAACGGAGTTCTTTACATCTCCGGACAGGGAGCGCACTCACGAGAACCGAACGCAAGCATCCCTGCGGAAATTGGCACTCACACCAGTAGAGTCATGGATAGCGTAAAGACCCTGGTCGAGGCAGGCGGTGGAACCATGGAGAGCATTCTGCAACTCAACGTTTTTCTCGCAAACATCGGCGACTACGCGGGCATGAACGATGTCTACAAAACCTATTTTCCCAACGGAGGCCCCACTAGAACTACGGTTGCCGTAGCCGCGCTTCCCGGGAATTCACTGGTCGAGATCAACTGCACAGCGGCGGTCGTTCGCAAGTAGCCAAATAGAGGAGCAACGTTGAACCGGAAACCACTTTGCGTCAGGATTGCAATCCACTCGGCGGAAGCTGCTCGTGGATAATCGGCCCACTGGCAGAGTACGTTGGTTTCTGGTTACCTGGTTGTTCGTGCTGGGTGCGGTGTCTTACCTCGACCGGGTAAATATCTCCATCGCCGGCACGGCGATAGCTGCGGAATATCACCTCACCCAGGTTCAACTGGGCTCGATCTTTAGCGCATTCCTGCTCGGCTATGCCTTCTTCCAGACGCCCGGGGGATGGCTGGCCGACAAACTCGGTTCGCGATATGTGCTCACGATCGGCGTTGTATGGTGGGGAGTCTTTACCGCACTAACGGCGTCAGTGTCGCCGGCCATCGCCGGGGCTTTTTCCGTTCTTGTTCTTATTCGTTTCCTGCTTGGTGCGGGAGAAGCGATCATTTACCCGGCTTCCAACCAGTTCATTGCGCAATGGATTCCTTCGCAGGAGCGTGGCTTCGCTAACGGTTTGATCTTCGCCGGGGTCGGCGCCGGCACTGCTGTTGCTCCCATTTTAGTGACCTACCTTATGCTCCACTACGGCTGGCGATGGCCTTTTTGGGTAAGCACGGTTTTAGGATTGCTCGTAGGCGCAGTGTGGCATTTAGTTGCACGAGATGTTCCAGAAAAGCACCCGCTGGTTTCTCGAGCAGAGCTTTCCTGCATTCAGCAGAACCGTACTGCTAGGTCTGCGACGGATTCAGCTCCCGTCCTTTCCTCCGCTGCCCACAAGTCTCCCTGGATACAAATTGTTTCGAACAGAAGCGTTCTCGCGGTGAGCGCCAGCTATTTCTGCTTTGGCTATGTGGCGTGGATTTTCTTTAGCTGGTTCTACATATACCTGGCAACAGTACGGGGCCTGGATCTGAAGACAAGCGCGTTTTACAGCACGGTGCCGCCGATCGCAATCGTGATTGGCAGCTTGTGCGGTGGCGCCCTCAGCGACGCACTGACGCGAACTTATGGAAAACGAGTCGGACGCTGCGGGCTGGCATGTGTGGCTCTAGTCCTGGCCGCAATCATTCTTGTAGTCGGATCGCGCGTCGCCAATGCCGCTCTCGCCAGCATCGTGCTGTCAGCGGGGGTGGGCGCACTCTACCTTTCGCAAAGCTCCTATTGGTCCATCAGTGCGGACATCGGGGGCAAGAGGGCGGGTCTTGTTTCGGGCTTTATGAACATGGGAGGCCAACTCGGCGGAGCGCTGACAGCATGGCTGACGCCGGTGATCGCCCAACGCTACGGCTGGACTTCATCCTTTCTGGCCGCAGCCGTCTTGAGTGCTCTTGGAGCAATGGCCTGGTTATTGGTCGAGGCCGACCGAACGCTCCCGCAGACAGAAGTAAACGGAGCTCAGCAACATTTCCAACGTATTGTTCGGTGATGCGCGGCAAACCGGAATGGAGGAAAGCGTATGAAACGTCGCCTTTTTTTGAAGGCCGTAGGCACAACTGGATTGGCACTAGGAGTGAATCAAGCATGGGGCATGCCTTCTGTCGCAAAGCCGGAGGACGCGAATTCGAATTCTTCTACTGCGACGAACAAGGCGAACCACGCCTCACCCGAAACGATCTTACTGAAGGATTACCGTCCAAAATCGCTGTACAACATTCCGATCACGGAAGTTTCCAAAGCAAGGTTCCCCGTCATTGATATGCATTCCCATCCCTATGAGAAGTCGCCCGAAGAGATTACCGAGCGGGTGCGAAATATGGATGCGGTCGGAATCGAGAAAACCATCATCCTTACTGGCGCGACTGGGAAACAGTTCGAAGACATTTATCGAAAGTACGCTGTCTATCCGAATCGCTTTGATTTGTGGTGCGACTTCGACTACGCGGGCTACAAACAACACGGTTTCGGTCCCGAAGCTGTGCGCGCACTGGAAAGATGCCACCAAGCGGGGGCTCGTGGAGTTGGCGAGCTTCATGATAAGGGGAAAGGCCTCACTTCGGGCACGATGAATGCCTATGGCATGCATCCGGATGATGCCCGCATGGATTCTCTGTTCGAGCGGTGTGGTCAGTTGAGAATGCCGGTGAGCATTCACGTTGCCGATCCTATCTGGATGTACCAACCTATGGACAACACGAATGATGGGTTGATGAATGCCTTTGATTGGCGATTGGATAATCAACCGCACATTGTGCAGCTTTCTGGAATGATTGACATTCTGGAGCGTACGGTCCAGAAACATCGCAACACAACTTTCGTCGCCTGCCATTTTGCCAATCTTTCTTATGACCTGAATCGCCTGGGCGGAGTACTCGACAGGCACCCGAACTTATACGCTGACATTGCGGCGCGCTATGCGGAAACAGCGCCCATTCCCAGGTTTGTTTCGCAGTTTTACGCGAAGCATGCCGACCGGCTGGTCTATGGCACAGACATGGGATTCGACAAGAAGATGTATCAGGTTACCCTCCGAATCCTCGAGAGCTCAGACGAGCACTTCTACGTACACGGGATGTTTGGTTACCACTGGAGCCTGAACGGATTCGGACTTCCAGACGAAGTACTGCGCAAGGTCTACAGCACTACCGCAGAGAAAATTCTCGCTGGCAGGTGAGCTTTGAAAACCGTTATCGTTCTTGCCCTATTCTTGTCGGCCATCTGTGCAGTTGGCCAGATCAATACATCGTATTACGTGGCAACTACCGGGAGTGATTCAAACGCAGGCACTAAAACTGCGCCCTGGCGCACGATTCAGCATGCTGCGGACACAGCCCGCGCAGGCAGCACGGTGAATGTGCGCGGCGGAGTCTATGAAGAGTTGGTGAGCTTTAACGCGTCCGGAAACGCAAGTGATGGATTCATTACATTCAAAAGTTATCCCGGCGAAACCGCGGTTCTCGATGCACAGCATTTCACCCCGGCTGACAGACAGGGCATAGTAACGATTCACAACCAAAGCTATGTGCGCATTGAGGGCTTTGAAATCCGCAACTTCCATACTGCGGAGCATCGGCTTGCGCCGATCGGCATCAACGTCATCGGTTCAGGCTCTCATATAGAGTTGCTCCACAATAATGTTCACCACATCCAGCAGACATTCGAGGGCCGCGATGCGCCCGGGCGCGGCGGCAACGGATTCGGCATCGCTGTTTATGGCACGGATGCGAAGACTCCAATTACGGACCTGATTATTGACGGCAACGAAGTCCATCACCTCAAGACGGGTTCCAGCGAGTCGCTGGTGGTGAATGGAAACGTGACCAACTTTCGCATCACGCACAACGTTGTCCACGACAATAACAACATCGGCATTGACGTCATTGGATTCGAACATACTGCACCCGACCCCGCCGTAGACCAGGCCCGAGACGGAATCGTAAGTGAGAATCAGGTTTACGACATCACTTCGCGTGGCAATCCAGCCTACGGTAACGACGAGTCTTCCGATGGAATCTACGTGGACGGCGGCACTCGAATCCTTATCGAGCGCAACGTCGTTCACAACGTGGACTTCGGCATTGAACTAGCCAGTGAGCACAAAGACCGTGCCACTAGTTACATCATCGCGCGGAATAACCTGATCTATCGCACCCATACCGCGGGAGTTTCGATCGGTGGCTATGCTCCTGACCGAGGACAAACCGAACATTGCAGGGTGATCAACAACACGCTCTATGGAAATGATACCTCGAATACGGGCAGCGGCGAATTCCAGATGCAATGGAATATGTCGGACAATGTTTTCGCTAACAACATTGTCTACGCAGGGGCTCGCTGTCTCATTTCGCTAATCAAAGCGCAGGTAGACAAGAGCCACCCGCCCGCCATCATCGACTACAACCTTTATTACTGCGATGCAGGCGCAGACGCGAGCACATGGAAGAATGTTTCGGACGTTGTCACCGGATTCGACAAATACGTCGCGGCCACGGGAAACGATGCCCACTCTCACTTCTTCAATCCTCATCTTGTGAATCCTGCCGCCAACGATTTTCATTTGCGGTCGGATTCCCCTGCGATTGCTGGTGGCGAAATAGATGATCTGCCGGTGGGAGCCATAGATCTTGCAGGTTCTCCCCGAGTCAAATCCGGGAAGATCGATATCGGTTGCTACCAGGAATAGTCAGGAGAAAGGGATGCTTAAGTGGGACTTGAGTCGCCGTGAATTTGTGAAGATCACAGCCGGCGCCGGCGCTGCTCTGGCTGTGCCAGCCTGGGGACAAGCTCCCCTGGTTTCCTCCTCCAAAATGGTCGGCATTCAAATCGGAGCGGTTTCCTTTGTGGATGAGGGCACCGAAAGAGTGCTGGATATCCTCCAGGAACGTGCTGGCGTAAACACGCTATTCCTCGCGGTGTTCACCTACGGCCGGGGAATCGCGGGAAGACAGATTCCCGGATATCCTCTGCCCGACCACGGCAGGCAGGAATATGACGTCAATAGCTTCCATGGCGGCAACTACGCCACCCCACATCCGCAGTATTACAAGAACACGGTGATTCGGCCGGAGCATGCCCCTGATCACGGCAATCTCGACATCCTCGCGGAAGTACTGCCTGCTGCCAAAAGAAGAGGCATGAAAGTGATCGCATGGATGGAGGATGTATTCCGCACCGACCTTCCCAACATCGAGAAGGCACAGGAAAAAGATCTGTACGGGCGGAACATGGAGACTCTGTGTGTGAACAATCCCAACTATCGGAACTTTTTCACCGGCCTCGTGGAAGACTTTGCCCGCTCCTACGAGGTTGATGGGATCATGTGGGGATCGGAACGCCAAGGCGCACTCTCCGATAGTCTCGGTGCCACACACGACACGCCGCCGATCGATCCGGGCAACGTGACCTGCTTCTGCCAGTTTTGTCAGGCCAAAGCGAAAGAGCAAGGCATCAATCCCGAGCGCGCCAAGGCCGGATTCTTGGAGTTGGAAAAATTCGTACGTGCCTCGCGGAGCGGCAAACGGCCGTCGGATGGCTACTTTGTCCAGTTCTGGCGGATCCTGTTGCAGTATCCGGAACTGCTTGCGTGGGAAATGCTCTTCACCAACAGCCTTCGCGAGAATTATGCCGCGATCTACAAAACCGTAAAAACCGCCAGGCCGACGATTCCCGTGGGCTGGCACATCTGGCACAACACTTCGTTCAATCCGATCTACCGAGCGGAGCAGGACTGGAACGAACTGTCCGCGTATTCCGATTTCATCAAAGTCGTAATGTACAGCAACTGCGGCGGCGAACGTATGGCGCTCTACGCCGACAATATCGGTTCTACTCTTTACGGTGACCTCACCAAGCAACAACTGACGGAGTTCACCTACGAAGTCATGAACTTCAAAGAGCGAAGCTACGATGAGATTCCCTACACCGGCCTTTCCGCCGACTATGTCTATCGCGAGACGAGACGTGCGCTAGAGGGCGTTGCGGGGACAAAAACCAAAATCTGGGCAGGCATTGATATTGACATCCCGACCGAACTTAACCACAGCAGGCGCAGTCCGCAAAGCGTGAAAGACGCCGTCGCTGCAGCCTTTCATGCCGGAGCGCCCGGAGTCATTCTCTCCCGTAAATACTCTGAAATGAAATTGACGAATCTCAGTGGCGCAGGCGACGCGGTTCGCGAGTTGAAATCGTAGCGAGCACAAAATCAAAAGGAAAACAGGTAAGAGACGTGTGCAACAACCTGGTGTTCGCCAGTTATTCGGAAAGCACAATAGGAGTTGTCCTCTTATGCGCAAGATAGGTTTGATCCTAGCCGTCCTTTCACTCGGTCCCTGCGTATGGCCCCAAGCCACCAAAGCGCAGTTCCACCCGAGACATGCGAGTGTCGCTGTCGGCAGCCATGGCGTGGTTGTTTCCGGCAAACCTGCTGCCACAGCCGCCGGAATTAAGATCCTGCAACAAGGCGGAAACGCCGCCGACGCGGGCGCCGCCACTCTGCTGGCACTTTCCGTGACCTATGTGGGTGCGTTCTGTGTGGGCGGAGAGATCCCCATTCTGGTTTACAGCGCGGATCAGAAGAGCGTGAAGCTGCTGGAGGGACAAGGCGAGGCCCCTCGCGACCCGAAAGCGATCGCCTGGTACATGAAACACGGAATCCCGGACGGTGACGTGAAAGCAGCCGCCGTGCCTGGCACCATCGATGCCATCGTCACCCTGCTGAAGCTTTACGGGACGAAAAGCTTCGAGGAGGTCGTGCAGCCGACGCTGGCCATTCTGGATGCCGGCGGTCCCACTTGGTATATCGATACCGGCAGCGAGGAGAAGATCGAAACCGGCGTGCACTGGCAGGCTGATCTGGCCGTGACCTTTCGCAAGTTGGTGGAGTCTGAAAGAGCCGCGAAAGGTACGCGGCAGCAGAAATTACAAGCCGTCTCGGACCGCTTCTATCGCGGCGATATCGCCGATGCCCTGGAGGCCTGGTATATCGAAAAGGGTGGTTTCCTGCGCAAGGCGGATTTGGCCGCGCACAAAACCCCCGTCGTGGATCCGCTCAAAAC
Source organism: Terriglobia bacterium (assembly GCA_963807055.1). Lineage (GTDB taxonomy): Bacteria > Acidobacteriota > Terriglobia > Terriglobales > Acidobacteriaceae > JAJPJE01. The sequence continues at coordinate 181,125 of CAWEAE010000002.1, read as the reverse complement.
CACATACCGTGGCTACGCGGTATATAAGGCAGGTCCGCTAACGCAGGGTCCGTATCTCTCGCAGACGCTGCGACTACTGGAAGGCTTTGACCTGAAGAAGATGGGATTCAATTCAGCGGACTACATCCACACCGTGATTGAAGCCGAAAAACTGGCGCTGGCAGACCGCGATGAGTATTACGGCGATCCGAACTTTGCGAAGGTGCCGATGCAATTATTGCTTTCGGATCAGTACACCAAAATGCGGCGCGAGCTGATCGATCCGAAAAAGGCATCTCTCGAGCTTCTGCCGGGCGACCCTTACAACATGAAACCGACGAAGCCGCCCACGATCACCGGCCCGTGGCATGGTGGAACCACCGTCATGTGCGTGACCGACAAGTTTGGGAACGTCATCGCGGCGACTCCCAGCGGCCTGTCGAGCACAGCCGGCGTGGCAGGACGCACGGGCATTATTCACGGAAGCCGGCTCAGCAGCCTGAACACATTTGCGGGAACTCCCAACGTTATTCAGGCCGGCAAACGGCCGCGAATCACGCTGAGCCCCACGCTGCTTTTCCGTGACAACCACCCGGTGATGGCGATCTCGGTGGCGGGCGGCGACCAGCAGGATCAGGCAGCCATCCAGGTCATCCTCAACTACGTGGAATTCGGCATGAGTCCCGAGGAGGCGTTCAGCGCACCGCGATTCTCCACTACGCATTTCATCAGTTCCTTCAGCCAGGACCGCGCCGATCTGGGCAGCTTGTCTGTGCCCAATATCCTGTCCGAAAAAGTGCAGGCCGACCTGAGGGCGCGCGGCCACGTGATTACTGTCAGCCGCGGATCAGTAGGTGGAGTGGCTCTGATCGGCATTGACCCGAAGACCAAAGAGGCTACAGCCGTGGGCCCGGCGGCCGGCAAGATGGAATAGATCATGGCTGAGTATTGTGGGCCATACGATTCAGGAAAAATGTTGGTCGGGTCGGGGCACATTTGAACTGCCGGGACAAAGCTTCGGCTCCGCGCTTCGTGCGCAGTGGCGCTTTCAGCGCACTAAAGTCTTTCGAACCTCGTACATCTCACAATGCTAAAACGGAAAAATGACTCCAGAGCCGGCTGCAAGAACTTCTGTTCAAGTTTGGAGTTATCGCACGGCAGATGCCCGTGCCATTTCCGTGCCGTGCGCACTGCATTAAATCGAAAACGCGGTACATCATGCCATCTGCTGCGCTGTAATGCGCTGTAAGTTGTTGTAGTTACGTTGTCATGCGGATTCGAGTCCTACCCGAGGAGCCATTTATTTGCTGATCTGCCAATCTTGGCTTTCCCCGGCTCACGAGTATAGGTGTCCCACCGCACGGTCCAGCGCTGGTCCCATCGCAAGTCTTTTCTTCTGTTACCCTTTCATGGATTGTGCAAAATCCTCAATCCCGCGCAGCCAATGGAGTTGCCATGCGAGGTAACTACGCTTCCGTGACCAGCCTGTTCTTATTTCTACTCGTCTTCTCTTCCCTGTTTCTCTTCGCCGGAAATGGTAATGATGCCAACGCGTCGACCCCAAAGAACGCTCCGCAGCCTCCAAAGGCGCAAGTCGACAGCGTAGTGGACGATGTGCACGGCGTGAAGATTGCCGATCCCTACCGCTGGCTCGAGGATGCGCGCAGTCCGGCTACGCAGCGATTCGTATCCGAGCAGTTGGCGTACACGCGAAGCGTGTTGGACGCTCTACCCGGTCGCGACAAACTGCATACACGCCTGCAGGAGTTGCTGGAGACTGGCAATGTGACCGCGCCGAAATCAGGCGGAGGGCGCTACTTCTACACCCGGCGCCAGGGTACGCAGAATCAGCCAGTCCTCTATATTCGCGAGGGCGTAGGCGGCAAAGACCGCGTGTTGGTGGACGTGAACCAACAGGCGGCGGACGGAACGATCGCGCTGGACTGGTTCTTCCCGAGTCATGACGGAAAGTACGTTGCGTATGGAACTTCTCCAAGCGGGTCAGAGCTCAGCACGCTGCACGTGATCGATACTGCGAGCGGCCGCCTGCTCCAAGACAGTATTGAGCGCACACGCGCCGCGAGTCTGCAATGGAAGCCCGATGGCAGCGGCTTCTACTACACGCGCTATCCGAAGCCGGGAGAGGTTGCGGCTGGACAAGAGAGTTACAACCGGCACGTGTTCTATCACGCGTTGGGGAGTGATGCGGCAAAGGATCCATTGATTTTCGGTGAAGGCCGCGATCCACAGGATTGGCCGAATCTGGAACTTTCGAGTGACGGACGCTGGCTGGTGATTACGGTCGCGCAGGGTTGGTCGAAGAGTGAAGTCCACCTAAAGGACACGAGGAGCGACGCACAACCGCTTGCCGTCGCTGCGGGCGAGCCGCATCTCTACGACGCGAAAGCGTTCCGCGACAAGCTCTACATCATGACGAATGAAGGCGCGCCGATGTTCCGTCTATTCGTCACCAATGCTGCACAGCCAGAGCGCAAGAACTGGCGCGAGATCATTCCAGAGAGCGATGCGGTCCTGAAGGACTTCCGCATCGCAGGCGGGCAGATTGTGGCGGAATACGAGCAAGATGCGATCTCGCACGTGAAGGTGTTCGCGCTCGACGGCAAACTGCTGGATGAGATCAAGCTGCCTACTCTGGGGAAAGTCGCTGGGATAGAGGGTGAAGCTAGCGGCACCGAAGCGTTCATCGGATTTCAATCGTACACAGTGCCTCCCACAATTTTGCGCTATGAGGTTGCGAGTAAGAAAACCAGCGAATGGGCGAAGGTGAAGTCGTCGATCGATTCGAATCAGTACGACGTCAAGCAGGTCTGGTTTAACTCGAAAGACGGCACGAGGGTACCCATGTTCGTTGTCAGCAAGAAGGGACTGGTGTTGAACGGCAAGAATCCCACGTTGCTGACCGGATACGGCGGATTCAATATCAGCCGGACTCCTACGTTCGAGCGCGCAATTTTTGCGTGGCTGGAACATGGCGGGATTTACGCTGATGCCAACCTTCGCGGTGGCAGTGAATTCGGCGAGAAGTGGCACACTGCGGGCATGCTCGGTAATAAACAAAATGTGTTTGATGACTTCGCTGCTGCAGCCGAGTACCTGATCGCGCAGAAATACACAGACACCGATCATCTCGGTATTCGCGGACGCAGCAACGGCGGCCTTCTGATGGGCGCGGCGTTGACGCAGCATCCAGAACTGTACAAGGCAGTCGTATGCCAAGTGCCGCTGCTTGACATGCTGCGATATCAGAATTTCCAGATTGCGAAGCTATGGATACCGGAGTACGGATCCGCGGACGATGCGGAACAGTTCAAGTGGCTCTACGCATATTCGCCGTATCACCACGTGGTAGCAGGAACAAAGTATCCGGCAACGTTAATCATGACCGCGGACACGGATACACGTGTTGATCCCATGCACGCCAAGAAAATGGCGGCGCGGTTGCAGGCGGCGAACGCTGGACCGAACCCGATCCTCCTCGAGGTGGATACCAAGGCCGGGCACGGACTCGATAAACCGATTGGCAAGCAAGTGCAAGAGTGGACGGACATCTGGTCGTTCTTATTCTGGCAGCTTGGCGTTAACTAGAACCCGCCAAGTGCGCTGTTGGCTGACTGGTAGCTCGTTGCTCATGCAGGGATCGTCTGCAGACTCTTTGCGGACCAGGGAGTTACTGCGGCCCTTCGCTGTTCAGAATGATGTTCAGCGGCTGGACGTTGGCCGGTTTCAAGTATCGGTTCACGAGGAAGCGCCTCCCATCGCGTGCGACGTCGTAGGTGAACAGATCGCTAGACGAAATTGGCGCCCTGCCATGCATCTGGAAGAGCGGCTGCAGCGTGCCGAACAGCAATGTTCCCGTCCCTTCGGTGACGGAAACCGCAGTCAGGATGCTGCCCGGAGCAAGATAGAAGATCTCTTTGCCATCACCGCGCCAGCGGGGCTCGGTGCCGCCGCCACGCGAGACCTGTAGCTTCCCGGTGGGCGTGGGAAACGTGGTCGCGTAGATTTCCCAGTCTCCGGATTCATTTGACGCATAGATCAGCCATTTGCCGTCCGGTGAAATTTGCCCATTGGTCTCGCTGGCGCCGCTGTTCAAGAATGGTGTTCGGGTGCCATCCACTGAAATCAGCACCAGGCTCGATCCACCTCGCACAGACTGATAGGTCGTAAGTATCTGCTTGCCATCTGGCGTCCAGCAGGTGGGCAGAGTATCTCCGGGGCTCGGAGCCTTCACCAGAACCTTGGCGGGCTCAAGTCCCCCGGATTTCTTCATCGATAAGACATCGTCCCCAGCACTGCGCCAGGCGATGGTGCTGCCGTCGCGCGACCAGACTCCAATTGTTTCCTCAGCCGGATCGAAGGTGAAGCGTGAGAGAGAGTTGTGTGTTAGCCCCTCGATCCAGACATCTATGTTTTTCGACTTAATATCGGCCACATCAACTGTGACGTTGGCCTGATCGGGCGAAATCATGGGATTCGCGAGAATGCCCGGCTCTCCCACCGCGCCCAATTCTTTGCCGGTACGGTCGTACCATGTGAGCTGCGACTTGGAGGCACTGACCAAACTTCCATAGACCACCGTACCGTTGGTAGCCGAGGCAAACGTACTCCAATAGGTGGAAGGATAGTAGCCCACCAGGCCGGTTACCACATGCGGCTCGCCCAGGACTTTCCCATTTTTTGGATTGAGCGGCGAGGCCAGAAGCGCATTCTGATCGCTAACGTACAGAAGCTCCCCGTCTACATATCCGATGTTGCTGCGCTGCCTGACAACTAGTTGCTTCTGGTTCGCAGCCAAAGAGCTGAAATAGATTCCGGTGGTTTGGTTGTCGCGGCGCTCGTCGAAATTTCCGCTCCAGAAAAGAAAGTGCTCACCATCCGGAAGAAACACAGGGAAGCGGTGTGACGAATCAGTTTGGTCGAAGAGCTTGTCCGTAACCGGAATGGCCCCAGTCCCATCCGGATTCACTCGCCACAAATAACCACCCGACGACGGCGCATAGAGAATTACGTCCTTCGATCCCCAGCTTCCTCCACGTGCATCGGTGACTTGAGCGAGATTCTGAGGAACTCCACCGTTGATCGCCATCTTCTTTAGCTTACCTCCAGCGAAGAAGGCGACGTAGGTGTGATCGGGCGACAGGAAGGGGTACGTTGCGCCGTCCGCACCAGGCAGTCGAGTGGCCGTGGTGCTGCCGACCTGTTGGACGTAGAGCGCTCCTGCCCCGGTATTCTCGTCCGGTGAAACGTAAGCGATCATCTGTCCGTCGGGCGAAAGCGCCAGATAGCTGATTTCGCCTTGCACCGGTACGGCGAACTCCATGCGGCGTGTGGGTGCACTGGGTCGCAGCGTGATCAAGGCCAGCGCGGCAAGTGCGAGCAGCGCGATCGCGCCCAGAACCCAGCCGATCCAATGTGGCCGCGAGGCTATTTTCACGGCGCGAGTCGCTGTTGAAGAATCTGTTCCCGAAAGAGCCTCCAGCGCAAAACTCAGGTCACGTGCAGTCTGAAAGCGATCGTTGGGACTTTTCTCGATGCAGTGGCGAACAATGCGTTCCAGTCCCGGAGAAACCTTCAGTTCAGAATTGAACTGGGTCGGTTCAGATTTCAGGATGGCTGTCATCACCTCGACGGATGTGTCGCCGGTGAAGGCGCGCTTTCCGTCGAGCATCTCGTAGAACACAGCGCCGAAGCTGAAGATGTCAGTGCGATGGTCGACAACCTCGCCGCGCACCTGTTCCGGCGACATGTATCCGACTGTACCCATCACCATGCCGGGCAAGGTTTGCGAACCAAGCGTCTTATCGGTATCGGAAGCGGCGCGCACACGCGCTAAACCGAAATCGAGTAGCTTGGCATGGCCATCACGCGTAATAAAAATGTTCTCTGGCTTCAGATCGCGATGAACGATGCCACGCTCGTGCGCTGCTGCCAGGCCACGCGCAATCTGCAGGCCGTAATCGACGGATTTATTGACGGAGAGCGATCCTTCCTGGAGACGCTCACGCAAGGTCTTCCCTTCCAGAAATTCGGTGACCAGGTAACGTATGCCGTCCTGAGCACCCACGTCATAAATCGCGATAACATTGGGATGACTGAGAGCTGCAACGCTGCGCGATTCCTGCTCGAAACGGCGTACACGCTCAGTGTCGGCAGCAAATTCTTCTGGCAGGATCTTGATGGCAACCGTGCGGTCGAGACGGCTGTCACGCGCCCGATACACTTCGCCCATGCCGCCCGCACCGAGCGGAGCGATGATTTCGTAGGGCCCCAGTTTTGTGTCAGCAGTGAGAGGCATCGGTGGCAGTGATTATAGCCTGCGCCCTTTTCTGCGTTGTCTTATTCGAATTGCTTGCGGAACTCTGCCAATTGCTCTTTGAGTGCGGCGAGTTCGGCCTGCAGGGATGTGACGATGTTTTCGAGCCGGGCCACACGATCGTCAGTGGCCGAACCGGCAGCCTGCGTTGACGTCTGCTCTGAAGAGGCCGGAGCCGTGTCGCCGCAAAACAGATCCATGTAGCGCGCTTCTTTGGTTCCCGGTTGACGCGGGACCACGCGTACCAATGCCGGCTCTCGTTGCATCAGGCGCAGCAAAGTGGACTGAACATCGGAAAGCTCGGCAAATTGGAAGATTCGTTCGCTGCGCGTCCGTAACTCGCCCGGAGTCTGGGGTCCACGAAGCAGCAGCGCGCAGATCACGGCAGCCTCCCCGCGGGTGAAATTGAAAACCTCTTGTAGACGATGCTCATACTTGGTAACGCGGCCCTCGGCGCTGCTCACCGCACCCGCCAGATTCTTCGCGTTCAACGAATCGAGCGCATCCCGCACTGCGTCTTCGTCGAGATTCATGACCGGATCGCGATTCGATTTCTGATTGCAGGCATTGACCAGTGCGTTTAGCGATAAGGGATAGTAGTCGGGAGTAGTACTCTCTTTTTCTGCCAGGGAGCCGAGCACGCGAGCTTCAATATCAGTCAGTATGAATTCCACGAGATGATTGTAGCGAAGCTGCTCTCGCGCAGATAGATCGGTTACTTCGGATCTAATATGCGCGCCGCAACCATCGCCTGTCCAAGGCTGAGCCCACCATCGCCAGCCGGCACTTCGGAGTGAGTGAACACCTGGAAACCATCGTTTTGTAGAAGCCCTTGGAACTTGGTCAGCAAATAGAGATTTTGAAACGTCCCGCCGCTTAGGCATACGCGATGCAGGCCGGTGTGTTTGCGGGCGCGACGTGCGATGTCGGCGAGCGTATTCGCCATTCCATTGTGAAAGCGTCGGCTGATCAGACCCGCGCTGATTGAGCCGGCGAGGTCCGCAACCACGGCTTCGAAGAGAGGGCGGGTTCCGATCAAGAGACGACCGTCTTGATTCTTGTCTTTGATTTCAAAAGGGTAGGAAGCATCGTCTCCAGCGGGATCAATCGCCATCTCCAATTCGATTGCTGCCTGACCTTCGTAGTTCGCCGTGGAGCGTACACCACAAAGCGCAGATATGGCGTCGAACAAGCGACCCGCGCTCGACGTGAGCGGCGAGTTGATCTTCTTTTCCAGTGCCCGGCAGATCAGTTCGACAGAGCGAGGATTACGCTCGCGAAGGAAAGCGAGATCGCGCGAAATGAAATCGTGACCAAAGTGATGCCATAGATAGCTGATCGCCATGCGCCAGGGCTCACGGATCGCCGCTTCGCCTCCTGCGATCGCGACGTACTCGAAATGGGCTGCGCGTTCGAAGCCACCGTAATCGGCGACCAGTACTTCCCCACCCCATATGTGGCCGTCCGTGCCGTAGCCAGTGCCGTCGAGGGCGAAGCCGATGACCCTACCGTCGAGGTGGTTCTCCGCCATGCAACTGGCAATATGCGCGTGATGATGCTGCACACCTATGAGTCTCACTCCGGTCTGCTTCCTCGCCCATTGCGTTGAGAAGTACCCCGGATGCAGATCATAGGCGATGGCTTCAGGTTTGATCTCCAGGATCTGTCCGAGATGATGTACTGTCTCGCCGAAGAAGCCATAGCTCTCGACGTTCTCTAAGTCACCCACGTGCTGGCTGAGGAATGCAGTATTGCGCCGGGTGTAGCAGATCGTATTTTTCAGTTCGCCACCGACGGCAAGGATGGGCGGCAGCTCGTGGTCAACAAACACCGGCATGGGAACGAATCCGCGGGAACGGCGTAGTTGACGAGGGCGGCCATCGACGATCCGCAAGACCGAATCGTCGCTGCGGATCAGGATTTCGCGATTGTGCAGCAGGAAACAGTCGGCAATTCCCGCGAGCCGGCGGATGGCTTCCTCGTTGTCAATGCAGATCGGTTCTTCGCTGAGATTGGCGCTGGTCATCACCAACGCGGTGAAGTTCCCTTCGGCGAAAAGCAGCTGGTGCAGCGGCGTATACGGAAGAAAGATTCCAAGGTCGCGATTGCCAGGCGCAACTGCGTCGGCAATTTCGGAACCTTCCCGCTTCGGCAGCAGCACGATGGGACGCTGTGGGCTCAGCAGCAGACGTCGCGCAGCGTCGTCGATCACGCAAAGACGTTCTGCCGTTTCGATGTTGTACACCATGACCGCGAAAGGCTTCTCAATGCGGTGCTTATGAGCACGCAGGCGTTCCACGGCGGCGGCGTTGGTCGCATCTACCGCGAGATGGAATCCGCCGAGACCCTTGATCGCCGCGATCTGACCCGCCTGAAGAAGACGGACGGTAGCCTCGACAGGATTGCCTCCCACCTTTCGCTTCGCGAAAGACGGGGCGCTCTCATGTTCTACGGACTGAACAAACTCCAGCCACGGCCCGCACTTCCAGCAAGCATTCGGCTGAGCATGAAAGCGGCGATTGGCCGGATCATGATATTCGCGCTCGCACTCGGAACACATCGGGAACACCGACATCGTCGTCAGCGGCCGATCGTAAGGAATGTCGCGAACTATGGTGAAGCGCGGGCCGCAGTTGGTGCAGTTGATAAAGGGATAGCCATAGCGGCGATCGTCGGGATCGAGCAATTCGCGAAGACAGTCGTCGCAGATCGCAATGTCTGGTGAAATCAGAACGCGCTGCTCAGCGCCCCCGTGGCTTTCGAGAATACGAAAGCCGTTCGCCTGCGGATCGAGCGGGACATCAGCCGCAGTCAAGCTGACGATTCGAGACATCGACGGCGCCTCAGGGCGAATGCGGCTGGCAAAAGCATCGACCATGGGCAGAGGTCCCTGGACCTCGATCACAACGCCGCTGGAATCATTTAGAACGTAGCCGGAGAGCCGGCACTCAGTGGCGAGCCGGTAGATAAATGGGCGGAAGCCAACGCCCTGCACCACGCCGGTGATTTGAAACTTGCGGCGGGCGGGCGCGCCCCAGCTCTCCGCGTTTTCTTCTTGGGTTGGCACCACGATTGACCAGAGGCTAGTTTACTAGGACTGCCCTGCGCCCCTTCAACATCGTTTCCTTGCGCTTGCGGAGCCAGTTCATCCACTGATCGAGGCCGGCATCCTTGGTGGCGGCAACCTCTACGATCTCGACCTCAGGATGCACTCGCAAGCAGTTCTCCCGCGCTTTCGCCATGTCGAAAGGAACATACGGCAGTAGATCAAGCTTGGTGATGACTACAAGCTCAGACTTAAAGAAGATAGAAGGATATTTCAGCGGCTTGTCTTCGCCCTCGGTCACGCTAAGCAGAACTACTTTCGCAGCTTCGCCCAGATCATAGCTCGACGGGCACACCAGGTTTCCCACGTTCTCAATAAGAAGGATATCGATGTCTTCCAACGGCCAATCTTCCAGGTGCTTCTGGATCATGCGCGCATCCAGGTGGCAGGTGCCGCCGGTAGTGATTTGCTTCACTGGGAATCCGCTACGCTTCAGCCGGTTGGCGTCGTTCTCTGTCTGAATGTCCCCGGTAAGGACGGCAACGCGAGTATCGCGTGGGAGACGTTCCAGCGTCTTTTCCAGCAGAGTGGTCTTGCCCGAGCCCGGCGAACTGATCAGGTTCAGGCAAAAGACTCCGTTTTCGCGGAAGCGTTCGCGAAGTTCGTTCGCCAGAATCTGGTTTTCATTCAGGACCTTCTTTTCTACGGGCACTCGGGTACTCATCACTCCTCCACTTCCATAAAAGCAATATCTAATTCTTCGCCGCTGATACAAGTGGTTGCCATGTTCTTGCAACCGGGGCAGTCCGTTTCGTAATCGTGTACTTCGAATTCCTGGCCACATTGCCCGCAGCGGTGCTTTCGCGGGCAGAACTCAACTTCCAGTTCGGTCTTCTGAAAGTCAGTGTCCATAGTGATCGCCTGCCAGCTGAAGTTCAGCGCATCGACATCAATGCCCGACAGCTCTCCTATGCGCAGACCCACTTTGGAGAAGCGCGCCTCTGGGCGCCGCACCGCCTGCGCTTCAACTGCATCGAGAATGGACACCGCAATCGAAAGTTCGTGCATGGCGTTTCAGCAGATCCTTGGCAACTGATCGCCGGGAAGCATGTCGACAATCCTTGTGGTTCCGAACGCCGTGCGCATAAGCACCGTCCCAGGATTGGATTCGGTAACCGTTCCGACAATGCGAGCCTCGTGTCCGTAGACATGTTGATGCATTGCCGCGACAACTGCCTCTGCGGCGCAGGGATCCACGATTGCCACCAATTTGCCTTCATTCGCGACGTACATCGGATCCAATCCGAGAAGTTCGCATGCGCCGCGAACCTCCTCGCGAACGGTAATGCAGCGTTCTTCGAGTGTGATGCCAACTCTGGACTTCGCGGCTATTTCGTTGGTCGTGCTGGAAAGTCCGCCACGCGTGGGATCGCGCATACAGCGAATCGCTCCGAGGGGAGCCGCATCCAACATCGCGCGCACCAGGGTGTACAGGGGCGCGGAATCGCTTTGGATTGTAGTCTCGAACTCCAGGCCCTCTCGCTGCGCGAGGATGGCGATTCCATGATCGCCGATCGGTCCGCTGAGAATTACGCGATCGCCCGGCACGGCTTGATCAGCAGACAGAGTCAGTCCGCGCTGCACGGTGCCGATGCCGGTGGTGTTGATGAACAAACCGTCACCGTGGCCTCTTTCGACGACCTTTGTATCTCCGGTGACGATGGTCACGCCGGCTTCGGAGGCCGCGCGTTGCAGCGATTGCACCACGCGCCGCAGAGTCTCGATCTCCAGCCCTTCTTCGAGAATGAAAGCCGCGCTCATGTACAAAGGCTGCGCGCCGCCCATGGCCAGGTCGTTGACTGTCCCATGGACCGCCAGCGAGCCAATGTCCCCGCCGGGGAAAAATAACGGCTTCACCACGAAGGAATCTGTAGTAATCGCGAGCTGCTTTCCGGGAAAATCGACAATCGCTTGATCGTTGAGCTGATTCAGCGCAGAGTTGCTAAACGCAGGAAGGAAGATTTGCTCTATCAGTTCGGCCGAGAGTGTGCCGCCGCTGCCATGACCCAACACGATACGATCGTGGGTGCCGAGGGGCACCGGGCAAGTAAGTAGTCCATCGAATTCTGGCTGTTTCGCCATGCAGCTAGCTTTTTGCCCCCACTTCCACGCCATGCCGCCTGTATCGATAGTACGCCGCGCAGGCTCCTTCGGACGAAACCATCGGTGCCCCCAATGGCGATTCTGGAGTGCAATGAGTTCCGAAGGCCGGGCACTCCATCGGCTTTCTGATCCCCATCAACACATCGGCGGCAATGCACTCAGAAGGCTCTTCGGCGCCGGAGCCCTCGAGTCCGAAGACGCGCTCAGCATCGAACTCTGCGAACTCCGGACGAATACGCATCCCACTCCGGGGAATCGGTCCGATACCGCGCCAACGACGGTCGCAGGCTTCGAATACCTGCTCGACAGCATGTTGTGCGGCCAGGTTTCCCACGCGTGAGACCGATCGCGCATATTGGTTCACCACTTCCACGCGCCCTTCTTCCAGTTGGATTACTAATTCGCGGATTGCTTCGAGCAGATCGGTTGGCTCGAATCCCCCCACCACAATCGGGACATGATAGCGCGCCGAGAGTTCCTCGTACTGCTGAAATCCTACAACCGCGCAAACGTGACCTGGCGCGATGAAACCTTGCACCCGATTCTTAGGCGATTCGAGCAAAGTTTCGATCGCGGGTGGCACCAGCACATGCGAAGCGAGAAGATAGAAGTTCGTAACGCCAAGCCGCTTTGCCTGCAGAACCGCCATGGCGTGCGCAGGAGCCGTTGTTTCGAATCCCACGCCGAAGAAGACGACACTCCGCGCGGGATTGGCCTGCGCAATCCTTACAGCTTCGACGGGCGTATACACGACGCGAATATCGCCACCAGCAGCCTTAACCCGGAAGAGATCTGTGGTCGAGCCGGGAACGCGCAGCATATCTCCATACGATACGAAGATCACGTCAGAACGGAAGGCCAGTGTGATGGCTTTATCGATGATTTCAAGAGGAGTCACGCAGACGGGGCAGCCTGGACCGTGCACCAGTTCAATCTGTTTGGGAAGCAGTTCGTCGAATCCGTAGCGAACCAGGGTATGCGTCTGACCACCGCAGATTTCCATCAGCACCCAGGGGCGGGTGACACGCTTCGCGATGTCGTCCACCAGCGAACGGGCGAGACGCGGGTCGCGAAACTCATCAACGTATTTCATTGTCCCTCGCCATTTCGCTCAACTTCTTCCGGACCGAGCTCATCCGCCAGCCGCGCCATGTTTTCCAGATCGGCCAACGTTTGCTTCGCCTCTTCTTCATCAATCCGGCTGATGGCGAATCCCACATGCACCAGCACGTAGTCGCCCACCTCAGCTTCGGGCACAAGTTCCAGCGAGGCAACGCGGGTGATCCCGCCAAACTGAACGCGCGCCTGGCGAAGCCCTGCGGCGTCGTCGATCGTGAGAATTTTGCCCGGAACGGCAAGACACATGCCCGAACCTCCTGAACGCCCTGGATTTGAATCTAGCGGGGGATATCACGGAATTCTGTGACGGCTAAACATGGCGGGCACAAACAGAAAAGGTGCAGGCTTCCCTGCACCTTAACGAGCTAAACAGCAACTGGCTTACATCTGGGGCGGAGTGGTGGTGCCGGTATTGCCGGAGTTGCTGCCGGTATTCCCGGAAGTGCTGCCGGAGGTACCAGTGGTGCCAGTATCGGTGGAAGTGTTGCTGGTTCCGCTCTGGCCGGTGCTGGAACTGCTCTTGTGTTTCTTATGCTTTTTGCCGGAGGTCTGGCTCTGATCTGTCGTTCCCTGGCCACTCTGGTCTGACGCGCTTCCGGATTGAGGGCTGGAAGTCGTCGACGAACTTCCCGACTGTGATCCGGCCTGCGAACTATCCGGCGATGTGCCGCTGCCGGATGACTGCGCAAAGCAGAATCCAGAGAGGGCGCTCGCGACTACCAATGCGAAAACCTTCTTCATGCTCAATTCTCCTCGTATTCTCCCGAAGTGGCGGCGAGGAGGGTTGGATGCAAACCAAATTGGCAGAGATAGCTGCAGCAGCTTACAGTTCGGGAACTCTGCAGCAAGGTGTCGGACTAATTCGGTGCGGCAGTAGCAACAGACTTCATTTCCTGTACGTCGATGTTGTAGCGCTTGAGTTTGCGATACAAGGTAGCGCGACTGATCCCAAGTAGCCGTCCCGCCAGCACCTTGTCTCCTTTTGCTTGCTCAAACACACGACGGATAGTCTCTCGTTCCATGTCCTCCAGATTATTGGAGGCAGATCCGCTTTCCGACCGCGATATAGATTCAGGGGAAATGGTGCGAATGGATGGAGGCAAATCCTGCACATCGATTGATCTGCGATTGCCCAATGCGATCGCGCGTTCGATGCAGTTTTCCAGCTCACGGACATTGCCCGGCCAGTCATACTGCAGCAATGAATTCATAGCGGCTGTGGTCAGCGTGATCTTTGCGTCGGGCGAGTAGCGCGCGAGAAAGGCCTGTATCAGCGCGGGAATATCGGAGCGGCGCTCACGAAGCGACGGCAAAGCGATTGTCACAACGTTCAAGCGGAAGTAGAGATCTTTGCGGAAAGTTCCTGCTCGATATGCTGATTCCAAGTCTCGATTGGTAGCGGCAACGACTCGCACATCGATTTTGTGCCGCTGATTGCTGCCAACCGGGCGAATCTCTTTCTCCTGTAAAACGCGCAACAGCTTAGCCTGCATCTCCAGAGGAAGTTCGCCAATCTCGTCTAGAAAAATCGTTCCCCCATTAGCGGAAACGAACAAGCCTTCTTTGGACTTGAGCGCGCCGGTAAACGCTCCACGCTCGTAGCCAAACAGTTCGCTTTCAATCAACGTAGGGACGAGTGATCCGCAATCTACCGCAACGAACGGCCGCTTGCGCAGCGATCCGCGAAAATGAATGGCGCGCGCGACCAGCTCTTTTCCAGTTCCGCTTTCGCCGACGATCAATACCGGCGTGCGCGTATCTTTCAGGCGCGAGACCATGCGCAGCACGTCCTGGATTTTGGCCGAGGTGCCATCAATTACGTTCAGCTCTATCTCGTTACTGACTACCTGCCGCAGGTATTCGTTTTCTTCCACGAGACGGACTTTATCCTTCATCCGCTGCAGCAGCAGTTTGAGTTGGCCAGCCCCGAATGGCTTGGTGATGTAGTCGTACGCGCCGAGCTTCATCGCCTCGACTGCCGACTCGATCGAGCCGTGGCCCGTGATGATGGCGAACTCACTTCTGGGCAACAGCGACTTTGCCTGGCGCAACAACTCGTCGCCCGACATGTTGGGCAAACGGCGATCGACCAGTACCAGGTCGGGAGATTCGGTTTCCAGCATCGCGAGCGCAGCCTCTGCGCTCTCTGCCTCCGAGCACTCGAAACCCAGTGAAGAACCGATGGTCATGCAGAGCTTACGGATGCTCTGCTCGTCGTCTACGATCAGAAACCGAACTCGAAAGTCATCACTCATTGCGGGGTCCCTAGAACTTTTCGCACAACATCCAACAGCTGCGAAATGCGGAATGGCTTTTCCACGCAAGGTGCGCCAGTGCGACGCAGCGTGGCGGCCGTTTCCTCATTCACGATGTCTCCAGTAATGAAAATCAGGCGCGATACCATTTCCGGCCGGTGTGCGGCCAGCCAATCGTGCACGTCCGAGCCATCAATCCCGCCGGGAGTGCGCATGTCGGAAACGATCCCAATAAACTTTCCTGCCGCCAGAAGCTTCAACGCATCCGCGCCGCTATTCGCGGGCGTTACCGGATATCCGGTACGTTCCAACGCAGTCTTGACGAAAGAAAGTACGGAAGGCTCGTCTTCGATTACCAGGATCGGCAGGCGTGAACTCCCGGAGGTCGCAGTCATTTCACTGCTCCCAGCGCAGGAGCTGGAACACGTTCCGGAGCCAGCGGTAGCCGTATAGTGAACACCGCTCCCGTCCCATCCGGATTGTTATGGCACAGGATCTCACCGGCATGCTCGCGGACGATCCCATAGCAGATACTTAGCCCGAGGCCAGTTCCCTTACCCACTTCCTTGGTGGTAAAGAAGGGATCGAAAATTCGTTCTGGATACGTGATACCCGGACCGTTGTCACTGAAGGTGATTTCCGCAAAGCCATTTCCACGTGAAGTTTCGATCTCGATTTTGCCTGGACCGCCATTTTCATTCACCGCGTCGTACGCGTTGTTCAAGATGTTCAGGAACACCTGCTGAATCTGATGTCCATCGCCGACGATCTCAGGCAAATCTGCCTGGAGCTTTTCGACGATTTGCACTCCGTTGTTGGAAAAATCGTACGAACGCAAAGCCAGAGTCTGGCGCAGGATGACATTCACCTTCAGCGGCTTGCGCTGTGGCGGCATCTGCCGCGCGAAGCTGAGCAGGTTCTGCACAATCTGCTTGGTACGCTGCGCTTCTTCAAGGATGACGCGAAGATCGGCTTTCGCAAATTCCGGTACATCCGGATGATCGTTCAGCAGATCCGCAAATCCCAGAATCGCAGTCAGCGGATTGTTCACTTCGTGCGCCACGCCCGACACGAGCTGTCCTACGGCAGCCATCTTTTCCGTGTGCATGAGCTTGGCCTGGAGCATGGCTGCATCCGTGATGTCGGTCATCACCACCACGATGCTGGTGACATTGCCGTTCTCATCGCGCATCGGGCTCATGTTCACGGCAAACTGCGCAGCGCGGCCACGCCCGAGCAGGATCGGCACCTCTAAATTGTCGACCTGGTGACCATGAGTAGTGCTGTCCAGGGCTTCAATAAAGACTTCCCTCTTTTGCGACGGGATCAAATCGGCCAGACGCGATCCCAACAGCTGCTCCTGTTTATATCCACCGGCCTCGAAGCAACGACGGTTGGCATAGCTGATCAACCCGGCGGTATCCGCCACCAGGATCATGCTCTGAGTCGCATTTAGAATTTTGCTGTTGAAATCGCGCTGCCGCTGCAATTCCGATTGGAAAACCTTCTGCTCGGTTACGTCGAGGATTAATCCACGGTATTGAATAATCCTGCCCTGCGAGTCGCGCACCGCGAACGCGTTCTGCAAGGTATGGATCAGCGATCCGTCTTTGCGGCGCAGCGTTTCTTCGAAGTTACGCAAGGTACCAGTTTTTTCCATCTCACGGCGGAACTGATCGCGTTGCGGCGGAGAGAGATAAAGCTGCGTTGCGATATCGACGTGCAACAACTCTTCTCGGCTTTCGTAGCCCAGCATTCGGACGAGCGCATCATTCACTTCGATAAAGCGCCCTTCCGGCGTGGAAAAGAACAAGCCCTCCTGGATCGTGTCGAAGAGCTCCCGGTACCGTCGCTCAGCCTCGCGCCGGTCGGTGATGTCCTTAAGCACGTGGATGGTCTGGAAGCCTTCATTTAGGGACCCATGAATCCGCGAGGTAGAAACAAGGTAGGTGCGCTCGAGAACCGGATGTATGTACTCATCCGCACCATCGAGTCCTACGCGACAAAATGGACAAGGCAGAGAGCTGTTGTCGGCAGCCATGGCAACCAGCGCACGCATGCTGATACCGATCAGTTCAGCAGGGCGAACGCCGATGAAATCCGCGAGACCGCGGTTAACCCGCAATACGCTATTACTCTCGTCGTGAACAACGATGAAATCGGTGATCGAATCGAAAATCTCTATCCAGTGCCGATTCGCCTGGTCCATCCGCGTAAACAGACGCGAATTCTCCAAAGCAACGGATGCATGCGCGGAAAGAGCATTGATCAGGCTCTGATCGATCTCTGACAACTTGCTGGGCCTGTCCACCAGGCAGAGCATCCCAATCAGCTCGCCGTCGCTGCCCCGCAACCGTGCGAGGGTCAACTCCCGCCAGCCTAGCGCAGTTGCCAGTCCAGAGCCGATCAGAGTATCCGCTGTACCTGAAGTGATGGCGTCGGTCGACTGTGGCGCAAGATCGGTGAGCGCAACATTCAATCGGCGCAGCAAACCGCGATCCACGCTGCCCATCTCGTCGTGCACTACCACTACTTCCACAGAAGAGCGCTGAGCCAGTGCGAGCAGTGAAATGCGCGCCCCCAGCATCTCGGCGGCACGTTTGGTAAAACTGCGGACAAACTCGGGCAGGCGAAGGGAAGAATTCAGCTCCAGCGCCAGGTTCATCAGGTCTTCTGACCGCTTGCGGTGCTGCTCAGAAACGTAAAGGTTGTGCGCCGCCTCGAGGACGACGGACACTTCTGCGGCAAGCGCCTTGGCACGCCGAATATCTTCGTTCGTTATCGAGGAGCCGTCTCGCCGATCCAGAACGGCTAATAGCCCTATCGGATGCCGGCCGGCATCCAGTAACGGCACAGAGAGGAACTGCTTCGTCTTTAGTTGAGCGGCGGTGTGCGCATCGAGATCGGGAAGAGTAGCAACCTCCTCGCTGAAAATTGGCTCCGCGCTGGCCAGCAGACGCTTTGAAAACTTCTCGGGTATTTGTAAATCCATGGGACGCGCGGCGCCCTTTTCCGCCATCCATCGAATGACACAGTGGTTGCCTTCAACCAATCCGATAGCCGCGCGACCGAACGCGAGAAACTCCGCTGCCCGAACCACGAACTTCTTGAAGAAGTCATCCATGTTGCCGGCAATGCTCAACTCGGACGTAATCTCCAGCAGTTGTTGCAGTTCGCGAGCGCGCTCAGTGGCTGTCGCATACAGTTCAGCGTTCGCGATCGCCAATCCCGCGAAACCCGCGATGGTGGAGATGAGGTTCTTCTCCTTTTCACCAAATGACCCGGTGGCGGGCGAGTGTACTAAAAGGACGCCCTTCTGCCGCCGGACGCGCATGGGCACGATCAGTAGCTCGCCGGAAGGGAATATGAAATCGGAAGGAAGTTCCAGACTCGCAATTGGAACCAGACTGGTAGATGCAGCTGCGATTGCCTGCTCCGAGAGTTGTTCCAGCAGAGCCCCTCGTCCAGCCTGAAAGCTCCGAATAATCCTCGCGTCCGCATCCTTGCTGACTGAGCGAACCGCGCTGAGTTGAAAGCCGTTCGCGGATTTCTGCAATAAAACGACTGTTTCTGCGGTCAGCAACTGCCCCACCCGCTCGGTGAAGCACTGCATTGGGTCATCACCACGGGCAATCGCTTCCGATAAGTCCCGCAATAGCCTTTGCAGTGATTGTTCCAGTGATACAGGGGTCGAGAATTCGGGTTGATGGCCGACACTCATGGCGCGAACGTCCCAAACTGCGAGTCAAGGGGCGGAAATCGCAAAGTACTCTGCAATCTCATTTTGAGTCAAGGTAATTACCCTTGGGGTCGCCCAAGGGGTAACGCGAGATCAAGTCTCAGCTTGAGATGAAATGTCAAAAGACGACTGCGGAATGAGACAAAACGGCGGGATCGCAGTGCGAACCGAGCTTTCGCCTGATCTCCAGCCCAGCGCGTAAGCCACTTAGCAGCATCAACTTACGTCGCTTTTGGCGTCAATAATTCTTGCGCACGCAGGCTGGCAACCGCGTTGCACAAGAACGGTTGGCTCTCTTCGTGTGAGCTTAGGAGGAGCTGTGCTTTCTATGTCATTTCGACGGCTTCTAGTCTTCGCACTTATGACGACCGTGATCGGAATAGCGGTAGTGCCGAACCGCGCGTGGTCGGAGGAAGACCGGAAGGTCAGGTCAAAAATCGAACCGGTGTATCCCGACTTGGCAAGACGCATGAATGTGACCGGGACGGTGAAAGTGATGGTAGTGATTTCTACCAATGGTTCAGTGAAAAGCGCAAAGCCGCTGGGTGGTCATCCGTTGTTGATCGAGCCTGCGGTGGAAGCGGTGAAGAAGTGGAAGTACGAGCCGGCGGCGGAAGAGACGACTACGACCGTGCAGTTCACGTTTACCGGCGCTCAGTAAGACCGTGGCAAAGCCACCCGGAGTCGCGCGAACCAGCGCGTACGGGCCTGGCGGAGGCGAGAGGCAATGACGATCAGCAAGCGGCTGTACATCAATTTTGGAATCATCCTGGCGGGTCTGGTAGTTCTCTGCCTGGTCAACATTCTCGCGGTTGAGCGAGAGCATTCCGCGCGGAACTCGACAGCGAGCGCGTGGGAACTGGCGCAATCAAATGAGAACATCCGCAACCAGGTCATGAAGAACCGTCAGTATCTCAGCAATTACCTGCTGAGCGGAGACTCACGCGAAGTCTCCAGCATGAACGACGGAATCAAGAAACTTCAGGATCTGATCCGCGAAACCGCTGCTAAGGCTCCTACCGAACAACAGCGTTCGATTCTCGTCAAGTTGACCGACAGCGAGTCGCAGTGGGAGAACGGTTTTGCTCGTCCCTTACTCGAGAAGCGAAAACAAGTGGATAGCGGCAACGCCACTGTCGCCGACCTGCAAATCCAGTATCTGCAGCTGGATCCCGCGTCGTTCACACGGAATTCTGAGCAGTTGATCGATCAACTTGAAGATCTCAACAAGAAGGCGCTCGATGACGAGGCCTCCAGCGACAAACTGGCTGGAACCATCACTCTCGTGATTGCCATTGTTGGAACTTTTGCCGCTATCGGCCTCGGCGGCTTTGTAGCCGTCAAGACCGCCAAATCGATCACCGAACCGCTTGAACACCTGATTGGTGTGGCCCGCGAGATTGGCGATTCTGGCGATCTGGAGCACCAGATTGACCTGCAGCGCCAGGACGAAATCGGCCAGCTTGGACGCAGCTTCGCCAACATGGTTGGTTACCTGCGCGAGATGGCTTCGGTCTCTGAAGCGATTGCCCGCGGCGATTTAACGGTACAGGTTCGCCCGCGCTCCGGACGCGACACTCTGGCACTTGCCTTCATGCGCATGGTCGAAGGACTGCGCGTTCTGGTCAGCAACACCCGCGACAGCGCCTCGCAGGTTTCGGGCGGCGCCAGCCAGGTGGCATCGGCATCGGAAGAGTCCGCGAAACTCAGCGTTCAGGCTTCATCCTCCATCGATGAAGTCACCAGCACCATGCACGAGATGAGCGTCAACGTGCAGAACATGGTTAAGAACACGCAGATGCAGGCTTCCAGCGTCAGCGAGACCTCTTCTTCGATCGACCAGATGGTTGCCTCGATTCAGCGCGTAGCCGACACGGCGAAGGTTCTGCTCGATATTTCGCAACGGTCGCGTGAAGAAGTACAGAGCGGTATCGGCACCATGCAGAAAACTACCGATGGCCTGAATCGGATCAACAACTCCATTCAGTCCTCGGCGGAGATCATCGATGTGCTCGGCCACCGCGCTGACGATATCGGAAAGATCATTGAGGTAATCGACGATCTCGCCGAACAGACCAACCTGCTGGCGCTGAATGCCGCCATCGAAGCGGCCCGCGCGGGTGAGCATGGTCTGGGCTTTGCAGTAGTTGCTGACGAAGTTCGCAAACTAGCGGAAAAGTCAGCCCAATCGACAAAAGAAATTTCCGAATTGATTCAGAGCATGCAGAAGGAAGCTCGCCGCGCAGTCGAGAACATGGACAAGAGCACGAACATTGTCAATGAAGGCCTCTCGCTCGGCACTGATCTCAACAACGCTCTGAAGAAGATTTCCAACGTCGTGACGGAAGTGTTCAAGTTTGCGCAGGAAATCGGCGCGGCCACGAACGAACAGTCGCATGGTTCTTCGCAGATCGCGAAAGCCACCACTCGGCTGAATGAAATTACGCACGAAATCAACTCTGCGGTCGAAGAGCAGGCCTCAGGCGCCCAGGCAGTAGTGATGGCCATGGAACGCATGCGTGAACTGGTGCAGCAGTTCACCTCCGGGTCTACCGAACTGGCCGCTTCGGCAGAACAGATGACGAAGATGTCACGGATGTTGATGGAGAGTATGGATCGTTTTGCCCTGGAATCGCAGAACCAGCCGCGCAGAGTGAATGGAAACAACTTCGACTACTCGGCGGGTTCGGGTAACGGAGATGCATACGGCAACGGGAACGGCGCCAACAAAGACCAGGCCTCGTATGCCATGGCTCGTATCTAGAGGGGGCTTCTGATGACGAAAGACCTCCATATCGTTGGCTTCAGGATTGGGAACGAAACTTACGGAGTTCCCATCTCGCTCGTGCATGAAATCGTGCGCGTGCCGGACATAACGCAGGTTCCGGAGACTCCCGACTTTGTCGAGGGAGTCATCAACCTGCGCGGCAAGATCATCTCGGTCGTCGATCTGCGGAAGCGTTTCGGCGGCACGGAGATCAAACCGCATAAGAAGAATCGCGTGATCGTGGTCGAGAACACCGGCAGGCTGGTTGGATTGATCGTTGACGCAGCTTCGGAAGTCATGAAGCTGCCGGTATCACAAGTGGAGCCGCCTCCCAACGTGTTCGCCGAAAACGAAATCACGTACGTAACCGGCGTGGGCAAGCTGAATAATCGCCTCATCATTCTAGTGGACTTGCAGAAGGTGCTCACGCGTGGCGAGTTGCGCAAGATTGGTGACGCTTTAGAAGCACAGGAAGTAGCGAACTGACGTGGCTATTACCTGCTGATAAACGGCAGGTGATTCTGCCGGGTGACAGGCACAAAAGAGCCTGGTCGCCTGCGACGAAAATAAAACGATTGTTAGGGATTGCGAGAAGGCATGGCGACATCGTCCGTCCAGCTCACTGAGCCAGAAATGAAACTGCTGCAAACCCTGGTGTATCAGGAATGCGGCATGTACTTCGACGAACGGCGGGCCCATTTTCTACAGGACCGGCTGCAACGCCGTTTGAAAGCTTGCCGGCTGGATTCTTTCTACAGTTATTATCGTCTGCTCACCAGCCGCGAAGGCCGCGCCGAGCTCGCGACACTGCTAGAAATTCTCACCGTCAACGAAACCAGTTTCTTCCGCAACAAGCCGCAGCTCGAACTGTTCCAGAAGACCATCCTGGAAGAAATGCTCCACAAAAAACAGGATCGCCGCGACTGGACTCTGCGCGTTTGGAGTGCTGGCTGTTCTACCGGCCAGGAACCTTACACGCTGGCGATGCAGATCTGCGATGCGCTCGCGTACTACTACTTGCGCAACCCGCTGCCGTTTGACATGCCCACGCCAAAGCCGACGATCCCGCCACCATGGCGAGTAGAAATCGTTGCTTCCGATATCAGCTACTCCGCGCTGCGCACCGCGCAGGAAGGCAGCTATACCGAGCAGCAGATGGAACCGATCGACTACATGTATCGGCTACGGTACTTCGACAAGATCAGCGAAGTTTACAAGATCAAGAAGAACGTACGGGAACTGGTCCAGTTCGACTTCCACAACCTGAAAACCGAGTTCCTGCCGCAACGCAATGACTTCATCTTCTGCCGCAACGTGATGATTTATTTCGACGAGGCAGAACAGAAGCGTCTTATCGACAAGTTCTATCGCTGCTTGAATCCCGATGGTTATCTCTTCGTCGGACACGCGGAAAGCCTGTTCGGACTCACGGATCGCTTCAAGATGATCCATCTGAATAATGGCACCGCCTATCAGCGAATCGAGGTGGAGTTGTGAGCTTCTTCTCGGATGAACGCGCCGCGGAACTGCGCCAGCTCTTTTTTGAGAGTGCGCAGGAACTGCTGCAGGCGTTGAACGACCAGGGACTGCAACTTGAGCAGCACCCGGACGACGCCGAGATTGTGCGCGGAATCCGCAGAACGGTTCACACTCTGAAAGGCGACTCCGCGGCTTGCGGCTATCGCGAGCTGAGCGAACTCTCTCACACGCTGGAAGACGTCCTCACGCCGGAGATGGCCGCGTCCAAAGGCGGCTCGCTTGCAGAAATCGTGCTGAGCGCGGCCGATATGTTCGATGCAATGCTGGCGGCGTATCGCGGAAATCTGCAGCCCCCCGATGGCGATCCCCTGCGCAAGATGGTGGCTCAGCTGCTCGCGTCACCGGCAAAACCTGACGACAGCCAGTTCGTACCCACGTTTGATTGGTCCGAATATGATCGCGCCCGCATGACGGACGCCATCAATCGCGGACGCCCCGTCTACAGCGTTGGGGTTTCCGTCGATCCGCAGTGCCCGATGCGAGGCGCAGCTCTCCAACTACTTCAGAACGTTCTACAGCAGGCCGGGACCATACTCGCGCAGCATCCGGAAGATGCGGCTCCTGGTGCCATGCCTGACGTGATGGAGTTCGCGATTGCCACGTCGCTGCCGCCGCAAACGCTCGAGCAGAGACTGCGCATTCCAGCGGTCATCTCGCGTGTGGCCCTCGCTCTATGGGAGCCGGTTGCCGCGATCCTGGAAGACGAAGAAGACGAGGAATCCGAAGCCGAGCAGGACCTGCTGGGCATCACCGATTCCGAGCCTGCATCGCTTCCAAGCGGAAGTCTCGACACGAAGCCTGTCGCGGCCAAGCGCCCTGCAACCACAAATAACGGTTCGGATACTCTGCGTGTGGATGCTGAGCGCATCGACACCGTCATGAACCTGGTCGGCGAACTCATCATCGGCAAATCGATGCTGTATCAGACGATCGGCGAATTCGGAAAGCGCTTTCCCAAAGATCCGCTGCGCACGCAGCTGTTGGACACCATGGCGCAACAGTCGCAAGTCCTGAACGCACTGCAGCGCTCGGTAATGAAGATCCGCATGGTTCCGGTCGATCAACTTTTCCGGCGATTCCCTCGCCTGGTGCGCGACACTGCCAAAGCTTGCGGCAAAGATATCGTGATGACCGTAAGCGGCGCCGACACCGATCTCGATAAAGGGATTTTGGACGCCCTGGCTGAGCCTCTAGCCCATCTGGTACGCAACGCCGCCGATCATGGAATTGAGACACCGCAGGAACGCGTGGCGGCCGGAAAACCGGCCCAAGGCATCATTCGCTTGAATGCCTATCACCAGGCAAATCACGTGGTCCTCGAAGTCACCGATGACGGGCGCGGGCTGAACATCGACAACATCGTCGCCAAGGCAATCGAGCGCGCCATTATCAGCCCCGAACAAGCGTCGCGGATGAGCGAGCAGGAAAAGCTGGAGCTGGTGTTCGAATCTGGCGTAACCACCGCCGAGCGCGTTACCGAAATCTCCGGACGCGGCGTTGGCATGGACGTAGTCCGCAGCACGCTTGCCCGGCTCAAAGGCTCAGTCACCATCGACAGCGCTCCCGGCGTTGGCACCACGTTCCGCATGACGCTTCCGCTGACGCTCGCCATCATCAAGGCTCTGCTTTTCCGTGTTGGCGCACGCGTTTTCGCCATCCCGTTAAGCTCGGTCGTTGAAATCACGCGAGCTACGGAACAGGATGTGCACATCGTCGACAATGCCGAAGTGCTGCGCCTCCGCGAACAATTGATCACGCTGGTGCGCGTCAGTGAATTGGTTCCGGGCGGTCAGGCTACATCCAACAAATTCTTTATCGTGATTATCGGTTTAGGCGATCGCAAGTTCGGACTAGTCGTAAACCGGTTGGTAGGCGAAGAAGAACTCGTTATCAAGGCAATCCAGGACAGTCTCGTTTCGACTGAACTGGTCAGCGGCGCTTCCATTCTTGGTGATGGAACGGTGGTTCTGATCCTGAATCTTACTGCAGTGGTCGATCGCTTGGGACGCTTGCGGCTCCGCCCTGGCGCGCCGCAACCCACTAATCTCAATAGTGTGGGGGCATCGGCATGAGAAACGGTACAGTTCGCGTGCTGGTGGTAGATGATTCTGCGTTGATGCGGAAGTTGATTCCGCAAATTCTTGAACGGGATACCTCAATTCAGGTCGTGGGCACCGCGATGGACGGAACTTTCGCGATGGAGAAGATCGCCGACCTCAAACCGGATGTCGTTACGCTCGATCTCGACATGCCGCGTATGGACGGTATGGAAACGCTGCGCAAGATCATGCGGCAATACAAAATGCCGGTGATTGTTGTCAGTTCGCTCACCACCGAAGGAGCTTCGGCTACCTTGAAAGCGCTCGGGCTCGGCGCATTCGATTTCGTCGCCAAACCTCAGGATACGACGAACAACATGAGTGCGGTCGCCGAAGAACTGATCGAGAAGATCAAAGTTGCTGCGCGCTGCGAAGTCGTCAGGGTTCCCGAGCCGAAAGCTTCCGCTGCCAGGGGACGGAAGATTCGTCGCCCGTCAGCGCCAAACAAGATCGTCGCTATCGGTATTTCGACAGGCGGCCCGCAGGCTTTGCAATACATGCTCTCTCATCTGCCAGCAGAGTTTCCCGGAACGATTCTGGTGGTGCAGCACATGCCGGAAGGTTTCACCGAGATGTTTGCACGCCGCCTGGATGAGACTTGCGCTCTCGAAGTGAAAGAAGCTCGATCCGGAGACATGTTGCTCGCTGGCCGCGTGCTCATCTGCCCGGGTAATCGCCACATGAAAGTGAAGCGCATGCCGCTGGGCAACGTGGTGATTCTCGCCGACGGCGAGCGCGTGAATGGCCACCGGCCTTCGGTCGATGTTCTGTTTCATTCCGTGGCGCATGCGTTCGGTCAAGACGCAATCGGAATGATTATGACGGGCATGGGCGAAGATGGGGCCGAAGGATTGGGTGCGATCAAAGCCGAAGGCGGCCTCACGATTGCGCAGTCGGAAGAATCTTGCGTTGTATTCGGGATGCCGCGGGTAGCAATTGAACGCGGCTATGCGACAAGAGTTGTGCCATTAGATGCACTGGCGAATTCGCTTCTCGCGCAGTGCCAGTTGCCTCCGCGTCCACGTCCAGTAATGGCCGTGGCGGAGGCTGAATAAGAAATTTGCGTTTCGCGAAGTCTGGACGAGCGTCTGGACTGAGCTGGAGGTGAGGTTTTTATGGAGCAGTTTGCCCCACTGGTTCGAAGCAAGGATCAGCGGCCGATTCGTTACCTGGTTGTGGATGACTCGATTTTTGCGCGCAAGAACCTGGCAAAGATGATCGAGTCCTTCGGCGGTCAGGTGGCGGGTGAGGCTGGCGATGGTTGCACCGCAATCGCCGAGTACAGCCGCACTCAGCCCGACATCGTGCTGATGGATATCACCATGCCGCAGATGGAAGGCATCGAGGCCGCTGAGCGCATCGTTCGCCAGAGTCCGGACGCGCGCATTGTCATGGTCTCCTCTGTTGGCTACCAGGAGAACATCATCGCGGCCCTGCAGAAAGGCGCGCGCCATTTCGTCCAGAAGCCGGTGAAGCCCGAGGTTCTGTATGAAGTGGTGAAGTACGTCCTGGGAGATTCGGCCACCGCTTCGCAAGCGGAGGCTGCCGCCGGGGTGACGCCATGAAGATGGAACTCATCCAGCCTTTCATCAATGCTGCCGACGCGGTGCTCGCGCAGGCTCTGCAGGAGCCCACGACCATCGGTGCTGTCAGCATGGAAGAGGAAGCCTATCGCCGCAAAGGAATTGCGGCCATGGTGCTGGTCAACGGCGACATCGAAGGCCGCGTGATCTTCGATCTCGAGCCTAAAGCTGCGCGCGTGATCACTTCAAAATTAATGGGAACCGATAATCCTGATTCGGACGAATTCGTGCCGGAAGCGATCTGCGAGCTCGCCAATCAGGTGATCGGCAATGCCGTTACCGTGCTGAATGACCAAGGATTTAATTTCAAAGTGCATCCGCCCGAGGTGCACACTGCACCACGTGGCATTGGCAACAGCGAAGACACTGAAGCCGTGGTGATGTGTTTTGAAACCGCAACCGGCGCTGTATTTATGAATATCGCAATGCGCTACAACCGCCGCCGCAAGAACGACGGCGATTAAGTTCGGAAGCCTGACCGGCTGCCGCCTCCTGAAACGCAAATGCGGGACTGACAACCATCAGTCCCGCTTCTTTTTGCAACTAGCTTCTATTGACTAACCGTAACGAAAGTCGGATTAGGACTGGGCGTCGAGAGGGTAACGGGAACCGTGTCGGTTTGCGTATTGATGACGCTGACATTCCCCGATCCCTGGTTAGGCGTGTAGACCTTTGTCGAGTCGGGCGCTGACTCGATCCAAACCGGGTTCGTTCCAACCGGCACAGTCTTGATCAGACCGAAGCTCAATGCATTGAAAACCGAAACCGTGTTGTCGGCGGAATTCGCAACATAGAACTTGGTCCCATCGTGCAAAGGTGTCACCGCCATCGGTGCCGAACCAGTCGTGGCCGTGCCGAGCAACAACGGGGTATTGGTATTCGCGCCGAATACACTCACCGTGTTCGAACCCGTATTCGCCACGTAAATCCTTGCCAGATTCGAATCGTAGGAAATGCCGTTAGGCGAGATTCCAACCGGCAGCGTGGCAATAACTGCCTGCGCTCCGGTGTCGATAACGGAGACCGTACCGTCGCCCTGATTGACGACGTAATAGAACGCACCGTCCGAGCGCATGACTCCGCGAACCGGATTGTGCCCGACCAGAATCGTCGCAACCACCGAGTTGTCCAGGGTAGAAATGACGCTGACGGTCCCATCGCCCTGGTTGATGCAAAATACCTTGGCGTTATCGGGCGTAATCGCCACACCCACCGGATGAGTCCCGACATTTACGAAAGCAGTTGCCGCTTTCAGCGTGCTCGAAATCACAGCTACCTGGTTCAGACCATAGTCAGCCACGTAAGCGTTGGTCGAGTTCTGCGCCGAAAACACGGGAGCCGATCCCGCAGGCAGCGTTACGGTCGTCGTGGTCAACGACGGAAAATTCGGCTGATACAAAGTCAGGGAGTCGCTTCCCTGATTTGCCGCAACCGCCAGAGAGATCGAAAACAGCGAGACGTGAACGGGGTTCACACCCAGAACCGCGTTGCCGATATTAGTATCGCCGGAAACATCGACGGTGGCAGCGCCTCCGCTGGAGGTGCCATTCGCGCCCACGACAATTGCATAAAAAGTCTGCTGCGGGTTAGCGCCGGGAGGAATGATCGGATTTGCGACCGGACGATAAACGTCGCCGCACGACGAAAGGACTATCGTGGATAGCAACAGAACCGCTGCCAGAGCAAAACGTGATAACTGATGACGGACCAAGCTAGATTGTGTCGGCACTTCGCCGCTGAACTCCATCACACAAAGTGAGTTGAAGGACTATTGTAGTGGTCAGAAGGGATTCCCGCAAAGAAGGCAGTGACGCCCGTTCGGGATCATCCGTTTACGTACCTGAAAGTTGAACCCCTAGGGAGGAAAAAGTCGTGGTCCCGGCAGCCTGATTATCCCGATGAAGAATCCCTGGTTTGCCTTTTTCTAGGCGGCGCGCTTTCGGGCCGCCCGCTTCTTCGTGTGAGTCTCCGGGGCTTCCCGCGCTTGCTCCGCTCGCTGTGGTGGCTTCTTCATCTGCGCCAGGCTCTGCTTCAGGGCACTCATCAGATCGGTAACTGGAGCCACCTTCGGTTTGGGAACGGCCGCGACTTTGCGCCCTTCCAGATGAGCCTTGATCAACTCTTTCAAGTTCTGCTCGAAGGTATCGTGATATTTGCTGGGATCAAACTTTCCTGAGAGTGCCTGGATCAACTGGTGAGCAACTTTCACCTCCGATTCGAGAACCTTGACGTCCGGCTTGCCAAACTGCTCCAACTGCCGCACCTCGTCCTGGTAATACATCGTATGTAGCATCAGGCCGCCCTCGTGCGGACGAATAAACACGGTGTACTCCCGGTTGTGCATGGTCAGCTTGGCAATGGCAACGTGTTTCGTATCTTCGAGCGCCTCCGCGAGCAACGCATACGGGCGCTTGCCAGGCTCCTCGGGAACCAGGTAATACGACGACTCGAAGTAAATCGGATCGACCTCGTCGGCCTTCACGAATTCCAGGATCTCCATAGCCTTGGCGGTTTTTGGCTCGATCTTTTTGATCTCCGCCGGTTCAACTACGACGTACTCACCCTTGCGGTACTCGTAGCCCTTCACAATCTCGTCTCGACCGACGACCTTCTCCTCCTCAGGGCAAATCAGTTGCTGCTTCACCCGAACGTGATCGGGCCGGTGCAACATGTGAAACGCGATGCGAGTGCTGCGCGCGCCGGAAAAGAGCCGAACCGGCATGGAAATGAGTCCGAATGTCAGGTATCCCGTCCAAACCGAGGCAGGCATGAATCCTCCAGAGTCGTGGCCCATCTGCGTGGATCGTCATCGGGCCAACTGATACGATGCGCAACACTGGACAGATGTTGATGACCGCTACGCTTTTCGCATCCCCGGAGACCTGGCTCCCTGAGTTCCGGCTGCTTCTGCAACGCATCCCGATGGGAATTGTTATCACTGGGCTCTTTGGGATTGGCGGTTATCTGAGCCGAGGAGTGAGCAAGTGGGGCGCGATCGTGGGCGCCCTTCTGGCGTTTGTGCTTTACGTGTCAGCCGGACCGCCGGCATTTGTCACTCTATTGGGGGTATTCGTTCTGACCTGGATCACTACCCGCATCGGCTCCGTGCGAAAGGCCGAGATGGGCCTGGCGGAAAACCGAAAGGGCCGCGGCGCGCGCCAGGTGCTGGCAAATGTCGGTGCTGCGGCCGGTTTCGCACTGGCCGGAATCTTCATCCCCGTCCTGCAGGTTGTCTCCGCCGCGGCGCTCGCCGAAGCTGCCGCCGATACCGCTTCCTCGGAATGTGGCGAGGCACTTGCCCGACGCGCGTATCTGATCACCAACCTGCGCCGAGTTGACGTCGGCACGGACGGAGGCATCAGCCTTCCCGGCACGCTCGCCGGAATTCTGGCCGCGTTCTTGATCGCCGCTCTCGCCGCCGCTGCGGGCTGGGTTCCTCATCGATATGTTTCAGTCATCGCTGCCGCTGGATTCCTCGGCACCATCTTTGACAGCTCATTGGGGGCAACGCTCGAAAGACGAGGACTGATCGGTAATAACGGGGTGAACTTTGCCAGCACAATCGCTGCCGGGATAATCGCGCTAGTGCTGAATTTCACGACTTCATAACGGACTTGATGAGACTCTCGACGCCGTTCCAGGTGATTTGCACCCCGATGGAGAGCAGCACGAACGCGATCACCCGTAACACTCCGTGTGCGGTTTGCGGTGAGACGCGCTGGCTGATTTTTGGCGCGTAGGCATAGCAGACGAAGACAGTCACGCTCAGCACTACGACCGCGAGAAGGATACCCACGTGTGCGAGGACATTGCTGAGCAGTTCCTTAGTCGAAGCATGCGCCGTCAGTGTGAGCATTACCACAATGCAACCGGGTCCGGCGGTAACTGGAAACGTCAACGGATAAAAGATCTTTTGGCTGAGAGTGCCTGTGCTGGCCGCTGCGGCGTCGGTTTTGCTTTGATCCCGTGCATCCGGTTTGTTGAGTAAACTCCAGCCCATCGACGCCAGAACCAGGCCACCCGACACCTGCACCACGGGAAGCGAAATTCCGAAGAATGCCAGTAACGCGGTGCCGACCAATTCCACTACCAGCAAAAATACGACGGTGTTGACTGCAATCCTGCGAGCCAGGTCTTTATAGACCGATATCGGCTCGTCTCCGACGAGTCCAAGAAAAATCAGAGCAGATCCAAATGGATTAATGAGGGGGAGCAAGGCACTGAAGGCAAGTCCAAAAAACTTCGCGAGAATAGCAGCGGTTGCCATCAGGGTGTAACAGAATAGCATTCGATGGATGCACGTCCGGACCAATTCATGCGGATCTAAGCGCCGAAAACGCCGGCCCCAACCCGGAAGGTATTGGCGTGGGCCTTCGCAGTCAATTCGATTGGCCTCGCATATCCTCCGCCCAGTGTGACCACGAGGGGCACGCCTGCCGCGCGAACCGCCGTCATCACTAACTGGTCGCGCTGCTTCAGCCCTTCGTGCGTAAGCTTCAGCTTGCCCAGCGCGTCGGCGTAGAGTCCGTCGACGCCAGACTGGTAGAAAATGATCTCCGGCTGAAACTCAAAAACGCGTGGAAGAACCGCCTGCAGTTGTCGAAGATATTCCTCGTCGCCGGTTCCCTCGGGCAATGAAACGTCGATCTTGCTCTGCTGTTTGCGAAAAGGAAAATTGGTCTCGCAGTGCATGGAGAAGGTCAGCACGCTGGGCTCGTCAGCGAATATCTGCGCGGTTCCATCCCCCTGATGGACGTCCAGATCAATCACGGCTAGACGACTCGCTCTTCCTGTACCCCGCAGCGATTGGATCGAAACCGCAATATCGTTGAACACGCAATAGCCCGAACCCTCGCCACGAAATGCATGATGCGTTCCGCCTGCCAGAGTTCCGCCCCACCCTGTAGTCAATGCCTCATCCGTTGCGCTCAGCGTTCCACCCACGGAAGCCAGCGTCCGGCGAACCAGTTGGTCGGACCACGGAAAGCCGATGCGCCTCATCTCCTGCGCGGAAAGCGAGCCTGTAAGGAACCGCTGAACGTAAGCGGGATCGTGTGCCAGTTCCACGATCTCCGCTTCCGCCAGCGGCGCGGCCACGAACTCGAACCATCCATCCGCCGTAAGCAGATCGCGCACCATCCGGTATTTCGGCATCGGAAAACGATGTTCAGCGGGGAGATCGATGGCGTATTGGTCGGTATAGAAAAGACGGCGGGACATGAACTAAGTGACGTGCAGCTTCCAGAGAGCGTAACTGAGGCTCTCGCGCAGCAAGCCCTCCACGCGACCCCAGGTTGTCCGCGGGCGCGAATCCGGCCGCGGCGACACGTAGACTTGGAATCCTTCGGCTTTCATCAGTTGCTTCACGCGGAAGATGTGGTAGGCATCGCTTACGGCAATCACCGAATGCATGTTGTTCGTTCGAAGAATCACCGCAACCCGATCGGCAGACAGGGCAGTATCGCTTCCCTGAGTCTCCGCGATCAGATTGACCTCAGGAATTCCCTTCCGCAGCAGATAGTCGTGGCCAACGCCGCCCTCGCTGAATTCCGGATCGCTGCCGAAACCGCCGGTAGTAATCACAATCGGCGCCAAGCCTTTCTGAAACAGGTCGTAACCGTGGTCAAGACGTTTCCGCAACACCGGCGACGGGCGCCCCGAGTATTCGGCGGCGCCAAACACCACGATGGCGTCTGCGGTATGTGGCGGATCTCCGCCAGCCTGCGCAAGAATATGCAGGCTGGTCCATACGAAATAAAAGGCAACGAGGAGTAAAACGACAATTACGAAAGCCAGCCAGGCGCTACGCCTAGCTGGCCGTTTTTCGTTGGAGACGGTGCTCAACTCGCGCCGAGCGCCTCGCTCAAGGCTTTTTGTACTTCCTGCGATGGGATGGCTCCCTCACGTTGAATACTCCAGATCCCTTGATCGCCGCTCAGATCGATAATCGTGGACGCGACCTCACGCGGCGAGCGTCCGCCGTCGATGATGATGTTCAGGCGTCCGCGCAATTGATCGTGAACCTCTTCCGCAGTAGTGCATTCGGTGGCGCCGCTTAAATTCGCCGATGTCGCGGTAATCGGCAATCCGGAAGCATGAATCACGGCCACCGGGATCGGAGCCGCGGGCACGCGCAACGCCACGTTGCCTGTATTGGCTGTCACCTTCAGCGGCAGCCGCGACGATGCACGCACAATCATGGTTAGCGGGCCGGGCCAGAACTTCCGTGCCAGCACGTAGAACTCATCCGGCAGAGGGCGTGATAGCTCTTCTGCCTG
This sequence comes from Terriglobia bacterium, assembly GCA_963807055.1. Lineage (GTDB taxonomy): Bacteria > Acidobacteriota > Terriglobia > Terriglobales > Acidobacteriaceae > JAJPJE01. Next base: position 148,224 of record CAWEAE010000002.1, on the reverse strand, counting down.
CTCCACGCTCTCAATCAGCAGCGAGAGTGGCTTGTGTCGCGATCGCGACTTGATCTCGTAAATGCGGTCCACCGCGCGCAAATTCAACGGATCGGCCGCCAGGCCGTAAAATGTGTCGGTGGGCATGCCGAGCACTTCGCCGTGGCGAATCTTGTCCGCCGCATACGCGATGAGCGAAGCTTCCGGATCGGCACTACTAATTTTTATGATTTCGGCGTGCAATCAATCCCCTCTCATGGGAGCACCAGCTAGCCGGCCAGGCCGCTTGCCGCGACGGGGTCACATCCGGAAACGGCGAAAAATAACATACCATCGCGACCTCCGCAAGTGAGCTGAATCGAGACAACAAGCGCTGCAATTCGTTTCATATGCTGGAGACGGACGCGGCCAATGCTGGTGACAAATGAGCTTGTCCTTGGAAGCGTATCATGTAACGCGGGGTAAATGGAGAGTGGGCTTGAATCCGGCGGTAGAAAGTGCGGTTCGTGGAAGGTTACGACGGGTCACGAGCAGACAGAATGCGCTAGTAAAGGATATACGTCAGGCATTTCAGCGCAGCGAGTTGACCAGCGACGGGTACTGCGCCGTGGAAGGCCAGCACCTCGCCGAAGAAGCTATCCGCAGCGGGCTTCGCTTCAAAGCCGTCTTCTTCAGCGACGAAGCCGGAAGCCGGATCGAAAAGTTACTTCCCCAGATCTCCAACCAGACAGAAGCCCTGATCTTGCCCGACGACGTCTTTCGCAGCGTCGTCAACACGGAGACGCCCCAAGGCGTGGCCGCGCTGGTGAAATGGCCGGAGTACAAGCCCGAACAGATTCTTGCCCGCGAAAACTCGCTTCTGGTCGCCGCCATTGGCGTGCAGGACCCGGGGAATCTGGGGACGATCATCCGCTCAGCCGAGGCATTTGGTGCTACAGCCGTTCTGCTCGGCGAAAAGACGGTCAGCGAGTTCAACTCCAAGGTCGTGCGCGCGTCGGCTGGATCGGCGTTCCGCACGCCGCTCATTCACATCGACCTCAGCCGACTCGAAGAACTGCGCGGACGTGGGGTGCGCTTTCTGGCGACGTCGTCACACAAAGGTACGCCGATAGATGAAGCCGATCTCGCCGGAGACGTAGCGCTGTTGATTGGCAGCGAGGGCGCCGGCCTCCCGCGCGATTACATGGCCCGCGTGGACGTGACAGTCCGTATACCGCAATCGGACCGCGTGGAGTCGCTGAACGCCGGGATAGCGGCATCAATCCTGCTGTATGAGGCAGCACGGCAGAGGCGCGCCGCCAGCGGGAGTGCTACGGAAGCATGAGCCTGTTCGCGCCATTGCCGAGTGGACCGCAACCTGTGGATATGAGCCGTCCACTGGCCGATCGCATGCGTCCCCGCAACCTGGATGAATTCGTCGGACAGGAGCACCTGCTGGTTCCGGGGAAACCGTTGCGCTTACAGATCGAGCACGACGAGCCCGGTTCGATCATCTTCTGGGGACCTCCGGGCGTCGGCAAGACCACGCTGGCGCACATCATTGCCGGCGTCACGCGCGCCGAGTTCTTGGAGTTCTCGGCCGTACTTACCGGGATCAAAGAGATCAAACAGGTGATGGCCGCCGCCGACAAGGCGCGCCAGTTCGGCACACGTACCATTGTCTTCATCGACGAAATTCATCGCTTTAACAAGGCACAGCAGGACGCATTCCTTCCCTACGTCGAAAAGGGCTCAATCCGCCTGATCGGGGCCACCACCGAGAATCCGTCGTTCGAAATTATCTCGGCGCTGCTATCGCGCTGCCGGGTATACGTGCTGAATCCGCTGACAGAAGAGCAGATCGTAGACCTGCTGCGGCGAGCGCTCGAAGATACGGAACGCGGACTTGGCAGTCTGAACGTCAAGGCTTCCGATGAAGCCCTCGCGCGGATCGCAGCCTACTCCAGCGGCGACGCCCGATCCGGGTACAACATCCTGGAAGTCGCAACGACCCTGGCGCAAGAATCACCCGAACGTGCAATCACCGAAGCCATGGTCCAGGACGCGGTGCAGAAACGCATCCTCCTATACGACAAATCAGGCGAAGAGCACTACAACCTGATCTCGGCGCTGCACAAGTCCGTCCGCAACAGCGACCCCGATGCGTCGCTCTATTGGCTAGGACGAATGCTGGAAGCGGGAGAGGATCCACTCTACGTTGCCCGCCGCGTGGTACGCATGTCCGTTGAAGACATCGGCCTCGCCGATCCGAACGCGCTCTCGTTGTGTATGGCCGCTCGCGATGCGGTGGACTTCATCGGTATGCCCGAAGGAAATCTCGCGCTCGCGCAGGCAGTCGTTTATCTGGCGTTGGCGCCGAAGTCGAATGCCCTTTACAGCGCGTATGGCTCCGTGCAGCGGGATGTGGAAGAGACGGCGCAGGAAGCCGTGCCGCTTCATCTTCGCAACGCTCCTACTTCGCTGATGAAGCAACTCGGCTACAGTTCCGGCTACCAGTACGCGCACGACGTCGAAGGCAAAGTCGCCGACATGCAGTGCCTGCCCGACAAGTTGAAGAACCGGAAGTATTACCATCCGACGACCGAAGGGGTGGAAAAACGAATTCGGGATCGCATGGAAGAAATTCGGAAAAAACGAAAAAACGCGGCCCCCGACTCGACTTCGGAGGAATAACGTTTAGCCGCTACACTCGTGCGCGGTGCTCCTTCAGAATGCAGCTATCCATGATTACAAGCAATCCCGCTTTGCGAGCCTTCTCCGCTGCCGCCTCATGAACCACTCCCTCCTGCATCCATATGGCGCGCGCTTTAAGCTGGATCGCCTGGTCGACGATCTCCGGCACGAACTCCGATCGCCGGAAAATATCGACGATATCGATCGGCTCTGGAACCTCCAGCAACGAAGCATAGGATTTCTCGCCTAGCACCTCGTCGGCCTGCGGGTTCACGGGAATAATGCGATAACCGTGCGATTGCATGTAGGCAGACACTCCGTGGCTTGGACGCATTGGATTATCCGAGAGCCCAACCACCGCTATGGTGTGCGAAGAGCGAAGCAGATCGGCAATCGGATCGGACTGAGGCACGCATTTCCCCCGGAAGAACCTGCAGAATTCTACTCAGATGAAGGTTTCCTGGCTAGGTTGCGTAGAGGGCTACTCAGATTTCTTGTTTTGTGTCTTTTCGTGATGCATCTTGGCGGCCAGCTTGCGAAGCGTGTCCGAGACGTTCTTATTCATCGATACAGCCTTTAGGTCCGCCGGGAGAAGGTTTTTCATCAGGGGAAGGGAAACGTCGAGCGGACAACGCGGATTATTAACCAGAGCGCGCATCACCGCATACAGCTTCATGAACTTTCGCTTGCCGCCAATGCCGCGCAGCACGCTTTCCTGCACGTTCTTCATTGCCGCGAACATCTCCACTTCCTGGTCGGTCAGCTTCGGAGATTCAAGCACGGCGGCTGAGACAAGTTTGGAGCCATCGCGAATAAGCACAAAGCGTTCTTCGCGGCTGCCCTTCATTCCGAGCTGAATGCGGTCGCCCACCGCGAGCCGCGCAATCTTCTGCAATGTGGATACGCGTTCGTGTTTAACCGGCGCTGATTTCTGGGCCGCAGCTTGAGGAGTCGCATTCAGAACCGCCTCGGCCGTTTGCAAATGAGTGCGCTCCTCTTCGCTCGCATCAGCCAGTTCGAAAGGCGTACCTTCGGCAGCTGCAATGGCCGCTGCATGTTCTGCCTGGTATCGCGCCAGTTCCGCTTCGACCTCGGGTGAGTCAGGTTCATTGGAAACAAGATCGTCGGCAGGGGTCTGTTGCGCGTTCGGCGTCAGCGATGCAACCTCCGCTGGAGTCAGATGAGGATTACGCGCCAACTCTTCACGCACACGAGCGATGGACTGGGCTCGGGCACTCACTAGCAACTCAATTACAACTTCGCGCGATCCCGACTTCGCCAGTTCCACGACGTCCTTCTCGGGAACTCCTGGATTTTCGAGAAGAACCGGAAGTAGCGCCGGACGAAGATTCGCAGGAGCGATTAGATAATCAAGCACCGCAGCTGGCGTTTTGGGATCACTCGCCACCGGTTGCAACTTTTCTTCCTTGAGACCGGCCAGAGTAAGACGCGCCTGCTCTCCGAACAACTGGTGCTGGGACAGGTAGACAAGGATCTCGACGATCTCGTCAGCCGGAAGCGACAGCGCGCCATGGGATGCCGAGCGCATCACCGACGGCGGCACCGCTGACTCGCGAATTAGATCGAGCATCTTCGGCATACTTATCTCTTCCCCACAGCAACAAGCGATTCCAATTCCGTAACTTCCCTGTCCAGTTCGTCTACGAGTCGCTGGTTCCCGCGCGCGTGCTGCGTCAGGCCATTGCGCACCATCGCATCACGAAAAGCATCAACCATCGCCCTGTAGTACCAGAGCGTACCGTCTTTGCGTCCCTTGAAGCGGTCAAACACGGGATCGCCGATTTCGCGGAAGTCCGCAAGAATCGCACGTACATTGTGCAACTTGTCGGCCACCGAAACCAAGGTTACTTCCGAGTCTGCGTGCTCGCGGACGTGACCAACGTAAGCCTTTTTGCGCTCCAGCCATGGAGGTTTGGGTTCAATTTCCGAATCGGTACATCCTTCGACGATGTGCGCCGGTCGCTCCCCATACTCAGATCGAATGCGCTCCAGCGTCGGGCGCCCACCCTGATCTTCGACGGCATCATGCAGCAGCGCCGCGATCGCCATGTCTTCATCGCCGCCCGCCTCGATCACTAGCGAAGTGACGCCAAGCAGATGCGAGATGTAAGGGATATTGTGACCTCCCTTTTTCACCTGACCGGCGTGCAACTCGGCAGCGAAAACCATCGCGCGGCGGAAGCGCTCACCCAAAGAAGTCTGTACTGGGTCGTTCAAGCGCGCTCCGCTTTGTCGTGATCACAGCAGGCCTCTGATTGGCATCCGGGATCGGCTGCAAGGGACGAATCGCAACAGGTCTCACCGCTCAAGCCTTCGATGCCCTCACGAACGATGATCGGAACCATGACGAGACCCGCAACTGGATCCGCCCACCACCAGCCAAATAGCGCGTTTACGATGAGCCCGCCAAGAAGAATGGCCGCAAGATATGCGCAGAGATCCGTCTGGCGGGAATCTGCCTGCATCGCGCCGCTGTTTAATGCCGAAGCCACCCGTCGCTTCGCGCGCGCAAGCAGCGGCATCACGATTAGCGATGCAATGGCGAGCACAATTCCCGGGATGCTCTTCTCGGGCGCGTCATGGCGAATCAGCGTATGGATAGCGTCGTAAGAAATATAGATCGCGAGAAGCAGAAAACTGGCGCCCACTAACCGCACCGCCAGCTTCTCATGGCGCTCACGTTTCGCGTGATCGTGATCCGAACGGAGCCGCCAGATCAGTGCTGAACCCGAAGCGCATTCGATTACTGAGTCGAAGCCGAAACCAACGAGCGCAATGCTCCCCGCAAACACTCCGGAGACGATCGCCACCAGGGCTTCCAGTGAATTCCATGCCAGGGTGAAGTACTCAAGGCGCAGACCTCGCCGGATGATATTCGGCCGTGTACCGGATGCGAGGTCTGGCGAGGTCATGGAAACTCTAGCTTTGGATGCCCCCAGCCCTCTTTTGGCTCGGGTGGGATGCGAGTTACTCCACCTTATCCTTGAAACTAAACTTCGGATCCAGATCGACCGGAATGTCCCGCGTCTTCGCAAGATCCTGACTCAACTGAGCTGGCATATCTCCGTACTTCTTGAACCATGCTTCCCCGCGAGCGCCATCACCGGTTGCTTCAATTTCAAGTAGCTCTTTTGCGAGAGCAGCCACCGCAATCGGCATCTTGTCGAAGTCGAGCGCGTACTTACCCGACGCATCACGACGAACGGCTCCCTGCTCCACGAAGAAATTGAATTCCATCATCTCTCCGCGGCCGTGCCCTTCGCCCACTCCGAAGCGAACCGCGCGGAATAGATCAGCGATATGCGCGGCATACGCTTCATCGAGCCGCTCTTTCGGAAGCTTGCCGTTATCCACCATCCACTTCACGCAGAAGAGGCCGACAATGTCGGCTTTCGATTCTTCCAGCCCACTGTAGAGCGGTCCAATGGACTCACGAGTGTCCACCTGCTTGCCATTCTGACGCGAAAACGCCGGACCCAGTCCATGGGAAATCTCATGTGCCAGTGTGCCCAGGAAATATCCTTCAGCCGTAGCCTTCGGCGCTTGACTCGGAATCATCAGGCGCTTCGCCAGTGGCAGCACGATATAGCTGACGCGCGCGTCCATGAAGTTCTTAAAGAAAATCTTCTTCGATCCCTTTGCCTCGTGAACCCGCGGATCGTTAGGAAGATTGTCGGCAACCGCCTGGTAACCGTGCCGCAAATCTCCCGCACGATACGGCGAGTCGACCACCTCCATCGGAGTCTGCAGGCCCTTTTTCGACGGCTTATCCTCGGGGGCAAGCGGCAGCGCGTCTTGAAGATCGGGCACATACTCCTGGAACACAGCCAGCTTCTTGCTCTCCGCTTCGTTCCGGACCAGCACCGCGGGACCATACGACGCTTTCACGCCCAACAGATCGTCCATGTAGGTTTCGTACGGCGCAAAGATCACGTCAATCTTCGGATCTTTCAAATCGAGCCAAGCCAGATCGCTGGGATAGTAGTCGTCGGAGAGCAGCGCATCCGCGCGCATACGCAAGAACTTCGCAAAGTCTTTGTCGCCGCTGAGCGCAGCCGCTTCGCGCAACGCCTTCGCCGCTGGCTCCAGGAACGAGCGATAGGCCACCGAATACTTGATCGCATGCAGTTGTTCGCCGTTCTGGCGCACCACCGTGTACGGACTGAAAATGTCGTTCTTCTGCTCCGGATGATCCTTCACATACTGCTCGATTTGCTCGCGCGTAAGGCCCCTGGAATAGAACCCACGCCCCGGAGGCATGGGATCGTGTCCGACAAACGGCTTGAAATTGTCGAGGAGGTCGAAGCGTCCGCCATTAATAAAGAGAAATCGCCGTAACTTGAGGTCGCGCGGCGTCTGGCTGCCCGCCAGTTCCTGATACAGCGTCAGTCCTTCCGGATCGCTCTGCCGCCAGTAGATGTCCTCGAGATAGCGACACGCCTCCACCAGCTTTTCGACTTCCTCACGCTCGCGCGCCGTCAGCCCCTCGGAGTGGAACGGCATCTCTACGGGCTTCCACTTCGCCAGCCGCTCCGCTAAATCGGGCACGACGTACATGTCGTCCTTCGAAGCCTTTCCGGTGTGATACACGCCGGTCTTGGTGTGGTGTGCCTGGGTTTGCGAGACGGAATGCGATGTGGACATGAGCAGTAGGGCCAGCAACACGCCAGCCAGAGGTTTCGCGGTCATCACCGTGATTCTATCAAGACGCGCGTTCGGTCTGGAGGGAGCCTCGTCTATTCAGAGATTGATCACAATCAGTACAGGAGTCTTCCGCTCTCTCCCGTCAGCAAGAGGCTTTTCTCGCGCACGATATGATGGTTTGCAGAGAATGGTTACGCAACGCCAGAATGGCTCCCAGACCCTGCTCATCGATGCCGACGATACGCTTTGGGAGAATAACATCTACTTTGAACGCGCCATCGCGCAGTTCATTTCGTTCTTGAATCACGAAACGTACACGCGCGAGCAGGTCCGCGAAGTTCTCAACGATGTGGAGCGCGGGGCCATCGTCAGCCATGGTTACGGCCTGCACAGCTTTGCGCATGCGCTGGCGCGAACGTTTGAAAAACTATCAGTTGAACCGGTCACGCCGGATCTGCACGAGCAAGTCCTCGGCTTCGCCCATAAGATCGCTGGCCATCCGGTAGAAATCATCAGCGGCGTTCCCGAAACGCTACAATATCTCGCTGACCGACATCACCTCATCCTGATGACCAAGGGCAACATCCCCGAACAGACTGGCAAGATCGAGCGCTCGGGAATGAAGGACTATTTCTCTGCCATCGAGATCGTAAGCGAGAAGGATGTCCCCACGTATAAGTCGATCGCCGAGAAATACGCGCTCGCACTCGACCGCAGTTGGATGATCGGCAATTCGCCGAAGTCGGACATTAATCCCGCGCTGGGTGCGGGTTTCAATGCTGTATTTGTTCCGCACGATAACACCTGGGTGCTGGAGCACGAAGAAGTCGCTACCGCCGAGAACAGCCGCTTGCTGGTGCTCGAAAACTTCGGCGAACTGCGCGATCACTTTTAGCCTCACTTTTGCTCTCCCATTCCGCACAACTTCTGCCGCATCTTTCACTTCCGCGTAACCACTGCACTGGTTACTTCAACAATTGTCCGCACCAAGTTCATAACCAGCTACATTGCATCGGAAAAGGTGCGCTCGTGATAGTCTCAGCTTGCTCTGACGTGTTGTGCTCCCCGTGGTAGGTGAGCTCACGAAATAACAATTTTCGGCGATTGCTGCTGACCTTCGACGCGTTGGCGGACCTCGGTTCGTTGATGACAGCCGATCGCGAGTTCCCCGAGACGGCGAACTCCATCCTTTCCTCACTCATGGAATCGGTGGACGCCCGAGAGGGAGCCCTTTTCATTTTTCGCGACAAGCCCGCCATGCTTGGCTCCATCACCGCGGCGGGATTTCTTCACTTCCCTGAACGCGCCGTTATTCCTCTACTTCCAAAACATGTGCATGCGCTGACCAACCTGCGCGCACCGCTGTCCATGGGCACCAAGAGCTACGACGGATACCTCAGCGCGAATGGCAACATCGCTCCAGAACTGTTTCGCTGCATCGTTCCGTTGCGCGTCGCCAACAAACTCGTCGGAGTCTTAGCACTGGGCCGTCGCGAAGGCGACGCCTCCTATAGCGAAGATGAACTAGAAGCGCTCGGCATGCTCTGCCACTACGTAGCGCTCGCGGTACACAATTTCACGCTGACGGAAACACTCGCGAGCCGCGTGTCCGATCACCTGCGCCTGCTGGCCTCCGTGCAGAGCTTCTATGACAACGCGCTTGAAACTTTCGCCAATGCTATCGACATCAAGCACGTGAACATTCGCGGACACTCGTTGCGTGTAGGGCGCTATGCAGCGGGCATCGGTGAAAGCCTTGGCTTCGATCTTGGCGATGTTGCCGCACTTCGTGCGACCGGATATCTGCACGACATTGGCAAGGTCGCCATCGACAAGCGTCTCTTTGGAAAGCCGGCTGCACTCAACGAGCAAGAGTTCCAGGAGATGGCAGACCACACCGTGATCGGCCACAAGATCGTTTCCGGCGTGCAGTTTCCCTGGCCGAAAGTTTCTGAGGTCGTCCGATCGCATCATGAACGCGGCGACGGCAGCGGCTATCCCGATCATCTGCACATGGACGAAGTCGCGCAGCAGGTACGCGTGATCGGCCTCTCCGACACCTTCGACGCCATGACCAGCGAGCGTCCATATCGCCATTCGCTCTCAGTCGGCGAAGCGCTCAGCGAGATCATCCGCAATACGCCCACCAAATACGACCCTCAGGCCGTACAGGCCCTTCTCATTCAGGTCCGCCGCGATGCGGTCGGCAGCAACAAAAGCAAGTTCCTCGACGAACATATCGTCTGCAATATCGCCCCTACCGACGTCGATGTGCTGGCATCCATGCTCAACCACAAATTGAGCAGCGGCCGCATATACTCTGCGTAGTCACCCAGATACAGCTCCTCCGCCAAATTTCGCCGAAATCGGCCGTAAACCTTGGTAACGCAACAAACCTGCTCTGCCTGGGTTGATAATTGCCGAATTCACACTTGGGGTGGGATTCGAATGAGACTGCCAACTCGAAGGCGGACGGTTTCTGCACTCATCGCGCTATTGGCGTTCGGCGCGTCGCTAACCTACGCAGGCAATAAGAAGAAGCAGAAGCAGGCAGCCGCCGCCGGGCAGATGCAGATACAGATGGATGACCGCAAGCGCGTCATTCACGCCTTGAACCGTCTCACATTTGGTCCGCGCCCCGGCGACGTTGATCGCGTGATGGCCATCGGACTCGATAAATGGATCGATCAGCAGCTTCATCCCGACAAGATTGACGATTCCGCTCTCGAAGCGCGCCTCACCGGCTTTCGCGCCCTCAGCATGAACGCGAAGACGCTGGAAGAAAAATACCCGTCGCAGCAGATGGTGAAGGCCGTGATGAACGGGAAAGCCTCTATGCCGTTCAACTCCACGGAGCGCGCGATTTACCAGGCGCAGATGGAACGGCTGGAAGAAAAACAGGCCAAGCAACAGCAAGCGAAAGTGGAGCAGGCCAGCGATACAGGCCCTGCCCCGAATCAGGCCCAGGCCACGCAAGGCGATCAGTCGCAACAGCCGCAGCCCCAACAGGATGATTCGCGCAAAGAAGCGCACATGTACGCCGAGCTGCAATACAACCAGTTGATGAACGAACCGCCTGACCAGCGTATGCAAGCGATCCTCAAAATGCATCCCCAGGACCGTCAAGACCTGGTGCGCGCGCTCAAGCCCGCGGAAAAAGAACAGCTGATGCAGTCGCTGACACCTGAGCAGCGCGAGACCTTGCTGGCACTGCAAAATCCCGAGCGCGTGGTGGTCACAGAATTACAGCAAGCCAAGATTCTTCGCGCCGCCTACAGCGAACGGCAGTTGGAAGAAGTGATGACCGACTTCTGGATGAATCACTTCAACATTTTCATCAACAAGGGCGCGGATCGTTATCTCACTACGGAGTACGAGCGCGAAACCATTCGCCCGCATGCGCTCGGCAAGTTCAAAGACCTGCTGGTCGCAACGGCGAAAAGTCCGGCGATGATGTTCTATCTCGACAACTGGGACAGCATCGGACCGCACTCCGAGTTCGCTCTCTACGGAAAACGCCGTCAGCAGCAGATGCGACCCATGCGTCCTTATTATGGTGGGCCATTTGGTATGCCGCGGATGCCGGGTCCAAACCTCCCGCGCAATCCGAATGCGCAGAATGCGAAACAGAAAGTACCCAAGGGTCTGAACGAGAACTATGCGCGTGAGCTGATGGAACTGCACACGCTTGGCGTGGATGGCGGCTACACGCAAAGCGATGTCACTGAAGTCGCCCGCGTTTTCACCGGATGGACGGTCAAAGAACCGAATCGCGAAGGCGAGTTCGAGTTCGACGACTCAAAGCACGAGCCCGGCAAGAAGATCGTTCTCGGCCACGTAATCAAACAGAACGGCGAGAAAGAGGGCACGGAGGTGCTCGAAATCCTCGCGCACAATCCGGCGACCGCGCGATTCATCTGCACTAAGCTCGCCACGCGTTTTGTTTCCGACACTCCACCGCCGGACCTCATCGATCGCATGGCCGAGAGCTTCCAGAAATCCGACGGCGATATCCGCGAAGTACTGAAGACCATGCTGAAATCGCCGGAGTTCTGGTCGCCTGATCTGTATCGCGCGAAAGTAAAAACCCCGCTGGAGTTCGTGGCGTCTGCGATCCGCGCCAGCAGCGCCGAAGTGCAGGACGCGATGCCGCTGGTACAAACGCTCAACCGCATGGGCATGCCGCTTTACGAACAGCAGCCACCCACCGGATATCCGATGAAGGCCGATGCGTGGGTGAATTCGTCGGCACTACTGAATCGCATGAATTTTTCGTTGCAGCTCGGAACCGGGCGTTTGCGCGGTGTGGACTTCAACGCCCAGAACTTGCTTGGCCTGGGAGCAGCTCCGGAAACCAATGCGGATCAGATTTTGGCGGCACTTGAGAATTCCCTGATCCAGGGTGATATTGCGCCGCAGACGCACGACACAATTGTGAAGCAGATGAACGATCCGCAGGTCACCGGACGCGTGCTCGACGACAAACCGCGCGCTCCGAATACTGGCGTCATCGCGGGATTGATTCTGGGATCACCGGAGTTTCAGAAAAGATAGTGGGTGGTGATTAGTGGCTAGTGGTTAGGTTGAGTGGGGTAGCTGGTAGCGAGTAGCGGACGAGCAGTTATTCCAAGCGAAGAGCTAAATGCTAAGTGCTGACTGTTGAGTGCTGACTGCCAACAGCTAAGCCAACGACTAACGACCATAGACCAATGACGAGGTTCCTATGACCATCACACGGCGCGTATTCCTGAAGGGCGGTGCCATGGCAGTTGTGGGCACCGCAGCGATTCCGAGCTTTCTCTCGCGTGCGGCATTCGCTGCCGAAACCGTGAGCCAGGGACGCAAGCGCCTCGTCGTGATCTTCCAACGTGGCGCCGCCGATGGCCTGAATATCGTCATCCCTCACGCAGAGTCGTCGTACTATGCGATGCGCCCCACCATCGCGATCCCGCGCCAGAACGTGATTGATCTCGACGGTTTCTTCGGGCTACATCCCTCGATGGCATCATTCAAGCCGCTGTGGGATCAGGGACATCTCGCAATCGTTCATGCCGCTGGCTCGCCCGACACGACGCGCTCGCACTTCGACGCTCAGGACTACATGGAGTCTGGCACGCCGGGCGTGAAGTCCACGGAAGATGGCTGGCTCAATCGCACATTGCGCGCAGACAAACATTCGGATCCCGATTCGCCATTTCGCGCGGTCGCCCTCGGCAGCCGCCTTCCACGCGCGCTCACCGGATCGAGTCCCGCCGTGGCAATCGATAACGTCAACAACTTCGGCGTGGGTGGCAGGAATCCAGCTGCCCAGCCGCTTTCGAATACGTTCGAAGCAATGTATGCGTCGTCGGTCGATAGCGTTTTGCACGGTACAGGAGCGGAAACATTCGACGCGGTGAAGATGCTGAAGTCAGCCGATCCCAACAAGTACACTCCCACGCCCGGTGCAAACTATCCTGGCGGCGGTCTCGGGCAGGCGCTGCGGCAAGTCGCCCAGCTGATCAAAGCCGACCTCGGCGTGGAAGTCGCGTTTACCGACGTGGGCGGCTGGGATCATCACGTCAACGAAGGATCAGTGCAGGGCCAGATCGCAAATCGCCTGCAGGAATTGTCACAATCGATGTCGGCATTCTGGACGGACTTGGCCGATCTCGCCGAAAGCACAGTCGCGGTTACGATGTCGGAGTTTGGACGCACTGCACGCGAGAATGGCAATCGCGGCACCGATCACGGCCACGCTAACGTGATGTTCGTGATGGGAGGTCCCGTGAAAGGTGGCCGAGTCTATGGACGCTGGCCTGGACTGGCGCCCGAACAACTGAACGAAGGCCGCGATCTTGCGTTGACCACTGATTTTCGACGCGTGCTGGGCGAAGCTGTCTATCGCCATCTTGGAGCAAAAGATCTGAACGCCGTATTCCCCGGATTCGAAAACGACCCGCGAGCGTTTTTGAAGTTGTTGGTGTAGTACGCGTCGGGTGCCCCATTGCAGCCTTCTTTTGGCTTGAGTCGCTAGAAAATTGCCTCGCGTTAAGGAAGATCCACCAGCACCTCGTCGCCTTCCACTTTGATCGGATACACCTTCACGCCCATCTCTGCATTCTGATCCGACATTCCGGTCCTCGGATCGAAGCTCCATCCGTGCCACGGACAAATGACTTTGCCGTCCATTACCACGCCCTGCCCGAGCGGGCCGCCGCGATGGCAGCACATGTTGTCCATGGCGGCGAGCCGGCCATCGACATTCGCCACGCAGAACGCGGTTCCGTTCACTTCGAATTCTTTTGCTTCGCCCTCGGCAGGCAGATCCGCTTTGCTGCCGATCTTGATGAACTCAGCCATTCCGTTCTCCCGCACCAATATAACAATTCACCAGAGAGGCGCGAAGACACTGAGTGCATATCCCGAACCAACGAGAGTTTCGTTCTCGATGACAGGGAGCTTAATGGAATGACTGAACGCTTACCGCGACTGCATGGTCGTCCCAGTCGCCACGTGCTTCTTGAACTCTTCCATCATGTGCTCCTGCAGGCGGACTTCGGTGGGCTTCTTGGCGATCGACATGGTATCGATTTTGTCCTGCAGTTTCAGGAGCGCATAGAACAGGTTTTCCGGACGCGGCGGGCAGCCCAGCGCATACACGTCGACGGGAATGATGCGGTCCACACCTTGCAGTACCGAATAGGTATTGAACGGGCCGCCCACGGAGGCGCACGCGCCCATGGCGATTACCCACTTCGGATCAGGCATCTGGTCGTAGATGCGCTTGACCACTGGGGCCATTTTCAGGCTGACTGTGCCGGAGACGATCATGAGGTCGCTCTGGCGGGGGCTGGGGCGGAAGACTTCCGAACCGAAGCGGGCGATGTCAAAGCGTGCCGTCGACGAAGCGATCATCTCGATCGCACAGCACGCCAAGCCGAATGTCATCGGCCATAGCGCCGATTTTCTGGCCCAGTTGAAAACATAATCGACCGTCGTGACCAGAAAGCTCTTCTCAAATCTGTTCTCAAGCCAGGACATGCATCCCCCAGTGATTCGCATAAAAATGGTCTCCCAGAGGCAAACATCGGGTAAGTGACGCAGGTCACAGGCATGTGCCGTAAACGGACCATTTAGTCCGTCCGCCAGCTGAAAACACGCAATTTGTGGTTTCCCGAGCCTCCAGTTACGATAGAGATAACCTTCTTCTAGGCGGTTTCTAGGCTCACGCGGCAAGCGGTTTGAGCAATCCCATACATGGCAATCCCCGACACGAAAGTCAGTGAAATTAGCTCGCAACCCGCTTCCGACTCGCAACGGAATTGGCGTAAGAAACTCTTCTGGATCGTGCTGATCGCGTTCCTGCTGCGCGTGGCCGCCATCGGCATCACGCACACCTATCGCCCGCGCACCAGCGAAGCGCACTTCGGCTTCGGCTGGGAAATGGGGCGGATTGCCCGATCCATTGCCGCCGGCGAGGGTTTTGCCAGCCCCTTTACGCAGATTGGGACCGGCCCCACCGCGTGGGAGCCGCCCATCTACCCGTACTTCATGGCGGGAGTATTCAAGGTCTTCGGCACGTACACACGTATGTCGGCCTTCGTGCTGCTCACCGTGAATTCGCTATTTTCGGCCCTCACCTGCATTCCGGTTTTCGTGCTGGCCCGGCGCATCTTCGGACTGCGCGTCGCGCGCTGGTCGGCTTGGGCCTGGGCCTTGTTTCCCTATGCGATGTATTGGTGCGTGAAGTGGCTATGGGAAACAAGCATCACGGCATTCGTGCTTGCCTGCCTGATCCTGCTCACCATGGATCTTGAAGACGCCGAAGGATACACGAAGTGGCTCGGCTGGGGATTGCTTTGGGGATTCGCAGCGCTCCTCAATCCGTCAGTACTGTCGTTTCTTCCCTGTGCAGGATTGTGGCTAGCGTGGCGGCGTGCGCAGAAACCTAAGAAGTGGTTCGTACCATCCCTTGCGGCAGCGCTGTTCTTCTGTCTCACGATTTCTCCGTGGATCGCGCGCAACTATGCTGTCTTCGGGAAATTCGTTTTCATACGTTCGAACTTCGGCGCTGAATTCCGCATGGGTAACGGTCCCAATGCGGTGGGACTCTGGATGGCCTACCTGCATCCCTCGGCGAATGTGCTCCAGTTTGCAAAATATCGTGAGATGGGCGAGTTAGCCTACGTCCACAGCCGAAAAGCAGAAGCGCTGGCGTGGATCCATCAGCATCCCAGCCAGTTCGCACGAGCCAGCGCTGCGCGATTTGTCTACTACTGGGCTAACCTGCCGTGGACTTCCTGGCCGATGTTCGCCAAGAATGCTTCCTACCTTGCGTCCTCGATTCTGGCAATCTGGGGGATCGTGCGCGCTATTCGCCAGAAACGTCGACCAGCCTGGCTGCTGGCATGGTTATTCATCAGCTTCCCATTCGTGTACTACTTCGTCTTCCCGCACCCGCGTTACCGCGCGCCTATTGAGCCGGAGATTACGATCCTGATCTGCTACCTGATTTCGGAGACGAAGGAGTTTCGGCGAAAAGAGTAGGCGTAAAAATCGTTTCACGTTTCGCGTTTCGCGAGCGGACCTCGTGCACATAAGTAACCTCTTGGAACTTAGTGCTGTTTTTCGGTGTCATTTCCACTGAGGGCGTTATGAGACAACAGACACAGCACGCGTATTGGGTCGGGTTGATTTTGCTGGTTTCGGCGTTACAGTCCTTTGGGGACTCAGGGACGGAGCCAACAATCGCTATCCGCTCATGGTGTGCTTTACCGAACAGCTACATCCTTGAACAGACAAAACCGGTCTATCCTGCCGAGGCAAAGGCAAAACATATTCAAGGCAAAGTCAAGATCCATTTTCGGATAGACAAAACGGGAACACCGCAGGAAGTCGTAGCAGTGGAGGGCCCTTTAGCGTTGCGGCAGGCGTCCGTTGATGCAGTTAAGCAATGGAAGTTCAAGCCTTATCTGCTGAATAACAAGCCGGTGAGGGTTGAAACGGACGTCTACGTAAACTACGTGCTCCCGAATAGCAACAAGAGCCGTCGCAATACGCAGTAGCGCGTCAAGGTGAAACGCGAAACTTGAAACGCTAGTAAATAACCTGCGCCGGCGACATCGATTTCACATCTGGCTTGCGCGCCGTCAGCAGCAATGCGCCGATGCTTTTGAAATCGCGCAGCTCTTCGGCGTTCTTGAACCACTTGCCGCTGTACTCATCCGGAGTCAGAGTCTCATCCGGAATCCGAAATGCTTGCACGTCTTCGAAAGCGTGTGCCTTCAGCAGCTGTACATACTCCGCTTCCGAGCGCACATGCACTGGGACTTTGAGCGCGTCCACCCACCGCAGAGAGTAATCGTTATCTTTATAAAGATTGATCAGGACAAACATCCGCCCATTCGGCGACAGCACCCGAAAGAGTTCGGCCAGCGTGCGATCCTGGTCCGGATAGTAGTAGAACGACTCGACCGACAGTACCTTGTCGAAGAAATTCTCCTGCCAGGGAATTTCATGCGCTGGACCAACCACATACATCACGTTCTCGAATTCTCGTGACGCAGCCCGCGCCTGCCGGATCATCTCGTCGGCAATATCCAGTCCCACTACTTGCCCGGCGTCTTCTGGGCCCTCTCCTACCAACCTCGCCAATAGCCGGGTAGCCCATCCAGTGCCGCAGCCAAGATCGAGAATGCGTTCTCCTGCGCGTATCTCCATTTGCCGAATCGTGCGTTCGGTTATGTACAGATGGTGGCGCTCCATCTCGGTGCCGCGGCCATCTTCCGCCCACTGATTGAATTCCTGCCGGAGCTGTTCGTTCGGGTTCATAACGAAATTGTACGATGGCGGCTGTGCCCAACGCGCGTGATACATTGGCAAAATGGCAGACGCACAAGCACCCAAGCCCGACTCGAAGCCGCTGCCGCTTCTCTATTGCGCCGTCTGCGCGCGCGAAGTGACCGACCCGCTCACCTGCGGTGATTGTTCTGCCGTGATCTGCCGAGTCTGTGGAGCTCCCCTGGAATCTCCCGACGAACTCGGAATGGGATAGTCGCAACTACACTGCCATTCTCTGGCCCATGCTCCGTTCTGCCCTGAACCGCAGCAACGCCGCAATATTCCCGTGGCGCTGTAGATCGGCATTGTCGGGAACATAGGTCACATCCGCGCCAGCGCCCAAGGCACGACCGATGATGGCGTCGCCGAGGTCGTCAATGGGACGCATGTCGTGATTGCAGACCGCGCAATACTTCGCGTGAGCCATATCCAGGTACCCGCAATTCGAGCACTCTCCGCCAGTAGCCCGGAAACTGTGTTCCAGCAGCAGAGTTTGGATCTCACCCATCTGCAGTGCGCGCAGCACTCTGCGCAGCCCGAGTGCACCTCGGTTATCTGCCTTTGCCTCGTCCAGGACTTCACCTACGATTTCCTCGCACATGCGCTGACGGTGCTCCGCAACGATTCGTTTTGCGTTCTGCCGGACTTCGTCCGGCGTAACCGTCGCCGGCTCTGCCACAAAATGTCCGATCAAGCGCTGCCGCAAATAGGGATGTAACTCTCTTTCGATGTCATTGCGCGCTGCGTCATGGCAGCCCAGGACGAGGTATTCCGCGGCGCCATTCCCATAAAGTTCCATCAGGCGCTCGCCCACGCGCCGATAATGAGCCGCGATCTCGTTGTCCACCCGCCGTTCGGCGTGTCCAGCGTCGAATCCCAGGAAGCCATCACTGCGCCCCCGACGCGTGAGGCCATTGACCAGGTCTGCGACTTCCCGAATCTCATTCATCTGAAGCTCAAACATGCGAGCCTTGGTGCGATCGATCATCGCAATTGAAACTTTTCCCATGACTTCATTCAGCCCCGTTATCGGCGTCAGATGAAAGCGGCGATTCACTATTAAACGAGTAGAAGCAAGTTGTGACGGAAAATCGAACTCTTTCCAGTAATTCTTGGAACCGCACGCAAACACCGCTTTCGCTTTTCCCTGATTCCCGTGCAGATGCTCGGCAAGCGATAGAATTCGGTTAAATGTATCAAGGAGATCTCCGTTCCTCCCATTCCTCTCAGCCGCTTGAGCGGCATTCCTCACCAGGTCTTTCACCAGTATCGCGTCTTGCCGATGTGACTTGTCCTGTGGCGCTGCCGGCTGGAAATAAAAAGTGACGGCATCATGGGATGAAGATTGAAAAGCAGCAATTTCGCGAAGCGTTTCGCGCGTGATCATGGCACAGCTCCTTGCGACCAAATGGCCTAAACAGCTTTGGAGTGCTCGAGTAACTTGTCTTTCAGGTGACTTGCTACAGGCAGGTTGCGTCGTAAGTACTCTCGCGCAGCCTGGATAGATTTGCGTACTGCATCCTGGGGCCGGTTACTGATGGCAACAATCTCATCCACGGTGAATCCCTCAACCGTGAACAGGAGAAAAGCTTCACGATCGTGCGGCTTGGTTCCACGCAGCGCGCGTTCAATCAAAGTAATCACTTCGCTTTGCGCAGCCGTATCTTCCGGACTTGAGATATCGCGATTGGGAATAATGCTTTCTTGCAGCACTGATTCGTCAGGCTGATGAAATTCTAGCCGCGTTTCGTCGTTGCTCGTCGGCGACATATCTAAGACTCGCGCGCGGTGATCGAGACTTACCGAAGCAACATCCTCTCGACTGCGACTCGATAGATCCTGCAATGCGCCCAGAGTCAATCGGTACAACCACGCCTCTACGGCCAGCTTTTCAGGTTTCTCCTGATGGTCCAGCGCGTTGGCAATTGCTTCATCGATGATTTCGTCTGCCCGCAACTGGTCCGACTGCAAATCGCCATTCGCCTCGCGGTAGGCGATTTCGCGATCCACAAATCTGCGCAGGCGTGGAAGATTTGCATTCAAATAAGTGCTGATATCTTCTTCCGAGGCTTTCAGGGGCTGTACTGCCGCCAGCGTTTCTTCGAACGGCGTCTCTGCAATGACCGGTGTCTGTCTAGCCCTCCGCCGATTTGGCCACTTATGATGAGCGCGCAGGCGGTCCTTATGCTTGGTGACGCGATCGAGCAGATCTTCAAAGGCTCCCTTGATCGCCGCTTCCGTAGTAGGTCCAACATCGGAAGCAGCAATGTCTCCCGAGGGCAAGCGGAGATCCAGGCGCACTTCAATTCCAGTGCGCGCCGGCTTCTCCTCTATGATTGCGTGCAGATGGACCAGGTCAGGACGGAACACCTGAAGCCGCGTTTCGAGCTTCTGAATATGTTGTTTGATTTCTCGTTCGACATCGGGAGTTTTTGACAGCTTGTAGCTGACGTGGACATTCATTCAAGCCTCGAAAGCAGGAGCTTGCCCCGCCCATCGCCCTTTGTGGTAAAGGATTTTACACCTGAAAGATAAGAAGCGAGCGGACCGTAGGAACGTTGCTTTTCGTTGTCATTAAGTTGGCGCGCAAAGTGCTACGACAGTTGCACTTAGACAATCAGCGGCACTGTTCAAATCCGTACGTGTGCAGCGCGATTCCGAAGGTTGGATTAAACAGAGATGGTGAAGGTAGTTTCTGTCCGCGTGACTGGCCGATAGAGAGTGTCACGCTCAATCGGTTGGCGGCCCGCTTCCGTAATCAAACGCACGAGATCTTTACGTCGAAGACCCTGCGGCGTTTCCGCTCCCGCGTCGTGGTAGATCTTTTCTTCAACAACAGTGCCGTCGATGTCGTCCGCTCCGAAGCGTAAGGAAATCTGAGCGATCTTCGGTGTCATCATCTGCCAGTACGACTTAATGTGCGGAAAGTTATCGAGAACAAGGCGCGAAACAGCAATCTGTTTGATGTCATCGAAACCAGTTGTCCATGGCAAATGACTTAATGGCGTATTGTCTGGATGAAACGCAAGCGGAATAAATGTCTGGAATCCATGCGTGTCATCCTGCAGCGCCCGCAGCTTCATCAGGTGATCGACACGATCTTCATCATTTTCGATGTGACCGTACAACATCGTGGCATTAGATTTCAGGCCGAGTTCATGCGCAATGCGCGCGGTGTCGATCCACTGGCTGCCATCGATTTTGTGATCGCAAATGATGTGCCGTACACGCTCGGCGAAAATTTCTGCACCGCCACCCGGCAGCGAATCCACTCCGGCAGCCTTCAGCTTCTGCAGCGTCTCGCGAATTGAGAGCTTGGCGCGCTTCGCAAGGTACGCCACCTCGACCATGGTGAACGCTTTCAGATGTACCTGCGGGAAGCGCTGCTTCAAACCCGAGACTAGATCGAGAAAATACTCAAACGGCAGATCAGGATGCAAACCGCCAACAATGTGAAATTCCGTAACGGCTTCGGAGTAGCCGGACGCCGCCGACTCCCACGCCTCCTCCAGCGCCATCGTGTACGCGCCCGGAGCATCTTTCTTACGGCCGAAAGCGCACAAGCGGCAATATGCTACACACACGTTCGTTGGATTGATGTGCCGGTTGACGTTGAAATACGCGCGATCGCCATGCATCCGCTCGCGAACGTGGTTCGCAAGCCATCCCAGAGCCAAAATGTCTTTCGACTGGTAAAGCGCGAGCGCATCTTCTGCGTTCAGCCGCTCGCTCGCAAGAATCTTTTCGCAGAGCGGATTCAGTCGTGCATCGTCGGTTTGGAAGGCGTGGAGCGCGGCTTCGGCCATCACCTACGATGATACCGTAGCCCGGGGCGCTCGTCACACGGCTTTGTGCTCAACAGAGTTCCTCATCCTTGCATTCCGCCCGGCATCTATAGCCTTAGCCTTAGAATAGTGGCGTAACGGCATACCGCACGAAACGCACCGGGGTTGGTGTTCGATGACGTCTTCAATCTTTCTCTTGATCTCGTCGCTCTTGCTCGCAATCAGCGCATTCGCTCAGTTCGAAGTGCCGCAAGGACTTCAGCCCGGCCAGCAGAACGTGCAATCCACGCAAGCTCCTGTGAGTTCAACCACGGCGCCAGCTGTCGAGAACAAGGCCGCGAATGGCAAGAGGAAACTCGACTCGAAGGTGAAGATTTCCGCGCTACAGCCTTGGACCGACACTGGCATCGATCTGATCGCCGGCGATCATGTCACCGTCTCCAGCACCGGACAACTGAACTACATGGAAAATGCCGCGGTTGGTCCGCAAGGGATAACGCGCAGCTGGAAGGACACTTTGCGCGCGCTTCCGGTAAACGAGGCCGGGCGCGGTGCGCTGATCGCGCGAATCGGCAACGATCCCAATGTTGTTCCCTTCCTCATCGGACCTGAAAAAACCTTCGACGCAAATCGCTCCGGCCGCCTCTTTCTTGGCATTAACCAGGCTTCCAACGAATCCGGCACCGGGCAGTTCAATGCCGAGATCAAGATCGTGCCTGCCAAGGTGGTCGCAGGTTCAGAAACGGCGGCCAAGCCGCTTGCTGTCCCTACCGATCTGTTCGATAAGATTCCACGCCGCATTAACGATGAGGCCGGGAACAAAGGCGACATGGTTAACTTCCTGATCATCGGCCCTGAAGACAAATTAAAGGATGTCTTCCAGCAAGGCGGTTGGGTCCTGGTCGACAAGACCAAACAAGATGCAATCCTTCACGCCGCCCTCTCCACGCTTTCCAACAAGACTTATACCGAGATGCCGATGAGCGAATTGAGCCTCTTCGGACGTTCACAGGATTTCGGTTTCGCTCGCGCTGAGCCTGTGCAGGTCGTCCAAAGTCGCAACCATCTACGCGTTTGGAAGGCACCGTTTGATTTCAACGGTCAGACCGTTTGGGTCGGCGCCGCAACACATGATATCGGGTTCGAGAAGGATCAACGGAACGGAAGTGTAACCCACAAGATCGATCCCAACGTGGATCTCGAGCGAGAGTTTGTCGGATCGACCCTCGGCGAAACCGGACTGGTCGGCGCCAGCACTTATGTTCTTCCGAAGGACCCGGTGCAGACGGCGATGACGGCGACGGGTGGCAGCTTCCATTCCGATGGACGCGTGCTGGTGATGGAATTGAAGTAAGAAACATCCTGAAGCGAGAAAAGCTCAAGTTCACTACCGCCGCCCATCCCTCTCGGGTCATCCTGAGCGGCAGCGAAGGAACAACGTATATCTACCTTCGCATCAGCAAATCCAACGCCACGAACACGAAGAACAGCACCGAGATCACGCCGTTCATCGTGAAGAACGCTGCGTTCAATTTGCTTAGATCGTCCTGCGACACAAGCGAGTGCTCATAGCCTAGCAACAGCGCCACGGCGGCAATTCCGACAAACGCAAGCCATCCGAGGTGGAAAGCCACAATCAGCCAGACAAGCAGTCCGATCATCGCCAGGTGCAGCAGTCGTGCGAACATCAGCGCTTTCGGAATCCCGATGTAGCGCGGAACAGAATGCAGTCCGTAGTTGCGATCGAAGTCGTAATCCTGGCAGGCGTAGAGCACGTCGAATCCGCCTACCCAGAACGTAACCGCGGCGGTCAGAATCAGAATTCTCGGATCCAATGAGCCGCGCACCGCGATCCATGCCGCTGCCGGAGCAATGCCCAGAGCGAATCCCAGCACCAGGTGAGACCAGCGCGTGAACCTTTTCGTATAGGAATACGAAAGCAACACCGCCAACGCTACCGGCGAAAGCAACAGCGCGAGATGATTCAAGCGCGACGCCGCAAAGATGAATACCACGCAAGCAACCAGTGTGAACAGCGCCACGAATTGCCGCGAGAGCGTGCCTGCGGGCAACGCCCGCATCTGGGTACGCGGGTTCGCTGCATCGATGGTCGCGTCGGCGAGCCGATTGAATGCCATTGCCGCCGATCGGGCCGCGACCATGGCGACCACAATCCACAATAGCTGATGGCCCGCAGGAATCCCGCCAGCGGCCAGCATCGCTCCGCAAAGCGCGAATGGGAGCGCGAAAACGGAGTGCTCCCACTTGATCATCTCGAGGGTAGTTGTAACGTTGTGAATCAGAGCCACGAGTACATTCTAAATTAGCGTCTCTCACTCGCGCGTCGCCAGAGCTAAGCGGCGTGCTAACGCTCGGCGTAGCCTTCCTCTCCCACTAACGGCACAAAGCGGCAAGCTTCGAGCGTTTTTCCCTGGATGGCTCCGTCATTCTTGCTGACCAACCTCAGCTGTTGCAGATCGGCCTCTCCGACCGGAACTATCGCTCTTCCACCGTCTTTGAGTTGCTCTACCAGCGCATCAGGGACACGCGGAGCCGCGGCGGCCACAATAATTGCATCGTACGGCGCTGCATCCGCGTAGCCTCGGCTTCCATCCCCGATCAGAACATGAATATTCGTGTATCCAAGCCGATCGAAGATATTCTTCGCCGCTTCGGCGAGGCTGGTAAAGCGTTCGATTGTGTACACCTCTTGTACGATGCGACTCATCACTGCAGCCTCGTATCCCGTACCAGTTCCGACCTCGAGCACGCGACACTCAGGACTCAACCGCAACGCCTCAAGCATGTGCGCCACAATGTATGGCTGAGAGATCGTCTGCCCTTCGCCGATTGGGACGGGCGAATCGTGGTAAGCCTCGCGCTGCAGTTGCCACGGAACGAATTCATGCCGCGGCACAAGCTCCATTGCGCGCAGCACACGTTCGTCACCGATTCCGCGTTTCCGCAGTTGCGCGTCCACCATCTCGGAGCGTTGTTGCTTCAGTTCAGTTTGGAAGTCTGTAGGCATTTCGCTGCGCTTGCTACTGCTTACGCTGCCGTATCTTCACATCGAACGATAGGATGCCGTAAAGGTCCCGTCCGCCCACAACTGAAACGTTGCGATCGATCTGGTACTCCACCTGTATCGCCTGTTGCGAGTACGTCGTTTGCGCCAGGCTGGTAATGTACGTCACCGTAATCTTCTTCGAGACCTGCTGCTCTATGGTGACCTGCGCCGTGGGGTTTGTCGTAGTAGTGGCGTAGTCAGGAGAGATTTTGATACGGCTCACCCCAAACAGCTTCTGCACGCGATCGCCGACAGCGGAGTTCAACGCCTCGCCAAGCAGAGCGTTCGAAACTGTGCCATTCAGTGCAAGTCCACTGCTGCTTAGATCCGTCTCTTCTCGGGTCCTCCCGAATGCCAGCAAGCTGATCACATCTGCTTCCGGCAGCGGCGGATCGGACCGATAGTTGGTTACGAGGCGATTCACGTCTCCATGAAAGCTCAGTGTGATGTCGTAATTCCGAATCCGTGTGCCCGCTTCAATATTCAGTACGGGAATAATGCCAACCGGATTCGTGAACGTAATATCACCGCGCCGCAACTCATAACTCGTGCCGTTGAAAGCAATCTGCCCTTCAGTGATGTTGATGCGCCCCAGCACCACCGGCTTCGCGGCAGTGCCGCGTACGCGCAAATCGACGTCTCCAGCCAGTCTTCCCACTGTCGTTTGCACCTGCAACTCTGGCGTCGATACCACGTGCATATCAAGGTGCAGACTGTACGCTGGCGAATCTGGGTTCGGAGCCTGCGGCGCCATCTTGCTGCGCGCGAGATACAGTGCCAAATCAAACTGCGGCGTAATCCCGAATCTCGTGACCGTGACATCGCCCGACAAGTTCGAGTTCTTCAGATTTCCCGAGAGCCGCAGATCAACATCCGCCGAGGAGCTGACGCCCTGCGGATACCTCAGACGAATATCCTTCCCTGCCGCGGTCAGATTAAACGCCAGCTCATCGCGATAAGTGATGTATCCGCCGACGTTAATGTTCCCGCCGCCAGTGCGCGCCGTCATCGATTGCACGCTCAGCTGATCCTGATCGAAGATGAGTGTCCCGTTGATGTTGCTCAAGCCATTCGGCAGGTCGATGAGCGCAATCGCGCCATTCGCAATCGTCACCTGACCCAGCATGCGTGGACGCGTCCACGTGCCGGCGATATCCAGATTCACCGTCACTAATCCAGACGTCACCAGGTCGGGATCAAGCATCTGCGCCAATCTTAAGCTCAAATGGCCGTTCGCCGATAACTTCAGCGCCTTTCTCCCGGTCAGGCCCACCGTGCCGGTCGCGCTCAATTCAGTATCTTCGCCTTGAACTTTCAGGCTCTCCACCCGCAGTTGCTGTGTATCGATTCCGAGGCGAATGGGAGCGCTATTCGTCAGCCTGATCCCGTGCACGCTCGATGAAAATTGCGTGATCTCCAGCACCGCGTTGAAAGAATTTAGATCGCGTACCCGGCCATTCGCCGCGACCGCGCCAGCCATCCTCGTTGTGATCTCAGGATGATTCGGAATGAAGGGCGCGATATTGAACTCGGAGAAGTCTGCCTTCAGCTCGGCCGGAAAATCGCCGCGCAGACGCACCGTTCCGCTCACATCTACCTGGGCTCTCTCGAAGTTGGAATGGCCCGTCAATGCGAGGGTATCGCCCCGGGTCACCGCATCCAGGTGAATGCTCCCGATACTCTGTCCGTTCAGCACCAGCTTCGCCGCCTGCACACTGCCGTTGATCACCGGTTCATGCGTGGTGCCGGTCCCTTCCGCCTTGAAGGTCACCTTGCCTGCGACGTGCATCTTAGGCGTTTGCAGATGATGAATCTGCGCCAGCTCTATGTCCTCGCCGCTCGCGGTGAATTGAAATTCCGAGCTCGTCAAATCGTAATAGCCCGACGCGCTCGCATGCGCTCCGTTCTGGACAATACTCAAACGGGAAGCGGTGACCCGCGTCGGGGAAAATGAAATCTCTCCCACAATTTCCTTTACGAATTCTCCATAAATCTCAGCGTCATTCACCTGGATATGGCCAGTTCCCTGAGGCGATTCCCTTGTCCCACGCACTTGCAGGGCGGCCGAAATCCTACCTTGCAGCGGATACGCGTAACCAATCACCTTCTGCAACTCCGCAATGCCTTCATCATGAAGACTGACATGCCCGGAAATCTCAGAGGTCGGCGTTAACCTGCCCTCGGTGAGCTGCGCGCTGAAATCAAAATTCGCTTTCGACTGCTGATGTCGCGTCACTCCGTTATGCACTACCAGATTACGAGGCGAGTACTGAATGTCGGCGACCAGCGAATCGAGTTGCACGCGTTCGGCTGCGACCGGTTCGCTTCCGCTCGTTACTGGCATCAGCACCGCGGGTTTTTGCTGAATCAAGGAAAGAGGAACGCTGACGTCACGCAAATCGACGTGGCCATTCGCCGCAACGCTGTCTCCCACGCGGCTCACCGTCCCTCGAAAAGTTCCCTTACCCGTGAGGCCATTCACAGTAGGAATCGGCTGACCAAGCGCCATCAGAACGGGTTCCAGCTCCGAAAGATCCTCCACCGCAATGGCGACATTCAACTGCTCATTGTGCCGGCCAAGCGATCCCGAGCCACTCGCTTGCACGCTGGGAAGGCTTGCGGTGAAACGTGTCAGATTCAGTCGATCCGTGGCTAATTCATAAGTTCCATGAACACTAGCGGAGAGTGGCAGCTTCCCGCCTGCCGTGGCCGCCGGCGGACTTACGCTCACGTCCATTCCAACAACAGCCGCGGCAATGCTTCGCCTCCACCGCAGATCGACTGTACCGTTGATCGCTCCTGCTGAGTTCAAGCGACTGAGCTGCAACGAGGGTCGCGAGACGCCCTCCATTAGCTTGCTGACCGAAACATTTTCCATCCGGAACTGCACTGAGCCAGCCTGCTCTACCGCGAGGGATTTTGCATTCTTGGTAGCTGGCTTCGCCGGCATCTCGGCAAGCCAGTTGTCGACCACACCGTCGCCGCGCACGGTTCCCGCAAATGCGTGCGCCACCAGGTTGCGTACCGCAATGCGTTTCGGATCCAGGCTGTAGTCCGCGGCAACATCCGCATCCTGCAACGACAGTTTCCGGTCGCGATACTGCACACCGCGCGCAATCACCTTTCCAATAGAAGCGTAGTTTCCCGCAGAATATTGAACCGTGCCGTGCACCGTCACAGCTCCTTCGCGTATTTCGGGATTCCTCGTCACCGGTCCGAGTTCGGCCAGATTCAGCGCCGCCTCGAAGTTCGTTTCGATCGTTGGATTACTGAACTTCATTAGTTGTCCACTGAAGGTAACCGTCGACTTGCTCGTGCTCAGCTTCGCACTCTTTACCTGAAATTGATCGGGGTTGAGGCTAAATTCAAGTTCCGCACTCACCTGGGTTGGAACGAAATCACCATACTTCACAGCAACGCCGCCCACCTTGACCTTGCCTTGATATTGATCGCGCCCAATGTACGACATCTCCGCGGCAACACCGCTCGCATTCAAATCGATGGGTATCCGGCGTTGATTGATGATCAGTATTCCATCCAGAACTTCGGCGCGGTCCAGTTCGAGATGGAACAACTGCTGGATATCAGGCTTCGCAGTGATTCGCGCTTTCTGCGGAACAGGTTGATTCGTGTGTCCATCCGGGTACACGATCAAATGAAATACTGGCCGGTCCAATTCGAGCGCGCGGATCCCCAGGTCCTGCTCCATCAGTGAGAAGATTTTCAATTGAAGCAGCATGCGATCGACATGTGCATAGGGAACCTGGTCCGCCGATTCCAGCCCATGGATGGTCAGGTTATCTGCCTCTACCTGGAGCCGATACAAGGTCCAGTTCAACCTGCCCAGTTCCACACGTCCGCCGGTGATCTGCTCCAATTGCATCACCACTCGCGTCTGCACATACTTTCGAAAGCTTTCGCCAGTCAGGTAAAGAACAGTCGCAATGATGGCCGCGAAAAGCACGAGCACCGCCGCCAACACGAAAACGAATCGTCGGCGCGATTGTTTTTCAGGAGCCGATTTGGGTGCTGATCCCATCACTTTCCCTGTGGTGCGGGTACCGCGGCATTGCTCTGAATTGGCGCCGGCACGCGGATGCTGCTTTGCTCGCGCAGCGACTTCAACCACTGCGTCAACGACTCATCCAACTTCTGCTCGGTCAGGACTTCTCGGATTCGCGGCGAAACTTCCGCGAGAGGTGCCTCTCTCTCTCCGGACTTTTGCATCTCTGGTAACAATTTTTCGCGGTAGTACGCCTCGATTGCTGCGGTATCCACCTGTATCTGTGGCCGCAGCCGCGCTTCCAGGAAACGCATCGTCTGGATCTCATCCGCGAAATGCGAACGGAGTTCTTCTTCCGTAACGCTCGCATCATTCAGAATTTTCTGCCAATCCGCATCCGTTTCCGCCGACTTGCCGAGGCTCTGGCGAAGTTGCTCCATGCGTCTCTCGACCGATTGCGAAGTCGTCGGCACCTCGCGCACGGTACGCATCTGCTCGTGTACCAACTGGCGGTCAATCATGCGGTCGACAACGGTTCGCAGCTCCTCCGGTTTGAAATCCGAAGGCTGCTGACCGGCGAGAAACGCCTCGATTCGCGCTTCCTCTTGTACATCGCTCTGCAGAATCAACTTTCCATTCACGATGGCGACGATGCGATCAATCACTTCGCTCGCCGGTGCGCACAACGCAAACGCAAGTAACAACATCGTGATGGGTATCGCTCGTCGTCGCATCAGAAGGCCTGTCCAATACTGAAGAAGAAATTCCATCGACGCGTGACACGTGTATTGAACACCGTCAGATTGCCGCTCGCATCCTCACTGAAATACGGGAACGCCGGCGGATTCAGGTTGTACCCCAAGTCAAATCGCACTGGACCAATCGGTGTCTTGTAGCGAACACCCGCGCCCAGCGTATTGCTCATGTAGTCGTACCGGCACTGCTGAGACGTGCTTTGGCTCTGGCATGCCGCGCGATCTGGCTGGTAAAAACGCGAAAGGCTCTTGAACATCGTGGTATTGCTCGAGAACACGTTCCCAATATCGTTGAACGCCACCATGCTGATGGTGTCGCCGAAAAACGGCAACGCAAACGGTGGGAAACGCAGTTCAAGACTATTTACGATAAGCGAGTTGCCCCCCAGCGGAGCACCCGTCGTTAGATCGCGTGGCCCTGCCTGGTTCAGCGCGAATCCACGCAGCGAGTTCGAGCCGCCCGCCAGGAACCGTTCCGGCAAGGGAATAATCGTGTTGTTGAAAGGTTCTGCCAAGCCTAAGCGCAGACTTCGTGCAAACACCCATCCGCTCTTGCTATTTGCTTTCTTTCGGAACAGCACATACGTTGAGTTCTGCGCAACCACGCGTCCGAAATCGGCTTGGGAACCAAAATAATTCGAAGCGACTCCTAGATCGACGGAAGTCAGATTTCCGTTCGTCGCGTCGATTGGATCATTTCTCTTATCCCGCGTGTAGGTGAAGGAGGGAATACCAACGCGAACCGGTTGCGACAAGACTGGAATCTCATCCGGCGTCACCACAACGTTACTCGCCTTCACGCGCCGATAGGTGAACTTGTAATCGAGCATCGTCACCGGATTCCCATTCGCGCGCCTCGACACAACCTGATTCAATCCAATCGAACCCTCCAGCCGTTCCGAGGTGAACGTCGTCACATTGATCGCGTCATCGTAAAAAGCGGTGATGGCAAACGTCAGGTCCGGATCATCGAACCATCGCGGCGCATTGAATCGAATCAGCCCCAGCTTTTCCAGTTTGCCGTACTGGGATTTGAACGCAACCGTGTTCGTCTTTCCCAGAAAATTCAGACGCGTTACGTCGAACGACACACGGGGGCTCACGCCCGCGACGCCCTCTGGATTGTTAGTGCTATTCACCGTCTGCCCGCTGCTGTTTGTTGTTGTCGATGGCGCTGACGGCTGGCCCGTGCTGGCTTCAATTCCGAATCCGTAATCGAAGGTCCATCGCTTCGCCTCCTGGAAGTCCATCAGCACGTCTTTGTACTGCTCATCGCCGTCAGGATTCTTCACTGCAATATTCACTGCATTGAAAACGCCCAAGCTGTAGAGCCTGCTCTGCGTGTCATAAATCTTCTGCTGGCTTAACGGATCGCCGGGACGAACTTGAACTTCCCGCATCACGTACTTCGGGCGCGTGTAGGTCAAATGCGCGCGGATTACGCGATCCACAAACACTTGCTCGCCCTCTACAATCTTGTAACTCACATTCATACGATTCGGATCGCCAGCCACCGCCAGTGACGTTGCTTCCAGATCTGCGTTCGCGTAACCATTGTTGTAATAAAACGTCAGGATGGAATCGCGGTCCGAATCCACATTCGCCTGCGAGTATGGCTCGCCCTCCACGATGTTGAGCGCCGGAAATTCTGCGCGATTGGTGGCAGACGCGCCTTCTATGCTCAGGCTCGCGACTTTCGTTTGCGGCCCTTCTACAATGCGGTAATAGACGGCGATGTTGTTGGCTTTGTCCTCGAAATTATCTTTGAGCTCATACTCTATCTCCGCCTGTTGAAAGCCGTTCGCGCGGTACTGGTTCTTGATGTTTTCCACGTCTTGCGCTGCGAGTTGCTGGCTAAATCGTCCGTGCGGGAGAACCGTGCTCTCCTTTTGCACGAAAAGAATGGGACGGAGACTGAATTCCGTGCTGAGATACTTGTTCCCTTCCACAAACACCTCGGCCACATCGTGTCTCGATCCGCGCTCGATGCTGTACACCACCTCCATGTGATTAACGTCTTTGAGGTCCTTGTGATAGTTCACTTCTGCGTCGAAGTAGCCCTCGGTCTGTAGATAGTTCCTCAGGTTGCGACGGCCTTCATTCAGCAGATCGTCGTCCACGGCGTGCTCTTCGAAGATCGGGACGTACTTTTTCAGCTTGCCCCTTCTGATCTTCATCCCGACCACCGTGACCTTCACCTGCGGGCCGCGATCAACCTTGAAGTCGTAATCCAGTGTGTTCGTCGGCTGATTGAAGGTTCGATCGAGAAGCGAGATTTGTGCTTCCAGGTGATCGTCTTTGGTCAACTTGTCGCGCAACTTAGCGAGGCCGGTACTCAGGCTGGACGCAGTCACCTGTTTCCCAGGCTTGAGCTTGGCAATATCGGCAACCTGTTTCCCGGTGTAACCCGAACCGGGCTCAACTCTTACTTCACCCACGCGCGCCAACGGTCCCGAGTGCACGTGAAACACAATGTCCACCAGTTGTGTGTCATCGTGTTGACTCTGCGTGTAGCTGACTTCTGCCTGGAAATATCCGTTATCCGCCAGGACGGCCTTCATGCGGATCACTGCCTGCGCACCCTTCTGCTCCGTGAATATTTCTCCCAGCTGCAGCTTGGTCGCGTCGGTCAGTTGAGTTTCGGTTGGACGCTTCGGAGCTCCCTCCGCGGATAGGCTCGCCACGAAGTAATTCGGCGCACCGCAAAAGACCAGCGTCACTTCGCCAGTCGGAGTTCGTTGTGCTTCTGCCTGAAGATTCGCAAACTTGCCGGTCGCGTAGAGAGTTTCGATACTCTCTCGGACCTTGTTGCGGTCGAGTGGTTCGCCCGGGATTTGTGCCACCATCCGTTGCAAATGTTTCTGTACGCGCTCATCGAGCACGACGCCACGGAATTGGATTTCATTTACGCGTAATCCGAGCAGCGCATTCGCGGACACAAAATCGGAAGACGAGAGCGAAACGGACTCTATCTTCTGGCCTGCAGATTCGGAAGTGGGCTGAGCCGAGGATTTTTTGGGCGCAAGTTGGCCATTGGCTGGAGCAATCGTAAGCAGCACCAGCAGCCATGCCAACCCAGGGAGAATGAAATGTCTGCGCACGCTTATGGCGTCTGAATCCTGCTCATTTCGCCTGATTGCTTGGCAGTCAGGGAGAACCGTTCGCCTTCCTGCCCGGATCGAACAGCCGTATTCGGCAGCGACCGGCCATGGTTCGAGCCAGCTTCAGCTTCTCTCCAACCGACCCTGGCCGACACCGAAAGTTGCGTGTCCACCCCAGTGCCAGTTCAATCCCTGAAATAAATTCTGAGCGCCTCCTATAATAGCTGTATCGCGCGCCCTGCACCTACTGGCCAATGTTGGCCATCTATGTCCCTGGTACGCAAACAGTTATGTCTGACTCGTTCGCAGATCGCTATTCCCGGCAGATCCTGTTCAAACCGATCGGGACCGACGGCCAGAAGAAGCTGGCTTCCTCGCGCGTCGCTATCGTTGGCTGTGGTGCTACCGGATCCGCGCTTGCTGGTTTGCTCGCTCGGGCTGGAGTGGGATATCTCCGCATCATCGACAGGGATTATGTCGAGGCCAGCAATCTACAGCGGCAGTCGCTCTTCGAAGAGGCGGACGCTCGGGAATCCCTGCCGAAGGCCATTGCTGCCTCGCGACGGATCGCCGCCTTCAACACCGAAGTTACGGTCGAGCCCCGCGTCGCCGACCTGACGCCCGAAAATGCCGAGGACCTGCTGACAGGCGTCGATCTCATCCTCGACGGGACTGACAACTTCGAAACTCGCTATCTGATCAACGACTTCGCAGTCGCCAACAACCTGCCCTGGATTTACACCGCCGCGGTCGGCAGCTACGGTGTTGCTATGAACATTCTGCCCGGGGAAACCGCCTGCCTGGCGTGCATTTTCCCGGATTCGCCGACTGGGGTCGTTGAAACGTGCGATACCTCGGGGATCCTCAATTCCGCCGTGAACTTGATGGCCTCCGTCTCCGCCACCGAGGCCTTGAAGCTCCTGGTTGGCGCCCGGGACAAGATGCGCCGGACACTGCTCTCCTACGACGTCTGGAATAACGACAGCTCCGAAGTTCAGGCCGCCCGCCCTCGCGCTGATTGCCGCGCCTGCTCGGCCCGTGAATTCATCCACCTGGATGGCAAGTCACGCCCGCACGTTACGTTATGTGGGAGGAATTCTGTTCAGATCCACGAGATGCGCCGGCCTATCGATTTCAGCGAAATGACTACCCGTCTGGCTCCGCATGGGCTTGTTCGCCACAATGAGTTTGTCCTAAAATTCTGGCGTGAGCCGTACGAACTGACTCTCTTCTCCGACGGCCGGGCCATCATTAAGGGCACCACTGATACCGCGGTTGCCCGCAGTCTTTATGCACGCTTCATAGGCAGTTGAGCTTCCGCTGTTGAGCATCTAAGCTAAGTGTTATTCCGGCATTTTCCCTTCCGCGGCGTCGTTAAGTGCTGCGGATCGATTCGGGGGCGCTCTATGCCACGTTTTCTGTTAGCTGTTCTGCTTCTGTTGACCGCCGCGATGTTGTCGGCGCAGGTCGCCGTAACACCTTATGGATACGCAACGCAACCTGGCGCATTAGTGCCGGCAGCGGTGCCGTCTCCTCCACTCATGTTCACCCCCAGTGTTCATCTCGGCGAGGCTCCGACCACCGCCTATTACGCGAATGGTTTGCAGGCGACATTGCCGGGTGTCGCTTTGGCACAGGCCGAAGCAGAAGCGCCGCAACCAGCGCAAACCGTGTTGGTAGTCGCGCCACCGCCAGCGCCGCAAACCGTAGCGGAAGAGCAGCCCTTCAATTTCGGAGTGGCCCAGTTCTCAACTCCGACGAATATGAATGCGTCCCGCTCGGATGTGGCCGAAGTCGCTCGCAAGATGAAGGAAGAGAAGTCTTCCATCTCCGCGAAAAGCTTCAACAATAACGATATTCAGCGCCTTCAGCAGCAGTGGCAGCCGACTCCAGTTCCAAACACCAATGCCCCAAATGGCGCGATTATGAATAATCCTCCGAAATAAGCTGTATTCGTGTCCCAGGTTTGCGCCGTTCTCTTCTGCGCCAACCTGGGACAGCGCCTAAAACTCAGTCCCGCCCACTCCAACGCGAAATCTGGCGCATCTGCTATTCTTCCCTGTCGCCGCGCCCGTTTTGAACTCAAAACGTGGCGACCGCAATCGTTTCGAGGCATATCCCTGAATGGTAGAACCCACTAACTTTTCTGTGGCCGGACAGATCCAGGCGCGTCCCGAGCCTACCCGCACTTACCGATGGATCGTCCTGGTTTTTGTCAGTCTCGCGCAGTTTGGGAACTACTACATCTACGACAGCATTAATCCGCTGGAAGATATTTTTCGCAAGCAACTGGGCTTCAACGCCGAAATGTTCGGTTGGCTCAACGCCTCGTACAGTCTGGCCGCGGTCATCACCCTGCTGATCGGCGGCATCATGATTGACCGCCTCGGCATTCGCAAATCGCTTCTGATCTTCTCCGGACTCTGCTTCCTCGGTGCGCTCCTCACGGCGTTACGAGGCAATTTCCCCGTAATGGTCGCCGGACGCACCTTACTCGGTCTGGGCGCCGAATCGCAGATCATCGCCGTCACCACCGCGCTGGCAAAATGGTTCAAGGGCAAAGAGCTCAGCTTCGCCTTCGGAATCAATCTCACGCTCGCGCGACTCGCATCCGTCTCCGCCGACAATTCTCCCAGTTGGGCTGGATGGGCGTTCTATCCCAGCGGTTCGGCGGGCGAGCCGAGCTGGCAACGTCCGTTGTTCATCGCAGTTGGCGCGGGCGTCATCTGCCTCGTTGGTGCTCTCGTCTACTGGAGACTCGAATCGGCCGCCGAACAGAAATATGCTCTAGGCAAAGCTGGTTCCATCGACAAGTTCGAGGCCAAGGGCATCTTCACTTTCAATCGGTCGTACTGGTATGTCGTAGCGCTTTGCTTCACCTTTTATTCCGCCATCTTCCCGTTCCGCACCTTCGCCATCGATTTCTTCACCAACAAGCTGCTTGCCGGAATGGGTGGCGTGCATGCCTCCGACGCCATACGAATTCTGGCTCACGAACGCGCCGGTCTCTTCAACAGTATCTTGCCTCTATCCGCGATGGTCGCGACTCCGCTGTTCGGCTTGCTCGCCGACAAAATCGGTCGCCGCGCCACTCTAATGATGGTTGGCTCGGTGCTCCTCATGCCCGTCTACCTGATGTTGGCGTATAGCAATTTGCCGCTCTGGGTACCGGTTTCCATGATGGGCGTCGCCTTCTCTCTGATTCCCGCAGTGATGTGGCCCTCTGTCGCCTACATCGTCGACGAGAAGAAGCTCGGCACTGCTTATGCGCTCATGAGCCTGATTCAGCAGGTCGGATTCTTCGCCATGAATCTAGCGATCGGCAAGGCCAATGACATCTCGCAGGCTGGTTTATCCAATGTTGGCGGATACGCGCTCGGAATGTGGATCTTCTCCACGCTTGGCTTTGTCGGACTGTTCTTCTCGATCCTGCTTCGTCAGCGCGAAACTGGCCCGAATGGCCACGGCTTGGAGACGATTACAGCGTCGGCTTCTGCGGGCTAACTAGAAGCTCGATTTACGCTCCAATAAGCAGCTACTCAGGCAACCAAAGTTGCCTACGTCGCCTCAAATGATCATTCTGACATTAAGGCCGATATTGCTTAACTGGTACAACAGTCAGCTACTTAGCTGCATCTTACAGATATGCCGGTTAGAACCTTGACTACCGCGAAAAAACAGGTGGCACCCGGAATCTCTGAGGCCGAAGCGATCGACCGAGCCAAGCTGGGCGACGCGGTTTGTTTCGAGCTTCTCTATGGCCTCCACAAGCGGCGCGTCTACTCGCTCTGTTTGCGCATGACCGGCAACACCGCCGAGGCCGAGGATCTTACCCAGGAAGCCTTCTTGCAGCTCTATCGCAAGATCGCGACCTTCCGCGGCGAATCAGCTTTTTCCACATGGCTGCATCGTCTGGCCGTCAACGTCGTATTGATGCACCTGCGCAAGAAGGGACTGCCCGAGGTTTCTCTCGAAGAGACCATGGAGCCTCAGCAGGAAGATGGACCAAGAAAAGATATCGGCGCTCGCGATAACGTGCTCGCCGGATCCATCGACCGCGTAAATCTGGAGCGTGCGATTGAAAGCCTTCCGCCTGGGTATCGCATCATTTTCGTGCTCCACGATATTGAAGGATACGAGCACAATGAAATTGCTGAAATGATGGGCTGTTCCATCGGCAACAGCAAATCTCAGTTGCACAAGGCGAGAATGAAATTACGGGATCTCCTTAAGACCAGCAGAGCCGAAAAGGCCGCGAAGCGGTGAGGAGATTATGGGTGATTCAGGGAGAGAAAGTGCCATGAACTGTGCAGAATTTCAAAAGCTTCTGCCCTACATTATCGAGTCTGGCGGAAATCCGGACGAAGAGACACACTTGCAGGAGTGTGCCGTCTGTTCCGACCTGGTGCAGGACCTCCGCTACATCGCCGAACAGGCCAAACTATTATTGCCAATGCGCGATCCAAGCCCCAAGGTTTGGGACGGCATCCAAGAGAATCTTGAGCGCGAGGGCATGATTAAACCTGCTCGCGCGAGGGGGCGACTTCTAGGATTCCCATCCTGGAGTTCGCTCTCGATGTTCCTGCTGCTGTTCGGCGTCACCATGATTGGATTTGGGCTTCTTCGCTGATTGCAGTAATTAGCAATTAGTAGTTAGCAGTCAGAAAATCTGGTCGGCCAATTCGTTGCCGGCCATCGGCCGCCAACGTTCGGCTCCGTTGAACCTTCCTCGATTCACATCTCTTCTCGCCGGCACCCACCCATTTTGCTGTCATCCTTCAGTGTGTAGTGTGCGGCAGTATCCCCCGTGAATTTGAGGCGCAAAGGGCGGACGAAGTGTCCGCCTCACACAAACTCGAGCTTTCTTCTGACAACTGACAACTAGCAACTTACTTCACTCCCGCGCTCGCCAGAAATGCCTTGATCGCTTCGTAGCCCTTCAGTTCCTGCTCGTCGGTGAAGCCGCCGTGTCCCGCGCCAGTGATGGTCAGCAACTGGTTGCGCACTCCGGCTTTATCGAGCAACTGATGCAGACGGACGCTTTGCGCGTGCGGCACCAATTTGTCGTCGTCACCGTGAATCGTGATGATCGCAGGCAGCCCGGGACGCACGTAGTTAATGGGCGAGACGCGCCGCGCAATCTCTTCGCGATTAGGCTGGCTTCCCAACCAGGCGACTGCGTAGGAGCGTGTGTCCGGCGCGCCTTGCAGCATGTCGGCGACATCGGCAATGCCGAACCAATTTACGATGGCGGCGACCTTGGGGAGCGGCACGAGCGGGGTCGCGTCCCAGTCGTTGAAGTCGGCAGCGCACTCGGTGTCCAGTCCCGCGGACGATGGGATCATGCCGGTAGTGAGCGCGAGGTGGCCTCCGGCGGAGCCGCCCGAGACGACGACCTTGCTGAGATCGAAATTATATTTTTGCGCATTGTGCGCCACCCAGTGCAGGGCGCAGAGACAGTCTTCGACCGCGGCAGGTGCGAGCGAAACGTTCGCCAAACGGTACTCGACGTTGACCACGGCGAAGCCCATCTGCATGTAAGGCAGACCTTCCAGGAAGCGATCTTCCTTGCTGCCGTTGATCCAGCCGCCACCGTGAATGACCAGGACGACGGGCGTGGGCGCTTTGGCTTTGTGCGGACGATAGACGTCGAGCTTGAGCTGGTAGTTGTTAGCGACTCCGTAGACGATGTTCGGAGTGACTTCGAAATCGTTGGCGATAACTACTGCGGCCCGTTCCTCGGGCGTGAGTTGGGCAGAAGCAATGCCGGCGAGTGCGATGAGAAAGAGCGGAAGCAAGAGAGAGCGAAGTAAGCGCATCAGATTCTCCGTGAAATGAATGCGCGGTGAATGTACGTGACCAGAAGAAACGAAGTCAATGACACCAACAAGTAGTTGGTAATTAGTAGTCACTGGTTGATACGCGGACATCAACGATGACCCAGATAACCTCACATCTAGCCACTAGCCACTTACCACTGACCACTGCTAAATTGCTTGCGTCATGCGACGCGCCACGATACGGACATCTTTCACTGCGCTTGTCACGGCCCTTCTGATTTTCGTCTTCAACTCTTTTGCTCAGGCACAAACGCACTGGGTCGCTTCGTGGACCGCATCCCAACAGCTTGCTGAACCGCAAAACTCGCTCGCGACCGATGATCTGCGCGACGCGACGCTGCGCCAGATCGTGCATCTGTCGCTCGGCGGAACGCAGTTGCGCGTGCGCATTTCAAATCGATTTGGCACCGAACCGCTGCATTTCAGCGCCGTTCATGTCGCGCGTCCAGTTTCAACAGCGTCGGCGAAGATTGTCGAAGGAACCGACAAAACTCTGACTTTTTCCGGCAGGCCCGACGTGATTGTTCCCGCAGGCGCCGACTATCTCTCCGATCCAATCGAATTTCCTGCCGCCGCGCTTTCGGATTTGGCAATCTCGCTTCACTTCGGCGAGCCGCCGCAACAACAGACAGGACATCCGGGCTCGCGCGCTACCTCGTACCTCGTTCACGGCAATCAAGTCGCTGCTCTCGATCTTCCCAATGCGAAGACGTTTGAACACTGGTACTTCGTGGCCGGAATCGAGGTCGTCCCCGCGCAGCAAGCCACGGCGATTGTGGCTCTCGGCGATTCGATCACCGACGGACATGGCGCGACGACCAACGGCAACGATCGCTGGCCCGACATTCTGGCGAAGCGCCTGCAAGCGAATGCGGGAACGGCAAACCTCGCTGTGGTGAACGCAGGAATTGGCGGCAATCGACTGCTGCTCGACAGCCTCGGCCCGAATGCGCTCGCGCGCTTCGATCACGATGTGCTCGCGCCCGCAGGCGTTCGCTATCTGATCGTGCTGGAAGGCGTGAACGACCTGGGAATGTTCGCGCGTGAAGGCAATCACTCACAGGCCGAGCACGACGCGATGGTGCACGGCATCACTGCTGCATACGAGCAAATCGTCGCGCGGTCACATGCGCATCATATCCAGACAATTGGCGCCACGATTCTGCCGTTCGTTGGCTCCGAGTTTTACCATCCTGGACCCGAGATCGAAGCCGATCGCCAGGCAGTGAACCAGTGGATTCGCACGCCCGGGCATTTTGACGCGGTCATCGACTTCGATATGGTCACACGCGATCCGCAGCATCCCGATCGCTTGCTGCCGGCGCTTGATTCCGGCGACCATCTGCATCCTTCCGCAGCGGGATATGCAGCGATGGCCGCAGCAATTCCGCTGGCGCTCTTCAGTCCCTCAGCTGCGACAACGCAACCGCAGATTGCGTTCACCTTCGACGATCTGCCCGCGCATGCGTCGTTGCCACCCGGCGAAACGCGCGTGGATGTCATTGCCAAGATTCTTGCCGCGATGCACGACGCGCACATGCCGCCGGTCTATGGCTTCGTAAACGGCATCGCAGTAGAGCAGCATCCTGGCGATGTTGCCGCGCTGAAGGCCTGGCGCGATGCCGGCAATCCGCTGGGCAATCACACCTGGTCGCATATAAACCTGAATCAGAACACGCTCCTGGACTTTGAGGCGAATGCGACCAAGAACGAACCGTTGCTGAACGACTTGATGCCAGGCGCGGACTGGCACTGGTTTCGCTTCCCTTATCTGGCGGAAGGCGATACGCAGGAGAAGAAAGCCGGCGTGCGCGCGTTCCTGCTGCTGCGCGGATACAAGGTCGCGGGCGTGACGATGAGCTTCGGCGATTACTCGTGGAACGACCCGTATGCGCGTTGCGTGGCGAAAGGCGACAAGGACGCGATTGCGATGTTGGAAAGCAGTTACCTGGCGGCAGCAGACGATAGCATTCGTCACTATCGGCAGCTTTCGCAAACATTGTATGGCCGCGATATTCCGTATGTGCTGCTGATGCACGTGGGCGCGTTCGATGCGCGCATGCTGCCCCGTCTGCTGGAGCTGTATCGGTCGCGAGACTTCGCGTTCGTCACTCTGCAACAGGCCGAAAGCGACGACTTTTACCGGCAGGACACCGACCTGAATCTACCGCCCGGACCGGATATGCTGGAGGGTGTCGCGGCGGAAAGGCACATTGAGCAAGACCCGTCGCATTTGCCACTTATCCAGTTCGATTCCATTTGCAAATAGCACCCCTCCCCCCCGGGGGGTAGCCTAATCTTTGTTTTCAGTGACTTACGGGTCCCGGTTTTGCAAAATCCTCAATCTAAAGGGCAAAAATCCCAAAATCCTGAAAACAAAGCAGTTGGCAGTTGCTGGTTGTCAGTTGCCGATTAAAAACCCCAGATTATCGGACAAAAGAGGACGAGCGAACGCTTCGGCTCCACTCGGAGCAGCCCTGGGCACCATTGCTCGCGGTCGGCGGCATGAAGTTCATCTATATCCAGAGTAGCAATTTTGACGGGACCTACTAGACACTTTCCCGAGAATTATTTCTCCATTCAATTCAACAACTTGCCATGAAACTGCGCGAAGGTGGGGCTTGACAAGGGGAAAAGGACTTGACAGTTTACACTGTTTGTTACACAGTATGTGACGTACACTGTGTTTTACATACTATGTCACCCAATGCAAACAGCGATCTCTTCGAGAATCTAAGGGGCGAGCTCCGGCGCGGATCGTTGATTCTCGCCGTTCTGGCCGAACTCCGGGCGGAGAAATACGGTTACACGCTACGCAAGGACCTCAGCGATAAGGGCATGGAGATCGATGAAGGCACGCTTTATCCGCTGCTGCGCCGGCTTGAAAGCCAGGGACTGCTGACGAGCCAATGGCGCGAAGAGGACAAACGCAATAAGCGCTTCTATCGGCTCTCCGCCGATGGCGAACTGATTCTGCTGAGATTGCTCGTGGAATGGGAAAGCATCGACGCCTCGCTCAATAAAATTTTGAAGGAGCAGCATCATGGAACTACTGGACCGGTACCTGCACGCAGTTAAATTCTGGCTGCCGAGGCAGCAGCAGGACGACATCATCGCGGAACTCTCCGAAGACCTGCGATCGCAGAGCGAAGAGCGCGAAGCGCAGCTGGGCCGCAAGCTCAATGACAACGAGGTTGCCGATCTGTTGCGCAAGCGGGGACGTCCGCTATTAGTGGCGAACGGATACTTGCCACAGCACTCGCTCATCGGGCCGGTGCTCTTCCCCATCTACATGCTGGTTCTAAAGATCGCGGCGCTCTGCTTCGTGATCCCGCGGATCCTGGTGCTGATCGGGTTCTTCATCTTCGATCCCAAATACCACACGGAAGGATGGGGCGGGCTGATGGTGAGGACTTGGTCAGAACTCTGGTTCGGCGCATTTGTCACGTTTGGGATTGTGACGCTGGTCTTCGCTGTGATCGAAAGAACGCAGGCAAATTCTGGCTGGCTGGAGAAGTGG
Organism: Terriglobia bacterium; assembly: GCA_963807055.1. Taxonomy (GTDB): domain Bacteria; phylum Acidobacteriota; class Terriglobia; order Terriglobales; family Acidobacteriaceae; genus JAJPJE01. The sequence goes on along the minus strand of CAWEAE010000002.1, from coordinate 107,014 downwards.
GATCCGCTGAAGCTGCCGAAAGTAAAAGATACGCGAAGGATTCCACGCGCTTCCTCGGTATTCGAGGTCGTGATTGGGATTATCGCCGTGATGTGGCTGGTGGAACTGGCGACGTCGGGAGTGCTGCTCGATCATGACAGCTTCCGTATTGCATTTACCGCAGTCGGGCGCGAGTTTGTATGGATCGTGACGTCAATGTCTTTGTTCGGCATAGCGATGTCGGCGGTTAATCTGTTTCGTCCTTTCTGGACGCGCGGGCGGCTGGCGCTGCGTGTCGTACAGGATCTGATTTCGACCATGGTGTTCGGACTGATGGCGCGAGCGGGCGCATTGATCGTTCTGTCGGGAGCAAATATTCCAGCAGCGAAAGCGGTTGAGATCAACGCCGCAGTGAATACATGGGTGTCTATCTTCGTCGCAATCACAGCGGCGATTTGCGCGATCATCACGATCGTGGATGCGGTCCGTCTTATTCTCATGAAGACGAACCGGCCCGCATGGCTGAACCAGGTCTCGGGCGCGGTCCAGAACTGATAACAACTGCAGGAATCGCACGACCCAGGTTAGCGGCGAACAGCAGGCCGCGAACCTGGGGCACCACCTCAGCCGCTCTGCTAGACTCGGAATCACTCAATTGCTGAACTCATCACAAGAAACGCCAGGTGCCTGCTTTCTAGTGGGCTTCATGGGCGCGGGCAAGACCTCAGTCGGACAGCGACTGGCGCAGGATCTGGGCTGGCGGTTCGTCGATCTGGATGACCGCATCGTGGCAGCCGACGGGCGCAGCGTGCCGGAGATCTTTCGCGCTGAAGGCGAGGCAGGTTTCCGCGCGAAAGAGACGGCTGCGCTGCAAACGCTGATCGGCGAATTGGGCATACAGCCCACGGTGATCGCGCTCGGCGGCGGGGCCTTCGCTCAGCCGCGAAACGTCGCACTGATCCGCAATACAAAGCTGCCGGTGGTATTCCTGGACGCAACGGTGGAGGAGCTGATGAACCGCTGCCAGGCTCAGGCAGGACAGCGACCTTTGTTTCAGGATGAGAACCAATTTCGCCAATTGTATGAAGATCGCCGAAGCGCTTACATGGAGGCAGGCCTTTGTGTCGATACTAGCGGGCAAAGCGTCTCCGAAGTTGCTTCGGGAGTAGCGTTACTTTTGGGGTTGGCAGTTCCTGATGAGCAGACAGAGCGGCGTTCATAATCTGGCAAGATTCGCGACCATACTTCTTCTTGCAGCATGTCTGCCCTCATGGGCGGCGAACAAGAAGGCTGCGGGCAATGTAATCGATTCAGGCATATTCGACATCATGATTGGCGGCAAGAAGGTCGCGACCGAGACATTCCAGATCTCGCAGGAAACCGACTTCAGCGTGGCAAAAGGAACGCTCAAGACCGAAGACGGATCGAAGGACTCGCAGACGTACGAACTGGAACTGCTGCCTTCCGGGAACCTGCGGAAGTACACGTGGAGTGAATCAGGTGGTTCCAACGGCCAGAGCACAATCGAGCCGCAGAACGACTTCCTGGTTCAGCACATCACCGCGACAACCTTGCAAAAGGCGGTGGAGCAGCCCTACATACTTCCCCCGTCAACAGCTGTGCTTGATGACTATTTCTTCAGCCACCGCGAACTTCTCCTGTGGCGATATCTGGCTACCAATTGCGCCAAGCCTTCTACTCAAGGCTGCCCCATGCCCAAGACGAACTTTGGCGCGATTGTGCCCCGCCAACGCAACTCGATGAGCGTAAGCCTGGAGTTCAAGGGGCGCGAAAAGCTGATGCTGCATGGGAGAGAAGTGGAACTGAGCCGTTTTCTTATGCATACCGAAAGCGACGACTGGTCATTATGGATGGATGACCAGTACAAGCTTCAGCGGGTGCTGGTGGACTCCGATCAGACGGAAGTAATCCGCGAGTAGCATTGTCCGGTAGGACACGTTTTTTCCTGCACTTTTGCTCCCTTTGAAGGTCTCGCACGCAGTTAGAATGATTCATCGCTGAATCATGTCCAGTAATGGCCAACCCGCAGGCTCGTCCCGATCGGGCCACCGCTCGGAGATTCTCTTCACGCTGGCAATCCTGGGTCTACTGGGTATCGCATGGATGGTTCGCGACGTCCTGCTGCTGATTTATGTCAGCATTCTCTTCGCAGTAGTGTTGAGTCCGGCGATCGATCAGATTCGCCGCATTCACATTGGTCATTGGTGGCCGGGGCGCGGATTTGCGATTTTCGTCATCATCAGCATTGCGCTGCTGGCGATCGTGTCGTTCGCAGTTTTTGCGTTGCCGCCAATGTTGCGCGACTTCCAGGCATTCATTGGTGACCTTCCCCACCGACTGGCGGATCTTCACACGCGCTTGCGGGGCTATCCATTCGTTCCAAACTTCGATGTGGACACCCTCGAGCACGAAATGGAGAACTCGTTTGGCGGAGCCTTCGGATTTTTCGCGGGAGTTGCCGGCGCACTCATTGGCCTGTTCAGTTGGCTGATCATCACCGCCTACTTCATCCTCGATGGGCACCGAACGTTTTATTGGTTTCTTTCGTTCTTCCCGGACACCCACAGGCGGCGGTTGCGCGTGACTCTGCTCCGCGGACAGATTCGGATGCGGCACTGGCTGGTTGGCCAGGGACTGCTCATGCTGATCCTGGGGATATGCGCGAGCGTGACGTTCTGGCTGCTGCATCTGCGGTACTCGTTTGCACTTGGCGTGCTCGCCGGCGCGATGAATATCGTGCCCTTCATCGGTCCGTTGGCGTCTTTCGTTCTGGCGGTTACAGTGGCAGCTTTCGATGGCTGGTCAAAAGTGATTGGGGTGGTAATTTTCTACGCGATCTACCAGCAGATCGAACAAGCGTGGCTCAATCCGCGCATCATGAACTACAGCGTGAATCTGCCACCGCTCGCCGTGATCATTGCATTGAGTCTGGGAGCTGCTATGGCAGGAGTTCTCGGCGCGCTAGTAGCGGTCCCAACCGCGGCGCTGGTTGCGGTGATGCTGGATGAATACCTGGTGCGCTTCCGCGGGCCGGAACCAGAACACGAGCATCCACGCACAGCTGTTGAACCGCCTGTGCCGATTGCAGAATAGATCGTCTCTTGTAGACTCAGATTTCGCTGCTGACGAATCGAAAAAACTCGTGCTCGATGTGATGTTGCGCACGCAGATCAAAAAAGTTCGTAGTGTAAAATTGAGAACTGAATACTCACATGGAAACCAAGATACCAGTAGGCATACTCGGCGCGACCGGCGTCGTCGGACAGCGTTTCATACAGTTGTTGGAAGATCATCCATGGTTTGAAGTGGCATGGCTTGCGGCATCGGAGCGCTCGGCTGGATTACCGTACGCAGAAGCGGCCAAATGGCGACTGAAGACACCGATTCCCTCTTCTATCGCCAAGATGAAGGTGTCGGCCGCAGAGCCAGATGGCGCGCCCAAGGTGATTTTTGCCGCGCTCGATGCAGGCATCGCGAAGGAGCTGGAGCCGCGGTTTGCGGCCGCCGGACACGCGCTCGTCTCGAACTCCAGCGCACTGCGCATGTATCCCGATGTTCCGCTGGTGATTCCGGAAGTTAATCCCGATCACATCCGGCTGATTGAGTGCCAGAAGTGGTGGCGCGAGTCGAAGGGCTTTGCGGTTACGAATCCCAACTGCTCGGCAATAGGGCTGGTGATTGCGCTGGCTCCACTGCATCGAGAGTTCGGTCTGGACAAAGTGTTCGTTGTGACAATGCAGGCGGTGAGCGGCGCGGGATATCCGGGCGTGGCTTCGCTCGATATTCTCGGCAACGTGATTCCCTACATCGGCAAAGAAGAAGAAAAGATGGAAGAGGAAACGCGGAAGCTGTTGGGCAAGGTGAACGGCGCCTCCGTGCAGCCAGCCGATTTCGGCATCAGCGCGCAATGCAATCGCGTTGCGGTGGAAGATGGTCACACTGAGTCGGTGTCCATCAAGCTGAAGACGCCGGCTAAAGCAGATGCGATCATCGATGCGTGGGTCAAGTTCCGCGAAGTTCCGCAAGAACTAGGGCTGCCGACTGCGCCGGTGCAGCCGGTGTACTACGACAGAGCTCCCGATCGTCCGCAACCGCGATTCGATCTGGATCGTGGCCGTGGCATGACGACCAGTGTAGGCCGATTGCGACCGTGCGGATTGTTCGACTGGAAGTTCACCGTGCTTTCGCACAACACCATTCGCGGTGCGGCGGGCGCGGCTCTTCTCAACGCTGAACTGCTCAAAGCACAAGGCTACTTGAGCTAACGGGAGCCATAGGCCAATGTCCAGGGCGGGATGGCTTCTGTCGATTGCCGCTGGCGTAGCGGTGGGTGCTTACGCGTTCGTTCAATATCAGAAGAAAACAGAACAGGCGGAGGCGGACCAACTGTGGGCGCTTTTGGGATTGCGTCCGGGCGCCCGGCTTGGCGAAGTTGGCGCGGGCACGGGAACGATGACGCAGAACATGGCAGAGCGGCTACGCGCACCGGGACATCTGTTCGCAACTGAGATCGATGAGTCTCGCCTTCGTCAGTTGGTAAGGAAGAAGGTGATACGGTCCTGGATGAATGTCACCGTAGAGCCCAGCCATGCCGCGGATTGTTGCATCCCCGCCAGCAGTTGTGACGCGATCTACATGCGCGCCGTTTACCATCACTTCACCGATCCGGCCGCGATGAACGCCAGCATTTTCCGGGCGTTGAGGCCCGGTGGCACATTGGCTGTAATTGACTTCAAGCCGCGCTGGTATTTAGCTCCATCTACGCCGAAGGGAATCCCGTCGAACCGTGGCGGGCATGGTATCCCGAGCGCTATTCTCGCTAAAGAACTGGAGCAGGTAGGATTCGAGCGGGTCCGTAGCATTGAAGATTGGCCCGGCCGTAAATATTGTCTATTGTTCCAGAAGCCGATCGCGTCGTAGTGAGTCAACCGCGCAAACGCTCTTCGGCTGATTGTTGGCTATCGAAATGATTGTGATGAAATTTGGCGGTACGTCAGTAGAGAATGCGACCGCCATCAGTCGTGCCGCAAAAATCGTCGCCAGCCGTGTTGCGGAAAATCCAGTTGTAGTTGTAAGCGCCATGGCTAAAGTCACCGATCAACTGGTGGCGATGGCGAATTATGCGGGTCGGGGCGACGCGGAAACGGCGCTCGACTTCTCGCGGAAGCTGCGCGCGCGGCACCTTGAAAGTTCCACCGAGCTGTTGGGATCTGCGAAAGCGAAAGCGTTTCTAGCCGAACTGGAGAGCGAGTTCAACGCACTCGATGATCTGGTGCGCGGAATCTGCGCCGTGGGCGAAATCACCCCGCGCACCACGGACAACATTCTTTCCTTCGGAGAGCGCGTCAATAGCAAGATTGTGGCGGCGGCCTTCGCCACGCTTGGGGTGAATGCCGCTCACGTGGACTCACGCGAGTGCATCGTCACTGACAGCCAGTTTACGCGGGCGATTCCAAACTTCGACGCAACCAACGACCGGTTGGCGATGAAAGTTCGTCCGCTGCTGAGTAAGGGCATGGTTCCGGTGATGGGCGGATTCATCGGCGCAACGCGTGAAGGGATCGTGACCACGATTGGCCGTGGTGGATCCGACTTTTCGGCCGCAATTGTGGGCGCCGGACTCGATGCCACACGCATCGAGATCTGGACCGACGTGGACGGCATGAAGACCACCGATCCGAATATTTGTCCCAATGCGCTGCGCATCAAGACGATTGCTTTCGAAGAAGCGGCGGAGTTGGCGTACTTCGGCGCGAAGGTGCTGCATCCGTCGACATTGCTTCCTGCGGTACAGAAGAACATCCCGGTACTGGTACTGAACTCGCGCAATCCGGGCAACGAAGGCACGCGAATCCTGGCTCGGGCTACGCATTGCCGGAATCCGTTCAAGGCCATTGCGGCAAAGAAGCGCATCACCATCATCGACATTGTTGCGACGCGCATGCTGGGCGCTCACGGCTTCCTGCGCGCGGTGTTCGAAGTCTTCGATCATCATCACTGCGCGGTGGATGTGGTCTCCACGTCAGAAGTCAGCGTGTCGCTTACAGTAGATTCGAACGAGTCGATTCCGGCGCTGGCTGCAGATCTGGAAAAGTTAGGTGACGTGAAGTATGAAGGACGCAAAGCAATCGTGTGCATGGTCGGTGAGAACATCCGCGAGACTCCGGGGGTAGCGGCCAAGGTCTTCGGCGCGATTGCCGATACGAACGTGCGCATGATTTCGCAAGGTGCGTCGGAAATCAATCTGACGTTCGTCGTGGAAGAAGACGATGTGCCACAAGTGGTGCGGCAACTCCATGATGTATTCTTTGCGGATCCCGATCCGGAGGTCTTCGCATACGCATGAAACTGCTGCTCATCGGATATGGAAAAACTGGATCGCTCGTCGGCGATATCGCGCGCGAACGCGGACACGAGGTTCAGGTCGTAGTGGAAGAAGATAATGCGAGCGGAGTTGCTCTTGGGGCGGAGCGACTGAAAGACATCGATGTCGCTATCGACTTCACGGGACCACATGCGGTGCTGGGGAATATCGACGCCTGCATTGGCGCTGGTAAGAACATGGTTGTCGGCACGACCGGTTGGTACGATCAGATCCCGCAGGTACGCGCAATGGTCGAAAAGGCCGGCACCGGATTCGTTTTCGGGGCGAACTTCTCTGTGGGAGTGAATCTATTCTTCGAAGCGGCGCGTGCCTTAGGAGGTGCTGCGGGATTTGGCTATGAAGGCCAGATCGTCGAACGCCATCACATCCATAAAAAAGATAAGCCTTCCGGGACGGCAATTGCGCTGAACAACAGCTACTGCCATGGCGGCGGTAAGGACCTGCGCATCGACTCCATTCGCGAAGGCGAAGTGATGGGCGATCACATCCTGCAACTGAGCTCTCCGAATGACATGATTCTGCTCTCCCACTCAGTGAAATCGCGTCGCGGGTTCGCCGATGGTGCGGTACGCGCAGCAGAGTGGATCCACGGCAAAACCGGCTTCTACGATTTTAAGGATATCTTTCGATCGGTATAGCGCGGTCGGTATAGCGGCTCGTCACATGCGTTCGCCCAGGCCTCACCCCGCGACGTGATTGCCCTCACTGCTAACTTCTCGGTCCGGAAGCAACATGAACCCATTCCAAGGAGGACCTATGAAGAAGGTCATTATTCTTGGCGCGGCGGGCAGGGACTTCCACGATTTCAACACTCTCTTTCGGAATAATCCCGATTACTACGTAGTCGCCTTCACAGCTACACAAATTCCCGACATAGCAGGACGCGTCTACCCACCCGAACTCGCCGGAGAACTGTATCCCGATGGGATCCCCATCATTGAAGAAGAATTATTAGAAGCAGTGATACAGCGCGAAAATGTCGATCTGGTCGTTTTCTCGTATAGCGACATTTCTCACGCCAACCTGATGCACCTGGCTTCGCGCGCGCTCGCAGCCGGAGCTGACTGGATGTTGCCGGGCTCCCGCCATACCGAGCTCAAATCGGCGATCCCGGTCATCTCGGTCTGCGCCGTGCGTACCGGATGCGGGAAGAGTCCGGTGTCGCGGTACATTGCCGACGAATTGCGCCAGATGGGATGGAAGCCGGTGGTGGTGCGCCATCCGATGCCGTATGGGAACCTGGCAGAACAGGCTGTGCAGCGATTTGCGAGCCTTGCCGACCTGAAGAAGCACAAGTGCACGATTGAAGAATGCGAAGAATACGAGCCGCATATCGTTGAGGGCACGACTGTTTTTGCCGGCGTGGACTACGGCGCGATCCTGCGTCAGGCGGAGAAAGAGGGCGACATCCTGCTCTGGGATGGCGGCAACAACGACACGCCTTTCTATCGGCCGGATCTGGAAATCGTGGTCGTCGATCCGCATCGGCCCGGGCATGAGGTCAGCTACTTCCCCGGCGAAGTGAACCTGCGTCGCGCGAAAGTGGTGATCATCAATAAAGTGGATACGGCAGCGCCGAAGGACGTCGACACCGTTCTTCACAACGTCAAGGAATGCAATCCCAAAGCCACGATCATTGAGGCTGCATGCCGTGTGTCGGTCGACGATCCAGACCTCATTCGTGGGAAGAAGGTGCTCGTCGTCGAGGACGGACCGACGCTCACCCATGGCGGAATGTCCTACGGTGCCGGCGTGGTTGCGGCGCAGACCTTTGGCGCATGCGAGCGCGTCGATCCGCGACCCTTCGCGGTTGGATCGATCCGCAAGACGTATGAGAAATATCCGCAACTCAACTGCGTGCTTCCGGCGATGGGTTACAGCGACGCTCAGCGTCACGAACTTGAACAAACTATCGAGCAGACGCCCTGCGACATCGTGGTGGTGGCCACTCCAGTGGATCTTGGTCGCTTGCTCAATCTGAAGAAGCGTCACGTGCGTGTCGGATATGAGATCGACGCGATCACGCGTCCAACCCTCAAGGAAGTTCTCACACAGTTCGTGCACAAAATGGAGCACCACAGGCTGACCACTGTTTAAGGAAAAGGGCTCAGGGTTTATTCCGTTGATTGCGCTTCGCGGAGGTTGCAATGAGCGTGAAAGACTTCATCTCGATCAGAGACTTTTCACCACAGCAGATTCTTCATCTCCTGGAGGCGGCGTGCCGAATGAAAGCCAACCATGCCGCCTACAGCGAAGCCCTGAAGGGCAAAGCGCTGGCGATGATCTTCGAAAAGCCCTCGCTGCGCACGCGGGTTACGTTCGAAGTTGGCATCCAGCAGCTTGGCGGCTTTGCGCTGTATCTCTCACCTGCGGATATCAACCTGGGTAAGCGCGAGAGCATTCATGATGTCGCCAAGAACCTGGAGCGCATGGTGGACGGCATCATGATTCGCACTTTTGCGCATGACATCGTGGAGCAAATGGCAAAACATGCGAGCGTGCCGGTGATCAACGGGCTCACCGATTACAGTCACCCGTGCCAGGCGATGGCCGACTATCTCACCATGCTGGAGGTGAAGGGCCATCTGGCCGGACTCAAGGTGGCTTACATTGGCGACGGCAACAACGTTGCGCACTCGCTGATGTTTACGGGAGCGCAAGTGGGCGCGCGCGTCTGGGTGGCTTGTCCCGGGGGATACGAGCCGAAGACCGATGCTCTACGGTGGGCGCACTATCGCGGGCTCGACACCGGCGCGACCTGCACGGTGACCAACGATGTGGTTGCGGCCGTTTCACATGCCGACGTGGTCTACACCGATGTGTGGGCGAGTATGGGGCAAGAAGATCAAAAAACGAAGCGTAGTGAAGTGTTCCGCCCATATCAGGTGAACTCGCACTTGTTTAGCCTGGCAAAGCCGGACGCTATCTTCATGCACTGCCTTCCTGCGCATCGCGGAGACGAGGTCACTGACGATGTGATCGACTGCCGGCGCTCAGTCGTCTTCCTGCAAGCCGAGAACCGCCTGCACGTGGAGAAGGCAATCATGCTGGAACTCATGTCGGCCAGGAAGGACGAGCACTTGCATGGAGTGCAGACTGCGGAGGCCGCGCACGTGTGACGACAGCGGCGGACACGCATGCTCAAGACAGCTTTAGTCGCGATTGGCGGCAATTCGCTCATTCGGGCGGGCGAGAAAGGAACAGTTGCCGAGCAATTGGTTAACGCCCGCCAAACAGCCAAAGCCATTGTCGGCCTCATCCGCACGGGCTACAAACTAGTGCTCACGCATGGCAATGGACCTCAGGTTGGGGCGCAGTTGCTGCGATCGGAGCGCGCGTCAGACCAGGTTCCTCGTCAGCCACTCGACGTATGCGGCGCCGCGAGCCAAGGCGAAATCGGATATCTGCTCTGCCAATCCCTCAAAGATGAATTGACGACCGAGGGTCTGTCTGTTCCCGTCGTCAGCATCATCACGCAGACTATCGTGTCCGCGAGTGACCCTGCGATGAGTCATCCCACCAAACCAATTGGTCCATTCTATTCACGAATAGAGGCAGAACGCCGGCGCGGAGCAGAAGGGTGGTCGATCGTGGAAGATGCGGCCCGCGGATATCGCCGTGTTGTGCCTTCGCCGGAGCCGCTGGAAATTGTGGAGCTGGAAGTGATTCGCGAGATGGTGGCCAATGGCGTGTTGGTAATCGCGGCCGGTGGAGGAGGGATCCCTGTGGTGGCGAGCGCAGACGGAAAACTTCACGGCATTGAGGCAGTGATCGACAAAGATCGCGCATCGGCGCTGCTGGCTTCCAAGTTGGGCGTCGACCTGTTCCTGATCTCCACGGATGAGGAGTTCGTTTACCTGGATTACAAGAAGCCCACGCAGCGGCCACTTAGAACCGTCGCCAGCGGCGATCTGCATACTTTCCTCGATGCGGGCCAGTTCCCTCCCGGCAATATGGGACCTAAGGTCGAATCGGCGCTGCGGTTTCTGGCAGACGGAGGCAAAGAGGCAATCATTACGTCTTATCCGCATCTATGCGCCGCTGTCGGCGGAGCGGAAGGAACACACATCTTGCCTGACGGCAGATTGCGCGAAACACATCATGAATTGGAGATGCCGGTTACACGATGAACACTCCTGTACAAAACGGAATTAAAGGCAGCCCGCAAGCGACCTCTAGCGGTGCGCGCATGCGTCACGTGATCGAGTCGCAGCAGTTCACGGTGCCGCTACTGATGGAACTGTTCGCGCGTTCGCGCGGTATGGAGCGCGTGGTGGCGCGCGGCGGCACACTCGACTATCACAACCGCATCATGGCCACTCTCTTTTATGAACCATCGACGCGCACACGCTTCTGCTTCGAGGCCGCCATGCATCGCCTGGGCGGTCGAGTGCTTTCTACCGAACAGGCCAAGGCGTTCTCGTCGGAGATTGAAGCCGAGCAGGTGGAAGATTCGATTCGCATTATTGGCAGCTATTCCGACGTGATTGTGATTCGCCATCACGAATACGGCGGAGCACAGCGCGCGGCGGCGGTGTCTCCGGTGCCGGTGATCAACGCTGGCGAAGGAGCCGGGGGGCAACATCCCACGCAGGCGCTCCTTGATCTGTATACGATCTATCGCGAACGGCCGCTTGACGGACTGAGCCTGGCCTTCATTGGCGAACTGGATCGCGGCCGGACCGTGCGATCACTGGCCTATCTGCTGTCAAAGTTCGAGCGCATGAAGATCTTCTTCGTGAGTCCGCCTGAATTGCAGATGCAGCCCGATATTCTCGACTATCTCGACCGCCACGGCATCCGGTACGAGCTGACCTCGAACATCAACCAGGCAATCAGTGAGGCAGACGTCATTTACCAGACGCGAATTCGACCCGACCGCGCGGCGGATACGGCGCGGAAGCAATACACCATCGACTCATCCGTGCTGCAGCGAATGAAGCCGAATGCAATGATCCTGCACCCGTTGCCGCGCACAGTGGAGCTGGATAAAACCGTCGATCAGGACCCGCGGGCGCTCTATTTTCGTCAGGCTGAGAACGGTTTATATGTGCGCATGGCCCTTTTGACCATGCTGCTGGAGAACGATTTGAAGTAAGCTGGGAGGACTGCTGTGCCGACCATGATTGAAGAATCCAAGCTGACGCAAAAATATATTGAGTTAGAAGAGCGGTACGGTGCTCACAACTATCATCCGCTGGACGTGGTGATTGACCGCGCCAAGGGTGTGTGGGTATGGGACGTGGAAGGCAAGCGCTACCTCGACTGCCTGGCTTCGTATTCGGCGGTGAACCAGGGACATTGTCATCCGGAGATCCTGAAGACTCTGCACGAGCAAGCCGAGCGCGTCACACTGACTTCGCGTGCCTTCCGCAACGATCAACTGCCTCTGCTCTACCAACAACTCCACGATCTGACCGGGATGGAGATGGCGCTGCCAATGAACTCCGGTGCCGAGGCGGTGGAGACGGCGGTAAAAGCCGCGCGTAAGTGGGGATATGAGGTGAAAGGGATCCCTAACGGCGCGGCGGAGATCATCGTCTGTGCGAACAACTTTCACGGGCGAACGGTGACTATTGTCAGCTTCTCGAGCGACGAGCAATACCGCAGCGGCTTTGGGCCGTTCACGCCGGGATTCAAGATCATTCCCTTTGGCGACGCTGAGGCACTACGCGAGGCGATCACGCCGAACACATGCGCGTTCCTCTTCGAGCCAATTCAAGGTGAAGCGGGAATCATCATTCCACCAGCAGGATATCTGCGCGAGGTCCGCGAGATCTGCTCCGAAAATCGCGTGTTGATGATAGCGGATGAAATCCAGTCCGGGCTGGGCCGCACCGGGAAGCTGTTTGCGTACATGCACGAGAACATCGTGCCGGACGTGGTGATTATCGGCAAAGCGCTTGCCGGCGGCTTCTATCCTGTCTCCGCGGTCTTATCGTCGCACCGCGTGCTGGGCGTCTTCCGGCCCGGCGATCATGGCAGTACCTTCGGCGGGAACCCGCTGGGCTGCGCCGTCGCTCGCACGGCACTACGTGTGCTTGTCGAAGAGAAGATGGTCGAGAATTCCGCCGAACTAGGCGCTTACTTCTTGCAAGAGCTGCGGAGGATTGAGAGTCCGCTGATCAAGGAAGTCCGCGGCAAAGGATTGTGGATTGGAATTGAACTGACGACCGCCGCGCGTCCTTATTGCGAAGCGCTGAAAGACCTCGGCGTTCTCTGCAAGGAGACGCATGAGAAGGTCATCCGCCTGGCGCCGCCGTTGGTGATTACGCGCGAGGAGATCGATTGGGCAATGGAGCGAATCCGGAAGGTGCTGGAGTAGAGCTGGTCGTCTCTTCGTCGGCGACCTAAACGTCGGCAACCTGCCAGACCGTATCGATGACGGTGCCGTCCACCCATTTCACAACCGCAACAGGATTGTCCGTCAGCTTGGGTCTCTGCGGCGCACCACCGCAAATCTGGTAGACCTCGCGCTGGATGTCCTGAATGGGCCGGATCGGCAGCTTCGAGCCTTTCACTGCATCCAGAAGATCTTGCCGCAGTGGATTGATGGCGATGCCTCGCTCGGTGACTACGACGTCGATCAACTCGCCAGGTCCGGTCAGCGTCGTCACTTGGTCCACGATCACGGGTATTCGCTCGCGGAACGATGGGACGGCAAGAATCGTGCAGCCTGCCGAAAGGCAATTCTGCCAACCTCCGATACCATGCAGCAGGCGTCCATCGGAGTGGGTCACGACATTGCCGTTGAAATTCACGTCAACTTCGGTGGCTCCGAGAACAGCCACGTCGACCATGGACGCAAAGTTCCCTTTGCCGTGGTAGTTGTAGGAGGTGAAAGGCGAAGTCGCAACATGGCGCGGGTCAGTTGCGATCGAACGCACCGCGTCGAGATCGAAGGTCTGGCCGTCGAGAATGTAACCGGTGAGTCCCTCCTGGAGCATTTCGACCAGGTACTTAGTGGAACCGCCGCGCACGAAGCTGGCCTTCACGTCTGCGGCTTTCATCATGCGGCGAAGATAGTCGACAAACGCGAGCGCAATGCCACCGGCTCCAGCTTGGAACGAGAAGCCGTCGCGCATGATACCGGCATCGCGCACGAACCGCGCGACGTACTCGGCAATCTTCAGGCGGTCGGGACTGCGCGTGATTTGAGTTGTGCCGGAGACGATCTTCGCGGGATCGCCAATAGACGGCACCTCGACGACGTAGTCGACGTTATTTCCCTGTATCTGCCAGGGAACGCAAGGGAACGGAACTAGATTGTCCGTCACTACGATCACATGATCGGCGTGGATGGAATCCGCCAGTGCAAAGCCCAGCGATCCGCACGCCGACTTGCCGATCGAACCGGTGGCGTTGCCGAAGGGATCGGCGGTGGGCGCAGCGATCACAGCGATGTCGATATGGACTTCGCCATCCTGAATTGCCTGCCAGCGTCCGCCGTGCGAACGCAGCATGCCATAGCCACGCATCTTGCCGCGCGAACAGTAGTCGCCTAGGGGACCGTTCATCGATCCTTCAATGTGGTGCACGATGCCGGCTTCCATTAGATCGATCACCGAGGATTGCGAGGGAAACGAAGCACTCGGGAACCACATCAGGTCTTTGACGCCCATGCGACCGGCGGTCTGAAGAGCGGCGAGTGCGATCTTGTCGCCGTCGCGGAGATGATGGTGCGACGAAATCACCATGCCGTCGCGAAGTCCGCAAAGACGCAGGGCGGATTCAAGATCAGGAACGCGCTTGTCGCCATTGGCTGGATAATCGCGAGACGAGCGGATCGGCGCACCAGCTTTGTTGCCTTGCGGTGCGTGCTTGCCGACGCCGAGAAAAGGGATCTGCTCGCGACCATTCACATGAAGAGGCACGAGGCGGCCAGCGACATTGCGGGCGAGTTCGATGTCTTTAGCGACCTGCATCATTTCGCCACCTCTGTCGCGGCGATCAGGCCCATGGATCTTGCCGTGTTCACCAACTTAAGTGCGCGATTCACCACCGGCGGATCGATCATCTTCGAGCCCAGGCTGACCACGCCGAGTCCGCGCTGCTGCGCGTCTTCGTATGCGGCCACGATCTTGAGCGCCTTATCAATTTCGGTCGACGACGGAGCAAATGCCTGGTGAATAACGGGAATCTGCGCAGGATGAATGCATCCCATTCCTTCGAAACCAAGCGCGCGCGACTGCTGAGCCCACCGGCACAGCGCGTCCATGTCGCCGACATCGCCAAATACTGAATCGATGGCCTGGACACCGGCGGCCCTCGCGGCATTCACCAATCGCATGCGCGCATAGAGCGATTCACTGCCTTCTACGGTCTTCGCCACGCCGAGATCGGCGGTATAGTCTTCGAGGCCGATGGTGAGTGCGACGACATTTTTGCTGGCAATTGCAATCGCATAGGCATTTTCGATGCCGAGCGCGGATTCAATAATCGGCATGAGCCAGACGGGGCGCTGGCCGTCGCTGACCTTCGCAATCGCCTGTGTCACGTCAGCGACTTGCTCGGCGCGTTCTACTTTTGGAATCAGGATTAAGTCCGGCCGCTCGGGAATGATTTCTTCCAGATCTTCGAGACCGAGAGGCAGTTGATTGATGCGAACCATGCGCTCGCAATTGGCGAAGCTTACACTCCGCAAGGCGTTGCGCACGAGGATTCGCGCCGCGAACTTTTCCGAGGTGTGAACCGAATCCTCGAGATCAAGGATGATGGCGTCCGGCTCGTGCAGTCCCGCGTTGATGAAATACTTTGGCTCCGCTCCTGGGAGGTAAAGGCGCGAACGCCGCAGACGATCGCGCGCGGGCGCCGGCGGAAGCGGCATCTGCTCAGAGAGCGCTCGGGCCGACTTTACAAGACCAGACTTTCTGACCGCAGCCTCGATGCGCGCAGAGATCACGAAGGGCAGCGCGCCTTCGTCTTCAATCGAGAGTTGGCAGTTCGTAACGCCGAGCTCCCGCAGGACGTGTTCGGCTTGCGTTCGTATGGACTCGCCGTAGTAAGTAGCGACACGCGACTTCAGGTCGATCTTCAGTCCGCCTGCATTTTCGGGTGTGAAAGCGACGTGGAGGTCGGAGCGAACGTCTTTGCCCGACCGCCCGCTCTCGAATGTTTCCCGCAGAGTAGTGACTGCGCCTGCCATATTCCCTCTAAACGCCAACCATCTCATGCGTCGCAACACGGTCCAGTGCATGCACAATCGCGTCGGTCATTTGCGTCGTGGACGCAGCACCCTGGCTTAGCGACTTCGCTCCGCCGGGGATGCGCATCATGTCGTAGGTACGGACCTTGCCTTCTTTCACGACATACGCAATCGCGGCGCGAATTTGATTCGCCTTTTCGGCTTCGGCGATGTGGTCGAGCATCATCGCCGCAGAAAGGATCATTGCGATCGGGTTCACGATCGGCGGATTCAGCTCGGCGTATTTCGGAGCCGATCCGTGTGTCGGTTCGAACACTGCTACTTCAGGCCCAATATTTCCAGATGCCGCAAAGCCCAGACCGCCGATCAATCCGGCAAACGCGTCAGAGATCACATCGCCGAATAAGTTGCTGGCGAGAATGACGCCATAGTCTTCGGGATTCTTGGTCAGCCACATCGTCTGCGCGTCAATATTCGTGGACCAGAGCGGAATTCCCGGAAACTCCTGCGCAACCTGCATGGCAACTTCTTCCATCAATCCACTGGTTTCGCGCAGCACATTAGGTTTCTCGCAGATGGTGACGTTCTTGTATCCGAACTTCTTCGCATATTCGAACGCCGCTCGGGCGATGCGCATGGCCGCTGCACGCGTGATCACACGCACAGAGATGGCCAGATCTTCGCCTTTCACTTCTTTGAACGGCTTGAACTTTGGGTGGGTTTCGAGCGCGGTACGCACGGCTGCAGGTGGATTGGTCCATTCGATTCCCGCGTAGAGACCCTCAGTGTTCTGCCGGAACACGACCACGTTTACCTGCGGCTCTTCGAAACCGCCGTCGGGTTTCTTGCGAATGAAGTTCAGTGGATTTCCTGGAAATCCAATGCAGGGGCGCATGCAGATATCGAGCCCGAATCGCTGGCGCATAGTGACGATCGGGCTGAAGTACGAATGGCCTTTGCCTCTGAGTTCGGGATTGAGTTCGGCTTCGGCAGCTTTCTTGGGCTTCGATGTGATGGCGCCGAATAGAGCCAGCTTGTGTTTCGCCAGCAACTCGATGGTCCGCTCAGGAAGAGCATTGCCTTCTCGACGCCAGCACTCCCAACCGATGTCGGCGTGGACGTAGTTGGCCTGGAAACCGACCGCGTCGAGCACGCGAATGGCCTCGGGAAGAACCTGGTTGCCAATGCCATCGCCCGGCATCGTGATCACTGTACGTTTCGCCATAGGTGTACTCCTGCTTATTCGCAGCCGTGTTTTCTATACCGGCTGCAGTTTGCTCCTCACCAGATTTTCGACCCCGCCAGCTACAATCAGCGACTGCGGCACGCTGCCCAGCGCCGGAAAACTGAAGCGCTGGCCTTGATAAGTCAGTGTTCCGGTGGTGAAGTCCACTTCGATTTCATGGCCGGGGAGGTGCGACTTCGCGCCAGCCTCTGGGAACGCCGCCTTCAACGCATTCACAAATTCCGGAACTTCAATGCAGAGAAATCCATTGTTGAATGCGTTTCGCAGATACGTTTGCGAGAAGGAACCGGCGATCACCAGGGGAATGCCCGCGGCCTTCAGCGCGGTAACGGCCTGCTCGCGACTGGAGCCCGTGCCGAAGTTGAAGCCACCGACGACGATGTCGTTGCGGTTCACAAGTGCGGAGAGCTGCGGATCATAGTTGTCGAAGATGACCCGGGCCATCATCTCGGGCGTCATGTCTTCGCGATAGGTGTAAGCTCCGGCGTAGATCCCGTCGGTGTTCAGGTTGTCCTTGGGAAGGAACACGAGACGGCCGCGCAGGCGCTCGGGAAATCCGCGGATGATCTCTACCTTCTCTGCGAGCATCGGCGCAGGCGATCCAGCTTCGTACCGATGCGTCAGCGGCTTAGGTGCTCCGACCCTCACGGGTGAAGTGATGTAACCGGCCACTGCGGAAGCCGCCACTACCGCAGGCGACCCGAGGTAACATTTCGCATTCTTCGATCCCATGCGCCCCTTGAAATTGCGGTTGCTGGCAGAAATGCCGACCTCGCCAGCCTCTAACAAGCCCTTGCCAAGACCAATACAAGGACCACAACTCGGAGGCAGGGGCGTGGCGCCAGCTTTCAGGATGGATTGCCAGATTCCAAGTAGCTCCGCTTGCTGCTGGACCGACTTGGACGCCGCGGCAAAGTAGAGGTTCACGCCATCAGCGATCTTCTGTCCTTCGAGCACGTGGGCGGCTGCTTCCAAATCGGACAGGCGCGAGTTCACGCACGAAACCAAGTAGGCCTTGTTGATGGGGACTCTTCGCTGCTGGATCTCCGCCAGGGAGGACATGACCTGCACGGTGTCAGGTCCGGAAACGTGCGGCGAGACTTCGCCGAGATCGAGCGTAATACGCGCAGCATAGTTGGCATCAGGATCGGGACGCGGAGACGAATTTTCCCAATTGCGCAGATCGCTCTCTGTGTAGCGCGGGGATTCGTTGCGGCGGAGACGAAGTGAGAGTTGTTCCTGTAGCCAGGCAATCGTGAGGTGATCGCAGGGGAACCAGCCAACGAGAGCCCCCCATTCAGTGGTCATATTGGCGATGGAAAGGCGGTCATCCATCGACAGTGCGGCCACTCCGGGTCCGGCGAATTCAATCGCGGCGTTCAGGACTTCTTCATTGTTATAGAGGCCACATAGGGTAATGATGACGTCCTTACCGCACGCTCCATTTGTCAAACGGCCGTCAAGCACCACTTGAATTGTGCGCGGAATCTGCCACCAGAACTCGCCGGTGGCCCACACGGCCGCCGCATCGGTCCGAACAACCGGGGTACCGATCGCGGCCAGCGCGCCGTACATATTGGAGTGGGAATCGGAGGCGACGACGAATGAACCAGGCGTGACATAACCCTTCTCGACCATCATCTGATGCCCGATACCCATGCCGGCGGGATAGAAATCGATTCCGTGCTCTCGCGCGAAGGCCTCAATGCCGCTGTACTTCTTTTGATTATCCTCAGACCGATTCTGAATATCGTGATCGAGCGCGAAAACCGGTTGTCGCGCATCGTGCACGCTGTCCGCACCAATCGATTTGAACTTCTTGATCACAGCGGAGGTATTGTCGTGAGTCAGGATGTGGGCTGGCCGGATCGACAGAAAGTCGCCTGCGCGCAAAGGTCTAGCTGGCCCTTCTGCCATGTGTAGCTGCGCGATTTTTTCAACGACCGTTTGACTCATCCGTCACCTCGGTTCACTGAGCAGCGCCAACTACCTTCTTGTCGGCGCGAAGCAATTCCATCAGCGCCGAAATCGATGGCACCTTTTCAAGGTTCCACACCGCATCTTTCACCACTTGTTGCGCAGACTTCGACATGACCGGGTCGGCCAGTGCGGTGAACTTCTCCTCGATCTCGGCATCAGAAAGCGGATTGCGTGGATCTCCCTTGGGGAAATCGAGCTGCTTCTCGAATTCGCGACCGTTCACAGTTGTGATCTTAACGACCACGCGTTGCAGTGCCGGAAAGACTTTCTCGATTTCCGGATCAGCGACAACCACAATCTTGTTTAGTTGCGCGCGAATGATCGCGTCGGTAATCTTCGCCGGCGTGAATTGCAGCGGCGTAACCTGGCGATCGGCGATCGCAGCCGCAACAACGTACGGGAGCGAGTGATCGGCCGTCTCTTTGGTGCGCGGATCGTACTTGCTGGGATCGCTGAGGATGTCGGCGCCACGTTCTGTAGTACGAATATGAACTTTCGCGATATCTGCCGGCTTCAGGTCGTTCTCCTTCACCAATGACAAGACGGCAGAGATGGGCGTGTGCGTGAGAGCTTCGGTCGGAAATGCCTTCATGCCACACTGCGTGATACGCCAATCTTCGCCGAGGTCATCAGTCAAGACTGGCAACTTCCACTCGGGTCCAAAGCAATGCGTCAAGCCTTCTTTGCCGTCGATCACGTGCTCGGGGCCGGTATAACCCTTCTCGGCCAGAAGCGCCGCAAGCATGCCGGACTGCGTTGCCATGGGATCGACAGTGTTCTTCATCATGGTCAGCTTGCCTGCGGTGACCGCGCCCAATGTGCAATGACGCGACGCGCTGATTCCTATCGCGTGCTGGATCTGCTCGGCTGAAAGATGGAGAGCGCGTCCGGCAACGATAGGCGAAACAAAAGCTGTCAACGTTGCGTGATGCCAACCGCGCTCGCGGATACCGGGAAAAGCTGCTTCACAGAGCCGCTGCTCGAATTCGTGACCGAGCACCAGGCCGACGATCAGTTCACGGCCGTTGCTGCCGGCGCGCTCACAACCAGCAATCGCTGCGGGAAAGATGTCGGACGGATGCGAGGGATCCTGCTTCCAGTAGATGTCGTTGTAGTCCATGCAGCGGATCATCAAGGCATTCGCGAGAGTCGCCGATACGGGATCCATCTTGTCGCCCGATCCGATTACGGTCGCAGCGCCGCGACCAGCGACCTCATGAAGCACTTCGAGCGCAATGGCAACGTCGTGTTGCTGAAAACCGCCGAGAGCGCAACCGAACGAATCGAGCAGGAAGCGCTTCGCCTGATAAACAGCATCTTTGGACAGATCTTCAAATTTCAGTGCTGCCGCCCACTGCGACATCTGTGCGGTAAGGGTTTTCGACGGAGACGACATAATGACTAATGACCTCGGCGCCTGCCCCGTCCGGTTACTTCTTCTCCAGATTCCTGAAGGGCAGATACGCCATGAAATCCGCGTGGTGCACGATGATGGCTTCGGTCGAGCGTTTGACCAGATCGCCTTCGCCGGCATGAGCCGCAATGATGTGGCAGACGGCGTCCGGCACACCGCACTCCATGGCCAGAGCAACTCCGGTGAAGGGGTGCCGCAGGAACTCGCCGCGCTTGCTTTGCCGCGTCTTGCCGCCCTCAACCTTCTCGTACTCGAGCAGCTTTCCAACGTCCGCCAGGATTGCGCCGGCGATCACTGTATCCATATCAATCGGCAACGCCGTCCCCATGAACTCCTTCATGGACTCGGCCGCCTTGCGCGCGATATGGACGACACAGCGCTTGTGTTCCATAAAAGTGGTTGGGCAATTCGGGACGAGGAGAGTGAAAGGAATCCGATCGAGATCCTCGGCCGTCAGAGGACTAAGCTTTAAGGCGCGAACCCAGGTTTGTGTTACTTTCTGGCGCAAATCCGCGTCGTTGATCCACTGCAGTTCCGGCCACAGGCGATTTACCGCATCTTGCATAACGCTTCCACGCAAACGGGTAAGCATACCTCCGGCATGTGCGTGGTATGCGTGAGCTAGCGCACACAACGGGTGTGACCGCGTCCCTTGCGCCCACTGTTCTTTGAACGCGCTCGAATTGGATTTGTGTTGATTCGCATCAAGGTTACGGCGGACAAGCTAATCCCGGCGCCTGCTTAGGATTTTCGCGCCTGAGTCCTAAGTCGCCAGCTT
Source organism: Terriglobia bacterium (assembly GCA_963807055.1). Lineage (GTDB taxonomy): Bacteria > Acidobacteriota > Terriglobia > Terriglobales > Acidobacteriaceae > JAJPJE01. The sequence continues at coordinate 86,066 of CAWEAE010000002.1, read as the reverse complement.
TCCTGATCACGAAACGAGCCATCCAACAAACCGCAGCAGCTTCTGTGATCTCCCGGTAGAGCTTTTCGTTTTCTTGCAGCATTGCATTCGGCCCCGCTTCTTTCGTTTGCACATGTCTTTCGAACGCACAAGCGATTGGCGAGCTCTGCGATTTGCAGTCGTTTTCGTGATCGCGGCCGCCTGCTCGTTTCCTCGCGCTGCGTTTGCGAACGCGTGTGACATGTTGCCAGCCGGAACTATGCTTGAAGTGCGGTTGTTGACCCCCGTCTCTTCCTATTTTTCTCGCCCTGGAGATCCGGTTTCCGCCACGCTTACCGAAGATGTAATGTGCGATGGGCGCGTAGTCTTGCCGGCGGGAATTGGTGTCAAGGGAGTCGTGGGCTCGGTAAGGAAAGTTGGTTGGGGGATTCGCCACGAGACCGCTGCACTGCGACTCGACTTCAATCGCCTTGCGTCTGCTGGACCCACCGTCTCGGTGAAGATGCGGGTGATGGAGGTCTACGATGCGCGCGAGAGCGTCAGTAATGGCGTGATCCAGGGAATCCGAGGCACAGATACTCCGCAGGGCCGCATCAATAGCCGTCTGAGGCACCTGCCGACATGGAATCCATATTCAGATTCCGTCTTGATCGTGTATAAACTGACGTTCCCCATCTTCCCTGAACCAGAGATCTGGTACGGTCGCGGCACCGATCTGGAATTGCAGCTGACCGCGGCTTTTGCAGTTCCGCAATTTCCGAATCACGACAACCGAGAACAACGATTCACTCCGGCAGAGCTTATCGCGCTCGATGACATGGCCGCCAAGTTTCCGGAGCGCGCCTTCACTATGGACCACAAGAATGCTGATGTGATCAACATCGCATTCATAGGCTCTCGGGAAGAGATCGGGCAAGCGTTCCACGCCGCTGGATGGACCGGCAGCGACCGATTTTCAAAGTCGGCGTTCTTCAAGGAGTTCCACGCATATCTTGACAACAGCACATACGCAGAAGCGCCGATGCGGCCAATGCTGATTGGCGACTCCAAGCCAGACCTGCTTTGGCAGAAGAGTCTGAATACCTACTCGAAGCGTGACCACATTCGCCAATGGCATTGGTCGGAAGAGTTCGATGGAACTCCAGTTTGGATAGGCGCTACCACCCACGATGTGGGCGCAACTTTGTCAGTACGCTACAAAAGGTTCGTTCACCACATTGCATCGAATGTCGACGAGGAGCGGTCGAAGGTAATACGCGATCTACGGTTGGCAGGATGCGTCGACTCCGTCTACCTCGCCCCTCGGCCGCATTTCCCGCCAACGCTGCAGAACGCGACTGGAGATTCGATTCGCAGCGACGGTGCGGTGGCATTCGTGCGACTCAAAGAGTGTCGCCCGGAGACCGGTGACGGTCCCAAAGAATTTCATGCAGGCAATCGTCCATTTCGTTATGCCAGGCAGCAGATCCTGACGCTGCGCAGCGATGTTTGGCGCGCCAACATTATCTATGGAGCGTATGACCTCGGCCGAATGGTTCATTCTGCGTTCCGGCATCCGGAAGAGCAGCCCGTTCAACAGGCGGCCGGTCGTGATTCAACACAGACGCACGCTAATCTCGCTCCTGTCCCACTTGCCCCGTTCGACATATTCACTTTTCATTGAGCACATGAGCTGAGACGCGATCAGGCCGAGTGGGTCGGAAAGTTCAACGAGCACACGCAATTCTGGCAGGTGGGATTTGCGTCGATATCAAGCTCGCTCCGAAACTGAAGTGCAGCGGCGTCGTTGACCACGTCCATCAGCGTACGTTGATTCAGATTGCCCAAGCTCCGATGGAAGAAGCATGGGCGAACATTGCCATCGGTCTCTACGACAGCAGAGACCCACGGTGCGTTGCAGATTGGCGACACTGGTGGCTCGAGTCCAAGGGCGGCGCGGAAGTGAGTGGTTAGACGACGAAGCTTGCGCGCATCTTCGCGAATGAAGCTTGAGGCTATCTCTTCTTGGTGGTCGTGAATCAGCAGGTCGATCTCTTGTTCCAATTCTTTGGTCTCTTCACACGTCAATCCAATTTCGCCCTGGTGATCTGCAGACCACGGAGTTTCACGATTGAATGCCGTGGAAGTAAGGTCGGCCGCCAGAAAGGAGATCCAATTCGCTCCTAGATGTTTCGCCGTTTCCACCGCGGTTCTCAGGTGCGTGTGATTTGCGCTCTGCACCGTCATGCGCAAGCCGATCTCGATAAGTGGATTCTCTGCACGGAGCGAGGCAATTCCCTCCTGTACGCGCCCGAATGCGTCTTGCACGCGACGGATGCGATCGTGAACCTCCGGTGGACCGTCGAGCGAGATAATCACGTCATTGAAATTAGACGCGACCATCGCTGCATGTCTCTTCAGAAGAAGCCCGGTCGTAAGCAGCGTGATGCGAATGCTCTCTTTGCGAAGGATCGCAACGAGCCGGTCGAGATGCGAGTGAAGTAGCGGTTCGCCCCCGGTGAGTACCACCCATCGAACACCCAGGTGTCGAATCGAGTCCAGTTGCCGTTCGAGATCAGCCCCAGTAAGCTCGCGCGATTCCGTCGTCTTCCATATGTCGCACATCACGCAACGGCAGTTGCAGCGACTGTGTATGTTCAGTACCAGCACCGGCAGTGACTTGATTCGATGCGCCTCGCGGTCGACGCTCGCCAAGGTAGCGATCTGCAGAAGATCAGGCACGACTGACTCTCTTCCCTCCGAGCCTGATGCGAGGCCCAAGTACCGATTCGGCAGCCGCGAAGAGTGCGTCGACCGGCGCGGCAATCCAGCGCAGGGTGTCTTCAATCCGGATCGCGGAGAGATGCTTGACTTGGGGCTCGCTGAGTCGCGCTTTCATTTTCTCGGAGGCGAGCTTGATCTCGCCGCCGGTGATTACAAGCTCGATGTCTCGGTATGTGGCATTCGCCAGCGCCTCCGCGGGAGAGAGTCCCCGATTTGCAATCGCGACCAGGTTCGCCGTCGCTCTGGGGCGAATTGCGCCCTCACTTTCAGACAGCCTAAGAACATTTGCGCCGCTACGTGTGAGCAGATCGTAAATCCTCGCAGCCGGAAGGTCGCTGGTCTGGGCCGTTCTGATCTCATCCAACAAATCGCCCGCGCTCGTCAGCGGCGAATCGCTACCAAGGGCGATAGAAGGACAGGCATCGATGAATTGGCGATCGAGTGTCCGGCCGAAAAGAAACTGATTCGAGCTTGGACACCACACAACGGATGCCCCGCGTGAGCGCACCAATGCGAGACCCTTCTCACCAACAGCAAGCGCATGGATGAGCACCGTGCCCTTGTTCAGCAGGCCACGCCGATCCAATTCCCACAGTTCTGCTTCCGCTTCGGCGTCCGTGCCTTCGCCAAGATGAATGAACATTAGCTCGTCAGGCGAGAGCGCTTCTGCCCGGGCCTGCATGTCTTGTTCGAATGCCAGGGAGTGTGCCCATCGGTAATGGCGGAGCACGCGAACTGGAAAGTGGTCATCGAACACACGCGCGTACTCGTTATGATGACAGACGGTGGTCACACCGCTGAGCAGGTTGCGAATCCCTCCCCACCATAAGCGCATGGATTTGTCGATCATCCTGTGGGATCGGATAGGCTCTTCTTCGGGTCGGTAGATATCGAGCGCCCACTCTTGCGCATTCGCATACACGCGATTCCCAAGCCGCGGAAATAACGCAAAATCCAGATGGTCGTGGGCATTGATCAGACCGGGCAGCAGAAGATAGCCGGAGAGATCGAACACATGGTCGGCTCGAAAGTCACTCCGATCCGAAATTCCGATCGACTCGATGCGATCATCCCGCAGCACTAACGCTGCTTCAATCGAGGTGCAGGCGTCCAGCGCGACACGAGCTCCGGTGATTCGCAGAACTTTCGTCGACCCGCGAGATTCAGTAACGCGCGCTGTCGGTTTGAATCCAAACACTAAAAGTGCCGGGTCGCCGCTGGCTCGATCGAGCTCTCTCGCCTTACCTGCCGCGTCGAAGATGGCGCGCTCTTGCTCACCGAATTCCGGCTCCAGTTCGAATTCGATCGCAAGGCCTTCATCACGAAACGCCGACACCAACTCTTCGCGCGAATGAGGCCAGGTTTTTAGCGCGAGTTGCCGTTCGCCGGCGCGGAAGGCTCTCTTCCACCCGAGTTTCCTGGTAGTTTCCGGATGAATGTCGGTCAGTAACACGGTCGCTCCCGTACGGCAGACTCTTCTCACTTCGCGCGCGAACGCGGCTATATCCTCTATATAGCTGGCGACAAACGAGCAGATCACCACATCCGCCGCGCCGGTTGCGATGGGAAGATCGGTCCCCTGGGCGACGCTCAGCACGGCAGCATCCCCGAGTTTCGCCGCAGCCACCGTCAGCATTTCCGGGGAGGCGTCTACACCCCACATCACGCGGGGACCATGCCCAGCAAGTCTCGCCAGCCATCGACCTGTACCACAGCCAACGTCCAGCACGCGTTTGTTCTTAACCGAAGGCAGAAGCAGCGCGACAATCCGTTCTTCCAGAGCGAGCAACGGATTCAGTTGCGCGTCATACTGTGGCGCGATGAGCGCATACGCCTGCGCGGAAGTGAGCTCGCGCTCGGTCTCGTCCGTCAGCGCGTGAGCTCCAGCACTCACAGACTCTCCTGTTTCGGCTTGCGCAGATCGATGAACTGACTTGCCCATTTCAACTCAACCGGGTTCGCATAGATCCTCGCCGCATAGCGCCAACTACTGAGTGTCTTCAGCATGGAGCGGCTCCAGCGCGGGGCGCGAATGTCCTGTACCGTAGGCCATCGCGAGCTGACCACGGTTTCGAAGTTGTCGATCAGCGCTTTAGTCCTGCGCTTCAGCCACGGCGTCGCGGGATCGATGCGCAAGGTGAAGTCCATCCAGCGCTTCGTGGCCCATTCTTCCGGCGTCGTGGGAAATTCGATTTGGTCGTCGATTTCGCCGTACATGGTCTCGCGCTGCGGAGTGGGCGTGTAGTGATAAATGATGATTTCGGAATCAGGGTTGAGCCGCTTGATCCTGCGAATGAACGCCAGCGTCTCGTTCGTATCTCGCTCCGGATCTTTCGGGTTTCCGATCACGAATGAGAATTCCGGGATAATGCCGAACCGCTTGATGCGCTCAGCCAAATCCAGCGTCTGTTGCGTTGTGATCTGCTTACGCATCTCTTGTAGAACCCAGTCGGATCCGGACTCGGCGCCAAAGAAGATCATGGTGCAGCCGGCGCGCTTCAGCAGTTCGAGTGTGCTGTCGGAATATCCACCCACGGTGTCGATGCGGGCCTCGCACCACCAGCGCAGATTCAGCGGCGTGATGCGTTCCGCAAGGTCGCGCGCCCAGCCTTCCTTCAGGAAGAAGTTCATGTCGTAGAACTGAACTGAGTCAGCACGGTACTCTTTGACGAGATGCTCGAGGATCGCCGCGGTTCGCGCTGGACTCTCCATGCGCTCGCGACTTCCGTAGGCAGCATGGACTCCACAGAAGCTGCACTGAAACGGACAGCCGATACTGGCATGATGCACCGCCGTACGTTTTCCGAAGTAAGAGGGTCGCAGGTATCGCTCCAGCGGCAGACGATGGAATGGGCTCCAAGGGAAGGCGTCGGGCCCCTTGAAGATGCGCTCGGGATTCTTCCGATATGTGCCGCTCTCCATATAGGAGATCCCGCGGATCGACGCTAATATTCGCTGTCCTCGAATCGCCTCCAGCAATTCCAGCAACGTGTCCTCGCCCTGCCCGCGAACGACATAATCCACATAGTGCGCGTTTAACGAGGTTTCGGGATATAACGATGGGAAGTAGCCACCCCAGACGATCGGGACCTCTGGCCGGAGGCGACGAATTTCGCGGCAGCTTTCGACGGCGGCCGCCATCTGCGGGCCGGGCATCACCGTAACGCCAAGCATTTCCACTTGGTGATGCTGCATCAACGAGAGAATAGTCTCGGTGGCGTTCTCGTCGAGATTGCCGTCGACGATCTCGTACTCTTCTCGCCCTTCGAGAACCGCAGCCAGCGCCAGTATGGCCAGAGGGAGGCGAACGTTTCTCGGCTTGGTCGCGCGCGGGTTAAAAAGAATGATCATTTCTGTACCTCAGCAGCGTAGATACGAAAACGCGACGGCTCCCGCCTGCGTTGAAGCCTCGCAACGACGGGCCGCAGAGCCCACCGCAGACCGTACGAGGGACGATAGATATGCCAGCTGATTCCGAGGCGTTTCTCCAGCGCGCATAACCACTCGTCGGTGAGGTATTCGCGACTGGGGATGCTGTCCGAGGGCGTCCCGAATTTCTTCTCGAACATCGCCCGGCGCTCCCGGAGCATCTCTTCTCCGCTTTCCGCGCGCTTATACCATGGACTATCGGCGACGATGACGGTGCCACCCGGCCGCAGGCAACGGATGACCTCATTCAGCGTCCAGAAATAGTCTTCCGAGTAGTGAAAGGAGGCGTTGAAGATCGCGCAATCGAACTGCGATTCCGCGAAGGGGAGCCGGTCCATCTCGGCCTGGAATCGCGGGAAGCAGAGCGCGAGACGTCCAGCATAGTGGTGTGCAGCGCCTAACCCGTCCGCATCATTCACGAGTAGATCGACTGCGACCGGATGATGACCACGCGACGCCAGACGGTAACTCAACCAGCAATTCCCCGCTCCGATATCGAGAATGCGCATCCGTCCATGCTTCGCTTCCAGTCCCGGAAGGATGCGTTCCTGAAGGCACTGATAGGTGCGCGAGCGAATTTGCCATTGGCCGGAGTTTGCGCCAGTCAAATCGAGAAACGGAAGCGCCAGATAGTAGTCTGCGCCCACGCTTCCCCGCCCTTCGAGGGAACGGATCCGTTCGTAATCCTTCATGAATTTACGGTATCGTTGCTCTCGCTCCGGAGTCAGCGCCATCCAGATTCCATGTTCGTTGCGAATCCAGAACGAGCATCGCGGGCAAGTTGGCAGCACACTCGAGTGGAGCGAATTGTCAGAAGGAATTTTTCCTAGATCGCGGCAACAGGACGGACACTGCAACGTGATACTCATGAAATCGGTGCGCCGGTCAGGAGACTCTCTTTGCACTCTGGCTTGAATCATGTGTTCGCGCCTCCGTCGCGCTCAAAATGCAGCAGGACGTGGTCGCCGATGCTTCGTAATGCGGGCAATGGTGCAATCAGCCTGTCGAGCCGTTCACAGATGTGTAAAAAAGAAGTGTGCCGTCGTGCCCAGTGTTCCAGATACGAGGGAGGAACAAAGACGCCTATCCCTCGGTAGCTCTTTAAACGGAACCAGGGGGCAAACGTATGTTTTAGTTCGCTGACCCGCGGATACCAGACGTGCACACGAGCCGATCCCAAGGTTGCTACTACACCTGCCGATCGCAGGCGCCGAAATGCTTTTTCCTTGTTACCCTGCATTCCGTACCAAAACATTTCCCAGGCGCAAACCCGGTTAGCCAGGCAGAGAACCAGAGAGGTCCCTGGCTTTAGCAACTTGGCGAGTCTCGCGGCGACACTGCTCAAGTTCTCGACACAATTCAAGCCGCCAAAATTGGAAAAAGCTCCATCGAACTGCTCACGAGAAAGCAGGTTCAACAGTTCCGTCGGCAACAGTCGAAAGTCGAGGTTCGCTCTTGGTGCCTCAGCGAGCTTTCGGGATTGCGCAACATTAATCATCCTCGTCGAACTATCGCATGCCAACACTGCTATCCCCTGGCGCGCGAGAAATAGAGCATCCTCGCCTGTGCCGCAGTTGATCTCCAGAACACGCTGTCCCGGCGAGAATGCCTGCTCCAGAACGCACCACACCTGCGCACGCTGCGCCTGCCCAATCAGGGAACGCGTGAATACCTCGTCGTAGGTATCGGCCAGCACATCGAAGGGCGCCGTGGCTTGCATCTGCAAATCAGCCATTTCTGCCTTCCAGGGTCGCCGTCTGATACAAACTGGATCTTACGGCCGAAATGCGCTGCCTCAGGATCTCAGCGCCGTTTTCGTCATTCGACTGCCTTCGACTGAGTCGCGCTAGTTCAACTTCATCGCGTAATAGCTGATCAGCGTAGCCATAGAATTCGCGCGAAGGCCTTCCCTGCACGTCGAACTCTCGATCCGAACTCTCACTCCACTGCTTTGCCGGGCGCGCGACCTTCGCGGCGATTTCCTTGTAATACGGCGTGCCCTTGATTGGATAGGCGACGGTGGTGAAAAAAATATCAGGATCAGAGCGGCGCACATGATCGATCGTCGCCTCGATGTCCTGCAACTCCTCGCCTTCGTAGCCCCACATCAAAAACATGCCCGACTGAATTCCTCGCGCGCGGCACATCTCCACGGCAGATTGCACCTGCTCAACACGAACGCCGCGCTCCATGGCGTCCAGAATTCGTTGCGATCCACTCTCCGAACCGATCCAGACGCGGAAACATCCCAGCTCCGCCAGCGTGTCGACGACTTTGGGATTCAGCCGGTCCGCTCGCGAAATACACTCGAACGGGATGTGCAGTTTCCGCGTCGCCATTTCCGCCGCATATTCATAAAGCCAGCCGTGATGGATCGTGAACACGTCATCCGCGATCCACATCATGTCGGGCGTGTAACGCGAGAGCAGCCACTCCACCTCGTCCACTACCAGCTTGGGACTTCGGCGCCGATGCGTGTGCGCGAATACCTGATGACTGCACCAGCGGCATCGATAGGGACAACCTCGCGCGGTGATGATCGATACAGATCCCTGGCCATGGGCGTCGCGCCATGTCTGCACATATCTCGAAATGTCGACGGCCTCACGAGCGGGCCAGGGCTGAGCATCAAGGTCCGGAATCTGCGCGCGCGGTTCAGTCTGGTGAAGGTTGCCGAGCTCATCGAGATAAGCAATCCCGTTCACCTTATCCAGTGCGCCGGATCGCTTCTCACGAAAGGCGGAAAGCAATTCCTGTATTGTGATTTCGCCTTCGCCCAGAACAACAACGTCGGCGCCCGAGTTCAGGTATTCGGAGACGTAAGCGCCCGGCTCAGGTCCACCCACCACTGTCTTCCAGCCGGAGGCGCGAGCTACCTGCAGGATCTCGACCACGTTGCTGCGCGTCATCAAGTTCGCATAAACACCGAGTACCGACGGAGTCGTTGTGCGTAGATGAGAGAAGAGCTCCTCACGGCTGGAAAATGTTGTATCGAATACCTCCACATCGAAACCCTGCTTTCGCAGGTGCGAGCAGATGTACAGAAGCCCGAGGGGAACATAGGGCTTGAGGATCTGTCGCTCTTTCGGATCCTCATAAAGAAAATATCCGTGGGTAAGCAGCAGGTCCGGCATCTTTACACCTCACCGGCACGCGGCTGCAGCGCCTTCAGAGAAACGAAGTCGTCTGCAACCATTACCTGGAATCTCTCGCTGCCCTCTTCGCGAAGAATCGTGGCGTCAGCATTGCGGCTCGAGGGTTCCAGCCGATTCACTTCCGCCCACAGACTCAGGCTTTCCTGTTGACGCTTGACGCCCGCATGATTCCAGCTGTCCACCTCATGATGAAGTGCATCTCGCACCGCGCGATAGAACTGATCGGTGTAAGCGCCCTTGAAGATCACCGAGAGGTCTTCGCTGTCACGCCAGTTCCGCTTGCGTCCCAAGTCGCGCTGCACGCGCTCGTAGAAGCGCGTATTGGGAAGCGGATACGAAACTGAAACTCCAATATCGTCAGGACGCGTTTCGCGAACCAGGCGCACCGTCTGAAGGATGTCGTCCCACCTCTCGCCTGGATAGCCGAGTTGGAGGAAGTAACACGCGCGGATGCCTTCTCGCTTCAGATTGTCACGGGCGGCAACGATATCGTCCACCAACAGACCCTTGTCCATTGCATCCAGTATTTTCTGTGAGCCCGATTCGGCTCCCATCCACACTTCCGCGCATCCGGCTCGCCTCAGGGCGCGAACCGTTTCTGCGGTCAGCAGGTCCGCGCGCGCCTGGATTTTGAATGGCACGGCACATCGCCGCTTCTCTACTTCTTCCGCAAGTTGCAGCGCCCAGTGGCGATTCAGGCCGAAGATGTCGTCGGCGAACCATAGATGCTCGGCTCCGTATCGCTCCTTCAGTTCGCGCATCTCTTCGGCGACCAGCTCGGGGGAATTTGCGTGGAAACTGTCGCCGTAAATTGGCTTTGCGCACCAGTTGCAGCGGAAAGGACATCCTCGGCTTGCGATCAGGTTGAGTGAAAAGAAGCCGTGTTTTTCATGCCAAGCCGCGCGATAGCTATCCATGTTGATGAGATCGCGCGCGGGGGACGGCAGTCCGCGATCCATCCTCGGAGTGGCCTTCGCGGTTTTTACCACTTCGCCGTTCGCGTTCAGGTAGGCCAGGCCTGGAATTCCGCGGCCGTCACGCCCCTGAATCAGAGTTGCCGTCAGGCGTTCCAGTGTCCACTCCGCTTCGCCGAAGAGCACGTAATCGAACCCGCGTTCCAGATACTCCAGTGTGTGATCCGTAGCGTCCGATCCGTGAGCAACGGCCACAGCGCCCGCGTGATGGGCTTTATCCAGCATGTCGAAGGCAATGTCGCGCATGCGCGTCAGACACATCTTCGAGAGGAAATTGAAGTTATCTTCGTATACGGCAACTAACTTTGGCCGATGTCGCTTCAGCGCCTCCGCGAATCCATCTTCTGGCGGTTGCAGCATGGTGTCGAAGAGTCCAACCGTGAACCCCTGCTCTCGCAGTACCGACGCTGCATACAATGTCCCCAAAGGTGGATACGGCTGCATCTTGCGCACTTGCTTGCGGTCGTACGGCAGATGATAAGAGTGCGTCAACAGGACGTCAGTCACGAATCACCTCGGCGAACTTTCGCTTCAGCAAACATCGCTAATCGCACTCCCCAGCGGCTGTCCCGTGAGCAAAGAACGCCGCGTCACCAGCTTCTCTGCAGACCTCGCCACCCACAGTTCCCACGGAAATGAATAGTTATTCGAGCGGATGCGCCAGCGCAGGGGCGCACCCAGCAAGCGGCGCACCCCCTTGCGCAATAATCGGTGGCTCTTGGTCGCTTTGCGAATCTGATTGTTCAGCAGGAAGAACTCGAGCATCCGCCGCAAGCGGTCCAGTTCTTCCCCTTGCAGCCACGGCAGGATGTTCTTTCCCAACGGAAGATCGACCCATTCGTTCAAGGTTTGCGGCTCTCGTACTCCGAGTTCGCGCAATTGCGGCCAGATAGGAATTCCCGGATAAGGGGTGAAGATATTCGGCGAGAAGCTGACGTTCCAGAAGCGCCGGCCGATGTCGCTCATAGTCTGCAGCGTTTCGACACGATCAGCCTCGGTCTCGCCCGGATAACCGAAGATCAGATTGAAGGTGACGTGGATTCCGCCGAGTTCTGCCTTGCGTGCGGTCTCATACATCTCGTCCACGCGCTGATGTCGCTTATTCATCAGGCGCAGCACCGAAGAAGAGGTGGACTCGGTCCCAAAGCCCATGTGCGAGACGCCGCTTTGTCCCAGCAGACGTACTTCGTCTTCGCTCATGCGGCACAGGAAGTCGGTCGACGCCTGGAATGTCCAGCGAAAGTGCAGTCCGGATTCGGCAAAACCACGAGCAATCGCCAGCGCACGATGCACGTCCACGGGGAAGTTGGAATCGAGCATCGCCACTTCTTCCAGCCGATAACGCGCGACCAGGTCGGTAACTTCGGCGATCACTCGCTCCGCTGAATATGCATTGAAGCGGCGCTTATAAAAGACCATGTCAGTGCAGTAATTGCACGCGTAGGGGCAGCCAACGCTGGTTGCGTAGGCAATCTTGCGAATCCCGAAGAGCCGCTCATAGGTATCGAAGTCGATCAAGTCGTAAGCGGGACTGGGAAGCTTCTCGAGACGCTCCACGGGGCGCTCGGGCTCCTGGTAGACCTCGTCTCCATGCTTCCAGGAAACACCTTTGACGCCCATGACCGGCTCGCCGCCTGCGAGTCGTTCGGCCAGTTCGAGCAACGTCACTTCCCCTTGCCCGCGCACCACCAGATCCACGCAGTGTGCGCGCAGAGTCTGCTCAGGCAAAAGCGTTGGGTGCCAACCACCGAATATGACGGGCAAATGCGGAAGACTGTTGCGAATCTGGGTTGCGATCTCCACCGCGCTGCGGATCATTGGCCCAGTCAACACCGAGATTCCCACACAGATCGCATCGCGACACTCGCGGAGCACCTCCGCTCGATAGTCGGGGGAAATCGCGGCGTCGATCACCTTTACCGAGAAGCCAGCCTCGCGCAATGGCGCTGCCAGCGCGAGAAGGCACAGAGGCGCGCTAAGCGCGGGTCCGTCGTAGGGCGGATAGAAGAGAACCACCTTGCCCCGCGTCAGCAACTCGCCTCCAGTGCCGGCTCGAGACGCTTTGCATCTACAGCAGGCTTCAGACGAGACGTCCTGCTCTTGAGTTTGTTATTGAGCCATAATTCCACGGGAGCGGCGTACATATCGTGGTCAAGACGCCAGCGCGCCGGGATGGAAATCGCCTTCTGAATGGTCTTCGTGACGCGGTCACGATTGTCAGCTGCGATCGGAATACGGTCGAACGCGACGCGCAGGTAATCGCGCATCGTCTGGAGACGGGTGTGATCTTTTCCCTTAAGCCAGGGAAGGACGGTGTAGCGCGGAAAGAAGTCTGCCCAGCCTTCGAGCGACAACGGAACTTCAATCCCCAGCTCTTTTGCCTGGCGCATGATGGGCGAGCCCGGATACGGGGTGAAGATGTTGGTCCAGAACTCCGCGCCGGGAAAACGCCGGCACACATCCATCATGAAGTTGATCGTCTCGCGACGCTCTTTGTCTCCTTCACCTGGATAAGCAAAGATGATGTTGAAAGATGGACGGATGTCTGCTTCCAGGCAGCGCTCTGCGCTTTGATAGATGGAATCAAAATCCTGAAAAGTTTTGTTCATCAGCTGCAGGATTTTTTCCGAACCCGAATCCACGCCCTGGCATATCTGGTGAAGCCCGCCGCGACGCAGCAGCTTCAAGTCTTCCAGCGTGAGTCGCGCCGTGAGATTCGTGGTCGCCTGTATGCTCCACTTGAAGTTGGCACCTGCCCTGGCGAGGCCTTCTCCGATGAGTCGCGCGCGATCCAGATCAACCAGGAAGTTGTCGTCGACCACCCACAACATCTCCAAGTTGTAGCGGCGCGTAAGGTCAACCGTTTCTTCAACGAATTGCTCCGGCGGAAGAGCATTCCACTTGCGCCCGTAAACGCCGCCGTTGGTGCAGTACGCGCAATCAAACGGGCACGCGAGGCTACTGGTATACATCGCCCAGCGTCTTCCGCAGCTACGCTCGTAGGCATCGAAGTCAGCCAGTTGATAAGCCTTCGGAGGCATGTCCACTAAAGGCTTGAGCGGACGTTCCGTCGTGAAGATCAGCTTTCGGTTGCGCTTGAAACCGATGCCGGGGATCAGGTCAATGGCTGAACGAGTCTCAATATGCTGAACCAGTTCCAGGAACGTCTCTTCGCCTTGCCCGCGAACCACAATGTCGATCCATTCGCATTCGAGTGTCTGCGCCGGCAGCAATGACGGATGCCACCCGCCGAGAATTACAGGGAATTCCGGATTCCACGCCTTCACCGATTTCGCAATGTCGACGGTTTCGCGGATCATCGGACCAGTGACGAGGGAGATACCGAGGCACAGTGCATCTTTGATTTCTTCCAGAACACGTTTCTTGAAATTGGGAGTGATCGTCGAGTCGATCAAAACGACGGAATACCCAGCCCTTATGAGCGGCGTTGCAACCGCGAGAATGCCGAGGGGAGCCGTTGCTTCGGAACTTGCAAACGAGGGGAAGAAGAAGACAACTTTTTTACTCATTGGTCGCGGTTCCAACGTTCGTCAAGATAAGTCGCGCTAAAACCGCAGTTGTCAGCAGCTTGTCACATTGTTGTTATATGGTCTCCTGTCGCGTTTCAGACCGCTGAAACGGCGCTACATTGGTTGTCGTGAACGTGCGGAATAACTTTGCGGAACCGCAACTCGAACATGAAGCCGTCTTGTCAATCGCCGGAAAGAATTTTGGATTGCGTACAAATTCGGACCTTCTTTCGGCTCTCTTGACGCGCGCTTATCCGCGAGAAGGTTTGGCAGGAGCGACTTCCGACGTCGTATTCGACGTTCGCGTGGATGACTCCATTGAAAAATGCGAGCTGTCAACGCCATGCTTTCGTGGAACCGAACACCTGGTATTTGCCACGTTCGGCTCGCGCACGTTCTTTACCTTCGATCTTCTGCGCAACTATGTTGTTGGGGTGGTGCCCTGCGAGCGCACACACGACCGCGCATTCTGGCAACGGGTGATTATCCCGATCATGATCGGAGTACTGGGTCCTTCCGTGGGAATCGCGCCGCTGCACTGCGCATGCCTTGCTCGAAAATCGGAGGGCATCATGATTTCAGGCCTTTCAGGTGCGGGAAAGTCAACGCTTTCGGTAGCGCTGGCGCAATGCGGATTCAACCTGCTATCCGACGACTGGACTTACGTGACTCAGCTGAACTCCGGACTCACCGCCTTTGGATTGTCCGTACCAGTTAAGCTTTTGCCTGACGCAACGCAGTTCTTTCCTGACCTGAACCATTTCACTCCCGCGACGTCTCTGAACGGGGAGCTCGCTTACGAAGTGAATGCCCCAGATGTTTTTCATGTCGGTCAGGCTACGACGTGCACTCCGCGCCGATTTTTTCTTCTGCAACGAAGTTCAAATCCGGTTAGCCTTTTTCGTCCATTGTCCGGCCGAGAGGTCAACAATTGGCTGGAACAATCTGCAGAGCGCCTGCCCAAGCGCCTGGTTGCAGCCCACAACCGCCGGCGCGCGATCATTCACGAGGTAGCGAAACTGGAGTCTTTTGTCTTTGAGACAGGGCTCTCGCCGCACGCCTCGGCGCTGGCGATTAAGGATTTTTGTGAGTCGCACTAATTTTGCCTTCCCGGAAGAAACCGTCTCGGCGCCGACGCCCGACCTGCTGGGACGGTTCTCGCCCACTCCTTACAAGGTGTATCTGCAAACCAGCAGCCGGTTGCTGGTCTTGATGGAGACGAATGATTGCATGTTGATTTCCCAGGCGCGGCTGGCCGGCTTCCGGCTTGTTCGGGGGGGCAGCACTTTGCCGTTTCGATGGCGGTTGCTGAGAGATTGGAAGCGTCCAGCGCAACCCATCGGAGCCATTACCTCTCTCCGCTCCAACAACTGCTTTCATGTGTCGCTCGGCTGTGGCACATCGTTTTCGGTGGACAGCGAATTCAAAGAGGCGTTCGGTTTTCTGGGCCTCGAGGTTACTCAGGCGGTTATGGTGCGCCACATATTCCCTCTACTCTCGTCGCTGAGTTTGTGTGCCACCTATACCTCGAGTCTCGGTTCGCTGTGCGGGGGAAATAGAGCATGACTCGCAGAACAATTGCCGACATGGTATTTCAGTGTCTTCACAACCCTCCAAAACCAGAGGCTGTAGCACGATTTGCTGCATTGCGATCGCGTGATCTGAGGCGGCTTTTGCTCCATCTGGATCAAACGGGACTTGCCATCTACCTGCTGAACCACCTGGTTGAGCACAACCTGTACTCCCGGCTCGCGGCGCAACTTCAGGATGAGCTTGATCAGCGGTTTCAGCGAAATCAAGCGCGGGCTGAGGATATGTTTCAGGAGTTCACTCGAGTGATTACGGCCTTCGAACGCGCTGACGTGAACTATGCCGTCATGAAAGGCTTCTCACTTATCCCCGATTACGCACCGGCGATTTGTCTTCGTCACCAGACCGATATCGATCTGCAGATCGATGCGGCCTCGATTGGGAATTCGCGCAGAATCCTTGCTGCTCTCGGCTACAGCCATGAGTCGGATGATCCCAGCGGGGAGATGAAATTCGTTCGACAACTTGGGCGCCCGTTTGCCGGCATGACGGATATTTACGCGCTCCAGAGCGCGAGTCGAATTGAACTCCACCGGCATTTCTGGGAAACGAGATTCCAGGTTGCGCTTGACTTCGAGTGGGATCCACTCGCCCATCGCAGCCGGAAACGACTACGGGACCTCACCTTCCCAGTACTCGCGGAAGAAGATGTATTTCTCGGACTGCTCTTGCACGCGTTCCGTCACTTTCTTAAAGGATGGATACGGTCTTCCTGGCTGCTCGAGATCGCCTATTTTATCCGCAATCGATTTGAAGACCAGGACTTCTGGTACAGGGCGAGTAACCGCATTCACTCCGCAAAAACGGCTCATGCCTGCGGATTCATACTGCTACTCTGCCAACAGCTGCTGGCAATGCCGATTCCCGGTGCGCTTGAGGAAGCCTTCGTCGGCGATCTTCCGCCGCACCTTGCCTTGTGGGTGGAACTATTCGGATGCCGATGGGCCGCGTCCGACATGGAGGGAAGCAAGCTGAATCTACTAGTCCATGAGCACTTTGTGCCCGACCCAGAGAACTGGCGAAAGCAGCACGCCAGGCTGCTGATTCCCCGCCGAACGCCTTCAGTCAGCCTGGAGTCTCGCGCGCAGGACGAAAGCTTTGGCGATTGGCGTAAAAGGCAAGCCAGGATTTTCTTTCAGCGCGTCTCTTTTCACATCTCGCGGAACGTCGAATATGCTTTCCACAATCTTCGTTGGCGATATGCTCTCTTTACGATCGGACGATTCAAACCGCAATACGCGTAGACTTCAGCGCGAGTCACTCGCCGCCGGAAAGTGCAGAACGTATACATTCTGGTGACATTCGAGGTATCGGAGTATGGAAGGATATCCTTCAAAGCGGGAGAATCGGGGATTCAGGTTGCCGGCTATTCGCTCATTTAGCTGGGACAAGAATCCCCGGTCTACTTTATGGCGGCCCTACACGAGAGCTGACGCCACGCCCTCCACAGAGCTCTTCGGGCGAATACGTGGCAATCGAATCATCATCACTGTCCCCAATTCGGAAGTTCGCTCCACTTCGACTGTTCCGTCATGATCGTGAATGATCTTGCTTACGATCGCCAGTCCCAGTCCCGTGCCGTTGGCTTTAGCAGCGCTCACAAAGGGTTCGAAGAGTGTATTGCGGATAGCGGCCGGGATGCCTGGACCATCATCAGATACCCGAACTTCAAACTGCTTGTCATCCGAAATAATCTCGATCGTAATCCGACCGTGGGAACTGGTGGCTTCGCACGCGTTCAGGATTAAATTGAAGAAGACTCGCTCCAGCTTGCGTGCATCGAACTCGCCATTCATCGTGCCACGCGTAATGATCTGCACGGAACGCTCGCGGAAAGGATGGCGCGATCGCACTGCCTCTAGCGCCCTTTTTATCGTCTCTTCCATGCTCGCCGGCGTGGGCATAATGGCCGCACGATCGTTGGCCAGTTCGCGAAAAGAGTCGATCAACTCGGTCATCTGATCGGAAGCGATTTTGATTTCGCGGTAAACGTCCTCTCTATCGAGGTGGAGCGATTCGGCTTCGTACAAGAATTCCGCATTTGCGAGCAACGCCGCCAGGTAATGACGCAGATCATGAGAAATAGAGCTTGCGGTCCGGCTCAACGCGGCCATTCGTTCCGCCTGGATGCGATGCTGTTGCGATTCCAGCAATTGTTGCCGCATCCCCGCAAAAGCCGCGCCTAACTGCGCAACTTCCGTCGTGCCTTTGGGAGAGATTGAATAGGTGTAATTGCCTCCGGCAAGCGCGCGCACCGCCGCCACCAAGCTTTCCAAAGGACGAGTGACGGTCTGCGAGATATACAGGACCAGCAGGATACTCACCGCTACTGCAGCCAACCCGAGGATTAGAAGAATGCGGTTGAGTCTCTGGAGAAATGCTTCGCTATTCTGCAGCGGCATCAGTACATAACAACGTACCGGCATGGGCAGGTTCGCCTGTAACAGCACCGATGAAGCCTGGTAGCGTTGCGGGCCAAGCGCGAGCTGCCAAGTTGTATTGCTTTCGCGCGGCACTTCAGTGGAATTTTCCGTTTCAAGCGCTCGTTCTTCCAGATCAGGAAGCGTGCTGGCTATGACCTTGCTTCCCGTAGTGAGAGCTATGTCGCTGCGAGATACATTGCCAAGCTCATGAGCGATTGAATCACTTACTTCGTACCCAATTGCCAGGACACCCAGTTCCTGGTTGTCCTGTCCCGCAAGGATCGGGCGAAGACATACGCGATAGAGATGTCCGTCGTCGTACCACCAGCCGGACTCCTCGCCGCGGCTTAGCGATTCCTGGAAATGACGTTCCACAACCTCCGGTGTCCAGCCGTCTTTGGACATGTGCACCGCTTTAACGCGGCTGTCGGACGACATCAGCGCAAACAGGTCGCTGCCGGCCAGTCTCCAGTAAGGTTTCGATCCGTCCTGAATGGTAAGCGCATGCTCGGTAGTCATGAGCGCTTTTACGGTCGGCAATTCCGCCAACATCGCGGCCGTCCGCGACAGCTGCAGGTCGCGTTGCCTTTGCATGCTCTCAAATGCGCGCACCGACGCGTCGCTGCCTTCAGTAACCTGCGTTCGCACCTCTGCCCGCACCATGTGCCGCAGAATGAGCAGGCTGGCGCCGGTAAGCGCCGGGGTGACGAGAAGCGTTGCGATCAGTAGCTGTGTTCTTAGCCGTAGGCGTGTCATCAAATCGCCGGATGCCGCTATGCGCTGGCCCGAGACACTGTTCCTTCCGGAACGAATTTGTATCCAGCACCGTGCACGGTCAGGAAGTATTTTGGATTTGCCGGATCTGGCTCCAATTTCTGACGCAAGCGCAAGATGTGGTTGTCGACGGTCCGCGTTGACGGATAGTTCTGGTATCCCCACACCTCATTCAGCAGATCTTCTCGAGAAATCACGTGTCCGGGAAAACGCGAAAGGAATCGCAAAACCTTGAATTCCTGCGCCGTCATCTGCACCAGGGTGCCCTCACGCGTGGCTTCCATGCTTGTAAAGTCCACTTGCACATTACCGAATGAAAGGATCTCGTGCCCTCTCTCGTTCCTGGCTACTTCCGAGGCAAGCGCAGTTGGAGTTCCACGCCGCATCGTGCGTCGCACTCTCGCCAGCAATTCCTTGGGACTGAAGGGCTTGGTCACGTAATCATCAGCCCCTAGTTCAAGCAGCAGCACTTTGTCCTCGATTTCACTGTTCGCGCTCAACACCACGATTGGCACAGCGGGCGCGAGCGCCTTGAATTCGCGGCAAAGTTCCTTTCCAGACATACCGGGCAGCTTCAAATCCAGCACTACGGCGGTAGGCGTCTGCTTCCGGAAGCTTTCCAGGCCAGCTAAGCCGTCGGACGCGAGTTGTACGGCAAGCGAATCGGCCTCAAATAATCGCTGCAGCGCTTTCTGCATGGCGCTGCTGTCTTCCACGATAAGAACGGTTTCCATTCCGTGCACCTGAAGGTCCTCTCCGGCCTGTGTATATCAAAGCCTGACGACTTGATAAACACTTAGGGAACTTTTAACAGTTACCAGACAATTTAGTGACATTTGATGCCCTACCGGATTCCCGGGTCAGTATGTTGGATTCGTGTCTTCGCGATCGTAGTCCTTCCCGTACTTGTTTTTATGCGCCACTTGGGTCGGGGCGTTCGCCAGCACTTGCAGTGTTCCGAGATCGCGTTTACCGGCGCTGACCGTTATCTCTCGCTGGAGTGCGTCGAGCACTTTCTGCGAAGACCCCTGGTACCACACGTGGAGACGATAGCGTCCGGGAGGAACTTCGCCCAAGGAGACCCGCCCGGCAGCATCAGAAATGCCGAAATACGTTGAGTCGATCGCGAGGACAACCGCGCTCATCTGGGGATGTATGTTGCAGAAAATGTAGGAGGCTCCAGGTTTGTCGAACCGCACCGAGTGCACCGTACCCGCCTGGTAGAGCCCTAGATCGAATCGTTTGCCCTGATAAAGCGAGAAGACATTGTGAAACCACGGGTCTTTGTTAGGAAAATCGACAAACGCTCCAACCGGTACGACCAAAAGCGTAGGCTCGAAATGTTTGTTGCGCTGGACCATCTGATAACGATGGGTGTTCCGGTCGCCCTCCACCCGAGTCATAGGATCGTCGATCGACGATAGCCAAACCACCACCCGCGCCCTGTCCGCGAAGGGCCGGCTAGAGTGGTCGGCCTGCAGCAGGTTCACTTCAGCGGTAACCTGGCCGTTCACCTGCGCAGCGCCGGTTTGCCCTGCTAGCAGCACGGTGGCAGCGAATATGAGTACCCACCCCTGTATCGATCGGTTCATCAGAATTGAAATCCTGCCGCTAATCCAACCACATCGGCTTCGTCAGGAGCGCCGTTCACGTTGAAGGTTCGCAGATGCCGGTACTCTACGGAGAACAGCAAATCTGACCTCGGGCGCAAAATGTAGTTTGCCAGGAACGTCTGATTCCGGGCGGGGATCGTGGCGAAATCCACACTCGTCAGCGCTAGCCCTCTCAGGCCAGTGCTATTCAAGCCGCCATATCCCCCTGCAACATTCACTTCGTTCCGCGTGTTCACCCGATACTTCAATTGTCCCCAGCCGCCTATTCCGGTTAATAGATCCAGTTCCGGCAAGGTCACGTAGATGTAATTGTAGTAGTTTGCCGGTGGTATCACTCCGAGCGATACGCCGCCAAAGCCTTCCATGCCTTTTCCGGTAAAAAACTCTCCGGAGAGTTCCAGCTTACGAATCAATCCAATCTGCCAGTCGAGCGTTGATGTCCAGCTGTGAACCTTGTATCCGTAGAGGAATTCCTGCGGACTATAAAACCCACCTACGCCGATTTCGAGGGGTCGATCTTCGTTCTTCTTTCCTGCAGAGAGTCGCACAGAGTATGCAGGTTGTCGCGAACTTTCGCCCGGTGTGGGAAGCCGCAAGTAATTGTTGGCGACGGAACTCACACTGATTGGATCGAGGAATCCCGCCTCTATCTTCACTTGTGCAGGCTCGAATTCAAATCGGTGTTCCACACGCACTTGCGGGGTCCACGTCCACATATTTCCCGCGGCGGATAGAGCCGGTTCCGCCACGGTCAAGTAAGACGTCGGTGATAAGGGTGAAAACAGAGGTGTGTCCAGTCCACCTATGATCGACGTATTCTTCCAGTCGAGGCGGAGACGCGCGATCCTGAGTCGGGCGATCCCGCTTGCCGCGCCGTAGTAAGTATTTTCCAGGCCTCCGAAGAAGTCCATCTGAAGGTCGCCTGAAGTGTGGGCTCCCAGCCAATCTGGACCATATCCGCTCACGCCCACAATCGACTGCCGAAGGGATCCGGTCGAATAGCCAGCGGGAATCCCCGCCCCCCCAGGGAGTGCGATCTCTGGAATATCGGTTTGTGCTGCTCGACCGGCAGACGTCAGCGCCGTTGCCAGAACTAATCCAGAGAGCTTGACGCGAAACTTCGAGGCGCTTTCCACTTTTGTCTGCTGCAACTCGGCAACGCGCTCGTTCATGACTTCCCAATCGTCCTGCGAAATATTCGCCTTCGCAGGTGCAATCAGAGGCGCTGCGCTTTCGCTTTCCTGCGTCACAGCAGGCTCCGCTGACGCGGAGGTCGCAGCCAAACTCGTCTCCTGACGGGTTTCCATTGCATCAATTTTCGCCCTGAGTTGACGTATCTCTGCCTGCGATTCTGACAGTTGCTGCTGAGTCTTCTCCAGCGATACGCTAAGATTACGAAGCTGCTCCAAGATCTCCGACTGCTGCTGTGCGGGATCAGCAGTCTGGCAGAAAACGGCTATCGGACAGAAAGCCGACAGCGCCGTAACAAACCAACGGACTCCAGCTCTGGACCACAGCCGCATAGAGGCACCTCGCTAAAAGAGAACAATGATAACCAAGGTAGCGGTGCAGACCACAAATATCCTGTTTAGTTTCTCTGTGCTCTCGTAGGGGTAACCTTTTTACACGGTGCTGACAGAATAGTGACAAGGCTGGGCGGGACTAATTGGCGGTTCGAACCTCGTTCGACAGTATCGCCGCAATCTTCGTGCACATCGTGGCAGGTCCTTCGACCTTGCTAATGAACAGGTCGGCACAACTCGCGTCATCCGGTATATCGTTTACGCCCGAGAGAAGAACAAAAGGAATCCGCGGATAGCTTTTCTTGATCTGCTTCGCCAGTTCTGTTCCCACCACACCGGGCATCAGATAATCCGAGACAACTAGATCGACATGGTTGACTGCCAGCAACCCCATGGCCTCTTCGGCCGACGATGCCGTCAGTACCTGATAGCCGAAGCGTTCAAGAACCAGCTTGCGCAGAGTCAGCGGATTTCTCTCATCATCGACGCAAAGGATCACGGTTTTGCGTTCAGCCGCCATGTTCCTCCTTGCCTTCCGGCTACAAACTCAAGCTGGTATAACGAACCAGTTCCTGCTTCTGCGACAACGCCAATGCTGGCAAGGTCACGACGAAACACGTCACGTTTCCTGCGCTCACGCGCATGCTGCGGAAACGAATGTTCCCCTCGTACTTTTGTACGATTCCCTTGCTGATCCACAACCCGAGCCCGGTCCCCTTGGTGGATTTGGTGGTGAAAAACGGTTCGAACAGGCGTTTCGCATCATCCGGCTGGATGCCCTTACCGGTATCGCAGATCATCACCTTCACGCGTCGATTCTGTCCAGCATCCGCGACTTCCGAGACCGAAATTCCGAGCCGCCCGCCCTCCGGCATTGCTTGAATCGCATTGCCCACGAGGTTCAGGAATACTTGCTTCAACTCCACCGGGAATCCTTGCACCATGCCGCTAGCACTATAGCGTTTCTTGAGCGATATACCGTTTATCTGTAATTGCCTCGCCTGTAGCTCAAGCACGTCATCCAGAACCTCCGGAATTGAGACTGGAATTGCACGTTGCGATTCGCGATAGAAGCTGAGTGTCTGTCTCGCGATGTGGGTGACTCTTTGCAGCTCCTGTTCGCCGAGCTGAGCGTAATATCGCGCTTCCTCGTTCAAAGAAGGGTGATCGCGCAAAAGGTAGAACGTGTTTGTAATCGCTTCCAGCGGATTATTGATTTCGTGCGCGATGATGCCGGCGACACGTCCCATCGCAGCCAGCCGCTCGGTTTTACGCAGAGCTTCCTCCGCGTGAAATTGCGCCGTGATGTCGCGGTTGATCTCCAGCACTCCATGATCGCCGTCGCGCTTGGCGGCCTGGCGGCTGGCAACGACAATCTCTCTGCCGTCTTTTGTGCGGTGAATGATGGTACCGTCCCATCGCCCCTGCGTCGCCAGAGCCGCTTCCACTTTTTCGACCGGAATGGGCCAGCTTGTCTTCAGCAATTCTCGAATGTTCTGTCCGATGGCCTCTTCTCGTTTCCATCCATAAACTGCCTCGGCCCCGGAATTCCAGAATCGGATCGTCCACTGGTTGTCACAAACGATGATCGCTTCTGACGCGAGTTCCAGCAGTTCGGCACGCTCGCGCAAGGTGCGTTCCATCTGCTTCCGCTCCGTCACATCGATATGTGCCCCAACCGAACCGCGCACATTCCCTTCGTCGTCGAACAGCGGGTTCGCGCTCACCACTATGTGGGAGGTTCGTCCATCGCGATAGCGTATCTCCAGTTCATCCCCGTTGACTGCGGTTCCGGTAGCGGCTGCGCGCTGCATCGGCAACTCTACAGGTCGGAGCTGCTTTTCTTCCCTGAAAATGTCGAAACCAAGCAGATGCCCGTTTCCGCTGTTGTGGGAAATGTTCTCACCGAGTTCCATCCCGAGCATTTCCGAAAGGACGTCATTCGGGATGATCACATCGCAGTCGCGATCGTGTGCGACTCCAACTCCAACAGGCAGGACGCGCATGATCGTCTCTAACTCCGCTACCCGCTGCCTCAACTCACGATTCAGACTCCTGACCTGCGATTCGCTTTCCTGCAGTTCCCGCGTACGCTCTTCGACGCGTTGTTCCAGTTGCTGATTCAACTGTTCCAGCTGTCTGCGTTTGCGGTGCAACTCCGAGAAGATGCTTACCTTCGCTCGCAGAAGGTCGGGGATAACGGGGACGGAAATGTAATCAACGGCGCCGCGCTCATATCCTTTCAGCCGATCCACATCCGTCAGGTGCACCGCAGAAATAAAGATGATCGCAGTCTTCTGAAATCGCGGATGCTGCCGGATCATGTCCGCCAGTTGGAATCCGTCGATCTCCGGCATACTGACGTCCATCAGAACCACGGCCACATCTGTCTTCAGCAGATGTTCGAGCGCTTCCCGCCCCGAACTGGCCTTGATCAGGTTCTCGCCCAGTTCGCTGAGAATCGCCTCATAGCTGAGCAATTTCCCAGCCTGGTCGTCGACCATCAGTATGTTGACTCGATCCTGCGTCATCACGTTATCTTGGCTCACCTGTTCGCCGCGTACTCCGCTCTTTCTTCTTTAACGATGCAGCCACATGCGCAACGCAGAGAGAAGCTGCTCGGTATTCACTGGTTTTGCCAGATACTCAGAGGCGCCTGCCTCCAGGCACTTCTCCCGGTCGCCTTTCATCGCCTTCGCTGTCAACGCAATGATGGGCAGCCGCCGGAAGAGCTGATTCTGACGGATCACCTGCATTGTCTCGTATCCATCCATTTCCGGCATCATGATGTCCATCAGCACAATCGAGACATCCGGCGTTGTCTCCAGCGTTGCAATCGCCTCGCGCCCGGTGCCCGCAGTCAGAACGGTCATTCCCCGGCGCTCCAGAACGCTGCTCAAGGCGAAGATGTTGCGCACGTCATCGTCAACCACCAGTACTTTGCGTCCGACCAGCGCATCGTCGGATCGGTGCAACCGCTCGAGCATCCGCTGCTTCTCTGCTGGAAGATTGCTCACCACGCGATGCAGGAACAGTGCGGTCTCATCCAGCAAACGCTCCGGCGATTCCACTCCCTTCACCACCACGCTTCGAGCCAAAGCACGCAGCCGTGAATCTTCTTCCGGTGAAAGCTCTTTGCCGGTAAAGACAACCACGGGCAAGTCGCTGAGCGACTGCGAATCGCGCAGTTGCTCAAGGACGTCGAATCCAGACATATCGGGCAAGCGAAGATCGAGCACTACGCAATCGAAGGCGCCTTCGGTGACAGCGTCCAGAGCTTCGGCGCCGCTCGAGACGGCAGTCATATCTATGTCATCGTGCCCCAGCAACTCTCGAATGCTGAACTGCTCCGCCGGGTTGTCTTCCACTATTAACAAACGCTTGCGGCGTGGGGTCGCGTAGTCCTTTAGGCGACCCAGAGATATTTCCAGGCCTTCCGGAGTGGTCGGCTTAGTAACGAACGCGAAGGCTCCACGCGCGAGCCCGTGCCGTCGATCTTCATCCAGGGTTAATACCTGCACCGGGATGTGACGCGTTTCCGGGTCTTGCTTCATATGGTTGAGTACAGTCCACCCGAGCATGTCGGGCAGGAAAATGTCCAGCGATACCGCCGTTGGTTTGTGCTCCTTGGCAAGCGCTAGTGCCTCCGCACCACGCATCGCCACCAGCACCTTGAATCCCTTATCGCGAGAAAGATCCACCAGCACACGCGCATAGTGCGGGTCGTCTTCTACTATCAACAAAACGGCATCCCCGGGATCGAGATTCTCGCGGTCGTCCTGGATTCGTTCTTCCGCATGTTCCGCGATGCTCACCGTCTTCAACTGCATCGGCATCGCTGCCGTCGATCCGTCACCCTGAATAATAGTGATTGCCGAGGTGGTTGGTCCCACATAGGTTTGCGGCAGATACAGCGTGAAGGTGCTGCCCTTACCTGGAGCGCTGCGCAATTGGATTTCGCCACCAAGCAAGCTGGCCAACTCGCGGCTGATCGCCAGGCCCAGTCCAGTCCCGCCGTACTTGCGGCTCGTACCCGCATCTGCTTGTTGGAACGCTTCAAAGATGATGCGTTGCTTGTCGAAGGGGATTCCAATGCCCGTGTCGGCGACCTCGAACGCAATTACCGACGCTGCACCATTCAGGATTGGATGATCCTTGCTCCACCCGTTTCCGGCGACCGAAACGGACAGTCGCACTCCACCTTGCTCCGTGAACTTGAACGCGTTCGACAAGAGATTTTTGAGTACCTGTTGCAGACGTTTCGAGTCTGTGACCAGGCTGCGCGTGAGGTTCGTATCGGAGTGAACGTCGAATACAAGGCGCCGATTCTCCGCCTCGTGCCGGAACGGCCGCGCCACCATCTCGAGCAGATTGGCGAACGATACTTCTTCGGCTTCCACCGAGACCGTACCCGACTCGATCTTCGACAGATCGAGAATGTCGCTGATCAGGTTCAGCAGGTCGGTCCCGGCGCCATGAATTGTGCGTGAGAACTCCACCTGCTTGTCCGTCAAATTTCCGTCCGGGTTTTCGCTGAGCTGCTGGCCGAGCACCAGAATGCTGTTGAGCGGAGTACGCAGCTCGTGCGACATGTTCGCCAGGAATTCCGACTTGTACTTTGAAGTGAGCGCCAGCTCTTTCGCCTTCTCTTCCAGCGCGCGCCGGGCCTGCTCGATTTCCTGGTTCTTCCGTTCCACTTCTACGTTCTGTTCGGCGAGCTGTTGCGCCTTCTGCGCCAGCTGCTCGTTCGTCTGTTGCAACTCTTTCTGCTGGGTCTGCAATTCGGCGGCGAGCTGTTGCGATTGCTTCAACAGCGCTTCCGTCTGCATCGTGGCTTCAATGCTGTTCAGCACGATGCCGATGCTGGCCGTTAATTGTTCCAGGAACGATAGGTGCGAAAGCGTGAACGCGTTGAGCGATGCCAGCTCGATCACGGCCTTCACACGATCTTCATAAAGTACCGGCAACACCAAAACATTCTGCGGGACAGCCTTAAACAATCCCGAACGGATCGGCACCGTGCTCGAAGGCAACTCGCTGATTAGCATGCGGCGCTTTTCTACGGCGCACTGTCCTACGAGCCCCTCGCCCACCTCAAGCATCTCGGGATGCCCCTCGTGCACGTCGTCTGCGAACGCCGATAACAATGCGAGATTGCCGTCTTCCTCGGTCTGCATCTGGTAGATCACGCCTTGTTGCGCATTTACCAGCGGCGCCAGTTCCGACAACAACATCCGGCCCACTGTGGTCAGGTCGCGTTGACCTTGCAGCATGCCCGTGAACCGCGCCAGATTCGTCTTCAACCAATCCTGCTCTGTGTTACGTTCTGTCGTCAGACGCAGGTTGTTGATCATCGTGTTGATGTTGTCTTTAAGTTCGGCCACTTCGCCGCTGGCTTCCACCTGAATCGACCGCGTCAGGTCGCCCTTGGTCACGGCCGTTGCCACCTCGGCGATCGCGCGCACCTGGTTGGTGAGGTTATCAGCCAGCAGGTTCACGTTTCCGGTCAAGTCCTTCCAAGTACCGGCCGCGCCGGGCACGTTAGCCTGACCGCCCAAACGTCCTTCTACGCCGACTTCGCGAGCGACCGTCGTCACCTGGTCGGCGAACGTCGCCAGCGTGTCTGTCATATTGTTGATGGTCTCTGCCAGAGCCGCGACTTCGCCCTTGGCGTTCACCGTCAGCTTCTGCGTCAGCACGCCGTTCGCGACGGCGGTTACCACCTTCACAATGCCGCGTACCTGTTCGGTAAGGTTGGCCGCCATCACGTTGACGTTGTCGGTGAGATCCTTCCACGTACCGGCCACGCCAGGCACCTGCGCCTGACCACCCAGCTTTCCTTCCGTACCCACTTCGCGCGCCACGCGTGTAACTTCGGCAGCGAAGGCGTTGAGTTGGTCCACCATCGTGTTGATAGTGTTCTTCAGCTCGAGAATTTCGCCTTTCACATCGACCGTGATCTTGCGCGAGAGGTCGCCGCGGGCCACGGCGGTCGTCACTTCGGCGATGTTTCGGACCTGGGCCGTCAGATTACCGGCCATGGCGTTGACCGAGTCCGTCAGATCCTTCCACGTTCCGGCGACACCGGGCACGTTGGCCTGGCCACCCAAGCGCCCATCTGAACCGACTTCGCGAGCCACGCGCGTCACTTCAGCGGCGAACGATCGCAGCTGTTCGACCATCGTGTTGAGCGTTTCTTTCAGCTGCAGGATTTCGCCGCGAACGTCTACGGTGATCTTCTTCGATAAGTCGCCGCTCGCGATGGCGGTCGCCACCTCCGCGATGTTGCGCACCTGGCCAGTGAGATTGCTGGCCATGGAGTTGACCGAGTCGGTCAAGTCCTTCCACGTGCCACCGACGCCAGGCACCTGCGCCTGACCGCCAAGCTTTCCATCTGTTCCGACTTCGCGCGCCACGCGCGTCACTTCGCCCGCGAAGGCGTTGAGCTGATCCACCATGGTGTTCATGGTGTTCTTCAGCTCTAGAATTTCGCCCTTCACGTCCACCGTGATCTTGCGCGATAAATCGCCCCGAGCCACGGCTGTGGTTACTTCCGCGATGTTTCGAACCTGGGCCGTGAGGTTTCCGGCCATCGAGTTCACCGAGTCGGTCAAGTCCTTCCACGTTCCAGCAACACCGGGGACGTTGGCCTGACCACCCAAACGGCCTTCGGTTCCGACTTCGCGAGCCACGCGCGTTACTTCGCCGGCGAATGCGTTCAGCTGATCCACCATCGTATTGATGGTTTCTTTCAGCAGCAGAATTTCGCCGCTGACGTTTACCGTGATCTTCTTGGAAAGATCGCCGTTCGCGATCGCCGTCGACACTTCCGCGATGTTTCGCACCTGGCCAGTCAGGTTGCTGGCCATGAAGTTCACGTTATCGGTGAGATCCTTCCACGTGCCGCCGACGCCGATCACCTGCGCCTGGCCGCCAAGCTTCCCATCCGTTCCCACTTCGCGCGCAACGCGCGTTACTTCGGAAGCGAATGAACGCAACTGGTCCACCATCGTGTTGAGCGTGTCTTTAAGTTCAAGAATTTCGCCCTTCACGTCGACGGTGATCTTGCGCGACAGGTCACCGCGAGCCACAGCCGTTGCTACTTCGGCGATGTTCCGAACTTGGGCGGTCAAGTTGCTGGCCATGAAGTTCACGTTATCGGTGAGATCCTTCCACGTTCCGGCAACGCCCGGCACTTCCGCCTGTCCACCCAGCTTTCCTTCCGTGCCCACCTCGCGCGCCACGCGGGTTACTTCGCCGGCGAACGCATTCAACTGATCCACCATCGTGTTGATGGTGTTCTTCAACTCGAGAATTTCGCCCTTCACGTCGACCGTGATCTTGCGCGACAAGTCGCCGCGAGCGACGGCGGTCGTAACTTCTGCGATGTTTCGAACCTGAGCCGTGAGGTTGCCGGCCATGGAGTTCACGGAGTCGGTCAAATCCTTCCACGTACCCGCAACGCCAGGCACGTTTGCCTGACCACCCAGACGGCCTTCCGTACCGACTTCGCGAGCCACGCGCGTTACTTCGCCGGCGAACCTGTTCAACTGGTCCACCATCGTGTTCAGCGTTTCTTTCAGCTGCAGGATTTCACCGCGGACGTCTACCGTGATCTTGCGCGACAAATCGCCATTGGCGATGGCCGTTGCCACTTCAGCGATGTTTCGAACCTGGCCAGTCAGGTTGCTGGCCATGAAGTTCACGTTATCAGTGAGATCTTTCCACGTGCCGCCGACGCCGGGCACTTGCGCCTGCCCGCCGAGTTTTCCTTCCGTACCGACTTCGCGCGCCACGCGCGTAACTTCGCCTGCAAACGCATTCAACTGATCCACCATCGTGTTGATGGTGTCCTTCAATTCGAGAATCTCGCCCTTCACATCGACTGTGATCTTGCGTGACAAGTCGCCGCGGGCCACGGCTGTCGTTACTTCCGCAATATTTCGGACCTGAGCCGTCAGGTTTCCGGCCATTGCGTTCACTGAGTCCGTCAAGTCTTTCCAGGTTCCAGCCACGCCCGGCACTACTGCCTGTCCGCCGAGCTTTCCGTCCGTACCTACTTCGCGAGCCACGCGTGTCACTTCGGAAGCGAAGGATCGCAACTGGTCCACCATCGTGTTGATGGCTTCTTTCAGCTGCAGGATTTCACCGCGGACATCGACCGTGATCTTGCGCGACAAGTCGCCGCTGGCTACGGCCGTTGCCACCTCGGCGATGTTTCGCACCTGGCCCGTCAGGTTACTGGCCATCAGGTTCACGGAGTCCGTCAGATCCTTCCATGTGCCCGCAACCCCGGGCACCACTGCCTGGCCGCCCAACTTTCCGTCGGTACCCACTTCGCGCGCCACGCGCGTCACTTCCTGGGTGAAAACACCCAGCTGCTGAATCATCGTGTTCACGATGTTCGCCGAGCGCAGGAACTCGCCTTCCAGCGGACGCCCGTCCACTTCCAGAAGCACGGTTTGTGTCAGATTTCCTTGGGCCACGGCGCCGATGGCGCGGGTTACTTCCGTCGTTGGGCGGAGCAGATCTTCGATCAGGGTATTGACCGAAATTTCCATGTCGCCCCAGGCGCCTCGCGGCTGGTGAAAACGAATGCGCTCGCGGGTCTTACCTTCCTTGCCTACAGTTTGTCCGACGCGGCGCAGTTCCTGCGCCATCTGCTGATTCGCGGCAACGATCTCGTTGAACGTGTCCGCGATCTTGCCACCTAGCCCGGTCCAGGAGCCCGGCAGCCTGACGGAGAAATCGCCATTCCGCATCGTCTGCAGGCCCGCCAGAATGGCGGCAAGGTCCACCGGCATGGACTCGGGAGCCACTGCGAGGGCAGTTCCATTCCCGCCCGCGTGTGCAGTGTTTGTCGGGCTCTCCACGCTCATGTTTCGAGCTGATTTCTTCATCCTGCTCTCCTGAATGGGCGCAAAGTCTTTCTCCTCAACCCGACTCCGCTGGCATTCTTGCTGAATACACAACCCGGCGAACACACTCTTCCAGGCGCACTTACACAAATCGCTTTACGGATGAGCTTAGATAACCGCAACTTTGATGCAGCTTTGCAAAACCAGGTTGTACTTAGGTTTGCCTGCCCCACATCCCCATTTAGCGCTACGATAACCGGAATTGACGAGCTCCGTCCAGAATTACAGTTACGGCCCTAACCCAAACTTGGCAGGACCCGTGACAGCTCACCTCAAGCATCGCTGCCGTAGTTCTTGTAAAGAATTCCCGCAAGGATAATGAGAAACGCGATCAGGCGCACGACATACGTCCAAGGACTGCCTTCGTTCGGTCGCTCTACCTCCAGGACTGCAATTCGATTCACACCCTCAATCAGAAAGGCCACCGCAAACGCCAGAAATAAGGAGTCGTGAGTACGCCTCCAGAATTTGAGGAAGAAGATGGCAGCGGTAATGGAACTGGTGGCGATTACGCCAAGCAAGAACGGTTCCAGTCTCAATTCTCACCTTCCCAAATCAGCCCATAAAGCAGAAGCCCCATCGCGATTGCCGCCGTAATCAGCCGCCATCGGTAGAGGTCGAATTGGGGAAAGATCACCAGGTCAACAAATACCAGCGCGTTGGATAGGGACAAACCGAAAAAGCACAAGGCACTCCAAAGCAGCAGCCGGCGCCGTACCTGCACGTATCCTCGCATCAGCAGTACGCCACAGAGCAACGTCACCAATGCGCCAACCACGTAGACAGCTTCTGCCAGCATTACTCTCGCTCCTTCGTAAAACGGAAGGCGCGCGCAAAGTCACGCACCGCAGGGGCGGCCTTCGCATGAATCATCGTGGACACGCGCACCACTTCCGCGCGATAGATTCTGTCGACTGCGTCTAGCAACTCGTCGCGTTCAATTGATTTTGTCTGGTGGAAAAAAAGGACTAGATTTCCGTCCTGGGTTACGGAAATTAAAGACCGGTTTGACAGGTCCTGTAGGATTTTTGCCGCACGCTCCGGCTGCACGTAAAGTTCTCTAGCCATTTCTTCCGCGGGCCATCGCTTTGGCCGCCGGTTCCAGATAAGCAGCAGTGCTTCCAGATGAGGGACGCTGTCGATCTCATCCAGGATAAATTGGTCCACCTGCGCCCTGACTTCTTCCTCTCGCCCCATCCGCGCCCAGCTTGCGTAATGAATCTATTTGCTATCGTCTTGCTATTCGCTATCGCTGCTGTAAAGTAACCGGCTGTCCTGCCGTGCTGGGCATCAGTTGCCGCCGCAGACAGAAATTTGCCGCTACAATATCGTGTCCCGATTAATGACACCTGTTGGATGCGAGCTGCTGCTTTCAGGGTTGTATCCTGCTGGATTTAATGGAATTACCTCATTGCCTCCAGGCAATCCTAAATTGCCGTTTCTTGACTCGACCTCTCCCCGCAGGTACGTTAGCAGTGGGGATTTATTTGCGTCGACATCATTCCATCGGCATAGCTGTCGTTGTCGTCGTCTTGCTCGCGGCCGCCGGTCGCGCGGAGAAGATTGGCGACATTCACCCCCAAGGCTATGTCACGGATCTTGCCGGAGTCATCGATCCGGCGACAAAACAGAAGCTGGAAGCCCTGGCTTACGAGGTCGAGCAGAAGACCGACGCGCAGATCGGTGTAGTTACAGTGAAGTCGCTCGAGGGCGAGCCGATCGAGGACTATGCCGTCGACCTTTACAAGCACCTGGGGATCGGCAGCAAAAAGGAAAATCGAGGCGTCCTCGTCCTGGTCGCGCCCCCGGAAAAGCGTTACCGCATAGAAGTCGGCTACGGGCTGGAGCCTGTCATTAACGACGCCCGCGCCGGCGACGTGGGCCGCTCCATGGTTCCCTTCCTGCGGCAGAACAACTACAACGACGCCATTTTGACCGCCGTCAATCAGATTGCGCAGATGATCGCTGCCGATCGCGGAGTCACGCTGAACGGCGTGGCATCGCCGCGAGCTCAGCCTGAAGACTCCGGCATTCCCTTCTGGGTTATCCCGCTTGTCATCTTCGGCATCTTCCTTGTGCTCAGGCTGCTTGCACGTGCGTCTCGCAACAACATTCGCGGAGGTCGCGGAGGCGGCCGGGGTATATTCTGGCTCCCACCCATGGGCGGCGGTGGTTGGGGCGGCGGAGGCGGCTTTGGCGGCAGTTCAGGCGGTGGAGGCTTCGGCGGATTCGGTGGCGGAATGAGCGGAGGCGGAGGCGCCAGCGGAGGCTGGTAGCCGGAAAGAGATCATGAAGACTCGTCGCGAACTCCTCGATGAATTTGTTGAGCGCCTGCGCTTTGCCGCGGGGACGGACCTGGAGTCCGTTGTGTTATACGGCTCGGCGGCCAAGAATGGCTTCCACGAAACCTATTCTGATGTGAACCTGCTGTGCGCTTTGAAAAAGCTGACCCGCGAAACGATGGGCAAGCTCGCCGGTCCGGTACAGTGGTGGTCGGTTGAGCACCATGAGCATCCTCCGCTTTTCTTCACCACCGAGGAATTGCAGAGCTCTTCGGACGTTTTTGCCATCGAACTCCTGGACATCAAGACCAGTCACAAGGTTCTATTCGGAGAAGATGTAGTCCGCGATATTGATGTTCCACTGAACCTGCACCGCATCGAACTGGAACACGAACTCCGAACGCTGCTGCTGAAATTGCGGAATCACTATTTTCTTGCGCACGGGGATGAAGCCCGGCTTCGCGCAGTGCTCGCAAAATCAGTTTCCGGGGCGCTAACTTTGCTTCGCCATGCTGTCTTTGCCGTTGATGCGAAAATGCCGCCTTCCAATCACGAGGCGCTACCACGCGCTGCTCAGCTTTTTGGCTTTGAGCCTGTGGCGATAGAAAATGTCATGCGTCTTCGCGAGAGCAATGACGAAAACCAATCCGCCGGCGATCTGATCGGCATCTACGAAACTTATGTTTTAGCTATCATTGGCGCCATCAACAGCGTCGATCGGCTTGCACCAACGGAACAGTGGCAAAGAGTGCGCTAAGGTTGCGCAAACGAAACTTCGAGGTGATGTCGCATGCAAAGAGTCATCGTCATAATCATCGTACTGGTTTTGATTGCGTTTCTTCTCGGCAGCATGTACGTAGGCCGCCGCAATGAGATGGTTCGCAAACGCGAAACCGTGAACGCTGCCTGGTCGCAGGTAGACGTTGTTCTGCAACGGCGCGCCGACCTCATCCCCAACCTGGTGGAAACCGTAAAGGGTTATGCGGGACAGGAGCAGAAGGTCTTCGGTGACATTGCCGCCGCCCGATCGCAACTGCTGAATGCGAAGAACCCAAGTGACAAGATCGCCGCCAACGGTCAGTTGGACTCTGCCCTCGGCCGGCTCCTGGTGATTGTCGAAAACTATCCTCAGCTCAAGTCCAACGAAAACTTCTTGCGCTTGCAGGACGAACTCGCAGGAACCGAGAACCGAATCGCCGTCGAACGCCGCCGATATAACGAAACAGTTCAGGACTACAACACCTACATCTCACTGTTCCCGAATAGCATCGTTGCAGGCATGAGTGGATTCACTCGTAACGATGCGTACTTCAAAGCCGACGAAGGATCGCGGCAGGCGCCACACGTGAATTTCGGTATGCCACAGCCAACGCCACAACCGGCGCCGGCACAGTAGAGGGACAAGCATCGCAGGCGCGATGAGTATTCGCGCGGCGTTTCAAGGCTGGGTCGTCATGCATCAACCCCGTGCTGCGATTGAGGGCGGAGCAATGGAACTTGACGTCAACTCATTGGTTTTGGCGACGCGCGTTTACGCTGCATTGCGCGAGCGTTTTTTCGTTGGGCACGCCTCCGGAGACACAGCCGAAGCAGATGGTGGCGAAGTACTTGCCACAATCCGCGGCGCGATCGTGAGCTATGTGCGGGAAGAAATCGACCTCGCCTGAGATTCCCGAAGAAGATAGCTTCAGTCTGGCAGCAACTCCAACGAGACGTCTAACCCATCCCGTGTCCGGTCAATCCGAATCGCGCTGCAATTCGGCAAAATCCAGTCGGCACCCGCCGCCCTAAGCTCAACGGGCGCAACCGTAGTCGTAAACGCGATCACCCTTGCTCCCGCGCCTTTGCCGGAACGTATCCCCGCCGGAACATCTTCCACCACCACGCAATCCGTGGTAGAGAGTCCCAGCAGTGCCGCGCCCTTGATGTAGGGCTCGGGATGGGGCTTCCCGTTCACAATGTCGTTCGAGGTCACGAAGAATGTCGGGATCGGCAATCCCGCCACGCGCAACCTTGCTTCTGCCAGGGGTCGCGTGGCCGAGGTCACCACGGCCCAACGGTCATCTGGAAGAGCTGACAGAAGTTCTCGCGATCCGGGCAGCGCGACCACGCCTTCGGTGTCTTCAATCTCGCGCCGCTCTACTTCGCGATTTTCGGCTTCATGATCTGCGTTTGGGAGAAGATCCCGCAAAGTGGCAATGCTCGGGCGTCCATGCGCCATCCTGATGGTCGATTCGGGCTCGAAACCGTGCTCGAGAGACCACCGACGCCATACGCGCGCCACCGCCGGGGTGGAGTCGATCAGAACTCCATCCATATCGAAGAGCAGCGCCTTACATGTGACTTGAATCAGCTTGCAGATACCTGTGCCCTGCACCATTACCGAACGCTAGTGGCTGCGCCTGCAGTGTCCTTAAGTTTCGGCTGAGAAGAATGTTGAGTCTTAGACGGCGAGAACTTGTAGCAATAGAAAGCGCCGAGTATGGTCATCAACGCTCCCCACCAGATCCCCGGATGCAGCTGGGCCAACACTGTAGGTTGCGCCGGAGGCACGAATACCTGATAGATTCCCGCGCCGAAAATCAGCACCCCATTCACAAGCAACGAAATGCCGATGAAAAACCAAATCGATATATGAGTGTCATGCATTTCGCACCTACCAGAAGATGATGTTCAAAATCACGAATACGACCGAAACCACGGCGGCCCAGAACCACGGGCGATGATACATCGGCATATCTCCTTCGTGCGGGATCACCGTTGCTCCGTATACCAGGCCATCCAACTCCGCTTCCGCGCGCGGCTGCGTGATCATACTGACAACGACGGTCACCACGACGCAGATGAGCGCTGACCACAGTGCGCGGAACATGTTTTCCGCCATTGGCTTCGCTGCAGGCGACATTGCGATATAGCGCAGCGCGCTCGGGTCTCTATAAACCCAGAGCCACATTCCGATCGACGAGAGCGTTCCGCATAGCAGACCCCAGAAGCCGCCCGCATTGGTGGCGCGCTTCCACATCATTCCCAGCAGCACCGTGCCAAACAGAGGCGCAATGAAGAAGCTGAACAGCGCCTGCACATAATCCATAATGCTGGCCGACCGCATTACCAGGTATGCCGTGCCAATGCTGACGATGACACCGACCACCGTGCTCCAGCGTCCCATGTTCAGGTAATGGTGGTCAGTGGCATCTTTCCTGATCACCGCGCGATAGATGTCGTAGGTCCAGACGGTGGAGAACGCAGTCACGTTCCCGGCCATGCCGGACATGAATCCCGCAATCAGCGCCGTCATTCCCAGCCCGAGCAAGCCCGGTCCGCAGTAACGTGCGAGCATCAACGGAAGCACGTCGTTGTAGCTGTGCAGTCCCTGTGCGATTCCTGCCGCCGTGGTCGCCACGCTTTCGGGAACCAGCTTGATCATCGAACCAGTTGCCGGATCACGCAGCACCGCGAGCCCAAGAAGACCAGGCAGAATGACGATAAACGGCACTGCCATCTTGAAAGCAGCTCCGATAATCGGAGCCAGCTTCGCCGAGCGCAGGTCCTTGGCCGCGAGAACGCGCTGCACCACCAGGAAGTCCGTCGTCCAATAGCCCGCGGAGATCACGCAACACAACCCGAAGACGATGCCGACCCAGTTAATTCCCATCGGGTTATTGTTGAAATTTCCGAGGGTGGACCAGAGGTGCGTGTATTCAGCCGAAGCGTTGTGCGCGATCTGCGCCTTCAGGTTCGTCCATCCGCCGGCTTCGATCAGGCCGAGGATTGGAACCAGCATCGCCCCTGCCCAGATCAGGACAAATTGCAAAACTTCGTTGAAGATCGCTGACCGCAGTCCGCCAAGCACCACGTAGATAGCGACCGTGATCGATGCCACCCATATGCTGAAGTGGATGTTCCAGCCCAGCACAATCTGCAGCACCTTGGCCATGGCGTACATGTTCACGCCACTCATCAGCACGGTCATGAAGGCGAAAGAAACTGCCGAGACCGCGCGCGCCGGCTCTCCGAATCGCAGCTTCAGGTATCCCGGCACCGAGTGTGTCTTGCTGATGTAATAGAACGGCATCATTACCAGCGCCAGGAACAACATTGCCGGAATGGCGCCGATCCAGTACCAATGCATCGCCAAGATGCCGTACTGATAGGCGGAACCGGCCCAACCCATGAGTTCGAGCGCGCCAAGATTGGCAGACAGAAATGCCAATCCCGCAATCCACGCCGTCATTTCACGGCCGGCCATGAAGAAATCTTCGCCGGTGTTGGCTTGTCGCTTGAGGTAAAAGCCGATGCCCAGAACCAGGGCAAAATAGAAAACGATAATGGCAACATCCACCGCGCCCAAGTGGACAAGTCGTGCAGGCGCAACCAGCAACAAAGCAGGGATCATCGTTTATTTGCGAGAACTGAAACCATACTTCAGTTCGCTCCTCGGCATTAGGACGGTAGTTGGTTTTCGCTGATCGTGAACGTTAACGGAGCCTGCTCTGGATGTCAATGAATTAGTGAGCCCAAGCCAGTGGAGCCCACTCGCACTCGAGTGGACAAAAGACCATCCGTGGACGTATGGAGTAAGAGCCGATTTCTAATTCCCAAATTACGAAATTCTCCACTTACCAAATTCCATCTACGACCAGCGGAACCACTTCAACGCGAGGACGAATGAAATCCCACCCCAAGCGCACAGCACCAGTAACCGGCCTCCCTGTGCCGATAGAGATCCGCCTTCGAGGATAGTGGACCGCAACGCATCGTTCAGTGCGGTCAGTGGTAACAATCTGATTACTGGTTGAATGATCGCGGGAAAGCGCTCGTAGGAGAAGAAGCAGCCCGAGAAAATCCACATCGGCAACATGATGATGTTGATGATGCCGTTGGCGGTCTCAATCTTGTTGGCACGAGACGCAGCGAGCAGCCCCAATGCGGCAAAGGTCAATGCGCCAAGGGTACTGATCAGGAAAATCGAAATCCACGATCCCAGCACGCGCATCTTGAACGCCAGCACGCCAAAGCTCAGCAACAGCACGAGTTCGATGATCATCAGGACCATGCGGCTGCTGCCCATCGCCATCAGAAAATCCGCTCGGCGCATCGGCGTCGCCAGAAATCGTTTCAACAATTTGCGCTGGCGCATCTCTACCAGCGCGAAACCGATGCCCCACATTCCGGATCCCATCAGGTTCATTCCCAATAGCCCCGGAATCAGGAAGTCGATATATCGCGCGCCCGGCTCACTGGAGACATGCGTAGAAGTCTGCACCAGGTCTTTACGCCCGCTACCGGTTTGTATCGCGTCGTTGACCTGCGCCTTCGCCAACACACTTTCCGGACGAGCGGGATCGTACTCATACTGCATCGATCCGTCCGCTTGAGGCGTCACCATCAAATCGAACTTGCCCAATCGAAATGCCTGCAGCGCTTCATCGCGGGGCAAGACTTCCGTATGAAAACCCGCCTTGAGCATCTCCGCCGTGCGCGCGGCGCTATCGCCGGCCACTATGGCCACGCGACTCACATCGGCTGGTTTGTTGCGGAAAGCAATTCCTAATCCGAGAGCCAGCAAGATGGGGAAAGCAAAAATCCAGAAGATCACTTCCGGCTCCCGACGGAGTTCCTTCAGACGCGCGCCCAGTAAATGCAAGTACCCCGCCCAATGGCTATTGCGACGCCCTGGAGCGGGCGAACCGAGCGTACTCTCGGTTTTCACTTCTAGTTCCGCGGTATCACGTGCGTTCATCGCTACTCCTCGCGAAGATGTCGTCCGGTCAGTTGCACGAACACATCTTCCAGGCTGGCTTGCCGCGTTGTCAGGTGATCCAGTTGCAGCCCGCGCTCTTCAACGGCCGCCAATAATGCGGGAATCGTGGCATGTGGCTCGCGCGCATTCAGTACCGTCAGGCTGTCGTCCTGATGCACCGCCTCCACGCCCGGCAACTTGCGCCATTCATCTTTGGCAATCTTCCCGTGACCGTTGCTGGTAGCGAACTCGATCATCTGCGCGCCACAGGTTCGCTCGATCAACTCCCGCGGCGTCCCCGAAGCAATGATTTTGCCGTGATCGACAATCGACAGGCGGTCGCACAACTTTTCCGCTTCGTCCATGTAATGCGTGGTCAACAGCACCGTTCCGCCGCGTTGCTGAAAGGCGCGAATAATGTCCCACAACTGCCGCCGGCTCTGCGGGTCGAGTCCCGTGGTCGGCTCGTCCAGGAACAACAGTTTGGGATTCCCGACGAGCGCCGTCGCCACCGCCAGCCGCTGCTTTTGTCCCCCCGACAATTTGCCTACCCACGCGTCTGCCTTTTCTGTGAGCGCCATATCTTCTATGACTTCCTCCGGCCGTCGCGGATTCTCATAGAAGCTGGCGAACAGATCGATCGTCTCCCGCACGCTGAGCTTCTCGCCCAAACGCGTCTCCTGCAGCGAGATTCCGATCAACTCCCGCAACTCCTGGGCATGCTTGTCCCACTTCTTGCCGAAGATCTCGACGTCACCGGATGTCGCCTCCAGCAATCCTTCCAGAATTTCGATCGTTGTGGTCTTGCCTGCTCCGTTCGGACCGAGCAGACCAAAACACTCCCCGGCCTGGATTTCCAGATCCAGCCCGGCAACGGCTTCTACTTTCCCGTCGTAAGTTTTTCGAAGATTACGGCAGCGTACTGCGACGCTCATGATTTCTGTCCCGCTCGGCATTTCATCATGGATTGGAAATGGAGTCTACGCTGGATATGTAGCTCAGCTGTCTCGTCGGCAGCAGACTTGCCTTTCGCGAAACGCGGGTTACAGCCACCCCTTCGCCCTTGCGATTCTCGCCGCTTCCACGCGGTTCGCCGCGCCCAGCTTGCTGATCGCCTCAGACAAATAATTCCGCACCGTGCCCTCGGACAAGTTCAGATTGGAAGCGATATCGTTGCTCGCCAGTCCATCGCCGGCCATGCGCAACACCTGGCGCTCGCGATCGGTCAGGGGATCCATTTCACTCCAGGCTTCAGCAGCCAGTTCCGGATCGATCACCCGCAATCCGCGATGCACGCGGCGCACCGCATCCGCCAGTTCCTCTGCGCGCATGTCTTTCAGCAGATAACCCGACGCTCCCGCATCGAGTGCCCGCCGCAAATATCCTGAGCGCGCAAACGTCGTGAGGATGATGACCTTGATCGGGATATGACGCCGCTTTAACTCGCCTGCCAGCTCGAGTCCGGTCATCTCCGGCATCTCAATGTCGGTGATCAGCACATCGGGGTGATTTCCGACGACGGCGTCCAACGCTTCGCGTCCATTCCTGGCTTTCGCGACGACCGCGATGTCGCCTTCAATCTCCAGCAACGCCGCCAGCGCTCCCAGTACCATGCCCTGATCCTCGGCGATCAGCACCCGAATTGTTTTGCGCGCGTCTTTCACTTGCACTTGAGGATTCATCAGGCGCGAGTCTCCCCGGTGTTTAGCGGCAGAGTGATCTTGATCCGTGTCCCCTGCGTTGTCGAGCGCTCCACGTGTCCACCGAGCGCTTCAATGCGTTCCCGCATTCCGCGAATGCCATTGCCTTCGATCTGGAATCCGCCGCGGCCGTCGTCCTCGATCTGCAACATGCAGTCGCCGTTTACGCGCTGCAATTCCACCTTGCACGTCCTTGCCTCCGAGTGACGGACGACATTCGTCACCGCCTCGCGCATCACCAACGCCAGCACGCTCTCTTGCGCGGGAGTGAGGCCAATTTCCTTCGCCTCGCAGTCGAATCTAACCCCCGCAGTTTCCAGC
Organism: Terriglobia bacterium; assembly: GCA_963807055.1. GTDB lineage: Bacteria > Acidobacteriota > Terriglobia > Terriglobales > Acidobacteriaceae > JAJPJE01. The sequence goes on along the minus strand of CAWEAE010000002.1, from coordinate 45,349 downwards.
GTCGCGCGAGCATGCGCCATCTCTTCGGAGAGTCCCTTGGCGCGATAGCCGCGAATGGCATGCCGCACATCGGCCAGAGCGTCTCGCGAAATTTTCTCCACATCGCGAATCTCATTCTTCGCGCGCTCCGGATCCCGCTCCATCAGCTTCGACGCCAGTTCCGACTTCAACACAATCACCGACAACGTATGCCCCAGCACGTCGTGCAGATCGCGCGCGATGCGTTCTCGTTCCGCGACTTTGGCGAGATGTTCAACTTCTTCCTGCGCCATCTCCAGTTTGCGCGCATCCCGCTTCGCTTGAGCGAAGTGAATGTTCACCCCACCAACGATGAGTACAAAGACGGCGCCCGTAAGCCACGTGCCCAGCGAGAAGTGGAGGAACCACGACTCCACGGAGAGAATCGCCAGCAGAACTCCCAGCAGTTTTAGAGCAAACTTTGTGTCGCCCGAGAACGCCATGAACGCCGACGCGTAGATGAAGAACGCGACCGCCCCGGGATTGTGCGGCGTCAGCAATACGCCTAGCAGTACAATGCCGGACGTATTCAGAACCAGTGGCCATCCGCATAGCCAGTATCCGCGGAAATACAGCACGACGAATACGAACGTCGCGGCGATTGTGATCGCCCATTCCCTTATGCCGGCGTGGCCGTAGATCGGCTGCATGAAGAAAAAGCACAGGTACACCAGCCAAGCGTATGGCGTCCATCCCAGAAAATGATTTTTGGGAAGTACTCGCATGGCGTCAGTTTACGCTACCTTTGCTCTTCCAATTCAGTACCCGGACCTCTTCCGAAAGCGGGCAGATCACGCCATACCAGACGGCCGCAGCCACGGTGATGATCATTCCAACCGCGCGTACGTCGCCCGCATATAGCGCCCCGAAAATCGCAATCAACGCAATCACCCAGGCTAGCTTTTCCATCGTGCAGGAACTCATAACTTCATCTCCGGTGAAACTCGTTCTTATCCGTACAGCTTTCCCTGGTCACGCTGATATCCAATGCGCGCCAGCCCCATAAATAACAACGTTGCGCCAATCAGCGCTCTCACATGCCACCATTGCGATTCGCCACGGCCCACGCCGATCACGTCTAATGCCAGTTGGCTCAGGTGATAGGGCGGCAGAAATGTCGCAATGTGTTGCAGCGTCTTCGGCAGCATCTGCACCGGAATCCACAATCCCGATAAGAACGACAGCGGCAGGTAGATCAAATTCACCATGGCCGGCGCCGAGTTCGGCTTGGCAAAGTAGCCGATCGCCAATCCCAGTGCGCAAAATGGAATCGATCCGCACACCAGGATCACTACCATCTTCACCATCTGAATCGCTTGCAGGTGCACCCCGCCAAAGACGATTCCGAGTGTCAGGAGCAACATCGAAATAATCGCGCTGAAGATCATGCTCGTCGTCACCTTCGCGGCGAAGTACGCGTAGGGCGGCATGGGACTGGCGCGCTTCAACTCCAGCCAGCCTTGTCCTCGTTCGATCGTCATTCCTACACCGAATCCAAACAACGCCGCTCCCATTACGCCGAAGGTACCGTAAGTAGCGACAAGAAATGTTGTGACTGGGCCCGACCCCTTGCTCCCAAGCAAGAGCCCAAACAGTACGTAGAACATGACTGGAAGCAGGATGGTCGACACCGCAAAGATTGGGAGGCGAATCGATTTCAGGAACTCGTACTTCGCCTCTTTGGCGAAGATTCTCAGAACATCTGTCTGTGGACGTCGAATCGCCTGCTCATTCAGAACTGGGGTAGCTGCACTCATTGCCTGACCTCCGTGTCCGCGGCTGAATTTTTGTTCTGTGTTAGTGCCAGGAATGCTTCTTCCAATCCGGCGCTTGCCACTTCCAGATCGCTTAGCGTCAGATCGCGCGCCAGCAACTCGCGCAACACCGGTTCCGCATGCGACACGTTAATCTCGATCGCTTCTCGATCTTGTTTCGCATCCAGCACTCCCGTCATCGCGCGAACCTCTTCCAGCGGGATTCGGCTGACGCAGCGAATCTTTCTTCCCGCGGTCTGTGCCTTGATGTCCGCCGGAGATCCCTGCGCTACAATCTCTCCGCGATTGATCACGACAATTCGGTTGGCCAGCGCATCAGCCTCTTGTAAGTAATGCGTGGTCAGCAACACGGTCTTTCCGCGTGCCACCAGCTTGCGAATCTCATCCCAAAGAAGACGCCGCGCCTCGACGTCCAGCCCGACCGTGGGTTCGTCGAGAAATAGAAGATCGGGATTCCCGCAGATCGCCAGCGCAAACAGCGCCCGCTGACGCTGCCCTCCCGATAACTCACCGAAAGGTTTCGACTCCAGGCCTTTCAAGCCGGCAGCCTCCAGCACTTCCTCCAGCGGTAATGGATTCGGGTAATAGGTCGAGAACATGTCGATGTGCTCGCGCACCTTCAGCGTTTCCGGCACGCGCCCGACTTGCAGCATCGCGCCCGTCTGAAGGCGATTCTCCGGATTGCGTGGATCGCCTCCGAACACACTCACCACGCCCTCCGTCGGGGGCGTCAAACCGAGCAGTAGTCGCACGGCAGTAGTCTTCCCGGCGCCATTTGGCCCAAGCAGCGCAACAATCTCTCCACGTCGCACCGCGAAATCGACTTTGTTCAGCGCGGTGACCGCACCATATTTCTTAGACACACCGCGCAGCCCCGCGATGATCGAATCCGCATGTCGCGCCGGTCTTTTCGCCCCTTGCTGCACTGTTGCTGTCATGCACCCTCCATCAGCCAACGACGGCATAATGCCTCTGGCAGGGCGAGCGTCACTAGTGCCGATCATCACCACCTTCCAATGACAAATGTCACCTTAGGTATATGGTTGTGCGGTGGCGCGAGCGCCCGGACGCGGATTTACGTTTGGCAAGAATGACTGCGGGTGCCCCACTATTTAGCCCGCTTTTTTGGCGTAAGGGTGGGGAGCGCCACCTCAAGCAACTTTCGTCGTTTTAGAAATTTCATGGGGCGGCTATCATGTCTAACCTTCACTATCGGCGGCTTGAGTCAGGAGAGGAATATGACCAACGAGATTCGCCCCTCGCGGCACATTGGTCGCAGCAGCGCCGCGGTCCTTGCAGGATTCATTGTGGTAGTCATTCTGTCGATTGGTACCGATCTCCTGCTGCACGCGATCGGAATTCTCCCGCGTCTGGGAGACGCAGTCAGCGACTCGCTACTATTGGTCGCGACCGTTTACCGCACCATCTACAGTGTCGCGGGTTCGTACATCACCGCGTGGCTCGCGCCCAATCGGCCGATGAAACATGCGCTCGCGGGCGGCGTGGTAGGACTCGTCATCGGCACAGTTGGGGCCATTGCGACCTGGAACGGAGCCGGCATGGGGCATCACTGGTACAGTATTGCGCTCGCAGTTTTGGCGCTGCCTTGTGCATGGGTTGGCGGAAAGCTACGGGCTTCTCAGTCGCAGATGCAGACGGCGTCATAGCAAACTCACCTCTTTAGGATAGGAGTTCCTTTCGCCGTCTATGCGACTAGCGACCAGCTACCCCTTCATCAACGGCGGCATACCCGCCACAGCCACGACAATCCCGAGTCTCTCCGCGTGCATCTCACGATAGATATGAGCTTCCGTGGATTTAGTGTGATCGCAATTTCTCTCGTTGGATTATTTCTAGCCGTTGCTTGCACACGTCCCAGCCAGAATCCCGAGGAGATTCGCGAGAAGACCGCGCAGGCCACCGCCGACGTAAAGGCCGATGCCACCGCCGTCGCGCAGGGCGTGAAGGAAGGCCTGACCCGCGGCAATAAGGTCGACCTCAACAACGCCACCAAAAATCAATTGATGGCGTTGCCGGGGATTAATGAAACTGCAGCTGACCGCGTCATTGCGAACCGACCCTACGCCGCGCCCGCGGATCTCGTAAAGAAAAAGGTGCTCACTCCTCACGAGTACGACCGCGTCTCCGGACAGGTTGGAGTGAAATAGCTAAACCCAATTGCCACGGTACGCAGGTGCAATCAGCGCCTGTGCTGTGGCACTGTTCGTGACTTTCAGGCTCGGACTATCCCAGCGCACCACTTCTCCAGTTCGCACCGAAACGTTGCCCAGCAGAATCGTTTCCGCCACTTCGGATTCGAACTCGAAGTTCGCATCCGGCTTTGGGCCGCCTTTGCAGGCATCGATGAACTCGCGATAGTGTCCCGGCGAACGCGGCAGAGTCTTCGGCGGAGGTTGGAAAGCCGCCATCTTTGAGGCGGGCAACAGTTGTGGATCGCCACCTTCGAACTTACAGAGGATCGACCCACGATCGCCCACGAACAGCAGTCCTTCGCGCTCGAAGCCCATAGGCTGATCGTCAGGCAGGCCCTCCGGACGCGGCGGCGTCAGATCAGCGTCATACCAATTCACGCGCACCGGTGGCATTCCCTCGCGCGCAGCGAAATCAAAATGCACCATCGTCGCGACCGGATAGGACTCCTCAAACCGCTTGGTGGAACTGCTCTCCACCCGCGTCGGCGGGCTAAGCTTCAATGCGCGGAAAATCGTATCGAAGCTGTACTGGCCCATATCACCCAGAGCGCCGCACCCAAAGTCGTACCATCCGCGCCACACGAACGGGAGATAAATTTGGCTGAACGGCCGTTCCACCGCCGGACCCAGCCACATATTCCAGTCGAAGCCATCCGGAACCGAGTCGGGCTTAGCCGGTCTCTCTAATCCCTGAGGCCAGAACGGACGTGTCGACCAATTCTCTACCGTGCGGACTGGACCAATCGCTCCTGCGGCAATCCATTCTGTGATCTGCCTGGTCGCCTCCGACGCCGAGTTCACCACCGCAACCTGCGTGGCGACTTTCGTCTCGCGCGCGACTTGCGCCATCTGCCGGGCTTCGGCCACCGAGTGCGTCATCGGCTTCTGGCAGTACACGTTCTTCTTCTGCTTCATCGCCGCAATCGCGATCGGCGCATGCCAGTGATCCGGCGTACACACCGTCACCGCATCAATGTCTTTTTCTTTCGCGAGCAATTCGCGAAAATCACTGTACGTCGCGCATCCGTTGTACTTTCCCGACGACTGCTTGTTTCCGTAATACGTCTCGACGATGTTCTTCGCCGGATCGCGTCCGCACGTCGCACCCGTCCCGCTGAACCCGCTACCCCAGTCGGGCTTGTCCAGCAACTTGCGGACTTTATCGCGCAACTCGTTCGTGCCCCACTCGGAATAATCGCTGCTCTGCCGGTTCACATCGCAGACAGCCACAACCTGCACGTCCTGCTCTTTCATGAAGTCCATCATCACGCGCGTGCCCTGCGCGCCCACGCCGATGCACGCCAGCCGCACCTTGTCACTGGGCGGAACAAAACCTGTGCCGCCGAGAACATGTCGGGGAACAATAGAAAAGGCAGCCGCGGTGGCTGCCCCTTTTACGAAAGTACGTCTTGAAATTCCGGATTCCTGCTCGCTCACATTTTCCTGATCATCTTGCATTCCAGTGCCCTCCGCCAATTTACGAGCAAATTAGAACGCACGATGTTCAGCCAATCACGACAGGGGTGTCAAGGACAGTTGCCCCAGATCGCGGTACGATGTGCAGAGAGTTAGTCGATCAGTCTCTCAGTCTTTCAGTCAGTAACCCGCCGATAGTTCCGAGAACGAGAAACTGACAGACTGAGTGACTGACGGACTGATAGACAGTCTTACCCCGTCATCCCAAAATCTTTCTCTGGCGCCATCGCCTCTCCCAGCAACGCGGGCAGCTCCATGTCCGCCAACTCGCCGATCCGAGCCAAACTGACATCGGCCGGCGGATACTTCGCTGTTTCCGTCGGATCGTTCGCATAGTGTCCCTGCTCGACGAAAACGGTCGTCAGCTTCGGTCCCCATATCTTCTTCATCGCCGTCAGAATCCGAATCTTGTCGTCTACCATCACGTAGTGCCGGGCCGGGTATTTTTGTTCCACGTCGTCGAGCATCTGCTCTTTGTGGATATAAATCAGCACCCGCCCCTCCACAGCATCCCAGATTCCGGACCGCTCTACCTTCCGCGGCTGAAACACCGCATCGCCATCGCTCAGGACGACTGTCGATCCCCACTGGTTCATGCGCTCAATCGCATCCAACGAACCCGGATACAGGCGATTGGCAAAGTGATAATCGATGAGAAATGCCGATACCTTGAGGATGTGCGGATCGCGGGGAAATTCGATCCGATACCGCTGGAGAGCCCCCAAATAGTCGGCATAGCCGAGTTCGGAGCGCAACTCCTCGAAGAACTGCCAGTAGCGATTCTGCCGCTCCGCCCCGAAGTTCTCGGTCAAATACTGACGCAGATCCTGGGCAACCCGATCGTTATCCAACAGGGTATTGTCTACATCCAATAGAAAAACAACGTTTTCCCGTTCCGCCATCATTCCTCACTAGGAGAATCCCCGGGCCATCCGGGATAATCTAACTGATTAGCACCCGTAAGGGTCGAATTGGTGTAAATACCTCTTTTGCGCGCTTTGTAAGCGAAGGCTTCTCCGGGCTCTGGCTGACCACTGTACCGAAGTGCTCTATCCGGCTACCGCCTTCTCTCGTACGCTCGTCTTATTTCTCGAGTAGGGGTAACCGTGGTCCGCAAAGCCGTTCTGTTCATATTGATAGCGACACTGGCCCAGGTCAGCCTGGGGCAGACTGCCCATGTGCTTACCGCCAGCGCCGCAAATAATCCCAGTTCCGCCGCGGATCAGCTCCCCACCTTCCGTATGCGCACGGAAGAAGTGAATCTCATCTTTACGGCAACCAAGCACGGGAAGTACCTGCGTGATCTCCACGCCTCTGACCTCACCGTGCTGGATGATGGCAAACCGCCAGAGGCTCTAAGGAATTTTCAGAGCGAGACCAACCTGCCCCTGCGTGTAGCCCTGGTGCTCGATGCCAGCGCGTCCATCACCTCGCAATTCAGCTTTGAACAACGATCGGCCCTGCAGTTTTTCCAGCAGATGTTGCGGCCCAATACCGACAAAGCGGTTGTCGTGACGTTTAAGTCCACGCCGAAACTGGCTCAGGGCTTCACCGATAATTCACAGCGGCTTGGCGCAGCCGTCGAAGACGTTTCCGCCGGTGGCGGTTCGGCCGTCTACGACGCAGTGAATCTTGCCACGCAGAAGCTGATGGACTCAGGCGATGAGACACCGGTCCGGCGCGTCATTATTCTGATCACCGATGGCGAAGACAATCAGAGCCGCATCACACGCCGCGACCTGATCGACGCAGCCAACCATTCCGAAGTCACGATCTACGCCATTAGCTCGAACTTCAGCAACATTCAGACGCGCGGAGACAATATCCTTCGCCAGCTCGCCGACGAAACCGGTGGCCGCGTCTTCTTCCCTGGCAAAATCGAGAACGTTTCCCACGAGTTCAAGCAGATCGAGCAGGAGCTACGCGCGCAGTACGTTCTTTCCTACAAGCCTGCGGATTTCATCGCGGACGGACACTATCGCCGCATACAAATCACGGCACACAACGACAAAGGTGTTGTAGTTCGGGTAAGAAGGGGCTACTTCGTACCAGCCGACTAGCTGGTCGTACCGACCTGCGCTTGCGGATTTGACTGCTGCCAGCGGTCCGTCGTGTTTAGGAGTGGCATCACGGTCGCAACGATCCGCGCCGCATATTCCAACTGCTGAAGCTCTTCCGGAGTGAAGTCCGGTCCCGCCGAGTTCGGTGTGATTCCCTTGTGTGAAATCTGCACTACTCCCAGCGTCTCTCCACGGCGATCGATAATTGGAGCAGTCATCAGTTTCTGAATGATCTGCGTATCCATCCGTCCGGCTTCTTTCTCGGAATCAAGATTGACCAACTCGAAGAGCCGGCTATGGCGGCGCATCATGAAGTTGTTGAAGAGTTCAGACTTCTTCGTCTTGGCAGTCTGCGCGGCAACGGCGTGGCTTGATAGCGGTATCGCCCCCGCAGTTTTCAGCTCGGCCGGATAAAGAAATCTAAGTATCTGGCCTTGCAAGCTGAGGATCGCGACCTCATGCCGCCGGACGTCGAATATCCTGGCAAGGTCCGCCGCCACCTTCTCCACCGTACAAGCTTCGCCTTCTGGGAGTTCGAACTTCTCGAAAATCATTGCGCTACAGTCTCTTAACGGTTCGACCGTTATTCCTGGTTACTGTCTAAATAGTTAACCGAGTCTGACCATATATTGCCGCCTGCACTGTACTTACGGCCAGATTACTAAGGTTCCTCGGTAATCCGAGCCGCTTTCGTATGCTCGGAGACGGCCTTCTCTTCCTAAATCGGCAACTCGGCACCTATCATTACGAAACAATCGGCTCCCTTACAATAACCTTGTAACTTCCCTATGTCTTCCGCCGCCCAGCGCGTCGTTTTTCACCTCGACATGGACGCCTTTTTCGTCTCGGTGGAAGAGCTTTTCGACCCGTCGCTAAAAGGCAAAGCCGTAGTCGTTGGAGGCCGCCCCAACGAGCGTGGAGTCTGCGCCGCAGCCTCCTACGAAGCACGCAAATTCGGCGTGCATTCCGCCATGCCGTTGCGCACTGCCTACAAACTGTGCCCACAGGCCATCTTCGTCGACGGCCACCCCGAGCGCTATCGCGAATACTCCGGCCGGGTCTTCAAGATCCTGCGTAACTTCAGCCCGCAGGTCGAAATGGCGTCGATTGATGAAGCCTACCTTGAGATGACCGGCACAGAACGCCTCCACGGTCCGCCATTGCGCGCGGCGCATCACCTGAGCAAGGCGGTAAAGGACGATACCCAGCTAAATTGCTCCATCGGAATCGCCAGCTCGCGCCTGGTCGCCAAGGTGGCTTCCGATCAGGCCAAGCCTCACGGAATTCTTTTCGTGATTCCCGGTCAGGAAGTGCGTTTCCTTGCGCCTCTCGATGTACGCAAAATTCCCGGAATCGGCAAAGTCACCGAGCAGAATCTGCACTCGCTCGGGATTCGCCTCGTCGGTGATCTCGCGAAGCTGCAAACAGAGTTCCTGCAGGAAAAATTCGGCCAATGGGGCCTGGCTATGGCGGGCAAGGCGCAGGGACTCGACGCCGGAGGCTGGTTTGACGATGCTATCGGCGCGCACACCGATCCCAAGTCCATCAGCCACGAGCACACCTACTCCGAGGACACAAAGGACGCGCAACAGCTCGAAGCCACCCTCGCTCGTCTCTCGGAAATGGTGGGCCGCCGTCTGCGCGAGCATCACCTTCATGCACGCACGGTGCAGCTGAAACTCCGCTATACCGATTTCACTACCATCACACGCGCACACACGCTGGCCACACGCACGCAATTGGACAACGACATCTTCGAGCAGATACGCATCCTCTTTCGCAAGAATTGGGATGCGAAACGGACCGTGCGACTGCTCGGTGTTCACGTTTCTTCGATGGATGAGAGCGAAGGCCAGCTCGGCCTGCTCGACGATGAGAAACATCGCAAATGGAAAGACGCTCTCTCCGCCGCGGATCGCCTGCGCGACAAGTTCGGAGAAAGCGCCGTATCTCTCGCCAGCGGAATGCGCGCCCGCTATCGCGAGCGCACCCACGAGAATCCCGCCAGCCTTCCAGGAAAAAGCAAGAAGACGGAGGAATAGGTCATTGGTAATCGGTAACAGGTAATTGCGAAGCCAAACCACCGAGCGAGTGAGAGGCTGACTGAAAAACTGCTCTCAATTACCTGCGCTTTCGATCGTGCTTTTCAATTACCTATTACCAATTACCCGATTACCCATTCTTTTCTACGCTGCCATCGCCGGCCCGCTTACCGCACGCGATACCCTACGAGCAGCCAGGGAAATCATCAGCCACTTGAATCCGCTGATCAATAAACCGACGCCGACAATCGTCCCGATCGCCCAGGCGGAACTGGACGGCCAGTGAGCCCAAATCAGTCCGGCCAACAGCAGCGTTACCAATCCGTCGAACAACATCCAACCGGATCCGCTCATTCCGCGGATTCGGAAGAAAGCAACAATTTCGAAAATTCCTTCTACCAGGAAGAAGGCTCCCAGCAACAGCGTAAGGGTGGCCACTCCCAGCAGCGGATGGAACAACATGTAGCCGCCGCCGAAGATATATACGAGCGCGACCAGCACTTCCCACAACACCGCCCCCGCGCCCCGCGTGCTGAACGCCATTACAAAATGGAATATCCCGCCGAAGATCAGCAACCACGCAACCAACGTTGTTACCGCGACCGCCGCTACCATAGGTATCGCAATCGCGATGATTCCAAGCGCAATAAGTAGAATCGACCAGGCAATCGCCCAGCCGGAGGACTTCTTCAATACTCCAGCAGTGTCCATACACATCCTCCGTACGAGTAGTACAACAGATCCCCAAGCTTAGTTAGCCCAACGTTATAGACCCGATTACTCGCGCCGTCATGTAAATCTCTCGCCGTTCTGAGCTTCGCAATGCATTCCGGCTAACCAAAACTATGCCCACGAAATCCAATGACGCGCGAGCTGCTGTCGATCACTTAAGAACTTGATCTCCCCATGCACCTCTTCTTTCCTCGCGACATCGAGTCCGACGTTATCGAAACCGACATTCCCGGAAGGCTCGATCGGCTGCCCTGGAGCAAATGGCACTGGTTAATCGTCACCGCTCTAGGCATTACCTGGATCCTCGACGGGTTGGAAGTCACCCTGGCTGGCGCAATTGGAGGCGTTTTGCGCCGCCCCGACACTCTCGGCCTCAGTGACACTCAAGTCGGTGCGAGCGCCACCTTCTATCTGATAGGAGCTGTCTGCGGCGCGTTGCTTTTCGGCTACCTTACCGATCTGCTCGGACGGAAGAAGCTGTTCATGGTAACCCTTCTTCTCTACCTCGTATCCACCGCTCTAACCGCTTTCTCCTGGAGCTTCCTGAGCTACGCCGTCTTTCGCGCCCTCACAGGAGCTGGTATCGGAGGCGAGTACTCGGCCATCAACTCCGCCATCGACGAACTCATCCCAGCACGCGTACGCGGCACCGTAGACCTGATTATTAACTCGACGTTCTGGATCGGCGCAGCTCTGGGCTCGGTGGGCACCATCGTGCTCCTCGACAAAGGCTGGGTATCGGTAAACCTCGGCTGGCGCCTCGCTTTCGGGATTGGCGCAGTCCTCGGATGCAGCATCCTCATCCTTCGCCACTGGGTACCCGAGAGCCCACGTTGGCTCATCATCCACGGACGTCAGCAGGAAGCTGAACGCACCATGGCCGGTATCGAGCAACATGTTTCCGATCATCCTGATAAGTTGCCCATCCCCGAATACAAGCTGCGAATTCGAATGCGTTCACACACCACGTTCTCGGAAATCTGGGATTCCATTTTCCACAAGCACCGAGCCCGTTCCTTGCTCGGCCTGACTTTGATGATCGCCCAGGCGTTCTTCTATAACGCCATCTTCTTCACCTACGCTCTGGTGCTGGTCGTTTTCTACGGCGTTCCCGATCAGAAGGTCGGCCTATATCTGCTACCTTTTGCACTCGGCAATTTCGTCGGCCCGCTCACCCTCGGCAGACTCTTTGATTCCATTGGCCGCAAACCGATGATTGCCGCCACCTACTTCATCTCGGGGACGCTCTTGTTCATCACGGGATGGCTCTTCAAGATCGGGCACCTGACGGCGCACACTCAAGCTCTTGCGTGGACGATAATTTTCTTCGTCGCCTCTTCCGCTGCGAGTGCCGCGTATCTGACTGTGAGTGAAATTTTCCCGCTGGAAATTCGTGGGATGGCAATCGCCGTGTTCTATGCGTTGGGCACGTTAGTCGGAGGCGTCGGCGCTCCTGCGCTGTTTGGCTATCTCATCAGCACGCACTCGCGCACAAATCTGTTTTACGGATACGTTCTGGGAGCGGCGCTTATGATCGTCGCCGCTGCGACAGAGCTGAAACTGGGCGTAAAGGCAGAACGCAAGTCGCTTGAAGCGATTGCCGATCCACTTTCTAAGAGCTAGGCGACTTCTCCCGGCGTGCACTGCCACGGCTCAACCAGGTTGAAAGCGAAATCGGTCTCATGTGCCCCGGGTGACTCCGAAGAACTTGCTGGAAACATTACTCGCAACTTCACTGGTGCTCTGGCGTCCCCGAACACCGCTTCCAGAACTGACTGTCGCGCATTCGCTGCGCTGTTTCGTTGTGAGTTGGTGATGAAGGCTTTTCGCAATACGAGGAGCCACTTGTACCACTGCAACATCGCTTCGTGCCCGGAGTTGAGCTGCCAGTCGAGCTTCGAACGCTCAAATGTCGCCGGGTCCTGGGGATCGGGAATCTCTGCGAATCCGAACTGGCGGAATTCTTCTCGCCGCCCTTTGCGCACCGCCTCCTGCAAGGCCGGATCGCCATAGTCCGTAAAGAACTGGAAACGGTTACGCTGATCGTGCTCCTGTCCCATGAAAATCAAGGGTGTATGCGGAGCCAGAAGCAACAGCGCGGCCGCCAATCGACGTGCCTGCACCGGCGTCAACTCCGTCAGCCGCTCTCCCCACGCGCGATTTCCCACCTGGTCGTGATTCTCGATGCAGATGATGTGAGCCGATAGCGGAACGCCGTTCGCACCGGTACCGCGTGGAGCCTCCCAGAATTTGAAGTACTCACCCTGGAAGACAAAGCCTTCATTCAGCGCCCTCGCAACCTGTTCCAGCCGGCCAAAATCCTGATAGTAACCGCGGTTTTCGCCGGTCAGCAGAGTGTAGAGAGCATGATGGAAATCGTCGCTCCACACTCCATCGATCCCCCAGCCACCTTCTTCTACGGGAGCCAGGATGCCGGCGATGTTGCGATCATCTTCAGCGACTACGGTGACGATTCGGCCCACACTCGCGCCGTACGCTTTTGCCCTGCGTGTCAACTCCGCCACGATGTGTTCGTGCGAGTCGTCCTTGATCCGTTGGACCGCATCCAGCCGGAATCCATCGATGTGGTATTCGCGCAACCAGTACAGCGCGTTCTCGATGACGTAGTCGCGAACTGGCCGCGAATCCGCGTCGTCGAAGTTCACCGCATCGCCCCACGGCGTGGTGTGATGCTTCGTAAAGTACGACCCGAACATGCCAAGGTAGTTTCCTTCCGCACCCAGGTGGTTGTAGACAACGTCCAGCACCACCGCCAGACCTACCGCATGCGCGGCATCGACCAGCCGCTTCAGGCCGTCGGGCCCGCCGTATCCCGCGTGTACCGCATAAGGTGAGACACCGTCATATCCCCAATTCCACCGACCCGGAAACGCTGCTACCGGCATCAGTTCGATCGCGGTCACGCCCAGTTCTTTCAGATAGGGCAGCTTCCCGATTACTCCATCAAAAGTTCCCCCGGGCGTGAACGTCCCGACATGCAATTCGTACAGGACGTAGTCGGAATAGGGCACTCCGCGCCATTTTTCATCGTTCCACTGAAAGGTGTCAGGATTCACAATCTCGGTTGGACCATGCACGCCGTCGGGCAACAGGCGCGACACCGGGTCGGGCAGCGGCTTAGAGTCGTCAACCACATAGCTGTACCGGTCGCCGGCCTTAGCCATCGCCTCCGTGTGGAAGGTCCCCTCGGCGTCCCTCGTCATTTCGACTGGTTCGGAGTTCAGCTGTAGAACCACCCGCTTCGCCTTCGGCGCCCACACCGAAAAATTGACGCGATCTTCTGTAACTTGTGCCCCCAGCATTGCCATAGCGCCTGCCTCACCCGTGGCTACCGCGTAGACTTTAGCACCGCTCGAACTCATTTCGTTGGATGCAGTAACGGACATCTCCCACCTCTCTCCGTCCATCCATTTCGTCGGGAGAACATATGAGAGACAAAGTAGTAGTCATTACTGGTGCGTCCAGCGGGTTCGGACGCGGAGCTGCCCTTAGATTCGCAGAAATGGGAGCCAACGTCGTAGCCGCCGCTCGCCGTAAGCGCGCTTTGAAAGATTTGGAGAAGCAGGGCAAGAAACTGGGATCCCAGATTCGCGCCATCGAAACCGACGTCAGCAACGCCAAGGACGTCGAAGAACTCGCCTCCCGCACCATGCGCGAATTTGGCCAGATTGATGTCTGGGTGAACAATGCGGGTGTTGGTGCGTTCGGCCGTTTCGACGAAATCCCGCTTGAAGAACACGAGCAACTGGTTCGCACCAATCTTCTCGGGACCCTCTACGGCTCGTACTTTGCCATGCGAGAATTCCGCCAGCGCGGCAGGGGTGTCCTCATCAACATGTCGTCATTCGCCGGAAAAGTCGGCACACCCTACCTGAGCTCCTATGCCGCTTCCAAGTTTGGCATTCGCGGCCTTGACATGGCCCTTCGCCAGGAACTCGAACAAAATCAGGACATCGGAATTCGCGTCTGCACCATCATGCCCGTCTCCTTCGATACGCCCTTCTTCGAACACTCTGCCAATCACAGCGGCAGACCCGTCCGCCCGATTCCACCTGTGTACGATCCCAGGAAGGTCATCGACACCATCGTGGGCCTCGCTCAGAATCCAAAGGATGAAGTTGTCGTCGGCACCGCCGGTAAACTCGGCAGCGCCCAATATCGCATCGCCCCAAAACTGGTCGAGAGAGTCATGGGCCGCAACACCCACAAGTCGCAGATGGAATCCGAAGGCACCGCCAGCCAGAGTTCCGGTAGCGTCCTTGAGCCTATGTCGTCCGGCACCGAAATCTATGGTGGCTGGAACGAGTCCAATGGCCGCAGCATAACCGCCAAGATATTGAGCATAGCCGTACCCACCGCAATCGGCATCGCTTTGCTCGCTCGCAAACGCGGGCGTCTGAAAGAGCAGTTCGAAGAAGCGGCTTAGTAAGACGTCGCCGGGTAGCCCACATCTGCCCTCTTCTGGCAGGTGTGGGAGCATCACTCACCCGTTCTCTCCACCACTGCCTTTCGCGTACAATGCGAATCTCAGGTGACCTCTATGTTTGAGCTTCGTGGCTGCGGCACAGCCCTGGTAACGCCCTTTAAAGCAGACGGAAGCATCGACGAACGCGCCTTCCGCTCGCTCGTTCAGTGGCAGATCGAATCCGGCATCGACTTTCTCGTTCCCTGCGGCACCACGGGCGAAACGCCGACTCTGTCTCATGATGAGTGGCTGCGCGTCATCGACATCGCCATTGAAGTCGCCGCCGGCCGCGTTCCGATCGTTGCGGGCGCCACGTCCAACTCCACGCGCGAAGCCGTGCAGAAGGCGCGCGAGGTAGGTTCCCGTCCCGGTGTAGATGCCATCCTGACCGCATCGCCCTACTACAACAAGCCCACGCAGGAAGGTCAGTACCAGCACTTCAAGGCCATCGCTGAAGCCGTCGACAAGCCCATCGTGCTCTACAACGTGCCCGGCCGCACCGGTGCGAATCTCGAGCCCGCTACGCTTGGCCGCCTCGCGCAAATCAAGAACGTCATCGCTGTGAAAGAGGCCAGCGGCAATCTGAATCAGGTATCGGAAATCTTCCAGTACGTGCCCGAAAGCTTCATCGTGCTCTCAGGAGACGACGCGCTGACGCTTCCCATCATGTCGGTCGGGGGAGTGGGCCTGATCTCGGTTGCTTCCAACGAAATCCCGCGCGAGATGTCGGAAATGGTCGGCGCTGCCCTTCAGAACGATTGGGCGCACGCGCGCCGCCTTCACAATCAATATCTGCCGCTGATGCAAGCGAACTTCATCGAATCCAGCCCGCTTCCGGTGAAAGCCGCGCTCGCTATGATGGGGCGCATCGACGAGAACTATCGGCTTCCTCTGCTTCCGATGAAGAAGGAGACTCGCGCCAAACTGGAAGAAATCGTCTCCAGCCTCGGCCTGATCGTGCCGCAGAGCGCCGCGGTTTAGGCCCATCACTGAGGTCATTCTGAGTGAAGGCCGCCATTCGTTTCTCGCCCCCGCTGGGGCGCGCCCGGGCTGAGCGAAGAATCTCTGGCATTCCGGATCAGTGCGCCTGTAGTGCCTTTGTAGCGACCCGTAGCATTCGTTACATTCTTTTACTTGAACCCGGCACTCCCAGCTTCTAAGCTGACCTTCTCGCGTGGCCAGGAGGCCTGTCTTGAGGCGATACTCCTTTTTGTTGATTCCCCTGTTCCTTACGTCTCTGCTTACTTCACAGACTACGCCCCCTGGGAACTCACGCACTCCGCCGGCTTTTCAGTCGAATGTACGCGTGGTTTTGTTGGATGTCGTTGTCTCCGATGGCGACGGGAACCCAATCACTGGCCTGACGCAGGATGACTTCCGCGTTTTCGAAGACGGCAAGCCGCAGAAGATGGCCTCCTTCAAGGAACACAACGGCGCACCGCTGAAGATGGTCGACCTGCCTTCGATGCCACCAGGCAGTTATACGAACTATCCTGCAGTTGAAAACGCCGATTCGATTAACGTGATCCTGATGGATTCATTGAACACGCAGACATTGGATCAGGAATTCGTCCACCAGCAGATCATCAGATATCTCAAAACGATTCCGCCCGGAGCACGGGTCGCCATCTTCACACTGTCATCCCGATTGCGCATGGTTCAGGAGTTCACGACTGACTCCAGTCGGCTGCTGGCAGCACTGAACGATCCCCGTCTTACGGCACCTAGATCGTCGGCTCTTCTCCAATCGCAAGCGGAGCGTCAGGCAGATCAGGCGATGATCGATACTGCCATTGCGAATCAGATGGGACCTTCAACACCCGCTACCGGTGCGCTGGAGGCGGTCGACCCGGTAAACACACTTAAAGAATTGCTAGCTGAAAAGGACCTCGCGGTCACCGAACAAAGAGTCGAAATCACGCTCACCGCACTCCAGGAACTTGCGCGGTATCTGTCGGGATATCCGGGGCGCAAGAACGTAATGTGGGTCTCCGGCGCCTTCCCGATTGTCCTGTTTCCGGACGCAGACTTGCCCAGCCATCCATCGTTGACACAGCGCATGTTCCTGGACAGTTTTCAAAAAACAGCAGATTTGTGTACTGCAGCTCAAATCGCGATTTACCCAGTGGGCGCCCAAGGTCTAGTGAACTCCTCTGTGTACGAGGCGAATGCTGCCGCCATCAGTCAGCGGAGGCCCAGCGAGATGGGCCAGAACAACGCCGGTATGATGAATGCCGAATTCCAGGGACGTTCTGGGGCACGTATTGCGATGGAAGACCTGGCAAAAAGCACCGGCGGTCAAGCCTTCTACGAAACGAATGGCTTGAAAGATGTTCTTAAGCGGGTGACCGATC
Source organism: Terriglobia bacterium (assembly GCA_963807055.1). GTDB lineage: Bacteria > Acidobacteriota > Terriglobia > Terriglobales > Acidobacteriaceae > JAJPJE01. Next base: position 28,193 of record CAWEAE010000002.1, on the reverse strand, counting down.
AGGGCATGCATTACTACACCCTGAGCTACACGCCAACCAACGCCAATATGGATAACCGCTATCGTAAGACCCGTGTGGAATTGACGAAGCAAAAGTACAAGTTGTCTTACCGTCGGGGATACTATGCCACTGATGCCAAAATTGGCTCGGGGTTAGCGGATACGCGCAATCCGCTGCTTCCACTGATGACCCCTGGCCTGCCCGATGTCTCCCAGATCATCTACAAGCTGAGCGTGACTCCGTTGAGCTCTAACTCTGCGGTAAAGGCTGTTAACGCCGCCACCCCGCTAAAGGGACCGATCACGAATTACGCGCTCGACTTCGGTATTTCGCTACAACAGGTGAGGCTCGACGTTTTGCCGGATGGGAATCGCCGCGCGAACCTTGAAGTACGCGCCATCGCGTATGACGATTCGGGCAAGCCACTTAATATGACCGGGCAGCGTGGATCTTTGAATCTGACGCCCAAAGCATTCGAGGAGGCTTTAAAAATCGGCGTTCACCTTCACGAAGAACTGGATGTTCCTGCTAACGCAAACGTTCACTTCCGCACCGGCGTGTACGACGTGAACTCGGGAAACGCCGGCACCCTGGGAATTCGCGTACATACTGACGCCGGCGGCGCAAAGTAGAGGCCGTTCTGCCTCACTATTTTTGCCCTTGAATGCGGCTCTCCCTGCTTCTAAGCTGGATCTTCTCACCCTGGTAAAGGAGAGCCCATCTTGAGGCGACATTCCTCACGGCTGCTCTGCTTCGTACTAACTACAATTCTCAGTTCGCAAGCCACCCCCAAAGACGCCACGCGGCAATCGACCACCTTCGAATCGAACGTCAGAGTTGTTCTGCTTGACGTTGTAGTCACAGATGGTGACGGAAACCCGATCGGCGACCTAAAGGAAAGCGACTTTCGTGTCCTCGAAGATAAGAAAGCGCAGAACATCGCTTCGTTCAAGGAGCATCGCGGTGCGCCCGTCATCGTGTCTGACTTGCCGCCCATGCCCAGTGGCGTCTATACGAACTATCCGGTCACGTCCACTGCGGACTCCATTGACGTCATCCTGATGGACTCACTCAACACACCAATCCTGGACCAGGACTATGCGCACCAGCAGATCCTCAAATATTTAAGGACAGTGCCAACCGGGGCGCGGGTTGCCATTTTCACCCTGTCATCGCGATTACGTATGGTTCAGGAGTTCACGACGGATCCCGTTCGATTACAGACTGCATTGAATGATCCGAGGCTTGGAACATCGCAATCGTCGCCGCTTTTGCAATCGCCGGCCGAGCGGCAGGCAGACGCCGACTTTATCGAACACTTGCAGGCGAATCAAATGGGAACTCCCGCCGAAGGAAACCTCGCTTTGGAAGCAGTAGACCCCGTCAATAGCCTTAAGGCAATGCTGGCAGAAAGAGACGCGCGGATCACACAAGAAAGAGTCGAAATCACGCTCAACGCATTCCAGCAGTTGGCGCGTTTCCTCTCTGGATTTCCGGGGCGCAAGAATGTGATGTGGGTGTCCGGCGGCTTTCCCCTCATGATCTTTCCCCCAGCAGATTTGCTCGCTCCGTCCCTGACTCCCAGCAGCTTTAAGGATGCATTAGAAGAAACAGCGGACCTCTGCACCGCAGCTCAAATGGCCATTTATCCGGTTTCCGCAGAAGGACTTCTGGGCGACCCACGGTACATGACGAACGCTAGTCCGATTAGTAGACCTGGGGTAGCGGTCGCAACTGGCGCTGAGCAGATGGCCAATTTTCTCCGTAATAACTTCCTCCGAAACCACATGATGGACTCTCTCGCAAAAGATACGGGTGGCCAGGCGTTCTATAACACCAACGGTTTGAAAGAGGTCCTCATGAAAGTCACGAATGAGGGGATGCACTATTACACGCTGACCTACTCGCCAACCAACAGCAAGATGGATGGCCGCTATCGTCACACGCACGTGGAAATTGCGAATCACAAATACAAGCTGTCCTACCGTCGCGGGTACTATGCGACGAATGCCAGCATCGGCTCGGGGCAACACAGCGCGCATTTGCCGCTGCTGCCTCTTATGAGTTTTGGCCTGCCTGACATAGCCCAACTGGTTTACAAGCTAAGCGTAACTCCCTCCACCAATCAAACGAAGTCCAAGCAGGCCCTGAACGACTTCAAAGGACCCTCAGTGCATTACGCTATGGACATCGCTGTATCCCTGTACCAGCTAAACCTTGAACTGCTGCCAGACGGCAATCGTCGCGCTCAACTCGAGGTTCGTGTGATCGCCTATGACGATGCCGGTAAACCACTCGCCATGGCAGGAGAGGAGGGCGCTGTGAATCTGGCGCCCAAGGCTTTCGAGGAGGCGCAGAAAGCTGGCATTCACTTACATGAAGAGATCGATGTCCCCGCAAACAGCAGCATCCACCTGCGTACCGGCGTCTATGATCTCAGTTCAGGACGCGCTGGCACTCTCGGTCTCAGAATTCGGACTGAGAATGCGGCGGAAACGAAGCTACGCGACCCGTAAAGACTGTTGATGGTGGTGCATCGTGCTAAGCACTTTGTGGTAGAGAGCTTCGTATTCATTCGCCATACGTTCCGCCGAGTAGTTGATCTCCACATGGGCGCGGCACGCATGTGGATTAATCTCCCCTGTCCACCACACCGCTTCCGCCATCTCTCCCGCGTCGTTGACGACAAACCCGGTCTCGGCGTCGACCACTACCTCCGGAATCGCTCCTCTATGGAACCCGATCACAGGTGTCCCGCACGCCATCGCTTCCATCGCGACCAGTGAACTCGTCTCGTCGACCAGGCTTGGGATCAGCACGGCTCGCGCCTCACTGAGCAATTTGCGCTTCGTGTGAAAGTCTGGCGTCTCTATGAAACACACCCGAGGATCATCTAGTCCCAAATATGGCCTTATCTCGCGACGGTAATACTGCTCGTGATAGCTGAACGGATACACCTGCCCAGCCAGTATCAGCGGCATCCCCGTTCGCCTCGCGACGTCGATCGCAAGATGCGGCCCCTTCTCTTCGCAGATCCGCCCCATCCACAACAGATATCCTTCCTTCTCGGTCACAAACGGAAATCGTGAAACTGCGATGCCGTTCCTTACCACGCCAATCATATTGGTCAGGTCCGCAAAACTCTGGCGCTGCGTTTCCGAAACACAGTTGAAGAACAGATTTTGCGGAAGGTTTCCGAACGCCTCTGCCGGATAAAAGTGCCGCGGCAAATGCAACGTCGCGAGTACCGGAACCTCTAACTGTCCCGCCGATTGCCAGAAGCTGCCGCTCTTGTCGTGTACCAGATCCACGCGGGAATCCCGCCCTCGTCGCAAGAAATCCAATACTGCCCGTCGATGTTGCGCATCGCGTTTTTCGAATTCGTCCGTCCCCGACGCGGCTGGCCCGGTACACAACAGTTCACCTTCCGCCAACGACCCCGCGCAGGCTGCCACCGTGGTGCGATATCCGCGGCGCGCCATCTGGCTTTCCAGTGTCGAAAGCATCTGCTCGGCGCCACCGCAACTTTCGTCGCTCACGGGCATCAGTGGATACCCTACATAGAAAATGCGTGTCTCTTTTCTCATGGCGCTCATTTACCAACTAGTTCTTTAACCTGCGTTGCGCGTCTGCTTTGCCATTGCATCCTGGAAATCGGTGAAGGCGCGGCACAAATCCTGACCCGTCATCCTCCAGTTCCACACTTCGTAATTCAGCTTGCCCATGTGCGGTGGTCGTGAAAAATCGTGTTTCATCATCGGACGAAACATCTCCACCTCAGGCGTGAACTGTTTCAACGTATCGTATTGAGACTTATAGGCTCCCATCATCGCTCTCTTCAGCAGCAGTTCGTCTCCCGTCGAGACAATGCGCACTTCGTCCCCCGACGTGCGCAGGAACTTCTGCATCTCGATCACGCCGCCGTGCCGGTGGTAAAGCGGTAGCTCCCACGCAGGAATGTTCATCTGTCGTGCCAGGACGCTCGCCAGGAAACAGCACGTATCGTGATCCGGATGTCCGCCCTCATAGCTCGAACTGAGCAGCGCTTCAGGCCGCAATTGTGTAATTAATTCGAGCAATCCCCCGTTCGCCAGGCCGAGGTTCAAATGCAATTCCTGGTCAGGAATGGCTCCCGCGTCGGTGTGCAGAAAGAAGAGGTCGGAAACGCCGATTCGATACAGGGCATTGCGTGCTTCGGCAGCGCGGATCTCGGCATAGTTTTCGCGTGAGCCGTACGCCGACCAAAAATATGGATCCCGCGGCGCTCCATCGGTGAGAAACACCACCACCGGCTCCCGCATCCGTTGCAGGAGGGCTCCGCATCCGATGGTCTCGTCATCGGGATGCGCCACAAGCAACATCGTCCGCCCCATCAGTCGTTCGAGCGAACCCATGTCTTGGTGAGATGCACTTTTTTCGTTGCACGCGATCAAAAAATGCTCGCGCATGGCAGATACTGATTTGCAGACGATATACTCAAAGGTGAATGCATCCACTTCAAGCCGGTATCGAACGACTCTTCGCCCTTGGTCCGGAAGCCAAGAATGTATCCGGCGCACGCGCCGTTTTTGTTGACTTCCGCGAAGCCCTCACGCGTGGCGAGATTCGCGCTGCCGAACGAGTCGACGGTAAGTGGAAAGTCAATATCTGGGTCAAACAGGGGATCCTGCTTGGTTTCCGCATCGGCGAGCTCTCCGAATCCGGTTGCGAAGACCTCTCCTTCGTCGACAAAGACACCTTCCCGGTCCGCGAATTCTGTATTGAAGACCGCGTTCGCATCGTTCCCGGAGGCTCATCCGTACGCAGTGGCGCCTTTGTCGCCGCCTCCGTTGTTTGCATGCCGCCCATGTACATCAATACGGGCGCCTACGTTGACGAAGGCACCCTGGTCGACTCTCATGCCCTGATCGGATCGTGTGCGCAGATCGGCAAGAATGTTCACGTTAGTGCCGCGGCGCAGATCGGCGGTGTCCTCGAGCCGGTGAATGCATCGCCCGTGATCATCGAGGATGACGCCCTGATCGGCGGCAACTGCGGCGTTTATGAAGGAACCCAAGTTCGCGCCCGGGCGGTCCTTGGCGCGGGAACCATCCTGACGCGCTCCACCCCGCTCTTCGACACGGTCAAAGACACGATCTATCGCGCCGACGGTCCAGAGGGGTGTCTCGTCGTTCCGGAAGGCGCTGTGGTAGTGCCCGGCAGCCGTGCCATCACGCGCGGAAAAGCCCAGGAATGGGGACTCTCCGTTTACGCCCCCATCATCGTCAAATATCGCGACGAGAAAACCGACCGCGGCGTCGAACTGGAAGACCTGCTCCGATAGGAATTGGTAATCGGGTAATTTGTAATAGGTAATCGAAAGACTGCCGCTCAACGTGTTTTTGACGAAACAGCAGTTGCACGACGGATCCCTTTCCCAATTGCTAACTACTAATTGCTCCTTACCAATTACCAATTTCTCTTGCTTTCCTGTACAACTGCCCTTTCATGCGCTCTCGTCTTCTCTACCTGACCGTCGTCCTTTTCGCCGTCGTGGCGATCCTCTTTTTGGCTTCCCACCTAACGGCGTCTATATCGCCCAAAGTCGTAACCGTCTTTCGTGCGATCGCCCTCGCGTCTTTCTTCGGCTACGCTCTCGCGCGCCGCTCCCTCACCACTTGGATCGTCTTCAGCATGTTCCTCGGCGCCGAAATCGGATACGACTTCCCCGCCTTCGCCTCGAACCTCCGCGTCCTCAGTCAGATCTTCCTGCAATTGATCCGCACCATCATCGCGCCACTTTTATTCGGTACGCTCGTCAGTGGCATTGCCGGCCATGCGAATTTGAAAGCGGTTGGCCGCATGGGCATCAAGGCCATCGTTTACTTTGAGATCGTCACTACCTTCGCGCTTGTCATCGGACTCACCGCCATCAACGTCAGCAAAGCCGGCGTGGGCATCCAGATGCCGCCGCAGTCCGCCGCCGCTCAATCGCTTCCCGCTACGCGGCCGACTGCCACCGACATGCTGTTGCACGTCTTTCCCGAAAACATCGCCAAGTCCGTTGCCGAAGGACAGGTCCTGCAGGTGGTGATCTTCAGCATGATTTTTGGGATCGCGCTGGCTCAGGTACGCGAAGAGAAGCGCCGTCCGATGCTGGCCTTCGCCGAAAGCCTCACCGAGGTGATGTTCAAGTTCACCAACATCGTCATGCTCTTTGCGCCCATCGGCGTCGGCGCGGCCGTGGCCTACACCATCGGACACATGGGACTGGCCGTCCTCCTCAACCTCGCCAAATTGCTCGCCACGCTTTATGCGGCGCTGACGGTTTTCCTGCTGGGAGTCTTGCTGCCAATCGCCTGGTTCGCCGGAGTGCCGATCAAGAAGTTCTTGCGAGCCGTAGCTGAGCCCGCTTCCGTAGCCTTCGGTACCAGCAACTCCGAGGCCGCCTTACCCCTTGCCATGGAAGCCATGGAGAAGATCGGCGTGCCTCGCCAGATCGTGGCCTTCGTCATGCCACTCGGTTACAGCTTTAACCTCGACGGCTCCAGCCTCTATCTTTCGCTGGGTGCCATCTTCGTCGCACAAGTCGCAGGCGTGCATCTCTCCATAAGCCAACAGGTGGTTCTGCTGCTCACCCTGATGCTCGCCAGCAAAGGCGTCGCCGGCGTGTCCCGGGCCTCGGTCATCATCCTTTTAGGGACCGTCGGATCGTTCGGACTTCCCGTCGAACCGGTCTTCATCTTGCTTGGTATCGACCAATTGATGGACATGGCGCGGACGTCTGTGAACGTGATCGGCAACTGTCTGGCGACAGTCGTTGTCGCGCGTTGGGAAGGCCAGTTCGATCCGGCGCAGGACCACCTTACGTCCGAACAAGCCGGTGCCAGATAACAGGCGGGCGAGCACAACCAAAACATTCGTGACACGCACGGGCGCTCACAAGTTAGACTACGTCCCGCTGTGCAATGTCACACTCGGGCCAACAGAAGGCTTGAATGAGCTACTACTCCATGTCACAACTGAGAAATCCCGCATCGCTGCTGGCTATTACTCTTTTCCTCTCCAGCGCGCTCGCCACCGCACATTGCCAGAGGCTCGCCCCTGCGTCGCCCACCGTACGCCCCAGTCCGCCAACCCGCGATCCTCTCACCCCCGGGTACGTCCCCGCCAAACAACTTTCCGATGGTGCGGTTCCTCCCGCAAACTCGGATGGCAACTTCGTTCTCGGCCCCACGCACAATCCTGCGCCTGAACTCGCGCATGAGGCCACGCTTGCCGGATCCGTGATCGAGTTCACTATGAACTCCGCCGACAGCAAGATTTATCCCGGCATAGCGCGTGACCCGGGGACCTTCGGCGCGGTTGATCCCGCGAATCCCGCGCGGCTGATCGTCACCACCAGTCATGCCGCTCCCTACACACGCAAAGTAGCTGTCTACGTTCCCAGCACGTATGTGCCGGGCAGCGTCGCTCCCTTCCTGGTTGATTCGGACGGCCCACATCCGTGGCTCTTCTCCGCCATCGACCGCCTGATTGCCGAGCACAAGCTCCCCGTTATGATCGCCATCTCCATCGGCAACGGCGGCGGCGATGCGCAAGGCAGCGAGCGCGGACTTGAATACGACACCATGTCCAGCCGCTATGCTGAGTTCGTGGAGACGGAAGTCTTGCCGCTGGTGGAAACGCAGGCGCGCGTCAAACTCACGCGCGATCCCAATGCACGCGCAACCATGGGTGGCAGCTCAGGCGGCGCGTGTGCGCTCATCATGGCCTGGTATCGCCCCGATCTCTATCACCGCGTGCTTAGTTATTCCGGCACCTTCATTAATCAGCAGTGGCCTTACGATCCCAAAATGCCGCATGGCGCCTGGGCATTTCACGAGCACCTCATTCCCGAAAATCCTGCAAAACCCATTCGGATCTGGATGGAAGTGGGCGATCGCGACCTTCTGAATCCCAACGTGATGCGCGACGGCATGCACGACTGGGTTCTCGCCAACGAAAATATGGCGAAGGTGCTCGCAGACAGGAGTTACCACTATCAGTTCGTGTTTGCACGCAATGCCGGCCACGTTGATCGCGGCGTCATCCAGCAGACGCTGCCTGAAGCGCTCGAGTACGTGTGGCAGGGCTACACACCGCCAACCCGCTAAGCTACGCGGCCCGCAGCAATCCCTTCTTTCGCAACACGTTCGCAATTGTCCGCATGTCGTTTACGAATGCCGTCATCGCTTCTTGTCGCGCCTCTTCATCTGGCGCGCGCAAAATCGACGACGGATGCACCGTCGCCACGATGAAGGGTGCAAGGGCCGAGGGCATCACTTCCCCACGCCGCTCCGTGACTTTGAACTTCGGCCCTAGCAACGACTGCGCCGCCGTTGCTCCCAGACAGACAACAACTTCAGGCTTGGTCACCGCGATCTCGGCCTCGAGCCACGGCCGACATGCCGCGATTTCCAGTTGTCGAGGCTTTTTGTGGATGCGCCTCTTCCCTCGCGGCTCCCATTTGAAATGTTTCACTGCGTTGGTGACGTACACGTCGTTTCGGTCGATGCCCGCGATCTCGAGCGCCTTATCGAGCACGCGACCCGCTGGACCGACGAATGGGCGTCCCTGCAGGTCTTCCTGATCTCCAGGCTGTTCCCCGACGAACATCACTTTCGCCCGCGAGCTGCCTTCGCCAAAAACGGTCTGCGTGCCGCGCTTCCACAAGTCGCAAGCTTTGCATCCGTCTGCAGCCTCACGCAATTTTTGCAGCGTGGGATGATGCGGAATCAAAGGAGCCGCAGTCATGAGTGGTGATCTGGGCATTGAGCCGCACCTCAATTACTCGATGCGCTTCAAAGGTTTATTAGTTGTCATGACGCCGCCGAGCGAAGAGAGGCGGAGGCATATGCAGTTTGGTTGTCATCACGAACTCGCCCGACGAGGCTTCTGTCGTTGGTTGTCATCACGAGCTCGCGCCAGCGAGCGAGGGATCTGCTTTTCTGGTTTGTTATGTCGAGGAGCAAGCGATCCGCTGTTGTTTAAGCAGGGAAGGAAAAAACGATCACTTCTGCTCGCGCACCAATTCGATCGTGTGCAGGTGGATTATATTTCCGTCCTCGGGATTCATCTCGGCGATGATCTTGTAGGTATCGCGCTTCGCTTGCCAGCCTTGGCGCTCGAAATCCAACACCTTGGCGTGAAAGACGTCAGCATCCCATTCCCGCACAGTTTTCAGTTCTGACAAATGTCCTCCGATGACGCTAGAACTCGCAGGTTAGTCGAAGACAAGAAAGGATTCAAGCCGTGGGCGAAAATCGCTCGTTTAAAGAGACGAGCCCCAGGCTCTACACTCGGGGCTCGTTACCTGGCTACGCGGACTTCTTTTCGCGTGCGCAGCTGTTGCCACCGCAGCATCCAGCTTTGCTCGCGGACTTCATCTTTGCGCAGCAATCGCCTTTGCAGTCGCCTGATTTGGAGCAGCAAGACGCTTTCGCAGCGGCTTGGTCTTTCGCTTCAGGTTGCGCGTTGGCAGCGTCGCTCTTCATGTCCTTGCAGCACGCGCAGTCTTTGCAGGCAGCATTGTCCTTGCTGCACGAGTCACCTTTGCAGCAGGACTTCTTGTCCGAGCAGCATTTGCCCTTTTTCCCGCTGCAGCAACTTTGTGCGGTCGACGCCGTCATGTCGGCGAAATGAGCGAATCTCAGGTTCTGGGCAAGCCCCGAGAGAGAGAACAACAAAACGAGTAAGAGAGATTTGAATTTCATATGATCACCTTTCAATTTTTTTCTGGAGCACATGGAGTGCTCGGTCTGCAAAGCTTTGAGTTTTAGCAGGCAGATTTGAGAAGGTGATCTCTACGTTCGGAAGTCTTCTTTTTGCGCCAAAACCGGAGGCACGCCGAGCTCAGCACTGAGCTCCGCTGCGATCGCATAGCGCGAAGGCGTTGGCGGCAAACCATGTGTGACGACCAGGCTCGGTGCTAGCAACTGTGTTGTCGAAGATTGGATTGGAACAGGAGTAGGTGCGGGAGATGACTCAACACAGCACGGCATCGCGCCTTGGGGGCAACATCCATGCTCTGCACCCGAGGCGATCGAGCTCATGTCATGATGGCAGCCTGTCGACGCGCCTCTGGCCATCAGCAACTCGCATGACAGAGGCATTGTGGCGAACATCATTAGGATTGCCACGGCTGCAGCGCATTTTGCCGATCGAGAGCGCATTGCGAGATTAAGTATCGCTGGCTCTATCCGCCATGGCTGTGATTTGCGTCACTATCGAAACATCGCAAAAAAAGGGCCGCGCGCATGTTCAGCGGCGGCCCATATTCACAGCGCAGCGTGAATCAATCTCCTATTTCTCGATTAGTTCTTCCCTCGGACGCACCTTCCACTCGCCTTCTGCGACCGTTCCCGTCTCATCGTACGAGTGTCCAGTCACCAGCCCGAGCACGAACCACCCGAGCACCAGCGCTCCAAGAGCAAAAACGGTATCGCCAATCATGCGCATCCAGCGCAGCGTGTTCATGGGACCGTGATGCAGGAACTCAGCCGAGCGTGCATACCACGTGCCGTACTCCACCGAGGCCCACGCCTGCATCAATCCGATGGGCAGCAGGCTCAGCAACACCATCAGCAGCAGCCCGATGTTGATCGCCCAGAACGCGAACGCCAGCGGCTTGTCTTTCCACGCCCGCCCCGGCTTCAGAGCCCGCAGGCAGAAAAGCATCAGCCCGAGCCCCAGCATTCCGTACACGCCGAACAATGCGGTGTGTCCGTGAACCGGAGTCGTGTTCAGGCCCTGCATGTAATAAAGCGCAACCGGCGGATTGATGAAGAACCCAAACAGTCCCGCACCGACAAAATTCCAGAACGCGACTGCGACAAAGAAGTAGATGGGCCACTTGTAAGCCTGCACCCAGATCGCCTTCGTGTTTCCGCGCGCCAACCGTATGTTCTCCCATGCCTCGAAACCGATCAGCACCAGCGGCACCACTTCCATCGCACTGAACACTGCTCCCAGCGCGAGCACAGAATTCGGAGTGCCCGTAAAGTACAGGTGATGGAACGTTCCAATGATTCCGCCAGACAGAAATACAACCGTGGAGAACAGCACCGCACGTGTTGCCGTGCGAATGCCAAGCAACTTCATCCGCGTAAACAGGAATGCGATCACCACTGTCGCAAACACTTCGAAGAAACCTTCTACCCACAGATGAACCACCCACCAGCGCCAGTATTCAGCGGTGATAAGCGGACTACGCTGTCCGTACATCAAGCCGGCCCCATAGAACAACGGAATGGCGATCGCAGAAATCAGGAACAGCACCAGCAGCGGCCGGTTCTCGTCGCGTTTCGCCAACGCCGGACGCAATCCGCGCCACATCAGCCACAACCAGAACACCAACCCCCCGAACAGCAGGATCTGCCAGAAGCGCCCCAGGTCCACGTATTCGTAACCCTGCGAGCCGAACCAGAACCACAGGTTGCCGAGCTTCTGCTGAATGCCCAGCCACTCGCCCGCCAGCGATCCTACGACAACCAGAATCAGCGCGACGAACAAGACATTCACCCCTAGCCTCTGCCCCTTCGGCTCCCGATTGCTTACGGCAGGTGCGATGTAAAGTCCAGTGGCCAGCCACGAGGTCGCAATCCAGAAGATACCGATCTGCAGATGCCACGTGCGTGCCACCGAATAGGGCAGCCACTTGGCCAGCGGGATCCCGTAGAACCCGTTGCCTTCCACGCCATAGTGCGCGGCGATCGCGCCCAGCGCGACTTGCACCACCCACAGCGCCGCCACCACAAAGAAGTACTTAATCGTGGCTTTCTGCGATGGAGTCGGTTTCAGCCCCAGCAGCGGATCTCGATCCGGTATTTCTTCAGGCTCGATGGGCGCTGCCTTCTGCTGCGATCCGAAATACCACGCCATGCCTCCAACACCGGCGAGCAGCAGCACAAAACTGATCACGCTCCATACGATCGCTGCGCCCGTCGGGCGATTTCCTACCAGCTCTTCGTGTGGCCAGTTCTGCGTGTAGGTAACTTCCTGCCCAGGACGATTCGTGCTCGCGACCCACGCCGTCCACCAGAAGAAAGCAGTCATCTCGCGAGCCTTCGCGGGATCGCTCAGTGCGCCTTGCTGGATCGCGTATTCCGTGCGGCCATTGCCGAAAACGTCGCTGTAATACGCAACCAGGTGGTCGAAAGCGTCCGCTCTCGCCGGATCGACTGTAATCCGCCCGGTCGCGGCGTCATACGTATTGGTGCGCATCATCTGCTGCAGACGCGCCTGCAAAGCGGCTCTGCGCTCGACGCCCAGCCTCTCGTAATTCACCGCGCCTTCAGCCTGCGCCCAGTGATCGAGGATAAACATCGATTCGCGATGCAGATAATCGGCAGACCAGTCAGGAGCAACGTAGGCTCCATGTCCCCAAACCGTGCCGATCTCTTGTCCTCCAATCGACTGCCACACGCCCTGTCCAAGATGGATGGCTTCTCCCTCCATCACTACGCGTCCGTCTGGCGTCACCACCTGCGCGGGCGTGGGCGGTCCGTTGTGAATCGCGTGATAGCCTACTCCGCCCAACACGCTGAAGGAGGCAATGAGCACTACCGCCAGCGCAATCCACAGCTTTTTGTATTCCATTACATTTCTCCGAATGAAAGTTGTGTTCAGTTAAACAGCGGAATCCGGGTTTTCCAGCGCAATTGCCTTGGGGAAAAGAATGTTGTTTTCCAGATGAATGTGCTGGTGAAGGTCGGCTTCGAATGCTCTCAGTGCCAGATAACTGGCCTGGAAGGTGGCGCAGGCATCTGCGGGAGCGGTGTAGTTGTTGCTGTCTTCGCGCAGGCTTCGTAGCGCTTCGCCAGCGGAGGCATGTTCAAGTTCCATCATGTGAATCGGGCTTTTCACCGAGCCGAACATCGGACGCGGTTTCGGCAGACCAGCCGCCGTCGCCTTTTCCAGTTGAACGATGTAGGGGAAGAGGATGTTCTCTTCCTTCATCAGGTGCGATGTCAGCTCCTCGCTAAGTGCGCAGAACACCTCTTGAATTCGAATTACTTCCGGATGCTTCGCTCCATGCTTCGCAGCAACCTTGGCCAGCATCTGCTGGATGCGCACCGTCTCCTGCCGCACGTAAACGTGATGCGTCGCCGTTATGTGATCGATCAGGGCAGACAGATCGCTCCGTGTCCAATCCTGCGTGGTAAGCCGCGTCACCTCGGCTGCGATTCCGGTCGCAATTGCTTTTTGCACCTCTTCCACCAGCACGCCTTTTTCGGCGCACGCCGAACTCAGAGTCCTTCCTCCACCGCAGCAGTAATCGATTCCGAAACGTTCGAAAACCCGCGTCGCGTGCGGATTCTCCACCGCCAGCTCACGGACTGTCTTTTCCGTATTCATACCCATACTTCCTCCATGGGCATTCACGTTACGGGACGTCGTGACCAGTGCAGATGACTTTTGTCACAGACGTCACACTTTCTTGTGACTGGAGCGAAGGGAAGGCATGTTAGTCGGACAGCGATGCTTTGTAAACGGAGATCGGAGAGGAATCAACTCAGAGATGAGAAGAGGGACTAACTTTCGACGGTTTCCAGTTCTGCGCGCAGCGCATCGATATCCAGGATCTTCACGTCCTTGCCATCGATCGCTATGAAAGCTTGCGCCTGCAGCCGGCTTAGATTTCGCGACACCAATTCCCTTACCGTTCCAATGTGCGACGCTAGTTCCTGATTGCTGGCGGGAAGCGTGACGTGGACGCCCGAGCCGTCCTTCTTCTCGTGCGCGTGTCGCAGGAGAAACGAAATAAGCCGCGAGCGCACGGTGGTAAACGATAGTTCCTCAATAATTCCAACCAGCCGCCGCAACCGCGCACCGACAACTTTCAAGACTTTCAGTGCGACTTTTGGATGTACCAGGCAAAGCGAATGGAAATCTTGTTTGCTGACGAACAGCAGTCGGGCTACGTCGACGGCCGCCGTTGAAGCCGGATAATTGCCGCCGTCAAAGACTGGCAATTCCGCAACCGAGCTACCCGGGCCTTCGATGGAAAGCACCTGTTCGCGCCCGGAAGGCGAGCTTTTGAAAATGCGTAATCGACCCGATTCCACCACGAACAGTCCTGCGCACGGTTCACCTTCACTGAACACCAACTCTCCTTGCTGGTATTCGCGTGTCACTGCTCGCTCCGCCAGGAACTGCAATTCAGTCGCCGACAGGTCCGCGAAAATGGCAACATGCTTAAGGATTTCGAGAGAATTTGGGCCGTTCGAGCTTGGCATGCGGAATATTGTACGCGTTGATTCTAGAGCGACTGTTGGTTCGTCCTCAGTGGTTCCAGTAGGCTGCGCACAGTAGCGTCCCGAATACGATCGCGTTCGTGAGTTCCGTCCAGCCCAGGCGGTGAACATTCAAGGGCCCCGGACGCCGCGCAAACAGCAGAAACCCTCGGATCACGATGGGCGCAAACGCCAGCGCTGCGAGTCCCGGCACCAGCCCGAAGTACCATGCGCCGGCTACCGAAGCGCAAAGCAACGCTTCTCCCAACAGGAAAAAATCGCCGATGCTCAGTAGTTCGGAGCGAGTGGTCGCTCGCGAGCTATGAATCCGCACCTGGACGTAATGCACCTGACCAGCGGCAAACGCGAAATTGATCGCCCAGAGTGCAATCGCGATGGGCGCCCAGCGGCCATTTGCAACGCAATACCCCGCTGCCGCGGTCGACGTCAGACCAATGGAACCGATGATTTGCGCTGGCATGCGCCCTTTCCTGCCCGCACGTTTCACGAGAGCCTGGAGTCCGAACGCCGCTGCCGCCACTATTCCGACAGGAAGGAGCGCTCGATTCCGGCCGCCCCAGAAGATCGTCAGCAGGCAACACGCCGCGAGAACACTAAGCCCGCCAATCACCACGCCCAGATGCCGCCGCTCTTGCGCGGAGCGCGCTTTGATTGGAGTCGTCCCCAGCAGCGCTTCCACTGGAGTGCGCAACCAGAACAGAGTCACAGCAGCCAACCCAAGCGACAGCAGCGCCGGCAAATTCTCAGTCGAGCGCAATCCCACGGCCCCGCCAATCGCCAGCGGGACCAGCAGCATTCCCCATGCGCCATGCTCGCGCGGAACTGTCATCGAGCGCAGCCGTGAACGATTTGTCATCGCGATATTTCCTGCCAGCTCAGCCATTTCATTACTCGCCACTACACTACTCTGTGGACTTCATCTCCACGATGACCTTTGTCACACACGGAAAAGAAGACCGTACCGGAATCCGCCAGTTCAGAACAACGGACTCCGGCACGGTCGTACAAACCAGGGGAGGATGAACTAGGCCTTTACCGCTGCTGCCGCCTTCGGTTGGTACACGCAGAACGGCTCTTCCGCCATCATGTTGCCGGTGGCGGCGTATGCCCGCGCGCGACAACCCATGCAAACATTACGGAACTCGCAGCAACCGCATTTACCTTCCAGCGGATCGTGGCGCAACTGCTCAAATACCTTCGAGTCGTTCCATATCTCCGAGAATGGCTGCTTCCTCAAGTCGCCCGCCACTGCCGGCAGGTAACCGCATGGATAAATCTCGCCCTCATGCGAGATGAAACAGACTCCCGTTCCCGCCAGGCAGCCCTTGGTCATTGCATTCATGCCATCGGGATGTCCGCCCGGATGCCCAGACGGGTGTCCGGATGGATGTCCAGTGTGATTGCCTTTGGGCTTGAAGATAATTGCGTCCGAGCCCGGCATCGCCATATCTGTTGGACCGATGGCCGGCCCATGTTCGACTGCGCGATAATCGCCGCCGGCCGCCGCTGCTGCCTGCTTGCGCTCTTCTGCACGACGTTGCCGAACCACGCGAAAGTAGTGCGGCGCACACGTGGCCTTCAATTCGATGTCGCCGTCTTTTGAACGATCGTAGAACCAGTTCAACATCCGCTCGTATTCTTCCGGCGGCACCATCTGCTCGTTGGCAATATCAACTCCGCAACCGACCGGCACCAGCAGGAATGTATGCAATGCGTCCGCGCCCAGCGAACGCGCCATCTCAAGTACGTCGGGCAGTTGGTGAGCATTGTGCCGCGCGATGGTGGTGTTGATCTGCACCGACATCCCCAGCTCCTGCAGGTTGCGCATACCATAAATGGCGGCTTCGAACGCTCCGGGGATTCCACGGAAGGTGTCGTGCGTCAATGCATCGGCGCCGTCCAGGCTGATGGACACCCGCTTGACTCCCGCTTCGACGATCTTCTTCGCAACCGGTTTTGTGACCAACGTACCGTTCGTAGCCAGGGCCACGCGAATCCCGCGCTCCGTCGCAAAGCGCGCTAAATCGAAAATGTCAGTCCGATAAAGTGGCTCACCACCACTCAGTACGAGGATGGGGTTACCGAAATCTGCAATCTGCGTGATGATATCGAGAGCGCGCTCGGTGGGAAGATCTGTGGGGGAACTCAATTCCGTTGCAGTTGCGCGGCAATGGATGCAGCGCAGGTTACAGCCCTTCGTCACTTCCCAGAAGATCAGCCTGGGTTTGAATTCCTGTTCTGGATGAGTCTTGGTTTCCATCCTCGCCTCCAGCGCCCTTTTCGACGCTTCCATGTACAAGCAAGGGTAGAAAACCATGACCCAAGCGGCTGTGATGTATGTCACTTGCTCCTATGAGATTGCTCACTGGGCCCTGAGACTCGGCGGCAGGCAAAAGAAAGGGCGGGATCCGCTCCCGCCCATAGTTCTTCTTTCCTGTTGATTGCTTACGGTCCCACGCCGCCCGTGTGGCAATCGGCACAGTTCACCGCAGTCATATCACCCAGGTCAACCGGATGCTGGAAGGCTACGCCTTGGGCCGTTCCCATCAGCGGCTTGCCGCTTTCCACTTGCGATTGGATCGTGTGGCAGGTGTCGCAATCCTTCTTCAGCACCTTGCCATCCGCCGTGACGTGGTTGCCGTCATGACAACGGAAGCATCCCGACGAGTAGAAGTGACCGATGTTGTTGGGGTGGACGCGCCAGTCGACCTTCATCTCCGGGAAAATGCTGTTCTGGTAAATGCGTTGGACTTCAGCAACCGCGGCCTTGATCTGCGGCTGCTTCGAGGAGTACACCTCCGGATATTTGCTCTGGTAGTACCCGGTCAGATCTCGATCGATCGCCTTCACCGCCTCGTCCGTGGTCTTGTAGTCGGCCGCAAGGACGGTTACTGCCTGCTGCTTGATGAATGGCAGTGATTGATCGATCTTAGTCGCCAGCATTGCATCGTCAACCGAGGCATCGGGCGGGCGATAAATGTGAGTAGGGCGGTTGTGGCAATCGATGCAATCCATACGGCGCTTCGAAGCCTTCTGTATCTGGTCGGGCTTGAGCGCATCTTTTACCGAGTAGACGGTGACATGTCCCTGAAGGTCTTTCGCCTGCACCCATGGGATCACCTGCCGCTGGTCATCGGTCGCAATGTAAGTGATCTCGTTGCCTATGTTCATGTGCCAGTGAATGCCGGAAGGCAGGCCGGTGGCCGGATCGCCACCGCCTGTTTTTACCAGCATGCGGATTTGCCGCGGTGTGTTTTTCTCATCGGTGCCGAAATGCGTGAACACCCGCAGCTGATCGCCATGGAACTTATTCGGCCAGTGACACTGCTCACACGTTTCAGGCGCCGGCCGCAAATTGGCTACTGGCGTTGGTATCGGCGTCGGATATTTATGGAATACAACCGAATAAACCTGGTACGCACCCGACAGCTTTGACTTCACATACCAACCGGCTCCCGCACCCACGTGGCAATCGACACAAGCCACGCGCGCATGCGGCGACTGCAGGTACGCCGTGTACTCTGGCTTCATCACCGTGTGGCAGAGCTGCCCGCAGAATTGAACCGAGTCCGTGAATTCGTACGCACGATAGCTGCCCGCAGCACTCAGCGCGACGAAAACAATGGTGAACGCGGAAACTGCCGCCAGTGTCCGGCGCTGCTTGGCATCGTTCAGATCAATACGCGGGAAACGCGGGATATCGGATGGAGCGCGGGTGCGACGCCGTCGCCGCTCGATCAGCATTCCTAGCGGGATCAGCAACAAGCCAAATCCCATGATCGCCGGCATGATCATGTAGCCAAAGATGCCGATGTACGGGTTGGGCCGGTTCGATAGAAAATCGATGAGTACAAGAAAAGCTACGTTTGCGGCTCCGATGATGGCGATGACGGCGCCCGCCAGGCTCACCAGATTGCGGGTCAAGCCTGGAACTTTGTTAGCTATGGGCTCATCCATTGGTTCGTTAGCCATTCGCGATCTCTCCTCTTCGCGACTGAACAGACATATGCACTGGAGTGCCGAGAATCCTATAGGGCCGGCGCAGTGTACGCAATACTCGCGCACAGCCAATTCTCGACCACTCGGAAAGTAGCATGAGCACCGCACCAGGCCACGTGATGACCATCACAACCAGAGGTGAATTCAACCTAAAATTGCCAAGTCTTCCGCCCAACCCACGCACGGATAATCTCATCCGTCAAAGCCGGTGACGATTTCAATGCAAGGCAATTGCGGATATCGTGCTCGGCCGACATCGCCGTATGAGGCATTCGCATTTCTTTATAGCCGGACCATGGCCGAGGATTTCTGCCGCCAGGCTCTGCCCGTCTACCAATATCTTGCGCTACGCGGCGCGGACGTCGGCTCGCGTCTGCTTGACGTTTGCTGCGGAAGCGGGCAGTGGGCCAGAGAACTCACACGGCTCGGCTACCGTGTGACTGGTCTGGACGCGTCTCCCGCCATGATCTGCCTGGCCCAACAAACCGCACCCAATGCACATTTTCTTGTCGCCGACGCAAGCAACTTCCATTTCGCGAATTTATTTTCTGGCGCCATCTCGGCGTTCAACAGTCTGGCTCATGCCAGCTCGATTGAACAATTACTGCTCATTTTCCGCAACGTTCGCCGGACACTCGCAAACGGCGCAGCCTTCGTCTTCGATCTCTCCATGGAAGAAGCTTACTTGTCGCGCTGGCGAGGAAAATTCTCCTCGCAGAGCGGCGAGTTCACCTTTACGCTCGAACCTAGTTATGACTGCGTCTCCCGCACCGCCCGCAATCAGATACGCATCGTGCGAAACGGCGACTCAGTTCCGGATACGGCGTTCACCATCTCTCAACACTGCTATTCGGAAGAAGAGATACGGAGCGCGCTGCGCCTGTGTGACTTTCACGAGATCGAATCATTCGATGCCGAAGACGATCTCGCGATCGCTGGCGAGCGCGGACGTCGTTTTTTTTGCTGCCGTTGAGATCCCGCGTGTTCGTTCGTGAGCATCCGCCTCAGAATGTTCAAGGTTCCACTCCGTTGCTACAATCACGCTGACTTTATTTCAGCGGAGGGCCGCACTCTTGAATCTCAGTTTCCTCGACCGAGTTCAGCCGTTAGGTTTTTTCATCCTGCGCGTTGTGCTCGGAGTCATCATGGTTGTTCACGGCTATCACAAAGTTTTCGGCGGACTCCATCATCACGCCCAATTCGTCGCCAGCCTGGGCATACCGGCCTGGCTCGCATACGTTTCGTCGTTTACGGAGTTCCTCGGCGGAATCGCGCTGATCGTCGGTGTTTTGACACGCTTTGCCGCACTCGCCGTATGCATCGACTTGTGCGTCGCGATCGCTAAAGTGCATTGGCACAACGGACTCACTGGCCAGGGCGGCTTCGAATTTCCACTGTCGCTGGCGGCAATTGCATTCGCATTGATCTTTACCGGCGCTGGATCGATCTCCGTCGATTGGCTGACCGGTCGCAAATAGCATCGACCTGCAATAAAAAAGCCCACCGCGCAGGTGGGCTTTACTCTTCTGTTTTTTCGAAAATTAGTATTCAGCCAGCGCCTTCATAGCCTGATACAGATCCTCCGGCTGCGGCAGGATTGCATCTTCCAGCACAGGTGCGTACGCGACGAAGACGTCTTTGGCGGCAACGCGCTTCACCGGCGCATCCAGTTCGTCGAAGAGTTCGTCGGCAATGCGCGCCGCGATCTCTGCGCCGAAGCCCCAACTCAGCATGTCTTCGTGAGCGACAATCACTCGATTCGTCTTACGAACAGATGTCGCAATCGCATCCCAGTCATAGGGATTCAGGGTGCGCAGATCGATCAGCTCAACTTTGACTCCGGTCTCGCGCTCGAGTCGCTGCGCCGCCTGCAAGCTGCGCGGGACAACCGCACCGTAGGTCACAACGGTTAGGTCTGAACCTTCCTGAACGATACGAGCTTTGCCGAACGGGATCATGTAGTCCGGCCCAGGATACGGCGAACGTCCGTACGTCTCGCGGTACAGCCGCTTGTGTTCCAGGAAAAGTACAGGATCATCGCAGCGAATCGCCGTACGCAGAAGTCCGTTCGCGTCCAGCGCATTGGACGGGAAAACTACGCGCGCGCCCGGCGTGTGCGTGAAGATGCTCTCGCCGGACTGCGAGTGATAGATCGATCCGCCGGTCAGGTAACCGCCAATCGCCACCCGCAATACCATCGGGCACGAGAACGAATTGTTCGATCGCCACCGGATAATCGGCATTTCGTCGCGCAGTTGCATCATGGCTGGCCAAATGTAGTCGAAGAACTGTATTTCGACTACCGGCTTCAGTCCACGTGTACCCATGCCAATCGCATGTCCGACAATGCTCGCTTCGGCGAGCGGCGCGTTGAATACGCGATCACCGCCAAAGTCACATTGCAGGCCGCCGGTCAGCTTGAAGACGCCGCCTTTGCCTTTTACCAGCTTCTGCTCGAGATATTGATCGCGGCTGCAGTCGGCCACATCCTCGCCGAAAATAACGATGCGCTCGTCGCGCTTCATCTCATCGCGCAAGCAAGCGTTAATCAAGTCGGCCATCGTCTTTTCGCCGCCCAGCTTGCCGCGCTCGGGCTTACCAAACTTCGGCTCGGTCGCAAACATAGCCGACGTTGGATCGATCACATCCGAGTACACGTAATTCATTACCGTATCCACGGTAGGCGCCGGAGCCGCCAGCGCTCGATCGGCCGCTTCCTGCACCTCGCGATCGATCTGTTTCTCCAAACGAGTGATTCCCTCTTCATCGAGAATGCCTTCACGCAGAAGGAACATCTGGAAACGCGGAATGGGATCGCGCTGCATCTCGGCTTTGCGCTCTTCTTCCGAGCGATACAGCTTCTCGTCGTCGGAAAGCGAGTGCGAGTAGGGACGAATCACATGTCCATGAACGAACGCCGGACCGTGCCCAGCGCGCACGTACTCCACCGCTTCCTTCAGTGCCGCGTAGCTCGCCAGCACATCGCAACCATCAACTTCGGCGAAATGGAAATTGGGGAAATTCGCAATCAACTTGGAAATGTTTCCGCCGGGCGTTTGCACCTCGACCGGAACCGAGATCGCGTACTCGTTGTCTTCACAAAGGAACAGCACCGGCAGTTTCTTCGCCGACGCCGCGCTCATCGATTCCCAGAACTCGCCCTCGCTGGTCGCACCGTCGCCAGTGGAGACGTAAGTGACCTCATCTCCGTGAAAAATGACGTCCTTGAACTCGCTATAGTCGCCCTGGCGTTTTTGCGCAGCCTGCGGTCTGCGAGAGAAGTAGCGGCCCGCCTCTGCGCACCCGATCGCCTGGACAAATTGCGTCCCGGTCGGCGACGACTGCGTCACAATGTTCAACTTCTTGCTTCCCCAGTGTGAGGGCATCTGCCGAGCGCCGGAATTCGGATCCTCCGCGGCGCCTACAGCGCTCATCAACATCTCTTCCGACGTCATGCCCAATGCCAGGCACAGCGTGCGGTCGCGATAATAGGGATAGAACCAGTCGTAACCGGGCTTCAGCACCATGCCGGCTGCAACCAGCAGCGCCTCATGGCCGGCGGCGGAGATCTGGAAGAAAACTTTCTGTTGTCGCTTAAGAAGGATTTCGCGGTCGTCGATGGACCTGGATTGGTACATCAGGCGATAGATCTGAATGAGTTGCTCCGGCGCCAGTCCCTCGTAGGTTTTTGCCGGAAGGTCCGCCACTGCGGCCGCCTTGGGCCGCGTCTTCATAGTCGCCATCAAAACTCCCCTTCAACTCGACCTACGAAATAGCGCATCGGTGCTCGTAACCCTACCCATTTGATGCGGATGGCTGGCACGGGACTCCGTCCCCTGGTCCTGAATCGCTACAGAAAACCCCTTACCCATAGATTGTACCCGACACCCCAAAATTCCTGTATACCGTTCCTCCGCAAGGCTTATCCGCCCGCCGTTTGCCGGATAAAATGGCAGTAATGATTCATACCAAACGGCCCATTCCGATAGACAAGATTCGCCTCCTCGTTTTCGACCTGGACGGAACCCTCATCGATTCACGCCTGGACCTCACCAACTCCATCAATGCCATGCTGCATCACTTCCAGCGGCCTGAACTGCCGGAAGAGGTGATCTCTACCTACATTGGGGACGGCGCCCCGATGCTGGTGCGACGCGCCCTCGGAGATCCCGACGACCAGAAATTCTTCGACCAGGCCCTGCTCTACTTCCTCGCCTATTATCGCGAGCACAAGCTGGACAACACCTATGTCTACGAAGGGATTCACGAGGCTCTGAAAGTGATTCGTGAATCGCGCAACGGCGGCTCGCCCATACAAATGGCCGTGCTGACCAACAAACCTGTAGTTCCGTCGCGCGCGATCGTCGAGGGGCTCGATCTGCAGGAGTTCTTCTTCCAGATCTACGGCGGTAACAGCTTCTCCACCAAGAAGCCCGACCCACTCGGCGCACGCACGCTGCTGCACGAAGCAGGGGTAAATCCTGATCAGGCCGTGATGATCGGAGACTCCGCCAATGACGTGCTCACCGGACGCAACTCAGGCATGTGGACCATCGGTCTGACCTACGGTCTCGCGCCGCACTCTCTGCAGGAAGCGCCGCCCGACGTCCTGCTGGATCATCCAGCAGAATTGCGGGAGCTATTCGTCCCCGTAAGCCGACCTGTTCCGCAGCGCTCCTAGCGACGAACTTGGTCACAAAGTAAAAACCCCAGCGCCGAGACGCTGGGGTTCACTTCGGCCTTCTAATTTTCTTAGAGCACCACTTCCGGAACTTCCATTTCGCGCCGCTGAAAGGCACTCACAAACCCGTTTACCACTCGCGGATCGAAATCCGTCCCCGAGCCTTTCACGATGATCTCTTTTGCATCAAACGGCGACATCGCCTTGCGATATGGGCGATCGCTCGTCAGGGAATCGTATACATCTGCCACGCTCAGGATGCGGGCTTCCAGCGGAATATCGTCTCCGACTCTCGGCGTGTAGCCCGTTCCATCATATTTGTCATGATGGGCGAGGATAATCGGCAGCACTCGCCGTAGCGACCCACCGACCGGCGACAACATGGCCACACCTGTCGAAACATGCTGCTGGATCTGCTCATATTCCGTCTTCGTCAGCTTCGCGGCCTTGTAAAGAATCTCGCGGCTCACATCCAGCTTGCCAATGTCGTGGAGCAGCGCCGCCGCGCGAATATCTTCGATTGTCTCGGAGTTCATCCCCATCTCGCGTCCAATCCGGCAGGCATACACCGACACGCGGTACGAGTGGTTTTGGGTGTATTTATCTTTGGAAATAAATTGCTGCAGGATCAGCAGAATGCCGTTGTAGGTGTCCCGCAACTCCGCCATGTGCCGTTGCTTGTGCTCGTAGAGCGTGCCCATGGTGTACGCGGTAACAATCAGAATTCCGCCCCACACGCTTACGTCGAACCACTTCTCTTCTACGGGAAGTGCGGTGGGCATTTGCCGTCCCATCAGGTGCGGGTTGTAATACATCACAATGCCGACCAGGAAGATGCTTCCGCAGGCGGTCAGCACCGCGTGCCGGCGTCCGAAAAAGTACGCCGAGAGCAAGGTCGGGAAGGTGTAGAAGCCTAGGACCATCTTTTGAGCATCGACTACGAAATTCATTACCGCGGCTATGGCAAACATGGTCAACAGCAGCCAGAGTTCGCGATTGACGTCCATCAACTGCCTCAAGCCGGCGTTCTTCAGCCTTAGCAGCATGGGAACATTGCCTGACGCTGCGCTGTCGATTTTTACACCGTCGTGCGAAATTGCGCTCGAAGACATACCCCTACACCTCTGCCGTAAACGGCATCGCTCGTGCAAACGACTCTAACTACACTAGTCGGGGAACGATAGGTTACGAAGGTACGTCCGGAGCTGACTGATAACACGCGACTTACTGCCAACCCTTTGAAAAGTAAGCTAATCGAAACTTCGCTGGTTTTGTGAAACGCTGAGGTTTTGACGCGCGACGACCCAATTTAGGACAAAACGGGAACACACTTTGTATGTTGGCGCGGCACAATCGGTCCAGATTTTTTCGTGAATAGAGACAATGACTCTTTGTTATGTTATGGGCTCCGACACCCACGCCGGTATTCCTCGTGAACAAACGTTTGGGACTCCGACGCGTATCGATTCGTGTTATTGACCACAATGCAAAGTTGGTCACGGTGATAAAGGTCCACGGCAATGCGTGCAAATTGGAAGGACGGCCACATCGGCGCCCGAGCCTCACTACAAGTAATCGCACTTTGAGATAGCGAGTGATAATCTCTGATGAGATAACGAAGTCGGCCTCGCAAGCGGTGCGGGTACACTGTTGCGGCTTCTACGCGTAACAGTAGCTCGGATCGAAGGAGGCCGAGATGCGCATTATAGGCTGCGATTTGCATTCCCGACAGCAGACGTTGTCGATGCTGGACGCGGAAACGGGAGAAGTGGAAGAGCACGTCCTCGGGCACGAGGGCGAGGAAGTGCGCGAGTTTTACTCCGGGCTGCCAGGTCCGGTGCGAGTTGGGATTGAAGCTAGTTGTGCGACGCAGTGGTTCCTGCAGTTGATGGAAGAGCTGGGAGTCGAATGTTGGGTTGGGCACCCGGCGAAGATCCGCGCCTATGAACCGCGCAAGCAGAAGAATGATCGACGCGATGCTCGGTTGCTGATGCATCTGCTGGAGCAAGACATCTTCCCCAGGATCTGGGTGCCATCGGTCGAGCAACGAGATGTGCGGGCGCTGCTCATGCATCGGCATCAATGGGTGCGCATTCGCGTGCGGATTCAGAATGCGCTGCAATCGATCGCACTCGGTCATGGACTGCGCCGAGGGTCGGGATTGTGGAGCAAGGATGGACAACTGTCGCTTTTGGCATTGTCGCTGTCGCCGCACACGGATGCACGACGCAACGAGTTGATGACGTTGTACAGACAGCTCGAGGCCGACATCGAAGTACTGGATCGAATGGTAGCCGAGACTGCGGAGGAGCGACCGTTATCACGGTTGTTGATGACGCATCCCGGAGTCGGTCCGAACACAGCGTTGGCAACGGAGGTCTATCTGGGAGATCCGACGCGGTTCCCCGATGGCAAAGCCGTAGGCAGCTACGTGGGGATGATTCCTGAGGAGAAGTCGAGCGGCAAGAAGTGGCGGCTGGGGAAGTTAACCAAGCAAGGCAATACGATGCTGCGCTTTCTGTGGTGCGAAGCGGCCCGACATGCCGTGCGGCACGATGCCGAGCTGAAGCGGTTCTATACACGCAAACTGGCACAAAAAGGATTGGGGAAAGCGACCGTAGCAGCCGGCCGCAAGCTGGGGATACGGTTGTGGATCATGCTGCGCGATGAGATTGAGTACGACGAGTTCTGCCGTCGCGGACGGCAGTGCGGGGAAGCCCATGCGGAGAGGCCTGATCGATAACGTGGTCCAGCGTAAGCGGTGACCGTACCTCTGAATAGGCAATCCGCCTCCCCGTTGGGCACGGGGAGTCCGAACAACTCATCATGGTCAGTAGTGACCGAAGAGATGTCTGGTGGGCAACACCGAACGATGAAACGGAAACGGGCCGAGCTGCAAAAACGGGTAGAAGCAGATGAACAACGTTTGGCTAATTTACGAGTGCTTCGGCGCCAGTGGAGATGTGTGCGACAAAAAACCCAAAAACCCTTCTGAATAAGGATTGACAGGGCCGCCTTCGTTAGAGACGTTATCGCCATCTATCGCGTCTGGAAGTTGTTCAATGGGAAGAACGTTCAGCGACCGTTCACAGGTGGGGGACACGGTGTCGGCGTAAACTATCTGGATGGCAAACGATGTTCGTAAACCAAGAGTCGGTGATCATGTCGATGCGATAGGGCAAACTGGTACCTTCGAGGTAACCGAAGTCAATGATCATGCGCGGACGGCCGACCTGCAGCTAATAGCGACTGGCGCACTTCTTAACAGGGTGCCGTGGACTGCCCTCAGCTATGGCACAAATGAACGTGAATTAAAAAAAGCCGCCATACGGGCAGCGCGTTAAGTTTTGGTGAGCCTTTCGAGATCTTTCTTGAGGGAATCGACAAGCTTTCCAAGGTTCTGTTTGATTTCCAAGGAAATCCCACGGGACTGGAGCAAGTTTTCTAGCGACTCTGTGGCACTCTTTATTCTGTCTATCTCTAAAGGTGGCATCCGCAAAAATGTACATCACGGTGTACCGCAATCGAGCGACAATGGACAACTCCCAAAATTGCTAGTTCACTGAATCGTGTCGCAATTGGCTACAGAACGAAGATGGGCAGACCACCTCGCCAGTTCTCGCCTTCATCACACCTCACACCTTCTATTCACCCCCCGGACTCCGAGGACCGGAGAAAAATCAAACGGCTCTGAAAAGCCAAACTCACGTGCATCTTTTCGGAGCCATCTTCATTGTCCGAATTTCCCCAATCGCATATGTTCAGGGTTGACGCAATGCGGAGTCGCGCACTTCGGATACAGGCGTATCTGCGCGAGAGTGCTTCTGCTGAGAACTGCAAGTGCAAAGCATTTCAAAGCCGCGGAATCAGCCGAGTTTGCAAATTACATCGCTTCATTTCAGAATCGGAAAGTGCCAGTAACTTATGACCTCTACGACGTTCAAGGACATATTGGAGCGAAATTGGTCACCGTGGGTAATTGGCGGGCTGAGCAGTTTCACAATGATGATGGAGGGATTGTTCCTGTGATAACGCGTGTCTCCGGAAAATCACAGATCGTACATTCAGAAAGCCCTGGGAGATTGTTTCCCTATATCGTTCAGAGAATCAGTCGGCGGGAAGTAGAGATGTATCACAGGAGAAACTCAACAGAACATAGGTGACGATATATCGCATACCACTCCGTATCTCAGGTTGAGATAGTGAGTGATAATGTCCATTCGAACAGTGATCGTCGAGTTGTAACGTCCTCATCACCAGCTGTTTGGCATCGCGCCGGGTCGGGATGCCATCAGACCGTTTCATGGCAGTGTGGTCACGAAGAAGGAGTGTAAACAAAGAGCACGATGGGAATTTCGTTCTGCCGATTTGAATTAAAATCGTCGAAGAAGATGACGTAGTGGTAGCCCAGAGTTGAGCGATCAAAGACTTCGGTTCGCGCATCCCTGAGCCAGAAATGCCTGATTCTAAACACAGTTCGCTGCGACAGGACGAAGAATCCTTTCGCACCATTTTCGAGCGCGCAGCGGTGGGAATGGCGCATGTCGGCCTAGATGGCAAGTTCTTGCTGGTAAACAAGGGACTATGCGATCTGACCGGATTTTCACGCGGGGAACTTCTCGAACGCACCTTCCAGCAGATTACCCATCCAGACGATCTGATCCTCAGCGTCGATGTTTCAAAGCTGTTTATCGCGGGTGAAATCCAGGCGCACTCCACCATTGAGAGGCGCTACATTCACAAGGAGGGGCATGTCATCTGGGTCAGGGCTATGGTCGCACTCGTGCGCGACAGTGTCAGCAACGAACCGTGCCACTTTGTTTCGGTCATCGAGGACATCACGGAGTGCGGAAGAAGGCCGAACTGGCCTGGCAAGAGAGTGAGAAGAGATTCCGCTTTCTGGTCGATAACGCACCAATATTGATGTGGATGTCAGGTCCTGACAAGTTATGCACATATTTCAATAAGCCGTGGCTGGACTTCACCGGGCGATCGATGGAATCCGAGTTGGGCAATGGTTGGGCAGACGGAGTCCATTCGGACGACCTGCAGAGATGTTTTGGTACATATACGCACGCCTTTGATCGCCGCGAAGAGTTCCGTATGGAGTACCGGATGCGACGGCATGATGGAGAATATCGCTGGATTCTCGACATTGGCGTTCCCAGGTTCGATCAAACTCACTCTTTTCTCGGTTACATAGGGGCCGTCATCGACGTGACGGAGCGCAAACTGGC
>CAWEAE010000001.1:0-1976901 GCA_963807055.1 Terriglobia bacterium | reverse complement strand
AGGATCGGTCACAGCTTGCTCGACCAGTTCCTCGAGAAACTGCGCCTTCAAATCCGGATCATCGATCCGCGCGAGGAACGGCCGCAGGATCACATCTCGCAGGAAGTCACGATACTGGTCTCTTCCTTGCAGACGCAAGGCCGCAGGCTCGAGCCATGCTTCCGCATCTACAAATCCCGCCTGCAACATTCGCCGAGTCGTAGTCTCTGGCGACGGAAACTCCCACGGATCGTCCCAGTTCTCGAAAAATCCTTCGTACTCGCCTTTTTCCAACAGATCAAGTACGCGCCGATGAACATCTTCAAGATTGCCGCGCCCGCCTGCTTGCGCTTCGATCCATCCGCCTGGTTTCAACGCTCTCGCCAGACCGCAAAACAGCGCGTCGTGATCCTTCACCCAATGAAATGCCGCAGTGCTGAAAACGCCATCGCATTCCGCTTCAACCTGCAGGTCAACCAGGTCGGCATGAACGAATCGGACGCGTCCATCAAAACGCGGCTCGAGGAATTCTTGCGCCGTCTTCAGCATATTCTGCGACACGTCCACAGCAAGCACGTGCCCTTGCGGCAACCGCTCTAGGAGTTCAGCCGTAAGCCGTCCCGTGCCGCAACCGGCGTCCATCACCGTTTCATCGCCTCTCAGTTTCAGGCGATCCAATACTTTCTTGCCCCACTCGAATTGCGGGTTGGAAACGCGGTGATAGACCTCAGAATTCCACTCTCGATGCAAACGCTCAGCCATGATCCCCACAGAGTCAGGCAACAGTTCAGATCGCGTTCAGCGCCTGATCCAGGTCCGCGATGATGTCTTCCACGTCTTCGATCCCGACGGAAATCCTCACCATTCCGTCAGAGATGCCAATCTCTTTGCGTCCCTTCTCTCCCAACGCAGCATGCGTCATCGTTGCTGGATGCGAGATCAACGTTTCAACTCCGCCCAGCGATTCTGCCAGTGTGCAAACGCGCCCCACGCGCTTCAGCAGCTTCTTGGCATTGCCGAGCGAGCCGGTCTCAAAGGTGATCATCGATCCAAAACCGCCCATTTGCCGCTTGGCAAGCTGGTACTGCGGATGATCGGACAATCCCGGATAGAACACTCGCTTCACTTTGCGATGCTCGGCGAGGAACTTCGCCACCTGCATCCCGTTGCGATTATGTTGCTCCATCCTCACCGCAATCGTCTTCACGCCGCGCAGGATCAGCCAGCTTTCAAACGGCGACAGAATGGCTCCAGCTGACTTTTGGATGAAGGCCAATTGATCCGCCTGCTCTTTCGTCGAGCAGACAATCACTCCGCCAAGTCCGTCGCTGTGGCCGTTTAGGAACTTCGTGGTGGAATGCAGCACCATGTGCGCACCCAACTCCAGCGGCCGCTGGAAATAGGGCGACATGAATGTGTTGTCGACAATCAGCTCCACGCCTTTGCGACGGCAGATCTTAGCGATTGCCTCCAGGTCGCTGATCGTCATCAGCGGATTTGTCGGCGTCTCCACGTACACGTATTTCGTATTCTTCCGGATCGCGCGCTCCACCAGCGATGCGTTCGACGTATCGACATAGCTGAACTCGAGCCCGTAGTTCACCAGCACCTGGTTGAACAATCGCGGCACGCCGCCATAAACGTTGTTCGTGCACACCAGATGATCGCCCTGCTTCATCATCGTGCAGAGTGCAGTCACTGCTGCCATTCCGCTCGCAAACACGCGCGCTGCGATCCCGCCTTCCAGCGCCGCCAGGCACTCCTGAAGGCGATCACGCGTCGGATTGGTCACACGCGCATATTCGTAGCCTTGTCGCGGCTTACCAAGCTCATCCTGCGCATAAGTCGAAGTCGCATAAATGGCTGGTCCAACAGCCCCGTTCAGCGGATCGGGCTCCGATCCAACGTGAATTGCCGCTGTCGCGAAACCAATCTCTTCTTGTTTCTGCTTCGCCATGCTTTCTCCTCTGAATTTGTCCGAGTTCACGCGGATGAGCGGCTGGAACAACCGAGCGCCGCAAATTGGATTAGAACGGCTCGAAGATGCCCTTGGACAGATACCGTTCCGCCGAGTCTGGAATCACGGTTCCGACTCGTTTCCCGGGGCCAAGCTTCTTCGCGATCTGAAGCGCCGCAAACACGTTCGCGCCACCGCTGGAACCCGCCAGCACGCCTTCAATCCGCGCCAGTTCACTCACCGTGCGAAACGCATCATGATCGCTGACAGCGATGATCTGGTCCGCCAACTTCGCGTCGAAGGTCGCAGGAATGAAACTGGATCCAATGCCTTCAATGCGGTGATCGCCGGGTTTTCCGCCGCCCAGGACAGAGCCTTGGGTCTCGACCGCAATCCCCAGCGCACGCGGATTCTTCTCTTTCACGAAGCGTGCGACTCCCGTGAACGTGCCACCCGTTCCCGAGCCGACCACAACGGCATCGACATCGCCGCCCATTTGTTCGAAAAGCTCGCGGCCCGTCGTCTCGTAGTGATAGTCAGGGTTTGCCTGATTCTCGAACTGCAACGGCAGGTACGCATCGGGAGTCTTCGCCGCCAGATCTCGCGCGCGGCGGATTGCGCCTTCCATTCCCTCTGCATCTGGCGTGCGAATAACTTCGGCGCCCAGCGCTTGCATGAGCATAACTTTCTCTTTGGAGAACTTCTGCGGAACGCAAAAGATGACGCGGTAGCCCTTATTCACGCCGATCAATGCCAGACCGATGCCCGTATTGCCGGCAGTCGCCTCGATAATCGTCGAGCCGCGACGCAGTTTACCTTCTTCTTCGGCGCGACGGATCATGCCTATGGCAGCGCGATCCTTGATACTGCCGCCCGGGTTCAGATACTCCAGCTTGGCATACACATCGGCCGAGCCTTCCGGCACCAGTCGTCGCAGGTGCAACAGCGGCGTTTCGCCGACCAGTTCCGTGATACTTTCCGCAACCCGCAAGGCAGTGGTTTCCGCAGCAGTTTTCATGGGCACAGATTAAGGGTAAGGGAGCGACTGACCAGCGTCAATGATCGCCGCCACAAACAGAAATGCCAGCCCAATTTCGGCTGGCATTGTGATGAGTTGAGGTCGACTTATTTCATGGCCTGTTCTTGACCTGGATAGTATCCGCTGCGGGTGCGAACGACCAGCTTGCCGTGGTGCGGAGCTTTGGCTTCCACCTTCACCGAGCGATATCCGCCTGCACTTTGAGGCGTGGTCGGTTTGTAGCCGATGGTGTACTGGTTGCGGATGTCGTGGGCTACTTCGGCAGAAATCGCGTCCACTTCTTTCAGATCTTTCGGAAAGAAGGAGACGCCGCCGGTATCTTCGGCCATCGTCTGCAAGGCACGACGCGCGCGCTTGGCATGTTCATCGCCAAGCAATCCGATGGTATAAACCACCGGACCATTTTCTGCCTGTAAGAAGCGCACAGCTCGCTCCAGGCTACTGCGGCTGGCATTATCTTCGCCGTCGGTCACCACCAGCAGCACCTTCTTATCCAGCTTCGAATTCTTCTTCAAGTGATCGGCCGACGCCATCACCGCATCGTAGAGCGCTGTTCCGCCCCGCGATTCAATCTTCTCCAGGCCATCCCGCAACTTCGAGATGTTCGCGGTGAAATCCTGGTCGAGGTAATACTCGTCGTTAAAGTTGACTATGAAAACTTGATCCTGCGGATTGCTTGCCTTCACCAGATTGATTGCAGCCTGATTCACCGCAGGGCGCTTGTCGCGCATCGATCCGGAATTGTCGATGATGATCCCGAGGGACACAGGGACATCTTCTCGCCGAAACGAGTTGATGGTTTGTGGCTTGCCATCTTCGAATACGGTGAAATCGCCCTTATCCAGGTCGGTCACGAAACGATGCTTATCGTCGACCACCGTGGCATGCAGCTGCACCTCTTGCACCGTTGTCGTGAAGACGTATTGACCATTGTCTTCACGTTCCGGAGCGGTGCCTTGGTCAGCAGGTTGCTGCGCTGCTCCCGCCTGATTCGCGCTTCCGGACTGCGACGGGTCCGGCGTTCCCGAAGATTTCGGCTGGTTACCCGGCGTTTGCCCAGAAGGAGCAGAACCACTCTGCTGCGCTGGAGGCGGGCTTTGGCCGGTGCTGGTAGGGGTTTGGCTTGGCTGGTCCGCGGGAGCCGCAATCACTTGGGCTGCGGCGATTGCAGCCAGCACACAAAAGATGAGGATGATGGACAGCCCGTGCGCGATCACCTGCTGCACAAGAGGGAGCCCGGGTTTCACGTTATTGCGCAGGTGCATAATAGCCAGTTTTAGCATAGACACGCAGCGGCGGCAGGCCCTTCGGAGGCACCAGCTTAACTTTTATCTTCCGCCACTTTCCGTCGCGCGCTACTTTGCTTGGACGATATCCGAGCACATATTGGTTGCGCAGCTCGATCCCGATTTTTGTCGCCACGTCTGCCAGTTCATTCGGATTGTCTACCGTGAAGGTCCTGCCGCCGGTCACATCCGTAATTTCGGAAAGCATCATCGGACCGGATCTTTCTTCTTCGGTCCGCGGCGTTGAATCGAACAAACCGATTGCATAGATCTGAACATCCGCTTCCTTCACAATCGATTTGATCTCGCTCTCGGTGTATCGGCTGTGATTGTCTCCGCCATCCGAGATGATGAGCAATGCCTTCTTAGCATTGTGCGCCTTCTTCATGCGATGGATGCCCATGTAGATCGCATCCAGCAAGGCAGTTCGCCCTTTCGGCGCCACCAACGGAAGCTTTGCCTGAATGTCTTCCACCGATGAAGTGAAGTCCTCCAGCAATTCCGGCTTCTCGTTAAAGGTGACCATGAAGAATTCGTCCTGCGGATTCGCCGTGCGGAAGAACTCAACCACGGCTTCGCGAGACTTTTCGATCTTGTTGCTCATGCTGCCGCTCATGTCGAAGATCACACCCAGCGAAATGGGCGCATCCTCGCTCGAGAAGTGCATCACCTGCTGCTTGTCACTGCCTTCGTAAAGTTCGAAGTTGTCCTTCTCGAGCCCAGTCACTAGGCGGTTCATCGGATCGGTGACCGTGACGGGGACCAGGACCAGATCGACATCCACCTTCATTGGCCGCGTGTGTGTCTTCAGCGCGGGATCGATGAGGTCAGCCGGAGGCTTCGGATCCGGTTCCTTTCGGGGAGTGATATGGACCTGATCCCCGGTATCGACGTTAGCTTGAGTGGTGGTCTGATCCGCCGCAGCGGCCGGCTTATCCTGTGATATTGCGGAGGTTCCCAAAACAACACAACAGGTCAGCAGAAGGAAACCCAGGAAGTTGGAGCGATGCGAAGGTGAGCCCAAAGTTAACCGCAAGTAAGTTCTCCACTGTTTTAACAGCGTTTGCGGGAGAAGCTGAAAGCGGGATGACCCGCCATTTTTCGTGGCCGTGCGGGCCATAAATTCCTCTATTGATTGTGAATGGTACCACAGCTTTGACGGCTCGCAGACGACACCTGCGAAACCATCCCGGGAGCTGCGCGTACTGGTGATCTAGATGAATGTCGATTCTGTTTAGGTTTCCTTTTCGTGACAGAAAGAGGTTGCTACAATCCAGCTTCTTTCACATTTCATATGGCCGACATAACTCCCTTTCGCGCTCTACGCTACGACCCGCAACGTGTTCCGCTGGACAGGGTTGTCACCCAACCTTACGACAAGATAACCCCAGCAATGCAGGAGGGTTACTACTCCGCCAGCCCATACAATCTGGTTCGGGTAATCCTTGGCAAGGCGCAACCCGGAGATTCTGAAGGGTCAAACGCCTATTCACGTGCCGCTACGAGCTTCCAGGATTGGCGAAAAGATGGCGTGTTGGCTCAGGATCCGGATACTTCTCTGTACCGGTACACGCAAACTTTCCGCGTGCCAGCGTCGGCAATCGGAGAGACCGGGGAGAACCGCGTTGAATTAGAAAGAGTGGGATTCATCGGCGCCGGGCGTATCCACGATTATGGCGATGAGGTAGTCTTTCGCCACGAGCAAACCCTCTCCAAGCCGAAAAGCGATCGGTTGAACCTGCTCCGGGCGACGCGTGCTCACTTTGGCCAGATTTTCATGCTCTACAGCGACCCGGGCTCTTCGGTTGATTCCGTTCTGGCCAGTTCGTCAGCACCAGACGCCAGCGTTACGGACGAATATGGCGTGGTTCACCGGGTGTGGCGCATTTCCGATCCAGCGGCCATCGGTGCTGTCCAAGAAAAGATGCAAGACAAGAAGCTGATCATCGCCGACGGCCACCATCGTTATGAAACCGCTCTGAACTATCGAAATGAGCGGCGTTCTGGGGCAGGCTCTTCCCATCCGAATGCTCCTTACGAGCGCGTGATGATGACTTTCGTAAATATGGACGCGCCTGGATTGGTAATCCTGCCCACGCATCGCGTGGTCTTTGGATTGAAAAGCTTTGACCTGTCTTCTCTCTTAAGCGCCGCGCAGCCTTATTTCGAGACGGTGTCACTGGATCAGTCTGCGGCACTCGAAAGCTCTCTGGTCAGACTGCGGGAAGAAGGCCGGAGCGGCCCATCTCTGTTGATCGCGACGAAACAGGCCAGCTTGATTCTTCGCGTACGATCAGGCGCGGCCGATGCTCTCCTTCCGCAATACACACCGGCGCAACGTCAACTCGATGTTGTGCAACTGCACAAAGTACTGCTCGAGAAGGTGCTGGGGCTGTCGGAAGAATCCATTCGCAACCAGGAGAACCTGGCCTACGTTCGCGAAGCTGCGGAAGCTGTCGAGCGCGTCCATCACGGAGAAGCGCAAATTGCGTTCCTCATGAATCCATGCCGCACGGAACAGGTGCGCGATATCGCATTTGCCGGGGGCGTGCTACCGCAGAAGTCGACGGATTTCTATCCTAAGCTACTTAGTGGACTGACGATCTATCCCCTGGATTGAGCGCTGTAGATTTGAGCCACGTTCGCGCACTCACCTTGAAAGGAATATTCCTGCAGCCCGGCTCGCGGCATAATTAAACGTTGAATATCGCTGTCCAATTCAGACCAGGGCCGAGGCTATTTCTTCTCGCCGCTCTCCTATTCTTTCTCGCGGGCTCCGTAGCGCAGGACAAGAAGCTCACCGTCTACGCTGCACAGGGGTCGATGTCATTCCCGGTCATTGACCGAAACGGTGCTGAATATGTTGCGCTCACGGATATCCTCGACCAGTTCGGCAATACAAAGACGAAGCAATCGGACAGTAAGTTTCACATCAAGTTTGCTCCTCGCTCGGGCTCAACGATTGAAGCTGACTTTGGCCAGAACAGCACTGCGGCAAAAATTGGAGGCCGCAAGATCCAGTTGAGTTCGCCATTCCTGATCCTGTCAGACCGCGGAATGGTCCCCACCTCATCGCTACCGCAGTTGGCTTCGTCGTTTCTAGGAATCCCGGTGAACTTTCACCAGACCGCCAGGCGCCTCTTCGTCGGTGCGGTCTCCAATCCGTTCACTTACGATTTGCAGAAAGCCGGTGGTCCACGTCTAGTCCTGCATTTCTCTGCTCCCGTGAGCCCTTCGATCGCAACGGAACCGGGACGACTCAGGATGACGTTCGCCAAAGATCCGGTGATCACGAACGCGCCAGCAGCCGCGCTCGCTGACGGCACCTTCTCTTCTTTGTCTTACAGCGAATCCAATGGCGCGGCCGAGATCTCAGTCGCTGCCACTTCTCCACTTCTCGCTAGCTTTAGCGACGGTGGCAGAACGGTAACCATCACCGCCCAGCAGAGCGCTCCGGCGGTTACGTCGACCTCGAATCAGCCCACAACGGCTTCGCCGAATCTCACCAGTGTGCCGGTGCCCGTGCCCACGCCTCCTCGCTTCCTGATCGTCATCGACGCCGCTCACGGTGGCGCCGATCCTGGCGCAGCAATCACGCCCACGGTCAGCGAAAAAGATGTTGTGCTGGCATTTGCGCGCAGACTGAAAACTGCGCTGGAAAACCAGGGAGTCGCTACGGTTCTTCTGCGCGACTCGGATTCCACGCTCTCCTTCGATCAGCGCACGGCCGCCGTGAACAGCTCTCATGCCGCACTGGTAATCTCCGTTCACGCCACTTCGAGCAGCTCTGCACTTCATGTATATACAGCTCTGCTCACACCTATGCCGCACACTCCTTTTGCGCCGTGGGATACTGCGCAAGCCGCTTTTCTGGATCAGAGTCAGGCAGCGGCCGGAGCAATCTCGAAGGAATTGTTGGCGCGGAACATCAGCAATTCATCCCTGCAAGCGTCCTTGCGTCCGCTGAACAGCTTCGCTCACCCCGCGGTTGCGATTGAACTCGCGCCTGTGAATGGCAGGGCCGACTCGCTGATACTGCTCTCGTACCAACAGCCGATCGTGTCCGCGGTGGCGGCCGGCATCACCGATATGCGATCAACTCTGGAGAGCCCGCGATGATCTCACGCGCACTGTTCATCACCATGATCTTTCTGCTGATCGCGGTAGTCGCGCTGGGCATTTACGGCCTCCACATGAAGCATCAGGCGGAGCTTGCAACTCCACTGGGACCCGAAGCCAAGCCCGTCACCGCGCCGGTGAATGGCAGCACAGCCGTGGTCGCGCTATTTATTCCAAACGATTCGGACGGCGTCCTCGTTCGCAACGACGTAAGCATTTCCGTTCCCTCGGACCCGAGTGGACGCGCTCGCGAAATTCTTCGCGCGCTCGTGACCGCTTGCCAGGCAAAGGACTCTACGCATCCTTTACCTCCGGATGCGGACATCAAGGACGTGTTCCTCCCGTCGGCAAATCTCGCGGTGATCAATGCAAACGCGGCGTTTGCCGATGGTCATCGATCCGGCATTCTCGTCGAGCAACTGACAATCGCTGCCATCGCACGCACGCTGGCGGTGAACATGCCCGACATCAAGCAATTCAAGTTGTTGATCGACGGCAAAGAACGCGAAACGCTGGCGGGCCATGCCGACCTGCTTGAGATCTACTCGACCGATCAGCAGACATGGTCACAGCTGCTGCCGCAGTAAGTCTGTCAGTCGATCAGTTCATCAGTCTTTCAGTCTTTCAGCTCGGGTATTTCATCGCATCGGTATTTCAATAAGAATCTGACGGACTGAAAGACTGACCGACTGATAGACTCAAACCAATGTTCTACCGCTCTGATAATCGCGCCCCGGACCAGATGCGTCCGGTGAAAATCACGCCGAACTTCATTTCCACTGCAGAAGGTTCTGCCCTGATCGAAGTAGGCAATACCCGGGTGATCTGCACGGCAACGATCGACGAAGCCGTGCCTTCATGGATGCGCAACTCCGGCAAAGGCTGGATCACCAGCGAATACGGCATGCTGCCGCGCTCGACCCTGACCCGCACCGCGCGCGAAGCCAGCAAAGGCAAACCCAGCGGCCGTACGCAGGAAATTCAGCGCCTGATCGGACGATCCCTGCGCGCTGTCGTTGACCTGAAACAACTTGGCGAGCGCACTGTCTGGATTGACTGCGACGTGATTCAGGCGGACGGTGGAACGCGCACTGCATCGATCACTGGCGCTTTCGTGGCGCTCGGCATCGCGCTATCAAGATTGGTCGAAGCAGGAACGCTGAAGACGGTTCCGCTTCGCGACTTTGTTGCCGCCACCAGCGTGGGCATTGTCGACAAAGAAATTCTCCTTGATCTTGCCTATGACGAAGACTCCCGCGCCGAAGTCGACATGAATTTTGTGATGACCGGCTCAGGGAAGATGATCGAGGTGCAGGCCACGGCGGAGCAGGTTCCCTTCGACGACGCGCAACTTCAGCGCATGATGGAACTGGCACGCAAGGGAGTACAGGACCTGATCGCACAGCAGCGCGCCTTGTTGCCATCACTCGCAATCGCAAAGTAGCGCCGGCCTCTGGCCGCTGATGTGAGTGCGATGGACTATCAGCCTATGATGTGCCCGACTTGCCGCAACCTCCTATGGATTCACAGACCGGGAATCCCATCGGCAATTCTGCTGCTAATGGTGTCGGCGTTCAACGTGCGCTTTTTCTGTCCGTCCTGCGATAAGCGCCTTTGCATCTCTGCCGACTACGTGAGATGGACACTACTGCTGATCTTCGTACTGATTGTCCTCATTGGGTTGACTACGAAGACACCCGACGCCAGCGGCGCCTGGCTACTAGGGCTATTGGTAATAGCCCTGGTACTAAGGATGGCGTGCATCGCTCTTATACCTCCTCCGCTGCTAGTTGCACGAAAGGGCGAAGGAATTCCGTTCGCAGCCTGCTACATCGGCCTCGCGCTCACGATTATCATTCAGCAGTTTATTGTGATCGGCTGGGCCATTGTGATTCTGGGTGGATCAAAAAGGGATCTTTACGAACACTTCGAGATGCTATCGATTCCACTGGCGTGGATTAATCAAAACTTTCTGATCACACCATCGCGGAGCATTCTCGATGTATTTGGAATTCTTCTCGCAAACAGTTACTTCGGTGCCTTCGCCTTGTGGGCCTGTGGAAATGCGGTGCATGCAATCTTTCTCCGCAATCGCGTGACGCAACTTGGGATCACAGATTCCAAAGTAGACTCGGACGACTGATCGCTCCGCCAAGCTTCAGCCAGAATAAGCTGTCACGTCCACATGGATAGCCGCGGCAAGGACGCGGTGGCGAAAAACAAAAGCCACGGATCACCGATCAGCATCCCTGCCAATCCGCGTAATCCGTGGCCCGTTTTTCTTGCCAGCTAAACCTAAACCAGCACGCCCTTCTCTGCCTTGGCGTATTTTTTCGCCATCTCCGCGATCGGAACTGGCTTGTAGTCGCTGGCATGACCGGCCTGTCCGAACTGCGTCATGCGTAGTGCGACAACTTTCTTCATCGCCTCACGCGCCGGCTTCAGGTAATCACGTGGATCAAACTTCTCTGGCGTTTCTACGAATACCTTGCGGATCGCACCGGTAATTGCCAACCGGTTGTCGGTATCCACGTTAACCTTGCGCACGCCGTTGCGAATACCGAGCTGGATTTCTTCTACTGGCACGCCCCATGTCGGCTTCAGGCTACCGCCGTACTGATTGATGACGTCCTGCAGATCCTTCGGGACGCTCGACGATCCGTGCATCACGAGGTGGGTTTGCGGCAGGCGCTTGTGAATCTGGATAAGGATGTCCATCTTCAACACAGATCCATCCGGCTTCTTGTTGAACTTGTATGCGCCGTGGCTGGTGCCGATCGCAATCGCCAGTGCATCGACGCCCGTTTTCTCCACAAACTCGACAGCCTGCTGAGGATCGGTCACATGCTCAAGACCTGTTCCGCCCGCGCCGTGTCCGTCTTCAATTCCGCCCAGCACGCCGATCTCGCCTTCCACGGTCACGCCCTTCGCGTGCGCCATTTCCACTACTTGTCGCGTGGCGTCGACGTTGTATTCGAAACTCGAAGGCGTTTTGCCGTCGGGCATCAACGAGCCGTCCATCATCACGCTGGTAAATCCCAGGTCGATGGCCGACTTGCAGGTCTCGACGCTGTTGCCATGATCGAGGTGCATGACCAGCGGAATTTCGGGATAGAGCTCAGCTGCCGCCAGCATCAGGTGATACAGGAACTTATCCTGCGAATAGCTTCGCGCACCGCGGCTCGCCTGAATGATCACCGGCGACCGGGTTTCGCGCGCTGCTTCCATAATGGCTTGGATCTGCTCCATGTTATTGACGTTGAACGCGCCTACTCCGTAGCCGCCTTTCGCCGCCTCATCCAGTAGTTGCCGCATCGACACTAAGGGCATGACGTATGTTCTCCTTTATGAAGTCCGAGGCTATAATCTCTAAAGCTAAAAATGTTACCCGAGTGGGGTCGGGATTGTTTGTGACGCACGATACAGATGTTTTCGAGCGCCGACGATCCGGATCAGCCGTGCCGATTCAGTGTGGCTCCACTACTTCGTTCTGCAACACGGTCTAAAACCTGCATTTTGTTTGGAGTAGCTTCCAATTGCAGTTAGCAGTCCGGGCTGTACTGGTTCCCAAAAGACAAAACTAGAAGGAGCATTTCATGAAGCTTACCCCTGGAAAACTGGCTGGACTGAAGGCGGTTTCAAACGCGCGGGGAGTTATTGCCGCCGCCGCCATGGATCAGCGCGGCTCGCTGCAGAAGGCGCTCGGCGCCCACGCCGGCGACAAAGAGCTGGAAACATTCAAGATTTGTGTCACCGAAGTCCTGACCAAGCATGCCAGCGCCATTCTTCTCGATCCCGAGTGGGGATTGCCGGCTGCGCGCCGTCGCGCCAAGGGTTCCGGCCTGCTGCTCGCCTACGAAAAGACTGGTTACGACAAGACCGGTCCGGGCCGCCTCGGCGATCTGCTCGACCATTGGTCCGTACAGCGCCTGAAGGAAGCCGGCGCCGACTGTATCAAGATCCTGCTGTACTACACGCCGTTCGATCCAGAGAAGACGAACGACATCAAGCACGCCTGGGTTGAGCGCCTCGGAGACGAGTGTCGCGCTAACGATATCCCCTTCTTCCTCGAATTCGTGGGATACGAAGAAGGCGCCGACGAAAAGGGTCTCGAATATGCGAAGAAGAAGCCCGAGATCGTGAAGGCCTCGATGGCCGAGTTCTCGAAAGAGAAATATGGCGTCGACGTGCTCAAAGTCGAAGTGCCGATCAACATGAAATTCGTCGAAGGCACGAAGTCGTTCAAGGGCCAGAAGGCATACTCAAAGAAGGAAGCTGAACAGCTCTTCCTCGATGCCGCCACCGCCACCCACAAGCCGTTCATTTACCTCTCGGCTGGAGTGAGCAATGAAGAGTTCACCGAGTCGTTGGAACTCGCTGCCGAATCCGGCGTGAAGTTCAACGGTGTGCTCTGCGGACGCGCCACCTGGAAAGACGGCATTGCAATCTTCGCTGATAAGGGCGAACAGGCTTTCCGCGATTGGCTCAATACCGAGGGCGTGAAGAACATCGAGAACGTGAACAAGCGCCTGGAAGCAGCAACTTCCTGGTACCAGATTTACGGCGTACAGGAAGCAGTCGGCGCGCGATAGCCAAAGCAGAAAGTTACGTGGGGCAGCCGGCCTCGGCTGCCCTAATCTTTCAAGAGAAACCAACCGACGATAATCGTGCTGGCGGCGAAGCACAGATACCCAAGTACATTCATTACCCAAAAGAATATTCCGCCCTCCGGGCCAGACATTCCGTCTGCGCCCACTAGGGCTCGACCTAAGACCAACAGCAGAGCAGCGACCGCAAGGCATACGAGCTGTTTGGGGCCTTTGATCAAAAAACCGCCGCTACGGGCTAGGCGCCTTGAAATGATCGGAGCGTTTCGAAATCCATCCTCGGGAGTTAGGTTGTGTTGTAAGTCCCTGAACTCCTGCTCCCACTCCTCACGCGTTTGTTTGTGATCACCTGTCATACTGTAGAAGGCCAACTCGGAATTCTAATCGTCTAATGGGATCTTTCGAAACGCGGAGGTACAGATACTTTTGCTACACCGCTAGAGATTTCCGGCGCTTTACCGTCCGAAGTGGAAGTACACATCCTGCTGCGATGGAATCGGCACTCCATCCTGTGTAGCCGGCTTAAATCGCCAGCCCTGTAGCGTCGCAATCACCTTCTGATCCAGATCACCGCGGATGCCTTTGATCACCGCCGTCTTCACCACGTTCCCCTGCTCGTCGATGGTGATCTCGACAATCACGTCGCCATTATTGCCCATCGGCAGGTCAGAAGCAGAGATCGGCGGCTGCGGTCCAATCACCGGCAGCGCAATTCGCGTCTCGCGACT
This sequence comes from Terriglobia bacterium, assembly GCA_963807055.1. Classification (GTDB taxonomy): domain Bacteria; phylum Acidobacteriota; class Terriglobia; order Terriglobales; family Acidobacteriaceae; genus JAJPJE01. The sequence continues at coordinate 1,963,186 of CAWEAE010000001.1, read as the reverse complement.
GCTTCCCGGTCCCAGCAACAGTGTGCCGTTAGGATTGCCGCTTCGAACCGGCGCCGGTATCGGTGCCGTCAGCTTTGCAGTCTCCGACTCCGTTCCCTCAACTGCCTTGGCGATTTCGGCTTTTGGCTTTTGCTTGCGTGCAATTACTATCGGCTGCTTTTTAGCAGGCGCTGAAGCAGAACTTTTGTGAGCGAGGCTTTCCCCTTCGACCTCACTCAATGCCGCCGCAGAAGGCAGATATACCTGCCCAAGGTACTTTCCGCTGTCACCAAAACGAATTGAAGTTGGCTGGATGAAAATCGCACGTGGATGGCGCGATGCTACCCAAAGCACCCCAACGTGGAATGCGAGCGAGGCGCACAGCGATACTCGCCAGAGTCTTCGTCCGGATTGTGGCAACGCGGCAAACATCTGGTCTGGTTAGACGTTCCCCAACCCCACGAGGAAGCAAATCTGACTAAATCTTATGCCAGGGAGGAGCAGGGCTCAATACGCCACATACGGCGCTTTCCGCACCCACGTCGGATTTCCCAACTGCTTCAGCATGAACTCGGCCAGATCTGCCCGCGAGAGCGTTATCCCTTTCGTCGGAAGCCCATCCAACTCCACTCGATACTTTTCAACCGCCGGACCATTCGTCAGCCGCGGCGGAAGCACTACCGTATAGTCCAGCCCGCTGGCTTCTACCTGTTGCTGCTGAATCGAGGAATTAATGAAGGGATACTTCAAGAGCGTTCGCTTGAGCAGGCGCAGGAAGAACCGTCGAAACGGCGTCGCATACTTACCCGCATCCCGGTACGCGCCCGCGGCTCCCAACACGATCAATCGCCGTACCCCGTGGCGCTTCATCCCCGCGATGATGTTCGCGCTTGATTTCGGCAGCAGATCGTTAGGCCCGAGGGTCCTCGCGCCTAGCGCAGTGAAAACAGCATCCTCGCCCTGAATCGCAGCAGCGACCTGCTCCGGATCGAACACGTCGCCTTGAATCACCCGCAAACCGGGCTTCGCAGAAAAACTCGCGGGATCGCGTACGAAAACCGTCACCTGGTGCCCCGCCGCTAATCCCTGCGTGACTAGTTGACGGCCCGTGGCGCCACTCGCGCCGAACACCAGGATTTTCATGTCGGATTAGTCTCGGCTGCGCAATTTGGTCAGCAGGCGCAGGATTTCGAAGTACAGCCAGATCAGCGTGACCATCAGTCCGAACGCGCCGTACCACTCCATGTACTTGGGAGCGCCCATGCGCGCGCCGGTCTCGATGAAGTCGAAGTCGAGCACCAGGTTTAGGGACGCGACGATCACCACAATCACGCTGAAGCCGATCCCGATCACGCCCGAGCCATACGCCGAACGGAACAGTTGCACGTGGAAGAAGCTGAGAATGAAGCTGGCGAAGTAGAAGAGCGCAATTGCGCCGGTCGCGGCCACCACTCCCATGCGGAACTTGTCCGTCACGCGAATGAGGCCAGAACGATACGCAAGCAGCAGCACAACCAGCACGCCGAACGTGAGGCTTACGGCCTCGATCGCAATACCGGGGAACCGCACTTCGAGGATCGCCGAGACGCTGCCCAACACCAGGCCTTCGAGCAGCGCGTAGATCGGCGCCGTCACCATCGCCCATTCCTTCTTGAAGATCGTGACCAGCGCCACGATGAGTCCGCCAATCGCGCCGATGGCTGCCATCGGCATCACCGAAGCAGGATCTCGCGTAGTGAGAAACGTGTTCCATGTCCACGCCGCCGTCGCCACTGTGCAGATCAGCAGGATGCCCGTCTTGTTGACCGTGCCCGACACGGTCATGGCTTCGCCGGTCCCGGCGTAGCCCTGGGTCCGGAACGCGTCGTTGCTCAATGCCGGATTCGAAGTGCGAAACATTTGCGCCATAAACTTGCTACCTCACTCCCACTCAATTGTACCCGGCGGCTTGGAGGTCACGTCGTACACCACGCGATTGATCCCGCGCACCTCGTTCACCATGCGATTCGAGATCGTCTTCAGCACCTCATGCGGCAACGGCACCCAATCGGCGGTCATGCCGTCTTCCGAGTGCACTGCTCGGATCGCGCAGGTATACGCATACGTGCGCTGATCGCCCATCACGCCTACCGACATTACCGGCAGCAGTACAGCGAACGACTGCCAGATCTGGTTGTACAGACCCGCCTTTTTAATCTCGGTGACCACGATGTCGTCAGCTTCCTGCAGGATCGCAATGCGCTCGGGAGTCACTTCTCCCAGGATGCGCACGGCCAGCCCCGGTCCCGGGAACGGCTGCCGTTGCAAAATCTCTTCCGGCATCCCGAGATCGCGGCCAATCCGCCGCACCTCATCTTTGAATAAGTCCTTCAGCGGCTCGATCAACTTCAACTTCATCTTTGCGGGAAGGCCGCCAACGTTGTGGTGCGACTTGATCGTCTGCGACGGCCCGCGCACCGACACCGACTCGATCACATCCGGATACAGCGTGCCCTGTACCAACCAGTCCACCGCACCCTGCTCGCGCTCGATCTTGTGCGCCTCGTCGTCAAACACCTCGATGAACTCATTGCCGATGATCTTGCGCTTCTTCTCCGGTTCGATCACGCCCTTCAGTTTGCTCAGGAACTGGTCTGTGGCATCTACCGCGCGCAGATTGAGACCAAGCTTGTCGCGCAGGGTCTGCTGGACTTTCGCGAACTCGTTCTTGCGCAGAACGCCGTTGTCCACGAAAACGCAGGTCAGCCGATCGCCCATCGCGCGATCCACCAGCGTCGCCGCGACACTGGAATCCACGCCGCCAGAAAGCGCACAGATCGCTCTTCCCTGCTCGCCAACCTGCTTGCGAATATTCTCGACGGTTTCCAGGATGAACTGCGCCGGAGTCCAATTCGGCAGCGCTCCGCAGATATCGAACACAAAATTCTTCAGGATCTGCTTGCCCATCGGTGTGTGGTGCACTTCTGGATGGAATTGCACTGCCCACATGCGCCGCTCCGCGTTCTCCATCGCGGCGAGAGCGTTACTGCTGCGCGCTACTTCCTTGAAACCCGCGGGCAGCTGCTCCGCTTCGTCACCATGCGACATCCACACGGAAATATCTGGCGGAAGTTCCTTGAACAGCTTTGAGTCCTCAGCGACGTGAACCTGCGCGTGCCCGTACTCGCGTTTCGACGCCGGGCGGACTTTTCCGCCGAGCTTGTAGGTCATCACCTGCAGCCCGTAACACACGCCCAGCACCGGCTTCGCGGCGACAGCCAACACGCGCTCGTCCATCGCTGGAGCATCGGCGTCGTAGACGGAGCTCGGGCCGCCCGACAGGATGATCCCAACCGGCGAATAGCTCATCACTTCTTCAAGCTTGGCAGTGCACGGAAGGACGACGGAAAAAACGTTGAACTCGCGGATTCGGCGCGCAATCAACTGCGTGTACTGCGAGCCGAAATCCAGGACAACGATGGATTGTGGTGCTTGCACGCTTTAGATTAGCAGAGCCCCTCGGCTTCTCGCTATCTGCTTAGAACGAGCTCTCCGGCTCACCGGTTGGCGTCAACGGCTCAGGCTCCGCCGGATATTGCGGCGCAATCGGAACTGGCGCCGGCGCCGCCGCGACCGGAATTTCCGGCTCGTAGTTTGCCAGCGAAACGTAGGCTGCGATCCGCCATATCTGCACCGCGTCCGTCAGCGCGTAATAAACGAGCGCAAGCGCAATTCCTGCAGTAACCACGGCTCCCATGGGAAAGTTTCCGATCATCCCCAGAGGAAGCAGAGATAAGACACTCACAACGGTGATCAGCGCCAGGCGCACCAGTCCCAGCCCGACCGCCGCGCCCGTATACGGCCCCGAACGCTCGCGGAATAGATCCAACGATGCACCGAACGCGCTGAACGTTCCCGCTCCATCGCGGATCACAAAAATTGGTGCGAGGGTGAGGAACCAGTTGAGCAGCGACCACACGCACGCGATTAGAAGATTCACTCCCAGGCTGAGCAGAATTGCCGCGCCCAGGTACTCCGGCGCACCACGAAACATCCGTCCCACAAGGATGGAAGAGCCCACGAACGCGAAGATCGCAACGAACAGAAGTGCCACCCGCAACACATTCACACCCACCAGCGCAGACCAGCGAACCTTCCGACACTGGGGGCCCAGCAACGCCCTCAAGGTTGCAGCTCTACCAAACGTTGCCGCGGCAATCCAAAGCACAACCAGCGCCGGCAAGGTATATACGAAGACACGCAACACCACGGGCACGATTGCATTCATCACCCGCAGCAACACGTACGAACTGGCCCGGGGATCGAGTTCGTGAAGAAGTCTGATCTCCGCGTCCGTCATCTGGACCTGCCCGAGCGAACTGAACGCGATGTAAGCCAGCACGGCCCACAGCGCGATCCCGAACGTCCAGCGCCAGGCGATTTCACAAAAAATCAGCAGCGGGGTTCGCGTGATCGCGCGCCATCCATCACGGGTTGGGGTTGGTCCAGCCACGTGTCGAGGATACAGAGCACGTTTCCCAGGGGCAAGTTGCTATCGCTAACGAAGGTTGTCGGTCTGTGGTTCGGGATGGATCAGCACGCGGAACAACTCGGGATCAAGCTGCTTAAAACGCGTCTCGATAGCGGTCATCACTTCATGTACCTGTGAAAGCGGCAGCCCGTCCGACATAGTGCAGTGGCACGAAACATAAAGTTTCCCCGCAACGCGCTTGAATTCGAAATCGTGCAGGTCGATCACTTGCGGAAACTCGACCGTTACCGCCCTTAATTTCTCCTCCAGTGCGGGCTCTTCTACCAGATGGTGCGCAGTTTCGATCGTCGCCGGTTCGCTCTCAATATGCGTCAAGATCGTCGAGATCTCTGGAACCTTCTCTCGTATCTCCGATTCCAGCACGGTGACGAAATCGTGGGCTTCCTTCAGCGACAGGCGCTCGTTCAGCTCAAGGTGCTGTTCCACGTGCAACCGTCCGTCGAGATCCTGAATGCTGATGTCGTGAACGCCTAAATTGTTCGAAGACGCCACCGCCCGAATGCGGTCGAACATATTTTCACCACGCAGTGGAAGCGCGGTGGAGTGCACTACCACATCCACGTCGGGAAGGAGACGCGTTACCGTTGCGACCACCTCGGCCGCCAGTTGCTCGGAACGCTGAAACGTCAGATTCCTGCCGAAGCCCACGGTGAGATCGGCAAAGTAGTGATTGCCCGCGCGGCGTATACGCACGCGATTCACCTCAATCACTCCGGGCACGCGCTGGACCGCGATGATCACCTGGTTACGAATCCCGGTAGGTGCGGCGTCCAGTAGCGCATCCATGGTCTGCCTGGCGAGCCGCCAACTCACCGTGACCACTACGCACGCCACTGCCAGCGCGGCCAGCGGATCGGCCACCCGGAGCCAGGTAATGTTGAACTTCTCGCCAATGGTGACCAGTAGCAGTCCTAAGATCACGACGCTGCTAGACCAGATATCGGTCCGGAAATGCAATGCATCCGCGTGTAAGGCCTGGCTGTCGTACTTGTCGGCGATACGTTGCAGCTTGCGCGAGCGCCAGTAATCAACGACGATGGAGAACAACATCACCAGGAACGCCCAGATGCTGGGCTCGATTTCGACGCTCTGGAAGAACAGTCGCTTGAACGCTTCCCACACGATCCACGCGCAGGTAAGCAGCAGTAGTCCAGTTTCAAGGAAGGCTGAGAAGTTCTCGATCTTGGCATGACCGTACTGGTGGTCCGCATCGGCAGGCTTATCGGAAACACGTACCGAGAAAAGCGTGATGAGCGCCGCTACGAGATCCAGCCCGGAATGCAATGCTTCGGAAAGAATGCCCAGGCTACCGGTGCTTAGCCCGACAACAATCTTCAGCACTGTGATAGCGATGGCGGCCCACACAGAGTTCTGCGCCACCGCGCGCTTCTCCGCGCGCATTGACCCTGAGCCTATCGTGGCAGCATCAACCATGCGTTTTGATTATCTACTGCAGTGCACGCTGTGCCAACTTGAAGTCGAGTGAGGAACCACCCTCATAAGAAAGTAGATAGTGCCAACTATGCTACGATTCTTGAGCTGATTTATATGGCTCTTCCCGGGCTGTGGAGAACGTAATGTATCGCTTGATGTTGTGTTTGCTCCTGCTTCCATCCCTTTTATTCAGCCAGACCGCTCAGCCGGCAACTGGATCTACGAGTTCTCAACCTTCGAGCACGCTTCCGGTCATCCCGCAGGAAGTGCCGGCTTCAGGAGCTGTCATCACATTGCAGGGCCTTTGCCCCGGAACCGCCGGCCCCACCACCGGTGCAGACTGCAAGACAATTATCACCCGTGCAGAGTTCGAGAAGCTGGTCGGTACGCTGAATCCAGATATGCCAAAGAACAGCCAGCAAATGCTTGCCGAACAGTATTCCAAGGCGCTGATCCTGCAGAATCTGGCGGAGCGCCAGCACATTCCCGAGACCCAGCACTTCAAAGACATGATGGATTACATGCGCACGCAGATCCTGGCATCGGAAATCGTGACTGAAGCCAAAGATAAGGCGAAGCCGACTCCAGCTGAAGTCCAGGGTTACTACGACAAGCACAAGGCGGATTACGAACAGGCTGCTCTCAAGCGCTTATTCATACCGAAATCGAAGCCCTCATTAAAGGATGGAGCCAAGCAGCCCACCGATACAGAATTGAAGCTCGAGGCCGACAAAATGCGCACTCGTGCGGCGGGTGGCGAAGACTTCGACAAGCTGCAGAAAGAAATCTACGACAACACCGGCATCAAGACGCCGCCTCCGCCCACCTCGATTCCCAACTGGCGCCGGACTATGGTCCCTCCGACACAGGCGGCGATCTTCGATTTGAAACCGGGTGAGATCAGCCAGCCCATCGTCCAGCCTGAAGGAGTTTACATTTACAAGGTGGAATCGAAGAAGACCCTACCGCTCAATGACGTGAAGGCGGACATCGAACAGACTTTGCAGAACGAGAAACTCCGCAATAGTCTCGAATCGGTTTTCAATAGCGTAAAGCCACAGCTGAATGAAAATTACTTCGGCACACAAAACGCTCCAAAGCCCGCAGCGTCCTCATCTCCGGCGCCTCGAATCAAACAATGAGCAGCATCTCCAGACCGACGGTTATCGTAACCGGGGTTTCGGGGAATCTCGGACAGAGATTGTTCCCTCTTCTGCACGACTTCCACGTCATTGGCGTGGATATGAAATCGCCTGCGTCTGGTCAACTTTCACAATTCGAGCGCATGGATCTGGGCCGCGAAGATTCGTGCGATAGCCTCGTACAGTTACTGAAGAAGACCGAAGCTCGTGCGGTGGTCCACCTGGCCTTCGTCATCGATCCGATCCGCAATGGCGTACTCGATATCGATCAGATGTGGCAGATCAATGTAGCCGGCACGGCCCGTGTGATGGAGGCCATCACCGAAGTCAACCGCCATGGCGGGCTCATCGATACCTTTATCTTCCCGTCTTCCGTCGCGGCCTACGGCTCCGACACGGCGGGTCCAGTCCGCGAGGAGAATCCGCTCGGCGCGCATACCCTGCCTTACGCCATTCATAAGCAGGAGGCGGATGATGTGGTTCGCTTTCGCGCCGCGAATCTAGGCGCATGCACCAGCTACATTTTGCGCCCGCATATTTTTGCCGGCGCCTCCATGCAAAACTACATGGTGAATGCTTTGCGCGGCACCGCGTATGGCGATGGGCATTGGGGACAAAAGCTGCAGCGCGAAGGCAAGCGCCTGCCGCTGCTTCTGCCCTATGGGGAAAAATATCTCCACAAGCGCTTCCAGTTCGTTCACGTGGACGACGTAGCGCGACTGATCACCCATCTGCTGAAGAGGCCGGTCGCAAAAAATAATCTCGTGATTTTGAACGTTGCTGGCCGCGGCGACACCGTCAGCTATCAGACGTGCGCTCGTATCGCCAATCAGAAAATCATGCGTCTTCCAGGCCGATGGCTGTGCGGTCTCGCGCTATCGCTCCTCTGGAAGTTGAAGGTGTCGACGATTCCGCCGCAGGCACTGCCCTACATGATTGGTTCGTACATCATGAACTCGACCAAGCTGAAGAGCTTCCTTGGAACTCACTACGAGGAAGTGATTCAGTTCACGATCGAGCAGGCACTAACGGATTGCTTCGCCGTGGAATTGAGTTCTTCCTCAACAACTCCATCGCTCATTGAGTCATCGACTCATTGATTCATTGTGCCATTGACTCAATGAATCAATGCGCAAATCGCTCAATTCCTTTTCCCTCTGTACAATCCCGCGATCCCAAACGTGTATGGCGTCCACGAGACCTCTCCGAACCCCGCTGCGCGCATTCTCTCGAGCATTTGTTCCGGAGCAGGAAATCGTGCCACTGACGCAGGCAGATACTTGTACGGACCTTCTATTCCGGAGATCACCGTTCCAACCGCAGGCAATACATAACGGAAATAGAGCCGGTAGAACCAACCCACAATCCCTTTAGGTTCTCCGAAGTCGAGAATGCCGATCTCGCCCCCTGGTTTCAGCACGCGAAATATCTCGCTCAGCCCGGCGTCGTAATCAGCGAGATTACGAAACCCAAACGCCGATGTGACCAGATCGAAGCTCCCGCCAGGCAGTGGCAGATTCAGCGCATCAGCTTCCATCCAGCGCAGCGGCTTGCTAAGAGATTTAATCGTCGCGCGCTGCAGCATGGCATGCGAGAAGTCCGCGCCCACGATTTTCGGAGTGGCGTTGCTCTTTTGTGCCCGCGCTAGCAGCGCCGAAGTCATATCACCAGTTCCACAGCACAGGTCCAGTACCGTTGCATCGCTGCGTTCCAGAATATGTCGAAACGTCCGCGATGCGCGCCACCACCACAGCCGATCCACCTGCATCGACAACACGTGGTTGAGCACGTCATAGCGCGGCGCAATCGCCGTGAACATCTCGCGGACTTTGGCCGCTGCCTGTGCGCGATCAGCAACGCCCTCGGGGGCGGCACCAATCACCGATGCGTTGGTCCGCTTCGAGTTTTCTATCGGAATTGCCATTACGCGGATTGCGAAAGATACCGCAGCTCTTCCACGGCCTGCACCACGGCGCGCTCAGGCACGTCGGAGATCACTTCAACACGCCCGAGTTCCGTCGGCAAAATGAAATGCACAACACCATCGATTGTCTTTTTGTCGCTAATTAAGCGCCGCGCAATTCGCTTCCCTCTCGTCTCGACCTTCGGAAGCGGCGCATACGCCAACACGGAAGATATGATGCGCCGGGCGGTTTCGGAATCTGTCTTCTGCAGTGCTGCTGCGATCATTGCAGCCGCTACCATGCCCCACGCCACGGCTTCTCCATGCAGGAATTGTTTGTAGCCGGTCTCGACTTCCAGCGCATGCCCAATGGTGTGACCAAAATTCAAAATGCGCCGCAAATCGCCTTCACGCTCATCCGCCGCCACCACCTCCGCCTTCACTTGTACGGCGGCGCGAATCACCCATTCCAGCGGTTCTTTTTCACGCTGCAGGATCCGGTCGCGATTGGTTTCCATGTAATCGAAAATCTCTTTGTTACGAATGAACCCGCACTTCAACGCCTCATACAGGCCAGCACGGTATTCGCGATCGGGCAACGTCGCGAGCACTGCCGGATCGATCAGCACAGCCCGCGGGTGATGAAACGTCCCCAGCAGGTTCTTCCCCTCGAGCATGTCGACGCCAGTCTTGCCGCCAATCGAGGCATCCACTTGCGCCAGCAGTGTCGTCGGAATCTGCACCACATCCAGTCCGCGCATGTAGATCGACGCCAGGAATGCCGCAACATCGCCGGTAACACCGCCGCCCAACGCGAGCACCACCGTCTTGCGATCGGCGCCGGCTTTCAACATCTTTCTTGCAAGCATCTGCACGGTATCGATCGTCTTAAATTTCTCGCCATCGGGCATCTCCAGCCAGACGTGCTGCAGATTTGCGCCATTCAACGATGCGCTTAGCTGTTCTCCCCAGTGCTTGCGAACCGGCGGAGCGGCCACGACAACAAATCGGCCGCGCCCAGGAACAATTTCACACAACAGTTCGCCGGCGTGCTGTAGCAACCCGCTCTCGATCAGGGCCGCATACGGGCACCCAGCAACTTTGATTTCGATTCGCTCCACCTTTTCCATCATAGCGCAGGAGGAATCAAATGCCCTCCGAGTGGTAACATCGTGCCGTCATGAAGCCCGACAAGAAGAGCGTAACGGCAGAAACCGACTTTGTCGTGATCGGCGCAGGGGTCGCTGGCCTGCGCGCTGCCATCGAACTTGCATCATCGGGACGCGTGCTCGTTCTCGCCAAATTGGAAGTCAAGGAATCCGCCACACAATATGCCCAGGGTGGCATCGCCGCTGCCCTTAGCGATGAAGACGAGATCAGCCTTCACCTGCAGGACACGCTGGTCGCGGGTGACGGGCTCGTCAATGAAAAGGCGGCTCGCGTTCTCGTGGAGGAAGGACCTGAGCGCATCGAAGAGCTCATCGCCTGGGGAACGCAATTCGATCGCAACGGGACTAAACTCGCGTTCACGCGCGAAGGCGCTCATAGCCGCGACCGCATCCTGCACGCGCACGGCGACTCCACCGGTCAGGAGATCGGCCGCGCGCTTTACTTCAAAGCAAAATCCATCAAGAACATCACCGTTAGCGAATTTGAATTTGCCACTGACTTGCTGGTCGAGAATGGACGAGTAGTCGGCGTAAACCTGTTGTCAGAAGGCGGGCAACAACACACTGTCCGCGCTGCAGCGGTATTGCTCGCCACAGGTGGCCTCGGCCATGTTTACCGCGAGACCACCAATCCCGCCGTTGCCACCGGTGACGGAGTTGCGATGGCCTACCGTGCCGGCGCAGAAATCAGCGACATGGAATTTGTCCAATTCCATCCCACGGCTCTCTACGTCAAAGGGGCGCCGCGCTTCCTGCTCTCCGAAGCACTTCGCGGAGAAGGCGCGATTCTTCGCAACGAGCAAATGACACGTTTCATGCCCAAGTATCATCCGCTGGCAGAGCTTGCTCCGCGCGACGTAGTAGCGCGCGCCATCGCGCACGAGTTGGAAGTCAGCCGCAGCAAGGATCCTGTGGTCTACCTCGACCTGACGCACAAGGATCCAGATCTAATTCACAAGCGTTTTCCGCGGATTTATGACACTTGCCTGAAGTACAACGTCGACATCGCTACGGACATGATCCCCGTGCGCCCTGCCGCGCACTACGCGATGGGCGGCGTGAGGACCGATCTCGACGGCCATACCAGCGTTGCCGGCCTGTACGCCGCGGGTGAAGTGGCTAGCACGGGAGTGCATGGCGCCAACCGGCTAGCCAGCAATTCTCTCTTGGAGGGCCTGGTGTTTGGCGAGCGCGCAGCCCGTGCCATGCGAGCTGAACTGGGCCAGCAACCTCCCACGGCTGCGAATTCTGCGCCATCAGTTGCACCTTCGCCAGACACCCAGTCCGCAACCAAGAGCGCCGACGAGCTCATTCGCAACGTGCAGAACATACTTTGGCGCGACGTAGGCATCGTTCGCACCGGTCACTCATTGAAAGACGCCATCCACGAACTTGAAGCGTTGAAGTCTACGATTCCTACCAGCCAGTGCCGCCGGTGTCAGGAAGCTCGCAATGTCTGGCAAACTGGGCTTCTGATCGCGAAATCAGCACTCGCCCGCGAAGAGAGCCGCGGAGCCCACTACCGCACCGACTTCCCCGTTCACGACGACAAGAAGTTTCTGAAACACTCGGTTGTGACCGGAGACAAGATAAAGTTCGAGTGAGCTGCTAGTGATGAGCGAAGAGTCTAGCAACTAACCACTAATCACTAGCCACTTGCTTCTTCGGAAACACTAGCGACGCCACCACCGACAGCGCCAATATTCCTCCCACCGTGCCCAGCGCGACGCCTATGGGTATGTGGTAGAAGTTCGACAGCACCATCTTCGCGCCGATAAACAGCAGAATGATCGCCAGCCCATACTGCAGATAGTGAAATGCCGTCATCATTCCCGACAGCGCAAAGTAGAGCGATCGAAGTCCCAGTATTGCGAACACGTTCGACGTGTAGACGATGAACGGATCGCGCGAAATCGCCAGCACTGCCGGGATCGAATCGGCGGCGAACACCACGTCCGTCGTTTCAATCATCAGTAGCACCAGGAACAGCGGCGTTGCATACAGTCTCGGATCGCGCACGAAGAATTTCCCCTCGACGTAATCCTTCGTCACTGGAATCCACCGGCGCACTTGTTTCAGCACCGGATTATTCTCCGGATGAACTTCCTTCTCGCCGCCGCGCAAGAAGCTGATGCCGCTCCAGATCAGGATTGCACCAAAGATGTATACGATCCACTCGAAGCGATTCATCAGCGATACGCCCACCAGGATGAAAACGCCGCGCATTACCAATGCGCCGATAATTCCCCAGAACAGCACCTTGTGCTGAAACCGTTCAGGAACCTTAAAGTAGTTGAAGATAAGAAGAAAGACGAACAGATTATCGACGCTCAACGACTCTTCGATTACGTACCCGGTGACGAACTCGAGAGCTTTCGTCTTTCCGTACCAGAAGTGCACACCAACAGCGAATGCGGCCGCGAGCGCGATCCAGAACGCGGTCCATGCCAGCGCCTCGCGAAAGCCGATCTTATGGGCCTTGCGGTGAAATACCACCAGGTCCAACACGAGCATGATGACTACGAACAGATTGAAGACGATCCAGAAAACCAGTCTCGGCAAGCCTAGCCTCTCGACTCACTGTTTTGCGCGTCCGCGCTCACCATTCTCCCATGCCGCCCACATTCCAAAAATCTTAAGCTGATCTCCCAGGCCTGACTGCTTCAGCAATTGTTCGATTTCGGCACGATTCTGTCGTGGCGCAATCCGCTCCGGCGCGTCGGCAATGGCGAATGTCATCTCCGCCGCCATCGCAACGTGCTTCTTCAGCTGAGGAAAATCAACTTTGTCGTAGGTATCGGAAACCGCATGGTAGTTCTCGAGATAATTCGCGGTCTCCTGATTCGCAACCAGCGTCGGCACGCCTTCCAGCAGAAAGTCGACATTGTCCGTTCCCCACGGCGCATCCATCGTTAGCTCCGTGGCATTCCATTGCGCCAGTGGCGCGATCAGTTGTTTTACAGTGGCCTCCTCGTCGGCTCGAGCGCCGAGCGAAAATCCAGTGACGCGCCCCGTGCCCCCATCAAAGATCACCGCTCCTGCCATCTTGTCCAGGTCCGCGCGATGCGCCCGCGCGTAGGCCCACGAACCCAGCAGCCCCTCTTCTTCTCCTGAGAAGAGCACGAATCGAATGGACCGTCGCGGTTTCAACCCAGTCGCTTTGATCGCCCGCAGGGCGTCGATTACCAGCGCCGCATTGCAACCGTTATCCAGCGCACCGGTTCCCAGTTCCCATGAATCGAGATGGGCTCCTAGAATGACGAACTCGTCTGGCTTCTCACTGCCGCGCAACTCAGCGATCACGTTCGAAGTCGTGATCGGGCCGCCGATGCGGTTCGGAATCGAAAGCTCCGCCTGAATCTTTTCGCCCGACGCAATCAGCCTCCCTACTCGCTCGCCATCTTCGCGCGACACCACCAGCATCGGCAGTTTGTCGATACGTCCATCGGAGCTATTGGTATGCCGGTACAGAATGTCATGCCAACGTGTCGCCATGAACGCGATTGCCAGCGCCTTGCCCTTCACCGCCTCATCGATAATGGGTGGCGCTTTCAGATACTCCGCGAACAGGTCATCCCAAGTCTTCAGAACATCCGTATGCACCAGCAGGATCGCCCCGCTGATGTCACCGGCAGCAGCAAATTCCTTGGCTGTTCCCTCGCCCACGTCGATCACCCGCGCCCGAGTCGCCTTCAGCGCCGGAGCCCATGCCACTGACACTGCGCGCACTCGAAACCGGTTCGGCGCGATGATCTCAAACTGCGTCGCTCCTTCAGCCCACGATTGCGCGATCTTGAATTGCTCCGTCCGTACCGAATCTGCTCCTGCGGCCTTGAAGGCAGCTTCCGCCCAGGCAACTGCCTGATCGAACGCCGGGGTTCCGGGCACTCGCCCTCCAACCCGGTCTGTCAACTGTTGCAAGTTCTTTTCGAGCGGAGAGGGCTTCAGCGATTCCTCAATGATCTTGTCGGAGGAACTCTGGGCGGCAGCTGCTCCGCACGCGACAGCGATCAGCAAGATAGGTAAAAGGTAAGTTCTCATGGGAGCTGACATTTAAAACGAAAACGGTCCGCCGGGAAAGGCCATTGCGAAATCACGCTCGCGAGCCATCCTCAACTCGCTTCCGACACTCACACTGCATGGGGCGTAAGTACATCCCATCAACGCTTTTCGGAGCAGGCGCCATGCGATCCCGAGCCAACATCAGCTCTCATCCCATCCACCCGATTTTGGTTACTTTCCCCATCGGACTCTTCATCACCAGCCTGGTTTTCGACGCGATTGCCGTGAACCGGGACTTACCTTCCCTTTGGGCAGCGGCTTGGTATTGCATTCTCGCCGGCAACATTATGGGAGTTGCTGCCGCCATTCCGGGCGCACTCGACTTGTTTTCTGTTGTCCCGCCGCGCTCCAGTGCACGCAGCCGCGGCTATAAACATGCCATTTTGAACGCGCTCGTACTGGTGCTCTTCATCTCCGTAGCGGCGTACCGGGGCGGTCCCTCGTCCCGCCCGGATCAGACCTCTTTCATCCTTTCTGGAATCGGAGTCTTCTGCCTGCTTCTCTCAGGGTGGTTAGGTGCAACCCTCGTCTACCGCAATCAGATCGGCGTCGATCGGCGCTTTGCCAATGCAGCTAAGTGGCAAAGCGTCACGGTTCATGACTGGAACTCGCCCATCTGCAAAGAAGAAGATCTCGCGCCTGGACAACTTTTGCTGGCTACGATTCAAGGGGCACGTGTAGCCGTCGGGCGCTGTCCTGATGGACTCGTCGCCTTCGATGATCGCTGCACTCACAAAGGCGGCCCACTCTCCGATGGGGCTCTCGTCGGCTGCACCGTGCAGTGTCCGTGGCACGGATCGCAATTCGACGTGCACACCGGAATCGCAATCGCCGGGCCTGCAAAAGATAGCGTGAAGACCTACGACGCCGAGGTTCGCGGCGGACAAATTTATGTTTTTCCCAAGCGCGTGCAGTCGGGAAAAGCGGCTTGATACCTCAGCGGTCGGGATTACCGCGAGGGCTTCGGATCCTGTGTCAACGGGGCCAAGTGAAATTGCCTGTTAATCCTCGGCCAATACTGCTTCGCGAGGTTCCCGGCAGCCTTCCATAGCAGATCGTAACCGTAGCGGGTAAACACAGCTCCTGCGCCGCGATCTCCCTGCGGGAAATATGTATTTGCGAGCGCTTCACTGCCTAAGGGCGCGACTAATCCCGACCAGTTGACTTCTCGCGCGCCATCATCGCCGCGAGTAATAAAGATGCGGCTGATTGAGTACTTCACCGAACCACCGAACGTCAGGTTGTCCTTCACGAAGAAACGCGGATCCTGGTGCAGCGCCGAGGCGAGTAGAAACGTTCCGAAAAACTGATTGGAAGCCGCTCTCGCCATCGATGACCCAAAACGCTTGCCGTAACCCGACATGCCTTGACCATATCCTTCGGGTTCGTTGAGAGCCTGGTTGCCCGCGGAACCCAGCGCCGCTGCCGCGATCGTGCTTAGAGAGACGCTATTGTTCGCTGCCAGCTTGAATTTTTGACTCGTAGAGAGGCTGGCAGTGTCGACAGCCAGGTCCGGAAAAACCATCGACTTCCGCTGTAGAAGTTGAACAAAATCCGCCCCCGCTTTTACCGGTTCCGGTGGTTGCTGCGTGGATTGGGGCGCAGGGGCATTCGGCGCCTGACCTTTTTCTTGCGCGAACGAGCATTGAGCACCGCATAAGCAAACAATGAGCATCGCCCACCGGGCTCGTGTCCCGAAAAACCTCATGTTCAACAAAATCCTCCCGGTAACGCTCGCTATCATCGCGCATCCAGCAGACGCACGGCTTCCACCACGGTCGTTCCCGCCACTTCCAGGCTCTTAGGGCTTAGCTTGTCCATCGTATCTTGCGAAGTATGCCAGAACACGTTGTTGTAACCGTAATCGAGATCGATGAGATCTGCCACTGGAACCCCAATCTTTGCAAAAGGAATGTGATCGTCGAAATCCGCGACCTGCCGTCCGAAGAAATACGACTGGTAGCCGAACCGACTCGCCGCCTGGTAAACCAGATCCTCGAGCCATGGCGTGGAGTTCTGGTCGCGGTCAATGTTCAGATCAGCGTCCCCGATCATGTCGAGCAACAGAAAGCCTTTGATTTTTTTCGCCGTTCCATCCTGCTGCCACTTCTCGGCCAGATGGCGGCTGCCGTATGTGCTGTCCGTATCCGACCATTCCTTGACTGCTTCTTCAGCGTCGAACCATACCAGCCAGACCGAATAGCCATTGCGCGGTTTCTTTTCTGCAGCAAAGTGATTGGCCAGTTCCAGCAGCAATCCGGCGCTGGCGCCGCCATCGTTCGCCCCGACAAAGTTCTTCAGCATCTTCGTCTCATAATGGCCGGCAATCACGATAATGCCATCTTTTGTACCGGGAAATTTCGCGATGAAGTTACGAGATGGAAACTTCCCTTTTGGCGTATCGGCGACGAACGTGTCTTCTTCCAGATCGTCGTTCCGCAAGTGTGCTCTTAAATAGTTCTCCAGCTTCACATGCGCAGGGCTGCCAATCGGGCGTGGACCCATTGCCACCATCTCGCGCGTGTATTGCAGCGCCCGCGCGCCGCTCACGTGCAGGTCTGGCGAGTCGGGCGGAGGCGCAGGTGCGTTTTGAGCTGGCGCACCTTGAGGAGCTCCGGCTGCAGCCGCATTCGGCGCTGGTGCAGGGTCCGCACTCTTTGCTGTCACCGAGTTGCCACGGGAGCAGGCGAAAAGAGCGAGCAACAAACAAGTCAGAGCAGAGGTTCGCACAGAGGGCAGTCTATCAGGCCTAACTTCCATCTCTGGAGATGCGAGTCGCCATCCATTTCGGAACCAAATGTTTACTCATCGATAACACCTCCCCCTCCCCCCTGCTTGTTGCAAATACAAGTACTTACGAGGTAGTGAGGCTGTACATCCGGCATAACAAAGGACTTAAGCCTCTTCTCCGGGATAACAAAGGACTTAGCATCTCTTTTCCCGAACCGATACGTGGTCTCTAGACACGAAAAGCTGTGGCAAGGAAGTCTTCGCCACAGCTCACAGACACAATATTAGTTTCTAAAAGATATGTCAATATTAATTACAATATCTAATAGATAATACAAACGGGCGTTCCAAGTTTCCTCTCCCCACACAACCAATCGAAGGTTGTATTGGTTCCTGACTGTATTTTGCTGTGATGCACGTGCCCACACGAAACCGCTTGGCAGAATTTTAAAGACCCACTACTACTTTTGCCAGTTTGTCGTGGATTGTTCGATAGATATCCTTCAACGCGATCTTGCTTCAGAGAGTGTGGATCACTCCTTTGAGTACCTGCAGTCTGGTCGATTGCGCGACCAGATTTGAAGCATTGGAGCCTGTCCAACTCACGATAGGAGACGCCAATGATCCGCAGAGTCGCTATCCCGGCATCCGCTCTTCTCGCCATAGCAATGTTTCTCATTAGCGGAAACGGTACTGCACAAGCGCAAGTGGCTAGCGCAAAGAAACCTAACATAATTTTCATTATGACCGACGACGTGGGATGGATGGATCTTGGTGTTTACGGCGGAGGAGCAGACCGAGGCGCGCTTACGCCCAACGTGGATCGCTTAGCGAACGAGGGCATGCGCTTCACCAACTATTATGCTCAGCCGACCTGCTCGCTCGGGCGCGTCTCGTTTATAACCGGGCGCCAGCCGTTCCGTGTGGGCTTACTAGGTGTAATCGTTCCTGGTGACCCAAACGGCCTGAACAAAGACGAGGTTACCGTCGCGCAGTATCTAAAGAAGGCCGGCTATCACACGATGCAGACCGGTAAGTGGCACATGGGCGACAAGCCGAAGTATTACCCCACGGCGCACGGCTTCGACGAGATGCACTACATGCTTCCGTACTACGGGAATGTCTATACATACGACGATCCGAACTACTACGTGGACTTTCCGTTCGACAATAAGACCTACATGAGCGGCTGGAAAAACATGAACTTGTTTATGTGGGAGCAGAACCCCGGCGACAAGGAAGCCACAAAGATGCCGGTCTGCAGCGAGGAAACCGATAACATCCCGGTCGGCTACGCACCTCCGTGCGGGAACATGGCTGTGGGGGAGTTTAAGACGACCAGTCTCGCATACGTCGACAAATGGCAAGCGGACTTCGTCTCCAAGTGGGTCAAAGATCACGCGAAAGATCCGCAACCATTCTTCATCTACCTGAATTTCATGCGCATGCACAACCCGACGACGGTTCCCTACGCCAGGAAAGGCTCGTCGCCAGGCAAGTATCCCTACACGGATGGCTTACAGATGCTCGACGAAGATAGCGGAGAGGTTATACAAGCGGTGCGGGATGCAGGTATAGCCGATAACACTCTCATCGTCTGGACGACTGACAATGGCGCATGGATCGACACCTTCCCGGATTCCGGCAACACACCATGGCGCGGCGAAAAGAGCAGTGCCTTCGAAGGCGGCTACAAAGTTCCGGCCATCGCCTGGTGGCCGGGCACGATTCCCGCGGGAAGCGTCAACCACGACATGTTCTCCAGCATGGACTGGTTCCCAACCTTTGCGAAGCTGGCCGAATTGCCCGTACCTCCGCGTCATTGGCAGGACAATGCAGGCAAGCCAATCGTGTTCGACGGCATAGAACAAGCGGATTCCCTTACCGCCAAAGGACCGGGTAAGCGCAAGGTATTCGAGTACATTACGGCGCAAGGATTCGCTGGCGTCCGGCTAGAGCGTTTCAAACTGATCTTCAACTCGCACGATTCATGGCTCGGCATCAATCAGAATCAGACTCTGCCCGCAGTCTATGACCTGTTAATCGATCCGTTCGAAGAACATGACATCATGTTCATGGGCTCGGCCCCCATGCGTGATGCGATGAAAACGTCGCCCGGGCGCTGGCCCGGACACGATCACGGCTGGATTTTCGGCGTGGCCAATACGGTCGTCATCAACTTCTTCGAAGAGATGAAGAAATACCCGAACCGTTGGGAACCGCCGGCTGGCGAATTGCTGTTTCAAACCATCCAGCCGCTCCCGAACGGCAATCTTCCATTCGGGACTATCTCCAAAGATGCTCCGGGCCAACAGGAGCACGTGCCAACAGAGGATCTCAAGACGCAACCCGAGCGGACGCAACCGGAGCAGTAGAGCCAATTGGCGTCAGTCGATCCAAAACCAGTCCGAACATCTAGAGGAGCGGCCTGGTGATTAGTCGGAACAAGATATGTCACGTCGTTTTGTGTTCCTAATCCTGCTCTTTGCGCAACTATGCGCGAGTCTTGCCCTTCTTGCCCAAAACGGTGATGGAGGCGATGAAGGTGCAGTCGCCGCGGAATTAGAACACCTGCAAGGTAATTGGTTGGCGGTAAGTGGCACCAGGGAGGGCAAGGCGGTTCCCCCGGAACAGATCGCGGGAAGAACGCTGGTTATCGACAAGAAGATGTATCGGCTACTCCGGAGTGGTGTAACGATTGAACTCGGATATCTCAAGGTCTTTCCAAGCCCGTCGCCCAAAGACCTCGATACCTACGCGACCGATGGCGAGCGCGTCCAGAAGCCTATGCGATGGATCTACGAACTCCACGGTGACACACTTCGACTGTGTGGAAGCGGAACAACGGAGATGCCAAGACCCGTCGATTTCAACTTACCGGCGAACAGCCCTTACTTCGTGATCACTTACCAAAGGCAGAAGGTGCCGTAGGGAATGAGAGGCTAGGAAGTTCGCGACAGAATAAAGGAGAATGAAATGGGGAAAGCGATTCGGTCACGGGTCATCTGTCTTGCGGCTTTCGTTGTCTTGCTCGGCAGTGTCGCGGCGCCAGCCGCAAGTGCACAAACCACCGTGGGCGGGCATATCGGCATTCTGGTTCCGTGGGTAACACGTGCCGGAGGAAACAACACGACGGTCTTCGATACATTCTCGCTGGGGCTTCCCTTCGGCATCAGCGTGAAGGGGCAAGGTCGAATGTTCGTCGACTTCGAATTTATTCCGCACATCAACTCGTCTCCTCACGAGGCGACCCTCACGGTTGATCCCGGTTTAATGTGGCGGCTCGATCATGGATTTACTGTCGGAATGCGAGCAGCCTTCAACATCAACTCATCCTCGATTGGGTTCGTCCCCGTGGTGAACAAGAGTTGGAAGCTGCCCAACCAGAGCGGATTCTTTAAGACCTTCTTTGGCGAAATTGATGTGCCGGTCACCTTCGACCGCCCCGTGGGCGGACCAGCTACCAATCCTGTGACTTTTGCCACGCAGTTTGGCTTCGGGTTCTGATCGGCCCTGCGCAGGACGCGAGGACAAGACACCCTCGGGTCTCACTCCCACACAACCAACAGATGGTTGTGTGGGGCACCCGTCGCCGCCGCGACTATCAACTGAAGCTCCGGGCCAACCCTGATTTCCGACAGGGCGACTAACCACGTGTCGGCGTCCTCCCCCGTCAACTCTGGATTTTCCGCAGCAGAGATGTATCGAGGAGAACCGGGATGAACTCGCGCCGGGCGAAGTATGTCATCAGCGTATTTCTGCTTTTTGCACTAATCGGATGCAAGTCGACTCCACCGGCATCCACGACCGAAAACGCAACTCCAGAGGCGGTTTGAAATGGAAGCTCGGGACTCGAAATTCGTTCTGAACTGTTTAGTCTTAGTTTCTATCGTTTTGGGATGCTTTGCGGTCTGTGTGCCCAGGCTCGCTGCGCAAGCGGCCCAACAGAATGCCGGCACTCAAACTCCTGCTGACGATCAGACGAAAGATCTGGCGAAGGCCGTGCAAAATCCAGTGGCAAGCCTGATCAGCGTGCCACTTCAAAACAACACGAACTTCGATATCGGGAGTAACAACCGCACGCAGAACGTGTTGAACATTCAGCCGGTGATACCAGTGTCGGTAAGTCCGAACTGGAACCTGATCATCCGGGTGATCACACCGATCATCTACCAGCCCAGTATCCCTTCGCTGGTTTTGCAGGTGAACACGCCTTTCAATCACCTGGGCACGCTGGGATTGGGCGATATGAATCCAACCTTCTTTCTGTCGCCGTCGAAGCCGAAGAAGTTGATCTGGGGAGTCGGTCCAACTTTTCTTTTGCCAACGGCGACAGACAATGTCCTCGGACAAGGCAAGTGGAGCATCGGCCCTTCTGTAGTCGCGCTACTTCAGCCTGGACACTGGACTGTCGGAGCTTTGATCAACAACGTGTGGTCCTTCGCGGGATCGGGTCGCTCGCCGCTGTTTCCGTCCCAACTATTACCCTGCGGATCCTGCGGGCTGCCCGTTGGTGGAAGCAACTCCAAAGACGTGAATCAGATGTTGTTGCAGTACTTCGTCAACTACAACTTGCAGAAGGGCTGGTACATTGCCGTGCAACCGATCATCACCGCCAATTGGAATGGGACCAGTGGAAATGTCTGGACGGTACCCTTCGGAGGCGGAGTGGGACGCATCATGAAAATGGGCTTCCAGCCGGTGAATGTCTCTGCTCAGTTCTATGGAAATGCGAAGTATCCTCGCTTTGGTTCGCCGTGGAGCATGCGCTTACAAATGGCGTTTTTGTTCCCCAAGAAGAAATGAAGCGGACGCGGGCAAGGACGCCCGCGCCACATTCAATTCAATCTGTGAAGAAACATCGGAATTATGATTCGGATTCTGCCTTCTTGCGTCGCTTGGGGTGGACCAGCCAGGCAATGAAGATGCTCACGATGTACAGCAACACCATGGGTGCAGCGAAAATGCACATGTTCATGATGTCCGTGGTAGGAGTGATAATCGCCGCGATGATGAAGATGACAAGAATCGAATAGCGCAGGTTCTTCCAGAGGAAGCCTGCGCTGATAATGCCCATCAGCGCCAGGAAGAAGGCGAGGATCGGCATCTCGAAAACAATGCCGAGGCCAATAATGATCGTCAGGAAAAGATCCGTATACTCACCGATCGTGATCATCGGCTGGAATTGCGATCCGTATCCGATCAGGAAATCGAGCGCCGCCGGATAGACCATCTTGTAGCCGAACAATCCTCCGGCAACAAACAATCCCACCGACGAAACCATGAACGGTATCACGTACCGCCGCTCGTTTCGGTACAGCCCAGGCGAGATGAATAACCACAACTGGTACAGCACAAACGGCGATGCCAGGAACAGTCCGCCAATGAACCCAACCTTCAAGTACATATTGAACGGTTCGGTCGGACTCAGGTAGACCAGCTTCTCCGCCAAGTTATGACGGCGAAGCGCTTCCATGATTGGCTTCTGCATCCAGCCGTAAATTCTTTCCGCTTTCCACCAACAGACAAAGAATCCTGCGGCGACGAAGAGAAAGGCCCAGATAATGCGGCGGCGTAGCTCCTCGAGATGTTCGAGAAAGCTCATACTCCCCATATGTTCGCTGAGGACTTGTTTGGCGGCGGCGTACGCGGGACTAGGCATCGGCGGATTGAGAGGAGGGCGCGCTTTCAGAAGCAGGAGGCTGATTGCCGTTCGCGGGCAATGACTGCGCTTCGGTATTCAGAATCGTACCAACCGGGGGCTGCAGCACGGGGGAGGCGGTCTTCGCTTGTTTTTCGCGCTCGGATTCAAGTTCGAGCTGGCGCATTTCCGCCTCCAGCTGCCACTTGAACTCGTTACTGGCACGCTTGAACTCGCCCAGAGCCTTCCCGATTTGGCGTCCGATCTCCGGCAACTTCTTGGGCCCGAAGATGATAAGGGCCAACAAGAAGATGAAGATCATCTCCGGCATGCCAAGATTCATACGGCCATCATACTGCCTTGGGTTCGGGAGCAGCAAATGAATGGGTTCTGCGTTGCGTAGCCGGTAGCTGGTTTCTGAGACTCAAGGCGCTCGTTGAAACCGAAGAGTGCCGATTGATTTGGGAGGTCGTTCTCTCCATAGGGATCTCAGCAAGTTTTTTGACCACCAGCTACGAGCTACGCCGTTCCCGACTAGCCGCCTGCACCACAAACAAGGCAGTTTGCCCTGAGGGACAGGTTCCCGGATGGCCAATAGATACGCAGGGTTGGCCCATTTCAACGTGCTATACTGCTTTTACTTTGAGGGTGTGGATTTTGACACCCCACCAAGGAAATTAAAGATGGTCCGTAGTACTCGCCGTGCTCTCTTCCTGGTAGTTTTTGTCATTCTTGCCTGTGGTTTTCTCGGAGCCCTTTTCGGTCAACGCGTCAGCGGTAGCACGCCCTCTGGCGATGGCGAAATCCGTGACAGCCTTCGTACTTTCTCGCAAGTTTATGACTTGGTAGAGCAAAATTATGCCGAACCGGTAAGTGCCGACAAGGCCATCTACAACGGTGCCATTCCGGGAATGCTCCGCGTCCTCGATCCGCACTCCAATTTCTTTGATCCCAAAGCCTACTCGCTTCTCCGCGAAGAACAGCGCGGCAAGTACTACGGCGTGGGAATGCAGGTTGGCCCGCGCAACAACAAAGTCATCGTGATTGCCCCGTTCGTGGGTACGCCCGCGTATCGCGCCGGCATCCATCCGGGCGACGTGATCATTGCCGTCGACGGTAAGCCCACCGATAACATGAGCACGTCCGATGTTGCCGATCTGCTCAAGGGACCCAAGGGTACGAACGTTAAGATCACCGTCGTCCGTGAAGGCACGCCGAAGCCGCTGGAATTCAATGTCACTCGCGACGAGATTCCTCGTTACAGCGTTGATCTGCACTTCCTGATTCGTCCGGGCGTCGGCTACATGCATATCTCTGGATTCCAGGAAACGACCGAGCACGAAGTGCAGCAGGCACTCGAAGAAATGGGTGACCTGAAAGGTCTCGTCCTCGATCTGCGCCAGAACCCAGGTGGCCTGCTCAGCGAAGGTGTTGGAGTTGCCGACAAGTTCCTGAAGCGGGGACAAGTAATCGTTTCTCATCACGGCCGCTCTTCACCGGAGAAGGTTTACCGCGCGAGCCATGGCAATAGCGGCAAAGAATATCCGATCGTCGTGCTGGTGAATCGTGGGACCGCCTCGGCCGCAGAAATTCTGGCCGGAGCCATTCAGGATCACGACCGCGGCCTGATCGTCGGCGAGAATACTTTCGGCAAGGGTCTGGTTCAGACGGTGTTCCCTCTCTCTGAAAACACCGGCCTGGCGCTGACCACGGCGAAGTATTACACGCCCAGCGGACGCCTCATCCAGCGTGACTACACTGGCGTATCGCTTTACGACTATTATTACAACCACGACGATAACGGCACAGCGAACGCTGCGAACCGTGAAGTGAAGATGACCGACAGTGGACGTCCGGTATACGGCGGCGGCGGCATTACCCCCGACGTCCGGTTCGAGACTCCCAAGCAGAATCACTTCCAGGATGAACTGCTGCAGCACTACGCGTTCTTCAACTTCGCCAAGCACTACACCATCAACCACCAGGTCACGAAGAACTTCACCGTCGATGACGCCGTAATGCAGGACTTCCGCAAGTTCCTCGACGATCAGAAGGTCGCCTTCACCGAGTCTGATCTGGCGGGAGCGAATGACTGGATCCGCAACAACATCAAGAGCGAGATCTTCATCGACTCCTTCGGCCAGGAAGAAGGCCTGAAGGTACGTGCCGATGGCGATCCGCTGGTGGTCAAAGCCCTGGACCTGATGGGACAGGCCAAGACCCTGGCCGACAATGCCAAGAAGATCGTAGCCGAGCGTAACAGCGCGCGTGCGACGGCCATGGCCAGCCAGAACCGCTAATCGTGACAAGTTTCTCTGCCAGGGCCCGCTGGAAACGGCGGGCCTTTTGCTTTGTTGGGCTTATCTTTGGCTTATCTGGGGAACTGCAACTTTTACGTTGGCGGCGCGTCTGATCGAATGTGGGGAGTTCTATTCGCTCCCATCATAGAAACGTAATTCAACTATGGTTATCAAAAAGCCCGGCGATATCCGTTCTTCAGAGATAACGCCGAAGGAAACGTACATCAATCGCCGCAAGTTCATGGCGGGAGCAGCCGCGGTCGGCGCGGCCGCGTTGGGTGCACACTACCTCGGCGAGATGGCGTCTCCGGCGGATGTCGTCCATGCACAGAATAAACTGAACGTGGCCTCGAAGAGCCCCTTCAGTACCACCGAAAAAGAGACGCCGTTCAACGACATCACCAACTACAACAACTTCTACGAATTCAGCACCGATAAATACGGACCAGCCAAACTGGCACAGGCGCTCAAAACGCGTCCATGGACGGTGCAGGTTGATGGATTGGTGAAGAAGCCAAAGACCTACGATATCGACTACTTCCTGAAGACCTACCCTATCGAGGAGCGCATCTACCGACTTCGTTGCGTTGAAGGCTGGTCGATGGTTATCCCCTGGGACGGTTTCGCGCTCAGCAGTTTCCTCAAAGAGGTAGAACCGCAGAGCAAAGCCAAGTATGTAAAATTCACCACCAAATTTGATCTCAGCCAGATGCCGGGCCAGAGATATGGCGTGCTCGATTGGCCTTATGTCGAAGGTCTGCGGCTGGATGAAGCCATGAACCCGCTCGCCATTCTTGCCGTCGGGCTTTACGGCGACGAACTCCCCAAGCAGGACGGCGCGCCCATCCGCCTGGTAGTTCCGTGGAAGTACGGATTCAAGAGCATCAAGTCGATCGTGAAAATCTCGCTCGTGGAGAAACAACCGACGACCACCTGGAACGCAGCCTCACCAAGCGAGTATGGCTTCTATTCCAACGTAAATCCGAATGTCGATCATCCACGCTGGAGCCAGGCGAAAGAGCGTCGCATCGGCGAATTCTTCAAGCGCGAGACCTTGATGTTCAACGGCTACGGCGACCAGGTCGCCAGCCTCTACAACGGCATGGACCTGAAAAAGAATTTTTAGAATTTCACCGCAGAGGACGCGAAGGACGCAGACTTGAAGAATGGCTACATCACGCGCCTGAAGATATTCGTCTTCGTGCTCTGCCTCGCCCCGCTATTCATGCTTCTGTGGAAGGGCCTTCACTCCGCTCTCGGTGCCAATCCCATCGAAGTCATCACGCACTCCACCGGCAAGTGGACGCTGATCTTTCTGCTGATCACGCTTTCCGTTACGCCCCTGCGCAAGATCACGGCACAACCGTGGCTCATTCGCTTTCGCCGGATGTTCGGCCTGTACGCATTTTTCTATGGCTGCCTGCACCTGATGACATGGGTCTGGCTCGACAAGTTTTTCGATCTTCATGACATGTGGGCCGACATCCTCAAGCGCCGCTTCATCACCGTCGGCATGGCGGCGCTGTTGCTTATGCTGCCGCTCGCGATCACTTCCACCAAGGGCTGGATTGGCCGTCTTGGCGGGAAGCGCTGGTCCGCGCTGCACAAGCTGATCTACGTCAGCTCCTCGTTGGGAGTCATTCATTTTCTGTGGCTGGTAAAGGCTGACAAGCGCGAGCCCGAGCGCTACGGAATCGTTCTGGGATTTCTTCTGCTCTGGCGAGTCGGCGTTTGGCTGTTGCCGAAGTTTGGCTCCGCACTCAAAGGGCATCCTGGGCGAAGCGAAGAAGCGGCTGTTCGGGAAGCAACGACGGCAGACAGTTCACTTCGATTGCAATGATCTAGTTCGTCGCCTGTAAATCCTGATTGATCGACATCGTCTCCGGCAAGCCCGGATCCGCATCACCACCGCGGGTCGCGGTCACCACAAAATTTTCCCCGCTGACATCCACGCTATAGGTATATGGTCCTCGGTGGCGCACCTCGGAAATAACCTGGCTCGAAATCAGATCGTCCAACGATCCATAGTGTCCCTCGGAGGCCATATAGCGGCGCTCGGCGTTAGCGATGTTTGAGAGATCCATGCGCACGCCAACCAGGTTTACGGTCGCTTTGGGATTGTTGGCTGCCGTCGGCGAAAGCGCTTTCACCTGACGCGAATAGATATACATCCCGGCTGCCAACACCAGGATCGTCGCTACAAAACTGAATACACGGCCCATATCGCCTCCCGAGTAGCTAATTCCAACCCGAAAGCCGAGGCCGCGCAAGTTACTAGAGATGCGAACCTGTGGGAGCCCCCCAAATTCTTGGGTTGGACGAGGTTAGAAACTCGGGTGCTCCACCCTCAACCTTCTTTTGGTCGTGGGTGGGATTGGGAGAGTCGCGCATTCCCGAGCGTAGCGAGGGTTCTGTCATCCCGAACGCAGCGAGGGAACCCTATCATCCCGACAAACTCTTAGGTCGATGGTTGAAAGAACTCCACAAAGTTCTCCACCACTACCCTCTCCAACTCCGGACCCTTCAAATCGTGCCCAGCGCCCTCGCGAATCACCAACTTTGTCCGCGCTGGAATCAGCTTCAACGCCTGCGCCATCTCTGCTGGCGATCCAAACGGATCCCGGCTGCCATGCACAAACAACGCCGGCGTCTGCAACTTCGGAAAATGCGCATCGCGCTGTTGCTCCGGCTTGCGCGGCGGATGCAGCGGATACGACAGCAACACCAATCCGGACGCAACCTCCGGCTCCTCCGCGGCCAACATCGTCGCCTGCCGGCCGCCGTAGGAATGGCCGCCAAGAAAAATTCGTGCTCGTGACGACTGGCGCATAAACTCCACAGCCCTCCGAATTCCACGCCTGTCCTTCTCGGCCATCGCCGGAAATGGAGGCCCATGCGGACGCGCTTGCCGAAATGGCAGATCAATGCGCAACACCGAAAAGCCCTTATCCGCGAACGCCCCAGCAACGGCAACCAGCAGCGGGGATTGCGCATTCGATCCTGCGCTATGCGCCAGCACCAGTGCATCCCCATTCGGCGTGGCAGGCCGGTGCAGATATCCTCGAACCGCCGGCTCCGCTGTAGTATCCAGAATCTGCTCGATCGCTACGCTCATCCCACTTGCCTCAACCGCGACACCACTGCGCGCTGGCTCGTGATGATGCCGGCCTCCATTTCTGCCACGTCGACAATCACCGCTTTTCCCTCCCATGAGCTTCGCGGCTCACCGCTTGCCTTGGCGCGGAAAACGAAAACGTGCGTGGGATAAAGCTGGTTGTCGCGATAATCGAACCAGCTCTCGACTCCCTCGACCGACATGCCAGTTTCTTCCACGATCTCCCGCCGCAAAGCTGTTTCCAGCGACTCCCAGGGATGAACCAGTCCTCCCGGAAAGCAGAGCCCCAGACCGTCAGCCCGCTCGATCATCACGTATTTGTCTCCGCAGGGCACCACGGCAATCGCCCCGCGCAGCGCGCCAAAGACAGGAAATCTCCTATAAACGGCAACACAGCTACGCGAGATTACGCGAAAAACTCGGGCACGCCAGTCCATCTGGTCCGGTCTCCTCCGGGATTGTAGCTGCACCTTGCTGCCGAAACGGGGTGGTTTTGTTACCTCATCCGGAATCTTTGTCCCTCCTTCAGGCAAACACGTTTCAACTTTACCCATCCAACTACCAGAGAAGCAGGTTCTCTCGCGTGCCGCAGCCTGCTCTCCGATGCGGAGGGGTTCGTCTTCATGTTAAGGTTTCGTTCGATTGCGCTGGCCGGAGCTGTGCTGCTCGGCACCTCGCTTTTGTATGCCGGGGATATTCACGTAAATCTCCCCAAGCGGAGCAAGCCGACTCCCGTTCAGCAGCTCAATCGCGACGGCGTAAAAGCCGTCGAAAGGCATGACTACGATCACGCCAAAAAGCTCTTCTACAGAGCTTACCTTCTGGATCCGAACGATCCCTTCACGCTGAACAATTTGGGCTACATGGCTGAACTTGATGGCGACGTCGACCGCGCGGCACGTTACTACGATCTTGCTGCCCAGCAACGCTCGGCTGCCATTATCGACGAGTCCAACAATCCCAATGTGCAAGGCAAGCCGGTCGATCAGATTGCCGGAAACGCCGCTGACGTCGGGATGGAAGTGAATCGTTACAACGTCGAGGCGATTTCTCTCTTATATAAAGACCGCGCTGCCGAAGCCGACGTGATCCTGCAGAAGGCGCTCAAGCTCGACCCGAAGAATCCATTTACGCTGAACAATCTCGGCTTTGCGCGCGAGCAGGAAGGCGAATACGAATCGGCGTTGCAGTACTACACTGCCTCCGCGAATCTTGGCTCCACGGAAAACATTCAGGTCGCAGCGAACAAGGAATGGCGTGGGCGTCCGATCAGCGAAATCGCGTCGCGTAACGCACACGAGCTTGCAAAGCTTATGGAGAAAGAAGAAACGCCCGAGGTGCGTGTGGCGCGTCTGAACCTGCGCGGCGTTTCCGCCATGAACCGCAATGATATGCGTATCGCGCGCGAGGATTTCCTGCAGGCCTTCAAAATCGCGCCGGAAGATGCGTTCACCCTTAACAACATGGGATATCTCTCCGAACTCGACGGCGATCGCGAAACCGCGCAGTACTACTATGAGAAGGCTCGTGCCGCGAATAGCAGCAATGTTCATGTGGGCTTGGCCACCCGAAAAGATGTAGAAGGAAAGAAGATTGGCGAAGTGGCAACCAACTTCGACGACCAGCTGGAACAGCGCATCGAAGCTGAACGCGAAGCACGCGAGCGTCTCGGCGGTCCGATCCAACTAAAGCGTCGCGACAACACTCCAGTGGTTGAACCTGAAGCTCCGCCGCCACAACTCCAACCGCGGCCACAAGCGCGTGTTGTGCCCCGCCCCCCGGTCAAGCAGGGACAGAGTAACGGCGGCCTGCTCATGCCGCTGCCCGACAGCGAACAGCCCGGAGCCACTCAGAAGCCGAATCAACAGAACGCCCCAGCCCAGCAGTCCGCGCCCCCGCAGCAGAAGCAGGGGCAGATCGATAACGGCATCATGATGCCTCTGCCGGACAACCAGCAGCCACCGGAAACCCAAAATCCGCCGAAGTAGTCGAAGATTGATGTTCGAGCAGAGTCTGAGTGGAAATCTTATCGGTTAGGGATGTCCAGCAGCACGATGTCCGAGCGCTCCTGCGCGCGCTCGAGGACGACCTCGCGCCCGTCCGGCGAGATGCTGAAATCCTGTATATCGAAATCAGATGGGACAGCGGTCAACTGTCGCTCCACGCCGGTTTTTAGGTCTCTCACCCACAGATTTTTGTGCTGAATATCGCCGCGCAGGAAGACGACTGCCGCGCTTCCGGACAGAAACGCGAGGTGCCTGGCGCCGCGAGTCAGGGTCAGGCCCGGCAGAATATGCGAAGTTCCATCCGCAGACACGGCTTTGACGGAGAAGGTCGTGCCGATGTCGGGACCGGAATAGAGAACAAAGCTGCCGTCGGGCGCCCACGTGGGGTCGATCGAGTACTCACGAACGAACAAGGCAGGAGAGCTACCATCGACCGGCACGCGGAAAAGACGCGGAACGCCGTGGTCATTCGCCGCCGACGTAAGCGATTTGCCGTCGGGCGCCCATGCTGGATTGCCCTGCAGGTCGAGGGAATGATTCACAACACGCGCGTTTGTACCGTCGGACTGGACGGCATAGAGCTGGGTCATCCCGCGTTGGCGCACTGAAAATGCAATGGACCGCCCATCGGGAGAAATGACCGGACCACCGAAGATCTGTGCTCCTTCGCCGCGCCAAAGTTCTGTACTGCTTCCCGCGCCAAACTTCCAGATGCTCTCGCTCGTGCCCGTTGAAGAGATATAGGCCAGAAAACCAGGCCCGAAGCTCGGCGAAAATCCCGTGCTCGTGGTGATCGAGATCGGAACCGCCGCGGAGATCTGTGCAGGTGAATCAGAAAGCGACAACCGCCAAAATGTTTTCTTGGGAGTGGCCAGAGTGAGAGCCAGGCGGTGTCCATCCGCGCTGGCCGCGAGCGATGTGTAGCGTTCCGGACCACTGGTCAAGCGGTGCGGAATGCGTCGTTCTACGTCGACGCTGTAAAGCGACAGTGCCGAGGTATCAGAATCGCTCGCAAGGTAGAGGAGTGTGCGCTGGTCCAGAAAAACCGGGTGACTCAGGTGCGCATTCTGCGACGTGATTCGTTCAGGAGTCCCGCCGGACGGTCGGGTACGCCAGATGTCCAGTTTGTCGGGAAGTGTGCCCTGAATAAAGTAGATGAATCTTCCATCGGGCGCCCAAAGCGGAAAGTGACTATGGAGGCCGGGCGGCGCGGTGAAAATGCGCTGGCCCTCGGAACGTCGGCCATCAGACACAAACAATGGATCACCGGGGCCCGGCGTATGGTACGCAAGTCGGACACCGTCGCCTGACCAATCGTATTCCGCGGCGCCTTCAAGGTACGGTCTCGGCTGTCCCCCAAGCGTTGGCACGGCCCAAATGCTGATGTCTCCGTTGCCCGAGCCGTTCTTTGTGCGAACCCAGAACGTGACGAACGCGCCATCGGGAGAGAATCCCAACGTGCGTACCGAGGGATTGACAAGCTCCGGCGCGCTTCCGCGAGTCAGGTTGTGGAACTCTCCCGAACCGACCTGTGCGACCCAGACGTCCATTTGTCCGTCCCGATCGGACAGAAACGCTACAAAGTGACCGTCGCGTGACACCGCAGCCGCCTGCTCGACCCCATCAAAGTCGGTGATCACTTGAAATCGCGCGTCAGTGATTGGATTTCGCCAGAAGTATTCTGTCCGATAAAGCCAGAAGCCTGCACCGAGCACCAGCAGGATCAGGGCCGCCAACGAAACAATGAATAGCTGCCCTCGATTCGATGTTCTCGAGGAGACCGATGGACTGTCTGTCGGCGTTGCCGCCGAAGGAGACGAGACCGCGTTGCTCTGCTCTGCTCGGAGATTCCGGCTCTGCGCCCACTGGTCCAGCTCGGCGCGAAATGCGTACACGGATCCAACCCGGTCATGCAGATGCCGGTGAACCGGCATACCTTCCCGCTTTTCCCAACGCTGGACGGTGGTGACGTCGCGGTTCAGATAGGCTGCGATTTCCTTCCATGAATCGAGCCGCTTTTCGGAGGGCTTCTCCACCGGTCGGATTTCAAACGACGACTCACCCATCGCGATTCTCCCGGACGGTTGCAGCTTGTTATAGGAAAACGGGCCGATTGTACCCTTGTGGTGCGCACTGCAAAAGACGGCATTTCACGGCAACTCGCCGTTCCGTGAATTGCTGTTTGACCGACCTCCGCAGGGTGAACGATTGTAGCGCCAGTTCAGGCGCGAAGTCGCTGAAGTTCGGCTCACTTCCATCGATTCCCCAGAGAGCTCGGCCTTGGGCAGTTTCTGAACGGTTCGGTGACGCGGCGCCAATCCCACACTGGAGACTCATTATGAAAGCCAAAACTCTGCCTTCGGCGGTACGTGTGCTCTCACTGCTTTTGTTGGTTTCAGCCACCTGTGCTTGGGCCCAGGACCGTAACACGCTGCATTTCAGCGGCGTACTCAACGACTACACACCCCTACTTACGAATGTCAAAGGCAGTCCCTGGGAGACGCATGGTCAATGGTCCCTGGACGTCCACCCAGGATGGGGAACAGCCGACTTTTCCGCAGATCTCACGATGTCCGGCTTTGGGAGGACCCCCGCCCCGGCGAGCGCTGTAGATCCGACGCAGCCCCTTGTGAACCCTCACACGCACCACATCCAGCTGACGAATGCCAAAATCAAATGGGATCTCACCGGCTGCCCACAATACCAAACCCCTATCCCGACTAAGGGCTTTCAGTTTACCGAGACGGTCAGCCTGATGACCGGCAATGGCCTGATTGCCCCCTTCGAGACGAACCCTCCCACCTCGGTGCTGCAGGTGTGTGTTAGCGGAGGGGACGAGATCCCGTACAACATGCCAAATTCAAACATCACCCTGATGTTCACGGGGCCAGCAACCACACATTTCGGGCCGCAGGCAATTCATGGCGTTGTGCGTAAGCCGACACCCGACTCGATGGGGAAGGATAGATAAGTGGGTCGCTGAGCGGCCATCCCAGGCCGTTGCTGCCGGTCTGGGTGGGTCAAATCGACGCCGCGAGTGCCAAATAGCTAATTGGTAATAGGTAATTGGAAATAGTTGTGAGTCGACTTTTTTTGGTTTTCAATTACCTATTACAAATTCCCGATTACCTATCTTTGCTCCAGTCTCCACAAGTGGTTGACCGGTCCGATTCCCTTCCCCATCGGATACGCCTTCGCAATCGCTTCCCTCACATACACCTTCGCTTCGATCACCGCTTGCCGCAGCGATCGCCCAACCGCGAGATAGCAAGCTAGCGCCGTTGCAAACGCGCATCCCGTGCCGTGCGTCGATCGCGAGTTGACCATCTGCGAGCGAAACTCTTCAATAGTGCTCACTTCCCCATTCATGCTGAGCAGATCGATGGCTTCGGAAAGATGCCCGCCTGTGATTACCACGTTCTTCGCGCCCATCTCATGGAGTCGTGTGGCAGCGGATCGCATCTCCACTGTAGTCGTCACCTTCATCCCGGTTAGCGCTGCCGCCTCTTCAATGTTCGGCGTGATCACGTCCACCAGCTTCAGCAGCCTCTCGCGGATCTGCTCAGTCCCCTTCGCGTCGACCAGGTCCGCGCCAGAAGTTGAACGCACAATCGGATCAAGCACCACATTCTTCGGCTTTGCCGATTCCAGGAAATCCACCACTGTCGAAGCCACCGAACCTGACCCGAGCATGCCAATGCGCACCGCCGCGAACTCAAAATCAGATTGAAGATCGGCCAGCGTGTGTTTCACCAGTTCGGCGGAAACGGGATGAACCTCCCGTACGCCTTGCGTGGATTGCACCGTGAGCGCCGTGATACAGGTGACCGCAAAACAGCCGTTGGCCGCTGCGGTCTTTACATCAGCAGTAACGCCAGCCCCAGAAGAAGGATCGTAACCAGCGATAGAAAGAATGACGGGAAGAGCCATGTGCGCAATTTAGATGAAAGCGCATAAAAAGAAAAATGGGTGCTCTCAATATCGGCTGCGCGAACTCGTCCCTCCCAGAATAGATCCAAGAATTCCGCGCGCGATCTGCCGCCCTACCGAACTGCCCATGGCACGAACCGTGCTCTTCGCCATCGACTCCGCCAGGCTCTCGCCGCGTCCGCTTTTTCCAGTCGGCGCCGTCAGAATTGAGCCGCCTTCTTTCACCAGATCTCCGAACCAACCTCCGCCTGATTGCGTCGCGGTCGCTCCGCCCGGTTGCTGGCTCGTCTGCGTGGGCGCAGGTTGCTGCGCTGTGCGATCCAACGCCGCACCGGTCTTCTGTGTCAGCTTCTCGTAGGCCGACTCGCGGTCGATCACCTTCTCGTAGTGACCGAACAGCACCGACTTTTGTATCACCTGCTGGCGCTCCTGCGGAGTGATAGGTCCCACCCGGCTCTCCGGCGGATAAATGAGCGCACGCTCCACCGGCGTTGGTGTCCCTGTCGCGTCCAGCACCGAAACAAGTGCCTCGCCCACTCCCAATTCCGTGATCACCGTCGACACGTCGACACCTTTATTCGCGCGGAACGTCTCCGCTGCTGCCTTCACCGCCTTCTGATCGCGCGGCGTAAATGCTCGCAGCGCATGTTGCACCCGGTTCCCTAACTGTCCAAGCACGGTGTCGGGTACATCCAGCGGATTCTGCGTGACCAGGTAGACGCCCACGCCTTTGCTGCGCACCAAACGGATCACCTGCTCGATCTTGTCCAACAGCACCTTGGGCGCGTCGTTAAATAGAAGGTGCGCCTCGTCGAAGAAGAACACCAGCACCGGCTTCTCCGGATCCCCAACCTCGGGCAGCACCTCGAACAGCTCCGACAGCAGCCACAACAGAAACGTCGCATACAGCTTTGGCGACTGCATCAGCTTGTCTGCCGCCAGAACGTTGATCACTCCGCGACCATCGTCCGCGGTCTGCAACAGGTCCTGCAGGTTGAGCGCCGGCTCGCCGAAGAACTTGTCTCCACCCTCCTGCTCGATGGTCAGCAACCCGCGCTGGATTGCCCCCACGCTCGCCGCCGAAACATTCCCATAATGCGTTTGAATCTCACTCGCGTGATCGGACACGAATTGCAGCATCGCTCGCAGATCTTTCAGGTCCAGCAGCAACAGCCCGTTGTCATCGGCGGCCTTGAAGACAATGCTCAACACTCCCGACTGCGTATCGTTCAGATTCAGCAGTCGGCTCAGCAGCAGCGGTCCCATCTCCGACACAGTCGCCCGCACGGGATGTCCCTGCTCACCCAGCAGGTCCCAGAACACGACCGGATATGCCCGGTTCTGATAGGTAGAGAGCCCCAACTGCTTCACCCGCGCCGCGACCTTGTCGTTCCCGCCTCCAGACTGGCTGATCCCCGCCAGGTCGCCTTTGACGTCAGCCATGAAGACCGGAACGCCTCTGTCACTGAACTGCTCCGCCAGCGTTTGCAGGGTGATAGTTTTGCCGGTTCCGGTGGCGCCGGCCACCAGGCCATGGCGGTTGGCCATCCCGGGCAGCAGATCAATCTCGTCTTTATCCTTACCTTGGGCAAATGCGATCGGGGAGACAGGCACGGCGTACCTCCTATCGAGTCAAGTGAATAGATGCGCAGCTGTCCGATTCTGCGCAGAAGACTGAAAGCTGACGGCTGATAGCTGACAGCTCCTCCAAGGGTTGCCTCGTCCATCCGGACAATCTGCCCCGTGTCCTTAAAACAGTAAACCTCTCGACCAACGCGGGTTCTCTGCCAACCATCCAAATCAGAGCGCGCCGGAAAGTAGACATGACCCTCCCTTGGGAACGTCTTTCCGGCGTTTGCTTTTTGGAAGTCAGAGTCGCCGTCGGGTGGCCCATCCTATCGCCGTCATTTGGCGAAGGGTGGGGGACGGTGGGTTTATTAACCTGCCGTTAACTCGGAAGCCACGGTTGACATGATTCTTCCATTTTCCATAGACTTACACGAACTTCGGCGTGAAGGGAGGGTCGACAAAACTGAAGGAAGGTGTTTGATGCGACAAGCTCTGGCCAACATTCTGGTGGCAGCTTTATCAGCTACCAGCCTGCTGGCGGCACAGCCGCCAAACATCCCCGGCAGTCAAGCCTCCAACCGGAATACCGGAAACGAGGTTCGACCCGAGAAAGGAAGACAGAACAATTCGGTTGTGGCGAAGGCAGCTGTAGGCCAGCGCCATGCGAAA
Source organism: Terriglobia bacterium (assembly GCA_963807055.1). Classification (GTDB taxonomy): domain Bacteria; phylum Acidobacteriota; class Terriglobia; order Terriglobales; family Acidobacteriaceae; genus JAJPJE01. The sequence continues at coordinate 1,927,006 of CAWEAE010000001.1, read as the reverse complement.
GCCCCTAAGCCGTATCAGGTTGGAAATGCATCCTGGTATGGCAAGCAGTTCCACGGTAAGGAAACAGCGAGTGGCGAACCGTATGATATGTTTCAATTTACGGCCGCCCATCGCAGGTTACCCCTGGGAACCCTGGTCAAGGTCACGAACCTGCGCAATAACAGATCCGTGATCGTCCGAGTGAATGACCGCGGCCCCGTGCCCCATACGCGAATCATCGATTTGTCGTACGGTGCGGCTCGGATGCTGCAAATACCCGGACATGGTATCGAACAGGTAAGATTGGATATTATCCAAACCCCGTCGACGATGGCCATGAACCAGAAAGCGGAGCTACCGGGCAGATAAGTCGCCTGGTCGTTCCGGCTAGCCTCTTTAGCGGGGCAGGAAGGAACCGTCAGGCATTCCCTAATCGCGGCCAACCATCCGTGTGGGAAGTCCGGCAGGCTGACAGGAAAAGATGTCGAACCGATCCGTAGTGCAGTACGACCCTAGCCCGACGCCGAATGGGCCCAATGCAGTAAAGGATCGGTTAATCGTCGCACTGGACGTTTCCAGTGCTGCTGAGGCTCAAACGTTAGTCTCAGCCATAGGCGAGTCAGCCCATATATATAAAGTCGGTAAGCAGTTGTTTACGGCCGAGGGGCCCCAAGTCGTGCACGACCTGGTGGCTTCCGGCCGTAAAGTTTTTCTCGATCTCAAATTTCACGACATTCCCAATACCGTCGCTCACGCCGTCGCCGAAGCTGCCAAACTGGGCGTCAGCATGTTGACCGTCCACGCCTCTGGTGGCATGAAAATGCTGAAGGCCGCTACTGAGGCCGCCAACTCTTCCGCGTCGAAACCGATGATCCTCGCCGTCACCGTGCTCACCAGCTTGACCGACGAAGACCTCACCGAAATCGGATTCTCCGGCAGCGTCGCTCACGAAGCGCTTCGACTGGCTGGCATGGCGCGAATGGCCGGATGCGGTGGCATCGTCAGTTCGGCCCACGAAGCCGTATCGCTACGCCGCGAACTAGGCACCGGATTCGCCATCGTAACCCCCGGCATTCGTCCCATGGGAGCGGACATCGGCGATCAAGCACGCATCGTGACCCCTGCCGACGCGATGCGCGCGGGAGTCAGCCACATCGTCGTGGGACGTCCCATCACCGGCGCTCCCAAACCAGCCGACGCCGCGCAAGCGATCATCGACGAGATGGCCTCCGCGCTGTAGTAATCAGCTCCACAATCCTCACTTGTCACCCCGAGCGCAGCGAGGGAACCCTACCCAAACCACTATTCTTCAATTGCTCTGAACTTCCCCTCCGCAACCTCCGTATCTCCCTTGAGGAGAACCATCCCTTGCCAACGGCACAACGTTCACGAACCGGTCTCGCCGTCGTCCCCGCCCTCGTCTATTTCCTGATCGCTTACGTCCTCGTCACCGTCCTGGCGTCGGGATTGAGCATCACGTACGCAACGATCAACCACTCGCCCGATCCCCAGCCTGGCCAGAGTATGTTGCAAGCGCCGGCCTTCGTGGCCACTGTTCCCTACCATGTGCTGATCATGCTGCTCATCTGGCCGCTTTTTGCCTGGCTGTATTTCAGGAAGCGGCGTCCGTCCACTTCGCAGGAACGCAAGCAGACTCTTCAGCTCGCCATCCTCTGGCTGGTTTCCGCCATGGTCGTCGACTTCGTTGGCTTCGTTCTCATCAAGAACGCATGGTCCATGACGCCGCACGAACTCTACGTCGACTACCAGCCCTGGATCACTTTGATTTACATCTCGATCTTCCTCAGCCCGTGGATTCGCTTATGGCTCGCGCGCGCTCTTAGCTCTCGACAAACCCTTCGGAGCGACAGTTAGCGCACGGCAGCTTGACGCTAGGCGCGTCCGCGAAGCTTCGCCAGCCACCACCGCACACCGACAAAAAGGAAGCGCCAGTCGTGGAAGAATTCCGGCGCTTTGCGTTCGAACGCATGTCCGATGAATTGCAGAACCCAGCCAAAGAGGAAGAGTGCGAGCGCTGGTTTCCAGAGCGAGTGATACGCAATCGAACACAGAAACAAAGCCAGTGACACGAGGATGATGGGGATCCCGAAGGTGTGACACGTCCGGTTCACCGGATTTTGGTGACTGCTTGCGTACTGCGCAATCCACTGCTCGCTGGTGCGTCCGCCAAACATGCGGGGTAGGATACACCGTTTCGCATGAATGAGACGGAATTGGACTTCCAGCGGGAAACTATCGGGACGATTTGGTACCTTGTCATCAGGGAAAATAAGAGTGCCGCAATCATCTATGTCTGCCAAAACCGAAGACATCCGGATTCATCACACGAAAGTTGTTCTGCCGCCCGCGTTTCTCGAGGAGGAGCTCCCAGCTAGCGAGAAAGCGCTCACTACCGTGTACAACGCTCGCTCGGAAGTGAAACAGATTCTCAGCGGCGGCAGTCATCGCTTGCTCGTGGTCGTCGGTCCCTGCTCCATCCACGACACCAAAGCGGCTCTGGAATACGCGACCTTTCTAAAGCAGGCGATGGACGAACTCTCGCAGGAGTTACGCATCATCATGCGCGTCTATTTCGAGAAGCCGCGCACTACCGTAGGCTGGAAAGGTCTGATCAACGATCCCAACCTCGACGGCTCTTACCGGATCAACGACGGCTTGCGCGTTGGCCGCCGCCTTCTGCTCGATCTCGCCGAGATGGGCGTACCTGCGGGCACCGAGTTTCTCGACATGATCATCCCGCAGTACATGGCGGGACTGGTTTCATGGGGAGCGATCGGAGCGCGTACCACCGAGAGCCAGGTGCATCGCGAACTGGTGTCTGGGATCTCCTGTCCAGTCGGTTTCAAGAATGGCACCTCGGGCAACGTGCAGATCGCGATTGATGCGGTGCACTCCGCGGCGCACCCGCACACGTTTCTTGGCCACACTAAATACGGACAGTCCGCAATCTTCTTCACCAAGGGAAATCCCGACTGCCATGTGATCCTGCGAGGCGGTCGCACATCGACCAATTACGACGCCGCGTCGATCGCGCAAGCGTGTGCGTTGATTGAAAAAGCCGGCCTTGCCCAGCGCGTGATGGTCGATTGCAGTCACGCCAACAGCAATAAGGACCACACGCGGCAAGCCGCGGTCTGCCACGATATCGCCACGCAGATTACCGCCGGCGAGCGGAGAATCATCGGGGTCATGATCGAAAGCAATCTGGTTGGCGGCGCACAGAAACTACAGAAGGGCAAACCACTCACCTACGGACAAAGCATTACCGACGCCTGCATCAGCTGGGATGAGACGTTACCTCTTCTGCGTGAATTGGCAGCGGCAGTGCGTACCGGTCGAGGATGACTTGGTGGCCATTCAAGCCTTGAGAAGCGACGATGAATATCAGCTTTCGAACCTTGCTTATCCTGTGGCTGATTTTGAGCATCATCTTTTGGGCGATACCGTTTTTTACCCACCATTGGCGCGGTCCTCTGGTGTGGTGGGTGGGAACTAGTCGCCACGAATCTTCAGTACCGGAAATATCCCCCGTGCTCGGGTGCCCCACCCTCGATCCGTCTTTTGGATCGTGGGTGGGAACTAGTCACCGCGAATCTTCAGTACCGGAAATATCCCCCTCGCGCGGGTGCCCCACCCTCGATCCGTCTTTTGGATCGTGGGTGGGAACTTAGTCACCACGAATCTTCAGTACCGGAAATATCCCCCTCGCGCGGGTGCCCCACCCTCGATCCGTCTTTTGGATCGTGGGTGGGAACTTAGTCACCACGAATCTTCAGTACCGGAAGTATCCCCCTCGCGCGGGTGCCCCACCCTCGATCCGTCTTTTGGATCGTGGGTGGGAACTAGTCGCCACGAATCTTCAGTACCGGAAATATCCCCCGTGCTCGGGTGCCCCACCCTCGATCCGTCTTTTGGATCGTGGGTGGGAACTACTCACCACGAATCTTCAGTACCGGAAATATCCCCCGTGCTCGGGTGCCCCACCCTCGATCCGTCTTTTGGATCGTGGGTGGGAACTAGTCGCCACGAATCTTCAGTACCGGAAATATCCCCCGTGCTCGGGTGCCCCACCCTCGATCCGTCTTTTGGATCGTGGGTGGGAACTAGTCACCGCGAATCTTCAGTACCGGAAATATCCCCCTCGCGCGGGTGCCCCACCCTCGATCCGTCTTTTGGATCGTGGGTGGGAACTTACTCACCACGAATCTTCAGTACCGGAAATATCCCCCTCGCGCGGCTGCCCCACCCTCGATCCGTCTTTTGGATCGTGGGTGGGAACTAGTCACCACGAATCTTCAGTGTCGGAAATATCCCCCGTGCTCGGGTGCCCCACCCTCGATCCGTCTTTTGGATCGTGGGTGGGAACTACTCACCACGAATCTTCGGTACCGGAAGTATCCCCCGTGCTCGGGTGCCCCACCCTCGATCCGTCTTTTGGATCGTGGGTGGGAACTACTCACCACGAATCTTCAGTACCGGAAGTATCCCCCTCGCGCGGGTGCCCCACCCTCGATCCGTCTTTTGGATCGTGGGTGGGAACTACTCACCACGAATCTTCAGTACCGGAAATATCCCCCGTGCTCGGGAACTAGTCACCACGAATCTTCAGTGTCGGAAATACTCCCCTCGCTTCCCTCCGTCTCACCGTCCACTGTGATTCAACCTCCACCAATCCGCCTTCCCCGTTCAGATAGTCACGGAAACTACTCCACACCCACGCACCTGGATCGTCGCATAACCCACGCGCTACCGGATTCCGATGCATGTAGCGCAGCTTCTCGACCCTCTTCTTATCGCTCCAGACATTGAAGTCGTAGTAACGCTTTTGCCAGAAATGAAGATCGTCAGGACCGCTCTTCAGCGCACGCGCGACCTGTTGCTTCACCACTTGCAATACGAACGCCAGCGATTCGCGCTCTGGTTCGCTGATGAGCAAATGGACATGCTCTGGCATGAGGACATAACCACAAACGTAGAAGTTGAAGCGGAGACGAGCGGCTTCGAGAGAACGCAAGAATGTCGTGCGTGCTCGGTCAGTGTTAAGTCTTGGCTGGCGCTGATAACAGCTGAAGGTGATGAAGTGCAGGTCTCGCGTGTTCTGGTAACGCTTGAGAAACCGCGGCATCAGAGGCGAGATTAACGATTCGGTTCATGCACCGTCAGTGACCCGGAACACGTGCTCCCTCCCACCCACGACCCAAAGGAAGGGTCGAGGGTGGGGCACCCGGCAAACCACTAACCTACGGACAAAGCATCACGGACGCCTGCATCAGCTGGGATGAGACGTTGCCTCTTCTGCGTCAATTGGCTACGGCGGTCCGTACCGGTCGAGGCTAAAGACAGCTTTTGAGCGCTCGAAAGTCGTGTCTGCTCGGTCGGTAGTCAGCCCCCCGCGGATTACTCCTGTTTTAGATTGAGCAATTCGAACGCGGCGCTGTCTTCCTCGAACTTCACTGGCTGTTCGACTCCTTCTTCGCCAGTGTTGTTTAGCAATGCAATCAGGATAGCGAGCAGAATAATTGGGAGGGCCAGACTCGCAATCCAGTTCGAGACTGCCCAGTATTCGAGATTGGATATGCCGAAAACAAACACGAGGAAGCCGAGAACATAGACGAGCGCCATCATTACGGCGGACTGTCCGAACATTGGATAGGGAGATGTAAACGGAATCCTGCGGTAGTTTCGTAGAAGGATTTCCGCCAGCAGCATCGAACACAGAACGATCACCGCGGAGTGCACTAATCCGATGCGCCAACCCCAGGCGTAAAGACAAAGCGGCAGTAGAACCGCCACCACCCAAGGAACGACAAACGTCAGCATCACCTTGCGAGCAAGCGGCGCGCACTCGTCGCTAGAGCCGCCCACATAGAACCTGAACATCCAGTTCGCATTCATTTCGGCGGGGATCTCGAAAGCAAACCGCACGCCGAGGAGAAGGCAGTAGCTGAACACCAGGGGTATCGCCAGCAATAGAGGAGTGGCGTGACGGTGAGCTCCGCCTTGCTTGACCGATATTATGAGCAGTTGGCTGCCTATGACCACGGCGAGACCTGAAAACGCGCCGAGCACAAGGCCGTGGTGTTCGCTGCGCAGCAGAGTCTTGATGGCAAATCGGTATCCGGCCCGCTGAAATGGGCTTTTCACAACCAAGCGGTCGAGTATGCGAAATACAGCCCAACTGCCAACATATCGCGTTCCCGGCGCAATATCCGACATCTCGGGAATTCGAACGAAACATCGGCGGTAAGCGAGCGCATAGATCGCGATTGCAGCGATCATCACCGTTCCTGTCGCAAGGAGTGCCACATGGCCGGAGCGCGCGAGGGGTCCACCAGCGTTGCCACGTAAAAGATTGAATAGTCCAAGAAACCAAATAGACGGCGGCCACCGTAGCCTCGTCAACGACTGTGTAGTTACGAAACTCGTGGCAAATAGGCCGAGAAAGCCAGTGACAATCAAGGCCCGCGCGTAAAACGAAGCTCTCCGAAATGCGCGGTAAGGCAACACGAGCATCAGAACACCCACGACGGCAAACACAGCGCAGAAGCTGAAGATACTGGCGCACACCACGGTAACAGCATGGATCGCGGCAAACTGAACCAGGAAGCTGAAGGAATTCTCGGATGCGCTGACCACCAGCGGAAACAGGACCGCCGAGGCGGCGTTCACATCGACCGCTAGTAGCAGCGCCAGCAAAAGAATGGCAGACAGATTTGCGAAGAGGATACTGCGGACAGAGATAGGTAGCGGAACCAAGTTGGCATAGTCTCGCCGGTCGGGGAAAATACTGTCCCACCTCCACACTGCGACAATTCCCGTAACAGACATAGACAACACGATGAAGAAGTACTCGTCAGGCAAGACGACGAGCAGAGGATCAGTCACATGTCCGATTTGCATCCATTGCAAAAGAGTTGAGTATTTCTCCAGCAGAAACAGAGAGTAGAACGCGCCCGGCAATGCGAGTACGGTCAAGACCAGTCCGATGCCCAGTTGAAGATCGCCATCCTCGGAAGCTCCACCTTGAAACACGCGGGCCGCAAAAAGCCGAACCAGCAGGAGAAAAGGGCGCGACGTCTTTGAACGGGAGCGTGCGAAGCGCATCAGGACAACTCCATTGCGCCCACGATATCGCGTGCAATCTGTTCCGTATTCACCTCCTCGACGATGTGTAGAAAGGCCTTCTCGAGCGTTGAATGCTTCAGCTCGTTGCGAATGCCTTCGGTTGTGTCGTGGGCAAGCACGTTCCCTTTTCTCAGAATCAGTAGATGTGTGCACACCTGCTCCACGACCTCAAGCACATGCGAGCAATAAAAGATGGCGCGGCCACGCTGCCCAAGTTCGCGAATGAGATTCTTCAGAATTAATGCACTAGTCACGTCGAGACCGGAGAGGGGTTCGTCAAAAATCAGCAGCTTCGGATCGTCCATCAGGGCAGCGATCAAGAGGATACGTTGCCGCATGCCCTTGGAGTACGACACCAGCGAAGCATGCCGGTGGGCATGAAGCGAGAACAGGTGCAGAAGTGCATTAATCTTTTGATCGAGCACCGAGCGCGGCATCCCTCGCAGCAGGCCGACCATTTCCAAATACTCGTATCCGCTGAAATAAGGATACAAGTTTGGTTCTTCGGGAACATACCCGAGGATTTTGCGAAAGGCTTTGAGGTCGCACTGGATGTCGTTGCCGTCGAAGATCACCTTGCCGCGTGTGGGCTGTAACAGTCCGGTCAGCATTTTGACCGTCGTGCTCTTGCCCGAGCCGTTAGGACCAAGGCAGCCGAGAATCTGCCCGGGCATTAGAGTGAAAGTGACCTCGCCGACGGCAACAACAGAAGCGTACGATTTTGTTAACCCACAGGCTTCGAGCACAGACACACTCGCAGTGGACCCCGCGTCTTATGTTGGACACCGGCCGAGGTGATAAGGTTCCGGACGGGCCCATCCATGGCACCTCTGACGGGAGGCTGCTTGGCGGCCCATCAAGCCTTCTTTTGGCTTGAGTGGGGCTTTTGGCGGAGCTACTCTGGGCTGTGCCTTGAGTACCCTGATGAGAAAAGGGTACGTTTTAGCTGGTCATGTACCGGGACAAACCCTGCGGCCGCGCTCTATTTGAAACTGAACGAAGGCCCCCGAATCCGCCACAAGCCTATACCCCACATCCGTAAGGAGAAGCGACGATGAGTATCAGCTTTCGAACCTTGCTTATCCTGTGGCTGATTTTGAGCATCATCTTTTGGGCGATACCGTTTTTTACCCACCATTGGCGCGTTCCTCTGGTGTGGTGGGTCGTGCTGTGCGTCCTCTACTGGGCGATTCCTGTGGCGCTCTGGGTCGCCACTCGCATTCTCCGGCACTAACGGCTGATAGTACCCGTGTCGGCAAGTGGTGCCCACCCTTCTCGCCCAATTTTGGCGAGAGGGTGGCGGATGGTGGCGCCGGGTGCCCCACCCTCGACTCCTCTCTTGAGTCGTGGGGGCACCCGAATTCGTTCTCGAAACGTGAAACGCGAAACTTAAAACGTTCTTGTCAATACCGCAAAACCTCAACACTTCACCATCTTCATCTCTGAAAATCTTTCCTAACTCATTGCACCCAAACGCCGGTCCCATTTCGGCACATCGCGAAAATATCGTGCTGCGAAGTGTCTAGTAGGTCCCCTCAAATTTGTCACAATAGAGATGGAACGTAGAAATGGGAGAACTGGACCCTCGATCCGGGCGCAAGCGAGGTTGAGGCGTTTAGCGGGCGTCTAAGCCCGCTGCCGAAATCCTGAGCGAAGTCGAAGGATCTGAGTATCCCTACTCCCTCCACGAAATACTTGGGCAATGAGAATTGAACTGCACGAAGAGGTGATCCCGGCACGTCAGCTCTGTTTTACCGACTCACTGATGACTGAAAGACCGACCGACTGGCTCGGCTGGCCGACCTAACTCCTTTGTTTTGCGGGACGCTACGGACTAAGTCCTTTGTTTGCCGGGACGAGCCTTATCCCATGCCTGTAACCCCTTTAGAATGCGGGACAGGGTAGGGGGAGGGGGGTATCCCGGATCTCCCAAAACAGGAAAATCCGGTGCCTGCGCGTGACTGGCCCCACCTCGGACGTTCCAGACCGGGCACATACCTGACAGATTGGGTGGATCGCCGCTGTTCGTGAAACGCGAAACGTGAAACGCGAAACGCACCGGACGTTACCTGAGTTGGTATCCCCCTCCACAAGCAGCAGACGATAAAGTGGAGATTACGATCCATGTTTGGATCGGAGATGCCGCTATGTCCCGTGCGATCCTGCCCTGCTGTAAATGGTCGATGATCGGTTTCACTCTCGCAACGCTATTAGCAATGAATACGCCGGCGCGCGCGCAGAATGCAGCCGCAGCGCCGAGCGGCGCTGTCGACGATTGGTCGCATCATCACGCCATCTTTTCCACTCCCGCGAAGGAGTTGGATGCGCTGAAGAGCGGGCAATATAACAATTGGCTCAAGATCGTCAGCGAGCCTCGCTACATTACACAGCAGCAGAAACGCAATTCTCCGATCGTGCAATCGACGTTATTCGCACCGTGGCATCGTCTGCCAGTTGAGAACGGCGAGCGTCCCGGATTCGGCGATCCGTTTCCCCGTCGCCTGCCCCCTCCAGCGAAGCAACCGACTCCATCCATTCACAAAGACTGGAGCATGAGCGACGGCACCACGGCGATTGCGGCAAATGCGTTCCCGGCGAAGTACTCGTTCTCTACTACAACGGCGAGCTGCAACGATTACATCGTGTACCCGACCGGATCAGCTCCAGCCAACGCAACCGTGATCGCTTACAAGAATGTCTATGCGGGCACATGCACCGGCACAGTGCCTACGATTGCATGGGCGTACAACACAGGCGGAGCGTCAACGCTCTCTCCAGTGCTTTCGCCCGACGGGAGTCAGGTCGCCTACATCCAGGTCAGTGCGAACATCGCTTCGCTGGTGCTCCTGAAGCCGTTGCTGACCTCGGGCGGAACGGTGGCTTCGCCCGCAAGTGCTACGCTGCAGACTACGGCGAATTACTTCAGTTGCACCGCGCCCTGCTACACCACGATTACCTTGAGTGGCAGTCCCAACGACACCAATTCGTCGCCGTTCTACGTTTATTACAGCGCCGACACGATATATGTGGGCGACGACAGCGGAAAGGTACACAAGTTCACGGGTGTATTTAGCGGCACGCCCGCCGAGGCGAGCACGGGCGGCTGGCCGGTGATAGCGAGCACACAGGCATCGCCGATTCTCACTTCACCGGTTTACGATAGCGGCGCTTCGCAACTGCTGTTCGTGGGAGATGGCAGTGGTTATCTGCACTCCATCACCACGACGGGCGCGACCAGTCAAACCGTCCTCAACTCGAACCGAATGGTTTGTGGCACCGCCGGCATCGTCGACCCGCCGATTATCGATTCCAGCACCGAGAACGTTTATGTCTTTGTCGGGTACGGCTGCGACGCGACGCCCGGCAATAGCTATATCAACCGATTCCCTGCCGGAACCTCCATCAATGCCAGCTACGGCGCGAACTATGCAGATTTCGGAAACGCGAGCACCAATGCCACGTCCACCGTTCTTCGCACGGGCTCGTTCGATAACACGTACTATTCGGGCGCGGGGACTACCGGGAATCTTTACGCCTGCGTAAACGGAGTTCTGTACCAGATTCCGATGTCCGGCCTCAGCGGAACCAACAATCCGACTCCCAGCAAATACAAGACGATGGTCAGCACGGTCAGTAGTGCCTCAACGTGTTCTCCCATCACCGAGTTTTACAACGGCACCCAAGACTGGCTCTTCATGAGCGTGATTGCCAACGGGAACGCGACCGGATGCACGGGAGCTTGTCTCTATAACTTCAACGTTCAGGGCGCAGGCACCACCGGCACGGTGACGACCGGACAGGCGGCGACCGGTGGAACAAGCGGGATTGCCATCGACAACAGCCTCGGCGGGGCCGGCGAATCGCAGATTTACTACACCACGCTGTCCAATCAGGCATGCACAGGGAACGGAACGACGGGAAATAGCACGGGAAGGTGCGCGATCCAGGTGTCGCAGTCTGCGCCCTAGGACGGGTGCGCAGTAGGAATGACAAACGCAATTCGTATAGAAATAGAAAAGGCAGCCCGAAAGCTGCCTTTTTCGAATCCGTTTTTGCGCCGCTAATTAAAGGGGCTGAACGTTTTCTGCCTGCAATCCCTTAGGTCCCTTCACCACGTTGAACTGCACCGCTTGGCCTTCTTGCAGGCTGCGGAAGCCGTTCGCTTGGATGGCGGAGAAATGCACGAAGACATCCTCGCCCGTCTGACGCGTGATGAAACCAAAACCCTTGGCATCGTTAAACCACTTCACAGTTCCTTGTTCCATTTGTTGCTAAAACCTTCTTTGTTGAAATTACGTTGAATGAACCGGAGGGTACTTCAGAGGCAGAAACGCTTTGGTAAAGCAACTTCCTCACAACCGTTCAATACGACGCAAGCGCAGAGTAGCAGAATCAGGGCAATTTCTCCTAGAGAATTTCCTGTCCAATCGCTGACCCATTTCGTGCCAGAAAACGTATGTAGCTGAATTTGTGAGACTTAGCTGGCTTCCGCCGAGGCCGATTACTGTCGGGCTTACAATCGGTTGCATGGCCGATGACGCTGATCACAACAAGCTCCAGGCCGTTCTCGAGGTGTTGTCACAATTCGAGCATCCGCTGCTCGACTTCACCGCACGCGCTCACAATGACGGCGTTCAACTCATCATCAACGCCAAGAATGTGACTGTTCCGGTTCACACGTATTACTTCGATCTGCATCCGCGCGATCTCGAGCATCCGCAACTCGCGTGGACACTGCAACGCCAACTCTATGATTGTCTGCACGACTACTTCATCGAGATGTTCATCCGCGCCCCGCACACGAAGCAGTAAAACCGTTTCACGTTTCGCGCTCGCGGTTCGAACTGCGAGAGTTTCTCCGCGCTCGCTCGCGGCGTACTATTTCTTCATGATCCTCACCATAGATCACGGACCGATTCGCGAACTGCGCCTCGATCGTCCTCCGGTTAATGCGCTGTCTGCGGAGCTGATCTCCGCGTTGCGTCAAGCGATCGCGGCAGCTCCGGCGCAAGGTGCAAGCGCGCTGATTCTCTCCGGTTCACCAGGCCGCTTTTCCGGCGGTCTCGATGTTCCCTCGCTTCTCGCGCTCGACCGCTCGACGATGGATATTGTCTGGCGCGACTTCTACGGTCTGCTGCGCGCGATTGCGGAATCGCCGATTCCAATCGCCACCGCCATCACTGGCCATGCGCCCGCTGGCGGAACAGTGCTCTCCATCTTCTGTGATTGGCGAGTCATGGCAGAAGGCGACTTCCGCATCGGACTGAACGAAGTGCAGGTCGGGATTCAGATGCCGCCGCTCATCCTGAAAGCGCTTCGCCGGTTGATCGGCTCGCGTGAAGCGGAGCACATGGCCGTCGGCGGTGAATTGGTTTCCGTGCAGCAAGCGCTACGTATTGGACTGGTCGATGCCGTCGCAGCGCCCGAACAAGTTGTGAACAGCGCGCTGGAATGGTGTCAGCGTTTGCTGGCTCTGCCTCCAGAAGCAATGCTGGGAACGCGTCAGGAAGCGCGCGCCGATCTATGTGCTCTGTTCGAAGAGGACACCGACTCTGAACTCCGCGAGGTGGTTGCAACCTGGTGGAGACCGGAAACGCAGAACACACTGCGCGCGCTGGTAGATAAACTGCGGAAGAAGAGCTAGCGGTTAGGTATGACTGTGCGCGAGTACATCGAAAACGAAATCCGCGCGCGTGGGCCGATTCCCTTCTCGCGCTTCATGGAGCTGTGTCTCTACGGAGACGGCGGTTATTACACCAGTCCGCGGGAGAAGTTCGGCAAGCAAGGTGACTTCTACACATCGAGCGACGTGCACGCCGTCTTCGGGCGACTGCTGGCGCGGCAGTTCGAAGAGATGTGGCGCGTACTCGGCGAATCGAAGCAGATCATGGTGGTCGAACTCGGACCGGGGCGCGGCTTGTTCGCACAGGACGTACTCGCCTGGTCGCAGAAGATGTTTCCGACCTTCTACAACGCCGTTCACTATACGTTGATGGAAGGTTCGGCGGGACTGCGGGGTCGACTCGCGGAGTTGTTTTCGCCAGAGATTGGCTCCGGCAAAGTTCGGGTCGCGGCGACGCTCGACGAGATCGTGCTCGACTCACCCTTCATCTTCTTTGGCAACGAATTTTTCGACGCATTGCCTGTCGAGGTGCTCGATCATCGTGGCGAGGTGCGCGTTGCTCTCAACGAAAGCCGATTCACGGAGACGTTTGTTCCGCCGTCGGCCGTAATGCTCGATTACGTCGATCGCTTCGCCGTTCATCCGGAAGAGGCCGAGCGCGTCGATGCGCCTCTGACTGCACAGGAATACATGAAGCGGATCGCCACGCTGGCGGCTGACAGTAAGCAGCCCGGTTACTTTGTCTTCATCGACTACGGCTACACTCGCGACGAGCAGCTTGCTGGACGGCATCGCGGCACGGTGCGCTCATTTCGCAAGCACACGCTCAGCGATTCGGTCTATGACGTACCCGGCGAACAGGACATCACCGTCGACGTGAACTTCACGGCGCTGGCTGCGGCGGCGCGCGAGTTTGGCATCGAGCCACTGGCTCTGGTAACGCAGTCGCAGTTCCTTGTTGGGATCGGCGAAGACACCCAGTTTGCCGACGCATTTCAGGAGTGCCGTCTGCCGCAGGAGCATACAAAGCGCGCGTTGCAACTTAAGCACTTGATCACGCCAGAAGGAATGGGCGAAGCCTTTCATGTACTGGTGACGAGTTCGCGACAGGAAAACGAAAAGGCCGCCCAACTGAGCGGCCTGAGGTTTGTTCGCGAGAGCGACCGGATTTAGTCGCCGTTGCTGCCGTTGCTGACAGACTGAGGATTGTACGGCGCTTGCAGATATTTGCGGGCTTCTTCCAGTGCGCCTTGCGTGTCGTCCTGGGTTTGGATCGCCTGGCGATATTCGTTCGACGCGCGCTCGCGCTGGCCGGTAATGTCGAAAATCTTGCCGAGCTGCAGGTGGCTCCAGACTTCGGTCCATCGCGGATCACCATCACCGTTGAGCGACTCGCGATAGGCGTTCGCCGCTGCCTGGTAGTTCTTCTGCAGGAAGAAGACTTCGGCAACGCGATAGTGCGCGAGAGAACTGTTCTTGTTGACGTCGAGCGCCTTCTGAAACTCCTGGAGAGCGCCGGCAAGATCATTCTGCTGCACCAGTCCCTGCCCGCGCTGAATGGCCGCGCGCAGCTTAATCTCCGGCGAGTTCTTCAGCACCCAGTTGCTGGGATCAACAGAAATCTTGCGCGGACGTCCAAAGGTTTCGATGGTGAACGCCGAGTTCGTACCCACGACGTCGATGCGCTGAATTTCGCTGCGACCGTCGGTATCGACCTTGATCTCAACCGGCATGCGGAAAAGGTCGAGATCCTGCGTGATTTCGCCGACGATGCGGAAGCCTTTGCACTTCGCCGGATCGGTGCAACTTGAGCCCAGCCGGTAAACGGTGTACTTGGTCTTGAATTCAGGAGCGCCGGTAGAATTCAGCCACTGCGTGAAGAACCAGGTCAGATTGTCGCCATAGTTCTTTTCCGCGAGCGCCTTGAAATTGTCGACGGTTGCAGAACTGCCTTTGTATTGCGTGGCAAACTGCATCATCGTCTGTTCGAATTTCTGATCGCCGATTACCCAGCGCAACATACCGAGAATGATGGCGCCTTTGTCGGTAGTAAGCGACTGGAACTCGGGCGAGAACATATCGAGCTTGCTGACGCTCATCAGCGGCGTGGTGTCATATGCCAGCGCGCCGACTTCAATGTCCTTGATCGCTTCCTGGTAAGCCGCAGGACCTGCCGCGTGTTCCACGTAACTAGCTTCGCCAAACCGTGCGAAACCGTCGCTGAGCCACCAATCATTTTTCGTTGCGGGGCTGACTGAGGATCCCCACCACTGATGCGCGATCGTATTTGCCATTAACCGGTAGTTTATTTTTCCACTCAGCGATCGTGAGGAAAGCGCAGCGACTTCGGTGGACCATGCCGCCGGGACTGTATCGTCGGGGATCTCAACCACATTCAGCGTCGGCGACATTGGCGGTCCCCATAGCGTGGTGAAGTAAGCGAACTGCCGCCCGGCAGTTTCAGAGTAGGTTGCCACCAGAGCTTTGTGAATCGGCTTGTAGTAAACGTGCAGGTTCATACCTGCCGGGTTGCTGGTGCTCTCCTGAAACTGACCCGCGATAATCGTGCCGGGAAATGCCGGTTTAGTCCATGAAAACGTAAAGGTCTTGGTGTCGCCGGTGAGAGCGTGCTTCGGTTCCGGCTTGGCCGCAGTCTTGGACCTGGCAGAAGGCGCGTTAGCGCTTCTCTTCCGCAGGGCGGGAGGTTCCTCTTTGGCGCTGCTTGCTTCGGGCTCGGGAGCCGAAGCAGCTGCGAGCGCTGCACCTGATCCGGCATGCGAACCCTGCGCGCCCGAACCAATCACGACCCAGTAGCTGGGCACAGTGATGTTAATGGTTGCGGTAAAGCGATTGATGCCGTACCCACTCACGGGGAACCAGCGCGCAGCATATAGAAGATAGCTCGTGTCGTCGTTGATGGACGCCAGGCGCAAGCCTTGCACCGGACTGTCGTCGGGCGACTCGAGGGAGCCCTCGTAATCGAACGTCAGCGTGGTGGAGGCGCCTTTGGCCAAGCCGTTCGGCAAGGCGATGCGGACTGTCGAATCCTGCGAAACTCGTTCGACGGAGAGCGAGGTGCCGCTGGGATCGCTGACCTTGGTCGGCCGCAAGCCATTATGCAGTTCGAAGGTGGCGACGGTGATATCGTCGAGCGCCGTGAATTTCACAACGGCGCGTGCGACTAACCGGTGCGTACGAGGCACCAGTTCGGCGTCGATCTGGTAGTCGTTGACTTCAATACGGGGCTTATCCGCCGCGAACAGAGGCAGGCAGAACAAAATGGCAAAGATGCCGGAAAAGAGGGCACGCCGCAGCGGGCGTCGTGCAGTGGACATTGCGTACTCTCCAGCCGAATAGCTGCTCATGCTTAGATTAGGACCCGACTCTTGCAGATGCACCCTTCCCACGGAGGTCCCGATTACTAGGTTACACCTTATAAAACGTATATGGGACGGGAAGGTTGCGAATCTATTTAGGATTGTTCTACTTAGTGACGATTTTCTGACATTCAGCTTGAACCGATCGATTTTTTTGCGCTCCCCAGACATGAAAGAACCGCCTCGGCTGCACGATCGGAGGCGGTGAGGCCGGGCTCCGGCGGATGGAGTTTCGCCCGAACTCCGGCCAAGCCGTCGATCATGCGCTGGCGATCGGGACCATCGGGCAGGATCTTTTGCAGTTCGGCGACCACAGCGTCGGCGGTGAATTTGTTTTGAACAAGCTCGGGGACGACGTCGCGCCCGGCAATCAGGTTGGGCATGGCGAAGCGATCCACTCTGACCAATGGACGGCCAAGCGTCCAACTTAGTGGCGAGACGCGATAGACCATCACGAAGGGCGTGCCGATGAGTGCGGTCTCGAGAGTGGCAGTGCCGGAGGCGACGACGGCGGCACGGGCGATCGTTAGGGCTACGGTTGCGCTGTCCATAAGGCTGATCTTTGTTTCCCACCCTCGCGGGCACTGCAGGTGGAGCAGCGATTCGAACCACTCTTTGTCGAGTGACTGCGCAATTGGAATTACGAAACGATAGCTCGGATCGAACTTGGCGACAGCCCGGAGCATGATCGGTAGATGCGTCTCGACTTCCTTGCGGCGGCTGCCAGGGAGGAGCGCGATGATGCGGCTACGCTGAACCGGAGATTCCAGCACCGCACTTGCTACCGCTCGCGTTTTCCCTGGATCCGCCAGCGGATGGCCGACGTACTCCGCTTCCACACCCCGATCGCGATACCACTTCTCTTCGAACGGAAAGATCACCAGCATCTTGCGGACGTATTTGCGGATCTGCGCGATTCGTCCGGCGCGCCACGCCCATAACTGCGGACTGACGTAATAGACCACAGGGATGCCACGCTTGTGCAGTTGGCGCGCGAGACGAAGGTTGAAGTCAGGAAAATCGATGAGAACAGCAGCGTCCGGTTTGCGCACGTCCACTTCGCGCAGCAGGCGGCGGTATTCGCCATAGATATGCGGCAGATGGCGGACGACTTCGGCGAGGCCTAGTACGGATATTTCGTGGGCATCGATGACCGTGTCGCAGCCGGCCTCACGCATGCGACTGCCTCCGACGCCGAAGAATTCAGCCGCTGGGGCGCGATGCCGCAGGGATTCGATCAGTTTGGCGCCGTAGTACTCCCCAGAGCTTTCGCCCGAAGAGATCAGAAATTTCGGAGGCACGTAGCCATTGTACAAATTTCAGGTATTCTGGTCGGCCTCAGTCGAATTCTCGAGAAATTTGTGCCATACGGATGTTGCGACAATAGAAAGGTCTGCTTGAATGAGAGCTAGCTTGTTTTATCGAATTGCCGCCGGACTGCTGGTCTTTTTCGCCCTTGCACACACTGCAGGAATGCAGAGTTCGAAATCGGCGTCGCCCCAGGCATCGCTGGTACGCCAAGCCATGAAAGACGTGCACTTCACCAATATGGGGAGCAGTAACAGCTTTTATGGTTATTACCGCGGGTTTGGCCTGTCGCTGTCAGCGTACCTTCTTTTCGCGGCCTTCGTTGCCGGGCATCTGGGCGGATTAGCCAAGCGCAATCCGGCAGCCATCGGCGGGCTCGGCTGGGCGCTCTTCGCAGTCCAGACCGTGTTGTTCGTTCTGTGCTGCCTGTACTTCTTTGCAGCGCCGATCATAGTGGGAGGCGCAATCGTGGTGTGTCTCGGGATCGCCGCGGCGCGTCCTGCCCCGTTGCGCACTTGAGATCAGGAGCAGGTTCCGGCTTTTTGCAAAAGGAGGTAAGGAACGGCTTCTAGTCGTTGCCGCTCAGAACGGCGGGGGCTGGAGTCACCACGACCGGCGCGGGGACTTCCTGATCTTTATATTGCAGCTGATAGAGCTTGTAGTAGATGCCGTGCTGCGCCAGCAACTGCTGGTGGGTCCCCATTTCGCGGACTTTGCCCTTGTGCATAACAATGATCTTGTCGGCGCGCTGGATCGTGGACAAGCGGTGCGCGACAACAACGGACGTTCGCCCCTCGACAAGTTTGTTCAGCGCTTCGCGAACTTTCATTTCTGTTTCGGTGTCGACGCTGGAGGTCGCTTCGTCGAGGATGAGGATCTTCGGATCATGTGCCAGAGCGCGTGCGAATGAGATCAGCTGTTTCTGGCCGGTGGACAATGTGCTGCCGCGCTCATGCACTGGCTCTTTGAAGCCGTTGGAGAGCGAGCGGATAAAGTCGCCGAGGTTTACTTCCTCAGCTGCACGAGCGACCTGCTCGTCGGTGATCCAGTCGGAGCCGAGTCGGATATTCTGCTCGAGCGTTCCCGTGAATAAGAACGGATCCTGCAGTACGACACCAAAGCGGCGGCGCAGATCGTTCAGATCCATCTCGCGAATGTCGACACCATCAATGCGGATGGAGCCCTTTTGCACATCATAGAAGCGCAACAGTAGAGAAATGATTGTGGTCTTGCCCGCTCCGGTGTGGCCGACGAAGGCTACCGTTTCGCTTGGATCGACAACGAAGGAAACGTCTTTCAAAACCCAGTCGGGCTCGGCGGCTGGCGCGACTTCTTGTGACCCACTCGAGGGCGAGCGGGCTCCATCTTTGTTTTCAACCGGCACCTTGCGATACGCGAACCAGACGTGGTCGAACTCGATGCGACCGGGACCCACAACTTTTTTCGGATGCTCAGGCGTGACGACTTCTACCTTGGCGTCGAGCAGCTTGAAGATACGTTCAGCGGAAGCCATAGCCGACTGGAGAATGTTGTACTTCTCGCTGAGGTCCTGAATTGGCCGGAAGAAGCGCTGCGCATACTGCATGAATGCCACTAGGACGCCCAAGGTCGTGATGCCGCGCAGCGTCTGATTGCCGCCGAACCAGATGACCATGGCGATCGCCAGCGCCGAAAGAATTTCTACCACCGGGTAGTAGAACGCGTAGGCGAGGATAGCGTCCTTGAACGCTTCCATGTGCTGCGCGTTGATTTCCTTGAACCGGTTGTAGGCGCGCTTCTCGCGATTAAAAAGTTGGAGCACTACCATGCCGCTGACATGTTCCTGCAGATACGAATTGATGCGCGCAATGGCGGTGCGAATGCGGCGGTATGAGTCGCGCACCTTGCGGCGAAACACCATGGTCGCGAAAAAGATGAACGGCAACACTGCGAACGTGAGCAGTGCCAGCCGCCAGTCCATCTTCAACATGATGACGATGATTCCGCCGAGCACGAAGACGTCTTCGAAGATCGAGACCACACCAGAGGTGAACATCTCGTTCAAGGCGTCTACGTCGGTAGTAACGCGCGTAACCAGGCGGCCTACAGGATTCCTGTCGAAGAAGCCTACGTGCATACGCTGCAGGTGACGGAAGATCTGCTTGCGCAGGTCGAACATCACCTTCTGGCCGGTCCACTGCATGAAGTAGGTTTGCAGGAAGTCGAGGAAAAACGAAATGCCGAGGAGCGCCAGGTAGAACCCGCCGATCTGGCCAATACCGGTGAGCGGCTTGGAACTGAGCCACTGGTCGAGGAAAGAATGCGCACCCGGCGAGTGCGTCATGTATTTATCGACGGCAACCTTCGTCAGATAGGGGCCGAGAACGTCGGCGCCTGCCTTGAGGATGATCGCGACCAGCGCGATCACCACCTGCCAGGTGTAGGGCTTCAAATAGCCCAGCAGACGGCGCATCAGCCGCGCGTCGTACGCTTTGCCTAGTACCTCTTCCTCTTGGTTCGCCATGCGCTGGAGCTATTTTAGATGTTTTGCGCGCCCGGGCGCTTCAGGAACATAAATTCGCCGAAATTTGCGGTCCGAGACGGGCGCGGAAATTGAAGATTCAAGATTTCAGATTGAAGATTGACGTCAGTCTAAATGCAGATCTTTGACGCGAGCGGGCAATCTTCAATGAATTAAACTTGTTTCATGTCTCTGCCTGTGACTCACGCTGCCGAAGAACTCGAAACCCCTCGTCCCACGATGGTTGATCTGCGCTCCGATACGGTGACCAAGCCTACGCCCGAGATGCGTATTGCCATGGCTGAGGCCGAAGTCGGCGATGACGTGTATGGCGAAGATCCGACGATAAATCGATTAGAGCAGCGCGCCGCCGAAATTTTCGGGCGAGAGGCGTCGATTTTTGTGCCCACCGGGACCATGGGCAACCAGATCGCGATCAAGCTGCACACCAAGCCGGGGCAGGAGATCATCTGCGAAGAACGCGGCCACATCTTCAACTGGGAAATGGCGATGCTGGCGTGGTTTTCCGGTTGCACGGTGCGGCCCATCTATTCGGAAGATGGAATCCTGACGTGGGAGATGATCCGCAAGCAGATTTCGGCGCACATCTACTACCGCCAGCAGACAGGACTAGTAGAACTGGAAAATACGCACAACATGGCAGGCGGAACTGTATATCCGCAGGAGATCGCTGACGACATTTGCGACCGCGCACACGAAGCCGGGCTGCCGGTGCATCTGGATGGCGCGCGCATCTTCAATGCGGCGGTCGCGATTGGCAAGCCGGTAGCGGAGATCACGCGCAAATTCGATTCGGTGATGTTCTGCCTCTCAAAAGGATTAGGCGCGCCGGTGGGATCGCTGCTCGTAGGCAGCAAGAATTTCATTGAGCAGGCACGGTCGGTGCGGAAGGCCCTCGGTGGAGGCATGCGCCAGGCTGGAATCCTTGCTGCCGCGGGACTGATCGCGCTGGAAAAGATGCCGGGGCGCTTGCACGTTGATCATGCGAACGCGAAGTTTTTGGCCGAAGGACTGCTGGGTCTACCCGGAATTGAGATCGATCCGACCTGCGCGCAGACCAACATCGTGATTTTTGATGTGACTCGCACGGGGATGAGTGCCAGCGAATTCACACACAGGCTTACGGAGAAAAATCTTCTAGCCGGAACGGCCGACGCGCAGCGTGTACGCTTCGTCACGCACATGGACGTGAACCGCGAGGCGTGCGAGCGGGCGCTAGAAGCGGTGAGGTTAGTGGTCAGCGGCTAGTGGTTAGTGGCTAGTGGCTGGCCCGCGATTCTAAACTCGAACCCCAAGACTTGCGACGACGCCAGTAGCGCCGCAAAATCAAGCGAACGACAACAGACTGAGGATTAACGACCAACCATGACCATCGAAATCAAACGCTGCTTTTTCTGACAAGACATCAAGACACAGGCCGTGAGCCTGAAACAGGACATCGAGCGCGAACTGAAGATCCCCGTCAAAATCAAGATGGGCGGCCCGGGTTCGCTTACTGTGATGGTCGATGGGAAAACCATCTACTCGAAATCCGAGGCTGGCCGCATGCCAACTTCGGCGGAGTTGATTGCCACGCTGCGGCAGCTCGCGCCCGCAACCTAGAACGATAGAACTGAAGAATGATGATCCCTGAACACAGCCGAATTCGCGTAGTACTGTTCGATTTGGGTGGAGTGCTCGTGGAACTGGGCGGCGTTTCCACGGTGATCTCATGGATGGCGAATCCTGTTATTCCCGAAGAGTTGTTCCGGATGTGGCTGACCTCCCCGGCCGTAAGAGCCTTTGAGACAGGGCGAATTGATCCAGATCTGTTCGCGGACCAACTAATCGCGGAGATGTCCCTTCGGGTGGATCGGGAGGCGCTCTTGAGAGAGCTCACTGGGTGGCCGACCGGCACATTTCCGGGGGCTCTTGAGTTATTGGCACGAATCCCGCGGCGATATATGCGTGCCACGCTATCGAACACCAACGCGCTCCATTGGCCGCAAGTGATGGGGCGAATGAAACTGGAGAAAGCTTTCGACCACCACTTCGCTTCTCACCTGACCGGCAAGATCAAACCGGACGAGGAGGCATTCCGACATGTGACCGCGGCGCCGGACTGCGCAACCGATGAAGTCCTGTTCCTGGATGACAACCGGCTGAATATCGATGCGGCGAAGAAATGCGGAATCCGTGCTGTCCAGGTAAAAGGGGTTCCGGCGGCCGAGCGCGCTTTGCTGGACTTCGGAGTGCTGCAACCCTAACCGCGTTACCAAAACCTGCTCCCGTCGTGCTATAAGCCAGCCTTTGCCGCCCCCAAAGTTTATGTTATACATATCGGTCCCGTACTCGTGGGGAGGCGGGCCGGCTTTCTTCCAAAAAGGGGACAAACAGTTGGATTTTCAGCTCTCAGACGAGCAGCAGGACCTGCGCAAAACCGTACGCGATTTCGCCGCGCGCGAGATCCTGCCCAATGTAATGAAGTGGGACGAAGCATCACAGTTTCCGTGCGAAGCGATCAAGCATCTCGGCCAGCTCGGGCTCATGGGGATCATCTTCCCTGTCGAATACGGCGGCGCCGGTATGGGCTACGCGGAGTATGTGATCGCAATCGAGGAGCTCTCGCGCGTGGATGGCTCGGTGGGCATCATCGTGGCCGCGCACACGTCGCTGTGCAGCAATCATATTTTTGTCGCTGGAAACGAGGAGCAGAAGCGCAAGTACATCCCAAAACTGGCGAGTGGCGAGTTCATTGGCGCGTGGGGACTCACGGAGCCCGGTTCAGGGTCGGATGCTGGCGGCGCGCGGTGTTCTGCGGTGCGCAAGGGCAACAAATGGGTGCTGAACGGCACCAAGACTTTCTGCACGAACGGGCATTACGCGGATGTGGTGGTGGTGATCGCCGTTACGGACAAGACGGCGCACACGCATGGGCTTTCGGCGTTCGTCGTGGAAAAAGGCACAAAGGGATTCAAGCCGGGCAAGAAAGAAAACAAGCTCGGCCTGCGCGCCAGCGATACGGCGGAGCTGATCTTTGAAGACTGTGAGATTCCGCTCGAAAACCTGGTGGGCAAAGAGGGTGACGGGTTCATCGACGCCATGCGGATTCTCGATGGTGGGCGCATCTCGATCGCCGCACTTGGGCTGGGGATGGCGCAAGGCGCATACGAAGCCGCGCTGAACTATTCCAAGGAGCGGCGGCAATTCGGGAAGTCGATCAGCGAATTCCAGGCGATCCAGTGGAAGCTGGCGGACATGGCGACCGAAATCGATGCGGCCCGGCTGTTGACCATGCGCGCGGCGTGGATGAAAGATCAGGGAATGAAGACAACGCTGGAGTCGTCAATGGCGAAGCTGTACACCAGCGAGGTTGCCGTCCGATGCGCGAACGAAGGCGTGCAGATTCATGGCGGCTACGGGTTCATCAAAGACTATCCGGCGGAGAAGTTTTATCGCGATGTGAAGCTATGTACCATTGGCGAAGGAACGAGTGAGATCCAGCGCCTGGTGATCGCGCGCCAGATTTTAAGGGACTGAAAGTTCGAGTTTATCTGTGCCAAAGCAGACTACGCACCCGGCCGGCCACGGCCGGGCCTTTTTTTGAAGCTCGCGGCAGCCGCGATGGACGAGTCGATGAAGGGCCCGTTCTTCGAGACAGTCTCCTTTTCGCTTCGGGAAAACGCTATCGCTAATTACGTAGTTGCGACTTGTGGAGTACGGTCTGACTTTGGCAGACTTGCGCGCATGTCCAGTATTCCTCAACCGGCACTTCCATCCACTTACTATCCTGAACTGACACAGGATGAACGCACCATGGCGATGCTCGCCCACGCGTTGCAACTCGCGGGGTGGTGGATCGCCCCGCTGGTAATCTTTCTCACGCGCCGAGAATCGCGGTTCGTCTCATTTCATGCGCTGCAAGCACTACTTCTGCAGTTAACGTTCTTATGCATCACCATGGTGGGCGTCGTGATCTTCATTGCCATGATTTTCGCCAGCATTCCGTGGCAGGCAACGGCGCAGCCAAGTGCAGCTCCACCTCCCATGTTTTTCCTGGCGTTCCCTTTTATATGGCTGGGCGGGCTGATTAGTTGGGGCTTAGGTCTACTCGCGGCGATTTTGTACTCAATCAAAGCAGGACGCGGTGAATGGGCGGGATACCCTGTACTGGGCGGACTGGCAAGGCGTATCCTCAAAATCGAATCTGCTTGAGACCCGAACTACAAAACCTGGTGGAGCGAGTAACGTCCGGTGATGCGCGCGCGCTGGCGCGAGCCATCACGCTGGTCGAGAACCGCGTGCACGCCTCGTCGGAATTATTGAAGGCGCTGTTTCCGCGTACCGGGCACGCGAAGGTTGTCGGATTGACCGGATCGCCGGGCGCCGGCAAGAGCACGCTGGTCGATCAGCTCGCTCGCGAGTATCGCAAGCAGCAACAGACGGTCGGGATCATTGCCGTCGATCCGACCAGCCCATATTCCGGTGGCGCAATTCTCGGCGATCGCATCCGCATGGGATCGCATTTCGCCGATCCCGGCATTTACATACGGAGTATGGCAACGCGTGGATCGCTCGGCGGACTGGCGCGCACCACCGCCGATGTCACCTCGGTTCTCGACGCCTCCGGCAGAGATGTCATCCTGATCGAAACAGTCGGGGTGGGGCAGGATGAGGTCGATATCGTCCGCCTGGCCGAGGTCACGGTGGTGATTCTTGTCCCCGGCATGGGTGACGATGTACAGACGATCAAAGCCGGCATCATGGAGATCGCCGACATCTTCGTCATCAACAAGAGCGACCGAGAGGGCGCAGAACGTGTGGAGCGAGAGATTCGTGCGATGCAATCGCTGGCAACGCGCGAGGACAACTGGACGCCGCCGATCGTGAAGACTGTTGCGAGCGCGGGAGAGGGCGTTGCGGAACTTTCAGCAGCGATTTCCAGCTACCAGGATTTCCTCTCGCGCTCGGGCCTGGCCCGTCGAAAGCAAGTAGATAACTGGCGAGAGCGGTTGCTGGAAATGCTACGCGATGCCGCTATGCAACAAGTGCTACGTCAGCACGGCGAAGAGGCGCTTGCGCGCTACGCCGCCGAAATTGCGGATCACAAGCGCGACCCGTATTCTCTAATAGAAGAGATTGTCGGCAGCACGAAAGAAAAGGCAGGCGCCCTGAGGTAGACCATGTCGTTCTCGATTGATCATCTTGGTATCGCGGTGAAGTCGCTGGCGCAAGCGCGCAAGTTTTATGAGGGGCTAGGGCTCGAAGTCCACGGCGAAGAGAGCGTGGAAAGCGAGAAGGTTCGTGTCGCCATGCTGCCTGTCGGCGACAGCCGGCTCGAGCTGCTTGAACCCACGAGCGAAGATTCGGCGATTGCCAGGTTTTTGGCGAAGCGCGGTGAGGGTTTGCATCACGTGGCGCTTCATGTCGACGATCTCTCCGCCGCGGTGGAGCAACTGAAGAAGCAGGGCGCCAGGCTCATCTCGGATGAGATCAAAATCGGCGCGGGTGGCCACCTTTATGTGTTCGTGCATCCGGCAAGCACTGGAGGCGTGCTGCTGGAACTTGTACAGGAGGAGCCGCAGGGCGTCTGATGCTTCTGCTCGCAATTGACACCTCGGGCCGCAACGGCAGTGTTGCATTAGCGCGTGGCGAGACCACTGACAACCTTGAAATCCTCGAACTGCTGCCGCTGGCTGGACGGATGTACTCTGCGCAGTTGATTCCGCAGCTCAAGGTTGCGCTCGAACGGCACCAACTCACGAAGGCTGATCTCGACGGATTCGCGGTTGCCGCCGGTCCCGGATCGTTTACCGGACTGCGCATTGGACTCTCCACCGTGAAAGCCCTGGCCGATGTGTTGCGGAAACCGATCGCCGCCGTCTCCGTGCTGCAAGCTGCGGCACGCGTCACCGGCTCACATGGCCATGTGATTGTTGCGGTGGATGCGGGGCGGCAGTTGGTCTTTGTCGGAGACTATGAGATCGATCCTGACCGGACGTTCTCCTCGTCGCGTGAAGTGCTGGTGCCTGTCAGTGATTTTCTGCAATCGGTTGAAGGAAGTTCGGCCCATATCGCAAGCGCGGATCGCATGGTGCTCGACAGCGGGCGCCAGCAAGGTGTGAAGATCAACGAAGTTGCCGCGCCCCAGGCCGACACAATTGCGCGCCTCGGATTCGAACAACTGCTCGCCGGTCGCGGCATAACGGCTGAATTGCTGGAGCCTAATTATCTCCGGCCCTGCGATGCGGAACTGTTCTCTCTCCCTAAGCTGCCGCGATGAGCGCGTGCACGATTCGCGCTGCCAATGCTGGCGACATTTCTTCCATCAGGACCATCGAACTGGAAGCGGAAACTGCCTCTCACTGGCCTGCAGCTGAGTACGAACGCATCTTCGAGTCGGCCACTATCCCACGAATTGTGCTGGTGATCGAGAGTGACGGGCAGATCGCAGGATTCATCGTTACGCGATGTGTCGATCAAGAATGGGAGTTGGAGAATGTGGCCGTGCGGTCAGTCTCGAGACGCCGGGGTCTTGGACGCGCATTAGTGGGAAGCCTGCTTCAACTAGCGCGCGAGGCGCCTGCTGCTCGCATCTTCCTTGAAGTACGTGAGTTGAATACGGCTGCCCGCAGGCTTTATTCACAACTTGGGTTCCTCGAGACCGGGAGGCGACCCTCCTATTACTCGCATCCTATTGAAGATGCAATCACTTACGAAATTGTTATTGGAATATGACCAAAATCATTGAAGCAGATTGGGTCTGGTGGTAGCGTATCGCCTTAACTCAAGCAGGAGGTTGTTCTGGATGGCAGCCCAGGTTCGAGACCTGCTCCTAGCAAATAACGACGAATTTCGCCGACTCTGTCAAGAACACCAACAATACTCACAACGCCTCGATTCCCTCATCAACAAACGTTATCTCTCCGAAGATGAAAAAGTAGAGGAAGTCCGGCTTAAGAAGCTTAAACTCCGTCTAAAGGACGAGATGGAGCGACTTGAGTCGCAGTTTCGTCTCGGTGGCGGACAGGTAGCCTAACTAAATAGTCATTCTCCCCGCGTGCTCTTTTATGCGGCGCAGGCGGCAATGCATCAACCGCTGAGCGCCGCGTTCATTTTGTCCCAAATCCCATCGCAGCTTGAACTTACCCGCACTTTCTCACATGCCGAGGGACTATAATTCCAAGCACGCATGGTTCGAGACGGCTATCTTTACGCGCTGGCAATGGCGCTGCTCGCGATCCTATTGGGCTGGCTGACGGTCCCAGCGGTAGCGATCGTTCCTATTCTTCTAGGCTGCTTCTTTTTGTGGTTTTTCCGCGATCCGGAGCGCTCAATTCCCCAAGCGCCGGGAGCAATTGTGTCGCCCGGCGACGGCAAGGTTACCAGTATCGGCCTGGTGAACATTGAAGGCAGGCCGTGGAACCGCATCAGCATTTTTCTCAGCGTCTTCAATGTTCATGTGAATCGCTCCCCGATCAGCGGCACGATTCGCGACGTCGAATACCGCAAGGGCAAATTTGCAAATGCGATGGGCGCCGCTTCGGCCGAACATAACGAGCAAAATATCGTCACCGTCGAGGGCGAAGGCCAGGTGGTCATCTTCAAGCAAATCGCTGGACTGCTGGCGCGACGCATCGTTTTTACCAAGCAGGTGGGTGACACGCTTGCGCGCGGTGAACGCGTCGGTTTGATCAAGTTTGGTTCGCGCGTAGACGTTCTGTTTGCGCCGGAAGCTGCTGTTCAAGTCAAGCTGGGAAGCACGGTTCACGGCGGTTCCAGCGTACTGGCTGTTGTACCCACTCCACCAGGCGGCACGCAGAGTACGCCAGCTCAGCAATATGCTGGACCTGCAACCGGAGGCAAGTAATGGCCGCAGAAGGGCCACAGCAGTTTCGGCGTTCGACCGATCAGCCTCGCCCACGGCGATTCCGCAAGGGCATTTACATTCTTCCTTCGCTGGCCACAACGTTCAACATCGGGCTCGGCTACTACGCGCTCTGGCACATTTTCAGCGGATCCGCCGCCGAACCATGGCACTTTGACAATGCTGCGAAGGCGATTGGGTTTGCCGTGGTCGCGGACGGCATCGATGGCCGCATCGCCCGCATGACTGGCACAGAAAGCGACTTTGGCCGCGAGTTCGATTCCCTGGCCGACGTAATCACGTTTGGCGTTGCTCCGGCTTTGCTGGCGTGGATTTGGGGATTCAAGCAACTGGGTCCGCTCAACGGCACCGACATGCTGGCACGTATTGTGCAGCTGGGAGCGCTGGTCAGCTTCGCATTTTTGATCGCTGGCGCTTGCCGTCTGGCTCGCTTCAATATCGTGAAAAATCCGCAGCCTTCGAATCCCGGACGTCCCGGGAAGCGCTACTTTGTGGGAATGCCGATACCAGCGGGGGCGGGTGTAATTGCCGCCGTAGTTCATTTCACGAGCGGACAGCCGCTGGGTGTGTGGTGGGAATCTATTCCGTGGGCTGGCTTTGTTTTCGCAACCGGGCTACTGATGGTGAGCACCTGGCGTTATTACAGCTTCAAAGACATCGATTTTCGGTCTCGCCATCCGTTCCGCCTGATCATGATCATCGCAGTGCTGATCGCGTTGATCTGGTATGAATCGCAGATCTTCCTTTTTGTGCTTGCGATTGTGTACCTGCTCTCAGGAATCTTCACGCGCATGAGTTTCGAATTCAAAAAGAAGCGCGAAGACCCATCCACGTATCAAAACCAAGCTCCGGAGACTCGATGAGTACCAATCCTAGACCGATACGTCCCGCTTCCTCGGCAACCCCTCTGTACCGTGTAGCAATTGTTGGCGCCGGCACGCTGAAGGGAAAAGAACTAGCGGAAGTGCTGCCCGAAACATCTTTCCCCGCCGTCGACATCCGCTTGCTGGACGACGAAGAAACCCTCGGCCAAATTGAAGCTGTGGGCGACGAGGTAACGTTTGTGCAGCAGGTGCATCGCGAGAACCTCGAAAACGCGGATCTGGTGTTTCTAGCTTCGGAACCGGATTCGGCGCGCAAGTCGTATGCGCTTGCATCGCAAGTAGGAAGTTCAGTCGTCGACCTCTCGTATGGCCTGGAAGGCGAACGCGGTAGCGTGATCCGCTCTTCCTGGATGGAAAATGAATTGGGCGAGCCTCCGGTTATCGAACTTCAGCCTGGCCCGGTAGTCGTTGCCCATCCCGTGTCGGTAGCGCTTGCGCTTTTGCTGTTGCGAGTCCAAAAGGCTGGCGGCGTTCGGTCGGTCGTTGCCACGGTTTTCGAACCGGCGTCGGAGCGCGGTAAACGCGGTCTGGACGAACTCCACGGACAGACCGTGAATCTGCTGTCTTTCCAGACGCTGCCAAAAGATGTCTACGACGTGCAGGTCTCCTTCAACATGGTGGCCGATTACGGCACTAAGGCACGTCCGGCACTGGCAGCTACCGAGCGGCGAATTCTCGATCACTTCCGCAAGATCGCACGCGGGCGCCTGCATCCACCTTCCATGGTTTTGCTGCAGCCTTCCGTCTTCCACGGTTACGTGTTCTCGATTTTTGTCGAGATGAATGAGCCGGTGTCGTTAGGCGACGCCGCACAGGCACTTGGTGGCGAACACGTTGAGATCACTCGTGCTGGAGATCAGACTCCAAATGCGGTAGAAGCTGCTGGTCAGGACAACATAATGGTTTCGCTACGCCATGATGCCGAAAATCCAAATGGCCTGTGGATTTGGGCGGCTGCCGACAATTTGCGCGTGCTCGCCCTGAACGCAATCGGATGCGCCGAACAACTGGTGGCTAGCCGCCCGAAGGGCAAGGTGCAGTAGTGAGGATGGCACGAGCCGTTCCTGGTGCTTTCATCCTTTTTCTATTGCTCGGCCTTTGTGCTTGCGGATATCACACTGCGGGACACGCAGTGAATCTCCCCAACACCGTTCACACGATTGCTGTACCCACGTTCACAAATAAGAGCGAGGCCTACCGCGTGGAACAGATACTGACTGCGTCTGTAGTGCGCGAATTCAACACGCGCACCCAGTATCACGTGATCAGCGAGCCCGATCCTCATGCCGATGCCGTATTGCATGGCACCGTTCTGCAAGTACTTACCGCACCGCTGACTTACGATTCGCAGACTGGCCGGGCGTCGTCGGCATTGGTCGCAGTGACCGTGCAGGTGTCGCTCGTGGATCGCAAAGGTAAGGTGCTGTATCAGGATCCGAACTACACTTTTCGGAGCGAGTACCAGATCTCCGGGCAGCCCTCGGCGTTTTTCGATCAGGAATCACCCGCACTGGATCGCCTTTCTGGTGACTTCGCACGGACGCTGGTGAGCAATATACTGGAGGCCTATTAAGGCCTTCGCCCAACCCGATCGCTTCGTCTCCGAAGTAAAGGAGCATAAGCTCCGCCCCGCCTACGTCTTCGTGGGCGACGAGGCGTTTTTTCGCAAGCGCTGCCGCGACGCGGTGCTCCGGCACCTTATCCCTTCGGATATGCGGGATTTCAGCCTCTATGATTTTGATCTCGGTGACGTTTATTTGGCCGAAGTCCTCGACCGAGCGCGCACGCCATCACTGATGGCGCCCTTCCAGGTTTTCTTTATTCGGGGCGTCAAGGAACTTTACGGTCGAGGCTCGCATGAGGCTGAATTCACGGCGATTCGCGAGTACGTGGAAAATCCGAATCCCGACGCGATCCTCATCTTTGTGGCGGATCACATCAGCATTCCATCCGATCCCCGCCGCATGGAAATGACCGATCGCGACCGCTACGAGCGGATTCGCGACACTCTGGGCGAGTTCTGCACCATCATCGAACTGGCTCGCGTGGAAGAAAGTGAAGCCGTCCGTTGGATTACGGACACCGCCGCTGGCGAAAATGTGAAGGTGGATTCCGACGCTGCGCGCGAGATGGTCGACGCCCTTGGCGGAGACATGATGCTGGTTGCCGCCGAGTTGGAAAAACTGATCCTCTACGTGGGCGACAAAAAGAAGATCACCCTTGGCGATGTCGAAACCATGGTGCTCGCCGCCAAACAGCGGACGCTCTACGAATTGACCGACGCAATCTCCGCAAAAGATCGGGAGCGAGCGTTGAAGGTTCTGGATGCAATACTTTCGACGGGTGACGGCGAGGAAGCCGCCATTGGCCATCTTTATATGCTGGCGAAAACGTTCCGCCAGATGCTCGTCATCTTCGAACGCAAAGTTCGGGATTCGCGGGCGCTCTGGCAGGCCCTATGGCAAGGCTTCCGGTTGCCACCCTTCGCCGCCGAGGACGTAATTCGCCAGGCTCGACGATACCAATCACGCCGGGAACTTACCCGCGCGCTCCGCCTGATAGCTCGCGCCGACGTTTCCTTGCGCTCGAATCCCCCCAGCAAACGACTGGTGTTAGAACAATTGATCCTCGACCTCTCCTCGCAACCGTCTGTCCACGAACCAGCGTGGCAGCACGAATTGCCGGTCTAGATTGCTCTATGGCAGCCGATCGTCCTAAATTTTTGCATCGTGCGCGCAAGATATTTGCTCCTACAGTGTTAACTATAATGAACGGATAGGCCGAACTTCGGCTGACGGTTCACGGTAGTCGGATTGCCTGCGGATAACACAACTCGCCCTGCACCTCGGTTCAAGAAGCGACGGATCGTCATCTATCTGATGGCCGCGCTGGTATTCGTTTTACTTACGCTGATCTTCGCTCAGCAGGCGTTCAATCTCACTTTCCTTAAGCCGGACACCAGCAGTGAAACGTTGATTTTTGCGGCGCTATCGGCGTTGGCCTTTTTGCTCCTGGTTGCGCTCAGCCTGATGCTGGCGCGCATCTTGCTTAGACTCTATGCCGACCGTCGTGTGGGTACGCTGGGCTCGAAATTCCGGACCAAGATGGTGTTGGGGGCACTTGGTCTTTCGCTCGGCCCGGTGATTTTCCTGTTCATCTTTGCTTACGGACTTATGAATCGGTCGATCGAGAAATGGTTCTCGATGCCAGTGGAGCAAGTGCGCCGAGACACAAAGTCTATGGGCGACCTGTTGACACAGTATGCGCAACAGAATGCGCAGGCCGAGGCCCGCTCGATCGCAGGTTCTCCTCCCACGCTTCGCAGCTTTCAGTCCGGGAACTTCACACAACTGATGGATGTGTTCCGCCACCGCGAAGAGCCTCTACAGGGCGGGTTTGCGGTTGCGTTGGAAGACGGCGACGTGGAGGCCAGCTTTCACTTGCCGGTCACCTGGCCCGTTCTGCGGCAGAACCTGGGTTTGGAAAGCGCACAGACCCCGCACATTCCGGAATCGTTTGACTTGAATGGAACCCGCTACTTGATCGGAGTAGCACCGGTGAACGAACGCGGCATGATTCTGGTGGGCATGCCTCTGCCCGACTCTTTTACGCAGACCATGAACCAGATCGAAGATAGCCAACATCACTACCTGGCGCTGTCGCAGGAGCGCAAGACAGTGCGCAGAACCTACATGCTGCTGTTGATGATGTTGACCATGGTAGTTCTGTTTGCTGCGAGCTGGTTCGCTGTGTTTATGTCGAAGTTCGTCACGCGCCCGGTGCTGGCACTGGCGGAAGCCACCGAAGAAATCTCGCGTGGACGCCTGGACTTCCGCGTGGATGTGCCGGCGAGCGACGAACTGGGAAAACTGGTGAACTCGTTCAATGTGATGGCGGCTGACATTCAGATGAAACGCCAGCAATTGGAAGCCTCGACCCGTGAGCTTGCAGAGGCCAATCAGGAACTGGAGCAACGCCGACGGCAGATCGAGACCATCCTCGACAACATTCCAACCGGTGTTCTATCTCTCGACGCGACGTTGAAGATCACACACGCGAATCCGGCGATGATCCGCATGTTCCGGCCGGAATCGGATGGTGCTGGGGCGGATGTTTTGCGGGGAGCGCACATCCGTGAAGTCTTCAGCCAGGAGCTTCTCGACGACCTTGCGCCCATGATTCGCAAGGCCGACCGCATGGGAACCACCACCAGCCAGATGGAAGTTCCCGCACACAATCAAAATCTCAATATGGCGGTCACGGTCGCATCTCTCAAGAATGGCCTTCAGCGTCAAGGATATGTAATGGTGCTCGAGGACCTCTCTGACCTGCTGACCGCGCAGAAACAAGCGGCATGGCGCGAGGTAGCCCGGCGCGTCGCGCACGAGATCAAGAATCCGCTCACGCCTATCGCGCTGTCTGCGCAGCGAATCAAGAGGCACATCGAGAAGGGCGGGACACCCGACGACGCTTCTTTGGCCGTAATCAGTGGGTGCGCCGACACGATCGCCGGGGCCGTCGAGACCGTGCGAACGCTGGTCGACGAGTTCTCAACCCTGGCACGCTTCCCTGCCGCGCAGGTTCGACCTGCTGACATCAACCAGATCGTCGAGAGTGCCCTGGCTATGTTTGATGGTCGTCTTGACGGAATCAAGGTACACACCCACCTTTCTGCCGACCTCCCCAGCATCATGGGTGATCCTGAGGCGCTAAAGCGCGCGGTCGCCAACCTGGTCGACAATGCGGCAGAGGCGATGGAAGGCTGCATGCTGCGCGAGATTGCAATCTCCACTTCGCTGCTGGGAACAAAGGACGTGGTGGAAGTCACGGTCGCGGATACCGGTCATGGTCTGACGCAGGACACCAAAGAGAAGCTTTTCCTTCCCTATTTCTCTACGAAACGGCGCGGAACCGGACTAGGACTGGCAATTGTCAGTCGAATCGTAGAAGATCATCATGGTTCGATCCGCGCAGAAGAAAACAAGCCAGTCGGAGCGCGTTTTATCCTGGAGCTGCCACTGGCAAACGCGGAGCTCTCACTCGAAAAAACCGCGCATGCCTAACATCCTGATCGTGGATGATGAGTTTGGAATTCGGGAGTCGCTGAAAGGCATTCTCGAAGATGAAGGGTACAAACCGGCGCTCGCCGAGAGCGCTGAGGCTTGCCTCGAAACATTGAAGCAGCGCTCCTTCGACGTGATCCTGCTTGATGTGTGGCTGCCGGGAATGGACGGTCTTGACGCGCTCGAACAGATTCGCGAGATGGAGGATCCGCCGGAAGTCATCATGATTTCTGGTCACGGGACCATCGAAACGGCCGTGCGGGCGACCAAACTCGGCGCCTTCGATTTTCTCGAAAAGCCTCTCTCGCTCGAAAAAACACTGATCGTTTTAAAGAACGCTCTGGACGCGAAGCGGTTGCGCTCGGAAAATCGCGACTTGAAGCGGCAGTTGCCGAAGAGCGTAATCGTCGGTGAGAGCATCCCGATGAAGGCGCTGCGCCAGCAGATTGGTTTGATGGCACCCACCAATGGCCGCGTACTGATCTACGGCGAATCAGGCACCGGAAAAGAACTGGTTGCTCGCGCCATTCACGATCAGAGTCTGCGCAAGGACGCGATGTTCGTGGAAGTGAACTGCGCGGCGATTCCAGAAGATCTTATCGAGAGCGAACTATTCGGCCATCGCGTTGGTGCGTTTGCGGGAGCAACCACGGCAAAGGTTGGCAAATTCGAAAAGGCTCACGACGGCACTCTGTTTCTCGACGAAGTCGGCGATATGAGCCTGAAGACTCAGTCGAAGGTGCTGCGTACGCTCGATGAATGGCGCTTTGCTCCGGTCGGCGGCGACGAGACAATCACCGTGGATGCACGCGTAATCGCCGCCACGAATCATGATCTGGAAGATGAAATCTCCAAGGGCAATTTCCGCGAAGATCTCTTCTATCGCCTGAACGTAATTCCGTTTTCAGTGCCGCCGTTGCGCGAGCGAACTGAGGATATTCCTCTGCTGGCACGTTATTTCCTGAAGGAATTCTCGTCGCAATATAGCCGGCACACAAAAGAAGTTACGGACGACGCGATCGATACCCTGATGCGCTACTCATGGCCAGGCAATGTGCGGGAACTGCGCAACGTGATCGAACGCATCGTGATCATGAATCCTACGGTCGCCAAACTCGATCGCAAGCATCTGCCGCCGCTGGTCTATCGTGATGGCAGTCGGCGCAGCACGGGCGAGTTCTCCACTCTGCAACAGGCACGTGCGGCCTATGAGCGCGACTTCATTCTGAAAAAATTAGACGAGAACCACGGGAATGTTAGCCGCACAGCAGAAGTGCTGGGCATGGAGCGCAGTCATTTGTACCGGAAGATGAAGGCGCTGCAGATTGCGGTGAAAGAGTAGGTTACTTGCTCGGCCCGATCAGTCCTTCCAACTGTCTGCGCCAATCGATCTCTTCCACGAAGTGGCGTGAGTTGCGCCATTCCGGCTGTACTTTCACAAAGAGCTCGAGGAAGACTTTTTTGTTAAGCATCTTCTCTATCTGAAGGCGCGCGCCGGTGCCGATCTCTTTCAGTTTGGTACCGCCCTTACCGATCAAAATGCCCTTCTGTCCGTCGCGCTCGCAGAAAATCGCTGCGGCAATGCGCGTGAGTTTGGGCTCTTCTTCCCATTGCTCAATGATGACTGTGCTTGCGTAGGGTACTTCCTGGTCGGTATTAATCAATATCTGCTCGCGGATAATTTCTGACGCGAGAAAACGCTCGGGTTGATCGGTGATCTGATTCTTGGGGAAATATTCAGGTCCTTCGGGCAACGCGTTCACAATCGCAAACAGCAACTCATCAAGTCCGTCCTTCTTCAAGGCAGAGATGGGAATCACTTCCTTGAAGTCATGGAGCGGGCTCCAGCGCTCGATTTCAGGCAGCAGCTTAGGCTTTTCAATCTTGTCGACTTTGTTGAGGATCAGGAACACTGGCGTCTTCGTTCTCTTAATCAGATCGAGAACATACCTATCGCCCGCATCGGACTTCTGGCTCACGTCGGTGATCATGAGGATGAGGTCGCTTCCCTCAAGCGCATCGTGCACCTCACGCATCATCTTGTCGTTCAGCCTTGTCTCTGGACGGTGAATGCCCGGAGTGTCAATGAGGATGACCTGGGCGGCGGGGCGTCCCTTCTTCGGCGGCAGGTTGAGAAAACCCTGCACGCGATTACGCGTGGTCTGCGGCTTGTGTGTAACGATGGCGAGCTTAGAGCCGACCAGCGCGTTCAGAAGAGTCGATTTGCCCGCGTTCGGGCGTCCGATGATAGTTACGAACCCGGAGCGCATGATGATCCATGGTATCGCACAGGGTGGATTTCCATAGGCAGGCACTCCTGATTCGTAAAAAAAACAAGAAGATTAGCTCTGGTTCTTCACTTTTGATCAGAAAACAGATTTTCTGGAACGTGGCTCCTGTAGACTGCTTTCCGGCCAGCTTGTGACAAGTTATCACAAACCCGAGTCGCGGAATTCGCATCAAACTCCCTTACCGGAGTACAAGGTGCAGAAACGAATCGACGACCTCGTAGAAGCTCATTCCGCTCTCATCGGTCTGCTGGAAAGCTCGATTCTCTCTCCTGCAACCCGAAGACAACTCGAGGTATTTCGCGAAGAACTCGAGCGCGAACTGGAGGCTCTTCAGAAATCCAGAAACTCAGGAAAGGCAGCCTCCGAATAAACTTCGAAGCTCAGAGCGCACATGGAGAGCTGTTGCTTATTGGATATTGAGGCGCATCTGTTGCTGAGGAGCAGGCTTGGCGACATCGATGCGTACCCGCAGGATCTTGCGATCGGTAGAGTCCAGGATTTCGAACTTCAGGCCGTCATCGGTTACCACTTCCCCGGGACGCGGGATGCGTCCGGCGATCTCGGTGACCAACCCGGCTACAGTAGTGGCCTCGCGATCTTCGGGGCGAAATCCCAACAGATTGTCCAGACGGTCCACATCCATGTTCCCGGGGACCACCCAGGATCCGCTGGGTTCCTTCACCGGATCGGCTTTCGATTCGTGCTCATCGGGAATCTCGCCCACGATCTCTTCCACCATGTCTTCGATGGTGACCACGCCAGCGACCGCACCGTATTCGTCGATCACGATCTCGAGACGAAGATTGTCGCGTTGCATCTCGCGCAATAGATCACTGACGCGCTTGCTTTCAGGAACAAAGCGCACGTCGGGTTTCATCAGACTGCGTACCGTTCGGAATCGCGCGTCGGTGTCGGCGACTTGCAGCACGTCGTGTGCGTGAACGATGCCGATGATGTGATCGATCGATCCTTCGTAAACAGGGATGCGCGAGTAGGGACGCGTCCGCAGCACTTCCGTGAACTGTTCGATGGTCGTATCGGCGGAAACAGCAACAATCTCGGGACGCGGCTTCATGACCTCGCGAACGGTCTTGTCGCCGAACTCGACTACGGATTGGATCAGGTCACGATCGCCTTCCTCGAGAATTCCCTCTTCCTGACCAGCCTCGATGAGCGCATCCACGGCTTCCGAGGGATGCTCGGGCTCCGGCTGTGAATGCTCACGAGTGAGGGACGCCACTGATTGGCAAAAGCCGATTGCCAGCGTGACGGGGAAAATCAGGTAGATGAGTCCGCGAATGATGTAGGTGAAATACGAAACCCATTCGCCACGCGTACGTGAAAACAGGATGTAGGGGATGACACGATTGAAGACGATTATGAAAACGATGATCTCGGCGGCGCCTTGAAGAATCTCTTCGGAACGCCAGGCCTGTTTGCTGAGAATGCCATAAGCAACCAGGAAAGAGATCGCAGCGGTAGTAAGTTGCTCCAGCACTGCCATGGAGAGAGCAGCTCGATCACGGCTGACGTGCAGGCGCGGTTCCACCGTGTGCTCGAAGGCTTCAATGTTCTCCTGAAACTCGCGCGAGAGGAACTTGCCCGCTTCGGTGTAGATCCTCTCAACATACGAGACGAGAGCCAGCACACCGAGCAGTAGCAGCAAGGCGACGCTGAGGGCGGCATTCATCAACGGATCGAACCTTTCAGATGTGGCATCTTTTCGCGGGAAGTCCCTTTAGAAATGGTACTGCGCCGGAGAGATGCTCGCGCAACTTTCGAGCGAGAACTGCCACGGCTATTCCCGCTTTCCGCTCGAGCGATTAAACCGGCGGCCAGGCCCAGCTTTCGGCGCAATCGACTCTCGACGCGCGCCATTTCACCGTTATCGTTCTCATGATCGTGGCCGGAGAGGTGGATCAGTCCATGCAAGATAAGAATCTTCAGCTCCTGCTGCAAATCCAGTTCGAAGCGCTGCGCGCTACGAGCTGCATATTCAACCGAGATCGCAATGTCTCCAGCAAATTCGTCGCCAGCTTCAGGAATCGCGGGAAACGATAAGACGTCCGTTGCCTTG
This sequence comes from Terriglobia bacterium, assembly GCA_963807055.1. Classification (GTDB taxonomy): domain Bacteria; phylum Acidobacteriota; class Terriglobia; order Terriglobales; family Acidobacteriaceae; genus JAJPJE01. Next base: position 1,888,870 of record CAWEAE010000001.1, on the reverse strand, counting down.
TCCTTCTTGCGAAATGTGCGATTGAGATCGCGGACCTCCCGGTCATCCGTGAGCAGGATGTTAACGCTGCCAAGCTTCAGCTCGCGACGCGCGCGCGCCGTAAAACGCGCTAACGAAAGCTGGTTGATGTGCGGAAGCGATTTGTGCGTGATGATCAATATTTTCTAAAAGGAAAGGGAGGGCCAGCGTAGCAGCCCTCCCAGTTTCAATCGACGATTAAATCTCTGCTGTCTGGTCGTATCCGTTTTCTGCCGGCAACACATCGGCCGTTAAGCCGGGCGCTGTCGCGTTGTTTCCATTCGTAACAGGTTTCACACCACCATTCAGCGCCAGCGAAAGCTGCGCATCCGGACGGCTCTTATGGTCGTCGTAGGCACGCACAATCCGCTGTACCAGGTGGTGCCGAACCACATCGCTCTCGTCGAAGTGCACGAAGCTGATCCCGTTGACGTCCTTCAAGATGTCAAGCACCTCGACCAGGCCGCTTTTCTTGTTTGACGGCAGGTCGATTTGCGTGATGTCACCGGTGATCACGGCTTTGGAGTTGAAGCCCATGCGCGTGAGGAACATTTTCATCTGCTCGGACGTGGTGTTCTGCGCCTCGTCGAGAATGATGAAAGCGTCGTTCAGCGTGCGGCCGCGCATGAAGGCAATGGGCGCAATCTCGATAACGTTCTTCTCGAGATAACGATCCACCTTCTCCGGCTCCAGCATGTCGTACAAAGCGTCGTACAGCGGGCGAAGATAAGGATCGACCTTTTCCTGCAGCGTGCCAGGAAGAAAACCGAGCCGTTCGCCAGCTTCGACTGCCGGACGCGCGAGCACAATGCGATTCACACGCTTGCTTACCAGGGCAGAAATGGCCATGGCCACCGCCAGGTACGTCTTGCCTGTACCTGCCGGTCCAATGCCAAACACCATGTCGTTTTTCTCGATCGACTCGAGATAACGGCGCTGGTTGATGCCCTTGGGCTGAACCGTTCGTTTACCGAACGAACGCTGCTTACCGGCTTCCGCCAGACCACGAAGCGTAACGCTCGCGTCCGACGCAAGTACGCGCAGCATCGACGACAGATCGCCGTTCACGAAGCTAAAGCCGGAGCGTTGCAGGTGATCGTAATCGGCGAACACCTGTTCGGCACGGCTCACATCGCGTTCGGCGCCTTCGATTTCGACGGATTGGGCTTTCAGATCGATGGTTACGTTCAGGCCGTCTTCCAACAACCGCAGGTTTTCATCGCGGGTGCCGAAGAGAGTCTCAATATTGGGCGTGATCTCGATATTCTTCTTCATCTAGAGAGTGGGCTCGCCTCCATTACGACCCATGGACTCGATACGAGAATGGCAACACGACCAGCGTTGCCGCCTCTGAGACAAGTTGATGTTTTTGATCGGAAGAACAACGGACTTCGTCAGGCTGGCTCGCGTTCGCCACTGACAGGAAGCAGCGACCATTGGGCGTAGAGTACGACGTAGTTTTCTGAGAGTCAACGTGGAAATCAGTCCCGTGACGCTCCTCGGTTGATTAGATGATGACTAGTCAAAAAGGGTGCCGCGGCCAGCCTGCAAGTCTGCAGAAAGATTGAAAATCAGTAGGTTAGCGGCGAACAGGTTTGACCAAAGCTGCCAGGAACCGCTAAAATACCCTTTTGCTCAGGCACTATTTTTCACAGAAGGGTAACGTAGCAAGTTATGGCGAACCATTATTCGGCCCTGAAGCGGGCCCGACAGACGGAACGTAAAACGGTAGTTAACCGCAGCAACAAGACTCGTCTGCGCAGTGCAATCCGCAAGTTCCGCGAGGCGCTGGCCGCCGGCAACAAAGACAATGCCAACCAGTTGTTCAGCGAGACCGTCTCCGCGCTCGACAAATCCGTCCAGAAGGGCGTGCTCCACAAGAATACCGCGTCGCGGTATAAGTCCCGGCTGAGCGCTCGGCTGGAAGCAGTCGGCAAGTAATAGCTCAATTTTCGAGAAGATCGGAACGGCAGGCGATAGCCTGCCGTTTTTGCGTGTGGAGTCATTTTCCGGAAAGGCTGCGGAATATCTCTAGAATTTGTGGCCCTTGCACCGGCTCAGAATCTTGTGAAAAGTACCCGCTCGGCTGTGGCGAAAACACGCACTTCGTGGCTTGGACCAACACCGCATTCTTCGTATCTAGGTCAGCTCCAGCAGATTTGACGAATGTCTCGAAACTCCTCAGCGCGTTGTGACGGTGCTTGTTGACTACATAGTTGTGTTGGTTGGCTCGAAATATCTTGCCTGTCCACAAAGTCGCTGACAGCAGTACCGACAGGATCACAATCTTCGTAATACTCAACTGAACAGCTTGTATTGCGCTTAGCTGAGGTTGTGAGTACATGAAGTGCTTGTAGAAGATCCACGCCAAAGCGACGGTCAGAATAGCCAGTAAAACGGTTCCGCCCAGCCACCATTTTGAAGCCTTTCGGTGAGAGTTAGCTTCTTGCGAGAATACTTGCGCGTATTCAACCACTCCCAGCTCTCCGACACTCTGTCGTGCTTTCCGCAATATGTCAGTCAGTTCGGACGCAGTCTGCAATTGCTTTCACGAGATTCTTGTATTTCTGCTAGAGCTGCGGAGGCCTCGGACTTAATTCTCTCAATCTCGTCGGTACGCGGAGTTGTATACGAGAGCACAGGCGCAAATAGGTCAAATAGAGTGCCGTATTGCTCCTGAACCTGATTGAGCAAATCAATACGTCGTTGCGGGGCATTACTAGGATACTGTTGGATGCTCAGACTGATGATTTGCGAGAAGAGCTGTGCGGTCTCGTCAGCGCTTCGCTGCAGATCGTTGAGTCTTCGGATTGGTATGGACGAGAGGTCGCGTTCCGAAAGATCCTGGAAAATCTTGAGGATTTCTGAAAAATAACGTCTCGCTTCGGAGAAGTTCAGTTGTGGGGTAATGCCAGCGTTGCTAAGTGTCTCAGGATCAAAGCCGCTAACGATTGATCTTAATTTGGACCTGAGGCCCTCTTGCGCTTCAGGTTGCTTTGCTAAAACAGGAGAGGCCAAGCAGCTTCCTCCGCACTAAGAATAGGGATTATAGCCGGAGTTAGCATGAATAACGGTGATACGACACATTGGAGATGTGTCGTATCACCGCGTCATCAAGGGGAACTCGAAGAGTAGGTCCCCATCACGCGCCCACTCGAGGGCGAGTGGGCTCCATTGACCTAACCAGATCACTACTGCGCTCCCGCCGCACCCTTCCCTGCCAGCCCCAGCTCTCCCGCAATCGTTTTCATCGCCTCAATGCAGAACGTAATGTGCTCGTCGAGATCGACGCCCAAGTCGGCGGCGCCGTTGATGATGTCGTCGCGGTTAACCGAGCGGGCGAATGCCTTGTCCTTCATGCGCTTGCGGATGCTCCTGGCGTCCACCTCGGCGAGCGACTTGTTGGGCTTCACTAAGGCGGTTGCCGTGATGAATCCCGAAAGCTCGTCGCAGGCGAAGAGGGCCTTCTCCATCGGCGTCTCGCGCTTTACGCCGCTGTAATCGGCGTGCGAAAGGATGGCCCGGCGGATGTCTTCCGGATAGCCGCGCTCCTTCAGGATCTCGTTGCCCTTGAAGGGATGGTCCTCGTCCGAGGGATACCGCTCATAGTCGAAATCGTGCAAAAGCCCGGTGAGGGCCCACTTCTCTTCGTCCCCGCCGAGTTTGCGGGCGTAAGCGCGCATGCAGGCTTCGACGGCCATAGCATGCCGGCGCAAACTTTCCGAGGGGGTGAATTCAACTAGTAAACCCCACGCGAAGTTACGATCGACCATGGATCTTTCTCCCTGTTTTCGCCGGTTTTTATCCGATATCTTCGGATTTCATACAAGCCATTACCTTTTTTGTACCAGAATTAACTTGACACTAACTAGTCACTGACCGCACATTACACGAAGCATTAGCAGTAACTAGATAGGTGCCCGCTCTGGCATCTTCCACAACCTGATGGCAACGACTCTCGCGCCCGTCGATTCACGGGAAGTGGTCCGATGCGACCGTTGTATGCTTGTGCAATTCCGCACGATCAGCAACATGTGCCGGAAGTGCAAAACCGCTCTTGACGAGGAACCCGAACCGGAGCCACTACCAGTGGCGGTCCCGGAACCAGTGCATCATGGAATTCCGACCGGCAACGGACATCTGCAGGTGGCAGTTGCGATCCGCAGTCTACGTCAGCGCTCAGGCCTGAGCCAGCGGCAGCTTGCGTTACGCATGAAAGTTCCACGCACCTACGTTTCCAAGATTGAAAACGAAAAAGCAACGCCTACGCTGTCCTCGCTCGAACGATTGGCAACAGCACTGGAAGTCAGCTTGCCCGAACTGATCAACGGCGGCTGTTCGCGGGAACGCGAAGTCCGCGAACTGATGGCCGATGAGTTCATCAACGAACTGATTCCGTTCGTTGGCAAGCTGAACGGCATGCAGTGGTCAAGTTTGCTGACGCAGGTCCGCGATCTGGCCACACGGCCGCGCCGCACAAGCTAATACCTCTCCTCAGAACAGCCGGGGTTTAAAGCCCCGGCTTTTTTTATTGGCAATTGGTGATTGAACCGCCGGTGAAGTTGCCGACGACCGGGTTTTTCAATTACCTATTACCTATCACCAATCACCTATTTCGTGTCCCTTGTGGCTGCTATGCAACTGCCCACCAGCTGTGTTACGTTCGAAATCTGCACCAAGTGCTTTAAGAGGTAGAGTTTGATCTCGACGATTCCTGTCGGGCTGGACCGTAAAGAAGCCAAGGTTTACGCCAGCCTGGATGCTGTCAGGCTCCCTAAACATATCGCGATCATTATGGACGGCAATGGCCGCTGGGCGAAGCGTCGCCATTTGCCGCGCATCGCAGGGCATAAAGTCGGAGTGGAGTCGGTGCGCTCGGTCGCGGAAGCCGCTTCGAACGTTGGCATCAAGGCGCTGACGCTGTACGCCTTCTCGGCAGAAAACTGGCAGCGACCTGAAACTGAAGTCAATTTCCTGATGCGCCTGCTGCGCTTCTATCTCAAGCACGAGATGCCCACGTTCCAGAAGAACAACATCCGCGTGGAATACATCGGGCGGCAGCATGAAATGTCCGCGCAAGTCTCCGAACGAATGGATTGGGCACGGGAACAGACCGCAAAGAACACCGGCATGGTGCTGACCTTCGCGCTGAATTATGGCGCGCGACTGGAGTTGGTGGACGCGTTCAAATCGATTATCGACGCAGCAAAGAATAACGGTGGCGTCGACCATCTCAAGATTGACGAGAAGCTGATTGCAGAACATCTCTACACCAGTCATCTGCCGGAACTCGACATGGTGATTCGCACCAGCGGCGAAATGCGTCTGAGCAATTTCCTTCTGTGGCAGGCGGCCTACTCGGAAATCTATGTGACCGATATTCTCTGGCCTGATTTCCGGGGCGCGCACCTGCTGGAGGCGATCGGCGATTTTCAGAAGCGTGAGCGACGCTTCGGCGGCGTGGTTCCGAGTCATGGGAACGGGAACGGAAATCACTCGAAGTAGCGCACCAAGCCTTCCCGAACTTCAGCGTTTATAATCGCGCTTCACCGATTCACTCATTCCATGAAGCGTGTTCTGACAGCCGTTGTTCTCATTCCCTTTGTTCTGCTGGCGGTGCTGCGTGCGCCTGCTCCTCTATTCGCATTTCTTGTAGCAGTCGTCGCTCTGCTGACTGCCAGTGAATTCCTGCAGATCAGCACGCATTACGACCTGCAGCCTTCGCCGCGAACAACCTATGTGCTGATCATCCTGCTTTTCGTTGGCGTGGCATTGCAGTCGTCAAAAACGCCGCTGCTGTCAGTAGCAGCGATGATGTACGCAGTTGGCTTCGCCGCCGTGATCGGAGCTTTCATCCTGCTCGTCGTCGGAATGCGCAGCGCCGACCTGCGCACGGCGTTTCCCGGAGCCGCCGCCTCCGCTTTCGCCATTATTTATGTAGCGCTTCCCTTTGCGTTGCTTGCTCAGCTGCGGCAACAATGGGCGGGCGCGATTCTTATCTTTTATCTGCTGATTGTTGTGTGGGCCGGCGATACGGCCGCCTACTATGCCGGACGCTTGCTCGGCCGCCACAAGCTCGCTCCGCGCATCAGTCCCGGTAAGACTTGGGAAGGCACCATCGCTTCGTTCGTGGTCAGCGTTGCGGTGGGTACGTGGTTCTTCTCCAGCGCGAAAGGCGTGAGCTTGGCTCTACTCCGTGCGCACCTGATCGATCAGGGACAAGGGTTTTTCGCGCCGCAGTCTCCCGATCTGCTCACGCTGCTGATTCTGAGCGGTCTAATCAATATCGCTGCGCAGCTTGGAGATCTCGTCGAGTCGCTCATCAAGCGCGGCGCCGGTGTCAAGGACTCAGGCGCGCTGCTTCCCGGACATGGGGGCATGCTCGACCGGGTAGACGCTCTGCTCTTTGCAGCTCCGGTGCTGTGGTACTATTCGGCTTTGCGTGTCCTCGGCTCTTAGTGGCTGATTCGCAGGCATTTAACGGAATGAAACGCATTGCCATCCTGGGCTCTACGGGATCCATCGGTCGCAGCACACTGAATATCGTTGAGTCCTATCCCGACCGTTTCGCTGTCACTTCCCTGGCGGCCGGATCCAACCTTGAGCTGATCTTCGAGCAGACGCTTCGCTGGAAGCCCAGGCTGGTATCTGTTGCGCATGAGCGCGATGCCGACAGCCTGCGCAAGCAATTGCGTGATGCGGGACACTCGGACACGGAAGTTGTTTTCGGCGCGGCCGGATCCGTTCTTGTGGCCACTCATCCTGATGTCGATTTTGTGGTTAGCGCCATCGTCGGCGTTGCTGGACTCGAAGCAACCTACGCGGCGGTGAAAGCCGGCAAGGAAGTTGGACTGGCGAACAAAGAGTCGCTGGTGGTCGCCGGAGAACTGGTCACCGCAGAAGCAAAGCGCCAGGGCAAACCGCTGCTCCCGATCGATAGCGAGCACAACGCGGTGCATCAGTGCATGCGCGGCGGCAAACTTCATGAAGTAGATCGCGTATGGCTTACCGCTTCTGGCGGGCCTTTCCTGAATACTCCGGCGCACGAATTCGACAAGATTACGGTGGAGCAGGCACTGAATCATCCCACATGGAAAATGGGCCGACGCATTACAATAGATTCAGCAACCCTGATGAACAAAGGATTTGAAGTGATCGAGGCCTGCCGCTTATTCAGCGTGCCTCCGAGTCAGGTGGATGTTGTCGTGCACCCACAGTCGACGATCCACTCCATGGTGGAGTTCCGCGATGGCAGCATCCTGGCGCAACTCTCGGTCACCGACATGCGCCTGCCGATTCTGTACGCGCTCACCTACCCCGAGCGAGTGGAGAGCGATCTGCGCTTCAATATTCGCGATCTGAAGCAGCTCGATTTTTATCCTCCGGACTTGGATAAGTTCCCGTGCTTGCGGTTAGCGTACGAAGCAGCCGAAGCCGGTGGATCTAAGACAATCGCCCTAAATGCGGCGGATGAAATTGCTGTTTCGGCCTTCCTGGAAGGCAGTATTCCGTTTAAGGGCATTTCTCAGGTAATTGAAGCCACGTTGAATGAAGCGCTGGCATCGCATCCTGAATCTATATCGAAAGTATTGGAATTGGACGCTGAAGCTCGTGACATCGCGCGCAACATGGTTGGGCACCTTGGTGGCGCAGTCCAGCAACCCGCCAAGGTCCACTGAGGTTTTTCATTTTCATGCAAGATTTCGTAATCAATGTTGCGGCCGTTGCCTTGGTACTGGGGGTAATGATCCTGGTCCACGAGTTCGGCCACTACGCCGCCGCTAAATTGTTTGGTGTCCGCGTCGAAGTTTTCTCTATCGGTTTCGGCAAGAGACTGCTGGGCTTCAAGAAGGGCGATACCGACTACCGCGTCAGTGCGATTCCGCTCGGCGGTTATGTCAAAATGTCGGGCGAGAATTTCTCGGAAGAGCGCAATGGCGCCGAGTACGAGTTCATGTCGCACCCGCGCTGGCAACGATTAGTGATCGCCTTCGCCGGTCCCTTCATGAATATCGTGCTGGCGATCGGCCTGCTCACCGGCGTCTTCATGGTGCGGTACGAGCACCCTGTCATTCTCGACGAACCTGCTGTGATTGGCTGGGTTTCGAAGGGCTCTCCCGCAGCCAAGGCTGATCTGCAACCCGGCGATCGCGTTGTTCGCATCGACGGCGTGCAGAACCCCACATGGGAAGATGTGAACCTTCGGGCGGAAGTTAACGGGAAACAGCCTTTGCAATTGCTTATCGATCGAAATGGGCAAGACCTCACGAGAACTGTTCTTCCCGAGATGCAGAATGGAGCTCAGAGCCCAACCATCGGGTGGGCCCCCAATCGGCCCAGCATCATTACCGGATTAGATCCCTCAGTTCCGATCGCAGCGAATGCGGGAATAAAGGTCGGCGATCTGGTTACGAATGTCGGCGGACAACCAACCCCTACATGGGCGGCCATGGTGGAAGTCTTGCAGGACAACAAGAACAAACCTGTCACACTGGATGTGCAACGCGGGACTTCGAAGTTGAGTTTCTCGGTGACGCCCGAGTTGACGAAATTGCCGAACGGGCAGGATTGGTACCGAATTGGTATCGCTTCCGAGCCCACGCGCATAGACAGGCTGCCTTTCGCTCAAGCGCTTTCGAAGTCCATTGAGCAGAACAAAAAGTTTTCTTTGTTGATTCTGGAACTCGTGGAGAAAATGCTTCAGCGGAAAGTTTCCGTAACGCAGATGTCGGGGCCGATCGGAATTGCACAGGCATCCGGAGACGCCGCGCGGCAGCAAGGCTGGACGCCGTTGCTTTCCTTGATGTCTGCCATCAGCTTGAACCTCGCAATCTTCAATCTGTTCCCCATTCCGATTCTCGATGGTGGCATGATCCTGATGCTGCTGGTGGAGTCAGTGCGACGGCGTGATATCAGCCTGGCAGTCAAAGAACGGATTTACCAGGTCGCCTATGTTTTGCTAATCCTGTTCGCAGTGATGGTGATCTACAACGATCTGACCAAAGTGATCCCGGGATTGCAACGACTGCCGTAACAGTTTTTCTGCAAACGAAAAGGCCGGTATGTAGCCGGCCTTTTTTGTTTCCTACCTCGGTTACCCGATTCGCGCGCACACCGCCTTCGTCTCGGTGTACATCTCCAACGCATCGTGTCCCATCTCGCGACCCCAGCCCGATTGCTTAAAGCCACCAAACGGCATCGCTGCGTCGAACACGTTATAGCAATTGATCCACACTGTACCGGCACGCAATTCCGCGGCAGTCGTGTGGGCTTTGTTGATGTCACGCGTCCACACGGCGGCGGCGAGTCCGTAAATGTTGTCGTTTGCGCGACGAACCAGATCATCGCTTCGATCGAATGGAATGGCGGCGACTACCGGTCCGAAGATCTCTTCGCTCACCACCTTCATCTTCTCGTGCGTGTTCACCAGAACCGTGGGCTCAACGAAGTATCCTTCCGTTCCGTGACGCTTGCCGCCGACTTTCGCCTCGGCGCCTTCCTTCGCGCCTGACTCCAGGTAACCACAAACGCGATTCATTTGCTCATCGGAAACAAGCGGTCCCATCTGCGTTGCCGGATCGAGTCCGTGACCCAGCTTGATCTTCGAGGCGTGCTCCGATACGCCGGCAACCACTTCGTCGTAGATGTCTTTCTCGATGTAGAGTCGCGATCCAGCGCAGCAGCACTGGCCGTGATTGAAGAAGATCGCGCTCGCCGCTCCCGGAATCGCCGTTTTCAGGTCGGCGTCTTTGAAGACAACGTTCGGTGATTTGCCGCCGAGTTCGAGCGAAACCTTTTTCAGATTTCCAGCAGCCGCAGCCACGATCAGTTTGCCCACTTCCGTAGATCCGGTGAATGCAACTTTATCCACATCCGGATGCGCGGCGAGGGCTGCTCCAGCGGTTTCGCCATATCCTGGGACAATGTTGACCACGCCTTCGGGGAATCCTGCTTCCTGGATCAATTCGCCTAAGCGTAGAGCTGTCAGCGGCGTCTGCTCGGCCGGTTTCAGGACAACGGTGCATCCGGCGGCCAATGCGGGCCCCAACTTCCAAGCTGCCATCAGCAGCGGAAAATTCCACGGAATGATCTGTCCGACCACCCCAACCGGCTCGCGCAACGTATACGCGAAATAGCGGCCGCCCTTCGGTGAGATCGGAATGGTGTTGCCCTCGATCTTGGTCGTCCATCCTGCCATGTAGCGGAAGAGATCGACGGCGAGCGGCACGTCCGCAACACGTGCAACAGTCAAAGGCTTGCCATTATCCAGGCTTTCCAGTTGTGCGAATTCTTCCAGATTCTGCTCGAGCAGGTCGGCAAGCTTCCAAATCAACCGGCCACGCTCGGAGGACGTGAGCCTTCGCCATGGACCCTGGTCGAAAGCTCGGCGCGCGGCGCTTACCGCAAGGCCGATGTCTTCGGCAGCACCTTCCGCAACTTGCGCCAGGACTTTACCGGTGGCGGGATCATAGGTAGGAAACGTTTTGCCTGAGATCGAATCGACCCATTGGCCGTTGATCATCATCTTGCGCGGTTTAGAAATGAAGTCGGATACACGTGGTTGGATTTGAACCGGGGACATAACACTCATACGGCGCTCTCCTTCTGGACAGCTCACGGGGCACGCTGTCACGCTGAATTTCGCGGACGTTTACCTATATCGCTTCTGGAGTGATTGACTGCTGGTGGTGCGCCCGACTCGGGGCCGGCGGCACCCGCCTGTTTTCCCACTTTTCGGCGTTCCCATCCTCGACACGCCGAGCGGCGAGAACTGTATCACACTCAGGGAAGTTGCGGCAGGCAGGAGGTCAAAACAAGATGTGCTGATCGTGCGAAAGAGGGGACGCTTCTCTGGAATCGAAGTCTGGCTACTTTATGTACTTCAGCCCGTACTCGTGATCCGGGCCAGCGTCGTCGCCATGCCAGATTACCTGGGCCGGGACAAAGATGTTCGCGGTATTCATGGTGAACGGAACGGCAACCTGCACCCAGTTCCCTGAGGCATAGATTCGTTCGCTGCGAAAACGCAAGCCCCCGCGCGAGACGTCGATGATGGGAACGATCTCCTCGCTTCCCGGCTTTCGAATACAGGCCGTAAGCTTCAATCTTGCGCGAAGCGATTTGCGACGGTTTCCTATTGGTTTCGACTCAGCTGACGTGATCTCCGCAGTTTTTGCAGAGGTCTGGCCGACCGCAAATTCCGTTCGAACCCAGTCTGTCTGTTCGCCACATTTCTCGCAGGTGCGCTGTAGCCGCCGCTCATCATCTAATGCTGCAAGTTGGATATCGTTGAGCGGGACTACTTCCCGCGAGGTACAGTGCCTGCATTCCAGCAGCACTCGGAACAAAGCCAGCTTCAGGGCCGATGCCGGAAAATGAATTCCCCAATAATCAAAACTACCTTCCAGAAAACCAACTCCGTACAGAATGCCTTCGGCAGTCCGCCTCACTTCTCCAATTACGCGCACGGTGATTTCTTCACCCAGCATGCGCCGCAACCGCAATTCCTGTTGAGGCACAAGAATACGATTCAACAGCAGGCAACCACCATGCTCGCTTACGGACTCGGTCCGCGCCAGATCGCGAAAACCGCCCCCATTCGATTCAATTCCGAAGACTTCCACAGGAATCTGGATTGCGATACGGGCGCTACGCCGGTGCTTTTGTGTCAGATTTGCTTTCACTTGACCTCGCTCAAATGGGCGAGTTCAGCACTCGCATTTCGGGATCTCCAGCTTTGGAAGGCAAGCCACCCGGTTGTGCTCAACATTCCTGACCAACCGAGGCTGCGAATTACGTTCGCGACGCGCGTGTCGTACTGCAACACTCCGAGATGAGAGAAAATCGTGTTCCAGTCATGCTCGGGCTCACCGCCATCACCGCCAGCGGAGACAAGCGGCAGTTGCATTGCACGCGCATCCGCCATGTACGTCGCGGTGTGGAGAAAATTTTCAAAGAAGAAGAACAGACAGAAAACAAATGCCACAGGCTTACGCTGGACAAAGAAGTAGGCCGCCAAAAGCAAAGGAACCAGCCACTGCAGAATCGTTCCGCCCCAGATGCCGATCCACGGGCCCAGCCAGCCGAAGAGCAAATGACCGCCTTCGTGAACCACCAGGTTGGCATTGTCGATAAACAGGAACCCGCTTCGATCGCGCGCCGCGTAAGCGAGGAATAGCGCGTAGAAGGCCAGCCACGCCCATCCCGTGGCTTTGCCCATAGGCTCCCATTCTTCCTCTACCCAAGGAAAGTTCACCCTACTAGGGTACTTTCATTCTGTTGAGCAGCCCATGGTACGGAGGTAACTCGAAAGGGTGACTTTAGAAACGAATAGGTGGAGCGGTATTGTGGGCAGACGTCCATTCCTTCGCCTGCTGCCTGGCCTTACTTAATTGTTCCGACGACATGCGCGATTCAAATTGCTGCAGAAACTTTCTGTCCTTCTCCACTTTAGCGGCTGCCAGCAACATCCAGGAATAGGCGGCGACTAGATCTTCCGGCATGCAGTGCCCATGAACGTAGAGGCTGGCCAGATTCTCCTGGGCGTTCACATCGCCTTGGTCCGCCGAGAGCGCAAACCACTTCAGCGCCTCGTGATGATCCTGCACCACGCCCTCGCCCTTCATATACAGCAGACCCAGGTTGTTCTGCGCTTGCGCAACACCCTGCTCTGCGGCGGCGCGAAACCAGCGAGCTGCGGTTGGCTCATCCTTTGGCAGCCCGAGTCCACGGTCGTAAATCAGTCCGAGATTGTTCTGCGCTCTCGCATCGCCGGATCGAGCGGCTACCTCGAACCATTTTGCCGCTTCCGAGTAATCCTGCTTGACCCCAGTCCCGGTGAAATACGTGTTGCCCAGATTGACCTGCGCGAGAACCTCGCCGTTTTCCGCCGCCCGGCGCAACCACAGGATGGCTTGCTGCATGTCAACCTGCATACCAAGGCCGTGCGTGTACATATAAGCCAGGTTGTTCTGCGCTGGGCCGTATCCGCGACGCGCAGCTTTGTGAAATAGCTGATAGGCCTCCTCATAATCTTGCGCGACGCGCGTTTGCGTCAGATAGGCGAGGCCAAGAGCGTTCTGCGCCTGGGGATCATTCTTCGCGAGTTTGCGCAGCGACTCGAATTCTTCCGGTGTGTATTTTTTTAGGGACGCGATGATATTGGCTGGTGTCTCGCCAATCAATGGAACGCAGACGATCACCAGCGCGACGGCCAGAAAGAGCGTGAAACGGTGCCTGCCCATAACCACTCCTCGGGGGAAACTTGGTCTTGCAGGGCTTGCTTTGTTATTCCTCGATTGCTGCGCATCATATGAGAGCTGCTGCTTTCGTTCAAGCGCAAAAATGGCGTTTGGATGGGCTTTTTCGCGGGGTGAATGGCTTGGTTCTTTCTCGCCCAGTCCAGGACGGAACGCCCTGAATTCGCATGCTAAACTGAGTACATACCTGAAGCCTCCTGAAGGCTGCTCAAGATATGGCAGATATCCGTCGTAGAAATTCCGTTACGTGCACGATCGGCAAGGTCCGCGTCGGCAGTGATGCACCACTTGTGGTGCAATCAATGACAAATACCGACACGGCCGACGTGTTAGGGACCGTGAAGCAGGTGGAAGCTCTGGCGCGCGCCGGATCAGAACTGGTCCGCGTTACAGTCAATAACGACGAAGCAGCCAAAGGCGTCCCTCAGATTGTGGATCTGCTCGAGCGTCGCGGAATCGACGTGCCGATCATCGGCGATTTCCACTACAACGGGCATCTGCTGCTGAAGAAATATCCGGAGTGTGCGCGCGCATTAGCCAAGTACCGCATCAACCCGGGCAACGTGAGCGTGGGCCGCAAGGACGACGATAACTTCCGCATCATGGTCGAAGTTGCCGTCGAGAATCAGAAGCCGGTGCGCATCGGCGTCAACTGGGGATCGCTCGATCAACAGCTGCTCACGCGCATGATGGACGAAAACTCCCGCTCCGCCGAACCGAAAGACGCCCGCGATGTGACCATGGAAGCCATGGTGGTAAGTGCGCTGAACTCCGCCAAGCTGGCAGAGAAATACGGATTGCGTCGCGATCAGATCATCCTCAGCGCAAAAGTGAGCGGCGTGCAGGATCTGGTCGACGTGTATCGGAACATGGCGGCGCGTTGCGACTATGCCCTACACCTCGGTCTCACCGAGGCCGGCATGGGCGCCAAGGGAATCGTCGCATCTGCAGCTGGCCTCAGCATTCTGTTGCAGGAGGGCATCGGAGACACGATTCGCGTCTCGCTCACACCTGCTCCCAACGGCGATCGCACCGAAGAAGTGCTCGTTGCGCAACAGATTTTGCAATCGATGGGCATTCGCAGCTTCACCCCTCAAGTCACAGCCTGCCCCGGTTGCGGACGCACCACCAGCACTTTCTTCCAGGAGATGGCCGAACAGATCCAAAGCTATCTGCGCGAACAGATGCCTGTCTGGAAGCAGCGCTACACCGGCGTCGAAGAGATGAAGGTAGCGGTGATGGGTTGCGTGGTAAACGGCCCTGGCGAATCGAAACACGCCAACCTCGGCATTTCCCTGCCCGGCACATTTGAGGAGCCGAAAGCTCCTGTATTCGTCGATGGCCGCTTGATGACTACCTTGCGTGGCGATCGCATCGTTGCCGAGTTCATCGACATCCTCGACAATTACGTTGATTCGCACTACGCGGCCAAGAGCGAAGCGGTCGCGCAATAACTTAGGCAGACTTCATAGTGCGAGCTTGCATCTCCAGAACCTGCAGTTGCAGTTGCTTCAGATCCTTTTGCACTTCGACCTGCGCTGCGTGAATTCGGTGCTTGAGAAGTTCAACGCCGCCCCATAGAAAGAAAATACAAGCGAGAAACGGCGCCCGTGGCAAGTGCGAATCGGCGTTTCCGAACCAGAGATACGCCGTGGCACTGGCAGCACAAAAGATCCAGAACAGCATGCTCAGCACATGCTCGACGCGAAGCCGCTTCTGATCCTTCTGGATGATTTCCGCTACATGGTCGCGGTACTTGGAAAGATCCTCCGGTTGAGGTAATTGTGCCAAGAGTTGCTGACGCATGTCATTCGTGTTGTGCATAAATCCCCCTTGAAATAATTGTTCGCAATGCTCTCTTCGCATAGTAAAGGCGAGACTTGACGGTTCCTTCTGGACACTCAGTCGCTTTGGCGATCTCCGCTATCGAGAACTCTTCCACGAAAAAGAGCACCAAGACTTCCCGATGCACAGGTTGAAGCTCGTCCAGGGCGCGATGAACCGCCGAGGCGTCTTCGGCAGTGAACATCTCATCGCACGCGATATCGGGTATCTCAATTCCGGTGACCTCGTTGTCTGCGCGCACATGCATGCGCCGCAGGTGATCGATTGAAATGCCGTGTGCAATGCTGTAAAGCCAGGGGCGGACTGCGCCTGGATCCTTCAATTTCCGAATTCCACGAAACGCGCGTATCCACACTTCCTGGAGAACATCAAGAGCGGTGTCCCGGCTGCCGGTAAGTTTCATGATGTAGTAGAGCAGCGGCGCTTCCATTACCGACACCAGGTCGGCGTAGGCTCCGGGCTCGTTGGTGCGACACCGCAGCACCAACCACTCATCTCGAAGACGGGTTTCGATCTTCATTCACTTATATGTCGAGGTTGAAACAGAAAAGGTTCAATCGGCTTAGAAGATTTTAGGCCTGAATCGAATCAATGCGCGCGTTTTTGCCAACACGGCGGTCGCGTACCTCAGCGTCTGCGCAAATTTGACACATAATCTTCGAATGCAGATTCTTGAAACAGACTAGCGCGCGAGGCGAGTGTGTTGGCTGATCCAACAACACGGCCCCGGCGCTGAAGAAAGGAACTTCGGAACTGCAGATTTAGGTGTTTCGGTAAATGTTGTCATCTTTTCGACACTCTACATCTTCAAGAGCGCTGCAGAAGCCGCCAGCCACATGCAGAAACCGCTCACGATCAGTGCCGTCCGAACCGCCATGTTGTCGATAAACCAATTCCACTTCGCGTCCATATTGCCTCCTGTAATTTCTTATCCGCTCACTAGATTGACGCGCTGGCTTCACAATTGTTAGCTGCGATTTCCAACTGCATCTAGTTCTTTATACGCAGTAGCTCTCAATAAAGTTCGCACATTCTCAGAGTCATTGGATGAGCAGGAGCATGGAGAGACGCACACGGAGGGACATGTCCCCAGGGATGGCTACTCGAAACCTCGTAACGTGGGATTAACAATCTGGGGCGGAGCGGACTGGTCTGGCTCTGTAAATGGCTGCAGATCAGGATATTGCCGGATCAGCGACTCTGGCGCCCTCACCTTGCGGCGCTCCATCATTGACCTCAATTCCAGCGCATTCGCCGGTGCTTTGCCCTCGAAATGATTGTTGGCAGCGACATAAACCTTCTCCGCTTTCTCGGCGATCTTCTCGATCTTCGCCTGCCAGCCCTCCAGTTCAAACGGCTTATACAAATAGTCGTAACGGTCGCTCGGTTTCTTCGGATCGAACCACTGGTCGTAGCGGCGTCCATGCAAGCGCACATATCCGATTGTGGACGTCACATGCCCGCTGGGACGAATAGCGCTGCCCAGCAGCGGCTGGTCGATATTGCAGAACGCCACGCCCTCCGCCGTGAAGTGCTGCAGAATCGGTTCGTCGATCCAACTGTCGTGGCGCACTTCGACCGCCAGCGGATATTGCCCAAACATTCGAATCAATTTGTCGAGATGCTCGCGGTTGTCATCGGTGTTCTTAAACGAGATGGGAAACTGCATCAGTAGCGCACCGAGTCGGCCTTCCGATGCGATGGCGTCGTATCCTTCTTTCGCCAGGCGCTCATCTTCTGGCGCGAAGCGAATCGTCTTTGCCGAAGTGGATTCAACTACGGCGATCGGCGAGTGCGTGAACACCTTGTTCAGCTTCGCCGTGAATTGAAATTTCGGATTTATCGCGCCGGCTTTACGGCACCATTCGCGCCCCACATCCGGTTTGATGTGTCCATAGAACGATGTATTGATTTCGATGAGATCGAAATATCGAGCCAGGTACTCCACCGGATGCTGTGTCTTCTTCAGGCCTTTGGGATAAACGATTCCCTCCCAGTCTTTGTAGGCCCAACCCGCAACACCGATGTAGAGTTCTCCCAAAGTCAGTCTCCGAAAAAGACCATCGCAACCCAGAACATGCCGCCGGGAGCTTTTTCGTTCTGTACGAAACAACTGCCCACCGCAAATCTTTTGAGCGAAGACTGCGCTGCAATGCGGGATAAATCTGGCGGAAGCACCTCAGGCTGCGCGTTCGTGTAGGCGATTGTGTAACGCACCCCGGGCATTTGGAGGAGAGATCGATTGTTCATCTCGCCAGACTTCGCCATCGCGCAAGCTGCCGTGTGCAGTTGCGGTATCTGTACCTGTGCCAGGGGTATCTGCCGTTCGTGTCGCCGTAATTCCACGAACGCGTCCGCCGCACGTGCCGACGCTTGGTCCACGGAAAGCGCAGCCACCGTCTGCGCAAAGTCTTCGGTCACCCAATAACTGTCGCCCTTTTGAACGATACCGATACCAACCGAGTTGTACTCCGGCGTCAAAAGGTTTTGCCGGTGCGGCGGCGAATGCATGAACGCGTCATGGATTAGATCTGCCTGGGTGTTGAAGCCGACGTTTTCTCCGCTCCGGAAGAAGTGCGCTCCAGTAACCCCCAGGCGGTCCTGCAATTGTGCTTCGCCTGGCAACTGGTGCGATAACTTGTGCTGCTGAGCCATCGCCCAAGAGTGTTGCCGTGCGGCCCGCAGGAGCTCGGGGCTGACCTTCAGTGGCGCCAATCCAGCCTGCTGGCGCGATTCGTTCAACTGTCCCAGCACTAACCGTTCGGTTTGCTCATCGAACTGTTGGGCCTGCAATACTACTGGCGCGCAGACCGCACTCATCGCCGCTGCCAACACCAATGTCTTGACCCAGCTCATGCCAATTAGAACCCGCCATTGCGGGTAAATGTTCTCCCTTACAGATTGTGTGGCCCTGCTATGTTACGATTCGCCCAAGTTCCTTGGAGACTTCATGCAACCGGTACTCATTTTATCTGCCGTCGTGATCGGAGTGGTCGCAGGTGTGGTCAT
The DNA here is from genome assembly GCA_963807055.1 of Terriglobia bacterium. Taxonomy (GTDB): domain Bacteria; phylum Acidobacteriota; class Terriglobia; order Terriglobales; family Acidobacteriaceae; genus JAJPJE01. Next base: position 1,870,739 of record CAWEAE010000001.1, on the reverse strand, counting down.
TGGCTATCTTCTCGGACGCGACCGCACCCGGGGCACGCAGCAGTCTCGCATCCTGGAAACTGAGAAACGCGCCAGCGCGGCGGAAGCGTTGGCAGCGGCTGCCGAGAATGGCCGAAAGCAATCGGAGACCCTCCTCGCCGAAACCCGCCAGCGTCTGGAAGAGAGCCAGCGAGCGCGCACCGCTGCCGAAACTGAATTAAAGGCCGAGCGCCTACGGCTGGACGAGGAACGCCGACTGCTGGAAGAAGCGGGCAATAGATTTAAAGATGCATTCGATGCACTGGCCGCGCAAGCGCTGAAGACCAATAACGAGTCGTTCCTCGAATTGGCGAAGAGTGCGTTGGGGCGCTTCCAGTCCGAAGCGCAAAAGGATCTGGAGTCGCGACAGAAAGCTGTAGAAACTCTGGTGCAGCCTATTCACGAATCGCTCAGCAAGGTGGATCAGCAGATCCAGCAGATGGAAATAGCTCGCAGCGAAGCGTATGGCGGGCTGAGCGCGCAGGTGAAGTCGCTGATCAGCACGCAGGAGAGACTGCAGAGCGAAACCGGCAACCTCGTGAAGGCGCTCAGCGCCCCAAACGTTCGCGGACGCTGGGGAGAAATCCAGTTGCGCCGCGTGGTCGAACTGGCCGGCATGGTTTCTTATTGCGACTTCCAGGAGCAGGCGACTGTTTCGACACAGGATGGAAAGCTGCGTCCCGATATGATCGTGCGGCTGCCTGGCGGAAAGAACATCGTCGTCGACTCAAAGGCTCCGCTACAGGCCTATCTCGAATCGCTTGAGAGCACGGACGACGAACGCCGCCGCGCGGCGCTCAGTCTACACGCCCGACAATTACGCAAGCACATGGATAGCCTGAGTTCAAAGGCATACACCGAGCAGTTCCAGCCTTCGCCCGAGTTCGTAGTGATGTTTCTCCCTGGTGAGACCTTCTTTAGCGCAGCACTTGAACAGGATCCCGGCCTGATCGAGGAAGGGGTCATGAAGAGCGTGATCCCCGCATCCCCCACGACGCTCATCGCACTTCTCCGCGCCGTGGCCTACGGATGGAATCAGGAAAAGCTCGCCGCAAATGCGCAGGCCATTAGCGATCAAGGTCGCGAATTGTATGAGAGGCTGCGCAACTTCGCTGGTCACCTGAGCGCGGTAGGCAGCGGCCTCGATCGCGCAGTCGATTCCTACAATCGCGCCGTCGGATCCCTCGAATCGCGCGTAATGGTCTCCGCACGCAAACTCCGCGAACTTGGCGCCGTTACGGGCGACGAGATCGAAGATCCAGAGCCAGTGGATAAGGTCAGCCGCAATCTGCAATTGCCGGATCTCATCGAGGAGCCACTCTTCAACGAAACCTCTATCGGCAAGAACTGACGCATTGCGCAAATGCAGATGCCTCGCTCCTCTCGTCATGACAAGCAAAAACTTGTTGTCATCACGAGCGAGCGCAGCGAGCGAGGGATCTGCATTCCAAAGTGCTAGATGCGAGCATCCCTACGCCGTCACCTTCTTCCGCTCTTTCATTTCCACCAGCAACTGGTTGATCTTATCTTCCTTCTCCAGTGCTACCAGTTTGTCGCTGAGGGAGTCTTCTCCTGCAATCTCACCCTTCGCCTGCGCGACTGCTTCCTCGTGTGAGACTTTTCGCTTCATCCGATCGAATGTGCCGGAATTGGCGCTGTTGGTTGCTGCCATCTGCGCGTCACGAGCTTTGCCGAGCACGCGCGAGCGCCGGTGTTGCGCCACCAGCACGTCGGCCTTTGCCTGCGCTTCGGATAGCTTCTGCTCCAGCTTCTGCAGCGCCGACTTCAGGTTCTCAACCTCGATCTTCTGATCGGCGACCTGCTGCCGGTAGTTCTCCGTTAGCTGCTTGTAGCTGAGCGAGCGCTCGATAGCAGCCTTCGCCAGATCATCCTGCTTCTTATCGACGGCGAGTTCGGCGCGGCGGATCCAGTCTTTCTCAAGATCGTCCGTTTCTTTCAGCTTCTTCTCCAGCAGATGCTGATCGGCGAGCGCAATCGCCACCTGCGTCTTCACCTGGATCAACTGATTCTGCATATCCAGGATCACCTGTTTGATCATTTTCTCCGGATCTTCGGCCTTATCGACCAGGTCGTTCAGATTCGCGCGAATTAACGTAGAGACTCTTTCCAGCAGCGCCATAATCCACTCCTTCTACTTCGAATACTTCCTACAGATTCCAAAAGCCCCGAGTGGTGCAAGTCTTAGCGACCGCACCACTCGGGTAACAAAGCCTTGCTCAACCACAACTCTCGATACCATCTACTACTCCGCTGGCCTGACGAAGTATCCCGACACTCGCCACTTGCCATCCTGATCCAGCATCGGAGTAATCGTTTCCACCGCCGCACCGGTGTTTGCGAAATTAGTTTTGTATTGGAGCACGACATATTCTCCATCGGGAGCCTTAGGTAGAGAGGTTTGGTACACGGCACCTTTCGGCGTTCGGCTGTCAGACTTCCCAAGCGGAGTCCGCACCTGTGCAAGCATCTTTTCCCAGTCGGCCTTCGACACCTTCGACTTGAAGAAAGTCGAAGCCTCATCCCAGCTCTGCCCGTAGTTGCCGGCATCCACTAACGCCAACCACGTTTCGGCTGACGTCTGTGCCTCTTTCTTCTTCGCCGCTTCATCCTGCGCGAATGCAACCGAACACAACAACAATGCCAACATCGCAATAGAAATAAGCCTTTTCATTAATTCGTCCTTTCCTTTCTAAAACGACTGGGCCCCGCCACGGCGGAGCCCATTACACCTATGCCCCCGCTCCCTTTGCCTTCGCGTCGCCGCCGTTGCCGTCGATGGTCGGTGTTGGCGATTTATCTCCGATGCTGCGGATGCGGCCAAATAGCTCCGACATCTGCATCCCCGATAACGTCTCGAACAGTGCCGGAACCTGCGCCGCCATCTTCGCGATGTCGCCGGTGATCTTGCTCATCCCCGCCGAATCACCATTGCCGGTGGAGACGATGGTGATCTTGTCGACGTTGTTCAGCGGACTCGCCAGCGCCCTCACCACCTCCGGCAGGCTGGTGATCAGTTTGTCGACGACCGCAGCCTGGTTATATTCCTGATAGGCTTCGGCCTTCACGTTCATCGCCCTGGCTTCGGCGTCGCCCTTCTTGAAGATGATTTCGGCTTCGGCCTCGCCCTGCTGCTTGATCGCTGACGCCTTACCTTCCGCTTCCGCCATCAGCCGTGACTTCTCGGCTTCCGCGAGCGTTTGTATACGCTGGCGTTCGATCTCGGCGCCCTTCAGAACGGTCGCGATCAACTCTTTCTCGCGGCGCGCGATTTCGGCATCCTGCACCTTCACCTGCTCCAACTTCTCGATCTGCTGGATTTTCACCTGCTCGGCCACAACCTGTTGCTGCATGACGTTCGTCTGGATCTCGTAGGCCTTGTCAGCCTGAGCCTGCTGGCGCTTGCTGATCTCGAGAGCTTGCGCCTTTTTCACGTCCAGATCGCGCTGTGCCTCGGCCTGCTTCGCCAAAGAAACCGTCTCTGCCAGCACGCGTTCCTGATCGGCCTGTGCCTTCGCCACCGCCGACTCACGCTGCGCCAGTGCGCGCCTGATCGCCGTATCGCGCTCGGCTTCCGCTGCCGCCACATCGGCATCGCGCTTGATCCGCGCAATATCCGGACGCCCCATGTTGGTGATGTACTCGTTCTTATCGCGAACCTCCTTGATGGTGAACGAGATGACCTCGAGCCCCATCTTGCTCATGTCGTCAGCGCAAGTGCCGCGCATGCGATCGCTTACCATCTCCGGCTGCTTTACGATCTCTTCCACCGTGAGTTGGCCGATGATGCCGCGCAGGTGACCTTCCATCACCAGGCGAATCAGCCCTTCGCGCTCCTGATCCGTCTTCGTCAGGAACTGCTCGGCAGCTGTCACAATCGACTCCGGATCCGACTTCACCTTGATCTGCGCCACCGCCTCTACCGTCACCGCGACGCCCTGTTTCGTGTAGAGATCCTGCTGCGGCGCCACGTCAAATGACATTAGTTCCAGCGAGAGCAGCCGCGCGCTTTCCACCATCGGGAAGATCACTGTGCCGCTTCCCTTCACAATTCTTGTTTTGCGATACCCATACACGATGAGCGCTTCATGCGGCCCGGCCTTGCGATAAAGCCGGGCGAAGACCGCCATCAGGAAGAACACCGAGAGCAATACCAGTCCAACAATGATCAGAATGTCATTCGGAATACCCATAACGCCTCCAAGCAAATTTCAAAATTGCAAATCAAACCGACTTCATCATTACGTCCAAATCTTTTACCAACCGCTCCGGCTGATCGTGCCCCAGATACACGGTGCGCTGCGGTGTGCGAATGCGCACCGCCTCATGCCCGTGCCATATGAACGCGCGCCTCCCGGGCAGCATGCGGATGCCCCATCCGCCGAAATCGCCCAGCGGATCGATCTGCGCGACGCGGTAGTCCTGGATCGTCGCCTTAGGAATCGAGCAGACACGAATTCCTCCAGTGCGCACATCAACGCCCGTGCTCGTCACTCGGTATCGGAAGCCGCCCCACGCCTGCGTGATGACCCAAAGCATCAGCGCCGTAGCCGCATACAGTAGGATCCTCAGCCAGATCGGCGAAGGAGGAAGTTTGATCGCGATCCCCAGAAACACTGCCGCCAATATCGCGAACAGTAACGCGGCGAGCGGAGCGCGTTGCGTCTCTTCCGCCAGGAGTCGCCCTTGCGACGGCGGAACCGCCGGTGTGACAACAGCCGGTCTGGCTACACCCGGCGTCGAACCGACGGCTGAATAGCCCACCGCCGCGTTACGTCCCGCTCTCACAACTGCAATCACCACCACGACGATCACAATGACCGGCGTCATCACCGCAACGCGCCCAAGCGTTTTCAGCACGTCTACCCGATTCAGCGCATTGAACTCCAGAACTCCAATGAACGCCACACACATCAGCGCGGAGACGGCATACTCAACGAATAGCATCGCTCCCGCCACGCCCGACGTGCGCTTTGGCAACAAGCTCAGGATCGTGAACAACGCCAGTACACCCACAGTCATGCCAATAAAGCCGACTACGAAGTCGCCACGGTCTGACCAGCCATTCGGCACATTGTTGGCATTGAAGTGAACAGCAATCCGCTCCGGCAGCAGATCCTGTAATTGCCAGTAACGCCATAACATCGCCGGCAGAATCAGCCATGGCAGTAGGCTCAGATTGCGCCAGTGTGTGCGTGTCATTGCTGGCTTCCTTTCTCCTGCTCCGCCTCTTGTGCCGCGCCCGACAACTCATCCCAACGCTGCACGTATGCAATTCCCCGCTCGTAACGCGTCACTACAACTTCAGTTCCCTTCGGAATCGGACCGGCGTTGTCGCTCCGCGCTCCCGCGCAGCGGCGAGCACCCTCCTGCGAGAACACGATCTCTCCCGTTCCACCCTCGCGAATCGGAACTATCACCGTGCCGAGCACGCCGACCATGTCGTAATCCGCAGGATCGAGGTGACTGTCGTATTTCATCAGTACCTTTGCCACGAAGAAGAAGATGATCGAAGCGCCAATAAATCCCACGACGGCAGAGATCATCAGCACGAAGCCAATCCACAGGCCGGAGTAACGCGTCAGTAGATAGCCGGTACCGCCAAACCACGCCAGGAACGCTGCGACCGTACCGAAATTGAAGAGCGACAACTGCTCGCTCGCGCCTTGCGCGTGGCCCGGCGCCGGATGCACTGCGGTCGGCGTTCCATGCGTCAGATCGAAATGTGCGTGCGCCCCGCCGTGAAAATGCATGTGGGGCAGATGCAAATGAAAGCTTCCCAACAGAAACGAAACGAAGCTCAGTGCAAATCCGATCACGAAACACGTCAGATAGACATCAGCCCAGCTCATCGTGACCTCCCATTCGAGGGCGAGCCCTCCATCCCTTCCGTCTCCGGCTTCAAAACCTGCAACAGCCGATCCGCCAGTTGCGGCGTATCCAGGATGGCCCCCAGCAGGATCAGGCACTTTCGTGAATCATCGTGACGCGATATCTCTAGTAACGCATGCCGCAGTTCCGGATCGCGGCGGAAGCGCTCAGCGCCGCTCACCAGCCACAAATCCAGCTTGTCTTCCGCCACCCGCAACGGAGACTGCAGCTCCGTGTGATATCCATCGGGATCGTCCACCAGGTATCCCGGATGAACATTGAAGAAGCGTGCCAGTAGCATGCGCGTGGAATTCGTGAGGTGCGGGCGCGCGCCGCTTTCGATCTGCGACAGGTACGACTGGCTGATCGGCTTGCCGATCTCCTTCTTCACTGCCTGCTTTACTTCCTGCTGCGTCATGTCGCGGCCCAGGCCCCGTAGGGCGCCTTCGACCTCGCGCAAGTACCGTATTTTTTCGCCTAGCTTCATATTACGGATTGCAATTGTCATATTGCGATTTGCAATGAGTCAAGTAAAAATTCGATAAAAAGCCGCGTTTCTTTCGGATTCCTGGTTCGAACCGGAACGGAGTATCGTCAAGTGCTTTCTATTCAACCGCATGGCATCGAGCTGAAGGCTTGTGCGCGGAAGGGACTGACAGACTGATTTGACTGAGGAACTGACAGGCTCAAGCCTAAAAACAAAAGCCCCCGCTGGCGCAGAGGCTTTGACTTCGCACTTCTCACTTCGCAAGATCTGACTTGTGCCTACCGAACGCGTCCGTTGTGCTTCTTGTTGTAAATCGCCTTCGACGTCTTGTTCTCCTGGTGATTCACCAGGTTGCGCTCACCGGGCGTGAGCTTTCCGCCGTTCGCCGCACGCATCGTATTCACTTCCTTGTTCAGGTGCGTCTGCTGATTCTCCAGGTGCGCCGATTCGCGAGCCGTTAACTGGCCGCTCTTGATTCCCTGTCCAATGCGCTCCTGCTGATTGCGCTGGCGCGCTCCCACTTCGCCCTTGTAGTTCTGAGCTGCGGCGTTGTGCTTGTCCTGGTAAATCTCTTTCGAAACGTGGTTCTGCTGCTGATTCAGCACCGCGCGATCCTGCTGCGTGAGCTTTCCGTTGTCAAGCGCCTTCATCTGGTGCTCTTCTTTGTTCACATCCGATTCCTGGCGCTCCAGTGAGCGCGTTTCCCCAGACGTGAGCGATCCATTTTCTACGCCGTTGCCGATTCGCTGTTGCTGATTATCTTTGCGCTGGTTGATGGTGGGTGGTTTGGTGGTTGTCGTGCTTGACGTTGTTGTGCTCGTCTGAGCAAATCCCGCCGGTACGCAGATCGCGCAGGCCGCTACCACGAGCATCGCCTTATTCAAATCAAATTTCATAACTTTTCCCTCCAGTGTTTCCTCGCCCTCTTCCTGAGCGATGTCATTTGTCACCGGATGGAAACACAGCTACCGCTTGTGAGTTGCGGGATTTTTGGGAGATTCTAACCAGAAAGCGCAACGGACTTTAGTTACCAAAGTGCGCGACTTCGAACAGACACGAGGGTTGTCTAAAGACCCGCTTCAATGCGCGCGCGCGGATCGAGATAGTCACGCAGCGCATCTCCAAGGAAATTGAAGGAGAGCACGGCCAGCATCACAGCCATTGCCGGAAACAGCACCAGGTGTGGCGCGTCGAACAAATGGGAACGCCCATCGTTGAGCATCGATCCCCAACTCGCTGTTGGCGGCGGCACGCCAAGACCAAGAAAACTCATCGTCGCCTCTGCCAGGATCGCGCCAGCCATGCCGATCGCTCCCTGCACGATCACGGGTTGAATCATGTTCGGCAGAATGTGGCGTGAGAGAATGCGAAAATCCGAAGCCCCCAGCGCTCGTGCAGCTTCCACGAACTCCCGCTCTCGCACGGCGAGCACTTGAGCGCGCACCAGTCGCGCGTAACCGACCCAGCCGCCAATCACCAACGCCAGAATGAGATTGAAGATTCCCGGTCCGACAAACGCCACAAATGCAATCGCCAACAGGAAACCAGGAAACGAGAGAAACGCATTCATCACGATGACGTTTACAAACCGATCGAGGCGTCCGCCGTAATACCCAGCCAGCGATCCGATAATAAGTCCCAGGAAGAGTGAGCCCGCAACTACGCTGGCGCCCACTAGCATGGAGATTCTTGCGCCGAAGATAATGCGCGAAAGAATGTCGCGACCTAACTCATCCGTTCCAAACCAGTGCCGCGCCGAAGGTGGCCCTAAACGATGTGGAAGATCAATGAACGCGGGATCATGGGGCGCAATCCACGGCGCGAGCAGCGCAAAGAGAACGAAGATCGTGATGAAACACAGTCCAACAGTCGCCAGCGGATTGAAGCGCGCCGCCCGCAGCACGCTTCGCGAAGCAGACGATACTTCAGCGTTCATCGGACCCGAAGTCGCTGGGGCAGCCACGTCGAGATCATATCAGCCGATCGCATCCGGAACATTTAGTCAGCCGCAGCCGTTGCCGCTCCGATGTATTCCTCGTACGGTCCTTTGAAGTCCTCGATCGTGCCGTGCTCGAAGTGCCAAATGCGCGTCGCGACTTCGTCAATCAGGTCGTGATCGTGCGACACCAGCAGGACCGTGCCTTCATAGCGCTGAATGGCGATGTTGAGCGCATTAATCGCTTCCAGATCGAGGTGATTGGTCGGCTCGTCCAGAATCAGAACATTCGGCTTTTGCAGCATCAGCTTGCAGAACAGCAAGCGAGCTGATTCGCCGCCAGAGAGAGCCTCCGTTGGCTTCAGTCCTTCTTCGCCGCTGAACAACATCTGTCCGAGCAGACCGCGAATCTCTTCTTTCGAAGCCTTGGGATCAAACTGATGCAGCCAGTCAGCCGCCGTCGTGCCCTTCTCAATCAAAGCCGTGTGATCTTGGGCGAAATAGCCGATCTGCGCCTCGTGACCCCACTTCACCGTGCCGGAATCAATAGCGCCGTCTATTCGCGGCATCTCCGGCGCATTTGCCAGCAACGTGCGCAGCAGCGTGGTCTTGCCCTGACCATTGCGGCCCATCAGGCAGATCTTCTCGCCACGAATCAGTGAAGCGGCGAAGCCATCAATAACCTTCTGATCGCCATAGGCTTTACTTACGCCATCGAATTCCAGCACGTGCTTCCCTGAAGGCCGTGCCTGATCGAAACGTATGTAGGGGCGTTGAATGTTTGACCGTGCGAGTTCGCTCGTCTGCAGGCGTTCTACTTCTTTCTTGCGTGACATCACTTGGCTCGATCGCGTTCCCGCCGAGAAGCGCGCAATGAACTCGTTCAGCTGCGCAATCTTCTTCTCTCGCTGCTCGTTTTGGGATTCCAGCCGCGAGCGGATCTGCGTCTTCTGCAGCACCATGTCGTCGTAACCGCCGGTATAGGTGATGATGGTCTCGTAATCGATGTCGGCGATATGCGTGCAAACGTTGTTCAGGAAATGCCGGTCGTGCGAGATCACGATCAGCGTGCCCTCGTAGCGATTGAGGAAGTCCTGGAGCCAGTGAATCGAATCAAGATCGAGATAGTTCGTAGGCTCATCGAGCAGCAATGCTTGCGGCTTGCCGAACAGCGCCTGCGCCAGCAGTACGCGGACCTTCTGTCCGCCCTGCAACTCGCTCATCTTGCGCTCGTGCACCTCGTCAGGGATATCGAGCCCTTGCAGCAGGATCGCCGCGTCGGCCTCGGCAGTGTAGCCATCTTCGTCGCCAACAATGCCCTCGAGTTCACCCAGACGCATGCCGTCGTCGTGGGTCATTTCCGATTTGGCATAAATATGCTCGCGCTCTTCGAGCGCCGCCCAAAGCCCTTTGTTACCCATGATCACGGTGTCGATCACTCGGAATGCGTCAAACGCATACTGATCCTGCCGCAACACGCCGAGCTTTTTCGGACGCACCACGTTGCCCTTCTGCGGATCCAACTCACCCGTTAGCAGCTTCATGAACGTGGACTTGCCCGAACCGTTCGGCCCGGTAAGACCGTAGCGGCGATCCGCGGTAAACGTGGTCGATACTTCTTCGAAGAGCAGTTTTGCGCCGTAGCGCATGCTGACATTACTGACGGAAATCATGCGGTGCCTATCTTCTGATTGAGCTTAAGGGGTTCTTCGAACGACAGCCAACAGGCAGAAACGTGAATGTATCCCCGTTACAACTATTCTACCAGCGCGGGGCTGATTTCAGTCGCGTTCCAAGTCCTTGATGTCGTCGCGCAGGCGGCCGAAGCCGCGGGTCAGAATGACCAGGTAGATGATGTGAACGGCCCAGGTAACCCCGTAAGCAGCGTAGAGGAATTTCATTACTTTGCTCCCGCTTCATGATGCAGCAGTGACTTCATCGCATGTGCCTCATCGACCTTCTGGCGCGTGCGCTCAAGCGTGTAACGAATCCACACCAGCATTGCTCCGTAACAGGTGAACGCCAGCATGTTGATGAAGAAAGCATGCAGCATACGTGGATCGATACCCGAGTTCGCTCCGCCGCCGAAAACCGGCTGCGGATGTTGCGTGCGGAACCAGCGAATGGCCATGAACACAAACACGGCGTCAAGGCAGCCGAAGATGGCAAATGCCGCCGCCAGCACCGGATTCGGACCTCCAGTCGAGAGCTTTCGCAGCATCAGATAGCCGACATAGATCAGCCACAGAACCAGCGTGCTGGTTAGGCGCGCATCCCACGTCCACCAGATGCCCCAAACTGGCCGCGCCCAAATCGGCCCGGTAAGCAGCACGACCGTGCAGAACACAACGCCCACTTCCGCCGTCGCAACGGCGAAGGCATCGACCGCCGGCTTGCGGGTGATCAGGTAGATGATCGACGCGAGGAAGTTCAGCGGGAAGCACAGTTCCATTACCCAGGCGTTGGGAACGTGGTAGTAGAAGATGCGCTGCACTGGACCCATTGTGGCTTCTGTGGGAGCACCTACCAGCGCCTGATAAAGCCCCCAGGAAAGCAGAGCCAGGGTAAACAGGGCAAAGATGGCGAATTTAGATCTCATTCGGCCTGCAACACCGTTTCAAAGAGGAATAAGCCCACGAGCGTGAATACCACATCGTACACCGCGAGGAAGACCAATGGGAGATGAGCTGAACCTTCTCCGGTCAGAATAGATGTGGTCGCGCCGACCATCGCGAGCAGCGCTGGAATCGAGATGGGAAACAGGATCAAGGGTAACAACACTTCACGACTGCGCGTGCGGATCGACATCGCGCCGAAGAACGTTCCGTTCACAACCAGAGCCCAGTTTCCCAGCAGCGATGCAAGTACAAGCTGATAGACTGGACCGACGCTGCGCAGGTTATAGAAGACGATAAACAGCGGCGTCATCAGCAGTTCCAGCACAGCTACAAAGAGGAAGTTGCCTATTGTCTTTGCCAGGAACAGAGATTCGGCAGGCGCGGGTGAAACCCGGTAAGCATCGAGGACTTGATTACGCAGCTCACGAGCCCAGGTCTGGTTCAGCGCAACGACTGCCGCGAACAGCAGCGCAACCCAGATCAGGCCGCCCGCGATCTGCCGTGACTCTTCGGCCGTAAGGTCGAACGAGAAGCTGAAGATCACTACGACGAGCAGCGCAAAGAAGAGCATGGAGTTGATGGCGTCTTTCGAGCGCCATTCCATGCGCAGGTCCTTGGCTAGCGTCACGCGCAGGATGCTGAGGACGCTCATCGCTTAGCCTCCGGCGTCTCCAACGAGGCTGACGCACGGTGAGCGACACGTTCGATCACACGTCCTGCGGACATGTACACGCTTTCATCGGCAACGCCTTCGAGTAACGCCGGTTGATGCGTCACCAGAAAGATCGTCTTACCGGAATCGCGCATCGAGCCCAGCAGGCGTGTCATCTCCTTGGCGGATCCGACGTCGACGTTAGAGAACGGTTCATCAAGCAACAGAATGCGTGGATCGTTCAGGATCGCGCGCGCCAGAGACAATCGCTGCCGCATGCCTTGCGAGTACTGGCCAACGCGGCGTTCAAGCCCAGGATCAAGCCCAACCGTTCTTATTGCCTGATCGCAAATCGCACGATCGCGAATTCCGTATAGTTCTGCGAAGTAAGCGAGATTCTCGCGCCCGCTGAGTTCGTCGTAGAGCATCGAGGCGTGCGCCATGTATCCAAGCTGCGACTTCACGGCCTTCAAATCCGAGCTGCCCAGAATGGTGAGCTTGCCATGCGAAGGCTCGATTAGGCCGGCAATCACGCGCAGCAACGTCGACTTGCCCGCGCCGTTTTCGCCGAGGATCAGGTACAAGCGTCCGGGTGCGAAGTCGCCCGAAACCATACGCAACGCGGCGAAACGGCCGTAGAGCTTCGAGACCTCGTCGAGCACGACAGCTGGATTGTCAGGGGATGGATTCACCAGAGGGGATTGTATTGCGTGAGAGTCGGTCAGTCGATCAGTCTCTCAGGATAAATGCAGATCCCTCGCGGCTCCGCCGCTCGTGATGACAAGCAAGAAACCTATTGCGCCGAAATTGGACTGCTGAGTTGCGACTGCTGCGTTGCTGGCGCAGGTGCAGACGGCGCGGCGCCTGGCTGCTGTTGCGGCGCGTACTTCGAAGCGCATTTCGCCTGCAGGCCTTTGGCGTGGAAAACGCCGTCGCGGCCGAAAGTGCCTTCGGCAAGCGCTTGTGAGTCGTCCTTGAACGTGTCGGGCGGAACTTCGGTTCCGGTATAGACGACGGGCAAAGTGCGGCCTTCTCCGGCGAGTTGGAATTCCACGTGACTTCCCTGCCGCTTAATCGATCCCGGCACAACATTGCCGGCAACGCGCAGGCGCTTCACGTAGACGCTGTCATCCATCGACTTCAATTCCTTGATGGTGACGTAATAGCTCTTGGTGTCGCGAACGCCTGTGTAAGCAAGATAACCAAGCGATACGACAATGATCGCGATCACCAGGCCGAACTTCACGTATTTATTGCTCATCAGAAAACCTGCTCCGTCGATTGTACGCGACCATGAGACCGGGTCAAATGTCACTTCCACCAGTGATGCCCTGCGAAGGGGCAATTGCACAAAATCCGAAGGGTATAATGTGGGTTTCGAGCCACAGGAAGGAACTCTGCAATGACGCCTCCGAACGCGAATGGTAATGGCAACGGTCATAACGGCAATGGTTGGATCCAAAAACCTCGAGAGGAGTGGATCAGCAAACGGCGTGAGGAAGCGGCACGATCGGGCGACGACAACGTTTCGCAGATGCATTTCGCGCGCAAGGGACTGATCACCGAGGAAATGGTGTATGTCGCCGAGCGCGAAAAGATCACCGCGGAACTGGTACGTGACGAAATCGCCGCAGGACACCTGATTATTCCCGCCAACATCAATCATCCGGAACTCGAGCCGATGGCAATCGGCGTGGCTTCGAAGTGCAAGATCAACGCCAATATCGGCAATTCCGCAGTCACCTCGAACGTCGACGAAGAATTGAAAAAACTCCATACATCCGTGCACTACGGCGCCGACACGGTGATGGATCTCTCGACCGGTGGCGGCATTCACGAGATTCGCGAGGCGATCATCCGCCACTCGCCAGTTCCAATCGGCACGGTTCCAATTTATGAGGCGATTTCCCGCGTAAAGCGCGTCGAAGATCTCACCGCCGACATCATGCTCGAAGTGATCGAGGAGCAGGCCGAGCAAGGCGTGGACTACATGACGATCCACGCCGGGGTTCTGATCCAGAACCTGCCAATGATCTCCAAGCGCATCACTGGCATTGTGAGCCGCGGTGGCGCGATCCTGGCGCAGTGGATGGCCCACCACCACAAACAGAATTTCCTGTACGAGCGGTTCGAAGACATCGTGAAGATCTTCAAGAAGCACGACGTTTCGTTCTCGCTCGGCGATGGCCTACGCCCCGGTTGCCTGGCGGACGCGAGCGATGAAGCACAGTTCGCTGAACTGAAGACGCTGGGCGAACTGACGACGATCGCCTGGAAGCAGGACGTCCAGACGATGATCGAAGGCCCGGGCCACGTGCCCATGGACCAGATCAAAAACCAGGTCGATAAAGAGATCGAGTATTGCTTCGGCGCTCCTTTCTATACGCTCGGGCCGCTGGTGACGGACATTGCACCCGGCTACGACCACATCACGTCGGCCATCGGCGCGGCGATGATAGGCTGGTACGGCGCGGCGATGTTGTGCTACGTCACACCGAAAGAGCATCTTGGCCTTCCCAACGAGAAGGACGTGAAAGACGGCATCATCGCCTACAAGATCGCCGCGCATGCGGCCGATGTGGCGCGCCACCGTCCGGGCGCACGCGATCGCGACGACGCACTCAGCTTCGCCCGCTATAAATTCGATTGGGAAAAGCAATTCGAACTGTCTCTCGATCCGGAGACGGCGCGCTCGATGCACGACGAGACGCTGCCCGGCGGCGATTACTACAAAGCCGCGTTCTGCTCGATGTGCGGTCCGAAGTTCTGCTCGATGAACTACTCGTCGAAGATCGACGAGTACAACAAAACGGTCCACGGCATCGAGAAGAAGGACTACACGGATCTGGTAAACAAGCTGGTGGAGATAAAGTAGGGCGGTCTGTCAGTCGATCAGTCTTTCAGGTTCATCATCCCAGGTTAGCGCCGAAACTGACCGGCGCGAATCTGGGGTACCAACCCAAATTTAGCGACGGTTCTTGCGCTTGGCGTCGAACTTCGGCCAATACTGAAACTCTTCGGAGTAAAGCTCTCCGCTGAGATCGGAGAGATGCATCTGCAGACGTGTCTGCGCGTCGGAGATAGCGCGGTTGTAGATCACCGATCCAATTTCTTCGAGCATGTAGTTGAGCAAGAGGCCAGCCGCCAGGTCGCCAATGGGCTCGGGCATATTCTCCTGGAAGTAGCGTTTGATTGAGGCCACGGCGTCGGCACGAGCCTCTTTCGAGAGTTCGACGTTCATAGGAAGTACATTACCGCACGAGCCTGATCGATCTTTCCCGTTTTAGGAGATCCCGGGGCACCCCCCCTCCCCCCCTCGTCCCGGATTCTAAAGGACTTACAGGCACGGGATAAGGCTCGTCCCGGCAAACAAAGGACTTAGTCCGAGTCGTCCCGTAAAACAAAGGACTTACGGGTTTTTCGGTTCTTCATGTCAGTATTTCAGTTCTTAAACCGGGCATTTCGTGGAGGGAAAAGGGATACCTCGCTCCGCTCGGTATGACAAATCCTCGCTGTCGCTCGGATCGAAACGGCAAATGACGGTTCAGTTGCTAGAAGTCAGAGTCAGAAAAAGAAAGCACCGGTGACTGCCGAAATCAACCATCTAGTCCCAGTATAGCGAAATGGATAGGGCCTACTAGACACTTTCCGAGAGTTTATTTCTGCCGTGCAATCAGCAAGATGTGGCGATTTTGCCGAACACGGGGGCTTGACAACGAAACGGTAAGACGCGGAGTGGTTACCTCCCATCATGTTTCGCGTAGTCGGCTGCGCCCATGAAATGCAGCGACACATACGGCTCGTCGCCGACCACCCAACTGTCGTGACCGGGGGCGATGTAGAAGACGTCCCCGGCTTTCATCTCGATGATGCGGTCGTCGGTCATTGCCGCTACCGCTTTTCCTGAGACGACCATGCCTACATGTTCGACGGTGCAATGGGTGAGGCCGACAGCAGCGCCGACATCGACAGACCACCGCCAGCCCGGCTCGTAAGTGGCACGACCGATTGTCATGCCTCCGATGTGGACAAGATCGAACTTCCCTTTTGAAAATGTGCGCGTCTCGTCCGGCTGATCGAATCGCTTCAAAACCACGTCGAGCATTTCTCAATCTCCTGCGTCTTTGTGAGCCGCTGGCAACAACAAACTCGAATCGGCAGACTCTTATCTGAGTCTGAAAAAGCGAAGAAGATTTCATAAACTTTTAGAACCGTGCGCGAGCGGATTAATCTGGAAGACAGGAGATGAGGATGGCCGAAGAAAAAGCAACGCGTTCCATGAAAGACGCCACTGTGACGCTAGAAGTGAGCGACGGCACACAAATGAATGCCTACGTCGCCAGTCCAAGGGAGAGCGGCAGCTATCCGGGGCTGCTGGTGTTCCAGGAAGCATTTGGGGTGAATGAGCACATCCGGGACGTG
Organism: Terriglobia bacterium; assembly: GCA_963807055.1. Lineage (GTDB taxonomy): Bacteria > Acidobacteriota > Terriglobia > Terriglobales > Acidobacteriaceae > JAJPJE01. The sequence continues at coordinate 1,854,717 of CAWEAE010000001.1, read as the reverse complement.
ACGCGGCGTTTCGCTCGCGAAGGATTTGTTGCGGTCGCTCCCGAGCTGTTCCATCGCACGGCTCCGCCGGGATTTGAGGGGTCCTACAGCGACTTCGCCAGTGTCGGGCCGCATATGAAGGCTGTGACGGTAGAAGGCGCGATTGCCGATGCGCAAGCGGCCTTCGAATGGCTGAAGGCTCAGCGCGATGTATCCCAGAGCGACATTTCGTCTGTTGGCTACTGCATGGGCGGACGAATTTCTTTCCTGGCGAATTCGGCATTGCCGCTCAAAAGAGCGATCTCGTATTACGGAGGAAATATCGCTCCCGCGCTACTAGACCACGCGGCATCGCTGCGTGGTCCGATGCTCTTCTTCTGGGGAGGGCTGGATAAACACATTCCGCCGGAACAGCGCGAGCAGGTGATCGACGCGCTCAAGCGGAATGGCAAGAAATATGTGAACGTGGAAATCTCGGACGCAGACCACGCATTCTTCTGCGATGCGCGTCCTGCATACAACGCGCGAGCCGCGCAACTGGCGTGGGCACTGACGCTGGAGTTTTTGAAATAGAGAAGTTCAGATCCCAGGTTAGCGCCGGCAGCGCGGCGCTATCCCGGGGGACCGCTCAACAACCGCAGTACACGAATTAACTTCATCGCGCAGCAACGGTTACGACCTGCGGCTGTTGCGGATTTTTGGTTGCCGCTTGCTGCGGACGAGTCTTGGGCGCTTTGGGCTTATGGGTTCTCACCACTTCCTTCTGAGGTTTTGGGGCCGGAGTTTTCTGGGCCACGATGGGTTGATCAAAGTGCTCGGGAGCAATTTCCTGCTGAGCGAAAGCGACGAGGGTCGTCAAAAGCATGGCTCCGGCAAGAAGGATAGTCTTCCCACTACGCCTGTAAGTAGCGAGAGTGCTCATAATCCCCTCCATCAGTCGGGTCTTCTCAAAGCATGTTGGGGACCGCATGCGAGGATTTCCGCAGAAGGCTCGCAAACGATTGGATTAAATGACAATCGGGTCTGGCAGCGAGTTTCGACCGAGCGATCCGGAACGCAGACAACCTATCCGATCGGATTGGGAACTATCCAATCGGTTGTTCTTTAGATCTGCGTCGTCGTGAGCACGACGGCAGCTCCGATTGAATGGCAGAGGTCGACAACACGCAAAACTTCACCAAATGGAATTTGGCCGTCCGGTTTCAGCAAAACGTCTCGCTGAGTTCGGCTCATCAGCTCTCGCGGGAGAGCAAGTTGCAGATTCTCCCAAGAAACGGTTTCCTCGTTTACCTGAACCGTGGGCGCTTGCGTGACGGCGCCGTAGATTCGGACGACCGTTGAGCTCGGGGCAGAGCGGATCACCGAATCGACGCGCACGTTGAGTCCGTTCGGCGATACCCGAGTACCCGGTGCTGGGGTGTCTGGCGGAGCCGTGAGAAGAACCGTCGTCCGTGCTCCCGCTGTATGCACTGCGTACAGCACCGGCTCGACAGCCCGATAAGCCGCACGGGTATCAGCTTTAATGTAGACGGATTTCCATGGCTCATAAGACACCGCGCGCTTGATCTGGGCCTGTAACTCACCCGGCGTGATGGGATCGGTTCCCAGATATGTGTCGCCATTCTCGGTCACCGTGACGATGAGTGCATTTTCTTTGTCCGCATCGGGAACCGCACTCGCATGCGCAGCACCTGGCAGAGCTACGCTGATCCCTGCTTGCAAGACCTGGGCGTGGCACCCTATTGCCGCGAAGAGCGCGACGATGAAGGTGAGCGCGAGGGAGGTTCGCAGGTGGGTCCCTGCGCTTCCCGTGATCGAGACTCTTCGCGAGTTCATACCTCTCTCCTTGCAATGATAGTCACGCGTTCACTGCGCTTTAGCGACTGCTGCCGTTGCCAACATGCCACCCAAACCCATGGTTTCTACGGCGGACGAAGGCACGATTACCATGGATCCGCGCTCCTTGATCGCTTCGTAGAGCATGTTCATGGCGCGCAGGTGAAGGGCGGTTGGATTTTCGGAGTATGCGGCTGCGGCTTGCACAAAATTATCTGAGATCTCAGTCTCGGCTTGACCGAGAATGATTCGCGCCTGGCGTTCGCGCTCGGCCTGTGCCTGACGTGACATGGCATCTTCGAGAGCTTGCGGAATCCTGACATCTCGAACTTCGACCGACTGTACGGTGATTCCCCACGGATTGGTCTTCTCGTCGAGGATGCGCTGCAGTTCCCGGCCAAGCGTTTCGCGCTCGGTAATCATCTGCGCGAGTTCGTGACGGCCGATCGATTCACGAAGAGCCGTCTGCGCGCTCATGTTGATTGCTTCGAAGAAGTCTTCCACTTCGAGGATGGCTTTTTCCGCGTTCCAGACCAGCCAGAAAACGATGGCGTCGACGTTCACGGGAACGGTGTCGCGAGTGAGAGTGGATTCGGCAGAGACGCTGGCGACACGAACGCGCTGATCAACGAACTGGCTGAGGGTTTCAATCACGGGCACAATGAGGAACAATCCGGGGCCGCGCAGCCCAACATATTTCCCCAATCGCAAGAGTGCGGCTTTCTCCCATTGGCGAACCACTTTGATGGCAAACAGGAGGTAGGCTCCGACGAGTGCGCCTGCTACAAGCGGCGCGCGGCTATCAAGAGCGGCACCCGTCAGCGCGCCGACTGCCAGAGAGATCACACACGACGTTACGGCAATGCTGTTGATGGGAGCGATTCCGAGTTTTGCCATCATTCACCTCCTGCGAGTAGGTTCCGAAAGCGATATGCGCAATTGTTCGATCACGTCGTCCACGGTGAAGCCGGCGGCGCCCGCTCGCGCGATGCAATCGACGGCTATCTGGCTAAGTTGGCGCGCGCGCTCCTGTTCACCGTTCTTTATCTTTTGAGCGCTGATGAAAGTACCGGTTCCCTGGTGAGTTTCCAACAATCCGCCGAGTTCGAGTTCACGATAGGCACGAACAACCGTGTTTGGATTAATCGACAGGTCTACGGCAAGCTGGCGAACCGTCGGCAATTGATCGCCGACTGCAAGCGATCCGGACGCGATGCCGCCACGGACTTGATCGATGATCTGGCGATAGACCGGCACACCGCTTTGAAGATCCAGACGAAAGCGGAATGGAAGCCGGCGGAGACTCATCGCTCGCTCAATGTACTATAAGACTAGTACATTATGTCAAGAAAAAAATGTGAACGTTGTTGAAACGAGGGCTTTAATCGGCTAGGGATTCTGAACGGACGGCACGCGAAATCCCACATCTGCCAGAAAACGGCAGATGTGGGGCACAACGTTGATACCTTAGATATCCCCTTTTTCCGAGAACGCCAGCAGTGGATCGCCCACAGGCTCAGGTTCGGCTTCGCGGATGGTGAGCCAGTCGGTACGAACTTTGTTCCACTCCTGGATCAGGAAGCCTTGCGATTCGAAGAACTCGCGTATGTGAGTGCGTTCCCAGCAAACGATCTGCTCGAGAATGGGGATCGCTACTGCCAGTGCGTTGTTGCTAAGCACAGTGCGGCGCGCGATGGGTGCGACAAATTTGTTTTCCGAGACGGCGATGGTGTAACCGTCGCGCGCGTTCACATGCAGCATGACGTGCACATCGGAGCTGCCGTCCCCGCAGTACACGATGTGATCGGGTCCAATCTGCAGTTTCTGCTGCAGCGAATCGAGCGTCGCAACTTTGCCGTAACCGGCAGTGACTTTACGGACGGTCTCGATTTCACCCGACGCGTGGTAGGTGAACTCAGTCCCGTAAATGTGGTCTGGAGGAACGATGTTTTCGAGCGCGGAGCGCACGATCTCCACGGGCGCGGCGGAGAGCACGTAAAAATCAAACTCAAAACCTGGGATCCCGTGTGAGAGTAGGTCGTACAAACGATCGATGTTTTCTTTCAGACGAATGCGTTTACCGACCTCAGCAAGGTGATGGCGGCGTACTTTGCCGTGGAACTCGGGATCGTGCAGAAGGAGATATGCCAACTCGGCGCCCTGCTGGACAAGCTGCAGACCGGCCATGCCGGTGGCTTTACGTTCGAACTCCTCCGTAGAAATGCCCAGCATTTCGCTGAGCGCATATCCGGAATCATTGAAGCTGAGCGTCTGATCGAAATCGCTGGCTAGAATGTACCGTTTCATCAAATCAGCCATATCCCTTCCACCCCTGTGAGAATTAGAGCACAGGGATGTGACGATTTGATTATCGATGGGGATGAGAAGAATTGCGTGCGGAATCGACGATAGCGGGGTGCTGATCTTTGGTTGAATCGCAGGCGCTCGCACTGAATACCTTTGGAAACAGCGGCTTGCGGATCGGCGCGCGAAGCAGTTATGCGGGTGAAAACATTTATCTATAGAAACGTACCAATTTGAGCATCAGCCGGCAGGCGCAGGAGCACGCGTAATGGCGGTCTTCGGAACTCTGCGCTCACGCGTTTCCGCCTGTGGAGGTGGCGCCAGCAGCGGCAGAATACTCGGCAACATCGCGCGGGCCGCAGTCTCGCCGGCTGAAATCAGATCTGCGGCGCGATCGAAGCTGTCGTAGCTGAAGCCACGAACATCCGGCTCGATTCTCACGTCGGTCTGCGAGAGCCAGCCATCGCAGTTCGTTTCCTGCGCGATAGAAAAACACTGGCCGATTACGTCGAAGATATGCCGCGGTCCCTGCAGATTTCCCCAGCTCGCACTGAGGTGGACGGCGAACACGCGATCGGCTCCCATCTTGCGAAGCGGCTGAGCGGGAACTGGGTAAGAGAGCATGCCGTCGACATATTGGTGTCCATCGAACTGCACCGGCAGGAACATGCCGGGATAGGCGCAGCTGGCGCGCACTGGATCAATGAGATCACCGGTACGGAAGATCATGCCTCCCCCACTGACGAAATCGGTAGCGGCCACTGCGAGTGGGATCTTCAGCTCTTCGAAAGTGCGGCACTTCAAGAACCGGCAAAGGAATCCCCGCATGCGATCGTTCGAGGCGAAGCCATAGCGCGAAATCGTCCAGCGGGCAAAATCTTTGAAACGAACCATGCGTGCGAGTTCTTCCAGCTCACGTGTGCTCATCCCGCTGCAATAAGCAGCGCCGATGATCGATCCCACACTGGTTCCAGCGACGAAGTCGACAGGGATATTCTCTTCTTCGAGAACTTTCAAGACGCCGATGTGAGCCAGGCCGCGCGCAAAGCCGCCACCAAGCGCGATACCGATTTTAGGTTTGTTTGAAGGAAGTGCGGTGGAGTTTGAGCGGTTGAGCTCCCCGGAAAACGCGCGAAATACCCGTGACCATCTTGCCAAAGTCCCCATGGACCAGGCCCCCGATCCCACTACTGTCTTATACCCTAAGATGCGGCTGAACTCTCGCGCGATGTAACCCAATGGGATTACGCAGGAGTGTAACCGGAGGAAAGCGCGTATTTGCACCACCTGGCTGGCGATGGAGAGAGCACTTCTCTGGCCGGCAGTTTATGATGGCGAACTAACCATGGCACGAGAGTTCTCGGCAGGTGGAGTACTGGTCCGCTGGCGCAAGGGCCGCTGGTGGATGGCGGCGATTGAACCGCAAGGACGCACGTCGGCAGGCCCGAACAAAGAGACTTTGGCTCTGCCCAAGGGGCTCATTGATCCGGGAGAAAAGCCGGAACAAAGTGCCTTGCGTGAGATTCACGAAGAGACCGGCGCCGTGGGCGAGTTGGTTACCAAACTCAAGGACATCAAGTATTTTTACGTGCGCAATTGGGGCGATGGAGCGCGGGTGTTCAAGGTGGTCAGCTTTTACCTGGTTCTCTATCGTTCCGGCAAACTGGGAAACATCACGCCAGAGATGCGCACGGAAGTGAGAAGGGCGATCTGGTTGCCCCTTGATGATTGTGAGCAGCTCTCCTACAAAGGCGAACGCGAAGTGGCCCTGGCGGCACGAGAATATGTGGCAGCGCATCCGGAACTGCAGAAATCATCCGTAAAGAACGCGTCGTCTGAATCATAAAATCCAGCTCTGCGAGTTTGAATGCCGACAACATTACACGTAGAACGACACTTTACCGGCAAAGAAGTAGTCCGCGACGTTGTGATTGGAATGGCCGACGGCCTGACGGTTCCGTTCGCGCTGGCGGCAGGTTTGTCCGGTGCGGTGAAATCGACCAACATTGTGGTGATCGCCGGCTTGGCGGAGATAGCGGCCGGATCGATCGCCATGGGACTTGGGGGATATCTCGCCGCGCGAAGCGATGCGGAGCACTATGACAGCGAGCGGGAGCGCGAGGTTCGCGAAGTGCGGGAGCTGCCCGACGAGGAAGAACGCGAAGTGCGCGAGGTATTGCACGAGTGGGGCATGGCTCCGGAAGAGAGCGGACCGGTGGTACAGGCTTTGCGGAAGCGTCCAACGGCCTGGGTGGATTTCATGATGCGCTTTGAGTTAGGCCTGGAGAAGCCAGATCCCGGACGCGCCGTGCGAAGCGCAGGAACGATTGCGGCGTCCTACGTGGTAGGAGGGCTGATTCCTCTGTTTCCGTACATGGTGATCAACGTGCCAAACCGGGCGCTAATGCTCAGCGTGGTGGTGACGTTGATCGCGTTGGGAGTATTTGGATATGTAAAGGGGCGATTCACGGGACTGGCGCCGCTTCGAAGTGCGTCACAGACAGTAGTGATCGGTGCACTTGCGGCAGGAGCGGCTTTTGTGCTTGCCAAAATCATATCTAAGTAATTTATTTTCAATAAGTTACTTGACATTCGGAAGGTGCGAAAGTAAGCTCTATTCAACTTAATAAGGCGCGCGTCGTTGCCATCCTCACCCCACATCTTCTTCGGCGCGCGCCGTTTCTATTTCTGGCGCAAATCGCCAAATCAACCCAAGTTCAACGGCTTTGCAAGATGAGGAGTTCCCTCCCCTCCGCTTTGTCTTTAGGGTCGGAATCTCGGCTGGTGGCTCGAAACATCTGAGGCCTGCAAAAGCAATCCTCTTGCCCGGATGAGATACGCGGGCGAGAGCGCCCGCGGCACACACAGTACTTTCCCGTTATGAATTGCTAACCGGATGTTTTTGTACAACTTCTGCATCTAGTACGAGTGCCGGTGTATCTTTTCTGCTGGTTGAAGCGGTCGTGGGGATCGCTTCCGTTTATTCAATTATTCGTGCCAGGGAATCGTCATGAAACGCATTGATAAAGTTGCCGTCCTGGGCGCTGGAACCATGGGCGCGCGTATTGCCGCGCACCTGGCCAATGCCGGTGTCCCATCATTTCTGCTGGATCGCGTGGTTCCGGACGCCGATGGCCCGGCGCGGAATGGAATTGCGGCTCAGGGGCTGGAAGCGGCGGTTAAGTCAAGGCCGGCGGCGTTCTTCGAGCCGTCGCTGGCCAAGTTGGTCACCATCGGCAATTTCGACGACAACCTGAAGTGGATCAGCGAGTGCGACTGGGTCATCGAGGCGATTGTCGAAGACCTGGAGATCAAGCGCTCGCTATTGAGGAAAGTCGAGGCCGTTCGGCAGCCAGGAACGATCATTACGACCAATACCAGTGGGCTGCCCGTGGGGAAAATCGCTGAGGGCTTCTCCGAAGATTTTCGGCGGCACTGGTTCGGAACTCACTTTTTCAATCCGCCGCGCTACATGCGGCTGCTGGAACTGATTCCGACACCAGATTCCGATCACGCCGCGATGAATGCGATTTCGCAGTTCTGCGATCTGCGGCTCGGCAAAGGGATTGTGTGGGCCAAAGACACGCCCAACTTCATCGCCAATCGCATTGGCACCTTCTCGGTGCTGAACGTGATGCGGCTGATGCAGGAGATGGATCTCACGATTGAAGACGTCGATGCGCTGACCGGACACGCCGTGGGATGGCCGAAGTCGGCGACGTTCCGGACCATCGACCTGGTGGGTCTCGACGTTCTGGGTCACGTAGTTGGGAACATGCAGGCGAACGTGCGCGACGAGCGCAGCGATTTGAAACTGCCCGACTTCTACCGGCAGATGCTGGAGCGCAAGCTGCTTGGCGACAAGACGAAAGCCGGCTTCTACAAGAAGCAGAAAAGCCCGGAGGGCGAGCAGCGGCTGAGCATCGACTGGAAGACGCTGGAATACCATCCGCGCAAAAAGGCTGGCTTCGCCAATCTGGAGATGGCCAAGAATGTTGAAAGCACGCCAGAGCGGCTGAAGATGCTGCTCGCTCCGTCGAAAGGCGACAAAGCCGCGCAGTTCCTGTGGTCGGCGCTTTCGGATTTGTGGACGTATGCAGCGAATCGCATCCCCGAGATCAGCGACACCGTCGTTGAGATCGATCGCGCGATGCGACTCGGCTTCAATTGGGAGCTGGGCCCGTTCGAGCTGTGGGATGCGGCAGGCGTACCGGCGACCGTCGAGCGGATAAAGAAGGAAGGCAAGCCGGTCGCAGCGAACGTCGAGAAGCTGCTCTCGTCGGGTGCAACAACATGGTATGAGGATTCGCCGAAGACCGCTTCAGGCAGGTGCTACTTCGATCTGGGATCGCTGAGCTACCAGCCAGTCCAGGTCCCTGCGGGCGTTTGGTCCGTTTCGGTGGCTGAGAAATCTAATGGAGTAGTAAGAAAGAACTCTGGTGCCTCGCTGATCGATTTGGGCGATGGCGTCGGTTGCATCTCGTTCCACTCGAAGATGAATGCGATCGGCGGCGACATCGTGCAGCTGATCACCGAGACCCTGCGGCCAGGCTCGAAAGTGGGAGCGAACTTTGACGCGTTTGTGATCACCAACGACGCGGCGAATTTCAGCGTAGGCGCGAACATCATGCTGCTGCTGATGTCGATACAGGAGCAGGAGTGGGATGAGATCGACTTCATGATCCGCGGCTTCCAGGGTATGACACAAACGATCAAGTTCTCGCCCAAGCCGGTGGTCGTGGCTCCCTTTGGCATGGCCCTTGGTGGAGGCTGTGAAGTGGCCTTGCATGCTCCGGTTCGCCAGCCTCACGCAGAGCTTTACATGGGCTTGGTAGAGGTTGGCGTGGGTCTGCTGCCGGGTGGCGGCGGCTGCAAGGAGATGACTCTGCGGGCCGTAGATGCAGCGAATGCGATCCGCAAAGATGGGCGCGGCGAGTCGGTCGAGATTATGGAGGCCATGAAGCGAACGTTCGAGACGGTTGCCATGGCCAAGGTATCGACATCGGCAAACGAAGCTCGCGGGCTGGGCTTCCTGTTGAATGGCGATGAGATTGTGATGAACCGCGAGCGCGTGTTAGCCGATGCCAAAGATCGAGCGCTCGAGATGGCGCGTTCGGGCTATCGGGCTCCGGTGCCGCGGACGGATGTGCCGGCTCCGGGTGAAAGCATCCTGGCGACGCTAAAGCTGGGCGTTCACCTGATGCGACAGGGCGAGTACATCAGCGATCACGAGCAGAAGGTCGGCAACAAAGTGGCGGAGGTGCTCTGCGGCGGCGAGGTTTCTCCGGGAACTCCCGTGAGCGAGCAATATCTGCTGGACCTGGAGCGTGAGGCGTTCAAGTCCCTATGCGGCGAAAAGAAAACGCAAGAGCGGATTGCGTTCACGCTGAAGACGGGAAAGCCGTTGAGAAACTAGTGGCTAGTGGTTAGTGGCTAGAGAATCAAACTAAGGGCTGAGAGCGTTGTTATGAGAGAAGCTGTAATTGTTAGTTCGGTTCGTACGGCTGTAGGCAAGGCCTACAAAGGGACGCTGCGTGCTACGCGTCCCGATGACCTGGCGGCTACGGCCATTAAAGGCGCGCTCGAGCGCGTGCCGCAAGTGGATCCCAAAGAAATTGAAGATGTGATCATCGGCTGCGCGATGCCGGAGGCCGAGCAAGGCATGAACGTAGCGCGCATTGCGTCGTTGCGCGCGGGATTGCCGGTGGAGTGCTCGGCGATGACGATCAACCGATTCTGCTCGTCGGGGCTACAGGCAATTTCGCTGGCGGCAGATTCGATCGCGTCGGGACGCGCAGAGGTCGCAGTCGCGGGCGGAGTTGAGTCGATGACCATGATCCCAATGGGCGGACACAAGGTCTCGGCGAATCCGTGGCTGATTTCGAATTATCCCGATTCGTATTTATCCATGGGACTAACGGCCGAGCGACTGGCGCAGCGATTCCACATCTCGCGCGAAGAGGCGGACCAGTTCTCGTTGCGCTCGCATCAAAAGGCGATTGCGGCGATCCAGGCAGGACGCTTCGAAGATGAAACTGTGCCCGTGCCGGTGAGCTTCACGACTCCGAACGGATCGAAGCCGAAGCGAGTGGAGATCACCTTCAAAGTCGATGAGGGTCCGCGCGCGGACACGACACTGGAAGCACTGGCGAACCTGAAAGCTGCATTCCATGCCAAGGGCACAGTGACGGCCGGAAACTCATCGCAGATGTCGGATGGAGCCGCAGCGGCGATCCTGATGTCCGCAGATCGGGCGAAGCAGTTGGGACTGCAGCCGCTGGCAAGATTGATGGCATTCGCGACCGCCGGATACAAGCCCGAAGAGATGGGACTGGGACCGGTATTCGCGATTCCGAAGGCACTGAAGATCGCGGGCTTAAAACTTTCCGATGTTGAAGTGTTCGAACTGAACGAGGCGTTTGCGGCGCAGTCACTGGCGGTGATTAAGGAAGCGGGACTGGATCCGGAAAAAGTAAATCCCAATGGGGGCGCGATCGCGCTGGGACATCCGCTCGGCTGTACGGGAGCGAAGCTGACGGCAACGATCCTCCGCGAACTGCAGAGGCGTAAGGCACGCTACGGCGTGGTGACGATGTGCGTGGGCGGCGGCATGGGGACCGCAGGCGTTTTCGAGAATTTACAGTAAGGAGCTTCTGGAGAGTGGCATGGCGACAGCAAGCATTACTAAACGCAAAGTGATTGGCGGGAGTTTTCTGCTCGACGAAACACCGATCGAGGAAGTGTTTACTCCCGAGGATTTCAACGAGCAGCATCAGCTCATCGCTCAGACCACGGAAGATTTCGCGAATAACGAGATCGTTCCGAATATCGACAGGATAGAGCACAAAGACTTTGCGCTCACGCGCGAGCTGATCAAGAAAGCCAGTGAACTTGGGATCAGTTCGGTCGACGTGCCCGAAGAATACGGCGGCATGGAGATGGACAAGATGTCGTCGGCCATCATCGCCGACCGCATCGCCAAGTCCGGGAGCTTCTCGGTGAGTTTCCTGGGGCACTCCGGCATCGGCACGCTGCCCATTGTTTATTTCGGCACGGAAGACCAGAAGAAAAAGTATGTTCCGCGGCTGGCTTCGGGCGAACTGGTGGGTGCGTATGCGCTTTCGGAATCGTCGTCAGGTTCGGATGCTCTGAATTGCCGCACCAAAGCCGTGCTTTCGCCTGACGGCAAGCACTACGTCCTGAACGGCGAAAAGATGTGGATTACCAATGCATCGTTCGCCGATGTGTTTATCATCTTCGCCAAGATTGATGGCGAGAAGTTTACGGCGTTTATCGTCGAGCGCGATTCCCCTGGATTCTCGGTTGGGGCGGAAGAGCACAAGATGGGCATTCGCGGCTCGTCGACCTGCCCGCTCATCCTGAACGACTGCAAAGTACCGGTTGAGAACTTGCTTGGCGATATCGGCAAGGGGCACATCATTGCCTTCAATATCCTGAACATTGGACGATTCAAGCTGGGCGCGGCGTGCGTAGGTGGAGCGCGCAACAGCCTGCAGAGCGCGATTGGCTACTCCAAACAGCGCAAGGCGTTCGGAAAGACCATCGCCGACTTCGGCATGATCCGCGAGAAGCTGGCGAATATGGCCGCGCAGATCTATGCGGGCGAGGCAGTCACGTATCGCACGGTCGGCATGATGGACGTTGCGCTGAATGAGGTAGACAAGACGGCGCCCGACGCCAATCAGCAGACACGCAAGGCGATCGAGGAATATGCGGTCGAGTGCTCGATCATCAAGGTGTGGGGCTCGGAGATGCTGGACTACGTGGTCGACGAGACCGTGCAGATCTACGGCGGCTACGGCTTCGTCGAAGAGTATCCGGCAGAGCGTGCCTACCGCGATTCGCGCGTGAACCGGATTTTTGAGGGCACGAACGAGATCAACCGGCAGATCGCCATCGGCTGGATGCTGAAGAAGGCAATGTCGGGCCAACTGGCGCTGATGCCGGCGATCAAGAAGGTACTGGACGAAGTGATGGCCGGTCCGAGCTTCGGTGAAGGGGTCGAAGGTCCGCTGGCCGCGGAGCGAGCGATCATCGCCAATGCCAAGAAGATCGCTCTGTTCGCGTCCGGATCGGCTTCGCAGAAGTATATGCAGGCGATCGGCGAGCAGCAGGAGATTCTGGGCGCTCTGGCCGACATCCTGATTGAAGCGTACGTGGCGGAATCGGCGCTGTTGCGCACGCAGAAACTGGTGCAGAGCCAAGGTGAAGCAGCGGCGGCGTTGGCGATCGCCTACACGCAGCTGTATCTCTCAGACGCGATGAACCGGATCGAAGCGTCGGCAAAGCGGGTGATCCCTGCAGTTTCTGAGGGCGACATGCTGCGTACACAGATGGCGATCCTGCGGAGGCTGGTGAAGTACGAGCCATTCAATACGATTGGGCTGACACAGCAAGTGGCAGCGAGGGTGATTGATACCGGCAAGTACGTGACGGCCTAACCTGACAGCAGGATCCGTAAGCAGAGAGGCGGCCTTCCCGGGGCCGCCTTTTTTTGCGTCGGGACGCCGACAGCGAAACCCCTCGGGCCGATTTGGGTTTTAGTCCCTGGAAGGGATGCGGGTGAGAGCGATGCCTGCGTTCGTCGGTCGTGAGATCCGAAAACGCAGGTAACCTGGGGACGTATCCCACTCGTAACTTGAACGTGGAACGTTAAGGGTCTACTTTAGCTCACCCATTGTTGGTGGGGAGGTATGCGATGTTCGCAATCACTTTGGTAGTTTTGTTCTTCTTCGCGATTGGAATTGCCGCGAGTTCGGAAGAGACGCACATGCGGCAACAGGCGAAGCAGATCTCTCAGCGGCACTTCTAACCGCGAGCGTTAACACGAGTCCGGTCTTCCTCCCTGCAGCCGTTCCCTAGCTGAAAGCCCAAAAACCAAGCACCGCGCTTAGCTCGCGACAGCCGGCATTTCCAGCCGCCTGCGACATTCGTCCAGCATTACCGCGGTGCGACTGGCACCGCAGCGAGTAACGCCCATCTCGCGAAGCTTCAGTAACGTATCCAGATCCCGCACGCCGCCAGCGGCTTTCACCTGAACGTTCTTGCCTACGTTCTTCAGCATCAGGTCAATGTCTTCAAAGGTGAACCCACCGGTCCCGTAACCGGTAGAAGTCTTCACCCAGTCGGCGCCCACTTCGGTGCAGATCTCACAGAGGGCGACCTTCTGCTCGCCATTCAGATAACAGTTCTCGAAGATGACTTTGACCTTCCCGCCGGAATCGTGCGCCAGGTCGACAATCTGCTTAATCTCGTCCTGGACGTAATCAAAGTGGCCACTCAGCACCTGGCTGATGTTGACGACCATATCCAATTCGAGACACCCGTCGGCGAGGGCTTGCTTTGACTCGGCAAGCTTCGTGGCCGTGGTGTGACCGCCATGGGGAAATCCAATAGTCGTGCTGGGCGCCACGCCAGCCCCGCGCAGCAACTCGGCACATCGCTTCAGATAAAACGGCATGATACAGACGCTGGCGACCTGGTAGCGGTTCGCCAGTTCAATGCCAAGATCCAGCTCCGCTAGCGGCAACGTGGGATTCAGCAGCGAGTGGTCGATCATGCCGGCAACATCTTCGTAGGTGAAATTCAGGTTAGCCATGGAATCATTTCTCATCTGCCGAGGGACCGTAGAGTCCGGGCACGGGAATGTCGTTCAAGCGCATGTACATGGTGAGCTGTCCGCGATGATGGATGGAATGATTCATCACCATATTACGAATGACCTCGGCGCGGGTCAGGGTGAACATCTTGTGCCCGGCCGAGAGGAGGCTCCATGGCTCGGCGAGCGCTCCATCACTCGCATGGGCAAGCGCGACGCGGGCGGCGGCGACATTCTTGTCAAAGCGCGCCAGAACTTCCGCGGTCGAATTCAGCGGGATGGTGCGCTGCGGCGGAGCACCCGCCGGACTCAAGTCGAAGTCGTCCTGATTGAGGGCGCGTTCCGTCCATACCGGGATGTTGGCCAGGTGAGTCACGATCCATCCCATGCTGCCTGATTTTGGATGCGGCTTGTAGTCGAACTTGTCATCTGGGATGCGCTCCAGAGTTTTGCGGGTACTCGCCATTTCCTTGTCGAACTCGGGAAGAAGTGAATCGATGATCGCCATGGTTGTCCTCAGGGTTGCTGCTGTTCCCTTTCCTTCTTCAACTCGTCCATCACGCTGCGAATCAGCTCCTTGGCTTCTTCGAGCGAGTTCATAATGATTTGAATATCCATAACCGGTTTGCCGGGCCAGCGCTGGCTCTGGCAGTACACACCATGTTGACCGACCAGCGCCATTGCGTCAGTGACAACGTCCATTGTTACAGCAAGTCGGCCGCGTGCGGGGCCCATCATGAACTCGTATTTTTCGAGTTCGTCACGATGCGTTTCAAAAGCGGACATGGGCTGATTGTACGGGGAGCTGGCAGTTTGTGATAATCATCCGGCTTACGATTTGCATTCTTTCAATTTGAACAGGAGGAGCAATGCGGAAAGCATTACTGATTTTTGCAGCACTGATTTGCACATTGACGATTTGTACTTTGACCGTAGCCGCACAGATGGGCGGTGACAAGAGCAAGCGTCCAAGCCCGCCGGGACAGGCGACGGTTGCGTTTGCGAGTGGCAAGACGATTACGATCGATTACAGTCGGCCGAATGTGAATGATCCGAAAACGCATCAGCCGCGAAAAATCTTCGGCGGCTTGGTCCCTTATGGCAAAGAATGGCGAACGGGCGCCAACGAAGCCACCACCTTCGTGACCACGGCTGACCTGATGGTCGGTGACAAGCACGTGCCCGCAGGAAGTTACACGCTGTACAGCATCCCCGAGGCGGACAAGTGGACGCTGATCATCAACAAACAGACAGGCCAGTGGGGCACGGTCTATGACGAAAAGCAGGACTTGGTGCGGATTCCCATGAAGGTGGGCAAGACGTCGGCTCCGGTGGAGCAGTTCACGATTTCGCTCGATAAGGCTGGAGCGAAGGCTGCCACGCTGAAGCTGGAGTGGGCGGACACACAGGCGAGCGTGGATATCACAGCGCACTGATTTTTCACCATGGAGTCGCGGAGAAGAGCTAAGAAAGCAAAAGCCCCGAGTTAAGGGGCTTTTTTATTTCTGAATTTCTCTGTGTCCTCCGCGTCCTCTGCGGTGCAAGCTACTCCGCGGCGGACTTGGCCTGCTTTTTCCACCTCAGAACTGGCTGTCTCGCGGCGCGAACCTCATCGAGACGCGAGATGCGCGTGGTATGAGGCGCGTTCAGAACCGTCTCCGGTTCCTCTTCGCATTCCTTCGCGATCGCTTTCATCGCGTCGATGAACAGATCGAGCTCTTCCTTCGATTCGCTTTCCGTAGGCTCGATCATCATGGCACCCGGCACGATCAGCGGGAATGAGACCGTATAGGAGTGGAATCCGTAGTCGATGAGGCGCTTGGCGACGTCGCCGGTCTTCACGCCCTTGCGCTGCTGGATGCGGTCGTTGAAAACCACTTCGTGCAGTGTTTGCGTTTTGTAAGGCAGTTCGTAGATGCCTTCCAGCTTCTTGCGGATGTAGTTGGCGTTGAGGACCGCGTCCTCCGTGGTCTGGCGCAGGCCATCCGGACCGTTTGCCAGAATGTAGGCGAGCGCGCGCACGTGCATGCCGAAGTTTCCGTAGAAGGCGCGCACACGTCCGATGGACTGCGGACGGTTGTATTCGAAGCCGAGCGCGCCGTCGGATTTCTCGACGACAACTGGTGTTGGTAGGAACGGCTCGAGAATCTTCTTGCAGGCAACTGGGCCGGAGCCGGGACCACCTCCTCCGTGGGGAGTAGAGAAGGTCTTGTGCAGGTTCAGATGCATCACGTCGACGCCGTTTTTGCCGGGCTGCGTTTTGCCGCAGAGGGCGTTCATGTTGGCGCCGTCCATGTAGAGCAGCGCGCCCTTGCGGTGCAGGATCTCGGCAATGCGGCGAATGTCGCTCTCGTAGACGCCGATGGTGCTCGGGTTAGTGAGCATGAGCGCGGCAACGTCTTCAGTCACCTGTTTTTCGAGCGCGACGAGATCGACCATTCCCTTTTCGTTCGACTTCAGGTTCTCGACTGCGTATCCGGCGATGGCTGCAGTCGCGGGATTGGTGCCGTGCGCAGAATCAGGGATGAGAATCTTCTTCCGCGGATTGCCCTGCGATTCCAGATAGGCGCGGACCAGCAGGATGCCGGTCAGCTCGCCATGCGCTCCGGCAGCGGGTTGCAGGGTGATCGCATCCATGCCGGTGATTTCGAGCAGGCACTCGGAGAGCAGTTGCAGGATCTTCATCGCGCCCTGCGAAAGCTTCTCGGGCTGATAGGGATGCGCACCGGCGAGGCCATCCATGCGCGCGACCACTTCGTTGATACGCGCGTTGTACTTCATAGTGCAGGAGCCGAGCGGATAGAGACCGGTGTCGACACCGTAATTCCAGGTGGAGATGCGCGTGAAGTGGCGAATGATTTCGATCTCGCTGACTTCCGGCAGTTCCGCGGCTTCTTCGTCTGTGCGCTCGAGCTTTCCGAGCAACTTGGAGACATTCACGTCGGGCACGTCGAGCGGCGGCAGCTTGTAGGCTTTCTTGCCGGGCGAGGACTTCTCCATGATGAGGCCCTCGTTCTGATTGACGTGCGTGGTGGCCTTCTTGATGTCGCGGTCGCTCATTGCGCCACCTCCTTGGCAGCGGCGTCGATGGCCGCGCGTGGGGTCACCTCGGTAAAGCACCACAGGGCTGCGTTGCCGAGTTCGGGGTAGAACTTCTTCAACGGGAATCCGCCGACGATCTTGCGGTCGAGCAGACGATCATTGATGGCGCGCGAGTCGTCTTTGGTCTGAACGACGAACTCGTTGAAACGCGGCGCGCCGCTGAACAGCACTTTCGCCTTGCGACCGAATTCTTCAGCTGCGTATGCCGTCTTTGCCAGGTTCTGCTGCGCCAATTCGCGAATGCCTTCGCGGCCATACACGGTCATGAAGACGGTCGCCATTAGCGCGATTAGAGCCTGGTTGGTGCAGATATTCGACGTCGCCTTCTCGCGGCGAATGTGTTGCTCGCGCGTAGAGAGCGTGAGCACGAATCCGCGACGGCCCTGCTTGTCGACGGTCTGGCCGACGAGGCGTCCCGGCATCTGGCGAACGAACTTTTCTTTGGTGGCAATCACGCCGGCATACGGTCCACCGAATCCGACGGGCACACCGAACGACTGTGCTTCCATAGCAACAATGTCGGCTTCTGTCGGCGGGCGAACGATGCCGAGCGAGACCGCTTCGGCGATGGCGACCACCAGCATCGCGCCTTTTTTGTGCGCGATGTCGGCGATGGCGGCGACATCTTCCAATGTCCCGAAGAAATTCGGCGACTGGATGAGCACGCACGAGGTCTTGTCGGTGACAGCCTGGTCGAGAGCAGCGAGATCAACTCGCCCGTTCTCCTGATATCCGACCTCGGCCAGCAACATGCCCTGGTTCTTCGCGTAGGTAGCAAGCACTTCGCGATACTCGGGATGCACGCTGCGCGCGATCACCGCCCCGCTGCGGCCGGTTACGCGGTCGGCCATGAGCACGGCTTCGGTCGCTGCGGTCGATCCGTCGTACATCGAGGCATTCGCGACTTCCATGCCGGTGAGATCGCAGATCATCGACTGGAATTCGAAGATGGCCTGCAACGTTCCCTGCGCGATCTCGGCCTGGTAAGGCGTGTAGGCAGTGAAGAACTCGCCGCGCGAGATGAGGCTGTCGATCACGACCGGACGGTAGTGGTAGTAGGCGCCGGCCCCAAGAAAACTGGTGTAGCCGAGCGCGTTCTCCGCAGAGCGCTGGCGGAAGTAGTCGAAGATCTCCGACTCAGCCATCTGGCGCGGAATGTTTAGGTCGCCCGTTACTTTCGAATCAGGCGGAATAGGCGCGAAGAGGTCGTCGATAGAGCGGACGCCAATTTCGCGCAGCATCTGGTCGCGGTCACTGGGTGACTTTGGAAGATAGCGCATATTATCCGGGTGTGGCCCTCGCCGCTGACGAACCCAACTACGCGGGAGCCGATCAGACGAGGTGGCTCGAGGGGATCACAGATGATTGTAAATGCCAGAGGGCGAATTCGTCAGCGTGAGCGGGAGAAAGCTGAGGATTTTGTGGGTGGAGACGGAAGACAGAGCCTATTTTCACCACGGAGACACGGGGGTACGGAGAAAAACGACATGCCAGCCCGTGCATCATCATTGATGTCACTACATTCTGAGAGCACGAAGCAACTCTCGGATTCCAACGACAAGGAACACAGAGCAAATAGCTGTAATTCCAATTACGTTGTAGACCGGCGGTCGTGGCTCATCTTTGTGGGTGAAGTAACGAAACCAGACATAACTTAGAACCGAGACACCGATCCCGATTCCGAAGATGCCACCCAGAGCGCTTGGTTCACTATGCGCTGCTTCGTAAACTGGGCCGAACAACAGAGACAGCACTATGCCCCTTCTTCGGCGATGAACTTTTCGTAGTCGGCGGCGGAGAGCAGTCCGTTGGCCTCTCCGGCGTTGGTGAGCGTTAGCTTGACCATCCAGGTGTTGTTTGCATCCTGGTTGATCTTTTCGGGCGCAGAGGCGAGCGCGTCATTGATCTCGGTTACTGTGCCGCTGACGGGCGCATATAGATCAGAAACGGCCTTCACAGACTCGACGGTACCGAAGGTCTTGCCGGCGCTTATGGTCGCGCCCACTTTCGGCAGCTCGACGAAGACGATGTCGCCAAGCGAGTTCTGGGCGTGGTCGGTGATGCCGACGGTGCCGGTGTTGCCGCTGATCTTGATCCACTCATGTTCTTTGGTGTACTTCGCATCGGTCGGATAAGCCATGATGATCTCCAGAAAACCTTAATTTTAACCACAGAGGACACAAAGGAACACAGAGTTAAGACGCCGGCGTCTTTTTGGGCCGCTTGTAGAAGGGCGTTGGGACCACGCGTGCTTTCACGGCCTGACCGCGAATCTCGACGGCGAGTTCCGAATCGACGGTCGAGTGCTCGGGTGGCACATAGGCGAGCGCAATATTCTTCTTCAGGAACGGCGCGTATGAGCCGCTAGTGACGTAGCCGATTTCGTTGCCCTGCAAATCCTGAACCTTGTAGCCGTCGCGCGCGATGCCCCGCTCCAGCATTTCCAAGCCGATCAGCGTGCGCTTCACCCCTGCGGCTTTGGCTTTCACGAGCGCATCCTGTCCGGTGAATTCAGGCTTGTCGATTTTGCAGAAGCGATCGAGCCCGGCTTCCCACACATTGATCGTGTCGGAGATTTCGTGGCCGTAGAGCGGCAGCTTCCCTTCCAGGCGCAGCGTGTTGCGCGCGCCCAATCCGGCTGGAATCGCGCCGAATTCCTTTCCCGCTTCCAGAACTTTGTTCCAGACCATCGCGCTGGTCTCAGGATCGGAGGGAACGTAAATTTCGAAGCCGTCTTCAGCCGTGTAGCCGGTGCGCGCGATCAAAATGTTTTTTAATCCGGCCACAGTGCCGTGCGTGAACCAATAGAACTTCACCTTGCTGAGGTCGGCGTCGGTGAGCTTCTGCAGCGTGTCGACGCCGCGTGGCCCTTGGATCGCGATCTGCGTAAAGTTGTCGCTCAGGTCGGTGACGGTGCAGTTGAAGCCGCGAGCATTGTCGCGCACCCAGTCGAAATCCTTCTCGCGCGTGCCCGCATTGATCACGATGAGGTAATCGTCGTCCGCCATCTTGTGAACGATCACGTCGTCCACAAAAGTCCCTTGCGGATAAAGCATCGCCGAGTACTGCGCCTGACCGGCGCTGAGCTTCGAAGCGTCATTCATGGTGATGTGCTGAATGGCTGCGAGTGCCTCGGGGCCATGAACGCGAATGTCACCCATGTGACTCACGTCGAAGACGCCGACGCCGTTGCGCACCGCAAGATGCTCGGCAATGAGGCCGCCATGCTTGGGATATTCGACTGGCATGTCCCAGCCGTTGAAGTCGACCATCTTGGCGCCCATCTGGCGATGAACGGCATTCAGTGCAGTTTTACGAGGCGTTGCGACATCAGCGGAGACAGACAAAATCGGTTCCTCTCAGCGAGCCCGGACGCTGCTGGGCAAACTCGAAAAGTTAACACAACGCGCAGGGAATGAAAAATCTGAATAGAGGCGGTGAAAGCAGAGTGCAAAAGCTGCATTTCTGATGCAACTTCGAATTTACCCCGAGAAATCCTATGAAAAGTAACTATCTGTGGAAAAAGTAGGGGTGTTTGCGCTTGCGTTGAAACGATTAGATACTGATAATCACGCGTAGGTCACGAGCTCTTTATAAACCAGTGCATCGATATAGACGAGCTGACGTTCTGCGAATTCTTCGCATCACGCCGCGACAGCTGATCCAATGGCAAAAAGCCGGGCTGGTAGCGGCAGCGGAACCCTTTTCCTTTTTCGACCTCCTCCAACTGAAAAAAGTACGCGATCTACGCGCCAAGCGCGTTCGGCCGGCGGTGATACGCGAGTCGCTGATCGCTATGCAGAAGCAGGTTGCCGGAATGGAAAATCCGCTGATCGAAGCGGGGACATTCATGACGGGATCGCGGGTCGCTTTCCGTCATGATGGCCGTGCGCTGGAGCCGGTGGCCGGGCAGTGGGTGATGGACTTCGAGCCGAGCGGCGAAGTCGTCCCTGCCAATGCCAAGATGACCATGCTGTACCAGACGGAGACGGCAGCCGAGTTCTTCGCCCGTGGCATCACTCTGGAAGAAGATCCGAACTCGCAGCTCGAAGCGATGGAGTGTTACCGGCAGGTCCTGGAACTCGAACCGAATCACGCGGCCGCGCACATCAATCTGGGCACGCTTTACTACAACGCTCAGGATTATCTGAAAGCGGAGTCTCACTATCGCAAGGCGATCGATGCCGATGCGCGATATGCCCTGGCTTATTTCGACCTGGGCAACGTTCTCGACGAAACGGGACGCATTCAGGAAGCGATCAAGGTCTACCAGATCGCGCTGCAGTTGGCTCCTACTTACGCCGACGCGCATTACAATCTAGCGCTCGCGTATGAAAAGGTGCGCGATCCTCGCCGTGCTCTGCAGCACTGGAAGGCGTACGTTCAGCTGGATTCGGGAAGCGCATGGGCTGCTCACGCCCGTAGCCAGATCCAGCGAATTCTGGAAGGCGAGAAGCTGAAAGTGGTGTATCGGCGGAAGTAGTTCAGTCACTCAGTCTCTCGGCAGCTACTTTGTAATTCAATGTTCGCAGCACAACCTCCTCTCGCGCATACGAATCTCTTCATGGAACCTGACGGGTTGTTGAAGGTGTCCTCCACTTCGTCACCGAAGGAGAACCTATGCACAGGAATTTAAAATTTACCGTTTTCTCACTGGCTTTAACGCTCGCATGCGGTGCAACGTTCGCTGCTGCGCAAACATCCGGCACGCCCTCAGCCACGGGGCAGTCTCCGAGTGCCAGTTCACAAGCCAATCCTGGTGGCCAGACCGCCGGCACAGCGGGCGCAACGCAGGCGGCACCGGCGCACAGCCAGGTGGATGAAACCATTGCGTGGCTCACGGAGAGCGTGAATCTAACCCCCGATCAACAAAACAAGCTGCGGCCAATTCTTCAGGGAGAAGTAAGCCAGATGAGCGCAGTCAACAGCGACTCCACCCTCACGCCGGAACAGAAGCAACAGAAGATGGTGGATATTCGGCGTTCTGCCGGACCGCAAATCCAGTCGGTCCTCACCCCCGAGCAGCAGCAGAAGTTGACGCAGATGCGGCAGTCACAGCAGGGCGCAAGCCCTCAGCGATAGTCCACGAGATCCAGGGGGGTGGCAGGTTGAACCCCTGCCACCTTTCCTTTGCATGTTGTGGCACCGACACGCCTTCTCCGGCGTGTGTGATCGAACAATAGACGCCAGGACTTCCGTAGTAGATTTTCCGCCAAAAGCTTGCAGTTCTTACAGTGGTGCCCTCAGCCAATCGAACTTACGCTGAATCCGCTTGGGTCGGAGGATTTTCATGTCGAGCGCACTGAGACCGCGTGTGCCTGCAATGTTCTTTCTGAGTTTTCTGCTCTGTCTGGCATTTACAGCGTGCAATAGCAGCAGACCCGCAAGTGACAAGGCCGGTTTGGAAGAAGTGGTTAGCACTGCTACCGATGCGTATATCTATGGCTACCCGCTGGTGACCATGGACATGACGCGAAAGCAGATGACCAATGTGGCTGTTCCAGAGGGAGTCCACGCTCCGATGGGACAACTAGTGAAGATGCGCGCCTATCCGTCTGCGACTTTTCGCACAGTCACCGCGCCCAACGCGGATACGCTCTACACCACAGCCTGGCTGGATGTTTCGCGGGAACCATGGATTCTCAGTGTTCCCGACATGGGTAACCGTTATTACCTGCTGCCTATGCTAAGCGGGTGGACGGATGTGTTCCAGGTTCCCGGCACGCGGACCACCGGCGGCAAGCCACAGGTATATGCCATCACGGGCCCCGGATGGTCGGGCAAACTCCCTGATGGCGTTACAGAGTACAAGGCTCCCACGGCACTGGTCTGGCTGCTTGGTCGAATCTACTGCACTGGAACACCGGAAGATTACAAAGCCGTGCATGCGCTCCAAGACAAGTTCTCACTCGTTCCGCTGAGTTCGTATGGAAAGACATATAGTCCCCTGCCGGGGGGAGGTGGACAACAACTTCGATATGAAAACAGCGGTACGCGATCAGGTGAATGCGATGGGGGTCGAGGAATACTTCACCTATCTCGCGCGACTGATGAAGGCCAATCCGCCGGCCAGTGCAGATGCGCCGATAGTGGAGAAGATGGCAAGGATCGGATTAGTCCCGGGACAGGATTTCGATCCCAGCAAACTGCGAGCCTTCGATCAGGAAGTCATCAAGGCAGTCCCTAAGGCAGCTCAGCTGAAAATTGAGGACTACTTCAAGCACTCCGGGAAACCAATCAACGGCTGGATGTTCACTACCAAGACAGGCCTCTACGGCACGGACTACATGCAACGCGCGCTCGTTACCGCGATTGGCCTGGGTGCAAATCGCCCAGAGGACGCTGTATACCCCACCGGCGAAAAGGACGTAGAAGGCAAGGAGTTTGACGGCGCATCGAATAAATACGTCATGCACTTCGAGAAAGGCCGGATGCCTCCAGTAAATGGGTTCTGGTCGCTCACCATGTATGACGCAACCTACTTTTTTGTCCCAAATCCGCTGAACCGTTACACACTTAGCCAGCGCAACAAGTTTGTCACCAATTCCGACGGTTCAGTAGATCTGTACTTGCAAGCGGAATCGCCGGGCAAGGCCAGGGAGAACAATTGGCTACCCGCTCCCAAGGCGAAGTTCATTCCCATGTTGCGCTTGTATTGGCCGAAAGAAACGCCGCCTTCCATCATCGATGCGACGTGGAATCCGCCAGGAATTAACGTCTCTAAATCATCGAACGAAGTTGTCGACAAGAGGTGAGTTGGCAGTGCTGGCCGCTGCAATGAGCCTTGCCGAAGCACTCCGCGCGCTACAATAATCCTTCGACATCGTGTTGCGATGGATCAGTGAATTTGCATCTCGTACTTAATCCACCTGCACCAGAATCTTCTTATAAGACGATGGCTTCTCACTCCACGAACACAAAGCTGAGGCCGCGTCCTCTATAGGAACAACCAGGCTCACGGCCTGGTCCACTGGGAATCGCCCCGCTTCCAGCAGCGCGATCACCGCGCGAAAGTCCTCCGGCAGGGCGTTGCGGGATCCGAGTATATCCAGCTCCTTTTGCACAAACAGCCTGGTCTCGTAGGCCACCGATTCTTTCGCATAGCCGATGTACACGACCCTGCCGGTAAATGCGACCTCCTCCACGGCAGCGCGAAATGTTGCAGGTGTACCGATCGCTTCGATTACTACGTCAGGGCCCCTGCCTCCAGTCATCTCTCGCAACGAGTCGTGTAGCGATTCTTTACCGGTGTTGATGGCGTGAGTGCCGCCTGCAGCTCGCGCAAGCTCCAGCTTTTGATCATCCACATCAACGCAAATCGTCGTCGCGCCGCGAGCAGCAGAACCGGCCACCGCCCCTAGCCCAACTCCCCCGCAACCCAGAACCGCGACCGTGTCCTCTCCTGTTACGCGTCCACGCGCTACGGCATGAAATCCCACTGTCAGCGGTTCAACCAGGCAGAGTTCCTTGGGCGTGAGTTTCGCGGGATACAACTTTTCTGCCGGCATTACGATAAATTCGGTGAGTGCACCGTCTCTTTGCACACCGAGCGTCTGATTGAACTGGCAGGCATTTGGACGTCCTCGCCGGCACGATGCGCATTCACCGCAACTTGTGTATGGAGACAACGCCACATCGGTTCCAGACGCCAGTCCGCTCTCGCAGCCGGGTTCGACGACAGTCGCGCACACTTCATGTCCCAGGATTCGTGGAAAAGAGACCAGTGGGTTCAGCCCACGAAAAGAATTCAAGTCACTTCCGCAGAAGCCCACCATCCGGACTTTCAGCAATACGTCTCGGCTAGACGCAACCGGCTCTGGGATGCTTTCGATCAAAGCGTGCCCTGGCTTTTGGAGTACGAGCGCTTTCACTACAGTTCCTCGGGTCTCATAGGGACTGGATCGAGATTTCTTTCTGAACTGGATTCGCGGGCATTTCAGTATAACGCCCGTCTTGTTCTCCAATGGTTAGCGTGCGGATCGATTCAGACCGGCGCAGGTGGAATGACCGAATAAGCGCCCTTTTCAATTTTAAGGATTTGGTGGACCTGGTCGGGATCGAACCGACGACCTCTTCCATGCCATGGAAGCGCGCTCCCAGCTGCGCCACAGGCCCACTTTGGGAAGGTTATAACAGCGGCAAAGTTATTCTCGCTTACCCCATCCCGATAGTCAAACTCCGAACGAAGCCATCACCCTCTTGCGGCGGCCTCTCATGCGAAAGCATAAGCATCCCACTTACAGGGAGACTGGATGGCTCAGCACTATCCACATCGGGGAACGTACCCGGCGTTCTTGGCGCTCGCGGCACTTTTGTTTGTTCTCGTCATGCTGCTCCTCTGGTTCTGGTTACGGGAGCGTAATCCTCCTCCGGTGCACACTTCCAATCCACAGTCGAGCAGCTTATGGAAGCCTGTGGAGGGCGACAGTCACAACGGGATTCGCGCTTCTGCTCCCGTTCCTGCATAATGTTTTCTGCGATTCCGGCAGTGCTGGTCGACTGCACTGCTGTGCCTGGCGATATTAGTTATGCAAACTCCCAAACTTCTACTCACCTCAGTCATCGCTGCCGCGCTGTTTGTACCGGTAGCCGTAGCTCAGTCCCAACCTGTCGTGCAGCCGATATCGACAACGATCCCTGCGCCACTACCTGCGCCCGCGGCAAACATCAGCGCGATGCTTGGACGCCTGGACCAGATCAGCCAGTCTATGCAGATTAACCTGGCAAAGCTGCGCATCGATCGCTGGAAGACCGATTCTTCCACCAAGGCGCAAGCCGAGGGCAACGTCACCTCGCTGCAGCGGAATTTGAGCGCGGCTCTGCCGAACGTGGTCGGAGAGGTCAGGAATGATCCTGCGAACCTAACCAGCGGACTGAAGCTTTATCGCAACGTCAATGCCCTTTACGAAGTGTTGTCGAGCGTGACCGAGTACGCCGGAGCCTTCGGCTCGAAAGAAGACTATCGCTCGCTGGGAACCGACGCCGCTAATCTCGACGACGCCCGGCGGCTCCTGGCTGACCAGCTGGAAAGTCTTGCGTCCATGAAGGAATCGCAGATCATGCAGATGAGAAATCAGGCGATGGCTGCGCAAGCAGCCGCACCTTCCGCTGCGCCCAAGAAGATCATTGTCGACGACAACGCCCCGCCCAGGAAGACCGCAAAGAAGAAGAAACCGGCAACCCCTGCCCCCAGCGGAACGGCGACGCCTGCGACTTCCACTCCCCAGTAATCCTCTGGTACATGGCCTGGCGGCCTCGAAATTCCGGGAACAAATCTCACGCGGTGGGGTCTAACAGTAGTGTGGGCCCCATGCGGAATCTGCCCAACGCTGAAAAGGCAGTTCCGGTTTTCGATGAATCAGCTGTGCTCGGCATCGGCCGCGCTGTACGCAGTGTGCGGTGCGTTACCGGGGTGTGTTGTTGTTGCCATAAGTTCCTGCTAATGTTGGGGGTGACGCCGTGAGATCCATGGCGGGAGCAGCAACCTTGGGCAACTTAGCTGGCGCTCTGGAGTTACGAGCGGACGAATCTTCGATTGTGGCCGAACTGAAGGCTGGATCCGAAGACGCTTACGCTTGGCTCATCAGTCAGTACCAGCCGCCCGTGTACAACCTGGTCTACCGCATATTGAACGACTCTGCGGATGCTGCTGACACAACACAAGAAGTGTTTTTGAAGGTTTTTCGGGGTATGCAGCACTTCAACGGTGCTTCCAGCCTGAAGACCTGGATCTACCGGATCGCGGTGCATGAGGCCTCGAACGGACGTCGCTGGTGGTTCCGCCACAAGTCGCGGGAAACATCGATGGAATTGGAGCCCGGCGGCGAAAGCGAAGAGCAGCACGGTCCGTGCTTGAAGGACATTTTGGTCGACGAGCGAACGTCTCCCTTTGACGACATGGCGCGCACTGAGATGCGTGCCCGGGTGGAAGACGCGCTGCGCGAGGTGTCCGAGCCGTATCGGACCACGCTGGTGCTGAGAGACATGGAAGAGCTCTCCTACGAAGAGATTGCGGAAGTAATGGATGTTTCCCTGGGGACGGTGAAGTCGCGCCTGACTCGCGGACGGGGGGCCTTGAAGAAGAAGCTGGAGCGGTTCCTGCAGGAATCGACAGCGGCTTCCAGGCTGCCCAACCGGTCCGCACGAGAGACCGTAGGACGAGGCGGGCGTGAAATCGAGGTTACGTCATGAAGTGCACGAAGGCGAAATCACTACTTTCGTGGCATCTGGATGGGAACCTGGAGATCGAAGATCGACGGGCTTTAACCGAACATCTGGGATCTTGCACAGACTGCCACACTGAACTGCTTGCGTTGAAGCAGATGCGGTCGCTCGTCCACTCTGTGGGACGGCAACCTGCCCCTGCGGATCTGGCGTTAAAAATCAGGCTGGCATTGTCGCGCGAAGCTGCCAAGGTGAGCATAAGCCCGTGGGAGAGCCTTAAGTTCCGCTTCGAAGAAGCGATGCGCGCTTTCATGGTACCCGCCACCGCCGGTATCCTCAGCGCGGTTGTGTTCTTCGGGCTGCTCATCGGGTTCTTTGTGCTGCCGGCGCAGACGAACGATGTCCCAACGATGCTCTACACTCCACCGGAATTGGCGACTGCACCGTTCGGTTTGACGAGTGACAACACTGCGGGCGCGGTGGTGATCGAAGCCTACATCGATGCCAATGGCCGCGTGCAGGACTATCGCGTGCTCTCTTCCCCGCATGGCGAAGAGGTGGTCGATTCCGATCTGAAGAATATGCTGATCTTCACGGTGTTCCGTCCGGCCACTTCATTCGGACGTCCAACCACGGGACGAGCAGTGCTCACCTTCGCGAATGTGAACGTGAAGGGATAGCGACGCGGGATCAGGTTAGCGAGCCGCCGGAGATATCGGCGGCTTTTTCAGTTTTGAGGGAAACGCGGTTTGACCGCATTCCTCTATACCCCGTACACTTTCTCTGAGTTTCTGCCCAAGATTTTAGGGAGGTTTGTGCTGGGCTCCTTGATTCGAAACACCATTCTCGCCAGTCTTTTAATTTTTCTAGCGCAGTTTTCTGTCGCTCAATCTGCTCCCCCTTCAGACGCGTCAAAACCTGCGGCATCAACAGGTGCGTCCAAAGCAGTTCCGGCTGAGACTGCCCCCGCTCCAGCGGAGCAGCCGACGAAGCTGATGCTGGATTCCAATGAGACCATGTTTGCCACCTTCACAGCGCTCAACGCTTGCGGATACGACGCGGACCTGTCGCAGTCGAGTCCCGTCCGCGAGCAGGTTCGGGCAGAAGTGAGACAGGTGATTCGCCAGTCTGAAGCTGCCGCGAGCGCTACCCAGGAATTGTGCAACTTCTATCGCGATCACCACCAGGGAGATTCGGCACGCGACGTTTCGCAATACGTTTCGCTCGCGCTCAACCTCGATCAGCCTCCTCAGTTCAACACCAAGCTGAAAGAGGCGGATATGCCTCCCGACGCTAGCTACGTGCTCGGGTTCATTCCGCTGCTGAAAAACTTCTATTCAGCGGTGGGAGTGCACGATATCTGGGAACGGCACCAGAAGCAGTACGACGCGATTATCGCCGCGCTGCAGGAACCGATTGCCAACGTGATCATGGCGACTGACGTCTACCTGAAGGTTCCGAGCACCGGTTATGTAGGTCGTCAGTTCATCGTGTACATGGAGCCGATGGTCGCACCGGCGCATGTGAATGCCCGGAATTACGCGGCGGATTATTTTATGGTGATTTCGCCGGAAGCGGGCAGGATCAATCTCACGCAGGTCCGGCACACCTACCTGCATTTCCTGCTTGATCCTTTGGCTTTAAAGCGCGCGACGGCGATGAAGAATATCTCGCCGATATTGAAGGAGGTGCAGACTGCGCCTCTCGACGATAGTTTCAAGCGCGACGTGACCTTGCTCGTAACCGAGTCGCTGATTCGGGCCGTTGAGGCTCACCAGATCCCTGGCAAGAACGCCGACGAGCAGCGCCAGAAGGCCGTGAACGAATCCATGAGCGCGGGCTACGTGCTCACCCGGTACTTCTACGATCAGCTGACCGCATTTGCGAATTCGCCCACCGGCTTGAATTCCGCCTATCCTGACTGGCTCTACAACATGGACGTCGGGAAAGAGCGCAAGCGTGCATCGCAGATCACCTTTGCGAAAGAGCCGGCTCCGGAAGTGTTGAGTACCACGGCGTATCTGAAGAAAGATCCGCTGGATCTCGCCGAACAGAAATTGAGCGAGAACGATCCGGCGGGCGCACAAAAGCTCGCTCAGGCTGTCCTGAACCAGCAGGGTCCCGATCCTGCTCGTGCGTTGTTCATTCTCGGGCAGGCAGCAAGCCTGAATCGCGACGTGGATAGCGCTGTCACGTATTTCGAGCAGACCATCCAGGTTTCAAAACAGCCACGGCTCACGGCGTGGTCTCATATTTATTTAGGCCGTATTTATGACATGCAGGACGAACGTGACACGGCCGTCCAGCATTACAAGGCTGCGATTCAGTCGGGAGACGACACCACGAAACCCGTGGCTGAGCGCGGCTTGAAAGAAGCTTTCCACGCGCCGCATCAGCAAGGCACGAAACAGGATCAGTAATCATCCGTACGCGGCCACAAGGAGAAGCAATCATGACGATTTCGAGAATTGTGCTGATATGCGGAGCGCTTGCCGGAGTGGCGCTCGCTCAGGGCTCGTCGATGAGCACCGCGGGGGGGAATCCACAGGCAACGTCGCAGCAGCAACAGCAACAACCGGCGCAGCAGCAGCCCGCTGCCACTACGCAGACGCCCGCGGCGGCCGCTCAACAGACGCCGGCCCAGTCGCCTGCGGGAAAGCGCCAGCCCCAGGCGAAAACGCAGGATGAATACAAGGCGTACCAGGAAGCCGCTGCCAAGCCCGATCCGCCTTCTCTCGAGCAGGCTGCCAATGATTTCGCCACTAAGTACCCGACCAGCGAATTGCGCTCTGTCCTGTTTCAGCGCGAGATGACCATGTACCAGGCGTCGAACAATGCCGAGAAAACCATCGAAGCCGGTAAAAAGGTAATTGCAATCGATCCTGACAACGCCGCTGCCCTGGTCACCGTGGCTCTTGTAATCGCGAACAAGACTCGCGAAGGTGATCTTGATCGTGATGAGCGTATGGCGGAAGCGTCGAAGTATGCAAACCATGCGCTCGAGTCGATCGACAATGGAACCGGAGTTCCAGCCGGAACATCTGAAGATAAGGTTCCGATGTTCAAGGAACTGGTGCGATCGATGGCTTACTCATCGCTTGGGACCGTCGAATTCAACCGCAAAAATTACCCGCAGGCAGAAACGTATCTGCGCAAGTCGGTCGAGAACTCGACCTTGCAGCCTGATCCGGTGACCTGGCTGCAACTCTCGTTGGCGCTGGATCGTGAGAACAAGTACAACGACGCTCTGCAGGCGGCCAACAAGTGCATCGAGATCGCGCAGAATCATCCGGCGGGCAGCTACTGCGCCGAAGAACGCGATCGTCTGGCAAAGCTTGCGGGACCGGGAAGCGGCACTCCCAAATAGCCGTTTGACTGCGTCTCGAAGTAGACGCCCGGGACCTTGGCATGAAAGCGCGAGACTTCAAAAAGCTCGAAGAATCACTGGGTCATCGTTTCCGGCGCAGCAAATTGCTGGAGCAGGCGCTGACCCATACTTCCTTCGCCCGCGAGACCGAGCAAGCGTCGGAGGAAGATGTCTCCGTAGCTGACAACGAACAACTTGAGTTCCTCGGCGACGCCGTGCTGGAACTCGTCACCAGCGAAAAGCTGTTCCAGAGTTTCCCCCAGTTCCGCGAGGGTGAGCTTTCGAAGTTCCGAGCATTTCTCGTCAGCGAGCAACATCTCATTCACGCAGCTAAGAAATTGAAGATTGGGCGGTACCTGCGACTCGGACGCGGCGAAGAAAAAAGTGGCGGCCGTGAGAAGGTAGCGCTCCAGGTGGATGCGTTGGAAGCCCTCCTCGCCGCTATGTACCTTGACGCAGGCATGGAGAAAACGAAGAACTTCATTCTGGAGAAGGTTCTCGGGCCCGAGTTGCGGAAACTGGCGCGTCGTAAGAACGCAGTGCTTCCCGTTACGGATTACAAATCAGCCCTGCAGGAGAAGGCACATGCGCTCGGCTTAGCGCATCCTCGATACGCCGTCGTGCATGAGCACGGCCCGCAGCACAGCAAGATGTTCACCGTAGAGGTTCGCATTCCACATGCCGGGAATGGACGCACGGATTTTGCAGAACAGGCACAGGGGACGACTAAGAAGCAGGGAGAGCAGGCTGCCGCCAAGCTTGCGCTGGAGCATCTGAAGAACTCGCAGCAGGCGGAACTGTGGAGTGGGTCGTGATGTCGGCTGGCAATGGGATCGTCCGCCTTCTGGAGGAAATGGGATTGTCCGGGCCTCGCTTGTTTGTGGCCTCGCTCGCCATCTCAGGCATCTTTCTGGCGCTTAGTTACCTCATCGCCACCTTTCCGTCCAATAAGAGACGGCGTCAACTTCCCAAGTAGCCGGACATGAGCGAAGCAGCAATCGAACCCGCGGTACTCGTCGATCCCCCGAAATCGGCCAACGAACGGAAGGGATCTTCCAGCCTTAAGTTCCTGCAATGGCTCGCCGGGGTTCTGATCATTGCAATCTTCGTAATGACCTTTGTTGTGCAGGCGTTCGAGATTCCCTCCGAATCGATGGAACGAACCCTGTTGATCGGCGACTACCTGCTGGTAAACAAGACCAGCTTCGCGCACGGCGGTCACTGGAATCTCGCTCTTCCCTATCTTCCACTCGAACGTGGCGACATCATCGTTTTTCGCTACCCGGTGCAGCCCTCGCAACACTTCGTCAAGCGGGTGATTGCGCTTCCCGGCGATCGCATTCACCTGGTGAACAAGCAGGTTTACGTGAATGGGCAGCCACTTCAGGAAAAATACACGCTGTTCAAGTCGCGCGGTGTAGATCCCTACCGCGACGACTTTCCTGATACCGACTACTTTTCCGAGAATGTTGACCCCCATTGGTGGATCCAGATGAAAGGCCTGATTCACAATCGGGAGTTGGTCGTTCCTGCCGGCCAATTTTTCGTCCTCGGGGACAACCGCGATGAGAGCCTGGATAGCCGCTACTGGGGCTTTGTTCCCGCGGAAAACATTGTAGGCAGACCCCTGCTGATTTACTGGTCGGTGAATCGCGAGGACTCGTCCATCGATCCTGACAGCCAAGATGCTAAACTTGTGCGTTTAGCAGGCTTCATTCGGAGACATTTGGGCGAACTCCGCTGGCAACGCATGCTGGTGCTGGTTAAGTAGCCCGTCTCCCCAAAGGCAGGACTCGAACCGCTTGGCAACGGAAACAAATAAGAAAGCGCCACCGAAGGAATCAGCTTCCAAAAAGCCCGAGAAAAAGCACGAAACCACCATGGAGTTCATCTCCTCGATGGCGGTGGTTCTCGTGGTCGGGCTGTTCATCATCACATTCAACTTGCAGGCATTTGAGATTCCGTCCTCCTCGATGGAGAACACGCTGCTGATCGGCGACCACGTATTCGTGGACCGCGTGACCGTGGCTCCGAAGACGAACTGGATGCCGCTCATTCCCTATCGCACTCCACGGCATGGCGACATTATCGTTTTTCTTTCGCCATCCGAGCCGGGACTGTACGTGGTGAAGCGCATCATTGGAATTCCGGGCGACCATATCCGGCTAAGAGATGGCGTCGTGTACCGCAACGGCGAAGCGTTGAACGAGCCATACGTTATACACGTCACCGACAGCTATAACCCTTATCGCGACAATTTTCCCGACGTTCCTCCGCCAGAAGGAATGATTACGCCTGAATGGCATCTGGAGATGAGTTCGTACATCCAGAATGGCGAATTGGTAGTCCCGCCGGGCCGTTACTTCGGCATGGGTGATAACCGCGACGTCAGCTACGACAGTCGCTATTTTGGATTCATTCCGCAGGAGAATGTCATCGGGCGCCCGATGTTTATTTACTGGTCGTTCGAGGAGCCTGCTGGCCAATACCTCAAGACCAGTATCGGCGATCGCATCGCTTTCGCCGGCAGAATGATTATTCACTTCTTCGACCAGACTCGTTGGCGACGCATGTTCCACGTCGTACGCTAATGATTTCGAAATCTCAAAAGCGCCTCGCATTGGCCGCAATCGTAATTTTCGTGATTGCGGCCTTTATCGTGCCCGCAATTAATGTCCGCCGTTATCGCGCTGCGGTTGCGCGATCCCTGAGCGCGGCGATTGGCCGCGAGGCCACGGTCCGCGACGTCAGCATGCATTTGCTGCCTACACCCGGTCTCACGCTAAGTGGGCTGGTGGTCGCCGATGATCCGCGCTTCAGCGCAGAGCCGGTTCTGCGGGCCGACGAGGTCACTGCCGCACTGCGACTGAGTTCTCTCTGGCGAGGTCGGCTGGAGATATCGCAGCTTAGCCTGAATTATCCGAGCCTCAACCTGGTGCGGTTGCCCGATGGCGAATGGAATGTCGAAAGCTTGTTTGAACATGTTCGAGAGATTCCGGCTGCGCCCACTTCGAAAAAGCGACCTGAGTACCGCGCTCGCTTTCCCTATATCGAATCGAGCGGCGGACGAATCAACCTGAAGCTTGGACTTGAAAAAACTGTATACGCTCTGAACGATGCTGATTTTGCGCTCTGGCTCGCTTCGGAGAATGAATGGCGCATGCGCCTCGAGGCGCGCCCCATGCGCACCGACGCGAATCTCAGCGATACCGGACTAATCCGGGTGGAAGGCAGCGCTCACCGCGCAATTTCGCTGGGAGAGACTCCACTTCAGTTGCACCTAAACTGGTCGCGCGGCCAACTTGGACAAATCACCACACTGCTTCGCGGCCGGGACGCGGGCTGGCGAGGCTCCGTTCAGCTGAACGTGAATCTGACAGGTACGCCACGCGATCTGCACGTGGTCGCTGATTCCACAGTCGAAGATTTTCGCCGCTACGACATCTTTGTTACCGATTCGCTTACCCTGTTCACCCATTGCACCGCAAAATATAGCAATGTGGATCACGCATTGAGCGATGCAGTTTGTCTCAGTCCGGTGGGGACGGGACAAATCGCAGCACGAGGCACTGCGCTGCTGACTCAACCGCGTTCCTATGACTTTGCTTTCTCGCTGGAAAAGATTCCCGCGCAGTTTGCCGTCAGTCTCGCTCGGCATGCGAAGCAAGGAATGTCCAACGACCTGGCGGCTGTCGGCACACTCGACGGCGAGTTCACCTTCAAGACGGCTGACGGCCAGAATGTCTGGTCTGGGACAGGCACGACCTCAGAGTGGGAGTTCCGCTCGAAACAACTCGGCGAGACGCCGCTGACACTCAGTGCGATTCAGTTCAGCGCCGGCCATCCCAAGGGGACAGAGAGGCCCATCTCAAGAAAATCAGCGGCGTCTGCTGCGCCTTCCACCTTGCTCGGCCTACAGCCTTTCACTTTAAACCTTGGCGCCAGCACTCCTGCCACGGTCAGCGGATGGATCACCACAGCGGGTTATCACGCCGAAATGCAATCCGAAGTTGCCCTCAAGCGCGCGCTCCAGGTTTCCTCCGCATTCGGCCTTTACGTGCCTGCAAAATCGATCGATGGCACTGCCAAACTCGCAGGCGAGTTGAACGGAAGCTGGACACAGTTCCAGGCGCCCGTGCTTACGGGAAGAGGTCAGCTGCACAATGCAACGATCGCAGTCGCGGGCTTCGGCACTCCGATGCGGATCGCTTCTGCTGACCTGATTGCGGACGAAAATCGAGTTTCGCTGCAGAATCTCGCGCTGTCGTTTCCGGCGGTGCATGTTGTCGCGACGGGATCGTTCCAGGTGCCGCGCCACTGCCAGCCCTCACCGGACTGCGCAATTTCGTTCGACATTAAGTCGGATTCTGTTTCGCTCGACGATTTGAACCGGCTCGTAAATCCGAAGGCATGGAATCGATCGTGGTATGAGCGACTGGTCGGTGCCGACAGCAATCCGAACGCGCCCTGGGGATCGCTATATGCCAAGGGACACATCGCGGCGCAGAAGTTCGTGGTCAAAGGAATAACGACGACGAAAGCCGCTGCGCAGATATTCATCTCGCCTGACTCTGCAGCGATTACCGACTTTCATACGAGCTTGTTCGGCGGCACCTACCAGGGCGAGTTCACGCTTAACAGCAAGAACGATCAGCCTAAATTCCAGTCAAAGGGACAGTTCGATCACGTCTCCATGGCCGAGCTCGCGTCCCTGATGAAAGACGGCTGGGCCACGGGCACGATTTCCTTGAGCTACGAAGGAAGTGCCGCAGGCTGGCAGGCGGCGGATCTGCTGAGTTCCACGGCGGCCACCGCCAATTTCGACTGGCGCAACGGTTCTTTACCGCACATCACTTTGGCGAGCGAGCATCAGCCGCTAGCCATCCAGCGCTTCGAGGGCGACGTTCGGCTGAAGGACGGCGAACTCAGCATCTCCGAAGGCAAATTGCAGAACCATGCCGGCATCTATCAGATCAGCGGGACTGCATCGTTCACTCGCGATCTTAAAATGACCATGACACGTGATTCTGGATCGACCTACTCCGTCACCGGCACGCTGGCGCGTCCGAAAATTGCTCCTGTCGAGGGGACAGCCAAACAGGCGAGCCTGCGAAGAATCCGCTGATGAAGATAGTCCGAGTCCGTGCTGCATTTTCCTGTATTTTGCTGCTCACTTTCGCGATCACGCTCTGGTCGCAGGCGGCTTCTCACACGCAAGCAACTTACGATGCCGCCGCGCACAGCGCGGAACGCAAGTTTGCCCACATCGAGCAAAATGGGAAGCTGGCTCATCCCGATTCGACACCCACTGTGCTGACGGAACGGGAGATCAATGCATGGTTTTCGTCCGGACAGGCGGATCTCCCCAAAGGTGTTCGCAGTCTGAAATTAGAAGCCGATCCCGGAATTATTCACGGAACCGCTGATGTCGATTTCGATCAGGTGACCGGCGGCCGCTACTCTGCCAATCCGCTTATGTCGCTCTTCAGCGGCGTTCACCAGGTCACAGCGGACGCTCACGCCGAGGGCGCGAATGGCACCGGGCAAGTCCACATCGACTCGGTTTCTCTCGACGGCGTCGCCGTCCCGCGCATGGCGCTGGAGTACTTCGTCGATCGCTACATCCATCCCAAATATCCCGACCTCGGGATCGACAGTCGCTTCAAGTTGCCGAACAAGATCGAACGTGCCGATGTGGGATCGCATGAAGTGACGATCGTTCAGAGGTGAGCGTCGGAACGAAGAGAAACCTCTGCTTCGCTTAATTACAAAAACTTCATCGGGACCGGCGGTTTGTGTGTCCATCCTGCGCTGTAGACTAACGGCGGTTGACTTGAGGTATGGGGATGCGGCGCACACATAATCTGCTCGCTGTGGCCGGACTCCTAATGCTGCCTGCGCTCCAAGCACAGAATGTGGAGAAAGAGGCATTGCCGGCAGGAACAATCCTCGCTGTGCAGCTCAGCGCGGATGCCAGGATGAAAGCCGGGGCTCCGGTTAGTGCTCGCCTCACTGAGCCTGTCTACGGTCACGATAGGCTGCTGATCCCGCGGGGCAGTGTGTTGACCGGCGAAATCGTAGAGCTTCAACCGGCGTCCCGCCTCCGCAGCGTGAACGCGAAAATGTCCGGCGATTTCACACCGCTGCACGAGGCCGCCGTCCAGTTCCAACAGATCACGTTTCCCGGCGGCGCCCATGTCGCGATCTCGACTGCTCCCACCACCCAGGGAGTGGAGACGCTTCACATCCAGAGCGCATACGCAGCAGCGCATCATCAATCGCTGCCGAAGCGGGTGTGGAACGACCTCAACGGTCGAAAGAACGAGGCGGTCGCGACATTCACTGCACCTGGAAAAACTTCCCGTTTGAAAAAGATGTTCTATCACCAACTGCCCTACCATCCAGAGACGCTCGACAGCGGTTTGGAATACAACGCCGCGCTGCAGAAGCCGCTGGAGCTGTCAGTTCTCGGTGACACGCGCAAAGAACCCGAGCACAACGAAAAGAAAGGGCTGGAAAAAACAGCGACTCTGCACGCACTGTTAACGACTCCGGTCGATTCGAAAACGGCCTTACAGGGAACGCCCGTGAAGGCCGAGGTGACAGAGCCGTTCTTCGACGAACAGAATCGAGTCGTTGTTCCGCAAGGCAGTGTTCTCGTCGGATCCGTCACACAGTCGAAGGCTTCGGGAAAATGGGCTCACAACGGAATTCTCCGCTTTACGTTTACGCAGCTTCAGTTCCCTGCTGGATTTCAGCAACGGGTCTATGGAACTACCAGCGCCATTGCTGTGGAACATCGCTCAAACCTGCAAATGGACGTCGAAGGCGGCGTGAGTCCACAGAAATCAAGCGCACTGCTCCCACTGGCGATGGGCGTTCTCTCTGCAGCCGCATTGCACGAAGACGAAAACACCCTGGCCCACGCGGCTGCGTCGAGCAACGGATTCGCGTTGATCGGTCGGGCAATTGCCATCGGCACCGGATCGAACTATGTGGGCGGGATCATTGGCGCCTACGGCACAGCGCGCACGACATATTCGCGATTCATCGCGCACGGTGCTGACGTTTCGTTCCCTACGAACACGCGCATCGAGATCGATGTCGACCCAATTACCTCGCGTGTGTTAGAAGCGCACTGAAGTGGCTCTTCGATACTGCGGCTGCTGTTCTAAACCGACCGTTGACTGAGCTACTGATGTTGCCCCCTTCCTCGCTCGGAGGCGAGCGGCTCCTGCGCATAATGCCGTGATACCATCGAACTGCCAGCATGAATCTGGATTTCGTACAAATCCTGTTCCAAATCATCGCCTTTCTGTTCGCGATCAGCGTGCACGAATCCGCGCACGCATGGATGGCGAATCGCTGTGGCGATCCCACTGCGCGCATGCTGGGCCGCATCACCCTGAATCCGATCAAGCATATCGATCCGGTGGGCACCATCCTGTTGCCCGCGATTGCGATGATCAGTCACTTTCCAGTGATCGGGTGGGCAAAACCGACTCCTGTGGACTCGCGTCACTTCAAGAACCCAGTACGTGATGACATTCTTACTTCGCTCGCCGGACCGGCAAGTAATCTGCTAGTAGCTTC
The DNA here is from genome assembly GCA_963807055.1 of Terriglobia bacterium. Lineage (GTDB taxonomy): Bacteria > Acidobacteriota > Terriglobia > Terriglobales > Acidobacteriaceae > JAJPJE01. Next base: position 1,816,753 of record CAWEAE010000001.1, on the reverse strand, counting down.
AGGAGCGGTCCTAGGATTGGCGATCATCGCGAATACCTCAAGTTTGGGTAGAGGTCTGGTGCACGGAACTGCTGCCCCCTCGGACTCTTTTCTCGTGCCGATTACCGTTCTGCTGTACGAGTTCATGTATATCAACGTGCTGCTCGCGGCATTCAATGTCATTCCGATCCCGCCGTTAGATGGCAGCCATGTTTTGCGACATTTTCTGCCTGAATCCGTGCGCCGCGCCTACGATATGGCAGGCATGATTGGATTGGTGCTGCTGTTTTTGGTCGGCGGACCGGTTATCCGTTTTCTGATGACTCCGGTTCTGCAATTTTTCGACTTCGTCCTCGCGAGAATTTAATGCCAGATAAGAACAATCGGAAACCCCGCGTACTGAGCGGGATGCGCCCCACGGGCAAGCTTCACCTCGGACACCTCGTTGGTGCTCTCGATAATTGGGTCAGGCTCCAGAAGCAATACGAATGCTATTTCTTTGTCGCCGATTGGCACGCTCTCACCAGCGACTACGCCGACACCAGCCGCATAAAAGCGAACATCATGGAGATGGTGTTCGATTGGCTCGCCACCGGGCTTGATCCCGAAGTCGCGACCGTCTTCATCCAGTCGCATGTACCCGCGCATGCCGAACTGCATCTTCTGCTTTCGATGATCACGCCGTTGGGCTGGCTCGAACGCGTTCCGACGTATAAGGAGCAACGCGAGAACATCAAGGAAAAGGACCTCGGCACGTACGGGTTCCTGGGCTACCCGGTGCTGCAGTCGGCGGACATCATGATGTACAAGGGCAATTACGTCCCGGTTGGCGAAGACCAGGTTCCCCACGTAGAGATCACGCGCGAGATCGCGCGCCGCTTCAACATGTTCTATTCAGGCCGCCACGAAAGTGTCTTCCCGGAGCCTCAGCCGCTGCTCACGCCCATGCCGAAGCTGCCCGGCACCGATGGCCGCAAAATGTCGAAGTCTTACGATAATGCAGTGCTGCTCAGCGATCCGGAGCCGGTCGTCCGGCAGAAGCTGAAGACCATGGTTACCGACCCGGCGCGTGTGCGCCGTAGCGATCCTGGAAATCCCAATGTCTGCCCGGTCTTCTCGCTGCACAAGATTTTCAGCGAGCCGCCTACCATCGAGAAAGTGGAAATCGGCTGCACCACTGCTGGAATCGGCTGCATTGAGTGCAAGAGCTGGGCTGCTGACGCGCTCGTTCAGATCCTGAATCCGTTGCAGGAGCGCCGCCGAAAATACGAGGAGAATCCCCGGCTGGTCTGGGATATTCTGGAAGCTGGTTCGGCTCGTGCACGCAAGATCGCGGACAGCACCATGCATGACGTGCGTGAGGCGATGAACTTATCTCACGACTACGAACCACCTAGAAATGAAGCTAGTGCAGCAAAATAGCTGGCACTGCTGTATCTTGATGCAACGAATTTCGAGTAGCCGTATTTGATGCCGGATCAACCAATACAAACTCCAGCGACAGCCGACGTCGAGAGCCGTCCGGCTGGAGCTTCGCCCGTCGAAGCGCCGAAGCCCGATGCTGCTGCGCGCCCCAAGCGCGACACCGAATTCCCTTTCGCCGTCACCCTCGGCAAGCTTTACGACGGTCCGCTGGACCTCCTGCTCGACTTGATTCGTAAGCAGGACATCGACATCTACGACATTCCTATCGCGCAGATCACGGCGCAGTACCTGGGATACGTGGAGCACATTCGCGAGCTCGACGTCGACGTTGCCTCTGACTTCATCTACATGGCGTCCGTGCTCATCCAGATCAAGTCGCGGATGCTGCTGCCGCGTGATCCCACGATATCCGCCGACGCGCAGGATGATCCGCGCGCCGAGCTGGTGAATCGTCTGCTCGAGCACGAGAAATTCAAGATGGCCGCGCAGATGCTTCTGCAGCGCCAGCAGATTGAAGATGCGGTTCTCTCCAATCCGGCGATGAGGGAGTTTAAAGACGCGGAAGGCACCGAACCAGAGATGGCCGCCGACGTCGTTGACCTGGTCCGCACCTTCCAGCAGATACTGGATCGCGCGCGGCACCGGCCTATCATCAGCGTCGACGAAGATGCCGTTACCGTCACGCAGATGATCGATTACTTCCGGCATCGGCTGGTCGTCGAAGACCGGCCCATTAAGTTGAAGCAGCTGTTGCGGACTCTGCAAACCAGAAATGCGCTGGTGTGTGCTTTCCTTGCGCTGCTGGAACTGGTGCGGTTGCAGGCCATCTTGCTGCGGCAGGAACGTGTTTTTGGTGACATCATTATTAAGAAGAGCGCCATGTTCGATAACGTGCTGGGCGAAGACGCCTCCGTTCGCGACGATTGGCGATAGCGATTTGAAAACATCGAATGGGAATTAAAGGCAAACTCGAAGCCGTCATCTACGCAGCCGAAGAGCCAGTCACGCTCGACCAGCTCATGCTGCTTCTCAAGGACTCCATCGCCAGCGAAGGCGGACTGAATGTGGAAGGCGCTGAACCCGCTGCCGTGCAGGCCGAGGTGAAAAGCCGCCTCCGTGCCATGCTGGAGGAGCTGATTGCGGACTACGCTTCTGCTGATCGCGGTATGGAAATTCGCGCTGTCGCCGGCGGCTATCGGATGGCGACCAAGCCCGAGCATCATGATGTCGTCCGCAGCTTTGCCAAGAGCTTGAAGCCGCCCATTCGACTATCGTTACAAGCGCTGGAAACGCTCGCCGTCATCGCCTACAAACAGCCCGTCACCGCGCCTGAGATCAGCGAGATTCGCGGCGTCGATTCGCAGGGCGTGCTCGCGACACTAATAGATCGCAAGCTGATCACCACCGCCGGACGCAAGCAAGTGATCGGGCGGCCCATCCTCTACAAGAGCACCAAAGAATTCCTGATGCGCTTCGGTCTCAAAGACGTAACCGAACTGCCCAGCATGGAAGAGTTCGAAAAGCTCATCAGTGGACAGGAAGGACTCTTCGGCGAGCCTGCGCCGGAAGGCGAAGCTGCCGCGCCGACCGCGACCGCCGCAGCAGAAAACCCTCCAGACGAGCAGCCCTCGGAAGCTACTCAGAGCTAAGAGCCGTTTCACGTTTCGAGTCTGTATCCCACCTCTGCCAAGAGAAGGCAGAGATGGGGCACCCACCGTTTTTCGTGAAACGTGAAACGGATAACGTGAAACGATGTCTCTGGGGCTCCGTCACACGCAGCTGTTTGTGTCGTCACCGCCCTGTCCTCCGCGACTTCATGTAGACTAAGCGGTTTGCTTACGGGAAAATCCTGACCATGGCTCTCGAACGGCTTCAAAAGATTATCGCCGCTGCCGGAATCGCCTCACGCCGCCACGCTGAGGAGCTGATCAAGTCCGGCATGGTCAGCGTCAACGGACAGATCGTGACCGAATTAGGTACTAAGGCCGACCTCGAGCACGATCACATCAAGGTCAATAACAAGCTTCTGAAGGCTCCTGACCGGCACGTCTACTTTGCCCTGAATAAGCCCAAGGGGTATGTCACCACATCCAGCGACCCCGAGGGACGCCCCACGGTCATGGACCTTCTTCGCACCGTCGGAGTCCGCGTCTATCCGGTCGGGCGTCTGGACTACGCAAGCGAAGGCCTGCTGCTGCTGACGAACGATGGCGAGCTTACCCAGAAGCTTACGCATGCCTCTTCGCATGTGCCCAAGACGTACTTGGTCAAGGTAAGCGGCGAGCCCAAGGCCGAGGACATACAGAAGCTGCGCGGGGGCATACGGCTTCCCGCCGCGCGTCCGCGTCCCGGAGAACGCCAGCAGTCCCCGGAGGCGCGTCCAGTCACCACGGCCCCAGCCAAGATTCACCAGATCAAAGAGGGTGCGAATCCCTGGTACGAAGTGACCCTGATCGAAGGACGCAACCGCCAGATCCGCCGCATGTTCGAGGAGATTGGCCACCACGTCGAAAAAATCCGGCGTGTGTCGTACGGACCGCTGCAACTCGACGTTGAGCCAGGTGTGTTTCGGCCCCTGACTGACGCCGAAGTTTCCCGCCTCCGCGCCGCTGCCACGGGCCGCGCCAAGCGGGAGGCTCCGCCAGTCGCTAAGGCCCGTCCATCTGCGAAGCGCCCGGATCGCCCATTTCCCAAGAAAGATCGCAGGAGGCCAGGCCCAGATCGGCCTCGCAAAAAACGATGAGCAGATTCGACGATTTGATTCTCGATCACGTGCGCGCTATGCCGAACTATGTGCCCGGCCGTTCGCCGCGCCAGGCAGAAGCCGAGACCGGCGTGCGCTGCATCAAGATGGCGTCCAACGAGAATCCATTCGGACCGTCGCCTCTTGCAGTCGACGCGATGCGTGTGGCTGCCACCCAGGTGAACTGGTATCCGGATGTCGACAACTCCGATTTACGTGCGGCGCTTGCCGAGCGCCATGGAGTCGATCCCAAGAACATTCTCGTCACTTGCGGCTCCAGCCAGATGCTGCACATCGTTGCGCGCAGCATTCTCGCTCCGGGCATGAACGCCATCACCGCGGACCGCTCTTTCATCGTGTATCCCATCGTCTGCATGGCGGTGGGCGCCGATCTCCTTCGTGTCCCGTGCAAAGAAAACGGCTTCGATCTCGATGGAATTCTCGCCGCCATCAATCCGAGCACGCGCGCCATCCTGATCGCGAATCCCAACAATCCAACGGGATCTCTGCTTTCCCCCGCAGATCTCGACCGCTTCCTCGATCGAGTTCCCGATCACGTTCTAGTTGTCCTCGATGAAGCCTATGCCGAGTTTGCGGAAGCATTCGCCAGTCGGCGCGGAGTTGAGTATTCGCACTCTTTTGACTACGTACGCGAGGGACGCAAGGTAGTGGTTCTTCGCACGTTCTCCAAAGCACAGGGACTCGCGGCCGCGCGCGTCGGCTATGCCATCGCGCCAGCCGAGCTGATTCAATACTTCATGCGTGTGAAGACCGTGTTCTCTGTGTCCAGTGTTGCCGAAGCAGGGGCGCTCGCCGGATTGCGCGATGCGGCACACGTCCAGAAAACGGTAGAGAACAATTGCAAGGGTGCCGAGTACCTCACGCGCAAGCTCGCCGACCTGGGATTGAAGGCGCTTCCGACGTGGACGAATTTCCTCTACATCGACCTCGACGAGCCAGCCTCTCCCTTTGCGAAGCGACTGGAAGCGGAAGGCGTAATTGTCCGTCCCATGACAGGCAATTGGAGCGCTCCCACAGCGATTCGGGTGACCATCGGTACTCCAGAGCAGAACGAGCTGTTCGTGAGTGCCATGAAGAAGGTTATGTCGAGCGCGGCAGTCCGGTAGTCTACAATCGATATGCTCACGTCGTGCCAGCTTCTTTTCTTCCGTAGATAGCTGGAACATTCGCAACATCTTTACTGCCGTACGAAAACATCTTCGTCGTTGCCCCCAACGACACGAATCCTTTTAGAGGAGCAACGTTATATGTCCTCATTCGCAATTGGAGTTGATCTCGGCGGTACCAACCTGCGCATCGCCGCAGTCGACGCTGATGGGAAGCTGCTCGAAAAGCTGGAAACCGGCACCCAAGTCTCCCGCGGGCGTGACTTCGTGATTCAGGAAATGAGCGACGCCATCAAGAGCGTGTCCATGCGCTTGAGTGGCAAAGGTGATCTCGTTGGTGTTGGGCTCGGCGTCCCCGGAATCATTGACCAGGACACAGGGATGGTTCGCAAATCTCCGAATCTGCCGGACTGGCGTGACTATCCCGTGAAGGAAGAAATTGAGCGCCGCTTGAATGCTCCCGTCATCCTGGAAAACGATGCCAATGCCGCGGCTCTCGGGGAGCACTGGTTGGGAGCGGGGCGTAACGTTCAGGACATGTGCATCCTGACGCTGGGTACCGGCGTGGGTGGCGGCCTGGTGATGCGCGGCGACGTCTGGGAGGGGATGACCGGAATGGCTGGCGAACTTGGCCATATCACCGTTCATCCAGATGGGCCCAAATGTCCCTGCGGTAACAACGGCTGCGTGGAGCAATACGCTTCCGCAACTGCCATTCTTCGCATGGCTCGGGAAGCCATTGCCGCCGGAGATGCGCAGGAACTGAAGGATCTGGCTGCCGGAATCGGAGCATTCAAGAATGTGGAATTTACCGCCAAGTCCATCTATGGTCTCGCTCTCCAGGGAGACAAACCGGCTCAGGAGATTTTCCGCAAGGTGGGATGGGCACTGGGCATCGTTCTTGGTGATATCGTGAACGCCTTCAACGTGCAGATGTACGTTCTCGGCGGCGGTGTTTCCAACTCCTGGGATGCATTCGCGCCCGCCATGTTCGAAGAAGTGCGCAAGCGTTCCATGGTCTACGCAGCTACGGCGCCGGCGGGTGTTGACGACGCCAAAGGCGCCTCGGCAGGCGTCTCGTACGTTCCATCCCCCAAGTCGAAGCGGACGATCATCACACGCGCTTTACTAGGCGGCGATGGAGGCTTGTTCGGCGCAGCACGGCTGCCCTTTCTGCGCTCGCGTAAAGCTCCAGTGACCTCGCCGGCCTGAGTTTTAAAACAAATTTGCGAACTCAGCCCGAAATCAGGCACAATTCCAGCGACTCAACTGCTCTATAGCACTTGAGCGCTCCGCATCGTCATGGGTGCCCCACCCTTGCCGGGACAAGGGTGGGCTTTTTGCCTGCACCTTTCAGCGTGACTTCATACGCCGTTTTCTTAATGAGGAATCATGAGCTTACAACTAGCTGGAATCGAAATTCGTCCGAAAGTTATTGCACCACTCGATACTGAATTCTTACCGGCATCTCTCTTCAATCGCGCTTATCGTGAACTTGCCAAGCACAACAGCCCAGTTCCCCTCCGACTCGCGCTTGAACGCTCAGACGGTTCCATCTCGAGTTTCGATACCTGTATCGTTCCACCAAAGGCCGGTCACCTCGAAGCGACGCTTTTGTACGTTGAGCGCATCGTGAAGTTCCTGCTATGGCAGCGCGGTGGATGGAAGCTCTACATTGGCGGCCCTGTCGAAATCGGTCAGCACATCAAGTCTGTGTATTCGGCGCGCGGCCCGCGCAAGTTCGACTTCGACTTCATGACCACCGTTTACGAGCGTACGTTTGAAGTGGAGGTCACCAGCGCGGAATCGGTTCCGCAGGCCAAAGAAGCGACGGTCCCGTTGGGCCGTCATCTGAAGGGCTGCCGCGTCGGCTTCGATCTCGGCGCCAGCGATCGCAAGGCCAGTGCTGTCATTGATGGCGAGGCGGTGTTCAGCGAAGAGATTGTGTGGGACCCGAAGACTGCTACCGATCCGGAGTACCAGTATCAAGGCATTATGGATTCGATCCGTCGCGCTGCTTCGCATCTGCCGCACCTAGATGCCGTGGGCGGAAGCGCCGCCGGCGTGTATATCAACAACCGCGTGCGCGTGGGATCACTTTATCGTGGCATCTCCCCGAAAGATTTTGCCGAGAAGATCGCTCCGCTCTTCCTGCGCATTCGCAAAGAGCTGGGCGTGCCCATGGAAGTCGTAAACGACGGTGAAGTGACCGCGCTCGCCGGCTCCATGTCGATTGGCGAGAACCCGGTGCTGGGCGTTGCTCTGGGATCGAGTGAAGCCGTCGGCTACGTGAATCGCGACGGCAACATCACCAGTTGGTTGAACGAACTGGCGTTCGCTCCTATCGACTATCGCCCGAACGGCCCGCCGGACGAATGGTCAGGCGACTGCTGTGGCGCGCAATATTTCTCGCAGCAAGCGACGAACCGCGTTGCCGTAAGCGCCGGGATGCACTTCCCCGACGGCATGGGTCTTCCCGAGCGCCTTGTGACTCTCCAAAAGAAAATGGCCGCAGAGGATCCACTGGCTGCGAATATCTACGAGACCATCGGCACTTACGTCGGCTACGGCGTGGCGCACTATGCCGATTTCTATGATCTAAAGCACGTTCTGATTCTGGGCCGCGTGACCACGGGCCCTGGCGGCGACATCATCCTGAACAAAGCGCACGAAGTGTTGCGAGCGGAATTTCCGGAGTTGGCTTCCGCGATTTCGATCGCGCTTCCAGATGAAAAGAGCCGGCGTGTGGGACAGTCAATCGCCGCAGCGAGTCTGCCGGCGATCGCAGGAGAGTAGAACGGAACGAAGTATCGGGTGCCCCACCCTCGACCCGTTCTTTTGGGTCGTGGGTGGGATGTTCGATTACCCGATTACAAGTTACCCGATTACCCGATCTATTTCTGGCATTTCGAGCAGTAGTGCGCGCTTCTTCCCGAGATCACGATCCGCTTGATAGGAGTCTTGCAAGTCAGGCAGGGCTCCCCTTCTCGCCCGTAAACGCGATGCTGTATCTGGAAGAAGCCTTCGTTGCCGTCGGAGTCGACGTAGTCATTGATCGACGATCCTCCAGCCGCAATCGCCTCATGAAGGACCTGCAACAGCGCATCGTAGAGCTTGCGCAACTCCGCGCGAGTCACCGCAGCAGCCCGGCGTTTTGGACGAATGCCCGCCCGCGCCAGCGATTCATCCGCATAAATATTTCCCACGCCGCTCAGCAATTTCTGATTCAGCAGCGCGCTCTTGATCGGCGTTTTCCGTCCACGAAAGAGCTTCGCGAAATCCTCGAAGCTGATCTCCAGCGGCTCTTGGCCCGGTGCCTTGAACGCCTCGCGCACCACCTTCAACTTCCCAAACATTCGCGGATCGACGTAGCGCAGCTCCCTGCCCGAGGCCAGCTTTGCAATCAGGTGCGTATGCTTCTCGATTTGCTGATCAGATTCCGCAACGATCACCTTTCCCGTCATTCCCAGATGCACAATCCACTGAGCGTGCTCCGGCGCTCGTTTGCGTCCATCGCGTTCGAGATCGATGGCAATATGTTTTCCGATGCGCCGTATTTTCGCCAGCCGCGAGCCCTCGAGCGTGGCGGCAATTTCACGCGCGGACGACAGCAGCGGCTGCTTGCGCTCGCCAATCCAAACAGATTCGATCACGTCGCCCGTCACGCGCTTCGCCAGTCCGCGCGCAATCGTCTCTACCTCAGGAAGTTCAGGCATAGCTTGAGTTTACAACGCACTCGGGTGCCCCACCCTCGACCCTTCTTTTGGGTCGTGGGTGGGAAAGGCCAATCAGAAAAACTCATACGCCCTACTCACACCTTCGATTGCCCTACGCACGTCCGCAATGTAAAATTTGTTGTTACACCCCTCGTTCGCCATTTCCCTGAAAAAGGTGCGCTAAAAGACAGGCGGGCAAGGAGTGTGTGCTGTCCGTCGTCAGACGTTTGAGCGTTGGTGCCCCATATCTGCCTGTTTTTGGCAGACATGGGAAGAAGAACCACATCCCTCTTCGCGCCTACGTTACTGACCACGCCAAGGAGACGCTTTTGAACCGGGGCAAAACTGCCATCGTTGTCGGCGCCCAATGGGGCGACGAGGGAAAAGGAAAGATCGTCGATTACCTTTCCGAGCATTTTACGGTCGTTGCACGATATGCTGGCGGGCACAACGCCGGCCACACCGTCACCATCGCCGGCCGTAAGTTCATTCTTCAGCTTGTGCCCTGCGGCATTCTTCGCCCGGGCTGCCGTGCCGTCATCGGCAACGGCGTTGTCCTCGATCCTTTCGCCCTGCTCAAGGAAGTGAAGGCGCTGCGCGATGCAGGCGTAAAGGTCGACGGCAATCTCTTCGTCAGCAATCGCGCCCAGGTGATCCTTCCCTATCACCGCATGATCGAGCTCGCCTCGGAAAATGCTCCCGGACGCGTCAAGATCGGCACGACCTCGCGCGGCATTGGCCCAGCCTATGAAGACAAGATGGGACGCCGCGGATTGCGCGTCGCGGACGTGCTCGATCTCGAATTGATGAAGACGCACATCGAGAATGCCTGCCGCGAGAAGAACACCATCGTGCATGCACTGTTCAACTCAGAGCCGCTCGATGCCGCCGAGATCTATCGTGAGTACGTTCGCGCTGCCGAGGAGATCAAGCCCTTCGTCGCCGACACTGCTTCTCTTCTGAACAAGGCTCTTGCTGCTGGTGAGTCGGTGATGTTCGAAGGCGCGCAAGGAACGATGCTCGATATCGACCACGGCACCTATCCGTTTGTGACGTCGTCCAGCGCGACTTCCGGCGGCGCTGCTACTGGAACGGGCGTTCCTCCGACCTCGATGGACACCGTGATTGGCGTGACCAAGGCCTACTGCACTCGTGTTGGCGAAGGGCCCTTCCCCACCGAGTTGAATGACAAGGTGGGCGAAGAATTGCGCCGCAAAGGCGCTGAGTTTGGCGCCGTTACTGGACGTCCGCGCCGTTGCGGCTGGCTCGACCTGCCGCTACTCCGCTATTCCTCGATGATCAATGGAATCGAGTGGCTGGTGGTCACCAAGATGGACGTGCTCGACGATCTGGCGGAGATCCCAGTTTGCGTTGGCTACAAAATCAACGGCAAGAAAACTGCGGAGATTCCCGCGCAGGCGTGCGGTTACGACAAGATCGAGCCGATCTATCAGACGCTGCCTGGCTGGCAAAAGCCAACCTCGGGCATCAGCAGCTACGATAAGCTGCCTGCGAAGGCGAAGTCTTATCTCGCTTTTCTTGCCAAGGAAACTGGAGCCAAGATCGGCATGGTTTCAACCGGTCCCGATCGCGATCAGACCATGCTCGGCGAAGGCTTCGAGTCGGCGCTGCCTATCCTGCAGACCAAGCAAGCAGCGCGTCCGAAGAAGGCCGCAGCGCGCCGCTAACGCGCGCACAGGAGCAACCAGATGGTCGTACTCGCAGTGACGTGGATCGCGAAGCAAGACAAAGAACCTGAAGTAGCCGAACTGTTTCGCAAGCTGCAGGCTGACTCGCGCAAGGAACCCGGCTGCCGTCTCTATCAGGTGCACACGCATCGCAATGATCCGCGGCGGTTCTTCATTTATGAGCAATACGACGACGACGTTGCGCTGCAGGCGCATCGCGACTCGCGCCACTTTCAGGAACTTGCGGCAAAGAAGCTGTCCTTGATTGCGGAACGCCAGCAAGGGGATTTGTATCAGCCGGTAGAGTAGTTTGCCCTGGTTTTCGTTCCGAAACGAGAACTCTCGCTGAGTCCGTTTGATCCGAACAGACTCTCGATCAATCGCGACGGACAACCCAAAAGTAACCTCGCACCCGCAGCGATTTCATTGCATGATGAAGCAACGGGTACCGGTATGTTCTCCTACATTTTCAACAATATTCGTGCAGATGAGTCGCTCCAAGTGCTTGTCTTTGTATGTGCGCCTCTAACAATTCTGCTACTTGGAATTGTGACCCACGGAGTACTCAGACCGGTGCGAAGAATTGTTGAATTCCCCAACTTCTCAGTGAAAATCAACATTGTGGGCCGGGAGGAGGCATACGTTTACTACGACCCATTCAACGCGGAGCCGATAGAGTTCCCTGCGACACGTGGTCGAAAGAGTTGGATCAGCGTCCGGGTCCCAAAGAATTTGAGGGGAAAGGATGCGCCTGACATAATTCAGCACCTTGCGCTGGCTCTCGAAAAGCTCGGCTACCGATACCTGATTTTTAGAAGTAACTCAACCGAGGCTATACCTGAGGAAGAACGAGCTGCGGCAATTTCGGAACTGCAAATGATGGGAGTGCAGTTGGTGAATTCCGGCTCAGTAGGCCAAGTGCAGCGAGCTGTGATTTCAAACTTGTCGCGAGGTTCTGGCGATCAGACCAAGCTTACAATTCTTAAAATCCAAGCATTAATGAGGCAGGCCCAAGGCGTTCGAGAGAACATAGAAGTACTGGCCCGGAGCAACGAGGAGAAATCCTAGCTACATTATTTCTTATCCGCGATCAGCACGCCGCCTCTGGCATAGCTTTCGCGATCGACTTCGACGAATGAAATCGAGATTCCTTCTTTCGCCGTTCCCGCTTCTTCCTCGATCACCGCTGTAATCCGCGACACGATCTTGCGCTTTACTTCGATGCTGCGGCCCTTCAATAACGTGATTTGAATGTGCGGCATGATTCCGTTCTCAAAACTTGGGAGATGAAGATGATTGGGTGCCCCACCCTCGCCATCCGTTGGCGTGGGTGGGGAAGAAGAGTTACTTCGCTAGTTCGTATCCCGCGAAGTAGTAACTCAGCTCAAAGCGCGCGGTGTCCTCGGCATCCGAGCCGTGCACCGCATTCTTCTCAATGCTCGAAGCCCACTTCTTGCGGATGGTTCCTTCGGCGGCGTTTGCCGGATTGGTAGCGCCCATCAGATCGCGCCAATCCTTAATCGCGTTGTCCTTTTCCAGGGCCAGCACGAGAATCGGACCTGTGCACATGAAATCCGTCAGTGAACCGAAGAACGGTTTGCCGGCATGGACCGCGTAGAAGCCTTCTGCCTGCGACTTGGTGATGTGCAGCATCCTCGCGCCGATGATGCGAAAGCCTTTGCTTTCGATCATGTGGATGATGTCGCCAGCGGCCTGCCGCGCGACTGCGTCCGGTTTAATGATTGCCAATGTACGTTCGAGAGTCTTCATGATTCCTTGTCTTCACTATGAGATCGCGGCCAAAACCGCGCACTACTAAGCTTTCGCGGCCGCACCCAGCGCTTGCGCCACGAGTTCGCCAATCACGGCTGGCGTGTTGGCCACGCGAATCCCTGCCGCCTCCAGCGCTTTCACCTTTTCGGCCGCAGTGCCATGCCCGCCGGAGATGATCGCTCCAGCGTGACCCATGCGGCGTCCCGGAGGCGCTGTCTGTCCGGCGATGAACGACACCACCGGTTTCTTCACATGCATCTTGATGTACTCCGCCGCAGTCTCCTCGGCGTTGCCGCCAATTTCGCCGATCATGACAATCGCTTCCGTTTGCGGATCTTTGTTGAACAATTCGAGCGCGTCGACGAAGTTGGTTCCGATGATCGGATCGCCGCCAATTCCGATCGCCGTCGACTGCCCAATGCCGAGCTGCGATAGCTGGTACACGGCTTCGTAGGTCAGCGTCCCTGAGCGCGAAACGATACCTACGTTCCCTTCACGATGGATGTGGCCCGGCATAATACCGATCTTGCACTTTCCCGGCGAGATGATGCCCGGGCAATTCGGTCCGATCAGGCGTGAGCGTCGATCCTGCAGATAGTTCCACACGCGCAGCATATCCAGCGCCGGCACTCCTTCGGTAATGCAGACGATCAGTTCGATCTCGGCATCCGCGGCTTCCATGACTGCATCCGCGGCAAACGCCGGAGGCACAAAGATCATCGACGCATCCGCGCCCGTCTTGTCGACAGCTTCCTGCACGGTGTTGAACACCGGGAAGCCCTCGTGCGTGGTGCCGCCCTTGCCCGGCGTCACCCCACCCACGATCTTCGTTCCGTATGCGGCGCAAGCCTTCGCGTGAAAGGTACCCTCTTTGCCGGTGAGTCCCTGCACCAGGACCTTCGTGTTCTTATCAACCAAAATGCTCATGAGTCCGTCTCCAACCCCATTTCCTTCAGGCGCGCCAATTGTTCCGGCGTCAGCTTCTGATCGAAATTTCCCAGGTACGCTTCGAAGCTGTCGCCGTGATGCATCATTACGAAAAATAGAGCGATCGCAGCCCGTCGTACCGTTACTTCTTCGGGCGATCCCGCCTCGAACCGGCCAGAAATTCCACCAAGAATTTCCAGCTCGGCCTCAAGCTCCGCGTATTGTTGCTGTGAAGTACCCACCTTATGCGCCCTTCGCGGCTGCTACGACCTTCTCCGCGGCGTCCTTCATCGTATCGGCCACTATGAAGTTCAACCCCGAATTCTTCAAAATCTCGCGGCCTTGCTCAACATTTGTACCTTCCAGACGCAAAACGATTGGCAGAGGGATATTCGTCTTCTTCGCCGCTGCGACTACGCCGTTGGCCAGCGTGTCCACGCGCAGAATGCCACCAAAAATATTGATCAGCACCGCCCGCACATTCTTGTCGCTCAGCAGGATTTCGAACGCGTGCGTCACTTGTTCTTCATTGGCGCCGCCGCCCACGTCGAGGAAATTCGCCGGCATGCCGCCCGCAAACTGGATGATGTCCATAGTCGCCATCGCCAGCCCAGCCCCATTCACCATGCAGCCAACGTTGCCGTCGAGCTTAATGTAATTGAGCCCGTATTTCGACGCTTCCACTTCCAGCGGATCTTCTTCGCTGATGTCGCGCAGTTCGCGAAGCTCTTTGTGCCGCATCAGCGCGTTGTCGTCGAAATTCACTTTGGCGTCGAGCGCGAACACGCGGCCGTCGTTGGTAACGATCAGCGGATTGATCTCGATCAGCGAGGCGTCCGTCTCGACATAAGCTTTGTATAGCCCATTCAGCAGAGCGACCAACTGATTCACTTCGCCCGACTTCAGCCCCAGCCAGTAGCCGATTTTTCGCGCCTGAAACTGCGCCAGGCCAGTGCTGCCGTCGATGTACTCCTTCAGGATCGCGTCGGGATTCTCCTCAGCAACCTGCTCGATCTCCATCCCGCCGGCAGCCGAGGCCATGATCACCAGCTTCGCCTCGGCGCGATCCAGCAGCATACCGAGATACAGTTCGCGAGCGATCGGCAACGTCTCCTCGACCAGGAGCCGCCGAACGATGCGGCCTTCAGGGCCAGTCTGATGGGTCACCAGCTTCATACCCAGCATTTTGGAGGCGAGTTCTCCCGCCTCTTCGACCGACTTGGCGATCTTCACGCCGCCGCCCTTGCCGCGGCCGCCGGCGTGGATCTGCGCCTTCACCACAACTCCGGTGGCACCCTCAGAAAACAGCTTCTTGGCGACGGCTTCAGCCTCTTCTCGGCTGCTGGCTACCTCACCGCGGGGAATCGCTACGCCATACTTCGACAGGATCGATTTTGCCTGATACTCGTGTATTTTCATGAATTCATTCCGGTGATTACTTGCTCGGCCGCAGCAGAGACGGAAACCCGTGATTGTATAGGAGCGCTGCGAGCCGGGGCAATCGTCTGACGAAATTTCATCGCAAGTAAGAGTTCGGCCATCCAATTCGCCACGGATCGAAAAAATGAAGCTGATCTCTGTCAATGTCGGGCGCCCACGACTGGTGCACGTAACTGGCGAAGCCGTGAGCACGGCCATCTATAAAGATCCAGTCGCTGGACCTGTGCACGTGGCCAAGGTGAATCTCGATGGCGACCGCCAGGCCGACCTGAACGTTCACGGCGGCGTAAATAAGGCCGTCTACGGCTATCCGATTGAACATTACGAGTTCTGGCGCGAGCGTTACCCGGATTTCCCATGGCAGTGGGGAGCTTTCGGCGAGAACCTCACCGTCGAGGGCCTGCGCGAAGACACGCTACACGTTGGCGATCAGGTGGCGATCGGTTCAGTACTGCTCACCGTGACCCAGCCACGAACTCCCTGTTTCAAGCTTGGCATCAAGTTTGGGACGAACCGAATTTTGAAGGAATTTCTCGAGAGCGGCCGCTCCGGTTTCTATTTCTCGGTTGCGCAAGAAGGCGAACTCGAAGCCGGTGATGAAATACGAGTGATTCCCTCTGGCGTCGATCAAATCACCATCGCAGAGGCCAATCAGCTGATGATTGCCAAGAGCGTTCCTTCGGAACTTCTGCAACGCGCCTTGGGCAGCGCTAATTTATCCGCAAACTGGCGCGAGCACTTCCGTGAGAAATTCGGCGAACAACTCTCCACGGACTAGCGTTTGTCATCACGAGCGACCGAAACTCGCGAGGGATCTGGATCCTGGCTCGCTGAGAAGACTCGTTTTTCCGACGCAGCAATTATTCGCCTGTCATCCCGAGCGAGGGCGAATGCCCGAGTCGAGGGAACCCTATCCCGCTACAAGAACACCATGTCGTTCTTTCGAATTCAGCCGAGCATTTTCGCGCCCACGCGAAACCCCGATTTTCAATTACCAAATTACAAATTACCCAATTACCATTGCTCCCAGTGATCCTCGAAGCCCTACATCAGGTCGCGAACCATCGCCATTCGCTCAGTCGCGACGAAGCTCGCGCCGTCATGAGCGAGATCCTTTCCGGCGGCGCTACCGATGCGCAGATCGGTGCCCTTCTCGTTGCCCTGCACATGAAGGGCGAGACCGTCGAAGAGATTGTTGGTTTCGCCGAAGCCATTCGCGCCGCGGCCACGCCTCTGGAACTCACGCGCAACTCGGCGCTCGACGTGAGTGGCACTGAGCGCGATGCCCTGGTCGACACCTGCGGGACTGGCGGCGATGCCAGCGGTACTTTCAATATTTCCACCGCAACAGCGCTCACGCTCGCTGGCGCGGGAGTGCGGGTCGCCAAGCATGGCAATCGCAGCGTGACCTCCAAGTGCGGATCGGCCGATGTGGTCGAAGCGCTCGGCGTCAAGATCGATCTGCCGCCTGATCGCGTCGCGGCCTGTCTCGATCAGGTCGGCATCGCCTTTCTCTTCGCGCCCGCAATGCATTCCGCGATGAAATACGTTCAGCCCGCCCGCCGCGAACTGCGCCTGCGCACCGTGTTCAACCTGCTCGGTCCACTAACCAATCCAGCCCATGCGTCGGCGCAAGTTGTGGGTGTCTACTCCAGTGATCTTGTCGAGAAGGTTGCGGAGGCCTTGCGACTGCTGGGGCTGCGGCGGGCCCTCGTCGTGCATGGAATGGACGGCCTTGACGAGATCACCATCACTGGAGCGACGAAAGTTGCGGAAGTCCGCGATGGTACTGTACGAAAGTACGAAGTGATGCCCGAGCTGTTCGGAATGAAACGCGCGCCGATGGAATCGCTTGCCGGAGGTGACGCGACTGCGAATGCTGCCATCATCCGTGCGATTCTCTCCGGCGAGAAGTCCCCCAAGCGTGATGTGGTGCTGCTGAATGCGGCCGCAGCGCTAGTGGCAGCCGGCCGCGCCGATTCGATCATGGACGGTCTTCCCGCCGCGGCGGATTCGATCGACTCTGGCGCTGCGCAAACAAAACTCAACAAACTCGTTGAGTTCACTTCGGCCCAAATCTAGATTTGTTGCTTGGCACAGCCGAGCCTTCGATTCCGCTCAGGCCAGGCCCTCGCTGCGAGACTTCCCTATCTCGCCGGCACAACGCTCTGAAATAGACGATCAGACGCTGCATCGCCCCAGGCTTCTTTCACATCGAGCGCGACCGCGTACGGCAAACATGCATTCAGATACTGCGGAGTGAGATCAGGATGGTTGAGTTTGTCGAGTCGATCTTGCTCTGCCGCCTGCAGAAATTCACGGAAGCCCAGAATGTCATCCATGGTGCGGCGCCCTTGCAGCGTCGGCGCCTTCACCAGATGCGCCCAGATCGCATGGATCGGCAGCAGGCTGGCGAGTAGTTCCACATAATCAGCGTTGGAATGCTGCAGCACTGCGAATCCGAATCCCGCGAGCAAGCACGAGATCACCACCAGGCCAAGCAGGAACCACGCAGCATTCACCGCGCTCATCCGGCCCGCGAGAATATCGCGAACGCCCGGAACGAGATTGACCATCACCAGCGCCGAACAGATGACGCCGGCAAACAGGAATTCCATCGACAACCAAATCAAATCGGAGCCGCCCGCTCCTGCCGCGATTTTCGCAATCATGGCAGCACTCCCTAACACGCCCAGCGCGATATATCCCAGATTGCTCTTGAAATACTTCCCACGATACTGCGAACAGAGTGTTTGCTGAATCGCGCTTACCAGCGCCGAGTTTCCCTTGTCGAACGGTTGGATGTTTGCCCGTTTGTCCAATTCTGCGGAGGGTTCCGCGTCCGAGAGCTGCAATCCAAGCTGCTTCAGCTTCTGTCGTGTCCCGGGATCGAATAGAAAGTTAAAGGCCAGCTTCTCTTCCGGCGCCAGGGCGTCAGGCGCGCTGCCGGCCAAACGAGTCGCGACGTAGCTGGACCCTTCCGGACGGAGTTCGATACACTTCTTCGCTGCCAGCGAAAGCAGCACAGCGATCAGAGTCTTCCGATCGCTACCCGAGGTCATGATGTAGCGAACCGCCGCCGGCGAAAGTCCCTCTGGGGCGTCGTATCTCGGCACCAGTGGCCCCGGCTTCGGGTCTCGTCCTACCGCCAGCCACACGATGGCGTAGTAGAGAAACAGACATGCGGGAATAAGCCAATACGTCATATCTTCCTGTTAAGGCTGTTAAGCAGGAGCGATTTTAGGCGTCTTAACCTTAGAGCACAGGGTGACTTTAGTACTTAGGGGAACTAAAACGACACTGTCCTTGCGGGTACAAATCATCTTCAGCACTGTTCGCACCCGGTGCGCGTATATACTCCCAGCCCAGCATCTCCCAAAAAGAAAGGTCCTCATGATCTCCCGTCTACGACCCTTTGTCGTGTGCGTAGTGTTTTTAATTGCTTTCGCCTGCGCCTCCGCTGTCGCACAGCAGGCAACCGCCGATACGAGGATGCCGGACACACTGCCTGTGCCCGCCGCTGCCCAGCCCTCGCCCAACTTCAACGCCGAGGCTGCCACTGATGCGTATCTGGCGGAGATGCCCGCCGCTGCCCGCGCTCGCTCCGATGCCTATTTCGAAGGCGGCTATTGGCTCATTCTTTGGGATTTCCTATACGGCGCCGTGATCGCCTTGATCCTGCTGAACCTGCGCTGGTCGGCGGCGATGCGCAATCTCGCCGAGCGCATCACGCGATTCAAGCCGCTGCAAACGGCGATCTACTGGACCGAGTACCTGGTCCTCACCACCATCCTTGGCTTACCGCTCGCCGTGTACGAAGGCTTCACTCGCGAGAAAACATACGGTCTCGCCACACAAACCTTCGGCGGTTGGATGGGCGATCAGGGCAAGGGACTGCTGGTTGGCTTGGTGATGGGTGCGATTGCCCTTACGATCCTCTTCGGGTTGGTACGCAGACTGCCGCGAACCTGGTGGATCTGGGGCGCCGGTGTGACCGTCATCTTTACGGTTATCCTGATGCTCATCGGCCCTGTATTCCTGCAACCTATCTTCAATACACCCAAGCTACTCGACAATCCTGCCATTACGAAACCGATTCTGGCGATGGCGCACGCCAACGGCATCCCGGCGCACGACGTGTGGACCATTGATGCTTCGAAGCAAAGCACACGCATGAGCGCCAATGTCAGCGGCTTCGGCAAGACCATGCGTATCACCCTGAACGACAACCTGCTCAAACGCGCAACGCCACAGGAAATTCAGGCCGTGATGGGTCATGAGATGGGACACTATGTCCTGAACCATATTTACAAAGACATCCTGTTCTTCTCGGTTATCTACACCTTGTTTTTCGCGCTTCTCTACTGGTCTCTGGATTGGAGCCTGAAGCGCTGGGGCGAAAAGTGGCAGATTCGTGGCGTAGGCGACACAGCAGTGCTTCCGCTGGCAATACTCATCATCTCGATTTTCGGATTCGTCCTGACTCCTATCTTCAACACGTGGACGCGCACGGCTGAGACGGAAGCGGACATGTATGGCCTAAACGCCAGCCGCCAGCCCGACGGATTCGCTCGCGCTGCGATCCATCTTGGCGAATATCGCAAGATGAGCCCCGGTCCGGTGGAAGAGTGGATCTTCTACGATCACCCGAGCGGGCGAAATCGCATCTATCGTGCCATGCGCTGGAAGGGCGAGAATCTGAACTCGCTATCGGAGCCAAAATATGGTGTGACGGATCCGCAGAGTGTGACCCAGGCCGCGCCAACAGTACCTGCTCAAGCCGGCGCAACTACAAAGTGAACGACTAAGTAAGATTGTGCTGACCCACATCTGCCTTCTCTTAGCAGATGTGGGAACCACACCGATTTGAGCGCATCCCATCCTGGCCTGATTGGATGACCGTGTCGGGTCCGGAGCCTCTTGGAACGCTCAGAGCTAGAAGGAGAGAAGCCGACATGGTCATCCAATCAGACAGGGCCAATAAGCAACGTTCCAGGACAGCACCGAACCAGCAACACCCCGGCCAACGCGAGCCAACTTCCTAGCGCGGCAAAGAATCAATCTCTCCAACACACTACATCAATGCCAAGGAGAGATTACAAAGAATGCCTCTAACTCCGGAACAACGCACCCAGGTAGGAGACGAACTGAAGCGATTTGGTTCCTCATTAAATCTGTCGGATGAACAGAAAGAGAAACTACATGCGTTCATGCTCGAGGCTCGAGAGAAGGTGCAGGGGTACTTGCACGATAATCCTAATGCCTCCAGGGCTGACATAGTCCAAAAGGTTCAGGCCAATCGCGAGGGTCTTCGTGCGCGATTGGTTAATTTCCTTACTCCGGAACAATTGAGCAAGTGGGACGCGGAGATTGCCAAAGCCAAGGAATTTCTGGGCCAGAAACTGGCGGCCTGAACTCACCTGCCCGCACCTCTTTTTCGTAGGCTCAACACACAACCAACCCGCGAACATTATCTGGGCTGGCGACGCCGGATTAGCCAGCCCTCTTCGTCCAGAGACGTGACAATTTGTAACAACAAAGACATCTGGATATGCGGTAGTATCGGGCAGTTTCGCGCGCGGAGTTGCTGTGAGTAGCAGAATCGATGATCTCGCTCAAACACTTCTGGCGGTAATGGCGCTGCTGGAAAGCAGAACTATTTCTTCATCCACGAGAATGCACTTTGAGCGGATCCAGGATGAACTGCAGGCGGAACTTGCCGTCTTGAGAGACGATCAAGACAAGAAACTTAGTGCGTAGCGCTGCTCAGAATTCGCAGATCCCGCAGCCGTTGCGTCAGTGTGGGTCAACCACTTCCCGAGATCAAGGCCTGGGCGGGCAGCTTAGCTTCGTTATCTAAAAGATATAAATATTTTCTATTGACATAGCCTTAAGCAATCCATACCATGCTCCTCAGAGCTGTGGCGCTTCGTGCCACGGCTTTTCGTGTCTAAACGTGACGTTTCGTTTTGGGAACGATGCGCCTAACTCCTTTGTTTTGCGAGAGAAAGCACTTAAGTCCTTTGTTATGCCTGATGTACAGCCGCACTACCTCGTAAGTCCTTTGTTTGCCGCTAGGCAGGGGGAGGGGGTGCTGTTATCAATCAGTAAACAAATTGGACCGGTTCGGGAATCGAGATCTCTCACTCCCTTCGCTCGCTCGTGATGACAAGGTTCGCTTCGGTCCTTTACTGTCGAATGAGGCATAGCGTCAGGAGGAATTGTGTCGAACGAAGGAAATGCATCCGGATCAAGAGTGACCTTGCACGTCGTTTCGAGCCTGGATGGGTTCATCGCGAGGAAGGACAACAATATCTCCTGGCTGGATGGCAATGGAAGCGTCTACGAAGCCGGCGTTTCCATTTCGCAGGAAGAAATCACAGCCTTCATCAAATCCATCGATTGTTATGTGCTCGGTTCTCGCACCTATGAACACGCGCTCGAACTTGGCTGGGTGTATGGCGAGACGCCGACTGTAGTGGTGACCGGACGGAAATTGCCGTCGACCCGGAAGAGCGTCGAGTTCTACTCGGGCGATCTCAAGGCCCTTGTTCACGAGAAACTCGCGCCGCGATATAGAAATATATGGCTCGTGGGCGGAGCTATGTTATCCCAGCGTTTTCTCGAACTCGGATTGGTGGACGAAATCCGGTTGACCGTGGCTCCTGTCCTTTTAGGTGACGGACTACGGCTATTCGGTGGTTCGCTGGCCGAAGAGCAATGGAATTTGAAGAACGTGGTTGCGTACAAGAACGGCTTTGTCGAGTTGTCCTACTCCGCCTCCACCAGGTGAGAGGCGGATGCATCTGGCAAATCTCAAGGTGCCCCGTCCTATTCGCCTTTCATTGACGAAAGGGCGGGGCTAGATGAGGTTCCGATTTTTGGTTGTGCGCTTCGGTGAAGTTCTACGCCGCCGCGCGGTTGAGCCATTCTTCGAAACGAATCTTCCCGATGCGCGGGTTGTCGCCCGGGGTGAGAGATCGATCGTTCAACTCCGTGCCGAAGTAGCGAGCCTTGGCGTCGGCGACGACTTGCCGTTTGTCGTGCTTTGCGGTGAGCCAACGCTGCGCCATTTCAGCGAGAGGAAGTGGTTCGGGGCCTGCCACCTCGATCACGCCATTGACCGGCTCCCCCATAACGACGGGGGCGAGTGCGGCGGCAACATCATCGGCCGCAATGGGCTGCAGTTTGGCGGACGTCAAACGAACCGTGTTGCCCTCGGTGCCCGCATCGGCGATACCGCCGATGAATTCGAAGAACTGGGTCGCGCGAAGAATTGTGTAGGGTATGGTCGAGGCCTTAATCAATTTCTCCTGTGCGACCTTCGCGCGCAAGTAACCGCTGTCGGGATTGCGGTCCGCACCAACGATTGACAGAGCAACGTGATGCTTTACGCCTGCCTTTTTTTCTGCGGCCAGCAGGTTACGAGTTGAGGTTTCGAAGAACTTCATTACGGCTGTGTCTTCAAACGAAGGCGAGTTCGACACATCCACCACAACCTGCGCGCCCGTCAGAGCTTCATCGAGGCCCTTGCCGGTGAGTGTGTCGACGCCTGTCGCTGGTGACGCAGCCACTACTTCGTTGCCGCGTTCACGAAGTATCTTCACGAGTTTGCTTCCGATAAGACCGCTACCGCCAATCACTACGATTTTCATCTTCTACCTCCAGATGGTGGCCCGTAATCGAGCCGGTGAAAGCCAGGTTTTTGCTGGGTCTTGTGCGTGGAATGCAGGATCGTACTCTGCATTAATTCAACGGAGTTAAGTTATGCTAAATAGGTTGGACGGCCCTTGGACGAGTTGGGTGGCCCAGATAGACACCCACCCACGTAAATTCAAAGTCACAAATCTACACCCTTAGCGAGCCGCGAAATCCCCTGGCAGCATAGTAGGATTCCGCACCGTTGTGATACACGAAAACAGTGTCGTAGCGGCGATCACAAAAGAGGGCGCCACCAAGTTTTCTGATCGCAGCAGGCGTTTTCACCCAGCTCGACGTCTTAATATCGAACTCTCCGAGTTTCTGTAGCTCTCGATATTGTTCTTCTGTCAAAAGCTCAACGCCCATGGCAGCGGCCATATCTAGGGCATTGTTTTTTGGTTTATTTTCTTTTCTTGAGTCCAGCGCTTCACGGTCGTAACAAGCGCTTCTGCGGTCTTTGGGACTTTCCGCTGAGCAATCATAAAAAATGTATTCGCCCGACTTCTTATCGTGACTCACCACATCGGGTTCGCCGCCGGTTTTTTCCATTTCATTCAGTAACCACAGCTTGTCAGGGTTTGCTTCCAGCTTTGCTAGCACATCGGCCCACTCAAGATGTTTATGGCGGTTCATGTTTTTCGCAAAACGAGCTTTCAATGCGCTGAGGAGTTCTTCACGTTGTTTTGCTGACAACTCTCTTTTACTGCGACTCATGTTGTTCATATCTTCGCCTTCATACACGATCATTCCGCAGAGCAACTTCAAGGTTTCGGGGTGTTGGGCTGGCAGTTTGGCATTTCAATACCGAACTGCTGGGCGTACTCGGCGTTCAATCGCTGCCAAGCGCCGAACTTCATCGCCTCGGGCCCGACGATGCGTCCGAGCGGAGTTCCACTAAGAAGGTGATCCAGAACATCAAAGCAAATGTGCCACCCGGCAGCACCCATTGCGATGAAGCGGTGACCGATGTTCGTCCACAGCGTCAGGCGCGTGCCGTCACCAAGCGCTTCGAGTTCCCACCGCATATTGAAGTCGCCCCAGTTGTACTCGAGCAGCTTGGGAGCATCGGCTCGTGTCACGATTGTTTCCGTAACACGCGGCGCGGGCGCTCCCACCGTGGTGAGCTTCACCGCTGTTCCCACTGCACCCAGGTTCCCATCGGCGTCGAAGGGCGCCCACTCGCGCAGATGCGCGGGATCGGTGATCGCCTGCCAGACTTTTTCCGGCGCGTGATGCAGTTCGCGGACGAGAATGAGCGTCCACTTCTCTCCATCTTTTCGTACACGCGCGACGTTGGCCGGACCCGGTGTGTACTGCTCGCGACTGATCACCTTCTTCTCCTACCAGCGCATCAGCTGAGTTAGCTGAATAAGGTTGCCGCAAGTGTCTTTCAGCATCGCAATGGTTGAGCCGGTTGCATCGGTGGGCGGCATCGTGAACTCGGCGCCGCGGGTTTTGATGCGCTCGTAGTCGCCCTTGATGTCATCCGTGAACAACATGATCGCTGGCTGGTTCTGTTGAAAGATCGCCTGCTGATATGTCTTGGCCGCGGGGTTGTTGTTCAGCGCCAGTTGCAGCTCCGTGCCGTCCGGGTCCTCGGCCGGCGCTACCGTGAGCCAGCGATACGGCCCCTGGCTGAAGTCCGTTTTCTTCACGAAACCCAGCACTTCGGTATAGAAGCGCAGAGCGGTGTCCTGGTCGTCCACGTATAGGGTGGTCACTTTGATTCTCATTTAGCTTCTCCTTTGGCGCGTTCGCGGTTTGGTCCGCGTCCTCTTCCCCTTGTCTTCTTTTTCATTGGCGTTGATTGCTCCATGCGGTCAAGGTGTCGTTCAAGAGCATCCAGATGAGCGGACCAGAACCGGCGAAACTGAGCGAGCCAGGAATCCATTTCTTGAAATCGTTCCGGCCTTAGCCGGTAGAGACGGCGCTGCGCGTCCACGGTGGACTCCACGAAACCGGCATCGCGTAACACGCGCAGGTGCTTTGATACGGCCGGTTGCGACATCCGAAGTTGACGCTCGATCTCTCCCACTGACTGTTGTGACGAAACCAGTAGGCTCAATATCGCTCGGCGGTTCGGCTCCGCAATGATTTCAAAGACAGATTCCACTTCCTTGGTATACCCCAGTACGTATATACGTGTCAAGGCATATTAAGCCTGGGGACGCATCGGTAGTGGTACCGACGTATGCCCTTGCCTTTGCTCTCATTCAACTGAAAGGCGGATTCCATGCGAATTAAGCGGGGTTTACCGCCCGCAGGAACTTCACCAGCTGGTCATTGACCTCAGCAGAGGCTTCGTGTTGTACCCAGTGGCCCACGTTGTCGAGTTCGAGACTTCCGACGAGTCCAGGAAGGCCGACACGGGCGATCGACTAACGACGATAACGTATCCAGACAGCACTCAGATGTCATTTGCCTATGACTAGCCTTTCGTTTAATTTTCTATACACCTCGTTATCCCCGACTTTCCAGCCAGACGGCACTTCAATAGAGAATCCGAAGAAATCATTCGAGTAGATTCCCCCCGACACTGTTCCCTCGTGTGCACGCTTAGGGGCTGAAGCGACTGGATTCGCTGCTATAACAGGTAGCGCCAGTGCAAGAATGAAAAGTAACGCAAACATGTGCCGTTTCACGTAGGAAACTTTACCCCTAGCATATTGGGATTGCCACAATTTCAGTTTGGTGGCGATAACGGACGATACCACTTGCTATCTCAACCTGAGATAGTGAGCGATAAGGGGATTTCACAACAGCAATTCCCGAACTCGGGTTTGCATTCTTCGTTTTCGAGGTGATTAACTACCTCAAATGGCCCTTTCGCTTCAACAAACGCTGCCTGAGTTGGCTGACGAACTCTCAAAGCTGCTTGCCGCCGCTGGTCACGACCATCTCGCCAAGCAAATAGCCGACCTCAACATCGTAAGTCGGTGTCATTGCGGAGATGACTTCTGCTCAACCTTCTACACTAAGCCCAAGCCGAGGGGGTATGGCGCTGGTCGCAACAGTATTGATTTGGAGCCGCAACAGGGAATGATCATTCTAGACGTGGTGGACGGTTCTATCGTTGAGGTTGAAGTGCTGTATCGCGATGAAGTTCGCAGGAAGCTGCTGGCAGCAATGCCGTAAAGCCACATTATCAACAGCAATCAAGCAGTCCACTGACCGGAGCGAATCAAAGCGATCCAATGTTTGTACTTCTTAGCCTCTTCCCGAAGTTCACCTGCTTTCGGTTCAGATTCCGTCGCGGCCTTGGCTTCGCATTCCTTAGGCTTCTGCTCTAACTCGGCGATTGTGGGCTTAGGATCAACGAACCTGTTTTGCATCTGCCTTTGCTCCTCGCCGCAGATTGTGAGTGTAAGGCGATATATCAACAGCTAGGCGTCTTTTGTTGCTGAGAGTCGCTTTAACACATGAACGCAGCCGTAGAAGATCATTGCGAGTGCCATGTACATCAGGCAATTCATTGTCACTGAGGACGCCGCGATCATAATGCCGGGGATCGTGCTGCGCCAGCCGCCCACGAGCATGATCGAGGACGGCCAGAACAGAAGCCCCAGATCAATATTTGCACTCCTGAGGACTCCTGCTACCCCGAACCAATAGAGACTCAAAACAATCACGCAGATGACGAGGCCGAGAATTCCGCCCAGAAGCGCCGCTTTTCTCATGGTCTATGCCACTTTCCAAACGCTCAGACTCTACTGCCCGATGTCAGCTTGAGAGTGTACAGCCGATTACTGTTGGTAACGGCATATACCACTCACTATCTCAACCTGAAACACCCCCCCTCTTTTTTGTCTTCTCCTTGTGACTTCGAGCTAGGAATGCTACTGAGGGGGGTGCAACTTTCGCGGCTCCTATTACCTAACCCCCTCCCCATTGACGCCCGCCCTTTTCTGCATCTATGATAGGCGAATAAAAAACGAAAGTAAGTAGAACATCGATTCGTGGGGAATCGCACCAAACTCAGGAAACACGCATGGCATCGTTACCTCTTCTTCAATCCGAGCAGGACGACCAGCGCCAGAATGCGCTTGGCCCGCAACTCGTAGGCATAGCTCGTCTCGCGGCTGCGGGTGAGTCCATCCGCGAAGGCCACGATGTCGAGTATTTGACCATCGAGACGCGCTCCATCCTGAATCGCTGCAATGTGCCGCGCATGCCGTTTACCTGGACGGTGAACCCCTATCGCGGATGCGAGTTTGCTTGCAAATATTGCTACGCGCGCTACACGCACGAGTTCATGGAGTTGCGCGATCCGCTCGCCTTCGAGCGGCGGATTTACGTGAAGCAGCATGTGCAATCGCAACTGCGGCGCGATTTGAAAAAAGTAAAGTCCGGCGAAGAGATCGCCATCGGCACCGCGACCGATCCGTACCAGCCCGCCGAGCGGCGCTATGAAGTTACGCGTTCGATTCTCGACGAGATGGCGAATCACCGCGGGCTGGAGATCGGCATCATCAGCAAGTCCAACCTGGTTCTGCGCGACACCATGCTGCTGCGCCGCATTGCCGAGCATAATCAGATCAGCGTCACTCTCACGATCACCACGCTGAACACGCAACTGGCTCGTCTGACCGAGCCCCGCGCGCCGCGTCCCGACCTGCGCCTCGAAGCAATTGCGGCACTCTCTCGCGCTGGCATTCGTACCGGAGTAAGCATGGCTCCAATTCTCCCCGGCATTACCGACAAACCAGCGGACATGGAAGCCCTGGTTCGCACCGCGAAGCAGGCGGGCGCGAGCTACATTTTCGCCAACCCCGTATTTCTGAAGCCCTGCTCGGCAGCGGTGTTTCTGCCCTTCCTTGAAAAGGAGTTTCCGGAATTGCTAGAAAACTATCGGCAGCGGTTCGCCAACAGCGCGTTCGTTGCGACTGCTTATCGCAAGCGCATCGGGCAGCTCATGACCCGTCTTCGCGAGAAATATGGTTTCACGCGGAACATCGACAATCGCAGGACCTACGATCGTTATGCCCTCGAGGCAGAAGGGCGGGATCCCCGTGTGAGAAGCACTACGACATCCGAGACAAACGACAAAACAACACCTGAAGGGCAGGCGTCGGCCGAACCGCAGCCGGTTCAACTCGGTTTGTTCTGATTACCGCCGGAAGAACAGCCAGCCGAGCAGGAATCCAGCAAACGCCGCTCCCGCCACGCGCCGGCGGCCGCCGCGCCGAATCGGCAAGAACCGCGTCTCCATCGCAGAAATTTCCACGACGCCCAAAGGCAGGCACAGAACGCCGCCACCGCCGCCTCCACCTTCTCCCTGGCGCTGCCTTTCGCTTTCCGCGCGAGCACCCATGGAGCCACCGCCTGAACCTCCGCCAAATCCATACTGAACGCGGGCAACAGGAATAATCGTCCTTCCGTGCGCTTCTACCGGTTCGCCGAAAATCGTTTTCACGTGAGCCGTGTTAGCCAGGCTGGACGGAATTGACTCGATGTATTTTTGAATTTCCACGCGACCCTCCTGCGGAGAAGCAGTCAGCTTCCCGAACTAAGTTCGTGCGGCGCTCCTACGAACGGAATCTCGCCGCCTGCCATCTTGTCGCGAAGCGCGATGTGTCTCTCGCGGAAGTGCTTGATCGCGCGCTCACTCCACGCGCGCACGAAGAAATAATTCAATCCCGCGCCGATTACCGAACTCAGAATCGGAATCACGCGCCCTGCCCATTTTTCTACTGCTTCTTTGCTGGCCTGTGCCGCCATGGCCTGGATGACTCTCGGGACGAACTTGCTGACCACCTGTTTTTCCATCAGTTCGCGGCTGATATCGACGCCGGCTGCGCTCGCGGCCGCGACCCACAAGTCCGCCATCTCTTCGTCGGTGTTGTATTCGAATCCATATAGCAGGCTCAGCTTCTGGATCGTGCGCAGCGTAATCACTGCCAGGAAGCTAAGGTCTGGGACCACGGTCAGCATTCCGCCAATCCCGAGTCCTGCGCCTTCAACCATTGCCAACTTCATGCCTGCGCGTACGGTTTGCGCAGCGATATCGTCAATCTGCGGCAACGGAACGGAGTAGATCCCTCGAAAAGTCGTGACCGGCAGTCCGTGGGCGACCTGCAAGTGCAGCAAATAATGCTGCGGATCGACTTTTACGGTCTCATACGCCTGCGTGAGTCCCTTCTTCAGGGCACTTTCGACCCTTACGCGCAGCCACGTTTTATTCAACAGAGCCATCGATTCCCAGTTTACGCCTGAACTACTGGTTGGATGCCGCTCTCAAAGGGCAAGGAGGCAGTTCATTGTGCTAGCATCAAGTGTTTTGATGCCCTCCGGAAAACTCCATATCGTTCCTCTAGGCGGCCTGGGCGAGTTCGGGATGAACTGCATGGCCGTCCGCTGGGCCGATGACATCATTGTCATCGACGCCGGATTGATGTTCCCTGAAGCCGAACTCCTGGGCGTCGATATCGTCGTTCCTGACATCACCTATCTCCTCGAGAACCGTGATCATGTTCGTGCCATTGTCCTTACACATGGCCATGAGGATCACATTGGTGGACTGCCCTCGATCCTCGCCGAACTCAACGTTCCGGTCTACGGCACCGAATTCACACTCGCCTATGTTGAGGGCAAACTCGAAGAGCATGGACTGCTCGACGACGCCAAGCTGATCGAGATTCGCCCCGGAGACCGCGTCAAGATCGGGCCGTTCACCGTCCATCCGATCCAGGTAACCCATTCCCTCGTCGATTGCGTCGCACTCGCAATCCACACCCCGCTCGGTATCATTATTCATACTGGCGATTTCAAGGTCGACCCAACTCCGACCGACAACCGTCTCTTCGACTTGCACAGCTTCGCGGAATACGGCAAAGAGGGCGTCCTCGCATTATTCCAGGACTCGACCAACGTCGAGCGTCCCGGCTACACGCCCAGCGAACGTGCCGTGCGCCGTAAGTTTGACGAGGTCTTCGCGCGCACCGAACGCCGGTTATTCATCTCCTGTTTCTCGTCGTCGATCCATCGCATCAAGCTGGCCATCGAAATGGCGATGGAGCATGGCCGCAAGGTCGCACTTGTCGGCCGCTCCATGAACGAATCCACGGAAATCGCGCAGGATCTCAGCTACATCGATGTCCCCGACGGTCTTTTGATCCATCCGGGCGACATCAAGAAGTACGCGCCGGAACGCGTCTGCGTCATGATCTCCGGCACGCAGGGCGAACCCATGTCGGCGCTCTCGCGCGCTGCCGTCGATAACCATAAGCACGCGAAAATCGAGCCCGGCGATACCGTCGTACTTTCCTCGCGCATCATTCCCGGCAACGAGAAAGCTATCTACCGGATGATTGACCATCTATTCCGGCGCGAAGCACACGTCATTTATGACGATGGCTCGAATCCTCCGATTCACGTCAGCGGTCACGCCAGTCAGGAAGAACTCAAGCTGATCATCAACCTGGTGAAGCCGCGCTACTTCATTCCGATCCACGGCGAATACCGTCAGCTCAAACGCCATGCGGAATTGGCGCAGAGTATGCACGGCGCTGTTGGCCAGGTGATGATGATCGAAAGCGGCGACGTGCTGGAGTTCGACGAACTCGGCGCGCGTAAGGCCGGCAAAGTTGCTGTCGGACGCCGCTGTATCGACTCCAACTCTCAGGGCGACGTTGTAGAAGAATTAATTATTCGCGACCGCCGCCACATCAGCGAAGACGGCATCGTGCTGCCCATCATTGCCATCAACAAGCTGACTGGACGCGTCGAGACTCCGCCGGAAATCGTGACCCGCGGATTCGCGGCGATCGGCGAAAACGGATTCCTGGACGAAGCGCGTAACGTGGTCGTCAATACTCTGGAAATCTCGAGCGACGAAGAGAGAGCCGACTATGGGCTGATCAAAGAAAAGATCCGCCAGGACCTAAAGCGCTACATCGCCAAGAACACGTCGCGGCGTCCGCTAATCATGCCGGTAATTCTGGAAATCTGAAAACCGTTTCAAGTTTCGTGTTTCGCGTCCTGGTGCCGAGTCTTGGAACGGAATTTCCCGTATAGTTTCTTCTTTCTCTTTTCGTGAAACATGAAACGCGAAACGAGGTTTTGGATATCGTATCCCTCGCTGACATCAAAGCTGCTCAGTCCCGAATCGCTGGCGTCGCCGCGCGCACGCCGCTGCTGAAATACCCGCAGCCTCTCAACGGAAGAACTCTTTATCTCAAGCCAGAAAACTTCCAACCGATGGGCGCTTTCAAGATCCGTGGTGCGTTCAACAAGATTGCTTCGCTAACCGTTGAGCAGCGCAGTCACGGCGTGATCACCTACTCCAGTGGCAATCACGCCCAGGGAGTCGCATATGCCGCCCGCGAACTCGGCGCTAAAGCGGTCATCGTCATGCCTGGCAATGCGCCGAAGATCAAGGTGGAAGCCACACGCGCGTATGGAGCCGAGATCGTTTTCGTTGGGCCGGGCAGTGACGAACGAAAAGCCAAGGCCGAAGAACTCGCGCAGCGACACCATTACCAGATCATCCCGCCCTACAACGACGAAAAGATCATCGCTGGCCAAGGCACCATTGCGCTTGAGATTTTGGAGGATCTGCCGGACGTTGAGACGGTACTCTGTCCAGTAGGCGGAGGCGGATTGATCAGCGGAGTCGCAGCAGGCCTGAAGCTTTCGAATTCGAAAATCAACATTATTGGCGTGGAACCGGAACTCGCGAACGATGCCCAGCAGAGCCTCCGCGCAGGTCATATCGTGGAGATTCCGGCTGAGCAGGTGAGTCGCACATTGGCTGACGGTCTGCGCACCCAGTCAGTCGGCGAGATCAACTTTCAGCATATCTCGCAATATGTCGACGACATCATCACCGTCTCCGAATATGAAATTCGCGTGGCGGTTCGCAAGCTCGCGCTGGAAGCAAAGCTGGTTGTCGAACCGAGCGGCGCCGTAACCTTCGCGGGATTCCTCTTCCATGCGGATCAGTTGCCCTCTACCGGCAACTACGTCATCGTGATCAGTGGCGGCAACATTGCGCCGGAGTTGCTCGCCGAGATCATTCATGAAGATCCGGCTTCACCAGAACCATCTTGTCTAGACTGAATATCTGTTCGAAACTGCTGGTGTGCATTTGTGTTCGAATGCTCAGCAGGTTTGGAGGAAGAAAGTGAAATCTCTGCGTGTGCCGCTGTGGACTATTTTCATTCTGCTGAGCTGCATCCTTTCGGCTAGTGCCGCCGATCACGGCATTATGATCCGCCCCGCGCACATTTATCTCAATCCCGACGAGACCTCCACCAGAATCGCTGACCTCACGCGTGGTCGCGAGGTTGCAATTCTCGATCGAACTCCGAATTGGCTGCATGTGCTTGCGTCCATCACTCCCGAGCGCGACGTGACTGGATGGATTCTCGACAAAGGCGCGGTCACCGCCTCGACGCCCAACGGAGATCAGATCCTCTTTGGTGCCGCTTCCGATAGCGAGCACGAGGCCAGCCGTCGTGGTGGGCGCAACGGCGCTGCCCAGGATGCCATGCGCATGTATGCGCGCACTCAGGAATATTTCCCCAACTCCCCCTTAGCGGGAGAGGCTCTGTATCGTGCTGCCGACATCCGTTGGCAGCTTGACGTAGAAGACTATCGCTCACGTCCTTCAGCGAAAGAGCGCGATCCGACGCTCACGCCGGATATCCCCGAAGACGCCATGCGCCAGGTCATGAAAAAGTTCCCACACACCAAGTGGTCCGAATTGGCTTCGTTTCACCTTGTCCAAAACAAGTTGTGCGGAGACTGGCAGGGCTTGCCGGAATGTCCGGAGAAAGAAACCCAGGTGTACCTGAAGTACGCCAGCGATCATCCCGACTCGCCTGCCTATTCCGAAGCTATGTACGACGCAGCATATCGCCAGGCTGCGTTGATCGAGTTATACAAAACCAACAATGCCGAGCAGAAATTGATCGACGCCGCAACTGCTAACGCCAAGCAGTTTGCGCAGCGCGCCATCGACAAGAATCCAGAGAGCGACTGGGCGTATCGTTCTCGGACTCTGATATACATGGTGGATCAGAAAATGCCCGTGTATGGGAACTTGGTTCAGTGATTGCATAGGTAGTTGGCAATAGGTAATAGGCAATTGATTCCTGTGCGCAGGGCTTCGAATTACCAATTACCCATTACCAATTCATTCTGCGGGTGCCCCATCTCGCCTTCTTTCGGCGAGGTGGGAACGAGAAAGTCGTGGAGGACGTTTGACCGATTACCTGCTTGCACTTCTCCTGGGTGTAATTGAAGGCTTAACCGAATTTCTTCCCGTCAGCTCAACCGCGCATCTGCGCATCTCTGAAGCATTGCTTGGGATGGACCTGGGCAACGGCTATTGGAAGATGTTCTCCATCGTCATCCAGTTGGGCGCCATCCTTTGCCTTCCAATCTACTTCCGCAAGCGCATCGTCGATTTCGTCTCGACATTTCCTCACGGTCCGCGCGGTGACAAATCTGTTTGGGATCACCCGCTCACGCTCACGTTCATTGCCTTCGTCTGCACCGCGATTCCCGCATTCCTGCTGACCAAAGTCATCGGCAAGCACCTCGAGAGCCTCATCATCATGGGCACGTCGCTCGTGGTTGGCGGCATCGTCATGTGGATTGTCGATGCTCTCTACGAACGTAAAGTGATTCCACTGCGCACCACTGATGTGCAGGACATGAGCGTACGGCAGGCCATCTGGGTCGGCTTGTGCCAGATCACCTCGGCCGTATTCCCGGGCACTTCTCGCTCGATGTCGACCATCGCTGCCGGACAACTTGCCGGCATGTCGCGCTCAGCAGCACTCGAATTCTCGTTCTTCGTTTCGATTCCGACCATGGTTGCCGCCACCTGCTACGACCTGCTGAAATCCATGCGTCCATCGAAGGCCACCGGGCTCCCCATTGGCGCTGCTCCGTCGAACGCCCACGAGTGGATCACGCTCGCTATCGGCTTCGTTGTCTCCTTCATCGTCGCGTACATCGTGGTCGCATGGTTCATGCGATGGGTTCGCACCCGCGGATTCGTCCCCTTCGCCATCTACCGGATTATCGTAGGAACTGCCGTGTTGATCTGGGCATTGCGCGGGGCAGCTGCGTGAAACGCATCTGCGTCTTCTGCGGTTCGAGCACCGGCGTGCGCCCAAGCTACGCCAGAACCGCAGTGAAGTTGGGAAAGATTCTTGCGAAACGACAGATTGGCCTCGTATACGGCGGAGGAAACGTCGGACTCATGGGCCTCATCGCCGACTCGGTACTCGAGCATGGCGGCGATGTCATCGGCGTGATCCCGCGCTTTCTGGTTCACAAGGAAGTCGCTCACCAGCATTTGAAAGACTTGCGCATCGTGGAATCCATGCACGAGCGCAAAGCCTTGATGGCCGACCTCTCCGATGGCTTCATTGCCCTCCCCGGCGGCTATGGAACTCTAGAAGAGTTCTGTGAGATCGTCACCTGGGCTCAACTCCAGTTACATCAGAAGCCCTGCGGATTACTAAACGTTGAGGGCTTCTACAATCCGCTGCTCCAGTTCCTGGACCACGCCGTGGCGGAGCAATTCTTGAAGGCATCCAACCGTAGGCTGATTCGCTGTTCCGCCGATCCCGAAGAGCTGCTCGACATGGTTTTGAGCGCTCCAGTTGCGTCCGAAGAGAAGTGGATCAATCCCGATCCCCGCTGAGAGAGTAGATTACTCAGCCAATTCTTCGACTTCGCTCAAATGTGAATCGTTGAGCCGCAAAGCTGTGACTCCAACGCTCCCAACGCCCTTCGTTAATAATTATTAAGTCTGCAGCGCCCCCGGCCGCTGCCGCTTACAAAACCGATTTTGCCCTGTATATTGAGCAGATATCGCTGCTGGTCGAGGTCATACGCATGTTGAAGCACCGCTTCTTCGGTGGTCGATTTTTTGGCATTATGCTGCTCTCTCTGCTCTCACTGGTTGTGAACCTCCAGGCTCAATCGGGCTCTCCCGCCTTGAACGATTCCAAACTCGATGCGCGGGTAAATACTCTTCTCCGGCAGATGACGCTGGAAGAAAAAATTGGCCAACTCGTTCAGTACTCTGCCGGCTCCCCCACTGGTCCGGGCACTGGCCGCGGCGACTATCCTGACATGATCGCCAAGGGCGGCATCGGTTCACTTTTCAATCTGACTGGCGCGCGTGAAGTCAACGCCATGCAGAAGATCGCCGTCGAGAAATCTCGTCTTCATATTCCTCTCATCTTTGGTCTCGATGTAATCCACGGATATCGCACCACCTTCCCGGTTCCTCTTGGCATGTCGGCCACCTGGAATCCGGCGTTGGTCGAGAAAGCCGCTCGTATCTCTGCCATCGAAGCCAGCAGTGAAGGCGTGCGCTGGACGTTCTCGCCCATGGTCGATATCGCGCGCGATGCTCGCTGGGGACGCATCGTAGAAGGCAACGGTGAGGACACATATCTCGGCCAGGCGATGGCGCGTGCCTATGTGCGCGGCTATCAGGGGGCGAATCTTCAGGATCCCTCCTCTATTCTCGCTTGCGTGAAACACTATGTTGCTTACGGCGCAGCAGAAGGCGGACGCGACTACAACACGGTCGACATTTCGGATCGCAGCCTCCGTCAGGTTTATCTTCCGCCATTCAAAGCAGCCGTTGACAGCGGCGCCGCCACGGTCATGAGCGCCTTCGACGATCTGCAGGGCGTTCCCTCCACCGCCAATCCTTATACCCTCACGCAGATTCTTCGCGGCGAATGGGGATTTCGTGGCTTTGTCGTGAGTGACTGGAACTCTGTCGGCGAGTTGATTCCGCAAGGCGTCGCGCTCGATCCCGCAATGGCTGCGCGGAAG
This sequence comes from Terriglobia bacterium, assembly GCA_963807055.1. Taxonomy (GTDB): domain Bacteria; phylum Acidobacteriota; class Terriglobia; order Terriglobales; family Acidobacteriaceae; genus JAJPJE01. Next base: position 1,781,424 of record CAWEAE010000001.1, on the reverse strand, counting down.
GCGCTCACTGCCGGCGTCGATATGGACATGGAGAGCAATTCCTACGCCACCACATTGCTCCAGCAGGTGAAGTCCGGGCAGGTTCCGCAGTCCGTTGTAGACGAAGCCGTTCGCCGTATCCTGCGCGTCAAATTCGCCATGGGATTATTCGAGCATCCCTACTCCGACGAATCGAAGAGCCCCATCACTACTCTCGATCCTGCACACATTACCGCAACGCGCACAGTTGCTGAGGAATCGTTCGTCCTGCTGAAGAATGACGCCGCGAACGGCGCGCCTGTCCTTCCCTTGTCCAGCAGCGGGAAAACCATTGCGCTCGTCGGACCTCTAGCCGACGATGCCGCGAACATGTTGGGTTCATGGTCAACAAAAGGTGACTCAAAGGATGTTGTCACTCTGCGGCAAGCTCTTTCCGATCGTCTGACGCAATCGCAAGGCAAACTCATCTACGCGAAGGGAACCGATATTCTGAGCGCCTCTGACAGCGGTTTCTCGGAGGCTGTCTCCGCCGCGCGTCAGGCTGACGTGGTGATCGCTGCCCTGGGCGAAGATGCAAACTTGATGACCGGCGAAGCCGCGTCACGCGCCCATCTGAATCTGCCTGGCAATCAGCAGCAGCTTTTACAGGCGATCGCAGCCACCGGAAAACCGGTTGTGCTCATCGTCTTCAGTGGACGTCCGCTAACCCTGAACTGGGAAGCCGCGCACATTCCTGCCATCCTCGAAGCTTGGTTCCCCGGTCTTCAGGCTGGACCCGCACTCGTGCGCACGCTGTTTGGCGACGTCAATCCCAGTGGCCGTCTCACCACCACCTTTCCTCGTGCCGTTGGACAGGAGCCCCTCTACTACAACGCGATGAATACCGGACGCCCCGCGGATGACATTGATCTCACACGGCCGCCGAATAATTCCGGCGAAAAATACCGCTCGCGCTACATCGATGAGCAGAACTCTCCCCTGTTCCCCTTTGGCTATGGACTTTCCTACACGAAGTTCCAATACTCATCGCCGTCGCTAAGCGCTCAATCGCTAACCGCAACTTCGCTGAATAGCGGATCGTCAGCGCTCACCGTTTCCGCCGACGTCAAGAACACGGGCTCTCGCGCCGGAAGTGAAGTCGTGCAGCTTTACATTCGTCAGATCGGCACCAGCGTTACCCGCCCTGTTCGCGAGCTCAAAGGCTTTCAGAAAATCACTCTTGCGCCCGGCGAATCGAAGAAAGTTGAATTCAAACTCGGCAAAGACGAACTCGCCTTCTGGAATATCGACATGAAGAACGTCGTCGAACCCGCGAAGGTCACGGTCTGGATCGGGCCCGATTCTTCGGAAGGTTCACCGGCGCAATTCACCATCCAGTAGTCATCCAGTGGGTGCTCCAACCTTCCGCAAAAGGAAGGGTGGGATCATCCGCGGCTGCCTTACCGTATTGCCGGTGCGAAATTCTGCTGGCATGTATCCGAGGCCAACCGCAATGTCTGGTACTCTGGTTCGCCTCGAATGCTCTTCAGCAGCGGGTCCTCTTGCAGCGCTTGCGCAGCGCAATATTTCCCATCAATAGCGCTCTTGATCAGCTGAATAGCAGCCTTTTTTGCTCCGCAATACGCCAGCAGTGAGCCTTCGTAGTACCTCATTTCCGGATCGCGCTGCCCCAACAGAATCGGCATCAATGGCACCACCGCCTGTTCGAAATCTTCGGTATTGCCGGGAGCTAGGCACGATTCCAGCGTACTGCGCAGCCACATCGGATTGGGTGATACATCGCCCGCAGCGCGTCTGGCTCCTTCCAGCTTGTTTGCCCGCAGCAGAACCGCCGGAAGCACATTGCGCGACCATTCTGAAGTCGCGTCCAGCCGCAGGTAGTCCATCGCTCGTTCGGCCTTCCCTGCCTCGAAGAATGGAAAGGCACAGGACCGGAAACCATAGTTCCCCGGATCAAGTCCCAGCGCGACGTCGCATTCCTTCTGCGCCCGGTCCAGCAATCCCGCGTATCGCAAGACGTAGGAAAGCGTAAAGTGCGCCTGTGCGCTGTCCGGCCGGCGCCGCAGTAAATCCGTCGCCTCACGATACCCCGTACCCAGATCTCCGCTCTCCACGTTGTTGCGCACCAGTTTTGCAGCAGCCGCGATGAAGTTTGGATCCAGCGCCACCGCTTTGGCGTAGGCCTCACCTGCTTTGCGGAATATCGCATCGCCACCGTTGGAGTACGCCGCGTCATAGTAATAGCGCATCCCAAGTGCGTCCCACGCGGGTGCGTAGTTCGCATCGAGACTCACCGAACGCTCCAACGTCGCGATCGCCTGCCGGTTTGGCCCGGGATCATGCGGAATCCCTGCGCTCCGCAGATAAAGATCGTAGGCCTCACGGTTCCGCGGCTGCGTCGCTGTCTCAAGTCCTGCCGGACCAGACGTCAACGCCGGCAGCAGCCCCTGCCGTATGCGAGTCGCCAGTTGCCGCTGCATTGCAATCAAGTCGCCCGCCGGAACGCTGGTGGTTCCCTGCCATAGCATGCGGTTGGAGAGCACCTCAATTGCCTGCAAGGTGACGATCAGGTTCTCGCCCTGCTGAACGAAATGCCCCGTCACCACCATCCCCGCATGCAGCGCCTTTCCCGCTTTCTGTGGATCCACGTTCGCGCCTGCGAATTGTCCGGTTGAAGTGACCGGCCTGACTTCCAGCGCAGGAGCGTACGTCAAAGCAGTAGCTACTTCGTCTGCGATGGCGAAGCGCAAGTAGTCGTTGGCCGGATCTCCGCTGACGTTCTGAAATGGAAGCACTGCAACGGCGCGACTCGAAACCGGACCCACGCTCCGCGTACGCCTGAACCACAACAACGTGCTTAGAAACAGGAGCATACCTACGAAAACAATGGCGCCGACGATCACATAAGTATGTTTAAGGCTGCGCACTCGAAATACTTTTTTCGGTGGACGCTCGCCTCCGGCCACACCTTCTTTTTCCTGCGCCGGCTCGCGCCTGAGTTTTCGCAGATCCTCACGCAGCTCCGCCGAGGATTGATATCGTGACTCGATATTCTTCTCCATGGCATGCGCGATTGCCATCTCCAGCTCCGGCGTAATCTCTGGATTCAGTCCCCGAGGAGAAACCGGGCGCTCTCGCAGGATGGCAGCCCTCGTCGCAACTCCTGTCTTGCTCTCGAACGGCCTCTGCCCTGTAGCCGTTTCGTACAGGACGACGCCCAGCGAGAATAAGTCCGAGCGCGCGTCTACATCTCCTCCGCTCGCCTGCTCTGGCGACATATAAAACGCTGTGCCGGGAATAAATCCATCCGAGGTGATCGCCGCTTGCACGGTTCGCGACGACTCACTCTCGCCGACTGGTCTTCGCCGCGCGACTTCGGGCTGGTGTTCCACTTTCGCCAGTCCAAAGTCCAGAATCTTCGCCTGTCCCCGATCCGTTACAAAAATATTGCCCGGCTTCAGATCGCGGTGAATGATGCCTTGTCTGTGCGCGGCATCCAGCGCATCCGCCAGCTGGAATCCAATATCTACAACCTGATCTCCCGGTAACGGGCCGCCCTTTAACAGATCCATCAGGGTCTTGCCTTCCAGGAACTCCATCGCCATAAATGGACGGCCGTCGTCCTCGCCGACGTCATACACGGTGCAAATAGAAGGGTGATTCAGTAGCGATGTCGCGCGCGCCTCGCGGGTAAACCGCTCGAGCGCCCCTGGATCTTTGGCCAGATCTTCTGGAAGGAATTTCAGGGCTACGCAGCGTCCCAGGCGAATGTCCTCTGCCTTGTACACCACGCCCATGCCGCCGCGCCCAAGTTGCTCGAGGATTCGATAGTGGGAAACGGTCTGGCCGATCACGGCGAGAACTCCCCTTTTGCAGCAGCGCACGAGATCGCGGTGCCACGAACGCCAAACCTCAGCATGTTAGAACCGCGTTCCCTGCCCGTCAAACCACGCTCGGGGATAGCTATAGGACGGGAAAAATAGGACCACCCGCCTGAGCTGAGCGGGAAATTTCCGGCCAGTCACTTTGCGGAACAAAGTTGGCTCACGCCGCGCAGATTGTTGGTGGTAATCTCCATTATCGCCACTGATCCAGACTGCAGATAGGTGGGTCGGAGATCATCACTTGAATTTGTGAATCAAGGTGAGTAAAAACGGGAGCCGCGTGGAATACTTAGCTCCCAAATGAGGTCGATTGCTGCGAGTTAGCTAACTTCTGGAGATAGAATGACAGACGTTTGCTGCTTTCGTCTGATCACCATTGCTCATCGTGTGGGGAGCGTCGCCCTTCGGTTGGAGAGAAGTCCCCCATAGCGAGCCCGACTCATAAACCTCGAACAATTCACTCTCGGCGTTCTCGAGTAGGCGCAAGAGTTGTCCTCTTTGCGCTCCGGTAACGTCTAGCTGTTTGAGCAGGTAGTTGATGTTGAGGATTCTAGTTTCCAGTTCATGCGAAATCAGCATTCGAGTGCTCCCCGGCCGTCGGAGACAGACCTTCTATGGGGAACATAATGGAAGCAGCAGGTACTCACGTCTGTTCAATATTGATCAGTGCAGACAACTCAGCTCACCACCAAAATAGCCTTTTCTAGGGCCAACTCCCGTGACTAACCCCCCGAAAAGATACACACCATAGTGAGCATTATTGACCAGCGGAGATTCATCTCTTTCTCGCACAATAGAGACTAGCCGTCGTCCCACGAGGGACGACCTTGGGTGAACCACATCACGATTGCAAAGCCAAAAGACGCTTTTAATCCCCGCATCTTCCTCTCAACTATTGGGAAGGGTAGGGAGATGGTGTCCTTTCAGACGAAGGATACGATCTTCGCTCAAGGCGATGCTATGGATGGATTGTTTTTTATTCAAAAGGGCAAGGTGCGGCTCAGCGTTGTGTCGGAGGCCGGGAAAGAAGCAACTCTGGGTATTTTGAGCGAAGGAGATTTCTTCGGAGAAGGTGGTCTGGCTGGTCAACTTCTTCGCATGTCGTCAGCGAGCGCAATGACAGACTGTGTCCTTCTACATATTGAGAAGAAGGCACTCCTGCTTGCAATGAGTCTGGAACCAAAATTGTCAGCTCTATTTGTGAAGTATCTGCTGAAGCGCAACATTCGGTACCAAGATGATCTGATCGATCAACTCTTCAATTCCAGTGAGAAACGGTTAGCGCGAGTGCTTCTGCTGATGGCGCAATTCGGCAAAGAAGGGGTCTCCGAAATGACTGTCCCAAAGCTAAATCAGGAGACTCTGGCAGAGATGGTGGGCACGACTCGTTCGCGGGTCAGTTTCTTCATGAATCGATTCAGGAAGCTCGGCTTCATTAACTACGACTCCGGAGACAATTTACACGTCCACAGTTCACTGCTTAACATTGTTCTCCACGACGACAATGCAACAACAGTGATACCGGAAGCCACGAGCCGGACCGCCAACAGAGTTCTCGAACCACCTGCGAGGCCGGGTGGTCCGCCGGACAAGGAACGCGCCAGTACGCCCCCCCTATCCAGTTTTCAACGACGCCGGAAGTGAACGCCCCAGATAAGCCGTAAATACGGTAGAGGGCAACGTTGGGAGGTTTCAGTGAGAAGAATCAGATGGCTCGGACTTCTTCTCCCGCTCGTACTATGGGTGCCGTCAGTTTTAGCTCCGCAAACCCCTTCAGGACAGACTGCCAACCAGACGAGAGCTCCCGATCTGAACGCGATTGTAGCGTCGATGGAGACAGCGAACCGGCAGAACCCTGCCAAAACCCAAGCCTACACGGTAACGCGAAGCTACAAATTGTTCCACGGCGACGAGAGACAGCCCGTCTCAGAAACCACCGCTGAAGTCACCTTTGTTCCGCCCAGCACAAAGAAATATGAAATCAAACAATCGAGTGGGATCTCGAGAGGGCAACAAATGGTACGCGACATTCTGGATCTCGAAATCATTCCCGCCCAGAGCAGCAGCGACATTAGCCATAACAACTACGATTTTGTTTTTCTTCAGCAGGAAAAGCTCGGAGACGTTCCCACTTACCTTCTGCGAATGATTCCAAAACGGAGGGAGAAAGATCTACTGGACGGCTTGGTCTGGGTTGACACCAGGACGTTTCGGATCCAGCGGATCGAAGGCACACCGACCAAGAAACCCTCTTGGTGGATCAAAAGTCTTTACATCACGCTGCAATACACGGACCTGCACGGACTGTGGTTGCCTACTTATATGAGGGCCGGCGCGACGGTTCGCGTGGCAGGGAGCTACCTCTTAACCGGTGAAGACGTCGCATTGCAGGTTTCTTCTGCCGCAGTTACGAACGCTTCGCTGGAATTTAGTCGTCTGCCTGGTCGGGGCTGACTCGATGCTCGGCGTCAACCGGAGAACGAATGTGGCTCACGATTAGACGGATCTTGCTAGCCATATACAAGGATGTTTACGACAAGCACCTCTTTGTATTCGCAGCTGGAGTTTCGTATTATCTGGTCCTCTCAACTTTTCCGCTTTTGATTGCGCTGGCGTTGCTGCTCAGGCATGTGCCCATTCCTCATTTGTTCGATGGTTTTCTAGGGTTGATGGCCCGTCTCGTCCCTGGGAACGGAATGAGGTTGGTGCAAAACATCGTGTCTGACGTCACCAATCACAAGCTCGCTCACTTTCTCACGTTCGGGTTAGTGTTCACGATCTGGACGGCTTCCAGCGGATTTGCCGCCATCATCGACGGGCTCGATGTGGTTTATCGAGTTCGCGAAACTCGTCCAGTCTGGAAGACGAGGCCGCTTGCAATGGCACTGACACTCGTCGCAGGATCTCTATTGCTCTTGGCCTTGGTGTTGATGATTGAAGGTACGCACTTCGGAGTCTGGGCCACAGGCAGGTTCGAACTCAATCCCGCTGCCCTTGCGACCTGGCGTTATCTGCGCTGGGGCCTAGCCATTGCCTCTGCTATGTTCGCGGTAGAGCTGCTCTACCATTTTGGCCCTGATTTGAAACAGCGTTTTCGCGATAGCCTTCCCGGAGCAGTCGTTGCTGTAATGACCTGGATCGGATTGTCATATCTGTTAGGGAGTTACCTCCGACATTTCGATAGCCTCGATAACACCTATGGACCGCTAGGCGCGGCGATTGGTTTGTATATCTGGTTCTACCTTTCCGGCCTTACGATACTGTTGGGTGGAGAGGTCAATGTTTTGCTTTGCCAATCACGAACCCGAAGGAGCTTACGATCGTTGTCCGTCGCTGACCCGATCGCCGAAACTCAGATCAACAATCGAAACGCCGCAGCGTAAAACCACTTCGAGCTGCTGTCCACACGAACTGCGCACCTTTGACATGTCATCGTAATCCGCATACTGTGAAAAGTGAGCGAGTTGTTCCTTCCTCTTTCAGATCCTCTGAACTAAGTCAGTCTGTCTGGAGTACTCCCTCTTAGACCAATCCAACCCAAGGAGGGTGACCCATGTACAACGCAAACGGAGCTAGGAATCCGAAAGCCAGTGTTCCTATTGAACAAGGGACGGTCTCAACCATGCCTGCATCGGAGGCGTCTCCATCCCAGGATTTGATTCGTGACCGTGCATATGAACTCTACGAACAGCGAGGTCGTGAAAACGGCAGAGAACAGCAAGACTGGTTCAAGGCCGAACACGAGATGCGTGTCCGGAAATAGACAAGTAGCCGCTTCAAAAAAGTCCGTCGGGATGATCCCGGCGGACTTCTGCTGAGACTGTCAGATCTGTTCCGCACGTTAGCGGTCCGACTCAGTTACTTTTGCTTAACAAATCACCGCAAGGCAAGTCTTCGAACCTCTTACGAATTGCGAATGCCAGGTGAGCGGATTGCTCAGACAGCTTCATGACATCCCGGTACTGTGGGAATGGCCCCAGCGCTGCGAGTGGGCGCAAGAACTAGAGATGCTCCGCAGCTCCTCGCCCGGGCATGCGGCCCGGAGTATGATCTGTAAGTTAGAAGAGCACGATGAAAGGAACAGTGAAGTGGTTCAATGATTCGAAGGGATTTGGCTTCATCAGCCGTCCATCACACCTCGATAAGCAGTGAAGGATTCCGCTCGTTGGCCGAGGGAGACAAGGTGGAGTTTGAAACCGAACAGGGCGCGAAGGGACCACAGGCGAAGAACGTGAGAAGAATCTAGCTCCCTTGCTGCCGAAGAGGGCTTATCCGCAACTTTTCGAAAGATCTGCTCTCAAGAAGATGCGGCGATGTGTGCAATTTCGAACAGATTTCGTGCCTCTAGTTTTGGGACAATATGGCCACTCTCTCCACTAAGGGGGTGAGGCTTTGTCCAACCCATCCAAACATCAAATACTCCTCGTAGACGATGAACTCGGTGTCCGAGAGTCGCTGACGATGCTCCTCACCATTGCTGGATACGATGTTGCCACGGCCGCCAACGGATTTGATGCTCTGCTCCAGCTCAAACGAACGATCCCGGATGTTGTCATTTCTGACCTGAATATGCCGGAAATGTCTGGGTTCGAGTTCCTGTCAGTTGTGCGTCGCCGATTCCCTCAAATACCCGTTGTCGCGATAAGCGGCGCATATGATAGGGGAAGCGACGTTCCCGGTGGTGTAATCGCCGACGCGTTCTATCCCAAGGGACAGCATCATCCCCAAGTTCTTCTGGAAATTGTCGCTGACTTGGTCCGAACCAGAGTGGAGCGATCGAACGCACACAGACGGGAATCCGCTCCGGTGTGGATACCTCGAAATGGCAAAGACTCGCATGGAATACCCTTTGTTGTACTCACTTGTACGGATTGCTTGCGTTCGTTTCCCCTTAGCGTGACTGGCGAACATCTCCAGAGTATCCAGGAAACGTCTTGCATGTTCTGTCCCAACACCGTCCGCTATGTTGTCGATTTTTCCCTTGATGTCGCTTCCCCTGCCAAGAAACTAAGCGCGACAATTACGAGTGGCGATTTAGGTCTGTCGGTGAAAAGTACAGGCTGATTCGTGGGACATTTTCGAAAACCTTGGTACATGGAGAGAGCTATGCAAGCCAATGTTGTGAGACCACAAGTAATAGCATCGGTGGACTGCGACTTCAATGCGATCATCCAGGACGAGAGTGCACCGTCCTTTTCAAATAGCTCGCTTAACTTTACTCGCGGATCATTCGCCAAGAATGGCCGTGTTCACATCGAGTCGTGTTGTAACCGATGTTGTTTCAGAATCGCTGCGAGGACTTACGAGGACTTCGATAACGAAGAGCGCGCACATGTTGCCAGTTGCGAGGGATCGCAAACGGAGTAGAGAGACTTCCAGATACCCGGTACAGGCGCAAATGGGTTGAACGTTCGACCATAAAAACACAAAACTCTACCGCAATTTTTCTTGTGGAATCGCGACTCAAAGAAAGGGCCATCCGCATCGCCGGATAGTTGACGAGAAATCGCTACCACTCGCTATCTCAAACTGAAACGATTTGCAGGAAGGCAACGATCCTCGCCAGCGTCTTCGCCTTCACTCGACCGCCTTCAGCGATCAGCCGTACAGTTTTGCGGTCCACTTTGCTTTCGCAGGTAATCCTGCGAATTCCGATCTCAATAATTTTCTTCCTGACCTCTGGATCGGCGACGACTTTGTCGGCTGCGTATTCAGTGCACCTGAAATCGACCATGCTGAGATCTTCGCCCTGTTCCCACCGCCGTGATGTTTCTTTCCCGATGTAACGAATTCTTTCAGCTACGATCTCGCTTCGTTGTAGGAGTCCGCTTGTCTGGCTGTGACATGGAATTCCGTCCGGTCCTAAGAATTTGGCCTCTGGATGATTCCGGTATTCCCCGAGAATATTCCCATAGCATTTCACCTCAACTTTCTTCGTCCTGGATGTGGAGTTCAGCAAGCAGATTGGGTGCGGTTTCCCTGTGCGCGTATCTGTGGCCATCGTGTCGAGCCATTCGTCACGATGCTTAGAAAATGGCATTACTAAGTTCACTTTCGATCCGCCTCTTCCCTGAGAACGTTGGAATAGCAGAGGAACTAAAACGAAGTTGAAGGGCTTCGTATAGCGTTTGAGTATCCCCAGTACCGCAGGAGTGCTGACTGTCATACGCATCATTGCTGGAAAAGAAAACCATTCAGGAATCGAACGAGGTGTAGCGACAGCCCCTTCCAAAAGCCAGTGCCATGCCTCGAATACCCAGTCGCTCTCTGCATCGGCCTCTATCGTGTCCTTTGGTGGAAAGAGATACCCCAGTCCGTGTGCCTTTGCGTCAACAATGACAATGTTTCCGCGACTGTCGTATCTGTAGAGAACGTACCTCTTTGCGCTGATTCCGTATCCGAATAGTTCAATTCGTTTCTTCTTATAGAAATTCACCTTCTCAACTTTGAGAATCGATCCAGGCACCTTCGATGTGTCATAGCAATTCAAGGCAGTAAAGCGATCCGCGATCTCATCAACGTCTTTCCACGAAATCGCATTTATGCTCGATCCATCACCGCACGGAATCCCACCGCCTTTTTTCGAAGCCACAATGCACAGCGAATCGGTATCACAAAACAGATACGTACCACCCTTTTCTGCCACACAGCGTTCGAGCATTGCTAGGAACAAATGCGCGCCTCCCGTGATCAGAGCAGCAATCGGCGGGAAATACCACTCTCCATGCTTTTCGATTGTGGTGACGGATTGTTCGTGGAAGTGCTCACCAGAAAAGACCTTCACTCTTACGGGCTTTAATTTCTTCTGCAACGTTAATTCGAAGAACATGCCATAGCTGGTAGAGTTCGCACAGATTTTCAGAAAATATGACAGGGCCTCGTTGCTTTCTTTGAAGACTTGCTTTTGCTCAACCATTACACGAAATAGATCGTCTTGTCGGGGGTCTACTTCCACCATTCCGCGAAGGCTCGTGACCTTTAAACCTCGTTGTACTCCCCGTGGAGCCATCCGAATTGCTTTCTCGATGATCGGTGTTTTGCCAGAAAGCAGCTTTGAGGCAATGATGTCAGGCCCGCTCAGCCAGATTGGTTTCTTGGAGGTCAGGTAATTAACGCCAATGTTCTTTGTAATGCCATCTTCGCTATATTCGGCACGCGCAGGAAGAACGTCCCGATCAGGACGAATTCGGGCGAAGAATTTCATTTCTTTCCAGATATTCTGCTTAAAACAATCAGCCAGCTCTATTTGTTCAACGACTTTCCGAATTTCCTCTGTCGCATCTTCGAAAATTAATTCTTCTGCAATTAATATTTCCGGATTTCCAAGCAAAGAATTAATTGTGGGATATTGACTGGAAAAGTCCGTAAGTACGACAGGAACTGGACTATTTCTGATTTTGCATTCTGCGCGTCCGCCAAAATAAGCCTGGGAAGCAATGCCTAAAATGTAATCTGGGACCTTGAATTTCTGCATGGGCGGGATTATTCCCATGGCGCGCATATAGGCTTTTCCAATACTTGCTGGAGACACTGCCTTGTCGGGATGTAATTCAATCGGATGTAGGTCGAATTCTGCTTTGAGTGCATTCAGGACATCCACACTGCAGCGCACATCTTGACGGCAATATTCCAATTCTTTCAGCGTGACAGTGCCAGTTGGTTCGTGATCCCGTTTCTGATTCGGCGTCTTGTGATCCTTGCAGAATCTTTTTAGAGAATACGATTCGTTGTACAAGGCCCACGCCAGCGTGTGCAGATCCAGAACGCGGCACACAATACGAGTTTTCCTGCCGACCTTGTAAAGGGGCCATTCTTTCGGCCGGAATGGTTTGGTCAGACTGAAAAATGCAGCCTTGGCGTCTTTGGAAGTGACTCGCATACAGGGGCGTTCTGGGTTGGCTTCCACGTTGCCAGTCTTCCGAGAGATACGCTGGGAAAGGATGAGGGTGAAAGACCGATTGCGAGCGGTTCGATAATCTACGGAAATTCTGGAAATATCCCAGGGCGCATTGAACGCATCAATAAGCGAACGGGTCCGAATTGCTTCGAAGAATACCTTTTCAACGAATTCAGAGCGGCTGTAGATATGCAACTGTTCGTCGTATTCTTTGCCCACTACTTCGGATTTCGATTTCCGCTTCAATTGTTTAATGATGTCCAAATATTGTGGTTTCAAATCGTCTGCATAAAGAATTCCTTCTTCCACACACACGTACTCATTTCCGTTCAATTTGCACACTCGATAAAACCCGAACAAAAGTGACTGGGTCTTAGGATCCAGCGTTGTTTCCGTGTCGAACACAAGTGCATTTTCTGGCCACTTAGGTTCGTTGTAAGTGCTGGACATGCGCTTTGCGGGTTCAAGTTCAACCACATGGCTGCGGAGGAAAATGTCTTTGGTGATCATTTACGGCTCTCCTTTTGTTCATGGTTTTCCATAACTTCTGCAAATCTCGAAGACGCGTCACTCAACATCTGGTGGTGCACAGCTAACGCTCTAAAAACATTTGCTGCAAACTTCATTGCATCTGGATCACGTTTCATCGTCACTCCTGCCGCGAGGAGCTTCTCGCTCGCAAGGGCATGGCAGTTGAAGCAAAGCAATACGACTAGAGGGAGATCATTGTCTCTGCCCACGACGTGATGTTCTTCCAAGAAGGTCCGCGTAACAGGTCTTAGGAGCATCGGCTCCGAACATCCGCAAACAAGGCACATCCGATCCGCGTCTCCAAACTTCTCGATCCGTCGGGCTTCTCGCCGGGCCTTACTCAATGGACGAACGTTTTTCACTGTGCATCCTTTACAGCGACATACAAGGAATCGAGTTGGAGTAGTCCTGCTTCATCCAGTGCTCTCAGCGTTCGCGGCGCGGTGATCAGTTCGTGTCCGCCGATCTTCTTTCCATGAAACGCTGCAAGATTGAAATACTTGGGTAATAGAGACCATCGCTTCAGTGCGGTCAGATACTCGGACGCTAGTTGAGCTTCCTTCCAGCCGCGTGCTTTCACTACGACATCGCCGTGCAGGCCAGGGAGTGAGATAGATCGCGTATATCGGTCAGACTTAGTGGCGATCCACTTGCCCGTTCTTGATTTGTGCAGTGCGGCAGGAAGGTATTTGCGAACTGTGGCGGGCGATGTTTTGACTTCCCGGGCGGCGTTCACAAGCGAGAGTTTGTTGTTTCCGCGCAGCTTCGCGATTACATCGAAGGCCCTTCGCTTCGCTTCGAACGCACGGTCAGAAAGGGCCGATTTCGTTCGTCGTGAGTTTTTTAACCGGCGTGCCATGAGAGAAGCGTAAGCACGTGAAGCACAGCGCGGTAGTCACAATCAAACTGTTTTGAAGTTTTGTGCGACAAAGAAAGGGCGAGTTTTTGATGCCGCAAATTCCCGAGTGATTATTTGCCGGGCAAAGATTCGTCGGGATTTTGTTGCTGGTCTTCCTCAGAACATAACAGCAACCTAGATCGGTTCTGCGGAGGAAATGGCTTTCCTGTACGCTCGGCATAGGCGCGGAGACGTTCCTTCACACGGTGCGTAAGGTTCAATTTCTCGATTTGGCTTAACTGACTAAACTTACGACCGCCGAACTCGTCGCTCAGCTTCTGGTCCGTCTCCAGAATGTATTCAGCAACTTCGCGCCACTTCTTGCCCGAGGCTCGTAGCTCATATTCCGCAAGAGAGTCCTTTCCCGGCCGTCCTGGCTTTCCTCCGAGCTCAAAACCAAAAATCGAAATCAGGCTCTGGAAGGCGCTAATAGACATCCCTTGACCGCCCAATGTACGACCTAGCACGTCTTGAACTGCTCTGGCCTGCTCCTGCGAGCGCTGCCCATTTTCTGTCGTGACCGTCTTCTGTAACGAATCGATAAGTCGTGAAACTGCCTCCAGAAAAAGAAGTACCGCAGGCAATGTGTTCAAATCCTCTGGTGGTGCGTTTGCCGTGATAGAGTCGGCAACGAATTGGGTGAGTCTATCCGGATCTCCGTCGAACTCGTCGTGGAGATCTGAGAGGAAGCGAGCTGTGCGCAGATATCGTGGAATGTTTGGAAACTGCTCGCCCACCCAGCCGCGACGGCGAGATCGGAATATTTCGAGAAAGTCATTAGCAATCTTTCTTGCCTGTATCCTGTGTTCGGGTGCTGCTGCTTCAGCCTTCGTTGCGGCCGACGTGATCATTGACCGCAGGTCGACCTTTGAAATCGCATAATCGAAGTGATCGACTAATCGCACACTCTGTTCAAATTCCGTCACGGCAGAATCGAAATCAAATTGGTTAGGGGACATCGTTTCTACTGCCGCTATCGCCGTTGTGTAGAGCTCACTCATTCTCTTGCACTGTCCAGGCAAGACCTCGTACACACGATCAATTCGACCTGAATCGATCAGAAAGCTCAACTCAATCTTCCGTTCCTTACAAATGTTAGCAATGTAGGCACGGTGAACTGCATCCTTCAAATCGAATGGAAAGAAGCAGTAATGCGCCAGGGCTTTTGTGGGCGAAATCTCAAGCGCTAGTGTCAGTAACGGACCGCTCGGGTGGTTACTGTGAATGATCCGAGCAACGATGTACGCCGAAACGGCCTGATGCCGTCGCTGTTCCTCCCATCGAATGCAAAGGCGGTGTTCTTCTGCTCTGAACGTACAACCGAAGCGATTGAAGTTCAGCCCGTCACGGTTCGTTAGTTGCACTATATCTCCGAGGAGGCGCTGCTTTAAGTGCTGCTGATTCAGCAACTTATCTAGTAAAATGATGGTGCAGCGGGCCCATCGCTTGTTATCAGCAGACGACAAGCCCTAACCACCAAGGAGAGTGACCTCCAATGGCAGCTACTGAAACCGTAGCTCAAGTCGCATTCCTCCGCAAATCTCCCATTCATAAAAGTGGCGTTCTCACGTTGTCCGGATTCGGAGTGCACGTGCGAATGCAAAGTGGGCATCTCGAAATTGAGCATGGCCAGGCCGACGAACGCCGAAAGTTCAGACTTCCACGTGTGGGCCACAATCTCAAACGCCTCGTCATTATTGGAGATGACGGTTTTGTGTCCTTGTCTGCGCTGAAATGGATTGCAGACGTGGATGCTTCCTTAACGATGCTGGACCGGACAGGGAGAGTCCTATTCGTGACAGGGCCAGCTGCATCCAGTGACGCCCGCCTGCGCCGCGCTCAGGCACTATCGGTGACCAATGACGTTGGACTGGAACTCTGTCGCAAGCTAATCGACGCGAAATTAGAAGGTCAAGAGAGATTGGTACGCGAGAAGCTGAATGCAGAATCGACAGCGCAGACGATTGGGAAACTCAGACAAACGTTAACCCAAGCTGATCGCTTCGAGACAATTCGACTACTCGAAGCACAAGGAGCACAACTTTACTTCAGCCGATGGCGTACTCTGCCAATACTCTGGCCGAAAGCAGACTTGCGGCGAGTTCCAGAGCATTGGCGCACTATCGGAAGCAGACGTTCGCCGCTGACCGGAGGACCACGGCTGGCGGTAACCCCCGTACACGCAATTTTGAATTACTGCTTCGCCCTGCTGGAATCGGAAACCAGATTGGCGCTGTCTGCATTGGGGCTCGATCCTGGGTTGGGATTAGGATTGCACACGGACACTCCGAATCGTGACTCGCTCGCGTTGGACGTTTTAGAACCTGTGCGGCCGCAATTGGAAGGGTGGGTCTTGAATTGGGTTGGCCGCGAACCATTGCGTCGTGCTGATTTCTTCGAAACCGCAACTGGCAATTGCAGGCTCATGTCTGCGTTTTGCAGAAAGTTGAGCGAGACCGCGCCCGTTTGGGGAAAACTCGTTGCTCCGTGGGCCGAGTATGTGGCGCGTGCTCTTTGGAAACGCACCGCAAAGGTGAAGCCTGATGACATATTCCCGACCCGTTTGACACAACAGCATCGCCGTGAGGCCAAAGGACAGTCATCTTTCTCGGCAGTCGAGGTTCCGAGAATAGATCATTGCTGTCGCCATTGTGGGAAACAGGTTCAACTAAGGAACCAACTGTGCGCAGACTGTGCCGCTGTAACCGTCATCGGCAATTTCGATATGGGCCGCAAGAAAGCACAGAGCGAAATATCTCTCGCGAAGCGATCGGCCACACAGAAGATGCACAAGCAAGCCCTCCGCGACTGGAACCCTTCAGACCTGCCGAGTTGGTTGACTCGCGAGGTGTATGTGAAACAGATACAACCGAAATTGGCTGCTATCCCGAAGTCGCGAATTGGTACAGCGTTGCAGGTTAGCTACCCGTACGTGTTGAAGATTCAGCGAGGACAGTACGTTCCACATGCACGGCACTGGCGAGCGCTTGCAGAATTGGTGGACCAGTCGCGTAGCTAACACAAACCGTGTCGATGAAAGACACCCTGCCTGTTCTGTTGCACTCGTCACACTCGTCGCCCACATTGGCTCGCTATCCGATCGCTCTGGTAACGATATTTACCAAAATTCCTAACCAAATGCGATTGTGGTAAGTTTCCCATCCCGCTTCGTGTACAATCCTGAGTCTTCCCCCAAAAGCCTGATGCAACGGAGATGCCCATGAGAAAGTCAGTATGGGTTTTGATCTTCCTGATTTGCGCGTCCCTATCGATTGCAGCAGAACAATCTATCGAAGCGAGGAACGCCAAGGATCATGTTGGCGAAACCGCCACTGTTTGCGGCTTAGTCGCGAGCACACACTTCGCACGTTCTAGCCGTGGGCAACCGACATTTATTAATCTTGATGAACCTTACCCAAGTCAAATATTCACTCTGCTTATCTGGGGCAGCGATCGGTCCAAGTTCGGAACACCAGAGCAGGTCTATACAGGCAGGAGGATCTGCGTTTCCGGTCTCATTAAGTTGTTTCGTGGTGTGCCGGAAACAGTAGCTTACGATCCTAAGCAAGTGAGAGTCATGCCGTGAGGCGAGCGCACTGGCTGAAGTTCGTAACCGCCACTATCACGTTGATGTTCCCCGCATTCATCTCGGCGCAAGACTTATACGAGGCCCTTCAACTTCGTTTTGGTTCCCTTGCTATTCCAGCGTGCCCAGGTAAAGGGAGGATCGAAATTGAGCTTGGTGATGCCATTTTCCAAGCACCGTAGCGAATGGCTCAACTCAATGGCGACGGATACGCGCACAGGGACCCACCTCTTCAGTTGTTTGTGATCCGCTTCGCTTCTTGGCCGGAGAAGCCACGTCGATTGAGAAATCGATAACGTACCTGACTGTGTTCGGGCAGAATAAGCACGGCGTTTCCTGGATGGTTTGGAGGCCTTCATCAGGCACACTGAGCGGAAAGGAACGAAGGCATTCCGCGCAGGTGAGCACAATGAACGGCTTTCCACAGGAGTCTTTGCCATTCCGAGGAATCCACACGGGAGCTGATTCCCGGCGATGTGCGTTCGATCGCTCAACGGAAGTTCGAATCAGATCGCCGACCGTCTCCAGTAGCATCTTCGGATGATGCTGTCCCTTGGGGTGGAACGCATCCGCAATCACACCACCGGGAACGTCGCTTCCCTGATCATAAGCGCCGCTAATAGCGACAACGGGTATTTGAGGAAAACGGCGACGCACAACCGACAGGAACTCGAAACCGGACATTTCTGGCATATTCAGGTCAGAGATAATCACATCGGGAGAGGTTCTCTTCAGCTGCAATAGTGCATCAAAGCCGTTAGTCGCGGCTACGACCTCGTATCCGGCCGCGCTTAGCAACATCCCCAGGGAGTCCCGAACACTGGACTCGTCGTCTACAAGCAGCACGTGGTATTTCGATGGGTTGGACATAATCCTCCTCACCCTTGGCGATTAGATTCAACCTATCTTCTCAAGACCAGAGTTGCCGGGTATGTTCAAAATTGCACATATCGACAGAGAAACTATCGATCAACAAATTGAATCAATGAGATATAGCTGAAGCGAGCAGGCGCGCCGTTGGGAGGCTTCATTGAGAAGGGGCGGATAGCTGGCGATATATCCGCTTACCACTCACTATCTCTAACTGAGACGATTTGCAGGAAGGCAACGACCTTCGCCAGCGTCTTCGCCTTCGCTCGACCGCCGTTTGCAATCAGCCGCACAGTCTTACGGTCTATCTTGCTTTCCTGAGTAATCCTCCGAATTCCGATCTTGATGATTTTCGTCCTGATCTCTTGATCGGCAATAACTTTGTGGGCTGAGTATTCAGTGCAGCTGAAATCGACCATGCTGAGATCTTCCCCCTGTTCCCAGCGCCGTGACGTCTCCTTTCCGATGTAACGAATTCTCTCGACTACGATTTCGCTTCGTTGGAGAAGTCCGCTTGTCTGGCTGTGGCATGGAATTCCATCTGGTCCCAAGAATTTGGCCTCTGGATGGTTCCGGTATTCGCCGAGAATATTCCCGTAGCATTTCACCTCAACCTTTTTCGTCCTGGCTGTGGGGTCGAGCAAGCAGATTGGGTGCTGTTTCTGTCTGCGCGCAACGCAGGATGATTCTGGGGTTGGGAGCAGGGGGAGTACTTCGATGAGCAGCCGATCCGCTATAGAGCAGATCATCCTTGTACGACAAGCAGTCGAACACCTGCTAAACGAGTCTACGTGTACCGCTGACTCCGAGCGTTATCAAGAATACTTGCGCTTGGTCGACGAATTGAAGGTTGAGATCGAGCACACGGAAGCTCCCTGAGGTCCAGTTTGACATTGCTCGACAATAGGCGCACTGTGGAGGTAGAGGGTGTTGTTCTTCTCCTCATCCAGATTTTCTGAAACTAAGTCAGCCCATCTGAAGTTTTCTCCATCTTAGCGACGACAACCTTAGGAGGTTGACCATGTTTACACGCAGTGTCTCTATTCATCTGAAATCCAATATGCTTTCTGACTACAACCGGACCTTCGAGAACGAAGTTCTCCCTTTACTTCGCAAGCAGAAGGGTTTCAAGGATGAAATCACAATGTCCAACACGGGCAGCCCAGATGTAATTGCAATTAGCTTCTGGGAGAACAAGAGCGCGGCAGATGCTTATAACACCACCGGCTACCCCGAAGTGTTGAAAACAATGTCACGATTCATTGATGGAACCCCCAAGGTTCACACGTTCGAAGACGTGACCTCGACTTTCCATAAGGTCGCGGCCGCCGCGTAGAGTTAGTGTTTAGGTCGCTTGGGAGGGCGGTGGTCTGGCCTTCCCGAGTGATCCCACCTATCCAGATCTGACTCCAGATCGTCTCGATTCGAACCGACTTAGCCCGTGCACCCGACAGAAAGTCGAAGGATATGCGCCGTGCCGTATAACACTATTTTGCAAGAGGTTGACCGTCTAAAACGTGTGAGTGGTCGGCTTGAGTTGTTGGCGAATGAACATTCCTCCGTGACAGAAGCACTGATGTCTATCTCCGGCAGCGTTCTGGGAATTGCCACCGTACTCGAAGTACTGGTGATCTCAAAATTGGGTCCGCGACCAGTCTGATTTTCGGAGCCTCGCCCCCCAGACTTGGGACAGTCATCGTGACTTGGGATGGTTAGTGGTGCTAGGATTCAGACGAGGCCAGCTACTATGTCTACCCCTAAAACCTTGGCCTTCGATCCTGCGTGTTTTCTCGCTGAGGCGGGCTTGGGTAGAACGATCGTCGAATTTAAGAACAAGCAGACGATCTTCTCGCAGGGAGATCCGGCCGATTCCGTCTTCTATATCCAAACGGGCAGAGTCAAACTCACCGTGCTCTCGACACGCGGCAAAGAGGCGACCTTAGCTTTACTCAACCCTGGTGAATTCCTCGGGGAAGATGCGATTCCAGTACCGAATACTCTCCGGGTGGCAACGGCTATCGCCATCACTCCGTGTACCGTCCTCAAGATCGGCAGGAAGGAGATGATTCGCGTCATCCATGAGGAGCACGCATTCTCAGACGTGTTTGTCAGCTTCCTGCTAGCCCGGAGTACGCGAATTCAGGAAGATCTGGTAGATCAACTCTTCAATTCCAGCGAAAAGCGACTCGCCCGAATTCTTCTACTGCTGGCGCAGTTCGGCAAACCTAGCGAGCCTGAAACCACCATTCCAAAGATTAGTCAGGAAACTCTGGCTGAGATGATTGGTACCACGCGATCCCGTGTCAGCTTCTTCATGAATCGCTTTCGGAAACTCGGGTTCATTCGCTACAACGGGGATATTCAGGTGCACCGTTCCCTACTGAATGTAATCCTGCACGACTAATTCCTCACTTCGTCGTCAATTTTCTGGTTGTTGGGATAGGTCTTTTGCGATCAATCGGCGGTCGAGATGCGAAGTGGTGCGCGGTTGGCCACTGTTGAGTTCACACTTCTCTCCCCTAGCGGCCCCACAAGTCGGACATCGGATGGCGAGTATTTGTTTTGGGCTGAGTTCTTTTGTCACACAAACCTCCACATACAAAGAGTCGTCGATTAGATCAGTTCCCTTTGGACGGTGTTGGCCCTTCTGACAACGGACATAGGCCGATTTTGCAGAAAGGCGCTGATAAGTGCGCTATTTATTTGCAAGCCTCCGTTGTAATGGACGAAGCCTTTCTTCTTGAACGCATTCATGAATTTGCTCACCCTTCCGCGGGTGGTACCAACCATCTCCGCGAGGGTTGCTTGGCTCACCTTCAGGGGGTTCTCTGGCTTTGATTCCTTGGTTATTTGCCCAAACAGCAACAGAACCCGTGCCAGTCGCTTTTCGCTGAAATTGAAGAATTGATCTGCAAGGTCTTCCTCGACTCGAATAATTCGGGAAAGCAGATATTCATTAAGCAACGCTGCAAACTGTTTGTCGTGCTTGAGCGCGCGAAGCGTGCTCTCCTTCTGCAAGCGAGTGATATTGGAGGGCCCGATTGATCTCGCCGTGTACATCCGCAGGGATTGCCCTCCCAGACTGCCTTCGCCAAAAAAGCTACCCCGCGGCAGTACGGCGATTACCGCTTTTTTGCGACGCGTAGCGGCCATCGTGAGCTTCACCGTGCCGCTCTGGATGTAGAACACAGCATCGGCTTTGTCCCCTTGCGAAAAAATGATCTCGTTGTCTCGGTAGCTCCGCGCAGTCATCCCAGAACGGAACTTTTTGCGGAAAACTGTGGAACTGAAACCGAGAGTTCGTTCAATCGCCATCTGTCTCCTAGTACGATCAATTCAGTTGGGAGTACCGCCCTTCGTGTAGAAAAATAAATCATATGGCTGCGGAATCTGGCGTGGATGGTCAATAAAGCTCACACACAATTGCACACAGTACCTACGTGGTAATCTCGGGCAAACTGCTCTGACGCCGAGGCTCCATGGCTCTGAAATAGACTTCGGCTCGACGCATAGCCCGTTGGAAACCCTCTGAGGCACTTATGGGTGTAGGTATGGAACATGATCACTGGATACCTGCGAGTGAATGGCCGCAGCTCATTGAGCGCGTACGAATGGCGCAGGCGGCATTTCATTTCCAAGGCTTGATTGGAGCAACTGACTGCAGAGTCGGCTGAGACGACTCACCTGCTCCGTGTGGAACCCGACATTAGATGCGAGAACTGGAATCTGCCGGATGAATCCGTGACTCCCTCCAATCTTCGAGCGCCCGATTTACTCGTTAAGACAAGCGGGGTCTCGGCGATAACCGCACCTGTCCGGTCGGTCACTACGCCTGAAATCGCTCCATTAATTTCTTGAGCCTGCACTTGCGTTGGCGGTGTGTGGCTGCTAGCAGAGACGTCAACATGAGCCGGAATTTCCGCTCAGCCTGGGGGGTGGTCCTATTTTTCCCTTCCTATAGCTATCCCCGTCAAACCACGCTCGGCCGTGACCAACGAACAACTAAGACTAGGCTACGAATTTTGCAACATCCCTATCAGGACCATTGCTCGACGCAGTGGCGACATTCAGATTCAATGCCGAGTTGACCAAACCCAGGTGAGAGAAGGCTTGGGGGAAGTTTCCCAGAAGGCGGTGAGACGCTGGATCATACTCCTCGGCAAGAAGACCAAGATCATTTTGAAGGTTCAACAATCGGTGGAACAGGCGCAAGGCATCATCGAGTCGCCCGAGTAGGACCAGGCAATCAACCAACCAGAAACTGCAAAGTAGGAACGTCCCTTCGTGCCCTGTAACTCCATCCTTCGTCTGATTGGTGTCATAGCGGATTACAAAGCCGTCTATTAGCAGCTTCCGTTCGACCGCTTCAATCGTCGCAATGACGCGAGGATCTGATGCGGGCAAGAATCCGAGCAGGGGAATCTGCAATAGACTTGCGTCCAACGTAGCTGATCCATACGACTGTACGAACGAGCCAACAGTGGAATTGAATCCGTGCTGGCAGACATCTTCGTGAATCCTGCTGCGCAGGGCGCGCCACTTATCGAGGGGAGCTGCAACCCCAAGGCGCTCAAAGTCTCTGATCGATCGATCAACGGCAACCCACGCCATCACCTTCGAGTGTGTAAACTGCTGCTGACCTCCACGGACCTCCCATATACCTTCATCGGGCAGCATCCATATCTTCTCGATGTACTTCATCCACCTTTTTTGAATGGCAACGCCTTGTTCTGAGGGATCCATTGAGGACTTACGGGCGTGGTGTACTGCATCAGCAACAGCGCCATATACGTCCAGCTGACGTTGCGTAGAGGCAGCATTCCCCACCCGCACCGGACGAGAATTCTCATAGCCGGACAGCCACGAAACTTCCCATTCGAGTAACCGCCGTTCTCCGCCGATACCGTACATGATCTGATGCTGCGAGGGTTCTCCGGCTACGGCGCGTAATAGCCAATCGCGCCAGGCGACGGCTTCGTCATGAAATCCCGCTTTCACGAAGGCCACCAGCGCAAGCGTGGCATCACGCAGCCAACAATATCTGTAGTCCCAGTTCCGTTCACCGCCCAATTCCTCCGGCAGTGCGGTGGTTGGCGCAGCCACAATTCCACCCGTTGGCGCATAGGTGAGTGCTTTCAAAATGATCAGTGAACGTTCGACCGCATCGAAGGCAAAGCCTCGGTAGGTGCAATGGCTTATCCAGTCCAACCAAAAGCGTTCTGTTTGTGCTAAAGCGGCACCTGAGCTGACTGGCAACGCGGCAGGGCGATGGGATGCGCTGTACGCGATCACGAAAGGTACACACTCTCCAGGGCCAATCGTAAACTCAGCGGTGACAATGCCACCGGTATGATTCAGAGCCGCACCGCCATAGATCACGATTCGGTTCGGGCCGGCAATCGCGTGCAGAAGTCTTTCGCCAACCATGCTTATCCACGGGATCGACAACCCAAAATCAAATCTGATCGTCAGTTCCATTCGCATTCGGACATGACCGCGATCTCCTCGCACAATACGGACCAAGTCTGAATGTCCGTCCCGGGGCGGCATGAAATCGATTACGGTCACAGTGCCGTCCGCAGTTTCGAAACTCGTTTCCAGGATCAGCGTATGGTCTCTGTATTTACGGCTTGCGCTATACACCTCGGACGAGGGCGCAAGAAGCCATCTTCCGTTTTCCGGGGTTCCTAGTAGCGATGCGAAACAGGCGTCTGAATCAAATCGTGGCCAGCATAACCAATCAATCGATCCACCGCGGCTGACAAGCGCAACTGTTTCGCAGTCTCCAATAACGCCGTAGTCTTCAAGCGGAACACTCATGTCTGTCAACTCCGCAGCGCAAACGTGAGACGGCTATGCGTTTTAGGCAAGCCTGAAATGAATTGTTCAACTGTGCCCTCCAGATTGCCACTGCTGAAAATGCTAGTTCTGGAGTGCAAACTTATCGCGTAAGTGAACGCAGGTATCTCTTGTTTTGTGAGGCAGCAGCAATTGCTGCCAACTCATGGGCTCGGACGGTTTTTCCTGTGCGACCCCTAATCAGGGTCCTTTTCAGTGGAGGGGATCGGCCCCGAGGTCGAGGTATCAGGCGGGCGTTTGTGATTTTCCGTTACATCAACATCGAAAAGCGCGTAGTCGTCAAAGTTGTAGTGCCGGTAGTAACGGTGCTTGCGAAAATCGAAGTAAATCTCAACGTTTTTCGGCAACCACAGCATCGTCTTTTTCTTGGCAAACGGCACAGGGCCGTATTCCACAATCTGATGTTCGCTGAGCAGTTCGATTTCGTGAATGGGGTTGGCCATGTCGGCCTCAACATGCAAGATTTGAAAAGTGTCGGCCGCGACCCATGCTCTGCCCTTCAAGTCGACCCGGTAAATCTTGCCGCCCACATCATAGGTCTGCATGTGATTTGGGCGGTCTTGACGCTGGCGGAAGTGCACTAACCAGGCGGGCTGTCCACGCCATTGGCCTTGTCCCTCGCAATCGAAATTGAAGTCGCCCTGCATCCCCGGGTGAAAAACCATCGCAAGCATGACGAAGCCGGTGCTGGAGATCCCATCCGGATCGCCACCCTGTGGGCCTCTGTCGGCGTGGTATTCGTCTATCAAAACGGATCCGCGTTCGGGCGAAATCGCAGCGACATAGTCGTACCTTCTTGTCTCTGCATGGCTTGAAAGACCAGCGCCGTCGAGCGACTTGTGGAACAGCTCCTCTTTAGCTGCGAAACGGGTTACATCCTGAACCAACTCCTGTACACGTTCTCCCGCTCCTGCAAGGACCTGAGCACTGGGACAAGCTATTCCGGGCTCGAGTGTCGGCTTCACGTCGTCAATATCGGGAGGTCGCCAAGTCTGCATCGAGAGGGCAACTTTGGGAACAGCCAACAGGGGATCGGCAGGTGGTGTAATCCGCGAAGCCGCTGCGGACGGGTGATCGCTCTCCTGCTGTGCCTTCGTGATCAGGGCGCGGACTTGCTCAACGAGGTCTGCTGGAGGAGATTGCTTCAGGAATGCCTGAAGCGCTTGAATCCCTTCTTTGGTCTGTCCAAGTGCAAGCAGTGCCTGGCCGAGGGTGAGTTGGGCAGCGCCGGAAGCATCCCTTCCGTATCTCACGCTCTTCGCAACGGCAATCTGAGCTTCGTCACGAGCCTTGCTGTATTCCTTCTCGTGAAGATAGGAATCGGCCAACAAATTATGTGGCAGCCAGTTTTCCGCATCGACGAGAATCGCTTGTTCGAGGGCTGACTGAGCTGCCGGGTAGTTTTTTTGCGCGAGGTTCGTTCTGCCGAGCAGCGTTAGCGTTTGGGCAGAGTGAGGGCTAAGAGCGGCGGCCGTGCGCAGGTAGGTCCCAGCTTGCTCGTAGTCGTTTTCCTCGAAGTGCAGATATCCAATCAGAAAATTCAAGTCCGCATTGGAAGGCGCCAGTTTATACGCCGCGTCCAGATGTTTCCGCGCGTCCGCTAGCCGACCCGACTTCAAAAGAGATACAGCCCGATTCGACTCTTTTTTTGCCTTGCTCGACATCAGACCCGACGCTTCATTGAGCGTGATGGCCGCAGGATCACGGCGAAGCACGATATCAACGTCTTGCCTCACAGGGCTTAAAACACTGATTTCTTGACGCGTGCTCAGATATCCCACGGCAGTCACTGAAATGGCGTACTTCCCGAGAGCTGTATTGAGGAACACAGCATCTTCGTGCCCTGGGATTATCGAGAATACTCCGAGATGGTTGCCAAGATTCGTTAGATCCACCCGAGCCGGGCGGTCGAGAATAACAGATTTCTCCTCGGCGAACGCGTGAACGATCACCACCGCGGTGCCCGGTGCAGTTTCGTAAGTGGTAACCGTCTGCATTTGCCGCATTGAATTCGCGTCCTGTATTCCCTGCGGCACCCCCTGCGCCATTAGGCGCATGCTGAGGAGAGACATGAACAGGACCAACCACAAGGCCGGAGTAGGTGAGCGTTTCATAGTTGAACAGGCCCGCACCACAAAAACGAAGTATACATCGGCAGAGAGTCGGCCAGCCTTCCTTGGTGTATGCGAGCGGCGCGGCGCGGGCCGAACTCGTTGACTTGAAATACGATCACCTGGAATTTGTCTCGCGACTCGATAGATCGCAGCTAGTCGTAGGCTGAGATGCAGAGTGGTATCGCCCGCTACGCTACGTTGGCAGATAGCCGCCAAGATTCACGAAGACCTGCTGAAGGCTAGATTGTCGTCGATCACTGCACTTGGCCCGACAGGAACTCGTCCAGGGTTCGGCACATCGAGTTTGCGGAAGACGATTTTGTCGTGCCAGACCTTGCGAAGGAAATCCTCGAATACCTGGATAGTCAACTGTTCGCCCGGACAGCGGCGGTAGCTGAAGCCGAAGGGTGCGAAGCCGGCATAGTCGCAGACAGGCATCGGCTTGCCATCGGCCACACCGAAGACCGTTCCGAAGCCGCTGTTGGTTAAACCGACCTTTCGACCGTCCTGGACCTGAAGGGTCGTAATATCGAATGGACACTTGGCAAGGCCGATCTTCTTAGTTCTCTCTTCGTCAATCTCCGCGCTTGTCGGCACACTGAGATAACGCTCAGGATCGAATTGTTCCGGATTCTTCCAATGTACCGGGCTGAGGCTGGTGCTGGTGTGCGGCGTGCTGATGTAGTTACCGCGTGCAAAGGTCAGACCCAATTGCGTGTGGGGCGATCCACCAAAGAAGGTCGCTTCATGCGCATCCTCGATACGCGAGAGGCTTCCCCCGTTGGGCGAGATGACGCGGAATAGCTCCATTACAAACAGTTCGAGGGGAGTGTACGGCGCACCATTCGCATTGTCGTAATCACCTGCCATCGTCTTCTGGAATGCAGCCCGAATCTCCGCGTCGCCGCTGTTTTCACTCAGACGCGACATGATACCGAAGATAGAATTGCCCCATTGACTGAATGCGACAAAATTGTGGAAACATTCAAAGACAATATCTTTCTCGCTGAAATGCTCGCCCTTGCCGGCGTTTTTCAGCCAGTACCATACCATCGTCTTTTCCGCATTAGGGGTGCGTCCCGCAACGATGTCCTCGACACGCTTATCGACCCATTTCTTGAGGAACGGAAGGTACTTGCGCACCGCCATGTAATTCTCATAAAAGACGGGCAGTTTCGGGTTGCGGTACGCCAGGACCGTGTTAAATCCCTCTCCCACTTGGATGACTTCTTTTGGAATGTCCTCACCCTTTACTCCAAGGTGTAAATCCCAATAAACATGCCAGTAGTCATCCAGATAGTGCCGCATAAAAGGTTTGTCGGCGAATTGCGGAGCTAGGAGCTGATCAAGAAAGGAAACAACCTTGGCCTGGTATATCGGGCGGTACAGATCCGGCGTGACGGCGGAGAAGTAGATGCGTTTGCGCAGGTTGTTGTCGCCACGCTTCTCGAGGCCCTGCAAAAAGACAGTGACCCCCTCGTCTGGAGCCGGTTTCCAGTCCTCGTAGAGCAGTCCCCAAAGATGGTAGGGCAGAGCCATTTCCTTCGTGAAGTTAAGATCAATCATCGGCAGGAGCGGCCTTTCACCTTCGTAGAGACTGGTCATGAAGAACGGAACAATAACCTTCTCAACGTAGGTGCGGTCAAAACTGGCGGGAATTGTCTTGCGAAACTGCGCCAGCGCCGTCTCCATGTCGGCTACATTGACGCCGCCTGGACCAGTCGTCTGCGCTTCGTCTACCACGGCTCCCGCTATGTTCGCTGTTGATGTTCCTGCAGCCAAGCCCGCTACTACTGCACTCTTCAAAAAGTCACGCCGTTCCATATCAATGTTCCCGAGCTAGTTCTTTGGGAAATACCGAGCGACGACCACTACAAGCGCCTGTGGTGGGAACGCCAATTGGACTGGCTCATCCAAGACGTCGGGCGGATCAGCTTTCCAGTCAACGAGATGATTCGATACTCGCTACGAGTTGCACACCATCGAACAATATCGCCTTGCCAAGACCACATAAAACGGTACGATACTCGGCCGAGTTTCATGAGCGGTAGCATTCCAAGTCCCGCTAATCTGAATCCCACACCGAGCGCACAACTCAGCTACGCCACTCTATTTCGGAGGACCAATCCACGAGTACTGCCAGGCCACTTGCAGGTTCTGGTAGTTGCCGCCAAAGCGAATATAAGTTCCATCGCTGTAAGAAATCTTGATCGATTGGTGCTTCGTGAACGGGAGAGAGACAGTTCCTCCTATCCGCGAACCGGTCTGCTTTGTCGCGAGATTTCGTATTCCGTTGAGCGCAGTAATGCCGCCCCACCAGAAATTTCCGTCCAGGGATACCCACGCCCTGGCTTTGAAGTCATGGCTTAAGTGCCCCTCGAAACTACCGATGGGCTCCTCCGTTTGCGGTTGAGGTGTCGGAATGCTGTAGGACGTCGTATTAGTCGTGTAGAACCACACCCCGCCATAGCCATCCAGCAACCAGTGTCGCCATCGTCGGGAAAAACCAAGCTCCGGCTTGAACGCCCATCGATTGATTCCCCAGTTAACAATTCGGTTCGGATCGTACTGTCCCGTCGGAGCCACGATCTTCAGACTGGCGCCGATAATCGTCCTCTGTTTCCATTTTGCGAACTCTCGCGGCAGCATGGCTGGGCCGCCCTTTAGGTTCACGGAAAATCGGGCTGTAAGATCGAGCAGCCCGGAACGATATACCGACCTGTTCTGACCAAGAACGTCGCCCGTAAATGTGCCGACGCCATAAGGAAGTGAAACCGTAACGTTAGCTGATCGTCCGAAGAAACTGAGTGAGTGATAGTAGCTGAAGACTGGAACGCTATACGTACCCTTCGCTCCGGTAATTGGAACCGTTCCGTTGAAATCAACCCCGCCGCTATAGAACGACCAGGTGAGCGTAACAGCGTTCGCATGCAACGGTGTGATGACGTAGGCTCGTGGCGCAAGATCCTGAGCTTCGACCGACCGTATACAACCTAGCCACAAACATAAAAGGAGCGCGAGCCTATACCGAAAACGCATTGAGCACTTCTGTGAATCGCTCGGTCGGCTCATTAGGGTCGAGTGTCTTCTTAGTTGCAAGCAGGATCAACAATGAGGCTGGGGCCCTCTTTCGCGACTCTATCCAATCGAGAGCAGCCGGGAGGTAGGCTCTGAAATTCAAGAGATCCTAGCGAAGCTAGAGTTCAATATCTTCAAGAACGTTGCACACCGGACAGGAGCAACAATCTTTTCGGAGCACTGTCTCAGAACCTTCGCTTAGAATCTCCGTCGATATTGACGTTCGCGCGACCCAAAGTTTATTCGTGTGTTCATGCGATTTGGCCCTCTGGAAATCAGGCGTACCAGACACGCACCCCCCTTCCCTTTGGACTACGACGAAAGTATCGTCGAGACTATTCAGGCTGTCCGTCCATACACCATGACGAGCCCGGACCGCATATTCGGTTTGTGCAAGGCGGTCGAGTATATCGTCAAAGCAGGAATTCAAGGAGATATGCTCGAATGTGGCACGTGCAATGGAGGAAGCATGATGGCCGTTGCTCTTACTCTCCTCCGATTCGGAGACACTACCCGCAATCTCTACCTGTATGACACCTTCGAGGGAATGCCAGCGCCCACTTCCAACGACGTCGATCTGTTTGGAGAGACCGCTCACTCCATTATGGATAACGTCGACGGCCCATTTCTCAAAGCTGACTTGGAAACAACGCGACGGAATATGAGCCAGACGGGATATCCTTCGAATCGTATTCTTTTCGTTCCCGGTAAAGTCGAAGAGACCATTCCGGCTTCATCTCCCGAGCAACTAGCTCTTTTGCGGCTGGATACCGACTGGTATGACTCCACCCGGCATGAGCTTGTTCATCTCTTCCCGCGCCTTAACCGTGGAGGAGTCTTGATCATCGACGATTACGGACATTGGCAAGGAGCCCGCAAAGCTACAGACGAATACTTCTCCGACAAGCCGATCCTGTTGAATCGAATGGATTACACGGGTAGGATGGCCGTCAAGATGTAACGTATTACTGACGTGATCGACGCGAGTCGCTCATATCCGCCTCCAGAGAGTGTACCGTTCGGCGTAACTCCAAAGTAAACATCTAGGCGAGTGCAACTCGCCCCGATTTGCGAGATAGTAATTGCACCGCAAAGGGGAGTAGTGTGCAGTTTGGGTCTGTGTGGAAGCCCTCTTATGGACAAATACTCTTACGCCTCGGGCAATGACGTCGAAACCGCGAACAAAGCCTTCAAAGAGCAGGTTTCCGGCCAGGTTCGTCGTACTACCGCCGAACTGAAGAAGCTTGAACAATTACTCTCGGCAGGTATTGTCGATCGACGCGTCCTCACCGATTTCCGTGATGCCGTGAACCGTGTCCGCAATACTAGCTGGAACGTTGAATGCTGGCTTGAGTCCACCCAGAAGGGTGAACCCATGGCTGCCATGCTTCTACAGGAACGCGTGCGCCTGGCGACTCAACTGAATTCGCAGCTTGCTCCCGATCTCCACGCCGAGGGCGCGCAAATTGATGTCCCTACTCTTCAGAAACTGAAGGATTCGCTCGAAGCCCTGCTCCAGGAGCTCTCGGCCACGGTTTAGGCACGCAGTTCCGGTTCTCCTTGCAAACTTGCTCAGCCCCGCCGAAAATCAAGGATTATGCACGCCAATCCAAATGGATCTGGGTTCTCCCCGTTTGTTCCCGGTTGCGCCGTTCTCATCACCCTGCACAATCCTCGCGAGAAATTCTGGGGCGCTTTGCTGGAAATGAGCGGAGCGGGCATCGTCGTTCGCGGCATCGATCTGAATTCCTTCGACGATTTCGCCGCCATGGCCAAGGCAGGTGAGCCGCTTTCTACCGCGACCGTCTTCTTCCCGCTACTGCGGGTTGAAAAAGTGGAACTCGATACCGAGAACGGTTCCATCCCATCCCTCGCCGAACAGTTCTCCGAAAAGGCCGGAATTCCCGCCGAGGAGATCTTTGGATTCGCCGGCTCTTCCGGATGGAGGGAGAGCGAGTGATCTCTCAATTCCGCACGGTCGCCAATCAGCTCACGCTGCTGAGGCTCATCTTCATCCCCTTTGTCATCATTAATGTTTTGGACCAGAACTACGGATGGGCTCTGCTGCTCTTTGTCGCTGCTGGGCTCAGCGACGCGTTCGACGGTCTGCTTGCGCGCTGGCTTGAACAACAAACCCTGCTCGGCCAATACCTCGATCCGATCGCGGACAAACTCCTGCTGAGCAGCCTGTTTCTCGTTCTCTCGTTCATGCACGACGTACCGTGGAAGTTCACCGTCATCGTTTTCAGCCGCGACATCAGTATCCTCGCGATCTCAGCCGTGCTCTACGCCACCACCGACTTGCGCAATTTCTCTCCCAGCATCTTTGGGAAGATGAACACCGTCGCCCAGGTCGCTACTGTGTTCTGCATTCTGCTCGGACATGTGATCGAGTCGCGCATCATCGCCGCTGCTCGAGTCCTCGGCCTCTGGCTCACCTTTGGATTCACCATTCTCTCGGCGCTGCACTACATCATCCTGGTGAATCAGCGTCTGCGTGCACTCAGCCAGCCAAAAGCAGCTTCAGCCCCGTAGTGGCCGATGTTGGCGCACTCTTCCCTCGCATTTCGGACAGAGTGCTCGACTCTCTATCGAGGCCACTTCTGCCTTCTGCCTTCTGCCTTCTGCCTTCGCCTTCTGCCTTCCTACTGCCCTTTCATCTTCTCGCTCACCTGTTTTGCCAGCCTCGCGATCTCATCGGCTTTCTTGATCACCTCAACCGAGAGCATTGCATCGGGATTCACCCCGTCCACCGATTTCTTCAGTTCCTGAGACAACTGCGCCAATCGCTCTGTGTCCGACCGCAAGCTGTCCAGACGCTTTTTAGCCTGGTCCCTGTAAATCTGTTCATGCAAGCGCTTAATTTCTGGGTTAAGTCGATCGCCGCCACCATCTCGCATCGGCTGTTGTGGCGCTTCTGCAGTGGCAATCCCCAGCAGAACACACGTCACCACCAACAAAGTGATTTTCCGCATGACCTACTCCCGTTTCGCCTACGAAATACTTGCCTACTTCCCTGCTCTTTGCGCGCCTGCGTTATTCAGCGGCACGTCTACGGTTCCTATTTTTCTGCTGCTGCGATCCATCACTCCCAGTCGCAACAGATAAGCACCCGGCTTCAGCTCGAGTTCCTGGTGCATCGGAATACCAGTCTTCTGCACCTGCTCAAAAACTTCAGGCCTGACGTTCGCATTCATCGAGTCCACCGCATGGCCGATATCCTTGCCGTCTTTGCTATAGAGAGCTGCCACGAAATCGATCACGCTGTGTTTGCGACCGTCTTTCGTATCCGTAAAAGTGATGTCCTGGGGCGCCACCGCATAGTCCACGCGAATCTTGTCATGATCCTTGTCCGGCATCAGCACCTGCACCCGCATCAGCAGCATCGTCGACTCCGGCACCGACGGTTGCATCGCCGCAAACAGCACCACCCCGGCTTGATCGCCCGCGACCGCTCGTTCCGGCACAGCATAGTATCCGCGCCGGTATTCGAGTTTCAGCCCGCTCTCCGCGGTTTTCACTTCGATCTTGTGATACTCCGCATTCCACTTTTTGATCGCCGGACTATACGCCAGCGTGTAATACGTCGATCCCTGCTCGATGCCCCGCTCCATGATCTTTTTCAGGTCGTTGCCGATGAAAGCCTGCCCGCCGGTTTCGCGCGCAATATCATCCATCGCGCCCTTGGTATCGGCGTAGTCGGTGTAGATTCTGTTCTGTGCCATGGAAACCTGGTTGGTGGCAGACTCCATCATCACCTGAGGCCGGGCACTCGCGCTCACGCTGCTGGTCTGCACTCCACGCGCATCGATCGGGTATACGGCAATCTGCGAAGCCAACAAGAGAGCTGCCGTCTCGCGAATTGCGCCGGCGTAGTTGTCCGGAAACCGTATCGGATCGTTGCTGAAATCAGGTCCCAGGCGGAACGGAAAATTCCCTGCGAGCCAGAACAGATTCTTACGCCCGGAGTATCCGGAGACCGCGCCCGCAAGCGATGACAACGCATCGAGCGTCATCCTCGATCTTATATTCGACTGGAAATTCACTTCGGCACCCAGCGCATTCGTAAGGTTTGCCTGCAGATTGCCTAACGATCCCCCGCCTGCGCCGGACATATCGGCGAAGTAAGCGATATCACTCGCGCTATCCTCATACTGGCTCTCCGTCGTCAGCACCGGCGATGTGTTCGAAAGAATCGCCTCCGCCGCCTTCACCAGCCGGTCCGAATCCCCCGTGAAACCTTGCATCATCCGCAGTTTTGTCCCCAGCACGAACAGCGCAATCTTCTGTCCCGGCGGCAGCTCTCGCAGGAATTCGATCATCTGCTTGCGCGCATATTGCTGACTCTGTTGCGGCGTATTCAGGATGTCGAGCAGCACCACATTCACTGCGCCGTTGGGCTGTTGCTCAGTGAAATTTGTGTACTGATTCGGTGGCAGATTGATCTTCTGCATAGACGCCGCCGTCTTCCGCCACACGTGCGATTCAAAGGCTCGAACCGGCTGCTGCTTCCCATCCTCCAGGATGATGAAGTCCGTCGCCTTCAATCCCTTTACCGATTGACCAGACTTGTCCGTAACTACCACATCGACCAACACCAGTCGCGAACTCGATTGGAAGGTCGGCGTCGCCTGCTGCGCGCCATTTGCCGTCGCATTCGATTGCGAAGCATTACTCACGGCCTGACCGAAGCCCAGCCTACCGCTCAATCCGAGCAGCACAATCAAAACAATCATTGGAAACAAGACGCTGCGGCTAGACCGCTCACCCATAACTTCCCTCTTCAGCTAAGTTGTACTCCACCAGCTTACAACCCCCCACAGCTCTGGAAGGCTCGGCAACTTCGATTTTCAGAACCGCGGAATTTCGTACCAGAGATTCAAGACCGGTCTGACCGGCAACCCTCTCCCGGTGACTGGCACCCAATCGAGGGGACAACAGTAGTTCTGTCATGAGAGGTGACTGATGCTATGGTTCGTTTTTCTCGTTCTGCTGGTACTTTGGATGTTGGGGCTGGCGGGAACCTACCAGATCGGCGCCTGGCTGTGGTTACTGCTGGTAGCGGCCGTAATCGTACTTATTGTTCAATTGGCCACGGGACGACGCATCGCACCATGACGCTCGTTACCGGACCGACATCGGCTGCGCCGCACTGACACTCGCCTCGCGCAGAAATCGCGCCGCTTCCTCCGGCGGCGTGGGATTTATGTAAAACCCCGTTCCCCACTCAAATCCCGCCGTCTTCGTCAGCTTCGGCATGAATTCAATGTGCCAGTGATAATGATCGTTCTGCGGATCCTGCAGCGGCGATGTATGCAGCACCAAATTGTAGGAAGGATTGTCCAGCACCAGGTCTGCCTTCGTCAGCAGCGTCTTGATCGCCTTCGCCAGATTCTCGTACATCCCCGAAGACGAGTTCTCGAATGACGACTCATGCCGCTTCGGCAGAATCCACGTTTCGAACGGGAAGCGTGGAGCATACGGCGCAATCGTCAGGAAGTCCGTATTCTCCGCCACCACGCGCGTGCCCACTTCCGACTCCTGTCGCACAATGTCACAAAAAACACAGCGCTCTTTGTATATAAAGTACTGCTTGGCGCCTTCCAGCTCTTCCACAACATGCTTCGGAAGAATCGGCAGCGCGATCAACTGCGAGTGCGGATGCTCCAGCGACGCCCCTGCCGGCTCGCCATGATTCTTGAATATCAGGATGTACTTGAACCGCCGATCCTTGCGCAGATCGATAATGCGGTCGCGGAACGCCCATAATACGTCTTCAATTCGTTTCTCCGGCAACTGCTCCAGCGACGCGTTGTGATCGGGCGTCTCGATGATCACCTCGTGCGCGCCGATCCCATTCATCCTGTCAAACATGCCGTCAGCCTGGCGATTCAAGCTGCCTTCGATCCCCAGCGCCGGAAACTTATTCGGCACCACCCGTATCGTCCACCCAGCCGTGTCTCTTGCCGGCGGCGCTCCACCATTATTATTCGGACGATACGCCAAAATCTCCGGAGGCGTCTTCGCTTCATTGCCGTAGCAGAACGGACAGAACCCGCCCCGAATCTCATTCTTCTCGCGCGCGAAATCCGTGGGACGCTTGGCGCGGTCCGTAGAAATAATCACCCAACGTCCAACAATGGGATCTTTTCGAAGCTCAGGCAAGGGACAACTCCTCAGAACCTTCTATATTACGTCAACCGGAAGGCATCCTTGAAAACGGTGATCTCCGGCGGCCTTTCGTCCTCGCAGTAAACGCTCACGATGTCAAAGCGAACCTTCGGACGGCCCTCCACCCGGCGCAGATACTCCCGCGCCACCCGCGCAATGGACTTCCTCTTATCTCTATCGACGGCGGCTTCCGCTGGCTTTACCGCGCGGCTGCGGCGGGTCTTCACTTCCACAAAACAAAGCGCATCGCCATCCCAGGCGATCAGGTCGATCTCGCCACTTTTGTTGCGCGCACGATAATTCCGCGCCACGAACGTGTATCCCATCTGTCGGAGATGGAAATATGCGATCTCCTCGCCGGCTTGCCCAGTTCTCTGATGCTCAGGCTTTTCATTCTGCTTGGCGGGAATCAGCGAATCGAACGCGTGCAACGCTTTTTGCAGAATTCGGCCAGCCATAAGCCGCGAGTGTAGCGGAATAATTCACGCTTTGCATGGACCGCCATCACAAGTCCTGCGGAGCAACTTCTTGCGATGGGTCTAATCGTCTATTTCTGATGGATCTCGGCGAGTTGTCGTCCTCATCTCGCCAGCGGGGACCGCCGGACACCCTGGTGGGTCGATTGCATCGCAAAACGTGCCGACGAGTACAGTCCATCCGCCTGCCGTGGCGTCTATCGACAGTGTCTTCAACAAGGAGCAAACATGAACAGCGTACTCACGGCATTCGCGTTGATTCTGTCAGGCCTGATCTCCTCGACGACGATAGGAGCAGCGCAGGACACGACTACTCCGGCTGACCACACTTCTCCAAGTTACGACCTCAAGGCCCAGGCTCTTCTGGATCTGCAGACCGTGCAGAAGAAGTTCGTTGACCTTGCGAACGCCCTGCCCGCCGACAAATTCACCTGGCGTCCCTCTCCCGATTCGCGTTCATTTGCTGAGGTCTTTCTTCATGCCGCAGGCGAGCGCTACGGAATCCTTGGACTTATGGGAGCAGAACATCCGGCTGGATTCGACGCCAAAACGTTCGAACAATCGACGACGGATAAAACTCAGATCATCTCCGAGTTGAACAAATCCTGGGACTTCGCACAGAAGACGATCGATGGAATGACCAATGCCGATTTCGCGAAGCTACTGCCTAAACTCGGTCCCCAGGCGAACGAGGGTGATGTCGTCTATCTTCTCGTCGCAGATGCGCACGAGCACCTCGGGCAGGCCGTTGCCTATTCTCGTGAGAATGGCATTGTGCCACCTTGGACTGTTCAAGCTCAAAAACAAGCTGCCGCAAAGGCCACCGGGAAGAAGTAATCGGCTAGAAGCCCCACACATCACACTATGAATGTGTGGGGCCCTTGAAACGTGAAACGGCTTCTACGCCCCTTGTGGTTTCCCGTTCGCTGTTGGATCGGCCACGGACCTCGCGCCTTCAGCTCCGCGTATGCATTCTTCCAGAATGTCCATCGCCACGTCCGCCTGCTCTTTCGTGACGATCAGCGGTGGGCACAGGCGAAGCGTGTTCGGTCCCGCGCCCAGGATCAGCAGTCCCTTGTAAAACGCGGTATCGACGATCGTGTCGCGCAACTCCGCCGCCGGAGTGCGTTGCTTCTTGTCGCCGACGATTTCGATTCCGATCATCAGCCCGCGTCCGCGCACATCGCCCACCAGCGGAACCGTGCTCGGCCACTGGCTCAGGCGCTTCAACATATGCCCGCCGATTTGCTTGGCGTTCTCCACGCCTTCACGCTCCAGCACATCGAGCGTCGCCAGCGCCGCCGCAATCGCCACTGGATTACCGCCAAAAGTCGACGCGTGCGAACCGGGCACCCAGTCCATGATCTCGGCCCTCGACATCATCACGCCCAGCGGCATGCCGGAAGCGATGCCCTTGGCCGAGCAGATGATGTCAGGCTCAACGCCGGTGTGCTGGATCGCCCACCATTTGCCGGTCCGACCCACACCCGACTGCACTTCGTCGGCCACCAGCAGAATGCCGTGCCGATCGCAAATTTTGCGCAGCTCCTGCATGAAGATCGTAGGAGCAACAACATAACCTCCTTCGCCCTGGATCGGCTCGACGAAGATCGCTGCCACTTCCTCAGGAGGAAGCGTCGTCTTAAACACTCGGTCTTCGATAAAGCGCGCGCACTCGAGAGCAAATGCGTCCGCGTCTTGTGGCGCAATGCCGGCACGGTACAAATCGGGATAGCGCACATGCGTCACGCCGGGAACTAACGGAGCGAAGCGCCGCTTCTGTTGCGGCTTCGACGCCGTCAGCGACAACGATCCCATGGTGCGGCCATGAAACGCGCCGTAAAACGCTATGATGTTCTGCCGCCGTGTGTGATAGCGCGCCAGTTTCATCGCCGCCTCCACCGCTTCCGTTCCTGAGTTGCCGTAGTACACGCGGTGCGGCCCTTTCATCGGGGCAATCTTCGAAAGCCGTTCCGCCAGCGTCACCATGTTTTCGTAATAAAAATCCGTGCCCGACATGTGGATCAGTTCGCCAGCCTGTTTCTGGATCGCGTCCACCACTTCTGGATGACAGTGACCAGTCGAGCAGACGGCGATACCGGCGGCGAAGTCCATGAACTCGTTGCCGTCCACGTCTTCCACCATGATTCCGCGGCCACGCTTCGCGACCATCGGATACGAGCGCGTGTACGAGGGAGAGATGTATTTCTTGTCCGCTTCCAGAATCCGGCGCGCATTCGGGCCGGGCAATTGGGTGCGGAGAATCGGTCCTGCATTGGTCAAAACATTGGTCGCCATGGAAATCTCCGTTCTTTGCTGGGGCACGCAAAAGCGTGCAATGGGAAACTGCTCAAATGCTCACTTGAGCAAGAACGTCAGCAATAAGAAGGCGGAATTAGTCGCAACCGAAAAGGCAGGGACGCGCGTTTGACGGCAGCAGATTCACACCCACGCGCGGATAACTCATGCGAAGTCGAAGCGTGCACTTGGGCGCGGCGCTTAGGTCGGACTGAAATGTGGCAGCCACACGCATCTTCAACTCCTGGCTGATTATAGCCCGGTTTGTTCCGGCCGATAACCCCCAACTGGGGACCAGCCAGAACGTTAGTTTGTAGGAGCAGGTTACTTGCACTGCCGTAACCGGCGGCAGAATCTCCGGTTTGTTGTTGTCATCACGAGCCGCCCTGTTTTGTTTGTCATCACGAGCCGCGCAGCGGCGAGGGATCCGCATTTGGCTCCTTCCGCCTGGCCGTTAAGAATGTGACCGCCCGCACGTCCTTGCAATCCAATCTGCTATCGTAACTTTCTGATTCCACGGAAAATGCCCCAGCACTCCGAACAGAACCGGCTGCGCGTCGCTCTCGCGTTCACGCTCGTTTACATTTTCTGGGGATCGACCTATCTCGGCATTCGCATCGGTGTCGAGCACCTTCCACCGCTGGTCATGACGGGAACTCGCTTCACAATCGCCGGTTCGTTGATGCTGGTCTATTGCGCGATCAGCGGCCGCGGTATTCGGATTTCGTGGCCGCAAGCGCTGCGTCTCGCTGCCATCGGCATCTTGCTGCTCACGATGGGGAACACGATTCTCGCCTGGGCGGAATTATCGGTTCCCACCGGTCTTGCCGCGCTCATCGTAGCTATCACGCCGCTTTGGATGCTGATCCTGGAAACTTGGGTCTTCCGCAGCACAGATCGCGTTTCCGCCGCCGGAATCGCCGGCCTGTTCCTCGGATTCGCGGGCCTCGCGGTTCTGCTCTGGCCGGAACTGATGAGCACCACCACGATCGGCAAGCGCGAACTCTTCGGCAGCCTTAGCCTGCTCGGCGGATCGTTCTGTTGGTCCGTGGGTTCTTCGCTGTCGAAACGCTGGCAAAAGGGTGTCGATCCGTTTTCGGCTAGCGCCTGGCAGATGCTGTTCAGCGGCGCAACCAACCTGTTGCTTGCGCTCGTCCTCGGCGAGTACGCTCGCGCCCTGTGGACATGGCGAGGCGTCGCCGCAGTCGCGTACTTGATCGTCTTCGGATCGTGGGTTGGATTCAGCGCCTTCATCTGGCTCATCCAGCATGTCCCAATGTCGAAAGTTGCAACTTACGCATACGTGAATCCGGTCGTCGCCGTTTTCCTCGGCTGGCTGGTCTTGCACGAACGCATCGATGGCTACATCGTCGCCGGATCCGCCATCATCGTCGTCGCCGTCTCGCTCGTCACTCGCGCCGAAGTAAAGCCTCAGCGCGGAAAGATGGAATCCGAACCTCTGCCCGCGGTTGAGGGCGCGGGAGACTAGTCGCCGCTCGGCTGGTACCCGGATCAGAATCCCTTTTCGCGAGACGCAGTCCTACAATGACTCCTTAACATTCATGGCATCCAAGACATCCGGTTCCCATCATCTTTCCGTGGTAGTTATACGGGTTCTGCTTCTGTGCCTGGCTCTCAGCTCTGCCGCCTGTTCTGCGTTCGCGCAGGGCGGGCCGCCCTATTTCACGAACGATCCAGGTACACCGGGACCTTTCAACTGGGAAATCAACGTCGCCTACATGCCGTTCTTCTATAGCGACAACACGGTTTCTCATACTCCTGATCTCGATATCAACTTCGGAATCGGCCATCGTATTCAATTGACTTATGAAAACGCCTGGCTCCGTGTCCAAGATTCCGGCTCGCCGGCGAAGTTTGGCTTGGGACAGTCGAACCCGGGTCTGAAATGGCGGTTTCACGACGCCGGCCCGGACAAGTTACAGATCTCCATCTTCCCGCAATTCTTCCTGAACAACCCGAACCAGTCCGTAGAACGCGGTATTACACCTCCAGACAATGCCTTCCTGATGCCCGTGGAGTTCGCGAAAAAAGTTGGTCCTGTAAATGTGAATTTCGAAACCGGCTACTTAGTCGTTCGCCATGGCCGCGATGGTTGGATAAGCGGACTCGTTGTGGGCAAGGAATTCAGCAAGCGTTTTGAACTCAACGCCGAGTTCTATGATCAGGGAACCTTTCACGACTTCGAAAGTCAACCTGTTCTGGACATTGGTGGCAGGTACAAGCTCCACAACCCCGTGGTACTTCTTTTCATGGCGGGCCGAGGCCTGGAGCCTTCCAGCCCAAATCAACCTCATTTTGTCGGCTACTTCGGGTTTCAGTTTCTATTGCCATCCCGCGCGTACAACGAACCCGAGGATCCGAGCACTCCGGGTCACTCAACAACCGACGTTCACAGCGGCAAGTAAACTCTAGCCACGCAAAATCACCAGGAAAAAACACTGCCGTGGAAGAGCGTGCCGCCCTGAATCTATGATCGTAAACTGGCGATCTGGAGAAAACATGCCGACTACATCTCCGAACTCCGATTTGCGGACTAAGGCGGAAGAACTGCGCCGTCTTCATCACGCTACCAAAATCCTGGTATTGCCGAATGCATGGGACGTCACCAGCGCTCGCCTCCTCGAAGACATGGGATTTCCCGCAGTCGCCACCAGCAGCGCGGCTGTTGCGAACTCGCTCGGCTATCCCGACGGACAACAGATCAGCCGCCACGAGATGCTCGAAGTCGTCGGGCGTATCGCTTCCGCTGTTCAGGTTCCGGTCACCGCCGACATGGAAGCCGGCTATGCAACCACGGCTGAAGAAATGGAAGTCACGGCTCGTGACTTGCTCGAGGCCGGCGCAGTCGGCCTGAACCTCGAGGACAGTGCGGACAACGAATCGGTTCTGCTCGGGCTTGATCAATACCTGGAGAAGCTACACGTAATTCAGGCAGTGTCGAAGAGTGCTGGCTTATTGATCGTCATCAATGCACGAACCGATGCTTACTGGTGGAAAGACGCGAAAGTTGGAAGCAGGCTCGCCGAAACCGTTCGTCGTGCCAACGCATTTCGGGAAGCGGGCGCCGACTGTGTGTTCGTTCCGGGACTCTGCGACCCCTCGGATATTGCACATCTGCGGCAGGAAAG
Source organism: Terriglobia bacterium (assembly GCA_963807055.1). GTDB lineage: Bacteria > Acidobacteriota > Terriglobia > Terriglobales > Acidobacteriaceae > JAJPJE01. Next base: position 1,740,634 of record CAWEAE010000001.1, on the reverse strand, counting down.
CCCGGGGCCGATCAATATTCTCGCGACTGCGAAAACTCCGCCCATCCCGGAACTGCAAAGACTGGGCATCGCGCGTGTGAGCTTTGGATCCGGTGGCTATCGTACTGCGATCGGCGCTTTTCGCAAGCTCGTACAGGAAGCGATCGATTCAGGAACCTACAACTTCATGTCGGATATAGCAGTCACGGGCGCACAGAACAATGCGCTTCACCAGCGCAAGAGCTGATGCCGCCGAAGCGCTCTTGAGGATCGCCTAACTCTTCTTCTCGCTAACCGCGAAGAACGCCGGATATTGCTGCTCGACCTTGGTGCTGCCACACTTTGGACACTTCACCTTATCGCGCTCGTGCGCGTCCAATGTCAGATGGATATCGAAGGTTTTATGGCAGGCGTTACAGAGGTATTCGTACTCGGGCATACAAACCTCCCGATTGAACTTCCTAAGGAAATTCTAGGCCCGTGGGTAATGGTGTCAAGCGGCGGCGGAGTTTAGGACAGCCAATCACGTCGGGTGCACTACGCGTCGAGAAGAGGGGTCTGGTGGGAACTAGGAAACGTGAGTCTCGAAACGGCCTTTACTTCCGCCTCCACCTCGCTCCATCCTTCGTGATCTCCACGATGATTCCCTGCTCGTTTAACTGAGCTCGAATCGCATCGGCGCGTGAGAAGTTCTTGGCTTTGCGCGATCCCTGCATCTCCGCAACTAAATGGTCGATGTCGGCGTCGCCCACTGACGCAGACGCTGCGATCGCTCGTGCCTGAGAAGTGATCTTGTCTTGCTTGCCCTCGTGCTCGGCCCATTCGAGGATTTGCTTCACTTTCACCGCATCGTCGTCGTTCATCACGGCAAAGATCGAGTCGAACTTCTGCAGTACTTTCTGTAGCGGTTCGACGTCGCCCTTCTTCAACTGCCCGGAATCCGCGGCGGCATTCGCATCTCGTACCATATCGAAGATCGCAGCCAACGCCTGCGCGGTATTTAGATCGTCCGCCAAGGCCGATTCCATTCCTTGCATCGCGGTCTCGGCTAGCTTCGCCATCGCCTCCGACTTACCTTCCCCCAGTTGCGCCTGTTGCAGCCGCAGCGCAAAGGTCCGCAGGCGCTCTACCGAATTTGCAGCTTGCGTCAGTCCATCGAAGGTGAAGTTGAGCTGCTTGCGAAACGGCACAGAAGTGAGCAGAAAGCGAATCGAGGAAGGCTTGTGTCCCATCAGGACCAGGTCGCGAACCGTATAGAAGTTGCCGAGCGACTTCGACATCTTCTCGCCCTCAACCAGCAGGAAGCGTGCATGCATCCAGAAATGCGCGAACGGCTTTCCGGTGAGCGACTCCGACTGCGCAATCTCGTTCTCGTGATGCGGGAAGATCAGGTCTTCGCCGCCGCAGTGTATGTCGAAGCTCTCGCCGAGGTATTTCATCGACATCGTCGAACACTCGATGTGCCAGCCTGGTCGTCCGGGCCCGATCACCGTCTCCCACGAAGCCTCGCCTGGCTTCGGCGCCTTCCAGAGCGCAAAGTCGCGGGCATTATCTTTGTCGTACTCGTCGACATCGACGCGCGCGCCATTCTCGATACCGCTGAAATCCTTCTTGGAGAGCTTGCCGTACTCGGGGAACTTCGCGATCCGGAAGTAATATGAACCATCCTCGGTCCTGTAGGCGTAGCCCTTCTCCACCAGCTTGGCGATGAACTCCGCCATGAGCTGAATGTGATCCGTCGCGCGCACAATTTGCGGCTCTTCGATATTCAGCGACGCCGAGTCTTCCAGGAACGCCTGCGTGTATTTCTTCGTGTAGTCGCCGATGCTCAGGCCTGCCTGCGCAGCATTGCGGATAATCTTGTCGTCCACGTCTGTGATGTTGATGACGTGACGCAGCTTGTAATGCTGCTTCAGATAGCGCCGCAGAATATCGACGAAGACGAAAGTCCGGAAGTTGCCAATGTGGCCGTAGTCGTAAACCGTCGGGCCGCAGGCATACATGCGGACTTCGCTATCTTCCAGCGGGCGAAATTCTTCGACTTTTCCAGAGAGCGTATTAAAGAAAGAAGGCGCCATGATTTCGGCTGTAATAAGCAGTCCTTGCTCGCGCCCATGAAGATGCCGTCCTACAGGTCAGGCCGCGGCGATGTATCGAACTATCGATTGTAGGGGTGAGTCTCAGCGAGGGTCAACGATGTGCGGAAGCGGTGCTGAGAAAAAAATAGGGCAGCGATGGCTCGCTGCCCTTCAGGTAATGGAACAAGGTTGATTTACGCGCCCGGCGCAGGTTGCTGTGGCGCATTCTCCTGCTGCTGTTGTTGCTGCTGGTGGCGCTGCTGCCACTGGGCTCGATGCTGCTCCCGCAGTTGCTTCCATTGCGTCTGCTGCTCTGGAGTCAGAATTTCGTTCATTTGTGCCATGGTCGTCTGGTGCAGTTCTTTCATCTTTGCCATCTTCTGTTCCTTCGTCAGGCTGGCGTCCTGATGGATCGTTTTGCCCTGCGTCCTTGCCTGCTGGAAGATGGGCTTTATCTTCGCCTGCTGATCCGCCGTAAGGTTCAACTCCTGGCTCAGCTTCTGCATGCGCTCGCCATGATGACGATGCCCCTTCGGCGCGGTCTGCGCCTGCGGGTTATCCTGAGCGGCATCCCCAGCAGTTTGTGCAAACACCGGCACGCCGATCGCTAACGCTGCTCCAAGGACTCCTGCCATCCACTTGTTTTTCATATCACCTCTCCAATCCGAGGCGTGCTGGCTTGAGACCCTGGCACGCGCATTTCTTAAATTACTAGTTGAAACGCAATCCCTCACCTGAAGTTGCGTTCTGCCAGCTTTCGGATAGACGGAAAATCGTGAAGAAGTGTTAAGTGGCAAAAGAAAACCGCACCAAAGGTGCGGTTCTGTTGAAACAAAATGGGTTGAGCTTACTCTTTGGCTTCGCCGCCTTCGCCAGCAGCTGGGGTCTCGCCACCTTGCTGTGCCTGAGCCTCTTCCATGGCCTTGCGGGCTTCCTCGGCACGCTTGGCACGAGCGTCGGCACGCTTCTGGCGCCTCTCGTCAATGATCTGCTCAGCGCCAACCAGTTCGATGAAGGCCGTCTCGCCGCCATCACCCTTGCGGAATCCGGTGCGAACGATGCGGAGGTAACCGCCATTGCGGTCGCCCAAACGGGGAGCAACGGTATCAAACAGCCGGGTCACAGCCTCGGCGGTCGTGAGATATCCCGCGGCCAGCCGACGTGCACTGACGTCGCCACGCTTGCCGAGCGTAATCATCTTCTCCACCTCGGGCCGCATGGCTTTGGCTTTGGTGACCGTGGTTTCGACGCGCTCTTCCAGAATCAGCGAGGTCACCAGGTTGCGCAGCAGCGCGCGGCGATGACTCGTGTTACGTCCCAGCTTCCATCCTGCTTTAAGATGACGCATGACTTAGTCCTTCAAACTTTCTCGTGGGCGGCGTTTCCCGCCTCGATCTTTTTTGGGCTGGGTGACTGATCGCATCACGACCAATCACCCAATTCCCGATTACTGTTCCACTTAGTGCGTTCCGTCGCCGAAACCACCGAATCCCGAGCTCAGGCTGGGAGCGGGCGGAGCGCCGGGTACGGCATTGCCGTGCTCGTCGATCTTCATGCCCAGGCTCAGTCCCATCGAGGCCAGGATTTCCTTGATCTCGTTCAGCGACTTGCGCCCGAAGTTCTTGGTCTTCAGCATCTCGGCTTCGGTCTTCTGGACCAGCTCGCCGATGGTCTGAATATTCGCGTTCTTCAGGCAGTTATAGCTGCGAACCGAAAGCTCCAGCTCTTCCACGGAGCGGTTCAGGTTCTCGTTCTTGATCTGTGGACCACGACCGCGATCTTCGCTCGGAGTGGCGCGATCTTCGATCTCTTCCTCGAAGTTGATGAAGATGCTCATGTGATCCTTCACCAGCTTCGCCGCCAATCCAACCGCATCCGCCGGACTCACCGAACCATTGGTCCATGCTTCCAGCGTGAGCTTGTCGTAATCTGTGATCTGACCGAGACGGGCAGCTTCCACCGTGTAGTTCACCTTGCGAACCGGGGAGTGCACAGAATCGATCGGAATGAACCCAAGCCCAAGATCTTCGTCGAAGTTCTTGTCGGCCGAAACGTATCCGCGGCCGCGCTTCAAGCGCATTTCCATGTCGAGTTTGCCGCCTTCGCTAACCGTAGCGATGTAGACGTCCTTGTCGAGAACTTCGACGTCAGCATCGGCTTCGATCATCGCAGAGGTAACAACACCCGGCTGTTCGGCACGCAGATAAATCGCCTTCGGACCTTCGCCGTTCAGCTTGAACGGAACCTGCTTCAAGTTGAGGATGATATCCGTCGCATCTTCCACCACGCCCTGGAGCGATTGGAACTCGTGCAGCACGCCTTCGATTTTCACCGCGGTAATGGCCGCGCCTTCAATCGAAGAAAGCAGCACACGACGCAGCGCGTTGCCGATCGTAGTTCCGAAGCCGCGCTCAAAAGGCTGTGCCCAGAAGCGGCCGTACTTGTCGGTCTGGGTCTCGGTATCAACTGCGAGACGCTTGGGTTTTTGAAAACCTTTCCAAAGCATTTGTTTCTCTCCTTCCGTCCCTTTGGCTCAAGGCAACACCCTATCGGCCCAGAAAGGGTTATGTTGCGCAAGGCTGTTCGGGCCCGGATGGTGGGCCGAATCCTGTGAATTACTTGCTGTACAACTCGACGATCAGCTGCTCGTTGACTGGCAGGTTGAGGTCTTCGCGCTTCGGCAGAGCCTGGACGCGTCCCTTCAAGCCTTCACGATCAACTTCCAGCCATGTCGGCGACGGCTGATGGCTGTTGTATTCCACCGCAGCCTTGATCGTCTCCGAGTTCTTCGCCTGATCGCGCACAACCACTTCATCGCCTGCCTTCACTTCATAAGATGGAATGGTGACCTTGCGGCCATTCACGGCGATGTGGCCGTGACGCACCAGTTGGCGCGCCTGACGGCGGGCAACCGCGAATCCCATGCGATAGACGATGTTGTCTAAGCGGCGTTCCAACTGCTGCAACAGCAGTTCGCCGGTGACACCCTGCGAACGCGATGCGCCTTCGTAGTAGTTGCGGAACTGATTCTCGCCGACGAAATAGATGCGCTTCGCCTTCTGTTTTTCACGAAGCTGCAGGCCGTAGCCGACCACCTTCGTCTTCCTGTCCTTGCCATGCTGGCCAGGTGCGTAGTTACGCTTTTCGATAGGGCACTTATCACTGAAACACTTTGCGCCCTTGAGGAACAACTTCATGCCCTCGCGGCGGCAAAGTCTGCAGACTGCATCTTTGTATCTTGCCAAGGTTTTCTCCTTTAATGCGGATCGGTTTACGGGAGTGGCATCCTCCTGTCGTCCCGATCACAAAAACCGTTTCACGTTACTCGCTTCAGGCCTCACGTTGCCGCGCTTTTCGTGAAGCGCGAAACGTGAAAGTCGAAACGGAATCAGACCCTGCGCCGTTTAGGCGGGCGGCAGCCGTTGTGCGGAATCGGCGTGACGTCCTTAATGTTGCGGACTTCGATTCCAGCCGCAGCCAGAGCGCGAATCGCCGACTCGCGACCCGATCCCGGGCCGCTGACACGCACTTCTACGCTGCGAACGCCGTGATCGCGCGCCATGTTGGCGGCGTTCATCGCGGCTTGCTGCGCAGCAAACGGGGTGCCCTTGCGGGATCCGCGGAAGCCGAGCGAGCCCGAGCTCTTCCACGCCAGCGTGTTGCCCTCGGAATCCGTGATGGTCACCACGGTGTTGTTGAACGACGCCTGGATGTGTACCAGACCGAAAGGAACGTTCTTGCGCTCGCGACGCTTGAACGTCTTCTTCTTGCCCTTCTTTTCCGACGCCGCAGCGCCAGCTTGTGCTTTTGCCATTCTCTTTAGCTCTCAGCTCTCAGCTATTGGCTCGAGGCCCTCAGCTGGCTTGAAATTTGGTACAAACTGGCCAACGACTAACGACCAGCGACAGACGACTATGTCTTCGCTGCCGTCTTCTTCTTGTTGGCGACCGTGCCCTTGCGCGGACCCTTACGGGTGCGTGCATTGGTGTGCGTGCGCTGTCCGCGAACCGGCAAACTGCGGCGATGACGGTATCCACGATAGGAACCGATCTCGATCAACCGCTTGATGTGCATCGAAATATCTTTGCGGAGATCGCCTTCAACGTCGCCTTCGTTCTCGATGACCTGGCGGATACGATTCACTTCGTCTTCGCCGAGATCCTGAATCTTCTTGTCGCCATCGACATTGGCGCTCGCCAGAATTCTCTTCGCGCGCGAATTCCCGATGCCGTAAATGTAAGTCAGCGCAATCACCGTGTGCTTGTTGCGCGGAAGATCAACACCTGCAATGCGTGCCATAAAATTCCCTTTGTCGTTAGTCTGGGGTCGTTGGTCGTTTGCTGTTTTGTGTCACCAGCCGTTTTTGCCAACGACTAATGACTAACGACTACCGACTGCTATCCCTGTCTCTGTTTGTGCTTGGGATTGTCGCAAATTACGCGAACCACGCCGTTGCGGTGAATCACCTTGCACTTGTCGCAAATCTTCTTTACTGACGCCCGTACCTTCATAAGTCCGTTTCCTGATTCAATTGCCTGTTTATTTGTATCGATAGACGATACGTCCGCGGGTGAGATCGTAGGGGGAAAGCTCCACAGCTACTCTGTCTCCCGGCAAAATTCGTATGAAGTTCTTGCGCATCTTTCCGGAGACGTGCGCCAGAACCCGGTGCTTGTTTTCCAGTTCAACCCGGAACATCGCATTCGGCAGCGGTTCAATCACTACTGCCATTACTTCAATCGCGTCTTCCTTACTCATGCATTCCTTAAAACTGAATTTTCCTGGCTACTGCGTCAAAATCACCGGCCCGTCTTCGGTTACCGCCACACAGTGCTCAAAATGCGCACTCATGCTGCCGTCTTCGGTCACTGCCGTCCAGTGATCCGCGAGCACCTTGGCTCCCGGCTTGCCGACATTCACCATCGGCTCAATCGCGATTACCATGCCCTGCCGCAGCTTGGCTCCATGGCCACGGGTCCCAAAGTTCGGAACCTGCGGATCTTCATGCAGCTTCGTTCCGATCCCATGCCCCACAAACTCGCGAACCACGCTGAAGCCGGCAGCTTCCACGAATTCCTGAACTGCCGCTCCAACATCGCCAATCGAGTTGCCGATCAGCGCCGCCTGGATGCCGCGGTACAGCGAATCCCGCGTAACCTGGAGCAGTTTCTGCGTCTGCTCCGACTGCCCATCTCCAACCGGTACCGTGATCGCCGAATCGCCGTAGTAGCCGTCCAGCACCACCCCGCAGTCGATCGAGACAATATCTCCCTCTTTCAGCTTGCGCTTCTCAGAAGGAATGCCGTGCACAATCTCCTGGTTAATCGAGGTGCACAGCACACAGGGATAGTCGTAATACCCCTTGAACGCCGGCTTCGCGCCTAACTCTTTGATTCTGTGCTCGGCCGTGCGCTCGAGATCCATCGTCGTCATGCCAGGAGCTACTTGCTTTGCCAGCTCATCCAGCACTTGCCGGACAATCTGTCCGGCTCGCCGCATCTTCTCGATCTCTGCCGGCGACTTACAAACTATCGCCATTCTCGAGTATTCCCATCACTGCCGCAGTTACCGCGTCGGCCGCCTGATCTCCATTGACTTCATGCAAACTGCCCTTGGCGCGGTAATACTCCGTCAAGGGTAACGTTTGCCGCTCGTACGCCTTCAGGCGTTCGGAAATCACTTCTTCGCAATCGTCCCGGCGCGTAATCAGCTTCGAGCCGTCGATATCGCAAAGATCGGCAATCCGAGGTGGCTGAAAATAAATGTTGTAGATCCGCCCGCAGGTGGGACAAGAACGACGCCCGGTGAGCCGCCGCAATAACTGATTATACCCGACAGTTATGCTGATCACAACCGGAGCCGCCCAGGACTCGCCATGCCTGACCGACCACTTTTCCAAAAACTTATCCAGCCATTTGGCCTGCGCCAAGGTCCGCGGGAAACCATCCAGAATGAACCCGCGATCCGCGTCGCCGCCCGTCTCAATCCGCTTCGCTAGCATGTCCTGAACCAGGTCGTCTGGAACCAGTTCCCCGCGTTCCATGACGGACTTGGCCTTCATCCCCAATTCGGTGCCGTTACGCACGTTCTCGCGTAACAGGTCTCCCGTTGAGATCTGGGGGATGCCGTACCGGGTCGAGATGAACTTCGACTGGGTACCTTTGCCGGCTCCCGGCGCTCCGAGCAGTATCAGGGCTCCGATCATCAGTGTTTTCGGATCGACTAACGTAGCAGCAGCCTCGGCTTGCATTACTTATGTCCCTGACCCAAAATTTGCTGGCGCGGAAGCTTCTCACGCTCAGCTTGGGGTCGGTCCACTCTAGCCCGCCGCATGCTGCTCACGACATTAACTGCGTCACGTTACGCTGTGACGCCTACTACGTACCCTGTGTACTTACCCGTTACCGACTTCATCCAACTACCACGCCCTGCGACCGCGGATTCTTCCGCTACGCGGCGTGAAACCTTCATAGTGGCGCATAATCAACTGCGCCTCGATCTGTTGCACCGTATCCATGGCGACACCGACGACGATTAATAGCGAAGTTCCACCAAAGTAGAACGTCACCCCTAATCCGTTTGTCACCCATGCAGGCAAATGCTCAAACATGTTGCCGCCCAGCCATACCGGCAGGTGATTCAGGTGGATTCCAGCAATCATCCACTCCGGAATCAGCGAAATAATGATCAAGTAAAGCGCGCCCACCAGGGTGATGCGGGTCAGCACTTCATTGATGAAATTCGCGGTACGCGCACCTGGGCGGATACCCGGGATAAATCCGCCGTACTTCCGCATGTTGTCGGCGACGTCATTCGGATTAAAGACGATCGACACATAGAAGTACGCAAAGAAGACAATGCCCACCACATACAAAACGGTGTACAACGGCTCCCCCCAGGCCAGGTTCCGGATCAGAGGCCCGAAGAACCGGTTGTCCTTGAGGAAGAATCCCGCAGTCTGCGGCAAGGTCAACAATGACGATGCGAAAATCACCGGCATCACGCCGCCGGAGTTCACGCGCAGCGGAAGATGCGTGCTCTGTCCGCCCATGATTTTGCGGCCAACTACGCGCTTCGCATATTGCACAGGTATTCGACGTTCGCTTCGTTCCACGAAGACGATGAACGCCACCACCGCAATCATCAGCGCGATCAGCATGATCATCGCCGGAGCCGTGAAGACGCCCCACGCATCGGTGCGAACTTTCTCGATCAGGTCAAGTACGCCACGCGGCAATCCAACCACGATGCCGGCAAAAATCAGTAGCGACATGCCATTGCCGATACCGCGTTCGGTGATCTGCTCGCCCAGCCACATGATGAATGCGCTGCCCGTCGTCAGGGTCAGCATCGTCATCAGCACAAATCCCCAGCCGGGGTTGGTGACAAACGGCGCGCCCGCGCTAGTCTGCTTCTCCAGCGTGACCGCAATTCCCAACGACTGCATGGCGCTGAGAATAACCGTCAAATACCGCGTCCATTGCGTGATCTTCTTGCGGCCGAGTTCGCCTTCCTTCTGCAACTTCGCCAGTGGCTCATAAACCACCGTCAGTAGCTGAAGGATGATCGACGCAGTGATGTAGGGCATGATGCCCAGGGCGAAAATCGTAAGTCGGCGAAGCTGTCCGCCGCTGAACAGATCGACGAACCCCAGCATGGTGCCTTTATTCTGTTCAAAGAATTGTTGCAGGAGGTCGGCATTGATTCCGGGCGTGGGAATGTGACCGCCGAGACGATATACGGCCAGCATGGCCAGCGTGAATAGAATGCGCTTCCGCAGGTCCGGAACTCGGAATATGTTTGCCAGTTTTTCCAACATCGATTTTGGGAAACCTCAACCCCATCGGTTCAGGCCCGGAATACCCGGACCCTCTCCGTTATAAAACTTCTGCTTTGCCGCCCGCCTTGGTGATCTTCTCCTGCGCGGACTTAGAAAACTTGTGTGCCTGTACCGTGATGGCCGACTTCAACTCGCCATTCCCCAGAACCTTCACCAGGGGATTCTTGCCATTCACCAGCCCTGCAGACTTCAAAGTTTCCAGCGTAATGTTCTTTTCGCCCAGCTTGCCCAACTGCTCCACGTTCACCACCGTGTACTCGGTGCGGAAGATGTTGGTGAAGCCGCGCTTCGGCAAACGGCGGTGCAGCGGCATCTGGCCGCCTTCAAAACCACGCATCAGGCGCGAACCGCTGCGCGAGCCCTGTCCTTTATGACCACGGGTGGATGTCTTGCCCATACCCGATCCCATACCGCGGCCTACACGCTTGCGTTTCTCGTTTGCCTTCTTCGGTGCTCTTAATGTCGATAAATTCATTGCCATGTCTCAATCTCTCTCAAAGCCGTCGGCTTTCAGCTGTCAGCTTTGGTGCCCCATATCTGCCATCTTTTGGCAGATGTGGGACCCTAAACGCTGCGTTCTGAGCTACCAGCTTCTAGCTACCCAACTAACCACTAATCACTGGCCACTATCCACTATTCCACCACGGTGACCAGGTGCGGCACCTTCGCGACCATGCCACGGATCGAAGGCGAGTCTTCGCGCTCGATCACCTGGTTCAAACGGGTGAAGCCCAGTCCCTTGATCACCAGCTTATGTTTCACCGGCGCCTGGATCCCAGAGCGTACCCACTTCAATTTCAGCATCTGCTTTGCTTTTGCTGCCATGATTACAGCTCCTCCACCGACTTGCCGCGACTGGCAGCAACTTCCTGACGATCGCGCAGTTTGGTAAGCGCATCGAAGGTCGCCTTGATCACGTTATGCGGGTTGGTTGTGCCGATCGACTTAGTCAGCACATTCTGGACGCCCGCGGCGGTCATCACCGCGCGCACCGCGCCACCAGCAATCACGCCCGTTCCTTCCGGAGCCGGCTTCAACAGCACTTTGCCGGACCCGAACCGCCCCAGGCTGAGGTGTGGAACCGTTGTGTGCGTGAGGTTCACCTTGATCAGGTTCTTCTTCGCCGCTTCGATTCCTTTGCGGATAGCCTGCGGTACTTCCTTCGCCTTGCCGGACCCGTATCCAACCACGGCGGCCGACGGATCGCCCACTACTACCAGCGCCGCAAACGAAAGGTTCTTGCCGCCTTTGACAACCTTGGTGACGCGATTGATGGAAACAACTTGGTCTTTCAGGTTGAAGTTTCCGGCGTCGATCTTTTTCTTCACTGTTGGCATTCGTTACTCTCGATTCCTAAAACTTGCTAGAACTGCAGTCCGCCTTCGCGAGCTGCATCGGCCAGCGCCTTAATGCGCCCGTGATACAGATAGCCACCACGATCGAACACCACTTTCGTGATGCCCTTCTGCTTGGCTTTCTCGGCGATGCGCTTTCCGACTTCCTTCGCCGAAGCGACGTTGCCGCCGCTGGTCTTGTTGGCCTTCTCGCCTTCGACTGTGCTTGCCGCCGCAAATGTGACGCCATTCAGATCGTCGATGACCTGCGCGTAAATGTGATTGACCGAGCGATAGACGCTCAGGCGCGGGCGTTCTGCCGTACCCAAAACCTTCTTACGGATACGATCATGAATCCGCTGCCGAATTTGGTTTTTTGCTGTCTTGTTAAACATTATTTTTTCCTATCCCGGGTTTCTGTACCGGGCAGAGCTTCTCTTCAGGCACTAGCCCGAATTACTTCGCTCCGGTTTTTCCAACCTTCTTCTTCAATTTCTCGCCAAAGTAGCGGACGCCCTTGTTCTTGTACGGATCAGGTGGACGCAAGCTGCGCATTTCGGCTGCAACCTGCCCAACTTTCTGGCGGTTGATTCCACTCACCGTGAGGCGGGTCTGCTTGGCATCCACAACGGCCTGGATGTCGCCGGGCAGCGGATACTCAATCGGGTGCGAATATCCGAGATTGAATACCACTACATCCTTGCCCTTCAACTCGGCCTTATAACCGATGCCGACAATCTCCAGTTCCTTCGACCAGCCGGCGGTCACGCCCTGCACTGCGTTGTTCAGCAATGCGCGCGCCAGTCCGTGAACGGCTGCATGCGAATCGTCTTCACGGGTCGCAACCAGTTGTCCATCCTGCTGCTCAAACTTCACGCCCTGGGGAACGGTCGTATCCAGCTTCCCTTTAGGACCCTGCACCGTAACCATGTTGCCAGTGATGGCAATCTTCACGTCTTTGGGAACGGCAATCGGTTTTTTTCCAATTCTCGACATTTGCTCTTCTCTCGCTTAAATGGCGGGTGATCCCGCTTTCAGCTTTCCAAGTCTCTCAGTCGATCAGTCTCTCAGTCAGTCAGTTCTTTCACTGACTGATGGACTAATAGAGTGACGGACGAACTACCAAACTTCGCAGAGGATCTCGCCGCCCACGCCTTCTTTGCGCGCCTGGCGTCCCGTCATCACGCCCTTGGGCGTGGTCAGGATGTTGATCCCCAATCCACCCAGCACGCGGGGGATTTCGGTACGTCCGACGTATACGCGGCAGCCGGGCTTCGACACACGATTCAGGATGCTGATCGCGGCCTCGTTGTTATTGCCGTACTTCAGGTACACGCGGACCAGCTTCTGTCCGTTCTCTTCGGTCGGCTTGAAATTCGAGATATAGCCCTCTTCTTTCAGAATGCGGGCGATATCAAGTTTCAGGCGCGAGGCCGGCACATCCACTTTCTGCTGTCTTGCCCCAATCGCGTTACGAACACGCGTCAGGAAATCTGCGACCGGATCGGTCATGCTTTGTTTCTCCTTACGTCACCCGTTCGCTGTCTCCCCGTGTGTTGACTTCGGGGGAACAGAACCTGCCGGCGACGGAACTGATTCTTTGCCGTTAGTCGTTTGTCGCTAGTCGTTCGCAGGTCGAGCTAACGACCCTCGACTACCGACCAACGACGTTTTACCAAGAGGACTTCGCAACCCCTGGAATGTCGCCACGCAGCGCCAACAGGCGGAAGCACAGACGGCACAGTCCAAACTTGCGCAGAAAAGCGCGGGGACGTCCACAGATCTGGCAGCGGTTATGTGCGCGCGAGGTAAACTTCGCCTTTTCCCCGGTTGCGCGCTCCTTCTCGCGTGCCTTGCGCGCCTCTAGAGTTTTCTTTGCGTCCTTCACTCGTTTTGCTGTAGTTGCCATGAAATCCTTTTCTTTGTCATCCAGAGGACACCATCTTTTGGCGTCCGAAGGATCTGGGCGACCCGATTCGCGCGTCACCGTCAGGTGACCTAACGCGCGAAAGGGTCGCATCCTTATTCGCGCATCAACGCGTTTACTCTTATGCCCGGAACGGCATACCCATGTGCTTCAGCAACGCACGCGCTTCGTCGTCCGACTTTGCCGTGGTCACAATCGTCACGTTCATGCCCTTCATTTTGTCGACCTTCGCGTAATCAATTTCCGGGAAGATCAACTGATCGCGCAGACCCAGCGTATAGTTGCCGCGCCCGTCGAACGACTTCATCGAAACTCCGCGAAAGTCACGAACGCGGGGCAGCGCGACATTCAACAGGCGATCCAGGAATTCGTACATGCGGTCGCCGCGCAACGTAACCATCGCGCCGATCGGCATTCCTTCGCGCACTTTGAACGCCGCAATCGATTTCTTCGCGCGCGTCACCACCGGCTTCTGTCCGGTAATCTGGCCAAGCTCGTTGACCGCAGGATCGAGCACCTTGGCATTCTGTGTCGCTTCGCCTACGCCCATGTTGATGATTACTTTTTCAACCTTGGGAACGGCCATCGGGTTCGTCCAGCCGAATTCCTTCATCAGTGCTGGAGCGATTTCCTTCTGATACCGGAACCGCAGCCGCGCCGAACTTGCATTGCTCGCCTTCGGACGTCCGCCCTTGCCTTTGCCCTCCGGCTCGGGAGCCGCTGCCGCTTGCTTCTTCTTATCTTTCTTTTCTGGCTTCTCTGCCATTTCTCGCTTCTACCTTCTCCCACGGTCCTCGGAGTGGTTACCGTTTCGTGGGGTCATCATTTTCGGAACGTGTCCGATTTATGCCTTGTCGAGCGTATTGCCGCACTTCTTGCAAACACGCATCTTGCGATCGCCGCGCAACTCATGTCGGACGCGTGTCGGACGATTGCAGCCGCTGCACACCAGCATCACATTCGAGACCGCTACCGGGCTCTCCTGCTCCGCGATGCCGCCCTTGATGTTGCGCTGCGGATTCGGACGCACGTGTTTCTTCACCATCGAAACGTGCTCTACCAGGACCCGGGCCGTCTTCGGGATGATCCGCAGAACGCGTCCCTGCTTGCCTGCGTCGCGGCCGGAGATCATCTGCACGGTGTCGTTGCGCCGGATATCGATTGTCTTATGCTTTGTCGTCGTTGCCGTTGCCATCTTTTTCTCATTGAGCCATTGAGTCATTCAGCCATTGAGTCATTGACCGAGATTCTCATTGCTCTTCTTTATCGTTTTACGATTTGCTTTCACCACCATAGGCGACAATGACTCAATCGCCCGATGGCCCAATCACTCAATTCCTACAGAACCTCTGGAGCAAGTGAAACAATCTTTAAGAACTTCTTCTCGCGAAGCTCGCGCGCCACCGGACCAAATACGCGGGTCCCAACTGGCTCGCCCGTTTCATTGATCAGAACGGCCGCATTCTGATCGAAGCGAATGTAGGTACCGTCGCGACGCCGGTGTTCTTTACGGGTGCGCACGATCACCGCCTTCACGACCTTGCCCTTCTGCACCTGGCCATCGGGCGAGGCTTCCTTCACACTCGCGGTCACCACGTCACCCAGGCCGGCAACCAGTCCGGTATGGCCGCCCAGCGGCAGAATCATCTGCAGCTTGCGGGCGCCGGAGTTATCGGCCACTTCGAGCATGCTTCGCATCATCACTGCCATCGTTCCATCTCCTCATGCGCTGGCGCTCGCGCGCGCGCAACTGCCGCTACTAGCTCGCGGCCTTTTTCTCCTCACCGATTACTTCGGGAGCCAATGCCGAGCGGCGAATGATTTCCGCCAGACGCCAGCGCTTCAATTTCGAGAGCGGACGCGTCTCTTCCAGCCGGACCACATCTCCCACATGGGCAGAGTTGTTGTCGTCCTGCGCGTAAAACTTCTTCGTGCTCTTTATCACTCGCTTATAGAGCGCATGCGCTTTCTTGCGATCGACTTCAACCACGATCGTCTTGTGCATCTTGGTCGAGACCACTTCGCCGACCACCGTCTTGCGCGTGGAAGCCTGCTTCGTTGTTTCCGCCATTACTTCTTCTCCCCGACGGCGGACAACTCACGCTGCCGTGCAATAGTTTTGACCCGCGCGATGTCTTTGCGAAGCTCGCGAATCTTCTTCAGACTTTCCGACTGGCCCATAGACAGCTGGAACTTCAACCGGAATAACTGGTCGTGCAGCTCCCGCTCCTGGTGCTTCAGTTCGACGTCTGTCGTGTTTCTGAACTTATCTGCTGATTTCGGCATATTCTTTTCTTTTCCGGCCCGTGTGGCGCGGATATTCTTG
The DNA here is from genome assembly GCA_963807055.1 of Terriglobia bacterium. Lineage (GTDB taxonomy): Bacteria > Acidobacteriota > Terriglobia > Terriglobales > Acidobacteriaceae > JAJPJE01. Next base: position 1,725,150 of record CAWEAE010000001.1, on the reverse strand, counting down.
TCCGCGCTATCACCTGGCTTTTTGAACTCTTACACGTGTCCTTCGCGGGCCACAAACGTTGTCTTCAACGGAAGCTTGTGGGATGCCAGGCGCATTGCTTCTTTCGCGTCGGTCACCGTCACGCCTTCCATCTCGAACAGAATCTTCCCGGGACGAACGACCGCGACCCAATGATCAGGTGCGCCTTTGCCCTTACCCATACGGGTTTCAGCGGGCTTCTTCGTCACCGGCTTATCGGGGAAGAGGCGGATCCAGATCTTGCCGCCGCGCTTCACGAAACGCGTCATCGCGATACGGCTGGCTTCGATCTGCCGGTCGGTAATGTAACCGGGCTCCAGCACCTTCAACCCGAAATCTCCAAACGACAGCGACGATCCACGCCACGCTTTGCCGGCACGGCGTCCGCGCTGCTGCTTGCGATACTTCACTTTCTTTGGCATCAACATAAGTTGGCTCTCAGCTATCAGCTCTCGGCTTTATCAGCCTCGCTGTTCTCAATCTTCTGTTATCCGTGTCACTCGTCAGTCAGCGTCCTCGCGGACAGCCGATGGCTGACAGCGTCCTTAAAACGCGCCCACTGCCTTTTGCGGCTCGCGCTTGCGGCTGGGCAGAATCTCGCCACGATAGATCCACGTCTTCACGCCGATCACACCGTAAGTGGTCTTCGCTTCCGCGAATCCGTAATCGATGTCAGCACGCAGCGTGTGCAGCGGCAGACGTCCCTGCAGGTACCACTCAGAGCGCGCGATTTCGTTGCCGTTCAAACGGCCGCTCACGCGTACCTTGATTCCCTTGCAGCCGAAGCGCAGCGCCGAATCCACCGACTTGCGCATCGCGCGGCGGAATCCCACGCGCTTCTCTAATTGCAGCGCGATCGACTCAGCTACCAGTTGCGCGTCGAGCTCAGGCTTGTGCACTTCCTGGATGTCGACATACACATCACGGTTCGTGCGCTTCTGCAACTCGCCCTTGAGCTTGTCGATTTCCGCGCCCTTGCGGCCGATGATGATGCCCGGCCGGGCCGTGCGGATGATGATGCGCAGCTTGTTGCCTGGACGCTCGATCTCGATCGAGCTGACGCCCGCTGACTTGAGCTTGTCTTTCAGCTCGTCCTTCAGCTTCACGTCTTCGAGCAACAGCTTGTCGTAATCACGCTCCACGAACCAGCGCGACTTCCATGGCTTGTTTACGCCGAGCCGAAATCCGTATGGATGGACTTTTTGTCCCATCGTTCCCCTCATCGCTGCCGGCTATCAGCAGCTGTCAACAAAATCTGGTTACTTCTTTTTAGCGGCCTTTTTCGCAGGCGCCTTTTTCTTCGCGACTGCTTTCTTTGCCGGAGTCTTCTTGCGCGCTGGAGCAGCGTGAGCTTCTTCCTCGCCCACGACCGTCGCCGTCGCCGCGTGGCCGCTGGCCTTTTCCGCCAGCACGATCGACAGGTGAGAAATGCGACGCTGGTAGCGGTACGCGCGTCCCATCGGCGCCGGACGAATGCGCTTCATGCGCGGCCCGTCGTTAGCGATGGCGTTCTTCACGTACAGCCGGTCCAGATCCACGTCGAGACCTTTTTCCGTGCTCAGGTAATTCGCGTTCTCGATCGCGGACTGCAACAGCTTCTTGATGTTGGGCGCGATGCCCTTCTTGGTGAAAGTCAGCGTATTCATCGCTTCTTCCACTCGACGTCCCTTGATCAGGTCCAGCACCAGTCGCGCCTTCTGCGGCGAGACTCGTACGTACCGTGCTTCGGCTCTGAATTCCATCGTGTCTTCTCTCAACCTTCGTTACGCGCGCGGCGCGGCCGGCTTCGCCGCGGTTTCCGTGGCGGCCTTTACCGAGTGTCCCTTGAACTGGCGGGTGAAGCTGAACTCTCCCAGCTTGTGTCCCACCATGTTCTCGGTGATGTACACCGGAATGAACTTTTTGCCGTTGTGCACGGCGATGGTGTGGCCCACCATTTCGGGCACGACCGTCGAACGCCGCGACCAGGTACGAAGGACCTTTTTCTCATTGCGCTCGTTCATCCCGTTGATCTTGGCGATCACGTGTGCATCGATGAACGGCCCTTTTTTCGTTGAACGTGCCATAACTAAGCTCTATTCCCTTCGCAGCGCCCAGAGCGCCGTTCGCTACTTGTTCTTCTTGCGGTTGACGATGAACTTGTCGGTCCGCTTGTTGTTACGGGTCTTGTATCCGCGCGTCGGCTGTCCCCACGGCGTCACCGGGTGACGTCCACCGCTGGTCTTGCCTTCGCCGCCGCCATGTGGATGATCCACAGGATTCATCACTACGCCGCGGTTATGCGGACGCTTGCCCAACCAGCGCGTGCGTCCCGCTTTGCCGATTGTCACGTTCTCGTGATCGAGATTGCCAACCTGGCCAATCGTCGCCATGCAATCCACCAGCACGCGGCGGGTCTCGCCGGAAGGCAGCTTCAACAGAGCGTAATCGCCTTCCTTCGCAACCAACTGCGCCTGCGCTCCGGCCGAGCGTGCCATCTGCGCGCCTTTTCCGGGACGAAGCTCAATCGCATGCACCGTTGTACCGGCAGGGATATTTCGCAGCGGAAGCGCATTGCCCACCAGAATGTCGGCGTCAACGCCGCTGGTGATCTTCTGGCCGACCTTCAATCCGGCAGGCTGCAGGATGTAACGCTTCTCGCCATCGGCGTAGGTCACAAGCGCGATGTTCGCCGAACGGTTCGGGTCATACTCAACCGAAACCACGGTCGCGGGAATTCCCGCTTTGTCGCGCTTGAAGTCGATCACGCGATACTTCTTCTTGTGTCCGCCACCGCGCCACCACGACGTGATGTCACCGCCATTGCGGCGCCCACCCGTGCGCTGCTTGGATTCGAGCAGCGGCTTGTGCGGACGATTGGTGGTCAGATCTTCATTGACCAGCTTCGTCTGAAATCGCAGCGTCGGCGTGATCGGTCTAAATGTCTTAATTGCCATATTCAGCTCTTAGCTCTCAGCTGTCAGCTCTCGGCTTTCAGCTTCGTTATCGGGTGAGCAGCCTGCTCTCCCATGCTGTCGCGCCGGCCTTGCTAACGACTACCGGTCAACGACGAACGACTAAAGGTTCTGCGCGTACTCCGGCATCTTTTCGCCGGTCTTCAACCGCACGTACGCCTTCTTCCAGTCCGGACGGAACCCGACAAACTTTCCACGGCGGCGTTCTTTGCCTGGGAAGTTCGCGGTGCGCACCGAGTCAACCTTCACTTTGAAGATCGCCTGCACAGCCTGCTTGATTTCCGTCTTGGTGGCGCTCGGCGCTACCTGGAAAACCAGCGTGCCTTCGCGCTCTTTTACAGCCAATCCCTTTTCAGTGATGACCGGCTTACGAATGATCTGGTAGGGCGATTTCATTACGCCACCTCCGCCTGACGCTTCGGCGCGGACGCCTTCAGCGAATCCTGCAGCTTCTCCAGCGCGGGCCTCGAGAAGATCGCAATGTCGTAACGCAGCAGGTGGTAAGGATGAACCTGGAACCCTTTCACCAGCTCCACACCCTTCAGGTTGCGCGAGCTCAGCTCGAGATTCTTGTTCTCAGCCGTGCCATCCACCAGCAGTGCCGTAGTCACAACCTTCAACGTCCCTAGCGACTCGCGGAACGCCTTCGACTTCGGTTCCTTCACGTCGAAGCTCTCGACCACTGTCAGTTTGCCATCGGCCAATTTCGCCGCCAGCGCCGAGCGCAATGCGCCCAGCAGCTTCTTCTTCGGAAACGCGTACTCGTAAGAGCGGGGCTGAGGTCCGTGAACCGTGCCGCCATGCCGCCACAGTGGGCTGCGGATCGAGCCCACGCGGGCGCGTCCCGTTCCCTTCTGCTTCCAGAGCTTCTTGCCCGCTCCGGACACCAGCTTCTTGTTTTTGGTCGCGTGAGTTCCGGCTCGCCGGGCCGCCTGGTACTGCTTCACGGCTTCCCACAGCAGGTCTTCGTTGACCGCGCCGAAAACTTCATCGGCCAGGTCCATCGAGCCCACTTTTTTGCCGCTCAGGTCCAATACATCAATCGTTGCCATATCTTTTTCCATTCATCGCGAACTTGCGTCCGCATGGCTTAAATCATCATCAGCGCCTTCTCGTTTCTGGCGGCTGACTACTGACTACTTCTTCTTAACGGCTCGCTTCGAAGCCTTCAACGGATCGACCGTGGTCGAACCAGCGAATCCGCGACGCTCTCTCGGTGGCTTCTTCGCCTTCGTGATGATCACGTATCCACCATTCGGTCCAGGTACCGCGCCGTTCAGGACCAACAGGTTCTCGTCCTTGTCGACGCCCAGAACGCGCAGGTTGCGCACCGTCACGTTATCGGTTCCCATGTGACCCGACATACGCATTCCTTTGAACACGCGCGACGGGAACGCCGAAGAACCGATCGATCCGGGGATCTGGAACATCGAACCGTGCGACTTGGCGCCGCCGGCGAAATGATGCCGGCGAACCACACCCGCGAATCCGCGGCCTTTGCTCACGCCCTGGATATCGACGAACTTCTCTCCGTCAAAGATATCGACCAGCACGCGATCGCCAACCTTCGTGCTGTCGCCATCGCCATCCGCAGCAGCAGGCGCCGCAACTTCGATCCCGACTTCGCGAATGATGCGAACCGGCGGAAGGCTGTTCTTCGTCAGGTGACCGAGTTCAGCCTTGTTCAATTTCGATTCCTTGAGGAACTCGACCAGCCCGATCTGCGCCGCATCGTAGCCATCCTTGCTGGCTGTTTTGCGCTGCGTGACCACACATGGCCCCGCCTGGATCACTGTCGCCGGACGCACGTCGCCGTTCGAATCGAACAGCTGCGTCATCCCGACTTTCTTTCCTATAATTCCGAGAACTGCCATTTTCTTTTCTCTCCCTCATCATGCCCGCAAGACTAACCTCGCTCGCTGGCGGCACTGTAGGTTCAGTTCGGCTACTTGCCGAAGGCTTTGATTTCGACGTCAACGCCAGCTGGAAGATCGAGCTTCATCAGCGCGTCCACCGTCTGTTGCGTCGGCTCGAGAATGTCGAGGAGCCGCTTGTGTGTACGAATTTCGAACTGCTCACGCGACTTCTTGTCCACGTGTGGGGAACGCAGCACCGTGTATTTGTTCTTCATCGTGGGCAATGGAATCGGCCCAGCGATCTGTGCGCCGGTACGCCGCGCCGTCTCAACGATTTCTCCGGTCGACTGGTCCAGAATCTTGTAGTCGTAAGCTTTCAGCCGGATGCGAATTCTTTCTTTTCCTATCATTCGTTTTGTCTCAAAGAACCTGCGGGTTACTGCGTCCCGACCATCAATGTTTTGTTACCGTGGCGCGGGCCATCCGCACCACACAATCAAACGCTTAGTCCAAGATCTCCGAGATCGTGCCGGCGCCTACCGTACGGCCGCCTTCACGAATCGCGAACCGGAGTCCCTTTTCCATCGCCACCGGCGTGATCAGTTCAATCACCAACTGCACGTTGTCGCCCGGCATCACCATCTCCGTGCCCGCCGGCAACTCCGCCACTCCCGTCACGTCCGTCGTGCGGAAGTAAAACTGCGGACGATAGCCCTTGAAGAACGGCGTATGACGCCCGCCTTCTTCCTTGCTCAACACGTAAACTTCGCCCTTGAACTTCCTGTGGGGCGTGATCGATCCCGGCTTCGCCAGCACCATCCCGCGCTCCACGTCTTCCTTCGCCGTGCCGCGCAGCAGCAGACCGGCGTTATCGCCCGCCAGGCCTTCATCGAGCTGCTTCTTGAACATCTCGACGCCCGTCACTACCGTCTTGCGCGTCTCGCGGAAGCCCACAATCTCGGCTTCTTCGCCCACCTTCACCTTGCCACGCTCGATACGGCCCGTAACCACGGTGCCGCGTCCGGAGATCGAGAAAATATCTTCGATCGGCATCAGGAACGGCTTGTCGATATCACGCGCCGGCAGCGGCACGTACTTGTCGACCGCCTCCATCAGAGCATCAACCTGCTTCTCCCACTTCTCTTCGCCGTTCAACGCACCCAGAGCCGACAGCCGTACCACCGGCAGATCGTCGCCCGGGAACTGATAGCTCTTCAGCAGCTCGCGTACTTCAAGCTCCACCAGGTCGAGCAGCTCGGCATCATCGACCGCATCGCACTTGTTCAGCGCGACTACGATATAGGGCACGCCTACCTGGCGAGCGAGCAGCACGTGCTCACGCGTCTGCGGCATCGGACCATCCGTCGCCGCCACAACGAGGATTGCGCCGTCCATCTGCGCCGCGCCGGTAATCATGTTCTTGATGTAGTCGGCGTGACCCGGGCAGTCGACGTGCGCGTAGTGCCGGTTCGCCGTCTCGTACTCGACGTGCGCGGTCGCGATCGTGATACCACGCTCGCGCTCTTCCGGCGCATTATCAATCGAATCAAAAGACCGGAACTGGATCTTCGGGTTGTGCTTCGACAATACCTTCGTGATCGCCGCCGTCAGCGTCGTCTTGCCGTGATCGATGTGTCCAATCGTCCCCACATTCACGTGCGGCTTACTACGATCAAATTTCTCTTTCGCCATTCTCTTTGCTCCTGATACCTATATCCGAATCTTTATCTGCCCACTGCTTTGCCCTGAACGCGGGCGATAATTTCTTCCGACACCGAACGCGGCGCTTCTTCGTAGCGCGCGAAGTGCATCGAGAAGGTCGCGCGTCCCTGGGTGGCCGAACGCATCTGCGTCGCGTAACCGAACATCTCGGAGAGCGGCACAAACGAGCGGATTACCTGCGAACCAGCGCGATGCTCCATGCCTTCAATGCGGCCACGGCGCGAGTTCAAGTCGCCAATAATGGCGCTCATGAAGTCTTCCGGAACCACCACTTCCACCGCCATCACAGGTTCGAGCAGTACCGGACTCGCCTTGCGCGCAGCTTCTTTCAACGCCATCGAACCGGCAATCTTGAACGCCATTTCGCTGGAATCGACATCGTGGTAGCTGCCGTCGTACAGGACGGCCTTCACATCGACCATCTCATAACCAGCCAACACGCCGCCTTCGAGCGCTTCCTTGATACCGTTGTCGATGGGCTTGATGTATTCCCTCGGAACCGAACCGCCGCTGATGTCGTTCTCGAACTCGTAGCCTTTGCCCGGGTTGGGCTCGAGCCGAATCTTCACGTGACCGTACTGACCTCGGCCGCCGGTCTGGCGAATAAACTTGCCCTCCGCTTCCGAAGCCTTACGGATCGTTTCACGATACGCAACCTGCGGCTTGCCGACGTTAGCCTCGACCTTGTACTCGCGCATCATGCGGTCGATGATGATCTCCAGGTGCAACTCACCCATGCCGGAGATGATCGTCTGCCCGCTATCCGGATCCGTGTTCACGCGGAACGTAGGATCTTCCTGCGCCAGCCGAGACAAAGCCAAGCCCATCTTTTCCTGGTCGCCCTTGGTCTTCGGCTCGACCGCAACCGCAATCACGGGAGCCGGGAACTCGATCGACTCGAGCAGTACTGGATGGCTTTCGTCGCAAATCGTGTCACCAGTGGTGACGTTCTTCAGCCCGACGCATGCACAGATATCGCCCGCGTAGATTTCACTGATCTCTTCGCGCTTGTTCGCGTGCATTTTCAGCAGGCGCCCAATGCGCTCCGAGCGGCGCTTGCTCACGATGTACACGCTGTCGCCCGTCTTCAGATGTCCGGAGTACACGCGCACGAACACGAGCTGTCCGACAAATGGATCGCTCATGATCTTGAAGGCCAGCGCGGAGAACGGAGCATCATCTTCGGCCTTACGTTCAACTTCCTGGCCATTATCAGGATCACTACCCTTAATTGCGGGCACGTCGAGCGGCGACGGCAGGAAATCCACCACGGCGTCGAGCAGCGGCTGCACGCCTTTGTTCTTGAAAGCTGTTCCGCAGATCACCGGGAACACCTTCAGCGCAATCGTGCTCTTGCGCAGCGAAGCCTTTAGTTCAGCCGGCGAAATGACCTCGCCTTCCATGTACTTGTGCAGCAGGTCGTCGTCGTTCTCGACGATCGACTCGACCATCTGATTGCGGAACGCCTGCGCCTTCTTCAGCAGGTTCTCCGGAATCTCCTCGATCTCGTACTCGGCGCCCATTGTCTCGTCGTTGTAAATGACGGCCTTCATCTCGAACAGATCGATGGCGCCTTTGTAAGCGGCTTCCTGTCCAACCGGCAGCTGGATCGCAACCGGACGCGCGTTCAGGCGCTTGCGGATGGTATCCATCGCATGCTCAAAGTCAGCGCCCGTCTTGTCCATTTTGTTGATGAAGCAAATGCGCGGAACACCGTACTTGTCGGCCTGGCGCCATACGGTTTCCGACTGGGGCTCGACGCCATGCACGGCATCGAACACCGCGACCGCGCCGTCAAGCACGCGCAGCGATCGCTCCACCTCGGCCGTGAAATCCACGTGGCCGGGCGTATCAATAATATTGATCCGTACATCGCGCCAGGTACAGGTGGTAGCCGCGCTGGTAATGGTGATACCGCGCTCCTGCTCCTGCTCCATCCAGTCCATGGTCGCGGTTCCCTCATGCACCTCGCCGATGCGATGGGTCCGCCCCGTATAGAACAGGATGCGCTCCGTCGTCGTGGTCTTACCCGCGTCGATGTGAGCCATGATGCCGATATTCCGGCAACGCGCTAATGAAACTTGTCTCGCCACTTCTAGTCCTTTACCGGCTCATAAAAAGAGGGCCGGCCCCTCACCCCAACTTCAGTCGTTCTTAACTTCCGTCGTCAGTCGTCCTTACCAGCGATAGTGCGCAAACGCTTTGTTGGCTTCCGCCATGCGATGCACATCTTCGCGCTTCTTCACCGCGCCGCCACGGCCGTTGGAGGCATCCAGCAGCTCATTCGTGAGCTTGTCGGTCATGCCCTTTTCAGCCCGCGCGCGGGCATAGCTGATAATCCAGCGAATCGCTAGCGACGTGCGCCGATCGGGATTCACTTCCACTGGCACCTGGTAGTTGGCGCCGCCTACGCGGCGGGTCTTCACTTCCAGCAGGGGCTTGGTGTTCTCGACAGCCTTCTTGAAAATCTTGATGGCCTCGTCGCCACCCTTTTCCTGCAGCTTTTCCATGGCGTTGTAGAAAATTCCGGAGGCAGTGCTTTTCTTGCCCTGCCACATCATGGAATTGACGAACTTCGTTACCAGCGTGGAGTTATAGACCGGATCCGACTCCGTCCCGCGCTTTGAAATGTGACCTTTTCTTGGCATATCTAAAATTCGCTTTCAGCTCTTAGCTTTCGACTCTCAGCTATCCCGCTGGAGTTTGAAACCTTTGCCGTTAGTCAACGACTAACGACCAATGACTAATGACTAGCTTTTCGGGCGCTTTGCACCGTACTTCGAACGGCTCTGCTTGCGGTTGGCAACACCCACAGCATCCAGCGTTCCGCGCACCACGTGATAACGCACGCCCGGCAGATCCTTCACACGACCCCCGCGGATCAGCACAATCGAGTGCTCCTGCAGGTTGTGGCCGATGCCAGGAATGTAGGTCGTGACTTCAATTCCATTCGTCAGGCGAACACGCGCAACTTTGCGCAGCGCTGAGTTCGGCTTCTTCGGGGTCTGCGTGTACACGCGGGTGCAAACACCGCGCTTCTGCGGGGATCCCTGCAATGCCGGACTCGCCGTCTTGTACTTCGGCGCCGACCGGCCGCTCCGCACTAACTGATTGAAGGTAGGCACTCTTTGCTGCTCCTTTAAACACAGCCCGCGCTTGCCCGCCGCCGGACACACAATCCAGCATGCGGCGCCGCGATCGGGCGCGACTTCCTTTGACCTGGCTTATTTCGAGCCCGGCTGGCGCTCTTCACGCCATACTTCCCCCTTGCGCCTAAGCGCACCGGAGAAATTGCTTCTTGAGATCAGGGCGGCGACGGTGGCTTCTGCGAACCGAGAAACTCCGTTTCGTTCCCTGTTTCGCCTGCATACCCCCCGTTGGCCGGAGGAAGCGCAGACACTTTCAGCGAGGTGACGCAGAACAGAAACCAAATCCGTTCTGGACTTACCCTTTACAGCTCAGCTGCTTAGCGTCCTGGTAAAACCGGGGTGCTACAGACAGGCTAAACTTACTCGCAGAACCATATAAATATAACAACTAGGGCTTGGACCGTCAATGCTCGATTCGAAAAGCTCGATGCAAACCATCGATTTTTCGACTAAGTGGCCGCCGGGACTACATATTGACGAAAAATCCGACGAAAAGTCGCAAATCTACGACGAAAATGCCTCGTCGTACTCCTCCGGATCAATCCCATGATACGTCAGCGCGTGCTTCAACCGATTTCGCAGATCCGACGGCGTGCTCTCAATAAAGGCCCGTACCGCAGTTTCCATCGAAACCTCGTCCTCGCCATCGTCGCCCGCTAGTCCCTCGGCGCGGCTGGAAGCTGCCTCCTGCACCTCCGGACGCACCGGCGCCGGAATATCCCGCAGCAACTCCTCTACAATCGAATTCGCTTCATCAGACCACTTCATCGTCATACCTGTCTTTTCTGTAGATCCTTCGCCACACTATCTAACACGCCATTAATAAAGTTGACGGATTCAGGGCTGGAAAATTTACGCGCAATCTCCAGCGCCTCATTGATCACAACCGGCGCCGGAGTCTTGGGAAAGCCGAAGAACTCCGCCACGGCTGCCCGCATCACGTTGCGATCCACCGCCGCCATGCGCTCCATGCGCCAGTTCTCGGCATGCGTCTCAATCAGCTTATCGATCTCGTCGGAGCGATCCGTGGCCACCCGAAAAATATCATCGGCGAACCCGCGTACGCCTTCTTCCAGATCCTTGCGCTCTCCCCAGAACGTCTTCCGTACTTGCTCGGGCGACTGCTTTCCCATGTCCGCCTGGAAAAGCATCTGCAGAGCCAATTCCCGGGATTTACGCCTCGTACCCATGTTTGTGGTGATGCAACCGCTGTTGTCGCGCCCAACCTCAATTTGAATCAAGTCGTCGGATATCTTGTAGATAGTAGCCAGTAGCTCTCGAAAACCCGCGCTACTAGCTACCAGCTACCCCACGCTTGTGAAGACGCCGGCTATCGTCCATTTCCACTGGCGACTAATCTCTTCTTGAGCGTCGCCATTTCCACCGCCGCCAGCGCTGCTTCCCAACCTTTATTCCCAGCTTTCAATCCCGCGCGATCAATCGCCTGCTCCAGCGTATCGCAGGTCAGCACGCCAAACCCATGCGGCACGCCCGTCTCCTGCATCGACTGTCCAATCCCACGCGTCGCCTCATTTACGATCACGTCATAGTGCGCAGTATCGCCGCGCAACAGGCAGCCCAGCGCAACCAGCCCGTCGTACTTGCCAGTCTTTGCCATCGTGCGGCAAGCACTTGGGATCTCGAACGCTCCCGGCACCCGCACAATCTCGATATTTTCATTCTTCGCGCCGGTGCGCTTCAGCGCATCGAGCGCTCCCGCAAGCAGTCGCTCCGTGATGAACGAGTTAAACCGGCTCACCACAATTCCGAATCGCAGACCGGTGGAATCCAACTCACCTTCTGTCTGTTTGTGGCGCCAATCCGAGTTGTAAGAAAAGATCGCAAGCTTTCCGTATCCGCCAGGAAGTTCGAGCGCGAACATCCGCGCGCCCCAATCCTGATCGGCAATCTCTTCGATGACTTTGAATGCATGCCGCTGCGCTACTTCGTAGAGTTGATCGGCGCTATCGGATTCGATCACCAGATCGGCGTCAGGAAATCCTTCGCCCATACCGATCTCGACACCAGCCTCAGGCACCTCCAGCTTCATGCCCTTGCTGCGACGTCCTTCCCACATCTCGCCGCGCGCCAGTCCGAGCGCAGAAAAAAACTCGGTGAGCGCCTTGTAATCCGCTTCCGATTTGGGAATCAACAACTTGTGAAAGGACTTGATCATCCGCAGTCAGTTGTAACACAGAGCCAAACATGATTTCACCACCGAGACCTTGGGAAGAAATGGCAATCGGGTAATTGGTAATAGGAAATCGAAAGCCAAGGAAACAATCGCAGAGTGTCAGCAGGACCGATGTCGGCTTCCGTCCGAGCGCTAGCGAGGACTGTCATCCCGAGAGCGCAGCGAGGGAACCCTATTCCCTCCGACTGTCTTCACGCACGAAACGTTAAACGCAAAACGTGAAACGGTTTTACTTGCCTTTGAACTCCGCCGCTCTCTTTTCCAGGAACGCCTTCGTCCCCTCCGCTTTATCTTCGGTCGCGCAGCTCACCGCAAACAGCGTCGCTTCCAGGTACAGTCCATCTGCTTGCGTCATCTCCATGCCTTTGTGCACGGCTTCCATCGCGTACTGAATCGCTAGCGGCGCGTTCGCGATGATCTTCTGCGCAATTGCCTCGGCGCGCGGAATCAACTCCGCCGCGGCGACCACTTCATTCACCAATCCAATGCGATGCGCTTCCTGTGCCGAGATCACTTCGCCAGTCAGCACCAGTTGCATCGCCAGTCCTTTGCCTACAAGTCGCGGCAGCCGCTGCGTCCCGCCATATCCAGGAATGATTCCCAGCTTCACTTCTGGCTGTCCGAGCTTCGCATTCTCGCTCGCCAGCCGCATCGTGCACGCCATCGCCAGCTCGCAACCGCCGCCCAGCGCGAATCCATTGATGCAGGCGATCACCGGCTTGCCGAGGTTCTCAATTCTATCCAGCACCGACTGACCCCAGTGCGTGTACTCCTTCGCCTCCACTGGATTCAGCTTCGCCAGCTCGTTGATATCCGCTCCGGCAATAAACGCCTTCTCGCCAGCGCCAGTCAGGATCGCGACCCGCACCTCGGGATCGTCCTTCGCTGCCGTGAACGTCGCACGCAGTTCTTGCATCGTGGCACGATTGAGCGCATTCAGCACCTTCGGCCGGTTCACGGTCACATAGGCGATTGCGCCCTTCTTCTCGTATTGCAGATTTTCGTACGGTGGAACCACAGCGCTAGAAGCCATGCGGGTCTCTCAGTCGGGACAACAGTTTTTCAGTTTTTCAGTTTTTCAGTTTTTCAGTTTTTCAGTTTTTTCATTTTTCATCGCTTCGTTCTGCACCACTCTTCAAGTAGCCACAACCACTCCCCTCTTCTCGGGTCATCCTGAGCGCAGCGAAGGAACTATGCATTATCAGCGTTCGTCTGCGTTAATCAGCGGCTAAAGATTTTGCCGCCTCTTCCGCCATCCCCCGCAGCGCCGCGTCCTGTGCCACCGGTTTTTCCGGATTCGCGTAATCGTAAAATCCCTTGCCGCTCTTGCGCCCATACCACCCCGCCAGCACCATCCTCCGCAGCAACGACGGCGACGCGAATCTCCGCTCCTTGAACTCGTCGAACATCACATGCGTGATGTAATACGTCGTATCCAGCCCAACAAAATCGAGCAATGTGAACGGACCCATCGGATACCCGCAGCCCAGCTTCATCGACGTATCAATGTCCTCGATCGAACCCACGCCTTCTTCATATGCGCGCACCGCATCCAGCAGATACGGCACCAGCAACCGGTTCACGATGAACCCGGTTTTATCGCTCGTTCGCACCGGAACTTTGCCGAGCTTCTTCGCGAACCCATATGCGCTTTCATACACGGCCGGATCCGTCGCGATCGTTCGCACCACTTCCACCAGCTTCATCAGCGGCACCGGATTAAAAAAGTGTAGCCCGACGAATCGTTCCGGCCGCTTCGTCGCGGTCATCAACTCGGTCACCGAGATCGACGATGTATTGGTCGCGAAGATCGCATCCTTCTTCGCTACCGCGTCCAGCCGCTCATATAGCTTCTTCTTGTCGGGAACATTCTCGATGATGGCTTCAATCACGATGTCGCAATCGGCGAGATCCTGCGCGTTGGTCGAGCCTTTCAGTCGCCCGCGAATCTCATCTTTCTGTTGCGCGGTGAGGCCGCCCTTCTCGACCGGACGCTCGGCAAATTTCGCCAACGACTTCTCGATTCCGGCAAACCCTTTGTCCAGGAACCGCTGCTCCGCCTCGAGCACCGTGACGTCGAATCCGGCCATCGCGCTAACCTGCGCAATGCCCGACCCCATCAGTCCGCAACCGCAAACGCCAACTTTTTTCATTGCCACCTGTTACCTCTCGGACTTCGATGGCCCAACCGGAATCCACCGATATTTGATGTCGCCGCATTCAATGCACATGCTCCCGAGTTCGAACTCCAATACATGTCGCACGCGCTTCTTGTCGGTCAGTTGTATTTCATCGCGCAGAAGATCTCCATGCCCGATATCCGCGTTGCGAATGTCTTCCTTCGCCATTTGGAGCGAGTACCTGTCCACATCCTCGTATCGAAGCTCAATGTATCCGTCGTGCCAGGAACCCAATAAACGCAAGGTGATCTGTTTCACCCGGGTCTGTCTTCTATCACCAGTACTGAGTTCGTCGATCTTCAATTCTTCGAGCCATGAATCGTGGAGTGCGCCAGAAGGGTTCTTGCTCCAGTCTGTCATTGCGAACTGCCTGGCGGAGTCCGGAAGATCTGGTGCGATCTTGTCGAGGTACTCCTTCAGCTCTGAATGTGGCTTGGCATCAAACAAAAACTTGCAAGTCAATTCGCGCTCTCCACCACCATCGCGATCCCCTGCCCACCGCCAATACACGCCGTCGCCAATCCATACTTCTTCTGCCGTCTTCGCAACTCGTGCAACAGCGTGATCACCAATCTCGTACCTGTCGCGCCTAGCGGATGCCCCAGCGCGATCGCACCGCCATTAACGTTCACCTTCTCGCGATTCAGTCCCAATTCTTTCTCGACCGCGAGATACTGCGCCGCGAACGCCTCATTCACTTCGATCAGGTCGATATCATCCAGTTTCAGCCCAGCTTTTTTCAGCGCTATTCGCGACGCCGGCACCGGGCCCGATCCCATGATCTTCGGATCCACTCCTGCGATTCCCCAGCTGACGATCCGCCCCAACGGCTTCAGTCCGCGTTTCTGCGCGTCATCCATCGTCATCAGCATCGTCGCTGCACCGCCGTCCACAATACCGCTCGCATTGCCCGCCGTCACCGTTCCATTTTTCCCGAACGACGGACGCAGCTTCTGCAATGCCTCGAGCGTAGTCTCCGGGCGCAGATGATCGTCGGCCGCAAACATCTCCCCCGTCGCCTCACCTTTTTTATTGCGCAACGGCACCGGCGTGATCTCTTCGCTCAACCGGCAAGCCTTTTGCGCCTCACCCGCCAGGCGCTGCGAGCGATGGGCAAATTCATCCTGCATCTCTCGTGTGATCCCCTGTTGCTCCGCATATAGCTCCGCCGTGTTCGCCATGTAGAGGCCGCAATAGCTGTCGAGCAACGCGACCATTAGCGAGTCTTCCAGCTTGCCCTCGCCAAGACCCACACCCCAGCGCATACCGCGGATCACGTGCGGCGCTTGCGACATCGATTCCATCCCGCCCGCCAGCACGGTCTTCGCCTCACCCAACTGGATCATCTGTGCCGCCGACACCAGCGACTGCATTCCTGATCCGCACAGTCGATTCACCGTCAACGCCGGCGTCTCAATCGGCGCGCCCGCCTGCAGTCCAACATGCCTCGCGCCATAGATCGAATCGCTCGATGTCTGCTGCGCATTGCCGAAGACCACATGATCGATCTCTTTCGCCTCGACGCCTGCACGCTCGATTGCCGCCCTCGCCGCCACCGCGCCCAGTTCCTGCGCGGTGAAGTCCCGCAGCTTACCGCAATAGCGCGCCATCGGCGTGCGCATGCCGCTCACAATTGCAATGTCTGTCATCACTACCCCACAAATGAGAAGAGAGCCGCTCGAACGTTCGTCCGAAAACCCGCTAGTGTACCAGCGCCCTTAGACAAGCGACAACCGGCCCAGAATCTCTGATTGGATGCTGCTTTTGAATAGAAGAGAATTTTCAGGAGAAACGAGAGATTAAACCGCAACGCCCGCTTGTACGTCCGGCGCGGCCGCCGTCAGCGTGAACGCGCCGTTCGGACCTTCTAATTTCGCGCGCTCCAGCGCTGCCTCGAGACGATTAATCGCCTCCGTGACAATATCCGCCGGTTCGAAGTGTGGATGAATGACAACCTCGGCGATCCCCGCCGCCATCGGCAGCTCCTCTTTATGAGTACCCAATCGCACAGTACTCAGCAGCTTGCGCAGCTTGTCCAGCACCAGCAGCGCATTCTTCTCCCCGGTATCGGCCAGCATCAGCGCCACCGAGGCCGTGTCATAGCGAATCGCCGAATCGTTCTGCCGCAGGTTCGACGTCACCAACTGCCCGATGTCGCGCATCATGCTTTCCACCGCAGGTTCTCCCGCTTCCTTCACCATCGCGGAGGCCGAACCGAAACTCAGCAACATCAGCGTAATCGGACTCTTCTGCACCTGCCCTCGCCTCACCTCGGCCAGCAGCACATCGAGATACGACGCCCGTTTCAACAGGCCCGAATGCTCCTCCGTCACTGCGAGATTCTTTACCAGGCTGCGCAGCTTGGCATTGTTCACCGCCTGCACCACCTGCTCCGCGATCGTCTTCAGGACAACTTCATCCACCTTGCGCCATGTCCGCTGTCGATCCGACTGCTCCAGGATCACGATCCCTGTGTGCTCGTTCACATCGATAAATGGCACTGCCATCAGTGACCGAATCTCCAGCGTCGCCAGCGGATCGCGAATCGCGTTCAGTTCCGGTACTGCAGTTGTGTCCACGAACACCACCGCGCCTTCCGCCTGAATACAGAGGTTCTGCAGGAACGGAATCATCTTCACCAGTGAAGCCGTGTCAGACTTCTTCACGCCCGGCGCGCAATATTCAATCACCGCCGTAGGTGGTTTGTCCGGCGATCCCAATCCCGCGACACACCGGCTCACATTCCAGTGGCGTCCCACTTCGTTCACCGTCGTAAACAGCGCCGACTTCACTGTTCCCTGGCGCGCGATGTTGCGCGAAATCTCGGTGACACGAGCGAAGTTGTCTATCACCTTCTGCGTCGCGGCTCCCGCCTGCTCGTTCGCTCCTTCCGCTATCGCAGCCGATTCGTCGTACTTCGGAGCGAATCCCGCCTTCGCATAAAGGTGACGCAGCTTGTCGTTCTTCTCTTCTTCGCGCGGAAATAAGCGGTGCAACCGCTGGACCCGATCCATCGCCTTCGGCTTCATTGAATACTGCAGAAATATCTCCGCCTGCAGCATCAGGTCCTCGAGCATCGTTGGTTCTTTTTCGTCGCCCGTGGGAAGTTGCTGCTCTTGAGGAGTCTCCTGCTCCACAGGCTGCGTCTTCAACACCGAGACAATACGCGTGCCGATGAGGTCGTAGCGTCCCGGATCAATCTTCCCGCGCAGCATCTCCAGTCTCTGCTGATGACCGGATTCATAGGCATCCACATCGACTGCGCGATCCAGGCAATCGGCTGCTTTCAGAAAATTGTGCGCTGCGAAATTCAGATCGAATAGTCGCAGCAGCGTCTCGCAATACTCGTGTTCGCGGTTGTTCGAGTTGTAAACAGTGCCCAGATATTCGAGAAACGCGATCCCCGGCTGATTTTGTTGCGCGATCTCATTCAACATCGCCAGGAACTCGCGCATCTTCTTCGATTTTTCCGCATGCGACTGCAGCTCGCGCGCCAGCTCCGCGGCTTTCACGTTTTCGTTCGCCTTCAGCCACAGCCCGATAATCTTTCCGACTACTTCAATTTCCTCTGGATTGTTATCGAACAGCATCAGCGCCACTGGCTCAGCTTCATCCAGGCGCTTCAGATACAGCAGGCACTCCAGGTATTTCTTTTGCAGGTCCGCACGATCCCCGGTCCCATCCGCGAAGGGCTTCAGCGCCTTCGCTGCTCCCGCAACATCTTTATGCTGGATTAATTCCAGTGCATACGCAGCGGCAATATCGCCGTTCATCGGATCGAGATCGAATGCCTTCTCGAACGCCTCCGTTGGCGTCTTGCCTTCTTTTCGCAGGAACTGCCCTAGTTGGAAGAATGAGGCGCCCGCACCCTTTCGATCTCCAACCTGTTCAGCGAGCGTCGCCTCGCGC
The DNA here is from genome assembly GCA_963807055.1 of Terriglobia bacterium. Lineage (GTDB taxonomy): Bacteria > Acidobacteriota > Terriglobia > Terriglobales > Acidobacteriaceae > JAJPJE01. The sequence goes on along the minus strand of CAWEAE010000001.1, from coordinate 1,707,168 downwards.
CGGCAGACTTCGGTACTCGGCTCCAGGGCCATCATTCGCCGCAACGCTGTGAGCGCACTTTGCTTGCGTCCTTGCGCAAGAAAGTCGGTAGCCGCCAGATCGTAGGCTTCCAACGCATCGCGGCGGGAATTGTGCTTATCGAACAATTGCGCCAGCCGAAAGGTGCGCTCCGCCGTCACCCGCCCAAGCCGCAGCAATTTCTTGTAAGTAGTGCTCGCTTCCGAAACTCTGTCCGCAGCCAGGTAATGATCGAACGCATCCCCAAGCAGCAAGCTTGCCTGCCTCTCGCGATTCAGCGAAAGACAAATGTCGGCAGCGCGCTGCCGGACCGTATCTTCATTGGGGTCCAGGTCGAGCACGTTGACGAATTCGTCCAGCGCCTGCTCCAGTTTCCCTTTTTGCAGGTGCTTCTCCGCTTTTTCTAGGTGCTTGGAAACGTCCGGCATGATTTTCCGAAGAGTTTACCCCGGCGCAGCAGGTTCCAGCGTGGTTCTCTCGGGCTTGCTTATTGTATGCGTAGGCACCTACCCCAGCAATCAGCTGATCTGCTTGTAGTTCCGCATGCGTACATGTACGCTCGCGTTTCTCTCGCCCAGCCCATAGCTACGCACTCCGCAGTAAAATTACTCCGGGGGCTTCTTGGAAAAGAAAATCTTTTGGGCCATCTTCATGGTGCTCGGTCTCATTGCAGACTTCACTCTGCCCTTGATGTGGAGCCTCATCCTTACCTTGCCTATCCTCGTCCTGAGCTGGTGGATCGCTTACCGCAGCGAATGGTTCAGCTGATTCTCGGTCGAGGTGGTACGAGCCGGTACTCAGGGATTCAGGCTGAGAGCCGACAGCTTCTCTTGACATTCGCCTTTTATTCGCTGATACTTGCGCGTAATTCCCGTCTGGGGGTAGGTATGGCGCTTACCAAGCGGCAGCGGCAGGTTTACGACTACATCGCTGAATTTGTCCAGAAGAACGGCTACTCTCCTTCGTTCGAGGAGATCGGCGAAGGGCTTGGACTCAGTTCCCTTGCCACCGTTCATAAGCACATCTCTAACTTGGAGCGAAAAGGCCTGCTCCGTCGCGATTACAACCGCAGCCGCTCCATCGACTTGATCGCGCCCAAAGGGAAACTCAAGCAGACTCTCAATGGAGCTGCCCAGGTAATCCCCCTCATGGGACGCATCGCCGCTGGCCGCCCGATCGAAGCCATCGAGACTCCCGAAACACTCTCTTTCTCCGATTTCACTCGCTCGAAAGAAGTCTTTGCCCTGAAGGTCGCGGGCGAGTCAATGAAGGACGAAGCCATCGTTGACGGCGATTATGTTCTCGTCGAGAAATCTGCTACCGCACAGAACGGCGATATCGTCGTCGCCCTTGTGGAAGGATACGAAGCCACGCTGAAGCGTTTCTACAAGGAAGGCGCGCAGATCCGTCTGCAACCGTCCAACGCCGCCATGAAGCCAATCATGGTGCCTGCTGCTTCAGTTCAGGTACAGGGCCGCGTGATTGCAGTCCTCCGCAAGTATTGATTTCGGGTGCAAAAAAGCGGGTGCCCACACATCCTGCTTTTGGATGTGGGGGAGCAAAAAAAAAGCAAAAGCTCAGCCTTAGCTGAGCTTTTTTCAATCCTGATCAGTTCCGCTTAGACGTGCTTCTGCAGGGCCTTCTCGATCGTTTCCTTCGGAACATAACCGACAATCTGTTCCGCAACCTGTCCGCCCTTGAAGATCAGCAGCGTCGGAATTCCGCGCACGTTATAGCGCTGGGGCGTAGAGACATTCTTGTCGACGTCCATCTTCGCCACTTTCACTTTCCCGTTATAGCTGCTGGCAACTTCGTCCACCACTGGCGCAAGCGCCCGGCACGGACCACACCACGCTGCCCAAAAATCTACTATCACTGGCTGCTCCGACTTCAATACGGCCTGGTCGAAATTCGCGTCGGTAACCTCCAGAATAAACTCGCTCGCCATCTCTCCTCCTGATCAGCTCTCCCCGCAAGGTTCGTGATCGCCCCTACTAGGGTTTTTCACCGTACCCTGGAACTCTCGCGGAATTCAATGTTAACACCACGATTAGATGCTGAAGAGAGAGGAAGGTCGCAATCGGCTCTGGCCGCCCTTGAAACCGGGAATCGAACCAATAAGTTAAAAGCGCTCTGCTCCTTTCGGACCAGAGCGCCTTGGCAGCCCTCCCCCAGAACTGCCTTACTGCAAGACGAATGCTACGGTCGAATGGCCCTCAAGTAAATATCACTTCCGTAATGTCACCGTAACTTGCTGGTAACGTGTTACTTCTCTAACTACAAGAGAAAAGTGGAAGAAACAGATACTCACGACGCCATCGAGCGCAAGAACCTGCATCAAAATTAAGTCAAACACCGGATGTCCCCCTCTCCGGATTGGAGACCATTTGCCCGCCCGTATTCTTTTCGTCGACGACGAACCCGGAATCCGGCTCTCCCTCCCGGCCGTACTCTCGATCCACGGTTTTGAAGTGACTGCTGCCGGAAGCGTCGCGGAAGCCCTTGATTCCATGAACAAGTGGCCCTTCGATGTACTGATCTCTGATCTGAACATAGGCCACCCAGGAGACGGCTTTACCGTTGTCAGCGCCATGCGCCGCACCCAACCCGAGTGTGTAACCCTGATTCTCACCGGCTATCCTGCCTTCGAAACGGCCCTGCAGGCCATTCGCAGCCAGGTCGACGATTATTTGATCAAACCTGCGCCTGTAGAAGCGCTGGTCAGCGCAATTGAAAAGAAATTGCAAAAACGCCAGCCCCATCACCCCATCCAGCTCAAGCGAGTTCCTCAGCTTCTTCGCGAGAACGCCGGAACTATTGCGGAAGCTGCCGCCGCAGAGCTGGCAAGGAATAATCGCGAGCCTGGCCCCGCTGACCATCGTCGACACCTGACGGAGTTGATCCGTGAACTGGCTGACTTCCTGGAAGCGCCGGCCAAAACCGCTGCTCTCGCCAAGGTGGTCCATGGTTTCGGGCAGGCACAACAGCGGCTTGGGCTTTCTCTTCCGTCCACGATCGAAGAGATCGATGTCCTGTGCCGCTACGTTCACGAAACCATCCAGGCAAACTTGATTTCTGTCGACGTGAGTTACCTGGTGCTGGATCTCCAAAACATCTCGGCGATCCTGATTTCGCTCATTCGCGAGACTGCTCGCTCCGAGTCCCGTCCAGCTCCCGCCGCATAATCATTGACCTTGTCACCGCCACTATTTGACGGTCTCGTCTACAATGTTGCGATCACCTCAATAACACCCAAGACTCATATGACTGATAACGCGAATCAAGTTCCCACTATTGAATCGATTGCACCCCGGGTTTTCACGGTAATTGCCAAGCAGAAGCGAATCCCCGTCGAAAGCGTGACTATTGAGAGCACCTTTGCAGAGCTGGGCCTCGACTCGCTCGACAGCGTGAACATGCTCTTCGATCTGGAGAGCGAATTCGATATTTCGATCCCCGATGAAGAAGCGCGCAACATCAAGACAGTGCGCGAAATGGTGGAAGGTGTCCGTCAGTTGATCATCACGAAATCGCAGTCGCAGCCGCAGCCGGCTGGCGGCCAATAATCCTCGGGATCTCTCGACCTACTTGAATCGTCGCGTAGCCATCACCGGAATCGGCATCATCTCGGCCCTCGGCAAGAATGTTGCAGAGAACTGGAAGGCTCTTGTTGAAGGCCGCTGCGGAATCGGTCCCATCACCATCTCCGACGTTTCTGCTTTGAAATTTCAAAATGGCGCCGAAGTTCGCGACTACGATCCAGCCTCATATTTTCCTGGGAATCAAGCTGACTTCCTCGACCGCTTCGCCCAGTTTGCCGTGATCGCCGCGCGCGAGGCTGTTACTGCATCCGGACTCGATTTTCGCGGGGAGCTGTCCGACAAAACGACTATCATTACCGGCTCTTCCATCGGTGGCCAGAGCAGCCAGGATGCGGGATTCTGGGCCGTCTATCACGAGCGCCAGAACCGTGTGCACCCTCTTACCATTCCGCGCACCATGCCCAATGCCGGTGCCAGCGCCATTTCTATGGAGTTCGGGATTCGCGGCCCGGCCTACAACATCTCCACTGCGTGCTCTTCCTCGAATCACGCCATAGGCCAGGCATTCTGGGCCGTTCGTGCCGGAATCGCCGACGTTGCCATCACTGGCGGCTGCGAAGCGCCGCTTAGTTTCGGAATCCTCAAAGCATGGGAGGCAATGCGCGTCGTCTCCCCCGATACCTGTCGTCCCTTTTCGCGCGACCGCCGCGGCATGATTCTCGGTGAAGGCGCCGCTATGCTGGTTCTGGAGCCGCTCGACGCGGCTCGCGCTCGCGGTGCTCGCATCCTTGGCGAGATCGTCGGCTTCGGAATGTCCTCCGACGCCTCACACATCACCAAGCCGGCCCCCGAAGGCGCTGCTGCCGCCATCCGCAAAGCGCTCGACGATGCTCAACTTCAGCCCGAACAGATCGGCTACATCAACGCGCACGGTACCGCTACCCCGGTCAACGACCCCATGGAGACCTCCGCCATCCGCGCCGTCTTCGGCGCCTATGCCGACAAGCTTCCGATCAGCTCAACCAAGTCCATGCACGGACACGCACTCGGCGCCGCCGGATCGCTCGAAGCCGTCGCGACTCTCATGGCACTCGCCAACTGCACATTGCCTCCCACGGCGAACTACACCACTCCCGATCCCGAATGCGACCTTGACGTCATCCCCAATCAACCCCGCCAGGCACATGTTGAATGTGCACTCTCGAATAGCTTCGCCTTCGGTGGCCTCAACGCCGTTCTCGCCTTCCGCCGTGCCGAGTAGTGATTGGTTGTCATCACGAGCCGCGTAGCGGCGAGGGATCTGCATTTCTGCTTTTGCTTTTGTCATCACGAGCGGACTTTCGTCCGCGAGGGATCTGCAGTTCTGCTTTTGCCTTGTCATCACGAGCGGACTCTAGTCCGCTGCCGCGTCGCACTCGTCGCTCCCATTCCGAGCGCAGCGAGGAACTGTCATCCCGAACGCAGTGAGGGAACCCTATGCTCACCACGATTTTCACGAGCGGACTCTAGTCCGCTGCCCGCGTTGCACTCGTCGCTCCCATTCCGAGCGCAGCGAGGAACTGTCATCCCGAACGCAGTGAGGGAACCCTATGCTCACCACGATTTTCACGATCGGCCTTTAGCCCGCGAGGGATCTAGCATTCTTGAATACCCGCGAAGCGTCGAGTGCGATCTAACAACTAACAACTAGTAACTAACAACTGATCCGGCAATAATCCTCCATGCCCGATCTCACCGCCGACGAACTCCGCCAACTCCTCCATCTCGAGCCGCTCACCATCGAAGGCGGCTATTTCCGCGAGACGTACCGATCCACCACTCAAATCCCGCACTCCGCGCTCCCATCCGCATACACCGGCCCGCGCGCCTTCTCGACGTGCATCTATTACCTGCTCACGCCGGACACCTTCTCCATCATTCATCGCCTCCCCAGCGAGGAGATTTTCCACTTCTATCTTGGAGATCCCGTCGAGATGCTCCAGCTTCACCCTGATGGTCAAGGCGAGTTCATCACCCTCGGCTCTGACATTCGCTCGGGGATGCGCCTGCAGCATGTCGTCTCCGGAAATGTCTGGCAGGGCGCGCGTTTGCAAGCGGGTGGACGCTTCGCCTTGTTGGGCACCACCGTCGCTCCCGGCTTCGACTACGCCGACTACAAAGCCGGCAATCGTGACGAACTCTGCCGCCAGTTCCCGTCGTTTGCCGATCGAATTCAGAGCCTCACTCGTGGCTAGCCAACGGTCACGTGGGGCAGCTGGCCTCGGCTGCCCCTACTGCCAAAACACCATCTGTGCCGCGAATAGATCGCATTGGAAAACATACTCACAATTTTCCGATGTATACTCTCCCATCCCATGGCCCTGACTGCCGGAACGAAGCTCGGGGAGTATGAAATTCTCGAACCTTTAGGAGCAGGTGGAATGGGCGAGGTGTATCGCGCGCGGGACCCGCGCCTGAAGCGCGACGTCGCCATCAAAGTCCTGCCCGAATACCTTACCTCCGACCGCCACCGCCTGCAGCGTTTCGAACTGGAAGCGCGTGCCGCCGCCGCCCTCAATCATCCCAACATTCTCGCCGTCTACCAGATGGGTACGCACGAGGACCAGCAATATCTGGTCTCAGAGTTATTGGAAGGCGAGACCCTCTGGGAGCGGCTACGTCGTGGCCCATTGCCTGTGCGCAAGGTAATCGACTATGGCGTGCAAATCGCCAACGGCCTCGCCGCCGCTCACGAAAAAGGAATCGTTCATCGCGATCTGAAACCGGAAAACCTGTTCATCACCAGTGACGGCCGTATCAAGATCCTCGATTTCGGCCTGGCCACTATGGTGCAGCCCGACGAATCTGATCCCGACCGTGCCCCCACGCTGATGCTGCACACCAAGCCCGGCCTGGTGATGGGAACCGCCGGTTACATGGCCCCCGAACAGGTGCGCGGCAAGAAAGCGGACGCTCGTTCCGACATATTCGCCTTCAGCGCAATCCTCCAGGAAATGGTGACAGGCGAGCGCACGTTCCAAAAGCCAACCTCTGCCGAAACCCTCACCGCAATCCTGAACGAAGACGCGCCGGCTATCACCGAGCTTGCTCCATCCGCTCCCCTCGGCCTGCAGCGAATTGTTCAGCGCGGGCTCGAAAAGAATCCCGAGCAGCGCTTTCAGTCTGCCTCCGACATGGCCTTCGCTCTCGAAGGATTGTCGGATTCGGGCACGTCGTTTGTCTCCGCTCGCCCACCGGCTGAAAAGTGGAAAGGTCGCACCACGGCCGTGCTGGCAGCCGGCGCGATCCTGCTTGTCATCGCAGCCCTCGCGTACTTCCTTACGCGCGCAACGCCCGTTCCCAAAGTTTCCAGCTACGTCCAACTCACTCACGACGGCCGGCAAAAATCGTTGATTGGCACAGACGGTTCCCGCCTCTACCTGGAGCTCGGAACCAGCGCTCAAGCGAGCATCGCCGAAATGTCTCTATCGGGCGGAGACGTGCGCAGCATCGATCATGTGCCTTCTCCCAACATGATTCCCCTTGCCCTGTCTCCGGACGGTTCCGAAGTTCTCGTCGTCGACGGTCACGGTGTTCCTCCCAGCGGACCGCTCTGGAGTCTGCCTATTCTCGGCGGATCTCCACGCCGCCTTGGAGATACCTCAGGCGAAGACGCTTCCTGGTCGCGTGATGGGAAGCTGCTGGCCTACACAAATGCTGGCAGCATATTCGTCGCGAATGGCGATGGAACGGAGACTCGCAAGCTCCTGAGCGTGAAGAGCCAGGTTTCCAACCTCAACTGGTCACCGGACTCGACTCATTTGCGATTCGATACTTCCGAGGGCTTCGACATTGGCGGGCAACACCTCACGTGGGAAGTCTCATCCGATGGAAAAAATCTCCATCAACTCTTCGCTGGATGGCATGATCCTCCCGACGAGTGCTGCGGCAAGTGGACTGCTGACGGGAAATACTTCGTCTTCCAGTCGCATAATCAGATCTGGGCTCTTCCGCAGGAACACGCATTCTTTCGGCGCGAGGCGAAGCCCGTCCAGCTGACTTCGAGTCCCATGTCCTTGTACTCGCCCATTCCCGGCAAGGACGGCAAGAGACTTTTCGTTGTTGGACGTACCTACCGCGGGGAACTCACTCGCTACGATGCGAAGTCAGGCCAGTTCTCTCCGTTCCTTTCGGGGATTTCGGCAGAGTATCTCGATTTCTCCAAGGATGGCCAGTGGGTCGCCTACACCTCGTATCCCGATGGAACCATCTGGCGCAGCAAGTTGGACGGCAGTGAGCGCTTACAGCTCACCTATCCTCCTCTGTACGCGGTCATGCCCCGCTGGTCTCCGGACGGCAAACAGATCATCTTCTTCGAGTTTCCTGAGAGTTCTTCGAAGCCAGCGCGCATGTATGAGATACCCTCCGAAGGCGGAAGTCCCAAGATTCTGCTTCCTGACGATCCGCACCATCAGCAGGATCCGAACTGGTCGCCCGACGGTACCAAGGTCATCTTTGCGGGCGATGCCAATGACGCGGCTAACGCCGCCTCAGCTCCGGCGATCCGCGTGCTCGACCTGGCAACTCATCAGGTCTCGGCGCTGCCGGGATCCCAAAATCTCTTCTCGCCGCGCTGGTCTCCCGACGGAAAATACATCGTCGCCATCTCCTCGGACTCGACCCGCCTCATGCTCTTCGACGTGCAGGCTCAATCGTGGACTGAACTTGCCAAAGGCAGCATGGGCTGGCTTAACTTGTCGAAGGATGGTCAGTACGTTTACGTTCTGGATTTCAACGGAGCAGGTGCAGTTCTTCGCACTCGCATCGCCGACCACAAAACAGAGAGAGTCGCCGATCTGACGAACCTTGTGATCACCGGACGTTTCGGCGGAGGATTAGCCCTCGCTCCCGATGACTCGCCCTTACTTCTCCGCGACACAGGGACCCAGGACATTTACGCCCTCGACTGGGAACTACCTTAGCCGGACTTGTCGGTGCGACTTCGAACGGTCTGGCGCCGCTACTTCTGGTGCGACTTCGTGGCTCAGGCTCTCGCCTGAGAAGCGACCACAATAAGAAGTAACCACAAAACAAGAAGTAACCACAAAACATGTTTGTCATCACGAGCGGACGCTAGTCCGCGAGGGATCTGCATTTGCGTAAAGCAACAGCCTCTCCCCTGCATAGTGGATACTAGACTTAGGAGACTTTAATTTTGGGACCAGCCTCTTCCGTCAATTCCATTTCCTCATCTGTTTCCGATCACTTCGATGGCGAACGTTATTACAATCCAACTCTCCCGCTAGGTTTTGTCCCCTCGATCTCGAGCGTATTCAAATTAATCCGCGAAAAACGGAGCAAGTGGCCAAAATCCGTCCACAACACCGCTGTTCCCAAGTTGCACGAGAAGCTCGCCCCCAACGACGTGGCCATCACTTTTGTGAACCACGCGACATTTCTCATCCAGTTGGCGGGTCTCAATATCCTGACGGACCCCGTCTGGTCCAGGCGAGTAAGCCCATTCCGGTGGCTTGGTCCAGCCCGTGTACGCAAGCCTGGCATCGCCTTTGATGACCTCCCGAATATCGACCTCATCCTCCTCACTCACAATCATTACGACCACATGGATCTGGACACACTAACGAGGCTCAGCCCGCGCTTCGCACCCACGGTGCTCGTTTCGCGAGGAAACAAAAAACTTCTTCTCTCCGTCGGATTCGAAGACCTGCATGAACTCGACTGGTGGGACGACATACAAATCAATCCCACTCTCAAAATCACTTTCGCTCCCACCCAGCACTTCTCGGGACGCAGTCTGTGGGATCGTCAGAAAAGTCTCTGGGGCAGCTACATGATTCACTACCGCGACCGCCTCATCTACTTCGGCGCAGACTCCGGCTACTCGACCCATTTCTCGGAAATCCGTACAAGGCTGGGATCCCCCGAGCTTGCTTTGCTCGGGATCGGCGCTTATGCACCGCGTTGGTTCATGAAGCCTATGCACATGAACCCTGAAGAGGCTGTTCAGGCACATCGGGACCTTGAATCCAGACAGAGTATCGGCATGCACTTCGGCACTTTTCAGTTGTCTAGCGAAGCCATCAGTCAGCCGCAGATCGATCTCAAAGCCGCCCTTGCCGACGCTCACATTCCCGAAGCCGAGTTCGTAACTCTCTCGGAAGGCGAAACACGGGTCTACTGAACCGCTTGGACGTCGATCAATGAAAAAGGCCGCCCAGTGGCGGCCTGCTTGAAGACTGATGAACTGAGCGACTAAGACACCTGCTTACTTCTTCTCCGCGACTTCGATACGCGTTTGCGCCTTGGCGAGTGAACCGAGCGCCTCGCGGCACTCTTCTTCTGAGTTGCCATCGGCGAGCTTCTTCTCGGCCCGCGATTTGGCTTTTTCGGCGCGCGCCACGTCAATCTCTTCCGGACGCTCCGCCGTTTCCGCCAGGATCGTCAACTTGTCGGGCAGCACTTCGGCAAAGCCCCACGCCACCGAAATCCGGTTGGTGACGCCGTGAATCCGATACGAGATTTCGCCAACTGCGAGCTCGCTGATCAGTGGCGCATGACCCGGCAGGATGCCCATGTACCCGTTTTTCCCGGGAATCTGGGCCTCCTCGGCGGAGTCTTTCACCACCAGGCGCTCCGGCGTAACGATTTCGATTGCGAATGTATCTGCCATATAGCTTTCGGCCTTCGGCTGTCGGCCTTCAGCTATTCAACTCTGAGATTTCCGAGAGCTGACAGCCGAGAGCCGATAGCGATTCTTATGCAGTTACCGCTTTCAGTTTCTCGGCCTTTTCCAGCACCTGGTCGATCGTGCCAACCATGTAGAACGCCTGCTCCGGCACGTCGTCGTGCTTGCCTTCGATGATCTCCTTGAAGGCCTTCACGGTGTCGGCAATCTTCACGTACTCGCCCTTGAAGCCGGTGAACTGCTCGGCCACGTGGAACGGCTGCGAAAGGAACTTCTGCACTTTGCGAGCGCGCGCCACCACCAGCTTGTCTTCTTCGCTAAGCTCGTCGATGCCGAGAATCGCGATGATGTCCTGCAAATCTTTGTACTTCTGCAGGATTCGTTTCACACCCTGCGCCACGTCGTAATGTTCCTGCCCGACGATATGTGGATCGAGAATGCGCGACGTCGATGCCAACGGATCGACGGCGGGATAGATGCCCAACTCGGTCAACGCACGCGAAAGCACCGTCGTCGCGTCCAAGTGAGCGAACGTCGTCGCCGGCGCCGGATCGGTCAAGTCGTCAGCAGGAACGTAAATCGCCTGCACCGACGTCACCGAGCCCTTCTTCGTCGACGTGATGCGCTCCTGCAATTCGCCCATTTCCGTCGCCAGGTTCGGCTGGTATCCCACCGCGGATGGCATACGTCCGAGCAGCGTGGATACTTCAGCGCCCGCCTGCGTGAAGCGGAAGATGTTGTCGATGAAGAGCAGCGTGTCGGCGCCTTCCTCGTCGCGGAAATATTCGGCGACGGTCAGTCCGGTCAGCGCCACTCGCAGACGTGCCCCTGGAGGCTCGGTCATCTGGCCATAAATCAGCGAAGCTTTGGAAGCGTTCGAGTCGCCGGGTTTGATCACGCCCGACTCGCTCATTTCAATCCACAAATCGTTGCCTTCACGCGTGCGCTCACCCACGCCGGCGAACACGGAGAATCCGCCGTGCTGCTTCGCCACGTTATTGATGAGCTCCATGATGACGACGGTCTTGCCCACGCCAGCTCCGCCGAACAATCCGATTTTGCCGCCCTTCAGGAATGGCTGCACCAGATCGATGACCTTCACGCCGGTCTCGAACATCTCTGCACTGGTTGCCTGCTCGTCGAATGCGGGAGCGGGTCGGTGAATTGGCAGCATCACATCCGAGTTGATCGGACCCAGCCGGTCCACCGGTTGACCGATCACGTTCATCACTCGCCCCAGCGTCGGACGACCCACAGGCACCCGGATGGGCCCCCCCTGGTCGATCACCTTCATGCCGCGCACCATGCCTTCGGTGGCTTCCATAGCCACGCAACGCACGCGACCTTCGCCAAGGTGCTGCTGCACTTCGAGGATAACGTTGATCGGCTCCGGCACATTGAAGCCCTCGCTGACCACACGCAACGCTTCGTAAATGGGAGGCATGGTCGCTTCCGTGAACTGGACGTCAACCGCCGGACCTGAAATCTGAATGACTCTTCCGATATTTTCTGCCATATAAAATCCGTTTCACGTTTCAAGTTTCGCGAATTCAGATTTCACGCTTTTCGTGAAACGTGAAACGCGAAACGTGAAACCGTTTTCTACAGCGCTGCTGCGCCGCTCACAATCTCGATGATCTCTTTCGTAATCGAAGCCTGCCGCACGCGGTTCATGCTCAGCGTCAGCGAGTCGATCATGTCGTTCGCATTATTTGTAGCTGCATCCATCGCCGTCATGCGTGCCGCATGCTCTGCCGCGACCGATTCCAGCGCCGCGCGCAGCAACTGCACCGACACATACTTCGGTAGCAAGCTGCGAAACAGCTCTTCTGGAGACTGCTCGTAGATGTAATCCACTTGCGCGGTTCCAAACTCCGCGGCCTGGCGATCGATCTCCCGTGTGTCGGGCGGTCGTGGGCTCACGCCAGCGGTCGCGGCGGCTTCCAGTTGCCGTTTACGCTCGACTTCCGTAGGCGCTTCTCCATGAACCAGGCTCGTCTCCGCGACCTGCTCGATCGGCAGTACCCGTTCGACCACCAGTCGCTGCGAGATCACCGACTTGAATTCGTTGTAGATCAGGTAAACCGAATCGATCTCTTCCTTCGTATACGCGTCGATCACCACGCGTGCCACGCGATTGGCTTCCGCGAAGTCCATGTGGCTGAGATAGTCGACCTGCTCGGCCAGAACCTGGATCTGTCCCCCACGCTCTTCGCCGCGCTTCACCACGGGATAGCGCCGCCGGTAAAACTCGCGAGCCTTGCGACCGACGGAAACGATGTCGATGGTCTTGCCTTCTTTTTCTTCGATGAAGCGATGCGCGGCTTTCAGAATGTTGGCATTGAAGGCTCCCGCCAAACCCTTATCGCCTGTGACCACGATCAGGAGAACCCGGTTTTCCGCCCGCTTGATGAGCAGTGGATGCTTAGCCTCGCCAGTTTCGGGATCATAGATTTCCGCTCTCGACACCAGCGACTTCAATACATTGTTCAGCATTTGCGCATACGGACGAGCTGCCAAAGCGCGGTCTTGCGCACGGCGCAGTTTCGCCGCCGAGACCATCTTCATGGCCTTGGTGATCTGCCGCGTGCTGCGCACGCTGCGAATTCGCCGCCGAAGATCGAGTACGTTTGCCATCGTCTATCTCGCTGCTGCTGCGGTTGCGGCTTCGCGTTCGCGCAGGAACCGCTCCTTGAACTCCTTCAAAACCTTATTCATATCCGCTTTGATCGTGTCGTCGAGCGCCTTCTTCGTCTCGATCGTCTCGAAGAGCTTCGGATACATGGTTTCGACATACGGATAGAGACCCTTCTCGAAGTCGCGGCACTGATTCACCGGGATGTCATCGAGATGGCCGTTAGTACCCGCGTAGATGATCAGAATCTGCCGCGAGAAAGGCAGCGGCTGATATTGATCCTGCTTCAAGATTTCGGTCAGGCGCTGTCCACGATTGAGCTGTGCCTGGCTGGCCTTATCGAGATCGCTGGCGAACATCGCGAAGGCTGCCAACTCGCGGTACTGCGCGAGATCCAGCTTCAGACTGGCGCCAACTTGCTTCATCGCTTTGATCGCCGCCGAAAATCCAACGCGGCTCACCGACAAGCCTACGTTCACCGCCGGACGAATACCGGAGTTGAACAAATCGGTTTCGAGGTAGATCTGACCGTCGGTAATCGAAATCACGTTGGTCGGAATGTACGCGGAAACGTCGCCTGCCTGCGTTTCGATCACAGGCAATGCGGTGAGGGATCCGCCGCCGTTCCTGTCGCTCAGCTTAGCCGACCGTTCCAGCAACCGCGAGTGGAGATAGAAAACGTCGCCCGGGTACGCTTCGCGGCCCGGTGGACGGCGCAGCAGCAGCGAGATTTCACGATACGCGGCCGCGTGCTTCGAAAGATCGTCGTAGATCACCAGCGCATGACGCTTGCTGTCGCGGAAAAACTCGCCAATCGCCGTCGCCGAATACGGCGAAATGTACTGCATTGGAGCCGGCTCGGACGCCGACGCAACGACGACGATGGTATAGTCCATCGCACCGTGATCTTCCAGAATCTTCACAACCTGCGCGACGGAAGAGCGCTTCTGACCGATCGCGCAGTAAACGCAGATCAGGTCTTTGCCTTTACTGTTGATGATGGTGTCTAGCGCGATGGCGGTCTTTCCCGTCTGGCGGTCGCCGATGATCAACTCGCGTTGTCCGCGACCGATCGGGATCATCGCGTCGATTGCCTTCAGACCAGTCGCCATCGGCTCGCGCACAGGCTGGCGATCGATGACGCCGGGAGCAAGTCGCTCGACCGGATTGAACTGCGTGGTCGCGATGGGACCCTTGTCGTCGATGGGCTCTCCGAGAGCATTCACCACGCGGCCAATCATCGCATCGCCAACGGGAACGCTCATGATGCGACCGGTGCGCTGGACTTGGTCGCCTTCTTTGATCTCGGTGTAGTCGCCGAGCAGCACCGAACCAACCTGGTCTTCTTCCAGGTTCATGGCCAGACCGGCAATACCATGCGGGAACTGCAACAGTTCGCCCGCCATCACTTTGTCGAGACCATGGAGTCGTGCAATACCGTCACCGAGGGTGATCACCGTGCCGACTTCGTCGACCGCGAGCTTCGACTCGTAGTTCTCGATCTGATCGCGGATTAACTTCGTAATCTCGTCTGCTTTAATTTGTGCCATAGGACTTCGCTATTTTCTTTTCGCTTACGTACTTTGAATTTCTCTACGTTGTAAAAACAAATCGAAGAGCCGGAACATTACGCGGCTACGCACTTACCAGTTCTTCACGGAGTCTTTGCAACTGACCATGTACCGATCCGTCGTAGATCGTGCTGCCGAGCTGCACTACTGCTCCGCCCAGCAACTTCGAATCAATCACATACTTGGCCTGAACTCGTTTGCCGGTCAGCTGAGCAATCTGATTCTCCAACTCGTGCTTTTCCGCGTCGGTCAAAGCGCGCGCCGTAGAGATTTCCGCTTCGGCAAATCCGAGGCGATCATTAATCTCGTGCTGAAACTCAGAAACAATGTCATCCAGTTGCGCAACGCGCCGGTGATCGATCAGCACGGCGAAGAAGTTCCGCACCTGTTGCGAAGATCCCAGCTTCTGCACCAGGCCATCCAGAACCGCACGCTTTTGCTCAGCCGGAATGGAAGGATCTTCCCAAACCCGGCGAAGTTCGATGTTCTCCTGCACCAGTTGCTGCATTGATCGAACTTCCGCAAGCGTTGTGTTCGGGTCCAGCTTCATGCTGAAGACCACGTCAGTCAAGGCACGAGCGTAGCGGCTTGCAATAACGGACATCAGCCGTTTTCCTTTCCGTTCTGTGCCGACTCAGACAACTGCTTGCCGAAGCCGCGAACCAGCGCCTGATCAGTATTGGGATCGATCCGAATTTGCTTTTCCGCGAGACCAACAGCCAGCTCCGCCGCAAAGCTCTTCAACTGCGCACGGGCGGCGCGTGCCGCCGCGTCAATCTCCTGTTCGGCCGATTCAATGATCTTCTTCTTATCCTCTTCCACAGCTTCACGAATCCGCGATTCCTCAACTTGGGTGGCTGCATCAGCCGCCGATTTCATCTGCGCGATCTCGGAATCAAGGCGCGCCAGCCTGCTTTCAACGTCTTTCAGACGGCGATTTGCATCCTCGCTGGCCTGGCGTGCGGTTTCCATTGATTTCAAAATTGACTCAGTCCGGTTGCGGAAGGCCGCAGGCATTTTCGAGCGCCAAAACCAGCCAATCAGTGCGGCTACGATCGCGAAATTCAGGACGATCAGAATCCAATACGCCGAATGCACGCTCACGCCTAGGTGGCGCGCGACGAACTGTATCGACGGCGACTCTTTGAACTCGGAGTGATCCGATTCTTCTCCGGCTGCCTCGCGGGATTCGGCGCTCAATTCTCCACCGAGACCCACGCCGTTTCCGGGGGTGCTCGCTTGATTTTCCGAACTATTCGGAGCGGTTTTGGGCGGGGGCGCTGAAGGATTCGTGCTCTGGGCTGATGTTGAGCTCTGCGCAACGGCAAACCAGCTCGCCATAAGCAGGAGAGTTATCCCGAAAACGAAATGTCGCCGCTTCACTGGGCACCGCCTACTGGCGTTTGCGCCGCCGCGACCGGAGCGAGAATACGCTCGATGATTTTTTGCGCGAGCCGCTCGGCGTCGGTTTGCAAGCTGCCCTTTACCGCTCCCATATCCTCGTCGAGCGCGGCCTTGGCCTGCGCTACGCGCGCGTGTGCCTGACGGCGTGCTTCTTGCAGCGCTTCCATGCGCGCAGCTATCGCCGCGTTACGACGACCTTCCTGTGCGCGGAAGACGGCAACCTGGGCTTCCCGGATCCGCTGTTCGTATTCACTCGCCCTTGCCTCGGCTGCGGCAACATCCGCGCGCGCTTTTTCCAAAGCACCCTCGGTGCGGTCATGCCGCTCGAGCAGGGTTCTCACCAGGGGACGATGTACCAGAAAAACATAACCGGCGTACACGATCAGAAATAGCACGATGGTGGGAATCGAGCGCAGTAGTAGGTCGCTGAGTTGGCGGAGCGTTTCTTCCATGATCGGGTGGGTATAACAGGTGCTTCAGTTGCTATAAGTAAGTGTAATGTATGGCGCTTAAACATTCTAAGCTACCACCCTGTTTTCCCGGGTGTCAATGACCCCCAGCACTGGAAAAAATGGGCCCTACTGCCCTTGACTATTCGGATAACGGTCCTAAAATAGTTCTATCACCTCCGATCCGATTCAGGATCGTATGGGCCGGTGATCGGGACATTAACCTGCATCCTGATTGCCGGCCCATTTAATTACTGGCCTTCTCTAAATTGTGATGATTTGCGGGTTGGACTAGGGGTTGATCGCCCAATGCTTCAACCGCCTCACGACGGACTCGGGCGCCTGTAATTCCATCTCGACTGACCCGTCGCGGTACTGCCGCGAGAAGATTCTCGTCTTCGCTTCGATCATAGCCAGCACTTTGCCTTCGCTCTGCGGAACCGATACGCGCAGACTGCTCAAGGCATCTTCGGTGAGCCGACGATCGACCGCCTCGAGAAGAGAACTCAACCCCGAGCCGTTTTTTGCCGAGACATAAATGATGTCTTCGGTATTGAGTTTTTCGGCGCGCTCCTCTTCGGCCACCAAATCGAACTTGTTGAGCACCCGGATCTGCGGCTTGTCCTGCGCTTCCAATTCTTTCAGCACCGTTTCGACCTGCGCGTCCTGCTCTGCGCGACTCGTGCTAGTGACATCGGACACATTGAGGATTAACGACGCGCGCTGCACTTCTTCTAACGTTGCGCGGAACGCGGAGACGAGCGTGTGCGGCAGGTTGCGAATAAATCCCACCGTATCGGACAAGAGCACTGTGCGCTTCGACGGCAGCGTCACGGCTCGGATCGTTGGATCGAGCGTAGCGAACATCTTGGAAGATTCCAGCACCTTCGACTGCGTCAGTGCATTGAATAGCGTCGACTTTCCCGCGTTCGTATAACCAACCAACGCGACCGTCGCGACAGGAACAGCCTCGCGTCTCCGACGTTGTTGGCTGCGTATCCGACGGACATTTTCTAACTGCTTTTCTACGTGCCGAATACGGCGGTAAATCTTTCGCCGGTCGGTTTCGAGCTGCGTTTCACCCGGACCGCGCGTGCCGATACCGCCGCCCAATTGCGACATCTCGATACCTCGTCCGCCGA
Source organism: Terriglobia bacterium (assembly GCA_963807055.1). Classification (GTDB taxonomy): domain Bacteria; phylum Acidobacteriota; class Terriglobia; order Terriglobales; family Acidobacteriaceae; genus JAJPJE01. The sequence goes on along the minus strand of CAWEAE010000001.1, from coordinate 1,689,722 downwards.
GGCGCGGCAATAGATATCGAAGCTGCGCCAATTCCACCTGCAGCTGGCCTTCGCGCGTTCGTGCATGTCGCGCAAAGATATCGAGGATCAGGGCGGTTCGATCCACTACACGGCAATGCACTTCGCGTTCGATGTTGCGCTGCTGAGAAGGAGTGAGTTCGTGATCGAAGATCAGCAGATCGGCCTGCGAAGAAGCGGCGGCGCCGGCGATCTCTTCGAGTTTGCCACGGCCGATCAATGTCGCCGGATCCGGCTTGTCACGATGTTGCAGGAATTGTCCGGCAACTTCGGCCCCCGCACTCAGAGTCAGCTCGCGTAATTCCGCCAGCGATTCTTCTGCCGAGAAGCGTTTTCCACGTGTGTCGGAACTATCCGCGACCGCTGCTTGCGCCACAGAACGCGCCGCCTGGGCTTGAGCGGGAATGGATTTGCGAGCTTCGCGCTTCGCTGCAGGTTCTTCCGATTTGATTCGGTAATCGAGCCCAACCAGGAAAGCTCTTTCTCGCGGATCCCTTGCGGGAACCGGGATAGAGCCCTCCCTCTTGGTGGAGAAAGATTTCTGTTGGACTTTGGAACTGCGCAATCCGGGCTGTTAGCCTTCCGTGCCCGATGGGCTGACGGCCGTGCTGCCTGAGTTCACAGCGACGGCATTCGGTTTGGGCTCACTGCCCACCACTGCCGGGCGCGATTCTCCGCCGTGCATGGACTTGGGCATGACCACCGTTGAAATCGCGTGTTTGAAAATCAACTGCTCCTGGTTATTCGTTTCGAGTACCACTGAATATTTGTCGAAAGAGCGGATCCGCCCAGTTAGCTTGACCCCACTCATCAGATAAATCGTGATGTTTGTCTTTTCTTTGCGTGCGGTGTTCAGAAAAGAGTCTTGAATATTCTGTGCCGGCTTTGTATCCATTGCCGATCTCCTCTTGTGCTTGAGCCAAAATTGCGGCCCAGGTCGTGCTGCTTTGCTAATTTTCCTGACGCCTAAACCAACTTGGCCGGAAACCAAGCTAAAGTACAATACGGCTTAGCCTCAGCGTTTACAACCCTAACATACAGTTTTTCGTAGGAACCAACTTCCAATTTCTCGGAATCGCCGTTCTCTGACCCCGACCGCGTCATCTGCATTACCGTCGGGAATGGATTCGGATACCCACTCTCGCCACCCTGGGTGTGCCGAGTGTCAAAATTGGCGTTCGTCCCACCTCAATTGCGCGGTCAAACAGGTTCTCGGCGGCAGCGAATACTTCTACATTGGAAGCCAGTTCACGCGAGGCATACACATCGAATCGGAAGTAACTGTGCAGAAGGAATTGATTCTGATCGTCATCATATTGGCGTCCGCTAGCTCTTCCTTGAAGCGACAGTAGTCCCCACTTGTGTCTGGAGAAGCGGAGCTGCGCTGTTCCCATCTGCTGTGGAACCTGCGGGATCCAGTTCCCTACCAGGGACGGCTTTTGATCGAAGCGCGTGACCGTTGCCTGCGCGAATTGGTATCCGGCGTTGAGCGTCATCCAAGAGAGCAGTTGCGATTGATAATCCAGGTTTATGCCGCGGCTCAGAATCTGCCCAAGGTTGGCGCGTTGGTTGATGATTTGCGTTGCAGAGGTAGAAATCGTCAGGGCGGTGATGGGCCGGTTCACCTCAGTCCAGAAATAACTGGCTCGAAGCACCGAATTGCGCGAAGGCTGCGCGATTTGAACTCCCGCTTCCCAGCCGGTGGCGCGCTCCGACAAAAGATTCGGGTTTGCCAGCGTGAGCTGCTGTCCCACCTGGCTGGTGCGGTAGAGCTCATTCATCGTAGGTGCGCGAAATGCCCTAAAGCCGGTTGCTGTGATCGCGACATTGCTGGTAATTCGGCGCACGACACCGAGCTTCGGACTGGCAACTGTCTCGGATCGATTGGGAAGCGCCTTCGTCACGGCTGGATTCGGAAAAGTCTGGTTGATGGTGGTCGTGTCGAGATTGGTGAAGTAATCGCCGCGCACCGATCCCACTAGAGTCCATCTCGCCAGTTGCATCATGGCCTGGCCGTAGAATCCGGAAATTCGCTGGCGCGCGCTGGTATCCACGATTCCGGAAATTGCTCCACCACTGATCGGATTCTCCAGATCGGTGGCGCGAACATCGTGCGTATCCGCGCCTCCAACCACCGTCACTTTCGATCCGATACTTTGTACCCACTTTGCGGCAGCGCCCAATTCCTGCGTAGGAACCTGTTGCAAGCGCGTCAGACGTTCCGTCGTGCGCGTGGCATTGACAGACGAAAAGCTCTGACGATAGTGCTCCGTGCTGCCAAAAAGCCGCAGCGAGAAGGCGCCGGTTTTGGTTGGCGTCCAGTCCGCGCCGGTCGAATATCGCCACAACCGCGTTGCGTTAGTGGTCAACAGCGTCCCGTTATCGCGTGATTCGTCCAGCACATTGCCACGAAGGAAAGCCGATCCACGTTGACCCAGCAGTCGGCGAATATCGATGTGAGCATTGTCATAATCCACGTTGGCAGGAATATCGACTGGGCCGCGCGCGCTCGGCGCCACGGTAATGTAGCCGTCGGTGCGCAAGAACTCGCCGGCAAGTAGCCCGCTCCAGGGTCCATGCGCAAGCGTGCCGGAAAGCGCTCCGTGCGGAGTGTTCTCGGATCCGTAATCGAATTCGGCCTCGTATGAAGCTGACCCGGGAGGCTGCTCGAGAAGATCCACCACGCCGCCAATTGCGCTGCTACCGTAAAGATCGGAGGCTCCTCCCCGAAGCACCTCTACTTCCTGAATCGTCGTCTGCGGGATTTCGTCCCAGTGAATCCACCCGCCAAACGCATCGTTCTGCGGAATATTGTCGGCCAGCACCAGGGTCCGGCTCGCTGCCGTAGAACCTAGTCCGCGTAACGAAATGCCTTGCGAAGTGGGATTCGCAACCCGCGAGCTGGAGCGGCGAAACAATTCCAGCCCGGTCACTTGTCGCAACTTGTCGTCGAGAAACGGGGCCGAAGCTTCGTGAAGCTGAGTAGTGGTTACCACTCTCACGCTGGCAGGCGTGTCAATCTGCGTCACAGCGGTTCCGGCAGCACTCACCAGCACATTCTGAGAAACGGCTGCCGGGGAGAGTTTCACGGTGATTGCGTCGTTTGCCTCAACATTCATCTGCTGTGGGGCAAAGCCAGCGACTTCGACCTGAACTATCGCACCTGGCCCATACTCCAGACTCGCCTCAAAGTGGCCGGATTTATCCGTGACCGCGTGCGCCGTGTGACCCTGCGAGATAACAGACACCGCAGCTCCGGCAACGTCCAAATCCTGCGCGTCTGTTACCACTCCCGAATACTTGAACTCTGGCCGCACTTGCGCGAAGCCGTGCGCCGCGAGGAGAACGATCGCCGCGATTCCAGAGACAATCGTTGCGCGCAGTTGGATTCTCATAGGTTTCCGCTGAAGCTCCGGCCTAAGTTGGTGATCGGTCTTTAGAAACTCAGTTTTTTCTGGCTGCGATTTCTAAGATCAAGCGATTTGCTTGATCGTGGCTTCTGAAGGGGCAACCGCATTGTTTTTCGGCACCAGACGAAGAACTTCCTGATCGACTGACGTTCGTTCAGACAGCTCGGTAGCGATCTCGCGATAATGAAGGTAATGAGCCGTTAAACGGCTTTCCTCTGCCGATCCACGCATCGCCTCTGCCGCCATCTTGCAATAGCCCATTCGCAAAGTACTATAAGCCAGCTCATAGGCCGGCAGACGGTGCCGAGGATCATCGCCGCTTTCAGCGTGATAGCAGTTGAGAAGTTTCTCTACAGCTGCCTCCTCCATGTCCCATTCCACGATCGCTCCCGCCAGATCCCAGGCAATATCGGTCGGTCCAGGAAAGAAGTGATCATCACCGTGGCTCGCATTATCCACTTTCAGTAAATCGCCGCTCCTTGTGCGCAGCCATTTGTGCGGAATCATGCGCCCGTCAGCAATTACCGGGTGCACGATCTCTAGTGTCTGACCGCCAATTTCGCGTCCGAATTCTTCGCTGAAGTTGAAGCACAACATCGTCTCTAACTCCTTCGACGAAGCCGTCTCGCAGTGCAACTCCCTCTTGCGAAAAGCGCAATACTTTGCAATCCAGGTGATCACCTCCGTCGAAAGACTCCCCGGCAGCAGTGACTCACCTTCTAACAGTGGATAGATGCTGAATCCGGCATCCGCGGCTAGTGGAACGGGTCCGAAACCGCCTTCGCCTGCTGCTTCGGCCCGGGTATGAACCTCTTTGCCAAAACGGCCAAATCCTTCGAACTTGAGTAGGCGCTGTCCATCGCTCGACAGGAACTTAAGCCTTTCCATCTGCGTCCACGACGCGGGCCAGTTCCGTTCGTCGCCAAAGACTCGTGCTCGCCAGATACCTCCGGCAATGAACTGGTCGGCCCCTTCCGGAAGCCGCCGGTTAGGAGCCACGCAAATTGCCTGAAAAGCTGGCCACCGGGTCGCGCCATCCCGTGAGGTTAACGAGGCTGGATCGGGGACGCGACTGCATAAGAACTTGATCTTGCCGCGCTCGACTCCCACATTCATGAGCGCATCGCCAACCGAAAGAAACGACGATCCGCTCATCCCAGGCCCTTCGTCGACAATAAAAAAATGCGCGTCGCGAGCACGCTGCTCAGCGGTCCAGGCCTTCTGCGCTTCATCCAGATCGGTAACGCGGTCGTAGGGGTGGCCGGTGGGGCGTACGGTGATTCTAGAAGCATTGACTCCCGCCGCTTTCAGCCCGGCCTGAACCACCGCACCCAGTGTGGTCCCGATACTTCGAATTCCGATCACTGCAGCGTTGCGAGAGGGCAGCTTCAGATCGCCGATCGCGTCCGCATAACTTAAAGGGTGCAAAGCGTAATACGCGAATCCCTCGGGAGGCGATAGGAAGAGCGTTGCCGGAAGATGCACTTTCTCCAAATCGCGCAGCACCCCGGCCAAACGCTTGAGATTCACAGAGACGTGTCGGTCGGATGAGATTAGTGCCGTTGCCAAAACGTCAGTGATTTCTTCGAGCAACGCGCAGAAGGGCGATTCCACATCTGCGGCGGCACATTCAAGTTCGCCGGCTCGTAACAACGCATCCAGTAGCTCGGTGCGACCCCCACGAGTTTCGTTCGCCCGGCGCACGGAGTTCGCCAGATCCCTAACCAGTTCAGCGCCACTTTTTTCGGTGCGTCCATTACGGAAGACGTACATATTCCAGCCACTCTGGCCGTGCATAAGGGTACCCGACACTCAGATTATGAAATCGAAATCAACTCAATAAGGATTTGCGTCCAGATATGACTCACGTGCGGGATCAGGCCGCCTTTTTCTTCGTTCCTCGTGCAGATCGGGAGACATCGCCTTCCTTGTCGATGAAATACAAGAACTGGTTATCGCGATCTACGGCGTGTGGCACCAGCACCTTCGACTCGCCCTCTCCGGACTTCGGCTTCTGGCAAACGTTCCCCTCGCCGTCAATAAAGTACAGATACTTCTTGTAGTCGCGTTGCAGACCGAGCTTTTTGATTTTCTCTGCCATGATGACTCCGAGTTACGCACTTGGATTCCTTGCGCGGGTTCGCCTGATGCCTACTTACCTTTCGGCTAGAAAGATTGTTTGTCCTTTTTCGGAGTTGGCCAGAGGAGGTGCTTAACGGCGGCGCTTTACGGAAGCCTTCAGCTCAGCCTGCTTTTGCTCTTCTTCAGGGGAGAGTACGCGTTTCACCATAACACCCGCCATGCGGTATTTACGCTCAATCGGCTGATTCTGATCGTTGAGGACGGTAAGCACGAAAATCGGCAAGCCGCCCTCTTTGCCGAAATCCTCATTACCGGTCTTAACCGGGAAGACGCCATTTAGATTCCGCTCGCGATACGCAGTTTCATATCGATGTTTCTTGAGGTTCCAGGTAAACACTCGCGCGATGCTGAAATCGTAGGGAAGCCCATCTTTGTTTTCGGTCATGAGTACGAGGTACTGCGGAACCTTTTTGTCCTGGTCCTGTACTTCGTTCAGAACGAAAAACGCAACGATTCGTTGTCCTTCGGCATACTGCGCGATGTCCATGGGGACATCGATATCCACCATGCGCGCGAGCACCCACCCTGCATGCTTCTCAGAATCGCGGACCAGCCACCAGTCCTCAAGAACAGGGCCTGGTGGAGGCGCATTCTTTTTCATGCTTGCGGGTTGCAGAACAGCTGCCGGCGCCGAGCCCGGCTTTTCAGCTGTGGCTCTCTTCAGGATGTCGAGTTTCTCGCCTTCTTTCACCTGATAAAGGTGATCGGTGTCGCGGCCGGGCGTGAGATGAAGATTCAAGCTGTTGCGCGCGCTTCCGTGTGCCTGGACCGGAGTGTTGGCGTTCTCCGCACTCAGCTTCTCGAATTGCTCATAGGTGGCAGCTGGAATCGTGTAGCGCTCTTCAATCCAGCCTTCATCGCCCGCAGCCGTTCGCACTCGAAAAAATCGCTTCTTCTTTTCGAGCACATAGACCTTTTCGCCGTTGTGAACCAACCCCTTCTTTTCATAGATCGGCGCCAGGCGGTCGCGCAAATTCATTTGCGGCGCGGTCACATACATCGCTTCTTTGGTGACATTCGACGCGCGGTTGCATGCTGTCGCGAATGCAATCAGAAGAACTATGAAGAGAATTAGAAGACGAGGCGCAAAGCCCTGGGGGCCCGGCGAAACTCGAAACGGCTCGGAAGTCTCTGGAACAGAAGGGGTCACGGCAACAGAAACAATATAACAGGAGAATACGTATGTACTGTGTGACTTGGATGAAATGATCGCTGACGCATATACCAGTCTCCTGCAAGAACTCTCTTCCCGCGCGTTCCTCCCCTGTGACTGTTTCCAGCTATAATTCTGGAATCAGGGACAGTCCCAGCTCAAGCTGATCCTATTTGTTAAGGACAAGCCATTTATGGCCCGAAACTCCCAAGGTATATATTTCCGGCTCGGCGCTTTTTTTCTATTGATCATCCTTGTCGGCTGCAGCAACTTCTTCATCGGAAACAACGATCTTGCTTCATTCACCATCACTCCGCTGAATACTTCGATCAAGCCGGCAGCGACTCAGCAGTTCTCGGCTAGCGGAGTTTTTGGCGATGGCAGCACGCGCGACATTAGTTCGACCGCGACCTGGACCTCTTCGAATCCGGCGATTGCAACCATTGATGCCAACGGTCTGGCTACGGCTGTGGCACTCGGCAACACCACCATCACCGCCACGGACAGTGGACAGAAACAGAGCACCACCCTTACCGTGAGCAATCGGGTGGTTAGTTCCATCACGATATCGCCGGCCAACGGAACCGTAGTCTCCGGATCGACGCAGCAGTTCACTGCCACGGCCACATTTTCCGATAACACAACTCAGGATGTGACCAGTTCAGCGACGTGGACCTCTAGCAATACTGCTGCAGCCACCATCAGCACCGCCGGTTTGGCCACCGGCATTTCGACTGGCACGACCACGATCACCGGGACGTTCAGTGGCGTAACCGCCTCAACCACCTTGACGGTGCAATAGCGGATTCGATCGTGCAAAACAAAAGGCGCTGCTTTCGGCAGCGCCTCTTTCACTTCTCGAACTCGAAATTTAGTGGATGCTCTTGCCTCGGCCGCGCCTTCCCGCATTCGCGATCCGTGCGTCGACCACCTTGCGACCCGCGAATCCCTCCGCGGGAGAATGCCAATGCGTGATCGTCTCCTCGCCCATCTTCCAGCACAACAGAATTACTTCCCCCTCGACTAAGCAGGGGAAGTCCAGAAGCCCGGGGTCCAGATCTTTAATTTGCACGCCCATCGCGCCGATCTCACTCACAGTGTCCTTGATGCCTTCGGCGAGTTTGTCGCGCTCGGCACGCAACTTCGCGAACGGCGCGATATCCACCAGCAAGCCGCCATGCAACAGGATGCGGCTATTCACTTCCTGAAATTTCTGGTCGATTTCTTCCATGCGCTGCTTCTTCTCTTGTACGCCGCGCAATAAGCCTTCAAGTACAGGAAGCAACTCCTGCGCCTGAACGAGCGTAAACGTGCGATTGGCCATATTTACTGAATCTCCAGCATCCGATCGAGCGCCACCCGCGCCCAATGCTTAATGTTTTCCTTCACCTTGATCCGATTCACAACGTTACCTTCGACCAGGTTCTCCAGCGCCCAACACAGATGCTGCGGCGAAATGCGGTACATGGTCGTACACAGGCACCCCGAATCATCCAGTGTTATCACCATTTTATCCGGAGTCGTCCTCCCCAGTCGATTGATCAGGTGAATCTCCGTGCCGATTGCAAATTTGGAACCTGCCGGAGCCTCTTTCACAGTTTTGATGATCTTCTCCGTCGATCCGATTCCATCTGCTTTCTGGCAGACCTCCCAGCGGCATTCCGGGTGCACAACCACCTGAATATCGGGAAATTTCGCGCGAAGTTTATCGACGTGCTCCGGCAAAAAACGCTGGTGAACCGAGCAGTGCCCCTTCCACAAAATCGCTTTCGCCGCACGCATCCGTTCGGGTGTCACTCCGCCCATCAATTGATATGGATCCCAAACCACCATTTCGTTCAGCGGAATTCCCAGCGCGTAACCGGTATTGCGGCCCAAGTGCTGATCAGGCAAGAAAAGCAGCTTTTGATTTTTCTCAAACGCCCACTTGAAGGCGCTCCCTGCATTGCTCGACGTGCAAACTAGGCCGCCGCGCTCGCCGCAAAAAGCTTTGATCGCCGCCGTGGAATTCATGTAGGTGATGGGCGTAATGCCCTCGCCGGAATCAGTGGTCAGCCCCATGGCAACCAGTTGATCCCAGCAATCTTCCACCTGGGTAATCTCGGCCATATCGGCCATCGAGCATCCGGCGTTCAGGTCGGGCAGAACCGTCATCTGCCCCGGACGGCTGAGCACATCGGCGCTCTCCGCCATGAAGTGCACGCCGCAAAAAATAATGTACTTACCGGTAGCCTTGGCGGCTTCCTGCGAAAGCTTGTAAGAATCTCCGGTGTAGTCGGCGAAGCGGATCACTTCGTCGCGTTGATAGTGATGACCCAGGATGACAACATCGCGGCCCAATTCCTTGCGGGCGGCGGCGATTCGCTCATCCATCGTGTGATCGGGCAGGACAAGATAATTGTCCAGCGAACAAGCTGCCAATGTGGTTCCCAATTTCTCTTCTCGCCTTCAGTCCAGTGCGTTAGTCGCACCAAACGGGGTTGTTGAAAGCATTCCATCGGCTCCAGCGCTTGCGCTGCCTAACTAGGCCCCAAGCACGGGGATGTTGAAGCCGAACTACAACTTGCTACTAATAGTGATGCCTCTGGTTCGGAGAAGGACTCATAGAGTCAGCCACCCCGCAGCCCAGAGACAAACCCTTATTTTGCACTGAGATCGGAGCAGATGCAAGAGCCGCTTTGGGCAGCATCGCTTGCCAGGCACACGCTAACCTCTAGTTGCGACGCGATAATGAGGACCTTTCACCTTCTGACCAACTCCGAGCGCCAGCGAGGATTTTTGTCATCCTGAGCGAGGCCGAAGGCCGAGTCGAAGGATCCCTACTCAGCCCAAACTACTGATCGTGTTCAAAGGCACTTCAGAAGTGCGAAATAACTCCGCCCGCACCCGTCTGCGTCTTCAACCCCGATCCAGACCCAGCCGCCTCGACTGCCCTGATCGCCTTCGCTCAGAAAAATGTGATACCGCCCGCGCGACACCGACGCGAAGATTGGTGCTTGCCAATCAATCTTGAAGCCTAACTTCTGGACGTAGTATTCAAGGCTTGCGGTGACGCTGCGCACGCGCAGGATCGGAATGGCGTTTTCGAGACCGACCGCACTCTTCACAACTTGCGCTTCTGTCATTGTCCGCTCCTTCGTTCGAGCGTTAGCGAGGAACTGTCATCCCGAACGTAGTGAGGGAACCCTACAGCCGGGAACGGACTCCAGGGAAAGTGGCGGGGACGCGCTCGCCCGCGTACGTATCTCTTGCCTTTCAATTACCCGATTACCAATTCTTGTTATCCGCCGATGTGCACCATCGTTCGGGATGCGGGCACAAAATCCTTTTCGCCGATGTGGTGTCGCTCTTCTTTTTGGTCGACCACCTTGCGGATGAAGTCAGAGAGCTGCATGTCATCGGCTCCATGCCGCATCTGCGCCACGATGTCATGCTCAAAGACGGAGAACAGGCAGGTGCGAATCTTCCCGTCGGAAGTCAGGCGCACGCGGCTGCAGTGTCCACAAAACGGATGCGACACCGGAGCAATAATTCCAATCTCCCCGATGCCATCGTCGAAGACGTATTTGCGCGCAGTCTCGCTGTAACCACGCTTCACTTCAACCAGCGGACGAAACCTCTGCATCTCGCGCACGATCTCGTCCAGCGTAACCACCACGTCCGGCGACCAGAGACGGTCCTCTTCGAGCGGCATGAATTCGATGAAGCGCACCGCGATGCCTTCATCCCGTGCGAACTTTCCGAATGGGATGATCTGATCTTCGTTGAAGCCGCGCAGGAGCACGCAGTTAACCTTCACTGGCTCGAGGCCAGCTTTTTTTGCAGCACGCACACCGGCCAGCACCGCCTCAAAGCTCCTCGGAACGCGCGTAACCCGCTCGAAAGTCGCAGCCTCGACGGCGTCCATGCTTACCGTGATCCGGCTCAGTCCCGCATCTCGCAATGGTTGCGCCATATCGGCCAATAGATGGCCATTGGTCGTGATTGCCAAGTCCAGCGGTTCGCCATCCACGGTGCGCAATTCCGACAGCTCTCGAATGAACTCGACGACGCCTTTGCGCAACAATGGCTCTCCGCCGGTTACCCGAACCTTTTCAATCCCGAGTCCAGCGAAGACCCGCGCAATCCGCAAATACTCGGAAACCGGCAGCTCGGCAAACTGCGCACCGTCGTTCCCCGTTCGACAGTAAACACACTTGTAGTTACACCGGTCGGTGATCGCGATCCGCAGGTCGGTGATGTTGCGCCCGTATTTGTCCTTGAGTCTCATGCCGCGCTAAGTGGGGGATCTTCGGAACGCGCGGCACTCCCGTGGTCGGACCTGAGTAGGTTCTGGTAACGGGGTTTTCAATTACCTATTACCCGATTACCAATTACCTATCGGCTCGTTTCCTTTCCAAGCACGGGAGGCACAGGCGTTTCCCCCTGTACCCTCGATCCAAAACGAAGTTTGGATACCGCCTCGCGTGGCCACGGTATTCCGGCAGGCCCCGCAGGTCGGAAACAGCTATAGCCTAATAGATTCGCGCCCGGGCTAAAAGGTCTCTTTTCACCGTCTTTTTACATGGGGCGCGCTCAATCTTTTTGAATCAGCGCATGGAATCGGGCATCATGGACGGTGCCAGGCAATTCCATGTTTCAACCCCGCACCAACCCGAGCCTCACCCCAAAGAGCCAAAGACGGCCTCGCCGGGTACCCAGGCTCCGCGGATTCACTTGAATCCGACTCCCCTAAACGCCCGGCGGCCGTTCCCTTTCCAACAATCAAGCTTCAGGAGAAGGTCCAAGACTATGTCGCGTAGAGTCGTCTTCACGTTGCTCGCGCTGCTCTCGTTGGCCATTGCGGCCCAGGCGCAGAATTCCCGTCACTTCACTTTCCGCTACGAATTCACCGTCAAGTCCGTCGACGCCAGCCAACCGGTGCGCGTCTGGATTCCACTTGCCCATTCCGACCGATGGCAGACGGTTCGCGTCACCAACATGCAAGGTGATCTCCCGTTGAAAAAGACGCAGGAGAAGCGTTTCGGTAACTCGATGTTGTACGCCACCACTGCTAAAGCTACGAAGCCGGACTATCACTTTGTGGTCGAATACGATGTGGTCCGTCTCGAGCGGAATGATCTGAGCGAAGCATTGCGTCAGGCCTCAGAGCAGCCCGGCCCGACTGGTGCTTTCGTAAAACCGACGGCCTACGATCCGTCGGTTCGGCGCTATCTCGCTGCCGACAAGCTCGTGCCCGTTACTGGACTGCCCGCACAATTGGCTTCACAGACTGTGGCCGGCAAGACTGGCGAGTTGCAACAGGCACGCGCGATCTACGACTACGTGCTCGCCAACATGAAGTACGACAAAACAGGCACCGGTTGGGGACGCGGCGATACCCTTTGGGCATGCGACTCGAAGCGTGGCAACTGCACCGACTTCCACTCGCTCTTCATGTCCATGGCACGCTCACAAGGCATTCCGGCACGCTTCGAGATCGGCTTTCCCCTCCCCGCCGCGAAAACCAGCGGCGAAATTCCCGGTTATCACTGCTGGTCTGAGTTCTATCTCAACGGCAAAGGCTGGGTAGCGGTGGACATCTCGGAAGCTTGGAAAAATCAGGCAAAAAAAGACTACTACTTCGGATCTTACGATCCGAATCGCGTTCAGTTCACGCTGGGCCGCGACATCGTTTTGAGTCCGGCGCAGGCAGGTGAGCCGCTGAACTACTTCATTTATCCCTATGTCGAAGTCAGCGGCAAGAAGTACGACAATGTGCTCAACGCTTTCTCGTTCGCCGACGTAAGCGCACCGAGTCAAAGCGTGGCCGCGAACGCGTCGGGCAAATAGCGTATTGCTTGTATGGCGCTTGATTGTGTGGCGCGGACATTCCTGTCCGCGGATTTTGGGTGCCCCATCCTACCCTCTTTTGGCTAGGGTGGGATTCCGCCATCGTCCGCGTGCGGAATTTAAACAATTCGCTTCCGGCCTCCTCTCGCCTTCATCTGATTCATCGAGAGAGCACGCATGAATCTCCTCGACCACTTCCGTCGCACCTTTATCTACGACGATTGGGCTAACCGCGAATCCATCGCTTCGCTGCGCAAGAACGAATCCGCCTCGCACTTCGCCTTCAAAGTGATGTCGCACATCGTCGCGACAGAACAGGTCTGGCTGGCGCGTCTGGAAAGCCGGCCCGATCCTGCGGTCTGGCCAGAATGGACGCTCGACGAGACCGATCGCCAGCGGGCTGAAAACGTTGGCCAGTGGCAGCGGTATCTCGACACGCTCACACCCGCGAAGCTGGAAGAAGAGATTTCCTATCGCAACACCAAAGGCGAGCACTTCCACAGCATGGTGCAGGACGTCATCACCCACGTGCTGATGCACTCCGCCTATCATCGCGGCCAGATTGCCAGCAACTCGCGCGCCTCCGGCGGCACACCGCCGTACACGGATTTTATTCACGCCGTTCGACAGGGTTACGTGGACGAAGAATAGTTGGCGGTGGGGACCTCCTCCACCCGTCCAGAATGTCGGCAGCATTTAAGAAATCTTAAGGCTCCTCTTCGCACCGTTCGCTAATTTCCCACGACATTACTAGCCATTGTGTGCTAAAAAGCCGGATTGTCTCGGAGACCCAAATCATGCCGTTCGACGGAATCAACCGCCGTACCTTCGTGAAGTCCTCCGCCGGATTCGCCGGCGCCGCCATGCTTTCGCGCGTCGGTCTGTTCGCGCTCAACGCAACCGACTCTATGCCGAACACCACACAACCCATCCACGTCACACCCGTGGATTTCCCCAAGGACTTTCTCTGGGGCAGCGCCACTGCGTCCTATCAGGTCGAAGGCGCATGGAATGTTGACGGTAAGGGCGAATCCATATGGGACCGCTGGTCGCACACCGTGGGCCGCGTGAAGGGAGGAGACACAGGCGACGTAGCTTGCGATATGTATCACCGCTACAAGGAAGACATCGCGCTGATGAAGCAGATGGGCCTGAAGAGTTGCCGCTTTTCCGTCGCGTGGCCGCGCATTCAGCCTACCGGCACTGGTGCGGCCAATCAGAAGGGCCTCGATTTCTACAATCGCCTGACCGACGCCATCCTTGCCGCGGGCATTCGTCCGCTCCCCACGCTCTATCACTGGGATCTGCCGCAGGCGCTCGAAGACAAGGGCGGCTGGCCCAATCGCGACATGGTTGGCTACTTCACCGACTACACGCAGATTGTCGTCAAGTCGCTCGGCGATCGCATCACCAACTGGTCGATCTTCAACGAACCCTGGGTCTTCACCACCTTAGGCTACTGGTGGGGCATTCACGCTCCCGGGCGCACCGAGGAGAAAGATTTCTGGCACTCCGTCCATGTAGTCAACATGGCACAAGGACAGGCCTTCAAAGCCATCAAGGCAATCAATCCGAAGCTGAAAGTCGGCTCTGCATTCAGCGTGAGCAATTGCGAACCAAAAACTGATTCTGCCGCTGATCGCGCCGCCGCTGACCGCGTTCACGCCTTCAACAACATTCTTTTTATCGAACCAGCCATGCACGGCCGCTACCCGAGATTCACGCTCGACGATTCCGGCGAGAAACTACTCGATATCCGTTCCGGCGACATGGAAATCATTAAGGCTCCCCTCGATTTCATCGGCCTGAATTATTACGTGCGCACCATCGTTGAAGATGGCGAAGGCAGCGGTCCCATCCACGCGAAAACCAGCGGCGGCAAGCAGGGTCCCATCACCGACTTCGCCTGGGAGGTCTGGCCCGATAGCTTCCACGCCCTGATCATGCGTATCAGCAAGGAATATGACAACCCGGTCATCGAAATAACCGAGAATGGATGCTCGTACGGCGATACTCCCATGATCGACGGCAGCGTACCCGATCAGCGCCGCACCGATTTCTATCGCGGCTATATCAGCGCGGTTGGCCGAGCAATCAAAGATGGCGCCAACGTCCGCGGCTATCACGCCTGGAGCATCCTCGATAACTTCGAGTGGGCTGAGGGATATTCGCAACGCTTCGGATTGGTGTACGTCGATTTCCGCACCCAGAAGCGCTATATCAAAGATTCTGGCAAGTGGTACGCGCGCCTGGCGACGACAGGAAAACTAACCTAAAACAACCTAGCCACGGATTTCACAGATCATCACGGATGACTTTAGAAAATGTCCGTGAAAATCCGTGCGATCCGTGGCTGGTTTTTTTGAATTCTACTTCGCCTGCTCTAACCGCTTGTTGATCTCGTCCCAGTTCACCACGTTCCACCAAGCCTTCAGATACTCGGCGCGGCGATTCTGGTACTTCAAGTAATACGCGTGTTCCCACACGTCGTTGCCGAAGATCGGCAAGTGTCCGTCTATGAGCGGACTGTCCTGGTTCGGCGTGCTCAGGATCTCAAACTGACCAGCTTTGCTGCGTACCAGCCATGCCCAACCGCTGCCGAAGCGCTTTACGCCGGCATCGTTGAACTTTTCTTTGAATGCGTCGAAACCACCCAGCCCGTTGATCACTTCAGCGATGCGGCCCGTGGGTGCGCCGCCACCATTCGGCTTCATGATTGTCCAGAACATGCTGTGATTCACATGCCCGCCTACGTTGTTGCGCACTGCGGTGCGGATGTCTTCGGGAACGCTGTTGATGCTCTTCAGAATTTCTTCTGGCGATTTGTTCTGCCAATCAGGATGCTTCGCAAGCGCAGCATTCGCGTTATCGACATAAGCCTGGTGGTGCTTGTCGTGGTGCAGATGCATGGTTTGCTCATCAATGTACGGCTCCAGCGCGTTATACGCATACGTCAAGGCTGGGACTTCAAGTGCGACTGCGATGGCCATTACTCTTCCTCCGATGAATTGTCACTTAGGATTCCGGAACTACCCCTGGCAGACAACTTAAATGAGATGCAAACTATCACGCTCCGATTCAAGGAAACGGAGCTGGAACGGCTAGTCGTCACAAATCGGGAACGCACGAAGATAAGCAACCCCACCGTATTTTCTCACTTTGCACGTCCGAACGCATGCGCACCAGAAGGGATGGGTTAGGTGTGGCGCCGGCGTCCACGCAAGCAGGCGCCGTTGGACTTCGATCACCCGATTACCAAATTACCCGATCACCGATTCTGTTAATCGTCATCCTCCTCTTTCGCCGACGCTGGCAGCACCGTGTGCTGTGGCTTCGGCTCTGGACGCTTGCCCATGCGATCGCGCCACAGTATGCGATTCAGCTTTGCCGAATCGACGGCATCAGCGTGGCTGAAGTCCATCTTCATCGATTCCTTCGCGCCCTGCCCGTGCGGAGGATTAGCCTGGTAAATCAGATCATTTTCCTGATTGCGATAGTCGGCTTCGAACGCCGGCTGATCGCCAGCTCCCGTGAATAGCGGAGCCATCACCGCAGCCTGCGCATCGTTATTGTTCATCGCCGGGACGCCTAGCAGCACTTCCATCGTGTGGATCGTGTTCACCGTCGTGTAGAAGTTGTGATCCACAAATGGCTTCTGGGCGGTCGAAGGCGAGTACTTGCTGATCACCAGTGCGATGCTGCGGTGCGCATCTACGTGATCAGCCCCGTTCTGCGCATCGTCTTCCAGCACGAAGATTGCGGTGTCGTTCCAGTAAGGACTGTGCGAAATTGCCTCCGCTACTCGCCCCACGGCTAAATCGTTGTCAGCGACTGACGCACTCGGTGTCGGCATTCCGGGCCGCGTGCCCGATGTGTGATCGTTCGGCAAGCGAAGGATGATGAACTGCGGCATCGGATCCGATTTGCCGCTCTTCTTTTGATCGAGCCAGCCGTTGAACTCCCTCAGGAACTCGTCCATCCGCAATTGATCGGGGAAATCGAGCCTAAAATCGGGATAGTTCGGATCGAAGTGATCGCGCAACTCCGGCTTGGTCGCAACGTTCTCCGCCAGCAACGGTATATCCCACTGATAAGGATTGGGCGGACCGTCTGCCACTCCCGCGCCGGTTGGCAATGGCTGTCCGGGCTTTGAAACGCGCTGCGAACAGTGCTCGGGAGCGGCAAGCGGCGTGCCTTCCTGCGGCGGCAGATCCGCATCCCCGCCTCGATCGCAAAAATGGCTGGACACGTATTCGCCATAATGGCGATACGTGATTCCGTGCTTTGCCATGTTCGTCCACAGATACCCGGTACCCGGCTCGTTCACATCTGCGATGCCCTGCTTGATGGGATACTCATCGGCCACCGTGCCTTCGAAGTCGTAGCTGCGCTCCCCGCCACGATAGGTGATCTGCCATGTGCGCTCGGTGTAGTCGCTGGTGATGGCGGCAGTGGACCAGACGTGTCCATCGCCGGAAACTTCGCCGCTGTCGTAGAAATTGTCGAGCACGCCGAATTGCCGTGCCAGTTTATGCTGGTTGGGAGTGATGTCCTCGCCATACATGGCGAGTGAGGGATCGCTCTCACCCACGCCGATATCGCCGAACAGCTGATCGTAAGTTCGATTCTCCTTGATGATGTAGATCACATGCCGAATCGGATTCTTGCCGGACTTGAATGGGAGCGCATTCGCGCGCCCGCTCATCAGGTTGCTGTCCAGCACTTCTTTTGTCAGCGCTGGCAGATTCTTTTCTGCTTCGGGAATCTTGATCCGCGCGACCGATCCATGCAGCAATGTCGCGATATAAGCGTGCGGGGCGTGCGCTCGGTCCGATGCGCCTTCCCTCGGGGCGTTCGGCCCGGTACCTTGAGCTTTGCCGCTGACGACGAGCAGTTCGTCTCCGTGCACTGCGAGCGCGGTGGGGTACCACTCGGTGGGAATGAAGCCGAAGGCCTTTTCATGAGCGCTGAACGTGATGTCCCGCGCGGATAACAACGCGCCGTTCCTGAGTCGGAGTGACCTGCCTAGATCGAAAACGCCGACCGCATCGCTAGATGCGTTCGCAACGAAATATTCCGTCCCGTTCTTATTGAACGCAACTGCATTCGGGTATGCGCCAACTGCACTCTGTCCTGGAAGCGCCGCTGATTGAAGAGTCGCTATTCCATTTACTGTGTTGACGATCGCAATTTCGTCGGTGTTCGCGAGAGTTACAGCGAGAGCTGATTCGTCCTCCCCACCCAACGCCATCGCCGTCGGATGCGATCCCGGATCTGTTGCCGACTTCGGCGGATGAAGCTTGATCCACCGCGCCACCGTTCCTTTCTCAAGATCCAGTTCCGCCACCTGCGAGGCGTTCCACAAACTCACCCACGCGCGTTTGCCATCCTTCGTCGCGATTACCGCGTAGGGAAACGATGCCGGCACCCACTCACTGGTGCTCACATCGAAGCGTTTCTCGATATTTCCCGACGCCGTGCCGATCAACAGAACGTCGTCTGACAAGTTGTCGGCAACTAACAGCTTCTCTGCGCCATTGCTACCGATCACCGCCAATCCTGCCGGATACGGAACCGCCGTTCCCTTCGGCGCATGGTCGGAAACTCGCGCAGCTCTTTTCCCTGCGGCCAGCTTCTGCGGTGGAATCGCGATGAATCGCTCGGGCGCTACTTTGCCATCCGCGAAGGAATACACCGCAATCCCATTCCCCGTATCCCCAGCCGATCTCCCCGTCGGATCTGTCAGCGATCCCATCGAGGCGTATAAATGCTTGCCATCGCCGCTGAACGCCAGTCCGAGAAAGTAGCTCTGCTTCGCGTGAGCGCCCAGTCGCGCATCGGGGAACTCGCCAATGGTGTTCGTCTCCAAGTTCAGAACGGCAATCCCCTGCCGCTGATCCAATTCTCGCGTGCCGTAGCCGTTCTCGAGAATTGCGGCGTACTTGCCGTCCGGACTAACCACGATGTTCGTAGGCAGGCTGCCAATTGCGCGCGGATCGCCGGGTGCGGGCGCCATCAACTTCTTGCTGCTGGGCAGATTAATAGTCTTTTTTTGCTGGGCCGCGAGCGTACAGCTGAATGCCAGGAGCACCAACCACAGGTAACGAGAATTCATGATCCATCCTGTAGAAACAAAAACGATCTGCTTACCGCTTCGATGTTAACGGCAGGCGAACTCGTGTCCTCACCGCGTAGATCGCAAATCCTCCGCAATCTTTGGCAGCACCGCCTTGAGCAGCGCGACCATGCCGCCCTGAGACTCTTTCATCACTGCCAGCACTTGAGCGTGACTTAACTCTTCGTTGGAGATATCTGCCGCCAGGTTCGCCACGCACGAAATCGCCAGGATCGCCATCCCCATGTGCCGCGCCACAATCGCCTCCGACACGGTGGACATGCCCACAACATCGGCTCCCATGGCGCGGAACGCGCGAATCTCCGCCGGCGTTTCGTAGCTCGGGCCGATCAGTCCCACATAGACGCCTTCATGCACATCCAGTCCCAGGCGCTTCGCTTCCATGAGTGCAATCTCGCGATACTGCTTCCTATATGCATGTGTCATGTCGGGGAAACGCGGCCCAAAGCACTCGTCATTCGGACCGACCAGCGGATTCGCACCCTGCAGGTTGATGTGGTCTTTCAGTACTACCAGCGATCCGGCTTTGTAATTCGTATTGATCCCACCACAGGCATTCGTTAACACTATTACCGCGACGCCGAGTTGCCCCAACACTCGTACCGGAAATGCGACCTCTCGTGCTGAATAGCCCTCGTAAAGATGTACGCGACCCTGCATCACGGCAACCGGAATGCCGTCGAGATGTCCAACCACCAATTTCCCGCAATGCCCTGCTGCCGTCGGCTCCGGGAAGTGTGGGATGTCGCGGTAATCCACACTCACCGCGTCGCCCAGTTCGTCGGCAAATGCGCCCAATCCTGATCCCAGGACCACCGCGATCTGCGGTTGCAGCTTGATGCGCGCACGTACACATGCCGCCGCTTCTTCCACGCGCTCGTAATCGCCTTGCCTTTGAGCAGGGTTCTCGGCGGCTGTCATGCTGTCACGATCCGTAGCTGCATCTCACTCCAGGTGTTCCAACATAAAGCGTTCCAACCTAAAGTATTCCATCATACTCATAACAAGCCTGCAGATTGCGCAAAGTCGTGCAGTTCCTTATCCTCTGTAGTCCGGTCACGTATGTTTGTACGGAACGAAACTACTCTACGGCTCTGCTCTGTTCGCGCACTACTTACATTCGCGCTTCTTCTCTTTACGGTCGCTGCACATGCCCAGGAGGCGCCCCGATTTCAGATTTCGTTCCCCGCATCTGCGCACGCATCACCGATCACCGGTCGCATTTATTTAATTCTTGCGACTGCGCGCACTCCCGAGCCACGACTCCAGGTTGGAGGTTTCGATTCTCGTACGCAATTTTTTGGAGCCGACGTCACGCAGCTCGCTCCCGCGCAGCCGGTCACCATCTCGACCGGAACACTTGGTTACCCGCTCGCCGATCTCTCGCAACTCCCCGCGGGCGATTACTACGCTCAAGCCGTGCTCAACATTTACACCGAATTCCATCGCGCGGACGGCCACGTGATCTGGGCGCATCTCGACCAGGGCGAAGGCCAGCAATTCAACCGATCACCTGGAAACCTATATAGCCCTATCGCGAAAATTCATCTCGATCCAAAGGTATCAGCCGAATTCACGCTGACGCTCCGCGACGTGATCCCGCCGATTCCGCAGCCTGCCGATACCGCATGGATCAAGCATGTCCGTATTCAGAGCAAACTGCTGAGCGGATTCTGGGGACAGCCGATTTATCTCGGTGCAACGGTACTTTTGCCGCACGGCTACGATTCGACCTCGCAACCGTATCCAGTTATCTACGATCAAGGCCACTTCGGCGATGCGGCTCCTCTCGATTTCACCGACTCCGCCATCGACAACGAAGTTGCATATGGTCGGGGCGCAGAGTTTTCTGCCATGTGGCGCAATGGTCAGCTTCCGCCCATGATCGCCGTCACTTTTCAGCATCCGACCCCGTATTTTGACGACTCCTACGCCGTGAACTCTGCCAACAACGGCCCCTATGGCGACGCGATCATGCAGGAGCTGATCCCTTATCTCGAAAGCCATTTCCGCATGATTCGAGATCCGTTTGCGCGCCTGCTCACTGGCGGATCAACTGGTGGATGGGAGTCGTTGGCGCTGCAAGTCTTTCATCCCGAATTCTTCGGGGGGACCTGGACTTTCTATCCCGACCCGATCGATTTCACGCGGTATCAACTCGTCGACATCTATGCGGATGACAACGCGTTCGATGTACCTGGGTACAAGCCGCCCATTCCGCAACGTCCGTTGATGCGAACCGTTGAGGGTCAGGTAACGCTCACCGTACGCGAAATGTCACAACTCGAGTCAGTGCTGGGGACGCACGGTCGCTCGGGTCAGCAACTGGAAGCGTGGGAATCCGTGTATGGTCCAGTCGGTTCGGACGGCTATCCGCAGCCGCTTTGGGATAAACGCACCGGCACAATCGACCATCGGGTCGCCGACCACATGCGAAACTATGATCTGCGTGCCTATCTTGAGAAAAACTGGCAGCGAGTTGGTCCCGAACTCGCCGGCAAAATTCACATTTATGTCGGCGATATGGACTACTACTACTTGAACTTGGCGGTATATCGAATGCAGGATTTTTTGACCGCCGTGAAAAATCCGCCCGCCAATTCGACATTTGAATACGGTCGTCCGATGAAGGGTCACGGCTGGCAGCCAATGAGCAATGCTGACTTGGTCAGGATGATGTACGACTACGCAAAGCAGCATGGCCCGCAATATGCCTCCGCTCGACACTGAGGATGCCTCCGGCATCTCGCGCCGGATAACCTGCCGATAGTTCCCTACATCGTAAAAAATGGGGGGAAACGACATGAACAATTTCAGGGTATTACGTATTCCAGCGCTGGCGTCGATGCTGATGCTCGCTCTTTCCGGTTTGGTTTGGGCCGCTCAAACAAAAACCGATGTCGACGAACGTCTGCAAGACGCGACCAAAACCATCCAGGAGATCGAGAACGCTCCCGATAAAGGCATTCCGAACGAAGTCTTCAGCGGCGCGAAATGCGTTGCAGTCGTACCAAGCATGATTAAAGGCGGCTTCATTCTAGGTGGACGCCATGGGCGCGGCGTTGCCACGTGCAAATTACCGAATGGCTCCTGGAGCGCTCCGGCGTTCTTCACCATTAGCGGCGGGAGCTGGGGAGCGCAGATCGGAGTGGAAGACGTTCAGTTGGTGATGATGGTGATGAATGAGGAAGGAATGCGCCACCTGCTGAGCGACAAATTCCAGATCGGCGGCGAGGCCTCCGCGAGTGCAGGGCCGATCGGTCGCGAAGCTTCAGCACAAACCGGCTGGAAGCTGAATTCCGAAATATTGACTTATTCTCGTTCTAAAGGACTGTTCGCGGGCGCGGATCTTGGCGGCTCCGAGATTGAACGCGATGGCGATTCGACAAAAGCCATGTACGGAAAAGACCTTTCGAATCAGACTGTTCTCGATGGCAAAGTTCCGGTTCCAGCGGCCGCACACACCTTCATTGCCGCTGTGAGCAGAGCAAAGAAGGGCGAAACAGTCGCGGCTGCAAGCCACAAGTAAGTACAGCTGGAGGGATAGTGCGCAGCTACCCAACATTGCTGCGCACTTCGTCTCTAATGATTGTGCTGTGTCGGCTTGCGCTTCGACTCTACCGCCGCGGCGATCTTCGCGCGAGCGTCGCAGCGGTCAATTTGTTCCTGGCGCTTCTGATTCCTCGCCTTCATGTGGTCGATCAGCGATTGCCAAAGATCGGCGTCAACCTGCAAGGCGTCGCGCCCGCTAAATGCCTGTACGTTCCCTGCATCGTAGCGAAGCATCGTGACACGGGCGCTCATCCCGCCGATTAACTTCTGTGTGTCCTGGAGGTCATCCTGCAAATCTTCGCGCATCTCCGCCCATGCGGCACGCGATCCACCGCAGTAGCCAGGATTTGTGCTGGAAGTCTGGGCCTGTCCAAAGGCGCAGCCGGCGACTAACAGAAAGCAAAGAAGTTTCATTCGCTAATGCTAGCTGAAATACAGCGCAGTTTTACTATGCCGCCTTTGAGCTCTTTTGACGCAATGCCGCCAGCAGTTTTTGACCTTCAGGGCTACCGAAGCCAGTGCATGGATCCCAGCCTTTCGCCGCCTTGAACGATCCGTTGTTGCCTTGCGTGATGTCGTGAAAATCGGAGCCGAGCCCGGAATAAAGAATCGGATTCAAGTATCCCACTGGCGATCCCAATGCCTGATTCATCCTTGCGATCAGCCCCGCCCACAACGGCGCCACCGCACTGGTTCCACCGAACACGTCCTGAGTTCCGTCCACCAGAATCTCGTACCCAGTCTGTGGATCGGCATCGCCAGCCACATCCGGGACCCCGCGCCCTGTCTTCGTGTTCACAGCTTTCTGCCACGTCGGAACCGGGAACTGTTGGCTGTAGCCACCACCCGTCGCTCCTTGTCCAGCGCCATCGTTCCAAACTGTCTCAGTCTGGATTTTACTTCCGCTGGTCACCAGTTTCGTTCCGCCGCATGCCAGGGCAAAGGGGCTCGACGCCGGAAAATCCACGTGATTGCCGCTCGACTCTCCGTCGCTCGAACCATTGTCACCGCACGCTACACAAACTGTGATCCCCATGGCAGCAGCAACCTGGAACGCGCTGTCGAAGGCAGTCATTGCCTGCGTGGTCCAAGCTACTTCCGCCGACCCCCAACTGATCGAGATCATGGACGGTTTATACGTCTTGTCGTGAACCGCCTGCTTGATCGCATCGAGGAAGCCGCGATCCGTGTTCGGAGCAAAGTACACGGCGATCGCCGCGCCCGGCGCTACCGCACCCGCCACTTCGATATCGAGCACCACTTCGCCATCCGGCCCATCGGCACTTCCCGTCGGAGCATTGCTCGCTCCATCAACTCCGATGGTCGTCACCTTCGGAACCGCCAACTTCAGGTTGCTGAAATACGTCTTCAGATCCTGATCGCGATAGCCTCCACCCAACTCAACGAGCGCGATGCATTGTCCGCTTCCATCCTGCCCAGGCGGAAAGTCGTACAACTGCGCGATCTCATCCGGCGTGAAGGATTGCCCTGCCGCGTGCGGCCCTACTCCTTCCTTTTTCTGTCGACGGCGAAAGTGCGGCCTCGCTTGTGGACGATTATCCAGACCCAGAACACTCTCCACGTCCGCACTGATTTCTTCCGGTATCTGGACCGGGCCAGTGCGCCCGCGATACGACTCCGTGCCTTTTTCGAAGTGTTCCAGCGAAATACCGAACGCGTTATTGAACGCCGAAACCGTACCGGAGAGCACCACCGTTCTTTTTACCGGATCCGCGCTCTCCACCTTCAGATTGTGCTCGCTCGCAAACTTCTTCACGCGATCGATGCATGCCGCCGATGCCGAGAAGCGGCTCTCTGCTTGTTCGCGAGTGATCTTCTGTGTCTTCGGCAGAGTCGCATTCTGGACGATTTCCTGCGCATCGATTGGCGCCTGCGGATGCAACGTAACCGTCACTTCCATCGCCTCCTTCGGATTCGCAGCGCCCGTGGAGCGGAATCCGGCAACCGGTTGTCGTTCGCTGCCGACGAGGGGAATCTTCTTGGTGGGAGCCATACGCATTCTCCTTCAGTTGTTCTGAGTTCGTTCGCTGGGTGATTAGTTGGAGGTTACGGGCGTCCAGTGCAGTTGCTCAACAGCAGAATACCTTTGGGGGAGGACGGCACGTTGATGACGACTGCAACGCTATCGTCTTTCAAAGCGTGCAGCAGAGTATGCGCCTCTAGAATCGCTTCGCAACACAAAACTCCTGTCACGTTGAAAATCTGGAAGTCACTCAAAGCAAAGTAGCTTTTCTGCGTTCCGATCGTCCAATCGAGTTTTGCACAGGCGGCTATACTCAAGAACGCAGTCAAAGAGTCGAAATCATGGACACATTTCCTCGCTTCGATCTCACTGGCAAAATCGCACTCGTCACCGGCGCTGCTCGTGGTTTAGGACACGCTATCGCTCTTGCCCTTGCCAACGCTGGCGCGGACGTTGCGGTTGGATTGCGCGACCTCAAAGCCGATGGCGACCTGCCACACAAGATCACTGGGCTGCGTCGCCGCGCACTGCCTCTGCAAATGGATCTTACGAAGCAGGACCAGATCTCGCGTGCCGTCGACGACACCGTCAAACACTTCGGGCGGCTCGACATTCTGGTGAACAATGCCGGCATCGCTCCGGGTAACCTGGCCGAAGATGTCACCGAGCATGACTACGATCTGACAATGCAGGTGAATCTGAAAGCGACGTTCTTCGCGGCACAAGCCGCCGGCCGCGTGATGATCCGCCAGAAGAGCGGCCGGATCATCAACATGAGCTCACAAGCGGGCTTCGCTGCGCTGCCGACCGAGTCGATCTACTGCACGACGAAAGCAGCCATCGTCCATCTGACCAGGTGCCTCGCCGTGGAATGGGGCAAGCACAACATCACCGTGAACGCCGTCGCGCCTACATTCATTCATACGCCCGGAACAGAAGAAGCTTTGTCAGATCCAGCATTCCACGCGGATGTCGTCGAGCGCATCGCGGCCTTGCACCGGATTGGCGAACCTATGGACGTTGCTGGCGCGGTCGTATTCCTCGCTTCGCCCGCGGCGTCGTTGATCACGGGACATACAATTCTCATCGATGGCGGCTGGACCGCACGTTAGGCCTGCGACGTGGCCTTGCCTCGCAACAGATCGTCCAAATCCCCTATCTTTTCGCCGAGTGCATTCAACTTGTGCGCCAGTCCCTGGATCTCAACTTCAGCCCGCCGGTTCACGTCGTAGTCGAGTTCGCTGCGCAGTCGATCTTTCGTGTCCTGCCGGTTCTGGCTCATCATGATGACAGGCGCTTGAATCGCGGCGAGCATCGAAAGAAACAAATTCAGCAGAATAAACGGGTAAGGATCCCACGCTGCATGTCCCAGTCTTACGTTGATGATCGTATAAATGCTAAGCGTCACTCCGAAGGCGATAATGAAGACCCACGATCCGCCGAAGTGTGCGACCGAATCGGCGACACGCTCTCCGAGCGTTGAGTTCTCTTCGATAACAGTATTCGGATTCCGATTCGCGCGGACCCGCACCAGCTGCTGCGCAGCGTGAAATTGTCGTCCCAGCACAGTAAGCATATCCATGCCGGCAAGCGGCTTGCGCTGAAGCAGCACGGAAATATCATTGCGATCAACTTCTATACACGCAGTTTCTTCCATCGCCATCGCGTCGGTTTGGTGCGGCGTCTCTTCCAGCATGGAAGCGAAACCAAAGAACTCCCCCGCGTGCGGTTCGTCGACCACCACTTCCTGTTGGTCCTCATCAATCGTGGTCACCCGCACACGTCCCGACAGCATTACGTATGCCCGGTCTCCGGGGTCGCCCATTTTGTAGATTCTCTGGCGCGTGGCGAAATTTCTAACTTCCACCTGTGACGCGAGGACCGCCGTCTCTTCTTCGTCGAGCAGCGCAAACAGGGGAACATTCTTCAGGATTTCCGGGTCGCAGGCCATTCCATCACCTCGATGAGATTTCAAGGCATTATCGCGTACCAGCCTCTCCGCGAGATTATGATTTGTGTTTCGGCGCTAGTCTCGGCAGAAGCCTTCACCGGTGTGCACCACGAGGCAGTTCTTTTTGTCGAGGAGCCACTTCATGCCGGTATCCTGTCCATTGCCGGCGTGAATGGTTTCGGTCTTCCCATTTCTCTGGAATACGATGCCGTGAGGCGCGGAAATACCTTCGTAAGTACTCGGGCCGTCGAGCGATTGCATCATCACCGTGTAATGGTTCCCACTTTTCGATAATTCCAGGTAAGTTCCCTCGGGACCAATCCACTTGCCCAACCACTGGTCGGCGACGAGATTCCTCTGCAGCATAGGTTTTGAGCCGCGTGCCTGACGCGCCGCGTAGAACAGCATCCCACCTTCGACCAGAGCGAGTGCCGCGAGCACGATCAGAACGATGCGCCGGGAATTCCTATGCTCCTCGGGCATGATCATCGCGATCTTCCCGCGAAGCCATCGATGCACTCCGCTAGCCTCTGAAAAACGGCGCTTCGTTCGTAGTCCCGACACACCATCGCGCGGCCTTTGGCGGCTCGGCGTCCGGCTTCTTCTCGATCGTCGATCACCTCGGAGATCTTCGCCGCCAGATCTTTCGGATTGCCCAACTCGTGCGTCCACCCGGTGACGCCGTCGATGATGGTCTCGCAGAGTCCGCCAATAGCCGTCGCGACCACGGGCGTACCGCAAGCCAGAGCTTCCAACGGGGAAAACCCTAGCCCTTCAGCGCGACTCACCTGAACGCACAGATCGGAAGCCTGGTAGTAGGTTGGCAGCATGTTCGTAGGATGCACCGCGTCGCCGACGATCACGCGGTCGGAAACATTGTGTTCTCTCGCCAGTCTCATGAACTGCTCGTGCCGCCCTGTGAGACACAGCAACCAAACATCTCGATTCGCCTTCAGTAGCTCGGCAAGGGCAGCCAGCAGCGTCGTCGTGTCCTTTTCTGGCGCAACCCTGCTGCTTGAGAAAATCACGGTGCCGTTGGTTGGCAGTCCCAGTTGAGACTTCAAGGCCGACCTCGGCGCTGTCGACGGCTTGAACAGATCAACGTCCACCCCATACGCGGGGATCACACAGACCTTCGCGCAAATGCCATGCGATCGCACAACCGATTCAAGATGGCGGCTCAATACCACATAGGCGCCGCCGCTTCGCACATTCAACCGCGCGAGCGATTGCAGAATCCGATATTCAAATCCGCGATATGGATTTTCGCTTTCGCTCGCCGCGACGCGGCAACGGTAGTACTCCTCGGTAGCCGAGCATACGAACATCAGCGTAGGTTTCCCGGTTAGCTTGGCGGCGGAATTCGCTGCCAGCGCCGCCAGTCCGTACCCCTGCACGATGCAGGCGTCGTATTCGTGCCGCTTTGCGATCAGCGTGCGAAACACAAGTTCGGCAAATCGAGGACGCGAACTCGGCCCTACAGTCACTGGAACAGGAACCGAGGGCTCCTGGCTGATTTCGCGGCCTCGTTCGATCTTGCGCGCAAGAATCGCGAGGCTCGAAATCTCCTCTAGTCCTTCAACCAGCCGCACATCTGTGCCGCTCTCTACGACGAAGAGCACGCGACGCCGAGCTGTGAGTTTTGGCGAAGCCGATCTGCCAGCAAGCGCATCTGCGGAAATCGCCAATTCTCCTGGCGCCGCTTCGACCGGAATGGAATGAGTATGGCTCATCCGTTCGCTTCCGACGCGAGTTCTACGATCCGCTTCGACATATCAGCCCAGGTGTAACTTCGCCGCTGATCAGCGAACGCGCGCGTGCATTCCTTCCACTTCTCAAGGTCATCCAGACAGCTCTTGATCAGCCCCGCAAGGCCATCGCTGTCCTCGCAATCCGGCAATAGCAGCGGCCGCATTCCCTCCGGATAGAGTTCCGCAATTCCCGCCGAAGCGCTGACGATCGCAGGCACTCCGCGACAGATCGCTTCCTGCACGTTCAATCCGAAAGTTTCGTAGCGCGAGGGGCTCACAAAAACATCGGCAGCCGCCAGGACATCGTTCACGCGCTCGGTAAATCCAAGAATCCGCACCGATTGAGCGAGTCCGCTCGTAGCAATCCGCGAGCGCCAGTGCTCTAGTTTCTCGCCCCCGCCCGCCACAAGCAGAACGCCATGGCCATTAAGGGCGCGAGATGTCTTCTCCCAAGCGCGCCACAGCGTTTCGAGTCCTTTGTTTTCGTCCCATGTAAGCGCGCCCACGAACGCAACTACATGATCCGTCGGTTGAATTTTCAACCATTCCCGCGCTGCCGTTCTTTCCCCCACAGTCGCCGGGCGTAAATCACGCGAGCAGCCCAGGTACACCACTTTGACTCGCGACGCCGGAACGCCGACTTCAGAGATCACCTGCCGCGCCGCGGTTTGGGAATTCGCGATCACCAGTTTCGCGGACCACAGAGCGCGTGCCTCTCTTCCTCGATACATACTGCGTAGCAACTGATCTTTCCAGCGAATCCAGACCGGCGCATCACCATAGCCCGAAGGGTATCCGTTGTGAACGTAGTGCACCCAATTGATGTCTCCGAAGCAGCAATTGCCGCCATTCACGACTACGCGAGCCCGCGGATGTCTTTGCACCAGTTGCTCCGCCTGCTGTTTTCCGACATGCCAGAGTCCACGCTCGCCGAGCGCAGTCGATCCGAGAAACCGCGGAACTTCTCTCCTCGTAAATCCCGCTGTCCTTTCGTCATCAAAATCGTGCCCAACCAAAAATACCTCGTGGCCGATTGATCGCAGATATTCCGCCAGGGCGAGATTGGCGCTGTCCATGCCCCCGTGCTGATGGAATCCTCCGCAAACAATCAGCCATGGTTCCCGGCTGCCAGGCGAAAGGTCGAGCTTCTTCTCCTGAGGAAACGCAATCTCGCTCGCGCTGCTTTGTTCTGGAATTTCGGTCGAAGTACTGATCACAAGCGTTCATTTTTCGTGGACCCGAGGCACGGGTCAATGTACAGGCGTATACCGCCGTCTGAACCTGATATTTACGCTCGGGAGTCGCTCTCTCACGGAAACCGGGCTGCACACCTCTAAATCTGGGAGAATGGTGCTGAGCTCGAGAAACAATGGAAGAAGTTGCCGCACATCCCCAGGTCCGGTCGCTCAGACCAGACAGCATGACAACGGCCGGAGGCGAGCCTGCATCGCCCCGCCTACTCTCCGTTCTCCACGTCCACAGCGGCAACCTGTTTGGCGGAATCGAGCGCGCGATCCTGACATGTGTCGAGAACCTGCACCTTGCGCCTTCCGTTAGGTTTGAATTTGCCTTGTGCTTCACCCGGAAATTTAGCGAAGAACTCGCAGCCGCTGGGCAAACCATCCACAAACTCCCTGAGGTACGGGTACGAAATCCGCTCTCGATCGTGGCTGCGCGCCGACAGCTCAAACGCCTGCTCCAGCAAAAACAGTACGACGTCGTAATCTGTCACTCCCCCTGGTCGCACTCCATTTTCGCGCCGGTGATCCGGCGCGCAAGGATTCCCGAACTCTTCTGGGCGCACGCCCGTCTTAACGGTACGCATTGGCTGGAGCGCTGGGCACGCAGATCGAAGCCAGGCTTTGTGATCAGCAACGGTGATTACAGCGATGAATCCGTTCCACGAATCTTCCCGTCCGTTCCGCATGAAGTCTTGCGTTGCCCTGTGAATACAGGTCGCATTGCGCTTTCCCCGGCAGAACGGAGCCGCATACGTTCAGAGTTCAAGACTCCGGATAACGCAGTCGTAGTATTGCAGGTTAGCCGGATGGAAGCCGGAAAGGGTCACCAGCAGCTGCTCTCTGCCGCTTCCAGCCTCCCGAAGAACCTGAACTGGTTCATATGGTTTGTGGGCGAAGCCCAGAGAGACGAAGAACGAAGATACGTCGAGCACCTGAAAGCGATAGCGGCGGAGTTGGGCGTAGTTGAGCGCATTAGATTTACCGGCCAAAGAAACGATGTCTCACGCCTGCTGGCAGCGGCCGACCTGTTATGTCAGCCGAACACCTCCCCTGATTCCTTCGGACTGGTTTTCATCGAAGCGCTATCGCAGGCGTTGCCGGTGGTCACTTTCGCGATGGGCGGACCAGCCGAAATCGTCGACGAAACCTGCGGAGTACTTGTGCCGCCTGGTCACACGGACGCCCTAACCTCGCAACTCGGACGCCTCATCCGTGATGCCGATCTGCGCTGCAAACTTGGCGACGCTGGCCCGGCGCGCGCAAAAGCGCTCTGCGATCCGGCAGTAATCCTTCCGCAACTCGAAGCAGTGCTCTCGCAAATGAGCAGCGCCAAGCCCTAGACCACGAGGCCTTTCTTACTTCGCCAGTTTGTCCGCCATCTTTATATCGTCATCCAGCCCCAGCAATTCCCACCGCTGCAGCGAAAACGGCACGTTACCGTTGCTCCACACATAGTCATGAAAATCGCGAAGGTTGAACTTGTCTCCCAATTGCACCCGACGATCTGCCAGCATGCGCTCGATTTGCAGCTTCCCAACTTCATAATCGATGGCTAAACCGGGCGCGGTCGCAAAGCTGGCTGCCTCTCCTTGGGCGGTCTCGCGATCCATCGGTACCGTCTTCTCCAGGTAACCGGCAGCCTGTTCGATCGTGAACTCGCCCAGCGCGAGTTTCACATCCGCTTCTACTCGCAGCGCGCGCAGCCGCGCGAAGTTGTAGATGATCTCGCGGGTTCGCGGACTGTCGTCATACAGTCCAGCCTGGAGCATCATTTCTTCGGCGTAGAATCCAATCCCCTCGTTGGCCACCGAATCGTAGTACTGTCGCCGGATCGGATCCGGATTTCGCCGCGCCAGCGACAGTTGAAAA
This sequence comes from Terriglobia bacterium, assembly GCA_963807055.1. Lineage (GTDB taxonomy): Bacteria > Acidobacteriota > Terriglobia > Terriglobales > Acidobacteriaceae > JAJPJE01. The sequence goes on along the minus strand of CAWEAE010000001.1, from coordinate 1,658,683 downwards.
AAGTGTCCCGGCACGCCCTCATGGACTCCTGTCGTACGAGTGTCGAGCGCATAGGCTTTGAAGAAATATGGCAGATGATTCGTCGGCGGCACGAGCCAGCGCGTTCCATCATCGTGCGTCCGCGACGCGCTCCCGAAGTCGTCGACCTCGCCGAAACTATCGAGCGCCAGCAGGTAGTCCGGCATCGGGCGTAATGTCCAATGCGGCAGATCAGGTGGAACGCTAAGAATCTGGTGTGCAACCAGATATTGCCGGATCTGCTCTTCGTCATGCGTCCCGCGAGCAACTTCTTCTTCGGTGCTCCCCGCCATCTTCAAGTCTGGCGTGCCAATGTCACGCTGCCGTTCGTAAGCCTCGAAGGCCAGCACGCGATCGAAGTCCTGCCGCGCCATCGCCAACAACTGCTCCGGCGTGTAAGGCAGCAGCGCGACTTTGTGAAGGTAAAATCCGTAGGCATTCGAGCCAAGAGCGAAGTCCTTCCGCATACCAGGCAGATTCTGCTTCAACCACTCGCGATAGGCGATAAGTGCAGCACTGGCTTTCGAAATAGCCACGTGGAATTGCGTGCGCTGGGCGTCGCTCGCGAGCAACGGCGCCACTCCCTGCTCCATGCGTTGCAGCCGCACGTCAATGTCAGCTAGCGATCCGATCGCCAGCTGCGCAAATGGCGCGATGGGCCGCAGATTCGCCTTCGCCTGCTCAAGGATGGAGGGAATGTTCTCTGCACGTGTAACGATCTCTCGTGAGCGCGCGTCGTTGAACGGTGGCGGCGGCAGTAACTCTTCTTCCAGCGCCGTCACTGTTTGCTCTACATAAAACGTGGGATCCCGCTGCCAGCGCGCGTTTACATCCAGCTCCCAGCGAACCCGCGCAATCGCTGACCCAATCAGCCGGTAATCCACCTGCTGCGCGACCGGCCAAGCTGCCACCGGCATCGTCTTCCATCGCTGCTCGAACCCAGCGAGATCCGCGCGTTGTTTGGCAACTGCTGCTGCCGACCAGTCGCGCACCCCACCGGTATGCTCCATACGTGGAATGTCGTCGCCCGTGAACGGACGATACTGCGCCCGCCACGCCCAGAAGTCCGTTGCCAAATGGTCCAAAGAATCCGTTTTCGGTTGTGCGAAGGAAATGGTGGATAACAAAAGAAGAGCTATCAGCACTCGCCCCATAGGTAGGGCAGAATAGCACGACGCATTCTGCATCTTGCGCTGCACCTGGCGGCGGAGATTCGCTCGGCGCTTTCCATTCCCCATTAGAAACCGCACGAAGAAATTCCAGCGTTCTTCGCTTCAGGAATATCCATAAAGCAATAGCATGGACAAGTAGGCGCTTTTCTTTTTGCCGCGAGGCTCACGGCCATGAGTCCCAACGAGCATTTCGACTTCGACTTCGTCGTGATTGGCTCCGGATTTGGCGGAAGTGTGTCCGCGCACCGGCTCACCGAAAAAGGCTATCGCGTCGCCGTGATGGAAATGGGCCGCCGCTGGACCCCTGAAAATCTTCCGCGCACCAGTTGGTCCATACATAGATGGTTCTGGCGCCCGAAGCTTGCCTTGCGCGGCTTCTTCAACATGCGCTTCTTTCGTCATGTCACCATCTTGCACGGCTGCGCCGTTGGTGGTGGGTCGATTACCTACGCCACCACCATGCTTCGCCCCCCCGACAAGATCTGGGACATGGGATCGTGGGCCGGACTCGCGGATTGGAGACGCGAGATGCCACAACATTACGAGACTGCCTCCCGCATGCTGGGCGTTATCGAGAACCGCATTCTCGGCCCTTCCGACCGTCTGCTTAAACGAGTGGCGGAAGAAGTGGGCATCGGCCAAACTTTTTATCGCACCAACGCTGCCGTCCTCGAGCCTCGAGAGGGTGAGCAAGGCGGGCAAGTTGTTCCCGATCCATTCTTCGGCGGCGAAGGACCCGAACGTACCACTTGCATCGCCTGCGGAGGCTGCATGATGGGTTGCCGCCATGGCGCGAAAAACACACTCGATCTGAACTATCTCTATCTGGCGGAAAAGCACGGCGCGCGAGTCTTCCCGGAAACCCGAGTCGTAAACGTGAAGCCTATGGCTCAGCAACCAGGCGGCAGCGCCGGCTACGAGGTTCACACCGTGCGCTCAACATCACTCTTTGCGACCGGCAAGAGGCGTTTCACGGCACGCGGCGTGATTTTTTCCGCATCTTCCCTGGGAACCATGGAGCTGATGTTCCACCTCAAAGAAAAAGGTTCACTGCCTTCCATCAGCAATCAACTGGGACGCTTCGTCCGAACCAACTCCGAGTCTCTGATTGGCGTCCGCATCCCCGGACACAAAGATGATCTTTCCAAGGGAATCGCCATCGGCTCCGGCATCTTCATCGACGAGCACACCCACATCGAAGCGGTTCGCTATCCCGCCGGATCGGACGCAATGGGCCTGCTCGGCACGATCCTGACCAGCGGCCGTCCCGGACGCGTACGAATCCTGAGCTGGATCAGGAATGTGCTCGCGTCAATCGTGCGCCAACCGATCAAAACCTTCCGGATTTTTCAGCCTTTTGGTTGGGCGCGAGAGAGCGTGATCCTGCTTTGCATGCAAGCGCTCGATGCGCACATCGACATGTGCTGGAAACGCCTGTGGTTCTGGCCATTTCGCAAGTTCCTCGCCAGTCGGGGAGAGAAGGTCCCCACCTACATCCCCGCCGCCAACGAATTTGCTCAAAAGTTCGCGGCACTCACCGGTGGTGTGGCCATGAGCATGTTGCCGGAAATTCTCTTCAATGTCCCCAGCACTGCGCATTGCCTCGGCGGATGTATCATCGGCGATTCGCGCAACAACGGAGTTGTCGACGCTCGCAATCGCGTTTTCGGCTATCGGAATATGTACATCTGCGATGGATCGGTCGTCTCTGCCAATCTCGGGGTGAATCCTAGCCTGACTATCACTGCCTTAAGCGAGCGGGCCATGAGCTTCATCCCGCTCGCCTCCGAGAATCAGTGGACAGATACAGCGGCCGAGTCATCGGCGTAGCAACCTGCATACAGAATTACGAACTTACGGAGTTCGCACCGCGCCCGTGGCAATCCACGGACCCCCAGGTACACGAATAAGGAAGATTGGGTTCGTGCACGAGGAGGGAGCACTCGACAGCGTTCCTGAAAACGAAGCATCCCCCTGCGCGCTGAGTGTGACCGGGGACGTCTCTGTTACGGTTGGCGAACTGGCAGCGTTGCACACGAGTGCACCTGCTACGTTCGTCACTGGACCGGGCGTCCCGCTCACATTACCGCCATTGATCACCAGTCCCTGCACGCTGAAGGCAACCTCACCGGTCATTAGATTGACAAAAGCGAAGCCGCCCGTCGTTGTCCACGGCGAGCTGCCGCTCGCAATTCCACCAACTGGATTCGAAGTACCCGGAGCGGTGATCACTCCATTTATGGTTCTCCAGAACACAACGTTATTACTGCCACTAGTTTGGGCTACCAATGTTGCCGCCGCGATTAGAGACAAAAACACAGCTGCCAATACCTTCTTCATCGGATTTCGACCTCGTTTCCGTAAGTGTGGCAATTTCTGAACTGCGCTTCCGCAGCCCACAGATTGTTGAAATTTAGCGATGAGAATCAACGGAAAGAGACGAAGTTGCCATTTGGACATGCCAGGTTTTGTAAACACTTTGTCATGGCAAGAGAGACTTGGCGGAAGCGTGTCGGAGTCGAACCGACCAGACCCGGGGCTAACCCGACTCTCACCGGTTTTGAAGACCGGGGGCATCACCGGACACCCTGCGCTTCCATGGCCGCTGCCATTGTAGCAATCGTAAGTTTCACATCCAGAGACTGTGTGGATTGCACTCTCGGCAACAAAAGAAAAGCGCGGACCAGACGTCCGCGCCTCACTGAATCTTCGTCATAAAACTATTTGCTCGCTGCTTCTGTCAGCTTCTTCTTGCTTAGATACCAGTCGGTGAGCTCCAGCCCTTCGTGGCTGCTCACGCGCTTCTCAGCATCTGCCTGCGTCGCCGGAGCGGGAACCACTACCAGATCGCCTGGCTTCCAGTTTGCCGGAGTCGACACCGCGTTCTTGTCCGCTGTTTGCAGTGCAGTGAAGATACGCACGAGTTCGTCGACGTTGCGCCCGAGTGACATCGGGTAATACAGAATGGCCCGGATCACTCCCTTGGGATCGATAGCAAATACCGCGCGTACTGTCGCCGTGTCGCTCACCGCTTCGTGCACCATGCCATAGGCGCGCGCAACTTTCTGATCGAGATCAGCCACAACTGGAAATGGCACCTTTACTCCGGCCTTCTCCTCGATGTTACGTACCCACGCGATGTGCGAGTAAAGGCTGTCCACCGAACTCCCAACGAGTTGAACATTCAGCTTCTCGAAATCCGGATTGCGTTTTGCGAACTCGATGAACTCGGTTGTGCAGACGGGCGTAAAGTCTGCGGGGTGCGAGAACAACATCACCCACTGACCCTTGCTGGTGTAATCGCTCAGGCGAATGACGCCGTGCGTCGACTTGGCTTCAAAATTCGGCGCCGCTTCGTTGATACGCGGCATGCGCGGACTGGCCGCCACTTCGGTTCCATTGGTGCTCATGCTTCTTCTCCTTAATTAACTGTATTTGGCGCCGGCCGGAGGCGCACGATGTCGCAAGTTTTTGCGCTCGACGTTAGACAGGTGGAAAACTTTTGCAACACCACCCGACTGGACGCCGGGTGGCACACACGTGCTAGCCCGGCTGGCAGCAACAACAACAGCTGCACATGGCTAGATCACAAAACTGTGTGTACGTACGCATGAGGATTAAATGACCCACATCATCCTTTGCTACTTATAGTACCGCAAACACATCTTGTACAACAGCACTGATCCGGAGAACTCGTTATGCGCAATCTGGCCTTCGTTCAGGTAGATGTATTCACTTCTCGGCCTTTTGAAGGCAATCAACTCGCAGTTTTTATGGACGCTTCCGGCCTCGACACCGAACAGATGCAGGCGATTGCGCGTGAGATGAATCTCTCCGAAACCACGTTCGTGATCCCCCGTTCCTTCGAAGAAGAGCGCGATCATGGCCATCGCGTGCGCATATTTACCGTTAGCGAGGAACTTCCGTTCGCCGGCCATCCGACACTGGGAACAGCCTGGGTCTTGCGCCAGGCGAGCGGCGCTCCCGACATTTGGCTCGATCTGAACGTCGGCCGCATTCCTGTTCGCTTCACCACCGATGAACGTGGCGAAGTCTTCGGCGAGATGCAGCAGCGCGATCCAGAGTTCGGCGCGGTTTATCCGCGAGAGGAAGTTGCGCGCGTTCTTGGCGTGGCTGTCACTGAACTGGATCCTGATCTGCCGATCCAGACGGTCTCCACGGGCGTGCCGTTCACCATGGTCCCTTTCCGCTCGCTTGCGACGTTACAGAATCTAAGCGCAGATTGGTCGGCGATGGGCACCTACCTCAAAGACAAAGACAGCAAGTTTCTTTACCTGGTGTCTCGCGAAACGGTAGATCCGCAAGCGCGGCTGCATGCGCGCATGATTTTCTACAACGGAGAAGATCCGGCAACCGGATCGGCAGCCGGATGTTGCGCTTCATGGATGGCAGCGCACGGTGTGGCAGCCTCCGGAGAACGCGTGCTGATCGAGCAAGGAATCGAGATGAAACGTCCGAGCCGGATTTTTGTCTCCGCCGAAAAACACGATCAGCGCGTCAGCAACGTTCGTGTCGGTGGAAATGTTGTGGAAGTCGCGCGCGGAGAAATTTTCTTCTGATCGATACGCCTCCTTGATGATCCGTTTGTGCGCGTAAATCGCGGTCAATTCCATCCTGGTGTTTGGCCGCGATTTCCTCACATATTTCTCGCTCAAGATCTTTACATCATCTCTCGCTCTGTCTAGGATTCCGCTCGCCTGGTGATTCACAAAAATTAAGAAGTCAGATTAAAAAAGAGCGGGACAATTCCTCTGGCCGGTCCCACGACATTCGTTTTGTCGCGGCTTTGAGGCTTGTACCTGACAGGGGACCCAATGAAGCCGAAGAGAACCATCCTTTGCGTGGACGATAATGAGCAGTCCCTCTCCATCCGAAAGGTAATGCTGGAAACCCGCGGGTATCGGGTCGTCACTTGCTCGAATGCTCCGGAAGCGCTGGCTGCCTTCAAGAGCGGTGGCATTGATCTGTTGCTCACCGACCTGATCATGCCGGGGCATGACGGCCATTGGCTGATCGAAGAGATCAAGAATCTCTCGCCACAGACGCCGGCAATCCTCTTTTCCGGCAAGATTCGCATCTATGATCGCGATTTGCGCGCAGACGCATTTCTTCCCAAGGGCTCTTATGCTCCGATTGAGCTGCTCGAGCGTATCCGCCTGCTGCTGATCCGCAAGCGCGGACCGAAACGCAATCCGGTGCCGCTAATCGCCGCACTTGCACACCCAGTAACACCGGGGATGCCGATTTCCAAGATCGCATCCTAGCGCCAGACTCTCAGAATTTAGAAGCGGGTTGTCCGTTGCGCCGTTTCCGTTGGCAACTCGGAAGGGTCAAAGTCCGCGAGCGCCAGCCTCAGGTTGCCGGTATTGGTTGCGTAAGCCAATCCGGTCTCCATGTCGATCACGCCGGCACGAATCAGTCGCTCGAGTTCGCCGTCGAAATGTTGCATGCCCTCTTGATCGCCGTCCTTGATGGCGTCGATCAGCGCGCGCCCTTCGCCTTCTCCGCGCTCGATGTATTCGCGCGTGCGCATCGTGGACTTCAGAATTTCGACCGCCGCGATTCGTCCTTTGCCCCCGCGCAGCGGAATCAACCGTTGCGAGATGAAATAGCGGAAAGAGGCCGCCAGGCGTTTGCGTATCGTCTGCTGATCGCTCAGTGCGAAGACACCAATCACGCGCTCCACCGTCTTCGAAGCATCGATCGTGTGCAGCGTCGAGAGCACCAGGTGGCCCGTCTCCGCTGCCGTCAGCGCAACTTCAATCGTCTCCTTGTCGCGCATTTCGCCAACCAGAATCACTTTCGGGGCCTGGCGTAAGGCCGCTCGCAGAGCCAGCGCAAAGCTTGGCGTGTCGCTATGTAGTTCGCGCTGGTGAACCGTACCCTTTTTGTGCTGGTGCAGAAACTCGATGGGGTCCTCGATCGTCACGATATGATCGGCGCGATCCGTGTTGATCTGGTCGATAATCGCCGCTAGCGTCGAGGACTTCCCCGATCCGGTCGGTCCGGTGACCAGCACAATTCCATTTTTCAGCCGGCAAATGTCTTTCAGTTGTTCTGGCAGGCTGAGTTCTTCGAATCCCGGAATGGTATGCGGGATAACGCGCATCACAATGGCATACGATCCGCGCTGCTGAAAGATGTTGACGCGAAACCGGCATTTTGTCGCCAGACTATACGAGAGATCGCACGATCCCTCCTCTTTCAGCGCAAGCGGAGCCTTACGATTGCCTGCCATTAAGTCATTGGCAAGGCTTTCAGTGTGCTGCGCCGTCAGAAATGGCAAGCCCGCAACCTTGATGGGAACCAGTTGCCCGTCGAGTTCAACCTGCGGCGCTCGCCCCGGCGAGAAAATCAGGTCGCTCACCCGCGGATCGCAGTTCACCATCGCGCTCACGAGTGCGGCTGTGTTGATTGTGACTTTCTTCGGAGCCACCGCCGCTGTTCCGTTTCCGTTTTGCGGCTTATCTTCAAAGTTGGCTCCGATGGCTGGATCTGCGAGTTGCGTGCTCCCCAAAACGTTATTCCCCCAAGCTTGTTACCGAAGACCCAGCATAGCAAGCCGATGAGTGCTTCGCTTCCTTGCAAAAAGCGAAAGTAACTTGCGCGATGTGTCGTGCTCTGAATTTGTTAGCGACTCTTTCCCTTCTATGTTGCACAAAGGTGTGCTGTTGTTTGGAAAACCTGCCGCTCCGGCCTCACATCCCACCCGTCGGGCGAAGAGTTCAGGAGGAAGTCGATGAAAACACACCCTTCCCTTCTCGTATTAACACTCCTGTTGTTCGCGGTGGCTGGCTTGGCGCAAACCGCCGGTTCTTCCAGCGGCGGTTCCCAGAGTTCCGCTCAGACGGGTTCCAGTTCCGGAACATCGGGCAGCATGGCTTCGCAAGCCGAAAGTCAAGCCGCCGGTAGCGACACCGAGCAGATGATGGAAGGCTGCATCATTCGTGACCAGCAGGACTACTACCTCGAACCGATCAACGGGCAGGAAGTTCACCTCAACGGGCCCGACGTCGCGCAGCACGTGAATCATCACGTCCGGGTCCATGGAAACGAACAGCCTGCTCAAAGCACCAGTTCCGGTTCCGCGGGCGCAATGGCTGGGTCCAGTTCCTCGGGGAGTACTGCATCGAATCCACCCGAGTTCCTGGTGACCCGTGTCGACATGGTGTCGGAATCCTGCCCTGCAAACCTGCAACACCGCAATTCGTCTGGATCTCAAGGTCCTGGCAGCGGGAACACGCACGGCGATGACGCAGGCCCCAAACAGAGCTCGTTTTAAATCGGAACGTGCAGCCGTTTCGGGCCGGTACGCATTTTTGTTGATTCCAACCAGGAATTCGGCGCCGACGGCTTCGCCATCCAAGCCTCCGATGTCGCCGGGACCGAGCCCATGAATGGTGCAGATGGTGATCTCCTGCAAGAAAGACCGGTCAAAGGCAAGTTGCTGAAGTCATTAGCCTTATATTCATTCAGCGAGGCTCCGTCGACTGCCACTTCTGGGGCCAGTTCTACCCCAGAGTACTCGTACATCCCTCTGCTGTTCGGAAGCTTCTGCTCGTGTAGGATATGTGCAGTCCGGTCACTTCGGTAACGGTCTCGCGCGCCCAACCGGACCTGCTGCAAATGCCTGATAAGCCTCATAATCCGCGTATTTCAACCGGACCCGCCGACGAGCCCGAGACCTTGGAAAACGCGCAACTTTCTGAGGGGGTACGGGTTTCCTCAGATGTGAGCAGCGTAGCCCTTAACGGTGGAGTCTTAGGTGCGGGTGCCCGCCGCCTGCGCGACACGGCTGTCGCGAAAAAAGCGGCGCTGCCTGCAAGTACTGAAGGTTTGACTGATGCGGATCTGATGCTCAGGGTGAAGGACGGCGATGATGCCGCTTTCGACTACCTTTGCGAAAAGTATCGGCGTCCGATGCTGGGCTTCATGTATCGCGTGGCCCGCAACACTAGTGTCGCCGAGGAACTCGCGCAGGAAGTTTTCCTTCGCGTCTATCGCGCTCGCCAGACCTACAACGCGGAAGCCAAGTTCAGTACCTGGCTGTATCGGATTGCTTCGAACCTTTCCGTGAATTACGTACGGGACACGAAGTACGAGCGTCCCGAGATGAGCGTCAGCCTCGATGAACCAGACGACGAGAGTGGACTCACCATCGACGTCGCCGATTCCTCGCTGAATGCTGAGCAAACAATCCTGCGCCGCGAGCGGATGGAAGCTATTCGCAAGCACGTGCAGGCGTTGCCCGAACGGCAGCGTGAAGCAGTCGTCATGCATAAGTATCAGGGTATGGATTACCGGCAAATTGCCGATGTCCTGAAAATAAGTGAGTCGGCGACGAAGTCGCTGCTGTTCCGGGCGTACGAAACGCTTCGCGACCGGCTCAAGGATTTTGTATAGGGGAATGGGATATGAAGTGCGCGGAGGTTCACAGCTACCTGCTCGATCTGGCCACCGGCGAGGTAATCCCCGCCGGAGTGCAGGAACACCTACGTGCTTGCCAGGCTTGCTCGACAGAAGTTGAGTCGTTTCAGAAAACCATGGCGCTGCTCGATGAGTGGCAGGCGCCGGAAGATACGTCTCCTTATTTCATGACTCGGTTGCGCGCTCGCGTGCGCGAGGAGTCTCAACTGGAGGCTGCCAAATCGCCTGGCTGGATGAGTTGGTTCCGCAAACCCGCTCTCGCTGCCGCTTTCAGCTTGCTGATCCTGTTGAGCGCCTCGCTTATCTTGAGCCCGGATCACTCCTCCAAGCCGGCATTACCGGCCTTGACGCAACAGAAAATTTCTCCTGTGGCGGATTTACAGTATCTGGATAAGAATGATGATGTGCTGGCAAATTTTGAACTGCTCGATGACGATGCAGGGGACCAGTCCGTCAGTCAGTAAATTTGAGTTTTGTTGTGCTTAGGCGATGCAGGGAATCAAGACCATTTCGTGTGTTGTGCTGATGGCAGCTCTGTCGCTGGCGCCAGCACTCTTGTCGGCGCAGCAGCACAAGCAGCAGAACAATAGCGCTCCCCGGTCGCAGGCTCCGCCTGGCAACAGAAACGCGTGGATTCCCAAAGGTCCCGGTCCCCACCGGGGCGAATGGCTTCGCGACAATAAAGACCTTCCCCTTCAAGAACAGGAAAAGAAACTCCAGAGTGATCCTAATTTCCGGGCACTTCCGCCGGAACGCCAGCAGCAGCTCAAGAATCGCCTGGAACGCTTCAATAGTCTGCCTCCTGATCAACGCGACCGCGTTCTAAAACGCATGGAGACTTGGGAACATCTCCCGCCGCAAAAACAGCAGGAAGCGATGGGTATCTACGATCGCATGAAGAGCATGCCGGCAGACCGGCGCACGATGATGCGAAGCGCCTATCGCAATCTGGAAAGCATGAGCCCGCAGGAACAGCAGCATGTCATGGAATCCGATCGCTTCAAGTCGATGTTCAGCGACGATGAACGCGATCTGCTGAAGCGCAGTCTCGACCTCAATCTCGCCCACGAAGGCGAAGCCCCGAACCACTAAAACCCGTTTCACGTTTCGCGTTTCATGTTTCACGCTTTGAAAAAGACCACACTTGGTGGCTGTCACCCTGAGCGAGGCCGAACGGCCGAGTCGAAGGGGCCCTACCCTGTCACATCTCATGCCGAAGCAACAGGCACTTCGTCCGGAATCTCGCTCTGCTTTTACGTGAAACGTGAAACGGCCTTTTCGTGAAACGGAGTCAATTCATGCTCGCCAGTTTCCGCCGGATCGACAACGCCGTTTGCCTCATCTCGTCGGTATCGGAAGCCTCGGGTGACATGCGAATGTAATTTTCCAGATCGTCGGCGGCTGCCCGCAGCTGTCCTGTTGCCAGCCGCAATAACCCGCGCTGCTTCATGTCCTCCGCTGACCGCGGATGCAGTGCGAGGATCAAGTCCACCGCCATCGCCGCCTTTCTCAGATTGCGGCTCGAGATGTAAATCCCGCGCAAATTATTCAGCATGCGAGTAAGCATCTGGCGGCGCGACACCGTCTGCAGGAACTCCGGCTGGAAAGTCAGCTGGCCAGAATAGATTGCGTCGAGCCGCTCCTGGCAGTCACTGCTATCGAGAATATCGCCACCATTGAATGCGTCGATCAGGATCTCCCGTCCATCCACCTCGTAGTGTTTGAGCAAGAAATGCCCAGGCAGTCCCACGCCGAATAGTGGGAAACCCACGCGGTGTCCCACCTCCATGTATACCAGCGCCAGCGTAATGGGAATTCCCAGCTTGCGGTCAAGAACGTCATTCAGGAACGAGTTCCGCGGATCGTAGTATTCGTCTACGTTCCCGTGGAAGCCTTCTTCCTCGAACAACACCTGGTTCAGTGCAGCAATGTAATTGGGAGGCTCGGGAGTTGCAGGAAGCAACGCGTCGACTCGCTTCCCAAGCTGATCAAGCAGCCGTATGTAAGGTTCGGTCTGCAGCTCGGGATATTCCATGCGCGCGATGGTAAGAGCAGCGCGCTCCAGAGAAATCCTGTCTTCGTCGATGTCGTGGCTGACCAGCGCGGAAAACTCCCCGCGTATTCCCCACTCCTCGGCCATTCCGAAATCCTAGCAGAACCAAGACGACGGAGAGCAGAAGCTCAATCTTACTTGCGGGCCAATAATGGGACGGCAATCTTGGGTTGGTGCCCCACATCTGCCCTCATTTGGCAGATGTGGGATCGTGAAACTTGAAACGCGCAACGGGAAACGCCTTCTATCTCCGGAACAGGTTCTGCGCAATGAACCAAGCATTGGCAGGACGCTCCGCCAACCGCCGCATGAAGTACGGATACCACTCTGTCCCAAACGGGACATACACCCGCATACCCCAGCCCTCGCGAACAATCTCTTCCTGCAGATCGCGTCGTATCCCGTGCAGCATCTGGAACTCGAACGCCTCGCGCGGCAGCTTCTCACGTTTGGCGAAGGCAATCATCTCGCGAATGATCTTCCCGTCGTGCGTGGCCAGCCCGTGATAGACGCCGCTCGTCACCAGGATCTTTGCCAGCTTCACGTAATTTGCATCTACATCCGACTTTGCCTGGAAAGCTAGGTCGGCCGGCTCTTTGTAAGCGCCTTTGCAAAGCCGAATGCGAATCCCCTCGGCGAGCAGCTTTTCCACATCCGCTTCACTTCGCTTCATGTACGACTGGATCACCGCGCCTACCCTGCCCTGGTTACCCGGCACGCGATGCATTTCGTGCACAAAGTCGAGCGTCTTCTGTGTATAAGGAGAACCTTCCATATCCACACGAATGAAGTTATTGATCTGCGCCGCATGCGCAATCAGACCGCACACCAGTTCCCGTGCGAGCGCCTCGTCCACATCCAATCCCATGTGGGTCAGCTTCACGCTGACATTCGCATTCAGCTGCCGCTTGGCGATGTCGTCCAATATGTGGTGATAGAGTTCCGCACTCTCCCGCGCCTCGGCAACATTGGTTACGTTTTCGCCGAGATTGTCGATCGAAACCGCCATGCCCTTCTGATTCAGTTCAGCAGCAGCGACGATCGCATCATTCACCGTGGTTCCGGCAACGAAACGGCGCGCCATCGGTTGGGCCACGGGCGACTGCTCGGCAAATTTCCGTAATGCTTTACTCTCTGAAAGATAGATAAAAAATGCTCTTAACACGTTCCACCTGGCTGCAATGCATAAAAATACCGGCGCTCGCGCCGGCTGGATACTCGGCGACCCTCCTTTAAACACGGGAAAGGCCGCGCTGGAAACTTTCTCATCAAGACCATTTCTGCGTAGTCGTTTGTATCACATCCCAAGCGGCGATCGTCAGCCTATGTGTCACTGGACTTGGGGTTTGCGATCACAACCAACTGCATCAGGAGACGAACTCGCCGTCCAGTGCATCCGCAATCTTCCCCGACGCAATCACCTCGGCCACGCGCTCAAAATCACCGGAGATGATGCGATCCTGCTCCAACTTTTTCGACACCGCGCGTATGCGATCGTACGCTCTCTGTCCACGCTCCCCGAGCTTTAATGGCGCCAGAAAGTCGATCGCCTGCGCGGATGCCATTGCCTCGATTGCCAGCACGTTGCGCGTGTTCTGCACCACTTTTTTCAGCTTGATCGCCGCCGCCATTCCCATCGAAACGTAATCTTCCTTGTTGCCCGACGTCGTAATCGAATCCACAGACGCCGGATGCGCCAATATCTTGTTTTCGCTCGCTAGCGCCGCTGCGGTCACCTGCGCCATCATGAATCCGGAATTTAGCCCAGCCCCTTGCGCAAGAAAAGGCGGCAGCTCCTCATTCAGCGACGGATTCACTAGCCGCTCGATTCGTCTCTCAGAAATTCCCGCCAGCGCGCTGAGTGCGATCGCCAGGAAGTCCAGCGCAAACGCCAGCGGTTCCCCGTGAAAATTCCCGCCGGAGATCACATCCCCTGCAACATTCTCCTCCCGCTTGCCGATCTGTCGAGGCTTGGGGAAAACCAGGGGATTATCGACTGCGGAATTCATCTCGATCTCAAACACTCGGCGGCAGTGCGCCAGCGTGTCACGCACCGCACCATGCACCTGCGGAATACAACGCAGCGAATACGCGTCCTGTACTCGTCCGCACTGTCGATGTGATTCTCGAATCTCGCTGCCTTCCAGCATCTTGCGGATATTCTGTGCGCTCCGCATTTGCCCCAGGTGAGGCCGTGCCTTGTGTATGCGCTCATCCATCGCAACATCAGTTCCGCGCAGCGCGTCGAGTGACAGCGCGGCAATCACATCGGCACTGTCGATCATGATCTCCGCCGCCCGTAGCGTCAGCGTGCCCACCGCCAGCATCGCTTGCGTGCCGTTGATCAGCGAGATCGCCTCTTTGGCCTCCAGCACCAGCGGCTTAATGCTCGCACGCTTCATTGCCTCGCCACCGCTGATACGCCGGCTCGCAGGATCGCCCTTCCGCCGCGGCTTCTTCCCTGGATTGCCGGCAAAGTACGCCTCGCCTTCGCCGATCAGCACCAGGGCCAAATGCGCGAGAGGCGCCAGATCTCCGCTGGCCCCCACACTCCCCTGTGACGGCACCACCGGATGCACGCCCCGGTTCAACATCTCGCACAGCGTTTCGATCACCACGGGCCGCACTCCGCTGTTCCCCTTCGCCAGCGAATTGGCGCGCAACAACAGCATGGCCCGAACTTCCGACTCCGACAGCGGCTCTCCAACCCCGACCGCATGCGACCGCAGTAAATTCAATTGCAGCTCACGAATCTGTTCAGGAGCAATCCGTACGTCACTCAACTTACCGACGCCGGTATTCACGGCGTACGCCACGCGATTCCCGGCCAGCAGGTCTTCCACAACCACCCTCGCTCGTTCGACGGACTCCCGGGCAAAGCTCTCCAGTAGTACGGGGCATTGTTCAAACACTACTGCGCTTAGTTCTTCGAAATCCAGATCGTTTCCGCTGATTCGGACAGGCTGCATAGGGACCATGTGTTTGTCGGCGTCCTTCCGAGGAACGTCTATCAGGCCGCACCGGCTGCTTCAGGCAAACGTGTCAGTGTATCAGGTCAGGCAGGCGGCAAGCAGATCGGAGCCGAAACGCGAAACCGGCACTGGGAGCCTTCACCCAATTACCAATTACTAATTACCTCTTAGTCTCCCACCGCTCCCTTGAACACGCCCAGATACTTTTCCGGCAGCGAACGCCTGCTGAAAGTCGAATCGGTGACGATGTGAGTAGTTTCGCCTTCGGCCAGCAGGGTTTCATCGCTCGCCCGCAGAATCTCGTACCCGAATTGAATCAGCGACGCCCGGAATCGCTTGATCCGCGTGCGCAGCAGAATCTCATCGTCGTATTTCGCCGGCGCCTTGTACCGGCACCCGATCTCCACGACAGCGATGTAGCAGTCATCCTTCTGCTCCATGTCCTTGTACGTGAACCCGAGTTGCCGCAACAATTCCACGCGGCCCACTTCCATCCAGATCAGGTAATTGGTGTGATACACCACACCCATCTGATCGGTTTCGACGTAGCGCACCCGCAGCGTAGTTTCCGATATCGTTGGCTTATTCATTTTTTCGTTTGCCGAAAGATGCCGCTCATCCCTGCCAGTTCGGCTTCCGCTTTTCGAGAAACGCGTTCAATCCTTCGCGGAAATCGGCTGTCGTTCGAATCTTCGCATTCTCATCAACCGCCGCGTGGATCTGCGTATTCAGGTCGCCGAACGCGTAGCCGCTCAGCAGCCGCTTGGTGGACGCGAGCGACGTGGGACTATTCTGCTGCAATGCCTGGGCCAGCTCTCGCGCACGATGCATCAATCGTTCATGATCCAGCACCTCGTTCGCCAGTCCCATGCGATACGCCTCGTGCGCGTCGATGATCCGCCCTGTCAGCAGAAGATCGCGTGCCAGCTTCTCGCCGATCTGCCGGATCAGGAACGTCGACACAATCGCCGGCACAAATCCGATGCGCACTTCTGTATACCCGAATCTCGCCTCGGTCGACGCCAGCGTGAAGTCGCATAGCGTCGCAATCCCGCAGCCTCCGGCCACGGCCGGTCCATTCACCGCCGCAATCGTCGGCTTCGGAAACTCATAAATTGTGCGGAATAGCCGCGCCATCGTTCCCGAGTCTTTCGCATTTTCTTCCTGCGAATGCGTGGTGATCGCCCGCAGGTTGTCCAGATCCATGCCAGAGCAAAAAGCTTTGCCGGCCCCCGTGATTATCAGCACATGCGCGTGCGATTTCTCCACCGCCGCCAGCGCCGCCAGCAGTTCGTCAATCAGTTCGTAAGTGATTGCGTTGCGCTTGTCCGGGCGGTTGAGAGTGACGGTGGCACAGCCATGATCGTAATTGAGCAGAAGAGTATTGAAGTGCATGTCTACTCGCGCCAGTGTACGTGGCACGCGATTATAACCTTACATTCTCAGCGGGTGCCCGGTCCTTTCCTTCCTTTGGAAAGGGCCGGAACTCATTCTCCGACTTCCGCCACGCTATATGTCTGCGCAATTTCTGCCGACATCCGCACCACATTCTCCAACGATTTCTTCATCGGCAAACCCACTCCGCGCGTCTTCAACGCTTCGATCACCTCTTCGGTCGGGATATTACCCACCAGTTCATCCTGCGCAAATGGACACCCTCCCAACCCGCCGATCGCCGAGTCAAAGCGCCTGCAACCCGCGTCGTAGGCCGCCAGCACCTTTGCGGCCGCATCTTCGCGACGGCTGTGCAAGTGGACGCCAATATCGAGATAGTTGTATTTGGACACCGCCGAAAACACATCGCGAATCTTGTCTGGATCGGCCACTCCCACCGTATCTGCCAGTGAGATTGCATGGATGTCCATCTTCTCCAGCAGGTCCACGGCCTCGACTACCTCATCGGCGTTCCACAAATCACCATAAGGATTGCCAAATGCCATCGAGATATAGACCACCACGCCCAGCCCCGCCTCGTCGGCCTTCTTCTCGATCTTCTCGAGCTCGTCCAAGGCTTCTTCCGGCGACTGCTTCTGATTCTTCTCCAGGAACGTCGGCGAAATCGAATAGGGAAATCCGACCGTACTCACTGCTTCCGTCTTGATGGCGCGCTCTACGCCTTTTTCGTTCACCACGATGCCAATGATCTCGACATCATCGGGCGGATCAAGCAACTCCAGCACCTGCTCCGAGTCAGCCATCTGTGGCACCGCCTTCGGCGACACGAACGACACCGCGTCGATGTGCTTGAACCCTGCCCCAATCAGTGCGCGCAGGTATTCCGCCTTCACATCGGTTGGAATATGGCCCTTCAGCCCTTGCCAGGCATCGCGCGGGCACTCGATTAATTTCACTTCATTGGCCATTGGCAGCCCTGTGTCCTCTATCTTTTCCGTAATCAAGGCGCGAGAAAAGCAAGCTCAGCAGCACCCACCACAGCAACACCCAACAAACAACGCTCCCCCACAGCTGCGCGCGCGAGTGCAGATCCGCGGCTCCGAAGGGGAAGCTGTAGAAGCGCAACCCCATATGCTTTCCTATCTTCGCCCCCAACATTGCATAGGTGATACCACCCACTGGAACGGAAACCAGCGCGGCCCCCGCAAGACGCAATGCCGGCACTGAATTACGCACGCCGGATGTAATCAGAAGAAATCCGAATGAGAAGAGCAGTCCAGACAAGACCGCCATGATTCCAGGTGTGCTGATCACCGAAATTGAGCCCCCATTATGTTTGCAGAACTCCCACGCTGAACTTCGGCACCTCCGGATTCAGTGACGCCGCCGCCAGTGCCGCGATGATGGCATCTCGCGTGTCCAGCGGATCGATGATCGCGTCAATCCATAGCCGCGCCGCCCCATATCGCGGATCCGTCTGCCGGTCATAAGTTTCCTTCACCGACTCATACAGCTGTTTGCGCTCTTCGTCGCTCAGCTTTTTGCCGCTGCGCTCCAACTGCTTAATCTTGATCTCCACCAGCGTTCCGGCCGCCGAGTCACCGCTCATCACCGCATAACGGGCCGTCGGCCACGCAAACAGGAATCGCGGATCATATGCCTTGCCGCACATCGCATAGTGCCCTGCGCCAAACGATCCGCCAAGGATCACCGCAATCTTCGGCACCACCGAGTTCGACACGGCATTCACCATCTTCGCGCCCGCTTTGATAATGCCGCTCCATTCCGCATCGCGCCCCACCATGAAGCCGTTCACGTCGTGCAGGAAAATCAGCGGCACCAGGTTCTGATTGCAATCCATGATGAAGCGCGCCGCCTTCGCCGCCGACTCGGTGTAGATCACGCGTCCAAACTCCAGATGCTTGTGACCCTGCTCATCGGTCTGGTGCTGATGCGTGGGCTGATTCGCGACGATCCCCACCGCGTATCCGCCAATGCGCGCGAAGCCGCACACCAACGTCTTGCCATACTCCGAGCGATACTCGTCCCAGCGGCTTCCGTCCACAATACGCGCAATGATTTCCTTCATGTCATAGGGCTTCGCCGGATCCGACTCGTATATGCCGTACAACTCTTCCGCCGCGTACACCGGTTCCTCGGTTTCGCCACGGTCGAACGGCGCGCGCTGTCGCGCTCCCATCTTGTCCACTAGTGAGCGTATGCGCGTGATACACGCTTCGTCGCTTGGCTCGTGATAATCCACCGTGCCGCTGATCGCCGAATGCATCTCTGCTCCGCCCAGTTCCTCAGCCGAGACTTTCTGCCCGATTGCCGCCTGCACCAGCGCCGGCCCCGCGAGAAACAATCCGCTACCGTCTGTCATCAGCACGTGATCGCACATTACCGGCAGATATCCGCCGCCCGCCACGCACATGCCCATGATCGCCGCGATCTGCGGAATCCCCTTCGCCGACATCACCGCGTTATTGCGAAACACGCGACCGAAATCGTCGGTATCAGGAAACACATCTTCCTGCAGCGGCAGGAACACACCTGCGGAATCGACCAGGTAAATCGTAGGAATGTGATTGTCGAGCGCGATGTTTTGCGCGCGGATCACCTTTTTCGCCGTCATCGGGAAGAACGCACCCGCTTTCACCGTGGCATCGTTCGCGATGATCATGAACGTACGCCCGTGAATCTTCGCCAGCCCGGTGATCACCCCGGCCGACGGCGCGCCGCCCCATTCCTCGTACATTCCACTCGCGGCGTAAATCCCGAGTTCAAACAGCTCCGTGCCCGGATCAAGAAGCAGCGCAATCCGTTCCCGTGCCGTCAACCTCTTCTTAGCATGTTGCGCTTCAATGGCCTTCGATCCGCCGCCCTGCGAAAGTTCGTCTTCTTCATTGCGGATTCGAGTGACCAGTTCGGCCATGGCGCGCATATTCTTCTCGAACCGCGCCGAGGTGGGATCAACACGGGTCTCAATCAAATTGGGATGAATGCTAGAGGACGTCGACGTCGGCTTCATGGGTCCGCCCAGACAACAAGATATAAACCGATAACGATAGACCAGTAGCCTGACCTCAGGCAATGACCCCACGTCTCTGCGCGTTGTGACCACTAAGCAGCTGCAAAGCTTCCGCCACCGGATCAGCGGCTACTTTCGTCACCAATCCGATCTCAAATGCCTGTGCGGCCGTCAGCTTTTCAGCTGCGACGAACATCTTGAGTGCCTGCGATTTCCCGATCAACCGCGGCAGACGCTGTGTTCCACCCCACCCCGTGATCAGCCCCAAGGCGGCGCCACGATGTCCAAATATTGCGTGTGGGTGCGCGATTCGCATGTGGCATGCCAGCGCCAGATCGAGCCCACCGCCCATGCAATACCCTCGAATCGCCGCGCAGACTGGCGCCGGAAACGTTTCGACGGCATTCATTAACTCCTGACCCATTTTCGAGAATTCGTATGCGCCGGGACCAGTGAGTGCGGCGATTTCATTGAGATCGGCTCCCGCGGAGAAGAAACTCGCGTTGCCGGTGATCACCAGCGGCTGCGATGCCTGCGCCAGATCGCGCATGATTTCAGTCAGGGCAAGAACGCAATTGCGCGTCAGACGGTTGGTGCCATCGTCCGAAATAAGGCGGAGCAGTGTTGCTTCGGCTTGCGGTTCTACCTCAAAAAACTTAGCCACGGATTTTACGGATCCACGCGGATTGAGCTCTCTCAAAGAATTATCCGTGAGATCCGTGGCTGATTCTCATTCCAACCACCCATCCAGCTCACGTCTGTCTTCGCTCAGCCGAAACGGCGGAATCCTCACGCCATCTCCGATGATCCGGTGCGACACCGGATCGCGCGTCAACCGCGTGATCCACTGCTTTCCGACCTCGAACTTCTCGCGATTGAACCAGTGCTGCGGAAGTACCTCCACCAGCCCCGCATGCGGATACAGCACGAAAATCGCGCACGCCGGATCGCTCTCGCCTGCTGCCGTGCGACGGGCGACCATTGGCAGTTCCGTCACGGTCCGCAGCGGCTCCGGCACGCTCAATTCCTGCATTCCCTCTTTAAGTTCGGCGGAAAACTCGAAATCTGCGACCGGCTCAACTTTCCCGAAGATGCGCTCGGTCGATTGTTTGAACCAGCCAACGATCTCCTCAAACACGAACGGTTTCAGTCCATCCAGATCGAACGCAACCACGCGTAACATGCCGCGCCCTTCCGGGCACCATATCCCGAATCTTCCCTCGCCGATCTCGAACGGCGTGCAGTAGATGTTCAGCGCCAGCAGTGGCTCGTTCTTCTTGCCCGCTTCATGAAGCGTAACCAGGTGCGCCAGCTGCCCCTCTTCTCCGTGATGCAGCCACTCATACTCTTTGCCAGCCGAATTCTTCACCATGGGAAAGTTCTTCCAGTACCACGGCGCCGGACCGGTAGTCGCGCTAATGATCTGTTGCAGACGAGATTTTTCGGAATCAGTAAGAGTGGTCATCAGGAGTAAAGATTATAGGAGATGGACAGCAGGCTTGCGGTGGTAAGACTAGTTCGCCGCCGTCACGCCGCGCGGCTTCACGTGCTCGCGAATGAACTGAACGATCTGCTCCATGGGTGTTCCCGGCTGAAACACGCCGCCGACGCCGATCTTCTTCAGCGCCGCAATATCCTGATCGGGGATAATCCCACCCACGAGCACCAGCACATCGTCCATCTTGTTCCGCTTCAGCAGATCCATAACGCGCGGCACGATCGCGTTGTGCGCACCCGACAGAATCGACAGTCCGATGACGTCCACATCTTCCTGCAGCGAGGCATTCACTACCATCTCCGGGGTCTGCCGCAGCCCGGTATAGATCACTTCCATGCCGGCATCGCGCAGCGCGCGCGCAATCACCTTTGCCCCGCGATCGTGCCCGTCGAGACCGGGCTTTGCTACCAGCACTCGAATTTTCGCTTGATCCGCCATTCGAACCGACTATTTAACCACAAACGAAGAGGCGGGTCACGAAGCGCGTGCCCCACTCGTGCGAAACAACGAGTGGGCACAGGTCATAAAGCGCAAGCTTTCCCAATCCGAGCGTAAGCGAGGATCCTGTCATGCCGAACGCAGTGAGGCATCCCTATCCCTACCACCAGTGCCCCACTCGTGCGAAGTAACGAGTGGGAAGCAACTACGAAGCTACCGCCCTCTTCGCCTTCGGTTTCGCACGTTTCCTCGGCTTCGATACCAACTGCTTCGAC
The DNA here is from genome assembly GCA_963807055.1 of Terriglobia bacterium. Classification (GTDB taxonomy): domain Bacteria; phylum Acidobacteriota; class Terriglobia; order Terriglobales; family Acidobacteriaceae; genus JAJPJE01. Next base: position 1,637,383 of record CAWEAE010000001.1, on the reverse strand, counting down.
GGAATCGCCGCCGGTGTGTCCATGCTCCTCCACAAATACCAGCACGCAAAAGTGCGATACGGACGCCATTTCTCCGCCAGCTTTAGAATCTGTTTCGCCTTCGGCACCTTACGCTTTCCGTACAATTTACGGATCGCATTGTTGATCCCCAGATCGAGCGTAGGCATCACGTCCTGTCGCCCGAGCGCGAACATCAGGAACATCTGCGCGGACCATACGCCCACGCCCTTTACGCGCGTCAGGTGCTCGATCACGTCCTCGTCTGACATATCGGGAAGGCGCTCGAAGTCCACTTCGCGCGAAATGGTTTTCGCGGCAAGATCGCGAACGTAACTTAGCTTCTGCCGCGAAAGTCCGCAGGCACGCAACTGTTCCTCGGTTAGCGCCAGCACCGATTCCGGCGTAATCGCAAACCCGCCGTACAGTGATCGCGGCGTGTTGTCGCCGCCAACCGCCTTCTCGCAAGCAGCCTGCAGACGCTGGAAAATCGTCCTCGCCGCCGCTCCCGCCAGTTGCTGGAAGACGATCGCTCGTGCCATCGCTTCATAGGTCGCGGGACGGTGATCGATCCGCAGCGGTCCCACCTGCTCGATGATCGCGGCTAGCACCGGATCGCATTTCTTCAAATGTCGAACTACGTGTCTCATCGTGATAAGTTTATCTATGGAAAAGCCCCGCAGCCTAGCGCCAAAGTCCGAGCCCAAAACACTCACGTTCCTGCTCGCCTTCGCTGCCATTTACATCGTCTGGGGCTCCACCTTCCTCGCTATTCGATTCGCCGTCCAGACCCTGCCCCCACTGCTCATGATGGGCACGCGCCATCTCATTGCCGGCGCCATCCTGCTGGCCTGGATGCTCGCTCGAAGTGACGGTCGTCCCGAGCCTCGGTTATGGTTCTCAGCAGCCTTTGCCGCTGCTTTCTGTTTTCTCGGATGTCATGGCCTGCTCGCCTGGGCGGAATTACGCGTGCCTTCCGGTCTCGCCGCCTTGCTGGCCGCGACGCTGCCCATCTGGATGGTCGTTCTGGCGCGCGCGCGCGGACAGGAGCACGAACTCACTCCCAAAGTGTTGGCAGGAATATTTTTGGGATTAGCCGGCGTCGCTATCCTTGTTCCCTTCGGTATCCACGGGCAGCAGCGCGCTGTGTTCTTCAGCGCGATGGCCATCGTTGTCGGCGAAGTGCTGTGGGCAGTGGGAGCTATCTACTCGCGTGGGGTGAAGACTAAGACTTCTGTCATGACCTTTGCCGCCATGCAGATGTTCCTCGGCGGAATCCAACTCTGCTTCGTCGGACTCCTCTTCGGCGAAGGCTCTCGCGTTCACACTGCCGACTTCACGCCGCTTTCGGTAGCCTCTCTGCTATTCCTCATTATCTTCGGATCTCTTGTCACCTTTACCGCCTACACCTGGTTGCTCAAGGTGAGTTCACCCGCAGTGGTTTCCACCCACTCCTACGTCAATCCTCTCGTCGCCGTCTTCCTCGGCTGGATGCTGGCAAACGAGAAAATCACCGCGCGCACCATGATCGGGACAGTCATTATCCTTGCCAGCGTGGCACTCACCAGCATCCGCAAGAAACCGGAACCGAAAGCAGATGAGATTGCTGCCGAAGCTGTGTAACCGCGACTACGAAGGAATTTTCTTTGGCCGAAGCCGTAGTCGTTTTCGTGCAAACCAGATCGCGGCTGCCGTCGCCGCCCAAACGATCACCGCAGTTGGGAACAGCAGCCATAATCTCCAACTTGGCACTTCTCGCCAGAAGATCAACGCAAACGCCATCAATCCAACACAGCCCATGGCCGTTCCGGCGGCTTCGGCCGCTGCCACCTGACGTCCACGCTTCTCGCCCGACAGCCCCTTCCTGCTCTTTCGCTCTTTCTCGCGCTTTTCCGACAGCGTTGCCGTAGCGGGGAAGATCGCAGGAAATGCGAGGAATAGCCCTCCGATCACAGGCCCGAATTCTTTTGCGATCAGCCCGGCGACCACCGTAATCGTGCCGCCAAGGAAGAAGCGCACAGCATAGTCGTTCCACTTCGTTGTTCGCAGAATCGACCAGTCTGTCTTGATCAGCATGAGGTTACCGAAGGAAGATCGCCCACAATGTAAAAGCTACCGCGAACCATACGGGCATGCTCACTATTGTGGCGGCAAATGCCGAGATCTGGCGATGCATTAGCAACCGGCTTACAACCACCGCGTACAAGAGAAGCCCAAACGCTTCGGCCAGCATGGAGCGAGCCTCGAGTGCGGCATAGCTCCTGCCATCTTTCGCAACGGTGAGCGCCAGCGTCGCCAACGCGACCGAAGGCGCGGCGCCGAAGAGTCCACCAAAACTCTTCGGTTTGAAGAGGTCGCCTATTACGGCGAATGCCGACACCAGTAGGCCGCCGATCAGGAACCTCAAGAACAGTTCTGCCACTCGCTTATCCTTGTCCGCCGCGTGAGACCAGGCGGAGCCTTCGCTTCAGTCTTCAATGTCTTAGTTACACGACCCTACGATGAACTCGGAATCGACTACAGTTGCCACCGATCTCGTGGGCGAACGCGACCACCAGAGAGTACTTTACAATATAAAGTACTTCATGTACTCTCAACCGCCATGAAAGTTAAACTCGTCCTGCCTGCTCTTACCGAAGCCACCAGCCCGCTGTTTCGCCCCATTAAGTACTCGCTCTTCCCTCCTCTCGGGCTCGCCACTCTTGCCGCATATCTCGATCCCAATGACGACGTCACTCTCGTAGACGAGCACGTCGAGAAGCTCAACCTCAACGATTCTCCCGACCTCGTCGTCATCCAGGTCTACATCACCTCGGCATTTCGCGCGTATCGCATCGCCGATCATTACCGCAGGCGAGGTGCATTCGTCGCGCTCGGCGGGCTGCATGTCACTTCGTTACCGGACGAAGCCGCTGTGCACGCGGACGCCATCTTCCTCGGCCCCGGCGAAGACATATGGCCCGAGTTCCTGCGTGACTTCCGCGCTGGCCATCCGCAGCGTCGCTACCAATCGCGAACTCGTTCGCTGATTGGCATTCCGCCCATTCGCCGCGATCTCATCAAACGCCACCTGTACCTCGTTCCCAACTCGATTGTGGTTTCACGCGGCTGTCCGCACGTTTGCGACTTCTGTTACAAGGAAGCGTTCTTTCAGGGCGGCAAGTCTTTCTACACACAAACAGTCGACGACGCGCTCGCCGAAATCGCACGCCTTCCCGGCCGTCATCTTTACTTCCTCGATGATCATCTCTTCGGCAATCGCCGCTTTGCCGAGGCTCTCTTCGACGGAATGCGCGGCATGGGCCGCGTATGGCAGGCGGCCGGAACCGTCAACACCATCCTCTCGCCCGGCCTGCTGGAGAAAGCCGTTGCCTGCGGCTTGCGCAGCCTCTTCGTTGGATTTGAAACAACCGACGAGACCAGCCTCCGCGAGCAGCGCAAGTTCCAGAATCTCCACCGCGACTACGGCGAAGCCGTTCGTCGCCTGCACGATCACGGCGTCATGGTGAATGGCAGCTTCGTTTTTGGTATGGACGGGCACGACGCCACCGTCTTCGATCGCACAATCGACTGGGCGATCACCAACGGTATCGAGACCTCGACCTTTCACATCCTTACGCCGTATCCGAGCACCGAATTGCACACGCGTATGCAGCACGAGGGCCGCCTCCTGCACAACAACTGGGATCTCTACGACACGCGTCACTGCGTCTACCGTCCCTCAAAGCTGACTGGCGATGTTCTGGAAGCTGGTTACTGGCGCGCCTACAAAGATTTCTATCGCTGGGGATCAATACTTCAAGGCGCGCTGACCAAAGAAAAGTGGTCGGGTCGGCTGCGCCACTTCGCTTACGCTGCAGGATGGAAAAAGTTCGAGCCGCTGTGGGATTTCGTTATCCGCGCCAAGCGTGTCACTCGCATGCTGCCGCTGCTCGAGACGATTCTTGAAGAATTCGGCCATGAGCCAAAAACGGATCGGCTCAAAGCACCACTCCCACAGCCTGCAACATCGCACGAACAAGAACTGGTCACCATCAGCTAATAGCCAATGGCGGCCCGGTTCCTGACGCCGTCGTCGCGCAACACTTCGTAGTCATTGGCAGAAGCCGCAAATGGCGCACACCCCGGGATCGGGCTGTTTTCACGAAGGGCAATTCGCAGAGGCGCTGGGCACGCTCTGCGCACCAGCAGAACATCGTTACCGGAAAACACCGGTGAGATCCGCAGCACCAGCTCATATACTGCCCCGTCCTGCGTACCCGCCAAGCCCTCGGCTCCGTATGATTCTGTTCCGAAGTAGCTGAAGCGCGCGCGGAATCCGCGATGATGGCTCATCGCATCGGAAACGCATCCAGTGACACGATTCGTATTCTCCTCGCGCCCATCCGAAGTGCCGCAATTGACGCCATCGCGTCCGGCAATTCGTTTCGATTCTTTATCCAGCGGATCACCGAAGATTCGCCAGATCTTCAACCGTGCTCGGCTCTTCCATTGCGGATAATTCCAGCTGAAGGCCCCGTAGTACCACCAACCGATCGCTGCCAGAACGCAGCACAGCAGAATCGCCAATCCGCCGATCCTGGTCATCCCCCGCATGCTTACTATTAGACACCAGCAAAGCCCTTGCGTTCTGCTGCCGTCGATTTTGTTTCGCGATCAGGTGGTCTGCGTCGCCGCTTCCGCCCGGCGTTTCATCTCCTCGGGCGAAAGGTCTTCGACGTGCGTCGCAATCGTCCACTTATGTCCGAAAGGATCGATGATGTTCCCCGAGCGATCGCCATAGAATTGATCCTTCACGGCACGGTCGACCTTCGCGCCTGAATCCACCGCCTGCTGGAACACACGATCCACATCTGGAACGTAGACGAGAATTCCCACGCCCGATCCTCCGAGCGTTTGCGGACCAACAACTTTCATCTCCGGATGCTCGTCCGCGAGCATGATGTGGGAATCGCCAATCTGCAGTTCGGCGTGCCCAACACGGCCATCCGGCCCATCCATTCGCATCAACTCTTTCGCGCCGAATACCTTGACGTAATAGTCGATCGCCTTCGCACCGCCCTTCACAATCAGGTACGGAGTGATCGCCCGATAACCTTCTGGAATGTAATTTGGTTTCGCCATGGAATCCTCCTCTAAGAAGCGGATCGTTTCGCCGCTCTTACCCACGTCCACATTCTGGAGCGCCACACGAGGACGGTATTGTAAAAATCTGCACTACTCAAAAATAGGTACGTGATTCGTGTGACGCGTCCTGTACTTCAGATAAGTGCTGGGGCTGAGGCCAGAGAAGCTGCGGAAGTCGTGTATGAAATGTGCCTGGTCGTAGTAGCCGCAGCCTAGCGCGACCTGCGCCCAATCCACATCCTGTTCCGGCGGGAGATTCTGGATTACATTCTGAAAGCGCTGCACCCGCGCAAACAACTTCGGCGTGAGTCCCACCTGCCGGCTGAAGACATCCACCAACCGCCGGCTGCTGATTCCAATCTCATCCGACAACGCCCCTACCGGTGCGTGCTCTCCCCCGAGTCGCACCAGCGCATAATTCACAGCTCGATGCCGTCCCAGCGGCCGGCACATCTGCTCCAGCAGAATCTCCTCAAACCGCTGCAGCTTGGCTTCCGGCGTGGGCTCTTCCAGTAACCGATCGCGCAATCGGATCGCCGCTCCTCCCCAAAGAACGTCAAGCGAAACATGCTCGTTGTGCAGCTCCGAAAAAGGTATATCGAAGAACGGGAAGGCCCCTCCAGCCTTGAAATGCGCGCCGGCAACGCAATCCTGCTCTGCAGTATCGATCACGAAAAACTGCGAATGAGGCCCGCAGATCGCGGCGCCACCAAGCTTATGAACTTCGTCGAAATTGTCGTGATCGTAGATTCGCGTTTCGTCTTCGCGCAGATTGACGACCAGCTCCGACGATCCCTGCGGCAACAACCGTTCCTTCTTATGCGGACCACCGGCCTCTCCCTCGTAGTACCAAAACATCTCGACGAACTGGGATAGCGGCGCCGACGGCCGGTAGTGCAGAAACGGCATCCGGATATCAGATCACAAGTCCATGTGATCCTCAACCGCCGGCTGCGGTTAATCGAATCCACTCTGTGAGCCTGTCATTTCGAGCGGAGCCGCGTCTGTTGCAGCCCAGTCGAGAGACCCTGCGTTGCGACTCGCAAGGCGTCAAGCCAACAAAAAAGCGCGACCTCTTCGCCGCGCTCCCGTCTGCAATCTTCAATCTGAATTCTTACTTCTTCATTCTGCCTTCTGATTTACGTAATACTCGTCTCTTCGTACGTCCCGTACACCTCGCGCAGCGCCTCGCAGATCTCGCCCACCGTCGCATACGCCCGCACCGCCTCGATGATGTACGGCATGGTGTTCGCATCCGAGATCGTCCCATCCGACTTCACCTTTGGCTCCTGCGCCGCCGCCTTCTTCAGCGCCTCCAGACATCGGCCGACTTCTTCGTTCGACCGTCGCGTGCGCAGTCGTTTCAACTTCTCTGTTTGAGAATGAGCCACTTCGTCGCCGATATACAGAATTTGTGGTGACGGCTCATCCACGGTGAACTCATTCGCCCCGACGATCACTTTCTCTCGCGCTTCGGCCGCACGCTGGAACTGATAGCTGGCTTCGGCGATTTCTTTCTGCGGATAGCCGCGCTCAATCGCCTTCACCATGCCGCCCATCGCATCCAGTTTGCCGAAGTAGTCGAAAGCGCCGTTCTCCATATCGAGCGTCTGGCTCTCCACAAAATACGATCCCGCCAGCGGATCGATCGTATTCACCACGCCGGTTTCAAATGCAATGATCTGCTGTGTGCGCAAAGCGATGCGCGCCGCTTGCTCCGTCGGCAACGCCAGTGCTTCATCGTAGGAATCCGTGTGCAGCGATTGTGTTCCACCCAGCACCGCCGCCAAGGCCTGCAATGCCACGCGCGCGATGTTGTTCATCGGTTGTTGCGCCGTCAACGAAACACCCGCCGTCTGTGTATGAAAGCGCATCAGCCAGGTCCGCTGATTCTTTGCTTTGAAACGTTCCGTCATCAGCCGGTACCAGATCTTGCGCGCGGCTCGGTATTTTGCGATCTCCTCGAAGAAGTCGTTATGCGCATTGAAGAAGAAGCTCAGCCGCGGACCAAAGTCATCCACGTCCAGTCCCCGACGCAGCGCCCATTCCACGTACTCCACGCCGTCGTAGACCGTGAATGCCAACTCCTGCAGCGCGGTCGATCCGGCTTCGCGTATGTGGTATCCGCTGATCGAAACTGTGTTGAAGCGCGGCGTGAATTTCGACCCAAACTCGAACGTGTCGATCACCAGACGCATCGATGGCGCCGGCGGATAGATGTACTCCTTTTGCGCGATGTATTCCTTCAGAATGTCATTCTGAATCGTCCCTGAAATCTTCTTCCAATCGGCGCCCTGCTTCTCCGCCACCACCAGGTACATCGCCCAGAGCACGCTCGCCGGCGAGTTGATGGTCATCGACGTCGTCACGTTCTGCACGTCGATGCCGTCGAACAAAATCTCCATATCCTCCAGGGAATCGATCGCCACACCGCACTTCCCAACCTCGCCCTCGCTGAATGGATGATCGCTGTCATAGCCCATCAATGTCGGCAGATCGAACGCAACACTCAGCCCGCTGCCGCCGTGTTCCAGCAGGTACTTGTAACGCTGGTTGGTCTCCTCCGGCGATGCGAAGCCGGAGAACTGCCGCATCGTAAACAGCTTCCCTCGATAACCGCTGGCGTGAATCCCGCGCGTGAACGGCGCCTGCCCCGGATAGCCCAGGTACTCGTCATAGCTCCAGTCCGCAGGCAAATCCGCCGGCGTGTACAAACGCCGGATCGGTACATCCGAGATCGTGCTGTACCGCGCGTTGCCGTTCTCGTCGAGATTAGTTCCCGTTGGTGCGCCAATCGGCTTCTCTGGCGATTTCTCGAGCAGCGGCTCCAGCGTCTTTTCCACCCACTGCTGCTCCGATTCAGACGGTTTTCGGCCTGCGCAGACCTCGTCGGTTGCGCGCTGCTTCAGCTGCTTGCCATTACTCAGATTTTTGGAAGACATAAGTGCGGCTTATAGCTCCGATATTAGAAGATGCCGAATCGGACGGCAACAGTCGCAAGTTTTCGATGGGAGTAACGCCCCAGAGTTCGTTGTTGTGGCGGAGTTCTCTTGCACTCATGGAAGGTTACTATGCACGCGAATCTCCGAATCGGGACGTGCACGTGGAAACACTGTGCAAGAGTTTGCATGCAGTGTGTTTTTCTGGCCTCATCACACGCTCACAACTCATCTAAGAATTAAGAGTTTGCAGCTCCTGAAGCTTTGGTCCTGCAACTGCATCCAACGGGTATTTACCAACTAGGCTCCTGGGGTGAAATGTGGAAGGTAACGAGCGGTCTCTCAAGCTTCCCCGTCAACCACGATTCACGCGTGATGGACTCACCGTGGTCTTGGTTTTTGCTTCGATGATCGTAGCCGGCCTTAGCATGGTGCAAGGTCGCACCATCGAATCGCAGCGCAACGTCATTCACCTTCTCTTCCTCGACAGCCAGGAATTGAACGCGATCAAGGTGCATGACCAGCAGCAGAAACACTCAACTACCGCGAATACCCAGGGCGATCAACAGCAGAATTCCGACGCCAGGAACAATTGTGTCGATTCGAAAGACAAGAATGGCAAGAGTTGCGCGGTCCCGCAGGCCGCCACTCCCACCCATCCCACGCAGGACAAGAATCGCACTCCTGAGAAATCAGACGACGATAACAGCATGCCCAATCCGCAACGCCTTCTGCATTCTATTTAAGTTAGTGTGGCCGCCTTCTGGGCGGCCACAGCCTGATCCTCTCGCATCATTCGTTTCGCTAATCACAGAACTCCCGCGCGCGTGCCACGTCCTTACGCCAAGTTGAACAACAGGATTTCCGCATCCTCATTTCCTGCTTGCCCGGTCACCTTCAGCTTCCTTTCCTCGCTGATTGCCGCGCCGTCTCCCTGTTTCAACTGTTTTCCATTCACTTCCACGCTGCCCCGCGCCACTTGCAACCACGCATGCCGGCCTGGCCCCAATTCGTAGTCCACTGCCTTGCCGCTCTCTAACACAGACGTGTACAGTTCCGCGTCCTGGTGGATGGCCACCGAACCCTCCCTGCCGTCAGGCGACGCCAGCAGTCGCAGCCGGTTTAATTTCTCGTCACGCGAGAAGTTCTTCTGCTCATAGCTCGGCGTGATTCCGCGCTCTTGCGGCAGTAACCATATCTGTAGCAGATGTACAGACTCATCTTTCGAGTGGTTGAACTCGCTGTGCAGCACGCCGGTCCCGGCGCTCATCCTCTGCACATCTCCCGGCAGGATCGTCGACCCATTGCCCATGCTGTCTTTGTGCGACAAGCCACCTTCGAGCACGTAAGTCACGATCTCCATGTCGCGATGCGGATGCGTGCCGAAGCCGTGCCCCGGATGGACCCAGTCCTCATTAATCACTCGCAGCGCGCGAAACCCCATCTGCTCGGGATCGTAGTAATCCGCAAACGAAAACGTGTGGTACGTATTCAGCCAGCCATGGTCGGCATGTCCGCGCTGGTCCGCTGGACGCAGTCTGATCATTGTCTAACTCCTTTCAACAAGAAGTTAGATGCTTTAACGTTAAAATAGTTTCAGGACACAAAAACGCGGTTTTTGCTTGTCATCACGAGCATAGCGAGGGATCTGCAGTTTGCTTGTCATCACGAGTGTAGCGAGGGATCTGCAGTTTGGTTCTTGTCATCACGAACGTAGCGAGGGATCTGCAGTTTGGTTCTTGTCATCACGAACGTAGCGAGGGATCTGCAGTTTGCTTGTCATCACGAGCGTAGCGAGGGATCTGCAGTTTGCTTGTCATCACGAGCGTAGCGAGGGATCTGCAGTTTGCTTGTCATCACGAGCGTAGCGAGGGATCTGCAGTTTGCTTGTCATCACGAGCGTAGCGAGGGATCTGCAGTTTGCTTGTCATCACGAGCGTAGCGAGGGATCTGCAGTTTGCTTGTCATCACGAGCGTAGCGAGGGATCTGCAGTTTGCTTGTCATCACGAGCGTAGCGAGGGATCTGCAGTTTGCTTGTCATCACGAGCGTAGCGAGGGATCTGCAGTTTGCTTGTCATCACGAGCGTAGCGAGGGATCTGCAGTTTGCTTGTCATCACGAGCGTAGCGAGGGATCTGCAGTTTGCTTGTCATCACGAGCGTAGCGAGGGATCTGCAGTTTGCTTGTCATCACGAGCGTAGCGAGGGATCTGCAGTTTGCTTGTCATCACGAGCGTAGCGAGGGATCTGCAGTTGCCAGCCCTCGCCCCAACTTCCTGCACAGCACCGCCAATTCGACCTGCTCTGCCGCCGTCAGCCTCGCCAGCAGCCCAGCAATACACGCCGCATGCTTGGGAAAGACCTCCGCGATCAACCGACTCCCTTTCTCGGTCAGACTCAACTTCACGAACCGCCGATCGTTCTCGCCCGTCACGCGCTTCACCAGCCCGCGCCGCTCCAGGTTCCGAACCACCATCGTCAGATTCCCGCCGGTTTTGAGGATCTTGCGGGCCACTTCCGACAGCACCATCGGCCCCAGGTGATAGAGCGCCTCCATCACGGCAAACTGGCTCGCCGTCAGCTCCCAACGGGACAGGTCGCGAGTCGCAAGCGCATGCACGGTATCGCTGGCGCGCAGCAGCTTTACATAAGCGGAAAGGGCACGACGTTCAGATTTGCTGGAAGAAGATCGTTTCGGCACGAGCCGATGATACTTCAATGTTGAACTAGCGCGGCAGTCACTCCCCGGTCGGCTCTTCTGAGCTTGTAATGAGAGAGATTAATGAGCACGGTTGAAACGAAGGGATACAGAAACGGAATTGGATAAAGCTCCAAGGGAGCGATTCCCATATTTCCTACACCGGAAGCCGCGCCAATGCTAATACCGTATGGGGCGGGAAGAAGCCACATGCTCCCGAGACAAAAATTGTAAAGAAACATCGCAACCACAAGGGCGGTGTAACCACCTACGGCTCTTCTTTTCAGTTTCAAAAGACCGATACTTGCAATGATTGCTACGGCGAGAAAAATGACATTCAGCGCGGTCATGAAAAAGAAAACTGGACGAAAGAACGCAACCTCTGGGCGATACGCAGGCAGATAGCGGAGGACACGGACGACCGCGATCACCAGGAAGTAACATCCCCAAATCGAGAACCCCAGAGTGATCACTCCGACGGCTTGAATTATTCGCGTCCAGACCCTTTTCACAGTCGCGATGTTAGCACTCTGTGACGGCAACTCTCGATCAAATGCCGCCGCTCATCCAGTTCCAAGCGTCAAGCGCATTAAAAAAGGCGCCCCGGAGCAGGGCGCCATCTCCGTTCACAGCACACGCTATAGGAGGAGAACTAGCACTACTTTATGAAGACACACAGGAGCAACGACTAGAGACAACTAAACGCTAATCTCGCGACGGAGCCTCCCAGAACGGGTTATTCAACCCAGTCTGAGCATACGCAGGCTCCCCTTCCGAGCTCTTCCGTCCTTCCTTCGCCTCTTGCATCAGCGAAGCCAAAGGCCGAGAAGGACAAGAGCAAGGATTCAACGACGTATATTCTGCGTGACATTTAGGACAGATCACCTTGCCGCCTCCATTTCGGATGAACACCCTTTCGGGTGTCCTTATTTAAGTCCGCGGACCAAGGTGAAGGGAAACTCAAATTTCTGATGGTTTGAATCAGAAAACTATATGCCCGAAGCGGGACGGGCGGGCTTCTCGACTAACGCCGCAACCGCCGCTTTCATAGCAGCCGTCCGGTGCTGAATCAGTTCCACGAATGCTGCCGCTGCCCGTGGCAAACTGCGATCTCGCCGGTACACCAGCCCCAGTTCGCGCGATAGTTCGACGTCTTTTAGCGCTACCAGCTTTACTTGTCCCGAGCGTACCTCGTCACGTGCAAAGCTGGTGCTGATCAGCGAAACGCCTAATCCCGCAGCCACAAAGCTCTTGATCATGCCCACACTGGGCAATTCCATACGTACTTGCAGTTGCGTGTTGTAGGGTCGGAACAGCTTGTCGAGGATTTGCCGTGTGTAGCCCGTCTTAGGAAAGATCAGCGGCTGTTCTGCCACCAAACTCACCGGTACCGCCGAAAGCTTTGCCAAAGGATTATTGGCGTCCACCATTAACATCAGCTTGTCGCGGAAAATCGAGCGCACCTTCAGGCTGCTCGACTTCACCGGCATCGTCACGATGCCCACGTCAATCGATCCGTCTTCGATTCTTTCCAGGATCTTGCGGCTGAAGTTGCGATAAATGCTGAGCTGCACCGCCGGATAGAGCCGCAGGTACTCGGCAAATACATCCGGCAACACGTACAGGCACGTGGCCTCATTCGCGCCGATCGCCAGTACGCCACGCGGAGCCGTGCCTTGGTCGGCCACGGCACGTTGCGATTCGCGTCGCAAGTTCAGCAGCCTCTGTGCATATTCGAAGAATACTTCGCCCGCCGGAGTGAGTCTCACGGTCTTGCCGCTGCGATCCAGCAGCTTCTCTCCGTACTCGTCTTCAAGTTGGCGAATCTGCGCGCTCACAGCCGATTGCGACCGGAACACTTTTTGTCCGGCACGCGAGAAACTTCCCAGCTTGGCAACTTCTATAAAGGTGGATAACTGGTCAAAGTCCATGGTCAGTCGTGCTCCACACTATAAGCTATCAGTTCCGTCCTACCAAGAGATGTGACGAACCGTTACGTTCGCGATGCCCCACTTCGAGAGATAATCCTTGCGGAGAACACCATGCGAACCAAAGTCGTCTGCTTCTTATTGGCGCTGGGACTCCTGCCCTCCCCGGGAATCGCACAAGAAACAACTCCCAAGCCCGCACCTCGGATTGCGCTCGTCCTCGAAGGCGGCGGCGCCCTCGGATTGGCGCATATCGGCGTTATCCGCTGGCTCGAGGAAAATCACATCCCCGTGCACTACGTCGCAGGCACCAGCATGGGCGCGCTTGTCGGCGGACTCTACGCCGCCGGAAATGATCCCACGCAACTGAACAAGATCGTTAGTGGAATTGATTGGGACCAGGTGCTGAGCGATCAGATTCCCTTTCAGGATCTCGCCTATCGTCGCAAAGAGGACGCTCGCGAATACCCCAACAATCTTCAGTTCGGATTGCAGCATGGCCTCCGGCTTCCCTCCGGATTCAACGCCGGATATCAGGTTTCGCTGATCCTCGACCGCTACATGCTGCCTTATTCCGATATTAAGGACTTCGACCAACTCCCCATCCCGTTTCGTTGCGTCGCCGTCGATCTCGTCTCCAAACAAAAGTATGTCTTCAGCGATGGCCCAGTCTCGCAGGCGATGCGCGCCTCCATGTCGCTACCGGGTTTCTTCAGCCCAGTCGTCGACAAGAAACACATTTTTGTGGACGGAGGCCTGCTCGACAATCTCCCAGTCGATGTCGGCCGTGAAATGGGTGGCGAACTAATCCTGGCAGTCCACCTTCAGACCAGGGCGACCACCGCCGACCGGAACATTTCTTCCATCGGCGTCCTTTCTGACTCCATCGACGTGGTGATTGCAGCCAACGAACTCCAAAGCATGCAGAAGGCTGACCTGCTCGTTACCGTCGACGTCTCGGACTTCACTTCCACGGATTACTACGCTGCGCAGAAATTGATCGCAAAGGGATATGAGGCAGCTCAGCAAAAAGCCAACCTCCTGCGTGCCTTCAGCGTCGACGATGCCACGTGGAATCGATATATCGCCGAGCGAAACTCCCGCCGCCACGAAACCATACCAACTCCTGAGTTTGTGGCCGTGCAAGGAGCCACACCCGCGGCCTCGAAGATTATTCAGACCGATCTTTCCAAATTGGCCAGGCAGCCGCTCGATATCGACAAACTCGAAAATGGCCTGACTCAGATCGTCGGCACAGGACGTTTCTCCAAGCTGAACTACGGTCTCACCGAACAGAACGGACAGCCCGGTCTCCTCATCACCGCCGCCCAGAAGGAAGCTCCCATCCTGGTGAATCCGCTGATCGCAATCGACGGATCCGAGATCCAGAACGTTCGCTTCGCTCTTGGCGCCCGCCTCACTAAGTTCGGCACCGGTTCGCACGAAACAGAGTGGCGTACCGACCTCGCCTTTGGCTCCGAGTACGGCATTGCGACCGACTACTTCCGTCCCTTCAAAGGACTTCCGGGCTGGTTGATCGACCCCGGCGGCATCGCCAACACGTCTCCCTTCGACATCTACAACGAGAACAATCAGATCGCTGCGTACCGTCTGCAGAAGGTTTCCGCCTACTTCGACGCCGGGTACCAGTTCAGCCGCAGCAGCGAATTGCGTTTTGGCTATGAACTGGGTTATCTGCGATTGAAGGAGCAGGTTGGATCGCCCCTGTTTGGCAATCCAGCTGATCGCCTCGGGCAATCTTCGATTCGCTATCGCCTCGATCTCCTCGACGATCCAGTTGTCCCGCGCAAGGGGGTGGCGCTCGACTCAAGCTTCAGCTGGTTCGACTCCTATCTCGGCAGCAACAACGGGTTCCCGTCGTCGGAAATCCAGAGCAGGTTTTACGTGCCTGTCAGCGAACCCGGCAGCCTGTTCGGAGGCGTTTCCGGTGGCACCGACTTCGGCTTCACGCGCACCGGGCTTCCCTCCTTCAGCCTCGGAGGACCGGTACGATTGGCCGCTTTCGGTCGAAACGAATTGCTGACGAATCAGTATTTGCTGTTACAGGGCGGATACCTTCAGCAGATTGTGAAATTCCCACCGCTTCTTGGAAAGGGACTATTCGCCTACGGTGAGGTCGAAGGCGGTCGAGTTACCAACGAAATGAACGAGTCTCCGTGGCCGGCCGACGCGGTCCTGGGCATAATCGTCCAGACCGCATTTGGACCCGTCATCGTTGGCGGCAGCTACGGCACCACCGGCCACCACAAATTCTTCTTCCAGGTGGGACGCGTGTTTTGAACTATGTCCGAAAGTCCGAAATCCCGTCCCAGATTAACTGCACTGCCACCGCCAGGATCAGGAAACCGAAAATACGGTTGATCGACCCGATGGCATTCGGCCCAAGTCGCTCTACCATTGGCCCGCCCAGTCGCAGAAACAGATAAACCACCAGCCCGAGGGCCGCGATCCCGATGATCATTCCGACATACGCCAGCATGTTCGTGCTGTTGGCCGCCAGGCCCATCACCACGCCGATCGAACCCGGCCCCGCCAGCATCGGCATCGCCATGGGTGTAAACGAAATATCTTCCTTGGTGATGGCCTCATCGCCTTCCGCATCCGTGATCCGGCTCTTGCTCGTCACCATACCCCAAGCTGCATTGGCGACAATCAGTCCTCCTGCAATTCGCAGCACTGGCAGGCTGATTCCAAAGAAGCTCAGCACGAATCGCCCAACCAGGAGGAAAAATACCAGGATCCCAATTACGAAGAGTGCGACCTTGACTTCAACCTTGCGCCGTTCCGAGTTGGAAGATTTTGAGGTGAGTGCAAAGAAGATCGGCACCGCGCCGAACGGATTCACAATCGGAAACAAAGCAAGAAAGGTGCCGATCGCCGCTGTTGGCAGGCCCTTCAGTAACAGATGCTGTATCGGCACTCTTCTCCTTTGGAAACTGTTCAGCGGGTGCCCCACCCTTCTCGCGCAGCGAGAGGGTGGGATTTGAAGGATCAGCCTAGCTCTGCTTCACCACCTGCAGATTATTCTTCACCGAGAATATCCCCGGTACTGAATTCGCGCGGATACCCGCAGTATTCTTGTCCGTCTCGTTATCCACCACTCCCTCCAGCGTCACGTGTCCGCCTTTCACGATGATCCGGATCGGCTTGATCACCGGCATGTCGTACTTTTGCAATGACGGGAAGCCATACACCGCGCGGAACACTCGTCGGCGTATCTGATTGTCCATCGGCGCCGGTGGCAGGACCTCGATCTGGTTGTTGACCGCCTCCACCCCTTCGATCCTCTTCACTGCGTTCCCCGCATCTGACTTCACCACAGGGTTCGTCACATACCCGATCAGCGTAACGTTATATCCTTCGACTTTGTACTGTATGTTGTCGAACACATCGTAGTACGGCAACATCAGCAACTCGTGGCGCACTTCTTTCACAATGCGCTGTGTGTTCATCGCCGGTGCGGCGTGCAATTGCGATTGGTCTTGCGCACCGGCTTGCGCAATTCCAAGCAACAACATTCCGATCACCAGGTAAATTCGCTTGCTCGCATCGTTCATGTCTTCCTCCCCAACGTACTCTGGTCAGCAAGGATAATCGATGCGGTCACAATCGTGAACTGGAAGAATTCGATTGACGAGGGGTGGGTCAGGACTTCGGTGGGTTGGCAGCTTTTTTATGGAATATTGCTCGGTCGATATCCGGCCAGAACTCCGAGATGATTCCGCCCGCGCTGCCGTACATGAATGAGATTCCTACGCGACTCATGGTTAGGCCAAATCCGCGATCGTTCGACGGGTAATAGAGGTTCGACAATCCACCTGCAGAAAAGCCTCCCAGGATGTTCGACCAATTCACCGTCCTGCCGCCGGAATCTTTGTGGCCAACAAATTCCTGTGCAAGGGAATATCCGATCCTGTGCTTGATCGTTCCTTCTCCCAGCCGAAAATAGCGAGGGTCTTCTTTGAGCAGCACGGGATACGCGAAGTTAGCGAAGAATCCGCTCGAGGTGCTGTCGGCCAACGCAGCGCCATAGCGCTTGCCATATCCCGCCGCACCCTGCCCATATTGCGGAAAGCTGTCTTGCGCCTGGCTTATCCCTGCCTGAATTCCAACCGCTGCCCAAGTGAATGGATCGACGGTGCCTTTGACGAACAGATGAAACTTTTGTCCCGAAGTGAGCGGCGGCGGATGGTGCCGATTGGTCACGCCAAACATCGGTACCACTCCGAGCATTCGCTGCGATTCCTCGCGCTTCCTGATCTCCTCTTCCGTCTCCGCCTGATTCGCTCCACTCTGCCCCGCTGCAGTCTGATTGCTCCCAGCCGCGGGACTTGGGACGGGGGCGCTCTCCTGTTTCTTAGAACTGGGGTCGGGAGATGTGCTGGACTGTGCAGCCGCCGTACTGGAGTGGGCCTCTTGCGCGGTTTGCGCGTTGGCTCGCGAGCTGATGGCAATTGCAGCCAAAATCACAACACCCGCCAGAGACCTACGTGAAGACATCAACTTACTATAGAGGGCAATTAGGGCGGTTTTATTGCCATCCGTGCTTTATTTACCTTTCTTTACACGACCAATGCTGACGAAGCCCTGCGGCTTGGGAGAGCTTCTGCTGCCGTCAGTACGGATGCCGGCCCCTTGCCCGTCTGCCTGGTAAGCGTCATAACCATCAGGCTGGCCAGAAACTGCACCGTCGCCACGTCGTGATCGTCAAAGGCGTACGGCTCGGTGGAAAGCACCTCGAGAATCCCCAGCACGTTCTTCAAATGCACCAGCGGCGCAACCACCAGCGACTGGATACCCAGTGACCGGCAAGCCTGAAGATCAACTACCGGATCGCCCGTCACTTGATCGCATCGCCACGCCTTCCCCGTACGAACTGACATCCCGGAGAGACCTCGCTCCACGCTTACCTGCGCGCCCAACCCTGGGACGCCCGCACCCATCGTCGCGTGACATTGCATCTTGCCATCGCGGATCAGCGCGAGCGCAGAACCCGATGCGCGCGTCAGACTCATCGCCCGATCCAGCACCATCCGCATCGGCGAATCCAGATGCACCAGCGAACCATTTACGACCCGGTACTCAAGGTCCGGAGTCTGTTCCGCTCGCGCCACCGCCGCTGCGTAGTGCTCCGCTGAACGAGCCACCAGTCGCGGCCCAGGAATCTCCGGTGCCTCCGGCGCTTCTACCGGAGTCGCAGGCTTCCGTCCGATCGCTCCCGGTCCCAGAAGCTCCGCCACCACTCGGCGCATCTTCTCGTCCGTGATTACCGTGGCCGTATCTTGTGCCAGCAGCGACCCGCCCATCAGCCTTCCCAGATTCAAGATGGCCTGGCTGCCGCACGCGAGACAATTCGAGGTGTTGTTATAGCTAATGAGTTCGCACTGTACGCAAAAGACAGAGTCACTCAATTGCAAAAATGCTACGTCCGATGCACTGCGGAAACCCATGTCTTACCTACCCTGGGAACCTGTGGCGTTCGAAACAGAAATTTGGGAGCCCTTTGAGTACAAACAAATTAATTGCTCAGAGTTGCACCACATCAGTAGCAGCATTGGTTCCGAAATTCGATTCTGTGGAAAATTCACGCGCGCATGTGCACTTCATCCGCTTCTTTGCGCAAAAACTTGCAACTGGAAATTCAATTTCGCTTAACACGCGTTTCGTACACTTCTGATGTACCTTCGGCTCTCCCTCTCCATGGAGAAACATTTCCAACTGCGCGGCACTATCGACGAGATACCCGAGACGCGCGACCAGATGCTTTCCTTCATTCGCGCGAGCTGCCACAACGCCCCGCAGGATTACAACCTTCTGGTGGCTGTCCAGGAAGCCCTCGCCAACGCGGTCGTTCACGGCTGCAAGAATGATCCCTCACAGATCGTCCATTGCCGCGTCGAATGCGATGATTGCGCGATCGCGATCACAGTTCGCGATCCCGGCCCCGGTTTTGATCTGCAGTCTCTCCCCGATCCCACTTCCACGGAACATGTCGTCGAAGAACATGGCCGCGGAATCTTCCTGCTGCGCTCGCTGATGGATGAAGTTCGTTTCGAAGATGGAGGAAGGCAATTGCAGATGCGTAAGCTGAGAAGGCCCGCCTAGGCAATCGGTGGAAATAATAAAAGGGCACCTTGGCAGACGCCCTCATGTCCACTTGCCGATTCTTCTACTGCAGCGCCTTCTCGACCGCCGCAGTCAACTCGGGCGAGTCTGGCGTCACATTCGGTTCGAAGCGCGCCGCGATCTCGCCGTTGCGGCTGATCAGGAACTTCGTGAAGTTCCATTTGATTTCGCCGCTGTGCTTCGGGTCGCTCGCCGGATCTGTCAGGAACTGGTACAGCGGCGTCGTATCGTCGCCCTTCACGGAAACCTTCGACATCATCGGAAAGCTCACGTGATAGGTACGCGTGCAGAAAGTTTTGATCTCCTGATTCGTGCCTGGCTCCTGCGCGCCAAAATTGTTCGCCGGAATCCCGACAATCACCAGACCGCGATCCTTGTACTTCTCGTACAACGATTCCAGGGCAGTGTACTGCGGCGTGAATCCGCACTTGCTGGCCACATTCACCAGCAGGATCGCCTTTCCCTTGTAGGCCGCAAGCGACGCGGGCTGCCCGTCAATCGAACTCAGCGTAAAGTCGTAAACGTTGTTTGCAGATGCGGAAAGCATAGTGCTCAAGAGTAGCAAAACGGCGAGTTTATACACGAATCCCTCCAAGTCAGCATTAGACGATTGCGATCCAGCTAAGTTGCAGGATTTCTATCACCCCGTCCCAGCTTGAACATTTCGCGAAAAGCACGCTCGATATGGTATCAATGACCATGGGCGAGGATCAGCCACTTTGGGCCGTAAAAGATCAGAACAGCCGTCTGGCTGAGCTGACCGCGCGGACCTCCGACTCAGCAAAAGAACAACCTCTGCGCCGTGATGTCCGCTCTCTCGGCATTCTGCTGGGGCGCATTCTCACCGAACAATCCGGCAGCGCTCTCTATGAAGTCGTCGAGCGCCTCCGGCGCCTGCTCATTCAGCACCGCGAACAATCAGCCTCACCCGCACCGCTGAAACTCGACGTCGATCTAATGGAAGAGGTCCGCTCCATCGTCTCCAGGATGGAACTCGATCAGGCTTACAAAGTCACCAAAGCCTTCGCCATCTACTTCGAGCTTACAAATCTCGCGGAAACCAATCATCGTAAGCGCCGCCGCCGCGCTGGCAAGCTTCATGTCGATGAATCGCCTCTCCCCGGATCATTCCTCGGCACGCTTTTACGGATGAAGAAGGCCGGTATCTCCGCCGAAGACGCGGTCAAGACCTTGCGCGAAGTGAAAGTTGTGCCGGTATTCACTGCGCATCCCACGGAAGTCGCTCGCCTCACCGTGTTGCTCAAGCGCCGTCGCATCGGCCAATTACTCGAACGACTGGACCGGCTACCCCTCACCGATGCCGAAGCACTCGAGTGCGAGTCGATCATTCAAGCGGAGATCACCGAACTCTGGCAGACCGACGAAGTCCGCTTGCGCAGGCCCCGCGTCTCCGACGAAATTCGCATCGGGCTCGAATATTTCCCCATGGCGCTGTTCGACACCTTGCCGCGCCTCTATCAGGAATTTCGAGATTCCTTCCAGAAGGTTTACGGACTCGTTCTCCGCGAAGGTGATCTTCCCGCGCTGGTAAATTTCGGCTCATGGATCGGCGGCGATCGCGACGGCAATCCCTTCGTCACCCCTGACTGCATTCAAGAAGCACTCGACAAAGCCCGTACGGCGATTCTCGACTACTACATCAAGGAAGTTTGGCAGCTGCTCGAAGGCATCAGCGCGTCCGTGCGGCAGGCCGGAATCTCCGAAGCGCTTCGCAAAAAATTGTCGGACTACGAATCGCGCCTCGAGAACGTTGAATTCCGCTGGGCCGCTCAGGCGGAGATCGAACTCTACCGCCGCTTCCTCGGCTATGTCTTTCGCCGCTTGCAGAGCACACGCAAAGGCTCTTCGCCCGAAGCCTATGCCGACGCAGGCGAGTTCGAAGAAGACCTGCAGCTCGTGCGCAAGAGCCTCCGCGAGAATCGTGCAGCCAACGTTGCGGAAATCCTCATCGAACCGCTACTCCGCAAGCTGCGCGTCTTCGGATTCCATCTTTATGCCCTGGACATTCGCCAGCATGCGCGCGTCCATGCGCACGCGTTGAAAGAGTTGTTAACAGCGATACAAGCCGGCGCCCCGCGCGGCGATCTCGCCGGTTCTTTGTCTCCGCAGACTATCGACGTGCTCAACACCATGCGCACAGTCGCGCATCTCAAAACCACGTACCCGCCGCCGTCGATCCGCCAGTACGTGATCAGCGGTGCAGAAACCGAGCAGGACGTATTCTCGGTCCTGCAACTGGCAACGCTCGGTGGAGTCAATATCGCGGGAGACGCCGGCAATCCTGGCCTCATGCCCGTGCCGCTTTTCGAATCCATTGATTCGCTGCGCTCCTCCGCCGGCGTCATGCGCCGCATCTGGACTGCGCCCGAATATCAGCCCGCGCTCGATTCCTGGGATCGCTGGCAGGAAGTGATGCTCGGCTACTCCGACTCCAACAAAGATGGCGGCATGCTCACCAGCACCTGGGAAATCTACAAAGCGCATCGCGACCTGCACCGCGCCGCCGCCGAATGCAATGTGAAGCTCCGCCTCTTCCATGGCCGCGGAGGCACCGTAGGTCGCGGTGGCGGCCCCACTCACGCCGCCATTCTCGCCCAGCCACCAGGATGTTTTTCTGGTCACATCCGTATCACCGAGCAGGGCGAAGTGATGAATTGGAAGTATGCGGATCCCGTGCTCGCCGAATGGAATCTCGAGCTGATGACATCTGCCTGCCTCGAAGCTCTCGTCCGTCCCAATGGGCCTAAGCCCGGTTCCGATGAGCGCTGGGGTCCCGCGATGGAAGAAATGTCCGGTTGCGCCTATGCCTACTACCGCGAGCGCATCGCCGAGAATCCCGACATTCTCGAATATTTCGAGCAAGCCACGCCGGTCAACGAATTGGAAAACGCACGCATCGGATCGCGCCCAACGCGCCGTACCAAAACACGCGGCCTCGAAGACCTCCGCGCCATTCCCTGGGTCTTCGGCTGGATGCAGAGCCGTCACGCCGTCCCCGCGTGGTTCGGAGTCGGTTACGCAATCGAGCGCTTCCGCGCCAAAGGCCAGAACGACGAAGCCGTACTGCGCGACATGTTCAAAGGCTTCCCATTGCTCTCTGACCTGATTCACAACGTCGAGATCGCCATGGCCAAGGCCGACATGGGCATCGCCCACATGTACGCCACACTGGTACCTGATCAGGCGCTGCGCGAGCGCGTCTTCGATATGCTGGCGGAAGAATTCCACCGCACGCGCCAGATGATCCTCTGGCTCACCGATCAGAAAGAGTTGCTCGAGAAGAATGCCGTGCTCTCGCGCTCCATCCGCCTGCGCAATCCCTACGTCGATCCCATGAGCTTGATCCAGGTCGAACTCCTGCGCCGCAAACGCGCCGGCACCGACACCGAAATGCTCAACTACTCTTTAGGCGCGACCATCAACGGCATCGCCGCCGGCCTGCACAACACCGGCTAGGCCAATTCACATCGGGTGCCCCACCCTACTCGCGTAGCGAGAGGGTGGGACTAATGGACCACCCAGGTGCCCCACACGCCGCGAAGCGAACGTGTGGGATCAAACCCCTCACTCTCTCTGTTACCTTTATCACCGAACTCCATGCACATCACGCTCATCGCTGGCGGTGTAATCTCACTGGCTGCATGGATATATCTTCTCTTCGCACGCGGTAGTTTCTGGCGAATTTCAAAACCTCAACCTGCGACTCCTATCACCACTCGCCCGGCCATCGCCGTTGTCATTCCCGCTCGCAACGAAGCTGATGTCATCGCCCGTGCCATCACCAGCCTCCTCCACCAGCAGATCGACGCCAATCTCCACCTCATCCTCATCGACGACGCTAGCACCGACTCAACCGCCGCAGTCGCCCACCAGGCGGCCAACGTCGCAAACATGGCAGACTCTCTTACTATCCTCGATGGAAAGTCGCTCCCCGCCGGATGGTCCGGAAAAGTCTGGGCACAGCAGCAGGGCATCTCGAAGGCACTCGAATTCAATCCCGACTACCTCCTGCTCACCGACGCCGATATCGAGCACACTCCCAGCAACCTCACAACCCTTGTCGCGATCGCTGACGCCAATCGCACCGACCTCACCTCATTTATGGTGACGCTGCACTGCGAGTCCTGGTTCGAGCGCTGGCTGATTCCCACATTCGTCTTCTTCTTTTTCATGCTCTACCCGCCAGCGTCGATTCGCGATCGCCGCCGCGCCACCGCCGGCGCCGCTGGAGGCTGCATGCTCGTGCGCCCTGCGGCTCTCGCCGCAGCGGGCGGCATCGAATCCATTCGTGGCGAGATCATCGACGACTGCGCTCTCGCCCTCGCTATCAAGCAGACAGGCGGTAGTCTCTGGCTTGGTCCAACCGAGACCGCTCACAGCATTCGCCCTTATGAATCCGTATCTGCAATCGGCAGCATGATCTCGCGCAGTGCCTTCAATCAGCTCGGCCACTCTACGCTACTCCTCATCGGCGCCATCTTCGGCCTGGCCATCCTTTACTTTCTGCCCATCGCTCTTCTCTTTTCGGGATCCGCGCTCTCGTTCTCGCTTGGCGCCGCCACCCTCATTGCCATGCTCGTCGCCTACGCGCCCATGGTCCGCTTCTACCGCCTCAATCCTCTCTGGACGCTGACGCTCCCCACAGCCGCTCTCTTCTATATCGCATCCACGATCCATTCCGCCGTTCGCTACTGGTCCGGACGCGGCGGCTTGTGGAAAGGCCGCGCCCAGGATCGCTGAGTTCGATTGTTGGCGGGGGCGCCGGTGGGTGCCCCACCCTGCGCTTCTTTTGCGCTGGGTGGGATTCCACGAAAAAATCCAGCCCGAACCCCGTAAGGACTCTGCTTCTCCAGAACCGTGTGCATCCCCACTTTGTTTATGAGATGATTCCCCGCTGCGTGCACCGACTCTCGCCCATCCTGCTGCTTCTGATCCTCGCCTGCAACTCTGCCGGCGATACCAAGAAAATCGTCTTCCTTCGCCTCGGTCTCCACATCGTGCAGGAGCGCGTCGGACTCGTCCCCACCCGCGACGAAGATCGCGTCGAGCGCCTGCGCCAGCTCTTCACCGAAGCTGGACAATGTCCTTCGGACCGGCTCCAGATTCAGCAGACCGACTCCGCCCTGCCTAATGTGATCTGCACCATCCCCGGCACCGGCCCCAACGCCATCGTGATCGGTGCGCACTACGATCATCGCGGAGGCACCGGAGCGCTCGATAACTGGAGCGGTGCCGCCATGCTCCCCATCCTCGCCGAATCCATCGGATCGGTGGCGATGAAACATACGCTGGTCTTCATCGCATTCGGCGGCAAGTTTCACGGCGCCAGCGGTGCGCGTCTCTACATGAAGCAATTGTCCGAGGACCAGCGGCATCGCATTTCTGCCATGATCAATCTCGACAGCATCGGCCTGGTCACTCCGCATTACTGGCCGGACAGCGGCCTCGTCACGACGCTGCAGCTGGCCGCCCTGAACATACACATGCCGCAGTTGAGATCGTGGCAGGTGGATCATGAAGGTCTATCGGATACCGATGCTTTTCGCAAAACCAAAATTCCCAGCATCACCATTCACTCCCTTGGACGCCAGGGCACCGATCTTCTCTACGTCGTACACTCCCACGACGACACCGTGAAAGCGCTCGACATCCGCGCCTACTACGAGACGTACGAACTGCTCTCCGTCTACGTTGCTTATCTCGATCAGATCACTGCGCCGATTGCGCTCGGAAACTCCGGCCTCCCGCAACATGACAGGATGCGCCAGCCTGGCTCGCATCGCCACGGCGGCTAAACAGCATTAGAGCTATTGTGATGGACACTCGGATGGAGCCCACTCGCCCTCGAGTGGGCAAAACATGAACTAATTACTAATTACTAATTGCTAATCACTAGCCACTACTCGTACACCGGCCCCATTGCCGAATCCACGATGTGCCTCAATCCCTGCAACTGCCGATATGTAGAATCCAGCGCGTAATCCGCGAGCGACGGATTCTTCCACTTCGTCAGCGTCGGATAAAGCTCCGTAATCGGCTGGATCGGCGAGAAGCCTACGGCCGCGCAATCGAGAAAATACTCTCCTCGCGTCTCCAGAAACTTCAATCCTTCTTCGATCCACCACACATCCGCCTGCCACAGCAGCACGAACGTCGCTCGCACCAGGTAGTTGAATCTTGCAAAGGTAATCAGGATGGTCGGATCGTTCGGCTGCCGCCGGATCGAGCTCTTCAGCTTGCGTCCGCGATCCACCAGTTCATGCTTGGTCATGTCCTGCAAATGCTCGTAGGCCTTCATCTCATCGGCCAGTTCGTTCAGCTTCACGCTCCATGGCGGAAGCGGCTTCGCTAGTGATCCCACCAGCGGTTCGAGCAGCGCAGCTACTTTGTCTAGAGGAAAGTCATTCGACTCCGCCTTATCGCCGTGGCAGGTCGAAAGATATTGCACCAGCAGGAAGTCCAGCTTATCCAGATCTGGCTGGCTCACTCCAGCGCGCTTCACGTAGCGCTTGATCAGCCACTCCAGCGAGTCTTTACGATTCGCAATCTTGCTCTTCTGTATGAACTGCCGCAGCTGAGCAGGGGTTACTACCGAGTCAATAGCGGCCAACCATTCTTCCGGATCCAGCACATGCTCGCCCTGCTCGCCTTCGTGTTCAACCATGCCTCTTGGGCGTGCCGGGGCAGACGGACCCATGGCCTGGGCTAATTCCGCATAAATCGGCAACAGCACGTGATTGGCAAGCTTAAAGCGCTGTGTCGCTAAACCGTCTGTAGGCATGAAATGGCTGATCCTTATCTTCCGGATTCCCTCCCGGAAGCCTTGGTCGCTCATCTTCATATGGGGAACTCTCCCCGTCAACGTGACTCCAGTCACCATGCCGCTGCCAGCCATTAACGCCTGCGCTACCCCGCACGAGGTCCATTCGCGCCTTAGTCGTGTCTGGTGTGACGCTCAGGGTGCCACCGCGCCCCTCACCTTCTCCGAGCCGGGCCCGATTCCCCCCTTGCCGGAACGATTCTTTTCGCCCGTAAGGACTGCCGAATCCCGTCTTCGGAACCATCGCTCAATGGCGGTACATAAAAGGAAAAAGACATGGCTGCGGTCATAGAGCAACCGCGCACTCATAAGGACGAAGACAGAGACTAGTAGCGAGACTCCTGCAATCAGCATAGCTGCTCCGCTGGTCTGTCCGAAATCCGCTCCTCAGTCCGATGGATTCTTCTCCAGAGCTGGTTGCATGCTGCTGCTTTCCCGCCGACCCTTCCTTAACTCCCTTGCCTCCATCCACTTGAGCCATGAACCTCACGAAAATTTAGGAATATTCACCATCTTTTAACAGGGCTGCTGCATTTATCCTCTTAGCACTAATTGACTGTGGGGACTGTTCCAACCGGAAGGACACATGATTCATTTAAAAGTGAATGGCGCGGATCGCTCCTTTGACGGCGATCCTGAGATGCCGCTGCTCTGGTACCTGCGCGATGAACTTGCTCTCACCGGCACAAAATTCGGCTGCGGCATGGGACTTTGCGGCGCCTGCACCGTCCACCTCAACGGCAAAGCCGTGCGCTCCTGCTCCACCGCAATGGACGACGCCGCTGGCAAAAACGTGGTCACCATCGAAGCCATTGCCGCGGCGCACGCTCTCCATCCCGTGCAGCAGGCCTGGATCGATACCAACGTCCCGCAATGTGGATACTGCCAGTCTGGCCAGATCATGCAAGCCGTCGCTCTTCTGAACAGCAACAAGAAGCCGACTGATCATGACATCGATCAGATCATGTCCGGCAATATCTGCCGCTGCGGCACCTACCAGCGCATTCGCGCCGCCATCAAGTCCGCCGCCAAGGAGACCGCATGAGCACCATCGAAAATGTCTCCCGTCGCGGATTCCTCCAGGGCGTCCTCTCCACCGGAGCCTTCGTCCTCAGCCTCAAAGTTCTGCCGCAATCCGCCTGGGCCGCCGACGCCGATTCGACCAGCACTTCCGCCGCGTTCACTGACTCGGTCCTCCACCCCGATCTGTTTCTCGCCATCGACACCGACGGCACTGTCTACATCATTGCCCACCGCTCCGAGATGGGCACCACCAGCCGCACCAGTCTGCCTCTCATCGTCGCCGATGAACTCGATGCCGACTGGAGGCGCGTGAAACTCGAGCAGGCCATCGGCGATGCCCGCTATGGCTCCCAAGACACCGACGGCTCTCACTCCGTTCGCGAGTTCTTCGAACCCATGCGCGTCGCCGGAGCCACCGGTCGCCTGATGCTCGTGCGCGCCGCCGCCCAGCAATGGAGCGTGCCCGAATCCGAATGCACCACCGAATTGCACGCCGTCGTTCACAAAGGTAGCAACCGCCGCGCCGGTTACGGCGAACTCGCCAGTGCTGCCGCCAGGCTGCCCGTTCCCAAGAAAGAAGAGTTGCAATTCAAAACACCTGCCCAGTGGCGCTACATCGGTAAAGGCATGCCCAGCTATGACCTCGAGGCCCTCTGCACCGGCAAAGCCATCTTCGGCATGGACGCCAGGCTCGACGGCATGCTCTACGCCTCCATCGAACATCCTCCGGTCCTGGGCGGCAAAGTTAAGTCGTATGACGATAAATCTCCGCTGCAGGTTCGCGGAGTCCGTCAGGTCATCCCCATCGATCCGTTCACCCCTCCGCACCTGTTCCAGCCGCTCGGGGGCGTCGCCGTTGTCGCCGACAACACCTGGGCCGCATTTCAGGGACGCAAGAAACTGAATATCGCCTGGGACAATGGCGCAAATGCCTCCTACAACTCCGACGAATATCGCAAGCAGTTACAGTCGACCTCGCACAAGCCCGGCAAGGTGATTCGCGATATAGGTAACGCCGACTCGGAATTCGCGAAAGGCGGCAAGGTGGTCGAAGCCGACTACTACGCTCCGCATCTTGCGCACGCCTCCATGGAGCCTCCCGTTGCGCTTGCCGATTACCGCGATGGCCAGGTCTTCCTCTGGGCTCCTACGCAGGATCCCCAACAGGTACAGGAATCGGTCGGGAAGGCTCTCGGCATCCCCAAAGAAAAAGTCATCTGCCACGTCACCCTGCTCGGCGGGGGCTTCGGACGCAAATCAAAGCCCGATTACTGCGTTGAAGCCGCGATCCTCTCGAAGAAAACCGGACGCCCCATCAAAGTCGTCTGGAAGCGCGAGGACGACATTCAGTTCGACTACTTCCACTCCGTCGCGGCGATGTATATGAAGGCCGCACTCGACTCCAACGGCAAGCCGACAGCATGGCTCCAGCGCTCCGTCTTTCCGCCCATCGGCTCAACCTTTGCGCTCAACAGCACCTATGGCGGCGAAGGCGAACTCGGCCTCGGCTTCAGCGACATTCCCTTCGACATCCCCAACCTGCGCGTCGAAAACGGTCCTGCCGAAAATCACGTGCGCATCGGATGGCTGCGTTCCGTCGCCAACATCTATCACACCTTCGCCGTGCAATCGTTTGCCGACGAACTGGCGCATGCGGCCAATCAGGATTCGCTCGAATACCTCCTCGCACTCATCGGACCCGATCGCGTTCTCCCCAAAGACCGCGTGGCTCCCAACTACGGCGCCGACTACACCCAATATCCGTTCGACACCGCTCGTTTGCGTCACGTAACCGAACTAGCCGCCGAAAAGGCCGGATGGGGCAAGCGCAAACTCGGCAAAGGCTGTGGCATGGGAATCGCCGCCCATCGCAGCTTCCTTACTTACGTGGCTACGGTTGTCGAAGTAGAAGTCACGCCCGCCGGTGACGTTGTGATTCATGAAGTCAACACCGCCGTCGATGCCGGCACCGTCGTGAACCCTGAAACGCTGAGATCGCAATTCGAAGGTGCGGCCGTCTTCGGAACCAGTCTTGCGTTATTTAGCGAGATCACCGCCAAGAACGGCGCCATCGAGCAGACCAACTTCCACCAGTACCAGGTTGCTCGCATGAACCAGGCTCCCCGCAAGACGAACATCTACATGGTGGAGAGCAACGCTCCGGCAGCTGGCGTGGGAGAGCCCGGCGTTCCACCCTTCGCTCCTGCACTCTGCAACGCCATCTTTGCAGCCACGGGAAAACGCATCCGCGAACTCCCCATCTCCAAGACCAACCTCGCCTGATTCTTGAGACAGTCTGGGTGCCCCGCACAACCGTCTTCTGGTTGTGTGGGATTTCAAACGTTGTGTCCCACCCTCGGATTCTGTTGCCGTGGGTGGGATTCGCACATTCCTCAATCCGAGCGCCAGCGAGGATTCTGTCATGCCGCGCGCAGCGAGGTATCCTACTCTCTACTCAATCTCTCCAGCAAGCCTGCGCTCCAGCAAGCCTGAGATCCCCCTGTGGGTGCCCCACCCTGCGCTTCTTTGCGCTGGGTGGGATTCGCACATTCCTCAATCCGAGCGCCAGCGAGGATCTGTCATGCCGAGCGCAGCGAGGTATCCCTACTCTCTCCTCAATCTCTCCAGCAAGCCTGAGATCCCCCTGTGGGTGCCCCACCCTGCGCTTCTTTGCGCTGGGTGGGATTCGCACATTCCTCAATCCGAGCGCCAGCGAGGATCTGTCATACCGAGCGCAGCGAGGTATCCCTACCCGCTTCTCAATCTTTACCAGCCAAAGGATTCGCAACCGCAACCTCGCCATTCCGACAAGGCGCGTCTGTCCAATCCGAGCGCCAGCGAGGATTCTGTCATGCCGAGCGCAGCGAGGGATCCTACTCTCTACTCAATCTCTCCAGCAAGCCTGAGATCCCCCTGTGGGTGCCCCACCCTGCGCTTCTTTGCGCTGGGTGGGATTCGCACATTCCTCAATCCGAGCGCCAGCGAGGATCTGTCATACCGAGCGCAGCGAAGGATCCTACTCTCTACTCAATCTCTCCAGCAAGCCTGAGATCCCCCTGTGGGTGCCCCACCCTGCGCTTCTTTGCGCTGGGTGGGATTCGCACATTCCTCAATCCGAGCGCCAGCGAGGATCTGTCATACCGAGCGCAGCGAGGTATCCCTACTCTCTCCTCAATCTCTCCAGCAAGCCGGGGTCGCCAACTTGTCAATCCCCCGTTTTCACCGAAATCGCCGTAACCCTCTCACTCCATTGCAGAAATAAATTTCGCGAAAGTGTCTAGTAGGTGGCCCTGAATTTGTCACAATTGAAACAGTGAGTCTGTTTCGGCTCGGCGACGTCGCGCGCAGCGTCTTCTAACAACTGGCAACTAACAACTGCCGGCCACCAGCCGACGCTAACTCCTTTGTTATGCGGGACAATGGGACTAAGTCCTTTGTTTGCCGGGACGAGCCTCATCCCGTGCCCGTAAGTCCTTTAGAATGCGGGACACGGGGGGTGGGGGACCCCCCCGGACTTCCCTTTTCGGGAGATTTCGTGCGAGTGAGATACTGATCGACTGAAAGACTGACCGACTGACTGACCATGCATTCCATCTACTCTTTTACCGCCGCCCTCAACAATGGCCAGTCCAAGTCGCTCGCCGACTACCAGGGCAAGGTCCTGCTCATCGTGAACACCGCCAGCCAATGCGGATTCACTCCCCAGTACAAAGGACTGCAGGAGATCTACGCCAAGTACCACGCGCGCGGACTCGAAGTCCTTGGCTTTCCTTGCAACCAGTTCGGTCACCAGGAGCCCGGTTCCGACACCGACATCAAGTCGTTCTGCGACCTGAACTACGGCGTCCAATTCCCCATCTTCAGCAAGATCGACGTTAATGGCGACGCCGCTCATCCGTTCTATAAGTACCTAAAAGCCCAGAAGTCCGGCCTGCTCGGCCGCAGCATCCGCTGGAACTTCACTAAGTTCCTCATCGATCGTCAGGGGAACGTGATCAAACGTTACGCGCCACAAACTCCACCGTCGAAGCTCGAATCCGTTATCGAGAAGCTATTGAAGTAAAAGGGTTTCCTTTGTGTCCTTTGTGGTTGGAACACGGTGAGGCCGTCGTCAGAACGTAACTGGCACATCGGCCACCTATCCGCTATCATCTAAGTAAGAATTCTGAAGCGCCGCGTCTGCGGCCTAAGTCTAACCAGCAAGAGAGGATACGTACTCAATGGCAGTACCTGTGTCGCAGATGTGGACAGTCGCTTCTTACGTCCTGAAGCAGAAGCTCAAAGGGCGCAAGCGCTACCCACTCGTCCTCATGCTGGAGCCGCTCTTCCGCTGCAACCTGGCTTGCGCCGGATGCGGCAAGATCCAGTACCCTGCGCACATCCTCAAGCAGAATCTCTCGCCCGAGCAGTGCTTCAAGGCCGTCGAGGAATGCGGAGTTCCGCTGGTGAGCATCCCCGGTGGCGAGCCGCTCATGCACCCGCAGATCACCGAGATCGTCGAAGGCCTGGTCGCGCGCAAAAAGTACATTTATCTCTGCACCAACGCGCTGTTGCTGAAGGAAAAGCTGGACCTGTTCAAGCCCAGCAAGTACCTCACCTTCTCCGTTCACATGGACGGCCAGCGCGAGCACCACGATTTCTCTGTCTGCCGCGAAGGTACCTACGACAAAGCGTACGCAGCCATGAAGGAAGCATTGCAGCGTGGCTTCCGCGTCACCACCAACACCACGCTTTTCGACGGCACCGATCCCAAGAGCGTTCGCGCGTTTTTCGACGAAATGATGGAACTCGGCGTCGAAGGCATGATGCTTTCGCCCGGATACACCTACGACAAGGCGCCCGACCAGGAACACTTTCTCAGCAAGAAGAAGACGCGCCAGTTATTCCGCCAGATTTTGAGCAATCGTCGTCCCACGTGGCGCTTCAACCTGAGCCCGCTCTTCCTCGAATATTTAATGGGACGCCGCGACTACGACTGCACGCCCTGGGGCATGCCCGCGTACAACATCTTCGGTTGGCAGAAACCCTGTTACCTGATGCAGGACGGTTACGCCGATTCCTACGCCGAACTGCTGCGCGAGACCCAGTGGGAGAACTACGGCGGTCAGAGCGGCAATCCCAAGTGCGCTAATTGCATGGTGCACAGCGGATACGAGGCCAGCGCCGTAAACGACACCTTCGGATCTCTGCGCGGATTCGCCGCGACGGTTCGTGCAACGATCTTCAACAAATATCGCGATCCGGATATAGACGACGATCAGATGACTCCAAGCCACGGCCCCCTCGTGCAGATCAGCACGCCGGCTTCACAGGCATAAGCGCAGGTATAAAGAATGTCCGAACCGATGCATGTGAATAACGAGGACACTGCGCCCGGATTCGCGCACGAGAATCTCGAGGGCTGGATTCCCGCTCTCGCCACCGACGCCGAGATCCGCGAAGCTCTCGAAAAAGCTTTTGATTATCGTGGCGACCTCACCCTCACGTTGAAGGACGGCCAGAACGTCGAAGGCTATCTCTTCGATCGCCGCTGCGAAGGCGACAACCTCTCCGACTGTTACGCTCGCATTATGCTGAAAGACTCCACGGAGAAGCGCACGATCCGCTACAACGAAATTGCCGCCGTCGCCTTCACCGGCAAAGACACGGCCGCCGGCAAAAGCTTCGAAGCCTGGGTGAAGAAATACAACGAGAAGAAAGCCGCCGGCGAAAAGAACATCGGCATCGAAGCCGAATCACTCGACTAGCGTTTCCACAAAGTGACTCTTGTGACCGACGTCAGCTCTTTACTGCTGTCACCCCCAGCGAGGGCGGACGCCCGAGTCGAAGGGGGACTACGGAATCGCAACTGAGAACAGCGCGTAAGCGCAGGGTGCCCACTCGTGCGAAGCAATGAGTGGGAAAATGGGATCAATGGAGCGGCACCGTGCTACGTGCGCAAGGTTAGCGCACTATGGAACTTTGCCTTTATCTAGAGTAAAGTTCGCCGCATGAACTACGGTTTAAAAACCATTGTCTTCGCACTTCTTCTCTGCAGTTTGTCTCTCGGGCAGGTTGTGAATCCGAATGCTACAACCGGATCACGGCCACAGATATTGAAGTTTGTCGCTCCGGCTTACCCGCGCAAGGCCAATGACGCTCGGATGATGGGCACCGTGATTACGCGTTTGACGGTCGGAACGGGCGGTGCTGTAACGCGAGTTGATCTGGTAAGCGGACATCCCTTTTTCGCGGTCTCTGTGCTCGATGCCTTGAAGCAATGGAAATTTGTTGCATCGCAGAAGGAATACACGGTCGATGTAACAACTCGGTTCGAGTTTTACAGTCCTGACAGGTGTTCGGACTCGGACGGTAAACCGCTCACTCCAGAAACACTCGTATCAGCGGAACTGCCAACTGATGTTTTGATTAGAACCACAGAGAAATGCTGGACGATAACAACTTCTGATCCGGCCGTCAGGTAATAGAGAAGATCGGGTACCCGCTCTTGGCGCCTACATCTCCTCCATATCAGCGGATGTAGGAAAGAAATTCACGCCTTTGCCGTAACCACCGCTCTCTTATTCACCGCCTCCGCCGTCTTGATCAGCACAGGCAACACATCGCCTATCGAAGTCTCAGCCTGTCCGCCTAACGCATAGTAGAGTTTTCGATACAGCGGATACAGAGTCTCATACACTGACTGCGCCTCCGCCTCCGGCTTATACACCTTGTACGACGGGCACACGCGCTCCTGCGCTTCTTCAATTGTTTTGAAAGTTCCCGCTGCGAGAAATGCGAAAATCGCGGAACCGAGACTCACGACTTTGGCTGCAGGCACGAGAACTGGTTTCCCTAGGACATTCGCGTACACCTGGTTCAGCACCGGATTCTGCTGCGGAATTCCGCCCGCGTTGATCACGCGGCGCACTTCCACGCCGTGCTCTTCCATGCGCTCGAAGATCACACGCGTATGAAACGCCGTTCCTTCGATCGCCGCAAACAGTTCGTCTTGCGCGGTGCTTTGTAGGTTCCATCCCAGCGTCACGCCGCGCAGATTCGGATTCACCAGCACCGTGCGATCGCCGTTGTCCCAACTCATCCTCAACAGGCCAGTTTGTCCAGCTTGATACGCTTCCAGACCTTCGCTGAGTTCCCGCACGCTCACTCCCGCGCGCGAAGCGATCGCGTTGAAGATATCGCCAACCGCTGAAAGCCCCGCTTCAATTCCGGTATATCGCGGATGAACGCTTCCCGGCACAACTCCGCAAACGCCCGGAACAAGCTGCTGCGATTCCGTGATCCCGATAATGCAAGTCGACGTGCCGACCACGTTCACCATGTCGGCGATCTGCGCGCCCGCGCCAATCGCGTCCCAATGCGCGTCGAACGCGCCAACTGGAATCGGAATTCCAGCCTTCAATCCCAGCTCTTTCGCCCAGCGCTCGGAAAGCTTCCCTGCAATCTGATCTGACGTCGCGTACTCGCCATCCAGCTTCTCGCGAACACCCGCAAGCAGCGGATCGACGCTGACCAGGAATTTCTCCGGCGGTAATCCGCCCAGCGCAGCATTCCACATCCATTTGTGACCCATCGCGCAAATGCTTCGCTTGACCTTCTTCGGATCGCTGATTCCGCACAGCGTCGCCGCCACCATGTCGCAATGCTCGAATGCCGAAGCGAACTGCGCACGCTTATCTGGGTTATGCCGCAGCCAATGCAACAGCTTCGAGAATCCCCATTCGCTGGAATAAATACCGCCGCACCAGCGGATCGCCTCCAAGCCTTCTCGGTGCGCAACTTCCGTAATCTCCGCTGCTTCGCCCTTCGCGCGATGATCGCACCACAGGTAATACTCGTTCAGCGGCTGCATGTTCCTGTCGACGGGAATCACCGACGAGCCCGTCGTATCCAGCGCAATCGCCTCAACCTGCTCGCCCGAAACTCCCGCTTTCTTCAGGACTTCGCGGCAAGCTGCCGCCAGCGCGCGCATATGATCCTCATGCGCTTGCGTCGCGTGCTCTGGATCTTCACGCTTGCGATGCAGCGGATATTCAGCAATCGCCGAATCCAGCAGCCCGCGCTCGCTATCGACCAGCGAGACGCGCACGCTCAGCGTTCCGAAATCGACTCCCGCAACAATCGCCATCAGCAGGCTCCGTTTTCGCAGCCGTGGTAGTACATCTCCCAACCCAGATAGCGCGTTGCTGCTTCGTTCACAGCCGCACCGACTGTCGACAAGTTCGCCGCCACGTGATGCTCAAATCCGTTCTCGCAGATGAAATGCAGCAACTTCTGCATCTGTGGAATCTCTACCACGCCTGCGCCGCCAAACGTGTTCAGCGGATCATCGGTGAAGGCGCCTTCGCCCACATAGCCTCGAACGCGTCCGCCAAGGTCGTCGGTCGAGAACCGCGCATAAGTCATTTTGCTCGGCTTCACCAGACCGACGCAGGTTCCGTACGTGTTCTCGATTCCCACGGTTCCGGCAATGATCGCCTGGTAATCCATCTTCACTTCGCGGAAGAAATGCTTCGGCAGATTCGAGCAGTGGAAGCAGACCGCTTTGTTCGGATCGGATCCATAGTTGTTATTCCAGTCAAGCAACGCCGAAGGTGTTCCCGACGCGAGCCGCAGAGCATGCATGCCCAGCACGCCGCAGATATCCACCTCGCAGGCGCTTGAGAGCAGTTCGTTGCTCATCATGCTCATCACCGTGCAAGGAACGACGCCGAGATTCTCTTCCAATGAAGTCCAGCACTGCACTGCGCTGATCGCAACTTCTGTCGCGGCCATCCATTGATCGATCACCGCGCCCAGCTTCGCCATCTTCAGCAACGCAGCCGCCGGGACATTACTGGAATCCGCATATTGTTTGATCGCCGCCAACTTCGCTTGCGCACTCTCGTCGCCATCTTTCATCCGCGCAATCCGGCCCAGCACTTCGGACAGATCAAGCGTCTCAATCGAGATTCCATTCGACTCCAGGATCTTCTCGCTGTAACGAACGGTATTGAACGCCGTCGGCCGTGCACCGATCGCGCCCACGCGCAGATTGCGGAAGCCTTTCACCACTCGACACACCGCCGAGAACCACTCCAGATCGTGCGCAAACTCCGGCGAATCAGGACTCTCGGTATGCAGCGTCGTGATCGAGTACGGAATCCCATACTGCTTCAGGTTGTTGCACGCCGACATCTTCCCGCAGAAGCTGTCGCGCCGCGCAGCAATCGACATTTTCGCCGGTTCGTCCGGCGTTGCCTGGATCAGCACCGGCACGCGCAGATCTGCCAGTCGCAGCGTGTCTGCAATCGCCCGCTCTTCGCCGAAATTCGGCAGCGTGACGATGACTCCATCAATGCGCTCACGATTCTTCTTGAACAGCTCAGCGCATCGCCGCGATTCTTCTCGCGTTTCCACTGCACCGTATTTGCTCTCTTCTGGCGTGAGTGCTACCACGTCGATTCCCGCACTCTCAAGAACGCGCAGCATCTCCTCGCGTCCGCTCTTTGCCAGGTGATCGGGAAAGAAGCCGCGGTTCCCCACAATTAAGCCCATCGTCATTTTTCGTTTCGTCATATGATTTCAGATCGCCTCTTCGATACTTGCTCTGTCTGTCACTTCGACTGCCCGTAGTAAGCCTTCGTCCCGTGCTTCCGCAGGTAATGCCGGTCGTGTAGATCCCGTCCAATCGCCACCGACTCTCCGTTAATCTGCAGCGTCAGATACGCCGTCTGCGCAATCTCTTCCAGGATCACCGCGTTGTGCGCCGCCTCTTTCGCGCTCTTTCCCCACGTAAATGGCCCATGGTTCGCCACCAGCACTGCGGGCACCGCCGAGCAGTTCTTCTCGCCGACGGTACAAACAATGGCGTGACCCGTATTCGCCTCGTACTCGCCCTCAATCTCATCGCTCCCGAGTACCTCGGTCACCGGCACCGGGCCATGAAAATAATCGGCATGGGTGGTCCCGAAGCAAGGGATCGCCTTACACGCCTGGGCCCACGCCGTGGCGTGTCGCGAATGTGTGTGCGTGACTCCGCCTATGTCGTGAAAAGCTTTGTACAAGGTGAGGTGGGTCGGCAGATCGGAAGATGGGCGCAAGGTGCCCTCGACGATCTTGCCCTCAAGGTCGGTGATCACCAAGTCGGCCGGGGTCATAGTCTCATAGGGCACGCCGCTCGGCTTGATCACCACCAGGCGTTCGGCGCGATCGATCCCGCTGGCATTTCCAAAGGTATAGAGGACTAAACCGCGGCGAACCAGTTCGAGATTCGCCTCTAAAACCTCTTCGCGAAGAGACTGCAACCGCATAGCGGCTCCCAATGTTAGTAATCGTTTACTCTGCCGAAAATAGATGGCCGCTTGCCGCTTTGTCAATTCAGCTGCACAGCTCTTTCTTGTACCGCTTCGGTTTGACCACCTGCAACCGCTCGGAACGACCTACATCAGAACCCCTTGCAGAGCACGGTATTCCGTCTGTGGCCGAGGTCGTCGCCCCTGGGAACGCGAGTGAAAGCCGCATTGACGCCCCCCTGTGCGCCAGCGGCACCATTCTCGACGTAAACAGCGTCTCCGTCGACGATACCTATCGCGCCGTGATCTCCACTCCGCCGCATCCGCATCCGCTTCCGCCTCCCACTATCCCCGTTCCTAACGCATAAACTCCACCCAGATAGCCAGACTCAGACCTCGCGTCTCACCCTCACGGACGTATCGCGCCTGCTCACACGTCACATTCCTCGGTGATTTGCAGCAATGACGTCCCCTGCCGCTTCGACCTACGATGGTTCACGGTTGAGCAGACCCTCGGCGGTCGCGCGACGACACTTCTTCGGGAGGGGTGCCGCATGTTCGAACAAGAGATGGAACTGGAAAGAGGTAAAGGTGGCTGGGGGCCGATGCTCCTGGTCGTTATTCTTATCGGCTGTATCGTTGGTGGAATCGGCTACTACGTCTACCAGATGAAGAAGGGTCTCTCACAGCAGGAAGCATCCTCCATCATTACCAGCATTTTGACCGCTAAAACGCCGAAGACCCATTTCCGCACCGGCGTTGTTATGCCCAGCATTGACGAGAAACCGAAAGATCCGCACTATCAGTTGCTGGAAAAGGCCGGACTTGTCACTCTTCAGAACGCCATTGGCGGCGGCGAGGTAGTGAAGCTCACCGACGCCGGCCAACGCGTGATCGATGCTATCCCCGGTGAGAAGAACTGGAAGAGCTCTGACGGAACTTTCCAATACGAAGTTCCCCTTGCCGTGCGCAAGCTGGTGCGGATCGACAGCATCAACATGACTGGTCCCAGCCGAGCCAAAATCGAATACACCTGGCAATGGGACTCGAACCAGCTCGGAAAGATCTTCGACGCTTCCGGTGACCTGGTACAGAAGTTCAACACCTGGGATCGTGGCAAGCTTATACAGAACTATGGCGCCGACTTCTTCAAGCCTGATCAGAAGAAAGAATCCGTTTTCGTGATTCGTGGAGAAAAAGGCTGGAAGCTCGAAGTCTTAGACTGAGATTAGCTGACCCTGAAGTCGTCCAACAAAAAAGGCCGGTCGCAGTTGATCGGCCTTTTCTGATGCCCACGACTCACGTGGCGTAATCGCCCTCGACCGCACAGGATCACCACTACTCTCCACCTGTCATGCCGAGCGCAGCGAGGTATCCCTATTGGCTGGTGGAAACTCCACGGCCCCACGACTTGCGTCGCGTAGCACGCACTCCTGCTAGGCCCTACCCGTCCCACTCTTCCCGCAACACCGAATACAGCTTCAGATCTCGAAATTCTGCCTTGATCCGCGCGTGCTGTCGCAGTATCCCCTCGTACTTCATTCCCGACTTCTCCAGCACCCGCGCCGACGCAAGGTTCTCTACATCGCACCGCGCTTCCACCCGATTCAACTTCAGTTCACCAAAGATGAATCTCAATACCGCCGCCACCGCTTCGGTTGTGAGTCCCTGATTCCAGAAGCGTCGCGACAGTGCGAATCCCAACTCCGCACGCGAATCGCGATGTTTGAATGATCCAAATCCGCATGTTCCGATCATCTTCCCGCCGCCGCGTTGCGTAACAGCCCAGACCATGCCCTCGCCGCGGCGATGTTGTTCGATGATGTAGCTCAGGAACACGCGCGTTTCATCGAGCGTCTTATGCGTATCCCAAAGTGTGTACCGCGAGACCGCGGGATCGGACGCATACTCGAAAATGTCATCCACATCTGTCGCGCGCAATTGCCGCAGTACCAGTCTGCGCGTTTCGAGCACCGGCATGCTCGGCAGACTCCATTCCAGCAATTTCTGCTTTGCGAGACTAAAGGCGGTTGATGACCGACGCAACATAAGCGGCTCCGAACCCGTTATCGATATTAACCACGCTTACATTGGATGCGCACGAATTCAGCATCCCCAGCAATGCTGCTAATCCTTGAAACGAAGCGCCGTATCCCACGCTGGTTGGAACGGCGATCACCGGAATCCCAACCAGGCCCCCAACCACGCTCGGCAGCGCACCTTCCATCCCGGCGCACACAATCACCACGCGCGCCGCATGCAGTACATCACGATTCGCCAGCAGGCGATGAATCCCAGCCACACCCACGTCGTATAGCCGATCAACTTCGTTCCCCATCGTCTCTGCGGTTACCACCGCTTCTTCTGCGACCGGAATGTCGCTCGTGCCCGCTGAGACGACAGCAATTCTGCCCTTGCCGTATTTCTTGTTGTCTTGGGGTAGCACAATCGTCCGCGCTTGTTCCTGGTACTCGGCGTTCGCGAACCTCCCGCGCACCGCCGCCCAGTGCTCTGTCGTGGCACGCGTCACCAGGACATTGGTCCCGCGCTCGGCCAGTCGCTCGAAAATCCCCACCACCTGCTCGGGCGTCTTTCCCTGACCAAAAATTACTTCCGGCATTCCATTCCGCAACAGTCGATGATGATCGACCTTCGCGAATCCGAGATCCTCGAACGGAAGATGATGCATCCGCTGAACCGCATCATCAGGTGTGACCTTCCCCGCGCGCACTTCTTCGAACAATTGCCGGATCTGCTCAACATTCATGGAGGATTTGGCCCGCTTTCAGCTTACCATCTGCAGACTCTGTCTGAAACCGGAAGGCGGCGGGACGCTCCGCAGTTTCAGTCGCTCCACTGTATCGGAATAGAGTTCGCGCGCGGCACCAGGCTCGCAAAGGGGTGCGCAAAATAGGATTCGCAAAAATCGTTTATTTACCTCGCCCGCCACATACGCGTCGTAGATCCGGCTTGCCAACATCTGGCCCATCCTGACGCTCGCATCGGCAACACATGTCACGACGCGCGAAGGACAAAGAATCTTCGATCCCAGGTAGGCGAGTGCCTGTTCGATCGCTTTTCGATAGAACTCGTCTTCCGTCGAGCACGAGCCCACCGCGGCGGAACATTTCCCCTGGCAGGCATGATGCACGAATCGCGCTGCCTCCTCTGCCGCTTCCGGCATCAGAAACCTCTGTGCAAAAACAGTATTCACTACGGAGACGTAGCAACTGCCCCGCAGGCGTAGCGTGGTTAGGACTTGTGCAATCTCCTTCGAATTCAGCCCCGCGCGTTGCAGACGCTTTCGAATCCTCTGACTCCGCCTCGTGCAACTCACCTCTGGAAAGTTGTCGGAGTGAACCGAAACGCTTCCGCGCCGCAGGTTCAGAAAGCGACAGAGCGTATCGATGAGGTTATAGAAACTTGGCGCCAGGTCTGGAGCACTGGGCTGCTCGCCCTGCCACTGTTCGATATACATCCGGTAGTTTTCGTACTTCTCGAGCGGCGTCGACGTAAAGGCGCAAATCACATCCTCATCGACACGCACTGCCGCGACGCTTTCTCGAGGCTCACCCGCCGCTTGCCAGTAAAGGGCGTCCACATTCTGGAGAACTGTGAAAATTCGCGATTCCGGCTGCTGCTCACGCAATCGGCTCGGCAAGTGATTCGGCGCCAGATGCGATTCCCCAAACAACACCACGATTACCGCTTCAGGATGTCTCCGCCGAAGTTCCAGCACCTTCGCCGCCGCATGGCGATCGCGCCTCGCAATTGTCCGCATATCGCTTCGCGGAGGGTAATCCAGCCCGTACACACCGCTGGTCACCTTCCGCGCTCGCTCCAGCAACTCACGATAAGGGCGCCAGTCGTATCCCCAGTCCGTATCGAAGCGGATTCGCTCTCGCAGTTCTTCGCTGTCGATCTCGTTTCGAAACCACTCGTCCACGATCGCCTGATCTCGCGCCAGAATCGCTTCTACACAGAACAACACTGGCCGTGAACCCTGTGCTAGCTGTTCCAGAATCGAAGCCGCATACACCTGCGCTGCCGAAAGCGCGTGATAGTCGCCAATCAGCACGATGTCTGCCTGGCGGAGATGAACGTCCATCTCACCCGGCTTCAGAATGGAGCGATAACTTTGAAATGCTGCCGCGTAGTCCTTCAAATAACGACAGCGCGAAACGGAATCGTTGGCGGAAATAGTGCGCTCTACATTCGCGAGCGCATGCAACTGAGCAGCACTGCGACGAAGCCGTCGCACCGAACTCTTGGCCATATCTTTCTTAGGACGGTTCCACAGGGCCGCCCAAGGGGCACCGGCCTTGACTTATGCACAGGCCTGTCCCTATCCTCACCCGTCCGGCTCATCGGACGTTCTTTTCTACTTAGATGCCTAAACCGACGCATTCAGACCAGCGCAATTTAGCCGTCGCCGCCACCGGCGCGAGCGGCGCTATCTTCCTGAAACAACTACTACTTACCTGCGAGCGCGATGACCGGATCGCGAACTTGAACTTCATCCCTTCCGACAACGCTCTCCGCGTCCTAGCCGAGGAACTTGGCCTGACCGGACGCAGCAATCTTGTGGAACAGTTGCTGGGGACGAAGTCATCCAAGATCGCCCTACAGAGCAATGCCGATATCGGCGCCAATGTCGCCAGCGGTTCTTACCTAACCAGCGCCATGATCGTGATGCCTTGCTCGATGGGTACTCTGGCCAAAATCGCGAATGGTCTCGCAACTCATCTCATCGAACGCGCCGCCGACGTTTGCCTGAAGGAAAAACGGCCACTCGTGCTTTGTGTCCGCGAAACGCCTTTGAACAAGATTCACATTCGCAACATGTACCGGGCAGCCGACGCGGGAGCAACCATCTTTCCTCTGATACCCGCC
Source organism: Terriglobia bacterium (assembly GCA_963807055.1). Lineage (GTDB taxonomy): Bacteria > Acidobacteriota > Terriglobia > Terriglobales > Acidobacteriaceae > JAJPJE01. The sequence goes on along the minus strand of CAWEAE010000001.1, from coordinate 1,595,517 downwards.
TTATATAACCGCCCCGACTCGATTGATGACATCGCGCGCCAGTTCGCCTGCCGCGTTCTCGCCCACATCGGCCTCGATCAACCCGACGCGTACCACTGGAAGGCGTAGGACATCGCGCTGGGGTCGGCGCACGGCCTGGCTGGTACGCCTTACTGGTGGAGGCACGGGTTACAGGGGTCCCATCCAAGCCTTCTTTTCGCCTGGGCGTGTGTTCGTGCGTTTCCTGAAGTTGAATTAAAAAAACAAATTGCTTCATTTGTCGATTCTGCCTCGTCCCATCCGACGTGCCATTGGAATCAGACAATTCCGGGAATGAACGCCCGGACGTCTAGCCGCAACCAAATACACAGGAGACATTCTCAATGCGAGTCATGGTAATCGTGAAAGGCGACAAGAACTCAGAAGCAGGTATCCTCCCCCCTCCGGAACTCTTTGCGGAGATGAATAAGTTCAACGAAGAATTGGTCAAAGCCGGCGTCATGTTGGCTGGCGAGGGGCTTCATCCCACTTCAAAAGGAGCACGAGTCAAATTCGAAGGTAAGCGGCGCACCGTAATTGATGGACCATTCGCGGAGAGCAAGGAGCTGATCGCCGGATTCTGGCTCTGGAAGGTGAAATCGATGGAAGAAGCCATCGACTGGCTAAAGCGCGCTCCTTTCGACGGAGGCACCGAAATCGAAATCCGTCGGATCTACGAAGCTGAGGACTTCGCCGACAACCTCACTCCCGAATTACGCGAGAAACAAGAACGTCTTCGCGAGCAATTGGCAGCGAAAAAGTAGAACCGCTCTACGCTGTCAGAGCACAGCCCGGCAAAAGCGCTGGATTAAACAGCATAGCCCGGCACGTGAGTGCCGGGTTATGAGGAGCAAACCTTCCTATCGCAGCGAGGATCTTCTACTTCGCTCCCGGATGCAGCGTCTGCGGCGCGATATTCCAACCGCTGATCAGCACCTGCGGCGATCCGTGCGGGTCCGAGACCGTATACGTCGCCGAGACCTCACGTTTCTCACCCGGCATCAAGGTGATGTAGTTGTCGTCGAAGAACACGGGCAGATAATCCTGCTCCTTGTTATCGGTGACCCGCAGATACGTCATGAACGCCAGGTTCTTTGACGGATTATGCAGCGTAACGTGCACAACCTCGTTGTTCCCGCGATGCTCCACGCTACTGGTAGCGGTGAGCTGAACGTTGGGCAAGGAGTTCAGACCAGACAGATTCGCTTCCTGCGTAGTCGGCGTCGTGAAGAAAGACGTTTTGCTCCAGTCGTATTGTTCCGGCTGCGTTGAAAGCCAATAAAAATTCTGGCTCACCAGTTTGCCCGTCGAATCGTGGAGCGCGAGTCGAACAAAATAGGTCGGCGTCAGCCCGTCAATCGCCGGAATCTCGATTGCCTTCACGCTGCCATCTTCCGGCACGTCGACATCGGATTCCTTCGAGAACTTCTCAGACAAGTCGAGGTTGTAGACGGTTGCCGTCGCTTTCAGCTTAGGGAACGCCTTGTACTGGTCGTTCACCACCCACACTGCATGATCGTCGTAGCCGTAAAGCACGTGCAGCGGTTCATTGGCCAGTCTGGTCGAGAAAAACCCAGCCGCGGGCTGCAAGTAGTAGTCGTAGAGGTGCCATATGGTGCTGGGCCACGCGTTGTCCTGCATCCACTGAATCACGCCCGTCGATGTGTATTTATTGCGGCGGTACGCCTCGAACATCGCCCGCTCGCCGTCGTAGGCCATCGCTTGCGATTTCCGCAAATAGTCATCCAGCGTTTGTGGCTGTCCGTAGCGCGCGTTCATCGCGCCGTTGAAGATGTTCATGTTCATGAACTTGCCACTGCCCGCGTGATAGTCCCAGATCTCGTTGATCGGCCACAGCTTGTCTGCCGGAATGAACTTCTTCAATGACTGCACCGGCAGCGGCGCAGGCCCAGGACTGGTTTCAGTATTGAAGCCGAAAGCGCCGCCATCGTGACCAGGGATGCGCTGTTGCGGATTGTCTTTGTCCACAAACCAATATCCCGGCGGAACGTAGTCATAGGGACCGCTCATCTTCACGCCGGTTGCCCCGGTAAGGGTTGTCGTCTGCGCCGTAGCCGACGACACGATAGGATTCGGCCAATGCAGCTCGTCCTCGATCTTCAGATAAGCCTGCTCCACCTCGGCTGGCGGAGGATTGTCGCTCCCGTTAAGCCACAGCAGCATGCTGGGATGATTGCGCATGCGGAGCATCTGATCGTGAAGCGATAGAGACGAAATCAGGTGGTCGGCCGGAACCCAATCCTTCCAGTGCTCCCAGTGATCGCAACAGCACCACCCGGCCATCACTAATATGCCCAGCCGATCGGCGGTGTTGTAAAAATCGTCGCTCTCCATTTTGCCTTCCAGGCGAACCGTGTTCAGGTTCATGTGGAGCACATACTCGAGCTGAGCACGATCGCGCATGAAGTTTTCGCGCAGAAGCATGTCCGGAGCCCAGCCGCCGCCGCGCACCAGGAAGTTGCGCCCGTTGATCTTGAACTGACGAGCGCCTTTGTCGTTGATAAACGATTCGATCTGCCGAATGCCGAAGCTGGTATGCGCCGCATCGGAAACCCGGCCGCCCTCGGCAAATTCCAGTGACGCAGTGTAGAGAGGTTGCTTGCCCCACTGCGCCGGCCACCATACACGCGGATCTTTCAACTTCAATTGCGAGAACTTTGCCGGATCGAAGGTAACAACCTTCGTTTCCCCAGCCCCCAGTTCCACGGGTTGATCGAAGCTGATGCTGTTATCAATCTTCCCGCGCAAAGTACCCTTCACCGGATTCGTGCCGGCGTTGTGCAGTGCGGCGCTAACCGTCAGCTCGGCCGAAGAAAGCGAAGGCACATCGAGCTTGGTCAGAACTTGCGGATTGCGCACCGAAACCGGACCGGATGAAGTCAGGTAAACCTCGCGCCACAATCCCATATTCTTATCTGGCGGCTGGGGATTCCAATCCACCCAGTTGATGCCAAGGTCGTTGTAGTCGGGCGCGGAAACTTCAACGGCGATCACATTGGGCTTGCCGGGCTCCGCAATCTTGGTGACGTCATACTCGTACGTGCGATACGGTCCGGCAACATCGTTGCTATTGGCGATCTGCTTGCCGTTCATCCATATATTGGCGCGGTAATTAATGCCACGGAAGTTCAGCCACTGCATTTTGCCCTTGGCCGACGACGGCAGTTCAAACTGTGTTCGGTACCACCACGAGCACTTGAAGGGACTGTCGTCCGGCATGGGCTGGTTTTCGAAAAGCGAACCCAGCGGATAGGTTGTGCCGGGGATGGAGCGCAAGTTCATTGCGTAATACGGATCGGGATAAACCTTTGCGGCGACCAGCGCAGCAACCACAGTATTGGGCACGGTCGTCGCGGTCCACCCATTGGGCTTGAATGCCGCCGTGGAGATCACGTCACCCTTCTCGTCGACCTTGCAGGACGACTGAATCTGCCAGTTGTTCTTGAGCTCCAGACGAGGACTCGGGTCCGAGTCGGCGGCAAATGCTGAGATAAGAGGAAACAGCAGCACAAACGGAAGGAGTACGCCCGTGATCCGTATACGCATAGAGAATTTGCTCCGTAAGAGACGCTGAAGATTAGTCAATCGAGGGGGTAGTCGTCAAACCGAAGCTGCAGGATTGGCTGTATTGAATCGTTTTAAAACTAGGAATCGGCAGCCAACTGCTCCGGCGGCAGAGGAGCACTGACGTGGACTTCTGTTCCTTCTCCAGCTCGCGACGAGATGGTGATTTCTCCGCCGATGGAATGCATTCGCTCACGCATGCTGACCAGCCCAATGCTTGCCTTGTAGAGATCAGGCGTGACTTCAAAACCATCGCCGAAATCGCGAATGCTCATTGAGAGTTGTTTTCCGTCACCGATCAATTCCAATTCCACCGCTTCCGATCGGCTATGCTTTACCACGTTGTCGAGCGCCGCCTGCGCTACCCGGTAAAAGCAGAGTGAAAAATTAGTATCTAGTTTTGGAGGCACATTCTGGCAGGTACAGTGAGTTTCGATGCCGTATTGATCCTTGAACCTGCGACAAAGAACTTCAAGGGCGATACCCAGCCCCAGAAAGTCCAGTTCGGAAGAATGCAATTGATGCGAGAGCCGGCTGATTTTGCCTATGATGTCCCGCGTCAGGTCAGAAAACTCTTCCAGCAAAGCAGGCGTCTCCGCATTTACATCCTGGGGGTGTTGGATCCGTATGGCCAGCAACGCCACGTCCTGGCCGATGTCGTCAAGCAACTCTGTGGCGATCCTGCGCCTTTCTTCTTCCTGCGCCGTCAGTAGCCGTCCCCCGATCTCCTGAAGAGTTCGCTCCGCCTGCTTGCGTTCCGTGATGTCGGCAACGACGCCCAGTATGCAAGGCTCGCCATCAATTTCAATAATCTCCGCTGATGCCAATCCGATCAGAATCCTCCCCGATTTGTGGACGATGCTGATCTCGACATTCTGGACGGACTCTTCATGAAACAGCCGGCTCGCCAGCTCGATTCGCTGCGAGGGATCCGCCCACAGGCTGAATTCGAACGGCGTCTTCCCGATGACTTCCTCTCGCCGGTACCCGGTAAGGCGTTCAAAGGTGTCGTTCACATCAATGTAGCGATGAGTTTTCGCGTTCGTGAGACTAATCGCCAGGGGGCCGTGCCGGAATGCCTTGGAGAATCTTTCCTCCGACTTCTGCAACGCCTCTTTGATTCTTATGCGTTCGGTAATATCCAGGGCTACGCCGACCAGTTCGGCGGGGGCGCCACCCTTGCGGACAATCTTCGCATCAGTGCGCAACCAGACAACGCGACCGTCAGCCGCGATCATGCGGCATTCAAAATCGAATTTGCGTTGCTTTGCTGCACATCGCGCAAGCAGCTTAAGGACACGATCCCGGTCGTCTGGGTGGACAGTCTGTTTCCAGAAGTCCCGGTTCGCCATCCAGGTTTCGACGGGATAACCGAGAATCTCTTTGGCGGGATCGTTCACGGAAATCAAGTGAAGTGTGACGGGGTCCAGTCGCCAGACAATCGCAGGAACGGTTTCCGTGAATTCCCGGTAGAGCGTGTCGATCTCTCTTCGCGATGCTTCGCTAGCACCGAAAGCCGCCTCCGACAGCGTAGACTGAAGCACGTTGCGACGCACGTCGGCTCTCAATTCACGTTCCGAAAAGTAGCCCTTCAGCATCGCTGCAACCGCAAACGCAACCAGGGCCGCCAGCACAACCAACTGGCGTACATCGCGAACGTCAGGAGATCGCTGCTGTTCGACAAGGTCCCAGATTCCGACAAGCGGGATCGCCAGCACCACCAGCAGCGCCCATAAAGGCCCCGATGCATGCCCTCCCGTATCGGGTATTTCTGGCGCAACGTCTTCTTGCGGAAGTTTTCCCCATCGTAAAGCGGACCACCCAAACCATGCAGCCGACGCGTTAAGGCCGAAAGCGTACACCGCGCGATTTGAATAGAGTCCTGTATTGATCGCCAGGTTAGCGAACGCCGAACTCAGCGCATAGAGCGTACAGGCCCCGAAAAAATTGAGATAAACCGGTCTCCAGGGTTGCTTGCCCCGCAGGCAATAAAACCCGATCACGAGAACGAGTGCCAGGTTTTCGATTCGGTACAGGAAATCGAACCGACTGTTGTAGAGCTGGGGGTCAGGATACAGATACTGATGCGGGAAAACGAAGTAAGCGTACAGGAAGACCCAGAAGAAGAGCAGGAGCAGAAAATTGAGCGCGGGCCGATACAGCTTCAGACGGGTTGATTGCAGGTGCGGAGCGAATGCAACCGCTGCCATGAACGGCACGATGTGAAGGAATAGCACCGGGTCCGCGATCGAATTATCGGGAACGTCGCCGCGCACAACGAATTCGTAGTAGAGAAATATCCATTGGTCGACCAGCCACAGAGCACTACCAGCCGTAATGAACGTCCAGAAGATGCGGCCATCACGCTTATTTTCTAGAGCATTGATGGCGGAGAACGACGTCGCCAGGAGGATGAACAGGAAGTAGCACACACTGCCGTATGCTGCTGCCATCTCGCCCTGTTTGAGGGCTACAGACAGGACGATCTTCAGCGCCAGCATGCTGATCAGCACAACCGGCCAGAACTGAATTTTCAGCCCGAAATAGCGAACCGCAGTGATCTGTTGCGTCATGCGATTCTCAGCCGCCACATCGCATCGCAACCACCCCCACCCAAGGATAGTTTCACGATCTGCCTCCCGCCTTTCATGAGGCTTTCTGAATGTGTACGAAGGGACCCGTCCCCGAACTTTACTCCTGCAAGGCTGATTGGAAAATCAGTTTAAGACAAGCGGGGGAAAAAATAATCGTCGACAAATAACTATAACGTCGCCCATACAGAGGGACCGTCGCAGGGGGGTAGGGATCAGGGCGCCGCCACCGGGGGGCCGCTCGGGGTTAGACGCTCCCTACTTCGCCACGTCTGCGTTCTTCATCTGGAATCGCGTAGCGCGCGTGCACGTACTCTCACGCACCGGATGCGTCACGCCAGTATGGTCGTCTTCGGCAACCACAACGCTATGAATGTTGTAGCAGAGCGTATCGGCGGAATCCGGTGCCGGCTGAGAACCAGAGCGCTGCGCTTTCTGCCACGCATGCGGCGGAATAAACATCTCTGGAAGGAGGGCGGCGTTATCCGCCGTCTTCGGCGCTTGCAACCTTGCAGCGGAATCAGCTGTATCGACAATGGTAGGCCGCCCGTCAGCGGCGAAAGACAAACTCGCGCAAACCGCCAGGAATGTGACAACGAGCAGAGTTCTTGGAAGGCGCATGGGGGGATCCTCCCTTGCGCCGGATTATAGCTCCAATCGAGAGTTCTACAGTGTTAACAGATCAATTTCCGGCCGTCGAAGCCCGTGCCTGCCCAGCGCCTCTGCCATACATTGCCGCCGTGACAATTCCGTAGATGACGACGGTGACGAATTCAAATCCGATCTGTTTCACTGTGATGCCCAAGGGCCACGGCTGCACCGTGTAGTAAATCAGGTACATCGGGACAGAAGTCAGCGCCCAGACTCCAATTCCGAAGCGAATGCCCTGTCCGAGCCACGGCGTTCCCGCCTTCGCGCCTTGTGCATAGATCCAAACCATCGCCAGTGCGTAGACAGCGAAGGCGAAAAACATGTAGGGCATATATTTCGGACCTTCGACCGGCGGACGCATCAGTTGGGGAAGCGCTTGGTAATCGCCAGATAGCAAAATGCCATGGACCAGGAAGTTCAGCACGCTGACACAGATGAATACGACTAACCAGCTCAAAGCCAGTTTCTTCGCGCTCATAATGTTCTCCTTGGGAGCGCGGCATTGTCCTATTTACGTTGTGCTGTTTTCAACTGAAATATTTTGCGCATAAAAAGAGGCGGGACGAATCCCGCCTCCCTTCGCGAGTGCACCTGGTTCCCTATTTCTTCTCTGCAACCGACTTCGCGTTCCCCACGGCAGCCAGGAACGCATGCGCCGACGCCGGTGGCGGCACCGTCCCGCTCAAGATCTTGCGAGGGGTATAGTCCTTGCCGTACATCGCTTCAATTGCTTCCTGGTCCTGGGCGATGCCTGCCCCTTCCAAGGTCGCGCCGATGAATGCGCCCTTGCTGCGCGAGTACGTCAGGATTTCCGTATTCAGTTTCCAATCGGTATCCGCGGATGCGTGACGTCCAACCGGTCCGGCTGCGGCCGAAGCTTCGCCACCAATCTGGAATTTGCTGTTCAGCAGCTGCTGCATACCTTTGTCATTCATAACCAGCATGACCAGGTCCACGCCCTCGACTCCGATCTGCGCTCCCCAGCTTCCGCCGGTCACGGTGAAGAACGACGGTGCGCTCCAACCGTGAGCAGTGCGGCAAGTGGCGACGCCACGTCCGTGCTTGGCGCCAAATACAAAGCCGCCCTTGATCAAATGAGGAACTACGGCAACGCACTTGGCACCGTCAAGAACTTCCTCAGGAATCCCTTTATCCGGGGTGGCCATAATCTGCTGCAGAACTTCGGCTGACTTCTGCAGGCGATCCACATCGTCTTGTTTGTCTTCCGCCGACAAAAATGTGCTGAAACACAACATGCTGAAACACAGGATCGTTACGCTTGCCAAAAACTTTTTCATAGACACCCTCCGACTCCTCGAAACCCATTATGTTGGCGCTACTATCTGGCGCTCTGGGGTTAGAAGCACGATGATGCCAAGAAGATCGCCCGAACTGCGGGACGAAGCTGCGGTTTAGTTTCGCGATCGAAGGCAACCTTTGTGACCATCAGGGCGCGGACGATACCGCTTAGGTACGTCTAAGGTGACTGCCCAGTTGTATGCGCCGGAAATTGAGGTACTCTGCTTCCATCGCCGGGAGAACATTTGTTTGTTGCGTCGAGGCAGTCCGCCACTGGTACCTATCTGGCCGGGCGTGCGCGTAGTGGAGCGCAATCCCTATCCGTTTTTCCCTTTTAATCCGCGTTGGCAACAGGGATTGGAACGCGAAGACCTCGACGCATTTTGCTCGGCGCTCAAGCTCGCATGGGTTTCCGAACGCCCCTGCTATCTTCCCAACGATATAGAAGCCATCGAGCAATTGCTGCGCGAAAAAGGCACTCCGCGGAAAGTCACCGCTCTCGTGATCAGCAGATTCGAGCTGCAGCCGGGAACGGGACTGTTATTCTTTCCTCCGCAATTGCGCGCGCTTCGCCGGTTGATCGAAGGCGAAGATATGTACGCGCTGCTATGGGACGAATCGCTATGAGCGAAGAGCACGAAGGGCAGAAGCACGCCGCTAAAAATCAGACGCTATCGCCTGGCGAAGTCATGCAGGTTTGTCCAAATTGCTCCACGCAGTTACGCGATAACCGCTGCAAGCTCGTCTGCCCGCAATGCGGATTCTTCCTCAGCTGCTCCGATTTTTACTAACGCTGCCACGTCGAATTACTTGTCAGGAAACCCGTCTGCTTCTACACTCCTGCTCACACAAGGGGCGATTACAAAGATCATGCGCACACGCCTGCACTTAGCTGTGGTGTGTTTTCTAATGGCTGCCGTCGTGGTGGCGGTGGCGGAATTGCGTTCTCCGACGGCTGCTGAAAAGGCGGCTCTCGATAAATATCTCGCGGCTGTCAATCCGGTTCTGGATCAATTCCAGAGCGATGACTGGAAAGAGAACGTCGAGTACTCACTCGACGATCCGCTGGTGAACACCAACGATCCCGGCGTTCCACTGGACATCAACGAGCTTACCCAGCGGACTTACACCGTTCGCAACGGTTCGCAGCGTTATAACGAGAAGATCGCGCCTTCGATGCAACAGTTAATGAGTAGCTCCGACATGAATGTGAAGGTCAAGATCGGACAGCAGGTGCAAAGCCTGATGCGCGTGCAGGTCCAGGTGCACTTCAATCGCGCGAATCTTGGATTCGAGCCCGCGCCCGCCAACAATCATGACTTGCACATTCCCGGCGCTGCGTTCGCATACAAGATCGACGACTCCGCTTTCGGTCATGGGACTGCATACATTCTGGCATTCGGCAATTGGAACAATTCCAAGTGGGACGCGGAGCATGGCTGGTATCACTTCCATTTCGCGCATTCTCAGAACACGCCATACATCGAAAATATCGAGGTGCGGATCTACGGCGCTGATGACCGCATTCAACAGTTACTGCATTCTATCGACTGGAACGCGCTGAACAACGGCCTCACGCGCTGATAACGCCTGTCCCGGCAAAACAAAGGAGTTAGCCGAATGTATCCTTAAAGAAATGTGAGCATAGTGTTCAATTTCTCATAGATAAGTCAGGATTTGGCGCGGCCTTCTGCCCCAAGTTGGCCAGAGGGCGAACCCAGGGGCACCGACATCCGTCCGCCGCTATTGCAAGTTCAACTGGGTAAGCTTCACCGCGCAGCGCGCCGCATTGCAAGTCCCTACCGTCACCGATCCTTGGGTACTGAAATAGATGCTGGAAGCCTGCGCGGACGTGCTGGTGTTGTCGACCGCCACGCCGCTGATCCCACCCGGATAGTTCACCGTGTTCAGGCCTGCGGGAACAGCGCCCGAACTGATGTCGTTGGTGATGATCCAGCCATTGGTGGTTGCGCCGACTAATCCGCCGATCAAGAGGTCGTGATCGCCAGCAACGCCTCCAAGGTTGATATTGGGATTGTAGATTTCCGCGGCGGGCGCGCACGGAAGTCCAGTGGTGGTGTACCGCTGCAGCGATCCGGTTGGAGCCGAGTTCATGACCGGGTACGCAGTGAATCCGATCCAGTAATGGTAAGGGGTCGTGTCGGTGGGACCTGTTCCGCAAAGGAAAAGTTGGCCGCTGCTGGGAGTGGCTCCCCAGTAATTATTGTCGAATGCACCGGTATGAAGGTCGATGCCCGCCGTGGTGCCGACACTGCCCAGACCGACATGGACGCGGACCGCGTTGGTAAGACTGAAACTGATTTGGACGACCGTAGCGCTGGCGCCAGCGGTTCCGTCATTCCCCGAAAACGCAAAGAGGCGCTGGCTCGACGTGTCGAGGATCACCGAGTCGGGAATGCCGTAGGCTCCGCCCGTCGCTGTGCAGGGGGCAGGTGTTCCCGTACGGCCCGGTGGATTCGTCGTGGTGCACCGTCCGCCACCGACCATGTAGGGACCCGCACTCAGCGTCGCACCCGTATTGCTCGCTGCATGGATTACCCACAGTTCGCCCAGTTGGTCGCCCACAAAAAGAAGGCCGCTCGTGGAATCAAAAACTGGTCCGTTGGGCCTGGGAGTGGTCCCTCCGGTCCCGGCAACTGGTAGCGTGTCGGTCCAGAGCACGGTTGGCTGCGTATTCAGAGCGCAGGTGAATACACAACTGATTTTGTAAATCTTGCCGTCGTCGCTGGCGACGAAACCAGTATCGGTCGCATAGTCCACCCAGGGAGAAGCAAACGTATCGGTCGCGGTCGCGGATAAGGTCAGGGATTTCAGACAGGAACTGGTCGGGACAGAGACAGTACCCGTGCAAGAGCCGTTGAGCGTGGGCGCTACCGGAGCTGTCGCGGAGGTTCCTTGACCCGCTTTCCAGGTAAGGACATGGAAGATGGCTGATGTCGCACTTTCCACGTAGGCGATTCTCTGCCCATCCAACGAAATCGCGGGGGACGTTATGATTGATCCTGCGCTGGTGCTGCCTCGGTATGCCCAGTTCACGCTCGGAGCAGTGCCGCACAGCCCGGTCGGTCCCGTTCCGCTGTAGAGATTGCTGATTCCCACCAGATTCGCCTGCCTGTTAGCACTAGGCACATTCAAACCAAACACAACGTAGTCGCCGGTGCAACTCGGCGCAGCAGTGATATCGAACGAATATTTGGCAGGAAACATATTCTCTGCGACAATTCCGCCGCCCAGGGAAACGCTCCAATCGACTTTCAGGTTGTTCTTCTTCATCGTGGTGACGGAGGTATCGTCAATGGTTCCGGGGCGGGAATCGCGCCGTCCCGGATGTTCGCGGTTCTCGAACTCAAACCTATTGCCGCTGGCGCGCACCAGATTGCGCTCCGCCAAGCGGAACAGCACACGCGGCTCGCGCCCGGCAGAGTCGAGGTTCGTGTCACTCAGTCCTCCGCTGACGATGACGTGCCGGGAACTCCAGTCCATCACCCGCCCGACATGATGGTTCGTGATCTGGCTCGCATCTTGAGCAGCTAAACCGAGACCAAACGGCAACAACAAAAGAAAAAACATGCCGCGGCGCAGGGTTGTCATGTGGCCCCCAACGACTTCTGAAATGAGATCCCTTGTGGCTGCCAGTAGAGTAGCGGAAATCAGGCGAAATTCAGCGTGCCCTCACCTGTCTGTCGCATCACGTTGGTAAACCCTGAAGGTCGACGCCGATAACTTCTACTCGGCACGATTGATCCTCGCTTACGTTCGGACGAAACACGCACTGCAGGAAAAATTGCTGCTAGAGATGGAAGATGAACGAGGCCAGCCGCTATGCGCCGTTGCTTCTCAACCGCCGAAGCAATTCTTTCCCGCGCGGCCATGGCCCATATCCGGCGTCGGCATTCAGATGTCCGGCGTCCCCCGCATCTTCGAGTTCCGCTCCCCAGCACGATGCGAAATACTGTGCGCGCTCTAACGTGAGATACGGATCATTGCGGCTGGCGACCACGATCGTGCGAAATGGGAGTTGTTGAAGCGGCATCGGTGTGAATCCGGTGGTGCCGGTGGGATATGAGGGCGCCTCCACGTCCGATGGTGCAACTAGCAGTGCGCCTGTGATTTCGCGCTGGTAACGTGCCGCCCAGTGCGCGACAATTGCGCAACCGAGACTATGCGCCGCCAGCACCACACGATCTCCGTGCTGCTGAATCAAGGCGTCCAACACACTAATCCAATCTGAGCAGATCGGCGTAATCCAGTCAGACTGCTCGACACGTATGCAGCCATCGAATTCGCGTTCGAAATGAGATTGCCAGTGGTCCGGCCCGGAATTGTAGAGACCGGGAATGTTAAGGATGGTTGGAGGCATGATCCGAAAAATGATATAGGAGCAGGTCCTGCGAAATTGTCATGGCGAGGTAGACCCTCTCGCTCAACAAGGACAAGCGCGACCGAAACGCTTTCTGACAACTGACAACTACTGGCTACGCCCCCGCCTTCGCTTTCTTCACTTCTTCGACCAGCGGCGGAATAATGTCGAACAAATTGCCAACTACGCCGAAGTCGGCAATCTCGAAGATCGGAGCTTCTGCATCTTTATTGATAGCAACCACCGCTCGCGCCCCTTTCATGCCAACAATATGCTGAATGGCGCCGCTGATGCCGAGCGCAATATAGACCTTGGGTGCAACCGTCTGTCCGGACGATCCGACCTGACGTTCCATCGGCAGCCACCCCGCATCGCAGATCGGACGGGATGCTGCGATCTCGCCTCCTAGCGCGTCAGCAAGTTGTTTCGCGATTTCAATATTTTTCTGTTCTTTGATTCCGCGGCCGACCGCAACAATGATTTCAGCTTGCGTCAGATCGACAGCCTGGCGCGCTTCCTTGAACGGCTCTTCGGGACGGGTGCGAATGGCACCGTCGGGAATCTGTACCTGTACGGTCTCAACAGGCGCGGCACTTGCGCCGTCCTCGGCTTTGTCGCCACGAAAAGACCCGGCCTGGAGGGTCACGAAATGCAGGCCATCGGCGGCGAACGCGACGTCCGCCGCGAACTTTCCCTGGAACATCTGCCGGGTGAAGACGAACTGATCGCCTTCCTTCTTATAGCCAGTGCAGTCGCTGATCACCGTGGTACCCAACGCAGTACTCAGTTGCGGGACAAAATCGCGCACCTGGTAGGTGTGCGGCATCAACACGAGCCGCGGCTTCTTGTCGGAGATGAATTGCTTCAGCGCATGGACATAACCGTCGGGCGTATAGGCGGCCAGCGCGTTCGATTCAAGCGCATAGACCTTGGACACTTTTTTACCGGCAACTTCCGATGCAATCGCCCCAATGCCGCTGCCAACAACACACGCCTCGATCGGCCAGCCAGTTTCTGTGGCGATCGCCTGCGCTGCCGTAATGGTCTCGAACGAAGCCCGGTTTAGTTTTCCCTGGCGCTGTTCCATGACCGCCAAAATCGTGTCTGCCATCTTTCCTCTTTGAACTCATTCTCTCTTCGCGAAACTGCTCTACCGCTCCGTCTTCATCTTCCAGCCAATCGCGGTAAGGATTACGCCGGCCAGCGCAGCCGATCCAATCAGCAGCAAGAACGCGCGCTGATGGCCCGTCCGATAGCCCGCAGGTAGGAAGAATGTGACCAGCAAATCGAAGAACCACAGCATGAACCCGATCGTGATCAGGCTCAAACCGATTTCGTGACGGTCTTCTTCGTGCGCGTACTTACCTGTTTGCAACAGCGCATTGCGTTGCACTTGTTTCATGCTTACCTTTAGGCGGCGCGCCGGTGTTCCGCTTCGTACGTCATCGGCGTCTCGGGAATTTCCTCGCTGACAGCCTCGATCGCTTTACGATGTTCCCTCTCGGCCGCTCCGAAACAGATCAGTCCTAATACACTCAAACCTACTGTTGCCCAAAGCCATAGACCTGATCCCGCCCTCAGGCCCATCCATATCCACTGGCAAACAATGAAAGCTTCAATGAAAAGAATTCCTCCGATTGTGCGCAGGACCAAAGCCCGCATTTCATATTTCTCTTCGAGATCCAAAACCCTTCGCGGAGCCGCCATAACCTCACCTCCAGAAAGTAAGATTCAGAGCACGCGCACCTCGTTGCGGAGTTTCTCGACCAGTTTCTTCGCAACTTCCGCAGAGGTTCCTTCCAGCAACTCTGTCTTCTTCGTCTTCTGAGGTATATAGAGGCGCTGAATCTGCTGCAGGTTGGGACCGAGCGCCGATTGTATTTCGCCAAACGTAACTTTTCGTAGAGGTTTGTTCTTGGCCTGCTTAATGCCAATCAGCGTCGCGTACCTGAGTTTGTTGATGCCCGACTGGATCGTCAGCAGTGCCGGCAGCGGCATCTCCACGAACTGGAAGTAACCGGATTCGAGCTCCCGTTTCACGCGAATGCCGCCGTCCTTCTTCTCGATCTGCATGATGATAGTTGCGTGCGGCCAGCCCAATAGCTCCGAAAGCACGACGCCAGTCTGAGCGAATCCGTAATCATCCGATTGAAGTCCGGTGAAAATCAGGTCGAAAGATTCGTCCTTGATCGCTTCGCGAATAGCCTTCGCGGTATTGACCGCATCGAGGCTGACGAATTCGTTGCCTTCGAGATGAATCGCGCGGTCGGCGCCTTTGGCCAGCGCTTCCCGCAGTACCTGCTGAGCGCGAGCCGGTCCGGCGGTGACGACTACCACCTCGCCTCCGTGCTTTTCCTTTTGGCGAAGCGCTTCTTCGAGCGCGTAAGCATCCGGCTCGTTTACTTCGTAACTGATGTCTTCGCGGATCCAGCTGCCACTCTCGTTGAGCTTCAACGGAGCGTCCTTCTGCGGGACCTGTTTCATGCAGACAAGAATTTTCAAACCACACCTCACAAACGTAGATCAAGGCAGCTTAGATGCTTGCCGCCACATGATTCGCGCGAATCCCCACTTGAAAAACGGGTAAGTATAAATGAGAGCGGAGGACGGCGAAACTGCAAGGCTTCGGTGGCAATGTTTCTTTCCCGCTGTGGGACGTACGCGGACGCCTGCGATCGATGAGAGACATAGGCGCGACCACGGGCCGATTTAATATCGCTAGGCGATATATAGACGAGAGAGCGCAGGCCAGAACGCCGGTTTCCTGGGGTACCAAGGACATTCCCGATGGTACATGTACCTGCTAAACCAAAGTAACTTTCGCGAAACGCCTGGAAATGCGAGTCTAGCTCAACTCCTGTAGTAACCAGCTAGGCGTTTCGGGCTTGGGTTAGTCCAGAAATGCCACCGACTGCACTCCGGAGACCTCAAAGCGTTTTCGGCAGCGCAGGTTTTTACACGCGACGAGATCGTCGCGACGCACCATGTAAGAGCGTGCCTTAGCGAAGCGAGCTCGATCGCGTTCGTCGGCACGGGGCGGCAGTTGCCGCTTTTTTCTACGAACCAGCCATCCCAGCTCGTATTCAGCTGTCTGGTGGCAATGAGGACAGGTCAAGGTAACGGGCTTGTTTTCAGGTTTCTCGTCGAAAAAATCGCGCTCTTCCATGGTAGGCCGCAAGGCGGCTAACGAAATTGTAGTTCATAATGCCATCGAGAGTTGAAGTGTCAGTTGGAAACAACGCACGATGGCGAAAAAAAAGAAGGCGAAACCGTTTCGCGCTGTGAAAGCCGTGAAATCCGCGGCTCGCAACGTAATTGGAACTCCGCCCGCAACTCGACGGGAGGATTCATCCAGGCCGAAGCGCGAGAAACATAAGCCGACATTAGGCAAATTGTTGCGCAATGATGAGTAGTTTTGCGCCAACGCATTGGTGCGTTTGTGTCACGCAACGTGACGCGGGACGCTTTTACTCCTCAAAAATAACTTCTGGTTTTATAGGGATTTCATCCTTGTTTCACCCTTGATTTGTCACTATTTCTGCCGAAAACACACTACTTTAACGATTTTTATATGGCCAAATTCCTGATTTAGGCCTGTTGTTCCTATCCTTTCTTCCACCCTCAAATGAGCTCTTTACCTTTGCGAGTACCTGGGCGTATATTTCCGCGCAGTAGTTGCTGGTTACAAACCCAAGAAAACAGGAGAATTACCCCATGTCTCGAGCCATCCGTTTCCTCCTCCTCGGATTGATGGTCGCCGGTTCAGTTTCTGCCGTTAGCTATCCCAAGCAGCCCAAGATTGACAAAAGCACGGTCCAGACTGGAATGGCGGGGCCTGGCGGTTGCCCGAAGTGTGTTCCAGATCCCAGATAGCAGGTAACTGGCACTTCAGTAACTGAAGTAAGGGTGCGCAGCAAAAAGCACTTGCAGAGTACATGTCCCGACGGATATTCTCGCGCAAGTCTCAGGATTGGTGTTGTCACAATTGGGGTCACACGATGCGCACCCTTTTCATGTCTATCTGGATCGGCGGTAACGTCCTTCTGACGCTCACTGCTATCGCCGCGCTCTGGCGGAAATTAGCAAAGAGCCACCCTGCATTTTTCGCCTATCTAGCGTACGTAGCCGGTTTCGTCTGGCTGA
Source organism: Terriglobia bacterium (assembly GCA_963807055.1). GTDB lineage: Bacteria > Acidobacteriota > Terriglobia > Terriglobales > Acidobacteriaceae > JAJPJE01. The sequence continues at coordinate 1,578,849 of CAWEAE010000001.1, read as the reverse complement.
ATCTGATCCTTTACTACAAGTTCGGAGGGAACGGTTACTCTTACGGATACTGGATCAGTACAGTAGGCTATACCGTGCTCGCCTTTGCGGTATTGCGGGAAGTCTTTATCCAGATCTTTCGCCCTTACGAATCTCTGCGCGAGTTTGGGAAAATTCTGTTCCGCTGGGCGGCCCTTGTCCTTGTCCTGATCGGCATTGTGATGACGCTCTCCTCGAAACCAGGCTCCGACACGATGTCTGTGTACTTCCTTATGACGATCGAACGGAGCATCGGGTTGATGCAATGTGGCCTGGTCATTTTCATGTTGCTGTTTGCCGGACAGCTGGGATTGACATTGCGGCACCGACTCTTTGGCATTTCGATCGGCTTCGGAGTGATGGCAAGCTGTGAGCTCATGTTCACGACGCTTCAGGCTTATGGAACCATCAGCATGGTAACGTTAAGCCTTGCGAAAATGGCGTCTGAAATAATTGCTTACATTATCTGGACGTCCTACATACTTGCTCCAGAACCGGAACGCAGGCAGTCGGCAAGCCTAGCTCACGCAGCCAATTGGAATAATGAGTTGACTGGAGCTAACTATGGCAACTCCGGTTCCGCTTTCCTGCCGAACATTGTGGATACCGTGGAACGCGTCCTAAGCAAACGCACAGCAACTGAAATCTACCTGCACACTGCGGGAAGCGGTCCGTCGTTGCCGAACTAAGCCTGGGAAATCAAAACAAATCTGATCCCAACTGTCTCCGCAGTTGGGATTTTCTTTTGTGTTTGGCCCGCGATTCGCGCGTCTCACGCCAAACGTTTATCATGCTCAGTTCTGCCAGCCACATCGGCCGGATCTGGGGTCCACCATGATCGTCTTTCGCAAGCCGCTCAGCGGGATCGAACGCCCGCAGATGGAAGCAGATGTAGTCATCGTCGGAGGCGGTCCCGCCGGACTCGCTTGCGCGCTTCGCCTCTCGCAACTGATCGACGCGCACAATGAACAGAATCCCGAACGCCCGATCAGCAAAGAGAACATATACGTGCTGGAGAAAGCACGTGAGATGGGACAACACTGTCTCAGCGGCGCTTTGCTCGATCCGCGTGCGATGAACGAGCTGCTTCCCGGATGGCAGGAAGACGCACCGATCGAAGCCCAGGTCACCAAGGAATCTGTCTACTACCTCCGCGAGAAGTCGAAGTTCAAGCTCCCCATAACGCCTCCGCCACTGCGGGATCATGGCAACTACGCGGTTTCTATCAACCGATTCGTGAAATGGCTGGGCGAAAAAGTCGAGGCCGCCGGAATCACCGTATTCACAGGATTCGCCGGAGCCGAGCTGCTGTTGGAGAACGACAAAGTCATCGGAGTTCGCACCGAAGATAAGGGCGTCGATAAAGAAGGCACCAAGAAAGATAACTTCGAACCGGGATACGACCTGAAAGCGAAGATTACCGTTCTCTCGGAAGGCACACGCGGATCGCTTACAAAGCAACTCGTCTCGCGATTCGAGTTGGATAAAGATCGCAATCCTCAGACTTACGGCGTTGGCGTGAAGGAACTCTGGGAGGTGCCGGCGGGGCGCATCGCGCCCGGTGAAGTGATCTACACCATGGGCTGGCCCCTGACGTCGCAGGAGTATGGCGGCTCGTGGATTTACGGCTTCAAGAATAATGTCGTTTCCCTCGGATTCGTTACCGGTCTCGACTATCCCGATCCGCGCCTGGATCCGCAGACCGTCCTGCAAAGCTTCAAGCGTCATCCCTTTATCGCGAGCCTGCTTGAAGGAGGCAAGCTGATTCGCTACGGCGCCAAGTCGCTGCCATACGGCGGATGGTGGGCAATTCCTCCGGTTTCTGGTGATGGCTGGATGGTGATCGGCGACTCGGCTGGGTTCCTGAATTCGCAACGGCTGAAGGGAATTCATCTCGCCATCAAGAGCGGAATGCTCGCGGCAGAGACGGCATTTGAAGCACTGCAAACAGATTCACCTTCTGCCTCGCTCGGATCACTTGGCAAGCGCATCGAGACCAGTTGGATTGGCGAAGAACTCTGGCCAGTGCGCAATTTTCACCAGGGATTCGAAGGCGGATTCTGGCACGGAATATTTCACGCCGGCCTGCAGCAATTTACCGGCGGAGCCGGATTACGCGATCGTTACGAATCAAAGCCCGGTTACGCGGGTATGAAGAAGCTAAGCGACGTTCCAGCCGACGGTGACGGCCGCAAGCAGCTCCTCGACAATGCCAAGGGCGATGGCAAGCTCACGTTCGACAAACTGACCGACCTCTATCACTCGGGAACGAAGCACGAAGAGGATCAACCCGCGCATCTCGTAATTCATGACACCAACATATGCAACACGCGTTGCGTTCAGGAGTATGGCAGTCCGTGCCAGCACTTCTGCCCGGCGAACGTGTACGAAATGGTCGAGGCAGCCGATGCACCGCAGGGAAAGGAAATCCATCTGAACCCGTCGAACTGCGTGCACTGCAAAACCTGCGACATTATGGACCCATACCAGATCATCACATGGGTGCCACCCGAAGGCGGTGGAGGTCCCAACTACGATGGCATGTAGCCGCGGGCGTCGGCCTTTCTAACGGATTGGGTCACCAGCCTTCACGGTTGTGCCGGCCGTCACAGCACTCGACCCTCCTATCGCGTCACTATGGTGGATTCGGGAGGACGCATGAAGGGCAACCAGAAGGTGATTGAGCAGTTGAACGCCGCATTGAGTTCCGAACTTACGGCTATCGTCCAATACATGGTGCAAGCGGAAACGCTTCAGAGCCAGGGCTACGAACGGCTCGGCGGACTCTTGAAGCAGCGCGCCATCGAAGAGATGCACCACGCGGAACGTCTGATCGAGCGGATCGTATTCTTTGACTCCCAGCCAAAGGTGGATGTTGCGCTCACCCCCCAGCTCGGCGGAAACGTACAGAAACAACTGGAGACGGACTTCAAAGATGAAGCCGACGCCATTCACACCTACAACACCGCCATACAAGTCTGCGCGGAAGCTCTGGACGATGGATCGAGCGAGCTATTCAAAGGCCTCCTGCTGGATGAAGAAAAGCATGCAGACTTTCTGGAAGCGCAGCTTACGGCCATCCAGGCAGTGGGTCTCGGAAACTACTTGGCGCAACAGCTGCACGCTACAAAATGACGAGTTCCATAGAAGACTGAGGCGCCTCGAAATCTAGCCCGCAGGAGAGCTGTTTTCTTAGTTCCTGTGCAACGTTCTGCACACTCCTGTGTATGTGGAAATGCATTTTGCCCTGCGGCTTCGGAAATCTGATTGCACAATCACCCTCCGTTGCGGGCTACTTCGTCGTTTCTCCGCACGCTTGTGCGGTTCCCCTGACTCCTAAATGGTCGAGGTGAATCCGCATCTTTCGTTGGTTACCAGCTCGTTGCACGGGAAACCTACCCACCCGCGCCAAACTCATTGCCTGTTCAGGAGTTGATTATGGCGAAGCACGTCTTTCGCTTCCCGATCGTCGCCATGTTACTAGCGCTTCTATCTGTGTCGATTCCAGTGTTGGCGGACAATCTCGATCTGGCCTCCGCTCAACCTGAATTCGACCGCGCTGTTACATTGAGCGTCTCGGGATTCAACAATAATTCTGAGTTATTTTCTCGTGACCGTCCTGGAAACTGGATGGCCGACGCGAGACTCATTTCGGAACTCTGCTCTCTCGCATGCGAGTTTCAATCAGGACATAGCTGCATTACCGAAGAGGAAATCTCGTTTCATCATCGCGAGATCCGGGACTATCCGGATTTCGACCGATCCAGAAGAGACGTCGATTTCGATTGGAGGAAGCATCCGAGCAGCGTGCCTGAGCCTGCGTCTCTCAGTCTTTTGGGGACGTCAGTTCTTGTCGTGGCGTTCAGTCTAAGAAAACGATTTCAGCGATGATCCATCGGCCGGAGCCGCTCCGCCGTCGGAAGCGGCTTCTGCATCTCTAACACCGACGCAACGAAGGACTTCCAACCACGTTTCTGATCCACGCAGAATTCCGGAACCGGCGGCTGTCTTCAGTCGTATCCTGAAGCAGAGCTACTGCCATGTTCACTTTCATTCTTTGGTGCATTCTCTTTGTGCTCTGCTGGCCGCTGGCGCTGTTGGCGCTGGTGGCATATCCATTCGTGTGGCTGCTTCTGCTTCCGTTCAGGATCGTCGGCATCGCCGTCGATGGAGTACTGCAGTTTCTCTGGGCAATCCTGACATTGCCCGTGCGATTGCTGCGTGCGCCTGGCCGTGTTTAGCGCAAAAATGCAACGGCCCACGATCGTGACCGATCATGGGCCGTCCGGTAGCCTGTTTAAATTGGCCTGAGGCGGGTCACCCTAACGTTGACCCCCCGCCAAGTACTTCCGATTCCAGCAGCATCGCCATTGGAACGCCGCCTGACACTGTCGCGCCACTCACCAATCGGGTGGCTGTCACACCGGAAGCCAGGAGAGGATTTAGAGCGAAACGCCCTAGACCTCAAGCACCTCACTGTGGCTGTAACTATGACTGTCTGAATTTGTCGACACTGGACCACCTCCTTTCTCAGTGTAGGGGCAGATTAATACAGGTTCGGATTCACGTCAAAATCAGCTCTGGATTTGTAAAGGTATGCTGGGCGGCCGAATAAGCCACACGGAGTTCGTCGGTTCGGCCAATAAAAATGCCCGGCGGAAGTGCCGGGCTTTTTCATCAGGAGCCTGGTTATTAAGGGTATGAAGCAGGCCCTAGTCAGCCGGCTACATGCAAGTGCCGGGTACGATTCAAAGCGGTCTCAACCTGTACCGCCTCCAACTGTATTTGCGGAATCATTTCCAGGACGTCATTCAGCTCTTCTTTCGAGAGCCTGCCTGAGAACAACAAGTCCGTTGCAGAAGCCTGCAATTCCTTGAGAGTTCGAAGCCGCTGTTGGAGAACCGACTCGCTAGTTTGCATCGCAAACCACCTGTTCCTAAGGTGAGTTCACGATAACCGAGTACTTCACAGGTGCGTGTGACGCGGATCACATGTTGTTGTGAAGTCCCGCACGATTCCCCGCTCCCACGGCTCTATTCCGCCGCTTCGAACTCAACGGACTGCTTGAACCCCTTGGTCTTCCACGCGCCGTAAGCAATGCCGGCGCCAATCCAGACCGTACCCACAATTTTCGCTGTCGGACTCAGATTCCACCAAATGAACGCGCAGATCAAGAATCCCAGCACCGGCACCAGCAGACTGGCTGCGGTTCTCTCCCCCGCGCGCAGGAAGTAATGGGCGAACGACGCCGCATTTACTCCCATGAAGGCGATGAACGCGCCAAAATTCAAGGCTTGCGCGCCCGTCTCGTACGCGCCCCCGCCGAGTTGCCGTGCGAACACTTCCAGAAGAATCGCGCCCGCAAGCGCAAATGCTCCGACTGCGATGATGTTGTTCTGCGGTATGCGCCGCTTGGGTTCAATGGCGCCAAAGAACTTCTTCGGAAGAGCGTCATTGCGGCCCATGCCGTAAAGCAATCTTCCCGCGGCCAGTTGCGCGCCCATCCCCGAACCGACGTTGGCGATCAGGATGGTGAAATTCAGTAGTTGAAAGAGGAAGAATCCGCCAGCCTGTCTCGCCACCAGGGGGAATGCCGACTCGACTTGATCCGCCGGAAATGGCTTCGAGCCCCATACCAGTTGCGCCGCATACACCTCGAGGGATGCCAGCACCCCGGTGATCACGCACACCAGCACGGTGGCCAGCATGATGTTGCGCCGTGGATTCTCTACTTCCTCCGACAGGGTCGATATTCCATCGAATCCGATATAGGTGAGAACCGCGATCGACGTGCCGCGGAACACTCCGCCCCAACTGAATGTCGCAGGGTTATAGAAGGGCTGAGTAAAGAATCCGGCGCCATACTCGTGCAATCCCCACACGAAGCGAATCACGAAGACGAAGAAGATGACCACCACGATCGTCATCCCTGCCGCCATTACGTCGTTAATTCGCGCCGAAGTCTTGATGCCGCGCAGGTTCATTAGCGTAAAAAACACGGCAAAGACGACTGCCAACACGTAGTAAGGAATCCCCGGCAGAATATTCTGCGTCAACTTGCTGCAGATTGCCGTACAGATCAACGGGTTCAGGATGTAATCCATCACCATCGCCCAGCCGGTCAGATAGCCGAGCCCAGGGTGGATTTCCTTCCCTACGTAGGTATACGCCGACCCGGCGCTGGGATACGCCCGCGCCATCTTGCCGTAACTAATCGCGGTGAACAGCATCGCCACCATGGCGATCAGGATCGTAGTCACCACGTGGCCGGCGGCCTTATTGCTAATCACGCCATAAATGCCCATGGGTGCGATGGGCTGAATGATGACAATGCCAATAATGATCAGGTCCCATAGGCCCAGGGTCCGTCTCAGGCTCGGTGCAGAGGAAGTTCCGGTTGCGGGAGTGCTCGTTGTCGCCATGTTCCTCGGGTTGCGCGGTTAGGGATTGAGTCCGGGTCATATTGCCTCAGAACGGCATCGGACCGCAAGGTTGAAACGATTCAACGCTGCGATCTTGCACCGCAGAGGACTCGAAGGACGCAGAGATCTAAGCGCAAAGAATAGAAACTAACCACCGAAGATACAAACGTTCACAAAGACAGGATCTAGCTATTTTCCCCTGTGATCCTCTGCGTCCTCTGCGGTGAAACCTTGTCTCGGTTTACAGCGGCAGCAGCATTCCCTTTTCCAGGTGCCGTGTCACATGCGCGTACGACGCCGCGTGCGGATCGTGAGTCACCATCACGATCGTTTTGCCGAAATCCTCATTCAACATCTTCAGGATTTCCAGCACATCTGTCGCGGAATGACTGTCGAGGTCACCGGTAGGCTCATCCGCGAGCACGATCTTCGGATCGGTCACAATCGACCGCGCGATCGCTACGCGTTGCTCTTGTCCGCCGGAGAGTTGCTTTGGCAAATGTGTCATGCGATCGGCGAGTCCAACCAGTTTGAGTGCAGTTTCCACGTGCGCACGACGTTCCTGCTTGTTCAATTTCGTGAGGAGCAGCGGCAGTTCCACGTTCTCTGCTGCCGTGAGGACGGGGATCAAGTTGAACGTCTGGAAGATGTAGCCGATTACGCGATTGCGCCACTGCGCGGCTTCCTGATCGTTGAATGCGAAGATGTCCTCTCCGAGCACGCGCATTTCGCCGTGTGTGGGCCGGTCTATCGCCGCAATCATGTTCAGCAAGCTTGTCTTGCCTGAACCAGAAGGCCCCATCAGCGCAACAAAGTCGCTTTCAAAGAAATCGATGGAGACGTCGTCCAGCGCGCGCACCTCGAACTCGTCGCGGCGAAAGATCTTACTGATGTGAATCGCCTCGACCACCTTGGTCCTGACTGCGGTCTCCTGCATCATTTCGGTCGTCGCCATCTCGATCCTACTTCTTCACGCGAACACGGCTACCGTCTTTCAACTCAGCCGGAAGTTCCGCAATCACCGTCTCGCCGCCGCTCAGGTTGTCGACTACATAGCCGTCGCTGTGTGTTGCCAGCACCTTCACGTCGCGCGCCACGGCCTTGTCGTTCTGCACCAGGAACACGGTTTTCTTCGCACCCGCACTACGAACCGCGGTGATCGGCACCAACGCCCCATGAACTTCCTGGCCGGGCTTCTGATCCGCCAGAAACTGCACGTTGGCATTCATGTCCGGACGCAAAAAGTCGTCGGGATTCTTGATTTGCACCTTCACCTGCACGGTCGCCTTCTGGCGATTCGCTTCCGGTGAGATCTCGGCAATCTCGCCGTGATACTTGCGATCCGGATAAGCATCCGTAGTGATGACTCCGGCCATGTGTGGCCCCAGCTTCGCAAAATCATCCTGCGCAATATCGAGTTCAACCTGGATGTCATTCAGATCGGCAATCGCCACCACTGAGCCCTGTGGGCCACCCTCAGCGGTGCTGGCAAACTGCGCCGTTACCAGTTCACCCTTTTCTGCCGTGCGCTCGAGGATCGTTCCCGTCACCGGAGCGCGAATCTGCGTCGCCTCCAGTTGCGACTGTGCGAAGGCCAACTGGCCTTCCGCTTGTTCCAGGTCGCCGCGAGCCTTGTCGATATCTTCTTGCCGCGGTCCAACTTTCGCCATGTTGTAAGTCTGATCGAGCGAGCTCACCCGCTGCACCGATGCCTCGTATTTCGACAGCGCATCGTCGAGCTGCGACTTTGAGTAGACGCCATCCGTAAATAGTTTTTGCGTGCGTTCCATATTGATCTTGTCGTTCGTCAGCGTTGCACGGGCTTCGTCGAGATCGTGATTCGCCTTCTGAATTTCTTGTGGGCGCGAGCCGTTCACCAACGCTGCCAGCCGCGCTTTGGCGCTCTCCACCGCGCCGCGAGCCGCTTCCACGTTCGCGCGAAATTCCTGATCCTCCAGGCGGACGAGCACCTGCCCTTCCTTTACCTTGTCGCCCTTCTCCACACCGATCCAGGCAACACGGCCCGTGACCTTGGAGTTCACGGTGATCTTGTGATGCGCCACGATGTACCCGGACGCTGACAATACCGTGCCCAGATCGCCGTTTACTGGCGTTGCGCGCACTACCGGAACCTCCGTGCCGCCCGACGAGCCGCGGCTCATCGCAAGCAAACCAAGCACGAGGATCACCGCAACTCCCGCAATGATGTACCGCTTCGACCACTTCGCCGCTTTTGGAGCAGCCCGCTGCGAGTCGTCGATCTTCAACGTCTTCAAGTCTTCCAGTTTCGTTGCCATTTTCTTCTCTCTGTCAGCTCAACAATTCTCGAGCCACCTAATCTCGCAAAGCCGCCAAAATGCTCTGTCGCGACGCGTGCCACGCCGGGGCTAATCCGCCGACCACACCCATCACCGCAGCAAAAATCAGCGCTGAAATCACCACGTCCGCCGTAATCCGCATCTGGAAAATCACTTCGCTGAATGTTGCTGAGTTCGATGTTCCCGTAGTCAAGCCATTGAACGGCAGCATCATCAGAACTGCGGCAATGCCTCCAATCAGCGAAATCAGCAGCGACTCCAGCACGAAGCACGTGAGTATGCTGGGCCGCGAAAATCCTAAGATGCGCAGCGTGGCGATCTCACGCGAACGGAATGCCACCGACGCATACATCGTGTTCATCGCCGCGAAACACGAACCAATCGCCATGATGATTGCAATCATGGTGCCGATAAATTTGATCGGCGCGCCGGAGCGTGTCTGTTTCGCGTAGTATGCCGACTCGTGCATCCCATCGAGCTTCAATCGCTGGTCATCGCTCATGCGTTTCACCAGCGCATCCGCCGAATTGGCGTCGATCGCGCGAATCAGGATCGAGTTATAGATCGGACGATCGAAGTCCGTCGCCATCAGGTTTACGTCGCCCCATATTTCGGAATCGTGGGCGCTTCCACCGCGGCTGTCGAAAATTCCGACTACATCCCAATCACCTTTGCCGAAGTGCAGTTTGTCGCCAATCTTGGCGTGGGCGAATCGTTGATTCACCGAACGGCTCACCACCACTTCGCGCTGGCCGGGCTGGAACCACCGCCCTTCCGCCAATCCAATGTCGGGACGAAGCTTGAATCCGATCGGAGACATGCCGCGTACCGTTACATTCACCTCGCCCGTCCCGTCTTTTCGCGGTAACACGATCAGCACAATCATTTCGCCTGAAGCTAGCGGCTGCCCGGTTTCATCCTTGGCAACGCCTGACAGGAACTTGATCACCGGCAACGTCGGACGGTCGATCACGCTCGTCAACTCCGTGTCTGATCCCTTGCGCAGAGCCATCACGTTCATCGGATCGCCCGTCGCCGTGAACGCCTGCTTCAATCCTGCGAGCAATGCCATGATGAAGATGGCAATCGCGACCGTGAGCGCGATTCCCAACGCGGTCATCACCGTTGCGCCAAGGCGCATCCGCAGATTGCGCACGTTATATGTGATCGGAATTGCCATTCTCTAACCCAGGTGCCTTAGCCCTTCTGCAATGCTCAAATCCGAAGCACGATACGCCGGGATAAACGCACTCACCAGTCCGACGAACGCGGCCACCGCCAGCGCGACCAGGAGCGTCGGAAACGTAACCGTCAATCCTTGCAGCATGCCTCCCGCCGGAGAGTTTGCCACTCCCTGTACCAGCACATTCGCTAGAGCCACTCCTGCCAGTCCTCCAATCAGCGAGACCGCCACGCCTTCTCCGACAAACAGGACCAACACATCACGACGTGTGAAGCCCATGGTCTTCAGCACCGCGACCTCGCGAATGCGCTCGCGGATCGACATCGCCATCGTGTTCCCCGACACCAGCAGGATCGCAAACACCACCGCCATCGAAATTCCGAGGATGAACGCCTTCACGTTTCCCATCATCGCGATGAATCCCAGCTGAAACGCCTTTTCGGACTCCGTCTTTGTCGGAGTCGGCGAGTTGCGGAACATGTTGTCGATCGACTTCGCAACCACGGGAACATCCTCGGCTGAATCCACGCGGATCGCGAACATTCCATCCTGGCCCTTGGCCCAATTCACCGCTTCTTCCACATACGTGTAATCGAAGTAGAGCGCTTCGGCGGAGTCCTCCGCGTCAGTGATGGCGCGAACCGTCAGGTTCAGATTCACCGGAAAGATCGTGCCGTTCAGAATGATCTTGTCGCCGAGCTTCCAGCCGTGTTTCTCTGCCAGTTTTCGCCCAACCAGCGCACCCGCGCGGTCGCGTATCCACGCTTGCTCCTGCTCCGGCGGAAGATGCCACTCGCCATAGACCTTCACCGCTTCCTCAGGATCGGTTCCGAACTGCGCAAAGAAATTCTCCGGCTTATCGTCTTTGTATTGCCCGCCGAACCACGACATCGGCACTACATTCACCACGCCCGGAACGCTGCGAATCTTGTTTCGATAGGAGCCGGGAAGGAAGAACGCCAGCGAAACTCGATGACGTGTCATCAGGCGCAGAGCTGTCTCGGGAGCTCCCTGGTCGATGTAGAACGCGCGCCACACCGTCATCATCAAGGTGAGCAGCAGCAGCGAAACGCCGATGCTAATAATCGTCATCGCCGTTCGGCGCTTATTCCGAAACGACTGCTTCACTACAAATTGTGTAAGCGTCATAGCGGCTGCCCTGATTCCAGAACGAACCCGGATCATCTCCGGCCGCTCCATACGTAAATGTGAATTCACATTTACATTTTGTCAAGAAAGAAACGCCCAGTAACTTCCGTTTTCTGGAACCGGCTACACATCGCATTCTCGACTATGCCCAGCAAAGATGGTTAGTGCGTTTCATCATCGCGCGGACCTGACAAATGTCATCCGCGCGGTACGCGCCTGGGTTTTGAGCGCTTTGCGGAAGGTCTCGCGCTCTTCTTCTTTTGTTTAATAAATTCGAATTCGTGTTCGGCCATTGCGACGCGTGCACCCGCGAAGCGTACGCCCTCGAACTCCAATTTCATGCGTTGTTCTAGGCCGCTTGCGCCAGGCAAGCGAATGCGTCCACCCGCTCCCACAACTCTATGCCACGGCAGGCCGGAAGTCGCGCGTAACGCCCACACCACCTGTCGCGCCGCTCCAGGAAAACCGGCTGCCTTTGCAACGGAGCCATAGGTAGCAACTTCGCCCTTCGGGATTTTGCGCACCACTCGCCAGATCGCTTCGAACACTTTCCTAACTTACCTCATGACAACTCCTCTTTACCAATGGCGACCAGGAGGCGATCAAATCGACACACGTTCCCTCCGCCTTTCGTTTACTACGTCCGATCTCCGTTCACGGTTCCACGGTCACGCACCAGTTCGTGCAAGAGCTCTCGCCAACTTTCGCTTGGCTACCGTTTATGATGATGTGGGATGACTGAACGACAATGCGGACGATGTGGGCGAGCGTTACCACCTGGGAGTGCAGTCTGTACCTACTGCCAACCCGCGATCATGCGCTGGCGGCGGGAAGCCACGATTATCATCTCGCTGGTTGCCGTGGGAGTGGTTCTCTTTGTAGTTGCCTGGCTCTTGACCCGCACTTTTGAGCGACGGCGCGACGCGCTCGCCAGGCGCTGGTTCAACGCCGGACAGCAGGCCCTCAATGCTTCGCAGCCGCAAACGGCCGTCGCCGATCTCCGCTCGGCGCTTTTTTACAAAGACAGCGACTTGTACCGCCTTCGCCTCGCCGAAGCATTAGCCCAGGCGAACTATACGGATCAGGCCAAGGCTTACCTGTTGAATTTGTGGGAAGAACGTCCGGGAAGCGGCAACATCAATTTGGAATTAGCGCGCATCGCTGCCCAACAGCACAATACAACTGACGCGGTGCGCTACTACCACAGCGCCATTTTCGGCGTCTGGGATAGCGATGCCCTCGAGCACCGCCTCGAGACCCGGCTCGAGCTGATTCGCTTTCTCCTTGAGCAGAACCAGACTTCCTCCGCCTATGCGGAGATCACCTCGCTCGCCGCCAGCATCCCTCCTGACAATCCGCAAATGCGCACCACGGCAGCAGATCTATTCGCTCGCACCGGCGATTCCGGTAATGCCCTTAACCAATACGAAATGGTGCTGAAGAATGATCCTCACTCTTTCGCCGCGCTCTCTGGTGCAGCGCGGGCGGCTTTTGCCTCCGGCAAGTTTCGGCGCGCGAAACAGCATCTGAACGCCGCACTCCACGAGAGTCCCGATGACTCTGCACTGATCACCTTGCTGGAGCAGACGGATCTCGTGCTGGCTTCCGACCCGCTTGAACGCCACTTGCCTCGCGCACAGCGCGTTCAACGCGCTCAGACTGCCTTCAACCAGGCTGGTATCAGACTCCAACAATGTGGCGCGCCCGTATCGCTCTCGTCGACGCCGACCGCCAAAAAGATCTCCGACGCTGCCGATGTCAACGCCAGTGCCGGTTCTACGAATACCAACAAAGCGGCTCAGGATCTGGCGCCGCTGGCAACCGAGTGGAATAACTTTCGTCCGAGCATGAATGCACATTCGCTTTCGCTTAACTCTGATCTTCTCGAAAACGCTGTGGATTTGGTCTCCCGCATCGAACAGGCAACCGACAAGAGTTGTGGACCTCCTACCGGCCTTGATTGGGCTCTGTTGCAACTCGCGAACTATGGCTCGGAGGTCGAACGCTGATGGACACTCCGATCCAAAGTTCAAAAGTTCAGGAGCAGGAGGCCACCGCCGGAGCCTCGCCCACCCCGGGTGAATCCACCCCGGTGGAAGTCGAACTTCGTGAAGCCGCATTTTTCGAAGAGCGTTTCTTCCTCATTCTCTCCATCTTCATCGGAGTGTTTTCCGGCCTCGCCGTTGTCTGCTTCCGCATCTCCATCGAGTGGACTCGCATCCTCATCCTCGGCTCCGGCCTGAACGTCACCGGCCCGCGCCTCATTCTCGCTCCCGCGATCGCTGGACTGATAATCGCCTTCTTCGTCCTGCATGTCTTCCCCAGCGTGCGCGGCAGCGGTGTCAACCAGACCAAAGCGGCGCTCTACATTTACGACGGGTATATTCCGTTTCGTACTGCGATCGGCAAGTTCCTTCTGTCCGCACTCGCCATCGGATCGGGCCACTCTCTCGGTCCTGAAGATCCGTCGTTGCAGATCGGCGCATCGCTGGCCTCGGCCCTTGGACGCCGCCTTCGACTCTCGCGCGAGAAGTTGCGCCTGATTGCTCCCATCGGCGCGGCCGCTGGATTGGCAGCAGCCTTCAACGCTCCCATCTCCGCCGTGTTGTTCGTGATTGAAGAAGTGATTGGCCGCTGGAGCGTGGGCATTCTCGGCTCTGTCGTTCTTTCTGCTGTCTCAAGTGTTGTAGTAGCGCGCTGGTTCCTCGGCGCGGAGCCTATGTTCCGTGTGCCGCCGGTCGCTTTCGTCCATCCCACTGAATTGATCGCATACGCCGTGCTCGGTATCTTCGGTGGTCTCGCTTCCATCGTGTTTTCCAAGCTCATCGAGATTCTCCGGCCTCGTCTGAAAGATCTGCCGCGCTGGACGCAGTACTTTCAGCCCGCCATTGCCGGCCTGATCATCGGCCTGATCGGATTCTTCGGAGCACCACAGGTGATGGGCGCCGGATACGAGTACATCGACCAGGCAATCCACAATCAATTCACGTGGGAAATGCTGGGCATTCTCGCGGGCCTGAAGATCATTGCCACCACGCTCTCGTTCGTCAGCGGAACTCCTGGCGGAATGTTCGCTCCCACCCTATTCGTGGGAGCCATGCTCGGAGCCTTCATCGGCGCCGTCGAACACATTCTGGTGCCGCACATTACTGGTTCCACTGCAACCTACGCGCTTGTTGGCATGGGAGTCCTCTTCGCGGGATTCCTGCGCGCTCCCCTTACCTCTGTCTTCATGGTCCTCGAAGTCAGTGGCAACTACTCCATTATTTTGCCGGTGATTGTCGGCAATACCATTGCTTATCTGATCTCGCGCAGCTTCCAGCCTGTGCCGATCTTCGACATTCTCACGCGCCAGGACGGCCTTGAACTGCCGTCGATGGAAGAAGAACGTGAAGGCCAGGTGTTGCGTGTGGAAGATGTGCTGCGGCCCTACGCTGCGCCAGTGCTGGAATTTGATGAATTGCAATCCGAGGCTGCCGCGCGCGTTGCCCGCGCCCCAGAGCCTGTACTGCTGGTAAGGAATCGCAACGGCCTATGGGCCGAGATTGGTCTTCACGACTTGCAGGCGAGTGCGAATCATCACGGGTCCGAGACGACGGCGTCCCTCGTCGAAGACAAGCTCGTGCCCATCCTTCATCCTGATCTCACTCTCGAATCGGCATTGCGCCGCTTCGGATCCTTGCCGCTGCTGCCCGTCGTGCACCGCGCCGATCCCCGTCAGCTACTCGGAGTTGTCTCTGTCGAGTTGATCTTGAAGACGTACCGCGATCTATCGCGTCCCGAGTGAATATAGGTGCCCCACACATCCTGTGGGAACGCACTCGTGGGAAGTTCTCGTGGGAACGTACTTGTCGGAACGTACTAGCGGGTGCCCCACACATCCCGCAGTTGGATGTGTGGGAACGTCGATCACGCTAGCTTCGCCCGCTCATGCTCCTGCTCTACGCTCAACTCATCCGACTCGTGTTCGTGCTGCTGAGCATTCCATCCGGGCAGATAAGTTGATCCTGTAATCAACCGCGCCGACCTTTGATAGGTCAAGTATGACCATCCCCATTCCAGCATGACCAACACGCGATTCCTGAAGCCGACCAGGTACATGATGTGAACAAACAGCCACATCATCCAGGCGATGAACCCGCTGACGTGCAACTTGCCGATCTGCGCGATCGCAGCCGCACGCCCGATCGTAGCCATCGTGCCTTTGTCGAGGTAGTGAAAAGGCTCACGCGGTTTCGATTTCAAATCCAGCCCAATATTCTTCGCCGCGTGGCGCCCTTCCTGCATTGCGACGGGCGCAACTCCAGGAAGCAGGTTTCCGGTTTTTGGATCTTTCAGATTTGCCAGGTCTCCGACCACGAACACTTCCGGATGTCCAGGCACGCTCAGGTCAGGCGACACCACTACGCGCCCGGCGCGATCGATTTCCACTCCAAGTTTCCTTCCCAAACTCGAAGCTCGCACGCCTGCCGCCCACAACGTTACCGACGCCGGCAGGATTTCTTCGCCTACACGAACCTGTCCCGGCTCTACCGCAGTCACCTGCGCGCCGGTTCGGACCTGCACTCCCAGCCGCTCGAGTTGTTCCTGTGCGCTTCTGGAAAGATCGGGCGGATACACGGGTAGAACTCGTGGTCCACCTTCCAGCAGGAGAATCCTCGTTGCTGTCGGATCGATATGCCGGAAGTTCTGAGCGAGCGCCTTGCGTGCTACTTCCGCCAACGTTCCTGCGAGTTCAACTCCGGTGGGACCGCCGCCGACCACCACGAAGTGCACCGGTTCAGAGTGACCGCTGATGTGGGCCTGGCGCTCCGCCAATTCAAACGCCAGCAGAACACGGCGCCGAATCTCGGTCGCATCCTCGATGGTCTTCAATCCGGGCGCAAGCTCTTGCCACTCATCGTGTCCGAAGTACGAGTGGGTCGCGCCGGAAGCCACAATCACGTAGTCGTAAGCCAACTCACTGCCATCGCGCAGCCCAACCTTCTTGTGCGCCAGATCGAAGCTGTCGACTTCTCCCAACAGCACTTCGATATTCGAATATTTCCGCAGAACCCCGCGAATCGGCCCTGCAATTTCCCCCGGCGACAATCCAGCCGTCGCAACCTGGTAAAGCAAAGGTTGAAATGTGTGGTGATTCCTGCGGTCCACCACCGTGATGGCTAGGTTGTGTTTCGCCGCTTCTGCCGCTGCTTTCAGGCCGGCAAAGCCTGCCCCAATGATCAGTAGTCTGGGAGCGGAGTCTTGGGAGCGATCCATAAATTCTCCTCTCAGCTGCCGATGTCCTGCTTATTAAGATGATCCGGCGTTTACTGCAGGTGCTTTTTCGGGCGATCCCGTATTGATGGCATAACCACCAATACTTGAGCGGCTTTGCGGTGGATGTTATGTTCAAGAATGAACTCCCGGCGCAACCTACTCCCGTTTTCCCGGATAGCTACATGCTGACGCTCGACCCGTCTTCCATCTCGGAGCTCAAAACCATTCTCGTCTCGACGGACTTCTCACCCGCATCCGAGACCGCACTACTCTATGCACTTGCAATCGCGAAACGAAATGGTTCGCGCGTCCTCATCACGAATGTCGTCACCGAGAGCTATCAGCTGATCTCCAATGATGCGCAGAAGCGCGCTCTCGATGATGCCTGGCGCGAAGCACAGAGCCTCGTTACCGAGCAATTCATCGCAGGCCGGTTGGACGGAGTGAACTACGAGATTCGCATCGAGCGCGGCGATGTCTGGGACCGGCTCTCTGCCCTGATCGCAAGTGAGCACGTCGACCTGCTCGTATTAGGCACTCGCGGCCACCGCTCCATTGGCAAACTGCTGCTTGGTTCCACCGCAGAAAACATTTTCCGACAGGCACCCTGCGCGGTTCTGTCCGTAGGCCCGCGCGCACGCAAAGAAATTCCAGCCACTGGACCACGCAAAATTCTGTTCTGCACCGGATTCAGCCATCATTCGCTCAACGCCGGCGCACGCGCCATCTGGATGGCCCAACGCCTCCACGCCTCGCTAGTTCTGCTCAACGTCTGCGACGAGTGTCCGCCATCGCCCAGCCAGACCACAGATCTGATCGAAAGCAACAAGCGCCGCCTGCGCGAGCTTGTGCCCGCAAACGCGGGCCTGGACTCCGAACCTGAAGTGCTGGTTGAGTTCGGCAACTTTGCCGAGCGCATTCTCGAAACCGCCGCCGAGCACAAAGCGGATTTAATAGTCCTCGGCATTCGCCAATCAGCAGGGTTCTCGCGGCGCCTGCGCGGAGCGACAGCCTGGAACGTGGTTACCGCCGCAGCCTGCCCCGTCCTCACCGTGCGCACGCCAGCGGCTGGAGATTATTCGGCCGGTCCGCTCTAATGGCAACGTGCATGCAATGTGGGCAAGAAGTCCCCGAACAGTTTGCGGGAGCTCCCTGTCCAGCGTGCGTCCACCGAGCGCGCGAGGCCGCCCAGCGCCGGCAATTCTGGGAATATGTGCGGCACGCACTATCGTCGATCACCGGCGTTCTCATTGGCGCCAACGTCCTTGTATTTCTTGCGATGGTGCTTCGCGGCGTCTCGCCCACCGATCCCACCGTCGATCAGATCCTTCGCTGGGGAGCAAATTTCGGACCATACACTCTCGATCACCAATGGTGGCGGCTGCTCACCTGCATGTTCTTGCACATCGGCATCGTTCACCTGCTGCTCAACATGTGGGCTCTGCTGAACGTGGGACCGCTCGCGGAAGCCGTCTACGGCCGCCTGAATTTCGTACTGATGTACTTCGTCTGCGGTCTGTCGGGCAGCCTCGCCAGTCTTCTATGGAATCCAGCCGTCACCAGCGCGGGAGCGTCGGGCGCCATCTTCGGCATCATTGGCGCGCTTATCGCGACACTGTATTTCGATAAAGTCCGCATCCCTCGCCATGTCTCGCGGCCGATCCTTACCAGCCTGGTCGCGTCTGCAATCGCGGTCCTCGCTTACGGCTACTTCAAACCCGGCATCGATAATGGCGCTCACATTGGAGGCTTGGTCTCCGGACTCATCCTCGGCACCATCATCGGACGTCACCTGGAGCGCACCGAGCAGGCACGCCGCTTTCAGCGCGTCGCGTTTGCGATCTCGGCCGTCGTGCTCCTTGCGGCCGGTTTCGTTCTTCAGCGCGTTGCCCACTATGTCGTTCCTCTGGAAAAGGCTGAGTCGGCTCTCGCCTCCGAAAAGCCAGACGCAGCACTGCCTTACGTCGATCAAGCCGTACGCGAGAAACCGGGTAGCGCCGAAGTTCATTTCATTCGCGCGAATGTGCTCGCGCGCATGAATCAGCCGGAACAGGCTGAAGCCGAGTTCAAGCGTGTCCTCGAATTGCAGCCGAAGCAAGCTCGCGCCTGGAACGCCCTGGGCCGCCTCTATGTCCGCCAGAACCGCTGGCCCGATGCGGCGCAGGCATTTACCAAAGCCACCGACCTTGCACCCACGGACGCAAGCAGTTGGTACGACCTCGGTCTGACGCTGCAGCGCTTGAATCGTCCCGACCAAGCCATTCCCGCGCTGAAACGCGCCGCGCAATTGCGTCCCGTCGCTCCCGACTACTGGTTCACACTCGGTCTTACTGCGATGAGTTCCAGGAATTACGACGAAGCAATCAGCGCATTCCAGCAAGCCGCGAAACTCGTCCCCAATGAGCCTGAGCCGGCGCTCTGGCTGGCCAATGCTTACGCCGCAAAAGGCATGCAAGCAGAATCAGAAGCCGCGTACGCACAAGCGCAGCAATTGGCCCAAGCCAAAGCCGCGCAACGGAAGCAACCGCCCTCAGGACCATCGCGATAGCCCAGGCTCACCCCGCGCAGCAGGCGCAATCAAGTCCGCAGTTGGTTCCAGCTAACGTCGGCCCCGGCACGCGCTACAAAAAGCTCCACAGGACCATAAATTCGCATGCTAAGATTGCGGTCCGCTTGTCGTCATGAAACAGTCCTGGCATCTGACCAAGAGCAGAACCCTGGCTTCAGCGTATTTCCTCCTGCTTGTTTTTTTCATTTCATCCAGCAATCTCGCCGCCCAGAATGGCTCGTCGAGTTTCGACGAAATTGCGGCCGAAGCGACTGCCGCCCGCGATGCGGAAGATACTCCCCGTGCGATTGAGCTTTACACTCAAGCCCTGCAACTTAACCCTAATTGGGAAGACGGCTGGTGGTCCCTGGGATTGGCGCAATACGGATCCGGCACGTATGCATCTGCAACTGACTCTTTTTCACACCTGCTCGCTTTAGATCCCACCGCGGCGCCGGCCCAGGCCCTCCGCGGACTTTGCGAGTTTGAAATGGGCAGCTACCCCGGATCGCTCGCGGACATACAAAAAGGCCTTGCGTCGGGCGCGGCCGGCGATGCACGCCAGGAACAGATCCTGCGTTATCACAAAGCCATGCTGCTGACTCGATTGGGGCGCTTCCCAGAGGCGTTACAAGCTTATTCGCCATTCGCTGAACACAATTTGTCCAGTCCGGAGCTGCTGGTCGCTATTGGACTCGCGGGGCTTCGCATTCCACTCCTGCCCAAGGACGTAAGTGCCGATCAGCAAGCGCTCTTGACTGCTGTGGGCGATGCGACCTTCAAGTTTATGCAAGGAGATCAACCGGCGGCTCAGCAAGCCTTCAGTGATTTGTTCCAGACCTTTCCCGCCGCGCGAAATACGCACTTCCTCTATGGCAATTTGCTGCTGGCCTTCGGTCCCGACGCAGCCGTGCCTCAATTCAAGAAGGAGTTGGAGATAGCACCTGACAATACGACTGCGCTCGGTATGCTTGCGTGGTCGCTGCTGATGCAAGAACAACCAGACGAAGCGCTGCCTTACGCAAGGCGCCTTGCCAAAGCCGAGCCAGAACAAGTTGCTTCGCAACTTATACTCGGCCGATCGTTGCTGGACACGGGAAATCCAGCCGCCGGGATCGAGTACTTACAGCGCGCCTTAAAGTTGGACTCTCGCAACCTCGAGGTTCATATCGCATTGGCAAAGGCATACTCAAAGTCTGGGCGCAATGACGATGCCCGGCGGGAACGAATGCTGTGCCTGCAAATGAAGCAGAATGGTGCTACCGGGCTTGCGCATCCTTAGACAACTCACTGCTACTCTGACCATTTTGCTCGCCGCGAACGTCGCGTTTGCCGAGCAAAAACCGGCGCAAAATATTGTAGCCGTCTGCGCACGTTGTCATTCTTCCCAGGCACAAACGCAACCGCTTACGTCCATGGGACGCGCGCTGCAACCGCCGGGGGTAGACCCAGTCTTGAGCTCCCACCCAAGGCTCACGTTTCAGAAATCCGGCTACACCTACGTTGTGGAAACTAGCAATGGTCAAAGCACCTATTCCGTGACCGACGGAACTCAAACCATCACCCTCCCGATCCGCTGGACATTTGGCAATAGCGCGCGCACCTGGGTCTTTGAGCGAGCGGGCGTCTACTATGAAAGTCTCGTCAGTTTCTACCCGTCTCTTAGCGGGCTCGGAATCACCATTGGTGATTTTGGGATTAATCCAAGAACTCTCGACGAAGCCTTCGGGAGAAGGCTTCCGCCCAGCGAACCAGTGGCCTGCTTTGGCTGCCACTCCACGGGCGCGGTTATCGACGGACAGCTGCTGAGCGTCGACTCCCTTGTGCCCGGCGTCACCTGTCAACACTGTCATACAGGGGCAATTTCGCACATGGTTTCAGCCGTTCAGGGCACAGACACGGAAACGGCGCCGCCTGATCTGCGAAAGCTCACTTCTGAGGACCTATCTGATTTTTGCGGACAATGTCATCGCACTTGGGAGACGGTCATTCGCGGCCCTTGGCGGGGCGAACTCAATGTGCGCTTCCAGCCTTATCGATTGGCGAATAGTAAATGCTTCAGCGGAACCGATCCGCGCATCAGTTGCATCGCTTGCCACGATCCGCACAAGAATCTGGAAACTGATACCGCTGCTTATGACGCAAAGTGTCTTGCGTGCCACGCGCTTAAGGGTGCAACCCCTGCCGCGAATCGCAAGACTACCGCGAAGGCTTGTCCAGTTCAGAAGAATAATTGCGTGAGTTGCCACATGCCTGAGGTCAAACTGGCGAATGGGCAGGCGACCTTCCGCGATCACCTGATTCGCATTGCTAAACCGGGAATGCCCTATCCAGACTGAACCAAAAGGCCAGTCTTACACCGCGCTCATTTCCACAATCTCGCCATCACGCATGTGAATCGCACGATCTGCATACGCCGCAGCCTCAGGATTGTGTGTGATCATCAGCACCGTCTGCCCAAGATCTTTATTGGATTGTCGAAGCAGGCTCAGCACCGCATCGGAATTCTTCGTATCGAGATTGCCCGTAGGTTCGTCGGCGAGCACGATCGCAGGCTTGTTGATCAGCGCGCGCGCCAGTGCCACGCGCTGTTGTTCGCCGCCTGAAAGTTCTGCCGGACGATGAACCATTCGCTTCGAAATCCCCAGCAGCTCAGTGATCTTCCGCAGATATTCCGGATCGTCATTCTTGTTGCCCGCAATATTCTGCGCGATCTTAATATTGGTCTGTGCGTCGAGCGTCGGCAACAGGTTAAATTTCTGGAACACAAATCCAATCTTGGTTTTCCGCAGCTTCGTGCGCTCCGCATCGGACATGGCGCTGAAATCCGCGCCATCCACCAGCACGCGACCCGTATCGGCGTGCGTCAAGCCGCCGAGCACGTAAAACAGCGTCGATTTGCCGCTGCCGGAAGGCCCCAGCACTGCGACAAATTCTCCGCGCCCCACCACGAACGACACATTACGAAGCGCCGGAACATCTATCTTTCCTATGTGATACGACTTGCTGACATTTTGAACTTCGATGATCGCGGACATTCACATCGAGTTTACACGATGCGTCCGTGCGACTCATGCCTCCAGGCCTTTCCGAGAACCCCAGACTAAAACAGAACCTCCACAACGCGCAGTGCCGCGATCGCCACAAAAGTCGATTGTCATCACGAGCGAGTGTAGCGAGCGAGGGATCTGCATTGTAGCCAGTCAGAAAAAGGGGCGCAGTCGCCTGCGCCCATCAGGAGGATTCTCGAACCCGATCTCACCAGTAGTACAGCGTCACTTTGTCCAGCCAGGCCTGCAGCGCATCCTGGTGCTCATCTCCATCCAACTGGAACGCAACGTTAATCTCCTGCGCATTCACATTCTCCGCATTGAAGTACTTGTCGATCGTCTGCTGAGTTCCATTCAAAGTTACAGCGATGAAGTGCGTCTGATTCCCCACTCGCTCGACCTGCCATGTCAAATGATTCCATGCATTCGGCTGCACCGTGCACGTTGCGCCCGTCGACACCCATCCCGCGTGAGCGGTGTCCCATATGCGCCAGCCGCCATTCGTGCGCGCGTCGCACTCAGTGCCGAAGATATACTTCATCCCGCCCGCGGATTGGTTCACGTCAAACTCGAGTCCCTGCGCCACCGCTGGATTCGAAACCCAGAAGTAGAGGTCATACACAAAATGGCTGGCATTAGGATTCGGAGCAAGCTGGTTCCACCACAGCGCGTCGCCGAATGGCACCGTGCCGCCAAGCCAGTACGTAGCCGATGCTCCGTCCATCGCCGGATTCGCAACGCCCTGCGTCATCGAATACGGATCTTGCGGACCGCTGCCGCCAGCTCCGGCGCATGCATTGCATGACTGCCATCCCGGCATCTGATCGATATTCGCAATCGTGGTTGCATTCGATGGAATCTCCACCTGGCTCGCGGCCGTGACCGGAGCCGTGGCCTGCGCGATCGCCTGCGCCGGCGCCGACAGGTTCAGCGGAAACGTATAGACCGCACCCGACGCATCCCACGCATTGATCACCAGGTAGTGCCCACCAGGAGCCAGATTCACCGAAGTGTTGATGCTGCCGCCTTGCGTCTGATAAATGCTCGTGCCGTTGTCATAGACCTGCATCGCCGTGATCGACGAGGCCGATGCAGCCGACGCGGTCACCTGTGTTGCTCCATTCACGGTCGCGCCCGGGCCTGGTGTTCCGACAAAAATTCCCGTGCCGGTTCCGTTGACCACGGCCTGTTGCGTCATCTGGCCACCAGCGCTGTCCCACGCCTTCACCACAATCGTGTGTGGTCCCGCCGCTGCATTGACGTAGGTATCAACGGTGTTTGACTTTGCCTGATAGGCAACTTGTCCATCCAGATAAACCTGGATCTGCGCAATCGGTGCGACCCCATTCGGATTGGCTTGTGCCATCACGTGCACCGGAGAAATCGTGCTCGCGCCATTGGCTGGCGATGTCATGGTGATTGCTGCAAAACTGGAAACGGTGAGCGCCATCAGTACAACCGCGGCGCGAACTGCAAACTTCAAATCTGACCTCCGTGAATCGTTCACGGAAGCCAGCTTAGGGATTCATCAACTTACGCTACATTCGGCACTGGCCTGAATACGCGCAAGATTCTCGCCCCATTTTTTCACGCTGATCCACCTAGGTGATCCTGAGGTGGCGCAAGTTCCTCGCGCAAAGCCCTTAATCCTTGCTGCGTAATCGCCTTCAGGCACGAGGCTTAGCGGACCAACGTACTCCGCCGACACCTAGTCCTCGCACGCCAGAGTTGCTGATGAAAGTAGCTTGTATTCCATCATCTACTTAGAAAAAACTGGGCTGCAGGAGCCCTAAATCGCTGCCCGAATGGGCGTTCAGCAACTTGGGCGTTGTACTTACTTCAAGTGGGGAAATTTACCTACGCCAATCGGATGGAGGGAGTCCAGCAAGCGACAACAGCCCCGCCGATGCTCACGCCAAGTCGCACCCGCAAATCATTCGGCCTCAAAGCTGACGAAATCAAGCGCTCCGTCGCGCTCGAATTGAATTACGACTGCTTGCCCGCCCTTCACCGACGAAATCTTCTCGCGCAACTGTTCAAGCGTGCTTACCTGTTGATTGTTTACTGCATGAATGATGTCGCCTGCTTGTAGTGCCGTGCCAAGGCTGCCGCCGAACGTGGTATTGGCCACCACGACAACACCAGAATTGATCCGCACGTCCCCGAGCATCTTCGCGATCGTTTCATTCATGTTGATGGCGATCACCCCCAAGCCCGGCACGAGGTTCTTTTCCGGATCGGCTAGATCCAGTAAGCGGTCTACATCGTGTCGCTCCGCCACCACAGGGATCCGCATCGTGATGCGCTGTGTCCCGCGCAGCACCTCCACTGTCATGGGTTCGTCCGTCGGATGCAGATACAGCCGCGCACTCAGCACCGGAAGAGAATGAATGGCTCGGCCATCCACACTAAGCACGATGTCTTCAATTTTCATCCCGGCGCTCTCGGCGGGCCCTCCAGGTTTCACATCTGAAATCATGACGCCGGAATCCACCGGCAGCTTCAGGCCCTCGGCGAGCAACGGAGTAATGGCTGTAGCGGTTGCGCCGATCTCACTGCGATCGACGTGACCATATTTTCTCAGTCGTCGGTAAACGAAATTGACGATGCGCGCTGGGATCGCAAAGCCCAGCCCTTCGCTACCTCCGCTTGACGAAAGGATGAATGTATTGATCCCCACTAGGTATCCGTCCACGTCGACTAGCGGTCCGCCGCTGTTGCCGCGATTGATTGGCGCATCCGTCTGGATATAAAACATCGGGCGGGTGGGATCGGCCTGCCGCTCCACAGAACTGATCACTCCCATCGTCATTGAATTCTGCAGGCCCTCGGGGCTGCCCAGTGCAATCACCAGTTCGCCCTGACGCACCACGCGACGGGGCTCGATCGGCAGAAACGGAAGCCCGGTTGCCTCGATCTTCAATAGCGCCAGGTCCGTGTCCGTGTGAACACCCAGCAGCTTGGCTTCGTATTCCTTCTTCTTCGCGCCCGGCGCCGACATGTCTGCTTCATCGGTGGGCAGCGTCAAAACAACATGGATCGTCTGCGCGCCCGCAACCACGTGAGCATTCGTAATGATGTATCCATTGGGATCGACCATCACGCCCGACCCAAGACTCTGCTGTCGCGTGATGACAGCTGTGTTCGTTCTGCCGCTCTCATCTTCTATCGGGCCGAACCCTCGTACTAGGACTTGGACGACGGCAGGCGAGACCTTCTGTGCCAGCGCCTCCAATGAGGAGTTGAACTGCTTCAATAACTCCGTGTTGGCCGTTTCCGCTGCCTGCTGACGGTTTAACTCGACTCCGGTTGCCGGCGCTTGCGGATGCGAAGACGTCTGCGCTCTAACCGCGACAGGACACCCGGCAACCATCACGCAGACCAACAGAACGCACCACAGCACAACGAACTTCAAGTGAGTCACAGCTGGTAGAGGACGTTGCATGATCACCTCTTCAGTCACAATCCGGTTGAGTCGCAATCCTGGTTTGTTGCCTTGAGTTTCTGCGCCGTCAATTATCGTACTTCCGGGCCGCGTGCCGCGGGTGCGCCATCTCTGCCTTCCTTTGGCAGAGGTGGCAACGAGGATGAGATTGAGGGTGCCCCATCTCTGCCTTCCTTTGGCAGAGGTGGGTTTGCGCTTACTCCCTTTTACAGCGCGTTCTTCCAGAAATCTTCCATCGCATGCTCCCGGTGGATTCGTGCCGGATCGTCCGTGAACCCATGCTTTCTCATCGGATACACCTCAGTGCGATAAGGCTTCCCTGCGGCAATCAACGCGTTCATGAACGCTTCCTCATTCTGAGGATGCACATTGTCATCATATGTGCCATACATGATCAACAAATCTCCACTCAGGTCTCCAGCGCGTTTCACGAGCGACGTCTTTTCGTAACCTTGAGGATTCGTCTGCGGCGTTTTCATGAATGCTTCCGCCCACTTCGAATCGTAGTAATGCCAATCGGTGACTGGTGCTCCTGCAATGCCCGCCTTGAATTCTTTTGAGCGGGTCATCAGGTTCAGCGTGTTCGTTCCGCCGCCGCTCCATCCCCACACGCCGAATCGGCTCGCATCTACCCAAGGCTGTTTCTTCAGCCATTGCACGCCGTCCACAAGATCTGCCGTCTCACCCGCTGCGGGATTCTCACCAATCAGATCCTCGAGCTTCTTGCTGATCGCAGTCGCTGCCCGGTTATCGATCCGCACCATCACGTAGCCATTGCGCGCCATGATGTTGTCGAAATAAGTGCCGCCGATAAACGCGTGATCCCATTCATTCGCCACTACGGGCGCCGACGGGCCACCGTACAGGTACAGAATCACCGGATACTTCTTCTGCGGATCGAAATTCGCTGGTTTCAGAATCGACGCAGGCATCTGGAATCCATCCGAAGTCGGAATCGTCGTCAGTTCCGGATAAACCATGCCCTCTGGCAACAAGTCGGTCTTCGGAGCGGCCAGCGTCGCGAGTAGCTTGCCATCCGACGCGTGCAGAGTCAGCGAAGGCGGCGTATGAATGTCCGAAAATGTATCGAAGTAGAACTCCGTATCGGGCGACATCTCAATCCCGTGCGTGCCCGCGCTCTCGGAGATCCGCTCCAATCCGCTCCCATCGCTTTTCACGCGGTACAGCTGACGCTCGATCGACGAATCTTTCATAGCCGTGACGTAAATCCAATCGTTCTTTTCGTCGATTCCCGTCACCGCCTGCCTCACCCAGAACGCCACGCCGCCCGACGACGCCATGGCCCAGTCACCTTTCGTTACCTTGTTCACCAGCTTTCCGTCCATCGTTAAGCGATATAGGTGCATGTACCCATCGCGCTCCGACGCCCACAGGAAATGCCCGCCGTCGCGAAGGAAATACAGATCGTCGGTCTCGTTGACCCAGCCGGGGTCGGTCTCCGTCAGAATATGTTTCGCCTGGCCGCTCGCGGCATTCGCGAGATACAACCGCAGCTCCGTTTGCATGCGATTCATGGTTTCGACGGCAACACGCTGCGAATCCGGCAGCCATTTCACCCGCAGCAGCCACTCGAACGGCTCGGGGATGGAAATCCACTGCGTCCGCGGACGCTCCACGCTCACCACGCCCACCTTCACCGTCGGGTCTTTCTCCCCTGCCTTGGGATAGACCTGGTGAATGACCTTGGGATCTTGCGGCTCGAAGTCGACGAACGTGCTGTCCGGAACTCCGGTCGTGTCCGTTTGTAAGTACGCGATCGACTTCGAATCCGGCGACCACCAATAACCCATATCTTTACGCCCGAAAACTTCTTCCCAATAAACCCACGTGAGCGTTCCATTCAGCCGGTTCTCGGAACCATCGGTCGTCAGCCGCGTTTCTTTTCCCGAGGCAAGATCGTGCACATACAGATCGTTGTTACGCACGAACGAAATCAGCCGACCGTCAGGAGAGAACTGCGCGTCCTTCTCTTCCGCCGGGGTATTCGTGATTCTCGTGAACGTCGACTTGGCGAGATCCAGCACATAAATGTCGCCCTTGATCTCGTACAGCGCCTGCTTCCCCGCGGCGTCGAACGACTCCGGCCAGTCCAGAACCCTCTCGACTCCTGAATCCGGATTGATTTTCTTGAGCGATGCCATCGCGGTCCCCATGTTCACCACCGGATGGCGCTCGCCATTCGACGGATTCAAAGACTCGAAAGTGCGCGCTGCCTCGGGCTTGTTGGTGTCATAGAGAATCGCCGTCCCATTGCTCAGCCAGACGAAATCGGGCACGCTCGCCACCTTGGGGCCATCTTTGATCGCCCATTCGATGCTCAGTTGTGGACGCTGTGCCAGCGCCAGCAGCGGACAAAGCGCCACCACCAAAAGGCAAAGACTCCTACGCATGTGGATTCTCCGGACTTTGATTGTCAGATAAAAGTAACGGACTAGTGTAGCTGGACAGCCGATCAGCACATTACTTTGAGATCTTCACCCGCACCTGCTCTGGGATGCGGTTGCGAATCTCTTCCGGCAGGCGATCGTGTACGCGTCGCGCACCAACCTTCGCCACGTCGACCATCACCACTGGAGCCGGCGTTGCCACGGCAACAATCAGCCAGATAAATGCCGAGAGTGAAAAGCCAACCAGCGAAATCAGTTCGAAGATGAAGGTATGTCGCGGCTCGAAATGCCGAATGACAGCGAACGCCAGAAGAAAGAGAAAAGCGGAAACCGTGGCAAGAATGATGAGCCCGATATCTATCGTGCGGTGCAGTCGTTGGCGGCTGCGGCAGTGCTCGCACTCGGCAAAGTGCGCCTCATAATCGGAACTCATTTCGGGGGCGAGGTGGGAGATGTCGTAACGCCAGCTTGCAAGAATGTCCCCGACTACCTTGTCCACGCACTGTGTTTTCATTCGGATTTTAAAACCTGATCGACTCCAGCGGCTCCGCTTGTTGCGCTAGAAGCAGCCGGTTACTGAGCAGGTTACACTGTCCCGCCAGGGCACGCTCGGCCGCATTGCGCGCAATTTCCGGGTGATTGTTCTGCTCCGAGATATGCGCCAACACGATGTATGTTGCTCCCCCATCATAGTCGGTCGTCAGAAATTCCGCGAGAGCGTCATTCGACAGGTGACCCAGTCGGCTCAGCACTCGTTGTTTCACCGACCACGGATAGGGCCCAACGCGCAGCATCTCCAGGTCGTGGTTCGATTCGATCATCAGAAAATCACAGCCCCGTATATGTTGCATCACGCTTGCCGGCATATAGCCCAGATCAGTGACAATCCCCAGCTTCACGCCTTCGGCTCGGAATACGAACGCCACCGGATCCGCCGCGTCATGCGGAATCGTACAGGGCATCACGCTGATGTCTCCGATCTCGAAGCCGCGCCCCGCCTGAAAATGTTCACAACGATCCAGCACGCTCTGATCTTTGCGCCGGTCTCGCTCTGCACGTCTCCACTCCTGATGAGTGCCGCCCGTCATGTAGACCGGAATTTTCAGCTTGCGTGACAACTGGTAAACGCCGCTGACGTGATCGGAATGCTCGTGCGACACCAGGATGGCAGATAGCTGCGTCGGATCCTCACCCGCAGCGTGCATGCGCCGCAGCGTCTCGCGCCCGGAGAGGCCTGCATCCACCAGGATCTTCGTGTGCGCGGTCGACACCACGGAACAGTTCCCTCGGCTTCCGCTCGCAAGCACCGTAATTCCCGCCGCCATAAGCGCAGCATACGGGAACTTGCCTTGTGGAAGGGAGTGACTTACTTGTAACCGAGGGATAACACTGAGTCTGGGTGCCCCATATCTGCCTTCGTTTGGCAGATGTGGGAAGAGCAAATTCACTTCCGTGGAAACAGCGTGGCGATCGCACGCCGTATCACTGCCCCGCCGAACGCAGCCGCCATCGCCGGAGCGAGCCCTACGAACGATCCCCCAACCATCGCGCGTGTAGGCTGCTCACGCGTCAGATACGCCAGCAGCTCCGCCGCCGGCAGGCAGAGCGCGGTGAGCAATCCCCAACGCCACGGCCGCCGCGGTCGCATGAAGGCGAGAACGAGATTGATGGCGACCAGAACAACGCCCGACAGCGTCGGATCTTTCACCCGCACTTGCAGGAAGCCGGTGAATCCGCCCATGATCAGACCAGCAATCCAGTACGGCCAATCGCGCTGATGCTCGTCCGCCATGGAGGCCTCGACGCTAACCTGCTCGGTCCGCGGATTGGGAATAGGGTTTTTCAATCTTCAGTCTTCAATCTTACCTCTTCAATACTTGTAGAACCCTCGTCCGCTCTTGCGTCCCAGCCAGCCCGCATCCACCATCTTCACCAGCAACGGACACGGCCGGTACTTCGGATCGCCCAGGCCGCTCTCCAGCACGCGCATGATGTCGAGACAGACATCGAGTCCAATAAAATCCGCCAGCGTCAGTGGCCCCATCGGATGCGCCATCCCCAGTTTGAACACTTCGTCGACCGCCTCGGGCGTTGCCACGCCTTCCATCACCGCGAACATCGCTTCATTCAGCAAGGGCATCAGCACGCGATTGGACACAAAGCCGGGATAATCGTTGACCTCGACCGGCGTCTTTTCCAACTTCAGCGCCAGATCGCGCACCGATTCAAACGTCTCCTGTGAGGTCGCCAGACCGCGAATCACCTCCACCAGCTTCATCACCGGCACCGGATTAAAGAAGTGCATGCCGATCACTCTTTCAGGACGCTTCGTCAGCGCCCCCAGTTTGGTGATCGAGATTGAAGATGTATTCGTGGCGAGGATGATCTCCGGCCGGCAGATGCGATCGAGATCGCGGAACAGTTGCGACTTGATCTCGAATTTCTCCGTCGCGGCCTCGACAACAAAATCGACAGTCTTGAGCGCCTCACGATCCGTCGTCGTGCGAATCCGTCCGAGCGCCGCATCTTTCTCTTCTGCCGTGATCTTGCCTTTGCTCGCCTCGCGTTCCAGATTCTTGCCGATGGTATCGAGCGCGCGCTGCACGAAACGCTCCTCCACGTCGCACAACACCACCGCATATCCGGACTTGGCGAACACGTGAGCAATGCCATTGCCCATGGTTCCCGCGCCGACTACGCCAACGGTCTTGATGTCCATCGATCCTCTCCGAACAAACGCACCAGCCTATCACGCAACACAGTGGTGCCCCACATCTGGGTGGTCCCCACATCTGCCCGCTTTTGGCAGATGTGCGTCCGTGAAACGTGAAACTCGAAACGTGAAACGCCTTCACCGCGCCGCAATCAGCGGCACTGCGATCAACGCCGCCGCCATTCCCGTCGTCTGTAGCGCGGAGATCCGCTCCTTCAACACGAAACGCGCCAGCAGGACCGTTGTGGCTGGATATAAAGACGACAGTACCGCCGCCACATCAAGCCGTCCGCGCCGGGTCGCAGCAACGAACAGCGCGTTCCCCACCGAATCGAGCACGCCCGCTATCACGATGAACTTCAGCAACTTCACTGGCGGCGCCCACGGCTTGCGCACGACTAGACAGATCAGCAACATCGTCGCCATCGACGCGGCGCGTGCAATCACCAGCGGCCAGAACACCGATTCCACCGCCGCCTGTTTGCTGAGGACCAGAAACGCGCTGAATCCGATCCCCGCAAGCACCGCGCTTCCCAATCCTTGCGGACGTCCAATCCCGCCCGATGGCATCGCGATCAACCATATGCTCACCAGCGCAATGGCGAATCCCGCGAACTGAACCCAACTCGGCCAGCCCTCGCTGCGAAAGCTGTAGACCACCGGCAGCGCCGCCGTCAGCACTGCCGCCACGGGCGCATTGACTCCCATCTTCCCCACCGACAGCGAACGATACAGCGCGGCCAATCCCAATCCGCCGGCAACGCCCGCCGCCGCGCCGAACGCCAGCGCCCGATGCGACGGCACCGCTTCGCCCACCACCAGCGCCGCCGCCAGCATGCACACCAATCCAACTCCATGTGCGACCACGACTACGCCGAACGGATTCGCGCCCTTCGTTCCGATGCCGCCGTTGAAGTCCGCAGCGCCCCAGCACGCAGCCGCAGCCAGGCTCAACCCAGCGCCGGCGAGCTCTCCCGCCATCGATTGCCCCCGAGCGGCAGTATAGCGGACCGCCGACATCCACTCGTTCGCGCCGCCCTCGATGTTCATCTTCTGTTCATGCATCGCCTCTCATGACGGGCGTACTATCCCCTTGCGATGATCTTCCCGCTAGCTCGGCGAAACTGGCAGCGCTGCTAACCCATCCAAGCTTGTGGAGCGAAACAAGGACATGCCATGACTGTTTCTCGACGCAATTTCCTCAAAGCCGCCAGTGTTCTGGCCGGAACCGCGCTCGTGCCGTCAGTCATCGCGGAAGCCGCCACGCTGCAATCGAACGCCTCTGCGCAGGATGAAGTCAAAGCTGATTACACCATCCGCATCGCCGCCAGCCCGGTTGAAATCTCCCCGAAGAAATTCGTTTCGACCACGACCTACAACGGCCAATTTCCCGGACCATTGCTTCGCTTCAAGGAAGGTGAGCGCGTCACCGTCGACATCTTCAATGACACTGACACGCCCGAGCAGTTGCACTGGCACGGACAATTCGTACCCGTCGACGTCGACGGAGCCGCCGAAGAAGGCACGCCGTTCGTACCTGCGCGCGGCAAGCGGCGCATCTCCTTCGTGCCGCAACCCGCGGGCCTTCGCTTCTATCACACGCACAATCGTGCCGGAGCCGATCTCGCCGCCGGCCAGTACAGCGGCCAAGTCGGACCTGTCTACATCGAGCCCAAACGTGAGCCGGGCCAGCACGACCGCGAGGTCTTCCTCGTCCTCAAAGAGTTCGAGCCCACCTTCAGCCGTGGCGGAGACATGGCCATCGACGCGCTCTCGCCCGCCACGCGCGTGAAATCACTCGAAGATCAAGGCGAGTCTGCGATGAAATCCTCGCTGGCCAAAGGCATGCCCAAGGGGTTCGAAGTCGGCTACGACTCGTTCACCATTAACGGCCGCATGCTTGGCTACGGAGAGCCCGTTCGTGTGAAGCCGGGCGAACGCGTTCTGTTCCACGTATTGAACGGAAGCGCCACCGAGATTCGCAGCCTTGCTCTTCCCGGTCACACGTTCCGCGTCGTTGCTCTCGATGGCAATCCCGTGCCGAATCCCATCAACGTTCCTGTCCTTTGGCTTGGCACTGCCGAGCGTGTCTCTGCCATTGTGGAGATGAATCATCCCGGCGTCTGGATCATGGGCGACACTGCCGACGATGATCGCCATCACGGCATGGGCATCGTCGTCGAATATGCCGGGCGCACGGGTAAGGCCGTGTGGGTCGCGCCGCCGAAGTCTCGCTGGAACTACACGCATTTTGCCAAGCCTGGCGCCACAGCGCCTGTTCCCGACGAGACCTTCGAGATGACTTTCGTCAAAGACAATGCCGCGCTCGACGGATTCAACAAGTGGACGATCAACGGCGTCGCCTATCCGCTGACCAGCATGATGGCCCCGCCGTCATTTCATCTGAAAGAAGGCCGCCGCTATCGCCTGCACATGCGCAACGTCAGTGATGACATCCACCCCATCCACCTGCACCGGCACAGCTTCGAGCTCACCCACATTGTCGGAATTCCAACTGCTGGTGTGATGAAAGATGTGGTCATGCTTGGCGGGTATGAAGAGATCGCCGTCGACTTCGTCGCCAACAACCCCGGCATGACCCTGTTCCACTGCCATCAGCAGTTGCATATGGACTTCGGATTCATGACACTATTCGACTATGTCACTTAAGCGAATCGCGATCGCAGCTGTGCTCGTCGCCTGCGTCTCCGCCCATGCCGAACGTCCGGAGCGCAAGGTAGACCACAATGTGATCATCTCGCAGCACGATCCAGCGGTACGAATCGAGCTTCCAAAGTCCGCACGATACCTGGGCGCAGACCGGTGGGTGCTCTACGGCATCGCCGATTGCGAACTACACGCCTTCGTTGACGCCGACAAACAGAAGCAGGTGCAGCAGCTTTACTGGGTGCAGTTTGAAGGCTATCTGCCCAGCAAGCCTGACCTGCACCATCAATACGACTCTCCAACGCACACCACCATCGGCGGCATGGACTTTTTCGTTGATACCTACGTTCGCAGTGATGATGAAAAGTTCGATGCCGGTTCCGATCGCGAACACATCGAGTCGATGATCCACAACAAGGGCTACCGGATGCCGAGCGGCATGATGTACGTCCGCCTGGTGCACCTGCTCGACGACCAAAAGCGCCAGGAGCTGATGATTATCTACGGCGAAGACCTCGCGCCGACCGGATACACCGTCGCCGACCTGCAAAAAAACGGCAAAGCCCACGATCAGTGGCCGGCCTTGCAGAAGACTCTGCTCGAGCGCGCACAACAGAAGATCAAGGTCGAACCCCTCGCAAAACCTTAGCCAACATCAAAGCGACCGTCTTAGAAATGAAACTATTCCGTCCTACGACTTAGGTAACTACGGCCTTCGTTCTCGCATGCCCTAGACTTTTCGAGACACCGGAGTACCCACAACATGAAAATAGCTGCAATTGTCGGCACATCAGTTTTAGGACTTGTTCTCGGAGCGAGCGCTCCCGCCTATGCACAGCATGGGCATGACGACGACCACCACGGCGGTCCGCAGCAGCATCAGGGCAACGACGCCCGCAATGACCACCACCAGGCTCCGCAACAGCATGCGGATCACCGCCCTGCGCCGCGGACCGAGCACCAGGTTCCGCGCCCGCCCGAGCACCGCGCGATTGAGCACCGGCCAGACGTCCACGAGTCGCACTATCGTCCCGCCAACGAGCACGTGCCGGACTACCACCACGCTGTGCCGCATCCGCCAACCCACGATGTCTGGGCGCGTGAGCGTGCGCAGAATTGGGGACGTGACCACCGCTCTTGGCATGATCGCGGAGGCTACGCGGGCTATCGCATTCCCGCAGAGCGATTCCATGAACACTTTGGCCGCGGACACTATTTCCGCGTCTACGGCGCGCCCATGCTGGTCGTCGATGGACGCCCCCGCTTCCAATACAGCGGCTTCTGGTTCTCGATTGTTGATCCGTGGCCAGAAACCTGGGCTGCCAACTGGTATCAGACCGACGATGTTTATGTCGATTACGTGAACGACGGCTACTACCTTTGCAACCGTAGTCATCCGGGCGTGCATATCGCCATCAACGTATCGTTGTAAGCCACGCGCGCTTTAGGGCGAACGCGATCGAACTGAAGGGCTAGCCGAACGTGGGCTCGCCCTTTTTTCGTTCGCAGTATTCCTGTTCGATTCTCCCATTAGAATAGGCCGCAATGCCGAAACCGCGTCGCAAAACACCATCCCTTCCGCCTGACGATCCGTTCACCATCAAGCGCCGCAAGCCGGTGCCGCACGAATTTGTGCTCGACGCCATCGCCGAACTCTCCCCTATGACGCGGCCCATGTTCGGATGCACGGCAATCTATATCGGCGACAAGATCGTTCTCATCCTGCGCGAGAAACCAACTCATACTGCCGACAACGGCGTCTGGCTCGCCACCACCCACGAGCACCACGAAAGCCTGCGGCGAGACTTCCCCAGCATGCGATCCATCCAACTGCTTGGCGAGAAAATCACCAGCTGGCAGGTCCTTCCCTCCGACTCGCCCGATTTCGAGCAAGCCGCCTTGCACGCCTGCGAACTCGTGTTGGCCCGCGATCCCCGCATTGGCAAGATTCCGAAATCACGGCAGGCGCGCAAATCAAACCAAGACTAACTACTAATTACTAACTACCAATTACTGAATACCAACTCTGACTACTGCATTTCTACTATTCCCGCTTCCTTCACCCCGGTTGTAAAGTCCTCCCACTCCCATCCGCGAGTTCCGTGGGCGTGAACTCGATCCGAGGTTCGTATGTCTGAGCACGCTTCTGCGCTACCCATCAGTCTGGGGATCGGGTCCACCACGGCAACGCGCCGCCGCACCCTCGCCATTTTGTTGATGGTGCTGATTGCCACCATCTTCTGGGCCGACTCACGCTACCCGGCATTGATGAAGCGCTATCACGCCGGAACCCACGTCACCGCCAAGGGCGCGCTCACCTTCGGCAGCGTCTACCAGGTGGATCGCAGTATGTCGCTCGCCACGCGCGTGTGGCGCACCACCATCAACTGGCTCGACGCCAACCGTGTTGGCATGACCTTTTCGTTTCTCTTTGGACCCGCCGCACTTACGTTCCTGGTCACGTTGCCGCGCCGCCGAACCAAATCGCGCTGGCTGAACACCCTTTATGGCGCGGTCGCGGGCGTACCACTTGGAGTCTGTAGTAACTGCATCGCGCCGATTGCACGTGGCCTCGTCGCCTCGGGCATGAGCACCGAGTCCGTACTGGCCACCATGTTCGCTTCGCCTGCGCTCAACGTTGTGGTTCTGGCAATGACGTTCGCGCTCTTTCCTGCCTCGGTTGCCATTCTCAAGTTGGCTACGGTCTTCTTCCTCATCTTCGTATTCGCCCCGGCCGCAGCCGCGCGCCAGAAGACCGACGCCGCGACGCTCGCCTGTCCCATTGAAATTCCGATTCAAGAATCATGGCCCGAAGCGCTCGTCGGAACCGCCCAGACTTTCGCGCGCAGCTTCTGGTACGTCGCTAAGATCGCTCTCCCGCTGATGCTGTTGGCGGCGATTCTCGGAGCATTCGTGGTGGAACTGGTTCCACCACAGGCGCTGATCGCTCCAGTCAGTGTGCTCGGCATCATTCTCGTCGCGCTCGTCGCCGCCTTCCTGCCGGTGCCTATGGCCTTCGACGTCGCCATCGCCTATATCGCCATGACGCGCGGCGTTCCTCTGCCGTACGTCGTGACCATCCTGTGCACGCTGGGGATCATCAGCGTCTATTCGCTCTCGATTGTCGGCAAGTCGATTTCCTGGCGCGTCGCGGCGGCCGCCTATGGAACTGTTGCGGCCTTGGGCGTGCTTTCAGGGCTGATCGCGCGAGTGATCGCCTGAGATGAGCGCTGTGCCCCAGGTTCGCGCCACGCTCTTTGCCGCTAACCTGGGAAGGCGCCACGGGTTTCAGACCCGAATCGCGCGAGAATCCTTCTAACTCTCTCATTTCGCGAGAGAAATAAATCTCGCGAAAGTGTCTAGTAGCTCCCCCTCAATTTGTCACAATAGAATCAGTGGTTTGTTTCAATCCGAGCGTCAGCGAGGATCTGTCATACCGAGCGCAAGCGAGGTATCCCTATTCCCTCCACGAAATGGTAGGAGGAACTGAAAAACTGACGTAAATGAGTAAAGAGTAGCAATGAGAAAAACTGGCCTTCAATCCGAGCGTCAGCGAGGATCTGTCATACCGAGCGCAAGCGAGGTATCCCTATTCCCTCCACGAAATGGTAGGAGGAACTGAAAAACTGACGTAGATGAGTAAAGAGCGGCAATGAGAAAAACTGGTCCTCAATCCGAGCGTCAGCGAGGATCTGTCATACCGAGCGCAAGCGAGGTATCCCTATTCCCTCCACGAAATGGTAGGAGGAACTGAAAAACTGACGTAAATAGTTAAAGAGTAGAAATTAGAAAAACTGGCCTTCAATCCGAGCGTCAGCGAGGATCTGTCATACCGAGCGCAAGCGAGGTATCCCTATTCCCTCCACGAAATGGTAGGAGAAACTGAAAAACTGACGTACTAAATGACTGAAGAGCCGCTAAGTCCTTTGTTTTATGGGACGACACGGACTAAGTCCTTTGTTTGCCGGGACGA
Source organism: Terriglobia bacterium (assembly GCA_963807055.1). Classification (GTDB taxonomy): domain Bacteria; phylum Acidobacteriota; class Terriglobia; order Terriglobales; family Acidobacteriaceae; genus JAJPJE01. Next base: position 1,541,696 of record CAWEAE010000001.1, on the reverse strand, counting down.
GCCTTATCCCGTGCCTCTAAGTCCTTTAGAATTCGGGACGAGGGGGGAGGGGGGTACTCCGGATCTCCTATCTTGGGAATTCGACGCTCAGCCGGACGGCCTGAGCGACTGGAAGACTTACCATGCGCATCGACAAATGGCTCTGGGCGGCTCGCTTCTTCAAGACACGCGCTCTGGCAGCGCGAGCCTGCGAACTCGGACGGATCGAATTCAACCATCAACCGGTGAAGCCTGCGCGGGAGATACGCGTCGGGGACATGCTGCAGATCCGCACCGAAGGTGGCGATTATGTGGTCGAGGTTTTGGTGCTGAGCGAAATCCGTGGGCCGTCCGCCGTGGCGCAGTCGCTCTACCGCGAGACCGATGCCAGCCGCGAGGCGCGTCTGAAAGCTGCCGAAGAGCGCAAGGCACTGAAAAATTTCACGCCTGCGCCAGAAGGTCGGCCGTCAAAGAGAGATCGGAGAAGAATCATTCAGTTTCGCTCGGACAGTGACCGAAAGTTCTGATGTGATTGATGAGTGGCATCTCGGTAGCGAACTGGCGAGATTCCTAATTCCGCCACCAGCGCAACATTTTCTTTGAGCTGTCCCAGTAAAAATTGAATGAGTCACATTCGTCATCCGGAACCGCGAAGCCTTTGCAGGATTTCACTGGCCTACATCCCGGGAGAGACTCCCCTTCCGGCCGGCAGTCAAGGGGATAAACGTCAACGCGCTTTGGAACTGCACAGAATGAATCTTGGCTTTGCGTTCCGACCGGATAAGAGGACGTCAGTGGCTTTGAAGTCGTTCCTTTGGGGGGTGGAACAACAGCGACCCATATTCTGTTGCGCTCCTCGCCTACTACGATCACGTCAGCACTCCCATCACAGATCACATCACCCACTCTCGCCGTGCTCTCATCCCACGCTACCTCTGGGTACAAAGATCGAAGCCGCTTGATTGCACTAGCAGTTGGGGAGTTCTGTGACGAACACAACACCGGCAATAAGAAGAGGAGCCAGCAGATAAAAGCGCTCTGAGTGAATCTCTCCATGTCGAACGTAAGGTCACTCCGCCAGCGAGAACGACATCTTCACGCCCGCTACTTCAAGCGTGTCGCCGTCTTTGATCACCTGTTGCGCATCGACGTCTTCGCCGTTGAGCTTTACCTTTACGTCCTTTTCGGAGCGCGCGACAAAATACTTGCCGTCGCGATGATTGATGACCGCCGCGACCTTGGGCGCGAACCAGCCCTTTAGCCGGATCGACGCCATCTCGGATTTGCCGATCACGTTCATGTCGTCGCTGAGCATGTAGTGATCCTGATCGGTTTTGCCTTCGACCACGGTGAGCACGCCCACAGGAGCGCGCATCGGGCTTGGAGACTCGTGGCCGTCGGTTCCTTCGATGCGCTGCGCCAATCGCCCTTTTCCTTCCTTGGTGCCGAGCATCACGGTTTCCTGCATCTTGGGCGCGTCCGCCTGTTGCGCCAGCGCTTCTTCCACCGCAGCCGGTCTGGGCACATTTCGGCGAACTTCGTCTTCGAAGCCGAGGCTGTGCTTGCCGACAAGCACCACGTCGCCGTGATAAAGCGTGGCCTTGGGAACGCGCTTGCCGCGCAGCCATGTGCCGTTGAGGCTGTTGTTGTCTTCGACGACAAAATGATCAGTCTCCCAGAAAATTCGCGCGTGGTGACCGGAAACCGCCAGGTTATCGATATGGATCTCGTTGTCGGGCGTGCGCCCGACCTTGAGAGCAGCGCCGTCTGGCAGATCAAAAGTCTTTAGCACCGATTGCCCAAACTTCAAATGTACTTTCGCCATTCTGTTTTCCCTTCAACGCGCATACAGGCCTTCACCGCAGCGCGCGCCCCACTAATGCCCATTGGAACTTGCAGTTCTTTCCAGGCAACGCAACAGCACGCAGGTGATGTTGTCTTCGCCGCCCGCGTCCTTCGCGCCCTCGACCAATCGCTCGCACGCATCACTCAAATTCGCGGTCTGCACCACCACATCGCAAATGCTTTCGTCGGGAATGTGTCGCGTCAGGCCGTCGGAACACAGCACCAGCACATCGCCCTTTTCCACTCCAATATCTTCGAGGTCAGGAACCACGGTCGGCTCGGTGCCGAGCGCCCGCATGATGATGTTCTGCATCGTCGACGTGCGCGCTTCCTGCAACGTCATCATGCCGCGACGAACCTGCTCCATCACCAGCGAATGGTCAGCAGTCAGTTGCTTGATCTCTCCGCCGCGAACCAGGTAGATGCGACTGTCGCCAACGTGACCGAGCGAGACGCCTTCGCTCTCTGCCAGCACGCAAACGATGGTGCTGCCCATTCCCGAGTTCTCAGGATTGTGTCCGGCCGCGTCGTAGACCATGCGATTAGCGCGGAAGATGGCATTGCAAAGACGATTAGCGCGATCCGAGAGTCCGTCGACGAGGTCGAGCGAGGTGGGATATTTGCCGTCGCGTCGCCCATCGCGAAAGAAGTCGAGCACGGCTTCGAGGCTCAGATGGCTGGCGATCTCGCCCGCGGCCTGGCCGCCCATGCCATCGCAAACGGCGTAGATGCCGGCCTCAGCGTCATAACCCCAGGCATCTTCATTTTTGGACCGAACGCAACCGACGTCGGTTCGACCTGCCAACTCCACTTTCAGAGCCATTCACACCTCAGCGCAATATTCGGGCGCACTGATGCCCGCGCTCATGCTAACGCAAATCATGGCTGGAAGTAGTACTGGCCGTGAGACCTGCGGCCACCGAGGAACATGGCTCACGGTAATGGCTGGAAATGAAAAGCGGAGGACCCCAAGGATGCTGGGCGGATCCTCCGTCATTGCGGATAGGCCGATGAGGCCATATGAATTTTGCCGGCCTGCCGATATGGCTCAAGCCGACCGGTGATTATCCCCTTTTTTTAGGCTTAGTCAATCGTTTTATTGAACGATCGTTCGAATTTGGAAAATGCTTTATCTGCGCCTGTGAAACCAGAAGCTTACGATCAACGGATACAATCTTGACCTATGGGATCGCTGCACTTTGTGGGCTGGGGGCTGTGTGTGATCTATTCCACGGTTCCCCTGTTCTGGATCGTGATCCATCCCAACATCGATCGCTGGCGAGCGCGCAAGCAGCAGGGGCGCCCGGCCTATAAGGCGTTACTGCCGCTCTGGATCGCGATGTGGCTGGTGATGGGCGCAATCACATGGCCGTGGCGGTCTGTCGTGTTCTGGCGGAATCCGCTGGCATGGATTCCGGGCGCATTGTTGCTGTGTTCCGGAGCGTTTCTCTACGCCCGAGCGCGGCACGGATTCTCGCCATTGCAGCTGAGCGGACAACATGAAATCGAAAGCGACCAGCACCAACAGGAGTTGGTGGTCAGCGGCGTTCGACGAAGAGTGCGCCATCCGATCTATCTCGGGCATCTATGCGAGATGCTCGGCTGGAGCATCGGAACAGGAATGGCGGCGCTGTTCGGGCTGACGGCGTTTGCACTGATCACGGGCGCGATCATGATTCGCATGGAAGATGCGGAGCTGAAGCAGCGTTTTGGGGATCAATTTGAAGCGTATCGGCGCACGGTTCCTGCGATCGTGCCACGGTTATGGTGACGGTTTATAGCCACCGCTTCAAGCGCTACGCGAGTGGGCAGCAGGCAGCGCTTCCAGGCTACTGGCTACAAGCTACCCAAACGAGTACCGTATTACTGGTCTGGCAAGGAACTGGCATGTCGATTAAGCATCCGCGAGATCTCGAAGGCTTGACGGCGATTGGACGCATCGTCGGACGCGTGCTGGCGCACTTATCGCAACTGGTGCGGCCTGGCGTAACCACCGATGAACTGGATCGCGTCTGCGAGCAGATGCTGAAGGCGGAGAACGCGCAGTCCACGCCGCGAAGCGTGTACGGATATCCGCGGCACCTGATGGTCAGCATCAACGATGAAGCGGTGCATGGACTGCCGGGTACGCGGGTGGTCAAAGCCGGGGACCTGGTGAGTCTCGATCTGACTGCCGACCGCGATGGCTATGTAGCGGATGCGGCGGTGACGGTGGTGGTCGACGGCGCGAACACTACCCGGCGAAAGCTGGCGGCATGCGCGCAAGCTGCGTTCGAAGCCGGGCTTGCTGAGGCGCGACCGGGAGTGAGCGTGCGCAGAATTGGACGCGCCGTGGAAGCCGAGGTCGAGCGGCAAGGCTTCAGCGTGATTCGCGAACTTACCGGACATGGAGTCGGACGCACGATCCATGAAGCACCGACAGTGCCGAACTTCGACGATCCCTCGGCGAATACTATTCTCACCGAGGGTCTGGTACTGACCATCGAACCGATCATTTGTGCTGGCACCGGACGCGTCTACACGGCTGCTGATCAGTGGACGCTGAAGACCGAGGACCGTTCACCAGCAGCGCATTTCGAACATACCATCGTGGTACGAGGGGAAGGGCCACTGATTCTAACCGCGGCGTAGCCGTGACTAATGGCTTGTGCGCGGACAAGCCTGCCCTGAGGGAAGCCGAAGGGTGTGTCCACGCCACACAAACAGTAGGTCCCTCGCGGGGCTGCTTCCGCTCGTGATGACAAACTCAAACGGCATTTGTGATCACAGCCTTTGTATACTCGTAAGAGCCGTTAGCTTGGTGTCAATTGCTAATCACTAATTGCTAATTACTAATAGCTAAGAGCTTCTTTTGCGATTTGAACTGTTCGTAGCCGCGAGATATCTTCGCGCGAAAAGACGACAAGCCGTCATCGGCATCATTACCGGCATCTCCGTCGTCGGCGTGGCGGCCGGCGTGGCCTCGCTGATCATCGCGCTGGCGATCAACAACGGATTCCGGCAGGATCTGCAGTCGCGGCTGCTGGGATCGATGTCGCACGTGAACGTGCTGCGGGTCGAGTCAGATGGCATTTCGAACTGGCGTCCGCTACTCGATCGCCTGTCGAAGATGCCTCATGTAGTGGCAGCTTCGCCGACGATCTACGATCCGGTGCTGATCTCGCGGGGAGCGCGCGCCAAAGGCGCGGTGCTCAAGGGCATCATCCCGCAATATGAGAGCAAGGTTGGCGATCTGCTGCGCTCGATCAAGAGCGGATCGGACGAGACACTGAACCCAGACTACCAGCCTCCCGCGCCGACGAACTTCAGTGATGAGCAATCTCCCGATTCACTGCAAGGCGTTCAGGCACGCATTGCGGCCATGCCGCCCATCATCCTGGGACAGGACCTCGCTGACGGGATCGGCGTGAAAGTCGGAGACCAGGTGCTGGTCACCAGTCCGCAGGGTGAACTCACGCCGTTTGGCCTGGTTCCGAAATATCAGCGCTTTCGGGTCGTGGGAATCTTCAATTCGGGGTTCTACGACTATGACGCCGGTTGGGCGTTCACCAGCCTGGCAGCCAGCCAGCAACTATTTGGGCTGGGCGACATCATCTCCGATATTCAATTCAAGATCGACGACATCTATAAGGCGCCGCAGGTCGGAGACGAATTGGCCAACGCTGCTGGCCCGGGTTTCATGGCGAGCAACTGGATTGTTCAGAACCAAACCTTGTTCCACGCACTGAAGCTGGAACGCGTAGTTACGTTTATCACGATCGGACTGATCGTGATGGTGGCCGCGCTCAACATCCTGATTTCGCTGATCATGATGGTGATGGAAAAGACCCGTGACATCGCCGTCCTACGTTCCATGGGGGCTCGAAAGCAGCAGGTGAGGAACGTATTTATCGCGCAGGGACTCCTGATTGGGCTTATCGGCACGGCGCTGGGGTTGATCGTGGGTTACGCCGCCTCCTGGGCTGGCGGACATTATCACTTCTTATCCCTTTCACCCGAGGTCTACTCGATCGACTACGTTCCTTTCGCGCCCAGGGCGATCGATGGCGTGGTGGTGGCGTTGGTTTCGATCGGCGTATCGCTGATTGCGACGATCTATCCTTCGATTTCGGCCGCCCGTGTTTACCCCGCTGAGGCGTTACGTTACGAATAAGGTTCTTGCCTGACGTAGCCCAAATTCTTCCCCTACGTTCCCAAACTGAAACTTGTTGCAGCAAGAGCTGCGTCTCAATTTGCTTCGGCGCCTGGTATCCCAAGCCTGCGCCCGCAATGGACGCGATAATTGCGGGCTGTGTGTGGTCTAATCTAGAGAGGTGCTTTGGGCAGCAGAATTGCAGCCTGAACAGCGGCCCCGACGCTAGCGGACGGGCGGAATCTGCACCTTTGGAGTAGAGCCTGCATCCAATTGAACAGACCGAGGTTCTGCGTGCCGTAAAGCTGAGAAAGGTTTTCCGTTCAGGCAGCTCCGACCTCGTGATCTTTGACAACTTGTCTTTCCAGATTTACGAGGGCGAGATGGTGGCCATCGTAGGGCAGTCGGGCGCTGGGAAAAGTACCTTATTACATATCCTTAGTGCGCTTGATAGCGCTTCTGAAGGTGACGTATACTGCGCCCAACAAAAGCTGAGATCGCTCTCCGATGAAGCCGCGGCCGGCTTCCGGAATCGCGAAATTGGATTCGTATGGCAGTTTCATTACCTGCTACCCGAATTCAACGCGGTGGAGAACGTGGCCATGCCTCTCCTGGTGAGAGGAATGAGCCGCGGGAAGGCCGAAGAGGAAGCAGGAAAGTGGTTGCGCGAGGTTGGCTTAGCTGACCGGGCGCACCATAGGTCAGGGGAACTATCCGGGGGCGAGCAACAGCGCGTGGCGATTGCACGCGCCCTGGTAACCAGGCCGAGATTGCTCCTCGCGGACGAACCTACCGGCGACCTCGACAACCAGACCGCCGAGGCGGTATTTGAATTGATCGCTAGGCTGCATCGCGACTACCGGCTTACCTCCCTCATAGCTACACACAATCTCGCTTTCGCGCGCCGCTGCGATCGGGTTTTCCGGTTGGAGCGGAAACAGCTATTGGAAGTAACACCGGCTAGTTTGATGTTGGATTGAAGGCGGTTTGCTGGAAGGACGGTTCTCGCTGTTGCTCGTTGGCAGCGGGTCAGAAAGAACACAGAGGCTGGCGACGAGAAACAATCGTCCCTGGGGTCATTAGGAGAGGGAAACTCAATGTTTGAACGGTATACCGAGAAGGCCAGGCGCGTGATCTTCTTTGCACGCTACGAGGCTAGTCAGTTTGGCTCTCCGTACATCGAGACGGAGCACCTGCTGCTAGGCTTGCTGCGCGAAGACAAGGCTCTGACGAATCGGTTCTTACGGTCCCATGCTTCGGTGGAGTCTATCCGCAAGCAGATTGAAGGACATACCACGATCCGGGAGAAAGTTTCGACGTCGGTAGACCTGCCCCTGAGCAATGAATGCAAGCGGGTGCTGGCCTATGCGGCCGAAGAAGCAGAGCGGCTGTCACACAAGCACATCGGCACTGAACATCTTCTATTGGGACTTCTGCGCGAAGAAAAATGCTTCGCCGCCGAAATCCTGCATGAGCGTGGACTGCGGCTGTCGAGCGTTCGCGAGGAATTAGCGCGCACGACACAGGAAAAGGCGCAACCGCAGCGTAACCGCGAGTCGTCCCTGCTGAGCGAGTTCTCGCGTGACCTGACCCAGGCTGCCATGGACACGCAGCTCGACCCGCTGGTTGGTCGCGATCCGGAGCTCGAGCGTGTGGTGCAGATCTTGTGCCGCCGTACCAAGAACAATCCAGTGCTGATCGGCGAGCCGGGCGTGGGTAAGACCGCCATCGTCGAAGGCCTGGCACAACGTATTGCTGACGGCGACGTACCATCATTCCTCGCCGACAAGCGCATTCTTGCCCTTGATTTGTCGCTTATCGTCGCGGGAACCAAGTACCGCGGCCAGTTCGAAGAGCGCCTGAAGACCATCATGAAGGAGTTGATGGAGTCACAGAATTCCATCATCTTCATCGACGAATTGCACACGCTGGTGGGTGCGGGCTCCGCCGAGGGATCCCTCGACGCCGCCAACATCCTGAAGCCCGCGCTATCACGCGGCGAGATCCAGTGCATCGGCGCAACCACGCCGGGCGAATACCGCAAGTCGATTGAGAAAGATCGCTCACTGGAGCGCCGCTTCCAGTCCGTGAAGGTTCCACCTCCGGGCGAGGATGATGCGATCCAGATTCTGGGCGGCATCAAGGAACGTTACGAGAAGTTCCATGCGGTCACTTACACCGACGAGGCCATTCGCTTCGCCGTGTCGCACTCGAACCGCTATATTCCGGATCGCTTCCTGCCAGACAAGGCGATCGACCTCATCGACGAAGCCGGCGCCCGCGTGAAACTGCGCCAGACTTCACTGCCTGAGGAGATTACCGAGGTCCAGAAGCGGATCAAGTTCATCGTTCACCGCATGGAGAACGCCATCGCGAACCACGAGTTCGAGAAGGCTCGCTTCTACTCCGATGAAGAGCGCAAGGAGCGCGAGAACCTGCGCATCCTGCGCGAGAAATATCATCTCGATGAGTCTTCGACGGGCGTAGTCACTCGCGAAGATATCGAAGACGTGGTTTCGCGCTGGACTGGCGTTCCGGTTACTTCGATTAAGGAAGAAGAGTCGAAAAAGCTTCTCCGCATCGAAGAGGAACTGCACAAGCGCATCATCTCGCAGGAGAAGGCGATCTCGGCCTTGTCCCGTGCGATCCGCCGTTCCCGCGCTGGCCTGAAGAACCCGAACCGGCCTATCGGCTCGTTCCTGTTCCTCGGACCTACCGGCGTCGGCAAGACGGAAGTTGCGCGCACCCTGGCGCAGTTCATGTTCGGCAGCGAGAAGTCGATGATCCGCTTCGATATGTCCGAGTTCATGGAAAAGCACTCGGTCTCGAAGCTGATCGGTTCGCCTCCGGGATACGTGGGCTACGAAGAGGGCGGCCAGTTGACGGAGCGCGTGAAGCGCGCGCCCTACTCAGTGGTCCTGCTCGACGAAATCGAGAAGGCGCATCCGGATGTATTCAACATCCTGCTGCAGGTCTTTGAAGATGGCCAGTTGACGGACGGTCTCGGCAACACCGTGGACTTCAAGAACACGGTCATCATCATGACTTCGAACATTGGTGCCCGTCACCTGCAGAAAAAGCAGGGACTGGGCTTCCAGGCTGAAGAGAAGGAAGGCGAAGTCGGCACGAAGGTGGAAGATCTCGTGAAGAACGAGGTGAAGCGCACCTTCAACCCCGAGTTCCTCAACCGTCTGGACGAGATCATCATCTTCAACGCGCTAACGGAAGGCGATCTGATCCAGATCCTGGAACTGATGGTTGTCCAACTGAACCAGAACCTGGCGCAGAAGGCGATCACCATTACGGTGAACGAAGACGCGAAGAAGTGGATTCTCGAGCGCACGCTCACGGACCGCAGCTACGGAGCACGTCCGCTGCGTCGCGCGCTGCAGAAGTACATCGAGGACCCGCTCAGCGAGGCGCTCATCCAGGGAACGATTACCACGCGGCCTGCGTTCATCGAGGTCTACCGCGAAGGCGGGCAGCTGTTCTACCGTCCGGTGGGCGAAGAGAAGCAGGATGGTGTGCTGCTCTACAGCAGCTAGGCGTCACCCGCAAACCAAGTCCATACCATGGAAGTACAAAGGGGAGCCACGAGGCTCCCCTGATTTTTTTGTGGCGCTACTTCTCCAGCGCCTGCTTTATCTCCGCCTCCAGCAATGCCATGTCCGTCAGCCCGACGTGCTTGTGGTAGATCTGTCCGTCACGGCCGATGACAAACGTTACGGGCAAGCCGAGGACGCCGCCATATTGGTCCGCCAGTTTCGCGTCGGCCATCGCCACCGGGTAGTCGATCCCGAACTGCTGCACAAATCCAGGCACAGGCTTGTCGCTGTCGTCCATGGAGAGGCCAATCACCTGCAGCCCCTGTGGTCCGTATTGCTTTCGCCATGCAACAAAGTGCGGAATCTCCGAGCGACAGGGCGCACACCAGGTCGCCCAGAAATCGAGCAGAACGACCTTGCCCTTGTAGTCGGAGAGGCGCAGCGGCTGACCGTTGATGTCGGTGAGCGTGAAACCGGGGGCTGGCGTGAGCTTTGTCTCCTGAGCACTCCGACCGCTCGTTCCGGTCCGATGCCGCGCCGTATGCAGGCCGTAGTAAATTCCAACGCCCAGCACGATCAGCGCGAGCAGCAGCTTGGGTGCTCGGCCCATTAGCCCTTCTCCGTCGGATAGCCTTTGCTCACCCAATCGGTGCCGAAGTTTTGTGCGATGTAAAGAACCTTCACGTTGGTGAATCCCATTGAATGCAGCAGTTCGTACGCGGGCCTTACGTTAGGACAATGCCACCACGGACAGCATCCACAGTAGAGAACGATCGCTTTGTTCTTGGACAAACTGCTGACGCGCTTCTCGAGGTTTTGAATTCCCTCGGCTTCCGTGGCGGCGCCAATATACTCCGCGCCCGGAATATGAGCCTGCTGGTAAAGCTTCTGGAATCCCACCTGCAGGATGAGAGGCTTCGCACCGGCGTTTGATTGCAGAATCTTCGCCAGTGCATCGGGCTGGATCTGCGCAGAGGTTGGCACATCGGCTGCCATGACATGCCCGGCCATTATCGTTAGTGCAAAGATTGTCAGTAGGAAGTATGACTTTCGTGTCTTCATAAGGGGCTCCATTATGCGCACCCGTGCGGCGAACAAGCAACTATGTGCGTGCGCACGTGACCAGAGTACGTTGGGCTTGCGAGAACTACACGGAAAACGAGAAAATTAGGTACTATCAGAGGAGCGGTTCTTATACCGGGAGCACTCATGGTGAAGCGTCGTGGCAATCCTAACTGGGGAAAACCGGAGATCACTCCGGTCAGCGTTACCCCGAGCGCATTTGAACAGACCGTGCGACGTCTGAAACTGTCGCCGCATGAGTACGTGGAATCTGCGGCGTTGCGCGACTGGGTTCTGAAGAATAAAGACTCGAAGTACGTCCCGCAGGACCTGCTGAAAGCCTGGGGCTTCGGCGTGCGAAGCGATATCGACGGCTAGCCCCAAATCTCACCAAACACCCGATACCAGTTTCCTCCCAGCACCTTCTCGATGGTTGCGCTCTTATAGCCGCGCTTCTGCAACTCTGTGGCGATCATTTCGAATTTCCGCGGCCCGTTGAAATCCGGCACATAAGGATAGCGATCTTCTTCCGGAGCGCTGACGCCTGCCGCCTTTCGATGTGCAACGTCGTCCTTGAACGCCTTCTCCTGCTCCGGGGTGAGTTCCACTTTCTCGATGCCACCATCTGTGCCGATGCCAACGTGATCTTCGCCGCAGACTTTGAGCGCATGCTCGATGTGCTGCATAACCAGCTCTTTCGAAGGTTGATTGGGCGCGCCGCCCAGGTACGGCATGAGGTAGATACCGACGACCCCACCCTTATCCGCCAGCGCCTTTAGTTCGCTGTCGTACTTGTTACGCGGATGTTCATGGACGGCGTTGCAGCCGGTATGCGTGATCAGCGGCGGTTTCGTTGACGCCGCGATTCCCTCTGCCGTGGTCTTATGCCCGCAATGGCTCAGATCGACGCCCACGCCCTGGGCGTTCATCAGCGCGATGGCTTCATGGCCTGACTTGCTCAGTCCGGCATTGTCTGGCTCGAGGGAACCATCACCCAGCAGGCCGCGCCGGTTGTAGGTGAGCTGCATGATGCGCACGCCCAGGTGACGGAAGGTCGTAATGCGATCCAGATCGCTGTCAAATGGCTGCGGATGCTGGAAGGCCATGATCAGCCCGAGTTTCTTGTCCTTCTTCGCTATTGCGAGATCGGCTTGTTTCCGAACGAGCAGGAATTGCGGATATGTTTCCGCAATCTGCTGCACGTAGGCGATGTAGGGGACGGTGGCTTCGAAAGTGGGCATGGACACGGTCCAGTTGATCGCCGTCAGTCCCGATTCGCTCACCGCTTTCAGCGATTTCTCCGACAGAGGAAATCCGTCGTCGAAGTCAGCGGCTTCACCGGAGCTGTCAATTACGAATGACTGCTGGTAAATCTGCGCCACGGATTCGTCTGCGAAAGTGAGATTGGGGTGCAGGGACGCTGCCAGTGCGGCGCCTCCGGATAGCGCAAGAAACGATCTGCGATCCATATTTGGCAGTCCTATAGGAATCGCAGTATACCAATACACCTCAAGTGGATTATTCAGCGCGCATGCCGACCAGGTCCTGCCCGTTCACGTGCACTTTGACCTGGTTCGCCTTGCCGGAGGCGTCCACATCCATGTGCACGCGGCTATCGATCGCGTAGAAAAAGAAATCCGTATCAGACTCGGGAATCATCTGGAACCTTGGCTGATTCGTGCCCTGCGCGAACAGACGGTCTCCTTCGAAGAAGATTTTGAGATCGAGGCCGGGCACTACGTGATAGGTGCCGACGTAGCGTTCGAGAATCTTCCGATCGACTTCCGCGCGCTTGTGTATGGACGGAACTTCGTAGGGCTGTCCGAAGACCACTGCGCTGAGCCCCTGCTGTATCGCGATAATTTGCGGACCTTCAACGTTACTCGCCAGGATGATCACCAACTTGTCGTCGGGATAGCGCGTAAATTCGGTAACGAAACCATTGACCCAGCCTCCATGCATAAGTGACTTGTGACCGAAATCAGATGTGGTCATCCATCCGTAGCCGTACCACGCATCCAGGTTGAAAGGCGGAGGTGCGGCCCATTTCACGCGCGGCTGGAAGGCTTCGTCGAGAAGCGCTTTCGGAAATACTTCCCCTTCTGAGAGTACCTGGTCGAACTTGTATAGATCGTCGACCGTGGAGTGCAGCGCGCCCGCGGAGTGCGTTCCTGACATGTCGTCCATTCCGGCGTTCACCAGGTGATCACCGTCGAAGACATACCCAGTAGCGCGGTTCTTCAGGAGAGGCCGCACGTGATCGTAGGCAGTATTCTCCAGTCCAGCGGGCTTGATGACGTTGTCAGTGATGTACTGCTCGTAGCTGACGCCTGAGACTTTCTCGATGACGCGACCCAGCAGGATGTAACCGGAGTTGCTGTAGGCGAATTTTTCGCCGGGAGCAGAGACCAGCGGCTGCGCAGCCAGTTCCTGCATGGCGTGCTCGATGCGCAGCGGATCGTCGACTTTGCCGTATGCCGCCGTGCGCGTGAAATCAGGAATCCCGGAGACGTGCGTGAGCAGTTGTTGAATTGTGATCTGCTGCCATACCTTCGGCACTTCAGAGACGTACTTCACCGCCGGATCCTGGAGGTTCACCTTCTTCTGCGCTTCCAATTGAAGGATTGCCAATGCGGTGAATGATTTCGTGATCGAACCGATGCGGTAGATCATCTCGGGGGTGTTGGGAACTCCGAGTTCCAGGTTCGCCATGCCGTAGCTTTTGCGCAGAAGAACCTTGCCATCCTTCGCGATCAGCACGGTTCCTGAGAAGCGTCCTTGCTTGCTCCACGCTGAGAGATACTCATCCGCCTTGGTTGCGACGTCTTGCGCAAATGCAGAAGCAGAAACCAGAAAAGCCAGTGCCAGAGCAGCGATTCGCATTTAGATCTCCCAAAGTCCGCTGGGAGCTTAGCAATTGCGATGAATCAGCGGATGTGCCGTAGCTCACGGAATGTCGGCAGGGACTCTGAACTTGCCACGACGCGAGGCTTACTCCCATTCTCGGTAACGTTAAGTGTATGAAAACAAGCCAGTAACAACCCAGGTCAGCTGTTCCAAATCTGCACTAAGTCTGCGACAATAATCAGACACATGGAATTACTTCTTTACTCGAGCAAGTGGTGCCCTGATTGCCGCGAAGCCAAGCGCTTCCTGGCCCAACACAACATCCTTTACCGCGAAATCGATATCGAGAACACGCCGGGGGCGGCGGAAGAAGTAATTCGACGTACGGGAAAACGCGCTATCCCGCAGTTTGTAATCAATGGGAAATGGGTGCAGCCGTATCGTCCAGGTGAAGGATTCCTCTACGACGAGATGAGTGAGCTGTTCGGCGTCGGCCAGACCGACTAGCTCGGATAGCGGCGCTCGCCACTTTCACGTAAAATACGCGCGCAGATTATCAGGAGGCATGCATGACTACTGCGCGTTTGTTTTCACGTCTGGTGCTGGCGCTGGCATTGACTCTCAGTCTTGCAGGATCGGCTTTCAGCCAAGCTACGTCCACGGCATCGAAACCAGCTTCCAAGACGCCTGCCGCAACGGCTCCGGCCACTGGCGACAAGCTCGACATCAATACCGCAACCAAAGATCAACTCGATGCGCTGCCGGGAATCGGCGCTACGTATTCGCAGAAGATCATCGACAACCGGCCGTATAAAACCAAAACCGACCTGGTCAACAAAAAGGTTCTACCGCAGGCCACATACGCCAAGATCAAAGATCAGATCATCGCGAAACAACCAGCTAAAGCGAAGTAACAGGTTCCCAAATGTCTAGAGGTTTGGGTGGGGACTTAAGAAAACTTCATGTCCCCGACCCAGGCCTTCTGCTATTTTGGGCGGACTTAGAAATCAGGCGCAAGTAGTCAGACGCCTGAAATGATTCCCACCATGGTCTCCCAAAGCGCTACCGCTCCCGTTGAGGTTGTTTCTGGGCAGACAATCCAGTCACGGCTCGTGTCACTCGATGTGTTCCGCGGCCTGATCATCGCTGGAATGGTGCTCGTCACCGACCCGGGCAGCTACAGCTTCGTCTACCCGCAGCTTCTGCACGCGCAATGGAACGGCGCCACGGGAACCGACATGATCTTCCCGTCCTTCCTGTTCATCGTGGGAGTTGCGATTACATTGTCGTTCGCATCGCGGCTGCAAAAGGGATCGCCTCGTTCGACGTTGGCGATGCATGTGGTACGGCGCAGCGCGATCATCTTTCTGCTCGGCCTCGCGGTGAATGGCTTCCCCGACTATCACCTGCACACGTTGCGTATTCCTGGAATCCTGCAGCGCATCGCCGTTTGCTATCTCATTGCAGGGCTTCTCTACCTTGCCACCGGACGCAATGAGAAATCGCCCTCGCGGCAGACGGCGATCTTCACCGCGCTGATCGTCGTCATCCTTGCAGGATATTGGGCGCTGCTGAAGCTAGTTCCAGTTCCTGGATTCGGTCCCGGCCGCCTCGACTCTCTCGGCAATCTCCCCGCCTATATCGACCGCATGATATTCGGCACCAATCATCTGTGGGCTTGGGGACTCACTCCCGGCTATGGCGTGACCTACGATCCTGAGGGCATGCTGTCGACACTTCCGGCGATTGCAACTGTGCTGATCGGTGTGCTGGCCGGAAAGTGGCTGCGTAAAGAACAGCCGGCCCGGCGCCGCGTCCTGGGACTCGTCGTTGCGGGCACTCTGCTCACGCTCGCCGGATTACTGCTAGCGCCGTACCTGCCACTCAATAAACGGATCTACACCACCACGTTCGCTCTCTTCAGTGGCGGCATCAGCCTGCTGACCTTCGCAGCGTGCTACCTCGTCGTTGATGTGTGGCAATTCCGACGCTGGGCCTCCCCGCTGCTTGTCTTCGGAACCAACGCGATTCTTGCGTTCGCACTATCAAGCGTCATCACTACGCTGCTGGATCGCCTCCACGTCAGCACTAGCAGCGGCATTCTCACTCTGCACGAATGGGGCAATCACATCTTCGCGGGATTTCTCCAGCCGATGCTCGCGTCACTCGCCTACGCTGTCACGATTGTGCTGCTGAATCTGGCTCTCCTCTATCCCCTGTACCGGAAGCGCATCTTCCTGCGTGTCTGACCGCGCGTAGACCTCAGCGCGCGATGTCTCAGGCATCTTTGCACCGCTAATACGAAACCAATTATCAGATCGTACGGATTTCTTGTGTCTCGGCGGATCGCGCTCGAGTTCCTGGATCCGCTGGTGGTGTTTGATGTGGCGATTAATCCGGCTTTTCGGGCCGGCTATCTTAGCTTGCCTGGTTGGATTCCAATTCCTTCCCGCGCGCAGCGGAGAAGCCGAACTCAGGAATCAAATCGCCCATCTCTCGTCTGAGATCGATCGTCTGCATCAGGAGCAGGCGATGCCGTCCTTGGTACTGCGACAGCACCGCGATTCCATTTGCTACATCTACAGCGTTTACAGCATGACCCCGTCGAGTTCGTCCCTGATTCGAAACGTGCGTCGAACCAGGGTTTCTGGCACAGGTTTTGTGATCGCGGATGGCCTGATTGCCACCAACCGCCACGTGGTCCAGCCCTGGTACGAAGATCCGGACGATGAAGCCCGCATCAATGGAGGCGCCAAGCCGCGCGTCGAAAAAATGGTCGCCTTCTTCCCCAGCCTGGCGAAGTCGGTGACTCTTTTCGATGTGCAGGTTTCGCCTGACCAGGATCTGGCAGTCGCTCGCTTCACTCCGACCGATCTGATGAAAGAAATTCGCCCGATTGCATTGGCTCCGGAGAAGCCTAACGCAGGGGATCCCGTCGTGGTTGTTGGATATCCCCTGGGTGTATCAGCCATGCTCGCCAAATCCCCGAGCAACGTGTTCAGCCGTCTCGCCGCCAAGAAGGATGCGATCGAGATTGCGTCCGACCTGGCGCAACACGACCTGATTCGCCCGTCGTCGACATGCGGTCACGTAAGTGACATCGTCGGCGAGAAGCTGATCTACGATGCACCTACCGCACAGGGCGGCAGCGGGGGCCCGGTCTTCAATTCGAACGGCGAGGCTATCGCTGTGAACGCCGCCTATATCGACGGCTTCACCGGAGGCACGATTGGAATCACTACGGAGTCGTTGAAGCCACTCTTGCAGAGCGCCATGCAGAAGGCCGAGTCCAGTAACTAGCTCTCAGCTCGGCTGCGAAACCTGCCAATCCAGCCCGGTTCCCGCAAATGTTCTTCTTCGAGCCTGCGCATACGCGCCGCAAGGATCTGCGCGCGTCCAAGATAACCAATCACTTTTTTCGGATTGTCCCGTGAGACGACCGGAAGCCGTCCAAAACCGTGTCGCAGCATGCGATTGGCTGCCTCATGCAGCGTCTCGTCAGGATAAGCGACCACCGGTTCACGTGAGGCGACTTGGAGGACCGTTGACGCCCCGCTCGGATCCTTCTCCAACCCGCGTATCAGATCGCTTCGCGTGATGATTCCAGCGAGTTGACCCTGATCATCGATCACAATCATTCCGTGGTGGCGGGTCACAGCCGGGTCATGATTCGCAATTTGGTCGGCGAGAGTGCGGAGAGTCATACCTTTGTATAGGGTGGGGACTTCCCGATCCATGATCTCGTCGACGCTCACCACCTGCAAGACGTCGGCTTCGTAGTCCTGGTGAATGCGCAACCCGCGACGCGCAAGCTTCTCGGTCATGATCGAGCTGCGCAGCATTAGCATGGCAATGGCATCGGCGATTACGCTCACCAGCATCAGCGGCAGTACGGAGTTGTAATCGCGCGTGAGTTCGAAAGCGAAGATGATGAACGTAAAGGTAGCGCGCGAGGCTGCCCCAAATACCGCTCCCATAGCGACCAGTGCGAAGGCTCCTGGCGCGAGGTGTGCGCCTGGAACGAAGTGATTCACAATCATCGCGAACGCCGACCCCATGGCGGCGCTGGCCATGAACATGGGTGCCAGCAGACCTCCGGAGGTGCCGGAGCCAAGAGATATCACGAGCGCCAGAGACTTGAAGATCATCACCAGCAGCAGGACTTCCAGAGCCAGACGGGCGGTCAGGATATCGGAGATGGTGTCGTAGCCTACGCCAAGCACTCGCGGAACAAAGTAGCCAATAATCCCGAGGCCAAGCGCTCCTATCGCCGGCCACCACATGGAGTCAACCGGCAGTTTTTCGAACAGATCCTCCACGAAGTACAGCAGCTTGGTAAAGCCAACGGCTGCCAGTCCGCAAAGCCCGCCGAGCAGCAAGTACCAGGGCAAGGCGTGGGGAATCTCGAAGTCCGTGGGCCCGACCACGAACATGGGACCCCGGCCCATTAGCATCATGTGGACGCTGGTCGCCAGCGTACTGGCAATCACGAGGGGAATGAAGGACCGTGACTTGAACTCGAACAGCAGCAACTCGATCGCGAGAATGACCCCGGCAATCGGGGTGCTGAACGTTGCAGCCATTCCAGCCGCCGCTCCACAGGCGAGCAGCACCTTGCGCTCGGCGCCCGTGGTATGAAGCACCTGCCCGAATAGTGACCCTATCGCTCCGCCAGTCTGGATGATTGGTCCTTCGGCGCCGAACGGTCCACCGGTTCCGATGGCAATTGCGGCGGAGAGCGGCTTCAGAATAGCCACTTTGGGATCGATCCGGCTCCGATTGATCAGCACGGCTTCCATCGCCTCAGGAATGCCGTGGCCGCGAATCTTGGACGAGCCATATTTCGCCATGAGGCCGACGATGAGACCGCCCACCACCGGAATGAGGATGATCCACAACCCCAGTGTGCTATAGCGCGGGCTCACGAAGTTCCAGGACAACCGATGGAAGAAGGCTACATTGGTGAAGAAACCAATGAGGTTATAGAGCACATAGGCGATCAGGGCTGCCAGAACCCCGATGACCGCGGCCAGAGCCGACACCAGGACCATACGGAATCCAGCTTCTGTCCCGAGACTGGTTCCATCGAGACTTACTCTGCTGGAAGACGGATCTAGGGCCCGAGTGCCTGGCTGCACTGAAGGTTCAATGGTTGAGTTATTTCCCACAGGGGATAGTATATCGTACTGCGACTTTTGCGAGCAGGGAAACTGGCTGCAGGGGAACGCGCAGCCAGGGCCCTTCGCCTTCCAAATCAACCGCCTTCGACCTAAAGTACTTAGGTCTGACCGCGTTAACTCAGCGGGTTAGCGCCGGTTTCGCTTGATGTTGGAGAGCACGCCTTTCAGCGCCCCCACCAGTTCCGGCCCGGTAGAACGCAGCTCCTCGCGATGATGCAAAGCGAGTTCCCGAAGCGTCTTTTCACCCTTCGCCGTCAATTCCAGTAGCACCTGGCGGCGATCTTCGCTATCGCGCTTGCGGCGGACAAGGCCTTTAGCGGAGAGCCGGTCGGCTAATTCAACCGTACTGTGATGCTGGATCTGGAGCCGCTCGGCTACTTCCCCAATGGTGGCGGCGTGATCGTCGGGAAGACCCTTCACGGCGAGCATCAGTTGATACTGCTGTGGATTCAAACCATACGTACGCGCAATCTGTTCACTTGCGCGCAGGAAGCGGCGGATTTGGTACCGAAATTCTGCAGTGGCCCGGTAATCCTGGAGACCGATGTCCTCTTTTGGAGACATGCGTAATTCCCACCCTTTATTTTAGCGAGCTTTCTTGCGCACACTTATATCCGGCAAACCGCGCCGGAGAGCGTGATCGGGAGGGATCTCGCGTTACTGCTCCAGCCTAATTGTGCGCTGCCTAGCTAGCAGAGGCTAAACGCGGAGGCTACCGTCAGTCAATCACTGTCACGATTCCGCCCGCGCTTGCCCTTCTTCCATTTAGAATAGTTGGTTTTTGATACGTTTCAACAACTTTCCTTAGATCCTGTCGTAATGCGACGCCGAGCGTCCCGAGGAGATAGTTCGTGATTGCACGTTATACACGTCCCGGAATGGGAAAAATCTGGACCGATGAGTATAAGTTTCGAAAATGGCTTGAAGTCGAGCTCGCCGCTACTGAAACACTCGCCGATGCCGGACTTGTCCCTAAAGCTGCCGCCCATGCGATCCGTCGCAAAGCCGATTTTGACCTCCAGCGGATTTACGAAATCGAGGCCGAAGTCCGGCATGATGTGATCGCGTTTACAACCGCCGTTGCCGAAAAAGTCGGCCCCGAAGCACGCTGGCTGCATTACGGCTTGACCTCGAACGACGTGGTCGATACTGCCCAAGCCCTCCAGATCAAAGAAGCCTCCGCCATTCTTAGCGATGATCTCCATCGTTTGCACGAAGTGCTGCGCCGCCGAGCCCTGGAATTTCAGCACACGCCCATGATCGGCCGAACGCACGGCGTGCATGCTGAACCGATCACCTTCGGACTGGTACTCGCAAACTTCTACGACGAAATGGATCGTAACCTGAAACGCTTTGCTGCTGCCGCCGAAGAGATGCGCGTGGGCAAATTTTCGGGTGCCGTCGGGAATGGCGCCCATCTTGATCCTGACCTAGAAGAGATGATTTGCGAGCGTTTGGGTTTACACGTCGCGCCGATAACTTCGCAGGTAATCCAGCGCGATCGTCACGCCAACTATGTTGCGACCCTCGCAGTGATCGCGTGCACGCTCGATCGCATTGCGACAGAGGTTCGACACCTGCAGAGAACGGAGGTCCGCGAAGCAGAGGAATTCTTCAGCGAGAAGCAGAAGGGGTCTTCGGCGATGCCGCACAAACGCAATCCCGTGACTTGCGAGCAGATCAGCGGGCTGGCGCGAGTGGTGCGCTCCAACGTTCAGGCCGCCTACGAAGACGTGGCACTCTGGCACGAACGCGATATCTCCCATTCTTCCGTCGAGCGCGTGATCCTGCCGGATTCGACCATTCTGCTGGACTACCTGCTCTACAAGACCACGAACCTGATGGACACGCTGCTGGTTTACCCAGCGCGCATGCAGGCAAACCTCGACAGCACCGGCGGCTTGGTCTTCAGCGGACAATTGCTGCTCGATCTGGTCGAAGCTGGAGTGGTTCGCGAAGATGCTTACCGAATCGTGCAGCGCAATGCCATGCGCGCGTGGAAGGAAGGCGGGGACTTCCACGAAATGGTGCTCAACGACCCGGATATCAGTGGGAGGGTCCCGAAGAAGCAGCTAGAGAAGGCATTCGATCAAAAGCGGCAATTGCGGAACGTGGACAAGATTTTCGCTCGCGTGTTTGGCGAAGAAGCCAAACCGAAGGCCGCAACTCGAAAGGTGAAGAAAGCGAAACGCTAGAACAAACCATCATTTCTTTCGGTTGTAGGTAAGGTCGTATTCGACTTTCCAGGTTTGGCCGCCATTGGTCGAGCTCTGGCTGAACTGGCGAACTTTGTCGGAACCCAGGTTGAAGAACTGCAAATGCCGCTTCAACCTGGTTCCGTCGGGCTGCGGAATTTCGTCAGTGTAGAAGTCCATCACGCCGTCCTTCAGATTGCCGTAAAAGAAGATCGTGTCGCCCGCATTGTCGACCCAGAACTGTTCCCAGCGTTTAAAGTTTGGGTTGTAGGCGTTGTAGCGTCGGGGACTAAAACGGATTTAAGCAACCGCTCTTGAATCGGATCAGGCTATTTTGCCCACGCGAGACCGTCCGCTCCGTCTCCTGCCTCGATGAATGGTTCGACTTTCCATTGCGACAGATCGATCGCAGCAACCTGGTGACTGCCGGAGCAGGACACATACGCAACTTGCCCGTCAGGCCGCGCAAGAATCTCCTGCGGCGAACGGCAAACGTCAACGGTGCGCGCTAATTTCAGCGTGCTCAGATCCACGACTCCCACTTTGTTGATGGATGGCAGAGCCACCAGCAGCCAGCGCCCGTCTTTCGTAGCTGCGGTGCCGTATCCTGTAGCAGGCAGCTCGACCCACTTCGTCACTTTATTTGTCGATGTATCGATAACGGCCAGCTGCGGCTTCGTCTGATCGGCGGTGAATATCAAGCGGTCATCGTTTGAAATGGAAATGCGTTGCGTGTTCGCGGAAATCGGAATTACTGCCATCGTCTTGCGCCCGATCATGTCGAGCACCGACACAGTTCCCGGTCCGACGTTTGCGGTGTAGCCGCGCTTACCATCATGCGAGATGACGAGCATGTGGGATTCCGCCTGCTTCGTCGGAATTGCGCCGACAATCTTCAGCGTCTTCGGGTCGATCGCGGTGATGCTCTGATCCAGCTCAGTCGTCACGTAGAGCAGACCGCTCGCCCGATCGTAGACCGCACAATGCGGCCGCACACCGTGACCGAAATCCACATTCCTGATGATTTTGCGGCTGGCGATGTCGATGACCAGTAAGTTGCGCCCGTCGGTTCCCGGCTTTCCAACCCCAGAATTCCCGTACACAGGAGCGTAAGCAGTGCGTCCATCGGGAGATACTGCCAGCTCGTGCACCCAGCCATCTGGAATATTTTCCCGCACAACTCCTATCTGTTTCCTGGCATGCGGATCGACGACACTCAGATTACGATCACCCTGGTTGGCGACGAGCAACGCCGGCGCCGGGTTTGTGGTTTGCGCGCGCGCACAGATTGCGCAAGCGCAAAGAGAGAACAGCAGGAAGGCAACCAGTTTCCGCATGGGTCAGTGAGAATACACCAGCGAAGCACAAAATAAAAAACCCTGCATAAGCCAGAGGCTTACACAGGGTTTCGGAATTCTTGGTGCCGAAGAAGGGACTCGAACCCCCACGCCGTTGCCGGCACATGGACCTGAACCATGCGCGTCTGCCAGTTCCGCCACTTCGGCTTATAGCACTGCGGACGTCTGAATGCTCTCAGAAGGTCGCTTGCAGAAAAGCGGGCGTCTCTCGACGCCCACCTTCATTGTACAGGCCGTTCCTCTCCTGTCAAACAGGGAGAAAAGAGCCCACTAGCGACTTGCGTTACGTTCTCAGTTGACCACCAGGGTTGCCGTTGTTGTCTGCTGGGTTGTTCCCGTCGTCGCTTGGATCGTGATGGGATATGTTCCGGGTGCTACGCCTGTCGCAGCGGCAGCGGTAGTCCCAGTTCCAGTCGTTGCGGCCTTCGTTCCAGCCACTCCGCCGCAACCGACCGATACCATGACCGCAATCAGAACCAACAGCACCAGCCCGATCCAGAACTTGCGCGAACGGCGCTGTTTGCCCGCAACTACCATCCCCAGTCCCAGGCCAGGTAGCCAGAATGCGAACATCCCGCTATGCGGAGCTAGACTTGCCGTGCTCGTCGCGCCAACTGAAATGGTCAGCGTCGTGGCCACCGGCGCGGAAGCAAGGGCCAGCGTCGTATTCGCGAAGTTGCAGGTGACTCCCACCGGCAGTCCGGTGCAGCCCAGCGAGGCAGTGCCGGTGAACGTGCTCGAAGGACTCAGTGTCACTGTCATCGTTCCTGACTTGCCCGAAGCAATCGTCAACGAAGCAGGCGCTGCAGTGACATTCCCCGAACTGGCAGTCACGCCACCTGAGCCACTACCGCTACCGGATCCTTCAACTGGTGTATTTCCGGCGCCTCCAGTAGAGGTATAGGAAATCGCAGCCGACATGTGATTCTTAATCGAAGGGCGTCCTACGGCCTTCACGTAGACGGTATAGGCTCCCTGAGGGAATCCAAACTGGCTAAGATCCAGCTGGTGAGTTCCTGCCGCGACGTCTGTCACGGGCATCAGGTTCTCGCCATCCGACGAAATGTAAACCGTGTAGTGGTCGAGAGTATTTTCCGCACCGTTGATGGTCCAGGTCAGTGCGCTCGCTGAGGCCGAACCCGCAATCGAGACGCAGTTGTCAATTCCCATCTCCAGCGCGGTTCCCTCTTCGTAATCGTTCCAGGTAACCATCTGCAGATTCTCGAGCTGTCCCGAGGCGGAGTAGTACTTGCCGATCTCAGAGAAGGTATCGAGCCAGGTCTGCCCACAACTTTGAGGGACGATGCGGTTGGCACTCCAACTCGCCTTCGTATCATTGAAGCCTTTCTTCGTTGAACCGAAGATCTGCCTGGAACCGTTTGCCACTCCGGTCTTGTAGAAGTAATCGAGGTAGTTCTGGCCCCAGTTGCTGTTGTTAAACGTATCGGTAACCCAGCTATAGGCCCCATCTGCACCGGCCATCGTGAAACCGCTCGCATCTTTTATGATGAAGATCGGGTTGCCGGGAACCGCCGCTCGTGCAGCCGCCAGGTTCACTCCGGGCAGGGTTTGCGTGTCGAAGAAAAAGACCACCGGCCTGCCGTTTATGTGGAAATAGGAAGTTGACTGCTCATATTTGTTGTACGCGTAGGTGAGATCGCTGATGAGCGGCCCCTGGCAGGAGCTACATCCGCGAATCGCACCGGCATCTTCCATCACAGCAAACATGAATGGACTGTGGGCTTCCGCCGCCGTCATCATGTTCTGCGTAGTGATGTCTTCTTGCGTGCCTTTTTGGCCATACCAATCGATGATCGCGCCCTGGATGCCGCGGCTCATCATGTCTTCCACTTGCTTCGTCACCTGATTGGGGTCAGCCGAGTTGTAGCCCACATTAAGGTGGCTACTCCCGCCGAACCACGCCATGAAGTGAGCGAAAATCTTGGTGCTTGCGCCAGGATAAAGAAGAGATCGTGTATCGACCTTACTTACGTTGGTGGCCGCTTCATTGCCGTCGGTCCACCCTGGGAAAGAATCTGCTGTACTCGTATTATTGCCAGTTTCTGCTGATAACGTAGTGCTTGGAGCTACCACATTTCCGGCCAGCGCATTCAGCGCCGTAATAAAGAGAATTGCTGCAACCGCAGCCGGGAACCACACTTTACGCATTCGTACCTCCGGGTCGTTTTTCTGGGGGGCACGCTCCAAAGCCGGCTATAGCCGTGGCAAGCAACAGGTGACTTGAACGTGAACTGCGTGAAGTCTAAGTGGCTGGGCAGCAGAATTGATTCCGAGGAAGGCCGTAGCTGGTCTAGCTACTTCACCCTAGACCGAGCCTTAGGAATTCAGAGTAGAACGACTAAGTAGCAGCTTTAGAGCGGATTTTGGCCCGTTCCCGCATCCATTCCATGAACGTTTGCGCGCGCAAGCTGCACTTGCGCATCAGGAAAAAGCAGCTCACAAAACAACGTTTCCCGAGGAATGTGCTTCAAACAGAAAGGGTTATAGCGTTCGCCAGCTGCAGTTCACGAGTCGCCTCGGATACACTGCCCAGCAAGATTGGGGTTGTACACTAGATCAGAGTGGAAGGGCTCGCATTGATGACTATGGAAACCTCGAACAGCGCTATCGAAACGAATAGTAGGCTCCGTACCCTAGCCCACGATTTGAGTAACTCCATCGAGACCATCATGCAGGCTTCTTACCTGCTGGCGCAGAGCAGCCTGGATGAGAATGGCAAACGCTGGCTGGAACTCATCGATAATGCTTCTCGCGATGCGGCACGAATCAATCGCGAGATTCGCGACAACCTGCGCACTCAGACTACGCAGTTAGGCGGATAGATTCCGTAACAGATTTTCGAGTTACGCAGCTTGACGCGGTCTTAGTCCCCGTAAGAAATCCTGCGCAGCGTGATATCCCGGCAAAGTTCCCACGTCCATATAAACTTCCCCGGCGTGCGAGGCGCGCACCGAATTTCCCGCCTCGATAAAAGCATTCAGAAGATGCCCGAGAAATTCGTCCTCGCGATGACGTGATTCCCACAATCTTTTCAGATCGCGAAACGCAGCTCCGGTGGTGATAACGCCTCCCCATATCCAGAGCGATTCATAGTCTCGTACCTTCACGTCTACTCGACGAACGTAGCCATTCTCGTCGCTCACAACGGAATCGAACACGGACGCGTCGCTCACCGGAAAGCAGACCAGGTTCACCTCAGCCGCCGGATTCAAATCGAGGCTGGTTCGATAGGCATTTTCCGGAAACCATATTGTGTCCGGCAGACCGATCAGCACTTCGCGATGCTCACGGGCAAACGGCTCCGCACGAAATAGAGCGTCGCAAAGTCCGCGCGGCTGATTTTGAATCGCGTAAAAAATCTCTGCCGCGTAATTGCGCTCGGCAAAATAGCGAACGATGTCCGTCTTCTCGCCCGAGATCACGATGCAGATCTGATCGGCGCCAGCAGCGATCATGCGCTCCACCAGGTACTCCATCACCGCCTTGGGCCGCTCTACGCCGTCGATTACGCGTGCTCCCACGGGAAGCAGTTCTTTCGAGCACCCAAGTGGTTGTATGCGCTGGCCCGCACCCGCAGCGGGAATGATTCCGATCATGATGCAGCCTCCAGGCCGATCAGGCTCGAGCGAAAGCTACGTTTACGACTTGTCGCTTCCTGCAAATACCCGAGCAACTGCTCTGCGCGCCGATCGCCGGTATGTTCCGCGAGTGTGCGAGCCCGAGCGCGCCACGCCATTGTTGCGCGATCTTGCTCCGACATTTCCAGGACAGAAAGCACCTGTTGTGGTTCGTTGATGACCGCAATCTCTTTGCCCGGCTTGAAGAAGCTGTCTAAACCTTCGAACCAGTCGCTGATGATGGGCGTGCCGCACGCCGCAGCCTCAAAAAACCTGCCCGACGGACAATAACCCGCCCTTGCCATATCTCCCCGCGTCAGGTTCAACGTGAAACAAGAGCTTGAATAAAGCGCTGGATGCTGCGCCGGAGCTACATGATCAAAATGGCGTACGTTATCGGGCCACTTCCACTCGCGCGGATAAAGCGATCCCGCCAGCACGAACTGCTCGCTCGGAAGTTGCCGCGCGGCTTCTAAAAACAGGTAATTCAGCTTTTCCTGCCGATCCTGAGCATGTGTGCCCATGTAACTGAGCAGGCAACGGAACTCCTGCTCTTCCGGCACGCCCCGGTACACCTCCGGGTCGACGCAGCCATACAGCGGCCGCGCGCAATGTGCGCCCCAATGCTGCTCCAGCTCCTGAAGAATTTTGCCGCCAGTGAAAGAGAGATACAGATCGAAGTGCGGAATCTGGTCTCGCCTCAAGTACTCCGCCGAGCCCCCGCCCAGGTTCGCTAATGTAATCGGCGTGTCGAGGTCGTAGAAGAGATGCAATCCGCTAACTGCACCTGCCACTTCGTCGATGATGCGTGCCCCGTCCGGACAGTAGCTGGCGTTGATCACCGCGTCGGCATCACGAACGTCGTTTATCGCTCGTACGCGAATCTCATTCCAATCGCGATAGAGGATCAGATCGCAGTAATTGCAGTCCTGAAAATCGCGCCGCAATTCGTAATACGGAACATCTTTCTCGTAGAAAACTATGTGATGTCCCCGCCTGTGCAGCGCGCGCAAAACCGCGCGATACGGTGTGGCGTGCCCATTTCCCCAGGAAGATGAAAGCGTGAGACCGAATATGACAATTTTCAAAGGGGCTTCCAATGTACTTACGTTGAGATGGCAGGGTACAAACAGCAGTTGTCAGTACACAGGAGGCCCCCAAAATACAGAGTGGCTAGCCCGTTTTCGACTAGCCACTAACCACTAATCACTAGCCACTGGGTTTACACCAGCTTCGCATCCATCGTGATCTTCGTATTGAACAGCTTGGAAACCGGGCAGCCGGCCTTGGCCGCGTCCGCAGCTTTCTGGAAAGCTTCCGCACTCGCGCCTGGGACCTTCGCCGTCACCGTTAGCTGCACCAGGGTAATCCCAAAGCCCCCATCCACTTTGTCCAGCGTGACTGCGGCTTCCGTCGCGATTTGTTCGGCCGTAAGGCCAGCGTTCCCTAGTTGCGCCGACAATGCCATGGAAAAGCAGCCCGCATGCGCGGCCGCCAGCAGTTCCTCAGGATTCGTTCCCACGCCATTCTCGAAGCGGGTTGCGAACGAATATTGCGTGTCCTTCAGCACGCCGCTGGCAGTCGAAACCGTTCCCTTTCCATCTTTCAAGCCGCCAGTCCAGACGGCGTTTCCTTTGCGTACCATGATTCCTCCAAAAATTTACTCTTCAAAAGCCCAACAAATCTTACGCTACGGTTTTGATTCGGGCTCAACGAATTTCGCCGAAGGATTTTTCGACTTTGCTACGATACAAAGCTGTGACATTTGGTGCAGTTCGACACGGGAGGTCTCATGCCACGCCATAGGCTATTGTGCGCACTTGTAATTGCTTCACTTGCGGGGGCTGCTTGGGCTGCGGATACTCAAAAAGACGCTGCGTATCAGGCCGATATCATGAAGTGGCGAGCTCAGCGCGTAAACAGCTTGAAGGAAAATTGGCTTCCACTTGTTGGCCTCTTCTGGTTGAAAGAGGGCAGCAACCAATTCGGATCCAATGGCAATGACCCCGTCCTTCTTCCCCATGCCAAAGCTCCAGATCAGGCCGGGACTTTTGAGCTTAAAGATGGCGTGGTCACGGTGAAGGCTCTGCCTGGGGCCAATCTCAAGGCGGATGGTAAAGCCGTAACGGAAATGAAACTCGAGAACGACGAGAGCGAGAAGCCCACTGTCCTTGAGCTGGGCGACTTGCGCATGCACGTGATTAAGCGCAACAAGCGTTACGGCATCCGTGTGAAAGATACGAATAGTGACCGCGTCCACGAATTTACTGGCCTGCAGTACTTTCCCATCCAGGATTCGTACCGGGTCTCCGGCACCTTCGTTCCCTTCGACACCCCGAAAAAACTCGCCATCCCCACGGTCCTGGGCGAGAACGTCGAGATGACAAGTCCGGGATACGTGGAATTCACTGTCGATGGCACCAAGTCGCGACTCTCTGTGCTGATCGAGGACGATCCGCACCAATACTTCTTCATCATGAAAGATCTGACCAGCGGCAAGGAGACCTATCCTGCCGGCCGCTTCCTGTACGCGAACGCAGCCAAAGACGGCAAAGTCACTTTGGACTTCAACAAGGCATACACTCCGCCCTGCGGATTCACGCCTTACGCGACATGCCCGCTTCCGCCCAAAGAGAATTATCTGAAAGTCGCGATCGATGCCGGAGAAAAGTACGCAGGACACCACTAAAAGCAGTGGCTAGTAGCTAGTGGTTAGTGCCTAGAGGATCGTTGTGTAACAGGCGATCCCACCTGTCCATCTCAGCTCGAGCGCCAGCCAGCCGCGGAGCGGCGTCATTCGTAAGCCTAGCGCTCCGGAGCGACGGTCGACCAGCTTACTGCTGTCCGCCCCCCGGCGCCGAGCCTGCGCTCTTGTAGTGAAACTGGTAGTCGTTCCGCTCGTCGCCTGCGTAGAACCGCGTGTTGTAATCGAGCAGATACTTCAAATGCTCGGCATCGTACGGATAGCTCTTCTCTTCCGCATACGGATAACTACCCATGGCGCGGTACGGCAACGGCTCGACGGTCAGACCATCGGCGGCGTAGAAGTCCATGTCTTTTTCGTAGCCATCGGCAAAGAAGAAGTAATCGCGTACCCAACCTTCTTGCAGTTTCGGCAGATGCGATGGATCGAAATCCACCTGCACCTCGTCGCCGGTTCCGAATACGACGAATCGATCATCAACACTCTTGATGAGGTCCGTCACATCTCCCGGGCGCGTATACTGCCCGGCCTGATGAACAAAAGGTCCGGTGGCGCTCACGTCTTCATACACGTACCAGTGGTCGCCCGGATTCTTCCCGATCACATCACGCGGATATCCGTGGAAGCCCATACGCGCGCCTGCAAGCGGAACTTCGCTCTTCCTGATCGGAGCCGCACCCGCCGTTCGATCGACCAGGATCTGATCCCAATAGATTTGCAGGTTCGTGCCGATACGCACGCGCGTCGCGCCGATCGGCAACTTGCCACTCAGGTCCGCAACCATCGTGCGCGGCAATCCCGCCGGGAAACCCATGTCTTCAACCACGCGAACCCATTTGCCGCTCGCATCCTGCGCTTCGATATACGGGGACACAGGTTCGAGCCCCGCCTGATGCGCCGCATAGAGTGACGTCGCGGAGAAGTACTCCACGTATCCATTCAGCAGCAGACGCAGCGTGCCGCCCTTATACGGTTCGCCCAAATCCAGCGTGAGCGTATGCGGGTCAGTGAATCCGGCAAAATGCAGCACGTTCAGATCATTCACAAATTGATGATCGACTTTCGCCAGTTGCGGCGTGACCTCGCGCCCTTCGTTATCCCACGCGCGCGCAACAGGCCGCACGTCGCCCGCTCGGCTGGAGATCAACTTGAACGCAGGATAGGGCGGATTCGAAATGAACGCCTCGTTCGAGTTGACCTTGTAATTCGCCGGATGATCCACCGCGATCAGCCGAAGCTGATCTACATAGACCACTTCCTCCATCGGCTCCATGAAGCGGAAGCTCAGCTTGCCATTTCGAACCTTGGCGATCGAGCTATCGACTTTCACGTACTCAGTGGGATCGGGAACGTCACGCTGATTCGGCCCAACCCAGTGTCCGACCACGCCTGCGCCAATCATGTCGGTGATGAACTGATAGCGCTCGCCATTCCACGCAAACAGTACCGGGCACGAACTGCCCCGCCGATCGAGTTCTAGAATGTTTGCCGGCTTATTGGAAGCGACTTCTATTTCGTCCTGAATCACGCCGCTCGGCCACAACATGCGCACCACATCTGCCTGCTTCGCCGTCCCGAGTCCGGCGATGATGTCGACGGTGCTCTGCCCAAGATACCCTGCGCCGGTTAGTTCAAACTTTTGCGATTGCCCACCGGCAAAAACTTCCACCTTGGTACCGATGGCGCTCCTATTGTCAGCCAGCCCTTTGAGTGCGAGCCGAAGAGAATTGTTCGCCGTTCCACCTTCATTTCGCAGCAGCACCGGCGAGCCACTCTTCTGCGTGATCAGCACGTCGGCCGCGCCATCGCCATCGTAATCCGCCACCACGATTGCGCTTGGATCGCGCAGCGAGAGCTTGTCGAGCCCGACCTCTGCGGTAACATCGGCAAATCCCTTCGTACCGAGATTGCGCAACAGTTTGATTTCAGCTTTGCCGCTCGCGTTCTCGCCCACCGCGACCAGATCAACGTAGCCATCATTGTCGTAGTCGATCGGCGCAACGCCCCACGCACGCGTCCAATGAAGATCCGGCAGCGGGACCTGCTCCAGCTTTTTGCCTTCTACGTTTCGCCACAGCGTCAGACCCGGAGCCGTGCTGTGTGTGAACGCCAGATCCATCCAGCCATCTTTGTTGAAATCGAGAACAGCGACTCCGACTGCATCTTTAATCGCAGGTGCATCTGCAAGCGGCGGGAACTTGCCCTCACGCGGATTCAGCAACACCCGCGCGTTCTTCCCGGCCACCACGAAGTCCACCGCGCGATCGTTATTAAAATCCGAGCCGACGGCGCTGAACTGCGGGCCATCGCCGCCCATTCCCGTTTCCGCTGTCACATCCGTGAACGTACCATTGCCGTTGTTCCGCATCAGCACGCTCGCGCCATTCGCAGAAGAGATGTACAGGTCGGTATCGTTGTCGTGGTCGTAGTCAATCCACGTCAGGCTGGCAACATTCTTCAGCGGCATCTTCAGTCCCGCCGCTTCCGTCATGTTCTTGAAGGTCCCATTGTGCTCGTTGTGCCAGAGCACAACGTGATCCGAATATCCGATTGCGATATCGGTGAATTCGTCATTGTCGTAGTCGGAAGCTGCACAGGAAACTGCACCAGAAACCGCATCAATACCAGAAGCCTTCGTTACATCCTCGAACTTGCCATTGCCAAGATTGTGGAACAGCGTTATTCCCCCCTGCGTAAGCAACAGGTCGGGCTTGCCGTCTTTGTCGTAATCGAAGAAGCACGCGCCTGAGCCCAACTGTTTGCTTGTTGCCCCAGATCGGACCAAACCCGCCGCCGCGCCCGCGTCCACAAACTTCACCGGAATCGCCGCCCTCGCTTCCCCTTCTGTGCCATTCACCGTCACCACCAGAGACAGCGGTCCCTGATCGCCATATGCCAACGTGATCGGCGCTCCCAGTTTCGCTTTGCGAATGTGGTCGAAGCTCACTTGGTGCAGCTTCGCCTGATCCATTTGCCCAAGATTGCGATATGCGCGGGCCAGTCCAAATTCAGCCGACGCATGAAATGGATTTAATTTCAGTGCGCGTTGAAAAATTGGAACCGCTGCTTCGCTCTGTCCATCCTGCAACATCGACATGCCAAGGAAGTACGCTGCATCGGCATCGTTCGGAGCCAACTGGCTCGCCTTCTGGAACGCTTCAATCGCGGCCTTTCCATCGCCGATGCTTTTCTCCAGCAAGCCAAGGTTGTACCATCCGCGCGGATCCTCTGGCTCGCGCTTCACCACTTCCTCGAAAGCTGCTTTCGCCTCTTCCGTCTTCTGCGAATTCGCCAGCGCGATCCCCTCATTCAGCCTGGCGACGACCATGCCTGGATCGGCTTGCACCGCCTTATGAAAATAGCCGGCGGCCTTTTCGAACACCTGTTGATTCACGTAAGCGGTGCCCAGATTGTTCAGGCGTACCGCCTCGCCGCGGTTAGCCGCAGGCGCGGCCTGTGCCGGCTCTGATTGTTGTGGAGGAGCGTCCGCCAGGAGCGTGACAGTAGACCCAAGCAGAAGAATGATGGCGATTACACGAAGAGAAGTTTTCATGGAGATAGCGAATCAACATTGTACGGGCTGGGAGACAGCCACGGAAAGCTCGATGGTTTCGTGGCGGGAACCACGCTACCCGCGGGGATTCGCTTGAAATTCTATATCAAGGACACGCGACCTCGGCTCGCTCTAGGGCGCGAGCACATCGTAGGGCCGCATCATCTCATTGTCTTCATGTTCGAGGATGTGGCAATGCCAAACGTAGCGTCCCACATAGCCCTCGAACTTCACGATGATTCTCGTGACCATCCCGGGATGCGCTTGTACCGTATCTTTCCATCCCATTTCGTTGGCCGCCGAAGGAACGACCGGACCGATGTACTGAATCCGACCGCCGTGATAGTAGGCTTCGGGTTCGAAGCTCCTGCGATCCAGGATTTGAAAGCGCACCATATGCAGGTGGATAGGGTGCGAGTCGTCAGTAAAGTTCAGCAGTTCCCATATCTCCACCGAATCCAGCACCGGGTTTTCCGTGATCGGCATGTCCCAATGCGAGTTATTGAGGAGCATCATCTTCGCCATTCCGGTCTTGTCATCCATTTCGCCAACCGTCAGGACGCGGGTCTTCACGGCGCTTGCTTCGGGGATGCGCGGCACTGGACGCAACCCCGTAGAAAGCACACTGGTGTCGGGCGCTCCCGTCTTGGCAACGCGAAACAGCATGACCGCACGACTATCGTTGGCCAGCACAACGCTTTCGCCAGCGTGTCCGGAGAAATCAACGACGAGATCAGCGCGCTCGGCTGGTGCAACCATCACGTTGTTCAAGGGAACAGGCACCGGCAGCAATCCCAAGTCTGTTCCAATCTGGTGGAACCGTTGATCGTTCGAGAAAGCCAAGTGAAGGAAGCGGGCATTGGAAGCATTCAGCACGCGAAAGCGATACTTGCGGGGCTCCACTGGCAAATAAGGGAACAACTTGCCGTTGACCAGCACCGCATCGCCGAACACCTCCGGGACCCAGGGCGATTGCGGATCGCCAGACGTTGGATAGAAAAGCTCCCCATCGGCGTCGAACGCACGGTCATACATTGTCAGCGGAATCTCGTACTTCCCTTTCGGCAAGTTCAATCCATCTTCGAAATCGTCCCGCACGATGAAACATCCAAACATTCCCGCATAAACATTAAGCCGCGTGATCCCCAGCGCGTGATCGTGATACCACAACATGGCTGCGTCCTGATGATTCGGGTAATGGTAGATGGCGGATTTTCCCGGCACATACCAGTCTTCGGGATAGCCATCGCTCTTCGCCGGCGCCTTCGCTCCATGCAGGTGCGTAACCGCGCGTACGTCGGGCTTATTGGCTTCGGCGCCATGAATGGTGTGATCAATCGGCAAAAAGTGCCGTTTGGGAAGCTGATTCACCCACTCCACCAACACGCCTTGTCCACTTCGCGTTTCGAAAGTCGGCCCGGGCGAACTACTCCCGAATCCCCAAAACCGCGTCGGCTTCAGATCGCGGTGGATCTTGCTTTCCAACTCGCGCATTGCCAGCTTGTAGTAAGGAATCTTGACATTGGGATCGTTGGGGCTGGGTCGCATGCCGCTGGCGGTGATGACGGAGGGGATAGGAAGCGGATCGACAAATTTAGCCAGTGAGTTCGGATCGAGCGGCTGCGGAGCAATGGCTGCTTCCTTTTGCCTGACGGCGCTGCGCGCCATTAGGCCGGCTGCCATCAATCCAGAACTTCGCAAGAATGCACGACGAGTAAAAAGCCCTAATTTGTTCATCTAAGTCGGGTTGCGATATTCACCATCTATCAAAATTACAGGCACGCGGAGATCGATTCCGCGTGCCCATTTCGCCCGGTTCGACGTTCCAATGTTACCAGCCGCCATGCTGCGCGACAGGTTCTCCTGTGGAAGGGTCGAGGAGCAGTTTGCCATCATCGTCGCGGTGATGCTTGAAGTCGAACATCTGCGCGATCGAATTGCTGATGGAGTCGAACGATCCCTGACCAATTCGCTGTCCACCTAGCCAGTTGTCCTCTACGAAGTGAATGACAGAGGTCTGGTCGGTGACCGTGTGATCGACAAAGTTCTCTCTCGCCCAGGGAGAGATCACAAGCAAAGGCTGACGCGGGCCGTAACCACAACGTCCCTGCGCATGCTCATTGCCTGCATCGATTCCTGGCAACGCACTGCTGCCATCGCCGCAAGTTCCCGGACCGGTGAGCTGATCCGCGGTGCTGGTCGACTGGTTCACAATCGGACCCATCTGGTGGTCATACCAACCGTCAGAATCGTCGTACAGGATTACCACCGCCGTGCTCTCCCAATCGTCAGACTTTTCAAGCGCGTTAATCACATTTACGACGAAAGCCTGCTCATCCAACGGATCAGAATAGCCGGCGTGGCCATCCTGCAGAGCAATTGCTTTAAGGAAACTGACTGCCGGTAAGTTTCCAGCCTTCACTGCTGAATAGAAATCATTGATGTCGTAGTTGTGGTTTGCCGGACCATCGTGTCCGATTTCATTCACCGACGCAGGCCGGGTGTGGTTCGGATTTGCAGTGTCGGCCCAGTATTGGAAGAACGCGTGGTGCGGAACGTAATCAGCAGTAGTTCCCGTGATGGTCGACGTAGACGACCGGGTGCAGCCAGTGGTGCCATTGGTGTTCTTCGCGGTCAGATCGAATCCGCCCATGAATGAACCCCAGGTCACACCTGCGTTATTCAGGAGATCGCCGATGTTGTTTCCGCCCAGCTGTACCTGATTTTTGGTCGAGGCAGAGCAGATGTCGCCAACCGGATCAGCATCGCCGACCAAGGTCACCGATGAGCTGCCGCCATCGACTTCATTACCCGAACCATTCACATTCTTGATCACGCCGTTCGTCTGTCCGGAGATCAGATTCACCAGGCCCGGAGTGGACGGGCCGAACGTGGTGTCGTACGAGTTGTCGCTCATCGCGAAGTACTGCGCATAGTTCCACAACGCTGTAACGGTATTGCCGTCGTAATAGCCCAGGTTTAGGCCTTTTGTGGTGACAGCCTGCGGAGGAGCATTAGGTGGCGATCCTGCGGTACCCACCGATTTTGGAAACAGGTCCATCAGTCCAAAGTGGATCGCAGCCTGTTCAGGACCATAGCTATGATTCTGATCTGCCGTTCCAGCTTGGGAGCGATCCAGTCGAAACGGATTTGTCGCCCCGGCGCCGTTTGCGGCGTTCAGGAGGTTTGGGTTGTTCGTGAGCAGCGCGCCACTCAATCCATTGACAGTGGGCGTTCCCCTGCGAGCGACGAAAAATGGTTCGCCCTTCGGATTCATCGCATTGGGATACGATCCAAAATAGTGATCGAAGGAAATATTCTCCCCAAAGATCACGACGACATGCTTGATTGGAGTGGCAGTTTTCTCACCTGACGAGTGAGCAAACGCTGGTGTCGATCCCAGTATCAGAGCGTAGGCCACTAAGCAAGCCAACAGCTTCCTGGGGGCTTCGAACGGATGGTAACGATCGAACATTCAATGCTCCTTGATAACAACGTGTAGCTGTGTTGGGTAGCTGACGAGGGATGCCCACAACCCATCGCCACATCACGCAGTGCAGAGACAATGTTCGAGGAATACTGGAATGGCATTAACCCTGTGTTACTCGATTGTGAAGACTGGATGAAAATCCGAGTTGCTGGACGAAGAAGCACTCGCGCGCAAATCCTGAAGCGACGAAGGAGCCTTAAACTTCGGCATTCTGCTGCGGGATTTTCATTTCGAGGCGGGAATAATTAGTGACACTTCTACAAACATTCGATTCGAGCAAGTCCGCAACAGAAAGCACGAGTTCATCTTTGAAAGGACGACCTGCGATCTGGACGCCAATCGGCAAACCTTCTTTCGATTGCGTAATCGGCACTGCGGCCGCTGGACACCCAAGCAGGTTGAACCACTGCGTGTATGCGAAAGTGTCGACGAAGGTGGCGGAATGTTTCGCCCGTAGCCAGCCGATTTCGCCGTGGCGAAATGCAGGCCCGGGCGCGACCGGCATCAGCAGAATTGGATACCGCTCAGTCTGTTTCAGGAAGTGCGCACGCACGATATCGCGCTCCGCAAGCGAAGCCAGAATCTCCTCGGCCGAAAGCGGCGGTAGCGACGCAGCGTACTCCAGGTACTCGCGAAAGATAGGACTCAATTCTTCCTCGTTGCCTCGCACCATTGACTGCGAAGAAAGCGCGATCATCCTCACGAAGGCATCCACCCAAAGCTTATGTACGCGATCAAGCAGAGGAGGATGGAACGGCTCTACGATCAGGCCGGCGTTGCTTAGCAGGGTAGCTGCGGTTTCCACAGCGGATCGCGTCTCGTCCGTCACCGGATGCGCGGGATCTTCCACCAACAGTCCGACACGCGTCTGTCTCAATTCAGTCGCAGCTGTTTCGCTAAACGGAACGGGAGCCGATTCGGCATCGGCAAGATCTTCGCCAGCCATCACGCGGAAGAGCCCTTGCAAATCACCGACCGTGCGAGCCATCGGTCCGGCTGCGCCGAGCCATGAGAATCCGCCCTCGCCCGGCGGAAAATGTCCCGTTCCCGGAACACGGCCAGGCGTAGGCTTGAGCCCGCAAATGCCAGTGTAGTGAGCCGGAACGCGGATGGACCCGCCACCATCGCTTCCAACGCCTGCCGCGGACATGCAGGCGGCGATCGCTGCCGACTCGCCTCCACTCGATCCGCCCGCGGTTCGCGTCAGATCCCTCGGATTGTTGGTTCGACCGTAAAGCGCGTTGTCGGTTTCCCACGCCATCAGGAACTCAGGAGTGTTTGTGACGCCCAAGACGATGGCGCCAGCAGCTTTCAGGCGGGCGACAAGAGTGGCGTCGGCAGAAGGAACATTGTCCTTGCGCAATCGGCTTCCCGACTCGCAACGCATGCCTGCAACATCGATGCAGCTCTTGATGCTGATGGGAACGCCGTGCAGGGGTCCGAGTGAAGTTCCGGTAGAGACCAGAGCGTCGGCTTGCCTCGCCTCATCGCGCGCTTCTTCCGCACGTACTTGCACATAGGCATTGAGAACAGGATTGAGCCGCTCGATCTGACCGAGATGCGCATCGATCAACTCCAGCGCACTGAATCTGCGCGTGCGAATCCCTTGCGCCATCTCACTGGCCGAAAGCTCGATGATTCCCCTATCACTCATCGTTGTAGCGCTGCTCGGGTGCCCGGTCCTTTCCTTCTTTTGGAAAGGGCCGGAATGCACTACTGCAATTTCGCAACGATCGCCCCGAATGGTTCCAGTTGGACATCATTCACGTTCACCTGCGCTGGAGCCGCGAACGACGAAATCAGTGTCTGCGCCGAAGTCCCCTGCACTCCTTTGGAAGCTAGATCCAGATTCACCTTCTGCGCTGACTTGCTCATGTTCAACACTACCAGCACATTTTCGCCCTGGTAGCTGCGCACATAGGCCAGCACATTGGGATCACTTTCGTTCAGCACGATGTATTTCCCATCGAGCAAGGCTTTGTCGGTGTGCCGGAGCGCCAGCAGCTTCTGATAATGGCTCAGGATCGAATTCGGATCCGCCTTCTCCGCCTCCACATTGTAGGTCTTGTAGCGCGGATCAACGCGGTTCCACGGCGTCACCGTGCTGAATCCTGCGTTCGCGTCCGCCGTCCACTGCATCGGCGTGCGCTCGCCGTCGCGACCTTTTTCCTTTGGCCATCCTCGTTGCCCAATCGGATCCTTCACATCTTCCCTGCGCTTCGGATCGTTGTTCTCCATCCCAAGCTCTTCACCGTAGTAAAGGATCGGCGTCCCGCGCAGAGTTAGATACAGAGTCGCCAGCAGCTTCGCGATCTGATCGTTATGCTTTCCGTCACCATACCGGTCATATACGCGCCGAATGTCGTGATTACTGAGCACGTATATCGGCCACCCGCCGGAACCGTCGATCGCAGCAATCTGCTTGCGGAAATCTGGCGCCGAAACTTTGTTCACCATCGTGAACATGAAGTCCATCGGCATTTGCAACTCGTCGGCGTGATCCCCGTAATACTCCTTCAACTCCGCCGCATTGTCGGTCCATGTCTCGCCGATCAAAACAGCGTTGTACTCATTCGCAACCTGGCGCAGTTCCCTCAGCGTGGTATGCACTTCCGGAAGTTTGTCGTTGTACTTGTTGGTTTCATTCGGGTCGCCATAGATGTTTTTGCCGGCCAATACCGGATTATCCGTCAGCGCTGGATCCTCATAGAGGGTGTCGACAGCGTCCAAACGGAAGCCCGCAATGCCGCGCTTGTACCACCAGCGCGTCGCATCGAACATCGCATTCTTCACTTCCGGATTGCGCCAGTTCAGGTCCGGTTGCTGCGCGTAAAAGAAGTGGTAGTACCACTGACCCGTCTTCGGATCAAATTTCCATGCAGGGCCTCCAAACAGCGAATTCCAGTTGTTCGGAGGCAATTCCGGCCCCTTCCCATCCCGCCAGACGTACCAATCGCGCTTCGGATTGTTGCGCGACGACTTCGATTCCAGGAACCACGGGTGCTGATCCGATGTGTGGTTCATCACGAAGTCGAGAATGAAGCGGATGTTCTTGTTCTTCCCGTCCGCGATCAAGCGATCCATGTCGCTAAGGCTGCCGTAGTCAGGATTGACGTTTTCGTAATCAGAAACGTCATATCCGAAGTCCACCTGGGGAGAAGGAAACATCGGCGTCAGCCAAACCGCGTCAACGCCTAACCAATGCAGATAATCCAGCTTCGAATTGATACCGTTCAGATCGCCGATGCCATCGTTGTTCGAATCGGCGAAGCTGCGCGGATAAAGCTCATAGAACACGGCGTGCTGCCACCACTGATGGCCTTCAGCATCCGTCGACGCATTGGAAGCAGAGGCGGTCGCCGCGTTTACGGCCGGTTTGGCCTCCTCAGACTTCTTGGATATACAGGAAGAACTCAGGAAGAACGACAGGATGAGAACCAGAACCGAAACGCGCTTAGGCACCGAGAGCATCGACTCTCCTTGGCACAGAAGATGATCAATTGATATTACCTGAATTGCTGGAGACACCGGAATCTGTGCACCGTGTTGAGAGACAATAGACTCCTCAGCGCACTCAGCGGTGAGAATTCACGCGAAACTTCAGCGTTTGATCAGCCACATCGCCCAGCCTGCCACGATCACTCCTCCAATGAAGAGTGAGAAACAATAGAGGCCGTAGCGCGCCATCTCTTTGGGCGCTTCTCTCTGGGTGATTCCGAACACAATGGACGAGAATACCGCGAAAACCAGTGCCGCCGCAAAATGCGAGAGCTGTATCGGTGAGAGCAGCATTAGCGTTTCTTCCCCAGAGCGATGTGGTGGGCATCAACCGCAGCGATTACATTCAGCAGTCCCGCCACGATCATGAACTTCGTTCCATAGTCGGCAGTGGCGCGGAAAATCGCACCCGAGCCTAAATCCAGAGCTCGTGACACGATGTAAAGCCCACCCGCTCCCAGGTCTCCGATAAAGCCCAGCATGTCGAGCAGATCCCCGGTATTGAACGCATATATTTTTCCCTGCATCTTCAGGCCGAGCACAAACATGCAGGTCACGGAGATCATGAGCAGAAGCCCACGAATCCAGCGTCCCTGGATGATATGGCCGGCGCCTGGGATCAACCATCCTACAGCGGGCGCAACTACGGCCATCGTCGGAGAGGCCGGGGTTAAGGGCGGTTGAGCCGCTCGCGCCTTATCGCGCTCGAGAGCTGCGTCCAAGTTCTTTCCGGTAGATGACATTAGATGAGTACGATCTCTTCTTGAATTTTACCCGTTACTTCGGCGGAATGCTCGCGCACCAGCATATTCACTTCGCTGCGCACGCCAAACTCCGGCAGGTAGACACCGGGTTCGATCGAGAAACACGAGTTCGGCAGAATTCGCCGC
This sequence comes from Terriglobia bacterium, assembly GCA_963807055.1. Taxonomy (GTDB): domain Bacteria; phylum Acidobacteriota; class Terriglobia; order Terriglobales; family Acidobacteriaceae; genus JAJPJE01. Next base: position 1,501,780 of record CAWEAE010000001.1, on the reverse strand, counting down.
ACATCGTGGACTTCCAGATTATCCATGTTCGGGCCGTTGCCGTGTACCTCGGTTGCGATGGAATGCCCAGTGCGGTGGATGAAATAATCTCCGTAACCTGCCTGCTGTATCGAGCCACGCGCGGCATCGTCCACTTCCCATCCCGCGAGGACTTTCCCCGCTGCAATCGCTGACTTCACCTTCTCTACGCCTGCATCGCGCCCGCGCCGGACAACGTCGAAGATCTCGCGATGCCTATCGGAGGGGTTGTTCCCTACAAACCCGGTCCAGGTAATGTCGTAATAGACGGCATCGGGCCGATTCTTCTTCGCCCACACATCGAGCAAAACAAAGTCGCCCTGCTTGATTGGCGCCGATTGGGTTGCTGAAGGCTCGTAGTGAGGATTCCCGCTATTCGCGTTTACTGCGACAATCGGGCCGTCGTCTGTGGTCAGATTCTCCCGCCGGAACGCTTCCTGAAACCACTGCTGGATTGCATGCTCATTCGTGCCGCCATTGCGAACGCGGTTGCCGATTTCTTTGAACGCCGCGGCCACAATCTTATCGATGGCATCGCGCGCCTCAAAGTGACTCTTGATCTGCTCGTCGTTCCAGGTCGCTTCAAACTTGCTCACGAGATCGCCGGAACTGACTACTTCTTTTCCAAAGCTACGAATCACCTCGATGGTTCCCGCATCGACAAGCGAAATCACGAAGACGCGATTGTCCGGCGAATACTCCATGGCAATCCGCTTATATGGCGCCAGCATCGACTGCAATTTGCCCGAAAGCTCCTGCCATCCCGCGTACTCGGTCTTCGTGCCGGGAAGCGTATCCAGATGTCCAGCTTCGATCTTATGAACCAGCTTGGCAGGTTCGCCTTGCGCCGGAAGCAGGTAGTACCACCTGCGCGTTACAAAGAGAGAATCTGAGAGGCCGAGCACCCGGTACGCGATCGGATCGCGCCGGTGATGGTCGTAAAAGAGCCACGCGTCAATATTCTGTTCGCGAAGAGCAGCCTGGATCGCTTGGAGATTCATTCGTGTCCACGGACAACGAACTATTCTAGCAGTCGGACAGCAGTCGGCTTCAGCAATCAGTAGTCAGGCGCGAGCCGCCCTGGCTTTCTTTGTACCCAGAATCCGAGCGCGCTCAGCCGTAGTTAGCTTTTCACACGCAGTCCGCAGCACCAACCGGGGCGCCCCCGCGCGGATCGTCATTAAGTAAGAAACAGTTCTCCCCGGATCTGCCTTCGCGGCTTCGCGCAATAGCCATCCCAGGCCCTTCTGAACCATGTCGTCCTTGTCCCGCAGGAGCGCATTCGAGACTTTCATGACTTGTTCGAATCCGGTTCGTTTTCGAGCCGAATGGATCAGCGCGACCGCAGCCGCTCGCCGATGCCACCGATTGGGCGATTTAGTCCAACGAAAAACCGCCTTCGCCCGCGCGGGCTCCTCGACGATCATGGGGCCGATCAGGGAGTGAACCAGCGCGTCGTGATCGGCCCAGCTGCTTAGGCGTTCCAGCCAACTCTCAAACCGGTTGAATTCTCTTTCCCCAAAGCCGCCTGTCTGGCCCTCCAGCATCAGCACGGCAAAAATCTTCTCTTCCAGTACGCGTCCACGAAACAGCTTGTCGCAAACCTGCACTGCGAAATCCATGCCGTAATCGCCGACCATCTGCCGTCGAAACCGCACCGCCAGCTTACGCAGTTCGTGCGTGTACCATCCGCGAGACGCCACTTCTTCTTTGAAGAACTTCTGTACTTCCACTGAATGCGGCGCCGATCCACCGTCCTTGATGACGCGGCGAATAAAAGCAGCAATATATGCGGGAGTTTTGCGAGCCATGCGCGGAAAAAGATATACGAAATCGCCCAAGTCTGCAGTGACACAAGCTTCGGGTGGCCCATCCTAGCCTTCTTTTGGCTAGGGTGGGGGACCGAGAAAGCTGGGGGGTGCCCCATCTCTGCCCTCTTCTGGCAGAGGTGGGATCGAGGAATGTTACTTCGCCACTTCCGCCGACACTTCTGTTTTCGCAGTCTTTGGCAGAACCAGCCTGTCGTACAACCACAGCAGCGCCGCAGTGGCCAAACCGACTGCCATTACCGCCCACCATATCCGCTCGGGCTGGTGTGTCACCTCGCCGAAATGATGCACGAGTTTCCCGCCGAACCAGCCCCCAATCAGTGACCCAATACCAATCGGCAGGAAGGCGAATCCCATGTAGGTTCCCTGCTGGCCCGGGGGCGCCAATCGCGAAATATATTCGTAATAGCGCGGCGACTGCGTGATCTCACCGAGCGACACAACGAACAGCGTTAAGATCACCATCACCGGCGTGGGATGCACGATCAGCAGGATCCACGCCAGTGCCGAGATCAGCGTACCCAGCGTGATTGCGCGGAATGCCGGAATCTTCTGCGTGAGAATGCTAACCACCATTTGCAGACTGATGACCGTCAGCGGTCCCGTAATCAGCATCAGTTCCGTGTCCATGCTCGAACTGACGTAGTTGTGTACGTAGAGCGGCAGAATGATGAATTCCTGCCAGAACACGATCCAGTAGCCCGAGAAGATGATGAGGAACAGCATGAATCGCGGGTTCGTGAGTACCGTCCAGAAATTCCGCGCTGCTGCGCCCAAGCTCGTCGCCTGAACTTCCTCCGCCCGCCTCGGTTCCTTGTAGAGCAGCAGCACCGCAAAAAACATCGCGAAGACGCTGACTGCAGCCACGCGGAACACGTTTTCGACGCTCATGTGCCGATGAACCCAGGAGGCGACGAACGGCCCGAGGGCGCCGCCGACGTTCACCAGCGTGTAGTAGATCGAGTATCCGATCGAGCGAACGTTCTCTTTCGAAGCTCGCGCCGTCGTGCCCACCACGCTCGGCTTCACCAGTGCGACGCCCAGAGCCGGCAGCATCAGGACGAATGTGACCAGCACGACCATTGGGACGGCGTCACGAACCGGCCCCAACCATGGCGCGCCCAGCGAGCCGAGCAGAAAATACGAGCAGCTCAGGATCAAGTAGGCGAGCGACAGAGCGCGCCGGAATCCCATGCGGTCGGCGAGCGTTCCGCCAAACGCCGCAAGGAACCACACCAGTCCGCCAAATAATCCGGTGAGCGTTCCAACTCGTTCCGTGGGGAATTTCAGGGTCTCGCTGAGATATCGCGCAAGAGAGGCAAAAGCCGCATAGTAGGAGAGCCGTTCGAACAGCTCGCTGACATTAGCGACCCAGAACGGCCGCTCAAACCCGTCTCGTATGTCGCGCCAGCGCTGCGCAATGCTCAATGTTTGCCCTCCAGGATTTCAGCTTGCAAGCGCTCTTCGGCCTGCGCCGCATTCACGCCCACCACTCGAATCAGTTTGTTGCGGTTGGTTTCGCCGGCGGCAATCGTAACCGAACTGCGCGGCACGCGCAAAATGTCAGCCAGAAAACGTATGCACGCGGCATTCGCTTTGCCATCCACCGGCGGAGCATTGAGGGTCACCTTCAGCGCGTCTCCAATTTCGCCGGTGACCGCATCCTTCTTCGCTCGTGGATGGACTTTAACTGCGAAGGTTACTGAGCCTGCGCTCTCTCGAATCGGAATCATTCTTTTCTCGGCCGCACTCCGAAGATCGCCGTGCCCACTCGCACGCACGTCGAGCCTTCTTCGATCGCTACTTCAAAGTCGTGCGACATTCCCATCGACAGCACATCGAGCCGAATCCCTTGTTGTTTCGCGACCTGATCGCGCAATTCGCGCAGCTTGCGAAAATATGGACGCGCTCCCTCGGCATCTTCCGTATACGGCGGCACAGTCATCAGCCCGCGAAACTCGAGGTTCGCCAGCGTCGGCGCAGCCAAAAGAATCGCGCCAATCTCATCCACACTGGCGCCAACTCCACTCTTCGCATCTTCACCGCCGACATTCACTTCGATCAGTACCGGCAGCTTCTTGCCGATCTTCTCGGCAGCCGCGTTCAGTCGTTCCGCCAGCTTCACCGAATCCACGGAATCGACTGCCTGAAACAGTTCCACCGCTTTGTTCGCCTTGTTGGACTGCAGGTGCCCAATCAAATGCATCTCGAGTCCAGCCAGATCAGCGACCTTGGGCGCCTTCTCACCGAACTCCTGCACGCGGTTTTCTCCGAACAGCCGCTGCCCTGCCGTGTACGCTTCGCGAATCGCCTCCGCCGGAAACGTCTTACACACAGCCATCAGCGCAACATCGGACTGGGACTCGCTTCGTCCCGCCCGCTTCACCGCTGCAGCTACGCGCTTGCGCACCTGCGCTAAATTCTCCGCAATCGACATGCGTTCATGATAGCGCGCGCTTGCGACTCGTCCGCTTCCAATACAGGTAGCCAGGCACGCCGATCAGCATCAGCACGCTGCCCGCTAGCGACTCGCGCGGTCGCTCCACCAGCGCGTTGATCGCCCATCCTCCAATCAGCACAATGTAAATCAGAGGAAGCCATGGATATCCAGTACAAAGATATGGGCGAGGCCGATTCGGCTGCTTCCGCCGAAGCACAAACACCGCTGCCACCGTCACCACGTAGGAGATCATCAGCCCGAACATCGTGTAGGTAAACAGCTGCACGTAGGTTCCGCTGATCGCAATTAGCGCGCTCAGCACTCCCTGCGCGATCAGGGCGAATGCCGGTGTTCTCCACTTCGGATGAACCCCCGCCATCTTCTGGAAAAACAGTCCGTCGCGTCCCATGGCGTAACTCACGCGGGCTCCCGCCATGATGTTGCTGGAGAGCGCGCCGAAGCACGAAAGCGCGATCACCGCCGACAACCAGAACGCCACTCTCGGCGAAAACAGGACGCTCGCTGCCGACTGCGCCACCACGTCAGACTTCGCGATCCCGATCACCGGCAGCGCGTACAGATAAACCGCATTGATCGTGATATACAGCGCCGCAATGATCGCCATGCCGATCATCAACGAACGTGGCAGATTTCGCTGCGGATCGCGAATCTCGCCACCCAGCCACGACGCATAGATCCATCCGTCGTACGACCAGAACACACCAATAAACGCCACGCCCATCACGCTCATGAACGGATAGAGACCGTGCGCAAATGCTTCTTTGAATCCAGCGCCAGAAAAGTGGCTCCAATCGCCGTGACCGAACAAAAATCCGAGTCCGATAAACGCCGCCAGAGCCGCGAACTTCATCCACGTTGCGACGTTCTGTAGCAGCGTCGCGCGCCGCAGTCCCACCACGTTCAGAATCGTCAGCGCAGCAATCGCCGTCAGCGCGACCACATCCCCGCGCGTGAACAGCCAGTCGCTTCTCACCCAATGTCCTGCGTGGAAACCAATTCCTGCAACATGGAAAAGCGCGTGATCCCCTGCCAGACCCGGCACCGCTACCCCAAAGAACTGTGCGAATCCCACGCTGTTCGCGGCGATGCCGCCGCTGCTCCCGGCGACGAACATGATCCAGCCATACAGAAATGCGATGAACTCACCGTACGCTTCGCGCAGGTAAACGTACTGGCCGCCGGCTTCCGGGAACATCGCTCCCAACTCGGCGAAGGCAAAGCACGCCAGCAGCGACACGCCCGCCCCGGCTATCCACACCAGCAGAAACAAAATCGGCGAGGGCAGCTGCGACGCCACATCCTGCGAGGTCAGGAAAATCCCGCCGCCGATCACTCCGCCTACGATCAGCAGCACTGCGTCGGTCAGCGACATCACTCGCAGCAGCGAGCGCTCTTGCTCCGGACGCGCGCCACCCTGGCGATCAGCGCCGGTTATTGCAGTCTCATGCATCAACAGACAGCCTTCATTGGAAGGAATAAGGAAGACAAGGTGACGGGAGCCTAATTCAGCATGCTGGTAGCGTCAAGCGGCCGATGCTTGGTAACCGTTAGTGCCACCGAAAGGACACGGCCCAAAGCCGCTGGCCGGGGGACATCTGGCCTACAGCTTGCCTTGAACCATAGACTGCTGCCATGGCATCTCAGTCAAATGTGCAGCCCAACATCTGGTCCGGCGAACCGGCATCGTATCCGGTCGTCGCGGTTGGGCCCGTTCGCAAGCGACGTCCCATCGAACGCACTACGTGGTCTCACCGAATCAAAACCGAGGAGCGCATCGGTTCGCTGATCGCTTCGGCCGGATTGATCTGGTGCGCGCAGGTACTTACCGTCGATATTCACGACATGTTCAGTCTTACGAGGACACCCGGCCCGCTGGAAGTCTGCGCCATCGGAGTTCTCATCTGGCTGCACGCCAAATGGCGACGCTCAGTGCAGATCTAAATCTCAGGCAAGACGATCGACAGGAATCGGCGCAGACTCGGGCTCTTCGGCCTCGGCGCGTACCATGATTCCGCCCAACTCCAGCCGGTAATTCTCGCCGCGCCAAACGATGGTGCGTCCCAGGTAGCTGGCCGCCCAGAAGCAGAAGCCCATCAGGTCGCGCACCGGGTAGAACCAGCAATAGAGAATCGCGTTCGGATCGCGTACCACGCCCCACCCCGCCGCGAGGGAAAGTACTATCCGGTTCGCAACCGCGTACCCAAGTAGCCCTAACGCCAATTTTGGATTGTGTAGCGAGCTGGCGGCGTAGAAACCAAGCAGGCCAAACGGCATCGCGAAGGTAAGCGCCGTCCCCATGTGCCCCTTGGGACGCGAAAATCGCGTGCTCTTCATCCACCGCACCTGATGCAGCCACGAAGCCACCAGTGAACGGTTCAGAACAATGTGTTCAATCACGTAATCGGAGAGAACAACCTTGTATCCCAGCTCGGCGATTCGATTCCCTAGCAGGTAATCATCGGAACAGTATTCCGCCAGCGCGCCAATCCCACCAGTTTGCTCCACCACCTCACGGCGCGTGGCCATGGTTGGTCCGAGCGTGAACTTCATGCCTTCGAGGAGCTCTGCCGCCATCACTCCGGCAGTCATCTCCACCGACATCCCCAGGGCCTCGAGTCGCGACCAGATGCTTCCCGTCGGCACTCCGCGATAGAGGCAGGTAACCGCACCTACCTGTGGATCCAGCAACGGACGTACGACTTCGTGAATGTAGTTGGACTCTACGTGAACGTCGCTGTCGCTAAAGATGAAGTAATCGGACGTGCTCGCCTCGATCATCTTCTCAAGCGAGCAGACTTTTGCGTTCGGATGATTCGGCTCGCCTGAGAACACCACCTTCGCATCGACCCACGGATAGCGTCTCTGTAGACTTTCGACCACGCTCAGTGCAGGATCGGCTGAATCACGCGTGCCAAAAATAATCTCGAAATCCGGATATTCCTGTGCGAAGAAGCTTTCCAGGCTCCGCTTGAGCTGCGGTTCCATTCCACACAGTGGTTTCAGCAGTGTGACTCTGGGCCAGCATGTGGATTCGACGGATTCACGACGACGCATGCGCCATCGAAAGCGCACGATAGCGACGACGGTAAGAATCAGAAAAACCGTGCAACTGATTAGTCCAACCAGCGCGACGGACAAAAATACTCGGTCAAGCATTCAGGTACCACTTATGAATAACGGTGAATAACGCTGTACAAGTCTACCCTTTCCAGCCGCTCACGGCGACTCTCGGCTTGATCCTGTTCCGGGAAAGAGTACCGCCTGTTACAACGGCCTACTTCGCGACCGAAATCATTGAATTTGCGGCACTTGTTGCCAGCTCCGATAGAGCGGCCAGTTCAGCGTTCGGGAACATCTGCAACGCGCCGCCGGCCATTTTCCTCAGCGCCCCGCGCACGTCCTGATCAATGACATGCAGCTTGCCCTGCTCGAAGCGCAGTAGCACGTCGCAGCTTTCGAGGGTGCTCAGCCGATGCGCAATCATGAAACTCGTTCGTCCGGACATCAATTCACGCGTCGCCGCAATCACCGTAGCTTCGGTTTTCAGATCCACCGCACTCGTCGGCTCGTCCAGAATCAGCATCGGAGAGTTGCGCAGAAACGCTCGTGCAATCGCCACGCGCTGGCGCTCGCCTCCGGAGAGACGCGCTCCTCGATCGCCCACTTCGTTCTCGTACTGATTCGCCAGCCGCTCGATGAAGTCGTGCGCATTAGCTGCGACCGCAGCCGCAACAATCTCGTGCTCCTGCGCGCTCGGACGTGCGAACGCGATGTTCTCGGCAATGCTGGTCGAAAACAGAACTGGTTCTTGCGGAACAATTGCGAACTGATTTCGCAGATCCTGTAATCGGTATTCGCGAAGATCGATGCCATCCAGCAGAATTCTTCCGCCAGTCGGATCGTAAAAGCGCAGCAGCAGGCTAACTAGCGTGCTCTTGCCTGAACCTGTGGGACCGACGATCCCTACCCGCTTTCCCGGTTCGATCGCAAACGAAACATCCTCGAACACGCGATGCCCATTCGGATATGCGAACGAAACATTCTGGAACTCGATGCGACCTATAGCCGTCCGAATTGCGAGCGCCGTCGAGGATTGCAGCGGCTCCTCCGTTTCATCGAGCAACATCAGCGCCCGCTCCACGCTCACCATCCACGATTGCAGTTCCGGCAGCTTGGTGCTCATCGTTCGCAGCGGCTCATATAGCTGGCCCATATAGGCCATCACGATCAGCAACTCGCCCAGCGTCAGCACTCCGGAACGTACATGCAGCGCACCCACCAATAGAGCAGCGCCGGTGCCCACTGCAATCAGCAAACCTGTCGCACAGTGATAGCCCGCTTGCACGAAGGCCAGCCTGATCTGCCCCCACATGCGCTGGCTCGATCGTGTGACGAAACGTATATCCTCATCGCGCTCGCGTCCAAAGGCCTTCACCAGCCGCATGGATCCGAGAACTTCTTCCAGCACCGACATGGCACTGCTGTCCATCTCCTTCACTTCGTGCCAGCCGTCGTGCACCTTGCGGCTCGAGGCTCTCGCCAGCCAGAACAGCGGCGGCGAGAGCGCGAATGCAATCAGCGACAGTTTCCAGTCCATGCGCCACGTCACCATCGCCATTCCGATAAAAGCAAAACTCGAGCTGACGAACGGAAGAAATCCCTGGATGGTGATCAGCTGAATCGAAGGCGCATCGTGCTGTATGCGATAGACGGTATCGCTTGTTCCTTTGCGGTCATGAAACGCCAGGTTCAACCGCTGCACGTGCGCGAATAGCCGCGCGCGAAATTCCATCACCAGCTTTTCGCCCGTGTAAGTTTGCAGCAACCAGCTCGCGAGTGACTGCAATTGCATCAGCAGTCCGATCGCCAGCAATGTGCCCGCAGCCAGCACCATCATCATCCCGCTCGATTGCGTTATCCATGCGGGAATCCACGGCTGCAGAACTCGCGGCAAAGGCTGTTTGCCAATCACATTGTCAACAACGAGTTTTAGAGGTAGGGGCAGCAGCAGAGCTAACGGAGTAGAAAGCAGAGTAAGGAAGAGAATGCCCGTCAGGTGTAACCGGCACGCTCGCGCCTGCTGCCATACGCGCGCCAACACGCCTGGTTTTTTGGCCCCACCAGCGTCATTCCCGCCGGGCCGCCGGGGATGATCGCGGCGGTCGAATCCTATATGCGTCCAGATGCTGGGACCGGTAGACATGGCGCTCCAATTCGTCCCGGCACAACAGTCCTCGACGGCTCAGCGATTGCCGCATAAGAGGCCATTTGATGAAGGGCGAAGGCTAATCCTAGGGCCGGTGAGTAGGCGGTTCAATCAAGGAAAAACATTAGAACCAAGGCAGCACCGCACTGCGGGGCTCGCCCACCGCTCGAAACAACTTGACATGAGATATAGTGTTATAGTTAAGTATAACAGTAACTATCTGCCTGGGGTTCTTGCATCGGGGAGCGTCTCCCCGACGAATGACTCCAGCCTCGATAGCAAAAGAAATGACCTTCTGAAGGAGAATCACCATGAAGTCTCTTCGTTTTGTCCTCTCCGTTGTTTTGCTGTCGTTAGCCACCGGGGCCTTCGCGCAGAACCGTGACATGCCGAAACCAGCCGCGGCAAAATCCGACGCGCAAGTCTCTTTCGACACCATCAAGACCCTCGCGGGCACTTGGGAAGGCTCAGTTACACTCGATCCGCCGCAACCTCAAATGAGCGATGGCAAGCCCTTGCAGATCACGATGCGCGTGACTTCTCGGGGAAATGCGCTCGTGCACGAGATGCAGGCAGCCGGAACGCCACTGGATCCCACGAAGTACGATCATCCCGTCACAATGCTTTATCTGGATAGCGATCGCCTGACGCTGGTCCATTATTGTGACGCCGGCAATCGTCCACGCATGGTCGCGCGAAAGTCGCAGGACGGAAAGACAATTGAATTTGATTTCGTCGACATCTCCGGTGGAACGCAGTACGGACACATGCATCACGCCGTCTTCACCGCCATTGATGCCAATCACCACACCGAAGACTGGACCTATATGATGCCAGGGGACAAACCTATGCACGCGCACTTCGATCTGCTGCGCGAAAAATGACAGGGTACGTTCCTGACAAGGGGCTATACGGAAAACCTGATGGACCGTGAGTGGAACGACAGTCAGCCGATTTACCGCCAGCTTCGCGACCGCGTGGTCGCGATGATTCTCGACGGAGTTCTCAAGGAAGGCGACCCGCTGCCCTCCGTGCGTACCGTCGCGGCTGAATACCGAGTAAATCCGCTCACGGTCCTGAAGGGCTATCAGCAACTGGTGGACGAGGGACTTGTCGAAACCAAACGTGGTCGCGGCATGTTCATCAATGCCGGAGCGCGCAGTTTGTTGCTTCAAGGCGAACGCCAAAAGTTTCTGGTCGAAGAATGGCCCAGGATCCAAGTGACCATTCAGCGGCTCGGCCTGACTGCCGAAGACTTGCTCGATAGCGATGGCGCAGACGCCAAATCGTCATCCAAAGCCACTCACCCAAAAACTCCCGGATCCAACTCTCCCAAGAAGGAGCGCTGAAATCATGGCATGCATAGAAGCACGCGGTCTCCGCAAAGCCTTCGGAACAACCATTGCGCTCGACGGCATCAATCTGCGAGTGGAAGAGGGCCGCATCCTCGGACTGATCGGCCCCAACGGCGCCGGTAAAACCACCGCGCTCAATGCGATTCTCGGCCTCACCTCCTATCAGGGAGAACTGAACGTGCTCGGGCGCGATCCTTGGAGGCAGCGCGATCAACTGATGCGGGATGTCTGCTTCATTGCCGATGTCGCGGTATTGCCTCGCTGGATGCGCGTTTCACAGGCGCTTGACTACGTTGCCGGCGTGCATCCGCGATTCGATCGCACGAAGGCGGAAGGTTTTCTTGCCAAGACCACCATCGGTCGCACCAGCAAGATTAGGACACTATCGAAGGGCATGGTCACGCAACTGCATCTCGCTCTCGTCATGGCCATCGACGCAAAATTGCTGGTGCTGGACGAACCCACGCTTGGGCTCGACATCCTCTTTCGCAAGCAGTTCTACGATTCCCTGCTCAACGACTACTTCGATCGCAGTCGTACCATCCTCGTGACCACGCATCAGGTGGAAGAGATCCAGAACGTCCTTACCGACGTCATGTTCATCAACCGTGGTCGCATCGTTTTCAACAGCAGCATGGAGCAACTGGAGTCGCGCTATGCGGAAGTGATCGTGCATCCCGAGCAACTCGCCGCGGCACGCGCGCTGAAACCCATCTACGAGCGCCCGGGATTCGGTCGCAGCATCCTGCTCTTCGATCACGTCGATCGTCAGGAACTCAGCGCGCTTGGCGAAGCGCACACACCCAGCATCGCGGACTTGTTCGTCGCCGTCATGAGCAATCAGGCGGGAGAGACACGAGGAGCGGCTGTATGAATACCGAATCGAGTGCCATGCCTGAATCCTTCGGCCGGCAGGAAGTCGCGCCCGCGGTCATGTCGGCGACTCGGCCGTTGTACTGGTCGGTGCGACGCGAGTTGTGGGAGTTCCGTTCGATCTATCTTGCTCCGCTGATTGTGGCTGCCATAACGCTGCTCGCGTTCATGCTCGGCTCATTTCTTGGCATCTGGGAGCGGGCACTCAGACTGGACCCGGAGTCCCCGAAGCTCGTAGAGCCCTTTAATTTCGTCGCTCTGCTACTCATGGGGACTACGTTCATTGTCGCGATCTTTTATTCTCTCGACTCCCTGCATGGGGAGCGTCGTGATCGCAGCATCCTCTTCTGGAAGTCACTGCCTGTTTCCGATGCGATGACCGTCCTCTCGAAGGCCGCAATTCCACTCGTGGTTCTGCCGCTGCTCACCTTTGCAGTTACTGCGATTACTCAATCGATCATGTTGCTGTGGGGCTCTGTGGTTGTGTCCATCGGTGGCAACAGTGTCGCTTCACTATGGGATCATGTGCGGTTGTTCCACACGTGGGTAATGCTTCTCTATCATCTTGTGGCTGTCCATTCGCTCTGGTACGCACCGTTCTACGGCTGGTGCTTTTTCGTTTCCGCGTGGGCGCGACGAGCGCCATTCTTGTGGGCGGTGTTACCGCCTCTCGCGATCGGGTTCTTCGAGAGAATCGCCTTTCATACCTCGCATTTTGCTTCCATGCTTTCGAACCGCTTCGCCGGCGGCCACGAAAGTGCTCCCTTTCCGGCGAGCAGCATGTCGCTAATGCACCTCAACGTCGGGCAATTTCTAATAAGTCCGGGCCTGTGGATCGGACTGGCAATTACAGCGGCATTCCTCGCCGGAGCGATCCAGTTGCGCCGGTATCGAGGACCAATCTAAGTGGGATTTTTTCTAGATCGACGCCGCAGGCGATTTACTCGTACCGCAGCGCCTCGACTGGATCCATTTTCGATGCTCGCTGCGCCGGGAACCACGCGCTGATCAGTCCCACAAACATCAGGATGATCGTCGACAGGATCACTGTCTGCCCCGAGATCTGCAGATGTATATCCGCTTTGCCTGAAGTGTCCTCGTAAAGCGGCCCCAGCAAGGGCAATGTGCCCACCGATAGCGCGATCAAATACGACAGCCCAATGCCGATCGCTCCTCCGATCAACGCCAGCACCAGCGCTTCGGCCAGGAATTGCAATCGTATGTAACTCTTCCTCGCGCCCAGCGCCATGCGCAACCCGATCTCGCGGGTACGCTCGTCCACCGAAACCAACATAATGTTCATTAGTCCAACGCCGCCGATTCCCAACGTAAGCGCGCCAATGAACATCAACAGCATCTCGAGGCCAATCGTGATGCCATCAATTACTGGACGAAATTCCTCGCGCCCGAACATCTGGATCGCTTTCTCGTCCGTTGGCGAGAACTGCTGCCGCTCCGCAATCTCGGCGCGCACATCTTTCATCGCCTTTTTTTCGAACAACGGCGTCACCGGCTCGAACACGAGCACGCTCGCGTAGCGCGTGTCCCACAAATCGCTCGCCGCGGAATACGGAATGAATGCGGACTCGTCGTCGCTGGTGAAGTAGTTACTCAGCTGCATCTTCCGATCCATCACGCCGATCACTGTGAAGCGGACGCCATCGATTCTTACCTCTTCGTTAACCGCAGGTCTTCCCTTAAACAGCTTGTGATAGAGCCTCTCTCCGATGAACACCACGCGCCGCCGCTCCACCATGTCCGATGCATTGATCCACCGGCCCACGCTCGGGACTTCGTTGCGCATCTCGCCATACACGGGACATACGCCGCGGATCGCCGTATTCGCCATCGTGTCCTGGTAGCTGATCGTTTTCCAGCGCACCGACTCGAGGCAGACGTTCTTCACCACACTCACATTCGAGCGAATCAGGTCCACATCCTCCTGCTCGAAGTGCACTACCTTGCCCGCGCGCTGTCCGCCCGGTTGTTCGCTCGTCGCCTGCGGCCAGCAGACCACCGCGTCCCGCCCGAATGCTTCAAAGGCCGTGACCAGCACATTGCGGAATCCGTCGCCGTACGAGATCAATAGCGTGACCGCTGCGATGCCCCACACGATCCCCAGCATGGTCAACACGCTGCGCACCCGGCTGCGCTGCAGCGCGGTCCAAGCTTCTTTCACGATTTCTTTGATCATGCCCATGCGGCTAGCCACCAGCTTCGTAGCGAAGCGCCTCAATCGGATCCACCGATGCCGCTCTTCGCGCCGGATAAATCGCCGATCCCATCGCCACTACCCCCAGCAATCCCGCCGCGAGCAGTCCGGAGCTCCACGTCGGAATTAATCCTGCAAAGAACGCTGGCATAGGCAGCAGGTTCACCAACGCGCAAAAACCAAACGCTAAGCCCATGCCTATCGCTCCGCTGAGGAAGACCACCAACACCGTCTCGGTCACGAACTGCATGATGATCGCTTTCGATGCCGCGCCCACAGCCTTGCGCACGCCAATTTCTCGCGTACGTTCGCGCACAGCTACCAGCATTACGTTCATCACGCCAAGGCCGCCCAGGAACAGCGTCGTGATTCCCACCGCGCCCAGGAAATACTTCATTCCATCGGTCATCTGCTCGAAAGCTTTCGCTTCTTCGATCGTGTCCCAGATGGGCGCAGCCTCTTTGTCCGTCGGATCGAAATTGTGAATTTTCCCCAGCACCGCGCGTGTTTCTGACTTGCACGCCTCGTGTTGCTGCACTGACTTGGGTACCACCAGCATTTGATCCAGTGTGTGCGCCGTGGCCGGAGGTTTGTTAGGGAAGTCGCGCTCCATCACAGCGAACGGCACGAACAGCTTGTTTACATCGAAACCGTCATAGCTCGAATCCTGATCCTTCTTCTTGCTCACGCCAATAACGGTGAAAGGAAAGCCGCCAACTTCAACCGTTTCGCCGAGCGCTGGCCGGTACGCGAACAATTGTTTCTTCGCCTCTGCTCCCAGCACCACTACGCGCTGGGCTTCGCGCTGATCTTCCCACGTATAAAAACGGCCTTCCGCAATATCGATGCTGCGGACGTCGCCATACGGAGGCAACGATCCCGTCACGATCAGGCTTGCGGAATTAAATCGACTAACGATACGAATGTCTTTCTGCTCGATCTCCGGCAGCGCGTAGCGGCAATCCGTTGCATCGCTCTCGATCAGAGCAGCATCAGTGTCCTCATAGCGAATTTTGCGACCGGCCCGCAAGCCACCCGCCTGGGTGCTGGTCGTCCCGGCGAAGACAATCATGATGTCTTTGCCCAGCGTCGCCGCCACTTTCGCCTGACCTTCGCGCAGGCCTTCTCCCGCGGCCACCATCAGCACCATGGAAACGATGCCCCATGCAATGCCAAACATGGTTAGCGCCGTGCGCAACTTGTGCGCCATCAGGGTTCGATAGACATCGACAATCAGATCGCGAAAAACCATATGGGCCTATTGTTTTGACGTGTCCGGGCGCAGGACGATAGCCCATCCCCACCCTACTTCTGTCTACGAATTAAGACGGAAAAAGGTTCCTCTGATCAGCCCTCAGATTCAGCTTGGCCGCGGCTTATGCGGGCAACTTGCAGTGTTCAGGCAACTTTCCGCCAGCTGCAACCGCTCCACCGGACGGCCATTCACGATGTGCGACGTCACAATCTCTTCCACATCGGCCGCATCGACAAAACCGTACCAGACCGCCTCCGGATACACCACCACCGTTGGGCCATGTTCGCATTGATCCAGGCACCCGGATTTGTTCGCTCGCACCTCCGCCCGCACTCCGGCTTCGGCCAGCTTCTTCTTGAATATTTTCTGCAGATTGCCTTCCCCGGTCGCATCGCACGAGCCTCGCGGATGCCCCTCCGGGCGCTGGTTACAACATATAAAGATGTGGTGCAGAAACTTGGCCATGCAGAAGTTATAGCAGCAACTGCGCAAGGATAATCTTCGTAATCATCGCAACGGGATAAATGCTGGCATAAGCGATGGTGGGCTCATCCGAACGGCTCGCCTCGTCGGCGAATGCCACGCATGCCATCTGCGTCTGAATCCCTGCGCTCAGGCCCATCAGGTAATCGAACGGGATCTTCATCCACTTATATCCGGCCACCAGCACGATCACGTGCACCACCACGGTGATCACCGCTCCCGCGAGCAGCAGCCGCAAACCGCTGGTCCGAACCGTGTCCGCGAAGTTGTACCCGGCGTTTGTTCCCACACCGGCAAGGAAGAGCACCGACCCAATCTGCCGCAGTGTCAGATTCGCGCTCGCCGGCATCACCCATGTGATCGATCCCGTACGTTCTAGTTTGCCCAGCAGCATCGCCACCAGCAGCGGACCGCCGGCCAGTCCCAATCGCAGCACCTGTCCGCCGGGAATCGGGATCGGGAACATCCCTGCCAGCACTCCGAGTACGAGCCCAATCGCCGCGGACCCGAATTGCGCTTCCGCCGTGCCGCGAATCGAGTCGCCGAAGAATTGCGACATCGCCGGAAAATTCTCGCGCTCCATCACCACGCGCACGCTGTCGCCATATTCCAGCCGCGTCTCAGGCGTGGGAATCAGTTCCACATCGCCACGTCGTATGCGCGTGATGTTCGCATTCAACCCTGCGGGCATCGTGAGCTGGCCGATCTTCTTCCCCACCACCAGCCTGCTCGACACCAGGAAGCGGCGATTGTCCAGCCGCGTGCGATCCAGTTCGATTTGCGACTCCGTCTCCGCCCCAAAGATCAGTCCTGCGCGCTCCAGCCCCTCTTCGCCACCGACCACCGCCAGCACGTCTCCGTGTTGCAGTACCGTCTCGTCGCTCGGCAACTCCGGCAGCGCTTCGCCGCGCTGAATGCGGCTGATCACGAATCCCGGCTCCTTGTGGTGCCGCATGATCTCCAGCAGGGTGCGTCCCACCGCCCCCGGATTCTCCACCACATAGTCGCGTATGCGAATCTCCGACCCGCGCCCGCCTTCTTTGAATTCGACCCGCCAAAGTTTGCGCGTGATCTGGAACAGCAGCAGCACGCCGATCACGCCAATCGGATACGTCAGCCCATACGCCACCACCGGCTCGTTCGCATTCGCCAGCACCTGGTCCGGCGGCAGCGCCTTCGCGGTCGCCAGTTCCTTTACGCGATCGCGCACCGCCGCCAGCGTCGGCGTACTCGTCAACGACCCCGCGTACATCCCTGCCGCCTTCGGCCCGGTCAGGTGCAATATGCGCGCTGCACCCACTGTCATCAGGAAGCCGATCGCCAGAACAATCACCGCGAGCAGCGTGTCGCGTGAGCCTTTTTTGCGGAAGGAATCAAAGAACGCCGGCCCTGACTGGATCCCCAGCGTGTACACAAACAGAATCAGCCCCAGGCTCGCCACCGCTTCCGGGATATGAATGTCCGGACTGAGCGCCCCCACGGCGATGCCCATGAACAGCACCCCGGCCACTCCCAGGCGGAAGCTGAACAGATTCAGCTCGCCCAGCAGGTAGCCCAGACCAATCACCACGAACAATGTTAGGATCGGATTCTGCGCGAGTTCGGAACCAATGCCATGGAGCATAGGAATTGAGTCGCCGCCACAGATTCGGCTACTGCCGTGCGGCTAGAAGAATGAGGGATCAGGATAGCAGAGGAGTTTCGCGGGCTCTGTGATGTGAAGCAACTACGCTATCAGTTCTGAGCTATCGGCTGTCGGCCGCCGCGAACGTGTGGATCTCGTACTTCTGACTTCTTACTTCTGACTTCGTACTTCTTACTTCTGACTTCTTACTTCTGACTTCTGACTTCGTACTTCTTACTTCTGACTTCGTACTTACTAACCACTAGCCACTAACCACTAACCACTGCCTTACAACATTGCCGCCACTCTTCCCGCAAACGCTGGCTGTTGCAACCTCGCCAGCAATCCCGCCGCTTCGGTCAATTGACGATACCGATCCGCCACCGGCTCCAGCTGAGTAGAAATCTGCGGCACCCACAATTCGCCATACAGTTTCACGATCGCGCTCATGGCCAGCAGCCGCATGCGCAGCGCATTGTTCACCAGGGTCTGCGCGGCCTGTGCCACTTGCGGTTCGGAACTGCTGCGCGCCGCCTCGCCCAATCGCATCAGTACGTGTGCGTTGTGCGCCAGCCGCTTTACATATTCCAGTGTCGCCAGCAGCCGCGCACGCCGTATCCGCCGATAATCGTCCGGCGACAGGCGCTGTTTCAGAAACTGCTCCTGGCTCGTGTCCAGCAGATTGTTGAACGCCGCAAAATCCACTGGCTGGGTTTGTCCTGCCAGGTCTTCGAGATTCCGTACCAGGATCCGCTCGCGGCGAAAATTCCAGTACAGGAACAGAATTGCAACGACCGCTACGAGGGCTACAAGCGTTATCAAACCGTTACTCCAACTCTGATTCTTTCATTCCTGCTGCGCCGGATGCGTAAACCGATTTTGTCCAGCCACATCTTACAGCCCCAATGATCGCCGATATTCGCCGTCCAACTCAAAAAATAAAATAGTAGTCCCGAAAAACGGAATACCGAAATAGAGCACATTCCCGATTCCCGCTATGGGACTGACTTTTGCGCGATCCGGCCTTAACCTTAGGTTGCTTTCGCGATTTCTAGCGTCGCGCTCGGCCTCGCCGGTTATGCCAGCGTTTTGGAAGATCGCCGCTGTCGTGAAATGCAACAACGAACGCCTCGCGGCACACACCCCAGCGCGCGCAGGGATATCTGGTTAGTAGATGAAGCAGGGCTAGCGTCAGCTGCCTGTTCTTTCAGTTGATCCGCACCGGGCGGGTGGCCCATTCAAGCCTTCATTTGGCTTGAGTGGGAGAAGTAAACTACGCGGCCTTCGGCTTCAGCAGTTCTTCCAGCTTCTCATTCCACTTTTCTATGTCGTCGCGCGGGATCATTGGTACTGCCTGGGCAACTTCCTGCGCTCGTAGGATGTACCAGCTCCAAATTATTTGAGCCACTCCGAATGCTATCGAGTTAATCAAAGATAGCAATCGGAGGGGCGATACTGGGTACTCGATCTTCAGCGCCAGGATTACCAGCTCCACACTAGCAAAAATGCCATAGCCTAGCGCAATGCCGAAGGACTGCGACTTCCAGTTCAGTGCAAGCGAGCGAGAAAGGACGAACAAAAGCAGCAGCAATCCGAGTTGAACGACGCGAAGGCTCCGTTGAACGAGATCGATGCTCCTCACCAGCTTGTAACTCTGATCGCCAGGGCCGAATCGAAACAGGACCAAACCGATTATCGTCAACACAGCAATCGCAACCAAGAATGTTCGACCGCCTACGAGCCGTAGCGCTTCATAAGGTCGAAATACCGAACCGAAAACTTCATAAATCACTGCGAAGCTCAAAGCGAAACTAATGACCTGCATCAGGTAGTAGCCGTAAAAGTACGCAGAGGTCGAAACGTGTATCCAGAGTAGAGTTAGCTCAACAGCCGATTGGAAAATATGGTAAGCGACGTAAATGAAAAACCACGGCAGTTCGAGGTACAGCCGGCGCTGCAGCATTACCGCCAGCACTACGCTCATCAGCAGCGGAAACCCAATTGCACTTATGTATTCGAAAATGCCAACTTCCATAGAGTGATCGCGATGAGAACACAATATCTCTCATCGCGATCACTAACAAGCGTGATTCGAACGTCACGTCCGTGTCCCGGCGGGTGGCCCAGGTTCGCGTCCTTCCTCTGGACGCTAACCTGGGTTCAAGAAAATCCTATACGGTTCTGCCTCTGGCGGCCCAAACATGAACTACGCGGCCTTCTTCTTCAGCAGTTCTTCCAGCTTCTCGTTCCACTTCGCGATATCGTTGTACGGAATCACTCGTATCGGCTGCGCAACCGCTTGTCGCTGGATCATGTACGAAAGCCAGATCGCACACACCAGAAGGAAGTTAAGCGTACTGAACCATGAGAGCAACTGATGACTAAGATTCACGTATTTCAGGGTCAGCGCGACCATAACGAGCTGAAGGCTGGCGTAGATCCCATAGCCCATGGCGATTCCAAAAGCGTTGCTTCGCCAACTTAGGGCTAGTGATCTTGAGATCACAAACAACAACATCAACAACCCAACTTGTACGATTCGAAGGCTGCGTTCGGAGTAGAACACCACTTTGAATACCCGCGCTCCGCCAGTTGCGGGTCCGAATACAATGAACAGCAGTCCTACGGCCAGCAACACCGCACTCGTGCCGAAAAACAAGCCCTTACCGACTCTTCTAAGGGCATCATAAGGTTCCATCACCGATAAAAACACTTCGTAGATGACTACAAAACTCAGTGCCAGGCTCAACGATTCCACGGCGTAGAAGAAGTAGTAGTACGTTAGAGGATTCCACTTTTGAATCACACCAATGATGTCCAGCCCAGGCTGAAAAATGTGGAAGATCACGTATAGAAAAAAACCCGGCCATTGCCGATGCAGCTTGCGACGGACCATCGTAACGGCAATCACTGATTGCAGTATTATTCCGGCCACGACTACTAGATATTCTCCAAGACCGTAAGAGGGCATAGGGCTGACGTCTAAGACATTATTCTCGAAAACGGCAGCCCACAACCACCTTGTTACCGTACTGAAACGGTCAGACCAAACTTCGGATTCGGAGGCGGAATCGGAATCCCATCCGAAAAGATCAACCGACCACACAATGTGAGCTTCGGATTAGGTGGCGGAAAGGAAATTCCATCCGCCCATGCCTGCGCTCCCGCTACCATCAACATCAAACCAAACGCAAAACTGCATACAATCTTTTTCATAACACCCTCCCAGTGCCAGTGGGCACGGCCCCAGCATCAGCGGAGAGGTGTCACGATCTTCAAAAACCTGTTTTCATTCCTGAATTTGGAACAAGAAATGCCTTCTCGTGCATTCCGGGCGGAATTGGTGTTTACTATCTGTGTATGTTTGCTACCCCGCGCGAAGACTTCGAACACAACACTCTGAACTCGGTCCCAGGCACTCTCGGCAAGCTCGAATACCTGGCCCAGTTACGCGAAGAAAATGGACGCTATTTCCATTGGGGACTGGCCCGCTTGCATGGCGACGACGCCGCCGGCGCCAGCCTGGAACAGGCACACCTCTCCCAGTTCCTGGCGCTGTTGCGCACGCCGCTTCCCCAGTTGTGGAATGAATTAGAGCAGGCCGCGGAGATGCACCAGATAGAGGCCGCGGAATATGTGAGGGCGTTAGTGCAGTTAGGACAGGCGCTGGTTCCTCCCGCTACCGGCGGAGGTTCGCACCGTCACTTCAATTCAGTTTTGCAGGCGCTTTCTGCGCTGGCGGCGCCGGCGGCCGTGCCACCCCGTCGAGTCGCATAGCCATTCCTACCACCTGCCCGATCACCTCCGCCTCCTGCGGATGCCGCATGATGCGCGGCGCCACCGGCGATAGCGGATGCGGCTGCAGCACGATCCGGTCACCCTTCTCGATCGTGCACCAGCAGCAGATGTGCTCGTCCCGCGTCTCCACGAAATAGATCGGACGCTCGTACTCCGAGCGCCACGAGCCTTCCTTCACCTGGTTCTTCGACTCGTCGATCTGCAGGAAGGTCCCAGGCATGATCAGCGGATACATGGTGTAGTCGTCGATGCCTACGTAGCCGTAGGTGAAGTCGGAATTCGCCAGCGGCGCGAGGTACGAGAGTGGAACCACGCCCCACTTCTCCACCATGCGCCCCATGTTCACCGTCTTCTTCAAGTCGAAGCTCGGGTCGAGCTTGACCGGCAGGCGCACGTCCCCCTGCAGTTCCAGCGCCGCCGGGCGCGTGTTGGGTGCGGGCGCCAGGGTAAGGTCCGCGGAGTAATTTTCGGTGTCGATGCCGTACCAGATCAGCAGTTGTTTAATCGTTACGCGATAAATTACAGCCAGCGAATACAGCCGGTGCAGGCTCGGGACAAGGCTCTTCGTCTCAAAGTCCGAAAGGCGGCTGATGGGGATGGCGTACTCTTCCTCTTTGCGCCTCTGGGCGATCCGTTCGCTGGCGATTTCTACATCGCGCAGCTTGTAGCCCAAACTTTCACGCAAAGCCTTGAGCCTGGCTCCTGGCGTGGTCACGAAACAGCTCCGAGTTCCAATTAGTGGGAGGACAGCTTGCTGCCCTAGATTATATGCAGAATACGATAGAAAAAACAAAAGTCAGTGATTAGTGGCTAGTGATTGGTGGTCAGTGGCTAGTGATTGCTAATTAGTGATTACTGGTCAGTGGTCGGTTCTAACCACTAACCACTAACCACTAGCCACTATTTTCCTGTCAAGCCCCCACTTTCCTCAAAATCCCGCTAATTACCTCATTCCACGATGGAAATAAATTTCGGGAAAGTGTCTAGTCGCCCCCTCCGAAATTGCTACTCTAGAAATAGAAGCTCGTCGGGCGTTGGTTTTTTCTAACAACTGACGACCAACAACCGACAACTCCTTTGCTTTCAGGATTTTGATATTTTTCACTCTTTAGAATGAAGATTTTGCAAAAACGGGAAACCTAAGCTGCTGAAACAAAATGGTTTATCAAGGGGGTTACCCCCCCGGGGGGGAGGGGTGCGGTCAACTAACCACTAGCCACTTTCTTTTAGCTACTGGCTAACTGGGCTAACTGACTACTGGCTACTGGCACTGGCTACTAGCTACTGACTACTGACTACTGACTACTGGTTTATTAGCCTTCCCATACGAACGCGTCGAACACGCGTGCCACCGAGAAGCCCAGCTGCCGGTAGAGCTCCACGGCGCGTTCATTCGCCTCGGTCACGGTCAACGACAAGGTTTTGAAGTTTCTCCTCTTCAACTCCTCGGCACTGGCCTCCAGCAACGCTAAACCGATTTTCTTCCCCCGATGCTCCGGTAGAACGCAAACCTGCGTCACGTGACCGATGTTTTCTTTCACCCGCGAGCAGAGAATCAATCCTACCGGGGTGCGGCTCGCCCGATCGATGGCCACAAACGACGAAGCCGCATCGAAGATCCCGCAGCCCGGAAAACGCACGATATTGTTCAGGAAGCGCAGCGCTCCCTGCACCGTACGGTACTGGTCGTTGATCTGCGAATCGATGTGTCCGCGGTAGCACGCCGTGATCAGCGCTGCCGCATGCTGGTAGTCGCTCTCCTGCCAGCGCCGCAGTTCGAAGGAGCAAGTTTTCGCCGCAGTCGCTTTTGCCGGCGCCACGTGTGTGGCCAGCGCCAGTTCCATGAACAATCGCGGATAGCGCTGAAACCCCTGGTGCAAGAACGGACCGGCCACACGCCCGGTTTCGTGCAGCAGCAGTTGCGCTTCGATGCGATGGACGCCCGGCGATTCCTGCAGCGTCTCCAGCACATGCGTCACCAGCTTCTTTTCCACCGGACTCTCTTTGCCGTTCGGAGCATGCTCGTGCGCCACGTAAAGATCGCCGATTACCCCTTTGTTCCCCTCATACACAAAAAACGCATAGCCGTGCAGTTGCCCGCGCTCTACCGCCGCATAGCCCGGCAAGATGCGCGCGTCCACGTAGCGCAGAATCATGTCCGCCGATGAGCTGTAATCCCAGGCCAATTCATCCGACCACACTTCCGTCTCCTCTTGCAGCAGAGGTCGCAAGTCAGCCGAAGTGAAATGCCTGAGATCGATGATTTCCACGTTGTCCCAGTACGATTGGATGTTCCCGGTGCCCTTGGGGGAGCAATCAGCACGCAGACATGGAGTCTAAGCTGCCCATGCTTCGCAGAGCAACGGGGGAACACGAAAGAGCAATGCAAGCTCAGACACAAGTGAGCTGCGAGCCTCTCCATTCGCTAGCAGCTACAAGCTACCCCGTACTCACGGAGTCTTCGCATCCGGCACAACCCGGCTCATCCAGTAAATCTCCAGCTTCTGTGGCTTGTAGCTGCCCACCGGCAACGCCTTCCAGCCCGGAGCCAGACTCTGTGCATCTTGAATCTTCCCTTCCGGAACGATCAGCAGATGCGCCGTCGCCGGAATCTCGCCCTGCTGATAATTGAGAATCTGCTCGTTACGATAGAAATTTAAGCCGTAATCGACATCGCGTTTCACGCCAAACACCGCCACTGGCGCTGGTGTTGGTTCCATCGCGCTGATCTCACGCGCAAGCGTCCGCGACGACAGATGCGCATCCAAGACCGGCGCTCCCATTTTGATCAGGAAAGCCATTCCCAATACGACGGGCACCATGGTCATCAGCCGCAGCGTCACGATTCCGCGCAGCAGGATCACTGCGATCATCGCCAGCGCGATCGATCCTCCTACGATTGCTGCGGCTACCAATGCACCAGGTATTGGCCGCACGCGCGAAATCCAGTACCAGACCAGCAGCGCCCCGGTCAGCATCGTTCCGTTCAGCAGGCAATGAATCACCACCACAATTGCAGGAACCCGCCGCGCACGTTTTTGCTTCTGCCATAAATAATCGGCTAGCAGGATTCCGAATGCGGGAATCGCCGGCAAAATATAGCCCGGCAGCTTCGATTTCGACAGCGAGAAGAACACCACCGGCAGGATGCCCCATAGCAGCAACAACAGTTCAAACGTACCGCTCGTCTGCAACCGTTCTTGGATCAGTTTCCTGCTTGCTCGAAACAATGCCACGCTCACCAGCACCGTCCACGGCAAAACCGACACAAGCAGCACCGGGATGAAGTACCAGAACGGCTGCTCATGCTGGAACATGTTGGTGCTGAAGCGTTGCAGGTTGTGCTCCATGAAGAAGACCCGCACGAATTGCGGATTACGAATCTGCACCAGCACGTACCACGGCAGCATCACCGCAAAATAGATGGCAAGGCCCGGCAGCCACAACATGCGCGCGAGCACTTTGAAGGCGCGCAGCACCAGGCAGAACGCGACGACAATCAGCAGCGCCAGGAACGGTGCCACCGGTCCCTTCGCCAACGTCGCCAGCGCCAGGAAAAAATACGCGATCCCCAGCCAGCGCTTCTCGTCCGTCTCCAGCCACGCGTACCACGCCAGAACCGCGATCCCGAACATCGCCGTGAGCGGCATGTCGGTCGAGGCAGCCCGTGCGAATCCAATCACAGCCACCGACGACGCCACGATGAGGGCGCCGTCCAGTTGCGATCCTGGACGGAACCGCCGCAAGAAAAGATAAACGGAGAAAACCAGCAGTGTGGCCATCGCCGCCGAAGGAACCCGTGCGGCCCAGTCACTCACGCCGAACAGCTTGTACGACACGATGGCGCCCCAGTAATACAGCACCGGCTTTTCCAGCCAGGCCGTGCCGTTCAGGACCGGCGTCACCCAGTCATGCCGCGCCAGCATTTCTCGCGCGATCTGCGCGTAACGCGGCTCATCGGCGCCCACCAGTCCAAAGCTGCCCAATCCATAGAAGAAGAGAAATCCGCAGAAAATCGCTAGCGTCAGCAAATCTGCGATCAGAGCCGCACGCTGGCCTGGAACCTGCGATACCTGCTCCGGCATCAGGCCGCACCTTCGATCCAAAAAGTGCTAAGTTTTGTGCAATCTGGGGCCAAGCCCGTTAAGCTCCTCAATCCTAAGAGAATAGCAACCGGCTATTGTAAACGGCAGCTTCTCTGAACTGGGAACACAGGTGCAACCTGCCGCTCTCGACTGGTACAATTTCGGGACCGATGCAGCCACGTATGGAAACTGCTGCCGAATTCAAACCGGGTGATCGCTGGGTCGCGGAATTGCCAGACCGTGCCCTCGTCCTGATCGCGTCCTACAATTTGTATGGTCGATGGACGATCACCATCTACGACCAGAAAAGCCAGTCGAACCTGTTCGAATTGCACGATGAGCAGACTCTAGAGGGTGCCCAGAAGTATGCGGAAGGGTATGTGAACGGAGCCTTTCACGAAGAACTGGGGCCGTTCCAATGGAGTCTGCACTCGAATAGCTAGAAGGGCTCAGCGCGGCCACTGGCTGCGTTTCCGTACACCTGTATTCGTCTCGCCCATAATCCGAAACTGCGCCAGTACCCTTTCAACGCTGACCGATAGCGGTCCATCCAGCGACAAACCGCTCGCACAATTGTGGCCGCCACCGCCAAACTGTTCGGCAACCTCAGCTACATCGATCGAGCCCTTGCTGCGCAGGCTCACACGCCACCGGCCGTCCTGCATTTCACGGAAGAACACAGCCACTTCCACACCTTCGATAGCAAGGGCATAGTTGACCAGTCCTTCGCAGTCCTCGTCGACCGCCTCCAGACGATCCATTTGCTCGCGCGTTACGTACATCCACGTGAGCGGGCCTTCGCGATGTAGGTTCGAGAGCGCCGTCCCCAACAGCCGCATTTTCGATGCCGCGTGCGAGAAGTAGACGCTTTGCGCGATCCGCGCAGGCTCCGCGCCGTATTCCACCAATTGCTTTGCTAATTCGAATGTCTTCTCATTGGTCCCTACGAAGCAGAACGAGCCTGTGTCGGTCAGGATGGCCGTGTAAAGGCAGGTGGCAATCTCCGGCGTGATCTTCACGTTCGCCTGGTTCGCCAGCCAGAACACCATCTCGGCGGTGGCGCAGGCACTAGGTTCAATCCAGTTCACATGGGCGAACGGTTTTCCGGTCGCGTGATGGTCAATATTGATCAGGAACTGACGCTCGAGGCCATTCAGCCGAGTGCGCTGGACGCTGTCGCACTCCAGCAGGATCGCCGCTTCGTAGCGGCCATTCACCGCCTCAGCCTGAACCACATGCTCGGCAAAAGGCAATTTGTTGTAAATGTGGGGAACGGGGTCGTACAGGATCACTTCGGCCTGCTTGCCCATGCGGTTCAGAATTCCGCAGCAAGCCAGCGCCGACCCTACGGCATCGCCATCAGGACGGGCGTGCGAAGTCAGGACGAATCGATCTCTCGTTTCAATTGCCTGCAGAACGTCGTGCAGCATTGTGGGAACCTTGGCTCTTCAATGCAATGCTTGCAAGGTCCGCTTTCACGGCTCCGTGACCTTACTCCATTACCGGGCGCGCTTCTTCGAGCGCTTTAACAACTCGTCAATTCTAGACTCAATCTGCTCCGATCTGTCCAGACGGAAAAACAGTTCCGGCGCATGCCTCCGGTGCAGACGATCCACGATCTCGTGTTTAATATAGCCTGCGGCGGCTTCTAATCCTTTTAGGCTCTCTTTCGCTTCCTCGTCGGATCCAGTCACCGACACAAACACATGCGCTGTCTTGCCGTCCGGTGCCAGTCGCACATCTGTGACCGTAACCAGGCCGATCCTGGGATCGCCCAGCTCGCCTTCGACAATTGTGGCGATCTCTTCTTTCAGCGCCTCCATCAGGCGCTCCCGATGATGCTGTTGTGCTCGATTTTCCATTTCTTCTTTGTAGCGCCGGCGTCACCCCGGCTATTCAAACGGACCTTGGTGCCCCAAGTTCGGCCTTCTTTAGGCCTAACCTTGGTACGATCCCAGCTACTCGCTACCAGCGACCCCATCCATAATTTCCAGGTACGAATCCACTACTTCGCCACCCGCATTATTCGCGAAGCGGTTCGCCGCGCGTTCCACCTTATCCATTAAACCCCGAAGATAGTCGCGTGACTCGGAAACGCTTACCACTCCGATTGTCGCTCGCTGCCAAAGATTCGTGCTATCCAGTTCGGCAACAGCGACGTTGAAGCCGGCACGTAGCTTGTCTTTCACGCTCCGCACCACCTGCCGCTTATCCTTTAGCGAGGCAGCCGCTTCGATACGGATTTCCAGGGTCAGATGCGCAATCATTTTGCCACGAGCGCCCTCGCCCGCATTGCCTTCGCCAACGACCATTGACCAAAAACAAAGGCCAGCGTCAGCCACCTTTCGGCAACTGATCGCTGGCCATGATGCTTCGTTAAGCGATGGCCTCGGCCGCAACCTTCTCGGTCAGGAATGCCTCGATCACATCGCCCACCTTCACGTCGCCGTAACCGGCAATCGCGATACCGCACTCCATTCCGTTGCGGACCTCTGAGGCGTCTTCTTTGAAACGCCGCAATGATCCAACCTTGCCCTTGAATATCTGCACGTTATCGCGCAGCAGGCGCACTTCGGAATCGCGCTTGATGATTCCGTCCTGCACGGAGCAACCAGCAACCATGCCCACCTTGGGGATGCGGAACGTATCGCGTACTTCCGCGCGGCCCTGGTAGGTTTCCTTGATCACCGGTTCGAGCAATCCCGTCATCGCCTTCTTGATCTCGTCCTGCAATTCGTAAATGATCGAGTGCAGGCGAATATCGACCTTCTCCTGTTCGGCCAGTTCCTGCGCCATGCGCTCTGGACGAACGTTGAAGCCGATGATGATCGCCTCGGACGCCGACGCCAGCAGCACGTCGCCTTCGTTGATCGCGCCTACTCCGCTCCGCAGTACTTTGATCTTCACGCGATCGTTCGACAGTTTCATGAGCAGGTCGTTCAGCACTTCGACTGAACCTTGCACGTCGCCCTTGAGAATGATCGCAAGCTCTTTCACGCCTTCGTTCTTGATCTTCTCGGCGAGGCCTTCCAGCGAAACACGCGAAGTCTTGGCCAACGTAGCTTCACGAGCCTTCTGCGTGCGGTACTCGGAAACTCCAACTGCCTTGTCGCGATCGCTGACCTGTATGAAGTTATCGCCGGCCTGAGGCAATCCTTCCAGTCCTAGGATCTCCACTGGAGTGGACGGTCCAGCCTCGTCGAGCGGATTGCTCCACTCGTCGAACATGGCGCGTACGCGTCCGAACACATTTCCAACGACGAAGTATTCGCCAGTCTTCAACGTGCCGTTCTGCACCAGCACGGTCGCAACCGGTCCGCGGCCACGATCGAGTTTCGCTTCCAGCACTACGCCCGAAGCAGCTCGTTCCGGATTCGCTTTCAGGTCCTGCAAATCCGCTACCAGGCAGATCATTTCCATCAGCAGATTGAGATTGGTCTTCTTCTTCGCCGATACTTCGACGAATACTGTCTGACCGCCCCAGTCTTCCGGCATCAGGCCGCGATCCGCGAGTTGCTTCTTCACGCGTTCCGGCAGCGCTTCCGGCTTATCGATCTTGTTCACCGCCACGATGATCGGCACATTCGCCGCGCGCGCGTGATCAATCGCCTCGAGTGTCTGCGGCATCACGCCGTCGTCCGCCGCCACTACCAGCACGACGATGTCCGTGACCTTCGCGCCGCGCGAACGCATGCGCGTGAACGCCTCGTGACCCGGCGTATCCAGGAACACGATCTGCCGCCCGTAGGCCGGAGAATCTTTATCGGTGATCGTGACCTTGTACGCGCCGATGTGCTGCGTAATTCCACCAGCCTCGCCCTCGGCCACAGTTGCGTGACGAATCGAGTCGAGCAAGCTGGTTTTGCCATGATCGA
Organism: Terriglobia bacterium; assembly: GCA_963807055.1. Taxonomy (GTDB): domain Bacteria; phylum Acidobacteriota; class Terriglobia; order Terriglobales; family Acidobacteriaceae; genus JAJPJE01. The sequence continues at coordinate 1,472,706 of CAWEAE010000001.1, read as the reverse complement.
CGTGACCCATGATCGTGACCACCGGAGAACGCGGAACCAGTGCCTGGGCGGCTTCTTCAGCCGACCCCTCCCCCTGCGTCATCTCCTTCTCAGCTTGTTGCTCGAACGTGATAACGCTGGTATCGGCGCCGAACTGCTTCGACATATCCGACGCCAGCTCAGCGTCCAGCGTCTGGTTGATAGTTGCGAAAACACCGCGCCCCAACAACCGTGCGATCAGGTCCTTCGCGCGAATCCCCAGCTTTTCCGCCAGGTCTTTCACGCTAATACCTTCGGTGATTGTGATCGTGCGCGTGATCGGCAGCGGCTCGTTCGAAACCACCATGCGCGGTGGCGGAACGAAGCCCTTCATTGGGCCTTCCTTCACCCCACGCGGAACGTAACGTTGTCCCGGACGCCGCGATGGCGCGGGACGTCCTGCCGGCCTTCCTGTCGGAGGCGGTGGAACGGCGCCAATTCCGCCACCCATCGGACGCGCTCCCGTCGGAGCCGAACGTGTCGGATGCATCGGTCGGCGCTCGCCCGGACGCATTGGCGGACGATTGCCCATCGGGCCACCCGGACCACCCTGCTGCGGACGAGGACGCTGGAAAATTGGCTGGCCTGGTATTGGGCGTCCACCCTGCGGACGCATGCCTGGCGCCTGTGTACTGGCAGGCGGAGCTGGCGGTCTGACTGGCGCTGAATACACCGGGCGCGGTCCCGTCTGCGGAACAATCAGTCGACGAATCGGCTGTCCTGGTATCGGACGGCCCGGTTGCCCAGTTCCGCCTTGCATCGGGGGACGCTGCACCGGCGCTGTCGGAGGCATAGGCGTCGTCGGAGTTGCCGACGGCGTACTCGCTGTCGGAGCGCTGGGCTCGGCTTTCTTCGCCTGTTCCACCGGAGCTGCTGGTTCGGCAACTTTGGCCGCTGGAGGCGGAGTCGGCACTACAATACGCGGCGCCTGGCGCGGCTGCGGTGTAATGAATCGCGGAGCCGCGGGCGCTTGCTGCGCGGAAATCGTTTCTGTCGGCTCGACCGGCGCTGCGGCGGGCTTCGCCTCGACTGGCTCCTGTGCCGCGGGAGCAGCCGGAGCTGCTTCTACCACTGGCTTCGGTGGCGCGGGTGGAGGTGCCACCGGCTTTTGCACCGACGGAGCTGGCGGCGTGTATGCCACCGCTGGCTTCACCGGTTCAGCCGGCTTTGCCGCGGGACGCGGGGGCGCCACCGGTGCATCCGTTTTCTGATGAATCGCTTTTAGAACATCGCCAGGTCGCGAGATGTGCGACAGGTCGAACTTCGGCTTCAGTTCATCTTCGCCATGCGACCGCGATGTGTGAGCCTTGGAGGACCCACCGTTGCCGTCGGAATGCCCTTTGAGACGGCCTTTGACCTTCTCGGCTTCGTCGACACTGATGGAGCTCGAGTGAGTTTTCTTCTCTGTTACGCCAACTTCTGGCAGGACATCGAGAATTGCTTTGCTTTTAACTTCGAGCTCCCTTGCCAGATCGTTAATTCGAACTTTATCCATTACGCCTTTTAAATTCCTCTCCGTGATGTTCCTTAAGTCTTCATTTCAACCTCACGGTCCAGTTTTTGGTTCTTGCTGCTATCCGCCACGAGCTTCTCAACGAAGCGCGCTTGCCCGCTGATCACTGCTTTTCCCGGGATTCGTCGTTCTCACCGGGATGTTCGCTGTGCGTCGTCAATTCACTCTCGTCTGCATTCGGCGCGTCTTCCACGCTGCTCGCCGCGATTTCTTCTGTCGCCTGCTCGCCTTTAGGCAGGTCTTCGGCCTCGGCATGCGGAGCCGCTTGTACTCCGGTTCCATCACCCGCCTGAGGATCACCTGTAGTCTCCCCTTCAACCGGATTCACTCCGGCTTCCACGGGAGCCACATTCAGTTCTTCACCACCTGGTTCACCGGCTGGCTGGTCTTCAGGTCCCTGGAAATCTGGACCACCACCTTCCGCGGCTTCAAGGCTGGAGAAGTAATTATTGACCGCAATACTGATTTTTTCCACCGTCTTCGGACCGATGCCCGGAATTGCTTCCAATTGCTCGGGCGTCATATCCGCCAGTGCCTCGACCGACGTCACGCCAGCCTCGTTCAGCTTCTCGATCACACCCTCGCCCAGGTCGGGAACGCTCTCCAGCGGAGTGAAAGCACTCGTCACCAGTTGCGACATCGCCTGTTCCACTTCCTGGCGCTTCTCTTCTTCGCTCTTGATATCGATCTTCCAGCCCAAAAGCTTGGCGGCAAGGCGAACGTTTTGGCCCTTCTTGCCGATCGCAAGTGAGAGCTGACTGTCATCGACAATCACTTCGAGATGCTTTAGCCCGGGATCGACAACCGTCACGCGACTGACCTTCGCAGGCTGCAATGCCTTCTCCGCAAACGTCTGCGGATCTTCGTGATACTCGATGATGTCGATCTTTTCGCCGCGCAGCTCACGGATGATCGACTGCACGCGCATTCCCTTCATGCCGACGCACGCGCCCACCGGATCGACATCCTTGTCTCTCGACATGACCGCAATCTTGGTGCGTTCACCCGCTTCCCGTGCGGTCGCGCGAATCTGCACTGTGCCGTCGTAGATTTCCGGTACTTCTGTCTGGAACAGGTTTTGCACTAGTTCCGGCGCCGCGCGCGAAACGATCACCTGCGGACCCTTCGACGCTTTTTCCACGCGCACAATTACCACGCGCACGCGCTCGCCCGGCGCAAACGACTCCAGCCGCGACTGCTCTTTCTTCGGCATGCGCGACTCGGCTTTGCCCAGGTCGAAGATGTAATCCTGGCCTTCCACGCGCTTCACCGTGGCATTCACAATCTCACCCACGCGATTGATGTACTCGCTGTAGACGGTATCGCGCTCGGCTTCGCGCACTTTCTGGAAGATGACCTGCTTCGCCAGTTGCGCTGCGATGCGACCCAGTACATCAGTCGCCTTTGGAATATGAACCTCGCCACCAACCTCAGCGTTCGCGTCAATCTTCTGCGCATCCGCGAGCGACATCTGCGTCAGAGGATCCTGCAGCGTCTCCGGACCTTCCACAATCGTCTTCACCGCGAACGCGCGGATCTGCCCGCTGTCCTTGTCCAGCACCGCGCGCAGGTTCTCCTGCGTCTTGTAGTATTTGCGCGTAGCGACAACGATCGCGTCTTCCACCGCGCTCACTACAATCTGCGGATCGATCCCCTTCTCCCGGCTGATCGCGTCTATCGTGTTATAAAGCTCGCTTGCCATGATCTTCCTTGCCGTTCCGCGTTGGTAAACTTCCTATTGTTTCGTTCTTGTTTTTTCGTGAAACGCGAAACGTAAAACTCGAGACTTTTTAAATCTCTGGAACCAGGTTCGCTTTCGCCACGTTCTTCAACTCAATCGTGACCTTGCTTCCAGCAACCTGCTCTTGCTTCTTCTTCGACTTCTTCTTCCCGGCAGCCTCCACCTCGATGGTGACTCTGCCGTCCGCAATCGCTTCCAGTCGTCCCCGGAAATTGCGATTGCCCTCGACCGGCTCGTACGTCGTAACCTTGATCAAGCTACCCTTGAAGCGCTCGTAATCAGCCGGCTTCGTCAGCTTGCGATCCAACCCCGGGGATGAAACCTCCAGCAGGTACGAATCGCCTGGCACCACCTCTTCCATGTCCAGGATCGTGCTCACTTCTTTACTAACGTTCTCGCAATCCTGGTGCGTCACGCCCCCGGTCTTATCGATAAAGATCCGGAGCATGCGAGCCTTGCCGCTGCCCAGGAATTCTATTTCCACCAATTCCAGGCCACTGGACGCGGCAACCCTCTCCGCAATATTCCTGACTTGCTCCAGATTCAAAGCCATACGTGCTTGTTAATGAGACCCGCCACTGCCGGCGAGAAGGACCGAAACCTATGATGCTGCCCGCTCAAATAAAAAGTGGGCTCGCGCCCACTGGGTTGCTTCGCCGAAGCTGACCTGGGGATACCGGACCAGCCCGCTATCCGGAATGCAAAGAGCAACGCGTCTTCGCTCTCTGCCGCTGCAATCTCGCAGCTCGACTATTAGATGATACCGCCGAATAGGGGAAAACACAAACCGCCCAGGCACGCGTAAAGATTTAGATGCAGTACTGCGGCCTTCGATTCAAGTGCATGATTTTGCAGGAGGTTTTGTTCTTGCGAAAAGCTCACCAACCCGGAACTTAACCGTCCAATGCTACGTACAAATACCTATGGAACTACTTGCCTCCAGACCCCGCCTGCCCGCGATTACTTCCATTCGCTTCTTTGCGGCCCTGCACGTCGTGCTCTTCCACCTGCATGCCATCAAAGTCGCCGCCGGCCCACAGTGGTACCAGAATTTCGCTTCAATTGGCTACGTCGGCGTAAGCCTGTTCTTCGTACTTTCCGGTTTCATCCTTGTTTACACCTACGCGAGTCGCGAGACCCCCGCCCTCACCTTCTGGCGCGCGCGCTTCGCGCGTGTGTACCCTGCCTATATTTTCTCGCTGATCGTTACCTTGCCATTCTTTATCTACGTCATTTTTGTTATGCCTCTGCAGCCAGGCGGGAACATGGATATGTTCGTCTGGCCCAAGCATCATCCCCTTGCATCAGCGCTGCTGGTTCCGTCTCTGCTCCAATCCTGGATTCCTGGAGCCGCCCTTGCCTGGAACTCGGTTGCCTGGAGTCTCTCAGTCGAAGCGTTCTTCTATCTCATCTTCCCGGCGCTCATTGTTGTTCTTCTGCGGAAGCGCAACTCGACCTTGATGTCGTTGCTCCTCGTCGCCTGGGTCATCAGTCTCGCGATCACTGTAGGCTATACGCTCCTGAAGCCAGACGGCGTCGCTTTCGTCGACGACAACATGCTCGGCCTCACCTGGCTGAATGTCGTAAAGTTCAATCCGCTGGCACGCCTTCCCGAATTCATCATGGGAGCCTGCTGCGGATTCCTGTTCGTGCGAAACTCCGTCAATCGTAAATGGGCTACGCCCTTGGCCATCTCCGGTTTCGCGGCGTTCATAGCTGTCGCCGCCTTTAGTTCACGCATTCCTTATCCCGTGATCCATAGCGGCCTGCTCGCACCGGCCTTCGCCGCCATCATTTACGGCATCGCGCTTCGCCCCGCGTGGGCACGCGTGCTTGAATTCAGACCGCTGGTTCTGCTTGGTGACGCCAGCTACAGCTTGTATCTGCTGCACTCGGTGGTGCTGCCCATCTTCTTCCAGCCAGATTTTCAGCACCCCAAGCATTACTTCATCTGGCAAATCCTGTTGGGCGTGTTTATCGCGATTGCCGTTTCCGTCGCCGTCTATTTGGGGATCGAAGAGCCCTTGCGCCGCAAGCTCCGCCCCAAGCGCACGCCGCAGCCGGCACTAGTAACCGCCGTAGTCGAAGCCTAAGAAATGTTCCCGTGGATGGCTTGTGTGGCGCGGGCTAGCTTGTGTGGCGCGGACACTCCTGTCCGCGTGCTTCGCCTTTCGCTTTGTTGACTTCTGACTTCTCACTTCTGCCTTCTTACTTCCCTATTCCCTTCCTGATTTCTGCCGATAGATGAATTTGATCCTTGCCCTCGCGCTGCTATGAAAGTTCTCGTAGCTGAACACGAACCGATGTGTCAGAGCTTTCTTTGCAACGCCTTATCGGCGCGCGGATTAAATCCGATTCTCGTCGTGAACGGCGAACGCGCGTGGTCCATTCTGCAGGAAAAAGACGCCCCTCGGCTCGCCATCCTCGATTTCCGGCTCCCGGGAGTGAATGGAATCGAGATCTGCAGACAATTGCGAGCGCGCCACGACCCCTACTACACCTACCTGCTGCTCCTGATACCAAACTCCTATCGCCTTGATCACCTGCTCGCGCTCGAGTCCGGCGCCGATGATTGCTTGGCGAAACCGTTCAACCAGGATGAACTGAATGCGCGCCTTGCTATCGCCGGGCGCATTCTCAACATCGACGATCGGCTCACCGAAGTCAGCGGGCGGTGGCGCACTATGCTCGACACGCTTCCCTTCGGTGTGGCTACCGTCGATGAACACGGAATTCTCAAGCGAATGAATATCACCTTCGCTCAACAGATGGGCTTCGCGCACCCTATCCAGTTATTAGGACAATCGCTCGATCAGGTACTGCGCAAGCGGACCGACGTTCACGGTGTGCTCGATCAGATCAGTTGGGCCGAACCGTTCGACAACGTAGAGGTCGAGTGCCGCGCTCCCATAGCGAAGTCCCGCATCGTTCACCTTTGGGGACGCCCTCTACCTCCGAACAGTGAAGCCGTCTACCAATTGATCGTTCAGGAAACGCTCTGAGGCACTAAGCCGCCGAAGCTGAGGCACTCCGGTAGACAGGCAAGAACACCTCGCGCGCGAACTGCGCAAAGGTCGTCTTCCCGGTTAGCTTTTGCTCACCCATGAATTCATGCGTCATCCCTTCGCCGAAGGCATGCTGCATCTCCACCAATTCGCGAGCAAGCTCCGGCGAAAGACCTGCGCCAACTAAACCACCCACAAGAGCGTCATCAGGAACAACGACGTGGCGCACAGTCTTCCCGATCGTCTTGCTCAGAGTTTCAGCAACCTGGTCGAAGCTGATGTCTTCAGGCCCGTTGAGATCGAGAATCCTTTGTCCATCACGTCCCGCTAGTAGCACGTCTGCGGAAATGGCGGCGATATCCGCTGTGGCAATCTGCGGCGCAGTAGCCGACCCGGGCACGACTGAATAGATATTGCCGTCGCTCAGGATCGTCGGTACTGACGAAAGAGCATTCTCCATGAAGTAGTTCGCTCGTAGAGCCGTGAAGTTCTTCACCGTTTGGCGCAGCTTCTCCTCAGTGTCGTGCAGAGCGTTAATGGGCCCGACTCCTTCTGCGCGGTTCGCACCAACGCTGGACAGCAATACAAGTTTGATATGAGGAAATTGCGAGATGGCCGTTGCTGCTGCATCCGCAAATTTGCGGTACTCTCCACGGGAATCCTTTGTCGCGTAATTGGGCGGAATCAACCAGAAGAGAGAGTCTGCACCTTCGATCGCGCGCTTTACCACTGCCGGATCAGAATGCTCACCGGCAACAACCCGCACGCCACGACTAGCCAGGTCTTTTACTTTGGCAGCGTCGCGCGCGATTACCGTAACCTCTGCACCGCGATCGACCAAAAGGTTGGAAAGTTTGCTGCCAATGTGACCGGTTGGCGTGGTAACCGTGATCTTCACTCGTTCATTCCTCCTCTATGGCAGATGGCAAGAGGGAGCAACCGGCTAATGTATATTTTCGCGGTCCGGGCGCGGTATCGCCTGGATATTTCTCCTCGCACCTATGTTGCCGCTTGTTCCGCAACGGGGTCAGAGCTATGCTTTACTTCCCCCAAAAAAGTCCAAAGCCGTAATTCTTACAGGCGCAACCATGGAAGGCGAACGAGTAAAAATACGCAGGTACCGGTATTCGCAATCAAAGAAGAAACGATCAAGGCGGAACGGCCGTGTTCGCGTGTGGCTCTTAAAGGCACTCGCATCCGGATACACATATCTGACTTTGTCAGCTCTACTTGCGATAATCGCCATCGTCTTTGTGACTTCCTATCCATGGCTGGCGATTGAAGAAGACTTTTCTTTTAGGTCTGGGAATCCTTACTCCACTTCATTTCTGCTCACAAACGAAGGCTGGCTTCCGGTCACCCATCTATCTGTCTTGTGCACACTGACGAACCAACACGAAGCTGTTCATTTCCAGCATCGTGATTTTGATCCCTACTTTTCGTACAAGGAAACAACCACCGTCCCATGTTTTAGCGATCTCTCGGGAGTTCCGGAAATCCCTCAGCAAAACTCCAGCCTTATGGTTGAATTGAGTTATGGATTTCTCGGCCTTTCCCGAACACATCGCACGCAAACCTTCAGGTTCCTTTCTGTGCAATCTCTGGACGGCTCCTACCACTGGATCTACAAGGTTAGGTAAGCCTTACTGCATCTATCCTCACCATGTGGTGGCTACCCCATTTGCCCCCGTCGCCACTCACCTTTAGAATGAAACATCATCCCTTCGTGTAGGAAAGAGCTGCAATGATCCATTTTCCCGTTCCAGAGGCGCTTACTTTCGACGACGTGTTGCTGCTTCCCGCCGGCTCCGACGTTGTCCCCGCCGATGTGAATACGCAAACCAGGCTCACCCGCAATATAACGCTGAACGTTCCCATCATGACCGCCGCCATGGACACCGTCACCGAGTCGCGCATGGCCATCGCCATCGCGCAGCAAGGCGGCATGGGTGTCATCCATCGCAATATGACCGTCGACCAGCAGGCCAGCGAAGTCGACAAGGTAAAGCGCTCCGAGAGTGGCATGATCGTCGATCCCATCACGCTCTCGCCTGACGCGAAGGTCGCTGATGCTCTTGAAGTCATGCGCCGCTATCGCATCTCCGGTGTGCCGATCACCAAGAACAAGAAACTGGTTGGTATTCTCACCAATCGCGACCTGCGCTTTGAGACCCGTACCGATATTCCGATTTCCAGAGTGATGACCAAGGAAAACCTCATCACCGTGGCGGTGGGCACGACGCTCGAGGAAGCCGAGAAAGTTCTACACGAGCATCGCGTCGAAAAGCTCCTCGTCGTCGACGACAAGTACAACCTCAAGGGCCTCATCACCGTAAAAGACATCCAGAAAAAGCTGAAGTATCCCAACGCGGCGAAAGATGTGCAGGGACGCCTCCGCTGCGCCGCCGCGATCGGCGCTACCGGCGACTTCCTTGAGCGCGCGCAGGAACTGGTTCGCAACAAGGTCGACGTGCTCGTAATCGACAGCGCTCACGGCCATCAAAGCCGCGTGCTTGACGCCGTTTCGCTGGTGAAATCGAAGTTGCCCGAAGTGGATCTGATTGCCGGCAACGTTGGCACTTTCGACGGCGCCTGCGCGTTAGTGAAGTGCGGCGCAGACGCGGTAAAGGTCGGCATCGGCCCCGGTTCGATCTGCACCACTCGCGTTGTCACCGGCGCCGGAGTTCCGCAGATTACTGCGATCGCCGAAGCCTATCGCGCCGCGCGTGATGCGAATGTCCCAATCATCTCCGATGGCGGCATCAAGTACTCGGGTGATGTGACCAAGGCCCTCGCCGCCGGCGCGAACGTCGTCATGGCTGGCTCCATGTTCGCCGGCACCGACGAGAGTCCGGGGGAAACCATCCTTTATCAGGGACGTTCCTTCAAGTCCTATCGCGGCATGGGCTCGATGTCCGCCATGGCCCAGGGCTCTGGCGAGCGTTATTTCCAGAGCACCGAAGAAGCCGACGGCGGCGCGAATATCTCCGTCGAAGACGGCGATTCCAACGGCAATCGTCTGAACAAGCTTGTTCCTGAAGGCATCGAAGGGCGCGTTCCCTATCGCGGCACTCTGGCCATGATCGTCCATCAACTCGTCGGAGGCTTGCGCTCCGGAATGGGCTATACCGGTTGCGGCACGATTCCCGAGTTACAGCAAAAAGCCAAGTTTATCCGGATCACCTGGGCAGGCATGCGCGAAAGTCACGTGCATGATGTCGTGATCACCCGCGAGGCGCCCAACTACCACGTGGAGTAGTGCTTCACGTGCCTACGCCGGGGCTGCTGAGCAAGCGTGATCGGCTCTGTTCCGGGGACATCTCGTTCTCGCAGCGACGTTACCAGAGTTCGTCGAAGCGTACCGCTTCACCCGCGCCCCCGGCATCGAACCGTTATACTAAAGTGCGATTCTCGCGATTGGATACTCTGTTTTGACCACTGCTCGTCGCAACTCGACCCGGCTCTTTTTTGCCTGGCTTCCCGCGATCTTCTGGATCGGCATCATCATCCTGGAATCAACGCCCTATCTTGGCGCTGATCATACCGGCAGTTGGCTGGCAGCGATCGTTAGTCCTCTATTCGGCCATTCCGCGCTCAAATACGTCGATTTCATCAACCACATCATGCGTAAGACCGGTCACTTCACCGGCTACGGAATTCTGAGCTTTTTCCTCTACCGCGGCTGGCGTGAGATCACGCTCATTCAACTCGAAGACCGGCTTAAGCCCGCGATGCGCACTCCCGAGTTTCTAAAATCGCTCCGTCGCGTGTGGTGTGCTCGCGCCGGTGCGCTTGCGATTCTGAGCACCTTCCTGGTCGCCTCGCTCGATGAGTTTCATCAGACGTTTCTTCCCAACCGCACCGGCATGTTTCGCGACGTGCTCCTCGACACCACTGGCGCTCTCTTCTTTCAGGCTGTGATCCTCACCTTCAGCGCTCTCCCGCCAAGGAGCATAGGCAAGCTCATCCCCATGCGGAGAGAAGTGGGCGCTGGAAGCTCGCTATCAATTTCGTCTGAAAGCTAACTCAAGAAAGACGTTTTGAGAGTCGCGGCATTAGTCACTGCCCGCGTAGTAGCCCTTGCGAGCATAAACGTGCAGGTTTGATTTCATCGGTTCGCCGTTCAAGTGCACTTTGAGCTTGTGCCACTTGCCTTTGAGCTCCGGATTCGCAGAGGGTGAATACCCGATTACATATTGATTGCGCAGCTCCCGATTAATCTTCCGGATTGCGTCATTCAGATCCTGAGGACTGTGAACCGGGAACACACGCCCGCCGGTCACGCTGGTTACTTCATCGAGGCGCAGTGGCCCCATTCGTTCTTCCAGCCGGCTTGCACGCGGATCGAACAATCCGACCGCATACACCAGCGTATCGGATTCCTCCAGAATCGACTTGATTTCGCTCTGCGTATACCGGCTGTGGTTGTCGCCGCCGTCGGAGATCACCACCATCGCTTTCTTCTGAAAACGCGCCTCTTTGAAATCAGAGATCCCTAGATACATCGCATCCCAGAGAGAAGTGAAGCCGTTCGGACGCACCTCGTCCAGTCGTTCACTGACCTCCTCCAGCGAAGCGCCTATGTCCGCGATGCTCCCAGGTTTGCTGCTGACTGTGATCACGCGAAACTCGTCCTCTGGATTGGAAGACTTGAACAGGTCCAGCACCGCCTGGCGAACCGACCTGATTTGTGTTGCCATGCTGCCGCTTGCATCCAGGACTACCGTCAACGAGAGTGGCGCGTCTTCGCTGGAGAAATACTTGATTTGCTGTTGAGTTTTTTCGTCGAGAACCGTGAAGTCCTGGGCGCGAAGTCCGTTTACAGTTTTGTCGGACTTATCGACCACCGTAACCGGCACCAGAACCAGGTCGACGTTCTTGCGCAGAACGGGTGAACCAGATCTGCGGCTCGCTCGATGTAGATATACCCCTTGAGTTGTGTCTTGTGCTGGAGCCAGCGCAAGCGCCGTGAACACTACTAACGGAATGGAAAGCACCCGCCAGCTGTGCAATCCGAGCCTGCTATCTACACCGCGCATAAGCCTATCCCCAAACAGCCCCTACCACCAGTGCAATGAGGAAGGCATTGCGGACCCGGTAATCTGCTTCGTTAGCCTGACCATTGGATCCTTGCGAGATCTTCACGTCTTCCTATTTTGGCTCACATCAGCGCCGAGGTGAGGCGGCGCGACACACACACAACATGGATGCTTACTCGGCAAGCCGTGCCGACCGACCGTCGAGAAAAAGAAGAGGTATCACGGCAGATTCGCGCAAAAAAAAAGCCGCAGCGGCTATGAAACCGCTGCGGCCCTCTTTTCATCATCAAAACGGCTTCAGTATGTTCTTGCCAAAGCGGAAGGTGGGTCCAATCGAAAAGCGGATGTTATTTTGTGAACCATTTAGCAGGTCCGTGAACAGCCCCACGCGAACAAAATCCATCTGAGCTCGTACGGCAAAGTGCTTGGAGAGGTTCAAATCTATACCGCCGCCCGCGCCGTAGAAAATCTCGGTGTCATTCTTCTTCATAGTCGGCCCGATAAGATTAGTGACGATCTGCGCCATGATCGCATTGGGCGGATTCGCCGTTACGCTCTCATGCATCATTCCGATCGAGGGACGAACGAAAAGAGTTATTGCCTTGAATTTCCGTAGCGAGAACTGTGGGCCTCCGGTCATCGTGTAGGTGGTGGCATCATACGGAGACTGAATTACGAATCCCGCCGGCAGCAGCGGCGCGATCGGTGCCAGCTTCGCCAGTTGTGTCGAGTTCAGGTCAGTAGTATGCAGCGTGCTATTGCCGCTGAAATAGCTGAAGTCAGCGCCAAGCGCCACCCAGCTCTTGGCATTTACACCGAACTGTGTGTGAAAACCGTTCTGAGACAGGCTTAGCTTCGGCGAGTTTAAATACGAATAACCTGCAAACGCATCGTACCGGCTGACAAAATCCTGTTGCGCAACGGATGAAACCACGGTGAAAAAAAGGAACAACAGTAGAAGGAATACGCTCGAACGCCGCATAAAAAGTCTCCTTGTGATTCTCACTGGACTTGGGCAGGTCCGAGATGAAAGTCTGGTTGGCCGAAATCGCGGGACAATGCTGGCTGGCAACACTGTCGCGGCCCTAGGGTGCAGCGTTAGTTTCGCCTAAGTTCCCGGATGTTCCACCTGACAATTTGCGAACTTCGTGAATTGCTTCCCGAATCGGCACTAATCGGCTGTTTTTCGCGCTGGAGGCCGCATTCCACCGCCTCGCTACCTCGAAACTGCCTTCGCGAGCCGTGTCGCAATGATGTTGTAGACCGCGGGATTGAAGACTAGTCCAACGTGGGTTCCCGTGACTTCGAAATCCACCGTGGGATCTTCCGCTCGGCAATACCGCCAATCGACGATGCCGTCGTTCTTTGTGTAAATCGCCGTTTGAGGAGTAGACAGCGGTTCTGAGCGGCGCAGCGAATCCAGAAAATTGCAGGTGCAGCGGGCCGTGTAGCAACTCGGCAAAACACTGGCCCCATGCTCGTCGTGGATGCGCCGGCGCACTATCTCCGCAGCACGAAGGATATTCTTGTGAGCAACGTTTCCCCGAAAGGGCGCTGCCATCATGATGACGGAAGCGACATCACGCGGCCTCTGAGCTGCGACGGAGCGCGCGATGATCCCACCCAGACTGTGTCCGATGAGATGCACCGGACGCCCAGTCTCTTTGAGAGCCTGTTCCATCGTGTCGTTCAGACAACGCTGAATGAGAAGGTTGGGGCAGTCCGCATTCAATCCGATGCCGGAAAAATACGCGCGATAGCCGATGCGTCCTAGCCACGAGTGAAGATGCGAGAGGTAGAAGTCCGTTCCGAGAAAGCCTGGGATCACGACGACCCCAGACTCATCTCCCTTCGGAATCCCAAACCCATAATAGGTTGGTGACATATGCAGCAAAAGCATCTCGGCGCCGAAAAACGCTTCTGTCCACATCGAGAGCTTTGCTTCAGCGAAGTCTTCGCGAATGCTGTTCCCAGGCACGGTAGATCGCAATTGTTCTGTACTTCCCCGTATTCCGTACGCCATCCTGCTCCCACAATGTCGGACGCGTAAATCAGGAATAACCACTTATGGATGCGGAAATTTGAAGTAAGGGTATACCGGGTTGCTTGGTTAGAAAAGCCGGTTTGAAACGGCGCTCCAGCGGCTGAAAATCATCACCAGCAAAATGCTCAATGGGCGAGACGCCGCAAAAAAAGTGCCGCTGCCGGGACAGCGGCACGAAGATCACTGCTTACCTGACAACTCACAATCCCCAGCCTTCAGGCAACGGCCGCCGCGGCTCTCGCCGCACGAGGCTTCCGAGTAACGCGCGCTTTCGTACGTCGCTCCGGTTTCGCCGCCGGTTTGCGGCCTGCTTTCATCATCGAGTCGATCATTGCCTTCTCCGCATCGACGAAGCTCTTCACCCCTTCCCGTGTCAGATCCGCCAGCGGCTCCAGCGGTAGCGGCTTGAACATCTTCAACGTGCGGCCAGCCGCCTTTACACCGGCGCCCATCTGACGTCCCGCGACGTCGAGCAACTTCTTCTGCGCATCGATGAACGAATCCGTTGCCTCTACCGCAAGCTGGCTGAGTTCCGCCTTCTTCATCTTGCGCTCACTGCCCCGATCCTTGGACATTGCGTGCGTAGTTTCCTCGGCAAGAATGTCGAGAAACTTTTTCTGCGAGCGCACAAAATTGTCCATGCCTTCCTGCGCGATATCGACCAGGTGCACGCCTTCCGCTCCCTTGCCGGCCTTCGCGCCCATCAGCCAATGGTGTGTCTGCTTGCTCGCAATCTTCAGGAACCCATGTTGCATTTCCAGGAAATTATCGATACTGCGACGCGCCATATCAGTCATGGCCGCCGTCACTTTGGTTACTCCAATGCGCTCCTTCACGCCCTTCATCAGGATTTCGTTTTCGCTCTGCACCAGGCTGAGCAGAATCCGTTGCGCCTCGATGAAGTTAGTGATTCCCTCTCCCGCCAATTCGCTGATGATCGCCGCAGGGCAGATATCCGGATCGGCGAGCCGCTCACGGATCACTTCCATGGCGTTCGCGTTCTGACGAATGGCGAGATCCACCAGTATCCTTTGGGTGGCAATAAAGCTCTCGATTCCCTGCTGCACCCATCCCGACAGCAAGGACAAGAAGGATGATTCCCGAGCGTAAGTTCTGGAGGGCTCACTCCTCATAGTCTCTGGCATAACCGCCTCCAATTGCTGCATTGCAGCATCAAGTTAAAGGTAGGATTTATCTGTGCGCTTGTCAACGATCTGAGATACGATTGTGCATTGCAACAAGGAGTTTTTCCCGTGCAGCCGAGAGCGATTGTCGTCAAGAAATACGGAAACCGTAGACTGTATGACACTTCCGGCAGCCGATACATCAACCTGGAAGACATCGCTACTCTGATCCGAAATGGAACTGACCTAAAAGTTGTCGACGCCAAAACTGGCGAGGATCTCACCCGCCTGACGCTTACCCAGATCATCGTGGAAGACGCTAAGGCACAACCACAGGGCCTGCCCGTTGAGTTTTTGCGGCAGCTCATCATGGCGACCGATCGCGTTGGTCGTGAGTTCATCATGTGGTACCTGAAAACCGCATTCGATGCCTATCACAAAGTGCAGCATGCGGTGCAACACCGCTTCGCCGGAGTGCAATCGGCAGCTCTCTCTCCTCTTCAGGCAATGAAGAACCTACTCCAGACGCCGCAATCCGACGATAGTGCGGCGCGTGACGACGAACTGGAGGAACTCCGCAGGCGCATCGCATTCCTGGAAGCGCGCATTAAAAAGAACGGAGTTCCAAAAGCTGCCCGGAAACGCGCGGCTAAGCGGCCGCTGCGGAAGTCGTAAGCTGCTCTCGCAGCACTCGCTTCTGTACCTTCCCCGTCGAATTCTTTGGCAAATCGCTCCTGAAGACCACACGCCCCGGAACCTTGAATTTCGCGATATGCCTTCCAACGTGAGCGCGAATGTCATCTTCATCGACCGCCAGTCCGGGTCTGCTCTGTATAACCGCGCAGATCTCTTCTCCGAACGTTGCGTCTGAAATTCCGACCACTGCTGCCTCGGCGACAGCCGGATGCAGGTACAAGATCTCCTCGATCTCTCGTGGTGAGATATTTTCTCCTCCCTTGATAATCAGGTCTTTCTTGCGATCAGTGATGTATAGAAAACCATCTTCGTCGAGGTAACCTACGTCTCCGGTGTGGAACCAGCCGCCCTCGAACGCGTCTTTTGTGGCGGAGGCGTCGTTCCAGTACCCGCCACAGATGTTCGGACCGATGAGGCAGATCTCTCCCACCTGTCGGGGCGACAGCGGCCGATTATTTTCGTCGACGATGCGAATCGCAAGGCCCGGCACAGCCCGCCCAGCAGATCCTGGCCGATAGGTTTCGTGATCGTCATAAACAGTCGCGATGCCAATCGACTCCGACATCCCATATCCCTGGTCGATTCGCCCTGGGAATATCTTGGAAAACATCACACGCACTTGCTCAGGCAGTGCAGCGCCTCCGCTCACGGTTCGGTAGAGACTATCCGTTTTATACTTCGCGTGGTCGGGATGGCTCATCAGATAAAGCATCATCGTCGGAACCACCGGCAGGTATCCGATCTTGTGTTGCTCAATCGCCTCGAGCACTTTCGTCGGTTCAAATTGCCGCACCAGCACCGAGGTTAATCCCCATTGGCTCGCGCACCGCAGCAGTAGCAGTCCGAAGACATGCGTCAGCGGCAATGCGTGCAGCATGGGAAGTTGTGGCATGTCTGCATTCATCTCGCACACCGCATTTACGGCGGCCACGAGATTCCCATGAGTTGCGATCACGCCCTTGGGAGCGGCTGTCGTCCCTGAGGTGTAGAGCAGCATGGCAATATCATCAGCTGCACGATGAGCTGGGAGTTGCAGCATCTTGGCACCCATTGTCAGTTGAGGCAAGATATTCTGCGCTCCCGGGACTGCGCACTCGCCAAACACCAGCAGGTTACGCACACAGCCGACGTGTTTGTTTGCTTCCGCAATCCGTGGTGCAAGCGGCGCCACGGTCAGCACCGTTTTCGCTCCGGCGTCCTTCAGCACATGAGCAATTTCGGGAGCTGTCCATTGCGGCATGACTGGAACTACGACACCGCCCATCGTCCAGGTTGCCTGGAAGGCAGCGGTGAGTTCAGGCGTGTTCGGCATCACCAGCACCACCCGGTCACCGGGCGCGACTCCGCGGTCTTGAAGGATGCGCGCCAGTTTCCCGGCTGATTGGAGTTCTTCGACGTTCGTATAACTACGGTCCTCGAAATAGAGGCGGGTGTATTTCCCGAACTTCTCCAGGTTCTTGTGTTCCATCAGAGCAACGTTGGCAGAAGTTACCGGGAAGGCTGAGGGATCAGAGAAGGCCAGCATAAGTTCCTCCGTCGGGCTGCGGAGGGGGTTGACTGCAGCCGGGCGTGACGTAGGAGGTGAGCGTCGCGTCCGAAATCTGCAGACAGCGACCACGTGCCCTGGGTTATTGCGCGAAGCATATCTCTGAAGATAGGCAGGCGCAAGAAAGTTAAAGCACGTCTTCCCAAAATGGGACGACTGGCACAAGTCGACGTATGGCGGACTACGCGCTGGCCGCCAAAACGGTATCTCGTGCCGTTTTTTCGCGCTCAGTTGAACCTGAATCAGGAGCCGGATCTATCTTTGCGATCGTCGCCGCTCGTACTTTTGTTTTACGCGCACGCACCGGTTTCTCCACTCTCGTGCACGATCGGACTCCTGCCGCTTTGCGCAGCTCCGCCAGACTCTCTGTCACGAATTGTTCCAACCGCTCCAGGTCAGGCGCGGCATGCGCATCGCCGGTGAATCCGAAGTAGGCGCAACCGTCGTAAGTCAAGATCGCGCAATTCACTCCCATCTCGCCGCCGATCGGGACATACGGGTACCAGGCTGTCATCCGATGACCTAACAGATAAATCGGCGTCTGCGGCCCCGGCACATTCGTGCAGATCACGTTACACACACTCAGCGGCAATCTGCTCGCGATTGGCCCAATCAGCGCTTGCACCGATGTAGGGATCGCCGCCAGAAGTGCTCCGAACAGTCCGACGAATTCCGCGAGGTGCGCATTCTTGATCAATTGTGTTCTTTGCGAAATATTCGTCAACAGTTCACGTGCGTTTCGGATGTCCATCGGCGCAGGCACGGGAACAAAGGAGATTCGATTCCCCAGCTCACCAACGTTGCCCGAGCCGCGCACGTTCACCGGTACGATAAGGCGCAGCAGACGATTCGCAGTGTTTACTTTGTGTGCCTCGGCATATTTTCGGAAGGCGCTGGTGACAATCGTCAGCACCACATCGTTGAATGTTCCGCCCCAACGTTCGCGGACAGCTTTGAACTCAGCCATCGGAACGCTCGCCCATGCGAATTTCTGCGGCCCCTTGCAGACTTGGTTGAAGGGCAGACGCTCAGCAGGCGCCGTTATCTCTGGCAGCAGTGCGCCCAGATCGGCAAAAGGACCTGTGCCGCTCTGCGCAACGATTCCCTGTGCAACCTTCAGAACTTCGGCTTCCGTCGCCAATGCCTTGCTCACCAGCTGGGAATAGGCATTTGCCAAAGACTCAAGCAGTGCGGCGCCCGAGTCTCGCTGCGGTTCAGCCTCCACTCGCTTGCTCTTACTTCTCTTGGGAACTTGTTGAGGCGTGGGAGTGCTGTCGAGCAAAACATTCATCAGCCCGATGCCGGCGATTCCGTCGGCAAGACAATGGTGGATACGCGCCACTACCCCAGTGCGACCTCCACGCACTCCTTGCAATAAGGTGAAATCCCACAACGGCCGGCTGCGGTCCATCACTCCGCTTAGGATCCTTGAGGTAGCCTGCTTGAGCTCCGCTTCCGATCCGCGCTTCAGCTGCTCTTCTCGTATGTGATTGCTGACGTCGAAGCCAGACGCAGCCTCCCACGTCGGGAGCCCTATGTTGTAGGGCGGGATTGCAACCCGCTGGGTGTACCGGGGAATCAGCGGCAGCTTTGACTTGACCAGCGCAATACAATCTTGCCGCCGTATCTTGCCTTCGAAGACGCAGAGAGATGCCACGTTCAGCGGCGTGCCCTCACGCTCGAGATAAAGAAACGCAGCATCGCCCCAGGAAAGACGTTCGCCCTTTTGTGTTTCCGGCATGCCGCCCCCTTTTCAGAAACTAGGGACGATTGCGCCCCAGCTTCTCGTGGGCCGAGACCCAGTCGCCGTGCAACATGGCTGCGGCCAGCGAGGTTTCGCCCGCCAGCACCACGGCTGCGCAAATCTCCGCGAACTTCTCCACTTTCCCTTTTCCGTAGCAGCCAAGCATTTCGAGACATTGCTTCTGCGTCGCCAGACCAGTACCGCCGCCATACGTCGCCACGATCAGCGAAGGCAGAGTGATCGACCAATAAAAATCGCCGCCATTTACCAGTTGCGAATGCGTCAGCGCCGCATGCGATTCGGCGATGTTGGCGACATCCTGCCCTGTGGCGACGAATATTGCGGCAAGCCCGTTCGCGGCATGCGCGCCGTTATTCGAGGAACCCGCCAGAAAAGCCCCGGTCATCTGCACCTGCCGCGTCCACAAGAATTCCGCCGTGTCCACGTGCATCACATTCTGCAGAATTTCTCGCTTGATCACGACCTCGGCCACCACCCGCTTCCCGCGCGTGAGCAGCGTGTTGATGTGCGAATGCTTCTTATCAGTGTCTAGATTTCCACTCAGGAAATACTGCAGCGGGTCCGGATAGTTCTTCTTGATCCACTCACACGCGGCGAAAGTCGCTTTGCCGGCCATGTTCTGTCCGGCGGCATCGCCAGTCGTGTAGTTGAATCGCAAATAGCGCAAAGGACCAACGGCGAACTGCGCGATGTCTCTCAACCGTCCAATGCTGGTGGTCTCTTCCGCCTCCCGCTTGATGGCAGCAAAGTTGTCCTTCACCCATTTGCCGAAATCTCTAGCCTGGCGCGCATCCGCTAAAACAAATGCCGGCGCGCGCTGCATGCAATCATCGATCACAGTCGTCTTGACGCCGCCGCATTCGGTCAGCAGACGCATGCCGCGGTTGTAACTCGCGATCAGGCTGCCTTCGGTGGTTGCCATCGGCACATAGAACAAACCTTGGGCATGCTCGCCGTTCACCAGGAGCGGACCAGCAACTCCGATCGGCACCTGTGCTACTCCGATAAATTGTTCGATATTCCCGGGCAATACCGCCGGATCAAAAGAATACTGCGCTACGTGCGAGAGTTCCGCGCCTGTCTGTTCACGAATGAATTGGCGACGGCGCACCGCCATCTGGTGGGTATAGTCGTTTTCTTTGTCGCGGGGTATGCGAAGACGCTCGCGCTCGAGACTCGTAATCATGCTGCCTCCTTTCGCGCGAAATGGCCGGAGGGTCAGAGGCAGGAAACAACGCCATCATACGTCTTCCAATATTCGTGTCCGGAAGCTAGATCACGCCGCAATGTGATTTCCCAACATGGGAATAGCTGAATGCGCCGCTACTCTGCTTTCGGGGAGACTGCAGCTTCCGCTTTTCGGATCGCTTTCTCTTTCAAGTCCCACGATTCGATCGCCTGCACCGTGCCGTCCTTCGCCATGCCGATGTTGAGACGTGACTCAGCAACTGCGAACGTCTCTTCGGCACGCATATGCGCATCGTAAGCGACGTCATGGGCCTGCTTGATTTTCTTGGCCAGTGCGCGAGTTTCAGGCGAGATCTCAATCGGCTGATCGAGCTTCTTCGAATGCCGGTGTTGCTCGTGATCCGTATCCGCCTCCTCCAACTCGCGATAGGCGTGCTTCAGTTCGTCGCTCCACGTTCGCTTGATCTTTTCTTCGAGCTTATCGAGCGCTTCATTGGCTTGATCGGCAGCTTCGCGCACGCGCCTCTTTTCAGTCAACCACGTCCACACCGACCACTCGCGCGCTTCCAGCATCACACTCCGGGCATTTTCTACTGCTTCGAGTTTGTGCATCCAGCGCCTCACACGATTGCAACTGGGCAATCAAAGGATTGCAAATCCGCCGCGTAGTATACGCCAGCGCCGAAACAGAGGCAGGGATTGGCGTCGCACACTGATGTGCTGAGGATCAATTCACGGCAGAGTGAAAGCTACATAAATCCCGCCGGAACCGGACAAGGAATCTTTGCCGCCTCCAGCCGCGATCACCACGTACTGACGTCCGTTGACTACGTACGTGGCTGGCGTTGCATTCCCCGAGAAGGGCAACGTCGTCTCCCACAGCAGCTCACCACTTGTCTTGTCGAAGGCGCGAAACTTGCGATCGAAATTCGTCGCTCCGATAAACAGCAGTCCCCCAGCGGTCACGATGGGTCCACCGTAGTTTTCTGTTCCGGTATTCTTCAGCCCGCCACTCGCCAGTTCCGGATACTCACCCAGCGGAATTTTCCAGAGGTAGTCTCCGGTGTTCAGATCAATTGCATTCAACGTTCCCCATGGCGGCATCACCGCGGGATATCCGTCCGGATCATAGAACCGGCGGTAACCCGTAAAGCGATACTTCATTTCGACCGAGGCTCCTCCGCTCGTCAGTTCTTTGCTCTCGCCTTTCGTCAGGAAATCCGCGACCGCATTGAGTTGATCATCCGGAAGTTGGCTGAAGGAAGGCATGCGCCCTTTCCCCGTCTTCATCACACGCATGATTTCGGGTGAACTGAGACGATTTCCAATTCCAACCAGCGACGGGAAATCGGGGGGCGATCCGCCCAGATTGTCGCGATGGCACACGCTGCATTGGTTCTGGTAGATGGTGCGCCCACTCATCTCGTGTTCTGTGTTTTCGGCCAGGCTCCCCGTCCAGGGGATGTCGTTGGCATTTACATACAAAACGCCTGTGGCCGTATCCACCGCCGACCCGCCCCACTCCGCCCCGCCATCGAAGCCCGGAAACACAACGGTATCTTTCCCCACGCTGAACGGAACAAATTGTCCGTCGCTTCGAAATCTGCGGAATTGCTCGACCGCCCACTCATGAGCTTCCGGCGTGCGGTTCGTGAGCATGTCTTCGTTCAGCCGCTGACGCGCGTACGGTGCGGGCTTGGTCGGAAGCGGCTGCGTCGGCGACGCGACTTCACCCGGAACATTACTGGGGGGATAAGAGTGATACTCAACCGGAAACAGTGGATCGCCGTTTGTCCGGTCGAGCAGATACAACCAGCCCTGCTTGGTCGGCTGAGCTACAGCATCGATCTGTCTTCCGTTTTGAAGTACTGTCAGCAGAACTGGCGGCGATGGAAAATCGCGGTCCCATATATCGTGTTTCACCCCCTGAAAATGCCAGATCCTCTGCCCTGTTTCCGCATTCAATGCGAGCAAGGTATTCGCGAATAAGTCGTCGCCGACGCGATCGGCCCCGTAGAAATCGAACGCTGCCGAACCTGTGGGGACATAAACGATGCCGCGCTTCACATCCACCGACATTCCTGCCCAGTTGTTGGCAGCACCACTCGTCTTCCAAGCATCCTTCGGCCAGGTTTCGTAACCGAATTCTCCAGGATGCGGAATGGTATGAAAGATCCAGCGCATCTTTCCGGTGTGCACGTCGTAGGCGCGAATGTCGCCGGGAGGAGCGGGCAGCGTTTCCGGCTCGCGTCCGCCCACAATAAATAGGTCCTTGTAGACGACGGCAGGGGTAGTCACGGCAAATGATTGCTCCTGCGGCTCGCGCCCAAGTCCCTCGCGCAGATCGATGCGGCCGTTGTCACCGAATGTCGTGATCGGTTTGCCGGTCCTCGCATCGAGCGCATACATGAAGTTCATCACGCCGGCGAGGATTCGCCTGTCCTTGCCGTCGGTCCAGTACGTAAGCCCACGCACCGGTTGCGTGCCACCGATTCCAGAATCGAACTTCCATAGCAGATTCCCTGTTGCGGCATCGAGCGCGATCACCTTTTGCGACGGCGTGTACGCATACAGGATTCCATCAACGATGATCGGATTTGTCTGCAAGCCTCCGTCTTCTTGCGAATCAAACATCCATGCGACCCGAAGCTTGGCAACGTTCGTACGATTGATTTGTGTCAGTGGCGAGTAATGCGTTGATTCCAGTGTCCCACCATAAACCGGCCAGTCCTGGTTTTCGGATTCCGAGTGGGATGCAGTCTGTGTCCGCAGCGCCGTTTGAGCAACGCCCGTGTTCCCCCAGACGAACAGACTGGCTGCAAGAGTACCAATGAGCAAGCGCATGGATTGCATGGTAGGCGAATCATTGTAGCCGGTTAGCCCGCACTTTCAGAGATCGTGGCCGGGCCGTGGCTCAGCTTGTCATCGAGGCGCTTTTAATCCGCGGTGGACTCGCCGGCACGTGTCTGGCTTTGCCGAAAGTACCTAAGCTGCTCACAGCATCTGGCTGATTACTCGCTCAAACCGCCGATTCTCTCCATAATGCTTCATCTATCTCGCTGGGGCTTCGAATGAGCACACGGACGCGCTACATTGTGGCGATTTGCGGAGGGGTGGTGCTTCACTTCTTCTTCTTCCATCCTTATCTTCCTTATTCGGTGCGTGAACATCGAATGCCCGGCGTTTGGGCGATGGCGATCATGCTATTTCTGGCGGGCTTTGCGATCGTGTTCCGTGCGGAAGGTCGAACGGCTCGCCTTTGCGCCTGCGTCGTGCTTGGCATGTGTCTCGGCAACGCTCTGCTGATCGCTTTCGACTGGATGAAGGACCCAACGAGTCACAGCCTGTTTCCATTCGAGTTCATCATGATCGCTTCCGCCATGATTCCAGCTTATCTAGGCGGTTTGCTCTCCTGGCGACTCACTGGGGAAAGAGCCGCTTCCGGCGTAGATTCATAGAACCACAATCGTGATCCCGCGATTGCCGCGGCCCAAGTCGGGATCCTGTTTCAGGGACTTCTGCTTTTGTAGTAACTGCCAAGTGAGCTCGTTCGAGATTCGCCAGTCTTCCCCGAAGATCACGCCCGCACAGCCACCTGATTCGCACAATGCGCGCAGCTCCTTCTGCACCGCAATGCGAATGTCACCGCCAACACCATGCGAGCCGTAACCGTGGACGATCTTCAGCAGCACGCAGCCCTGCTGGCGCGCAACGTTCATCTCACGTTCCAGCTGCGCGAGCGCCTGCCGAACCAGAGGCATACCACTCTTAAGATTTACCGTCTTTAATAGCAAACGTATCCATCAATCTCGAGAACACAGTGATAGCAAACTAACAACTAAGCACTAAAAACTAACAACTGTTTTTCTGGCAACTGACAACTGGCAACTGACAACTTATTATGTTCTGCGATGAGTATGAAGCAAATTGCTGGTTGGGCTCTGGACGTCTGCCACGCTCATGGCGTGCAATACGCCGAAATCCGCGTCGTCGACGATCGCCAGCGCACACTTTCGACTAAGAATGGCAAAGTCGGCTATGTCTCCGATTCGGAATCGCTCGGCGCGGGAATCCGCGTGCTCGCCAATGGCGCCTGGGGATTCGCCGCCACCGAAGATCTGACTCGCGAAGGCATCGAGATCACTGCCGGTCGCGCGCTCGAGATCGCGCGTTCGTCGGCACGCGTCAAGCAGGAAGACGTGCGGCTCGCGCCCGAGAAGTCGTATGTCGACGAGTGGGCAAGTCCGTGTCGCATCGATCCGTTCACCACGTCGGTAGAGCAGAACATCGATCTGCTGCTGAAGATCGATGCCGAACTGCGCGCCGTAGCTGGAATCACATTGGCCGAGGCCAACCTCAACTTCCGCCGCTACGAGCAGTGGTTCTACAACACTGACGGTTCTGACATTCACCAGACGAAGACGACTGTCGGCGCGGGCTACGCTGCGTACGCGTTCGCCGGAAACGAGATCATGAAGCGTTCGTATCCGAACTCGTTCGGCGGACAGTGGCAGGACAAAGGCTACGAACTGGTCGAAGAGCTCAAGCTGCTGGAGAACGCTCGTCGCATCGCCGAAGAAGCCGTTGCGCTGCATAAGGCCGATCAATGTCCGCTGGGCAACTACGACATCATCCTCGATTCGTCGCAGCTGGGATTGCAGATTCACGAATCCGTCGGTCATCCCATCGAACTCGATCGCGTTCTCGGCATGGAAGCCAACTTCGCCGGCATGTCGTTTCTCACCACCGAAAAGCTGCGCAAGCTGAAATATGGCAGCGATATCGTGAACGTCGTCGCCGACGCAACCGAAGCTCACGGTCCTGGACTTGGCACATTCAAGTACGACGATGAAGGCGTTCCCGCGCAGTGCACGCCAGTAATTACGAACGGACTTTTCACTGGCTATCTGACGTCGCGCGACACTGCGCACACAATCGGCGCGGAGCGCTCGGGCGGAACGATGCGCGCCGACGGCTGGAATCGCGTCCCCATGATCCGCATGACCAACATCAGCATTCTGCCGGGAACGAAGCCGCTAACACTCGATCAACTGATCGCGTCGACCGATCACGGCATCTTCTTCCAGACCAACCGCTCGTGGTCCATCGACGACAAGCGTTACAACTTCCAGTTCGGCACCGAGATTGGCTGGGAGATCAAGGGCGGCAAGCTTGGCCGCATGCTGAAGAATCCTTCGTACTCGGGAATCACGACGGAGTTCTGGAACTCGATGGATGCGATCTGCTCGCGCGATCAGTGGACGTTGTGGGGAACTCCGAATTGCGGTAAAGGCCAGCCGCAGCAAGTGATGGGAACTGGTCACGGCGCCGCGCCGGCAAGATTTCGGGGCATAAAAGTTGGCAGCGCATACAAGGCAGGGTGATGTGAGCGCTTGTGGAAAGCGTAATTGGTAATTAGCGATTAGTAGTTAGTAATGCACCCTGTGCGTTGAGGAGACCATGAGAGATTTTCGCGAGTTGAGGGTCTGGGAAAAAGCGCATGAACTGACGTTAGCTGTTTACCGGACCACCATGACATTTCCAAAGGCCGAGCTTTACGGCCTCACGAGTCAAATGCGAAGATGCAGCTCGTCAATTCCTTCGAACATAGCTGAGGGATGTGGCCGGAACGGTAATCCCGAACTCCACCGTTTTCTTCAGATCGCGGCCGGATCCGGTAGTGAATTGGAGTACCAGCTATTACTCGCCCGTGATTTGAACTACGTTACCCAGCAGGAATATCAGCGCATCTCCAGCCTGACTGTTGAAGTCCGCCGGATGCTGACATCTCTAATCGGTAAAATAAACAGCGCACGCATCAAGACGAATTGCTAATGACCAATTACTACTGACTAATTACCAATTACTAATTACTAAATGCTGGATAAAGACAAAGCTCAAGAAACTTTCGCCCGGGTGCTCAAGCACTCGAAGGCTGACGAGACCGAACTGCTCATTGGCGGAGGCCAGAGCGCGCTCACGCGCTTTGCCAACAACGGCATTACGCAAAACGTGGCCGAAGAAAATTATTCGCTTTCCGTGCGCGTGAACCTGAATGGTCGCACGGCGCGCGCCACGACGAACAAGTTCGACGAAGACAGTATCCGCCGCGTGGTGGAAGCTGCGACCAATCTCGCCAAGGTACAGGCGCCTGATCCCGATCTGCTGCCCATGGCAGAAGCTTCAGCTTTCGATCCGACCGGCCCTGCCCCGGCACGCAATTACTTTGAGACTTCGAGCATCGGTCCGCAGGAACGCGCTGCCGCAGTCGAGAAAATCGTGCAGGTTGCGCAAAAGCGCAAGCTGACCACCGCCGGCATTTACGCCACTGCCGAATCTGTCGATGCAATTCTGAATTCCCGAGGACTGGCCGCCTATCACACGCAAACTTCGGCCGAATGCTCCATCACCATGCTCGCGCCGGATTCGTCCGGATGGCAAAAGGCGAACTCGCCCGATGCCCGCAACTTCAATCCGGTGGAATTAGCCGAAGTCGCCGCTGAAAAAGCGAAAGCATCGGCTGGCCCCAAAGAACTCCCGCCCGGCAAGTACACGGTGATTCTCGAACCTGCAGCTGTGCTCGATCTACTGGGCTTCATGTTCTGGGACTGGGGCGGCCAGGCGATCCTCGACGAGCGCTCATTTCTCAACAATCGCGTTGGCACGAAACTTTTTGGCGAAAACATTTCGATCAGCGACGACGTCTACCATCCGCTGCAATCAGGCCCGCCATTCGATGGCGAAGGTGTGCGCAAACAGCAGATGAAACTGGTCGAGAACGGAGTGGTCACCAGCCTCGTCTACGCTCGCGGCACCGCCGAAAAGGTGCGCAAGTCCGAGTTTGCCAACAAGCTCGGTCCAGTCCGTTCCACCGGCCACGGATTCCCCATCCCCAACGAAATGGGCGAAGCGCCGATGAACATCGTCATCTCAGGCGCCACGAACGGCAAAGGCCGCACCGTCGACGAGATGGTGAAAGGCACCGAAGACGGAATCCTGGTCACGCGCTTGTGGTACATCCGCGAAGTCGATCCCTACGAGAAGATCCTCACGGGCATGACCCGCGACGGCACATTCCACGTTAAGAACGGCCAGATCTTCGGCGGCATTCGCAACTTTCGCTTTAACCAGAGCGTGGTCACATTCCTGAACAATGTTCTGGAGATGAGCGAACCGGTGCGCGCCAGCGGCGAAGAATCGTTCGACATGGTGGTACCGGCGATGAAGATTCGCGACTTCAACTTCACGGAGGTGACGAAGTTCTGATTCGTCGATCAGTCGGTCAGTCTCTCAGTCTGTTAGTGAAGGCGCCGTCGGACGACTGGCGTCCACAATCTTCGGCGCAAATCTTGTCAAGCCCTCCATCTGCGACAAATCTCTGCAACCTTTTCATTCCATTCCAGAAATAAACTTCGGAAAAGTGTCCAGTAGGTCCACTCCAATTTGTCACAATAGAAGTAGCACTCTGAAGAAGTAGCACTCTGACAACTGACGACTAGCAACTGACAACTGTTTTGCTATCCGAGCGTGAGCAAGGATCTGTCATGCGTGAGCGAGGATCTGTCATGCCGAGCGCAAGCGAGGTATCCCTATTCCCTCCACCAGACACTCGAGTTTGGAACCGAATGAATGAAAAGCCGATTGACTGACAACTTAGCAGCTAACAGCCATTCCTCTATCCGAGCGTGAGCGAGGGTCTGTCATGCCGAGCGCAGCGAGGTATCTCTATTCCCTCCACCAAACACTCGAGTTTGGAACCGAATGAATGAAAAGCCGATTGACTGACAACTTAGCAGCTAACAGCCATTCTTCTATCCGAGCGTTAGCGAGGATCTGTCATACCGAGCGCAGCGAGGTATCCCTATTCCCTCTACCAGACACTCGAGTTTGGAACCGGAATGAAAAGCCGATTGACTGACAACTTAGCAGCTAACAGCCATTCTTCTATCCGAGCGTGAGCGAGGATCTGTCATGCCGAGCGCAGCGAGGTATCTCTATTCCCTCCACCAAACACTCGAGTTTGGAACCGAATGAATGAAAAGCCGATTGACTGACAACTTAGCAGCTAACAGCCATTCTTCTATCCGAGCGTTAGCGAGGATCTGTCATGCCGAGCGCAGCGAGGTATCTCTATTCCCTCCACTAAACACTCGGGCTTGGAACGGAAACTGACGTACTGAAGAACCGAAAAGCCCGTAAGTCCTTTGTTTTATGGGACGACACGGACTAAGTCCTTTGTTTGCTGGGACGAGCCTTATCCCATGCCTGTAAGTCCTTTAGAATGCGGGACGGTGGGGGTAGGGGGTACCCCCGGATCTCCCGTAATGGGATTTTCAGCCCTGACTCAAGAGGTTTTTACGGTTTCAGCGAGGTCTGCCGCTGTCGTAGGAATCGTCGAACAGCATCATCGCGTTCAAGACCGATGGCCATCTCGTAAGCCTCGCGGGCTTGACCATATGCGCCGGCCCGGGCCAGAAGGTCGGCACGAGCTGCCCAATAGGGCTGATATTCGCGAAGTCTCGAATCGTTCTCAACTTTCTTCAACTCATCGAGCGCCGAGGCGGGACCATGCAACTCTGCGATTGCCAGTGCACGATTGATGGCAATCACCGGAGACGAGGAGATTCCCAGCAGCACGTCATAGAGCTGCACTATCTCCTCCCAGTTAAAAATGCCGGTTCGACAACGATAGACGTGCGCGGACTGTAGTGCGGCTTCCAGTTGAAAGCGACCGATGGACGCGAATTCGCTTGCGCGGCGAAGGAGCGCCTCGCCTTCGATGATCATCGGCGAATTCCACAACGCCGGGCCTTGCTCGGCAAGCGGCACGTATTCGCCTCTCTCATTGCGGCGCGCAGGACGGCGAGCTTCCGCATAGAACATCATTGAAAGGAGTCCCAAAGCTTCTGGTTCACCAGGGAGCAGTTCCGTTACGAGCCGACCAAGGAACAACGCCTCTTCGGCGAGATCGCGTCGCGCGACATCGCTCCCAGCGGCATCGATCCATCCTTCGGCGAAGGCGGCGTAGATCGCGTCAAGAACGGTATCTAGACGAGCAGCCAGCTCTTCACGCTCGGGAACGCGAAACGGAATTCCGGCTTGGCGAATTTTGCTTTTTGCGCGGACCAGGCGCTGGCCCATGGTCGCGGGAGCCACAAGGAACGCTGAGGCAATTCTTGCGGCGTCGAATCCGAGCACGACTTGCAAAATCAGCGGCGCGCGAATGCTGCGGTCGATCGAGGGATGCGCGCAGGCAAACATCAGCGCAAGGCGCCGGTCGGGGATTTCTGCCTCACCGGCAGCTGCTTCGAGTCCCTCGGCCATTACCTTCAACTCCTCGGCAGCAATCTCATGCCGTTGACGTCCGCGGATGGTGTCGATCATTTTTCGGCGAGCGACCGTCAGCAGCCATGCTTCCGGATTCGAGGGACAGCCGTTCGCGGGCCAGTCTGTAAGCGCAGACGCAAACGCCTCGGAGAGCGCGTCCTGGGCCGCCGCAACGTCGCGTGCCCACGCCGCGAGATATGCGACTAACTTGCCGTAACTGCGACGCGCGACTGCGTCCGCAGCGATCTGCGCCTGTTCATGCGATTTGTGGGATCGCATAGCCTCGTCATCTCGCTGTTGTTTCACGGCACTCACTTGGGATTCATGAATTCGCTCATGTCCCTGGTCAGCATGGTACCGTCCATGAGCGGCCGCACTTCCACAACGCCGTGCAACGCGGTTGGAGAACGCGCCGCCCACGAGATCGCCGCATCTAGATCGGCGACTTCGATGATGTGAAAACCGCCCAACTGTTCTTTAGTATCGGTATATGGGCCGTCGAGCACTTGCGTTTTTTCGCTTCTGACGCGCACGGTAGTGGCTGACGATGTCGGGTGCAATCCGCCGCTGCTCTTCAGCACGCCGGCCTTCTGCATCGCCTCCATGTAAGCGCGATAGGCGCCGAGCCAGTGCTCTTGATCGTCCCTGCTCAGCTGCGGCCAGCCACCCTCGTGCACGTAGTCCATCAGCATGTATTTCATTCGAAGTCTCCGTGAGATCTGTTGCTTTCGTCTCTATGCTTTCGCGTTCGCCTGAAACATCCAGCGGACACCGAATTTGTCATTGAGTGCGCCGTACGTGCCGAAAAACATTTCCTTCAAAGGATCGGTAATTTCGGCTCCCTCGGAGAGTTTGCCAAACAGGGTTTTCAAGTCCTGAAGCGTTCCTCCGCTCAGGTACAGGCAGACCGTGTTACCGCGGACTGGAGTCTCGTCGGGCCTCAGCCAGTCAGACGCCGACATCTCGACACTAGCGCTTTTGAGTCGCGCGTTAACTACTTTTTCCTGTTGGATTGCCGGCATGAAATCCTTGGCCGCAGAATCCTTAACTTTAGTTATGGTGAGTTCCCCGCCAAAACAGGATTCGTAGAACTCCATTGCCTGCTTGCAATGTCCATCGAACAAAAGATACGGCGTCAGAGCTGTTGCCATCGGATCCCCTTTCGCATTTGTCTTGTTGTTCTCGGCCATCGACCGACCCGGTAAAGTCGCAAGCGCCGCGGTGGCAAGCGCAGCTGTGACAAATCGACGGCGAGAGACTGCATTGCTTTTGAACATCGCTCTCCTCCTTGCGACAACGCGTTGAACGACTGTGAACTACGCTATCCCCAGACCGCACGCACCTCAACCGCTCCATGACCTGTGGCCGGGCAGCGCGCCGCCCAGGATTTGGCGGCATCGAGGTCAGGAACATCGATGAGATAGTACCCGCCCAACTGTTCTTTCGAGTCTGCGAAAGGACCATCGAGAACCTGCGGCTTGCCATTGGAGCTGCGAACGACGGTCGCGGTGGAACTTGGCTGCAGGCGATTGACGCCGACGAGCACGCCGGCTTTCTTTAGCGCTTCGGTGTAGGCGGCATAGGCAGCCATCCCCTGTTCCTGTTCAGCCTTCGACATCGTGGGCCAGCCGGCCTCGTTCACGTAGAGCATCAGCAGGTATTGCATGGAGCACCTCTCTTTGGATTGATGCGGCGATTATGTCCGCTCATCACAGTGACGCTTGGGGGATCGTCTATTTCGACAGGCCCAAGGAAATATCTGGAGATCTATTTTGGTTTGGCGATGGCTTCTCGGACCGCCGCCAGCGGAGCCGCGTTGTCGAAGGTAACTCCGTTTGGGCCGGAAATGACGCCCAGCTGTTTCCAGAGCGCCGGCAAATCCACGGTGGCGGGAGTATCGCTCCACTTCTTGTACTGATCAGTTAGGACAGTTGTGCCGGTCGCGCGGTCGCCAATCGCCAGAGCCTGGGTGAGCGGCCAATCGTGATCGATGGTGCCCCCGGCTTTCACAATGGCGCGCAATGCGTCCTGCAGGCCCTTGCGATTGCTGGTTTGTTTGCGAATAGCAACGTCGGCCACGAGACAGAACAGAGCCCCGCCCCAATAGGTTCGTCCCCAGGTGTGAGTGCGATCCATGCCCTGATCGCCCGATTGCGGCTCGCCTTTGGGCATGCCATCAACGACGCCCTCCCAGACCTGGCGCTCAGTGAGGTCGCCGATCTGGGCGCGGGCGTTGGGCTCGACGTAGGTGGCGAGTCCCTCTTCCATCCAATGTTGCTCGTCGGGCAGGCTGGGGAAAGCCATGTGGGTGAGTTCGTGGGTCATGGTCCAGTCGTCGGAGATATCGGATTGAGTAACGTGCGTCCCAACACGCATCCGGGTGAACCCGGGCCACCCGTGCATGTCTCCCCAAGTCGTTCCGTGAATGCCGCTCCCGCCACTGGGGACGATCAGGATGCGAGCGCGCGGCACCGGGAAATGTCCGTAGTAGGCGGTAACGGCCCGAGCCGCCTTATCCACCCATTGCAGCAGGGCGGAGTTGGGCAGATCGAACTTACCTTCAGCGAAATCGACCTGTATCTGAGCGCCGCCGATTTGAAGCGTCTGGGAAGAGGCGATGGTTTCGTGCCCGAAAGGACCCTGGGCGCGCAGGCGTGAATAAAACACAAGGCTTGCGAGTCCCAACGCAGCGAGAATCCCCAGCAAGATTGGTTTCCCCAGTTGGCGTTTGCGCATGAGACCTCCACGGATTCGAGGCGGGGCAAAGGTGAATGGGTGCAGAAGAATATGTGGAAAGCCCCACGCCAGCCGAACGAGGGCTCGAATGGCCGCCGGCCCGCAGCCTGGATCCTCTTTTGGCTCAAACACTTTCGTAACTTTGAGCTACTTACCACCGGATGTACTCTCTGCCTGGAGTTGAAAGCGACATTCCCTTGAATATGAGAGGCGCTGTCCGATTCCCCCTGAAACTCCCCGTAACCCTGAAGTCGGGTGCGCAGGAGATCCATGCGGAGACGCACGATATCTCTGCCGCCGGAGTGATGTTCAACCTCGATAACGAAGTCGCAATTGGCTCCGATATCGAGTTCACCATTTCCATCCCCGCCGATGTGATCGGCGCACCAAATGATGTGCTGGTGAGCGGGGCTGGACGGATCATTCGTTGCGATCCCGATGATGGCAAGCAGTCGGTAGCCGCCATCATCGACGAGTATCACTTCGAACGATCGTAAGAGTAAGCAAGAGGAAAGTTATGGCCGCTGAATCTGCGAACGGCGCGAATGGCCACGCAAATGGCAACGGGCAACCGTCTCCGGCAACGGAGGGTGCGGTTCGCCTAATCGTGGCCGACTCCCAGGCGATCTTCCGCGTTGGTGTGCGGAAGGTATTCGCCATGGAAGACGACGTTCGCCTGATTGGCCAGGCCGAAACTCTCGATGAGACGTTGATGACCGTGGTGAAATTCCCGGCCGATGTGTTGCTCATCGAATCGCGACTAGTCCCGAATCCAGCGGAAGGCCTTTCGCTTGTCCTGAAAGCCGCTCCTGATCTCAAGGTAATTGTGATCACTGAGTCGCTGGAAGAGTCGATGACCGTCGATTACCTGCGGCGCGGCGTGAAGGGCATCATTACGCCTTCGATTGCGCCGGACCTGCTGGTACGCTGCGTGAAGAAGGTCGCCCAGGGCGAGACCTGGCTCGACAACCAGGGCGTCAACTGGGTGATCGAAGCCTACCGGACGCAGACCGCTGCATTGTTCTCTCCGAAGCCGAAGAATCGGCTCACTGAAAAAGAGCTGCTAATTGTCTCGTGCGTGGCACAGGGCATGAAGAATAAAGATATTGCCCGCGAGATTGGCACCACTGAGCAGGTGATCAAGAATTATCTGCGCAGGGTTTACGACAAGCTGGGCGTCTCCGATCGCCTTGAGCTTGCACTGTACTGTGTGCATCATCGCCTGCTAGAAAGCTCACCGAAGATGCCGGCAGGAAGTGAAGGTCCGGAACAGAAGGCCGACGAAATCCCCGACGTGAGCACAATCACTCACTAATCTGCTCTCTTCTGCTAGAATTCCTCGCTGTTGACATAATCCTGCCGTTTTTTGTGTCGGCCCGAAAGCCTTTCCAGTCAGGGGAATCCTCATGCAAGGTGATGCAAAGATTATTGCGCTATTGAACCAGGTGTTGAAAGCCGAGCTAACGGCGATCAATCAGTACTTCCTGCACGCTGAGATGTGCGAGAACTGGGGATACGAGCGCCTGGCGAAACTGATTCGCAAAGAATCGATTGAAGAGATGACGCACGCCGAGAAGTTGATGGAGCGCATCCTCTATCTCGACGGCGCGCCGAATATGACCGACTACTTCAAGATCAATATCGGCCAGAGCGTGGAACAGCAGTTCAAGAACGACGTTCAGCTGGAATATGACGCCGTGAAGCGCCTGAACGACGGCATTCAGCTCGCCACCGAGAAGAACGACGCAGGATCGCGCGAACTGCTGGAGAAGATTCTTGTCGACGAAGAGCATCACATCGACTGGCTCGAAGGCCAGTTGCACGCCATCGGCGAGATGGGGATCCAGAACTACCTCGCGCAACAACTGAAAAAAGAAGAGTAAAGCCCAGCCGGGACCCGACATAGGTGGCGTCAAGCTTGGGTTCTAGCGCGACTCATAAGTTACAATGGATGTGCGCCTGCGTGGCATCCTCAAAGCGGAGAGATGGCCGAGTGGCTGAAGGCGCACGCTTGGAAAGCGTGTATAGGGGAAACTCTATCCAGGGTTCGAATCCCTGTCTCTCCGCCAGCACTTTTAGAATCAGAGAACGTGGCGACGATTGTCTAAACTCCCTTCCGCCAGTCTGAATCACTGCCCTTCTTGAGGCGTATCGTCAGAGATCCATCCGGATTCGTTCGCTCGTGACACGCCCACCGGACTGGACGGCGTACGCCTTTTACTTCCAGTTCCGCGCGTAGCACGATCTGCTGGCCATCCATTCCCTTCGGCAGAATCAACGAGGCCTCGCGAATTCTTCCCGCATAGGGCTGACCCGCATCCAGATTGCCTCCGACTTTGATCGTGCCATCAAGAGTCTCCGCGTAAAGTCCCAAGATGCCCGGCACACCTGCGACTCCGTCATTTACGATCGCAACAACCAGTTCCATCGTGTCGTAACGTTTTCTCTGCCAGATGAGCGACGGTCGCACTCGATAGCCGAGACGCTGCTCCATCGCGCGTAGCGAATCCGGGTATTTCTCGTAGTAGCGGCGAGCGTTGTCGGGTTCGGTCCACAGACCGAAATAGTTGGTCCCGATGTCCAGCGCATGAAAGCCGGCTGACTCGCGGTACGGAAGTTCCATCGGTCCGCCAATTCGATTTGGATAGTCGCCATCTGACTGGACCTCATCATCTTTCCCTACAAACGCCAGCATCGAAGCAGGAAGTTTACTCAGGCAAGCATCTTCTTCGGCCTTGTACTCGGGAAGGACGTAGTGGCGGTTTTCGCCGTCTTCAAGAACGGTCGCGATCCATGGTGGACGATTCGCGAGTTGTTCGATCTGAATTGGCTCATCCATCGCCAGGCTATCGGACCGCAGCCAGCAACCCGCACGCACCGCCAGGTCTTGCACTTCGCGGTTGCCGACGCTGCTGATGTCAGGCTCGGTATTCACGGCGAGCGGCGTCTTCTTCCACGTATCGATCTGAAACTGCGTCATGCGGACAAACGTCTTTTCGGCGGTGGGGTAATCGGGAAATGGTCCGGGGATGTCGTTGGTGTGTCCTTCTCCCCAGAAGCCGTACATCATCAGGTCCATGTATTCGAGTTGCGGGTGGCCATCGAATTTTGCCGCAAGCAATTGGTTCAGTTCAGCAAAAGCACGCTGGAATTCAGGCGAATCGTAACGCGGTTCGCGAAAATCAAAACTGGTCCCATGTTCGTGGGACTCGTGGCCGATGTTCACGATCGGCACCTTCGCCTGTAAAAAATCCGGCAACGAAAGTTTCTTGGGCTGAATGTTCGGGCTGGAGAGCTGGATTCGAAACGCGACACCAAGATTGTGGCGCTTTGCGGCGTCGAATGTCGTCTCCCATACCGGCGAGAGATTGAGCTTCCCTTGCTCTGACTGCACATCACGCCAATCGCAGCGTATATAAAGGACATCAACAAATGGCAACGACGCCATCCTCTCGACAGCCTGTTCAAGCGTCTCCTTCCCGCACGTCACGGTCAGAGCTGGGCCGTTTTCTTCCCACGTGTAGCCGACCAATCCCGTGCCAAAGTTGCGGACGTGCTTGCGCGAAGGCGTCGTGCTAAATATCGTGTACCAACCTTCGTCCTGACTGACGCCGAACGGACCCTGGTTCAGCCGGTTTGATACCTGAGGAGAGCCGAAGTCATAGCCTTGCCACAAATGATCGGGCACGTCCGCCAGTGCATGCTTCGGAAGAAGCGTGCACGCTCCCGCGACAGCAGCTCCGGTCTTGAAGAAATCTCGTCTCCGCATTCCACACCCTCCTGGCTCACTCTGTAATTTGCGAAGCAATCCTTCCGGAAGCTATCTCACGACGACCCGAACGAACTCTGAATTGCTTCAGGGGCTGAAGCCCACAAATGATGAAGCTCTGGACGGCGCGGTTGAAGCCGCGCCTTTTAAAAACTGATTCGCAAGATAGCCTCTACACTTCATCACGAAGGTTGGGACGCAGCGCCAGAGATCCGTCATCATTCAGCTTCTGGTGACATGCCCAACGCACTGGATAGCGCAGTCCCTTCACTTCAAGCTCAGCCTTTAATTTGAGCCCCTGCCATTTCGTGCCTTTCGGCAGAATGAATTGCGCCTGGCGCAGCTTGCCCGGAAGCGGGTAGCCTGCATCGAGACACCCGCTCTTCAACGCATTTCCATTCTCGTCTTCGACGGTGACTCGCAACACGCCGGGTACACCGGCGATGCCATCGTTCGCGAACGCCGCGATCAATCCGAGATAGCCATCGTCCTCATATTTCCAGATCATCGAGGGCCGCACGTTGTAGCCGACTCGCTGATTGATCCGGTCGAACCACTTCGGATACGCCTGGTAGTAGGCGGCCAGGGTCGCAGGATTAATCTGATGGAAATTCCACAGTGACCAGTAATTGGCGCCCACATCGATGACGTGCGCGATCATGTTTTCCGCGGTCGAGATGCCTTCGTGCACGGCCAGGGCCGAGGCAGGTTTGCCTGGTAGCGGCTGCTCCAGTAGCGCTGCTATCCACGGCGGGCGATTGCTCAACGTCTCGATCTGCTCGTTTTCGATAAAAATGGTGTCGCTGCGAATCCAGTTGTTGGCGCGTACTGTGCGATCAACAAGCTCGGAATTCCCAACATGGCTGTAGTCCGGCTGTGTGTTGGTCAGCAACGGTGTCTTCTTGAAGTTTTCCAACTGGATTTCAAGCATGCGAATCCAGGTACGCTCCGCCGTCTGAGAGTCCGGGAACGGATTGTTCGCGAAAGGCCAGGTATGTCCTTCACCCCAGAATCCATACATAAACGTGTCGATGAATTCGACGTTCGGATTGCCGTCGAACTCGGCGGCCAGAAGCTCAATCAATTCTTTGAATGACTGCTGAAAGTAGGGATCATCAAACCGTGGCTGATAGCGTGCATGCGGATTCTTGAGGTAACGTTCAGCAGCGGCACGGCTCTCGTTCTCGCTGAGAACAAGATCCACTTTGGGCACCTTTTCCAGAACAAAATCTGGCAGCGCCGCGGAATGCGTGTAATCCGGAGCGCTCATTTGAATTCGCAAGCCCACACGCTTGCCTGTCTTCTTCGACAGATCAAACACCTGTTTTATGTAGTCGGGAAGTTCCAGGCGTCCGGGACGCGGCTGAACCTCGCGCCAGGTAGGACGTATGTAGAGCTTCTGCCCGAGAGGAAAGTTCGCCAGCTCTTCGATCGCCTGGGAGACATTCTCAGACTTGATTTCCTCGGTACCCATGTCCGCAGTGATATATGTAATCAGACCCTTGCCGTAGTTCGGAACTACCTCTTCGGATGGAGTTGTAGTCATCACAACGTCATCGGTCGGAATTACTG
Organism: Terriglobia bacterium; assembly: GCA_963807055.1. Taxonomy (GTDB): domain Bacteria; phylum Acidobacteriota; class Terriglobia; order Terriglobales; family Acidobacteriaceae; genus JAJPJE01. The sequence goes on along the minus strand of CAWEAE010000001.1, from coordinate 1,435,623 downwards.
AATCAGGCGGGTATTGCGGGAAGGGTCCCTGGTTGAGACGATCCGTGACTGTTGGCCCGGAGCCGAAATCATATTTGTCCCAGTTGTGAGCGCGGACAAGCCCATGTGCGAGTCCTGTACCAAGTTCAGCGGTGGCGGCTAAAGCGACGCTGGTTTTCAGGAAATCTCTACGCTGCATTGAGGAAGTTGCTCCTTGCGTTCCAGAAATTCTCTTTGGCCGACTGAAAGCCGAGCGAGTATTACAGCCCGCGGTAATGGCACATCGAACGAACCACCCGGGAGCCCCGACCAGCGAGGACTCCCGGTCACCGAGAGAAGCTAGAACTGCAACTTCAAAGCAAGCTGGATCTGACGCTGCGGAATGACGGTTGACGTGATCACGCCGGCTGCACCCGGACCATCGGTTACATACGGATCCGGCTGCGCGAATACGGCGTGATTGAAGGCGTTGAAGAACTCCGTACGAAACTCGAGGCGCGTCGTCTCGGTAAGTGCGAAGAACTTGTGGATCGAGAGATCTGCTGATTTCTCTCCTGGCCCCATAAGAATGTTCTTGCCTGCGTTGCCGAAGCAATTGCATGTCGGCGCCGGAAAGTCATCGATGTTGAACCACATGTTTGGACCAGGATTCGAGATCTTACCGCTGCCGATACGATCGGGGCGCATCAGCCCCTGCGAACCCGTGTTGGTTGGGTCGAATCCGATCTGGGGAGAGAACGGGAACCCCGAGCGGATTGTGACGATACCGCCGAGGTGCCAACCGCCGAGCACGAGGTCCGTAACGCGACCATCCTTCAGGAATTTCTGGCCCTTTCCGACCGGCAGCGTGTAATCGAAGCTCGTCACCCAACGTTGCCGATTATCGAAGTCCGAAAGTCCTTTCTCCGCCTTGAGGTTGTAGCTGTCTTGAGGCCACGGCGCGTTACAGCAGATCTCCGGCTGGTCGTTGATCGATTTGCTCAGCGTGTATGCGCTCAGCAGATACAGTCCGTTGCTGGTTTTCTTCTCCGCTTTCAACTGGAAGGCGTGATAAGTCGAGTTGCCGCGATTCTCAATCGATGTGAACGGCCCATACTGTGGATACGGACGCAATGATTGATCGAACGTCGGCTGCGGAGTCGGAATCTGGTTCTTATCTACGAGCACCTGAAGATGCGTGCCCTTCGATCCGACGTATGCCGGGCTGATCAAGATCTGACCCGGCAACTGGTATTCGAGGTTCAGGTTCCACTCGTCATAGACCGCCGTTTTCGGATTCCAGTCCTGACTCGTGACTCCGGCATTGCCTGCCTGCGATGGATCGAGCGCCGGAAATCCGGTCGCGAGCGTCACAGCGGAAGGCGTCAATCCGTCGCTCTCAAATACCGGCTCATAGAAGAATGGAAGGTTGTAGTTGATCTGGAGTGGGTCGCCAGTGCGGATTTCCTGCATGACGAAGAACCGCCCATAGCCTGCACGGACCACCAGCGGATGCGTGTCAAACGGACTGTAGGCAAATCCCACGCGTGGAGCGAAATTCGTCTTCCGCGTAGTCGCCAGGTGTTCCGGATATCCCGGCGTTCCCGCAGTGATGATCTGGCCCGTGGTGTAGTCGAAGTTGCTCTGCCGGTTATGTGCGTCGTACGACGGCGTTCCATAGTCGTACCGAAGTCCAAGGTCCAGCGTCAGCTTCGGCGTGACCTTGTACACATCTTCGACGAAGCCTCCGTACACGTGCTGGCGATTCTCGACGCGCGTCACTGTCGAGATTCTCGCTTCCACGGGTAGTCCGAGCAGCATATCGGCAATACCGTTTCCGGTGCTGTCAGGATTGCTTGGATCGCCGGTGAATTGTCCGCTGAACTGCAAGCTACCGCGCGGTTGCCCAATTTGCAGCAGGTTGAACTGATTGAACTGAACCTGCGGCCCCAACCTCAGCAAATGCCGGCCGTGTACCCAGCTGAGGCTGTCATTAATCTGAATCGACTGGCTCGTCATCTCGGTTGGCGTAAACAGCGGTTCGCCGAGGCCGTTGTAGCCATTGAATCCGAACCAGGTCAAACCATTGATCGCTGGATTGTTAGGAACGCCGGGCACCTGCAAATCCGCCGGCGGATAGTTCTGACCGTATGTTGGCGAGTTCGAGATGTAGTGAATGCGATTGAACCCGGCACGCAGTGAGTTGATCAGGTTGGGCGTGATGATATGCGTATAGCCCAAGGCCAAGCCCCGTGTCTGCTGAGGACGGTTTCCGGTGTTATAACCTCCACCATCAGCGATACCATCGAAAACCGGCGCTTGGAAGCGCGATTCCTCGCTCAGCGAGAAACGCTCGAACAGTTGAATCTTCTCCGTTACGTTCTGATCGGTTCGCACGTCCATCTGGTCGATCCGATCCGTGCCGGGCGCATTCACCGTGTAGTTGTTGCCGCCGGCCGCACTGACGGTGGGGTAAAGCGCAGCGTAATTCAACCCCAGTTGGTTTAGGTACTGCGAAGGGATAATGTTCGCCTGTCCGGCGATCGGAAGGCCGGTCGTAGAATCAAATCCGAAGCCATCGCGCACCATCGTGCCGTTCACATTGCGAGTGGTCGCCGGATTGTAGATTTCGCCCGCGTAAATGGGCCGCCCGAGCGCATCGCTTCCGATTTGGTCGCCCAGGATATCGCTGAAATCGCCGGTACGCTCGGCCACGCTGGGGACAGTGGCAAAGGACGTCTGCGCCGAGTGGATCCGCGTACCCTCGTAGTCGACAAAGAAGAACGCCTTGTCCTTTACAATCGGCCCGCCAAACGTGGCGCCAAACTGGTTCTGCTTGTACGGCGCCTTTGGCTGATCCGAGGACTCGAAGTATTGACGAGCATCGAGAGCATCATTGCGGAGGAACTCCCACGCGCTGCCATGGAACTTGTTCGCCCCAGATCTGGTGGAAGCGTTGATCACTGCGCCGCCGCTGCGGCCGAACTCTGAAGAATAGTTCGAGGTCTGCACCTTGAACTCCGCGATCGCATCCACCGAGCTCAAAACGGCGACATCGCCGTTGTCATTCGAGTTGTTGTCGATGCCATCGAGGATGAAGTTGTTCTGATCGCCTCGTGTTCCGTTTACCGAGAAGTTTCCGCCAGCATTGCCGTTCGTAGGCGTATTGCTGCCATTGACGGGCCCTTCCGTGACCTTCGTGACGCCGACGGTCAACGTTGCCAGATCGGTATAGCGTCTGCCGTTGAGAGGTAACTGCCGAACTTCCTGGCCGGTGACCACATCTCCCAGAGACGCGCTCTCAGTCTCGAGCAGAGGCGGCGCTCCCGTCACGACCATCTCCTCTGATACCGCACCCACCTCGAGTTTGAAGTCGAGCCGTGCCGTTTGTTGCACGTTGAGCACGATGTTCTGACGGACTTCTTTCTTGAATCCGGGCGCTTCGACCCCAACGGAGTAGCTGCCGATTTTGAGAGGAGTGATTACGAAATTTCCGTCCGCTCCAGTCTTAACGGTGACAGTCTCCCCGGTTTCTGCGCTGGTTGCCTTCGCAGTAGCGCCGGCAATCACTGCGCCGCTGCGGTCCCTGACGGTTCCAACCAGCGTAGCGGTATCGACTTGCGCCACCGCGCTTATTGCCGCGCCAATCCAACAAAGCAAAACGACGATCGACCGAATTTTCCTCAAGGCTGAATCTCCTTCCCCTGCGAATTGCATTTGCTCCAGCGCCCTCGGCAACTGTCCGCTCACACCCATCTGGAAAATGGGTTGCTTTCCGCTACTTCACCGAGCCCCGACCTCAAATCGAGTCATGCTCAGTCGGCAAGAAGCTCGTGGGGGTCAAATGTGGAACTCGGCTTTATGGATTTCCTTTTATATCGTTTTATTTCGTTTGTCTACTATTTAGAAACTTATTCGACGGAAAAAGAAACCAGATTCCCAGAGGAGGCCGAAGGAGCGTTGCAAGAACGCTATTCGTTCGGACTTCCCGTCAACCGGAGCACTCCGAATCGCTCCGGGACATGGAATGTGTCCCGCATTGTGGGACGCCACGCAATCTGTACCCGCTGCGATGGTGGACCCTGGCTGCGAAACAGATTGATACGAAACTCTTCTCGGCTCTTCGGCTTCGAGATTCCCAGCGCCGAAAACGGTATTCGCAGCACTCCATACCAGACTCGCGCGCCGTGATCCACGCGCGCCGCCACCACGAAACCCGAGTTCCAGGTCCAACCATCCTCGTGATGAGGTTTAGTCAAATCGATGTCCAGATCGATCCACTCGCCCTGCGGCGAGATTTCAAACTCCTTGTATTGGCGAATGTTCTTGAAGTCCGTTCCGAGAAACACTTCGGCCACGTCCCAGTCCCATAGCTGGTACGTCTCTGTGGACGTTCGTGGCTCCGGCTTCAGGTAGAGCGTTTCGTAAGGACAACTAAACAGGAAGTAGAGATTGTCCTTTGTCCATCGCGAGCGAATCTCCGTGCGGTAGAGGCCTACGCTCTCACCGTTCTTGCCCTTCTCCGCGTAGGTCACTCCGGAATCCTTCCAGAACGCACTTGATGGATCAGTGGAGAGAGCGACATCTTCAGAGGCGTGCCGGCTCTCAAACACTTCCGAGTCCGCAGCCGTTGACACTTGGATCAGGGAGAGCGCAAGAGCGCAGATCAATGCGAAAAGTCGCAGCTTCCGGTCGTTCGGACAAACGCCATGTCTCATGCCTCCACTCCAAGTTGGCGCGCCGCATTTTCGTAGTACACCTTACGCAGAATCGGCTCCGGCAAGTCGATCCCATAAATGCGCCAGCGCCCCTGGGGAGGAATCTCGGCTGGGGCGTAATCGAAGTACTCATCCTCGGTCTCGAGGAACCGGTAATAGATTTCGTATAGCTGGTCGCCAAAGACCTGCTGCGGGAACCTGTCACCATGAGGCGTGGCATCGGTTCCAAACAAGACGCGGTCCTGGTATTTCTCAATGAATTTTCGAGCCGTGCGTGGCTGCCGACCCAATTCCCCGATGCGGGCGGCGATATCCGCGCTCATGTTCGGAAAGCGATCAAGGTCCTCTGAAACGCTTGCCAGGTTCTCGCCAAAATTGCCCACATGAAGCCCTACAAACCGCGTTTTTGGATGTCGGGCAAAGACTCTGTTTCGAGCAGCAATCAACTCCGCGTTGCTCGGAAAATCTTTCCCGTAGAATGACCAGTCCGGATGGTTATTCAATTCTTCGAAACGCTCATTGAATCGGTCCGTGGGAGTGAAGAACGCCACCGGATCGGAGATGTGGATCGCGACAGGCATGTTTAGCTGACCGCACGCGTCCCACATGGGATCGAACCGAGGATCGTCAATCTTGACCAGTGTCCCCGACGTGATGTTCGCGCGCAGGTAGAGACCCAGCGTCTTAAGGATCTTCAGGCCCCGAGCGCCTTGCTGATGTGCCTGCTCAATCAGGTCCGCCTGGATTTTCGGGTAGTTCGGTTCTTTGAAACGCTCGTAGCACGGCTCGGTGAAAGAGTAGAAACGGCCCGGGAACGCGCGATCGTACTTCGCGATCACCTCGCTGAGTCCGTCCCCATATCCGCCGGTCAGGTTGACCATGGCCCGAATGTTCTTGCGATCCATCACGTCGAGCAATTCTTTTGGCGTTGCGGCATAAGTACGGGCGGATACCAGCGACACGCCTCGCACCGATTTCGCCGAGTTCGTGATGTGCGTATGAAAATCAATCAGCGGAAACTTCGAGCGCGGAACATGCGATTCGTGAACCTGCAGCATGCTCTTGGGAGTGAACTGCGAGAGATCAAGAGAGTGATGCTGCGCTGAAGCCTCTGCCTTTTCTTCCGCGATGGTGACGCTATCAGCACCATGCGCCGCAACCGCCGCCAGAACTCCCACACCACGCAACCACTCACGCCGACTGAACATGGCTGCTCCTTTCGTAGAACATCCGTTTTACGAACACCGAGCTGCGAAAAACTTTTTGTGCGAAACGCCTATCCACGATACAGAGGAAAGCTCTGCACCACGCGATTGATCACGTTATCTTGCGTTGGCCAGTCAGGGCGCAGACCTTCTCGGAGGCACCGGTAGAAGGCAAGCAGTTGTCCTACGATGACGTCGATAAAAACGGCATTTGCATCGCCCAAGCGATCGAGACCGGGGCATTCGACGGCGACATCTCCACTCCTCAGCACGTCGTCAGGAATAGACACTCCAACGATCACCTTCGCTCGCCCCAACTGCTTCTGGTCGAGTTCGCGCAACAAATCCAGCTCGTAATTTCTTCGCGTGCGATCCGAAGAGAGGTAGCAAACCACCACTGTGTTCTTATCGAGGAAACTCATGGGCCCATGTCGCAGCCCGAGATACGTCTCGCTCACCGACGCAACTCGACCCGCACTCATCTCCAGCATCTTCAGCGTCGTCTCGCGTGCAGCACCAAAGCGGCACCCGCTGCCCAGAAACACGGCTCGCGTGAAACCTGCTGTTGCGAGTTCCGCCAAAGCATCAACGTTCGATTGCAACAGTCCTTCGGCAATATCAGCGGCCTGATTGCAGATGGTGCGATAGACGTCGGGACGCTCCGTCAATCCGAGAAAGCGTGCCGCCAGTGCAAGATTCGAGAAACTGCTGGTCATGACCAGGCTTTCGTCATTCGTATTCTCGCCGAGCACGACTACATGGAAATTCGGGTGCGACCCGAATGTGCGGGCCAGCGCTCCATCACGATTACATGTGAATACAAGGTGGCGCGTGCTCGGCTCCAATTCCAGCATCAGGGACGCCGCCGCAACGCTCTCCGGACTGTCCCCCGACCGTGCCAATGAAACCATCAGCTGCGGCATACTTGCGCGTACAACATCCGTCTCCGTGAGTAGCGCTCCGGCACCGACGACAGAGCAATTGCAGCGCAGTTCCGCCTGCAATGTCGCTCGAACTGATTCTCCGGCGTATTCCGAACTACCCGAACCAGTCAGAATGATGCTGCTCACACCACGGAGGAACGTCCTCAGTACGGAAGCCGAGTTCACCACCAGTTCACAAGTCTCACGCCACGTTTGCGGCTGCCGGCAAATCTCGCGCAAGGTGTGAAAGTACCCAAGCTTCTTCTGCACTTCTGCTGGCTTGCTCAGCAACTCCCGGATCTGTTTCTGACGGCCCGCAAGTGTATCCAGCCAATTCTTCCCTGGAGCCACGGTTCCCATCTGCGATCGTCCTCCTCGGCACGCAAACGAACATAACAGAAAGATATCGAAAGTAAACGAAAATTAGCGACTTGCCTAATCGTGACGAAATTGTTTTGGGAATCGCGATTCAGGGCGAACCAAGAACAACAAATAGTCCGAGAATGGCTTCCACAAAGATGATTCAGCCAACGGCGTCTCGCAGCCAGTTCTGCCGCGGCGCATGCGGCGGCATGAGCGGCTTTTGCATCCTGAGGCGATCACGAAATGCTTCAGTGCCGCAGTTCGCGCTCTGCGAGCATTGAGAGCCGCAGCCCGTACAGAAAAGTAAACTCCCTACATTTGGCTGCAGGTGGCAAGCGGCGAGTCGCGCGATCTAAACCAGCGTAACTTTGACCCCCGCTTCCCGCAGGACTTCCAGATCGTGCTTACCGACGCCCTTGTCCGTAATCACCTGATCCACCCCCGAAGGTGGCATGATGTTGCACAAGCTTCGGCGACCGAATTTGCTGGAGTCGCAAACGGCTATCGTCCGGCTGGCGATTTCCACCATGATGCGGTTGACCTGGGCTTCCAGAATATTGGGCGTAAACAATCCGGCCTTGGTGTCAAAACCATCAACGCCAAGGAAGAGAATGTCTGCGCTCAACTGCCGCAGAGTTTGCTCCGCGATCGGCCCGACAAGCGAAAAGGAATTCTTGCGCAGCGTGCCGCCCGTCAGGATCACTTCAACATTCGTTCCTGTTAGCTCGGCAGCAATGTTTGTCGCATTGGTAATAACCGTCAACTTGGCGAAATGCTTCAATGCGGCAGCGATTGCGGTGGTCGTCGTGCCCGAATCCAGCAGCACGGATTGGCCTTCCTCTACCAGTTTCGCAGCCGCAATCGCGATCTTCATCTTCTCCTTGCGGTGAAGTTTTTCCTTTTCACGCAAAGTCGGATCAAGTAATGCCCCAGCGTGCAGGGGCAATGCGCCGCCGTGTGTTCGCTGAATAAGGCCCTGCGCATCGAGACTCTCCAGATCCTTGCGGATCGTGATTTGCGAGATGCGGAATTGCCGGGCAAGATCGGTAACCACTACCCGGCCCTCCCGCTGCAAGACGTCGATAATCGACCGCCGTCGCTCCTCGTTCAACATTCCATTCTGATGTGGCATGCTCTTGCTTTCTTATCTACGCTCCTACTCCTTGACCGCCTGCACAAGCAGGTGCCCGGCGAATGATGTTTCCAGTGTAGGGCTTGCGCTATCTATTGTCCCGAGTTCCTTGTCGTTTACATAGTCAACGATGCGATACTTCCCGGGCGGAAGCCCGCGCAACTCGATCGATCCTTTGTATGCTGTCTGCGGATCCTTGGCGAAGAAGGCGTAATACATGGTTCCGTTCTTCTCGATCGCATACGCCTCAGGATTGTCGTATCCGTAGACATACAGGTCGCGGAACTCGCCTTCCGACAACATTTTGTCATTGTAAAGAGTGGTCCACTTCTTCCAGTGTTCTTCTTTTTCCGGAGTGAGCGCAACCCGCTTGAACTTGGGATTCTTATCGGGCCAGGTGAACTTGGTGCCAAGTACGCCGCCCGTGCCTAACGTCGATGCAAAATCCTGCCCGTGCTCGCTCCATCCATCTTTGCCAACAGGCGTCATCTCCGACAATTCCACGTGATCGCCGTACACCGCCGAGTTCGGCCCGAGCAATGCTTTATACACCTTGATACGGCGACGCACCTGCACGCCACCAACTGGATCGGCGGTCACCGCCTGGTCCATGTACGGCAACCATGCGATGTTCGGCGTGGTGCCGCAAGGGCAAATCTGCGTCACGCTGTCAGGCTTCAGTGCCCGCGTCGTCTGGAAGATGATCTTGTAAACGTCGGCCATTGCGCGGATCGAATCCTGTGGTGACTTGTGATGGTGCTTGGGGTTATAACACGCCGGAACTGAATAAATGTTGTCGAGTTTGTGTCCGTCGAAATCCCAATCCTTGATGAATTTCTCGGCCAGCTTTTTCGTGTATTCCTGAACCTCGGGGACTGCCGGGCATAGCGTAGCCAAGTCGCGGAAACTCTTCGCAGGCTTGCCGTCTTTGTCGAGAATCAGCCAATCAGGATGTTCCTTCGCTACCTCCGCGGTGACATATTTGTGCGACTCCCAACGTCCTGTCCCGTCTTCCACGACCAGCGGGTACCACCAGATTTGCGCTTTGATTCCTTGCTGATGGAAGTCCTGGACCATCTTCTTGATGGAGTCGCCCGGGAACGTCTCCTTGCGCGGATTCCAGTCGCCATACGTGTCGAACCAGCGGTCATCGAGCGTTGCCCAATGGATACCGAGTTCTTTGAGCTTCGGAATCGTGCCGGTCATATCTGCAGGCGTGACGTTGAATTCGTATCCCCATCCGCACCAGGCGATGCCGTAATCCTGCGCATTCGGCTTCGGCAGCGTCCAGCCTTCTTTCTGCAACGCCTCCGAATACATGCGCAGCGGTTCGTAGAAATCCCCGCCGTAGACGGCGACAAATGTTCGTGGAGTAGAGAAGCTCTCTCCGGGCTTCAGCGTTGCTGGATTGTCGATCTCGATGGCGGTGTTGACTCGCTTGTCTTTCCCAACCGTGATCGGCATATCCAAAACCATCGGCAGAGTTTCGATGTGGCCAATCGCCACGCCCACCGATTTCGTCCAGAACGCGTTCACCGGCACGCCGCCGCCATGCCCCTGGTTCACGGGTGCGCCCATCACGTTCTTTGCCGAGTAGGTTGCCGAGATCGAGAGAATCTCGTCCTTGCCCCAATCGATGCTGGCCCCCTGGAACAGCCACATTTGGTATGGCTGCGAAGCGCCATCAGCAAGCGAGGCATCCAGCACATGCTGTTGCGTACGAAGCTTATCGAGAATCACGTCCGAAGATCCCGCATTCTTGTAGGCGGTGGAGACGATTGCCATATTTGGAAAGTCGTCGTAAACCTCAACGGCAACTGTCTTTTCCATGCCGGTGGATGCGCTCTTGCTTGTGAACTCGACCCGCTTCCCGAGCGTTCCAAGTTTGCCGTTGGCATCGCTAACCTGCGGTGTACCCGCTAGCTTGAAATCATCAACGCTCTTCGCGTGAATCTGGAGTACGTCGGAAGCATTGTCTTTAGCATCTGCAGAGTCGATGCTGAGACGCTTGCCATCTTTCAGGAGAAATGATTTCAAAGAACCATTGCTCGTGATATCGAAATTGGCGGTGTTGGTTGCGATAATCCAGGGTGCTCCATCTCCAGAAGGAGGCAGCACCTTCACACTCGATTGCTTCGCCTGAGGCGGTTCGGGCGTCTTCTTCTTTTCACACCCTCCGGCGACCAGCAAAACAACTATGACTGCCATTGTTGCGGAATAGAGTTTGTGCTTGCTCATTTCGCCTCCACAAGATTCGTGCCTTTGAACTGCCCAAACAGCTTTTCTGCGTTCAGGTGATAAACCTTTTCCAGAACGTCATCCGGCAAACTCATACCAGAGATCATCCAGCGGCCCTGGCCGGGATATTGCGAGTAAGGGAAATACTCGTCGTCGGTTTCCAGCCAGCGGAAGTAGTTCTGGTACATCGACTCGCTGGCGCCTTCGTCTGTCCCGAACATGATGCGATCTGGATATTTCATGAAGATTTCCTTCGCGCGCCGCGGTTGCCGGCCCAACTCTCCTTCTCGCGCTCCGAATTCGATCATCACATTCGGGAAACGCTGCAGGGTCTGCTCCACAAAATCCAGGTTCTCGGGCCAGCTCCCGAAATGAAGCGCGACGAATGTCGTATTGGGATGTTTCGCAAACATGTGATCGCGCTCGGCCATCAATTGCTGAATGCTCGGAAACTGCGGGCCGTAGAAGCTCCAGTCCGGATGCTCGTGTAATTCCTCGTAACGCTCGTTGTTGGCATCGATCGGGTGAAAGAACGCCTCCGGATCGGCGACATGAATCGAAACGGGAATCCCGAGTCGCCCGCACTCGTCCCATACAGGATCAAGGCGCGGATCATCCACCGGAATCAGCTTGCCGCTCTTGTCTTTGACCCCGAGACCGAGTTCCTTCAGTATCTTCACGCCGCGCGCACCGCGACGTACCGAGTCGTCAACCTGCTTGACCATCAACTGGCTGAAGCTGGGATCGTCAATCTTGCTCCAATCCATCTGCGTGAAGACGACGAACCGGCCCGGATAGGGCTTTACCATCTGATCGATGACGCCCTGCAACTTATCCCCCCACAGGCCGGTCAGAATGATGATCGTTTTTATATTGTCACGATCCATCATTTCAACAAACTTCGCCGGATCTACGCGGTCCCCAACGCCCATCGCATCGTTTGTGTGCGTATGAACGTCGATGACCGGAAACTTCGCGCGCTTGACCTCATGCGCTGGCAGATGCAGCATCGGCTGTGGATGGAAATCCTTCAATAGCAGCGTCTTTTTGCTGTCTGCGTCCTTTGCCGCTTTGTAACCGATCTGGTCCGTTTGTGCCAAGGCGGAGAGCGCGAACAGCCCAGTGCATGCTAATACCAAGAACCGTTTTGCCCGGTTTGACCGTGGAATTGCTCGACACAGACTTGTCCTATCACTTCGTTCCCAGATAAAGTCCATGGTACCGCTCGTGAAGTTGATTTCAAATCTGCTTGACAATACCACAATACGAAAGTAAAAGTAGCAATCCGTAATAAAAAGTTAATCTTTCAAGGCAAAGCGTGGCTCGATTTTGATTTCTGTTTGTCGCAGGAGAAGGTCTCTCCTGTGAAGCACCAGTTCAGTCCGCGTAAGGCTCGAAAGTCCGTCCACTTCGCTAGGGAGAATTGCCGTGAGCTGCTCTAACTTTTTCCGCTGTCTCTCTGTCACTGCCATTGCCGCCGTTTTCCTGATTTCCGCTCCATACCTGGCGGCGCAAGCCTCTTTTCAGGCACAGTTGCGCGGCACTGTCACGGACGCATCGGGCGCAGCTTTGCCGAATGTGACCGTAACCGTGACGGAAGCAGGCACGAACTTGAAACGCACCGTTCAGACAGACGGCGCCGGAACCTACATCGTGCGTGCACTTCGCCCCTCAACCTATGCCGTCGAAGTTGCGGCGACGGGATTTCGGACGGAAGAAAAGAGAGATGTTGTGCTGCAGGTGGACCAGCAGTCGAGCCTTAACTTCACCATGCGCCCTGCTGGCACCAAGACCGAGGTCCAAGTCACCGAGGCGGCGCCCCTGCTTGACACAGACACTTCTTCGCTCGGCACCGATATCACGAATGAGTACGTGAAACAAATTCCTCTACCAAATCGCAACTTCTTCGGGTTGGTGTTTCTCAACGCCGGAGTCAGCGAAGTCGCCGGATCGGGTACCAACGACAATTATCCCTCGGGAACGAATTTCGTCTCTAATGGTCAGCGCAATGCAACTGCTGAGGTGCGGCTCGATGGTGCTTTAATCAGCGCCCCCGAGCAGGGTGAAGGCGGCAACACCAACGTTTACTACGAGCCTTCCGTCGAAGCCGTGCAGGAATTTAAGGTTCAGAGCAGCATCTACTCCGCGGAGTTCGGCAGCAACGGTGGAACCGTTGTGAACATGGCGCTGAAGAGCGGAACCAATAACTTTCATGGAACCGGCTGGTGGTTTGGGCAGCGCAGCGTTCTCGACGCGAACGACTTCTTCAGCAACCAGGCGGGCCTGCCAAAACCCGATCACTCGCGTGACCAGTACGGCTTCTCCGTTGGCGGTCCGATCAGAAAGAACAAGACATTTTTCTTCTTCGATCTCGAGCGGGTAAAAGAAGGTGCTCCCGTCAACATAGTTGCTACGGTTCCGACGGCGGACGAGAGAAACGGCAATTTCTCTGGCGCTCTCATTACCGACCCCGACAGTGGCGACATCGTACCGAATCAGATATTCAACCCTTTTCAGGTTTCGCCCGATGGTACCCGCGCTGGTTTCGCGAACAATACCATCCCGTCGCAGAACATCGATCCGATTGGGCAGAAGCTGTTGAACCTCTACCCGATGCCGAACCAACCGGGAAATGCGGATGGCACGAATAACTTCCGCCAGAACACCCTTGCGGCGTCAAGCGGGATCCAATTCGACTTTAAGATCGACGAGCAACTTAGCGAAAAGCAGCATCTCGCGGCACGCTACAGTCACGCAGGCAGCTCATTCAATACGCCAACCATTCTCGGTGATGGCGAATTCAACGACGGCATCAAGGGCACGACCAACGTCAACAACGTCGGCTTGCAGCATGACTGGACGATTTCACCCACCCTGCTGCTCAGTTCGCGCTTTTCGGTTGACCGTGTGTCATCGCCTGGCCAGAGCAACAACTACCCGACAGCTTCCTCAGTCGGATTCCCTTCTGTGCTCGCTGCTAACGCCGGACTGGATCGCATGCCCGCGATCCTTACCGACTCGCCATGGACCTCAATGTTCGACCAGTGTTGTGCCGACACCGGATTCGCGCACACGTTGTATTCGTACTCCTCTGTGCTGTCATGGACGCACGGACAACACAATCTGAAGTTCGGCGGTGAACAGCGGCAGTTCTTTAACAATTTCTTTCAACCGAACTATCCAACTGGGTACTTCCATTTCGGCCAAACTGTCACGGAACAAAGCGTCGGCGCCTTTGATCCTCTCCAGGGCAATCCTTTTGCGGACATTCTTCTCGGCATGGGCGACTACGGCGGGATCTCAGTGTATCCCGCTGTTTCCAACAAGTCGATGGAGACTGCCTTCTATGTGCAGGATGAGTGGAAGGTCACGCCCAAACTCACGCTCAGTCTTGGGTTGCGTTATGAATGGAGCGATCCGTATACCGAGCGTCACAATCGCATTCAGTACAGCGACTTCACCGGAAGCAGCGGCATTAGCATTCCCGCAACCACTTTCAACCAGGATGGCGTTAACGTAACCTCGACGTACGATACTTCTAACCTGCTCGGAACCACGAATTTCGCTAATTCGGGGGATCGCCATGTTCCGGTAGATCGCAACAACTTCGCTCCTCGTTTTGGTTTCGCTTACGCTCTTACGAAGAACACCGTGGTACGTGGCGGCGGTGGCGTCTACTACGGCATGAACGTGGCCACAAACTTCCAGTACACCGGCACGGCGTTCCGCAAAGACGGCAACATCAATTTCACGCTCGACAATTTCCAGACCCAGTATGCGACGCTCGCAAATCCCTTCCCCGCCGGTCTCCCCGAGCCGCAAAATGCTTCTTACGGCGCGTTGGCGATGTGGGGCTACGGGAACCAGAACGATCTCGGAACTTCTGTTGCCCAGAACGCCGATATTTACCAATGGAGTTTCGGAATTCAACGGTTGCTGCCGGGGGACACCGTTATATCGGTGGACTATTCGGCAAACCGAAGCACGCATCTGCCGTGGGGCGGGGCTGGCCTTAGCACGAGCGATCGCAATTTCATCCCGTCATCGATTCGCAGCCAGTTCAACACCCAGACCCTCTACAACGATCTACACAGCAACGTCGCGAATCCCTTCTACTCTATGTTCCAGGGGCCGAACGCGGTCTTCAATCAGCCCGACTCGATCTATAACAATGACTCGATTCCGCTGATTAACCTGCTGCGCCCCTATCCGCAGTTCGATGGCGCGTTCGCGGGATTACCTCTGCTGGAAGCCACTTCTTGGTACAACGCGCTTCAAGTCCGTTTCCGCAAGCGCATGTCGAATTACTTCAGCTTCGAGGGCGGCTACACCTTCTCGAAAGAAACGGACGACTCCTCGGTCGGCAGAAACGCGTGGGTGGGTTCGCTCGGGAACGACAACCCGCAGGAACTCGACAACCTGAAAGCTGAGCACTCCGTCGGCGCCAGCGATGCCCCGCATCGCCTTGCACTCGCTATGGTCGGGGACCTTCCCATCGGACGTAACCGGTTGATCGGTGCAAATATGAATCGGTTTCTCGATGGCGTTGTGGGTGGCTGGACTCTCTCGGCAATCGTCACCTTGCAGTCGGGGCAACCGACCTATATCGGCATGTCACAAGGAACTCTCGACGACGGCACGCAACGGCCTAACGTGATCTGCAATCCCGCCAGCGGTATTAGCCCGCATCAGTCTGCGATGAGCGGACAAAGCGTCTTCAACTCCTCTTGCTTCGCAGATCCCGGGTATGAGCAGGCTGGAGACGCGCCTCGGTATTTCTCCAATCTCCGGACTGACGGAATTCACAACATCGACTTTTCTTTCTCCAAGTCTTTCGTCCCGCACGAAGGTATGAAGTTTGAAGTGCGCGGCGACTTCTTCAATTTCTTCAATACGCCGCGTTTCGCCCTTCCCGACAATTTGTGGGGCGACTCGACCTTCGGCCAGATTACGTCAACTCTCGGCAACCCTCGTCATGGTCAACTGGGAGTACGGTTCGAGTTCTAGCACAGATGCGTGAACTTCAATCGCCGATCCGAAACATCACTAAGGCCTCTCGTCCAACGAGAGGCCCATTCTTTCTCTGCGATACAGGACAACAATGAAGACCAGGATTCTTGCCGGCATTCTTCTAAGCTGTGTGACCCTTTTCGCCGCCTCAGATGCTCCCAAACAGCCCGAGCAAAACTGGACCAACTACGTTCGCATTGGAGCCTACGGCCTGAACGGGGCTGGTGCCTCCGACATCGCTAAGCGCGCACAGCAAAGCGATGTCTTTGGCATCGAGGTCGATAACGATATCCCTGGCCGGTACGAGAGTTTTCTCGATCCCCGCCAGAAGCTCGAAGCCATTCGCGCCGTTGCAAAGCGAGCTCATGACGCCGGCAACTATGCCTTTGTCTACATTGCTGGAACAGAGTGCATCACTGCGAACGCTGCAAATTCCGCTCATACGCTGGCGAAGGATCATCCCGACTGGCTGCAGAGAAAGATCACCGGCGAACCTGCAATCTTCAGCGCAGAAGCCGCTTTCTGGATCGCAAAAGGCGACGAGGATGTCTGGGTCAGTCCCTACGCAACAGAGTGGCGCAAGATCTATATGCAGCGTGTGCGCCAGATCGCTGCCACCGGCATCGATGGCATTTACATCGACATTCCGTACTGGATGACGCATTTCACCGGCTGGGAACAGACTTGGGCTAGCTTCGACGATTACACCGTTGCCGCGTTCAAGCAGCAGACTGGCCTGGATGCGAAGAAGGACCTGAAGCTCGGCGATTTTTCCGATCCCAACTTCCGCAAGTGGGTCGGCTTTCGCATTCAAACGATCACTGATTTCCTGCAAGAGATCGATCGCACTGCTAAGAGTGTGAACCCACAGATTAAAACAATTCCCGAGATTTACCCTGGCATCGAGCAAGAAGCCGTGCGCGTCGGAGCAGATGTTTATAGTCTCTACCCAGTCGTGGATGCCATTGCTCACGAGTACGAGTTCGGCGAAGGCGATCACATGGCGTCGTCGCGTTCGCAGCTTGATTGGTTCAACTACCAGGTCGGCATGCACACTTTCCGTGCCTTCGCGCAAGGCAAAGCCACGTGGATCCTGAATTATTCCTGGGACGGCGACAAGAACGTCGACCCTCGTGAGGCGATGAAGAATCTCGCGATGTCGCAAGTGATGGCCAACGCGAACTTCTGGGATGCTCCTGGCCACAGCATGGCAGGTTCGAACGATCTTGCCACTCGCACCGAAATCTTTCGCTGGATCGAAGCGAATCAGAAAGTCCTCTACTCGCCGCGTTCGCCGATCAACCCGGTTGGTATCTACTTCTCCCCTGCAACTCGCAATTTCTACGCCGACGATTTTCTCAAGTCGTATCGGGGCACGCTGATTCTGCTGATGCAGAAGCACCTGGAATTCCAGATCGTGACACCGCGAACACTCTCAGCATTCAAGGGAAAAGCACTGGTGCTACCTGACGTACGCATCCTCGACGAGGCGGAGCAGAAGATCCTTGAGGATTATCTGAAAAGTGGCCGTACTCTCGTGATAACAGGGGAGAGCGCACCTGCTCTCGCTTCTCAAAGCGGCCAGATCGTCCGTTTTCCTGACTCTCCCGGGGGAACTTACTACGAGGAGTTAGAAAAATCATTTGCTGGTACTTCGCCCGACTCCCAGCAGAAACTTCTTGCGGTACTCGCGCCAAGCCGTGATATCGAGATCAGCGCTTCACCGCAAGTCGCCACATCAATTTCCTTCGTGGAAGGATCGCCTCATATTTTCTTTGCAAACTTCGCCGGACTGAAGCCACACGAGGTCGCAGTTCCTGCCACTCAGAAAGACATCATCGTGACTGTGCCGCGCAAAGTGGGCGTTGGCCATTTTCTGCCTTTCTTAGGAAAGACCCAGGACGTTCAAGGTAAAACTTCGGGCGGTAAGACGGTGTTCACGCTGCCCGCCTTATCGCGTGGCGCCGTCTTCTGGTTTGAAGAAAAGTAGCGCAGCAAACCAGGAAAGCCTGTTCAATAAGACTTCGACCGGCCACGAAGCTAATCGTGGTGCATGAGTTCGGCTTCGTCGAGTTGATGCATGGATGGAACGGCGGATGATTTGCGCCGCGCCTTCCAGTTGGTGAACTTCCTCTGCACGCTGTCGAGATAGATGTAGTAGACCGGGGTGATGTAGAGCGTCACTACCTGCGAGAAGAGCAAACCGCCCACGACGGCAAGGCCCAGGCCGCGCCGTGATTCGGCGCCCGCGCCAACGCCCAACGCGATCGGCAATGTGCCCATGAGAGCCGCCGCGGTGGTCATCATGATCGGACGAAAGCGGATGAGTGCGCCCTGGTAGATCGATTCTTCGGGACTCTTGCCATCGCTGCGTTCTGCATCGAGGGCGAAGTCAATCATCATGATGGCGTTCTTCTTCACAATGCCAATGAGCATGATGATGCCAACGAAAGAGTACAGGTTCAGTTCCTGGTGGAAGATCATGAGAGTGAGCAACGCGCCCACGCCAGCGGAAGGTAGTCCAGAGAGAATCGTGATCGGATGGACGAAACTCTCGTACAAGATACCGAGAATGATGTAAATGACGAGAACGGCGGCGACGAGCAACAAGCCGAGTCCAACGAACGAATTCTGGAAAGCCTGCGCAGTTCCCTGGAACGTTCCGGTCACGTCCGCCGGCATGATTTTGCGAACCTGATCCTCGACGAACCCGGTGGCATCGCCAAGCGCGACACCCGGCTTGAGATTGAAGCTGACGGTCACGCCCGGCAGTTGGCCGAAATGGTTTACGGTGAGCGGTCCAAGCGACGGTACGAGCTTCGCTACCGTATCAAGCGGAATCAATTTGCCCGAAGTGGAGTGGACGTACAGCTTGGAGAGCTCGGTCGGATCGTTCTGGTATTGCGGCAGCAACTCCGTGATGACGTAATACTCATTGTTGGGCGTGTAGATGAGACTGGTCTGACGCGTGCCATAGGCGGAGTACAACGAGTTGGCCACCTGGTCGGGCGAAACGCCGAGAGCGTACGCTTTGTCGCGATCGACGTCGACCGTAAGCTGCGGATTCTGAACTTGCAGGTCGCTGGTGACATCTTGCAGCAGCGGCGATTTCCGTAGTGCGGCTTCGACCTTCGGAGCGAGCGCATAGAGCTTTTCAGTATCCGGAGTCTGCATCGTGTACTGATACTGCGACTTGGTCAAATTGCCGCCGATGCGGATGGTTGGCGGAATTTGCAGATAGACGTTGATGCCGGGAATCTTCGCCATCTTCGGACGCAATTCCTGGATGACGTCCTGCGCGCTCATGCGATTGATGCGATCTTTTTTGTCTTTCAGTCGGAAGAAGATGCGTCCCTGGTTCGTTGGCTGGCCGATCGACGACATCGTGTTCAGCACACTGGGATCATTGCGAACGACATCGGCTGCCTGCTGCTGCAACTTCATCATGTCGCCGAAAGCGATGCCCTGCTGCGCCTCGGTGAAAGCAAAGACGAGACCCTGATCTTCATCCGGTATAAAGCCGGTTTTCGATTGAGTGAAAAGATAGATAGTAAGGCCGATAACCGCAAACGAGATCAGTAAGGTGACAAAGCGGTGGCGCAGGACTCGCTTGAGCGACCAGTCGTACCCTCTCAGCCAGCTCTCAAAGACCTTCTCACTCGCGTTGTAGAAGCGTCCGTGCCTCTCCTTTTCGGAGTGCTTCAGAAAGCGGCTGCAGAGCATTGGCGTGAGGGTCAGCGAGACGAAGCCGGAGACAAGAATCGAAACGCCAATCACCACGGCAAATTCGTGGAGCAGCCGCCCGATGATGCCACCCATAAACAGCAGCGGGATAAACACCGCTGCGAGCGAAAGAGTCATCGACAGAATGGTGAAGCCGATTTCGCCGGAACCATCGATGGCCGCGCGCAAGGGAGACTTACCCATCTCCATGTGGCGGACGATATTTTCGAGCATGACGATGGCGTCGTCGACGACGAAACCTACCGAGAGGGTTAAAGCCATCAGCGAGAGGTTGTCGAGACTGTAGCCAAGCAGGTACATCACCGAGAACGTGCCGATGATGGACATGGGCAAGGCGAGAGCCGGGATGATGGTCGCGGAGATGTTGCGCAGGAAGAGGAAGATCACCATGACGACCAATCCTATGGTCAGTATGAGGGTGAACTTCACGTCATCCACCGAGGCGCGAATGGAGACGGAGCGATCGTACAGAGTATCTATCTTCACTGCGGCGGGAATCTGCTCCTCGAGTTGGGGCAGCAGTTTGTTAACGTTGTCGACGACTTCAACGGTGTTCGTCCCCGGCTGGCGCAAGATGGCGAGCACGATCGCGCGATTGCCGTTGAACCAACTGGCGGACTTGTCATCCTGGACACTGTCGATTGCGCGGCCAATATCGGAGATGCGAACGGGGGCGCCATTGCGATAGGCAACAATCATCGCGGCAAACTGCGCGGCATTCTGGAGCTTCCCGTTGGAGAGAAGAGTGAAGGTCTTGCCGCTGCCCCAGAGGGTTCCGGTGGGCACGTTGGTGTTGCCCAGATTCACTGCATTGCTGACGTCGTCAATGCCGATCTGGCGAGTCGCCATCTCATCCGGATCCAGTTGCACACGAACTGCAAACTTCTGCGCGCCGTAAACCTGAACCTGCGCGACGCCGTTCACCATCGAAATGCGCTGCGCGATAGTGGTTTCCGCGGCTTCGTCAACTTGCGAAAGCTTTAGTGTCGGAGAACTCAGCGCGAGATAGAGGATCGGCTGATCGGCCGGGTTCACCTTGCGGAAAGAAGGCGGCGTTGGCATTTGTGGCGGAAGCTGACCGGCAGCCTGCGTGATTGCGGCCTGCACGTCGAGCGCGGCGCCGTCGAGACTGCGGCTCAGATTGAACTGGATGGTGATGCTGGACTGGCCGAGGGAGTTCGTCGACGTCATCGAATCGATGCCCGCGATGGTGGAGAACTGTTTCTCGAGCGGGGTCGCGACCGACGAGGCCATCGTCTCAGGGCTTGCACCGGGCAGCGAGGCGTTCACCTGGATGGTCGGGAAATCGACGTTCGGCAAATCGCTGACGGGCAGGAAGCGGTACGCGAAGATGCCGAAGATGAGAATCGCCGCCATGACCAGCGTGGTCATGATCGGACGTTTAATGAAAAGCTCCGGAATGCTCACTGCCCGCCCCCTGCCGTTCCGGTGGCCGTGTCGCTGGAGTTGATGCCGCTACCGACCACGGCGCCTGGCGGCAATGAGCTTTGGATTATTACTTTGCTATTGGGAGCGACGCGGAGTTGGCCATCCACAATGACCGTGTCTCCTGGATTCAGGCTGCCTTTTACGAGCGTCAGGTTCTGATATGTGCCGACAGATGTGACCTGGCGCGGATCGGCGAGACCATCTTTCGTGACTACGAAAACATAATCTCCTTGTTGCCCGGACTGGATTGCCTTGGTAGGCACGGTGATAGCGTTCTTCACCATCGATAGGTTTAGAACTACGTTGACGAATTCCCCAGGCCACAGGCGCTTGTCCTTATTTTGGAACGTAGCCTTTAGCTTGACCGTGCCGGTTTGCGGGTCGACGCCGTTATCGATGAACGTGAGCATGCCTTCCACCGGATTGCCCGGCTGACTCTTTGGATAAGCAAGAACCTTCAGGCCCTTGGCGACAAATTGGCGTACTTCCGCGAGACGAACTTCGGGAACCGTAAAAGTGACGTAAATGGGAGTGATCTGATTCAACTGAACCAGGAACGGAGTGTCGTTAGCCTTTACGAGGTTGCCCACGTTGATCATGAGCGCGCCAGTGCGTGCGTCAATGGGAGCGTTGATATCCGTGTACTGTAACTGCACTTTGGCGGCGTCCACGGCGGCCTTGTCGGCATACACGGCGGCGGAGTTCGAACTAGATTGCGTGCGCTGGAGATCGGCCTGTTCGCGGGAAATCACACCTTGCCCTTCGAGATCGGTATAGCGATCCGCCTCCAGTTTGGAATTGGTGGCTTGTGCTTCGTCGCGCTTCAACATCCCTTGCGCCTGCTCAAGCGCTGCCTGGAATGGCCGCTTGTCGAGACTGTAGAGCAACTGGCCTTTGCGGACGTCCTCGCCTTCCCTGAAATAAATCGTTTCGATCTGACCATTCACCTGGGAACGAATTTGAACGGTCTGGTAGGCCTCGACGTTGCCGATAGCGGTGATCTGAACGGGCACGTCGCGCTGTTCGACGGTGGAAACAATTACGGGCGCTGGAGGCCGTCCGCTGCCGGGAGATGCCGCCTGGGCGGTTTGCTTATTAGCACAGCCGGCTAACAGGACGATGAGTGCGAAAATCGCAAGAATCAGTATGGAACGCGCTGCTTTCAAGATGATGAGCTCCGAGTTCGACTTCTCTATAGCAAGAATAATGTATCCAAAGTTCCTATTTTGCCAGTTCAACCGAACTTTTTGGTTATAAGGCGCTCTGGACCATCACTTTTGCTGTGACGAGCGACACATGCGACGGGACGACCGCGTCACACCGCGGTAAACACTTTTGAGACGTGGCTCGAATCAGCATAGCCGATATTGCGTAAAGGGCGGGCGATCAGACTTTCGTTACGTGCAGAGAGATGCCCGAGCAGATGGAGGCGTAGGCTTGGGAAGCGTGTATAGGGGAAACTCTATCCAGGGTTCGCGCCCTGGCCTTTCCGGCATTCCCCTATTTCTCAAAAGCTAGAAATTCTCGCCGGAGCTTCATCGGAAACTGCTTCTCCCTTTAAGCCCCGGAACGGCTAAGGAGACTGGCCTCCCGTCCCCGTCTAAAATGCTACGCGTTTGCCTGAGACGCAAAGGTCTTGCGCCGCTCGGCCAGTTCGTTGGCGATCTCTTGGTTATTTTCCCGGCTGATGGGATAGAAGAGCAAACAAAAGGCGACGGCGAAGAATGCCAGTCCGGCCCAAACGCTGGCAGTCAAGCGGATACCCATCTGAGCGTGCGCGGTCTGCACAGTGGCTTCGGAGACGAAACCGTAGAGAGAGAAGAGCCATCCGGCGACGGCACCACCGAGAGCGAGACCCGCCCAGAGTGCGAATACTACCGCGGCCGTCACCGTACCGCTGGCGCGGCGGCCCGTCTTCCACTCGCCGTAATCGGCAACGTCACCCATCATCGCCCACAGGATGGGTCCGGATAATCCGAACGAGAATTGGCGCAGCACTTCGACTCCGATGATCACAACCGTAGCGCTCGGCGGAATCACAAATAGCGCCAGACTAAACACGCCCGCCAATGCCATGCTGGCGATGAAGAGCTGACGTTTGCCCACCCTGACCGATACGGCGGTGGAGCAGGCAACACCCAGCAGCAGTGAGGCTAGCCCGAATCCGTTAAACCATGCGAAGAGGTCTACATTGCCTGCTACAAATCGGAAATAGGGCAGCATCACGTTGCCGCGTATCAGGATAGCCATGAAATAGAACAATGTGGCCAGGAACAGTACGACCCAGGGACGGTTCTTGAACAGGTCGGAGAGATCCTGGCTGAGCGAGGTCTTCTGCTGGGGATCGGGCTGGATCCGCTCCTTGGTGGTCGCGAAGGCAATAATGAAGAAGATCACGCTTACCACCGACAGCAGACCCATGGTTAGCTGATAACCGCGAGCATCGTTGCCGTGACCAAATAACCTCACCATCGGGATGGCAAGGCTGGCGACGATGAAACCGGCGGAGTTGGCCGCAATCTGGCGATACGACGAGATGCTGGTGCGCTCGTCGGGGTCGGAGGTCATGACCGCAGTGAGCGACGCATACGGCACGTTGTTGACGGTGTAGATCACTCGCAGCAGGATGTAAGTCGTCCAGGCGTAGATGATTTTGCCGGCAGGGCTGATGTTCGGAGTCGTAAAAGTAAGGACTCCGATGATGCCAAAGGGCACAGCCGTCCACAGCAGCCAAGGCCGGAATTTGCCCCATTTCGTGCTGGTTCGATCCGCGATTAGGCCCATGACCGGATTGAGGCAAGCCACTGCCAAACCGACGACCAGAAAGAGCGTTCCTGCCTGCGCCGCAGTGAGGCCAAACGTGTGGGTGTAGAAGTCCAGTTGTAGGGCCAACATAGCCTGGAAAACAAAATTCGCAGCCATGTCGCCAAGAGCATAGCCCGTCTTTTCGCCGATCGAGAGTTTCTGGATCATGAGTGCCTCACTGTGCCCACTAGCTCCTTAGCTGGAGTGCGCGCCTTATATAAGCATTTACTCGCTCAACTGCAAAGTTACTTTCTGGAGATCGGCAATATGAATGAATCGCCGACCGTCATTGCAAACTCCGGGCTTGACGAGATGCTTCCTGTTCATGCGATAGAGCGTAAGCAAGTTCGTCGTAACTTCGCAACGTCAGGGCTTACCTTCGCAGACATCGCCGAAAACGCGCCGGACCAGTTTGAATTCATTCGGGGGTTGGACTATATCACACCGATTTGACATCAAGCGTGATAAGGCTCACAGGCGGGATAGGCTGAGGTTCTGCTCTTGCCGTCCTTGACAGCGCATTGTCCGCCAGCGTAAAAGTTGCGAGTCCGTACTAAATCTCCGCTGAAACATTCCTTTACGAGGATCACCGTGACCAAGCGCGCTCCGCTCTCATATCAACTCAGCTTCAACGCTCAGCACTCGCCGATGGGCGCCTTCATGAGCTTTACTTGCGGGAATTTCGGCACCCGTGGCGGCATCGGATTGCAGATCGGGCAACCGGGAGATCAGGAGGTCTTCATTGGATTCAAGGAAGGCGATCGCCACTCGGACGCCACGCTGAAGTGCCTGCCGTTTTACGTGGGCGCCGTGAATCGTGCTGCGGACGCTTTTCTGGTCGAACAGGCGGGCCCCTCCGAGCAGAATGTCAAGCCTGACGCCGAACCCTTCAAGGAAGGTGATTTTGAGCGCTCGTATAGCTGGTGCACAGACGAATGGCGCGCTGATGGATTGACGTTTGCGGTCTACACGCCATTTGGTCCGATTCCTGATCCGGCGAAGGATAGCAAGCAGAAGATGAGGGACGGCTTGCTGCCCGCCGTCGTGGCCCGGCTCGTCTTGGATAACACCAAAGGCAAGACGACGAAGACGGCGATGTTTGCGCTGAATCATGCGCGTCCCGGTTCGCGGATTCTCGAAGATGACCTGGGCAAGGGGCGGTTCGGATTCGCCTTCCGCCGCGAAGCAGGTGGCGCCGCGGAGTTGTTCGACTTCACTTCCTCCGAAAAAGGAAAGAAGGCGTCAGCGGAGCCGTTCGTCTTCATGCGCTGGTCAGCGAGTGATGGCGTGCGCGAGCAGTACAACCCGGTACATCTGCTTGGTTCGTGCCCGGGATTTGGATTTGAAGTCCCCGCTGGAAAGAAGTACGGGATGGTGATCGCCCTCGGATCGTATCTGGAAGGCTTCCAGACGAACGGGCTGGATGGACGTTATCTGTATACGCGCTACTTCAAGGGACTGGCCGATGTGCTGAAGGCGGCCCTGGATCGCTCAAGCCAGGTAATCGCGAAATCAGAGGCGCTCGACAAGAAACTTGATTCCGCGAAGATTTCTGACGACCAGCGCTTCATGATCGCGCATGCAACGCACAGCTATTACGGAAGCACGCAACTGCTGGAGGTGAACCGTCAGCCGTTGTGGGTAGTGAATGAAGGCGAGTACTGCATGATGAACACACTCGATCTCGCGGTCGATCACGTGTTCTGGGAACTCGAACACAACCCGTGGCTGGTGCGGAACTTGCTCGACACGTTCGTGAAGCAATACAGCTACACGGACGAGGTAAAGGTCTACAAGGCTGAGATCGCAATGGCTGCGCACGTTGGTCAGATCGATCCGTCACAGGCGCCGCCTCCGCCGGATGAGGCACAACTGAACCGCCCATACGAAAAGAAGCCGGGCGGGTTGAGCTTCTGCCATGACATGGGAGCGCACAATAACTTCTCACCCAAGGGGCGCAGCAGCTACGAGTTGGCAAACCTGACCGGCTGTTTCAGCTATATGACGCAGGAGCAACTTTGCAACTGGATCCTGACGGCATCTTGTTATGTCGCGAAGACGCGCGACGTAAAGTGGCTCAAGCGCAACAAGAGTGTCATCAAGGCATGTTTGCAAAGCATGATCAATCGCAGCGGCGACGTCGGTTTCGCGCAATATGACAGTACGAAAACCGCGGGCGGACAGGAGATCACCACCTACGATTCGCTCGATCACTCGCTGGCGCAGACGCGCAACAACGTCTATATCGCGGTAAAGAGCTGGGCAAGCTACCGCGCATTAGCGCTACTCTTCCGTGATCTTGGCGCGAGTGCCGAACAGAAGCGGTCCGAGGACCTGGCTGTAAAGGTGGCAGGAGTTGTGGCTGACCAGGCGGTGGACGGAGTGCTGCCCGCCATCTTCGAAAAGGGAAATCCGGGATACGCGTCGCGTATTCTGCCGGCGGTTGAAGGATGCGCGTATCCCTTGTACTTCGTGAAAACCAAATGGGCGAAGAAGACACTGGATCAGGTGTTTGGAAGCGCGTCGGAGAAGCGGATGTATGACGCCTTGAAGGAACACACACGTAAGCTGTTGCTCGATCCTCAACGGCGCAATCTGTTTGGTGACGGTGGAATCAAGCTGTCGTCGACCAGCAACAATTCGTGGATGAGCAAGATTTCCATCTTCATGCACGTGACGCGGAAGGTGCTCCGTCTCGATCAGGATCCGGGCGTTGCGAACGTCTTCCGCAAAGCCGACGCGGCCCACGTCAAATGGCAGACCGAAGGCAGTTCTTACTGGGCGTGCTGCGACCAGATCGTATCAGGAGAAGGTAAGGCAAGCCGCTACTACCCGCGCATTATCACCAGCGCATTGTGGATGGACTAACCATCCAAGCTGAGATTGCCAATGGACTTTGGTAATCCGCTTATGCCGGGGTTGCTTTCGCTTGCATCGTGGCGATCAGAGTTTCGTCACAATCAGGACTGCCCCGACAATAGCGATCGCGTCTTCAACCAGCGCGGCGGGAAGATCCTTGCCGAATGCTTTTCCCAGCCGAGTTCTGAACTCAGATCCGCCCAAGGTCCCCGCCACGGCACCGATCGCGCCAGCAATCAGTCCGGCGACGGTGGATTGACGCGATGCCCCCAAAGCCGCCCCCGACAGCGCACCGGTCAGCACGCGGATGATGAATTGCGGCGGGACCTTCCGGCTCGGAGTTTTCGGCAGCTTATCGTTGATGAGTTCGCCGATGGCGGCCACGCTCAGGACATAGCGAGTGATGGCGTGACTCCAGAAATGGAGTGGAGTGCCCTCCAGATGCAGGGTGCCGAGGCCGGCAGCCCAACTGACTACTGTGGGAGCCATCATCGCCCGCAGACCGGCAATCACACCGATCAGAAATGCTGCCAGAACAACATTCATCTTTCATCTCGCTTTCTTTGGTGGAGCAGAGACGGAGCAGTTTATTTGGCCGGACGTCAACAATCAATAACAACGTCCTCGCGAGGCCGCGAGCAGCAGATCAGCAAATTGCCGGGAGCAGGCATTTCAAGTGGTTCGGGTTGATAGCTGACGGATCCGCTGATCAGGCCGCTCTCGCAGGTGTGGCAGACGCCGGTACGGCACGACCATCGGACCGAGACATCGCAGGCTTCAGCTAGCTCAAGCAAGCTCTCGAACTTGGGATCCCACGCCACCGTGATTCCACTGCGCGCAAATGAGACCGATGGGCCGGGTCCCGGCGGGCCTTCCGGTGCGTGTGGAGTGTGCGCAACCTGCGCCATGCCCGGCGTTGTGGATTCCAGCGCACCGAACAGCTCCATATGCACGTGCTCAGGGGACACTCCCCATTTTTCCAGGTCGTCCCGCATGGTCTGCAGGAATGAAGTTGGGCCACAGAGGTAGAAGTCGCCATTTCGAGGCACACCAAGCTTGTCGAGCGCGGCTACGCTAAGGCGGCCGGGAGCATCGAAGTCCACACCTACGTGATCCGCCGGACCTGGCCGGCTGTACTGGACGTAGCTTCGCCCCAGCGCCAGTCTTTGCAGCAGAGCGCGCGACTCCTTCGCAAAGGGATGATCCTCGCGATTGCGTGCCCCGTAAAGCCACCAGACTTGCCGCTGCGAGTTCTCCGCGACCAAAGCATGGAGCATCGCCAGCACCGGTGTCGCACCAACGCCGGCGCTGAGCAGAACAACTGGGTCATTACCAGCCCGCAGGGTAAAGCTGCCGTGCGGCGCACTCACGTCCAGCACGTCCCCTACATGCACATGGCTGTGCATGAATGCGCTTCCGATGCCGTTCTCTTCAAGCTTCACACTGATCCTGAAGTAATCGGCTCCCGGCAGATCAGACAAAGAATAGCTACGAAGTATGGGCCGACCCGCCGGATTCACTCGCAATCGCAAGACAATGTATTGGCCGGGCAGAGCGGCGACCAGCGGCTGTCCGTCGGTGGGCTCAAGCACGAAAGAGGAAATCGTGTCGCTCTCACGGTCAATGCGAGAGACTTTCATCGGCCTGAAGCCGGGCCATGCGGGCGGTGGCTCCTCCTCTGCGAGGCCCGAGTTCCCTTCAGGTGCTCCTGTGCTTGATTCCTGCTGAAGCATTGCCTCGAAGGATGTTTGCCAGCCTTTACTGAGTGCCGGAATTCGAAGCGCACGCTCGAGGTCCACTCGAGAATGATGACCGGACAAGTAGAGGAGCGCATCGACGTCTGCGACGGTCACGCATTCCGGGCCATCGCCGACTCTCTCGATCTCGTCGCCGGCTCCAACTTCCCCCTCCTGCAAGACGCGGAAATAGAATCCAGGCCGGTGATGTGCCACGAGAAGGGCCGGCATGCGAGGCTCGTTCATGCGAATGCCTACCCGATAGCAGGTAACGCGAGGCTGCGTGACCTCAAACACGGCGCTACCGATGCGGTAGCGATCGCCAATGCAGACTTCATTGTCGAGAAGACCTTCGACAGTGAAGTTTTCTCCGAACTGTCCAAAGGTGAAGTCGGTACGGCCAAGTTGTTGTTCCCAATAGCGGTAGGAGTCCATCTGGTAGACGAAAACCGCCCGGTGCTCGCCGCCGTGACCGGCCAGATCTGCCTGCTCATCGCCGTCGATATTGAGTTTGCGGACCATTCGCCGTCCCTGAACCGGAAGTTTCCAGACCGATGTTCGGACGGCTTTTCCGTTCCACGTAACTTCACGAGGACGCCCGACATTTACCGACAGGAGTCGAGCCACTTGTCCTCCTTTCATGGGCAGTCATACTACCCGACAACCTCAAGCGGCTGCGGACGCCATGGCGTCGTTCCGGGTCCGCAACGAGGTTGAATCGCGTGAGATGCACACATTTTGAATTGATGATTGGAAGGTACGCTGGGTATCACAAATCCACCGAATTCAGCGCCCTGGGAACGGACGGGCGTCGAGACAGGGGCGTGCCATCGGCAAGCAAACGAGGCTACGCGGCCCGCTCGCGCCATACCTCCAGCGTCTGAATTTCAAGCACGGTGATGAATCGTATGAACCCGCATCGGCATTCCGTACGAATCACATCCGCGGTGTTGGGTGCAGGATCGCAGGAGCGAAGCACGGGGACACGCGCACCGCACAAAGGACACGTAAAGCCCACAGAGACAATCGCGCTCGACACGAATGCGTCCTCCTAAGTTAACTGCTGCTGGAGATTCCAGCCCCCTAGATGATGTGGCCGCCAGAATGGGTTGAGATAAATACACTGCCAGCTAAAACGCGTTCGATCGCCACGAGCAAATCGGCTCGCAGCCTGCTCTTGAATACGTAACCGCAGGCGCCCGTCTCCAGGGCTGCCGCCACGTAATCCGCTTCCTGGTGCATACTGAGAAAAATGATTTTCGTGCAACACCCGGTCTGTCGTAACTCAAGCGCCGCATGCATTCCATCCAGCCTGGGCATGGCGATGTCGAGAAGCAGAAGGTCGGGATTCAGCGTAGTCGCCGCCTCCACCGCGCTTCGTCCATCGCTCACGGCCGCAACAATGTCAAACAACGGCAACAGCATCCCTGAGACTCTTCGCAGCATGTCCGGATGGTCATCCGCCAGCACTATGCGACGCCGTGCTTCGCTCTTTTGTAAATACTTCGGGGATGCCGAAAGCTGTGCCATGGCCGAATCTTCATTCCTCTCGCGAACTAACGCTACTGGCAATAGGCTCAGACTGTTGACTGAGCGTTTAGGCACTGTTACTTCAGGAGCCGCTCATCGCATCGGCTATTCTTCAGCGATGCGGGTTGCCGCCTTGTTCGAGTCCATCCCGGTCCTGGTATTCTGATTAATCACAGAACAACAGGCGACCTGTCAGCAAATGTGCATGACCCGATTCGGCCGGCGGTTCCTATTAATTCCAATGCTCTTCTAGGGCGAAAAGTTATACTCGAGTGCTGCTGCCCGAAACTGTCAGTTCTGACAGTTGGGTTGTGTGGGAAGAGCGACTACAAGATTCCGGGGTAGTTCTGGGCGCGGAGCGATAAGTTTCAGATTCGACAAGGTTAGTACGTTTTGCCATTGAAAAAATGGCCCGGGCAGCGTCTACACTGAGATAGTCTCAATCTTGTTTAGGGGAGGTCAGCCATGGCAAGGGCAAGAATACTAGTGGCTGACGACCATACTTTAATTGTCGACGCCTTCAAAAAGCTGCTGGAGCCCGAATTCGAGGTTGTCGCTACCGTCTCGGATGGACGTGCACTCCTGCGAACGGCTTATGAATCGAAACCAGATGTCGCGATCATCGATCTGGGAATGCCTCTGCTCAATGGAGCGGATGCCGGCCAGGAACTAAAAAAGCTGCTGCCGCAAATTAAGCTGCTAGTCGTCACCATGAGTGAAGACTATGAATTGGCTGCGCATGCCATGAAGCATTGGGCATCTGGCTTTCTCCTGAAAAAGTCCGCCGGCACGGAATTGATTAAAGCAATCCGCGAAATCCTGAAGGGCAATTCGTACGTAACCCCGAGAGTAGCCCAGCGGCTGCTCGAAGAATTCGTGCGTGATCCGCGCCCCGACCGGTCGCGGCATCTTACGCCTCGTCAGCGGGAGATATTGCAGTTATTGGCCGAAGGACGGACCATGAAAGAGGTTGCCGCAATTCTCAACGTCGCGACGCGCACTGTGGCATTTCACAAATATCGCATCATGGAGGAGTTTGGCCTCAAGACCAATTCCGACCTTGTAAAGCTCGCCATCAAAGAACACATCATTAGCGCGCCGTGATATCTGCCTAAGCCTGCAAGTTGTCACTGTCGAAATGCTAGGGATCCTTTACACAACGGAAGCCCAGGTGATTCGTGCCGGTACTGATCTCGCCTTTGCCACGCGTTCCCACTATATAGCGCGAACAATATTGGTCAGTGCAGAGGAACGAGCCTCCTCGATGAACTCTCTTTCGTTCACTCGGTTCGGCCGGATCATAAGACGAGTCTGGCCCCTTGGGGTTGCGCGCGACTCCGCCTGCTGCCGCTAACTGCTGGTAGTAATCGGCACGATACCAGTCGCTGGTCCATTGCCAGACATTCCCTGCCATGTCGTAAAGCCCATAATTGTTGGCGGGATATTGCGCGACAGGAGCGATCCCGATGAAGCCGTCGGCGCCTGTGTCCTTGGTCGGGAAGTGCCCCTGATGGGTATTTGCCATCCATTTCCCGTGGGGACGAAATTCATCTCCCCAAACGAAAGGCTTGCCGGCCAAGCCACCGCGAGCCGCGAACTCCCATTCGGCTTCCGTAGGCAAGCGCATCCCGGCCCACTTCGCATAGGCCTCGGCATCCTCGTAAGCCACCTGCACAACTGGATAGTTCTCTTTTCCCTTGATATCACTGTCAGCGCCAAGCGGATGACGCCAGTTTGCTCCCGGGACATAACTCCACCACTGGAAATGGTCACCCAGCGATACTTCGTGATCGGGCGGTGAAAACACGACTGATCCGGCAACCAGGTTCTCGGAGGGCGCTCCCGGGAAGTCCGCTGCGTTCGGTTTGCGTTCCGCCACCGTGACGTAACCTGTCTCCTTCACGAACTTCGCAAATTCAGCGTTGGTGACGTCCGTCTTGTCCATGAAGAACCCATCGACATAAACGCGATGGATAGGGCGCGCGTCAGTCGTAGCTTTCATTCCCACTTCGTCCATGTCTGGCGGATCGTTTGCACCCATGGAAAACTCGCCTCCGGGAATCCACGCCATTTCTGCCGGAGAAGGCTGCGGACTGCGAGCGGAGTTGAGAATGGTCGGGGCAAAAACCGTTCCGGATGACGTGGAATTCGCACGGGCGACGGACATTCGATGGGAACTGAGCACTCCCCATGCGATCGCACCGGCAACGATCCCGAATGCCAACAGCAGAAGCCATCCATAGCGTAATGAGTGGTGGCGTTGCGTCCGGTGGCGCGATTTCTTCTTGTGGCGCATGAGGGAGGCTGCTCGGGCATGCGCACGAGCACAGCCGCTATGGTTATGCGCGGTTGGAGGGTTCGCCACTGGCAAGATTGACAGTGCGCCCGGACAGCGAGGGGTAGGAGTTCCGTTACGCCACTTTCGCGACCATCGAGGAACGCTCGATCTCCACTTCCGCGATGACTTCAGTGCCGCTCTCCGGAACTGAGTTGATGCGGAGCGTGCCGCCGACCATCCTAAGGCGCTCCTGCATCGTCATGAGGCCGAGACCCGAGCTCGGCGCACCAACATCGAAACCTGTCCCAAAATCTCTGACGTGCATACAAAGTATTTTCTCTCCGCTCACGATTCTCACATCGATGCGCGGCGAGCCGCTATGTTTCACCGCGTTCTTTAGCGCTTCCTGGGCGATTCGATAGAAACAGAGCGACACCATTTCAGGAAGATCGCGGGGGACACTCTGGCCATTTATTTCGATGGGAATGCTATGGCGCGACGAAAATTGCTGGCAGAGCTCCTGCAAAGCGGCTTGCAGTCCGAGGTGCTGTAACTTGGTGGAATGAAGGCGGTGCGAGAGGTTGTGAACGTCGGTGGAAAGTTCGTCGAGCTGCGCCATTACCCGTCGCAGCGTGGAATGATCGGAAGTTCGCTGAAACGGAATCTCCCCTTGCCACGCGTCGATATCCATCATGAGGAGCGCAAGGCGCTGGCTGATGTCGTCGTGAAGTTCACGCGCGATTCTTTGCCGTTCCACCTCCTGACTCTGTATTAGGCGAGTGGTCAACTGCCGGAGTTCGATGTTCAATTCGTTCAGTTCGGCGGTCGCCTTCTTTGCCGCGCTGATGTCTTCGACAGTGGCTACTACGACGGGCTGCCGGCCCTCGGGGCTTCTCAGCATGGTGACGTTCACGCGCCCCCAGATACGACTTCCATCCTTTCTCGTATAGTGCTTCTCCGTGCGATAGGTATCGGCGAGACCAGCGCGCAGCTCTTGGAACTGATCCCAATCGTTTCCCTCTGCGTCTGCTTCGGAGAATTGGCAACAATTCATTCCGACGATCTCACTCATCTCATATCCAAGAATGGAACAGAGGGCGGGGTTAGCGAACAGAATCTTGCCATCCACATTTTCGATAGCGATTCCAATGGGCGCCTCTTCGAATAAGTACCGGAATCTCTGCTCGCTCTCTTCTTCGGCCTGTTGAGCTCGTTTGCGCATGAGGGCGCCGGCGAAGATATTCCCGAGTACGGAAAGACGCTCGACCAACACGTTAGGCCACGAGACTTCATCGGATAATCGGACAAGGGTCAATACGCCCTGGAGTCCCATTCCCGAACCACAGGGAATAAATGCGGCGGCCTTAATCGATTTGCTTGCGAGATAACCTCGCTCGCTCTCAGCTTCTGCGGGAAGTTGATTGAGGCTGCTGAGCACGACTGGTTCATCTTGCAGCAGCGTCTGCGTCACCCATGGGAGTTCAGGTCCGGTATAAAACGAAGACGGAAGGCCCATGTCGACGTGAGCGGAATAGACATGCGCAGCGGAACTGGAGTCGAATACAAACCACGACGCCATATCGATCTCTTCCGACTCGACAATCGCACGCAGTCCTTCTTCGATTTCAGAGTCGACTCGCGCGGCTGGACAAGCGGAAAGCCTTGCGGAACATCGGGAGATAGCGGCTTCGATCGCAAATCGCCGGTCCAGTAAAGTACGGGTTCGTGTCGCCCGTTTCCTCGCAGCAATCAGCACTGCGATGAGCGCGGTTTCGATCGCCAGGAAAAAAATTGCCCCGGTGACGTACAGATGCGAGGGCCTGCCCATTGCGGAGCCGCTCAAAATGGCTCGCGCTGTCCCCGACATCGAGACGGCGAACAGAGGAGTCCAAATAGCTCCATGCAGGTCGTGAAGAAAATCCATACTCTGTCTTGCCCCTGGATTCGGATTGGCCCCAGCAATTTGGAAATAGTAGTCCACTCTGCGCTGAAGTCAACAAACACGAGATTTTTGTTCTGAATTTCGCGGCCTTAGATGACCAGGAACCCTGGCCAGCAGCGATTCTCGAGACGCCAGCGCGGCTCTCGAGCCCATCGCGCTTCCTATGTTAACCGTGCCGTGCTGTGCGCCCGCCGATTACTTCAGACTGCCTTGATTTCTGGAATTCCAGCCACTCGATCGATGGTTCCGCAGCAAACGCCAGCCCTGAATTGAGCTGCTTCAAAAACTCCAACCAAGGCTGCTGCTGATGCCCAATTCATTTTTCTTGGAGTTCAAGAGCGGCCTGCTGTCGAAGTTGTCCCAGAAAGAGAGATCGTAGTGGAAGTTATTGGTGAGCTTTATGCTCAGCGTGTTTTGCGTGGACGAACGGATACGGCCAGCATCCGATAAGCCGGGGAAAACCAGGAGTTGCGACTGTATGCTGTAGCGATCAAATTGAAATAACTGGTACTGAACACCAATCAGAGCTTCAACGTTAGCTTGTGAGGGCGCGGCGGTTCCTGACTCGAAGGTCTCGTGGGTATACACGAGGCCCGTGATCCAGCGAAGGGCGTTTCGATTGGTGCGCACCCAGTAACGGCCGTAGCCGCCACCCAGCGTACTGCGAAGATTCAGATCCTGTTGTGAGCTGTGCAACAGGTCCCCAAGACCAAGCAGGAAGGAATTTCTATTCAAGAAGCGCTCGCCGGTACCCTGGATCTCCCATAAATTTGCCGATGATCCGCCCGATTGCCCGCTGAAGGATGTATTGAACGACGCGCCGGCCGCCCATTTCGTAGCGGTGTACGTCGCATTTCCATCAGAGCTGAATGCCGTCTGACTATTTCCGCTGGTGAAGTTGTAGCCGAAATCAATGGCACCTTTCAGCTGGCGCCAGAAACTGCGTTTCTGCGATTCGATATTCACGACATCACCAGACGAGACTTGCGTCGCACGCTCCGGGCTTGCGATCTTGAATCCTTTGGTCGACTTCTCGTTTTCAGGCTCTTTCCGGATGGTTCCAGAAACGCGTTCGCCGCTGTTGAGCACAACCTGATACCTTCCGGTGCTCTCGATTTTGGCCACTTGCAGATAGTCGAGACCGATCGACCCGGAAACATAGTCTGTATCGAGGTACAGTACGCCATTTTCCAACTTCTTCACTTCCCCGGTTAATCGATCGCCATTCTTCATGACCACAGTATCCGCTCGCTTCGCGGCGGCCGGCACACAGACGACCCCAATCAGGAAGACAGCCGACGCGAGTCGTGCTATGGGGAGGTAAGCGAAGAAGGTATACATGGCTCGGTTGCTCCGTCTTTGTCAATCGTGCGCTTATTGGTGAAAGCGGCGGGGGAGTGCTCACCGTGGCGCGCTTTGGGCGGCAGTCAAATGGGAGTTGCCCCTCCAGGAACTTCGGCGTGCTTCGGCCGCAGCACATTCAACTTCCACGCCGCTGACCGTCATAACTGTCAGAAGTAACAGGGCCGCTGTCCCTCGGCGTAGCGACCTAATTCCAGCCGCTCACAATGCGATACAAAACGTTCGCGCTGTTACATCTGACAGTTCCAGAAATTTCCGGGCTCTGCAAGCCTTTGCAACGCTGCCCGCCGATTGAGGAGCTCGCAAGAAGCGCCACGCGTGAGTCTCAACATCTCTGAGCAGGAAGGACATTGCAATGGCGAAGCAAAGAAATTTGAGACAGGGACTGATCCTGGCGGTGTTGGCACTTATCTGGTGCTCGTCTACAGCTTTGGCACAAGCTGCCAAACCGAACATCATCTTCATCATGGGCGACGACATAGGATGGTTCAATATTGGCGTCTACAACCAGGGAATGATGGCGGGACGCACACC
The DNA here is from genome assembly GCA_963807055.1 of Terriglobia bacterium. Taxonomy (GTDB): domain Bacteria; phylum Acidobacteriota; class Terriglobia; order Terriglobales; family Acidobacteriaceae; genus JAJPJE01. The sequence continues at coordinate 1,399,837 of CAWEAE010000001.1, read as the reverse complement.
CAACCTCGACAAGCTGGCCGCGGAAGGCATGCGTTTCACCGACTACTATGCGGAAGCGAGCTGTACCGCGGGGCGCGCCAACTTCATCACAGGTGAGCTACCGATACGCACCGGCATGACCACTGTGGGTCAGGCGGGAGCGAAGATAGGTATGCCAGACGAAGCTCCAACCATCGCGACGGCATTAAAGGCGATGGGGTATGAAACCGGCCAGTTTGGAAAGAATCATTTGGGCGACCGCAATGAGTTCCTTCCGACGCTCCACGGTTTCGACGAATTTTGGGGCTATCTGTATCACCTGGACGCAATGGAGGATCCATTCCACCCGAACTATCCGCAGCAATTAAAAGACAAGGTGGGTCCACGAAACCTTCTCCACACCACCGCGACTAGTGTGGATGACCCGACGGTTGATCCGCGCTGGGGCAAGGTTGGCAAGCAGAAGATCGATGATGAAGGACCTCTCCCGCCTCACCCGATGGCCGGGATTAAATACAACATGGAGACCGTCGACGACGTCATCCTCGACCATACGCTGCAGTTCATCGACAAATCCAAAGCAGACGGCAAGCCATTCTTTATCTGGCTGAACCCCACGCGCATGCACGTGGTCACGCATCTCTCGCCAAAATACGAAGCAATGCGTACGCCCGAAAATGGCTGGTCGATCGAGGAAGCTGGTATGGCGCAGCTCGACGACATCGTCGGCTCGGTCATGAAGAAACTGAAAGACTCCGGCCTCGACGACAACACTATCGTGGTGTTCAGCACCGACAATGGAACGGAGAATTTCAGCTGGCCCGACGGAGGCCAGACGCCGTTTGCGGGCGGCAAAGGGACGGTCCTCGAAGGCGGTTTCCGCGTGCCCTGCATTATCCGATGGCCCGGACACATCCCGGCAGGCAAGGTTGAGAACAGTATCATCTCCGGCCTTGACTGGTTCCCGACGTTTCTCGCTGCGGCTGGAGATCCGAATATCGCCGACGAGTTGAAGAAGGGCAAACAGCTTGGCGACCGCACTTACAAAGTTCATCTCGATGGATACAACCAGATGGACTTGATCGCCGGTAAGGGACCATCGAACCGCCACGAGATCTTCTACTTTGCTGAAAGCACCCTGGGCGCGATACGCATCAACGACTTTAAATACCGCTTCGTTGACCAGCCCGGAGGCTGGCTTGGAAACACGGTGAAAGTCGATTGGCCGATCCTCGTTAACTTACGGCTCGACCCTTTGGAGCGCACGAGTTTACCCAGCCAGTCGATGAACCAGTATTCGTGGTTTGCCTACGAGTTCTGGCGCTTCGTGCTGGTGCAGGAAGTCGTGGGCCAATACGCACAAACCTTTATCGATTTCCCACCGATGCAGAGGGGCGCCAGCTTCAACATGGAACAGGTGAAAGAAGAGTTGCAGAAAAAGATACAGGCACAAGGAGCCCAATGAACCGAGGTGGAATCTCGCATTCAGCTGCGAAGCTGGATTTTAAGAAGACAGCCCAGGAACAGATTTCGTGCCTCCCGAGCAACGGATCGCGAAAATGATCTTCCCTCTGGTCTCACGGTGACTCGAGACCACTCAGATTCGAGAAGATTTGGCTAGTGCAGGAGAGTGGGCATTGTTGTCAGCACGCTCAGGTGTGAAACTGTCAAATCTGACAGGTTCATCGTCTTCACCCTTCAAAGATGCTGCTGTTGCGCCTGATCCGAGCGCCGAGAATGACATTGCCCCGTCCGTGCAGCTCTGTTGTCTTCACAATTTGCGCCTGCGCATCCAAGTATCGGCGGAGTTATCTGCGGTGGGCAGATCAGGAGCTCACCCGAAGGTTGGCTCTTCGGAGATGCATTGCAGCCAACGGGCAGGTGCCGTATGGCTCCTTTTAGGAAACATCGATCCACTCGAACCGACAGCAGCAGCCGCATTGCGCGGGAACATCACGATTGGTATCGCTCTATCGTCAAGAACGCACCGGAAATCCTTGCCCTGCTAAATGCCGAAGGCAGCATTCTGTATGCGAATCCGTACGTTGGAAGAGTGCTGGGTTACCGCAACGATGAACTCGTAGGGCATAACATCTTCGAATTCGTCCATCCCGATGATGCCTCCCGTGCTGCTCTGGAATATGCAGACACAATCCAGCACGAAGGTGAACGAGTTCCCTCGGTGCTGCGGCTTAGAGACTCCGCCGGCCAGTGGATCCCATTCGAGATCGTCGCGAACAGTCGTTTACAGGACCCGGAAACTCGGGCCGTAGTCTTTGCCGCGCGTGACCTTCGCTTTCGCAAGGAAATCGAAGCCGCGATACTCCGCTCTAATGCTGATGTCGAAGCAGAAACCGCAAAACGGACTACCCAGCTTGCCAAGATCAACGCCGCTCTGCGCATCGAGAACCAGGCGCGGCTCCAGGCTGAGAATCGGTTGCAACACATTGTGTCGCTCCTGAATGCCACTCTTGACTCGACTGCCGATGGGATTCTGGTTGTATCGAACGAGGGGAAGGTCACAAGTTGCAATAAGAAATTTATCGAGATGTGGCGTTTGGATTGCGATTCTTCGATTGGGCAGCAGGACAAAGCCGTTTTAGAGAGAGTGATCGACCAGCTTCAAAGTCCCAGTGATTTCTTGGAAAAAGTGCGATCGCTGTACACGGACCCCTCTGCAACCAGTTTCGATGTTCTGTATTTTAAGGACGGCCGCATCTTTGAGCGGTACTCGCAACCACAACGCATCAACGACAGAATCATGGGGCGTGTCTGGAGCTTTCGCGATGTCACTCGTGCGAGAAATCTGGAACTGGAGCTGCGGCAATCTCAGAAAATGGAGGCGGTTGGCAGGCTGGCCGGAGGCGTCGCTCACGATTTCAACAATCTGCTAATGCTGATCTCTGGTTATGTGACGCAATTGATGGAAAATCCCTCGCTTGCGGAAGGCCACGGTACCTGCGAACAGATACTGGCAACAACCAGGCGAGCCGCTTCCTTGACCAAGCAGCTTCTTGCATTCAGCCGCAAGCAGCCCGACGCGGCGACAACCGCTGATCTGAACCTGATCCTGTTGAATCTGGAACCTCTGCTTCGCCGCCTGCTCTCCGATCAAATTCAGCTGGAAGTATCGGCGGCACCCAGTCCGCAACCGATCTACGCCGATGTATCGCAAATCGAGATGATGATCATGAACCTCGCCGTGAACGCACAGGACGCGATGCCCGAGGGCGGCCAGCTCTCGATTGCGACGACTACCCGAGCGTTGTCCTCACGGGACGACCAGGGAAATGAGAGCACCAGGGAATTTGCGATCCTCGAAGTGCGCGATACGGGCCACGGCATGACACCCGAGGTGAAGGCGCAGATCTTCGAGCCTTTCTTCACCACCAAGCAGCTCGGAAGGGGGACTGGCCTCGGGCTGTCAACGGTGCTGGGAATTGCGGAACGAGCAGGCGGGCGGATCGATGTGCTGAGTGAGCCCAATCGTGGAGCAACTTTTCGCATCTTCTTGCCGAAGATCAAGGCTGCTCCGTCCGAACAAGTCCAGACATCCCCTTCAGCTCCGGGGGGCGGGACTGAAACCATACTGCTCGCTGAAGATGAATCCGGAATACGCGCTATGACGCGAGCATACCTGGAAGCGCTTGGATACCGTGTGATTGAAGCCGTCGACGGCGCGGAGGCGATCCGACGTTCGATGGAGTACGCAGGCCCTATCCATTTGGTTCTTACTGACCTTCTGATGCCCGGAATGCGCGGAGATTCCGCAGTCAGAGCGATCCGCTCGCACCGCCCCGAAGTGAAAGCGATCTTCATGTCAGGGTATACGGATCAGGACGTGGCCGGAGATCCTGCGGCGATCTTAAATAAGCCTTTCGAGTTTCCCGAGCTTGGCCGCCGATTGCGCTCGATACTGGACCCTGATTCAACCCGATCCTCCGAGAAGGCTGAGCCCGACCATCTCGATCCTGCCGCCTGATGTTTCGTGGTTTAACCCGTTTGCAACGCCGCCCGGGGCAACGTTCGCCTCGTGTTCTTGTTCTAAACAGAGCACCTGTCCGGCAGCAGCTTGCGATAACACTTCACACCGTAAATGAACTATCTTGAGGAATTGACTGAGGGCATGCTGGAGCGTTGTGGATGAGTGTGTGGCTAGCTATTTCTGCGTTTCGCAACGACGAAGATGTGTTGAGAATTCTCGATCAGGTACACGCATGCTCAAGGCAGTCATTCGATCAGATTCTTGTTGTCGATTCGCAGGGCACCGGCGCGATTCCCTCGGCCATCAAGGCGAGAAATTGGACCGAAGTTCTCTATCGCTCTTATCCGCATAATTTGGGCTCCGGCGCGAATTTGCACGAGCGTTTGCGCATCGCCGCCGAGGGTGGAGCAGATTTCGTCTACACTCTGAACCACGATGCGAGCTTCGACACCCAGGCATTCTCTCGTCTATTCGAGACTGCAAGGACGATAGACAATCTGGGCGCAGCGTACCCGCTTGGCCACATCTCTACCGTCGGGCTTTATAACCTCACCGGGACCCGCGAATTGCCCCTGCCCGCCAAATTGGTCGCTTCTCCTCCGGAGGGGCCACTGCTCGATGCGTTCTGGAGCAGTTGCAATGGCGCTCTGTATTCAACCGTGCCAGTGAAACAGGGTGTGGTCCCGTGGGATGCGCTTTGGATGGGTTGGGAAGATCTTGAATATGGATGGAGACTACGAAGCCACGGCTATCGGCAGGTCATCGTCTGTAACGCGGTTTTCCAGGATGAGTACGAATACACGTCCACCCGCCTCGGGAACCTCGTCGACAAGCCAGCGTGGCGAACGTATTACCACATTCGAAATCTCATCCTGGCGGTAAGGCGCTCGCGAAACCGTCCGCTCTACTACGTGGTCACCGCAGGCAGATTCGTCCAGGAGTGCGGCGCGATCCTGCTGGCAAGACCGGAAAAATGGAAGCGTTTCAGACTGCTTTGGTCGGGAGCGCTCGACGGCATCCGTGGAATCGAAGGCGAGCAGCCGTGTTGAGAATTGCCCGCAATCGCTCACATTGCACATTTAGCTGAATTGGAGTTTGCTTTGCCGTTCTCCCACGCTGAAAGATCCCTGCCGAACCAGCCTTTAAGACCATCGTACAGGCCAACAGAGAAAAGCCTGAGTTTTCGCCGGCGATCCTTTTCGAACAGAAACATCAGGACCATCGACTTCACCTGGTTGAATATCATCCGTGCAACCCATCGCGGCTCGCGTCGCCAGTATTCGAGCATTAGAGTCGTGAGGTTACGCGCAAGGTAGTATCGGCGGATCATAGCGTGATTCGATGTCCCGGCGCGAAAACTTAGAATGCTGTGCATGGTGACGTTACCGATCTGGTGCTCCATCAGCTTGCTCGAGCTACGCAGGATTTTGAATCCATCCGCCCGGGCCCTGAGACAGTAGTCCAAGTCAACGCAGTCCACGAAAAACTCATCACGAAACGGACCGACTCGATCGAATGCAGGGACGGATAGAAGAGTACCCGAGGTAATGACGGTCGCCACTTCTATCCACGGAGTTCGCTTCGAGGCAGAAGGTGCGTAGTTCGATCCGATAGCAGCGATCGATTCCGGAACGGAATAATCCTGCACTATGAAAAGCAGTTGCTCGACGGCATCGCGATGAACGGTGGTGTCCTGGTCAAGCAACCAAGCCCAGCTAAATCCAGCTGCCCTCGCCCAGGCGAGCCCGGAGTTCAACGCCCGAGCCAGGCCAGCATTTTCTCCATTGAAGATCAGATGCACGCCGCTTCCGCGGATCGCCTCCAGTTGCACACCGACAGAACTGTCACAAGAGTTATCAATTACCACCAGTGCGGCCACCTGATCTCTTGCGATCTGTATTCTCTGAGCGAATCCCTGGTCAGGAAAATAAGCGACAACGATCGCGCAAACGCTCGTCCGCATTGGGTCAACGCGATCAAGTCGCCCGGCGTTCATCACCATCTCTGAGTTCCCGGTTGATGCGAACAAGTAGTACCCATCTGCCCGTCGCTAGTCAGCACCTGCTTGCGAAGGATATACAGCAGCTTAGAATTCGATGCACAATCTATCGCTTTCGCTTTCATGCAAGCCAATATTGTAGGGCTTGCCCGTTCATTACTTCTTCAAACGATTGCCGGCGTTGCATCAGACCTCGACCCATCTGATTCTTGACGTAGAAATCGACTTTTAGAGGCGGTAGGTCTAACCTCGATCTAAATGCAAAGGAGATGTGGTGAGATTCTCAAGTAAGTTAATCGTCGTGACGGGCGGAACCGGTGGTCTGGGGCGGGCAGTCAGCCTGGCGTTTCTGCAGGAAGGCGCAGGCGTTGCGGTTACTTACCGCGATCCAGCGGAATTCGACTCATTGAAAAGGGCTGCCGGATCGAATGCGTCTGCGCTTTTGGGAGAAGCTGTCGATGTAACCGATGAAGGTGCAGTCCGCAAATTCGTTGACGGCATTCTTGCCGGCGGCGCGCAAATCGATGCGCTGGTCAACGCCGTAGGCGGATATGCCGGCGGCATCAAGCTATGGGAACTCGATCCGCAAACGTTTGAGAAGATGCTCTCCTTGAACCTGCACTCTGGCTACACGCTGGCGCGCACGGTGATACCGACGATGCTCAAACAGAAGCAGGGATCTATCGTGAACGTCTCCTCGCAGGCGGCTGTCAATCATGCTGCTGGCGCTTCGGCCTACGCGGCCTCAAAGGCGGCTGCCCTGGCCATGATGGACTCACTGGCCGAAGACGTGCGCGGAACCGGCATCCGCGTGAACACCATTCTCCCGAGCATCATCGACACTGAAGCCAACCGCAAGGCGATGCCCAAAGCCGACTTCGCAAAGTGGCCGAAACCGGAAGAGATTGCCCGCGTCATTTTGTTCCTATGCAGCGAAGATGCACGGGTGATTCACGGAGCCGCGATCCCAGTTTACGGTCAGAGCTAGCGCCTCACTCTTCCAGCGCAAGCATGCCCCAATACCAGCCGGTAATCGGGTACAATTCACGAAACTGCTGAGCGTGGGAAGCGTTGTCTTCGTTGGGGGATGGACTTTGCAGGAGCTTGAGCAAGTCTCGACCACCCAACCGAATTCTCTCGCGACTGCTGATTCCTCCGACTCCACTACCTATGGCCCTTCCCGGGATCCGAATCCTGCTGCTCAGACCGACTCGCACTGCGTTGCTGGTGTGTATAACGCTCGCGAGCTTATGCTCTGGACTGGATGCAGGTTCTCAGCCCACGTGGATCTCGCTGCCAACGGATGATCGTTTCTCCTCACCCGACTGGTGGCCTCGTAAGGGCACCGCGCCCCGAAGCGAGTACGTAGGAAATGTGGCCTGTGCCGAGTGCCATGCCGAGAAGGTCGCAACCCAGGCGAAGACTGGCATGGGACTCGCCGCAATGCCAGCCGCTAAAGCTCCACAACTGCTCGACCATCCACAGCTTGCCTTCCAGCTAGGCCCCTATGATTACGCGTTGCACACCTCCGGTGAAAGATCGGCCTACAGCCTGACCAATGGTTCTCAGAAGCTCACGCTCCCTTTGCAGTGGGCGTTGGGGAGAGGTGATTTCGGCCAGACTTATGTCTACTCCGACTCGGGCAAATTCTACGAAAGCCATCTGAGCTTCTACACGAAGATCGGCAAGCTCGACATCACCCCGGGGCACGAGCATTCCTTGCCTGCAAACATCGAAGTAGCCGCGGGAAAAGTGATGTCACCGCGAGAGGCCCAGCAATGTTTCGGATGTCATACGACCGCGGCGACAGTGGCCAATCAGTTTGATCCGGAGCATGCCATGATGGGCATCACCTGCGAAGCCTGTCATGGACCGGGGCGCAATCACGTTGCGGCTGAACTAGCGGGTATCGAGGGAGCAGCTTCGCTCATCATGAACCCCGCGCACCTCAGCCCCGAGGATTCCCTCGATTTTTGTGGGTCCTGTCATCGCAGTTTCGGCGACGCCATCACTAACGGGTGGAACAAGATCGGCGTGCCGAATGCGCGCTTTCAGCCGTATCGGCTGGAAAAAAGTAAATGCTGGGGGAACGGCGATGCGCGGCTACGCTGCCAATCGTGCCACGATCCGCACGTGCCGCTGGAGGAAAACTCCGTTGCGTACGATGGAAGGTGCCTCGCGTGCCATGTGAATACACCTGGCGCGAAGGCGGCCCGAGATCATCCAGGCGCAGCTTGCAAAGTTGCGCAAAAGAATTGCGTCAGCTGCCACATGCCGCAGGTGGAGTTGCCGGGTGCGCACACAGCATTCACGGACCACTGGATTCGCATTGTGAAGCCGGGCGCACCGTATCCGGACTAGGTGGTTCTCGCGAGGAGTTTAGCGGCCGGCAAGCTTGGTTGGACGGATCGCGTCGTGCGGGACAATTCCCTTGCCTTCCAGGATCGAGTAGCTGGAGTCCACCTTCAATCCTTTGCCGGGGATCTTTTCGATTGCGCCTGACGGCCAGCGAATCTCCACTGAATCGACTGCGGCAGCCGATCCCAGCCCAAAATGCAGGCGAAGATCGTTTTGCGATAGATAACTTCCGCCACTGCGTACTTCGTCTACCTGAGTTACTTTACCGGCGATCAAGGTAACCTTGGCTCCGATCGCCATGCGATTGCTCTTCGTGCCCTGCAGTTCAAAGCCGATCCAGTGGTTTCCCGCAAGCCCGTGGTTGCGCAGAATCTCCGGCTGGCCATCGAGATCCTCGATCACCAGATCGATATTCCCATCGTTAAACAAATCGCCCGCGGCCAGACCGCGAAGAACGCGGTTCTGCTGGATGTCCGGGCCGGCCTGTTTGCTGGCGTCACAGAACGTGCCATCTCCCTGATTGATGGAAAGGATCGAGGGCTCCTTGTATTTCGCGCCCGAAGCAAGTTGGTCAGCCTGCGGATAGACATGGCCGCTGACAGCGATCAGGTCCAGCCATGTGTCGTTGTCGATGTCGAAGAAAGCCGTGCCCCACTTCACCCACGGCAGTGATGCGACGGCAAGTCCTGCAGGGAAGGTCACGTCGCGGAAGTTCCCGTCGCCGTCATTGCGATAGAGAGTGTCGTACTGATCGGCGAAATTCGTAATGAAGATAGAAAATCGACCACTATGCATGTAATCGCCGACGGCCACGCCCATGGTGCCCTGCATGGAACCGTCGTCGGTAAGGGCGGTGCCGGATTCCATACCCACCTCGCTGAATTTACCGTCGCCCTCGTTCTTGTAGAGAAAGTTCGGAGTGGCATCGTTGGCGACAAATATGTCCGGCCGCCCGGTTCCGTTGAAGTCGGACCACATCACGCCCAGACCGTAGTAACCATTGGGATCGTCAACACCCGCGGCCTTGCTGACGTCGCTAAAAGTCCCGTCGCCGTTGTTGTGGAATAGCGCATCGCCCGCGCCCGGCATGCCACGTGGCCCACATTGCACGTCGAGCCCGCGATACTTGCAGGTTGGCGTCTTTCCGAAACCAGGCAGATCGTTCAGGTGAAAATCGAGATAGTTGGTCACCATCAGATCGACATAGCCGTCGCCATCGTAATCCGCGAATGCTGCGCCCGTGGACCAGCGCCCATCCGCCACTTTCGCCTTCGCGGTCACGTCGGTAAATGTTCCATCGCCATTATTGCGATAGAGGACATTGCCTCCGAGGCACGTGAGGTACAGGTCGGGCCATCCATCATTGTTGTAATCGCCAACCGCGCCCCCCATACCGAAGCAAGGCGTATTGATTCCCGACTTCGCAGTCACATCGGTAAACGTTCCGTCGTGATTGTTGCGATAGAGCGCGCCCGGCGCGGGTTGGTGCTTTAGTTCCTGATCGACGCTGGGATTGTTGGTGAAATAAATGTCGGGCCAGCCATCGCGGTCGTAGTCGATGAGCACAACGCCGCCGCCCATGGACTCGACAATGAACTTTTTTTCGGGAACGTTGGTGTGACGAAAGCGAATACCGGCCTTCTCAGCGATGTCTTCGAGTTGCGGTATCTTGCGCCCTGAACAGGCGAGGCTTTGTGCTGTCGGTGGCACGACGGAAGGAGCATGGCCTTCCTGCGCTGAAGAGGCTGCGCCCAGGCAGAAAATCAACCAGACAGCCACCAGGGATCGGGAAAAACTCACGCTGTCAGTATAGCTGGTGATCTTCGCAAAACGGCGCACGAGCTCAGTTCGGGATGTTGATCGCGGGGTCTTCTTCCTTGGCTTTCTGATAACAGATTTGGGCTTTAGACCCCTCGCCGATTTCTGCATAGAGCTGTCCGGCTGCGACGAGGATGGACGCTGGAATCGGGTTAGCAGTCAGCTTCTCCAGAACGTCAGCGGCGCGCTGCTTGTTGTTCGTCCGTGCCAGCGAGGTCGCCCAGGCGTAGGCCATAAATGGATCTGCCATGGGCGCATCGCCAAGGCGGCCGAACGCCGTTACCGCTTCGGGATAGTTCTTGATGGAATAGAGTGCAAGCGCCAGCATGCCCTGCGCTCGCTGGTCTTCAGGATTTTGTGCGACGTAAACTTTCAGCGCGCGAGCACTCTCGGCGTAGTTTTTCTGCAGGAACGCGGCGCGTCCAATGTTGCGCATCAGGTTCGGGGTCTCAGGATCCCAACGCTCGGCATCCTGAAACGAGGCGAGCGCTGGATCGTATCGCTTCTGGCGCGCTTCAGAAGTTCCAAGATCGTTGTAAGCGTTCCCGAGAATGGCGCGCAGCTGTTTCTCGGCCGCCGCTAGTTGGGTTTTCTGCTCATCGCTCAGCTTGGCGGCGGCGAGAGTATCCGCATCCAGCGGAGCAGCGGGATTGACGATTGCCAGTGCCGGAACGCTCGTCGCAGGAGTTTCTGGCGGCGGCGTAGCACTGCTGGCGGCTTCGCTGCTAGCGAGCGCCTGCTGTTGTCGTCCCGCAACAACCAGCTTTGTCTCGATCTCCTTGGATCGCTCGACGTACTTGGTCCCCTCCGCCTTGTCGCCTTTGGTGATCAGAATCCGCCCAAGCGTAAAGTAACCGCGACGGATCTGATAATTGTTCCGCCCTTCCTCTTTGCCAGTGAGCTCGATGGCCTTGCGCAGAAACTGTTCGGCGGTCACGTTATCTCCGCGACCATAAGCATTCAGCCCCATATAAAGGTCGGGCTCGGGCCAGTCGGGGCGGGCGGCCGCAGCAACTTTCAGGTAGCGATCCGACTCCGCATAGTTCTTCTCATTCGAGGTGATATACCCCATGAAGTAATTGCCGAAAAAGTCCGTGGGATTCTGTTGGACTTCAGCCAGAAACTCCTCGCGCGATTGCGGCGTTGCCTCCCAGCCATTCTTGGTCAAATAAAACAAGCCGAGATAGTAGTGGCCGCGCGATTCCTTCGCGTTCAGCGCAATGGCTTTCTTGTACTCGGCCTCGGCTTCGTCTGGAGAGCCCGTACGCTCATAAGCCCGTCCTGCCATCACGTGGACTGCTGCCTTATTGGCCGACGAGTCTTCCATCTGCGAAAAAATAGCGGCGGCCTTTTCTTTCTCGTGCAATTGAAGCAGCGCGGTTGCCATGCTGTAGGCAACTTCCATATCTGGCTGCAAATTCAGAGACTTGCTCAATGAGTCGACGGCCTGGCGGTAATCCTTCTTCAGGATCCAGAGCTTGCCCTGCAGATTCCAGTAGATGGCATTCTTCGGATCCACTTTTAGCAGAATGTCGCTTTCCTTCAGGCCTTCATCGGGCCGGGACGCGCGGAAATAGGCAAGCGCCAGCGAATAGCGGGTCTCATCCGTAGGTTCCAGTTCCAGGGAGCGCTTATAGAGCTCGATTGCAGCTGGGTAGGCGCCCACCACATTGCGCAAATCGCCCATTTCCTTGAGCCCGAGGGAAATCACCCGGTTGTTTGCGGCGGCGATTGCCTCGGGATCACCGGCTTGTTGAGCGCCAGAGGCAGTCTGTAACCGGGACTCAAGCTCTTGGGTGGCGGTTGGCTGTGGCTTGGGTGACTGCGCGAGCGTAGCCGACACCGAAAGAATCAGGAAGAAAGCGGACGAATAGAGAGAGACGGCGTAAAAACGCGGCCGAAGAGGGCGAAAAATCACATGAATAAGATACCTCTTTGCAAGGGGCCACGTCTGTGAAATCAGGAATCATGGTGCCGGGGTACGGGTTATCATCTTGCAGGTGTTGGGGAACCGAACCAGATCTGAAAAAGACTTTGAACGGGTGTCGAGATTGCGACGCCTGTCCGTCGTATGGATGTAGGGCTAGGACAAAGACCAGCCCCACAGGAGACTAGCGAATGCGTTACATGATGCTGATCTATACGCAAGAAGCCCAGGGTGCGATGACCGAACAGGAAATCGAAGATGTGAAGCAGAGACACCGGGCGGTGATCGGGGAAACGGCCAAGGCAGGAATTTTCCGCGGAGCCGAACCTTTGCAGCCGACCAGCACTGCAACCACGCTCCGCGTTCAGGACGGACAGGTGCTCGCGACCGACGGGCCGTTTGCCGAGACCAAGGAACAGCTGGCCGGATACTACATTCTCGACTGCAAGGATCTGGACGAAGCCATCTACTGGGGCAGCAAGATTCCCACCCTCTGCGGCGGTCGCAAAGGGAGCCTGGAGATTCGCCCGATCCAGGAGATGACCTCCCGCGCGATTTCAGAGTTAGCGGAAAAGGAACTCATCACAGGCTAGCGTGGCGGATGCGCAGAAAACCGTCGAGGCCGTCTTTCGCGAGCAGTCCGGGCGGATTATCGCCTCCCTGATTCGCATGTGCGGGTCATTCGACCTGGCAGAAGAGGCCATGCAGGAGGCTTTCGCCTCGGCGCTCACGACTTGGCCGCAACGAGGTATGCCGTCGAACCCCGCCGCTTGGATCACGACCGCTGCGCAGCGGAAGATCATCGATCAGGTGCGTCGCCAGCAAACACGCACTGAAAAAGAAGACGCGCTGGTTTATGAAACGAAAACGTCCACCGAGCAAGAATCCATTGACGATCCGATGCCAGAGTATCCCGACGACCGCCTGCGTCTGATCTTCACCTGCTGCCATCCGGCGTTGAATCAGCAGGCACAGGTAGCTCTCACTCTTCGCACACTCGGTGGACTAACCACTCCTGAGATTGCGCGTGCATTTCTTACGCCGGAACCGACGCTCGCCCAACGACTGGTACGCGCCAAATCAAAGATTCGCGAAGCGCGAATTCCCTACGAAGTTCCACCATTGCAAAAACTGGCCGAACGTTTGAGCTCGGTGCAGGCGGTCATCTATCTGATCTTCAACGAAGGCTACTCGGCGACTGCAGGCGAAAGCCTGATTCGTCGCGAACTGTGCACAGAAGCGATCCGCCTGGCGCGCATCCTCGTGCAGCTTATGCCGGACAATCCGGAAAATATCGGCCTGCTGGCATTGATGCTGTTGCACGATTCCCGCAAACTAGCTCGCACAAATGCTGCGGGTGACCTGGTCACGCTGGAGGAACAAGACCGGTCGTTATGGGATCGCGAGGAGATTGCCGAAGGCCTCGCACTGGTGGAGCGCGCGTTACGGATGCGTCCTGCCGGACCGTATCAGTTGCAGGCGGCGATCGTCGCCGTTCATGCCGAAGCCAAGAGTACGGACGAAACCGATTGGCGCCAGATCGAAGCACTCTACGAAGAACTGCTGCGCATACAACCGTCGCCGGTGATCGGCCTCAACCATGCCGTCGCAGTTGCCATGAGCCGCGGCTACGAGAAGGGTTTGACACAACTGGACGAGATCGCGAAACAAGGAAGGCTCGCGGACTACTATCTTCTGGAAGCCGCCCGCGCCGACCTGCTCCGCCGTCTGGGTCGCTTCGCGCCAGCGGCCGAGGCTTACAAGCGAGCACTCGAACTGGTCAGCAATCCCGTTGAAGAGCGCTATCTTCGACGCCGTCTCGATGAGATTGGTTCATCCGTCCCTACGAGTTAGAATCCAGCTGCCACTCTCGGTTCATGGCAAGGACTGGTTCGCCATAGCGTGGCGAAAAAGTTCAGCCAAACAAATTGTCGGTTTTCATACAAACTTCCGTTTTCATACAAACTTAGGAGCCTCATGCGGATCGCGTGTGCGTTGTGGTTCATCCTTCTCTGTGGAGTAGCAATGAGCCAGAACGCTCCAAAGACAGTCGCAGAACGATTGGGATATCCGGCGGATTCGCGTCTCCTGGTGATTCATGCCGACGATTTCGGCATGTCGCATTCCGTGAATCAGGCAACGATGCAGGCTCTGGAAAAGCACTGGGTCACCTCTGCCAGCATCATGGTTCCCTGTCCCTGGTTCCCAGAAGTCGCGGAGTGGGCCAAGTCGCATCACGATGCCGACCTCGGCATTCACCTGACATTGAATAGTGAATGGAGCAGCTATCGCTGGCCGGGGCTGACAACATCTCCAGGCTCAAGTCTGCTCGATGCGCAAGGTTATCTTCCGTTGACCACTTCCGAAGTCTTGCACAACGCAAAAGCGGCGGACGTTCAGACAGAAGCGCGCGCACAGGTGGAGCGGGCGCGACAGGCGGGCATCACGCTATCGCATCTCGATACGCACATGGGGACGATCGTTGGCTCTCCCCAATTCTTCGCCACCTACATCGGACTCGGCCGCAGCTACGGTCTTCCAGTCCTGCTGGAGCAGCGGCCCGACTTCATGGGCGTGGAATTCCCACATGAAGCGATACTCACGGATCACGTCGTGATGATATCGCCGAGTCCAAAGGACCAATGGCTGGCTACGTACGAGAAGGCGCTCGCTCCTCTGCCTCCGGGGTCCTATTACCTTATTGTCCATCTTGGCTTCGACAATGATGAACTACGCGCAGCAACGGCCGGTCATCCCGATTTTGGGGCCGCGTGGCGCCAAAGGGATTTCGACCTGGTCAGCAGCCCGGAGTTTCAGCGCTTCCTCAAAGACCAGAAATTCATACTGGTTTCGTGGAGCCAACTGGCGAAGGCGTTGCCTGGAAATTGGCGACAATAAAAGAAGAGCGGAGATCAGAACCGAGCCGTCGGTTCTAACCCCCGCTAACCTCAAATGCAATTTCCCTATGCCGTGGTCGTCGCCGGCTTCGCCACTGTGTCGCTGTAATTGTTGATCGCTTCCAGCGTCTTCATGTGGTCGTACCAGGTGAACTTCAGGATCAGCGAGGTTACCGCGACGATACCGAATGCGATCGCCGCATTCCGCAGGTGCCAGGTCACGATGTAAATGGGCAGCGCCACCAGGCATACCTGCCAGACGATTCCCACCACGATGTTGAACATGTCGCGGAAGAAATCCTTGTTGCGCTCGAAATTCGGCTCTTCGGCGCGAACCTTTGCAAGGATCGGTCCCCAGAAGCCCCACGGCCGGACGCGGCGATAGAAGTCTTTCAGCACCTCTTCATCTTCCGGCTTGGTAAGCAGTGTCCCCAATAGGCAGCCAATCAGCGAAATTCCCAGTACCACCGGGAAGATCAAGGCGACGTCGACATTGCCCGTGAAGCCGCCGAGATCGAGGATCTTCGGCAGTGCCTTCGGCATGATCAGCGAGCCTGCGATTCCAGTCACCATGCCCCAGAAATAACCGTATCCATTGAAGCGCCACCAGTACCACTTCAACACGTTCGAAGCCGTGTAGCCTCCCCACAGACCGGAGACGATCCAAAGCACTACCGAATTGACCGAGGCCACGTACCAGCCGATCAGCACACCGACGACCACAACGACGAACGAAGCGAGATAGCTCAGCCGCACATAGGTGCGCGGGCTGGCATTCGGATTGATGAAGCGCTTGTAGATGTCGTTCACGAAGTACGGCGGCGCCGCGTTCACCGTCGCCGCGAAGTTCGACATGAACGCCGCCAGCAATCCTGCAATTAGGAAGCCCAGAAGGCCAGCGGGAACAAACTTTCCGAGTGCGTAGGGCAGCACGAGTTCGAAGTCCATGTGCGCGCCCATGCCGCGAATGTTGTCGCTAAAGAAGACAATCGCCAGCACGGTGAGGCCGGTGATGAGGAAGTAGCGTGGGAAGGTCAGCACCACGTTCACCCAGCTGCTCATCATCGAGGCTTCGCGCGGATTTTTCGCCGACAGGATGCGCTGCATGTCGTAGTTCGGCGCGGGACCAGCCATGCTGATCAAAATGCCCTTGAACGCCAGCATCATTACGAAAAATCCGAAGAGTCCGTAGCCATCTTCCGCGATCTTCGTTGTGGCGGCAGGCAGCATCTGTGACCAGTTCAGCCCTAAATGCCACCCGAAAAAGATATTGTCCCAACCCGCGGGCACGAAACGCGTCATCGTTCCGGGTGCAACTTTCATCATGGCGATGATGCCCACCGCAAACGATGCAATCGAGAGGATGCAGAACTGGATCACTTCCGTCAGTACCACGCTGATCATGCCGCCCTTGATCACGTAAATGGCGGTGATCGCAATGAGGATGACCGCGTACTGGTTCGGAGTGAGATGCCAAGGCAGAAAGGTCGCCGCAAATTTGCCGATGCCTTTGAAGCCGTAGCTAAAGAATCCGATGATGCTTACGAACGCGTAGACAACCACGATCAGGTGCGAGAGTTGCGCGCCGCGGCCGTTGCCAAAACGCGTCTTGATCCACTCTGCGCCCGTCATCACGTTCGATCGCCTGAGCCACGTCGACAGATACACCATCAGGAAGATCTGGTTGAACGTCGGCCACAGCCACGGGATCCAGACGCTCTTCAGTCCGTAGATGAACATCCAGTAGACCAGCAGCATGGTGCCGCTGATGTCGAACATGCCTGACGCATTCGAAATGCCGAGCACGTACCACGGCATAGCGTTGCCGCCCAGAAAGTAGGCCTGCATGTCACGCGAGGCGCGGTGGGAAACCCAGTATCCGATGAATACGGACGAACACAGGTAGGCGATGATGATTGCAATATCAATGGTATGTAGATGCACGCGTATACCTCAGTCTGAACGTGGGCGCCGTTAGTTGCTTGGCACGCTCCGAGACGGCGCGAAATCAGATCTGGCTCAGAGGATCGCTCACTATACACCAGAATACACAGAAAAAAGCGAGTACTTCCATCACGACCAATAGGTCGCGAAGTGCCGGAATTCGCGGCTCCGGCGCATGTTTTGCCCTGTGCGATACTAATGGCGCTCGTAAAACGTTTTGCGAGTTCCTGGATGACAACCGCTTCGCGCACTTGACTAAGTTGCTCTGCCTACACGGCGCGTCCCTATCTCAACTCGCCCGCCAGAACGAACACCAGCATCGCCTGCCAGTTGATACAGATCTCGTTGCTCGCATACGATGCCTGCTCGTCTGCATAGACTTTTGCAGGCGGCGTATCCGCAGGAAGCTTCTTCAGGACGTCGTCCTGCTTACCAGCGTTCGGTCCTCCCGAGAGCAGCCCTGGCCACGGTTCGGGGTTGTTGTCGGCGCCACTCGGGCGATGATGTGGATGCTTATAAGGATTCGCGCCTAGCTGCGTCACCCATGAAAGCGAGAACGTATTTCGTCCCAGCAGATAGTGAAGGTTATCGAGCGTCGTATTTACGAACGCTGGATTCGGCGAAAACGAATTCGCCACCAGGAGTTGCATGCCGTAGTTCGCCGCGACGCCATTCGATCCCCATACGTAGTCCTTCGTCAACAGACTCACGTGATAGGGATTCTTCGACGTCTCATCCACAACCTGCTGCGCTGCCGCCGTCGTCAACTGCTTGATCTCCGCCACCGCTTTCGGATCGGCGGCTTTACGCGTCGAGAGCGCATAGGTCCACAGACCCATCGGCGCCACTTGCCTCCACGACTCGGCATCGGGCTTGCGCAGAAGATCGGCAAACGTCTTGTAGTTCGCCACGAAATACTGGTTGTAACTGGCCTCGCCCGTAGTGCGCCAGAGTTCAGCCGCGGCCCACAACCGCTCGTCACTACAGTTGTTGTCACCGTATTCGCCGGTGCTTATTCCCGAGGGATTCTTGAAGGTGACGTTGGGATTCTGCTCGCTCCACTGCCACGCTTTTTTCGCCGCTGCCAGGTTCTGCGCCGCGAACTTCTTGTCGAATGGCGCATAGACACGCGCAGCGATCGCGGCGACCGCCGCCAGATCCGCGGTCGCGCAGGTGCTCTTGAACGGCGTGCTACCGGTGCCAATTACTTCGCTTGGCAACGTATCGTCCTGCGGCATCACGAAGCCGCTGAAGTGCGTGCTGGTCTGCTTGTGCCACGTGCCACCGTCATCGTCCTGCATCTTCAACATCCACTCCAGGTTGAAGCGCGCTTCGTTCAAGATGTCTGGGGTGCCGTTGCCCGTCTCCGGAATGTTGAGCTTTACCTTCCCTACTTTCGCTGGAAACATCTCGTAAGCCCACAACAATGATCCCGTCGAGATGCCCGAGTTCACGACGTAACGCCCGTAGTCGCCCGCGTCGTGCCATCCGCCAACGTTGGCGCGCGGTCCCTGTTTCCCGGACGACTCGTGAAACTCGCCGTTCAGATGACACGCAGGATGTTTAAAGCCGGCAAACTCGGGACCCATGTCGACCGCTGTTCCACAACGTTGTCCGTAGAAGCCACGCATTGCGAGATAAAAAGCGCGACTGTAGACATCAGGCCCAATCGCGAATGGCCAGCTGCGTCCGACACCGTCTATCTCGAGATAATACTTTCCCGCCGTTTTCAACGAAGAGAAGTCAGCGGCCCGCACGGTGTCGCCAGTATCCTGATCCTTCGCTGGAGCCGACAACTTGCCTTGCAGGACTGTCGCACCATCGCTCGCACGCTTCACCACGAAGCTGTTGCCCGGCGAGCTTACCAGCGCAACTTTCGGACTGGATGACAGATACCCGGCCTGGTCAACTTTAATCGCCGTTGTGGGCACCTGCGCTTGACACAACAGTGCCAGCAATGAGCCGACAAAGAGGTAAAGAAGAGCACGCTTCATTCATCCCTCTCGCAACAAATGGATTGCTCAGATAAGTACAAACATTTGTAAAGCCTGCGAAGCTGATTGTCTTGTGATTTTCGGCTTTGGCCGCGATAAATCACTTCCCGTTTCTGCAAGCGTTTTAGTAAATCGATTAGTTCAAAATGCCTGTATTTCCGGTGCTTTAGCGCACAGGTTGAGCCGAGTCACTCTTGTATAATCGCGCCGTCATTCGTTCCACAACTGTGACTGATCGTGTCAAGGACTGCCCGTATGGCAGTGCGACAGTCGCCAATCTCGTGCCAGGGAGTCCTCATGCAATACGGCCATTTCGACGACGCAAATCGCGAGTATGTGATCACCCAACCGGATACTCCGCTGCCGTGGATCAATTATCTGGGCTGCCAGGCTTATTTCGGACTCATCTCCAATACTGCAGGTGGATATTCGTTTTATCGCGATGCGAGGCTTCGTCGAATCAGCCGCTATCGCTACAACAACGTCCCCTTCGATTTTGGTGGACGCTATATCTACGTCCGCGACAATCAGAACAGCGAATTCTGGTCGCCCTCGTGGCAGCCTACGCGCAACCAGCTTGAGAAATACAGCTGCCGCCATGGCATGGGCTACAGCATCATCGGCTCGGAATATAAAGGCATCGAAGCCCGCACCCGCTACTTCGTTCCTCTCGATGAGAATCTGGAAATCTGGCAGCTGACTGTTACTAACCATCGACAGACTCCAGCGTCGCTTTCCATCTTCTCCAGCATCGAGTTCTGCCTATGGGACGCGCAGGACGACAGCACAAACTTCCAGCGCAATTTCAGTATCGGGCAGGTGGAGATCGAAGACGGTGTCATCTATCACAAAACCGAGTACCGCGAGCGACGCGATCACTTTGCCTACTTCGCATGCTCAGCCAAACTCGCAGGGTTCGACACACAGCGTGAGTCCTTCGTAGGTCCCTATCGCGGCTGGGACAAACCAGCCGTGGTCGAGCGCGGAGAATCAGCGAACTCCGTAGCTCATGGGTGGGCGCCCATCGGATCGCATCATGTGAAGCTCGACCTCAAACCCGGCGAGTCGCAGCAAATTATCTTTGTGCTCGGCTATCACGAGAATCCAGTTGCTGAGAAATTCGATCCGCCGGATTCCCAGACCGTGAACAAGAAGACCGTGAAGCCGGTCATTGCAAAATATCTGAAGGCCGCCAACGTTGACGCCGCTTTCGACCGCCTGCGTGCCTACTGGGACGAGCTACTCAGTATCTGCCAGGTCGAGACGCCTGACATCCATACGAATCGCATGGTCAATATATGGAACGCCTACCAGTGCATGGCCACGTTCAATATGTCGCGGTCGGCATCGTTCTATGAGTCAGGGATCGGCCGCGGGTTGGGCTTCCGCGATTCCAACCAGGACTTGCTGGGCTTCGTGCACATGGTGCCATCACGCGCGCGCGAACGGATCATCGACCTTGCCTCGACACAGCTGCCAACTGGCGGCGCATACCACCAATACCAGCCGCTCACCAAGCGCGGGAACAATGACGTTGGCGGTAACTTCAACGACGATCCGCACTGGCTGATCATCGGCGTTTCCGCCTATATCAAGGAAACAGGCGATTGGAGCATCCTCGACGAGCCGGTTCCCTACGACAACGAACCGGGCTCCGAGAAGCCGCTCTACGAGCACCTGCAGCGCAGCTTCCAGTACACGCTTGATCGTCTTGGGCCGCACGGTTTGCCGCTCATCGGACGCGCCGATTGGAACGACTGCCTCAACCTGAACTGTTTCTCCGACACGCCGGGCCAATCCTTCCAGACCACGACGAACAAGGAAGGCAAGACCGCCGAGTCCGTGTTCATCGCCGGTCTCTTCGTGCTCGCCGGAGAAGAATTGGCGGCGATTGCCGAGCACCGCTGTCATAAGGACGAAGCGAAACGGTATCGCGCCGAAGCGAAGAAGATGGACGAGACCATCCATCAGCATGGGTGGGACGGCGAGTGGTTCATCCGCGCCTATGACGACTTCGGCAAGAAGGTCGGATCGAACGAATGCGAAGAGGGCAAGATCTTCATCGAGCCCCAAGGCTTCTGCGTGCTCGCCGGAGTTGGCCTGAAAGATGGACTGGCGAAGAAGGCTCTCGACTCAACGCGAAAACATCTGGCAACGAAGCACGGTATCGTTCTGCAGCAGCCGGCCTATTCGCGCTACTACCTGCATCTCGGCGAGATTTCGTCTTACCCACCGGGCTACAAGGAAAACGCCGGCATCTTCTGCCACAACAATCCGTGGGTGATGATCGCCGAAGCGAAGGTCGGCAATGGAGACAACGCTCATGATTACTACTCGCGCATCAACCCATCAGCGCGCGAAGCGATCAGCGACTTGCACCGGTGCGAGCCTTATGTTTACTCGCAAATGATCGCCGGCAAAGATGCACCGACTCACGGAGAGGCCAAGAACTCGTGGCTGACGGGAACCGCGGCGTGGAACTATTACGCCATCGTTCAGCAGATCCTGGGCATTCAAACTTCGCTCGATGGACTGCAGATCGCGCCGGTGATTCCGACATCGTGGAAAGGCTTCAAGGCCACGCGCAAATATCGTGGCGTGATGTATAAAATCGAGATCGAGCGCCTGGGCACCGGGAACACCATCACCCTTATTGTTGACGGCAAAAAGGTGGAAGGAAACACCGTTCCCACTCCCGTCACCGGCACCAAAGAGATCAGCGTCAGAGGAATTCTGAGCTAGGAGATCGCCTTGTACGTAGCCAACCAACAGCGGTACGACTCCATGCAGTACAGGCGCTGCGGGCGCAGTGGGATGCAACTGCCCGCAATCTCCCTGGGCCTCTGGCACAATTTCGGTGGAGTCGACGTGTACGAGAATGGCCGCGAAATCGTGCTGCGCGCCTTCGATCTCGGTGTAACGCAGATTGACCTCGCCAACAATTACGGCCCTCCGCCAGGCTCAGCCGAAGAAACGTTTGGGAAGATCCTGAAGCACGATCTTGGCTCTTATCGCGATGAGCTCATCATCACCACCAAGGCCGGATACGATATGTGGCCGGGACCGTATGGCGAGTGGGGATCGCGCAAATACCTGATCGCCAGCCTCAACCAGAGCCTGAAGCGTATGGGACTGGACTACGTCGATATCTTCTACTCCCATCGACCGGACCCAAAGACACCTCTCGAAGAGACGATGGGCGCACTGGATTTCGCGGTTCGCTCCGGCAAAGCCCTCTACGCAGGGATTTCCAACTACAGCGCGGAACAGACGCGCGAGGCGGTTCGCATTTTGCGGGAACTTGGCACGCCTTGCTTGATCCACCAGCCTAGCTATTCTATGTTCCGGCGCGATATCGAGCACGGCGTTCTCGACGTACTTGGAGCTGAAGGCGTGGGGTGCATCGCTTTCAGTCCACTAGCGCAAGGGTTGCTCACCGATCGATATCTCGATGGCATTCCCGCTGGCTCACGCGCATCGAAACCCCACGGCTTCCTGAAAGCCAAAGATGTGGATCAGCATCGCGTCGGTCAAGTGCGGGAATTGCAGTCCATTGCGAAAAAGCGTGGCCAGACATTGGCACAACTCGCGATCGCATGGGTGCTTCGTGACGAGCGCATGACGAGCGCGCTGATTGGCGCCAGCCGCGTGGAGCAATTGGAGCAGAACGTCGCCTCGATCAACAATCTGAAGTTTTCAGCGGAAGAGTTAACGCAGATGGATCAGATCCTGGCGCGTTAAGGCGAGTACCAGGTCCCTGCCGGGTACCAGGTCTTTGCCGGGTGTCCGGTCCTTGCGGAGCAAGGGCCGGTTTACCTTACGGCTTCGGTTTTCCCGGCGCAATCTGTTCGCGCGGCACGATGCCCTTTCCTTCAAGAACTGAATAGAACTTGTCGGCTTCAAGGTTCGTCATCTTGTCGACAGTGCCGGAAGGCCAGTCGATCTCGACCGAATCGATCTTCGTTGCCGATCCAAGCCCAAAGTGCTGGCGCAAATCGTTTTGCGATAGGTAGCTTGAGCCGCTCAGCACTTGGGAGGTCTGGGTCATGCCACCCGCCGTCAGCTTGATCCTGGCGTTCAGCGCCAGTCGGTTCGTTTTAGTGCCTGCCAATTCGAAACTTACCCAATGCCGCCCAGGTATGCCCTTATTCCGCAGGATCATCGGTGGCCCATCGAGGTCTTCGATCACTACGTCGACATTTCCGTCGTTGAAGAGATCGCCGATCGCAACCCCCCGTGAAACTCGCTTCTCCTGCAGCGCGGGACCGGTCTGCGTGCTTGCGTCACAGAAGGTGCCGTTCCCCTGATTGATATTGAGAACCTTTGGCTGCTCGTATCCCGCGCCCGGCAGGCCGCCCATCTGCGGATACACCTGGCCGGACACGAAGATCAAATCCAGCCAGCCATCGTTATCAACATCGAAAAACGCGTCCCCCCACTTCACCCATGGAAGCGATGGGAGTGCTGCGCCCGATTTGTAGGAGACATCATGAAAATCGTAGTTCCCCTCGTTTCGATAGAGCGTCGAGTATTCATCGGCAAAATTGGTCACGTAAATAGACGGGCGGCCGGAGTGGTCATAATCACCGATCGCGACTCCCATCGACCCCTGCTCAGAGCCATCTTCGCTCACGGCCGTTCCCGACTCCAGCCCAGCTTCGCTGAACTTCCCTTTGCCTTGATTTTGATACAGGAAATTCGGTCCGGAGTCATTGGCAACGTAGAGATCCGGACGTCCCGTGTTGTTGAGATCAACAAAGACTGAACCCAGCCCATAGAAGCCGTCGGGATCATCTGTCCCCGTGGCCTTCGAAACATTTGTGAAGGTGCCGTCGCCGTTGTTATGAAACAGCGAGTCCCCGGCGCCTCGCAGTCCGCGAGGACCGCATTGCACATCGCGTCCACGGTATTTGCAGGTTGGTACCTGTCCGAAGCCGGGAAGATCATTCAGCTTGAAGTCGACATAGTTGGAAACGAACAGATCAACATAACCGTCGTTGTCGTAGTCGCCAAAAGTTGCTCCAGTCGAATAGCGGCCGTCAAGGACTCCGGCTTTCGCCGTCACATCCGTGAAGGTTCCGTCACCGTTATTGCGATAGAGCACGTTGCCGCCGAGACTAGTGATGTAAATGTCGGGCCAGCCATCGTTGTTATAGTCGCCGACAGCACCACCATTGGCGTATCCGGGTGTGGCAATGCCTGCCTTATCGGTTACATCCGTGAACGTTCCATCGTGGTTGTTGTGATACAAGGCCCCGCGCGCCTTTTCGCCCTTCAGAGCGCCCGCTACGCTCGGAGCGTTGGTGAAGTAGATGTCCAGCCAACCATCGCGATCGTAGTCCAGAAGTAATACTCCTCCCGACATGGATTCCACGATGTATCGCTTTTCCGGATCGTAGAAGTGTTGAAAGCTAATGCCCGCGCTTTTCGTGACGTCCGCAAGTTGAGGGATCGCGCGACCCTCGCAGACCATGCTCTTAACACCCTTTGGCGGTGGTGGAGGTACCGAGTGGCCGCCCTGACCAAACGCGGGCACGAGCGATCCGGATAGAAAAAGCAGAATGAGGGTTCTAGAGAATGCTTTGCGCATCGATATCAGTTAGGACCGGAGCCGTCTGCTTTCTTCGAGTTCTCTTCCAGGCGTCTGACTGAAGACTCTCGTTTATCCGCTTTGATCTGCTTGTAGATCGCTAGTTCGCGATCGGCATCTTCTCGCCTGTCCTCCTTACGATAAGCCATCTGGAGCTGATAATGCACATAATCCACGTTGGGCGAGAGTCGTGCCGCAGCTTCCAGGTAAGAAATCGCGTCTTTGGTCTGGCCGCCGTCTAGGAGAGCCTTGCCGAGTTGATAATTCGCGCCTGCGTGGTTGGGAGCTTGGTTGAGGACAGCCTTGAGGTGACCGATCGCTTCGTCTGTCTTCGACTGGCGCAATAGAACATAGGCCAAGCTGTATTCATTCTCGATATCACCGGGTGATAGGGCCATCTCCGCACGAAATTCATTCGCTGCTTCGTCGTTCTTATCAAGCCGGAGATAGGCATTGCCCGCCATGAAATGCGCGCGCTGTAGATGCGGATCAATCTGCAGAGCTTTGTGACAGGCTGCAACGGCCTGAGGATAGTAACCCATGTCACTCCAGGCCTGAGCGATGAGCAGCAAAGTTTCCGGAGACGACTGCTGTGCCTGGAGCTTATCCAAGATGTCAGAAGCCGGCTGATATTGATTCGACTTGATGAGGGAAATAGCCCACGTATATGCAATGCGCGGGTCGCGAAATGCGTTGTCGCCTAACGGACCAAAAGCTTGTGCAGCGTCGGCAAACGCATTCGTATTAAACAGAGCCATTCCCAACATTGCGCGCAACGAGAGATCCTGAGGTTCGGCAGGCGCCGCGACGCGCAACGCAGCGGCGGCCTCTGGATAGTCCTCCTGGCGAAAGGCTGCGATTCCAAGGTTTTTCATTAATCCTGGAGTTTGCGGATTCCACGACTTGGCTTCTTTGAACAACTCCGTCGCCACCGCATAGTTCTTCTGCCTGGCCTCAGAAGTGCCCCAATCGTTGAAGCTGACTCCGAGAATCGCATGCAGTTGCTTTTCGCGAGCCGCAATCGCGCCCTCTTCCTCTTGAGTGAGTTTCGGCTTATCCACCTGCGCCTCTTCGCCTGATCCAGGCGCCGGAGATCCGGTGTCCTTAGCAGGCGCGACAATGCCAGGCAAATCTCCTCCAGGTGCGTCTCCGCTGCCCATCCCGGCTGCCGCAGCTCCTTGGCCAACCTGCTTCTCCACCTGTTTCATATACAAGGCGAAGAGCTGTTTAGAGTGTTCCAGTTGTTGCGTCCCTTCTTCCCGGCGCCCCTCCGTGATCGAAAGCCTTCCCAAAATGATGTAGGCCTTGCGTATCTGATAGTTGTTTCGGGCTTCGTCGCTTCCCGTAAGCGCAATCGCCTTGGTCAGGTATTGCTTCGCCGACTCGGAGTTCTTTTCTTGATAAGCGTTCTCTCCGAGGATGAGCCAAGGGTCGGCTGAAGTCTGGTCAGCCGCTGCTGCGACCTTCAAATGATGATCGGACTCTTCTAACCTGCCTTGCTTGGACTCCATCGCTCCGAGGTAATGATTCGCAAAGTAGTCCTTCGGCTCGACTTTGACCGCTTCCTGCAGTTGATGAAGCGACTCCTCTGTAGGTCCCCAAGCATTGTTCTCAAGAATGGTAAGCGCGAGGAAAAAATGCACGTGTGGAAGCTTAGGATCAAGTTCGATAGCGCGCTTGAACTCACGGATCGCATCATCGCGATAGCCGTTGTCCCGGTAGCCGCCGGCAAAGACCATATGCCAGATGGCGCGGTCCCCATACTGGTTCAGCATGGACTGGAACACCTGTTCCGCTTTCTCTTTCTGCTTCAGCCGCAGATATGCATTCGCTAATGCAAATTGGACATCTGGGTCGTTTTTTAACTCCAGCGCCTTCGTGAACGCCTGGATCGCCTGCTCGGAGTCATCTTTTTGTACAGCGGCTTTGCCCTTCGTAAACCATGCCGCGGCATCCTTAGGATTCGCTTGCAGGAGCTTGTCCATCTCTGTAATGGCTTCATCCGGTTTCCCGGCAAGCAGATACACCATTGCCAGAGTCGATCGCACACCCGCTGCTGAATCTTCAAGTGTTAACGAACGTTTGTAATGCGCAATTGCGTCGTCGTAGTGCCGTTGCGCGACCTCAAGCGCCCCAATCTCACGCAGCGCCATAGCCGCCAGCTTTTGACTCGTTTCCTCCACCTCGGCCGGAGATCCGCTTCGCGCTGCGGTGCGCTCCGCGTCGTATAGCTTCTGCAGCTGCTCAACCGGTGCATCGGTTTGAGTCTTGGAGACCCGCGGTCGCAGCGGGACAGCGGCCTGCTCCGGGTGCTGCTCCGCAAGAAGTTGTTGCGGGAAGGAGCCTACGAGAAAACAGAGAAGCCATATACCTAAAAAAAGACCACAAGAACAAACGATGTGGCGTTGTAGAGAGCGGCGATGCGCGGTTGAAGTAAGTCTCGACACAATCAGAGCCGGGTTTTTCACAGGCCGAAAAGCAAGACGGCAGGACCCGATTCTATCAGGTCCTGCCGTCGGTTGTAGGTTACGTGACGAAACCAGTTCAGCTAGAACGTAATGTGCAAGCCGTACTGAATTTCGCGACCCGCGTTGCCAACCACCGTCGTCGCCTGACCAAAGTTGCTGGTTACGCTCTGATGGGTGATGACGTTGTTGGTCGGGCTGCAGACCGAATAAAACCCGGTGACTGCATTTACCGGACCGCAGTTTACGTTAGCGAATGTGCTGCCGCCTGCTACGCTGGCGATGCCATCCGCACGGAAGTTCGCTCGGTTGAACGCGTTGAACAGATCGATACGGAACTGCATTCTGACTCGCTCAGTCAGCTTGAAGTTCTTATCAATCGATAGGTCGGTATCCAACAAGCTCGGACCATGGCAATAGCCACGTGGTTCCATGTTCGGGCTGATGGTTCCGATCTGGTATCCGACCAACGTGAAGGCATTCGGGTTGAAGAGTTGGTCGCCATTACGCTCAGAGCAACTCTGTCCAGGAACAACTAGCGGACGCTGAGCTTGGTTGTACCCGGTATTAAAGAGCGAGTTCAAGCCACCGGTTGGGCCACCGGTGCCCGTTGGGCCAGTGTTCTCAGAGAGCCCGTTCTGGTAAGCAGTAGTGGAGTTACCACTGGCTTCCGTGGTGATCAAACCAAGTTCCCATCCTCCAAACGCGCCTTTAACGAAATGATTTGCCTGATTGAGATCGGGCAAATAATAGTTGAAGTTCGCGGTCAAGATCTGAGGACGGTTGATGGCAGAATTTCCACGATCCAATCCTGGATTACCAGAATACATAAAGCTCTGATATCCGAGACCGCCCGAGGAGTCGTCCATAATCACGTTAGCGATCGAGTGAGACCAGGTGTAAGCCGCACTCATCTGT
This sequence comes from Terriglobia bacterium, assembly GCA_963807055.1. Classification (GTDB taxonomy): domain Bacteria; phylum Acidobacteriota; class Terriglobia; order Terriglobales; family Acidobacteriaceae; genus JAJPJE01. The sequence goes on along the minus strand of CAWEAE010000001.1, from coordinate 1,371,963 downwards.
GATCTCTTGTAACGCGTCTTGAACAACGCCTGGAGCGAATGGTACGTGGCATCGCCCTGATGGGTCCACCACGTCAGAGCACTCTGGTAGTTGTTGTAAGCAAAGTACCCGGCAGCCTGTGTCTGAGCAGCCGTCATGAAGGAGGCAGCCAGCCAGTTCTGCGGAGCAATCGAGTTCATGTCATAGCTCGTGGTCTGGTGATAAGCATGGTTGCCAACATAGCCAAGTTCGAGAGTCGTGTCTCGAGCCAGGCTGCGTTGAATGCTTACGTTCCACTGCCACGATTCCGGCATGGTCGCTGCCGGATCCATACCACCGGCCGGAGCTGCGCCGCCGCCGGTGACCGGAGTTCTGGTATCCAACGGTTGGTTGAAACCAGTGGTGACCGCGAATGGAGCGTTCGCCACCAGCGTGTAACGGCTTACACGTTCGCGCTGCATAAACCGGCCAGCACCCAAACGAATTGCCGTGTTGCCATCACCCCAAGGATCCCACGCTATACCTACACGCGGGGAGAACAGATGGTTGTTGTTGTTGACCAAAGAGCGCCCCGGACCAGGAGTGCCAGAGGAGAACGCGGTTCCAAATTGCGCATTGGCTGCGCCGCAAGGATCCGTTCCAGCGACGACCCACAATCCGTTGCAGGCGTCGGTCCCTGGTAACGCCGGGTTGTAGAGGCTAGGCTGGAAGTTGGTGATCTGGTTATTCGGCTGGACTGGGGCATCTAACAAGTCCCAACGCAGGCCGAGGTCCAATGTCAACCGCGGAGTGACCTTCCAGTTATCCGCAATGTACAGAGCGTCGTCGTGCCAACGCAGCTGTGCGCGGACGTTCGTGGAAGTTTCCGTCATATTCCAGTTGGCGCCAGGAATCATCAAGTTCGCCAAGTCATTGGCCGTAGGAACGCTGGTATCCCAGCCACCGTTACCGAACGTCGGACGTTCAGAAGCAGAAGTACTGGTGTCTTCGTCCTTACCGTTCCAGCTGATCTGGCCGCCGAACTTGATCGTGTGCTTACCGATGACCTTCGAAGCGTCATCTTTGGCGACGTACAGATCAAGCTGGTTTTGCCACGGAGCGATGGTCCAATAGTTGTTATAGCTTCCGTAGGCACCTAAGCCGCCCCAAATTGTCGGAGTGCCGGCCGAAGCTGTCTTGATGGACTGCGGATACAACGAAGGTACGGCAGCGCTGATGGCGTTGAGCAGAGCTCCGCCGTACAGGCTACCCGTTCCAGGATCAGTACCACCGGGCGTGATGGTGATGCGGTTGTTGGAATAGGTGAACGAGGCATCGTTTACCATCGTCGTTCCAATGGTCCGGGTCCACTTGCCAACGATGCTCTTCGAGGGCTGAATCCAGTTGTCATTCAATGCCGGGAATGGATCTTCACCCCAGTAGCCGGCGTTGTACGAATCGTTAGACCAGCTATCCTGCGTGAAGCGTCCCATGATCGTGTTGTTCTTGCTGAGGTTGTAGTCAACACGAACGTTCTCCTGCCGCCACTTCAGTGGCGTAGGTAGCGAAGCCGACCAGTTGTTGCCGCCGGTCATCGCTTGATTCGGCAGAGGATACTTCTGCAACAGCACTAAAGCAGCCGGATCGGGATTTGCGATTTGGTATTTATTCGTTGGCGATTGCAGTGCCGTTGGGATATTTGGCAGGGACTCCGCCGGGGTTGCTCCCTGGAAACCGCAAGCATTACTGGCATTATCGCCAGAGAAGTCGCCCGAGATTTCTGCCGCGTTCGGAACGCAGGCAGTCTTGGTGACACCGCGAATTTCGTGGTTCCACTCCTGGCTCCAGAAGAAGAACAACTTGTTCTTGATGATTGGACCGCCAATTGAGTAACCCCAATCGTTGCGGTTTACTTTGTCCTTGCCGTCGTGAGCGAGAGTCTGTCCCGCGGCATTTGCAATTGCTGTGCGTTGCGCCGCAAAGAAGGTACGGGCATTCAACGCAGTGTTGCGGCCGCTATATAGCGCGCTGCCGTGCCAGTCATTGCTTCCGCTGCGGGTAACGATGTTAATAACTGCGCCGGCAGCCCCGCCGTACTCGGCGCCGTAGCTGTTACGCAGCATCTTGAACTCCGCAATCGACTCGATCGAAGGATAGATCAGAATCGTGCGGTTCGAACCGGTGTCATTGTTATTGGCGCCGTCAACCAGGTAGAGGTTGTTCGTCGTCTGGTTTCCGTTGACCGAGAAGTCAACGCCGCCTTGCAGTCCTTTGTTCTTGCTGTCGAAGTTGTTCGCCGCGGAAACGCCAGGCGCCAACTGCGTCAACTGAACGAAGCTGCGTCCATTCAGCGGTAATTCGCGAACCTGCTGTCCTTCGACGGTCTCGCCGAGGGACGCATTGTCCGTCTGTACCTGAATGGCATTGGCTTCTACGTCCACGTGCTCGGTCGCGCTACCGACTTGCAACTTGACGTCTGCAGTCGTCGTCGTGGCCGCGTGCACTTCCACGCTATTGGTGACCGACTCTTTGAAGTTCGGAGCCTTCACCGTTAATTGATATGTTCCCGCCGGCAAGGCTTCAAATCTGTAGTCGCCGCCGGAACTTGTATTCATTGTGCGCGTAGTGCCAGTCGCGGTATTCGTGATAGTCACTGGGACATTTGCTGCTACCGCCCCAGTTTGATCTGTCACTGTACCCGCGACGATGCCTGTGGTCACCTGAGCGTATGCAGGTAACAGCAAGCAAGCTACGCAGAGAATCAGCGAAACGATATAGCGTCTCATCGGGTCTCCTGCTTCATCTTTCTTATGCCGATCTTTTGGCTTCTTTACTGCTTTTTCACTTATTGATTGAAGCTCACTGCAGACCGGGATTCGCAGTGCCCTGTTGAGGAGTTCATCGGGGTGTTGGTTTACCCCTTCCCCAAGCCTGAACGTATAGTGCAATACATGTGTTCTTCGACACTTAGTATTTTTGTACTATACGGATCGGTTTGTACAACTACTCTGGCGTGCATGTCAAGAAATTCTGTGGCGGCTTATCTCGGCGAATCTCCTTGTAGGGACGGCACTTGGCCGATTTCTGATTTCCACTTTCCTCTCCGCCCTCCGCTGCCGGCGCCTAGTACTTTCTAATTAGCTGATTTTTCAACGGCTTCCCGGCTTCGAAAATTTGGCGGTTAAAAAATACAGCGGGGATGCGCAGCCGCAGCACATCCCCGCCTCAAATTAGTTATCGCCAAGTTAGCGTCGTGACCGATTTGGGAAGAAGTTCTACCACTGTGCTCTTTGAACCGTCGCTTAAAGCGATCTTCCTCGACTCCCCGGAATTGGTAACCACGACGACATTTCCGCCGTCCGGATTAGAAAATGCCACGTGCGTCACACCCGCTATATCGCCTGACGACTCAATTCGCGTCGCACCCTGACGAACGGTTCGCGAGTAATGCGCGAACGCCCAATACTGACCGCTACGCGTCACCTTCTTCGTCTGCGAATTCACGGTCACCACTCCGCCGCACGGAAACGGCCCGATATTCGGCTTGCCTGCCTCATCCAGCACCAGATTCCACGCGATGATGCAGCGCCCGTAGTTGCGCAGCACGCCGGTAAACGTATTGCTCCACTTCACCCAATCGGTTTCGTAATCGGGCGCCGTGTAGTCCGGCCCTCCTTCGGTCCAGTACATTTCCGCATCGGGATGAACCGCCAGCACCTTCTGCATCCACTCGGGTTTTCCGAGATATCCATGCCATGCAATCGATTTCGTGTACTTCTGCACATTCGGGTCGTCCAATTCGCAGATCGCGCGCCCCCACAAGTTGTAATTGTGGTCAATCAGCCAGATTTTTGTCCTTAAACCAGCTTTCTCGATCGACGGGCCCAAATCCTCACCTACGAACTGCACTTCGATTTCTTGCGGCCATGAGCACGCCGGCATCTTGCCATCCTGATCCGTGTCCACTTCATTCTGCGAACTGACGGCATTCACGACCACACCTTCGCCTTGATATGCCTGCAGGAACTTCACCATGTACTGTGCGTACACGCCGAGACGACTACGCGAGATCGTTCCTCCCAACAGCGTGTTCTTGGTTGACTTCATCCATCCGGGAGGGCTCCACGGCGTGCCTAATAAGAAGAGCTTAGGATTGAATTGCCTCGCGCTGCGCAGCGTTGGCAGGATGTACTCGCGATCATGTTCGATGGAGAAGCGCTTCAATTCCGGATCAGGCTCGCCGTCGTTATAGCTGTATGCAAAGCGCGAATAGTCGCTCGATCCGATACAAACGCGGCCTGCGCTGAGTCCCATCTGCGATGGATCAAACAGCTCGTGCAGCAGTTCTTCGCGTGCTGCCTGCGGCATTTGATGAACGTTCCAACACGCCGCATCGGTGAACGCCCCACCGAAGCCAAGAATCGGCTGGTACTTCTTGTTTGTATCGACAGTGATGGTCTCGCCAGTCCCGGAACCTGAGATCCAGGCGATTTTCGGCTGCTCCGCGTAACGTTTGGCTTCGTTAGTAACGAAGACCTGCAAGTCTCCACCGCCTGAGCTTGTCTGAGCGGCAAAGGCTTTCGTGGGAAGTGCTTCCGATATCGACGCCAGAGCCGCAGTAGCTCCGGCAATCTGCAGAAATTCACGACGAGTGCGAGATGACATGGTCTCCCTTCTGAAAAGGAAAATGGCAAAGCAGTGTACCGCACCAGAGCGGAAACATCTGTATCAGCGGCGATTCCTGTTGAGGAGAGGAGTCTGGAGTCCTTTGCCGAAAAAAAATAAGTGGGGCTGTTAACTAACGTTTTGGGACCAACGTCGTCCAAGTAACAGGCAGACGAAAAGGGCCTCAAACAGGAGTAAAGGTTATGTTGAGTAACGACAATCGCAATCGGATCTTTGGGGCCTCCCTGGTATTTGCCGGCATCGTCGGCCTCATCGCGCCGCCCCTTCCTGCCGCGCGACTGTGCCCCAGTGAGCTACTCAGCAAGGCCGGCGTACGTGTCAGCTATCTGGCGCCGCCTACGCCCCCGCGTGCACCTCGCGCGCCGCAGGTAAAGGTGATTAACGCGCGTGCTCTGAAGCTTGCTCTGCCTACGCTCTAGCCCGCATGGCAACTCTGGTTCTGCCCGTTCTTGCTCGAATTGACCACCCTGAATGGCGACGGCGATAATGGAACCACCTGGTAATCCGCTTAGCGGTGGTGAAAAGTGACCGAACCGAAACCGAAAGAATCCTGGGAAGATTTCAGCGAACGCGTAGGCCGCGAAATCGGCAAAGCAGCCGGCGAAGCCGAGAAAGAAGCCGAGCGACTGATCGCCTACATCAACTCCGATGTGGTTCCCGCCGTCCGCACTCACTCCACGCGTGCGATGCGCGTCGCCGCTCAAAAAATGGCCGAGTTCGCCGATTACCTCGACGATCAGAAGAAAAAATCCTGATGCGCTCCCGGGCCCTTGTCGCGGTTCTGGGTATTCTGGTTCTGCTGGCAGGCTGCGGCGGACGCAAAAACACAACTAAGCTCCCACCACCGCCGCCAATCGCGACCACTGCCGCCGGCGATACTGCCAAAGTACAGTCGCCCGCCAAGCCCTCCGCTCAACCAAGCGAAGACGAGTTCGGTCCGGATGCCAAGCCTTTGCTCACGCAAACTGGCATGGCGAGCTGGTACGGACCTCCGTATCACAACCGTCGCGGCGCGAATGGCGAGATTTTCGACATGAATGCGCTCACGGCGGCGCACCTGACCTTTCCGATGAACTCGATCGTCCGTGTCACCAATCTGAAGACTCATCATTCCACGATCGTCCGTATCACCGATCGTGGTCCCTTTGTCCCCGACCGCGTGATCGATCTTTCCGCCGCAGCAGCAAAGGCAGTCGACGTGTGGCGTCCAGGTACCGCTGCGGTCCGGCTTGATCTCTTGAAGACACCAAATGATCTTGGCGTCCCCGGCCGCTGGTGTGTTCAGATCGGCGCCATTAAAAGTGAAAAAGAAGCTTTGCACCTGAAAGAAAAACTCATTCGCCGTTATCGCACCGCACAGGTGCTCGAATTCCGCAGCCCCGTCGGAGACTTCTGGGTGCGAGTCCGCGTTGCGGAAGACGACAAGCACCGCGCCGAAGAAGTCGCCAGCGAAAACTCAGCGCCTGAAGGCAATGTCTTCCTGGTGCGTTTAGACTGAGGGTGGCCGGTCCTTTCCCTCTGTTGGAAAGGGCCGGAACGGATACTCGAACCGGAGCAAGAAAATGGCCGACTGCCTCTTCTGCCGCATCATCCGCGGCGAAATCCCCTCAAAGAAAGTTTATGAAGACGAGCGAGTCTACGCCTTTGAAGACATCAATCCGCAGGCGCCTACTCACTTCTTGATCATCCCCAAAGAACACTTCGCCGGATTGGACGAGGCAACCGCCGAACATGCGGAGATTATCGGCTATCTAAATCTCGCGGCGGCAAAGCTAGCGGAGCAGCGCAACCTGAAGAATGGTTATCGCACCGTGCTCAATGTCGGTCCCGACGCCGGACAGAGTGTCTTCCATATCCACCTGCATCTGCTCGGTGGACGCCACATGGCGTGGCCGCCGGGCTAGTTTCTTCGAGAGCAGCAGGCCATAGCATCCACCACTACGTCGATAGCGATTTTGCTTCGCCTTCAACCCGCCATTCGCCGGTATCTACCTGTCATTCGCCGAAAAATTGAGGTAATGCTCCCCCGCAACGGCTAATCTCGCGATGTTCGAAACCATAGAGCTGGAGAATCAGATGTTCGCGAGGAAACAACAGGCCGCGATGCTCGATATCGGCGCAGGAACCACTCTCATCATCGTCGGAATCATCGGTTTGCTTGCTAGACTTGGTGTCTTCGATAACAACCAGCTTCCGCATTGGTCGGCGGTCGAGCATTGGTGGCCGTTGCTGGTAATCATTGCAGGGCTGATCATGTGGCTTTCGGACATGGAAGAGGTTCACAAAACGAGGCAGTCGCGTCCGAAGCTGGAGATTCCTTATGGCGATTGAACGACGCAGCAGAGCCACTCTGATCTCAGGTCTTGTCGCCATTGTGGTCGGCGGCCTGTTTCTGCTCGATACCTCCGGGTACATTCATATCGGCAATCTTTGGCGCTTCTGGCCGTTGCTCCTTATCTTTCTCGGTCTAAAAGGTCTGATCGACCCCGGCGACCGATGTGGACGCGGTAGCGGCATCGGCGCCGGCATCATGCTGATATGGGGGATGATATTGCTGGCTGCCAGCTTGGGGTACCTCGGATGGACAAACATGTGGCCCTGGTTCCTGATCGGCTTAGGGGCGTTGCTGATTTGGGAATACCTGCGTCCACAACCTGCTCCGCTTCCGCTCACGTCAGGAGTGCGGAACCCGGAAAGCATATTCTCTTCCGTCGAGAAAGTGATCAACGATCAACAATTTAAGCAGGGCACTGCGTCCGCAATCTTCGGAAGCGTGGAATTGGACTTTACGCAAGCCAATATCGAAGGCGACACCGCCGTTCTCGATGTGAACGCCGTGTTTGGCTCCGTCGAAGTGCGCGTCCCGATGAATTGGAATGTCACCGTCGAGGCCAATGCAGTGTTCGGCGCGTGCGAGAATCATACGCGCGCGCCCTTGCCTACCGCATCTCTCAAGACCCTCGTCATCCGAGGCGGCGCGGTATTCGGTAGCGTGGAGATACGGAACTGATCTGACCCATGCACCCGATCCTCAGCCGCCCGCGCCAAATCTTGCTATATCTCGTGCTATGGATTCCTCTCACCGCATTGCTTCTGTATTTGTTCCACGCGGCCGGGCTGTCCCTGCAGGAAGGCAGCATTTTGCTATGTGTATTAGTGCCCGTTTACGCGTTGATCTGCCTGCTCGCCTGGTATCCATGTCGCGCCACGCCTCTGCAACGAGCCGGTATCGTTCGCATCGTCGCCACTCATTCGGCAGCCGCGATTCTACTGAGCGGAACCTGGATGTTTCTCGGCATGCTGTATGTCTCCGCGCTTGTCTTGCTCCAGCCGTTCCGCAGTCTCGCAGACCATGCAAATCTCTATCGTCTGATCTTCGTGACCGGCGTACTGCTGTACTTGTTCTGGGTCGCATCCTTTTATGTCCTGCTCACGATGGAAGCCTCGCAGGAATCCGAACTCCGTGCGACAGAAGCGCGCGTGCTGGCGCGGGATTCGGAGCTGCGCGCTCTGAAGGCGCAGATCAATCCACACTTCATCTTTAACAGCCTGCACTCGATCAGTGCGCTCACCAGTGTAGACGCTGCGAAGGCGCGCGAGATGTGCATCACGTTGGCAGACTTTCTGCGCGCAACGCTGGGCATGGGCGAGAAATCGCTCATTCCTCTAAGCGAGGAGCTCGATCTCGTGCACCGCTATCTGACAGTCGAGAAGATCCGCTTTGGAGCGAGGCTTCTAACGGAAGAAGTCATCGATGACACCACTTTGACCTGCCTGATTCCTCCCTTGACCTTGCAGCCGTTGGTTGAGAACGCCATCGTGCACGGTGTGGCCCATCTGCCCGAAGGCGCATGCATACGCATCAAGTGCAGTGTGACCGAGAATCGGTTGTTGGTCATCATCGAGAATCGTTTCGATCCTGAATTCAAATCGAAAAAGCGGAGCGGCATTGGGTTAGCAAACGTGCGAGAACGAATTGAGACCCGTTACGGCAGCGCTGCGAGCTTCCTGGCCACCGCGGATGGCGATTGCTTCACGGTTACGATCAGTCTCCCTGCCGAGAGGAGCGCCGCGTGAGCGAGCAAGAGAGAATCCGCGCCATTATCGTCGACGATGAAGACCTCGCGCGCCAGGTATTGCGCGAACTGCTCGTGCCACATCCTGAAATTGAAATCGTCGCCGAGTGTGCCAACGGCTTTGAAGCCGTCAAAGCGATTACGGAATTAAAGCCCGATCTCCTGTTTCTGGATATCCAGATGCCTAAACTCGATGGATTCGAAGTGCTGGAGCTCGCCGGCAACGACATGGCGATCGTATTCACAACCGCCTACGACGAATATGCGCTCAAAGCTTTTGAGGTACATGCCGTCGATTACCTGCTGAAGCCGTTCGGAGCCGAGCGCTTCGAAAAAGCATTGCAGCACGTTCGGGAGCGCACCGACCGTTCTGAGACAGCAGTGACGCAATTGGCCCAGGCTGCACGCGCCCCGGGAGACTTTCTTGATCGTCTGGTAGTGCGTGACGGTACGCGCGTTCATATCATCCCAACCGCCAAGCTCGACTACGTGGAAGCGCAGGACGATTACGTCGCTCTCGTCAGCGACGGTCACAAATACCTGAAGCAACAAACCATCGCCAGTCTGGAGGCGGCACTGGATCCGCACAACTTCTTGAAGATCCATCGCTCATACATCGTCAATCTGGAACGCGTGTCGAAAATCGAGCCTTATGGCAAAGACAGCAAGCTGGTGATTCTGACCGACAACACCCGCCTCCCCGTCAGCCGAACCGGCTATGAACGGCTGAAGTCGGTGCTGGACCGGCTCTTGCCGTAACGTAATGATGGATCGGGACCCGAGCGATGAAGCGCTAAGTGATTCCGAAGTTGGTTTCTACTGCCCTACCGCCGGCAGCGCCACCTTATCTCTTATCCCCGATCCCTCCACCACCGTGTAGATCGCATCCGCTGCCACATCCTTTAGCTCTTCTTCTTTACCATTCGGCCAGCGGATCACCACCTTGCTCATCGTCGCGTCTTTGCCCAGCCCAAAGTGCACGCGCAAGTCGCTCTGCGAGATGTAGCTGGAACCCGACTTCACCTCGCGCAGCTGTTGCCCGCTCGCAGTCTGGATCGTCACTCGCGCTCCAATTGCCGCGCGATTGCTGACTGTCCCAACCAGCTTGAACAGCACACGATGATTTGAGTTCTTCGTGTCGTTCATGAAAACCGTCGGCGGCTGATTCTGATTGAACACCACGGCATCGACGTTTCCGTCATTATTTATGTCGCCGAAGGCAATGCCGCGTCGCGATTGTGGCGGATCATCATTCAGCCCGGAAGCATTTGCCATCTCGTCGAACGTGCTCTTGCTCGTGTTCCTGAACAACAGCAACGGTTCTTTGTATCCGGGTTCGCCAGGCAATTTATCGATGTCCGTATAAATATGTCCGGCAGCAACCATAATGTCCTGCCAGCCGTCATTGTCCAGATCGACGAAGCCTGTGCCCCACTTAACCCAGCGAAAGGATGGCTGTCCGGTTTTCGCGGGCCACGTTACATCCTCGAACTCGCCTTTGCCGTTCCCTTTATGCAGCTCGATCGGCTGATAGGCAAACGTCGCTACCGTGATGTCGAGGTTGCCATCGTTATTGAAATCGCCGAAATCGACTCCCATCGATCCCAGCGGTTGGCCTTCAGCGCTTACCGCCGCACCCGCGAGTAACGCCGTGTCCTCAAAAGTGCCGTCGTGGTTGTTGTGATACAGGTAATTGGGCTCCGTGTCATTGGCGACGTACAGATCGGGCCAGCCGTCATTGTCGTAGTCACCCCAGATCGCCCCTAACCCGATGTGCGTTGCGGGATCGCTTACACCCGCCTTCTGGCTGACATCCTCGAAGGTCCCGTTTCCGCGGTTATGAAAGAGAAAGTCCGATTCGCCGTGCATGCCCCATGGCGCTTCCACCATCAGGCCTTTGTAGTTCGTCTTGATTTCGTTGAGCTTGTCGACTTCCGTGTGTATGTAGCGCGACACGAATAAATCCACCTTGCCGTCGCGGTCGTAATCCGCCCACGCTGACCCCGTGCTGAATCCGCCGACGCCCACACCTGCTTTGTCGGTCACATCCTCGAACTTGCAGTTTCCCAGATTGTGATACAGCGCGTTCCCGCCGTAGCCGGTCACGTAGATATCCAGCAGCCCGTCGTTGTCGTAATCGGCGACGGAAATCCCCATGCCCCAGCCCTTGCGTGTCAGTCCTGCCTGCTTGGTGATGTCCTTGAACTTGAGCCCGTCTTCCTGGTGATAGAGCGTAATCAGCGGGTCCCCACCGGACGTCTTATACCGGTCGATAGTCGAGTCATTCACTACGGCGATGTCGAGTTTGCCATCGTTGTCGCAGTCGAACAGGGCAATGCCCCCGCTCATCTGCTGCACGATGTATTTCTTTTCTGCAATTTCCGGACCCGGAACCGGCAGTCCCATCTGGCGATTCCCACTGTGGAAGTGAATGGCCGGATTCTGTCCGATGACCGGGGTAAGCAGTGATAGGGAGATCGCTACGATGGCAAAAAAGCGCATAGATTGAAGATTGAATGTGATCCGCCCCTCGATTCTACCTGAGAACCTCACGACAGCTGCCCTGCTTGACTTCGCTTCTCGCGGCCCCTTACTCTCAAGCTTAACTTTCATAGGGCTGTTTCTTTTGACCACGTCTTTCAAACTGTTTGTTCCTAAGTCACTCGCCGGGCTCGTCACCTGTTTCTTTCTACTCGCGCTGCTATCCGCTTCCTTCTTGCTCGAAGCCCAGGCGAAACCGCCGGCAAACTCGTCCGTCGAAACTTTGATTCGCGAAGGCAAACTGGAACAGGCCGATCACGATCTCCAGGCAGCGTTGCATAAGAATCCCGATGATGTTCACGCTCTGACTCTTTTGGGCTCGGTACGCAGAAAACAAGGCAAGTACAAACAGGCGGAAGGCCTTTGGGTGAAAGCTGCGCAAGCGGATTCGAAAACGCTGGAGCCGATCGAGGACTTGGCGAAGCTTTACGCTGAAGAAGATCGCTTCGACGATGCCGTTCCACTCTATGAAACCCTTCTAAGCTCCTCGCCTCAGAATGCAAAGTTCCAGACCGAACTCGCAGCCCTTTACCAGAAGCAGGGGCATTACCAGAAGTCTCTGGATCTCGCGCAGAACCTCCCTGCTAAATCCAGGCCCGACCATCTGCTCATCGTCATCGTTGCCGACTACATCGGCCTCAAACGCGGCCCAGAATTGCAGAAGGCTGTCGACGATGTGGTTCGCCGCGCTCCTGCAGATCCCGACCTCGTTCCTCAACTCGCCAACGTTCTGTTGGACCATGGCATGGTTGCCGATGCTGGTGAACTGCTTCGCATGGTGGCGAAACATCAGCACGCTACGGCAAATTCCCTTGCGGCTGTCGCAAAGATGCAGGCCATGAGTAACCAGCCTGAAACTGCACAGGCTTCCGTGAATAAGGCGCTTCAGCTGGATCCAAAATCTCGCGATGCGCTCATTATTGCCGCGCGGTTGGCGGGAACGAAGGGCGATTGGCAATCAGCGACCTCCTTTCTCGAGCGAGCCCAAAAGACTGGACCGCCTACTCCGGATTTGCTCCAGAACCTGGTATTCGCCTGCATGCGGGACAACGACCTCATCGCCGCGCACAATGCCGCACTCGATTTGCTTGCTATTCAGCCTGATTCACCTGACGCAGCGCTGACCATGTGCGCCGTGCTCATCCGCGCCTCGCATTGGGGCGAGGCCGATCCTTTGTTAGACAAGGTCCTGTCGGTTCGTCCTGCAGACAAAAGGGCGCTCGTCGGAAAAGGCGTTGTCGACTACAACATGGGCCGCATCGACGAAGCCCAGAAGCATCTCACCGCTTCCATGGGCGATGCCGCAGCCGATCCCGAAGCGAACTACTATCTCGGCCTCGTCGCGAAACAGAAGGGCGACTTCCCAGCTGCCGCGAATTATTTGGAACTCGCACTTAAGAGCGGTCCAGAGAATGTGGACGCCATGACAACGCTTGGGCAGATTTACCTGGCGTTAGGAGAGGCGGAGAAAGCGAGACCGGTGCTGGAACAGGCCGTCAATAAACTTCCCAAAGATTCGCAAACGCATTACCAGCTCGCCCTTGCCTATAAAAGGCTCGGGCTTACCGACAAAGCCCGTGAGCAAATGGCGCTATTCCAGCAGCTCACCGTCCGCCAAGGTGCGCAACAGCCTGTCGGACAAGTGATGAAAGAACAGAAATAGCAGCCTTCATGCCGCGCGCTGCAGCTCCTGCAAGTGATCCTCGGCTCGACTGAAGCAATAGTCCGAATCCTCACTCACTGGGCTTTCAAAAATCTGCTTTTCTTCCCCATGTACCATCTTGCGAATAACATAGCGAAATCCGGTTCGGACTCGCGAATTGGGATCGATAAAATCAACGACTTCCACGACGTATGGTTCTCGCGTGATCTTCATTTGCCACCTCTAGAGACGAAAGACGATTGAGTTGGATTGTCTGACCAGCCTTTTGGTTGTTTTTGCTACATCCTGTGCGGCCGTGCCTGCGACAGTTGCCCGGACCTCGAACGGCTCGGCACACATCCGACCCCCCGCCTTGTAGAATCTTCCCGCGACCATGACATTTAATCTCACACGACGAACCTTTGTATCTTCGCTGGCAGCTCTTGCAATCGCGCGCTTTGTGCCACGCGCATTTGGCCAAAGTATGAGCCCCAAGGAATTAGCCGATGCGACACGCGCCGAGGCCGCGCATGAAGGAGACGCGCCCGATCAAGCTCCCCCTCTGGCTCATCTCTCAACCTCGCTGAAGCCGTCCGCCGTGAAGAAAGCTATGGAGAAGGTTGCCGACTGGGAACTCGCTCGCTCTCGACCCTATGTCAATCAGGACTGGACCTACGCCGCTCTCTATACCGGCTTTATGGCAGCCTCCGTTGCCACTGGGAACAATGCCTACCGAGACGCCATGCTCGCCATGAGCAAGAAGTTCGATTGGAAGCTAGGTCCGCGCGTCGAACATGCCGACGATCAGTGCATCGGCCAGACTTACCTCGCGCTCTATTCGCAGTATCGCGATCCGACAATGATTGCGCCGCTGCAAGCGCAGTTCGACTCCATCCTCGCGTTGCCAGTTGCTCCTGACGACAAGCTTCCCTGGTGGTGGTGTGACGCGCTGTTCATGGCGCCCCCGGTCTGGACGGGGCTGGCCCACGCGACGGGTGAGCGTAAGTATTTAGACTTTGTGAATCGCGAGTGGTGGCGCACCTCGGACCGGCTCTATGACCCCGAGCAGCACCTTTTCTATCGGGACGCGAGCTTCATCCCATTGCGAGAAGCAAATGGGAAGAAGGTTTTCTGGTCGCGCGGCAATGGCTGGGTAATGGCGGGACTGGCTCGCGTCCTGGAAACCATGCCGGCGAACGACCCCGATCGCAGTCGTTATCTTGCGCAGTTCAATGAGATGTCGGCAGCGATTCTCGCCCTGCAGGGAAACGACGGCCTCTGGCGCTCCGGATTGCTCGATCCAGCTTCGTACGCTCTGCCCGAAATCTCGGGCTCATCCTTCTTTACGTACGCGATGGCGTGGGGTGTGAATCGTGGCATCCTGGATCGGAAGACCTACGAGCCGGCAGTCGCTCGCGCGTGGGCGGGACTGCTTCAGCATGTCTACCAGGACGGGCGCCTCGGAGCGATCCAGCAGGTGGGAGCTGGGCCCGCGCACTTCAAACCAACTTCTTCGTACGTCTATGGCGTCGGCGCTTTCCTGCTCGCCGGATCGGAAGTGATCAACATGTCGCGAAAGTAGACGTATGGGTGCCCCATCTCTGCCCTCTTTTGGCAGAGGTGGGAATCCAGAATCGTATCTAGTCCGCCTCGGCAGCCGTTCCGTGACGCCGCAGCAGCGACGGCAGATTCTGTGAGAACGCGGAGCGTGGCAGTACCATATCGCAACCTGCTTCCTGCGCCTTCAACTTCAACTCGCCCTGCACATGCGAGACGAAACCGATGATCGCCGTTCCCTTTTTCAGTTCCTTCTTCAGTTTGGGGATGATCGTCAGCGGCTTGGCGTTGATATTGTTCAGGTCGATGATGATGAGCGAGGGTTTCTCATCGCCATTGTTTTTCACGCGATCGAGAATGTCTTTGTCCGTCTTCACGAACTCGACTTTCACGTTAAGCTTGCGCGCCACTTCCTGGATCTTCGCCATGAAAAACAGGTCATCGACGAAAGCGAAAATTTTCGGCGCCGCATTTTCATCCTTGTGAACTACCGGTTCGATTTCTGGATGTATATAAGGAGTTGGGGTCGAAGGGCCCCGTCCACGCGATCGGCCACCGGAAAAATCTTGCTGGCCATTCCGGTAGTTGTGATCCATGGGACGGGTGAAAACTTGATTTTGCTGGTTATTGCGGCTGTTCTGATGACCGGGTCCGGAATGTCCCGGCCGGCCGGGCGCACCCCTGCGTCCACGGCGCCGCCGCCCTTTCCCTCCCGAGGATCCGGAGGGATTGTTCGGTCCAATATTCATATTTTTCTCTTTGCTGTAGTTACCGCTGTCGCGGTGAAATCCTTGTACCTATCAGGTCCACGAACACGCACCTTCGCGCTCGTTGCAGCGTGGGCAGACTGCGTTCTGGAACTCTGTTCTCTTCTGATGTTCTGTTCTCGACCGCCTAGCGCTTGGATATTCGCGCTTGAATCGCCAGAACGGGAGTAGCAACGGAAGACATCCGTGATGTTACCCGTCAGCCTTGTGGAAGTGCAAGATGAAAACGACTTTCAATCCGCAGGCTTTTCTGGCAGGTCTCTTGCCCGGGAACTACGGGAACTCTTACTGCCCCACCCTTCGATTATACCTCACCTCGTCCGGCGCCCTGACGTCGACCTACGCCGGGTTAGATGCAGTCGGCCGCAGCCGCGAACTAATCATTTATCCGCGACCACCGGCTTATCGGGAAGAAAAACACTGAGCGCCGCGTGGCAATTTTTTTGACTGTCGAGCAGCACCACGTTGCTCCGCCCTTCATAGTCAGCGGTGAACTGTAGCACCTCTCGGGGCCGCTCCGGAAGACCCGTAAAGCGAGCTTTGCCGTCAACATTCGTTCCAACTTCGAGATCAAGTTTCTTCAGGCCGCCGAATCCAGAGCGGATTCGCGTGCTGATGGTTGCCTTATAAGTCGCATGATGACCGGAATCCATCACCGTGATGTCTGCCGTGCACGAACCCATGGCGGCATCGATCACAGGGACCTCATTTGTGCCAGCCTGAGCACCCGCCGCCATCAACAGAATCAAAAGTATTCTTAATCTCATCAGGGAATTTCCGCGAAACCAGAGCAACCGCCTTAATTGCAGCTCCCATCGCTGCTGATCGGCCCGCCCGCAACGTTGCACTTCGAACCACCGCCATTGGATCCGCCACCATGCGCGGCAACCAGCGCGATGATGGCTGCTCCGCCGCCTCCAGCGGCCGCATAGTAGGCACCTTTCGGAACTCCGCCCGTCTTCAGATAAGCAAGCGGTCTGTGGCGAGATTCATCCAATTCCACGGTCTGTCCCTTGACCGCAGCCACGTCGTTAGGGCCGCCGGTTACGTTGACGCTTCCTTCGAGAACAGTCGCGTACCCGCGCAGATCGTGCCACGTTACTTCGTACTTCGTCTGCGGAGTGGTGGGCGTGATCGTGAAATGACGAACCTTCGTCGCCATGGAACTTTTTGTGTCAACCGTCGCACTTCCTGCAAGCAGCGTGATCGCGTGCGCGTCGTATTCCGCTTCCGACTCGCTGCCCATAGTCACAGCATCGCTTCCGTTATTGAGATGGACAACCGATTTCGCGGGAATACGCAGCTTATCGCCAGGCAGGACTTCCTGCGCCAGCGCTGGATATCCGTTCACGGTCACCCCAGGACCTGCATAAAGCATGGCTGCACCGCCGGCTGCAAACAGCTGGCAACACAGCAGACCCATCGCTCCTGCTACCTGGAATGCACGGAACAGACGTCACCCTGATGGAGGCCACATACCTCCAGTTCAATGCTAGGGTGCTATTCATTGGAAGGTCAACGGTACTGGAGCCTGAGAGTAACCCACTTGATAACTCAACGCGAGACTACTGCAGAGGTGTATTTGGGTGCCCCACCCTACCGCGCAGCGGAGGGTGGGATACCAGCAGCCTTCTCATGCCGCTGCTCTCACTCTTCTGGTGCTTCTCTTCTGTCCCGAATCCGTCAGCCCCGCATTCGCGGTGATATTCAATCCCAGCAACCGGAACCACTTCGATTCCGGCTCATCCTTGAAGCCCATGAAATCGGGCAAAGTTGCTGCCATTGCCGCCAAGCCCATATCGATTCGCAAGTGCGTGGGCAGATCGATCACCTTGGCTACGCCGCCGGGAAAATCCGTCATGAGCGTTGTCCCCAGTTCGGCCGAGCCGCACATCAGGGAGCCAAGCGCAGCCCGCTTATTGCGGCGCCAGAAGGCCGCAGTCATGACAAAGAAAGCTCCTACCGTGATGTAGTCGATAAGGGCGTGGGCCGTGGGCGAGATGATGCTCGGCATCCGGTTCGTCGCAGCAGCCACTCCGCGTTGCAGCAGAGCCATGGTGATCCTCCGCGTGAAAGGATGCGGCCCAGGTGCGGCATGGCTGCCTATGAAACCGTCCCGGACTTCTTTCTTGCCAACGCTCGTTGCAGCGTCTGATCGAGCGCCGCTTTCGCTTTCTGATAATCGTCTTGCGAAATGCTTCCCTGCTGGAGCTCGACCTCCAACTGGAAGATCTCTTCTTTCAGAGCCTCGAGAATCATCTGTGAACGATCGGCTGGTGCAGCGGAGGAAGCGGGAACCACCACCGGGGCTGGTGCCACTCGTTTCGGAGCGACTTCAATTTCGTCAACTACCTCGTCTACTTCGGCTGTGCCCGCAGGCATGCCCTTCGATCGTGACACTGCCAGGTATCCGCCGCCCGCCAGAACGACTCCCAGAGCGCCGAGAATGACCCAATGATACTTAGACAGCGGATCGGGAGTATCGATCGGGCGTCCCAAACCTCCGCCAGGACGATTATCAGGAGCCGCTCCGCCCTGCATCCCAACTTGGCCGTTGCCAGGCGCTGGAGGTTGCTCAGTTTCGTCCTTCAGCAAGCCCGCGCCCTTCACGCGGAAGCTGAGATCGCTTCCAGCTTTCGCCTGCGTCGAAACTTCCACCAGGGCACCTCCGCCCTGCGGATCGTTCATCGGCGAAAATGCCGCCGGATTTTTCGCCTCGAACGTCATCGACTTCGGCATCATCACCACGAAGTGCTGCATGTCGCTGAAGATTTTCGGGGTGAACGTCTGTTCGCCGCTATAGGGCAGATGATACGCAATCTGGAAACGCGTCTCGCCCGGACGCAGTGGAAACGCGAAGTAATAGATCCCCTTCTGTTTCTCGTCGGGCACCGGCATCGAACTCACCGGCATTCCATTCGGCGCCTGCGCAACCGCCTCGTCGATCTGGGCGCCTTCGGGCAGGCTGAACGCATAGCCGCGATCGTTATTGAGCGTTCGCGGTGGAGTCGAATCGTTTTTCACCGCGAGCAGTTGCATCACCTGCAGCGCTCCACTATCGCCCTGCACGCGCATGACGCTCACCGCCGTGCCGACCGGCAAATTCTTGGCAACGTCGTACACGGTGATGTCCGCCGTGGTCACATTCGGTCCCACCGGCCCGCTCTGCGGGAAATAGTTCACGCCATCATGTGTGACGCGCACCATGTGTGGCGTCCCGTTGCTCTCAAAGCTGAACGAAAATTTCCCCTGCGCATCCGTTTTGCCGCGCGCGGCTTCCTGCATGCCCTGCGCAAGCGATAGCAATGCGACATCATCGCCCGCGGCTGGTTTGCCGGTGGTCGCATTCGTGACCGTACCGCCCAAAGTTGCGGCCGACGCCGTCATGCTTGCGGCAAGCAACAAAACGGCCGCCAATGTGTACCGTGCTTTCAATGAGAACTCCAATCGTTTGTTCGCGGGTGCCCGGTCCTTCCCTTCTTTTGGAAAGGGCCGGAACAAGAACTACGTACGGACAGCGCCCTTTTCCAGTCGCTCGATTTCCGCGAGTACACCGGCGGCTTCCTCTTCCAGCGAGGCGCGCATGCCCTGATAATCGGCTTCGGGAAACTTCCCAGCCTTGAATTCGAAATTCAGGTCGCGAAGATTGTCGTAGACCGTTTCTTTTCGTTCGCGCAGGAACGCCAGTCGCGTCTTCTCCGTCGACGCCTCGAGATGTTGTGCGGGCGCAAAAACGAAAACGAGCACGCCTACCGTCAACAGCACGCAAGCCAGTCCCAGCATCATCGGCTATAGCTCCGTTTCCTGGCGCGCACGTGTACGAAAACTATCCAGCTGCGCCGGCGTAGCTTGCGACTGCACGGCTGGAGCCACGCGATACTTCCATTTTCGCGCCAACACTGCTGTGAGCCAAATTCCGCCCAGCAGCACTGCTCCCGGCATGATCCACGCGACCATGTCGAAGCCCTTCTTAGTAGGCGCCGCCAGCGCTGTGTTGCCGTACTTATCTGCGAATTGTTGCAGGACGGAATCGTCGCTGCCGCCTTTGTCGATAGCGGCGGCCAGTTCCTTGCGCATCGTCTCCGAATATGCGCAGCCCACGTGATTGCATTCCAGCAGGACTTGCGAGCAGCCGCATGGACACATCAATCGATGTCCCAGGTTGTTGAAGCGCGCATCGCTGCCCGCGCCCACCAGCGCAACGCTCGCCAGCACGATCATCGCAAGTTGTAACCAATGCTTCACGGACAGTCCCGGCATCAACTCCCCACTCCCACCGGCTGTCCCGGTTTGCCGGAGACCAGTTCCGCCGCCCGCACCGGCGCGCGCACCGCAACTCGTGCCGCTGCCATGTTTGGAATCAGTGCCACGATCGTTCCGATAATCATGATGTGAACGCCAATCCATATCCACAGCACCAGCGGATTCAGGTGCGCCTTGATGATCGGATTACCCGTGTCCTGATTGATCCCGCTGTACACCAGGTAAAGATCTTCTTTCAGCGTAGTATGCAGAGCCACCATACTCTGCGGTTGCTGGCTCGCCTTGAAGAACCGGCGCTCCGGATACATCGTAGTAAGCGGCTTCCCGTTCTTGCTCACATCCACGATGGCCCATTCGCTGCTGTAGTTCGGGTTATCGTCCTGGGTATTCGAGCGCATCGTCAGCGTGTACGGCCCGATCGCCATACTCTGGCCATTCGTCAGTTCGCGCTCGATATCCTGATTGAAAGCCGAGCCCGCGAAGCCGATCATGATTACGATCACGCCGAAGTGCACAATGTATCCGCCATAGCGGCGCGTATTACGCCGAGTGAGTTGCACCATCGAGGCAAACAGATTTTGCCCGGTGTGGCGTCCGATCACCCGGCCGCCGCGCACAAACTCGGAAATCACCGTCGTGGACACAATTACCGAGAGAATGATCGTCACCAGCGAATAGAACGCTGACTGTTCTGCCCACGGCTTTATGTATCCGATCGCCACCAGCAATATGCCTGCTGCGAGTCCCACCAGCACGGGAATGCGGAAGTTCCGCTTCAGGCTGTCCATCGAGGTCTTGCGCCATGCCAGCAACGGCCCCACGCCCGTCAGCAACAACAATAGCAAGGCCACCGGAATATTCACGCGATTGAAAAACGGCGGACCGACCGTAACTTTGGTTCCCTGCACCCACTCCGACAGCACTGGAAATAGCGTTCCCCACAGCACCGTGAAACACGCAACCAGCAGTAGCAGGTTGTTGAACAGAAAACTTGATTCACGCGAGACCAGCGACTCCAGACGGTTCTCGCTGCGCAGATGGTCGCGGTTCTTCAGAAACCAGTACAGGCAGACCGCCATCGTCAGCGCCAGGAAACTCACGAACCACGTGCCGATCGACGACTGCGCGAATGCGTGCACCGAACTGACCACGCCCGAGCGCGTCAGGAACGTACCGAAGATTGCCAGCATGAACGTGGAAAAGATCAGCCACACGTTCCATACTTTCAGCATGCCGCGCTTTTCCTGCATCATCACCGAATGCAGAAACGCCGTCCCTGTCAGCCACGGCATCAGCGACGCGTTCTCCACCGGATCCCATCCCCAGTACCCGCCCCAGCCCAGCACTGAGTAGGCCCAATGTGCGCCCAGGAAAATGCCGGCGGTCAGGAATCCCCAGGTCACCATCGTCCAGCGCCGCGTGATGTGAATCCACTTCTCGCCCGGATACTTCATGATCAGCGCCGCCAGTGCGAATGCAAACGGCACAGTGAATCCCACGTACCCGAGATAGAGCATCGGCGGATGGATGACCATTTCCGGATATTGCAGCAGCGGGTTCAATCCGTTGCCATCCGGCGGGAGATTACCGATCGTCATCGCAAACGGATTCGCCGCGAAGTTCACCAGTAATAAGAAGAAGACTTGCACAGCTGAAATCACCACTGAGGCATACGCCACCAGTCGCGTATCGACTTTGTGCCGTAGCCTGAGCACCAGTCCGTAGGTAGAGAGCAGCAGCGCCCAGAACAGCAGCGAGCCTTCCTGCCCGGACCAGAGCACCGCAAATTTGTAAGGAATCGGCAGATCGCGATTGCTGTGGTGCAGGATATAGGAAATGGAGAAGTCGTTCTGGAAAGTTGCCGTTACCAGCACGACTGCCGCGAGTGCTACCGCCCCGAAAACAGCGATTCCCGCACGCCGGGCGGTTTCGCCGAGCCGGTTGTAAGCATCACCTTTTCTCGCTAAGGCAACGATGCCGGCCACGAACGCGTATACACCCAGCGCAAGCGCCAGAAGAAGCGAATAACTACCTAGTTCTGCCATGAAAGGAGCGGCCCACCACCACTGGCCGTTATTTTTTCAGAATCCCACCACGCCCGCAACTCTGTGCCAATTCGGAAAGCGCGCCCATCCCGGATCAGCGCTCATCTGCTAATGCCGATTTTCTTCTAATGCGCAGTCCAAAGCACGTTACGGTTTGTTCACAGGCCCGCGTGCCATCCTACGCCTCTTCGTCAACTAAGGGTGGCCAATCTTGAGCTTCTTGCCCAAGTTGGCGGTCAGCGGGCCAACGGATCGGAGGCGAGTTGTGAAATCGATACTCGTGATTGAAGGAGATGCAATGGTACGTCGCTTCCTGCGCGCGACGCTGGAGGCCTCGCACTATTCCGTGGTTGAAGCTGCAACCGATGTCGAAGGCCTGGCACTGGCTGCCCGCCAGGATATCGGCGCAATCGTCCTCGACTGCATGGGAACCCAGGCTGCCGGACTTCGGACTCTCAAGAAACTGCGCAGCAATCCGCGGACACACGCCATCCCGGTGATTGCGATGAGCGGGCTTGGTCAATACGGCTACGATTTGCCGCTTTGGGCAAATGCTTGCCTGGTGAAGCCATTTCGGCCCAGCCAGCTCATTCGGAAGATAGAAGGATTGCCGCTGCAGATCCAGCAGACGCTGCTTCCAGAACCGGAGCTGGCTCCGGAATTACGAGCTGCTGCGCTCTGACTTCACCAGCAACTCGCGAACCAATGCGATCAGTTGCGGTGGCGGAAGCGGTTTGGCTCGGAAAACGATATCCATATCCTGATATTCGTCCTCCGCCTCTGGCATCCCGCTGATCACCATTACCGGAATCTCCGGCTTTACCTCGCGCAAAGCACGCACGAAGATCGCTCCGCTGCATCCCGGCATGATGTGATCGGTCACCACTACTCCGATGGTTGGTCCGACACCGCTCTTCAGCAGAGCTAGGGCGCTCTCCGCCGTCGTCGCTACATACACTTCCATCCCAGCGTCGCGCAAAACGGCTTCGCGCACGCGCAACTGCAAAGGATCATCGTCGATGAGCAGAATGCGCGACAAATCCGGTAGTAAAACTCCCCAATTTTTTAGCAGCGCCGGGCGAAATTCCGGTGCCAGACTTCAATCACGCAGTACGAGCACCACTGGTCGAAACGAGTTCGGTTTCCGCCTCTAGCCAGTCTTCCATGGCCGATCCATACGGATGTCCGCGATGCTCCCACAACTGGTAGGCTCGAACTCGAATCACTTCTTCGATCTCAGTTACTTGAATTTTCCCTTGGGTCCCCTGGGGCGTCAGCACTGCGATATTTGTCTTCGGCTCAGCCGTCTTCTTTCGGCGGGTGCTTTCTAACGAAGCTGCACGTGGACGCTTTGGTGTCGCCATTACTGATCTACTCCTGAAAATGATTTCCCGGACAAAGCATCGGAATTGCTTCCATGTTGTTGCCCAGCTAATAACTATATCGCGTTTGTATGTGGATTTCTGAGCAACTCGCCATTAAAAAAATGTTTCACGGCCATTCGCATTTCAATAGGGAACACAATGCCCATTGATGGCACCGTCGTTCCAAATCTTCTCTGCCGACAAAAAGAAAAACGGGCATCACCCCGGAGGAGGTGATACCCGTGTCGAGGAAACAACTCTTCTCTACGGTAAGTAGTAGCGGAACGACGTGAAGAACATGTTCTCATCAGTGTTAGGCGAACCACCCACACCTTGCCATGTATTCCGTCTCACGTAGGAGTACTGAGGTCCGAACTGGATCCGGCCCCGGTCGCCGTTGTACACCTTGTACCAGAAACCCGCGGTACCCTCGAACATGCTTCGTGTTGCCACGCTGCAGTTGGCTGCGGAGCCTGGCGCAAACCCGCCCGCGGCCGGAACAACCTCTGCGAAGCATCCCGTCGCAACCAGCGACTGCACTCCGTAGCCGACTAACTTGCCTGCCGCATTCGGGTTCGAAACGCGCCCTGCGTACTCTTCGCCACCGTTGAAGTAGACATCCCACTTCTTGGTGTGGAATTCGAGCGTCCCCAAACCTTGATAGCTGCGGATCAGCGCCGGGGTTCCATCAGGATTCACCGTTACGTCAGACAAACCAGAGGTTCCGTAGCGGCCAACTCCGTCTCCACCTAGGAAATGCACCCCGAGATCCACTACCTTGTGCACCGTGACTCGCGCATTACCACCGACGCCCCAGCCGGTTACCTTGCTGTTGAAGGCACCTGCTGCCGTGGGCGTCGCCAGGGTAGCACCCGGATAAACACGGTCGCGGAAGCTGGAGATGATCCCAAATACTTCGTAGTGGCCGATTCCCGGTTCAGCCGCTGCCTTAAAGACGAAGTCAGGCAGATAGTTGGCGGAATAGTTTGCTCCGTTGTTAAACAAGCCCGAGGTCAGGCCTGCCCCACCGAAGAAGAAGTTCGCGGGAGCATTCGTGGCTGAAAAAGTGGTCTGCGGATCTTCAAGCGAGGCACCCAGCCAGAACTTGTTGTTGAGGTTCTTCGTCACGCGGAAACCGTACTGACGGGCCCAGCTGAAACCCACTTGGTACTGCGGGTCGATCGTCATCGGCAACGCTTCGGTGCGGTTATCCATACCCTTCTTGGTTTCCGTCACCAAGCTCCACATCTGGCCGCCCGTGAAGGTCCAGCCGTTGTGAAGAGCAGCTTGTCCCCACAACTGGCGCTGGCGGTTCACGTAGCTGTTGCTCTCATTGTTGTTGGATGTAACGCCGGCTCCCAACCAGTCCATTTCATAGTATCCGGTCAGGTTCGCGCTCTTCAGTTTCCCTTGAACCAGGAATGACAGCCTTGACTGGCGGCCAGATCCGAAAAACTCAGAGGTATTGTATTGTCCGCTGCCGGGAAATGGGATTGAACTGAACGGCGTATTAATGTCAGCAAAAAGGGCGTGCTGACGGTACACAGTTTCACCTGCCAGGAAGGCTCCCGGCGTAATGGTGACGCCCTTGTAGTGAATCGCCAGCGGACTCTCAACTCCGGCGATCCGCTTCTGCGTCTCCTGCATCTCCACAGCCGCAGCCGTGCTGTTCGCCTTCAGATCGGTTACATCCTTTTCCAGCGTGGCGGAATTCTCTCCGGCCTTGGCGCTTGCCGCAGCGGCTTCATCAGCCTTCGCCTGCGCGGCCGTAGCCGAGCTCTGGATCTGGTTCAGCTGTTGCTGGGTCTGCTGGATCGCCTGATCGCGTTGCGTTACCTGCTGCTTAAGTTCTTCGATCTGGCGTTGTTGGGCGGCCAATGCATCCTTCATCTGCTGAATCTCAGCCGAGACCGACGAAGTGCTCGTGGCTTTGTGTTTGGTGGTGGTTTTGGAAGTCGCTTGCGGACTTGCAGGATCTGCCGCGAAGGCACTCATCGACATTAAGATCGAGAGCGCTAGAGCTGTAGGTCGTTTCATTGCCTCTCCTGAAACAATTGAAATCGTTGGGCTTCTGATGTCCCGGTTGTGTTTACAGATGTAAGTTGCTTCGAGCGAATCGTAGTGAACTATTGTTAATAAGCGATGAACGATAAGTGAATATGCCGTGAACGACTGGAGCCGATTTGCCGAGGCCGAGGGAATAGACGGCGCCTGTTCTATACCAGAACGAACCGTCTCTAGAGCGATTAGGATGCGCTCCCGCGCAATTATGACATTGACCGATACCGATTTAACTCAATCAGTCAGGCGTCACGAATGGTTCAAAACGTAACAACACTGATTGGACAGCGCAAAGTGCGTCTGCGTTTCGCAGCGGAGATCATAACGCGAGTTAGCATCGCATGACCTCGAAGTAAGCCTTCAGAAGAAGCGAGAAACCGAAGCCCGCACAGATCATCCCGAGGCCTGATTTACTTAGGCTGCCATGAATCGGAGGTGCCTACGTCCCGTGAGTGTCCTTCGAGATCGCGGAAGTGCGCCCGGACCTTGCGGCCCGGGCTTGCAGGTGAAAACGTGAAGCGGTGTGCTAGAACTGCCCTTCTGCCAGCGCCGTCAACACACGGTTTGAGTCCGCTTCGACCAGCAGGAAATGCGTCTGATCGATCGGGTAAAGAACCAGCGTCGAGGTGGTGAATAGCGCAGACGAAGTCTTCACCGACATCGTTACCCTCCCAGTTTGATCGACAAGGTACATTCCGCTCAGTGGCGTGCTGGGAGCGAGGTTGTTGTTCAGGTTCAGGTCAAGCGTCCCGGTGATCGCGCTGCCTCCGTTCAGAATCAACTGGCCCGATCCGGCTTCGAATCCGCTGCCATTCACGAAACTGATACCAGACAGCCGGGCCGCGAAGTTTCCGCCGAGCGAAGCGACGTTGACCACAAACGTCTGTTGCGCGTAGGCGGTGCCCGCAGCAATCAAGGTGTCCGTCTCTTCGATGTAGAGATTTTGATTGTCCGCCGGGTAGACCACGAAGCTATAGGTGTTTCCACCGCCGGTCATGGTGACCACGGTGCGTCCTGTAGTTGCGTCGCTGACGGTGTAAGTACCCGTCACCGCAATATCACTCAGCACGTTGCCGTTCAGGTTGGAGTCGGCCGTCCCCGTAACGGCGCCGGCGCCATCAAGCGCGAATTGCGCCCCAAAAGTTCCAGGGCCGCTGGTGGTGGATCCTAAAATCGCAGTCGCAAATTTCCCTTTGACGTTCGCAACCGTAAACGGTCCCGTTGCCTGTTTTGCCAATTGCCCTGAAGACGCTCGCGCTGCGCTCTGCTCGAGTAGCTTGAGAGTCGTTCCATCCACCATGTAGTACGTGAACGTTTGAGCGCCGAAAGAACTCGACAGCGTCAGCGTTCCACGTCCGGTGGTTGCTGAGGGCGCAACGTACGTTCCGGTAACTGCCAGTGAAGGCTGCGCTCCGGTCGATATGTTCACATCCTGCAGTCCGGAAGGGATATTCCCAGCGCCGTCGGCTGTAACCGCTCCGATCTGTGCAACTGCCGATCCGCCCGAGCTTGTGACCGGCGACGTCAGCAGCAGAGCGTAGTTACCCGTAATCGCAGCCGCGCTGAATTGCGTCGGATCCTGCAAATCGAGAGTCCCCACCATGGTGCCGCTGGTCGTATCGCTCGTGACCGCGAACAAACGACTGTGGCTCTCGACGACGAACTGCCAGGTGCTGGTGCCGCTCGACGTCTGAATCGACGCAGTGCCGCGGCCGTCGGTGCCCAGATGATAGGTACCGCCCGTGATCGTGATGCTGGTTATGCCACCGTTGGCGATATCTTCGGCTCCACCGGTGATATTCCCGGACCCATCCAGACTGATGCTCCCCACCGCCGCAACCGGAACCGATCCGTTTTCACCGGAGAAGGTAAACGCGTACTGTCCGGCAAGTGAGCCGTTCGAATACTGTATTGAAATTGTGGCGAAGCCTGGATTTGCGCTGTTGTCCGTGCTGGTCGCTGTAACCGTAACTGTGCCACCGGGAGGCGGGGCCAGCGGCGCGTTGTAGACGCCGTTGGAATCGATCATCCCGCAATCACCGCTGAAAGTCGCCTTACAGGAAATCTTCCAGGTCACCGTCACCGGAGCCGAGTTTACCGCGGCAGCGAAGGTCTCCTGCCCACCCGAGGGCAGAGTCACAAACGTCGGCGATACGGTTACATACTGTGCGCTAGCCGTCGCGTTCGGGGTCAAGGTCACGGACGCTGTTCCCGATTTTGTCGTGTCCGCCTGCGAGGTCGCGGTAATCGTCTCCGTCACGGTCGAAGTGACGGTCGCCGGCGCAGTGTAGGTACCGCTGGCGGTAATCGTTCCGTACGTGGCATTGCCGTTCGCGATCCCGTTGACGAGCCACGTCACCGCTGTGTTCGACGTGTTGGTGACGCTCGCCGTAAAGGAAGTCGTCTGGGAAGCGCTCAACGTTGCCGTCGTAGGCGAAACGGTGACGGTGATAGTATTGCTGCTGGAGTTACCGCCTCCGCATCCCGTTAGAAAAAGGGTCGAGAGCATCAGCATCGCGGCCACTGTGAGCGTAGATGCTCGAAGAATTTGACGCGGCGACACCCGAGTTCGGCTTCCGCAAAATCCGGCGAACCTGTTTACAACGTGATTGGTGAAAAATAATTGCGAGCGCGATATCTGGAGCTGCACTTCTCCCCCATGACACAAGAACTGGCTGGATCCCAGGATCAACAGCTCACCACCGAATACAAATTGTTAAATTGCTCAGGAGCGGTTGACACTGGACTCAGAACCTTGAACTTAACACGGGAACTCACGTTGGGTTGTGTCAGCTCGCGTGATTTTTCCAGGAGCGCCTTATTATAGCGCGGTCGATTATAGCGATTCCGGCCGAAATGCGCATTTCGCCTCGTCGGCCGGCCGGTCCGACGCTTCGTATGCCCTTGTAATCTTTGCGCACGTTATGGACGTCAATCCGGCTGAAAAGTTTACAGCGTCATTTTTAAAAACTATTGTTTCAACGTTGTGTTTACAATCGTTCAAAGTACAACGCAGGAGTTTAAATGAGCGTTCGAGCTCGTTCTTCGTACATGCTTGGGTTGAAGAATCTCGTATCTGTTCCGGTGCGCAAAGTTAGCTTTTTATTCTTATTGTTGACTGCAGTTCTTCTGCAAGCGTGCGGCGGAGGGTCTTCCAGTTCGGCTACGGTTGCGTCGATCACCGTATCGCCCACTTCCGGTTCCGTAAGCGTAAACGGCAGTCAGACATTCACTGCGACCGCACTCGATTCCAACGGTCAAACCGTGACTGCCCAGACTTTCACTTGGGCGAGCAGTAGCACCGGCGTCGCTACCATTACATCTGCTGGCGTAGCCACCGGCGTCGCTGCCGGCAGTTCGCAGATCACTGCGTCCGATGCGGGTGTCACCAGCACCGCCGCGACCCTTACCGTGAATCCGGCGATCGCAAGCGTCACGCTTACGCCCCTCAGTGCCACCATTAAAGTTGGCCAGACTCAGCAATTTACGGCTTCGGCCACCGATGCCAGCGGCAATGCCGTAACCCAGGCGCAGTTCACATGGCACAACACTTTCGGTGGTGTCGCCAGCATAGACGCGAACGGACTTGCAACAGGACTGGCTCCAGGCACGGTGATGATTACTGCAAGTGCAAGCGGAATGACCAGTCAAGTGGCCACGTTGACCGTAACGCAGTAGCCGGCGCATGTGCGTGTGCATCCAGCGTCGCAGTCTGCGGCTTTGTGTGGCCGTTCAAGCCTCGGCACGAACGCAGCCGGAATTCGCGCATCCATCGGTGTCGCGATGCGCGTCGGTTCGCGGCCATGGCTTTAATACAGGAGATATCGTGAAGCAATTGGCTCTGGCCATTGTGATTGTTCTCGCCGCGCTGGCGACTGCTTGCGGCGGAGGAAGCGTCTCGGTTTCGATTACGCCTACCACTGCTACTGTTCCGCCCGGTGCGACGCAGCAGTTTACGGCAAACGTCAGCAACGCCAGTGATTCCACGGTTACATGGCAAGTGGATAGCGTGGTCGGCGGCAACGCGACCGACGGCACCATCTCCACCACCGGTTTGTATACCGCTCCCACCACGATTCCAGGGTCGGGCGCTGTCACCATCACAGCCGTCCCCGCCGCGAGTACCACCAAGAGTGCGTCGGCTACCGTCACCATTGCCAATCCCATCTCCGTCTCACCGAACAACGTGCTCGTTGCCGTAACCGCGACTCAACAGTTCACCGCGGTCGTAACTTTCTCGACGAACACAGCTGTCACCTGGCAAGTGAATGGCGTAGCCGGAGGTAATTCAACCGTGGGCACCATCGGAACCGGCGGACTGTACACCGCTCCCAGTTCGGTTCCCTCCAGTCCAAGTGTCACGGTTACCGCAATTTCGGAAGCGGATTCCACCAAGACTGCTAACGCCAACGTTCAGATCACGCCGCCCACGCTCGTGATTTCACCTACTGGCGTATCGCTGACTGCCGGGTCGCAACAGGTATTTACCGCAACGTCCCTGCAGCAACCGGTCAAACCAAGTTGGAGTGTCACTTGCGCTAGTCAGACCGCGACTGATTGCGGAACCATCACGTCGGATGGCGTATATAACGCGCCGCTCGCGCCACCTCCCGGCGGAACGGTCGTCGTGACCGCAACCATGGCGGATGGCAGCGCCCTTCCCGCGAACACCACCGTCACCATCCAGATTTCTCCTGCCCTCCTCGCAGGCACTTACGTTTTCGGAGTCGCGAGCGACGCTGTGACCGGATTCTCAGCCGAAGCGGGCGTGATCACCTTTGACGGAGTCGGCAACATCCTCGGCGGCACGCTTGATCAGAGCGGAACCGGCGCTGGCCCAATCACCATCACCGGCGGCACCTATCAGGTTGCCACCGACGGACGTGGCTCGGCTCTTGTGGAGACCAGTCAGGGTACGATCGCCTGGCAATTCTCTGTTGCCACTCACGCGAAAACCTTCCTTGCGCGGCTTACCGCAAATGGCGTGACCGCGATGGGCGTGATGGAGCTGCAGCAAGCCTCTGCCACGACGGCGATCAAAGGGGGATACGCCTTGAACCTGGTCGGCGTGACTACCGCGAGCCCTGCAAGTCCATTCATGATGGCCGGCAGTCTTACCACTGACGGAACTGCGAGCGTCACCGGTGCCGTCCTCGACGCTGCCACCAATTCGGGCGTGAGTTCGAACCTGACTGGCACAGGCACCTATACCGCCCCTTCCAGCACTGGTCGCGGCACGATCAGTTTCTCCACTACCTTCGGAAGCCAGACTTTCACTTACTACCAGATCGACAGCACCCATATGCAATTGGTTGAAACGGATGGCGTCCAACTGGCGGGAGGCGAGTTGTATCAGCAGGCCGCCGGACCGTTCTCTGCGTCCAGCTTCAATGAAAAGTTGGCCTTCACGCTCAGTGGATTCAAGTCGGGAGCCGTTTACGCAATCGGCGGACTGTTTACCATGAACGGCAGCTCGGGAATTACCAACCGTCTCATCGACGGAGTCAGTCAGACTGTCTTCGATACCAATGGCTCCTATCTGGTCACGGACACGGTCTCAGGCCGCACCACAGCAACGTGGACGATAGGAAATGGAACTGCCTCGCAATTCGTCCTGTATCCGAGAAGCGATGGCGGGTTTGTGATGCTGGAAACCGATGGCGGCAACATTGCCGAGGGCCTGGCCCTGCAGCAAACGCTCACTTCGCCGAGCGTGTTTTCGCTCGCAGGCAATCTTGCCTTGGGAATGACGGGATACGAGTCAACAGCCACTACTCCCGAAGTACTTACCGGCAATCTGGTGATTACTCACCAGGGAGCTCTCTCTGGAACTCTGGATACTGCCGACAGCACCGGCGTGACCGTCAGAGACGTGTTGCAGATCGGCGCTTTCTCGGTGGCTCTCGATACCGGACGGGGCACCGCGACGTTTCTGTCTTCTTCTCCGGTTCTGGCCAATGGTACTGTCATTATTTATATCCTCGACACGAACAACGCGCTGTTGTTCGAGTCGGATGGAAACCGTATTCTCACAGGCACCATTGCACGGCAGTTCTGACCTGTATCTCACGTAACGAAATGTAACCCCGGTGCGCGAAAACACCGGGGTTTTCACTTCGTCCCACCTCATTTTCGGCAGCATCCCGCAAATATTGTCTAGGTCGTGTCACGAGAGTTGCCGCCTTCCATATTGTGCAAATCCTGTGCTCCTGGATTCTGTTTGCTGTCAGATGGTTATTGCCCTGCCTCGAGAAACAAATATTCGCTTCGGAAGGCCATTTGCCAATTTCACGCTTGATCCTTTCGCTGCCCAACTACTGGTTTCCATACGGTGCTCTCAATCTTCTCGTTTCAAGTGATTGAAATCAGGCAATCGCCTTAGGTATCGGCAACGGCTCCAAATTTGCATTACGCCGAATGGCTAAAAACCAATGCAGAGTTGGTCTTTGTCCGAACTATCGGCCGAACTGTTATCCCATGTCCGGAGCTTTGCGATCAGCTGCGGCAGGAGCGACGTTTAGTTTGGCCCGGGAGAAGAGTCTATGCGATTTCGCTCATGCCTTCTGTTCACCTTGCTAATCATCGTCATTGCCTTTGTCATCGTGATTCCCTATGCGTCGGCGCAGAGCTTGACGCAAGGCGGTCTCCGCGGCACCGTTACCGATCCCAGCGGCGCCGTAATCCCCAATGCGAACGTCGAGTTGAAAAGCGTGGATACGGGTGCAACTCAGACGCGCAAGACAACCGGCACGGGAGCATACAACTTTGCCCTTCTGACTCCAGGAAGCTACACCCTTACTTATAGTGCTCCGAACTACGTCACGACTTCGCGTACCGTTCAGGTCGCGGTGGGGCAGGTCACGACACAAGACACAAAGTTGGGAGTGGAATCGGCAAATCAAACGGTCACTGTAACGGCAGAGGGCGGAGTCTTGCAGACCAGCGTGCCCGATGTCACCACGACCATGTCGAACGAGCAGATTCAATATGTGCCCAATGGCGGCGGAGACTTGAGCTACATCGCGCAAACGGCACCCGGCGTGGTCATGAACAACCAGGGTGGGCTGGGTAATTTCTCCAGCAATGGCGTGCCCGCAAACGCCAATAATTTCACCTACAACAGCATGCCGGAAAATGATCCGTTCCTTAGCCTTAACAATTCCGGCGCGACCAATATTCTTCTCGGGCAGAACGACATCAATGAAACCAGCGTCGTTAGCAATGGATACTCCGGCGAGTATTCAATGCCGGGAGCGAATGTCAATTACGTAAGTAAAAGCGGCACGAATCAGTTTCACGGGAACGCCAGCTGGCGCTGGAATGGCAGCTACGTGAATGCCAACAACTATTTCAACAAGCAGAACGAGCCGGTCACGCCGCGGCCCTTCGTCAACGACAACATGTGGCAGGCCTCATTCGGCGGACCCATCAAAAAAGACAAAACATTCTTCTTTGTGGACACCGAAGGCCTCTACCTTCTCGTACCAGTGTCGACCAGCGTGAATGTACCGACTGCGGGATTTCAATCGGCGGTGCTCTCCAATATAGCGAGCGCGCAGCCCACCGCGCTTCCCCTCTATCAGAGCATGTTCAACATTTACAACCACGCGCCCGGCTCCAATACCGCTACGAACACGCTGCAGAATGGTGGATGCGCGGACTTCACCGGTACCCTGGGCTTCGGCGCTGGCAATCCCTGCGCACTGCACTACAACTCATCCCTCACTGCAAACACGCACGAGTGGCTGGTGACCGGCCGTCTCGACCAGAACTTTGGCCCCAATGACAGAGCCTTCATCCACTTCCGAACCGATCACGGACTTCAGGCTACTTACACTGACCCCTTGACGCCGATGTTCGACGTCAACAGCGATCAGCCTCAGTACGAAGGTCAACTGCAGTGGGTGCATAACTTCGGCGTAAACACCACAAATTCGTTCAACGCCACCGGCCAGTGGTACAGCGCGATATTCCAGAACCCTAACCAGGCTGCTGCCCTTGCTGTTCAGCCCGCGCAGATCAGCTTCAGCGGAAGTACGCTGTATTCCATAGGTTCCGGCTACCAATTGCCATTTGCAACGCCGCAGGGTCGCAACGTCACGCAATGGGGCTTTGTAGACGATGTGAACCACGTGCGAGGGAATCACTCCATCAAGGCTGGATTTAACTTTGCCCGCTATGACATCACGACCCATGGTCCGGGCCAGGGAACGCTGCCGTTGGTGGGAACCGAAACGCTGACGGATTTCTTTAATGGACGTGGCACCACCT
This sequence comes from Terriglobia bacterium, assembly GCA_963807055.1. Lineage (GTDB taxonomy): Bacteria > Acidobacteriota > Terriglobia > Terriglobales > Acidobacteriaceae > JAJPJE01. The sequence goes on along the minus strand of CAWEAE010000001.1, from coordinate 1,338,732 downwards.
ACACTCAGTCCTTCCCCACCCGGCTCGAACAGCCCGTCAACCTCTATGACTTGGGTTTCTATGGCCAGGATACCTGGCGCGTTAAAAGCAACCTGAGTCTGACTTTTGCGGTTCGCGCGGATCGCTATTCGAATCCGAGCTGCACCACCAACTGCTTCAGCCGCTTCAACAACAACTTTCTCGACGTCGCGCACGATGTCAACATCCCCTACAACGCATCAATCGCCCAGGGACAGAATCTCGCTTTGCCCGATTATCATCCATGGCAAGTTCAGCCGCGCTTCGGGTTTAACCTCAGTCCTTTCGGAACGGGTGCAAACCTTGTGATCAGCGGCGGGTTTGGCCTCTTCGCTGCGATCTTGCCGGCGTCGTTCACCGACAGTTTCCCCGGATTGATCAACAACCTTCCCAATGATCCTTCGTTCACCATTGCGGGACTGCCATTTGCCCCTGCGACGCCAGGCAACGCGGGAGCAGCTGCGGCGGCTGGGGCCACGGCGTTTACGAACGGGTTTAACAATGGCGCAAATTTCAACGCCCTGAATGCGGCGGTAACCAATGCAACCGGCTCACCCTTCAGCGTTCCGAATTTCTTCAACGCCGCGTCCGGGCAACATCCGCCGAGATTCCAGGAGTGGAACCTGCAAGTTGAGAAGGGATTCGGCAACAACACAGCCCTAACCCTCAGATATGCGGGAAATCATGGTATCTGGGAAACGGTCAACAATACTGGCCAAAACGCTTACTGCGGTCCGACGGCCGCCATCACTGCCCCGACTGGAAGTCCAGATTGCTTCTCAACACTCGGAATCACGTCCTTTACGGGGCTTCCGACGGCACCGATCGATCCGCGGTTCCTGACCGTAACTGAAATCTCCTCCGGCTACACTTCGAACTATAACGGCCTGACCGCTTCCTTCCTGCGGCGCTTCTCCTCGTTCCAGTTCCAGTTCAACTACACCTGGAGCCATGCGTTGGATTTTGCTTCCAACTCGGGGCAAGCGGGAACGCCGTTTAACTTGTTGTCGAACGCGAGCATTACCAATCCTCAAAATCCATTCAACATACGACAGAACATGTATGGCAATGCGGATTACGACATCCGTCACTACTTCAGCGCCAACTATGTCTACACCACTCCAAAGAGTCTGTTGAGCAATAAGGCGGGTCGATGGTTAGGCGACTGGACGATTGCTGGAACCATCTTCGCCCACAGCGGGACCCCATTCACGGTCGTCGATACCGGAACAGGAGGCGCTCTTGCGGGGTTTGGATATGGAGGTACAAATCTCTTTGGCGGTATTTTCGCTAATCAGACTGGCAATTTGGTGAACAACAGCTGCGGTTCGCAGTTTGCAAACCCAGCCAATGGAACGTGCACGACGCTTACCAGCAACTTTGTCGCCTCGCCAACCGGTTTCGGGAATCAACAAAGAAATCAGGCGCGAGGACCAAACTTCTTTAGATACGGATCTCTCCATCTTCAAGAACTTCAAGGTTAAGGAAAGACTCCAGTTCACGGTCGGCGCAACTGCGTACAACCTCTTTAATCACCCGAACTTCGATCAACCCGTGGGTGACGTTGCTTCGTCGCAATTTGGTTCGATCGTAACCACGGTCAGTCCTCCGACGTCCATCTACGGCTCTGGCCTTGGCGCCGACGCCTCACCACGTGTGCTGCAATCGCAAATCAAGTTGAGCTTCTGATCCACTTGGCAACTACTTGGCGCGGACTTCGGTCCGCGCCTTTTTTCTATCTCCGATACACCACGCCATTCTTCATCACGAAGCTCACGCGCTTGAGTACGCCGACCTCCTTCGTCGGATCACCTGGCACGGCGATCACGTCCGCGAAATATCCCGGCTTTAACGCACCGATCTGCCCATCCCATCCCAACAGCTTTGCACCATTGATGAGGTCCGCCTGCAGCACCGCCACCGGATTCATTCCGTACTCCACCATCAGCTCAAACTCCCGCCCCTGCGTCCCGTGCGGAAACGGCCCAACATCCGATCCCACCGCCATCGGCACTCCCGCGGCCAGCTGCTTCTTGAATTCCTGCGCGTGCAGCGCCTGCAAATCCCGCTCACGCTTCGCAGCCGCTGGCGTCTCCGCATGATCGGCGAAGTACTCCGTAATCGCGAACGTCGGTACCGCAGGAATTTTCTTCTCTCGCATCAGCTTCATCGTTTCGTCGCTGAGTTGATACGCATGGTCGACCGACTCCACTCCTGCCTGAACCGCATAGAGCGTGCCCGGTTCACCAGTGGCATGCACCGCGACGCGTCTTCCGGTTCGCGCCGTCTCCTCCACCGCCGCCGCGAGTTGCGCTTCGGTGTACTGATACGGAGTCGAGAGCCTCCCGTCCACCAGCGTGTCTTTCCCCGTCTCGTAAATCTTGATGAAGTCGGCGCCTTCCTTCACCTGCCCGCGGATCGCTTCCACCAGTTGCTCAGCGTTGTTGGCATAGGTCGCATTCGAAAGCACATGCTGCGCAGGATTGAACTTATTCGCATCTTCATGGCCGCCCAGAATGTCGATGGCATTCCCGCTGATGCGCAGCCGCGGCCCGGGGATCTGCCCGGAATTAATCGCATCGCGCACCGCTGTATCTGCCGATCCCGCGCCTTCGGTGCCCATGTCACGCTCGGCGGTAAAGCCCGCCATCAAATCCGCCTTTGCCGCCAGTGTCGCGACGATCGTGCGCTGCGGCACCGACTCTTCTACGGTCTGCAAATCCTCCGCGCCGGGGTGCAGGAACAGATGTATGTGCGCGTCGATCAGGCCGGGCATCAGCGTCGTGTCGCCCAGGTCGATGACTTCCGCTCCCGCGGGACGCGCAACACTCGTGCCTGCCGCTACGATGCGTTCGCCCTCGACTAGCACTTCCCCGGGCGTGACAATCTTTCCACCTTCGACGTCGAATAGCCGCGCTGCATGCAAAACGACAACGTGCGGCTGGGTCTGCGCGCTAAGCGCGCCGACGAGCAGTAACAGGAAAACGAGCGCAGAAAATTCCAGCTTTCTCATAGCGCAGAAATGCTAGCAGAAGAAACAAGGAATGGAGCTGGGAATCAGGGAGCGGGCGTTGCCGGTGCGCAGCGCGTCGAATACACATCATTCGTGATTTGTGCTGTGGCGGCGCTGGTCCCCGATCTGGAGGACCCGTCCATTTCACGCGCTCGATCTTGCTCTGCGCTTTGCGGATCCGAATGATCGCGCCCGTTGATCATCACATCGAGAGTGGGACTCGAGCAGGCCTGCACTGCCGCATCTCTCACCTTCGCCATCTGCGCGCGCACCACGTCTTGTGGAGTTGTGTCGACCTGGCAATACGGAAACACGCTGGTAAAAACGTATGCAGTCCCGCCGTCCTGGCAGTCAAAGCTGATTCGCTCCCACGTGTAGACCTGCTTGGGGGGCGCCGCAGGAGTCTGTGGAAATGCACTCAACGCTACAAACGCGCACATCAGCTGGATTCCGTGTCTCAGATTCACAGAAGCTTGGATGCTGCTTCAGGCTCAATGTGCCGCTACAGATTTCCCACAATGCGGGCTTTGAGTGATTCGTACTCGGAGTCTGTAATCAGGCCTTTCTCGAACATTTCCTTCGCCTGTTCGAGTCGTGTCGCGGCGCCATCACTACTCGACGCGTTTGCGCCACCACCGGCCCCTGCGGCCGCTCCCAGTTGAATGCCCCCGGACTTCGCGCGTAGCTCTTCCAGTTCGCGGATGCGGCGTTTCTCTCGCCATGCCTGCTCCTGCGCCTGGCAAATTCGATACACGGCTTCTGCCTGCTCTTTGCGCAGCCCGGGAAAACTGAGAACTCTTGTCTGACCGGCGACAGCCAGGTCAGGGCTCGACAACGCCGCAATGGTCAGATCGGCGCCAAAAACACGTACTTTGATCTCTACATCCTTGATGTCCTGCCATCGAACCGTCTCCGGATTGAATCCTCCGAACAGTCCTCGCGACATCCCAATAAAGCGCCCGGAAGTGGCGCAGATCAGCGTACGGCGGTGGAAAAGCGCAAACAATCTGCGCTGAACCGCATAGGCTTCAATCGACTCGCCGGGAACCAGGAGCGAAGCAAATTCTGCAATCGCCTTCTGCACCCGAGCGTCTTCGCCAACTCCAGGATTACTTTTGGACGCGTCTGCCACAGCTTCCTCCACTCACTTCGGACGCAGTCTAGGCATGCTTATGCCGTTTGTCAAAGGATCGAGCGAACGGCATACGATCACGAAGGACGCACAAAATGTGCCCTTCGCGAATCAGTTCAATTGCTGGCGGCCTCAAACGTGATCAGCCCCAACTGAAGATTATCGACTTCGATTCCGATCACCCTCGTACTGTCCACCATGTAGTACACGTAATTTCCCGGAGTCGCCGAAGACGTCGCATTCAAACCCGTTATCGTCCCATTCAGCACGCCTGGCGTACCGCTCGCAGTTCCGCTCAATGCGACGTTCGTAGTCGGTGTCCCGGTAACCACGTTGTAATCACTGAAGCCCGAGAGGGCTCCCGACGTCACCTTCACCGGACCGGCGGCGGCCCAGACTGGCTCCGGGCTCACGCCCGCGATTCCAGTGGCGCTCATGCCATACGAACCCGCAAAAGCAGCACTCGCCAAATTTTGCAGATATGCCGTTCCTCCGCTAACCTCGAAGTTATCGATGCCGAGTTCCAGCGCGTTCCCGCTTCCGTCCAGGTAAAATTGGAAAGCGAACGTAACTGGCTGGCCAAAGATCACGCTGCTGACAGTGACGCGCCCGGTTGGATCCACCGTGTACGTCGCGGAGGTGATGGTGGCATTTGCAACCTGGCTCGCTCCCTCGTTCAGCGAAAGGCTGCCTGTGACTGCGCCACCAGTCCCGAAGTTCAGTGCCCCAGCCAGTTGTATCGGATTCAGATTGATATCTTCTCCGGCGCCCCTGAACACGTAGCTGCTGCTCACAAGGCTGGCAGCGGTGAACGCGCCGGCATTCGAGCCCTGCCCCAGCGCGATACCTGCTGTTGTCCCGTTGAGCGCGTCCGCGATTTCGATGAGTTGAATGCGATTCGCATTGATGATGTAGCCGGCAGCGCTGATCGGCGTAACCTGCGCAGGGCTCGGCTTCAGGCTGAAAATTACGCGCCCGAAGGTGTCAGGGGCGGTCACTGAGCCTGAACTGAATGTCTGCCCCTGCAGCAGTATGTTGTTTCCATTCACATCGAAGACGCTGCCCGTCGTTGCGAGAGTGCTCGCGCTGAAGTTGAGCACACCTCCAATCCCAAGCGGCGACTGGCTCGCATCGAGACCGGAAAGCGTGAACACATATCCACCGTTCGGCGTAGTCGCGCTCGTCTGCAGATCGATCGAGCCACTACCCGCCGCCGAGAGATCGAATTGGGAGATCAGCACGCGTGAACTGGAAACAGCCGTTCCCGTAAACGTCTCCAGGCCATTTACTCCGATGCTCGTGTTGCCCGTATCGAGGACTAACTGGAGGTTGCCATCCTGCGTTGTCGTCAAACGGCAATTGGCCGCATTCAACGTATTCGTCTGTTCTGTAAACAGGTCGCTGAAGTCCTGCTCTCCACCGGTAATCGCTCCTCCCTGCACTACGAAAACGCCGGCTACAAAATAAGTACTGTCATTAATATCCTGCCCGCTGGCATGAAATACGTACTTTCCGTCGGCCAGGACCGCCGCTGCCGTCCCAATCGCGATGGTCGCCGAGACACTGGCGCTACTGTTCGCGATTGACGTCGCAGTTACCGTAACCGTATTCGGACTCGGCGCAGTCGCGGGAGCCGTGTATGTTGTCGCTGAACCGCTCGCCGTAGTGGACGGGTTAATGCTCCCGCAATTCGAGCCTGCGCAAGTAACCGTCCACTGCACCCCGCTGTTGCTCGTATCATTCGTGACGACTGCGACGATACTCGTGCTGGAGCCGGCGGTCACCGAGGCAGGAGGCTGCGGACTGAACGCAACCGAGACGAGGCCGGGCGAGCCGCCTCCGCCACTATCACCTCCTCCGCATGCGATTAAGGAAAGGAACAGGGTTGCAATGGCACAGCAGGACAACACTCTCATGTCAGATCTCTCCGCTTTCAATCGATAAGCTGGTTTCGTGACACAACATCAACCTTGCAAGCGGACCATCAATCGCCATCGCCCCCGCTGGTATCGAGACCCTGCTTTGAGTTCCTCATCTCTGTCCCGAACTACAGGACAGACCTGCGCACCCCTCTTCTTCTACTTAGGATTTTCAGCAGTGTAGGCAGGCGCGACGCGCTTTGTCAAAGACGCGCAGAACGGAATGGGGTGACGCGAAAGCGAATGAGTGACTCTGATGCGAGGGGAGCGATAACCCTTGGCCCTCTCCCGCGATTATTCTCTCAATAGACAACGGTTGCCTCATCGTGTGCGATAAAAGGGCCGCGATGAAGCGGCCCTGACAACCGGTGGTTCTGTAGCTTTACAATTTGCGTCGAATCGCACCCGCAATTCCTGCCAGGCCTGTTCCGAGCATCAAGAAGGTTGCCGGTTCCGGAACTGAAGTAACTTCAGTGCCCGTCACTCGGAATACTCCACTCGGTTGATCGGGGATAACGAACCAATTAGACCCGTCGCCGGAGAATCCAGAGCCGGTCGCGGCAGTTGAGTTAAGAAACCAGGCGCCCCAAGTGTCGTCCCCGGACAGAACTTCCACCCAATATTGCGAACCCGCGTTGAGCATGACCGCGTTCCCGCTCAAAGCATAAACTGACTCAGCTGTGCCGACGTTGGTTAGAGTCCACGTATCGAGCACTGTGGGAGACGGGAGCCCCCCGTTGTCAGTCACCAAATTCACGACAAAAGAGTTCACTCCAGAGACGTACGCGAGAGCTAAGTCTACTTCTGTGAGGTCGTAGTCCGCTCCTGCGACAAAAGAAGCCGCAACATCCTGGCTTCCATATTGGGTATTAGGGCCCGTTAATGACCAGCCTACGTTTTGTTGATACGTATCACCCGGGCCGAAATTGCTATAAACGATACTATCGGCACGAGAGATAACAGCACATGACAACAACAGGATCACAACAACTGGAGCCGTTTGAAAACGAACCATTATTCCTCCTTTGGGAATACCTCTAGCTTCCTGAGTTGTACTGAGTGGAATGTAAGGCGATGCACGTCAACATCCAAAAACCGTGCGTTCTGACGGAAGGAGTTGGCGTGCAATGCTGGTCAGGCGAAGAAAGTTTCCTACACAGAAACTGCAACTAGCTGCAACTACTTCGACGTTCTCTCTTTTGCCAACTCGCAATTAGGACAAGCGTATTCTGTGAAAACACGCAGTGTAGGAAGCTCACGGCTGTTAGGAGAACCGCGGGGTATCAGAAATAGTAGAGCGGCCGTAAAAAAGTTAACTACGCTTGAAGTTCCAAGCCAATGTGGCAAGGCGCCGCCCTATTCGTAGCGCAACGCCTCAATCGGATCCAGACGGGACGCGCGTATTGCCGGAATCATTCCGCTGACAAGTCCCACCAGGGCCAGAATCCCGGTTGCGACCGCCACGCTGACCGGTGAAATGATGAGTCGAATGTCGCCTGCCTCTCCGTGCTTCGCGAGCGCGCTATAGAACGTCAGGTTTCCCACCGAGATCGAAATGACATAGGCGAACACTATGCCTAACAGCCCGCCCATGAAGGTAATCGCCAGCGCCTCGGATAAGAACTGCACGAGGATGTCGAAGCGGCGGGCGCCCAGCGCCTTCTCCACCCCAATCTCGCGCGTTCGCTGCGTAACGCTCACCAGCATGATGTTCATCAGTCCCACGCCGCCGATGCCAAGAGTCAGCGTCCCAATGAACGCGAGCAATACCTGCAGAGCCATCGTAATGATGCGGAACTGCGAAAGCTGCTCCATCATGCTGAAGACGAACAGAGCCCGCTTATCGTCGGAACGGAAATTGTGTTGCACTGCCAGCGTGCTGCGAACCGCTTTTTCGACGCCCCCATAGTTGTAGCCGAGAAAATCCAGCCAGATCATGTCGATGTAGTACGTATTGCGAAAGTCGCTCATCGCCGGAAGAGGGATGTAGAGGACGCGGTTGATACTGTTCTCGTTTCCTTCCTGAGGCCTGGCCTTAAGCACACCGATCACTTCGTAGGGAATGCCACTGATACGAATCTTCTCGCCCAGTGGGAAGCGCCCGGAAAATAGCTTTTCCTTCGACTCCGATCCCAGCACGCAAACCCTCGCGCGCAGCTGCATATCCTCAGCGCTGTAGAAGCGGCCTGCTTCCAGCTGCAAGTTCTGAATCTCCTGCAGGTTGGGATTGCCCCCGTGAATGTCCCAGGTATAAGAACGCCCCTCGTAGCTGACTAGCCCGCTGTAAAACGATTCGGGAGTTATGCGCGTCACTTCCGGCACATTCACCACCACGCGATCAATGTCATCCTTGGTTAACCGGATACTGGTACCCGCCTTGTTTCCTCCGGCCTGCATCGACGTGCGCCCGCCCGCAATGCCCATCGCCTGCATGCTGGCATAGCTTCTGAATATGTTGACGATAGCCTGTGAGAAGCCCGTGCCATAGGCGAGTAACAGCACTACCGTCGCGATTCCCCACGCCATACCCAACATGGTCAGGGCAGTTCGCCTACGGTTATGCTTCAGGGATACGTAAGCTTCCGAGATGACATCTTTCGCCTGGCTCATTTCCTACTCCTGACGAAGGGCTTCCACCGGCTGGAGCATGGCCGCCCGCCGCGCCGGATAGAGTCCAGCGATAATGCCCGCCAAGGCAAGGCTCACGATGGCGAGCGCAGCTGTCGCTGGGTAGATATGGGGCAGTTCAAATCCATCCATCGGCGGCAGAAGCCCAAAAAGCAGGGTGGCTATATAGGCTGCCGCCACACCAATGCCACCGCTGATCCCGGTCAGCATCAGTCCTTCCATAAAGAACTGCAGCAGGATGCTGCGATTGGTGGCGCCCAAAGCTTTGCGAAGACCAATCTCGCGCGTGCGCTCCGTTACCGATATCAACATGATGTTGATCACTCCGATTGCGCCCAGACCGAGTGTCACTAGACCCACGGCTCCTAGGAACGTATCCATCGCGTCGGAGATTTTCCCCATCATCTCGGCGCTTTCGATGGAATCCCAATCGTCGAATGCATCTGGTGTCTCAGGATCAAAGTTGTGGTTTCTGGCAACGATGCTGCGGACAGCTTTCTTGGCCGCATCGTGCTGCTCCCGCGTAATCGGCTGGTAGGCAACATACTTCAGGGCCTTCGCGTTGCCTTCTCCTTGCATCGGAAAGTAGATTCCCATGGTGGTGTACGGCATGAGCAGACGCATGTTCTGGTCAGCGTTGTTCCCATGACCGATCTTCTGCATCGTCCCAATCACCTGGAACGGTATCCCATTGATCAGCAGAGTGCTGCCCACCGCCGGATGGCCGGGGAACAATATCCGCACGAATTCGCTTCCGATTACGCAGACGTTATGGCGCTGGCGTTCATCATCCCAATTCAGCGAGCGCCCTTGATCGATCGGCTGGTAACGAATACCGGTGAACTGCGGCTCAGCGCCGTCTACGTAGCCGTTGCTGCTGCCATATTCGCTCACCAGTCGCAGGTCGCCGCGATAGATTACCGGCGTGGCATTGCGGACAAACGCCGAATTACGAATGTCCAAATAGTCCTGGTAGTTCAGGTAATACTGGCGCGACGAAAGCTGGCTGCGTCCGACTGCCGGTACCCGCCCGTTATAGATCTGCATGAAGTCTTCGCCGAAACTTGCCATGCTCGTGGTGGTGCCCGCGCGAAATCCCTCGCCCAGTCCAACCAGCAGCAGCAGCGAGCCCACGCCCCATGCAATCCCGAACATGGTGAGGAATGAGCGGAGTTTGTGCGTCCACATGGCGCGTAAAACTTGGCCGAAGTTGTCGCCAAATCGCCTCATGATTCAACCTACGAACAATAGACGTGCAAAGTTCCTACTTATCTCAATGTTCGCGCGCGATCTGTACCGTTTTTGCATGCGCTGGTCCCTGATCGGGGTGACACTCACACTTTGACATACGCGCCGTATGAATTTCGCCACCTGGCGCGCGATTTGCACCTAAATCAATTCCTGTTTTGGAACTACGCAAACGACTATAGCGGCTCGGAAGTCAAAGGGAAGGAGCTTGCGCAGACGCAAATAAGGACTGTATCAAGCCGTTGAGGACTGTAACCACGTTACGAGACATCGCCAGGCATCGGAGATCGGGAAATCCCCGCTTTCTCTTCGAGTTCCGACCAGCGTTCATACAGTGCATCCAGCTCTGTTTGTGCCGCTCCCCGTTCAGCATCGACCGTCAACAGCCTCGGACCATCACTCGCGATCGCCGGATCTTCCAACTCCGCTTGCTTGCGCTGCACCAGGCTTTCCGCGTCGGCAATGCGCTGCTCGATTCCGGCATACTCCCTCGCCTCAAGATACGAGAGTTTCTTTTTGGACTCCGCCGAAGTCGCGCCCGAAGGCGAGGTCGGTGCCGAACGGCGTCCCTTCCCTGTTGGCTTGCGTTCGGCTTGCCATGATTCCCATTGCGAATAGTCCGCGAAACTGTCGGCACTGCCCTGCCCATCGAGACCCAGCACAATCGTCGACACGCGATCCAGCATGTAGCGGTCATGGGTTACCAGCAGCAGCGAGCCGCGAAACTCCAGCAAGCTTTCCTCCAGAATTTCCAGCGTGGGAATGTCGAGGTCGTTCGTGGGTTCATCCAGCAGCAGGACGTCAGCCGGCTGCAGCATCAGTTGAGCAATCAGCACGCGCGCTCGTTCTCCTCCCGAAAGCCGCCCGACCGGTTGATCTAGCTGTTCGTTCGCGAACAGGAATTTCGCAGCCCAGGATGCAACGTGAATCACGCGATCCTGATAAACCACCGAGTCCGAGTCCGGAGCCAGCGCCCGGCGCAGAGTCGTATCCATATCGAGCGTTCGACTTTGGTCGAAATACACGATGCGCAATCGATCGGCTCTGCGAATTTCTCCCTCTGCGGGCGTCCACTCTCCCGTCAGCAGGCGCAGCAAGCTCGTCTTTCCGCTTCCGTTCGGTCCGACCAGGCCCACCCGCATCCCCGCCGTGATGACGAAGTTCAACCCTTCGAACAGCCTACGATCCCCAATCTCGCAGGTAACGTTCTGAATTTCGATCAGGCGCTTGGTTTGTCGCTCCGTCGCCGAGAAATCAATTTGCGCGGTCGCGCTTCGAGTTCTGGCATTCAGGTCCGCGAGGTCGTTCATTAGTTCGCCGGCTTTATCGATCCGCGCTTTGGACTTGCGGGTACGCGCCTTCGCTCCTCGCCGCAGCCACTCAATCTCGGAATGAACCAGGTTCTCCAGAGCTTCCTGTCGCTTGGCTTGTGCATGCAGGAATTCTTCTTTCTTCTCCAGGAAGGCGCTGTAATTACCGTGCACACGCAGCACCCCGTCGGGATACACCCGGCTGAGCTCCGCCATGTCGGTGGCCACGTTCTCCAGAAAGTAGCGGTCATGGCTCACTACGACGCAAGCGAATGCTGCTTCCTCAAGCAATGCTTCCAGCCACTCAATACCAGCGAGGTCCAGATGATTGGTCGGCTCATCCAGCAGCAAAACGTCCGGGTGCTGCACCAGCGCCTCCACAATCGCCAGACGCTTCTGCCATCCACCCGATAATGCCGCCGCTTCCGCTTCGAGATCTTCGAATCCCGCGCGCCCCAATGTTTCAAAATGCGTGCTGCGTTCCGTGCCATTCGTCGCCGAACGCTGCAGCGCCCTTTCCACCACAGATCGCACTGTATCGCCTGGCTCGAACCTGGAGTCCTGCTCCACATAGCTGTTGCGAACACGCTTGCGAATCGACAGATCTCCTCTGTCCGGTTCTTCCATCCCCGCTAGGATCCGCAGCAACGTGGATTTCCCGGAGCCGTTGGGCCCAATCAGCCCGATGCGATCTCCTTCCGAAATCGTGAAAGAAACATCCTGAAATAAAGGTTTCGCTCCAAAGGCTTTCGAGATGTTTTGTGCGTTGATGATCGGCGGCAACGGGCGTCTACTCTTTCACTTTAGGGATTCGAACCGGCGGGGCTTGCGTATCGACCCAGGTCAATCCTAGCGCGGCAATCCAAATTGTTGCCAGACACGAAACCAGGGATTCCTTGCGCACATCTCATCGTGCTTTCGATTCGCGGCTTCGCGATCGCCTACTGACATTGGTCTCTTGTCAGGTAGCGTGAAGATACGCTCCAGCAACTCGATTTCGGTAATGGTTCGCTCAGGGTCCACGAGTATTCAGATTCTAATGCAAGTTAGAAGGAAACTTTTCCTCAGAAATATTGCCGAAAAGGTGACAGCTACTCTCGTCCATTCCGTATTGTGCTTCGCCTGTCCAATACGGTGACCTCGAGCTCGCGCCTGGGCGGTCGATATCCAATACTGGTACATCCTGCGCCATTCTGCAGCGCATGACCGGCCTAAGCTATTGAGAATAGGGCAGGGACTTTGGTAGCGCTACCGGGAATCGAACCCGGGTTTGAAGATTGAGAATCTTCCGTCCTAACCCCTAGACGATAGCGCCACTTGAGCAACGACACATAGCAGAACAACGCGGACAACTCGGATTATAACAAAATAGACGCCCAATTCCGGCACGCTCCCGCTTGTTGCCGACCCACACGCGCGATCATTCCCGAGCATCATTCCCCGCTCGATTCAGGGGTCAAACAACTCTCTCCTGCTCGCCATCCCCTCATTTTGGACAATCTTTTTACAACTTCCACATTCAACCCGGGCTAGAATCTGCGCAGTGGGGCGCATCTCTCTGTTCATCTAGTTCTTCGCAACATTCCGGCTCAACCATGCAGCAAGGCGCATCTTCAGGAGGTTCTCGATGCGTTCTCTGGGCTCTCGAGTCTCCGTTTTTATGGCAGCGCTCACCGCCTGCCTGCTTTTCACCATTGTCCCTCGGCTCAGTGCGCAAGATCCTGCGCCCACCGTTACCGCGCGTCTCCTCGATCCCGACGCGGGCTTAGTCACCATCTCCAAGCGCGTCGACGAGGTAAGCCTGTTGTTCACCGTTACTGACAACAAGGGACGATTCGTCACCAACTTGAACGCCGCCGATCTTCAGGTCTTCGACAACCGCCTGCCCCCGGAGAGCATTCGCGCCTTCCAGAAGGAGAGCGACCTCCCTCTGCGCGTCGGATTAGTCATCGACCTTAGCGAATCGATCACCCAGCGTTTTAAGTTCGAGAAGAAGGCAGCCGCGACTTTCCTGAAGAAATCATTGCGCCCCGCCACCGACCAGGCCTTCGTGGTTGGCTTTAACGCAAGGGTTCAGCTGGCACAAGACTTCACCAACGACAGCACTGTCCTCGGAGCATCCGTTCAGAAGATGCACGCCGGCGGAAATACATCACTTTACGATGCTATTGTCTTTGCCTGCCGTAAGCTGCAGGAGCAGCCTCGCGACCGCCTTGTGCGCAAGGTCCTCATCCTGGTCACCGACGGACAGGATACGACCAGCAAGAGCATTCTCGCCGACGCGCAGCAGGCCGCCGCCCGAGCCGAGACCGCGATCTTTGCTCTTAGCACCAACGACCTCAGTCACGATGAGTATCCCCGTGGCGAAGCAGTTCTGGAACTGCTGACTAGGTATACCGGCGGGCAGATCCTGCGCGCGCGCGAATCTGACGAACTCTCGCATGCCTTCGCCCAGATAGAAGACGCACTGCGCAGTCAGTACTCTCTTGCTTACAAACCGGCGAACTTTGCCCCTGACGGCAGCTATCGCACCATCGAACTCCGCTGTCCGAAGGCGAAGCTGCGCATCCAGTGCCGGCGCGGTTATTTCGCCCCTCGTGAAGGACAGTAGGCTAGATGGTTTCGAGCCGAGGCGCGTGCCGACTCTTTTCCCGTGGGATTAAGCCTGGGCATCGCAGACCAGCGTTTCTTTGGAACGAAACAATGAAGGCGGCGCACTCTTTTGACTCGAGGGCATCCGCCTTTCGATTACCCGATTATCAATTACCCGATTACCAATCCCACTAGACCGGCAGCAATTCCGGTGCTCGCGGCAGTTCTTTCGCAGGCTCCGGTTCATTGACATGCGCCTTCTTCTCGTTCTTATGTTCCGGTTTCTGCATGTCGATCGTCCCATGGAAGTAAGCGCCTTCTTCAATGCTTAACCGGCGTGTCACGATGTCGCCATTCACCGAGCCACCGCTGCGGATCTCCAGGCGCTCGCTCACTTGCAGATTGCCATTTACCGCGCCGCGCACCACCAGTTCGGCCGCGTTTATCGTCGCTTTTACCTTGCCGCTCGGCCCGATGCCCACGTAGCACCCGCCGACGTTCACGGTGCCTTCCACCGTTCCTTCGATCAGCAATGGCTCCGTTCCTGAAATCTCACCTTTAATAATAAGGTTCTTGCCGATCACGGCGTTGGGTGTATTGATCGAGGCTTTCGGCCCGTCTTCTGGCCGGAACGTTTGTGGCTTGTTTGCAGCGGCGGAGCCATCAACAGGCTCGGGTTTCCACATGAGCGTCTCCTCCCGTTGGGATTGGTGCCCTTTGTACAGGGACTTGCGCGTAGTGGCGAGATGACGGAGAAACATGGCCAAGTAGACGATGCAGCCTCAGTTAATAACTCCGAGCTGCATCTTTTACTTCGGCGCAATCAGCGGAAGCTTGAGGTGGAATGGACCCATTGTTTGTCATCACGAGCTCGCGCAGCGAGCGAGGGATCTGCATTCCCGCCTTTGTTTGTCACACTCCTCGCGCACTCTTACCGACCCAGCCCATTGTTTGTCATCACGAGCTCGCGTAGCGAGCGAGGGATCTGCATCTCCGCCTTTGTTTGTCACACGCCTCGCGCACTCTTACCGACCCAGCCCATTGTTTGTCATCACGAGCTCGCGCAGCGAGCGAGGGATCTGCATTTGCCTTTGTTTGTCACACTCCTCGCGCACTCTTACCGACCAAGCCCATTGTTGTCATCACGAGCTCGCGTAGCGAGCGAGGGATCTGTATTCCCGCCTCTGTTTGTCATCACGAGCGGCGCACTCTTACCAACCCAGCCCATTGTTGTCATCACGAGCTCGCGCAGCGAGCGAGGGATCTGCATTCCCGCCTTTGTTTGTCACACGCCTCGCGCACTCTTACCTGCCCAGCCCATTGTTTGTCATCACGAGCTCGCGCAGCGAGCGAGGGATCTGCATTCCCGCCTTTGTTTGTCACACGCCTCGCGCACTCTTACCGACCCAGCCCATTGTTTGTCACCACAAGCTCGCGCAGCGAGCGAGGGATCTGCATTCCCGCCTTTGTTTGTCACACGCCTCGCGCACTCTTACCAACCAAGCCCATTGTTGTCATCACGAACTCGCGCAGCGAGCGAGGGATCTGCATTTCCGCCTTTGTTTCTCACACGCCTCGCGCACTCTTACCAACCAAGCCCATTGTTGTCATCACGAGCTCGCGCAGCGAGCGAGGGATCTGCATTCCCGCCCTCTACTGCTTCGTCTCCAGCGGATTTTGCGCCTGCTCATAGAACTCATTCTGCAGCTTCAGACTCGTCTCGTCCGCCTTGATCACTTTCACGGTTTCCGCAATCCCATCCACCCAATTCTTCATCGTGAACTCACCCAACTCCTTCGTGCCCAACGACCCATCCCCGGAATAATGATTCGGGAAGCGCGCATACCACCAGATCCCCGTATACACGCCTTCCGGCAGCGCACTCAACCGTGCCTGATCTGCTCCCGACTGCGATTTCGCGCGATCCATATGCACCAGATTAGGAGCCGCTACCAGCATCGTCGACGTCTCCGTTTGACCGGCGTGCATGTCGAGTTTGTCCTTGGTGCTAATCGCAGGTCCCGGACCACCCGACCTCCGTATGCTAATCGGGATCACGTACACAACGTAATCGCGCTTCGACGCCATCTGCGACTGCGCGAATAGCGGCAGCAGGCTGTCGTTCCCGCCATGGCCATTCACAATCGCAATCTTCTTGCACCCATTCCGCGCCATCTCGGCCACCGTCTCTTGCAGCAATTGAAGCTGTAATTGCAGGCTGTAAGCCAGTGTTCCGGGCTGGTGCCGAGCCTCGAAAATCTGACCGAAGTAATAAGGTGGAAAGATAACCGCATACTCCTGCTTTGCCGCTTGCTCACTGGCGTAACGCACGTCAATAAGATCGGTGCCCAACGGCAGTTGCGGACCGTGCTTCTCGACTATCCCGAACGGCAGCATGCATGTGCCCTGAGCTTTTTGTATTGCCTGTATGAAATCGGGACCAGTCAGTTCCTCCCATTTTGCCGGCAATGCCGACTGCGCGAATAAAGACGTGCTGAAGAGAATCGTGGCGAAAATAGCGACTATAGCGGCCTTTGACCTGTGCATACCCCTCCTGGATTCATGAACGTACACTTTCGGCTCGGAATTGTAGTCGATCGCCTCTGACATCGCCTGTTCCGTTGTGAGACACGGTTACCTTTGGTTCCGAGATTCCATCTCTGGTTAACAGAATTACCGCTCCAATCCAGTATCATGACTTGCCATGAGCAAGCCTAAGGTGCTGGTGTCTCTTACGACCAACGACAACGACTATCAGCTGGAACAAGCCGCGTCGGCCGAAGAAGCCGCCAAGCGCGCCGGTGTCGAGGTCCAGATCATTTACGCCGAGAATGACGCCATCAACCAGAGCCAGCAATTGCTCAAAGCCATTCAGTCTCCCGCCGGAACACGTCCCGATGCCGTCGTATTTGAGCCCGTCGGCACCGGATTGCCCCAAGTTGCCAAGGCTGCCGTTTCTGCAGGAATTGGCTGGGTAATCCTCAACCGCGAAGTGGATTACCTGACCGAATTGCGTCGCGGCGCGAAAGCTCCGGTTTTCGGACTGACTACCGATCACACCGAGGTCGGACGCATCCAGGGCCGCCAGATCGGCGCCCTGTTACCGCAAGGCGGCTCGGTCGTCTATATCCAGGGCCCTTCGGGAAGCGATGCCGCGCAACAGCGCACCAACGGCATGTATGAAACTAAGCCCGACAATGTGCAGGTTCGCGCCATGAAGGCTCAATGGACGGAAGCCAGCGCCTACCAGGCCGTGAGTTCCTGGTTGCGCCTTTCTACGTCGCGCGATGTCAGCTTCGGTGTTATCTCCGCGCAGGACGACTCCATGGCCGCCGGCGCTCGCAGGGCGTTTCAGGAACAGATCGCCGGTGCCAATCGCGACAAGTGGCTGGCATTGCCGTTCATCGGATGCGACGGCATGCCGGACACGGGCCAACTCTGGGTTCGTCAAGGATCGCTCGCCGCAACTGTCATCGTTCCAGCGAACGCAGGTCAGGCCATTGATATGCTCGCCCAGGCGCTCGCAAAAGGCACACAACCGTCGGAGCGCACCTTAACCGTTCCGCGCTCGTATCCCGCCGTCGAAGCGCTTTCCAGAAAAGCTGTGAAGGTTTAGTTTGCTCTATTAAAGGTAGGGAGCGTCGCCGCAGTGCGCGACCGCCGAGGTAATCGCCGCCCGTTGGGTGGCGCTCAAGGTGACAAACTCGAATCCATATTCGAATCCCTGCGAGCGGCGAACTTTTGCGGCCACGCGTAGTTTAGGCGCTCCTGCCTCCAGCGTCAGATCCAGATTCACCTGTTCGCCTTCGCGTAATTCCACCGGGATATAGGCTCCCATCCCGCTCTCGCTGAGATCGCGCGACCAGCCACGGAAGGAAACTTCCTTCCCGTAACGCTGCACAATGCCGCTGAATTCGATACGAAACTCAAAACGCCCGGAAATTCTTTTTGGGTCAACCATGTGTAACATCTTTGAACCAGCCGGATCTTTGGGAGGTGGGTCACCAGCGGTTCGCTCTTCCTGTCTTGACCTGTTATACCATTACATCTGGGCGAGCTCTTAGCTCAAGATTCTGCTAAGATTGCCAGTTCTCAGGAATCGCCCTTCTTCCCGATTCTAGATAGTCTCAATTGGAACTCACTTCTACTCGGGTTTGCGACTGGAAAGTTCGCTTCCGGACTCACAGCGATTACGATGAAACGTTTTAATATGCGGAGGTACGCCCCAAATGGACCGGAAATACCGCCAGCACGGCTATATGGATAAAGAAAAGGAGAAGGTGGAGAAATCCAAAGGACAGGCTCCTTCTCGTCCTCGATCCGAAACCTTCGGTCCGCGCGCTCTCAATATGCCGGCGGCACGCTCCGTCTCCCGCTGCGCCGAGTGCGGTAATGTCCTCCAGGACCTCGCTGCCCATCCCGACCGCTGCCCAAAATGCGGATTCACCCTGCATTCCTGCAAGCAATGCACGCACTTCGATCCCAGCAGCCGTTTTGAATGCCGCCAACCTGTCCCCGACCGTATCTCGCCCAAAGACGTGGCCAACACCTGTACCTTCTACTCGATTCGCGTGATGGTCGAACGGGAAACCACCAGCAGCGGAAATGTCAACAGCCCCGCGCCCAGCAGTTCCGGTGGAAACAGCGGAAACAGCCGCCTCGACAATGCCCGCCGTGCCTTCGATAACTTGTTTAAGAAATAGTCTGCGGAAAGTATCTTACCCAGTTGCGCGAACCGAATAGGCCTGCGGGGCAAGCAACACGCGCGCTCGGATTGTAGTCCCTTGCTCGATCTGAGATTCGATCGACAACTCTCCATTTACCAGCTTCAGCCGCTCCTGCATGCTGGTTAAGCCGATTCCTTGCCCTCGCATCGCCGCCTCCGTATCGAAGCCCAGTCCGGAATCGTGAACGTTGAGAGTGATCGTGTTGTCTATTTCGCGGAACTCCACTTTGAAATGACGCACCCCGCTGTGCTTCACGGCATTGTGCAAAGCCTCCTGCAGGATGCGGAACAGACATAAAGAAACTTCCGTCGGTATGCTTCGCAAAATATCGTCGTGGTCGAAGTCAATCTCAACTTTCTGTTTCGCAGAGAGTTCCCTGCAGAAGCCCCGCATCGCCGCAACTGGCCCCAGAATTTTCAGCTTCGACGAATACAGTTCGTGCGACAAATCGTGCACGTCCTCCGATATCGAGGAAGTCTGCGCGCACAATTCGTCAATGCACCGGCCTATCTCCTCCGACTCAATGTTGCTCTGCTTGAGTTGCTGCAGATCCACTTCCAGCAGCGCCAACCGCTGGCCGATATCGTCGTGCAGTTCTCTTGCGATTCGTTCGCGCTCTGCTTCTTGCGCGCCAATCAGTCTTTGACTCAGGGTGGAGAGCGCCTCCTCCCCAAGCTTGCGTTCGGTGATGTCCGCAACAATCCCGATCGCGCGTAACAGCTTCCCATTGCTGTCGAAGAAGCTGCGTGCGGTCTTCTCCAGCCAGACCACCGACCCATCCGGACGGATCACACGGTACCGGACTCGGCCAATCGGGTTTTCTGGAGTACACGCAGCCGTAACCGCCGTCACCTCTGCCCGGTCATCTGGATGCACCGTGGTCAACATATTCTTGCAAGTGACGATGCTCGGCGCGCCCTCTAGCCCCAGGATATTGGCGAATTTCCCCGATCGTACGATTACATCCGACGCCACGTCCCACTCGTAGGCATACATCCGCCCGGCCTCGACCGCTAGACGTAATCGTTCTTCGCTCTCGCGCAATGCCGCTTCTACCTGCTTGCGCTCGGTGATGTCCACGATCATGCCCTTAATCCCTGTCAGCTTCCCCGCGGCATCGAAAGAAGCGCGACTCAATCTCTCCACCCAGATCGTCCCGCGATCATGATGAATCATCCGGTAGGTGATTCGAATCTCCGGCTTCTCGGGAGTGATTGCTGTCAGGACGGCTTTGACTGTCTCCAGATCATCCGGGTGAATCTTCGACCAAACCTGCTGGCCCGTAACCGGCGCCCTCTCGTCTACCCCGAGAATGTGCGCGCATTCTCCGGAGCGGATGATCAGATCGGTCGCAGCATCCCATTCATAAGCAAACATCTTCCCCGCATGAGCTGCCAGGCGAAATCGTTCTTCGCTCTTTCGCACCACCTCGACTGCCAGCCGTTGATCCGTTGTGTCTACACACGATCCGATATATCCCGCGAAGGAACCATCCTTACTGAATCTCGGAACTCCAGTATCGAACACCCAACGGTACTCTCCGTCGTGACGTCGCAGCCGGTACTCCATCTTGAATTCTTCTCGCCGGTCAAACGCCCCCTCATAGGTTTTCAGGCAGCGCTGCAGATCTTCAGGATGCACGCCATCCGCCCATCCATTTCCGAGTTCAGCTTCGAGCGACTTGCCGGTGAAATCCAGCCAGCGCCGATTGAAATACGTGCAGAGTTTGCTGATGTCCGCCATCCAGACCAGCACCGGCGCAGTATTCGCCACCAATTTGAGGAGTTCTTCGCTCTCAGGCATGCTCTTGTACTCAGAATTTATTTCCGGGGTCCGATCTTTCGGAGATCTTGCAGAACTCACAGAGCCCTCCCGGCCGCGGCAGAGGCTGCCTTGAAGTTAGCGATTCATCGCGCTAATCGGTGCTCGCTTCAGCGCGGTAGAACAATACTTCTTGCTGCGGGCCCGTGACGAGAGGGGAATCCCGGTGCTCTGCCCCACTCGAGACAGCGCCATTTTACATGTATTTCGAATGTTACAAGCTTCACAAATGGACCTTATACCTCCTTAAATTAGTCGGGGCGCGCAAACCCGGGTTCGGGCGCTCAAAATGAGCTCTCGTTCTTCGGGGAAAAACAACCGGGCACACCAGTTCAGCTCTTCAACTCCTTAGCTACAGTTTGCGAATACCTCCTTCAGCGACTGCACGGTGATGGTGCTGTACCCAACCCCGGTCGTGGATCCGGAATTGTACAGGCCATCCGTAGTGGCGCCCGATTCTTTCTCTCCAACTGGACCCGTGACTTCAACTGTGTGGCCAAGTTTGTGTTTAAGACCTTCGGTGTCCCCGCCGACGATGCGGTATTGCCGGACCGGAGTGCCCCCAAGCAGAACATAGGTGTTCCCAGTTTTGGATAAGCATCCTCGAACCGTTTGCACCGTCGGCGCAGCCGGGTTCCCGGTACTCTGCGCAGCTGAATTCCCAGTGCTCTGCCCGATCACGACTCCCGACGCAAGCAGTAGAACAACATTCAAAGCGGCGACTCTCATAAGTTGACTCCTGTGACCATTGAGATGCGACCGCCAATCGCTCGGCGCGCACATCGGAGCAGCCATTCAACTCCGGCGAAAATCCGAATCCACAATTTGCAGGACTGGTAAATCGGATCCAGAGCCTTTGGAAATTCATTCATCAGATCTTGACTTGACCCTTGATTCTGCAGCCCCGGATGATGTCTCTCGCCCGCTATCAAACTCCCAGGAGGAAGTCTGTCCGTGAAACACTTTGGCGTCCGTATCGCTTCGCTTGCTCTTGCCCTTGCGCTATTTTCTGCGCAACACTCCCAGGCCCAAGTCACCCTGCTTGCTACCGGTACTCTTGATCAGTCTCGCGCGGGTTCGTTCGCAGATCTTTCCGGCCTCACTTACAATCTCGAGAACGGAGTGCCTGCAAACTCGCTCGGCGGTTTTGGTTCGGCAATCGCGTACGCATCCGGTAACACCTTCCTTGCTCTGCCTGACCGAGGTCCCAACGCGGTTAGCTTTGACTCGAATATTGATGACACCGTCAGCTACATCAACCGCTTCCACACCATCACCATGGATTTGGATCCCAACAAGACCGGCACTGGGCTGCCCTTTACGCTGACTCCCACATTGCGCGCCACAACCCTGCTGTGGAGTTGGACCCCTCTCGTATACGGAAGCGGAGCTGGCGTCGGCGTCGGTTCCGGCGCGCCCCGCCTCAACAATTTCTTCCAGCACTTTTTCACCGGACGCTCCGATAACTTCGATCCCAGCCAGAACTCGGGAGATCCCAACGACGCCCGCTTCGATTCCGAAGGCATGCGCCTCTCCAACGACGGCCGCCGTGTGTTCATCTCCGACGAGTACGGCCCATACGTCTACGAGTTCGATCGCCTCACCGGCCTGCGCCTTCGCTCGTTCCAGCTGCCCACCGATTTCTTCGTTACCAACCTTAGCTCAATGGGTGCCACCGAGATCTCCGGCAACACCATTGGCCGCACCGCCAACAAGGGCATGGAAGGCCTCGCAATCACCCCCGACGGCCGCACCCTCGTCGGCATCATGCAGAATTCGTTGATCCAGGACGCGAACGAGAAGGGCGCGGCCGCCAAGCTGCTGCGCGTCGTCACCATCGACATCGCTTCCGGACGCGTTACTCACCAGTACGCCTATTCGCTCACTACTGGTTCCGGCGTCAGCGAAATCTGCGCCATCAATAATCACGAGTTCCTGGTTGATGAGCGTGACGGCAACGGTCGCGCCAACGGCAACGACGCAAAGGTGAAACAGCTCTTCAAGATCGATCTCGACGGCGCCGTTGACGTCAGCGCGATGGATGGCTTGACCGCCGCAACCCACTCAGTAGCCAAGACGCTGTTCCTCGATATCGTGCAGGTGCTGACCGCGAATGGCATCGCCGCAGGAAACATTCCCGCCAAAATGGAGGGCGTTGCCTTCGGTCCGGACGTCAGGAGCGGCAAGAAAACGATTCACACCCTCTGGATCGCCAACGACAACGATTTCCTTCAGACCGTTCCTGATGCGACTGGAAATCTGATTCCGAATCCCAACCAGTTCTTCGTCTTCGGTTTCACGGATGCCGATCTGGCTGGTTCGAAATTCGTTCCGCAGAAGTTCCGGGATTTCCGCTGGTAGTCGTACCACAATCTGCGTGGGGCAGCCGACCTCGGCTGCCCTCCGTCGTAAACTTCTCGCATGCCGGCCGAATTGATCATCGGCGTCATCTCTGATACGCACGGCCTGCTGCGCCCCGAAGCAGTCGAAGCCCTGCGCGGCTCCGATCTCATCCTTCACGCCGGGGATCTGGGCTCCGCCGGCATTCTCGAAGAACTCCGTCGCATTGCACCCGTGAAGGCTGTTCGGGGAAATATTGATTCCAGTCCCTGGTGCGAGACTCTTCCGCTGACAGAAGTGATTGAAGCGGGCGGGCTCTCTCTTTACATGCTCCACGATCTCAAGCAGCTCTACCTGAATCCCGCGGCCGCTGGGTTCGCCGCTGTCATCTGCGGCCACTCCCACGCGCCGATGAATGAAGTCCGAAACGGCGTCCTCTATTTCAATCCGGCCAGCGCCGGGCCGCGCCGCTTCAAACTTCCTGTCTGCGTTGGAAGATTACGGATTCATGCCCGCAGCATCACCGGAGAGATCATTAGACTGATGTAATCCCGCCGGTCGTGCGAAGCGCAGTTCCGCAGAACGCTACAAACTTAGCAGGAGCGCCGGACGGCCACTTTCGCTTGGTTGCTCGCCGGCCTCACGACGGTAGCGCGACTAATGTGTGTTACTTGAACATGTACAGGTCCTCATAAAGCACTGGAATTCGTCCCACGATTCAGCGCACACTCCCCTCAATCGGAGCATTTTTGGGGGTGAGGTAATGCGTGTTCCATTTCTGATTCCGTTACAGGCACTCGCAGGCCTGCTTGCGTTTGCGCCACTAATCACGGCGCAGTCGTATTCGGTCGTGTCCGTGAGCAATCCCGGCATCATTACTGGCACGGTGAAATGGGCCGGCGCACGACCCAAACCGCTGTCTGTGCCGATCACCAAGGATCAGTCCGTTTGTGATCCGAACTCTGCCAAGAATCGCGATCTTGAGCGTCTGGAAATCGCTGAAGATGGTGGCGTCGCTAACACCGTCGTTTACCTTGCAAACATCACCCAGGGCAAGCCGATGGATCTGCCCCAGGAGCGACGCTCTTTAGATCAGCAACACTGCCGCTACGAACCCCATATCTCGCTGGTGCCTCAAGGGGCCGACTTCAAGATGAATAGCAGCGACCCGATCCTGCACAATCTGCACATGACGGGAGCTGCAACCTACAACAAGGCTTTCGTTACTCCCGATCGACCGATATTAGAGACCATGCAGGACGCCGGTGAGGTTCACTTGGAATGCTACGCGGGTCACACGTGGATGAACGCTGAAATACTGGTGGTTCGTCACCCCTACTATGCAGTCACCGACGAACACGGCAAATTCACTCTTACCGGAGTACCTCCAGGGGAGTACCAGATCGTAGCCTGGCACGAAGGATGGCATATTGCGGGACGAGACTCGAAGTTCGACGTGTTTTCACAACTGCGGTACCAGCACCTCGTATTCAGTGAGCCGCTGACGTGGACAAAGCAAGTATCCGTGGGACCGAACCAGGAGGCAGCTGTGAATTTCGAGATCTCGGAGCGGTCAACAACCAAAGCAGGCGCAAATTAGAATTGTTCTGCCTTGAAGCTCGGTGCCCGGACGCCCCAAGTTCACCTTCCTTTGGCTAACCTGCGTCTCGAAAACCTTCCTTGCGGGTGCCCCACTCGTGCGTAGCAACGAGTGGGAACTAGAATCTCGCTCTCGTGTCTAGTCGCCCACGCGAACCCGTCACAATAAAACTGCACGAACCTCGTCCTGAGCCTGGCGAGGGATTCCTGTCATGCCGAACGCAGTGAGGCATCCCTTGTATCTAGATAGAAGCAGCGTTCTGGGAAGAGAACGTTGCTGCGAGGGAGTCGAGGCATCGGCCCCCTCGCGCGCCGGAGGACACCGGTGCATCCCTCCCGCAACAACCGTCGGACAGATTTAGGGACTCCGCCGCTCGGTGTCCGCGTGCCAGTCTCCAGTCGCTGCATTCGCGCTTGGACCCATGTGCTCGCAACATTGTCGATCACATGGGTTTATGCTGTCTGTCAGATGGGGAGGCAAAATGGGAAACCTGAATCCTGCGCCCGATCCAGGCAATGCTCGGCGAAATTCTTACTCGGGTCGGAGATTCGCTTGTCTCGCCTCACTCTTCGCCCTGTTTCTGATTGCTCCGATTTCTCTGACTGCGCAAAGTGGATCGTCCGCGCAGCCACCCGCAACACAATCGCAAGGGCAGGGTGCGCCTCCTTGCTCCAATGCTCCTCCCATCATGAAACGAGGCACGCAGCCGGATCTGCCTCCCTGTCCCGACCCGCCGCCTGTCGCTTCTCCTTCTGCATCTGCGGACTCCATACACCGGCCTTTGCCGAATCCCGCCGCACCCTTGATCGAAAGGGCCAGAGACGCGGCGCTTCAGTTTTCACAGAAGCTTCCCAACTTTATTTGCGAGGAGTACATGGCTCGGTATCAACAGCGAGGCCAGGACAAAATGCCCTTGGATATCGTTTCGGCTGAAGTCATTTACAGCAACGGACACGAAAGTTATCGCAACGTGAAAATCGATGATCACCGCACGGACAAAGCCATGCAGGAAATCGGTGGCTCCTGGTCCGTCGGAGAATTTGCGTCCACATTGCTGGACCTCTTTTCTCCCTATACGAACGCTCAGTTCCGGTCCGGCGGTACGTCTCCCATCTCAGGTTTCATCGCCCAGGTTTACGACTTTCAAGTGCAGAGTGAAAATTCACACTGGAGTGTGCAGGCCGAATCTCAGACTATGCATCCGGCTTACCGAGGCTCCGTATGGGTGGATCCGGCAACCGCGCGCGTCTTACGCATCGAAACGCAGGCCATCGACATACCTTCGGACTTTCCGCTGGATAGGGTTGAATCCGCCGTGGATTATTCCGAGGTGAGGATTGCTGGGAACTCGTTTCTGCTTCCGGTCCACGCCGAGAGCTTGGGATGTCAGCGGGGCGGCTCAGAGTGCAGCCACAACGTCATTGATTTCCGCAATTATCACGAATTCAAAGTCGACGTTAAGATTGGCAATTGATCGTTCCTTTGGCTAACCTGGGTATTCATAGACTCTACGCAGTGGCGCGTCGATCCCCACCCGCGCCCGTCAAGAAAATGTTGTCAATCCCTCCGATCGCGAATTTCCTTCGTATCCCGATGAAAACGCCCGAAATATAAATCCCGGGAAAGTGTCTAGTAGGTCTCCCCAAAATTGCTACTCTGGAAATAGAAGCTCAAGTTGTGGCCAGCTTCCCCAAGGTTAACTATCTGCAACTGACAACTTTTTTCGGCAACTTCTTTGTTTTCAGGATTTTGACATTTTCGACCCTTTGTTATGAAGGTTTTGCAGAAATGGGAATCGTAAGTATCTGAATGCAAAATACTTACAAATGAGGGTACCCCCGGGGGGGAGGGTGTCGGCAGCGGGTGCGTCGTCAGTGAACTTCCCGATTCGGAACTGCGTAGACAACTACACCGATCAGGAGGATTCCTCGATGATTGAAGCTCCCACACAAGCCGGGCTGCCAAAATGGCTCCCGCTCATCGTCGTTCCCGGTGCCTTGTTGTTGGCGGCCGGTGCCATCATCGCTTTAGTGAATCCGGCTATGCTGGCTTCCCCCGGTATCGACATCAACGGTGCTGTTCACGTCTACGCCGGCTACCTGGTCGCACGCAATCTGGCGCTCGCTATCTTGCTTCTTGTCACTCTGGGCATGGGCCTGCGCCGCGCATTAAGCACCTTAATGGTGCTCACGGCAGTCATTCAAGTTCTGGACGCGGCCATGGATATCGTCGAAGGGCGTTGGCCTCTGATTCCTGGTGTCCTCGTGATTGGCGCGCTGTTCCTGTTCGGAGCCGCCCGAATCACCGGCTCTCCCGTGTGGAGAGCCGCAGCCTGGCGTGATCTTGGTTAGTTATTTCTGAATTCCCAGGGTCCCCGCCACCGCGGAGCCTTCGCGTATGAATACCGGCAGCACACTGAGTGGCGCCGCGTACCCGCGATGCCAGCCGCCATGCAAACTGGATCCACCATTGAGGTCGCGCCACTCGCCCTCGGGCAGATAGACATCGCGCGAGACCGCGCCCTGCGCCACCACCGGCGCAACCACAACATCGTTGCCGAGCATAAATTCGTCGCTGAGTTGATACGTATTCGGATCGCTCGGCGCCGCGTACCACAGAGGCGCGATGATCGGCTCGCCCGTTGTCCGCGTGCGCTGTGCCAGATCGTAGATATAGGGCGTGAACTTCACATGCAGCTCCGCAGCTTCACGACAGAGACGAACTGTCTCCTCGTCGAAGTGCCACGGTCCAACTGAGAACTGCAGCAACGGCATCAGCGCCGAGGCCTGCGCCCAGCGGATCATCAGTTCTTTGTCGATTTTGTCGGTCCCATACTGATTGCCGCCCACCATGTCCGGCATCACGTACGGATAGCCGCGCATGGAAACGTTCAGCGCCTCTGGAATGATGGCCGCCAGTCCATTTTCGCGGCCCCAGGTCGATTGCTTGTCGATCAGCCGCTGCACGATCCCCAGCGCCTGCGAGTACACGCCTACGCGCGCTTCGTTATACGGAAAGTGCGCTGCTGCCTCGCGGTTGTAGATGTCCGCATATTGCGCGGCCGTGATATCCGCATGCGTCTTTAGATCGCGCGGAACAAGATTCACATCACCGCCATCGAACTTGAATCCGTCGAAGCCGTATTTGCTCTGTAGCTCAGCCAGCCGTGCACGATACGCAGTTGCCGCCGGAGGATTGGTGAAGTCCCACACAGCGCCGATTCCCTGCCACCAACGGATCAGCCCAGCATCGCCCGAACGATCCGCGATCAGATCGCCCGAATGCCGCAGTTGCTTGTAGCTGTCGGAATCGACATTAACGAAAGGATGCACCCACAACGTGACCTTGAATCCCAGGCTGTGCAGTTCATCGACCATCGCCTTCGGATCGGGGAATTTCCCGCCGTCGAACTGCATGTCGCCGTAGCGGCTCTCCCACTTGTCGTCGATCTCAATGAAGGCCGCCGGAATCTTCGCGTCGCGAATGGCATGCGCGAACTCCAGCACCTTCAGTTGCGAAACCTCGGTCTTGTATTCGACCCACGTGGTGAAAACCGGCTGCCGGAAATAGTCTTCCGGCGGCGTCGCTTGCGGATATCCGACCTCACGCACGATCCGCTGCACTACATCCTTAATGTCGCTGCCTATCAGAATGTCGTAAGCGAGTTCGGAAGCCTGCGGCATTTCGACAAACAGCATGCCATCGGATTTGGCGCCTGCCATGGCATTGAAGCTGTAGCGGAAATCTAGCGGCGTTCGCACCCAGATCGCGGTGCCCTTGGTGTTGTACCAGGCAGGCGTTCCCTGCGTGGATCCATCGGCAAAAAAGCCGTTCTTCACAATATGGGTATTGTTCAGCGGAAATACTTGCGGATCGCTCCAGCCTTGGAAGCCACCGCCGTACCACAGTCCGGAAGGACCGATGCGATACCGAAGGCTTGGGATCAGCTGTCCACCGGAGTTCAGTGCCCACGTCTTCACGTGGATCACGTTCGCTTCTGGCGTCACTTCGACCCGTGCGAACGTTTCATCATTTAGATCGGTGCGATAGAGCAGCACCAGCGTGCCACCCTCCATGTGCGACGATTTGACACTGGTGGCGTTGTAAACCGCTCCGTTGGTTCGGAACGACAGGTTGGACTGCGCGTCGTGTGGCTGCGCGCTTTGCAGGATGATGTCGCCGTTGCGCTGGATCGTCAGCCCAAAACCGGTTTTCGTGATGTCGATCTGATATCCCTGGCCGCGGAGGACATACTCTCGGTTAGTCTGCACCAGCTCGAAAGATGGCTCCTTTGGCTGCTGCGCGAACCCCGCAACCAAAGCTACAGACAGCAGGCACGCTATCCCTGAGACACCTCGACCGACATTGCGCTGCATCGCAAGAATACGGCGAATCACCCGGGAACCCATAGCTTCTCCTTGCGCGTTTTCAATTGCGCGGAGTATATGTGTTCCTGGCTCGCCCGATAAGTCGCAGAATAGGTGCCACTTACGGAAACACGGATGCGGAGGTGCGCCCACCCGGGCCATACGAAATCCAGAGTCTTTCAGGTACAATGAAAGCTCAGGGGCCCCAGCTAGCTCGTTTTTGGATCTATGGGACAACCAAGCCCAGACCAGACTCAGAAGCGAGGAAAGGC
Organism: Terriglobia bacterium; assembly: GCA_963807055.1. GTDB lineage: Bacteria > Acidobacteriota > Terriglobia > Terriglobales > Acidobacteriaceae > JAJPJE01. Next base: position 1,309,745 of record CAWEAE010000001.1, on the reverse strand, counting down.
GCCGCACGCCTTAAACGACAGGAATTATTTGCGCCAACTTAAACGATTTGCGTTTGTCGGACTACTCAACACTGTAGTCGACCTTGCAGTGCTGAACATTTTGATCTACGCCACCGGGCGGGGTCACAATGGCGGTTTCTATTTCACTGTTTTCAAGATGATTTCGTTCGTGGCAGCTGCCGCAAACAGCTACATCCTGAACGCTCGTTGGACCTTCGAACTTAAGAACGAACGCAATCCGCTGGAAGTCGTTCGCTTCCTCGGATCAAGCGGCGTGGGATTTATCATCAACGTCACCGTCGCCTCGTATGTCGCGCTCTATGGTGCACCGTCTGCAGAGCTTCGGCACTTCTGGCCATCGGTCGCCGCCATCACCGGAACCGGCGTGGGGCTGGCTTGGAACTTCGTCGCCTACAAGTGGATCGTTTTCATTCCCACCGGACAGAAGCCTCTCTCGCTCTTTCACGGGCACGATGAGCCCGGCGATGAGCAACACAAAATTCCTGCACGCTACGAAATCGGCCGCTAGCCGAATTCAGCCTTGATCAAGAAAGCCCGCGTTGCGCAGGATGCGCCGCACTTTCTTGGGCGAAACTGAGAGTCGCTCTGCGACTCGCGAGATTTTCTTCCCTTCGCGCGCCCAGACTTTGGGGATCACGATTTCGGCGAATTCTTCGGCGACTTGCTGAAACGTTTTCTCGCCGACCATGCCTTCGGACCAGGCCCGCAGTGTGTCGTCGATTCCCGACGCACGCAGAACACGCGACTTCAGCAACAGCATCTCTTCCCAAACGTGGTCGCGGTCTTCTGGACTCAGCAGGTCGCTGGCCCACGCGACGCAGCGTTTCGCCTCCTCCCAGTCCTGGAAAAAGTCGTTAGCCGCGGTCGCGCCACGAGAAAGATGTGCCTCCGCAATCAACGATCGATTCTGCGTCTGCTGCGCCAGCGTGATCGCCTCATCCGAATATTGGCGCGCAGTGCTGGCGTGGACCGCCGCGTCGGCGTCTTCGCCCAGTTGCTCGTCGACGTGCGCATTTTCCGTGGCCGCCTGCAGAATCCGGGCGCGCGCCATCAAAATGTGATCGTTCTTGTCGCGCGCGAGTTGATAGGCGCGAAACGCTTCGCCCGCCGCAACATCGATCTCACCTCCATCCAGATGCAGGTATCCGGTGTTCACCAGCACTGAGCCTGTCCCGCCGTAATGCTGGTGCAATGCGTAGATTTCACCAGCGCGCTGCAGATCCTCGAGAGCCAGTTGGCAAAGCTCGTTAAAGCGCTGCTGATATCCATCGACCCGAGTCGCGGCGGCTTTTCGTCCGGATGTCCGCGCGCGTGCATCGATCCGCTTCCGCAGATGCAGCGCCACCAGTCGCCGCACATACGCCGCATTTACCAGCGCGCGAGCCAGGTTGCGATGATTCGGATCGCGATGACCATACGTCTTCACCGCACGATCGAAATGCTCGAGCGCTTCGGTAAATTTGCCCACCTGCCGCACAATCCGCCCGCGCGCGGATTCGATATTGCCCAGCGAGAGCCAGTCATCGGTCTTCGCGAGTTGCCGTTCAGCCTGGTCTAGAAGACGCAGCGCTTGCTCGGACTGCCCCTTCTGGAAGAACAGCCAGCTTTCCTGAATGCGAATCACGGCCGCCAGCTTGGGCGCGCCGGTCTCTTCCATCAGTTCGCGGCCAGCCACGATATCGGTCCGAGCCGCGTCGTACTCGCCCTTCTTGCGATGGGATCTTCCTTTCCAGAAATGAGCGATCGCGATCAAGCGCTTGTCTCCCAATTCCTCTCTGGCGTTCAGCACGAAGTCGAGCAGGCGAATGGCAGAATCGGATTCTTCCAACACGATTGCGCAGAACGCTTCGGCCATACGTAAGAGCAGGAACTCAAGGAACGGCATCCGCCGCCGGATCGCGTGCGGGAATTTGGCAAGTGCCTCTTCCACCAGCTTTGCATCGCCGTAGCCCAAATCCACCCATTGCGCGATCGAGAGCACCAGGGCAGCAGCATTGGGTTGTTCAGGAGTGAACCCATGCAGCAGCGCCTTATGTTGATCGAACAGAGAGAAGCCAAGGGAAATTCGGCGTTCGATCAACGCGTCAATCAACGCCTGATTGAGCTGGTGAACCGACAGTAGCCGCCTGGGCATACGCTGATTCTAAGCCGCTGGTCCAAATTGGTCGAGTAGCGGCTGTTTTCGTTGTCGAGTAGATGCGCCCGTTCTGGCCAAATTAAGCGTCCACCGCCAACTTTGGGGGATTTCTCTAGATGCCACCATTCACCTTATCGGGCAATGGTCGAATTGCTCGCTCGTCCGATTCGGACTAGCACCGATTGCTCCGCTCCCGAATCTGCCTTCTAATTAAGGCCAGTTCGAAGACGGAGAAACGATGAATCAGCAACCACCCAACCACCACTGGAACACATCCCGCTGGGAAGGCATCACTCGCACTTATACGCCGGAAGATGTTGCCCGCCTCAGTGGCACAGTGCGCATCGAGTACACGCTGGCGCGCAATGGCGCTGAGAAGTTATGGCAGCTTTTGCAAAAAGAGTCACATGTTGCCGCGCTGGGCGCGCTCACCGGCAATCAAGCCGTGGAAATGGCGCAAGCTGGTTTGAAAGCGATTTACATGAGCGGCTGGCAGGTAGCTGCAGACGCCAACCTCTCCGGACAGATGTATCCGGACCAGAGCTTATATCCCGTAAACAGCGTTCCAACAGTGGTTCGAAACCTTAACAATGCGCTGCTGCGCGCCGATCAGATTTCGCACAGCGAGGGTCGAGACGGAATCGACTGGATGCTGCCCATCGTTGCCGACGCCGAAGCTGGATTCGGCGGGACACTGAACGCGTTCGAACTGATGAAAAGTATGATCGAAGCCGGCGCCGCCGGTGTGCACTTCGAAGATCAGCTTTCTTCCGCGAAGAAGTGCGGACACCTCGGCGGCAAAGTGCTGGTGCCAACCCAGGAAGCGATCCAGAAACTCGTCGCTGCGAGGCTGGCTGCGGACACACTCGGCGTTCCCACGATTCTCATCGCCCGTACCGACGCCAACTCTGCCGGACTCATTACCAGCGATTGTGATCCACGCGACCGGCAATTCCTCACCGGCGAGCGTACGACCGAAGGCTTCTTCCGCATGACCGGAGGTCTCGACGCAGCCGTCGCTCGCGGCATCGCTTGTGCGCCGTATGCCGATCTGCTCTGGTGGGAAACCTCCGAACCGAACATGGACGAAGCGCGCCGTTATGCCGACGCAATCCATGAGTTCTTCCCGGACAAGATGCTCGCCTATAACTGCTCCCCATCTTTCCACTGGAAGGCGAAGCTCAACGAAAATGACATTGCTAACTTCCAGCGAGAGCTCGCCACGATGGGATACAAATTTCAGTTCGTGACCCTGGCCGGCTTCCATGCGCTCAATCTCTCTATGTTTGAGCTGGCGCGTGACTATGCTCGCCGCGGGATGACCGCTTATTCCCAATTGCAGCGGCGCGAATTCGAAATGACAAAAGAAGGATACGGCGGCGTGAAGCATCAGCGCTTCGTCGGCACCGGCTATTTCGATGCGGTCGCAACCACCATTGCGGCCGGCGAGACGTCCATCGTTGCTCTTCCTGGCTCGACCGAAGCCGACCAGTTCGAGATCGGCATCGGCAAACACGAGGACAAAGACGAGTTTGCCGACATCGTGATGTCACTCACGAAGACCGGAACTGGAGCATCATCCCCCGCCGGTTTGACTGACATCTAACCAGGTGCACGCGAGGACGGCATATGAGTTCAACGATACAAGTTCCAACTGGCGAGCGAACTAATCTCGAGCAGCAGGTGCTGACCCCTGCTGCCATCGAGTTTCTCCAGCAGCTTCATCGACGCTTTGAACCCACGCGGCAAGGGTTGCTGCAGGCGCGACGCAAGCGTCAGGAGCAACTCGATCGCGGCGAGCAACCTGATTTCCTCGAAAGCACACGCGAGATCCGCGAGCGTGAATGGCGCGTCGCCCCCATTCCCGCCGACCTGCAGGACCGGCGTGTGGAGATCACCGGGCCGACCGATCGCAAGATGCTGATCAACGCGCTGAATTCCGGCGCGAATGTCTACATGGCCGATTTCGAGGATTCGAATGCGCCGACGTGGAGCAACTGCCTGGAAGGTCAGCAATACCTGCGTGACGCAGTCGCGGGGGCAATTGAGTTCGTCTCCCCTGAGGGGAAGGAATACCGGATCAAGCCGAATCCCGCGGTGTTGTTCGTTCGTCCTCGCGGGTGGCACTTGAACGAAAAGCATTTTAAGGTCGACGGCGCTGCAATATCAGCCTCGCTGTTCGACTTCGGATTGTTCTTCTTCCACAACGCGACTGCGCTGGTGAAGAAAGGCACCGGACCTTACTTCTATCTGCCGAAGATGGAAGCTCATCCGGAAGCACGCCTGTGGAATGACGTTTTCGTCGTCGCTCAGGAATATCTCGGCCTTCCCAGGGGCACGATTCGCGCGACGGTGCTGATCGAAACCATCACCGCGGCCTTCGAGATGGATGAGATTCTCTATCAGTTGCGTGATCATTCTGCCGGGCTGAATTGCGGACGCTGGGATTACATCTTCAGCTTCATCAAGAAATTCCGTAACCATGCGGATCACGTTTTGCCCGATCGCAGCGTCGTCACCATGGAACAGCCGTTCCTGCGATCCTATGTCGAACTCCTGATTCACACTTGTCATCGGCGTGGCATTCACGCCATGGGCGGAATGGCCGCGCAGATTCCCATTCGCAACAACCCCGATGCGAATGACGCGGCGATGGAACGCGTTCGCCAGGACAAGCTTCGCGAAGTTCGCGCCGGGCACGATGGCACGTGGGTCGCGCATCCGGGGTTGGTGCCGATAGCACGCGAAATCTTCGACGAGTACATGAAGACGCCGAACCAGATTCACGCTCCGAAGGAAGCGCGGTCGCGAATCACCGCCGCCAATCTGCTCGAAATCCCGCATGGCGCCATCACCGAGAAAGGACTGCGCCGGAACATCGACGTTGCCCTCCAATATCTGCAGGCGTGGTTGGGCGGATTGGGGTGCGTCCCGATTTACGATTTGATGGAAGATGCCGCCACGGCGGAAATCTGTCGCGCGCAGACCTGGCAGTGGCTTCGCTACGGCGCGTACTTCGACGATGGCCGCCAGATTACGAACGATCTTTTCGAGCGAATGCTGAACGAAGTAGTCGCGGACGTCACCAAGCGTGCGACTGGAAATGGTGGAACGCCGGCCAATCTGCAAACAGCCGCCGACTTGTTGCGGCAAATGTCGGAAGGCGAGTTTGAAGAGTTCCTCACCTCCGTCGCGTATCAATACCTCCCCTGAGTTGTTCCCGGACAGCTCGTCAGCTCGGTAATCCGCGTCTTTTGCGGAGCCGAGTTGGCGAACTGGTAGCCTCCGTCTTTTAAATATTGAGCACCATACCTTGCGCTCGCTTCATCCTTTATAGCGAAAGCGAGATTCGATGAACCCGAGACTGAACCCTTTATGCATGTTGGGCCTCCTATTGCTCGTGTCACTGGTGGCGATTGGCGCGGCCGTAGGACAACTGGCACCGACCACCCAGGTGGCAGCGCGCATGGTGGTCACGGCGGTGGCTTCCAAGGGATCAGACGTGCCTGCCATCTCCCGCGAAGACGTCATGGTCCGCGAAGGTAAAGATCGCGATAAAGTTCTGGATTGGGTTGCAGCAACAGGCAATCATGCCGGGCTCGAACTTTTTCTAATGATCGATGATTCCGCGGGCGACAACGTCGGCTCGCACTTAGAAGATCTGAAGAAATTCATCCTGGCACAGCCTGCCACGACCAAAGTCGGCGTCGCATATATGCAAAATGGGACCTCGCAGGTGTTGCAGGCGCCAACTGCCGATCATCCACAAGCAGCGAAGACACTGCGACTCCCCACCGGAGTACCCGGTGTAAACGCCAGTCCCTATTTCTCGCTTTCCGATCTAATCAAGAGGTGGCCGTCATCGCCTAATCGCCGCGAGGTGCTGATGATTACCAGCGGCGCGGATGGCTACTGGAGCAACGGGCCGGATGATCCTTACGTCGACAGCGCTATTGGCGACGCACAGCGCGCCGGCGTCGTCGTCTTTTCGATCTACAATCCCGGCGCCGGGCACTTTGGTCAAAGCTTCTATCGAGGTTGGTATGGTCAGATGTTTCTCTCCCAAGTTTCAGAGAGAACCGGTGGCGAATCCTACTACAACAATTTCTCCGGACCTGCGGTTTCGTTCTCGCCTTACCTGAACCAGCTGTCCGAGAGGTTACTCCATCAGTACTGGCTGGCGTTTGCACCGAAGCCGCGAAAGAAAGCCGGCCTGCAACCGGTTAAGGTGATGACCGAAGTTCCAAACGCGGAGCTGGTCGCCGCCGACAGAGCATGGGTGCCAGCGACGCCCGGAGCCGCCGAATAAGGTCGCGAGGCGCCCGGTCGCCTCGCCGCTACATCTTCTTCTTCCAGATCATGTCCTCGTTGTTGCGGCGGTCGATGAGTGCATCGACTTTCCCGTTCTCATCGCGGCGGAAGACGAAACGGCCCTCCACTCCGGCGCGGAAGAAGATGTCCGCAGCTTCCACGGTCAACAACTCGCGCTTACGCCCGGTTCTCTGCGAATAAAGTTCATTCGCCTCGAGAGAGACGGTTCTCGTGATCCCGGGCGCGAGTTGATAAGTTCCTACGTAGTCGCTGAGTTTGTTGACATCTACTTTGCCGGGCGCGGGATCTTCGTAGTAACGAAGCGCCTGGCCCGCCACGATTTGCCACTGACCGTTGCGCAGCATCCACGTGTCGGTCCCGTGATAGCGCGCTGTCATATCCTGACCGTACACAGTTTCGGTTTCGTCGAGATCGTAGCTCAGGATCGCGGTCTGGCCGAGGATGCGGCTCTTCGGTCTGACGAGCTTGATCGTTCCCGAATACCCGGTCGGAAGAGGCGTGACATCGGCGACAAGCGCAGCCTTGTCCAGGGCGCGGCCTTTCTCATCGAAGTACATCGCGTCGTCCGCGAAATACTTCTTCCACGGCTCCTGATCTCCAATCGCGACCGCGTCGAACAGCTCCTGCGTTCTGCGCACGAGTTCTTCCTGCGTGATCACAGTGCTAGCAGAGGAGGACGGTACCGCGGTTTGCGGCGCGAGCAACAAGGCAGCGAAAAGAATGGACCACATGGGGATTGGGGACCTCGGGTCGATTCTATCGCTCCAGCACGACATGACCGCACTTGATGATCACCAGATTTGCGGCAGTCGTCCCTGTGGCCCGTCTATCTGCTCCCACGGCGTGTCAGCCGTGCCACAGACATGCTTCGTGACATTTTGCGCAAGTGCTTGCGAATCAATTGCTGGATATATGGCGCAAACCGTGCACTTCGACAGGCGCCCAAGGAGGCGCATATGAAATCCAGCAAGACGAACAGCCAAATCACCAAACATAATCGCCGCGCAGTATTGTTGCTCGGCACAATCGCTACGTTGTTAGCCGCGGTAGCGTGCACCAATAAACCGAAGCCGTCTACGAGTTCCGAAAAGCCTGTGGGCGCCATGGTTCGCCCAGTGGCGATGGAAACCAGCACCGCTTCGGTCGCCAAACTCGCTTCGGCAGAGATCACGGAAAAAGCTTCTCCAGCGGAACGGCCGGCGGCGAAACCAATCACCTTCAAGAGCCGCGACTACGGCGTTTCGTTTGTCTATCCCTGGCAGTACACGTTTCTGAATGCGAAAACCGTGGCCAAGGGTGACGAATCGTTCCGTCCAAAGCCGGATGGCAGCGACAGCCAATTCACGCTCGCCCGGATCGAAATTCCAAAGGGCTTCTATGCCGACACGGACCTGAAGAACGCGTACTTCACGCTCAGCCTGAACCAGGACATCGGGGAGCAGGATTGCGTAGCGTTGACCGGTCCGGACAAGAATGGTGAAGTCCGGAACGAGTCGATCAACGGGGTGAACTTCCGCTGGACGGAGATGGAGAACGGTGGTCGTGGCCGCGCGAGCAAGGTTCGCAATTACGTCAGCTTCGCCAACGACACCTGCTACGAGGTGGAGATGGGCGTGAAAACCGAGAGCGACGGGATTTCGCGAGAGGTCGATCCCGATCAGGTGATGCGGCGCCTGAACGCGATACTGAAGACGGTTGTGATCCAATCGTCGACCGACAAAACGGCCGCGCCTCAACTGAAGAGCTCTGCGGAACCGAAACCGCTGGCTCCACAGAATTGACCCGCGTCATCCCTGGGCGCAGCCAACCGCCGGTTGCGCCCAGCTTCAGTCAGTTCTGCAGGAGATATCTCCCTCCTCAGGCATCCGCTACAATTGAGCTACTCCGAATGAGTCAATACGACTCTTATCAGTCTCAATATGTGGGGGGATGTTTGCATGGTTTTTGTGTCTTCGTTGCGACGTTGGATGTTAGCTGTTGCTCTGGTGGGAATCGCGCCTGCATTGCAAGCGCAGACTTCGCCGCTCACACCGGATATATCCGGTAAGTTCGAAGCACCAACCGCTTCCTACGATTACATCAAGCGCGACGTGATGATCTCCATGCGCGACGGCGTGAAGCTGTTCACCGTCATCGTGATTCCTAAGGGTGCCAGAAATGCACCGATGATTATGACGCGCACTCCATACGACGCCGCGAAGCGCGCGGAGCGGTCCCGCTCACCTCATATGTTGGACATCCTTCCGCAGGGCGATGAGGTCTTCGTCCGCGACGGGTACATCCGCGTATTTCAGGATATTCGAGGCAAATATGGATCGGAAGGCGAGTCTTTCATGACTCGCTTCTTGCGCGGCCCATTCAACACCAGCAACACGGATGAGTCCACCGATGCCTATGACACCATCGACTGGCTGGTGAAGAACGTTCCCGAATCGAACGGCAAGGTCGGAATGCTCGGTAGCTCGTACGAAGGCTTCACCGTGGTGGAGGCACTGGTCAATCCGCATCCCGCGCTGAAGGTTGCCGCACCCATGAGTCCAATGGTCGATGGATGGATGGGCGACGACTGGTTCCACTTCGGCGCGTTTCGGCAAACTAACTTCGATTACTTCACCGATCAAACCACCGTTCGCGGTGAAGGCCATCCGATTCCCCGCGAAGGTTACGACGACTACACCAATTTCCTTCGTGCAGGCTCGGCTGGCGACTTCGCGAAGGCAGCGGGCCTGGACCAACTCCCCTGGTGGCGCAAGACCGCCGAGCATCCTGCCTACGATGCATTCTGGCAAGCGCAAGCACTCGACCGCGTGATGGCCGCGCAGCCGCTGAAAGTGCCCACGATGTGGATTCAAGGGCTCTGGGACCAGGAAGATATGTGGGGCGCGATTCATAGTTACCAGGTGGTCGAGCCGAAAGACACCGCCAACAACATGAACTTCCTGGTGATGGGTCCGTGGCGGCACAGCGGCGTGAACTACGACGGTTCGTCGCTCGGCCCGCTGAAGTGGGATGGCGACACAGCGCTGCAATTCCGGCGTGACGTGCTCAAGCCATTTTTCGATCAGTATCTGAAAGATGGCGCGCCCAAGGCCGATACTCCGCCAGTCTTCATCTACAACACCGGGGCGAATCATTGGGACCGGTTTAAATCGTGGCCACTGGCGTGTCCGGATTGCGCCACGAAATCGAAGCCGCTGTATCTCACGAATGGCTTTGGATTGTCGTTCACGTCGCCATCAGAGAAGAACTCTTCATCGTCTGCGTATGACGAATACGTCTCCGATCCGCAAAAGCCCGTGCCTTATATCCCACGCCCAGTCGACGCAGCGGATCACGTTGCGTGGACACGATGGCTGGTCGACGATCAGCGCTTTGTGGATGGCCGTCCTGACGTTCTGTCCTACGAGACGCCGACGCTCACCGAACCGATGCGCATCAGCGGCACGCCCGTCGTCAACCTCGTTGCGTCTACTACTGGGACTGACAGTGACTGGGTGGTGAAACTGATCGACGTCTATCCCGACCAGGTACCGAGCCAGAAGGAAATGGGCGGCTACCAGCTTGCTGTTGCGATGGATATCTTCCGCGGCCGTTATCGCGAGAGTTTTGAAACGGCAAAGCCGATCGCCGCGAATACTCCTCTCACCTACAAGTTCATTCTGCCAACCACCAATCACGTGTTCCTGCCGGGACACAGAATCATGGTGCAGGTGCAATCGAGCTGGTTCCCTCTCTACGACCGCAATCCGCAGACCTTTGTTCCCAACATGTTCTTCGCAAAACCGGAAGACTATGTGAAAGCCACGCAGAGGATCTATCACGCAGACGGTGCGGCAAGCTTCATCGATCTGCCTGTGGTTCCGGTGCAGCAGCAATCCTTCTCGCCAGTCGCAGAGAGGTGACGAGCGTCCTGTCGCCTGTTCGCGCTCAGAAAGTAAGATAAAAGCGGTAGAAGCAAGAAAGCCTAAGACTGAAGCGCATACGCGTTTCAGTCTTACGGTTAAATCCACTCTACCGGGCGAGCCACAACCAGACCGATGCGCGAGTTCCTCAACCTTTTACGCCTGAACCGCAACTACCGCTATACCTGGATGGGACAAGTGGTAAGCGAGATCGGCGACAACTTCAATAACATCGCTGTCTTCGCGCTTGCGATGGCGTTGACGCATTCCGGACTGGTGGTCACCGGCATTATGCTGGCGCGCGCAATTCCCGCGGTGACCATCGGACCGCTTGCCGGAGTGCTGCTCGATCGCTTCGACCGGCAGCGCATCATGATTGCAAGCGACCTGGTGCGCGCCGTTGTAGCCCTGGGCTTCATCCTCGCGCTAACTCGCGAGCGAACCTGGCTGCTCTATCTCTTCAGCGCACTCCTGATGCTCGCGTCGCCATTTTTCACCGCAGGGCGTTCAGCAATCCTGCCGACCATCACCAGTGACGCCGAACTTCACACCGCCAACTCACTCACGCAAACGACGCAATGGACCACGCTGACGGTTGGTACCTTCCTCGGCGCGACCATTATTGCCATTGGCTACAAGTGGGCTTTCTTCTTCAACGCTCTCTCCTTCGTATTCTCGGCTTGGGCGATCTGGAAGCTCAAGGCGCCAAAAGGGAAAGGCTTTCGTGCCGAGCGCAAGAGTCTCACGGAGACGGAAGTTGTCAGGCCATGGCACGAGTATCGCGAAGGCCTGCGGTATATGCGCTCCGTTCCCCTGGTGATGGGCATCGTTCTTCTGGCAGTAGGTTGGGCGACTGGCGGGGGCGCAGCTCAGATTCTCTTCACGTTATTCGGCGAAGTCGTCTTTAACCGGGGCGCGGCCGGAATCGCTATGATCTGGGGATGTGCCGGTCTTGGTTTGCTGCTGGGCGGAATCTTGGGAAACTGGCTCGGCAAGCGTCTCTCGTATAAAGGGTACAAGCTCACGGTGTTCATCGACTACATCGTGCACGGAAGCGCCTACATTCTTTTTAGTCGCATGCCGCGCCTCGATCTCGCTCTGATATTCATCGGGCTATCGCGCATTACGATGGCCCTGAACTCCGTGATGAACTATTCCTACCTATTGCGCACGGTCGAGAACCGGTATCGCGGCCGCGTCTTCGCAACCATGGAGGCTCTCACCTGGTCGATGATGATGATCTCCATGATGGGGGCAGGCATCGCGTCCACCCATTACAGTCCGCGAACCATCGGGACAGTTGCCGGACTACTCAGCTCCACCACTGCAGTCTTCTGGGGATGGGCAAACTGGACGGGACGTTTGCCAAAACCTGACAGCCTTGGGATCGAACTCCACGAAATTGAAGTGCACGGCGATCCGGTGACGTAGGCTCTACGCGGATTAAACGGGATTCGATGTTTCGCGCACATCAGAAACGTATAGCCGATCCGCGCGCCGTTCAGGATTGCTTCTTCGACGGAATCGCATCCAACTCATCGTCAACCCGCTGAATGCCAGCATGGCAGCGCTCGCGGACGCCAGGGCTGCCAACGCTTCTCCCGGTATACCGAATGCCTCTCCAGTGTGGGTGAAGCGAAACCAGGTTCGGAGCCGGCGCCCCGCGTTGTAAGACGAGAACGGCTCCCAGCGGATGGTCTCTCCAGTATTACGGTTGAGTGTAAGCACGGAACGCAGTTCAGGACGGCCGCCATCTCCCGCGTCTATCACGAGTGTGGTCGCTACGTTCTTACCTGGGGACGTTCTCATTGTGATGCTCCACCAGTCTCTTACCTTCCTTGAGGCGACGTTGAAGAGCATATCCAGCGGGACCGGCGCATCCGGTCCGACTGACGTCGGCTTCGAATTGCGCGCGCCCGGGCGTTCTTGAGCTGCCGCCACATGAGGCGTGCGGCTTTGATCGCTATGCGATGTCGAGCTTTCTTGCAGCCGCACCCCAGCAGGCGGGGCTTGAGATGGCGGTTGGTTTCCAGTCGCGCGATACACGAGATTCGTTGCCCAGCCGTACGACATGACGGCGCCACTGAGAGCAACGATGAAAAGCGGAAGAGCGCACCAAATTCCGAGAACGTTGTGCAAGTTCCAGAAGAATGCGCGTCCGCTGAGACCACGACATGGAATGATGATCTTCTGTAAGTTTGCCCAGGTCAGTTGCTTCGGCCACCATAGTATTGGGCCGCTCAGAATCAAGAGCAGAAAAATCAAAGTGCAGGCGCCGGTAATGGCATGTCCGGAGGATCGAATGCCCGCATTCACCCCCAGCCAGCGGTGAATGTTTTCCACCTTCCCGAAGAATGCGCGCAAGCTATGCGACTCGCCGAGGATTGCACCCGTATACGGGTTCACGAAAACAACGCGGTCTCTGCCAAAGCTGAACTCGACTGGCGAATGCGGGTCTGATCGCAATGTGATTGACGAGAAATCCGCGCCCCGGCTTGACCTCAGATTATTCGCAAGAACATCGATCGGAATGCGTGTCTCGCCAAAGATACCGGCGATGCTATATCTGCTGTCGGACCATTGCACAATCTGACGCTGAAAAGCCAGCATGGCGCCGGTCACCGACATAACGAAGATGACGCACCCCGCCAGCGTACCGGCAGTCAGATGAATCCAGAACAGAATCCGGCGAACCTTCATGGCTGCGGTTACACCTCGGCCCAGCGGCGAAGCAGGTTGTGGTAGACGCCGGTGAGTTGCACCGTGGCTCCGTCCCCGCGCTGATTCGTATTGAGGTGTTGGATCGCAGTATCAAGATCGAAGAGCAAGGTGCGTTTACCGTCATCCCGAATCATGCTCTGTATCCAGAAGAACGAACTGACGCGAGCACCGCGATTGATAGGCGTTACGTGATGAAGACTGGTCGACGGATAAAGAATCATGTGCCCGGCGGGAAGTTTTACGCTGTGTAATCCGTACGTGTCTTCGACCACCAGTTCGCCACCGTCGTATTCATCTGGGTTCGAAAAGAACAGGGTGGCAGACAGATCGGTACGAATCCGATACCCGGTGCCCGTGACCTGCCGAATCGCATTGTCCACATGCGTCCCGAAGGACTGTCCTCCCTGGTAGCGATTGAACAGCGGAGGAAATACTTTTGCCGGCAGAGCTGACGAGATGAACAAGGCGTTCTGTCCGAGGGCTGAAAGAATCATCTCGCCTAGCTGCTTGGCGGCGGGATGATCTTCCGGAATTTGCATGTTGTCTTTGGACCGCGCGGACTGGTGACCAGCGGTAGCGCGGCCGTCAATCCAATCGGCTTGATCCAACAACTGGCGTGCTCGACTCAACTGGTCCGCAGTAAGTACATCGGGAATTGGCAGCAACACTTAGGGGATCCCTCTCCTGGCTAAAACGTAAAGTTCAAACGGAACAGCGCTGACCGTGCTGCGCCGGGCACAATGTGCGCGGGATGAATCTGGTCGTAGTAGTAAGCGTTAGTGATGTTGTAAAGATTGGCGCGCAGCTCCAGGTGCTCGGTCAGCGGATACTTTGCCATCGCGTTCACTACCCAATATCCTGGGACCTGTTTCACCAGGCCCGTGGTGGGATCTAACGGAACGGTCGAACTTGCAGTGCGGCTATCGACGAAGTCTGCGCCTCCGCCCACGCCCAGATGCCACGGCAGGTCGTAATTGCTCCACAGAGTGAAAGTGTTTCGGGGTGCGTTCGCCAGCTGAGCGCCAACCGCCGCGGGAAAAAATTGCGAGCTCAACACGCTTCCGTTGAGATACGCGTAACCGGACATCAGCTCCCAGCGTTTCGTCAGATAGCCATTGAGTTGGGCCTCAACGCCGTTCACCCGTTGATGGCCCGCATCGACCACTAGCAGCGAGTTAGTTGGGGACGTCTCGCGCGCATTTAGTTTGTCAGTTGTGAACACCGCAGCCCGGACTCCCAGCTTTGACGACACAAGATTCCATTTTGTGCCGACCTCGAATGTCCGGTTCGACTCCGGCGGTATGGCCGCAGTGCCCGCAGTTAGAGAGAGCGTCTCGGCAGAAGGATTGAATGACGTGCCCGCATCGAAGTAGATGCTCCCGTCGGGCGTGGGTTTGAACACCAGCGCTGTACGCCAGCTCGGCATGGTCACTACCTGGCTCAAGTAAGGAGCAGGGGGAGCCGCCGGCGTGGGAACTGTGTACTGATTTTCGTTGGCGTCGAAATAATCTACTCGCCCTCCCAACGTTAGCTCCCACCGTTGGCTGAGCTGCAGCGTATCCAGACCATAAGCGCCCGCAGTCAGAGCGGATACATGCACGATCGAACGGCTGGTAATTCCGCCTGAAAAAGCTTGGTAGGGATCGGGATCGAGCAGGCTCGTTTGAGGAACACAAGCGATCGAGGCCTGCGGACAGTTCGCGTAGGTCGGACGATTGGGAGCTGAAGTCTCACGCCCCACCTCCACTCCTGCGATCAGCGTGTGCTTCAGGAACCCTGTGTGGAATTTGAAAATGATATCGGATTGATCGTCGAGGAAAGTCTCAAGACTATCGACTGCGATCTGATGCCGGTTGATCATAAGATCATCGAGTGACGTCGATGGCGTAACCGTGTCACCATTGATGTCGGCGGTTGGTATCTCCGCTTCCGTGATGCGAGCATTGCGCCGATAGTGCGCATATCGCGTCTGATTTCGAAACGTAATGCCAGGGCTGAAGTCGTGTTCAAACTTGAACGTGCCCATGTCGACATTCGTTTTCAGATAATTCCCATGCTCAAAACCGTAGTAGTTGTTGCGCGGCACATCGGCGGGACCGTTGAAGAACCATGGAATACCGTAGTCGGGAGTGTCGTCCGCGGTCTGGTGAAAATAGCTGAAGATGTAACGCGTGGACGTGCCCAGTCCTAATGCGAGTGACGGAGCAATGCCTACGCGTCGGGTCTGCGCGATATCGCGGCCGGCTACGCCGGAATCGTTACCCATCAAGTTCAATCGAAATGCTGCGCCCGTTCCCAACGATGGAAGGTTGCGGTTGATGTCGAACGTCACAAACTTGGAGTTGTCGGTACCAAGTGCAGCCGTGCCAGACATAATGCGATCGAGGCCAGGCGTCTTCGTCTGTTGATTGACAACGCCGCCCGTCGATCCGCGGCCAAAGGTCACCGAAGAAGGACCTTGCAAGACGGCGACATTCTCGGTATCGAACGGATCGCGATAGTAACTGCCGAAATCGCGCATGCCGTCTACGAACAGATCATTGCGCGCGGTAAAGCCACGGATCGTGAGATTGTCTCCTTGCGCACCACCTTCCCCGGCAGCTAGGCTGATTCCGGCCACATTACGAAGCACATCGCGCAAAGAAGTTGCGCCCTGATCCTGGATAATCTGCTGCGGGATAACGTCGATCGTCTGCGGGGTGTCGACCAGCGGCTGCGTGTATTTCGGAAGCGACGGTTGCGAATTCTCCGCGGTGACGTCGATGGACGTCGATTGCCCCGCAATCTCCAGCCTCACCAGCACAGGCGAGGTGAACTTGTAGGTGAGACCGGTGCTCCGCAGTAACTTTTGGAGCGCTGCTTCATTGGTATAAGGACCACTAACACCAGGTGACCATATGTTCCGCATCGAATCTTTCGGAACCACAACGCTAACGCCGCTCGTATTCTGGAACGCATTCAGCACGCTATCGAGTGGTCCCGATGGGATATCGAACTGATGAATCAACAGCCCCTGAGTCTGCCCCGGCGCCTGTACCGTCGACGGTGTGCGGGGCTGCTGGGCCCATGCAGGCGCGACCATTTTGCCGCTGAGAGTCGTGTAGGCTGCAATCGTTCCCCACGTCATCCAGTACCAGGAACTACGCCGGCCGTTGCTGGACTTCTTTCGCTTGATCCTCGTCTGGCTCATGTGTCTCTATCTTGCTCCTGCGTTCGTTCTAAGAACTGCGTTCGCCCTTTCCTGCTGCGACTAAGTCGCAACAGTAAAAAGCGCTCCGCTCCCGGACCGAATCTTCTACGTGATCTGTAAAACACTCGGTGACTGCTACCAGGTGAAACTTGCTAAGCGGGGAACTTCTTTTATTACTCGAGCGGTAATCTAGTTGCGAATGAGTCGCAACTAATTTCAATAACGAGAGGCTAAGGTCTTGCGCTGATCAAGTCAAGGCGGCGCGCGCGATTTCGTCGCAGTCTCTCTGCGACCAGTTGCGACCGGAGAGATTTGTCAACGGCATGTGAATTTTGGCAGATCATCCGTGTATGCGCAGATAAGTCGGGCGAGCATGTATAAACCTCAGATCACTCGTTTGGAAAGTAGCGACCCTCCTTTTCTTACATTGCGGGACGCGCGCCCGGCAATACCGATCTACGCGTGCTGACAGTCCGCACATCCGTCGCTGCCCGCTCGGCAGACTCTCTCCGTTTTCTGGTCTGGTTCATGCTCCCTGTCGGTCGAATCTCCTCGGGCATCAAATTGCAAGACTTGGTGCCGTTAAAACCGGACAACACGCCTGCGCAGTCACCTCATAAGCAAGCGATCCGGGCAGGTGAGCGGCGATTCGAGCTTTCATTCCAGCGCCCGGATGAGCTCCCATAACGATCAGATCAGCCTTCCGAGCGGTCGCGAGTTCCAAGATGAGTTCGGCACGTGGCCCAAAGTCCACGATTACCTCGGATTTATCTATTAGTTTTCCATAGCCGTACTGGAATAATTGCTCATGGAAAAAAGCGACGGTCTTGCGCTTTGCATCTACTGGCGGTTCTTTGCTGGTCCAATCATTGATATGAAGGAACAGTAAGGACGCATCGTAAGTGTGAGTCAGCGACAGTGCGAGAGGTAGAGCCTGCTGGGCTGCGGGCGAAAAGTCTGTTGCATAAAGAATGCGTCTGAAATCGGACGGTCGAGAGACCGCAGGTCCCACCGTCAGGACAGGCCTGGTTGCTAGAAACGAGATTTCCTCGGCCGTCGAGCCTCTCAGGAATTTCTTCATACCACGCCACCCGTGCGTCCCAATCACAATCAGGTCCACTCCGCGATTGTCCGCAGCGGCAAGCAGTCTCGAGCAGATGCTCCCGTGATCGTAAAGCAGTTCGTGAGGAACATCTTGAAGCTTGCCCATAGGACTCGACAGGCTTTCTTCCATCCCGTGTTCTATGTTCTCCACCTCCGATGCAGACGGGACAGCGTTGTAGCCCTGGGCAGGCGTGATGTGCGCGACGAAGATCTTGCTTCCGTAATGTCTGGCAATACTGATGGCAAAGGGAAATGCGAGCAGCGATCCAGGCGAGAAGTCCATCGCGAAGAGGATCTTCTTCAGCGACACCGAGGCAAAGTAAAGTTGTTCGGCGGTGCTCATTTGCGAGCGTCCTCGCAGCCTTCCACATACGTTCGTGCCGCAGTGCTCTTACGCTAAGTTGGATGAGGCTAAACCGTCTCGAGGCTATCTCAGTCGCAAATGGATAGTCTTTCTCTCACGGGGCGAGGTATCCACCTGCGGAATGCCGGGCATCTACCAGAATTAGCGGGAAATTACTGCGCGCTTTTGAAGATTGCCGCGATTCAAACGCGTAGGACACAAACGAATTCTCTTCCGGACAGCTCTCTCGCGATGGAAAAGCAGGAAACACAACGCGCTGCACGGGCGGACATTGTCCGTCTTCTGGTTCTTATTGGGTGCGCGGTCGGCCTCTTCTTCTTTACTCGGGCGGTGGCCGCTAAGCAACGCCGACTCGAGATTCGAACCGCGGCACAGTGGTACGAGGTAGGCGAAAGCCAGCTCCGCTCAGGAGCAATCGAGAGCGCGACTGAGTCGTTGCGAAAGGCAACCAGGAACGACCCGGATAACCAGAAGTACTTGATGAGATTGGCGGACGCGTTGGGAGAAGGCGGTCATAACACGGAGGCAATGCAGGCCTTGAGCCGGCTGCGTGAGTCGGATCCTGAGGATGCGGAAATCAATCTTCACCTTGCCCGGCTCGCAGGCAAAGACGGCGATGTCGATAATGCAGTGCACTACTACGAGAATGCGCTTTACGGCAGATGGACCGGGGGCCAGGTAGACGAACGGCAGCGACAGACCCGGGTCGAGCTTGTTCGATTCCTTCTCGACAATCAAGATCGCGACCGCGCGCTTTCTGAGCTTCTTATCCTGGATAGCGAACTTCCGGACACAGCGACAGCTCACAATCAAGCCGCAGAGCTGTTTTCTCGTGCTAACGATCTGCCCCGAGCGCTGAAGGATTATGTAGCGGCAACTCGCATAGATCCGCAAGACGTTACCGCACTCACAGGCGCTGGGGAAACGGCCTTTCAGTTGGGAGAGTATCGAACGGCACGCCACTACCTGGAAGCTGCCGTCAAAAACGGAGAAGATAGTCAGAAATCGATCCAAACTCTCTCCCTTGCTCAGACGGTGTTAGCGGACGACCCTCTCGCACCGCATATCGGCGTCGAAGAACGCCAGCGACGGACCCTGGTGGTTTTTAACCGGTCCTTCCGCCGATTAGAGGACTGTATCGACGAACAGCACGATGGAAGCGCGGAACTTGAATCACTCAAAACAAAAGCGTCGGCGGCGCAACCGAAACTGCAGTCGAAAGCGCGACTCCACGATCCTCGACTGACAAGGACTGCGCTGGAACTGGCTTACCAAATCGAGAAAGCTACGAGCGCCAAATGTGGCGGCGCCGAGCCTGCTGATGAAGCGCTTCTATTAATCGCTCGCCGACATGGTGGTGGCGCGGAATGAGTACTTTCGACCTTTCTCTTCGTGCGCGCCTTCGGATCCGCGAGAACCAGATTTTTCTGGTGCTGACAATGGTCATCGGTGTGCTAGCTGGCCTGGCTGCCGTTTTATTCACTCTCGCCATCAAGGGCACGACCCATTTGCTTTTTGGGAACTCGCCCACCAACCTTCGCTTCATTCTGGTTCCGACCCTCGTCAGCTTGTTCACGGGATTCCTGCTGGAGAAATTTTTCCCGGATGCGCGCGGCAGTGGCGTGCCGCAAACTGAGGCTGCTTACCACTTGAAGCAGGGTGCGGTGTCGGGGCGTGTCGCTTTTGGGAAGTTTGTCACTGGTGTTCTGTGCATAGGTTGCGGGCACTCAATGGGACGCGAGGGCCCTTCTGTGCAGGTCGGCGCCGGGATTGCGTCCTCCATCGGAAGATGGTTTCGTCTTTCGCCGGCACGCGTGCAAAGCCTGGTTCCGGTCGCCGCCGCCGCCGCTCTTTCGGCCGCCTTTAACACTCCGGTCGCTGCCGTTCTCTTCGCGCTGGAAGAGATTATTGGTGACATGAATGCAGCCCTCATCGGATCGACGGTCCTTGCTTCGGTGGCGTCGGTTGTCGTCGAGCGCTCTATCCTAGGCAATAATCCAATCTTTCATGTGCCCGCATATCATCTGGTTGATCCCGCCGAATTGATCGCTTACGTAGCCCTGGGAATCCTTGGCGGAATCGTGTCGCTGGCTTTCTGTAAGGGATTGCTCCGCTTCCGCAGAATCTTTCTTAGATTGCCCATTCGCTCCCGCATCTACCAGCCAGCCATCGGCGGCCTGATGATCGGCATAATCCTGATCTTCTTCCCGCAAGTGCTCGGTGTTGGTTATGAGTACGTGGATCAGGCGCTCAACAACCAGCTCTTACTGAAGACCATGGTCGTTCTGTGCGTTATGAAATTGGTCGCGACGATCATCTCGTACGCTTCGGGCAACGCTGGCGGCATTTTCTCTCCGAGTCTTTACCTTGGGGCCATGGCCGGTGGCGCCGTTGGAATCCTGGTGCACCGTTTCGCTCCTTTTCCCGTTGCGGATTCGGGCGCTTATGCATTGGTCGGCATGGGAACTACGTTTGCAGGAATCATTCGCGCACCGATGACGTCTGTGTTCATGATCTTCGAGCTTACCCAGGACTATCAGATACTTGTTCCTCTGATGATCGCCAATATGATCAGCTTGGCCATCTCGAAGCGATTCCAGCCAGTCGCCTTGTACCACGCGTTGCTCCATCAGGATCATGTATATCTGCCGGACGCCAGAACGCGTATGCCGGCAGTTTGGCGTGCACGCGACATCATGGTTCCTAACACCATCTTCATTCCCCCGGAACGGTCGGTGGCGGAAGCATCGAAGTTCGCTGCGGAAACTGATGCGAATAGCTTCATGGTAGGAAGCAATGGATTGTCCATTGGGCTTGTCACACGTGATCAAATCGAAGAAGCGGTCCGACTTGGTATGGGAACTGCCTCTCTCGACTGCATATTGATTAAAGACTCTCCACACGTGTACCCTGACCAGCCGCTCGAAGTAGTGATCGAGCGATTGGGGAAAAGCCCTGGCCTCCTGCCAGTGGTGCGCCGCGGTGATGTCCGCGGTCTGGAGGGAGTGATCACTCCGCAACGACTGATCGAATTTCTGCAGTCCAATCTGCAAGAAAACGGCGGCCGCTCCACGACGGTAATGATTCCGTCCAGTGGCCCGATCAGCCGTAAAAAACCGGCAGCGTAAGAAGGAGCGAATGATCAAAATTGAAAGCTAGAATCGGATTGAAAGGAATGTGTCATGAAACTGGACGTAAGGGCAATGTCTATTACTTCATCTGTGTTATGGGGCGGAGCCGTTTTGACCGTTGGATTGATCAACTTGATTGAACCCAAGTACGGCAGGCAATTTTTGAACCTTGTCAGCTCGATTTATCCGGGATACCAGGCACAACCGAATTTGAAAGATGTGGCGGTCGGCACTGGGTACGCTCTACTGGATGGCGCTTTTGGCGGAGCAATCGTTGCAGCTCTCTATAACCAACTTGAGCACAGTGAAAGCGGGCAACTGAAGTTATCCAAAGCGGCATAGAGATGCGCGCGGTGAATCAATAAAGCTAACTGTTTCCGAGCGGACGTCAAAATCGGTGACACTGGTCAAATCGAGGATCCGGTCAGCGCGTTTATCTCTGTATCTGAGCCTTCGGATTCCGAAGTAGAGTTCCTCCAATTCGGAATCATCGATTCGGCCCTCGATCGCTGAAAGCGGAATACGGCTCCGACCGTCGAATTCATAGTAGTAGGACATTAGTTTGGTGGTGTTCGCATTCAGCTATCAGCCGAGATTGCCGCTTTAGATAAACCGTGAGGGACCGATTTTATGACGCTCGCCGATGTATAGCAGATGTTCTCTGCACGCCTCTGGCTCCTGAGCTTCCTTCGCGTAGTACTGTGCCAGGTGAGGGCAGGGTTAGAAGCAAACGGATCTGAGACGTGAGAAGGTATAAGTAAGCCGAACAATTCCGACCCGGCTTGAGATAGCTGTTGTGAATTCCCCTTATCGCTCAATCCCTCAGCTCTCGATACTGAAGTGGTATCGCCTAACCTGCCGAAGCTGCGGACTCCCCCTTAAAAAAGGGTACGCGAGCGTAGATCGTGGTACCACACTTTGGCTGTGACTCGATTGTAAGGTCTCCATTAACGAGCCGGAGCCGTTCTCGCATGCTTATCAGACCAAGGCCTTGCCCCTGTACGGTGGCCTCCGTATCAAAACCAACTCCAAGGTCGTTGACAGTGAGATTAATCTCCTCCAAATTCGCCCGTAGTTGCACATTGAAGTGCTTGACCCCACTGTGCTTGGCGGCGTTGTGCAACGCTTCCTGCAGAACGCGGAAGAGCGACAGCGCAACCTCGGGCGGCACAGAATTCGGTACGTGGTTACTCTCGAAATCAATCTCCAGATTCTGCTTCTGACCAAACTCTTTACACCAGCTTCGCATAGCCGGGGCCACACCTAAATAATCCAGCTTTGAAGAGTGCAATTCATGTGACAGATTTTGAACGCCAGACGATAGGTCTTCCAATTCCTGTTGCATTTGGCCAATGTGGCTAGGCAAGTCAGAGGGCGACACAGCAGAGTACTCTTGTAATTGTGATAGACGAATAGCAAACAGAGCGAGACGTTGACCGATATCGTCATGTAGATCTCGGGCGATTCGAATTCTCTCCTCCTCCTGCGCTCGGATCAGCCTTCGATTGACGCTCGATAGAGCCTCTTCCGACTCCTTGCGCTTCGTGATGTCTACAACCTCCCCAACGAAATATTGCGGATCGTCCGCGCTGTCTCGGATCAAGGAAGCGCTGCTTTCCGTGTAGATGATGCGTCCACTCTTGTGTAGACAGCGTTTTTCGAGTCTCCGGATAGTAGAGTCTCCCTCGAGAGCCTCGCGCAACTTGTTCGAGAGTGCAGGCCAATCCTCGTGGTAGGTAACCGATTCAACGCTTTTTGCGAGAAGCTCTTCCTCTGTGTAGCCGAGGTAGTCGCAAAAGGTTGCGTTCGCGGCCAGGAAGTATCCTTCGGGCGATACAATGACCATGCCGACTCCCGCATCCTGGAAAACATTGCGGAATTTAGCCTCACTTTCTCGCAGCGCTTGCTCCGCTCGTCTGCGTTCAGTGATATCCAGAGATACGCCGAGCATCCGCTCAGGGTTTCCGTTTGGCCCGTAATAGAACTTGCCTCGCGAAGTTAGCCATCGAAATGTTCCATCTTGGTGTACAACCCGGAACTCCGCCGCGTAAGGTTTCCGATTTTTCTTCGCATCAAAGACCGCTTCTGAAACTCGCTGCCGATCATCCGGGTGTACCCGCTGAAAGAACTCCTTCACAGTTGCGGCGTACGTGTCAGACGAGATTCCAAAAATTGTCTGCAATTCACCAAACCACAGATCTCTTCCGCTCCTGACATCCAAATCCCAAGCTGCCGCTGCGCCCGCTTTCAGCGCCAGGTGAAGCCTGTCGTCGGCGACGGAAACACGTGAAGCCAACTCGCGCTTGGCGAGATATTCCTTGACGTAAGCCGCACTTACCAAACAAGTAATTGCGGCAATTGCCACAACCAGACGAAGTGCGCGTTCAGTCGCGTCTTCATCTCTGTGGAGCAACTCCCACATGATCGGAATAGCGATCAGCACCACCAACAACATAGCCCAACCCGATGCGCGGGAACCCCGTCTGTTTTCAGATCGGCCTGTTCTTAGTTCAGGTTCCGCAAGTTGCTCCCCGCCCAGCGGTATCCAAACAAACCAGCAGACGGAAGCGGTAAGACCGACGCCGTACAATTTGCCGTTGAGGTATCCTCCCGAGTCAATCGCAAAGTTCGCGAGTGTAGAACTCAGTGTGTACAGCATGGACGCGCCAAGCAGATGAGAATAGATGGCCTTCCAAGGAAGTCGCGTGCGAAACGCCACCATGGTCAGAGCCAAGATCAGCGCCAGATTTTCTGCTAAATAAAACGTATCGAACCCTAGACCGGAGCCGGGCATTGTAGTTCTGGTTGACAGGTATCGATAGCAGACAACGCTGAACCCGTAAAGGGCGGCCAAGACAAACGGTACGAACAACGAGCCGAGGATTCCGGATCGTAGCGTGCGATCAGACAATGTCCGATGTGGGCGGGTCGCAACCGCCGCTAAGATCAGTGCCACATGCAGAAATAGAATTGGGTCGGAGATCGAGCTATCTGGCACATCGGTGTGCAACCCAAGCTCGTAGTACAGATTAAGAAACTGATGTAGCGCCCATAGACCATACCCTATCGCCAGCAACGCCCAGAATGGTCGAGAGCGCAGAGTGTTCCGGACTGCGTTTCGAAGAGCGAAACCTGTTGCCGTTAGCAGGAGAAGGAAATAACTGATCCCGCCATATGAGACCACGAAAGAACCCGGTTTGACGGCGAGAGAAAGAATCGCTTTTATAGCTACGATCCCGATTAGAGCCTTCGACCAGGAAGGGAATCTGAATACCATTGCTGGCTCCGATCAATCGTTTTAACAACGCATGCAGCCCCTCTGGGAGGTCCGATCAATATATACAGATGGCCATACAATTCAAGCAGCAATTCTGCAAACGAACGAATCGTCAGGTTGGTCGCTTCCCCAAAGCATCGTCAAGCAACTGGGCGGGTCAGCCAATATCAAAACACTTACCCCTGGAGACTGGACACTCCTTTATGTGTATTTCCGGTGAGGTATTGCAAAACGGCTCGCAACTTCCCTGGCCCGCTCGACTCCTGGAAATCGATTGCTGGACCTATCGTTTCTTGTGTTCTGACTTCGATCGTTCTTTTGTTTTTCTGCGTCGTCTGGGTTCGGAGAAGAAGAATGAGGCGGAGCTGGCTAATAAAAAAGCCACGCTTTTCCTGGCAACGAACAACCTCCACTCTGCATCGCGGTTCACACCTGACTAACCAGACGACGAGGAGACCCCTATGTCGGAACTCCTCAATAATCGAACCCTGTTTCTTGCCTCCGGGATCGTTGGCGGTGCACTGATAATGTTGCTGGCAATTCAGCGCCGCCCGTCGTACCCCGGTTTTGTGAGGATGGTACTCGGATTAGACGTTCTAGCTGCGGCAATTGTTATCGGTGGGGTAGAAGGGTACGTCTCCGACGCGCTTCTGATTCTTCAAGTCGCCACTCTTGGCTGCTTCGCATTGATCAATAGCGGAATTCGATTGTTCTGTGGAGCGCCGCGGCGTAACCGCTGGCCGATCTTTTATGTTCTGGTCGGGGCGTCTTTACAGACTTACCTGTACTTCACCCGTCCCCTGCATGTACGGGTTGTGTTGACCTCACTGCTGTTGGTCCCTATCGCCGCTGATGCCGCCATACCCTTGCTCAAGTCCCCTCCGAATGGCTGCCGTTTTAGTTATCGTTCCACCGCGTCCCTTGCGATTCTTACCTGTGTTACGTCGTGCGTCCGGATTGTAGCGATTGAGTCAGAGTCATTGCGCCAGAGTGACTCTCCATATTTTGGGTCTTCCTCGTTGAATACTCTCTTCTTCCTGCTGGTCTTGTTCTTGATTCTCGCCTTGGCGTTTGGAATTATTGCGCTAACTCACGAGCGATTGGTAGCAGAACTGAACGCGGAGAGCGAAGAGAGAAGCCGTGCAGAGCATGAACTAGCCCGCGTAGAACGATTGGCGTGCGTTGGAAGACTCGCGGGAGTACACACAAACTGGGAGCTGACTTTTTGAATTGACGAAAGAGGTTTTCGCAGTGAGGCAGCATTGGAATTTTCGGCTTCGCCAATCACGTCTGGCCCTCATTCTTCTAGTATTGCTAATTTCCGCTTTACTATGTGCCCAGTCCCGCCCCTCCGGCCCAGATCAGTGCATCGTGAACGATTCCCATTTTCATCTCACTAACTACATCCAACAGGGGATAGACATTCATAGATTTCTGAACCTCATGGGAGCGAAGGTTGGTCGCGCTGCCATCTTCGGCATCCCCTTGCAACAGCAATGGTCATATCGCAATGATGGTGATCGGGCTCCAACCTATTATCTGGATACGGATTCTCCCCTTTACTACTACTCCTTCACCGACGCCTGGATAGCAATGGCGTACAAATCGCTCACTCCAGCGCAGCAAGCGCGATTGGATCCTATGATCACTGGGTTTAACCCCACTGATATGTACGCGACTGACCACATTAAGCGTGTCCTTCAAACTTTCCCCGGTGTATTTACAGGTATTGGGGAATTTAGCATTCACAAAGAGTTCGTCTCAGCAAAGATTGCTGGCGAGGTCGCGAGTCTAAATGATCCGGCACTGGACCGGATCCTCGACTTCTGCGCCGAAAGCGGATTGCTCGTGATCATCCACAACGATCTTGATACCCCTTTCCCTAAACCTGACAAACCCCCGGCGTATCTGGAACAAATGAGGGACCTGATCAAGCGGCATCCTAAAACCACCATCATTTGGGCACATACGGGAATGGGCCGAATTGTGCGACCGGTGCAGAACCATGCCGCGATTCTGGCAGATATGTTGAAAGATCCGGCTTTCAGCAACCTCTATTTCGATATCTCGTGGACCGAGGTGGCGAAATATATGGTGGCAACACCGGAAGCCACGCGGATCGCTGCTGATCTGCTGAATCGGTATCCGGACCGCTTTCTCTTTGGTACCGACGAGGTTGCACCGACAAGTCAAGAGCCGTATCTAAGGATCTATTCAATATACGATCCCTTATGGAAACGGCTAACTAGAGAGACGGCCGACAAGGTGAAAAAGGGCAACTACGAACGCCTGTTCGACGAAGCTCGTTGCAAGGTTAGAGCTTGGGAACGAGCCAACATCGGAGCGGCCCGCTAAGAGCCACCTCATAGTCCTCATGAAGATGTCCGAGTCACTGCGTTGCGACCCTACGTGCCCTGATGCGAGTGTTCATCAGCTATTCGACCTACGCCGACAGAGTCGCCATCCATTGCCTCGCGGAAGAAGCTCACTCTTCAGACTCGTGAACACATACCGCAGATTGCGGGTTGCGGAGAGTCTTTCAACTTCTCTCCTGAGTGCGACCCGAAAAATCGCAAAGGGATTACCAACAAAATGAAAGAAGCTGATCGCAAGCATTTCCGCTTGAGCGCCGTAGATGGCGCTATATTCCCATACCACCCACTATAGGCAATCCAGGAGCAAGGTGGTTAAGTGGGGGAAGTGACTGATTTCACTGCCTGAGAGATGGGGTGCCTGGTGGGATTCGAACCCACGTCATCCGGAGCCACAGTCCGGCGTTCCACCGCTGAACTACAGGCACCATCTGGTGAGGATTGGACTCGAGATCGCTGTGCTTCCGCGAGCGGGCCATTACTCGCCGGCGAGTGCTCCCGATCGGAGCTCTGCCTGCCAGTACATTGATTATAGCAATCTGGCTCTGGGCATGTCAGGCGGAAAGGATCACCCTTCGCTGATCGCCCCTTTCGAATTCCATTGCCGCGCCGGAAACTGACTCTCACAAAAAAAAGATCCGCCTCGCGGCGGATCTCGGTTACACATGCGTTCCAGAGATTATGCGCGTCCCACTCCCACATACTGGTAGCCCATGGAGCGAAGCCGTCCAGGATCGAGCAGATTTTTCGTGTCGATGATGATGGGGCGCTTGAGTAGCCGCTTGATCTTTTCGAAATCAAGCGCGCGGAACTCCGGCCAGCCGGTGCCCACAACCAAAGCGTCCGAACCTTCAGCCGCAGCGTACGGTGACGCGCAGCAGCGGATACCGTCCAGATCTGTGTTCCCTTCCGAAACCGCGACCGGATCGTAAGCGCGAACATGCACGCCCTGCGTCATCAAGTTCTTCGCCAGCAACAACGAAGTCGATCCAGCGATGTAATTCGTGTTCGGCTTGAAAGCTAGCCCGAGGATGCCCATTTCTTTGCCCTTGATGTTGTCGACCAGCGCCGTAATCTTGTCGACGATACGATCGGGCAGCGAGCGATTCACCTCGCGGGCCGCGGCGAGGATACGCAATGAAACGCCATTGCCATTGGCGAGACTGGCGAGCGAATCCATTTCTGTTTCGGCGAACGGTCCAGCGAAAACGGAGCCCGGCTGCAAGCAGCGCGGACCAATCTTCTTATCCAGTCCAAGTGCCAGTGCCAGGTCCATCGCATCGGCCTTCACACGCTCGCTCAAACTGGCGATCTCGTTGATGAAAGCGATCTTGGTGGCGACGAACGCGGTCGAGGCTTCCCGCACCAACTCCGCCGTTTCGTGATTCGTCACAATCACCGGCACACCACGCATCACCAGCGGACGGTAGGTCTGCTTCAGCGCCATCACAGCATCGCTGGAATTCGTTCCCAGCAGAATGCGATCGGGCCAGTTGAAATCTTCCACCGCGCAACCGTTGGTGAGGAACATGGGCTGCGAGACGATCGTGATCGCCAGTCCAGCTTCCTTGATCCGTTTTTCGATGCGTGCGCAGGTTCCTACTGGAACCGGGCTGCTCACTATGATGATCGTTCGCGGACGCGCCATCTGCGCCAATCGCAATGCCAAATCTTCCACCTGCACATGCGTGTCTTCCGCCAGGAAGATCACACTCGACTTAGCAGTGGCCGCAGCGACTTCGGTTGAATACATCAGCCGTCCGGCGCGCATATTACGGCGCAGCACTTCTTCCAGATTCTTTTCGTAGAAGCCCAGCTTGCCTTGCGCCACTTCTTTCAATCGCGCGC
This sequence comes from Terriglobia bacterium, assembly GCA_963807055.1. Lineage (GTDB taxonomy): Bacteria > Acidobacteriota > Terriglobia > Terriglobales > Acidobacteriaceae > JAJPJE01. Next base: position 1,281,346 of record CAWEAE010000001.1, on the reverse strand, counting down.
TGTCTTCGTCAAAGCAGGTGACCGGCAATCCAAAATCAGCGAGGCATGCGGAAATGATCGTCCCCAGATAGCCGGAGCCATACACTGCGGTGTGCATACAATTTCCTTTCGGCCAGCAAGGGCCAGCAGGCGAGCACTATTGGGGGAGGGCTTAGCCTGCATCAGACCGTAAGTTGTAGCGTTTTCAACAGTTCATCCGCAATCCGAAATCAGGCCATGTCCAGTAGTTTGGAGGTGATTCGGGCGCTAACAGCAGGAAGAGGTAATTATGATGAAGGAGTAATCAGCGGCGGTAGAGACCTGCGCAAGTCGAAGCTACTTGATCCCGACCGAAGCCAAGCGCCGCCCCAGCGGAATTGGCGCCAAATCGGTCCAGCGCTCTTCGGCAGCTTCCCGAACGAACGTCAACTCCTCAATCGAGACCCGCCGAGTGCCTTTGAAGGTCTGCCATCGTTCGCGAGCCACGTTTTCCGCCACTTGCGCCCCGTCCATGGTATCCAGCTTGGCAATAGTAAGGTGTGGCATGTATGGCCAGCTTTCCTCGGCCCAGAGCGAAGCGCGGTTCATCTGATCGTGCAATTCCCGCATACGATACGCGGCATGCGCCACCCTGATGAAAATGGTCGGCGTGATGGGCATGAACGTCTCCACCTCACCCATCTCGATCACAAATGGATTCGCGCCCTGGCAAACCAGCTCCACTTGTTCACGCGCCTGTTGTTCGGTCCCTCGGAGGCAGCGTGGCGGAAGAACGGTGATATGCGCCGGCAGATGAGCATGCGGCGGATGAAGCTCGCTACGCAAGTTCTCGACGAACTCGCCCAGGGTATTTCGGATGTAAGCCACTAACGCGTAGCGCGGACTCTGCATGCAGTGGTCAATTATAGACTTCCCCAGCCCCGCAGTTGTAATGCGATTCACCCAAGCACACGAATGACTCTCATGGCACCTGCCCCGTAACTCCGGAACCCGCGATTGACTCCCGTGTTCCACCGCACTAACATGCAACGCGACTGGAGTACCTGCGATGCGCCCATGTTGTCGTTTCCGCCGGGTTCTTTCGGCTTTGCCGCTGTTAGCACTGCTTTCGGGAGTAGCGCTGTGTCAGACTAGCGCTCCGCCTAAATATGACGTTTCGACCGAAACCAAGATGAAGGGCATCGTCGAAGAACTGAAATATCTGCCGGCTTCAGGAGCAAAGCCGCAAGCGCGGCTGCTGATAAAGTCTGGTACCGATGACGTGGAAGTCTATCTTTGCCCCAAAAAATTTCTTGACGATATGGGCGTGACCTTCAACAAGGGCGACGAGATCCAGGTCACCGGCTCGAAGGTAAAACTCGACGGCGTCGAGCTGACACTCGCGCGCGAAGTCTCCAAGGGCGAAGACAAACTGGTCTTACGTTTCGACAATGGCAAGCCTGTGTGGTGATGAATGACTATGGAGTGCCCCACACATCGACTCTGTTCCGAATGTGTTGGAAGCGAGCGTTGGTGACTGCATCCACCTCGCGTCGCGCCGCCGGCCCTGCGTGTTGCAACTGACGTCGCGTCGCGCAGCCGATCCTTCGACGTTACTTAAGACAGGCCCTCCTCGCTTGCGCGGTTTCGCTCCCAGCGAACCGCTCCATTTCCTTGTGTTAAGATTTTTGTGACCCCTCGTAGCAGTTCTTTCCACACAGTCGGGGCGTAGCGCAGCCTGGTAGCGCACCTGCCTTGGGCGCAGGGGGTCGGAGGTTCGAATCCTCTCGCCCCGACCATTCGACCCAAGTGGCTCATTAGAATTAGTGGCAATGCTGATTCGACGCTCGGGTGTGACTTCTGCCTGGCACAAACCTGCTCACTTGATCAGCCGCTAGCATTTTTGCCAGTTTCAGCTATCGTGATCGGCTCTCTAGACTTCTAGCTGACGAGTGCGGTTAGTGCTCGATGATGAACTCCCCGAATAACAGACCAGCTTGGTTCGTGCTCACTCGCCATTGGTTAAGCCTGGTCGGGGTTGCCCTGGTCACCACCGCTGGTATTTCTTGGCTCTTTGTACTGCCGCAGCAGCTTCGCGGCCACGTCAGCAATCCATACATCGGAATTGTTATCTTCCTAGTCCTTCCAGTGCTGTTCTTCGCTGGCTTGGTGCTGATTCCAATCGGAGTCTACCTAAGTAAGCGGCGCATTCGAGAGGGTTTGGCTGACACTTCGTTCGATCGCAGGGCTGCTCTACGAAGGATCGCCTGGTTCTTTGGTGTCGTCACGCTTGTAAACATCATTATCGGAACTCAAGTTACGTATCGCGCCGTCAGTCATATGGACACTCCACAATTCTGCGGGGCGACGTGTCACGCGATGAGTCCTCAGTTCGCTGCCTATCAGAATTCACCTCACTCGCGGGTGGAATGCGTTGAATGTCACGTAGCTCCCGGGGCAACAGGGTGGATCAATAGCAAGGCCGCTGGACTTCGACAGCTGGTTGAGACTGCTCTTAATAGTTATCCGAGACCGATTCCCTCGGCGATAACCAGCAACCGCCTGGTGCCCGCACGAGAGACCTGCGAGAACTGTCACTGGCCACAACAGTTCTCGGGCGTTACTCTCCGCTTAATCAATAAGTACGGTGAGGACGAAGCGAATACCTTAACGCAGACGGTCCTCCTCATGATGGTGGGGGGCAATCGAATCGCAGGGATTCACGGTGCTCACTTCGGGCCAGGAGTTCACATCAGTTTTGCAGCCGCCGACGCTGCAAGACAAACCATTCCGCGGGTCGAATACAGGAATACCGTTACAGGCGTTAGTGAAACGTTCATCAGTTCCGACACATCACTTGCATCGAGTGACAGTCTGCCGCGATACGAGATGCAATGTGTGGATTGTCACAACAGACCAACGCATACTTTCGAACTGCCGGACCGAGCTATGGACAAAGGACTCAGTGTCGGCGATATAGCCGTGACGCTCCCTTACATCAAGAAAAAGGGCGTAGAAGCACTGAAGACCAATTATCAATCACGCAGCGAAGCAGCTGCGAAATTGCCGGAAAGCATCACGAGTTTTTATCAACAACAATACCCAGCGCTTTACGCAAAGCGCTCTCAAGACATTAATCAAGCAGGTCAGGCGATTCTTGCGATCTACAACAGCAATGTCTTCCCGGACTTAAAGGTTACATGGGGCACGTACCCCAATAATCTCGGGCATACCGACTTTCCAGGATGCTTCCGATGTCACGATGGTTCGCATACTTCAACAGATGGAAAAACAATCACGCAGGACTGCAATACCTGCCACGAACCTCTGGCGATGGACGAAACATCCCCTGAAATCCTGAAGAAGCTTGGCATCGCGGAGCGAGTCTCAAGACTTCAAAAACAGTGATGCCGATGTTACGGCGAGAACAACTTCCTGTTAGTAAGGAGCTAGCATGAGCATTAAGTCTGTATTTGCTGTGGGAGCAACATTACTCGTTACTTCAACAGCGTTGTTGGCGTCTGGCGATGGGGCTGCGCTCTACAAGGCAAAATGTGCAGGTTGTCACGGTGCAAATGGTGAAGGTAAACCAGCGGTCAAGGCGCCATCCCTTAAAGGAACGTCATGGGATACCAACAAAATCGTCGAGCACCTCACGAAAGGAGAACCGCAAAGCAAGCCCCCGCACAACAAGGGAATCTCTGGACTGACTGATGAGCAGGCCAAAGCAATTGCAGACTACGTGGAGACTCTCAAGTAGTTCGGCAGATCAACTACGAAGATTGTCGGGCCGGTGGCGGATTGCCTGTGGTGGCGACAGGACGAAGAGCCGGCTATTCCTGTTTTGGGAGATCCGGGGTACCCCCTCCCCCCACCCTGTCCCGCATTCTAAAGGACTTACAGGCACGGGATGAGGCTCGTCCCGGCAAACAAAGGACTTAGTCCGTGTCGTCCCGCAAAACAAAGGACTTAGCGGCCGAAGGGCGGCTGTTTTCAGCCTTTCAGCATTTCGGTACGTCAGTTTTTCAGTTCTTACCACGAACATTTCATTGAGGGTATATAGGGATACCTCGCTGCGCTCGGCATGACAGATCCTCGCTCACGCTCGGATCGAGGGTCCAGTTCTCCCATTTCGACAGTTCTATAGCTATTGTGACAGATTTGAGGGGACCTACTGGACACTTTCGCGAAGTTTATATTCGGCACATTTTCATCGGTATACGAGGAAAATGGGGCTGAAAAGGGGCTTGACAGGTTTTGCAAGCGATAGGCGGCGATGAGCGCGCCGAGTGACGTTCGTGGTGTCAGAGCGTGAATGGGCAGAAATTAGTTAGAATAAGATGCGCGAACAGCGCGGACACCTACTTAACTGATCCGAATTGGAAGCACCAGGAGGCAAGACCGATGGCACGAAAGACGAACACCTCAAAACCGAAACGCCGGGCTAAGTCCGGTAAGCGCGCCGATCATGTCGCGTCGACCATGGCAAAGCTGAAGGAACTGGCCAAGGCGTAATTGTGTTGCTGGCTCGCCGGGTGAACGTCAGGAAATGCGAATGAACTCGACGGTGAGCCAGTTCAACTGCCCTACTCAAGCCAACAGAAGGCTTGAATGAGGCCACCCCGCCGAGTCAGGCGGCTCATTCATCGCTAATCTGGTTGACCATCCCGCAGGGGTCTCAGTGCTTCGGTCTCCATTCTTTCAGTTCTTTCGCAGCCGTCCCATACGGTCCAAGGTGGTAGACGTTCGCTCCAACTGGGGAGAAGGTGAACGGCGTAAGCGGCTCGGCGTCCATTTTGTCGAGATACTCTCGCGTAGCAACTCCGATGCTGACGTGCGGATTGAAGTTCTCGCCGGTCATCTTCGGCACAAATGTTGTGACGTATTGGATTAGGTCAGCGTTAAGCGCAGCGCTATCTTGCGGAGCGGTGAACGCGGTGATGGGTCCGGTCTCAACCGCAAAGGGACTCACCGCGGCAATCACATCCGCCTGGAGCTTCAAGATTTCCGGAGTCGGCCTGGCGCAAATGCCGGCGACGCCAATCGCTCCTCCAGGAGCATAGTAGTACTTGAAGGCTTCCAGCTTCATCCCGGTCACATTGCTTTGGGCGATGACTTTGCCGACGGCGTCGTATACCTTGTCGAGGTCCGCAGTGCGAACGAAACGCTGAACCAGCGTGATGTGCGGGCGGTGGGTCGCATCAAGCGCGTAACCTTTCGGGAAGACCTTCAGCAGACGGGCATTGGCCGCTGAGGCATGCTTGATCATCGTGGCATCAGGCGCGAGCGAGACATCGATTGCCGTAATGTCGCTTTTTCCGCCGGCAGCCGACTGCGCTTTCGCAGTTCCAGATTCCAGAACGAGCGCAAATACTAGCGCTCCGCAGAGACACAGTCCGGCTAAGACATTTTTTCCAAGTTTGATCGCCATTTCTTTCCTGTCTGGTTTCGTGTTCACTGTGTCCTCCTTTGATCTGAACTACACAGTTCATAAGCGAATCTCACGAGACGCATTCCTATTTGTCCGAGGAAAAGATGCGCTTCCAGTCGTTCTTCATACTGACTACGACCCAGCCACTCTTCTTTGCTTCATCCATCAGGTCCTGGGAAAATGTACCGACCTTGGTGTCCGGTAGCCCTCCGCCCGGTCCGTAGGCATACTCACGTTCCGCATCGTCGTGGTGCACAAGCATCATTAGCCGAGCGCCATCTCCCGCCTGGGTGTACTCAAGCATCTGCTGATCACCGGTTGAGTTGCCGAAAGCAGCATTCGGCCTCTTTCCGATGAACAAATTGATGCCTACGGGTTTACCGCCGTGGTCATCGATGAAAAACACCTTCGGTTCCCGAAGCAGCGCCGGCTTACCGTCTCGATCTTCGTATTTTGTGAGGATGCTGGAGCCCACCACTTCTTCCGTGGGTACCCCATACACTTTGTCGGCGTAGGCTCGGACGAATTCTTGTCCACCGCCTGTCACAATGAAAGTCTTAAAGCCATTCGCGCGCAGGTATTCCATCACCTCAAGCATGGGCTGATAGACCAGTTCAGTGTAGGGACGCTGGAAGCGTTCATGTTTTGCGGTTGCTATCCACTGCTTTGCAATTTCCTGAAACTGCTCATTCGTCATGCCCGCATGAGTTGCGCCAAGGATCTCCTCCCAATCTGATTCGCTGAATTTCGCGATTGCTTCGCGATCATTGGCCAGGACTGCCTTAAATGGCTCCTTGTTTTTCCAATCGGGATGTTGCGAGGAGAGAAGGTGAATCCTATCGAGCGCGAACATTGCCTGTGTATAGAGCGGGTGCTCTACCCACAACGTGCCATCCTGATCGAATGTTGCGATCCTGTCTTCAGGATCCACGTACTTTGGACTCGCTTTATCGGTTACGTCCTTAACAAAAGCAAGAATCGATTGCTTTGCAGGACCGTCGTTCCATGATGCCAGCGGAGTACTTTCGGCAGCAGTGCTGGTTGCCGACGGCGTCTGCCTCGAAGAACACGACAGACTCAACAACACCAAAAGTAGCGTGATTACAGAGGCTGCATTCGATCTGCGATTCAAATACACGGAATCCTCCACGTGTACGCTGGTACGCTTGGTATTCAGCGTACGGAAAAGCAGTGCAGGGTACCGTACAGCGAGATCCCATCCAACTGGCAAAAGTGATAGCGATTTCCCGAAAGTTATGGATAGCGGAGAACTAGTCTCAAAAAGTTGCAGCTGATGTGAATAGATGTTGGGAACAATCCAAGCAACCGAACAACGCGGTTGAACGTGTGGTGCCGGTGCATTGCCGGGTGCGCCAGGTTCGCCATCTTTTGGCTAACCCGGGCATCCGAATTCATTCACGATAACTTCGTTTAGTGCCAGAAGTCACAGACCGTGACAGTGACATGTCCTGTCCTCCAGCCTTCCAGAGGATCCAGAGAGCTTCGGCCTTTCAGGTTTTGTCCTTTGTAGTGACTGCTCGTCACGCGGATCAAGAGGTTGATCCCAAACATCTCTAAGGGTTCACTCTCCAAACACAAGCGTTCGCCTAGCGCTTCCGTGCAATGTCAAATCCTCGTAAATTCGTTTGCTGGGATAGGAGCGTTTGCTTTCCGCGCGAGTCTATACAGTAAACACAGGGACAGGGCGTGAATGCAGGATCTTCGGGGAAACCGGATTTTTCAGCAGTAACGACCTACCCGAAGGAGATGTGATGTTCGCTAGATGTATCGTTACAACGTTAGGGATGTTGGCACTCGCGTTGAGCATGCACGCGCAGGACCTGGTGCGCGTCAGCGTACCGTTTGATTTCACTGTGAGTGGACAAAACCTGCCGCACAGCACATACGAGATCTCCCGCGTTGAAACAACGAATATGGAAATGCTCTCAGTCCGTAATCTCGACGACCAAAGTAAAACAGAGCTAGTACTCGCTAAAACGAATGAGACCGTGGGCGAGCCGAAGCTAGTGTTTGACCGCTATGGAGGGACATACTTCCTTGCCGGAATCGTCACTCAGGATGGCAGCTATGATCTGCCGCAGTCCAAAACGGAGCAACGTTTGATTAGTCATGCAGCGCTTCGCATGCCCAGTCATGCGGCGGTTCGCATCGAGGTTGCCGCGGCAGGACGTTAGCAACAACCCTCCTGAGCTGCTGGAGACTTACAACCATCGTTTGCTTATTCGATCTAGCCAGCCTGGCCCGCGACTCGCTTGCGCCTCCCAAAGCGTATCGAACCTCTCGCGGGCCTTCCTGTTTTAAGAGTAGATCAGCGATCTTGTTCTCGAAATCACAGCTCCCTACGCGAAGGAATAGACTTGGCCGCGGTAAGCATTTCATCAGCCCTCGCGCGCACCGTTTGTCCCGGTGAAGTTGGTCCAACGCAAGAGTGGCAGCAATCTTTATGCTCTGGCTTCGCGCCAAACATCGAGGGACTGCAGGTCGGCAATATAGATAGGCCGGCAATATCCGCAATGGCACTCAGAGACTATCGGCTCACTCGGGCGCCTCTTTGCTTCGCAAGACCGCAGGACAACAACGCGCCGCGCACAGATCGGGCACTTGTAGCCCACAGAAACAATCTCAGACGACATAGCCTCTTTATAGCCTTTTTGGGGATTGCATAGTGCCAGCCTCTGTATGCGAATTGTTAAATTTCCGTCAGTTCAGGCTGAGTGATCCGCTCAAGAGCAGCGCAATCTTGCAGCATTCCGGCCAGCAAAGGTCTACAATCCCTCTCCCCACCTGTTCACTTTTTTACGGCGATTGAATTTTCGGTTCTTCACCAATGAGTCGATCATCCATTCACCAAAGGACGTTTGCGATGCGGGCAACAACCACCACCAACGACAACCGCAATTCCCGAGCCCGCTATTCGGCGCTGGCACTTTTCTTAATCGCTGGAGCGGCACTTCTTCAACCATGCGGAGCTATGGCTCAAACCCCTATGCCTCTCAGTGAGAACGCCGCGAACTCCGAGATCGTGATTGGTTTTGTGGGCGGCTTCGTACATAAAAACGACGCTCGTCACTCCGAGGTGCAACTCGGCCAACGCCTGCGGTCGACTTATGGCAGCAGAGTACATGTGGACGTACTCGAGAATCGGGAAGTCGAAAAAGCTCAACAGGAAGTCTTGCGATGGGTCGATCAAAACAGTGATGGCGACCTCTCAGCACCGGAGAAGCAAAGGGCGCACATCATTCTTTACGGTCACAGCTGGGGCGCTGCGGCCGCTGTGTCCCTGGCGCGCGAACTGCAGCGCGACGGCATTCCTGTTTTATTGACGGTGCAGGTCGATACGGTGAGCAAAAGCAGGCAGGAGAATCTAGTCATCCCCGAAAACGTAAACGAGGCTGTGAACTTCTACCAAACGGGAGGGCTTCTTCACGGGCGCTCACAGATCTCGGCCGCAAGTCCCCGCACTCGCATCCTCGGTAACTTCCGCTTTCACTATAGGAATGAACCTGCCGAATGCCGCGACTACCCCTGGTACGACCGCGTTTTCTTCAAGGGACACACTGCCATTGAATGCGATCCGCGCGTCTGGTCTCAAGTGGAGGATTTGATTCGCGCGCGACTTTCGTCGGACCTGGTGATATCGCAAACGCGCGTTCGCCACGCGCAGCAAGTCTCTATGAGTTCCCAGGGTTTCGACGCTGTTCTCCACGACAATCACTGCGCGCCTTTATAGTCGACAAAGAGCTCCGGAAACTGTTTCTTCAGCGCTTCAATCTTCGGCCGGTCGCAGACCTCGATGTAGGGATTTTCAGGATGATGAAGCGCGTAGTCCTGGTGGTAATCTTCCGCCCGATAGAAACCCTTGAGCGGCGTCACCGTGGTCACGATTGGCTTTGGGAAGATCTTTGCGGCATCCAGTTGAGCGATGTACGCGTCCGCAATTCGCTTTTGCTCGTCATTCGCATAAAAAATCGCGGAGCGATAGGAGTTACCAACATCAGGCCCTTGCCGGTTGAGTTGTGTAGGATCGTGCGCAACGGAAAAGAAAATTCGCAGAAGCTGTCCATACGTGATTTTGGACGGATCGTACTCTACCTCGACAGATTCTGCGTGCCCTGTCGTTTCCGTGGTCACCTGATCGTAAGTGGCGGTCGAGGCAGCTCCGCCGGCATAACCCACCGTGGTGTGAAGAACACCTTTTACTCGCTCGAAGACTGCCTGAGTTCCCCAAAAACAGCCGCCCGCAAAAACAGCCGTCTGCTTTGCCGAAGATGCGGCGAGAGCGACGTCTGCCGTGGCCGGAGGAATCGGCATCTTCGGCGCAGCATTAGCCGTGCAGGCCAAAAGAAAAACTGCGTATCCCACAATCAGGAAACTTCGACAATAGCGCGCGAGCATAAGGAAATACCTCTCTCCTACTGCCTATGAGACGCACTCGCCGAATAATAGTTACAGAACTTCCAGAGAGAGGAAAAAGCGCCCGGGTAGGGTGGCGCTGGGGCGCAAGGTTCGGATCCTCCGCCCCGGCCAGCTTTAGGATAGTTGTAGAAACGCTTACGACTTAATGGCCGCTCTTCGCTGCGGCGCCAAACGTCAGGTCTGCTGTCTTAAGGCGCAGTCCGCTGAGCACAAGGGTGGACCCTTCGGTTGCGGTGAGGACGGTTACCTGCGAGTTCTCCTTAGCGGATACTGTTGCTGGTAGTGTCGCCACAGTCGTCTTTCCGTGCGCAAATGTCACCTGACCTGCATCGGTCCACGACACCTTGTACTCGCCGGCAGGTAGAGTGGTTGAGCCGACCGTTACCTTCTGATGAATGTTGACCGTTGCTGTATTCTTGCCGGCTGCGAATACAGTGGTTGCGACGGCCAGCATCAATGTAAGTAGAAGTGCGAACTTTTTCATCTGATCTCCTTGCTGTTGCTGGCACGTTTGATATTGCGCCAGTCCACAATAAGATTTCAGCATGAACAAGGCTCGCCCACACTTAAGAATTGTTAATTGATGAAACGGCGTTGGATATGTTGACCTGATTCTCATCAATTGATTCGTGCGCAACGGGAAGTGTGATCTCCACGCTCAGTCCCGGATTGGAATTCCGTGCCAAAATGGTACCGTTGTGCAACTGAACCGCTCGCTTCGCGATGGATAGACCAAGACCAACGCCTCCGGTCTCCGAATCTCTGGCCTCTTCGACGCGAAAGAAGGGATCGAAAATCTTATCGAGGAAGGCTTCGGGAATGCCGGATCCATAATCTCGAACGGTGATACTCGCGGTCTTGTCTTTTTCCTTCAGGAGGATATCGATCTTCGCTTTCGGCGGAGAATAGCGCACAGCATTACGCAGCACGTTCTCCACCGCGCGACGCAGCAACTCGCGGTCTCCCATGACTTTCGTAGTCAGCTCTCCGTCGACATTTACGGAGCAACCGCGCGCCTCCACTTCGATACAGGCATCTCGTACCGTCTCACTGATGACACCGTTCATACAAACGATTTCCGATTTTCGACAAGCGGGATCGCCTTCCACGCGAGTCATCTCGACCAACTCGGAAACCAGAGTGGTCAAGCGATCGATGTCACGCTTGACGCGATCGAGCGCAGCATCGCGATCACTCGCGGTTCTCGCCAGCTTGACCGAGAAATTCAATCGCGCCAAGGGCGACCGCAGCTCATGAGAAATGTCTTCGAGCAGCCTGTGCTCGGTGAGCACCAGTTTTTCCAGGCGCTCCGCCATACTGTTGAACGATCGTCCGAGGGTTCCAATCTCGTCGCGACGATCCGTCTTAACGCGCGCTGACAAGTTTCCTCGTCCGAATTGCTCGATGGTGGAGGTGATTTGCCGGATAGGCACAACAACACCGACCGCTGCCAGCCAGCACAACACGGCGGTGGCGCCCACCACCAGAAGGTAATAGCGATAATAAGGCGCCCTTCGAGGCTGCGCGGTAGAAACGGCAACGAACCAATAGCGGCCATCGGCAGACCGATGCATTACCAGCGCCTTTCCATTTACCTGGCCGCGCCATTTGGTGAGAGGAGATCTCGGGACTAGCGCCGACCGGTCTTCGCCGGTAACGATGTCTTTCCCGTTCGCATCCAGCAGGTAATGCGATCCACCAAACACCGAGTTCAGGCGGTGCATGTAGGCGGCGACAGCGTCGGGACCACTGGTCTCCAGCATCTCGCGCGCATCTTGCACTTCCACCTCGTCCATGGCGTCGAACACGGGAGTGAAATATTTTTGCTCGATGGCGTGGGAGATACCCAGGAAGACAAGAACCGACAGCGCCAGAATAATCGCCATCGCCAACAGGATTCCAAGGTAGAGAGATCTCATGCGGTTCGCCTAGCGGCTTCTCGTGAACACATATCCTACGCCACGGATCGTTTGAATATAGTTCCCACCGTCTTCAAGTTTCTTGCGCAGATGGCTGATGTGAACATCCAGCGAGCGATCATATGGGGTTGCTTCACGATCGAGAATTGCCGCGGTGATTTCGTCGCGTGCCAGAATCCGGCCGGCCGACCGCACCAGCAGATCGAGGATGTCGAATTCTACGGACGTCAGGTCAATCAGCTTGCTTCCCTTCCAGACTTCTCGAGTTTGAGAGTTGATCTGAAGCTCGCCTGCGATCTGAGCAGAGCCTTCCAGCGCCAGCTTTCCGGATCGCCGTAGCACAGCGCGAACTCTCGCCAGCAATTCATCGGGATCGAACGGCTTCGGCAGATAATCGTCGGCTCCGCCCTCTAACCCTTGTATGCGATCTTGCGGGCCGGTTCTCGCGGTGAGCATGATTACCGGCACATCGCGCCGACGACGGAGTTGATGCAGGACGGTGAATCCGTTAATGGTGGGCAACATCACGTCGAGGATCACCAGGTCGTAATGATCGTCGACGGCGTGTGTCAGGCCATCGCGCCCGTTGTGTACGGTTTCCAGGCGATAGCCATTCTCGCCGAAGAACTCCTTCATCATGTTGCATAGCTCGGCGTCGTCATCCACCAGGAGGAGAGTTAATTTTTCGGAGTTATCAGCCAGAGCCATAGGAGTCGAGTGCCAGACTTGATCTTCCACCACACGAGCGAGAAGGTCAAAGGCCTGCGAGACACTTAAGAAAAGTTAACGCGTTCAGGAGCTTTGCTGGGCAATTGTGGTGAGGTCCGAGGTGTGTGAACACGAGCACTAGTCGGTAATAATGGTTTTCTTCTTGCGAAGGACAATGCCGGACTGATTGAACGACACCACACAACTGGAACCGGGTTCCTCTATCAGCCAGCTGTCCTTCTTTCGCTCGTCGTCTCGCAGCGGAAGACTCCGAGCTTGTGCAAGTTTCCAAACGTCGTCTTTGTTCATTCCCGGTGAAATGTCGAGGCAAATTGAGCGAGCGGCCGTATCGAGATGCTGCGTCAATTCGCTTGAATTGTCGCTGGTTGCCTGCCCCAGCAAAGCTGGGGTGTCCGAAATTCTCCGCCGCCAGAGTTCGCGTCCATCATCAGTGATTGCGCGAATGTATGTGCCATCAGGGCAGGTTTCCTGTACATAGACATCCGGGCCGCCTGCACTAGGCACAGCTGGAATGATTTTTGTCGTTTTGCAACCGGGCAACTCAGTCACGGACCATTTAACCGATCCGGTAGGTAGTGACGTTCCGGAACGAATCTCGATGTTTGCTTCTGCTATATCGCCACCAGCGGAGGCGGTCAGAACCACACGGGACGCTGTTTGGTTCGCCTGTAGCGTCGCCTCATCTCCACCGCTGAGCAGTGTTGCCGCCTGTTCCGGCGTAACATTCCACCGTACATCGTGCAGCATGCGTCCATCTCTATCTACCGCTCGAAACGTGTGTGTCTCGCCTATGACCATCGTCACCTTGGAAGGTACAACCAGAACCACAGGAATGTTCTGTGCCATTAGACTGCCTGAGGTGATCGAAAGAACGAGTAGTTCGAACACAAGCGTAAAACTGCCGAAATTCATATGAACTCCTCAGTTCTGCTTACTGCCAGCGTATTCCGATACCATGAGCGACAAAAGTTACTTTAGAAACCAGACGTATCTCGGGCGGGGCCAAGCGTCTGGCTCACGGTACTCGAAGCTCGGGATTACTGGAGAGGAATCCGATACAGGTTCCGGTGTATTGTCTGGCGCGTATAGGTATACAGCGAGGAGCCCACCGCCGAGTCCACGAAGTATGAGATAGCTGGGGCTAGTTTTTGCTTCTCGACGTCTTCCTGTTTTGTAACTCCGCCTGGCGGAACCTTCGGCAATCCTGATTCGCCATTGGCCGCCAATAAGTAGGTGCCCTTCGTCGGCCGCGGAAGGTAGAGGAAGACGAACTTGCCTGTTGTGTCCCATCTCACCAGGCAATACCGAACGCAAATGGAAACCGTTTCACTTCCGTCGACGGCAAAAGCCTTTGTGGCAACTGTGTACTCTTCATCGGGTTGCGATGTTGCGGCGATGATCCAACGACCATCCGGCGATACCGGGCCGATATCCAGCACGCGCTGCGAGGAGACCTTACGTCGATCGCTTCCATCCGTCTTCATGCGATACACGAAATTCGATCCTGCCTCGATCGCACGAAAAATCAGGTCGCCATCGGGCAGAAAATAGGGAGAGTCTTCAACTGCGCCGGAGGAAATGCGCACGGGAGAAGAACGGCGATTCGTTTGCGCTATCCACAGACTGGAGTGACCGCTATGGTCGTTCACGGCGAATGCCACTTGCTTCCCATCTTTGGAAACCGAGTAGCTCTGCATCGCATAGCCCGGCAGCACCTTGTCGGTGCGTCCACTTGCCAGGTCTTTCATCCACAGCTCGTTCTCATGACTCTGGCCATCGTTCATCAGGAAGTACAAGCTCTTTCCATCTGATGAAAATGCTGGAGACGATGCATATCCTTCCGAGGAGATCTGATGGTCGCCGTCCTTATCGTGCAGCCACACGGTGCTGTCGTCTGTGCCCACCGAAGTAACGAATGACCTACCGTCGGGCGCCATCGCAATCCCCTCCTGCGAAGTCGGACCCGACGTTATCTGCTCGGGTTGGCCGCCGGGGAATCGTTGACGCCAGATGTGAAAATCATCCGTCATCGCAGAAACGTAAATCCACTTGCCATCGAGAGACCATGCGCCTCCCAGGCATATCCCCTGAGGCGGACCAACCACCTCTGGCTCGCGGCTTCCCTGGAATGGAACAACCCGACACGGAATCAGTTCGCCGCGGCTGTCCATCTGCACAATCAGCACCCACTTTCCATCCGGCGAGAGATAAGAGTGATGTGCCATACTGCGCCCACCGGCGGGGACATAGACATCGCGGCTGTTCCCGCGCCCTTCGTCGGCGGTGACTACTGCCATGTGCAATCCTTCTTTGATCTCGGAGAAGAGCAACCGCTTTCCACCATCGATCCAGCTCAACGATGAGGAATTCGGCAGCAATAGCCGCGGCTCTCCGCCAAGCACAGGCACCTCCCAGGTGTTCCACGGTTCCGTACTGCTGTACGCGATCTGCGAACTATCCGGAGTAAAAACTGGACGCATCTTCACTGTACTGTCGTGCGTGAGCTCGACCGGTTGGCCATCCGGCAGAAATTTCACGTAGACCTGTCCAACGGTAAGAAACGGATTATCGCCACGAAGGAATGTCAGCATGCGTCCGTCGGGCGAAAGAGACGGATACACCGCGGAGTCAGTGAAGAAAGTCAGCTGCTGCCAATCCTTGCCGACCGATGGGGGACCAGAAGGTGAGCGAAGCCAAAGAGCTGTCGCTGCCAGCGCGGCCAGCACGAGCACAGCGCCTGCCACCAGCAAAGGGATGGAACGCTTCCGCGCTTTTTGGGCTGTTCCGGTGCCGGCGGATTCGGCGAGAGCCGTCACAGATTCCGCCTGTGAAGCAGGCGTGGGAATTGCCCGCCGCGAGCTGATATCGCGTTTCAGACGCTGCAGTTCGGCGCGCACATCCGAGGCATGCTGATAACGCAGCTCGCGATCCTTCTCCAGGGCCCGGTTGATGATCTCTTCCAGCTTAACTGGCAGGTTCGGATTCACGCGCACAGGAGCGATCGGATCTCGATTCAGGATAGCGTCGAAAATTGTTCCTGAAGTCTCGCCCCGAAACGGCGAAACGCCGGTGGCCATCTGGTAGAGCACAACACCGAAAGAGAACAGGTCGGTACGCGCATCCAGTTCTTCGCCGCGCACCTGCTCGGGTGACATATAGCCGATGGTGCCAACCGCCGCACCATGTCCAGTAATCGGTCCGCCCATGGTTTCCGTCGTCATCCCGGAAAGACCTTCAGGAACGGACGTCAGCTTCGCCAGCCCGAAATCAAGAATCTTCGCGTGACCAGTGCTCGTGACAAAAATGTTTGCTGGCTTGATGTCACGATGGACAATGCCCTTCGCATGGGCCGCATCCAGGGCTTCCGCGATTTCGATCGCCAACGACAGCAAAGTCGAGATATCTACTGGGCGGCCACTTATGCGGTGATTCAGTGTGCTGCCTTCCAAATACTCCATCGCGATGAAGGCGGTGGAGTCCTCTTCGCCGATGTCGTAAATCGTGCAGATGTTGGGATGGTTCAGGGCCGAGGCAGCTTTAGCCTCGCGGCGGAAACGGCTGAGGGCCTGCTCGTCGTTCGCCACATCTTGAGGCAGAAACTTCAGTGCAACGAAGCGATCCAGGCGCGTGTCCTGTGCTTTGTAGACAACTCCCATGCCGCCGGCGCCGAGCTTTTCCAGAATGCGGTAGTGCGAGATTGTCTGCCTGAAAGGTGATGCGGACTCCCCCATCTGCGCACATCTTAGGTTCTGGTATCAGGCAAGTCAACGAAACCGTCCTTTGTTCGACATGCGGTCAGGAATTTATCTTGCCGAGCCGCCACTGACTATGAAAAATGGAGCACTCTTCATTGTCAGGGCAAACATGCAGCTATTTATACAAACGGCAGCAGGCAGCATTGTCATCATTGTGAGCAGCATCGCGCTTGGACTGTTAACACTGTTCGTGCTGCACCGCCGGTGGCCACCCGAAACGCGCCGCGAACACAACGCCATGGTAAGCGCCAGCGTAGGCGTCATTGGCACCACGTATGCTGTGCTGATTGCATTCATGTTGGCCGGCGTTTGGAGCCAGTTTCAAGCTGCTGAGATTAATGCCGAGCAGGAAGCAAATTGCCTGGTGAACATTCATCGACTCTTCGCCGGCCTGCCCGATCCGCTAAGAACACAAGTTCAGCAATTGGCGCACGACTATGCGGCAGTGATGATCAGCGAAGAATGGCCAGACATGGCCGTCGAACATGGCAGCCAGCGCGCCCATCTCATTATGGTGGATCTCTGGAACCTGATCTCCACGATGCAACCGCAGAACCCAACTCAGCAGCTGGTCATGGAACAATCACTCTCGCAGCTCAACCTCATGACGGAGCACCGTCGTATTCGCATGCTGCAAAGTCGGCAGCGGCTACCGCCCATCTTGTGGGCGGTGCTCATCGCCGGAGGCATCGTGACCGTCATGTCCGCTTGCCTGTTTGGCGTCAGCAATTTCCGACTACACGCCGTTCAGGTATTGGCCATCGCCTTCCTCATCTCCCTCATGCTGACGGCAATCGCCGATATACAGCGGCCGTTTCAAGGCGATGTGCACGTGACTCCTGACGGCTTTCGCTACGCCTTGCAAACTTTCGACAACACGCGCACCGATCTGCGCTGATAAACACCAGCGAATAAACGGCCCGTGGGGCAGCGCAAGCGATTTGGGATGTTTGCAGTCTGCGAATCCGGGGATCTATTTTGCGGCCTGTTTTGCTTCAATAACCAGGGGGACATCGAGGGTTCCGACGCGGCCGGCAAGGCGGTCCATCACTCCTAACCTCAGTTGATAGGAGCCCGGAGGCAGCGTCAGGGGCTGATGGAACTGCATGCCATTGCGGAACAAGGTTTGCAGCTGCTCCTGAGAGAGCGACGGACTGAAAGTTTCCGAGAAGCTGCCACATTTCTTCCCGTTGCTATCCCACGCCACCGCGATGAACTGAATTTCCGGACGCTGCTGCTTTTCCGGTGTGGGACTATAAGTCAGATCGCGCGCGTCGAGCAGCATATCGATGGCGACTGGTTTGTCCGATTCTTCTGGAGGCACCACCCGCGCCTTCATGATCAACTGCGTCGACAGCGGAACTTCGCGTTGCATTGCAAAAGCCACCACTGTATTCGGATCTTCTCGTGTGCTCAGCGGATCGAGCACCGCATAGTATCCGTTGCGAGAAAGCACCTTAACTTTAGGCCGAGCTGCTTTCACCGTGATCTTGCGAAAATTGCCGTTCCAATTGTTATTCGACGGCCGGTATGCCAGCGTGTAGTAGCTCGATCCCATATCCATCGCATCTGCGATCGCATGATCCAGGTCATTCCTGCCGGTGTATGCATGTCCGCCGGTGATCTGGGCTACGTTCTGCATCGTTTCCACCAGCGTTCGGTTTTCCTCGTCCAGGCCAGCCGTTACCTCGTACGCCTGGTTTCGCGCAATCTCGCTATCGCGGGTCTGCCCGTCAGGTTGCATCGAAAGCACCCCTCGCACATCGACCGGATAAACCGCGATGCGCGTGGCAGCCAGCAGCGCCGACACTCTCTGCAACCGATCACCATTGGATAACGAATCGAATGGGAAGCCGCCGGAAATCCAGATCAGATTCTTGCGCCCCGGCACCACCGCCAGCGCTCGAGCAACTTGCGTCAGTGCATCCAGCGTATCGTGGGAGCGCATTTCCAACTTGCCCTGATAGTCGTCGTTGAGGAATCGCACCATCGCCACATACGCTCTGGGATTCTTTTTCAGTCCCGACTCAGCCAGTTCGCCAATGGTCGCCGACAGTTCGCGATTGTTGGTGTAAACGGAATGCGGCCGGGTGGAAAGCTGCTCAGCCGCAGCAATCAATGTGTCTGTGTCATCGGTGAAGCCCTGCACCATGCGCAGTTGCGAGCCCAACGTATACAACGCCACTCGTTTTCCACGCGGCAGCTTCTTCAGAAAGCTGACCATGTCGTTCCGGGCGTAGGTAAGATCTGGGCGGCTGCTGTTCAGCGTATCCAGAAGCAGGACGGTCAAGGCACCCGTATCGCTGCGCACTGCGTAGTTGGTGTATTCGTTCTTAAGAAGGCTGACAGCAGGCGGCGTTGCCTTGGGAGACGCTTCCGGTCTCCTCTCATCGAACGCCACGACACTCTGCGGCTTCCCGTCTTCCAGGACCGTGAAGTCTTGCGTCTTCAGGCCGTGCACGACGTGGCCGGCATTATCTGTGATAACCACGTCGACCACGACCAACCGTGCGTCGGAGCGAAACACCTGGCTTGTTTGGGATAGTTCCTGCTTTACGGGTTGCTGCGCGCTCAGCAGGAGGTCTGCTAGAAAGAAGAATGCGAGAACGAAGAATCTCTTTTTCTTCCCGATATACATAAGCGCATCGCCACGAGCTGAACGAACCTGATCACCAATATATCGATCCAGAGCGGCAGTGTGAACCCTGTGGAACTCCAGAAGTTGCGGTTCGGGTGGATCCGAACCAATAGGCTGCGTACCTACTGCGGTATCAAGTTCGCTCTCTGCGCTACCGGTGTGGTGATTTCGATCGGGCCAGTTCGGCGCATGTGCTCCCAGTCGTATTCGTATTCGGCGCCACAACGAATGCAGACCTGGTAAGCGCGGCCGTCGGCTGATTTACGGGGCCAGAGAAACTGGTGGGAACAGCGATGCAGTAGACGATCAAGAAAACGGGCCATCTCGTCCCCCAAAGTGACACCATGGTGCATCCAGGGCGAGCGGCTGGGAAGTGGCAGCCAAGGTTCGCAAGCTTGAATCCCGCCGCCTCACATTTCCGCACGAAAAGGCGGGGCTCTCGAATCCGGCAGTCCTAAGCCTTCCGGTGCCAAAACAGCTATAGTTTGCCAAGTGGTAAATAGTCCATAATCAGTGCACTCTACACAGCGGCAGTGCGTCGAACGCGGCCACTTCGGAACCGTACCGGGGTTCCGGCAGGGTGAGTTGATGCTAGACACGAAACAACTCAAGAACGTTGGCCTGCGCTTTGCAAGAATCTTTCAGATGGCCATACGCACGGCCGTATTGTTCTCCGCCGAGCATCCGAACGTGGAGCGTCCTGTTCAGCAGAGTTTCGATCTGCTGAATGGTCTGATGAAAGAAGCCGGCCGCTTCACCCTGGGATTTGTTGATAGCCAGATCGTTCTGAACAACCTGCTTACCACCGACCCTTCACTCGATCAGCTGAATAAAGAGTTCCTGAAGCGCGGCATCGCTGCCGTGACGTTCGAGCCGGGATTGACCATGGCCCGTTATCGAAAGCTGATCGGATTGATCTCCGCGTCTTCGAAAGTCATTGACGAAGCAGGTGGTCTGCGCCTGTACATCGAGCAGCACGAGGTTGAAGGAACGCGAATCCTGCTGGCGGCGAAGAACCAGAAGAAGAACGAACAGGGCGACACGATTCTTGAAACCAATTCGGAGGCTTACATCCTCTCCAAACAAATGGACGAGGACCCCGGCAGTCGCGACTTCATGGATTCGGTAGATGCGCTGCTTGAATCGGCGTGTCTTGATCCGTCGGCTCGCAACGCCATTCTGTCTGGCATGTCGGGATTCAAAGAGCAGGGCTACGGTGTCCCCATCCCGATGCCCAACCTGGTAGTCGCCAAGGATGGCGAGGCCGATGCGTCTTCAGGGACTGGAGGTCCGGGGGAGGGATCAGGTGGCACTGGCACTGGAGGGGGCGGAACTGGCACCGGTACCGGCACGCCGGGCTCCGCGGGACTCGCAGAAGCCGGGCCGGGCGCCGGTGCAGGACCAGGTCCAGGCGGGCCAGGCGCCGGAATGGGAGGTCCAGGAGGCGGCCCGGGATTTGGGGGTGGCGGCGAGCCAGGTATGGGCTATGGATCCGGCGGTCCGAACCTGGGCGTTGGGTATGGAACCGCGAGCGGCTCCGGAGGTGGTGAAGGCTCTGGGACGGGTTCTGGCGGGGGCAAAGGCGGAAGCGTGATGTTCGGCGCCAGTATGTCGAAGGGCGCAAACCCCGGCTACTACACATTCATGGAGTTGATGGAAAACTCCGTGCAACGTTCGTTGCTCGAGGATAGCGGCAATCCCGCCAAGTCTTATACGTCTCTGGCGCGGATTCTGCAGAGCATGGGCGTCGACAAGATTCTTGCTTCGTTTCCCGCTGAACGCCAAAAAGAACTCGCCAGTGCTTCGCCCGAACAGGTTGCCGCCGAATACGTTGAAGACACTGCGCTACAGTGGGCGGGCAAGCAATTGAAGTCAGAAGAAGGCGGCCAGAAGCTTGAAGTGGAAGACGAGGTTCTCCGCGTTTTGGCGCGCACGCTGCAGGCCACGCAAACTGCGGATCGCCTTTCGCAAAAGCTGGTCAAGTTCATACAGGATTTTGCCGTCCCGCCGCACATGCAGGAAAAGATCCAGTCTGAGTTACGCTGGACCGCCCTTGACCTCAAAACGAAGCACACCCAACTTCTCGCCATTAAGCACTACAACCAGGCGCAGTTTCGTCGCCTGCTGGAGTTCGTAAAGGAGTGCGTTCGCACCCGGCAGGTGGAACGTGCAGGCGCGCTGGTTAACCACTATTTCGAATTCCTCGATGCTGAGAAGCCGGAAATCCTGACGGAAGATTTCAGCCGTGCCCCCGAACTCCTTCGCTGCGTTCCGGTCGGACAGATCGACTTCGTTCCGAAAGCAATCGAACGGCTCGGCCGCACTTTGATGCGCGAGGATCTATCCGAATTCACTCACTTCCAGGTGGCTACGACGCTGACGGTATTGTCGCAGTCAATCGCCACCTATGAAGATTTTGACAATGTCGTACAGATCGGCAGCCTGCTGGAACGATCGGAAAAGCGCGATCCCGACAAGCATCGGCGATGTTGTCGGGTTGGTATCAGCAGGCTGGTTCCCGTAAATGCGAACGAAAGACTGGTGGAGTTGTTTCTCACGAACCGCGGCGATTCTGCATGGACAAAGAAGTCAGTCACGCTGCTCAGCTACGGAACTCCGGCGAGCGTGAACAATGTCTTCTCGCATTTGATTCTGGAAGGCGACGCCAAGAACCGGCTCGCGCTGGTTCGGCTGAGCTCACAACTCGGGCCCTCCGCAATTGAAGCGGCGCGCAAGTTTCTTAACGACGATCGCTGGTATGTCGTACGCAATATGTGCACCGTGTTAAGCGATTTGAAAGACCCGGCGCTGGCAGCGCACATCGCTCCGGCGCTACAGCACGCCGATGCTCGTGTTCAACGCGCTGCACTTACCGCACTCATAAGAAATCGCAGTGAGGGCCGTGCCCCGGTCCTCGCGGATGCCTTGACGAAACTCGCCCCAGATCTGCTCGACGAGGCGACCGACGAGTTGATGTTCTTGAAAGATCCGAACACCATACCCGCAATCGGAAAATATATTGTCGCCGGAAAAGGCAGTGTCGCAATGTTGCGGAAGGCAGTGCAGATTCTGGCGTTGATGCCTGGAGAAGCAACCCTGGAGCAGTTCTCGAATATTCTGCTGGCGGGAACACTCGATCCAGAACTGCGGCGCATTGCCCTTAAACAACTCTCTGCGGCGAAAACAGAGCAATCAATCGAAGCCATGAAGAAGCTGGCAGAATCCACCGATCGTCTCGCCGCCGAAGCGCGCGCCAGTATTCTGACGAAAAACTAATGGTGCCCCAGATCTGCCCCTCTTTGGCGGATGCCGGCACGAATCAGATCCTTCCCGCAAGCATGTCGTCGCACAAGCGCTTCACGCCGGCCGTGATGATCTGCAGGAAGCGTTCGCCCTTCTCGGCGTTCGCACTTCGTGGATCGCCATGCCCACCGTGGCGGCTCGTCTCCGCGAATGTCTTGTAGACCGATACCGCCGACGAACTCAGCATTTCGTTGCGGCCAAACTCCGACTCAGAGAGCGACATTCCGTCTGGCTCAGCTTTAGAGAGGTCAACAAGTTTGGGAGCAATACTAAGGAGGATCGAGGTCTCCAGCTCGCAGGCATGTCCCATTCCTCCAAACCCGGTTTCACGCGCCTGCCCGAGTTCTTTATTGACCAGATCCCAATACGTTGCGCCCACAATCAGCGAATCTGGATAACTGTGGCCGACGGACTGAATGGTGAACCCGAGCGCGGAGCGATTTCCGCCATGGCTATTGAGGATGAGTAGCTTGCGGAAACCGTGCTTCATCACCGATGCGATGATGTCCTTTAGTACGCCGCTCATCGTCTCCACCGAAATGCTGATCGTCCCGGCGAAATCCATGTGATGACTGCTGCACCCCAGCCAGATCGGCGGCAAACACAAGAGCGTGCGCGGCAGTTCGCGCTCAACCCGGCGCACGATTTCGGAGCCGATCAGGTAATCCGTGGAGACCGGCAGATGAACGCTGTGCTGTTCGAGAGCGCTGATGCAGGCTACAGCGATCACCTTCTCACGCTCGAGCGCGTCAACCTCCGGCCATTTCATCTCCTGCAAAAACATCGTTCTCCTCGGAAGCGCTTAAGCTTCGATCACCCGCTCAGGCTTCAACCTCACAATGATCGGTTCGGTAACGTGCGACCGCGGCCGGATCCAGTTCCACTCCCAATCCCGCACCTTGCGGAACCGCGGCCTTCCCGTCTTTGATCTCAATCGGCGTTTTCAGCAGGTCGTGTTCGCGGATGAGCCGCCCAAAAACATCGCTCGGCATCGTTCCCAATGAAGACGCGGCTACTTTGTGCACGTAACTGGCTTCGAGGATCCCAAAGTCCAGTTCGCTCCCGTGCGAGTAAGGAATCGCGAACAGATCAGCCATTGCGGCCAGCCGCTTAAATGCGAAGATCCCGCCGTTGAAGTGGAAGTAGTCATTGCAATCGAGCTTCGCAGCGCGCGCGGCGTCCTGCGGCATCTGCCCCATTTCGAGATACGGCAACGAAACGTGCATCGAGAGCGGAATATGGATCTTGTTGCGCAAATAGCGCCAGCCATCGTAGTTCCAGCGTGGAATTGGATCTTCGAGATACAGCACATTCCCGATCGCTTCCAGTTCGCGTGCAATCCGCTCTGCATTCGCGGGGATCTCGAACCGCTCATTTGGATCGAGCACCACCCGGAAATCTTTCCCGCACGCCTGCTTGATCTCTCGGCACCAATCGGCTACCGGATCGGTGACCGTGCACTTGAACTTGATGCACTCATAGCCGAGGGCCTTCGCCTCTTTGGCTTTGCGAGCCGCGTCCGCCGTCGTGCGATGCCCGGTCCACGCCGCCACTCGTATCTTGTCGCGATATTTACCGCCAAGCAGCTGATAGAGCGGGATCTGATAGCACTTCGCCAGCGCATCGGTCAGCGCGCACTCATAACCGTCGT
This sequence comes from Terriglobia bacterium, assembly GCA_963807055.1. GTDB lineage: Bacteria > Acidobacteriota > Terriglobia > Terriglobales > Acidobacteriaceae > JAJPJE01. The sequence goes on along the minus strand of CAWEAE010000001.1, from coordinate 1,257,525 downwards.
AGACACGCCCCGCCGGAAGTGGCAGAGCCTGCGGATTCAGCTTGCGCAGATCTGCGCCAATCAGTTCTTTGGCGACTGCCCGCATCAACTCACGCGGAATTCCACGATACGATTCGCCCAGCCCGACGATCCCGTTGTCGAATTCGATCTGGATCATCGTCTTCGGCACCTGGTCGAACTGTTGCGTCCAGCCCTGCTTGCCGGCAACTGGCAACTTGTGAAGCGCATAGTCAACTTCTGGACTGTTGATGCTGTCCGGGCGCGCGGGAATCCGCACTTCGTCGAGCACAATTCGGCGAACGATCACAGGAACCTTCTGTTCATAGCAACTCACTTATAAGAGTTCCGGGTAGCGGCTGGCAAGATGGGCCGCAGCAGCAGCACGCTTCGGCATACTGTTTTTGTAGTATTGTGCGCGATCCGGCACGGCGGTACCTTGTTAATCGGTCTCCGACTTGTCCTGAGTCCATTGCGATTCAGGCTACTGCATCCTTGAAACGGATTGTCGAAGTGACGCTCTTCGGCGGTCCGTTTCTTCTCTTCTTAAGTGTTAATCAACTGACAGAAAATCGAAAGAGTTCGCCGCAATATTTGGCGTGGATAGCTTGCGCTACCTGGTGACGGCGGGATCGAATCTTATGCAGTTCGGCGCGAGATGCCCGTTTCAGCTTGCGGCAGCTTCTTCATCTTCATTAATTCGCGATAATCGAGCGTGCCGATCAGTTCATCGCTCAACTGCATCACTGGGGAGTAACAATTCTGGGCGAGTTGGCTGATGATCTGCAGTTCGGCGGGCTTCAGAACAACCGCCGGCAGTTCGCTGAAGTTCCGGAACATCCATAGCAGCCGAAGTCGCTGCCGCATCTGCGGTCTCAAGTAATACGGACCCTCTTCAGTGACTACCCTGACCACTCCGCGATACAGCCGTCCAATGGACATATCGCTGCGTTCCTTAAAAGATGTGATGGGGACAGCCTTGGCCGCTCAGGGGAGAGAAGAAAAAGAATGATACACATGCACCAGGGGATGTGCAAACGAGTCACAATCGTGACCGTCTCCAAGTTCCTGAAAAAAGAGGCGGCTTCGAGCCGCCCCGGAGGAATTACTTGGATGAGACCATTCTTTCGGCTCATCTGCATATTCTTCTTACGAGGGAACGCTGCCCAGATTACGAAGGTCTGGCGTACTGCTGGAAGCGTCCGGCAAGCGTACGAGAAAATGTAATTCTTGAGTTAACAGAGAGCCGGCTGGTGCGATTCCGGCTCAGCCATGTAGGCGCGTACAGCCTCTGAGAGCTGTGCCCGGAACACCTCGTTCATCGCGCGCAAATCCTGAAAGAGCGTGCTCAGGTCCACCCGCATGAGGTTGCGCTCAGCATAGACCAGCACCACCTTTTCCAGCGCGTGCAACTCGTCCACCATGCTGGAGGCACGATAGCCCTCGGCGCGGCGCCGCTCCCCATGAGCTGCCGCGGGCTCGAGATCGGTCTCCGGACGACTCTCAAGGCCACGCTGTAGGTTGCGGATGACCGAATCCAGGACTTCGGAAAACGACTCTACAGTGCCATCCGCTGCCGAATCTGCACTAACCAGCCAATCCTGCAGAATCCGCTGCCGGTTCTCTCGAATCAGATCGACGAGTCGCAGCAACGGCGCCTGCTGCCGAAGAATAGGACTCGCGAGTTTTTCCCGGATCTTGCTGACCAGCGAAGCTACATCCGCCGGCTTTACCAAGTAGTCATCAACCTGACTCTGGATCGCGCGCAGAGCGCTCTCGAACGCCGGGTAGCCGGTGAGAATAATCGTTGTGGCCGAGGGCTGGATTCGTCGCATCGCGCTCACAACCGTGAATCCGTCCCCTGGCTCACCTATATTTAAGTCCGAAAGCAGCACCTCGAAATCTTCGGTGCTGATGATCCTCAAGGCTTCCGGCACCGTGGCCGCAACCGCAACTTCGAAGCCATGCTGTCGAAGGATCACGGGCAGTGTCAGGCGAATACCAGGTTCGTCGTCTACAAAAAGAATTCTTGGTCCCACTTCGTTTCCTTGCACTGGGATTTGCCCAGGAGACGGCAGCTTGCGAACCGCAATCAGACTGGCTGTTGTGCTTCTAGCAAGACATCTGCCATTTCGGAACTTGTTCTCTCTCAATACTTCCGATGCAGCTCACCTCCTTCCGAGTTGGGTAATTGTTACCCGCGTCCGTGACTTTGCAGTCACTGGACTGATGGGCAGGTTGCCTGCGCGTATCTGGACGGCGGCTCTCGTAATCTCGCAAGAGCTCTCGGCAGCTGCGATTCTTTCCCGCCATGGCTCATTTTCCCCAACCCCACCGCAGCGTGCGGGCTCCCCGGGTACGAGTCCCGAACAGCGAGTCGGTCAATTTCTCGCTGGAAGGCAAACGCGTACCGGCGGTCCTGCATGAGATTTCAACTACCGGCGGACTAGCCCAATTTACCGGCACAGTTCGCGAAGGCACCCTGGCAGAACTTCATATGCGGTCGAAATCCGGTCCGATCAGCGGACTCGTCGAGCTGATGCGTCCCGTTACTCGATCCTCCAGCAAGTTGCAGCCTTTTCGCTTCGTTGCCCTCGGTGACGAAGACCACGATCGTCTCGCCGGAGTTCTCCGGCAGATGATCGATCAGGGATACGGCGCCTAACCCCACACGGCGCCGCCTCCCTTATAACGACTGTTGTGGCGCGCCCGCGGCTTTTCCTCCCTGGAGGCGAGGCTTGCGGGCGCTCTCTTTTACAAAAGCTCTGAGTTGTACTTGCGGAACAGCTCGCTGAGCTTCGGCCGGCTTCGATCGTGCGCGGCGTGGATCGCCTGGATCAATTCGTAGATCTTCGGCGTCATAATCAGCAGATAGCGGCATTGGCCTTCACCCGGATTCCAATAGGTGTGCGGCGTCCCGCGCGGCACCATTACGCCACAACCAGCTTGCACCTCGATCTCCTCGTCGCCCCTGCGCACCCGCAACACGCCTTCGAGCACATACCAGGCTTCGTCGTCATTGTGGTGAACGTGCGGAGGAGCGATCAGGAATGGGGCGCCCGTATGGCCGCCCGGATCCTGCCATTCGGCAATGACAAAAGAGGCTTCTGAGCTACCAAGAACCTGTCCGGCAAGCGTGGGGGCGATGATCGGTGAACTCATAGTCGCAGTAATCTAGTGCGACATCGTCCCACGCGCAATGACGGAATAGTGGGGGCCGGGCGCCCCACCTTCGTCTTCCGTTGACGTTCTTTGTGAATCAAAGTGGCTCCATCCAACTTCGATTACGTGAATCAAGTGGATATTGTTACCGAATGACTTTCGGTCGATGCTTGTTGCGCCACACTATTCTCAGGAGGTCTCTCTGATTAGGACATTGCCGAATCGGAGGGATTTCCGCCAGAGCACTTGAACGAGCTGCTTTATGCAATCGTCGCTATACTCTGCTCTATCCTGCGAGGCACCATGACTGCTCCAGCAGTTTTTTGGCCCAGCGCGTTCGGGCTTGTTTTCTTTGTCGCCGGACTTATCACCTACCGGCGCGATCTGCTCAGGGCGACGACTTCACGCGGCGTGTTCGGACTCGTAGCTCTGGGTCCTGTTCTTATTGCCGCATCGCTGGCTGCTTTTGGAGGCGAGCACTTTACGGCGGCGAAAGGCCTCTCCGAAATGGTCCCCAAATGGATGCCTGCGCGCCTGTTTATCGCTTACTTTGTGGGCGTGGCTCACGTTTGCGCCGCCTTGAGTCTGGTCGCCAAACGATATATCCGCTGGTCCACGATCCTTCTGGCGCTCATGTTTGCCTTGTTCGTTCTGCTGCTGCATCTGCCGAACGCCGTGCAGAATGCGGCCAATCGCGTTTTTTGGATCTTCCCGGTTCGCGAAACCACATTTGCGATGGGCGGTTTGGCGATGTTTGGAACCGCTGTCCGCAACCAGTGGACGAACGCTTCGAACAGGTTAGCCACTGTGACCAGGATCTGGACGGCCATGGTCCTCATTTATTTTGGTACCCAGAACATCCTCTATCCCCAATTCACGCCCGGAGTTCCTGACATCACCCCGACCGCATCATGGGTCCCGCTGCCGCACGTAATCGCCTATCTCTCGGGAATACTTCTGATCGTTTTCGGCGTCGCTATGTTTGTCAGGAAATACGCCAGCACCGCGTGTACAGCAGCCGGATTGCTCATGGTGCTGATCACTCTCGCTCTCTTTGTGCCGAATTTCTTCCTCGCGCGCAATGTGTCAGACCACGTCACAGCGATTAATTTTGTTGCCGACACACTGCTCTTTGCCGGAACGCTGTTCGTAATAGCCACCGCGAGCTCAGGCTCAGAGTCGAGGGCGATCGGCGAAGCGCGGGCCGCGATCTAAATCGCCGGCGTGACGCGTGGCACACAATCAAATCGTTGTCTGGAAATCTGCTTCGCTTCGAGGTAAAGTGCTGGCCGTGGAGATCAACGACCTATCGATACGGAGTCCACTTAAGGCTCTAAAGTCGCTAATCAAGCCTCGTCGCAAGAACATCGGCATCAGTGCAGGCACAAGCATGGACCTCTTCTGCTTGTCTTGCTGGCGGGTCTGGAAGGTTAAGGTGCAGGAAGACTACAAAAACACCGGTGACTTCAACAAGCGCAACGTGCTGGTATGCCCCTGGTGCCGGTGCAGGCCCAGCCGTGCAGCCATCGCGTCAGACACGAAGATCATGACCAACGGCGGCGTCTAGCGATCCATTCAAGATAGTGGGTGGTAACGTCCCGATACCGACAGCTATCCTGAGACTCGCGATATTATTGAAACAGCGAGAGGGCTTTAACCATCCTTGGGATCGCGTTCTTCGACTCTTTTACCGCCGCTCTATGACAATGTTCCGAACCAGAAGACTACTTGAGATCGCGCTAGAAATCGCCCTCGCGATCGCGTTTGTAGGCGGTTTCTGTGTGTACGTCGCTTACGGTCCGAGGAAATCTTCCCTCGATTGGAAGTGGATTACATTTGCAGTGAATACCGTAATCGTTTTCGGCTATGCCTTGAAAGCTAGACGGCCTCTATGGAGAAAACCGAAGCTTTGGCTGGTAGTCGCCGCGCTTCTGTTGGTACATGTAAGTGTCGGATGGTCAGTGATCCGCAGAGTCGAGAGCGTTCCGCTCATTTGGTACGTCCCCATTGTGATGGGTGAGTTATCGGCGGTGTTCAGAGTCATTGACTGGGCTTTCACAGAAGACGAAATTGCCCGGTCCCTGCCTCCACTGGGCACGCCACAAAGATAACTAGCAATAAATCCTCATACCACTCACAAGCCGATACTAATTCTCCGGACCGCTGTCCAACACCAAACCACTCCCGGCGACTACACTGCCGCGAGGTATTTCTCCTGAACCAACGATTCCAGGGCTGCGAGAACCGCCTTATCGCCATCCCGCGAGTCAATCGCAAAATCGACTGCCGGATGCTTTCCGCTCGCGTGCATCACCAGCACCTGTGTTTCCTGGCTTGATTTCTTCGCCATGTACGCCAGATGATGGCGGTCGTCCTTGCTGAGGGTGTGGCCGAGCACGGCTGCATCATAAGTGCCGTTGCGGAATGCCTGCACTGCGGCCGCTTTCCCGCTGGCGCGCTCAACCGTGTAACCAGCCTTCTCAAAAACCTTCGACTGCGTTTCCAGCACGGCGCCATCGTTCTCGCAATACAGAATCTTTCCTTGCGACGGACTCGCCGCTCGAGTGGACTTTGGTGCAATCTTAGCCATTTTTGCAGATCCTCTTTTCCTGCCAAACGGTAGCACCGGACTCCGTCTCCTCACACCTCACCAAGGTTCAGTTACCGCTTATCGGCTACAACGCCCTCCATTCCGAGGTGGGCATCCGCACCCGGTCCGAACTGTCAGGGATGTGCCCGGTCTGTACCACCTGTGGGAGATACCCCTCCCCCCTTGGCTCCGTAAACTGCCCGAATTCAGGAACTTGGCGCGCAGGTTCTGCCAGCTCCGGCATTCTAAAGGACTTACACGTAAAAATATTGAAAGCAAAGAAGTTACCGGAGAGTTGTCAGTTGCCAGAGCAGAACCACTTACCGGTTAAAACAGTTGCTATTTCCAGAGTAGCAATTTTGAGGGGACCTACTGGACACTTTGGCGGAATTTATATTCCGTTTTGAATGAGAGAGTTGAAAAGAATTGACGGAATCAGGACTATTGACAACTTTTGTGGTCGCCTTTAGGGGTGCCTCGCTGCCTAGTTGGTCAGCGAACCACGGGAGAAGCCTCTCTATTCGGCGAAGAAGGGATTGCGGAGATTGAGGAAACACCGTCTCACCCCGCCCTTTCGCCAAAAGAAGGCGAATAGGACGGGGCACCCAGGCCGTTCCCGACAGTAATCTGGCAATCAGACGTACCTCGGTGACTCAATCGCTTGAGTCATATGGCTCGAGTGTTCGTTGCGTGATTTCTTGGCACCTCAGCAAGCCGAGATTCCTGTTGAGATATTGCCCTACCGCTAACTCAACCGGGCGGGTGCCCCGTCCTATTCGCCTTCTTTTGGCGAAAGGGCGGGGTAAGACGAACATCACATACCGAAGTCAGCTCGGGTAGTAGCCTGCCAGCGTGCCCTCCCGTCTCAAGCGGTACCAGCACTCTGGCGCCGACCACTTCCTGACCTTCAGTTGTTATCGTCGACTGGCGCTATTCCGCTCTGATCACGCGAAGCAAGCATTCGAAAGTAACCTGGAACAAACAAGGCGTTGGTATGGGTTCTACGTTTACGGCTACGTCGTAATGCCGGAACATGTACATTTGTTGGTCAGCGAACCACTGGGGAAGCCGCTCTATTCGGCAATTCAGATGCTGAAACAGCTCGTGTCACGAGAGCTGCCACATACGTCGGACGAGTCTCCGTTCTGGGAGCCCCGATATTACGATTTCAACGTGTTCACCCAAAAGAAGTGGACGGAAAAACTACGATATCTGCATCGGAATCCGGTCACACGGGGTCTGGTCGCAAATCCAGAGGACTGGCGCTGGAGTAGCTATCGACACTGGCTTACCGGCGAAGAAGGGATTGTGGAGATTGAGTCGCACTGGACATTCAGTAAACGCGAGAGGATGGGAATTCAGACAAGCTTGAGTCGGCCACCCGAGTGAGAGAACACCATCTCACCCCGCCCTTTCGCCAAAAGAAGGCGAATAGGACGGGGAACCCAGGCGAAGAAGGGATCGTGGAGATTGAGTCGCGCTGGACGTTCAGTAGACGCGAGAAGATGGGAGTTCAGAGGAGCTTAACTGGATAGACGATTAAGAGAACACCATCTCACCCCGCCCTTTCGCCAAAAGAAGGCGAATAGGACGGGGCACCCCGCTTACCGGCGAAGAAGGGATCGTGGAGATTGAGTCGCACTGGACGCTCAGTAACCGCGAGACGATGGGGGTTGAGAGGAGCTTAACTGGACAGACGATTGAGGGAACACCATCTCACCCCGCCCTTTCGCCAAAAGCAGGCGAATAGGACGGGGCACCCGCCAGATCTTGCGACGCTCGCGCGGCAAGGGCGCCCCTATATAATGTTTAAGAGAGACCTGTCTCCGCAGCGCCTAACATTCTCATTGGCTTAACCATGTGAACTGGACCGGCCTGACCTTCCCGGTTTGCGGCCGACGCCCGTCTCCCCGTAAAAAGAAATGCAGAGGAATGCTTGAACAAGGGAATTCGCAACATCGCCATTATTGCCCACGTTGACCACGGCAAAACCACGCTGGTGGACGCCATGCTCCGCCAGAGCGGCGTCTTTCGCGCCAACCAGGAACTCGTCGACCGCGTCATGGACTCCAATGACCTCGAGCGCGAGCGCGGCATCACCATCCTGGCCAAGAACACTGCTGTCCATTATCACGACTACAAGATCAACATCGTGGACACGCCGGGCCACAGCGACTTTGGCGGTGAGGTCGAACGCGCTCTGAAAATGGTGGATGGCGTGATGCTGCTCGTCGACGCCTCCGAAGGACCGCTGCCGCAGACGCGATACGTGCTCAGCAAAGCACTCGAGGCGAAGCTTCCTCCGATTCTCGTGATCAACAAGATCGACCGGCCAGATGCCCGGGCGCAGGAAGTCCTGAACGAGGTCTACGACCTGTTCATCGACCTGGATGCTCACGAGGATCAGCTCGACTTCCCGGTTCTCTATACAAACGCGAAGCAGGGTACCGCAACGACTGATCTGAAGGACACGGGCGAGAACCTGCAACCGCTGTTCGAAGCTATCGTGAAGACCATTCCGGCGCCGCGCGGAGATGTGGATGGTCCACTACAGATCCTGGTCGCCAATCTTGATTACAGCGATTACCTCGGACGGCTGGCGATTGCGCGCGTCTTCAACGGCACGCTCCACAATGGCGACGAAGCCTCAATCGCCAAGCTGGACAAGTCATTCCACAAAGTGAAGATTACCAAGCTGTTCTCCTTCGATGGATTGAAGCGTATCGACATCGATCAGACCGAACTTGGTGACATCGTTGCTGTCGCCGGCGTGGAAGGCATCACCATCGGCGAAACCATCACCACCGTCGAGAACCCTGCGCCGCTGCCGCATATCGCCATCGATGAGCCGACTATCGCGATGCTGTTCACGGTAAACACTTCGCCATTTGCGGGACGCGAAGGCCAGTACGTTACCTCGCGTAACCTGCGTGATCGTCTCGACAAGGAACTGCTGACCAACGTTTCCATCACTGTGCAGGAAACCGACAGCACCGATTCATTCAAAGTAATGGGACGCGGCGAACTGCAGCTTTCGATCCTTCTGGAAATGATGCGCCGGGAGAGTTTCGAACTGGCCGTCGGCAAGCCCGAGATCGTCACCAAGAGGATTGATGGCAAGCTGATGGAGCCGGTGGAATTGCTCACCGTCGACATTCCCCAGGAGTTCGTCGGCGTAGTCATGGAAAAACTCGGCATGCGCAAAGCCGAAATGCGCAACATGCACGATCACGGTTACGGGCGCGTGCGCCTCGAATTCCGCGTGCCTAGTCGCGGCCTGATCGGGCTGCGCAGCGAGATGCTTACCGACACGCGCGGAACCATCGTGATGAACTCGCTCTTCGACGGCTACACCGAATGGCAGGGCGAAATTCCGCACCGGCTCACCGGCGCGCTGGTTGCTGACCGCAACGGCGCTACCACGGCCTATGCTCTCTATAACCTGCAGGAGCGCGGAGAGCTGTTCATCGGACCTGGAGTGGATGTTTACGAGGGAATGATTGTCGGCGAGAACTCGCGCGACAACGATCTCGACGTGAACGCCGTTCGCGAAAAGAAACTGACGAATATGCGTTCTTCGACCGCCGACGACGCCATTCGCCTGGTTCCCTTCCGCACCCTGAATCTCGAACAGGCGATCGAATTCATCGCCGACGATGAACTGGTGGAAGTGACACCGAAGTCGCTGCGCTTGCGCAAGAAGATCCTGCAAGCGAACCGGCGCCCGCGAAAGAATGCAGTACCAGTCTCAGCAGAAGAATAAAAGATTAATTCACCACAGAGACACAGAGTCACCGAGAGAACCCGATCAATTGTTTTCTCTGTGTCTCCGTGCCTCTGTGGTGAAAAGGCTTTTGATTTTCCACGAACGCCACTCGATCGGCCAGCACGAAGTTCGCCAGCCCGCACATCGCAATCGCTAGAACATTGGCAACGAAATACGGGATTCTGAGCTGTCCTACGAAAAGCCGCATCAGTAGCACATTTCCAACGATCGAAACCAGCCCATTGGTCAGGTGAAAAGCCGCAAGGCTTCGCAGCCGACCGCGCCAACCAACCAGCGCACGATCTGGCCACGTGTACCGTTCGTGCCACACGAAGTTGTGCAGCACGGAGATCTCCACGGCCAACGCAGTCGCCAACAGGTAGTTCATGTGCAGGACACTCTTGAGCGACACCAGCATCCCGAGTTGCACTGCGGTTCCGAACGCGCCTACGAGATTGAACTTCAGCCAGCGCCGGATGCTCACAGTGGCTCCTGTCGATAGAGCGTGACGGTGTGCCGAATCGCCGCAATCAGGAGCATCAATCCCATTCCGATCGCGGCGCAGACGCCGCCAATATCGAACAGACGATAAACGTGATCTCCGAGATGCGCCCACGGCCCGCGTAAAAAGAGCGCCAGGTTTCCGATCGCGAGAATGATGCGGATCTCGGTTGGACCAAAAATCCAGTGCGACATCTGGAACTTGCTCAACGTGTACGTCGCCAGATACGTCTCGACCGAGAGCATGAGGAAGGCCACCAGTATCGCCATTGCGACCAGCGGATTCATGTATCCCGAGAATGCAAGTCCCACGCAAAGAAACAGCGACCCGAGGCTGTCGAGAACATGATCGACATAAAACCCATAGCGCGGGCGCTGTTGATCGCGATGACGGGCGAGCGTGCCATCGAGACTGTCGCCAAACCAGTTCACCGCCAGGAAGAAGATGGCCAGCAGCAATCCCCAACGATTCCACCGAGCCAGCAAGTACGAAAAGCCTACGAACAACTGGCCGGCGGCGCCGATGGCGGTCAGGTGGTCGGAATTCATCCGAGCCGGCATGCGTTCCGCGAGCCACAACAAAGTTTTCTTCTCCGCAACGGCTACAAAGTTTCCTTGTACGCGTGGCGCTGATTTGAATCCCAACGCATTGCGGCGAGCTTCCGGGGGAAGCATCGGCGCTCCGCCAAGATCGGAATATGCCTCGTCGATAATCACTAACTTTTGATCTGTGCTCATAGGGGCCTCCAACGAACGCGAGTTTCGGCGGCACGCGCAAAAGTCGCAATGCACTGCATCTCAATTCGGTGATTTCGCGATCTCATTTGAGAAGCCTTGCTGAATCAGCAATTTGCAGACGCTCCTCATCCGGTGCTGGACTGGCTTTTCGCGTGGGAAAGGAAGAGAATTACGCGTTGCGTTGCGCCCGGCGGAGAAAACATGCCCATCAAGACCATCATTGAGCCGTTTCGTATCAAAAGCGTTGAGCCTATCCGCTGGACGACGCGCGAGCAGCGTGAGCATCTACTGCGTGCCGCGTACTACAACCTGTTTCTTCTCCCGGCGGGCGATGTCCTCATTGATCTGCTCACGGATTCCGGTACGGGCGCTATGTCGACGCACCAGTGGGCCGCGGTCATGGAAGGGGACGAGAGCTATGCCGGCAGCCCGAGCTTCGATCGCTTCCGCGATTCCGTACAGGACATCTTTGGCTATAAGCATGTGATCCCCACGCATCAGGGCCGAGCGGCCGAGCGCATCCTGTTCAATTGCACCTGCAAGAAGGGCGACGTGGTCCCGAACAATACGCATTTCGATACTACGCGCGCGAATGTCGAGTTCGTGGGTGCCGAAGCCGTCGACCTGCCCTGTGCGGAAACCAAACGGCCTGGCGTGAGCAAGCCCTTCAAAGGCAACATGGACGTAAATGCCCTCGAAGAGCTAATCGCCCGGGTAGGCCGCGAGCGCGTTCCGCTGGTAATGCTGACGATCACCAACAACTCCGGTGGCGGGCAGCCGGTTTCGATGGAGAATGCGCGCGCCGTCAGCGCGGTGTGCCGGAAGCACAAGATTCCGCTTTACTTCGACGCCTGCCGCTTCGCCGAGAACTCGTATTTCATCAAGTTGCGTGAGCCCGGCTTCGCCGACCGCACGCCCAAGCAGATCGCGCAGGAAATGTTCCGGCTCGGCGATGGGTGCACCATGTCCGCGAAGAAGGACGGCATGGCCAACATCGGCGGCTTCCTATGCACGAACGACGATCTGCTGGCCCAGCAAGAAAAGAACCTGCTCATCCTGACTGAGGGTTATCCCACTTACGGCGGCTTAGCGGGACGGGATCTCGAAGCGATTGCCGTAGGCGTGCAGGAGGCGCTCGACGAAGACTATCTGCGCTATCGCATCGCCTCCACGGGTTACCTTGGCAATCACATCGCAGAGCACGGCGTGCCCATCGTGCAGCCGCCGGGCGGTCATGCTATCTATCTCGATTCGCGCGCCTTCCTGCCGCACATCCCCGCGGACCAGTTCCCTGGCGTCGCGCTCGCGAATGAACTGTATCTCGAAGGCGGCATTCGGTCGGTCGAGATTGGCGCGCTGATGTTTGGCGCGAATGCCAAGCTTGACCTGGTCCGTCTGGCGATCCCCCGGCGCGTCTACACACAGAGCCATGTGGACTACGTGATTGAAGTCATCCTCGAGGTCTGGAACCGGCGCGAGAAGATCCGCGGCATGCGCCTAACCTATGAAGCGCCATTCTTGCGGCACTTCACGGCGCGCCTGGAACCTGTGGCGGCTGGTTCTGCCAAGGAGCACGCGGCAGAAAAAGTGGGGGCAAAGAGCTAACCGCGGAGCGATTCCGTACAATACTGCACAATGTCTTCCGCACAGACGCAAGCGACGCGCCCCTTCATTCACGAAGATTTTCTTCTCAGCACTCGCAGCGCTCGCGAGCTGTATCACACTTACGCCGCCGCGCAGCCGATTCTCGACTACCACTGCCATCTTCCGGCGCGCGACATCGCGGAGAATCGCCGCTTCAACAATCTCTACGAAATCTGGCTGGAGGGCGATCACTACAAGTGGCGTGCGATGCGAGCGAATGGCATCCCCGAAGATTACTGCACAGGCAGTGCCGATCCGTACGACAAGTTTCTCGCCTGGGCGCGCACGGTTCCCTACACAATCGCCAATCCGCTGTACCACTGGACGCATCTCGAGCTGAAGCGCTACTTCGGAATTGATGACCTATTGAGCGAGCGAACCGCACCTGGGATCTGGGAACGCGCAAATGCGATGCTCGCGACCGAAGCGCTGACTGCCCAGTCGATTCTGAAGAAGTTCAACGTTAAAGTAGTCTGCACAACAGACGATCCCACGGACGATCTTGCCGATCACCAACGGATCGCTCAAGCAGACCTCGGCTTTCGCGTCTATCCAACGTTTCGTCCTGACAAAGCGCTGCGGGTCGACGATCCCGAGAGCTTCAACGAGTGGACAGACAAACTCGAAAAGCGCAGCAACACTGAGATTCGTGGCTTTGAAGATTTCCTGCGTGCCCTGCGCAGCCGCCATCACGCTTTCGAACGGATGGGCGCACACCTCTCTGATCACGGACTGGAGCATTGCTACGCAAGCTTCTGCTCGGAGGCGGTGGCATCGGGCATCTTTGACAAGGTGCGTTCGGGTCGCGCCGCGTCTCTAGAAGAGCACACGCAGTTTGCGTCCTACCTGATGCTGTTCTTCGGCCACCTGGATGCCGAAAAAAATTGGACGAAGCAACTGCACCTCGGCGCCCGACGCAACGCCAACACCCGCGCGCTCGAAACGCTCGGCCCAGATACAGGCTTTGATTCGATTGGCGACTGGCCGCAGATCAACGACCTTGGCCATTACCTGGATCGATTGGCGCAGGAGAACGCGTTGCCGCGGACAATCCTCTACAACCTGAATCCCGCCGACAATTACGCGATCGCCACCATGTGCGGGAATTTCCAGGATGGATCGACTCCCGGCAAAATTCAGTTTGGCAGCGGCTGGTGGTTCCTCGATCAGAAACAAGGCATCGAATGGCAGTTGCAGGCTCTAGCGAATACCGGATTGCTGTCGCGCTTCGTCGGCATGGTCACCGATTCGCGCTCATTCATGTCATTCCCACGGCACGAATATTTCCGCCGCGTTCTTTGCAATTGGCTAGGCGGTCTGATGGAATCCGGCGAACTGCCGCATGACATGGAACTGGTTGGAACAATGGTCGCGAACATCTGTTTCCAGAACGCCGCGACCTACTTCGGGCTGGGACTTCCTCTGCAATAAAAAAACCGGGAGTCGAAACTCCCGGCCGAGTGAACGAGTCAGCAATCTTATCTCGGTATGTCGAACTGTATGCGGAAGGTCGTCTCCATATCGATCGCCTTTCCGTCTATCTTGTACGGCTGATATTTCCATTGCCGTACGGCGTCGATGGCGGCGCCCGCAAGCAGGGGGTTGCCGCTGACTGCCTTCAGTTGCTCGACGTTCCCTTCCTTCGTGATCCGGCCCTTCAGCACGACTTCGCCAGAGAGTGCATAGGAACGCGCCGAGGAAGGATATTTCGGACTCACGCGGTGGATGAGCACGCCTTGCGTAACTCCCGTTGATCGTTGTGCAGCCAGTTGCGGCGCGGACGTCGACACTGGAATATCGGTTGGTGGAGCAGCGCCGCCGGTCGGCATCGTAATTGCCGGGGCAGCCATGGGTGCGGGCGCTTCCGTTGTGGTGCGCTTCGCTGCGGCCAATACTATCGGCTCCGGTTCGGGAGCCTGTTTCGGTGCTTCGGTCTGCTTGGTTTCCTTCTCGACAACTTTTGGCTCTTGTGCGCTCGTCTTTTTCGCAGACTCGCTGCCAGAGCTGGACGCGCCAGACGGTTTGGCTGACGGCAACGGTGTGGCAGTCACCGTCATACTAGTATTCGGATCAGCAGCAGGCGCAACCGGAGCAGGAACGGACTGAGCTTGCACTACCGGCTGAGCGCTCGTGCTTGAACGGTGGACGAAGTAGATGACTCCGCCAATCACGCTGATTACGGCCAGCGCCGCCACTGCGATCATCGGGACTTTGGAAGCAGACGGCTCCGGAGTTTGCCCCCACGTCAAATCGGCTCGTTCGACGGCTCGCTTGGGCGTAAACGGCACTCCGACTGGCTCGGCCAGGGACACGACTTCCATCTCCGCCGATTTGTCGGTTGCTTTCTTGCTTGGCTCCGGCTTCTTCGGGGCAGCAACGAAATCCATCGCAGGAAGAGGTTTGCTGTCCAGAGGCTTCGTCGCGAGCGACTTCTCGAAAGCCTGTTTCGTCGAGAAAGAATCGGTTTTGCTGCCGGCGTAGTTCGTTTCGAACGACGCAGATTTCGTAAGATCAGTCGGCTTGCCTTCGAATGCAGCTTTCGCCTCAGGCTTGGAAGCATCCGGCTTAGCCGGTCCACCTATCTTCAGATCGGAAATAAACCGATCGACAAGATGATCCAACTCATCTTGCGCAAAGAGCCCGTTCTCGGCGCTACCGACGCTCTCTCGCGTTGCCGTCGCCAGAGCTTCCGCCTGTAGCGCACTGCCCTCGGGAGAGTCTCCCAGGGCGAGCACGCCGGCGACTTCCGCAAGCTGTTCCAGTTTGCGAATGGATTCGTCGGAGAAATTCTTGGCGCGGGACGAAAACATCTCCAGCACTACTGTGAAATTCTTATCGCCTTTGTTTGGAAAGGCAGGCGCGAGCACAGCGGACCGCATATTCAGATCGCGGCAGACAAATGGATCGACGCGCGGATCGGTATCCGTGTCCACTACGTGCACCGTGTTCCGGGTGCGTATGCATTCGCTGGTCAGCTTGGAATCCGGATTGATGACAGTCCCGACTTCGGGAGCGTCGCCGAGAGTCGCCCGGCACACCATGTTTTCCGTCGGACCGATGGCTAAAGCCGCGCCCGTAGATCCGGTGAGTTCCGCCGCTCGTTCCACGATGAGTGCAAGAGCGGAATCGAGATAGAGCTTGCTGGCTTTGATTTCGCTGATCAGGTGCCAGAATTCGTTACTGTCGCGTGGCGCTGCTGCCTCTGCCTTCGCCGGGGCGGTGGCCGGCGCTTCTGTAGCTACAACTTCGGGGCCGGCAAGTGTGTCAATCCAGGCTCTCAGGCGTAGACGCGCGGGCTCCGACATGCGCAAGAAACGAAGGCCCATGCGCTTGTCGACGGTCCGCCACACCACCTGTGCTTCGGTGCGGATGTGGCCGCCCTCAGGAATGTCGAAATCCACCGTGATCTTCCCGCCAGGCTGAATCGGGATCTGCGACTGCGACGCCATCCCAGTTTCGCTGATATCGAGGATCCGGCCTTCTCCCGCAGGTCCGAGCTTCGCTCGCACCACTATGGAATCAGCCAACGTGACGCGCCGGGCGATGCGATAACTCGCGCCGCCCGTCTGATCGTCTGAAAGACCCTGTGTCACACTCGTTGCCATTTTGTTTCCTCTCGCTAAAGTTCCACGAGACTACTTGTGGTGCTCATGGGAACCGGCGTCCCGAGGCAGTGCTTGCGCCCACGGGTTCGCGGCCCACAGCGCTGGACGAACTGGAAGAACCACCCTCTCCGTCAAGCAAGCGGGCAGCCGCACGCAGCACTTCAATGTCGCGCTGCAATTGTTCGATCTGCTGTTCCTTCTCCCTCAATACTTCATGAATATTTTTCATTCGATCAGCTCACTAATATGGAGTTGCCGGGACTTTGTTACTGATGGGGCATAGTCTACTTCGTTCTTTAGCGGATTTCGTGATTACCAAAGTGTTCCCGGCCTCGAAAGCACATGTACTTCCGCGTGTTGAAGACAGGGTGACAGGCCTGAATCAGGCTGCACTGAAACCGTGAAAGGCCGGCAAAACAGGTAGGAGTTCAGGAGTAGCTGGTAAGAGATCAGTCAGCGTGCGATGGTGTTCGAAGCAAGGCACGAAGGTTACTTTCTAGTGCCCACACGGCAAAGAAGAAGGGTGTGCTTCTTCAAGCACACCCTCATGAGCGGACAAAATTCGTGGTTTAGTAGCGGTAATCGTGATTCAGGTCGCGATAGTCATTCCGGACGTCTCTCCGGTCGTGGTGGACATCGCGGTAGTCGTTACGAAGATCGCGGCGATCATTCCAAATATCCGATTGATCGCGTTGCGCGGCGCGCCAGTTTCCATGACGCTCGTCTTTCGCGAGCTTGTTGTAGTCATGATTCAGATCGCGCTGGTCATGTTTGATGTCACGATAGTCGTTCTTCAGGTCTTTCTTCTCGTGATGAGAGTCCCGGTAGTCCCACCTGTCGCCGGCAAACGCGCTGGATGTGATCCCGAGTCCAAACATCAACAACATCACTACAGCAGCCTTGTGTCGCATCGGTCCCTCCCGTAGCTTGCGATCTCTTCGAAGCGGCTATTGGGTGAAACACGGAAGGCAGGTACAAAGTTGCGAGGTGGAAGGATTGCCGCCATCCGACGGCGGTGGCTCTTTTCTCTATGCGCCAGGCCTTAGCTCTCCCTCGATACTGCTCGTTGGCAAGACGCTAGCGATGAGGGACTTGGGCTGCCAGGAGCAGCAAGGCTCCTCGGCGAACACGTTTCCTGAGACTGCGTATGCTCGTGCTCTTGAACCGCCGCAGACCTCGCGAAATTCGCAGACGCCGCATTTCCCTTGAAGATTCGACGTATCCCTAAGAGAAATGAATAGGGGCGATTCTCGATATAGTTTCGCCAACGACTCGTTTCGTATGTTTCCAGCGGAAACGGGAAGAAACCCACTCGGGAACACTTCTCCACGATGGGATATAAAAACAAAGCCTTTGCCGTCGTTGATTCCGCGCGGCGCGCGGCCAATGCCATCCGGAGTGCTTGCGCCCAGCATCGCGATCGCGGGCGCGTTGCCTTTGCGTTTCTCTTCGGTCCTGCGTTGCAGAAGGAAACGCCGGTAATGTTGAGCTTCGGTGCTCTTGATATCGAACTTCACGCGTTGCGAAGTGGCATACAGCTTCTCGAAGACCTGTTCGAACTCTTCGGCGGAGATCAGGTTGATATCAGAACCGCGTCCGGTTGGAACAAGGAAGAAGACGCTCCAGAGGACAATATCCAGCTGTTCCATGAGCGAGATGATTGAATCCAGATATTCAAGGTTGTGGCGCGTAATCGTTGTATTGATCTGGACAGGAAGATCAATCTCGCGAGCCCAACGTACCGCGCGCAATGTCCAGTCGTAAGAACCGGCGACTCGCCGGAATCCATCGTGGATTTCAGCAGTGGGTCCGTCAAGACTAATGGCGAGCCGGGCCAGGCCGCATTGTTTCAGGCGCGCGATAGCATCGCGCGTAAGCAACGGAGTGGCACTAGGGGTAAGTGAGATACGGACGCCACTATCCGAGGCATACTGCACGAGTTCGAAGATATCGGGCCGCTTCAGTGGATCGCCGCCAGTGAGCACGAATACAGGAGCTTTGAGCGCTGCAACCTCATCGATCAGCTTTTTTGCTTCCGCGGTGCTGAGTTCGAGCGCGCTGCGCAGGGGCTGAGCGCAAGCACGGCAATGCAGGCAAGCCAAGTCACACGCCTGCGTAGTTTCCCAAATCACGATAAAGGGCCGCTCGTTGAAATCGAGTTGAGGCTGCATCTTCTTCTCCTGTCGGTATCTCGACCATTAAGACTGCGACTCGCCGTACTGCAATAAACGTCGCTCACCCTGCAGGCTCCGCAGGGGCGCCAGGTCCTGCGTGAGTTCCACGGTTCCGAGATACTCGCCCGTCTCGCTGCGGACTGCGAAGTATCGAATGTGGACAAACTTGCTGTGGAATTCGATCCAGAACTCGGCTACGTTTTGGCGCCCGGCTTTGAAGTCGGCGAGAATCTGGTCAACAATCTCAACGCTTCTGGGAGGATGGCAGTGTTGCACCTTGCGACCAACAATCGCTTTGCTGCGAGCGAAGATTCGGTCGGGTCCTTCGGTGAAGAAGGCCACACGATCCTCGGCATCGACAAACGTAAGATCGAGTGGCAGCACGGAGAACAACGCAGCCAACTGATCAAGTGATACGTGTCCGGTGGGCAGCATGAACTCGCTGGGGCCCGGAAGATTAATCCCCTGAACCTGCTTTTGGACGGGCGGCCGATACCCTTCCAGGGGCTCGACGAGACACCATCCATACTTGCCAGAAGCGCTCCAGATTTCGCCCCAGTCGTCTTCGGAAAGAGTGGAGAGCGCCATGGGAAAGAGGATGTTCTCCTCCTTGTAGATCATCTCCAGCACTGCGCTTATTGCGATCTCTGCCGCTGAAACTACTGTTGTTTGGATGGCGTCGCTACTGGTCAACGGCTGCTGTAGCGTTGCCCCAAACTGCTTGAGCAGATCGCGTACCTCATCATCTTTCGCCCACATCACTTTGGATGGACCCGTGATGCCGTGACGCTCCAGGCAAGAGAAAAGAGCGTGTTCTTTACGCTGATAATGCTTGTCGATGTCCATGAGATCGTTGAAGGACTGGCGCAGTTTCAACACCACACTGCCTGGATCCGCATCCTCGGGGGGTGCGCCCAGTTCTTGTAGAACCTGCCGGGCTTGTGCAATTAGGACGCTCAGCGCTTCGTTCTCACGTTTGAAAGTGTCGACTGGATGGCCGGGTTCGACCGTCTTCCCGGCCGGCAGCTTCACGAGGACGTCACGGGTAACTTGTGAATGCAGGTCGCACATCGAGCGAACTTCCTCGACTGGCATGCCCTCGGACATGAGTTCCTGTTCCATCGCCATCACCTCGGTCGCATCGGTCTGGCGCACGATCTCGCGAAGCTGCGCTCGCACCTGATCGGGAGGATTTCCGGCGTGCAGATGCTGGATGATCTCCTTCAGAGTGCGAATACGGTGGGATCTGTTATCGATGAGTTCGCTCATTTCAATCTCCTTGACAGAGATCACGCTACGCCAGCCTCCCTGCCGCGCAGATGACTTTGGTCACACTCTGAAATCCAGGCAAAGCAGCCCAGTTCCGATCGATTCCCGGATGCGTTTTGAGTGGCGGACCGAATAGAGTCCGCAAAAGGCAAGGTGACCTCGAGTGTGGCTCCCGAGGCTACCGGCGCAGAGCGTGCGCCGCGCTATTGCGGTTAATTCGCTGAAAAACCGTGTGGATGGTGGGAAGTTTGAAAGAAAACTATTCCGGCAAAACCTCTATGGCAGTAACCGTGGCGTAGTCTTTGATCGGCACGAACTCGATCACGAGTTTTCCCTGTGCATTGGGTTCGAGGCCAGTAACGGTGCGAATCAGCGGCCGGTTCTCGCCAACTTCCTTGAAAATGTCGAGGTCGCGCACGATCGCCTTTCCGTTGCAATAGACGCTGAAGACGCGCGCTCCTACGCCGGCATCCGGATCATGCGGCGGGCCGAAATACTTATCGCGATTGTTCGGACCGAAGCGGCGTTCGATGAAGTGCAACGTAACGCTGTATTTGCCCGGAGGCACTGGAATCGCATAGGAGAAATTGCCCCAGCGCTCGCCTTCATAGAGTTCCGAATCGTCGGTGCCAACGACTGAGTCTTCGCGAGAGAATATCTGGCCACCTTTAAAGTAGTCGTCGGGACTCCACCAGCGGCTGTCATTCGAGTAATACGCACTGTCGCGAGTAAGAATTCGCACCGGTCGGATATGCCCACTCGCGCCCGGCAGGATCTCAATCGCAGACAACATACCTCGTCCGCCCTGCACGGAAGAGAAGTTCAGGTGCAGCATGCCGTCGTTCGCCGGAGAGATATCGGTGAAGACCTTTACATCTGCGGTGCGGCTTCCACCCGCATCGGCGATCACATCAAAGTTGCTGAGGATCGGCTTTCCGTTCGCAGTCACGGAGATGACGCGGCTGCCTTCGCCTCCGCCGCCGATGTCCTCTGGTCCGTAATATGTTTCCGCGAAGTGCAGTCGCAGCTCATACGTCCCCGGCTTCAGGGGAATCTCATAGGCGAAATCTCCCTGGCGGCTGTTGCGATAAATCTCGGCATCCTGCGTACGCCAGATCACGCGCGTGAAACTATGAACCGCAGTACCGCCGGCAAAGCTCGTGTCGGCGCTCCAAGTCTTGCCGGAGCGATCCACATAGCTTCGCGGGCTCCCCGCCAGGATCCGAATCTCATCTCCTACTGGAAGCCCAACCGGACCTTCGGGCGGAAGTTCGGTGCGATGCACGGTCGTGATGGCTGACCGCTTTTGTTGCCGGACCAGATAAGTGATCGCTGTCCCAACCAGGACGAGCACGACGATCGCAAGCACCAGCCAGAGCGGACGCCTTGTGAGTCTTGTCGCCACGCCCGGTTCGGGCGGAGTGGGCACTTCCACCGGCGCAGGAACGGGCTTCTCTTCGAATTGAGGAACATATTGTCCGATAGGAATACCGATGTGGACGCGGTGGGTTGCGCCTTCCGCCGCGTAATACTCGGCCAGTCGCTTGCGCAGACGGTTCGCCTGCACGCGCACGATTGAGTCCACATCCTGATCGAAGGAGTCGCGCCGGCCGAAGACGTCGACGGCAATCGAGTATTCCTTGATCTGTCCGCTTTCGCCGGCGAAGGTTTTCTCACACAGATAAGAAAGAAGATGAGCCAGGGTGGGAGCGCGGGAAAAGAGTTCGGACCGGAGAACCGCTTCCAGTTCCGCCCTTTGCATCTCCAGGGAAATATTTTCCGCAGCTTTCGACGCCATGGTGCCCCCGCAACCCTGATCCTACCCCAGGTGTATACGCTAATAGACACCGGCTGTTCAGTGACAGCCTGTATTTAACCGTCTACACGCCGGGTTCACTTGGATGTAACGGGGATGTAACGGCCGATTAGGGGTGCCTCGCAGACTTATTCTACTCCGCAACCTGCTGATTCCTAAGTCGTTGCAGCGTTGACCGTTATCCCTCTCCGGCAACCGTTCCGGTAGCTGCCGAGTAGCCCTTATAGCGTTCCGCTGGGGCCGGATTTCCGCGATAACTATCGCAGTACGGAGGCTACTCCCCCCATCGGTTAGTCAGAAAGTCAGGCCGATGGAAAGCAGCCCCGAAGGGGAGGTCGATTATGAAAAGACTAGTTGAACTAATGATGACAGCGGTGATCCTGGCAGGATTGGTCCCGATTTGTGCGGCAGCTGAGCCGGATACGCAGCCGGCCGCCAGTGCGAGTCCCGAGATCATGACGGCAACGGAAATGGAAGCCAAGGGTGACTCCCTGCGTAAGCAGAAGGAGTTCCCCCAGGCGATGCAGTACTACCGCGCGGCCCTGCGAAAAGAACCTACCAATGCGGTCCTTTATAACAAGCTCGGGATGGCCGAGTTGCAGGCGGGCAACCGTAAGGCGGCCCAGGGACACTTCGATAAAGCCTCGAAGCTCGATCCGAACTTCGCTGACGCGGTGAACAACCTGGGTGTGATTGCTTTCATTCAGAAGAAGAACGATAGGGCGATCAAGTACTTCAAAAAAGCCCTGGCATTGAGTGAGACTCGAGCCACATTCCATGTGAACCTCGGCGCAGCCTGGTTCAACGAAGAACAATGGGATCGTGCGACCACTGAGTTCTCACGCGCCGTTGAGCTCGATCCTTTGATCTTCAGCGAAAGCACCCGGTCTGGCGTGCTTGGGCAGATCTTGCCCGAAGAGCGCGCCCGCTATGACTTCATGCTGGCAAAGATGTTCGCCAAGCGTGGCGACATAGACCATTGCCTCGCTTACCTGAAGAAGGCGAAGGAGGAAGGCTACAACGACATGAACAGCGTCTATAAGGACGAGGGCTTCGCCAAGATTTGGCAAGACGTTCGACTTGCGGAGGTGGTACCAACACCAGCGAGGTGACTCAGGCCTTACGGTGTAACTCCGAGAGGGGCGCGAGATGCCGCGCCCCTTCTAATTTTCCTCACTTAACGCCGGTACCACCAACTCCCGCAAACTGCACCTTCAGCGTTTTGATCTCGTACGGTTTCGTGTGAATTGTAGTGCTGCCGTTCTGAATTACAAGTGCGCCAGTGGCACGCTCCATCAAATCGGTTTCAGAAGCGGATTTGGCTCCTGGCGGAAGCTGCACAGTAACATCGCCTTCCTTGCCCGCCCATTCGTAGAAACGCAGCACCATGCCGTCATTGTCCTCGGCACTTTTCACTGCGGTAAGAACCACATTCTCCGCTTGGAGTTGCAGGAACGAATGTTGCCCCGGCAACGTCCCTTCATGATGCGAAACCTGCATCGCCGACAAACCGTAATTCAGCTCGTAACCGCGCCGAATGGTTTGTGCGTCACGCCAGCTTCCCGCATGCGGATAAAGCGAGTACGTGAACGCGTGATGCCCCTCATCCGCGTGGGGATCGGGCCACTCCGGCGAGCGCAATAGAGATAAACGAAGCACATTTCCCTTCGCGTCATATCCGTATTTGGAGTTGTTCAGCAGGCTGAAGCCGGTTTTCGCGTCTGAC
Organism: Terriglobia bacterium; assembly: GCA_963807055.1. Lineage (GTDB taxonomy): Bacteria > Acidobacteriota > Terriglobia > Terriglobales > Acidobacteriaceae > JAJPJE01. Next base: position 1,234,537 of record CAWEAE010000001.1, on the reverse strand, counting down.
AGATCAGCCCAGCGCAGCGCTGGCACTTCAAACTTCGCTTTCTCCGCCGGAGTATTGCGCGTTGTGGGGCGCTGAATGCTGCCGTAAGGGATTTCGAAAGTCGCGCGATCATTGTGTGCACTAAGCGGGAACGCCACTTTTAGCAAGATATGCTTCTCATGCCAGTCGGCCTGCATGTTGACGTCGACGCGTGGCACGCCCGCATACATGGTGATGTCCTGTATGAAGCTTGAATTCTGGAAGTGCTGCTTCACGCGCAGCACTGCGCGCAGGGGCCCGTTCTCGATCAGCTTCACCTCGTCGGCTTTCATCAGATCGGTGCGCTGATTCTCGAAATCGGCGTCGATGTTCCAAGCGTCCCAGCGCTTCGGCTTATCGACGAACGCCTGCAGCAGGTTTCCGCAGACACGATCTTTCGGACCGCCTGAGTCGGTCTCTGCAGGGGCGAGCGCTTCAGTATTCGTACGCTTGTCGAACAAGCTGGTCATACAACCCGTCTGCGGATCAACCTTCACGCGGATGAATTCGTTCTCCAGCGAATCGGGAGACGCCTTTACCGGATGTGCAATCGCAGAAGGTTTCACCGCCGCGCGCACAAAATACGTCTGATATCCGAACGCCGGCGTGCTGGCCAATAACAAGAGCTTCGCGCGATGCGTTTGCGGATCGATGGATAGCAGTTGTGCTTGCGCAGGCTTGCCGGATGAGTCCACGACCTCAATCTGCTTCGCCGGCGCTGGGAACTGCGCCTCGTTCTCAATCACTTCTGTCTGCGGCCACGAAAGCGAATTGAAGACGACTACGGGTACGCCACTGCCCTGGGTGTTGATACGCGCCGTGATATCGCCCAGCGCGCCCTGGGTGGCCTCGGTTGCAACCCGGTTCACGTCTTCCAGATTTCGTTTCGCCTCGAGGTAATTCACCGCGATACCCGACCCCGGCATGATGTCGTGGAAGTGGTCAAAGAGAAGGTTCTTCCAGGCCTGGTTCAACTCATCCTGCGGATACGGACGCCCATAGAGCATCGCCACCGACGAAAACTTTTCGGCATTGAGCATCGCTTCTTCGTTGCGCCGGATCCTACGCTTCGTCTCCGCCTGCGTAGTAAATACTCCGCGGTGATATTCGAAGTAGAGTTCGTCCTTCCACGTAGGCACAGTCATGCTGGGCAGCTTCTTTTGCAGATCGTCGAAGAAGCCTTGCGCAGTTCCAAACTCGAATTTCGGATATACAACGTTGGGCGACATCAATTGTGCCGCGTTGTCGAGCATGGTGCGCGTCGGACCGCCGCCGTGATCGCCAACACCATAGAGGTGCATCGTTTCCGGCCCGATCGCGGTGTTCTGCCCGTAGATAGCGGGCGCCCACTCCGCCAGGTCCGCCGCAATGTGGCTGCCTTCAATGCCCTCTGCATAATCATGGGGGAAATACGTGAGCAGGCGGCTGCCGTCCGGCGCCTCCCACCAGAACATCTTGTAGGGGAAATAAGTGAACTCGTGCGCCCAGATCAGCTTTTGGGTTACGAAATAATCCATCCCCGACTTCTTGTAGATCTGCGGCAGCTGCCAGTTGTAACCGAACGAATCGGGATTCCACCCGATCTTGATATCGACGCCGAACTTTTGCTGAAAATATCGCTTCCCGACCAATATCTGCCGAACCAGTGATTCTCCGGCGGGCATGTTGAGGTCCGGCTCAACCCACATCCCGCCGACCACCTCCCAGCGACCTTCCTTCACTCGCTGTTCGATCTCGTGGAACATGGCGGGGTACTTCTCTTCGATCCACTCGTAGGTGCGCGCCGACGACATCGTAAACTTGAAGTCCGGATACTCGCGCATCAGGTCGAGGACGCTCTGAAACGTATTGCGCACTACCTCCACCGTCTCGGTCCACGGCCATAGCCACGCCATGTCGATGTGCGAATTGCCGATGGCGCGAATCGTGAACTGTTGCAACCACGGCCGCAGAACTTCGAGTTTCGTCTGCGACGCGCGCAGCGAAGCGTCAAATGCGGACTGGTCGCCCTGGTCGAGCGCGGAGAGATCAATGGCCTGGACAGCAGTTTTCAGCTGCGCTTCCCGTACACGCCGTCCTTCGCCATAAGCCGAAATCAGCGGCCGTGCAGCAAGAATCTGCATGCGCAGCAGGCCTGGATCGGGCCGATTCGCGCCTGACTCGAGTAGCAACTGGCTGCGAACGATCCGTGTCGACACGGTGTCTGCATCGACGCGAATCGCGATCACAAACTTCTGCCCCACCTGCGCGTTTTCTGTTAGCAGAATTGGCTGCTGCTCGTCTTCGTTGCCGTGATACACGAGCGATCCGTTCGAGAAAACCGACAGCACCAGCGGGCCATCGCTCCCAACGTTTAGATCAAGCCGGATGCGTCCACCCTGCACCGCGTAGCCGTTGAATTTGTCAGGAATGTCGATCGTCTGCCGCAGCACACGAGGCCCGGTCGTCCATTTTTCGTCCACTTTCAAAGGGATCCACGATGCGTCGCCTACCGCCGGATCTTCCGGGTGGGGCATGTCGGCATGAAAGCGCCAGTCCGGCTGCGTGAGCACGGTCAGCGAAGCCAGTCGGTCGAGAACAGGTTTGTACGGATCTGGTGCGGGAGTTGGCGCTTGAGCGGAGGAAAAAGCGGAAAGAAAAGTTACAAGAAGTACATTGATCCAGAATCGAGAAGCCCGAAAGAGCACGATTAATTCTCCGATACACAAACAGTGTCATTCACAAAAGCTAGCCAGTGTATACCTCGCAGTCATGATTTGGGCGGTTTCATTCCCGCGGTGGAAATCCCAAATCGTGTATTACTGAATTTCGTTGACAAATCGCTTTAGTAGGGCAGAATTGCAGACCGCCAAGGAGTATGACCCAGTTTTGTCTCCCAGCTTTCTGGGCTCAGTTCCGGCAATCCCAGATTCGGCAAACCAAGGAGAAACTCATGTCAGCAGATAAGCTCTCACGGCGCGAACTGATTCAAGTGGGTTTGGGAGCGGCAGCCACCACGGGATTCGTATCCGTAGCAGGCGTCGCTACCGCGAAGGCAGACTGGAACAACGGATCTCCCGTCGATGGAGATCAGTTTCGAAATGCGCTCGATAGTACTTACTCTTTTCTCGACACCATGATGGACGCGTATGCCACCGGATCGACCGTGCGGCTCACGCAAAGCTATGCCGACCAGATCGGCCTCATCTCCAGCGCATTTGTTTACGACAACGCCCTCGCCATCATGGCCTACCTTCTTCGCGGTCGCGGAGACGACATTGCGCGCGCGCTGACCCTCGGTGACGGCTTGCTCTACGCGCAGACTCATGACCCAAACTTCTCTGACGGGCGCGTGCGCCAGGCGTACTTCGTTAACTCCGCGGATGCGAATGGCGCTTTCGTCAAACTCGCGCTCGATCCCTTCTTTTTCACTGGAAGCGCAGTCGGCGACATGGCGTGGACGGGGATGGCTCTAGCGCAGTTGTACCGTGCCACGGGCCAGAAAAAGTATCTGGGAACGGCAACCACGGGTGCGATTGGGCTGGGTAACTTCATCCAGGCAAATTTCTTCGACACACGCGGCGCGGGTGGTTATAACTTCGGCTTCGGCAACGCATTCCCGCCAAATCTGCTGACCAATAAATCTACTGAGCACAACATCGACTGTTTCGCTTTCTTCAACATGCTGGCTCGTTTAACCGGAAGTGCAGTATGGACCGCCGCCGCTCAACATGCCTTGACGTTCGTAAAAGCGCTGTACAACACGACCGGGGGCTTCTTCTGGACGGGGACCGGGGACGATGGCGTCTCCTTCAGCACCGATCCCAAGTCGAACATCCCCGAGGATGTGCAGACGTGGTCCTATCTGGCGATGCTCGACAAGAACTTTGCCGTGTCGCTTGACTGGGCGAAGACGAACCTTTCTGTGACCGACACACCGCAGGCATACAACTCGGTTCTGACCGGCAATGTCCGTTTCCGGGGCGTGAGCTACGCTACCTTTCCAATGCGCCCGGACCTCGTCGAGACCGGCGATCCCAGCTTCTGCGTAATCTCGCAATCCGATCCATTCTCTCCGAACCCCGATCCGAATGCAGTCTGGCTGGAAGGGACAGGGCACCTTGCTGCGGCGCTGTTGCAGCGTAAGCTTTCCGCAAGGAAAGACCTAGACGGATTTAACGGTGACGTGGACACTGCGACCGAACTCCTAAACGACATTCGCCTCGCGCAGGACCAACTTGGTGCGGGGCAAACCGTGGGCGGCAAGGCGCTGACGAACGGACAGGGCATACAAGCCTCCACCAGTTTTCTGAACACCGGCTTCGGCTTCTCTTACAAGCCGTTCCGTCACATCGGAGCGACCAGCTGGTTTGCGATCGGCGCTCAGGCCGGCAACCCATTTCAGCTGGGACTGGGGACACGTTGGTAGAAAAACAGGGGTTAGTGATTAGTGGTAAGCACAGTGAGTGCCCCGCCCTTTTGCTCGAAAGCGGCGAAAGGGTGGGGAGATGTCGCAAGTTTTATGGGCCCACGAAAATATCGCGCAGTGATTTTTTTCTGACAACCTACAACCTACAACTCTTATCCGGCCTTTTTTCCGGCGCCACCTGCCGCACTGGCCGGTCCCGTCGACTTACGCACGGCCAGTTCGGGTTCCACGAGAATCTCGTCGGGAAATTCGGCCGCCCCTTGAAGACGATCCAGTAAGGCCCGAGCGGCGGCGGCGCCCATCTCTTCCAGTGGCTGGCGAACCGTCGTCAGCGCCGGATTTTGGAAGGCAGCGAGTGGAATATCGTCGAAGCCTACGACCGACACATCTTCCGGCACGCGCAATCCAGCTTCCCGCAGCGAATGAATTGCGCCGATCGCCGAGACGTCGTTGAATGCAAACAACGCCGTAAATGGATGGCCGCGCTGCAAGAGTTGATCGATCATAGGAATTCCCAGTTGCGGGGAAACCGTGTCTTCCAGCAGCTCCACGCAAAGCTCTGGCGGCATATTCACTTTCAACTCGCGCGCGGCGCGACAGATCGAGTCCCAGCGAACCTCTGTATCCGAACTGAAGCTCTGACCTTTCATGAAAGCGATGTTCTTGTGCCCGAGCTCGACCAGGTGTCGCAAGGCGAGTTCGGCCGCACGACGGTGATCGAGCACAACATTGGTCACGCCGGCGAGCTTCTGGTGCCCGGAAACCGTAACTACCGGAACCCCGATCTTCTCGTTGAGCACGGTGTCGATCATGATGAAACCTTCCACCGACCGCTCCATCAGCATGCTCGGATATTGATCAATCAGGTCAGGCCGCCGGTGATGGCTTGCCATGAAGTAGAAATAGCCGGCATCGAGCAGGTAGTTCTCAATGCCGCGAATTACCATGGTGGAATAGCCCTCGCGCGCTTCCGGCACCAGGACTCCAACCGTGAATGTCCTCTTGCTGCGAAGCGATCGCGCGAAGAAATTCGGCTTGTAGTTGAGCTTGCGCGCGGCCTCGAAGATTCGATCCTGCGTCGCCTTCGGAATCGATTGCGCCCGCGGAGACTTGTTGATGACCAGCGAAATTGTGGCGGGAGAGAGTTGCAGGTACGCCGCTAACGACTTCAGGCTTACGCTCTTCTGCTCGCCTTCATCCGGCTCCCTCTTTTTTGGCATGGATTAGTGTCCCACAGGAGCGCGACAGCTTCAAACACGGAACTTCTCAGCAAGAAGTGCGTTTACTATTCGCGAGCCATAGTTCCTGAGCGTACGGCGATCCTTCTGGATGGGCTGAGTTCCCTTTTGGCAGTCAAACGCGTGGATGAACGTTTCGTCACGTTGCGAACAGCGCCCTTTCATCTTGTGTCCGTAACCTCAACATAATTCCAAATTCCTGAACAAGTGGGGAACCGATTGCCGATCTCAGCTGTCACGGAGAATTCTCTCGCGCTCTACGGTGAGTACGTCAATCCGCAATGGGTAAAGCTGCTGGATGTTCTCGAGATGAACGTGCGTTACGAGCGCTGCTCGGGCGTCGAGCTCATCACCTCGGAAGGCACACGCATCCTCGACTTCCTCTCCGGCTACTGCGTACACAACACTGGACACAACCATCCCGCGATTTTGGCCGCGTTAAAGGACGAATTGGATCGCTCGGGCCCCGCGATGCTGCAGAGCCATGTCCCCGAGCTCGCAGGGGAATTGGGGGCGGAGCTTTGCGGTCTGGCTGGCGGCGATTTGAACAAGGTTTTCTTCTGCAGTTCAGGCAGCGAAGGGGTTGAGGCGGCCATCAAGTTTTCGCGTGCACACACCAAACGGAATAGCTTGTTGTATGCCAACGGCGCCTTCCATGGGCTGACCTGCGGGGCTCTCTCGCTCATGGACAACACATTCTGGAGTGAGGGCTTCGGTCCGCTGCTTCAGAATACTGAGGGTGTACCCTTCGACGACATCGAGAAGCTCGCCGCTAAGCTTTCTACACGACAGTTTGCCGCGTTCATCGTGGAACCGGTCCAGTCCGAGGGCGGCATTCGCGTTCCCTCTCCGCATTACCTGTCGGAAGCGCAGCGCCTGTGCCGGCACTACGGAACCTTACTGGTGCTCGATGAAGTCCAAACCGGGATGTATCGTACCGGGACCTTTATCGCAGCTCATCAGTTCAATGTGCAAGCGGATATCGTGATCCTGGCGAAGGCCCTGAGCGGCGGCGTAATTCCCTGCGGCGCCGTCTTGATGAAGCAGGAGATCTATGACTCGGTCTATAGTTCGGTGAAACGTGCCATCGTTCACACTTCCACCTTCAGCGAGAACGGACTGGCGATGCGCGCCGGACTCACGACGCTGGAAGTCTTGCAGAAGGAGAAGCTTGGTGACCGCGCAGTAGAACTGGGCGAATATCTGCGAGCGCGCCTGACGGAACAACTCTCACGCTTTGATATGGTGGAGCGCGTGATGGGCGCCGGGCTGCTTTGCGGGATCGAGTTCAGGGCTCCCAGAAAATTGAGCTTGCGTGTACCTTTCGAGGCGTTCCAACGGATACACCCGGGAATGTTTGGGCAAGTGCTGGTCATGCGACTCTTCCGGGATCACAATATCCTTACCCAGATTTGCGGGAACAATTTCATGGTACTCAAAGTCGCTCCGCCCTTGGTTGTCAGCCATGAACAGTTAGAGCGATTTGTTTCCGCTATTGACGATGTAGTGGAGCGCGCGCATTCGTCGGCAGCGTTCTGGAGCGAGCCACTGGGCATGGCTCGCCGAGTCCTGACCTTCTGATGTCTTGTGCGGTAATGTGTGCAGCTTCGTCGGTGACGGTCGAGTTGCGAGGAGAAACGTGCGACTACTGGTAGTGGAAGATGATAGCGGTATCCAGCAGTTTCTAAAGCGTGCGCTGTTCGAGGCGGGTTACCAGGTGGACGTCGCTCATGATGCGGCAGCCGCGGAGGCCGTGGCGCTCGAAGCGGTGCACGACGCGTTCATCATCGACTTAGGCCTTCCAGATATGGACGGTCTCGACCTGATCGCCCGCTGCCGGGCCCAGGGCATCAGCGCGCCGGTCCTGATCCTTTCCGCGCGCCGCTCGGTCGATGAACGCGTTCGTGGATTAGAGCAGGGCGGAGACGACTATCTCACCAAGCCTTTCGCACTCGCCGAGTTGCTCGCGCGCTTGCGCAACCTCTTGCGGCGTGCCGCTCCGCCCCAGACTGACTCCACCACCAAACTCATGGTCGGCGATTTGCAACTGGACCTCATCCGCCGTGATGCCCGCCGCGGCGACCACACTCTCCAACTGACGCCCCAAGAATTCTCTTTGCTCGAGTATCTCTGCCGGAACGCGGGCCGTGTGGTGACCCGCACCATGATTCTTGACCACGTCTGGCGTATGAGAATCGATCCGCAAACCAACGTGGTCGACGTGCATATCTATCGTCTGCGCAGTAAAGTGGATTACGAATCGGTGCGGCCGCTGATCCACACGATTCGCGGAGTCGGGTATGTTCTCAAAGATAGCTAGCACGTTACGCTCAACAGCGGCCTGGCGCCTGTCGGCAAAGACCACCATCGCCTTCGCGGTGGGCAGCGCCATCGCCTTCGCCGTCATGTATTCGATGGCCGCCCGCGAAATCCAGCAGCGCAGTGATGCGTGGCTGAGCGGCGAAGCGGACGTACTCGCCGATATTTCGATCAACACGCCGCGCGACGCCCTGAATGACCGCATCGTGGAAGAGGTCGCTGAACTCGCCAGCCGCGAAGTTCCCGGTGAACTGAACAGCAAGGGCCAGCACGTGAACACGGTTTTTTTTGTGCTCACCGGCAACGACACGCCGCCGATCTTCGTGGGCCCCGGCTCCAAAGATGATTTCTTGAAAGCTTTAAGCGAACTTCAGTTTCAGCCCGGCGTTCCTGCCTCGCTCAACGTTGCCGGATGGACGAAGCCATTTCGCGTGGTATATCACCCTCGCGGCAGCGATGGCGGAACCTACCTTGGGTTCGCTGATATTGCAGCCGAACGCATGCTGCACCGCCTCACCGGTGGATTCGTTCTTGTGTGGTGGGGCATGGTGGTTCTGGGCTTTCTGATTTCGTTCGCTGGCGCCTATCGCACGCTGATGCGCGTGGAACGCATTACCGAGAGGGTGGACCGCATCGGCACTGATGATCTGGGCAGCCGACTGCCGGTTTCTGATAGCTCCGATGAAATTGCCCGCCTGTCAGCAACTTTCAACGGCATGCTCGATCGAATCGAGGCTTCCGTGAACCAGCTTCGGCTGGTCACAGACTCTGTGGCGCACGACATGAAGAGCCCGGTTACTTCGATCCGCGGCAGTCTCGAAATCGCGCTCTCAGATGGCAAAGACGGTGGATGGCGCGATTCGGTGGAGAACGCGATTGAATCGCTCGACAGGCTCCTGCGGATGCTCAACACCACGCTGGACCTGGCTGAGGCGCAGGCCGGCGCGCTGAAACTGCGGAAGGAGACGGTGAGCCTTAGCGATCTGATCGAGCAGCTCGCAGATTTGTATCAACCCGCGATGGCCGAACATGGCCAGGAACTGTTTTTGCATCTGGAACCGCAAGTGATGGTGGAAGCGGATGTGGCCCTGCTCAACCGCGCCATCGTCAATTTGCTCGACAACGAACTCACCCATTTGCTGTCTGGCTCACGAGTTGTAATCAGCGTGCGTGCCGCCGCCAATAATGCTGAAGTCTTAATTCAGGACAATGGGCCGGGTTTCCCCGCTGAACTGCGCGGTCGTATCTTCGAGCGTTTCGTCAAGGGAGCGCATTCCAAAGGTCACGGCCTCGGATTAGCCTTCGTGAACGCCGTTGCTCGATCCCACGGGGGAACCGTCACGATTGCGGATGTCCCCGAAGGCGGCGCGCAGATCTCGCTGAAACTACCTCTGGCTTCGGTTCTGGCGGTGTGAATCTCACTTCAAAGTTCCACGGGTGTCGATCTCGATTGTTACTTCTTTAGCGACGCGCAGGATAAACGTGCTCGGGTCCTTTAGTCCCCATGCCACGTAAGGCACCGCAAACTGCGCGGTCGCGCTTACTTCCTTACCATTGATCTGAACCGGGATTACCATTGTTAAATCGTGATCCGATCCGTGCAGCCGGAAAACTCCCTGTACCTGGATCTGCGAAGCGCCCTGGCTGGGAACGCTGCCAATGACTTTTTTGGGATAGAACGCGATGTCGTGGTACTGCTCAGTCTGCAGAACCTCCTTATCCATTTTCTTGTCACGGCCGTCAGTGCCGCTGTTCCCGCTCGCGGCATCCACGATGATCGCGCCACTGGCCACTCCCGTTGCCGGATCGAAGTTGATGACACCGCTCTTCATTTGAAAAATCCCGTGAACGGTGTGTGCGGTTGCTCCGAGAACGTAGTGGATCTGCGTCTTTGCCGGATCAAGGTCCAGCGTTCGCTGCTGCGCCGTCAAATTCGCCGCCCACAGCGACTGCATGAGCAGGATGCCGGCGGTGACCACTCGTCCAAATCGAACCGTCATTTGCATATTCAGTTTGTCTCGCATTCCGTCACGCGGTCATCAGCCCCCAACCAAACGCAAGGGCACCGTGCAATCCGAACTGCACCGGAGAAAGCGCGCCAGTATGAATCGCGAGCAGGCGGGAAAACACACTAGGTTCGGACGAGAAAGCGTGTAAGACACGACGCCGGATTGATGGGTGGCGGTCCATCAACAGCAACAATCGCGCCATCGCGCGCGGCCGGCGCATGATGTTTCGGTGAGCAGACTCATACAGGCCCAGATCATCGTTCTTGATCGCGTTTACGAACGCGTTTGCCTGACGAAACGCAGTCGAGAGTCCTTCGCCAGTGATCGCGTCCACCGACCCTGAAGCTTCGCCCAACAGCGCGACCCGGCCTTTGCGCACCGATGCCAGACTCTCCGTCGATGTAATCGCTCCCTGCTCTCGCGTTACCGGAGCGCATCCTCGGAGACGCTTTTCAATTTGTGGAAATCCGCGCAAAGCCTGGCGAAGCCGCATAGTCGGATTCGATGTAATCAGCGCCACGCAAATTTCGTCTTCTGCCGTCGGCGTAATGTAAAGCTGACCGCAATTGGCCCAGTGCACTTCAACGTATTTCGACCATGGTACGACGCGGAAGTGCTGTCGGAACCCGTATCGCCGTCGGAGCAAATGAACGGAATCGAGCCCAATGGCTTTGCGTAGTCGCGAGTTCTGGCCGTCAGCGCATACCAGCCAGTGATAGCGAATCTGTTGGGATCCGAGCTGTACACAGTATCGCGTTACATGATCAACGGAGACGCCCCATTCCATGGAAACGCCCTCCTCAGCAGCACGCTCCAGCAGTGCTCGATGCAAGACGGTGCGACGGATACCCAGGCCATTTCCACCTCCGAAGTGGGCCATTACGTCGAGGCCGTCTCCCACAAAACGAATGCCCTCAAAAGGAACAGCTGAGGTTGACTCGAGATGAATTCCCATCTCGTGCAGAGCTGCCAGGCCATCCGGCATAATGCCCTCGCCACAGGGCTTGTCGATGGGAGGAATTGCGCGATCTACTACGGTGACGCCGAACCCCGCACGCGCCGCGGCGATTGCCGTCGCCAGCCCGGATGGCCCGCCACCTGCGATCAGTATTTCCGTGTGACGAATGCCTCACTCCTTTGCCTGGGTCAATTCCTGGCGGTAATACTTCAAGCTACATACAGATTCGCCAGTTCGCGCTTAGTTGCATAGGAATGCAAGCGCACTAAAGCGTTTCTTCTAACCCTGCATTGTTTTCCGTTCCTGTACCCTACGGGACGCGCGTAACAACCGTCTTTCCTCACAATGACAAAGCATTCATGTCTCATCTTGCTGTCCCGTTCTGATATTTGTTTTAACTGCGAAATAGCTTTGAGATGTCAAAACATAGTCGCTGCTGCGTTAGATTTTGGGACAGCCCTGAACGACGTGCTGGGACCTTAGTCATGCGACGGGTGTTTGCACGATTGAAAATTCAGCCACATTGATTGAAACTAGTTCAAGTCTCGCAAGGCCCTCATCGTTTCCGATGCCGTTCGTACGTGCTATTCCGGTGGTTTGCTCGGCAATCTTGCTCATCTGCTCCGCGACAGCCCAACAGATGCCCGCAACGACGACCCCATCTGTCAGCTCGCCGGTGGTTCTCGGAGACGTCCAAACCAGCGCTGTGGGAAATGGCGTTGAGATTCGAATTCCCTCGCACGGCGTAACCCCGCACAAGATGCTGATGAAAGATCCCGATCGCATTGTGCTTGATTTCCGCGGAGCCCAGTTTGGCAGCGGCAACCAGCGGGTCGCAGTCAACCAAGCTGGGGTCCTGCAGGTTCGCATCTCACAGTTTCAGACTGATCCCCCGGTGGCGCGCGTGGTGATCGACCTCAGCAAGCCTTTACCTTCCCGGCTTGAGACGGCCGGCGATGCCCTGGTGTTGCACGTTGGGGAGTCGAATTCGAGTGCGGCGGCCGTTTCGAAACCTCCCGTTGCGCCGTCCCCAGTACCAGCGCCGGTAGCAGAAAAACCGTCGGCAGCAAAGCCGTCGGTGGCAAAGGCGCCCACAGCCACCTCAACTCCGCCCTCGGAGCAGAATGCGGTCGTCGAGGGAGTTTCGGTTCACCCTGGTAAGGGCGAGTTGAGCTTTTTCGTGAAGCTGAGTCAGGCCGTCACGCCGAAGTTGTGGAGCGAGCGTGAGCCGGACCGCATTGTGATGGACTTTCCTGGCACTCTTCCGGGCAACACGTCGAGACGAATTACAGTTGGCGATGGATCGGTGCAAACTGTTCGCCTGTCGCTCTTCCAGGAAAACCCTCCTGTCACGCGAATCGTTTTCGATGTCGCCAGCGGGACTCGAAAGCCACAATTAGAGCCGAACGGGAACGAGTTAACGGTCAAGTTCCAGACTGACGCCACGAGCCAATCGGCCCAGGTTGCACCCGCGCCGAGAACAGAATCACCCTCCGTTCCCGTCGTAGCCAGCAAGCCGTCGGCGGCGATTCATCGGGCGGCCGTTCAAGCAGCCTCGCATCCACGAGTCGTTGCACGCGCTTCCGCCGCTCCGCGTATCGCTCCCGCTATCCCGGCAAAACGGGCCGCGCCACCGGCAGCAGCTAACAACATGTACGGACCACACCCGCCGAACATCAGTTTCGCCAACGGATTGCTTTCCATCGAAGCAAACAATTCGGTGCTGACCGATATCCTCTTCGAAGTTGGAGCGAAGACCGGCGCCGAAATTCAGATGCCGCCGTGGAGCGACGCAGGTCGTGAACATGTCGTGGCCAAACTCGGCCCTGGAAATCCGCGTGACGTTATCGCGGCTCTCTTGCACGGATCTTCGTTCAACTATGTGATCGTCGAATCGCCTCAGGGATTACAGCAGCTCATCCTGACTCCGAAAACAGATTGGCCAGGTCCGCAGGGAGGAGATCCGCCTGCACAGCAAGGGGGAGATCAGCCTCCTACTGCTGAGGCACCCCCTACCGAAGCTCCACCCGCGCCCGAGGGGACGCCACCTCCGGATAATCCGCAGCCCTGAGCTTGTAGGACGGCGAAATCTACTTCTGAAATTTCAGTTTGCCGAATGCCGCAGGAACGTGGAATTGCGGCTGCGGGGTGTGCGTGGCCTGCCAGGCGAGATAGGCGCGGCTCGGATCTTTTCCTTCCGCCCGAAAGAAATTCGCACGCCACGATTTCGCTGGATCGAAGTTCTGGGTGAGCGAGCGCATCGGGATTGCCATTTCAGCGCTCCACAGTTTGGCGCTCGCATCGAGACTGGCCGTGCATCGCAGTCCGCTCTTTAGATCGCGGCGCGGTTGTTCCGATATCTGCAGATCGACCCACAGTCCGTTTGGGCTGACTTCAAATTCCTTGTAATTGCGCGAACCAAAATCGTCGGGCTGCAGGAAGGCCTCGGCTACATCGCGATCCCATAAACCATCGCGCCGCCCATTCGGATCGGAGTCGTCAAAAACCCATACCTCACGATAGCGGCAATGGAAACGTAAGAACAAAGTTTCGAGCGACCACAGAATGCGCACTTCGGTCGTGCGCTCGGGATCAGCGTGCTTCGCTTGCCAGTCGGCGCAGAAGGAGATGGAAGAAGCCGCGTCCCAATCCTGGGCATCGGGAAATCCTGAGGCCAGCAGAGGACGAGACAGAGGCCATGCAGTCGCCTCCTGATCCGTCGAAACACTTGCAGAAGCCGGTGACTCAGAAGCGAGTCTCGTTCGGGTAGATGAAGTATCGGATGCCATGTTCTGTTTGCGTACGATCCGACTACAGGTACCACTTTCAGGGACCGCATGCCAAGTTGCGCAGGACGTCGCAAGTTCGATAGGCAAAAACAGAGCTGATAAAAAGAAAAGCCCGCGGTCTCCCCGCGGGCTTGAAATTACGAACCGAAGCTTAATAGGCTCCCGTTCGAGGTGTCAGGTCCTGTCGATAGCTCATGTTATCCACGTCGCGGAACATCGGCGTTCCTGGCGGGAGATTCTGAGGCTGTGAGAACAGCGAGTCAAATACGTATTGACGGCTCGGAGCGTTGTAAACCACGCCACCGCAACACTTGAAGGCACCCGTCGCGTAGGTCGAATAATACAGACTCACCATCGATCCCTTGTAATAGAGGGTTTGTCCGCCCCAGTTTTCAATGAAGCGGAGGAAGTTGTGGACTCCGCCATCAGTGCCGTAGTTAACAGTCGTATTCCATGACGGACTCTGGAAGGTCTTATTCTTTCCGGAGGAAATGGCAACTCGATAATAGGTTGTACTAGCGGAGTTCCGTGAAGCTTCTGCGAAAGGGTAGAGGAACGTTTGGATGTCACCCACGCTCGGAGGGGTAGTACCTCCGGTAGCGAAGTTATTCGAGAGTAACGTAACGCTGTCCGCGATGATTGAAGCGGCAGCCTCTCCAGTTGGAGGCGTGGTTTCCGTCGTCCAGACTCCCTGTTCGGTGCTGTCGGCGTTGTAATTGCCAAGGATGTAAACCGGATTATCGGAAGCCACTGTGAACCCGCCCGTGCCGCCGGGTTGTGTGGGAACGTTGCCGAGAGATCCATCGACAAGCCGCAAGGCGTGCCGCGCACCACTGACCCAATTCTTACGAGCGATATTGATGCAAGCTGAAATTCGGACGTATGGATTGGGACTACTCGAACCCGGATTAATGGCATTGTTCACATTAAAGCCGAGTCCCAGGTTATTGGCTCCGAAGTTGTCAAGAACACCGTTCAGGTTGTCGTCTTCAGGCGAAGATTTGCCGACGGGAGACTCAAGAACACCATCTGGCGTACCGGCGATGCCGGCACTGAGATTTATCGTATCCTCCAAGCCGGAGTCTCCGGTTTTGTAGGCGGCACCACCGAGTGGCGGGTTACTGTTAGCCAACATTCCGCGATGATCGGAGAAATACAGGATGTAACCGTTGTGGGTGGCATAGTCGACGCTGCCACCGCTGGCGCCGATCGTCCCTGCAAGCCATCGTTGCAGGTTGCCCACGTCTATTTCAACCAAATTCATAACGCCGTTAACGGTGCAAGATCCCGCCGTCTGTGTTGTGTTGTCCCGTTCTTCTCCTTCTCGGGGATCGTAAAAGTTGATCGGATACCAGTTGTTTCGAGTTGCACTCGTCGAATTGGCAGGGTTGGCCGAATCGTACCGACTATAAAGAGGGCTCGATGTCACCGAGTCGGTCACCACCTCGGGCGGATTCTGAATACCGATCTTCTGGGTCGATCCAGATCCGGAGGTCGCGCCCGCGGTCGTCGTTGTAGTGATAGAGCCGTTTGCGGCGCGGTCTGCGAGTTCCTGCAAAATGAGAATCGCATTCGGATTCACGCCGTTTCCACCGACGGAAGTCGGCGAAGAGACACCGCGTGCAAATCCCAGTTGCAACCACTCCTGGGTCACCGGGTGATATGCGCCGCTTGCGTCACGGTACTCGACGCGCAAATAGCCATCGATGAGGTTCCATGTAGTCGGCGGCGCCGCCACAGAAGAAGGCGTGGCAAGATTCTTCTCAGCCGTTATTTGCGTCGCGGTAGCAAAGCACGCCGGCGGAGCCAGAGATGTTGTATTCGAACTGATCAACGGTGCATACGCCGTCGCCGGAGTAGTGAACACCGGCGAAGTCACGTTGCTCACATTCACCGGGGTGTATTCGTAGTTCATCAGTGTCTGGCGGCCGACGCTGTCCGTTGGCCCATACGTGATCGGAACAATCGACCAATCGGGAGGCAAACAATTTTGCGTAGCACTGTTTGTCCAGGCGCTGTTGTCCTGAACGGCCGTCGATGCTTCCGCAAACATCGTCACGAAGGACTGAGTTGCACCTAACGAAGGCTTTCCAGTCCAGGTTGAAATCGTCGAGGTAGGCACACCGTTGGAATAGTCGGGCGCGCCCGTAGCGTTCCAAGTCTTGACGTTCGCTAGTCGGATGTTCTGGATGTCGCCCGCTCCACCCGGCAACTCTGCCGGGTCATCAGCCAGCAGTATACGAATCTCTGCTTGGTTGTAGAGTCGCTCTTCAGATAATGCGGACCCAGCCGGATCGCCGCCCGGTGGAGGCCGTCTGATGATCTCGAACGGCTGTGCTCCGCCGCTTACAAAGGGAAGCGCGAGCTTGGTTGCGCCGGTACCGCCGGTGTTTCCGTAGTTGCCATCAAGCAGCCAGCCGTTGTACTTGGATTTGACTGTAGTGGGCCAAACGCCGCTTTGCGACGATGTTGGACCATTCTGGACGCTGGCGTCCCCAAAAGGAGAACTCGTACCGACCGCCGACATGCTCTTGCAACTCGAACTCGATCCGGGCAGCGACGAGGGAGAGAAAGGATCACATGCGCCGGAAGAAGACGGAAGATAAACATTCCCAGTGAACGCGTTCGAACTGGAAGAGAGGCCGTTCGGAAGTTGCTGGCGAATTACGTTTCCATAGGCATCAACCTTCTGATGGAACATTAAGTTGCAGCAGCTGGCCACGTTGACATACAAATCTCCGTTCGTGTGAATGCGGCCAGCAAAGTCGAGGTTCACACCGCTGAAGAAAGCCAGATCGCTGTCAGAAAAAACACCAAACTGGAAAACAGGAATCAGTACCACTTCAGCGGTACGGATCATCCTGACCTGGCTGCTGCCGGCTTGAACCGTTGCGGAGAGAGTGATCGGAACGATCTGTGCGTTCAATCCCGCATTGGGTCCGCTCTGGATCGTGCCCCAGCACGGAGAATTGCCGTTGGCTCCGCAGTTGTTGCTTGCCAGCTTTCCGTTTACGCAGCTCGGTTGCGGACTGTATTCAAGGTAGGTCAACATCGTCGTATTCGCAGGTTGACCGTTGATAACGCCTTGCGTGATGTCGCTGCAATTCGGCGCCTGAAGGTTGCTGAATACTCCAGAGAGATCCGCTGTCATCTTTTCCAGCGCGCCTTCGGTCGCGTGAAAAGCGACGTTGTCATTAATGTCGTTACCGCCCGCCTTGATCTCGGTGTTCGTCATCATCAACAGCGCAGCCGACAACAATGACATCAACAGTAGGATCAGCAGGCACGCGGCCAGAGTGAAACCCGCGGAGCGAGCTGCCACTCTATTCCCGGGACGCGACTTTCCGGCGGATCTGCGGCCCAACTGCGTGCCGGTCGCGAACCAACGTTTTGACCTATTTCGATTACGCAAAAACGTCATGCCAAGCCCTCCTGCTAATTCACCGCGTAGCGGTTCTGGAAACTCATATTTCGCAAACTGACCGAAGTCGCTGCGTCGAGACTTTGATAGCCCTTATTGCCTTGCAACTCGCTCCGGGCGGTCAAGTGCGCAATATTCACTTTTCGTATCGTGTTTATGCTCGCAGCCGAGGGAGATATTTGAGCGGGGGTGAGATTTCCATTCGAATCATAGGCGTCGTAATTAATGCGAAGATCGATAATGTTGTCCGCGAGCGGAACCGGGGTTTGCGCGTTGACCTGACGATAAAGAGTCGGAACGCCGTTATTCATCCCAATGTAATAGGTGATCATGAGCAGGCGAACGGCTTGGGTTCCTGTGCCGCTAACCATCTGCTGCAGGGACCCCGTCACGGTGGATGCCGGTTGATTCAATTGCAATTTATCGCTGGCCGTGAAATTCACCGTGAATGGACCGGACGTTCCCGTAACATTCGCAGTCACTTCACCAACCGCCATCCCACCACTCGAATTGGTGAATAACACTAGATCGCCGGCCTTCAATCCATAAGCCGGATCGCTGGCGAGTTGAACCGGTACTGGCAACGGAGGGGACGAACATGCCGCTGTCAGAGGCGACTGGAGCGTAAGCTTAATCTGGGCGTTGTTGTTGAACGCCACGTTGTAGCATTGCAGGGGGAACCACATGTCGGCGTATACAACCGTGATTGCATCCGTATTACCCTGCCCCGCAAATACCTGCGCGCCCAATCCGTTTCCGGGAATAATCCAGTACAAATACGACGTGGGATTTAGAGGAAAAGTAACGCCGGCTGGAGCGCTTACCGGAAGGTAGCACTTCACTTGATCACAGCCGTAAATGGGGTTGGTGACGCCTGTGCCTGTTACCAGGCCTGCGCCGCCAGGTTCACCGGTAAGCCCGGTTCCCGCCATGCTGATGTCTTTCACCATCATGTCTTCGGCCGCACGAAGATCCTGCTGCATTTCCGCGCGTTGAGTCGCCATCTGAGTGGCATTCACCGCAGTGTTGTAGAGTTGTCCGGCGGCCGCGACTACCAAAACGCCCAGCCCCATTGCCACAACCGTCTCCATCAACGTAAAACCACGACTCGATTTGGTTGTCTTCGGCTGCATGATTCCTCTCTACCGATACTGCGAGATGTATCCCGACAACGTATACGTCTTCGGAAAAGGCGATCTGGGGGTCGTGTATGTGACCACAATCGAGATGCTACGAACCGATCCGTCGCCAGTAACATTGGCTATCGTGGTCTGCCGTTTGTAGTTCGTCAGGCCCATCGTTTTCCCCGAGAGCCCTCCATTTGGATCCGCGATGTTGAGCGTCATTGCTGGACCATCATCCGCGGTTCCAATAATCCCGTCCGAGCCCGGCTGACTGATGGCCATTTGGCCGTCAACGAAAACGCCGCCCTGGGAAACATTTTGGATGTCCCCCCACACAATTCCTCGAGGAGGAGTTATGGCCGGGTCAACCATGTCGGTATCTCGCGCGGTGAAGATGTTTTCCATCGCTTCCGAGGCCAGTTGTTTGGCGATAAGGTCTTGCTGCGACGCTTGTGTCGAAGCGATGGCCAATCCGAAAACCGCCAGCATGGCCAGAAGTCCGACGGTCATCACGCACATCGAAACCACTACTTCGATGAGAGTGAAACCTTGCTGCGCCTCGCTACGATCCTGCGTAAAGTGCTCTTTTCGATTTCTCATTCCCGCACCCATGGGGTTGATGCACCGACTTTTAAACGCCACCCTCTAAGCCGTCCTGTCAGACCTCGCAGTGTGATTGCCCGCGAAGTGGCCACTTGACCAGGCCTGGCGATATAAACGACTCCGTCATTCAGGTTTCCGGCAGCATCGCGTGCCGATCCATCCGGCCAGAAGTAAATTACGCTCAAACCACCCGCTCCCACGTTGACATCAAAATCGATGGCGCCCGTGGACGCCCCCAAGCCGAGACCATCCGGAACCGTGGTAACCGTATTAGGAATGGTTGCCTCGGCATCGAATGAGACATCGCTGGGTAAAGTGGTCGTCAGGTTCAGCGCACCAGTACCCGCTACTAAAGGAGCGATAGTCATCGTGCCTGGCGCCGTGAAGGTCAGGATGTAAGTGCGTCGTTGCGCAATAGCCGTCTCTCGGGCCTGCCGCATTGTCGTCAGCGTCGTCATGTAAGCGGTGTTCACATGCGAATCACGCACTGTGGACTGGAGGGTTCCCACGGCGATTGCCGAAACGATTAAAGCGATGCCGAGCACTATCAGCATCTCTATCAGGCTGAACCCGCTCTGCGAGTTTTGTTTGCTTCTTCCCATATTGCTTCACGACTCCGCTCACAACAGGCAGTACAGTATTGGCCGGCCAAGTCAAAATACACAGGGGCGGGCCACCCTGAGATGGACATCCCGCAATCCGCTGGCATTAGCGTTGCTGAGACTACTGGGGGAGGGGCACGCCTTCAAATTACTCCGGTACACCTGCTGGTAACGGTACTTGCGTCACATCCGCAGGGAAGGACAATTGCTATTCGAAAGGATTACCGCCAAATGACATCTTCGTACCGAATGATTGTTCAATCATGAAACCGACTAGCTCCGCGGGCAAGGCTATTGGACACCGTGCACGTAACCAACGTAACTAAAGTCTGTGAGACCTCTGGCGAGTCCATCTCGGATCTGCAGCTCGCCAACACCCGCGCATCTTGCCTGGAATCGCGAATTTCTCTCAGTCGCCCCGCTCAGCGCTGCGATAAATCACAAATTGGTGGGTGCCCGTGAGTTCCCGCAATGATGAATTCTCCAGCCACGCCCGGTGCTCCGGGTTGTGGTAGACGAAATACACATCTCGCGGGTGCGCCTTCAACGATCTTTCCAGGCTCGCCAGCAGAGCCCGCATCCCTAACTCGGGAAGCGGATTGAACAGGTAAAGCACCATCGGATCTTCCGGCAACACGAACTCGCGCGCATCGACACATTGCGACTCGATGGCAAACGACTTCTGATTCTCGTTCTTGTATTTGCGGATATTCTCCTGCGCGATCCTGTGTAACTCCGGCAGGAGTTCGACTCCAATGATCCGCCGAAAGGGATAATCGGAGGCCATCAATAAGGTTCTGCCCTTCCCCGATCCGATGTCGATAAACGTAAAATCGCGATAGTTACTCGGTAGCGACGACAACATCTCGCGAAACACAGCTGGTTCCGTCGGCTGATAAAGAGATCCCGCCAGCGTCCCGATCAACCTCGCTCGCATAGATACTGCGGCTTCCGTGGTATTTACCCGGTGCTCCCAGTCGTAATCGATATCCCCGTAGCGAAGGCGCTCGCGCTCAGGCGTGGATTCGCGCAGAAACTCGAACATTTCCCTTCCGAATTGACGTAGGCTTCCCATCGTCCCAAACTTCGGGTGTCGCTCGGCCCACCAGTCTCGCAATGCTTGCAATAGCGTGTACGAAGGCTTGTCGCTCGGAATCATGGTCTGCATAGTAAGTTTTGCATATTAGGTCTCGGAACTGTGCTTTCAGTTTGGAGTCGAATCCCATGCATCGCCCCATTCGGCCTTCCGCGCCCGACGATAACTTTCCTTTTGCGATTTCGTCACGGTCACCTGCCCAAGCCCTGAACCGGTACAGAGTCTGAGCTGCACATGTCCACTGTGCTTCTGCGGATGTCGAAGGATCCGTGCGGTTGCTCGTGACGATGCATCGCGAGTGGCGACCACGTAGGAGAACTTCTCGTCTTCGTATCCTAATGCGCCCGATTTCAGCCGCCGGTGATCCGACGTTCTCTCCAGTCGCTGCGAGAAGTGACACCAATCGCTACCGTCTTCCATCGGGCATGGGGATTGGTGCGGGCACGGCGCAAGCAGGTGCGCGCCCAATCCGAGCACTTGCGCACGTGCATCCAGAATCGTTCGGAAATCGGCTGGCGTACCCGGCGCAATAAGGATCAGCATTTGCTTAGCGCGCGACCAGGCAAACTCAATTGCGGATCGACGCTGCTGCGCTGCTAGTTCTCCGAGGGCATACGAGATCACGACGAGGTCCGCCTCGCGAGCCGCGTTCTCGCCGAGATCGGACGTCAGCCAGGCAGCATCGCGCACAGGTTCCATTTCGCTGCTCTGGGCTAAGCGGCGTCCCGCCTCCAGTATCTTTCGATCCCGCTCCACTAAGTTGAAGCTTTCGATCGACGGAAAGACCTCCGCTGCCGCCCACATTGCCGTGCCAGGACCGGCGCCCAGATCGAGTAGCGAACTTGGCTGCCGCTCGGGCGCGAGCGCCGCAATTTCCTGGAACACTCGCCAATTGGCTGCAAACGTCGCGGGCATTCGTACCTGCAGATACGCTCCCAGCTTCGCCGATGAATTGATTGCCGGATCACCAGCACTCCCCTGTTTGTAAGACTCTGTCAGCGCAGCTACCGCAAGCGTGAGATCGCGATGCGGAATCGCTTCCGTTTCGATCGCGATCGCTGCCCTGAGCTGTTCTGGGAGTCGCATCGCTCAAGTCTAATCTCGGGCGCAAACCTCGCGTCTATCACAGATGAACTTCAGTGCGAAAACTCGTACACTTACTCCACTGTGGAGAGTTGCGGCGCTCGCGCCGGCAACTGGCAAGCTGCTTGTCCTTGATCGAAGACCGTGTTCTCACAACCGGGCAGGCTCAGGTCCGCCGTACTCGCGGACTGCGGCCGGCGCTCATCTTGCTGCTGGTTTGGCTGGCTTGTGCGGCCTACGAAGGCGCGCTGCTGAAACGTGGCTGGGTGCCGCACGACGACGGATCGTTCGCCTTAAGCGCGCAGCGTGTATTGCAAGGCGAAATGCCGCATCGAGATTTCGACGAACTCTACACCGGCGGCCTCACTTACCTGAATGCCGCCGCCTTCCACATGTGGGGGGCAAATTTTGCCGCTTTGCGCTGGATGCTGTTCCTGTTCTTCCTCGCTTGGATACCTGCGGTCTTCTATATAGCCTCCCGGGTGGTTCGACCGCTCGCGGCTGGCCTGATCACATGTTTGGCGGTCGCTGCCAGCGTGCCTGTTTATTCGGCTCCGGTACCCTCGTGGTACAACCTGTTCTTCGCGACCGTCGGCACCGCCGCTGTGCTTCGCTTCCTGGAGAGTCGCAATCGTTGGTGGCTCGCCATTGCGGGACTTTGTGCAGGACTTTCGTTCCTCGCCAAGATTTCGGGACTCTACTTTCTCGCCGCCATCTTTCTCTTCGCCATCTTCCAGGAGCAGACCGAATCGCAGTCTTCATCACCTCGCCGCGGCGTTGCAGGTTATTCCATCTTCATTACTGCTGGTTTGCTGGCGTTTGTGCTTGTGCTTTTCAAGACAGTCGCCAGCGCCAATCCCGCATATGTCGCGCACTTCATTCTCCCGGGGGTATCGGTTGCGCTGTACCTGCTCTGGAGCGAGTTCGGTTACTCGCGCGAACCCAGCGCCAATCGCTTTCGGCAATTTATCCGGCTCGTAGCACCCGTTCTTGCAGGATTTCTGGTCCCCGTCATCGCTTTTCTGATTCCGTATGCACGCGCGGGCGCCCTGCACAGCTTCCTGGTGGGAGTCTTTGTCTCGCCGACCCGGCGGTTCAGCTTTGCCGCGCTTCATCCCACGCATCTGCGCGCTATGAACCTGATCGCAACCGCAGCCTTGGGCACGCTCCTTTATCTTGCGAGCAAGGGGCCGGGCTTCTCGCGACGGCGGCGCATCATTCTCGTTTGCGTTCTGTTCGGATTGCTGGTCGCCTCTGGTCCGGTGCGGGCAATCTACAGCTTCATCTGGTCGTCGATGGCGCTGCTGGTGCCCGTCACCGCGGTCATTGGTGTCATCATGCTGGCGTATGCCTCGGACTTGGATGTGCAGAAGCGACAACGGCTGTTCCTGCTGATCTCCGTGCTCGCGCTTACCTCTCTGATCCAGTTCCCTTTCGCGGCGCCCGTTTACTTCTGCTATGTCACGCCGCTAATCCTCGTCGCGGTCGTCGGACTCAGCTCGTTGCGCCCCTCGCGCAATGATTTTGCGTTCGCTGCCGTCCTGGTCTTCTATCTCGCGTTCTGGGTTTTTCGAGCCACCCCGGGATTCATCTACAACCTCGGGTTGCGTTATGCGCCGGACCAACAGACTGCGACCCTTGCTCTGCCACGCGCCGGCGCTTTGCGCGTCGATCCCGAACTTGCGGACGAATACGCACGGCTGATCGCGCTCATCCAAGAACACGCGACTGGTAACGACATTTATGCAGGTCCAGATGCTCCCGAGGTCTACTTCCTGGCCGGAAAACAAAATCCGACGCGAACGCTGTTCGACTTTCTCGATCAGGACACTGTCCATCGCAGCCAGAACATTCTCGACGCCATTGCTCGGAATCGAATCAACGTCATTGCCGTTCGCGAGCACCCGTACTTCTCTCAGTCGCTGAGTCCGGGACTCATCCAGGCTCTCGCAGCGCAATTCCCAAACTTTGAAACGGTCGGCGAATTCCAGGTAAGGTGGCGCCAGTGAGTCTGAAAGAGCGTGTCCTCGAAAACCCGCTTGTATTTCGTCTCGTCCAGGCGCCCTTCACGCGCAAGAAATTGACTCCTGTGCTGGCCCATAATGATTTGCGCACAATCCGCCGTGTGCTCGACGTGGGCTGCGGGCCGGGCACCAACACTGAACTCTTCGCCGACGTTGACTACACCGGCATGGACATCAATCCCGCGTACATTCGTCAGGCTCAACGCCGCTTTCGAAGAAACTTCGTCGTAGCCGATGTAACCAAGTACCGCGTCAGTTCTGCCGAGCGTTACGACTTCATTTTCGTGAACAGCCTGCTTCATCATCTTCCCGACGACGCCGTTCGTCACCTCCTGGAACATCTCTCAACGCTGCTCACCACCGATGGCCGGATTCACATTCTCGAACTCGTATTGCCGGAGCAGCCTTTTCTTGCGCGCAAGATGGCGCAATGGGATCGTGGAAAGTACGCCCGTCCGCTAGCGCAATGGGAATTGCTTTTCCGGTCCGCGTTCAGAGCCGCGGTATTCGAACCCTATCCCGTCCGTGTCGGCGGCCTGGAAGCTCTCAGCATGGTCTATTTCAAAGGTTGCCCGAAGGTCTCTGAGGGATAGCTGAGGCACCTTGTGTGCCACAATTTGTGTCACTTCAGAGTAGCGATCTTTCTTCTTCCGGGCCCCATCAAACTCAACAAAACCGCTTTCGCTATACACAAACCGTGTGCGATCAGCAATCGCGCGGCGATTGGCCTACTTACCATCGCAGCGCGATACAGACCCAAAAGGAGAATCGATGTCTAGCTTTAAAACTTCTATGGCTACCCTGGCTTCGTTCCTGATTTTCGGATGTGCGCTCCCGATTACCAGCAGTGCACAGACTGCAGCTAGCGATCACAGTGCCTCCAGTTCAACCCACAGCACCCTCAGCGCCTCTGACCAGAAGTTCATGAAAGAGGCAGCCCAGGGTGGCGCAGCCGAAGTTGAACTTGGCCAGCTCGCGCTGCAGAAAGCTGAAAGTCCCGACGTTAAGGCCTTCGGCCAACGGATGGTCGATGACCACACCAAGGCGAATGATCAGCTAAAGCAGGTCGCCAGCGAGAAGGGTGTGACACTGCCTACACAGCCCGATGCTAAAGATACCGCGGAGAAAGCACGTCTTGAGAAGATGTCCGGAGCTCAGTTCGACAAGGCTTACATGAACTATATGCTGGCCGACCATAAGAAGGACGTCGCTGATTTTCAGAAGGAAGCTTCCCACGCCAATGATCCTGACGTGAAAAACTTCGCGCAGACTACGCTGCCCACCTTGCAAAGCCATTTACAACAGGCAGAAAGCATCACGCCTAAGCAGAATGCTGCCGCAGCCAAGGCCACGACCGCCAGCAATAACAATCCGCGGTAGCTAAGGACGCAGAGGGCCCGTCTTTCTCGGAGACGGGCCTCATTCTGCACGTTTGATCGTTGTGTGACTTCGAACACCGCCCATAAGCAATCCTTACTAATTAGTTTCTCTTATATAAGCAAAACAAATAATTTGATTGACGGTAGTCGAAGCCCTCGACTACTCTCCTTGCAAGCTTTTATGCGTCCTTTCTCCAGCTTGCAGTCAGATTTTCGGCGCCGTTCCCCGTTGGGACCGCTAGTCGCCGTACTCGTGCGCCTTAGCGAGGCGCGCTCGAACTGACGGCGGATGACGAGGACGTAACAACCAGATTCACAAGCCATCATCCGCTACCGGCGATGATGGCTTTTTCACATCGGAAGCAACTCTCAGGGAGCAGCAATGAGCACTGAAGGCAAGCGGCACAGCGGCGGAATCACCGACGGACCCAACCGCGCTCCAGCCCGAGCCATGTTGAAGTCGATCGGATTCACTGACGAAGATTTGCGCAAGCCCATCGTCGGAGTCGCCAACACCTGGATCGAGATCGGCCCGTGCAACTATCACCTGCGTGAACTCGCCGCAGCCGTAAAAGAAGGCATTCGCGAAGCTGGCGGAACGCCGATGGAGTTCAACACCGTCTCCATCTCCGACGGCATCACCATGGGCAGCGAAGGCATGAAGGCTTCGCTCGTTAGCCGCGAGGTTATTGCGGACTCCATCGAACTCGTCGTGCGCGGCAATCTTTTTGACGGCGTCATCGCCTTATCGGGATGCGACAAGACCATCCCCGGCACGATCATGGCGCTCGCCCGCCTGAATATTCCCGGACTCATGCTCTATGGCGGCTCCATTGCCCCCGGCAAGTTCCAGGGACACGACGTTTCTATTCAAGACGTCTTCGAAGCCGTGGGAGCCCACGGTCGCGGCAAAATGACCGACGCCGAACTCTGCGACATTGAAGATCATGCTTGCCCGGGCGCGGGCGCCTGTGGCGGTCAGTTCACCGCCAACACCATGTCGACGGTCGGTGAATTCCTCGGCATCTCGCCCATGGGTTTCAACGCCGTTCCTGCACTCGATCCCAAGAAGCTCGACGTCGCTCGCCAAGCTGGACGCATGGTGATGGAGTTGGTCCGACGCAATACGCAACCCAAACAGATCCTCACCCGTGACGCCATCGAAAACGCTATCGCCAGCGTCTCCGCCAGCGGCGGCTCGACCAACGCTGTTCTGCACTTGCTGGCCATCGCGCACGAAGTTGGCGTCGATCTCGATATCGATGACTTCGATAAGATCTGCGCGCGTACTCCGCTTCTCTGTGAATTGAAACCTGGCGGCCGCTTCATGGCTACCGACATGTACAACGCGGGCGGCATTCCGCTGCTCGCGCAGCGTCTGAAGCAGGGCAATTACCTGCACAATGACGCACTTACGGTTTCGCTGAAAACCATCGGCGAAGAAGCTGACAGGGCGAAAGAAACTCCCAACCAGGAAGTCATCCGCCCGCTCAGCAATCCTATTAAGAAGAGCGGCGGCCTGGTCATCCTCAAGGGCAATCTCGCGCCGGAAGGCTGCGTGATCAAGCTGGTCGGCCACGACACTACGCATCATCGCGGTCCGGCTCGTGTCTTCGACTGCGAAGAAGACGCCTTTGCCGCCGTGCAGAGCAACAAGATCAAGCCCAACGACGTTGTCGTCATTCGCTACGAAGGCCCGCGCGGCGGACCCGGTATGCGCGAGATGCTCGCCGTCACTGCCGCCATCAATGGCGCTGGACTCGGCGACTCGGTCGCGCTCATCACCGACGGCCGCTTCTCCGGCGCGACCCACGGATTCACCACCGGCCACGTCGCCCCTGAAGCTGCCCGCGGTGGGCCGATCGCAGCCATTCGCGAAGGCGACATGATCGAAATCGACGTTCCCTCGCGACGCCTCTCCGTTGAGCTAACGACGGAAGAGATTCGCGCTCGAATGAAGACGTGGCGGCCGCCGGCGTTGAAGTATCCCACTGGCGTGTTCGGAAAATATGCGCGCATGGTGTCGTCGGCCTCGCGTGGAGCGGTCACCAGCGACTGGGGCACGGCGGAATTCATGCGCAACGAGCAGCAGGATGCGCTCGACAGTATTGCTTCAGCCGAAACCGAAGAAGTAGGAAGGTGCGTAAAGTAATGATGAAAACCGGCGCGGAAATCGTCTGGGAATGCCTGAAGCGTGAAGGTGTCAAGACCGTATTCGGTTATCCGGGTGGCGCAATCCTGCCCACCTATGACGCTCTCACGAAATACGACATCCACCACGTTCTCGTTCGTCACGAACAGGGCGCCACGCACATGGCCGATGGCTATGCACGCGCGAGCGGCGACGTCGGTGTTGCCATCGCGACCTCCGGTCCAGGCGCCACCAACATGGTCACCGGACTCGCCACCGCGATGATGGACTCATCGCCCATCGTCTGCATCACCGGCCAGGTCGGCAGCAAACTCATCGGCACCGATGCTTTCCAGGAGTGCGACATCACCGGCGTCACCATGCCGGTGACCAAACACAACTATCTTGTCACCAGCGCGAACGATGTTGCGCGCACCATTCGCGAAGCGTTCTATATTGCGAAGTCTGGACGCCCCGGCCCGGTGCTCATCGACATCACCAAGGACGCGCAGCAGGGCTCGACGAGCTTCGAATATGACGAGACGCCTATTCAGCTGCCCGGCTATCGCCCCGATCTTTCGCCCGCAGAAAAAGAATGTCTGCACGCGATTTCGCTGATCAAGAATGCGAAGCGCCCGGTGATTCTCGCCGGCCACGGGATCATTCTTTCCGGAGCCACTGACCTGGTTCGCCAGTTCGCCGAAAAGACGCACATCCCGATGGCCATCACTTTGCTCGGCCTCGGCGGCATTCCGGCATCGCATCCGCTGAATCTCGGCATGATGGGCATGCACGGCGAAGCCTGGGTGAACAAGGCCATTCAGGAAGCCGATCTGCTGCTCGCCTTCGGCATGCGCTTCGACGATCGCGTTACTGGCAACCTGAAGACTTACGCGCCCAACGCAAAGAAGATTCACATCGACATCGATCCTTCCGAGATCAACAAGAATGTGAAGGTCGACGTCGCTCTCGTTGGCGATCTGAAAGAAGTTCTCGAAGACCTGTTGCCGCGTGTCGAAGCGAATGATCGCTCCGAGTGGAACAGTTACATTCGCGAACTCAAGGGCGACTCCGCCGTGCGCGACATCCAGAACCTGCCCGACAGCGGTCATCTCTACGCCGCGCACGTGATCAACGATTTGTGGCGTGAAACCAAGGGCCGCGCGCTCGTCGTCACCGACGTGGGCCAGCACCAGATGTGGGAAGCGCAGTATTACCACCACGACGAACCGCGCTCGCTCATCACTTCGGGCGGGCTCGGCACCATGGGCTTCGCTCTTCCCGCCGCGGTGGGCGCAAAGTTCGCGCGCCCCGACGCGGAAGTCTGGGTCGTAGTCGGTGACGGTGGCTTCCAGATGACGATGTGCGAGCTCGCCACCATCGCGCAGGAAAAGATCGACGTGAAAATCGCGATCATCAACAACGGGTTTTTAGGCATGGTGCGCCAGTGGCAGGAGTTCTTCTACGAGAAGCGCTATGCTGCCACGCCGCTCGTCAATCCGGATTTCGTGAAGCTCGCAGAAGCGTTCGGAATTCGCGCAATGCGAGTGGACCAGCGTCACGATGTGATTCCGTCAGTGGAGTCGGCGCGTAAGCATCCAGGTCCGGTGCTCATTGATTTCCGCGTTGAGCAGGAAGATTCGGTTTATCCCATGGTTCCTGCGGGAGCCGATTTGCATGCCATGATTCGCCGTCCGTCGCCGATCTACGAAACCGGAGAGGACGAATAGGGGTCAGAATGCTGAATACATTTGCCGTATACGTCGAGAACAAACCGGGTGTTTTGACGCGCGTTGCGTCTCTGTTCCGACGCCGCGCGTACAACATCGAGTCGCTCACCGTCGGCCATACCGAGAAGCCGGGCGTCTCGCGCATGACCATCGTCGTCGACACCGACGAGAGCGGCGCGCGCCGCCTCGAAGCCCATCTTTATAAGCTCGTAAACGTGCTGCTGGTGGAGAGCATCACCGAGAGCGCGTCGGTTGCGCGCGATCTCGCGCTGATCAAAGTCGGCGCGAAAGCCGACCAGCGTTCGCAGGTGCTGCAACTCGCGCAGGTGTTTCGCGCGCGTGTTGTCGACGTTGCGATCGAGTCGATCATTTTAGAAATCACCGGCACCGAAGACAAAATCGACGGTCTGCTGGAAGTGCTCGCGCCGTACGGCATCCTGGAGATGGTCCGTACCGGACGCGTGGCGATGGCTCGCGGCATCAAAGCCAATACACCGGCAATCGTGACCGCCAACGGCAGCAAAGTCGCAGCCGTCTACGAAGAAGAACAGGGCGTTTCGTACTCGGTGTAGTTGGGACGACCACCGATTTTTGTTGTCATCAAGAGCGGCCGCAGGCCGCGAGGGATCTGCATTTGTTTTTGCTGTCATTCCGAGCCGCAGGCGAGGAAGCCCTGTCGCCAGGCAAATTCTTCCGGTTATGACTCGCACTAATTAAGGAGAACACACTTACCATGGCCAAGATTTTCCGCGACAACGATGCGGACCTCGCCCTTATACAGGCCAAGAAGGTCGCCATCATCGGATACGGATCGCAAGGACACGCGCACGCTCTGAACCTGAAGGACAGCGGCGTCAACGTGCAAATCGGACTCACCATGTCCAGCAAGTCGCGCGCTAAGGCGCAGGGCGCGGGACTGACCGTGACCTCGCCCGCCGAAGCCGCCGCGTGGGCTGATGTGATCATGATCCTCGTCCCCGACACTACGCAGCCCGAGGTCTACAAGAACGACATCGCGCCCAACCTCAAGCCCGGCAAGATGCTGATGTTCGCCCACGGCTTCAACATTCGCTTTGGAACGATCACGCCGCCAAAAGATGTCGACGTCACCATGGTTGCGCCCAAAGCGCCCGGCCATCGCGTGCGCGAAGTCTTCCGCGAAGGCGGAGGTACACCCGGACTCGTCGCCATCGAGCAGGACGCAACCGGCAAAGCGCTTCCTCTCGCGCTGTCTTACGCCAAGGGCATCGGCTGCACCCGCGCGGGCACATTGCAAACCACGTTTGCCGAGGAAACCGAGACCGATCTGTTTGGCGAACAAGCCGTGCTTTGTGGCGGCGCCAGCGCGCTGGTGAAAGCCGGATTCCAGACGCTCGTCGACGCCGGCTATCAGCCGGAGATCGCCTACTTCGAGTGCCTGCATGAACTCAAGCTCATTGTGGATCTCATGTACCAAGGCGGGCTGAACTACATGCGCTACTCGGTCAGCGACACCGCCGAGTACGGCGACTACACCGGCGGTCCGCGGGTGATCAACGACAACGTCCGCAAAGAAATGAAGAAGATGCTGACCGAGATTCAAGATGGCACCTTCGCGAAGAAGTGGATCTCCGAGAACAAGAACGGACGTCCATGGTTCACCAAGACGCGCCACGACGAACAGACTTCGCTTCTGGAAAAAGTCGGCGCCTCGTTGCGCGAGATGATGCCGTTCCTCAAAGCGGTGAAGGTTACGCCGGAGTCGGACCAGGCGGCAGTGGCGAGTAAGTGATTAGTCGCCAGTGGTTAGTGGCTAGTTAGAACCCCACGCGAGTGGGGTTTTTCTTTTCACCACGGGGACACTGCGTCACGGAGAAATTCGAGGACGAGAAGTCGGGTGCCCGGTCCTTCCCTGCTTTTGGAAAGGGCCGGAAAGGAGACTTCACAGAGGGCACAGAGGAAGCTCTTCTGTTTGTCATCACGAGCGTGTGTACGCGCGGGACCTACAGTTTTTCGAACCGCCACAATTGTCGACTGTCTTTCCGAGCCGCAGGCGAGGAAACCCTATGCCAGAGGAATCTGTATCACGATAGCGATCTCTCGCTTCGCTCGACATGACAGCATGAAAAACCTGAATGTCTCGTATACCGCCGACTAACAGCCTTTGATGAGTATCAGGTTTGCGGCCCGGTCATTGTCGAATACAACCATCCAACGGCTCCTACGAATGAACAAGACATCCCGATCGCGCCAGGGAGAGGATTGATAGCAGGCCCGCAAGTACGGCTTTGCATCTGCAGCATTGAGGAGATAGCCGAATCTCTCCCGCAATTCGCCTTTCGTCTTGCCGACTACGATTAGATCTCGCCCATGGTCCCCGACCATGAGGTCCGTTGCAACATCGAGATTCATCTTGTAGAGATTGTGTTTCCACAACGTATAGCGAAGACTCTTGGGATCCGAGTTGTCTGGATATTGCGCACGCCAACCAGAGATTCCCAGTGCAAGCGTGATCAACACCGCAACAATCAGCATCGGCAGTTTCTTGCGCGTTGCCACTTACCTGCCCACCGTCTTCTTCATCAACTCCAAGTGCCTCTGCTCGTGTCCTGCGGTGATATACGCCAGCGCGCGCACGCTCACTTCGGCGCCACTGGCTTTCCCGCGACGCATCGCCACTTCGGGACTCACGCTCTTGAAGAACTCAATGGTCGCTTTACGAAGGGCCGCTAGCTCCGCAGCCAGATCAGCCAGCTTGCGTTCATTCGCATGGCTCTCACGGACGTAATCGTCCTGCTCGAATCCGGGAAGCGGCGTCTCGTCCCCGCGTGAGAAGCGCAACGCGCGATAGCCGAACACGCGCTCGGCATCGCACAGATGTCCGATCACCTGCTTCACGCTCCACTTGCCGGGCGCCGGCGGCTGCTCGGCTTGCGCGTCCGAAAGCGTCTTCAGAAACGCCTGCATTTCGGCCGATTGCTTTTCGAGCACTTCGATCACATTGCCATCGGGCACTCGCGCCACGTAGTCGGCATACCAATCGCTATATTCATTGCGTTCAGGTTTGGTCAGCACGCTACCCACCTCACTCGATAATTTGTTCTGCGTATTATCGTAAGGTACCCACAATGCTTTAGCATAGGCGTACCTGTGGGGAGCGCCTCGCGTCCGTCACTTTTCGGAGATTCTGTGAAAAGCATATTCACTTCTGCTGTCTTGCTGTGCCTGCTCGCTTCATCCATGGCCTTTGCCGCCGACGCGGCTCCATCTCCTGCGCCTACACCTGCGCAGGACGGCACGCTGCCTGCGCTCACTTCTATCGCCGGTCAGGCCACGCTCAACAATCATGCGCTCGACTATCTCGAGGAGCTCAGCGACACCATTGGCGGCCGCGTCACCGGATCGCCGCAGGCCAACGAAGCCGTCAAGTGGGGCATGGCGAAGATGCAGGCGATTGGCCTCACCAATGTCCACGCGGAGAAATGGCAGATCTCCCATGGATGGACGCGTGGCTCCGCTAACGCCAGCCTCGTCGCGCCTATCCAGCGGCCGCTGACCGTGTCTTCTCTCGGCTGGGTCGGCTCGACGCCGAAAGGCGGTATCGAGGCCGAGGTCGTGATCGTGGACAACAACCAGCTCGACCGCGAGATGAAAGAAAACTCCGGCAACTGGGCCGGTAAAGTTCTACTCATGCGCTCGAAAACAGAACTCTCGCGCGAAGAGCGCCAGAAAATGTTCGGCAAATTCGGGCCGTTTCTAAAAGCCGCCTATGCGGCCCATGCCGTAGCCGTAATCGGCGGACAGGGCGGGGCCAAATCTCGCGGCATGAATCTCACCCACACCGGCGCGCTTGGCTTCGATACCTACTACAACATTCCCGTGGTCAGCATGGTGGTTGAAGATTCCGAGCAGCTCGGCCGCTTCCTCGATCAGGGGAAACCGGTGCGCCTGAAGATCGACGTGCAGAACACGGTAACCAGCGGTCCGGTGGATTCCGCCAATGTTGTCGGCGACATCCCCGGTAGCGAGCATCCGGAGCAGGTCATCGTGATTGGTGGCCATCTTGATTCGTGGGATCTGGCGGAAGGTGCGACCGACGACGGCGTCGGGGTGGCCACGACTCTGGGCGCTGCCGAAGCCGTCATGAAATCTGGATTCAAGCCGAAGCGCACCATGCGCTTCGTTCTCTTCACCGGCGAAGAGCAGGGACTGCTCGGATCGCTGGCCTACGTGAAGATGCACAAGTCGGAGATGTCGAACCATGTAGCGGCTGTGATCCTGGACAACGGACAAGGTCCGGTTGTGAGCCTGCAACTGGGCGGACGTGATGACGTTGTGGCCGCGGTGAAGCCCTTCGCGGAAACCGTTCAGGCCTTTGGAAAAATCAAGACCAACGACGATGTTGAATTCGGCACCGATGCCGGACCATTCATCCTCGCCGGGCTACCCGGCATCAACCTCGATCAGGATTCGCCCGACTATAAGTACACGCACCACTCGCAGGTCGACACCTTCGACAAAGTGGATCCCGATCTGCTTCTGCGCGACACGGCGGTGATGGCGTTAGCTAGCTTCTGGATCGCCGATCGCCCGGAGCGGCTGGCGTCTCCATGGCCCGAGGAGAAAACCGCTCGTATGCTGGTGAAGAAACACGCCGATGATGAGTTGAAAGCATTCGGCTTGTGGACGTTTGGCGATCTTGGCAAGGAACCGGAGACGAAGCCAGCGGCCGGAGCGGCGCAGTAGCTTTTGCACTACGGAGACACGGAGAAAGGGCGATGATCCCACCCAGCGCAAAAGAGGCGCAGGGTGGGGCACCCGCCAAATTCAGATCCCTCGCGGACTAACGTCCGCTCGTGATGACAAATCCTGAAGCTCTCTCTGTGACTCTGTGTCTCGGTGGTGACAGATAGGCTCGTCCCTATTTATCCGGCACGAACATGTACCGCCCGCCTTCGCGATCGGCATACGCTTCTACTTCCTTCAGGAAAGCACGCGCTGCATGCGATAGGCTCGCGTTCTTGCGATACACCAGCCGCAGCTTGCGTTCTGCCGCTACTTCCGGCACTGGGATGTGCACCAGTTCGCCACGTGCAACTTCGCCTTCCACGCAAATCGCGGGAATCAGCGCTACGCCGTTTCCCATGGCGACAAATTTCTTGATGGCTTCAATCGTCGGCATCTCCACATCCATGTGCAGCGGCACCTTGCGCTTCTGGAATGTCTCCAGCACCTTAGCGCGCAGTGGAGAAGGCACGTGGTGCGCGACAAAATACTCGGCGCCCAGCTGCTTGATGCTTACCTCGGCCGATCCCGCCAGCGGATGCGTCGGCGGCACCACGAATGCCAGCTCGTCGCGATAGACCACGATCGACTTCAACAGCGGATCCTCCGGACGGAAGCTGACCAGCCCAAACTCCACGCTGTGATTCAGCAGCTCGTCGGGAATGCGGCTGGCTAGCGATCGCAGGATGCTCACCTTGATCATCGGCGCGTGCCGCCTGTATTCGTTCAGCACCGGCAACAGGTACAGGCAGGTGTATTCATTGGCCGCCACGCTGAGCTTGCCTTTGTTCATCTGCCGCAGTTCTTCCATTGCGGTCAGAGCCTCGCCGCGCATGTTTAACAGCTTTTCGGCGTAGTCGTGGAGGACGCGCCCGGCGTCGGTAAGAATGCCGTCGCGCGATGAGCGGTCGAAAAGCGCCTCGCCCAATTCGTCTTCCAGCTTGCGTATAGTCTGGCTGATCGCCGGCTGAGTCCGGTAGAGCTTCTTGGCCGCACGCGAAAAGCTGCCTTCCCGTGCCACGGTCAGAAACGTCTCCATTTGAAACAGGTCCACGCCGCCTCCTTATGGACTGCCGCTTCTCTCAAAGATGTACTTATAGCATAATTTGTCCTTATGCTCTAGTAATAACTATAAACTTGCTTTATCGATTCACCTCGCCGACCCTGTACTGTACCGGTCTGGTAACAGGCTTGGGAAAGGAGCCGCTCGATGGAACGTTCCCGCATTACGGTCTTCGACACCACGCTACGCGATGGCGAACAGTCGCCAGGTTGCAGTATGAATCTGGACGAAAAGCTACGTATGGCGAGGCAGCTCGACCGACTCGGTGTGGACGTCATCGAAGCTGGCTTCCCCATCGCCTCGCAGGGTGATTTCGAGGCGGTGGAATTGATCGCGCAGGAGATCCGCCGGCCCATCATCGCCGGACTGGCTCGGGCGACGCATCACGACATCGAGCGCGCCTGGGGAGCGGTCCGCCACGCCGCGCGACCGCGTATTCACGTTTTTCTTGCTACCTCCGACATCCATCTTCATTACAAGTTGAAGATGAATCGCGACCAGTGCATCCGGCAGGCGGTGGAGCAGGTGCAGTTCGCGCATTCGCTCTGTGCCGACGTCGAGTTCTCGCCCGAAGATGCCACTCGCACCGAACTTGAATTCTTGTGCTCAGTGACCGAAGCCGTCGTAGAAGCGGGCGCGACTACGGTGAACATCCCCGATACGGTCGGCTACACGGTTCCGAACGAGATGCGCCACATTATTCAGGCCATCACCGCGCGCATCGACGGATGCAGCCGCAAAGCTGTCGTCTCCGTGCACTGCCACAACGATCTTGGGTTAGCCGTAGCGAACTCGATTGCTGCTCTTGAAGGCGGCGCACGTCAGATCGAGTGCACCATCAACGGCATCGGTGAGCGCGCAGGCAACGCATCGCTGGAAGAGTTCGTGATGGCATTGCGCGTACGTCCCGACGTGATGCCCTACGACGTCGGTGTCAACAGCGAGGAACTTTACCAGTCCAGCCGCCTGCTTACCGAGATCACACATGTTCCGGTGCAGCCGAATAAAGCGATCGTGGGACGCAACGCTTTCGCGCACGAGGCGGGCATTCATCAGGATGGCGTGATCAAGAATCCGCTGACCTACGAGATCATGACGCCAAAGTCCGTGGGCGTGCCCGAAAACAAGCTGGTGCTCGGCAAGCACTCTGGGCGCCACGCGCTTGGACTGCGCTGCGCCGAACTGGGATACAAGTTCGAGCGTCGTGAACTTGATCTCATCTACAAGCGTTTCGTCTCACTTGCGGATCAGATCAAAGTGGTCGAAGACCGACACCTGCTGGCGATCATCCACGAAGAATTTCCGGGGATGCCAATGGGTACAGCGGTCGGAACCGCCGACGCAGTCGCTCGCTCTGCCGGCATGGCATAAGTTTGCTTTGAGTGCCCCACCCAGCGCGCCTTTTTGCCGGGTGGGGTATTTTGATTTACCAGCACGAGCATGATTACTGGAGGTCATCGGTTGTCTCCCAGCACTAAGCTAAAGATTACGGTCCTGCCCGGTGACGGCATCGGTCCTGAAGTCACTCGGGAGGCAGTGCGCGTTCTCCGCTGCGTGGCGGACCTGAATAACTACGAGTTCGAATTCACCGAGCGCGCCATCGGCGGCGTCGCCATCGATCAATTTGGAACACCGCTGCCGGCGGAGACTATCGACACCTGCTTGAACAGCAATGCCGTGCTGCTCGGAGCCGTGGGCTCGCCAAAATACGATCATCTTCCGCCCGAAAAGCGTGTCGAAGCCGGACTGCTTGGACTTCGCAAGGCGCTCAAGGGATTCGCGAATCTTCGGCCTGCCATCGTGTATCCCGGCATCGCCGATTGCTCGCCGCTGAAAGAAGAAATCGTTCGCGGTGCCGACATTATGTTCGTTCGCGAGCTGCTCGGTGGCCTCTACTTCGGCGAACCGCGCGGATTCGTTGGTAACAATGAAGCGGCGTTCAACACCATGCGCTACTCGGTGGAAGAAATCGAGCGCGTCGGACGCGTTGCTTTTGAACTGGCTCGTAAGCGCCGCAAGAAAGTTACATCAGTCGATAAGGCAAACGTTCTCGAAACCTCGCAGCTCTGGCGGCAGGTGGTTACGCTGCTCGGCAAAGAGTATCCCGACGTAAAGCTCGAGCACACCTACGTCGACGCCTGTGCGATGCGCCTCGTGACGGCGCCCACGAGCTTCGACGTGGTGCTCACTGAAAACCTGTTCGGCGACATCCTTTCCGACGAAGCAGGAGTTCTCAGCGGCTCACTCGGCGTTCTTGCATCGGCAACGATTGGCGGCGATGTCGACCTCTACGAACCGGTACACGGCTCGGCGCCGGATATTGCCGGGAAGAGCATTGCCAATCCGATTGGCGCGATTGCGTCAGCGGCCATGCTGTTGCGCCATACCGCCAAGTTGGAGCAGGACGCACGTGACATCGAGCAGGCGATCGTGAAAGTCATCGATTCCGGCTATCGAACGAAAGACCTTGCGCGCGAAGGCAAGTTCGAAGTCAGCACCACGGAAATGGGTAAACTTGTCGAACAGGCACTGGCCGAGGTCGTGGACAACCGGCGTGCATATCACGCTGTGTAGCCCGAGAAATGCAGTTCCCTCGCGAGCTGCGCTCGCTCGTGATGACAACCAAAGTCGGTCCGCATAGCGGATAATTGAGTACCGCATTAGGAGTTCTTTCATACCGTAATGTCAAAACCACGCACATTATTTGAGAAAGTCTGGGACGAGCACGTAATCTGCGAGCCCAGCGATCAGCCGCCGCTGATTTACATCGACCTGCACCTCGTTCACGAAGTTACTTCGCCGCAGGCCTTCGAGGGTTTACGCGTTGCCGGTCGCAAGGTTCGTCGCCCTGAGCGCACTATCGCCACAGTCGATCACAACAATCCGACCACGCCGCTCGAGTTCACCATCCTCGAGCCCATTTCCGAAAAGCAGATGGAGACGCTGCGCAAAAACTGCCGCGAGTTCGGCATTCAGCTCTTCGACATGGGATCGGAAGACCGCGGCATCGTGCATGTAATCGGGCCTGAGCTTGGATTCACGCAGCCCGGCCTGACCATCGTTTGCGGTGACAGTCACACCAGCACGCACGGGGCGTTCGGGGCGCTAGCTTTCGGCATCGGCACATCCGAAGTCGAGCATGTACTCGCCACGCAGTGCCTGCCGCAGCAGAAGCCGCGCACGATGCAAATTGACGTAAAGGGCACACTGCCTGCGGGAGTCAGTGCGAAGGATCTTGCGCTTGGCATCATCGGCAAGATCGGCACCGACGGCGGCACCGGACACGTGCTCGAATTCACCGGCGAAGGCATTCGCGCGCTTTCGATGGAAGGCCGCATGACGCTCTGCAACATGAGTATTGAAGCCGGAGCGCGCGCCGCCATGGTTGCACCCGATGAGACCACCTTCGCTTACCTGAAAGGCCGGCAACATGCGCCGCAAGGCGCGGCCTGGGATAAGGCGCTCGCACATTGGAAGACGCTGCACTCCGATCCGGGCGCGCACTACGATCGCATCGTCGAGATCGACGCCAGCAGCTTCGCCCCGTACGTGACGTGGGGAACGAATCCCGGCATGGTGGTTCCGATTACGGGCGAAGTTCCCGACCCGACGTTCGCCTCGACCGATGCCGACCGACGCGCCGCCGAGCGCGCGCTCGAGTACATGGCGCTCTCGCCGCATACGCCAATGCAGACCATCAAGGTCGATCGCGTGTTTATCGGTTCGTGCACCAACTCGCGCATCGAAGATTTGCGCGCAGCCGCCAAAGTGATCAAGGGCTATCACGTGGACTCGCGCGTACAGGCCATGGTGGTTCCGGGTTCGCAGAAGATCAAAGTACAGGCCGAGAAAGAAGGCTTGCACGAGATTTTCACCTCCGCCGGTTTCGAGTGGCGCGAATCGGGCTGTTCGATGTGCCTGGCAATGAACCCCGACGTGCTGCAACCGGGCGAGCGTTGCGCCTCCACCAGCAATCGAAATTTCGAAGGCCGCCAGGGGCGCGATGGGCGTACGCATCTCGTCAGCCCCGCAATGGCCGCGGCTGCCGCCGTCACCGGTCACTTCACCGACGTGCGCCACTGGGAGTACCGCTAATGGAACCGTTTCGTCAGCACACCGGAATCGTCCTCCCGCTCGATCGCGTCAATGTCGATACCGACCAGATCATTCCCAAGCAGTTCCTGAAGCGCATCGAGCGTACCGGCTTCGGCCAGTTCCTGTTCAATGACTGGCGCTTCACACCCGACGGCAAGCCAAATCCGGAATTCATTCTGAATGCGCCGAGATACAAAGGGGCGAGCATTCTTCTGGCGGCAAAAAACTTCGGCTGCGGCTCCTCGCGCGAACACGCGCCCTGGGCGCTCGGTGATTACGGATTCCGCGCTGTGATCGCGCCGTCATTCGCAGACATCTTCTCCAACAATTGTGTGAAGAATGGCCTGCTCACGGTCGTGCTCACCGAGTCGGAAGTCAACAAGCTGATGAAACGCGCGAAAGAAGCCGAAGGCTACCAGCTCACCATCGATCTCGAGTTGAAGCAGGTCTACGACGACAAGGGCTTCTCCGCGGCGTTCGAGATCGACGAGTTCCGCCGGCGCTGCCTGCTCGACGGCCTGGATGATATCGGCCTGACGCTGCGGCACGAAGAGCAGATCACGGCGTACGAACAGCGGCAGCACTCCTGATCGATTCTTGTTCTGTCATTTCGAGCGAGGAGCGCGATACAGAACGCGCTCCGAGTCGAGAGACCTCGTGTTTGCTTCGCTAGACAATTCCTCCTGCATTGCCATGAGTCGCGTCCGCAGCCGAGCTCGGCTGCGCTCAGTGTCCGCATTCCCAATCGCGAGCGCAGAATATTACGAATGGTACCGGTCTTCCTCTAAGATATCCGCCAACTATGGATAAAACTGAATTCGGTGACTCGCCGCGACTGAGGCGCCTCCGCCAAACAAAACTGGATGATAGCGATCGGAAATTGATCTCTGACGTGGAGAAGTACGGATGTCATATTATTCATGTCTCCGAATCCTCCGGTATTCCAGGGTGGTCCTACACAATCGGAGTTTATGAAACCCTGAAACGACCAGAACTGATTGTTATAGGTCTAGATCCCGACCTCTCTCATTTCGTGGTAAACGAAGTAGTGCGCCTCATGAAGGAAGGCAAAGTATTCAAGAACAGCGATCGGGAGCCTGAACTCTTGAATCAAGTTGTTTGCGAATTCAGAACACCCGAACAGCGATGGGCTGCCCACGTTATGAATTGCGCGAGTTGGTTTTATGGTGAGGACCAATTCCCAGTCCTTCAATGCATTTATCCTGATCTTAGTAACCATTTCCCTTGGGACCCCGGCTTTGACTCTTCGTGGCAAGAACGCCAACCACTACTCTTCCTTCCTTCGGAAGATGAGACCAACGTGGAGCGGGATTTTTGGGCGGCAAGCGATCCTAATAGCAGCCTCTCCGATTGGAAGTTCAAAGACCCGCCGCATACCGGTGTGTACACCACAAGACGAATTATGAATCGCGAGGAGCCAATCCTCTACGTGAGTCATGACGTCAAAGACGGCGCTTGGCAGTTTCACGGTGCAAGCGAGTCGAAGGTCGAGTCGGCCGGAGTTATATGTTTCCATCATCTGGTTGACTCCGATCCCAGTCTGAAGCAACTTCGTGATTTACCGACTGGTTGGTGCGCAAGGCGAGATAGCCCGGAAGATCCCTGGACTCTTGGAGAATCCGACCTAAACCCAAGCGGCTGAAACGCCGTCGGCCTCGCGCAACTCCTGTCATCAAACAGGTATAAAATAGCCTTAGTTGTTGGCAGCGGGGCGCTCTGCCGGAGTTACTGCCATGGGTAAAAGTTCCTTCCTGAAAGTTCTCTGCGCGATCTTTGTGTCTGTCGCGCTCGGATTGACCACAGAACCTCTACTTGCACAACGCGGCGGGGGTCATGGCGGCGGAGGTGGCTTCCATGGAGGCGGTGGTGGCTTCCACGGTGGCGGCGGCTACGGTGGATTCCATGGCGGTGGCGGTTACGGCGGTTTCCGCGGCGGCGCAACCGGATTCCGCAGCGTGAGTCACGGCTCGGCTTTCGGCGGCGTTCGCGGCGCTGGCTTTTACGGCGGACGCGGCTATGGCTGGGGCGTCGGCTATCCTGGCTGGCGAGGCGGTTGGGGTGGTTGGGGCTACCCGGGCTTCGGCTGGGGAGGCTGGGGCGTCGGGATCAGCTTCAACTTTGGTTTCGGTGGATTCTGGGGACCTGCGTGGTATCCCTCCTACGCTTATAACCCGTGGTGGTGGGCGCCTCCGGCGGCTCCGCCTTGCTACTACTATCCTTCGCCCTGCGCCTACGCTCCCTCGGGCTACGCACCAGCCGGACCCGGTTCTTACGGCGTGAGTGGCCAGGATTACCAGAACAGCTCTTATCAGGATAACTACCAATCCGAGTACTCGAATACGGATAACTCGAACGCTGAACCCAGGTACGCCGGGCCAACCAGCCAGCAGCTCGCCGAATCCGCCATCCGGCAGATTCCAGAGTCTCGCCCTGAAGTGCGCAACGCCATTCGAGCTCTGAGCGGAATGCCGCCCGCAGCTCGCGAGCGCGAACTCGCGACGGGTCTGTACGCGAGTTTCTCGCCGCAAGAGCGCCAGTTGGTAAAAGCGGCGGTCTTCACGCCCGCGCCGAACACTAATGCTCGGAGAGTCGAGCGCACGGCCGTGGAAGCGCCGGTGCAGCATCGCCGTGAAGTGCAGAACGCAATCCGCACGCTACAAGCGATGCCTCCTGCGGCACGCCAGCGCCAGATCGATTCGGGTGTCTACAGCAGCTTTTCGCCGAGCGAGCGCGAGATGCTGAAGACGGTTGCTCAGGTTCAGACAGGGATGTAATCGGAAATCCTGTGGTTTGGAGTTGGGTAGCTAGTAGCTCGGTGAAATGAACCAGCTACAAGCTACTAGCTATCCAAACCCGCGCCGCTCATCCTGCTTTCAGCGTTGCCACCGGACTTACCAGCAGCTCATTCAGCGTGGCATGGAATGGAGTCAGCAGTTCCATGCCGCTCTCGGTGACGGCAACCATGTCGCAATGGCGCACGCCGAGTTCGCCCTCAATGTAAATCGCGGGCTCGACATTGAATGTCATCCCAACCTCGAGCGTTTCCTCTGATTTCGGATGCAGCCTCGGGCGTGCATTCGCCGAGATAGCATTGAAACCAACACCGTGACCGATGGAGTGCGGGCAGCGATCTCCGAAGCCGCGCGATTTCAAAACATCGCGTGCTGCGCGGTCGACGTCGGCAGCTTTCGCTCCCGGCCTGATCTCAGCCAGCGCTGCCGCACGCGCCGCGAACACCGCTTCGTAAACACTGCGCAATGAACCATCGATCTCGCCGAGGACGTAAGTGCGCGTGATGTCGGTCCAGTATCCGTCGACATAGGAGTTCGCATGGACCAACACGGATTCTCGCGTACGCACTCTTCTTAACCCAGTTGTTGCGGATGCGCCTGCGGCTTTCGCAGCATTCGGACCGGACATGCACCAGGCAAATCCGTCGGCGCGCTCTGCGCCTTCTTGTTTCAGCCTAAGCTCGCTGAAGCCCGAGCGAAACCACGACGCGATCTCCGCCTCGGTTTGAGTCTCTGCGAGCAAATCGCGACCACGATTGAACGCTTCCCCTGCCACTGCGCACGCCAGTCGAATGCACTCGATTTCGTACTCGGTCTTCACCGCGCGCAAGCCGCTGAGCATATGGTCAGCGGGACGCAGCGGCGCTGAAGGCACCACGTCGTGCAAAATGCCGACCATGCTTCCCTGAAACAGATACACACCGGAGTAATACGCAGGCTCGGCAGCCGCTTCGAATTCGTATCCTAGTTCCGCGCACTGCAGTTTCAGATCATGCAGCGCCTTCCGCAAGGGCTCGCGAATGGCATCGGCCGGATCCGATAGTCGGTCGAGCGATTCGGGCTGATAGGTCCTTACCTCATCCGCCCAGCTCTTGGCAGCAAGTTCGGATTCGTCTTCTGGAACGATGAGCAGCAATCCAACATCGCGGCTGGCGACTGCAACGCTCATGCCGACAACTGGACGATAACCGGTGAGCATCAGGACGTTGCTGGGAAGCGTGCACACGACGCCTGCGAGTTCGTTCTGAGCGAGAGCGGCTCGAATGCGCTCGATGCGTTCTCGACCAGCTTCACGAAGTTGTTCGCGATCGAGCATAAAAGAAGCGTTCTGCAAACCGTGTCGCTAAAGTAAAAAGCCGCCGGCTTCTGCCCGGCGGCCTGATCTCTCAAACGGAATGCCGCTAATGTCCCGGCATTCCCGTGACTCCACGGGTCAGATAGTCGGTAAGGCTGAGCACAAATAGGATGCTCAACCAGAAAAAGCCGGCAAACAAAACCACGGCGGTGATTTTGTAGTCCTCATAGCGCAGGTGCATGAAGAACAGCAGCACCAGCAAAGCCTTCGCGGCGGCGATGGCCAGCGCGATCACGGTACTCCAGTCGCCCAGGTTGATCCGCGACAGTACTGCGGTGAGCACCATCAGCGACATCAGGATGGCCCAGACGATGAAGTACGTTTTGCGAGGGATGATGTGTTCTTTCATAAATTATGCGTGTTTATGTGCAATCAGGTAGAGCAATGGGTAAAGGAAGATCCACACCAAATCGACGAAGTGCCAGTACAGACCGGAAACGTGTACCGGATTGTGATACTCCTTCGTGTAGTGTCCTCTCCAGGCAAAGAATGCAATGAACGACAGCAGCACCATGCCGATGATCACGTGCAGCGCGTGCAAGCCGGTCATCACGAAATAAATGAAAAAGAAGAGTTGAGCCGCGTTGACGTCATCTCCGCGCAACCCGCTCGTGTCCATATGCCAGAACGGCCCCGGGAACGACCCTTCCACCCAGTGATTGTGATACTCGACGCCCTTGATTCCAAGGAAGCCTAACCCCATCAGGACAGTGATGATGAGTAGTATGGCAGTGACCTTGGTGTGCCCGAGTTGCGCTGCGTGGACGGAGAGCGCTACCGTCAAGCTGCTGCACAACAGGATCACAGTGTTGAAGGTGCCGAGCCAGAACTCCATGTGCTCGCTGCCGAACTCGAATGCACCCGGATGGAGGAGCCGGTAAACCAGGTACGCCGTGAACAGTCCCCCGAAGAACATGATTTCGGTGACCAGGAACAGCCACATCCCCAGGTTCGAGGACTCACGCTGCTGCTCCATGTCCTTGAAATGATGTTGCAGCGAGTGTTGGGCGACGACTTCAGTGCTACTTGCCAACGGGGACCTCCTGCGGCAACTCGTCGTAGTTGTAGGCTTCCCAAGTCACGACGGGAGTCTCTTCGAAGTTGAAGGTTGGGGGCGGAGAAGCAGTGGTCCACTCCAGTCCAGCGGCCTCCCATGGATTAGGTCCAGCTATCGCACCGTAACGCAACGACCACAGGAGATAAATCAGCGGCAACAAATAGCCAAGCGCGAGGATCGAAGCTCCGGCGGTCGAAAGCACATTCAGCACTTGAAACTCAGGAGCGTATGCGTGATACCGGCGCGGCATTCCGAGATAGCCGAGAACGAATTGCGGCAGGAAGGTCAGATTGAATCCAGCAAAGACCAATCCGGCGGCGATTCTGCCCCAGGCTTCCGGATACATGCGTCCAGTGATCTTCGGCCACCAGAAATGAATTCCCGCCAGGTAGGCCATCACCGCGCC
The DNA here is from genome assembly GCA_963807055.1 of Terriglobia bacterium. Classification (GTDB taxonomy): domain Bacteria; phylum Acidobacteriota; class Terriglobia; order Terriglobales; family Acidobacteriaceae; genus JAJPJE01. The sequence goes on along the minus strand of CAWEAE010000001.1, from coordinate 1,190,053 downwards.
ACCCACCATGATGAAGTGGAAGTGCGCGACGACAAAGTACGTGTCGGTGACATGGACATCAATGCCGAGGCTCGAGAGGAACAGGCCCGTCATTCCGCCCATGGTGAACAGACCGATAAATCCGAACGCATACAGCATCGGCGTGTACATATAGATTCGGCCCTTGAACATGGTCGCGGTCCAGTTAAAGACCTTGATGGCAGAGGGTACGGCTACGAAGTAGCTCAAGAGCGAAAAAATCAGCGCAGCATACACCGAGATTCCGGCGACGAACATGTGATGCGCCCAGACCAGGAATCCCAGCACCGCGATGGCGATGGAGGCGAGCGCCACAAAGTTGTAACCGAAGATGCGCTTCCGCGAGAAGCAGGTGATCACTTCCGACATCACCGCCATGCTCGGCAAAATCATGATGTAGACGGCGGGATGCGAGTAGAACCAGAACAGGTGCTGAAACAGAACAGGATCGCCACCGACCTTCGGGTCAAAAATTCCAATATGGAAGAGCCGCTCGAGAGCGACTAGCGCGAGCGTGATTGCCAACACCGGCGTTCCGAGGACCTGAATGACTGAGGTTGCGTAGTGACTCCAGCAAAACAGCGGCAGGCGCGTCCAGGTCATTCCAGGAGCACGCATGCGATGCAAGGTCACGATGAAATTCAGTCCTGTAAGGATCGACGAGAATCCGTTGACGAAGACCGCGAGGCCGGCGACAACTACGTTTGTATTGGAGTAAGTCGTGCTGAACGGCGGATAAAAAGTCCAGCCGGTATCCACACCGCCATTCAGGATCACGTACAACATCATGCCCGCGGACACGGTGTAGATGTACCAGCTCAGCAGGTTGATGCGCGGGAACGCCAGGTCCTTGGCGCCGATCATCATCGGAATCAGGAAATTCCCGAGCACGGCTGGAATGGATGGAATCAGGAAAAAGAAGACCATCACGATTCCATGCATGCTGAACATCTTGTTGTAGGTGTCCGATGTCATCAGATCGCCGGCCGGTGTGAGCAGTTCCAGGCGGATCATGGTGGCGAAGAAGCCGCCGATGAAGAACATGAACGTGATCGAGATCAGATATAGGAGCGCAATGCGCTTATGATCCGTGGTCAGCAGCCAGGACTTCAGCCCATAGCCTGCATTCAGATAATTCTCGCGCTCGGTTGTCGTTGCCGCTGTAGCCATAATTACTGCACCTATTTCGTTCCCGACGTGGCAGCACGGCCCGGGACGGCCGGCCGGTTGCTCACCGGCTCGCGTTGTTCGGGTTGCGCCAATGATTTGACGTAGGCGATTAATGAGAGCAATTGTTCTTCGCTAACGATGCCCTGGAACGTCGGCATAATCGGCTGGAATCCAGCAACCACCTTCGCTCCCGGACTCAAAATCGATTCGCGCACGTAGTTGTCGTCGGCAGCCACGGTACGACCGTCATCCAGCAAGACTGGCTTGCCGAAAACACCGACAAGATTCGGTCCACGGCCTTGCGTATCCGAACGATGGCAGCTCGAGCAACCAAGTTCCTGGAAGAGCTTCTGACCGGTCGAAGCCATAGTGCCCTCGCCGGTGCCACCCATGAGCCAGGTCTCGTATGCCGCGGGCTCCATCACCACCACTTCGCCGATCATGCCGGAGTGCTGCGTGCCGCAATACTCAGCGCAGAACAGGTGATACGTTCCTGGGCGAATCGCGTGGAACCATGTGCTTGTGTAACGTCCGGGCAGCACGTCCTGCTTGATGCGGAATGCAGGAACGAAAAAGCTGTGGATCACGTCCTGGGAAATCATGGTCATACGCACGTCGCGTCCCACGGGGACGTGCAGCGTGTTGATTTCGCGAACGCCTTCCGGATGCTGGAACTTCCACATCCATTGCTTGCCCACGGCATAGATCTCCATGGAGTTCGCTGGCGGCCTCGACTCATTCACATAAATAAGAGCGCCCCATACGAACATCACCATGAAGATGCCAAACGGAACCAGCGACCAGGTGGCTTCGAGAACGTACGAGCCTTCAATCTGGGTAGCCGGCCGGTCATCGCCCGGCTTAGCGCGATAACGGACCGCGAACCAAATAAGCAGTGCGAACACCAGGAGCGTGAAGAACCCTGTAGTCACCAGCAAAAAGATGAACAGCCAGTCCACGTTGGCGGCGCCCGACGACGCCTGCACCGGCCATAGCGGCAGATCGTGGGAAAACATGCTAAGCCTTTCCTCCCCGGTCCGATCCGCTCTTCTGGCTCTGCGGCTCCAAGCGGAACATGACGATCAAGAAACCTCCCAACACTACAATCGTGATCACTCCGGCCACCTGCAACACCCGAGAAACCACCGCGCCGTATTTCCCGGTGCGTGGGTCATAGTGATAGCAATAGAGCAGTACCTGGTCGACCACGTTTCCAATCTTGTTCTGTGACGATTGCACCAGCGCGAGGCGAAGATCCTTGGGCGCGTATTCCACGCCGTAGAGATATTGTGCGATCTTCCCTTCCGGCGTGATCACCATGATCGCCGCCGCGTGCGCGAACTGCTTGGTGTCTTCGTCCCACGCATACTTGAAACCGACTGCTTCGGTCAGCGCCTGTATGGACGACTGCTCTCCAGTCAGGAAATGCCAGCCTTGATCGGCGCCCGGACGCCCGTAGCGGGTGATCATGGTTCGCTTCTTCGCTGCCGCCAATGCCGGCCCTTCCCGCGGATCAAAGCTCACGGTGACCACTTCGTAATCTTTGCCAATGTCGAACTTCAACGTTGAAAAGACGCTCGACATACCGTTCATCACTTCGCCGCAGAGCATGGGGCACTCGTAATAGACCATGCTGAGTACAACTGGCCGTTTGCCGAAGTAGTCGCCCAGTTTCACCAGCTTGCCCGTGTCATCACGGAAAACCAGATCGAGCGGGAGCTGGTGGTTCAACTTCTGTTCAATCCCGACGCGCTTCAGGATGGTTGGCGGAGGCTGCGTGGTACCGCTGGTCGCGGCGCCCGTCATTCCCTGTCCGTACGCGAATGTAGCCGCCAATGCGAACGCGATTGCGATCGCCAGACTACGCGGCTTGAAACTGCTCGATTTCACTTCTTGTTCCTTTCAAATCAGGGCAAAAGCCCCACCTCTGCCGTTGAAGAGTGACACGACTGAAGCTGTGTCACTTCTAGTGATTCACCAGTGATCCAGCACCGCCGCCTTCACCGGGAATCGTTCCGTTGCCATCACCGAATTTCGCGACAGGCTGAGCGCCTTGCTCCTGCCGCACGGGAAGTCCTTTTTGCGCCACCTGGTCGATCGCTGTCTGAATCGGAACTCGAACCACGCCGTTGTTCTGATCGACCCAGCCGTAGCTGTTCAGGATTTCTTCGTTTTCCACCTTCAACTTGTTCATGTCGGCGACGTCATCCACCTGCAGCGCAGGCTTGGGGAAACGCAGTGCCGGATCGCCACCCGGCAACTCCGCCGGAGGCGTGTAGAGTTGTGCCGTGCCTGCTGTGGGAACATTGTTCTCGACCGTCATTTTGTTGTAGAAGCGCAGCATGCCCCACACCAGCAACTCGATAAGGATTCCTGAAATCGCCAGGACGACGAGGAACACCACGATGCTGCGCGCGCCCAGATCACGCGATTCGTAGTTGATCCCCGGATTCATCGGTTCGCCGCTACCGTGATTACTCATACTGTTGTTCCTCTAACTGGCCCAACGTGACAGGCAGACGCGAATCGTACAAAGTCAGAACCGGACGGCTCATGTAGTTACGGCAGAAAAATACCAACCACAGGGAGACCATGAAGATCGGAACCACTGCATCCAGCCAGCTGTAATGGAAGTACGAATGGAACTGCGGCTCGATCTGCCAGAACAACTCGAAATAACGCATGAACAAGAGCAGAACGGCAATCCACACGAGTTTGCGAACATTCTTCTTCAAGCTCTGTGAGAGCAGGAGTGAGAACGGAACCGCAAAGTGGAACAACCACAGCCCCGCAAACCCGTACTGCCATCCGCCGTGGAGTCGCGGCAGATACCAGCGAATCTCTTCCGGCATATTGCCCGCCCAGATGATCAGCCACTGCGAAAAGCTCAGATATGCCCACAGCATCACGAAGCAAAACGTGAGTTTGCCAATGTCGTGGAAGAATTTGCGGTTCATCAGCGTGGCCATCGGCTGATATTCCACCAGGAACCGGCTCAGCACGATACAAAGACAGAATGCCAGCAGACCCTGACCCACGATCTGTATCAGCGAGTAGACCGTGGAAGGCCATCCCGGAATCATGGACATGAACCAGTCAACCGTAGCGAAGGTCGCCGTGTAGAAGTAAATCACCATGCCGGCGCCGCTGATTCCAGCGAGGACACGCCCCAGGAAGGCTGGCGGTGGCGAATCGAGGCGCTTTGCCATCCGGCTTAACACAACAACCAGAATGCCCCAGACAATGAAGTACACAACTGCGCGAACAATGAAGAGTGGCAAGTTCAAGTAATGCTCGCCCAGGTTGCGCAGCATGCCTTCCTGCATGTTTTCCGGATGCATCCATGCATAAATCGCCTTGGCACCGATCACCACAGGGATGAAGTAGAGCGCAACCAGCCACAGGTTCTTCATGCCTGATTCGAGAATCCGCCGAATCGGCATGCCCCACTGGCCCCCACTGAGGTACCACAGCATCAGTACAGCCATAGGACCGGTGGTCAGACCCCAGCTGTAGGCAAATCCCAGCAGCCAGGAATGGAAGGCTTCGTTGGGCTCAACGATGAATCCGACGATGGTCCCGATACCAGCCAATACGGCCACAACCAGAGCTCTGCTCTGCACCGTGCGGATAAACGCAGGGGCCTTTGTCTCCAGGGTTTCCACGGCAACGCTGTTGTTGCTGCTCACGGCTGCTTCCTCTCAATTCCTTGTTCGCCGGCGGGCGGGGTTGCGCCACTTCCGGGAGTGCCGGAAACCGGATTGGTCACGGCTGGAATCTGCTCTCCCGCAGGAACGCTGGCCCGGGTGGAACGCTGACTCAATTGCAATGCGCGGATATATGCTGCGATCTTCCAGCGATCGGTCGGCGTCACTTGCGCGGCGTAGTCCGGCATCGCTCCGAATCCGTTGGTCATCACGTCGTAAAAATGTCCCAGCGGAGCATTCAGCAGCTTTGGATCGTGGAACGATGGAGGACGGCGGTATCCGCGCTGCACGATCATTCCATTGCCATCGCCAACACGCGAGTGGCAAGGGCTGCAGTAGATGTTGAAGCGTTGCTCGCCGCGTTCCAGCGCTTCCTGGGTAGCGGGGAATGGCAACTCATCGCCAGGTTTGCCCGGAGCGACCATGCCGGTGTAGTAGTACGTATCGATTCGAGCGTCGCCGCGAGCCACGGTGCCGGGAATCAGCGGACGTGACGCTCTTCCATCTTCGAAGAAGTCGCTCTGGCGCAGCGGCTTCACCTTGGGCTGTACCTGCATATCAAGCCGAAAGCCGCAGCCGAACAGCACCAGAGTACTGCCCAGTAACAGGCAACCGCTCAACACTCGCCTGTGGAGATGCGCGCTAATAGGGCACCTCCGTCACTGTGCGAGGTCCAAGTTGTGCAAGGAAATTTTTGGTGCCATTCATATCGAAATTCGGATCGGCTGATTCGATGCACAGAAAGAAACGATCACGCGAGGCCGCGACGAACTCGGGCACGTTGAACACCGGGTGATACGGCATCGGCAACCCATTCAGCGCCAGCATGCCGAGAGCAGCCGACAGTCCACCGAAAAGAATCGTCAGTTCGAAAGTCACGATGATGAACGAAGGCCACGAGTGAAACGGCTTCCCGGCAACATTCAACGGATATGCGATCACGTTAATCCAGTACTGCAGCACATAGGCCGTCAGCAATCCGAGCAATCCGCCAATCAGACAGACGAGGGCGACTTGGTCCTTGTGGAATCCAATTGCCTCACTCAGTCCCTTTACTGGAAACGGACTGTAGGCATCCATCTTCCGATAGCCGGCTTGATGCGCACGGGTGGCCGCCACCACGATGTCCGTAGGAGTCTCGAACTCCGCCATTAATCCATAGACGCGAGGCTCGCTCATTGCGACTCCGCCTCCTTCAGGGCAGCCGGCTTCACATGTGCGGCCGGCAGCAAATCGCGCATTTCAAAGATGGAAATCATGGGCAGTACGCGGATAAACAAGGCAAACGCGACGAAGAAGAATCCGAGCGTACCGAAGAACGTCATCCAGTCCCACCTGGTCGGCACGTAAATGCCCCAACTCGAAACCAGGAAGTCGTGCGTGAGACTAATAACGACGATCACGAATCGCTCCAGCCACATCGCGATAAGCACAATCACAGATACCAGGAAAAGAAGAACAGGCTTCGTTCTCACCTTCTTGATCCAGAGAACATTCACGAACCCTACGTTGATCGCAATGAGAGTCCAATACGCCAGAGCGTAATAGCCATGCTGGCGCCAGAGGAATTGCGCCTTCTCATAAATGTTGGTTCCATACCACGAGAAGAACGCTTCCATAACGTAGCCGTAAGCCACGATCAATCCGGTGCCAAGCATCAACTTTGCGCAGTTCTCAAGATGCTTCTCGGTGATCATGTCTTTGAGGTTGTAAATGGAACGGATCGGGATCGCGAGCACCAGCACCATCGCAAAGCCGGAATAGATTGCGCCCGCAACGAAGTATGGCGGAAAAAATGTGCTATGCCAGCCGGGGACAATGCCAACCGTAAAGTCGAAGCTCACTACAGTGTGCACCGAGAGAACCAGCGGCGTTGCCAGGCCACCGAGCAGCAAGTAGGCCGTCTCATAGCGGTGCCAATGCCGCGCGGAACCACGCCAGCCGAGGGCCAGCATGCCGTAAATCATCTTCGCAAAAACGTTGTGCGCCTTATCGCGCATAGTGGCGAGATCGGGCACCAGGCCGATGTACCAGTACACAAGAGAAATCGTGAAGTAGGTCGAGACCGCGAACACGTCCCAAACCAGGGGACTGCGGAACTGCGGCCAGTAGTTCATCGTGTTGGGGTATGGGAACAGCCAGTACGCCAGCCACGGTCGGCCCATATGCAGCACCGGGAACATGCCGGCGCACATCACGGCGAACAATGTCATTGCTTCGGCGAAACGATTGATCGAATTCCGCCACGATTGCCGAAGCAGCAGCAGAATCGCTGAGATCAGGGTTCCGGCGTGACCAATACCGACCCACCAGACGAAGTTCACGATGGCGAAGCCCCAGCCGATCGGGATGTTGACACCCCAAATGCCGACGCCACGGTAGAACAGGTAGGTAACGGCCATTCCCAGGCCGCCTACCAAAATCGACCCGATTCCAACTACGGCAAACCACAAGAGCGGCGTCTGCGTGGTCAGCACGATGGAGCTGATCTTGTCCGTGATCGTCCCGAAGGTATGTCCGGGGCCCATGATGGGCGGCTCGACGTACGCCTCGATTGCCTGTGTCCGTTTCTCGTCCATTACAGATTCTGCTCCGGCTGTGTTTCAGGTAGTTCGGGGTTCGGATTCAGAACCGCCGCCAGGTACGTGGTCCGCGGCCGCGTATTGATCTCTTCCAGAACTCCGTAATCGCGCTGATTTTTCTTCAGCTGCGCCACGCGGCTCTTGGGATCATTGATGTCGCCAAACACGATTGCGCTGGTCGGGCATGCCTGCTGGCAGGCCGTCAGGATCTCACCATCCGCAACCTTGCGATCCTGCTCTTCCGCCCTGATGCGCCCTTGCGTGATGCGCTGCACGCAATACGTGCACTTCTCCATGACGCCGCGGCTGCGGACACTCACGTCAGGATTGCGCATCATCTTGTACTGCGGAGTATCCCAATCCTGGAACAACAGGAAGTTGAAGCGACGCACCTTGTAGGGGCAGTTATTCGAGCAGTAGCGGGTCCCCACGCAGCGGTTGTAGATCATGTCGTTCAGGCCTTCGCTGCTGTGCACCGTAGCGCCGACCGGACATACGAGTTCGCAGGGCGCGTTTTCACACTGCATGCAGGGAAGCGGCTGGAAGTACATGCGAGGGTTCGACGGATCGCCCTGGTAATAGCCGTCGATGCGAATCCAGTGCATGTGCCGGCCACGCAGGGTCTGCTCCTTGCCAACGACCGGGATGTTGTTCTCTGCCTGGCACGCAATCATGCAGGCATTGCAGCCGACGCAGCTATTCAGGTCGATCGTCATACCCCAAGCGTAGGTCGGGTATTCGAACGGTGGAACCAGGGTCTCATCCGGCTTCGGAGCTTCTGTCTCGCGATGCGCGAAATCCGGCTCTTCCTTGTATGTCGCCAGAGTTGCGGCGCGAATCTGGTTGCGGCCTTCGATATTCTGATAGCCCTGCGTTGACGCGAGCAGATAGGTCTCGCCGGTTTTGGTTGGCTTCAGATCGCCGGCATAATACGGCTCATCACTGAACCAGATGGAATAAGCGTTGGAACCACGTCCGGTTCCGGTCTGGCCCGAGCGCAGACGTCCGTAACCAAAGAACATCGTGATTACATCATCGGGCTGACCAGGCTGGACCCATACGGCGACCGTCAGTTTGCGCCCTCGATGATCCAACTGAATCACGTCGGCATCCTGACCGGCTTTAATTCCAAGCTTCTTTGCGGTATTCGGACTCACCCACGCGGGAGCATCCCATGTGAGCTTCGTCAACGGCTTCGGCAACTCCTGCAACCAGCCATTATTCGAGAAGCGTCCGTCGTAGATGTGCGGATCGCGACGGATAGTGAGTTCGTACCCTTGCACTACCGGGGTCGGCGTTCCGAAATCACGCCGCGCCTGTACCGTCTTCGCCGCGAACTCGGTACCAGCGATAAATCCGTTGTGAACCGATAGACGCCAGAACGATTCAAAGTCCACCCCATGGAATTGCGTCTGCCAGAACGCGCGCACCAGGTCGTAGCTGGAGACATCTGGCTGACCATTGAGGACTGTGAGTATTTCGTGCGCGCTGTGTCCGCCATAGAGCGGCGAGATCAGCGGCTGAACGATGCTGACGGCGCCATTCGCGGCGCGAGCATCGCTCCAGTCTTCCAGGAAATGCGTCCCGGCAACCACCCAGTCGCAGGCGACCGCCGTCTCGTTGGAGTACATGCCCTGGTAGACCTTCAATGGCACGTGCGAAAGAATGGAAGCAAAATCGGCGTCAACTGGAGTCGTGTAAACCGGATTGCCACCAAGGATCAACAGGAACTCAACCTGCCCTGCGTTGATGTCGTTGACTAACTCCTTCAACGACGCGTTCTCGTTCACCCAACTGCCGGCGATAGGATCCGTATAAACGACCGTGTTGCCTACGGCGCCGATCGCTTCGTTGATCGCATGCGCCAGCGCATGAACAACTCCGGGCTGGTCTTCGCCTGGGATCACGACCGCCGTGCCGTGGTGTGACTGCAATTCCTTGGCAATTGCTGCCACCATCTGCTCGTGTTCGCCGTGAATACTTCCGCCGGCGCCGACACCCAGGTGCGTCGCCAACGCCCGCGTATACTGCTCCAGTTCGGACGGCCTTACGCCGATCCGGTGATCCGCCTTGAACCCGGTCGACGTCGGCACGCTCTCAATGGCGTACATGCGACTCATCGGCTTGTTGGCCGTCGGTTCGCGGCGCGAAGCCCAATCGGACGCATACATCGTGAATCCCGGATAGCCGTTGAACAGGAAGTCGGCGTCGAGCGTCACGATCACGTCGGCATTCTGCAGCTGATAACGCGCTTCAACCGGCTGCCCGAACGCCATTTGTGCACCCTGGAAAGCGCCATCGCGATTGACGGGCTCCCACTGGTGCCACTTCATCTTTGGGAACTTCTGCTGCAGCGTTCGCAGCTGCGCCGCCATGGTCGGCGAAGAAACGGTTGGCGTGAGAATTCGCAATCCCGCTCCGCCGCTGGCCTTCTGCGTCGCCAGTGGACCCTGCATCGCGCCGATAAAGGATGGCCACGAGCGGATTTGTCCCAGGTATTCGTTGGTCTGCAGGCGATCCGGGTCGTAAAGCTCCAATAGCAAGCCCTGTGAGTAGACGTCGCTGGCGCCACGGCTAACCGGATGCTCCGGATTTCCCTCGATCTTCGTCGGACGGCCCTCATAGCTGCGAACCAGCAGCGGCAATCCGTAAGCGCCAAGCGTCGCGGCAGTTGCATAGAACATGGGCCGGCCCGGAACCAGTTCTTCCGGCTGGCGAACATACGGCACGATCGCCTGGGTCGGCATCTTCGTGCAGCCGCTCAACCCCGCCAGCGCCAGCGAAGCGCTCATCAGCTTCATGAATCCTCGACGGGAAACATCGTCGCCGATCCATTCACTCGCCTGGCGCGGAAACTCCCGATGCAGCATCTCCTCGAACTCCGGAGTGTTCGCCAGTTCTTCCAGGCTGCGCCAGTACTGAGGCCCACGCGCCTCGCTCAATTTTTCCTGAACGTCCTTCAACTCCAACCGCTTACCGTTGGAGTTTGGATCGTCCGTGTTGATCTGTATGAGTTCCATCGTCTCCGTCTTATCGAACCGCCGGACTACCGGTGGCAAGTGCTGCAACTCATGATGTCGTACGGTGTACGCAGGTGATATTTATCCTTCAGGTAGTCGCCCAGAGCCGCCTGATCGGTGAACGTTTTCCCGTCCATGGCGACCGGCTTTTCCGAGCTCGGCTGCTCATAGCGCATGTTGAAGACCTCCGACCGTGGCCGTAAGTACTTCTCGGGCGCGCGATGGCAGTTCAAACAGAACTCCATTTGAAGGGTGTTGGCGGCATACATCAGGGGCATACGATCCACCGGGCCATGGCAGTCGTTACAGCCCACGCCCTTGTTGATATGTATGCTGTGATCGAAATAAACGTAATCCGGCACCGCATTTACGCGGGTCCACACCAGCGACCGCCCGGAGCGATAACTCTCGCGCACCGGCTCCAGCATGGGCGCGTTGGTCCAGATCTGCGCATGGCAGTTCATGCAAGTCTTGGTCGGGGGAATTCCCGCAAAATTCGACGTTTCCACCGAGGTATGACAGTAACGGCAATCGATTCCCAGGCCGCCCACGTGGTGTTGGTGGCTGAAAGGGACCGGCTGCACTCGGGTCACGCCGCGCCAGCTGTAATAAGGAGACCGCTGCAGCTCAGCCGCGGCAAACAACAGTCCCGATACCAGCACTATCGACAAAATAATCGTGATACGAGAAAGTGAATTTGTGCTGCGATGGAAGATCTGGGGCATTTCCTAAGCCAACCTGTCGGGAGCCGGAAGGAAAATCCGACCTGCTCCACCCTCCTGTACCGTTTCAGCTACGTTCAAAATCACAGCCACGTGTGATCATCATCACGGAAACGGGTGATTGTAACAGGTCCACCGCTCAATTTGCGCGCATGATTTTCGGAAAAACGTCGCGCACCGTTCCAAGTTGGAACACACCGCGAATTCACGCAGCCTGCGCAGCTTTTCAGCGTGCAATTTTTTTGCATTCTCATCGAGACGGTCGGCTGTTTTCTCTGCGCGACTACCTTCAGCAACAAATTTGACGCTGTGGAGAACTGCGTTTTCGAGGCAAGCATCTTAAGTGACAGAAACGCCTGGCAACGAATCAGAGTGTTAACGATCCGTGAGTTTCCAGCGTGCTGGCGAGGTAGAACTCGCGCGCACAGCCACGAAAAGTTTCGTCAAACGAATCAAAGGAGTAGGCATGACCGCTTCGGATGTGCTCGTTGACATACTGATCGATTGGGGTGTCGAGTTGGTGTTCGGTCTTCCTGGCGACGGGATCAACGGCCTAATCGAGTCGCTGCGCACACATAAGGACAAAATCAGGTTCATCCAGGTGAGACACGAGGAAGCGGCTGCATTCATGGCTTGCGGATACGCCAAGGTCACAGGAAAACTCGGCGTTTGCCTGGCGACCTCTGGTCCCGGAGCGATTCACCTGCTGAACGGACTGTACGACGCAAAAATGGACGGTCAGCCGGTACTCGCAATCACCGGCATGCAGTTCAGCGATCTGATTGGTACGCGCACACAACAGGATGTAGAGACCGATAAGCTTTTCATGGACGTAGCGCAGTACAACGAACGAGTGATGAATGCTGCGCACATGGAAAACGTGGCGGAGCTTGCCTGCCGGGTGGCGCTCTCGTATCACTGCGTAACGCACCTCACAATTCCCGTCGACGTGCAGGAACAGACGTTACGCGCGTCAGAACGCTCGAAGCGCAATGTGCCCCATCACGCATCCTCAGAGGTGTTCGGACGCTACGTTCCCGTTCCATCTGAACAAGACCTTCAGCGTGCGGCGGAGATCCTGAATGCCGGCAAGAAAGTTTTCATTCTCGCCGGGCAAGGGGCGCTACACGCTACTGACGAACTGGAACAGGTGGCCGAGGCGCTCGGCGCACCGATTGCAAAGGCGCTACTCGGCAAAGCCGCTGTCCCCGACAACAGCCCATACACTACCGGTTCGATCGGACTGCTCGGCACCAAGCCCTCGCAAGATGCAGCGGAGGAATGCGACACCCTGCTGATGGTAGGCACCTCTTTTCCTTACATCGAATACTTCCCGAAGCCCGGCAAAGCACGTGGTGTCCAAATCGATCGCGATCCCACGCGCATCGCGCTCAGGTACCCGGTTGACGTTGGGCTGGTAGGCGACAGTAAGACGACGCTGCAAGCGCTGCTGCCTCATCTCCTCAAAAAAGAAGACCGCAGCTTTCTAAAAAGGGCACAAGACGGCATGAAGGATTGGTGGGAGTGGATGGATCGGCTGGCCACGAGCACCGACACGCCCATGAAGCCGCAGGTAGTTGCCGCCGAATTAGGCAAGCGCTTGCGCGACGATGCCATCACTACTTGCGACAGTGGCACCATTGCAACCTGGTGGGCGCGGCACATTCCCTCGCGACGAGGCCAGATTCACACGCTCTCCGGCAACCTCGCGACCATGGCCCCAGGGCTGCCCTACGCAATCGGAGCACAACTTGCCTATCCCGATCGGCAGGTCGTGGCTTTTGTCGGCGACGGCGGATTCAGCATGCTGATGGCGGATTTCGTTACCGCAGTGAAGTATCAGTTGCCGGTAAAAGTCGTGATTATCAAAAACAACTATCTTGGGCAGATCAAATGGGAGCAGATGGTTTTCCTTGGGAATCCGGAATACGCCGTCGACCTGCAGCCGATCGATTTCGTTGCATTCGCGCATGCCTGCGGCGGTGTGGGATTCCGTCTGGACCGCCCACAGAAGGCCGGGAGCACGGTTGAGCAGTTTCTAAATACGCCGGGGCCGGCGATTCTGGAAGCTGTGGTCGATCCGAATACGGCACCGCTCCCCGCCGAAGTGAAAGCAGAGCAGGCGTTGAAGTTTGCTGAATCGATCGCGCGCGGTGAGCCCGACGCCAAGGAGATTATCAAGGACGCATTCAAGGACAAAGCGAGAGAGTTAATTTGAGTTAATGAAAAAACAAGCCACGGATGACGCGGATCTGCACGGATTTTTTAGCTTTGAATCATAGAATTCGTGTGATCCGTGTCAGTTTAGTTTCGGCTACTTCAGCGCGACTCTCGCGTTTACCAGGTCGTCTTCCATATCGACCTGGATGCCAAATCCCAGGCGTGTGCAGATCGCACGCATCTCGCGGTTGATTCCCAGCATGGTGGAGTGGACGTACTTCAGCTTCTCTTCTTTCGCGATCAGCATCAGTCTTCGCACCAGTTCGGTTCCCAGCCCCTGATGCTGGAAGTCGTCGCGGATCAGTACAGCGACTTCGGCGTCTTCGCGGCCGTGCAATTTGCTGAGGCGTCCGACGCCGATTACCGAAACGCCTCGTTCCGGATCGTTGTACTCGGCCACCAGCGCCATCTCGCGGTCGTAATCGATAAAACAAATTCGGGTGAGACGCTCGTGCGAAATGCGTTGAGTGAATTTCAGCGGCTGGAAATAACGCAGGTAAACAGTACGGTCGGACAGCCGCGAATGAAACTCGATCATCAGCAGCTCGTCTTCCGGACGGATCGGCCGAATGGTGACCTCTAGGCCGTTCTTCATCTTCCACGTTCCCACATGCTGCGCCGGATAAGGCCGAATCGCGGGACGCGGCAATTGCTCCTCATCCATCTCGCGACTATGCAGGACGATTCGCGCGTCGAGCGCCATCATCGCCTCCGACGATGCAAGCAGAGGATTGATGTCCAATTCCTTGATCCATGGCTGCTCGACGACAAGATTACTGAAGCGCACCAGTAGATCATCGACCAGAGCCAGATTGAGTCCGGAAATTTCGGCAGCATCTTCCAGCGCGCTGAACACGCGGGTCTGCTCCATCATGCGCCGCGCCAGCGTCGTATTCAGAGGCGGCAACGCGAGGGCGCGATCCTTGAAGACCTCCACCATGCGGCCGCCTGCTCCAAACAGCAGCACTGGACCAAACTGCGGATCGATGCTGCTGCCGAGGATCAGTTCAATCCCATCCAGCGCGATCATTGGCTGAACGGACACACCTTCGAAGTGCCCTTCTCCGGCACGATTGCGCACCGATGTTTCAATCGCCTGAAACGCCTTCTTCACCGCTTTTGCGTCGGACAGATTCAACCGCACACCGCCGACTTTCGACTTGTGCGTGATCGTCGACGAATGCAGTTTGAGCACCACCGGGTATCCGAGTTCGTGCGCGCACTTCGCAGCTTCTTCCGCAGTTTTCGCGGCGCGCGTTTCGACGACGGGAATGCCATACGCCGCGAGCACCTGCTTCGACTCGGTCTCCGTCAGCAATGTTCGACCTGTGTCGCGCACGCATTTCAGCAGCCGTTCAGCCTCCAGCCGATTGGGAGCAGTCTCCGCATCCGGGCGCAGCACCGGAGTTTCATACAGCCCCTTGAGGTTGTAGCTGTATCGCCACATATAGGTAAATGCGCGAGCGGCGGTGTCGGGAAACTGAAAGGTTGGAATGCCGGCGCGGTTCAGAATTTCGTTGGCCGCAGCGACTTCGGCTCCGCCCATGAAGCACGAAAGCACCGGCTTTCCCGTGGAATGCGCGTAGGGCTTCAGCAACTCCGCGGTATGCGTTGGCTTGGTGATTCCCTGGGGAGCAGTGAGTACCAGCACGCCATCGCAGTTGGCATCCTTGGCTGCGATTTCCAGCGCCTTCGCGTAGCGGTCTGGAGTGGCGTCCCCGAGGATATCGATAGGATTGCCATGGCTCCAGTGCGGCGGCAAAAACGTGTTCAGTGCGTCGAGACTCTCGGGACCGAACTCAGCCAGCTTTCCACCATTGCTCACCAGACCATCGGTGGCCAGCACCCCTGGACCACCAGCGTTGGTCACGATGGCCAGCCGTGGCCCACGCGGGCGTGGCTGCTTCGACAGCACCTCTGCCATGTAAAAGATGTCGGCAATATTGTTCACGCGCAGCACGCCCGAGCGCCGGAACGCAGCTTCCAAGACCTCGTCACTGCCACTGAGAGCGCCAGTATGCGATGCCGCAGCCTTGGCGGCTTCCTCAGAACGGCCAGCCTTGATGACGATGATCGGCTTGGTAAGCGAGACTTCTCGGGCCGCGGATAGAAACGAACGCGCGTTACCTATCGTCTCCATGTAGATCACGATGCTCTGCGTCCGCGGATCATTTCCGAGATAATCGATCAGGTCGCCCCAGCCGACATCGAGCATCGATCCGACCGAGACGAACGCGCTGAAACCCACCATTTCGTGGAGGCTCCAGTCGAGAATGGCGGTACAAAGCGCGCCACTCTGGCTGATAAAAGCCACATTGCCCGGGCGCGCGATCTGCTGCGAAAAAGTGCAATTCAACCCGGTGACCGGATTCATCACGCCCAGGCAGTTTGGCCCGATGACGCGCAGCGGGCTTCCCTTTATTCGGGTCAGAATTTCCTGCTCGAGCGCTGCGCCCTCCGGTCCATATTCACGGAAGCCGGCGGAGATCACGATGGCGGCTCGGACTCCCGCTTCCACACATTCGGTGATGATCCCCGGCACGGTCGATGCCGGAGTGACGATCACGGCGAGATCGACATTCTCCGGGACCGCCGCGACATTCGGGTAGGCCTTGATTCCGAGTACGCTCTGGCGGTCCTTGCTCACGGGAAAAACAGTGCCACCAAATGGACTGCTCAGAAGTGCCCAGAGCACGCGGCGTCCAACGCTCCCCTGTCGCTCGGTGGCGCCGATCACCGCGACACATTTGGGCGCGAAGACGACATCCAGCGGTTGGCGCTCCTGCCGCAGCACATCGTGCGCTGGATCTGGCGGGGTTTGTTTGGAAACGAGCTTGGCTCCGGGCTTCATTCGAACCTCGTCGGTTGGTGGCTGCCTTCGCTGGCTACGCTAAGTCTAGTGGCTCGGCAATCGCGCAGTCACCTTGGAGCTTATTTCATTCCTCACGGCCCTGTGGCTGTGCCCCCCGTCACTGCCATTCGTCCTATTGCAAAGCCTCGGGAATGCCGGCAAGGGGCGATACATTCTGTTCCAGAAATATTAAGTTTCTCCTGCCATCACGGGAACCGATTATCCGAAATGCTAAAATAGGCCCTTCGCGCACCATTACTCGAACGACGGACGCACGCTTGGACTCGACAACCTCTTCCAATCGCGAGATCACTTACGCCGAAGCTGGCGTCGACATTGAACGCTCTAACCGGGCAAAACAGCGTATTAAGTACCTCGCGCATAGAACTTTCAACAAGAGCGTCCTCAGTGATATCGGCGGTTTCGGGGGACTCTTTTCGGTCGACAAGAAGAAGTTTAAGGACCCGGTCCTGGTTTCCAGCGTCGATGGTGTCGGCACCAAGCTGAAAATCGCCTTCGAGATGGACCTCCATCAAACTGTGGGCGCCGATCTCGTCAACCACTGCGTGAACGACATCGCGGTACAGGGCGCCGCGCCTCTGTTCTTCATGGACTATTTCGCCACCGGGAAACTGCAGCCCGAAATCGCTGAGAAGGTGATCAGCGGAATCGCCGATGCCTGCAAACATAACGGTTGCGCGCTGATCGGCGGCGAGACCGCCGAAATGCCTGGGTTCTATCCTGGAGGCGAATACGATCTCGCGGGATTCATTGTGGGCGCGGTCGATCGTGACAAGATTATCACCGGCAAAGATGTGTTACCCGGCGACATTCTCGTTGGACTGCCCTCCAACGGCCTGCATACCAATGGATATTCACTCGCCCGCAAGCTGCTGTTCGAAGTGTCGCATTACTCGCCAGAAACCTACGTCAACGAATTGAAGAACAAAGTTGGCAACGAGTTGATGCGCACGCATAAGAGCTACTGGCCGGTGATCAAGCGGCTGCTCGAAGCCGAGGCCGTAACGGCAATGGCACACATTACCGGCGGTGGCATCACCGAAAATCTGCCGCGCGTGCTGCCGAAGACGATGTCCGCGCAAGTTCAGCTTGGGAGCTGGCCGGTGCTTCCCATCTTCAGCCACTTGCAGAAGCTCGGGAACCTTTCCGAGCCAGAGATGTTGCGCACCTTCAACATGGGAATCGGCATGATTCTGGTAGTCCCGACGAAGAAGTTCAAGCGCGTGCAATCGGTGCTGGAGCGTACCGGCGAAAAGGGCTATACCATCGGCCGCATCGTAAAGGGCGATCGCAAGGTCCTGTACAGCTAAACAAAGGTGGCGTGGGAACGGCCGACCTCGGCCTTCTGGCAGAGCGCAGCTCGACGGCAAGCACCTCATTTCCCCGTGACTCTAGCCCTCCCGGGTGGAACAATAATCCTTCTTATGAAGCAGCTAGGCATTCTCCTTTCCGGACGTGGTTCGAACTTCGCTGCGATCGCCGAAAACATTAATAACGGACTGATCGCTGCTCGTATTGCGATCGTGATTTCCAATCGCGCCGAAGCGCCGGGCATCGAACACGCCCGCACGCTCGGCCTGAACGCCCTGGTGATCCCCTCCAAGGGCAAAGTTCGCGAGCAGCACGACGCCGAAGTGATTGCCGCCCTACAGAAGGCAAACGTTGATCTCATCTGCCTGGCTGGATACATGCGTCTGCTGTCCCCGGCGTTCGTTCGCGCCTTTCCGCATCGCATCCTGAACATTCACCCATCGCTGTTGCCGGCGTTCCCTGGACTCGACGCGCAGAAGCAGGCCTTCGAGCATGGAGCAAAAATTTCTGGATGCACCGTGCACTTCGTCGATGAGTTCCTCGACCACGGCGCCATCATCGTGCAGCACGCCGTACCGGTGCTGGATATCGACGACGACCACACCCTCGCGGCACGCATTCTGGAGCAGGAACACGCGGCCTACACCGAGGCCATCAACCTTGTGCTCTCAGGTGATTTTGAAATTGTCGAGCGTCGCGTGATTCGCAAAAGCTCGTTGATCGGCGAGCCCACGCACTGAAACTTCGTTTGTGTGGCGCGGACATTCCTGTCCGCGCGATTTCCTCTACATCCTCTGTGTCCTCTGTGGTTGAATAGCTTTCGATGCTCAAGGTGAAATTGCTCTCAGCGGCCGCGAAAGCGCCCACCATCGCGCATCCCGGTGAGGATCTCGGCTACGACGTCTATTCGGCGGAATCAGTAACGATTGCGCCGCGCGGCTCGCATATTGTTTCTACCCAAATTTCCATCGAATTCGAGCCGATCGATGGCCGTCCCGTTGGTGCGCTGATTCGCGACAAATCCTCAATGGCGGCACGCCGCGTGATTTGTACGGCAGGCGTAATCGACTCCGGCTATCGCGGCGAGATTCGCATCGTCATGGAGAACCTGGGCGACCAACCGGCTGAGATTCATGCTGGTGACAAGATCGCCAATCTCATCCCCTATCCGGTGCTGACAAGTCCAGTGCAAGTCGTCGAAGAACTGGCGGAATCGAATCGCAATGCCGGCGGCTTCGGATCATCAGGACGGCGCTGATTCGTTCGCGCTACGCGTCTCGCTATAATCAAAGCAATGTCCTCATTCGCACCAGTTGACGAGCAACTCGCTTACATTCGCAAAGGCTCATCGGAAATCATTCGCGAATCTGAACTGCGCGAGAAGCTGGAGAAATCGCGCGCCACCGGCAAGCCCCTGCGCGTGAAAGCCGGCTTCGACCCGACCGCCCCTGATCTCCATCTCGGACACACCGTCCTCATTCGCAAGCTGAAACATTTTCAGGACATGGGACATCAGGTCATCTTTCTGATCGGCTCGGCCACGGGACTGATCGGCGATCCCACGGGCCGCAATGCCACGCGCCCGCCGCTTTCGCTCGAGGAACTGAACGCCAACGCCGAGACCTACAAAGAGCAGGTCTTCAAAATACTGGATCGTGATAAGACCGAAGTCCGCTTCAACAGCGACTGGCTCTTTCCACTTGGCTTCGAAGGACTGATTCGTCTGGCGGCGAAGTTCACTGTCTCGCAGATGCTCGAGCGCGAGGACTTTCACAAGCGCTTTCAGGAAGAGAAACCGATCTCGGTGCACGAACTCCTCTATCCGATGGCGCAGGGCTACGATTCAGTCGCGCTCGAAGCCGACGTCGAACTAGGTGGCACCGATCAGAAATTCAATCTGCTCGTGGGGCGTGAACTACAGCGTCACTACAAGCAGCCATCGCAGGTCGTCCTCACGATGCCTCTGCTCGAAGGCACCGACGGCGTGCAGAAGATGTCGAAGTCGTACGGCAACTACATCGGCATTACCGAGTCGCCACTCGAGATGTATGGCAAAGTCATGTCGATCTCCGACGAGTTGATGTGGCGCTACTACGACCTGCTAACCGACGTGACCAGCTCCGGCATTCAGGAGATGAAAGACAAAGCCGCGTCTGGAGCGGTGAATCCGATGCAGTACAAGAAGCAGCTTGCGGCGCGCATCATCTCGGACTTCCATTCCGCGGATTCCGCCGCTCGCGCCGAAGTGGACTGGGCGAAACAATTCCAGCGCGACGAAGTGCCGGAGGATGTAGAACACGTGTCAGTACCCTACACCGAGATCGTGGCAGCGAATGACGGCTCGCGCGTAAAACTCGACAAGCTTCTGGCGAAGTCTGGGCTCGCAAGCTCGGTGACTGACGCGGCCCGTAAGATCAAAGCCAACTCAGTGCGCGTCGACGGAGAAGTAAAGTCGGACTTGTTCCTGACCGTGAAGCCACCGGCCGAGTTGACTGTTCGCGTTGGGCGGCAGATCAAAAAAGTTTCGATCTCGTAGAGGTCTTGCTGTCAACTTGAGCGAGGCTTGGTTTTTCCTTCTGTCATGTTGAGCGAGGGCGCATGCCCGAGTCGAAACAACCCAGCAATGCCGGCAGTGTCACACCTGCCCGAGGCTCTCTGGCCGAGAGTATTGGTGGAAGTTTTCAAAGTGGTGGAAGCTTCTTCGAGCTTCTTGGTAGAACCGACTCTTGCGGGCTGTTTCGACTCAGGCATACGCCCTCGCTCAACATGACAAGCTAGTCTTTTTGGTCGCGAATGGCTTGACCTGCGAACAGCATCTTCGCTCCCCATGTTTCGGCTAGATCCTGCCAGCGCGGATTTACTGACTCGATCAGCTTGATCTTCTTTTCGCGTCTCCAGCCTTTCAATTGCTTCTCCCTGGCGATGGCTTTGAAAACATTGTCAAATTTTTCGTAATAGAGAAGGCGATTGCAACCGTACTTGGAGGCGAACCCTTCAAATTCGCCGCTCTTGTGCTCCCATATACGACGATCAATGTCGTTCGTGAAACCAATGTAGAGTGTTCCTGAAGAGCTGCCGACTATATAGACCCAGAACTGGTAATCCACTTGGAAACGCCTTTCAATCCTGTTGCTACTGGCATTTGCTGGCTGTTTCGACTCGGGCCCGCGCCCTCGCTCAACATGACAGCATGAAAAGCAAAACCAGTCTGTGATCTCGCCAAAACCCACCTTCATGCAGTAACCTGCTCCCGCTTGCGCGCCATTGCTATCGTCGCTCCGCAGATGACTCAGTCGCATCTGCGCCCATTTCAGGCCGACAAGTCTGTCACCTGGACCGATAACTGTTCTGACGCCGATGTTGCTGTCCTCTTTGGCGGCGACGGCACGGTTCATCGGCATCTTGCGACGATCGTCGAGCACAAGCTTCCGCTCCTCGTTGTTCCTACGGGCAGTGCTAACGACTTTGCGTCTTCTCTTGGAATTCATTCGCGGCGCGCCGCTTTGCGAGCGTGGCAGGCTTTCTGCGCCGACGGTCAGAACATAGCCACCATCGATGTAGGAGTAATCAGACAACAGCTGACGGCCGACAACTACTTCTGCTGCTCCGCCTATCTCGGCCTCGACTCCGCGACCAACGCGCTAGCGAATCGGCTGCCAAGATTTTTGCGCGCGCACGGCGGCTACATTCTCTCGCTCGTTCCGACCTTGCTGCGTTTTCGCGCGCAGCAAATCACAGTCCGCGATGACGAAGGAAACACACTTCACGCCGAACCTGCCATGCTCACCTGCTTCGCCAACACTCCCCGTTACGGACATGGGCTGCGCATCGCTCCTGATGCCCGCATGACGGATGGACTGCTCGATCTGTGTTTCGTTCGCCGACTCGGAAAGCTCAAGTTGCTGGCGCTAATCTCGATTGTGTATTGGGGTCGACATACAAAGCTGCCTTACGTCTCGATGCAGCGCAGAGAACGCTTCATCCTCGAAACCGAACGTCCCACGCCACTCTTCGCTGACGGCGAGTACATTTGCGAAACTCCGGTGGAAATTGCGGTCTGTCCCCGCGCATTCCGTGTAATCGTGCCGCCGGGAACCGCGCTGTAGGCCGCAGCCCTGCGGTGCTACACTGTGTTTTTCCTATGGCAAATGATGGCCGTTCGCGCGTATGGCTCTGGGTCGTAGTTGGCGGAGGCGTATTCTTCCTCTTCCTCCTCGCCGTCTTCACCCTTGTCTACTATTCCGTTCGCAGCAATCAGGATTCGACTGAAGTCATGCGCGCCGGTGGTTTCGGCAAGATCGCCGTGGTCGATCTCGATGGCGTAATTCTGACGCCCAAAGACACGGTCAAAGCGCTGAAGCAGTTCTCGGATGACAGCAGCGTGAAGGCAATCATCCTGCACATCGATTCGCCCGGCGGGGGCGCCGCCGCTTCGGAAGAGATCTATCGGGAAGTGCGCCGCATACGCGATCAGAAGAAAAAGCGCATCGTCGCCGATATCGAAACCGTGGGTGCCAGTGGCGCGTACTACGTCGCTTCCGGAACGAACAAGATTTACGCGAATAACGCAAGCATCGTCGGCAGTATCGGCGTGATCATGGAGTGGTACAACTACGCCGATCTGATCAAGTGGGCTAAGCTCAAGAACATCGTCATCAAGACCGGCGAATTCAAAGATACCGGCAATCCTGCGCGCGACATCACTCCAGCCGAGCAGCAGTACCTGCAAGGCATGGCCGACAACATGCTTGGCCAGTTCGTGCACAGCGTCGCTGATGGCCGCGGCGTGAAGGACGACAAAATCAAGTCGATCGCCGACGGGCGCGTATGGACGGGCGAGGAAGCCAAGTCGATGAACCTGATCGACTCCATCGGCGATTTCGAAACCGCCGTGAAAGAAACAGCCACGTCGGTGGGCATCAAGGGTGAACCCACACTCGTCCGCTACGAGAAGGAAAAGAAATCTGTTCTGGATCTGCTCTTTGGCGATGTCTCGCAATTTCTGCCCGACACCGCGCGCATGATGCAGAACAACGTCGGCTTCTACTACTTGTGGAAGTGAAATAAGGAAATAGGACAGCTGTCACCGTTGACCGACCCATCCCATTGATTTCACGATATTTAGATGGATCTTCTCGGCTGCGGCAACCGACAGGACGGCCAGATCAGGACAAGACCGCCCGGTTCCCCGTCTTGTCCACCCGATAACCATCCGGCCAACAATAATTTGTCCAGCAACCCCCAATTACTGTATAAATACTTGTAAACCTGAGACTTAGGTCGTTCGGATGTGGAACGAACGATTACAAAAGCGAGGCGTTATGACCAAGGCGGATCTGATCGAAGAAGTTTCCCGGCTCGCGGAGCTGACTCGCAAAGACAGCGAGATCATTGTCGAAACTATCTTCGACAGCATCGTGAAATCCTTGCGCACGGGCGACAAAATTGAAATCCGCGGCTTCGGCAGCTTCCGCACCCGCCAGCGCAAGCCGCGCGTAGGACGCAATCCGAAAACCGGCGACCGCGTCGACGTGCCCGCGAAGAAGATTCCGTTTTTCAAGCCCAGCAAGGAGTTGAAGGACGTCGTAAACTCCGTTGCTTCTGAGGCTTCCGTGCCTCCTACAAATGGCACCTCTCCGGCCTGATTTTCAGCAACTCGCAAGATTTAGAAGATTCAGATTAGAAGATTAAAGGCGCGGCTTTGGTCCGTGCCTTTTCTTTTGCTCGGGATCCTGGATCAGGCTCTAATCCCGATTGCTGCCATCATTCGTCCTGTCTGCCCGAACTCTGCTCGGTGAGAGAACAGCAGATCCGTCCGGCAAGATGTGCACAGATCGGAAATCCAAATATGCTTCTCCACCAGACCAGCATCCAGCAGTTGCCGCCGGTTCGCCTCCACCAGGTTCAGGTGCAGCTTGCTTGCGGCGTCGCCATGTCCGGGAGCTCGCTGATTCAAAAAGAGCAGCGGATATTTCAGGTGCAGTGAGTTGGAATCGAAAACTTCCTCGAACAACGAATCCGCGTACTCGAACTGCGCGCGGAACTGGTCAGGAAAATCGTCACTCACCTCGTAGCAGCAGGCGTGAATACAAGGCCCGATCGCGGCGACCAGATCTGCCGGCTCGCTCTTGAATTGACGCCGCATCTCGCCCACCCCTTTTTCCACAATTCGCGCCAGCGTGCCGCGCCAACCCGCGTGGAACGCACCGACAACACGCTTCTTCCCGTCAGCGATGAGCACAGGAACGCAATCAGCAGTCCGTACGGTGAGCAGAGTTCCCGGAACATTCGTGATCAGCCCATCGCCCTGCAGCATCTTCTCAGGCACGCGCTCAACCCGATGAATGATGGCGGAATGAATCTGGTGCATGGGAACGGTCGGCCAGGTTTTCGATCCCTTCATCGCGCCGAGAGCCTTCAGAAAGATTTCGCGGTTGCGCTCGACCGCCTCGCGCGTGTCCTGCTCGGTGATTCCCAGATTCAGGCTCTTACCGCCATACACCTTCGACACACCGCCCTTGCGTGTGCTGAAGCCATGCACCAACGAGGGAATTCGAGCAAAGCTCGCGGCTTTCAGAATCTCAGGTTTATTGGCGGAAGCTTTCTTGCGGCTGGAACTGGTCTTGAGAGAGGGCACAACAAGATTTTAGCAGCGGAGGTCGATTGGTAATTTGTAATAGCTAATAGGCAATCGAAAGACATCAGGGGCGGCATTCTTGGGTTTTCCATTACCTATTTTTCGCGATCCCCCAATGACTCAATTTGCCTCTGCTTCGCTGCCTCCGCTATATTCATAGTTCCCTATGTACGGAGACTTTCGCGTTCACGACCGCTGGACTGGTGAAGAGGTCCATTGCATGTACCAGGCGCTCATTGTCGCCATTGCTACGCGTCACGCCGACGCCATCGACATTAAGTTCCTGGCCAACGGCCGTCCCGTGTGGATCGCTCTGCCGCATCCTGCGTGGGTCGAGTACAACAAGCGCACCGGAAAGGTCATAACGGATCCCTTGGCAGTCGAGATCGCCGGGCATTACCTCAAGTGGGCGATCGAATCTGGCGAAGATGGCGGCCGCGAGATGTATGCGCTCAGCGTCACCGAAACTCTCGAGCATCTCGACGCGGTACAGAAAGAACATCAGCAAGCGCTGGCCGCGGCAAAATAACAATTGAGTGATTGAGCCATCGAGTCGCCGGGCCATTGCCGTCCGCCTCGCGGTCTTCCATTGACTCAATCACTCAATGACACAATGGCTCAATGTTTTCTCGAAAGATTCGCGTCGAGTTCGTCGAAGGCTCCCAGCGACATCCCTGTCCGCTGAAGTGGCTCGACAGTTTCTCCATGCGCAACTTCACTAACGACCCGATCTTCGACGACACGCTCCCCGTCGCCGACGGCCAGATGGAGATCGGCTGTAATGTCCCTCTCGATCGTCTGCAATCGTCCATGGAAGATTGGTTCCGCCGCAAAAGCTATCTGCCGAAAGATTCACACCTGGTGATCACCGACTAGCACGGACCCACTACTCGGGACAGTGAGTGGTAACGTCGGTTGACAACAGTTATCCGCTTTTGGGCAAAAACCCGAGCGCTCAGATACGACCACAACGATCAAGCTGCGTCGGCTCGCCGGAACTGAGGTGACGAGACACCCAGCAACACGAGCGCTTCCTTCAGGGTTCGCACAACGTGCAACTGTTCGCGAGTTTCCGAGCCTCTTATCTGAAACATGCGCGCCATTCCGAATAGAAAGTCGGTTGGCGCAATAACAGCGCGCAAAGTGGGATCCTCGAAGATTGTTGGCAAGTGTGCCAATCCCCGGATGGTTTCCGAGCGGACGTCAAAATCGGTGACACCGGTCAAATCGAGGATGCCGGTCAGAGCGTTATCTTTGTATTTGAGCTTTCGGATTCCGAAGTAGAGTTCCTCCAATTCGGAATCGTCGATTCGGCCCTCGACCGCTGAAAGCAGCGTGCGGCTCCGACTGTCGAATTCATAGTGGTAGGACATTAATTCGGAAGAATTCGTGTGTACAGCGTCTATGGCTCATGAGGGGTTTGTCTGCTGATCTCGCAATCCTCTTCTCGGGAAATCTTTTCAATGCAGCGTCGAATACGCTTACTGGCTTGCTTGACCATCTCCAGACGTTGATCCGCCTCGCCGACGTACCCCTCCGCCATCTCGATGACCGCCAGGGAATTGCGGATATGGTGGTTGAGATACCCTACTTCCTTAAAGCGCTGTCGAAGGCGTCTGTCCCGAGCACTGAGCACGACCCAAACCAAGACCGCAAAAAACGCTCCCTCAATCGCATTTTCGAGGAGGCTTTCACTCAGCCGAGGCCATCGCAGCTGTCTTACCGCGTCGTCTAACAACAACCCAACCAAGGTTACCAATACGCCCCAAATCACCGCCTTGGCGATGACATTCCGTCTTTCGTAGTGCCTTAGTAAGGTATCCATCGACCATACCTCCTGCGCGCGGACACACCTCCGGCCCAGCTAAGATAAGGCGCATCTTTTTGAACCACGTCCGCAGCACATGGCATTTAAACCAAAATGATGCTATGGAGAGTTCGGAGTCGAAACTGGCAAATCTGACAGGAGACAAAACAGGTTCAGACGAACAGATACCCGACATCTATCCGTCCAAGGCAGCTTCCGGTTTGCCCGTCATCCAGGATCAAACCGAAAAGTACCTGAAGAGTGGTTGGTGAACACTTTGCGACTAGTCGTTCACTAGTAGTAGCGCTGCGCTCGCCACCTCCAACTGCAAACATGGAAGACTATTCTTAACCGCTTTCGCCCTCGGCTCTGGTCAAATCGACGGGCTCAAGCCCACATCCTCCGAAACGGCTCACTCGTCTTATTGAGGAGAATCGCGAAGCCGCATTTTGCGCCATTTCGCCGCGAACAGCTGGACGACATGCGCCAAGGCGAGTTTTTCTGTCTTTGGATACGCGACCCCTGCTAAGGGCATGGCAACGCTTGCCACGCCACGGTCTCGATGGCCTTCTCGTCGTCCTGAACGCTGCCGCCACCGCGTGGTCATCGCTTCTTTCCCCCGACGAAGGGCATGGTGGCGGCCTGCTTCATCCACGACGCCAATTGGCGCTCGTCGAAATCGTCAACCGATGCTAACTCGACTCCGCGGGTGGATTTGCCCATCCCGATCGGCGTCACAGGCGGTTCCGGCTTGATCTCCGTGCCGCGTATGAACATCAGTTTCACATGGCCGACGAAGGCGCCGGAAGAGAAGCACCAGCCCCCGTCGACCCCGTAGTACGCCATACCCCACTTCACCGCTCGCTGGACACCCGGCAAACTTTTGGCCGCCAGGGCATCGATCCGCTCGGCGATTCCGCGCTGCGGCGGCGGCAAGCTAGCGATGTATGCGAACACGGGTTCGTCGCCTGATGCGGTCTTCGCGGTACTTGCCTTGCCCGTCATGGCGACGAGCAGTTTCACCGGGGGCTCGCCTTCGGCGCTCATCTTACCCTTGCCGTCGGCCACACGCTTCTTTGTTTGATGGATTGGCTGCGTCATTTTGTCTCAGTACTTGATCCCAGGCTGGCGAGAAGCTCGTCGAGTTGGTCGAGCGCCTCGGGCATCGCGCCCGTCGATCCGGAGTCAAGCGCTTCCTTCGAGGGATAGCGATCGTGCACGACCAACAATGTCTTGCCTGCGTTTTCATCGAAGGTCACCGTGGTGACGGTCTTGCCGTTGTCACCTTCCTCGTTGGTCCAAACGAGGCGCGAGTGCGGTGTCACTTCGAGGTACGTGCCGAAGAACTCCATCGTCGAATCTTCGTGGCGAAACACCAAACGATACTGCCCCCCAACGCGAACATCCATTTCGCAGGAAAGCAGGGTCAGCCCATACGATTTTGGTACCCACCACCTCCTGAATAGTTCTGCCTTGGTCCACGCCTCGAACACGAGGCGCGCAGGCGCGTTGACGGTGCGTGTGACGACGAGTTCGCGCTCCGACTTCCGTTCCACCCCCGTGCGGTTCTTCGTGGGGGTGGCCTCACTTTCTCTTCTTACGTCCATTTGCTTTCTCCTTCCGTTTTAAGTCCTCGACAACAATATCCAACTCGTCGAAGCGCGCGGCCCAGAGCTGGCGATACCGCTCGATCCATGCCGCCTCTTCTTCCAGTCCGCGCAGCCCGAGCTTGCAGGTCCGCACGCGCCCAACCTTCTCCGTGGTGACGAGCCCCGCTTGCTCCAAGACGCCTACATGCTTCTTCATGCCCGTGAGGGTCATGTGGAACTTCTCGGCAAGAACCGTGATCGAAGCGTCTGTACGCCCGAGCTGCTCCAGAACGCCGCGTCGGGTGGCGTCCGAGAGCGCGCCGAACGAGGCATCGAAGCGGGCCTGAAAATACTGAACCATGTGGTTCAGTATACAACACGGATTGACGGCATGCAATGTTAGGTTGAGCGCGCCCTGCGTTCCCGGCCATGCACCTAAATACACGATCAACGGCACAGCGTTTACCGTCGCCACCGTCCGTATCGTCGGCAAATCGGAAGTTCCGTTCTCGCCAATTACTTCTCGTAAGTCTGCTGAAATGCCGTTCGCGCCGCGGGAAGCCTTACGACCTGCGCCGCTGCAGAGCATAGATTTAGCCATTCTTCCGACGCCAGCAATATGCGTGGTTCTATTTCATGCCTGGCGTCGAAAAATGCTTCCAGTTTGAGTAATGAATCTCGATATGTGGTCACCGACCCATAAGCATTTTCAGCCTTCAACTCCGCCGAAAAGTGCAGAATCATGTTTTCCAAGTCATTGTCGCCGAAAGCTTGCTCAAAGAACTCTTCGGGACTGATTACAGACGTCACGCTTGGCTCGCCATTCACCCATGCGCGTGATGGACGGTTGGAGAGAATGAACTCACACAAGCTGAAGATATTGGCCAAGAATGTGTGATAAGTCATCATCACTGAGATTTTACGCTGCGTTGTTGGCGAGATATCGCCATACCACTCACTATATCGGGTTGAGATACAGAGTGGTAACGTCGGTTATCGCCAACTATCTGTGACCTCCGCAGAGCTCCCGGCAGCTGTGCTTTTTACTCTGTGTTGCCTGGCTTACCTTGGCCGAGGAGATGTACGCAGCGTCATCGTGATCGGGTCGTCACTTGGAAATGAAGAATAGGCGAAGATTCGTAACGGAATGTAAATGTCGGAGTACGATGGGTGCATAATCTCTGTCGAGCAGCATTTACTATCTGATAGGTGTTGCGAATCCCGATACCACTTCCTAAATCAACGTGAGCCTGCTCACCGCTCAGCGAAAAAGAAAGGCTACTGCAAATCGCAACGGTCTTTGGTCTTCAGATAGAACTCTATTCCGGCAACCTGTACACGCTCACCATCGGACTTTGCAGCACCGCTAGTTTCTTCCCGTCCGGCGAGAGCGCGAACGAGAACCGTTGCCCCGCTTTACTCACCTTCAGCGCGAAGATGGTCTTGCGCTTGTCCAGATCGAAGACATCTACCTCCAGCGGAGTCGACGGCCGGTCTTCATGATGGTCCACCAGTGCGAATGCAAAACGATTTGCGTTGCGAGCGGCCCGCAATTCCGTCCCCGAAGCCTTTGGGAGCTTCTGCTGCCACATTTCCTTCGTCGAAAGGTCGATGACGGTGAAGTTCGGACACCCACCAGTCACCACCAGCGTGCTGGCAGAAAGAAAAGTTGGGCTGTAGCCATAGCAGTTGCCATGCGCAAACGAAAGGTGCGGTCCCTCGCCGTCAAGCGCCTGTATGCGCATGCTCATGTTTCCGAAGTATCCTTCTTCAATCGAATAGGCGATGTAATGATCCGATGCGCTGAAAGTCACCACACGGGGCACAGCGTATTCCTTCAGCACCCGCAACTGATCCGGATCGAGAATCGCGATGGTGCTCTCCGGATTCGTCGGTTGCACCAGGTACAGCGTGCGTCCGGTCGTCGAGATAAACGGTTGCGCCAATGTATCGCCGGAATACTCCAGTTGCCGTGTTACCAACGGTTGCAGGTCGCTGCCCAGCACGGAGAGCACGTACCCCGACTGCACCAGCAGTTTGCCGCCGTCCAAAGGCAGCAAGGCTTCTG
Source organism: Terriglobia bacterium (assembly GCA_963807055.1). Taxonomy (GTDB): domain Bacteria; phylum Acidobacteriota; class Terriglobia; order Terriglobales; family Acidobacteriaceae; genus JAJPJE01. Next base: position 1,160,330 of record CAWEAE010000001.1, on the reverse strand, counting down.
AAGTACTGTCATTGCCCCATGAGCGTGTCCAGGTGGCTTTGCCGGTAGCGAGGTCGATATCCGCCGTGTGAAACAGGACTGGACTGCCAAACGGATTCGCCCGCTCTGACAGTCCTGGCGTCGGATTCGCAACCAGGAACGACGCCGCCAGATGATCGGAATCCAGAAACAGTAGCGGATCCGAGAGCAAGTCGTAGCTCCATTCGTCGCGTTCCGCCACCGGATGCAAATAACCAAACTGGCGCAGGTCGATTTCGACAGAAGGCTTTGGTTCAACGTCAGGCGAGGGAGGGTTCTGCGCAAGTAACGACGCAGCGAGCAGAAAAATGCCTGCCAGCAACTTTCTCACCAGCGAAGCGATCACCGTGACTCGTTCTTTAAGTGTCCAAACCAAGAAAATAGCCTTGGACCAGTATCGCCCAAGGCCAAACTCTATCGCAGATTCAGCTGTTCCGTGAAACTTGAAACGCGAAACGAAACTACTCGCTGTAGTGCAGCAGGCTTACAACGTCGTAATTCTTCAGCCGGTCGCGTCCCTTGAGGAAGTCGAGTTCGACGATGAATGCCAGACTCGCCACTTTTCCGCCCATATTCTCCACCAAATTGACGGTCGCCACCGCCGTTCCGCCGGTCGCCAGCAGGTCGTCGACGATGATCACGTTCTGCCCCGGCTTGATGGCGTCCTTATGCATTTCCAGCGTGTCCTGCCCATATTCAAGCGCATACGTGATGCGCGCCGTTTCCGCAGGAAGCTTGCCCGGCTTACGTACCGGAACAAATCCCGCGTTGAGTCGATAGGCCAGCGCAGGACCAAAGATGAAACCGCGCGCCTCGATCCCCAACACCAGGTCCACCTGTCGCCCGATGAAGCGCTCCGAGAGTGCATCGATCAGCTTGGCAAAACCAACTTTGTCTTTCAGCAGCGTGGTGATGTCATAAAACAGGATTCCCTTCTTCGGGAAATCTGGCACGCCTCGAATCAGTTTTTTAAGCGCGTCCCCATCGAACTCTTCTTTCACTTGCGCCTTTCCAGCTCCGGCCATTGGGCTACCATGCTCCTTCGATTCGAAATGTCTTCACATCCGTTGCTGCCGTTGCCTCAAACTCTTCTACGTCATCCACGCGCGCTGCCCGCGGGCCTTCCTGCAGTTTCCTTCTGAGCGTCAACAACTGCTCGCGCGTGCCAATGGCAAGCACTTCGACCGCGCCATCCAGGTTGTTACGCACCCAGCCGCGTATGCCCAGCATCTGCGCCTCGCGCTCCACGAACCAGCGGAAGCCGACGCCTTGCACGCGGCCGCGCACCAGGAATTGCTTCCCCTCGGTTTTCGCTCTCTCACTCATGATTACTGAGTTCCGCTTTTCGTGGTGCTTGGGTAACCAGTAGCTGGTCGCCGGTCCCGGTGATTAGCCTGTGTAATCTCACGCGTAAAACTCGTCAGCTGCTAGCCACTAGCTACCCGTCTGACACAAACAACTAGCAACTGACAACTGAGCTACGCCCTGGACAGGTACGCTCCCTCCGACGTATCCACCTTGATCTTTTCGCCTTCATTGATGAACGGCGGCACCTGCACCACCAGCCCGGTTTCGGTCTTCGCCGGCTTGGTCACGCTGCTGGCGGTTGCGCTCTTCAATCCGGGTTCGGTCTCCACCACGGTGAGCTCGACCGTCTGCGGCAGTTCCACGCCAACGGGCTTGCCATCGAAAAACTCGACCTTAATGTTCAGGTTCGGGATCAGGTAATCGACCGCATCGCCGAGGATGTCTCTGCCGAGATGCATCTGTTCGTAGTTCTCGGTATTCATGAAGTAGTAGCTGTCGCCGTCGTTGTAGAGATACTCCATCTTCTCTTCGTCCACCGTGATCTTGTCGATCGCGTCCGCCGAGCGGAACCGGTGTTCGAACATTGCACCCGTGCGCAAGTTGCGCAGCTTGGCCTGTATAAAGGCGCGCAGGTTCCCGGGGGTGCGGTGCTCCACGCTGAACACCGAGTGCAGATCGTTGTTGTGCTTAATCACCATCCCCGGACGCAGCTGGGTGGCTGGAATCGCCATACTGAGTTCTCCTTCTGAGCTATCGACTACGGAATCCGGACCGCTTGTGTGGCGCGGGCTCTCTTACCCGCAATGCGCGAGCGAGGCGCTGACCTGTTCGGCAGGCGCAAACGATTGATTCTCGCTGATCGCCAGAAATTCTCCGGCAGACCTACGGCTTACGCTGCAAACACTCGATTTTACACGGAGATGGAAGGGTTGGGAATTGCACCGACGATCGCACATGCGCGCAACTGGTAATTCCGTAAAGAGAACGGGGCCGAGTCACACTTAAGTATAGGTCGCCAAAAATGGCAATACAGAATTGTTAACTATGGGTTACATTGAATGCTAAAAAGAGCCATGGCAGAAAGGTTCTCTATGTTCTCTAGCTGCATTTTTAGGTTGTCGTGTGGTGTTGCAATCGCAGTTTGGTTCTGTCTCCTAGTGTGCAGTTTCGCATTGCCTGCCCATGCTTACGTTGACCCAGGTACGGGTCTTTTTGTCTTCCAGATGCTAACCACGACCCTGGCTGGAATTACCTACATGTTGCGCAGGCGCATCCGTGAACTTTTCGAACGTTTTTCCGGAGCTTCCAAGAAAGACAGTGACGACGTTGCAGGGCGTTGAACCCTGCACGCGATCTGCAACCGGAACGTTTCGCGATCCCCAGGGCAGGTTGTACCGAGACGGGGATCGCATTCTGCGCGAGATTTACCCCGAAAGCGTTGAGCCTGTTTTGGACTGGCTTCGTTCGCCTCTCGCGCAGCGTTGGATGCAGCAGGGCAGGATGATACCCACCGAGATACTCTCTTCCCAACCTGAACAGCTTGCATTACTGGAACACGCACGTGTGTTTTTCCCGTCCTATCCTTGGGAATGGACGGCGAGTCAATGGATTCACGCCGCTTCGCTGACGCTCGATCTGTGCGAAGACGCCCTCGAGAGCGGATTCATTCTCAAAGATGCGACACCGCTCAATATTCTGTTCTCTGGGCCGCGCGCGGTTTTTGTTGACGTATTGTCTTTCGAGCGGCGGGACGCAGGCAGTCCACTATGGATCGCGTACGCACAGTTCGTACGAACATTTTTGCTTCCACTTGCCGCCTACGCCTATCTTGGGTGGCCGCTTTCTGCGACCGGACAACGCCGGGACGGATATGAACCTGCGGACCTTGCCCCATGGCTGGCATTGAACCGCCGCTGGCGTTATCCGCTCCGCTCTCTGATTACTCTGCCTATGCTTTTCGAGAAGCGACTCCACGATAAGGATCTGCACACACAATCCCGAAAGCCTCAACCTCCGGAAGTATCCGCTCTTGTCGTCCGACGGACGCTTCGATCGACGCGCAAACTGCTGCACTCCGTTGCTTCCGCTTCTCCTGTGCGGTCTTCGCGTTGGAGTCACTACACAGAAACCGCCAGCCACTACGAATCGGCAGATCACAACGCAAAAAAAGACTTCGTAAGTCGTTCTCTGGGGCAGATACATCCGGCCCGCGTTCTCGATGTGGGGGCCAATACAGGCGTCTACTCACGCGTGGCGGCCGCAACCGGCGCTGATGTTGTAGCTTGGGACACAGATCTGCAAGCAACGGATCGCAATTGGCAAACTGCCATCGACGAAGGTTTGCCAATTCTCCCCTTAATCGCTGACTTTGCTCGGCCCACTCCAGACCTTGGCTGGCACAACCAGGAGACTGGTAGTCTTTTGTCGCGGGCACGGGGGCAATTTGACTGTGTTCTCATGCTCGGGATCCTTCACCACCTCTTGCTCGCAGATCAGATCCCACTTCCAGCCGTTCTCAATCAATTAGCCGAGATCTCCCGGCGCTGGGCCGTGGTGGAATGGATTCCACAAGGAGATTCCCAGTTCGTTGGTCTGTGCCGAGGCCGGCAGCAACTCTATTCTCACTTGACTGAGGAATACTTCGTTCAGCAGATTTCAAAAGATTTCAAAGTGCAGCTTCATGAGAAGCTGCCGAACGGCCGGTCTCTCTGGCTGCTGGAGAAGCTTTCGTGAAGCTTCGCTGGTTGGGACTTGGGTTAGGAGCAGCACTGCTGCTGTTATTACCTTACTTCTATTCTCTAGTCTTGCCTTCTCACTCTGCCATCTATCATCACCGACTGCCAATTCCGCACCTCGCCGGCGGCTTGCTGTTGGACCTTGCGTTGGTTCTAATCCTGTCGATCGGCATAATTTTAGGAGTGAAGCTGCTGCCGTGCGCGATGCAGCGGACTGTGAGCGCGTGTCTCGCAGGCTTCGTAATTTGGCGCGCGGCCAGCGATTTAATTTTCATCATCGGCTCGTGGCGTGCAATGGTTGCTCCAGAGGTTTCACAAGGCTTTGCGCTATATTGGGGACGCCTGAGCCACCCGCTTGCTGCCGGGATGATTCTCCTCTTGGCTGTTTTGGGATGGTCCCGCCCGAAGTTCACCCAACCCCTGGTTCGCGCGACTTGCGTGGGGCTTATGAGTTTCGCGTTCTGCACCTTGTGGCTCGTGCCGCAGCTCATCTACTTATCATTCACCAAGCCGAGCGCACAGGTGCAATCGCTCCGCCATTCCCACCCTCTCAATAATCAGCGCATTGTTTGGATCCTGTTCGACGAACTCTCTTACGATTTGGTTTTTGATCACACGCTTGCCGGTCAGGAATTTGCAAACTTCAACAAGCTACGTTCGCAAAGCACCTCCTTCAGCAAGTTGAGACCGATCGGTCTCTTCACTGATCGTATTGTCCTTTCGTTGTTTGCTGGCCGCTCCATCACCGCTCTGCGCAGCACGCTTGATGGTCGGGTTTCTTATCTCGATGAAAACTCGCACCGGTGGTTAGCTTACGACCCCGAAGATTCACTATTTGGTCTGGCGCATGCCGACGGCTGGAATCCTGGGGTTGCTGGCTGGTATAACCCATACTGCCGAATCTTCGGCCCCGTTTTAGATACATGTTCATGGCTGCCAGGAATTCACGCGCTGCTCCCGATCGAGAGAATGGGCGCTTCCGAAGACAATTCGGCATTTACTAACGCTCTTGTTGTCCCGCGGGCACTTCTCTCCCTCTCGGGGCTTCGCGACACGCGCAAAACAACTCTGCTGCGACGAAACATCGCTGACTATCGCGAAGTAATGAGGCGCGCAAACGAATTAATCGGCAATCGCGAGATTGGTTTCGTCTTTCTGCATCTCCCCGTTCCTCACCCGCCTGGTATTTACGACAGGAAGAATCACGTTGTGACCGAGGGAGGCACCTACCTCGACAATCTGGTGCTCGCCGATGACACGCTCGGCGTGCTAATGCAGGAAATCGATTCCACGCCCTGGGCTGGCCAGACCACGGTTATAGTCTCTTCCGATCACTCTTGGCGTACGCCTATGTGGGATCAGGGCGAAGATTGGAGCGATGAGGAGAGACGCATCTCCGGCGGTCGATTCGACCAACGTCCCGTCCTTCTCATTCACTTTCCCGGCCAGAACTCGAGCAACGAAATCACGTCCTCCGAGTCCGAGCTTCTGGAGCACGATATCGTTAAGGACATCTTGCAGAATCGGATATCCAATGCAGAACAGCTGAGTGCTGTTGTTTCCGAACATGGCTCTGAAGCGAATGCCGCCTCCCGTGCTGAAGGGGATAACCAGACAGGCAGATAAGTCTCACACCGGCGGTGCTGCACAGAACCGCACCGCATCCAGCATAACGCGCCAATATGCTTGCAAACTGCGCCAACCCAAAATACGTCCACGAATCGGAAAAGAAACGGGATAGAAGCCTGGCAGCTTTTTAGCGCCGGACCGCTCTCCCGTGATTAGCAACGCAACTTTACTTCGTTGGCTGCGGCGCATGCGCATCGAGGAACTCATAGCGCGGGCGCAGCATGTCGGGCGCAGCGTGGCTGCCAGTGCCAACCAAGTGCATCACTTGGTAGTGATCCGGATTATCATACTTTGGCCACTCCGGCAGTCCCGTGCCATTCGGATTGCCTGACTTCACGAAGTTCGCCCAGTACGACGACATTGCGTCAGACACCATGAAATCGTCCTCGGTCCAGGGCACTCCTTCTTGCGACTTCAGGGTCCCAAATACGTACTCGATTTCGCCGGCGTGCTTCGATCCCATCTCGCTGGCCGGAATCGGCCCCATCATTGCCCCCGGTTTCGTCTTCGGCACCTGCTCGAAGTGATATTCGTAAACCGGCACGCCCGTTTTGCTCTGCGTGTCGATCCACTTCCACGTCGAGAAGGCAATGAAGTCGTCGCTTGCCAGGGCTATCGCTGACTGGAGTGCCTCTGCGTCTGTCTCAGCTGGATAGAGCTTCAAGAACTGCTTCGACTGATCGCTAAACCGCGTCTGCGCCTGCTCTGCGAAACTCTTTGCAGTAGGCTTCTGCGGCGAAAACAAAATCATCATCTTGCCTTCGTCGGCATTCCATCCGGCAAGCAGCGGAACATGACTCTGCTCACCCTTCGCGTAAATCGCTCGTGGATCCTCCGGGAAGTAGTGCCCGTCAATGATTGGACCAAATCCAAAGCCGCGATTCTGTTTGGCTGCTGCCTGTAAGACATCGTCGGCTGGCTTGGCGCGCATCTCCGCGAGTGTTTTCGCTCCCATGGAATCAGCGAAACTCACACCAGACTGCTCGGCCTCCGCGAGGGACTTCAACTGAAGTCCGCCTGTCGTGGTGTTGGGAAAAAATGCGCCGCTCTCTCCCATCGCCTTTTGAAACAGATTCTTCGACAACGGCGATGCCATCAGCGCGCTTACCGAGAACGATCCCGCCGACTCGCCTGCAATGGTGATGTTTTTCGGATCGCCGCCAAACGCAGCGATATTCTTCACCACCCACTCGAGTGCGGCCACCTGGTCCAGTAGGCCATAGTTCCCCGATGCGTGATTCGGCGATTCCTTGGTCAACTCAGGATGCGCGAAAAATCCAAACGACCCCAGGCGGTAATTGGGGTTCACCACGATGATGCCCTTTTTCGCCAGCGTCTCGCCGTCATAGCGCGGCTCGGAAGCGCTCCCTGCCACGAATCCGCCGCCGTAGAACCAAACCAGAACCGGCAGCTTCGAACTCGCGGCCTTTGCCGGAATCCATATATCAAGGTTTAAGCAGTCTTCGCTCGGCTGGGCATCGCGGAAATAGATGTCGCCGAACACATTGGTCTGCAGGCAAGCCGATCCGAACTTGTCGGCGGCCCGCACTCCCGTCCACTTCAGCGCTGTCTGCGGCGCCTTCCATCGCAGATCACCGACAGGCGGTGCAGCAAACGGCACACCCTTGAACATCCGCACACTACCGTCAGCGTTGGTTATTCCCTGCAGCTTTCCGGTGGAAACCGTGACTTGGTCCGTCGCGGCGTTGGACAAAATCGACAAAGCACAGATCAGCATGATCGCTGCTGCCAGCCGGGCAGCGCGCACAAAGGATGGCATTTTTTCTCCTCGGACACTGAAAGACCACGCGTTGGTTCCAGTCAGAAACGCCTGGTCTGCTTAGAAGTCGTTGCAAGAATCCGCTAGCGCAGGCAAAATCTCAAGTCCCGTACCGTCAAGAGGCGACCAAGCCAGCAAATCTCCTTTAAACTGAACGGGATGTTCGATTAGCTCGGCGCTTGCCGAAGCACGTCCTGTACGTTGCGAGGAACGCGGATTCGCCAGGAAGCCAACCGCGAGAGATAAGATGGCGCACACAAAAACACTGAGCCCTCCGGAAACGGAGTCGAAGAGCAATCCATTCAGTCCGGCATACTCACAAGCCATTCGCGAGCAGTTAGTCCGCATCCTCGCGCACCCGGCATTCCGAAACAGCAAGCGTTACCCCAGCTTTTTGCGTTACGTGGTCGAGCTCGCACTTAAAGGTCAGACCGAAAATCTTAAGGAACGCACCATCGGCATCGAGGTCTTTGAGCGCAATCCCGATTACGACACCAACAGCGATCACGTAGTTCGCACCACCGCCGGCGAAATCCGCAAACGGATCGCGCAGTATTACCACGAACCGGGCCACGATTCCGAACTGCGTATTTCTTTGCCCTCCGGGTCGTACGTGCCGGAATTCCAATGGCCTTCCCCACCGATCGCAACCCCAAGTCGCGGTGATCTACCAAAATCCAACCGGATACGCCGCGTTTTCTTAATCGTTGCCGTGATCGCCTTCGCCCTGGTGATAGCTGGTATTTTCTGGACCCGGCACCACGCCAGGGGAACTGCTCTCGACCAGTTTTGGAATCCCGTTCTCGCCTCCTCGAACACAGTGCTCTTTTGTCTTGGCATCCCGCCGGGAGTTCAACAGGGCTCTTCTCTTGAGCCCGGAAATGTCACTCTGGGCGCGGCGCATCAGAATATGGCCGGCACCATCGGGCTCGGAGATGCCATCACTCTCGCACGCGTAACTTCCCTTCTTGGTTCACGAGGCAAATCTTTCACGGTCCGCAGCGAACTCAATAGCACGCTCGACGATCTGCGCACCGGCCCAGCGGTCCTGATCGGCGGCTTCAATAACGATTGGACCATGCGTCTCACCCGCGACCTGCGATTCGGTTTCGACCGCGACCCGAACACCTTGGTTTTTCGCATACGCGATAAGCAGAATGCGACCGCGAATTGGGCGCTGGACATGTCCATGCCGGTTAATAGTCAAACGGCTGACTACGCATTGATCTCACGCGTGTACGACACGACTACCGGTCGCACGGTGGTTGTGGCTGCCGGCATCGGAGCGATCGGAACGATGGCCGCCGGCGAGTTCCTGACCGATCCACAGTACTTCGAACAGCTAGCGCGACAAGCTCCGCGCGACTGGGAGCATAAGAATGTTCAGGTCGTGATCACCGCGCAAGTGATCAACGGTCACGCCGGTCCACCTCGCGTGGTGACCGCGGCTTTCTGGTAACTCTGAACGATAGCGCCCACAAAATTGAGCAGCAGCCCTGTTTCAAAGGCTCCTGTGGACATCATTCTCCCAGTGCCGCGCCATCCCTAATGAACGAGTACGACGCCAGAGCGCGAACCTACTCAAAAATCAGGAGAGTTCCATGCCCCAGTGTAAAACTCACAGCGCGCACTCACACCAACATGGCCCCGGCTGTGGACATACCGCGATTCAGCACGAAGGACACACGGACTATCTCCACGACGGGCACCTGCACCATCTTCATGAGGGGCATGTGGACGAACACGTGATTCCCATCAACTCGGGAAATCCGGCATCCGCAGCTCCGAACCACAATTGTGGCGGCCACGATAAACGCCACTCCCACGGCGCCGGCTGCGGCCACGAAGCCGTGCCGCACGGCGATCACATCGATTATCTGGTCAACGGGCACTTGCATCATGCCCAGGACGGCAACTGTCAGGATCATGGAGCAGTCAACGCGAAAGCAGCCTGAGTTGCAGCTGCTTGGAGATATTCCGTTCGCCGCGTGCAGGATTATTCGGAAATATGGCCGGACCTCGAAATCTAACTCCTGGACTAGGCGCATCCAAATACACTGTCTAAAAACGGTACTGCGCAGGAGGATCAATGACCGACTACGAACGCTTTGGCGACTACTCCCCGCAATCGGAACACGATAACCATTTTGGCTTCGGCCTCATGTTTCTCTTCATCGGACTTGGGATCGGTGCGATTACTGCGCTGATGTTCTCGCCGAAGTCCGGAAAGCACATTCGGCGCAGGATCCGTCGCCACTACGAAGACGCGCGCGACGCCATCGACGATATCAGCGACCAGGCAGAGCATTATGCGCACAAGGGAAAGCGTGGCTGGGGAAAAGCTAGAGATACCGTCTCGCCAGTCATGCGCGTATTCAGCCGCGATTAAACTGGTTTCACAAATTGGATTTGAAGGGGCGCGGCTTCAGCCGCGCCCCTAATCTCCCGAGCCTTGGGGCTTTAGCCCCTGCGGGGATTCAATTCTCCAGCTTGAATCTCGCCAGCTTCAGGACGATCACAATATCTTTTTGCGAGCGCACTTCGAAGCGCACTCCCGTGCCTTCCGCATAGACCGGCGACTTGTCGATGAGCTGTTTGATCTGGGCTGGGAGATCGCTGGCTTTGGCGGCTAATACCGTTTTCTTTCCCAAGCACGTAGGCAACACGAAAAGACTTATTCAAAGGACCGAGATACAGGATGGTCCTCTTCCCCCGCTTCAACTTGAGCGACCAGCCCGCCTTTGACGAATATGAGTTCCACTCCCTATCGTGGACTCCGAATTCCTTGTCATTCAGCGCTGCAATCAACTGATCCCACAGCGTTTTGTCGGCGCCAATTGCGGCCGCCACTTCAGTTTCCGTTGGGGCTTTTTTCCATCCGACAAAAGCATTCGGAGAGAGTTCCGACTTCTGCGCCTTCGGTTTCGACCTTACGGTGCTCATGGGACGGCAACGTTAGTCGTGCGGCCTAGACACGTCTGTGCGTAGCATCACATGGTCCTGCGTCAAAACAGAGGGTTGAAAATCCGCAATGTGGCATTATCTTGATGCGATGAAAAAGAACAGCCGTGACGAGTGGCTTCGAGAACTTAACGCGCGACAGCGAAACATAGTGTTTCCAAACACCGTCAACAACGAAGCCGAGATGTGGCGGAGGCTAGGCGAGAAGCCGATGAGCACGATGCAAAAAATCGGCCTAGGTCTACTCGGTATTTTCGTATTTGGGTTGCTATTCTTCATGATCGCGTTCGTTACGGAAGGCAATGATCTGCACGAACGGATCCTCGCCGGAGTGCGATTCTGGGCCCCCGTGGTGATACTAGGAGTCTTGATTTTCGGTCCGTTAATGGGCTTGCTGGCTTGGGCGACAAAACGCGCCCTACGAAACTCACGCCGGTAAACTCCGCCGCTGAAAAGCAAAAGGCCGAATGCTCATTCGGCCTTTTCGTGAAACTTGAAACGCTAAACGCGAAACGTCAGTAGAGCCTGAAATTCACTTCCACGTTGATCTGCACTGCCACTGGCTGACCGTTCTTGCGCGCAGGATCGAACTTCCACTGGCGCACGGCTTCGATCGCCTTCTCATCCAATCCGAGTCCCAGTGTCCGTTGTACGCGAATATCGCGCGGACGCCCATCTGGACCAACTACAACCCACAGAACTACCGTTCCCTGATACTTGGCTTTGCGTGCCTCTTCCGAATATTCCGGATCCGGCGAGAACAAAACGCGTGGGGCGCTTACTCCGCCACCAACGCGATAGGCACCACCACCGATGCCACCGCCATATCCCGGACCAACGCCCGGTCCTGATCCCGAACCCACGCCGCCGCCTTCACCGCTGCCAATGCCGCCACCAGCGCCTGTTCCATTCGAAGGCGGACCCAGCACCTTGGACATCGGATCGCCCATCGTGCCTAACGAAGGCAACTTGATCTCCGGGGGCACCACGACCGTAGGTTCTACCGCAAGCTTCGGATGATCGTTGCGCAAGACCACTGCCGGAGGAGTGATCTGCTCCAGGGATCTCTTGGGAAGCGCACCTTTAGTGGCCGCCAGTTTGTCGCGATCCCCGCCACCACCACCGCCGCCCGCTTGAGTTTTTGAGGGAGGGAGAACGTAGGGGCTGATATCGGTAACCGTCCCCTGTATCTGTATCTTGATTTCGTCTTTATGCGACCAAACCCAAGTGCTGGCCCAAATCACGAACGCAAGTAAGACAGATTGCAGCGCAAATGATGCAGCAAAACTTTTTGACTGGACGCTGTAAGACGCATCTCCTGCGCCAAACAACGTCTGCACATCGGGCTCGCCGGTCAATTTTGCCTTTCGCTTGGCGATTGGCTTCCGGGCTGGTTGAGGTGTTACTACAGGGGTGGACATGTTTCTTGCTGTGAGTATAGACGGTAATTTAAATGAAAGGTTCCGAAAAAGTTAGTACCTGTCGGTTAAGACCAGTTACGCCCCCGTTACTAGCTGCGTTACAGCTACAGCCTCCGCAAAAGCAACAAACCTCAGCTACTTACAATCGGGTTACGAGGGTGACATACCGTCGGACTTACCCTGTAGGATGCCGGCTCCCGTTTTGGGTGGCCAGAGATGTCGTCGCTCAGTGAAAAATTGCCGCGAAGAATGCTCCCACTTTGCCGAAAAATCCCCTCCTCGTGGCAGCTCCCTTCTTTGGACTGACGGCGGGGGACGCGGAGGCAGATTCCCTAGGTGGCGGGGGAGGCGGCAACACCACGCGGCCCGGCAGCACTGGTCCGTGTGTCAGGCGCAGTCGCGCCACGCCGACCACGACCTCCTGCGCCGGATCGCCTGCCTGATATATGAAAGGCACCGCAGCTTCCAGGTGCTGCTCCGCCACCGGTCTCGTTGGAACTGGGGCAGGGTCTGCTTTCTTGTCTTCGGCCGGTTTCGGTGCATCCTTGGGTGCCTCTATGGCCGCCCGTTGCACTGGCGGCGGCACAGGGCAGCCGCACTCGGGCAGCGCGGTGTGATCGGGATCGGCCAATTTTCCGTTGTGAAAAAGAACCTCCTCGCTGGGCTTCACCTGGTACGTCCCATCGCCATTCAGCTCAGAAACGATCAGCGAAGCTGTATTCCCTGCGAGAGCGCGCACGGCTACATCCCCGCGATCGTCAGCCTTGATCGCAAGATTGAATGTCCCCGGCCCCGCCAGCAGAATCCGAAAGTCCGGCGTCATGATCGTATCGGCTGATTGGGCCAGAGTGTAGTGAGCTTCGATCGACCCAGTGCTCATGCCGATCATGACTTCGCGCCCGCTGCTGGAAGATGTCAGCGTCACCGACGTAGCGGGACATATGCGAACGTCTCCGCCGCGCGTGAGCCGGAATACGGCAGGCGCATCGCCCGCGGTCACCGAGGAACCGCTTACAACCTTTGTTCCTGTTCCCGCAAGCAGGACCGAGCCGCGCACGCTGGCATCGGACGCGAAGAGCTCTCCGACCACATTGTTCTGCGCGCGCACCATTACGCTGGCGCCGAGAATTCCGGCGGCCACGATCCATGAGCAAACCTTCATGTTGTAACAGGATAACCCGTCCGCAGCAGTTCTGTTTCGTGCAGCAGTCTTTTCACCAGCTATTCATGCTGGCTGCGAAGATGTCGGCCAACGAACGGAGTAAAGATTTTCCGGTTTGTTATTGATGGCTGCTGAAGAATGGCCCTAGGATTCCGCCAAAAATTCGTAGCGCTCGATCACCGCCGCGATCCCGATGCGTCCTGGAGTTTGCGGCTCTACGCGTACAACGCGTCCCTTGCAATGCACTTTGATGCTTTCCGTCAAAGTGATCTCCGGAGGTAAGGTAAGCGTGAACTCGATCGGCGTTCCTTCGGCGAGTGGACTATCTACGTAGAACGATATTCCTCGCGCGCTGACGTCGCGTGTCTGTGCTTCTTTTTCACCACCGTCGGGAAACTTCACAGTGAGGGGCAGCCGCAAGGCAAACCTGCGCGTCGCCCGCTGCTCCTGCTGAGGCTCGATACCCATCTGATTCTCCGTGGAAGAGCCACTTAGGATTGCGCGAAGGTACGAGAGCTGTCAACAGATTAACTGCACTACTTCCGAACATTCTTGTGCCGTAACTTTTTGGTAAATAGACAATTACAGGCTTCCTGATCCGGGACGGACGATCAAAGCGACAGGAAATTCTTCAGCATTTTGCGCCCTTCGGTGGTCAATACGCTCTCCGGATGGAACTGAACTCCCTCGACCGGTTCCGTCCGATGGCGCAGGCCCATAATGACACGCGTCCCGTCTGCCTCGGTTGTCCACGCGCTCACTTCCAGCTCTTTGGGAAGGGTCTTTTCCGCGACGATCAGCGAATGATACCGGGTGGCTTGCATTGGCGAAGCCACGTTCTGGAACAGCGTGCGGCCATCATGCTCGACCTTGCTGACCTTGCCGTGCATCAGCGTCTTCGCCCGCACCACATTCCCGCCGAAAGCCGCGCCAAGCGCCTGATGACCCAGACAAACCCCCAGCACTGGCACCTTCCCGGTGAAGTGCTTGATCAGATCGATGCTGATCCCAGCCTCTTGCGGCGTGCACGGTCCGGGCGAAACCAGGATGCGTTCGGGACGCATCTCGTCCAGTTCGTCGACCGTAATCTGATCATTGCGACGCACCACCACTTCCTGCCCCAATTCACCCAAGTATTGGACCAGGTTGTAAGTAAACGAATCGTAATTGTCGAGAACGAAAATCATAGGAACCAGTGATTAGTGATTAGTTGTTAGTGATTAGCTTCTCGAGTGATAGCCGTTAGCAATCCATTGAGTATTCGGCCAACTTCATTGCAGGATTCCAGCACCTCACCAGCTTCGATTGAAGAGATGTACTTAAGTCTATCGGCGATGTGGACCTGTGTCCTCACTTCCGCCAGCGAACCGCGTGCGTGTCCCAGAAACTGCCTGAATTCGCCAGTGGACAGTCTGCCTTGCCCTTCAGCGATATTACTTGGAATCGAGACCGCTGCTCTCCTTATCTGACTAGTTAAGCCATATACCTCCTCCTTCGGAAACTTCTGGCTGAGACGATAAACAGTTGTCACAAGATCGACTGACTTTTGCCACGCCACCAACTCCGTATAGGATTTTATCGCCATTACCGCCCCCGGGGTTCTTACTAATCACTAACCACTAGCCACTAACCACTTTGGCTACAATCCATTCCTCGCCGCTTCCACCGCCCTGATAACCGCTCCCGCCTTACTCTGGCACTCCTCGTGTTCCTTCGCCGGATCCGAGTCCGCCACAATTCCCGCTCCCGCCTGCAAATACGCCTTCTTGCCGTCCATCAGCAACGTTCGTATTGCGATACAAGAATCCAGATTCCCGGCAAAATCCGCATAGAGAACAGAGCCTCCGTATGTGCCTCGGCGCAGCGGCTCCAGTTCTTCAATGATTTCCATTGCGCGCACTTTCGGGGCACCCGTCAGTGTTCCCGCCGGGAAGCACGCGGCGAACGCATCCAGCGCGTCGAGATCTTTTCTTAACTCGCCTTCGATCGCCGACACGATGTGCATCACGTGCGAATAGCGTTCGACAAACATCAGGTCGCGCACTTTCACTGTGCCGTATTCACTCACGCGACCAATGTCGTTGCGGCCCAGATCGACAAGCATGACGTGCTCGGCAAGTTCTTTTTCGTCCGCACGTAACTCCTGCTCACGCTGGCGGTCTTCCACCTCGTCTCGCCCGCGGGGGCGCGTCCCGGCGATCGGGCGATATTCCAGTTTTCGCCCGGTTACGCGCACCAGCATCTCTGGCGACGAGCCTAATACCTGATTCTTCCCAAAGCTCAGGAAGTACATATACGGCGATGGATTCACCGTACGCAGTGCGCGATAAATCGTGAACGGATCCGCCTTTGGCTCGAAGTCCATGCGCTGCGAGAGCACCACCTGGAAAATATCTCCCGCCGCGATGTATTCCTTCCCATCCTTCACCGCTTGCATGTACTGCTTGCGACTGGTGTGCGTCTTGATCTTCAGCTTGCCGGCATGGCGCTTGGTCTTCATCTGCGCGGGCTTCAGTCCTGCCTTCAGCCGCTTTTCGATTGCCTCGATATCCCGCAACGCGCGCGCGTACGCCTGCTTCGGCTTTTCACGCGAGACATCGGCCGAGGCAATGATGTGAATCTGGTGGCGCACGTGATCGAACGCCAGCAGGCGATCGAAAAACATCAGCGCGCAGTCGGGAACATCGAGATCATCCTTCGCGATCTCCGGCAATCGTTCGAACTGTCGCACCATGTCGTAGGCGAAGAAGCCGACGGCGCCTCCGGTGAACGGAGGCAGTCCAGCGACCTGCGCCGGCTTGTGCGCATGCAGCAGTTCGCGGATTACGGCGATCGGCTCGGATTTCCGCCGCTCGGTCTTCTTGCCGCGTATCACCTCGACGCTGCCGCCCCGCGCGATCACGCGCATATAAGGACGCGCTCCGAGAAACGTGTACCGCCCGACCTTTTCTCCGCCCTCGACCGATTCGAGCAGGAAAGAATAAGGTTCACCGGCGGCAAACATCAGGAAGGCAGAGACCGGCGTCAGCAGATCGGCACTGATCGATTTGGCGACCGGCACCAGTGTGGCATCGCGCGCGAGGCGCTCAAATTCTTTAAAATCAGGACGTAGCATTCAAAGTTCCGCGAAAACGTTGATTATAAATGGCACTGCGTACGACATGACGTTGCACACTCCGAACGCGCGTTATGTATCTGTCACGATCTGCGCGGTCCGAGCGCAGCGAGGACTGTCATCCCGAACGCAGTGAGGGAACCCTATCGCGCCATTGCCTCTCACCCCGTAGCAATCTCGAACAGAAATACTGATCTTGCGCAGCGACGCGTGTAAGAAACTACAATGCGTTCGCATGATTAGAAATGTCTTGAAGAGCACTTTCATCGCCTCGCTTATTGGCATGGTAGTGGTGATGAGCTGGAGGCTAATCCCGATGGTCCGTTTGTCGTTTAGCTCCAACGCTGGCGTTGGATTTCCCTTAGGCCACTTATTGCTCTCGCCCATAATGTTGACGGTGTTCACGGTTATCTTCGTCGGAGCGTTCGTGTATTGCATGCATTCTTTTCGGAGACGGCGCCAGTTGCCCACAGCAATTGTCGGAGCCGTGTTTGGCTTCTGGGTTGTGGGATTGGCCGCCGCGGCAGTCATTTCGCCGATATTTCGCCAGCCCCATTCGTTTCCAGTACTTCCGCTCATCTTGTTCTTCAGCTTGTGCTTCGCCGTAGTGGGCTTTTACTCCGGAACAATTGGGGGAGCGTGGCTGCAGACTCGAACAGGGCGTATTCGATCGGTTCGCAGACTGGTAGCTGAATCGGCGATCCTGGGCGCTCTTTTGGGGCCGTTCTCCGCGCTCTTGATCTTCATCATCCTCGCACACTGCACTGCGGGCCCGATTGCATCCTCAACCCCGCTCGAGAACATCATTCCGGTTGTCATTTGCACCGTCGCAGGCTGCCTCATCTCCCTGGCCTTTGCTCTTACCTTCCGTCGCCGCCTGATTACGCCCCGATAAGTTGAACGCAGGCGCAATCCGGCCGCCACTAGCTACCAACTACCCCAGTGGCCGTAAAGCCTACAGGCCCGTGCACCATCGAAAAGCACCCCCCAAACTTTAGTACCCAGGTCCTAGTACTCTCGTGGGACGAATTACCCCCCTACCTGTCATATACTTCCGCAATTCACCGGTATTTGTGCAGATAAGGAGTCTGGGTGACGCTCCGGCTAGCCGCACCGGCCGGTCCCATACCAGCAAATCGATGCATGTGAAATTCTGGGGAGTTCGCGGTTCCACGCCCACTCCTCAAAAAGAGAATCTTCGATACGGCGGCAACACCTCCTGCGTCGAGGTACGCATCGCCGGCAGTCTGTTCGTTTTCGACTGCGGTACCGGATTTCGTATTCTCGGCAAGCATCTCTCCCAACTCTCGCACGCCCAGCAAACGCCCATCCAGGCGCATGTTTTCATCTCGCATTTTCACTGGGACCATATCCAGGGCATTCCCTTTTTCCGCCCGCTTTACGAGAACCACGGCAACACGTTCTACTTCCATTCCTCCAGCCGCAATCGCAGCCTGCAAAACGCGATTGAAGGCCAGATGGCCGATCCCTACTTCCCGGTGGATATGAGCGAGATGGCCGCAAAACGACAATTCTTCGGTATCGAAGAAGGTCAGATGGAGTTCGATCACTGCACCCTGCAAACGAAGTGGCTCCATCATCCGCAGGGCTGCCTCGGATTTCGCATTGAGACTCCCGAAGGCGTGCTGGTTTACGCCACCGACAACGAGCCGGGCCACGATCTCTTTGACAAGAACGTGCGCAAACTCGCTGAAGGCGCTGACGTGCTGATCTACGACGCTCAGTATCTTCCCGAAGAGTACGAAGCTACCCGACGCGGCTGGGGACACAGTCACTGGCGCGAAGCCGTCAGCGTCGCCATGGAAAGCGGCGCCAAGCAGCTCGTCCTCTTCCATCACGATCCCGACCATACCGATGCCTGCATCGATTCCATCGTGAAGCACGCAGCCGAGTATTTTCCCAGCGTCCGCGCCGCCTACGAAGGCCTCGAAATCCAGCTCTAGCCAGTCGAATTACAACTTCCGTTGAAGTCGCTAGCGTTTGCATCTATCCGCGAATACAGACAGAATGGTACAGGCGCCGCCGTTGTCCTTCGATATGGCCCGATCCGTCAAAGCGTATTCGCTGTCGATCCTGTTCGTCGCGATCGCGTTTTTCCTAAACCGTACACTGCATGCCATTACCCTGGCCCCGCCGTTTGCCACGTTCCTGTGGGCCGTAATTCTTTCCGCCTGGTTCGCCGGTACTGGTCCAGCAATCTTCTCGATGCTTGTTTCGACAGTTCTTGTCGACTACTACATTTTCCCTCCGCTCCATCAGCTTGCGGTCGCGCCCTCTGACCTCCTGCGGATGGTGTTGTTCCTGGCAACGTCTTCCATCATCACTCTGCTGGCCAGCCGTGAGCGTCGGCAATCGCGCAAGCTCAATTCCATTCTCGACGGTATGTCGGACGCGTTCCTGATCTATGACCGCGAGTGGCGTTGCATCCGGGCTAACCGTCGCTCGCGCGAACTCCTCGGGCGCGATCCGGTGGGAAGCATCCTTTGGGAGACAGCGCCCGAAACCAGAGACTCCGTCGTTTGGGACAGCCTGCATCGAGTGATGCAGGAACGGCTCCCGCTCAGTTACGAACACTATTACCCTCCGCTAAAAGCATGGCTGCAGGCTGATTGCTTCCCGACCGAAGAAGGCATTTCGGTCTTCTTACGCGATATCACCAGTCGCAAGGAATCAGAAGAGTCGCTGCGATCGAGCGAGGCACGCTATCGCTTCCTCGCCGAATCGATGTCGCAATACGTCTGGACAACCGACGAAAGCGGCCAGGTCGACTACGCCAATCAGCATTTCTTGAACTTCACCGGCCAGACGTTCGCCGAGATACAGGCCGGTAAAACTGCGGAATTGATACATCCGGAAGATCGCGCTCAGGTTCTTGCCATCGTTGGCGAGAGCCTGGCGTTGCGAATGCCCTACGAGCTTGAATATCGCGCTCGCCGCAACTCCGACGGTGCTTATCGATGGTTTCTTACCCGTTGCGAACTCTTTACCGATGCAGAAGGAAAGGTAAAGTGGCTGGGCACCGGCATCGATATCACCGAGCACAAGAAAGCTGCCGACACCATCAATGAGAACCGGCGGCAGATGCGCATGGTCCTCGATGCGGCGCAGATGGGCTCATGGGTCTGGGACTTGAAAACCAACGAGGTAGTTGATCTCGGAAACAGCGGTGAGATCCTGGGTGTTCCGAAACTGGATTCGTTCAAGGTGTTTGAAAACGCACTGCATCCCGACGATCGGGAGAGAGTCAGAGAGAACATCGCCTCCGCGATCCAGACCGGACGCTACGACAGCGAATTTCGCACCGTTCGAAGTGATGGGGAGACACACTGGTTCCGCGCCATTGGGTCCGTTTTGAGAGACGAAGCTGGTGATCCGATACAGATGGCCGGCGTGAACTTCGACATCACCGAAAAGAAGCGAATCGAACAGGCGTTGCTCAAGTCCGAGAAACTTGCCGCAGTGGGCCGGCTCGCCGCTTCCGTCTCGCACGAGATCAACAATCCCCTGGAATCCGTTACGAACCTGCTCTTCCTGATCGAGCGCGAAAAGGACGACGCGCGGCGGCACGAGTACATCAAAATCGCCCAACAGGAGCTCGCGCGCGTCACTGAAATCGCCAAGCAGACGCTCCGCTTCCACCGCCAGCCTTCGCAGCGCTCCACAGCGAGTGCCGGGGAACTTACCGACTCAGTTCTGATGTTGTTCCGCGGGCGCATCGCGCAAGCCGGAGTGGAGGTGATAACCGAGTACGCCCCCGACGATATGTTTCTCTGCTATGCCAGCGAAGTACGGCAGGTGATCGCGAATCTCGTCAGCAACGCCCTCGACGCCAGCCTGGCCGGAGGCAAACTTCGCATCCGCACGAAAGTGATAACCTCGCCCAACCTCGGCCGCTCTATCCAGGTGACAGTAGCCGATACTGGACGTGGAATGAACGAGGCAACGCAGAAAATGATTTACGAACCTTTCTTTACGACCAAGGAATCGACCGGGACCGGCCTGGGCCTGTGGGTTTCCTTGGAGATTGCGCGCAAACATAACGGCGTCATCCGCGTGCGCAGCTCAAAGGATCCCAAGAATCAAGGGACTGTGTTCACCGTCTTGTTCCCCATGGAAACCGGTACGGCCTCCGTAACCTCGACCGCCGCCGACTGAGTGGCGCGGGCGCCCTCGCCCGCGAGTCTCCACTTCACCGGACTTTTAGCCACCAGTCACCAGCTACCCAATTCCACTTACTGCAACGCGTACAAATTTCCGTCCATGCTCCCCACATAGACCACGCCGTCCGCAACAACCGGCGACGACCGGATCGCCCCTACGCTCATTAGCCGGCCGTATCCAACCATCAGATCGTCGTAGAAGAAGCTTGGGAACGCCGCTTCGTAATTGGGTGTCCCGTCTGGCTTCGTGTACTTTGGGCCAATCTGCTTTGAGCCTTCCGTCTGGAACATCCACGCTTCTTTCTGGCTCGTCAGATCAACCGCGAACAGCTTGCCTTCGTCGGACCCGATGTACAGCATGCTTCCCACCAGCGCAGGGGACGAAAACATCGGCCACTTGTTCGAGCTGAAGATTTGAGGTCCCGTTCCCGTCTTCGCATCCAGTGCATAAAGCGCTCCTGAGTCCGAAGTGGAAAAATACACTTTCCCGTCGCGTACCGCAGGCGACCCGATGACCCACGATCCTTTATTGTTGAAGGCCCATTTCTTCTGGCCGGTTTTCGCGTCCACCGCATACAGGTTCGAGTCACGGCATCCGAAATACACGACTCCATCGACCACTGCGGCCGATGACTGGATTCCGACTTGGTTGTGTATCTCTGGATCCTCACCTGTCTTGAATCTCCACACTTCTTTGCCGCTCGCCGCGTCAATCGCGTAGAAGTAGCTATCCCAACTCCCGACGAAGAGCTTGCCATCCGCGATCGCTGGCGAAGCATGCACCACATCGCCAGCCTGAAATTTCCACTTCAGCGCGCCGCTCTTCGCATCGAGCGCATAGACGTTCCCGTCACCGCTGCCGAAGTAGACTGCTCCTCCATAAACCAGTGGCGAAGAGAGATAACAGTCCCATGGATCTGGCATGCTTTCGGCGACGGGAAGCGCGCCATGCAGGTGCTTTCCTATAAAGCGGCGCTCACCGCTGGTATCGAATTTCCAATTCTGTTTGCCTGTTGCCGCGTCGACCGCATAGAAGCTGCCATCGAAGCTGCCGAAGTACACCACGCCATCCGCAACCGCGGGCGACGATGCCACTCGGCTCTTGGTTTCGAACTTCCACTTCAAGGTGCCCGTGCTCCGATTCACCGCATAAAAATTGTTATCAAGACTGCCGAAATAGACTGTGTCTTTCACCACCGCGGGCGACGAAGCGATTTGCCCGCCAGCCTGAAATTTCCATTGAATCTGTTTGAATGCCATAAGCGGCTGCGTTTCGTAAACGCCGGTATGCTGCGGATTGCCGCGAAACATCCACGCATCCTGCGCCATCGCCGCACCGCATAGCAGGAGAGTGACTAGCAAGCGAGAGGTTTTCATTTGTGTAGGTTAGACGAGCGCCTGGGACGAATGTCATTCTCTTGTGACTCGACTGGTCTCCGATTCTTTTCATCTCGTCCCAAAAGCGAACATGTGCGGCATGCATCCCTGGCTCACCACAAAACTTCACCTGTCATCCCGAGCGCAGCGAGGGAACCCTATTGCAACGAAAACTTTCGACTAGCAGGAGTCACTTGCTCCGCCCTCGTCCTCTGTTGGATTGGGTGGGTGAGCGGCCTCTGTTGGAAGGCCTCCCACTGGCACAAGATCCCTGGCTCACCACAAAACTTCACTTGTCATCCCGAGCGCAGCGAGGGAACCCTATTGCAACGAAAACTTTCGACTAGCAGGAGTCTCTTGCTCCGCCCTTGGTGGGGGAGTCTCGATTGCATCGCGTCCAATCACAGTCGGCTATACCACGTGAAGCTACCAGCTACCAGCTCCCCCCGCGTCGCTCATCGCCTCCAACCCACCATTCGTCCACTATTCCGGCCTTCCGTCACGGAGCGCGTGCCCCAGCATCCCGTATCCTCGACACTGCCTGCAGGAGGACGTTCTTATGATCACCCTACGCACTGCAATTCAAATTCTTGGCACTATTCCGTTTCTCGCCGCCAGTCTCATGGCTCAAACCTGGTCTCTCCCGCAGGACACATCCGTAAAAGACAACGGTCCCCGCACGTATCGGTTCGTTGTCGACTACAACACCGCTAACACCCGTGGCGAGATCGTCCGCCGTCAGCGTCTTACCGGCGAATACACTCGTGGCCTTCCGGGCGGCGACGTGGTTTGGAAAAACGTAACCGACGCGACCGTGAACAGCGCCACCGATCCCTTCCCGGCAGCCGAGAAGCGCGACTTCATGGAAGGCTTCCGTTACCGCAATGGCCTTCAGGACACCATGAAGCCCGACTTCTTCAAGGCATTCCCGCCCACGGCTGTAATGGAACGCAACCTGGTTTGGGATACCGGCATGTTTGAACTCTTCGGCCAGGAGCAGTTCGCTCATCTGAAACTGAACGAGCCCTTCCACTACATCACCAACCAGAACACAAATATGCCCGGCGTCGGCAATTTCAAGAATAGCGACGTCGTGCTCGTCTGGACCGGCCGCTCACAAAAGAATGGACAGGACTGCGCCGTGATCGAGTATCGTGCTTTCTTCAATCCTCTGGACATTTCCAACGGAGGCTTGCTCTTGAAAGGCCGCAGCAATTACTGGGGACTGCTCTGGGTTTCGCTCGCAACCAGGCAGATTGAATCCGCCACGTTGTACGAAGATGTGTTGGGCGAGCTGACTCTGCCTGGCCAGCCTATGCAGGTCATGGACGTTGTCCGCACTGGCACCTTCGAACCAATAACGAAGTAGGTCACCATGCCTCGCATCGAACGCAAATGGAAGTTGTCGCTGGTTCTCATCTACCTGACGGTACTCTTCGTGGTGCTGCTGGTGGCGATGATGAACCATGTCTCCGGCGGGAAAGAATTGCTCCGCATGCTGGTCTACGCGCTGATTTTCGCGAATACGGCCGGCATTCCCGCCGTTGCTCTTCTCCCTCCCGTGCTGGACCGCCTGGCGCGGCGTAAATGGCTAATCGTGCCTTTGCTGCTCCCGACCTTCGCTCTATTTACCGCCGCCGGTTGCCTGCTGGCACAGGGCTTTCTGGTTTTACTGCACCGTGGTTCCGTAGAAACGTTCTGGCGTGACTACTACTACAACGTCCGCTTTGGTGTGCTCTTTTCTGTAGTCTTCGGCTCGGGGGCGTTCTTCTATGGATCTCTTCGCGAACGCCTGCGCGAAACCGAACAGAAGCTCCACGAAAAGGAAATTGCTGAGGAACGCACACGCAAACTGGAAGTCGAAGCACGGCTCCGCTGGCTGGAATCGCGTATTCATCCGCACTTTCTCTTCAACACCCTGAACTCCATCAGTTCACTGATCCCCCACGATCCGATCCGTGCCGAGCAGATTGTTGGCCGTCTTGCCGCACTGCTGCGCGCTTCACTCGATAGCAGCAACCAGTCCCTGATCCCGCTCGAGCAGGAGCTGGCGATCGTCGAGAACTATCTCGACATCGAGAAGATTCGCTTCGGAACCAAACTGCACGGAGCAGTTGAGATTCCTCCTGAACTAAAAGAAGTGAAGGTGCCTCCGTTGGCGATTCAATCTCTCGTCGAAAATGCAGTCAAGTATGGAATCACTCCGCAGAAAGGCGGCGGAGACCTTCGTGTGACCGCCTTCGCGCAAAATGGCGATCTGCACGTCGAAGTCTCAGACAGCGGTCCCGGATTCGACCTGGCTGATCTGCCTGCCGGACACGGCCTCGACAATCTGGTCGGACGCCTGGACGCACTCTTCGGCGACCGTGCCCGGTTAAACGTCACACGCTGCGAAGGCCGCTGCGTTGTACAAATGATCTTGCCACGCTCATGAAACTACGCGCCTATCTCGTGGATGACGAACCGCTCGCCCTTGAGCGCCTGCGCCGCCTGCTTGCTCAATCGGATCGCGTTGAAGTTGTCGGCAGCACCACTGAGCCCGAAGAAGCCGTCACCGCGTTAACCTCCACTCCGGTCGACCTCCTCTTCCTTGATATCCAGATGCCGCGTCTGAACGGCTTTGAAGTCCTCTCGCGCGTGCCCATTCAGCCGCTGGTGATCTTCACTACAGCTTACGATCAATACGCGCTCAAGGCTTTCGCCGTGAACTCCGTTGACTACCTGCTCAAGCCTATCGATCCCGAACAGCTCGCGCGTTCTCTCAACAAAATCGACAGCCTGCGCGGGAATGGACCGCCATCGCATCCTGACTTGCACGCTCTCATTAGCTCTCTTGCCGATTCCCTGCGCAAACAGCAACCCCAGTATCTCGACCGGATCGCATCGCGCCTCGGTGAGCGATTGTGGTTTATCGACCTAGCGCGAGTCACACATTTCTACGCGGAAGAAAAGCTCACCTACGCAGTCGCCGATGGCAAAGCTTACTGCGTCGACCACACCATTGCCGATCTCGAAGAGAAGCTTGATCCGAAGAAGTTTCTGCGCATCCATCGCAGCACGATGGTCAATGTTGCGTGGATCAAGGAAGTGGCCGTACTCCCCGGCGGGGGACTCAACGTTCGCCTGCGCGACGCGAAAGGAACCGACCTCACTGTCTCCCGCGACCGCGCCCGCGATTTCAAATCCCGCCTCGGTTGCTAGGGCCTTTTCACCACACAAGTTTGGCTTGTGTGGCGCGGACACTCCTGTCCGCGCTCTGCGTCCTCTGCGGCGAATGTTGCCCTACTGCACAGCCACCTTCTGCGGAGTCGCATTCCATCCGCGAATCGCTATCTGCGCCGCTCCCGTCCCCGCCGATGCCGGATACTCGATGTCGATCTCCTTCGATTCTCCCGGCAGCAATGAAACGTAGTTATCGCTGTAGTACGCCGGAAGAATCCGCGCACCGCTCGCATTCAGCAGCGTCAGCTTGCTCGCTAGCGCCACATCGTTGCCGGTATTCTTCAACTGAACGTGCACACGTACTGTCGCATCCGCGCGCTTCGAAGTTGCGCTCACCGTCACCGTCGCCGCTGCCAGGTGATTCAACTGCCGGTACTGCGAGTTCGTTTCGCCCAGCCAGTAAAGATTGTCGGAAACCAGTTGGCCTCCGGCATTCCGCAGCTCCAGCTTCACGATCACCATGCCAGTCTTCGTGTAGGGCGCCAGTTCCAATTGGAAGGCATTCGCCTCCGCATCCGCCACCAGATCCTTCTTCTCTTCACGATGCAGCAGCAGCCTGTTATCCAGCGAATAGACATTTGCCGTGACCGTCAGCCCAGCCTGCGCGGCTCCCGTCGTATTCACCACGTCCACGTTGTCGTTCGATAGATCCAGCTGCACGTGGATCGGTTCGCATGCCTTCTTCGTGCCATAGAACGATGCCTGTGTATCGTAGTCCGAGCTGAATATCTGCCACATCGTGCTCGGCCACGCCGGCTGCGTCATCCACAGCAAGCGTCCGCTATTCGGCGCCCACAGGTGCGCGTTCATCCCTTCGAAGATCGCGCGATGCTGCACGTAATTCAGCATTTGCGCTTTGCGCTCGAAATCTTCGAGACTCGTGGGCGCGCCAAACTCCGACTGAATCTGTGCCATGAACGGCGTCACTTCGCCGTTCCCGCTCTGATGCCAGTCGTGATACGCCCAGTTATCGCTGATCGGCCATTGATCCTGCTCGGGAATCGATGCCTTGAACGATTCCAGCGTCGACATCGACGGCGTTCCCGTCTCCACCGAGAATCCGCGGTTCAGGATCGTGTAATACAACTGCGGCTCCATGTAGCGATACGGCCCGCTGCCCTGTAGGTTCACGCGATTCGAACTCGGTGAGTAGTAACGCGTCCCGTCCAGTGTGCGTGTCAACTCATCCAGGCCCAGGTTGATCGCGGGTTGCGGAACGCCTTCATTGCGCCCGCACCACACCAGGATCGAGGGATGATTGCGGAAGCGCAGAATCACATCGCGCGCATTCTTCAGAAACAGCGCCGGATCTTCGGCCTCGATGTTGTAATTCTCCGTGGCTTCCCAGAAATCGTTCCATACCAACATTCCGTATTCGTCGGCGAGATCGTAGAACGTCTCCTCGGTGTTCTGCCCCTGCCAGTTGCGGATGATGTTCAGGTTCGCATCGTGATGCAGACGGAAGTAAGGCTCCAGCTTCTCGCGTGAGACTCGCTTGCGCGAATCGTCCATGCCCCAATTCCCGCCACGGCAGGCGATTTTCACGCCATTCACCTTGATCACCAGGTAAGGTGCGGCCTCCGGGTCGGTCCCCGGCATCAGCGCCGCAGAAGACTCCATCCCCGGCATCAGCGATGCCGCCCACCACTTGAAGTACTCCTTGTATTCTTCCGGAATTCCAGCCGGGATCGGATCCTTCGACGGCGTCTCGATCATCCCCGCATGCGTCACATTCACCACTCGCTCGTTCAGCGAGCGAGCCTTTGTTGGCGAATACTCCACTCTCTGCAAATGTCCGGTCTGATCGAACAGGCTCAGCTCATACGTGATCTCGCGTATGCCAAAGCGCACAGGCTTCGCATCCGACTCCTGCCCGTTTTCCGAAAACGAAAGCTTCAACGTGTAGAGTTCCTGCTTACCGTACCCGTTCGGCCACCACAGCCGCGGATTCTGCACCGTCAACTGCGAGAACTCCGCCGGTGTCAGTTTCACGGCGGTCCCACCTGGAGCCACCGTCACATTCTTCGTGACCGTCGTTTGATCGAATGAGGCCGTCAATGTTCCGCTCACCGGCGTATCGCCACCGTTCTCCAGCGGAACCGTGATCTCCACATCGGCTTTGCTCGTGTCCGGCAGCGGCAGTGACGTCACCACCTGCGCATCGCCGATCTTCACGGAACCTGTTGCCTTCAGCACCACCTTCTGCCAGAGGCCGCTGTCGCGATCGCGAATCGCGGGAATCCAGTCCCAGCCTTCCGTCGCCACAAACGTGGGTCCGTCCAGGCACATGATGCCGCCATTCTCGCCCGGTCCGCCATTGATCGACTGCTCATGCGGAATTCCCGGATGCGGTGGCGGCGAAATGCGCACCGCGATCACATTTGTCTGCCCCGGCTTCATCACGTTGGTGACATCGAATACCCCACGAATGAACGCGCCAGTGATCGTGCCCAACTCTTGTCCATTCAGCCAGACGTCAGCTTTGTAATTGATTCCGTCGAATGTGAGCGTCAGCCGCTGTCCATTTCCGGTCTTCGGCCCCTTGAACTCGCTGCGATACCAGTAATCCTGCTTGTTCAAGCTCTCGGGGATCGCGAGATTATTCAGTCCATAATCCGGATCGGGATACACACCGCGATCGATCATCGTGGTCAGCACCGTTCCCGGCACCGTGGCAATCATCCAATCGTGTGGGCTGAATCCGGGCTGTGCAATTTGCGCCGCATCGGCCGACACCTTCGGCGCTTCCTGCAACATCCAGCCGTTGATCGTCCACTCATTCTTCCCTGACTCCTGCAACACCGGTATGGCCGGCGGCTTTACCGCCACTGGCTTGGAGAATGGCGCCTTGCTGCGCGGCATCGTCGCTGGGTCCTGCGGCGCGCGATATCCTGCCTGCCCGCGCGTCTGCACGCCCCACGACTTCGAGCCCTCCTCGAAGACAGCCAGCGAGAAATCTTCCGGAGCGTCATTCAGCTTCTTGATCTCTGCCGCGCTCAACGCACTGCGCGTTAGCGTCAGACCCGCGATCTTTCCGCCAAAGTGCTGCCACGTGAGCGATACTGGCTCCGGCGGCGCCCCGGCATTCTGCGCCGACGAAGGCAACAGCGCCCGCAATGATTCCGGAATTGCGATTGATGGAGGTGCTACCGGCGGCGCCATCATCAGCACCGGACTCACGCTCCCCAATTCGAGCTTGCCTGCCGCAACCTGCGCTCCGTCGCTGTACAAATGGAAGTCACTGCCATCGAAAGTCGCCGCAATCAGATGCCACTTCCCCGTCGCAAGCGTCGCCGCGCCCGCCAAACTATTGTCTTTCCCCATCCACAGTGACAGCTTGCTACCGTCGTACGCCAGATACCGCGGATACTCCTCGCCCGGATCCCCCAAGCCCGCGACCAACGTCATCGCTTTTGGCTGCTCTTCGATCCGCACCCACGCATACAGCGACCACGGCGAGTCCGCCTGGACTACCGTGTCTTCTTTCACCAGCGACTTCGTCAGACCATCGCCATCCGGCAGAAACACCGCGTTGTATGGACCGTAATACGGCGGATTATTTGTGACCGGTGTCTGTGCCTGTGCCATCAGGCTCAGTATGAAAATTGAAAGGAATGAAAGGAAGAGAAGAGCGCGTCGCACAGCAGCTGTCTGCTGAATCATGAAGCTCCTTGGACGGAGGAACGAATTCGTCTATGCGAAACGCGAAAGTAGATTAGCGTTCGCGCGCAACATCATACAAGTTGTGAATTGGGAAAACGAATCGGAAGGAAGATATGGAAGCGATCACTGCACAGAATCGCTGGCGCTAACAACAGGACTTAACGTTCACCACAAAACTTCACCTGTCATCCCGAGCGCAGCGAGGGAACCCTATCGCACCAAAAACTTTACAGGATCGAGAATGGTTTACGGGGGCCCCATCCTAGCCTTCCTTTGGCTTGGATGGGTGAGCGCTCCGCTTGAACGGCTGCCGACTGACACGAGATTTCAGGCTCACCACAAGACTTCACCTGTCATCCCGAGCGCAGCGAGGGAAC
This sequence comes from Terriglobia bacterium, assembly GCA_963807055.1. Classification (GTDB taxonomy): domain Bacteria; phylum Acidobacteriota; class Terriglobia; order Terriglobales; family Acidobacteriaceae; genus JAJPJE01. The sequence goes on along the minus strand of CAWEAE010000001.1, from coordinate 1,131,381 downwards.
CCTATCGCACCAAAAACTTTACAGGATCGGGGATGGTTTACGGGGGCCCCATCCTAGCCTTCCTTTGGCTTGGATGGGTGAGCGCTCCGCTTGAACGGCTGCCGACTGACACGAGATTTCAGGCTCACCACAAGACTTCACCTGTCATCCCGAGCGCAGCGAGGGAACCCTATCGCACCAAAAACTTTACAGGATCGGGGATGGTTTACGGGTGCCCCACCCTAGCCCTCTTTTGGCTTGGGTGGGTGAGCGCTCCGCTTGAACGGCCGCCAACTGACACGAGACTCCAGGTTCACACAAAACTTCACCTGTCATCCCGAGCGCAGCGAGGGAACCCTATCGCACCAAAAAACTTTACAGGATCGGGAATGGTTTACGGGTGCCCCACCCTAGCCCTCTTTTGGCTTGGGTGAGTGACGGACCTACTTCACCGTCACCGTGACCGTCGCCGTCGTCTGCCCATACTGATTCGTCGCATACAGCGTAAACGTCGTCGTCGCGCTCGGCGTCACCGTCACGCTCGTGCCGCGCACTGCTCCCACTTGCGGCGAAATGATAACGTACTCGCCATTCGCTACCGACCAACTCAATGTTACTTGCGTTCCCGCGCTCACCGTGGTCGACGAAGCCGTGAAGCTGCTGATCGTCGGCGCCGCGCCTTGCGGCACATTGGCGCTCGTGTAAATCGGGTTCATCTGCACCACTTCAAAATTTCCTGCCGTAACATTTCCCAGGTTATGCAGATCGCTGTTGTCCCAACGCGAATCGGGCGCGCCACTGATGTACATCGAGCTGCCGTTATCGGCCATGATAATTCCGTATTTCTTCATCGCGTTCAGGATCACCTGGTTCGTCGCCGAATACCCTGACACATCGAAGCTCGCCTTCAGCCGCATACGCATGCCCATCGGAGCCGCATTCGCATTGCTCGTTGTTGCCGCCAAGTGTGATGCCGGAGGCACAAACGCGGCGCGGCTATTCTGCAGCGTGAAGCGGATCGCGTGTTGAATCTGTCCCGCGGCGACCTCGTCATAGCGGATTAACCCCGGAAATATCGGCAATCCCGCGGCATCTGCCGAAGTCCACGTCCACGGGCGCTGTTCGTTGCTCAGCAGATCCCACACTGCTGCCGATCCGGTGCTCCAGCTGCCGTCCGCGTTCGGATACGAACTGTATAGCTCATAGAGAAAACAATTCGCGCTGTCGAGCACCAGCACATGCCGGTCGCCGCTCCCCGGATTCGGATATCCTTCGATCAATGCATTCGCAGGCACTGGCATCGGTCCGGGATCGCTTTCATCCGAATATTGCGCGGTGATGTTCACGCCCGCCTGCGTTCCATCCACGATCACATACGGGATGCCCATGTTTGAACCGTTGTAAAGCCCGGAGCCGAAGTCCGCATGCAGCCCGGTCGTTGACCCGATGTAGTTGATGATTGCCGTCGAATTCGCATCGACCGGCGACTGCGAGATGTCCGTATTCCACGGGCTGTCCGTTGCAAACGGCCGGAATCCATTCAAGCTGGAAAGTTGGCCTGTTGTCATAGCGGCACATGCGCTGGGTGTCTGGGGTGGAGCCGGTGTAGGTGTCGGCGTTGGAACGGGCGTGGGCGTAGGTGTCGGCACCGTTCCCGGCGGATTAGTCGAACTTCCACCCGCAGTACTTCCACCGCAGGCCGTCCAAATCAGAAGAGCAGCCAATGCCACAGCAAGAGCTAGCTTGCGAATCACCGTCCACCTCGCCAGCCCAATCATCGCATTGGCGCAAATGGACACAAAAACCGGTAGGCCAACGGCCCAACAGGAATCCGTACATGTACTAGGAAAAGAAGATGGAGCCCGCTCGCCCTCGAGCGGGATAGAGCTGCGTTTGACTGATAACCAGGCCCCAAGGGACGAAGCCGTTGCTTTTCGATTACCTATTACCTATTTCCCGATTACCTATTGCTTCTTGCTCGGCGGTGACCCAGTATTTCGCCCGCCTTGGCGTTTCCACCGGATCAGTTTTTCAGCAGCAACCTGCTAGATTCTGCCTGATCGCAAGCACTTAATAATCCCTTGCAGGCGGGCGACTACATCTGGATCGGGCACTCCGGGACGGTTTACAAGAGGGTCTAGTACCCGGCATTGTCGCCTGTAATTCTCTACGACGCTGTCGTCTTGCACAGTATCGACAAAATCATTCCATTCCTGAGGATATAGACTCCGTCCTTCCAAGAAGCGTTCAATGAGTTGAGCTACTTCTTCGATATTCATGTTTTTCTTCCACATCAGGTTTTGTCCCGTTGGCCGGGTGGGCAACCCTTTCGCCCGCTTTTGGCGGAGGGTTAGATCGATTACTCAAGCATCAATTCTGCCTATTCCTGCTTCTTGCTCGCTGCTGCCGCTGCCGCCACCGAACCGCCTCGCGGCTCAGAAAGAATCACGTCCTGTTGCGTCAGTTCGGCGTAAAACTTCATCTTTTCCCCGGCGATGATCGCCTCCTGTTGCCACGCCATATACGTTTCCTTCTGGATTCGAATAAGGTAGTTGCCCTTCTCTACAGGAAGTAACGCCGGAGTGTGTCCCACGAGTACATTATTCAGGTAGATCTCCGCGCCCGACGGATTCGATCTCACATCCAGCACCGTCTGCCCGTCGCTGGCCTTCACCGGAGGCGGCGAATCCTGCGGCGTACTTGCAGCCGCCACGGCCACTCCTGCGCCGCTGCCCTGCTTTACGACTCTCATCCGGAATTCCCGGCCGGTAGCGTCGCGAACCATCAGGTCCTCGTGATCGAATATGAACTTGACGGCCGCGCCCACTTCCAGCTTCGGAGGCTTCTCCCGCGGACTGTCGCGCTGCAGCACATAGGTCACCTCGCCTGCGCTCAAGACCAGCCGGCAGGTGAGTCGTGTCTGCGTCCCATCACCCCATGTTGAGGGAGTTGTCCACTCCCGCGAATCGAAGCTCAGCACTTTCCCTGTCTGCCAGCCGGTATGTGTCTCGCCGAATGCGTTAAGAATGCAAATCGCTATGAAAACCAGCAACCACCACCGCTTCATACTTACCTCGCAAAACGAGCTTCGATTTTATGGGCGATTCGCTCGATTTGCGTAGAAGAAGTTACCGGAAAGGTGACCTTGGTAACGCGAGAGGAAGATCGAAACGGGAATGAGAGGAAGTCCAAAAACACCACGCCCCGGGCACACGCAATGACATGTGCGCGGGGCGAAGTTCAAATCGTGAGCCGGAGCTTACTGGACGGTGGTGCGGGTATCCAGTTCCTTCAGGCGGGCAGCTTTGCCGCGCAGGCCGCGCAGATAATACAGCTTCGCGCGCCGTACTTTCGCCGAACGAACCACTTCCACTTTGTCCACAACTTTGGAGTGAATTGGGAAGATGCGCTCCACGCCCTGGCCAAAGCTGATCTTGCGAACGGTAAAGCTCGGCTGCAGACCGGCGGTCTTCTTGATCACGACGCCTTCAAACGCCTGCAGGCGCTCTTTATCGCCTTCCTTGATCTTTACCTGAACGCGAACGGTATCCCCCGGCTTGAAGGCCGGCACATCGCTGCGCTGCGCCTTCGCCAGCAGTTTCTGGATAATCGGTGATGACGACATATTCTTTTCCTTCCAATCGAATGTCTGCCGGGGATTTCGCCCAGCGCCGCGCAGATCGAATCTGCGCTCGAATCTTTACTTCCGCTCGCGCTCCATCTGCGCCAGCAACTTCCTGTCTTCCGCGCTCAACTCCACCCGCTGCAGCAGATCGGGCCGGTTGTGCAATGTTTTCGCCAGCGCCTTCTGCCGGCGCCATCGGCGAATCTGTTCGTGGTTGCCGGAAACCACTTCTTCCGGCACCGGCATCCCGCGATATTCCGCCGGACGCGTGTAGTGCGGATAGTCCAGCAGCCCGCCCGAGCCGCACGTCGAATTCGGAAGATCCGGATCCAGTTTCGCCACCGCTTCGGTGAACGATTCCTGCTTCGACGACGCCTCGTTCCCCAATGCTCCGGGGACCAGTCGCGTCACCGCATCTACGATCAACGCCGCTCCCAACTCTCCGCCGCTCAGCACGAAGTTTCCAACGGAAACTTCACGATCGGCGAGGTGCTCGGCAACACGCTCATCCACGCCTTCGTAGCGTCCGCAGATCAGGACCATTCTTTCGAGAGCCGCGAACTCCGTCGCCATCGCCTGATCGAACGTCTGTCCCTGCGGCGACAGCAGGATCACGGTCTCTTTCGCCTCGCCGCTCACGCGCTGTTCCCGCGCCGCGACTCCCAGCGACTCCACGCATTCAAAGATCGGTTCCGGCTTGAGCACCATGCCCTCGCCGCCGCCAAATGGGCGGTCATCTACCGTGCGGTGCTTGTCTTTCGTAAACGACCGCAGGTCGTGAATCCCGACTCCAACGAGCCCAGTTTCCCGCGCCCGCCGCACAATTCCGTAATCCAGCGGCCCGCGAAAGAAATCCGGAAAGATCGTCAGTATTTCGAAATTCATGTCGGTGGTCCTTAGTCGTTGGCCGTTAGCAAAACCCGCGAACGACTACCGACCATCGACTAACTACTGGTCTGCTTCTTCTCTTCCGCCGTCAGCGGCCCGTTGATCTCAAGCATCCCCTCGGGCAGCAACAACTCTATCCGTTTATGCTCGACATCAACGCGCTTCACAAATTCCGTCGCGTACGGAATCAATAATTCCTGGCGGCCTTCGCCAATCACCAGCAACGCAGCTTCACCGGCACCGAACTGCACTGCCTTCAGCGGGCCTAAATTCCGCTCGGGCTTTTCTCCAGCGATTCCCGCCACCGTTGCTATTACCGCGCAGCCCACGAGATCGGAAATGTAATTCGCGCCCTCTTCCAACTCGGCGCGCTCACTCGCCGGAATCTGTATCTCGCTGCCGATCAGCCCTTCTGCTTCGCTGATCGAATCTACGCCCGCAAACTTCAGGACGATACGCCCTTTGTGCGGCCAGAAACCTTCCAACTCCAACTGCCGCCGATCGCCTTGCGAATTCAGCGCGAACACCCGACGCCGCTCGGCGAAGCGCTCGGGAAAATCGCTGAACAGAACAGCGGCCACTTCTCCGTGGCGACCTTGCGTCTTCGCTACCTGCGCCAGCGTTACGAACTCGCCTTCTTTGCGCTGAGGTGAAATCGCTTCACCCACCAGTCCCCCTCTTCGCAAGCAAGACTCAACGAAAGCTGCGGTTCTCGGGTCTTCAATTACCTGTTACCAATTACCCGATTACCTATTTCTTTACTCGATCACATCCAGCGTATAGCGGTGATCCAGTTTCTCGCTCACCGCACTGACCAGTGCACGAATCGCACGCACTGTGCGTCCCGACCGGCCGATGATCTTACCCACGCTCTGCGGGGACACGCGCAACTCCAGCACCGTCTCGCCATCCTCGTCGAAGCTCTCTACCGAGACTTCTTCCGGATCGCTTACCAGCGCCTTCGCAATCTGCTCCACCAACGCTTTCGGATCAGCCTTGGCAGCAATCGCCGAGGGTTCGCTCATTGGGTGTTCTCCTTGCACGTCAGTCCACCACAACTCTCGGATGTCCAGGTCTTCGGGTGGCCCATGTTCTTGGGTGGCCCATTCAAGCCTTCTTTTGGCTTGAGTGGGACAGTTGGTTTTCAATTACCTGTTACCAATTACCCGATTACCTATTTCGTTTACGCGGCTGTCGTCGCCGCTGGAGCCTTCTCAATCAGCTTCTTCACGCGGTCAGACACCTGCGCGCCCTTGCTAACCCAATAGTCAATCCGATCGCGCACCAGGTTCACGGTCCCCGGCGTCGTCCGCGGATTGTACTGGCCCACAATCTCAATGGCGCGGCCATTGCGCGCGCGTTCTTTTTCAATTACGACCACACGATAGTACGGTTGCTTGCGCGCACCTACGCGCGCCAGTCGAATCATTAACACGTTAACTGATTCCTTTTCTGTGAGTTGTACGGCGGTTCAAGCGAGGCGCCGAAACCAGTCCGCTCGGATGAGATCTCATCCCCGACATGACGGGACGATCAGAACGATCCGGGACACACCAAAGCCCTCAGGCTTCAGGGTGCAAACCGTTATTATCGCGTAAGTTGCATGATTTGAGCAAGAGCAGTGTGGAGCGGGCGGTCCGAGCTGCCTGGGCTTACGTGGTACGGCTGCCTCCTATGCCGGATTGCTATAATCCCGCGCGATGGCGTTACGCTTCGCAACAATTCTTCTGCTGACGGCGGTGGCAGTGGCTGCTGCACAGGACGCGGCAATCCCTGGAAATGGAAAAGGCACGTGCCCTCCGCCGCTGAAATCATCCTCTGTTCAAGCATCCGGGCGTACGGTTCCCAGCGCGCCGTTTGCCGCTGTGCACTACGCGGGCACCGTCACCATGCTCATTTCCCTGAGTGATACCGGTTACGTTTGCGAGGTCAACGTCCTCAAGAGCACTGACCCTACGCTGAACGAGGAGGCTACCACTGCAATACGTCAGCAAGTATTTCAGCCCATTCAACTCGACGGAAAGCCCATCGCCGGCTCAATGACGATCTACCGCGACTTTTGGCGTGGAGACAACAGCGATTTTCTGATGGGGGAAAACGCGAACGCCAGCCCGGACGAAATTCCTTCCGAGATGAAGGAGCCTCCATCGACTGATATTTCTCGTGCGCTCAGAGCTGCCGTCATCGACGGCACCCGCTATCGCAACGACTACTTTGGGATCACATTTACTGCCGATGGGGCTGACCTTGCTACTCCCCCGCTATCGGCAAATCGCGGATCAGCAATACGGCTGGTCGAGGCGGTCGCGACCAACTCCACGCGCAGCGACCGCTACGCTCTGCTGATTTCGGCCGATCCTATCTCTAAATATCCGACTATCAAACTACAGTCGCAATATTTGGGAATTCTGAGCTTCGCATCGGAGCGCGAGGGTGCAAAGAAAAGTCGCCAAGATTTTCCATTCATCATCTCGGGCGTTCAGTTCGCTGGCTCGATTCTGAAGCAGCCAGATGGCCCCAATGCCAATCATTTCATCGGGCTTTTCACTACCACCCGGAAGGGCTACTTCCTCTCGTTCGATATCACGGCGGCAACTGAACAACAGGTCCTGAAAATCGCATCTTCAGTTCAGTTCGCCGACGATCATTAATCTCAAGTTCTTCGGCTGCTTGGGGTGGTCGACCGACTCCCCTTTCCAATTTCCGCCTTCGCCCCTCACTTGCTCGCCGCCACCACTGCTTCCTGCGTCGTGCCGCCCCAAACATCGGCTTGCACCTTCACCGGAAATTTCTCACGCAACTTCACCGGAATTGAGCAATAAGGAAGTTTTCCTTCGCGCAATCGTCTGGCGACCGCGTCGGCCCGGCCTTCGTCCCTGAACCCGCACAATGCGTGACCCATCTCATGAGTGACCGCGAAATCCACGAGTTCCGGCAAGGGTAGCTCGAACTTGCGCATCAGTTCTTCGGTTCGAATCGCATTCTTCTCCGCCAGCATCGACTCGTCGATCAGCGTCAGTCGTTCTTCGATGGCAGTGTAAGCAGGCGACTCCGCATCCAGTCCGAGGTCCTTCCATCGGTCCGATCGGACCAGCACCCACGTCCATGCGCCGAGTTGACCAACGGGAAACGCCTGCAGATGCGTCTTCAGAATCTCGACCTCGATCTTGCACTCGCTCACTGCCAGTCTGTTGTCACAAAGAAATATCTGTGTAGTCCAGTTGCTGGCGGGATAGGTGCGCAACACGGAGTTCGCTTGCGCGAAACCCGTCGCTGGCAAGCTCACAAGAACAGCAAAGATCAACGGTACAGTGGCAAGTTTTGTCGCAACAGACGAGGCGAGTTTCATTCGCATCCGTCCTGCAGGTCCGCGGATCTACAGCTCTGTTCGTACCAAAACTATGGAATGAGAAAAATTGCTGTATTGAAGATCAAACCAGGAAGTGAACCACTATCATCGCCCCTGTGTCGCGGAGCATAGCCAGTCTTTGTACGCCTGTCAACGAAATCCAGCGAGTTTCTGTTAGAATCCGCGCACTCAACTCTCACTCTGTCCATCGAGGCCTCATGACGACCAGGCGTGCCGTTTCAGGGGATCAGTATTTCTACTTCTTCATGTCGCTGCTGATCACTGCCGTCGTGATCTACGGTTTCAGCCACACGGTCAACGCGAACCTCTTCCATCCCGATCTGCCGCGCCCGTGGATTCTCTGGGTGCATGGCGCGCTCTTTTCTGGCTGGCTCCTGTTCTTCATTCTTCAGTCCGCGCTCATCCGGACGCGCAATGTGCGCGTGCACCGCAACCTCGGCTGGTTCGGCGCGGCTATGGGAGCCGCAATCGTCATCGTCGGCATCAGCACCGCCATCATCATGAGTCGTTACGAAATCCGCTACCATCACGCGACTGGTGCCGCAGCGTTCCTCATCGTCCCTTTCATCGATCTCACTGTTTTTACCATCGTATTCGCCCTGGCAATCTATTGGCGCAGGAAGCCCGAGTATCATCGCCGCCTCATGCTGCTCGCGACCTGTCTCCTTACGTCCGCCGCGTTCGGGCGCTTCCCGATCCACGCTTTCTCCGATCATTGGTTCTACGCCGGCGTGGATCTGTTGATCGTGGTCGCGATCGCGCGCGATCTGATCGTAAGCCGCCGCGTTCATCCGATATATCTCTACGCGCTGCCGGCACTGATCGTGGCCCAAACCTTCGCCATGCACCTGTACATCACGGCAGCCCCGGCGTGGGTGAACATCGCCAACGCAATTCTGCGGTAGGAACAGGGCCATCATCCAAGCCTTCTTTCTGCTTGAATGGATTTGTTGTTTTTGTCATCACGAGCGTAGCGAGGGATCTGCATCTCGTATGGGGTATTTGCTTCTGTTGTCATCACGAGCGTAGCGAGGGATCTGCATCTCGTGGGGTGTTTGCTTCTGTTGTCATCACGAGCGTAGCGAGGGATCTGCATCTCGTGGATCTAGCAGTGTCTCGTGCCCAACATTCACTAAGCTAACGTCGGCCGCAACCTTTTAGATCTGCCCCACTCCACCATCCACGAACAACTCAATCCCCGTCACAAAGCTCGAGTCGCTCGACGCCAGGAACAACGCCGCCGTCGCAATCTCTTCCGGACGGCCCATCCTCCCCCACGGAATCAGAGAAACAAAAAAGTCTCGAGCCTCCTGGTTTAAGCCGTCCAAAATCGGAGTATCGATTGTCCCCGGACTGAGCGTATTCACGCGAATCTTTCGATTTTTCAGCTCGACCGTCCACGTCCTCGCGAATGATCGCACCGCAGCCTTGCTCGCGCTGTATATAGACGTGTTCGGAAATCCCTTCACGCCCGCGACTGACCCGTTCATGATGATCGAACCACCGTCACTGAACAGCGGCAGTGCTTTCTGCACCGTGAACAGCGTTCCGCGCACGTTCAATCCAAAGGTCATGTCGAACTGCTCTTCCGTGATGCTGCCCATCGGCCCAAACGCTCCACCACCGGCGCTGGCGAAGAGAACGTCGATCCTGCCTTTCTCCTTCTTCACCGTGTCGTACAACCGATCCAAATCAGCGAGTTTGGAAGAGTCGGCTTGAACGCCAGTCACATTCTTCCCAATCGTCTTCAGCGCTTGATCCAGCTGCTCCTTGCGCCGCCCCGTGATGAAGACATAGGCGCCTTCTTGCACGAAGAGCTTGGCTGTAGCCAACGCCATCCCGGAGGTGGCTCCTGTAATCACGGCTATCTTGCCATCTAACTTTCCCATCGTTTCTGATCCTTTCACTGCCGGCACATGCGGCGAATTCGTATAATTTTTCTGAATAGACGATTTTTCATTTAGACAGTCATCTAACTGTCTGCAATACAGATTCAGCGGGCAGCGTACACGTTGCAATTACTTTTGATGGTGGCCAGAGGCATGGCGAGGAGGAAGGATCGGGTGCTGCTCAGATTCGGGAGAGTTTCTCGAGGTACGCCCGCAGCACGGCACGCTGCAGAATGAGCCACGCAAATTTACCTTCACGGCGAATCTCCACCAACCCAGCCGTCTCCAGTTCTTTCACATGATGGGAAAGTGTGGCCGCGCTTACGCGATGCAGTTTGTGCAGCTTGGTGCAGGGTGTCGGATCTTTGCTCCTTCCGATCTGCTGCAGAATCTGCACACGGCGCGGTTCCGCCAGAACCCTCGCGATTCGCGCAAACTGAACGTCCGTCAGTCGCCCGTTCTTGGTTATCGCCATTGCTTAAAGGTACGCGCCGCACGATTCCCGCGTCCACATCGCAAGATCACCCCAAACACAATCACTCCCCTTGTCACAGCGCGAGTAAGTGCATTTACGGTACTCTTCCCGGCAGTTCCGCAAGGAACTTCCTCCGCAAATCTTCGTTGACGAGAGCACCGCCATGTCAGACAAGCCGCTTGCGACCGCGACCACACTTTCACGCGCGTGGCGAAGAGCATCGCGAAGCGACATCGGCGCCTTGCTTCTGCTTGCCGCCCTTAGCATTCTCATCCACGTGCTCACCAACAATCGTTATGGCTTTCATCGCGACGAACTGGCTTCGCTCGACGATGGGCGCCACCTCGCCTGGGGCTATGTTGCCTATCCGCCGCTTACTCCATTTCTCGCGCGCATCGCGTTAACTCTCTTCGGACCCTCGCTCATCGGGATGCGCTTGGCCTCGACTCTGGCGCTTAGCTTAGTCATCGTGCTGACCGGCCTGATAGCTCGCGAACTTGGCGGCGGCCGATTTGCTCAGATCACTGCCGCGGTCGCAGCCGCCATTTCTCCCGTTGCGCTCTTTCACGGCTCCGTTCTCATGTACACGAGCTTCGACTATCTCTGGTGGGTCCTCACTGCCTATCTGGTCGTCCGTCTGCTCAAGTCCGCGGACCCCCGCTGGTGGCTCGCCATTGGCGGTGTAATCGGCGCAGGCTTCATGACCAAATACACCGTGGCGTTTCTCGCCGCCGGCGTGCTCGTCGGAGTTCTCTTCACCGTGGCGCGTCGTCATCTTCGCAGTCCGTGGTTCTGGGGCGGCATCGGCATATTTGCCCTCATCTTCCTTCCCAACCTCCTCTGGCAAATTCATCACAACTTTGCCACCTTGGAATTCCTGAAGAGCATTCATGCGCGCGACGTCAGCCTTGGCCGCGCCGATGGCTTTCTTCACAAACAGTTCTGGAGCAACACTGCCGTCATGAGCGTGCCTCTGTGGCTGGCAGGTTTGTACTACCTATTCTTCACAGCAGCGGGGAAACGATATCGGATGCTCGGTTGGATGTTCGTGGTTCCGTTCCTTGCTTTATTCCTGGCCCGAGGACGCGAATACTATCTCGCACCTGCTTATCCCATGCTCATCGCCGCGGGCGCGGTTTGGATCGAGCATTGGATGCATGCCGACTCTCCCGCACGCCAAGCCTGGGTCCATGCCACTACGTGGCAATCGCTTCTGATCAATGGCGTAATGGTCATTCTCATTGTGTTGCGAATACCATCGCCCGGGTCTGGTTGGTGGAGCTTCTGCAACAACCTCAACGGCGGCAACTTCAGCGAAGAGTTCGGCTGGCAGGAAATGACCGAGACCGTCGCCCACATTCGGGACACCTTGCCTCCCGCAGACCGCGCTCAATTAGGCGTCCTTGCCGGCGATGCCGGTGAAGCTGGCGCACTCAATCTCTACGGTCCGCTCTACGGATTGCCCCGCGCGATCAGCGGATCGAACTCGCACTGGCTTCGTGGTTACGGCGATCCTCCCCCTCAGACGGTGATCACAGTCGGATTTTCGCGCGATCTCGCACAGAGTTTCGAATCGTGCACGTTGGCCGGTCACCTCGCAAATCGCTATGCCATCCGGAACGCGGCGATCGGCGACTATACCGACGTATTCGTCTGTCGAAACCTGCGCGAGCCTTGGCCCGAATTCTGGAAAAACTTCCGCTGGTTCGGATAAGGTCACCGCCTCCATGCCGTCGCCACAACCTCCAAGACCTCCTTTGGTTTGCCATCACGAGCGGTTTTTAGTCATCACGAGTGCAGCGCATCGTGACTGGTTTCCGGGCGTTTTTCTTTTTGTTGAAGTTTGAGTCAGGACCGGTTTTCGGGTGCCCCACCCTAGCCTTCCTTTGGCTTGGGTGGGTGTCTTTTCTTTTGTCATCACGAGCGCCGCGAGGGATCTGCAGTTATGCGTCGCGCCCCGTTCCTGTTCGTGTAGAGAAGTTTGGCACAGGACCGGTTGTCGGGTGCCCCACCCTAGCCTTCCTTTGGCTTGGGTGGGTGTCTTTTCTTTTGTCATCACGAGCGCCGCGAGGGATCTGCAGTTATGCGTTGCGCCCCGTTCCTGTTCGTGTAGAGAAGTTTGGCACAGGACCGGTTGTCGGGTGCCCCACCCTAGCCTTCCTTTGGCTTGGGTGGGTGTCTTTTCTTTTGTCATCACGAGCGCAGCGAGGGATCTGCAGTTATGCGTTGCGCCCGCGTTCTTGTGCGCGTAGGGAAGTTTGAGTCAGGGCTGGTTCATGGGTGCCCCACCCTAGCCTTCCTTTGGCTTGGGTGGGTGTCTTTTCTTTGTCATCACGAGCGCCGCGCACCATGACTGGTTTCCGGGCGTTTCTCTTTTGTCATCAGCGGCAGCGAGGGGGCTGCAGTCTCGCTTGACCACGACTATGAGCGCAGCATCACTTTTGCGGCCACCGCTGGGATTTCACCGAAACCATCACCGACGTCGCTCCCGAAGAATGGAGCGGCGGTGCATTTCATCTTGAATGAGTCGGATCTCTGAAAAGGCTACATCCGGAGCTGTTGACATATCCCCTTCCCGCTCATTGACGAAAACCTCGGTAGAACCCGGCATGCGGTCGCCAGGGGTCTTGTAACGCATGGGTAACGCACGCGCCAATTTTAATTTTTCACGGCTAGGATTATTGGCGGTTCGGCGATTTCTCGACAGTAATCGTGTAATCTTCCGACCCCAACCCACGCACAATTCGGGACATGAACGCGAATAGAAAACGGCTCCGAAAAGACAGGAGTAGAGGCAAACTTTTCGGAGCCGCTTCAATTCCCCGAGAGTGGTTACACGGGGAGGTGCGTTCAGTTGAGGAGTGTGATGAGGTCGACGCGCGGTAGGTGGCCGTAACAAATGGTGACAGCATCTGTGTGCTTCACGTTCCGTTATGCCGCCCGCTGTACCTCGGCTTGGAAGGAGTGCTCGGCGGCGAGCCAGTCATCGAGGGCATGGCCCTCTTCCCGGCCTCGCAGTTCATAGATTTGGTAAGCGACTTGGCGAACCACCGCTTCCCGGTTCGGCTGTTCATCAATGTACATGACGCGCCCACCTTGATCGGGCAGGACAGGATCGGATTTGGGTTTGTGGTGTGCCATCAAAATTTCGATGCGCGCTTCTGACAAAACGTGCTTCTACTATCCTTTGGCATCGGACATTCCACCAGTTATCTCAACCTGAGATAGTGAGTGCTAACGGGACTTATCAATAGCTATCCCTTGTTGGGTCTCTCAGTGCAGCGACGAGAGAACCTATACAAGCCGTCTTTATGCCGGAATGTGACGTACTGTATCTCGGCACTACTCCATATCTTCACATGAGCTAGACGCACCGATGGTGTGGTCCGTCGAGCGTCTGACCCCTGCTTACCGCGGTGTGGACCACCCTCTTGCCATCTGGCGCGCTGGAATTCCCTGCCTCCACCCAGGCGCACCGTCCTCCCATTGGTTGTCCGTGAGTTGCTCGACGTCGGTGCCGTCAAAGCGCATTACAAAAATTTCACCATATGGTTGAGGAGCGTCCGTATACGCTGCTTCATCCTTGAAGCCCGTCCTTGAACTTGCGAATGCAATGTAGTCGCCATCAGGCGACCAAGCCATGTGCGCGTCATTGCCACTGCCGTTCGTGAGTCGCTTCAAGGAGCTGCCATCAGGCCTGATTGTGTAAACGTCGTATGTTCCCCCAGACAGACGCGCGAACATGATCAGGTCGCCGCGTGGAGACCACAGCGGAAAATTGTCATAGGCATCGGTGAGGTTTGTGACCGCCCTGGTTTCCAGGTTCATGATGCGTAGACCATTACCTTCGCGGCTGAACGTGCGATAGACGAAGCGCTTTCCATCGGGCGAAAACGAGGGAAACGCATTATTTCCGGCGCCGCCCGTAAGTTCCTGAAATCCACTTCCATCTGCGTTGACAACTGCCACCTTGGCTCCGCCCTCGATGCGGTCACCTGGTTTTGAAAACTCGGAATGGAAGCCATCGAAAAAAGCTGCAAACTCACCGATACCGAAGAGAATCCTGCTGCTGTCGGGTGACCACGAGCCGGCAAGTGCATTGCTGGTCTTGTCGAGGTAAACGACTTGGGAGACGCCTGTCTGCACTGTAGTAACAGTAATGGCAGAGAGGCTTGCGCGGCCATTAGGAAAGCCGGTCGTTACGAACTGGCTCCCGGATGAATTGAATGACGGGAGGGTGCCGCCGCTCGCGATTTGCAGCTCGTACTTCGAATTCCTGCTGAAAGCCTTCCGCAAGGGCATGGGTAGCTCGGGAACACGTTTGTGAAAGACGACGAGTTTCCCGTCGGGTGACCACGACGCTGTTCGGATCGGACCTCGTGGACCCCGCCGGCCACTTAGGTAATAAACACCGGGATCTGGCCTGTCCTTGCGTATGTAGCCGATCTCGTTCTGGCCAAGGGGAGACGGATTGATCTTTACTCCGGCAGCCGGAAATTCGGAGGATGCGTCTGTCATCGTGTCCACTGATACAAGGCGAGTGTCGTTGCCCGCACCGGGATTTGCGATCCGGTTGGCAAGCGTTTGTTGGGCAGTCATGCAATACGCCACCACGTGACGGCTGTCTCCCATCCACTTCGGACTTCCACAGAAATCCTGGTTCACGGGGATCTTTTTCAAACCAGAGCCGTCAGGGTGCACGATGTAAAGATCAGCCAATTGAAGGCGCTCCCACCGGCCCTCGCTGAACGGCATAGGCTTCCCGCGTCCTGACGAGAACGCAATCCATTTCCCATCGGGAGACCATGACGGTCGGAAATCGCCGCCCGCCCCCGCGGTGAGCCGCTGCGCGCGGAGCGATGTGAGATCCAGGATCCAGAGATTTGCGGTCCCACCCTGGCGCGTGCTGACGAAAACCAGCTTCTGACCATCGGGAGAGAATGCAGCCTGATCGTCATACGCCGGATCCGTTGTTAACGCCTTCAGGCCGCTGCCATCGGGATTCACCCGAAAAAGATCTGCCGATCCATTTCGCTCGGAGGTGAACACGATCGATTTGCCATCCGGCGACCAGATTGCGTCATAGTCGCGATCGGGATTAGGAAGCAGCGGATGTTCGTTGCTCCCGTCGGATGCAGCCACGAAAATCTCAGGCTGGCCAACTTCTACGCGGTTGAACGCAATGGTAGGTGTACTCGTTCCCTGGGCCCCCAGCAGCATGAGGCCAGTGATCACAACCATGAATGAACGCATCCCGGGAGTATATCGCTGCGGATCTCGTGTCACCTTTACGAATTCAGACAACCCGAACGAATGCGAGCGAGTCTGCGGCTGAACGTTTTCGTACGGAGAAGTCGGCCAGCGTTGAGGAACAGCTCATGGCAATTCTTAATGACGAGCCGCCGATCAAATGTATGGCGCGATAAGAATTTGTAGGCCCTGCACGCTGTGGATGCCAAGATCGAGTGCGACTACGTAGGAGGACGGATTCCTACAGCGCTGCGGGAGATCGACCTTGAGGAGCGGAGATAACTGTCGCGAACGGACGTTATCACTCTGTATCTCAAAGTGACATTGTGGGAGGTAAGGGATTTCACAACAACTATTCTGTGGCCGGAAGCTAAAGTAATATGAGGCCAGCGTTTTCCAGACGACAAGTTCCTTGATGCCACACATAAAGAGGTCGGGAATTATCTGCTGCGAGCAATCGCTTGGGTATTGTTCGCCATCGCGGTGATGTTGTTTTGGGCTGGAGGACGAGCTATTAGCGAATTTGGCAAAATGGACCGAGTGCTTGCCGAGTTTTTCGGACTTGGCCTTGCCGCAGCGTGTGGGGTGCTCGGGATGATGGCGAAGAATCTCGCAGAAAACCTTGAAGAAGATGATCCGTCATTCCCGGAATAGTGGCGACAGCTCCCTTTCAAGACATTGTGAGTGGTATGCGGATTTCCCAACACCTATCTGAAAAACAATCGGAATACTAGAAGCCCATAACCAAAACCGATCATCAACAGCAAGAGTCCGCCGCCGACGGTTACAGCACGTTCGACTCCTACGCCCTGCTCACCCTGCAGCAACAAGCTTTTCCCTCGCACGCCGTACGCCAACGCGATGAATCCGAGGGGAATCGCAAGAAGTGGAAGCAATTTCATCCGTGTTACCTCGCGGCAGATTCCTTAACGAATCGCGGTGTATCAACACCTACGGTAAACCACCATGCGCGTACTCCCAGACACGCAGAGCAACAAATGCGAGTCCGATGGCGACCACAGTCACGGCGCAAACCAAGGATAGTGAATAGACATTGCTTCTCGGATGCAACTGCTTGTAATTGTCTCTAACCCGGTTCCATCCACGCCAAAAAAGCGAGTGGGGACTCCTCTCTAGAGGCGGCAGCCGCTTGTTCACCGCAAAAACCAATCAGCGAAATGCTCAATCATGTGCTTGCAGCTGGCGGAATGTGCGCCTCAGTTCACGTACCTCAATAGCAAAGACGAGAATCGCGACTGCAAGGCCGACCCATTTGTTCTCGGCAATCGTCCAGCCAGCCACGATGACTATGATGATCAAGGCGATACATTGCCAGCTTACACCTCCGACGAATTCGGCTTTCGCAGCGTACTGCTTGCCACCCCAGAGCCACATCAAAGATGCAATCGTACCGCCGGCCCACCAATACTGCTTTCCCAGCTCCGATAGTGAACTCATCATTAGTCAGAGTCTCCTCTCCGCTATGCCCCAGCGTTACAACCGTGTTTTCGAAGCAACATTGTGAGTGGTAAGGCGATTTCTCAACACGTAACAATCGGGAAATCGCCACCAAGGGCACAGCGATAGTACAGGTCGGCGACCGAACCACAGCCAGAGAAGAAACCTCCTTCGAATAGTATTCGGTCGTGGAACACCCACAGGCCTCCTTTGATTAAAGCGAGATAAACACACCACTCTGTGAACTGCGACAGAAACATTGCCAATTCCTCCAACAGCACTGGCTTCGCGAGAATGCAAGAGGCTTCAACACGAACGCTCATCCCGTACATATCATCATCCACGACGAAGAAATCGGGCTTCTCGGTCGCGGCTCGCCACGCGTCATTCGACTCTTCGTATGTTCCGAAAATCGGCATCTTGCCCATTGGCCCTACGCTGCCGTACTGCGAGAGAACATCCAGCACTCCATTTCTGAACGCGTGGAATTGTTGCCAAGTGTGGTCACGATTGGAGAACGGACACACGTCTCGTGAGAACTGAATCACGGCAAGAGAAGAACTGTTGCTGTTCAAAGATGCATCCTGCTTGTCATTAATCCGCCAGAGCTTAGCATCGCAGCGCAATTACTTGCTGGCAACGGACCTTACCACTCGCTATCCGAAAGCAAGCCGTAAACGACACCAACCTATCTTCCCACCACCCTGCTGAATCGTCCGATCGACTAGATGTTCCCAAATCGATCCACCAGTACACTCTGGCGTTGGTGGCCGGTGCGCCCTCCCGCCCAAATCGTGTCAAGACCTCCAAATCTCCGAAATCTCGCTAACCGACTCATTCCGCAGCAGAAATAAATCTGCCGAATGTGTCTAGTAGGTCCCCGTCAATTTGTCACAATTGAAGATATGGCAATCCTGAGCGAAGCGAAGGATCTGTCATACCGAGCGCAGCGAGGTATCTCTATTCTTCCGTCAAACCTCCGCCAAGCGCGTGTAGTCGTTACCGAAAGGCTGAGAGACTGATCGACTTACGAGCTAACTCCTTTGTTTTACGGGACGACTCGGACTAAGTCCTTTGTTTGCCGGGACGAGCCTTATCCCGTGCCTGTAAGTCCTTTAGAATGCGGGATAGGGTGGGGGGGAGGGGGTACCCCGGATCTCCCATTTCAGGAAAATTGGGCTTCGTGGGCAGACAAACTTGAACACGAAACTTGCAAACGGGATCACCACCCCATCTGGCGCATTCGATTCAGGATGATCGCGCTGTAACGGGTCATCCGCTCCGGACGTCGTTTCAGCGGAGCAGGCAGAATCGCCGCCAGTTGTGCTGCCTGCTCTCTGCCGATAGTGCGCGCTGAGGTTCGGTCGTAGTAACGGCACGCCGGCTCCGCCCCATAAATGCCCGGACCCCATTCGACCACATTGAGATAGATCTCCAGAATCCGTCGCTTGCCAAGAACGAGCTCAGCCACCGGTACCAGCGTGAACTCAGCGCCCTTGCGAAGAATTGAACGGCTCGTTCCGAAAAACAGATTCTTTACCAGTTGCTGAGTGAGCGTGGAAGCCCCACGCGTGCGCTCGCCTTCCATATCCTCTTGCGCGGCGATCTGGATCTGATGCCAATCGAAGCCGTGATGCTGATAGAAGCGCGCATCTTCTGCGGCGATGACCGCATGCTGGAGATCGGGCGAGATTTGACTGAGCGGCACGAACTTGTACCGCTCCTGATATGGCGCGCCGTGAATCCAGGACTGCACGCGACGCTCGACGTGCACCGCCGTCGTCGGAGGATCGATCCAGCGGGCGGCAACAAGAAACAGCGCAGCCAACGCCCAAACAAGCAGCACGCTCGCGACAAGCAGGCGGAGCAAGAATACAAGTAAACTCCTCCGAACTCGCGGCTTGGGACGTGTCTGGAGGCGCGCGGCTGCTTGTGGTCCGGCGATCACGATTTCAGGATAAAACCTGGACGGGGTTGCTGGAATGGCTGATTGGGACCTGGGCTCAAGGCGAACGCAAGGTCTCTCGACTCAAGGCGCAAGTTATATCGCACCTCTCGCTCGAAGTGACAGGACTTGAAATACTGTGTCCTGCATCAACAAGAACGCTACTCTTCGCGGGGCATGGCGCCGGCGAGCAGAAGAACGGTGCCATAGAACATAAGCGTATCCGCGAGGTAGTTCAGTCCCTCCTCGAGGCTGGCGCGCTCACGATTGCGATGGGCACGTACACGACGAACTCCACGATTCCTGGGGATGCATCGTATTCCACCTTTTTCTGATCAGGCCGTCGATGGCCAGCGGTCCGGGACCGCCGAGTACGAGCGCGGCGAGGCAGGCGAGATACAGAAGGTTGCATTCGTAGCCCGGTGGTCCAAACTGCGGGCCCGCAGCCGTCACGGCCATGAGCTTGATGGAACTGAAGCCGAACGGCCAATGCACAGTGACAATCGCCGTCAATAACAACACGGCCATCGGCACACTCGCCAGCACAACAAACACGCCGAGAAGGATCGCGAGGCCGCCGAGCAGTTCGGTCAGGATGCTGACCCATGCCATGAAATGCGGCGCAGGGACGGCGAGCGCTTGCAGGATACCGGCGAATGCGTCCGGTCCCCTGGAGAGCTTGGCAAATCCGTGCTGGAGGAATCCGAAACCAACGATCAGCCGCAAAGGAATCGGAGCCCAGCGACTGATGGGAGATCGTCCGAAAGGATCGATGAGAAGATCGCGAAGTCTCGTCATTGCGCCACCATGGAACTCTTTCAACAGTGTTGGATACGTGGCGAGGGGATAGGTTACAACTTGCCTCCAGGCGATATCGGGCACTCTGGACCGCGCTACTATGTACTGGTTGTGAAGGCAGCTTTCCAACAGGCGGGCACACTGTTTCTCGCGCTGATCATGCTTCTGTTCGGCGCGATCTACGGCCGCACGGGATATGCGTTGCTCGGAGAATGGTCGGCAATCTCGGGCGCGCTGGCTGCCTGTGCGGTGCTCTTCGTGATTTGCGGAGCGGTGATGTTCGCCTGCGGACTATGGCTGCTGTTGAAGAAGGGCGGCAGCGCTCGGCCGCTCTGGATTGGCGGGGCGGCCACCGCACTGTGCGGATTCGTCCTCCTCGCGGGCGTTCTGGCGAAGGTGATACCCTGCGCCGGTCCCAGCTGATTCCGCAATCACATGGTCTCCGGTGGAGGCCTTCTTCTCGGCGGAGCGCTGGCGTGGGTCAACGCACGAGTTTAAAATTTTTCGGCCGCTGACTACCAGCCTCTTCGTGAATCCGCGTCTCCCGGCTAAACTACTCGCCACATGAAGCGCTACGTGATGTGGTTTGACGTTGCGATTTACTTGATTGTTGCGGCGCTGGTGTTCGGATTGCGCCCGCGCACCCATCAATACTGGATCGGTCTGGCGCTGTTTCTGTTCGGGCTCGCGTTCTGGATCACCGCGCGATTGCAGCTCGGCCGCTCGTTCGCCATCACCGCGCAGGCCAAGCAGTTGGTTACACGCGGACTGTATTCGAAGATCAGCCACCCCATTTACTTCTTCGCGGGAATCGCGCTGATGGGTATTCTCATCGGCGGCCAGAACTGGCTCGCACTGATCATCGGACTGCTTTTCTACAGCATGCAACTTGGGCGGGTAAAGCGCGAAAACCAGGTGCTTGAACAGGCGTTCGGAGACGACTACCGACGTTATCGCGCGCAAACCTGGTTCTGATTCGAGCAAAGAATAAGGCAGCCAGCTGGCTGCCTTATCTCTGGATGATTGCGGGTTGATTATTGGTCGCCGCGGAATTGAACGGCCACAATTTCGGTGGTCGATGAATTAGCGGGTTCGAACTTCCACTTCTTTACGGCTTCGTCCGCGGCTTCCACCAGAACCGGATGTCCGCCGATCGGTTTCACCGACTTTACTTTTCCGTCAGGCGTAATCGTTACTTCCAGTTTAACGGTGCCGCTTACGTTCATGCGCCGGGCGAGTTCCGGATAAGAAGGAGAAACACGAAGGGTTGCTTTTCGTTGACCCTCTTCCTGCGCTTGCAATGCTGGCACGGCGAACAGTGTGGACAGTATTGCCAAACCGAGGAGGAAGGCTGGCAGTATTTTTCGCATACGCCGAAGAGAATAGGCCGGGAATGATTCCCGCACCAGATTACCTAGGTAATGAACACCGCCATAAGGTGCTGCAGAAAACCGATTTGGCGCGAGCACGAAGAAACAGCCGGTAAAGCACTGGCGTCTAACTGAAGGACAAATTGGAGAAAAGTATGCGTTTCCTGGCGGCGGTGCTTTGCTTATTAACTGGAAGTTTTCTGTGCGCTCAAGAAACCCTGCCCGGGCAGGACCTGATTGGCTCTGACCGCGCGTTGCACCGCGGAGATACCGGCGCGCAGATCGTGACCAGCCCGGACGCTAACACTCAGATCGGCGGTTATGCCGGTGACACCAGCGGCGTGGTGACCGTGCCAGGGATCCAAACGACGGGAACAGACAGCCGCACGAATCTGCAAAATGCATCCGAAGCAGGACAAAGCAGCGAGGCCGGAGCCATGGCAAGTCGTCACGCAACCGCTGAGATTCTTGCCCAGCAACGTGGCGCCGCCGGCAACGACAATGGCTCTGTCTGGAACGCAAACACCGTTCGCAAGAGCAACCTGGTGGGAGTAACTGGGGGCGAGTCACAAAAACAATCCGCGGGCGGAACGAAGCAATAGGCGGGGGTCAGGAATCGGAGACGGTGGTCTCGTTCGCACCGGCGAGCAAGTGGATGTGGCGATCTTCCGTTTCCATATGATGGAGGAGCAGCCTCGAAATATTCGCGCCACAGTCCTGCAGTTCGCGTAGGCCCGCGCGCAGGTCGTTGCTGTCGTGAATCTCGTTCAGCATCTGGAAGAATCTCGCCAGGCCGGCGCTGAGCATACGGTGCTGCTGGCGCATGAGCTCCGCAAAGCGAGCTTCCTCCGGACCGAGCTGTTCCATCGCAGTAAGAATTGTGCGCTCCTCATGGACCATATGAGTGGGAACGTCGGACAACAGCGATCGCAGATGTTCAGCTACTTCACGCAACGAGCGCAGATTCGCAAGCGCTTCCGAATAGGCGGCCAGGGAATCCAGGGCGGCGCGCAGGCTCTCAACTTCCAGGCGCAGCGCCTCATGCTCACGATGATTGCTTTTGGAGTCGCTCGGGATTGTGGATTGAGACATAGTCACCTCTGTGCAGGGGCCCAAACTGCTCCAGGGATGGCAGCTGCGATTGCGGCGATCCTTCACACCATCGTGTGACAAATACCTTCCCACGACAGTGACTACAGTCACACGTAGAGGTGAGGCTGTTTTGGTGTGGGACAAAATACCCAAAACAGATCAGCGGAACCAGAGTGACCATACGACGTCTACGAGTGTGTGAGTGGTAGCAGAAGAAAGCAGTCGCCGTCGATCGCGCCACGCAAGTCCGTAGAAGATGCCGGCGACCGTTGCCATTAGGACGTAACGCCAGTTGAAAGGCAGTGGCTTGTTGAAATGCGATAGTCCGAAAACAATGGACGCGATCAATAGCGCGCGGCTCGCGCCGTAGCGAGCTTCCAGCATGTTTTGCAGAAGTCCGCGAAAGAAAAGTTCTTCGGGAATCGCGACAAAGAACAACGTAACCAGGAGCGCTGATGCGACGGTACCGGCGGAAGGTACACGGCGATAGAAAGAAATGAAGTGCAGCAGAAATCCCAGCGGCAATGCGATGCACGCATATAGAGCCCAATTTCGCACGCCAATGGCAAAATCACGGAGGCGGGGCGAGAACTCGTATCCAACGCCTTCTAGTCGCCTGATGACAAGATAGGCGTAGAGCGCAGCGTCGAGCAGCAGGAATTTTGAAAATGCGCTCAATCCGGAGTGGGGGAACGCTCCGGGTAATAGGCGAAATTCAACCGGGAATCCCACCAGGCAGAGCGCGATCACGTCCTGCCATGAGATAGCCGCGGTCTTTGGGCCGACGAATTCGAACAGGCAGGCGAGTCCGACGGTGATTCCGGGCAGGAGCAATCCGTAAGACCAGCGAAACTCACCACGCGCCAGGCTGAAAATCAGATACGGAATCACCAGCAGGCCGGGCAGAAAGACCCGTACGGCGCGATTGCGAATCGACGCGAGCACTTCCCCGAGTCCGAAGCCGAAGAACCAATAGGGCGCGAGGAGCAGAGCGAAGGCCGCAAGCGTAGACGGCAGATGCCCTCCGATTCTCTGTTCGATTTGAAAATGGCGGCCAGCGAACCAGAAGCAAACAAGGATTGCGCAGAACGCGAGCAGCGCTGCGATCAATCGATTGCGCGATGAGCCAGACTCGACAGAAATGGTATTGGCCGAATGGGTTTGCAAGCGATCTTCGCCTGATGTCCCCTCAATAATAAAGCCCGGCCGCATGGACCGGGCTCATCGGGTCGTGGCTAGCCGATCACGGCAGCGAGTAATAGCACGGCAAACCAGTTTGTTCGGGCGGATTCGTCGAGTTCAAGTTCGGCGATGTCCAGTCGAAGAACTCGGTCAAATCGGGCTGTGCGGCATCGCGCGCGGTGAGGGAAGGAAGTACGCCGGTAGTCGGATCGGGCGTCAAGAAGCGGGTTTCAATCAGCTTCAGGATCGCAGTGAAATCGGCATTGGTGTGCGAAACATATCCGGGTTTGGTAAATGGAGAGATCACCAGGTTCGGAACGCGAAAACCGGTTGTATCGAAAAGCCCGCGAGGATCGCCCGACGCCAGTATCGGATTCCTATTGTCCGGCGGCGGCATGGAAGCCGGCGGCACATGATCGTACATGCCGCCACCTTCGTCAAATACCATGATGAAAATGGAATCTGCCCACGAAGGGCTGTTCATTAGCGCGACCACCTGTTCGCGGACGAACTTGGCGCCCACATCGACCTGATCCAGCGGATGCTCATCGTGCCCAGCGTCCGGTTCAATCATCGCCACCTGAGGTAGGGTGCCGTTTTGCGCGTCGGTTGCAAACTGACTGACTGGGACGAAATTCGCGAGATACTTGCTACCAAATGTGTAGAAGTAACTCATATACGTTCCATTCAGAGTGTTCTTACGGTAGGTAAGATCAGAGATGTAAACCCTCCAGGTGATATTGTTCGCCTGCAGTAGCTGGAAGATATTCTGCCGGTTATCCAGGTACATGGGAGGATGGTCAGTGTCGCCAGTTCCGCCGGGGAATGCATAACCGTTCGAGGTTGCGGCGAGCAGGTACATGCGGTTGGGCTGCGTGCGGGTGAGCGCACCGCTGAACATGCGATCCGATAGTCCAAACGTAGTGGCCGCCCAGTAATAGAACGGAAAGTCATCCGAGTTATAGAAGCCCATGGCACGTGCGCCTGCCACATCACTGACACCGGTGTGATCGGCGAAACCACCCGCCATTGCTGCAAAACCATTCATCGGCGGAAGCTTGCCCCAGTTCGCTTCATTAGGCGCGTGCAGGTTCACATCGTCATGGGCTTCTTGCCATGAAGAGCTCAGGTCCTCAATGCAACCGCTCTTCATGTGATAAGGAGAGAGATGCCCGGGACCAGTCCCCTGCCACGTTTCCAGTGAGATCGAACATCGTGAACCATACTTCGCGTCGGACTTGCAGTCCGATGGAAAACCGTCGACGTCAGCCGGCAAACCCTGGGCAACGCGATACTCATTAAGAAATCCGAAATAGTGGTCGAAGCTGCGATTTTCCTGCATTTCGAAGATGATGTGATTCACCGACGTCTGCAGGGAGCCGGTCACCACTTGCACAGTCACCGTTTGCGTAATCGGAGCTGCGAGCGTTGTACCCGAGGCCACCAAGGTATACGTGGTTGTCGAAGCGGGATTGATCGTCTGTGTCCCAGTGGCAGAAACGGGCGCGCCGTCGAGAGTGACGGTGGTTGCATTCTGCGAAGACCAGGTGAGGGTGCCAGTACCGCCGATGACGATGGTCGCTGGATTTGCGGCGAATGTTGCCGCAGGTGGCAAAGCGACCGTGACGGAAGCCGCCGACTGGGCTGGCGTGGTGCCGCTGACGCCCGTCGCCATCAGCGTATACGTTGTGTCTTGCGACGGTGTCACGGTTTGTGTCCCGCTGGCCGGTACCACAGTTCCATCCAACGTTACTGCTGTAGCGTTTTGCGTGGTCCATGTCAGCGTTGCCGATTGACCCGCCAGCACAGTGGGAGCACTGGTGCTCAGGTTCGCGACCGGAGCAGGAGGTCCGGTAACGGTAATAGTGCTCGCAGATTGTGCCGGTGACGTCCCTGTTGCTCCCGTCGCGACCAGCGTGTAGGTGGTCGTCGTTATGGGATTCACCTGCATCGATCCGGTGGCGGTTACCGGATTTCCATTCAAGGTAACGGTGGTAGCGTTTTGCGTTTGCCACGTGAGAGTGGCGGTTTGTCCAGACTGAACAGTTGTCACGTTTGATGACAGCGAAGCGGCAGGGGATGGGACGGCCGGAGCGGGTACTACTCTCATCCCCGCACAGCTTGTGAGCGCCGCAGTTAAAATTGTGACGGCGACTAGAGTGGAAGAACCAAACCGGGTGAGCATGGCCAGATCAACCTCCGAGAGGTCTAAGTGCCGGATTGGATGAAGCTGGAGAAAGTGTCTGTTGGCCCGCAACATGCGTGCTAAGTAGATTTTTCCGGCTGCTCTGAACAGAGCAGAAATTCGTGACGGCATGTAACAAAGTGCAGCTGATATTTCTTTCAGCTACTCACCGCTAGTCATGATTCGTATTAAGGTTCGACGCGAGCGCGCCTCAAGATGAAGCGATTAGTTGGGTGAGTTCAAATTTTGCACATGGGCGCCAGCTGAGAATGCTCGCGACGTGAGGAGAGGCAGCCGAGTTCGGCTGCGCCACACAAGTTGTGGAAGGGACGAACCGACTGTCCAATCACTCGAACTACTGCTGGGCGGGTTGCTGCGGGCGGTCACTGGCAGGAGGAGGCTCGATCGTACCCGTAGCGGAGTTGCTCAGTTGGGAATGTCCGGAATCGTCGACAACGGGGCAGACCTGAACATCTACGGAAAGCCGCTGGCCAGCTTGCCCTTTGTATACGCCGCGAACGGGAGCAACGTCGCCGTAGTCGCGGCCATACGCGACGCGCACGTGACGCATTCCGACAGGCGCACCCAAAGTCGGATCAACGCCAAACCAGTCCTCACCGGGAATCAGGTACTCAGCCCAGGCGTGCGAGGCTTGGCCGCCGATTACCTGTTCCAGCTTCGATTGCGGTTCGGCCGCATCGCTGGGCACCATGTATCCGGAAACGTAACGCGCGGGAATACCACGCGCGCGCAGAACTCCGAGAGCGACATGAGCGAAATCCTGGCACACGCCTGCGGATAGCGACAAGGCGTCGCGAATCGAGGAGTGTACGTGGGTGGCTCCCTTCACATAACTGAATCGCTGATGGATGAGATCTGAAACAGCCTTGGCGAAGCCGTGGATGGTGCCGTCGGACTGGCTTTCCGCTTCCCTGCCCAGAACGAGCAGCTCGGGAAGCGTGGGAACATAGGCCGTGGGCGTAAGGAAGTCGTAGTAATCGTCGGCAAGGTTCGGAGAATTGGCCTGCAACTCAGCGAGGGAGGTGCGGGAGGGCTCCGCCGTATTCTCGTGCGCCAGAATCACGGACTCCGCTTCGATCTTCAGATGCCGGTGTTCCGAAAGCACATTGAACTGGTGGACCCAGTTGCCGTAGGCGTCGTGATAGGCGGTCACACGGGTCGCGGGCGAAGTCGAGAGCCGAAAGGAGAGACAACTCTGGCGATCGTCGTGAAGCGGACGCAGTCGGACTTCGTTGTAGCTTTCCGAGACCGGCCCGTCGTACTGAAATTCAGTGACATGAACGAAGTGATATCGGTTCAAGCGACGGCTCCGTAATAGAAGTACTTGCGTTCGATATCGGTTCCGATCAAGCGGAACATGCGCAGCAACTCGTGCAGATACGAATGCAGGCCGCGCTTGAAAATCTCGTCAATGCGATCATAGCGCAATCCTTCGAGCAGTTTGCCGGTCATACGCTCGGCTTCGGTGGCATACGATCCTGAACCGGTGCCACTAATCGCACGCAGGCCGCCTTGCACCTCAGTGGCGCTGAAACGAATCGAGCGAGGATGTTGGGGATGCAGGATCAGCATTTCGGCAACGCGCTCAGGCTCGATCGGCGAATGATGCTGGCGGTGATACGCCTCGTACGCACCCACGGATTTGAGCACCGCCATCCACTGATGATTGTCGGCAACGTTTGCCATCGAGGTCGTATCGAGCAAGTTCTGGTACTGGACATCCACGAGTCTCGCGGTCATCTCGGCGCGCTCGAGCGACCAGCCCACACGCAAGAACTGCCATCCTTCATCATGCGGAAGCGTGGCGTCGGTTACACCGTGAAAGCGATGGCTGCCAAACTTGATGGCGTCACAAAAACGATGTGGTCCGGCGGCGATCTCTTCTTCCGGGGTGAAACGGTTCAACATGAAATAGAGGCCATTGATGTCTTCCCACATCTCGCGCGAAATGCGGTCGCGAATGGTGCGGGCATTCTCGCGAGCTTTGGCGATGCACTGCACGATGGAGTTCGGATTGTCCTGGCGAAAGGCGAGAAACTCGAAGACCGTCTGCGCATTCGCTTCTTCGTAGGTGTCGCGGAAGCGTTTCTCTTCGCCGGCCATGATTACCAAGGGCTCCCAGCGCAGGCGATAAGTTTGCGGCGACTGCTCGAGAAGCATGTGATAGTTCACGTCGAGAATGCGAGCTGTGTCCTCGGCGCGCTCCATGTAGCGTGCGAGCCAGAACAGCGAATCTGCAATGCGCGATAGCATCTGTCAGTTCTCTCCGCGAAGAACCCAGGTATCTTTGCTGCCGCCGCCCTGCGAGGAATTCACTACTAACGATCCGGGCTTGAGCGCGACGCGAGTGAGGCCGCCAGGAACGATCGTCACTTTTTCGCCATCGTACAAGCAGTACGGACGAAGATCGACATGGCGCGCCCCCATGCGCTGCGTGGCCGGATCGTACGAAGGAACACGTGAGAGTCCGATCACCGGCTGAGCAATGTAGTTTCGAGGATCAGCCTTGATGCGTTCGCGAAAAGTCTGGATCGTCGCTCGATCGGACGCGGGCCCGATCAACATGCCATAGCCACCCGATTCGCCGACGGCCTTCACCACCAACTCCGGTAGATGATCGAGCACATAGCTCAGGTCATCAGGCTGCGAACAGAGATGGGTGTCCACGCTCTTCAGGATCGGATCTTCGCCGAGATAGTACTTGATGAACTTGGGAACGTAGGCATAGACGGCCTTATCGTCGGCGACTCCGTTTCCGACAGCATTCGCCAGGGCCACGTTGCCGGCACGATACGCTCCCATCAATCCGGGCACTCCAAGCATGGAGTCTTCGCGAAACACCAAGGGGTCGAGAAATTCATCGTCCACGCGGCGATAGATCACGTCCACGCGCTTGAGTCCGCGGATGGTCTTCATATAAACGATGCAGCCATCGACAACGAGATCGCGGCCCTCGACCAACTCGACTCCCATCTGCTGTGCGAGGAAGCTGTGCTCAAAATAGGCGCTGTTGTAGATGCCGGGAGTGAGCAGCACCGTCTGCGTATCGTTAGTGCCGCGAGGAGAGAGGCTGCGCAAGATCCGCGAAAGTTCTGCCGGATAGTGGTTGATCGGCAAAACCTCGTACGCCTGAAATGCGTCGGGAAAAGTGCGGGTCATCACGATGCGATTTTCGAGAACGTAAGAGATCCCGCTCGGCGTGCGCACGTTATCTTCAAGGATGAGGAACTCGCCCGTCTTCGAGTCGCGAATCAGGTCGATTCCGCAAATATGCGTGTAGATGCCGTGCGGAACGTCGACGCCAATCATCTCGCGATGAAAGTGACGGCAGGAATAGATAAGTGAGCGCGGTATTTCGCGATCATGCAGAATGCGCTGTGGGCCGTATATATCCTGTAAAAAGAGGTTAAGTGCGATCACACGCTGGGAAAGTCCGCGCTCGATGCGACGCCACTCCGAGTTGGGCAGGATGCGCGGAATCAGGTCGAACGGAAAAAGGCGCTCGGTGCCACGGCCGTCGCTATAAACCGTGAAGGTGATGCCCTGGAGCAGAAAAGATAAATCGGCAAGGTGGCGGCGCTCTTCGAATTGCGTAGGCGCGACCGCCGCCAGCTTCTGGAAGATTTTCTGGTAGTGAGCGCGCGGGTACCCACGCCGGGAGAACATCTCATCGTAAAAATTTCCCGGATCGTATCCATCGAACAAAAGAGGACTCAGGGCCTCCGACGGCACGCTCGCCATCGGGAGACTATAGCAGTGGGGCACGGGGGCAGGCTCAGTGTAAGAATTAATGACTTGGATAAGGAATTTGTATAGGGTAGCGATGAGACCAAGGTGGCATGAATCCGGCGTCATGGTGCGCGAAACAAAACCGGGTGCTGTTGCAGGATGTGCGATTGGTGGCAGTGAAATTCACCTGACTTCCGGCCGGTCGGCTTCGCTCTTCAGCTTCGCAAGCATCCTTATTATTGTTCTTGTGCTGCTGTCAACAGCTGCGGCCCAGGATCTTGCCTGTACCAACTGCCACGGTCCCGATGCGAAACGAATCGCGGCGCCCGATTGCGCGAGCTGCCATGTGGGTACGGCTTTGCACGCGAAGGGTGAGCTTCGGTACTCGGACGTATTAGATGGAAGCGGCAATGTGCGTCAGGCGGCCGACGATACTTTCGCCATCAACAGAGGCGAGACATACGAGCCCTCCACGGGACATGGCGGCTTGAAGTGCGCTGCGTGCCATGGTGATCCTCACACACAGCACAGACGCGTTGCCTGGGATTGCAATCAGTGCCATAAGGTGCAGATGCCAAAACCAGAAGGTCCTCACGGTATGCACTTGGCTGGGGACAACTGGATTCGAGCACACGGATTACAGGTCGACGAAAATGGCGCCGCCACATGCGTAGCGTGTCATGGCACAGACGGCCATGGAACCGTGCTCTCGCAAGTCTTCGCCGATCGCAGCTTCAACACAAAATTCGGCAAGAAGAAGTTTGCGAAAGGCATGGCGGTGGGCTGCTATTCCTGCCACGCAGAGAACCGACTTCCGAACTAAGCAGTTAGCGCTTACTGATTTGGGAAATTCCTAACACCAAAGTACCCAGCCCAACTTCCGCGACCTTAGTGTTCTGACTGCGGAAGGCGCAGAATCCGCTTTGACATCTCCAAGGTGCCCCTCCCCCTGACGACACCCTTTTGTAATGCCCAGGAATTTCCATGAGATCCCGCACACGTTTCATTGCCATCTTTTTCGTTTTCTGGACCATGCCGGTGATAGCACCGGCACAAACTGCCGCGACATTTTCCGGTCACGTTGTACCCACGTACATCAGGAAATTCCAGTCCGATGCGGACGTAAGCCGCCCCACGCGGTTAAACCAGTTCGCGTTCCGTGTTTCCGGGTATCCCGCGGGTGAGGATCGAGTTGTTGATCATCGCGGACAGTGGGATGTCGACCCTATCAAACACCGTGATGAGATCGTCGTGGATTGTCCACACGTGGTTCGCTCCAGCAGCTCACTTCCATCGGGCCCGGCACTGGCTTCCCTTGGTGACGCCTTCACGGATGCAATCAATCGCCTGGGATCTCACGCCATCTCCATGGCAGAGCCGACATCGGTGACGACCGATTCCGGCAAGCAAGTCATCATTAGTGATGCAACCGCAAGAGCGGTTCACATCTTCGATCTTGAAACGAATCGATATCTGCGAATCCAAGGCGGGGATGGATGCCGTTTGCAGGCTCCCGCCGGAGTGGCTGTCGATGGCAGTCACAACATCTATGTAACCGATACTGATCTCGGAGTGATCATCGTATACGATCGCCTCGGACGATTCCTCCGCTATATCGGCGCACGAAATAACCGGGAAGGTGGAATCTTCTACCAGCCATCGGGGATTGCGATCGACGAGATCAAAGGGCGAATCTATGTACCCGACACTGTTCGGCACATGATCGTCGTGCTGGATCTGAATGGAAACGTCATTCGCTATCTAGGCAGACCAGATCTCGATTCCATACAACTGCGCCAACGGGAGGGCGGTCCGCCGGAGCGAGGGAAAATCCAATCGCCCACGGAGATCGTAATTCGGCATGAAGAACTGTACGTACTCGGGATGGGGCAGGTTCAAATCTTCGATCTCGAAGGAAGATTCGAGTCAGAGTTCCCACTGCCGGAGACCAGCTTTTCGCAGGCTGCGGGCCTGGCGGTCGATGCCCAGGAGCACATCTTTGTGAGTGATTTCTTTCGAGGGACCATCTTTGCCTATGACCGCAATGGGCGCTTGCTGTACTCGTTCGGACGGCCCGGCTCGAAGCACGAAGAATTCAATCATCCACATGGATTGTGGGTAGACGAAGAGAATCGTATCTACGTTGCTGATTCGACAAATGGTCGCGTGCAGGTATTCCAGCTGCATGAACCGCCGGAACACGTCATAGCCGCAGAAGCTCACACCTCGAAGCCGAGCGCGATCAGAGCTGGTTACTGAAGTTTCTTTAATGCTCTGGCGTTCGAAGCGCGAGCGCCGATGTTACGGACATGTCGACGCTCTCTGTCCGTTTTTCGTTATGCCGGAACAACAGCCGTCTGCCTGCTCGCATCCACTTCGGCTTGAGTTGTTCCATGTTGTGGTTGCTACCAATTCTCCTGTTTTCCAGCGCAGGCCTTGCGGCCGGCCCACCCACGCCCGACTACCGGAAGACCGTGAACGAAGTTCAACTCGAACTGGTGGCTACAGATGTTTCTGGCCGGCCCCTCCCGGGATTGGGCAAGTCGGATATCAGGGTCCGAGAAGATGGACAGCAAATCGAGAATTTTGGTCTGAGCCAGATGGAAGGCTTACCACTGTTCGCGACGGTGATCTACGACACCAGCGAGTCCAATGAGAAAGCATGGATGCGAATGCAAGGGCCGGTGGCGAAATTCCTACGAGAAACAATCAGCGAAAGAGATCAACTCTGGATTGCCGCCTTCGATAGCAAATTGCGATTCAAAACACACGTGGAAAGCGTTGCGCAATTCCAGCCAGCGCTGAACGCCGCTCCCGGCCGCGAAAATCTTACAGGATTCAATGACGCGTTGTTCAAAGCTCTACTTGATGAACCCGCGGGTGTCGCCGAGTCCCGTCGCAGGGCGATGCTGGTGTTTTCAGACGGCGAAGACAACTACAGCATCCATTCTTTGCCTGAGGTAATTGCGGCGGCGCAGAAAGCCAAAGTTGCGGTATACAGCATTCGCCGGATAAACAAGAAAAGCGGAAGGAGCGGTGGTGCAGCTCTGCACGCACTCGCCGTCAGTACCGGCGGCCGGGATTTCGCTTTCACCAATTTTCAGCAGTTTGAAGACGCGCTCACAACAATTTCCGGCGAACTACGTTCCTGTTACGTGCTTTACTACACGCCTCCCAGAGGGGAAATCGGTAGCGAATTCCGATCTGTAAGCGTTGCGCCGGCTAACGGAAAGCGAATCCGGATACGCGTTCAGAATCGATATTACGTTCCTGTGGCTAGTTCGGCAGGCGGTGACTAAATCTCTCTCCGCGGTCAAAAACGCCATTTCTCAATTAAAAAAGGGCATGATCCAATCATGCCCTTTCCAACGGGAGGTCAGTTCAAAGGAGAACGTCAGTCAACTTGCGCAGGCTTGTCAGTTTTCGCTCCGGGCTTCATGTTGGCATGTTGTTCGGCCTGGGCAATCAATTTCTGAACCTGGTCTTTCTTTGGGTAGTCAGGATTCCTATCCAACAGTCGTTTCCAGGATGCGATGGCGCCCTTGGCATCCATCTTGTCCTGCCACTTCACCATGCCTTCATTGAACAGCGCGTTCGCATGTTTCGGATCAATTTTCAGGACCTCGTCATACTCCCCGATGGCCTTATCGCTCTCGCCCATGAAGTGGTACGCGGTAGCTAGATCGGTGCGCACGTCAGTGGAATTCGGATTGATCTTGACTGACTGTTCGTAATACTTCACAGCTTCTGGAAACTGCTGCGCGTCGTAATAAAGATTGCCGATCTTGTAGAGAAGATCAGGATCGGTGGGCCGTTCCTTCAGTTGCGCAAGAAGAGGCTCGGCCTGCTTGTCCGCCATATGACGCAACTGGTCGGGTGTTGGCATCCCATTTTGCATCCCGCCCATTCCTGCAGGGGCCGCAGCTGCCTGCGAGGGCGCGGGCTGAGCCGACGGCGATGAAGAGCCCCGCACCAGGTATCCGATAGCCAATCCGGCCACCAGACAAATTACCGCGAGCGTGTAGGCCTGCACGCCCATGCGGTTGTTCTCAGAATTGGAGTTCTTTACATCTGCCATTTGATCTCTCCGTTGAATAGCTCCGCTTATAAGGAAATTCTCGCTCACACACTTACCATCAGCGTGTGACTTAACTCACAAGTCGGTGTGAGATCGAAACAACGACCGGTAGCAACCTATCGCTTTATCGTACTCACCGCACTTTTCACGGTTGATGGGGAACTCGTGCTATTAGTCAACGTCACGGTGCCATCGTAGTTGTGACTGTAGGAATGGCATACGAGAGCACAAGTATTGTTCGCCTTGTTATAAGAGATCCCAATCGCGCCGCTGGAGTTGATCGTGTTTGGCGCAACGACATTAGCGTCGAAGTTCACCAGTCGTTCGCCTGAGATCGTCGGCGAAGTAGCACCCATTCCGTGTCCAACGTGACAGACTGAGCAGGAAACGCCTACGGTGCTCACGTGAAGCGAGTGGTACTGGAAGCTTGTATTTCCGAGCACGTTGGAAAGATCGTGACATTTGCCACACAGCGCCCAAGGTCCGGGAGCGGCGCCTCCGGCACTGGTCAATTGGCCAGGGAACAGCGTGGAAGCAATGATCGGGCTTCCGGGTCCGCCGGCTGGAAACACACCTGGCGAAACCTGGCTCATCTCATATCGGCGTTCCAACATGTGTGGATAGTTCGAGCCATGCGGGCCGTTGGGGCCGGTTCCACCGAACTCACGATTGTCGTCGCTGTTGTGACAATCGGTGCAGAAGATTTGTGTCCCCATTACCCTACCCTGGCTGATTCCGTCTAATTGCAGCATTCTCGCGAGCAAGCTCGGCTGCGGGTACATGGAGGATCGAGCGTGTGTTACTGGATGGCTCGATGTGGCAGTTGCAGCAAACTGCGAAATCACGTTCGCTGCGTCGGAAGGATTGGAAACTGCGCGCAGAGCCAGATATCCAAATGCAGAAGAGGTCGGCTTACCTGTGCTAGTTCCGTGACAACGCAGGCAATTCTCATACTGGTTCTGAGCCGGAGAGATAGGACTGATCCCGTCGCTCGCGAGAATACCGTTCACCGCGGTTTGCGATACGCGAATCTGCGGCGCGATGGTGAACACAGTGCCGACCTGCTGCGCTCCGTGGGGATTGTGGCAATCCACACAGGTGGCGTGGCGGTTATTGTTCAGCAGCACGGATTCTGCAGTATCGTGCGTCTCGGTCCCGGCAGGAAATGGATGAGCGTAGGTTTTTCCGAGCTCAGCATAAATGTTCGGCAACGATGGACTGATATTGTTGTTGCCGTTGTGACAGCTGATGCAGTTCTGGCTGGACGCGTCCATGTTGCCGATGGCTGGCGTGGCGCCTCGTAGCAATCGAGCCGGTCCGACCGCGTTGTGCTGCACGTGGCAACTGGTGCACGCGTTCAGCGCGACCGTACTGTAAGGGCCAACGTTGGCTGCCGAAAGTGTCGAGTTGGAGATAGTGGCGTGGACACTCGTTGGCCAGGGCGCCAGCGGATTCGACTGATTGTTGACCGTGCGTGGCGCCGTGCCATGACAAGATAGACACATCGCCCCAGCGGAACTATTGCGTACAAGAAAATTCAGCGACACAGGGTCGGCATTCTGAACGTGAGGGTCGTGGCAACTCTCGCATTCGACGTTGCCATTGACGAGGTGGACCTTCTTCAGATTGTCGGCCGTCTGGTGACTCGCAATGAGGCCGTCGACCAGATCCGGTGAATCCTTCAGCGTATTGAAGCTGAAGGGATGCGTATTCTGCAGAGTTGTGCCGAAAATGTCGCTGGCATTCATCTTCCCTTGCATCTGAATTTTGCCGTAAGGGATGGTCTGTCCCGGAGCGACGGCGCCGTCGTGGCAACTGAGGCAAAGGCTGCTGGGGCCTGCCATCGGCGGCTGCTGCATGGTCTGCGTCGCCGTGGTCGTGCTGTTATAAAGCGTGTAGGTCTGATTGGAATAAGTCTGTGCCCACAGCGGCCCTTTTCCAATTCCGGAGTGTGGCGCGTGGCAATATTGGCATGGCGGAAGGGCGCCCCCTTTGATCGGCGATTGTCCGCCAGCGGACAGATCGTGCGCCCCGAGAACATCACCGCTGAATTGTGCCTGCAGACTTCCGGCTATCAGAATCATTGCCGCACAGGCCAACCAATACTTCATTTTCACTGCGCTCCACCCTCTGTTCGTTTCGCGTAATACCGGAATACCTGCACACGGCTGTTGTAGGAATCCACTACATACGCAACGTCGTTCCGATCGATAAACAAGCCGGCCGGAAGATTGAATGTCGCCAGTCCGGCGCCATTGGTTCCGAAGTAATAGAGAAGATCTCCTTCGCGGTCGAACACCTGCACCCTGCTCCACGCGCTATCGACGACATAGAGGTGTCCCTCACTGTCGAAACCGATACCCTTCGGACGGAAGAAACTGCCGAGCGCGTCACCGATGCTGCCCACCGAGTATTCAAACGCTCCATCGCGGTTGAACACCTGCACGCGAAAGTTCATGGCGTCGACGACGGCAACATCTTGTCCGTGCAGCACAACTTCGGTCGGGAAATTGAATTCGCCCGGCTGAGTTCCAGGCTGACCGATGGTTTTGATCACCCGCCCCTGCATGTCGAGGATAAAGACTTTGTTGCGCAACGTATCGGTCACGTAGATCCGCTGCGCGGCCGAATCCACAGCTATTCCGGTGGGACGCTTGAAGTAACCTTCGCCACCCTTCAGGCCGCCGATGTTGCGGCGAAACCTACCGTTGGAGTCGAAGACGAAAATCCTGCCTGTTTCCGAGTCGGTTACGTAGAAATTATCATCGGCATCGACCGCGACGCATTGCGGCGAAGTCAGCGAGTTCTCGTCCTTGTCGTGTCGGGCAACAAACTTGTACTTGTGCTGCGCAAAGTCAAAGATGTGGACGCCCATTGCGCCAGG
This sequence comes from Terriglobia bacterium, assembly GCA_963807055.1. Classification (GTDB taxonomy): domain Bacteria; phylum Acidobacteriota; class Terriglobia; order Terriglobales; family Acidobacteriaceae; genus JAJPJE01. Next base: position 1,095,163 of record CAWEAE010000001.1, on the reverse strand, counting down.
ATCCGTAACAATCGCGCGACCGTGTGAATCGACCGCTATGCTGTAGGGACGAATCATCCGGTGGCGAGCAGGTCCCCCGATGGCAAGATCCAGAACCTTTGTCCAGAAGCCTCGCTTCGGTTCTACATCGCGGTCGGTGTCGAAGACTCTCTCGAAAGCAAGTTTGCGGCCGCCTTCCAGCAAGAGTTCTGGGGGAGGCGGAGGCACGTATTTCTGGATTTTGGGCCGAGCAAGCAGTGGGCTGCCGATGCTTAGAGCCATCAGACACACGCAGAACTTATATGCACAAGTCCGCGACCCACGCCGAGCTAAAACGGATGGAACCATCTCTGAATCCCCACATAGAACGATGAGAAGTTTACCGGCAGCATCGTGGTCGCTCCCACCCCTTGGACCAGATTCGTATAACCGCCGACGAGCGAAATCTTGCGCATCTGATATTGCGTGTAGAACGTTACCACCTTTGTTGAATTGTCCGAATACACGGATGGACTCAACGTAGCGTTCTGCGCTTTGCTGACGGTCGCGTTAATCGTCCATAACCTGAGCGGCTGTGCCGTGGCCGTGAAACTGTAAGATGTGCCATTCACGAGTAAGTATTGATTCCCGTTTAGCACCGGGATAATCGGTAAGGGCGCAGCAACCAAGCCGTTTGCGGTTAGCAAGGCTGTACCAGCTGACTGCGCATAGTTGAAGGAGCCGCCCCAACCCTTATAAAGAAGGGTAGTCCCTGCCGCTTCCGAATGGCTGCTTGATCCTGTGATTTGGGTAAGCCCAGTTTGATATCCGCTAAAGTGGGAATTCCAGGTCAGGTGACGGGTCAGTTTCCGCTGAGCGTTCGCAATGTATGTGTATTCCGATGTGACTTCTGTCGCAAGAACCGTTTGTACGTCCTGCGAGTAGCTGAAGCCCGCACCGAGATCGAAACCTTCCACCCTTCGATTGAAGTTCACGCCAGCCACAAGACCGGTCCCCTGGTGTCCCTCATCCGTGGACTGATCATTTACTCCACCGTAGACGGTGAATGATCCCAAGAAGGGCTTGTCGAAACGATAATTTACGACACCGCTGAAATGATTAACCGCGACACTCTGCCCGTAGACATCTTGCTGGAGTCGATTAAAGCTGAAGGTACCATCCAGATTTTTCGCGATGTGCAGGGTATCAAAGGTATAGAGCGAGAGTGAATCGCTGTTATAGCCCAAATTTACTTGTGGGGCCACGCTACCACTATTGATCAGCTGTTGTTCGACAAGTCCGCTGAGGTTCGTGTCGTACTGTACGCCGAAGGTGGTGGTGAGGCGACTCCAAGGCAAAAAACTGGCGGTTCCGGCATATGCGCTATTCGATCCGGAGGTTCCGATTCCGTTCCCGTCTCCGCTGAACGAACCATAAGTGTAGTTGAAGGCGAAAGAACCTTTCAGCGGCAACCTGTGGTTAGCGTTGAAGGTCAATGTTTTCGAATTAGCGTCGCCGACGTTGTAATCGCCGACAGACAGGAATGACGGGAACTCTGTTTTGGTGTAAACATCACCGAAGCGCCCGGTCATCAGCCAGCCCGCCAGGTTGTAGTTACTGGTGAGATTGAGATTCCGTGTATGCGCCTGGTCCTCCTCGTCGGTGCCAAAGATCGTGGAGGAAGAGTTAGTCTGAGAATACTGAGTAGAGAGAGTTGGCAATCCCGGAACTAGTTCGGACCATCCGATGCCGAATGAAGTAGAGTCTCCATTCGTGGTTAAACCCTGGAGGCCTGGCAGGCCATAATTGCCAGTACTGTTGAAGCTCTTACCGAAGGTAACCGATCCAGGGAAATGGCTCCCGCTGAAAATGCCAGCGCCCATGCTAACGCTGGTGGCGTCGGTGATGGATTGGCTACCGGAATTTTCCTGGGACCGGTTGTAAACAGGTGTCAGATAGAAATTAACGAAGTTGGGATTGTAATAATAGCCGGTCAGACTGGCGGTCCCATTCAAGCCTATACCGTGGTCGGACGGCTGGGGATCTCCGTAGTTTCCTGTATATCCGACGCCGATATTTCCGCTCAGGTTCATGTTCGTGTTCTCGCCTACCTGGACCTGGGCGAGACCCGGCAACGCGAAGAGTAAGAACCAAAAAACCAGACCCGCATTTTGCCTTTGACGACTCACGATTCCCTGCTTCTCTTCCCCGTTCGGAATGCCTTTCCTGTTCCCATAATCGTCATGAAACTGCGGCGCCTCGCGCGCGCTTACAATTCCTGGATGTTCGCGTTCTGGCGCAGACGCTTACCCAATGCAACGCGTAGCTGCTCATACTTCCCTTTTTGCAGTGTGCTGATGAGCTCCGCCTTGACGTCATCAAATTTCGGTTTGCCGGGTGCGTTGTGCGCATTCAAACGAATGATCGCGTAGGCCGTGCCCAACTGAATGAGCCCGCTTACCTCGCCCGCTTTTAAACCCTGTATGGCTTTCACAACTTCGGGGGGAAGTTTGTCGGGTGTAACCAACTTGCGGTCGCCCATGTTGACGCGGAAATCGTCATCTGAAGACTTTTCTGCCAGCAGTCCGAACTCTTCGTAATTCTTGGTAGCTTTGGCCTGCGTAAGGATCGATTGCGCCCGTTTGCTGGTTTCCTTCAGAGTCTCAGAGTTGGCATTGGCTGGCGGAATAACGGAAATCGTTTGGATGGCAAAGGTTTCGCCGCGCTCAAACATCTTGGGATTCTTTTCGTAGTAAGCGCGAGCCTCGCTCGGCGATACCGAAGCTTTGCTGTCCACCTCGTTCTTCAATAGTGCTTCGATCAGCAGTGAGCGTTTGATCTGTTGGCGCAATTTGGCGTCGGAGCCATCCATCTCCACTTTGAGGTACGCGTTGAATTCGGCTTCACTGCCAAACTGCCGCTTAAATTTTTTCTCCTCGCGGAGGATGCGATCGGAGGAGATCGTCATTTTTCGATGTGTCGCCTCTTGATAGACCAATTCTTCAAAGATGATCATCTGCATGGCGCCGCGGCGAATCTCGGGCTCCTGCTGTTTCGGGAATCCGTTGTGCAACCGGCCGTAGGGAAACAGGGTGAACATCTCCCGCAGAAGATCGCGGTCCGTGAGCACGGTTCCGTTAACGCGGGCAACCGGTTTCCCACTTACCTGCAGGCTATTCGACGGTGTTTTCGTCTGGGGCGCTTGCACAACCGAAAGACTGGAAGCGTGCGAAGCAACCAACTGTGCGAATGCGCCTGTTGCCGCCAGGAATATCAGAACGGCGATTTTGATCTGGAACTTCATTTTCCTCACCCGTGCTTTGAAACTGGGGGAGAGAAGAAATCCTCTCCCCCGAGCCGTACAACAACTACAAGCTAGAACGCCGTCGGCAATGTGCCGCCATTGGCTTCGTTCGACTCGCCAAAGTGGCACTGGCGGCAGAACTGAGTCGTGGAGGCAGCCTGGGTCGGCGGAACAGCAGTATTCGCCACATTGTAGGGACCATTTACGAAGAAGAACTTCGCGTAGGTTCCAGTTGGGCTACCCTTGATGGGGCTGGTGGCGGATGCCGCGTACACGTTCATCACGTGCTGGTCGTGGCAGGTGGTGCAAACCAGGTAAGGCTGTCCAGCAGCATTAACCGGTGTTGGCCAGGCATAAGCGCCTTTGGCGAGTGCAGGATAGCCATAGGAATTCACAAACTGCTGGTAGGCACCGGCAACCGTAACGGAGCTGATGGTCGTACCAGTGATGCTGTAAGTGATTCCGTTGGCTGCGTCACCGTAGGTGGCGCCGAGCACACGGGGGATGGTGGCGCTCTCGCCTACCGGGTGATCGTTGTTATAAGTGCCCGCGACGGCGTTGCCGTCGTTACCAAGCAGAGTGGGGATCTTGCCGGCGCCGTACGTCGACGGCAGCGCGCCGATCTGCTGCTCATAGGCCTGGTTCGCCATCATGGCGCCCTTGGCGACGTTGCCGTCGTGGCAGGCGAGGCACATGACGATTCCGCGAACATCGGCGTATTGCTGCGCACTCCATCCGGTGGGATTACCAGCAGCAGGAGTCGCGAGCGTGTAACGATTCGCGCTTCCGGTGTTGCTGACATCGCTGAAGTCGAGAGTCTGGTTGTATAGCGGTCCCATGTCCTGCGCGAACAGAGCATTCACGCCGGTATAGGTATCTTTCACTGCGCCACCGTTGGCAGCGTTGCCACCAGCGCCAAATGCGCCGCTATGGGGCGCATGGCAGCCGGCGCAACCGCGGCCGTAGTTGTTGTGGGCGCCCAGGACGTCGACTGCAGGAGCGACGGCACCGGCACTCCCAGTGGTTAAAGGTGTCTGTGCTGCCGCCATTGCGGCAACCATGACGACCAGGGTCACTATTAAGAGTACTTTCTTCATGAACAAAGACCTCCTGATTTCGTACAGCACGGAAGCAGATCTGCGCCTGCATCCGTTCTTTGACTACCTTGCAAAGCAGTCAAACTCTTTCGCGGCTGCATACTTCGTTTCATTTCGCCGCGGATCCTTTTGCTTTCGCGACTTCGCCTTCGCTCTTCTGCTTGTCCTCTGCGGGCTTGTCGCTTGCTGGCTTGTTTTCCGCCTTGTTCTTCTCCGCCTGGCGCTGGTCAAATTCCTGCTTCGCCTCGTCCTGTGTCACGTAGCGAAACATCTGCACGCGACCGGGGAATACTTCGGAGGTAAACACGCGGTTGTGTTTATCAATCGTGATGTATTGCAGGCCGGAAAACATGCCGGGCAGGAGTCCCTGGACGTTGCCCATGTAGATCAGCAACTGCCCTTCCTGCGAATAGACCTGCACACGGTTTTGCAACGCATCGGTCACCCAGATGTGACCATCGCAATCGACGGCCACCCCCTTCGGCATTGAAAAATAGCCGGGACCGTCGCCACGCTTCCCAAAGGTTCGAATGAACTTGCCATCGGCGTCGAAGACCTCGACGCGGGCATTGAGGAAATCCGCGACGTAGAGATTGCTGTCGCTATCTACAGCTACGCCGGTCGGTTTTGCGAAATCGCCAGGCGCGGTGGAGGCATGTTTCGTGCCAGCAGTTCCAATTTTGCGGAGCAGTTTGAGATTGTCGGCGTCGTAGACCAGTACCTGATCCAGACCGACATCGGCGACATAGAGGAAACGGTTCTCGTTGTCGATGGCCAAACCAGCCGGGTCTGTTAGACCTTCGCGAATGACCGCCTCAACCTTGTGCTGAGGGTTAAAAACGGTAATGCGGTGAGCGGTCGAGTCAGAGACAAAGAGACGATCGCCATCGTCGATGGCCATGCCCACGATCAGCCCGAAGCTGGCGTCGCGACCGTTCTCGATCATCTGCGTGTCGTGGGTTTCAGGATTGATTACGAAAATGGCACCCACCTTCGCGTCTGCCACATAGAGGTTGCCCTTAGAGTCGACCGCGAGGCCATGCGGTTCACCCATGAAGAAGTGGTGCTTCAGGGGATCGTCACCTTTGTCCGTTTCGGTTCCAGCCAGCCGATCCATCCAGGAACTCTTGCTTTTTGCAGCCTTGGCATTGAAGTCGGGGAGCTTCTCGCCGGCAAAGTAGCTCAGATACTTGATGCGAGTGATATTGGGCGGCTCCGGCCATAAGATTTTGGAAACATCGATCTTCTCCAGCACGGAGACATGTTTCTGAGGCTCGGCATTCTTCTTTTTTTTGTCAGAAGCGAACGCGCCACAGGGGCTTGCCAAAGCGAGTGCCAGCACGATCACTAGCGCCAGCCACTCTCCATGCTGAATCGAATTCATTCGCCGCTCGATCATCTTCACTTCTCTCTTCAAACTCATCACCGGCTCCGCTGCACAATCTATTTCTGCAGGTTCGTATGGCAACTGGCGCAGAACGCCGCATTATTGGCCTGGTCTTTCACCAGCAAGTCGGGCTGTGCCGATGCATGAGGCTGGTGACACGTCAGGCAGTTGATCTGAGTCCTAACCTTGCTGATGTTGGTGGGGTCCATGACGTCCGAAACCGGATGCCCGTCCACCGGATGGCCCAAGTTGTACTTAATGGGGAGGACCGGCACCTTCGCGAAGTAGTTCTCGGGTAACAGCACTTTGCCATCGAAAATTGAGACCATATGCTCGGCATCGGCCTTCTTCGGCGCATTGTCCGGGCCGTGACACTCGAGGCAAAGCTTGTTCGGGCTGCTTGCGCGCAACAGATGCTCGTTGTCTCCCCCGTGCGGTTCGTGGCAAGTTGCGCATCCCTGCGTGAATGCAGGCTGATGCAGATGCGCTTTCTTCATCTGCTCGGACTGATCGCTGTGGCATGCAAGGCAAGCTTGCACCGGATCGGGCTGTAGGAATCCAGGACTCTTGCCCGCGTGCGGGTTGTGGCACGAAGTGCAGTCGCCCTGAGCGCCCGGATGCTGAACTTTGGCTTTTTCGATTTTCTCTGCTTGCTCGGAATGGCAAGTGACACACACGGCCTTCGCGTCGGCCTGCGTCAAAACGACCTTCCCATCCTTCGGCGCTGCGTGGCAGCTGTCGCACATCTTGTTTTCGAACGGATTGTGCACGAAAGCCTGCATCAGCTTCGGCCGCGAAGACTGGTGCGGATCGTGACACTGAATGCAATTTGCGTTGCCGAAGGGTTGACCGTTGTGCGCCTTGATCAGGTTCGCGTCTTTCGCGTCGTGGCAGTCGAGGCAGAGCGCCGGCGGAGCCTTGGTGAGGTGTTCATCGAACTCAACCTTGCCGCGTTCGCCGGTTTTGTGCGTCGTGTGGCAGGTCTCGCAGCCCATATCGAGTGCCGCGTGGCGGCTGCCATCCTTCGGAACATTCACTCCTTTGTTATGGCAGCTAAGGCAAAGGTTCTCGTCCTTCGATCCACCGCTCGTCGGCTTCAGCAGCTGGTTCTTATTGGGGGAGCTATGCGGGTCGTGGCACTTGATGCAATCGCGAACGGCCGGTGGATGCACTTGTCCGTGAATCTCAGCGGCGTTCTTGTCCGCGTGACAGGTGATACACAGCGCCTGGGCAGTAGTGGTGATCAGCTTTACACGCGTAATGTCTTTATTAACGCGAATCTCGTGACAACTGGTGCAGCCCATTTGAATCGCGGAGTGAACATGGGCCCCTTTGCCTTTGTCTTCGTGGCACTCGAGGCACTTGGCGCTGTCGGTCTTGGGATCGAGCGGGACCGGGTGCTGCGCTGCCCTCGCGGGCAGGGTCATCATCCCTAACGCCAGCATCAGCACGGCTACGGGCATTTTGGGGAACTTCTTCACTCAAAACCTCCAGCCACTTGCATGTGCATTCCGGGAACCGTCTGAGGCAAACCGCTTTGCGCATGGCTTGAAGTGACGTAAGAGGCTGAATTCCAAGATGTTGCTGAAAACTCAACCACGAGAAGAGAGACTTGATTCACGGAAATCTGGAGTGTTGAATGGGCCTTCTGCCACAGGCTCTGTGGTGAAATCCCGCAGCGGACATTTGTGTGTGTAAACAAACTCATCGCTTCCGATTCGCACCGAGGTACCCAGTGAGCCTGCTTGTGGCTCGCTGGGTGGAGGCCGACGCAAGCTATGCAGGGATTCGTCTTGCCTGGGAGGGCTGTACCGAGATATCAAACCGCTTCTCGGGCTGAAGCAGTTATGACCCAAGTCACAATTCAGAGTGACTGATACCAGCGCCGGACAAGATTCTTCCTATTCGCACGAAAGACGCACGGGACACCGGTTTTAACCGTGTAACAAATTTCATCGATCCAGACCGGGCTCTGTTAATGAATGCAGCGAGTGGTTCAAGCTTTCATTGCTCGAATCTCTCTGCGTGCTTGTCATCACTCGGCTGGGTGATATGGCCCAAAATCGGCATGGGAAATCGCCCGGGTGTTTGCGCTAAACCGCTAATTCCAAGCTACTTTCCTTAAACACCAGCTTTGGAATGATGGTTGCATTTCTGCCATGGGGAAGGAAGCGTGATGGCAACTGATGCACCCAATCTGGGCCGAAAACTTTATAAGACGATGGCGTCGGTCCGTACCGGAGTCCTGCTGATACTGATCGTCGGTAGTTTTGCTGCGGTCGGCACCGTCATTCTGCAGCGGCCCACTACCGATCCCGACGTTATACAGCGCACCTATTCGCCGCAAACACTGGTATGGCTTGACCGCTTCGGGCTGACCGACGTCTACCACACCTGGTGGTTCATCACGCTGCTTGCGCTGGTCAGCATCAGCATTGTTTGCGCTTCATTGGAGCGCTGGCCAAATGCATGGCGCTTTTACGCTCGTCCTTATACCTATCCTGAGCCACACTTCCGCCTTGGACTTCAACACAAGATTGAAATTCCTATTGCAACGGAAGAACAGGGACTGAACGCGGCACGTTCCGCATTCCACAGAGTCGGCATTCACTCCAAAGACGTGACCACTCATAAACCGTCGGCGATCTTCGCCGAACGGCATCGTTTCGCGGTGATGGCTGTGTACGTCATTCATGCTTCACTTCTGCTGATCTTCATCGGTGGAATGATCGACGGCGTGTTTGGCTATCGCGGATATCTGCAGTTGATCAAAGGTGAAACCAAGAACGTTCTCGAGATGCGCGATCGCGCCGATCGTGTCGACCTCAAGACGATTCCCTTCAGCATCCGCTGCGACGACACCGGCCAGGAGAACTACGCTGACGGTAGTCCGAAGAAATGGTGGTCGAAGCTTACCGTGGTAGAAGACGGGCGCGATATCGAGACCAAGGAGATCGTGGTCAACGATCCCCTGATCTATCGCGGACTTCGGTTTTATCAGGCCGGCTACGGACAGAGCGGCAACCTCGAATCGTTGAATCTGGTGGTGAAACAGGCAGGCGCGCAGGATAAAGATCTCGTTCTGGCTGGGACGACGCCATCACAACTTGATTCCGCAACTAGCATTCGCGTCGAACAGTTCATCCCGGACTTCTACATGCAGGACAACGAAGTCCACATGCGATCGAAAGATCCGGTGAATCCCGCGATCCAGTTGGCCGTTAATGAGGCCGGAAAAAATTCCCTTGTATGGGTGTTCCCAGGACAGCCGCAAATGGGCGATCAGACGCCATTCACCTTCGAATTGAAGGATGGCAAGCTCGCGCACTTTACCGGACTGGAGGTCTCGCATGAGCCCGGCCAATGGGGCGTATGGGCTGGTTGCGTGCTTATGGGATGCGGACTGCTGGTCGCGTTCTACATGGTTCACATGCGGTTCTGGGCAGTGCCGGTTACGAAAGCGAACGGGGAACTGGTGCTGTGGGTAGGCGGAGCCTTCAACAAGAATCGCGACCGTTTTGAAGATTTTTATGCCCAGGTTGTTGACGCAATCCGCGAGGAACTGAAGACAGGCAGCTCACCAAACGCGGAAGGAAAAGAAGATACGCTAGCCGGCGCGTCAAGCCGGTAGTGGAGGCAAGAAGAATGTCCCGTGCAACTGTGGAAGTAAAAACCGAGCTCGAAATAGAAGCTCCGCGGACGTCAGGAAATGCGCTGCTGGTATTTGTCTCATTAGGGATGGCGTTCCTGCTGATCGTTGCGCTGCTGGGAGTGGCAAAGTCGGGCAATTTATTCAGCGAAAGCAATCTTCTGTATGTCGCTTTGATCTTCTATTCGGGTGCCGCTGCTCTCTACATGGGCTTCGGCGTAACCGGAACCGAGCGCTACGTGAAGTTTGCCTCAGTAGCGACCATGATCGGATTGGTTGCAAACACATGTGCCGCAGGTCACCGCTGGTACGAAGCGGGCCATCCGCCATTCGCCAGTCTGTATGAAATGTTGCTGAGCTTTGTGTGGACTGTCGCTCTGCTCACCTTAATCCTGGAGCGCAAATACAAAGTCAAGATTATCGGTTCGGTCACGATGCCGCTGGCTGTTGTCGGCGTCATCCTGATGCAACTGCTGCCCTCGGAAGTGCGTCCACTGGTGCCCGCACTGCAATCGACATGGCTGCATGTCCACGTAACGCTTGCGATGTTGGCTTACGCTGCATGTGCCATGAGCTTTGCCCTCGCCATGATGTTCCTGATCAAGGACAACATGAAGACGGAGACTTTCCTTGCAGCGACCAGCGCCATGGTAACCGCGATTTACCTTTCCATGATGATTCGTTTCGAGCGCTGGGGCGGCTTCAGCGTCATCGCCTGGAATCCGCAAGAAAAACAGGAAGTCTTCCTGAGCCGCGGAGTCCGCCTGTTTTTGACCGTCCCTGACCTCGGCTGGATCTTCGTGATCGCCCTGGTTGCAGCCGCAGCGCCGCTGGCGCTTTATGCAATTTCGAAGACTCGCAAAGATGAGTCGATGATGGGATTCGCGAATCAGGCAATCTTCGTTTCGATCCTGCTGCAGGCAGTCGCACTCGGCGCATTTATCTTCAAAGTGAAGACTGGCATCTTTACTTCGCCTGACACGGACGGCAGTTTCGTCAGCGATCTTGCGGCGAGTCCGTTCATCCTTTCGGGCCTCATCGCTGGCATCATGATGTCCCTGCTTTATCTTCTATTACTATGGCGGCGTCCGGACCTGGAAAAACTGCTTCCCACTTCGGATGCACTCGATAAGCTTATTTACAAGACGATCGGTATTGGCTTCCCGCTGCTGACCTTGATGATCGCGGCTGGCGCCTATTGGGCGAATCGCACATGGGGCTCGTACTGGAGTTGGGATCCAAAGGAAACATGGGCCGCCATCACCTGGCTGGTATATGCGGGATATCTGCACATGCGCATTACTCGCGGGTGGCGCGGCCGACGCGCGGCTTATTTCGCGATCCTCGGCTTCGCAGTGGTCATGTTCACGTTCTTCGGCGTGACCTATCTGCTGCCGGGATTACATGCGTACGCTTAAGTTTTAAAGCTCAGGTAGACCTCCTGAGGAGGGCGGGGCTCGAATGGTCGGGTCCCGCCAGCAAGACCGAATCCCAGTGGGTCCGGGTCAAGCAGAATGGAACAGGATAACTTGAACAGTATCGCTTCCCAATCAGCCTCGGCGGCCATGCCCGACTTGCGGCTTGCCGCCATGAAACACCGTGGGCACGTTCGGCTGAACTGGCAGACCAAGACTCTGATTCCGGTCGCCGGAGCGTTGCTCAACGGAGTCCTGGTTTTCCTGTTCGCGACACTGACCCTGCTCCCCCACGAGCGTGAAAAAGTTCTGCTGGTCGCTGCCGCCGGCGCCATCGTCATTTGCGGAATCCTGTTAATTACCCTCGCAGTGGTGGTGCGACGGCCAATGCTGGAGTTGCAGAACAAAATTCAGCGTGTAGCCGACGGCGATTTAAGCGTGCAGGTTGGATTCAGCGACCGTAACGACGATATCGGCGACCTGGGGCGAAATTTCAACAACATGGTGCAGCAACTGCGCGAAAGCCGCATGGAGATTGAACACCTGCATCGCACGCAAATGTCGCGGGCCGAACACATGGCGACGCTGGGAGAACTTGCTGCCGGGCTGGCACACGAGATCCGCAATCCCCTTGCCGGCATAGCCGGCGTCATGCAAATCGTCGGGCGCGATCTGCCGCCATCCAGTCCCGCCTGCGACGTGGTGAAGGACGTTCAGGAAGAGGTCATGCGGATCAACCGCATCGTTTCTGATCTGCTGGAAACGGCGCGTCCACGTCCGGCTCAGTATCAACTCGCCGACCTGAACACCACCGTGGAGCATGCTGTCAGCTTCGCTCGCCAGCACGTCCTGTCGAAACCCATCGAGATCGAATTTCAGAAAGCGCCGGAACTAGCGTTGGTTGAGCACGATCCCCGTCAGCTCCACCAGGTGCTTCTAAACCTACTGCTCAATGCTATCCAGGCGCTCGATGGAGCTGGCCGGGTCTCGGTTCTGCTCGCCCAGTCGGACGAAAACACAGTTTCGGTCTCCATCAACGACACCGGATTGGGAATCGCTCCTGAAAACCTAAACAATATCTTCCGTCCTTTCTTTACGACGAAGGGTCACGGTACCGGATTGGGACTCCCCCTTGCGCGCCGCATCGTTGAGGATCACGGCGGCAAGCTGGAGGTAACTAGTGACCTTGGTCACGGCAGTACCTTTACGTTAGTACTGCCATTTCGGCGCCCGCGGCCTGAAATGGCAGCAAGCGCCTGACTTCCGTAGTAATCTAGGGAGGGATGCCTCTCGAAAAAGTCTTAGTAGTTGACGACGAAAAACTCGTCCGCTGGTCGCTGCGGCAAAAATGCCAGGAGTGGGGTTATCAAGTCATGGAAGCCCCCGATGGCAACACTGGTATCCGCGTCGCACAAGATGAAAGTCCTGACGTCGTTCTATTGGACGTACGCCTCCCCGATATCGGCGGCCTGGAAGTCCTGAAGAACATCCGTGCAAACAATTCCGCTCGCGCTGTGATCATGATCACGGCTGATCCGCAATTGGAAGACGTTAAACAGGCGATCAAGCTAGGCGCGTACGACTTCATAGGCAAACCCCTGGATTTTGACGAACTCGGAGTCACCGTAAAGAACGCGCTCGAGGCAAACCGCCTCAGGACTGAAGTGGAAACCCTGCGCGGCGAGGTCAAACGGCGCACTGGCGTGCATGAGGTCATCGCCGAATCCAAGAAGATGCAGGACGTGATGGGCTTCGTGAACAAGGTCGCGGCGAGCGAGGCAAGCACCATCCTGATTCAAGGCGAAAGCGGCACCGGTAAAGACCTGATCGCCAAGGGTATGCATTACACGAGCTCCCGTCAGGAGAGGCCCTTCGTTGCCGTGAACTGCTCTGCCATCCCCGAAACGCTGATGGAAGCCGAACTATTCGGTCACGAACGCGGCGCCTTCACCGATGCCAAGGCGATGAAAAAAGGCTTGTTCGAAGTTGCCGATGGAGGAACGCTTTTCCTCGACGAAATCGGCGAACTCTCACCGTTGCTGCAGGCGAAGATGCTGCGTGTGCTGGAAGACCAGATAATCCGGCGCGTAGGCGGCGTCCGCGACATGCAGGTGAATGTGCGCGTTATCGCTGCATCGAACCGCGATCTGGAAAAGATGGTGCAGGAAAGTACGTTCCGCCAGGACCTTTTCTATCGCCTGGCAATCATCTCTATCTTCCTTCCGCCGTTGCGCGAACGCCGCGACGACATTCTGCCGATGGTGGATTTCTTCATCGAACGTTACAACAAGAAGTTCCGCAAGAGTGTTCGCGGCATCACCGAAGAAACACGCAAGCTTCTGCTGGCTCACAACTGGCCCGGCAATGTCCGCGAACTGAAGAACGCAATCGAGCGCGCCATGATCCTGGAAGACGAACAGTTTCTGCGTCCAACGTATATGCCGTTCGCAGTGGGACATCAGCATGCGGGACTGACTGCTTTTGAAAAGATCTCTGGCCCATCTGACGGCCAATTGTTGCCGAACGGACGCTCCTTACCGCCGCTTACGATTCCCGAAGGCGGAACCTCGCTCGAAGAAGTTGAACGCGCATTGGTTGAAATGGCGATGCGTCAGGCGAATAGTAATCAGACCCACGCCGCAAAACTGCTGGACATCAGCCGCGACGCTTTACGCTATAAGCTGAAGAAATATGGGCTGATGCGCGCCGAGGACGAATCCACCGACGAAGCGAGCGAAGCGCAAAGGGCGGGGTGAAGCAGTCACTGACATTCGCTCCCACTTTGACCGTTAATCCGAAATTCCTGAACGCGCTTGTTTCCACTGTCCGCCACGTATAAGCATCCTGCTTCGACCCACAATCCTTCAGGTCCGTTGAACTGTCCTGCTGCCTGGCCGGTCTGTCCGAAGCGGTAGAGGGATCGCCCGTCCGGACCGAACACTTCGATCTGTCCGATGCTCCCATCGGAGACGTAGACATTTCCAGATCCGTCAACGGCTAAGCCGGATCGCGTGTCCGCATCGCCCGTGGGGGTCTCTCTGTGAAACCGGCCTTTCAGATCGAACACCTGAAAGCGAGAGTTTCCGGCATCGAGCACAACGACCTCGTCTCCGGCCACTGCGACTTGCACCGGATTACTGAATTCTCCCTGGCCTTTTCCGCCACCGCGCTTACCGATGTGTCCCAACACTTTGCCTCTCTGGTCAAGAATGATGACCATATTTCGTGGAGCATCGCATACATACAGCCGCCCGCTGGGTCTGTGAATCGCAATCCCGCGTGGCTCCTCAAAATAAGCTTCGCTGCCACGCGTCTTCATCAATTCGCGGCTGAACTTTCCTCGAGGATCGAAAACCAACACGCTGCGGGAATTCTTGTCCGTCACATACAGCGTTCCCTGTTGATCGGCTGCAATTCCCACGGGTGACTGCATGCGATCGCCAGCTTGCAAAACCGAATATTTCGCGTGGGCAAAGTCAAACACGTGGATCGCGTGCGAACCTGCGTCAACAACGAACACTCGTTTCTCCGAGTCAGCCGCAATTGCCGTTGGGATTTGCAGCACATCGTTAGTTTGGGTTCCGTCTTTCGGACCGGCCACAATATCCAGCGTCTTGTCGAGAACAGCGTGGGTCCGTTTTACATCTTGTGCGGAAGAAAATTGGCGCACGAAGGTGAGAGGATCGGAGGTTTTCTTCGACCTATCTTGAGCGAGAACGATTGCGCCGCAAAAGAGAGCTAGAAGAAATACGAAAATGCGCCGGCACCACAGCATACGGCCTCTCGATGATAGCAGCGATGCAGACTCCAAGTTCTTCCCGATCAACAAACGTTCAGGTTAAAATCACGCACCCAATAGAGGATTTTCTCTCCATGTGCAAGAACTTGCGCACATCCCACTGTGACTTACTTCACAAGTGATTGGTTTCAGGCACTCTCCTCCGGCATTCCGATTGCATCCTTAATGATCATGAGAATTACGATGACCCTCACGCGCCGCAATGGGCGGCTTGTGCCTCTCGGCCAGAATGAAGCGCTGAGAATCCTTCTCTCGAGATCCGATCATGAAATGCGCCCGAACTTTCACTCGCATTCCGAGCCAAGCTTCTTTGCTCGCTTGATGCGCTTGTTCGTAGCAGTGGCGCAAACTGCGTTTCCCTTGCATCGCTAGCAGCGCGCCCGATCTCCAAAAAGTAAGCCCGGCAGAATGTCTGCCGGGCTTTTTGCTGAAGCAGGGAGAAAACCTATTTAGGAAGTGCGAGCTTCTGTCGCTGTTCTGGAACTGCCGCAGTAGTACTTGCGCCGTTCTGATTCCCCGAAGCTGACGCCAATTCTGATTGACGATATTTCGGTTCGCTGACGTACCCGTGAACGTGATCCTTCGAGACTTTGTTGATCACCAGTTCTACGGGACGGCCGCCCTCGGCTGCGTAGAACACGACTGGCTGGAGCAGGTTCACGTGCTTTTGGGAGAGCTTCGCATCGTCGACCATCAACTCCAGATCCGCATACTGGCTCTTCATGTTCGCCTTCTTCAGACGAATGCCCACCGGTCCCTGGGACGAGAACTGCTTCGACTTATCCAAGTCGAACTCGTAATACTTGCGCTCGCCCTTTCGCTCCAGCGCGATCAGTTCCTCGTGCGTCGAGGCGATCGAACCGGAAAGCTCCGTGCGTGTTCCGGCGAGATCCTGGCGAGTTGCATCGATTGCCTTCTGCTGCTCGTCGAGCTTCGCCTGGAACTGCTTCCAGCGAGGATCGTCGTGCCGAATGGCCGCATGCGCGCTCTTGTGGTTCGATTTCGCGATTACCGCGGGATGAGCAGCCGATTGCTTCTCCGCAACGGCGGCCTGTTGCTGCGCCTGCGCTTCGCTCAACTGGGTCAGCCGCGAGTTCAGCGCGTCCATCTGGTTGCGCGTTTGGTCTAAAGTGGTGGAAATCTGCGCATTTTGAGCGCTCAGCTGTGCTGAAACGCCGCGCTCGTGCCAGGCGTATCCGAGGGCCGCAACCACCAGCAGCAACGAGGCGATGATGCCCAAATGTGAGGGTCGTACAGGAAGTTCTTGAGACATTGTTCAACTCCGGGAGCAATTCTTATCCATTTATATGGCAAGCCAGATGCCAGAGTTGCCGAGCCGTAAGCTGCTGATTTGCCAAGGTAAGTACCTGTAGGCCAATGGTCGGGCCGCGTAGGGCTTTCCGTTTCATAGGAAGAATTTACGGGGCACCTGCCACTGCGTCGGTTAAACGTTTGAGGTGCTGCCCCGTCTTACAGGCAGTCCAACGAGGAAGGCATCGACCTGATGAAGATTGCCGTTTGCTTGCTGTGCCTGTTCTGTATCCCGGTTTCACTTGCGGCGCAGGACCCATACCTTTCGAGCATTCTGGGCGAATGGACAGTCGCAAAACCTCAGGACGCAGGACTCTCCGCAGAGCCGCTGACAAAGATGGAGGCCGCAATTCGCTCAGGCGATTTCAAGAAGATCACCAGCGTATTGATTGCACGCCACGGCAAGCTCGTTTACGAAAACTATTTCAACGGATCGACCGAAGATGCACTGCAAGAGACGAGGTCGGCGACGAAATCGATCACTGACATGCTGATTGGGATCGCGATCGATAAGAAGATCCTTCCGGGTGTGAGTACCCCGATTCTGCCGTTCTTTTCCGACAAGCAGCCGCTCGAGAACCCTGATCCGCGCAAATCCAAAATTACCATCGAAGATTTCCTTACGATGAGTTCCATGCTCGAATGTGACGACTGGAACAATTTCTCGCGCGGCAACGAAGAGCGGATGTACCTGATCGAAGACTGGGTGAAGTTCACGCTCGATCTGCCCATCAAGGGATTTGCGCCGTGGGTCACGAAACCGCAGGATTCTCCTTACGGCCGCAGCTTCAGCTATTGCACCGCTGGAGCGAGTACCTTGGGCGCTGTGTTGGAGCGTGCGGCGAAAATGCCGGTGCCGGATTTCGCGCGCACGAATCTGTTTGGACCGCTGGGCATTGAGAAGACCGACTGGAAATTCTCTCCGCTCGGTACTGCGCAAACCGGCGGCGGACTCGGCCTTCGCAGTCGCGATCTGCTGAAACTCGCTCAGTTGTACCTGAACGGCGGCACGTGGAATGGCAATCGCATCGTTTCCGAAGCGTGGGTGAAAACCTCTACCCAGCCACATGCCCAGATCGATGACAACACAAGATACGGCTATTTCTGGTGGTTGAAAGAGTTCAAGTCCGGCGAGAAGAGTTTTCCTGCCTTCTACATGTCGGGTAACGGCGGGAACAAAGTATTGGGCTTCCCTTCGCAAGACATGGTCGTCGTTATCACCAGCACGAATTACAACAGCAAAGGCATGCACGAGCAGACCGACAAGATTCTGACTGACTTTGTTCTACCCGCAGTTCAGTGATATCTGCGTAGAGTGCATCGGAGTTATCATCCCTGTGCGCTGGAAACAGCGCCCATCGCATGATGACTCGACTGAAACTTTTTACCCTTGCTCTTTTGCTACTCGGCACTTCTACAATCTTGTTCGCGCAACGCCCGCGCTGGACTGTCGAACGGGCCAATACGTGGTATCAGCAACAACCCTGGCTCGCGGGTAGCGACTATATTCCCGACAACGCAATCAATCAGCTGGAAATGTGGCAGTCCGCAACCTTCGATCCCAACGAGATCGACAAGGAACTCGGATGGGCCGAGGCGATTGGCATGAATACCATGCGCGTCTTCCTCCACGATCTGCTTTGGAAACAGGATGCCGAGGGATTCAAACGGCGCCTGGACCAGTTTCTCGCGATCTGCGCGCGGCACCACATTCGCCCGATTCTCGTTTTGTTTGACTCGTGCTGGAACCCGCATCCAAAGCTCGGCCCCCAGCCCACTCCGGTTCCCGGCGTGCACAATTCAGGCTGGGTGCAGAGCCCCGGCGCCGCAGCGCTGCGTGATTCTTCGCAGTATCCGCGTCTCAAGACTTATGTGGTCGGCGTTGTCGGTGCGTTCGCGAACGATCAGCGTGTCCTAGCTTGGGATGTGTGGAACGAGCCCGACAACGCCTACGCCTCTTCGCGCAAAGAACTTCCCAACAAGGTAGCGCTGGTTGCAGCGTTGCTGCCGCAGGTGTTCGAGTGGGCGCGCTCTGTCAATCCTTCACAACCTCTCACCAGCGGCGTTTGGGAGGGTAATCCCGTCGAGTGGAGCGACGCGAGCAAGTGGACTCCTGTCCAACGCACGCAGCTCGAACAATCCGACATAATCTCGTTCCACAACTACAGCTGGCCTGAGGATTTCGAAGCGCATGTGATCGCGCTTCAGCGGCTGCAACGTCCGATTCTCTGCACGGAGTATATGGCTCGCTCCGCCGGAAGCACGTTTGACACGATTCTTCCCATTGCGAAGAGATACAAGGTGGCCGCGATCAATTGGGGGTTCGTGGCCGGCAAAACTCAGACCATTTATCCGTGGGAATCCTGGCAGCATCCATATGTTCATACTCAGCCGCCAGTCTGGTTCCACGACATTTTCAAGTCCGATGGCACTCCCTACCGCGAGCACGAAACTCAGCTCATCCGCGAACTGACCGGCGAATCCAACCAGCAGAAGGCACAGGCATCACAATGATCTCTATGAATCCGATCGGGCATGTAATCAGCCCCTACAAAGACCCCCAGGACGTTCCTCGCGGTCTGGGCGCGAAACATGAGGTTGAGGGCGTGCTTGAGATCGCGCCGGAGTTTGAGCTTGGCCTCGCCGACATCGAGGGTTTTTCTCACCTTTACGTCATCTGGGCCTTCAATCGCTCCACCGGATACGAATTGACCGCTACGCCGCCCACCGATACTCGACCCCATGGCGTTTTCGCAACGAGATCGCCGTTTCGACCGAACCCGATCGGCTTAACCGTGGTCTCACTGCTGCGACGCGAGGGCGCCCGGCTGCACGTCCGCGGCATCGACATGCTCGACGGCACACCGATTCTCGATATCAAGCCCTATCTTTCGAACATCCCTGAAGAGCGGTTACGGCGTGGCTGGTTGGCGGAGGCGGAAGCACGCGCAAAGTCGTGAATCGGCGGCGTTCTTTACCAGAGCATGATCGCCCGGAACAATTCGTGCGCACTGCCCAACCCACGTGATCGCCGTCATCCGCACGGTCCGTAACATCACAACCGTCAGTCGCGCATCCGGCGGCGCCATTGGTGTAGTTTTTCCAACACCGTTGAATATTTCAGCAGCAATCAACCCCTGCCTCGCGAGAATGCCCTATCTATGGGGCTTTCCGGATACTGAATCGCAGCCCAGTCTCGACTAACCGCCACAAGCAGAGACCATTTTTCGATGCCTCGTGGCTTCCAGTCTGACGCTGCAGGCAGCTACTCACATTGAACCGTGATTTCTGTCACGGCCAATCGTTAATCACAATGAGATAAACATCTCCGCCCGCCAGGTCCGAACACTCGTTCACCGGCGTGGGCCGACCCCAGGTTTCGTAACGCCGCGTGCCAAGGCGCTTATTAACGTTAAGGAACTCATTCATGTCCAAGCCCGACTTCCCTGAGAAGCAAACCATCGGAAATAGCCTGAAAAATGCCGGAGTCTCGCGCCGCGATTTCCTTTCTTTCTGCGGTGTACTAATGGTTGCCGCCCCTGTGGGCCTCACCCTCACACAGAAAGCCTCAGCCACTGCGATCGCGAATGCCATCGGCCAGGCGAAAAAGCCGTCTGTGATCTGGCTGCATTTCCAGGACTGTACCGGCTGCTCAGAAACGCTTTTGCGGACATCCCGCCCCGACGTTGCCAGCCTGATCCTCAACGTCATCTCTCTCGACTATCACGAAACCCTGATGGCCGCCTCTGGCTACCAGGCGGAAAAGTCATTGCGCGACGCGGTTGAGCAGAATGCCGGGAAATTCATCCTGGTCTGCGAAGGATCGATTCCAACCAAAGACCAAGGCGTCTATATGAAGCTTGCCGGACGCCCAGCGCTCGAAGTTCTGAAAGACGTGGGATCCAAAGCAGCGGCGGTCGTCGCCATGGGTTCTTGCGCATCGTGGGGCGGAGTACCTTCCGCCGATCCGAATCCAACAGGCGCCGTTGGCGTCGATCAGATCATCACCGACAAACCGGTGGTCACGCTTCCCGGATGCCCGCCCAATCCTTACAACCTACTGGGTACGGTGCTCGAGTACGCCACGATGGGCAAGCTGCCCGCTCTCGATCAGTTCAATCGCCCGAAGTTCGCTTACGACCGCCTGATTCACGATCACTGCCCTCGTCGTGCGCACTTCGACGCCGGCCGCTTTGCCAAAGAGTTCGGCGACGACGGTCATCGCATCGGCTGGTGCCTGTATAAGCTCGGCTGCAAGGGTCCGGCGACGCATGCTGCCTGCTCGACGCAGCCGTTTAACGAAACGCCCGATGTGTGGCCGATCGGCATCGGAGCACCCTGCGTAGGGTGCACCGAAAAAGCAGTCGGCTTCCGCATTCCGATCTTCCAGACCGTCGACATTCAGCGCGTCACGCCACCGGAGCAACTACCTCTCGTGCACATGCCTATCGGGTCGGCAAGCACGGTGGCTGCCGGACTTGCGGGCTTGATCGCGGGCGGAATCGGCGGCGCAGCGTATATGGCGGCCAGCCGGCTGCCCGGCGGCAAAGATAAGAATCCGCCACCAGCGGCTCCTTCCGATGACACGGCCGATTCCACTCTGCAGGATGTGGGAGGCAAATAGCGATGGAATTCTCGCGACGCGATGCGATTAAGAAGTTCGCGGTGGGAAGCGCGGCAGCAGCCGCTGTAGGTAGCACTTCTCTCGTCACCCTCTCTGGAGTGGCGCATTCGGAGGAGCCCGCTCCCGTGGCTCCTAAGAATGCGGTTGGCATGCTCTACGACACGACGCGCTGCATCGGATGTCAGTCGTGCGTGGTCGCCTGCGCCGAAGCCAATAATCTGTTGCCGGAAGCGATGAAACTTGGCGATGGCGTGCACCTCACCGCCAGCGACCTGAATTCCTTCACCAAGAACATCATCAAGCTCTACAAGCCGGTCGACGGCAAGGAATACTCCTTCGTCAAGCAGCAGTGCATGCAATGTGTCGACCCGACCTGCGTTGCCGGGTGCATGTTCAAAGGATTGCAGAAGGATCCCAATACCGGCGTCATTACCTGGAACTCCAAGGTCTGCGTTGGCTGCCGTTATTGCGAAATCTCCTGTCCGTTCCACATTCCGAAATTTCAGTGGCAGGGATTCAATCCGAAGATCGTGAAGTGCGAGCTCTGCAAGGAACGTCTCGCCAAAGGCGATCAGCCAGCCTGCACATCCGTGTGCCCGACACATGCCGTCATCTTCGGTAAGCGCGACGATCTTCTTATAGAAGCAAAAACACGTATCAAGAATCATCCCGGCAAATATCACGAGGACCACGTTTACGGCGAGACCGAAGGCGGCGGCACGCAAGTGCTCTATCTCTCGCACGTCGCTTTCGAGAATCTCGGATTGCCCAAACTCGAGTCCGAGTCCGTTCCCCGCAAATATTTGAAGTGGCAGAAGCGCGTGTATAGCTACCTGGCGGTTCCTGCCGTGCTTTATGCGTCGATGGTGGGGGTCATCAACGGCAATTGGAAGAAGCACCAGGAACACATGAAGGAAGACGAAGAGAAAACTGGTTTGAGGGCGCAGTTATGAACATCGAACGTTGGGATCGTTGTGTACCCGTATTCAACGTGCCGTTGCTGACCAAGCCCTTCAAGCTGATATGCGCGTTGGGTGCGCTCGCGCTCGGACTGGTGACCTATCGCGAACTTTCCGGCCTCGGCCCGGCCAGCGGCATGAACGACGCGTACGCCTGGGGCATCTGGAAGACCTTCAACATCATGGTGCTCACCGGACTCGGCTCCGGCGGCTTCTCGATCGGCATTGCTGCATGGATCTTCCGGCGCCATCGCCTGCATGTGGTGATGCGCACCGCGCTGCTCACCAGCTTTCTCGCCTATGCTTCCGGCCTGATGCTGCTCGGCGTCGACGTTGGACGCCCGTGGAACTTCTACTGGGTCTTCACCCCATGGCGCTGGAACCTGCATTCGCCGCTGCTCGAAGTTGCCGTCTGCATGCCGACATACGCGATGTTTCCGCTGCTGATGGAGAATGTCCCGCCGGTTCTCGACTGGTTTCACAAGCATCGCCCGCAATTCCGGCCGTTGATCGAAAAAGCCGAGAAAGTGATGTACAAGTTCTATCCGCTCGTCGTCGGACTTGCCTACATCCTCCCCGCGATGCACCAGTCTTCGCTCGGCGCACTGATGCTGCTCGGCGGCAATCGCGTCCACGGCCTCTGGCAGACTCCCCTACTCCCCCTACTTTATGTCTGGGCCGCGGGGTTCATGGGCTTCGCCTGCGTGGCCGGAACTCTGCTGTTCTGCTCGCTGGTTTGGGATCGCCCATTCGATGTTGATGTGCTCAGCGAGATGAACCGCATCACCGCGTGGATCATCGGTAGCTGGATGTTCGTCCGCCTCTTCGACATCGTGATCGAAGGCAAGCTTCTTCTCGCATTCCAGATGAACATTTACGCCGGGCTGTTCTGGATCGAGATGCTGTTCCTTGGCGTTGCCATCGTGATGCTTGTCGACTCGGCGAAGTACAAAGACGCGCGGCTCATGTTCCACGCGCACCTGGTCGCAGCGGTGGGTGGCATGCTTTATCGATTCAATCCCACAACGCTGGCCTTTCAACCTAAGCCCGGAGCGTTCTACTTCCCATCCGCTATCGAACTACTGATCTCGGTGGGATTTGTTTCGCTGGCTATCGCGGCATTTGTTTTCGCAGTGAAGAACCTGGCGATCCTGCCGGCGCCGAATTACAGCTGGCAACAGATGGAAGCGCGTGAAGAAGACGCAAAGTCCGGCTCGGCCTTAACTCCAGAGTACGCATTAACCGATTCAAACATTCTTTTATAGAGCGTTCACAATGACGAAGCGCATCACCATTGACCCAATCACCAGAATCGAAGGACATCTCCGCATCGACGTGGAAATTGACGACGGCGCGGTTGCGAATTCATGGGCATCGTGCACCATGTGGCGCGGCATCGAGCGCATCCTCCAGGGACGCGATCCGCGCGAAGCCTGGCTCTTCACGCAGCGTTTCTGCGGCGTATGCACCACCGTGCACGCCATCGCGAGCGTTCGCGCAGTGGAAGACTCGCTCAAGCTGGAGATCCCAGCCAACGCGCAATACATTCGCAATCTGATCCTGATCAATCATGGATTGCATGATCACATCGTGCACTTCTATCAGCTCTCCGCTCTCGATTGGGTCGACGTGATGGAAGTGCCAAAGGCTGATCCGGCGAAGACGGCGTCGCTCGCCGAAAGCATCTCGCCGTGGACCGGCAACTCCAAGGAGCAGATGAAGTTCGCGCAGGACAAGGTGAAGGGCGTCGCAGCCAGCGGCCAGCTTGGCATCTTTGCCAACGGCTACTGGGGACATCCGGCGATGCGTCTCTCTCCCGATGTCAACTTGCTCGCTTTCTCGCACTACCTGCAGGCGCTCGATTATCAGCGCAAGGCTAATCAGGTTGTCGGTATGCTGGGCGCGAAGACGCCACACATACAAAACCTCACCGTTGGCGGCGTTGCCAACGCCATCAATCTCGACAGCCAGGCCGCTCTGAACATGAATCGCCTGGAAGCGATCAAGGTATTGATGAGCGAAGTCACAACCTTCGTCCAGCAGGTGTACTTTGTCGACGCGTGCGCCATCGCCGCGATGTATGCGGATTGGTTCAACTACGGTTCCGGCGTGAAGAATTATCTCGCCGTTCCCGATCTCCCGCTCGATGCCAAGGGCACTATGTTCGATCTGCCGGGCGGATACATTCTCGACGGAAATATTCGCGACGTGCACAAGTTCAGCAGCGCTTCCGATGCTCCGTTCCGCGATGGCGTGACCGAAGACGTCGCGCACGCTTACTACGAAGGCAAGACCAACCTGCACCCGTGGAAGGGTGAGACCATTCCCGAGTTCACCGATTGGCAGGCTGATAAGAAATACACTTGGGTCAAAGCCCCTCGTTTCCAGGGACATCCGATGCAAGTGGGTCCGCTCGCGCAAATCCTGATCGGTTATGCGCAAGGCGATCCGCTGACGCGCAAGTGGACCGACGCCGCACTCGCCACCATCTCTAGCGTCTCCGGCAAGCAGGTCACGGTCGATATGTTGCAGTCCACCATGGGACGCCATGCCGCACGCGCGATTCGCGCCGCGATGCTCGCCGATCTCGCGCAAAAGCACTGGCAACTGCTCGTCGACAACATCTCGAAGGGCGATACGTCTGTACACAATCCTCCCAGCTTCCCCAGCGGCGAGGTGCTCGGCGTCGGCACGCACGAAGCGCCGCGTGGAACACTCTCGCACTGGGTTGTCGTCGACAATGGCAAGATCAAGAACTACCAGGCGGTGGTTCCATCAACTTGGAACGCGAGTCCGCGCGACAACGCCGGCAATCATGGACCGTACGAAGCTTCGTTGCTGCGCAACCCGATTGCGGATCCGGAGCGCCCGCTTGAGGTGTTGCGCACGGTGCACTCCTTCGATCCATGCATGGCGTGCGCGTGTCACACGTTCGATCCATCAGGCAAGCAGATCGCAAAGGTGAAGGTCCTGTGAAGACTGTTTCTAACGTCGCCATCATCGGAATCGGAAACATCCTGTTGGGCGACGACGGGGTCGGACCGTACGTCGTTCGCACGCTCGAGGCGAGCTACGACTTCGATCCCAACGTGCAGGTTCTCGACGTTGGCACTCCGGCGCTCGACTTCATCGATAATCTCGTCGGCATGGACGCAGTGATTCTTGTCGACTCCGTGGAAAACGACCGGGCCGCTGGGACGATTACGCTCTACCGCAAAGAAGATATCTTGCGCCACGGCGTTTCTGTGCGCATGGACCCTCACTCGCCGGCGCTGGGCGAATCGTTACTGACTGCCGATCTCATGGGCATCTGCCCGAAGGAATTGTTGCTGGTAGGGATCACAGGACGAACCTACGATGCCGGCTGTGAACTCAGTCCCGAGGTCAAAGAGACAGTCGACCTCGCCATCGACGTGGTCCGAGCGGAACTGCGCCGTCTTGGCGTGCCGTGTTTCCTCGCGAGCAAGCAGGTGAAGCCGGACATCTGGTGGACACCTGCGCAGGCGGCAACTTCCGTTCAATAGATGCCATCACGAGTGTCGGCTTGAGCGCCTACTTCAGCCCGCTCACCACATACAAATCCGCCAGCGAGCGATTGACAAGGTATGCCCAATGTTTGCCGTCGCCGCTGACGACCGGAATCGATGCGCCGGGCGCGCCCGTCCAGTCCGGCGGGCCAAGGCTCTTCCACAGCGTTCGCTTTCCGGTGGCAAGGTCGAACAGGTAGACGCGACGCGGACGCGCTTCGTCAGCTCGGCATAGATAGAGTTGTTTGCCGTCGCCGCTCCACGCAACCACGATGTCATCATTCTTAAGGCCGGCAATGGGCGTGGGATCGCCGCCTTCAACCGGCCACTTCATCCAGGTGCCTTTCGACTTAACGACAGCAAATTTCCCGTCCGGTGAAAGAGCCCTCCCAACCACACCTTCCGGCGTAATCGACTTAGTGGCGCCGCTATCGAGATCGAGCAGGTAAATGTGCGCAGCATGACCACTTTCGCGGCCTATGAAAACAACGCGCTTGCCGTCGGGAAGAAAGCGCCCGGCAAGATGGTCAATCTGGTCATGGGTTACGGCGCGGGCCTCACCTGCCCCGGTTGGCTGCAGTACAAACTGAGCTGGTGACTGCGCAGTTGCCGTCAGCACCAAGCTGTTGTCCGGCGAGAACGCCATTCCAATGCCATGACCGAGTGCGATCGCGGGCGAGCCATCGGTCGGTCGGATATACACCGTATAGTCGGGACCGCCGCCCTCGCCTTCTTCCTCGAAGAGCACGTACTTGCCGTCGTTGGACATGGCCCGCAGCAGCGACCAGTCCAGCCAATCGAGCTTGCGTTCCGTCGCCTGCCCTTCTTCTCCGCCGTAAATCTCGAAATGCCAGGCCTGTTTCTTTAGCAGGACCTTGCCATCGGCTCTCACGTCCTGCAGTTCGACATCAGCCGGCATGCTGGCCAGACGTCGTAGCTTGCCGCTCAGGGTAACGGCATACATATTGTGAATCTCGCCTGGGCTCGCGGTGAACCAGATCTCATCACCACGGGGCGACCACGCGAGACCTTGCATGCTCGCCCAGTTGGACGAAAGCACAGTCTCTTTCCCGTTCATATCCACGACGGCGACTGCGCCGCGATCGTCGCCGGTCGAGTTGCCGTGATCGTAAAACGCAATGTGCTTTCCATCAGGCGAAATGCGCGGAGCGCTGATCCAGTTCGAACCCTCGAGAAGCACCTTTCCTGCAGGGAATTCGAGTCGCCAGAGATCCTTCTCAGGGGCGAAGCGCACAATAGCCATCTGCTTGCCGTCTGAAGACCAATCGATGTCCTGGACATTCTCGATGATCGGACGTGGCGCACCGCCCGCGGTGGGCACAATGGAGAGCAGACCACGACGTGCGAATCCTCCCATGTTAACCGTGTTCGTGCGAATCGCCATCTCGCCTGCGGACGAGATGCCCAACAGTTCCGCACTCGCGAAACCCATCGGGCGCTCGCCAAGGCTGTCGGTGCGCCCGGTGTAGATGTCGCTGGGCGCTCCTTCCCATGAGGCGGAGTAGATCACCGTCTGGCCGTCGGAGCCGAAACGCGCGTTGCCGATCGATCCTCGGCGGAAGGTGATCGGTTTGTAGCTTGGGAAATCGCCGCGTGTGCTGTTGGCTCCGGCCCACCAGGCGAGAGCCGAAGCTGCGAGTAGACCGATCATGCCAACGGCAGCAAAGGTCATTCGGCGGCGTGAACGGGACCAACCTACCGATCCGGCTGCGGCAGGTTGCTGTGAACTCGAGGAGATGCTGGAGAGCGCTTCGAGGTTGAACGCAATATCCCGCGCGGATTGAAAGCGCTCGTCAGGATTTTTCTCCAGACAGTGCCGGACGATACGCTCGATGGCCGGCGATATCGCGCGATTCGTTTCCGTCAGCTCCGGAGGATCGTCTTTCAGGATCGCGCTCATCGTGTCGGCGGCGGTTTCTCCTCGAAACGCGCGCTTGCCGGAGAGCATCTCGTAAAGAATCGCGCCAAAGCTGAAAATATCGCAGCGATGGTCGGTTTCCTGGCCGCGCACCTGCTCCGGCGACATGTAGCCCACAGTACCGAGCACCACGCCGGGACTGGTCGCACCACCGGTCGGAGCAAACGTCTGCTGATCACCGATACCATGCTCGATGAGCTTGGCCAGACCGAAGTCCAGGATCTTTACGCGGCCATCTTTTGTAATGAAGATGTTCTCGGGCTTCAGGTCGCGGTGAACGATGCGTTTATCATGTGCGGCCGCCAGACCGCGCGCAATCTGCGCAGCGTACTCGATTGCCTTCCTCTGCGGAAGCGGTCCCGAGCGGACACGATCGCGCAGCGTTTCGCCCTCTAGCAATTCGCTGACGATATATGGAGACCCGTTCGGCTGCGTGCCAATGTCGTAGATCGCCATAATGTTGGGATCGTTGAGAGCGGCGGCCGCGCGGGCCTCCTGCTCGAAGCGGCGCAGACGCTCGGCATCGGCCGCGAACTGCGCGGGCATGATCTTGATTGCGACGTCACGTCCAAGGCGAGAATCGCGCGCGCGATAGACTTCGCCCATACCACCGGCTCCAATGGAGCCGACAATTGAGTAAGGACCCAGGGAAGTTCCAGGAGCTGCCATCAGGGATTTGGTTTCCTATGTATGAAGCGCATGGTAAACGAAATGAATAGGGGCTGACTACGCCGGATTCGGGATACGCAGAATCTGCGTGCCCGCGTTCTCCAAGAACTCGACTCCATGCTTCGAGCTGCGGATCTCTTCAAGGTTCCAGATCGAGTCTTCACCGGAACGATCATCTGCGATCCCGTAAAACATCCCCAGGAGATGCTCGACCAGTGTCTTCGTTGCTTTACGGGCGTCGTGGAGCAAGCGGTCATTGAGCGTCAGGTTCAAAATCGCTGAAGGGGTTTTTCCCGCTCCCGCATAAATCAGTTCTCTCTCATTCTCCGTGAACGTTTCCAAGGCCTCGTCATCGAAGCGGGCAAGGACCCGCCAATTCTCATTGCTCGGAAAGTACCATTCGACCGGGTCTAGATTTGTGACCTGGAACGGTTTGGCAACCTCGTCCAGCGCAGACATCAGGTCGCGCACTGGTGCTGCCGCGAACAACAGAAAAACCATTGGCGGTCTTTGGATAATTGTGGCCTTCTTCACGATGGACTCCGGATCGGAGATTCTCGCTCCAAAGATTACTTCCGCGTTGCTACCGATGACAGCGGGTCATGCTCCCATCACTAATCTCTCTTACCCATTGTAAGTGTTTAACTTTCCGCGGTCGGGGCGACTTCTCCCTCATTCGTAACCTACCTCTCTTTCATTGACGCACCCTCCTCCCTCCGCCTAATATGCCGTGCATCCGTAAGGGCCTTCTTTCCTTCGTAACTCACCGCTTCCCAGGGAATTCGAAATGAAACGCGCACTTGCACTCGTTGTCGTCGTTTTCTGCACGCTGGCTCTCATCGCACAAGCCCCGGCACCACCCAAGCCCGGCCCCGAACACAAGAACCTCGACTACTTCAACGGCAACTGGACGCTCGAAGGCGAATCCAAGGCCAGTGCTATGGGTCCCGGCGGGAAGATGACGGAAACCGAGCAGAATGTCTGGATGGATGGCGGTCTCTTCCTTGTCTCACATGTGGATTTCAAGGCCGGAGCGATGGGCAATGGCACCGGTATCAGCGTGATGGGTTATGATCCCCGAATCAAGATGTATTCGTACGACGAATACAACAGTATGGGCGAGGCCGAGCACGCCATCGGCGCGTTCGACGGGACCACCTGGACATGGAACAGCGACGAAGACATGGGTGGCCAGAAGGTGAAGGGCCGCTTCACCATCAAAGAGCTCTCGCCTACTTCCTACACATTCAAGTTCGAGATGGCGCCGGCAGGCGGCGAGTTCGTCACCATCATGGATGGAAAAGCGACGAAGTCAAAATCGTAGTGCGTTAGAACTACTGTCTCAAATCCCAAGGAGGAACCTCATGCCAAAATTCGTAATTGAACGCGAAATCCCCGGCGCAGGAAAACTCTCGCCGCAGGAGTTGCAGGCGGTCTCGCAGAAATCCTGTTCGGTGCTACGTGAGCTCGGACCACAAATTCAATGGCTGCACAGCTACGTCACCGACAATAAGATCTACTGCGTTTACATCGCTCCCGACGAGAAGACCGTTCGCGAGCACGCCAGCCGTGGAGGCTTTCCCGCGAACAGCGTGTCGCAGGTTCGCACCGTGATCGATCCGACAACAAGCGAATAGCAGGCTCCTATTCGCAGCACGAACTCGCGATCAGAGGAGGATGTTTGCTTCGTCCCCGGAATTCCCTGCTTCTGCTCATCTTCGCTTTCGGATCTCTGAGTCTCGCCCAGCAACTCGACCAGGCACATCGCATACAGGCCGGGGTGCTCGGCGTCGACGGCCACAACGACACCGCGCAACGCGTGCTCATCGAGCATGTCGATATCACCCAGCATCTGCCCGACGGAATGCTCGACATCCCGCGCTTGCGCGAGGGCGGAATTCATGTCCCATTTTTCGCGCTCTGGGTTCCAACTTACTATCACGGCCCAGAAGCCGTGCGCCGGACCCTCGATCTGCGCGATGCCATGCAGAGCGTCTTCGATCAGCATCCTGACCAGATAGAGCTTGCCACTAGCGCGCGTGACATAGAGCGCATCGTCGGCGAGAAAAAAATCGCCGCTGTACTCACCGTCGAAGGCGGCCATCAGATCGACAACGACCTGGCCGTATTGCGCATGTACCGGCGCATGGGCATCCTTTCGATGACGCTCACGCACTTTCGCTACAACGACTGGGCCGATTCTTCCACCAGCCCGCCGATGCACAATGGCCTCACCGATTTCGGCAAGCAGGTAGTTCGCGAAATGAATGCCATCGGCATGATCGTCGATATTTCGCATGTTTCCGACAAGACGTTCTATGACGCCATCGCGGTGAGCACGAAACCGGTGATCGCTTCCCATTCCTCGTGCCGATCGATGTCGGATATCCCTCGCAACATGACCGACGACATGCTGCGGGCCCTGGCCAAGAATGGCGGTGTGGTTGGCGTCAATTTCGGCGGCGCATTCCTGAATGTTGACGATGCAGAAGAGCTGAAGAAGGCGATTGCTTCGTCAACCGCGGAGGTGAATCTTACTGGTGCGGCTCTTGATGCCTACGCGGCCAACGATCAGATCAATGGCCCCGAAAGTCATACAAAGGTTGGACACGCAACCGTCGACGATGCGGCCGCTTGTATCGATCACATTATTAAGGTCGCCGGGATCGACCATGTCGGCATCGGCAGCGACTTCGACGGAATTGGCACGGTTCCCAAGGGTCTGGAAGACGTCTCCAAAATGCCGAATCTAACGGTCGCCCTGCTGAAACGCGGCTACTCCGAGGCTGATATTCAGAAAATTATGGGCGGCAACTTCCTGCGGGTGCTCCGCGAAGTAGTAGGGCAGTAGCAGGCTTGTCCCAGCGCGCATTATTCCTCCACCTTCGAGAGAAGCGGCTGTAATATTTCGCCTCCTCATACCGTCTTCTCTTCGTACCTATGTGCGAGGGCCGAAGTATGTCTGCTTTCCGCTGGATCTTGATCCTGTGTTTCTCTATCTCTCCCCTATTCGCTGCGGAGGAACCAAAAGCCCTGCTGACGGCCGATCAGATCATGGCGCGCGTGGCTGCGAACCAGGACCAGTCAGTAGAGCTGCGTAAGAATTACGTCTACATGCAGCATGTTCACGTGGTCACGCATAAAACGAATGGCAAGCTGATGCGTGACGAGACCGCCGAGTACGACGTTCTTCCCACCCCCGATGGCGCGAAGAAAAAACTGGAACTGCTCAATGGCCGCTATCTTCACAAAGGCAAATACCAGGATTTTAAGGGCGAGCCGCGGCCCGACGCGGATACGATCGACGCAGAACTGGTTCGTTCTTTTCGCGAGGATCTGACAGGAAATACCGCGGAGCCTGAGCCGCAAGAAGGGCACGGCGTGCATGTCAGTGTGGACGAAGACTCGCACAACAAGGACGGCGTCGCTAGCGATCTCTTTCCACTCAGCACCGAGCAGCAGAAGAAGTATTCATTCCGCCTGATTGGCGAGCAGATGTTCCAGAGACGCAGCGCCTATCACATAGCCTTCGGACCAAAAGATAAGAACGATATTGCTTGGGCGGGTGAAGCGTACATAGATAAAAAAGAGTTTCAGCCGATCCTGGTTTTTACCAAGCTTTCACGCCGAATCCCGTTCGCGGTGAGAACTTTCCTGGGGACCGACCTCCCAGGCGTCGGTTTCAGCGTGCAATACAAGCGTCAGGAAGATGGTGTGTGGTTTCCCTCCAGCTTCGGAACGGAATTTCGATTGGAAGTGCTGTACTTTCTGAAACGCGATATCTCCGTCTCACTCGATAATCGCGACTTTCAACGCACCCATGTCGATTCGAAGATTGAGTATGCGGGACCAGTGCAGTGAAGCCGTTTCGCGTTTCGCGTTTCGCGATGAGGCGGACCCGGCGTCACCGGCGTATTAACTGCAGATCCCTCGCTCGCTGGCGCTCGCTCGTGATGACAGCAACGGAAGGTCCAAACGTGGAACGCGAAACCTGAAACTTGAAACGGCTCCTAAAACTTCTGGAACGTCCTCGAGAACTCCCAGTCTTTCTGCGCCACACCGCTGCAAGTGGGCGATACCTGGCCTACACAACTTCCGCTGTCGCGGCCAACCGACCAGAACGAGAGCAGCGCCACATCGTCGTGCGCGCTGGCAAACTTCAGAACCGTCTCAGCGTCAGCCAGGGAAAAAGTTTCACCGGGCGAATCGTTCATCCCAATCATCGGCGTAATCCCAATATTCGTCTTCAACCCGATCGACTTCACCTGATCACGCGCCCCGTTCACGGCGCTGATTGCGTTTGCCGCCATGCCGCCTGCGTCCACGGAATTTCCATAATCCATGGTCATCAGGTTCACCACGTGCACCGGCGTCTTGTATGTCACGGCGCTCTTCAGCAGGGTGATCCCGCTCGGGATCATGCCAGTCGGGAACACCGGCAACGTGTACGAAATTCGCAGCCCCGGATTCGCAGCCACCAATTTGGTCAGCGCCTGGCTGCGACGGTCGTTCGAAGCCTGGTTCTCGATAGCGTCTCCCTCGACGTCGAGATCGATCTGCGTCACCTTATATTTATCGACCACCGCCTCGTACGCCGCTTGCAAGCTCGCAACATCGGAACAGGTGACTCCGAGTTCCTGGCCAGCCTGCCCACCGAACGCAATGATCACGTCACCACCAGCCTTGCGCAGATCGGCAATCTGGTTGGCGATGGCGGTATCCGTCGCGACGGAGAGATTACCTCCCCACGCCGGAACACAGCCTCCGCCGGAGACAATAAACGCCAGAGTGAAATATTTCGTTCCCGACGCGGCATGAATCTGTTCCAGCGTACTAGTGGCCTTCGCCAGATCGATATAGGGCGCGAAGGCGCGCGGGGGTAGAGTAGCCTCCGCGGCTTTTTCTTTCTTGGGTTCGGCAAAAACAGATGAGAGCAAAATCAGGACCAGAAAAAAGATTGCGATGGCACGTCGACACATGATGGCTCCTCGGCCCCTGCACGATTCCTTGGCATGACTCGGGTCAGTGCGGGGATTATACAAAGTGGAAGGGGAGAAGTATGTGATTGCGGGTTTTACGAGTGAGCGATAATACTACTTCGCCCCGATCGTCACCACCAGCCCATCTTCGTTCGGCGTGACGTCCACTTCGCGCAGGCTGGCAATAGTTCCATCGGCATGCGATAGATCGCCCACGGCATAAGTGCCTGGAATCCCGATCACGCGCATCCCTGCGGCGCTCGCGGCCCGCACACCAGTGGGAGCATCTTCGAATACCAGGCAATCCTGCGGAAGCACTCCCAGCAGCGATGCGCCTTTCAGGTACGGCTCCGGATCAGGTTTCCCCTTCGTGACCTCATCGGCGGGGACCATGCGCAATGGGACCGGCAGTCCAACTGCTCGCAGCCTGGCAGTCGCCAGCGCGCGTGTGCCCGACGTAACCACGCCCCAGCGGTTGGGCGGCAGCTTCGAAACCAGTTCCGCTGCACCCGCGCCGGCCTTCAATCCCGCGATATCTTCGATCTCTGCCTGCTCTACTGCCGCAGCCTCCGCAGCGTGATCGCCATCCGGCAGCGCAATCGCCACGGTTTCTATCGTGCGATGTCCGTGCGCCACGTTGATCACATACTTCGGGTCAAGGCCGTGTTTCTGCGCCCAGACGCGCCACTGCTTCTCGACTACGGCAATCGAGTCAACCAGTACTCCATCAAGATCAAAAAGGATAGCGGCGCAATGGAATTGCATGAAGTCTCTCAACAAGTCAGTCTATCAGTCCATCAGCTCATTCAAAAAACTGACCGATCGAAAGACTGATCGACCGAGAAGAAAAAACAACCCGGAGGAAGCCTTATGAGTGAGGATGAGGACGGCTTCCTCCGGGCGGCGCCTCTCACGTTCGTCAGAGCTCCCTGCCTGAGTGGTGGCATGCGGAGTGACCGTGCGCGCCTATATGAAAGTTGGGTATCTAACCACTAACCACTATTCACTAGCCACTAATTAATTCCCTGTTGCCGCGCCTGTGCGATCAAATCTTGCACTTTCTGCTTGTCGGGATAATCCGGATTCGTTTGCAACAACTGGTTCCACACCGCTACGGCGCCTTTGATGTCGTTCTTGCCCTGCCACTTCACGATGCCCATGTTGAACAATGTCTGCGCGTAGTTCGGATGAACCTTCAGTGCGCGATCGAAATCCTTGAGCGCCTGGTCGGGATTGCCATTGTAGAAATAAGCCGTGCCCATATCCGTAAGCACATCCGGATTCGCCGGACTCAGCTTCACCGACTTCTCGTAGTACTCAATCGCCTTAGGATACATCTTGGCATCGTCGTAGAGATTGCCGATCTTCGTCGCAATGGAAGCGTCCTGCGGATTCGCCTGTAATTGCGCGATCATGGGAGCAGCTGTCTTGTCCACCGCCTCGGCTGTTTGCGTTCCGAGATTCATTCCCGTGCCGGGCATCGGGAAATTTGTCGACGATGAAGAAGATGAAGATGACGAACTGGACGGCGCTGTCGGCTGGCTGGTTGCGTTTGACGTGAACACATCCGCGCCGTGTAGCAAATATCCAATCGCCAGCCCCGCTACAAGACAAACCACACCGAGCGTGTACGCTTGCGTCGTGGTCCATAGTCCGGATTGCGCCTGTGGTTGTGGCCGCGTTCTTTGTGAGCTCCCCATCCTCTGCTTCTACTCCTACACCGAAGTTGTAAGCGCGGCCTGCTGAGGCTCTTCCAGGTGGAACAGCTTCTGAACTGCAGCCGCCAGTTGATCCTGCTCGATCTTTTCTTCCCGTTCTTTCAGCTCTCTTGCCAGTTGGTTCGAGATGCGCTGGGTGATCCGCGTCGTCAGAGAATCGAGCGCCTTCTCCTGATCAGCGGTAAACGGACCCGCTTCCGAGCGGAAGCCTTCCAGTTCCTGGTGGCAAATTTCGTCGAGCCGTAATCTCAAGGCCACAATCGTCGGAACAACGCGCTCCGCCATCAGCTTGCGACGGAAAAACTTTGCTTCCTGGTTGATGATCTCCTGCTCGGCATTCGCGGCTGTCGCACGGTCCCCGGAGTTCCGTTTGACCACATTTTCCAAGTCGTCGATATCGTATAAGAAAATCCCATGCACGTCGCGAACTGCGGGATCGATATCCCGCGGTACGGCGATATCGATTAGCAAGAGTTGCCGCCCATCTCTTTCCCGCCGAATCACTTCCGCCTCGTCGCGGGTAAAAATTGGATGCGGGCACGACGTGGAGCTGATCACGATGTCCGCTTCCACCAGGTGCTGCCAGCGTTCTTCAAACGAATAGGCTGTCCCACCAAGCTGCTTCGCCAGCTCCTGCGCATTCTCCAGCGTGCGATTGATCACCCGCACATCAGTCGCGCCATACTTTTTCAGATAGCGGGCTGAAAGCTCGCTCATCTTGCCAGCGCCCATCAGCAGGATCTTGCGTTCATCCAGCGTGCCAAAAATCTGCTTCGCCAGTTCCACCGCCGCATAAGGAACCGAAACGGCGCACTGGCCAATCGCAGTCTCGTTGCGAACACGCTTCGAAACCGAAAGCGATTTCTGCAGAACCGAATCCAGGAACCTTCTGGTAGTTCCCACCTTCTGTGCCAGAGCCCACGCATCTTTCACTTGGGCTACGATCTCCGGCTCGCCGATGATCATCGAATCCAGGCTCGAGGCTACCCGGAAAATATGAACTAATGCTGCTTCGTCCAGCAGGCGGTAGAAGTGCTTCCATTCGCAAAGGCGGAGTCCGTACTGGGCGGTCAGGAACTTCAAGATCGAGTTCGCTGCCGCACTGGCGTCTCGTGTCCAGACAATAAACTCTGTCCGGTTGCAGGTTGCCAGGACGATCACTTCCTCGATCGCAGTCGCCGCAGAGAGATCGACCAGAGCTTCGTAGCGGCGGCTCTCACTAATCCAGAAACGCTCGCGGATTTCGACCGGAGCAGTTCTGAAATTCACTCCAATTGCCATCAACGTGGGTTCCACCGCTCACTCCGTACACAACGGGATATCTCGTACAGAGCACCCTCCCTGCCAAAATTCCGGCTCTCCTCCGGTCATGGAACTGTTATTGAATCAGCCACTTACGGTTTCGCCGTCCAAAATATGGTGGCCCGGTTGTGCCATATCACGCGTTCGACGTGGATTTTTGCGCTGAATTTCAGGGCCAACACTGTTGAGAAATTACGCAACTTACTCATTCCACGCCCCAAACGGCGGCGTACAATGTGGAACCTCAGGTGCCCCTTGCAACATGATGTAAGTTAAATCCTCTATGTTGTGGAGATCATTCGAATGAAGAAAGTCCTATGTAGTGCGTTTGCACTGTCGCTGGTGTTAGGTGTGGCGGGAACGGCAGTCGCCGATTCTGGCGCTGACCTGTATAAGGCAAAATGCGCGATGTGTCACGGTGCTGATGGAACCAGCAAAATGCCTAACGTCCCCGCTCTTGGCGGCGCTGAAGCCCAAGGCAAGTCCGATGCCGACATAAAGGCGATTATCGAGAAGGGTAAAGCCCCCAAGATGCCCGCTTATGCCGGCAAATTAACCGACGCTCAGATGGACGACCTCGTGAAGTTCATTCGCACGCTGAAAAAGTAGTTTCGTATTGCTTTGGGGGCGGCATGACTCTCGTGCCGCTCTTTTTACTTCCTCCTGCCGATTCCCAAATCTGTCTCGATCTGCTGCTAACCGCCATCTCGCGCCGTCGTCACTTCAGGCGTAACTCTGTATACTTTCTGTTTGTGAAGGTTCTCTGTACCTGGCTTTTCAGTCCTGACTGTGCTTTCGCGTTGTCCATCGCGCCTTCGTCAGCAACTTACTAATCTCGAGAGGCCCCATGAAGCACCGTGATTCTGTTCCGCCCGTTGCCCTCGAAGATCTCGAATCTCCCGGTGTCTCCCGCCGCGATTTCCTGAAGATCTCCACCATTGCAGCGACTGTCCCTATCGTCGTCAGCCCGAAAACAGTGATGGCGGCCGGCGAAGAAGTGCCCGTCTACGGTCCCGGCAAAGTTCCTATCACCCTGATGGTGAACGGCGAAAAACTCAAGGCGGAACTCGAACCACGCGTCACCTTGCTCGACGCCTTGCGGAATAACTTCTCGATTACTGGAGCCAAGCGCGTTTGCGATCGCGGCGAGTGCGGCGCCTGCACCGTGCTCATGGACGGCAAGACCGTCTATGCCTGCACTATCCTCGCCATCGACGCCCAAGGCAAGAAGATTGAGACGGTCGAAAGTCTATCGCGTGGCGATCAGATTCATCCCGTACAGGAGTCTTTCGTCGAGCACGACGCTCAGCAATGCGGTTTCTGCACGCCCGGTTTCGTTCTGGCCACTAAGGCGTTGCTCGACAAATATCCCAATCCCACCCCCGAACAGGCGCGCAAGGAACTCGCCGGGAACTTCTGCCGTTGCGGAACCTACGCGGGAATTCGTGGCGTGGTCGAAGCTGGAACGAAGGGAGCCTAACCGATGCCTACCTACAAATGGCCTGATGCAAAGGATCGCTCGGTAATCGGCACACGCGTTTCTCGCGTCGACGGACCGGACAAAGTCTCCGGCCAGGCCAAGTACACCTACGACTTCACCTCCAATGACCTCCTTTATGGGCTGATGGTTCGCTCTCCGTACGCGCACTGCAAGGTCACGAGCATCGATACCAGTGCTGCCGAAAAAATGCCTGGCGTGAAGGCCGTGAAAGTCGTCCAAGGGCCTGGAACAGAAATCTTCTGGGCTGGCGACGATATCGTGGGCGTCGCAGCCGTTGACGAAGGCACCGCCGAAGACGCTGTTCGTGCCATCAAGGTCGAATATCAGGTTCTGCCCCACATGGTCGACGACTGGTCCGAACCCAAGGGCGCGCAGGAGGATACTGGCCCGCTCTCAATGGACGGCCTTATTAATATGTTCCAGAACCAGGTCGACGACGATGACGTGATCGCTCGCGTGAAACGCGACGGCATCACCTTCCAGCCGGCGCAGGAATTCCTCGACGCCGCCGGGAAAGAGGGTGTCGACAAGAACGTTCTCGCTGCCATCAAGGCCGCCAAGGTCAAACCAGCGGTCGCAAAGCCGAAGTCACCCTACAAGAAGCAAGCTTCGAAAACACAAGGCGACCCCGCCGCGGCATTCAAGCAAGCCGCCGCAATAATTGAAGGTCTCTACGGAATTCCCGTTATCGTGCACTGCTGCCTCGAACCGCACGGTGCCGTCGCTGCGTGGGGCGCAGACGATCACATCGAAGTGCAGATCTCAACGCAGAACGTATCCGGAATGGCCGGACAGATGGCGCAACCGCTGGGCGTGCCCGCGTCCAACATTCACATGCGGCAGCAGAACGTTGGTGGCGGATTCGGCAGCAAGTTCAGTCCCGATCGCTGGAGCATCGTCGCGGCACAACTCTCCAAACAAGCCGGTGGCGCGCCAGTAAAGATGATGCTCGAACGCCGCGCCGAACTCGAGATCGCCGGAGCTCGCCCGTCGGCGTTTGCTCGCGTCAAAGTTGGTGCCAGTAAAGATGGCGAGTTGCTGGTCTGGCAATCCAATTCCTGGGCGACCGGCGGACCCGGCGGTGGTGGTATGCCGCCGATCCCGTATGTTTTCGATATCCCCAATCAGCGTCTCGAGCACACTTCAGTTGCCACGAACGCTGGCCCTGCGCGCGCTTGGCGTGCACCGAATCATCCGCAGGCTGCCGTGCTCACCATGTGCCCGCTCGACGATCTCGCCGCCAAGCTGCACATGGACCCAATGACGTTCATCTTGAAGAACATTGATATGGCGGGCCCGCGCGCAAAGACCTACACCGAGGAGTTCGCCAAAGCCGACGAACTGATGGGCTGGAAGAAACGCTGGCATCCGCGCGGTGACAAAACCGCCGGCCCCATCAAGCAGGGGCTCGGCCTCTCCATGCACACCTGGGGCGGACGCGGTCACGCCAGCAATTGCGATCTCACCGTCTTCCCAGATGGCGCGGTTGAAATCAAGATGGGCACGCAGGACCTCGGCACCGGTACGCGCACCATTATTCTTATGGTCGCCTCCGAAACGCTCGGCATTCCTATCAGTCAGATCAACTTGCTCTACGGTGACAGCAAGTATCCCGTCTCCGGCGGCTCAGGCGGCAGCACGACGGTCGGCGGCGTCACCAGTTCTACGCGACGCGCGTCGGTGAACGCGTTGACTCAGGTCTTCGCAAAAGCCGCTGCGGCGCTGAACGCCACGCCTGAGCAACTATCCGCGAAAGGCGGCAAAGTATTCGTCACCACCGATCCAAGTCGAAGCCTGACATGGAAAGACGCATGTGCACGTATCGGCGCTATGCCGATGACCGTGCACGGTCAGAATCCCAATAAGGCCGAGCCGCCCGATCTCACGAACAGCGGTGTCGGTGGCGTGCAGATGGCCGACGTCTCCGTCGACATCGAGACCGGCATCGTGCGGGTGAACAAGATGGTCGCGGTGCAGGATTGCGGCCTCGTCATCAACCTGAAGACCGCTGAGAGCCAGTGTAAAGGCGCGCTCATCATGGGCATCAGCTATTCGCTCTACGAAGAGAAAGTGCTCGATCCCGTGACCGGGCGCATGCTGAACGCCGACATGGAGCACTACCGTCTCGCCGGCTACGGCGACATACCGGATCTCATCGTCCACATGATGACCGGCAAAGGCTACGACGAACGCGGCGTCATCGGACTCGGTGAACCGCCAGTGATCTCGCCCGGTGCAGCGATTTCGAACGCAGTCGCTAATGCGATCGGCGTGCGCGTGCCCTTCCTGCCGCTCACGCCCGACCGCGTACTCGCCGCGCTAAACGAAAAGAGCTCCGCGAAAGGAGAAGCCTGATGCATTCCTTCGAATACACCTCTCCAACTTCCAAGGAACAGGTGGTGCAACTGCTCGGCTCTGAGTGGTCGCAAGCCTCGGTCTTCGCCGGCGGCACTGACCTGCTCGCGCTGATGAAGGACGACATCGAGACTCCCAGGCGAGTTGTGAACATCAAATCTGTCGCCGGGCTCGACACCATCAGCTTCGCGCCGCGCGCTGGATTGAAGATCGGCGCTCTTGCGCATCTTTCGCAGATCGCCGACAACGCAGACGTCCAACGCAACTATCCGATGCTCGCGTGGGCTGTCGACGAAGCTGCCAGCCCGCAGATTCGCAACATGGCCACTATCGGCGGCAATCTCTGCCAGCGTCCGCGCTGCTGGTATTACCGCAGTGGCATGGGACTGCTCGCGCTCGACCCGCAAGGTAAATCAATGCTCGTCGCAGGTGATAATCGCCACGCAGCGATCCTCGGCAACGACGGCCCCGCGTTGTTCATCAGCCCATCGACCATCGCTCCTGCGCTGATTGCTTACGGAGCGACCATCCGCATCTTCGGGCCAGGTGGGCCGCGGGAAGTCGCACTCGAGAAGTTCTACCTGATTCCCAAGTCAGCGAATCAACGCGAACATGATCTCAAGCCGAATGAGATCATCACCGACATCTTGCTGCCTGCGCCTGCCGATCTGAAAACCGCACAGTACGAAGTCCGGCAGAAATATTCGTTCGACTGGCCCATGTCGCTGGCCTCGGTAGCGTTGAAGATGAATGGCAGCACAGTGGAGTCGGCACGAATCGTTTTGGGCGCTGTCGCTCCGGTGCCATGGGTGTCCCAAGAGGCCGAGCATGCAATCGTCGGAAAATCGATCAACGAAACCACCGCTGCTGCCGCGGGAAAAGCTGCTGTCGCCAGCGCCAAGCCACTCAGTCGCAACGCTTACAAAATCCAACTGACGCAAGTAGCCGTGAAGCGCGCGCTCTTGCAGGCTGCCAAAGGAGGTCAGGCATGATCAACCAACATTGCGATCTCGAACGCTTCGACACCAGTCATCCCGATCTCTGCGCTGCTCTTCGCTGGAAGGGACAGTTCATCGAGGCCGAGCCCGATCCAACCGTGCAGTCCTCGAATGAAGGCCTCTATTGGTGCATGTACACGCAGACGTGTATCGGTCCGGACGGCGAACTCGCAGAACCGGGAAACTGCAATAAGAAAGGACGCGGCTGCCACGGCACGGGGCAGTGCCGTTAGAAACCCATGTCATTTCGAGCGAGGGGCACGATTAAGAATCGCGCCGCCGAGTCGAGAGACCCAGTGTTTGCAGTGCCGCAGCCGCAAGCTTTCCCTTCATATTGCGTAAGCTGAACCACAGGGCCCCCCCGGGGGGGTACCCCTTTGCAAGTCATTTCTCTTCAGCAACTTAGGATTCCCGTTTTTGCAAAATCGTCATTCTAAAAGAGCAAAATACCAAAATCCTGAAAACAAAGGAGTTGTCAGTCGCTGGTTGTCAGTTGTCAGAAAACATCTCGCGATGCGAGCTTCTATTTCCAGAATAGCAATTTCGAGGGGAGCTACTGGACACTTTCGCCAGAATTATATTTCGCGCATATTGAGTGAGTTAGGGCGGATTTGGCAGACAAGGGGGGCTTGACAAGAATTTTGTTCAATTGTGCCTACGGCCCTGAGGTGTTAGCGAGTTTCACTCGCACCCGATCCGGCGAAACAATGCCGCGTTCGACTTCACGTGTCCGTTGAAGGCATTCCCGGCCATCCTCGTCGCAATGTCGCGATAGCCTACTCTCAGCGAGTAGACGTCGCCTCCGTAGAAAAAAGCGGCTGCCACATCGTATTTGAACGGAATCACAATATAAGACCGCGGCATGATCGTGATCGACGGGTCCTTCGCCGCCGCACTCGCTTCCGCTGCAGTGTCTTTGTCGTCTTCAAACGTTTGCGTCGTGGTTTTACCCTGTTCACGCTTGTCGCGAGTAAACACAAATTCCGACAAACTGGATTTGTACACCGCAATTGGCTGTTCGCCTTCGTTCATCAGAACAATTTCAAACGCCACCAGCTTCGAATCGACGCAAACATTGGGATCGGGGATTACCAGCCGCAATTTGAGTCCGCTCCCGGTATCCACTGGTTCTGGCTTGGATTGCGCCACGATTGGCACAACGATCAAAGCGAATACAACACCAGCGCATAGTTCAAGCGCCACGGCACGCCATCTGTTCATTTCGTCGCCCGCTCGATCTTCACGTCAGAAAACACGGCTGTCTCTAAGGCATCGGCTTTGTGAGCGCACATCCCAATACCGACATAGACCGGATCATGCAGCACGATCTTCGTCGATCCCGATGCTGTCAGTTTCCCATCAGCCGGTCCGGTATACATCGCGAACTGATCGCCCTTGCGCTCGATCCGCAAACGCATCGACCCATGTTCGGGCGAGGTGATGTCAGCTGTTTCTCCGCCGTTAGTCTCGCGGTACTGCAGGGTAATGTGCCCATCGCCATGGATCGCAACATCCGCATACGCGGAATCGGGGTCGAGGCTTTGCCGTACGATCAACACCGCTTTCTTCAGCGGGATCGCGCCGCCCTCGGGCGGGAAGCGAACGTCGGCAGTCAGAGTGACATCACCTGAAAGGCGCACCCAGCTCATGTGAAACGCATCGGCTGCGCCCCACATGTCCGCGCCTCCGCCGGTTACGCGATACTCACCGGTTGCAGCATCGTAAACCGTTGAGCCCTTTTGTGTAGCGCCGATATCGGACGAACCCTCGAATAGACCGCGCGCATGTTGCGGTCGCTGTTGCGAAGAAGTAAGAACAGAGAAAAGCAGCGGTACCGACAATAAAAAGGATGGACCAAGCAGCTTCAACATACCCGACACTATAGTCGACGCTCTTGCAACAGGCGAGCCTTTGCGTCCGGACACCAACTGTACGAGAATAGGACCAGCCTTCGTGGGGGAGGACGCCATGAGGAAGTATTTTGCCGTCGCAGTTCTTCTGTTCGCGCTCACATCGATAGCCTTCAGCCAGCAAATGCAGGGTGACTACGTCGAAACGCGCAGTGCCGACGTTTACACCGGACAGTGCTTCGCCAACGGCGAAGTCAACCTCGTCGGAAACGAGGCGATTATGGGATGGCGCATCGAACAAGGCGTGTGGAATGGCGTATCTCTGAACGGATTGGCAGTAGTGGCCGTGGTGCGCGCCAAAGCCACGCTCGGTGATCCCTACGCCGACCCTTATCCCGCCCGCTCCGTCATCGTGGTTGACGATCGCGCCAACCCGCGCCAACGCGCAGCGCTGCTAGCTTTTGCTCATCACATGACCGGCAAGCTCACCGACAGCGTCGAACGCGTCGTGTCTGCGCCGGTCAGCCTCGAAGTTGTACGCGAACGCCATGGAACCGCTCTGCTGCGAGCCGGGAACTTCGCCACCGTTCAGACCCGTCCCATCAACGACCACGATCATCTGTGCGGAAACGAGATTACGTTCTATCCACCGCTCACGCAGCTTTCGCATTCCATGCCCGCGGTTGCATTGCGCGATGAATACCGTGGCCCCGGGCTGGGCGAGACCTGGTCGATCAGTG
This sequence comes from Terriglobia bacterium, assembly GCA_963807055.1. Classification (GTDB taxonomy): domain Bacteria; phylum Acidobacteriota; class Terriglobia; order Terriglobales; family Acidobacteriaceae; genus JAJPJE01. The sequence continues at coordinate 1,052,082 of CAWEAE010000001.1, read as the reverse complement.
ATAAACGCAGCGCCTTTGTCGGCACCTTCGCAGTCTCAGGAAAACTGGAAATGGCTTCTTCCGGAGAATGATCTCAGCTCACGCTGCGCAACTCCAAAGATAAGATCGCGTGTCTGTGCGGCTTGCACTTGCCGAACGGAATAGCTGTTTCTATGCTTCGGACGTATGCGCCGATATGCAATCGCTCTCCTGTCCGCTCTGATTCTCTCCTCCCTGTGTTTCGCCAAGGTCGAAAGCATTGGGCCGGCAACTGCCAGTGTATTTCCAGAAGCCGTCGCGAAAACGTTGGAGCCCAAGGGCTACCGCGTCGCATTGCCGGATGGCACCGTGATCTGCGAGATTTGGTTTCGTGCGGCGATTGCCACCCAGACCGGCCGGAACGTCGAAGGGGCGAACTATCCCGAGCTGTCGCCGTCCCAATTTGTTGGGGCCGTTACCTTCCCAAAACAGGTTTCCGACTTTCGCGGACAGCCCATCCAACCTGGCTCTTACGGCTTGCGCTACGAATTGCTCCCCAACGACGGCAACCACATGGGCGTCGCTCCGAATCGGGACTTCCTGCTGCTTACGCCACTGGCCGACGAGAAAGACCCTTCAGCCCAACTAAGCTCCGAACAACTGGTTGCACTCAGCGCGAAGGCATCCGGAACCTCTCACCCGGGAGTGTTCAGCCTGCTTCCACCGGATGGCGATACTTTCCCGGCCGTCTATAAGAATGATGACGGGTACTATGTTTTCGTGGTGAAGCTGAAAACCACCTCAGGGGAACTCCCCGTTGGTCTGGTTGTAAAGGGACAGGCTCAATAGAAAAAGAGTGGGCACTCGGGCGAGCGCCCACCTCCTCATCGGAGCAACGAAGAAGAGAGCTGATAAATGCAGATCTTGTAATAAGGTTCGCGGGTCGCTGCCAGAGCTGCCCGGGAAGGCTTGTTGCCGCTAGTCTCTGGCGCGACATCCACGATCTGTTGAAACTTAACTCCCGGCTACTTGAGCATGGACCATTCGCAACTGTCTATATATTCATCGATGGCAACCATGCCGCAAGTTCCGTAAACTGTATCCGCTGCCGTCCTCACATCCGGCGTCAGTCTCGCGAAACCGAACGCCTCTCTCTCACAGCGGTTTTGAAGGGGATCCCCCGCGTGCCAAGGATGAAATATAAATATCGGTTTGTTCGCAGCAAGGGAAATTCAAATTTTCTATGCCCGCGATAAGTCGCCCTGTAAAGTTTCGTAAAGATCTTCAACATCGCGTGTAAAGAAACTCAGCATGTGCGCAAGCCCGCGAAAACACTGGACAAAGCTACCTTTCCTTGAGAATCCCGCGGATTGCTGTTGAACTCTTCAACAGTGCCGCAATTTTCATCGGCGCACTTTCAGCATCATTTTCCCGAGCCATAGCTGTCGAATGCACCATTGTTTTCGCGAGCTTGCGAAGGTTCTCATCATGTCTCGACGTGCTGATCGAGATTTGGCACGGCAGTTGCCTTAGTAAAGGCCGGCGAGTGCAGTGAAAACAAGTAACGCGCCAGATGGAGACCAAAACAATGACAGTCATACTGGTACTCTCGACCTTCGTCCTCTTCTTACTCATCGATCATTTCTTCAGCACGAAACCAGCAGTTCAGATGGCGACCAAGCCAGCTCGCGTCGCGAATCAGGCCGTTCCCGAAGCTCGGCTACAGCCACAACTGGTAAATGGATTCCGCGTCCCCGAAAATCTTCGCTATCATCCCGGCCATACCTGGGCGCTGAATGAGAGCCCCAGCCTGGTTCGCATCGGCATCGACGACTTCGCCTCGAAGATGATTGGCAAGATCGAGCAGATTGCGTTGCCGCAGCGCGGACAGTGGGTGCGCCAGGGACAGAAGATCTGGAGCGTGATGCGCAACGGCAAGAAAGTCGACATGGTTTCGCCTATCGAAGGCAGCGTAGCCGACATCAACGAAGAAGCGATTCGCAATCCTGAGCTGGCTTGCAACGATCCTTACGGCGAAGGCTGGCTCGTGACCGTGCAGTCTCCCGATGCCAAGACCAATTTCCGCAACCTGCTGGGCGGAGCGCTTGCCCGCTGGTGGACCGAAGAAGCTGCCGGCCGTCTGCAACGGCGCTTCCCGATGGCGCTCGGCGCCCTGGCGCAGGATGGCGGCGTAGCCACCCACGATCTCACTCAGCATATCGAAGGCGCGGAGTGGAGCGACGTAGTCCGCGAGTTCTTCCTCACATAGGCTCGAAGGCAGGAGCGGAGGCCGCACCGGGTGGGTCGGCCTCCTGATGAGCACTCGCAAGATTCCTCGATCTGACGACCCGGTGCACTCGGGCGGAGCGAATCAGGATCGCAAGACGAGAGGAAGTGGGACCCGGCGGCATGCCAACCGCCGGGCCTTTTTGTTTGCACCGAATAGTTGCTTCACCCTTGACCCTATACCCAGGTACAAGGTTCATAATGACACATGCGCATTGGCGAACTCTCAAAGTGTGCAGGACTCAACATCCAGACCATCCGCTTCTACGAGCGCAAGCGCGTGTTGCGCGAACCATCGCGCACTCTCTCCGGATACCGATCGTACGAATCCGCCGACCTTGAGCGGCTGCTCTTTATCAAACAGTCGCAAAAGCTCGGCTTCACATTGCGCGAGATCCGGCAAATGGTGGAGTTGCACTATCGAATCGCGCGCCTGCCATCTAATGGTGCGAATTCGAAAGAATGCCGCGCCATGGCAGCAATGACACAAGAGAAATTGAAAGTGGTAGACGAAAAGACCGAGTTGCTGCGAGTCATGCGCCGGGATCTTCGGGGCATGCTGAAACAATTGCAGAGCCAGCTTCCTCGATGCCCCGTGGGCATGCCTTCCAAATCACGCAGGTAATTCTCATCGTCACTCTTGACTCTATACCAAGGTACAAGCTGCAGACTTGAGCTTGCTCGCCTGGAACCATGCGAGCGAGAGGATCGACATGGCTAAGAATTCTAGTTTGCAGCGTGCGGGGCGCATTTGGATTGGGCTGACTGCACTCGCAGTTTTGATCTTGATTGCCGTCATTTTCGGCGCCGCACAGCGCGACCTCAAGATGAGTTCCGGCACGGCAGCTTCGGACACGAATCAATTCCTGCAAGCCGCGCCTGGCACAAAGATGAAGGTCGTCGTCGAGATAGAGAAGCCGGAGACCGACGGAGTGTTCGCTGCCCGGCTCCTGAATAGGCAAAGCGACACTGTTTACTTGCGCTCCACCACGCCGGTGATCATTCGCTCCGATAGCGCGACGCGCTTTGTGATGGGTAACGGTACCGACGTGCGTACCGCAGCGGTGGTGCATGTAACTGGGACGGTGGATGCGGATCACCGACTGAGTGCCGAGCAGATCGTGATACTGACCGGCTACGTCGAAGTGCACTGAAATGTTGTCCAGCTATTTCGCCATGAGCGCCAGCGGCTGGGCGGCCGTGCCTCTTGTAGGTATTGAGATCCTGCTTCCCTACTTGCTTCGACGCACCGCGCTGAGCTCGTGGCTCGGGCTGGCCGCATTCACGCGCCCGTATCTCAATCGTATGTGGCCCCACTATTGGATCGGATACTTATTGCTCACTCTCGGCACCGCGCACGGATGGCTGGCCATGAGCCCCGGACGCATGAGCGGCATGAACATGACGGGACTATGGTTCGCAACCGCAGCCTGGTTCCTCATGCTCACTCAACTTGTGCTTGGACTCTACCTGCAGGCGCCCGGTCCAAAACGCGCATCATTGCGGGCCTGGCACTACTGGGTAATGATGGCGCTGGTGGTCTGCCTTGGGCTGCACATCTGGCTGAACACATAGCAGCCACTTCGTAGCTGCGCTATTCATACCGCAGCGCTTCGACAGGCTCCATGTTGGCGGCCTTCCATGCCGGCCACATGCCCGACATCACGCCAATCGTCGCGAGAATCACGAATGCGATCATCATCACGTTCGTCGACGTGCTCAGAAAGATGTCGCCCTCGTGATTCGTGGTCTTATAAAGCGCCGAATAGAGCGGCATCGGTGGGATCACATGCGCCAGGCACACCGAGACGAGCATGCCGATCGCTCCCGCAACGAAGGTGAGCACCAGTGCTTCCACCAGAAACTGGAACGCGATGTCGCGTTTGCGAGCGCCGAGCGCCTTGCGCAGCCCAACTTCTCTGGTACGCTCGGTCACGCTCACCAGCATGATGTTCATCACGCCTACTCCGCCCACGCCTAGGGTGAGCGCGCCAATCAGACCGAGAATGAGTTTCAGCGCCAGTGAAAACTGATCCAGTTCTTTTACGTTGTCGATGGTGTCCCACTCTGGCGTCGCCTTGTCGTCCTTGGGATCGAAGCTGTGCCGGCGCGCCAGCACGTCGCGCACCTGCTGCAAAGCGGCTTTGTGCAGCAGGGCAGTCACCGGCTGGAACACGATCATCTCCGGATCGTGCTTGTCATTCAGGTCCTGCATGCTTTCGAAAGGAATGAAGACATTCCAATTGTCGGGACCGTTGTTGGATGAGTCTTGTATCTTCAGCGCGAGTAGACCGATCACGTCCCACGTTTGACCATTGATGGTGACGTGATCGCCCACCGGATCACGCGTGCCAAACACTTCCTTCGCGGCATTCGGACCGAAGATCAGTACATGGCGGTGCTCAGTGAAATCGCTCTCTTCGAAGTAGCGGCCCTCGGCGACGATCAGCTTGCGCATATCGCGATATGGATACTGAACGGCTTTGGTGGAAATCGAGCGCACCTTGTCGCCATACTTGTAAGGAAAATCGTCGTCCCATTCCGCGCTCACTGCGCGCACCAGCGGCGCTTCGTCGCGAATCGCCTGCAGGTCCTCGTACTTATAATGAATGCGTTTCCCGGCGCGCTGGCCTCCGGCCTGCAAGCTCGTCTGTCCTTCCCAGATCATGATGACGTTGTTGCCGATTCCCATGAAGGCGTTCACGATGCCCTTGGTTACACTCTCGCCATAGCCAAGCAGCAGGACGACTGTGGTCAGGCCCCACACAATCCCCATCATCGTCAGCACCGAACGCAGACGATTGCGCTGAAGCGACGTCCAGCTTTGCAGGATCAGTTCCTTCAGGTCCATGCCTACTCCTGCCTCAGGCATTCGATCGGGCTCAGTGTCGCCGCGCGTTGTGCCGGATACATGCCTGCCGCCACGGTGATCAGACCTAGCGTAAGCAGTGACGCGATCACCGCGACCGGAGACACAATCGGGTGGGGAACGACATCCGGTAGCGGCAACTTATTTACCAGGATGCACAAGCCCAGGCCAATGACCATGCCAATCGATCCGCTGATCATCATCAGCGCGACCGATTCCGCGAAAAACTGATTACGAATGTCAGTGGCGGTTGCACCCAACGACTTGCGCACGCCAATCTCGCGTGTGCGCTCGGTGACAGCCACCAGCATGATATTCATCACGCCAATGCCGCCGAGCGAGAGCGTCATCAGCGCCACCGCCCCGAAGAACATCGTCATGATGCTGAAGATGTGTTCGACCAGTTCGGAGCCGTCGAGCGTGTCCCATATGAACAGCGCATCTTTGTCGTCAGGCTCGAAATGGTGCTGGCGCCCCAGGATTTCGTAGACCTGTTTCATCGCGGCTTCGTGCTGATTGGGATCGGCAACCTCTACGACCAGGTTATTGATCCAGCCCTTGAACACGCCGGGCTTTTCGGGCGGAGGAAAATCACGCGCCATCGACGAATAGGGCACGAACAACTGCGTATTATCCGGACCGCTGCCGTAGCTGCCGTTCTGCTTCTTCTTCTCGAGAACACCAATTACGGTATAGGGAACTCCAGACATGGTGAGCGTTTCGCCGATAGCCGGTTTTCCTGGGAACAACTGATCGCGCGATTCGACGCCCAGCACCACGACGCGACGGCTTTCGGCCTCGTCGTCATCGATCATCAGCCGGCCCTCCTGAACTTTGAGGGAACGGAAGCGCTGATATTCCGGCCAAACGCCGCGCACTGGGCGTGAAGCCGCGTTGTATCGGCTGACTTCAGGCACGCTGCGCCGTAATTCCGGACTCACAGTTTTGATCAGGAAGCACTGCTCTTTAATGATGTTCGCATCGTCGATGGACAGATGGATCGGTCGGCCCGCTGCGTACCCTCCGGCCTGCGCGCTGGTGCGGCCTCCCCAAACAATGGCGAGATCCACGCCTATGGTCTTCAGCTGCTCTTTCTGATCTTTGTCGAAGCCTTTGCCGAGACCTACCAATAAAATGACCGACGTGATCCCCCATATGATCCCGAACATGGTGAGAAAACTGCGCATTTTGTTGGCCGCGATAGAACTGACGGTCTGGCGCAGCACTTCCCGCAGATTCACGGCTTCGTCCTCCAGGCTCTTAGACTGGATTGCGCGATTTTCGTAAGCAGTTCTAAGCTCATGACCCGCATGCCTTTAGGACGAAGTTACGATCGTAAGTTGTGCTCGATTTGTCCTTGTACGACATTATTGATCCCATGGTGAGACGTAAGCGGTTCCAAAAGGGAAGCGTGTGGCTGAGGGGTTCGGGCTGGTATATCCGTTTCTACAAGGACGGAAAGCAACGAGCCGAATTCCTCTGCCCCAAGGACGACAAGCATCATTCTGCCTCGTGCAAGGCCGTGAAGACCCTGCAGGCCGAGCGAATGCAGAAGATAAACTCGGAGTCGGAGCCTCTGGGCGACTCCACCACAGTCCGGCAGTTCTGGGATCGATTCTACTATCCCTGGGTCGAGAAAAACCTCAGGGCTTCGACTGCCGCCAACTACCTGGACCTTTATATAAGGAACCTGGCTCCGCACTTCGGGGAGACCAAGCTGGCGGAGTACAGGTCCGTGCACGCAACCAGGTGGTTGAGTTCCCTCGGCGACACTATGAACCGGACTTCCATCAACCATCTCCGGTCCCTCATGTCAGGACTCTTCAGCTATGCCTGCGCGATCGGACAGCTGGAGACGAATCCGATTCGAGAAGCGAAGATATTGGGAAAGACCAAGCCCGCTGGAAAGACCCAGCACTTCACTCTAGAGGAACTGGAGAACGCGACCTCGGCGCTCGTCGACGATCCCGCCGCCCAATGCGTCGTCGGGCTGGCAGGATTCTTGGGATTCAGGCCAAGTGAGATTTGCGGACTCCGCTGGGAAGACGTGTCGCAGGACGCGATCCACATCCGCAGGGCATTCACCAAGGGAGCCTTGGGTCCGACGAAGACCCCCGAGTCCGTCGCCTCGCTCCCGTTGATCGCGCCAGTTCGGATTCCGCTGGGCATCTGGCACGAGAAGTCAGGCTCTCCCTCGGAAGGATGGGTCTTTCCCAATCGTGCAGGAAATCCCATCGACATCCAGGACTTCGTGCAGAAGCGCATTCGTCCGATCTTGGCCGCCAAGGGAATTCCCTGGCGGACCTTGTACGGAGGCAGGCGTGGATGCGCCACGATCCTCACCCAACTGACCGGCAATCCCATCGCCGCCAGCCAGGTGCTGAGGCACCGGAACATCGCAGTGACGATGCAGGCCTACATCAAGAACGATCGCCGGGCCATGGTCGAAGGACTGAAGCTGCTGGAGGAAAAAGCCACGAAGTAAGTAAGAGACGAAAAATAACCGGGGATAGTCTCAGGTTGAGATAGTGAGTGATAATCTCCGTTCGCAGCAAGTAATCTGGCCAGCTTCATTTTGGTGTAGAATTACCTCTCCCGTATGGCATCCGAAAAGCGTGTTATCTGCATTTCGTGGGACAAGGCACTGGGGGAATCGCGGGAACTGCTGCTGCGCACCCTAGGCGTTACGGTACTGTCCGGGCTTTACCAGCATGAGGCTCAACGCCTGTGCAAAGAGGATGCCGACTTGCTGGTATTGGGACATTCAGTGCCGACAGAGGAGAAAAAAATCCTCATCCGCTCCTTCAGGGAACACAGCAGCGCCCCGATACTGTCTATTCTGCAACCTATCAATACCAAGTTACCTGAGGCCACATTTGGAGTTGACGCGAAGCCCGAAGAGGTTCTCCGCATCGTGCGAAAAATCCTCGGTGACAAAGGTGAGAAGTCCGCTTCTACGACATGACTCCGAGTGAGCTAGAAGTTAGTTGAGCGATTATTGGCGGGAAATCGCCTTATCACTCACTAAGTCTCGAAGTCGGGAATCCTGGAGGCGTGCGCCGTTAGGCGCCTTCGAAGCCCAAGGATTCCCGCCTCGTCTCCGCGAGAAGGCCTGCGCGACGTTCATGCGGAGGAACTTGAAGCCCCGAGTTTCAGTCTCGGGGCTTTGACCTTTCTGCCCAAGAAATCCCCCGACTCCTAGGCATAAGATCAAAACTTTTAAGGGGGTCAACCGGACCGTCATCTAGTTACCCCCTCTAGGATTCCCACCGCCGTGGGGTCCTAATCTCCGGACCGGATAGCTGGCGCTATTGTGCCGAAGAAATTCTTTTACATCTTCACATTCTTCCAGTCGATCTTCTCCACGTCTTTGGAGAAGTCTCGGTCTTTGTCATGGCCGCTGACTGTTTCCAGTTGATCGTGCCCAGCGGCAGCAAGCATAGACTGTTCGATGTCCATCCCACTTTCCACGAAGACCTGTAACTGTCTCTGCTTCGCCGGAGACTGGAACACGACTTCCTTCGCTTGTTCGAACTTCATGCGTCCCTCCTCTCTGGTCGCCCCTTCTTGAAAACCCTTACCAGGATTCGCCAGGCTGGGAGTCTTTGTAGACCTGGTCGGAGATCTCCGACAGGCGCCGCAGCCGTCTGTACTCTTTCATGTCGAACTCGGCGAGCCTGTCCGTCCAGACCTTTTTCGAGGTCTCGATGCGCACCAACTGCGCCTCTAGGTCGGCCTTCATAACGGCGGCCTTCGCCAGTACCTTCTGGCAGGCGTCTTTGTCGGTCTTGGTCTGCCAGTCGGTCCCGTTCCCGAGCGAAGCCTGGAGTTCGTTGGCGCGAGCTACCTTCTCGGCGATGCCAGCGAGCTGTCCCCTGACGAGGTTGAGGCGGCGATCGTGGTCCGCCAGGTGGTTGTGGATCTGGTCCAGCTGGTTGTTCATTTCGTGGAAGGTGCTCATTTCTTCTTCGCCTCCTTGAGTTCGGCCACTTGCTTCTTGAGGGTCTCAACTTCTTTTCTGAGTGCCTCTAGTTCCGTGAGGATCGCTTCTAAACTAAAAATCGTATCCATGTTGTTCCTCTCTATTGCGGAATTTCACTTGCGCATTTCTGGGTTCGAAGGCGCCCTGCCGTGGTGATCTTCGAATAGATCGTGTCAAGAATTAGGTCTTGCCTAACGATGGTCTCTGTCAAAACCTTGAGGTGCTCTTCGTAGACCTGGACCTGGTTCTCCAACCTGGCGATGATGGCCTGGTCCTTCTCCAGGACTTCGTTCTGGAGTCTGACCTGTTCCCGCCTAAGTTGCAGTGCTTCGTAAAGACGCTTCAGGGTGCTGGTCCTCACGATTCGAATCATGCAGCCCTCCGTCTGCACCTCTCGCAGATTCCGTGACGAGAACCACAAGGCACTTTCGGAACATAGGGTTTTGAACATATGAGACAACGTTTCTTTGTCATCGTCTGTACCTGTCCATCGCCCTCTGAGTGGCGATGGACAACTGCTCGTATCCTTCTGATCCTGGTGAATCCCAGTCATCCGAAGCCGGGAGATACTCTTCCATCGGATCGTAGGTAGCCACATACTTCTGCGGCTGCGGTCTGAACTCCGAAGGTCTGACCGCATAGGCCAAAGCGTGCACTGTGGCATCTACCATGTCGTTGTGCGCTGCCAGGGGGAAGTTGGCCATCTCTTCCTTATATGCAGCAAGCCACGAAGCCTGGACAGGCAGAGCAAGCTGACCGCGGTTCACCAGGTATGCCACGGACCCCGCGCGGTCTTCCTTCGATCCCTGCGGATACACAGGCACCACTGGAAAAGTTCCGGACAACCTGTCGATCAACCCGAAGCCGGCACTCGCCCTCTCGATGATCAGAGCCTCAGGCATGACTCCAGTGAGACGACCCATGCTGCGGTAGAACTCGACCAGGTTTTCCTGAATCACATCTTGTCTCCAGCGTCCCCGTTCCACGCCCAACACTTTCAGTTGTCCGCCCAACAGTCCCATTCCCACGAACGCCGAGTAGGAACCAGACTTCGTCTCGGTATTCCCGGCATCACAGGCGACCCAGACTCGCTCGCAGTTCGGGTGCTGGTAGGTCCCGCACTTGTCCATGTCGAAATACGCCAACTCGCCCAGGCTCGGGTTCTGGAGGTATTGCGCATTCCAGTAGTACGAGCTCACTGTCTGACGAATCTGGTCCAACTTCTCCGCCGGATACCTGGACGACAGAGCCTCGTAGGGCGGAAACTCGACGCGCTCGCCTGACCAACCGTCCTCGAAAAACGCCTCCCCTCCGGGGTTCACCGCTGGCAGTCTCAATCGGAGGAACTTGAGGTGGTCCATCTCCAAAAGCTTGCCGATGGGGTCCTGCTGGTGAAGCCTCGCCTGCATCGCGATCACGATCCCGTCGGGACTCAATCTGTTCATGGCCGCCGAGCAGATGTTCTCGAACACCGTTTCCCTGACGGTGTCGGACTTCGCCTCAAGGCCGGACTTCAAGAGATCGTCGAACACCAGGACGCTGGCTCCGTGTCCCGTCATGCCGCCTCGTATGCCGAAGCTTTGGTACGAATAGTTCAGTGACTCCACGCCCTGAATCTTCCAGGCTGCGTCGCGGTCGATCTCCAACGGGACATTGACCTGATTCTTTGCCGCGACGCTGAACTTCTTGGCCAGCGCATCCGAGTTCGCCACGACCATGAAGTGCTCGTCATAGACTTCGCCTAGGCGCCAAGACGCCGACCACGTATTGACCAATTCACTTTTCCCATGGCGCGGCGGAGCCTCCAGGATCACGCTCTTCCGCTCCGCATAGGCGCGCTGGAGCACAAGGCATATCCATTTGTGGAACCACTCCGTCGAATAAGTCCTCGGGCGGTTCTGTTCCCAGTATTCGAGCAGGCTCACTGTTCAATCTCCTTGCGCTCCGTCGGAAACCAGGAGGCGTCAACCGTCGTCTTGCTCACTTCACGAGGGAGTTTCGCCAGTTGATCGAAAGCCTCTTCAAGCTGGGCGTCGCTGAGCCCGACCACGGACTTCTTGAACTTCAGGAACAGCGGGCTTCCCTCCGCGTCAACTCGTGCCACGATACTCTTCGTCGGGCTGTTGCTTCCCGTCAAGCGGGCGATCGAATCCATCATTCCCCGGATGGAATTCGCAGCCTCGGGGGGAAGGTTGCCCTCCCACACTTCCTCGATGGCCTTCGTCAACAGGTCCAGCTGAGCCCTGACGTACTTCTCGAAGTCTTCTCGGTTGCCTTGGACGAACGACTCCTTGAGCTTCGCCAGATTGCGGTTGACGGTGCACCTCGTGACGTTCAGCTCCTCTGCGATCTGGGCTTGGGTCTTGCCCTCGTTCGTGCCTTCGACGATCTTCTGGCGATTGGCTGCCACTTTCACTTTGCTGTTTGAGCCCATCTCGTCATTTCCCCTTCTGAAGCCTGTACTCTTCCGCCGGCTCGACGGCCCGGCTGCACGTCCAATCGTGCCCTTGATCGCAGACGTAGATGAGCCTGACGACGTGTCCAGGCCGACTGGAATCGTAGGCGACCGCCTTCGGCTCCCAGGTACGGAGGTCCTTTCTATCTTTGTTGAAGCAGTGTCGGCAGAGGTCTCTGAAGTCGCGGGCTTTGAGCGTAGTGATCGTCATTTGGCCTCCTCCGAGATTTTCTTCAGCCACTCGTCAACCTGGTGCTCCAAGAAACGGATGTTCCCGTTCACCTTGAAATAAGGGATCGGCAAATCCATTCTCTGTCTCGCCCGATTTCTCGTGAGACTGTAGAGCTGTGACCTCGTCATCTTTAACTTGACGGCCACCTCGTCGATCGTCAGGACTGTCACGCCAGTTCGATTAGTCCGTTGCCGACGAACTTGATTTCGCGTTTGGCGACGAGGTCGTCCACCAGGCGTTTGAAGTCCTTCATGCCCAGCTTCGTGGGGTGGTAGAGCCCGGTGTCGCGGGCCACCTGTTGCTCTGTGCGGGGTATTCCCGCAGTGCGAAGTTCGGCGACGATCAAGACTTGGCAGCTCTTTTCCTTGGGGGAGAGGTATGGCGCCAGCTTGGGCTCTCTTACGGTCGCTATGCTCATCAGAATGCCTCCTTCTGTTCTTCTTTCTGTCTTTGCTCAGACTTCAGGTCTTGCTGCTTGAGGAACGTCCGTCGTTGCCTCACCGAAGAGGCAGCGGGCTTGAAGTCCTTGAACATGCCCGACAGTTTTTCGGCGGCCTCTTCAGAGCTCACATTCCAAAGCGACTGCAACGCCTTGTCCTTTTCCTCGGTCCAGGAAGTCTTGCGCCCGGCTTTCGGCGCAAGGTCCTTTATGTAAGGCGAATCTCCAGGGGCCACGTCGAGCTCTAACGGCAGACCGACAAGCTGGAACGGCTTCAAACCTGGGTTCTTCATGCCCTGCACGTACAGCCTGACGTCCTTGTCGTTCAGGTCTGGGTTGATGTTCTTCATCCGCAGGCACGAACGGAGCATCGCCCCATATCCTGCCGAACCGATGATGCTGTTCTCCAACGTCCACTCCGTCACGGGCTGCTTGGCCATGTGGAACAAGGCCCCTACTCCGCGGCAACCGACGTTGAGCAGGTTGAACACGAGCTTGGCGAACTTGATCGACTGCGAATAGTCCTTGGCGTCGTCGCTCGGGTTGAAGAAGCCTTGGGTGTCCAAGAAGACCGCTCTTCCCTCGGAACTCCGCAGCATTCTCGGGTCGTCGAGCGTCCAGACTCCCGCCTCCATCGGCCTCACCAGGAAGTTCTCGGTGTCGTGCATTCCCAGCAAGGCCATCCTCCAGCGAATGTCGGCTTCGTTCATCTCGGGCACGTGGTAGATCACGGGAACGGCCTCTCTGACCTCGAACCCCCAAATGTCTTCGCCCCTTGAAACCGCCCAAGCCGTCATCAGCGTGAACCAAGTCTTGCAGTTGAAGGACGGCGCCGAGATGGCGGTAAGACTGCCCTCCGGCATGAGCCCTTCGATCAAGAACTTCGGCGGAACAGGGCTCAACTGGCCGAAACTCTTGCAGCCTTCGCGCCAGGAATCCGGATCGAGCTCCTCTTTGGTCGCCTTGGAGTCGATGAACCTGTCGATCGTCTGCGCTATCTCCCGCTCGTCGAGCGGCTCCGAGAACTCCTTGTTCTTGGCACGGACCAGGATCTTTATTTCTTCGGCGCTCAGCCTCCTGTTCACCAAGGAACCTGCGTACGACGCCAAACTGTTGTTCCTGCCCTTCGCCTCGACAGAGCCGTTCGATTTGTTCAACGACTTGCACCACGCCCACAGCTTGGCTGGATCTTCCGATCTGATCTCGGAGTCCTTTCCAACCCTGTTGCCCGTCACGGTGCAGAAGCCAGAGCCGACGAACAGTTCTACTGACGCTCCGTCACCCAGGTCCTGACCAGTCAGCTTCTTGAGGTCGGACTTGGTCGCTTTCTCGACGAACAACCTCAGGCCGTTGCCAGATGGAGTCCTCTCCATGTAGCAGCCTTTGTACTTGTCGAAGAATTGAAACGCTTCGTCCTTCCATGAACCGTCCTCTTTAAGGACGTTGTCCAGGTCGAGCCCCATCAAAGGCTGTTCCTTGTGGAAGACGAACCCTAAGACATAGTCGCCGTCTTGAAGAACCTTGCCCTTAGGAGGATGAGCATCGCAATACGATGTAGCTTCTTCGAACGTCGAGACCTTGTCCGGATTGTTCCAGTCGTCCCAATCCTTGGTGACAGGGTTGAAGGGAATCTTCTTAAGCTTGCCCTGCTTCTTCGGGTCGGCGACCAACTTGGCCACGACCCAACTCGGGCAGTCCTTCAACCTCTGCGGAATTTTCGAGTAGTCTCCCATTGGCCACACTTATCCTCTATAAGGACCATCGAGGCACACCTCGGGCCCAGAATTTCTCGGCTCAAAATTGCTTTTAGGATTTACTAGGTGTTCGTGGGACCTTCTGGTCGAGGCTCGCTCGGGAAGGCCTGTGAATCAGGTCAGTCACAATCCTTTTCGACTATATCTTTTCTTTTTCTTTTTGTGAGCCCTGATAAATGTCTCGGCCCTGATGCTGATGTAAATCCGATGTAATCATGATTGCATCAGCTGGAGAACTTGGTGGTACCCCCCTGAAAGGACAGGGGTACCATCCTGGATTGATGTCGATATTGTTTTTATATAGGTTTGCATCAGCATCAGTCACCCATCGTGTCGCTTTGCGCTACTCGTGAATCTCCGTTCACATTTCCCGAACTTGTAACCACCAGGACCACCATCTGCACCTGGCTGCGAGAACCGGGGGCTTTTTATCACAAGCTGCTGCGATCAAAGCCTCTGTCCAAGTTCTGTGCTCTTTGAGAACAAGCACAGATCCACAAGTCTTTGAAAACGAAGGACGGCTACCCTGCGCTCCCAGGTCATTCAGATTCGACACCTGTCCATCTGTCACCCACTGTGACAAGGACTCCACCTGGATGACCCTGGATGAACCGCGAATACGTTTACGAAGGTTCTTCGACCGCGACAAATTTGAGTTCATGACACTCGAACAGAAGTACCGACTCGCAACCGGTATCCAACCACTGCACTATCCTTCGAGGCCGACCAAGGACGAGCTCCGGAAAGCCAGTAAGGAGTGCCTGGCACGTCTCAGAGCTCGTCGCAAAGCCGAACGCAAGGCCGAGGAAATTCAAGAGCTCGGCTGAACCGCTTCTACGGCTGCTCGGATGAACTCCGCAGCGGCCTGCGGCACGATCGCATTGCCCGCTCCCCGCAAGAGGTCCATCCAGCCGGGTATCCCATCAGCCAGAGGGCGAACTCCGGGTTTAACCGCGCGTCTCTTTCCGTCTGGGCAGTGAAGCCACTCGGCATCTGCCCAGAAGTCAGGGACCAAGCGTGTTCCAAGAGCCCCTTGCCCCTTGTCTTCGAGCTGCGGTGCGATCCAGCCACCGTCGGAGTGGGCCACGAAGTACAGCCGGTCTCGGAGGTGAGGCGCTCCGACACCCGCAGCCGGAAATACGGCCGACCCAAACGCGTAGTCAGCACATTCGAGGTCAGACGAAACAAGGTCGAGCCAGTCGTGCGAGACAGCCGCCGCAACCTGCTCCCCAAAGAAAACTGGAGGGCGTCGCTCCTCGATGAGGCGGAAAAGTTCCGGCCACAGGTGGCGTTCGTCCTTGGTCCCGCGCTGTGCTCCGGCGGTGCTGAACGGCTGGCATGGGCAGCTTCCAGTCCAGACCGGCACGTCGTCCGGCCATCCCGCGAGCCTGAGTGCGCAGGACCAGCCTCCGATCCCGGCGAAGAAGTGGCACTGGTCGAATCCGTGAAGGTCCTTTGGCTGCACGTCCTGGATGGGGCGCTCATCGACCACCCCCTCGGCGATCAGTCCCTGTGCCATCAGCTCCCGCAGCCAACTGGCGGCTCGACGGTCGATCTCGTTGTAGTAGACGCGCCTCATGCATTGTCCCCCCTCGTGACCAGCTTGCGGCCGACGATCTCGGCCAGTTCTTCCGCATACCGCAAGAGGGACTCGTAGTCTCCCGCCTCGTTTGATCGGACCATCATCCTCAGCTCGTCCACCGCCGCCTTGACTCTGCCGACCGAAGCCTGCCAACTTGATGGTTCCTTTACCTTCTCCTTCTTGTGGCGGTCCGTCGGCTTTTTCTTGACCACCGCGATCCAGTAGCGCGCAGTCTCGTAGCTGATCTCAAGTCTCTTCAAGGTCCCCATCCAGTCCTTGCTATTGCTGTCATCGACCTGCTTGCGGAGGTCTATCATCGCCTCTCCAAACTTGACGCCGCGCTCGCCTATCGCCTCCTTGAGCGCGATGTAGCACGCTACCGCCCTCTTTTCGACTGTCGTGATCCCGCCGATCGGATTTGGTGTTACACCAATTTCGGCTTCCTGCTGTTGTTCTTCCAATGTGGTCGTCATTTTCACTTTTCCTATGTCTGGAATTGTGCGAGAGGCCTCACGCATTGGAGATATGAATACAGGTTTCGAACGGCTCGTCCGTATCACTAACTTTTTGGGGCTTAGAAGGTTTAAAAGGTCACTTTGGTCATCTTCGCGAAGGCTCCAGGTGCGGCTATCATGCGGAAATGGAGAGAGACAAGAAGGGAAGGTTCAAGGAAGTGCTCGGATTGCGCGGCACGGAGGACGTGAAGCGGGCCAAGTACCAGGAGCTCTGGAGGAAGAGAAACCCGAAGAGATGCCCGCGGTGCACCAAGAGAGATAAGGCGCCGAACCTGAGTCTGTGCCTGGAGTGCACGTTCGGCGAGACCGGCGCTGCTGAGCTGAAGAGCCCTAATACCGACTTGGTAGAAGTGATATATCCACGCGACGGTTCCAGCCGCATGAGGGCCTTCACCAAGATGACGCGGAAGGTCGAGAAGAAATAATCTATCTTGTTGCGATGTACTCTGTTGCCTGTTCTTGTTTGTGTGCTTCTTAGGAGCCGAACGTGGCCGAATCCAGCCAAAAGGAAGCTTCCCAGGCTAATCCAACCTCTTGATTCCATTGCTGGTCAGCCGATTCTGTCGCCCTCTTAGACTGAGGGTAGCCCAGAGCGTTAGCAACACGAAACGCCAGTCCGCGTAAAGAAATGCCTGCCATTCCACGGTTCCGGCAGGCCAGCCGCTCACTGCAATTGGGCAACCTTTAATCAGGTCTCTTATAGAGTGCTTTCCCGCGCCCGTTTGCGTAAAATCCGGAGTTCCTCAACAATTGGAAAACCGGAGAGTCAACCGCAACGATGAATACATCGAGGCAAGCTCAACGAGCAACCTGCGTAGCCCTCGCTATGGCGATGCTTTTCATATTCCCGCACCACCGGTCGAAATCAAAAGACGCGGCTCAGGCGACCACACTCAAAGCCGCAGCCGCCCGCCGGAACGTCATCATCAGCACCGCGGTCAATCCTGCTCATCTGGATGACACTCAATATACGAACATTCTCGGCGCCGAATTTGCAGGCGTTGAACCGGAAAACGAGATGAAGTTCGCGCTGATTCATCCCCGCCCGAATATCGATGAGCACCCTTACGATTTCGCCGCCGCCGACCGCCTGGTGGCGTTCGCCCAGCGCCATGGGATGCAGGTCCGCGGTCACACTCTGGTCTGGCACAAGCAGAATCCCGACTGGGTCACCCAGAGCAACTTCGATACAGTTCAACTCAACTCCATCCTTGAAGACCACATCAAGACGGTGGTCAGTCACTTCGGAACCAAGGTCTTTGCCTACGACGTAGTGAACGAGGCTTTCGAGGACGATGGCACTCTGCGCAATACGATCTGGTACAACCAGCCGGGGATTGGCTTTGCGGGTAAGGGGACAAGCTATATCGCGGCGGCATTCGAGTGGGCGCATTCCGCCAATCCGGCAGCCAAACTCTTCTACAATGACTACAACGCTGAGATCGTAAACAAGAAGTCAGACGCGATCTACGCAATGGCGCGCGAATTCAAGAGTCGCAATGTACCCATCAACGGCATTGGTTTTCAGATGCATGTCACGTTGAAATCTGACACGCCAGAAGACTTGCAGTCTTTCGCAGTGAATCTGAAGCGCTTTGCGGATCTCGGCCTTGAGATTCACATCACTGAACTCGACGTGCGACTGCCCTCGAACGATCCCGCGAGCTTGGCAGCACAAGCTAAGTTCTATGGTGAGATCGTCGACGCCTGCGTGCGCCAGCCCGCATGCAGGATGATTCAAACGTGGGGTATCACCGATAAGTATTCATGGATCCCCACAGCGTTCCCTGGAGAAGGATGGGGACTCCCGTGGGATGCTGCTTATCAGAAAAAGCCTGCCTTCGATGCCATGCTCAAATCGCTGCAATAAGGCTTCACATCGGATCGGTTTTGCAGACAGGCTTGTCATAGGTTCCGGTGATCGTCACCGGAATGCGAGCACCACCACGATGATTCTTTCTCAGAAAAACGTTGATCGGTTTCAGCAGGAAAGACTTGAGACCTGAAGTCGCGTGCGGAAGGTCTGCCTGCATTAGTAGCAGGCCATGCATGTCGACCTTCTCGGTAATGACGTCGTAGGTGCCGTGAAGGTGGGCCAGCGCACCCGGCACTCTGAATTTGAGATCGGTAAAATTCGCCACACCGCCGCGTAGTTCCACATGTCCCACTAAATTGGAGATCGCCGTCTCCGGATCATTCGTTTGTTTCTCGCCCTGAGCTTCCTGGCTCAACTGATCCATCTTGTGCTGCGTGTCGGCGCTGGTGAGATGCCCGTTGTTGATGGTGAAGTCTGACGTAAATTGCACCTTACGCACAAAGCCGTGCAGTGTTGCCGGTACTTTAGCGGTCGCATTGAAAGCTACATTCCCTGTTAAAGGCGAAACCGGAGCCTGAATGAACAACATAAGAACGTCTTGAATGCGTCCATCCGTTCCTGCCAACTTCAAATCGCCTGTTTTGCCACCCTCGCCCTCAACTGTTCCACTTGATTTCACCCTGGTCTTCCCGAAAGAAGCGTGGACTTCTTCTAGAGCTACGTCTCCATTGGCTCCGTTAACCAGCGCTCGAAAATCGCCAGTCACATGAACTCTATGTCCGCTCCGCGTGACGCCGAAGTCCGGAGCATCGGCAGAACCCTGCAGTTGTATGTGCTGAATGTTTCCGTTGAAATTCCCCCGTGAAGAGACCGAGCCTTGAATGCCGATGAAGACTCCCAAATCCGCGCGCTCCAGCGAATAGGAGCCGGAGACTGGTGTCTTTCCCGGATCGTCCGATCTCCATCTCCCTACCTTGCTGGAAACTTCGAGTTCTCCCGGCGGCTCCGGAATCCGCACCTTGGTGTGGAACGGCATCTCTTCACGCGTGCCAGGATGTTGCACTACGAGTTCATGAATGTCGAAGCGCAACTGAGGCGTACTCGCCGCCTGGGAGTGAAAAAACAAAGCAGAATTCTTCACACTGATTTCATCGACGATCGCTTTCGACGTCTTGTCGAACCTGAAACCGATATCCCGCCCAGGAACCGGCAGATGAACCTCTGCTCCATCAACGACTACATCGACGTGCTTTGACCATAGGCGCGTGTAGCTCGACCGAATCGTTAGCTTCTCAATCGTTACAGAGGATCCGGATTGCGCATTCTGAAGTGGCGTGAACGTGACGTCCTTCATCACGCAACCCGGCGGGAAAAACGTCTTGTGTAGCGATTGGATGACAACGGTGCTGCCAGTTGCGTCCCCTAGATCGGATTGGACCTTTTCACGCGTGAACGGCCAGACAAGAATCAGAACGATCCAGACCAGTACAAGAATCGCAACGCAGACACCCGCCGCCCACAGCACTCCGCGTCGCAAGGGGCGTTTCGCGTTTCCATGCCGCAATTCTTTTGAAACTGACTCGATCATCCAGGCGTCACTTGATCAACCAGTTGGATGAAGGGAAAGCGTAATAGGAAGTCACGAAAGGGGCAGAATAAGTGACGATTGAAAACGAAAAGCCCACCTCAGCTAAGGCGGGCTTTCGCGATCCAAGAACGGCGTCTGCGGAAAACGATAAATCAATACAACCTGAAGTTAACTTCCACGTTGACTTGCACGGCGACTGGTTGTCCGTTCCTCATCGCCGGTTCGAATTTCCATTTGCGAACCGCTTCGATGGCCTTCTCGTCCAAGCCCAAGCCGAGCGTTCTCTGCACGCGAACATCTCGCAACTCGACCATCAGACGTGCCTTGGTATTGGCTGGCTAAACCTCAGAGACGGTGAAAAGGTTACGCGCCGTTCTGCCGGCAAACAAACTTTTTGGGATTGAGCCTCCGCAAGACGTCGAGCAGCATCTTAGGAAGGGCGTTCTGGCGAGAGACAAACTCTTCTCGCCCCGCTACAATTGCGGTCCGTTCTAGATGTGGCGACAATTACCTCCCAGGCCCCGCCGCATCTATATCGCTAAAAAGATCAACTCGAAAGATTAAAGATAGGAGAATTCCCCCATGAAGCACTGCCTTATAGCCGCTCTGTGCCTTTGTTTCGTGATCCCCTCATTCGCGCAGAATAAAGAAGACCAGCGGCTGCAGGAGTCTTACACCGTCCTGAAGGAGATTCTCGCAACACCCGATAAGGGAATCCCCACTGATCTGTTGGATAAATCCGAATGCGTGGTCGTGTTTCCTTCGGTGAAGAAAGCCGCATTCGTAGTAGGTGCCAGTTACGGGCGCGGCGTCATCACCTGCCGGTCTGGTCAGGATCTGCGTGGTCCGTGGAGCGCTCCCGCCATGTTCGCCCTGGAAGGTGGCAGCGTCGGCTTCCAGATCGGAGGTCAGGCGACCGACTTCGTGCTCCTCATCATGAATGAAAGCGGTGCAAATTCCGTGATGTCGAGCAAAGTGAAGCTGGGCGCCGATGCTTCGATCGCCGCGGGGCCAGTGGGCCGCACCACCTCCGCGGAAACCGATGTCGTCATGAAGGCCGAAATTCTTTCCTGGTCGCGCGCGCGCGGCGTCTTTGCCGGAATCTCGCTCTCCGGCTCTACCTTGCGCTCGGATGATGGAGCCAATAAAACTGTGTACGGTAAAGAACTCAGCGCCAAGCAAATTGTGCGCGAAGGGCAAGTGCAGCCAACCGAAGCCGCCAAACCGCTATTGGACCTTCTGAATAAGACAACGCCGAAACACACGTAACCCGATAGTGAAAAGGGCACGGTGCGAGCCGTGCCCTTCGTCGCTTACTCCGGCAACACGGGCAGAGCCACTGAATTCACCGAACCTACATCGTCGCGCAGCTTGAAATAAAGAAGTGTCCCATTCGGGCGCGGGACGCTCAGAGTTGGTCCGGAAGAACCTGCCGGCACCGCCACGCTCCTCGTGAAGTCCGCATTCGACGCAACCGAATCCAGCAGGAACAGATTTGTTCCACTTAATGTGCATTGCCTGTCTGGCGTGTCAGGGCAGCGCACGTCCTTGAATCCCGGAACGCGCACCAAATTCGCCAGCGGTTGCCACTCACCTGCGACGCCGTTGCTACTCACGGCGCGAAAACGAATCGCCCCGAACGCCGACGCGCCAAACGCCTTCATCGGATCCAGCGACGCCAGCACCGTTTGCGAATCCTGCAGCACGAGCGATCCATCTGATACTGAAAGCGAAGTGTGAAACGAATCGTCGGGACCGGCGATTTCGATTTTCTCTTCGCGTGGGAACGCCGCGGGCACTTCAGCCTTCAATAGAAATGACAGTCGTCCGTTCAGCGGCAGATCGTCGGCGTTCGTCAAGCGCATGCGCGCTGCCGAGTTATCCCCGGTAAGCTCGATGTTCTTGCTCACCAGCGCCATCTTCGGCCTTGGAGCCTGGACGGTAGTCTGCAATGCCAGAATCCGTCCATCTTTCAGCTCCACTTTTGCGGTCAGATTCTGGTTTGGCTGAAGCGCAGCGGCAGCGGCTGCATCGGCCGTCACCAGTTGCAGGTCATCCTTCTGATCGACACGCGACAGCGTCGCCGGCGTGAAGTGCAATCCCTGCATATCCAGGCTGGCGACCTCGTCCAGTCGCGTTCCTCGCAGTTCACCTTGTTTGTCTCCGGCATTGAACGCAAAGTGATCGAGATGCCCGACTTCCGAATAGGCGCGCAAAGATAGCTCATCATCCGAAGGCAGCCCGTATTGCTTCATGCTGATCTTCACCGGCCCGGGAGGCACATCCTGCAATGGCAGTTTCACTTCCAGTTCATCCGGCTTGATCAACTTCCACACCGCTTTGGCGCTCTTGCCCTTTTGATCTTCGAAACTCACCTCTTCGACGCAGGAAGCTGCCGGAGATTTCAGGTGCAGCGTATCTTCGCGGCCCACTATCAGAGACGCGCTCTCACTGGCCGGGACCTCCCACTTCGAGGGACGCGAGCTGAACAAGTGGTAGGTCGGCCCGGTAAACGACTGGAATCCCCATGATCCACGCAAGCTTCCAGTCACTTCAATATCCAGCTTGGCCGCCGCCAGCGTTTTCGCATCCACCAGAAATCCACCTTGCGCCGCATCCGCGATAAGTGGCAGGTCGACCTTGTGCCCGAACTTGTCTTCGAGATGCAAGGTCATATCGCGTGCCATCGACGTCGAAAAAACCAGCGGCGCGCCTTCCGCGGGGAGCACCAGCATCGGCTTGCCCAGGCAGAGCACCTCATTTGGGTCAACTGCGCGCAATGGCGGAAGCTGTGCCGCTTCGATCGGCGGCAATCCGACTACGAGAACTGACTGCGGCTTGCGGAACGACGGCGGATTATTCAACCGCAGATTAACTTGTTCCCCCTTCGGCACCGACAGCGCCGGGATGTACTGATATTGCGGCGAGTGGAACGACTCCATCACACGCACCATATCGACAATCGATCCCACGTATGGACTATACGTCCCGCCACCGGCAAGCTTTGTCGTGCTGATTTGTCCGATCAGATCGGAGTTCGGCCCCGAAGTCAGCGCCGCCACCATCGACTGACTGTGATCATCGTCAAGCACCAGTTGATCGGTGTTCTGCGTCAGGCATGGCGCCTGTTGCTCGCTTGGCTTATCGAAGCACTGCTGATCCAGCTTCATGTTCAGGCTGCGCGCCAGCAGCGTTGAACGCGCCTGCAACTTCTCCGGATTCACGTCGGAAGTCTGTTTGACGGCGTTTAAATAAAAGTCCAGCCGAGTACGGTCCAGGCTGGCCCGATTGAGGTCCTGCGATGCGCGCACAAAAGCTCCTGGCTTGGCGCGGACCGCTCCGCGCAGCACACCGTAGCCTCCGCTGGTCTGCGGCGCCAGGAACAACAGCGCCTGCTGCGCGTCCTGCGGAACGGTAATCACCACTCCCTCTTCCCGGACGTGCTTGTCCCAAGCCTCGATCCTAAAAAACCAGTTCTCTGGCGGAGGATTCGTGGTCCCGCGCAGGAAGGCAACGATCAGTTGGTAACGAACCGATTGCTCATCGGGAAATGTCGGATGAATCCAAAGACGGTCATCAGGCTGAAGATTGGGCACACTGGCGATCGGAAGCGTCTTCCCATTGCGTGTGACCTTGATCTCCAGTTGCGGGCCAACGAGATCGAATGCTGCCGTGTCCGCCATCGCCGCCGTTGCGCACGTAAGTAGAAGAAAGAAAAGGGACCTGATCAGGTGTTGCCGTAACATCTCTCTATTGTAGGAACTCTGGGGCGATCCGCGCTACCCGGGAGAGCTGTTTTTAACATGAGCTGTTTACCCGAGAGAGACGACTGTCGCCTTCGAATCTGCAATCTGCACTCTTTAATCGTCAATATCTCCATCCAGCTCTGCCTATAAGCCCTACTTATGGGGCAATCACTTTTAGTGATACCAATCACCAGAATTAGTGACTGTTATCACGGCCTTTCTCCACGTCTGGAAACAAACTGTAGCGTAATAGTGCAGACCTTGTGGGGAAGGTTTCCCAAGCGAGGTTCGCCCAGTCCCAAAGACCCTTCTCACGACGACTTGCCATCACTTTCGCACGAGAATGGACGCGGGACACGAGGAGGACGCCATGATGCTCGCATATCGATTAGTGCGACTGATCGAAACTCACTCCGATAAATTGGCCGACCGACTCCTGCTCAAAATCCAGGCTTCTGACAAGACCAGTTTGTTTCACAACGTTCCGCCCGAAGATTTTCGCACCGCTGTTTTCGAAATCTATACGCATCTTGGCCAATGGCTGCTTGGCAAATCGGAAGCAGACATTGCCCGGAGGTACACGGAAATCGGCAAGCGGCGTTCCTTCCAGGGTGTGCCTCTGAGCCAGTTGACCTGGGCGATCGTTCTCACTCGCGAAAACCTGTGGGAATACCTGAAACAGGAAGAAACGCTCGAACGCCCCGCGGAAATTTTTGGAGAGCTGGAAATGCTGGAACTGCTGGAAGAATTCTTTGACCGCGCAATTTACTGGGCCGCGGTTGGATATGAGCAGGAAACCGCAGAACTGCGGAAGCAGGGCAAAACCGTCGCGATGAGCAGCAGATAGTCTGACGCGGCGGCCAGGTTGTGGCAGGAGAAGGACGGATTCATGTCAGCTTGGATGCTGGAATACAAACGCAAACTGATGTCTGCGCGCGATGCGTTGCGCTGCGTCGACTCAGGAATGCGCGTCTACATTCACCCCGGATGCGCCGAACCGGAAGCACTCGTCGAAGCGCTGATGGGCCGGGCGCCTTTCGTTCACGACGTCGAAATCGTCCACCTGTTAACTCTTGGGACGGCGCCGTACGTGGCGCCGGAGATGGAAGGCCATTTCCGCCATAACGCCATGTTCATCGGTGGCAACGTTCGTGACGCCGTAAATGAAGGCCGGGCTGACTATACTCCCGTCTACCTGAGCGAAGTCGAGGATCTTTTCGAGACCAGTACCATGCCTATCGACGTGGCGCTGATCCAAGTCTCACCGCCCGATGAGCACGGATTTTGCAGCCTGGGCGTCGGCGTCGATACCACGATGACTGCGAGCAGGTGCGCGCGCTCGACGGTTGCGCAGGTCAACGACCAGATGCCGCGCACGTATGGCGACAGTTTCATTCACGTCAGCCAGATCAGCGCGTTCGTCGAGGCATCTCGACCACTCTGCGAGATGCCCATGGCGCAGGTCACCGATCTGCATCGCGCGATCGCGAAAAACGTCGCTACCCTGATCGAAGACGGAGCAACGCTGCAAACTGGCATCGGCGGCATACCAAATGCAGTGCTGCCTCTGCTCGCCGATCGCAAAGACCTGGGCGTTCATTCCGAATTAGTCAGCGATGGCGTAATTCCGTTGATTGAAGCCGGCGTAATCACTGGCCGCCGCAAAACGCTTCTGCCGCGCAAAATTGTCGCTGGTTTCATGCTGGGCACGCGCGAACTGTTCGACTACGTCAACGACAATCCGCTGTTTGAGCTGCGTCCCAACGCCTTTACCAACGATCCCCATCAGATCGCGCGCAATGACAATATGGTCGCTATCAATTCCGCCTTGCAGATCGACATCACTGGCCAGGTCTGCTCCGACTCCATCGGACAAAGTTTCTACAGCGGAATCGGCGGACAGGTTGACTTCCTGCGCGGCGCATCGCGTTCCAAGGGCGGCAAGCCGATCATCGCTCTGCCTTCCACCGCAAAGAAGGGCACTCTGTCACGAATCGTGCCACAGCTGAACCCGGGCGCAGGCGTAGTCACCTCGCGCGGACTCATCCGTTACGTGGTCACTGAGTACGGCGTCGCTTACCTCCATGGGAAGACGATCCGCGAGCGAGCTGAGGCGCTGATTCAAGTTGCCCATCCGAACTTCCGTAATGAACTTTACGACTATTGCGAACGAACTAAGTGGTTGCACCGGCCGTCTCTGGCCGCTGCGAGGTGAACAATGGCAGCAAGAGGAAATGTTGAAATCAACCACGATGAATGCAAGGGCTGCGGCCTGTGTGTTGAGTCCTGCCCGCCCAAGGTGCTGCACCTCGAACCCGAACTGAATCAATACGGAGTGCACGCCGCCGACTACCTCGGCGATGGCTGCACCGGATGTGGCATTTGCTTCTATTGCTGTCCGGAACCGGGCGCGATCACCGTATATCGCATGGTGGTCCCGAAGCCCGCTCAGGAGGTACAGAATGCGTCAACTCTGTAAAGGAAACGTTGCAGTCGTGAAGGGCGCCGTGCTCGCAGGTTGCCGCGCCTACTACGGCTATCCGATCACCCCAGCCAGCGAGATCGCCGAATACGCCGCGCTCCTGCTGCCTGAAGTTGGAGGAACTTTCATCCAGGCGGAA
This sequence comes from Terriglobia bacterium, assembly GCA_963807055.1. Classification (GTDB taxonomy): domain Bacteria; phylum Acidobacteriota; class Terriglobia; order Terriglobales; family Acidobacteriaceae; genus JAJPJE01. The sequence continues at coordinate 1,026,239 of CAWEAE010000001.1, read as the reverse complement.
AGCGAAGTTGCTTCCATCAATATGGTTTACGGCGCAGCAGCAGCTGGCGTCCGCGTGATGACCGCCTCTTCTGGTCCAGGTCTCAGCCTGATGCAGGAAGGCATGTCGTACCTCGCCGGAGCTGAGCTCCCCTGCGTAGTCGTGGATGTCATGCGCGCCGGACCCGGCCTGGGAAACATCGCGCCCGAGCAGAGCGACTACTTCTGCGTGGTAAAGGGCGGAGGCCACGGTAATTACAAGAACCTGGTGCTCGCGCCTGCGTCGGTGCAGGAGATGGCCGACCTGACCATCCTTGCGTTCGAACTGGCAGACCGTTATCGCAATCCGGTCGTCGTGCTCGCCGATGGTTTCGTCGGGCAGATGATGGAGCCCCTGGAAATCGCCGAAGTCGAAACCGCGATTCCCGATAAGCCATGGGCCGTCTGCGGTACCGCGGAGACGCGCAAGAACCTGATCAGCTCCATTTATCTCGAGCCTGATGATCTGGAGCGCCACATACAGAAGCTCGAGTCCAAGTATCGTCTGGCACAGCAACTGGAACCGCGTTACGAAGGCTACCGTACCGAAGATGCCGAGATTCTGCTCGTCGGATACGGCATCATGTCGCGCGTTCTGCGCTCCGCCGTTGACCAGGCGCGGGCACAGGGACTGCGCGTCGGATTGTTCCGGCCCATCACGCTGTGGCCGTTCCCATCGCGACCGCTGGTGGATATCGCGAATCACTGCCGCTTCGTGCAGGTGGTCGAGATGAGCACCGGCCAGATGATCGAAGATGTGAAACTGTCGCTGAATGGACGGGTCCCCGTCGAGTTCTACGGACGCTCGGGCGGCAACGTTCCATCAGTCGACGAAGTGCATTCGCAGTTAGTGAGTAAGGTTAGTGAGCTGGTTGTTAGTCGTCGGTAGCCGGTATCGGAGGCAGCCTTGGAATACGAAATCTCTCATTCGAAATCGACATCATTTTATGACCGCTTCGAGCGTAAGGCGGAACTCCAACATCAGACGCACTACTGTCCTGGATGCGGGCACGGCATCGCTCACAAACTGATCGGCGACGCGATCGAAGCACTGGGTGTCAAGGACAACACCATCCTTGTCAGCCCCGTCGGCTGTTCTGTGTTCGCCTACTACTACTTCGATGTGGGCAACGTGCAGGCTGCGCATGGACGTGCAGCGGCAGTTGCCACCGCCATCAAGCGCGCGCATCCCGATAAGCTCGTCATTTCCTACCAGGGGGACGGCGACCTTGCCGCCATTGGCACCGCCGAAATCATTCATGCGGCGAATCGCGGCGAGAATATCACCGTCTTCTTCGTGAACAATGCGATCTATGGGATGACCGGAGGCCAACTCGCTCCCACCACACTGGTCGGCCAGACCAGCACCACCAGTCCCTGGGGTCGCCGTCCCACAAATGAGGGATATCCGCTGCACGTTGCGGAACTCCTGTCATCGCTTGAGGCGCCGGTCTATATCGAACGCGTTGCGCTCAGCGACAACAAGAACATCATGCGCGCGCGCAAAGCCGTGAAGAAAGCACTGGATCTGCAAAAGCAAGGCGCGGGCTTTTCGCTGGTCGAAATTCTCTCTCCCTGCCCGACTATCTGGAAGAAAGATCCGGTCGAAGCACAGCGCTGGGTCGCCGAGAAGATGATACCCGCGTTCCCTCTTGGCGTATTTCGCGACCGCAAGCCGGAACCCACGATTATCCCTGTGCCTCAGAAAACGGTTGCCGAAGCGCTTGGGCTCGAATCCGCGCGGGAGCAGCGTCCAACACCGCACCATCGCACTCGTGACTTGAAGATCAATGCTGCAGGGTTCGGTGGACAAGGCACCCTGCTTCTCGGAGTCCTCATCGCCGAGATGGGGATGCGCGAAGGCCTTGAGGTCAGCTGGCTTCCCTCTTACGGTCCTGAGATGCGCAGTGGCAGCGCTCACTGTTATGTCTGCCTGTCACACGACCGCATCGGCTCGCCGCTGGTTCCGGAGCCAGATGTCCTGATTGCTATGAACGAAATTTCGTTGCGCAAGTTCGGGCCGCAAGTCGCCGCGGGTGGCACGATCTTTTATAACCGCGAGAGTTTGCCCCCTGACTTCAGCGCCCCAAAAGCGCGCGTCATCTGCATTCCTGCGTCGGAAATTGCTGACCGTATGGGCAGTGCGAAAGTCGCTAATGTCGTAATGCTGGGTGCGCTACTGGAAGAAACGGAATGCCTGCCTATCGCTCAGGCGCTCTCCGTGATTCAGAATACGGTAAAGAAGTCTGCGCTCATGGAACTGAATCAGAAGGCGTTCGAAGCTGGCCGTCAGTTTATCGATCAGCAGGTTCGTGTCGGAGCTGTATCGCAACCCGATGGCTTTGCCTACTGAAGACTTTCGTGCTCAGAGCCCAGCTTCGGCTGGGCTTTTCTCATGCGCACGACTGCCGGAGTACTCTCAGAATCTACTGGCTAACATCCCTGTTTTTGTTTCGGAAAAATGCCGAGCCGAGTGCACCGCCGATAGCGGAAAAGCCCAGAAGAGCAAAGAAGAGAATCACCATGGCAAAGGTCACCATGATGGCCAGTCCTTCCGGAGTAGTCAGCTTCTGCAGCAACTCCTGCGACCGTGGATCGGGATTGGCCGCGCCCGATTTCTCGATCGCCTCCAGCAACATGGTCCGCATCGATCCGCTGCCCCTCGTCACTAGCAGTTGCAGCGACATCATCACCGCGAATATGCCAAATGCAATCACTCCGGCAACGGCTCCGATGCGAGCGCCTACCCCACGCGTCAACTCCGTCTGCGGATTGCGCCGGTGATACAAGGCCACACCAAATGCGCCACAAGCCAGCATCCAGAACAGGTACATCGCGGGCGGAATAACCCAGCTGATTCCGAGCAGTCCTCCGGCCAGTCCCGCCGCGCGCAACGCCTGTGACCAATTCACCGAGGTCGTTGCGGCCGGAGCCGAAGGCTGAGTAGAGGAAAACGACGGAGGCGTTCTAGACGCTTGAATATCTTCCGATGGCCTCGGCGGAGGCGCCGGCTCAAGCTCCGACACCAGCACTCGAATCTGAGGAGCTCCGCATTCCTGGCAGAACGCTGCTCCTTCTTCGATCACCGCACCACATTTATGACATGCTTGATCCACGCAGATTCACACTAACAGCCATCGAGGAAGCGCTGCAACTTCTCTCTTATTCTTACTTGGCTGCAGGAGGCTCCATGCGATCGTGGAACTGCGTCATCAGCTTTTGCCCAGCCTCTACAAGATTGTCGTTGTAAGACCGCTGCTTCATTGCCGATTTCGCCTGCTGAGTGCTCGCCCAGAGAACGATGTGGCTCTTCGCGTCCTGCACCACCATCTTCACGCGATCGCTGCCAAACTCGCGAGAGGTGGTCGTCGTCTGCTCCGGCGTGCCCGATGCTGAAATATGGCTGCCGGTCGAAGTGCTGGGCTTGAGGTCCTCAGGAGATGTCACTTCCACGATCAGATCTGCTTTTTCGGGGGATTCAACCACGGTGAAACGTCCCCAACCCTCAAACTCTCCATTGATAACATCAAACGGGATCGAACTCCCGCCAGCATTTTTTAAATAAACTGTCTTTGCATTCATCAGGCGTTGTGACGGGCTCACGTACGCCGGCTTAGCAGGAGTCGATGTCGTTTGATCCTGTGCCAAGGCATCGTATCCTGAGAAAGCTACGAACAACATTGCAAGAAGAATTGCCGACCGAAACAGTGTCATATCCCTCCACTGGGCTTTCCGAAAATACCGGTCTGTAACAGACTTGCCACAACTGTATGCCTGTATGCAAGAATAGGAATCTGCCACCCGAGGCGCAACCAAATTAGTTGAGCTCGCCTCGCATACACGTATGGGCGCCGGAATCCTCAAAGCGGCCGTTGCGATTACGCTGGTCACCTGCGTGGTCGTAATCGTGGTTTCTCCCTTTGTCGACCTTCCGCTCACGGTTCAGAACACAAAAGCACACGTTACGCTTCATGTCGTGCAAACCTCGGTGCTGCTGGATTCGCAACTGCAAGCCCAGGCTCAGTCTCCCGCAATCGAGCCTCTTGGCCTCACAACCGAGACTGACAAACTGGACATTCTGGTTACGTACCGCTGCTAAACGCGCTGCTGTCTTCGTCGTCGATTCCCAACTCAGCCAACATCCCAGACCACGAATGAGCCAGGCCATCACCGCTGGCTGGAAAAGTATTCATGGACCGCAAGGACGCATTGAAGGCATGGGGCACCTTGCTTCACGGCCGCAAGCCTCTTCTCTCGATCGAGCTGACTAAAGAGTGTCCGCTGCGCTGCCCCGGATGTTACGCCTATGACCCGCAACACCTCGGAGGCGCCGTTACGTTGCGTCAGCTCTCGGATGAAAAGGGAGACCAGCTTATCCGCCGCGTTCTTGCGAGCACTCGCATCGGTCCATGCCAGTTCGGTGGTAACCCCGATTGCTCGCAATGCGGTTGTGCCGCATCAATGGGCCTGCATTCGCTAGCGAACCACGCGGTGGCGGGCATAAGCCTCAGAAAGATTTTCACAATTTCGAATGCTGTAGGCAAGAGCGTGCGCCAGCTCAGAGCGGCGTGATCCAGGAGACGAACATGGCTTTCAGATTTAACCCGATCGCTTGCGGAGAGTGGCTAAGCTCAGGCGGAGAGCTCGAGGCCGCGGGAATGACCATCGGACGGATTGTGCACGACGCAATTCGCTGCTCTTCCTGTGGCAGCACTTATGCATTGCTCGTACCATTGTCGCTGCCAGAGCAGGAACTCCCGGCGAGCCAAAGGCTCTTTCAGAGGCTCGTAAACGACGCTTGCGGGAACCATTCGCCTATCCTGCAATTGGGCGCGTAGTTCCCGTGCACAAGTCTGACGCGCAGGACTAGATTGTGTCGCCCTTGCCGCCGCGCATTTGTATGTACACCAGCGCGAACTCGCTCCCGGAACCGTGCGGCTTCACCGACACGATCCTCTGCCGGTCAGGAACGCCAACAGCCAATTCCATTTTGCCCTTCTCGGCGGTGCCGGAATCATTGCAAGCCATCTCGCGCGGCCCTTCGGTACCGTGTGTCTCCTTCAACCCTTTCGGACACTCCAGTACGCTGCCATATTTCTTCAGATCGTCGCGATAGAAGCTGATGACTTTCTCTGGAGCATCGTTGCTAACGTAGCTGGTCGCGATCACGCGCACGCCGAAGTCTCCCACCTGAACATTTACATTGGCGTTCTGATGGTCGCCATCATGATCGTCTGGGCTTTCCTTGGGCTGAGCACCGGGATAGACGGTCAGTCCAGTGTCAGGACCTTTCGCATCGGTGTTTACGTGGATTCCCCCGAACGGCGTATTGATATCTACTTTCTTCTTATTTTCCGCTGTCTTTTGCTCGTGAATGCTGCAGCCGAATAGAAATATGCTTAACACGAGTGCCAGCGAAAACGCGCTATTGAACTTGGCTTCCTGAGATAACATGAGAATTCGCCCCTCCTATGATCTGCGAACGGCTTAACCCTTGTCCGCGATCGGCGATCGTTGGAATCGTGACCGGCAAATGTCCATTGATTGGAATTTCCCCGAACAAGGCCTTTACGGCGCTCAGTTCGGAAACGGTCGTGTTGGAAAACGTGCACAGGTAATTCTGTATCTCCGGAAAATCCTCCCCAAAATATGGATTCCCCATGGCGATCACCACTGTCTTCTGCCCCGCGACCTGAAGCATCCGGCGAAGCAGATTTCCGCTGTCATCGGTAAGTGAAACTGTATTTCGCAAATCCCCGTTCGCGTTCCTCACCACTTTGCCCGGAACTGGCGCGACATATACCGCGGCAATCACCTTCTCCGCCTGCTGCACGGCCGACACCACCGAGTCCGAGAGTGCCCCCGCCAGCCGCGGATCCACGTACATCACTTTCGCATCGGGGATGCGCGCCCGCAGGCTGCGCTCAAACGTTCTCCCCGCTTCGGTACGTATGTCCTCGATGAACAGAACTGCCACCACGCGGTTCGAGATCTGCTCTACCACCGTATACGGATTCACATACCCGTGAGTTCCAACATTCGTGCGCTGCAACGGAAGCACCGGGCTGCCTTCTCGCACCAGCGTCACCGCCGCATCGGCCACTTTCTGTCCTACGGCGATATTCTCCGGGCGCCCAACCTCGTGGCCGATTTCGTCGATATCCACCAGCCGGGCCTTGTTCAATCCTAAAGACGCTTTCGCCTTCAGAATCTTTAACACCGACTCGTCAATTTGCTGTTTCGGGATCTCTCCACTCCGCACGGCTTCCAAAACTCCGCGATAGCCGCTATCCAAATCGGGGGGGATCAGCAGGATGTCGTTGCCCGCCTTCAGTGCTGCCACACAGGCGGCTCCGGACGGATTTGGACTGTTGGCGTAGAGGCGCATCAGCCCGTTCATCTCCAGGCCGTCGGTGATGACGATGCCTTTGAAGCCAAGCTTCTCCTTCAACAGGTCCGTGATAACCCGCCGTGACGTCGTCGCAACCAGCGTCGGATCTGGCTCGATCGCCGGAACGGTCACGTGCGCAACCATCACGGAATCAACTCCGCCATCAATCGCACGTTTGAATGGGACCAGTTCCATTTTTTCCAGGTGGCTCTCGTCGCCGCTCACACTCGCCAGTTCCAGATGAGAGTCCGTGCCTGTGTCCCCATGTCCCGGGAAATGCTTGACTGTGGCCAGCATGCCGCCTTCGTGCGCGCCCTTGATGTACGCATTCACAAAGTCGCTCACCCGGTCCGGATCCTCGCCAAACGAACGCGTGTTGATGATCGGGTTCGCCGGATTGGAGTTCACATCGGCGACCGGAAAGAAATTCCAGTGAATTCCGACCGCCCGGGCTTCCTCGGCGGTGATCTTGCCGAACTGCTCTGCCAGGTCCAGCCGCCCGGAAGCGCCGAACGCCATTGCATGTGGAAACACCGAAGCCCCATACATCCGCATCGACAGGCCGCGCTCAAAATCAGCAGCCGTGATCAGCGGCAGTACAGAATCGCGCTGGAGCTGATTGATCAGCATAGCTGTCTCGTACGGCTGATTTCGCAGCAGGAACGGGCCATCGACCGGAACCGTGACGGTGATTCCACCCACGTGATGGTTTCGTAAGTTGTCACGAAGAAACTTGTATTCCGGACCGTCAAAGTTGGTGAACGTCACTCCGACACGCACCATGAACAACTGCCCCACCTTCTCCTCGAGCGACATCTTCTTCAGCGTCTTCTCGGCCCACTTCTCGCCCGCTTTATCGAGATGAATGGGACTTGGAGCGACGTACTGATCTTTCTCCGCTGCCAGTGCGAATGAGGTTAGAGAGAGAAAAAGCAGGACAATCGTGACAAAACGGCCAGAATGCATAAGAGAAAGGATAGCAGTTCTCGGTGAGTTCACTAAGATTCAATCCGAGCCGCAGGCGAGGATCCTGTCATTCCGAGCGCAGCGAGGAATCCCTATCGCTTACAACGACATTTCAGGAACAAGAGATTTCTCGGGTGACCCACCCTCGACCCTTCTTTTGGTTCGTGGGCGGGGTCTCGAAACGTGAAACTCGAAACGTGAAACGGTGATTCTTATCCCATCACCACTTCCACCCGGTTTACCGATCCCGCCGCCTGCGGCGCAATTGCCCCGCTCACCGGCTTCCCGTTCAGACTCACGCTCTTCACGCCCTTTTCGACGCCGCTCGGATTCTTCACAGAAATGTTGAAGGTCGCGCCTCGCCACTGCCGCGTCACTTCAAATTCCTTCCAATCAGCGGGAATACACGGATCGACGATCAGTCCATCGAAGCCAAGTTTTATTCCCAGTATCCATCGCGTTGCCGCCGTGTAGTTCCATCCGCCGCTGCCGGTGAGCCACGGATGTCGCGCTCGTCCAAACGCCGTATGGTCCTTACCCATCACGAACTGGCAATAGGAGTATGGCTCGGCCTCACGGATTTCGATGAGGTCGTTCTGATTGTAGGGCAGCAGCGAATCGTAGAACTTCATCGCCCGCTCCCCGCGTCCGAGCTTGCATTCGGCAATCACCGCCCACGGATTCGGATGGCTGAAGATCGCCGCATTTTCCTTGATCCCTTTGTACACCCGACCCATGAATCCAATATCGTCATCCGGCTTCGAATAGGCTGGCCAGAGCAGGTGAATGCCGTACTTCGAGTAGAGATGTTGATCGACCGCATCCATCGCCTTGCGCCCGCGCTCGGGCGAAGCGGTATCGGAGAGGACCGCCCACGTGTTGCTCTCGATGAAAACTTTGCCCTCTTCATTTTCGTGCGAGCCGACCTTCAGTCCCTTCGCCGTGATTCCGCGTAGGTACCACGCGCCGTCCCACAGTTCCTTTTCGCAGGCGGCACGCACCTTCTCAGCCATCGCCGTGTACCTCTGCAAATCGTCTTTGCGTCCGACATGTTCCGCCGCTTCGACGAATGCCCGCAACGCCCAGTGATGCATGAACGACACCATGGCGCTCTCGCCGCCACCCAGGTTCAGGCAGTCGTTCCAGTCCGCGCGCAGACCCTTGCAGATTCCGGTCTTTCCAACCTGCTCGGCAGAAAAATCCAGAGCGCGTTTAAGATGCTCGTAAACCGTCGCCTCGCCTTCATCGGCGAAAGTCACTACTTCTTTGAACAGCGCCGTGTCGCCGGTCTCTTTGATGTACTCGCAGATCGACACCACGATCCACAGCGCATCGTCGGAGCATGTGTGGTCGATTCCATGAATCAGGCTCTTGCGGTCCGGCGGATGCGCAATCGTCGGCGACTTGAACGCCGGCGCTTTCTGCTTTTCCGGATCGAACCAATCGGGATCGAACAGATGCAGCCCGTATCCCGCGCTAACCTGCGCTTGCAGCAACTCGATAATCCTCTGCCGCACCTTCGTCGGATTCGTGTGCACCACGCTCATGATGTCTTGCGACGTGTCGCGGTACCCGAGTCCGGTCCGTCCGCCGACTTCGATAAACGATGCGAATCGCGACCACACCACGCACGTCTCCGCCTGGTAGATCGTCCACGTGTTCACCATCGTGTCCAGGCCCGGATGCGGAGTTTTGCACTGGAAGATCGCCAGCTTCTTCGCCCAGTACTCCTTCAGCGCGGCAAACGCTTTGTCGACATTCGCCGCATCCGAGTACCTGCGCTTGATCTCCTTCCCCTTCGCGCGATTTCCCACGCCGAGCATGAAAACAATGCGAGCTTCTTCGCCCGGCGCAATCGTCAGCCGCTTCTGCAACGCTCCGCAATGATTACCACCCAGTTCCGTGCTCCCGTGACACTTGCCCTGCTCGACCGAAATTGGATTCGTCTCCGTGCGATAGCTGCCCAGGAACGCATCGCGCATCGTGTCATAACTATCTGGATCGAAGTTCGAGGCAAAGTAGTGGAAGGTCCACGGCTCGTAGTAGAAGTCGTATTCGATTACTCCGTCAGCGTAGCTTGTTCCACTCGCGTACAGGCTCATCTGCAAATTCTGGTTGTCGATTTCAATGTGATGGAACGAAAACTCGCAGTACCCGAACACGCTGATATCGCGCGGCTTCGTTCCCGTGTTGCGAATCTTCACATCCCACAGTTCGACATCATCTTCTACCGGGATAAAGAGCGTCTGCTCGGCCTTCAGATCCTGGTAGTCGCAGGAGAACTTCGAATACGAGAGCCCGTGCCGCGTTTCGTATTTGGCCTTCGCCAGATCCTTGCCCACCGGCTGCCACGAAACCGACCAGTAATCGCCCGAGTCGTTATCGCGCAGATAGACATAATGTCCGGGCCGATCCAGCGGCACTCCATTCGCACGAAAGCGCGTGACCCGTCCGTGCTCAGAATTCTTGTAGAACGAATATCCGCCCGCATTGTGCGAGATCACCGTGCACAAATCTTTCACGCCGAGATAGTTTGTCCACGAGACCGGCACGTCGACTCGATCAATTACGTACTCCCGTTTTTCATTATCAAAATGGCCGTAACGCATGAAGTTCTCCGATCAACAGCCCGATATGAATTTGGTTTGATTGCTTTTCATCACGAACTCGCGCGAGCGAGGGATCCGCAGTTTGTGTGGCGCGGGCATTCTTGTCCGCGCACTCGACCTCGGCAGCTGCACGCTGTCCTGGTGTTTTCGCGAAACGTGAAACGCGAAACTTGAAACGTTCTTGCTACGCCGTCACGAACTGCCGCAACCACTCGATCAGCTCTTTCGCCTTCTCAGGCGTATCCGCCTCCACTGACAACCGCAGCAACGGCTCCGTTCCCGAAAATCGCAACAGCGCCCAATTATCGTTCTCGAGTAGCAGCTTGGTTCCATCAATGTGCGAGATATCGATTACCTTGTATGGTCCGATGTGCGTGCTTGGCGCTTCTTTCAATCGCTTGGGCACCGCGATCCGCATCTCTGGCGTTGCCGCAATGCCCTCTTCGAGCGTGTACAGTCTCGCCGTGATCGCGTACACCCGCTCGAGCAATTCCGAAATCTTCTGTCCCGTGCGCGCCAGCATCTCGACGACAAGCGCCGAGGCGAAAATGCCGTCTTTGCCGAGAATATGCCCGCGAATCGTCAATCCACCCGAGCTCTCGCCACCCAGCAACGCGTTGTGATCGAGCATCCCCGACACGATGTGCTTGAACCCAACTGGCGTCTCGTAGCATTTCTCTCCGAGCGCTTTCGCCATGCGATCCAGCAGGTGCGTCGTCGCCAGATTGCGCACCACGCCGCCTTTTTCGCCGCGAACTTCGTGCATGTACCAGTACAAGAGCAGCAGGATGTCGTTGATCGAAATGTACTCGCCGTTCTCATCGACCATCGCAATACGGTCGGCGTCGCCGTCCATCGCCAGGCCCACGTCGTACCCATCTTCCTGCATTTGCGAAGAGAGCAGCCGCAGCGCCTCCAGGTTCGGCGCCGGTGACCGCCCGCCAAACAGCGGATTGTGGCGCTCATGAATGAAGGTCACTCGGCAGCGCGCCTCGGTCAGCACCGTCCCTAGCGTCAGCTGACCGACGCCATACATCGGATCGACGATCACCTTCAGCCCCGCCTTCCGGATCGCATCCAGGTCAATCAGCTTCTCCACGGCATCAACGTAATCATTGGTGAAATCCTGCTTCTTCACGATGCCGGCTTCGAGCGCCAGATCCAACTCCAGCTTCACGACATCATCGGTGCTGAGCGCGTTCGTTTCTGCTTCGATCTGCCGCGTCTCGTGATCGAGCAGTAGCGATCCGTCGCCGTGAAATACCTTCAGGCCATTCCACTCCGGCGGATTGTGACTCGCCGTGAACGCCAACCCGTACGCGGAATCCTTAATCGCGGTCGCATAGGTAATCAGCGGTGTCGGCGCATCTTCAGGCAAGAGAATGGTAGGAATGTTGTTGCCTGCGAACACCTCAGCTGCCGCCTCGCCCGCCTGCTTCGACAGGAATCGCCGGTCGTATCCGATGATGACGCCGTGCTTCTCCTGTCCCTGCCGTGTGATCTCGTTGCACAGAGCCTGACAGAGTCGCCGCACGTTGTGCATGGTGAAGCCTTCGCCGATAATCGCGCGCCACCCGCCCGTTCCGAACGCAACCATATTCTGCTCTTCCTGCCGCCGCGGACGGTAGAGCCGCTTCTGCAGAATGAACTCGGCATTCGTCAAGTCTTCCGGCGTGTTGATGCCCTGCACCTCGTCCTGATCGTAAAGCTGATAGCTCTCCACGCGCAGGCCTGAGCGAATCAGCTCATGCACGCAATCGGTGAGACGATATTCGCCATCGCGCGGAGAAGGCGTTAGCTTTTGCAGAGCTGCCGCCAGCGCCTCGGCATTCACCACGTACGCCCCAACATTCAGCTCGCGAATCTCGCGCACCTTCGCCGAGGCCTCGCTAGCTTCGATGATGTCGATGATCTGTCCATTGGCATCGCGAATAATACGCCCATAGGGCAGCGGCCGATCTACAACCGCCGTCAACAGCGTGAGCGATGCCTTGCGCAGGTTGTGCCGATTCAGCAGCCCGCGAATCGATGCCGGACGAAACAGCGGCGTATCCCCATAAAGGATGAGTACATTGCCGCGAAAATCCTTCAACTTTTCTACCGCCTGCAGCACCGCGTGTCCTGTGCCCAGCGGATTCACCTGCTCCACGTAGTGATACTTCCCATCGAGCGCCACGCGCACATCTTCTTTCCGGTATCCGACGACAACATAGATGTCCTTCGGCGGAACCACCTGCAACGCGTTCTGCACCACGCAGTCCAGGATGCTGCGCTCTCCAAGCGGCTGTAACACCAGCGGTTGCCCATCCGTGGTGATGGCTTCTTTCCCCGCGGCAAGAATAATGGCTTTTAACTCAGAGGTTGCCGGCGTTTGCTTTCCGCCAGCTTCTTTGACTTGTGTATCTGCTACAGCATGTGACATTGCATGACTCCGAAAACTATTTCGCTCCAGCTTCAGCAGCGGCCAATTCAGATTCCGGCAACTGCGCACCGCCACGAACCGGTATGAAACGCGAGAGGACCAACGCCGGTATAACCGAAATGAGCGCCCAAATGAAAAATTTCTGATACCCGATCGCCATTTGAATTTTCCCGCTCAGCCACCCAGGCACCATAACGCCGAAATTCATCAGCGACGTTGCAAAAGCATAATGGGCCGTTTTGTATTTCCCAGGGGCAATCTCTTGCATCATCAAAACGATCACCCCGACGAAGCCAAAACCGTACCCAAACATCTCAGCACTCATTGCGAGCGTGATAAGAACGGGGTTCGCCGGGAGTGATGAACTCAGATAGAAGTAGGCCAGCATCGGAAAATTCATCACTACAATCAAAGGCGTCAGTGCCCGTTTCAGTCCGAGCGCAGATATGAAGTACCCGCCCAGTACAGACCCGAGGATAAAAGCACCTGTGCCAAACGTTCCGTAAATCATCCCGAACTGCTTCGTCGTAAGTCCCAAGCCCCCAACCGCGCGACTATCGACGAGGAAGAGTGGACCAATTCTCGTGACTTGCCCTTCTCCTGCCCGATATAGAAAGATGAAGATGAGCAAGAGAAAAATACTTCGCTTCTTGAAAAAGCTCACGATGACGTCCCAAAATGTGGCTGCAACCTGGCGGAAGTTCTCAGAGTGCCTCTCTTCTCCTCCAGGTGGAAGGACTCGCGTGTGATAGAGACTGAGCAAGATCAAGATCGCCCCAAGACCCGCAAAAATTCCCATCCATGCCCGGGCGACGGCATGCATCCGAATCTCTAAGAACCCTGCGATGATGATTAGTCCGCCTTGTGCGAAAAAGCGGGCAACGTTATAGAAACCGCCCTGCCATCCAGAGTATGCTGCTTGCTCTTTTGGGGACAGACTCGCGATATAGAGTCCGTCCGCCGCAATGTCATGCGTGGAAGAACATACTGCGATAATTGCGAACAGCACCAATGTGTAGGTGAGGTATCCGGAAAGCGGTAAACACATTGCTACAAATAAGAAACCTGCCCCACCAAGAAACTCGAGCAGCACCACGAAGAATTTCTTCGTTTTGTACATCTCAAGCAGTGGGCTCCAGAGGGGCTTCAGTGACCACGGGAGCAGTAAGGCGCTGACGTCCCGCGCGATCACATCGTTCGCAATCCCCATCTTCTTGTAGAAGATCGCTGCCATGAGTGACACTGCAAAGTAGGGCAGACCTTCTGCGAAGTACATCGTCGGAACCCACTTAGCGGGATGTGAGGGACGGGCTTGGCTGATCTCGGCCATGGCTTCCTTATTTTCTCAGCCTGAGCCCGATTGGAAGGTATGGAAAAGTGCTATATAGCTCAGGATACCGAAGTCTGAGCTTACTTCAGATGCCATCGTGCCTGTCAACTTTAGTTTCGGTTCTCTTTCTCAGCACGGAGACACAGAGTTCACAGAGGAAATCGCACGTAACCAACGACTTGTTATTGTCATCACCTGCGAGCGAATGCGATTTCCACTTGTGATCATGAGTTCGCGCAGGAAGCGAGGATTCTGTTTCTCAATCCGAGCCTCAGGCGAGGATCTTGTCATTCCGAGCGTAGCGAGGAATCGCTATCGCTACCACGACACTGCCAATCGAGGACATTGTCCCTTCCGCCACCGGCCTTGTTTGTCATCACGAGCTCGCGCAGCGAGCGAGGGATCTGCATTTTCAATCTGAATTCTTCAATCTGCACTCTTCAATCCGACCCGACGCCTGGGCTATTACTCCGCTCTCGTCTCCGAATCCCCTCACCCACTCCATCTCAGTCTCTCTTCGAAACCACGTCATCTGCCGCTTCGCGTAATTGCGATGCCCCTGCTGTGCCGCGGCAATCGCCTCGTCCCGCGTCAGTTCGCCTCGCAGCAACTGCACTGCCTGCCTGTATCCCAATGATCCCAGCACCGGAGACTCCGGACACTTCCTCAGCAGCTTCTCTGTCTCTTCCACCAGCCCGGACTCGAACATCTTTGCGGCCCGCGTATTAATGCGCGCATACAGCTCCTGCCGCTCCGGATCAAGCCCAATCCGCAGAATTCGGAATCCCCGCAGCGGCTCTCTTCCTTGCCCCCACAACTCGCTCATCGGCCTTCGCGCTGCCAGGCAAACCTCAATCGCGCGAATCAGCTTCGGCTCGTCATTCGGATGAATCTTCTCGGCTGCCGCCCGATCGAGCCGAGCTAACACGCGATGTAAGTGCCCAGCTCCCTTTCGCGCCGCACTCTCGCGCAATCTCTCGCGCAACTCCTCCGACCGCTGCGGCCCAGGAAACAATCCTTCCAGCAGCGCCCGCAGATACAGTCCCGTTCCCCCAACAACGACGGGAAGTCGCCCCCGCGCCTTCAAATCGCCCAAAACTTCGCGCCCGCGCCGCGCGTACTCGCCCGCTGTCATCGCTTCTTCGGGCGAGCAGACATCCAGAAGATGATGCGGAACACGCTCCCGTTCTTCTCGCGAAGGCTTGGCCGTCCCGATCTCGAATTCCCGGTATACGGCGACAGAGTCGCAATTAACGATCTCTCCCCCGAACCGCTCCGCCAGTTCGAGAGACAGGGCAGTCTTTCCGCTGGCCGTGGGACCGACAATCACCACCAGCAGCGGATCTTTTTGAGGATTAGGATTCACGGCGGGACTAACGGACATGCCAGTCGAGGAAGTGTCCCCAGCGCACCACGATCATGCCGAGGATCAGCAGCGAGAGCAATAGCAGGCCTACGGTTTCCGCGCGCAACACGCGCGCCTGCGCCGCCTTCGTCTTGGCATCGCTTTCCGGCAAGCAACTATTGTATGCGCGCCGCGCACTCACCACCACGGTGTAAACTGAGCCACATCCATGTCAGAGGTTCCACGTCCCGAATCGCGCCGTACCGCCGCTGCAAATCGTTACCGCTTCGGACTCTACGAAGCCGACCCGCGCACCGGCGAGCTGCTCCGCGAAGGGACGAAGATCAAGCTGCAGGAGCAGCCTTTCCAGGTTCTGCTCGCGCTTCTCGAACGTTCGAATGAAATCGTCACACGCGAGGATTTGCGCCTTCGCCTCTGGCCCTCCGACACATTCGTCGATTTCGACCACGGCTTGAATACGGCGATCAACAAACTTCGCGATGCCCTTCGCGACTCGGCCTCCAATCCCCGCTTCATCGAAACACTCGCGCGCCGTGGCTATCGTTTTGTTGCGCCGGTTGAAATCATCGAACCCGCCAGCGCTTCTGAGCCTGCTCCGACTGCCGAACCGTCCCCCACAGCAGCGCCAGCGGCAACCCTTCCACGCGCTCACCGCGGCACGGTGCGAATCCTGTTCGCGCTATCTCAGATCCTCTATCTCTCCATGTACATTGCCGCGCTCGCCCATCTGCGCCAGGTAGACGCGCTCTCCGAGCGGCTGTTCGCGATCAATGGAACCTGGGTGGTCGTCGCCGTGATAGTTACTTGCGCCATCGGCATTCCCTTGCGACTCTACCTGTTGACCGCAATCGCCTTCGACTATGCCGGACTCGGCGTGAATTACCGGCGGCTCTTTGCCGTGGCATTTCCGCTCGACGAGATTTGGGCGCTGGCGCCTTTTCTGCTCGTACCCAACATCGGCTTCGGATTGGCCTTTGCGGCCATGGCGACTTTGGTTTATCTGCCATTCTCCCAGCGCACGCTGGTGCGGATGGCCTACGCAGTTCCGCAACAATAACGGAGGACTTATGGCGACTGGCGCAACTACCGGCCACATCTCACACCAGATGACAACAACAGCCTTCGAACTCGATGGCTACAAGATCACCCGCAACGCCGGCATCGTGCGCGGCATCATCGTGCGCTCTCGCTCGGTGCTGGGCACGCTCGGCGCGAGCTTGCAGACACTGGTTGGCGGCAACATCACCATTCTTACCGAACTTTGCGAGAAGACGCGCAACGAAGCTTTCGAACTGATGCTTGCGCACGCGCGCGACCTCGGTGCAAACGGCGTCATTGGCGTTCGCTACGACGC
The DNA here is from genome assembly GCA_963807055.1 of Terriglobia bacterium. Taxonomy (GTDB): domain Bacteria; phylum Acidobacteriota; class Terriglobia; order Terriglobales; family Acidobacteriaceae; genus JAJPJE01. The sequence goes on along the minus strand of CAWEAE010000001.1, from coordinate 1,009,784 downwards.
TACGGAAATCATGCAGGGCGTGACAGAAGTTCTGTGCTACGGAACGGCCGTAATCGCGGAAAAGATTTAGGTAGCGCCGGCAGGTACATCCGAGCGAAGTCGAAGCGTATCGCCGGCGCCGCACTTGGAGGAACACCAGTGATCTTAGTCACCGGCCTCATCCATCGGTACAATAGCTAGCGGGATCGGCCTGTCGATTCGCGAAAAAGTAATCTTCATTTCTTCAGTTTGTGGAGGTCATCCACTCTATCCAGCCAAAATAGGACAGGCGTGTCCCTTTCAATTTTCAGGTTCGCAATGAAAACGCTGTGTGCCGTTTCAATTGCAAAGAACGGCTCTTCGATGTCAAACGGAATCGTTGCCCAGTAGAATTGGATTTCTTTTGCTTTAGCCGGTCGGACGACACCCTTCCGCAATTCGGGATATTGATCAAGCACCAGCTTCCAGAACCTTTCGCGCTGATCTTGCGTCCGGAACCCACGACCCTCTGCTTGAACCGGCTCCGGTACAGACAACATCATTGTCACCGGAGTCGAATCTTTCGATAGCGAGTCCTGGTCGGTCTTTAGGTCGTTCCAGAGAATCGGACCACAACTGATCACATCGCGAAGGAAGCTGACTGGAATGGTGGCGCCTTTTAGCGCCTGTTCAAGTGCTGCTCTTGATTTCTCGTTGACCTCGGGGGACGCTTTCTTGTAGGTAACGCCCGGAGGTACATCCTGCCCGAAAGTTATAGTGGTGAGCAACACCGCCGCGGTCATGATTACTAAGGAAAGCCGCTGTTTAGCCTTGTTCATTTGGATCATGGGGACACGATCTTGCCATCTGCTGAGCGCCATAGGCAGTGAAGTAGGTCACAGTGAAGGTAGTCAACCGATGATGCCAGATACCAGCGACTCACGGATTCTAACAACTAGCAACTGACAACTGCTTCACAGATCCGTTCTCAGCGGCAGCGCCTCATCATCCGACTCGTTCGCCAGTCGCTTCGTGTCCGCACCGGAGGCTGCTTCCTCTTGCGGTTCTTCCCCCGGCGCAAGGAACAGATTTCGATCCAGCCCGTGCTGCCGGTTGTAGAGATCGGCATATCGTCCGTTCTGCGCGTACAACGACTCGTGCGTGCCGCGCTCCACAATCCTTCCGCCTTCGACCACCAGTATCTGATCCGCCCGCCGTATCGTTGACAACCGGTGGGCAATCACGAATGTCGTGCGCCCCTGCATCAGGTACTGCAGTCCCTGCTGGATCAGCGCCTCCGACTCCGAATCCAGACTCGATGTCGCTTCGTCGAGAATCAGAATCGCCGGATCGGCCAGGATCGCGCGCGCGATCGACACTCGTTGCCTTTGTCCGCCCGAGAGCTTCACGCCCCGCTCGCCGATGATCGTGTCGTACTTATCGGGAAACGTCTCTGCGAATTCGTCGACACGGGCAATCGAACACGCCCGCAGAATTTCTTTCTCGCTTGCATCCGGCTTCGAGAACGCCACGTTCTCGCGAATCGTTCCATCGAACAGAAACGATTCCTGCAGCACCACGCCCAGATGCTGTCGATACGAATCCAGCCGAACTGTCGCCAGGTCAATCCCATCGATCAGCACTCTACCCGAGTTCGGATTGTGAAACGCCGAAACCAGTCCGATGATCGTCGACTTGCCCGAGCCCGACGATCCCACCAGCGCCGTCACCGTTCCCGGCTGCGCGACAAACGAAACATCGTGCAGCACGGTCTTCGACGGATCATAGGCAAACGTCACGTCTTCGAAGACCACTTCACCGCGAATCTCGCTTAGCGTAACCGTGCGCCGCGGATCTTCATCCTCGGGCTGCTCTCCCAGCACTTCACGCGTGCGCTCCAACCCGGCAATCGCTTCCGTCAACTGCGTCCCTACCGCAGCAATCTGGAAAATCGGTGCCGCGAGGTAACCAAGAAAGGCCGTGTAACTGAAGAAGCTGCCGAGCGTTAATTTCCCGGCCAGAATTAAGTGCGCGCCCATCAACATGACGATCGCGCCTATTACGCCCATCAGCGCCGCCGCTGAAAGGCTCAGCAGCGAGGTCGCCGTCAGCGACTTCAGGACATTGTCGAGTAAGCGGTTTACGCCTTCCACGAACACCGAATGCTCGCGCTCTTCGGCGTGATACCCCTTGATCACCCTCACGCCGCCCAGCGATTCCGTCAGCCGGCCGGTTACCACCGCATTAATCTTCGCTCGCTCGCGGAAGATCGGACGGATCACCTTGAAGGCGCGCCGCAGAACGAAGATAAACATCAGCAGCAATCCGAACGCGATCGTCGTCATCAGCGCGCTGATGCGGAACAGCAGCACGAACGCAATCACCGCTGTCAGAATGCCGCCCGAGAATTCAATCAACCCGGTGCCGAGCAGGTTGCGCACGCCTTCCACGTCGCTCATGATCCGCGACACCAGCATGCCTGTTTTGTTGGAGTCGTAATATGACACCGGCAGGCGCCCGATATGCTCCTGCACGCGGCTGCGCAGCTCGGTAATCAGCTTCTGCGCGGCTTTCGAAAGCGTTTGTGTCAGGGAGTAGGAAGTGATCGCCTGGATCAGCGTCGCGCTCAACACCACTCCCACGAGCGGGTAGAGCATATGGATCTGCCGCTTGTTGATAACGTTGTCGATCAGAAACTTAGTGGAGGCGGGAAGCACCAGTCCGGATAGGCGGTTGATCACCATCAGGACAAAGCCCAGCAGCAGCAATCCGCGCCGCGGGCGCAGCAATGGCCAGATTTCAGGAAGCGCCTTGAAGCCCTTCGTTTTGCGGCCCGGCGCAAGCGGCCCCGGCCCCGATCTCATCCCGATCCCATGCACGATAGCTGGTTAGATCATAGCCGAGGCCCGGGGATTCGCGAATCTGACGGCGCACAATCTAGGAGAATGGCTGTTTCCACCACCGAAGTCTTTTTGTACTCACGAGTTAGTTTTGTTTGTCATCACGAGCTCGCGCAGCGAGCGAGGGATCTGCATTCCTTCCGAGCCGCAGGCGAGGATTCTGTCATTCCGAGCGCAGCGAGGAATCCCTACCCCTGACGCTTCTTTGGTTGTCATCACGAGCCGCGCAGCGGCGAGGGATCTGCATTTAAGTGTGGTAAAGCGATCCATGGGCACATGGGTCTCGCCGGCAAGAATTGAAAGATTCGCTCCGCGTGCGGTAATCTATTTCCCCGCCGCTTCCGCCTTCTTCCTAACGGCTTCCAGATCTATGTTGATCGTGATCTCGTCGCCCACAACCGCCCCCGCCTCCACCATCTTGCTGTAGTTCAATCCCCAGTCGTGCCGGTTGATCTTCGTCGAGATACTGGCCCCCACGCGCTGGTTCCCCCACGGGTCTTTGACCTCGGGCGATGGCCCATCGACATCGAGCACGACTTCTTTAGTGACTCCGTGCATCGTCAGATCGCCCTTCACTTTCAGCTGATTCCCCTCACGAAAAAACTGTTTGCTCTTGAACGTGATCGTCGGATACTTCGCCACGTCGAAGAAGTGATCGCTGCGCAGATCGGCGTCGCGCTGCGGCTGCCGCGTATCCACCGTCGAAACATCAATGGTTGCGTCCACATTGCCGGCGGCGAGATTGTTGGGGTCGAAGTTGATCGTGCCTGTCACCTTGCTGAACGCGCCCTTCACATTGGAGATCACCAGGTGACGAACTGTGAACTGAGCCGAAGAGTGATTCGGATCGATGGAATATTCCGCGCTGAAAGCGAGGAGCGGGAAAACAAACAGAAGACCGGTAAACAAGATTCTTTTCATTGGAAGCGCTAGTCCTCAGTGGTCGTAATCTGACGATCTTAGATTGAACCAGATTACCGGGAAGTCACAATGTTGCAAAATTTCATGTCATTAAGAGCGAATCGTCCGGAGCACCCAAATTTAGTTGGGAGTGATAACGCGATACATCAACAATGACCTTATCTTTGCGCTAGTTAGTCATGAGAGCTGAAAGACATCGCTGGCTGCCGAAACCCGCGTTGCTGAGACCTCCGGTTCACAATCGGTGTAACGATGCAGCCAAACAAGAGAACTGCAAGGATGAGAGGAATGGAGTATTCCTCCAGCCGGGAAACAAACCACGTGCCTCGTTGTCTTTTACTCAGCTGTCTTTGAACAACGGATCCGAACACCAACCACTGCAGTGTTGCAACAGCCCACATCAGGCCCGCTTCGACATAAGAACCGGAGTAGAGACCAACATGCAAAAGGTGCACCAGCGGTGAGATGATAACGGCGAGAAGGACACTGCCCAACAATGAAGGCAGGTCGCACAAGAACAGGAGTTTCAGTCCCGCCCATTCGTAATGAAAGTGAAAAGGCCGACCGGCAAAGATCGTTCCGGATGACCAGCCACCGTCCTCAAGGAACTTAGCCAATCCGGGATTCGAAGCAGACATATTTGCGATTGCAATCGCGAACCACGTTGCATGCAGTGCCGCGAATATCCAAGCCGTGCGGTCTGAAAAGCATGGCCTCAAACACGACGCGAGATTCGCAAGACGTCGGAAAAACCTCATGGTTGGTTAGACACCCTAGCTGACTCCATTGTTCCTCGACAACGTTATCCCTCCTCACTGCGACAAGCCGGCATTGCCGCTCCGCACCCGGGCCCGAGCATTCCGGAGGTCGCAGCATCCACTTCTCGCCCTCCCACCTCCCTACTTCTTCTCCGGCATCACCTCGTACACCACGTACGCAAATCGTTTCGAGTCCGGAGACCACGAGTTCACATTGATCGTCCCCTGTCCGCCGAAGAACTCTGTCACCTTCTGGATCGGCCCCGGCTTCGCGCCCACCTCCGCTCCCAGCATCGGCATCATGCGCAATTGGACTTGCAGCTTCGCATCGTGTCCCGGCGTTCCCGGAGGAAATGACAGGAACACGAGCCATTTTCCATCGGGTGACGGATGCGCAAACCAGTCTTCCCACTCATCGCTCGTGATGCGCTCGGCCTTGGCATCATTCGGGCCCGCACCGTCAGCTGGGAAGCGCCAGATGTCCCACGTCCCCGACCGAATCGTGTTGATGTAAATCCACTTGCCATCGGGCGAGTAGTCTGGACCGTCGTCATATCCCGGCGCCGAGGTCAACTGCTCTTCATCTCCACCCGCCAGAGGCACGCGGAAGATGTTGAAGCTGTCATTGCGCTGGCCGACGAACGCCAACCACTTCCCATCCGGCGACCAGCCGTGGAAATAGCTCGGCATATTTTGCGTCAGCAGCCGCGGATTCGACCCATCCGCATTCGCCACAAACACCTGCGAGCCACGGGCGTTGTTGTAGTCCGCCGAAATCGCAATGAGTTTCCCGTCTGGCGACGGACTATGGTCGTTATTGCAGCGGTACGCTTCGTCAAGGTTCACTACCTGCGGCTGCGGATTCTTGCCCTTCACCGGCAGCCGGTAGAGCCGCCCGCCGGTATTGATCAGCAGGTACTTGCCGTCCGGCGACCAATTCGGAGCCTCTACAAGGTGATCGGCGGTGTACAGCACCTTCGTCTTCTTCGATTTCAAATCGTAGATCGTGACCTTGCTGCGCACGTTCGTCGGATTCTGCGTCTCGGGCGTCTCAACCTTCACGTTGGAAAACACGGCGGTCTCCAGAACATTCGCATCATGCGAGCAAACGCCAATCCCAACATACACGGGATCCTCCAGCGTCACCTTGGCGGAGCCACTGGACTTCAAAATGGTTCCAGGCTTCCCGGTAAACATCGTGAACTCGTTGCCGCGGCGCACCAGCCGTATGCGTATGGGAGCGTCATCTTTCGACTGCACTTCGAGCGTTTGGTCGCCCGCGGTTGGCCGGTATTGCAGCGACGTGAGCCCGCTCCCGTGCCGCGCCACATCGCCATAGGCGGAATTTCCATCCAGGCTCTGGCGCACCATCAGCACTGCCTTGCGATGCGGATTCACTCCCGCTCCTTCAAACTTCACATCGGCAGTAATAGTGACGTCGCCGCTCATCTTCTTATAAAGAAAGTGAAAGGCATCCACAGCGGCCCAGATGTTGGCGCCTCCGCCAGTTACGCGGTACTCGCCCGTCGCAGCGTCATATGTCGCCGAGCCAGCCTTGGGGTTTTCTCCCACATCAGCGTGGCCATCGAAAATTCCAATTGGATTCGATTGCGCAAAAACAAAAATGCTGGAACAGATCAGGACGACGAAAGCAAGCAGGCGGAAAACTCTTGTTGTATTCATGATCTTGGACAAGAGTAGAAATATAGATGTTCGGAGCTGTTGTGAGAAGACCGTGCGCCTGTTTCTTGACCCGACAATTCAAAGTGGAACCGCAGTTCCAGGTTCGGATGAAGAGTCGCCTCGTGAGCCGATCAGACCCGAAGCTTTTCTCTGTGTCGCTGTGGTGAATTACAGCCTGTGCTATTGCAGGTCTTTGCGGTCGGGATTGTAGTAGAAGCGGAAGCGCAGCCCGAGATAAGCTCCGTGGAACTCTCCCGGCAATGGCGGAAACGGATTCGAGGCAGAGATACCGCCCCACGCAGCACGATCCAGCGACACATCCCCGGAAGGTCCTTCCAGTTGCATGCCGGCCACGCGACCATCCTTCAGGATGTAGAAGTCGATCGCGACAACACCCTTTTTGAACAGCGGCGAGCGAGCGGCTTCGGGAATCAGGTTGTACCAGTTCATTCGCACCGACTCGACCACGCGCGCCAGGTAAGGTCCAAAATCGACTCCTTGCGTGTCAGTCAGAATCTCCATGTTGCTCTTGATATTTCCGCCACCACGCAGCCCCATTCCCATCTGCCCGCCGCCCACTGAGCCGCCAGCACGCGCGGCCGCTGCGGCGCGTGCCGCTTGCTCCGTCGAACTTCCCGGAGCCATCGCCGCGGTAAACGGATTCGGAGAAGAGGTAGCTTGTCGCTGCGGTGGCAAACCTTCCAGCCGCGCCGTCTGATTTCCCTGATTGCTGGGCTGAGCTTGTGGCGGAGACTGGCTGGGCTGCTGCGCCTGTTGCTGGGCAGGCGCCGGAGCCTGTGCCTGCGTTGGTTGCTGCGGCGGAGCTTGCGGTCCCGGAGCACCCGGTCGCCGCGTGTCCAGAATCTTCTGCAACTCCTTACGGTCCAGCGTTGGATTCCGCGAGGTGGCGATACGGTCCTTGTCGGAGAGAGTATTTGTCTTTGGGTGCTCCGTCAGCTTCTGCTCGTCTGGAGGCAGCGCGAGGAACGTGGTGTCTTTCTGCCGCATCAGGTCTTCAGCGGTCAAAACCGTGACCGGCCTGATGCCGAAAATCCGATCGCTATTTACCAGGAAAAGAATAATCGCAAGATGGACAACAACCGAGATCCAAAACGCCTCGCGCACCCGCGAGCGCCCCAGATCGTCCTGCACCTGCAGCAGTATTGCCGGCGTATCCAGATCGACGTAAGTGTCTGAAGAATCGGGCTCAAGCCCTGGATCTTCCCCGGTCATTCGGGAGGGCGGGATTTCCGTTATAGCCATCAGAAATGCTTAGTTAGACGCGCGGGAATCCCCGTCGAGCCACCGAAATTCCGGTGGAGCTGCGCAAACGTCTTTCCGCTATTGTCTCATTCTGGAAGCAGACTTGCACCCTTTGAACAGACGAGGGACTGCCCCGGTTGATTACGCCTGTTGAGAGAACCCGGACCGGAACGAAAAGTGGCGGGAAAGCGATAAAGTTGTTCACGTTCAGCAGCTTAGGCACCCCTGCTTAGGGTGAAAAGCGGGGCTCGGTGGTGAAAGCTAATCTGTCTGCAGCCCTTCCACTTGGACCAACGCCGAGTAGAACGTCGCGCTCTCGCCCATATCCGTCAGGCGGTCCGACGTCAGTACGTTGATGTTCACCCCCTGCTGGGAGGCCGCAAGTTTCGCCCAGTCCAGTCGCGCCGCCACCACGTTCGGCTGAATCGCATCGGTAACGTGTGCGACCAGCGAGATCGCGCCTCGGTCGTTGTAGATGCGCACAGTCTGCCCCTCGAGGATCCCACGCTCCTGCGCATCTTCGGGATGTATCTCTAACAGCCCCGGGCACTCCATGCGACGTACCGCTGGCTGGTTACAAAAGCTGGAGTTCAGAAAATTATCTGCCTTGCGCGCCAACAGTTCGAGCGGATAGCGCCTGCGTCCGTTCGTGTTCCCATGCCGCGATTCGGTGGGCGGCACAAACCTCGCCATCGGATCGAATCCTTGCGCGGCCAAAGATTCGCTGTAGAGCTCCGCCTTGCCACTCGGGGTCTTAAAGTTTCCGTCCGCAAACGGCAGGAACGGCTTGTTATCTGCAGTAAGATTCAGCCGGATGTGCGACTCCTGTTCCAGACGCTCCCGCGTGATGCCCGCAAGAAATTCGTGATCCGTATCGAGTGCTGCCTCGATCATTTCGTCCACAGACTCGCGGAAGCACTCATCGTCAAATCCCATGCGCTCTGCCAGCGCGCGGAACGTTTCCACGTTCGACCGGCTCTCCCCTACAGGCGCAATCGCCTGCTGCGAAACTTGCAGATAGTAGTGTCCGTAGGAGGGTTGCAGGTCCTTGTTCTCGAAGAACGTGGTTGCCGGCAACACGATATCTGCATAGTCAGTGGTGTCGGTAAGGAACTGCTCATGCACCACGGTGAAGAGATCGTCGCGCCTTAACTGCTCGACGACCAGGTTGTGATTCGGCGCCACTGCCGCTGGATTCGACCCATACACAAACAACGCCTTGATTGGGGGATTGTTCAGCGCGGCCAGCGCCTTGCCCAATTCCACCATGTTCACCGCGCGCGCTGAACGGCCGAGGGCTTTGCGCATCAAATCGGTGCGCTCCAGATCGCGCTTGTTCAGCGGAAATGATCCGCTTAGTGAAAGCTGCAGCCCGCCCCCGACTTCCTTCCACGATCCCGTGAGACATGGCAGCATGCAGATGGCGCGCGCCGCCGAGCCACCATTTTCCGAGCGCTGCACTCCGTAGTTCATGCGAATCGCCGCCGGTCGCGTAGTCGCATACTCCTGCGCCAGCCGCACAATGTCTTGCGCTGGGATTCCCGTCAAGCGCGAAACCAGTTCCGGCGGATACTCATAGACCCGATCGCGTAGCTGATCGAACCCTATCGTGTGCCGCGCAACGTAGTCGTGATCGTACAGATTCTCGTTGATGATCACATGCATCATCCCGAGCGCCAGAGCCACGTCAGTTCCTGGATTGATTGGGATATGCCAGTCGGCGCATTTCGCCGTGCGGGTGCGATACGGATCGATCACCACCAGCTTGCCGCCCGTTCGCCGCGCCTCTTCAATGAACGGCCACAGGTGGACGTTATTGCCGTGAATATTCGCACCCCAGGCGATGATCAGTTTGGAGTGCCGGAATTGCTCCGGTTCGGTGCCCATCTTGATGCCATACACCGACTTGATTCCGAACTCGCCCGCCGCGGAACAGATGTTGCGATCCAGCTGTGAGGCGCCCAACCGGTGAAAAAACCTCCGATCCATCGCGCCATGATTCAGCGCCCCGAGCGTGCCCCCGTATGAGTACGGAAGAATGGCTTCACTGCTGAATTCTTTTGTGATCTGACGAAAGCGCGTCGCAATCTCGTCGAGAGCTTCGTCCCAGCCGATCCGCTCGAAGTCGCCAAAGTCGCGAGTTCCACTCCCTTTGGCGATGCTCTTCTTGCGTCGAAGCGGATAAAGCACACGCATCGGCGAATAGACGCGGTCCAGGTACTTCGCTACCTTCGCACACAAAAACCCGCGCGTGACCGGATGTTTCGGATCGCCTTGAATCTTCGTCGCGCGACCATCCTCGATCGTGATCAGCACACCACAGGCATCGGGACAATCGTGCGGGCAGGCAGCATGAACCACCGACTTCATCGCTTAATTATAAGTTGAACCCCGTGCGCGCTAGACGTTTCCAATGCGACAATGACCTTAAGCATCCGATCTCGGGCCAAAGTCTTCGAAAGACTGTAGTCAGGAGTCGCGAATGTTCCGTAAATATCGAGACATCTTCTATGGCGGCATCATTGGACTTGGAGCCGCTTGCCTGGACACATTCATCGATGCCCAGTCCCAACAGAACAGCTTCGTTGATCAGATCACTCAGTATCCGACCGTGATGTTTGAGCGCGCTATCTTCCTTTTGTTTGGGCTTGCGATTGGCTTTCTGGTCTGGAGGAACAGGCGGCGCGAACGCGATTTCCAGCGCATCTTTTCGGCGGCCGAACGCCTTCAGCAGGGCAGCGACAAGCAGGCTTTGCTGATCAACACGAAGATCCAGGTGCTATTGACCCGCGAGGATTTTCGCCTTCCCCAAGAAGCGCAAGAGCTGCTGCGCGGGATCTACGACAGCTCCAAGAAGATCCAGACCTTGGTGCGGGATAAGCTGGCCTGAACTGACAAAGCCCCGGAGACGTGAAAGGCGCCCAATCCGCCCCTAAAAGCAGAACGACGACGCGGATTCAGTGCTTGCCAGCTGTGCTGTTCGGTCTAACTGTTATTGTCAGAGCCCGCTTGAGCTTGAAGCAGTCGCCATCGCTGCTCTCTGCAGGTTCGGGCCTATCCCTTCCAAGCTTTGGTTCGGGTCTTTTCACTAGGTAGTACTTTCCAACGTTCAGCGAATACACGTCGTCTAGCATGCCGCCATCGACAATTGCACAACTGCGAGGACTAACAGCAATGCGGGCTCCACAGAGTCTCGGGACTGCGCCCAAAAGAATCTTCCTTTCGATTTCGTCGTATAGGAGACTCCCGCGTCGATCATAGACGTCGAACACGTTCTTGAAATCCCAACCACATTCAGAAACGTAGTTGTAGGTGTTGTCGGTTTCGTTGTCCAGCCAGATGTGCACGGGAATCGCTTCGCCTGCATTCGTGTTTTGTTTTTCCGTAGAGACTCCAAACGCAACACCGTTTTCAGGAGCAAACATAACCGGGGCGCCATGCGTGTAGATGTCCTGCTGGGCACACCGGCCGAGTGTAAAGTACACAGGCCTCGAGCAGACCGTGAGCATATAATTTCGACCATTATTTTTTTCGTCCAGCACCCATGGCAAACCGTAGCAGAGGCTGAGCGTGTAGCGGCCAGGAACGCTGAAATCGCTCTCGTCCATCTCTCCGAGAGAAAAGGATGTCGAGATCGTCTCTTGAGGCTTAATCCTCGTAAGCACGCTTGAAAGGCAGTAGACGTTCTCTCGAACGTCGGTTCGTTGCCGCGGAAAGGTAACCATGCGACCGCGTGGATCTTGCACGTAAATAGAATAGGGCGTAGGACAACTCGCAAAAGCCACGACACGATTCGTGTGATTAACGAACGTTAGTTTCCAGTTGATGTCGCGAATGGAAGGGTAAAAGTTTTGAACATCACCCAACTGGATGTCGATCGCCTGGCTGTCTTGCTGCGACACCCCAAAGGAAGAGATACACACTAAAACCACAAACAAGAGATATAAGTCCGTCAATGGCCTTTGCATGACGGACCAATCTTAGCTGAGTTCGACCTTGTTCTAATAAATTCGAAGATTTTTCCAAAATAGAGAAAGGGCGACCGCCGGGCCGCCCTCACGCGAAAAAGTCCGCTCTATTTCAGCTCCAGCACTTCCTTCTCTTTCGTCTTGCTCATCTCTTCCATTCTTTTGATTTCGTCGTCGGTGAGCTTCTGCATCTCTTCCAGCGAACGCCGCTCTTCGTCTTCTGTGATCTTCTTATCCTTGAGCGCCTTTTTGATCGCTTCGTTGCCGTCGCGGCGAATGTTGCGTATCGCGGTGCGATGCTCTTCCAGCAGCTTATGCAGGTGCTTCACCATGTCCTTGCGGCGCTCTTCGGTAAGCGGCGGCACGGGCACTCGGATCATCTTGCCGTCGTTCATCGGATTCAGTCCCAGTTCCGAGCTGCGGATCGCTTTTTCGATTCCCGGCAACGACGTCGGATCGAACGGTTGCACGGTGATCAGTTGCGCTTCGGGCGCGTGCACCTGCGCCACCTGGTTCAGCGGCATCATCGAACCGTAGTATTCGATCTGCACGTTGTCGAGCATGTGTACCGACGCGCGCCCAGTTCGTACTGCCGCCATTTCGTGACGGAAGGCCTCAACGGCCTTTTCCATTCGGGACTTCAGCTGTCCATACGTATCTTTCAGTGCAGCAACGGCAGCCATGGTTGATTGCGCCATATAGACTCCAGTGTCGAATGAAATGTAAACCGGGGATTATAAATCGTCAGCTCAGGGAAAACGAATTTGGACGGAACCCAGGCCTACTTGTGGCCAAGCAAGGCGGGATACTCTTTCTGAAACCAGACCTCCGCCAGTCTCCGTATCCTCTTCGCTAATTCGAGCATTTCATTTGCTTCCTTCTCAGAGACAAGCCCTTCCTGCTCGTACGAGTTCAGGTTGCGTTTCTTTCGAAACCGATCCAATTGTGTGACCAGCTTAGTTTCTACTCTGATGGTGTAAGTCAAGGATTCAATCGCATAGTAATGATGCGCCGAGCGTGCTCGATATCCAGCAGCGGCGAGCGCAGCGATAGCAAGTTGTAGAGCTGCGTTATACGCAATGTTCAACATCCAGTCAGGGTTCAGCCCTGGAAGGCCAGCCTGAGCAATGTCGCGGTCTGCGATTCGAAAAAGATTCGCGATTTCTTCAGCGCTTGTCTGATGACGCTCTAGGTACTTTTCCTGTAACCAGCGCTCTAAGCTCATCTTCACTTCCAATCACAAACAACTTCTCGCTGCTTAGAACAGTCGTTATGAAATGCTGCTTCGCTCGAGCCTTTCGGACGAACTCTTCGACGGGATATATGGCCACGCTGATTTCGCGCCCCAATTGTTCTTGAGCTGGGCGGAAGTCCAGAGACGACGAATTCGCATCCCCAATCAACATCACGTCGAGGTCGCTGTTTTTGCCATGTTCTCCTTTGGCGACCGAACCGTAGACGAACGCGATCTCGACGGTGTTTTTCGAACTGGCCAGCGTCCGTCGCAGTGTTTCGACTACTCCAGTTTCGCTGGTCTTGACGACAATTCGCTCGAGTTCCCGGTATATCGGCGACGCCGCATTCGCCTGATAGTAAATGTGCCGGCCACGCTCTTCGCGTTTCAGAATCCCAGCTTGAGTGAGGGCGCTTAGTTCACGCTGGACCGCTCCCGTTCCAGCATCGATGGCGCGCAGGATTTCGCGAACATAAAAACTCTCATGAGGCCTGCTGAAGACAAGCGACAACAGCTCATTTCGAGTCTTACCGAAAAGTGCATTCGCGGCTGGTGCAGATTTCTCCATTGTACCCAAATCGGGTACAATTGTACCCAAATTGGGTACATAGTCAAGCGCTGACCAGCGACCCTATCTTCTCCCCCAGCACCACACGTCGGATATTCCCGTGATTGTTCAGGTTGAAGATGATGATCGGCAGATTATTGTCGCGGCACAGGCTAATCGCCGTCGCGTCCATCACTTTCAGGCCCTTACTGAGGACGTCGAGGTAAGAGATCGTCTGGAACATCTTCGCGTCCTTCACCAGCATGGGATCGGCATCGTATACGCCATCCACCTTGGTGGCTTTCAAGATCGCATCTGCCTTGATTTCCATCGCCCTTAGCGAAGCAGCCGTGTCGGTCGAGAAATAAGGATTACCAGTACCGCCGGCGAAGATCACTACGCGGCCTTTTTCCAGATGTCGCATCGCCCGACGCCGAATGAAGGGCTCGGCAACCTGGTTCATTTCGATCGCCGACTGCACGCGTGTGTGCACACCCTGCTTCTCCAGTGCGTCCTGGAGCGCCAAGGCGTTGATGACGGTCGCCAGCATCCCCATGTGATCGGCGGAGACCCGATCCATCGTCTTGGCCTGTATTGCCACGCCGCGGAAGAAGTTTCCGCCGCCCACAACCACAGCGATCTGGATTCCCAACTTCTGGACGTCCGCTAACTCGGCTGCTACTTCGTGTATCCGCTCAGGATCGACACCAAATCCCTGGTTCGCTGCCAGGGCCTCGCCAGAAAGTTTTAACAGGATGCGCTTGAAAACTGGTTCAGGCACTCATATTCCTCGGTAATTTTCTTCCAGTGTAGTGGGCTGGAGTGGCATAAGCAAAGGGTTTGAATCACGGCTTCTGTCCGGATTTCCATTCCGGTTTCCAGGAGGTATTCACCAGCCACGCTACAGGTTTGTGCAAGCTGTCGATCGCTTGCGCCAGGTGATCGAAATCGATATGCGCCAGGTCGTCAGAAGGCTGGTGATAATAATCTCCCAACCCGAAGCTGGAGATCGTTTGCGCGACCACGCCCTGCTTCGCCAGCGCGTAGTTGTCCGAGCGCTGAAAGAATTGCTGGTCCGGGCGCGGATCCTCCACCAACTTCGCTCCGCGATGTGCCAGTTCCGGTCCTAGGTCGGTCCGCTCCCAGCCAGTCAGCCAGAGTTGGTCGCGCCTCACCTTCGGATCGGCACGGCCGATCATCTCGAACTCCAGATTCGCGACGATATTTTTCATCGGCACAGGCGGATGTTCGATGAAGTAGTGATCGCCCTGCCCACCGGTCTCCTCGCTGCCAAACAGAACGAAGACCACAGTGCGCCGCGGACGATTCTTTTTGCTGCCCAGAAACCGCGCCAACTCCAGCACCGCCGTCACACCAGAAGCATCGTCGTCTGCCCCGTTGTAGATGCTGTCTCCATTCACTGGCGTGCTGATTCCCAGATGATCGAGATGCGCACTCAGCACAATGGCCTGACCGCGCAGCTTTGCGTCCGACCCCGGCAGAATGCCGATCGCATTGTAGGTGTGCGCAGCTTCTATCTTCGCCTGGTAGTTCAACGAGACGGAAACACCGTCCTTCTGGGACTGAAGCATCCGGGTCGCCGCGGGACCGAGCAGAATCACATTTCGGCCGTTGCCTGGCTCTCCCTTCAAGCTCTCAGGCATGCGGGGCGCACGAACGAACCGGCTATCATCGCCGAACGATTTTTCTGTAGTCCCGACCAGCACCAACGATGCGTTGTGAAGATCAAAAGCTCTGCGAAGATTCGAGCGCGCCTGACCTTCATCGTCGGCTTTCAAGAATATGATTCCGGACGCATCCTCTGCATCGGCCGCGGACACTTTCTTCAGCGGGCCAGACGCAGTCTGCCCGGAAAGAGAGAATGCCAGGAAATCCGCATCCGGATTCAACTGCACGCCGCCAACACTCACACTCACCGCTCCGTCCAGCTGCAGACGATCGAGATCCGCAACTTGGAGATAGGATCCGTTCACCGGCTCTATCCCATATTGCTGCAACTGAGAGGCGATGAAAGTTGCCGCCAGCAGTTCGTCGCGGGTAGCACTGCCGCGCCCCTGCAGAGCGTCGCTGGCAAGAAACTCCATGTCCGCGTGGATGTATCGCGAGGACTTCGCGACCGGATTCGCGTCCCGTGCAAGAAGGGTGCAGGAGAAAAGACAGACTAGCAGGAATCGAGCCATTGCTCCTCGTTATGGATCCTTTGCAAACGTCATGAAAAGAGGGCGGCACTTGGCCGCCCTCTTTCACCGGATTTCAACTCCGGTCTATTTGTCAGATCGCACGTTCGTATCGTGCTGAACTTACTCTTTGCTCTCTTCCGCCGCCGGTTTAGTCGCGGCGATGGTTACATTGTTGTCGCCAACTTTGAAGCGCGCGAAGCGGCGCACCGCGATGTTCTCGCCCAGCTTGCCGATCTTCTGCGCGATCAGCTGCGAAATCGAGATGGTCTGGTCCTTGATGAAGGGCTGCTCGTAAAGGCAAACCTCCTCGTAGAACTTGCTCATCTTGCCTTCGACGATTTTCTCAATCACAGGCGCCGGCTTCCCGGTCGTAGCAGCCTGTGCGCGATAGATGTCCTTCTCCTTCTCGAAAGCCTCGGGAGTGACATCTTCCTTGCGGATGTATTTCGGATCGCTGGCAGCAATGTGCATGGCCACGTCGTGCACCAATTCTTTGAAATCGTCGGTGCGGGCAACGAAGTCGCTCTCGCAGTTGACCTCAACCAATACGCCGATCTTGCCTCCGGCATGGATGTAGCTGGCAACCGAACCCTCGCTGGTGGCGCGGGTCGCCTTTTTCGCGGCAACGGATACGCCGCGCTTGCGCAGCAGAACAATCGCTTGCTCGAGATCGCCTTTCGCTTCGGTCAAAGCGCGTTTGCAATCCATCATGGGCGCGCCGGTCTTGTCGCGAAGATCTTTCACCGCGGCGGCGGAAATATTAACGGTAGAAGTGCTCATTGAATCCTCTCTAACTTCGCACGCGCCTTTTGCCCTGCCGGCAAAACGCATCCGGGAGTTTTCTGACAACGATCTTTGGGATCGTCCTCTGGGCTGGCTACGTGCATACCTTACGACTCGCATGTGAATGCGAGGTTATAAAACTTGAGGGTCGGATGTGGGTGCCCCACACATCCAGCATTTGGATGTGTGGGACTCGATCTCAGACCAAACTAAACGCTGTGCTCGGCGGCGCGAGGCGCCTCTTCCGTAGTTTCCGGCTCGACAGCGGCAACAGCCGGCTTGCGTCCGCCCAGAAGAACGTCTTCCATCGAGATGTCCTCGCCAGTAGCGGCAACTTCGGCAGTGGCTTCGCCTTCCGCAACTTGTACCTGACCCTCGGCAGCAGTCACGCCGGCAGCGATGTCGGCAGTCTGCTTATCGGTGGCAGCCTGTACGCCTTCGACCACGGAGTCCGCAACCTTCGAGGCAAACAGACGGATCGCGCGCAGCGCATCGTCATTGCCCGGAATCACATAATCCACTTCGCTCGGATCGCAGTTCGTATCGACGACGGCGACCACGGGGATGCCCAGCTTGCGGGCTTCGCGGACCGCAATCTGTTCCTTGTTGGAGTCGATCACGAAGATGATGTCCGGCAGCCGGTTCATGTTCTTGATACCGGCCAGGTTCGCCTGCAGGTGCTTGCGCTCGCGTTCGAGCTTGATGACTTCTTTCTTCGGCAGCAGCTCGTAACGGCCATCAGTAGCCATTTCGTCGAGCTCTTTCAACCGCTTCACCGACTTCTGAACGGTGACCCAGTTGGTCAGAAGGCCGCCCAGCCAGCGGTTGTTCACATAGAACATGCCGCAACGCTGTGCTTCTTCTGCAATCGCGTCCTGCGCCTGGCGCTTGGTTCCCACGAAGAGAACGGTCCGATTTTCGGCGGCGGTGTCACGCACGAAATTCGACGCCTCTTTGAACATCTTCAGCGTCTTCTGCAGGTCGATGATGTAAATGCCATTGCGCTCGCCAAAGATGTATTCCTTCATCTTGGGATTCCAGCGCTTCGTTTGGTGCCCGAAGTGAACTCCAGCTTCGAGCAACTCTTTCATGCTGATGTTAGCCAAACAACCTCCTTAGTGGATTGCATCCTCTGCGGCGTCACCTTGCGATGATCGGAGCGCTCGGGATTACATTTCCCGTCCCGCGAACCCTCGGGAATCCGGGTGCGGGAAGAATTTGGTCCGTATGTTTCCGTACTTCGCCGCCCGGACCATCGGCCGCGAAGATGAAATCGTATCGAGCAACGTGTGGCGCAGCCGACCTCGGCTGCGCAGCGCGGACGGGAGTGTCCGCGCCACACAGAAACTTAACGCTTCGAGAACTGGAACCGCTTGCGGGCGCCCTTCTGTCCGTACTTCTTGCGCTCTTTCCCACGCGCGTCGCGCGTCAGGAAACCAGCCGCCTTCAGCTTGCCGCGAAGCTCTGGATTGAATTCCAGCAGCGCGCGTGCCGTACCCATCTTTACCGCGCCTGCCTGTCCATCCACTCCGCCGCCATCAACCGTAATCACGGCGTTCAAGCTGCCGGTGGTTTCGGAAAGCACGAGTGCTTCCTTTGCTTCCACGCGCTGGCTCACCGTGACGAAGTACTCGTCAAAGGGACGTCCGTTGATCTTGATATCGCCATTGCCCGGACGCAGAAATACGCGCGCGATTGCCGACTTGCGCCGTCCGGTACCGTAATATTCAACCTGTTCTGCCATTCTTAACCTTCAGCTCCGTCCATACCTGGAGCAAAACTTTATTTGGGTGCCCCATTCGGGGTGCCCGGTCCTTTCCGGCCTTTGGAAAGGACCGGAACGATCCTGTTTACGCAACTGCTACCGGCTGCTGAGCCTGATGCGGATGCTTGTCGCCGCGATAGACTTTCAGTTTTTTGCCCATCGCCCGGCCCAGCTTCGACTTCGGCAGCATGCCCAAAATCGCTTGCTGCAAAATCGCTTCCGGCTTCCGCTTCAGCAGCTTCACATATTCTTCTTCACGCAGACCACCGGGATACCCGGTGTAGCGGCGATATAGCTTCGACTCGGCCTTCAGGCCCGTCAGTTTCACCTTCTCGGCGTTAAGCACGACCACGTGGTCGCCAGTGTCGAGGAACGGCGTATAGCGGGGGTTATTCTTACCCGACAAAATGCGGGCGACACGCGTCGCCAGGCGACCGAGGGTCTGCCCTGAGGCGTCGATGACGTACCACTTGCGAGCAATTTCCCCCTTGGGGAAATATGTTGACATCAGAATCTCCCAGAAATTGATTCGTCCAGAAGAACCGCTGAGTTACAGCCCCGTCACAAAAACAAGAGGGGACACTCGGGGCGGACCATTGCGGGACAACGAAACCACAAGCATAGCGTAGGGCAAAGCGGAAGTCAACGCGGCAGTTGCGGCTGCGGAGGTCTCAAACAACGCTACTCGTCCAACGCCTTCCCAGTCGCGAGAGCCTTGAACAGAATTTCCACCCTGGCCGTCGTCCAGACCGCTATCCCAGTCCCGAAGAAATCGGCATCTTCCGTCCATAGCGGACAGCCAAGAGCTAGAGCCGTCGCAAGGACGGGCCAGTCCCCTTCATCGCGTCCTCGCAGTCTCAGCCGCGCTTCCTCTTCGAAGATTCCGTATAGCTCCTCGAAAACCGGTTCAATCGCAAAACGTAAATACCCCAAAGCCTTCGGAAGATGCTCAGTCGACTTACCGAACTTCTGGAGAAGTTCCGGGAGATAGCGTTCCGCGTCGTCGAACGCCATCTCGGGGGCGAAGAACCGCACCCCGCGCCGGGAGTATGCATCAAGCAACTGGCGAACACGATGGCCGAGCACGGCCCGGATCAGAATGTTCGCGTCGAGAACGATCATTTCAGCGGTTCGCGCCCCGGCGTTTCCGCAACTGCTTGAACTCTGTTACGAATTCCTCTTCATCTACATCCGCTAGCGCTTTGGAAAGACGGTCCGCTGCTGCCTTTAGTTCGGAGAATTCGGCCGCCTTCGATCGCTTGCTGCGGGTTGGAACATAGACTCCAACCGTCTCGCCGCGGCGGGTGACCGCAACCGGAGTGTCTGACTCGAGAAAAGTAGCTATCTTTTCGCGAAACTCACGTACGCCAACTTTGATCGCAGCCATAGCAACAACCTCAGTCCATGAGTGTACACCCATGTGTACACAAAGGCAAATACCGGTTCAACGGTTGCCTTGTTCAATCACCCACTACCAATTGTTTCGCTCTCTCAACGCCGTGATGTGCCCCACATGATGTCGCCCATGCCACGCATACATCGCCAGCATCTTCTCCAGATCAATCTTCCCATGCTCAGGATGGACCAGCGTGCGCTTGTAATCCTGGGGCGTCATGCCGTTCAGCAGGATCACCCACCGCCGGTGCAGCGCGTCCAGCAGCGTCAGTGACATCTCCCGCGGAGCGCTGCGCGAATCGATCAGCTCCGCCCAACGTGCTTCGTCGTAGGTCTTGATCGTCGGCGCGTCTTCCGTCAACGCCCAGCGGAACCGCATAAAGGCATTCATGTGACTGTCGGGCATGTGATGGATCACCTGCCGCACCGTCCAACCGCCGGGACGATATGCTGTGTTGAGCTGTTCGCCAGTCAACTCCTCGACCGCCGCGCGCAGCTTCGCCGGAGTGTGTGCAATCGTCTCGATGAACTCTTCGCGCCGTTCATCTGTTAGCGGTCCTTCGAAATGGAACTTGCCCACCGGATACCGCAGGTCAGGCGCTTGCGCGGCAGAGGAATTCAGAGTTGTCATAGTTGGATTTTAGATTCAGAGCGCATCGGCAATGCAGCGAAAAATAGCTTACTTAGTATTGATCTTACGAGGCGCCCGCGCAAGCTTCCGGTTTCAGGAATGACGGCAGTACCCAACGCAGAAAACGGCACAGGAAATTTAGCCGCTCTGCCCCGTCGGCCTCATTGCCGCCCGGCCGTATCCTCGCGTGCTCTACCAAGCTGCTCAATTCACCGCCGTACGCGCTCAGTCTCGCGCCGGCAACATTCAGGTCGGATAAGAGGGACTGTCCAGGGGAATCGATCTTTACTACATCACCCAAATCAATCAGTAACGGCTTGCCGGGATATGAGTGCGTCGCTGCCGAAAACCGCTCTCTCACCTCTTCCACGTGTTCGGAAGTCAAAGCGCCTTCCAGCCTGAGCTTGATCACCAGCGGTTCGCGAAATTCTATGATGCGGAGCATGAAGCACCTTCAAGCAACTTGCCGACAAGTAACAGATGCCGCGCCCACAGCTTTCGTTACAAATACTGCCCCGCCGTACTCGTCTCAACGGCGTAGCTTCGAGGCTTGCTTCACGAAGCGACCCATCGACTCAGCGACCTTGGCAAGAACTTGCGCCCACTCCTGCAGATGCTGTTCTCCCTTCTTCGTGAGAGCGTAGACACGCCGTGCGGGTCCCGGCTCAGCAACCTCCCAGCTCGAGCGTACGTATCCGTTCTCTTCAAGCCGCCGCAACGTGCGATACAGGATTGCTCGCTCAATCTCGGTATCCGTAAATGCGTACTGTTGCAGATCCGCCGACAGGCTGTAGCCGTAGGCACGGCCCTTTTCCTTCAGCATCAGCAGCAGCACCGGCTCGACGAAGCGGTACAAGTGCCCCATCGCACATGTACAGGGATGGTCATGCCGCTTGCATCCGCTTTGTCGTTTCGAAATCGGCATCGGACACTCTCTTTAAGAATGACTGCACTGGTGTTCCGCATGGTCACAGGAACTCGGACCGCTCGCGAGGGTTCCTTCCAGAAACTTAGAAATCAGCACTTTCGGATCTAGATCGGGCACTCCGGCAACGATCTGAACCGAGTCGGCCGCCAACAATCGCACGGCGCCCGCTCCTATCCCCGAGGCAAATACAACACTCACGCCACGCTCCTTGAGCCATCGCGGAAGCAGGCCGTGAACATGTTCGGGAGCTTTTTCCACCTGTTCTGCTGTGATCGTCTTGTTGTTGATGTCGGCATCCACAAAGAGAAACTCTTCCGAATGTCCGAAGTGAGAAGAGAGCCGCCCATTGAAAAGAGGAATTGCGATACGCATAAGAAGTCCTTTAGTAAGTCTGCATCTAGATGTAGATTACATCTATGAGTACCGTCTTGGATAGTCATATCGCCGAAGAACCTCCAGTCGCGCCGCGATCGATGGCCAGCCTGAACCCTGCCTGTGTGGTCTGCGGCGGAGAAAATCCTAATGGACTTCACATTCGCTTTCGCTCCACTCCCGAAGGCGTTCGCGCCGATTGGGCTCCGACTGGCGCATGGGAGAGCTTCGCGGGCGTAATTCATGGCGGCATCATCGCCACTGTGCTCGATGAAGCCATGTCGAAGGCGATCATGTCTAAAGGATGGGAGGCATTAACCGTTGACTTGCGGACCCGCTTTCGGCGTCGCGTAGAGCCAGGTTGTCAGCTTCACATTCTTGGCTGGGTGGTCGATCGCCAGAAGAGAAGAATCCGCACCGAGGCGTCGATTCGCGATCGCGATGGTCAGGAACAGGCGCACGCGTGGGGAACGTTTCTTTGTCCGCCTAAATCTTGATGCGGACGTTAACATGAGATTGGCGATACAGCATAGCCCGACGTCAGTCCCAGGATTAGTCCAACAAACAACGTCCGGCCCCAGGAGGGGCGACACAGACGTGATTTCCCATCCGCGGAGTCACTTGTCAATACCCCAATTCCCACGTTTTCTCCCCAACTCTATCATTCCACGATAGAACTAAATTTCACGAAAGTGTCCGGTAGGTCCTCTCAAATCTGTCACACTTAAGAATAGAAGGCAGAAAGTAGAAGGGCGATTCCAACGGTTGCGGCGATTTGAAGGGGTGCGGCTTCAGCTACGCCGTTCTATTCGTCCCCATCGATGGGGCTTTAGCCCTCAGGTCAGAACTAAATTCGATTTCCGATATCCGACGCATCATCCGTCGCATGTCCGATGTTTCATCCGTCGGACAAACATCGCGTCCCACGGATAAACGCTTGTTTATCAACGAAAGCACTCGCGCCCCCCTCCCCTCTGGAGAATCCGAACGTGACCGAGACCTGAAGCATGCACGCTAAACGAACCGACCTCTGACTCTCACCATCGCTGGTGGACACTCGGGCGAACGTATCGCTCGTAGATCGACTGAACCGTCTGCATTTGCTGTTCACTGAGGAGAGGCAATTCGCCGGCGGCGGAGTTGTCCTCCACTTGCCTTGTGTTTTTACCACCGGGGATTACGGTAGAAACGCCCTCGAACATGAGGATCCAGCGAAGCGCAAATTGGGCCAGAGTCGCAGACTGCGGAACCTGCGCTTTCAGCTCTTCAACCGCTTTAAGCCCAGCTTCATAAGGCACACCCGCGAAGGTTTCACCTACGTCGAAGGCTTCGCCGTGGCGATTGAAGTTTCGGTGGTCGTCGGCCGCGAACGTGGAGCTGGCATTGAGTTTGCCCGTCAGCATCCCTGAGGCAAGAGGGACGCGGATAATCGTTGCGACGCCGCGGCGTTTGGCTTCCGCCAGGAAATGCTCCGCTGGCCGTTGGCGGAACATATTGAAAATGATCTGCACGGACTCAACGCCGGGAAAGTCCATCGCTTTGAGTCCTTCCTCCACTCTTTCCACGCTCACGCCATAATGTTGGACTTTGCCGGACTTCACCAAACCATCCATCGCGTCGAAGATTTCTGGCTGATAGTAGGCATCAGTCGGTGGACAGTGGAGCTGCACAAGTTCGAGGGAATCGACGCCAAGCTCCTGGAGCGAACGCTCGATGAATGCCGACAGGTTTTGCTGGTTATATCCGGATGCGATATGCGGATTGAGGCGGCGACCGGCCTTCGTCGCAACATAGAAGGGCGTTTTGGTTTCCTTGCGAAGTCTCTGGATAAGACGTTCTGAACGGCCATCGCCATAAACGTCCGCGGTATCGAAGAAGTTCACGCCGAGGTCCAGCGCTCGCTTCATCGCGGCGATGGACTGCTCGTCATCGACCGTCCCCCACGAACCGCCCACTGCCCAGGCGCCGAAGCTCACTTCCGAAACAGTCCAGCCGATACGACCGAATTGCCGATATTTCACGGTTCTCCCCTTTGCGGAGCTGCGGGCGGGTGACTCTGCCGCATCATCGAAGGAACTAAAAAGACTGATCGACTGAAAGGCTACTCATACGCCAGCGCTTCGATCGGATCCTTCTGCGCCGCCTTGAACGCTGGGTAAATCGCGCCGAGGACCGCTCCCGCCAGCGCGATCACGATCGCATAGCCGATCCAATCCGGATTGATGTCGATTGGCAACGTCGCGAAGCGCAGCTTCAGTGCATGTTTCACCGCGAAGCTGGCGATTACGCCAACAATGATCCCGCATACCGCTAACAGCGTCGTCTCGCGCAAAATCACATTCACGATGTAGAGTTTCGACGCACCGAGCGACTTCAGGATCCCAATCTCGCGCGTGCGCTCCATTACCGCCGTGTACATCGCCTGGAAGATCACGATGAATCCGATTACCACTGCAACGCCGATCACGACAGTGATGAATTGCGAGAGTCCCGGCAGATTCCCCGCCGTCATCAACGACAAATATTCCGCCATCGAGCGCACCACGTACTGCTGCATCCCTGGCGTGTCGTGAATTTCATTCTCGACCAACGGCGCATTCTTCGGATCATCGAGCTTCACGTAGAAAATCGATGCCTTCCCCTGCGAGCCGGTCCACTCCTGAAGCGTGGTAATCGGCAGAAACTTGCGCGCGCCCTTGCCATGTTGGACGATGCCCACTACCCGCACTGTATGGTTCAACAACTGCATCGTTTCGCCAATCTTCACATTCTTGCCCGCGGCGAAATAATCATCGACGATGAGGTCGTCCGGACCCTGAAACGGCCCACCAGCCAGGAACTTGAACGGTCCACCCAGTTTCTGAAAGGTATCGATGTCGATGCCATAGATCACCTCCAGCGAACCAGCCGTCGAAAGCTGCGTCACCACTGGCGAAACCACCTGCACGTGCGGAAGCTTGGCGACCACGTCGGCCACCTTGGCGGGAACCGGAGCGCCACTGATGCCCGACAAGAACGACGATCCCGGCGGCTGCACCATCAGGTCAGCTCCAATGCCGACAGTCCGGTTCCTGGCATCATTCAGCATTCCCAGCGATAGACCAACAATCACCAGAATCAGCGTGACTTCAACCGCAATCGCAACAACGCTGATCAGAGAACGCACCGGCCGGTGCAGCAGGTTGGCAAAAATCATTTTGTTCATTCGTTTGAGTTTAGCAGTTTGGATCTCGGCTCTCAGCTGTCGGCGTTCGGCCGTCGCCTTCTAGCATTCAGGCCCTGGCTGAGGGCTGAAAGCCGAGAGCTGACAGCTTACTTCGGCGCATCGCCCTTTCCCTGCGGCTGATTGGCCCTCGGATTATCCAGTTGCACCACCACCACTCCCGGCGGCTGTTCCAGAGCGAATTGCGCATCTGCGATTGGTTCATTCAGCGCAAGCTTTACCATGATCAGCCCGATCGAGTACTCCTCTTGCGGCCGCCATATATCGATGTCCGACGGGAAGCTGCTTCCGTTGTAATCTTTGTAAGCGCTGTAGCGAACATCAGTCGCAACGTAGGCTCGTGTGTCGTAAATGATCTGATGATGGATCATCAAATCCGCGCGATCGAAGATCAGTTTGCGATCGAGATACCATCCGCCCTTATCCTTCCGGATCACGTCGACCACGTACTCCGGCTGCTCAATCAGTTTGTTCTTTGATTTGGGATCGGGCATCGTCTCGCTGGCATTCTCCAGCACGGCAATCTCGTTCTCCGGGTCGACCGCGCGTGGAATCAGCGCGTCATAAAAAACCTCGGGCCGAAGATTCTCTAACGGATTTTTCGATGGCTGCACCACAGTGGCGGATCCCAGGAAAAACTTATTCGTCGGAGGAATCCACAGCTTGAACTGGTCACCGTTGCTGACCATGTCGAACGCGCGGTTGCGGACAATCGGCATCAGGCCGATCATGCGCAATTGGCTTGGCTGACGTATCAGAATGTATCCGCGAATTTCTTTGTATTCGGTGATCTTCCCCTTAATCGATCCGCCCACCGACGCGTCAATATCGACCGTTGCATTCAAGGTGTGGATCTGCTTCGAGCGCGCGTTCACCATGTCCACGAGTTCCTGAAGCGTCGCGGATCGCAAATTGCTTTGCACCACGCGTTGTGGCACTCGCCGGGAACGGAACAGGCAGCCAGTGGACATCAGGGCCAGCACCAGAGGCAAAGCTAGCCATACTTTTTGGGCACGCTTCATTCTTCGAGGGTCAAACTGAATCTCAGTATACAAGCTGAGAAAGAGATGCCGCTGTTGCGCAAGTTGTTGCGAGAAGTAAATTCCCAGAAGGGTTATCGCGAGGCTGCTACCGCACGCCGATACGCAACTACGTTTTGCGTATGTTCCTCAAGCGTACGCGCGAAACGGTGATGGCCATTGTTGTCACTGACAAAGTAGTAGTAATCCGACTTGGCCGGTTGCATCGCGGCTTGTAACGAGGCTCGTCCAGGATTTGCTATCGGACCAGGAGGCAGTCCCGGAAATTTGTACGTGTTGTACGGCGATTCCGCGCGCAATTCCGATTGATAGATTTTTCCGTCGTATTTCCCGTCCAGTAGCGCGGCGTAAATCACCGATGGATCCGCATCCAGTGCGATGCCATGCTCCAATCGGTTTACGTAGACGCTCGCAACCAGCGGCCGCTCATCGGCAACTCCTGTTTCCTTTTCGACAATCGATGCCAGCGTCACGGTGCGATGCATATCCGCCTTCAGACCAATTGCGTGCGCCTCTTCGCGAAAACGTTTCACCATCGCTGACACTATGTCTGTCATCGTCTGCGTGCGCGTGAAGCCATAGGTGTCGGGGAAAAGATATCCCTCGAGCGACTTCGCATCTGGATCGAGATCGTGAACGAGCGTCACCTGCTGTGTCGCCGCTTTCAGGAAATCTTCGCGCGAACCAAGCCCTGCGGCTTCGATCGCAGAAGCCACGTCAAACATGTTGTAGCCTTCGGGAATCGTGACGACATGCTGAAAGATGTCGCCGCTGGCCAGGCGCTGGTGAATCTGTATGGGATTTGCGGATTCTTCGAACTTATACTCACCGGCTTTGAGCGTCTTCGGGTGGCCAATGTAGTGGTACAGCAGAAAGATGCGCGCGCTGCGAATCACTCCGGCCGATTGCAACTCTGCCGCGATGTGCCGCGTCGACCAGCCCGGCCGCAACTGCAGATACGTAGTCTGCGACGGGCGCGCCGGCAGCCATAGTCCCCACGCCAGCCAAATCGCCACTAACAGAACGGCAATTACCAGGAGCTTGAAAATCGTACGTAACAATCGAATCCCACTTAGCCTCGAAACTGTCCCTCAGTTTAGATGATGATCAACTCCGGACGTACTGCACGGTCGGCGCAACTCACCTGGAAAAAGTACAGGGCCGATGGTGCGGGGAATGTCGAAGGCTCCGGGTGCCCCACACATCCTGTTGTGGGATGTCTGTGAATACTACTCAGTCCCACGCTGCATCGCCCGGTGATCCAAAAATGACTGCAGGATCAGCACCGCCGCCAGGCGATCTACGGCCTTGGCCCGCTTTTCGATGCTGATATTCGATTCGCGCAGCACCCGCCCTGCCTGGACGGAGGTCAAGCGCTCATCCCATCGATGAACAGGCAACCCAAACTTCTTTTCCAGCTCCTGGGCGAATGCTTCGACGTGCCTGGTTTGTGCGCTTGCCACGCCGCTCATCCGCAGCGGATAACCAACCACGATTTCTGTCACTGTGTAGTCGCCGATCACTTTGGCCAGGTACTCGAAGTCGGTCCGCTTGTTCTTTCGCTGCAGAGTCTCAATGCCTTGGGCTGTGATCCCCAGCAGGTCAGAAACTGCCAGCCCAATGCGGCGAGCGCCTACATCCATAGCCAGCAATCGGCCCGGCAGAACGTCATTCAAGGGGGACACGCGCCGATTATAGGCGTACCCGCTGCTCAGGATTGCATCTCAATGCTTGGGGCGTCTTCTCGATGGCGGCAGATCCAGCTGAGTTTCCAAAGGAACCAGATCACGATAGTGCCCGAATTGCAGAGATCGCATCCGATGAGCCCGGCAACTCCATCGGGCCGGGATTAAGACCTCCCGCTGTCGTCCAGGTGGCTGACCAGCGTTCCTCGACTGCTCAGTGGATCATCGCTGTTGTCGCTCTTCTCGCCGGCCTGTATTTCGGAAAACTTGTTCTGGTTGTCATCCTCGTATCCGTTCTGCTGGCTTTTGTACTGGCTCCTCTCGTGGATTTGCTTGCGCGAATACGCGTCCCGCACTGGGCAGGTGCTCTCATCTCAGTCCTTTTTTTCTGCGCCGCGCTGTACGGACTTGCCAACCTCTCCTACAACAAGGCTGTCTCGTTCATGGAGGAACTACCTAAATACCGTGGCGAGATTCAGTCACTCACCTGGAAGCTGCGTCAAAAAGAGCAGATGTTCGAGAAGAACGCGAACCAGTTGCTCCCGTCATCCAAAACGCCCGGCACGAAGACGGTTCAGGTGCAACAGCAGCCAGATTGGACCGGAGCGCTCACCAATAGTCTGGGCACAGCGACCGAATTAGCGCTGGCCGCGTCTTTCGTCCCTTTTCTGGCGTACTTCATGCTTAGTTGGCAGGATCACGTCCGCTCGGCCACTATCATGCTTTTCGCGCGCGATGAGCGTTCCACCGCCTATGCCACTCTCGGCGCAATTGTGAAAATGGTGCGCGCCTTTATCGTCGGTAACCTCATTGTTGGTCTCGTGATCAGCGGCGCCAGCACTGCAGTCTTCGGATTCCTTCATCTGCCCTATTTCTATTTTCTCGGATTCATCAGCGGGTTTCTCAGCCTGATCCCTTATCTTGGTCCTCTACTCGCCGTCGTTCCCCCGTTTCTTTCCGGACTCGGCGTGGTCCACGGCACAGGATTTATCGTTATTCTGCTGACAGTTTTCGGACTGCACATCTTTGCCATGAATGTGCTTTACCCAAAATTTTTAGGAAGCCGCTTGCAGCTGAATCCGCTGGCCGTGACGTTAGCTCTGCTTTTCTGGGGATGGCTATGGGGAGCCATGGGACTGGTGCTCGCGATTCCGATGACCGCCGCGATCAAGATCGTCTGCGACCACGTGCCACGTTACCGCGCTGTTGGATTGTGGCTGGGTGAGTAGTGGACCCTGAGAGCTGACAAGCGATGGCCGGCAACGGTTTCAGAAGTCGATTGGCGTTTTCACCAAGCCCAGCTCCGAAGCTTCAGTCTCCTCGATCTCTACCGCCGAAATCGTCGCATTCCCCGTTTCGCGTAACTTTCGCACGGCCGCTTCGACAATGTCCTTCCTTAGCGCGAGACTCGATTCCAGGAACGTCATCAGTTCGCCATCGCCCTCAAGCGAACGCGCCCAGGAAGCTCCACCAGCATTCAGAGTGATCTGGTACTCAGGAATTTTCCGGCCATATGTCCCATCAGCAACTCCGACTGCCACGATATGTGCGTAGCTTTCCATATGAAGTTGGGATGAGTAGAAAAAGGCGGGGGTTGATCTGAGCGTTAAGCGTCCCTCAGCTGATTCACCCCAAAAAGACGAACTCAGCATCCCGCCACGAGAAGCGTCACGGCTGAATGCTGAGTGCTGATTGCTGAGAGCTGAGAGCTGCTTTTACGCTACGCCGACAGCTTCTGGAAATCGTAGATGGGATTTCGCCAGCGCCTTCGACATCAACTCTTCCACGTGGGCCTCTTCCCAGTTCTTGGCCATAGCTACTTCACTGACCAGCAGATACCGGGCTCGTTCCAGCATTTTCTTTTCACGGAAAGAAAGTGGCTTGGTTTGCGCGAGAAGGAGAAGACCTTTGAGTACGGCGGCAACTTCCATCAGAGACCCGGTTCGCATTTTGTCCGAATTCTCTTTGAACCGGTATTTCCAATCAGCATTGTTGCTGCATTCGCCGTCGGTCAGGAAGTCCAGGATTTTCTGAATTTCCCCGTTTCGAATCACCGGCCTAAGTCCAACACTGGCAACGCTGGCGAACGGGACGGTCACGCGAAGGCTGCTCGCTTGAATCTTGAGCAGGTAAAAGCGTTCGATAGAGGCGCCAACCGTTCTGGTTGTGACCTGCTCGATTACGCCGACACCATGGTTCGGATAAACGACTTTGTCGCCTACTTGGAAGTGCAACAGATTTCCATTCATCATGAGGGGCACCCGCTCAGTTGCAGGCTCAAACAGGGGGAAAGCACACCTGCTATGGTATCGGAGTCCGAGGGGGTAGTCAAATTTGGCCGCATTTTACAAGGGTTCCAGCACTATCGGACATCCGCAACCGGGGTTCCGGTAACCTTCAAAGGTTGCCTGTCAAAGGAGAAATTCTGCCGGGCTAAACCATTGGCGAGCCGCAGGTTTATAATCTTTCCTGGTGACGGGGCGCTCCTTTCACCGCCAGACGGGTCCCGTTGCAAGCCTGCCGTTGGCTTGCTGGGTGGAGCGGCTGTCTGAATCCGAGTAGCTCCTAAAACATTGCAGCATCGAGCCGACGGGGGCTGCGGCATGCGCAGCATCTCAGGTCGGCTATGGCCTTTTTCGCCCCAAACTGATTGCCGAGTCTAACTATCGATGCCCGAGCACATTAAGAAAAAGCTGGAAGAAGAGATCCGCGTTCTCGAACATGAGCTGACTCATGAACTCCCCAAAGAGCTGAAGAAGGCGGTCGCAATGGGGGATCTCAGCGAGAACGCCGAATATCACATGGCCAAGCAGCGCCAGGAATTTGTCCGCGCTCGCCTCGGGCAGCTTAAAAAGCGAATGGCCGATCTTTCCCTGGTCAACATGGCCAATATTCCCAAGGATAAGGCTGCTCTAGGTTCTACGATTCGGGTGTACGATTCCACCAAGGAAGAAGAGCTAGAGTACAAGCTGGTAACCAGCGAGGAGTCGGACGTGACCAAGGGCCTGATCTCCACTACCTCACCTATCGGTCGGGCTCTGCTTGGAACGAAGGTCGGCGACACGGCTACCGTAGTCACCCCCGGCGGCAATCGCGAGCTCGAAGTCCTGAAACTCACCACCATTCACGACGAGGCATCATGACCTGGACAGGCGCGGTCGGACGCACATGCAGGGTGATCCTCTATGGGATCGTGCACGGCCTCGCCCTGACCAGAATTTCGCCGAACGTTCTCACCTTCATCGGATTGGTCATCAACATCGGTGCCGCAGTTCTGTTCGGCTACGCCAACGCCCTAAACCAGCAGCGCATGTTCCTCTACGCGGGACTGGTAATTGTCGGCGCCGGCATCTTCGACATGGTCGACGGACGTGTCGCCCGCGCAACGAACCAGGTCACGCAGTTTGGCGGATTCTTCGACTCCGTCATCGATCGCTACAGCGACGTCGCCCTCTATTTCGGACTGCTCGTCTACTACGCTCGCGCGAATCGATTCTTCTATGTTGTGCTCACTGCGCTGGTGATGGTCACTTCGTTGATGGTCAGCTACACCCGCGCCCGCGCCGAAAACATGATCCCGCAATGCAAGGTCGGATTCATGGAGCGCCCAGAGCGCATCGTCCTGGTGATCATTGGCGCGCTCTTCAATCGCATGGCTGCGATTCTTTGGGTGATTGCCGTTCTCGGAAACATCACGGTGATTCACCGCATTGCCTATACCTATCAGCAGACGGAAAAGAAGAACCTCGGCCTCGAACCCGAGCCCGAAGAACCATCCCAACCGACTCCGCCGCAAACCGAAGTCAGCGTTCGGTAATTAGCCATTCGAGCGTAGTTCTCCAGAGCCTGGCTGCACTTTCAGTGATTGTCATTTCGAGCGAGGAGCGCAGTACAGATGCGCTCCGAGTCGAGAGACCTTGCATTGGCATTGCATGCACGGGGGCTCCAGCCTCGGCAGCCCACGTCCGAACGCAGCGAGGACTGTCATCCCGAGCGACGGCGCATGCCCGAGTCGAGGGAGCCCTACGAAATTCAACTAGTAACAAGACCGCGAGCCTCTTCAGCCGAAGAATTCGATAGAATCAACTTCGAATCACCATTTAGCTAAATGCTGTCTCATGCCTCATCTCCACTAGACAGCCCTTGGGTGATCGCCGCGATAGCTTTCTTTTCATTGCACGGGCTTTGCTACTTCATAATTCGTCAGCGATTGAGAGGGATCGGCCAGGCTGTTGAAGCGATCACCACGGCGCACGATTCTGTGGTTCAGTACAAGATGTACTTTGTCGAGGCTCCAAAAAGAGGTTGGTCGAGGAGTTTTATCTACATCTCGGTATTGTCACTTGCTCTTGCTCTGCTGTTCAGCATGTGCTGGCTGTGGGGTCCACGCTCACTTGGTAGTTTCCTCCGGTAGGCCCAAGCCCACTTAGCGAGTCACTCATCTTCAAAAGAACACTGCCGGCGACACCCCGAACCTCTCGCTAAGCCTTCTGATCTGGTCTTTGTTCAACTCCCGCTTCCCACTCAGCACTTCGGAGGCGATGCTTTCGGTTCCGAAAACGCCAACGAGATCCTTCTGCCGCAGCCCATTCGCACGCATCAACTCCCAAACGACTTCGCGTGGCTCGGCAGCCGGAAGTTGGTAGTTCTTATCCTCGTAGTCGGAAATGAGTAGCGTCAGCAACTCCGCCAAACGCGCTTCTTCGGCAGTCAATTGTTTTTTTTGACTCCAGCCGCGACAGTGCGGAAATGTACTTCTCGTTCTGCTTTTCGGAACGCATCACGAATCCAGTTCAACAAATCTGCTACCGGTTGGGCAAGTACTCACAGTTGACTGATGGCTTATTCTGATTGTTAGGAGAACAGAATTGTTCAGCGGCTTACGACCAGAGTCGATTCTCATGGCGGTTGTGATCCCGCTGGTTATCCTGAATGCTTACTGCGCAATCGTTATGAAGATGTTCGTCAATTCTACCCAGCCAGTTGATGAACGTTTTTCATGGTCGGTTAGGAACGACTCGAAAGTGGCGCGAAAGTACTTGGAGCTCAGACCGGACAGCGTGTTACCTCTCATCTTCAGATGCAGCTATTGGGTGATCTTCTCAGTGGGCTTAATGTTCATTATTCTCCGACTGAAGTCGCCTTCTTAGCGGGTTACTGAGGTCGTCACTTGGCTACTAGCTACCAGCCACCCTTAGCCACTAACCACTAACCACTGCAGTATCATGTTCTCTGCTTTTGAACCCAAGGATCCGAATGTCCAATCAACCTGTCCTGCTTGTCCACGGTGGGGCGTGGGCGATTCCAGACGACGCTGTCGATGCCCACTTGAACGGCGTTCGTCATGCCCTCTCCGCCGGATGGCTTCTGCTGCAGCGCGGCGCCTCCGCCATGGAAGCCTGCGAAGCCGCCATCATGGTCATGGAAGACGATGAAATCTTTGATGCCGGTCGCGGCAGCTTTCTCAACCGCGACGGACGCGTTCAGCTCGATGCCATGATGATGGACGGATCAACCCTTCGCGCTGGAGGCGTTGGGTGCGTCGAGCGCCTTCGCAATCCCATCTGTGCCGCACGCAAAGTTTTGGAAGAAAGTCCGCACGTGTATCTTGTCGCGGATGGCGCAGAACGCTTCGCCGAATTGCACGGCATTCACCTCGTTGACAACTCCGAACTAGTGATTCCGCGCGAATTGGAGCGTCTGAAAGAGGCGAAGCAGACGATGGCGGAAGGCAAGACAGAAGAGATCTTTACTGCTCCGACGATGGCATCCGACACCGTGGGTGCCGTCGCCCTCGACCAGCAGGGACGCATCGCCGCGGCCACCTCCACCGGCGGCACACTGAATAAAACTCCCGGACGCGTCGGAGATTCTTCCCTCATCGGCTGCGGTTGCTATGCCGACAACGAAAGCGCCGCCGTCTCCACCACCGGATGGGGCGAGCCCATGATGAAACTCGTCATCGCAAAGCATGCGGCCGACCTCGTGCGTCGCGGCACCGATCCCGAGCAGGCCACCGCCGAATCCATCGCCTATCTCAAGCAACGTCTGAACGGCCACGGCGGGATGATTCTTCTCGATCCCCACGGCCGCTTCGCCATCTCGCACAATACTCCGCGGATGGCGTGGGCAGTCCGCACTTCCACCGACGAGCAGTGGGGCATCGACCGGAATCAGTAGACCTTCTCCGATAAGCCTTGCCTGGGGCGGACATCCCCTTCGACTTCGCTCACGGCAGGCCTTTCCGCACCTTCTACTTCATCCCAAACACGCGGCGGCACCACCGAAACTCCGAAGGTGAGTGCGGCGTCGTGCCTGCTTCAATTTGCGAACAAGAATGATATTTATTTCACCGACTTGACATATTCCCATATAGGAATATATATTTCTCTGCATGGCACGGGCCGCTACTACTTCCGACGCATTTAACGCAGTGGCTGAGCCGCGCCGGCGAGAGATTCTCGAGCACCTGGCAGACCGGGAACATCCGGTGGGTTATTTGGTTGCCAGACTGGGAATCGAACAGCCTTCAGTTTCGAAGCATTTGAAGGTGCTTCGACAGGTTGGACTCGTTCGCGTACGTCGGCACGGGAGGCAAATGCTGTATCAAGCCAATCCGGATGGAATTCGTCCTCTCTATGAGTGGACCAAGACGTTTGAGCGTCTGTGGGCGCATCAACTGCTCCGGACCAAGGAGCGGGCGGAGCAGAAGGCGCGCGAGAAGAGCTAAGTCTGTTTTTCGGGTCGGCTCGCACAGTCGTATGCGGCCCTCATCAATTGTGGTTTTAGGAGGAACTATGAGTGTTAGTCCGGCAATCCCGGGAATCGAGAATTTCACTTTGCTCGTCACCCAAGAGATCCAGGTGGACGCGCCGATTGAGACAACGTTTGAGGCGCTGCTGGAACAGCTCGGCCCCGAGAACGAAACTCCCGAGCAGAAGATGCCGATGAAACTGGAAGCATGGCCCGGCGGCCGCTGGTATCGCGACCTCGGCGACGGGAACGGGCATTTCTGGGCACATGTGCAGGCGATCAAGCGCCCGACGCTGCTGGAGTTCACCGGTCCGCTGTTTATGTCGTATGGAGTCGTCTCGAACCTGCAATACCGTTTGAGCGAATCGAAGGGCGGCACGCTGATCAAGTTTCACCACAAAGCGTTTGGGCTTATTCAGGACGAACATCGCAAGGGCGTTAGCACGGGATGGGGCAGGATCAACCAGCGGATCAAGGTTCGAGCGGAAGCGAAAGCGAAGTGAGGAGGAGTTTATGTGTCCAGCGTGTATCGCGAGTGCGGCAATGGTGGTGGGCGGCGTCGGATCGAGCGGCGGGCTCACGGCGCTGGTGATGAAAGTTCTTCGAAAGAAGAAGGGTGAGAAAAGCGTTTCGAAGGAAAAGGAGCAGTAAAGATGGCGACTGCAACAATCAACAGAACTTCGGCGAAAGTGGTGTCACATGAGGAATGGCTTGCGGCTCGCAAGCAGTTCCTGGCGAAAGAAAAAGAACTCACGCACTTACGAGACGAATTGAGCCGGCAGCGGCGCGACCTGCCGTGGGAGAAGGTCTCGAAGCAATATATTTTTGAGGGACCTAACGGCAAGGTTGCGATCGGGGACCTGTTCGGCGAAAGCAGCCAACTGATCGTGTATCACTTGATGTTCGGACGCGGTTGGAAAGAGGCGTGTCCGAGCTGCTCAATGATTGCGGACCAGTTTGATTCGATTCGCGTCCACATGCTGCAGCGGGACACGAACCTGATCGCAATTTCGAGAGCGACCTCGCCTGAAATCGAGGCCTTCAAGAAGAGAATGGGATGGAAGTTCCCGTGGGTGTCCTCTTTCGGCAGCGACTTCAATCTCGACTACAACGTGTCATTCCCCAAGCAGGACCTCGAGAGCGGAAAAATCATTTACAACTATGAGGAGACGACCTTTCCGGCGGAAGAAGCGCCAGGATCGAGCGTGTTCTATCGTAAAGATGGCGAGATCTTCCACACGTATTCCTCGTTCGGGCGTGGTCTCGACATGATGCTCAACGCATATAACTTTCTCGATCTAACGCCAAAGGGACGCGATGAAGAGGGACTACCCTGGCCCATGGCCTGGGTACGGCATCATGACAAATATGGCGACCCGAAAGCCTTCGACGCGATGATGCTGTTCGCGCAATCCCAATCCAAGGATGGGTGTTGTTCGGAGAAGTAGGCGAGGCGAGGTTTCAAAGTTTCAGGTTCAAAAAACGGAGTGGGCTTTTTGGATGCCTCTGACACTTTGAAACCTCTCGCTGGGCCGGCCGCGCAGATTTGCAACTAACCATCCTTGTGCCCCCCAGGTCGCGCCCCTACCGGGCATTCTCTCGCGAATACATCACGGAACCTGGTTCTTGTACTGTTCCCAGTTCTGCAAAAGCGCCGAGACTACTACACTGCCGACGCGATAATTCGCATCAAGCGCAGGGAGATAACCGGGTGAACTTGCCAGATCGTCAAAGAGGTACTTCTCGGCTGCAATGCCTGGCGGGGGCATGGTGAAATTGCTCGCGGTGCGGAGAATCAGCAACCGCTTCGCATCGACGCGTCCAAGCCGATCCAGTTGGTCGATCGCGAGCGTGATTCCCTGATCCTCGCAATCAGCGATGGCGAGGGCACCGGTCCCGCGAGTATAGAGTCGAACCCAGTCTTCCGCCCAGCGCGTCATGATCGCTCCTGCCCAGAAGTGATCGGCTCCCATGCTGTCCCCCTCCAGCACGCTAGGTTTGAGCAGGGCGTTGGGAAAACTCTTGAATGGCGCACGGTTCGCGGCCAGTGCTGCATTATCCGCAAGGGGCACTTCTTTCGTCAGTTGGTATGCCCAATCGACGAGAGAAGGATTGATGGTGTACACGATTCTGCCCACGCCACCGGAACCGTTATCCGAAACGCCTGCAGCGGGCGCTGAGTCGACATTCTCGGGAACCTTGCCCGGCTCCGTTGCTCCCAGCGCCACGATTCCGTAGGGCCAGGAGGCTGGGGTCTCGTTGTGATCGATCTCGAAGGTGGGATCTCCATCCACAACGCGCCGGACCCAAACTGCGCTGCCAACCGTGACCTGATCAGGAATGGCTCCGCCAATTCCACTGAGCAGAAAATAGGTCTGCCGCAAATCGAACCTCGGATCCATTGCCAGAGCCATCATCTGCACTGCGCATCGTGAGGTCGTGCCGCTGATCATCGCATAGAGACCTTTTCCGTTAGTCAAAATGGGATGATCGATTCCCGGCACCTTGATCTCTTGATCCAGGTGCTGACGCTCCACCCAGTACTGCAGTTCGCCGGGAACGTCGCCTCGATCTTTGCCCGTTTCATAGGTGGCAATGACGAGAACCTTGGGACGGATGAGATCTACGGCAGATAAAGACGAGGGCGCGACAAAAATCCCCAGAACCACGATGAGTAGCGAATAATAGCGGAATAGAATTCTTTTGGGCAGGGATGTCCTCCTCGGTCTAGCAGTGCAATATATCCTTTTCTCCGGGATTTATTAATGCAGTGTGGTATTTAGTCGCGAAGCGCGAAAACAGAATGATTTGCGCAGCGGTTACTGCGTCATCCCAATAAACTGCGTCCCTTTAAATTTTCCCTTTGCGTCGAAATCCCAGGTAAACATCGCCGTCCCCTCGTGCGCGCACGCATGACATCCGTTGATCAGCGGGTACCCGATCGTGAACTGCAATCCGCCGTCCGGACCGCTTTGCGACGTCGGCCACGTTTTGCCGTCGCGATCGCCCGGCCACACATCGACCTTCGGAAATTGCTTCTTTACATCCTGGAACTGGAAGCTCTGCTCGAGGCCCTTGTGGTCCAAATGTTTCATATCTTCCGCATTGATAAATTGCGGTTTGCCATTCAACAGCAGCAGCCCGTAATTCGTGTTCGCGCGCAGCGGATACGTCACCCACCCTATGTCGACCGGCCCTACGGCATGGAAGCCCGTGAGGATTCCCACGTCGCCGCCATTGCTCTGGAAGAGTGTGCGCGTAAAGTTCACCGCATCGTCAGTCGCTCCCGCCTTCGTCATCTGAGTGATGAAACAGATATTGAACTCAGACGCGGATCCGGAATCACAGGCTTTGTGTGCGTTGGCCACGAAGTTCGCTGGGATCTTCCACACCGCACTCTCGGTGATCTTGTCATGTGCATTCTGCGCCAGCGCACTCGCGGTCAGAAGCATCAGCAGCAACAAGAAAAATGCGATGCGACCATCGAACTTCACTCTCATAACAATTGGGGGCATGAAGGGCGTCTCCAGGGAGGAGCCATATTCTACCCTGTTCTTGCAGTATCAAAATGGGAACGTCACGGACTTTCCACAGCGGCTGCCCAATCCCCGCTACCATCGCGGGATTCGTCTTCTCAGACTCCACCCATGCCCATCAGGTCAGTGCTGAGTCTGGTAATTCCTGCTTCTCTGCTCTTGCACTAGTCACCCGGCTGATGTACAAACAGCGACCGCATTCCCTTTAGAAAATCGCTTTGCTCCCGTCTGGGGTGGCGGGGGCGAGAAATTAACCGCAGTTTTGTTCAGATGGTCAGCCGCTGGCACCCGCCGTCGCACGCGGGGCTTCGCGCCTATGAGGGCCGAAGTTTGTGGGGCAAGCGGCCCAAGAGGATGAATGATGAACTGTGCCTGGAAATGGTTGTGCCTGGTCGTACTCTCTCTCTTCTGCAGCATCGCCGCCTTTGGGCAAGGCGCTGCTACGGCCGAACTTCACGTTACCGTTAAGGATTCCAACGGTGCCTTCGTCAAGGACGCTACCGTCACCGTCAGCGATCCAGCCCGAAGCTACGAGCGCAACACCACCACCAGTGTGGAAGGACAATATCAGTTCCTGCTGTTGCCGCCCGGTACCTACACCGTGACCGTGCAAGCTCCGAACTTTGCGAAGACCATCGCGCAGAATGTGAGCGTTACCGTTGGCCAGCGCGCCGAATTGCCCGTCGTGCTGAAAGTTGCCGCAGTCACGGAAACGGTTACAGTCGGCGCAGAAGCGGATCTCGTGGAGACTCAAGCCAGCGCCTCCACCACCACTATCGATCAGACGCGCATCGACAATCTCCCCACTAATGGACGCAACTACATCAATTTCGCACTTACCGATTCGCGCATCGCGCGCGATACGGCGCCCAGCATCGGCGCCGCGCCAACCTCCGGTTTGAACTTTGGCGGACAGCGTGCCCGCGCCAACCTGGTGAACGTCGATGGCGCCAACGCTGTCGACAACTCCACCAATGGCATCCGCTCCACCGTGTCGCAGGAGGCAGTGCAGGAATTTCAGATCATCACCAATGGTTACAGCGCCGAATATGGACAAGCCTCCGGTGGCGTGGTGAACATCATCACCAAGTCCGGCAGCAATGACTGGCATGGCGATCTCTACGGCTATCTGCGCAATCGGCACATACAGGCCGTCAATCCTTTCAGCACCACGTCTGACCCTGCATATACGCGCGTGCAGGCCGGATTCACTCTGAGTGGGCCGATCAAGAAGGATCGCACCTTCTTCTTCCTGTCTTTCGAAACCAATCAGCGCCACGAGACCGGCTTCTCCACCATCGGCCAGAACAACTGGGGATTCGTTCCCTTCGACGCC
This sequence comes from Terriglobia bacterium, assembly GCA_963807055.1. Lineage (GTDB taxonomy): Bacteria > Acidobacteriota > Terriglobia > Terriglobales > Acidobacteriaceae > JAJPJE01. The sequence continues at coordinate 970,904 of CAWEAE010000001.1, read as the reverse complement.
TCGCAACTCGGGCCTAGCTTCGCGCCCCTCGGAGTTATGCAGGTCACCCCCGATCAAGCGAACTTCTTCGGACAGATGGGCGCCGTGCTGGCGAATCCTGGAGTGCCGGCGCCGGTCAAGCAACAACTCGGCACCTTGCTCGGGAATTACATGGTTCTTGCCGGCGGGAGCTCGGGCATCGCCTTGAACCGCACGCTCCCATCGCAAGCGATGGCGGGGCTGATCGCCGCAAATTTCGGCACCACGCCGGGCATGAGCGTCTTCCCGACCAGTGGCGCTCCGTTGCCCGCTTCAATGGCGGCCATGAGCAGCCTGATAGGCAATTTTCCCGTTGGTGAAGACACGAACGTTGCTTCTCTGCGTCTTGATCACCGCATTAATGCCAACCAGAATCTCAACTTCCGCCTCGGATTCAGTCCAAGCCAGGTGCACGGCATTCAGGTAAACGCGCAAGGGCCGCAGAACTTTGGCCAGAACGCGTGGTCCCGAACGTCGTCTCAGAATTTTCACGACTACAGCATCGGCGCTCAGCACACGTGGACTCTCGGCTCCAACAAGGTGAATGAATTCCAGTTCAATTATTCCTGGCGTTCGCTGGGCTACAACTACTCCAGCGGACCAGGTGGTAGCGACGTAGCCGTGAACATGCCGGGCGTTGCTTTCTTCGGACGCGAACCTTTCAGCTATGTCCGCCGCACCGAGCAGCGTTACCAGTTCACCGACAATTTCACGCTCACCAAGGGCAAGCACACCCTCAAGTACGGAGCCGACGTCAATTTCCTCCCTCTGACGGCAGACTTCACCGTGAACTTCGGGGGCATCTACAACTTCGGCGGCATTACCGCCGGCCAGCTTGGCTTGCCCTCCACGGTCAACATCCCCGGCCTCGCCACTATCAATGTGCCGGACTTCACCCCGGTTCAAGCCTACGGACTCGGCATCCCCGGAGCTTTCATTCAGGGCGTCGGCGATCCTCATGATCAGTTTCATAACCTCGCCTTCGCCGGATTCCTGCAGGACTCCTGGCGCGTTCGCTCCAATCTCACTCTCAACTATGGCGTGCGTTACGACGTCGAATTAACGCCGACATTCCCGGCCGTAAATGCCACTTCGCAGGCGGCTGAGAACGCGCTGGGGATCACCGAAGGCATTCCGCGCGATTACAACAACTTTGCTCCGCGCATCGGACTCGCGTGGGATCCATGGAAGGACGGCAAGACGGTCGTTCGCGCCTCCTATGGAATGTTTTACGATCATCCGCTGCTTGCGCTTGCATTCGATTCCGCGGTCGCCGACGGATCGCAAGCTCCGCAAGTCATTCTCTTTCCCGGAAGCCCCGGCGGCTGCACGCCGACTTTCGGAAATCTGAACGCCACGAATGCCTTTCAAGGACTCCTTGGCTGTCTCCCTTCGGCGTTCAACTACCTGCCCAATGAGCAACGCTTCAATACCACGCCGAACGCTTCTTCGATTTTTGTAGGCCAGCAGTATTTGAGCGCTGGTGTCCCACTATCTCTACAGCCCTTCGGATTCCCGGTTGGCAAGAACTTTGTCTACGGATACGCGAACCAGGCGAACCTCGCGATCGAGCACGACTTCGGACACAACCTGGCGCTCGATCTCGAATACAACTTCAATGGCGGACGCCACCTGAACCGTCCCATCAACGTGAATGCCGTCCGTCCTGACCTGCTCGCGTTGAACTGGCAAATAGCATCCGCGGCCGGCGATCCTGCCGCTCTTGCTTATGGTCCGGTAAACGGACCCGAAGTGGTTGGAACCGTCGCCGCTCCTGGTCAGCCGCAGGCCACACCTTGCGGCGTGGTCACGAATCCCTCCAGTCCGTATGCTGGCAAGGCGTGGGTATCGCCCGCCTTCGTGAGCTTCTTCCGTCCCTCGGGAATCAATCCGTCGTATGTTCCATTGTTGCAAGCCGCGGCTCCCGCGTGTCTGCAACTCGCGCAACAATTGGTCAGCGCTTACGGATTAGGCTTCAACGGAGTCTCCATCCCCTTTAGCGATGAGCCTGCGAATCTATCCAACGGCTCTTCGGTCTATCACGGACTCACCGTCAACCTGCGCAAGAACTTCAGCAACCACTACCAGTTCTTCGGCTCCTACACGTGGTCACACGCGATCGACGACAGCACCGATCTCGAGTCGCCGCTCACCCCGCAGAACAATTACAATCCCGCGGGCGATCGTGGTAATTCCAGCTTCGATCAGCGGCACAACTTTGTTTTCAGCGCCGTCTACCAGTCGGGAATTGTTGGACACTCGGGCTTCAGTCGCATCTGGAACAACTTCACGGTTTCCCCCATCTTCCAGGTCGCCTCGGGCCGTCCGTTTAACATCATCACTTACAACGATCGCAACTTCGATCTTTCGCTCAGCACCGATCGTCCTAACGCAGTCCCCGCAAATACGCCGGTGAACTCCTGCGGCGATCCGCTGATCGCCTCCAAGTTCTCGCCCACCGGATTCTTCCAACTCCCCTGCCCCGGTGACGGCCAGTACAACGGCAATCTGGGCCGGAACACCGCTTACAAGCCATGGACCTTCTTCAACGACATCCGCTTTGCCAAGCAGATCTCGCTGACCGAACGCCTGAAGATGCAGGGGATCATGGATGTGTTCAACGTAATCAACAAATTCAACGTGGCTGACGTGAATCCGCTCTACACCAATGCGGGACAGGCGACGGCGGCCTTCGATCCGCGCCAGTTCCAGTTCGCACTGAAACTGAGCTGGTAACTGGCGCTTGACGGTAATTGGCGTTTGAGGGTGCCCCACATCTGCCTGCTTCTGGCAGATGTGGGTTAATCGGATCGCACTCGCCCCCGCTTTTCTTTACTCACTAAAGGTTTCCTAGCTCCACCGCTTTCCGCCCGACCACAAATTGATTTGTTGTCATCACGAGCTCGCGCAGCGAGCGAGGGATCTGCATTTGTTGCACCCAACGCGCGCCTGTGCCGCTTGGGAGCCATCCGTACCCCAAAATTATTTGTTGTCATCACGAGCTCGCGCAGCGAGCGAGGGATCTGCATTCCCTGGCTGCAGGGGAGAGCGACCGATGCCCATGCTCTCTGCCCGAAATCTTCAATCTGAAATCTGAAATCTTCACTCTTAAATGTCTAGCCAACGTTACTCTCGATTTCACCTTCTCGATTCCCCCCTTGCGCGCGCGCCGGGGATCATCAAAACTAGTTACGTAAGCGTTACGCTCTATCCTCAAAGCGCTGCCAGGAGAGTACCCTGCTCGGGACCGCTCCAGCCCAGGATCGATGAACGATTTGCGCATGTATCAGTTCATATTCGCCGCCGCGGCCGTAATCGGCACGCTGATGATTTATCTCGCGCTGCGCAAGCGTAAGTCTGCCGAACAGCTCGAGCGCGAACGTCGTCTGCGCCTTAGCCAGGTCGGACGTATCACCGACGGTACCGTCATCGACGCGCAGGAGATGGCGAGCACCAACGGCAAAGGGAATCCGGTCCAACTGCTCATCTTTCACTACGACGTTGCGGGAGTCTCCTACGAGGCTTCGCAGGACATCACCCACCTGCGCCAGTTCGTCGACATTCACACCTGCCGCATCGGACTGCCCACCTCAGTGCGCTATGATCCCCAGAATCCTGGCAATTCCATCGTGATCTCGGAAAGCTGGATCGGCCTCCGGGCGCGATAACCCGCCCGTTCGACCGTAGCGAGAACTGTCATCCCGAACGCAGTGAGGGAACCCTATTCTCACCACAATCTTTCGGGTTCTATCATTTCGAGCGAGGGCGCGCCCTTCGCGCCCGAGTCGAGAGACCTTGCGTTTGGCGAAAACATGAGCCCACAGCGCCTTTTCCGCCGGTGACCAACGTCATTACCGCCCCTGTCCCATTTCGGCCTAAACTCCGCCCGAATGGACAGTCCGGCACAGAACCCGACAACTCCCGAACCGGCGCCTCCGCCGGTCCCTGAGGTGATCCAGACGGTGCCGGATACGATCGTCTATGAGCGCAACAGCCTTGGGAAAGTGTTGCTCCTCTTCGGCCTGGGCGTAGTTGCCGTGCTTCTGCTGGTTTCGCGTTCCGAAGCGTTTCAGAAGGTCTGGGACATCCTCACGGGCCATCAGCTTTCGGCTCAAGGCAAGCCGGTAGCCGCGAGCACGCCGAAGCTCTCCGAGCATGTCCGCGAGTGGATCGAGTCGCAACCGCCCCAAGTACAGGCGGAAGAGTTGCTCTCAGACGCCATCAATCACGACGAAGGCGCGACCGACCTGATCATGCAGAAGCTCGACTCCTGGTACGGTCGCATTAAGCTCACGCCTAAGCTCACCGATCTCGAGATGACCGCGCTCTATTCCAATGATCTGCGGGTGCGGGCGACGGCCATCGAAGTCACGCTCGTCGCCAACGAATTGCAGAAGACGCCGGAAACTGCTTCCCGCCTGATTCAATTGGGCGAAGAGACTGCCTCGAATCGTCCCTGGGCCGCGTGGTATCTCGGCATGCTGGCAAATCGAGGCGTTGATACCGACAACATCCGTGACCGGCTCGTGGCCTGGTCCCACGATCCCGATGAACAAACGCGCTTCTGGGCGGTCGAAGGTCTCGCGCACATCGGTACCGACAACACCATCGCAACCTTTCTCGATGTCTTCCGCAGCGATCCCTCCGACAGTGTCCGAGAACGTGCCGGATGCAGCATGGCTAAATCGGGCATGCTCACTCGCGCCCAGCGCATGCAGGCGGTTCCCGGTTTGCTCGACCTTTCTGCAGACGAATCGCTCGACGCAGCCACCCACGGCTGGGTGTTTCAGGCTTTGCGCGAAATCACCGACGAGAACCTGCCCAACGACACTACGCAATGGCGCCTCTGGTACACCCAACACGGATCGGAACGCCTGAACCAGTTCCAGCAGGCCGATCAGCAGTATGTGCTCGGCAACAGCTAGCCGGTTCATAGTTTTCTGTAACATCCTGCCCGCTCGAGCATCTCTTCTTACAGGGGACAACCGCCTTTACGCCGGTTGTTACAATAACCACGAATGTCCACCACGCCTCTTCCGCTGGCCGCCTTTGTTGCCGGTCTGATCTCTTTCCTGTCGCCCTGCGTTCTTCCGCTTGTGCCCGGCTACGTTTCGCTCATCTCCGGGGCAAGCCTGGACAACACAACGACGGCCACCCCCGAGCAGCGCCTGCTAGGCCGCGTGATGGCGAACTCGCTGATGTTCATCCTCGGCTTCAGCATCGTCTTTATTGCGCTCGGCGCAGCGGCCACCGGCATCGGCCAGCTCACGCATGAGTATTACCGCTATCTCACGCGCATCGCCGGCGTGATCATCATCATCTTCGGACTGCACCTGACCGGTATCTGGAAGATCAAAGCGTTCTACGCGGACAAGCGCATGCACAGCGTGAAGGGCAACAGCTCGGCGTGGGGATCATTCCTCGTGGGCTTCGCCTTTGCCTTTGGATGGACGCCCTGCATCGGCCCGATCCTGGCGACGATTCTCGCCTTCGCCGCGTCTGAAGACAGCGTATTCAAAGGCGTGCTCTTACTGGCCGTTTACTCCGCAGGGCTCGCGGTGCCGTTCCTGTTGACTTCGCTCGGGATCGATCGCTTTCTCGCGTTTTACAGTCGCTTCCGTCGTCATCTGCATACGGTAGAAGTCGTCAGTGGAGTTCTTCTGATCGCCGTCGGCGTCCTCGTGCTTACGCGTCACTTGACCATTTTGTCGGGCTACTTATCTTTCTTGAATCGCTTTTCGTTGTAGGAGTTTTTTGGTGAATCGCAACACAACAATTCTTGTCGTCGTAATCTTTGTGGTCGCCAGCATGTTGCTTGCGGGTCACTTTATTTCGAAGCGCGCCTCGGCAGCTCCCGCGGGAGCAGCATTGACCTCAGCCGATCCGGCGGGCCGAGCAGCTCCCGATTTCGAATTGAAATCCATTGACGGCAAGAGCTACAAGCTCGCCGATCTGCGCGGCAAGGCCGTGCTGCTGAACTTCTGGGCCACCTGGTGCCCGCCCTGCAAGATCGAGATCCCCTGGTTCATCGAACTACAGAAGCAGTACGCGGATCAGGGACTCGTCGTGGTGGGCGTCGCGATGGATGACGACACCAATAAACAGAAAGTCGTCAGTGATTTCGCGAATCAGATGAAGATCGATTACCCGATCCTGCTCGGCACGGACCAGGTTGCGGATCAATACGGCGGCGTCGACGCGCTGCCCACAACTTTCTTTATTGGCCGTGATGGCAAGATCGTTCGCCGCGTCATGGGACTCGCTGGGCATAGCGAGTTCGAAGAAGCGATCCAGGCCGCGCTCAAAGAAGGACAAATCGCGCAGACCGAAACCGTTCCAATGGAGACCACACAAGCCAAATGAAGACCAGCCCTCTCAAGCTGATCGTAATTCTTGCGTTCGTTACCGCGACTGCCGCTGCACAACTCGGAACCAGCAGGTCCACCCGCGTCATCTTTGCGCCGGTGGCGCCGGTCAAACTGCAGCGTGGAAGCTCCGCCAAACTGGACCTCATGTTTCGTGTAGCTCCCGGCTATCACGTCAACTCCAACAAGCCCAACTCGGAGTTGCTGATCCCCACCTCGCTGCACCTAGATATGCCCACGGATATCTCTGTGGCTAAGATCGACTATCCAGCCGGCGAAGACAAAACCTTCCCGTTCTCTCCGGACGAAAAGCTGAATGTCTACACCGGGGACCTTTCTATCTCTGGACTACTCAAGACTGGCAAAGACGTCACACCCGGAAGCTATCGCGTCCACGGATATCTCAAGTATCAGGCCTGCGACGATCGCGCTTGCTACCCTCCTGCTCAGGTTCCCCTCGCCTTCGATGTTCAGGTTCTGAAGGCTCCCAAACCGGTGCACAAGAATCCCGCACAGAGCCCGCATGTGCATAGTTAGGAAGTTGTATCCAGCCGTCAGCCTTCAGTACTTAGTAAACAGCAAAGGTTCAATTGAACTGACGTGCGTTCGGACGTCCCCGCACGAATGAGCCGCGGTGAGCGCACCTTGTATAAGGAGAGAGCGCCAAATCCGCGCAATTGCGATCAATGCTGGCCGTGGCTTCCAGTGCTGATTGCAGCCTCTTCCTCAGGGCGCCTTCACTGAGATTTCCTTCCCCGTGTATTCAACCGTTTTGTCCGGTTGGGCTATAGCGGGGCCGGAGCCGTGTCCAGCCGACACCCATGAAACGTTGAACTGAATCTTGGCGGGCATCTCGGGATAACTTCCTCTACGCTCTCCAATCGTCAGCGTTCGAGTTGATTCGGACCAGAGCACCGGAATAACCGAGTGGGCGCCCTTCTCATAGTCATAGCTGTCGCCCGTGTCCTGGTAAAAATCGAAGTGACCGTCCGCACCGCGATAGATTCGCAGGTCGATCGGGCCGGACGGTTTTTCACTGGCATATTGAATTTCAGGACCCAGAGGAAGAATCGATCCGGCGCGCACGAATAGGGGAATGCGATCGAGAGGTGCGTTCGCGTCAATTTCGACCCCACCCTTCTGGGATGCTCCGGTCCAGAAGTCGTACCAGACTGCCGATTCCGGTAGATACAGAGTTCTGCGCGAAGCATTTGCCTGAAGAACCGGGCTGACGAGAATGGACGGGCCAAACATGAATTCGTCGCCAATATCGCGTGTGTTCGCATCTCTGGGCCAATCCATCACCAGCGGACGTTGAATTGTGTAGTCGTCGTTCGTGACGCGCCAGGCCAGCGAATAGATGTAGGGCATGAGGCGATACCGAAGCTTGTCGTAGGCGATCAGGATTGGCTCAACTTTGTCGAACGCCCAGATCTCATTGGCCGGTCTATGCCCGTGTGTACGAAAGATGGGGCAGAAAACTCCGTATTCGAACCAGCGCGCATACAGTTCCTGAAAACTGGCGTCGGCCAAAGGATTGTCATGAGGCGGCCAGTAGCCACCAATGTCCGTCGTCCAATAAGGATATCCGGAGAGCGCGAAGTTCAGCCCGGCCGCGACTTGATGTCGTAAACCCCAATATGAGCCGTAGACATCGCCGGACCACACGGTGGCTCCCACGCGTTGTTGACCGAGGAACGCCGATCGCGTCAGCAGAAAGACGCGCTTGCGGTCGGTCGTCGCCTTCCAGTGCTCCTGGATGCCGAGCGTGTGCATGAGCGGGAATACATTCGTGTACTCGGCGCCGTTCCCGATTGCGATCTGCTTGTTTTGCAGGATGGCGTCGCCCATGTGCGGCCAGAATTCTTCCGGCTCGGCGCTATCCAGCCAAAACGCGTCCCAGCCCTGCGAAAACAATTTGCTCGCCAGGTTATTCCAATAAAAGTCGCGCGCTTTCGGATTGGTGGCGTCGTAGACGTGCGCGTTGGGAACGTCCCAGTGATTCTCGGTCATGACTTTGAAGTTATCGGACTTGTGGTCGAACATGCCCCAGACCGATAGCATCGCGTGAACGTTCTCATCATGAAGGCGGTTGAGTTCGCCGGGGACATCAGGAAACTTGTCGGTGAAAATCGGATCGCCCTCGGCCTTCCACCAGAACCAATCCTGCACAATCCCATCGATCGGGATTTGTTCTTTGCGGTATCGTTGCGCGATTGCGAGAACCTCATCCTGCGAGACGTACCGGTCCTTCGATTGAAAGAATCCATAAGCCCACTTGGGAAGCAACGGCGAGTGTCCGGTTAAGTTGCGATACTGATGGATAAGTTGGTCCATCTCCGGACCGTAGATGAAGTAGTAGTCAATCGCGTGACCGGCAAGCGAGCGCAGGTTCAATTCGAGCGGAAAGCGATTATCGACGTGGGTGAGCGAAGCAGTGTTCCACATCAACGCGTAGCCCTTCGTCGACAGCAACAAAGGAATCGCGACATCCGTGTTGTTCTGCCCGAGTTCAACTGTCGCACCGCGATAGTTGAACAGCCCGCTCTGATGCTGTCCGAGTCCGTAGTAGCCCTCGCTGAAGTCTGGCGCAAAGCGATCTTCAATGTGAAATGTCTTCTCGCCGTTCAAATCGACCGGTTCGTACGTGCGGGGAATCGAGTTTCGCTCGCGCAGAAGAACCTCGCCTCCTGCGGTGCTGAATTGCACGTTGCCCCATTTGAGCGAGAGCTCGACTTTCACTTGATCGGTGGTTAGCACGGCCGCGTCGTTTGTTTGCGACACCTCAAACTTAGCGCCTGGGCACGACTCTTTTGCCTCGAGCATCCAGGGCTTGGTCCGCTCAGCTTTATCGGGCGACTCAGGAGTGGCTACAAAATGGATGACTGAAGCGCCGCAAACAGAAATATGTAGAGTCTCGTTACCGATCGCAGCGGTCAGGCCATCCGGTGCCGGCGCAACTTTCACAGGAGGCAGCGGCGGGACGTCCCACAGCTGCGCTTCGGCTGCTTTCGTATCGAAGACAAACCACGCTGAAGCGAAAATCGCACAGATCATCCAAAACCGAAGGAGTCTTGATCTCATCTTTTGCCTTTCGAGCTAGGTGTACTCATAAGTTTCGTCGCCTCAATACAATTCACGGTTAAAACGTCACACGCAGGACGTAGGCATCCTTAGACGGGGCTTCGCCGGGTAGCTTCACATGGAGGCCGTCGCCCTTTTGATCGAATTGCACTTTGGCATCGCTACCCAACAAGGAAATGGCTTTCACTCGTTCACCGCCTACAGCTGATGCGAGTGAGCGAACCAGGGCTTCGCCGTTGCTAGGCCAACTAAGTCCGATCACATACACAGCGCCGCCCTTCGTGGTGAAGCGAAAGTCCTCTGCGGTGTAGTTCGTGACATCCGTGTCGTGAAAAGCACCAGCCGCCGCCTTCGTGGGACCCTCGCCGTAAACCCTCCATGGGCGAGTTCCGTAGATAGCTTCTCCATTGATGTCGAGCCAGCTGCCGACACCGAGAAGGACCTTTTGCGCCTGTTCTGGGATCGTGCCGTCGGACTTGGGCCCGATATTCAGCAACAGGTTACCGTTCTTGCTGACGATATCGATCAGTTGATGGACGATGAATTCTGGCGATTTGAAAATGTCGTCGTTGATATAACCCCACGACTTGTTGCTTACCGACGTGTCGGTCTGCCAGTAAAGTGAACGAAGGTCGGCAAGCTGGCCACGTTCAACATCAAGAACTGCGGAGTGTTCCTGCATTGCGTAGTCCTTGTAATTGATCACCCCGACATGATCACCATACTTCAGGGAGCTGTTGTAGTAGAACGCTGCAAAGCGCGTGAGATTGGGCCGGATCAATGCCTGCCCGATCCACCAGTCGAAGTAGACGATGTCAGGATGGTATTTATCGACAAGTTCCGCCGCCCGTGCGAGCCAATCATTTGCCCAGGCCGAGGATACATAGGTGAAATCGTCATCGAGCGGCGTTCCCCACTTGTTGGCCAGCCGGTTGTGCGCCGGACCATAGAAGGCGGCGTATTGCGGATCGTTTACATCCGACGGAATCGCTCGCCCCACCCCAAGGAAGAAGTTGTGTTCCACACGATGGGATGAAACGCCAAAGTGCAACCCATCGGCTCGCACCGCCTTCGCCAGTTGTCCGATCACATCGCGATGTGGACCCATTTTGGCAGCCGTCCAGTCGCTCAGTCCGCTGTCGTACATCGCGAACCCATCGTGATGCTCCGCCACCGGCACTACATACTTCGCGCCCGCCTTCTTGAATAAGTCGGCCCATACGGCGGCATCGAAGTGCTCGGCCTTGAACATCGGGATGAAGTCTTTGTAGCCGAACTTATCCTGCGTCCCATACGTCGCGATGTGATGCTGATATTCAGGAGACCCGGGCACGTACATATTCCGCGGATACCATTCGTTCCCGAAAGCAGGCACTGAATAGACACCCCAGTGGATGAATATCCCGAACTTCGCGTCCTTGTACCACTCCGGAACCTCATACTTCTGCAGTGATTCCCAGTCGGGTCGGAACGGTCCCTGCTGATCGACCTTGTCCACCTGCTCCAAAACGGCTGCGCGTTGCGCGTCGTATTTGCTGCTGCCATGCTGCCAGGCCTGATCAATGACCACAGGATCCTGTGAGGCGGTTGGAGCGGTGCTGCTCTGGGCATGGAGGCCAGAAATCGCAAAAAGGCCAAGAATAATAGCGCCGAAGGTCCGAATCATACGGGATAGGAGTGCTTGCGCGAACATGAAGTCCTTTCGTCACTACTGCTGACAACGCTAACCTCAAACTACCAAGTCAAATTCAACAGTGATACTCCCTGCGGAGGTTCAGTGAATCTCAATTCAATGGCATCTCCCGCCACCGTCATCCATCGCGGAGATTCGAATAACTGTAATTGGCCTGCCGTTTTAAGCTGCTGATATTCCTGCACCGAGGGCTCCCGCGGCGAACCCATTGTTTTCCAGGCGGTATAAGCGTTGCTGTGATCGTGATCGACCCGCCAGTGCTCCAGCGATACTTGCGATACGCCCTGAGGCAAGCCTTCGATTCTCAAATGAATTTCCGTCGGCGCAGTCTGGCTGGAATCATCGTGATAGTTCCATACCAGGACGTTCACTCTGTGGCTGTCGCGGGTGGCGATCGCGTCTACATCGGATTTTGCTCGCACACTCGAATGCAGGATGTCGCTGAGATCAAGTGTTCCAGTGCTATCCACGAAGAGACGTCCTCCCTTCATCTGTCCAAACAGCCGGTAAGCATTCAACAGTGGTAGATCGACGCCGTTCGTCGTGAAAGCACGAAGCCCGGCAAAGATGGGCTGGCCTGGAAATGTGAAGGCCCACGCAATGGTGCCTTCCACCTTAATGTGGTGACGCTGAGCCAGAGCTATCGTTCCGTTTAGAAGCTCCGCCTCGTAGCTGGCATATTGCGAGGTCAGGCGATAAGTGTTCTGCGGATGTGAGGTGGCATCGCACGCGGCGCAGGACTCCGGATCTGATTCGCTGAGAACGACTGGTAATTCGCGCAGCGTGGGAAACTTCTCGATGATTGCGAATCCCTGATCGATGTCTCGCAGGTTTGCGCCGACATCCAGTTCGACGCGACCATCCACCGATGTCGCTTTCCCCTTCGCGTGGAACGAGATGAAATCGAGCGGAGCGCCCTTCTTGCCGGTCACGTAATTTTGGCCGTCGGCACAGTGCTCGAGAAAATCCCGAAGGAATTTGGCAGCTGGCTCGCTGGCCGGCCCAGTGCTTGCTGGCCCACCAACATGCGCACCCGGCAGCGCTCGTTTCACTGCGGCGACGGTGTGGTCGTAAAGCTTGAAGTATTCGTCTTCCGTTCCATGCCAATAGAAGATATCCGGCTCGTTCCAGACCTCCCACTCCCATTTCGCGACTTCGCTCGCTCCATAGCGATCGACCATATGTCGAACCCACTGATAAACAAGCTCCGACCATTCGTCATAGTTCTTCGGCGGATAGGTCCATCCGGTGTCGAAGTCCTTGGGCCAATGATGCTGATACGGCTCTGGATGGGAAGAAAGCGCCTCTGGCATGAAGCCAATTTCAACGAAAGGAGTGATGCCAGTAACCTTGTACGTATCGAAGATCTTGTCGAGGATCGCCCAGTTATAAAGTGGCTTGCCTGCCGCATCTCTGGCGAACGCATTTGTCGAACCCCACTTTAATGCCGGCGTACCGTCTCCAGTAGTCAGCAAATTATGCGTGCGGTCGTGCACCGGATAGGGACTGAGCCGCGAGAGTTTGGTAAGGAGATCCTGTCCTTCCTCGCTGTAAATGTAATTCGGCTCGTCGTGCCCAATCCACGCCCAGACAGGTTCGAACGGACCCATCGTTTTCGATGTCTTGACCGTGATTGTGACCAGTTGCTGTGCCGGTAACAGCGTGGCTGCCAGCAGCAGCGGAATAATCAGAAGTTGTCTTCTTCGTGCCAGTCTTCGTGCAATTCGAGTGATCTCCGAAGTTGGGAAAACGTTTTCTAGGCGTAGCATAAAAACGTGTGTCACGAAATGGCCGAATGGACTAAGATGCCGTTGCTAGAAATTCAAAACTTCATTGTAAGCAGTCTGTATTGGCGAGGGAATAGCACTTTCAATGTCGACCACAGATTCGTCTCTCTACACGCCGGTAAACGGTTACCCAAACATGCCGTTCAGAGCTTCCCGTCGAACCGCGTCGCGTCACAACTTTCGGCTGCTGCTGATTGTCGCACTTGCAGTGATTGCCTTGTCCGCCTCTGCCGTCGCTGCGGACAAAGTAGCACTGTCAGTGGACGTGTCCAAGCCCGGCGCGAAGATCGATCGCAACATTTTCGGTCAATTTGCCGAGCATCTTGGCCACGGAATTTATGAAGGCGTCTGGGTCGGGACAGACTCCAGCATTCCGAATACCCGTGGCATCCGCAATGACGTTGTTGCCGCACTGAAGGCATTGAAGGTGCCGAACGTTCGCTGGCCCGGCGGCTGCTTCGCCGACGAGTATCACTGGCGCAACGGTATCGGCCCGGCCGATAAGCGCGTTGTAACCTTAAACCCCAATTGGGGCGGCGTCATCGAACCGAACTCTTTCGGAACCCATGAATTCATGGACTTCGTCGATCAGATCGGCGCGGACGCCTATGTGTCGGTCAACGTTGGGTCCGGCACTCCGCGAGAAGCGTCTGAATGGCTGGAATACATGACCACCGCTCAGCCGACGACGCTCCAGAAGGAGCGCGCCGCCAACGGGCATCCTGCTCCGTACAGGGTCCCGTATCTTGGCATCGGCAATGAAAGCTGGGACTGCGGCGGGAACATGTCGCCCGACTACTATCTGAGCCAACTCAAGATCTACAGTCACTTCGTCCGTAACTTTAATCCCGATCAGCAAAAGAATGACCAGATGCTGAAAATTGCCGTTGGTCCCGGCGGCGAGGAACCTCGCTTCGTCGAATGGACTGACACCATCATGAAAGCCTGGCAGCACCACCAGTGGAGTTGGGACATGAACGGCCTCTCCATGCACTCCTACACGGTCGGATCATTCCCGCCAACCTATAAGTCCGTGGGATTCGGCGAGGCCGACTACAGCAAGATCCTGCAGCTGACTCTGCAGATGGACGGCCTGATTGGCAAGTATTCCGCCATCATGGACAAGTACGACCCTGACAAAAAGATCACGCTTGTCGTTGACGAATGGGGCGCCTGGTACGCGCCGTCGCCCGGCTCCAATCCGGGTTTCCTGGTTCAACAGAACAGCGTGCGCGACGCCATCCTGGCCTCCCTGAACCTGAACATCTTCGCGCGCCACGCCGACCGCGTGCGCATGGCTAATATTGCGCAGATGATCAATGTGCTGCAGGCCATGATCATGACCGACAAAGAGAAGATGGTCCTGACCCCGACCTATCACGTCTTCAAAATGTATGTGCCGTTCCAGAACTCGACCTTCGTCCCGGTAAGTTTTGACGCCGGTACGTACAAGTACGGTGACATCAGCCTGCCGCGTGTGGACGCGATTGCTGCCAGGGACACGAAAGGCAAGCTGTGGCTGGCCATCACCAATCTCGATCCGAATCAGCCGGTCGAAATCGACGCCACCGTCTCCGGGATTAACGCGAAATCGGCCTCAGGCGAAACACTCACCGCACCACAAGTTGACAGCGTGAATACATTCGACGCGCCGAACACAGTTGTTCCGAAGCCGATATCTGCGAACGCCCAGAATGGCAGGCTGGTTCTGACCGTTCCACCGAAATCGGTGACTGTCGTTTCGGTAGAGCAATAGCTTATCCCGGGCAAGCACAGGAGTTCCTAACTCCCGCCGGAACTCCTGCGCACTGCGCACACGCCCTGCACAGATGTGGGGCGAAGGAGAATATCGATGAAGCATCTCGTCTTATTGGCAATTCTGATTACAACTGTTTGTTACGCGCAAGATCAGGGCACTTTCCAGCCGGCATCGACGAATGTCTGGGGTGCGAAATACCCGAGCGTCGATAGCACGGGCAGAGTGCAGATTCGCGTAAAAGCTCCAGACGCAATGAAAGTCCGCGCCAATTTCTGGAGCGGCCCCAAAATCGATATGGCCAAGCAGGAGGACGGATTCTGGACGGTTACTACGCCGCCTCTTGTGCCAGGGCTCCACTATTACACGCTGATCATCGACGGTGCCGAGGTTAGCGACACTGGCAGTCAGGCGTTTTTCGGCGGAGGTAAGTACGCAAGCGCGGTTGAGGTTCCGGAACCCGGATCTACCTACTATTCAGCTCAGGAAGTTCCTCACGGGCAGGTTCGCGAGATCTGGTACAACTCGAAGGTAACCGGGACCTGGCGTCACGCGCTGGTATATACACCGCCGAACTACGATACGCAGACCAAAGTGCGTTATCCCGTGCTCTATCTGCAGCACGGTGGCGGCGAGGACGAAACCGGGTGGACCAGGCAGGGTCACGCCAATTTCATCCTCGACAACCTGCTCGCTGCCGGCAAATCAAAGCCAATGATCATCGTGATGGCGTATGGCTATGCCCGGCGCGCCGGTCAAGTTGAGCCTGATTTGACGGGAAAACCCTTCGGCTCGCCTGAAATGATGAAGGCGATGCAGGATATGGCATCCGCCTTCGAGGATGATCTGACCCAGGTTCTGATTCCCTATATCGATTCGAACTTCCGAACCATCGCGGATCGGGATCATCGCGCAATGGCCGGATTATCCATGGGCGGCATGCAGACTTTCCAGGTCACGTTCGATCACCTCGACATGTTCTCTTACATCGGCGGATTCAGCGGCGCCGCCGGGCCGCTGGTGCTCGGCAACCGGTCGCTGGACGTGAAGACGGACTTGAACGGCGCACTTGCTGACCCGTCCGCGTTCGCCAAGAGAGTGCATTTGCTGTGGCTGGGCGTAGGGACCGACGAACCTCCCATGATGCTCGCCGGAATTCAAAGACTGCACAAGTCTCTCCAAGACGCAAATGTACAGCACGTTTACTACGAATCACCGGGTACGTCGCACGAATGGCAGACGTGGCGCCGCGACCTGAACGATTTTGCGCCAAGACTCTTTTAGAGAAGATCACTTTTAAAAGCTTTCGATGCGAGCGGCATGCCACGCTCGCATCAGGAGACCCTCATACCGTGCATTCAAAGGCTAAGACTTCGGTCGTGACAAGACAGTTCTTGCTGCCTGCCGTACTCCTCTTCTCAGCGATTGCTTGGACTCAAACTCAACCGGTTACAGCGGCCATTGACGCGTCGAAGACTGGTCCTCCTATCTCGAAATACATTTACGGGCAGTTTTTGGAGCACATCGGGGGACTCGTCAACAACGGCCTCTGGGCTGAGATGCTAGATGACCGGAAGTTTTACTACCCGATCACCTCGCATCCGCCTGCCGAACCAGCCGGGCCGAGTTGGAGGCGCACCGCTCTGCGCCATTGGACTCCGGTTGGCGCCGACGAATTCGTAACGATGGATACAAGCCGTCCTTACGTGGGCGACCACACGCCCGTGATCAAGCTGAATGCAACCGAGATGCACGGAATTCAGCAGGCGGGTGTGGCTGTTCGCAAAGGAAAGTCCTACACGGGACGCATCATTCTTGCAGGTACGCCTGGCGCCACGGTGAAGGTTGCGCTTGTGTGGGGGCAGGCCGCGAGTGATCGCCAGACCGTGACCATTGCCAAGGTCGGCGCCGGCTATGCGAAGTTTCCTTTGCGCTTCCAGGCGCAGGGTGACAGCGACGATGCCCGATTAGAGATCATTGGAACCGGCCACGGCTCCTTTCACATCGCTGCAGTCTCATTGATGCCGGCCGACAATGTGCAAGGTTTTCGCGCGGAAGTGATTGCGCAACTCAAACAGCTGAATTCCGGTGTGTATCGCTTTCCCGGTGGGAACTTTCTATCCGGACACGAGTGGCGTAACGCAATCGGCGATCCCGATAAACGGCCGCCGATTATGGATCCGGTGTGGCATGCGGTTCAGCCAAACGACGTCGGCACCGATGAATTCATGACCCTGTGCCGCCTACTGAACGTCGAGCCTTATGTAACCGTGAATGCGGGTTTCGGCGACGCGTGGTCTGCGGCACAGCTAGTTGAATACGCGAATGGCGCAGTCACAACGCCGATGGGGAAACTACGTGCTGCTAATGGCCACCCGGAGCCTTATCGTGTGAAGTTCTGGGGAATCGGTAACGAACCCTGGGGCGAATGGCAATTGGGATTCATGCCGGTGGCGCAGTGGGAATTGAAGCACGACATGTTTGCCAAGGCGATGCGCAAGGTTGATCCGAGTATCAAGCTGATCGCAGCCGGAGCTATGCCCGATGCGATGACCGGCTCCGGGCAGGGCAAGCGCATCAACGGCCAAATCGTTCCCGACTATCTTTCTCCCGCAGATTGGAGCGGCAACCTACTCGCCCACTGTCTCGACAACATGGACCTGCTCAGTGAGCACTTCTATTCGACGAGTAATCAGCGGTTCGATATCGCCAAAGGCGAGAAGGTCAAGATAGAGAATCAGTCCCTGGTCGAATGGGAGCGTGCCCCGGCCACGCAGGTTCGCGTGAAATACGAGCACTACCAGGAATACCTGAAAAGGATTCCCGGGCTCAAAGCAAAACCCGTGCCGATCAGTCTGGACGAGTGGGCCTACATTGGCGCTCCACCGAATTCCTACAAGGTCGTTCCCGCATACGCCTGGGCGTTTCATGAAATGTTTCGCCATTCTGACCTGTATCAGTTAGGAGCCTTTACGTTTGCGACCGCAATGGTCACCGCAGACCGAACTGACGCGGTCCTGAGCCCCACAGGCCTTTTGTTCAAGATGTATCGCGAGCATTTCGGCACGATCCCGGTGGAGGTTTCCGGAAATTCGCCGCAGCCTAAACCGATCTATCCACCAGGCGGCGACCAGCCCGCAGTCAACCCGGGCAGTGATACGTATCCGCTGGATGTGAGCGCTGCTTTAAGCGACGATCACAAAACGCTTACCTTCGCCGTGCTGAATCCATCGGATTCCGAGCAACCGTTGAAGCTCTCGATCAGCGGCGCGAAGCTTGCAAATCAGGGCCATCTTTGGCGTATGGCACCGGCAAGCGTTGATGCAACCATCACTTTGGGACAAAAGCCGGGAGTTGAGGTTCAGGAGCAAGTGCTGACCCTCGTCCCCGGGACGATGGCAGTCCCTCCGTTCAGCGTCAGCATTTATTCGTTCCCTGTGGAGTAGTTCGTCTGTTCGAGCCGCCGAGGAGTGTGTAAAGGTTGGACAAGTCACCGTCGAGCAACGTAGTGCCGCAAAAGCGGATGCGTTTGGGCCTGATGCTGGGATCGATTCTGGCAGCTGCGACCGTACTGTCCGCTGCAGAAACATCCGGCCCTGATCTCACACTCAGATACGACAAGCCCGCTACCAAGTGGACCGAAGCATTACCCATCGGAAACGGGCGCATCGGCGCCATGGTATTTGGCGGGACGGAAGATGAGCGCCTGCAGATCAACGAAGGTACCCTGTGGGGCGGAGGTCCGCACGATTACACGAATCCAGAGGCGTATGCGCATCTCGACGAAGTTCGGCAGCTGATTTTCGCCGGCAAGGTTGACGAGGCGGAAAAAATCTCAGAAAGCATGATGGGCCGACCGAAGCTGCTCATGCCGTATCAACCGTTTTGCGACGTACGGTTGCACTTCGGCGGGTATGCGCAAGTGACCGATTATCGCCGCGAACTCCACTTGGATGACGCAATTGCGGAGACCGTCTACAAAGTAGGAGCCACTGATTTTCGGCGCGAAGTATTTATCTCCTACCCGGATCAGGTTCTGGTGATGCGAATCACGGCAAAACAGCCAGGGCAGATCACTTTCACCCTCGCGATGGATTCCCCGCAGGCCGGAACGCTCGTCGAAAGCTCTGCAAACGATACATTGCAACTCACTGGCCAGATTCAACCGCGGCAAAATCCACCTTTCTCCTGGACGGGCTCCTGGGAGCAGCCAGGAATGCGGTTCGCGGCAGTGTTGAAAGTGTTGGCCGAAGGTGGTTCCGTTCACAGCACCCAGGGACGTTTGGAGATCTCCGGCGCAAACGCGGTGACCATCCTGTTCAGCAATGCAACCAGTTTCAAGAGCTACCGGGACATCGGCGGCGATGCACTAACCGCGGCTCAAGCCTACCTGGTGCGCGCGTCGAAACAGTCGTATGAACAGCTGCTCCAGAATCATGTGGATGATTTTCGCCGGCTATTCTCGCGGTCGCAGTTAACCCTCGGCGAGAATCATTCAACGGACACTACGGACAGACGTCTCCAAACGTTTGCCGAAAACAACGATCCCAGCCTGCTTGCGCTCTACTTTGAATTCGGCCGCTATCTGTTGATCTCATCTTCGCGCGTGGGAGGTCAGCCCGCCAATCTGCAGGGGATATGGAACCAGGATCTGCGTCCCGCGTGGAGTAGTAAGTGGACTACGAATATCAACCTGGAAATGAATTACTGGCAGGCTGATGCCGGCGATCTTTGGGAAACGCAAGAGCCACTGTGGAGTCTGATTCGCGACTTGCGTGTCACCGGCGCCGAAACCGCCCGCGTGGACTATCACGGCAAGGGATGGGTCTTACACCACAACACCGACCTTTGGCGCGCGACCACACCCGTGGATGGTCCCTGGGGAATCTGGCCGATGGGAGGCGTGTGGCTGGCCAACCAGATGTGGGATCACTACGCCTTCAGTGGAGATCAGAAGTTCCTGCGGCAACAGGCATATCCCGCACTGAAGGAAGCGGCGGAATTTGCGCTGAGCACTCTGGTGAAAGCACCGGCCGGAACACCTTTTGCGGGGCGTCTGGTCACGAATCCATCGACTTCGCCGGAAAACCAATACCTGCTGAATGGCGGGAAACATAGTCTGACGTACGCACCCACCATGGACATTGAGCTTATGCGAGAGCTCTTTGAAAACTGCCGGCGCGCGACAGTAATCCTTGGAACGGACACCGGGTTTCGGGCCGAACTGAATAGCGCAGAGAAAGACCTGCCACCGCTGCAAATTGGGAAGCGTGGACAACTGCAGGAATGGATTGAAGATTATCCCGAGGTCGAGCCGGCCCATCGGCACGTGTCGCATCTCTACTCGCTCTACCCGGGGCATGACATCAGTCTGCAAACCACGCCCGCCTTCGCGGCTGCCGCAAAGAAGAGCCTGGAACTGCGGGGCGACGGTGGGACCGGATGGTCCACGGTTTGGCGGGTAGCCCTTTGGGCACGCCTTCAAAACCCCGAGCACGCTTATAACAACCTGAAGATTCTGATCACAACGAGCACTCTGCCCAACATGTTTGATCTCTGCCCGCCGTTTCAGATCGACGGCAATCTCGGTGGCCCAGCGGCGATTACGGAGATGCTGATCCAAAGCACTCCCGACGAAATTCTCGTGCTCCCTGCCCTGCCGCGCCAATGGCCAAGCGGCAGCCTGAAGGGAGTGCGCGTCCGAGGCGGCGCCAAGGTGGATATCACGTGGAAAGAAGGCCGGTTGACAGAGCTGACAATTCGATCGAATCGCGCGAACCAATACCACGTGCTTTATGGCGAGCGGTCTGCCGAGGCTCACCTGGAAGCCGGCAAGCCCCTCGTGATGAACAGCGTGCTTCAGAAGGCCGGTCATTGATCGCGGTCTGACGGATTTGATATTGAGGTATTTCGAGAAAGGATAATCGATGAGGAACCTATTCTGTGTGATGACGCTGGCGTTGACGATAGCTCTCGGACCTCAGCTCCTCGCGCAAGTGCAGACTGATGTGCCACAGGTGATCCCCGGTGCGAAGCCCGTTGCGGTAGAGCATATAAAAATCCACGGCCAATCACTCGAAGGCAATCTGGAGAACGATGCCGTCGATCGCGACGTTCTCGTATTTCTGCCACCCAGCTACGCGAAGCAGAAGTCTCGTCGTTATCCGGTCGTTTACGCGCTCCACGGTTATTCCATCGGCGCCGAGCAATGGAGCCACGAAATACACGTGCCGCAAACCATCGAAGGCGCCTTCGCTCAAGGCGCGAAAGAGATGATCGTCGTACTACCCGATTCGAAAACGGTGCACAACGGTTCCATGTATTCGAGTTCAGTCACGACTGGAGATTTCGAGCAGTTTGTTGCGCGCGACCTGGTTGCCTACATCGATTCTCACTATCGCACGATCCCCGATCGCAAGAGTCGTGGCCTGGTTGGTCACTCGATGGGAGGCTATGGTGCAACTCGCATCGGCATGAAGCACGCGGACGTATTTGGGAGCCTGTACATCATGAGCCCTTGCTGCCTCTCGCCCCGGCCGACGGGACCTGTGAATCCAGAAAACGAAAAGGCACTCGAAGCTGTGAAGACACCCGAGGATTCCGCCAAGCTGGGATTCTTCCAGCGCGCCCAACTTGCTAGCGCAGCTGCATGGTCACCGGACCCGAAGAACCCTCCGCTTTATCTCGATCTGCCTACGAAGAACGGCGAACCACAGCCCGATGTCCTCGCCAAATGGACAGCCAATGCGCCGCTCGCGTTCATCGACCAGTACATTGATCAACTGCGCAGATACCACGGCATCTCCCTTGATGTAGGCGACCAGGACGGCTTGCGCGTCGACACCGCCAAGCTGCATGACGTGCTGGATACGTACGGAATCGCGAACAGCTTTGAGATCTATTCGGGAACGCATACCAGTAAAGTCGCTGATCGTTTCCAGAATCATGTCATGCCCTTTTTCAGCCAGAATCTCTGCTCTGAGGCAGGTTGCCGGTAACGGCATTTCGACATTTCACGTGGAGGACAGATGAACTATTTCAGGAAACTTATCCTGATCGTACTCAGCGCCTGCTTCGCGCTGACAACCCTCGCTGCCGTTGCGCAAGACACTTCAAAGCTGCCTTACATGAATCCCAGTCTTACGCCTGAACAGCGCGCTGCCGACCTGGTGCACCGCATGACACTGGCGGAGAAGGCATCCCAACTGGTCAACCAGGCTCGTGCCGTCCCGCGCCTTGGCGTTCCCTCTTATGACTGGTGGAGCGAGGCACTTCACGGCGTTGCCACTAACGGCACGACGGAGTTTCCTGAACCCATCGGCCTCGCGGCAACGTTCGACGCCCCCCGCATCCATGAGATGGCCACCGCAGTCGGCATTGAAGGCCGGATTAAGCACGTGCAGGCTGTGCGCGCCGGGCACTCAAATATTTTCGAGGGCCTCGATTTCTGGGCGCCCAACGTCAACATCTTTCGCGATCCGCGCTGGGGCCGAGGCCAGGAAACCTACGGTGAAGATCCCTTCCTGAGCGGACGCCTCGCGGTTGCCTACGTCACCGGAATGCAGGGCGACGATCCTCATTACTACCGCGCTATCTCCACCCCGAAGCACTTTGCCGTACACAGCGGACCCGAGCCCACTCGTCACTTCGCCGACGTGGATGTGAGTAAGCACGATGAACTGGATACCTACACTCCCGCGTTTCGTGCTGCTGTCGTCGAGGGTCATGCCGGATCAGTGATGTGCGCATACAACGCGATTAATGGCGAGCCGGCCTGCGCCAATCAGTTCCTGCTGCAAGATCTCCTTCGGGGTTCGTGGGGATTCCAGGGCTATGTTGTTTCCGATTGTGACGCCGTCCGCAACATCTTCCACGGCCACCATTACCGCCCGACCCAACCTCAGGCTTCGGCTATTTCATTGCAGCGCGGCATGGACAATGAATGCATCGACTTCGCAAAGGTGCCAGACGATCACGACTACAAGCCCTATATCGAAGCCGTACAGCAGGGTTACCTCGCTGAAAGCGATATCGACACTGCACTGATTCGTCTCTTTACCGCGCGCATGAAGCTCGGCATGTTCGATTCGCCGGACACGGTTCCCTACAGCAAAATCAGCGAGAGCGAGCTCGATAGTGCTGCGCATCGCGCCCTGGCACGCCAATTGGCAAATGAGTCCATGGTCCTGCTGAAGAACGACGGTGTGCTGCCTTTGAAGTCCGTGCAGCGCATCGCCGTAGTCGGCCCCCTTGCCGATCAAACCGCAGTCCTGCTTGGCAACTACAACGGTACTCCTACCCACAGCGTAAGCGTGCTGGAAGGAATGAAAGCTGAGTTCCCGAACGCGAAGATCACTTATGTCCCCGGCACCCAGTTTTTGTCGAACCAGGCCAATCCAGTGCCTGCGTCAGTATTGACGACGCCCGAAGGAAAACCGGGCCTGAAAGCGGAGTACGGAACCGGCATGCGTTTCGGTGGTGCCAAGCCAACTCCGATCACTTCGCGCACGGAATCGGGTGTGGACTTAAGCGAAAACACACTTCCGGCGGAAGCAAAGGGAAAGCCTGAGCTCTCAGTGGAGTGGACAGGTTCGCTGAATCCCAATCAGACCGGCGATTATCTCGTCGGCATGAAGTCAGAAGGCTTTGGACGCGTGTCGGTCGACGGCAGGCAAGTCGCTCAGATGTTCGGCGGTACCAACCTCGGAAAGGTTCATCTGGAGAAGGGACACCCAGTGAAGCTCGAAGTGGTCTATGGTCAGACGCCGAACAGTAAGGTCGGAGCACAACTCCTCTGGGTTCCTGTCAACAACGCCCCCGATCCCGGCGCCGTGGCGGCTGCGAAAAACGCCGACGTTGTCATCGCCGTCGTGGGGATCACCAGTCGCCTCGAAGGCGAAGAGATGCCGGTTGATCAACCTGGCTTCGCTGGCGGAGATCGCACCAATATCGAAATACCACAGCCGGAGGAAGATCTGTTGCAGGCCGTAGCCGCGGCGGGCAAGCCCCTGGTCGTGGTGCTGATGAGTGGTAGCGCCCTGGGCGCGAATTGGGAGAAGGCTCATGCTAACGCCATCGTGCAGGCCTGGTATTCAGGCGAAGAGGGCGGAGCAGCAATCGCCGAAACGCTCAGCGGAAAAAATAATCCTGCTGGACGTTTGCCCGTTACCTTCTACAAGGATGTTCACCAGTTGCCCCACTTCGAGGACTATTCGATGGACGGCCGCACCTATCGCTATTTCAAAGGCGAACCGCTCTGGCCGTTTGGATATGGTCTCAGCTACACCAGCTTTGCATACAGCGATCTCACACTACCGCAGGCCTCAATCAACGCAAACGATCCGCTTGATGCTTCGGTGACGGTGACCAACACCGGCAAGGTTGCAGGCGACGAGATTGTGCAGCTGTACCTGAAATTCCCTGATGTCCCCGGCGCGCCGCTCCATGCTCTTCGGGGCTTTCAGCGCGTGCACCTGGAACCGGGCGCAAATCAGAAGGTGAGCTTCCACCTCAACAGCCGTGATCTCAGCATGGTCAGCGATCTCGGCGACGTTATCGTTGCCCAGGGCAAGTACAGCGTTTCGATTGGCGGCGGCCAACCTGATACCGGAGTTCCGGCGGTCAACGGCAACTTCGAGGTGAACGGGCAGGTCATGCTGCCGGAATAATGTGTCGCGGCAATAGGAACGACCATGAGTTGGATGAGTAGGCACTGGCGTATCGACCAGAATCGCTGCCCGCAGAACGCGCTGCTGGCAGCGACTGATTGATTTGCCTGCTCTTGTTTGGATAAACGTCGTCGCCAGCGTTCTTGTAATTTTCGTAACGGAAAGAAGGCACTTCGTCATGCAACCGAAGGTTCTGCTCGTTTTGGTTTTGATGGCGTGTGCGTCGATTGCCGCAGGGGCACAATCGACGAACTCCTGCGGAGACTTGGCCAATCTTAAGATCGATAGCGTCGAGATCACCAAAACCGCATCTGTCCCAGCCGGGACCACCGTTCCGCCTCCATTCCCTGGTCTTCCGAGCATCGGCCCATTACCAGCGCACTGTCGCGTGGATGGTGTGATCAATCGCCGCAAAGGTGTCGGAGGTGAAGAGTTTGGAATCGGTTTCGCGGTAGCGTTGCCCGCAAAGGAAGCGTGGAATGGCGACTTCATGATGCAAGGGGGAGGCGGTGGGAATGGCTTCGTCGCCTATCCCCTCGGCGCATCCCACGCGGGCGACAAACCGGCGCTGACGCGCGGCTTCGCAGTCGCCAGCACGGATACAGGACATAGGGCGAAGACCGGCCCCTTCGACTTCTCCTTCATGCGCGATCAGCAGGCCTTCCTCGACTTCGCCTATCTTGCCAACGCCGAAGTAGCGGGAGTCGTAAAGCAGATCATCGCGCATTACTATGCGAAACCGGCGACGTACTCGTATTTCGTGGGCTGTTCAACAGGTGGGCGCGAAGGCATGATCCTTTCGCAACGCTATCCAACGGTCTTCAATGGCATCGTTTCCGGCGACCCTGCCATGCGTACGGGATTATCGAATCTCGCGATCAGCCAATGGATTCCCGTGGCATACAACCAGGCCGCCCCCAAAGATGCGTCGGGAAAGCCACAGATCGAAAAGTTCATGACCGATAGCGACCGCAAACTGTTCATGGACGCATTGATGAAGCAGTGCGATGCCAAGGACGGCGTGGCGGACGGCATGATCTTCGACCCGGTGGGCTGCAATTTCGATCCCGCCGTGCTCGCCTGTAAAAGCGGCCAGACCGATGCTTGCATTCCGGCTGACAAGCTTGCGGCTATTAAAAAGGCCTTTGCAGGACCAAAGAATGCCTATGGCACGCAAGTTTATCCGGGATTTCTTTACGATGCAGGTATCGCATCGACCACGCCTATTCCTGGGCTACTTACACTCCGAGCCAACGGGCTCTTCGGTCCCTATCCGACAGCAACGGTAATCGATGTAGATAAAGAAGCGCTTCATGCCTCCGATCCGCTGGTCGAGCCGGCCTCGACAAATCTGTCGACGTTTTCTGGTCACGGCGGCAAGATCCTCTTCTTCCACGGAGACAGCGATCCGTGGTTCTCTCCGCTGGATACGCTCGAGTACTACAAGTCGTTGGCCGCGACGAACGGCGGCGCAGATAACGTTCGTGACTGGAGCCGGATGTTTTTGGTGCCGGGTATGGGCCACTGCGGCGGTGGGCCGGCCCTCGACCAGTTTGACATGCTGGGCGCGGTAGTGACTTGGGTCGAGCACGGAGTTGCGCCGGACGCTGTAATGGCGACGGGACGCGCATTTCCCGGCCGCAGTCGTCCTTTGTGCGCATATCCCAAACACGCCCAGTACAGCGGACAAGGAAACACAGAAGATGCCAAAAACTTTAGCTGCCAATGAGGGGCAACGTAGAGGAGACTCATCTTGGAGAAAATCAGCCGTCGCCAATTCGTAGCGACCGCCGCTGTTGCCGGCGCAGCCGCCGTTCTTCCAGTTGGAACATTTGCACTGCAGGAAGAGTCGCCGAAAGCAGTTTCAACATCAGCCGCAAAGCCGATCAATCGCGAGGTTGTCTCGTTGCAAGCCGTTCCCTTTCCGATGAAGAATGTGCGGCTCGCCCCTGGGCCCTTCGGTACGGCCGCGGAAGCTAATCGCCATTACTTGAAGACCCTGCCTCCAGACCGGCTGCTTCATACTTTTCGACTTACTGCCGGACTGCCCTCGTCAGCAGAGCCCTTGGGCGATTGGGAAAAACCCGATTGCGAGTTGCGTGGCCACTTCGCGGGCGGGCACTACTTGTCTGCTTGTGCGCTGTCGTATGCCAGTTCGGGCGATGAGGAACTGAGGCGTAATGGCGACGTGATGGTTGCGGAACTCGCAAAGTGCCAGGCGCAGTTCAAGAACGGCTATCTGAGCGCTTTCCCGCAGGAATTGTTCGATCGTTTGCGCGATGGCGTCAACGTCTGGGCGCCGTTCTATACCATGCACAAGATCATGGCCGGCCATCTCGACATGTACATGCTTGCCGGAAACGAACAGGCGCTGGGAACGCTTGAAAAGATGGCGCAATGGGTCCGCAATTGGGCTGATCCGTTGAGCGATCAGCAGATGCAGCGCGTCCTCCTCGTGGAATACGGTGGCATGGGCGAGGTGCTGAGCAACCTCTACGGCGTGACCGGGAAACGCGAGTATCTCCAACTGGCGCAGCGGTTCGATAAGAAGTGGTTCTTCGACGCACTCGCGGCGCACCGCGACGAACTCAAAGGACTGCACGTCAATACGCACATTCCCCAAGTGATCGCCGCCGCCCGGTTGTACGAGCTAACTGGGGACAAGCGCTATTGGAACATCGCGGATTATTTCTGGAATGAGGTTACCAGCGAACGCTCTTACTGCACCGGCGGAACCAGCAATTTCGAGTTGTGGAGATCGGATCCGGGGGTCCTCGCAACGCAACTGAGTTCACAGACCGCCGAAGACTGCTGTGCTTACAACATGATGAAGCTGACGCGACACCTGTTCAGCTGGTCGCCACGGGCTCAGTACATGGACTACTACGAGCGTGTGCTCTTCAATCACCGCATGGGTACCATTGATCCAGCGACAGGCACAACGGTCTATTACCTGCCGCTTGGAAGCGGCTACTCCAAGATTTACGCGAAACCCTTCGATTCGTTCTGGTGCTGCAATGGCACAGGCGCCGAAGAATTTGCGAAATTGACGGACACTATCTACTTCCGCAACGATGATTCCATCATCGTGAACCTTTATATTGCGTCAGAGGTGGATTGGCCGGAAAAAGGCCTTCGTCTGACCCAACAAACTTCATTTCCCGAGGAGCAGGGCACTACCTTGCTCATCTCCGCAGCCAAACCCGTCAATATCGACTTGAAGTTACGTGTCCCCTACTGGGCTAAGAGCGGCAGCGTCAAGGTGAATGGGCGTTCGGTTTCCGCATTCGCGGATCCGGGTAGCTATCTTGTTTTACGCGGACCGTGGAAGAGTGGCGATCGCGTCGAGTTAACCCTCCCTATGCACTTGCATGCCGCGCCCACGCCGGACAAAGAGAATCTGCAGGCGGCGATGTACGGACCGCTGGTTTTGGCAGCTCGATTCGAAGAAGAGTCCCAGGACAAATGGTATCGGCACTTCGCGGCACAAGAAAAACAGGAGCCTGCTCCAATGCTGCTGTTGAAGGGCAAAGTCGGAGACCCCGCAAGTTGGCTCGAAGCAAACGGAAAGCTAACGTTTCGCACGGTTGCGCAAAATCAGAGTGTAACGTTTGTGCCTTTATCATCGATCGTCCACGAACGGTACTCGGTATACCACGAGATCGATGCGGGGAACTCCTGACCGAAGGAACCGATGCCGCAGTCGAACCAGGTAGAGAATGGTGAAGCCATTAATGAACATTCGAGAGATTGCGAAACGCGCTAAAGTATCGACGGCGACGGTTTCGCGCACGATCAACCGTATCTCGACGGTGGATCCCCGGCTTGCAAAGCGCGTCTGGAAGGTAATCGAACAGTCAGGATATCGCCCTAATATTCAGGCGCGCGCACTTGTGTCTGGACGCAGCCAGATTCTGGGGCTCGTCGTCTCCGATATCACCAATCCCTTCTTCCCGGAGATCATCCAGGCTTTCGAGAACATCGCAGTCGAGCATGGATACGACATCTTGCTGGTATCCACAGTTCATGATCCCAAACGCATGGACATCTCCGTCCGGCGCATGACCGAAAGGCGCGTGGATGGCGTCGCGGTGATGACTTTCGGAATGGAAGACCTGCTGCTGGAAGACCGCGAATTGAGGAATGTGCCGCTTGTCTTTGTCGACGTCGGACCGAAGCGGCCGCGGATCGGCAATATCCGAATTGATTATCTGAAAGGGATCCGTCAGGCGGTACAACATCTGGCAGCGCTTCGACACGAAAAGATTGCTTTCATCTCCGGCCCCCTTGAACTTAAGTCGGCAAAGGCGCGCCGAACCGCATTCGAACAGGCTATGGACGAGATCGGTCTCAAGATACTTCAGGGCGGGATCGTAGAAGGCGATCACACGCTCGAGGGAGGAATCAGAGCCACGCAATCGCTGCTCTCGTTACCAAATCGTCCCACGGCGATTGTTTGCTCCAATGACATGACAGCACTGGGCGTTATGCACAAATGTCATGAAGAAGGTCTGAACATTCCACGAGACCTGTCGTTGGTCGGCTTCGATGACATCAATCTCGCACAATTCGTCCTGCCGCCGCTGACGACAGTTCGCATGTCCCAAACCGAACTGGCACGCCTTGCCTTCAATGCACTGCTGACCGAACTAGAGCGTGAAGAAGTTTCCGAACATGGCACCGAGTATGTGCTCGAGACCAGCCTGGTGCTCCGCGACTCGACAGCGCTTGTCAACCGCGGCTAAGCGCAAGAGCCGGCTCTGTTCTGCAGGTTCCTCGTAGGATCATAAAGACGATGATGGTGCCCGCGTTCCAGCCACCTGAACTCTCATGGAAGTTGCGCGCGAACCTTTCAGCGGTGAGCGGTGCCTGAAGAGGATTCTTTTCAGCGACACGCCAGCAAGGTCACACTAGCCGGCGAACCTGTCAGTCGTCGCGACCAGGGCACGACTGTTTGGCGCTTCGAAGGCACTGTGACCGCTATCTGGGGTGATGATGAGCTCGGCTTCAGGCCACACGCGGTGCAGCGCCCATGCGCTCTCCATGGGACAGACGACATCGTAACGACCTTGCACGATCACGCCAGGAATCTGTCGAATCCGTGAAGCGTTCCGCAGCAATTGATCGTCAGGGTCGAGAAACCCTTTGTTTACGAAGTAGTGGGCCTCAATACGGGCGAAGGCGAGCGCGAACTCATCCTCTTCATAGTGGCTGGTGAAGTCGGCATCAGGAAAGAGCTTCGAGGTAGCGCCCTCCCATCCGCTCCATATCTTTGCCGCCGCGAGTCGCACGGCTGGATCGTCGCTAGTCAGCCGGCGATGATACGCCGAAAGCATATCCCCGCGCTCGGTGTCGGGGATGTGGGCGAGGTACGGCTCCCAAGCGTCCGGATACAGCACCGACGCGCCGCGCTGATAAAACCAATCGATCTCCTGCTTGCGGAGGAGGAAGATACCACGGAGGACGAGCTCCGTAACGCGATCAGGATGTGTCTCGGAATAAGCGAGGGCGAGGGTTGAGCCCCAGGATCCGCCGAACACCTGCCAGCGCTCGATACTGAGGTGCTCGCGGAGTTTTTCAATGTCGGCAACCAGATCCCAGGTCGTGTTCGTCTCAAGCGAGGCGTATGGTGTGCTCTTGCCGCATCCCCGCTGGTCAAAATTAACGATTCGGTACTTTTCGGGATGAAAGAACCGGCGTTGCTTGGGATCAGATCCGCCACCGGGACCGCCGTGCAGAAAAACCACCGGCTTGCCGGACGGGTTTCCGCTCTCCTCGAAGTAAATCTCATGGACGGGTGAGACTTTCAAACGGCCTGTGTTGTATGGCTCGATCGGCGGGTAGAGCCAGGTTACGGGATCCTTCGTCAGTGATACTGAGCGCTGGTTGGGCATCGCGAGCAGTATACCTCTAGGATTTCTATCGGGGCGGCTCCGTACACTTGGGCACAGCGTTTGCACACCCGGGGAGAACATCGATGCCTGTCATTTCGAGCGACTGGTCCGCCGTTTCTCTCGCGATCGCATTTGGATCGCGCGGCCAGGAGCCGAGAGACCTTGCGTTTGTTTTGGAAGTGTTTTGGCTGAGAGCCGACAGCTGAATGCTGAAAGCGTTTTTATGGGTCGGGGCTGGAGGACGATTTTAGAACTTTGTCACTAAGCTCGCCTTTAGAAGTTGATAACCAGCTTTAAGCGGGAAGCGGAGAAGTTCTATCGGGCAACTGGCGTCGCCGTCGCTGATCGCATCGATGCATGTGGTAACGCAGAATGGTCGATCTTGCATATCCACACGGCATATCCAGAGATAGTTCGCATCGAGAACAGGCCGCTGGTGGCCCTGGTCGACTCTGGTCAGGCCGATGGAATGATCGGACGCCCTCGCATCCCGTGAAGATGGGATTTTCGCATGGAAGAATCATGGTTGCTGTTGGGAACGCATCGATGGTTGGTGAACGACTGCTGTGCTTGAACGGCTTCTCCAAGTCGACTTGCCAGCGGCCCCTTGCCGTCTCTCGGCATAACGGATTCAGCATGTTAGGAAATGCTTCGTCTGTTTGGTGCTCTGTCCGGCAGCGTTGGCCATTCGGTAGGCGCTCACAATTCCGGCGAGCGCTGCAGAAACACCTCGATATCGCGAATATGTACATTCCACTCAGAAATTCGGTTTCCGTCTTCATCTGTAACAACTCTTGCCTTTATGTAACGATCTATGTCTGACACATTAAAGTCAGGAGGGAGGCTGCTGTAGGGAAGGAGCTGATTCTGGAAACGAACCCAATCTTCGTCGCGATAAAGACGCCAGATCTCAAGGTTCGTGGATGCCTTCGGATCGTTATAGGACACAATCAGCGCAACCCTAGAGTCTCCGGCGAGAACGGCCCGTAACTGGCGTGTCCAATGAGACTTGTAATCGGGTTTGTCCCACACGCCTAAATTGGCCAAAAAGTCCTCTGTGCATTTGCCCAAAACTAAACTGCCCGCGGCCGCAGGGACGCTTGGGTCGTCGTACGGATACTCCAACGGTTCTTCGGAAAAACTGATCGAGAACATGCTTATTGTCCTATCCGATTGAGATACAGGACGGGTGGCCCATTCAAGCCTTCCGTTGGCTTGAGTGGGGTATTTGAACTGGCGCACAACGTTCTCCCGCTGCTCGTTCACGTTTTGTGGCATGCACTCGCATGAATCTCGGCTCGCTCGCAAAACTTGTCAAGCCCTCCTCTAGCCCTGTTTTCCTCGTATGCCGATGAAAATGCGCACAATATAAACTTCGCGAAAGTGTCCAGTAGGTCCCCTGGAATTTGTCACAATAGCTATAGAACGTCGAATGGGAGAGCTGGGCTCTTTAGCCACGATCTGTCATGCCGGGCGCGGCGAGGTCGAAGCGTTCAGCGGGCGTCCGAGCTCACTGGGAGCCCACTGCCGAGATCCTGAGCGGAGCCGAAGGATCCCGTAAGTCCTTTGTTTTACGGGACGACACGGACTAAGTCGAGGCGTTCAGTGGGCGTCCGAGCCCACTGCCGAGATCCTGAGCGGAGCCGAAGGATCCCGTAAGTCCTTTGTTTTACGGGACGACACGGACTAAGTCGAGGCGTTCAGTGGGCGTCCGAGCCCACTGCCGAGATCCTGAGCGGAGCCGAAGGATCCCGTAAGTCCTTTGTTTTACGGGACGACACGGACTAAGTCCTTTGTTTGCCGGGACGAGCCTTATCCCGTGCCTGTAAGTCCTTTAAAATGCGGGACAGGGTGGGGGGAGGGGGTACCCCGGATCTCCCAAAATAGGAAATAGAGCATTCATACGCACCCCGTCGCCACCTTGTGTAGTGCGGATAGATCACTGTTTGTCATTTCGAGCGACTGGTCCGCCGTTTCTCTCGCGATCCGCATTTGGATCGCGTGGCCAGGAGCCGAGGGACCTTGCATTTGTTCTGGAAGAGTTTTGGCTGACAGCCAACAGCTGAATGCTGAAAGCGGGTTTATTGGTCGGCCTTAGAAACGATTTTCGAACTTTTCTGCAGCTCTCAGCCTGAAAATCAAGCGTTTGCCGTGCGATGAAGGAATGTAACTTATCCTAAGGGGATTTCACGCACAGTGTGGCATACGGCGTTCAGATATCTTCTCACTTGTCGCCATGCTCGACATCTCTCTCGCGTTGATTTCTACTCGGTTTGAGAACGGTCATCGACCGGACAAAAGGAGTTCTATGCGTGCGCTGTGTCGCGCTGTCGCACTCGCCTTCGTTGTCCTCCTGATCGGCGGGACTCTCCCCGCCGAACAGAAATCGAAATCTTCCCGCAAGATCCCGATGGACACGAAGAACGAATCCACACCGAACACCGGCGTTGCATCGGCGCGTCCCGGCTGGCGGCTTGTATGGCGCGATGAATTCGAAGGAAAGCGTATCGATCCCGCGAAGTGGAACGTCGTGGTCCGCGAGCAGAGTAAGCACGACGAGTTGCAGTATTACGTCCGCGACGAAGTTTATCTCGAGCACGGCTGTCTCCGGATGCGCAGCCGTAAGCGTGACTACGGCGGCATGCATTACACCAGCGGCCGCGTGGACACGAGCCACAAGTTCGCGGCGACCTACGGGCGTTTCGAGATTCGCGCAAAACTGCCAGGTGGCAAGGGAATGTGGCCCGCGTACTGGTTGTATCCGCAGAACCGGGACT
This sequence comes from Terriglobia bacterium, assembly GCA_963807055.1. Lineage (GTDB taxonomy): Bacteria > Acidobacteriota > Terriglobia > Terriglobales > Acidobacteriaceae > JAJPJE01. The sequence continues at coordinate 937,862 of CAWEAE010000001.1, read as the reverse complement.
GGCCCATGGAGCGGCTCATGGCAGAAACTGTTGCCGCGGGCAACGAGGCCCTGATTCCAGAAGAACGGCCGTGGTACAGCGAGATCGACATCATGGAATTCCTCGGCCATCAGACGAACGTCATTTACGGCACGCTGCACTACTACACGTTCAAGGGGGAAAAGAAGTCAAGCTCCGGCACTTGGCGCGGCGACGACGACTACACCAAGGACTTCCATGTTTACGCGCTGGAATGGGAACCTGACGCAATTCGCTGGTATGTGGACGCCAAGCTCATCCACACAACGGTCACTGGCATCCCGCATACGCCGCATTACCTGATCCTGAACACGGCCGTCGGCGGTCAGTGGCCGGGCAATCCTGATGACACCACCGTCTTCCCGCAATTTAACGATGTCGATTACGTTCGCGTCTACCAGCGGGTTCCGAGTGAATAAACAATGGTATTGGCCAGTGTGTTCCGGTTAACGTTCATTTGTGCTTGTTCAACGAGTGATAACAGCCCTTATCGTAAGTTACAAAGGCCGGAGTTCATAAGCGCGGTATCGGTGGGCTCGTAAGCCTCTGAATCTGAAAGGCCAAAAAGTTGGTCAGCGCTGGAGGACGATCTTAGAACTTTGCTGCTGACAGATAAGAATTTTGAACTAACGTTTTCAGCAAGATGAGATCGTTTTCGAAACGATGGTCGGGGAGAGAGGATTTGAACCTCCGACCCCCTGGTCCCGAACCAGGTGCTCTACCAGGCTGAGCCACTCCCCGACACGTGCGGCCGCGCCTAAGCTGCGCAGACAGGAACCTCTTTGCCGCAGTGTTGATTATAGCAAACGCAAACGGCCGCTTCCTCTTGGGTCAAATCCTATACTCGGCCGTTAAAGCAAGCATCACGTCTTAACACGCAATGTCAGCGAAGCTTTTCAGCTTCTTCATGCAATGCGCGTTCCTGTTCACATCTTTGACGATCGTGTTCGTTCACTCTTGCAAACGCTTGCGCGGCCGATCGCTCTCACGGTGAGCCACTCATTTGCTCCCCAGCACTTCGAACCCGTACTGCTTCAGCAAGGTGATTGTCTCCGGCCGCTTTAGATACGCAATGAAAGCCTTGGCGGCGTCTTTGTGCTGCGACGAACGAATCACAACCGCGCCCTGCTGAATCGGGGGATAGCTTGATGGGGGCACCACGAAGAATCTGCCAGTGTCTTTAACCTTTGGCGCCATAACCAGGGACAGCGCGACGATACCGAAGTCGGCATTACCACTCTCCACCAGTTCAAACGTCTGCGAAACGTTTTCTCCTAGCACCAGCTTGTCCTTCACTCGCTCATAGAGTTGCTCGTGTTGAAGCGCCGCCAGGGCCGCTTTTCCGTAGGGCGCGTGCACCGGATTCGCGATCGCAATCTTTCGCACCCGCGCATCCAGCAGAGCCGGCAACCCTTGGCTTACGTCGAGAGCCGGCCCATTCGGCGCCCACAGAACAATCTTTCCCACCGCGTACTCGTAGAGCGATCCCGGTTCCGTCAGGCCTGCTGTTTCCAGTCGTTTGGGAAAATCCATATCAGCGGAAAGGAATACGTCAAAGGGCGCACCATTCTGAATCTGTGCGAAGAAATTTCCCGAAGAACCGAACGAGAGCTTTACCCGGTTTCCTGATTGACGCTCGAAGCGTTCGGCTATCACCGGTAGCACCTGGTTCAGGTCTGCGGCAGCCGCGACTAGGATCTCTTGCGTCCACGCACTGCCCGCCAGCAGTAGCACAACCAGCAACCCACCGATCGCTTTCATTCAAACAAAATCCTCCGAAAATGACGCTAATCGACCTGCGCGCTCTCTTCAAGCGAAACTCGCCCAGTTAGATCGCTGTTCAAACGTCACAACCAGCGGGCTTTTTCATCACAGTGGCCGTTTCGAGCCGGAACTACATTCATGGATGGGAACTCAGTTCAGCAACGGAGCAGGTTCATGGCACGCGTGATTGCCTTTTACGTTCCAGCAAATTTCAGGCCCGGGAAGCCGCGCGAAAAGGGACCCTTCAAACTGGTCGCATTCGACAGCAACGCTGTAAGGACCACAAAGAACAGTGGCTTTTGGGTCGCACTGGAGAAAATGTTTCCGGAGCGACATCCGCAAACCCACGGCTAAATCCCCTATCTCAGTTCCTTTTCTCCTGGGACTGATCAACCGTGATCGCGAAGTACTCTCTCAGAGGTAGCGCGAAGCAGACCCGCTTGATTTCAGGCTTGCGACACTTTATCCACGGTATTCGCCAGCAACCGCTCCACCTCTTTGCTGAACTCCGGCATTCCGAGTGGCTTTTCCAGTAGAAGATTAGCGCCTGCGTCGAAGGCCACCCGGAGCGCCTCGGAACTTACATTCCCGGTGAATAGAATTACCGGCGCCTTGCTGTACTTCTGGCGAAATTTGCTGATTACTTCCCGGCTGGCGAAATTGGGCAGAGAATCCACCACCAGCAGATCGAACTCATGCTCGTTGATCAGTTGAATTGCGGTCGCGGCGTCCAGCGAACAAGATGTTAGGTATCCCACCGAAGCAAGGTAGCGGGACAAAAGCTCCGTCACTCGGGCGTCGTCGTCAACGATCAACAACCGCCTGCCCACGTCTTGCCTCCTGCCGGTACTGTGAACTGTAGACCTATTCGACGTTTTGGCGAGACTTTCGTTGCGCAGAAATGGTTACTTTCCAGTTTCGCCTGCCGCCTTGCTCGTCCCATTTCCGCCGCCAGGAAGCCTAAAACTTGCTACGACCAGCTTAGAATTTGCATCAGTATAGTGACGAGTTCATCCTGTTCTTGAGTTCTCGAACGCTTTCATGACATTGCCTGCAAGCTCTACCTGGTACAAAGACGCCATCATCTATGAAGTCCACGTGCGCGCTTTTTTCGATAGCGTGACCGACGGAATCGGCGACTTCGGAGGCCTTACCCAGAAACTCCCCTACCTTGAAGATGTCGGCGTGACTGCCATCTGGCTCCTGCCATTTTGCCCGTCTCCTCTTAAGGACGACGGTTACGATATTTCTGATTACACCAATGTTCATCCTTCCTATGGGACATTGAAGGACTTTCAGAAATTTCTGCGGGAAGCGCATGCGCGAGGAATTCGGGTGATCACCGAACTCGTGCTAAACCACACGTCTGACCAGCACGCCTGGTTTCAGCGTTCGCGCCATGCGCCCCCGGGTAGCCCCTGGCGGAACTTCTATGTCTGGAGCGAAACACCTGACAAATATTGCGACGCGCGCATCATCTTTAAGGACTTTGAAACTTCCAACTGGAGTTGGGATCCCGTCGCCAAGGCCTACTATTGGCATCGGTTTTATTCGCATCAGCCCGATTTGAATTGGGCCAACCCGGAAGTCCGCAAAGCCATGTTCGCCGCGGTCGATTTCTGGTTCGACATGGGAGTGGACGGCCTCCGCCTGGACGCGGTTCCTTATCTTTTTGAGCGCGAAGGCACCAACTGCGAAAACTTACCTGAAACTCACGCCGCGCTCCGGGATCTTCGCAAGCACGTCGATGAAAAATATCGTGATCGGATGTTGCTGGCTGAAGCGAACCAGTGGCCCGACGATGCCGTCGCCTATTTCGGCGAGGGCGACCAATGCCACATGGCGTTTCACTTCCCCATCATGCCGCGCCTTTTCATGGCGCTGCGAATGGAAGACCGTGCTCCCATCACCGAAATCCTGCGCTTGACTCCGCCGATCCCGGACAACTGCCAGTGGGCAATGTTTTTGCGGAACCACGATGAGCTGACTTTGGAGATGGTCACCGACGAAGAGCGCGACTACATGTACCGCTCCTATGCGCACGACCGCGAGATGCGTATCAATCTCGGCATTCGCCGGCGCCTAGCTCCGTTGCTGGAAAATGATCGCCGCCGCATCGAGCTCATGAACGCCCTGCTGCTCTCGCTTCCCGGAACCCCGGTGGTTTATTACGGCGACGAAATTGGCATGGGCGACAACATCTATTTAGGCGATCGCAACGGTGTGCGTACTCCGATGCAGTGGAGTCCCGATCGCAATGCCGGGTTTTCGCGCGCCAATCCGCAAAAGCTCTACCTGCCCGTGAACATCGATCCCGAGTATCACTACGAAGCGATCAACGTCGAGACGCAGCAGAACAATTCGCACTCGCTCCTCTGGTACATGAAGCGAATGATCGCCCAACGCAAGCAGCACCCGTCTTTTGGTCGAGGTACTTTCGAACTCCTCTTCCCGAACAATCGCAAGGTCCTGGCCTTCGTGCGCCAGTTTGAAGACGAGACGATATTGGTTGTCGCCAATCTTTCTCGATTTACGCAATTTGCCGAGCTCGATTTAGCCAAGCACTCCGGCTCTGTCCCTACTGAAATTTTTGGACGAACCCGCTTCCCTGCCGTTGGCGATGGGCCATATACCCTTTCGCTCGGTCCGCATGCATTCCAATGGTTCCACTTGCAGCCTCAGGAGCCTAGCGAAGAAACGCTGGCTGTGACTGGTGCCGACCATTTGCCTGTCATCACCGTTGAACCTCCTAACGTCTTCTCTAGCGGGACGCGTCGCGCTCTTTCGCGCATTCTTGCCCGCATTTTGCGCACACGCACCTGGTTCCCGAAAAACCGCACGATAAGACAGGTGGCCGTTGACGAGGTAATTCCGTTACCCAACACCACCGCCAACATTCTCCTGATTCATGTCGATTTCAGCGATGGCGATCCAGAAACCTATGTCGCGCCTCTCTCCCTGGTGACTGGCGAAAATGCCGAGGCTGTTCTCCGCGACCGGCCCCAGAATATCCTTTGCCGGATCGAAGGACTTCCTGAAACACCCGCCATTCTTTATGGTGCAATCTTCGACCGAAATTTCAGCGATGCTTTGCTGAAGGCCGTCGTTCGGCGACGGCGAATCAAGGGAGAACAGGGGGAACTGCTCGGCAGTCACACCCGCGCGTTCCGCAAGGCATGGAGCGCCGTCCGATCGCCTCTCGAACCGCAGGCAAATACCATCGGGCGCGATACGTTTATCAAGCTGGGCGATGACTTCACTCTTAAGCTCTATCGCAAGGTAGAACCGGGCATCAATCCCGATCGCGAGATTGGCGAGTTTCTCGTCAATAACACGAATTTTCAGAATGCTCTGCTCACTCTGGGAGCCATCGAATATCGCCGCGTGATCGACGAAACTCCCGAAGTCACCACCTTGGCGGTTCTGAACAGCTATGTTCCCAACGCCGCCAATGCCTGGAGCTACACTCTCGACCATCTGGGCCTGTACTTCGAACGCGCACTTGCGATTGGTGAGCATGATCCGCGACTGAAGGATCTCGTCACCGGCACGCCTCTCAGCTTGTTGAATGCGCCAATCCCTCCGATAATGGCCGAGCTCCTTGGAGGACATGGCGAGAGCCCCGAATTGCTGGGCCAGCGCACTGCGGAATTGCATCTGGCACTCAGCAGCCGCCCTGACATCACGGACTTCGCACCTGAACCATTTACCGAGTTCTACCGGCTCGGCATCTTCCATGGAATGATCGCGCAGATGAGTCGCGCTCTCGACGCCTTACGCGCTAACGTCGGCGCTCTTCCCGCCATCGCTCAGCCGGAAGCACGTGCTGTTCTGGAGCGCGAATCGCTCCTGCGCTCGCGTATGTTAGCTCTCCGTGATACCCGCATTTCCTGCACCCGTATCCGCCATCACGGCGACTATCACCTCGGGAACGTCCTCTACACCGGCAGAGATTTCCTCGTTCAGAATTTCGAGGGTGATACCAGCAAGCCAATGAGTGAACGCCGCATTAAGCGCTCCGCTTTTCGCGACGTGGCCTGCATGATTCGTTCCTTCCACTATGTCTCTCACGCAGTGCTCTTCAATCATGTACCCGGAATCGTCTCCGGAAGCGAGAGCCATCCACAGCTGGAACGATGGGCAAAATCCTGGTATCAGTGGGTCAGCGCCCTCTTCTTGCGTGGATATCTCAGGGCCGCGGGCACTGCCGGATTTATTCCTGCCACTCCTCAGGAAATTGCCGCGCTCCTGCAAGCCTATACGCTCGAGAAAGCGCTCATCGAAGTTGATTACGAACTGGAGAATCGTCCAGATTGGATTCGTATCCCACTGAATGGAATCCTCGACGAACTGCAGTGAGAGAAGTGATCAGGTGGCGCGGGTGCCCACGTCCGCGTTCGTCCGCAGCCGCTCGATTCCTACGACTGCCCCAGCACCGGATGCGCAGCGAGGCATCTGCATTTCCCAGGCTCGCCAGAATATAGCAGCAAATCGCTAACGCGACTTCCGAATCTCGCGCTCCACTTCGGAAGCCACCCGCGCTGGCGGCTTCTTCAACAAGATTGCATGATTCGCCACTTCTGCATGGCAGCTCGGACACAGCACCATCTCGCATTCCGAGCAATATTCGCCGCGCTCGTTGCACAGCACCGCGGACTCACCCGTTGGATCGTAGCCAACGAGTTTCGTGTTCTCGCAATTCTCTTTCGCGCTCATGCGTTTTCGCTCGCTGTTTTGCGCGAGCGCTTTCCATTTCCGCTCGCAGCTTTCTTCGCAGGAGCAGGTGCGGCTTCCTCGGTTACAGACTGTGCCGGCTTCTTCTTCATCTGATCCAGGCTCTGCTTCAGCGCGTCCATAATATTAATGACGGGCGCGCGATGCTCGACGGTCGTCGGCTGCACCACCTGCTTGCCTCGCACCTTGGCTTCGATCAGCGACTTGATATTGTCTCGATACGTATCGTGATACTTGGCCGGCTCGAACGAAGCGGCCAGCGAGTTGATCAGCATCGTCGCCAGTTCCAGCTCTTTGTCCTTGATCAGGCTGGTATCCGTGCGGAATTCATCGACTGCGCGCACTTCGTCGGCGTAGTACATCGTGTGCAGGAAGATTCCTTTTGAGCCTGGCCGCAGCACCACCACGTGCTCTCGATTGTGCATCGAGACTTTTGCGATCGCCGCATATCCACTCTTTCGCAGAGCTTCGAACATCAGCGCGTAGGGCGTCTCCCCACCTTCATCCGGCGCAACATAATAAGAAGCGTCCAAGTAGACTGGATCCACCTCCTGCATCTTCACGAATTCCAGGATCTGCATGGTGCGCGAAGTCGCAGGCGCAACCGCTTTGATCTCTTCTTCGTCGACCACGACGTACTTGCCCTTCTCGTACTCGTAGCCTTTCACCAGTTCTTCGCGAGGCACAGGCTTATCCTCGAGCTGGCAGAAGAGCACTTGCTTCACACGCGAGTTGTCGCTCTTATGCAACTGGTTGAAACTGATGCTTTCACCGCGCGCCGCACTGAACAGGCGCACCGGCAACGAAACCAGGCCAAACGTAAGATGGCCCTTCCAGACAGTACTCGCCATGAGCAATCACCCCAATAGACTGCGGAGGCCCGTAGAATAGCCAGCAATTCCGCAGGTTTCAACCTCCAGCAGCTCTCAGGATTGTAGGTTTTGACAGATTCGCTGCAGAGACCACAATTAGTAGCAGCTATGCAGCGTCACACACTTTATGTTGAATAAGCTGCGGGAATAGAGGGATGTGCGGATCGAGATCCGGAGAAGATCGGGTGCCCCACCCTTGCCTTCCTTTGGCGTGGGTGGGAGTAATCAAAGAACGCTACGCGGCCGACTTGTTCTCTTCCGGCTTCTCCACATCCTTCCCGTTCACTGAAACAATCGGACGCGGGATCTTAGTATCGCGCTCGTCGAGAGGCTGTTCGGGAGCCGTATCATCCCCTTCATCCCCCGCCACAACAACCGGTTCCATAGTCGACGATTCAGATTGCGGCTCTGGCGACTCAGACCCCTTCGGCCCCGCGATCGACTCCAGAGATTCTTGTCTGCGTTCCTCATCTGCGGATACCGCCGTGGAACTGCTGTGCCGTTTTCGATCATTCGCGAGTTGTGTGTGCCAGCTCTGAGTCACCATCTCTGCCCCCAGAAAATTAGATGCCGCCTCCCGCGTCTCATGCCGTTCGCCTGCAGCGTAATCTGCGAATTCGCTTCCGCAATGCTGACCATGGACGTAATCTCTTATGTTCTGGTGCCCCATATCTGCCCGCTTCTGGCAGATATGGGTCGGACTCGCACTAGTCGTCCATGCTGCCCTTCAAACTCGTTTACAGCGATCGCTACATCCTTCCCATCGGCGAACATGTTTTTCCTGCCGAGAAATACCGTCACATTCATGACCGGCTGCTGATGTCGCACGTCGCCGAGGCGGCAGACTTCCTCGAGCCCAAGCCTGCCGAAGATCGCGACATTCTCCGCGTGCACACCAGTGAGTATGTCTACAAATTGCAGAATGGCACGCTCTCGGCCAAAGAAGAGCTGCTCATGGAGATTCCTTACTCCTACGAACTGGTAGACGCCTTCTGGCTCGCCGCAGGCGGCTCAATCCTCGCCGCCGAATGCGCTCTGCGCGATGGAGTCGCCTTCAACATCGGCGGAGGCTTTCATCATGCCTTTCCGAATCATGGCGAAGGTTTCTGCATGATCCACGATGTTGCCGTCGCCATCCGACACATGCAGAAGGATAAGAAAATTCAGCGCGCCATGACCATCGATTGCGATGTGCATCAGGGCAACGGAACCGCCTACATCTTTGCGCCACAACGCAGCGAGCCCGGGCAGATCGCTTTCCGCACCCAGGTGAGTATTCCTTCGCTGGGCACTCTCACCACCAGCGACGTTCCCGCCGACGACGTCTTCACCATCTCCCTTCACCAGGAAAACAACTATCCGCACTGGAAGCCACCTTCTTCGATCGACGTGAACCTGCCCGATCATTGCAAGGACGAAGACTACCTCTCCTGGCTCGACAGGGCGCTCACCTCCGGACTCAATCAGTTCCAGCCAGATCTGCTCTGCTACGTCGCAGGCGCCGATCCCTATCGCGAAGATCAACTCGGCGGCCTTGATCTGACCATCCCCGGCCTGAAACGCCGCGACGAGTTCGTCTTCCGCACTGCGCGTGAGAAAAAGATTCCGCTGATGGTGACCTATGCCGGCGGTTACGCCCGCAATGTCGAAGACACCGTCACCATTCACTCCAACACGGTCGTAGCCGCGAAGAACGTCTACGCAGGGTGAACAGGCAATCGCTCGTATGGGTGAATCTGCTCGCTCGGCAACAACTTTTCACTCCTGTCATTCCGAGCGAGGGCGAACGCCCGAGTCGAGGGATCCCTACTCTCTGTCATGCCAGAAATCGTTCCCAAATCTTCGGCCAACGACATTCCGAACGCGCGCCGTCCGCTGCTCCCGATTTCGCGTTTATCCAACTTTCATTTACCCTATTTCACTTATGAGCACGAATCCCACACCGCTAGTTGGCATCCTCATGGGCAGCAAGAATGATCTGGAGATCATGTCTGCTGCTTGCGAGGTCTTCAAAGAACTTGGCATTCCCTACGAAGTGCGCGCGCTCTCCGCGCATCGCACTCCGGACCAGACTCTGGAATACGCCGCCACCGCCGAAAGCCGAGGCCTCGAGGTCATCATCGCTGGGGCCGGTGGCGCTGCGCATCTTCCCGGCGTTCTCGCCGCAAAAACCGCACTCCCGGTCCTCGGCGTTCCGATTCCCTCAAGCAGCCTCGGAGGACTCGACGCTCTGCTCGCCATCGTGCAGATGCCCAAAGGCGTCCCTGTCGGCACTCTCGCGATCGGCAAAGCCGGAGCCGCGAACGCTGCTCTCTTCGCCGCCTCGATCATTGCCAAGAAGAAGCCGGACATTGGCCAGAAGCTGAAAGAATGGCGCGCCGCCCGCGCCGCCGAAGTCCTGAAAAACAGCGTGCTGGACGCCTAATATCCGTGTGGCGCGGACATTTCTGTCCGCCGGGTGCCCCATCCTAGCCCTCTTTTGGCTAGGGTGGGATTCCACAAAAGCGCGGACTCAGATCCTGGAACACCCATCTCTGGAAGAATTCCCTCTATGTCTCCGTGGTGAAAACGAACGTCCTTCGCGTCCTCTGCGGTGAAGCCAACATTTATAATGTCCCTGATGTTTGAGAATCTAAGCGACAAATTACAGCGCGCATTCAAGAACCTGCGCGGGCAGGGCAAAATCACCGAGGAAAATATCGGCGAAGCCCTGCGGGAAATTCGCCTCGCTCTGCTCGAGGCCGACGTCAACGTCAACGTCGTCAAAGAACTTATCGATCACATCCGCGCGAAGGCCCTGGGCGAGGAGGTAATGACCGCCCTCACCCCTGCCGAGCAGATCGTGAAGATTGTTCGCGACGAACTCGTCTCGCTCCTCGGCAAGGATACGGCTAAGTTCAAATTCGCCTCGCAGCCGCCTACCGTCGTCCTGATGGCCGGCCTGCAGGGTTCCGGTAAAACCACCACCTCCGGCAAACTCGCGAACTGGCTGAAGAAGGGCGGACATCGCCCGATGCTCGTGTCGGTCGACGTCTACCGTCCCGCCGCTCGCGATCAGCTCAAAGTTGTCGCCGATGCCGTCAAGGCCCCCATCTATGTCGGCAAGCTCGAGAAAGCGGATACCGAGAACGTTCTTCGTCTCGCGAAAGAAGCGCGCCGGGAAGCTGTCATCACCGGGTGCGACATCCTCATCGTCGACACCGCCGGCCGTCTGCACATCGACGAACAGCTCATGGAAGAAATGCAGGGGCTGAAGGCGCTGCTGAATCCGCAGGAAATCATGTTCGTCGCGGATTCCATGACCGGTCAGGACGCGGTCAAGTCCGCCGACGAGTTCCACAAGAAGCTCTCGCTCACCGGTGTCGTTTTAACCAAGATGGATGGTGATGCCCGCGGCGGCGCTGCACTCTCTATTCGCCACGTCACCGGACAGCCCATCAAGTTCGTCGGCATCGGCGAGAAATACGACGCCATTGAACCCTTCCATCCCGACCGCATCGTCTCGCGCATTCTCGGCATGGGAGACATCCTCTCGCTCATCGAAAAAGCCGAGCAGACGGTCGACAAGAAGAAAGCCGAAGAGTTCACCAAGAAAGCGCTCGCCGGCAATGGCTTCAGCCTTGAAGATTTTCGCGATCAGCTGCGCCAGGTCAAGAAGATGGGATCGTTCCAGAGCATTCTCGGCATGCTCCCGCGTGTTGGCCCGTTCGCCAATATGCAGAAGATGGCCGACCACGTCGACGAGAAGCAGATCAATCGTGTCGAGGCGATCATCAACTCCATGACGTCGCACGAGCGCGATCATCATGAGGTGATCAACGGCAGCCGCCGCAAACGCATTGCCCGTGGCTCCGGAACCAGCGTTCAGGAAGTGAACAACTTGCTGCGCCAGTACGCGCAGATGAAGAAGATGTTCAAAGACATGGGCAAGGCCAGCTTCGCCCGCAAACTCGCTGGCATGAAGATGCCTGGGATGTAATGTGGTTCGATTGTGTGCCGCGGTTTGTGTGTTGCGGTGGTTGGATTGTGTGTTGCGGTGGTTGGATTGTGTGTTGCGGTGGTTGGATTGTGTGTTGCGGTGGTTGGATTGTGTGGCGCGGACATTCCTGTCCGCGCTTTGTTTTTGTCACCACGAGCGCGCTTTGTTTTTTGTCATCACGAGCCGCGCTTTGTTTTTGTCACCACGAGCGCGCTTTGTTTTTTGTCATCACGAGCCGCGCAGCGGCGAGGGATCTGCATTTTCTGTGTGGCACGGGCACCCTCGCCCGCGTTGATCCGTCCCTCCCTATTTCGCGCCTTCACCGTCGCTCGTAATCATGTTCATCATGATCATGCCCTTCTTGTTCGCGGTCATGCTGAAGTCCAATGCCGGGCTGGAGCTCCCCAGCAGCCGCTGAGCCAGCGAGATTTGCGCAAATGCTCTGACCTCATCGTCTGGAGCCTCTTTGAGCAATGTCATCGCCTCTCCAAGATCCAATTTGTAGCTGGCATCCACGAGGTTTCTCCACGCATTCGTGGAGACCCAATATGCTTTCGGCGCCAGGTTCGGGTCATCCGCGTCCGTCTCTTGTTTGAACAGCTCAGCGGCGGTTTTGGTGCCCAGCTCAATTGTCTTCTGCGCATTTTCCTTGTCCCCGAGCTCCTCGTAGAGACCAGCCATATCCGTAACAACGGGCATCTGCTCCCGAAGCGGAATCTTCGGCAATAGTTCCTGCGCTTTCCCCAACGCGATGCCTGCCACCGTGCTGTTCTTCTTTGTATTCGCACGCGCAATTTCCATGTAGGCCATCACCGCCATGGCTGGGCTGAACCTTGCGGCATTTGCCAGCGCATCATTCGGATGATCGCCTGCATCTTTCATGAGAGCATCCATCTTTTGCTCCTCGAGAACTTGTGCGGGCGGCGTATCTCCGCCTCCACCACCTCCGATCCGAACTCCCGTCGACTCAGGCCGTCCGTTCTTACTCAGGGAATTCATCCCATTGGGATATTTCGCCGCGAAGGTATTCACATCTTCGCTTTCTTTCAGCAGACGCTTCGCCTCTTCAGGATCGACCTGTTCCAGTGTGGGCAGTATCGCGAACAACTGCATGTCATAACTCGATTTGAACTGCACAGCACCTTTTTCAAATCCCAGACTGATGCTGATATCCGAGTTCTTCTCGTCTGCTTTCTTCGACTGTGACAGAACTTCGTCGATGGCGGTCTCCACGCTCTCGTTGGGTACCTTGCCGAATGCTTTCGCAATCAAGCTGGCGAAATCCGTCGAAGGCGACAGATCCATGTGCTCATGATTCTGATAACTGGTAAGCGAGGCCAGGAATAACTGCCGAATCTGATCAGGATGCGCAGCTCCAAGCTTGTCCATCACATCGTTTACGATGTCATACGGCATCTCGGCCTCGACAGCGAGCTGCAGCAGAACAGCAATCGGGCGATCAACATTCTTTTTCTTTTCGTAGTACGGTAACAAGAACTTCAATGCAGCGATGCGCATGGGCGGATCCATCTGGTCGATCAATCCATCCACGCGCTCTGGCGCGAGCGAAACAAACTGATTCAGCACCTGCTCCTGTAATCGTTCCTTAACCGTTTGATTCAGGTTCTTGTTCGGTGAGTCCAACTGTAGCGTCTGCAAACTGTCATATGCCTGCTGCAGCAAGTCGACCGCCTTTTTCTTGTCGCTCGTCTGGTAGATCCGCGCGATCTGTATATACGCCACAATGCGTGACGTGGTCTCGAATCCACCCGCACTCGCCTCGGCCCCTTCCAGCAGCGTCTGGCCACGCTTCTGCTGCTCTGTCAGCTTCGGTTTTGCCGGGGCCGTTGTGCTCGGCTTGGGATTTGCAGCGGTCTTTGCGGTTTGGACGCTGGCTTCCTGGGCGAATAGAAACACAGGAACCATCAGCAGGGTCAGAACAATCGTCGCTCGGCGCATGTTCCCTCCGCGGCGCACCAGCACTGGGTCTCAGGATTTTAGCCCTACCGCGTCGCAGAACGAGAGAAAATGTCGCGCTTGCAATATTTTGGAAACAGAACGAAACACGCGCTTTGAAGAGGTGCGGCTTCAGCTGCGCCGTGCCGTTCGTGAACCTCGGCGCGTTAGCCCCGGAGGTCTCATGGACACTGCCTTACGAGAACATCAGCTCTTTCGCCCTCTGCGTCGCCTTCACTACCGCTTTGATCAGCGTCACGCGCAGTTTGCCTTCTTCCAACTCCATGATGCCGTCGATCGTGCACCCCGCAGGCGTGGTCACCGCGTCTTTCAGCAGCGCCGGGTGATCTCCAGTCTCGAGCACCATGCGCGCCGCACCTAATGTCGTTTGCGCCGCGAGCAGCGTCGCCAGATCGCGCGGCAATCCGACTTTCACGCCCGCTTCCGCCAGCGATTCCAAAATGATGTAGATATACGCCGGACCACTCGCCGAAAGCGCGGTTACCGCATCCATGTGTTTCTCGTCGACAACGACAGTTTTGCCGACCGTCTCGAATAACCGGCGCGCCACTTCCATTTGCGCCGGCTTCACCGCTTGTCCCGCCGCGAGGCCTGTAATGCCCGCACCCAGAATCGAAGGCGTGTTCGGCATCGCGCGAATCACCGGAACACGCGCACCAAGTCGCGCCTCGATAAACGACGTCGGCACCGATGCCGCGATCGAGATGACCACCTTATCTGGCGTAACCTGCTCCTTGATCTCGTCCAGAACATCGCCCACCGTCTGCGGCTTCACGCACACCAACACCACGTCCGCGTGTTTCACGGCTTCGCGATTGTCGGTTCCGATCCGCACGCCCAAGTCTGCGCTCCGCTTAGCGATCTTTTCTTTATGCGACAGCGTTGCCCAGATCGCACTCGGGCTGGCGAGTTTGTGTTTCAAGAATCCTTGCACCAGGATTCCGCCCATCTTTCCCGCACCCAACACTGCCAGCCTATGTTTTGCAGATTTATCCGCCACGGAGTTCTCTCCCGTATGCTTCGATTGTCAGAATAGCTTCCAGTCTACATTGGGAGTGCATCTGAATCGATCTGTCATGTTGAGCGAGGGCGCACGCCCGAGTCGAAACAGCCCAACCGATTCCTTGCCTACTACTCTGTTGATCGGCTCGTAGGCGACGTGACAGCGATCTATTGAAAGAGGTCGAGCAGGCTTCCGTCGAAGGGGACCGGTATAAACGTCAGGATCAGCAGCACCAGCGCAAGCACCGCAAGCCACTTCCGTCCGGCGCTCAATCCGGGCCACATTGGCACTTGCGGATGTCGCAAGCCGGTAAGCGCGAGAAGCACCGCCCACAGCAGCCATCCTACCCACAAGCGCACCGCCAGCGGAATCAGGATGCCGATGGTCAGCCACGACACATATTTATGCGCCTTGGGCGAAATGGAATACACGATGTGACCACCGTCCAGTTGCCCGCCCGGAAGCAGGTTAAGTGCAGTCGCGAACATACCCACCCACGCCGCAATCGCCATGGGATGCATGTGCACCGCGTCCAGCGGCACGCGCGTCGACGATCCGAAAGTCATCAGGTAGTGCACTACGTGAAAGATCAGCGGATATCCGAAAACGATATCGTCGGGTCGCGACGTCGCTGCCGTCGCGGGGGAAATCAGCAGCGCCGCAAACAGCACGATCACTGCAACTACAAATCCCGCAATTGGCCCGGCAATTCCGATATCGAAGAGCGCCTCTCGCGAGCGTATCGGAGATCGTATTCGTATGAACGCTCCCAAAGTTCCAATTAACGTCGGCGCCGGGATGAAGTACGGCAGCGTGGCCTGCACGCCGTAGCGCACACAATAAAGGTAGTGTCCTAACTCGTGCGCCACAAGGATCAGCATCAGCGTGGCGGCGAACGGAACTCCCAGCAGAAGCCGCGAGGGATGTTCGCCGATCCACTTCACCGGAAACATCGCCGACCATGTCGCGTCTTCCGGCAACGAAAACGCCGGACGATTCTCCAGGAAATTGTTCTGCAGCCGTGCGCCTACAACCAGAGTTGTGAAAACCGTAAGCACCAGCAGCACGATGTGCAGCCAATAGCGCCGGCGCACTTGCGGAACTACGAATACGTCGACAGGGATCGGCCGTTCGTAGTAGCTGGGCACAGATGGGGTGGAGTCAGACATCCCGATTCTTTTGATGCGGATAATTTCTAGATGCTATGGGGTCGGATCGCGATAGGCGTGCAGTGGATTGGAAGTGGTTCCGAACAGCACGCCATCGCACCCCACTGGCGGCGCCGGAACCAGCCTGCACAAAATTAGTCGATAGACTGCAGCTCTTTCCCGGGCTTGAAACGAACGGCCTTCCCCGGTGGAATGCTGACTTCAGCCCCGGTTCGCGGATTCCGCCCGATACCTGTCTTGCGCGGGCGTACGTTGAACACGCCAAATCCGCGCAATTCAATGCGGTCGCCATTGGCCAGTGCTTTCTTCATGCTTTCGAAGACGGTTTCCACCGCCATCTCCGCCTTGGTTTTGGTGATCCCGGTTTTTGTCACCACTTCGTTGATGATATCCAGCTTGATCACAAGCGTCTCCAGCCGAACAGTTTGGCCGCTTCTGCGAGTTGAAAATTCCCTGATCATCGCCGGCCCACTCGGGCCCAGTTTTTCACAGGGTACGCAGCTATACTGTAAGCTGCTGATAATAAAGGTCGCAAGTGGCATTGTCAATGCGGGCTTTACTCCGTAAGATGACTCTCGACTCACACTGCAATATCCCGCACCAATGCTCCAGCCGCAATAAGGTGCTCCCGAGGCAGATCAGGGCCTCAATCGCTGAGTTCTGCCGTCTTCATTCCGGCAGTCAAAAGGAGAGCTATGGCTATCAAGAGTGACCGCTGGATCCGCAAAATGGCGCTCGAGCACGACATGATTAACCCCTTCTCCGAGAAGCAGGTACGGCAACATGTGGTCTCCTACGGCCTGTCTTCCTACGGATATGATTTGCGGGTTGCAGACGAGTTCAAAATCTTCACTAACGTCAATAGCACCATCGTCGACCCTAAAAAGTTCGACGAGCGCTCCTTTGTGACGCTTACCGCCGATTGCGCCATCGTTCCGCCCAACTCCTTCGCATTGGCCCGATCGGTAGAGTATTTCAAGATCCCCCGCGACGTCCTCACGCTGTGCGTCGGTAAATCGACGTACGCCCGTTGCGGAATCATCGTGAACGTCACTCCCTTCGAACCGGAATGGGAGGGCTTCGTCACTCTCGAGATCTCGAACACCACGCCGCTTCCAGCAAAGATTTACGCCAACGAGGGCCTCTGCCAGATTCTCTTCTTCCAGTCCGACGAAGTCTGCGAAGTCAGCTACAAAGACCGTGCCGGCAAATACCAGTCGCAGACCGGTATCGTCTTGCCCAAAGTGTAGGACGGCACCATGAATAGTTTACGGGTGCCCCACCCTCGCCGTCTTTTGGCGTGGGTGGGATCTAATGTGTGGCGTGGGCACGCGCGCCCGCGCTTAGTCCGCACAGGCGCCGGCGACAAGAGCTACCAGCTACCCAGTTACGCCCCACACTAAACAACCTCTCGGCGCCACCAACATGTTACTGTCCTCTCAATGACGCACGCCCAATTAGTCCAGGTCGCCACCGAGTGGCTTCGCCGCTACCGATGTGGCATCGTGCTCAGTGAACAGGCCTGCTGCACCGGAGAAATGCCCGACGCCATCGGCTGGAAAAAGCGCTGCCGCTCCGTAGTCGTCGAATGCAAGATTTCTCGTTCTGATTTCCACGCCGATAAGCACAAGCTCTGGCGCTCCGATCCCAAAATCGCCTTGGGCTGCGAGCGCTTCTATCTCGCGCCTCGGGGCGTTCTCGAAGCGGCTGACCTTCCTCCAAACTGGGGACTACTGGAATATCACGCGCGCAAAGTCGAACTGCTGGTCGCTCCCAATAAGCGCAGTCAACGAACTCCCGAAGGCCTGATGAACGAGATGAACCTCCTGCTTTCGAGCCTGCGCCGCGTGGAAGTGCGCATCGAACCGCAGTCGATCACCGATTTTCTGAAATGGAAGAACCGCCTCATCGAGTACAACGGCGGCATCGCACCGGAACAGTTAGTAAAGCCTGACTTGGAGGCGAACGGGTATTTGGATGAGGCGTCTACGCGATCTTATCGCGATGTCGAAACAGAAATATGATCTCGTAGAAGATGCCTAAGTTCTTGCGCAGTGCCGAGTGGATTCCACGCAAACACGAAAGGCGAACGCCTTCGCGTTCGCCTCTCAGATTTCACATGCGACTAGCTACCAGCTACGCCCGGCCACTAAGCCACTCGCCCTACTTCTCTTCCGATTCCTTATACATGTATTTAATCGCCTTCTTGTAGATCAGAAGATTCGACGAGCCGCTGCGATTCAACTTCAGGCAGATTCGGTCGTACCACTCGATCATGCCATGCACTTCTTCGCCGTCACGCAGCACCACCACCATCGGCGTTTGCGACTGGATCTGCTTCTGATAGTAAAAATTTTCGGCGTGTGTCTGTTCCGGTGGCGCAGTCCGCTTTCCGTTGCTCGGCCGCTCGCGACGTTCTGGAGGAGCGCCTTCCGAACGCGCTTCTCCGCGTCCCAGGGATGGTCTGATCAATTTCCGACTGGTGAACGGTTCGGGCTCTGGTGCCCGTCCTACTGCTGTTGTATCGAGTCCGTCTTTCATGCTGAGTGCCTGTGCCCCCCGCGGGAAATTTGACTGCGCGGAAGCATCCACAAGACCTGACTGCGGGATTATCGCGCGAGCGTTGTGGCTACCGTATCACAGCTATTCGGTCGTCGCAATGCCGCGCGACACAATGGATGAAATCAGGAAATCACAGGACTGAAGGGGCAATTGCTGGTCACGCGGGCTGTCGTTCCATGGCCGCGGCGAACGCGTCCAGCGAAAGCGACCGCAGCACATTTCGCCGCATCCCCGACTCCACCTCGCCCAGTCGCACCGACGCGGCCCCGATCCACTCGAAATCCACGGCAGTCGCCAGCTTCGCGATTTCTGTGCCGATGTCGCTGTTGCGCACCAGCGCCGCCGTACCCGATTTCACATACAGCATATCTTCCAGCAATGAGTACATCGCCCGTAGCAACTGATCGGTTTTCGCTTTTCCTTCTGCTCCAGCGCGATATCCTTCCGTCGTGCGAAACAGCTCGCTGTGATCTTGTGCGTTCAACGCCGAATTCAGCAGGATCAAAGCATCTTTGCGTGCAGCCGTGTATGTCTCAAGATCGAACGATAGCGCTTTCCCCACCGCCCCGCCAGACAGTCTTGCCACCAGCGCTCTCGTCGGCGCCGGCCAGTCGAAGCGCCGCTTCGCCAGCAACGACTCAAGCTCCTGCGGCGGTAACGGAGCCAGTTGCAGCGTGATGCATCGCGAGCGAATCGTCGGCAGAAACTCCCCTGGATTCGTAGTCAGTAGAAACAGCGTGGCGTACTCCGGCGGCTCCTCGAGCACTTTCAGGAGTGAGTTCGCCGCTTCTTTCATCATCGCCGACGTCGTAAAGATAAAGATTGAATGCTTCCCCATCCGCGGTCGCTTGTAGATGTTCGCGATCACGTGCCGCACCTGGTCCACCTTGATCATCATCTGCGGCGGATCCGGGGGAATCACCAGCACATCCGGATGTGTCTGCAGGAAAATCCGTGTCTCTTTTTTGTCGGCATCCCGCAATCCCTCGCGCGCTTCTACCGCTTCCTCGAACTTGGTTGCAAAATCGTCAGCCGCGGCAATCTCTTGGCAATTGCTGCACACCCCACAAAAATCTGGCAGCGGCCCCGGCGGCGGTTTCGGGGCCCCCAACGATCCCGCTTTTGGATCGTTGGGGTGGGGATTCAGGCAATTCATTGCTTTTGCAATCATCTGCGCGAGCAGATATTTTCCTGAACCTTCCGGCCCGGAAAGAATCACGCCGTGTGGAAAACGATCGCGCGCCAGCATCTCGCGCACACGCTCTATCGTCTCCTGATTGCCAATGAAATCTGAGAATGACATTAATTATTCCGTCGCAGCGCCATGGCTTGGCATATAAATCAAGCCACGATTGATCTTCAGCGACAAGCTACGAGCTACCCAAGCTGAGAGCTGGCTACTTGCTACCCCTCGCCGCCGCCGATTGCGCCAGCTTATTCCTGACGTGTTCCACGATCTCCCGGTGCACCGTATCTCCATCTCGCCGCGCATCGACCATGGACACGCGACTCGGTTCACGTCGCGCAATCGCCAGATAGGACTGGTGCACTCGCTCGAAGAAGGCAGTGTTCTCGCGTTCGAAACGATTCTCATCATCCGACCCGCCGCCATTCGCAGCTAGCAAGTTTCGTTTCCGCGCCCTGGCTACGCTGGCCTTGACCTCGGAATCCATCAGGATCGTTATCTCTGGATTCAATCCGCCGCATACGATCTGGTGTAGATCGAGCACCGCTTCGCTACCCAATTGCCGCCCGCCGCCCTGGTACGCTTCAGACGAATCCGTGTACCGGTCGCATAGCACGATTTTTCCGTCCTTCACGGCTGGAAGAATCACCTCGCGAATCAATTGCGCGCGCGATGCAAACATCAGCGTCAGTTCCGCCATCGGCGCTAGCCCCTGCGTCCGCGAATTGAGCAGCAGGCCTCGTATCTGCTCGCCAATCTGTGTGCCACCGGGCTCGCGTGTCACCACAACCTGGTGCCCATCAGCGCGCAGAACAGCAGCCAGACGCTCGGTCTGCGTGCTCTTCCCGCAGCCATCCAGGCCTTCGAAAGTGATAAACATGCCTCGCATGCGCGTAGTCAGCAAAAATCATATCACCCGCATTCGCGGCCTTTTGCTAAAGCCTCCGCCCATTCCGCCGATAGGAATGATTGCTGCCGCAATCAAGGTGACTACAATGCCTCTATTTACCTGGAACGATTCTTACAGTGTGAGTGTTCAACAGTTCGACGATCAGCACAAAGTGCTCTTCAACCTTATTAATGACCTTCACGAAGCCATGTCTCAGGGCAAAGGCCGTGACAGTATGAGCACAATAACCGCCAATTTGCTTCAGTACACAAAAAACCACTTCAGCGTCGAAGAAGCTGCGCTGCGCAACGCTAACTATCCACAATTTGCTGACCACAAGAAAAGGCACGATGCCTTCACTGCCAAGGTCCTCGAGTTCGACAAGGAATGCCGCTCGGGACAAGCAAATTTGTCCCTGAATGTCATGGTTTTCCTGCGCGACTGGCTTTCCGATCACATCCTTAAGATCGATAAACAGTACGTCTCCTATCTGAAGCACTAAGTGCAGTCGACCTCTCACAAAGCTGCGGTGCCCCTCCCGGATGCTCCCGCAGCTTTATTAATACGATTCAATCGGGCAGTTTCTCGCCTTTTTCCCAGCGTATCTTTTAATATGGCTAGAAGCTCGCGAGGACGCCCACAACCAGATGAGATCGTTTGCCCTTCGCTCCCTTGTCATTGCCATCGTCGTGACCGTTAGCGTGTTCGCACAGAACGCTCCCGCGCCGCGTTTTCCCGGCGAGATCGCCGTCGCCGTCGACGCCAGCGATGCGCCCGGCCGGCTGTTTCATTCGCGCCTCACGATCCCGGTACAGCCCGGTCCGCTCACCTTGTTTTATCCAGAATGGATTCCCGGCGAACACGGCCCCACCGGCCCCATTGCCGATCTCACCGGCTTGAAGTTCTTTGCTAATGGGCAGCCACTTCAGTGGCGCCGCGATGACGTCAATATGTACGCCATCCACGTCGATGTCCCTGCGGGTGTGACCACACTCGAAGCCACACTCGACTACACTTCTCCGATCGAGCAGGAGACCGGATTCAGCGCGGGGTCCACCGCTAGCGCACAACTCGCGCTCGTCAGTTGGAATTGGGCGTTGCTTTACCCCGCCGGCTATCCCGCCGATCAGATCACCTACCGCGCGAGCCTCAAGTTGCCCTCCGGATGGAAATACGGAACGGCGTTGCCCATCGCTCTCGAGTCTGGTGACACGATCCAATTCAAGCCAGCGTCGCTCTACACGCTCATCGACTCTCCCGTGATCAGTGGGCATTACTTCCGCCTGGTGCGTCTCACTCCGCCGGCCGCGACTCCAACCGCCGAGATGGACATCGCCGCCGACAGCGAAGCCGCCATCGAGATGCCGCCGAACCTCGAGACCTCCTACAAAAATCTGGTCGCCGAAGCCACCACACTTTTCGGTGCCACTCACTATCGCGACTACCACTTCCTCTATTCATTGAGCGATCACGTTGCCCACTTCGGACTCGAGCATCACGAGTCCGACGACAGCCGTACCTACGAGCGCACCATGATCAACTACGACCAGGAGCGCCTGGAAGCGTCTCTGCTTCCGCACGAATACGTGCACTCCTGGAATGGAAAGTATCGCCGTCCCGCCGGACTCACTACGCCCGCCTACGACACTCCCATGAAGGGCGAGTTGCTCTGGGTTTACGAAGGGCTCACCAACTATCTCGGAGAAGTGCTCACGGCGCGCAGCGGTCTGCTCAATCCAGAGCAGTGGCGCGAAGATCTCGCGAACTTCTCCGCGGAACTCGATGTCGAGTCCGGCCGCACCTGGCGCCCGCTTATCGATACCGCCGTAGCCGCGCAGATTCTCTACGACGCCCCGACCTCATGGTCCAATTGGCGCCGTGGCGTCGACTACTACGACGAAGGCACAATGCTCTGGCTCTGGGTCGACGTCGTAATACGCCAGCAGTCGCACGGTGCGAAATCGATCGACGACTTCTGCAAGGCCTTCTACGGTCCGCCCAGCCTGCCTCTCAACCAGGTCCCCGGTACCAAGCCGTACAACTTTGACGACATCGTAACGAGTTTGAATCAGGTCACACCCTACGACTGGCATAAGTTCTTCAACGACATTCTCTGGACAACCGCGCCGCACGCGCCCATGGGTGGAATCGAAGGAAGCGGCTGGCATATCGTCTACACGGACGTGAAGCCCGACGGCATTCGCGCACACGAAGAAGTCCGTCGCGAAATCAACGCGCAGTTTTCACTGGGACTTCAACTCTCCGAGATCGGCGTCGTACAGGACGCCAACCTGCTTATGCCTGCCGCTAAAGCCGGCATCCTGCCCGGGATGCAGATCATCGCCGTCAACGGGCGCGCATTTACCGGTGACGCCCTGCACGATGCACTGCACGCCGGTAAGACCAGCAAAGAACCTCTCGAGTTGATCGTGAAAAATGCTGACTACTTCAGAACTGTGCGCATCGACTATCACGGCGGCGAGCGCTATCCGCATCTCGAGCGTAACTCGCAGCCTGATCTACTAAGCGACATCTTGAAACCTCACGCAACGCACTAGGCTGGACGCGATCTGGTGGCGCGGGCGCCTCGCCCGCGTCCTTCAACACCTGCGTACGGCAGCCGACCCTCCTCCTACGTTCAGAGCAGGCTCTCGTGGCCTTCTGCCCAATCCAGCCTTTCTTGACGCGCAACGGCAGCGCTGGAAAACGGTGGGCAAAAGAGTGATAATCTCTGCCTCTTTTTTGGGCGCAGGTGCGTCTGCGCTCCATCGGATCGGTGACAAGGAGATGACTGCCATGAACTACGTGGGTGCTCAAACCAAAGAATTGTCTTCGATGTGGTGGACACTCGGCATTGCCGCACTGTTCTGCCTTAGCCTGTGCGGATGCAATTCTCGGCGATCTGCGAGAAAGGATATGCAGTCGGCCGAGAACAAAGATGCCAAAGCGGCTGTGTCTACTGCGCGTGGCATCGATCTTAACTGTGTGATGGAGCACATCCAGAATCCGCCGGGCAATTTCCACTACTCCTATAAGAAAGATTCCTCGTATCCTGTCGACGAGGAAGCGGACATCACACCGCAGACGATCGATGGATCGTTCACGAATGCTAGCGGCTCACACCCGATTCATGGCGTGAAATCAGACAGCCAGGGTTGGCAAGGCGCGTGGACCGGGCTGATGGGAATTGCGGGAATGTCGAGCGCAGTGGCGCTGGTGAAAAGCGGGTCGGTAATCCAGAGCGAAGGCGCGGAGAAGGTGAACGGCTACGACACCACGAAATACTCCATCGACACCTCTCGTGCGGATACGGTTGAACAGGGGCTTTACCGCTCGACGCTGGGCACTGGCGGCTTTGAAAAGGGCACGTGGTGGGTGACCGCGGAGGGCTGCCCAGTGAAATTAAGTCTGGATTCGGAGTTGCACTCCAATAACGGCAGCGTGGAGAAGCTGCATTACGAAGAGGCGATGGTGCAGAAGTAAGAGAGTAGCCGTGAAAGTCGTCGAATGCTCGGATGAGGCACGCACCGCATTCCGCGTTTCACGAAAAGCGCGGACAGGAATGTCCGCGCCGCACAACCTTAATTCTCCGCGCGCAGCGCTTCGATCGGCTCCAGCCGTGATGCTTTGAATGCCGGCCAGAATCCGCTGATGATTCCTACGAATGCAAGAATCACGAACGAGGTGGTCATCACGTTCAGAGACGCGCGCAGGAAGATGTCGCCTTGATGATTCATGGTCTTGTAGAACTCGCTATATAAAGGTAGCGGCGGAATAACGACGGTGAGCAGCCACGATCCCACCATGCCGGCGACGCCACCAATGAACGTCAGCACCAAAGCTTCGACAAGAAACTGACTCAGGATATTGCGCTGGCGCGCGCCAAGAGCTTTGAGCAGGCCAATCTCGCGGGTGCGCTCGCTGACGCTGACCAGCATAATGTTCATCACGCCAACTCCGCCGACCCCGAGCGTGAGCGCGCCGATAATCCCCATCATTACCTGAAGACCGATCGAGAAGGCACGCAACATTTTGCCGGTATCCACGGTATCCCACTCGGGCGTGGCTTTCTCATCGCCCGCTTCGAAATGATGGCGGCGGGCAATGACCCGCCGCGCGGCGGCAAGCGCTTCAGTATGCAGTTCCTGCGTAATCGGCTGGATGATAATCATATTGGGATCACGCTCGTTCTTCAGTTCGTTGTAAACCTGGAACGGAATGAAAGCCTGCTCGTTGTCTGGACCTTGATACATCGAGTCCTGAATTTTGATGTTGAGAACGCCGATCACTTCGAAGCTCTGGCCTTGCACGAGCACGGATTGTCCGACAGCGGGTGCACCTTGGAACAGGCGCTTGGCAGCAGCATTTCCGAGAACGACGACGCGGCGGCGATTGGTGAAGTCAGAGTCTTCGAAGTAATGGCCATCTTCAAAATCCATGAGCCGGCGCATTTCACCATAGGGCGGCTCGACACCACGGGTGGTGAGCGAGACAACGCGTGTGCCGGTTTTATAACCGAAGTCGCTGCACGACTCGGCGCTCACCGCGCGAATGATGGGGACTTCGGCGCGGATGGCTTCCACATCTTCATATTCAAAGTGAACGGGACGACCGGCGCGCTGTCCCCCAGCTTGCATGCTGGTCTGGCCGGGCCAGATCACGATGACGTTGTTGCCGATGTTGCCGACGGCACTGACCACGCCGTTTCCAAGTCCCTGTCCAAAGGCGAGCAGGAGTACAACCGAAACCACGCCCCAGGAGATGCCGAGCATGGTGAGCGCCGAGCGCATGCGATTGCGATGCAATGCGGTCCAGCTCTGCAGGATCAATTCCTTTAAACGCATGTGCACCTCACTCGTAATGCAAACACTGGATGGGTTCCAGTTCGGCGGCGCGGCGCGCGGGATACATTCCAGCGCTGATGGTGATCAGAGACAGCGTTAACAACGACCCGACAATCGCGACAGGAGAAATCACTGGCTTGGGAACAATGTCGGGCAGCGGAGCGGCATTCATCAGGACGCAGATTCCGACGCCGAGGCAGTAGCCGATGAATCCGCTGAGCGCGGTGATCACGATGGATTCGGCAAAGAACTGGTTCAGAATGTCGATCTTAGTGGCGCCGATGGCTTTCATAATGCCGATCTCACGCGTGCGCTCGGTAACCGCGACCAGCATGATGTTCATCACGCCAATGCCTCCGAGCGCGAGCGTGGTAATGGCAACGCAACCGAAGAAAATGGTGATCACACTGAAAATACGCGCCAGGACTTTGGAAAACTCCATCGTGTCCCAGATGAAGAGCGCGTCTTTGTCGTCAGGCTCGAAGTGGTGCAGGCGTCCGAGCACGCGGCGCACCTGTGCGACGGCTTCGTCGTGCGTGTTGGGATCGCCGACTTCCATCACCAGGTCGGAGATGTAGCCCTTGGTGATGATCTCGCCCTTGGCAGGCGGGGGAGGAAAGTCGCGCGCCATCGCAGCATATGGCACATACAACATATCGTTGTCGGGGCCGCTGTAGTTGGAGTTCTGCTTCTTTTCGGCGAGGACGCCCACGACGGTGTAGGGATAGCGCGCGATGATCAGCGTGGCGCCGACCGCGGGCTGTCCGGGATACAGCTGTCGAGCGGCGTTCCATCCGAGAAGAACCACGCGGTTGGAATCACGCTCGTCGTCGTCCGTCATCAGCCGGCCTTCTGAGAGGACGAGTGAGCGAAAGTCCTGAAATGAAGGCCAAACGCCGGAGATCTGGCGTGCAGCGGAATTGTACTGGCTGACTTCAGGCACGCTGCGCTGCAATTCGGGACTGACGGTCTTCACCAGGTAGCATTCGCTTTTGATCAGGCGCGCGTCGTCGATGGTAAGAGTAACGCGGCGTCCGGCGGCGAGACCTCCGGCCTGCGCGCTGGTACGACCGCCCCAGATGATGACCAGGTCTTTACCCAGCGTCTCCATGCGCTTCTTCTGATCTTTGCTGAAGCCCATGCCGAGGCCAACCAGGATAATCACGGACGCGATGCCCCAGACAATCCCGAACATGGTCAGGAACGAGCGCATCTTGTGGGCTCGAAGGGTGGCAAGCGTTTGTTTTGCAATTTCGCGCAGGTTCATAAGGGCGTTCTTAGCCGAGTGTTAGACGTATGTCTCAGTCAAAGGTACGGCTGAACGCGAGTTCCGGTTCCAAATGATTGGGAATAGCCTGGGACGAAATGCGCCGTGGTGGGGCAAATGGCCGATTTGGGAACGGAGCCTTCTCTACGACGAGCCGGAGAAAGGCCGAAGGCGATTTCAAGTCAGATACCGGGATTGGGAGTCCATTCCACAAATTCGAGAAAATGAGAACTCTGTCGGCGCACGAGGGTTGTGAGCGGTAGGATTGTTGCCGTCCTCAAAGAGGGTTCTGTAGCCAATCAGGACATATGTTGGAGGGTCTATGGTCCGGTGCCTGAGGCTGTTTCTGGTTGTTGCTGCGGTGGGACTCCTGCCTAACTGTTTCGCGGATACTCTGACCTATTCCCGATTGCAACAAAATGTCGTAGAGAGCCGCCTGGAAGCGGCGCCAGCAGATGCGAGTGCGCGCCTGCTAGCGCTAAAGGAGAAGTTTCTCCACGCAGGCTGCGCGCAGGAGCAATTGAAAGAAGAGCCGCTGTCAGGGGAAGCGACGCCAAACCTGGTCTGCACGCTACCGGGACTGGAGAGCGGTGCGATCGTGATCGCGGCGAGGTGGAGCGGGCAAGGATCGAGCGACAACGGAGGGTCACAGTGGGCGACGGCAAGCATGCTGCCTCTGCTGGCGGAGTCGTTGCAAAGATCGCCACATCGACATTCATTTGTTTTTATCGCGCTCGGCGGCAATGACGAGAAGGCCGCCGCTTCGCATTATCTGCAGCAGTTGAGTGAGACGGAGCGGAAGCAGATCAGAGCGATGATTAACCTTGAGGAGATTGGGCGAGGCCCGTTGGAATATACGTTCCCTCCACTCAAGACGGCACAACGCGATCAATCGGTGTTGAGCCTGTCGGGAGATATTCCGACCGTTCATCACGAGAACATATTAGGCAGACTGTTAGCGGCTTCCGCCAATGCACTGAAACAGACAGCGCCAGGGGAACTAAATACAGAGCAGGCGAATGCAACGCAACCGTTCGATGATGCCTACATCCTCGCGCTTACATTGAGCTCTGCGACCAACCTGCGGAACCAGACCGATGCCGGCGCCTACTACGACACCTATAACCTGCTTTGCCTCTACGCGCTGGTGCTGGATTTAGGGCTGAGTCCGCCAGAGGCTCCGAAGACGACCACGACGTTGGTGTCGCAGACGAGAATCCCCGAGAAGAGGGTGATCGAGAGCGAGATGGTGGCGTCTGTGCGCGTGGCTTCGCCCAGCGCCAACAGCTTCGATAGCTACCAACCGATTACGGCCGGCACAGAAAATGCGTCGCTGGCAACAGCTTCGACTTTGGCGTCGAACGCGGCTGCTCCGGCAGCTCCGGACTACAAGCCTGCCGGACCCGTCTTCCGGGCGACGACTCGGCTGGTGCAAGTGGACGTGGTAGTCACTGATTCAAAGGGCAAAGCGATTGAGGGTTTGACCCAGGCGGACTTCACGGTCATGCAAGACGGAAAGGCTCAGCAGGTAAAGGTGTTTGAGGCGCATAAGCCTACGGTTTCCGCAGGCGCACCGGCGCTGAAGGCAGTCGCAGCACCGGCCGATACTTTTACGAATTTCCCAGGGACGTCGGAAGGAAACAGCTGGAATGTCGTGATGTTCGATCTGCTGAACACGGACACCAAGGATCAGCAGATCGCGCGCATGCAATTGATTCAGCTTCTGCGTGACTTGCCTCGAGACGTTCCGGTTGCACTGTTCACGCTCAACGGAAGTCAATTAGAGATGGTGCACGCGTTTACGACTGACGACGGGAGCCTGGTGAACGCAGCGAGCGCGATCCGGCCAGTACGTTCGCCGTTGTTGCAGACGGAAGCGGAGAGACAGCAGGGGGTGGGCCTGGAAGAAAGCCAGGTCAGAAATGATTTTCCGGAAGGTATTCCGATTGCTCTTTATCAGCCGGCGAGCGGAGCAAGCGGGGCGGGTGCTTCCTCGACCAATGGCGGTTCCTCGACCCAGGGCGCCGCTAGTCCGGTGGCAATCGACGCTTTTCGCACCGACCGGATGCGCCGACAGCAACTCGGAATGCGCGACCTCGCTTACCTTCAGGCTGAGCAGCGGGCACGCTTCACCCTGGACGCATTCCAAGCAATTGCGCGCACGGTATCAGGATATCCGGGACGGAAGAATCTAATCTGGCTGTCGGGCAGCTTCCCAATCCAGATGGAGCCCGACCAGAACTTCAAGGAGGCAGCGTGGTGGGATACGGCGGACTACCAGGAACGCGTGCGGAAGGCGGGAGCGCTGATCGCGGCTTCGCGCGTCGCAGTTTATCCAGTGGACGTTCGGGGACTGAATGGCCGCGGAATCGATATTACGACCACCTCGCTAGAGTCAGAGAGCAACCTGAATCCTGATTACGGCGCGGCGCTGAAGAATCCTGCGGCGCCGAACTTTTACGGAGCACTGCTGGACACGCAGGCGGGAAACACGATGAACGAGTTGGCGTCGATGCGCACGATCGCCGATCAGACCGGCGGACATGCCTTCGTGAATGGTAACGATGTGGAGCGTGCGATTGCGCACAGCATCGAGAACGGCGGCACGTATTACACCTTGGCGTACACACCCGAGAACAATGAGAGCGTACGGAGCGTCTATCACCGCCTGCAGGTGAAGCTCGATCAGCCTCGGGTTTCGCTCTCGTACCGGCGCGGCTACTACTCCGACCCGCCTACGGGAAATAAGGCGCAAGGAACAGCGGCTCTGCAAGCCGCGGTTGCTCCCGGCATGCCGCAGTCGACGATGGTGTATCTGAGCGTGGTGGTGCGGGCTCCGGACGAAATGCACAAAACGGTGCGTCTGGCGTATCGGGTGAACTCAAACGGGGTGACGTTCGCGGAAACTCTAAATGGCAAGAAGCACGTGCAAGTCGAGTGCATCGCGGTGGCCTATGACACGAAGGGTCACGAGGCGAAGCGTATCTTCAACGTGCTCGACAGCGACGTGGACGCCGCGCAACTCGAAGATGTGATGAGTCAGGGAGTGCCGGTTGAACAGGAGATGGAATTACCGTCCGGGCAATACAACGTGCGAGTGGGAGTAATGGATCGGGCCACTCAGAAAATTGGGACCGTCGATGTGCCGCTGGTGGTCTCGACGAAGATGGCGGCGAAATAGTGCGGTACTGCCGGACGAGCCTGCGGAGGTCTCCACAGCTATACTGAAGGGGCATGGTTTCCTCTTCACTGATCAATGGTTTAGGCTTTGCTGCGGCGGCACTGACCACGCTCTCGTTTGTTCCCCAGGTACTGAAGATCCGCCGCCAAGGCGGCAACGATCTTTCGTATCCGATGCTCGTGGTCTTCTGGACCGGCGTGATGTTGTGGCTGGTGTACGGCTTCTTGGTGAAGTCTCCGGCGATCATTGCGGCCAACCTCGCGACCGGAGTTCTGGTGCTGTTGGCCATTTTCATGAAAGCCGCGGTGAAGACGCCTGCTGTCGTCGCGAACCACACTGGCAGGTCGCGTTTGCGAATTGCCATCGATATGGATGAAGTAATGGCCGACAGCCTCTCGCGCCATCTACAGCTCTACAACGATGAGTTCGGGACCGCACTGTGCAAACAGGATTTGCAGGGACGTCCGCTGCACCTGTCCGTCCCCGAGTCGCACCGCCGCAGGATCGACGAGATCGCGCTTTCCGATGGCTTCTTCTGGGATCTGGATGTGCTACCCGGCTGCCAGCAGGTGATCCGCGAGCTGACGAGCCGCTATGACGTGTTCATCGTTACGGCGGCAATGGAGTTTCCCAATTCGTTTCTGCCGAAGCATGCGTGGCTGCAGGAACACTTCCCCTTCCTCGACATAAGAAACGTGGTGTACTGCGGTGATAAGAGCATCGTCGACGCCGACATCATGATCGACGACCGCATCCGAAACCTGGAACAGTTCTCAGGAATGCAGATCCTCTTTACAGCTCCCCACAATATGAATGAAAAGCGCTTCTTGCGTGTGAACAACTGGGAAGAAGTGCGAGCCGTGTTACTCGGCGACTCAGCGCGAGTCAACGAACATAGCAACTCGCCAGAGCTGGCCGGAGCTTCCACGGCTTCGGTGTAGAATTCCGCTATTGCAGTGCCTTCTAAGCTCAAATCCGAAAATGGCAAGCCACTCTCGAAATCCGCGCTGAAGCTGCGCCTGTTGAAGCGGCTGAAGTGCACGACGCGCTTTGAGCGCGAGCTTTGGGCGACCGGAGCTCAGCTTGTAGCCGGCGTGGACGAAGTCGGCCGCGGAGCGCTGTTCGGCCCGGTCGTTGCCGGAGCGGTGATTCTTGATCCCAAGTACCGCATAAAAGGTCTACGCGATTCGAAGCTGCTGCCGGCGAACCGGCGCGAAATCCTCGCCGAGCGCATCAAGCAGCACTGCGTTGCCTGGTCGGTGGCCGCGGTCGATGTGGCGCGCATCGACCAGCTCAACATCTATCATGCGACGCGGCTGGCCATGACGGAAGCAGTACAGGCGCTTCTTCCCGCGCCGGATTGTCTGCTGATCGATGCGATGAAGCTTTCGCTGGAGTGCCGGCAGAAATCAATCATCCATGGCGACGCGCTTTCCGCGTCGATCGCGGCCGCCTCGATTGTGGCGAAGGTGGAGCGCGACCGCATGATCACCACCTGGGATCCGGTATTTCCGCCGTATAAGCTGGCTTCCAATAAAGGATATCGTTCCCCCGCGCATATTGCGGCTTTGCGGGAGTTTGGTCCGTCGCCGTTGCATCGGCAATCGTTCGCGCCGGTGTGGAACTCAGCGCATCCGCAGGAAGTGCTGGAGTTCATGCTGGAGGAGACGGCGGAGATTCCGGTTGCAGAGGAATCGTAACGCCGGGTCCGAATCAGGCGACTGCATGAGATCCTGACGCCCTAGAACAAGTCCACGTGGAATTTGGAGAGACGCTCGCCTGTCGGTGAGAAGACTTCGAGAACGATGCGATCGTCGATTGGAATATGGCCGAGATTGAAGCGGATGCGGTAGATGCGCTCGTTGTAGGATACGTCGGCGGGCATTCCGATTGCTTCCACCGATACCGGACGCACGATTCGCCACTCCACTCCGCGGAACACCTTCAGCCGGAAACGCAGATGGAGCAGGTAGTCGTTCATTGGGATTGCGGTGGCGATGGTGAACGGCTGACTCTCCAGTAGTTTTTCGCGCGCGCTCGCAGTGATACGAAACTGCATTTCCTCCGGATAAGCGCGGACCGGTTGTCCGCTGGCGTCGAAAAGGTGGCTGCGATCTTTGACCGTAACCTTCTGCCATCCGTCGAACTTTGGGCTCTCCACCGTTCCGAGAAGGTAGAAGCAAATCCCTGAAGAACGTACCTTAAAGCTCTCCCATCCAAGTGGCACACGCGCCTGATAGCGAATGACGCCGTCGAAGGGCGATGGTAGCCCGCGATTGTCGGCGGAATACACAGCTGTGCCGAGAGCGACGCAGACGGCCAGCACCGCTGGTGTAAAGCGCGAGACTTTTCGCATGAGGGCGCGCATGACGTGCTTGACTCGACAGGCGGGAGAGCTTGCTTCCTATAGGACGCTCATCGAAAACTGCGAGTTGGCATCGAACTCGCGAAGGGAGACGATTTCAGCTCCCAAGGTAAACTGGAATCGACAGGAGAGACATGTTCCGATTCCTTTGTGTTACCGCGCATCCGGATGACGAAGTCGGAGGTTTCGGAGGATCGCTGCGGCTGTACGCTTCGCGCGGAGTAGAGGTCAGCGTGATTTGTCTCACGGCAGGAACGGCGGCCAGCAACCGTGGAGGCGCAGCTTCCGATGCTGAGCTGGCGGCAATGCGTCGAAAAGAATTTGCTACTGCGTGCGAGATGCTGAAGGTGAGTCATGGGGAAGTTTGGGATCTTCCCGACGGAGCTCTGGATCGAGTGAATTTTTATGACACCGTCGGCCGGCTCACGCGTCGCGTGCGCGAACTGAAACCGCATGTAATGCTTACGCTCGGAACGGAAGGAGCAGTCACCGCGCATCCGGATCATTCGATGGCCTCCTTGTTTGCGACCATGGCATTTCACTGGGCGGGCAGGACGAACCGTTTCCTGGAGCATACGGCGGAAGGGCTGGCTCCCCATCGCACGCAAAAGCTTTACTATGCGACCGCGAATTTCATTTTGCAGGACAGACAAGCGGTCGCGATGCCACCGACCACCACCATCATCGACATTGGCGATTGCCTGGAAATCAAGATAGCCGCATTTCGCGCGCATACCAGCCAGAATCCGTTATTGCCGCGTTTCGAAAAAGCAATGCGCGAGCGGGCATGGCAGGAACGATATCACCTGGCGGCAAGCACCGAGTTTCGCGAAATCGATCACGTCGAAACGGATCTGCTCGACGGGGTGGTGGAGTAGCGCAATCACCAGGGTTGAGCCATCCTGACGAGCTCTATTACCATAGATATTGCTATGGCCTTTCCCATCAAAATCTGCGCAATCTGCTCGGAGGAGTTCGAGCTCAAGCCCGACAAGCCCGGTTTCGCCACCCACTGTCCGGAGTGCACCGCCGCCCAGGCAGAGGATGCGGCAACCAAGCGTCCCAGCGCAGCTGATCCCCTAAAGACTGACAAGAACGCGAATGCGGCTCGCCGCGAAGCAATGCGCAACCTTCTGTACCGCAAAGACAGCTGAGGGTGGCATAGGGTGGGTGTTTTCAGTTGTCATCACGAGCGCAGCGAGGGATCTGCATTTGTGTGTTTGGGACAAGCGATCTCGCCTGTCCATCACCCTCACTTCACGCCTTTGCTCGCGTCCCACGAGCCCTGCTCTTTGCGGACGAAGACAATCTCGCCAATGTGATACGCGTTATGCGCCCCGACGTGCGCGATCGTCGATGCATTTTTCTTCAGCTTCTCTTCGTCCGCCGATTGCACCGCCTTCTCCCACTCGGTCAGCACTTCGTCCAATTCCTTCACAGTTGCCGCCCACTGCGCTGCGTTGAAATCGGTGAAGGTCTCGTCGTTATTGCCGTTGAACTTGCCGGGATCCTTCCCTTGGAATTCCGCCAGTGCCCTTCGATCCCAGAACAACAGGTGATATGTCAGTTGCCCGACCGAATGGTTCCCTTTTGCATCCGTCCACTTGGCTTGATCTGCCGTCACACCGTCGACGGCGACATTCACGGGCACGAACCAGTCTTTCTTGTTGTGCGTCGTTTGCAGCTGCTCCAACAGAACCGATCGTAGGTCTGTCGGATGCGATTGCGATTCCTGCGCATACGCGGTGACTGCCATCGAGAGCAAAAACAACATCACGATTGTTTTCATAACCTACTTGGACGACGCACCGACAAGTTGGTCATTCAGACATTCCCATTTTGTGTCCGTCAGATGACGCAAGGTCTCTCGACTCGCGGCGCGTTCTGTATCGCGCCGCTCGCTGCAGCGATCCATCTACGCATTTCACGCTTGTCATCACGAGCCGCGCAGCGGCGAGGGATCTGCATTCGGTATCTGCATTTCCCGAACTGGTCCCATTTGTTTACCGATTGATCACTCCTCCCCCTCCCCCCTGCTCGTTGCAA
Organism: Terriglobia bacterium; assembly: GCA_963807055.1. Classification (GTDB taxonomy): domain Bacteria; phylum Acidobacteriota; class Terriglobia; order Terriglobales; family Acidobacteriaceae; genus JAJPJE01. Next base: position 904,006 of record CAWEAE010000001.1, on the reverse strand, counting down.
ATGCAGGCACTTACGAGGTGGTGCGTCTGTACATCCGGCATAACAAAGGACTTAAGCCTCTTCTCCGGCAAAACAAAGGACTTAGCGCGTAAGTCTGTCAGTCTGTCAGTCGACGTGGCTCCGCGATGCCTTTCGGGAGCTTATATCTAATAGATAACATATGTGCTCACAATACATACTTTAAGCATAGCACAATTGGACAGGAAATACACCACGCGGAAGTCTCGTGTCGCGAGTCAGCTACGTGGCAAGGGACTTGACACGATGTGCGGGCGGGAACGAAGTGTGACATTGCGAACAGGTAGTGTGAGGCCGGTCGATCAGTCTGTAGCGAAGACATTCGCAAACTTCGCAGCCTCCTCTAACCAGGATGGTCGATTCTGAGGGAAATAGTACTGTACGACTTCGATTGCTATCCTCGGATACTTAGTCACATCGTTATTCAAAAAATGAAAGAACAGCGATTCGCGGTCGAAATTGTTCGCGTTAGAATAAGCGTCTTCCGACTTTAAGTGAACCGCGTCGTCCCTAGCATCTTTCAAGTCCCTGAATTTCTGCCAAACGCTGGTACCTTTTGGGCTTTTTACCAACAGAATTGACGGAAGAACATCGGCCAACTTGTCGTCGGTCGACAGTCTTCGTTCAACACTAGCAGCATTCAATGCAAGATAGAGACCCTTATGCTTAACGGTGTGAGTACCATTCATCCTCCGGCCGATTGTGCTGTTGCAGAAGACTTCGAGGGCTTGGAAACTGAATGTCACCGCAACCATACAAGATGCGAAAATATCGTACAGCTTTGGCGTGTCAGAATGCTCAACAGCTTTACCGATTTCGTTTCCAGCAAATACATCTTGCAGAGACAACAGCTTCTTGTTCTTCTCGGCCTCTAGCGATGCATCGATCGCTACCTTTAGAGCAAGAGCGGTAGCACTAGGAGTTATGAAACTTAAGAAATTGTGTTGGGGACTCCGAGTGGCACTCGTGAGATAAATGGGAGTGCCGATCGGGTTTCCTTCGAACACCTCAGCTGTTCTTGCTGCGGTATCAACGCGCCAATCAACAAATTCCGGAGGGACACCTGTAACTCTGTCGCTGACTTCCCCCTTCGGATTCCCTTTAGGTTGCATCCCACAATCCTCTGATACAGATTGGCACCGGCATCGTATCTCAGAACGACATCAAGAGGCTGTGATACAAGCTAATTCCGCAGAAAAACGGTCGCACGATGGGGGTGGCCAGTCTTTTTTTCAGCGCTGCACCTCTAGGGAATTGCCGTCGAACCATCCGCGGTTTTAGTTTGGAGTCTCGGCTTTCGTTTTCTCAGGCGCTCGCCGACGGTTATCTTGGCTTCATCTTGCCAGAACTCTCGAATCTCTGTGGGCGAAGGGTGATCCTCTTTGCGCCCTTTTTGCTTTTCAACTGCTCTCAATTGTTCGATAAGGCCGCAAAAATCTTCGTAATAGGTTGGATCCGCTCGCCGCTCCTGCTCTATATCTACTCTAAAATCGGCATAGATATTGAACATCCAATAACTGAAACTGGCCCAAACATCGTTGAGATCGAGATAGCCACGTTTTTCAAGCAGAGCCACCGTTTCGCAAAAATCGAGAAGACGCTGAGCTTCAGCCGGGTAAACGGTTCCTCGCAGGCGCTTCTCAGCAACGCTTTTTCGGTAGCGAGCCATTGAATCGCCATCTAATTCATCAATAAGCTTTAGCAAATGCCGAACCTTGTCGGACTCGTGCGATTGAGTGAGTTGCTGCTTGGCGTAGCGCAATGCGGCTATTCCGGTCGAAGCAATGACGGCCGTGAATAGTGCGGAAATACCCGAAAAAAGAGCGGCCCAGCCTTCTACGGTCATAAGAACACTCCAGATTACGCTGAAGAGCTAGTATTGCACCATCAAACCACACTGATTGCCTGGTGCCTGATGCCCCAGGTTCTTCCTTCTTTTGTTCTCACCTTGGCTTCGCTGCAGCGCCTAGTGCCCCACCCCGCTACTCCGCTTCCCGGTCATCTTCTCAATCGCAACCCGATACACGATGATCTTGCCGATATCCGGATATTCCGGGCTGAGCTGCGCTGAAACCTCCTGCGGCACATACTTTTCGCGTAACCGGTCGAAGAACCAGTTCTTGATGGCATCATCGTTGCGAAGGATGGTGATCTCCCCAAACAGTACGACGCTGCTGTAGAGTTGCGATCCGTCGCAGAGATACTCGCCTGCCGTTTCCATCCCGCCGATCTCCCCCACGGTGATGGACACGCGTGGGTTGTGCTCGAGATTGGTCAGGAAGTGCCCCTGATGCGCGCCGGTGTGAATCCAAAAATGGTCGTCGCCAAGATAGATATAGGTCAGCGGGATCACATAGGGCCATCCGTTCGCGTCCACGGTGGCAACGTAGGCGATCTTGTGGACTTTCAAAAACGCCCGCGCTTCTTCATCAGACATCTTGCGTCCAACGCGAATCATCTCGCCGCGCAAATCTTTTGCTGAGTCCAACTGCCATCCTCCCTGGTGCTTCAGAATTCTCTCATCTCGCGCGGAGGTTTCGTGGAGAAGATAGGGTTCCCTCGCTACGCTCGGGATGACCGGGGAAGATTGGTGGTGGACTTGGAAACACGAGGCTAATTGCGCATTCCAAATCCGAGCGCGAGCGAGGATTCTGTCATACCGAACGGAGTGAGGTATCCCTATCCCAACAACAGTTTTGTGGAGACGATAGGGTTCCCTCGCTGCGCTCGGGATGACAGGGGAAGATTGGTGGTGGACTCGAAAGAGAGTTACACAGGTACGCAGTTGCAATCCGAGCGTACGCGAGGATTCTGTCATACCGAACGAAGTGAGGTATCCCTACCCCGACCACGGCACACTTTACGAGACGATAGGGTTCCCTCGCTCCGCTCGGGATGACAGGGGAAGATTGGTGGCCGACTTGCGACACTGGTGACGGGATGAGCGGTCTTCGATCCAGGCGTGGGCGACAAACGAGGTCGCTTCGATCCGAGCGAAGCGAGGATCCTGTCATACCGAACGCAGTGAGGTATCCCTATCTGGACCACGAAACTTCACGTCGAGGTCTTTACTCAGATCGCGCCACGTGGGATTCATGCTCTCGATCAACGCTACCTTCTTTGAACGTCGCCAGCTCTTGATCTGTTTCTCCCGCCGGATGGCGTTGCGGACATCATGAAAGAACTCAAAATAGAGAAGTCGGCCGCAACCGTAGCGAGCAGTGAATTCCGATCCTTCGCCAGACTTGTGCTGCATCGCGCGGCCGAGCAGGTCGTTGGTCATTCCTGTATATAGAGTACCGGTGATGCTTCCAACGATATAAACCCAAAAGTGGTACTCGCGCATGCATTCGACGAGAACACAGGCCAGATGCGGAGTTCAGTGATGGCAGGCACGCAACGGTGGTCATGATAGGGTTCCCTCGCTCCGCTCGGGATGACAAGGGAAGAGTCGTGGTAAACCCGAAGAGTGTTTACGCCAGGTGCGCACCCCCAATCCGAGCGAAGCGAGGATTCTGTCATACCGAACGAAGTGAGGTATCCCTATCCCGACCACGAACGCCTTCCCGAGCCGATAGGGTTCCCTCGCTACGCTCGGGATGACAGGGAAAGTTGGTGGTGAACCTGAAGAGCGTTTACACCGGTACGCAGTTGCAATCCGAGCGGGAGCGAGGATTCTGTCATACCGAACGAAGTGAGGTATCCCTACCCGCGCCACAAAACCTCCCGACAGTTTCGTGGAGACAATAGCGTTCCCTCGCTGTGCTGGTTCTCTGCCTTATACTTCCAGACCACATCCGCTTTAAGGATACGAGATGATCACACCGCGAGATCTCAAGGTCGCCTCACTTGCCGCGATCGCAACCCTGTGCGCGTTGACCCTGGCCGGGCAAACGCCCATTTTGCATTCCGCTGTTTTCAACTGGAACTCGATGGTGGAAAAACCGACGCCTCAGGGATCGATACGCTCCATCTTCCGCGGACCCACGGCGACACTCGACGAACTGGAAATGCACGCGACCACGCTCAATCCCGGACAGGCCTCGCACTTGCCGCATAAACACCCGAACGAAGAGGTGATCATCATAAGAGAGGGCACCGTGGAGACGCTCTCCAGTGGCAAGTGGGTGAAAGCTGGCCCCGGGTCGATCATCTTCGAGGCGTCCAACGAACTGCACGCCACCAGGAACACGGGAACCACTCCGGCGAGATACACCGTGATCAGCTTCACCACGGACAAAACGCCGAAGGCAGAAGCTGCGAAGTAGGCGAGGTCGAGCCCACGGGACGGCGCGGAGACGACAGGGTTCCCTCGCTACGCTCGGGATGACAGGGGAAGATTGGTGGTGGACCTGAAGAGCGTTTACACCGGTACGCACTTTCAAACCGAGCGTAAGCGAGGATTCTGTCATGCCGAACGGAGTGAGGTATCCCTACCCCAACAACAGTTTCGCGGAGACGATAGGGTTCCCTCGCTGCGCTCGGGATGACAGGGGAAGATTGGTGGTGGACTCGAAAGAGAGTTACACCGGTACGCAGTTGCAATCCGAGCGTACGCGAGGATTCTGTCATACCGAACGAAGTGAGGTATCCCTACCCGAACCACAAAACTTCCGGTCGGCGCGAGCAAGCTATGCCTAGCCTGCCGCCCCATCCACTCCATAAATCTTCCCAATCAACCCCAATCCCCAACCTAGTGAGTACAGCCAATAGCTTGCTTTGTTCCACCACGCGTACCGGTGCTCTTCTTCTTCCCGATACTTCGGAGCCTCACTCAAAACGTCTGACTCAAGCGCCGCGATCCTGAGCGCTGCCTGCCGCTCCACTGCGATATATGCACCCGCCACGCTCTCCGCCAGCTGCTCATCTGCCTTCGTCAGGTCGCGCTTCGAAGACTGCGCGCGCGTGAGAACGCCTTTGAGCGCAGTTAACGCATTGAGGTAATCATCGCGAGTCTGCGCCAGCAGCTTCGTGCACTCCACGAGTTCCGCGTCTCGCTTCTCATCTTTCGGCAGCTTCTGCGCGAGTGGCGTGATCGTCTCCAGAGACTGCCCCAGCAGCTCGACGGTCTCCCTGGTATGTTCCACACCCGCGTATGCCTGGCTGACGCGCGATACCCCAACCGGCATCTTCGGCAGTGATTTATCGTTCAACGTAACCACGCGGCTGCGTATCTCCGTCATCATCGTCGTCATTTGCACGTTCTGGTCGCGCAACGCAAAATAGGCCTGCGCATTCTCGAAGGAGCTCACCACATCTTTGAGATTGTCGCGGACGCCTTCTTTCGCCACGAAGGTGAGAAACACCACGCCCGCGCCAACGAATGTAAACCAGCGCTTGTGCTTCTTGATGAACGGTCCTAGCTTTTGAAAGTCATTACCCAAGGAATCTACGAGTTTGCCAAAGCGTTTCTTGGGTACATTCGCCGGCGCCGCAGTCGCCATCTTTCCCTCCACTTCACGTCGTGGCCGGGGATTGTACGCGAACAGACTTGTCGTTCCACATCCTTTCCTTCCCTCTCCTTATTTCCTCCCTAATCCCACACAGGAATTCCACAGAAATCTGTGATTGCACCATTAATGTTGAATTGACCCAGCCCTCCTTTATTAATACAGTCGCAACAGTTGTTCTACATCGCTTCGCCCAGCCAAGTTGTTGCGGCCACTGGACTTACAGCCGCAGCTTCACAGGAAATTTCAGCATGGAAAAAGCGGTTACACAAAGAGTCACGGAATCGCGCGCGTTAAGTATATGTACTACAATATGTAGTACATGGGTCTTGACACACCCAACATACAGGCGTAATTTCAGCATCCCAAGCACACGAAGCATCCTTCCGGACGCGCCATTTTTCATCCGGAAGTCGTGAGCCAGGGGCAGGCCAACCACCTGCCGGGGGATGGGTGATTCGGGACGGACTCAGGCCCGCCGTAGCTCCCAAAATTAAATTGTTTGCGCCGCTTTTGTCAGGTACCTCTCCGCGGCTGGACGGACGCGAATACGCGCCGCGCGGAGCAGGCAGGCTTCAACCGTTTTGACCTGTCGAGGAGATTCGAGAAGATGTCGGAAGTTAAAACCACCACCACCGTTTCCACCGACTCCGCAGTTAGCGCCGCTGCGCCTAAAGTCGACAAGAAGAAGTCCCCTGGCCTCAACTTCCGCCGTTACTTCTCGAAAGCCGGCGTTTCTCCCTACGAAACCGTGGAGTGGGAAATGCGTCTCGCGCAGATCACCGACGCCAAAGGCAACGTGATCTTCGAGCAGAAAAATGTTGAAACGCCCAAAGACTGGTCGATGACCGCCACCAACATCGTCGCCAGCAAATATCTGCACGGCACGTTGGACACGCCGGAGCGCGAATCCGGTGTGCGCGCGCTGATCACCCGCGTTGCCGAGACCATCCGCAACTGGGGCATGACGGGCGGCTACTTCCGCTCGACCGACGATGCCGCCGTCTTCCACGACGAGCTCGCGCACATCCTGCTGCACCAGATGGCCGCTTTCAACTCGCCCGTCTGGTTCAACGTGGGATGCGATCGCATCGAGCCCAACTCCGACGGCCAGAACTGGCACTGGAATCCGGCAGTCGGCCGCGTCGAGTTCACCAAGACCGGCTACACGCATCCGCAGTGCTCGGCGTGCTTCATCAACTCGGTGCACGATTCGCTCGACTCCATCCTCACGCTCGCGAAGACTGAAGGCATGCTCTTCAAGTGGGGATCCGGTACCGGAACCAACCTGTCTCCGCTGCGCTCCTCGACAGAAGGTCTCAGCGGCGGTGGCACGGCCAGCGGTCCACTCAGCTTCATGAAGGGATTCGACGCCTTCGCCGGCGTCATCAAGAGCGGCGGCAAGACGCGTCGCGCCGCCAAGATGGTCATCCTCAACGTCGACCATCCCGACATCATCGACTTCATCGAGTGCAAGTCGAAGGAAGAAGCCAAGGCCTGGGCGCTTGCCGGAGCCGGATACGATTCCAGCGGTCCCGACTCAGAAGCCTACAGCTCCGTCTTCTTCCAGAACGCCAACAACTCCGTGCGCGTGAACGACGAGTTCATGGTCGCGGTCGAGCGTGGCGATACTTTCCAGACCAAAGCCGTCAAAGGCGGCCGCGCGATGCAGACCTTCTACGCGAAAGAGCTGCTGCACAAGCTCTCTGACGCGACCTGGCGCTGCGGCGATCCCGGCATGCAGTTCGACACCACCATCAACCGGTGGCACACGTCGAAGAACACCGCGCGCATCAACGCCTCGAATCCCTGCTCCGAGTACATGTTCCTCGACGACTCGGCCTGCAACCTGGCGTCGCTCAATCTGATGAAGTTCGCCTCCCCCAACGGTACTTTCGACGTCGAGAGCTATCGCTACGCCGTCGACGTGCTCATCACCGCGCAGGAAATCCTGGTCGACTTCGCCGGTTATCCGACTGAATCGATCATGACCAACTCGCATGACTATCGTCCCCTCGGGCTCGGTTACGCCAACCTGGGCGCGCTGCTCATGGCCGCCGGTTTGCCCTACGACTCCGACGCCGGACGCGACTACGCTGCCTGCGTCACCGCCATCATGTGCGGCGAAGCCTACAAGCAGTCGTCGATCATCGCCGAGCAGTGCCCGCCGCTTGCGCCCGCTTCCGAGTTCCTGAAGGAGCGCATCTCCGTCACCGGCGGCGCTTGCCCGGGCTTCTACTACAACCGCGAGCCGTTCCTCGACGTCATTCGCATGCACCGCGCCTCGGTGAACAACATCAATGCGAAGAACGTTCCCACCGCAGTGCTTGACGGCGCCAAGGCCACTTGGGACGAAGCGCTCTCACATGGCGAGAAGCACGGATATCGCAACTCGCAGGTCACCGTGCTCGCGCCCACCGGCACCATCGGCTTCATGATGGATTGCGACACCACCGGCATCGAGCCTGACCTCGCGCTTATCAAGTACAAGAAGCTGGTTGGCGGCGGCATGATCAAGATCGTGAACAACACGGTCCCGGCCGCGCTCTTCAAACTCGGCTACACCAGCGACCAGACCAACGCCATCGTCAGCTACATCGACGCCACCGGCACCATCGAAGGCGCGCCGCACGTCAAGGAAGATCATCTCCCTGTGTTCGACTGCTCCTTCAAGCCCGCGAAGGGCACGCGTTCCATCGCCTACATGGGACATCTGAAGATGATGGCCGCCACGCAGCCCTTCATCTCCGGCGCTATTTCCAAAACGGTTAACCTGCCCGAGAATGCATCGGTCGACGATATTGCCGACGCCTACATGCAGGCCTGGCGTCTCGGACTGAAGGCCGTCGCCGTCTATCGCGATGGATGCAAGAAGGCGCAGCCGCTCTCCGCTGCCGGAACCAAGACCGCCGAGTCGCACAAGGACGACGTGGCGCAGCCAGCCGCGGCTGCCAAGCCTACCGGTCCCGTCGATCAGGTTGATGCCGACCATCCGCCCACTGCAGTGCGTCACCGCCTGCATCAGGAGCGCGCGTCGATCACGCACAAGTTCTCCATCGGAGGCCACGAAGGCTACATCACCGTGGGCATGTATCCCGGCGGAGAGCCCGGCGAGATCTTCATCACCATGGCGAAAGAAGGATCCACCGTCAGCGGACTCATGGACTCCTTCGCGCTCGCCATCTCCATCGCCCTGCAACACGGCGTGCCGTTGAAGCTGTTGTGCGACAAGTTCGCGCACACGCGCTTCGAGCCCAGCGGCTGGACCAACAACTCCGACATCGGCTATGCCAAGTCGATCATGGATTACATCTTCCGCTGGCTGCAGTTGCGCTTCGTCGAAGGCCGTCAGGGAGAGCTGTTCGAAGGTCTGCGCCCGAAGCCAATCGCCGCGATCCAGGCGGTCGAGGAAGCTCCGGCCACTGCCGCGCCAACCACCAGCGACAAACGCCCAGCGGCTGGCGGGAAGTATCATGCCTCCGACGCGCTGAAAGAGTTGGTGGACATGGGCGATGCGCCTTCATGCCACGTCTGCGGCGCCATCATGACGCGCAACGGCAGTTGCTACCGTTGCATGTCCTGCGGCTCAACATCGGGATGCAGTTAACAAGCTCTGTGGACGGAACATTTCGTTCGAGTTCCGGACCGGAGGTGAGAAAAGCTCAGCGCAAGCTGAGCTTTTTCTTTTACGGGTTTGCTTGTCATCACGACGCCGAGCATCGCGAGGCGGAGGGATCTGCAGTTGGTTTGTTGTCATCACGACGCCGAGCATCGCGAGGCGGAGGGATCTGCATTTGGTTTGCTTGTCATCACGACGCCGAGCATCGCGAGGCGGAGGGATCCGCATTTGGTTTGTTGTCATCACGACGCCGAGCATCGCGAGGCGGAGGGATCTGCATTTGGTTTGTTGTCATCACGAGCGTAGCGAGGGATCTGCATTTGGTTTTGTCATCACGAGCGTAGCGAGGGATCTGCATTTGGCTTTGTCATCACGAGCGTAGCGAGGGATCTGCATTTGGCTTTGTCATCACGAGCGTAGCGAGGGATCTGCATTTGGTTTTGTCATCACGAGCGTAGCGAGGGATCTGCATTTGGCTTTGTCATCACGACGCCGAGCATCGCGAGGCGGAGGGATCTGCATTTTGTTTTGTCATCACGAGCGGAGCGAGGGATCTGCATTTCCCCTCGAACCGGACCGCCTTCGCCACTCCCCCAACTTGTGCCATAATTACCACCCTCCCCGGAGGTGCCCGTGTATCGTTTCGTGTATCTCTTTTGCTTGCTCACCGTTTCCGCCAGCCTCTTCGGTCAAACTCCGGGAAGCGGCGGACCCGCCGCACAGTCCCAGCCTCAATCGCAGCCTGTCTATCAAGAGGACGGAGGCACAACCGAGATTCTGCAGAGCATCTTTATCCCTCCCAAACTGCACGCGCCCTTCTCGCTCACGCTGCACACCGAATGGGTGAAGACGCTCTCCGACGGCAACACCATCACGCTCATGAATCAGCGGCACATTTATCGCGATTCGCAGGGACGCATCTTTCAGGAACGAGTTGTTCTTGTGCCGAAGACCGGTAAATACGTGCCTTATGTGACGACGCTGCAATACGCCGATCCGATCGCGCATGCCGTCTTCAACTGCTTTCAGGACTCGCGGCACCGGTGCGTGCGCCTCAGCTACGATCCCTCCACCGACGCTGATTACAGGCCTGCGAGTCCCAAGCCCGGTCCTCTGCCGGACGGCATGGGCAACGCTGAACATGAGGATCTCGGCAAGCAGACCATTGAAAGCGTGGAAACCATCGGGACACGCGACCGCGTCACCTACAGTCCGGGCGTGTTCGGCAACGATGCGCCGATGACCGTCGAACATGAAACCTGGTATTCGCCGCAGCTGGGAATCAATCTGCTTTCGATTCGCACCGATCCGCGCCTTGGTAAACAGACGTTTCGCGCGACGGACATATCAACGGCGGAGCCCGATCCCACGCTTTTCCAGTTGCCCAAGGGATACAAGGTCGTCTCGCCGATTCGTCCAGAGCAAGAGCCAGACACCAACGAACAATGAGGATTTGCGGTCTTTACACACGGAGTGAGAAAAGCTCAGCGCGAGCTGAGCCTTCGCTTGAAAACGGTCTTCAGACAATGCCTGTCTTGGTTCACAGCCCGCTGTGACACAAGCTATTCCACAATTACTTTTCCTCGCGCTAAGATGGGTCGCATTACAAAGAACCAGCAACTTCGATGTGGACTGGTATCTCCCCACCGTGGCAAACACCTCCTCGTCCATGGGGACAGTGCGTCTTTGTCCTTTGACCGAGGCTTCGGATTACTGCTCACATCGCCCCCCTATTACCATCCTAAGAGAGCTTCTGATCTACACGGCGACGCCTATGTCGGGCAGCTGTCAACATACGTAGACGCGATCTCACAGACGTTAGTACGCTGCGCTGACTCCGTAGAGGGCCGTCGAGTTTGCTTCGTTAAGACGGACGTTTGGTTTCGAGGAACCTTGATTCCAGTGGGATTTGAACTCGCTCGCGCATGCATGAAAAGGGGCTTGCGAATGCAGGCACACTGGGTTTGGAGGCGCAGTCCGGAATATTCTCCTTATCGTCCAGCCTTCAGCAATATTTTCGTATTTGCGGACCATCTTGTCCGCCCCAATTATTCATGCGTCTTAGACTCTGCTCAGCATCGTAGAGCTGGTGTCCCGTCCTCGTTTACACCTGAGCTGTTTACAGAACTGGCGCGTCGACTCTGTGACAAAAAAGCGGTCATACTGGATCCCTATGCGGGCGTCGGCGCGTCAATTCATGCTGCTCTCGTTACATGCAACAGCAGCGTGGGAATCGAAAGTTCAATCGCTCAAATAACCAGAGCCAAACAACTCTTAAAACATCACAGTAGATTCAGTATTCGATATGCAGCCTCAGTTCAAAGGAATTCCAAGGATGCCTGACGAAACAGAAACGCAAGGACAACGAAGCGAGTCGCAGATTCTCGCGAGGATAGACTCTTTATCTAGAGATCTCGGAAAGTCCATCCATTGGTGGAGTTCCGATTGGCCCGTAACATTTTCCGCAATCGAAGACGCTGTCGACGAATACCTGCGCACTCGACTGCAGCCACTTACATGCCCCAAGGAGATGATGGAGCGGATCAAGGACAGACGCTCGAAGCTCTCGCTATCCAGCGGCATCACCGCCCCGATCGTCGGTATTTGCCAGCAGATACTTGCATTTGGTGCCGCCGGTATTGCCTTAACAGTCGGCTTCATTGACAAAGTCGAGACATTCAGTCCGATAGTGCAGAAGTTCCTAGCAGCGTTTGGTATTTTCTACGTTGAGCTGATTGTCCTCTCACTCTTAGTGTTAATTCAATACATGCTACAAGCGAGATTTCGTTATCCCTCCATATATTTTGAGAAGATCGGAAACGCTTGGCCGTACTTCTATTATTCGAAGATAACCCAAGTCTCTCGTAACCCGATGCAGGGTTCCAAGACGCGGTTCGATGCTTCGGTTGCCTACGCCCGCGATCTTGTGAACTTTAGCGAAATGGTCTTGGGCGAGTCAGACGCGGAACGACTCCGAGCGGAGTTACAGCAATATTTTCTTCTCATGTCGTATCAAGCGTATGTCCATCAATTCGCAGTGTTGCTTGGACGACTATTTATGTATGGCTTCATTGCTGCTGTTGCGACTCTCTTATTGATGGTCGGGTTGATCGGAGGTCATGTCCTGTGAGATACATGGGGAAAGTTGGCGAGTTTAAATGGTGGGGTTTCGCCATAGCATTCGTACTATGTATTGGATTTGCTCTCCTTATGTTCAAAAGGTTCGACTATGTCCAGAAAATCGAGGTGACTGACGACAAAGCGGCAACTCGAAAATGTATAAATGAAGTTGACGAGCTGAGAGCCGAACTGAAAGCCGTCGAAAAGAGGCTTGCGGCTGACGAGTGTAAGCTTCAACAACAGCATCCCACAAAGGCCAATCACAATAGCGCCGGGGCCTGTGTTGGAGCTTCTCAATAAATGGCGCTTGCCTATACAACCCCCATAAGTGTCACCAATCAGTTCTACTTCTGTGGATTGCCTCTCCGGTTGGATACTTACCGTGGATGCGCCTTCCAGTGTGCGTTCTGCTTCGCGCGGCGCCGTGGTGGCAATACACCTGGACCTGTGGTGATTCCAGCACGCCCTAGTCAGATCAGACATACATTCCAGCGAGCTGTTGCCGGGGCTCCAGGATTGGTTGCACAATTCCTTCGTCGTCGGGTCCCGATTCACTTCGGGGGCATGAGCGATCCGTTCCAAGCCCTAGAACTCCGGCATCGCATCTCTGAACAAGCACTGCGTATCTTGAAATCGTATGAGTATCCGACTGTAATCAGCACCCGTGGAACTCTCATTGGCGAGTCTCCATACATTGACATTCTTCGGTCTATGCCTGCGATTGTCGTGCAATTCTCGCTCTCGAGTTCGGTCGACGAACTAGCCAGACGCTCAGAACCGAATTCATCGCCTCCTTCGGCCGTACTCCGGTGCTTGGAAAAGCTCTCCAGAAATGGGGTAAACGTAACCTGCCGATGGCAGCCGTACATCCCCACGCTCAGCGAGGCGCCACACGACTTCATAACAAGAGTGGCGTCCGCAGGCTGCAAGCACGTCAGCTTCGAGCACTTGAAGGTTCCACTGGAAAGAAAGAATCGGGGTTGGAGCCGTTTCACTAATGCCATCGGAACGGACCTATTTGAGCTGTACGACGGGTTGGGCGCGGTGCGAGATGGACGGGAGTACGTCTTGCCGACTGCCGCAAAACGCGCGAATGTTCTAGCGGTTGCTTTAGAGGCAAAGACATCCGGAATGACCTTCGGTGCAGCTGACAATGAATTCCAATACCTTTCCGACACTGCGTGCTGCTGCAGCGGTGCGGACCGCTTTCCAGGCTTTGAAAATTTCTTCAAGCATCAGATTGGCTACGCTTTGAGAAAATGCAGGGGCAAAAAGATTAGCTACTCAAGCATAGAGAAGGAGTGGGCGCCTGAAGGGTCCATCGATCGGTTTCTTAACTCGCGTTCCCGCATTTCGCAGCGAAATGGGGGTTCCAGTGTCCGCGACCATATCAAAAAAAGGTGGAATCAGGTCGAAGCTCCAGGAAGCCCTTCCTCTTTCTTCGGCGTGGCGCACCAGGCAGTCGGGAGCGGTGGTATGAGCATCTACAAGTGGCTGGACGACATCTGAGAGGTTCTTTCTGCAGGCAGCCGGGCGCCGGGTGCACCAGGTTCGCCCTCTTTTGGCTAACCTGGGGAGGAAATGTTTCAATCATCGCTCTTGATGATGTGTTCCCGCCAACGCCTGATTCGTCAGCTTCAAATCCGCTTTGCGATACATTGATGTGTGGGGGCGCGGAGGCGAACGATGAGAAACCTGATCTTCGACATCAACATTACTTTGGATGGCTGCTGCGACCATACCAAATTCAATCCCGATGAAGAAACGCTTGACTATTTCACGCACCTCGCGCGCGACGCTGACACATTCCTCTACGGGCGTAAAACTTATCAATTGATGGTTCCTTATTGGCCCGATGTGGCGAAAAACCCGTCCGGGCAGACAAAAGCAGACATCGAATTTGCCCAGGCATTTGACGCCATCAACAAAATTATTGTCTTCTCACGATCGTTAGACAGCGCTAGCACTGAAGATAGTAAGACGAGAATTGTTCGTACCGGCCTTCGCGACGAAATACTTAAATTGAAACAGGAACCAGGCAAAAATATTCTTACCGGTGGTGTAACCATTCCTTTACAACTTGTAGAGCTTGGTCTGATTGATGAATATCGTTTTGTGGTTCACCCGATCGTTTTAGGAGAAGGGAGACGGTTGTTTGACGGTGTGAGCCTGCCTGAGAAATTACAACTAAAACTTGTTGAGTCAAAGATTTTTAAATCAGGATGTGTTGCGCTTCGTTACTTGAAACGGTGACAGACACTAACCACTAATCACTTACCACTAGTTACCAATCACATCCCACTGTTCACGATGTCACACACCACGACCACATTAGATCTTGTCAAGCCCCCAAATCACGTAACTCGCTCGCAACACGAGACTTCCGCGTGGCATGTTTTCCCTCCAAAACTGCTATGCTGGATATAGGGACGTGTTTAGTCCATCAGTCTTTCAGTCGCTCAGTCCCTCAGCAAAGAAACATGAGAGCCGGCGCCATCGCGTCGGCTTTTGCTTTTACTGAAGAACTGAAAAACTGAGGAACTGAGACGGTTCGGCCCGTAAGTCCTTTGTTTACTGGGACCAATGGGACTAAGTCCTTTGTTTTGCGGGATGTAGCTTATCCCGTGCCTGTAAGTCCTTTAGAATGCGGGACGAGGGGGGAGGGGGTACCCACCGGATCTCCTAATTTGGGAAAAAGATCGGCGCAAGGCGAGTACGTAATTCAGTCACCTGACGTTTCAGAGTCGCCTGCGCGCTAATTGTTTTTTGGCGCCATTGCACTGACAATACCTGGCAGTTGGGGCCACGTCAGCTTAAAGAAATCTTCCCAAGAAGCGCCATTTTTTCGGAGGGATCATGTCGACTGTTGTCGCGCGACCGGCGAAGCTTGTGTCTGCGCTTCCCGGCCGCCGCTACGATCACGTTTTCTTCGCGGCCATCATCGGAATGATGCTGATGACGGTGATCGTGGGATTCGGGCCCACCTACTATTTCCGCGGCGTCTTCGTGGCGCCGCTGCCCAGCCCGATTACTCATGTACACGCAGCCCTGTTCTCGCTGTGGATGCTGATGCTGGTCGCGCAAACCTCGCTGGCTTCGGTGCACCGCGTCGATCTTCACAAGCGCCTTGGGATCGCGGGCTTCGTGGTCGCGTGTCTGATGGTCCCTGCGGGCGCGGCGGTGGCCACGCAATCCCTGCTTGGACTGCCGCCCGTCGTCGGCCGCGACGGACAGGCCTTCTACATCATCCCGCTCTCGAACGTCCTGATCTTCGCCGTTCTGATCGCTTTTGCGTTTCGCTCGCGGCGCGATTCGGCGACCCACAAGCGTCTCATCCTTATTGGGACGATTGCGTTATTGAACGCGGCCATCGTACGCTTCCATATCGCCGGCCTCTACCGCCGGTCGGATCGCGCAGCCCTGCTCTCCTATGTCTTCCTGCTGATGATCGTGTCCTACGATCTGTGGTCCCTGCGGAAGGTGCATCGCTCCACGGTGTTGGCAGGGGCTTTTCTGATTGTCATCCAGCAGCTTCGAGTCCCGATCGCACAGACCGCAGCATGGCACGCGTTCGCGGCGTCGGTGCAAGCGGCGCTACGGTAGACCTTCATCGGCTGGGTGCGGCGGGTTCGCGAGGTGGGATCGCGTTTCCAGCCACTAGCTATCAGCTACCCACGTTCGTAAGTCCTTTAGAAGTCTGGACATAGTCTGAAGGGAGTACTCCGGATCTCCTTTTTCGGGGACAAAAGCGTCGAGGAACGTCCCCCGATAATTCCCAGGAACCGACGGGCACACAACCGCGAGCAAAAACTTCCGTCTGTATCTTGTGTTATCCACTGTGTCACCTGAAAAGTCCGGATTCCAACCCATGTCAAAAGTTCGTTCCAATGCCGCCGTCATCACTGCGGTCCTGTTCCTCGCAGTCGCGCAGTTGCAAAGTCAAGATGAGCCTCAACTACACACCAAACAAACGCCTCCGGCAGCGACCCAGCAGGCGCCCACGTTCTCGGCCAATGTGAAGGTTGTCAACCTGCTCGCCACGGTTCGCGACAAACATGGCGCAGTGGTCAGCAATCTGGGCAAAGATGACTTCAAGCTGGACGAAGACGGCCGCGCGCAGACCATCAAATACTTCGCGCGGGATACCGATCTCCCGCTCACGCTCGGGCTGGTGGTCGACACCAGTTTGAGTCAGCGCCGCGTGATCGATCAGGAACGTTCTGCGAGCTTTAAGTTCCTTGAGGACGTGCTGCGCGAGACCAAGGACAACGTTTTCGTCATCCACTTCGATCATGAGACCGAACTTCTGCAGGATCTGACCTCTTCCCGCGACAAGATTTCAGCCGCGCTTGACGAGCTGAAGACGCCGGATCCTCAGTATCAGCGGACCAGCGCGCCCGATCCGGGCCAGGGACGCCAGCACTACGCCGGCACTGTGCTTTACGACGCCGTCTTCCTCAGCTCGGACGAAATCCTGAAGAAGCAGCAGGGCCGCAAGGCGATCATCATTCTCTCCGACGGTGTCGATACCGGGAGCAAGGTCAGCCTCGATCGCGCGATCGAAACCGCGCAACGCTCCGATACGCTCGTTTACTCCATCCTCTTCTCCGATAAAGATGCTTACGGCAACGGCGGCCTGGGTGGCCCACGCATGGGTGGCGGCGGACCATGGGGCGGTCATCGGGGCGGTATGGGCGGTGGCGGATATCCTGGCGGCGGTTATCCCGGTGGCGGCGGTGGTCGCTATCCGGAGCAGTCTCACCCCGATGGCAAGAAAGTCCTGCAACGCCTTTCGCAGGAAACCGGCGGCCGCTTCTTCGAGGTTTCTAAAAAAGAGCCCATTGACGACATTTACAAACAAATCTCCGAGGAACTGCGCAACCAGTACAGCATCGGCTACACGCCCGACCGCGCGTCCACTTCGGGCGGCGATTATCACCGAATCCATCTGACCACGACGCAGAAAGACGACTCGGTGCAGACCCGCGACGGCTACTACTCGGAATAGACGTTGCGCCGCGAATCACGTGGGGCGGCCGGGATCGGCTGCCCATTATTAGCGCGACGTCTCCCTGATGGAGCGCCGCAGTACATCTGCCGGTTTCTGAACTCGTGGAGATCACTTAAGAATCAGGACATGCACCGGCGTACTCAGAATTAAGGTAAATATTCGATTTTTCCGTAGTCAGTGTTAAGGTACTCTCCCTTTCAAGCAAGACAAAGCAAGCGCGCCCCTCCGAAAGCGGCGGATAAGTCCCGCCAAATTCGGCGTCTGCACCTGAAAAACAGGAGAATGCATTTGCGCAGGGACCCGCGTTGCCTGGTACTCCTAGTACTCATAACTTCATTCATTGCTTGTGGCGGACTAACTACGTCGGGCACGAAGCAGACTGCGGCCGCGACTCCGGCAGCACCCAGCCCGACTCCTACGACGCCAACCACCCCGACCACCTCAGTTAACCCGACTCCAACTCCGGCGCCCGCGCCCGTGCCGACGCCGACGCCAACACCTACTCCTACCCCTGACCCTCCGCCCACTCCGGCTCCAACTCCAACGCCAACCGATCCACCTGTGAACAGCATTGTCGTTAGCAACATTCAAAAAATGAGCGGCTGGCAGGGATGCGGCTCCTGTGCGGGCCCCGGTGGTGTCGGCGCGAGCGTTCCTTATTCGATGACGCAGAACATTTCCAATCCTTCGATGAGTGGCGCCTCGGCGCAGTTTTGGCTGGGCGGCACGAGCGCGACGCCTTACACCAATCATCTTTGGTTCAACCGCCTGAGCGGAAGCGCAACCGCAACTCACTTCATTCTTGATTTTTATCTTTACATCACCAACGTGGCCGTTGCGCAGGGGCTGGAGTTCGACGTTTTCTACTCGCGTGATGGGAAGAAAAATTACTTCCTTACCGAGTGCGATTCGCGGGGAACATACAGCGGGACCTGGCAGGTTTCTAACGCCACCATCGACACATGGCAGCACACCGGAAAACCCTGCAAGCTGAAGCAGAGCGCGTGGAATCACATCACACTGGAGTTCTACCGCACACCAACGGCGATGACGCATTTCGTTTCGGCCACGCTGAACGGCGACGTGCAGACTTTCGACGTCGAGTATCCGCCAGAAGACGTGAACTCCCTCGAGATGAATCCCGCCGTGCAAATGGATGGTGACTCGAAACAGGACAACTTCTCCATCTGGGTCGACAAGATGACCCTGACTTACTGGTAAAGAGTTTCTTCCTCTGGGTTCCCCACTCGTTCTCACCTGGCGAGTGGGGATTTTTTTATCCGCAGTGCCCAACCTGTAACATGTTCTCAGCGTGTCTGCTCAACCTCAGTTCTGCGACGTAGCGGTTCCGGTACCGCTCGACATCGTTTTCACCTATCGCGTGAACGGACACGTTCCCGTAGTCGGCGGACGCGTGCTCGTTCCCTTCCGCGAAAAACGTCTTCCTGGAATCGTGGTCGAGCTGCATGATCGCGAACCGAAGGTCGCTGCGAAAGATATCGTCCAGGTTCTCGATTCCGCGCCCGTGCTCGACGCAACCTTGCTTCAACTGGGCCGCTGGATTGCGCAGTACTACATTGCTCCCATTGGCGAAGTGTTCCGCACCATGCTTCCGCTTGGCGCCGAAGTAAAACGCGCACGCGTGTACCGCATCGCCGACGCTGGGTTCGAGGCCCTGCATCAGACAGCCACTCGTGGATCGTCGCTGCGCTCGCGCAAAAGTCCCGAAGAGCAGATGGAAGAAATGACGGTGCTCAGTTATCTTGCCGATCGCGAAGATGTGACGGAACAGACGTTGCGCTCCGCGACCAAAGCTGGCCGCCGCCTTCTGGATTCTCTCGTCTCGAAGAAATGGGTTACGCGAGAAGACGTCTCGGCAGTACGCGACGCGCGGCGAACTCTTGAGTTCGTGGAACTAGGCGAGATCTCGGGCAAACTGAACGCAGGTCAGCAGAAAATTGTCGAAGCACTTCGGACGAGCGGCGGACGTGCGCTGACGGAAACCCTGCGCGGACTAGGCCTGTCGCGCAGTTCGCTGGAAACGCTACGCAAACGAAACGTGGTCCGTGTAATCGAAGAGCCTGCCGAATTTCGTGTCTCGGGTCTGAAAATGCGCCACGTGCTCGCCGATCTCACCTTCAATGCAGCGCAAGTGGCCGCGCTTGAGCAGATCGAGTCGGGCGCACTGAGCCAGCAGTTCTCCGTCTCGCTGCTGCACGGCGTTACCGGATCGGGTAAGACGGCGGTGTACCTGGCGGCGATGCAGTCGGTGATGGCGGCCGGAAAATCGGCGATCATGCTCGTCCCGGAAATTGGACTCACTCCGGCTGCTGCCGCACATCTGCATGAAACATTCGGGGCGGAGGTCGCTATTCTTCACTCGGCACTGAGCGATGATGAGCGCGCGGAGCAGTGGCATCGCATTCGCCGGGGTGATGCGCGCGTCGTTGTCGGAACGCGCTCGGCAGTCTTCGCTCCGGTCAGCGACCTCGCCCTGATCGTCGTGGATGAAGAGCACGACCTCTCCTATAAACAGGAGGAAACGCCTCGCTATCATGCCCGTGACGTCGCGGTGATGCGCGCGAAGCTTTCGAACGCCGCGATTGTTCTCGGCTCGGCGACGCCGTCGCTGGAGTCGTTCCACAATGCTGGCCGCAAATATCGGCTCATCGAGATGCCGGATCGCGTGCAGGATCGGCCGCTGCCAGAAGTCGAGATCCTCGACATGCGCGAGGAATTTCGGGAAACCGGACAGGAGCCAGTCGTATCGCGCAAATTGGCCGAAGAAATCAAAGACCGTCTCGAGCGTCACGAGCAGGTGATGGTCCTGCTGAACCGTCGCGGCTACGCTCCGGTCGTTCTGTGTCGCACCTGTGGTGAAACGATGCAATGTCAGAATTGCGACATCGCTCTAACTCACCACAAAGAAGCGCGAAAGATGCAGTGCCATTACTGCGGCTTCATCGCGCGTGTGCCGCAGAAATGTCCGAAGTGCGGCAGTGAGTACGTCTATTTCCTGGGCACAGGATCGGAAAAGCTGGAAGAATTGCTCCACGGCATGTTCCCGACCGCGCGGATTGCCCGGCTTGATCGCGACACTGTGCGCGGACGCGACGATTTCGAGAGAGTTCTGCAAGCATTGAACGCAGGCGAACTCGACATGGTCGTCGGCACACAAATGATCGCCAAGGGCCATGACATTCACGGCGTGACGCTGGTCGGTGTGGTGGGCGCCGACATGGCATTGAAGTTCCCCGATTTTCGTGCGGCCGAACGAACCTTCCAGTTGCTGACTCAAGTTGCAGGGCGCGCGGGCCGGGGAAGCACGCCTGGCAAAGTTGTCCTGCAAACTTTCTTTCCAGACCATTACGCAGTGCAATTCACGGCGAAACACGACTACCACGGTTTCGCTGAGAAAGAGCTTCGCTTTCGCAACTGGATGAAGTATCCGCCGTTCGCCTCGGTAGCCAATCTTCTGGTTCGCAGCGACCGCCTCGACGATGCATTGACCTATGCAGGCGTGATCGGGGAATGGTTCCGGCGAGAAGAGCCGCCCGGGATCAAAATTCTCGGACCTGCCCCAGCGCCAGTTCTGCGATTAAAGCGTGAGTACCGCTATCATTTCGTACTGAAGGCTGCCAGCCGCGAGAAGCTGAACGCCGGACTACGCGCGATGCTTGCCCATACCGCAGAAAGGAAAATTCCGCGCACGAACATCATCGTCGATGTGGACGCGCAGTCCCTCATGTAGGCCGTGGGTTCTTTCCCGATGCTAAACTCAGAACGAGCTTTTAGTGGGGAGTGCGCATGAAGTGGCGCGGCATTTCAGAAACAGACCTGGAACAGTCTGCAGGTACGCTGCGAGAAGAACTTGCCGAACGCAAGCGACTGATGGAGCTTTACGTTCCGGCGGACACTCGCGCCGTCAACGAGCGTGCGACCGAAGCGCTGCGGAATTCGGGGATTACAGAGCGGGCTCTCAAAGTAAATGAGCAGGCTCCGGCATTCACGCTGCCCGATCACAACGGAAAGTCGACAAGCTCCGCCGAGCTACTGGCGAAAGGTCCGCTGGTGATCGCGTTTCTACGCGGACGGTGGTGTCCATTTTGCTGCGGCGAAGCCGAGGCCCTGAATCGGATGCTTCCTGAATTCGAACATGCCGGAGGTTCGCTTGTGGCAATCTCACCGCAATCGGTGAATCAGGCGTACTTCATGCACGACCAGCACGAGCTCCGATTCCCGCTCCTGGTCGATGAAGGTAACAAAGTCGCCCGGCAATTCGGGATCGTGTATCGCGTCCCCGACTACCAGGAGAAGCTGTTCTCCGGCGTGTTCATCAATCTTCCGCACATTAATGGGGATCAGAGCTGGGAGCTGCCACTGCCCGCGACCTATGTAATCGGTCGCGACAGCAAAGTGCAATACGCGTGGGTCAATGTGGATTACACGGAGAGAGCCGAGCCAGGTGAGGTTCTGCGTTCCTGCAAAGTGGGGTAGCTGATAGCTAGTAGCTGTATATCACTACCAGCTACCAACAACCCGCTACCCCAAAACCTTTCAAGCCGCCCAGAGCGCGACGACTACCAGTACTTCAGCGACATCTTGTCGACGTAGATCGAGTAGTTATCCTGTTTCTCGTCGCCGTCCATTTGAACCGCAGTGTTCATCTCGAAGGAATTCACCTTTTCCGGCGGATACTCAACATTGAAGTTGACCGTATTACCGTTCATCGTAGCGGAGATGAAATGCGTCATGCCCGTTGGCGTGCGGTAAAACTGCAGCGTGACGTGGTTCCAGGAATTCGCATTCACCTTGCAGGGATAGCCGGTGTGTTGCCACTGATCGATCGTGGCATTGGACACTTGCCAGGTTCCCGCATATTTCCCGCGAGAGTCGCATTCGGTGAGGAAGTAATTCTTCAGACCGTCACGTGAGTAGAAAACGTCGAACTCCAGTCCCTGCGCTACGCTTGGATTCGTGATGTAGAAATAGAAGTCGTAAGTAAAGTGAGTTGCGGTCTCGCTACCGGGCAGGCGTTTGAACCACAGTGCATTCGAATAGGGTGTCTTGCTAGTTCCACCCAACCAGAATTGCGCAGCCTTGCTGTCCATCGACGGACTCTTAATTCCCTGGTTCATCCCGTAAGGAACAGTTGCGCCGGTGCCGCCGGGACCTGCACATGAGCCGCAGGATTCCCATCCACTCATGGCTTGAATATCGACGATCGTCGGATCGTTCGCAGGCGGAGTAGGAGAGGTGGCACCGTTCTGCACGTTTACCGTCAGTACTTGCTGGAAGTAATGGTCCTGGTTGTCCCAGGCTTTTATGTAAATCGAGTGGCTGCCGGTCGCAAGCGTCAGATACGTATCAAGGTGATTGGCGCCAATCTTGTACAAGTCTTTGCTATCGACATTGATCGTCATTGCGGTGACTGGCGCGTACGGTGAACTCGCTGAGGCAACGAAGTGAACCGACGCAGGCGAAGTCGATCCATTCGCAGGACTGCTCACCGAGACGCCGGTTGATGTGCTTGCCGGCGCGTTATTCTGCACATTCACCGTGAGCACTTGCTGGAAGTAATGATCCTGGTTATCCCAGGCTTTCATGTAAACCGAGTGGCTGCCTGACGAGAGCGTCAGGGTCGTATCCAGATGATTGGCGTTGACCTTGTACATATCTTTGCTATCGACGTTGATGGTCATCGACGCAATGGAACTATAAGGAGAGCTGGCAGAAGCTACAAAATGTACGGAAGGCGCTGAGGTCGCGCCATTCAGTGGAGCGGTAGTAACTACGTCGGCAAACGATATAGAAGAGACAATGACTATGAGGGCGGCAAAACAAAGTATTTTTTTCGGCAATGATCTACTCCTGGCTCGGGTTAAGACGACGAAGGTACGGCAGAACGCATCTAACCGGCTTCGCAAAGGGCGCGCAATGAAGTGTGGGCAGAGTAGCCGTGTATCTACTCTGGATCAAAGGGAAAATAGCCCTAAAAGGTATGTACCTTAGAAAGAGCTAAGTAGCGGAACGTAGTACCTGCCTTGGATTGTACGCAGACGTAACTTTTCGTTACGAAAACAGGTCCTTAGTCTTTGCGCGGAAGTTCAAGCCCGAGAAAAGCCATTACCTTTTGCAGGTCTTTCCACGTCTCCGCCTTCTGGCGCGGATCTCGCAATAAGTATGCCGGATGATATGTCACGAATAGTGTCGTTCCGCGAAAATCATACGAGCGCTGGCGAAGATTGCTCATCGAGTCGGCAACGCCGAGCAGCGTCTTAGCTGCAACTGCGCCGAGAGCAACAATGGCCTTAGGCCGAATTACTTCTATTTGCTTAAGCAGAAATGGCGAGCACGTGTCGCATTCGTCTTTTTCGGGAGTGCGATTCCCTGGCGGGCGGCATTTCACTACGTTGGCGATGTAAACCTGCTCGCGCTTCAGTCCCATCGCTTCAATCATCTTGTTTAGCAACTGTCCGGCGCGTCCGACGAATGGTTCGCCCTGTTCATCTTCGTCAGCCCCCGGGCCTTCGCCGACAAACATCAAATCGGCCTGCGGATTTCCGACTCCGAAGACGATTTGTTTGCGTCCTTGTTTGTGGAGCGGGCAGCGTGTGCAATCGCCGAGGTCTTCGCGAATCTGGCGAAGAGCGGTGATGGGATCGTCGCTCTGTATTTGTGTTTCTGTTTTTCGTTTAGGAATGGTGATTGTCTCTTCCGTGTATTCGGCGTTCCCTGCTGCTGACAAATCGGCTTCTATTGCTCCGCTCCCGCGGCGATAAAAATCGTAGATTCCCATATCGCGGTAATAGCGAATCCGCGACGCGACAGCTTTTTTGGTTTCAGGATCGAGGCTACGAGCCATAGGCGGGAATTGTTTTCAGCTAGCTTGGAGTTGGTGAATCGCTATGATCTCACCTTTGCGGGACGCTGATCGCGAATTTTGCGCACGGTATCGAGAATTCTCTGGGCGACATCCCACTTGGTGGCTGCCGGAACATCCAGTACTTCCGTAGGCGTGATGATAGTGACGGCATTGCGATCGGAGTCAAAACCAACACCTGGCTGCGAGACGTCGTTCGCAACGATGGCATCCAGTCCCTTCGCGAGCAGTTTCTGGCGCGCATTCTCGAGCACATTTTCTGTTTCCGCAGCGAAACCGATCACCAACTGTCCCTGTTTGCGATCGGCGAGTTCAGTGGCGATGTCGGAAGTTGGAACCAGCTCGAGCGCAAACTCCGCGTGCCGTTTCATTTTCTGAGCGGCAACCCTCTTGGGGCGATAATCGGCGACTGCGGCGGCCTTGATGACTACTGTGGCCTCGCCGCGACGCGCCATCACCGCATCGTGCATCTCGGCTGCGGTTTCGACGCCCACGACTTCTACACTTGTGGGCGGCGGCAACGCGACTGGTCCGGAAACGAGAATGACTTTCGCGCCGCGCCTAACGGCCGCGTCTGCCAAGGCATAGCCCATCTTCCCGCTGGAACGATTGGTGAGATAGCGTACCGGGTCAATCGGCTCACGGGTCGGCCCGGCGGTAATCAATATCGTCTCGCCGGAAAGATCCTGCCCAACATTCAATGTTCGCAGCACCGCGTCCACAATCGCGTCGTTGGCCGCCAGCCTGCCTGCGCCCGTCATGCCGCAGGCCAGATAGCCTGAATCCGGGTCAACGATCGTCACCCCGCGCTTGCGCAGAATTTCCAGATTGGCTTGCGTCGCCGGATGCTCCCACATGTTCACGTTCATCGCGGGAGCCACAATCACGGGAGCTTTCGTCGCGAGGTAGAGCGTGGTGAGGAAGTCGTCGGCGAGGCCATGCGCAAATTTCGCGAGGATGTCGGCGGTCGCCGGCGCCACGAGGAGAGCGTCAATGCCCTGCGCGACCGAAATGTGCTCGACTGCGGAATCCACGTTCGGCAGCTCGCCAGCGGATTCGAAGAGGCCGGTAATGACCTTTTCTCCGGAGAGCGCAGCGAACGTGAGCGGTCGCACGAATTCCTGCGCAGCACGCGTCATCACCACTTGCACGCGTACACCGCGGTCCTGCAGCAGACGAACGATCTCCGCCGCCTTGTACGCCGCGATGCCACCGCTAACGCCGAGTGCGATTTTCATGATGGTTGCGCTACCCTTCCACCTGCCTGTCCTGGGGATGAGTTCCCAGGCACCAGGCGGGGGGAGTCGCCTGTCCAAGTATTAGACGCGAGAAGCGGCTCCGCCGACTCCGAGCCTCTAAAGCGGATGGAACTAGCTGGCCGCGCCCTTTTCGAAGAACTCGGTAGCCTGCTCCGTCGCGGTCTTTTCCGGCTTGATGATCATCCACCTGATCTTTCCGGCGCGAATCTCTTCCTGCGCGACTTTGCAAGGCTTGCGGGTGTTCGTTTCAATTACCGGACGGGCTCCGGACTGCAATTGGCGCGCGCGACGCGCGGCCACAAGGATGTACCGGTAATTACTGTCAAAACCTTCAATCAACTTCATGAGCCATCACCTGAAAGAAACGGAAAAAGGGGTTTATCCACGAATACGTTGTTCGTGGCTAATTCGGCACCGCCGAAAGTCCAAACGAAGCCAGTATCTGCTGAGCCCGCTCCTGCACGTTGGCACGACGGCACTCATTTGCTGTGGCCCGAACCACGGAATCAGCGCTGCTTTCGCCGGGTATACGCTGAAGGGCTCGCTCGGCCTGTACGATCGCCTTCAACTTGTCCACGGACTGGTTGAAGTCGTCATTCACTAAAATATAGTCATAACTGGGATAATTCTCAATCTCACGGCCGGCCTCGGCCAATCGGCGGTTGATGACTTCGCTGTCCGTCATCTGTTCCGCCGTGCTCCGCGCACGCAAACGCCGCTCCAACTCATCTCGCGATGGCGGAAGGATAAAGATGCTTTTTGAGTCCTTGAGGCGCTCTTTCACCTGTTTGGCGCCCTGCACATCGATATCGAGAACCAGGTCTTTGCCGCGTTTTTTGGCGTCTTCAAGGAATTTTCTGGCCGTTCCGTAGTAGTTCCCGAAGACATCGGCATACTCCAGGAACTCATGATTGGCGATCATCTTTTGGAACTGATCGCGCGAGACGAAAAAATACTCCCGTGCGGTCTGCTCGCTGCCACGCGGTTTACGCGTGGTGTAGGAGACTGAGAATTCCAGGTCGGGCACGTATTTCAGGAGTTCGTTGGTGAGCGAGGTCTTCCCTGAGCCCGACGGCGCCGAAATGATGAACACGATTCCGCTCATTCGACGTTTTGTACCTGTTCGCGAAGTTTTTCCAACTCGGCCTTCATCGCCAAGCCGTGCTCGGTGATTCTCAACGCTTCGCCCGAAACGCCGGACGTCTTAGACAACAAGGTGTTGGCTTCGCGGCCCATTTCCTGAAGCAGGAAATCCATCTTCTTCCCCGCCTCTTTGCCGCCCGCAATCAGGTCGAGGAAGTGCTGGATATGCGTCTGCATGCGCACGACTTCTTCCTGGATGTCGCTGCGCTCGGCCATGACAGCCGCTTCCTGCATGATGCGCTCAGGCGCGACCTGCGCTCCGGTCAGCTCCTGTAAGCGCCCTTGCAGCTTTTCCATGTAGGCCTGCAGGACGACGGATCGTGTCTTGTCGATCTCGGCAGTTGCGGTCTTCAATTTTTCGATGCGCTCGCGCAGCTCGCGCTCGATCGCTTTGCCTTCATCTCCGCGCATCTGATCAAGGCGGGTAATCGCTTCGTCAAGTTTCGACAGGGCCAGCTTCTCGAAGGTCTCGTCTTCCACGCCGGAGCCGCCCTCAAGCGCACCAGGCAACTTCAGAATGGCGTTCAGATCGGGTTCGGAGCTCACGCCGAATTCTTCGGCCGCTGAACGAAAAGCGGCGAGATACCCGGCCACGAGTTGCCGATTCAGCGAGACGCCATCGTCGCCACCGCGTTCAAACGAGAGCGTCAGTTCGACGTGGCCGCGAGCAATTCGCTCTTTGACTAAACGCCTCATCTTCATCTCCAAGCCGTCCGTTTCTGACGGCATACGCATGTGGAGATCGAGAAAGCGATGGTTGACCGATTTCAGGGAAAGCGTAAATCCCAAGTGATCGTTCACCTGTGCCTTCACCTGCGCAAAGCCCGTCATGGAGCGAATGGACATGAGTTAGTTATCGATTACTAGTTCCTAATTGTCAGTTACGGCAGTCACTTTCGGCGACTCAAAATCCGCGAATTGCAGCTCATAGAGGCGCCGATACGTGCCCAGCCGGTTCATCAGATCTTCATGCGTGCCCGAATCGGCGATCGAGCCGCCTTCGAGCACCACAATGCGATCCGCGCGCCGTACCGTCGAGAGTCGATGCGCGATCACAATAACGGTACGCCCAGTCATCAGATTTTGCAGTGCTGACTGAACCAAGTTTTCGGACTCAGAATCCAGCGCCGAAGTCGCTTCGTCCAGTATCAGTACTGGAGCATTCTTCAAGATGGCTCGCGCGATGGCGATGCGCTGTTTCTGACCGCCGGAGAGCCGTATTCCCTTTTCGCCGATGACCGTATCGTAACCTTCCGGCAGTTCGTGAATGAATCCATCGGCCAGCGCCGCAACAGCCGCTTCGACCACCTTCGCCTGCGGGACGTGCGGCTGTCCATAAGCGATATTGTTGCGTACGGTGTCGTTGAACAGAATCGTGTCCTGCGTCACCACGGCAATCTGGGCACGCAAAGAAGCCAGGGTTACGTCTCGGACATCATGTCCGTCGATCGCGATCCTTCCGCCCGTTACATCAAAAAAGCGAGGGATCAGATGAGCGAGCGTGCTCTTGCCGGCGCCACTCGATCCTACGATCGCTACCACGTCGCCGCGCTTCACTTCCAGTGAAACCCCGTGCAGCACCTCACGGGCGTTCTCTTCGTCGTTGTAGCAGAAGCTGACGTTTTCGAATCGAACGGAATCACGAAAGGCGGGCAATGGCTTTGCCTTCGGCTTTTCTTTGACGACATCTTCCTGGTCCATGAAGTCGAAAATTGACGAGGACGCGCCCAAGGCCTGCTGGAAATTGTTGTTGAAGAGCGCAAATTTCCGGACAGGCTCGTACAACTTGAACACCGCAAAAAGAAAGGCGACGAAGGTTCCTGCCGTGAATACGCCGGTTTTGATGTAATCGCGGCCGAGCAGGAGGAGGAGCGCCATGGCGATCGCGCCGAAGGTATCCATCAACGGCGAACTGAGCGCAGCCACGCGAACCGAACGCATGTTCGCGCGGAACAACCGCCGGGCGGCGCCGCGGAAGCGGATCGCCTCCCACACTTCCATCCCGAAAGCCTTCACGATTCGATTGCCGGTGATGGTTTCGTGCAGAATGTTCTGAATCTCGCTCAGCTTGTCCTGACCGTGGCGGGTCGTCGATCGCACACGCCGGCCAATTCTCCTGGCTGACATCAGAATCACCGGAACAAACAGCAGCAGTACCCATGCTGCGCGATGCCCAAGCAAAATCACCGCTGCAGCCATGAAGATCAAAGTGAAAAATTGCTGTAAGAATTCCGAAAGCACCTGCGACATCGCAAACTGAATTTTCTCTATGTCGTTAATCAGCGCGGAAAGCAGCGTGGCAGTGGGGTTTTTCTGGAAAAACGCCGATGACCGGCGCAGGATGCTGTTGTAGAGCTTATCCCGCAGGTCAGTGATCATGCCGAATCCTGCGTAATTCACCAGGTATGTGCCGGCGTAATCAAAAAGGCCTTTCAGCACGGTGCTGACTACCAAGGCGAACGCAACGATCGTCCATGCATTCTTAAAGTGCTGCGGAACGAATTGCTGCAGGAGCACGGTGCGATGGCTAAAAGGCAGGGTAAATAAAGCTATGTCTTTGGACTGCGAAGCAGGATGCAAAACGCGATCGAGCATCGGGCCAATCAGCACGATGCGAAATGCTTCGAGCAAACCGACACCAGCCATCAGCACGACCGACACGATCACCTGCGCCCAATACGGTGCTACGTAGCGCAGCAATCGTCCTAGTTGGCGCATGCTGGATGGCTCCCGAGCGGGCAGGATAAACAGGGGGCTAAGCCGCCGCCGCGATGCAAGAAGATACCCCAAATCCGGGGTCCCCGGCGAGCCCGCCTTTGGATCGCTGGGGTGGGAATCGCAGGCAAAATGAAATGTGGAGGCAGCAACTCCTTAATTTTACAGGATTACTGATCAGGATGGGTAAATCGGGGAATCGGGGAATCGGGTGATCTGGTAATCGGGTAATCGAAAATCGAAACGTGGGTCTGGCTGCCGAATTGCCGACTGCCAGGTGTTCTCCAATTACCAGATTACAAATTACCCGATTACCTATTACTTAGGGCTGTCCCGGTGCACGGTTTTCGCCGCGTAGCCCGCCTTACGCAGGCGCTTCGCCAGTTCTTCGGTAATCATCACCGAGCGGTGCTGGCCGCCGGTACAACCAACCCCTATTGTCAGATAGCTTTTGCCCTCTTTCACATAGTGGGGCAGCAGGAACGTAAGCAGGTCCGAGATCCGGTTCAGCGACTCCTGCGTCTGCGGGAACGAACGTATGTACTTCGCCACCTTTGGATGGCGCCCGGTAAGAGGGCGGAACTCGGGAATGAAGTGCGGGTTCGGCAAAAAGCGCACGTCGAAGACGAGATCAGCATCCTCGGGCACGCCTTCGCGAAACCCAAAGCTGACCACCGAGACCATGATGTTGTTCTGCTTCGACTCCTGGCGGAAGCGATCGTTGATATACGAGCGCAGCTCGTGCACGTTGAACTTCGAGGTATCGATCAGCTCATCCGCGAGTGTCGAAATTGGCCCAAGGCGCTTGCGTTCGGCCTTCAGCGAGGCTCGAACTGGCGAATGTGATCCCAACGGGTGCGG
Source organism: Terriglobia bacterium (assembly GCA_963807055.1). Lineage (GTDB taxonomy): Bacteria > Acidobacteriota > Terriglobia > Terriglobales > Acidobacteriaceae > JAJPJE01. The sequence continues at coordinate 873,927 of CAWEAE010000001.1, read as the reverse complement.
ACGGCGCGTCTCGCTATAGCGCCGCATCAGCACTTCGTCATTCGCCTCGAGGTAAAGAACTTTCGCGGGAAGAATCTTCTTGATCGCCTTCAGCATGCCCGGGAGTTTGTCAAATCCCGTGCCTTCGCGGACGTCGACCACCAGCGCGGCGCGATGCGTCTCCGGAGACTGGCTCACCAGCTCCGCGAAGCTGGGTATCAGGTCCACCGGCATATTGTCGACGCAGTAGTAGCCGAGGTCTTCGAAGACTTTGAGCACCGACGCCTTGCCGGAACCGCTCATGCCGGTGATGATCACCAGCTCCGTTCCAGCATGCGGCTTGCGCACCTGAACGGGCTCATGGGTGAGGTCGGGTTTCGGCGCTTTGCGCCGGCGGGATTTTACGGCAGGTTTGCCAGAGGCCATCCTGCGCGCATCCTATCGCAGACTGGCCCCGGACGGAAAGTTTTGCGGGTCCACCGAAAGTTTGGCCGGTCCTGTGTGGCGCGGACATTCCTGTCCGCGCTGTTTGCCGAGACACCTCGATCGAAGCCTAGAAACTGCAGATCCCTCGCGGACTGAAGTCCGCTCGTGATGACAAAAAAACGCATGCTTTACCGGAGAAGGTATGCCTTACCAGCTACCTGCCTGGCGAGCCGTCCGAGATTTCGAGCGGCACGTCTACCGTGCCGATCTGTTGTGTGGCCCGGTCCATCACCCCAAGGCGCAGATTGTAGGTACCGGGCTTGAGTTCGATCTCCTGGTTCGCGGGCAGCCCTTGCTTCATGACGGCGTCGTAAGCCGCCTGCGGAATCGCGCCGTCGAGGGTATCGGAGGCATGGGCCACTTCCTTGCCATCTTTGTCGAAAGCGACGGCCATGCAGTCGACCACAACGTGCTTCTTGTTCTCCGGTAAATCCGAAAAAGTCACATTGTTCGGGCTGATGATGTAGTTAATCTTGACGGTCTTCTGTTTTCCCTTCGGCGGCTCGACCGACGCCATCACATACAGCATCGTCGACGGAGGCATGCCCGGTCGAAGCGCTCCAAGCAGCGCGGCGACTCCCTGCTCCTGCGTCGTTTTCTGTTGCGGCGAAGAATAGTAGCCCCGGCGATAAGTCAGGTTTGTATCAGGACGAGTGAGCCTCACTTCGATACGGTGGTAAGGCTCGGTCTTTTCCTTCTGCGGAGGCGGAGTATAGGCAACGGTGTAGTAGGTGGATCCGTCGGCCATGGCTTTCTTGATCGCACCGCCAAAATCGTTGGTCCCGACAAAGGCACGACCACCGGTTTCATGCGCGATCTGCGTCAGACTTTCGCGCTCGTTGAGCCCAACAGAATCCGACAAACTAGAACTGGCTCCCGAAAGATTAGCCAGATCTGTAGGTCCAGCAGGACTAAGGTTGCTGACATCACTACTATTTCCGTTCTTCAGGCCGCGCACATCGATCGGATATACCGCAACGCGCGATTCGGTTAGCAGCGCATCAGCTTTCGCGATGCGCTGGTGATAGTCAGCAGCGTTTCGGAACTGAGCGCCTGTGATCGTCGCGATACCAGTTTCGTCCGGTTCAATTCGAATCGGAAAACTACCTGAGAGCCACATCAAGTTCTTGCGTCCGGGATAACCCGACACGGCACGCGCCATCGCCTCGAGGGCATCGATCGTAAAGAGTGTTCGCGTACCAGTACGCAGTACTTCTGTGTCTTTGTATGATTGCGTCATCAGCCCGGACGGCGCGGGGGATCCATACCTCGACGATGCTCCCTCACTATAGATTTTGTTCATGTCTGCGATGTCCTGCTGTTGCTGCACTTCCGTTGTCAGCATCTGCGAGTTCTCTGGCCTGATCCGCTCGGCTGCCTTAGTGATCTCCGTTGGATCATTGCTGAATCCATGCAACAGCTCAAGGCGCTGCTGTCCCAGCATAAATAGCGCAACGGGCGTTCCCGCGGGCAAGGTCTTCAGGACCTTGACTAACTGCTGCCGCGCCACCTGCTGATCGCTCGTAGGCGTGTTGAGCTGGTCATAAAGTACGATCGTCCAGCTTTGATCCTGAACCGAGTCGGGCAAATTTGTGTAGGTGTTTGCAGGCAGCGTTGGAAGGGCACGCGTCTTACGCGCCTCCGGCGTAAGAACGTGCGCCTCGAACGCACGCAGCGGCTGCGGTTTGCCGTCTTGCATCACGGTGAAGTCCGACTGGTTCAATCCCGTGATCGGATTCCCCGCTTTATCGGTAACCACTACGTCCACCTGCACCAGTCGCGTGGTGGAGCGAAACATCGGCGCGGGTAATGTCTCGGCAGGAGCTTGCGCGACAGGCGCAGGCGCGCTTGCGACGGGCTGTGCAGTCGAAGGCAACAGTGGTTTCGCGACCGCAGCGGCTGAAGGCGGAATCGTTGCTTGGGAAGCAGGAGGCTCTGCCGTCGGCGGAGTGCTTGACGTCGCGGGAACCGGCACGGCCTTAGCGACATCTGTTGCCGGTTTCAATCTCGGCGGCGCAATGCCGCGATCCAGATATAGCGTGTACACGCACAGCAGGTTGTAGGTCTGGTAGTACACCTTGGGATCGAGTTCGGTGCGCGCCATGCTGACCTCGGTGTTACCGGGGCGAACGAGCTTCATATAAGCAGGCGAAGTAATGGTCAGCGCGAGTGTTCCCGCGCGCTCGAAGCTCTGCGCATCGGTAAAGAGCTGTTCGCGATTCTGGTGCGCGTACTCGGTATCCTTCAACGTGATCGCCGCGAGCGGCAGCAGTTTGCTCATCGGCGTATCGTCGTGCGTGATCTGCTTGGTAGGTCCCAGGGGCGTAAGGCCAGACGCTGCCTGCACCGTGGCAAACGAGAAGGTCGCCGGAGTGCGGCCGATCTGATCGAGATCGATCATCGCGCGAATCCCTCTGCGCTCGTCGTCCGACAGGCTTTTGAGATAGGCGGCTGACCCGGCGAAGTCTTTATGCGCGCCAAGTGCGATGAAAACGAGACTGTACCGGTGGGGAGTAAGCACGAGCGACTCGGCCAGCAGGGGCAGCATCTCGAGGGTCGCCCAATCTACCTTTAACTCGTCCCCCTTCGACTGATAGTCGGAGCGGGCGCCAATGACGATAGAGCCGGGCTCGGTGCCGGGAAGCGTGCAGATCAGGTTCGGCTGATCTTGCCCGGGTACAGGTTGTTCCTTGATTTGATCCGCCGTGCATCCGGCTTTCATGAACTGGTTACGCAGCATGATGAGGCGCGCGGCCTGATCTACGGGCTTCAGCGCTAGACGACCATCGACAATGGGCTGATCAACACGAACGTAAGTAAGATTGGCGGCAAAAGAGCAGGTCGTAAGAGCTACCACTGCGAACAGCTGTAAAACTTTTCGCATAGCAGATCCTTTTGGCGCGCGCTGAGACAGAAATTCAGCTGGGCACGCTTGGCGATTCCACTACTCTACTGGTTTCCAACCCGGGTCTTGCAGGAAAGTTAATCTTGTTCGGACAACGATAGGAGATGGATGTCTGCCTTTCCCGAATGGGAAATTGAATTGAAGAGCACAGGCACAGCTCGAATGACCAAATGCAGATCCCTCGCGACCTGCGGCCGCTCGTGATGACAAACCAAATGGGCGAAGGTTGCGGCGCGACTGAAGCCGCCGCCCTTGCAAATCAAATGCAGATCCCTCGCGACCTGCGGTCGCTCGTGATGACAAACCAAGAAGGCTTTTTCTGTGTCCTCTGTGCCTCTGTGGTGAAAAACGCTTTTCTAAAATCAAATGGGCACAGCCTCGCGCCTGTGCCCGGTCTTTTCTAATCACTAGCGACTAACCACTAGCCACTGTTTCTACGGCGCTTCGATCAGTTCCATCTTACCGTCTTTCTTGCGGTGCAGGACTTTCACACGTCCCTCGGCATCGCGGAAGACGAACACATCGCGATCGCGAAACTCCGCTTCTTTCACCGCCTCTTCGAGCGTCATCGGACGGAGGGCTACGGAATCACTCGAGGTCACCACGTGTGCCTCGGTGATCCGCGACGCAGCCGGGAAAGTGTGCACGACCACAGGGATTGCCGTCTTGGTGTTCGTACCCACAGCCATGCGCATTTCCGGCGAGGGCGCTTCACCTACCCATTTCTTCTTGCCCTGGCGCTTGATATTGCGCGTCCGCGCGCGGTGCTTCACGATCTGGCGCTCGATCTTATCCAGCGCCTCGCCAACGGCCAGGTTCATGTCGGTCGATTCGGCCAATCCAACCACGGGATTGACGCGCCCGACTACGGTGATCTCCGCTTTACAGCGGTGCTTTTCCACCGAAAGAATTACTTTCGATTCGAAATTATCTCCAAGAATGCGGGTGAGTTTTTTCAGGCCGACTTCGACCTGCTTGCGGATGTCAGGAGTGACTTCACATTGCCTGCCGGTGTATTCCACGTTCATCGAACGTCCCCCTTCAAAACGGACCCTCGAACCATCTATCGGCTGAAAGGCCCCGTGGGTTTACCACCAACCACCCGCTATTTTGGGTGGTACTGCCTGTCCGGCCCGCTTGCCTTAACGCTGGCCAGTCAGGACAAACTCAGTGCGGCGTTCTCAACACTCTGCGTAGGTAGGACGGGAGCACCCTTCACACATTTACGACTTTTTGACTCGTCGTTGATGCGTGCTGGGAATCTTCATATCCTCCCGGTACTTCGCGACCGTGCGGCGAGTGACCTGGATACCCTGCGACTGGAGGATGCGGGTGATCTGCTCGTCCGTTAACGGCCTGGTGGGATCTTCTTCGTCGATCAACTTCTTGACGCGGCGTTTCAGGATCAGCAGCGACGTATTGCCGCCCTCCGGTCCCTGAACGCTTTCACTGAAGAAATAACGCAGCTCGAATACGCCTTGCGCAGTGTGCGCATACTTGTTGGCGACGGCGCGGCTCACCGTGGAAGGATGTACTCCGATCTCTTCCGCCACTTCTTTAATCATCATCGGCTTCAACTGGTCGATGCCGTGATCCAGGAAATCCCGCTGTCTCGCCACAATCGAGTAGCAGACTTTGAGGATGGTCTGCTTTCGCTGCTCAATATTCTTGATCAGCTGAATAGCTGATTTATACCTCTCTTTGACGTAAGAACGCACATCTTTTTCTGCGGCGTCCCGATTCATTAAACGCTTGTAACTTGTGTTCAAACGGAGCTGCGGCACGTCGTCGTCATTCAACAGGACCAGGTACTCATCGCCCTGCTTCACGAATGCGACATCCGGCTCAATCAGCCGCGTCTCTTCGATGTTGTAGCGCCGCCCCGGCCGCGGGTCCAGAGTACGGACGTAATCCATTGCTGCCTCAACTGCTTCCACCGGCCGGCCAATCGCCTTCGCTACTTCTCTTAGTTGCTTGTTCTGGATCAGCCGCAGATGGTCGGAAACGATCGCAATCGCGTCCGCCAGAATCTCCATGGTGCCGTTGCCATTCCCTTGTTGCGTCTTCACTCGCTGGTGATACTGGAGCTGCTCCAGCAGGCATCCGCGCAGGTCATGACAAGCAACGCCAACCGGATCCATCTGCCGGATCAGCCGCAACGCATCCTGCAAATCTTGGAGCGTAAAGAGCGCGACGAAAGTAGATTCGGCTGGCGCCTCCACAGGTTCTGCCACCGGCGCGGGCTGCGGCGAAAAAACTGGCGCCGGAATCTCGGCTACAGGCTCCGGCATGTGCTCGGCGACGGCCACTGCGTGACCACCCTCGAACTCGGCTTCTAACTCGCTGTGAGCAGCGGCTACCATCGGCTGGAAATCAGGCAAACCCAGCTCAGCACCAGCGCGCTCCGCCGATTCGCCGTCATCCACCATCAGTGGAGGAGGAGCAGGAACCACGTCCGCCGATTTTCGCGATGGCGAGGCTTGCAGCAGAGCCAGGGGCGCATTCGGATTCGCCTGCGTCATCAGCTCGTCTTCGGTCGCGGTGAGGTAGCCTTCTTCGTTCAGGTTACCGATTACCAGTTCGGCAGCCATGCGCACGCCTTCGCTTACGGGGCTCGCGCCCAGTTGCCACATCAGGTGATCGGTAAGCGTGCTCGGCTTGGAAAGGAAATTTTCGAAAGAAGGCTTTTCGACGGATTCGATTTCGGAGTTGGTACGGTACCCCGGATCCAGGTACTCCTGGAAAAACGACCCGAAGTCGATCTCTTCGAACGGATCTGACTTCTTGGTGAAATCAGGATTGGTCTCTTCGGCAGTTGCCGCCTGCGCCTGCCGGTCGCGTTCTTCTTCGTTGCGCGACACATCGTCGATCAAGGGGACGGTCGGATCCAGTTCCTCGAGAACCGGGTTCTCCACCATTTCGGCGTTGATCATGTCCTTGAGCTCGATCTTATTGAGCGCCAGAACGCTGACCATCTGCACCAGACCTGGTGTGAGGATCTGCTTCTGGCTGACCTTAAGACTGAGCTTGTGTTGAAGAAGTACCATCGTGACCCGTTGCCCCTAACCTTCCGAGCGCGAGCAACCCGGGAATGCGGCGCATTGCCGGCCTCATCGCTTAAACCAGCGAGAAGCTTTCCCCTAGATAGACGCGCTTCACTTCCGGATCGTTGCCGAGCTCCTCAGGTGTTCCTGCCCGGAAGATCCGTCCTTCGTTAATGATGTACGCACGATTGGTGACCGAAAGGGTCTCCCGTACGTTGTGATCGGTGATTAAAACTCCAATTCCACTGTTCTTCAGGTCGAAGATTATCTTCTGCAGATCGAGCACCGCAATCGGGTCGATGCCCGAGAAGGGCTCATCCAAAAGGATGAAAGTCGGGGATATGCACAAAGCTCGCCCGATTTCTACCCTGCGCCGCTCGCCGCCCGACAACGCGTACCCGCGATTCTTCCGGATATGTCCCAGACCGAGCTGCTCGATCAGGGTTTCCATGCGTTCCCGGCGTTCATGCCAGGAGAGCCGCTGGGCTTCGAGAACGGCGAGAATATTCTCCTCGACCGTCAATTTCCGGAACACCGAAGGCTCCTGCGGAAGGTAGCTGATTCCGTGGTTTCGGGCCCGCAGATACATGGGAACGTCGGTGATATCGGTCTTATCGATCAATATCCGTCCCGTATCGGGAGGCGTGAGACCGACAATCATGTAGAAGGACGTCGTCTTACCGGCTCCGTTGGGACCCAGTAAACCGACCACCTCACCCTGATTTACATGCAGACTTACCCCGTTTACTACCCGGCGGCCACGGTAACTCTTACCGATTTCGTCCGTTGCCAATGTCTGCATCTACTTGATAACTCTCGCTTTTGTGACAGTTGGGGTGGTGTTTCCCCCTTCCACGAGCACCCTATCATCGTGACTGTAGAAAGTCAACGAATCGCCGGTAACTTGACCGTGTTCGGCATCAAAAATGCTAGGCGGTCCGCCGGTCAGCTTAAACTTGCCGTCGGCCGCGGTATAGACCAGCTTGTCCCCGGTGCCCCGGCGATTGGGTTGCTGTAACACGATATTTCCCTGACACACTATCCGGTCCAGCTGGCTGGCTTGCGACTGCGTCACAGCCGCTTGCTGCTGGTCGCGCTGCTTCAGGAAGACATCGACTGTGTCTCCGGTCATCGTGCCATCGGCGCTCCGCAGGATCACTCCCCCATCGAATCTTGCCCGGCGCTGAGCGTCCACATAGGTAAGTCGCGCGGCAGTCACGTTCACCGGAGTGTCTTTGCCATTCTGCCCTGGCTTCAGAAACACCGTGGAAACTCTCTGGCCATCACTGCCCTGGGCGACCATCGATCGCTTGTCACGGTCAAAGTCGATGACCGGTGCTTCGACGATGTTTGCACCCTGCCAAAGCCTCGCCCCTCCGCTATAGTGCGCGGTTCCCGTCGCCCGTTTCGCGATCATCTGCGCGGCGGTCACGTGGATCGGCTCTGCGGTGGACAGCATGGCCCCGTTTGGCTGTTCCTTCAATTCCGAGTATGTGGTCTTCACTTGGCCGTCGCCGGTGGCGTCGCCCGTCCGGCGATTGATTCGTATGCGATCGGCCGTGGAGGTCATTCCTTGGTCGACGATTCGCGGATCGCCCGTCAACACCAGTAGTTCGTCAGCCGGACTGTAGCTGGCACGCTCGGCCCAGGCTTCGCGAGAGCCACTGGGTTGTGGCTCGGTGAAGTGGAATGCGCCGTCCTGCACAATGCTGCCGAGGCCACCCGCCGGATTCATTGCGACCATGAGATTGGTGCTTGTCGTCGTACGCTGCGGCTGGCCGGGAGTTTCGGAAATCATCTTCGAGTTGGGCGAGCCGAAGAGAGTGTCTAGTTTTCCTTGCTGGTTGAAGCGAGCAACGAATTTGTCGGCAGTGATGGTGGTGGTGGAGCGGGCGGTAGCGTCTTCGGGATTCTTCACGGCGCTACTCTTAGCGGCAGCGAGTTCGGTATGTGCTACCTGGTTCGCTTTCGCCGAGGTAGAGCCGGCCGCTGGCAGCAACCGAATCTTTCCCGCTCCGATTGTCTCTGCGCGCTCCAGACCGTGGCCATCTGCTCGGGCAAAGAAGTCGACAGCGTTGGCGGTCAACTCGGTTGTTTGGCCCTCTCGATGTTCCGGTATCTGAACCAGCCTGACGTTTTCCAGCGCGTGTACGCGCCGGAGAGAATTATTCGCACCGAAATCCATTACGACGCGTTGTGCCGAACCTTGCGCGTTGTGATCGCCCTGGGCGTTCACCATCACCCCGCCGGTCATCACTGCCGATTTCACCTGGCTCTTCGCGTCGAGGAAGATCTCGGCATGCGGAGCCTGCGCGTTTGCCTGTGACTTGCCATGAGTGTCGGCGACGACGTGACCGTCTGCCGTAACCTGCTCCACCGTGTTGTCTTGACGCAGAAGCGTGGTGATTTCATCGGCGGTGACCGTCGTGTCGGAATTGCGCAAGCGCGCTTCGCGCAGCACAACTCGATTCGGATTCTTAGTGATTACTCCATGCTTCGCTTCGAGGATTTGCTTTTGCGGGCCCGAGCCTTCCAGATGAATGTCGGATCCGAGCGTTAGCGTTGCGGCTTTTGAATCGTAAGTCGCGCCGATGGCCGTGCCGCTTACCTGCGGTATTCGAAACTCGATCAGCTGGCTGGTAGTGGCGATCCCGCTGTTGCGGTTGAAGACCAGGCCACTCGTCTTCAGGTGGATGGGATTCTTCAACTCTGTCGGAGGAGTCAAATCTGGCCTGACCAGACCCTCGGTGTTTCCTTCCAGATCAATGTGAACTTCGCCGGCTGCCGTGATGTCGCCCGATTTAGGGTCATATTCGAATTGCGAGCCGTAGATCTGGTCAAAGCGGTTCGACTCGCGCCCGTATACGACGATGTTCACGTCGTGCAGTTCGGCCCGGCCGCTCTTGTACTGGATTTCCTTCGAAGCTTTGACGGTGAAGAGAGTTCGCCCGCCCTCCGACTTGGAGATGGAGAAACTATCAGCGCTTTGCTGAACATCCACGCCCAATTTGTCGGGCAGAGTCCTGAGGACGTTCCGGACGCGATAGCGACCGTAGGTATAGAACCCGGCCAGCACGATCATGAGGAGGACCGCGGCGGAAACAATCCACGACCTAAGCCGGCGGATAGTCACAGGCATTCTGTTGTTATCTTACGCGAATAGGCGTGGGAGCTTGCGTGGGTCGTGCGGGGAATTTCGCCCTTCATTGCAGGGGACGAACATTCGCAGTGCGTGTTATTCGGACTTTACCGTCCAACTAATTCCGCCGTCGGGCGAGTTCCACGTCTCTCCCGTGCTGGTCTTGAACGTTACGTTCTTCGGAGCGGCCAGTCGAATGTTCTCCACGGTCCCGCGCGGCGAGTGGCCATCTACACTGGGCGCCAACTTTCTCCACGTGAGTCCGTTGTTCAGCGAAGACCACAGCGCTCCATCATCTCCACCGGCCCAAACGGTCGCGCCGGCTGATGACACCGACCTGAATTTCGAAGGATGCTCGCCGAGCGCCGTTCGCCAGTTCCGGCCCGAGTCGGTCGATTGTTGCAATTCACCGGAGCTGCTGACACGCCACAGAGTTCCCGCGGACTTTAGATCCAGAGACTTTTGCAGATTGGCGAGCGAAGCCTGGTCGTCCGGCAGCGGAGTCGCCATCGGCCCTACTCTTACCTGTGAGCCCGCATCGCGAGGCGCGCCCGACACATTCCCATTGGCTTGCGATTCTGCCACCTGATCGGCTGGCGCCAACTCCGCTGCGGCTTGTCGACTGTACGTCATCGTGATCGGCGGGGGAGCTTGTGGTGCACTCTTCGCCGGCGCGACGGTCACATCGTTGGTCGAAACTGGCTGGGCTGATGGCAGTGCCCTCTCCGTTTTCGCTGCTGCTCCGGCCGACGCGGTAAGCAGTGGGCCTCCGACGGACTGGTGTGGCGGCACCTCAGCCACCTTTAATTCGTCGACTTCCTGGGCGCGTCGCATTGGCATGTCCTTCTGACCTGTCACTGTGGCGGTCGACGACCGTTTCTTCTCTGCGGCGAATTCGCCTACAGCTGCTCCGTTTACGGACCCTCCTGCCAGCTCAGCACGCTCTTTCGGCGATGCAGCTTTGTTCTCCACCAACGCGTCGGCTTTCGAGATGCTATCCGCACGGAGAGCCGATGCCTGGGGCGCAGACTCTTTGTCTCTCGACGCATCGGGCACAGCTGTTTGTTCGGTCTTCGCCGGCAGACTGGGCGTAGCCGTCCGCTCATTTTGCGTCTGCACAATGGCCGGGCTGGTTTCCGTTCCTGCGCTGAGATCTTGCTGCTGTACTTCCTTGCGATTCAGCCAGACGGCGCTGAGCACTACAGCCGCTGTCGCCGCCGCTGCGGTCCAGCGTAGCGGTCGCAAGGACCAGAAAGACCGCCTCGGTTTGCGATCGACCTGCCCAGAACTCGGCGCCGCAACCAGTTCCTGCTCAGTGACACCTGCTCCGGCCAGCGCTGCAACCTCCCGGCAATCCGCGCAACGTGCCAGATGCGCAAGCATCCGATCGCGCTCGCGTGCGGGTAGCGCCTGCTCTGCAAACGCGGTCAGCAGATCAGCATCCGGGTGCGCGACCTCACCTTTGAGCTGTTCGTCCTGTATTTTTCGCTGCGCGATATTTGGTATCTCTGCCAACGTTTGTCCCTGCCGAAGAAATCACCTGAGGCCATCTGCCCAGCCTCTGAACTTCTTATCCCGGAGTCGTCTCTCTATTGAACGGTGCGCCCGGCTTTTCTTGCGCCAGACGATCACGCACATTTAGCTGTAAATCCCTTACGTCGGTTTCCAGTGCTTCTTCTGCCTGCCTGCGGCTCATGCCGCGCTTCACCAAGGAATCAAGCAGCGCCTGCCGCAATCGCTTAGTAATACGTTCGAGCTTGCGGCTGGCCGTCGCTTCATGGAAACCCAGCATGCGTCCAATCTCAGCCAGCTTGCGTTTATCCAGGTAATAAGCCGCCAGGATCGTGCAATCTTCGGCCGCCATCTCGCGAAAAACTTCATCGAGAGCTTCGTTCAGGCGCGCGTCGACCGCCACCTGCGGTTCCTCCCGAGGCGCCTCGAAACTCACACCGTCTTCTTCCTTCTCTTCCAGGCTGACCAGACGCTTCTGCGTGCGATATCGATTCACGAACTCCTGTGCCAGCACGGTTCGCAGCCATCCATCCAGCGACCCGCGACCCGTGTACGACGCCAGCTTCGAGGCACGCACGCCCTCGCGCTCACTCAAGCCGTAAAGTTCGGCGTAGATGGAATCGGCCAGCTCGCGACCACGCGAATCATCTCCGGCAATCGCCCTGCCCGCGTCATAGAGTTTCTCGCGAAAGCGGGTGAGGAACACGTCCCACGCTTTCTCGTGACCCGCGGCGCATGCTCGCGCCAGCGCCAGATCCGCAACCCGCAAAGTCTGGTAAAGCTCACGCGCGGCTTCTACTCCAGCATCCGCGGGCAAGTACTTTTCGCCGATCTGCGCCAGTATCTGGCGGAAGTCTTCCCGGGCAAGCCCCAGCCCTTCCGCACCACTGGTACGAAGAAGGTCGGCAAACTGGAGTTCCAGCGCAGAAATCCATTGCCGACGAGGCGCGACTTGGGCACTACCGCTCATTCGATTGGTGGGATCGTACATCTTCGCTTGCAAGAAGGGCAGTCCCCAACGTTCTCCTCACGTAAGTAGAGTTCTCCCGCCGGATCGAGGGCACGGGAGGGCGTCGTCGCCGGTCGTGCGAGACGCCAAAGGAACGCACATGAAAACCGAGTTGATGCTGTGCCTTGCAGGTATGTTGTTCTTCGCATCGGCAGTTCCAGCCGGACAGATCGAGCACCGCTATAAAGTCCTCTCCCCGATCTCGCACGGCAACCTCACCATCTATCCCGTGGTTGCGTCGTCTACCCACGATACCAGCGAATTTCTCACCTTGGACGAAGGCATTCGCTCCGGCGAGGTGGTAGTGACGGAATCGGGCAATGTCGCTCCGCTCATCCGCCGTCGCGGTACTTACATTCCGCCGCAGGGCGGCGCCCAGGTCAACACGCTGGTGCTGATCAATAACTCCAAGCGTCCACTTTTGTTGCTGGCCGGAGAGATCGTCACTGGCGGCAAACAGGATCGCGTGATCGGCAAAGATCGCATTGTCCCGGCTGAAAGCGATCCCATTGACCTTGGCGTCTTCTGCGTGGAACCGGGCCGCTGGGTCGCGCATAGTGAAAAATTCGGAACCATCACTGGACTGGCGCAACCAAGCGTGCGTGCGAAGGCAATGGTGGATAAGGATCAGCAAAAGGTGTGGGACCAGGTGGCCGAGGCCCGAGGCGCACTCGTTGCCGCAGCTCCGCCTGGACCTCCACCGGTGGGAGGGCCGATCTCCGTAAACGGCAGAGCGACGACTTCTTATGCGATGACCGTCGAGAGTGAGGAAGTCAAAAAGCAACTCGATGACGTCGTCATCCCGATGCAGCAAAGCTATACGCAACTGATTCATCAACTGCGCGACCGCAATGCTGTTGGCGTCGTGGTCGCAGTGAACGGCGAGATCATCTGGGCGGATATCTTCGCTAGTTCTTCGCTGCTGGAGAAATATTGGCCGAAGCTTGTCCGCTCGTACGCCGCCGAAGCTATGGTCGAGCGCACCAACAACAAACATGTCACGGAAGCGGCTGCCGGGGCTTTCCTCGAAAATCTCCAGGGCACTCACGAAGTGGTAGACACGGAGGCAGGTATCTTCCGGCAGGCGGAAATCAGCGGCGCAAATTTCAAGGTGTTTCAGCTGACCTCGTTGTTGCCGAACACCGGGTTCGATGTGCACGTGGCCAAGATGACCAATCCTGACGCGCCCGTTGCTATCGGACGCATTCGGCCGCAGTAAAGAACATGCGGGTGCCCGGTCCTTTGCCGCTCTTGCAAAGGGCCGGAACCCATCGGTCCCCGTCACGTTTCCTGTCGCATACGTACAACAAACCTCGATTGGCCCCATAGAATCTTTTGATTTCCCTCAGGTAAACCACTGGCGTATTAAGTAGTCAATCAGCGTGCCGGGTTTTCAGGGGGACAAATGAACACTGAGTTTGCCTTCCGGCTCCTGCTGGGCGCGCTTTCATTGGCTGGGTGCGGTCTGTTCTTCGTCTTTTTCCTGCTGTTCGGGGATGAGCGCGATGTCGACCCGATCTACCGCTCCGAAACGAGCGCTTCCGTCGATTGCGAACAGCGGCTTGACGTTGCATAGCTAGCGTCAACCTTTCATGGTATTGCGGCCGTCGCTGTCACGACAGCAGCGCACCGGCATCTCACCATCGATGTACAATCAGCAACCATGTCTGATCTCGCCGCGAAAACTTGCGTTCCTTGCCGGGGAGGAGTTCCGCCGCTTGCCGGCGATCAGTTGCAAACATTGCAGAAGGAAGTACCGGACTGGCAGGTGGTGAACGGCCACCACCTTAAGCGCGGATTTTCATTTCCCGACTTCCGCTCCGCTCTTGCGTTCGTGAATCGCGCAGGCGACATCGCTGAAGAGCAGGGACATCATCCGGATATTTTTCTGGCTTGGGGCAAGGCGGAGATTACGATCTGGACTCACAAGATCGATGGTCTGACAGAGAGCGACTTTATTCTCGCGGCGAAGATCGATCAGCTTCCCCGCTGATGCGACTACATGGCGTGGCCGTTGCCCTTGGCTTTCTCGCGCACCTTGATGGTGCGCTTCAGTTGCGGAATGAGCGCGTTGTAATACTCAATCATTGTGGTCACGCGCTGCTCTTCCGACCGCATACCCAGCAGCGTCTGCTTGAAGTCCAAGTCGAGCGGCAGACTTCCCGCCAGCTGAAACGATAGTTGCGGATCGTCCAACTCGACCTCGGGCGATTCCCCGCCAGATACTCCCACCAGTTCCTTGTGCAGGTCGAGGAGTTTATCGAGCTCTGCTTTGGCGGCAGCTCCGGGTTCGTCCTCAAAGAACGTCACCTCGGCTCTGAGGAAGGCGCGCTCCTGGTCGAGGTGTGCGATTTCGAAGCGCTTCTGTCCCTGGGTGACGATGTCCATTCGTCCGTCATCATATTTCTTGGTCACTTCAAGGACTTCGGCCGTGCACCCGACCTCGGCAATAGAGTTGTTGTTCAGCAGCCGCACCAGTCCGAACTGATCGTTCTGCGACATGACCTCGGCGATCATTTCCTTGTACCGCGGTTCGAAAATGTGCAGCGGAAGCGGAGCGCCCGGCAAAAGCACAAGCTCCAGCGGAAACAACGGGATCAACTGGCTCACCATCCGATTTTACGATACTGGTAGAATCGTTCCAATTTTCGAAGCTTTCCCGGGGCACTCGCATCTGATCACAGGAGACCGTAAGCTATCCTGCCACTTTGCTGACTGATTTCCATGTCGTTCTGATCTCGACCTATGACCTCGGCCACCAGCCGTTTGGCCTGGCTTCGCCCGCCGCCTGGTTGCGTGAGCACGGAGCGATCGTCGATCAACTGGACCTCTCGCAGGAAGCTCTGGGCAAGCACGAAGACGTTGTAAGTAAGGCCGACCTGATCGCGATTCATCTGCCGATGCACACGGCTACGCGCATCGCAGCACATGCCGTTCCGCGGCTGCGCGAGCTAAATCCGCGCGCTCACCTTTGCGCCTATGGCCTCTATGCGCCGCTGAATTCCGACCATCTTCATGCGCTCGGTGTACACACCATCATCGGCGGTGAATTTGAAGGACGCCTGCTCGCCCTTGCCGAAGGTTTGCATGGTGATTCGGAACCTCAGGCCGGACTGCAGATTTCGCACGACCGGCTGTCGTTTCTCACACCGAGCCGGCAAGGACTGCCCGATCTCGCCAAGTATTCCAGACTCGTATTGCCGAATGGCGAACAGCAACTCGCTGGATATACCGAGGCCAGCCGCGGCTGCAAGCATCTCTGCCGGCATTGCCCTATAGTCCCGATCTACGAAGGAAAATTTCGGGTGGTGCAACGCGACGTGGTGCTGGCCGACATTCGCCAGCAGGTCGAGGCCGGCGCGCAGCACATTACGTTCGGCGACCCGGACTTCTTCAACGGACCCACGCACGCCATAGAACTCGTGAAGTCGCTGCACCGCGAGTTCCCGAAGCTTACCTACGACGCCACGATCAAGGTCGAGCACTTGCTTCAGCAGGCCGAGCTTTTGCCAACTTTGCGCGACACCGGTTGCGCGTTCGTCGTCAGTGCCGTTGAGTCGCTCGATGACCGTGTCCTGCAACTTCTCGACAAAGGCCACACGCGCGCGGACTTCATCAAGGTTGTGAGGCTGTTCCGCGACACCGGACTGGCACTGAGTCCAACTTTTGTTGCGTTCCATCCATGGATGTCGCTTGCCAGTTATGAAGAGTTCCTGACGGCAATCGCCGAACTGGAGCTGATCGAAAACGTCCAGCCGATCCAACTCGCGATTCGCCTGCTGATCCCATCGTGTTCACGGCTTTTGCAATTGCGCGAAGCGCAGGAGATCGTTGGGCCATTCGATCAGGCGTCACTCAGCTATCCTTGGAAGCACGCCGACCCGCGGGTCGATTCATTGCAGCGTGAGCTCGAGCGCACCATACAGTTTTCGGTCAAGCTTGAATATGATCGCTCTACGATCTTTGAGTACGCGTGGCATCTGCTGCAACAGGCCAAAGGATCTGAAGACGAGGCGCTTCCCACGCTACCGGCTTTGGCTGCACGAGCTACCATCCCATATCTCACCGAGCCCTGGTATTGTTGAGCGGAACCCACGACGGGCCAGTTGGCCCCATTCTGATCGCGTTCACCACAAGTTCTCGTACTCACAACGGGGTTTTGTTGTCATCACGAGCCGCTTTTTGGTTGTCATCACGAGCCGCGAAGCGGCGAGGGATCTGCATTTCGACTGACGCTATACTGTCCCCACCATGGCACGACGCCAGATCATCTGTATGACACGCCGCATGCGCGACGAAGATCCCGATCGCCACATCTCTCACGTTGGGATCGGGGACGACCAAGGCTGGTCGCGCGTATTGATGGTAGAAGAGATTTTGATGCAATTGCGATCGGCGGACGGGGATCGATACTTCGTCCGCGGACGCGATGGCTGGGAAGCCGACGTTCGCTTAGGCAAGTGCCCCTTCTGCGCCCAGCCACATCAGTTCTTGAGTTCCACTCCCGACCTGATGGGCAAAGACAAGCTGCTATTGCTGCCGCAATGCGGAGAGTGAAGCGCTGCTTGTCTTCAATCTTTCTTTCCTTCTGTCTTATTCTCGGTCGTGGCAGCCCCCGCCTTCTCCGGCGCCGCTTTCGGCCCATCGCCCTCCAGATACTGCACGATCACCGATATTCTCCGATTCGCCGGATCTTCCGGATCATTCTTGTTCCGCAAACTCTGATCAGCATAGCCGCGCACCTGCGCAATCTGATTTTCGCCCAATCCACCAGCCCGCAGGATGCGCCGCGCAGCGTTCGCGCGATCCACCGAAAGCTCCCAATTCGTATAAGCGTCGGTTCCGTAGGGTTTGGAGTCCGTGTGGCCTTCAATCGATACGCGATTCGGCAATTTCCCAATCTCCTGCGCCAGCGCGTTCAGTAGCTCCTTTCCATCGCCGCTCGGATTTGCGTTCCCTAGATCGAAGAACGTCCCCTTCGCCGTCTCCAATAGTTCGATACGCAAGCCTTCGGCCGTAACGGTCATCTCGATCTGCTTGCTGAGCTTTTCAAAATTCGAGACCTTGCGAATCTTCGCCTGCAATTCTTCTTTCAGCTTTTCGACATTCTGCTTGGTTAGCGCGAAGTTCTCGCCCGAACCCTGCATGTTGGTGCCGACCAACTTCGACGAACCGGACGGGTCCTTAAAATAACCTCCAATCGCCTCCTGAACCTGCTTACTCGTGTTCAGCAGCCACAACACGATGAACAGCGCCATCATCGCGGTGACGAAATCGGCGTAAGCGACCTTCCATGCACCCCCATGATGGCCGCCATGCCCACCTTTTTTCTTGATAATGATTCGTGGTGCCAAGTGCGGGCCTCTCTCGTCTACGACGCCGCCGGAGTAGCAGCGGCCGCAGCCGCGGCAGCGCCGCCTTTACACGCAGTTTCCAGCTCCTGAAAACTCGGACGAACGCGCTGCGGAATCGCCCGTCTCGCAAACTCCAGCGCTTGGATCGGAGCATTTCCTTTAACAAATGAGATCAGCAACACGCGCAGCACCTGGTGATACGCATTTTCCTCATCGGCCTCCTTCGCCATGTTTTGCGCAACCGGGCCCACAAACCCGTAGCACAACAGGATGCCTAGAAACGTGCCCACCAGCGCAGCCGCGACTTTGTGTCCGATTTCCTCAGGCGGCCCACCCAGCGCGCCCATGGTAATCACCACTCCCAGCACCGCCGCTACGATCCCAAGCCCAGGCAGCGAATCGGCCATCGTGCTGAGTGCGGCGATCGGCTGACTCGCTTCGTGATGCGATACTTCCATGTCCATCTCGATCATCTGATCCAGATCGAAGGGATCTACGTTTCCGGTAATCGCCATGCGCATCGTGTCGCAGACGAAATCGCGGGTGTGATGATCGTTGAGAAAATTCGGGTACTTCTGGAAGATCGGACTTTTATCCGGACCTTCGATGTCGCCCTCTAGCGCCAATAAACCCTCGCGTCGCGCTTTATTCAGCAACTCGTAACAGAGCTTCATGCTGTCGAGATACAGCTGCGTGTTATACCGCGAAGGCTTGAGCGCTCCAATCACTCCGCTGACGATCTTCTTCAGGACGTGCAGGGGATTCGCAATCAGCACCGTTCCCATGGCTGCGCCGCCGATGATTAGCAGTTCTGCCGGCTGGATCAACACCTTCAGGTTTCCATGCTCCATCAGGTATCCGCCGGCAACTGCGCCCAATACCACAAGGATTCCGATTATGATGAACATCCGCGACTCTCCCCTGGACTGTCATCATTTTTGTGTTGCTGTTCCAGTCTCTTCATCAGCTCCTCGTGTGATTCGTCCGGCCGCACGAACGAACTCGCCACTTTCACTTCCAGGTTTACGCGGTCTCCCCACCACATCAGTCCGCAAGTCCGCGCCAGGCATTGAAGTTTTTCGGGAAGCTGCCGCGCAAACTGATCGCTGCAATGCGGTACCAGAAGCAGCAGCCGGTGTTCCGTCCAGCAGCCCAGGTAATGCGGGACCGTCAACACGCCGCGGACTGTCTGCACCATCGCACGCAATGCTGTCTCCGCGAGTTCCACGCCGCGATTCTTTCGCATGTTGTTGAGGTGTTGCACTTCGATGAGGAATACCGCAAGACGCGAACTGGCCTGTGCAAGTGAAAGCTGTAACTGCTCAGTGGTCGCCAGGACGGATGGAATCTTCAATTGTGGATCGAGCCGCGAAGCGGTTTCCGTGATCCAGCACAGTCCCTCGGGGCTGTTGTTCTCTTCGACGAACATCTCCGCGATTGCCACGATGGCGCCATGTGCATCGAGCGTCGGCAAAGTGAGAATTCTTACGGGAATGCGTTGTCCCTCTTTATGACGCAGGTAGAGATGTTCCTCGGCCGGTTTTCCGTCACGCAGGGTGAAGGTAAAGGGACACCCGCCCGTCGCGCACAATGCGGCACTTTGAGGACCGCAGTGCACCAGCAAGTCATCCGCACAACAACGCCCCACCACCTCGTGCGCGTGGTAGCCTGTGATCCGCTCAGCCGCTTCGTTCCAGTACAGAATCGTTCTCTCCGGATCGACTACATAAAATCCGAAGGGAAACTTGTCTGCCAGGCCACGCATGATCGCGGGATTGTCGAAGGCGGAAGCCACGGCGCTCCTCTGCTATTTAGTCGGCAGGATGAGGCGGGAACTTCAACTTTCTTGGGATTGCCGAAATGAGTAGTTAGCGATTTGTTGATTCGAAGTACTGTCCAAAATAAAAAACGCGGACACGCTTCAGCCATGTCCGCGCCACACAAGAGCTACTCGTTCTACAACTATCCTTCGTCTTCGCGCAGCTTCGCGATCACGCTGAGATCTTCCAGCGTGGTTACATCACCTTTCACTTCGCCGTGAGTCGCAAGCTCTCGCAACAGGCGCCTCATGATCTTGCCGCTTCGCGTCTTGGGTAGCACGTCGGTGAAGCGAATCTCGTCCGGACGGGCGAGCGCGCCGATTTCCTTTACCACCCACTCGCGCAATTCCTTCTTCAAATCGTCGGAAGGCATGTTGCCTTGCTCGAGCGTGACGAACGCCGAGATCGCTTGACCCTTGATCTCATCTGGACGCCCCACGCATGCCGCCTCCGCGACTTTCGGGTGCGCCACCAGCGCCGACTCCACTTCCATCGTCGACAGCCGGTGCCCGGAAACGTTGATCACATCATCGACGCGGCCCATGATCCAGTAATAGCCCTCTTTGTCGCGACGCGCGCCGTCACCGGTGAAGTACGATCCCGAAATCTGTGACCAGTACTGACTCTTGTAGCGCTCCGGATCGCCGTAAATCGTGCGCAGCATCGAGGGCCATGGCTTGCGGATCACGAGGTATCCACCAGAACCTTCCGGAACCGGCTTGCCATCGAGCGTCACCACTTCCGGCACCACACCGAAGAACGGCTTGGTCGCTGAACCCGGCTTCGTGGCAATCGCGCCCGGAATTGGCGAGATCATGATCGCGCCCGTCTCGGTCTGCCACCATGTGTCGACAATCGGACAGCGGTCGTGTCCTATCGTCTCGCGATACCACATCCACGCCTCAGGATTGATCGGTTCGCCCACCGTTCCCAGCAGCCGCAGAGATTCCATCTTGTGCTTATTGGGCCAGGTATCACCCCATTTGATGAACGTGCGGATCGCCGTCGGCGCCGTGTAGAACACGGTCACCTTGTGGCGATCGATGATGCTCCAGAAGCGGTCGGGCTCAGGGAAGTTCGGCGCACCTTCATACATCACCACCGTCGCCCCGTTCTGCAGCGGGCCGTAGACGATGTAGCTGTGGCCGGTGACCCAGCCGATATCGGCGGTGCACCAGTAAATGTCGTCTTCGCGAAGGTCGAAGACAATCTTCGTCGTCAGGTAGGTGCCAACCGAGTAGCCGCCCGTGGTGTGCACCACGCCTTTCGGCTTGCCCGTCGTTCCCGACGTATAAAGGATATAAAGCGGATGCTCGGCGTCGAGCGGCTCGGCTTCGTGCTGATCGGAAGCCTTCGCCATCAGATCGTGCCACCAGTGATCGCGACCGGGCTTCATCTCTACCGCGCTTCCCGTACGTTTGTAGACGATGACATGCTTCACGCTGGGAGTGCTGACCACAGCCTCGTCGACGGTTGCCTTCAGCTTCACTTCGCTGCCGCGACGATGCGAGCCATCTTGCGTGATGACGGCAACGGCTTGTGCGTCATTGATGCGGTCGACCAGGGAATTGGCTGAGAATCCGCCGAAGATGATGGAATGCGGGGCGCCGATACGCGCGCACGCCAGCATCGCGATGGGCAATTCCGGCGTCATGCCCATATAAATGGCGACACGGTCGCCCTTTTTGACGCCGAGGCTCAAGAGCACATTCGAGAATTTCTTTACTTCCGTGAGTAGCTGCTGGTACGTCAGCGTGCGCAGATCGCCCGGCTCGCCTTCCCACAACAGAGCAGTCTTATTCGCGCGGCCGCTCTGCACGTGGCGGTCAAGACAGTTGTAGGCAAGGTTGATCTGTCCACCCTCGAACCACTTCGCCCAGGGTGCGTTCCACTCGAGGACCTTGTCCCACGGCTTGAACCAGTGCAACTCGTTGGCCACATCGCCCCAGAACTTCTCGGGCTGCTCGACCGATTCCTTATAAAGACGCTCGTACTCTTCCAGGCTCTTGATGTGAGCCTTCTTCTGGAACTCTGCTGAAGGCTCGAACTTGCGCTGCTCCTGCAGAGTCGAGTCGATGCTGGTGTCTTGCGGATTGACTGCGGCTTCCTGTGCCATCTATTCCTCGCGAATCGATAAGAATCGTATTACGATGCGACTACTGTTCCATGGTCGAAATGTCGCCCGGATCGATGCCATTGAGCGTCATCAACGCACCCAAAGGCTGCTATATAGGCCGTCGCGATTCTCGTCGCCACATCGCCAGTAGCATAACACCGGGGAATCTTCTGCCAGCCTCCGCGCCCGGCAATCTTCGTTCACCGTGAGTAGATCGGAGACTTGCCTCAGGAGCGGCTTTGATGACAGTTTGCCTCATGACGAGAAATAACTTGGCCGAAACTGAGTCATCCGCTGCATCGTGCAGGAGGAGGGAAAGAGCAAGACGACACGACTGAATTCGGAGCTGGCAGGGCGCCGGCAGATGAAGACTCCGTCGACGCCCGGCATTCGCTCACAGTTTCTGCGGTTGTGGTTTTGCCGGTACCTCATCCCAAATCTTGACGCCGTGGGTCTCCTTCAGTAGCAGCGAGCCGACGATAAATGTCATGCTGGCGACTGCCATGGGGTAATAAAGCCCAGCGTAGATATTCCCGGTTGCAGCCACACTCGCAATGCCAATCAGCGGCACCAATCCTCCGAACACGCCATTGCCGATGTGATACGGAAGCGACAACGACGTGTAACGAATTCTTGCGGGAAAGGCTTCAACCAGGTAAGCGGCGATGGGCCCGTAAATCATGCAAACAAAAATCACCTGCAGGAAGACGAGAAATACCAGCATTGGCTTGTTGGGACTGGTGGCCTCTTTTACGGCTACCAATTTGCCAGTCGCATCCTGCGTCATGGGCGTCAATTTCGTGGCGCCCGTCACCTTATCCTTCGTGGATTGCACCGTTACCACGTTTGTACCCGCCGCCCGGTCCATCGCTTTGTAGATCGGAACGTAACAGATCACCGCGAGCAGGCACGCGGTGAGCATGATTTTCTTGCGACCAATTTTGTCCGAAAGCGCGCCGAAGACCGTGAAGAATGGCATGCCCAACAGTAGTGCGATCGCCACAAGAATGCTCGCCTGCTTCGCATTCACCTTCAGAATTGTCTGCAGATAGAACAGCGCGAAGAACTGCCCGGTGTACCAGATGACGCCTTGGCCAGCGGTCGCACCAAACAGCGAAATCAACACGCGCTTCAGGTTTTCCCACTTGGTAAAAGCATCCATCAGCGGCCTGGCTGAGGTCATGCCGGCGCTTTTGATGGATGAGAAGATCGGCGATTCCTTCATCTTCATGCGGATATACAGAGACATCGAGACCAGCACAATGGAGAGAAGAAACGGAATGCGCCAGCCGTAGGCCTTGAAGTTGCCCTCAGTCATCGTGCCTTGCACGGAGAGGATCACGCCCAACGAAACAAAAAGGCCGAGCGTGGCTGTGATCTGGATGAAGCTCGTGTAATACCCACGTTTGCTGTCGGGAACGTGTTCGGCAACGTAAACCGCAGCGCCGCCGTACTCACCACCGAGTGCAAGGCCTTGCATCACGCGGATCAAGATCAGGGCGAGCGGCGCGAACCATCCGGCAGTTGCGAACGTAGGCAGCAGGCCGATGAGCGCGGTCGCTCCACCCATGATGCTCAAGGTTACGATGAACGCATACTTGCGCCCAATCAGGTCGCCAATCCGCCCGAAAAAAAGGGCTCCGAAAGGGCGCACCAGAAAGCCAACTGCGAACGTAGCCAGATACGCGATGTAGGCGAAGGTATCGTTCCCCGGCGGGTAAAACTTGACGGCCAGGATTGCCGTCAGACTTCCGAAGATATAGAAGTCGTACCACTCAATCATGGTTCCAACAGCCGACGCCAGAATGACTCTGCGAATGCTGTACTCAGACTGCTGGAATCCTGACAGACTTGCGACTGACTGTGTTGCCATGCGTGATCTCCTCAAAGCCGCCGAGTTTGGACGCAAAACAGCAGAATGATGTTAGAGTCGCGAAAAATGCCCCCACACCCGACCCTATCGCCCACGGCGCATGAGTCAAACACAACAATGGCGAGAATGCAACGAAGTGTTAACGCCTCGTTAAAAACGCAAACTACACAGAACTTGTAACGACGGTATTCGCAGGAAGGCTAGCTGCGAACGCCCTAAGCGGTTGCGAGGACCATCTCGAAAAACCGAAGGCGGGGTGGACCCAGGTGCCGTGCAGCTGCGCATAACCCAGGAATCCGGGCACGTCACCATCAGCGGTGATCCGACGACGCGTTGCGGAGGACAGGAGCGGAGGCCGCGTCTCGAACGGAGCGAAGCTATGGGATCGGCGCACATGGAGCAGCAAGCCGGATTCCAGCTGCCATTGCTCCATTTGCACACCTCCCTGCCGGCACGATCTGTAAAGCCACCCCGGCTATCATTCGGTGAGGCGCATTTTTCGTCCTGATACCCACATGTGTCTGTGAGCCGTGTCACACACATCGGGTGATCTCCGCAAACCGGCTCGATTACACGACTTGTGAAGAAGCTCGCAGGCATACGCGCGAGGCGCAGAGAGGTTCAGATCACACGCAGAACTGGCAAGGATTGCTAGCGCTCGGTTTCAGGAGGGAAGATCAAGACCGGAACCACTTGCGATCGAGCCGCGAATTTGGCGAACAACTCACAGCGCATATTTCCCGGATTCCTGGGGTTTATACCTGCTGGCGCAAGTACATCCCTTGCGCCACGATGAAGTTCAATTCTGACTCACAGGAACCTGCAATGAAGCATCCATTCGCTCTTGCCTTCACCGCGGCGCTTATCTTTTTCTCGGTAGCATCGGTTTCCGCTCAGCAAGTCCGTACTGCGGAATTCAATGGCTCACGGTCCAGTGCTCATGTCGAGCACGTGAAGAAGCATCACAAGCACAAGCATCACCACCACAATATGAATCGGACGTAAGCAGCGTGGCTTCACCGGTGTGGCTTTATCCGGTGAACCACAACCAGATCGTTCCAAAGAGCAGGGTGCAGATCGTGACCGGAACGCCGGCGCGCAAATACTGTCGGAAACTGATCTGCACCTTCGCTTTCGCCTGCTCCACCACAATGATGTTGGCGATGGATCCGGTTATCGTCAGATTCCCGGCCAGTGTGCTCGCCATGCTGAGAATCAGCCAGCCGCGATGGGGGTCCTGAAATCCGGGGATCAGCGATTTCAGCAGCATCACGGCAGGAACGTTACTCACCACATTGGAGAAAACCGCAGTCACGGCAGCCAGCACCGCCGGGTTTTGCAGATTCCAATGCCGTGCCACATCAAGGAGCAGCCGCGTGACACCGACCTGCTCGGCGCCCGCCACGATGATGAACAGTCCCACAAAAAAGACCAGCAGCCCCCAGTCGACCTCTTCATAAAGATGCCGGGGCTCCATGGTCCGTGTCATCAGCAGCAGGGCCGCTCCCACGGCCGCGACCAACGGCGGCGGGAATCCGATCAGGAACCCGGCGAGTACGCCCAGAACCACGACCGCCGGCTTGATCCAGTGCTCACGCTGTGGGCTGTTGATCGTGGACCCCTGATCAATCGTCTCTTCGCGCTCCACGTGAGCATCGCGAAACATCCACTGCAGGATCGCCCAATCTAGAAAGAGACCCGCGACCGCTACCGGTCCCAAGTGCCCCAGAAAGCTTCGATAACTGATGCCGGAGTACGACCCAATCAGGATGTTCTGCGGATTGCCGGTGATAGTGGCGACGCTGCCGATATTCGACGCGGTGGCGACCGCCAGCAGATATGGCAACGGATCCAAGCGCATGCGGTCGGTAAGGGTCAACACGATCGGAACCATCACCAGGCAGATGATGTCGTTTACAAAGAATGCCGATAGCACGCCGGTTGTAAAGATGACTGCCGGCAGCCGGTGTCTCGACCCCAGCCGCGAGATGATGAAGAGCGCAATCGCATCGAAGGCGCCCGCCAGGCGAAGATCGCCGACGATCAGCATCATCGCAAACAGCAATACGATGGTCGCGAAATCCACTGCACGAATGGCTTCTCCGCCATTGACGATGCGGAAGGCCACCATAAGCACCGCGCCGATGATCGCCGCTCCAGGACGGTCGATCTTCGTGCCCGGAAACTTGCCGAGCGCGAATACCACGTAGCTGGCCATGAAAATGGCTACGCCCGCGGCAATGCGCGCTTCCGTCATTTCGTGAGCATTCAGCACCTGCATGCTGAAGATGTGGAGTGCTGCGGGCATTCGTTCGAACATCGTAGCACTCACGCGCGAACAGCTGTTTCGCCCAAAAAGAAAGGCGCGCCGCGTGGCACGCCTCAAGAGATATCCGTTTTGTAAATTACCGCTAAAGCGGCTTCATCGGCACCAACGCACCGGCATTCTGTGGAATCTCCGCACGTATCGGCCGTTCCGGCTCGGGCCGCAGTCGTCGCTTCATTGCAGCATCTTTCAGCACCGATTGCAGCACAAGCTCATATTTTGCCGCCGTGCGTTCCCGTGTAAGGTTTTTCAGAATGTAGGCTCGGCCGTTCGCCCCCAATCGCCCGCGCAGCGCGGCATCGCGATAGAGAGTGACGATTGCATTGGCCAGCTCCTCGGCATTTTCCGGAGGAACGCAAATACCTGCCTTAGCTTCCTGCAATATTTCCTCCGCCTGGCCTTCCACGCCGAGAATGACGGCCCGCCCGCAAGACATAAACTCGAGCATCTTGGTGGGAATCACAGTCTTAAATATGTCGGCCTTCTTCAATAGCGTCAGACACACGTCGGACGCACGAATGAATGCAGGCACGGATTCGCGTGGTTGCGCCGGCAGCAGGCTAACGTTCGTCAGGCCACGGCGACCAGCCTCTTCTTCGACCTTTGACCTTTCTGCCCCGTCTCCGATCAGCAGCACGAGCGCGCCCGGGCATGTGGAACGAATCAATCGCGCCGCCTCAAGAACCGTTTCCAGACCGTGCGCCATACCAATCGTCCCAATGTACGAGACGATAAACTTCCCTTCCAAAGCGAAGGGACGCCGGATATCAGTGGGACCGCTCGGGGAAAACAGGTCCGGCTCGACTCCGTTTTCGACAACGTCAATTTTCCCTACTGGAACACCCCAGCGCTCGATCAACTGCTCGCGAAATGCCGGCGTAACCACCACAATCTGATTGCAACGCTTGTACAGGAACTTCGCAACTATTCCGACGCCGCGGTACAAGCGTCCGGTGGAATCTTGCGCTCCAACCGCGCACATTGATTCCGGCCAAAGATCGCGGATCTCAAGCACGAACGGAACTCCGAAGAAGCGCGCCAGGAACCAACCGCTCAACCCGACTAGCAACTGTGGTGAAGTTGCAATCACGACCTCGGGTCGATCCAGAAACAATCCGGCCACGCACGCAGACAGAAGAAAGGATACGTAGCAGATCGCTCTTTTCCAGATCTGCGCGTTCGCCAGCGGCCACAACCAGGTACGCACCACATCCACATTGCCGACGCGTTCGCGACAATGCAGTCGACGAAAACGCTTGCGATACTTTGGATCAACAATCCCGGTTGGATGGTTCGGAAAGCCGGTTAACACCGTCACGCGATCGCCGCTGTCAGCCCAATGACGCGCTAACTCGGAGACTCGCGCTGCCGGCGCGCACTTTTCGGGAGGAAAATATTGGGAGACGTACAGGATTTTCACGGTGGCGACTCTGAGCGGCTTTGGATTGAGGGAGTCGGCTGCTGCTCAGTAGTAGAGAAGCTTGAATGCGCACTTATGCAGGAAAGCGTATCCACGCTTCAATGCGTTGTGTTGATACCCGCTCCATTTGTGCGCGAAACTTGCGAAAGTTCGGTTCCCGGTGAGATGACACATCACTTCGAGCTGCGCGATATGCAATCGGTGATAAAACGGGCTCGCCAGCATCTTCATGCGCATGCCCGATTGCTCGTAGAGCGACCAGAAGCCGGTGTCGAAGTCCGAAAGGCGGGCGGCCGCAGAAGCTGCAACTTCACGAAAGAGCATGAGAGCGCGCTGATCTCCCGTCGCCAGCCAGTAATCGTAGAGGCCCCAACTCGCCCACAAACAGCCATTCAGGATGTGCGTTGGCGGATCGACGATGTACTCCTCGATCCAAACATGCTCGCCTGTTCCCGCCAGCATCCCGCCTGATTCCACTGGCGCGCTGAGGGCTCCAACCGCACGCTGCGCTGCTTCCATGTAGTATTCGTCGCGCGTCTCTCGATAGGCTCGGACCAGCAGCGAGATCCCCTGCCCCTGTGCCAGCCCCGAGCACCACGGAGCCTTGAGTCGCGACCGGTATTCCCAATCGAAGTGGTGATTCCATACATACAGCCCAGCTTGATTCCGCTCCAGGTTGCGAACCAGCCAGCCGGCCGCGATCAAGAAGCGGTCTCGATTCTCCTGGCGTCCCGTCCGGCGGAAAAGCGTGTGGTGCCCGAGCCCATGTTGCGCGATCGCGATCGGGTTGTACTGCCATCCAATCGCACCACGATAATTCAGCCTTGGGATCCCGCAGACATCCACATGCCGATAATTCGCCTTGGTGATGAATGGCATGTAGTACTCGCCAAG
Organism: Terriglobia bacterium; assembly: GCA_963807055.1. Lineage (GTDB taxonomy): Bacteria > Acidobacteriota > Terriglobia > Terriglobales > Acidobacteriaceae > JAJPJE01. Next base: position 846,050 of record CAWEAE010000001.1, on the reverse strand, counting down.
TTCCGATGTGGAAATGTTGCGCGTTGCCTGGGGCCGATCGTGCCAGAAGTTGAGCTGGCTCGTTCCGCCCATCATGTATGCCGACAAAATGCGCCGATAATAGTGCGATCGCATGGCCCGATCAGTTCCATTTCACCGCGGACGTCGCGAGGGATTCCGCCCCATGCTGTTGAGCAACAAGGTCAAGCATGAGTTGCGCGAATCGATCCGTCCAAAGCACTGAGTCAAACCGTCGCGCCGTCTGCAACGCACCTTCGTGGAGTTTGCGAAATTCCTCGGGCGATTGCATCAAGTACTGCATTGCGGCAGCCAGGTGGAAGGGGTCGTGTGGCTCAATCAGAATTCCGTTGTCGTTGGTGACGATCTCCGGAATCGCCTGCCAATGGGTTGCGATCACGGGCAACCCCGCGGCAAACGCTTCTAGAATCACGCCAGGATATCCTTCGCCTGAGTAGTGAGTTGGAAGCAGGAGGACATCGTATCTCGATATGATCTCCGTAATTCGCGAACTGGGAGCTTCCCCGCAATAACGAACCGCGCCGGCGAACTCGCTGATTTCCACGCCTCCGCACAAAGGGCCGTAGACGTCTACAGTTGCGGCGTTCGCCAACATGCGGACCGCCGCGATAATGTCGCGTACTCCCTTCGAGGGTTTCACGTGTCCTAGAAATACGAACCGTGCGGCTCCCGGTCGTTGTCGTAAACTGGCGCTAGAAAGTGGACGACTGTTCGGATACCACTCGACTCTTGGGCAGCGCGACCGAAAGTATTGTTCCGCGGCTCGCGTCTCTACCAGCAGCAGAGGACATCGCTTCAAGAACCAATCCAGCAGCTCACGCTGTCCAGCACGCATCTTGGAATGCTTGACTGAAGCATCGCCGAAGATCCGCAATACCCACGGGCGCCCAGTTGCAGTACATAGGATCCACAAAAACGCTGCATACTGCGCCGCTCGGATACTGGAGACGTGAAGAGAGACGACGTCGCTTCTCCATATCAGAGTGATTGCGTGATAGGTAATCGAAAGCAAGCGCCAAAGGCCACTTATGCGCGACCTGCTGTGCGAAGTATCAACCGCATTGACGGCAAGATCTGGCTGAGCTTGCAACTCAGCTACCAGTTGCTGGAAGAGAATCGTCGCTCCTCCGGGCGGGCCGGAGAGCGGGCCGATCATTAGGATTCGCATCATTATTGACTCAAGAATTGTTCGTACCGTTTGACCACGGACTCGAGACTGAATCGTTCCCAGAATGTCGCCCCAGGAAATTCGCGCCGCAGTGGTGACGCGATCGTCTCCAGCATGGCTCGCGCCAGGGCGGCGGGAGTTTCTTCCTCGATCAACGCAACGATGCGGGTCGTCTCGGCAATTTCTCGGATCCCGCCAGGGCAATCGATCGCAACGACTGGAAGCCCGACCGATATTGCCTCGAGCACCACGTTAGGCAGGCCTTCAAATTCAGAGGCCATGACCAGAGCGTCCGAATCGCGCATCCATGACGTTGGATTGTGCTGGTACCCGACGAATTTAACCGAACCCGCAACACCTTCGGAATCTGCCAGACCTTCCAGTGATCTGCGGCAAGATCCATCCCCGAGGATTGTCAGGGTTGCGCTCGAGGGATGCTCACGTTTCAGAATCGCGAACGCGCGAATCACAAGATCCAATCGTTTTTCCGGAGCGAGACGACCCACTGTGAGGAAGTGCGGTGCGGGGGAATGTTTTACTGGGAGAACGTCGTCTGGCGCTGGCGTCACCGGGTTATATACGACGAGTACGTTGTCGGGATTCACTCGAGATGTTCGCACCACATCGCACGCCATCGCCTTCGACTGGCAAATTACCCGATCCGCATGACGCTGGCTCCACGCAAATGCTTTTCGTTCCCAACGTTTCTGTCGCTGCCCGCTCAAGGCTGGCATTGTGCCTTGTCTCACAATTACGCGCATGCCTCGGGGAGCTAGTTTCGTGACGAAGGTTGCGAGCGCTCCCGAAGGACCGCCGGCGGCGAGCACCACTCGAGGACGCAATTGCCAGATCAGATGCAGCAGTCCGATTCCCGCATATCGCGCATGCCGCAAGCCCAGTTCGTGAATGACTACATGAGCCGCAACGACCGCACGTTCGCAAGGCTGCACATCCCCCAGCACCGCCATGTGCACTTCAAACCGTTCGCGATCCAGACTTCCAGCAATCGTGCTGAGCACTTTCTCTGAGCCGCCTGCCACCAGACGCGGGATGACGATCAGCACCTTCTGCCGATTCGTCAGCGTTGGAGAATGAATGCTTCTACCTCGTCCCGTTCGATATGCCCACGCCAACCAACCGCAGGGCGGAAATGGAACGGTGGTTCTGGCGCCAGTGCATCCAAAGCATCGAATTCAGCTCGGTTCGAATGCACCCGCACGTCTTCTGGCGCGAAATCGACCAACGGAAATTTGCGAACTGCGTATCCCTGGAACACTGTAGGAATCTTGCGTAAGGCGAAGCCCATCATTCCGACAGCGACCGTATCCACCGCGACCGGCGAGAAGCCACCCAACATCATTCCGCAGACCTTCGCGTTGGGCTCAAGTGGCCCTTCGCCTTCGCCGGAGATGATGCCATCCACCAGATGCAGGCAATGGCGCTGCACATCGGGGCGCAACACTCCCGTGCGATCCGCGTATAACAGAACGCGGTTCAGATCGAGCACCGTCCGCCAAAGGGTATCGTTGCCGTACCAACTGCCTTCGGTATAAGGATCGCGGCTCACACGTTTCGCGGCGGCACCGGCGGCGACCGACAACTTTCCCAATGCCCGCCGCAACTCTGGCCGCGATTGAAGCGCTTGTTCTGCCAACCGCGCCGAAAGGCGCTTGGAAGCGCTGGCATGCAGATATTCGTCGCCACGTTCATTTGTGGCACCGCACCGGTGATGCGGGAGCCAGTCTTTATGACCGTTGATCCCCACGACGTTCTTCAAGGCAGCGGTCATGCCGGCCTTCCTGTGCGTCTTCAGCTTGGAGATGGAAATCACGCAATCCGCTTGCAGAATGGAGCCCGACACAAGGTATTCGTTCTTATGTTCGTCGTGGTGCTGGCCGACCGCGTCCGCGTCGTAACAGGTGACCCGAAACCTATCGCTCGCATCGCTCACTCCTGCCAGCATGCTGGCTTCTGCCAAATCAACGACTACATATCCACGCGGATCTCCGTTGCGCTCATCGACGCGTACCACATGGCCGCGATCGATGACTGCCCGCACTCGGCGGAAGTCGACGACCTCAACATCCACCCCGTATGTGCCTCGCGCATAGTGCGCGATCTCGTTCAGCCCGTTCCGCTCGCAGATATCGTCGAAATCCGCCATTTGTAATGGCGCGTCGCCGATCACGATCCGTCCACGTCCTCGCAATGCCAGGCAAACGTAATCAATGACAGCCCGAATTACGGAGCCATGAGTGATCACACAATTCAAGTTCCCGCCACGCAGGTGACGACTCATCACCAGGTTCGGCTTGATTGCCACCAGCTGCCCAGGAGAAACAAGCTCACCAAGAGGATTCCAGTCCGGGTGCCCGTAATGTTCATCATCCAGTTGGAGCAAGTGAAGCGTCTCCCGCACAGCGTCGTACGCCGCATTCGGCACACCGCCTCCGGAGAGCGGTCCGTCGTATTCCGGATATCGAATTTGCGGATGAAAAGGCGGGTCCGTCGCATAACTCCAGGCGCGCGGATCGTAGTGCAGAGCGACATCAGGTGAGGATATATTGCGACTCACTGCAGGGAACTCTCTAGCTCAGAAATCGTGAACCGCTGTTTTCCTGACGGAGAAGGTGCGATTACGCGCGGAAATTCGATACTGAGTTTGGCATCGCTTCCCAGCGCCTTTTCGGTTTCGGCGAGAATGCGATTGAGATCGTCAGATCTGAATTCCGGCGTTTTGACAATGCGTAGAACGAAATCGGTTCGGCTCTTCTGCACAAATTGAAACTGGCGAACACTTTTCAATCCATAAAAGGCATGCGTGAAATACTCGCCATGCACCTGGCGACCGCTGGGCGACTGGATAAAGTCCGAGATTCTCCCGAGGACCGTCTTGAGCATGGGACCGGGAACGCCGCACGGGCACTCTCCGTTGCCCATTACTGCAAGGTCGCCGATTTCGTAACGAATGAGCGGCATGACGAAATTGCTGAGCGATGTGACGAGCACTCGGCCGGGCCGCCCGACTACCGGCGCACCGGTGAGCGCATCGACAACTTCGACGACGTGATCGAGCGGGTGAAGATGCAACCCGCTGCGGTGCAGGCACTCGCTGCCGATGCAACCAACCTCGCGGCTTCCATACCGGTCGAATACGGGGACGCGGAAGCAGCTTTGGATCACGCGCCGTTGATCGTCGCTGAGCGATTCCGCAGAAGAGATCACGGATACTAACGGATAGGCGGGCCTTCGACCCAAGTCAATCAGATACTCGGCGTAGAGCGCCAGTGCACTTGCGTACCCGATAAGAACGTGGGGACGGTAGCCCTGCAGTTCGCGATGAAATTGGTCCATCGCTGCGCTTCCCATCGCAAAAGCATCGTAGAGCTTCACTCTGCGGGCCTTCATAAGAAGGCGCGACTTCAAGGATCGAAAGCGTCCGCGGTCCTTAGGAGATCCCCAAAGCATCGCGACACGATCTCCAAATCTCCAGCCCTGCATGGCATCGCTGATCCACGCGGTCGCCAGCAGTTCGTCGCGGTATGCCTGGTCCTGCCAGATACTGACCGGCGCCCCGGTCGATCCGCCGCTGCTGTTCTCAATGACGCGTTCGGCTCGCCAATTCTGCGCTCGCAAATCCTCGTGGCGCAATTGCAGGTCTTCGCGCTTGAGAACTGGAACGTAGGGAAGCAGGTCGGCACTCACATCGCTCGTATTTCCGAAACCCGCCAAGCGGAACCGTTCCCGATAGAAGGGCACATGTGCAGCCGCATGTTGCAGAATTGCCGTGAGTCTCTGGCGTTGGACATCCAGCAGCTCTTCGTTGTTTCGCCCAAGTAGTAGCGTCTTGTTACGATAGACGTCCAGAAGCCGCCGAGAGCCCCGCCCCAATAGCAAGCATTGCAGTCTCATCGCAATCTCTGAATGTCGTCTGTCAGTTGGAAAATTCATAATCGGCCGTCATCTCTTCTTCGGTAGGGTGGAGATTAATTTCCCGTACGTTTACTCGCGCAGCTACCGAGATAAGCGCGATCAGTAACCATGTGGCTTTTTGTGTCTCCCAGGTCGCGGCCAACACGCCAACGAGCCACGTCGCAGACACAGCTGCCCACATCAGTCGATCGCCGCCTCTTAAATTCAACACCGCTCGTGCCGTTTTCTGCAGGATCGCCGCGAACAACAGAAATCCAACGATGCCCAACTCCACCAGCACGGATACAAATGTATTGTGCGCAACGAAGCCCTCCCCAAGCTGCTTGTCAGAGACTTGCAGATAAGCGCCTTCACCAACTCCGAGCAATGGGTGAGCTGCGAACTCCTTCAGCCCAGCCGCCCAGATCGCGGTTCGCTGGTTCAGGTCGCCGGCATCAACTTGCGCCGAAATCGTTGAGATTCGTGTCCACGACGTCTCCGGCACGAATGTGACCAAACACCAGGCGCAAAATCCAAGCGCCGCGGCCAGCATCAATCGCCTCGACCAACGCATGCGGCGCAGACCGATCGCCGAGACGGCAAAGGCAGCGCAGCACGCGAGCACGCCGGTGCGAGATCCGCTTAACGCGATCGCAACTGGAGCGGCAATCACGTATGCCAGCAGAAGAAGTTTTGTCCACAGCGCTCGCGTACGAACTATCAGGAAGCACGCCATGGGAATCGCGAGTGCCAAGGCGAGCGCCGCGTCGTTTGGATTGAAACCTGATGCGGCATAGCGCAGATCCTGATTTGCAGTGCCAGCCGCAAAACGCGCGAATGTTGCAGTCACGCTGATGGCCGATCCCGCTACGTATGCGCGAAGCAGGCTGCGAATCTGCTCTTCGTCGCTCACCACTTCTGTAACAAGCCAGAACATCGCTACCAGTTCGACGATAGTCAGCGCTTTCACGAGCGTGGTATTGGGATCGAGGCTCCACCCGGCAGACAAAAGGGCGTACATCCCGAAAGTGCCGACCAGGAGCAGCGTTCCAGTCGGTCTCCGTAGATGTCCTGACGATACACAACGGAGTATCGCAACCAGCAGCGCCACAACTCCAACCAACTGGCTGACCGTCCCGACGGCCTCCAGCGAGAGGCTGTTCTGCCAGGGAATTGTGAACACGAATACCCAGAGGATCAGGAACGCTAGTCGGTGCATGGAATTTGGTGCGGCCTAGACCACCTTGCAGAGCGGAGCAGCAATGGGCTGTGCTGGTTTGTGGTCGCGAGATGGTTTGTGATCGTGAGCGAGTCGGTGGTCGTGACGCAGGCTGCGGGTGAGTTCGCGCAAGGCTTTTGCGATCTCCGCTTTATTTTCCTGGCAGGCCATCAATTCGTAGAGCTCAGAACTTGCGCGGATGACCCGGCAGTCGACCGACGACATCGGCATGGGTGGGGCGCTGCTGCGGTGCCAAACCAGTGGCTCCGCGAGATATGAGATCCGTCCCATTCCATTCGCTACGAAAAATACTGCCCCGTCGTGCGAGAGGATGCTGCAACCAAACTCTTGCGCAAATTCCGCGTGCGGAGAAGGCCAGCGGTGCAAAACCTCGCGCAAAACGGAACGTCGGAAAACCATCGCACACCCGGGCAGCCACGCAAGTTCGGGTTCCGGTTGCAGGCGTTCCAGAACTAATGAGGGACGAGTGCGAGGGATGCAGCCGCCTGATTCCTGGAGTCGCTCATCCGTGGCCACGAATTGATGTACGACGAGACATACATCCTGCCGCGCAAGTTCGGTTGCGCAGCGTGCAAGTTTGTCCTCGCGCCACACGTCATACTGCGCGCAGAACGCGATCGCGTCGCCGCCGCACGCGCTCGCGGCTCTCAGAGAATTTTCGGTGAATCCAAGTGGCCCGGCATTGGAACAAAATTTGACCGGGAATGGAACTCGTCGCGAGAAGTTAGCTACGATAGCCATCGTTTCGTCGGTCGAGCTGTCATCGGAAACGATCAGCTCGTAGGGAGTATGAGTTTGCAGAAGCAGGCTCTCGAGTTGCTCCTGCAGGAAACGTGCACCGTTACAAGTGGCGAGTGCGATAGAAATGCGCATGAAGGTACTCCGTTAGACAAATATGAAAAGAAACATCGGGAATTTAGAGAGCGTCACCAACACTGGGTTGCAGCAGCCGAAAGGCATTGCGCGCACGGGGAAAAGCATTTCGAGCAAACGTCGCCGTCCATGCCAGGCTTAATCCAAGAACCAGGAGTGCAAGTGCGCCACGACTCCGTAGGGCTTCTCCTGTGAATCTCACCAGCACCGCGGAGAGCAACATGATCGAGAATCCCGCCAGCAGCGGTGCGAAGGTGCGCCGCAACACGCCGGAAGCGTTCAGCAACAGAGAGGTGTCCAGAATCACGCGCAATACCCAGACAATCGCTGCCCCCTGCACTCCGCCATACTTGAGCCCGATCCATAAGGCGAACAGAAACGGAATGAATTCGATGGCGTGGAATTTCGCCACCAGATCAGGCCGGCCGTGCGCTTGCAGCTCAGCAGACGGAACCCATGACAGGCTGTTCACCCATATTCCGACGAGCAACAATTCGCCGATGTGCGAAGATCGAGCAGCCAGTTCAGGACCAATCCACGCCCGGAAAAAGGGATCGACGGCAGGGATCGTGATCGAAATTGCGCACGTCAGCACCGCGGTGAGCGCCAGCAACGATCGTCTTGCCAACTGCTGTCGCTCCGTCTTAGTTTGCGTCGAAAATCGCGGAAACAGGACTCGCGATAAGCTGGCCGGTACCATCGAGAATTTCGTCGCGAAGTTGCAGGGCACCGTGTAGTACGTGACTGCCTGGGCTCCTCGCATCGCACCCACCAGTAGGCGATCGAGGGTCGCCATTAAGGGTGTAAGCAAGCCTGACACGGTGATCCAACTGCCGAAAGAAAATAGTTCGCGGCTCTTACGCCAGTTCAGCCGAGGCATTCCCGTAAGCGGGACGATTCGTCGGCACGCGAAGAACAGAGGCAAACTCGAGACCAGTCGCGCCAGCACGGCGGCGCCGACAAGCCACTTAAGGTTCGGCCCATGCCAGTACGCGACGGCGAGCGGAAACAGCTGAAACGCAGCCGCACTGAAAACTTGCAGCGAATTCACAACCAGGAAACGTTCTCTGCCCTCCAGGGCTCCGACCATCACCGACAAGTTCGTCGCCACCGGAACTGCGGCCGCTAACCACGGCAACGCCGAGAACAGCTCCGGCCTGAGCGCAGCAGGGATGTTCAACCACAAGCCAAGAACCCCCCGCGCAACCACCCATAGCACAAATCCACCGACAATGCCGAAGGTGCTGTTGATCAGCAAAGCTGTCCAAAACACCGACGATCTCTCGTGATCGCCGGCGATCTTCAGTTGGGCAATGCTGCGCGAAGTTGCTCGGCCCAGCCCCATGTCGAAGATCGCGAAATAACTGAGCAGTAGCCAAACCATGGCCAGCACGCCAAAGCGGACATCACCGATCAAACGCAGGTATCGCGGGATCGTGAACAGCGTGAGCAGCAGTGGCAGAATCGCGCCCACCATGTTGATTGCCGTATTCTTAGAGATTCGCCCTCGACTCATCGCTAGTACCTGCCGTAAATCGCAACTCCGACCGCTGCCTGCACACCCGCCTCAAGCCCGCGTTTCATCGCGCTTTTTGCCGCACTCGACGGAATGAACACAATGTCTCCATCCTTTAGCGGAACATCGGCAGCCTTTGAGCCGAGAATCGCGCTCAGATTAATCGGCACTTCTGTCTTGCCCTGCGGCGTGGTCCGGATCAACTTCGCCGACTTCAATGCCGCCGTACGATTCGCACCTTGCGCGAGCGCCATCGCCTGCAGCACCGAAAGCTGATCGTCCTGGTCCATTGGGAAGCCACCGGGCCGCGCAACATCGCCGACCACATAGGCCACCCCTGCACGCTCGACCAGAACTGTGTCTCCGGAAAGAATCTCCGGATTCTCGCGTGCCTCGCCTTTTGATCGGAGTACGACCCTTTGTGTCGTTCCCGCCCCGCGCCGAGTGATGTCGACCATGCTCCCTGCCAGCGGCGTCGTGCCCTCCGCCATAGAAAGATAGTCAAGGAGTCGATGCGATCCGAAAGATGGGTAGATACCCGGCTTCTTCACTTCACCCAATACCGACACGCCTTGCGTCGCGAATTCCGCTACGAACACGCTGACCTGCGGATTGCGAACATAGCCGCCGTCTTCCAGCTTTTGCGCGATAGTGTGCTCCACCTGGTCCGTTCTGCTCTTCTCGACGGCAAGCTCGCCGATCAGTGGCAGTGAAATCGAACCAGCGTTGCTGACTCGGAACTTCCCACTAAGCTCGGGAACGTCGAAGACGTTAATCTCCAGGAGATCTCCGCCCGCCACTTGCAGCACGGATCTGCCCGCATCGCCGGCCGCATTCAGCCTGGGCGAACTCAGCAGCATTAAGAATGTGAGCAACACCACCAGGGAAACTATTCGTTGAGCTCTCAGCATTTCTCCTCCCGGTGATAGTGCGACACTTTGTCTGACGAGTGCCCGTAATACTCGGTATAGGCCAGCGATTTCGGAGCGAGGTCGTTCACTACTACGCCGGCTATCTTGGCGTTCACGCGCCGCAGAAGTTCGACAGTGCGCTTCAGCGACTGGCTTCCCGTCTGGCCCGATCGCGCCACCAGCACGACGCAATCCGCCATCGTTGCCAGGACCACCGCATCCGTAACCGCCAGCACTGGAGGCGTGTCGATGACAATGTGGTGATACTGCTCACGCCACTTGTTCAGCAGAGTCTGCATGGTGTCCGACGCCAGCAGTTCCGCCGGATTGGGCGGCCGCTGTCCCGCAGTGATCACTTCGAGGCTCGGAAGCGTCGGCAGTGGAATCGGGGAAGGTGCGTCGCTTGTGCTACCAGAGAGACAGGCACTCAGACCAACCGGGCTCTTGATCCCCAGATACCCGTGAAGCGTTGGCCGTCTCATGTCGGCATCGATCAGCAACACTCTGCGCCCTGCCTGCGCAAGCACCGTTGCGCAGTTTGTGGAGGTAACGCTCTTGCCTTCCTGGGGAAGCGAGCTGGTGACGACGATGATTTTGGGAGGCGCGCCTGGCGATGACAACAGCAACGAGGTGCGGAGCGCCCGAAACGCTTCTGCGAATTGCGAACTGGGACGCTCGAGGATTGCCGGCCCCGCGCGTTTTACTTCTCCGCTAACTGCGTCGTCTTCGGGGATCCGCGGGATCATTCCCAGCGAAGGCATCTCACAGTAGAACTCCACGTCCTCGGGCGTCCGAATCGATCCGTCCAGATGTTCGCGCAGAATGGATGCGAAGAGTCCGGAGACCAGGCCACCTGCTCCACCCAGAGCGAGATACAGGGCGATCCGAGGCTCCGCAGGCTCTGCTGGAACGCTTGCCGGATCAACGACATTCACATTGCTGGACTTCAATCCCGCAACGATCCCGGCTTCTTTCAGCTTCTTCAGCAGGTCTTGATACAGATCGCGGCTCGAATCCACATCGCGCTTCAGCATGGCGAACTGCATGGCGTCGCCATTCATTTTGTAGGCTTGCTGCATCTGCCGATCGACCGCAGCGGCCAGCAGTTCTTCGCCTTTCAACGACGCGATGTACTCGCTCTTGAGTTGTCGCCCAACGAGCTCGACTTCCTGTTGGACGGCGACATCTACGTCCGCCAATTGCGCACGTGCCTGGATCACTCGCGGATACTGCGGTCCATACTTCGCATTCAGCTGTGCCAACTGCCCGCGCAGTTCTGCTTGCTGTTTGCGCAGCGAACTCAAGACGCTCTCCGGATCAATACTCGCGACCAGTTGCGGGTCATTGCTGAGCGAAAAACGGTACTTCGCCTCGCGTAAGATGCGGTCGCCCTGCGCGGCTGAGAGTTGTTCATTCAGCTGATCCAGTTTTGACATGACCACGTTGTTGACTTCGTCCGTTCCCAAAAGCCCGGTCTGCTTCTGATACTCCGCAAGCTTGGCCTGTGATTCCTCCGCCCGGCGTTTCAGATCGTCGAGCTGCTGTGTCAGCCAGTCCGAGGCCTGGATCGTTGCCTCATACTTCGTCTTTAACCTGCGCTCGATATAGGCACCGGACAGCGCGTTCACAACTCGGGCCGCCAGTTGCGGATCGCCGCTGCGAAAGCGGATTTCCACGATCTCCGTCTTCGGCAGAAGGCTGACGTCCAGGTTTTTGTGAAAGCGATCCAGTAGCCTGGCGCGCAATTCCGGACTGGCCTGATCGATATCGTTCGGGGCGTTTTCCACCAATGACCTTTGAAAGAGCCGCCGGCCGGCAAAACTTCGGTTCGAATACAAATGCTCCTGCTTGATCACCGTCCACGCCAGCGTATCGCTCTGCAAAATACGCATCTGTGTTTGCAACCGTGTCGTCGGATCCAGCCCGGTTAGTGGCTGCAGTTGTTCTAATCCAAGGGCATCGGAATCATCGAAGTCGAGGAACAACCGGGCCGTTGCGTCGAAGCGCTTGGGTACAACCAGAATCGTGATCACCGCGAGAATTAGTGCGCCCAGGAAAAAGCTGGCTAGAGTCCACTTCCGGCGGCGCAGCGTTCGGCCTATCTCAAGCAGCGATACTTCCTGATCGCCGGACCCGCGGCCGCGATCGGCGCTGGTTATCCGAACCGCTCGCGTCACTCCTTGATTGCCGGTAATCAACGCGTTTTCAGATTTCGTTTTCATGTGATGCCTACCACCCGCTTTCACAGCTTCGCCCCGTCACTTACATCTGGGACTCGTGACCTGCCCGCGTAAACAACAACGCCCGCTCGCGGAAGCCCTCCTTTTTCAGGAATCGCTTGCTGACCGCTTGCGGGACGTCCGCTTTTCGTTTTGGTGAACTGTAGGACTGGCGAGGAAAGTGCTCAGTGACGGAGATTACGAGGAGAGTACAAAAATGGATTTCCCAATTCCCATAAGGGATTCGCTAAGCAAACGTCGGGCCACGATCTATCGACATCGAAGCGCAGGCCCTTATCGATCGGCAAATGCGTGAATTGCTTCGATCAGCCGATCGATGTCTTCAGCCGAATTGTAGAAGTGGCAGCACACCCGCACTCCGCCAACTCTCGCGGAATAGCGCACGGAAACAATAATCTTCTTCGACTCTAAATCCTTCGCTAGCTTGCGGTTGCGCTCGGCCGATCCAAGATCGAAAGCGACAATGCCGGCCCGATGTTCGCGATCGAGTTCCGTCACCACCCGCACTCCGATACGCGCCAGCTCCGCCACCAAGTGATCGGTCAGCGTATGCACCTGCTCGGCGATCGCATCTTTGCCCAGCTCGCGAATCAGGCTCAGCGACAACCCCAGCGCCGCTGCTCCACCGAAGTTCGTGGTCCCGCCGACTTCGTATCTGCGGGCTTCATCGAGGAACCTATATCCGCGTACCGCCTGAGCATCCGGCGATTCCAGGTAGGCACCCCAGCCGCCCTCGGGGGGAACCGTTCCCATGAGCCCGGTCGTCAGTAGATTCAACCGCGGCATCGTCTCGCGATTCACATAGAGGAATCCCATGCCAAAGGGCGAGTTCAACCACTTGTGTCCGCCACACGCGATGAAATCTGCAGGTGTCGCTTTCACATCCAGCGGAATCGCTCCCAGCTGCTGAATCGCATCGACCACGAGAAAAATTCCGTGTTCGCGGCAAAGCTCGCTCAGCGCTCTCAGATCGCAGTGGTATCCGCTGGTCCACTGCACGCTGCTGATCGCAATAACCTTTGTGCGTGGCGTAATCCTCGCCGCGAAATCCTCCACACGAACCTCGCCGTTACGGTTCGGGATCACATCGATCTCGACGCCGACGGTCAGCTGCTTCTGCACCCAGGGCAGAGCGACCGCCGGATACTCCATATCGCAGAGCAGCACGCGATCGCCTTTCGCAAGCGGAATCGCGTCGGCAGCGATCGTCATCCCTCGCGTTGTGCTCTCCGCCAGCGCGATCTCGCTCTCATCGGCGTTGATCAGCCACGCCGCATTCTGCCGCGCGCTCTTCAACATGGCATCGAATTCGCCCCAAATCTGCCCGGAGTTCGCGTCTACCTGCGCGGACGCAATCGCGACCATACGCTCCATTGCTTGAATGGCCCGCTGCGGAGCCACACTCAGTGCGCCCGCATTCAAATAGGCTTTGCCGGAAAGACCAGGGAATTCTCTTTGGATAATCTCGGATGGAATCATGCGATCTGCAGCACTCCTGCGCCATCGATTCGGCTCTGCTTCAGCTCCAGCAGCGCTTCATTAGCCTGCTCCAGTGGGAAGGTCTGGATCTCGGTACGCACCGGAACTTCAGCGGCCAGTTCCAGGAGTTCGCGTGCATCCTGCCGCGTACTGTTGGCCACGCTCCGCACCATGCGCTCGTGATAAATCAGGTGGTAATCCATCTGCGGGATCGGGCTCATCACGACGCCCGCCAACGCCACGGTCCCGCCCTTGCGCAATGCGCGCAAAGCATCGAGCACAAGAGATCCCAGTGGGGCGAAGATGATGGCAGCATCAATGAACCCGGGCGCCTTGTCTTCTGAACCGCCGGCCCATGCCGCGCCCAATTTCAAAGCCAGCGCACGATGTGCCTCGCTGCGCGTGAACACGTATACCTCGTTGCCAAGATGCTTTGCGAATTGCAGCACGATATGCGCAGAGGCGCCGAAGCCGTAAAGCCCCAGGCGCTGACCCTTCTGGATTCCACTCAGTCGATAGGATCGGTATCCAATGATCCCGGCACACAACAGCGGCGCCGCGTGCACGTCATCGAAGGCCTTTGGAATCGGATAGACGTAATCAGCCGGAGCGATCACATACTCCGCATAGCCGCCATCCACGTCGTATCCAGTGAACAGAGCGTGCTCACACAGATTTTCCATGCCCCGCAGGCAGTATTCGCAGGTCTGATCGGTCCAATGCAGCCAGGGCAGTCCGACGCGGTCGCCTTCGCGATGTTCTTTCACGCCGCTTCCGATTGCATCGACGATGCCCACAACCTGGTGTCCCGGGACAACCGGCCGCTTGTGCTTCGGCAACTCGCCTTCCACTGTGTGCAGGTCGGTATGGCACAGGGCGCAGCAGTTCACGCGAATGCGCACCTGCCCGGCAGCGGGATCGGGAACAGGCAAATCGCGCAATGACAGCGGCTTTTCCGCCACCGGCCTCGGCTCCGTGAGAACCATGGCACGCATCTTTGGATCTGCCATTTTGAGGAACCTACCGGGTGAGCTCGGCTTTACGTCCCTGGTGATACTCGGACAAGATGGCATTCGCCGAAACAATGGTGGCCAGCGCCTCGCAGAACTGTTCCAGGTCTTTGCCGGGAATCGCCATGTAGAGCTCGTCGTCACCGATCTCGGTATATGTGCGGTTGCCGATGCATCCCGCGCTCGCCGTCACTCCGCCAGCCATCGCCGCCGGAATCGCCATGCAGGTCGGACGCCCTAGCGCCTGCAGTTGCGCCGAAATACCCGCGCGCATTGCTGCCTCGCTGCCCAGCATCACCTTGGCAGGTTTTGCGGCAACGATCACCACATCGGGAGTAGTCTTCGCTTCGCTCAGCGGCGTGTAGACGATTTTCTTTGGATGGAAAGGAACCTGCGGAATCTTGGCGACTTCCTCCATGCGGATGTAGCCGATCTCGCTCATGAATCCGAGCTTCTCGCCGAGTTCCTTCTGCTTGGCCTCGGGAAGTTGGATGTTATGCGTGTGCGCGCCGATCACGCAGTTCTGATGATCGCTCTGCTCGGTGTAAAAGCTTCGGCCCTCGCCGGCCAACCGCCAGTAGCTGCATCCGGAGGGCTGCAATCCTTCGAACTTCGGAATGCTCGCAGCATCGTCGACGAACGCCACCGCCACCGGCCGCCGATTCAACGCCATCGAATACGTCAACTGCTGCTCAATCTTCTTGTAGTCTGACATTTTTATCCCCGGGAACATGTTACAGGATGACTGAACCCTGCACGACTCGGGACGTTCAAGTCTCTACTACACCTGTCATGTTGGTGAATGCGCTCAAGACCCCACCTTCGCGTGCGACATTGCCGCCGTCCGTTCCAGCTTGTCCCAGTTGAATGCGCGCCCTTCCATTGCTCGCTTGAGCGTCTTGAACAGCACCACTGAGAACAGTTGCCGATACGCAAACCTCTGCAGCCACACGTGCGCCAGCAGCCACGCATCTTCCTTGGAATTCTGGTCGCGGCGTTCGAGAAGGAAGGCAATCGTAGAGGCGATGAAATCGATCACCAGGAACATGGCAAAGAACACAATCAGCTTCATCAGGCTCGCTGGATTAGCCGTCTCCGGATGGAAGTGCTTGTCGAGCGCATAGGTGAGCAGGCCAAACAGGAACATCAGGTCAATGAACGGCGACACTACCGGCAACAGAATCTGGAAGATGATGATGTTCGGCAGCGCCACCCAGCCCAGTGTGCCTTTGCGCGCGAACGCGCCGCGATGCTTCACCACCGCCTGCAAAATTCCAAACGACCAGCGGAAGCGCTGCCGCATCAGGCCGCGTGGACCACTGGGCGCTTCCGTCCACGCCAATGCGCGATCTTCGTAGATCACTCGATATCCGTTCTCGAGTAGCGCCATCGTCAGATCGGCGTCTTCCGCGACCGTATCGACCTTGTAGAACCCGGCATCCCGTACGGCTGACGTGCGCCATGCGCCGATCGCTCCCGGCACTACGCTGACAGCGCCCAACGCGTCCAGCGCGCGGCGCTCGAAATTCTGGCTGGTGATGTATTCCAGCGCTTGCCAGCGCGTCCACAGGTTCACACGGTTTCCGACCTTTGCGTTCCCCGCCACCGCGCCAATGCGCGAATCGAGGAAATGCGGCACCAGTCGCGTAATCGCGTCGCGCGCGATGACCGTATCCGCATCGATGCCGACGAATATCTCCTCGGTGACAAACTCTAGCGCGTAATTCAGCGCGTCGGCTTTCCCGGAGTTCGGCTTGGTCAGCACGGTCACTTTACCGGAGGCAATCTCGCTGCGGAAGGCTTCCTGCGCCACCTGCAGCGTGCGGTCTTTCGATCCATCGTCGACCACAATGATGCGCAGCTTCGGATAATGCGACATCAGCGCTGCTCGTATCGTCCGCTCAATCACTTTCTCTTCGTTATAGGCTGGGATCAGGACGGCAACCGCCGGGGTGAACTCTATATTTTCGGTCTTGCGCTCTTGATGTCCTCGCCAGAACCGGTCCCATATCGCCAGCGCGCCCACTCCGAACAACCGGAGAGTCATCAGGATGTCGCCCACATAGAACACCAGAACGATGGCCGCCATCAGCAGGCCGAATAGTTCGAACCCAACTCGATCGACGCGTGCGCTCCAGCGCTCATTCGCCGAGAGCCGTGGCATTACGTCGGCCTCCGATTTCCCCAACAGCTGCGCAACCGTCACGAACTCATACCCTCGCGCACGCAGTTGATCGATGATCATCGGGATTGCGAGCGCGGTCTGACTGCGATCGCCGCCGCCATCATGCAGCAGGATGATGCTTCCGTGATTAGCCTGATCGATCACATGCTGCGTGATCTCCTCAGCCGTGTAGTGCCGCGGAAAATCCTTCCAGTCATTGGGATCGATCTTGTCGCCAATGGTGATCAGCCCCATGTCTTGCGAGATTTCCAGCGGCTTTACCTGGTCCGCCGTATCCGGCTCCTGGTCGATCGAGTACGGAGGCCGGAATAGTAGCGTCTTGAAGCCGTAGCGGCTGGCGAAGAGCATCTCCGTCAGATTCAGTTCCAGCTTCATGTAGCGTTTGGAAATCGCGCTGATATCCGGATGCGTGAAGCTGTGATTACCAATCTCGTGGCCTTCGCGATAAATCCGGTCGGCAACGCTCGGATATTTTTCCACCTGCACGCCAATCAGGAAGAATGTACCCTTCACGCCGCGCGACTTGAGCGCATCCAGGATCTTCGGCGTCCAATTCGGATCCGGCCCGTCGTCAAACGTCAGCGCAACCTTCTTATCCCTCGCCCCATACTGATCGATCTCATAGGGCACCGGATACTGCGTAATCTCTTCATCGGTAATCAGCCCCGTGCTGGGATCAACCGTAACGTCACGCTGTCCGGGCGCCGGACGCTTCGCAATCTGCAGGACCTCGCCCTTGCCTTCCATGTCCACGTCTTGACCAGGCAACAGGCTCTTCAACTTCTCAGGAGCATTCGGCTCCTGCGGCAGATCCCATATCGCCCACAGAGAACGGTCTTCCGATCCCAGGCGCCACAAGGCAAAGGTCTGAATGCCCAGGGCCTTCGCTGCCCTCATCTGGTTCAGAACCGTGACGCCATCCATGAACCAGAGTTCATGGCGATGATTGTTGTCGTCCAGATAAGCGAAATGCGGGTTCAGGCTGTCCGAATCGAAGTCGATGGTGGCATCTGCATCGGTCGCCGAGAGCCACGCCTCCTGCACCGAAACGGAAACGGCGTCTGGCTTCTTCCTCGTACCCCGCCTGTCAGGCATCAGCCAGTCGTACCCATAGCTCCCCACGCCGCAGATCAGCTTGTCGCGTGGAATGATCTTCAGCTTCTGAATCAGATTATTGGTGAACCACTGCTGCGATGCGATCGCCCCCGGATCGCCTTCCGCGTAGTGCTCGTCGTAGTTCATCAGGACGAGACCGTCGGAATTCGCCGCCAGGAAAGCGTAGTCGTAGTCCGGATCGGTGGCGGGCACGCTGATGTGCAGCTTCAGTCCGCGCTGTTGAAAGTCCTGGTGAATCTCCCGTACCAGCGCCTTGTATCCATCCTGCGCCCCTACCGGAAAGCCTTCAAAATCGAGGTTGACGCCCTTGTACTTATTGTCGCTGGCCAGGAAGGTCAGCAACTGCTGCCGGAAGTTCGCCCTTGCATCCGGATTGTTCATCATGTCGCTGATGTTCAACATCCACTCTCCGCCGCTTTGGGTGGGATCGAAGTTGTTGATCAGCGGCAGAACTTCCGTGTCCGCCTTCTCGAAACGGAGTAACTGCATCACCTTCTCATCGACTGGTTGCACCTTCCCGCCCTGGAGGACGGAATACAGCTTGTTCTCCGGGCTCACCGCCTGGATGTTGCCATCCGGGGTAACCACGTGCAGCCATTCTGGGTAGAGAATGTCGATCTGGTGGAGATATTCGCGGAGCGAAGCAAAGCTGCCTGCGTCCCAGGTTACGTAGAAGGCGGCACGAATGCCTTCGTCAGAGTTCAGCACCACCTGCGAAGCCGGCTTCGTCGTCTTGCGGCGGCCTGCGGCGGGCACCACTTTCGTATGGTGGGGCTCTTTTTCCTTTAAGGCGTGGTACGCCTTCTTTTGTTCCGGCAAAAGCAGCGAGGGCAAACTAGAGCCCTTCAGCAGCGTAACAACAAAAAAAACGAGCAGCAGCGTCAATAAAAGGATACAAACGTCCACAACTCGCCGGAACCTTCTCCAGCGCTTGCGTTGCGGATCATAAAAAACAGGTTTAACCATGAATGATTGTGGTTCCGGAGGCCTCGGCAAACTCGACTTTGGCTTGCTGAGGCGAGGCTTCCATCCTAGATTCGGCACCCACTCGCGTCAAACCAGAGTGCTTACTATCCAGTGATATACATTTAATAGGAAAATAACCAAACTTAATGCAGAAAGCCTGCTCAGTTGACGCGACCGCTTCCAACTTCCTACGGCGTCATTGGCGATTCTTCCTTCTATTCAGTGTAATCGCATTTGCCTTTCGATTGTGGTTCCTGCTCCGTTTTCGCATGCTCACCGCCGACACCTTTATCTACGGCGACATCGCCAGGAACTGGCTCGAGTCGGGGATCTACGCGATCAGCGGTGCTGCTGGCCCCGAACCTACCTATATTCGGATGCCCGGGTACCCCGCGTTTTTGGCCGGCATCTGGAAAATCGCCGGCGTGGAACATTACACGGCCGTCCTGATCGTGCAGATGTTCGTCGACGTTGGCACCTGCTTCTTGATCGCTGATCTGACGCGCAGGATGTTTCTGCCTTGGTCATCGCGAGCGAACGTAGTGAGCGAGGGATCTGCAGTTGAGGTTGAAGAGCAGCGGGTGCCCCACCCTCGCCGTCCTTTGGCGTGGGTGGGTGACGACCGCGCTCCGCTCATCGCCTTTGCCCTCGCCGCGGTATGTCCGCTTTTCGCCAGCTACTCCTCGGCTGCGTTGACAGAATGCCTCGCCATTTTCTTCGCGGCGCTTACTTTCGACCTTGCGCTCGCGGCTCTCGAACAGCCCCAATCCAAGCAGCGCTGGATCGCGTGCGGACTGGCTCTTTCCGCCGGTATCTTTATGCGTCCCGACGGCGGCATGCTTCTGGCTGCCATCGGGGCCTACCTCGTGTGGCGATTCATGCGTACGCGCCAAACTCAGCTGATCGCCGGTCTCGTGCTCATCACCCTGTTCTCGCTGGCGCCTTTGCTTCCATGGACCGTCCGCAACTGGCGGCTCTATCACCGGTTCCAGCCGCTCACGCCTATGGCTGCCAATGCTCCCGATGAATTCGTTGCTCACGGCTTCGACCGCTGGACCCGCACCTGGATCGCAGACTACTCCTCGCTCGAGGACATCGGGTTCAAGGTCCCACTGGAAGAGATCGACATCGCCGACCTGCCACCGCGCGCGTTTGACTCGGCCGAACAGCGCGAGCAGACCGAACAACTTTTCGACGAGTACAACAACGGTACAAAGATAATCACACCCCAAATCGACTTTCGCTTCGGTCAACTCGCCGACCAGCGCATCCGCAATTCGCGCTTTCGCTACTACGTCTGGTTGCCAGCTGCACGACTTGCTGACTTGTGGCTGCGTCCCCGCACGGAGATGCTTCCTATCGATGTCCACTGGTGGCGTTACTGGGACGATCCACACGACTTCAGCCTGGCGCTGCTGCTCGCAGTTATCAATGGGTTCTACCTGATTGCAGCCGGCGTCGGTGCGATCCGCTGGCGCGGATGTCTGCAGGGCTTGGGAATCATTCTGCTGTTCGTCGTGATTCGATCCGTGTTCCTGATGTATCTGTCCAACCCTGAGCCGCGCTACATGCTCGAGTGCTATCCCATGGTGATCGCTCTCGCTGGATGGGGCCTGACCTGGCGGCGGAAGGATTACGCGGGAAAGGCTGACCTAGGCCGTTCAGGCGGAGCGTAGAAAAGGTTCGTTCCGATGGAGCCCGCTCGCCTCGAGCGGGAACAGAAACACGGTAACGAGCTGAACTTACTGCATTCTTAGCGGCGAATCCGTCATGCGGAACTGGGTTCGAAAATGTTCGGAGAGGAGCTGAATCGCTTCTTTGTTCTGCACAGGATCAGACTGTGCCAGATACTTCATCGCTTCCACCAGCAGGCGCTGGCCTTCCACGTAACGAGGATCGGTGCTGCGTTCCCGCTTGCGCCGGCCGGGATCGGGTGTTACCGGAATCGTAAAAACTTTACCCATTACTCACCTGCGTTTCAAAACTGCTCAGCAGTTGGGACGCCCCACGCGCCGCAAATGGTTGCACAAGTATAGCCGCACATGAATTCTCCTACTAGAGAATCGTTGGGTGCCCCGTCTTTTTAAAACTGGGCCTACCCGTTGCGCTTTAACTTAAAAACATCTTCCGGCATCTTCGGCGGGTTGATTTTGATGTTGCTGTATTTTGAAAGCTTGTAGTCGCCACCGGGCGCAAATAACTGTTGCTGCACCGATACCCCCTTGGCGGGATCTATCCAGAGCACAATCTTGTTGAACATGTTCTTCGCGCTGGCGGACTTCGGGGTCAGTTCTAGCTTTGTGGCGTTCACACCCTGAACGTTCTCAGTCCCTGCATAAATGACGTCGAACGCCTTCAGCATTTCGTGACCGCCGCCGCCAAAGCCCAACACCAGGAAGCTCTGGACGTCCGCTTTGCTTTTGCCGGCGTCATAGTCCTGCTGCTGCTTGGTATTCGGATTGTAGATCTGCACCTTGCCGTTTTTATAAAGAATGTATTGCTGGACGGGCGCGCCGTTGGACGGCCGTACCTCCGCTGACATCTCTATCGCATTCCCCTGCTTGCGGTAATAAATGGCGCCAGCCTTCAGGTCGTGATCGCTCACCACTGCGGTATAGGTGTCCCAATCGAAATCGGCTTGCGCAGATTTGAACGTAGCCGCAGTCGCATCCATACGGTTCAGGACCTGCTCGAGCGCCGCGTTGTTATTTTGTGGAGCGTTCTGGGCGAAAGCCAACTGGGCACACGGGAAGGCGTAGGACACAATTGCCAAGCCGCCTATAAGAACGGCGAGCGAACACCGGATCAGCTGCCATTTCAATTCATGACGGCCCTTAACGTTCAACATGCACCTTGTATACCGTCACTCGTCCCTTGGTGTCTTTCACCGTGTCCCACTTCGTGATCTCAACTTCGCCGGCAATGGGTTCGATCACGCGCGACAAATCCTCGCGCACCATCTCGTCATTCGCCCCTGCACGAACCGCAACCGCATCGACTTCATATATGAAACCCGACTCGCCTTCCGGCTGCACGACTACTTCCGTTTGATGCGGCGTGCGCTGAACCGGTTTGTCTTTGAAGAAGGACCGCGGTGTCAGGAAGATGAACAGCAGGATCAACGTGACCATCACGTCGTAGTGGAAGCCCGCGCGCTTATGCGTCCAGAAGATGTAGCTTTTGATCGTGTTCCACATACTTTGCTCAGGAAAAGTCTAGCAGGGCGAGAAAGAAATCCGAAATCCAAAGGCGTTTGGGTGCCCCGTCCTATTCGCCCTCGTTTGGCGAAAGGGCGGGGTGAGGAACGGGATGTTCACAAGTAACTATCGCCGTCAGTTCTCACGAATTAGACTCATGTCACTCATCGAAACTCCTTATGCGCCTGCTGCGACTGCAAGACCTCGAGATTGGCAGCAACGACCGCGTGTTCCGCCACGCGCGGCTGCGGGCTTTGATCGTCTGGCTCGCTGGA
This sequence comes from Terriglobia bacterium, assembly GCA_963807055.1. Lineage (GTDB taxonomy): Bacteria > Acidobacteriota > Terriglobia > Terriglobales > Acidobacteriaceae > JAJPJE01. The sequence goes on along the minus strand of CAWEAE010000001.1, from coordinate 823,944 downwards.
CTCGCCGTGACCGTCGCCTTCTTCCTCAAGGCACACTCTGGAAAATGGCCTCCCGGTTATCTTTTCGGCGCCTTTCTCCTGCTCTTCGTGCTTCTGACCCGCAGGTTCGTCACGGCACGCTTCCATCCATCCAATTGGCTTGTCCGCATGAATGAGATGGGAATTTACGTGCAATATCGCTCTTATCTGAATTACGAATTGTCCCCGGATGACCCTTCGGTCCTTTTCCTCTCTCTCGGCGAGATCGCGTCAGCCCGCCTGGTCAAAGAGCGCGTCGAAACGCCCGATCCGGCGAAGCCCGGCGCCACGCAAACCCAATTCCTGCGCTACGTCGATCTCGAGTTATCTGGCGATACCAAGGCTCTTGCGGATGCGCTGCAGACTGAGCGTGGCGAACAGGCGCCGCAGGAAAAACGCTGGTATGGCGGCACCAGTTCGACTCTTTACCGGGATTATCCGGTCACGATAGTCGCGCCGACGTTGCTCCGCATACATTGGGATGTCGTTCCCGGCGCGCACAAGTTCCTCGACGCACTGCGCCCCTATACCGTCATCGGCGATACGATTTCGTTGAGTCACGACTTCACGCATCTGAAAACGCTTAGCCGCGAAGATCAGCAGAAGCAACTCCGCGATCTCGTTGTCCGCGGCCAGAACATGACGGCCATGTACGCCGCAAGCAGGCTCTACGGCTGCAGCTTGGGAGAAGCCAAGCAGATGGTGGATTCTCTCACCGAAAACCGCGAGAAAGTGTCGCAATAGTTTTCCGCGTGCTTGCCCTACACAAGTCCTGCCCGGTCGCGAATCGTGGCGCATCACTTAAGAGCGATGTTCTCGTATGAAATTGCAATGTTGCCGACTTGTTGCCTCTGAGCGTTAATGTGATCCCTGTCTACAGTTGAGCCGTTGCATCCGATCGTTAGCCTATTCGGTCCGTCCCAGTCGACCGTCAGACAGTCATCGATGCCAGCACTAAAGACAACAGCGTTACTGTAATACGCACGCCGAAGTTCGGCAGGAGTGAACAAATGATTTCCGATAAGCACGTAGTGCTCAAGTCCGCCTAACGCCTCCTCGGGATCTACTCGTTCGGCCACCATGGCCACCTGATTCGTAGCGGACCATTGAAACCGCTTTATTTCGAACTGACCATGATCGAAATACCCGTGAAATAGCCCATACAAAGAAATCGTCGCCAGAAATGCAATAGCGCCTACTCCTACCAACGAGATTTTAGAAAGGTGTGTCATTACATACCTCCCCGAAATGCTCAAGGAGCCGAGCACTTCTGCCTTCTTACCTTTTCCTTCGCTCGATGACTTCAGCTCCCATATACGGCCGCAGAGCCTCGGGAATCACCACGCTGCCATCTTCCTGCTGATAGTTCTCCAGGATCGCCAGCCACGTGCGACCGACCGCCAGCCCGCTGCCATTGAGCGTGTGCACGAACTCCGTCCCCTTCTTTCCCTCGGGGCGATAGCGGATATTCGCGCGACGCGCCTGGAACGCTTCGAAGTTCGAGCAGGAAGAGATCTCGCGGAACAATTGCTGCCCCGGCAGCCAGACTTCGAGGTCATAGGTTTTCGCGGATGAAAATCCCATGTCGCCCGTGGACAGAGCCATCACGCGATATGGCAGGCCCAGCTTTTGCAGGATGGTTTCGGCGTTGTGCGTCAGCTTCTCGTGCTCTTCGTAGGACGCTTCCGGACGCGTGAACTTCACCAGTTCCACCTTCTGGAACTGGTGCTGGCGGATAATCCCGCGCACGTCTTTCCCGTACGATCCAGCCTCACTGCGGAAGCACGGCGTATATGCCACCAGCGAGATAGGTAGCTGCGCCGCGTCCAATATCTCGCCTCGATATAAATTCGTGACCGGCACTTCAGCAGTCGGGATCAGGTACAGGTTCTTGTCGCCATGCGGCACCTTGAACAAATCGGCCTCGAACTTCGGCAACTGTCCCGTGCCATACATCGAATCCGCATTTACCAGGTATGGCGGAAGCACCTCGGTGTATCCGTGCTCCTTCGTATGCAGGTCGAGCATGAAGTTCGCCAGCGCACGCTCTAGCTTCGCGCCCATGTCCCAATACACGGCGAACCGCCCGCCGGTGATCTTCACCGCGCGCTCCAGATCCAAAACGCCCAGCTGTTCTCCGAGCTCCCAGTGTGGCTTCGGCGTAAAGCTGAACTCGCGCGGCGTTCCCCAGCGGCGCACCTCTTTATTGTCGGCTTCCGAACGCCCTACCGGCACCGAGTCGTGCGGCAGGTTCGGAATGCTGTTCAGGATCTCGCGCAGCTCACCATCCGCCGCTTCCGCCGCCTTCTCACGCTCTTCGATCTGACCGCGCAGGTTCTTCGTTTCTTCGATCTGCGCCGTCGCGTCCTGCTTGTTCTTCTTGAGCTTGGCGATTTCGTCCGAAGCGCGATTGCGCTGCGCCTTCAGATTCTCGGTTTCGGTGATTGCCGCGCGCCGCCGCGTATCGATCTCGCGAAAATTACGCAGCAGTTCGTCAGGATTCGCGCCGCGCTGCCGCAGCTTCTCTCCCACCAGTTCCAGATGATCACGGACAAAAGTTAGATCGAGCATAGAAACCACTACTGTATCGAAAAGTGCAGCGCTTTTGAAATCTCAAGCCTTTCACGGAGGACACAGCCCCGGTTTTCACCACGGAGACACGGAGGCACGGAGACTCTTGGTTCATCCTTGAGCGAGCAGTCTCCTCAAACGATAGTAATCAGGCGATCCAGGCTCGATCAGAGTACGATTCAACCGTGAAAGGCGTCGCACTATTGACCGTCGGGATTCTGCTTGTGTCGATTGGCCTGTCTCTATCCGCGTGGGGAGCCGACGGGAGTGGATTCACCATAACCGATCCATGCTCGGACGCTGGCAACATATTGAAGAACCAGCATTTGCATCTGACTCGATTTCCGAAGCGAAAACCCGGTCAGGAACTGCGGCTAACCACGTCGTCATTCCTTGGACCTACCGGCATCCAGGATTGGATCGATGTGCCCGCGCAACTATGCACCAACTCCTCAACGAACACGTGTTCTGAAGCGCAAAGTGCGAGAATTCAGATCGTCGACTACTCGGCTCGTTACTATCCGTTGATTAGGAATCGGTTCACGATGCCTCGCATTTCCGGAAATTTTGACGTCAGATTAAAAGACGGAACTGAAATCAAAGGTTCGTTCACCGCTACTGAACGCAGAGTGAAATACACGCCGGAACCAATCTGCGAGTAATCTCCGTGCCTCTGTGGTGAAATCTTTTATCGAACTGCACTCATAGGCACAAATGGTCGCGATGTCCGCTGGCCGCCGAACTTCGCATCCCACTTCCCCGGGACGCTCGCACCGCATGCACAGCACGTCCCATTCGGCGTGACGTGATAGCTCACGATCAGGTATCCATATCGCTCGATCAGCAGCTCGTGGCACTTTGAGCAGCAGGTGTTTTCCAGCTTGCCAACCTGGTTCGGCAGATTGCCCGCGTAGACGAAATTCAGTCCGGCTTCATGACCGATATCGGCGGCGCGCAGCAGCGTCTCGACGGGCGTATTGCCGCAATCATTCATCTTGTAATCTTCGTGGAACGCCGTGACGTGCCATGGGATATCGGGGGAGACGCTGGCGATGAACTCCGCCATCTGCCGCAGTTCGTGGCTGGAATCATTGAAGCCGGGAATCACCAGCGTGACGATCTCCACCCAGAAATCCATCTGCTTCAGGCGCCGAATGGTATCGAGAATTGGCTGCAGCCGTCCGCCCAGTTTGCGATAGTGCTGGTCGTCGAAGCTCTTAAGATCAACCTTATATAGGTCGACCCACGGGCGCAGGAACTCCAACACTTGCGGCGTGCCATTGCCGTTCGAGACGAATCCGGTCGCCAGCCCCGCCGCGCGCGCTTCTTTGAAGACCGCTACTGCCCACTCGCTGGTGATCAGCGGCTCGTTGTAAGTGCTGACCAGCACACGCGCACCCTGCCGCACCGCCGCCTGCGCCAGTTGTTCGGGCGTGGCCTGGATCGGCGCACTCATCGCCTCGGGATCGCGCAGCGCCTGCGAGGTCACCCAGTTCTGGCAATAAGAGCAGTGCAAATCGCAGCCCAGCATGCCAAAGCTGAACGCCAGCGCGCCGGGATACGCGTGGAAAAATGGCTTCTTCTCGATGGGATCGCATTGCACGCCGCCCACATATCCCCAGGGCACATAAAGATGGCCACCGCGGTTGTAGCGTACCTTGCAGACACCCGACTGCCCATCTGGAATCGGGCACTCATGCCCGCAGGAGTAGCAGCGCACGCGGTTCTTATCGTCGAGCTTCTCCACCAACTCTGGCGCGGCTTCCCGCACATTCTGATCGAGAATCTGCTTCAGGGAGGACATGATCGCACTACCACCATTATTCTAGTCCCCTAGTTGAGGGCACATACCTCCATGTCCCTCCGGTGAATTCTTCATTGACACTCTGCTTTGGCTCTCGTTATCCTGTCCTTTCACATGACCACGTTGACCCATCGCCACCACCATCATCACCACGCGGCGAGCGTGTCAGCGGAGGTCTGCTACTAGCGAAAAGCAAAGTAGAGCAAGATCCAGAGCCCGCTGACCAAAATCAGCGGGCTTTTTGCTTTTAGGGAAAACGAATGAATATTGATTTCGACAAAATGCAGGGCCTCGTCCCTGCCATCGTTCAGGACGCCGACAACGGCGACATCCTCATGCTCGGCTTCGTCAATGCCGAATCGCTCCAACTCACCTTCTCTACCGGGTTCGTCACCTTCTACTCGCGCACCCGCCAGAAGCTCTGGATGAAGGGCGAGACCAGCGGCAACCGCCTTCGCGTCGTCTCCGCCTCCACCGATTGCGACCAGGACGCATTGCTCTTTCGCGTGCGCGTGCAGGGAGACGGCGTCGTTTGCCACGAAGGCACCCGCTCCTGCTTCACGCGCGACCTGCCGCTCGCGGAGGGCAAATGATCGCCGTGCCCAACAAGATTCGTCTCGGCATTCCGAAAGGCTCGCTTCAGGACGCCACGGTCGCACTCTTCGCGCAGGCCGGGTGGAAGATTTACGTCAGCGGCCGCTCCTACTTCCCCAGCGCCGACGATCCTGAAATCGAATGCATGCTCATTCGCGCGCAGGAAATGGCGCGCTACGTCGCACAAGGCGTGATCGACGTCGGCCTGACCGGCATGGACTGGGTCGTCGAAAGCGGGCTCGAGGTCGACGCCATTGCCGATCTTGTCTACGCCAAGCAGAGCCGCGGCAAAGTTCGTTGGGTGCTCGCCGTGCCAGAAGATTCACGCTTTCAGCGCGCCGAAGATCTCGACGGCTGTGTGATCGCGACGGAACTCGTCAACGCCACGAAGAATTATTTCGCCGCCAAAAAAATCAACGTGCAGGTCGACTTCTCCTGGGGCGCCACCGAAGTGAAGCCCCCGGTACTCGCTGACGCGATCGTCGAAGTCACCGAAACCGGATCGTCGCTTCGCGCCAACCGGCTGCGCATCATCGACACCGTCATGGAGTCCTACACTCAGGTCATCGCGAATAAGAAATCCATGCAGGACGCGTGGAAGCGCGAGAAGATCCAGAACCTGGGCCTAATGCTCTGTGGCGCAATTGCTGCGCAGGGCCGCGTCGGCCTGATGCTCAATGTAAAGAAAGAGGATCTGGCTGGCGTGATCGCCGTGTTGCCCGCGCTCAAGCGCCCGACCATCTCCGAACTCGCCGCCGATAATGGCGAGCAGTGGGTCGCCGTCAACACCATCATCGAAGAGACTACGGCGCGCGATATCATTCCCCGCCTGAAAGCCGCCAAGGCGCAGGGCATCGTGGAATATCCGCTGAACAAGGTGGTGATGTAGTGGCAGGCGTGCGAATAATTCGAGGCCGCGCAATTGCGCGCGAGGTCGCCAAACTCGCGAATCGACGCCTGCTCTTCTCCGCCGATACCGAACGCGCTGTAGCTCGCATCGTGAAAGACGTTCGCGGCAAGGGCGACGCAGCCCTGCGTCGGTACGCCGAAAAATGGGACGGCCTCGCACCGAAACAGTCTCTGCGGGTCAGTGAAAAAGAACTCGCCGCCGCGCTCGCTTCCATCCCTGACAATCTCCGTCATGCTCTAGAAACCGCCGCGCACAACATTCGCAAGTTCGCTGAATGGCAAAAGCCGCAAGAGTTCACCCGCGAAATCCAGCCCGGGTTACAAGTCGGACAAATCATTCGTCCCATCGATTCTGTAGGCTGCTACGTTCCCGGCGGCCGATACCCGCTGCCATCGTCGCTGCTGATGACCGTCATCCCCGCGCAGGTCGCGGGCGTCGCGCGCATCGTCGTCTGCTCGCCGCGCCCAGCACCGGAAACTCTCGCTGCTGCTGCGCTGCTCGGCGTGACTGAGTTCTACCGCATTGGCGGAGCCCAGGCCATCGCCGCTCTCGCCTACGGCACGAAATCCATCGCTCCCGTTGTGAAGATCGTTGGTCCCGGCAACCGTTTCGTCACCACTGCGAAGAAACTCGTTTCCTTCGATTGCGCGATCGATATGCTTGCCGGTCCCACCGAAGCCGTTGTCGTTGCGGAAGATGGGGATCCTGCATTCTGGGCTTCCGACCTCGTCGCACAAGCCGAGCACGATCCTGACACCAGCGTTGTGTTTGTCACCAGCAACGGCGCGCTTGCGAAAGAAGTCGCTGCCGAACTGAAAGTGCGCTCGAAGACCAATGCCATCGCCCGAGAATCGCTCGGCCGTAATGGCGTGATCTTCGTGACCGCTTCGCCCGAAGAATCCATCGGCGTCGCCAACGCCATCGCCTCCGAGCACATCACGCTCGCGCGCGATCAACTCGGCTCGCTCACGAGCGCCGGGTCAATCTTCCTCGGCCCGTATTCTCCGCAATCGCTGGGCGACTATGCCGCCGGACCTAACCACGTTCTTCCCACGGGAGGCGTCGCTCGTTTCCGTGGAGGCCTAAGCGTCGTCGACTATTTGAAGATCATTACCGTGCAGGAAGTTTCGCGCGAAGCTCTCGTGCGCATCGCGCCAATCGTCACCACCCTCGCAGAAGCCGAGGGGCTGCGCGCGCATGCGGAATCCGTCCGCGTGAGGTGTAGCAATGCTTGAACCGCGGCCTGCTGTGCTTGGCATGAAGTCCTATCGCTCGCCATCTGCGGGACTGACTGGCCTGAATCTCAACATGAACGAGAACACTGCCGGATGCTCGCCGCGCGTCTATCGCAAGCTGGCCAGCCTTACGGCTGAAGAGGTCTCGCGCTATCCGCACCGCGATCATTGCGAGGAAATCGTCGCCCGCTTTCTCGGTATCTCGCCCGATCAGGTCGTGCTCACCAACGGAGTCGACGAAGGCCTGCACCTCGTCTGCGAAACCTATCTACGCGAAGAAGACGAGTCCATCCTCGTCGTGCCCACGTTTGGCATGTACGCCATCTATATTCAGGCGACTGGCGCGAAGATCATCAACGTGCCGATGCACGATGATTTCTCGTTTCCCATTGACGAGATCATCGCGCGCATCACGCCGCGGACGCGCATGATCGCCGTTGCCAATCCCAACAATCCCAGCGGCACCGTCGCCGAATCGCGCGACCTGCTTCGGCTGGTCGAAAGCGCTCCCAATGCCGCTGTTCTTATCGATGAGGCCTACTTCGAGTTCTATGGCCAGAGCGTTCTCTCGGGAATATCAAAGTACGACAATTTATTTATCGCCCGCACCTTTTCGAAAGCCTACGGCCTTGCTGGACTTCGCGTGGGCGCACTCATCGGCCGCGCCAACCAGATGGAAATGGTCCGCCGCGTCAGTTCGCCCTACAACGTGAATGCCGCAGCTCTCGCCGCACTGCCGGTCGCGCTGAGCGATCAGGCTTACGTCGCTGACTACCTGCGCCAGGTCATCGAAGGCCGCCTTCGCGTGCAGCAGTTCTTCGCCGAAGCCGGCCTCGAGCACTGGCCCAGTCACGCCAACTTCGTTCTGGTTCGCATCGGCCCTAAGTATCGCGAGTTCATTCAGGCGCTTCAGCAGCGTGGCATTCTCGTGCGCGACCGCAACTCCGACCCGGGCTGTGCCGGCTGCGTTCGCATCACCATGGGCACGCATCAGCAAACGGATCGACTGCTCGGTGCGATGACCTCGGTTCTCGCCGAACTGGAAATCACAAAGACAGGAGAGCCCATCAGCGTCGATCCGCGTTAATCGGCGGCTAATCCTATGCGCAAAGCTCAACTAACTCGCCACACTACCGAGACGCAAATCGACTTGGCGCTCACCATCGAAGGCTCGGGCGAATACCAGGTCTCGACGGGCATTCGCTTTTTCGATCACATGCTCGAGCTGTTCACGCGGCACGGCGGCTTCGATCTCAAGCTCTCCTGCAAGGGAGATCTCGACGTCGATCAGCACCACACCGTGGAAGACGTCGGCATCGCGCTCGGTGAGGCTTTCGATCGCGCGCTCGGCGACAAGAAGGGCATCAACCGCGCTGGATATTTCCTCATGCCGATGGATGAGACGCTCGGCATTGCCGCCATCGATCTAAGTGGGCGCACCGCTGTTGTCGTCGACGCCAAGGTTCGAACACGTCTCGTTGGCGATCTGCAATCCGAACTCGTCTACGACTTCTTCGACGGATTCGCTCGCGGCGCCCGCGCCAACGTCCATCTGAAGACTATGTATGGCCGCTCCAATCACCACAAGATTGAAGCGCTCTTCAAGGCCTTCGCCCGCGCGTTGCGCGTGGCCTGTGCCCGCGACAAGCAGCTCGGCAAAATGCTGCCCAGCACCAAGGGGCTCCTATGATTACCCTCGTTGACTATCACGCCGGCAATCTCGCCTCGGTCCGCAAGGCCTTCGAGTACCTCGGCTGTGAAGTCCGTGTCACCGAAGATCCGGAGGTCGTTCGCGGTTCGCGTCACGTTGTGGTCCCCGGCGTCGGCCATTTCGGGGCAACGCTGCAATTGGAAAAGAGCGGCCTGCGCCAGGCAGTCTGCGACGCGCTCGACCACGAAGCGCTGTTCCTGGGCATCTGCGTCGGGATGCAATGGATGTTCCAGGGCAGCACGGAAGCCGACGGCGTACCCGGGCTCTCGCTCTTCCCCGCGATGATCGAGAAGTTCCCGATCGAAGTGAAATCGCCGCACGTTGGATGGAATCAAATCGAGATCAGCCAGGGCTCGCGCCTCCTCAAGGATGTACCTGATCAGGCATTCGTCTATTACACGCACTCCTATCGCGCACCGATTGTTTCCGGCACGGTTGCGAAAACGAGCTACGGCTCTGACTTCAGCGGAGTGGTCGAGCGGGACAACGTCTTCGGCGTGCAGTTTCACCCGGAGAAATCCGGCCCTGCCGGACTAACCATGCTGAAGAACTTTGCGGAGATGGCATGAACGATCTTCGTCCGACAGGCGACTGCGCCTATGCAGGCTTTCCGGTGAACGACGGGAGGCCGTCTCGGTGCTGACCAAGCGCATCATCGCCTGTCTCGACTGCGATGCCGGGCGCGTCGTTAAAGGCGTGAAATTCGTGAACATCCGCGATGCCGGCGACCCCGCAGAGCTGGCTGCTCTGCACGCCGCCAATGGCGCGGATGAAATTGTCTTGCTCGACATCACCGCCACGCACGAGAAGCGCAAAACACTGGTCGAGACGGTTCGCCGCACTGCGCGCCAACTCTTCGTTCCGTTCACCGTCGGCGGCGGCATCCGCTCGCTCGACGATGCCAGCGCCATCTTCGACGCCGGTGCCGATAAGATCACCATCAATTCCGCCGCGGTTGCCGATCCAGCTTTGATCACATGTATCGCCGAACGTTTCGGCTCGCAGGCGGTAATCATCGCCATTGACGCTCGGCGCACTTCAGCTGTTCCGGGCGGCTCCTCAGCTCCTGTCATTCCGAGCGAGGATCGGGCGCATCATCCCCGATCCGAGTCGAGGGACCTCGCGTTTCCCGCCGAAGTCTACGTCTCTGGCGGACGCAAGCCGACGGGTCACAACGTTCTCGATTGGGCGCGTGAAGCCGAGTCCCGTGGGGCAGGCGAATTCATGCTGACTTCGATGGATCGCGACGGTACCCGCGCTGGCTTCGATTGCGAATTGACCGCAGCTGTCGCCGGCGTAGTCTCGATTCCGGTAATCGCCTCCGGCGGCGCTGGATCGCCGGATCACTTTGTAGACGTGTTTCGCGAAGGCCGCGCAGACGCCGCACTGGCGGCATCGATCTTTCACTTTGGTATCGAATCAATCGGCGAGTTGAAGCAGCATCTCCAGCGCGCGGGTGTGCCGATGCGCTGGCCGATCTAACCCGTTTCACGTTTCGTGTTTCACCACAACCGAGTCTGAACCCGCTTGTAGAAGACACGAAACAGCTTTAGGCGCGAACGGTTTTATCGTGAAACTTGAAACGCGAAACGAAAAACGCTTTTTGAACAACTATGCTCATTCCTTCCATTGACCTCATGGGTGGCAAAATCGTCCAGTTGGTACAGGGCGAAAAGAAAGCCCTCGACTTTGATGACTTCGATTACTGGACCGAGCGTTTCTCCAAGTACCCGCTGGTTCAGTTGATCGATCTCGACGCCGCCATAGGCACGGGCAACAATCGCGAACTCATTGCGCGCTTCCTCTCGCGCCTTCCCTGCCAGGTCGGCGGTGGCATTCGCTCGATCGAGGCCGCACGCGAGGCCCTCGCGCTTGGCGCCCGTCGCATTATCATCGGTTCCGCGCTCTTCAAAGATGGCCAGATCCAGCGCGACTTCGCTGCCGAACTGGCCCGCGAACTCGGTCCCGACCGCCTGACCTTCGGGGTCGACACCAAGCACGGTCGCGTCGCCATCCACGGCTGGCGCACGCTCACCGAGTTCACCGCGCCCGACGCCATGCGCGCGCTCAACGACTTCTGCGGCGCCTTCCTCTATACCAACGTTGACACTGAAGGGCTGCTCCAGGGATTTCCGCAACAAGTTGTGCCTGACCTCGTTGCGGCCACTACCCGCAAGCTCATCGTCGCCGGCGGAATCACAAAGAGAGAAGAGATCGACCAACTTGACCAACTCGGCGTAGACGCCATTGCCGGAATGGCCATCTATACCGGCCGTTTGGAGGCCTGAAACCCGTTCATCCCCTGTCCTGCCAGACGCACAAAAGTAACTGGATTGAGCAACTCTGCTTCGGATACCGTGTTTGCAAGGAATAGGCCTACATCTGGACGGATTCGATGTTCCATCGCATTGCCAAAATCAAACTGGCGATTGTGGTACTCATCTGTGTACTGTGCCTGTTCTTTTTCCCGGTTGCACGCGGGTCCTTCTCTGCAACTCACGGCCCAGTAACCAGTGGTCGCTCCCGGCTCTACGCATTCCTGGTGTATTGCTCCATCCGTCTTGGTAGCCATTTCCGTTTGCTTCAACTTCGGGTGCAGCTCAAGAAGCTTTTCGCTGCACTGACTGACTCGTTAGCTCTGCTGGAACTTTTCGCTCGCGCGCTCGCCTTCGATCTGCGCTGTTAATCGCGATTCCCCCCAAGCTCACGGAACCGTATCCCCGTAACCGCCGCCGCGCGGCACATCACTTCGTCTGGGAGGAATCATGAAAGCATCACTGAAGCTCGCAGTTACCTTATTTCTGCTGACCGGCATCCTGTTCCTGGGAGCCTGTGCCAAGAAGAAAGTCGTCGCTAAGACCCCGCCGCCACCACCGCCAGCGACGCCCACAGCCACTCTGGCCGCCAGCCAGTCGTCCATTGAAAAGGGCCAGTCGGTCACGCTCTCGTGGAATACGGCTAACGCTACGGATGTAACGGTTGACGGCGTCGGTATGGTGACGGCTTCCGGAAGCCGTTCTGTCAGCCCCGCCGATTCCATCACCTATCACCTGCTCGCGAAAGGTGCAGGCGGAAGCGCGGAAGCGTCGGCTCGCGTGACCGTCACCCTCCCCCCCGCTCCCGCCGCGCAGGCCGGTCCGAGCATTGCCGATCTCTTCGCTCAGAATGTGAAGGACATTTACTTCGACTATGACAAGTACGATATCCGTTCGTCGGACGAGCAGGTCGCGCAAGCCGATGCGAAGTTTTTCGCTGATCATCCTGAGGTGAAGGTGGTGATTGAAGGTCATTGCGACGAGCGTGGTTCCGAAGAATACAATCTCGCGCTTGGCGACAATCGTGCCAACGCAACTAAGGCTTTGCTCGACAAGCTTGGCATCGGAGCCGATCGGCTGAAGGTTATGAGCTATGGCAAGGAAAAGCCGTTCTGCAGCGAGAACAGTGACTCCTGTTTCCAGTTGAACCGCCGAGCACATTTCGCAATCGCCGACTAGGCTGTTAGTGGATTGACCATTGTGCGATTACTGGAGTCCCACATCTGTCTCCGTTCGGGCAGATGTGGGTACCCCTATCCGTCATCTTCGGTACACTACTCACACCCATGAAACTTCGCCTCGCAGCGTTCTCGGTGATCGTTCTCCTCGCCTGCACTCTTCTTTCCGCGTCCGCTTATGACGCACAGCCTAAGCTTGTCGTCGTGATCATCATTGACCAGTTTCGCGGCGACTATCTGGACCGCGCGCACGATCAGCTTGGTCCCGAGGGCTTCCGCCTGTTCACCGATCGTGGCGCCTACTTCGCGAGCTGTAATTACAACTACGCGAACACGCGCACCGCACCCGGACACGCCACGCTTTTCACGGGCGCCTACAGCAATGGCCACGGCATTCTCGCGAACGAATGGTGGGATCCAACAAAGAAGAAGATGATCACCTCCGTCGAAGATGACACGACGCGACTCGTTGGCATTTCCGGCTCGGAGTCTGGAGCCTCGCCTCGCAACCTGCAAGCTGACACCATCGGGGACGAACTTAAGCTCGCCACCCAAGGCAAAGCACGTGTCTTCACGATTTCTCTGAAAGATCGCTCCGCGGTCCTTCCCGGCGGCTTCAGTGCCAATGGGGCCTACTGGATCGACCACACCTCGGGTGCCTGGATCACCTCTACTTACTACATGAACTCGCTACCAGCGTGGGTACAGCGGTTCAACGGCTCAGGACAAGCCGACAAGTACTGGAACCGCGAGTGGAAGAACAGCGATGGGCAGGTTCTTCGCAACACCAATAAGCCTGCCGAAAAAGCCGATTTCTACGGCACCGTAGGCAGCACGCCGTTCGCGAACGACTACCAACTCGATTTCGCCCGCGCTCTTATCAGCAACGAGAAACTGGGCCAGGGGCCAGTCACCGATCTGCTCGTCATCAGCTTATCGGCAAACGATATTCTCGGCCACCAGGCTGGACCGGATTCTCCGCAGATCGAAGCCATGGCTCTGGCCCTGGATCATCAGTTGGCCGGGTTCTTCGATTTTCTGGGAAAGCAAATTGGACTTGGCAATGTTTGGATTGCTCTCTCCGCCGATCACGGCGTTTCACCGATGCCTGCCGTTGCAGCGGGCTTCCGTTTGCCCGCTGCTAATCTCGACGAGCGGCAGCTCAGCAATAAGCTGAACGAGATTCTGTCAGCGCGATTCGGACCGGGGAAGTACGTACCCAGTGGTGGCCTCTCCTGGCCGGTTCTCTTCCTTGATGAAAATGCTTTCGCAGCTGCGAAGGTCAGCGAATCTGACGCCGAACAAGCTGCAGGAGAGGCCCTGAAGCAGATTGGCATGCGCTCGTACTTCACGCGCACGCAGCTCGCTGATTTTCATGTTCCTCCCGACGAGCTTGGCCGTAAATACCTGCACAGCTATTCCGCCGTGCCCAGCTGGTATGTCCTGGGTATCGCTCCGCCTTATTATGTCGGCACTCGAAGCGGAACTGATCACGCTTCGCCCTACAATTACGACACACACGTGCCGCTCGCGTTTTTCGGGCTGCCGTTTCAACCCGGTGTCTATCGCGGACATTCGGAGCCCGTGGACATGGCCGCAACCCTCGCGTCGTTGCTCGGAATCAACGCTCCAAACAGTGCGGTCGGACGCGTACTCAGCGAGGGCCTGCGTACCCCTCCCGATCTTTCTGCCCGTCATGGCATTATGGTTCCAGCGGAAACGAATAAGGAGTCCAAGCAGTGAGCGAGACCGTAACCACCACTCCAGCCAAACCGCATCGCGGCGCACAGCCCAAACCTGACCTGCGCGTACGCCTCGCGGGTATTCCACTGACGAATCCGGTCATCGCCGCCAGCGGGACCTTTGGCTACGGGATCGAGTTCGAAGACATCGTGTCGCTCGAGAAGCTTGGTGGCTTTGTCGTCAAAGGCCTCTCACGAGAGGCCATGGCTGGCAATCCGCCTCCACGCCTGTTTGAAACTGCCGCGGGTATGCTCAATTCCATTGGGCTGCAGAACATTGGCGCAGAGGCTTTCGTCAACGAGAAGCTGCCGCATCTGCGCAAGATCAAAGGTCCCGCGGTGATCGCGAATGTCTTCGGCTACACGCGCGAGGATTATCGCGACGTCATCACCATCCTCAACGAAGGCGAAGGCATCGCCGCTTACGAGCTCAACGTCTCCTGCCCGAATACCAAGGCTGGGGGCATCGTCTTCGGCACCGATCCCATGATGCTCGAAGAAGTGGTTTCCACGGTGAAGCCCGTCTGCCAACGTCCGCTCATCGTGAAGCTTTCGCCCAACGTGACCAGCATCGGGAAAATGGCGAAAGCAGCAGAGAACGCCGGCGCAGACGCAATTTCGCTGGTGAACACCTTTGGCGCCATGGCTATTGATCCGGAGACTCGCCGTCCGCGCATCGCCACCATCACCGGAGGGCTCTCCGGTCCCGCGATCAAGCCCATCGCGTTGCGCATGGTCTACGAAGCAGCACACGCTGTGAATATCCCAGTGATCGGTATGGGCGGGATCAGCACCGCGACAGACATCGTGGAGTTCATGCTCGCCGGAGCTGCTGCCATCCAGGTGGGAACGTTGAACTACTGGGATCCGTGCGCGACTGAGAAGTTGGTTGAAGGCTTGGAGAGTTGGGCCTTCGAACATCGTATCGAGCGCATCACGGAGCTCACGGGTGGGTTAAAAACCGACTGACGCCAGCAGCTCCCGATCGCTGTCTCAGCGTGTATACTCACCGGACGCTTATGCCGTCCGTCTCGATCGAACAGTTTTTTCTTGGATGCCTGGCTCACGCTTCCTACCTTGTTTCCTCTGAAGGGATAGCCGCCGTCATCGATCCGCAGCGTGACGTCGACATCTATCTCGAAGCCGCTCGCGAGAAGAACCTGAAGATCGAGTACATCATCGAGACGCATCTCCACGCCGATTTTGTCTCCGGACACCATGAACTCGCAGAGCGCACCGGAGCGCGCATCTATCTCGGCCAAGGTTCGGGCGCGAAGTTTCCGCACATAGCTGTGAAGACGGGCGACTCGATCCAGTTCGGAAGCTGCCGTTTCGATTTCGTTGCCACGCCCGGCCATACCTTGGAAAGTGTCTGCGTCACGATGACAGATCTCTCCGATCCGTCGCGCCCGAAAGCTGTGTTCACCGGGGACACACTCTTTGTCGGCGACGTCGGACGTCCCGATCTTTCCGGCGACTACACACCGCAGCAACTCGCGGCGATGCTCTTCCAGAGCCTACACGAAAAGCTCCTGAGTATGCCCGACGAGACTGCGATCTACCCAGCCCATGGAGCCGGTTCGTTATGCGGTCGGCAAATGGGATCGGAACGCTCGTCGACCATCGGCAAAGAGCGCCGCACAAATTACGCGCTCCAGGCTGCGAACTCGGAAGACTTTGTTCGCCTCTTAACCGACAGCCTTCCACCTCGGCCTGAGTACTTTGGCCGCGACGTAGAACTGAATCGGCAGGGTGCGGCAGCTCTCGACCAGCTTCCGCCTCCAGCACCGTTGACTCCTGCCGAGGTTCTTCGCCTTCAGTCAGCAGGCGCCATTATCCTGGACACGCGCCCTCTCATGCAGTTTGCCGTGGCTCACGTACCGGGCTCGGTACACATTGCTCTCTCCGGTCAATATGCGTCCTGGGCAGCGCGAATTTTGGGTTTAGACAAGCGCATCATTCTGGTTGGGGAAGACGCGGATCGCCTGCGCGAATCGCAGTTACGTCTGGCGCGTGTGGGAATTGAGAACGCCGACGCCTACCTGCAAGACGGAATCTCAGGCTGGGTTAAAAGCGGATACGCACTCGACTACATTCCGCAAATCTCGGTGCTCGAATTCGCCGATCTGCGTGAACAGGAGAAAGAGAACGTCGCAGTGCTCGATGTACGCGAGTCTGGCGAAGTCGCCTCCGGCGCAATCGATCGGTCGGTGCGCATCCCTCTTGGACAGCTTACGGCTCGCACTCAGGAACTCGATCGCGATAAGCTACTCGTGGTGCATTGCAAAGGCGGATATCGCAGTTCCATCGCCACGAGCATTTTGCGCCGCGACGGATTTCGCAATGTCGCCAACCTTACCGGCGGCTTCGATGCCTGGCAGGTCGCCGCCGATATGAGCGCCAGTCTGTAAGCGATTCCTCACTCCCGCTCCATCTCTTCCGCCATCGCCAGCATCTTCGTGACGCTATTCCAGTTTCTTCCGGTGCACATCACCTTCAGAATCTTTTCGGCTTTGATCCACTGGAACTTCGGCCGCGCAAGTCCGTTCGTGTAGTAGATGAAAATCTCGCGACCAACCAGGTGCAATTCCTCGGGAGCTGTATCAATCTCCAGCAGCTTCCCGCACGCGTCCGCAATAGGGTTCGCCGACAGAAACGTCACCAGCAACTTCGCCGGATCGATATCCTTACGCGGAGCAAATGGATTCTTCCCCACCACCTTTCGCAGTTCTTCTGTCGTGCGAAGAATCACGTCTGGCCGGAATCCAAACTTCTTCTCGATCCCATCCTGAATGCGCGAGCCGAGCTTCGCTTCATCGCGTTCCTTCGTCTTGAACAGAACATTGCCGCTCTGCACATAAGTTCGCGGATCCTGAAGTTTGAGCGACTCGTATACCGCTCGTAGCTCTTCCATCTTGATCCGGTTGTGCGGTCCCAGGTTCACGCCGCGCAGCATGGAGATCATCACCGTCATAGGAACGGCAGTATACCCGCTCTTCCGGGCGACAAAAAAGGCGCTGTCGCCAGCGCCTTGAAATTCAAATTACAGAATTAGATTAGCGTGCCACGCCGCCGCCATGGCCACCAGCGAATCCGCCACCATGGAATCCGCCGCTTCCACCATGAAAACCGCCGCCCATAACACGGAAGCCGCCAACGTGTGGTGCGGCACCAACCGGTCCACGTCCGAGCGGACGAACTCCAGCCCGCGGCGCGTACACATGACCCGCACCTCGATAGTTATAGAAACCCGGTCCTGTCCGATATCCCCACGGGTATCCTCCGTAAAATCCCGGATAGCCATAGGCGTACAGAAATGCCGGTGAATAAAATCCCCAGCCAAATGGACTATAGAGCACTCCCGCTCCTGGCAGGAATGTGTAGCCGGCGAAGAACGGATCCCAGTACCATCCCGGACCGTACCACCCGTTGTTGTAATAGATCTGTGCAGCATTCACGTTCGCCTCAGCGAGGTATTCTGAGCGCAGACTGCTCCAGCGATATAGGTCCGCCGACTCGTATGTGTTCTTGTCGAATCCTCGCGCCTTCAGCTTTCCATTTTCAGGTGCCAGGGCCAACTCATGTCCACCCTTAACTTTGACTTGGCGTTCGCCATCCTGCACTTCGGCCTGCCCTTTGAACACGCGAACTACACCCGGATTGTTTTCAAACTGGTACAAACCGGTTTTCTGCAGAGTGGTCGTTGCGTTTCCATTCAGGATTCGTATGTCATTCTGCTTGTACAGCTCGTCTACCTCAACGATCGCCTCACCATGATTCAACGCAACTTCCGTGTTGGTGATGCTCGGAGAAACGAGCTGCGCAGAAGAGTCGCTTCCCAGGCGCAAATACACGCCGGGAGTCAACAGTACCTCTGCCTTTCCGTTATCTGTAGTAATGCTCTGGCCTGCCTCCAGAGTTGTCGAACCAACCGACTTGGGAGTCACTCCCTCGTGATCAATGGAGACATTCCCCTCTACGTAATTCAGTGTTCCTGGTAGCGCTGGATTTGCGTCGGCGAGTGCCGGCACAGATAAAGCTGCTGCCAGGAAGAAGCCTGCAAACCAGATTTTTTTCCTAGACAGCTGCATAACTCTTCTTTCACCTCAATTGATTGGATGAAACAGAGAGTCTTTCGTCGCAGCTGTAACTGCCTCGTGGGACGAGACTTAACAAGACTTTACAATGTCAGACTCAGAGAATCGGGTTCTGGCAATTCAGAACGAAGGCGTCACATCACGTGGGCAGCCGAGCGGCTGCCCAGGGTAGAAGAGCTTTTTTGCTTAAGCACTAGCCACTAATCACTAACCGCTGCTCACACTCTCATCTTCTTATACGACTCGAGGCACACCTTCGCCGATTCCATCTCGCCCAGCCGGCTACCTTCCTGCTCCATAAGGTAGTACTCCACTCCGCCGACGCTCTCGGCAGCAGCAAAGATCTCCGGCCACTTGCCAATGCCCTCGCCAAACAGCACCTGGTATCCCTTCTCGGGCGACCAATCTTTCAGGTGCAGCGATCGTATGCGTCCCGGATTCGACTTGATCCATGCCACCGGATTCGCTCCGTCAGACAAACACGTGCCCACGTCTAGTTGCAGCATGATGTCGCGATGCGTATTGGCGGCCAGGACTTGCATCGGCATCTTGCCGTCAAGTTGTTTGAACTCCGGCTGATGATTGTGATAACCGGAGTGCATCCCGGCTGTCTTCAGCTGATCGTCCGCGGCATTCAGCAGATCGGCCACCTGCTTCCAACCGTCGAGGTTTGAAATCTCGGGCACGCTCGCCACGACCACATACATGCTTCCGAGGATCCCGTTGATGTCTCGCGTCCGCGCAATCTTGTCGGGCTTCAAATAGTCGGAGTCGTTGTGTGTCGAGAAACACCGGATGCCTAGATCGTCGAGCAGCTTGCGCATGTCCTTCGCTTGCGCCTCGGTCCACTCATAGTAAGGTGCGTAAAACTCCAGGCCCTGGTAGCCCATCTGCGCCACACCACGGACCGTGCCCTGAGCATCTTGTTTCAATGGATCGCGAACGGAATACATCTCCAGACCGATCGGGATTGACGATTTCTTGCCAAATGCCCTCGTCGACCAGGCAAAAGGAAGCATCGCGGAGAGAGCTATAAAGGCACGCCGAGTGAAGGAATTGGTAGACATGCCGAGCATCGTAGTCCAGAACGCCTTGCCTTTGCAGCAGATTTTCCGTCGGCGGGGGAATCCGCGTCTCGTTTTGGCTCTCGCAGTACCTTCGTCACATCGTGGCCGTTCGCGACAGCTCGCTATTTGTTAAACTTAATTTCACGCTGTTACGGCGATGGAGTTCGCCATAACCGCCCGGCCCACTGCCGGTGCTGATAACTCCTACCAATATCAATTGGCAGTCTGGCGCAAGCCAGTTGTCCGCGCTTCAACTCGCGGAGGGAGAAAGAACTCCATGCAAGCCGTTCTCTGGATATCCCTGGGGGCAATCCTCGGCGCGAACGCCCGCTACTTTCTCAGTCGTTGGATCGCCCGCGCGCTTTCGCCCAACTTTCCTTACGGCACGCTGATCATCAACATCACGGGCAGCTTCATCCTTGCCTTCTTTCTGGTCTGGACCACTGAGCGCGTGCTAGCCGATCCGCGCTGGCGCCTCCTCGTCGCCATCGGGTTCTGCGGTGCATACACCACATTCTCCAGCTATGCGTTCGAGACCATGGCGTACTTCCAGCAGGGACAATGGCTTCAGTTCAGCCTGAATGTGGTACTCAGCAATATCTTTTGCCTGGCGGCAGTATTAGCTGGCGGCGCTCTCGCCCGCGCACTGTAAAACCAGGCATCTCGTTCATCTCAGCTCACTTCACAGGAGTCACCAATGGAGTACAATTCGCGCCCGGGGACCTTGCCCATGGCTGTTCAAGTCACTATGTATCTGAATGAAGCTGACCGTTGGCATCACCGCCCATTGCACATTGAACTGTTGAACTATCTTCGTAAGGAGAACGTCGCCGGAGCCGGTGTCTATCATGCTGTCGCGGGTTTCACTGGACGCCAGGCCGTGCACGCTTCGCATCTGGTCGATGCCGGTGGACAGTTGCCGGTCGTGCTCACGTTTATCGATACCGACGAGCACATCCAGCGCGTGCTTCCGACCCTACGCGAGATGGCGCCGCATCGCCTCATCGTCCGCGAGAATGTTCTGATCGAACAGGGGCTCGAGTAGGCGAGACTAAACAGCTTTTCTGCTTCGACACCGGCCATCCTCGCATCTCTTTGAACAGGTTGTTACGCGACTCAGGAGCACGCCATGAATGGCACGCAGTCCGGCAGTTTCCGCTTTGCCCGCATCGCCGGCATCGATCTCCGCCTGCACTACACCTGGATCGTGATCGCGCTGCTCATCGTCATCTCTCTGGTCGCGCAATTTCGTCTAACGAATGCGAATTGGTCCACGGTTACCGTTTGGGTTTCCGCCATCATTACCGGCCTGCTCTTTTTTGCCGGATTGATTCTGCACGAACTCTCCCACGCCGTCGTGGCTCGGTCCCGCGGATTGCCGGTGAACCGCATCACCTTGTTTCTTCTTGGCGGAGTGGCGCAAATCGAGCGCGAGCCCGAATCCGCGTCGACCGAATTTCTGATGGCCATCGCGGGCCCGCTGATGAGTGTGCTCTTCGGCGCGCTCTGCCTCGCGATTGCCCACTTTGTTTTCGGATGGACGCTCTGGACGCTCGCGCACACTCCGGGCGCGGCGATCTTCGAATGGCTTGGCTACATCAATTTCATGCTGGCCGCCTTCAATATGATTCCAGGCTTCCCGCTCGATGGCGGCCGCGTTCTGCGCTCGATCATCTGGTGGATGACGGGCAGTGCCGATCGCGCCACCCGCATCGCCGCGGGCATCGGTCAAATCGTCGGATGGCTCTTCATCATCTACAGCTTTTTCCGGCTCTTCACCGGACAGGGAATCGGCGCGATCTGGCTCGCCATCATCGGCTGGTTTCTTATCCAGGCCGCCGGTAACTCGCTCGCTGCTCGCCGAAGCGAGTCGGCCCTCACTGGGCTCAAAGTCGCCGACGCCATGTCGCGCGATTGTGTCACCGTTCCCAGCAACATTTCTGTGCAGGACTTCGTCGATATGTACCTGCTCCGCACCGGTGAACGCTGCTTCGTTGTTCAGGACCAAGGCTATCTTGTCGGAATGATTACTCCGCATAACGTGCGTCAGGTCACGCGTGAAGATTGGACGCGAACCAGCGTTCGCGCCGCCATGATGCCACTGGCGCAACTGCATACACTCGCACCAGATACTCCCCTCTTCCAGGCTCTCGAGCAGATGACACGTGAGGACATCAACCAGATGCCGGTGGTCTCGAATGGCAGTTTGCTCGGAGTTCTCAGTCGCGGAAATCTGCTCCAGATGATCCGCAACCGCACCGAACTCAACGCCAATTGAGCCCATTCACAACCTGATTGTCATCCTCGAGCGAGCGGTTCCCGGGTCCCCGCCACCCTTTAGCCCTGTTTTGGAGCAAGGCTGGGAGAAAGCTGGCGACACGGGAAAAGCCCTCCAGCAAACCTGCATCCAACTACGAATGCCGCAGGCGCGACCGAAGGAAGTAGAGCTCAAATCCACACGCCGTTCCGCTTCCGAGATTCTGGAAACCGTCGCGAAGAACGGGCGCGAAGAGCTCGAACGCTCCACCCACGCGTTGGCTTTTTCGGGATTCGCCGGCGGCTTCGCCATGGGACTGACCGGTCTTTCCGTCGCGGTGGTTCGTGCAGCCCTCGGCCACGATCCCACGTCTGAATTCGTTGCCCAGCTTTTCTATCCCATGGGATTCATCGCCGTTGTCATTGGCCGTGCGCAGCTCTTTACCGAAAACACCCTGTATCCTGTCGTACTCGTTTTCGACAACCCGCGCTGGATTCGTGACACGCTGCGCCTCTGGTCTGTCGTTTTCGTATGCAATGTTTTGGGAGCTTTGGCATTCGCCCTCGTCGCCGAACGCACATCTGCGCTGAATCCCAAGGCTGCTCAGGAACTCGTGGCTCTGGGTACAAGTGCTCTCGCCGGCAATGCCGCCTTTTTCTTCTGGAGTGGCATCATCGGCGGCTGGCTGATCGCTCTGGTCGCGTGGATGGTTTCCGCCAGTCATTTCACCATCGGCCAGATCGCCGTCGTCTGGCTGCTCACTTTCATCGTCGGCGTCGGTGGATTCTCTCACTGCATCGCCACTAGCGGTGAAATCCTCTCTGCTGTTGTGACCGGAAATCTCACCGCCGCCATGTACTTCCATTGGCTCGTCTTCGCGACCCTAGGCAACATCGTCGGTGGCGTCACCATCGTTACCCTTCTTAACTACGGCCAGGTCCACGCCGGAGAACACGAATGACCGTGCTCTCCCCCAACCACGCATTTTCAGGAGACGTTATGCGCACCCATCATGATGTGAATCGCCCTGATGTGAATCGCAATGTCCGCCGCATCGCAAGGTTAGCTGCCATCGGAGCCACTGGTGTCGCCGCCGGAGTCACCATCGGCGCTGCCGCAGCCGGTGTGCTCGGGTGGAAGCTGTTTCGTTCCGCCACTCGCCCCGACGACTGGAACGGCAAAGTCGTAGTGATCACCGGCGGCTCGCGCGGACTTGGCCTCGCTCTCGCGCAGGAAGCGGCGCGTCACGGAGCGCGTCTCGCCATTTGCGCTCGCGATCAACAGGAACTCGAAGCTGCGCGGAGGCAGATCGGTATTCACGCGGAAGTCGGAACCTACGTTTGCGACCTCACCAACTACGACGAAGTCGTCAGCTGGATCAACTCTGTCCGCTCCGACTTCGGACAGATCGACGTCCTCATCAACAACGCCGGCCAGATCAGCGTGGGCCCACTCGAATCACAAACGCTGACTGATTTCCAGGAAGCGCTCGACGTCATGTACTGGGGTGTCGTTTATCCCACGCTCGCCGCGCTTCCGCACATGAAGGCGCGAGGTGCTGGGTCGATCGCCAACATTGCATCCATTGGAGGCAAGGTCTCTATACCTCATCTGCTGCCTTATTGCTCGGCCAAATTCGCAGCGGTCGGATTTTCGGAGGGGTTGCACGCCGAACTCGCAAAGTCGGGTATTCACGTCACTACCGTCGTTCCCGGACTCATGCGCACCGGATCGCATCTCAACGCTTTCTTCAAAGGCAATCACCGCGGCGAGTTCACCTGGTTCGCACTCGGCGCGACACTGCCCTTCATCTCCACCGCAGCAGAGGGTGCCGCGCGCCGAATCGTAAGCGCCATTCGGCATCATCGCGCTGAGGTAATCATTTCTCCACAGGCGAAGGCTCTCGCGCTGCTGCACGGTGCTGCGCCCGGACTCACGTGCGAGATGATGGGCATGGTGAATCGCGTCCTACCCGCGGCACAGGGTGATCCCACGATCCGCTACACCGGCAGCGAGAGTGAGACTGCAGTCACACGCTCTTTCGTGACTCAACTCGGGCGTCGCGCCGCGCGAGACCTGAATCAGGGTCCCGCGATGCGAGTCTCGTAACCAGAAACCGAGTTCCGAAGCCGGACCGCGCAGACCAGGGCGACCACCGTCGCGCGGCCTGATGGGTCGCCGAGCGATGTAAAGCGGGTGCGTAAACTCGAGGCACTCTCTTTGCATCCAATTCGCATGACTGTGCTTCTTAGAAGTGATCCGGAACCACCGCGCGCACCAGGGCAGACTCCTCCAGCTCCCGTGGAGGAGCCTCCCGATAAGCCGGAAACTGAACCCGGCTCCTCGGTGGATGAACCGGGTCCGCATGAGCCGAAGCGGTGGGCGCTCGACCGTACGGGCATCATTTTGCCCCGTACTAAAAATTCTGCTCGCTAATTATCGTCCTGCTAAAACCAGTTCGGTTTCCGAAGCCGATTTTCTGCACATTTAAACTTCTATTCGCTACAGTAAAAGCTGAAGAGGGTGGGACCGGTGACTCGTGTTCTTTCTCTTCGGGATCTAATACTTATTCAATGACGCTTTCATAAAGTTCGGCCAGCACCTGTAACGGACTCGGCTTTCATTCGTCTCACAGCTAGAGGGGTTTACAGCGTTCGGCATGTCCTTAGAGACATGCTTGCCGGCAATCTGGGCACGGCAGAAGCCGCGGGAGGCCGCACGCCTTGGCGCGCGGATGGTTTCTTGCCGTGCCCTGCTGTCTTCGGCGCTGTCCTCAATTATTTGTGAGGTCATCATGTCCGAACTCGATCCTGTGACTTTCCTGATCGCTACTGAACTGCTTGCTGCTGGCGACACCACTGCATCCCATCGGCGAACGGCCTTGGCCCGCCCGCGCACGATTAGCTCGCCCACTTTGATTCTGGTCGCAGAAGGCGGCGAAAACGAGTCCGGATCTAGTGACTCCTTCGAAGATCTCAGCCTCCGCGCGCAACGTGACTTTGGCGCCGACTCGGTTCGCCTCGCATACCTCGATTCGAATTCGCAGTCGCTCGCTGATGTCGTGAAAGACTTACTTGCACGTCGCATTCATTGTGTCCGCGTTCTACCACTGTTTCTTTCCGATGGGCTCGCCACCCGCGACATCGCTCTTGAGATTAGCGACCTCCAGGAGAAATACGCCGCACTCGAAATTGAGCTGCTTCCCTCCATCGGCGAGGACGTTCGTTTCCAGCGGCTACTCTGGCAAATGGTTCGCGAGCGCGCACTGCCGGACTGGCTGGCGAAGACTTCGTGACACGGGGCTGGATTGACGCTTAAGCAACTCGCCGAGAATCCGCGCGTAACCATTCGCCGTCGCGGCGAGCCTCTCAGCGAAGGCACCTGCGTTGTCTACTGGATGCAGCGCTCCCAGCGTGCCCTCGATAATCCCGCACTCGACATCGCTGTCGAGGCCGGTAACCTCCTTGGCAAACCCGTTGTCGCGTTCTTCGCGCCGGTGTCGTTCTATCCGCACGCGAATTTGCGCCACTACAGCTTTCTTGCCCAAGCCATACCCGACACTGCCGCGCGCCTCGCCAAACGCAATATTGGATTTATCCTTCGCCGCTATCCCGATCACAGCCTGCTGCGTTTCTGCGACGAAGTGAAGCCAGCGCTTGTTGTTGGCGACGAGAATCCGCTGCGTGAAACCGAACACTGGCGCCAGCTAGCGGCTCGCAAACTCCGCGTGCCGCTATGGACCGTTGACTCGGACGTCGTCATCCCCGGCAAGCTGCTGGACAAACGCTTCACGGCCGCGCGCTTCTTTCGGCCCGCAATTCACGCGCACCTGGACGAGTTTCTCGTCCCCAGCAGGAATCCCAAGGCGAAGCACGCATGGATCCCACCGAAACACCTGCAATCTCTTCCTGCAGATTTCGATATCCTGCGCGATTGGCCACTCGACCGTTCCGTCTCTCCTGTGACCAACCTTCGCGGAGGCACCACCGAAGCTCTCCGGCTACTCAAGCAGTTCACCTCGGGTCCGCTGCGCCACTACGATACCGAGCGCAATCATCCAGAGATCGACGGCACGAGTTCGCTCTCGCCTTACTTGCACTTCGGCCACATCAGTCCGACTACCGTCGCGCTCGCAGTCAAAGAATCCAGCGCACCTGCCACCGACAAACAGGCCTATCTCGATCAGCTCATTACCTGGCGCGAACTGGCCATCAACTTCGTTCGCTTTAATCCCGAGTACGACAACTTCCAGTGCGCCGAACCTTGGGCGCAGAAAACACTCGCCGAGCACGTCGCCGATCGCCGTCCATTTCTCTACACACGTTCCGACCTCGAGAGCGCCAAGACCCACGACGAACTTTGGAATGCAGCGCAGCGCCAGATGCTCGAAAAAGGCTGGATGCACAACTACATGCGCATGTACTGGGCAAAGAAGATTCTGGAGTGGTCCGCGAGCCCGCATCAGGCATACGAGACCGCGGTCTATCTCAACGACGAGTATTTCCTCGACGGGCGCGATCCCAATGGTTATCTCGGCATTGCCTGGTCCATCGTTGGCAAAATGGACCGACCCTGGTTCCCTCGTCCTATCTTCGGCCTCATCCGCTACATGTCGCATGACAGCGCCGTGAAGAAGTTCGACGCCCGCCGTTACGTCAACCAACAAACACAACTACGGCTTACCGGGACCGATTAGCTGCCCTTCTCGACGCTTGACAGTCCCGCGTTGGCCCAACCACAATAGCTATGCATCACGGTACCCCTCCCGGCGCTGACCAAAGTCAATTGCGTTTCAGACGTTCTTTTTTCTTTTTCCAGGAGGTCTTCCGCTATGGCTGCGGATCCTGTCATCCCCGCTCCCGAATTGCAGTTCGAGACTGAAACCACACCGACGGAGATGACGTTTCACTTCGCTGGCAGAGTCGTCTCCTCCACATCGCCGCTGCTTCGAGATGCGATAAAGAAAGCGATTCCTGAAAAGAGGACCATCGTCCTCGACTTCTCCGAAGTCAGCTATATCGATAGTTCCGGTCTCGGCGCGTTGGTTGGAGTTTGGGTTTCCGCAGAAAGAGAAGGATGCGAGCTCAAGCTAGTCAATCTCACCGATCGCATTAAAGAATTGCTCCGGTTGACCAACTTAGACCAGTTCTTCGCGTCTTAAAGATCCCCAAATACTCCTAGCTCCTGAGCCAAAGTGATCTCGCGTACTCTGATTTCGCGAACGTGAAACATGAAACGGCCCTAGCGTTCCAACTCCAGCGCGTAAATCTCTTGCGCGCTGATGTCTCGCACAAGCACCAGCGACCCATCCGGCGCATATCCATTCCAGCTGCCGAAGTATCCGCAGTATTGTCGAACATCTTTTAATCCCATGACCCTTTCCGGCTTCGATCCTCCCAATCGGACCAAATATAGGCCGGGATCGATGCTTGCGATCGTGCGGAAGTAAAGCGAACCTCCGTCTCTCGACCAAGCGGGATATCCGATTGCCTCACCCCCTTTAATCCACGTCGACCACTTCTTCGTCCGCGTGTCGTAGACCTTCAGCTCTCCCATGCCTCGGGCATCGATCGCCGCGATATATCTGCCGTCAGGAGACCATCTCGGGCTGAACAGGTTCTCCGATCCGGGGACCATTGTGACTTGTCCGCGATCTACCTCTACAGTGAGAATCGCGCGCTCCTCCGCGCCGTTCGATGAATTTAATCTTCCGAACAAGAGTTGTCTTCCATCGGGAGACCAGCCCACATCCACTTCATTGAAATTTTCCGCGGAAACCTCCCGCGGCGTTCCACCTTGCGCGGGAATTACGAATATCTTCCACGGCTTTCCCGCTTGTGCTGCCGAATACGCAATCTGCTTTCCGTCTGGCGACCATCTTGGAAGTGCCACGCACTTCGGACCAAACGTCAATTGCAGACGCTCTGTTCCGTCCAGCCGACTGCGCCACAGCGTGTTGTCGGCAGTGTTCACATATGTGATCCAATTTCCATCGGGCGAAAAATCCACTTCGCTCGCCGCAATCCCGCCGGCCATCGGAACGAACTGTCTGGCCCTTGCGTCGTAACGTACCAGTTCTCCTCTGGACTGATACCCCAAAGCGAAAACCTGTTTGCCGTCTTTGCTGGGCACCGGATTGCTGAAGGCGAGCGGTCCGTGTGTGAGCCGAATCGGTTGACTCGATCGACTGATCGATCCCGTTCCGTCTCGTACCGCCCAGATATCGCTTCCGTGCTCTGTCGAGCTTTGGAACAGGAAGAACTTTCCATCTGCAGTCCAGTCCCCGCAGCACTCGTCCGGAGGCGTTCTGAAGTTGGGCAGAACCTCGTGCAAGTTGCTGCCATCGCGCGCAATCTCCCAGATCGAATTTGTATTGTTGATAGCATCGCTCATCGTGAAGCGGATTCTCTTTCCATCCGGTGAAAATCGCGGACGTGATGCTGGGAGCTTCACATCACTGAGTTTCCTTACGTTGCCGCCATCGTGATCCGCAAGATAGATTGCAGACCCCTTAGTCATGACCAACTCTCGCCCATCCCTCGACCACGTGGCGCCGGTCGCGGATAGATTGAAGCTCCGTGGAGAGCCCGCGGGCAGCGGCACCTCTCCGACGTGCGACTCTCGTTCCGCGACTGCGTCGTACCCGAGAAGAATTTCGGAGCCTTCCGCAGAAATGTCCCTTGGGGAAATCGTCGTATAAGGAGTGGGAACGATCGCTGTGTCACCACCCGACACCGCCACTTCCGCAAGCACAT
The DNA here is from genome assembly GCA_963807055.1 of Terriglobia bacterium. Classification (GTDB taxonomy): domain Bacteria; phylum Acidobacteriota; class Terriglobia; order Terriglobales; family Acidobacteriaceae; genus JAJPJE01. The sequence goes on along the minus strand of CAWEAE010000001.1, from coordinate 795,690 downwards.
CCCGGCCGCCGTCGTTTTCCGCGAAGTACACACGACTGCCGTCTGATACCAGTCCCACCTTGGTCAGGCCATCACTTGTCACCTGGCGCATCCCGTTTACTCGCGGCACGTTCGCCGGACGAGATAGCCAGTACACTGGCGCCACCGCCAGCAGTGCGGCCGCGGCTATCACCGGAATAGCATGTCGCTTCTGACCGGACTTTTGCGTTTGTGCTGCGCTGGTGATTCGGCCAGTATCACTGTCGCGCTTCAAGCGCTTCAGGTCTGCGCGCAATTCCACTGCACTCTGATAGCGCACCTCGCGATCTTTCTCGAGGCACTTATCGATGATCCGCTCTAACTCCAGTGGAACATTTGGATTCAGTCTCACGACTGGTATCTGAGTCTTATTCAGGAGCTCATTAAAAATCGCTGCCGAGGTTTCGCCCTGGAATGGGACGAGTCCGGTCGCCATCTCATACAACACGCATCCAAACGAGAACAGGTCCGTGCGTGCATCCAGCTCTTTTCCCAACGCCTGCTCGGGCGACATGTACATGACTGTGCCCATGGTCACGCCCGAAGTCGTCAACCGATCTGCTGTGATCGTGATTGTCGCGCCGGGAGCGGCGTTTCTCTCGATCTTCGCCAAGCCGAAGTCGAGTATCTTCGCGTAACCACGGCTTGTGACGAAGATGTTTCCCGGCTTGATGTCGCGATGAATGATTCCTTTACCGTGCGCTGCATCGAGCGCGTCTGCGACCTGCACGCCGATCTCGAGCAGCTTCTCCAGTTCGGATCGCCGCCCCTGCATAGCCTGCCGCAAGGTCTGTCCTTCCAGGTACTCCATGACGATGAAGGGCCGCGACTCGTGCTCTCCCACTTCGTGAATCGTGCAGATCCCCGGATGATTGAGCGCCGACGCAGCCCTCGCTTCCTGTCGAAAGCGTTCCAGCACGCCGGGTTTCTCTCCGATGCACTCGGAGAGAAACTTCAGCGCAACCAGCCTGCCCAGGCGGGTATCTTCCGCCAGGTAGACCACTCCCATACCGCCGTCGCCTAGTTTTCGCGTTATGCGGTAATACGATATTGACTCGCCTATCACTTCTTCTCACTCCAGTCCGCATTTCGGGGCCCGGATGAAACTAGCTTTTGCCATCTGCTGTCGCTGGATCCATCATGTTTCCGATTTCCGTCACCTTCGTCGCGGGGAAGCCGCTTAACGCCGCGTGCTGGTGAATGATCTCCTCGTCTTTGGCGAGGTAAACACAAAAGGTCTTATCCGCCGCGACGAACGACTCCACCCATTTGATCTCCGGTCCAAGCTCGCGCAACGCCTGGTTCGACTTGGCTGCCGCTGCTTTCAATTGTTCCCCGTCCAGAGTTCCGACCTTTGGAATCTCGCGCTCTATCAAAAATCTCTTCATACCATTCTCCTCATTCGCTCGAACAGCTTGCGTTCGATATTCATTACGGTAGAGCGAAATGGGGCTTGCAACAAGATGGCACATTTGCCATCATAGATAGGCGATTAGGCCAGATTGTCAGGAGACCGCATGATCGATGTAACGGTTTTGTTTCTTGATGGAACGTTCTCCTCTACCGCGATCGGTCCGATGGAGGTCTTTCGTCATACCGGCGAGCTGTGGAACACCTTTACGGGAACTCCTGTCGCGCCGCCTTTCCGAGTAACCACAGCTTCCGTCGACGGGCGCGCCGTGTCGTGTGATGGACCAATTCATATCCGGCCGGAAGCAGCGCTCAATTCGGTGCGTAAGACCAACCTCATCTTCATCCCATCCACCGGACCAAGCCTCGATGACGTGGTTGAACGGAATGCAGCTGTTGTGCCTTGGCTCAAGCGCTGGCACAAACGGGGAGCGGTCATTGCCAGTGTCTGCTCGGGCGTTGGCCTCGTAGCGGCCGCTGGCCTGCTCGACGGACGGCGCGCCACTACCCACTGGGGAGTTGTTGATCAATTTCGCCGGAAATATCCCAACGTGCGCTGGATGCCGGAACTAATGGTGGTGGAGGATGGGCCCTTCTACACGGGTGGAGGTGTCAACGCCTCACTCGATCTGAGTCTGTATCTCGTCGAGAACTTCTGTGGACACGATATCGCTATGCAAACCGCTAAGGCACTGCTCATTGAGACGCCTCGCGCGTGGCAGGCGGGATTCGGAATTGTTCCTCTGAAGACCGAACATTCCGATGAACCCATCTCGTCCGCGCAAGATTGGCTGCACCAGAATTTTCATCGCACCTTCCCGCTCGAGTCCCCGGCGCAACGCGTTGGCATGAGCCTGCGCAATTTCGTTCGCCGCTTCAAACAGGCCACCGGAGACAGTCCTCTCGCCTATTTGCAGAAACTGCGCGTCGCCGCCGCCAAGCGTCTGCTGGAAAACGACCACCGCACGATGCAGGAGATCAGCAACGCCGTCGGTTATGAAGATGTTGCCTATTTTCGCTCGCTCTTCCAGCGGCACACGGGAGTGTCACCCAGCGCCTATCGACAGAGGTTTGGGGTGTAGCTTGCCATCAGCGTCGCCGCAACGACGTGTTCCAAGCGTGCATTTTTCATTGACCCTCGGTGCGCTCCAGGCCTAGCTTGAGTCATCCGGATTTCCCGCGAGGTGGTTATGGCAGGCATTTCCCCAGCAAATTGTGTTAGCCCCGCCTTCAGCCTGATGCGAAAGCGCTTGTTTCAGCCGTTCCGCTTTGGCTATTGGTCGCGTATTGCCGTGCTTGGTGTTTTGACCGGCGAACTCTCTACCAGCGGCAGTGGCGGCGGAGGCGGTCAGCACAGCACTGCCGCTTACGGGAATCCCGTCCCCGGGCACGGATTCGATCCAACCTGGATCGCGCAGCATTGGAATCTGATCCTCGGTGTCATCGGAGCCATTTTCGTCTTAGCGATATTGTTCTTCTATATAGGGAGCGTGTTGCGCTTTGTACTTTACGAAGCGGTGCTGCGCGACAAAGCAAGCATCCACGAGGGCTTTGCGCGCTGGCGCGAGCAAGGCTTCGAGTATTTCTCCTTCCGCCTGATGCTGGTGATCCCTTATGTCGCGCTCGCGATTTACCTGATAGGCCTGCCCTTGCTCAAGGTCCTCAAGGCCGGCGGCGGTGGGCCGGAAATCGTGGCTGAGGTTGCGCAACTGGCCGGCGCGGTGCTGTTCGTTTCACTCCTCGGCCTATTGCTGCTCATCGTGATGGTTTTTACCAAGGACTTCGTAGTCCCGCAAATGATGTTCGAGCGCGTCACCTGCACAGAGGGTTGGGGGCGCCTCTGGACACGCATCAAATCTGAGCCGATCAACTATGTCGGATACATCCTGCTTAAGGTTGTTCTGGCAATTGCCGCATTGATCGCATTCATCGTCTTGATCGTCGTTTTGGCGGTGATCATGGCCATTCCGGCAGCGATCGCGGTAGCGGCGGGCGTCGTGGCCTTTAAGGCGGCCGCAGGCAATATCCTCGCGATTGCGATCGGAATCGCGCTTGCATCCGTCATCGCAGTGCCCGCGATTATTTATTGCGTGGGATTCGCCGGCGCCCCCATCACGGTCTTTTTCCCGGCATATTCCATGTACTTCTTCGCGAGCCGCTACAAGCCGCTCGGTGACGAACTCTATCGGCAACCATTGCCCGGGCAAGCCTCATAGCCCGGTCCAGCAATTAAGAAGATGTTTCTCCGCTCAGTCGACGCAGAGACTCTGTGGACGGAATGAAGTAGTACGCGCCCGTAAGCGGCCTCGTATAGCGCGTCAGGGCGTCGCGAACACCTGTGGTCAGTCCGGCCATGCTCTCCAACATCTTCGCAAGGCGCTGCTGATCGGCGCTGAACCCCACGAACATCGTCCCATGATTGGTCACTGTGCCGTATGGCATGTTGCGCCGGAAGATTTTGCCGAACCGGTCCTGATCGGTGCTCGCGACATGTGAATCTGGCGGCTTGTCCTCGCACTCGACACTGTCGAGCTTTTTCCGGCCAATCACGCGTTCCTGAGCTTCCACCGAAAGCGACTCCCACTCGGGTGCATCGTGAACCCACTTCTGCAGCAGCAGAACGGTTCCGCCCGCGCCGGGCTGTCCTTCTTCGATGAGCGCTTCGTCGGGCGCATCGATCAGGCTGGGATTCTCCGATCCGTCGATGAAGCCCGTCAAATCGCGATCATGCCGATAGGGCCAACTCGACGTCTCGTCGGCGACCGACGCCAGATCTTTGACTGCGGCGATTGCGTTGCGCGCCACTTCGAAGACCACATCGTAGGCGCTTCCGGAGATCCACAGCACGGCGTCGTGCTGCGTCGCCGGCATGACAAATCCCTCGATACCCGCCAGAGCCTTGTTGAAACCCGCGACCTCTGCCGGCGCATCGTCTGTTACCGTTTGTCGCCACAGCTCAGGCCGGAACCCTACCACCAGGTTCACGCCGCCCATCGTGGTTCGCGGCTCACGCAGCGACGAGATCGCCTGCACGAGATCTCGCGCATTCCGCCCGGTTAAAGCGTCGAATTCCAGATACGCATGCGAAGCCGTGCCGAGCGCAAATATCCCGCTTTGGGGATTTGTCATACGGAAGGATTTGCGTGGGTTCTTTTCCATTATCATCCAAGCCAGCCGATATAAGGATTGAACCCAAATCTATCACGTGCGTCCGGATGCAATGGCCGTTGGCTTGAGTGGGGATGTCGCACACTCGTCTCCGTTGCAAATCGCAACTCTTCCTCATCTTCTCTGTAATCTTTTTGTAATTCCTCCATCCGCACTGTCATTGCTCACAGCGCCCGTTTGCTGTCGTTGCTTACGATCAAGCTTCAAGTCCGCAGGAGGCAGCTCGAAAGCAGTTATGGAAACCCATCCCAAAGGCACGAACGCTCGCGTCCTCTTGAGTTCTGTGTTCGGTCCTTACGCGCAAGATGACGAGTTTGGCAGCCGTTCTATCAATCCCATGGAGCTCTACTACAACCAGGTGACGCGCATGCAGGGCGCATTTTCACCGCGGCTCTTCCATCGCTCCTGGGGCATCATGATGATTCAGGAAAACATCTCCGCGCCTTGTACCGTGCTCGATTTCCCCACCCGCGAAGCCTTCGCGCGCGAAATCACCGAGCAGCAGTACGACGTCGTCGGCATCTCCTCCATCATCGTGAACGTCGGCAAAGTGCGCGAGATGTGCCGCATCGTGCGCAAGCTCTCGCCGCACTCGAAGATCGTCATCGGCGGCCACGTTGCCGCCATCCCAGGAGTCGACCACATGATTGACGCCGACCACATCGTGAAGGGCGAAGGCATCGCCTGGATGCGCTCGTATCTCGGCGAAGATCCAAGCGCTCCGATTCGCCACCCGCGCATCACTTCGGGTTTCGATTTCCGCGTCATGGGACGCAAGCTCCACGAAAAGCCCGAGGACGTTGCCGTTACCATCATCCCCTCGGTCGGTTGTCCCATGGGCTGCAACTTCTGCACGACCTCCGCCTTCTTCGGAGGCAAAGGCAAATCCGTCAATTTCTTCGAGACCGGCCGCGAGCTTTTCGACATCATGTGCGAGATGGAAGCAAAGACGAATACGCGCTTCTTCTTCATCATGGACGAAAACTTCCTGCTTCAGCGTCCGCGGGCCATGGAACTGCTCGCGCTGATGAAGGCGCACAACAAGAGTTGGGGATTTTACGTCTTCGCCTCGGCGAACGCGATTCGCAAGTACACCGTGGAAGAACTGGTCGAATTGGGTGTGGCCTGGATCTGGATGGGTCTCGAATCGCGCAAGAGCCACTACGACAAGCTGAATGGCACCGACACGGTACAGCTCGTGCGCGAACTGCGCGAGCACGGCATCAAGGCCCTTGGCTCAACCATCATCGGACTCGAACACCACACACCCGACAATATTCGCGAAGAAGTCGAACAGGCCATCGCCCACGACACCGAGTTTCACCAGTTCATGCTCTATACGCCCGTCCCAGGCACTCCTTTATATAAGGAGATGTCCGAGCAGGGACGCCTCCTGCCTGGCGATCTCGCCGACATTCACGGTCAGTTCAAATTCAACTTCCGCCATGCTGCCATCGGGCGCGACGACTCCAAACGCTTCCTCGACTGGGCCTTCCTCCGCGATTTCGAACTCAATGGACCCAGCATCTACCGCATCTGCCGGACCACGCTGCAAGGATGGCGCAAGTATAGGAATCATCCCGACGCCCGCATTCGTGAACGCTACGAACGCGAAGCCGAGGAATTGCGCAAGTCCTACGGACCCGCGCTCTGGGCAATTGAGCACCAGCTCCGGAAGACGAACGCGGAGGTCAGTCACCGCGTCCGCGACCTTCGCCGCGAGCTCGAAGCTGAATTCGGATCCTTCACTCGCTGGATCACGCGCATCGGCGGACCGATCATGCTCTGGAGCACGCGCCGCGAAGAACGCCGCCTCGCACAAGGTAAAGTCTACGAGCCACCAACGTTCATCGAGCGCCACAACTGGGCGGCTTCCTCCTGAGGAAGAAGCAGGATCAGTAATGGGTAGCTGGTAGCAGGTAGCCGGTGGTCGTTCAAAGCGATCCACTACGAGCTACTCGCTACAAGCTACCCGCTCCGCAATTACTCTTACAACGCTCGCAGGAAGTTCAGTAAATCCTGTTTCTGCGAGGAACTCAAGCCATTGAACATACGAATCACTGCGTTCGCCTCCGAACCGTTGCTGGAATGCGCGGCAATCGCCTGTGACAGATCCGAGGTACGTCCATCGTGCAGGAAGAACAATCGCTGACCCACTCCCCATAGCGGCGCGGTTCGGAACTGATCCGGCCCCGCTGCTCCCTGGGACACTCCGTCCGACAGTCCCGACCCCATGTGGTGTACCGCAAAATCTGAATACGGGTGGTACGTCACATTTGACATCCCAGTGAACGGTGAACTCCCCGTCGTGAGCGACGTAGAATGACACAGCGCGCACCCGACATTGGTGAACAGATTCGCTCCGTTTTGTGCCGAAGCCGTGAACGGCGCCGGTGCCGGGGGTGCCGAGAGCCTCATTGCGACTGAAAAGTTGATCAGGTCCGATGCAAATTCGCTACCCACACCACTCGATGATCCGCCAACGGTGACCTGGAAATGATCCTCCGGAGTCGGATTCAGCTGGCATCCAGCCACGTCGCTGCGTTCGTTCGGAAACGCTTCGTTGGTTACCCCCTGTTCTACGTTGTAGGCTTCACCCGAAAATATCATCAGGGACTTGTTTTGCGCCTTCCATCCAAATCGCGTCACTGTTCCATCGTTTCCAGATGTATTCAAGACTCCAGCGATTCCCATCGCCGACTTGATTCTTTGCGATAGCGCCAAGTTCGCGCGCAATGTTGCATCGGGAGTGTCCTCAACCAGTCCCAGACCGAATGTCGGGGTCGGTATGCGGAAAATGATGTTGCGACTCGAAACCTGCGATGCGAAGTTCGGTTGCGCAAGATTGCATCCCTGCGCGTCCGTGCGCCCGGTAATCGTATAGAGCCCGTGTACGCCGCCATCGGCTGAGCCATTGGAGTTTTTTACGAACCGCGCCTCGCGCACTGGCCCGGTCGCGGTGATGAACGACGGCACGCTGTTGTGTGCGCCATCCAATGTGGCCAGGGCAACCTGCGGATTCTGTTGCGGAATCTGCGGGCTGTTCACTCCGGGACTGCTGCCGCCCAGGGTCGGCTGCGCATGACACATCGCGCAACTGTTTCCGTTGAAGGTTGGCCCCAGGCCTCTGCCTGATTCGCCGCTAATGGCTCCCGAAACCGAATCCACTTCTGCAAACACTGCCTGCGCGGCGTTGAATGCTGCCTGTTCATCTGCGCTCAATGATGGATATGCGCCCCCTGCCGCTGCTGGCCCGCTGCGCGGACCCGGATCTCGTTGCGCCATCGCAGTTCCACAAATCATGAGCGCGACCATTGCCACTCGAGTCACGCACGCAAACCGATGTGTCTTATTTTCTGAATTCAAGGCTCCACTCCTTTGTAAGGATCGGGCACACGTTCACTGTTCGCTTCGCCGGCGCTGGCGATTCGATCAAGAGCCGAGTTGCAATCCTTGTTGCGCTCCGAAGCCGTGGAAAATGGTTTCGGAGACTTCCGCTTTTAGTGGCGCCCCAAGTGTCGTGGCCGTACGGGGGTGAACGGCCACTCTGGTTTGGCTGAAATTTACGTTCAGCCGCTCTCAAACACAATCAGGAAGGCTGGATGTTTGTTGCTATCTGTTGATGGAAGTTGCTGCTACTTACCCCGCGCGGCGTCGCCGCTCGCGAATCTGCGATGGACTCACTCCCCAATGCCGTTTGCATTCCCGGCTGAAATGGCTGGGATCCGCAAAACCTGCTTCCGCGGCGATTTCCTTGATGCTCAGAAACGAATTTTGCAGAAGATGTTCCGCGCGCCGCATGCGAATTCGCACCATGTATTGTTTCGGTGTGAACGTGGTTTCGGCCTTGAAAAGATGAATAAAGCGCCAGCGCGAAAGGTGAACTTTGCTCGCTATCTCGCGGACGGGCAGATTCCCGCCAGGCTCTCGGCGCATGATCTCGATCGCTGCTTCGATCCTTCGGTCCATTTCCAACACTTCTCCTCCGTGCGGGTTTGGAGAGGAAGTTGCGCGCAACAGCGGCTGCGTGGAATGTCCCAGAGATTTTGCGCTACAGGTACCACACGCCCTAATTGCCTCGATCATACCAACCTTCGCGGCCTGTGCGCCTCTTTCTCGACCATGGCCGCCGGTACCATGGCCCCTTAGACACCCTGCCCCAACTTCAGTGCACCTAGTATTTTTTGGCTATTGTTTGTAGTTGCACGCGCCGTTAGATTTCCTTCACTGAACATCCCGGGGTGCCCCCGCATCCGTTCGATCACGCGCCGGCAGATTGACAAGCACGGCTCCCATCGCTTCGGAGGAATCGTCGGGGGAAGATTCGAAACAACCAGACAGGAACAGTGCTGACGGATTCTCTCGCTCCGCGCTCAGGGAAATCCCTGTCGTCTCGCAACGATTGTGTAATCCCCGCTGAACTCAAGAAACGGAGTACACCGATTCATGATTCGAAAGTTGTGTCTAACTGTTTTGCTGCTTGCCGGAATCGCATTCGGACAAGAACTAGGTACAGCTGTGCTCAACGGAGACGTAGCCGATCCCTCCGGCGCCGTGGTTTCAGGGGCGCAAGTGGTTGCGCAAAATAAGGCCACCGGCGTTACGCGCACCACGGTGACGAACAGCGCAGGGCGTTTTGTCCTGAATAATTTACGCCCCGGTGCTTATGAAGTCCGCACGGAAGCCTCCGGCTTCGCGCCCTACACGTCGCTCGTAACGCTCGAAGTTGGCCAGCAAGCCGAACTCAAGCTCCGCCTCAGTGTTCAGCAGGAGCAGCACAAGATCGATGTTAACGACACGCAAGCCGCAGTCGGCGTCAACACCGTCTCGTCTGTCGTCGATGGCGTCATCAATTCCAATCAGATCGGCACGCTTCCGTTGAACGGCCGAAACTTCCTCGAATTGGCGCTTTTGATGCCCGGCAATTCGCCGGCTCCCAATTTCGATCCCACGAAGAGCAACACGGTTCTCATTTCCTCCGCGGGTCAACTCGGCCGGGGAGCGAATGTCAGTATCGATGGCGCCGACAATAATGACGACGCCGTCGGCGGCATGCTGCTCAACGTGCCCGAAGACACCGTTCAGGAATTTCAGATCGCCACGAATCGCTTCTCCGCGGAACTCGGCCGCTCCGGAACTTCCGTCGTGAACGTCGTCACCAAGTCCGGCACTAACGATCTGCATGGCGCCGCCTCGATATACGAGCGCGACAAATCGTTACAGGCTGAGCCTCCCACCTTCAGCAGTCCGAGCCCTCAGGCTGGGCAGACCCCGCCTTTCAGTCGCCAGCAATATGCGGCCGACATCGGCGGCCCCATCGTGAAAAACAAGGCTTGGTGGTTCGCCGGATTTGAATACCGCGACGAACTTGGCGGCGTGCTCGTCGGCACCCGCGATCCCTTGACGCAAACCATTCCCACCAGCTTTGCCCCCGAGCCACTCACCGACGGTATGGGTGTGCTTCGCGGCGACTGGCAAATGGCGAAGAACGATCTACTTAGCCTGCACTACAACATCGAGCGTCTCGATGCTACCGGTGCCGCCAGCTTCCTCTCCGGCGCACCCATCGGTACCGCTTCGCAGCGCCAGGATATGGCTAACCGCTTCCAGTCGTTCATCTCCTCCTGGACGCACATCATCAGCTCCAACGTTCTGAACAAGACCAGTTTCAGCATCAACGATTTTCAGAACAATACCGATCCGCTCGTTCCCGCTCCCGAGCTGGATTTCCCCAGCATCGCCGATGGCGGCTCCTATCGTGTTCCCCAGGGCACGCACCAGCGCCGCTATCAATTTGACGACGCCATCGACTGGAGTCACGGCAAGCACAACTTCCATTTCGGGGGCCAGGTCCAGCGCGTGCTCGACGCGTTCACCCTCGGCGTCTTCCAGAACGGCGCGGTCGAGTTCGTGCAGGACTTCCCCAACTTCGATCACAACGGCGATGGCGTCATCAATGACGAAGACTTGCTCTTCGCCGTGGCCATCCGCAGCGGCAATCCGACGAACACGCTGGTAATTCCCAACGCGAACAACAATCACATCGCCGGTTATGCGCAGGACGACTGGCATGTCCTGCCGCAGCTCACGTTAAACCTCGGCGTGCGATATGAACTCGATACCGGCGTCAACGACGTTGGCTACGCTCACAATGGCCTGAATCCGCTTCTGCTGCCGTTCCTGAACGGATCGCGGCACATGGACACCAACAACTGGGGTCCGCGTGTCGGATTCAACTGGGCGAATCGCGCTGCCAACTTCAGTGTGCACGGCGGCTACGGCATCTACTACGACCGCGTCACGCTGGAAATTCTGTCGCTCGAGCAGGGACTCGATGGCCGCGCCCTTCCCATCAACGTTTACGGCGGCAACGTGAACTACCTCGACCCGACTGGTCACTTCGTTCCCGGAGCTCCGACCATCTCGAATCCGTTCTCGGGCTTCATCATCCCCGGTGCCGGTGGCGCCGAGGAAGGCATGAATGTCATCGACAACAACATCCAGAATCCGATGGTGCAGCAGTTCAATCTGGGCGTGCAGTATCAGTTTGCTAAGGACTGGATCATTCGTGCCGATGGCATTCACAATCTCGGCACGCATTTCCTGATCGGTGTTCCGGTAGGCTCGGTCTTCAATCCTGACTCCGGCGGTCCGGAATCCGTCACGCGCCTGCAGTCCAGCGCCAACACGCACTACGACGCGCTCTGGCTCACGCTCGACAAAACTTTGGCAAAACGCTATCAGTTCCATGCGGCATACACACTCGCGAAGAGCCTCAACTACACCAACTACGATCAGGTGCCCTTCGGCTACCCGCCGGTTGATCCCACCAATCTCCGCCGTGAATATGGACCGTCGCCCGTCGATCAGCGCAATCGCTTCGTCGCGCAAGCGACGGTGAATCTGCCGTGGGGCATCCAGTTCTCGCCGATCTGGAGCATCGCCTCCGGTGTTCCGATGGACATCCTTTACGTCGATCAGAACGGCAACAAGTCGCGGGTACCGCAACTCTCACGCAACGCGGGCGGCCGCGCCATCACCACCGGCGCGCAACTGAACACGATCATTTCGCAGATCAACGCAAATGGCGGTGAAAACGGAGTCGATCTGCCGCTCGTCTCTCCCGATGCGCGCTTCAATGACACCTTCGATTCATTCGACATGCGTCTCGCAAAAACGTTCAAGTTGAGCGAGCGCTTCCGACTCATGGCCTTCGGCGAAGCGTTCAATCTGTTTAACAAGACGAACGTTCTCGGCGTCGACAACGCTGACTACTCGGGATACTTCAACGTGCTCGTTCCGGACAGCAATAATCCGAACTACTCTTCGAAGTTCGGAACTCCGGTCTCGACCGCAGGCGGTGTCTTCGGATCGGGTGGACCGCGCGCCTTCCAACTCGGCGCCAAGTTCACCTTCTAGTATTGGGTGCCCCACCCTTGACCCTTCTTTGGATCGTGGGTGGGGATCTCGGACGATTGAACGTATGGCATCCTCTACCTCTACTCTTCGTCGTGAACTCGGGCTCGGCTCCGCCGCTGCGACTGTTGCCGGAGAAGCCATCGCCGTCGGCATCTTTCTAACGCCCGCGGGCATGGCGAAATCCCTCGGCTCGCCTTTCTGGTTGTTAGTTGTGTGGCTCACTCTCGGAGCGCTCACCCTCAGCGGTGCTCTCTGTTTCGGCGAACTCGCCGCACGCTTCCCGCAAGCTGGAGGCCTCTACATCTACTTGCGTGAAGCCTACGGCAGCCGCGTTGCGTTTCTCTATGGATGGATGAGCATGTTCGTGATGGACCCCGGCATCACCGCCGCGATCGCGGTGGGCATGGCCGCATATGCGTCCTATATCGTCGCGTGGCCGCCCATCATCACCAAACTCATCGCGATCAGTGCCATCATCCTGCTCTGCTTTCTGAATATCCTGAACACGCGCATCGGCGCCGGGTTGCTTCGCGCGCTTACCTGGCTGAAGTTCCTGATCCTCGGCATACTCGTCGTTTGGGCGCTCATCTTTCATCTCGGCTCCTGGTCGCACTTCACACCGTTCGTGGCGCAGCATCCCGGATCGACTCCGTTGTTGCCCGCGCTCGCTGGTGCGCTCGTCGCCGCGTTCTTCTCGTTCGGCGGATGGTGGGACGTCAGCAAAATTGCCGGTGAAGTGAAAGACCCCACGCGCACTCTGCCGAGAGCGCTCGTTCTTGGCGTGCTTGCCGTGATTACGGCGTACATCGTCGTCAGCGCCATCTTCATTTATCTGGTCCCGATCGAAAGCGTCACTTCTGACCAGACTTTTGTCGCGCAGGCAGGTGCAGTGCTCTTCGGTCGCGTTGGCGCCGACCTACTCTCTGGAGCCGTCGTCATCTGCGTGCTGGGAACGCTTGCCGCGCTCATCATGGTCTGCCCGCGTGTCTATTACGCGATGGCGAAAGACGGCGTCTTTCTCTCGTCAGTCGCACGCACTCATCCCGTTCACGGGACGCCTTCCCGCGCCATCATGATTCAAGGCGTTATGTCGTCGATCCTCGTGCTCTTCGGTACCTTCGATCAGATTCTCGGCTACCTGATCTTCTCGGCTGTCCTCTTCCTTGGACTCACAGTTGCCGGGCTCTTTCTGTTGCGCCGCCGTTCGCACGATCAACTTCCATCAGTTCCGACGCCTGGCTATCCAATCACGCCGATCCTGTTTCTGCTCCTGGTCGCCGCCATGCTTTTTCTGATGGCGATGCGCAGTCCGCGTCAGGCTGCGCTTGGTCTCCTCGTTGTATTAGCCGGATTACCCGTGTACGAATTCATCCAACGACGCCGGAACCGTGTTCCTGGCGCCGAACCGTCTTTGGTAAATTGAGAGAACTCCGATGACCGATCCCAAAGATCCCGCAGCCGCGAAGCTCGCACCTGAGCCTACAAAGATCCGCATCATCGAAGACGCGGAAGCTACCGGCGAGACCGCCGCCGTCTACGACGAATGGCGCGCCGCCACCGGACGCACGCAGGTGCCCGGCATCCTGAAGTGCTTCGGCGCGCGTCCAGATTTCTTGCGCGAAGTGATGCAGTTCTCCAACACCGTTCATTTTTCCGAGGGCCATCTCTCACGCCGCTACAAAGAGATGATCGCCAGCTACGTCTCCTACCTGAACCGCTGCCCGTATTGACTGGACAGCCATGCCTTCTTCCTGCGTGTTCAGGGAGCCGATGACAAATGTGTTGCAGCAGTTCTCGAGGGCAAGCTCGACGAAGCCGGCTTGACTGCGGCGGAGCGCGCGCTCATGGATTACGTCGAGCTCGTCACTCGTGCCGCTTATCGTTCAACTCACGAAGATGTTCAGAAGTTGCGCGATGCCGGATGGACGGAGAATCAGATTTCAGAAGCGGTCTACATTACCGCAATGTTCGCATTTTTCAATCGCGTTGCGGACGCCTTCGGCATTCCTCCGCAAAACTATCTTGAAAGCGGCAAAATGACGCCGTAGGCACTACGCCGCTCAGTTGGAGCCAGTAACTAGATCGCTCCGCCGGAGCGGCGACACCCTGTGACAGAAGTCATCGCAGGCTTTCGTTGCCGTCGCTATTCTCGATTTAGCTCGAGAAGGCGGCGCGATGTCGAAAATCCCGCTCCATCCTAAAAATCCGGATCGCATCTGTTGGGGCTGCGACAAGTTCTGCCCGGCAGAATCGCTCGCCTGCGGAAACGGCACTATTCGGACGCAACACCCAGTTGAGCTCTTCGGTGAAGATTGGCTCGAGTGGGCGGAGGAGCGCGACTCCACTACCTGCAAACCATCGACTCCGTAGCGGGTGCCCCACACATCCTGTAGTTGGATGTGCGGGAACCCAAGCTACTCGCTACCAGCTACCCGATCCCTAAACCCCCGCTCATTCCTCCACCTAGAAGTGGAACCCCAACTCCGCGGTCACCGTTCGCGGACTCACATAGTGAGTTCCGCTGAACGTCGACAGGAAGTTGTACAGCGCGACCTTGTTTGTCAGGTTGATCATCGTCAGCTCCGCGCTCCACTTGTAGCGATCGCCGTGGAAGATGTTGTCGTGACCAATCGCCAGGTCAAACAGATTGCGCGGCGCAATCCGTTGCGGATTGTGATCGTCATTCTGCGTCCCCGGCGCTGGAATCGAAACCAGCGTCGATCCGAATTGCGATGCCAGACACGTCGACGGCAGCGGCGTGAACGGACCCGCTTTCGCAGCTCCGCAGAACAGTCCGGCCTGGAATTGCTGATCCGCGCTAAGTCCGCTCAGATCGATCGCAGGCTGTCCGTTGAGCGTCGTTGAAGTCGGGCAGTCGTTCGTTACGCCAATCCCGTAGCATGGCACTGCTCCAGCCACTAATCCGCTGTCATAGCGCCAATTGAATCCCAGCCACGGCCCGTTCTTCCACGGCTGATACTGCAGGTGAGTTGTCTGGTTGAACGCCTCGTCGTGATCAATGCGGAACGGGAAGCCGCTCTGGCCCACAGTCACGCCCAGCCCACCCGCTTGCGGCGGAAAGAAACGCGCCGCCACACTCGACATCACCACCAGCGCGCTCAAGCCGTGAAAATCCGGCATGCTCGCCCGAAGCGCCCATCCTGGAATCTTCGAGTTGTGCCACTCGATCGGAAAGAAGATCGGAGTGTTCCCCAGGTCGCTGAAGTCGTACGCATTGTGCGTGTACTTCCAAATGTATTCGCCCGACACAACCAGGTATTTCCCGAAAGCCTGCTGCATTCCGGCGTGGAATTCGTTCCTATATCCGGCTTCGAGCGCCGACGGGACGCACGGAACTAACGCGGCAATCACGGCAAAATTGCATCCAGTGCTGGTGAGCACCAGATTCTCATTGAACGGCGTTTCCAGCGCGCGCGCATACGAAACACGCAGTACTGTGTTCGTCTTCGGAATGCTGTATGCGATTCCTACGCGTGGCTCCGCCTGTCGCGCTACCGTAAGCCCGTTGTACAGATCGCCCCGAATGCCAAGATTGAACGTCCACTGCTTCTTGGTAATCGTGTCCTGCACATACATCGCCAGCTGCTTTACGTCGGTATGCCCATTGAATTGGAACGAACTGCCGCCGCGCGTCAGATCGAATGGAGCCAGCGTCGTGCAGGGAGCTGCGATGGGAACTCCACCCGCGCTCAGGCACGGATTTCCATTCGCATCCGTCTGTGACGCCAGAAAATTCGGATCAACAATCCCCAGGCTGTCATTCTCCGTCAGGAATGTCTGAGAGTAAGTCGCTCCGACCTTGATGTTGTGAATGCCCTTCGCATACGTCACGTCCGAGCGAAGCCCGACATTCGTCAGCGAGCGATCCTGCCCAATACTCGCCTGCTGCGTCGGATTGAAGTCGGCAAACGGATTGTTGCTCGGGTAGTAGTTGTACTGATCCTGCCGCACATACCCGCCGAACGTGAAGATTGCATTCGCATTCAGCGTGTGTGTCCATGAGGGCGCGATGTTGAATGTCCTGATTTGCGCCCTCTGATCCGCTGGACCCACCAGGCTGCCGTCCGGACCGATCACCCCGACGTTCAGGTTGTCGTACGAATTCGGATTCTGGAACCACGAACGCGTAAACCCTGTATTCAAGTGCAACGAATCGTTCTGCGAGAACTGATAGTCGAAGCGATCGAAGAAATTCTGTTCATTGCCCTTCGCGTGCATTACCTGGAACTCCGGCGGATCCAGGAATCGTCCCGTGTTCAGTCCGTTCACCGAGACAAAGTTCCCCCACTTCTGACCGCCATAAGCCAGGTTGAAATCGCCGGTCACTGTGCCGAAGGTGCCGTACGAAAACGTTGCGGCGCCGTGCGGCGTGGTCACGCCCAATCCTGAGCGCGTTGTCACATCCACCACCAGGCTGGTCTTGTCTCCATATTCGGCCGGGGGCGCGCCGCCGATCACTTCCATCGACTGCACTGCATCCAGCGGGATCTGATTCGAGAAGACTTTGCTTTGCTGGTCGGTAATCGGCTGACCGTCAAGCGAGAAGGAGTTCTCGGCGTGATCGCCCAACCCGTGAAACAGCCCGTTCGAATCGGCGGTCACGCCCGGCGTCGACAGGGTCACCAGCGAACTCAACTGTGAGGAGGCGCTTTCCAGCGGAAGCTTGTCGAACAAGCTGCGATCCACATCCGTGTGGAACGTGGGATCCTGCTCGACCAGGTCGCCGCCGCCGCCCTCAACGGTGATCGTGCTCGCCGCCGATTCCAGCTGTAGCTTCACATCCACGTTCACCGGAACTGCCGACCTCACTTCCACATCCTTGGCATACGGAGCAAACCCGGTTCCGTTTACGCTCAGGTGATAGGGGTTGAACGGAACGTTAGGGATCGTGAATCTGCCCTGCGCGTTCGTGGTGGTGGTTCGCTGAAACTGGCTGACTGGATTCTGTATTTCAACGGTAGCGCCGGCTACCGCCGCGCCCGACGGGTCCAGCACTGTTCCGCCGATTGCTGTCGAATTGCCTGACTGTGCATGGGCATACACGCCTGCAAGCATTAAAGAAAAAGCAAATAGAAAGGCCGCATGAATAGGCCCTCGCGTCCTGAACATGAAATTCTCTCCTGGTCCTCTTTCGCCGGGGAAATAGTTACTTCCACGGCGAAGCGGACTGCCAAGTCACCAATAGCCGAACGACGACAGCTCGCAAGTGAACCTGCGAGTTGCGTTGTCATTTCTCAGGATGTGAATGGCTTAGAGAACAGGAGGAGGGCGGATATAACTGGCGGCAACTTCAAGCCGATTGCTCCACTGTGGCGTGCTGACAACGGCGATGGACTGCGCCCGCCGCGGCACATCCACCGATCCCACATGCGTCGCCAGGGCTGGCGAGTGACCCACCGCGCAGATCGAGCAGTGCGACTGAGAAGAACCGGAACCTTGGTCCGCGTCCGGCGCGTGGGTGTGCGCCAGTTCCACGCTGACAGTGAGTGCGAGTACCAGCACCGACAGTAGCGCGATACACTTCCGCGCCAGCGATGGTTCGAGTTGGTTCTTGTTCTTCATCCCCACGAATCTCGGTTCAAAGACAGCGACTGAAAAAACGATACCACAGAGTGTGCCACGCCCGCTCTCACCGAAGGCCGTGGACTCGGATCAACGTTGGATGCGCTTACCCGCTTTGGCGCTGCAAGTCTGTGTTTTCGTCCGTACACGACCGACCGAAGCTGTCAATAGCATGCGTCACAAGCGCACGTCACAGGTGTCATCACCGACGTGGCACCCTGCCTTGAATTGGCCTATTCCCGAGCATATACTCGGCGATTTGGCGCAGTCAGTATCGGAGCAGGCGTTGGAACGCGCCAAGAATGAAGTTCCCCGCCTATCGGAGCAGCTCTTATGAGTATTGAAACACCCCCACTCCCCCTTGAGCAGGAGACCAATCCGTGGATGGCACAAGCGGCGCGGTTCGACATCGCCGCTCGTAAGCTAAACCTCGACGAAGGTCTATGGAAGGTTCTCCGCTATCCCAATCGGGAGATCATCGTTCATATCCCTGTTCAACTCGACAACGGCAAGCTGGAAGTTTTCACCGGCTACCGTGTCCAACATTCCATCGCACGCGGACCCGCCAAAGGCGGAATCCGCTATAGCCCCGATGTCACTCTCGACGAAGTACGCGCGCTCGCCAGCTGGATGACGTGGAAGTGCGCCGTCGTCAACATCCCCTTTGGCGGAGCCAAGGGTGGCATTATCTGCGATCCCAAGAAAATGTCGCGCGGCGAACTCGAACGTATGACGCGCCGCTACACCGCCGAGCTGTTCGAATTCATCGGGCCGGAAAAAGACGTTCCCGCGCCCGACATGAACACCAACGAACAGACCATGGCGTGGATCATGGATACCTACTCCATGCATATGCGCCAGACGGTCACCGCCGTCGTCACCGGAAAGCCGGAGAACATGGGCGGCTCCAAAGGCCGGCGTGAAGCCACCGGACGCGGCGTCATGGTGGTCACCGACGAAGCGTTGAAGCGCCTGAACCTGCAGCGCGAGAGCACCCGCGTGATCGTGCAGGGATTCGGCAATGTCGGCTCCAATGCCGCTCGCCTCATGCACAACGCCGGATACAAGATTATCGGCATCGCCGAATACGATGGCGGTCTTTATAACAAGAACGGCATCGACATCAACGCGCTCGTCGAGCACCGTGCGAAGGCCGGCACTGTCAAGGGCTTCAAAGGCGCCGAGCCTGCCGATCCGCACGAGCTTCTCGTCTCGGACTGCGATGTTCTGGTACCTGCGGCGATCGAAAACGTCATCACCACCCGCAACGCCGACAAGATCAAGGCGCGCATTCTGGTTGAGGGCGCGAATGGTCCAACGACGGCTGCGGCCGACGAGATCCTCGCCGACAAGAAGATCTTCGTCATCCCCGACATTCTCGCCAACGCGGGCGGCGTCACCACCTCGTACTTCGAGTGGGTGCAGGATCGCCAGGGCTACTTCTGGCAGGAGTCGGTGGTGAACCAGCAGCTCGATCACATCATGCGATCGTCGTTCGATGCGGTCGTTGCTTACGCCCAGCAGCACAACGTAAACAATCGCATCGCGGCGTACATGGTCGCGATCGACCGCGTACAGGCAGTCATTCGCCAGCGCGGCATTTACGCCTGATTGCAGTTCGAATCAGGAATGGTTTACGGATGCCCCACTCAAGCCGCTTTTGCTTGAGTGGGGTTTTCTGTGCGCGCGTCCTAGAACTGCAACTCCGCGCCGCTACCTAACGCTTGCGTATCATTCTGTGTAAACACCGGCGCACTCACTTTTCCCGCTGCATCGTGCGGCAGCACATAAATCGCGGACGGTGTCGTGCCCGCCAGGCTGTCGATCACATATACAAACGAATCGTCCACGACCATCCCGCCCGGGAATGTTCCCGACGGCAATGGCTGAGCCTGCAACTGGCTCAATGCGCCGCTCGACTGGTTGAACGAATACACCACCAGCGCCTCGGGTTGCTCGTTCTCATTGCTCGATTCCAGCACGTAGAGAAAGCTGTTGGTCGAATCGAATGCGAACGCTACCGGCGACAGCGATGTGACCGTGCCCTGGTTGATCGTGTTGTAGGACTTCACCGGCATCAGCGTCTGCTTTGTGTAGTCGACGCTATACACCGTGACCTGCGAAGTCGATGAGGTGCTGGTGTTGTTTATCGTCCACGCGACGAAGTACTTGCCGGTGTTGTCGAACGCAAACGACAACAAGCCCGACACATCGGATACATTGTTCTGCCCCATCAACTTCCCGGTGTTCGACAGCGCACCGCTGATGGGATCGCGAGTCAGCAGCAGAAAATCCGGCGGGCCCGTGCAGTCGTTTCCCTTGGGCGGACAATTATCGACCATCACAAACGCGAGCTGCCCCGTCGGACTGATCGTCAGCGCGGCGATAAACGCAGTCGCCAGATTTTTCGCGGTTCCTAGATAAGAAAGTGAGCCATCCGAGTTGATCTGGAACGATGCGATATTGTTCTGATAGACCGCATACAGATTGTGCTGCGACGAGTCGGTAACCAAGCCTCGCAGTTGATCGTCGTTATTCTGCGCACCGGCGTCGATTTCCGTAAAGTTTCCTAACCGTCCAGTTGCGGGATCAACCGCATACGATCGGATCACCGGCGCGGCAAAGTTTGGCGGTCCAAACCCGACGTAGACGAACCCTTTCACCACTGCAACGGGTCCAGCTTGCGAGAAGGCATTCTGTGCTGTCCCGAACAGAATCGGGGCGCCCGGAACTTCCGTCATCGAGCCTGTGGCTGGATCGACTTTGAATCCGTCGACGCCACCCTGATTGCCTGCTATGCCGGCGTACAGGTAGCGATCGCCGGTGCTGCTCGGCGTGGGAGCGCCGGAACCTCCAGAACCCGAGCCGCCAGAGCCTGTACCAGTCCCCGAATCTGGGGGCGCACCGGATCCGGCAGCTGCCGGCGTTGTTGGAGCGGGATTATTAGCGGCGCTTGTCGATCCTCCACAGGCGATAAGTGCGATCAACAGTGCACTGGAAAACGCAATCAGAGTCACGCGGAGCACGCAACGACGCGAACGCATGTGGCGCATAGAGCCCTCGGCTAATTAGCAGGCGTACTGTCACCTTTGATGATGCAGGTTGTTGCTGCTGTTCGCCGGAGTTGCACAAAAAAATCGGAGCGGGAGATTCCGACCCTGAAATCTCTCTGGAACAAGATCCTGATTTCCCCAATAGTTATGTACCGCAGGCGTATTATTTCGCCGAGGCAAGTACATGGCTTCGCAGGAAGGCACGCACCGCATTAAGACCGTCGGGAAATTCATCATCCTGATCGGTTGCACCATCGCTGTCATCACTCTGTTAATCATTTTCAATACCCGCTCCGTTGAACTACTTTGGCTTGCCTATTTACTGATTACGCCAGTCGCTTTCGGCGGGTTCGTATACGCGCTTGGCTGGATTCTTGAGGGCTACAGTCGACCACTGCGCAGGGAGGACGAGCGGTGAGTCCTCAGCGAATCGCCCGCGCCATCTCGTATTCGATCACAGCCGGATCGTTTGGATATGGCTCCGTTCGCCCAGTTCGCGCGAATCCCAACTGCTCATAAAACCGCATTGCCTGCTCGTTGACTGACGTCACCATGAGCAGCAGCATTCGAGCGCCGCGTAGGCGCGCCCAGGTGGCGACCGCATCCACCAACAGTCGCCCAACGCCTTGCCGCCGATGTGTGGGGGCCGTCCACATCGAAATCAGTTGGGCTCGCGTCACGTCGTCTTCATCAAGAAACGATCCGGCGATGCCGCACGCGGTACCCTCGTCCATGGCGAGGAATCCAACTCCCTTCTCGCCATTCCACCGGATTGCACGTTGAATCCACTCCTCGTCAGAGAACTGGAATTCTCTTTCATACGTCGACCCAAAGGCGCTCGGAGAATCGCGAAGCGCACGAAGGCGAACCTCTTTGAATACGGATACGTTCTCTATCGTGATCGGCGCCAGCAGGATCATTGGTGAAAGTTAGGTCCTCTCTATGTTGTACCGCGGCCGTTCTTCTGCAAATCGAATCACTGGTGCCTTTTCGGGGCAAGAATCGATCTTTTCCGTTTTTCAGGAATTTTTCCGCTCGGCGCTGACCGTTGCAGATTTTCAGAGTAGGATTTTCATCCCTGGGAGGTCGTATGAAAGTCCGTGGCCTCGTCCCCCTGCTTCTGCTTGCTCTCGTCGTCTGCTCGATCTTTGCTCATGCGCAGAATCATGGCGCCACCGTTCCTGACCGAACACCGCACTACGTCCCAAACCAGTTGCTGGTACGGTTCAACCCCACCGCCCCGTCTTCCGCTTCGCTGAAGGCGCATCGACGTGCGGGAGCAACGCTCAAAGCGAGTTACGCCATTGTGCCCGGACTGCAACTCGTGCAACTTCAGGCGGGAACTAATTTCAACCAGGCTTTAAATTCCTACCGCAGCGACCCGACCGTGCTTTATGCCGAACCGAACTACATTCGCAAGGCGCTCGATTCCACGCCCAATGACCTCTACTTCCCCGATCTGTGGAACCTTCACAACACAGGCCAGAAGATTTCCTTTCCGGGTCCGACAAACGATCCTCCCAATGGCACGCCGGGCGACGACATTCACGCTCTCGAAGCGTGGGCAATCACGACTGGGAGCGCCAACGTTGTGATCGGCCTGATTGATACCGGCATCGATTACAACCACGAAGATCTGGCGGCCAATGCTTATCGCAACACCGCGGACTGCAACAACAACGGTATTGATGACGACGGGAACGGCTACATCGACGACTGTTATGGCATCGACGCGCTCGACAACACCTCCGATCCGATGGACCAGGTCGGGCACGGCACTCATGTCGCCGGAATTATGGGCGCGGTTGGAAACAACGGCGTCGGCGTAACCGGCGTGAATTGGACGGTCCGCATCCTAACGTGCAAATTCCTAGGCTATAGCGGCGGTACCGACGACGGCGCTATCGCCTGTCTCAACTACATGGCGACGATGAAGGATCGCGGCGTGAACATCGTCGCCACCAACAACAGCTGGGGTGGCTACGGATTTTCTCAGGCCCTGTACGACGCCATCGATGCGCAACGTCAACGTGGCATCCTCTTCGTCGCAGCGGCCGGAAATGACGCCAGTGATAATGACGGCAGCTATCCTCTATACCCATCCAGCTACTCGCTCGACAACATCATCTCCGTCGCGGCCAGCACCTACGCCGACGGACTCGCCTACTTCTCGAGTTTCGGAGCACACACCGTCGACATCGCTGCTCCTGGGTATCGCATTCTCAGCACTACTCCCGATAACACCTACAGCATCTTCGACGGAACCTCCATGGCCACGCCGCACGTGACCGGTGTGGCTGCACTGCTGGCCGCACAGGATTCGACTCGCAACTGGAAAACCATCCGCAATCTCATTCTCTCCAGCGGAGACAAGCTGCCGTCCCTTACTTCCACAGTCACTCAGAGTCGCCTCAACGCACTCACCGCACTCACCTGCACCAGTCGCACTCTGGCGGTTCCCATGCTTCCATCTGCGGCGAACGTGCTGGCGAGTGTTGGGCAGCCGCTCACGGTGAGTGAGCTCAACATCAACTGCGGCAACCCCGCTGGTAGCCCATCGGTCACCGTCGCTCCCGGTGGAGGTACTGTCGCTTTGCTGGACAATGGCAGCGCTCCCGACCAGGACGCAGGGGACGGAATCTACACCGGGCAATGGACGCCCAGTTCGGCGGGCCTTTACACGTTAACGTATCCCGTGGGACAGACTGTCACCGTTGCTGCGGATCCTTATTCCTACACATCCACCGGTTTTCAATACAGGAGTTTCAGCGGAACGAGTCTAAAGCTTATCGATTACTCCTACGCCTACATTGACTCGCCTTTCCCACTTTCATTCGGAGGGGGCGCATACGAAGGCGTTTATGCGTTCGATAACGGCTATCTAAGTTTCGACAGCGAGCTTCCGCAGATGGGGAACGCTCTGCCCTACCAATACGCCAGCACCGTCATCGCGCCGTTCTGGGATGATCTGATTCCGACATCGACCGGCAATGTTTTTTGGACCGTGAACGGCACCGCGCCAAACCGCGAACTTGTTATCGAGTGGCGCAACATGGGGCACGCGGGTTGCGCAACTGACGGGTCCCAGTCGGTGACCTTTGAAATCGTGCTCTTCGAGAACACCACAGACATCCTGTTCAATTATCTGAAGACCGCATTCGGAGGAACCTGCTCAGCAAACGATTACGGTGCGCTCGCCAGCATTGGTGTTCAGGCCAACAGCACAGTCGCGAAACAGTATTCCTTTCAAAAAGTATCGCTTGCCGATAACACTGCACTCACCTGGAAGGCGACTCTGCCTCAGAACCTAGCGCCTTCCATTACCGCGATTTCGCCGACTTCGTGGGAGGCCGACGTCTTCGATGTTTTCCTCGACGTCACCGGAAAGAACTTTGGCAATAGTCCTGTACTGCTGGTGAATGGCTCGCCCCGGACAACTTATCCCGTCAGCTCCGGCGAACTCTTCGCCATCATTCGTGCATCCGATGTGGCCTCTGCCGGAACAAGCCTGCAGCTTTCGGTATTCAACGGCGCGCCCGGTGGGGGGCCTTCCAACACCATTCCGTTCGCGGTCACAACAGACGATTTCTCTCTGTACGCCGGTTCATCAGCTTCTGTTCAAGCCGGCCAATCCGCGCAGGTGACGATTTCTGTTTACTCAAATCTTGTCTTCTACGACGGCGTTTCGCTTTCCTGTTCCGGACTGCCGGCCAACGCAGCCTGCAAATTCGATCCTGCGCGCATTCTTTCCGGTAGCTACTCCATCCTGACCATTACCACGACGGGAGCTACGACTTCGAACCTGAAGAAATCGCCCATGCGCGATGGCCGTATGTGGGCGATGGTCATGCTCCCACTCGGCGGAGTCTTCCTGATCGCCATTCCGCGCTCTACGTGGAATCGCCGCGCGCGCGTCCTGTTCCTGATGTGCGCGTTCTTGATGCTGAATTTGTCGTGCGGAGGAGGCGGATCGAATCATGCGGGTACAACGTCCACTTCCACGCCCGGACCGAGCTCTTCATCCAACGGAACTCCAACTGGGTCTTACGCGATTACGATTACCGGAACCTCTGGCTCAATCTCTCATTCGATGACGGTGCCACTGGTAGTCACACAATAGAAGAGCGCGGACAAGAGTGTCCGCGCCACACAAACAACATCACACAAGCAACTGCAGATGCGCTCGTGATGACAACCAAAGTTCGTTCTTCGCGCTATGTGCTCTTGCGGCCGAGCACGGTAAGCGTCTCTGTCTGAGAGAACACTTCGAACGCGCTGTCTTTGAGGATTACCTGCTTTGTGAACTGAACACTTCCCGCTGACTCGATATCTCGTGATCCGCTCGACCGGCTGTCGTGCAGTGCGACGCATCCTCCTACACGAACCAGCCTGCTCCAGTGCTCCCAGTCACCCTTCAATCCTTCGAAGCTGTGATCGCCATCGATGAAGACAAAGTCGAAATCGCGAACACCATCGTCGCGAAATCTCTTTGCCGACTCGACTCCAGTGAGTCTTACGAAGCGCACCTCGGCCCCGCGAGTCTTTCGCAATTCGCGGGAGGCAATCAACCGCTGAATGCTGAATCCGAGGCGGCCGGCCGGATAGGGATCGATTGCGTAGAGCGTTCCGCGGGCGTCCATTGCGGTGCGCAACGCCGTGGTTGTGACTCCGTGCCACACCCCAACCTCCGCCGCAAGTTTGCTCCCCTTGGCATGTTCGAGAAGACATTGCCGCTCGTTTGGAGTGACCTGGGTTTCAGCTTTCGCCAGTCCCAGGCAATACAAGGCGAGATGAGTTGAGGGTCGCACGTCTGCTCCAAACGAACTGCTGCACACCTTAGCATCCGGGGCTGCCCGGGCTGAGTTGATTGGTTGGGTTCTCAGCGTTAGCGGGAGGGGATACCCACCCCCAGCGCTTCCAAGTTGCTGGCACACAGTAACTTAGCGAGCAGGTTCTGCCAGTTCCGGCAAAACAAAGGAATTAACGGTCAAAATCTTGAAAACAAAGCAGTTGCTAGTTGTCAGTGGTTAGTTTGTCAGAAGAACTCAGGCTGCGATCCGCGATGAAGCAAGACGCGGACCAGAAAACCTTCTATATCCAGCTTAGCAATTGGACGGGCACCTACTAGACATTTTTCGAGGCTTTATTTTCGTGCGAATCCAAAATTGCAAATCCTTGGAGACAGGATGTTTAGGAGTGATTTTCGAGCAATTGAGGCGGAGCTGAGGCCGAGGTGGGGGTCTTGACAAGATTTTTGGAGGTAGCCGGAATCTCGATTGAAGACGGTAGCCAAGGTCGGCTGCACGACGCGATTGGTGGCCAGGGCAAGGCAGCCGAGGTCGGCTGCCCCACGTGAGTCGTGGTGATCCGAGGTGAGTTTGCGCAGACGTCAAGATGGTTGCTGCGGGACGTGTGACGGCTTGCGTTGCCATCAAACGAATCGGTGAGTAATAATGCGGCACTGGACGTGAACGAACGTCCGGGCGTTTTGTTTTTGTGAATCTCCCGAACTACATCACGCTAACGCGGATCTTCAGCATACCCATCTTCATGTGGCTGCTCACGACGAAGCGCATCGTCGGCGTGCATGGCGAGCAGGAGTTGCTGGCGTGTGCCGTGTTCATTGCCGCTTCGATTACCGACGGCATTGACGGCTACATTGCGCGAAGGCGCGGCCAGATCACCACGATGGGAATTCTGCTCGATCCATTGGCCGACAAGCTGATGATCGCGGCAGCGTATATCACGCTGGTGCAGATTAATCCTCACATCGTGCCGGCGTGGATGGCGGTCATTATTATCGGGCGCGAATTCCTGGTCAGCGGACTGCGGTCGATCGCCGCGTCGCAGGGTTTCACGATTGAAGCCAGCGACCTGGGCAAATCGAAGATGGTGGTACAGATCGTCTCCGTCGTGGCGGCGATTCTGAATCATCGCTGGGATGAGTGGCTGTTCTTCAATGGCAAGTTTGTGTTCTCCGTGAAACTGGTTGCGCAGATGGCGATCTGGTTCATGGTGGTACTATCTCTGGCTTCGGCGATTGATTACTTCTGGGCATTCTGGCGGAAGATTGACCGGCAAGTGGTCAAGAGCCAGCGCCGGCGCGCTTTCATCCTGAGCCGCCGCCGCAAACGCGATGTCGCTCCAACCTAATCTCGACTCGCTACCATCTTCGGAAACGAATGAGTTTTCTGCGGAAGAGCGCCGATCCCTGCTCACACTCGCACGCGCTGCGATTGCGTCCGCGCTCGAAGGCAAATCGGTTGACACTACTCCTCCGAGCGAACATCTGGCCGAGCATCGCGGCGCGTTCACCACGCTGACGATCGAGGGCGAACTGCGGGGCTGCGTCGGATACGTTTTCCCGAACTACTCACTCTATCGAACTATCGCCGAAACCGCTGTCTCTGCGGCGACTAACGACACGCGCTTCACTCCGGTCACGCGGGACGAGCTGCCGAAACTGGAATATGAGATCAGTGTGCTGTCGCCATTGCAGCCGATCGATCCGGAAGATGTGGAGGTCGGAAAACACGGACTGGTGGTGACGTTCGGCGGCCGCCGCGGTTTGCTGTTGCCGCAAGTCCCCGTTGAACGCGGTTGGGATCGCGAGACGTTTCTCGCGCAAACTTGCATGAAAGCTGGCTTGCCGGCCGATGCGTGGCAGCGTGGGGCGACCCTACAGGGATTTACGGCAGAAATCTTTTCAAGTGAATAAAAACAAACCACGGATTTCACTGATTTTCACGAATAGAACTTCGAAAGCTATCCGTGAAGATCTGTGCAATCCGTGGCTGATTGTTACTGCGCCTTTACGCGCTCAACCATGTCGCCCAGATCGAGGGTTTCGAGGGCGTTGCTGACGAGCAGCGTAGAGCTGGTTGGAGTCACGCTGACGACTACCAACTCACCGACCATCCTCGAAGGCAATTGAGCCTCCGTCCTGTGGTGATTCAACAGTGGAAAGGTCGGCTTGAAGTTCTTCTGGGTGTCGTCATAGACGTCGTTGTACCCATAAGAGATGGCATCAACCGGATCGATGCGTTTCGGATCGTAGCTGCGCATGGCGCGGAAGTGGTCGCCCACCTTTACGCCCTGACCCGAGCCAGCATTGATGTAGACGGCATTGCGATATCCGATCTGGCTGTCGAAGTCGCGGGCGAGAACGATGCGAGCGGTGAGGTCGCTGGTTCCCGGAGCCGGAAAGCGAGTCGAGGAAGGAGGCGGCATGATGACTTCCGGTCTCTCACTTAGAGGAACCACGATGTCGCCCATGGTCATGTTCTCGCAACTGAAATTGATTTGCGCAACGGCAACGCTGCCACGGATGGCAGTGATTTTGACGTGTCCAATGTCGGCATAGGGCTGGCCCATAACCTTCATGTCCTTGAACTGACCAGGAAACAACTCGTATTCGTTCAGGTCCTTAAGTTCGCGGACAACGGCGTAGTTCTTGCCCTCTTCGAAACCGCCGCCAGAGAGGAATACGGTTTCCTGCTGCGCGTACAGGACTTCGCTGGGGGTATCGAAACCAGCGACGACGATATTGTTTTTCGGGATCGCTTCCCGGGTGACAAAGCCGGCGCAGTTGAGGTCGGCGTAGCTTGCCGGCTCAGGGGTGCGAACATGACTCGAGGACTCCGGCGCGCCGGGCATTTGTTGGGCCGAGACGGCCAGGGCTCCGAAAAGCATGACTGCTAAAGAAATCTTCTTCATTTGACTGGCTCCAGGTTTCCGGCTCGGGCCGGGCTGGGCAGCTTCGGGGGTTAACCCCTACTGCCATGTTAGTAACCCGCCAAAATGGGCGAGTGACTGGAACGAACGCAAGGATACAGGCAATTGGGGGTAGTTGTAGTTACCTAAACGGTACGGAACTGTCACGAAAGTTCAGTTACTTTCATGTACCTGATTGCATATGTCGCGGTGCATCTGTAATATGGCGCGGTTTACGGCCTGCAATGACTTCTGATAGTTCAACTTACCTGCCGCGGCCTTTCCCGCAGCGCCTTCCACGGGTGTGCGTGGTGATTTTCGGTTCCAACCCCCAGGAAATGGTGGAGAAGGCCGAGGCGATCGCGCACGATAACCCCTTTATGGAGTTCAGGTTAGACTACCTTAGCAACCCTCTGCAGGGGCTGCCGAAGCTGAAGGCTTTCCTCTCCCAGCACACCTACATTCAGGCAATTGCGACCTGCCGCCGGGTAGCCAATGGCGGTAAGTTCAAGGGATCGCTGGCGTCCCAGGTCGAAGTCCTGACCAAGGCCGCCGAGGCAGGATGCCAGTATGTTGACCTGGATCTGCAAAGCGCGCAGGCCCTGAAAGCGGCCGAGATCCAGAAGTTGAGGACAAAAGGCGGGCTGGTGCTCTCCTACCACGACTTCCGGTCGACGAAGAAACTGAACGAAACCTTCGAATCGATGAAGGCCTTCCCGTCCGATATCTATAAGGTCGTCGCGACAGCGACCAGCCTCTCGGACAACGTGGTGATGATGCGCTTCCTGGAAGAGCAGAGCTCGCAACATTCGATTGTCGGCGTCTGCATGGGAGAACAAGGGATCATCAGCAGGGTGATTGGCGTACGAGCCGGCAGCGTGTTCACGTTCGCGGCGGCGAGTCCAGGGGAAGAGACTGCGCCTGGCCAGATTACCGCCAAGACGCTGCGTGACGTGTATCGCATCGACCAGGTGGATGCGGCGACAAAGATCTATGGAGTGGCGGGCGATCCGATTCACCATTCGCTCTCACCGGCAATGATGAATGCGGCATTCCGGCGCGAGAATCTGAATTCTGTGTATTTGCCACTGCACGCAAAGAAGATTGAAGACCTGGTGAGCTGCATTCACGGGATTCCACTGCACGGCGTGAGCATCACCATGCCGTACAAGGAAGCGATCCTCGAGCACCTCGATAATTGCGAGCCGCTGTGCCAGAGAATTGGCGCGTGCAACACGGTGATCCGCGGTCAGGACGGCAAGCTCTACGGATTCAACACCGATGTTGCCGGCGTGGTGAGGCCCATCGAACAGCGCATACATCCGAAGGGCGCGAAAATCCTCGTGCTGGGCGCCGGTGGCGCGGCACGGGCTGCCGTGTTTGGCCTGAAAGAGCGTGGCGCAGAAGTGTTCATCCTGAATCGCACTCCGGCGACGGCACAGAAGCTGGCGCGGCAGGCACAGGCGAAGGCGATCAAGCGCGATGATCTGAAGAAGCTGACCTTCGACGTAATCATCAACGCGACGCCAGTCGGAATGGGCGGCAATGGGTCGCTGCTGAACGAGAAGGAATTGAATGCGCGACTGGTCATGGACATGGTCTACAACCCAGTCGAGACGCGTCTGCTGCGCATGGCGCGGGAAAAGGGATTGGCCGTCATCAGCGGCGTCGAGATGTTCGTGCAGCAGGGGGCGCGGCAGTTCGAGATATGGACCGGAAAGCCCGCGCCGGTGGCGGAGATGCAGTACGTGGTTGTGTCGGAATTGAAAGCACGCCAGGGCACAGAGCCGAAGGAAGAGCGACCGGTGCAGGTTGCTGTGGCTGAGAAGAAAGCGCCAGTGGCGCCGGAAAAGAAAGCTGCTCCTGTGGAGAAGAAGACGACGCCTGCGAAGAAAGCGGCCGCGGTGAAGGCTGCTCCTGCCGCGAAGAAAAAAGCAGTGGCGAAGAAGGGCAAGTAAAGCTCGGTTCATCAGTTCTTCAGTCGTGGGCGTGGGCGCCCGCGCCAGCAACGACAAACTGCAGATCCCTCGCTACGCTCGTGACGACAAACAAAGTCGCTCGTGATGACAACAAGAAAAGCCCACTCGAGGGCGAGTGGGCTCCGCTATCTTTCACTACATCATTTCTAGATAGAGATCAGGAGGTTAGTGCGCGCGCGTTCGGAGCAAGAGCCCGCGAAGTGCGGCGAGGTTCGGTCTTGGATTGTTTCGCGAAAATCTTCGCGGTAAACAGTAGAGCCGAGAATGTCAGCGCGAGCAGCAGAACCTGTCGCCATCCGCTCACCATGGAGGCGCTGCCCATCATCGTCAATCCGAAGAAACAGAAGAATAGATGAGCGCAGAACACCTGCAAAGACGCCTGGCCAAGCATGACCAGTGGCCGCACGGCGAGCAATTTCATGATGGGCTGCAGCCGAACGAGCAGAACGGCAAATGCGGAGAAGTCAACCAGCCGCACGAGACCGAGATGCCACTTATCGAAGTTGACTTCCAGCCCGCCGAGTTCGACGCCGCGACCGACCATGTAGCGCAGTACCAGGAAGGCGGGAACGATGACGAGCGCGGGGATGGTGAGTTTGCGCGCCCAGGGCTCAATCCGCAGATTGCCCTTTGCCCAACCCACTCCGAACCATAATCCCAGCATCCAGAGAAACTGCCACGCCCAAAGATCGAACGAACCCATTTCGTTGAGCGGAATAGTAACGCCGAGATGCGCGACCTCGTTGTAGGCGCTCTGTCGAAGTCCAAACTGCGCTAACAACCAGAGTAACGAGCTGCCACCCAGAACGTACTTCCAGCCAACGCGTGCGGCGACCATCAGAACGACAGGTGTCAACAACAGGAAGATGATGTACATCGGCAGAATATCGAGCAATGGCGGACGGTAGACCAGCAAGGCTCCGTCAACGATGGAGCGAGCTGGACCTGCGGCGAAATAAAAATCAAGCAGGTTGTGCAGCCCTGGACGATTCCCGTGCTCGGCAATCGGAACCGCAATTAGAAATGTAAGCGCCAGCAGCAACGCATGGTGCGCGTAGAGACGCAAGGTCCGCATGCCGAGTTTGCGGTTCATCGCACCGATGCCTTCGCGGACAGCGATGCGGGAGTAAATCCGGCCGGTGAATAGAGCCGAGAGAAAGATGAAGCCTTCTGCGGCAGAAAAGAACCCGAATGGCTGATTGACGTAGGTGCTGGCCACCGTAGGCAGGTGGGTAAGCGTGATCCATACGAGCATCAACCCGCGTGCCGCATCGAGTTCAAGGCGTCGTTCCACAAATCCCTTAGGTGAAGTTCTTTAACGGGTGTCCACAAAAAGCATTGGTAGATTGGATGAAAAAGAAATGAGAACGATTACGGGAGTTACAAAGCTTTACGTTTCTTTGACAGAATTGTTTGCGACGCGGGCAACGGAGTAGCGGCAGGAGGTGAGTGGTCGCTCGGTCTGGAACAGAGCTACTGATTCTCATCGCGCTGAACACTGATCTGAGCAGCTGAAAGACTGATCGACGTATGACTCAGCCGACCTTTTTGCGTTGTTCAAGGGTGAGGTCGGAATACATGACGACCTGGTTGCGGCCACGGGATTTCGCTTCGTACAGCGCGGTGTCGGCGAATTCGATGAGATCGCGTTTGAAGCGGGTATCGGTTTCGTAGATTGCGACTCCCAGGCTGATGGTGAGATGTTCGATCGCTCCCGGACCACCGGCGAAGAAGCGTGCCTGTTCAATGCTGTGCCGCAGACGTTGTGCGACGCGAATCGCCCCGGGGCCGGTAGTTTCGGGCAGGATGATTACAAATTCCTCGCCTCCATAACGGGCGACAGTATCGACCTCGCGCATGTCCTTGGTGAGCAGTGCGGCAACGTCGCGCAGCACCTGATCGCCGACGTGATGGCCGTAGCGGTCATTGAGCTGCTTGAAGAAATCGATGTCGACCATGATGAGCGCGAGCCTGGTTTTCTTGCGCTCGCAACGCTTGATTTCCAGTTCAAGCTGCTGCTCAAAGTAGCCGCGCGTCTTGAGGCCGGTAAGATAGTCGGTAAACGCGAAGGTCAACAGGCCTTCGTTGGCGTGTTCCCGGGTGAGCAGCGATTCCGCGACGAGGGCCAGAGTCCATAGTATTTGCGCGTCTTCTGGCTTAAAGGTATCGCGAGAGCTGGAAAAAAGTTGCATGGAGCCGAGCGTGCGATTGCTCACTAGAAGAGGAAGGATGAGCGCTGAGGCTGCGTCCATGGAACGCAGCAGAGCATCCGCCTGGGTGTTCTGTCGCTGGTGAATGAGAAGCGGGCGTCCAAACTTGGTGACCCAGAAATTGAAGATATTTCCGTGAGGAAGCGTGGCCACGCGCGGGTCCACCTCGCCTCGAGTGACTCGTAAACCGACTTGCTCCGTAGTTTCATCCCAGAAGTAAATGACCGACTTCTCATAGGGAACGATTTCAGAGGCAAGGTCGCAAAGCATGTTGAAAGCGGTCTCCAATTGCATGGGAAGGCCGCTGAGCATGCTTAGCCTCAACACGGTATTGATCTCGCGCCAACGCCGTTGGATGGTCCGTTCAGGAATCTCGGAGAACACCTGCACCACGAATTGTTCGGGCGGGCACGATTCCTGGAACTCGGGTTCGAATGACATCGAAGAAACTTCGCTCGTATTCATGTAAGGCCGCATCACGCCCGCCGCGGGATACGGTGGGGACAGGTCTCAGTCCGAACAAGCAAACTGCCTGCCATCAGCTCGGAAATTCTTCTAAAAGCTCGGAGCTCGCGGAAACAGGCCGTCCAACGCTATCCAAGTCCTGTGCCTGCGTGACACGACATTTTTGCTTAGTTGGATGCAAGGAAGGTTAGGTTCTCCACCTGAGCACAGCAACGGATGACATTGGGCAGCCCGGTACTCAGCCCGGGAAGGTTCGTAACGCGGAGTCCGTCAGTCGGTCAGTCCCTCAGTCTTTCAGTCGATCAGTTACCTTGCCACAAGCAGGTTTGGAAACGGGAGCCTATTTAGGTGGCTGAGAGACTGACGGACTGAAAGACTGACACTTTCCTCCAGCTCTGAACAACCTGAGCTGCTGTGCGTTGCATCAGGATTGGGGCAGTCGAGGAAGGAGCGGCTTGCAATCAGGAGCCCAATTAAAACGTTTGAATTGGGACCAGGATGCATCAATCCAGTTGCGGTTGCATGAACGCTTGAGCTAGGATGATTTCTGGGCAGTATGCCCAATTTAGTCTCCAATTTGTACCTAGCCTTTTCTTTCCGTAATCGAGGTAGGCCCCTTGATTTCCACTCGCCGAAGCTGAAGGAATCAGCTCGGTCATACCCCGGAGAGCTCCACATGGCGTGGTACGCGTATTGTATTGCCGAGCAGAAGGCATTCCTTAACGGAACTCGAGCTCGTCGCCCCTTTTCTATTCCAAGCATCACTGGCATCGCCGGAACTCAGGTTTTTGGGTATCCGAGCGGTGAGTTTGCGGTGATTGTCAGCAATTACACAGAGGGTACGCTAGATCAGAAAGCAGCCCTGGATCATGCTCGCGTGGTCGGCGAGTGCTTCCGTACCAGCACGGTTCTGCCTTTCCGGTTTGGGACCGTATTTCAGACAGAAGACGCGATTCGTCGCGCCGTGCGAACCAATCGCAAGGCGTTGATGGACAGCGTGAATCATCTGCGTGGAAAAGCCGAGATGCACCTGAAACTAGTGGTCCGCGATGGCGTGGCGAAAGAGACGATCCATGCCATAGCCGCGACTATCGGGGGCGCTTACCTGACACAGATCCGCGAACGGGCAGCGATTCAACGGGACCGGCAATCGAAAGCGAAGTCGCTTTCTGTGCAGGTACACCGGCTGTTCAACCCGCTGGATGAAGAAGTGAGCTGCAAAAAGGTGGAAGCTGGCGGACTGCTGATCGATATCGCTCACCTGATCGATAACTCGTCGGTGGAGAAGTATCAGAACCGGTATGTCGCGGCGGCGCGGCAATTGAAGGATTGCCAGATTGCACTGAGTGGGCCGTGGCCTCCGTATCACTTCATGCCGGTTAAATTGAAAAGCGCAGGAAATAGCTAGGTTCGGAATCCCAGTTCTGCCAAAAGCAGGCAGAAAGGGTCACCCAAAGATTCAGAAATCATTGCGAGATCCGGTCCTTAGGGGCCGGATTTTTTTGTTTAGTCGATCGGTCTCTCAGTCGAACGGGTCTGTCAGTCTTTCCGTCCATGGTCCGTCAGTTTCCCCCGAAGCTTCGGTCAGACCTGAGAACGCAGTTCTGGGAGCGTTCGACTGAGAGACTGATCGACTGAACGACAGGTACCTACAAAAGCAGTCACGAAAATCTACTCAGAACGGCAATCGTGCATCCAAATTGTGAGCAGAGTAGCACCCGATAGCGGCAGGTGCGCATCCTCTTTTCCCATGCCGATACCAAAAGCGAGAATCCTGGTAGTGGATGATGAGAAGAACGTTCTCACTACGATCCAGGCCATTCTTCAGGAAGACGGCTTTGAAGTAGACATTGCCAACGATGGCAAGCCGGCAATCGAGGCGATACGGGCGCGACACTATGATCTGGTGCTCACCGACCTGAAGATGCCCGAGGTAGATGGCTTAGCGGTGCTGGCCGAGGCCAGGAAGTCGTCACCCAACACGGTGACCATGATGATGACGGGATATGGGTCGCTTCCGTCGGCGCTGGAAGCGGTGCAGTTGGGGGCATACGACTACCTGCTGAAACCGATGGAAGTGCCCGAACTGAAGCACGCCGTAAAACGCGGGCTGGAGCGGCGGCAACTCTCGGAGATCGACACGCTCTATAAGATCGGGCATAGCCTGACAGGTGCGCTCGATGAGCGCGCAATCGGAACAGAAATTGCCGAAGCGACACGGCGCGTGCTGCGACTCGAGCACGCATGCCTGACTTGCACGGAGCCGGACGATGGAACGCTGGCGCAAGTGCTGCACGATCCTACGGTGCAAGAGAAGCTGAAGGCGGGAGCGATCGTTACTTCGGAAGAAACAGCCGCCGTGAGGGACTGGGCCGAAGCGCACCGGGTGAGATCGGCGGCATTGGTGCCCGGTCGCTGCAAAGACGAGCTGGTATGCGTGCTGATGGCGCATAACGGGAGGTCGCCCTTCGAATTTCACGCATCGACGCGCCGCTTCATGGAAGCGCTGGCGGCGCAGGCGGCGTTGGCCGTCAACAACAGCCGTCTTTTCAAGGAACTGAAAGCCAATAACGCGCAACTTCAGGATGCGAATCAGAAATTGCGCGATCTGGACGAACTGAAGTCGCGATTTTTGCGCATGGCGACGCATGAGCTGCGAACGCCGTTGACGTTGATTTTGGGTTATGACTCGATGCTGGCGGAGAGCGCGAAGCCGCGTCTTTCAGAGGATGAGCAGGAGATGCTGTCTGAGGCAATGCATTCCTGCCGGCGCCTGATTCACCTGGTGAACTCGATGCTGGACATCCACCGAATCGAAGCGGGCAAGATGGAATTAAGGCTAGCTCCGTGCGATCTGGTCCGAATGGCAAACCGGATAGTAACGCTATTTCAGACAGAGGCTCAGCAGAAGGGGATTCATCTTGGCTTGCAGGTTCCCGCCAACCTTCGACCGGTCGAGATTGATGGCGAACGGGTGGAGCAGGTAATCATCAACCTGGTGGCAAACGCGCTGAAGTTCACGGACGCAGGCGGTTCGGTTTGGGTCCGGGTGGAAGACGCGGGCCGCGATAGCGTCGAGGTGGCAGTCAGTGACACGGGGATTGGT
Organism: Terriglobia bacterium; assembly: GCA_963807055.1. Taxonomy (GTDB): domain Bacteria; phylum Acidobacteriota; class Terriglobia; order Terriglobales; family Acidobacteriaceae; genus JAJPJE01. The sequence continues at coordinate 759,566 of CAWEAE010000001.1, read as the reverse complement.
ATCCCCGAGGAGCAGCAGTCGGAGATCTTCACCGAATTTGCACGAATCAGCAGGCCTGGCCAGCCTCAGAACCGCGAAGGTTCGGGACTCGGACTGGCGATCGCGAAACGGATTGTCGAAGCGCATGCGGGTAAGATTTCAGTCAACAGTGAAGTGGGCCGGGGCAGCGTATTTCGCTTCCGGCTTCCCGCGGGAGCGTTGCAGACAGCGGTACAACAAGCGGTACCGGCGTAGTCGGAGAGGCAACTTAGGAACAACTTTTGCCATCTGGATGCTCAAAGAGAGAATCGGGGTAGAATATCTGGAAAGCTCGCATCTCATTGCGAATGATTTTGCGTTCAGGCAAATTCGAGCCTCAATGCCAAAGCCGCGCCACAGGTAGGGAACGAAATATTTCTAAAGAAGTATCGGGTGTCCGCGGGCCGAGGACTTCCCAGGGAGCTTTTGATGCCGTCCTCTAAGATTCGAGTTCTGATCGTGGACGACGACCCGAGCATGTCGCGGTTCCTGAGCGGGTATCTCGTACGCCAGAACTTCGATGTAAGCACCGCCTCCAGCGGCGAAGAGGCGATTCGTGTATTCCGGGTCTACGATCCTGCGCTGGTGCTCCTCGACATGGCCATGACCGGCATGGATGGACTGGAAACTCTGGAACGCCTGAAGCAGATTAAGCCGGACTTGTCGGTAATCGTGGTGTCTGGACAGAGCAATCCGGATCTGATCTTCCGGGCCTCGAAGCTGGGCGCCGACGATTACGTCGCCAAACCCTTCGAGCCAAAGGACCTGGAACTTCGCATCGCGCGCGTGCTGGATAAGCAGCGGCTAGTTTCGGAAGTGACCCAACTTCGTGACCAGGTACGCAGGCAAAGCGACTTCAGCATGCTATTCGGCACCAGTCCGAAGATGGAAGAGGTCAAATCCACGATTGAGCAGGTGGCAGAGACGAATGCCACGGTGCTGATCCGCGGCGAGAGCGGCACCGGAAAAGAAGTGGTGGCGCGAATGGTATATGGCCACTCTTTGCGCCATGAAAAGCCGTTCGTAAAAGTGAACTGCGCGGCGATTCCACACGAGTTGCTGGAAAGCGAGCTGTTTGGATACGAACCCGGCGCCTTCACCGGTGCGACCCGGCAGAAGCTGGGCAAGTTTGATCTGGCGCATCAGGGCACGCTGTTCCTCGACGAAATCAGTGAGATGCATCCAGCCTTGCAGGCCAAGCTGCTGCATGTGCTGCAAGATGGTGAGTTCGGCCGCCTGGGCGGCAAACGGGATATCGCTGTCGACGTACGCGTTCTGGCTGCCACCAACAAGCCCCTGGAGCGCGCCGTCGAAGAGGGACTCTTCCGCGAAGACCTGTTCTACCGGCTGAACGTCATTACCATTCACATTCCTCCGTTACGAGAGCGGCGCGAGGAAATTCCGGTTTTCCTGGATTTCTTTCTGCGGAAGTACAGCGAGTTCTACGGCAAGAATCCGCCACCATTCAGCGATTACGCGGTGGGACGGATGATGGAATACAGCTGGCCGGGCAACATTCGCGAGCTGGAAAACCTCGTCAAGCGATACGTAATCGTGGGAAAAGAGTCGCAGATCATCCGCGAGCTCTCGACCCACAAGCCAATCGTCTCGTCGACGAGCGGATCGAGCCCGATCTGGGGTCTTAAGCCCAGCGAAGACAGCAGGCCGGGAGATGGCGCCGCGAAAACTGCGGCTGTAGTCCCGGTCGTCCCTATCGCTGAGAACGGAAATGGCGAAACGGAATTGCCGTCACTGCTTGAGATTGGCAGACGGGCGGCGATGCATGCGGAGCGCGAGGCCATTGAACGCGTGTTGGCGCAAACGCGTTGGAACCGCAGACAAGCGGCGAAAATTTTGAAGATCAGCTACAAAGCCCTGTTGAACAAGCTGAAGATAATCGAGCAGCAAACGCAGACGCAGAATAAGCAGCAGAGTGCCTAGGGTTGGTACCTGAATACTTAAGCTGGCCAGCCTCTTGCAGTCGTGGGACGAAGTTATACGTCGCAGCGAGATGCCTCAATCGTGACAATCGAGAAACTAACGTGCGAGTTATGAAGATGTTGGATCGATTCCGTCACAATCCACAAGGGCAATGAGGAGAATTTGGCGCTGAGAGTGCAGTTTGGGACGGCAACAAAAGAGGCCATTTGAATGAAACAACCCTCTTCCTGAGATGTGTACTTGTCCCTTTTCGCCGGTCCGCGAAATGTGCGGAAGGCGTCTTGCATCGCCTACCCCTTGAGTTTCCCCTCCTTCTGCCTCTTTATGGCGGTCCGACGACGGGCCGCTTTTTCTTTTTCTGGAGAAGTACCTGTCTGTAACGAACCGGGGTATTGGTGCATCCAAGGTTGTTGCGCTTCCAACCATGCCGAAATTGACGCACCTTAGGGAGCAGCGTATGATTCCCTCTTTTGCGCCAGCCGTACAGGGTATGCGGACGGCACGGCGAAGTGCCAGTGAGCGAACAAGTCAATGGATAAGAAGAAGTTAGAACAACTAAAGAAACGGCTGGAAGAGCGGCAACAGGAGCTACGCCGCCAGGTCTCAACCCGCGAACAGGATGGACGAAACCAGGGCGAGGACATAGCACAAGATATCGCTGACCGCGCTGCCAGCTCATACAACAAAGAGTTTTTATTCACCCAAAGCACGAACGAGCGCCAATTGCTGGGGATGGTCGACTCCGCTCTGGCTCGCATGCGCGAAGGCACTTATGCCGAATGTATCGCCTGCGGAAACGAGATCAACCTCAAGCGGCTGGAAGCGGTTCCTTGGACGCGCTACTGCATTGAATGCCAGGAGAAGCTGGAGAAGGGTCAGCTGGAACAGGCAGCGATGTAGCGGGAGTCTGAAAGTCTTGAGCCGCCGGCGAAAGTCGGCGGCTTTTCCTTTTGTGGGTCGCCGGAAATCTGAAACTTTTGCGCAACTGTTGCCGTATATTTCTCCCCATGAGCGTAGAAGCGGAAACCAGCGAGCATAGGGAGTCGGCTGCTCCGCAAATCAGCCAGTCTGTATGGTTCAGCGATACAGCCTGGCTGATCTATCTCGCATTGACCACCGTGGTCGTCCACGTCATTACGGGCCGACAGTTTGGTTTTCATCGCGACGAACTCGCGACGCTCGAAGACGCGCGCCACCTCGCCTGGGGATACGTTGCGTATCCGCCGGTAACTCCATTTTTCGGACGACTCTCGCTGATATTTTTTGGAACTTCGCTTGCCGGTTTTCGATTTTTCGCAGCACTGGCGCAAGCACTTGGCGTGGTGCTCACCGGACTGATGGCTCGCGAGCTGGGCGGTCGACGCGGAGCACAGCTCGTGGCAGCCGCGGCGGCCGTTCCCTTCTGCATCGGTGGCGGCGCGTTGATGCAGTACGTTTCCTTCGACGCGCTGGCGTGGATGCTGACGGCGTACTTCGTTATACGTTTGCTGCGCACGGAGGATCCGAGGTGGTGGATTGCGATTGGCGCTTCCATCGGCTTCGGGCTGATGGCGAAGTACAGCATCGTGTTCTTGGTCGCGGGCATGTTGGTGGGAATGCTGCTGACCGATGCTCGCCGATACTTCCGCACCAAGTGGTTGTGGTATGGAGTGGCGACGGCGCTGCTTATCTTTCTGCCGAACATAATCTGGCAGGCGCAGCATGGGTTCATCACGCTGGACTTCCTGAAGCACATACACGCGCGCGACGTGCGCATTGGAAGGACGAAGAACTTCCTGCCTGAGCAGTTGAATTTGACATTGCTGGCACTGCCGCTGGTGCTGGCCGGACTGTACTTTTACCTGATCGCGCCCGCCGGCAAGCTCTTCCGCACCATGGGCTGGATGTATCTGGTCCCGCTCGTGCTGTTCACGATCGCGAAAGGCCGGAGCTACTATCTCGCCGCTGCCTATCCGATGCTGTATGCAGGCGGAAGCGTTTGGGGCGAACGGTGGCTGGCATCGATGAAGCGCCGCTGGGCGAATGTGGTGCGCGGTCTCGTGTGGGCGGCGCTCCTGACCGATATTGCGATCGTCGCCTTCGTTACCCTCCCAATGGCGCCAGTAAATTCAAAGCACTGGGAGGTCGCGAGCAAGATTAACGGCGATCTCGTCGAGGAGATTGGCTGGCCGGAGCTGGTGCAGACAGTAGCGCAAATACGCGACTCGCTTCCGGCCGAAGATCGCACACGATTGGGCGTGCTCGCCGGGAATTACGGCGAAGCGGGGGCCGTGAACTTGTACGGTCCGCAATACGGGTTGCCACGCGCCATCAGCGGGATAAATTCTTTCTGGCAACGCGGTTACGGCAATCCGCCGCCAGAGACCCTGATCGTGATCGGTCTCTCACAGGAATTTTTGGATGAACACTTCAACTCCTGCCGCCTGATGGCGCACACGTGGAATCGCTATGGTGTGCTGAATGAAGAAACCAGGGATCATCCTGATATTTTCGTGTGCGGTGGTCCGCGAAAAAGCTGGCCGGAATTCTGGAAAGATTTTCGATATTACGGATGAACGAAATTGGTAATCGGGTACCGGACCCGTTCTGAGTCACGCGCCACATTGATGAGACCTGCTCTGTCCTCCCGCATCTAAAATTTCCTGCGGCGTGCCAGCATCCCGCGGCCCGCAGTCAATCGATACTGCTGCAATGAGGTGATGCCACGTCTTCGATGCGACCACCGTGCGATGAAGCGATCCTGCGATCCGGCGCGGCGGCTGCTCCCTGCCGGCCCCAAAGCCGCAAGTGGATCTTGGCGGCGACGATCCTCGGATCAAGCCTCGCTTTCATCGACAGCACGGTGGTGAATGTTGCGCTGCCCGCCATCCAGTCGACCTTTCACGCAAACGTGGCCGACGTGCAATGGGTGGTCGAAGCCTACGGGCTGCTGCTGGCGGCGCTGATCCTCGTAGGTGGATCGTTAGGTGATCTATTCGGGCGCCGGGTAGTTTTTCTCTCGGGAGTCGCCGTCTTTGCGCTGGCTTCCGCGGCGTGCGGATTCGCAACGACAGTTGGACAATTGATCGCAGCTCGAAGCGTTCAGGGCTTAGGCGCTGCGCTGCTGGTTCCCGGCAGCCTGGCAATCATCAGTGCATCCTTCGACGAAAAGAGCCGCGGGCAGGCAATCGGCACATGGTCCGGATCAACGGCAATTATGACTGCGGCAGGACCTGTGCTCGGCGGATGGCTGGTGGAACATGCTTCGTGGCGCTGGGCATTCTTCATCAACATTCCGATCGCCGCCGCGGTAATCGTCGTCTCCCTGTGGCACGTTCCCGAGAGCCGCAGCCGGGCCGCAGGAAAAGTGGACTGGCTCGGCGCCGTGCTCGTGACCTCGGGGTTGGCGGGCCTGGTCTATGGGTTTATCGAGTCCACCACTCTGGGATGGAAGAATCCATTTGTGGCTGGGAGCCTTGTGCTTGGCACCGCCGCGCTGACGGTCTTTGTCATCATCGAACGCAGAGAAGCGTCGCCGATGCTGCCGCTGCAGCTGTTCGTATCGCGAAACTTCACTGGCGCAAACCTGTTGACGCTGCTTCTCTACGCCGCCATTGGCGTGTTCTTTTTTCTCTTTCCGATGACGCTGATCCAGGTGCACGGCTACCCGGCAACCATGGCCGGCGCTGCCATATTGCCGATGATCTTGCTGGTGTTTTTTTTGTCGCGCTGGTCCGGGGGATTGGTAACGCGCTACGGGCCGCGCCGCCCGCTGATCATCGGTCCGCTGATTGTGGGATTGGGGTTCCTGCTCTTCGCTCTGCCTGGCGCGAGCGGAGTTTACTGGAAGACGTTCTTCCCTCCCATCATTATTCTCGGACTCGGGTTAGCGGTGACGGTCGCACCGCTGACGACGGTCGTAATGAATTCTGTGGATCCCGACCATGTGGGGACTGCTTCTGGGATCAACAACGCTGTTTCGCGCGTGGCTGGAGTGCTGGCGATTGCGGTGCTCGGAATCGTGATGGTCGGCGCCTTCAGCGCAAGGTTAAATTCCAGCCTGCGAGAACTATCTCTTCCCGCGGAAGTGGTGCATGAAATCCAGGCAAATGAAAATAAGCTGGCGGGATTACCAGTGCCCGCGAACGTGGGCCGGGGCGCGGCGAGTGCGATCCGCGAGTCGGTGCGGGAAGCGTTTGTCTTTGGATTTCGCACGATACTACTGATTTGCGCGAGCCTGTCGCTGGCAAGCGCAGCGATTTCAGCGAAGATGATCCGCGATGATGCGCATTAATCTCATGGATTGGCGACGGTGCTAAGACACGGCTGCAGCTTCTGCCCGAGGCGTTTCGTCGGTCGCATGATTTGTCCAGAACGCACGCAATCGCCGATTCAGCGGTTCCGAATAGAACCTCGCGACGAGTGCTCCTAGCAAGCCGGCCAATCCCAACAGGCCCACATAGAAAAAGGGCGTCCAGATCACTCTTGCGTCAGCAGCCGTGAAGAATTGAATCCCCCAGGTCACGATGAACATATGCGCGAGATAGACCTCGTAGCTATTGCGGCCAAACCAGCGGATGGGCGCGGAGGCCAAACCTCCAGCCCGGTTGCGTTGTGCAATCGCGATTTGCAGGAAGCAGGTGCCGAGGGCGAGGCAGGTCACGTCGAGTCCGAGTTGATAGATGTGCATCGCACGCACCAGCGGACGCGCTGTCATGATGAGCAGCACCAGCGCCGCTCCGATTACTTGCAGCGAGACCAGTGTTGCGGGGCGCATGCGCATGCGCGCTGCAATCATAGCTGCGAGGCAGCCGAGAGCGATGGCGTCCATGCAGGAAAGATAGCCGTAGTCGGCCCAAAGTTCATTGTGAGTCAGGGTCCGCGCAAACGGGCCGATGGCCACGAATGCCAGGAGTAACGCGATCAGCGGTGCGCGTGCGCGAGTCAGGAAACAAATCAGCGGGAAGAAGAGATAGAAAACCTCTTCGACTGAGAGCGACCAAAGGACGTCCCAATTGCCGGGTAGATATCCGCGCTGCGATTCTAGCCAATTGATGTGAAATGTGGAGGCCGCCAGCAACGCGCGCGGCAAACCGGTGTGCGCCTTGATGACGAAACCAGAAACGTGCGCCAGATGAAGCACGCTGAGGATCACCAGTAGCGCGACCAGAAGCGGCACAATGCGGGCGAACCGCAATCGGTAGAAGTCCGCAATGCGCACCTGGCGGAGCGTCCCCCAACGCCGGATGGCCATCGTGGTGATCAAGAATCCCGAAATCGCAAAGAAAACGGTGACACCATTGGCGCCATTCCAAAAGAGCGTCGCTGCAACCTGCCGCGGGAGCGCCCTCGCGAGGAGAGACTGATTCGCTCCCATGTGGATGTTGATGTGGTGTACAACGACGGCAATGATCGATATGCCGCGCAACACATCAATGCCGTCAAAGCGGCTGCTGGATCCCGAGTTCACGCTCTGAATAGAACACAGGTGGAATGAAGGAGTCCAGAGCCGCTGAAGCGTCTGGGTAGCTGGTGGCTAGTAGCTCCGTCTGTGTTCGTTCATCTGGATGTGGTGAGCGCGGACAAGAATGTCCGCGCCACACAGAACCAGATGGTGAATTTGCGGCCTTACGCTGCTGCCGCGTTCGCCCAGGGATCGAGCACCACTTTCGTGCAGTGATCCTGTTTATCGCGGAACACCCTGTACATCTCGGGTGCGTCGTCGATCGAAACGCGGTGAGTGATCACGAAGCTGGGATCGATCTCTCCCGCCTCTACCTTATCCAGCAGAGGCTTCATAAAGCGCATCATGTGCGTCTGTCCGGTCTTCATGGTTAAAGCCTTGTTCATGAAAGCGCCCATAGGAATTCTGTCGTCGAACCCGCTGTAGACACCGGGAACAGAAATGGTTCCACCCTTGCGGCACGCCTGAATGGCCTGTCGCAATACGATGGGACGATCGTTCTCGGCCATGATGGCCTGCTTGGTGCGATCCACCTTGTACATGAAGCCGGTGTCGTGCGCTTCCATGCCGACCGCATCGATACAGGAGTCGGGACCGATATTGCCGGTCATGTCTTTGATTGTTTGCACTACATCATCCACTTGCTCGTAGTTGATGGTTTCTGCTCCGCCCTGTTCGGCCATATCCAAACGGTAGCCAAAGCGATCGATGGCAATCACGCGTTCCGCGCCGAGCATGAAAGCGCTGCGGATCGCGAACTGGCCCACCGGGCCACATCCCCAGACAGCGACTGTGTCGCCGGACTTGATGTCGGCATTGACCGCGCCAAAATACCCGGTGGGGAAAATGTCGGACAGGAAAAGCACCTTGTCGTCGGGAACGCCTGCCGGGATCTTCAATGGGCCTACATCGGCATAAGGCACGCGCGCGTACTGCGCCTGTCCGCCGGCATATCCGCCGAGCATGTGCGTATAGCCAAAGAGACCGGAGGGCGAATAACCCATCATCTCTTCCGCAACCCAGTAGTTAGGATTGGAATTATCGCAACACGACCAGAGCTGCCGCTTGCAGAAGAAACAGTTCCCGCACGCAATCGTGAACGGCACGACGACGCGGTCGCCAACCTTTAGCTTGTTGCGATCCACTCCTGGCCCTACCTCGACCACCTCTCCCATGAATTCGTGGCCCATGATGTCGCCCTGCTCCATGGTTGGGATGAAGCCGCCATAGAGATGCAGGTCAGAGCCACAGATTGCAGTACTGGTAATGCGAACGATGGCGTCGCGCGGATTCAGTATCCTGGGATCGGGAACATTTTCAACGCTCATCTTCTCCTTGCCCATCCAACAGACTGCCTTCATGACACGCTCCTTCTGGCTTCAATGAGTTCTCTGAAGCGGTATTCGCCCCGAGGCGGCTTGGATGGATCGGCCGTGCGGAGCACACCAGTCAAGGTGCTTCGCGGGCCATGTGGTTGCCCGTCGGTAGTCGGGATTTCGCCAGTCTCGATGAGAGCTTTGGCGCGGCGCAGGTCTTGTCGCAGAATGAACCGCGCGGCTTTATTGAGGAAGCGTGCGGCAGAGGCGCCTCCCCCGTGAGCCGAGGTGTATTCGATCTTAGCTCTAACCAATGTTCCGCGGTCACCCGAGGCGCGGCGCAATTCCAGGGCGCCATCTACCTCCACATCCGAACCCGGAAGCGAACGCCAGGCTATGGACTCGTTCGGCCGATCCGCCACAACTTCGGCATCCCAGCGAATCTTGTTTCCCAGTGGGCCACGAGCAATAAAACGGTAGGTGCGATCGCCGATTTTGCTTACTGATTCAAGATGAGGCATGAAGAGCGGCATGCTTTCGAAGTCTCGCCAGAACCGGTATGCCTCTTCCGGCGAGGTGTTGAGTATGACGCTGGTATAAGCAGATGCGGGTTGCGTGGCACCATTCGTGCGCGTCCCGGCATAGGCAAGCAGACCGCCGGCAGCAGCCATCGCGATGCCCGATTTCGACCGGCGAGTGAGCCCCAGAACGGCAAGAGTTCCACCGCCCAGCAGCGCACCCCATCGCGGTATCGAGCTCGAACGATTGTTGACGCGAGTCTTGGTTCGCGAGAATTGCCTTTCGAATTCATTCATACGTTATTCGCCTTCATTGGGATCTATTGGTCAGATGCGATGAGAAATATGAGGATGTCTTTCGCAGCGCCGAGTCCCGCCTGGGGCGTGAGGAAATTACGTCCCTTGTTGCCGAGGTGTGGCAGCAATTGTGAATGGTGAACTAATGTTACCGGCGCAAGCTGTCGTTGCCGGATCTGGCAGCTCGAACGTATCATCTCGAAACCATGGAGACTATCGACCGGGCGGAAGAGTGGCGCAGACTGAAAGAGCTCTACCTGCAAAAAAGCGATGAGGAACTCGAAATAGTCGCCCACGATGCTTATCAACTGACAGACGTTGCGCAGCAGGCTCTGGAGGCAGAGATTGCGCGACGAGATCTGAAGCTCGAAATGCGGAAGGCGCCGGAACCGCAGCCGGATGTGCAGGGGAATTTCATTCCGGACCCTAGCGAATTGAACCTGGTCACCGTGCAACAGGTATTTGACCGCGACGAAGCGCAGCGGGTAAAGGAAGCGCTGACGAACAATGGTCTTCCATCTTTTCTTGGGCCCGAGAATGTGGAGCGCGTCGAAGACTTTCGGGGCAGCTTCGAACGCGGTGTCGACATAAAGGTTCGAGAGGTGGACAGCGGGCGTGCCCATGCTGTCCTGCACGATATTCTTCCAAGCGAGGCGGTAGACGAGAATGCCGAGTACATCGCGCGCTGCCCGAAGTGTCACTCCGACGAGATTGTCTTCTTGAGCCTGGACGAGAGCGCAACGGAGAGCAGCGATGCGCAGTTCAACTGGAGCTGCGATGCCTGCGGATACAAGTGGAAGGACGATGGGGTGGAGCAATAGGACGATCAGAACGATTGCCAATCATGCGAACCCTGCTTAAATCCTGCTTGGGCTGCTGGCGAACTACCCTGTTTCGCGTCAAACTCGATGACAATTCGGAAATCGAGCCAGCGCCCACGAAGGGGAATCTTTCGTGTCGCGAAGAAGGCCGTAACACCCAGAAGAAACAGCGCCGCCAGCACTTTGAATGGCATGAATGTTGTGCAATATCGGGGGTCGACGATCTTTTGGCCTGCTCCCGGGTATCCGGCAAACGGGCTTGTGTACTTCAAAACTGGACTTTATCGTGACGCGAAGGGCGAGCTACCCTGAACGTTGTACGTGGATGAGTATTGCAAGGATGAATGTGTGAAAAGGCGATGCTCGTGAGCAACCCTGATTAGCACGACACGCATCAGCCCGTATATTGTTTCAATCACAGTTAATGTCTGTCATCACCGTTTCAGCCTGACCAAATCGGCTGGATAGCGCGCCCACGGGGTAATGTTGAAAAAAGACGATCAAAATGCATCTCTCCCGGGAATACCGGGCGAGAGCCTGCCAAATCTTCTGTCCGCGATCGTCGAATCTTGTGACGATGCCATTATCAGCAAAGACCTGAATGGGGTGATCACAAGCTGGAACCGTGCCGCGACTGAGATGTTTGGTTATTCGGCGGCGGAAATGATTGGAAAGCCGGTCCTGGTTCTTTTCCCTGCGGAATTGAGACATCAGGAGGACGAAATCCTTCGAAAGCTGAGGGGCGGCGAAAAAGTCGATCATCTGCAAACGGTCCGCGTTCGCAAGGATGGCAAGCGCCTCAATGTATCGCTGACCACCTCGCCCATTCGCGATGCCAAGGGGAATGTAATCGGCGGATCGAAGGTGGTCCGTGACGTTACCGGCCAAAACGAGAGCGAGCGAACGCGCTTGCGCTTGGCTTCGATCGTCGAATCGTCTGACGACGCAATTATCAGCAAAGACTTGAATGGCATTGTGACCACTTGGAATCAGGGTGCGACGCGCTTGTTCGGGTACCGGCCGGAGGAGATGATCGGGCAATCGATCCGGAAGATCATTCCCACTGAATTGCACTATCAGGAGCCGTTCATCCTGGAGCGAATCAGGGCGGCGGAACGCATCGAGCACTATGAAACCGAGCGTATGACCAAGAATGGCGAGCGCGTCCTCGTCTCTCTCACCATCTCGCCCCTGAAAGACGACCGAGGCCGCGTTGTGGGCATATCGAAAATCGCCCGCGATATGACGCAGAGCAAGAAGATTGAAATGGCGCTCATTCAATCGGAGAAGCTGGCGGCGACCGGGCGGATGGCGGCCACGATTGCGCACGAGATTAACAATCCTCTGGAAGCGGTTGTGAACCTTATCTTCCTGGCGCGGAATTCTCCGTCGCTACACGACTCAGTCAAGGGCTGCCTGCTGACCGCGGAAAAGGAGATTGAAAGGGTCTCGTTGATTGCCCGGCAGACGCTGGGGTTCTATCGAGAGACTGCAATCCCGGTGCCAGTGGTCCTGCACGAGCTGGTAACTGATGTGCTTACGGTTTACCAATCGAGGTTCCGTTCGCATGCGATTCGCCTCGAAACCCACTTCGGAGCGGTGCGCAGCTTGACTGCCCGAAAGGGAGAGATGATACAGATCATCTCGAATCTGATTGCGAATTCGATTGACGCAATGCCGAATGGCGGCTGTCTGCGCATCGAAGTGCAGGAAACGTCGATGGACGATCAGGATGGAATTGTTCTGATCGTGCAAGATCAGGGCTCGGGTATCACAGAAGCGAACCTGACGCATCTGTTCGAGCCCTTCTTCACGACGAAGAAGAATGTCGGCACTGGCCTGGGTCTATGGGTTGTAAAGCAGTTCCTGGACAACCATGGGGGACAGGCGAAGGTAAGCAGCAGTGCGGAGGGCGTAAGCTGCGGGACGACGTTCACAGTTTTTCTGCCATTCATGAATCAATGGGAAGCGAAGCTCACCGATACGTCGAATCGCGACAGTAGTTGCATGCCGGTCGGAAGGCAGTAGCCATGATCGCCATTATTCCCGGAATGCAGTCGGCGAATGATTCCGGCTTAGGCCCGGAAATCCCATCCGATGAAGAACAGCGCGCCCCCGCCCCACGGAAAAACTTGCTAAAGGTTTTAGTGGTCGATGACGAGCAGCTCATTGCGGACACGATAACGGAAATTCTAAAACGCAATGGGTTCAACGCGGTATGCGCATACAGCGGGGAACAAGCCTTGCAGGTCGCTCGGCGTTTTTCTCCGGACTGTCTGCTGGCCGACGTGCTCATGCCTTTCATGAATGGGGTCGAACTGGCCATTACGATTCGCAAGATCAGCGCTGCAACACGAATCCTGCTCTTCTCCGGCCATGCCAATTCGGCCGATCTGCTCAACGAAGCCCGCCTCAGGGGACATCATTTCGACGTGGTCGCCAAACCTATCCATCCAGAAAAGCTGATGCAGTTGTTGCGGGAAAAACGGTAGCCAGGAGTTCACTTCGAGCGCAGTCGAGGAACTTCTGAGTTCGAAAGAACCGTAGACTCGTCAATCGCCTTAGTCCCGTTTTTGCGACAGGGTCATGACAATTTCCACTCTTGCGAGAGATATGTTTGACAGGTGGGTTGTTTGTGAGTGGCAGTCAGGTCAGCCGGAGAGTCTTGCCCGTGGTAATCTGTCCATCTTCAGAATAGAGGTCAGCCATGATCCGGTTATCGCGGATGTTCCTGGTTGTCGTTGTCATTGTCTCGTCCACTTTTGTCGTTGCGGACAGTCTCAGTTATTCCCGCATGGATTCCGGGGTTGTCGAAAGCCGGACACAGCTTTCTCCACAGGATGCGAACGCTCGATTTGCGATGCTGAAAAACCAATTTTCAGCTGCAGGCTGCGAGGAAAAGCAGCTGAAGGAACAGACCGTGCCCGGGCAGAAATTACCGAACCTGATCTGCATCCTGCCCGGACTGGAACAGGGAGCGATTGTCGTCGGAGCAAATTACGATTACTCCACCAGTGGCGAGACCGCGCGCGTGGATTGGGCGACCGTCAGCATGCTCCCGCTGATGATCGAATCGTTCCGAGGCGTACCTCATCGCTACACCTTTATTTTTGTGGCTTTCAGCGGCAATGATCGCGCGACGGGCTCTGGCTACTACCTGCAACAGTTGAGCGACGCACAGCGCGTGGGAATTCGCGCGATGGTCGATCTGAATCAGATCGGGCGCGGACCGGCAATGTACTCCCTGCCCCAGTTTAAGAGCCCCGCGGGAACTGAGCGGATTACGAACCTGTCGGGAGATGAAAACCAGGCTCCGCGTGACAATGTGCTGAGTAAGCTGCTGCCGGCCTCGGCGCGCGCGATCAAGCAAAACAATCCGGCGGAGCTGAAAGAAGCGTCACTCACGGACGCACAGGCTTTCGACGGCGCCTATATCCTGGCGCTCACGGTCACCTCGGCGGCGACCGCGGCAAACACTTTGGATGATAAATCGTACTACGATACATATAATCTTCTCTGCCTTTACACGCTGGTCGTGGACCGTGCGCTCGGTCCCGCGGAAGCCCCGCAGACGGGGACAGTAGTAGCGGAAAATAAAGCTCCAGCATCCATTGCACCAGCCACCACTGCCACAACCGCTGCGGCTACTCCGCCCGCTCCTACGCGTTCCCCCAGTGCAAACAGTTTCGAGCGTGGCGCAGGCAATGCCGAGAACGTAATCACGGCGTCGATGCCAAATGCGCCGGGTAGCACTCCGGTGATTCGAACCACAACACGCCTGGTGCAAGTTGATGTTGTGATCACCGACAGCAAAGGACAACCAGTAACCGGATTGAAGGCTGGCGATTTCACCGTCTTGCAAGACGGAAAGCCGCAACAATTGAAGGTATTCGAAGCGCACGTTCCACGTGCTCCGGAGCCCAAAGTGACAAAGTCGGCGCCGCTTCTGCCTCCGAACACCTATACCAATCTGCCGCGTGATGCGTCCGATAGCAGCTGGAACATCATCATGGTCGACCTGCTGAACACCGAAACAAAGGATCAGCAGATTGTTCGCGATCAATTAATGAAGCTTCTGAATAGCTTGCCGAGAGGACGTCCGGTAGCGCTGTTCGAACTCACCTCGCGTCACCTGGAAATGCTGGAAGGCTTCACCGATGAGCCCGCTGACCTGGTGAAGGCGGCCAAGGGGATTCGTCCCGAACAGTCGCCGCTGGTGACGAGCGAGGCGCAACGCCAACAAGACGTCGGCGCGGTCGAGGCGGCCGCCAGGACGACACTCGAAGGACACTCGGGCGGCCCGGGCGGCGTCTCGGGAGAGACGATTGGCATTGCGGCACAGGATCAAATGCGCAACCGCGAACAGGGCTTACGCAATACGGAGGCGTTCCAAGTGAATGAGCGGGTGAACTACACGCTCGATGCCTTCCAGACGCTCACGCGAACCGTTTCTGGATATCCGGGACGCAAGAACCTGATCTGGCTTTCGAGCGGCTTCCCAATTCGACTGGAGCCAGACTCCAACTTTACTGAACGCGAATGGCAAACTGCGAGCGACTACACGAAGTCAGTGGTTAACGTCTCAACCCAGGTTGCCGCAGCACGAATTGCGGTGTATCCGGTCGATGTGCGCGGAATGACGACTCGGGGAATGGATATCAGCACGGGCAACGCCGAAGGGGCGAGCTTCTCGCAGCCAGGCGCGATGGCGTTGAATAATCCCTCAAGCACCGATCCGATGGGCGGACTGCTCAACACGCAATCTCAACAGAACTCAAACGAGTTCGATGCGATGCGCGACATCGCCGATCAGACGGGCGGCCATGCCTTCGTGAATGGCA
Source organism: Terriglobia bacterium (assembly GCA_963807055.1). GTDB lineage: Bacteria > Acidobacteriota > Terriglobia > Terriglobales > Acidobacteriaceae > JAJPJE01. Next base: position 744,371 of record CAWEAE010000001.1, on the reverse strand, counting down.
ATGACTTGAATGCCGCGATTGCCCGCAGTCTCGACAACGGATCCACGTATTACACGGTTGCTTACACGCCTGAAAAAGACGAGCGGATGACTTATCACCGGATCGAAGTAAAGCTGGGCGAACCGAATGTCAGACTTGCATACCGGAAAGGCTACTACACGGAGCCTCCGGCGAAGACAGAACAAGCGGCGGGCTTGGCGGCACTGCAGGGTGCAATGAATCCGGGGACACCGCAGTCGACGGCGCTCTATGTCACCGCCGCCGTCCTGCCGCCCGACGCGACCCACAAGATGGTGCGCGTGTTGTACAACATCAATCCGAACGGCGTGACGTTCACGGACATGCAGAACAAGGGAAAACATGCGCTGGTGGATTGCATGGTGGTTGCGTACAACGCGAAAGGAATTGTCGCGGCGCACGCTTCCGATACTTTGGACGCTACCATCGGACCGGCTCAGTATGAGCAGGTGATGAGTCGCGGCTTACCCGCGCAGCAGGAACTTGATCTTCCGCCTGGAAACTATAATTTGCGCTTCGGCGTGATGGACCGTACCTCGCAGCGAATCGGAACACTGAATGCGCCGCTGGTGGTCAATGCGCAAGTGGCGGCCAAGTAGGATTGAAGAGGCAGCCGAGGCTCGGCTGCCCCTTCGCGAAACTATTTCGGCTTCTTGTTGCCTCCGAGAATAGAGCCGAGAGCATTCCCCAGCGCGTTCGGTTGCTGCTGATTAGTATTCTGCTTCTGGCCCGACGACTGCTGTCCCGTAAGCGCGCCAAGGATTCCTTGCGCTCCGCCTTTTGTCAGCTGACTAGGATTGGCCAGGCTGGGCAGCATGTTCTTCATCTTCATATCAGCGACTGCCTGCATGTCGGGAGCAACGTGCGGCGAATCCAGGCTGCCGGTGATCAGCACGGGGATCACCAGCTCGCCATTCTTGTTTGATAGCGCGGTCTGCATCATCCCGCCGACCCCGTTGCCGCCCACCGAACCGCTCGTCTCTTTCGAGAGCACCGCATTGGCCTTCATATTCACGGTGTTGTTCACCATGTTGATGGTTCCTTGCGAGGCCAGCGTCGCACCCGAGAGCACCGCCTTCAGATCGTTCGTCTGGGCCACGCCATTCACAACGTTGAAAGTGCCGGTCACAGACTGTATGTCGGTGTAGCCTTTGTTCGCTGTAGCGCCGGCGTTGAGAAATTTTCCTACGGAAGACAGCTGATTCATGATGTCCAGCTTGGTGAACTTCCCATTGGTCAGATTGATGCTGAGGGTCCCATTTAATGTGCGGGTGATATCTTCAGCGCTCGCGGCCTGAAATCGCGCATTCGCGTTCGATGCAAGTAATCCGTAGAGCGTGTTCTTCGCCGAGCTGACCGCCGACAGCACTCCGTTCGCGTCCACGTGTTGCAGCTTGGTGTTCATCGAGATGGTGCTCGGATTGGTGCGCGTATCGATGGTCACGGACCCAGTTTCCGTTCCGGTGTAAAGGTTCGCGGTCAGCGGCGATGCCGTGATCACGCCGCGATTAATCGTAACTTTCGACTGCACATTCGTGAGCACCAGGTTGTCGTAGGTGAGCGTGCCAACATTGATGTTTCCGTTGCCCGTCGCGCGCTGAAGAATGCTGTCGTTCGAAGCGGGAGCCGTCGGAGCGGCGTTCGCTCGTGGAATCAGTGACCAGCCTTCAGCTCTCTTCTGTTGCTGCTGTGGCGGCGGTGACGAAATCAGCCGCTGAAGATAGTTTAAGTTCAGTTTGTTCCCGCTGATGTCGAACTGAATGTTGGGATTGTCGGACGTGTAATTGTTCAGCGTGAGCTGCATGTTCACGGACGCATCGCCCGCGCTCGGCGTGAACTGATTGGTATGAATCGTCGTTGGCGTCATCGCCACTTGCAGGCTGGGAATTTTGACCGGCTCGCTCATCTGCCCGGAGGTGAGTTGCAGATTGGTCCCCGTGAGGTTTCCATTCAGCGCGGGCCGATCGACGGCGCCGTCCGCATGAATGTTCGCGGTGAGTTGGCCTGCAGCGGTGGTGCCAGGCGCCAATCCCACGCCGAACGACGACGCCAGGCGCACCACTTCCGCGATCGAGACATTCGAAGCTGCGAGGTTCAGGTTGACCTGCGAGGGCGTGGCCTTCGTGTTCACGCTGCCGGTAATTGATACGGGCGTCGTACCCAACTTGAGCGTCCCGTTTTCGATTTGCACGGAGCCGCTGTTGGTATCGTCATTTGCCTTGAGATCGAACGTAATCGGATAGCCAATATTGACGCCGCGCACATTCGCCTGGTCTAACTTCAGCGTGCCATTCGTGGCGATTACGCCTTTTTCGTTCTTAGCCGCAAGCTTACCCGAAGCGATCCCGTTCACACCTTGCAGCGCCGAGCTCTGCGCAACCGCCTGTAACTCGGCGATCGGAACATTCGTAAGTGTGATGTTGCCATCGAATGGCATCAGTGCGGCGTTATTCCCCTCGGGAATCGGGCCTGCGTTTCCATTTATTTCAATACGCTGATCGGATTTTCCGCCGACGCGCACGGCCGCGTTCAGATCGAATGCCTTGCCGGGGGCGAAATCGTTGAGCGTTGCGTCAATGTTGTCGTAAACACTATGCGTGTTGGCCTGCTGATCGAGATATCCGACTTTGCCGTTGTTGATGGTCAAGTGCGACAGCGAGAACTGGCTCTGGCTTTTAGAAGCAGCGGGCTGACTGGGTGTCTGAGTCTTACCCAGGCTGGCGTAATTCCATTCGCCCTGCTTATTTCGAACGACCTGGATCTGCGGGCGTTCGAGTGTCAGCGACTGGATTTCGACATCTTTGCTCAACAGCGGAAGCAGCTTCACGCTCACGTCGAGTTGCTGGATCGTAGCAAAAGGTCCCGGACCGAAACGCGGATCTTCGCCTACAGATACGTTGCTCACTTTCACCGAAGGCGGCAGGAACGAGGCACTGATGTCCTTGAAATCGACCGGACGTCCCAGGGCCTGCTGCAGCTTTGCCTGTATCTGGGTGCGGTAGCTGTTGAGATCAAGGAAATGGGGAATGATGGCGAGAGCAGCCACCACCACAACTACGACGATAGCCAAACCAATAAGAACTTTTTTCATAGGACACCCTATTGAGCGTACAGAGCGCTCGTGAGCTGAAAGAAGTGGCGCTTACCGGGTTGGAGTCTGCGAGTCGCGTTCCCGGTTGCACATTTTGAGTGGGGCCGAACGACGGAAGGAGGGTAATTGACGGAAAAACGCTTGTCGAGAGGTGTCGCCTCTGGCAATTGTGCAATGTATTGCAACGATCACAAGCAGTTCGGCAGACTCGATGCCGGCAGACACTCAGGTTGATATAGTACCCGCTGATGAATCCTGCCCTTTCCATACAGGTGCTGCGGGCTGATGCGTTGCAACTGACGCTGGGACTTCTGGTCCTGGCAAGCGGCCTGGCCGCATGCCTGCTGTTCATCCCGCGCGCCAAAAGGCGCGATTTCACTCTGCTCTATTTCGGTCTCGCGGCCGGCATGTATGGTGCCAGGCTGCTGGTCACGACAGACACACTCTTTAAAATGCTGCCCGCCCTGGCGTCCGCGTTTACAGTCACCGATTGGGTCATTACGGGCCTAATTCCCGTGCCACTCGGGCTGTTCTTCGCTGAAATCGTTGCGCCGAAATGGAAGAAATTGGTGTGGGTGGCGGTGACGGTCGAGTTCATCGAGGGCATTGTTTACATTGCTGCGCACTTTCTGGACCGAGGAGTAGAGCTCACCGAAACCATCAACAGCATTATGGTGCTGCTGACCCTTCCCGCGATGCTGCTGTTCTTCATCTCGGTGAAGAAAGCCAGCCGCGAGATGTGGGTCCTTCGGGTTGGATTCGCGGTATTCCTTGGCTTTGTCGTCTACACGAACCTGGTCGGACTGAAGGTGATTGCTGGAAATCGGTCGATCGAATACCTGGGATTTGTATTCCTGCTGTGCTGCCTGGGATACGTAGCCGCGGCACAATCGCTGCAGAAGGAAGAACGGCTGGCGGCGATTCATAAGGAAATGGAAATTGCGCGGCAGATCCAGGCGGGACTGCTGCCCGATCATGAAGCAACGATCGCCGGTCTGCGGATTGCAACCAGATACGTGCCCGTTTCGTCAGTTGCCGGCGACTTTTACGACTTCCTGCAGCCAGATGGCACGGGACTTGGAGTATTGATCGCCGACGTCGCGGGCCACGGCGTTCCGGCTGCGCTTTCGGCCTCGATGGTCAAGATCGCCATTCGCGCCCAGGCAGAGCGGGCTCAAAGACCGGCAGAAGTTCTGGCCGGGCTGAACTCGATCCTCTGCGGAAATGTGCAGGGACAGTTCGTTACTGCCGGGTACGTTTATCTCGACGTGAAAAAGAATCAGCTCACATACGCGGGGGCAGGACACCCTCCGCTGCTGGTTTGGAGCTCGGGCGAGAAGAAGGCCGTCGCGATCGAGGAGAATGGGCTGTTCCTCGGCGCATTCCCCGGCTGCGCGTACACGGCCGTGACCTCGGCCTTCGAACCGGGAGACCGCTGTGTGCTTTATACAGACGGGATTCTGGAGGCTCCGAATCCCCAGGGCGAGGAGTTCGGGAACGAGCGTCTGCTGGAGTTCTTGGGCTCGCACGCCCATTTGCCGGCCCAGGAATTCTGCGATGCCCTCTTGGCCAGAATCGAGCAGTGGTGCGGGCGCCGTGAAAATGAAGATCAGCACGACGATCTGACGCTGGTGGCGGTGGATTACGTCTGAAGGCGGTCTCGGCAGCGCAGCGGATCGCGATGCTCTAAAACGGGCTTGAGGCAACCATCCATCAAGCATAATCTTTGCGTGTGAGTTGGTGGCACATCATTGTCGCTGTATTGTTGGTCTTCTTGTGGCTGGCGCCGACAAGCTTGATTAAGGACGTGTGGGATATATGGAGGGGAAAGTGAACTCGATCGAGCCCTTTGCAAGCTAGAATCGATAATGAGAGTGGCTTTTTCAAATAAATCGTCTCTGGAGACCAACTCCACCCTCGTTTGACGCTGCCGAAAGCCGCTTGTTACACTAAGTGGTCTTTATTCCAAATAGTTAGGACCACCCATTGCGCAGTACCGAACGACATCAACTTAAACAAGATAAGTTTGCCACCACCACCGCCGAGACCTATTCGTGGGCGCTCGAGCATCAGAAGCAGGTCATCATGGTCACCGTTGCCGTGGTGGTCGCACTGGCCATCGTGCTCGGTGGTTATCTTTACGTTCAGCATCAGAGCCAGCAGGCCGCAGTTCAGCTGAACCAGGCAATGCGGACCTACACGGCTCCCATCCGTCCTGCAAATATGCCGGCTCAGCCTGGCGAGGAGTCCTACACCTCGATCGCCGAACGCGCGAATGCGGCGCGCCCGAAATTTCAGACGGTGGCCGATTCCTTCTCGCACACCGACGCGGGCAAGATCGCTCTGTACATGGCAGGAGTGACCCAAGTGGAAGCGGGAAACAATTCCGCCGGCGAAGCTACGTTGCAGAAAGCCGCGGATGCCGGTGGCAAGGACCTCGCGTCCCTTGCCAATTTGGCGCTTGCCAATCTATACGCCAGCACCGGGCGCGAGCAGCAAGCGATCGACATCTATAAGAAGCTGATCGATAAGCCGACGAACACCGTGAACCAGTCGACGGCGCGTATGGCCATGGCGCAGGTATACACCCCCAAGGATCCGGCGAAGGCGCGCGAACTGTACGAGCAGATCAAGAAAGATGATCCGAATTCGGCGGCATCGACCCTGGCGAACAATCGTCTGGAAGCGCTGAAGCAGTAGCCCCCGTTCAGTTCGAAGTGAGCCGCGCTTTCGGGCGCGGCTTTTCTTTTTGGCGATAGTGGTGTCTAAGAAGAGATGAGCGCCGCAGCTCAGCGCGAGAAAAGAATGACTGCGGTGCAATTCTCAGATGCGTCGCCCTGCTTCGCAGACAGTACAGTGTTTTTTCAATTACCAGATTACCAATTACCCGATTACCAATTCCCTGGGTGCTATGCTGTTCAGTTCTTTCCGGTACGTGAGACATGACTCTCTTTGAAGCTCCTACTTACGATCCGCGGCGCGCACGGCGGCGCAACATCATCATCGCGGGAGTGGTCGTACTCGTCCTGATCCTTGGCACACTGGCGTGGCTCTATCGCAATTATCCAGAAGAGCGGGTGGTGCAGAAATTCTTCACCGCTCTCCAGAACAAGGACTATGAAAAGGCGTTCGCTCTCTGGCAGGCTGATCCGAACTGGAAGCAGCATCCACAGAATCCCAACTACACGTTTGGCGATTTCTATCAGGACTGGGGACCGGGTGGCGAGTGGGGCCTGATCCACAGCTTTCACATCGACGGTTCGGCGACTCCGAAGGATGGCGGCAGCGGGGTAGTCGTCGTCGTCACCGTGAACGACCGCAAGGAAAAGAAAGCGCGCATGTGGGTGGAGAACAAAACCAAGACGATTACGTTCTCACCGTACTGAAAATCAGTAATTCGTGATTAGTAATTAGCCCCTGAGCCTAGTATTCGAGGGAATGGGCATACTGTCCCCGGAGCCAACCGCTAATTACTAATTGCTAACTACTAACTACTGCTTCCCCACCATCACCTTGCCGCCCTTCATCACGAACACCACGTTTTCAATCGCGCCGATATTTGCCGTCGGATCGCCCTTCACCGCAACGATGTCGGCAAACTTGCCGGGCTCAACCGTGCCAACCTGATCCGCCAATCCCAACAGCTCGGAAGCGCGAACCGTGGCCGCCTGGATCGCCTCCAGCGGGCTCATTCCGGCCTTCGTCAACGAGAAGAATTCCTTGCTGACAAAATCCGGATCGTCATCGACGCCGTATGCGATCTTCAGATGATGCTTGCGGGCAATATCGAACGAGGCCTGCTGGAATTTCAGGATCTCCTCGCCTTTCCTCACCGTCGCTGCGTCGGCGCCGAGCGAAGCTCCCACCTGAACTCCATGCTGGAAGGTGTAAAGCGTGGGGACGAGCCAGATGCCTTTCTGCTCCATGATACTGGCGGCTTCGTCGTCCATGATGGTGCCGTGCTCGATGGTGTCGACCCCAGCCAGCGCCGCGGCCTTGATGCCCGCAGTGCCTTCAGCGTGCGCCATTACTTTCTTGTGCGCGCGATGCGCGATCTCAACGGCGGCTGCCATCTGCGCTTCGCTGAGTTCTTCAACGTTGTAGTCGCTGAGCGGATCCATCACTCCGCCGGTCGCCATCATCTTGATCCAGTCAGCGCCGTACTTAATGTCGCGACGAACCGCAGGTCCAACCTCTTCCACGTTGTCGGCGATATTCGGCCGTCGCGGCATCGCCTGGTCGGGAGCGAGAACGTCCGCATCACCGTGACCGCCATTCAGCGAAAGAAAATTCCCAGCCGAAACAATACGTGGTCCCTGAATGATTCCCTTGTTGATCAGATTGCGCAGCGCCAGCTGACCGTAGCCGAGATCGGATTCGCCTGCGTCCCGCAGCGAGGTGAATCCGTGCGCCATCCATATCTGCAGATTGTGATAGCCCCAGAGCGCGCCTTCAGCCGATGAGGTTCGCAGACCCGCAGTGGGCGACTGATCCTTAAGATTGCCGAGAATATGCGCGTGGCAGTCGATCAATCCCGGAAGCAGCGTGACGTCGCCAAGGTCGATCACGCGCGCGCCAGCAGGCACAGCGCCGGATACGGAGCGAACGCGATCGCCTTCGATGACGATAACGGGATTGGACTGCATCTGCCCGGAGCGGACGTCGAGCAGGCGCGCGGCTTTGATAACAGTGACCGGTTCAGATTTTGTTTGGGCAAAAGCGAACTGGCTGATTACGGCAATGGCGAGCACGGCTCGACAAAGCGCTGACTTGAACATTCAGTTCCCCACCTAAGCCAAGAGAGTGGGGTGATTGTAGCAGGAGAGAGTAGTGCATCAAGAACCGCTGAAGAGAGATGCAACGTGCATCACGGTCTTTGTCTCGCGGCACTTACTTGCTCAGTTCAATAGCGACAATCTGGCCGGCAATGGATTTGTCTGATACTTCGGCATATTCGACTTTCGCTTTGAAGCCTTCGATATCCGTGCATGGATTGAGATCGCTTTTCGGAGTGAAATTCATAACCGAGAATATGATCTGGGAAAAGTTGTTGCGATACACAGAGACGGCGGCAGCCTTACCGCCCGGTTCTATGTTGAGAGTGATAGCCATCGGATAGGAACATTGCACGTTCCGTAAAATTCCCCGCACGGTGTGACGCGGACCAGTGGGCGCTTCCGTCGGATATTTCGGCCCGTCCTCCGCGCCATTCGACTTGATGACAAATTTGCGGCCGTCACTGGTTGTAACAGTCACGGTGCGCGTGTCAGCACCGGCCCTGTCAAAGCTCTGGCTATCACCGTTGCTGAGTCTCTGGCGGCTTTGCGCCACGGCCGATTGGTATTGCTCGATCTGATCGATTCGGGACTGAACAAAAGCAACTTGTTCTGGCGTTTTCGCGACGTGGCTCGCCGCCTTCAGCACTCGAAGAGCATCATCATACCGGCGGCCATTCGCCAGCACGGCGGCAGCGTTCATGCGATAGTTGACGTTGTCCGGTTCGAGGTTGATCGCCTGAACATTCAAAAAATGCGCTTCGTCCACCTTCGCGGGATTCATCGAGTAGCGCATCGCAAGCGCATCGTATGCAGGTGCGAAATCAGGGTTGAGTTTCATGCAAGTGCGAAGACTTGACTCGATCTCTGGATCCTGGCTGTTGTCCTCTGACTTCATGGACATAATCGCGTAATAGTAGTGCGCGAGATAGCTGTGTGAATCCAGTTGCACGGCTTCGCCATACCATTTCCGTGCGGCCTGCATGTCCCCTTCGCGAAATTTCAAATAGCCCATGGTCTCGTGCGCGAGCGCGTTCTTCGGATCATCGCGCAAGACGGCGTCAATTAGCGCCTGTGCGTCTTTGGGCCGCTGATTGTAGACGAGTACATCGGCACGAATCGCGTCGGCATCGGTTGTCGGAATCGCGCTAGTCTGAAAAGCGGATTCGTCTACGGTAACCCCGGTGTTCATTTTGAACATCATGAACTGGCCTTGCGAGATGTAGCTGTTCAACGATTTCTGCAATACGTTCAGATCGCCGAAGGCCTCCTGAGCGGCGATAATGGGGTCTTCTTTCTTGATCAGGCGCTTGGCATAGTCCTGCAGACGATCCGTGCCCTTCTGCCGATCCGTAACCCTTATGAAATGCGTGAGCGCCCACGACTCGGCATAGAAGACAGAACCTTTTTGTTCCTCGTGATAGTACGGCGAAGTCTGGTCGACTTTGAGTAGCGTTGTGAGTGGCAGGAGTCGATTCTGCCGGAGATACAGGATGTCATCCTCGCTGGGCTGGCCCAGGAGCACTTCCTTTTCCTCAATGTCGGAGTTCTGATAAAACTCCGCCAATCCCTCGTTCAACCACAAGGGAATCCACTCACTCGCGTTGCGCAACATGAAGTGGGTGTACTCATGGTAGATCGTTGCGTAGGGATGGTCACCCTGAGCATCAAGGCGCAGCAGGATGTAGTTCTTGTCCGGAGCGCGCATGAACAATCCGGCAAGATCGAGCTGCCCTTTCGCCAGATAGGCTTCCGGCTCAAGTGCCTGAAAAGCCTTCTTGTCCTTCAAGGCAAGCACAATCACGGGAGATCCAGCGCTGTCGGAAGCGGTTGGCAACAGGACATGAAAGACCGCCCGCATCCGTTCGAGTTGGCTCGCGACGCGGCGCGCCTGTTTCTCATTTGAGTCTGTGAGCACCACGAAGTGCTGGCTGCGCACTTCAAACCAGTGGCTCGCTCCATCTCGAGCTGAGGCAGAAAGGGTTATCACAAAGAGGAAAAAGATCGATACTGCTCGACGCATAGGTGAGCTGAAATTAAATGAAGCGCGGTTTTCGAAGCAATAGGAATTCTGTCTTAGACCGAGCCGCCCTACAGCACCGCCGTTCTCGACGGCGCGAAGTGATTCATCGTCTTCGCCAGCGAATCTTCGTTTTCCACGTTCAAACAGGTCTGGCTGCGATCGATCTGGCGCATGAGCCCGCATAGGACTTTGCCTGGGCCGACTTCCGCGAACGTCGTCACACCTGCGCCGATCAGCTTGCGCATAGATGCCTCCCACTGAACCGCGCCGGTGACTTGGCGGATCAGCGCATCGCGCGCCCTTTCCGGTGAGTCGATGATCTCGGCGTCGACGTTGGTGATCAGCTTGTGTTCCATCGCATGAAAGGCGAGCGCCTTCAGATCCGCAGCGAGGCGGTCCTGCGCGGGCTTCATCAGCGCGCAATGGAAGGGAGCGCTGACGGGAAGCATCACCGCACGTTTCGCGCCCTTCTGTTTGGCCAATTCGGCCGCGCGTTCCACTGCAGCCTTGCTCCCGGAGATGACGATCTGGTCTGGAGAGTTGATGTTCGCTGGCTGGCAGACCTCGCCCTGGGCGGCTTCGTTGCAGACCTCGCGGACCATGTCGAGCTTCATTGCCAGAATGGCAGCCATGGCGCCTTCACCCACGGGCACGGCTTCCTGCATGTACTTGCCGCGATTGCGCACGGTGCGCACCGCGTCAGCAAAATCGAGCGTACCGGCAGCTACATGCGCCGAGTATTCGCCCAGGCTGTGTCCGGCCACGTATGCCGGCACGATGCCCTTGCTGATGAGCACGCGAAACGCGGCTACTGACGCGGTAAGAATCGCGGGCTGCGTAATTTCCGTCAGGCGCAGCTGCTCTTCAGGACCTTCAAAGCACAGTTGCGAGAGTTTGTATCCGAGAGCAGCGTCGGCTTCGTCAAAGGTTTCCTGCGCGACCGGATAAAGTGCGGCGAGGTCTCTGCCCATGCCGATGGCTTGGGACCCCTGGCCAGGGAATAGAAATGTGATGGTTTGAGATGAGGACATGATGATCTTTCAGTAGAGCTCGGGTGGCCATTCAAGCCCTCATTTGGCTTGAGTGGGGCAGTCGACTTTCAATTACCCGATCGCCAGATTACCCGATTACCCGATTCTGCTTACGCTTGCGCGGGCGCCATACGAGTCGAAGCGATCTCTTCTTCGATCTGCTTATTGATCTTGCGATCGGCGTACTCGGCAGCCACTCGAATCGCATTCTTGATGGCATTCGCGTTCGAGCTACCGTGCCCGATGATGCAGGCGCCCTTCACTCCCAGCAGCGGCACGCCACCGTACTCGGAGTAGTCGAGCCGCTTCTTGAAATCGATGAACGCCTTGCGCGATAGCATCGCGCCGACCTGGCTGCTGATGGTCGCGTTCAGCGACTCTTTCAGCATATGGCGGACGGTCTCAACCAGGCCTTCGGAAATCTTCAGGGCCACGTTGCCAACGAACCCGTCGCACACGATCACGTCCACGTTGCCGTTATAGAGGTCGCGGCCTTCCACGTTGCCGACAAAATTCAGCGGCAGATTCTTGATCAGCGGATATGCCGCGCGGGTCAGCTCGTTGCCTTTACCTTCTTCCTCGCCGATGGAAAGGATGCCCACGCGCGGACGATCGACGTTGAAGATCTTGCGCATGTAGATTTCGCCCATGATGGCGAATTGCTCGAGGTTCTGCGGCTTGGAATCAACATTGGCGCCGACGTCAAGAAGAACGGCGGCCGTCCCTTTGGCAGTGGGAAAAACGCTGGCTAGCGCCGGACGATCCACACCGGGCAGCGCGCCCAGCACCATCTTCGCCGTAGCCATCACCGCTCCGGTATTGCCCGCGCTGGTGAACCCGGCGGCTTTGCCGTCGCGAACCAGGCGCAGCCCCACGTGGATGGAGGAGTCCTTCTTGGCGCGAGCTGCCTGCACAGCTTTTTCGTCCATGCCAATTGCCTGGCTGGCCTGGACGACCTCAATACTCTTCTTGTAAAGGTGCCAGGATGGATGTTCGTGCAACTGGCTGCGCAACTCGGCGCGGATCACGTCTTCTTTGCCAACCAGAACAACGTGCACATCGTAGCCGCGAACAGCTTGCAGCGCGCCTTCGACTTCTGGTACAGGCGCGCCATCCGATCCCATGGCATCAACCGCTATGACGGTGGGCATTGATCGCTCGTCAGCCCCCTAGCTGAAGTAACCCCGGCCGGGCCGGAGCTGCGGATCGCTTAGCTTGCCTTTTCCTTTACTTCCAGAACTTCCCGTCCCTTGTAATAACCGCACTTGGGGCAGGCCCGATGAGGCAATTTCGCCTCGTGGCAATTTGGACATTCGGACGTGGACGTCGCAGTCAGATGATCGTGAGCGCGACGGGTGCTGGTACGCCTTTGGGAGTGGCGCCGTTTAGGATTTGCCATGACAATTCAACCTCTAATTCAGATTTCGCGTTTCTCTCGCGAGAAGGCCCAGCTTCTTAGCTGGACACACAAAACTACTTTCCCGGACTTTCCGGGAATAACTCGTTCTTTACTGACCGAGCTTGTTGCGAAGATCCCCAAGGGCATGCCAACGGGGATCGGGATCAATGGGCGCACAGTCGCAGGCGCCCTCGTTCAGGTTCTGTCTGCAACTGGGGCAGAGTCCTTTGCAATCTTCACGGCAAACCAGCTTCAGCGGGACCGCCAGCAACAACTGCTCGCGCAAAACATCTTCCAGCAGGAGCCCATCGCCCTGGTAATAGCCGATATCCGCGTCCTCTTTCGCCAGGCTGATCTCTTCTTTCCCTGCGTCGGCGCCCTGGGGGCGGTAAAGAAGGTCGAACTTCTTCTCTACGTCCTCGTACACCGGATCAAGGCAACGGGCGCAGGGTAACTCCAGTTTCGTCGAGAATTCGCCCGCCAGGCGTATGTCCTCGATGTTCACCTTATGGCCGCGATTCTCTTCCACCACGGAAGCCTGGACGTCCGCCTTCAGCGGAGCCGATTGCTTCGCGTCCGGGCCGAGGTCAATCGTGCCGGGCTGCCACTCCTCGTGGAATGCCTGCTGATCCTCGTGGAGGTGCAGTTCGCGTAAACTTATGAACATCTTAGGGCACACTGCCCCAGCGACGTCTGGCGCTGAGGACGCAATACTCAAGAATAAAGGTCGGCTTACAGTGGTGTCAACCGATGCAGATGAGGCCGGACGAAGGCTCGGAGGCATTACCAGGCTCCTGAGTTCGCCCCTAGACTAACCCGATCGGTGTTAAGGACGGAATAACTTGCAGGAAAGGTAACCACAGGAATACACGCGCACCCCATCCTCCACGCGATGCGGGGGGATGGGGGCACTCTTCTGGCTTCAATCTCGTACGCCGTTTAGAGATTCGACTCCGTACCGGTGGCACGTGCTTGTGCGTCGTCAACCGCGGAACGGCCCTGCTTCACCGCCGACTGCGCTTTCTGCCGAATCGTCTCAACGCCGCGTTGCACCCGATCACGGCCCTGTTCGATGCTGTCCCGAGCCGAATCAGCCAGGTCGTTAGCGGTATCGGAAAGGCGGCCGCGCGTTTCGTCACCGCTCATCGGTGCGAACAGAACGCCCAGTCCAATGCCGACTCCCAGTCCAAAAAGAAATCCCTTCATGCTGCCTCCTGAATTGCTGATGAATTTGTATGGCACCTGCATCACCGCCGACGTGGGCGGCCAGAACTCTCGCAATACTCCTCTCAAGATGCAGCCCTTAACCCGCGCGTTTTCCATGAATTCTGCCCACTGCAGCGAATCAGCGCCGTTCCAGATCGGCACTGATCCCGAGGTTCCGAACACGATTCAGAAAACGGCCGGCGCGCAACCGTGACTTGTTACACTGTCCGTCATGATCGACGGGTTCGCCACGTCCGCCGGAACCACACGATTTCGCGACCGCTTCCCTTTGCTCGCCAACGCTGGACACTTCCGTCAACCGCAAGCTCCGGGCGTGAATGAACTTTGGCTGTCTTCGATTGGACTCGGCACCTACCTGGGCGAAACCGACGCGGCCTCCGACGTTTCCTATACGCAATCGATCCTGCAGGCGCTCCGATCCGGCATCAATGTGCTCGACACGGCCATCAACTACCGCCACCAGCGCTCGGAACGCAACATTGGATCGGCCATAAAGCAACTGGTCGAAGCGGGCGAGCTGCAGCGTGACGAAGTCCTGGTCTGCACCAAGGCCGGCTACCTGCCGTTCGATAGCGAGCTTCCGGCGGATCAGCGCGATTACCTGCGCAAGGAATACGTCGAAACCGGAGTCGCTCCGACCGGGGAGATCGCCGGAGGGATGCATTGCATGGCTCCGAGCTATTTGGGCGATCAACTTGATCGCAGCCAGCGCAATACTGGACTCGAGACGTTGGACGTTTTCTATCTGCACAATCCCGAATCGCAATTGGGATATGTAACGCCGGACGCTTTTCGCGATCGTCTGCGCAGCGCCTTCCGCTGGGCGGAAGATGCAGTCGATGATGGCAAGCTCCGTTGGTACGGCATCGCCACCTGGAACGGGCTGCGCGTCGCGCCCAGCGATCGCAGTTACTTGAACCTGGAGCAGGTGATAGAAACCGCGCGCGAAGCCGGCGGAAACGATCATCACTTCCGCTTTGTGCAATTGCCGCTAAATCTCGCCATGACCGAGGCTTATGGTCTCGGCAATCAGAGTCTGCGCGGCGAACGTGGATCGGTGTTATCACTCGCCGAGCAATATGGAATTGCCGTGATCGCCAGCGCGACGCTGCATCAGGGCCAGCTCACTCGCGGAGTTCCAGAGAAGCTAAAAGAAGTGATTGGGTTACCAACCGATGCTGAGACCGCTATTCAGTTCGTGCGCTCGGCTCCTTCGCTCGCATCGGCGCTGGTCGGCATGAGCCGTCCCGATCACGTGCTCGAAAACATTAAAGTGGCCGCCCGGCCGCTGATGACCATCGAAGAATGGGAAGGACTCTTTTCTCCCGCCGAGTCCTGAAATTCTCCAAAGGTGCCGTGATGAATCGCAGGTACAAGTACGCCCTTGCCGCCGTGGGCGCAGTTGCGGGCGCTGCGGCAGTCGCGTACGCCACGCGTAAACCTGAGCCGCTCGTCACCGTTCGCCAGGTCGATCTGAATCGCTATGCGGGCACGTGGTACGAGATCGCGCGCTATCCGAATCGCTTTCAGAAGAAGTGCGACAGCGATACCAAGGCGATGTATCTGTTGCGCGATGACGGAAAAGTAGGCGTTCTGAACAGCTGCCGCAAATCCGACGGCACAGTCACTTCGGACAAGGGCATCGCGAAGGTAATCGACCCGGCGACAAATGCGAAGCTGAAAGTTACATTCTTCTGGCCGTTCGCGGGCGACTACTGGATTCTCGACCTTGCGCCGGACTACAGCTACGCGGTGGTCGGCGAACCCAGCCGCAAATATCTTTGGATCTTGAGTCGCACTCCGCAGATGGACGAGGCGACCTATCGCGAGATCACCGAGCGCATACGCTTTCTGGGCTACGATCCCGCGCGCCTGATCAAGACGCGCCAGAGCGCTCACGCGCAAACTAAGACCGGTTGAACGGTCCTGGCGCGTAGATTCCGATCCATGCGCGCGCTACGGCCTGATCGCCCAGGCTAAGCCGTCCGGCTCTCCGCCAACGTCGATATGTCCCGTAACCTCGAATGTCTTCAGGTCGAGTACCGCGACGTAGTTGTCAGGGCTACACGCGATGAAAGCGCGATTGCCATCCTGATCGATCAGAATCCCCGCCGCTCCGTGACCAATCGGCACTCGCTTGAATTCTTTCCGTGAGGCTGCGTCGTAGATGACCAGATTACCGTCGCGCAGACTCGAAATCAGCACCAGCTTTCCATCGGGAGTGAACTTCAGCCGGTTTGCGCCGAAAATCTTCGCGTCGAGCGTGGCTGTCATGGTTCGTGTCGCGAGGTCGATCACCGAGAGCGTGCCGTCCTGCGCATTCGCTGTCCATAGCTCGCGTCCATTCGGCGATACGTCAAATCCTTCGGAGCCTTTGCCAACTGGAATGACCGTCTGATTCCAATCCGTGCGCGGCTCATTCCCTCCTGGCGGCGGAGGAGGGGCCTGAGCCCTGCGCCGCACTCCCGAAGGAGGCGGTCCCATCGGGGGCAGAGTCACCTTCTCCAGAATGCTCACCGTCGCAGAACTCACGTTAGTTGTGTAGACCTGTTTCTCATCCGCGGTGACGTAAAGCATATGAGTGCGGTTCTGGCCGGTGCCCATGATCCAATCGATCTTCGCGGACGCAGGATCATAGCTCGCGACCGCCTTCGCGCCTTCGGCCGTGAACCAGACTTTCCCTCCCACAAAGAAGAGTCCATGTGGACCGTTCAAAGCTCCCGTATCAATATCGGGCAGCGCTTTCTGTCCGACGAGGTCGATCACCGAAAGAGCATGGTAGCGGCCACCACCGTAGATGCTGACGTACGCCGTCTTTCCGTCGGAAGACGCGATCACCTCGTGCGGGTCCGGACCAACGGGAGCGCGTGCGATGACCTTGAGCGTATTCGGATCCACGATGGCAAGCGTGTGGTCACGCTTGGAAAGCGCCAGCAGCGATTGATTCGGCGTCGCTTGCGCAACAACTCCGATCGCTGTGAAGAGGGAGATTGCCAACGCGGTGACGGCGAACAGCATTGCAGGAATTGTTGATCGCATCATCTGCTCCAGTGAGTTCGGACGGCAGCTCTCAAGTCTAATCCTGAATCGGTATTTTGGAACGACGGCGCGGCTGCGCGGCCCGCATCCAACTTTCAGCGCGAGTTCCTTTGGAGCGTGGCATACAGGCTTGTAGCCGACCCCGATGAGAACTGTAAGGACTTCATGAGAGAAATGCCTCCGTCGATCGCGGGCTCGCGGTTGCCTGCAATCGTCGCCACTTCCGCAATCGGTGGACTACTCGGCGGATCGATTGCAGCAGCACTGGACGTCGGCGTCACCGAGATGCTCAAGAAGATCCTGGCCGTCGTCTCCCGCCAGAACACTTGGGTTCTTATCGTGATGCCTCTGCTCGGACTAGCGCTCTCGGTTCTGGTCCTTTACGGATGCGGTTTGAGTAGTGAAACCCAGGAGTTACCGGGAGATGCGCGACGCTCACGCTGGGCGCGCGCATGGAGAACTTTTTCGCCTCATGCCGCTCGCGCCGATCTGACTGGCGATATGGTGAATTTCGCCGGCGCGGAGGACCGCTTTCCATGGCGCCTGGCGCCGATCCGTCTTATTGCGATCTTTGCCACTGTGGGGCTTGGCGCGGCGATGGGGACTGAAGCGCCCGCAGCCTATCTCGGGGTCGCCACGGGAGCGGCTCTTGGGGATCGCTGGTGGCGCTGGCTGATGAGGCCGTTAGCTGTCGGAGGCGGAGCGGCGGGCGTGGCGGTGCTGATGGGAATTCCCCTGGTCGGCACCGCGTACATTCTCGAATTGGGTCGACGGCATCACGCTCCACTCAACATCGAGCGGGTGACTTCCGCACTGGTGGGCGGGCTCGTCGGATGGCTTTTGCATATCTCTCTCGGCGTCGATCTAATCCGCCTGGTAATTCCCAAGGAACCGCCGCACAACTTGTATCAAGGGCTGATCACAGCACTGATCATTGGGGTGCTGTCCGGCTCGATCACCTCGATCTCGGGAGCGGCAATCTATCGAGCGAAAGGTTGGCAAGCCCATCCCATCGTC
Organism: Terriglobia bacterium; assembly: GCA_963807055.1. Lineage (GTDB taxonomy): Bacteria > Acidobacteriota > Terriglobia > Terriglobales > Acidobacteriaceae > JAJPJE01. The sequence goes on along the minus strand of CAWEAE010000001.1, from coordinate 726,751 downwards.
CGGCTCGCGCTCGGCGGTTTGTTCCTGGCAGGTTCCGCAATCATTCTCTCGAGGATCGCCTCTCCATCGGCGGCCGTGGGTCCGGGCGGCGGGGCGATCACTTGGGTAGAGGGCACGCGCGCCTCGGCGCTTATCGTGCTCGCAGTCTGTCTACTCCGCGCGGTCGCCACCACAGCTTCCGCAGCGGCCGGCGGATGCGGCGGCTTGTTCGTGCCCTTCATGGCGATCGGCGATCTCGGAGGACGGGTGTTCGCGCCATCACTTGGAGTGCCGGACGATCTTGCTGGCGCGGCCGGTGCAGCGGGCGGAATCAGCGGAGGCTATCATTTGCCTTTCACCGCGATAGCTTTGGTTCTCGGACAAGGTGGCCCTAAGCTCGCCATGCTGACTTGCCTGGCAACGGTTGTTGCAGCAGGGTTCGCCGGCACGGGCGGAGCATGGCTGCTCGATCGCGTTCTCGGCCCCGGCCCCGCGATTGAATACAGGGCTTACCCGCCGCAAGAGTGACTCGGATGCTTATCGCAACTTAGGAATAAAGACCCAAGCAACGATGAACAAGATCATCAGCAAAACCATTACTGCCAGAATTCGGCTGGGGCGTTGGCTTGAATGTCGTCCGGCTCCGGGCACCAATCAATCATAGACCGCCCGGCGTCGTCGCCGCGGGATACCGAACGTTCACTTCCTGAGCAGATACATTCCCCACGCAGCGATGGTACAGATATCCGGAATGCGGCCATCGCGCAACATCGCCTCAAGCTCCGTCACCGGCACACGATGCAATTGCAAGTCGTGCTCTTCCGGATCCGGTTCTTTGTCCCTCTGCGTGAGTCCAGTCGCGAGAAATACGTGCATCTTCTGGTTCGCGTAGCCATAGGCAACGTAAGTGGTGCCGAGCAGTTGCATCGTGTCGGCGACGAATCCGGTCTCTTCCTTCAACTCGCCACGCGCGAGCTCCTCGGAATCGACGTCCCTGGTTTCCCATCCACCTTGCGGGAATTCGAGCAGCCGCTGCTGCACCGTGTAGCGAAACTGCTCCACCAGATACACATGATCGCCATCAAGAGGGATGATGATGGCGCAATCGTCCTTGTCTACAACTCCGTAAATTCCCTCAAGGCCATTACTGCGCTGAATCCGATCTTCCCGCACGCGTAGCCATTGATTGCGATAGACCTCGCGCGTCCCCAGCGTCTTGATACTCATTCTCCCCCGCATCGGTTTTGCACTTTGAAGAGTAACTTGGCTTTGAAGAATGCAAAAGGAATTCTGCAGTGGATGCTCTTCGCAAAGATAGAAGGGTGGTCGATTCAAGCCTTCAGCTGGCTTGAGCAGGGTGTCCACTCCTATCTCAAAATGGAATTACTGGTGATGGGATTTATCGCCACTAATCCGCATGTCAGAGTTCGCCGTATTTCAGTGTCGTGGTTCTTGTGGTGGAAAAACATTGCCGCACTGTGCTTTCCCGACCCGCCTAGTATTCAGTTGAATCGAGTAGCAGCGATTCTTCTCATCGCGAACGAGCAGAGAGTCTCCGTTCAGCTTCAGGTCGCTAATGAACACCCACTGGTTGTCCTCCTCACGCCAAGGCTTGATTCGCGTATGGAAGACCTTGACCTTCCATAACGTTTGTCCGTTGCCAGCATCACTGGCGACCACATAGGCATTTGCGCCATCTCTTTCGGGCGAATACTGAATGCCGCTGGCAATAATGGATGGTACGGGCTTGGGCGTCACGCGTTTTGCTTCAGCGGAGATAGAAATGAGCAAGCAAAGAAGGACAGTCACGAAAATAGCCGATTTCATGACAGACATTATGAGCTAAACACGAACGGGTTTTCGCCGGTAGCACATTACTGTTCGGAACGGGCGATACCACTCATTCTCTCAACCTGAGATAGTGAGCGATAAGGCGATTTATCGCCAGCAATCATTCCGGCTTGCTAGGCCACCAGCCATCGGCATTCGTTTCCTCGATCAATTCTGGAGCGAATCGGCGCTTTACCCACGTATGCGGCAGTGATATGCCAGCAGAGGCGGCGATACATGCGACACCATAGCGACTAAGGGTCGGATAAGCCAACCACAGAACGAGTCCTGCAGCATAAGTCACATAACGCGCCGCCGCTAACCACCACAATATTGGGCGTTGGCTGACGGAGAGAGTACGAGAAGCCACGTAAAGGACAAGCCAGACGAGGAGGGGGGCGATCAAGATCGACGCACCCGTCAAGATTCTTGCCGGAACTGGAATCATTGGTCAGTAATCTACGCCTTCGCACAAGCCCTTGGCCAGATACCTGTCGATAACGTCTCTAACGAAGGCGGCCGTCGTCAACCCTTATTCAGAAGGGTTTTTGGTTTTTTGTCGCACACCTCTCCACTGGTGCCGAAGCACTTTATAGATTGGCCAATGTTGTTCCTTTGCTTCTTCCGGTTCTGTAGCTCGGCCCATTTCCGGTTCCTCGTTCGGTGTTGCCCACCAGACATCTCTTCGGTCACAGTTGACCACGATGGATTGTTCGGGCTCCCCGCTTCCAACGGGGAGGCGGATCGCCTATTCAGACGTACGGTCACCGCTTACGCTGCACCACGTTATCGGGCAGGCTTCTCCGCTTGGGCTTCCCCGCACTGCCGTCCACGACGGCAGAACTCGTCGTAATCAATCTCATCACGCAGCATGATCCACAACCGGATCCCCAGTTTTCGTTCAAAGCACGACGACGCCATAACAAGGCGAAACTGGAACGAAATAGCCGCCCCGAAGAGCCGCTCACAGATCTTCGAAAAAAGCTAAGACAGTAGTTTCCTTCTCAAACCGCCGAAGGCCGCCAGCGCTCCGGTGCCGAGCAAAAGGAGACTAGACGGTTCCGGAACTGGTGCTCCCAAGGTCCAGGTGCCAGGGTTGTTCAGGACCGTCCCACCCGAACCATTGGCTGGGACATAAGTGAAATCGCTGGGACCGCCAGTGCAGTTTGAATTGCAACTGACCATGGTTACTCCACTACTGTCGATCTCAAAGAACCAATTGACGATCTCGTTGGAGAGGCCCACATCAAGTATGAACAGCGAATTTGTTGCAGTCGTCTGATCGACGGAGTGAACACCGTCGAAGAAACTGAACGCGGGCATGTTCTGAAAAAAGAGGTAGGATCCCGGCAGAAGTGGCGTAGCAGTTGTAATAGATCCCTGTATGTAATCTGACGTCGTGTAAGGCTCGCTACCGTAGACATCAGTGAAATCATTGCCGGTGTAGAAATAGACCGAATCCGCGAGCAGCGGGGTTGATAGGATACACATCGCAGCAAGAGCAATCAGAATGAGACTAGCCTTTCTCATGCAGGTGGACTCCTCGGCCTTGGCCTCAGTGTGGGTTAGGTTGTATAGAAGTCGCAATTCTGTTTCCACACGGAATCTGCGAGTTTCAATGGAGTTACAGGTTCTCCATCGCAAAATGCTGCAGATTATCTGCAAAAGGACGGCGTAGGTCTGTACCTTTCTCCGCTCCACCCGTTGCTACTCCCAGGGGGAAAAGGGGCTGGTGGGAACAGTGATGGTGGATACCTGTCGATATCGGACGTTATCACTCGCTATCTGCTTCAGAGCGATCTAAGAACCAGCGCCACCCCTATAAAAAACAACACCAAGCCGATGACGCGAAAGCGGGACTCTCGTTTCGGTCGCGAACTTTCAGGTAGCACCGCCCGTTGGAGCCGACGAAATTCACGACGCGTAAACATACTCCAGAACAAGGGCTCGAATTTTTGGCCTTCAGGTAACTTTTCATTTACCTCAGAGAACAATTCCGAATACTCGTAATGCGCGAGGAACATGAACACCACGCCACTTGCCGACAGAACAGCACCGCTTATCAGCGTGATCAAGTAAGCTTCTCCGCAAGGAATTATCGCGCAGCAGTTGGGTGTTTACCGCTCCCAAACAGATACCGTCGGGAACGGACGTTCCCACTCTCTATCTCAAGTGACATTGTGAGAGGTGTGAAGATTTATCAACACCTATCTTTGACTCATGCCATTCCGTGTAGCGCAATGCAAACAAGGTCCACCGACAGGATGCTCTGTGGTGATTACCGCTCAGACATCACGTCCCACGACCAGCCCGCAATCACTACAAAGCTGCAACCGCGCGTGTTCTGAAACACGGTCGCGCGTTCGTCCATGATGCGTAGCTTTTCTGAATGCAGTAACGCCCACAGGAAGTGTTGTTAGGTGCCGGAACTATAGGGATACGGACTTAGACTGTCAAATAGCGGGAGCAATGATGGCTGTCCTGCACGGGATTGGGCGCAGTGAGAAGGCGATTCGACAGGTACTGCCTCGGGCTACAATTTCCCGGTGACTAAAGAACGTTGGGCTCAGATCGGAATCACGATTGAATTTCTTATCGTCGTCAGGACTCTAGGTGAGTTCTTTAGGCTCAGGCACGTCCTTGGCACGAACTTCTCGACCGCAGTAGCTGCGCTCTATGTCGGGGGCGCTTTGATCGCGGCTTGCTCCTGCTGGGCGGGCGTGACCTTCTACTTCTTCCGACGTTATGTGCTGTCTGCCTGGATCGCACTAGCGACCGTACCCATTTTGCTGGTGTACAAAATGGTCGTGATCGGCTGGTAGTTGCAACTCGCTCTGATGATTGCTGGGATTCACCAACTCGGTGCGGTGACGGTGGTCACAGCGCGTGCTCATTGCAAAGAGTTGTCAACCCCCTCTGCAACCCCACTTTCCTCGTATCCCGATGAAAATGACGGAAATATAAATTCCGCAAAAGTGTCCAGTAGGTGCCCTCGAATTTGTCACAATAGAATAGAACGTGGAAATAGAGAACTGTACCTCCAATCCGAGCATAGCGAGGATCTGTCATACCGAGCGAAGCGAGGTATCCCTATTCCCTGAACGAAATGCTTTGGTGTGAAGAACTGAAGTCGCGATACCTGATAGCCGACCACTTTCGGCTTCTGTTTTTCTGATTAATTTGACAACTGTCGGCCCCGGCCGACCTAAGTCCTTTGTTTTACGGGACGACACGGACTAAGTCCTTTGTTTGCCGGGACGAGCCTTATCCCGTGCCTGTAAGTCCTTTGGAATGCGGGACGAGGGGGGAGGGGGGTACCCACCGGATCTCCCATATCGGGAAACGAGGGACCGAGACGGGGTGCGGGTGGCACGAATTCGCTTTTGTCGCGAAGGGTGGAGAATGCAGATCCCTCACGTCTCGCTCGCGAATCTGGGCTGAAGCCCAGACCTGCCTGCCTTCGCTCGAGATCGCGAACGCTTCCCGCTGGTGAAGACGCCGCGGATAGCTGACAGCCGAGAAACTACAGCGTTCTTTTGAACAGCGGTGTCGCGATCAGCAGCGCGATGGTTGCGAAGGCACCGAGGAAGAACATGTCTCCGGAGACCGCGCTCAGGCTCGCGTCCTTCAGCAGCAGCCCCTTGAAACCGTGCACCGCGTAACTGAACGGATCGACATACGCGATCCCGCGCAGCCACCACGGAAATGCGCGAATGGGATAGATGGCGCCGCTGGGGAAGAACAACAGCGTGTTCATGACGCCGAACGTAGCGCGCGGCACCAGCGGATCTTCAACGCGCACCATCATCAGGAACATCATCGCGTTCAAAGCGATTGCGGTGAGCATGATCATCAGGATGAGGCCGAGGAAGACGTCGGGACGGAAAGTGTTGCCCACGCCGGCAAGCAGCGATCCGATCACGGTGATGACGATTCCGGCGACGATGGCCTTGATGGCGCCTGCGAGGTTGAGTCCGAAAACCAGTTCGGTGCGCGTGATGGGCGTGACCAGGTAGCCTTCGTGAATGCCGCGGGCTTTGTCGTCGATGTAGAGCATGCCCCCGCCGATCATGACGGAGACGAACATCGCCAGGGTGATCGACCCGGGCAGCAGGTATTTCATGTATTCGATGTAAGGATAGAGTTCGACCGTTTCGAGCGCGATGTTCTGCAGGATGCGCGGCTCGACTACGGGAGCGTTGAGCGCGTCGGTGAGCTCACCCATTTTTTGCTCGAGCGACGAGCTCATGAAATTGTCGCTGTTGTCGACGATGAGCGCGAGACGCGGATGTTCCTGCGCATAGACGCGTCGCGAGAACTGCGGCGGAATGATGACCGCGCCGTCGATCTTGCCGTTGCGCACGTCTTCCATGGCCTGGCGGTCATTGTCGTAATAGACCGGCTCGAAGGTACGGACGTTGGCTTGAACGGAGTCGAAGGCTTCGCGAACCTTCAGCGCCATGGTGCCATGGTCCTGGTCGACCACGCCCATCTTTGCGTCCCGGATTTTGCCGCCGAAGGCGTTGCCGAGCACGACCAACTGGACGAGCGGAAACACCGTCGCCACCAGCATCAGCGCCGGGGAGCGCAGGAACTTGCGCAATTCGCGTTCGACAATGGCCCACATTCTCATGGTCTGGTACCTGGCCTGTCCGGCATCATGAAGCTAAACGCCTTTACCTGCTCGTCGCGCAACTGGCGTCCGGTGTAATGAACGAATACATCGTCCAGTGACGTACTTTGCACGGTCAGCGACTTCACTTCCACGCCGGCTTTGAGCGCCAGCTCGACCAACGACGTCGTGGTGCTCGGACCGGTGCCGGTCATCACGCGATACATGTTGCTGCTTTCGTTTTGAACGCTATGAACTCCGGGCAAGCTATGCAGCTGTGTTTCCCAGTCCGAAGGTGTGTTCGCGAACTGCACTTCGATCACATTCGATCCGGGCACGGTTTGCTTGAGCGCCATGGGCGTATCGAGCGCGACCAGCTTGCCGTGATCGACGATGGCGATGCGGTCGCACAGGCGATCGGCTTCGTCCATGTAGTGCGTGGTGATCAGCATGGTGAGCTTGCGCTGTTCCTTGATGCGCGTGAGCATCTCCCATACCGCGACCCGCGACACGGGATCGAGTCCGGTGGTCGGCTCGTCGAGGAAGAAGATTTTCGGATGATGCACGAGGCCGCGCGCGATTTCGAGGCGGCGGCGCATGCCACCGGAGAGCGTCTTCGTCTGCGCGCTGCGCCACTTCGTCAGGTCGACGAGTTCGAAGAGCTCGTCCATCGACTGCTCGCGCTCTTTCTTCGGAATGCTGTAGAGCTTGGCGTAGATGCTGAGATTCTCGTCGAGCGTGAGATCGGGATCGCTGGTCATCGCCTGCGGAATTACGCCCAGGCAGCGGCGAACGTCGTCGGCTTGCGTCTTCACGTCGAAGCCCGCGATGTGAGCCGTGCCGGCGGTGATCGGAATGAGCGTGGTCATCATACGGATCAGCGTGGACTTCCCTGCACCGTTGGGACCGAGCAGCCCGAAGATCTCGCCCTCGCCCACGCCGAACGAGATGTCGTCGACGGCGGTGAAGTCGCCATACTTCTTGACGATGTGCGACACCGCGATCGCCGGCGTGCTCGACGTTGCGCCATTGTTGCCGTTCGTTTTTTGAATCTCAGCTACCATGTAGTTCCGCTTTCGGCTCTCAGCTCTTACTTGTTCTGCGCCACGGGATTCGACTGCTGCGGGAAGCCATGCAGCTCCGGCGCATTGGCCTGCGAAGTAGGCTTCTTCAGCACGTCGTTATGAACCAGCACTTCGGCAGTCATGCCCGGCACAAGTTTCTGCAGGCTGTTATCGACCTGCAGCTTCAAGGCGATGGTCTTGATGTCGCGCTTGGTGCGGCTCACGTCGCGCTGTGTAGCAAAGTCGCCTTCGACGGCCTTGAAGATCACGCGTCCCTGGACCTCGCTGCCGGAGGGCAAACGAACTGGCAGAATGGCGCCGATGGCAACTTTCTCTCCATCGGTTTCGGGAACGGCCGCTCGCACCCAGGTATCGTTCAGATCGACGATGGTGACGATTGGCGTGCCCACGTTCACCACTTCGCCTTCGCGCGCTGCGCGAACGGAAACGATGCCGCTGACTGGCGCGATCACTTTGGTGTACGCGAGACGCGCATCGGCTTCGGCGATTTGCGCACGCGCGGTGTCAGCCTGGCCGCGCATCGCGCCAACGGTGTTAAGCGCCGCGGCCGCCTGGTTCACGCGTGCCTGCGTGGAAGCCAGATCAGATTGTGCGGACTGCACCTGCTGGCTCAACGAGTCGACGCGGGCCTGCGCCTGCTTCAGTGATGCAACTGCGCGATCGCTATCCTGCGGCGAAGCGACACCGGCTTTGGCCAGTTCGACCATGCGATGAGTATCGAGCTGTTGGCGATCAAGATCGGCTTGCGCTTCGACCAATTGCGCCTGCGTCGATTGCACGCGAGACTTCGCGCTGAGCACGTCGTTGGAGGTGTAGCCTTTGGTGGCAATCTCGGTATACTGCGATTCGCCTACGCGAGAACGCGAGCTCGCCAGCGTGGCTTCTGCCTGCCGCTTCTGCGCTTCGAGTTCCGCGGAATCGAGGACGGCGATCACGTCCCCAGCCTTTACCGTAGTGCCCTCGTCAACATTCAACTTCTCGATGCGTCCCTGGATCTTCGCGCTGACGATTACCTGATTCGCATCCACCGTGCCGACGAGCACGAGACCGTCGTCGCGGCGCGTCGTTGCCAGGTAATAAATGGTGGCGATGGAGAGCAGCACGAGCAGCAAAATGCCAAATTTGCTCTTCTTCATTGGGTAACTCCAGTTTGTAACGACTGCACGATGCGAGCTCCGTGGTCGCGGTCAACAAATAACGCAGCCGCAACTACGTCCAGTACTGCGGCCTTGCGCGCTGCAATGTGCTCTGGCGCAAGCGGATCCGCATCGAGGAAGATGCGCACAACCGGCGCGCTGATGAAATAGTGCACACACATGCCGACGATCGAAGGCATGAACTGAACCGGATCTACGGGCCGAAATTCGTGGGAAGCGATGCCCTGCTCGAATGCCTTGACCACCTTTTCGAAGAGCGGACGGAAATGCTTGGTGACCAGCTTCCGCAGGTGGGGGGAGGGACTTCGTCCCGCGCGCATCATCTCCAATTGCACCAGGCGCGGCAGGGATGGCGACTTCGCCAGATAGTCAAAGTATGCGGAGACGTAGCGCACGATCTTTTCGCCGGCGTTCAGGTCGGAATCGAGAATCGGAAACACTTGTTCCCGCAAGCCGGTGAAGGTGAAGTCAAGAACCGCGCCGTACAAACCTTCTTTGTCCTTGAAGTAGTAATAGAGCAGGGCCTTGTTGACGCCGGCGGCTTGGGCGATCTCGTCCGTACGAGCGCCCGCGACACCTTCCTGCGCAAATTCGCGAACGGCCGCCTTGAGGATGGCCTCGCGGCTGTGCTCGGCATTGCGGGAACGGGGAGCGGGGAGGTTTCGAGTTGCGGTGACGGCTCTCATGTTTAATTAACTGGTTAGTTAGTTTAGCAGAGTGCGCAAAGATTGCAAGAGGCAAAAGACAGCGAAGCCCAAGTGATTGAAAATGAGGCGGATCGAGGCGGCTAGTTGCGGGTACCCTCAGTATCGTTCCGCGTTCCAGAGGATTTCCAGATGCTGCGCGGCCTTTTCGACAACACCGGTTGCGGATAGGAAGCCATCGCCGCTTTGATAGATCTGTTCACCGGCCATGGTCAGAATGACATAGGAATAGGTGATTCGTCGCGAATGTATATGGTGAATCGCGGTGATCTCGGCGAGATGATGTCCCAAGCGCACGGTAACGGATTCAGAGGTTGGAGATCGCGGCCGGACTAATTGCAGCCGATGCTCCGCCGCCGGTTGTTTCTCGGGGTGCGGTTCCTCGAACGAGATGGGCAGACTCGCCACGGAAGGTAAGATGTCGATTTTCGTGTAAGGTGGCCAGCGTCAACTCGCGCCAGACGTTTTTAGCAATAAATCGTGAGCAGCTGGTTAAGGCGAGGCAAGGCCGGATTGCTTTTGCCAACCTCTAAGCGCGCTTTGTTTTGATGAAAGCAGCGACGAAGAGAATACCGAGAAGTAAATCCACGCAGCCAAAAACCAAGTCGCTGGTATGCATGCGGTTCTGAGAAACGAGTGCCAGCACGACGATCCCATAGCCGAGTTTTTCGATCACCGCAGGCACGATCAGCGGCCGCAGGCGGACTGGATCGCGGGCGATCACGAAGAACGCGATCTGCCAGGCCAGCGCGGCGGTTACGAATCCGTAGTAAAAACCTGGATGCGTGATTGGAGGCGGATCCTGGCGACCGATCAGGTGGAACATGAAGAAGAGCGGCGTAATGACCAGAACACCCCAGACGCCGGCAATCAGGAAGACGATTTTGGCGAATTTCAATGGGACGGTCCTCGATATTTAAGTCGCGGATATTTAAGTCGCGGATACGTAAGTCGCTGTTTAGTCCCGGGTGTAGCGATTGCGCTTCTTGTCTTTGTGCCGCTCGAAGCCTAGTTGAATCAGGCGATCGATCAGCTCGGCGTACTTGATTCCCGTGGCTTCCCACAGCTTGGGATACATGCTGATGGCGGTGAAACCGGGCATGGTGTTGATCTCGTTCACGTAAATCCTGTCGGTGTCGGGATCCATGAGGAAGTCGACGCGACCGAGCCCCGAGCAATCAACTGCTTGAAAGGCATCGACCGCAAGCTGCTGTACGCGCTTCTGCTGCTTCTTGGTGAGCTTCGCGGGGATAACGAGGCGAGAGCCTTCGTCGAGATACTTCGCGGCGTAATCATAGAACTCGGTAGAAGGAACAATCTCGCCGGGCACGGAAGATTTGGGATCGTCGTTGCCGAGCACCGAACATTCGATCTCGCGAGCACGGCGTTTCTTCTTGCCAGAACCACCCACACCTTCTTCGACGACGATCTTGCGATCGAACTTCGCGGCCTCGTACATGGCGCCGTCGAGTTCCTCGCGATTGTGAACCTTGTTGATGCCGACGGAGCTGCCGAGATTCGCCGGCTTCACGAAGTACGGATACTTCAGTTTCTTCTCCAGACATTTGCGGACGTCGACGGGATCTTTTTCCCACTCACTGCGAAGAACGGTTAGGTGCTTCACGATGGGCAATCCGGCGGCGGAGAAGAGACGCTTCATCACGTCTTTGTCCATGCCGGCGGCGGAACCCAAAACGCCTGCGCCCACATAGGCGATGTCGGCGAGTTCGAGCAGTCCCTGGATGGTGCCGTCTTCACCGAAAGTCCCGTGGAGAACGGGAAAGATGATGTCGACGGAAATGAGGTGATCGCCCGCGCGACCGAGCTGGCGATTGCTGTCGCTCTCAAACGGAATCAGCGAGCCGCTTTCCGACGAAGGCACCGGGGGAACGAGCACCGATTCGCCCTTCGCGAGCACGGCGGCGGACTCAGTGTAATCGGGATCGCCAGCGCGCAGATTGCGCTCGGAGTCCTTGTGTTCGCCCCGCAGCAGTTGCTCCGCGTGACCCGACGTCACCCAGCGACCGTCTTTGGTGATGCCGATAGGAACGACTTCATACTTCTTCTTATCGATGTTCTGCAGGACCGATGCCGCGGAGAGCAGCGAAACTTCATGCTCACCACTGCGGCCGCCAAAGAGCACGCCAACACGAACTTTCTTAGCCATTGCTCCTGAACATAATGCGTCAAGAGGCACCTGCGCAACTGTTCCACAGTGCCTGGGTTGGAACTATCGAGGGGAGGACGACGCGGATAAGTTGTGGAAAATACAGGGACAGCTGCACTAGTACCCATGCGGATAGGTACTTAGGTACTCTATCCACTTTCCACCCAAGTTCCGCATCATAGGCATATGGCCCGGACGTTATCGGAAGTGATTCCGCTGTTCCAATGCTCCCACGAGTTTTCGTGGCCACGTCGTCTACCCAGTGGCGATTACTACCAGGTCTGCCTGCGTTGTGGCGCCGAGTATGGATATGACTGGTCAACCATGCGCCGGACCGAACGCGTTGCGCGCGGAACCGCCGTGCAAAGCCGCGGGAATCTGAATCGGAAGTCGGGATGGAAGCCGCGTGCGCGGCGACTGGCGGTTGAGATTCCGATGAAATTCCGCATTGAAGGCACCACCGAATGGACCGAAGGCGTGGTGCGTAACATCTCGCGCTCGGGCGTGCTCTTCCAGGGAATTTCTGGACTGGAGCACAACACGCGCCTGGAGTTTATCTTCGAAATGCCGGAAGAAATCTCCGGCCAGACCGAAAGCCAGGTGCTGTGCCAGGGACGCGTGATCCGTACGATTCCAAGTGGCAAAGAAGATCAGCCGCCATCAGTTGCGGTGGCGCTCGCAGGATACGAATTCCTGCATCAGCGTAAGCTGCCCAGGAACGCGGAAACGACGGCGTAAGACGAATCAGCCGCAGATAAACGCTGATTGAGGCAGATTGACCTACGGCGCGCTAGCTTCTTTTCCAGGCAAACCCGACATGCATAGTTCCTTCGCTGCGCTCAGGATAACGTGTGCTTGTGGGATGTTTCTGTGGAGCTAAGGGCGGCGGTCGCGACTACAGAATCTTCTTCCCAAATGCTGACAGCGCTAACTCCACGGCAAGATCAGCTGTGCGGTTGTGCTCGTCGATTACCGGATTCACTTCCACGATTTCGAAGCTGAGCATGCGTGCGTGGTCGGCAATGATCTCCATTGCCAAGTGCGCTTCGCGATAGGTTGCCCCGCCGCGAACCGGAGTTCCAACGCCGGGAGCATCTTCGGGATCAATCCAGTCCATGTCGAGCGAGATGTGATAGCCAACGGTGCCGCGTCCCGCCATGCGCAGTGCTTCTTCCATCACCGCGCGCATGCCACGCTCGTCGATGTCGCGCATAGTGAAGACTTCGATCCCGGCGCGGCGGATGTTCTCTTTTTCGTAGCCATCGACGTCGCGAATGCCGACCAATACGCAATTCTCGGGCGCGACCTTCGGCGAGTAACCGTAGATGTTTGCCAGTTCGGGCAGGCCGAGTCCCATGATCGCGCCGAGAGGCATGCCATGCACGTTGCCGCTGGGGGACGTGTCGGGCGTGTTGATGTCGCTATGGGCGTCGATCCAGATCAGACCGATGCTTTGGCCCTTCTTGCGGTAGAACTCCGAAACGCCGGAGACCGTTCCCGCGGCAACTGAGTGGTCGCCGCCAATCACCAGCGGCACCTCACCGGCCTCGAGTGTTTTCTGAACGAGGTCGGCTTCCTTAGTACAGGTTTGCGTGATCTCTTTCAGATACTTTGCGTTCGACGCTCCTTCCTTCTTCTGCTCGGCGATGGCAACGGCAACATTGCCCGCGTCTTCGACGTGATGGCCAATCTCTTCGAGGCGCGCTTCGAGACCAGCAACACGGACGGCAGATGGTCCCATGTCGACGCCACGGCGCGTCTGGCCGAGATCGAGTGGAACGCCGATTACGCGAATTTTGCGCGGCACCAGCCCCAGTATCTGCTGAGGCGGGTGCGGGACGTTGATTTTTGGCTCGGTGTTTGCGTCAGCCATGCAGGTGGTGACGATCCTTTCGTTGTTGCCGCAGCAAGCGCGACTGCTGATCCCTCGCTCACTTTGCTCGCTCGTGATGACAAATCACGGATACAACCGGTGCAGCGTGCGGGCGAATGGAATGGTTTCGCGCACATGCTCCAGGCCGCAGATCCACGCAACAGCGCGCTCAATACCCATGCCGAAACCGCCGTGCGGCACGCTGCCGTACTTACGCAGATCGAGATACCACTTGAACGCTTCTTCCGGCAAACCGTGCTCGTGGATGCGCTTGATCAGAAGATCGTACGACGACATACGCTGCGATCCGCCGATAACTTCCCCATACCCTTCGGGTGCAAGCACGTCTACGCAGAGCGCCAACTCGGCACGCTGTGGATCGGGCTCCATGTAGAACGCCTTCACGACAGCAGGGTAGCGGTGGATCATCACCGGGCGATCGAACTGCGAGGAGATGTAGGTTTCGTCGGGCGAGCCGAAGTCCCCGCCCCACTCAAACTTGTTTTCGATCAGACCCTTGGCGTGCGCGTCCTGCAGCATCTGCACGGCTTCGTCGTAGCTGATGCGCGGAAACGGACCTTTCACGGCTTCCAGCTTTGTGATGTCGCGGCCAATGACCTCGAGATCGAGGCGTCGCTTCTCAAGCACGCGCTGCACCAGGAAACTGAGCAGGCCTTCGGCCAGTTGCATCACGTCTTCTAATTGCCCGAAGGCAATCTCGGGCTCGACCATCCAGAACTCGGTCAGGTGGCGTCGCGTCTTCGATTTTTCCGCGCGGAACGTTGGCCCAAACGAATACACCTTGCCCAGCGCCATTGCGGTAGCTTCGATGTAAAGCTGGCCGGACTGCGTCAGGTAGGCCTGCTCTTCGAAGTAATCGACCGGGAACAGTGTGGTCGTGCCCTCGCAAGCGGCGGGCGTGAGGATGGGCGGATCGGTGAGCGTGAATCCCTGATTATCGAAGAAATCCCGCGCCGCCTTGATGATCTCGGCGCGAATGCGAAGGATCGCGCTCTGCTTGGGAGAGCGAATCCAAAGATGGCGATGCTCCATCAGGAAGTCGACGCCATGTTCTTTCAGCGAGATCGGATACGGATCGTCCTCCGCGACCTTCTGCACGACTTGAATCTCGGTGACATCGAGTTCGTAACCGCCGGGCGCGCGTTTGTCTGCGCGAACCTTGCCACGCACGATCACGCTGGATTCGAGCGTCAACGTTTTAATGGTCTCGAACGTTTCCGGCGAAACCGCGGCCTTGGGAACTACTCCCTGCACCACGCCGCTGCCATCGCGGAAAATCGGGAACAGCAGCTTACCGCTCTCGCGGAGGTTGTAGAGCCAGCCCTGTATGGTGACGATCTGACCGTCGTGCTTCGACAGCTCGGAGATGCGAGAGACTGGAGCTTCTGCGGTTGTGACTTGATTCGTTTCAGTAGCAGACATTTATAAATCCTGAAAAAGAGCGATTGGTATTTAGTAATTGGTAATTGGTAATTGGTAATTGGTAATTAGAAGCTGGCAAGTAGCGTATTCCTTTGCTATTCCGGACCAGAGGCGTCTCTGGAGTCGTGAACCAGACTTCGTAGACTAATTACTAATTACCAACTACTAACTACTAAGAGCTAACGGCTGCTTTTGACGCTTCTTCGAGTCTGCGATAGGCAGCGCTCATGCCGGACGGAATGTCTTTCACGCCTTCGCCGTTAATCTCCATCAGCAGCGGTGGCACCTGCGGCGCGGTGCGCAGCAACTGCATCGCTTCCGCCCAGTTGATGGTTCCGTCGCCAGGCCAGAGGTGCACATCGGCATCGCCCTTGTTGTCGTGCACGTGGGTGGAGCGAATATGCTTCTTCAGCGATTCGAAAGCCTCGGCAACATTGCTCATCATATGCGCATGGCCGAAGTCGAAGCAGATGCCAACATCGGTGAAGTGAGTAATGCTTAGAAATTCGAGCAGCCGCTCAGGAGTCGAGAGCTCGTTGGGGATGTTTTCCAGCAGCACGGTGACGCCGAGCGGCTTGGCGAAGGCTTTCAAGTGCTCGACGCACGTCATCGCGGCATCGAGTTTCTTCTCGTTGAACTCTTCCCCGCCCACGCCGATGTGCTGAACAAGGTATTTGAATGGAATCTGCTCGGCGATCTCGATGGCGCGCTTGATCTCGTCCATGGCCTCGATGCGCGGGCGCTTTTCGACT
The DNA here is from genome assembly GCA_963807055.1 of Terriglobia bacterium. Taxonomy (GTDB): domain Bacteria; phylum Acidobacteriota; class Terriglobia; order Terriglobales; family Acidobacteriaceae; genus JAJPJE01. Next base: position 711,149 of record CAWEAE010000001.1, on the reverse strand, counting down.
TCCGCAATATTGAGCGATGGGCCGCCGCGCTTTCCCCACTCGTAATCCATGGTCAGGGGAGAGTGGACGGAATTCAATTTGATCCCAGAGGTACGAAACCAGTTCCCGATTTCCACGATGTGCTGTTTGCGATTCGCATAATCGAAGTGGCCGCGTGCGGCGAAGATTTCGATCGTTTCAGCCCCGGCCTTGACCATGCCGTCCAGGAGCCCGGGATGCAAACGCTCCCGGACATACACATAAGTGGACATTGCCTTCAACATCGTTCGACTCACCCCGTTTTGCCTGCCGTTCAGCAACGCTCAAGCAATCTTTGAGGCTAGACCAGCCATCGCATCAGAGTCAAATGAAGTTCGGGGTGCTGGGAAAATGGGCAGCTTTGCCTGGGGCGCCGGCGTGCGCGCGGAGATTACGAAATACAGACTGGATCAGGCTGCCGAGGTCCTGGAGCTGATGAACCAGGGAAAAGTGCGCGGGCCCGCCGTTCTGATGATGGAGCGATCGCAAGCTCGAGATAAGCGTGCGTGGGCGATCAACGCTGGACGTAATGGACGACGGCCGGCGGATCGGCCTTCACGGCCCATACCAGCGCCACGATCCATCCGATGAACGTCCATCCGAGAAGCAAGTTCAGCAGAAAGATGGCAACCGTGTCGCGCTTGCCGCGGATGAGGGAAATGATCCACGGGAGAAAATAGAGTACAAAACCGAAGCCGAAGAACGGAAAAAAGAAAATAGATTCAATCGCCATGATGACACCTCCTCTGCTATTGGCCGCACCAAGACTAGCGCAATTCAGACCCTTCCAAAATCATATACGTGTCGCAGCCGGGTTTCGTTCCCGATCCGGCAAGTAAGATGACGTCGTTTGGGGGGCAGAATGCGAGACGAATTCCTCTTCGGACGACGGTCTTTGCACCCTGCAAGCTTCGTTGGTACTCTCGCTGAATGAACATCATTGCTGTCATTCCGGCGCGCATCGCGTCGACGCGCCTGCCCCGCAAGATCCTGCGCGAGATTGCCGGACGTCCCATGCTGTCGTGGGTGTATGAGGCGACGCACCGCTGCAGTGGTTTGAACGACGTGATTGTAGCCACCGATTCCGACGAGATCTATTCCGTCTGCGAAAAGAATGGCTGGCACGTACGCATGACCTCACGGGACGCGCGCAGCGGTACCGAGCGCGTGCACGAAGTCTCGAATCAGGTTGCGGCGGACGTCTATGTGAACGTACAGGGCGACGAGCCGCTCGCGCGCCAGGAGCACTTGGATGCGCTGGTCGCGCTGATGCAGGACGCGTCGATCCAGGTGGGTACGCTGAAGACGCCAATCCCGGCGGGCAGCGAAGACATTCACAATCCGAATGCGGTGAAAGTAGTAACGGATGCGAAGCAGCGTGCTCTTTATTTTTCGCGCGCGACGATTCCCTTCGATCGCGACAAAAGCGGCGCGGTTCGCTATTTCAAGCATCTGGGTTTTTATGCGTATCGAAAGCCGGCGCTGGATCGGTTTGTGAAGTGGCCGGAATCGTCGCTAGAGCTTAGCGAGCGTTTGGAGCAACTGCGTTTCCTGCAAAACGGCGTGGGGATTTCGGTGGCGGAGACGCCGTACGATACGGTGGGAGTGGACACGGAAGAAGATTTGCAGCGCGTGGAAAAAATCTTGCGAGAGCAGCGTTAATCTGTGTTCATCTGCGGCTGCGCTTTTTGCCAAGATTGAGCTGCAGCGATCCGTTTCGAAATTGCCGGATGTGAGTGGAAGAACCATTCCACGAAGCGTGAGGGCTCGCGTTCGGCCATATTCTGATCGGCCAGCTTATTCATCGACGTAATGAACGGAGCGACGTCGGGTATGGATTCGAGCGCATACCGGTCAGCCTCGCGCTCCTTGCTACGCGAATAGGCGTTCATCAGCGGCATCAGCAGGAACGACATCACCGTGGAAGCCAGCACGAGCAGCGGCAGGTTGGCAAAGTCGTGCAGACTCTCAAACATGCCACGGGTGTCTACGGCGTAGCGGAGGATCTCCGCAGTGATCCAGAAGCCGAAGAAGCTGACCACTATTTCGACCGCGATTCCCTTCATGATGTGCTTGTGGACGTGGTGACCGAGCTCGTGTGCGAGCACCGATTCGATTTCGTCATCAGAATAATTCTGCAGCAACGTATCCGCGAGAATAATGCGGCGAGTGGCGCCGATTCCAGCAAGAGCAGCATTGGCCTTCTTGCTCTTTTCCGAGAGCTCCCACTCATAGACTTCGCGAACGTGAGTTCCGGCGCGATCGCTCAGGCGCAGCAGACGCGTACGGAGCGAGTCATTCTCCAGCGGCTTGAATTTGTAGAACAGTGGAAACAGCACCACGGGCGCGATCTGCGCAAAGAAGATGGAAAGCAGGATGAACACGACCCAGGCGATGATCCACCAATGCTGCGGCGAGGTACGGATCGTCCAGTAGATCAGTTCCACGAGCACCGTGCCGATTACCAGCGTGATGAGCCACGTTTTCACCTGATCCCATAGCCAGCTGCGGATTCTCTGGTTCGACAGGTTGTAGCGATGCTCGAGGCGGAATCCGTAGTAGTCGAGGCTGAAACCGAGCACCTTGCTGATGGCCAGCAGCATGGTGATGTAAAAGAAAACAGCAAGCGGGTAGTGCTGGCCTGCACCGCGGTACGCCCAATCGCGCAGTGCACTGGTCCAGTCGGTCGCGAGCAGTAGGACCAGGAACGCCAGTCCGATGAGGAAGTCGGCTATTTCCAGCCAGCGATGAATGCGGTTGTAACGCTGGGTTTCAGGCGAATCGGCTTTCGCGATTACCGGGGAGGAATCGGCCATGCCGTGTGTTTATATCCCAGATAGGTAGAAAAGTTCAATTCACTGTGGAATAGATAGGTAATAGGTGATTGGTAATAGGTAATCGAAACACCAGCTCGTGAACTCAATTACCTATTATCAATTACCTATCTATCCGTATCTCCGTGCCTCTGTGGTGAACTTAGGCCGCGGTGGCTTTCTCGAAGACAAACGCTTCAGCATTCGCGAGAATCTCTTTTACCAGCTCGGGTGACGATGCTTCGCAATACAACCGCATCAGCGGCTCGGTTCCAGAGGCTCGCAGCAGGATCCATGCTTCCGCGCCATTTGCGTTAGTCGGCGCATCCAGGAACAGCTTCACTCCATCGAGATCTGCGCGGCGAATGACGTTGTAGCGACCGAACTTCTTCAGTTCGGGAGAGTTCGCGCGGCGGATGGCGTCGTACTTCACTTCGTCCGGAATGCGCAGATCGCGGCGACCGTAATAGTGAGGACCGAATTCGCGCTGGAGATCGGCGACGATCTGACCGAGCGGCTTGCGTTCGTCGGCCATAACGTTAGTCAGAAGCAACGAATTCAGCATGCCGTCCCGCTCAGGGAGGTGTCGTGGAATGCCGATGCCACCGGATTCTTCGCCGCCAACCAGAACTTCTTTTCCGGAGAGGACTACGTCGCAAACATACTTGAAGCCGATGCCATGTTCGATCAGCTCGCGGCCGTATTTTTTGGCGATGCGGTCGAGCATGCCGGTGGTATTGAACGCGCGTGTAACCGCGCCCGGCCATTTCTTGTATTTCAGCAACCACATGAGCAGGACAGCGAAGCATTTGTGCGCGTCGACGAAGCTACCGTCTTCAGCAACGGCTCCGATGCGATCGGCGTCTCCGTCGGTGCAGAAGCCGGCAGAGCACCCTTCGCGCACGACCATCTCCTGACAGGCTTTCACGTGCGGCTCGATGGGTTCCGGATTGATGCCGGGAAACAACGGATTCAACTCGCTGCGAATCTCCACGACCTTGACGCCGCGGCTCTTCAGGATGCCCGCGACGATGCCGCGACCAGCGCCGTACATACAGTCAATGCCGATCTTGAAGCCCGCGTTGGCGATCGCATCGAGATCGGCGAATTTCGAGATGGCTTCAATGTACGGCTGCTTGAAGTCAACTTCTTCGATCTTTGCCGGCGTGCCTTTTGGCATCGAGCCGGCATGAACTTCCGCTTCGATCTGCTTGATAATGTCGGGCCGCGCCGATCCACCAAACTTCTCCTTGAACTTCACGCCGTTCCAGCTGTACGGATTGTGGCTGGAAGTGATGACGACGCCTCCGGCTGTGTCCCACTTTTTTACGCAGTATGAAATGGCGGGCGTCGGAACATTGTCGTTGGAGAGCCGGACAGGAATGCCCGCTTCGGCGATGACTTCGGAGATGGCTCGCGCGAAATCCGCTGAGGCGAAGCGCGTGTCGTAGCCGACAAGCAATCCCTTGCGCGCTTCTTCATGCTTCAGGACGTATGCGGCTATTGCGCCGCCAACGCGGCGAACATTGTCGAAGGTATAGTCGTCGGCGATAATCCCGCGCCAACCGTCAGTTCCAAACTTGATTTCTTTCGGCATGATCAGGTCAGCTTGTTCAGCTTCTTTTCATCGAGATACTTCACAATCTTGCCTACGTCCTGCGAATGCTCGCGCGTGGTGATGAGCAACGCGTCATCGGTTTCGACCACGACCAGGTCGTCGACTCCCACGGCTGCGACGAATTTCTTAGGCGAGTGCACGTAGTTTCCAGTGGCATTCAAGGTGAACCCTGCGCTCGCGTGAATGATGTTGACGCTCGTGGCGTGGCGCGCGCGATGCTCATACAGCGCCGCCCAAGAACCCAGGTCGTTCCAACCGTAATTCGCCGGAATACAGAACAGATTAGATGCGCGCTCACCCTTGGCCGAGCGGGGCTCGAGAATGGCATAGTCAACCGAGATGTTTTCGCACTTGGGATAAAACCTGGCGAAGGCCTTTTCGAAACCCCTGGTCCCATAGGCATCGGCAATCTTCTGCAAGTGGGGCGCGGTGTCGGGCATGTGCTCGCGAACGGCATTGGCCAGCGTACGCGCTCCCCAGATAAACATGCCGCTATTCCAGAAGTAATTGCCCGCGGCTGCAAACTCTTCGGCCTTCTCCGCGTTCGGTTTTTCAGTAAAGCGGCGCACATGCAAAAACTCGCCGTGGCCACGGATTCCCGCTTCGATGTAGCCGTAACCGGTCTCCGGGCGATGCGGCTCGATGCCCATGACGACCATGTTCTCGCCCGCGGCCGCGAGTTTCACCGCCTGCTGCACGACCCGGCGAAACTCTTTTTCTTTGGCGATGACGTGATCCGAAGGGAAGAGCCCGAGGACTGCCGTGGGATCAAGTCGTTCGAGAATGAATGCCGCGAGTCCGATGGCAGGAGCGGTGTTGCGCGCTGCCGGCTCGGCGATGATCTGTTTCTTGCTGATCTTCGGCAACTGACGCGCGATTCCGTCGCGAAGATCGCCATTGGTGATGATCCAGAATCGTTCAGCGGGAGTCACCGGCAGTAGACGCGCTACCGTCTGCTGGATCATGGTGCTGTCGCCGTCGAGGGCCAGCATTTGCTTGGCACGTTTTCGGCGGCTCAGGGGCCAGAAGCGCGTGCCGCGTCCGCCAGCCAAAATAATCGGATAGAAGTTAGTCTTCGCCAAAATCCTACTCGTGCCAACTCTAAACCTGACTGGTCATCGCGGATGCCACCAGCCTGGTCTCCGGCTCTTCGAACTTCTTCTCGGGCACCGTGCACTTCAAAAATTCCAGCTCCCATTGGGGACGAATCAACGCTTCGTGGATGACAGCAGGAATCACCACTGCCTGTCCCGGAGAAATGCTGATCGGCTGTGATCCCGTGCACTCCAGCACGCCGCTACCCTTCAGAGGAACGATACATTGCGCCGCCGACTTTTTATTTCGCGGCAGATGCCAATCACCGGTCTTCAATACGAATTTCTCGACAAGGAAGCGCTGCGTCGCAATCAGCGTATTCTCGCCGCCGTCGTAGTTATGCACGACTTTGCCGGCGCGCGTGTGTTCGCGCGTCGCCGCCAGACCCTGGTCCACGTGTAGCTCACGTGGACGGCCGTAATCATACAGGCGAAACGTAGTGTCCGAACTTTGCTGCGTCTCGACGAGGATCGAACCGGGCCCGATGGCATGCACGGTGCCTGCGTCGACATAAATCATGTCGCCCGTATGCACGTCGATCCAATTGAGCAACTGCTCGGCGCGCACTTCGTGGATGGCACTCTGCAATTCTTCACGCGTGGTGCCGGGCTTTAGTCCTAATCCAACCTGCGCGCCCGGAGCAGCGGCAAGCACGTACCAACACTCGGTCTTTCCCCAGGGCTGGCCCAAGGTCCGCGCGTGTTCGTCATCGGGGTGGACTTGCACTGAGAGCTTGTCATGCGGAAAGAGAAACTTGATCAGCAGAGGAAAACGGTCGGACTGAGGAGAGGTGTCTCCTACGACGTCGCGCCCGAACTTTGTCGAAATCTCGCCAAGCGATTTGCCGGCCAGCGGACCATTCGCGATCTGGCATTGATCTCCGGTGAGCCACGCTTCGCCGATGGGCTGCTCGCCCGGAGTTTCCGAGTAGATAGGAGAAAGATCCCGAGTACCCCAGATACGTTCACTAAAGAATGGCTTGAGAAGGAATGGATACAGGTCTGACATGAACGGATGATAGTAAATGGGATCGCAGTAATCCCGCCAGCAGCTTAGATGTGGCCAACGGAGGGAAGGGTTTCACCGCAGAGACGCTAAGGACGCGGAGGAAAGAAGGTTAAGAACCAAAACCCTCTGCTTCCCCCGCGCCCTCGGCGCTGGATTAGGCGATAGAGCCAAAGAATTTCTTCATGCGCTCCAGGCCGCGATCGATTTCCTTCTGAGAAGTCGCGTACGAACAGCGGATGTGGCTCTTGGTTCCGAAGGCCTCGCCCGGAACCGCAACCACGTGCGCTTCGCGCAGCAGGCGGCTGGCAAGGTCGGCACCCGACTTAATCCCACCTTTACCGATGTACGCCGAAACGTTCGGATAGGCATAGAACGCGCCCTGCGGTACGGTGCAGGTGATCCCCGGAATTTCGCGTAAGCCGCCAACGATGCGATCACGCAGGCGAATGTAGTCCTGACGCATTTCCTCGACGCAATCCTGCGAGCCGCTCAATGCCGCCACGGCTGCTTTTTGGACGATCGAAGTGGGATTCGAAGTCGACTGGCTCTGCAGCTTCTGCATCGCCGACACGATCGGCGCCGGAGCCAAGGCAAAGCCTTCGCGCCAGCCTGTCATGGCATATGTCTTGGAAAGCGAACCGACGATGACAAGATGTTCACGTGCGTCCTGCACTTCGCCCGCGGAGAAGCGGTGACCGGTGTAGTCGAGATAGACATAGCACTCGTCCGACATGACATAGATTCCGCGCTCGTGCGCCAGACGGATGATGCTGGTGACATCTTCGCGACTCATCACAGCGCCGGAAGGATTGTTGGGCGAATTGAGGACAATCAGCTTGGTGCGCGGCGTGATGGCGCGCTCCACCATCTGCGCCGTCAGCTTGAAGTTCTGGCTCTCGTCGGTCTCGACAAAAACCGGCGTGCCTCCGGCGAAACGAACAATATCTTTGAATGACACCCAATAGGGCACGGGCAGGATCACTTCGTCGCCGTGGTCGACCAGCACTTCGATGGCATTGAAGATGGCGTGCTTGCCGCCGGTCGAAGCGATAACTTCCTCGCGCTTGTAGCTGGTGCCGAAGTCGGTCGCATGGCGCTTGATAATGGCGTCGCGGAGCTCGGCGGTACCGCCAACCGGCGTGTACTTGGAGAAATTGCCCTCGATGGCAGCAATGGCCGCATCTTTAATGTGGCGTGGCGTCTGGAAATGCGGCTCGCCTGCGCCAAAATCGACGAGGTCGGCGCCGCCCTGGCGCAGCTTATCCGCTTCCGCCACCACGGCCATGGTTGCGGACACCTCGATGCGGTTGATTCGTTCCGTCAGGGTAAGTGCGGGGGTAGTGGTTGCTGCCATTCTTTTCTCCGTTATCTACTTTGCATCCAATTTCTTCAGAAGCCGTTCTTCCACAACCTTGGGGACCAGCCCGGTCACCGATCCGCCGAGTTGCGCAATTTCCTTCACCAGGCGCGAACTCACAAACGAGTAGCTGACGGCCGGCATCATGAAGACTGTTTCCAGTTCCGGATTCAGCTTGCGGTTCATCAAGGCCATCTGCAGCTCGTACTCGTAATCGCTGATGGCGCGAATACCGCGCAACAGTGCGCGGGCATTCACCGTGCGCGCATAGTCGACCAAGAGGCCCTCGAAGCTCTCGACGCGAACATTGTTCCAGGGCGACGTGAGCCCCTGCAGCATCTCAATCCGCTCCTGCACGGAAAACAGCGGATTCTTCTCCGGGTTGCGCAGGATCGCGACCACAAGCTCGTCAAAAATAAGACTGCCCCTCTGAATGAGGTCGAGATGGCCGTTCGTGACCGGATCAAACGATCCGGGATAGATCGCGATGACTTGCTTCAATGAGCTTGCTTGCTCCCTGACACACTCTGAGTGGATCTACTGTAACTGCTGCTTCGCCTAGGCACACGTCTATTTGGATTTTAAAGCCCGGTCAACCGCAGGGCAAGAATGGTGAGGTGCGCAAATTTCGTTGGGAGGGATTGGGTTTGGTGATGAGGCGAGGGCAGCCGAGGTCGGCTGCCCCACGTAAGTTGTGTTATTTCTTTCCCGCTACGCTCTTCGCGCGTTCCACTTCTGGCGCTGTTGCCGGAGCCGGAGCAGGTTCCTGCTTCTCTTTGAGCAGGCCCAGCTTCGTGCGGACTTCGGTTTCGATCTTGGCAGCGATGTCCTTATTTTCCTTCAGGAAATTCTTGGAGTTTTCGCGGCCTTGGCCGATGCGCTCGCCTTTGTAGCTGAACCAGGAGCCGGACTTTTCGACGATCTCGTTATTTGCGGCCAGGTCGAGCATGTCGCCTTCGCGCGAGATGCCTTCGCCGTACATGATGTCGAACTCGGCCTCGCGGAAAGGCGCCGCCACTTTGTTCTTTACGATCTTCACCCTGGTGCGCGAGCCCACCATCACGTCGCCTTCCTTGATGGCAGCAATGCGGCGAATGTCGATGCGCACGGTGGAATAGAACTTCAGCGCGCGGCCACCGGTGGTGGTTTCCGGATTGCCGAACATAACGCCGATCTTCTCGCGAATCTGGTTGATGAAGATGAGGCAGGTACGCGACTTTGCGACCGTACCGGTAAGTTTGCGCAGTGCCTGCGACATCAAACGGGCCTGCAGGCCAACGTGGCTGTCGCCCATCTCGCCATCGAGTTCAGCCTTGGGAACCAGCGCAGCGACGGAGTCGACCACAAGTACGTCGATGGCGCCTGAGCGAACCAGCGCCTCGGTGATTTCCAGTGCCTGCTCGCCATAATCAGGCTGCGAGACCAGCAGGTTATCGACATCAACGCCCAATTTCTTGGCGTAGCCCGGATCGAGCGCGTGCTCAGCGTCGACGAACGCTGCCATACCGCCAGCCTTTTGCGCTTCCGCAATCACCTGCAAAGCGATGGTGGTCTTGCCGGAAGATTCAGGGCCGAATATCTCAACGACACGTCCGCGGGGAAAACCGCCCACACCGAGGGCAGCGTCGAAGGAAATCGCGCCCGTAGGAATGACCGCGATCGGCACAATGGCGTCCTTCGACCCCAGACGCATGATGGAGCCCTTACCAAACTGCTTTTCAATCTGCGAGACGGCTAGATCGATCGCCCGTCCACGTTCTACTGCGATGTCGGCCATGAATGCTCTCCTGAGAACTGCGCTGCTCCTGGCAACGCGATGCGAAAAGTGCGGTACTTCCCGCAATTGTAATCGAGGCGGATTATAAACTGATCCAATCCGATGGGCGAATAAAAAACGAAAGCTGTGCGAAACTGGGACTCATTGCACGCTGAAGCCCACCGTCGCCCGAAAATGATCCGCTCACTTCAGAAATGGAAGGTAGGCAGAAACCTTGCCTTGATAGTCCTGGAACTGCTCTCCAAACTGCGACGCCAGTAATCCGTCTTCAACCCTGGCGCGAATCTCAGTACCGATCACGAATAGCACGGTCGCGATCGCCAGCGCCCAGTTCGGAGTAACCAACAGGCCCGTCGCCAAGAAGAAGCAGAAGAATGACGTGTAGATAGGGTGGCGCACCAGACCGTAGACTCCCGTCCTGACGAGCTCATGGTCCGGGACTAGCGCCGCATCGAATCGCCATTGCCGCCCAAGGCGAAAAACCGCACTCCACACCAGGATGGTTGCGCCGCCGAACAACATCGCCGCGAGTGCGACTTTCCACGTCGCAGGGGAGCGCTCCCAAAAATGATTCTGCCAAAGGATGCTATAGGCGAGCGCCTGCAGGACGATCCCCCATCTCGCGCGGGGATTAACTTTCTGCGGAGTTTCGTTCCTGCGTCGTGCGATTGCGAAGGGCAAGAACCATAGAACTGACCCGGCACTTATGATGAACAGATATATCGGCATTGTTCAGATGGATCAAGCTTCCCTCAGAAGACCATATTCTGCACGGTTTCCTGAAACTTCGGGTCGTTCAGATACTTCTTGAACGAGTCGTCCTGGCGCGGGTCGGGAAAGCGTTCATTCTCGCCGACGTTCTTGCGCAGCTTCCAGGCAGCCTGCAGCTCCTGCATCGCTGGATCGAGTTGGCCCATCTCGGCGTAGGTGCACGCGAGATTGTAGTGGTAGATAGGGTAGTCCGGCTCCTGCTTGACGGCGTCGTCAAAAGTCTCTTTGGCCTTGGGCAGATTGCCGGCGAAGGCGAGCGCGACGCCAAGGTTATTGGTAACAGAATGAACCTGGTCCGGGCTTAGAGTTTGTAACGTGGCGTTGAGCTTGAGCGCGGTTGCGTATTCGTCGGCAGCGGCGTTGTACTGCCGCATGGTGTATTTGACCTCGCCGAGCAACTGATGCGCCGGGATGTAAGCCGAGTCCGCCTGGATCGACTCCTGCAACAGCTTTTCCGCCTTCGGAAGATTGCGCTTGTCGAGTTGCTGGCGCGCCTGATTGAACTTCTCGACCGCCTGCTTGCGGTCGGCATGGAGGAGCAGCGGGGCAATCAACAGTAAGGCGAGAAGAAGACGAGTTCGCATCTTGTGCACCATCAGTTTTCACCGCAGAGTACGCGGAGATCGCAGAGGAATAGAGAATGAAAACCTCTGCGTCATTGGCGTCCTCGTGGTAAATCATCTTTTCAGCAGATCTACGGGCTCGTTAATATCGCGCACCCGGAAGATCTCTGTCAGACCGGGATACCGCCGAATCACTTCTTCATACATCGCATACGCAACGCGACGATAGGAAATGTGTCCCTCGGGCTTGCTGCGAAGTTCAGAAATGTAGACCGCCTCGGCCAGATCCATCTTGAAAAGCGTGCGCTTGCGATAAGCCAGCGGGATGAGGTATTCAGATTTTTCTTCGGCGCTCTCTCCGCCGCCGAACAATGATCGCAAATGGGCTGAGGCTTCGGCCGCTCGCTGCATCGCCTGCATGTATTCCTCGCCCGCTCCGGCTGCCAGAATTTCTTCCGGCGTGTCGAAGCCATGGAGCGTGGTAAATCCCTGCACGATCTGCACGCAGCGGCGATGACGGTGCATGTCGCGAAAGCCGCCGATGTCCATGAGGATGTCGAAGCGAAACTTCTGCCCGGAGCAATAAGCACGCAGGAGTTCATCGTGACGGCCGCGCAGGCGAATGCCAATATCGATGATCTCCGCGCGGCGCTTGTCGGCTAGCGTTTCCACTTTCCGGCGGATCTGGCGATACGGATAGTGGCAGTGCTCGTACAGCAAAGTTGTGGCGAGTTCGATTTCCAGCGGCTCGTCTTCCAGCAGGTCAACCAGCTTTGCGGACTCGATCGCTTCTCCGGCCATCAGATCAGAAGCCGCCGCCATCAGCTCTCGACGAGCATCGATCTGATAGGCGTTCGGCTCCGCGTATTTCACCAGCGTGGGTGAGACACGTACATCTTTCAGCAACAGATCGCCGGCCTCGTTCGCCAGCGCCTCGTCCTTCTCACGGAGGCGATTGACCAGATCGCGATATCGATCCTGATTCAAATTCCAGGCAGGCTGACTGGCCGCGCGCTTCAACAACTCGCCGAGGCGGCGAATCTCCTCATGCGGATCAGAGAGCAGCCGTGACACCTGCGTCTCCAGGGTGCGCGCATTCACGATTTCCCCCAGCGACGTATTGGTCGCCAGCGGCAGCAGGTAGCGGGTGATGTCGAAGGCACGTGCTCGCAAAGTGCGCTCGTAAGCGTCCTGCTTCATCTCTTCGGGCTTCGGCGTGCGACTCGCGAGGAACTGGAACACCGTCTCGGAGAGCGAACGATAGTGCTGGAAGAGATCGCCGATCGCATCCTGATAGAGCTCTGCCGCCTGCTGATTCCCGCCGAAGTCAGGCGTGTAATATCCGCTCTTCTGAAAATTTTGGTAGCGGGTGGAACGCTCCTGTCCGTCCCAGCGCTGCTCATCTACGAGAGCGATTGCGGCGAGCAGCGAGAGTTTTTCCACGGCCAGAGCCACATGTGCGAGGTCGGCGATGGAGCGATGTCCGTACTGGAAGTAAAAAGTATTTAGAAACTTCTCGGCCTTTTGATCATTTAATTCTTTTAACGACTCTTTCATGGAAAGAGCGGAACGCGAATATTTCGCCATGGCATAGGCCTGCACTTCGGGCTCGGCGCCGTAAACAGCGAAGACTTCGGTTTCCGTTTGCAAAGGCTTTGAGTTCACCTGCGAAGTCTGGGCGGGGGTCTCAGACAGAACTGCTTTTTCGGACATGGCGGAATCCTATCTGGTCATTCGGCAGATCGGCAATCCAGCTTTTGTCCCATTAAGTGCGGGGCGCATGTAAGCAATTACTTGCTTGAAGTGCAACTCGCCAAGATAATTAATAACTGGTTTGTACCTGATGAGCCGTAAGTTCTCTTATCTCCTAAGTTGTACAGCCTTTTTGCTATTTGTGGTGGGTGGATTCGGACAAGAGTTTACTTCTCCGAATGAGGGAGCGCCGGACCGATCGAGTGTCTCTGCTCCCGCCCCGCAAATAACGCAGGAGACGCTCGCTTCCCGGCCGCGCTTGAATGCGGACGCGGCGCTCATGGTCTATTTGCACCATGCATACGATCAGTTGCACACGCTGGCGTCGTTCTCGGACATCACCGTAGTGGACGCTGAACTCCCGCAAAGTTCCCAGCGCGGTCGTTTCAAACTACGTCGCGTGTTTGCCGCTCCGCGTTCGCTCACCTTCCAGGCGATCGATTTTGCCGGTGACAACTTCATCAAGGCAAACGTGATTGGTCGGTTGTTGCAGTCGGAAGTGGACCATGTCCAAAAGGACGATGGCGCCAAGGTTGCGATCACCGACGCGAACTACAACTTCTCCTACAAGGGGTTGGAGGCGTTTGGCGGCCGAGCGCTGTACGTTTATTCGGTAAAGCCCAGCCAGAAACGTCCAGGGCTCTTCAAAGGACGGATTTACCTCGACCCTCACGATGGCTCGCTGGTGCGCGCGGAAGGGATGCTGGTTAAGTCGCCATCGTTATTCGTAAAGAAAATCCGATTCGTGCAGGATTACAACGAAGTCGCCGGGTTCAACCTACCCGTGCACATACATTCCGTGGCGGAAACGCGTATCGCGGGACGCGCGATCGTGGATATCGTCCATTCCGACTACGATGCGCATTCCGTCAGGGAAACTCAGACGTCAGCTGTTGCCCGTTAGCGTTAACGGGAAAACATCGTGAAAATCCGTATATTCACCAGCCTGTCTGGGAAGCGGCTGCATTAAAATACCTTTACGGGTCGTATTCCGCCGACCCAAGCGCAAAGGACCCAGCATGAGCCTGATCTTATGGCGTTGGCCCCAGATGTCGGCGATCTCGGTCATCGACATCCTGCTGGTTACCGTGCTGATTTATCAATTCCTCAGCCTGATTCGCGGAACCCGCGCTGTTCCTGTGCTGGTAGGAGTTGGGGGCCTGGCACTCGCCTTCTACATTGCCCACATCGTCGAATTGCGCACGGTGGATTGGGTCGTTGGTACCATTCTGCCCTATGCGATTTTTGCGTTGATCGTCGTTTTCCAGAACGAGATTCGCCATGCTCTGGCGCGACTCGGACGCAAACTTACATTCCGGCGATCTTCGAAGGAAATTGCCGAAGCCTATGACGACATCGTGCTTGCGGCGAACTTGTTCTCGCAAAGCCAGACGGGCGCCCTGATGGTGATTGAGCGCGAAATCGGCCTCCGTACCTACATTGAAAGCGGAGTGCCGCTCGACGCCACGCTCTCTTACGATTTGCTGGCAACAATCTTCCGTCCAAGCGCTCCTCTCCACGACGGTGCAGTGATCATCCAGAAGGAGCGCATCGCAGCGGCTGCATGCTTTTTGCCATTGTCCATGAATCCGGTGCTCTCGACGCAGATGGGAACTCGCCACCGCGCGGGAATCGGTATCACGGAAGAGACGGACGCCATTGCTGTCATTGTTTCGGAGGAGACCGGCGGCATTAGCATCGCCGTTGCCGGCAATATCGAACGCGATATCACAGCGGAGTACCTGCGCGAGCGCTTGAGCGAGTTGCTGCGGCGCTACGTGCCACCCTCAGCGTTGCCGACGCCGATCAATCCTGCTGTCGATTCCTATGGGGATGGCGCCAGCGCCACTCAGTACGAGCGCTCCGGCGAAAGCCATTATCCGGGAGCGCAATAATGGACTTCCTGCGCAGATACGTTTTTCACAACCTCGGTCTGAAGCTAATCTCGCTGCTGGTTGCGGTGTTGCTCTGGACCGCAATCGCGCGCCAGCCGGTAGCGGAGATTGCGATCAATGTGCCCATCGAGTTTGTGAACTCTCCTGCGAATCTGGAGATCAGTTCGGAAGCGATTCCGCAGATACAGGTCCGCCTGCGCGGATACTCAGGCATTCTGCGCGATTTGAAGGCTTCGCAGGTCCATGCCAGCATCGATCTTTCCAATGCACGGCCGGGTGAGCGCACCTACGATCTTCCGGCCTCGCGCATTCACGCGCCCAGCGACGTCGAAGTGGAAGAGGTCATTCCCAGCCAGTTCCGCATCAGTTTCGACACCCGCGGTACGCGTACCGTGTCAGTGGTGCCCCGGGTTATTGGCACGTCGGCTCCCGGCTATCGTTTGCAGGAAGTGACTGTCGATCCACCAAACGTCGCTGTGGCTGGACCCGCGCATCGACTCGACAACCTGCAATCGGTGAATACGGACCCTGTTGATGCCAGCGGCGTTATCGGACACGCCACCTTTAGCACCCACGCCTATGTTTCCGATCCGATGCTTCATCTGGTTACGCCCTCTACGGTTCACGTCACTGTGGTAACGGCAAAGTAGTTCTTCGCGCACCGGATTTTGTAAACTGATCGTTACACCTTCGTATTTCTGAAAGGGTTTCTGCGCATGAGAATGTTGTTTGGCACCGATGGCATCCGAGGTGTGGCCGGCGATCCGCCGCTCGATCACAATACTGTGTTTGCGATCGGCGCAGCCTTGGGCCGTTACCTGCGCCAGCATCATGAAGATCTCGAGGTTGTCATCGGGCAGGATACGCGCGAGTCCAGCGCCTGGATCTGTGACTCCATCACTTCCGGACTGTGCTGGGCCGGAGCACGCGTGAAGCACGCCGGTGTGATTACGACCCCTGGAGTAGCGTTCCTCGCGCGCCAGGCATTCTCTTCAGGAGTGGTGATCTCCGCATCGCACAATCCGTGGACCGATAACGGCATCAAGATCTTCAGCCACGATGGCTATAAGCTGCCCGACGAACTGGAAGAACAGATCGAAACTGACATTTTCGATTTGCTGCACGGACGCGTGCCGGAGTTGAAGTCGATCCCGGGGGCGAAGGCAAGCCCTGAGTCTGCGATGGCTACCGACCCCGTGCTGCTAAAGCAGTACGTGGAGTGGCTTGCCGCAACCGTTAGAGGCACAAGCTTTCGCGGCCTTCGTGTGCTGGTTGATTGCGCCAACGGCGCCGCAACTCCAGTCGCGCACGAAGTATTTCGCGCCTGCGGCATTGAGGCCGATTTCATGCACGATCAGCCGAATGGACGCAATATCAACGAGAATTGCGGCGCGCTGCATCCCGAAGTAGTCGCGAAAGCGGTTGCAGCCAGCGGTGGCAAATACGATCTCGGCATCACTTTCGACGGCGACGCCGACCGCGCGCTTTTCGCCTGCAAACAAGGGAAGGTAGTGAATGGCGATGCCGTATTGCTCCTCGCCGGACGCGAAATGAAAGCTCACGGCAAACTGGCCGCAGAAACCATCGTTGCAACCACCATGTCGAATATGGGACTGGAGATCGCGCTGCGCAATTCTGGCATTCGCATGCTGCGCGCCGGCGTGGGCGATAAATACGTTCTGGAGCAGATGCAGAAGACTGGAGCGGTCCTTGGCGGCGAACAGTCCGGCCACATCATCTTCCGCGACGGCGACGCCACAACCGGAGATGGGCTGCTGACGGCATTGCGTGTCCTGCAGGTGATCCAGAGCAGCGGGAAATCGTTGGGCGACCTGGTTGGCGACCTGAAAGTTTTCCCGCAAGTGGTGAAGAACATTCGCGTGCGCGAGAAGAAAGCATTTGATCAGGTACCCGAAATCAGCAGCGCGATCAAGACCGCGGAAGAACAACTCGCAGGTAACGGACGCATCGTAGTCCGCTATTCAGGAACTGAAGCGCTGGCGCGCGTGATGGTGGAGGCTGAATCCGAAACCCAGATGAAGCAACTGACCGAGCAGATTGCGGGAGCGATCCAGAAGACGTTAGGAGTTTAGGGTTCATTTCGCGTTGCACGTTTCACGAAATTCGGGTGCCCCACCCTCGCCATCAGTTGGCGTGGATGGAAACGCGAAACGCTACTTCAAATGCACCGCTGCCTCACTCTGCTTCAACTTTCCTTTTCCGCGCTGCTTGAACGTCGGCATCGCGTATTTCGGCTTGATCTCGTGACAACTGCTGTCGCAATAAACGCCGCCGACGGCCGTCTGCGGCTCCGGCATGGGGGAGTTCACCGCGAACTCACGGTCTTCGTCTAAAACCCGCTCGACATCTTCGATCAACCGGGAATTCTCTTGCGCGCTCATCCATTTCTTCGCGATGAGATGTTTTTCCATGCGCGCGATGGGATCGCGCCGCTGCCAGTAGTCCACCAATTCGCGCGGGACATACTGCGCGGCATCGTGAATGGCGTGACCTTTCATGCGCATCATCTTGGCTTCGATGTACGTCGGTCCTTCGCCGCGACGGGCACGCTCGCAGGCCACATGCGCCGCGTCGTAGACCTGATTCGCGTCGGTGCCATCGACAATGACGCCCGGAATTCCGTAGGCGATGGCACGCTCGGCAAGATCTTTGCAGAGGAACTGTTCCGAGTTCGGCGTCGAGTAGGCCCAGATGTTGTTCTCGACGAAAAGCACCAGACCCAGCCTTTGGACTGCGGCGAAGTTGACGCCTTCGTACGTCACACCGGTCGATTGGCCGCCATCGCCGATGTAGGTCATCACCGCGATGTTGCGTCCTTGCAGCCGCGCACCCAGGGCAACGCCGGTGAGCACGGGAATCAGGTCGCCAAGTGTGGATATCGGCGCGACCACATTTTTCTCGTGGATATCGCCGAAGTGCGACGACGCGTCGCGTCCCTTGGTCGGCGAGCCAGCCTTGGCCATGTACTGCATCATGATGTCGCGGGCAGAGAATCCGCGTACCAGCAGCGATCCCTGGTTGCGGATCATCGGACCAAGCCACTCGTCTTTCGTCAGCGCATAGGCAGACGCGCACGAGCACGCTTCTTGTCCAAGTCCGAAGTAGACACCACCAACTACTTTGCCCTGCTTGTAGAGATTCTCAAGCGCCGTCTCCATGCGGCGGTTGAGCAGCATGTAGCGATAAATCTCGATCGACTGCGCTTTGTTGAGGTACTTCGAGTCGCGAAGTGCCGGCGCGGCAGCGCTCAGATCGCCATGGACGATGTAGCGAGTCTGCTCGCCGTCGTGAATTTGCTCGATGTGAAATTCAGGATGCTCGAGGCGATAGTCAGCGATGGTGTAGGTGCGCTGGTTTCGATCGGGGCGGCCATTGCTGGCAGAGGCCTTGGACTTAGCTTTGACGGGAACTTTGGAGTTGGCTTTCTTCGCCGTGCGCGAATTACGAGAGTTCCCGTTCTTCTTCGAAGCCATCGCGTGGGAGATTCTAACTCTTATTCACCACGGAGACACAGAGAAACGGGGAATCTAAAGACGCGAGCGGCAGGGTTTCGATTACCTGATTACAAATTATCCGATTACCCGATTAGGCTAAATGCGTGTCGCTGCCGTGAATCCTTCGCAGTTCTTCCGGTTCTTTCATCGGCACGCCTACTGTGCGTCCGAGCAGGGCGTCCAACGTATCGACCCAGAGGATCTGCCGGTCGAAGACTCGCCCGAAGTTGCGCGTGATGGCCTGAGCTACTGAATCCATGTCAATCTCCTCGCCAAGTTCTTCTGCAATCGAAGTCACCGGCTTATTTTCGATGCCGCACGGCACAATCAGATTGAAGTAGCTGAGGTCAGTATTCACGTTCAGCGCGAAGCCGTGCGATGTGACCGAACGTGAGATATGCACGCCGATGGCTGCAATCTTTGCTTCGGATTTGTTCACCCAATCAGTCCACACGCCGGTGAGCCCCGGAACACGCCTGGTTGGGATCTTGAAATCCAGACACGTGCGGATCAGCACTTCTTCGATACGCCGCACATAATCGACTGCGCCCAGATACTTCAGCGTCGAGGTGCCAGCTTTGTTGGGGAATCCATGCAGATCGAAGATGGGATAGCCGACCAGTTGCCCGGGCCCGTGAAAGGTAACGTCGCCGCCGCGATCGGTCTCAAACAGCTCTACTCCGCGGTGGTCCAGTTCTTCCTGCGAGAAGAGAACGTTCTTCTGTTTGGCATTCCGGCCGAGCGTGATTACGGGCGCATGCTCGAGCAACAGAAGCACGTCACCGATCTTGGCCTCTTTGCGCAGGTCCACGAGTTGCTGCTGGACGCGCAGACCGGTGGTGTAATCAAGGGTTCCGAGTTGTACGACGGAAATCATAAAAAGCTCGCCACGAATCTCACGGATACAACGGATCGAACCAAAAGAATCCGTGAAGATCCGTCGAATCCGTGGCCAAGGTCTTACATATCGATCGCCAGGCCGTACACGCTCTCCACTGCATCGCGCATGCCTTCCGATAATGTTGGATGCGAGTGAACGGTGTACATCAGGTCTTCGACCGTTGCTTCCATCTCCATCGCGGCCACAGATTCGGCGATCAGCTCCGTCGCATTCGGACCGATGATGTGCACACCCAGAATTTCGCCGTACTTCGCGTCAGACACAACCTTGATGAAACCTTCGTGCGCGCCGACGATTGATGCCCGCGAGTTCGCGCTGAACGGAAACTTCCCCACTTTGATTTCGAGTCCCTTTTCACGCGCTTTGGCTTCGGTGTAGCCCACGCTCCCGATCTCAGGATGGCAATAGGTGCAGTTGGGAATGCGCAACGGGTTCAGCGGCTTTGCTGGCTTTCCCGCAATCTTTGCCACGGCCACCATGCCTTCCATCGCGCCCGAATGCGCCAGTTGCGGATAGCCAAACACAATGTCGCCGATCGCGTAAATGTTGGGCTCTTCTGTTTGCAGCCACTCGTTGACCAGAATGAAGCCGCGTTCTGCCTGAATCTTCGTTTTCTCCAGCCCCAGATTCTCGGTTCGCGGGCGACGGCCAATCGCGATCAGGACTTTGTCAGCTTCCAGGCGCTGCGTCTTGCCTTCCACTTCGACCTCGACGGCAACTCCGGCGTTCGTTTTTTCCACTTTGCTCACGGCCGCACTGGTCAGGACGTCGATTCCTCGCTTGCGATAAACGCGTGCCAGCTCCTTCGACACTTCCTCGTCCTCCACCGGCACGACGCGCGACAGCATCTCGACCACGGTCACCTTGGTCCCGAACGAGTTATAAATCGACGCGAACTCCACACCCACGGCGCCCGATCCCACGACGATGAGCGATTTGGGAATATCTTTGATCGATAGAATCTCGATGTTCGTCAGAATGCGATCGTCCGGCTTCAAGCCGGAGATCATGCGCGCCTCCGATCCGCTCGCCAGCAGCACATTTTTCGCCTGTACTTGCGACTTCGCTCCGCCATTCTCGACTTCCACGGTGACCACGCCGTTCTTTGCCGGTCCGGTCAGCTTGCCGTAGCCGCGAATCACGTCGACCTTGTTCTTGCGCATCAGGAAATCGAGACCCTTGGTGTGCTTGGTCACGATCTTGTCTTTGCGATCCTGAATCTTCGGCCAGTTGAGCTTGGGCGTGCCCAGGCCTTCGATGCCAAACTCAGCTGCGTCTTTCAGGTGGTCGTAAATTTCGGCGTTGAAGAGCAACGCCTTGGTCGGAATGCAGCCAACGTGCAGGCAGGTGCCGCCGAGCACGTTGTCTTTCTCAATCAGCGCCGTTTTCAAGCCAAATTGTCCGGCGCGAATGGCTGCGGTATATCCGGCCGGACCGCTGCCGACAATTGCCACGTCGTAGATCTTCTCTGCCAATGGATGCTCCCTGCTGATTCGGTTGGAGGAGTGCTCAGAACAGAAGATTCTACGACAGCGGAAAAGGATTCGCGAACGGGTAGTCTCACCGCAGAGGACGCGGAGTACGCAGGGAGTACCACCTGTATTGTGAGCGCCTTCTGCGTACTCTTAGCGCTCGGCGAAGAAAATTACAGCAGCTTGCTGGCGTCTTTGGCGAAGTAAGTCAGGATGATGCTCGCCCCAGCCCGCCTGATCGAAGTCAGTGACTCGAGCATCACGCGGTCGCGATCGATCCAGCCATTTCTTCCCGCAGCCTCAATCATCGCGTACTCGCCTGAAACCTGGTACGCCGAGATCGGCACCTCGAAGCGCTCGTAGGCCGCGTGAATCACGTCGAGATAAGGCAGTGCGGGCTTCACCATGATCATGTCGGCACCTTCCTCGAGGTCGAGTTCAATCTCATGCATCGCCTCGCGGAAGTTCGCCGGATCCATCTGGTAGGAACGCCGGTCGCCGAACTGCGGCGCCGAATCCGCTGCCTCGCGGAATGGGCCGTAGTATCCCGACGCGTATTTTGCCGCGTACGACAGGATGGGAATGTTCTCGAATCCGGCGGCGTCGAGTCCTTCGCGTATCGCAGCGACACGGCCGTCCATCATGTCGGAAGGGGCAATGATGTCCATGCCGGCGCGCGCTTGTGACACGGCGGTCTTTGCCAGGATTTCCAGCGAGACGTCGTTTACAATCTCGTACTCTTCTGCGACCGCTTTCTCCCTGGCCGCCGCGGCGGATTCGCGCGTGGAAACCACGACGCGCGGACCTGGCTCCGGATGCTGCACCTTCTTCACGATCCCACAGTGCCCGTGCGACATGTACTCGCAAAGACAGACGTCGCCGATCACGAGCAGATCCTTCACTTCGCGCTTGATCGCGCGTGTGGCCTTCTGCACTATGCCGTCGTCAGCCCATGCTCCGGTCGCGATCTCATCTTTCGACTCGGGCAGGCCGAACAGGATGACCGCCGGAATACCCAGCGACTTCACTTCGCGCGCTTCCTTCACCACCTCATCGACCGACAAATTGAAGACGCCCGGCATCGAGCGCACTTCTTTGCGCACGCCCTCGCCCGGACATACGAACATCGGATAAACGAAGTTATTGGGAGTGAGTCGCGTTTCGCGGACAAGGTTGCGAATGGCATCGGTACGGCGCAGCCGCCGCATGCGGGTAACTGGGAAGTTCATGGCACTCCAATTCTAAATCCGGGCGTCCAGTCATGGCCTGATTTGCATGTACATGGCAGGTGTGACCTGGATCACAACATCGGGAAGTCGGGTAAATGGTCATCGGGTAACCGGAAAGGCGCCTGGTTCCCGATACTCCGCCGAGTCGTGGTTTTCCAATTCCCCGATTACCAGATTTCCCGATTACCCGATACGATAGAACCATGTCTCCTCTCTCGCACACTAGTGCGCAAGTGCTGGAATTTGGCGTCCTGCGCGATCTGGTTCGCGGCTATGCCTTCTCGCCGCTAGGGCAGGCACGTGTGTCGGCGCTTGAGCCGGTTTCCGATCTCGACTGGATCGAAGACCAGCAGCAGATGGCCGCCGAGATTCGAGAATTTCTGCGCGCCGGGGGACGTTTCGACTTTGCCGGTCTACTCGACCCGCGGAAAGAATTGAGCCAGGCGCGTATCGAGGGTGCAGTACTCGATCCCACGCAGATTCGGGAGATCCTGCTGGTGGCGGATCGTGCGGACGAGTGGAACGCCGTTCTCCGCAATCCGCCGAATGCGATGCGCGGTCCAGAAGGTGCCAACTCAGTGTGGCCAGCCATTGCGCGGCTCTGCTCAGGACTCGCCGATTTCACCGAACTGCTGCGCGCGTTTCGCAACAAGATTAATCCGGACGGCACGCTCGACGATCACGCCTCCTCCGACCTGGCACGTATTCGTCGCGAGATCGAAAAGCAACGTCGGAGTATCCGCGAATCGCTGAATCGGTACCTTCGGAACCTCTCCGAAGGTGGCACGCTGCAGGAAGAATTGGTCACGATTCGCGGTGAGCGCTTCGTGATCCCCGTAAAAGTCGAGCAGAAGCGGCGCGTACAGGGCGTGGTACACGGCGTCAGCTCCAGCGGGCAGACGGTTTTTGTCGAACCACTGGAGACAATCGAGCAGAACAACGAACTGGTCCGCCTGCTGGAAGACGAACTCGAAGAAGTTCACCGCATTCTGCTGGAGATGACTCGCAAACTCGGCGAACACGCGCCCGACATCGCACATGCGACGGACGTTCTTGGCGGGTTGGAATTGCAGTTTGCGAAAGCGCGCTTCGCGAATGAATACAGCTGCGTGCACGCGAAGTTCGCGATTACCCCACTCAAGCCAGAAGAAGTCTTGAATGGGCCACCCGCATTCCTGCTCTTCAATGCGCGCCATCCACTGCTGGAACGGAATCTCAAACCGAAGGGCATTGCGGTCGTTCCGATCAGCGTGGAACTCGCGGGCGACCAGCGGCAAATAGTAATTACCGGACCGAACACCGGCGGCAAAACTGTTTCGCTGAAAACTATCGGTCTGCTCGCACTGATGGCGCAATCGGGCATTCCGGTTCCTGCTGACCGCGCCGAACTGCCGCTATTCGACGCAGTGCTTGCCGACATCGGCGACTATCAGTCGATCGAGCAGAATTTGTCTACGTTCTCGGCGCACGTCACCAACATCGATTTCATCTCGCGCACAGCTACGCAGGATTCGCTGGTGCTGCTCGACGAACTGGGCTCTGCCACCGATCCTGAAGAAGGCGCCGCACTCGCCGTCGCCATCGCAGATCACTTCCGCCGCGTGGGTGCTGTCTCCGTGATCTCGACGCACCATACGTCCCTGAAGGTTTATGGCGCCAATACCCCTGGCGTCCTGAACGCCGCCGTCGGCTTCGATGAACGAACGCTACAGCCAACATACGAGCTGCGTGTTGGCGTGCCCGGCGCTTCCGCGGGTCTCAACATTGCACAGCGACTGGGCCTGAATCCGTCGATTGTCGATGCCGCCCGCTCACGCATCGGCACCCAGACGCAGGACGTCTCCAAGTTCCTCGACCGGCTGCATTCTGAGCTGCGCGAAGTGGAAACCGAACGCGCTGATCTGCGCCATAAGGAACAGGAGATTGCTCGCGAACGCGGCCGTCTTGCCGCGGAGGGCGCCAAAGAACAGCGCGCCAAGCTCAAGGAGATGGAACAGAAGCTCGATGGCTTGATTCACGATCTCGAATATCGCGTACGCGAAACCGTGAACGCCGTGCAGGACCGCGCCGCGGCCACCAAGCTTTCCAAAGACGCGGAGCGCCGCGTCGCCAAGATGCGCCGTGAATTTCGCGAACAGTTCGATAACACCATCGTTGCGCATACCAGCGGCGCCGACCGCGACGATCCAAATGCACGCCCTGACCTGGTGCAGCACGTCTCCGAGGGCGACACCATCAAGCTGCGCTCGGTGAATCGCACTGCCATCGTCCGCCGCAAGGTGGGCGAGGATCTCTTTGAAGTCGAAGCCGGTGTGATCAAGATGCGCATCCCGCGTGCCGATATCGCGCAGGTGGTCGCACATGCCGGCGACAATCCGGTAGCCGCCGCTCGTGCCCGGGGTATCAACGTGCGATTGGAAAACAACGACCTGACCGCTCCCACCGAACTGAACGTCATTGGCCACAACGTCGACGACGCCACGCGTGAGGTGGAGAAGTTTGTCGACCGCGCCTTCCTCGCCGGAATGCCGCAAGTGCGCATCGTCCACGGCAGTGGCATGGGCATCCTGCGAAAAGCCCTGCGGTCGTTCCTGCAGAAGCATCCGCACGTGGCCAACGTAACCGAGCCGCCACAGAATGAAGGCGGCGCGGGCGCCACGGTCGTCGACTTGCGCATCTGACCAGATCGCCTATACTGCTCTCCCGCGATCCGGAGAAAGCCATGAAGCAACTGATCCTTGCTGTTACGTTTCTTTCCGCTACGAGCCTGTGTTTCACGCAAACTCATCCGGCGCACGTGGGCGGGGCAGGTTCTGCCGAACAGATATGGTCCGACCTCGAATCGGGTAACCAACGGTTCGTCAGCGGTCAAAGCTCGCAACACGACTACGTCGCCCAGCGCAAGGCTTTGGCTAAAACTCAAAATCCCAAGGTTGCCATCCTGGGATGCGCCGACAGCCGCCTCTCTCCCGAACTACTCTTCGATAAAGGACTGGGCGATCTCTTCGTGGTACGCAACGCGGGCAATAGCCCGGATCCAATCGCGATCGGCAGCCTCGAATACGCCGTAGAACATCTTGGTAGCACGGTCATCGTCGTTCTCGGCCACCAGAGCTGCGGTGCGGTGACTGCTGCCTGCTCCGGCGAGAAGATGCCGACTGCGAACCTGGAAGCGGTGGTAGCTCCGATCGCTGCCGCCTGCTCGGCCCACAAGGGCGATCTGACCGCGGCAATCAAGGACCACGTTCACCAGAGCGCGCAGGAACTCGTCTCCCACAGCCCGGTCCTGAAGCATGAAGTAGAAGAAGGAAAGGTGAAGGTGATCGAGGCTTACTACGAACTGGATACGGGAAAGGTGATCAGGCTGAACTAACTGATGCCTCTTATTAGACCCGAAACGCTGAGTTGGCGCTGCGGCTGTGGCAAGCAGCACACCGGATTGCCACTGGATTATGGCTGCGACGAGCCAAATACTTACGCCTGTTTGACTGCCGTGGAGAAAAGCCGCGCCTTTCTAAACTCCGACTTCTGCGACACGAATGACGGTTGGTTTTTTGTTCGCGGCGTAATTGAAATTCCGGTGATCGGGCTAAACGACTGTTTTCGGTGGGGCGTGTGGGTTTCACTCAGCAAACCAAACTTCGACTACACGGTTCAGCATTGGAACGACCCTGAGCCCGAGGATCGATCTCCAATGTTCGGATGGCTGAACAGCCGTCTTCCCCTCTACCCCGACACTCTCAATTTGAAGACGAACGTCCACCTGCGAGCAGCGATAAGACCCTGGGTTGAACTGGAACTGACCGATCATCCTCTTGCGCTTGAGCAACAAGAAGGCATTTCTCTTGAGCGCGTGCAAGAAATCGCTATGCGCCTGATGCATCCTTCGAAGGCTTAAATGTTATTTGTTCCCAGGCCTGGGTGTCTGGGTGGTGAAAGCCAGTTTTGCTCCCGTTTTCACAGTTTTCGCACAGCCGCCAGATATCGCTCGAAAGCATAGGCACAAAATTAGCGAGGTTTGTGGGCGACGAACCGCGTACTGCTCAGGCAAACTAGTTAGTCCATGCCCAGCTCTCTCGATTTCAAAGACCAGCTCAAGCAGCAGGCCGATATCGTCCGCATCATCGGCGAGTACGTAAAGCTGCGTAAATCGGGAGCGCAGAATTTCCAGGGACTCTGTCCGTTCCACAAGGAAAAGACTCCCTCGTTCTCCGTGCACGCCACCCGCGGATACTTCCACTGTTTCGGCTGCGGCGAGTCCGGCGACGTCTACCAATTCCTACAGAAAATCGAAGGCATTACTTTTGGGGAAGCAATCCGCGAACTGGCCTCCAAGCTCGGCGTGCCCATGCCGAAGATGCAGTTCGATTCGCCCGCTGAAGCTCGTGAAGCTGCCCTGCGCGCGAAGTTGCTCGACATGCACGAGCGCGCCTGCAACTGGTTCCAGGAGCAGTTGCGCAAACCAGAAGCCGCTCATGCACGTGAATATCTCGCCGGGCGCGGACTTAGCTCGGAGATGATCGCGACGTTTCGTATCGGCTTCGCGCCGGAATCGGGATTCTTGCTGCGCGACCGGCTGCGGGGAGAGTTTGACGATGAGCTTTTGAAGGCGAGCGGACTGTTTTCGTGGAAAGAGCAGCCTAACCCACCCACGGCAAAAGAAGCCGAGGATGGGGCACCCGGCGCCGGTGGCACCAACGAAACGGCCCCACATGGGCCACCCGAACGACTGTCCCTTTACTCCAAGTTCCGCAATCGCATTACGTTTCCAATCTGCAATGAAGCCGGGCGCGTGATTGCGTTTACCGGGCGCACGCTTTCTGCCGACGAAAAAGCCGGACCGAAGTATCTCAATTCGCCGGAAACGCCGATCTACTCGAAATCGCGTGTGCTCTTTAATCTTCATCACGCGAAAGAAGCGATCCGCAAGCTTGAGTATGCAATCCTCGTCGAAGGACAGATGGACTGCATCTCCGTCTATGCCGCCGGGTTCCACAACGTGATTGCCTCCTCCGGAACCGCCTTCACCGATGCGCAGGCGAGACTGCTGGGACGGTTCAGCCATCGCATCGTAGTGAATTTTGATCCTGACACCGCCGGAGCCGCCGCCGCTGAGCGTTCACTGACGCTACTGGTTGAGGAAGACTTCGAAATCAAGGTACTGACGCTGGAAGCTGGCTTCGATCCCGATCTCTTTATTCGCAAAAAAGGCGCACAGACCTACGCGGCGGCACTCAAGGCCGCTCCCCGTTATTTCGACTACCTGATCGACCGCGCTCGGGCGAAGTTCCCCGTACGTACGCCGGAAGGAAAAGTAAAGGCGCTGAACTACCTGCTACCGCACATTCAGCGTGTGCCCAGCCGGATTGCGCGCATGGAGCTGGCGAGCGAAATCTCACAGAAGATTGGCATCGACTCCGCTGTCCTAAGCCAGGAGCTCAAGAGCGCGGCGACGTCGCGCTCCACGCAGACCGTCAAGCAAGCACCCGCTCTGCAAGTCACAGACTCTGAACGCATCCTGATCCGTGCTCTCGCCTCGCAGAGCGAGCTGCACGGTGGCCACACATCCACGCGCGAGGGGGCCGACGAAGAGTTCGATCCTGCGATGCAGGCACGCTTTGCCCTCGAGCGCGAGCCATTGCACCAGGGTCTGGGTGCGGAGCCGCTAATCTCGGCGATTCTGGCGGCTCCCGAGGCTGATCCCACAACGCTCGAGCTTTCCGACACAGACCGCCGCCTGCTCTCCCAGTGCGTGCTCCGGGACGAAGAGCAACTTACTCCTGAATTATTGGAAGGCTCAATCCTCGCTCTTCGGCGACACGGGCTCGAAAGACGAAGACGCGAGATCCTAGCCAAGATCGTGGAGGCTGAGCGGCGGAACGATACTGGCGAGCTCGCGAGACTTCAAGCTGAAAAGGTCGAGATTGATCGCGCCATCCGGCAGACACATGCTGTGGTCGTATAGCTGGCGGTTCCCATTCTGGTAAGTCACGGCATTTAAGACACTTTCTCGTGCAAATCGACCCAGATTTATTCTTTGAAACCGAAACCAAACACCCACCAAAACCATCTAAATCGATTGCGGCGCACAAGTTCGGTCAAAAAACAAGTCTGAAAGCAGAAACGTGGGTTACGAGCAGAGTAGTTGTATGCTAAAATTCGAAGGTTTCCGCCCACGAAGTTCCTGATAAATCCCGCAGAATCAATGTTCGGGAAGACCAGCTTCTCCGAACGGGCGCCGCGAGGGGTATTACCGCTTTGGCTCTTGACGACAAGTACGATATTAAAAAGCTCATCGACGCAGGGAAAGAAAAAGGGTATCTGACCTACAACGAGGTCAACGACCTGATCCCGAATGAAATTCATTCCCCCGACGACCTCGATGATCTTTTAACCACCATTGGCACCCAGGGTATTGATCTTCTCGAGGGGTCCAAGCTGCCTTCTACGGCACTGGACAAGCGCTTCGAAGGCGAACTCGAGGGAGAAGAAGGCGAAGAGGTCGAGCTCGACCTGACGCCGGGTGCACTCGAAAAAACCAATGATCCCGTTCGCATGTACCTGCGCGAAATGGGCACCGTTCCACTACTTACCCGCGAAGGCGAAGTTGAAATCGCAAAGCGCATTGAGCGCGGACAATTAAAAGTCCTGAAAGCGATCTCGCGTTCCGCCATCGTGATTCGCGAAATTCTCGGTCTCGGCGAAGACCTTAAAAAAGGCGTTCGCTCGATTAAAGAAATCGTCACCTTCGATGAGGAAGAAATCACCGAAGAAGTGCTGATGAACCGGTTGAAGGACATTACCGGCAAGATCGACGAGATCGGAAAGCATTACAAGAAAGCCGCCGGGCTCAGCGAGAAACTGCAAGCGCTGCCTGCTCCCAAACGCAAGACGCCTTCGGGGCGCAAAGTGCGCTGGGCGCTCGGGCGTGAGCTGATCAAGCTCTCGCGCGGCATCCGGAAGCTCGGTTTTACCAACAACGAACGCAAGCGGCTGATCGATCGCGTCAACAAGACCGTCGACACCATGCGCGCTCTCGAGCGTCAGGTGGAGTCGATCGAGCGGCGCGTCGAGCTCACTCGCAACGAGGATCAGAAGAAGGATCTTCGCAAGCAGGCTCGCCAGATTCGTGCCGACATGGAGCACCTGGAAGTCGAAGCCGGGGCAGCCTTCCCCGAGCTGAAGCGCACACAGCGCGACATCATCCAGGGCGACATGGACGCCGAGCAGGCGAAGCGCGAGCTTATCGAAGCCAACCTGCGACTCGTTGTTTCGATTGCGAAAAAGTACACCAACCGCGGACTGCAGTTCCTCGACTTGATTCAGGAAGGCAACATCGGCCTGATGAAAGCCGTGGACAAGTTCGAATATCGCCGTGGCTACAAGTTCTCCACGTATGCAACGTGGTGGATCCGCCAGGCGATTACGCGCGCCATCGCCGACCAGGCCCGCACCATTCGTATTCCGGTGCACATGATCGAAACGATCAACAAGCTGATCCGCACTTCACGGCAGCTGGTGCAGGAACTCGGACGCGAACCTACGTCGGAAGAAATCGCGAAGAGGATGGATATTCCAGTGGCGAAGGTCCGCAAGGTCCTGAAGATCGCGCAGGAACCCATCTCGCTGGAAACGCCGATTGGCGAAGAAGAAGATTCGCACCTTGGCGACTTTATCGAAGACCGCGCTGTGGTCTCGCCTGCAGAAGCTGTGATCAACGTGAACCTGAAAGAGCAGACTGCTCAGGTTCTACGCACGCTCACGCCGCGCGAAGAGAAGGTCATCAAGATGCGTTTTGGATTGGAAGACGGCTCCGAGCACACGCTCGAGGAAGTTGGACAGTCCTTCGCGGTCACCCGCGAACGTATTCGCCAGATCGAAGCGAAGGCGCTGCGCAAGCTGCGTCATCCTTCGCGCTCGCGTAAGCTGCGTGCCTTCCTCGACGGCGTCCGCGATTAGTTAGACGGTGTAGGACAGGCGACCTGCCTGTCAGAAAAACTCAAGCCCGGTCAACAATGGCCGGGCTTTTTCATTTCCCGCCAAGAACTCTATTCATTTGTCAGTAACAATGTCGAAACTTTGAATGGCTACGCGTCGTAACAGTAATGGCAGGAAACGAAACTTTGTGCTTTTCGCCCTGCCAGAATTGTTGCTTACTAGATAGAACCGAGAAGGAATGGAGAAGTCCATTGGCAACTCATGCTGCGAGCGTGCAGGAAAACAGCCGGGTCCCCCATCCAAAATTCCGGCCGCAACCGCTGCTTGCGGCTCTTTTGCTCGCCGTGATGGCCTGGCTTGCATGGGGCGCGGCCCTGAAAGAATCTGTCACGTTCGACGAACTGGCTCACGTTGGTGCCGGACTCAGTTATTGGCAGACTTTCGATCTTCGCCTCAACGAAGAACATCCGCCCTTGGCAAAGCTGCTCGCTGGCCTGCCACTGGCGCTCAGGCACACCTATGCCGACTACAACCATGTGTCCTGGAACGTCAGCCAAAGTTTCTTCCCCGCCTACATGGGCCAATGGATCTTTGGCGAATATATCCTGACCCGATGGAACCCTCCGGCCAAAGTCCTTGCCTGGGCGCGCTTCCCCATGCTTCTGCTCATGGTCGCGCTCGGATGGCTCATTTATGTTTACGGATCGCGCATCGGCGGTCCCTGGGGTGGAATCCTTCCTTTAATCGCGTATGTCAGCGCACCGGTCTTCCTCGTCTTCGGTCCCCTCGTACTGACGGATCTTGCGATCACGCTCTTTTCACTATGGACCCTATGGCGCTTCGCCGAGCTCTGGCAAAATCCCACACGCAGGAACACGACGTGGTTTGCTGTAGCTCTCGCCGGCGCACTCTTATCCAAATTCTCCGCGGGAATGCTTTTCTTCGCTTTTCTCGGATTCTCGCTTAGTACGCGCTGGCGCGCTGTACCGGGTCAGCCTGAGGGCAAACCGGAATCACGCCTTTGGCGGCGCGCACGCTGGCGTCGCACATTTATCGGCGTGTTGTGGGCCACGGCAATTGTCTATGTGGTCTATTTCATCTTCTCCTGGCATCAGAGCAACAACGTACTCTCTCTCCTCGGCCACGGACCGCTCACGGCCCCGTTGCGCCGCCTCTTGATGCCTCCCTGGCTATACCTGCGCGGCATACTTATGGTGGTCATCACAGGGAGCCGCCCGGCGTTTATCCTCGGACACGTTCACCCACACGGCGTCTGGTACTACTTCCCTGTCCTGCTGTTATTAAAGTCGCCGCTGGGATTTCTTGGACTGCTTGTACTCGCCGGCCTGCTCGCGCTCCGCTGGAAGCGAGCCGAAAGCGCACCGGCCCCGCTGATCGCACCCGAACTTCAGATCCACTGGCGCGTGCTCTGGACCTCTCTCATCGTCTTCAGCGGGCTCTGCATCCTGAGCCATCTCAATGTCAGCTTCCGCCACTTCAGCATCCCACTGGTTCTGTTGATGCTGATGCTGGCCCCGCTTACCGCGACATTGCAACGTTTTCGAGTCTCGGCACCGGGCATTGCAGCCGCCGGCGCTGGCCTCACTGCTGTCGCGGTCCTAAGCATGCTGTTCGTGGCTGTGAGCCACTACCCGTATTACATGCCGTACGTGAACTCGCTCTCCTTCGGGCGCCCCGCGTACACACTGATGAGCGATTCCAACGTCGATTGGAACCAAGCCCTCCCTGATGTCGCCCGGTTCGCGCAACAACATGGCATTCAGAACCTGAAGATTGACGAGTACGGATGGACTGAGACGTCGGCCGTCGTGCCAGGTTCGGAGCTGTGGGACTGCCAATATCCCGCCGCCCAGGATGCAGGTCAGTGGGTTGTGGTCTCCGCCGATATGATCGCGGATTCCCACAACTGCATTTGGCTGATGCAATACCCGAATCAACCGCTTGGCGGTGGCGCAATGTATGCCGTGCAGCTCCCCGCTCAGATTCCCGCGGCGGGTACACCTGGCGGCCCTCCCGCCGCGAGTGAAGTGCACATGATGTTTGGGGGCAACTTCCCCCGCGAACCTCGGATGATGTTTCAGGAATTGGCGCGCAATCCCGACAAGCTCTCCAACTTCATCCGGGAAATGCAGGCGCAATATCAGGCAGAGATGGAGAAACGCAGGAAGAAGAAGTGAATGGATCGGGTGATCTGGTAATCCGATGATCGGGAGTCGCGAGGTCCCGAGATCTCTGAATAGGATCGTTTCAAAATACGTTTAGGACGGCGCGGTTTTTCGATTACCTATTACATTTACCCGATTACCTATTCCCGTCTGTGCACTGTGTCTTTGTGCTGAACAATGATTCCTTCTTTTCCTCTCCTTTCCACAATAAAGCCGCAAACGTCACAAGTTCTGCACAGCTCGGCTCGGCTTTTCACTTGTTCGAAGCACGGCGATGCTTCAAAGTCTCTTCATTCGCGAGTGCAGATGTCCTGAGCGTCTCGCGCGGGTTCAGAGTCAGACTCCAGGCGCTTGCGCAGGGAGAATGACAAAGTCGAACCCAAGGCGATGCAAATGTTGTTCCGGTGCGCCAGCGCCGAAATAACTTAGCAGTCCTTTTCGAGCGAGGACGGCTGCGGTTCGGCTTCAGG
The DNA here is from genome assembly GCA_963807055.1 of Terriglobia bacterium. Taxonomy (GTDB): domain Bacteria; phylum Acidobacteriota; class Terriglobia; order Terriglobales; family Acidobacteriaceae; genus JAJPJE01. The sequence continues at coordinate 678,771 of CAWEAE010000001.1, read as the reverse complement.
TTCGCTTGAAACCCTCTGGCAGATTTGCCGTAGCGAAAGCTTCGGCGAATCAGAATCCTGCGAATTGTCGTGCAAGCGGCCAGGGACTTCAGCAATGAGGTCTGCGGCGAGCGATAAGCGACAGATCGATAATCGATGCGCCTCCCGCGTATTGAGTTAGGATTCACGGCTAGCAGGTTGCGGCTTGAGCCAATCGAATCCGCTTACTGCTATTCACGGCGGGGCACACTCCCAGTCGTGGAAAACGGCAGGCAAATTGGACGCCCAGGATAACTGCCTTAAGAGCGCGGCCGTGTGGCTGGCATGGCCGCGCTTAGTTATTGGCTGTCGGCTTTCAGCCGTCAGCTTTCAGCGAAACCAAACCCAATCCTTAAATCATCTTCGCCTACTGTTCGCCCCGGCTATTTTGGTGCATAATGACGAAACCTCTTCCGCGATGACTCCGCCGCTTTCTGTCCGAAAAATTATTTTGATTTCGTCCACGTTTCCCTCAGGGGTTTTGCAATTCTGCGGATGACTTGTTTCTCGCGGGAACGCATTATGAATTCACTCTTGATCTGACAACCGATAGCCGACAGCTGCCGAACTGAGAGACTGAGAGACTGACGGACTGATCGACTGAACTGAGAGACTAGGACCCTTGGCCACCACTGATTACAGCAGCGTAGATCGCGGTTTACCTTCGAGCATGGACGCCGAGCGCTCCATCCTCGGCGCCATTCTGCTCGACAACAATTGTTATTTCCAGGCCTCGCAGAAGTTGCGCGCCGACGATCTATCCATCGACTCGCATCGCCGCATATACGCTCGTGTCATGGAGATGATGGAGGCCAATCGCTCCGTCGACATCATCACGCTCTCTGAAGAACTGCGTACGCAGCAGCAACTCGAGGCCGTTGGCGGCGTAGGCTACCTCGCGTCGCTCACCGACGGAGTTCCGCCGCGCCCGAACATCGAGCACTACGTCAAGATCGTCAAAGACAAAGCCCTGCTGCGCGGACTCATCAATCTCTCGAACGTGTCGATCTCGCGCGCCCTGGAGCAGTCCGAAGCGGTCGAAAGTATTCTGGGCGAAGCCGAGCAGGGCCTAATGCGTCTCTCCGAAGACGCGATCTCCACAGGTTTCGTCGACGTGAATCAGATCGTGCAAGAGAAGTTCGGTTCCATCGATGCCCTGGTCAATCGTGGGCACGGTGTCTCGGGCTTGTCGACTCACTACTCCGATCTCGACGAGAAGCTCAACGGCCTGCAGCCTTCGGACTTGATCATCGTCGCCGCACGCCCTTCGATGGGCAAAACCGCGTTCGCCATGAACATCGCCGAGAATGCCGCGGTGCTCGGTGGAAAAACTGTCGCCATCTTCTCGCTGGAAATGTCGGCTGAATCGCTCCTGCAACGCATGGTCTGCTCGCATGCGCGCGTCGATTCGCACCGCATGCGCACCGGCTTCCTCGATCGCGCCGATCGCCAGCGCGTGATGGAGTCCGTCGGCCACCTGATGGAGACCAAGCTCTTCATCGACGACACGCCCGGCATCTCGCTGCTGCAAATGCGTGCCAAGGCCCGGCGTCTTAAACAATCGCAGGGTACGCTCGACCTGATCATCATCGATTACTTGCAGCTCATGTCTTCTGACGTAATCGGCAACAAGCGCTACGAGAACCGCAACCAGGAAGTGTCGGCCATCTCGCGTGGACTGAAACTTCTCGCAAAAGAAATGCACGTTCCCGTGGTCGCACTGTCGCAGTTAAGCCGCGCCCCTGAAGCCCGCACCGGCGACCACAAGCCTCAGCTCTCCGATCTACGCGAATCAGGATCGATCGAGCAGGACGCCGACGTGGTCTGCTTCATCTTCCGTCCGGAAGTCTACGAGAAGGACGACTCGAAGAAAGCGGAACTCGAAGGCCAGGCGCAGATCGTTATTGCCAAACAGCGCAATGGTCCAACTGGGACCGTCCACATGGTTTTCTTGAAGAAGTACACGCGCTTTGACCAGGCGCAAATGGGCGGCGACAACTTCGACTCTGGCGAATAGCTGAGGATTGATGGCGTGGGCGCTCGCCCGCGTTCGATCTCTTTACGACGCCTTCTCCTCTGCCTGCTCCGCGATTTGCACGAGTTCAGCGGGCTCAGTCGCCGGTCTCTGGTTCCACCGAGGATGCGACCTTCCCGTCCGAAGCTTTCCCGCGATCTTTCCGATTCCCATCGATACCTTCACGAAGCTCCCAATCTTTACCGTGTGCGCCACTCGAACTGTTTTCATCCAGTGCAGCCCAACGCTGATCGCGCACCCGCACTGCGAGCAATCCGGATCGCCGCCAAAAATGCACGGCTCCACCCGCGTCCGCAAATCAGCCGAGTAGTTCGTCGACATCGTCGAAAACATGCACTCGCTCGGTTTTGCCGGCGGCGCCTGCATCGCGCGCTCGATGCCCGCATTCATGAGCAACTTGGGATAACGCGGCTGCAGACGTCGCAACTCTTCGGCCACAGACCGGCGTTGCTCGGCGCTCAACATTTCTGGAGTCTGCTCTCCCTTTTGCGGCGTATACAGGCTCGCCCACATGCGTCTGACCTCGGGCCGCTCATTCCAGAAAGCGAGGTATTCCTCCAGATAGTCGCGCCTTTCCAACATCGGCCGCGTAATCGTCCAGTGGACGGCGATCTTGCACCCGCTGATGTTTTTCAGGATGCGCTCATAGGTCGCGGGATGTCGACGCACATCGTGGTGCTCCGGCAGTCCATCCACCGATACGGCTACGCCAACGTTGCGGATCGCCATCCACTCGCGCGGAATTGGAATCACCGCGCTGGTCACGACCATGGTGTAAACATTCATCCCACTCAGGATCGGGAGCAGTCGGCTCAGTTCGCGGTGGCGCACCAAGGGCTCGCCGCCGACGAGCGATAGATGTACCGGCCGGTATTGACGAACCAGATCTACGACTCTCTCAACCAGTTCGTCGCCACGATAGTCACTCAGGCTTCGAAGGTTGACGTCGCCACCAAGGTGATTTTCTCCGTAGGCGTAACACCCGGGACAGTGCAACGGACACTCGCGAGTGACTTCAATCGACATCATGGGAGTGCTGCCGCCGAGGATAGACCTCCAGGCAGCGAGCAACTCCACTGGCCTTATTCCGGGCTTACCTTTGCTGTGGCTCACTACAAACCTGCCTCTCCGCCTTCGAGGTCGTTACAGCTCACTTAGGGTAGATGCAGGTTGCTATGGCTGGTTTTACCAGATCGTGAAAGGGTGGTTCAAAGATAGGGTTCAGCGTCGGGCGTAAGCGTTCTTGCCTAAGCTGCCTGCCAGGATCCACGCCGTCCCGCACATTGCCGCTGCTACAAACATGCTGGTCCATTCGTTGCCGTTATGCGAAGCGGCAACCACTCTCGGCAGGTGCAGTGAGAACACGAACAGGAAGAACATGAGGCCGAGCATTGAGGTGGCCAACCGGGTCAGTATCCCTGTGACCAGCGCCACCGCCGTGGCGAAGAACGCCACTCCGATGAAATAGGCCCAGAAAAGATGGAACGGCATCCATCGCTGCACCAGCGTGGCGACGAATTGCGCGTATAAAAAATGTTGCACCCCCACGACTACCAGCAAACTAGCTAAACCAATCCGCACGGCAATCATGAGGCTCTGTTTCAGACGTCCGCCGGCAGATGAATGCGCGACCAATGCCCAGGCGCCGCTACAGATCCCGACAATCTCGAACCCGCTGGTCCATGGTCCCGGGTCATGCAGATTCGCGGCCAGCATCGGCGCGTGTATGAACACGATGCGCACCGCCAACACTATGCCGACGAGCGCCGCCATCAGGCGAACGTTTGTGTTCGCCGCGATGCTCACTCCTCCGGCACAAAAGATCGCGCCCGCTATCCACGCCCACAAGAGGCGTCCAGGAAAGAAAGGCGGGCCAATCAGGTGAGGATTCGCGGAATGCGCGTAAAACAAGGACTGAATCCCAAAGGCAACAATCGCAAGGCCCAAAAAAACACGGCCCATCTTGAAAAGGATATCCGTGCTCGCGAGTTGTCCAGTTTGTTCCGAGGATTGAACGAGTACACGACTGATTACTGCGGCTTCATTTCCCATAACGCAATTCAACCTTCAAAAGAAGCGGAGTATCGTCCTCACGGCGACACGAGCCAGAGCTTGTGGATCATGTCATCTGCGTTATATGGGTGTAAATATCCACTTAGCGTTCGAAGTGGCGACCACTTTCTGCGGCTTACGCTACCAATGCGGTTCCTCAGTTTTCCGCCTGAGAGTAATTCCGTTCTGTCCCGCTATAATCAATGCAGATCAGTCGATGGAAGGTTCATGCGTCCTATCTGGGCGGAGATTTCGCGCAGCGCACTCCGGCACAATCTGAAAGCAGTGCAACAGCACATCGGTCCCGACGTGACAGTGTGCGCGGTCGTTAAGGCCGACGCCTACGGACATGGCTCAGTCGGTTGCGCTCGTGTACTCGAAGGCGAAGGCGTCCAGTGGTTCGGCGTCACCGGCACCGAAGAGGGCGTTCGCCTGCGTGATGGCGGCATTCATGGGCGCGTGCTCCTGCTCTCCGGTTTCTGGCAAGGCGAAGCAGAAGAGGTGGTGCACCAGCGTTTGACGCCCGCCACGTATGACCTGTGGCAAATCACCGCTCTCGAAGAAGCCGCCGCGAAGGCTGCTCTACCGGAACCGTTTCGGTTTCATCTGAAACTCGACACGGGCATGTCGCGCCTGGGCATCAGTATGAGCGATCTGCCCAGAGCCGTTGAGCAAATCCGGCAGTCGCCGCACCTGAAACTCGAAGGCGTGTTCTCGCACCTGGCCTCGGCTGAGGTGCTTGACTCCGCCGCCATGTCCGAGCAGGAGGCCAACTTCGACCATGCCAGGGAGACGATACTCGCTTCCGGGCTGGAGCCCGACTACGTCCATCTGGCTAATACTTCCGGCACTATCGGCCGCCCAGAGGCGCGTTTCAATATGGTGCGTCCTGGGCTCGCGCTTTATGGGTATACGCTGCCCTTCATGCGCAATCATTCACCGGCGACAGTTTTTCCCTATGTTGATTTGAAACCTGCGCTCTCCTGGAAGACGCGTATTGTGTCGCTGCGTGATCTACCTTCCGGGCGACCGGTCGGTTACGGGGGAACGTACGTCACCACGCGCCCCACGCGCATTGGCGTGCTGCCGGTTGGTTATGCCGACGGGCTCAACCGCGCTCTCTCCGGCAAGGGCCGTTTCCATATTCGCGGCTGTCAGGTGCCGATCCTCGGGCGCGTGTCCATGGACCTCACTGTCGTTGACGTCACCGACATTCCCAACGCCGCCCTGGGCGACGAAGTCTGCCTGATCGGCGGCTTCAATGGCTGCAGCGTTACCGCATGGGATCACGCTAAACTCGCGCATACCATTCCTTACGAGATTCTTTGCAATATCAGCAAGCGCGTGCTGCGGCAAATGGTGGACTGATCCGGACCCACCGGGCTCACCTAGCTACGTTGCGTTTGAACTACTCCCCGCTTGGCAAGACGTCTCTTCTCGGAGCACAATAACGCCTGCCTCGGAGCGAGCGATGAAAAGTCTGTTGGACGCCGTTCGTGCCGGCGACATTGATGGGGTGCGCGCCAATCTGTCAGCCGATTCGAGCTGTGCACGTTTGAAGGACGAGAACGGTATCTCCGCCGTGCTCCTCGCGGCCTATTATGGCCAGCCGCTCATTGCCAACCTGCTGATCGAGCGCCATCCAGATCTCGATATCTTTGAGGCCAGCGCTACCGGCCGGCTGGAGCGTGTTCGCAATATATTGGATAAGCAGCCTGATCTCATCAGTGCCTACTCCAATGACGGCTGGACCGCTCTCCACCTGGCCGCGTTCTTCAAGCAGCCTCAACTCGTGGCGATTCTCATCGAACGCGGGTCCGACATAGCGGCGCGCTCCCGCAACCAGATGGCGAATCTGCCGCTGAATGCCGCAGTCGCCTCAGGAAGTTACGAAGCCGGATCAATCCTGATCGAGCACGGTGCCGACGTCAATTCCCGTGGTAGCTCGGCTTCCGTTCCTCTGCACAGCGCCGCCGCCAATGGCGATCTCCGACTGATCGAACTCCTGCTCTCGCACGGCGCCGACGTAAACGCCAAAATGGACTCCGGCGTCACGCCTCTTACGCTCGCTCTCGAACGTAACCATGAAGAAGCAGCCGCATTGCTGCGATCCAAGGGCGCGGTGGACTAGAAGCAGCCCGGGCACATCCCATCACATTGACTTGCTTTCTGGCCTCCCCTACTATGACCCAACCCTCTCCTCGTCATGATTGGACTGACCATCTCTCATTACCGCGTCGTCGAAAAGCTGGGCGGCGGCGGCATGGGCGTGGTTTACAAGGCGGAAGACAGTCGCCTGCACCGTTTTGTCGCCCTTAAGTTCCTGCCCGACGACGTTGCGAAAGATCCCCAGGCGCTGGCGCGCTTTCAGCGTGAAGCTCAGTCAGCCTCGGCACTCAATCACCCGAACATTTGCACCATTTACGACATCGGCGAAGAAGATGGCCGCGCGTTCATCGCCATGGAGTTCCTGGACGGTCAGACTCTCAAGCATCAGATCGAAGGCCGTCCGCTGGAGATGGAACGCCTGCTGGAGATCGGCATTGACATTGCCGACGCACTCGACGCTGCCCACGCAGAAGGCATCATCCATCGCGATATAAAACCTGCAAACATATTTATTACTAAGCGCGGGCATGCCAAGATTCTCGACTTCGGTCTGGCCAAGCTGGACATGCGCAAGGCGAAAGTCGCGGCCGATCCTTCGCAAGCCACCATGGTCGACGATGTCCACCTCACCAGCCCCGGCAGCGCGGTGGGTACCGTGGCTTACATGTCGCCTGAGCAGGTGTTGGGAAAACAACTGGACGGTCGCACCGATCTGTTCTCCCTCGGAATTGTTCTCTACGAGATGTGCACCGGCGTCATTCCTTTTCGCGGGGATACTTCGGGCGCAATCTTCGATTCCATCCTGCACCAATCGCCAGTAACGCCTATCCGCTTGAATCCCTCGGTTCCCCCGAGATTCGAAGACATCATCAACAAGCTGCTGGAAAAGGATCGTGACGTTCGCTACCAGCATGCGTCTGAATTGCGTGCCGATCTCAAGCGCCTGAAGCGCGATACCGACTCCGGGCATACCGCGGTGGCCTCGTCCCCTTCCGCAAGCGTAGCGTCTGTTGCTGCCCCATCGGCGGCGGAGCAGAAATCCGCATCCAGCAGTTCCGTCATTGTTACTGCCGCACGCCAACACCGCTTCAGCATGTTTGCTGGAAGCGTAATTCTGCTCGCGCTCGTGGCCGCCGCCAGTTACGGCATTTACTCGCTCGTCGCGCGTCCACGCGTCTTCCCTTTTCGCACGATTGCGGTCACCAAGGTAAGCGGAACCCACAATGCCCGAATCGCAGCCATCTCGCCGGATAACAAATACCTGGCGTACGTGATCAATCAGGACGGCAAAGAGTCCCTTTGGCTGCGTCACCTTGCCAGCGACAGTTCCGTCCAGATCGTTCCAGCTGCCGAAGTGCTGTTTAACGCGTTGCGATTTTCTCCGGATGGCAGCTACATTTACTACTCTCATACGGATATCGCCAAGGGTCCGCAATCCCAGTACTTCGACATGTTTCGAACACCGGTGCTGGGCGGCGCTCCTAAGCTGCTGGTTCGCGATGTCGATACCAACGTTAGCTTCTCTCCTGACGGCTCGCGCATGACCTATCTGCGCGCGAACGATCCGCTCCCCGGTCGCAGTTATCTGCTGGTAGCGAATGTAGACGGCAGCGACGAGAAGGTGTTGCGCGAGGGTACGCTCTCGGAATCTGTTGGATCGCCGGCGTGGTCTCCTGATGGCCAGTTCGTACTTGGACTTGCATTCGACAAAGCAAAATCGCTCTACCGCCTTGTTACCGTCGACCTGGCTGGCGGCACGCTCAAGAAGATCTACGAAACACCAGATGTGCTGCGTAATGTAGATTTCCTTCCGAAAACAAATTTCGTGATCCTGCATTACTTAACTGCCGCAACCGGCTTTCAAAATGCGCAGATTGGAATCATCTCTTACCCAGATGGCGTCTTCCGGCACATTACGTCCGACAGCAACGACTACACCAGCTTCAGCGCCGCTTCCGACCACGTAACGATTGCGGCGACTATGCAGCAGCCCGACTGGAATTTGTTTACGACTCAATCCGCAGGCGATCCTAATGCCCTGAAACAGCTCTCTTCCGGTGATCCGGTCTCGCACGTAGCCTGGAGCTCGGAAGGTAAGCTCCTGGTGGAACAGGACGGAGGGATCCGACGCATTGATCCAGAGACGGGCGCATCCGACACACTCATCTCGGGACAAGCATCCTATGCGGCTGAACCGGCGCCTTGCGGCCGCTACATTGTGTATGCCGCCCTGCGCCATGATGTCCCCCGAGTGGGCATCTGGCGCGCCGACGCGGATGGCAACAATCCAGTGCAACTCGCCGATGAAGAACTTGGCCAGTATCCCGTGTGTACTCCTGACGGCAAATGGGTGTTCTATCGGAAGAGCGATACACAGACTCTCTACAAAGTGCCTGTTGCAGGCGGCAGCGCCGAGAGAGTTGGATCGTTGAACTGCTCGGGTTTGGACATTTCTCCTGATGGCAAGCAGATCCTGCTTTCCTCTTACGATTTCAAGGCACAGAAGCCGGCGGTGTATCTACTCGACGCGACTTCCGGCTCGGTCTTGCAATCTTTCAAAAGCGACTCGCGAAGCTCGGTGGGCCGCTACTCGTTCCTGCCAGACGGCAAAGCCTTCTCCTACGGAATCCGTGAAAACGGAATCGATAATCTATTGGCGCAACCTCTGGACGGCAGCCCGCCGCACCCCCTGACCAAGTACACCTCAGAAAAGATACGGGACTACGCGTGGTCCCGCGATGGCAAGCGCCTGGCGATCATCCGTGGCGATGAACCCTCCGATCTCGTCCTGATCAAGGATGCGAGTGAACAGAACCACTAGGGTTCGGTGCGGAACGAATAAGTAGTCGGATAGCGCGGCCCTTCCTCATCGCGCTCGATGTGAGAATTCCTGCTTTCAACTTTGTTATGATTTCCTGAGTGCTCCGCAGCTATTCCAAATGGATGTACGAGTGGGAGACGCGTCTCACCACGCGTGACACCAATCGCATTGTTCGCCCGTTCGACTGGGGCGCTGACTGGACTACCGGCTGGCCCGGCGTCAACGGCAATCTCGCCCGCGAAGGCGCCGCCGCCGAGAGGTTCTTCCACGAGCTGAACAGTCATCTCGTCGCGCATAGTGACGATTTCTTCGCCTATCGCACGCCAACGGATTTTCGGCTCGAGCAGCGGGAAGTCCAGCGCTTCGGTACCGGCGCGAGTACTCAGCAAGAACCGAAGAAGAAGGAAATCGGCACATTTCTGCGCTTCACCTCGCCGGTGCATTCACCGTTTCCGGAAAACAACCTCGTCAACGCGCGCTGGTTCCCCGCTAAAGGCAAGCGCGCCATGATCGTGCTCCCGCAATGGAATGCCGACGCGATCAGTCACAACGCGCTCTGCAGCATTTTCAACTGGTTCGGCGTCGCCGGGCTGCGGCTCAGCATGCCGTATCACGACATTCGCCGTCCGGCGGAGCTGGAGCGCGCCGATTACGCCGTCTCGGCGAATATCGGACGCACGCTCTCATCCGCGCGCCAGGGCATTGCCGACATTCGCGCCTCCATCGATTGGCTGGAAACGCAGGGCTATACGGAGTTCGGGATTCTCGGCACCAGTCTCGGATCCTGTTATGCCTTCATCGCCAGCGCGCATGATCAGCGCCTGAAGGTGAACGCCTTTAATCACGCCTCCACTTATTTCGGCGATGTGGTCTGGACCGGGCAATCCACGCGGCACATCCGCTCGGGAATCGAAGACGTAATCTCGCTCGAATCGCTGCGGCAGTCGTGGCTGGCGATCAGTCCCATGGCCTACTTCGATAAATACGCGCGCTGGCCGAAGAAGTCGCTGATCGTGTATGCGAAATATGACCTCACGTTTCTTCCGCAATTTTCAGAGCAGGTCGTAGAAGAGTTCGAGCGCTGGGATCTGAATCACCGCGTCGCCATACTTCCTTGTGGCCACTACACCACCGGCGAGACTCCGTACAAATTCATGGACGCGTGGCACATCGGCCGCTTTGTGCGCAGCGCGTTTCGATAGTTCACCGCAGAGGACGCCGAGCACGCAGAGGTTTTCAGGTCAGTTCGGTTTCGATCCGAGCCGAAGGCGAGGATCTGTCATTCCGAGCGCAGCGAGGAATCCCTACCTTGCGCCACAACTCCTCATTTAGAGGACGGCCCACTCCGCCCCTCCATCCATTCCGCCATCGCATCCTGCGGATCATCCTCGCGCAGTCCGCGAACGACTCCAGCCTGATCTTCAGCACTGCGGTTCTGACTCGCCTTCGCTTTCCCGATCAGCCGCGTGACTGGTATTTCAATCCCGACGATGGCGCCAAGCTGCTTTTCTATGTAATCGGGCGGCGCATCGCTCACAGCCCAGGGCTGCGGCCGTATGGATTCGAACTTCTCTGTAAGTCGTGATACCAATCCATGCAGCCACTGTGGATCTTCGATGACTCGCATCGGGCCGTAGGCATGAACCACAATGTAGTTGTACGTAGGAACGACTTTTCCGTGCTCGCGCTTCGCCTCGTACCACGACGGCGAGATGTACGCTTGCGGGCCGCCAAAGATCACCAGCGCGGGCGTGTCTTTGTCGAAGTCCCTCCAGACAGAGTTCCCACGCGCTACGTGACACCGCAATGTCCCGAGCGGCGCGGGCAGCGGATCGTATTCGAATGGGACGTGATTGCCCGTTAGCCCGTGCGCGCCGAGCGTAACCAGCGTCCCGAGCGGGTACTCGCGCACCACCTCCTGCAACACTTCGGGACGACTCTCTTCGAAATGAGGTGGGAGATACATCGTGCTATCGATAATGGCACGGCCTGCTCGATACGACAATTCCGTGCTGTGGGAGGTACCCCTCCCCCCTGCCAGGCTTTAACCTGCTGAGATTCAACAAGTTAGGGCGCAGGTCCTGTCAGCTCCGGCATAACAAAGGACTTAGCGGTCAAAATATTGAAAAAGCAGTTGTTAGTTGTTGGTTGTTAGTTGTTAGAAAGAGCAAATCCTAACGCCTACCAACGCCGACAGAAGGCGAGGGCGGGGCACCCGAACAATCCTGGCTACAAATTCCCCCTAAATTCCTCCTATTTCCAGCGTAGCAATTTTGAGCGGACCTACTGGACACTTTGGCGAAGTTTATTTCTGTCGTGTTATGAGGCATTTGCGGGGGAAGAGGCGCTGAAGAGGTCTTGACAAAGAATTTTTGTTCGCGTGAGGTGCCGCCCCTAGCGGGGCTCCTGGTCCTTTTGCTGCATACCCAGCGCTTACGCGCTGGGCTTACGAATGTCGCCGCTCCGCGGCTCAGTTTTGTGAGCTGCAGTCTCCGGTGCACCGAGTAGACTCCCGTTCTCCCACCCACGCCCCAAAAGCAGGGTCGACGGTGGGGCACCCCGGCAGATCACGTGATGCCATGATGTCACCGGTTCAGACGGTAATCCTGCCTGTGAGACAAATGCAAAATCGCAGCGGGATGCACGGCAGAGTTCTAGGCACGGAGCGTCCGGGGTGACTATAGCTTCAAGGTAAGCTCGTTCCGTAACCGATCAACGGAATCTGCGTGTCCGTGCTTAAGGTCCTTAAACGCGCTCCAGAACCGAAATTTCTGCGCTCGTCGAAAAGGACGAAACAAGATCACGACTGGATTGTATTTCTGACCGCCCGCAAAAGACCTAAACACATAAACTGGGAATGCCCATCTTCGCCACGTGCTTCGTTCAGACCAGTTCAGCACAACCGCACGTTGCTGCACCAATGGCAGCACTTGTTCGATCATGTAGTCACGCCAGATCGGGCTGTCGGAGTAAACAAAAAGGGTGTCTTTACCTCTAGGAAGCCATACGATCCAGACCAACAAGTAAAGTGCGACACGGTGGAGTAGAAATAGCGAAATTCCGATTAAGAACAACGGCAGAATTATTGGAAGCAAGAGCACGACTAATGCGAGTTGCTTGATTTGGTCTGAAATTGGCTCTTTTCCGTGTGACATAATTCTGGTGTTCTGAGGCCGAGCGCAACTGCCAACTACCGATTCTTCCAGACCGGCTTTCTCTTCTCTAGCACCGCGCGGAGGCCTTCCTGCGCATCTTCCAGGTCCATCAACTGGTTCAGGTAAATGCCCTGTGACTTTTTCATCGCCACTTCCAGCGGCAATCCCATGGTGGTGCTGATCACTTTCTTCGTCATCTCCAGCACGGGCGCACTGAATTCGCTGATGCGTGCCAGTACTTCTTCAATCGTTTTGTCCAGATCCTTTTCCGCGACAACGCGGTTGATGAATCCCAGGTTGTAGCCCTCTTCGGCCGAGATCGCCTGGCCGGTCAAGATCAGCTCGTACGTCTTTTTCGGTCCAATCAGCTGCGGCAGCATGACGGCGGCAAATGGCGGGAACACGCCCATCTTCACTTCCGGCTGCGCGAAGCGCGCGTTCGGAGTGGCAATGATCACGTCGCCGAAGGCCACGAGTTCCGATCCGGCGCCGATCGCCGGACCGTTCACGGCCACGATCAACGGCTTCGAGATCTCGCTGATCGCCGTGAATACGCGGGTGAAGGCGTCCAGTGTCTGGAACACGCGCTCGGGGCGCGAATCTTCCACCGAGATGCCCGCCGAAAACGTCTTCTGCGACGAATCCAGCATGATGCACTTGATGTCTCCGCGGCCGTTCAGGCTCTCAATGGCCTCGGCCAGTTCGGTCATCATCGGGACCGTCAGCACGTTATATTGCGGGTGGTTGAGCGTGATCCTCGCCACGAACGTCTTGGTGTCGAATTGTATGAACTTGTAGACCTTCTGCGTCTGTGTTTCGGTGCCGGCAGCACTCACGTCGGCCTCCTGATTCGAGTATCGTTGTTTCGAGTATCTTCCCCGCGCATTATCGGCTGGAACCCGGCCCGCTCACAATACTTCCCGCCGCCTGAGGGTACATGTACGTTGGCGTTGCTGATGCATCGTCCAAGATCGCCCTTTTTTATAGACCATGCGTTAGCGCAGAATTCTCTACGAAACCGTACAAATCAGACCGGAGCAAACGAATGAAAACATTCACGAAGTGTGCGGGAATTCTTGTGCTCACCCTGCTGGGAGCCTTCATCACGCCCAGCCTCGTCGCCGAAAATCAGCCGCATATGCGTGCCGCGTTGGAGCACCTGCAGGCCGCGAAGGCCGAACTGGAAGCCGCCGAACGCGATAAGGGCGGACATCGCACCCGGGCTCAGCAATTGACGCAGCAGGCGATCGATGAAGTAAAGGCTGGCATCAGCTTTGCTAACCAGCACTCGCAGCGGCAATCACCGAATCCCAAACCGGTGGCATCCGGGCTGGCTAACGGAAAATAATCGCGGATAAATTTGTGGGGGACGCAGAGATTGATTTCCTGCGTCCTCCCCGCGCCCTGTGGTGAAAACCTCTCGCAGGCGTAAAATGTCCCCATGAAGATCGCCATCGGGGCGGATCACGCTGGGTTCGAACTCAAGCAGAAAATCAGGGAACACCTCCAAAGCCAGGGAATTGAGGTCCTCGACGAGGGCGCCAACTCGCCTGATTCGGTCGATTATCCCGACTACGCGGTCAAGGTGAGTGAAGACGTCACCGGCCATCGTGCCGATCTCGGCATTCTGGTCTGCGGGACCGGCATCGGCATGTCGATCGCCGCGAACAAAGTGCCCGGCATCCGTGCCGCGCGTGTTACCAGTGAAACCGACGCGCAGCTCAGCCGCGAGCACAACGACGCCAACGTGCTCACCCTGGGCGCTCGCGTCACCGCCACCGATCTGGCGCAACGCATCGTGGACGTCTGGCTGAAGACTCCGTTTCTCGCTGGCCGTCATGCGCGCCGTGTCGACAAGATCAGCGACATCGAGAAGGCGGAGGCTGTCGCGGACCGCAGCAGCTAGTTGCGTTTAGCTGGACCTCCGGCAGCTGAAAAACTGAAATACTGATGAACTGACTGACTGATAAACTGAGAGACCTCTATGAACAACCGCATGTCCCGCCCGCTTTCGGAAGTTGATCCCGACGTAGCCAACGCCATTGCCAACGAAGAGCGCCGCCAGCACGAGGGCCTCGAGCTGATCGCCTCCGAGAACTTTGTCAGCGAAGCTGTGCTCGAAGCCATGGGCTCGGTCTTTACCAATAAGTATGCGGAAGGCTATCCGGGAAAGCGGTATTACGGCGGTTGTGAGTTTGCCGATGTAGTCGAAAATCTGGCGCGCGATCGCGCCAAGCAGCTCTTCGGAGCCGAGCACGCCAACGTGCAGCCTCACTCCGGATCGACGGCCAACATGGAAGCGCTCGGGGCGGTACTCAAGTCGGGCGACACGATCCTCGGCCTGAACCTCGCGCATGGCGGGCATCTTACGCATGGGCATCCGCTGAACTTTTCCGGCAAGACGTATCGCATTGTTCCCTACGGCGTCACCAAGGACACCGAGACCATCGACTATGACGAACTCGAACAGATCGCCGAGCGCGAGCATCCCAAGCTGATCATCGGTGGCGGCAGCGCCTATGCGCGCATCATCGACTTCGCCCGCATGCGCGCGATTGCAGATAAAGTGGGTGCCCTCTACATGGTGGACATGGCGCACTTCGCCGGACTGGTTGCCGGCGGCGTGCATCCTTCGCCGGTTCCGCATGCGCACATCGTCACAACTACTACGCACAAGACGTTGCGCGGACCCCGCGCCGGCATGATCCTCAGCCGCCAGGACTACGCGCAGGCGATCGATAAGACCGTATTCCCGGGCGATCAGGGCGGACCGCTCGTGCACATCATCGCGGCCAAGGCCGTCTGCTTCCTCGAAGCCATGCAGCCCGACTTCAAAGATTACGCGCGCCAGGTTGTTGCCAACGCCAAGGTCCTCGCAGAAACTCTGCAGGCGGAAGGCTACCGCATCATCTCCGGCGGCACGGATACGCACGTCATGCTCGTGGATGTTTTCTCCAAAGGCATGCTGGGCAGCGAAGCCGAAAAGGCGCTGGGCGAGGCGGCCATCACGGTGAACAAGAACGCCATTCCGTTCGACACCAATCCTCCGATGAAGCCGAGCGGCATCCGTCTGGGCTCTCCGGCGCTCACCACGCGCGGCATGAGGGAAGGTGAGTTCCGCCAGATCGGACGCTGGATCGCCGATGCCCTCGACCATCGCACCGACGCCGCGCAACTCGCGCGCATCCGTCGTCAGGTGCATGAGCTGGCGGATCACTTCCCGCTGTACGCGGAGCGACGGGCACGGGCGCTGTCACCGGTCGCCGTCAGTTAGAGTCACGATTCATGTGAGGCAGCCTATCCCGGCTGCCTTGCTATCTGACCCACAATTTCGCCTACCCTCCTCCGGTCATTTACCATTCCAGTGACACAGCACCCGCACCCTTCGGAGGTGTCCAGACATGTCTGGCATTCGCCCACTCATTGCGCTCTCATTGATTTCGTTTGCACTGCCTGCGCTGGCGCAAACGCCTGCGTCCACTTCCTCGAAGCCCACAGCTCCAGCCGCCAATGTTCTTGTCGATCGCGTCGGCAATACCGGCTTCCTACAGCTGCATGCCGAGAGCTTCAATTCGCTCGATCCGAAACAGAAGGAACTCGCCTACTGGCTCTCGCAGGCATCCATCGCCATCGATCCGATCATTTACGATCAGCTTTCGGCGTACGGTATCCGCCAGAAGCGGCTGCTTGAAGAAATCGTCGCGCATCCGCAGGGCATCGATCCTGCGACCATGAAGAAGATCAACGACTTCGCCAAGCTCTTCTGGGCAAACCGCGGCAATCACAATGCGGAAACGTCGCAGAAGTTCCTTCCTGATTTCGGATTCCAGGAACTGGCGAAGGCCGCTGACCAGGCCTTTAAGAATGGCGCCTTCCGCACGCCTTACGCCGACCAGCCTGCGCTTGCCTCGCCTGATGCCGTCGCCAAAGAAGTGTCGGGTCTGAAGGCATCGCTCTTCGATCCGAACTTCGAGCCGATGAACACTGCCAAAAGTCCACAGGGTGGCAAGGACATTATCCAGGCCAGCGCTAACACTTTCTATGACGGCGTCACTCTCGCCGATCTCAAGGATTTCAAAGCGAAGTATCCGCTGAATTCGCGCGTGGTGAAGAGCGCAGATGGTCAGCTGAAAGAAGCGGTGTATCGCGCGGGAACGTCTGACGGTTCGGTGCCCCCGGGTCTCTACGCCGTGTATTTGAAGAAGGCCAATGAGGCGCTTGCGAACGCTCAGAAAGTTGCCGATCCCAAACAGGCGGCAGTCATTGGCGATCTTATCCGCTTCTACCAGACGGGCGAATTCGCAGACTGGCTCAAGTTCGGTCAGGATTGGGTACAGAACAATCCCACCGTCGACTTCGACAACGGCTTCATCGAGGTTTACCGCGATGCCGCCGGCCAGAAGGGCAGCTCGCAAAGCTTCGTCACGGTGACCGACAAGCCGCTGACCGCGAAGATGGAAGCGCTTGCCTCCAACGCCGCATACTTCGAGAAGCACGCTCCCTGGGCCGATCAGTATAAGAAGACGCAATTCACGCCGCCTACGGTCAAGGCCGTCGAGACGCTCATCGAAACGGGCGACTTCCACGTCAACACGATTGGTGACAATCTGCCGAACGAAAACGAGATTCGCGAGGCATACGGCAGCAAGAATTATCTGTTCACCGCGGCCAGCCGCGCCTTCGACCAGGCGACTGAACATAAGCCAATCCGCGAATTTGGCGCGACGCCCGAAGTCGTCGCCCGCGGCATCAAGTACGGACAGGAAGCTGAAGAACTGCACACCGCCATGCACGAGGTGATCGGACATGGCTCCGGTAAGCTGAGCCCGCGCCTGAAGAATGGCTCGGAAGCCGAGCTGAAGGAATACTTCTCGACGCTGGAAGAAGCGCGCGCCGATCTGATGTCGCTGTGGAATGCCTTTGATCCCAAGCTGACGGAACTCGGGCTGGTCTCGAACCAGGAGGAAGTCGCCAAGGCTATGTACGATAGCCAGGCGCTGGTGATGCTCACGCAGCTTCGCCGCATTCCGCACGGCGATACCATCGAAGAAGATCACGCTCGCAATCGTGCGCTGATCGCCAACTATGTCATGGATAAGACGGGCGCCATCCGCATGTTCGATCGCGACGGCAAGACCTACGTCGAGGTCACCGACTATAAGAAGATGCACGAGGGCGTAGGCGAACTGCTGGCGGAGATCATGCGCATCAAGGCCGAGGGCGATTACAACGCCATCAAGGCGCTGGTGGACAAATACGGGGTGCACTTCGATCCCAAGGTGCGCGATCAGGTCGTTGCGCGATATAAGGCGCTCGACCTGCCAACGTACTGGGCGGGCATTAATCCGCTGCTGACGGCGAAGACAGGAAAAGGCGGCAAGGTGCAAGCAGTCACCGTCAGTTATCCGAGTAACCCCACACGCCAGTACCTGATTTACGGATCGATGTACGACAAAGGGCTGGAAACAGCGGCGAAGTGACGTGTACCTGACCCCGCCCTTTCGCCAAATGAAGGCGAATAGGACGGGGCACCCGGCACTCTGCGCGAGCGCGCATATGGGATACTCAACAAGGATGACCGGATCATTAAAGCCGAGTAACAAACCCCCAGTTTCCAAGCCCAAAGAAACCACCGCGCAGACCATAGCTGCCTACGCCGTGATGGCCGTGTGCCTGATTTTCGTGATCACCTTCGGCCTGCAAGCATTTGCGATCCCCAGCGGCTCCATGGAAAACACGCTGCTCGTTGGAGACCACGTTTTCGTCAGCCGCATCTCCGTCGCACCCAGCACGTCATGGATGCCGCTGATCCCTTATCGCCAGATCCGCCGCGGCGACATCATCGTCTTCTACAAGCCCCGCGAGCCCGATCTGCATCTCGTGAAGCGCGCCGTGGGCGTGCCTGGCGACCATCTGCATCTCCAGGATGGCGTTCTGTACGTCAACGGAGTTCGACAGAGTGAGCCCTACGTCATTCACAGTCTCGGTAACTACGATCCGTATCGCGACGACTTCCCTGCCGTCGTCCCTGGTCCAGAAGATCAGCTCACTGCGGCTTGGCGCACGGCTCTCCCACAGCATACCCAGGGCGATGACCTCGTGGTGCCGCCCAATAGCTATTTCGCTATGGGCGATAACCGCGATGACAGCCTCGATAGCCGCTACTGGGGATTCGTTCCGCGCGAGAATATCGTCGGATCACCGCTGTTCATTTATTGGAGCTTTAAGACGCCGCGCGATGAGTATCTGAAAGAGAGCATCTCTGACCGGATCGCTTACGGTGCGCACGTGATCGTGCATTTCGTCGATGAGACGCGCTGGAATCGCATGTTCCGCCGCGTGTACTGAACCTGTTTCTTTGAGGGCATCCCACCCTTACGCCAAAAGAAGGCTAAAGGGTGGGGCACCCGGCTTGAGTGGGGATTTGTTTCGCTTTACGACCTTGTCAGGAAGATCGGTAACCCCAGCTTGTGGTCGTACTTTGGACGGTATCGCTCGGTGTTGTACATCGAGGCGATATCAACCTTGCGTGGGCCGAGCTTCGGATCAGGGATCGGCACCATCGCGTAGCAACCGCCGTTGATCGCCGACATCAGTCCGCTCTTCCCCTCGTTCAGTGCGTCCATCGCCATGTTTGCAAAGGTGACGGCCACCAGTCGATCCACGAAATCCGGGCTGCCCGAACGCAGATCGTAGGTCAAATCGCTGACCACCGTCTCATCCCCGCTGGCCTGTTTGATCTCGTCGCTCAAGTCTTCTGCCACGCTCATCTTTTTGCGGTGGCCGAACGCATCTGCCTCGCCATATTCCTTTACCTTGTAGCCTTCCCACTCGGCGCCCTCGGAAAGGATCACCAGCGAATAGTTGCTGGGATTATTCTTCTTGTCGTTGATCAGCAGCTCGATCAGGTGCTTCAAGTCCACCTTGTACTCGGGGATGCAGCAGCGGATTGCCGTCACGAACGCCGTGTAAAGAGCGGTGTAGCCGGCATCCCGTCCGAATACGCGGAAGATGCCGATGCGCTCGTGGGAGCCAACGGTCGTGCGCTGGCGCTCAATCGCATCCATCGCGCGCGTGATCGCCGTCGAAAATCCAATGCAATACTCGGTGTTGCGAACGTCGTTGTCCATGGTCTTCGGCACGGCCATGACCTTCATGCCCTGGCGATCCAGTTCCGCGGCATAACTCAGAGTGTCGTCACCGCCAATCGCCACCAGGTAATCGAGTCCGAGCGCTTCGATATTCTTCAGCACTGCCGGCGTCACATCGAACACCGTGCTAGTCACGCCCTTCTTCGTCGATTCCTTAGGTTCAAACTTCTGTCCTTGAAGAACCGGGGGTAGCTTCTTCATCTTGGTGGGATTGGTGCGCGAGCTGTGCAGATAGGTGCCGCCCGTGCGATCGATAGTGCGTGTGTTCTCGCGGTTGAGAGGCAGGATGTACCGCGCCTTGCTGGCCGCATCTTTCAGATCGACATGCGTCAATCCTTCCCAGCCCCGGCGGATGCCGATCACTTCGCATCCGATTTCAGCCCCTCGGTAGACCACCGACTTGATCACCGAGTTCAGTCCGGGGACGTCGCCGCCTCCGGTGAGTATGCCTACGCGCTTCTTTGCCATGAACGACTCCTTAGTATTTATGAGTGAAAATAAAACTGAGGTGGAATTCAGGAGCTGGAACCCAGCCGCCAAACTTGGCCCTCGTACCGCAGGAATGTACATTTTAACTATTCGGATGGCGTCCTGTCGCACTTGTTCGCGTAACGAAGAGGGAAACAGCTGCGGGACAGTTGAACCACACAGAGAGCGAGAGTCGAGACATCCCGATTCGGGATTGCGCAAAGCAAGGCAATCTCTTACTCGGGATGATCGCCCTATCCTTTGGCATTCCACTTAGTTGTTCAGGCTAGAGCGAGCATAGTAGCCTTTGCGCGCGTAGATCCGCAGCTTATGGCCAGCCTTGTTGGCGCCGATGTCGATGGAGCGATAGCGTCCGTCCTGTTGCAACTCCTCAGGCTTGTAGGAAACCAGATAGCGACCGCGGATTACCTGTTGAAGTTCCGAGAGGCCATGATCGAGCCAGCGGATCGAGCCGGGGAAAAAAGCGGTTCCTCCGGTACTCTCGGACAGGACCTTCAACGCGTGGTCACCTACGAAACTCTCGTCGAAGGCCGTGGCGGCGTCACGCTCATCCCGTGTGCTCACGGCGTAGACAATAACCTCGTCACGACCGGCGCTTTCGATTGCCTCTTTAAGGGTCCCACTGCTGGAATTGTCCGCACCGTCACTGATGACCACGAGCATTCTGGCAACTGGCATTTCTTCCGGCCTGCTCGCAAGCTTGTCGGCGGCGAAGCTTACGGCATCCCAAAGTGAGGTCCCGCCGGCAGGTGCAAGCAGACCGATCGCGTGGGATATCTGGTTCTGGTCCGCGGTGAAGTCCTGGACCAGCAGAATAGAGTTGGAGAATCCGACCACGAACGCGAGATCCTTTGGGTCGACCATGACCTTCTGCAGGAAGTCGCTGGCAGCAGCCTGTTCGAAAGAGAACCGACCGGAAACGGATCCGCTGGTATCGATGACAATTCCGAGACGTAACGGCAATTGTCTTTCGTTGAGGAAGCCGGTGATGGTCGCTGGGGCTCTTCGGTCATCACGAATCACGACGTCCGCGGGCGTGAGGTCGGGCACCGACTTTCCGTGATCCGTAGCTGCAAAAAGGACCGCAACCTCATCAACCGCACTCCGCAAGGTCCAACCGCTGTCACGATGCACGACGCCCTCAGCCTGCTTGTTTGGATCGCCCGCGACGGCGTCCTTGGCAGAATTCTGCGAAGCCGCGCGCTCGCATCCCGAGCACATTGCTTCGGCCTCGGTGATCTGCTGCCGCTCCTTCGATTCCTCCAATAGCGTTCGTGCGTTTGAGGCCGATGTAGCCTGCGAAGAAGGTGCTACTGGCGCAGTCGGTGAAGCAACCGCGACAACGGGCGCAGCCTTCTGCTCGACTGATGGCTGCGCTTTTGGCTTCAATTGGTCCTGCTCGACCTGCTTCAAGAGCTCGCGAGCCGTGTCGGCCGCCGGAGACTTTGGGTCTTCCTGCAAGAAAGTCTGCAACTCGCTTCGTGCTTCTTCCAGATTGCTCTGGCCATCCCATGCAGCAGCGGCGTAGAGGTGTATGATTGCGACCCCTTTGTGCTTGCGCGCGTGCACGCGATTAGCCGTGGCAATCGCGGCAGCATATTCGTGGTTCATGAGCTGGGCATACGTCAGAGCTGCCAGGACCTGCAGATCAAGAGGCGCGATCGAAGACGCCTTTTGAACTGCCTCTTCGGCAGCGCGATAGTGTTGCAGTGCCATCTCTGCGCAACCGAGATTCGCATAAGAAATGGGTAAGTGATCGTCGAGTGAAACCGCTTTAGCAAACTCATCGCGGGCACGTTCTCTCTCGCCCAGGCCCAAATAAGAAGAACCCAGCGCATTGTGCGCCGCCACGAAATCCGGATATATGGAAATGGCGGCCGCAAGGTGCGGCACAGCGCCTGGATAATCCTTCCGGCTCAAGAGTTGGAACCCCTTGTCATATTCGCGTCTCGCCTTGTCGGGGGCCTTGAGATCCAGTTTCGAGACGTTGAGCGACGGGGCATCCAGGGGACTAAGTCCCCTCTCAGCCTGCCAGCTCAGCATCGTCATATCCACTTTCGAAACATCAAAGGGGGGTGTTCCATTGGACGGAGCAGCGATCTCACCTAAACGACCCTGCGCCGCCAGAGTACCCGCGACGAAGATCATTGCCAACACAAGTGATACTTGAGGCGTCCGAATGATCATGGATCGGGTCCTTACCGACAGCCGGAAAGACGTTCAACGATGCGGCGCATTATAGCTCAGAACAAAAAGAGCGAGCCGCGTTCGGAGCGCAAGACATGAGACATCCGGATTGAGGGTCGTGCGAAGTAATGTGCGCTTAGCGTATTCGCGCGGACTCCGATGGTCTTCGATTAGGGCGGGCATTGACCACCACGTACGTCGTATTCCCGCCCGAGAACTGCGGTCGCAGGAGCTACTTGCTCGTTACGTTCAGTTCAAGACGTCGATTGCGCTCCCTGCCTTCGGGCGTATCGTTGGTTGCCACTGGACGAGTTTGCCCATAGCCATTCGTCGCGACGGTATCGCCATTCACTCCCTGGCTCACGAGCATTGCTTTCACGGCGTTCGCACGATCTTGTGAGAGCGTTTGGTTCGAATCCGGAGCGCCCGTGTTGTCCGTATGTCCAACCAGTTCCACGCGCGCGTTCGGGTATGCCTTCAACACCTCCGCCAAGTTGTTCACGGTTCCGGTCGATTCGGGCGTTAATTGAGTAGTAGCGGATTCAAAGTTCAAATTGTCAAATACGAACGTCTTCGGCATCGGCCCGGCCGATGGATCAGCCAGAAAAGTGGCGAGCGCGTAATTAATCGATCCGCGAGGCACAGAGATACTGCGTCCTCCGGGCAAATTCACCGCGGCTGTTTCTCCGACCTGCTGAACTGCCTCAGTTGCGGCATTTCGCGGCTGTGCTGACCTTCCTCGCAAATAGAGGAGCAATCCGGCTGCGGCCAGGGCGATCAGCAACAGCGGAAGCCAGCGCATGCCCCGTGCCGCGGGGGGCTCAGTGACCACCGGTACCGGCTCTCTCACCGGTTCGCTCTCGACAAAACGGTTGATGCTTACCGGGGCGCTCACTTCGGATTCACGGATGACGTCCGAGCGTATATCAGTCGATCCGGCGCCCAGCACTTGCGACAACCCCGCTGGTGCTGCCGCCATAATCTCCGATCGCCCATGCAGGAGCGTGTTCGCGAGGCTGGCAGAATCTTGCCCTGGGCTCATTTTCCCCAGAACACCCAGCGTAAGTGGCGCAGCCATGGACAACAGCTTTGTAGCCGAAGCCGAACTCACGCCCGATGACTTTGCAATTACATCGGCGACCGATGAGCTTCTATTGCCGAAGATCTTTCCTAATAGCTGCTGTCCCGCTCCCATCATATTGTTAGTGGCGCTTCCACCACTGAAAAGCGAAGAGGCACTCTCAGCCGCCGCGTCGTATCCGCCATTGCGAACGAGGGCTGAAACAGTGTTGGCGCCGTCGCGAGAAGACACTGTGTTGACCAATCCGCCCAGTACGCTGGGCACAGCAGCGTTCAGGGCGCTCCGGGTCGAAGATTCTGACTCTCCAACAAATGAACTCGCCTTGTGCACTACATCCGGCGTGAAGTGATTCTTCACCGCATCGATAAGACTCTCTGGTCGCAGGTATTGAGAGACTGCCATGACGAACTCCTGATAATGCCGGTGAAAGGATTTATGAACTGATGCGGCGTGAGCAATAGGTTGTTGCTTTCTTCGGGGCGCATCGCAACCTGCTGCCGTGAGTGCGCCTTCTCCGCGCAAATTCTTCTCCTCTCGAATTCGAGCTTCTCCGATAAACATGGGCATCTCCAAAGGCCACGCGCCGCGTCAACAAAGCAAACAACAACCACAAAGAAGCGGAGCAGTTGCATGCTCCTAACGGGAGCTGACGGTCCAATGGCACGCGACTCGACAAGCGAGGAACGGGAGATTGTCGTCCCGCTCTGCTGTGAAGAACTTTCGATTTCGAAACGCCGGATTGCAACCAGATGTGTACGCGTATCCGCGGTCACCCGAGAGCGAGAGGTCGTGGTGACGCAAGCCCTTACGCGCGAAACCATAGAGATTGAGCGAATTCCCGTTGGCAGGCCTTTAGACCGATCGGCAGAAACTCGCATGGAAGGTGACACGCTCGTCATTCCCGTGGTCGAGGAAGTACTGAAGATCGAGAGACAACTCATATTGAAGGAGGAAATTCGCATTCGACGTGTGCGCGTATCGCACACAGATCACCAGCGCGTGAATGTCCATACTCAAGAAGCGGTGATTACCCACCGACCGATCAAATCCCGGTAACTTACCGAACCTCAAACTACTAATGATTGAAGTGTGACAACACGAAGGAGAGATGATGGCTTACGAAAAAATTGTGGCTGCATACGATAGGGCAGGCAAAGCGAAAGACGCAGCTCGCGCCCTTGAAGCTTCGGGATTTCCTCCCGGCGATATCAGCTTGTTGAATCGCGACACTCTGAGTGCCGCGGAAGTTCGCGAAGCAGGCATATGGCGCCGGCTTTTTGGCCGCAATGTCGGCGACAGCGAAAGCACGGTCTATAGCCGTACCATCGAGTCGGGTGGCGCGCTTCTGACACTCCGCGCGCAAGACACCGAGATTCCTCGCGCCATGAAGATTCTCGATGTTCATAGCCCGGTAGATGTCAAGGAACGCGCGTCCAGCTACGGCTTGTCGAGCGAGAAGACCGTTTCGACTCCCACAATGGGGACCGGAAAGGCGCCGACCGAAGAAGTCCTTCGTCTGGCCGAAGAACAACTCGACGTGGGCAAGCGCGTAGTCGAAATCGGCAAAGCGCGCATCCGCCGTTTCATCGTCGAAAAGCCGGTGGAGTCACAGGTCACGCTGCATGAAGAGCATGCTGCAATGATGCGGCGCCCGGTCACTGACGCGGGACTCATTAAAGACGTCGACTGGTCCGACAAGACATTCGAAATCACCGAGACGGCAGAGCAGGCAGTGATCAACAAGACTGCACATGTCGCCGAGGAAGTAGTGATCCGCGTAGAAGGGTCAGACCACGTCGAGACGGTGCGCGATACGATTCGGCGTCAGCAGGTCGAGCTCGAACGCACAGCTCGCGACCGGGATATCAAGCGAGCTGCATAACCCTAAGGCCTTTACAAATAGTTGCAGACGAATTGCAAAGAAAAGGTCGGAGCGACATGGCCTGCGCGCCTCCCGGCGTAGACCTTCGCTCCTGTTCTGTTTGCAATGTGATCCGCACACAAGCGCACTTCACCTTCTGAAGTAGTACGTCCAACTCAACGACGCATACGATTTCAGCCTATTCGAACCGGAAGCGTAACCCGAATCGAACCTGAAACGGCTCGACAGGGTGGAAAACGTCGGTGAATGCTGGCGCTGCTGTTGGCGTTATTTGGGACTCATAGGCGTAGTCAATGTCGTGATCACGACGGTTGAGCAAATTCAAACATTCGGCCGAAATGCTCCATGTCTTGTTAATTTGATAACCGAACTGCGCGTTGAGCAACGCCGTTGCATTTGAACGATAAATTGCGTCGGACGTCAAATCGCGCGGGCCAAAGTAGCGCAGGCGCAAACTCCCCGAAAACTTGTTGAGATCGTGCAGCGTGATGCCCGAGGAAATTACTAAACCGACCGCTTCCGGCACCCATCTGCCACCGGGACTGTCGGGCGCGGCATCATCTTCATCGATTGTCGTAAAGAGTGCGCGGGAATCCGCGAGATCAAAATCAAAGGCCAAACGTTTCAGTGGCGTGTAGTAGTTCGCGAATTCGAAGCCATAGCGGTTGCTGGGCTGTTTGGAAGCCGTTGTGCCTCCGGTGTCGCCGGACTGCTGCAGTTCGGAAGCACTGTGGAGATACCAGAACGAGAGAGTGCTCTGCAGATGCGAAACGACCAGAGTGCGCACGCCGACTTCTGCGCCTTTGGTTGGGATCAGGGCAGGGATCGGCGTAGCGGGAGTATTGGGATAAGGATTTTCCCCGGAGACCGGTTCCACCGTCTGCGTTGTGCCACGCCCATCGTTGCTGTGAAAACTGAATCCGCCCTGTACATAGAACTCAGTATTGGACCACGGGCCGAAAATCAAACTTAGTTTTGGGCTAGGGAGCGCCTTGGTGGCCGTACCGGAATTGGCCGCGGTAACCAAGCTTGTGACATCAAAGTTTTGTACGTCGCCCCGCACGGCGGCGACCGTACGAAACTTTTCCGCCCACTGAATTGTATTTTCCGCGTAAAAACCCACTTGTGTATCGGTAAAGCGATCCGCTTGCGTAGTCGCGGGCAAAGTGTTGCCGGTGGAGGAATCAGTTTTGTCCACGCGCACGCGATTTTCGTCCTGGTAAAGGCCATTGTTGATCCAATCGTTGCGGAGCTGCAGGCCGAACGTGTTTACCACCTTATGCCCGAACCATTGGCTGAAGATCGTGTGGCGCGCGTCCAGCCCGGCCACCCAACGCCTGTCCTGCTGTTCGAACTGGTCGCCACGGACGGGGTCTGTCAGGTAGTAAGTGAAATCAGAAAACAAGTCGAGATCGTAATGAAACCCGTAGGCCATAATTTGCGTTTGGGAATTTGCGTTTTGACGATGCCATTCGGCCTGCAAGCTATAACGCTGCGAATTACCACCGTCAGTCGGATTCAGTGTGCCGAAGAATCCAACGAGGGGCACGGCGTTATCGGCGATTTGATCGCTCGAGTGCCATGTTCCATGGTAAGCACGGGCCGTGATGCTGAAGCCATTGGCGTCCCCGCCCAGGCTGTAGGTTAGAAGGCCGTTGAATTTGTGGTAAGCATCCGGATGGGTCCATGGACCGTCGTCATAGTAAGCTTCTCCGCCGTACAGCAAGCTGCCCGAACCGAGCTTTCGGGATGCGCCGAAAACGGCCCGGGCAAAGCCATACATGCCGCCTTCGACGATGAAGAAGTTCTGGGGTAGCGTCTTGAAAAATACCAGATGGGCCGACCCAGCCGAGCCATAGTTACCCACGTCAGCGTAATAAGGGCCCTTCCGGAAATCCACCCGCTCCACAAACTCCGGGATGACTGTGTTCATGTCTGCGTATCCCTCGCCGTGCGCATGCGAAGGCAGGTTGAGCGGCATACCGTCGAGGAAAATGGCGAAATCCGTGCCGTGGTCGAGGTTAAAACCGCGAAGAAAATATTGGTTGGCCTTACCGCCACCGGCGTGTTGCGTGATGATGACACCGGGAATCGTCTCCAAGACTTCTCCCGAACGAAGAATCGGACGCTCTTGGATTTCCGTTGCACCCACCGTTCCCTGAGTGGCGGAATCGGCAATTCCAATGAGGCTGTCCTGCCGGCCCTGCACGTTTATGGTAGCGCTCACGGAGCCCACAGCCAGGGCGATGCGCAGCGCGACCGGCGGCTCGCTGGTCGCCAGGGCGACCGGGATTTCCGTGGTTTCAAAACCGGGATGAGATACCACGAGTTGATAATTCCCTGCCGAGAGTCCAGAGATACTGAAGGAGCCGTTCGTGTTCGACTGTGTCGTCTTTTGTACAGTACCGTTCGCTCTTCGAACCTGCACGGTAGCCCCGGCAATCACTGCTTCAGACGTGTCAACCACAGTTCCTGATAGCTGAGGCGGATTACCTTTGTCAGAATTGGGCAGCTCAACCTTTGCTTCCGACACAGGCGCGCTTTGCGGATCAAGGGCAGGTCCGCCAATTTGTGCGGCAACGGAGTTTACGGCTATGGGGAGAATCGCCACCAGTACCAACCAGAACTGTTTTGAGTTTTGAGGTTTCACGTGCGTATCTCAATATGGTTGTTTTGATCGGTAACACAAATTTATAAATCGTAATACCCACAACCCAGATTCTGCCGACTAGCTACCAGCTACCCTAGTGCCTGAATGCAAACGTTACGTTTTCAGTGTGGAGTCCAGTGCGGATGAGACGTGAACAGGCCGTCCACGAATCCAATCTGGAAAGAGATGAACGCGCCAAATGCAACGCTGACCACGCCGGAGACGATCGCGAGCCCACGATTAAAGGAAGTAAACTTCTTCCCCGTGTACGCAAAGGGCGCGCCAATCGCCATAGTGATCACGATCATTCCGGCAATCGTTCCCACGCCAAAGACCAGCAGATACGTAACCGCCCAACGCGGATCGCGAATCGTGGTCAGTACCAGCAGAGCCACCGCCGCCGAGCCTGCGAGTCCGTGCACGATCCCGACTGCCAACGGTCTCAGCATTTGATATAGGCCGATCTTCTGCAGTGCCTGCGACCAGCGCCCCTTAGGCGGTTCTTCCAGATGCATGTGAACTTCTGGAGCATGCGCATGCACGTGTTCGTGACGCTGCGCTCCGTGCTGATGCGGATGGGAATGCACAACCTCGGCGTGAGTATGTCCGGGAGTAAATCTGTCGGTGATCCATTGCGTGATCCCGGCGAGGTTCAACACGCCAAGCAGAATGAGCATGAGACCAACCGCGAGTTCCATTGCCAGCCCGACTTTTACCGGAATCGCCAGGTTGAAAACGATGATGCATGCGCCGACCACCAGAATCGTGAACGTATGGCCGAGTCCCCAGAAAGCGCCAATCAGGCCAGCATGGCGAATGCTGTTCTGACGGCTTACGATGGTGGTGACGGCGACGACGTGGTCGGGGTCAGTCGCGTGCCGCATCCCCAGGAGGAATCCGAGTCCGACAACGGCGAACAGGTTGGGTAAACTCGTCATTAGGATAGTCGCGCAGAGGCGCGCGAGAGTCCGATCGCACCACTACTATACCTGTAGCACGATTCCAGAAATCGTAGCACGGTTGCATGTCACTCGTCAGTGTGAATACCAAACGTGGCATTTCTGGACGTACGGTATAGTTTTCTGCACAATCGACTGGGCGAACCACCACTGGGAGACGCAATATGGCTGAGTTGACGCGGACCGGAGTATCCCTGGAAGAGGACTTACTGAAGCAGTTCGACAGCCTGATCGCGCGGCGCGGCTACAAGAATCGCTCCGAGGCAATTCGTGACCTGATTCGCGAGAGCCTCATCGAAGAAGAGGTCGACAGTAACCGCCAGGTCGTCGCCACGCTCTCCATGATTTACGACCATCACCGCCCGAATCTCGCCAACAAACTAACGGAGCTCCAACATCACTCCCATGGCAACGTGCTCGCCGCTACGCACGTTCACTTGGACCACGACAATTGCCTGGAAGTGGTAATCATGAAGGGCCGCAGTGGCGAGATCAAACATCTAGCCGATCACATGCTTGCCATGCGCGGCGTGAAACACGGCAAACTGGTGCTGACCACTACTGGCAAAGCATTGCGTTAAGCTTCAGTCCAGCCCGTGAATTCGCATCTCCACCAGTTGGTCGATGCTCAGATTTTGCATTCCACGCGACCGCATCTGGGCGACGAACTCCGGCGTCACGCCGTGAATTCGCATCGCGACGAGTTGGTCGGGATCAGGATGCGAATACCCAAGCTTCTGTAACTTCTCGATGAATTCGGGCGACACGCCGTGGATGCGAAATGCAATCAGTTGTTCTAAATCCACGTGGTCGTATCCGTCTCTCTTCAGCTGATTCATCCACTCTGGTGTTGCGCCATGAATTCGCATCGCAATGAGCGTATCTTCGTTGGGCTTGTAGCCAGCATCGCGCAACTGCCGCACCATCTCCGGAGTCACGCCGTGGATGCGGAAGGCGATCAACTTGTCGCTGTCCGTGGCGCCCAGTCCAGCCTGGCGCAGCTCGGCGATGAATTCGTGCGACACGCCAAAGATCCGGAATGCGACCAGCTTGTCCGTATCCAGATCTTCCAGGTGCTCGCCCTTCATCTCTTTTGCGAACGCCAGACTCACATCCTGAACCGCCATCGCGTATTGCTTCTCGTCGTCCAGGTCGTCGAAACCCAGCGCTTTCATCTCCGCGGGATACTTCGCATCGGGCACAAAGTGAAAGACGCCAGCGCCTTCACCGTTACTGAGATATCCTTCGCAATCGAAGCGGCCGGCGTCTCTCGCAATCGTGAAGCGCACATCTTGTCGGCCCGGCTTAGAAAGATCCAGCCCCGAGAAAGCGGCGATCGGCCAATCCGACTCGTGTTGCGACTCTCCATTGTGCCGATGCTGAATCAATCCGAAGTAGACTTTTCCCGGAGTTTCCGCACGCCGCATCGTCCAGCTGCCGCTTTGCGTTTCGGACGCGCGCACAGCGATCCCACCCGTAATCACGCATGCGACGGCACAGGTCAAAGCGATAGCGATTCTGCGATTCATAGAATTTCTCCGTTAGAGTTCCGCTTGTCCGGAAACAATGTTCAGGTTCTTCAGCTCAATCAGTTTGTCGAGGTTCAGATCGTGGAAGCCGTGGTGCTGCGCCCGCTCGATGAATTCTGGTGTGATGTCCTGCACCTTCGCCGAAATGAGTTGATCCGCCGTGAGTTTGAGTCCCAACTGCTGTAGGGCCCTAACATATTCTGGCGTAATGTCCTGCACCTTCATGGCAATCAACTGATTGATCGAGGGATTCAGGCCAGCCGCCCTCATATCGCGAACGTACTCCGGGCTGATGTCCTGCACCTTCATAGCAATCACCTCATCGGCCGAAGGATTGAGTGCGAGCGTATGCAACTGCTGGATGTATTCGGGCGTGATGTCCTGAACTTTCATGCCGATCAGTTTGCCGGTGTCAAAGCTCAGTCCAGCGGCTTGCATCGCCCGCACGTATTGCGGCGTTATGTCCTGGACTTTCATCGCCACCAGGTTGTTTGCTTCCGTCTGCTGACCAAGTGCCTTCATTTCGCGGACGTATTCCGGCGTCACATCCTGAACTTTGAGCGCGATCACTCGCTCCGGCGAGAGTTCCACTCCTGCCGCGCGTAATTCGCGAACGTAATCTGGCGTCACATCCTGCACCTTGAGCGCAACTAACTGATCCACGCTCAGGTCTGTGAGCCCGGCGGCCTTCAATCCATCGATGTAAGATCCCGTGCTCTTCTCTTCCCTCGCCTGAGTGACTACTTGGGCTTGCGTCTCTTGAGCGACTACCAATTGAGTGTCTTCGCTGATTTCAATTTGCGAGTCCACCGCTGGCGTCGGAGCTGCCTTCTGCGCGTCTAGTTGCTGCGCGGGAGCCGTGAAGAGTTCGGGTGCGGCTGCCGAAGCTTTTGGAGCGATGTCCAGCAGAGCGGTACTGGCGAGCAGCGCCACGCCCAGGCACATCAGGCCGACGGCAAAACCCAGCGCGCGTGTACCGTGAAATGTGTCCACTCCCAAGAGCCGTTTTACGCGTGCGCTAAGCGAACTGCCATTCGCTGCCAAAGCCATGCGGGGCACCCCGCGCCAGCCTTCCATCAACGTGAGGGCTCGCGCGTATGCCAGGCGGTCTCCACAAACGGCGATTGCCGCGTCGTCACAGCAATGTTCGCGCTCGACTCGAATGCGGCGGCTCGCCCACCACACTGCTGGATGATAGAAGAGAACGCTCTCGACAAAGATCTGGAACAGATTTACGAACGCGTCCATGCGTTTAATGTGCGCAAGTTCGTGCGCGATCACCGCCTCGAGCTGCTCCTGCGAAAGACGAGTCAAAGCGGAGACCGGCAGCAGAACCACCGGCCGGAGCCATCCGATCACCGCAGGTGCGGCAATCTCGTGGCTCTCGCAATATTCGACGATCCGGCGCAATCTCATCCGCTGCTGCAGGGCAACGCACGCATCTTTGAGAGGTGCGCTAATCGCGCGTGCAGTTTGCCGGCGCAATCGCGCCAGCAGCAACATCCCGCCTGCGCTTCGCAGACTCAGTGCAACCACTCCAATCAGCCATCCCTCCACCAGCCACGGAGTGATGTTCGTTCCTGCGCTCGACCTTGTCTCTTGACTCGACGCGGGCGTTGCGGTCATCGCTGATGTCGAAATTGAGTGCACCAGGCGGGCGTTTGGCGCATCGTTTGTTTCGCCGGTCTCGCCCACAAGCGACACGAACGTAAACACAGGAGCAACCAGCATCAATACCAGCACAATCACCGACGCAACATATCGCCCCGACGCGCTGCGAATCGCTGCCAGCGCGAACCACAGCAAGGCGGCGAGCACCGCTCCCTGCCACAAAAAATGGACGAGCGTCCAACCCAGCACCTGCATCGTCTCGGGAGAAATCCAGTGGGCAAGCGTGTTCATTTCTGCCTCCGCTCGAACTCATCCAGCAATTGGCGCAATTCTTCCAGCTCTTTCTGCGAGGTCTGCCGTCCAGCGAGCGCGTGCATCATCATCTCGCTCGCCGATCCCTCAAATACACGCTGCAGCATATCGCTCGCAATTTGTCGCTTCGTGCGATCGGCCGGCTGGCGCGCTTCGTATACGTGTGCCCGCTGATCCTCGTTGCGAATCACGAGCTCTTTCTCCGTCATAATCTGCAAAAGCTTGAGCACCGTGGTATATCCGATCTCTCTTTTTTCGGCGAGCGCAGTGTGCACTTCCCGAACCGTCGAAGGACCTCTCGTCCATAAGACGTGCAAGATCTCCAATTCGGAAGCAGTGGGTTTGTGGACCGGCGATTTCATGGTGGCAGACAATACTACGAAGCATTTCGTAGTGTCAACGAAAACTTTCGTACTTCCGGCGAAACAGCGGTGGACGGCGGCGCCCAATTTGATCCAGACATCTCCTTCTAACTTGTTTGCTCTCTATTCGGACGAAGGAAGCGGTGTTCCCGCTATACACTAGTTTCGTGCGCATCGGGATCGACATACGGGCCATCGGCGACTTCGGCGTTGGTACCTACATCCGCAACGTAGTCCGAACGCTGGGCAAGATTGATCGGCAGAACGATTACCTGCTCATTGGCGAAGGGGACCGTATTCGTGAGATGGGCGATCTGCCGCCCAATTTTCACAAGATTCGCTTTACCAAGCCGGTGAACTCGTTGGCTGGATGGTTGGGCTTGCGCGAAATTCTCAGCCGCCACGAATGCGATCTCGTTCATATTCCGTCGCTGTTCTGGATGCCGCAGGTGCGTCTGTGCTGCCCCTACGTGGTTACCGTGCACGATGTGCTCGACTTCATGTATCGCGCGAAAAACGGCGCCAGCTGGCAACGCACACTGCATTACTACTCCACTCAGCAGGTGCTGAGGCATGCGGGACGCATCCTTGCCGTCTCGAATTTCACCAAGATGGATATCGCGCGGCTATTCGACATCAGGCCGGAAAAGATCGAAGTCATCTATAACGCCATCGACGATCGTTTCCTGCAGGGCCACACGTCGGAGCGCGAGCGCCAGTTCATTGCCGAACGCTTCCAGGTGAACTATCCATTTCTGCTGTACGCCGGGCGCATCGGTCCGCAGAAGAACCTGGTTCGCATTATCGAAGCATTCTCGGCGTTGAAGACGGAGCTTGCCAAAGAAGGTAAGTATCCGGACCTGAAACTCATCATCATCGGCGACGAGGTTTCGCGTCACCTCGATGTTCGCCGCACCGTGGTGAAGAGCGGCGTGCAGAACGATGTGCGCTTCCTGGGATTCGTTTCCATCGACGTGCTGCGTATCTTCTACGACACCGCGAAGATTTTCGTTTTCCCATCCTTATATGAAGGATTCGGACTTCCGCCACTGGAAGCGATGTCGCACGGAACCCCTGTGGTGACGTCGAATACGTCTTCTCTGCCCGAAGTAGTCGGAAAAGCGGCCGTCATGGTGAATCCCGAGAACGTTTTTGAGATCATGCGCGCCCTGCACCGGGTGCTCGTCGATCAGGGCCTCCGCGATAAATTGAAGGACAGCGGCTATGAGCAGGTAAAACGCTTCTCGTGGCAGAATTCCGTTCGCCGATTGCTGGATGTCTATTGCGAAGTAGGCAGCGCAAAAACCGCGGTCGCCGCCGGTTAGTTGCCCTCAGTAAGTAAATTTCCCGGCTGATTCCCGTCTTTCTTTCCGCGATATCCCCATCCAACAAACGTTTTTTGCTAAAGTTCGAAATAACAGATCACCTTTAACGCAAGTCGTAGCTTCTAACTTACCTATTGGACTCTTCGCCGCTTCCCTGGGGGTTTTCTTGTCGGGCCAGTTGTATCGGACCATATCCGCAGCTGTCGCTTTTTTCCTTGGGGCCGCTCTAACTAGCGTAAGTAGCGCGCAATCCAAACCTGTACCTGCCAGCGGCGCTCCGTCGCTGGATACGATCGTCACTCATTTGCGTGAAGCCGCCGATCAGAACCGATTGCGCTGGTCTTCGTACCGGCTTTTGCGCCAGTACCAGATGTTCCGTGAACAAAATACGACACCGATGGCCGAGGTGAAGGCCGAACTGGTCTATGACCCTCACGGCAACAACGGGTACCAGATACTGGAAAGCAAGGGCAGCGAGCGCGGATCGAAAGTTGTGAGTAAATTGTTGGACAGTGAGGCCAATGGATGGTCGAAGTGCAGCCACCCGCATCCTCCCACGGCGATTTCTCGCGACAACTACGATTTCACCTTTCTTGGTACCGAGTTCCTGGACGGGCACGAGACCTATGTTCTCGGCCTGCATCCTCTTCGTAAAGATTCGGGCTTGATTGACGGTAGAGCGTGGGTTGATGCCCAGACCTACCTCATCCATAAGATTGCTGGTCAGGAAGCGAAGTCGCCCTCGTGGTGGGTGCGCGACGTAGACCTGACTTTGACTTTCGGTTCGATCGGCGGAATGTGGCTGCAAACCACCAGCCACGCCATAGCCGACATCCGGATCGTCGGCAAGTACACCATGATCGGCCGGGCACTTGGAGTAAAGACGGCAGAAATGGCCGACGCTTCGAGCGCCTCCGAACCAGAACGGTAGTCTCTCCCCAGCCTCTATTCTCTTTGTAAAAATTTGTAAATCTGCCCGAGTAGTGTCCCCCCTTGCATCACGCGAATCCGTCCAAGAACATACAATTACAAAGAGAGTTCCCCCTGCTATCTTCTGCAAGCGTGACCGGGCCAATTTCCCGAGGCTGCGCTGTCTATGAGGGAGAGGCACGTGGAGCGAAACCAATTTGAGGTGCTGTGATATGAGAACGAGCGCCGGGACTCGATGCCTTCATCTGTTGCTCGGAGTCTTCCTTCTCCCGCTCGCGCTGTTCGCGCAAACAGCGCCGGCCGGCAAAGCAGTCGGAACGGTGAAAACGATTGCCGGAAATGCTCTCGTCATCACCAGCGACGCCGGCGGCGAGATCGCGGTGTCGGTCGCGGATTCAGCGCGGCTTTTGCAATTGGAGCCTGGACAGAAGGACCTCAAGGCGGCCCAGCCAGTTCATTTACAGGATTTCCAGCCTGGCGATCGTGTCTTGGCGCGCGGCAAGCTCTCCGACGATGGCAAGAGCCTCGATGCTTCACTCCTCATCGTGATGAAACAGACGTCGATCTCTCAAAAACAGCAGCAGCAACGCGAAGATTGGCAAAGGAACAGCGTCGGCGGGCTTGTGAAGGATGTCGATATGTCCGCCGGAACGGTCACCATCACCGTGGGCTCCGGCCCAACCAGTAAGTCGGTATTGATTCGCGCTTCGAAAGACACCATTGTCCGGAGATACGCTCCAACTTCTGTGAAGTTCGACGATGCGAAGAAGAGCACGCTGGCGGAAATCAAGCCCGGCGATCAGGTTCGCGCGCGTGGTACTAAGAATGCCGACGGTACGGAGATCGCTGCGCAAGAGATCGTTTCGGGCTCGTTCAAGAACATAGCTGGAACCGTGCAGGCTGTGAACGCAGGCGACCAGACGCTCACCGTGATGGATCTCGTCACGAAGAAACCGATTACGGTGAAGGTTACAACTGATTCACAGATGCACCAGCTCCCCGTTATGATGGCTCAGCGCATCGCAATACGACTGAAAGGCATCTCGCCTCAAAGTGCGCCCGGAGCTGGCGGGACCGCGCAGCCGCCTGCGGCAGCCGTGGCCGGCGCTCCATCCCACGCCTGGAGTGCAGGCGGCGGAAATGGCGGCAGTGGAAATGGCGGAGTGCCAGACCTTCAACGCATGCTGGGCCGCACGCCGGCCGTTAGCCTTGCGGAACTGAAAAAGGGCGACGCGGTCATGATCGTTTCCACCGAAGGAACAGGCGATGCGCCGCCGACCGCGATTACGTTGCTCAGCGGAGTCGAGCCTATCTTGACCGCCTCCCCGGACGCGGCTAGAGGCATGACCCTTTCCCCGTGGAGCCTCGATTCAAGCGGTGGTGCGGATGCGGCACAGTGATTCTTAGCAGAAGTCGTGGTACAGGAGACGCAATGCATTTCTTTCGATCCGCGAAACGCGGTCGGACACTGATCACTGCCATCATTCTCTTACTGGTTTCGGCAAGTTTCAGTTTCGCGCAAACGACGCGTGGCTCCCTGCACGGTCAGGTTACCGATCCTTCTGGCGCGGTAGTAACGAAAGCGACAGTTTCGGTGATGACCTCCGATGGCCAGACGCTCACCGCCGACACCAATAGCAAAGGCGAATATCAGCTCCACGGATTGACACCTGGGAACTACACGATCACGGCGGTAGCCGATGGCTTTTCGACATTTCAGCAGCAGGTAACGTTGAGTGCCTCCGAGAACCACTTGTTGAATATTCCGCTGGAGATCCAGGTTCAGAAGCAGCAAGTCCAGGTCCAGGAACAGGGCACTAGCGTTGATGTAACGGCGGAAAACAACGCCAGTTCCACCATCATTCGCGGCAAAGATCTCGATGCCCTGTCCGACGATCCCGATCAGTTGCAGGACGATCTCACTGCGCTTGCAGGACCCTCCGCGGGGCCAAACGGCGGCGAAATCTATATCGACGGCTTCACCGGAGGCCAGTTGCCTCCGAAGTCTTCGATCCGCGAAATTCGTATCAATCAGAATCCGTTTTCGGCGCAGTACGACAAGCTGGGCTACGGGCGAATCGAAGTCTTCACCAAGCCCGGCACGGATCAGTACCATGGCCAGTTCTATGTAATGGGAAACGATTCCGCCTTCAACACCGGTAATCCTTTCGCCACAACTTTTCCGAGTTATTCGTCACAGCAATACAGCGCAAACTTCGGCGGACCCCTGAGCAAGAAGGCTTCCTTCTTCGTGAACGCCGACCGGCGCAATATCGCCGACGAAGGTATCGTGAATGCCTTTACTCTCGACAATAGCTTGAGCCCGGTTCCCTTCAGCGATACGGTTTCCAATCCGAAAACGCGCACCAATCTCAGCCCGCGCATCGATTACCAGATCACGCCCAATAACACGTTGACGGCTCGCTACCAATACACCAACTGGAACCAGAAGAACGAGGGCGTCGGGCAATTCGCGCTGGCCTCACAGGCCTATGACGACGTCACCACGCACCACTCCGTTCAGATCAGCGACACGCAGGTCCTGAGCACGAATGTCGTCAATGAAACGCGATTCGAGTATCTGCGGGATGAAGATCAGAAGACGCCATTCAGTACCGATCCGACGTTGAACGTTCAGCAAGCTTTCGTCAGCGGCGGAAATCAGTATCAATACGCAACCGACAATCAGAATCACTACGAACTGCAGAACTACACCTCGATCGTTCACGGCAAACATCTAGTGAAGTTTGGTGGACGGCTACGTGTCGAGACCGACGGCAACAGCACGACCGGCGGCTTCAATGGCGAATGGACGTTTTCGTCGTTGAATGATTACGAATCCACAGTGAAAGGACTGCCCGGTTTCGGACCCAGCCAATTCTCCATCACCACCGGTACTCCCTCGGCCACGGCTAACTATGCAGACGTGGGACTCTACGCCGAGGACGGCTGGCGAGTTCGTCCAAACTTGAGCCTCGATTACGGGCTCCGTTTCGAGACGCAAAACGAACTGCACTCGCCGGCGAATTTCGCGCCGCGCGTCGGCCTCGCTTGGGGATTAGGACGGAAAGGTTCAACTCCAAAGACGATTTTGCGCGCTGGATACGGCATCTTCTACGAACGCCTCGAGATCGACGAAATGACTAACCTGGCGTTGCAGAACGGCATTACTCAAACGCAGTACATCGTGGATCAGCCGAATTTCTACCCCAATATCCCTTCCATCGCTGCAATTTCTTCCCTATCTGGAGTTCAACCCACTGTTTATCAACTCGCGCCTAACGTTCGCGCGCCTTACGTCATGCAGGCCGCCATCGGACTCGAGCGTCAACTCGGTCGCGTAGGAACCCTGGCCGTTACGTACCTGAATTCTCGCGGCGTACATCAGTTCGTCACCATCAATGCCAACGCTCCGTTGCCGGGCACCTACGACCCTAACGATCCCACGGACCACCCTGGCGTTCGTCCCGATCCCAATGCTGGCAATATTTATCAATACACCTCCGAGGGCATCTTCAAACAGAACCAGGTAATCACCAATACCAACCTGCGCATCGGCAAAATGTTTTCGATCTTCGGCAATTACACGCTCAGTTATGCGAACGCGAATGCCAACGGCATCGACAGTTTTGCGTCGAACTCTTATGACCTGGCGCTCGACTACGGTCGCGCTGCCTACGATATTCGCCACCGGCTCTTCCTCGGCGGTACGGTCTCGTTGCCCTATGCATTTCGCCTGAACCCATTCGTCGTGGTCGCCTCCGGACGCCCCTTCAACATCACCGTCGGACAAGACTTGAACGGCGACTCCATCTTCAACGATCGCCCGTCCTACGCGACGCAGGGTTCGGGCACTAATGCCGTAAGCACGCCGTGGGGCGTCTTCAACACTCAACCGGGAACTGGTTACACACCGACAGCACCATATTTGGGAACGGGAACCGCGCTGGCGACTTTCAATCTTCGCGTGAGCAGGACGTTTG
The DNA here is from genome assembly GCA_963807055.1 of Terriglobia bacterium. Taxonomy (GTDB): domain Bacteria; phylum Acidobacteriota; class Terriglobia; order Terriglobales; family Acidobacteriaceae; genus JAJPJE01. The sequence continues at coordinate 640,130 of CAWEAE010000001.1, read as the reverse complement.
GCTTCGGTAAGAAGCTGGAACGCGCCTCTAACGCTGGCGGAGATTTCGGCGGACCGCACGGTGGAGGTGGTAGCCGTGGTGGCACGGGAGGCTTTCGTGGCCTGAGCGGCGGCGGCGGTCCGGGTGGAGGAATGGGCGGCGTACCCAGTAATCAGCGCTACAGCCTTACGTTCAGTGTGTCTGCGCGAAACTTATTCAATCGCGCGAATCTCGCAACACCGGTCGGCAACCTGGACTCGCCACTCTTTGGGCAGGCAAACGGACTTGCCGGAGGCCCATTTTCTTCGCAGAACGCAGTGCGCCGCTTCGACCTGCAAGCGTTGTTCTCGTTCTGATCTCTGATCCATCGATTGGTCACCCACCCTCGAGCCATCTCCGGGCAAAAGGGTGGTGCCAGAGACGAGAGGCTCGCTATGCGCGCTGCTAACTCGTATCTAGTGCCCCGCTAACCCTAAGCGAAAACTCTCTGATCAACCGGCCCGCCGAGCAGAACGTCTGTCTTCCCCCTTCCTCCGGCCCTGACTCACGGACGAATGAGCGCAACTCGACCAGGCGCACTTGCTTCCAAAGCACCAGCCCTCATCGAGAGCCCCAAGAAGCTTCTCCTCAAGTTTCGGAGTGAATTGCCGATGAAGCAGAGGGACACATGAGACTCCCAGTCGTTGTACTTGGTCTTGGCATGCTGGCTTCGACATCTGTACTGGCTGCGACGGCTACTGCCTCGTTTGGTGTTTCCGTCACGGTTGTATCGAGTTGCAGGACTTCGGCTCCATCGCCTGCTGCGTCGAGCCCGCACACCAATGCCATTTCGAACACCGCACCCGACATTGCCATCGACTGTACTCTGCCCACGCCTCACAACATCGATATCGGCTCTACAGTTGTATCGGAACCTGTCGCAGGTACCCAGAAGCTGGGGCGAAGTGGGACAGGGAAATACCACGCACGTACCTTTGACACGCATGCTGAGAATGACGAATCTCTCCCGCCCGGCACTCATCCAGGTACGGTTTTTGTGACTATTTCCTATTAAGGGAAACAAATTCCCCCCTTCGCGGAGAGTTTCAATCGTTCGTGATTCTGGCCTGCAGAGGCCTGTTTTCGCGCTTCCTCGCCGTTTTCAGCACGGAAATACTCGACCAAAGGCGCGAACAGATTTCGTGTCAATACCAATTACTTTCAAGGTGCATTACCGAAGACACATTGTGGGTACATAACAAGCCCCTTACCATCCAGATCGTCCTAATTAGATTTTTCTTAAGGAGCGATCTCTATGAAGTCTCGCAACACAGTTTTGTTGACACTTTTCGCTGCGGTGGTGGCGCTGATCCTGGTTCCGGCGTCGGCATTCGCGGCGGTTGCCACTACCACTTTCAACGTGACCGCTACGGTACAGGCCACGTGCCTGGTTAACGCGACCAGTTTGGCGTTCGGCACCTACTCAGGCGCGCAGCTCGATGGAGCATCGACAGTCAATGTCACTTGCACCAATACGACTCCGTACACCGTCGGTCTTGACGCGGGCACATTCGCTGGAGCAACCGTGACAACTCGCCGGATGACCGGACCTGCGGCGGCTCCGCTGTCCTATTCGTTGTACAGCGACGCTGGCCGCACTACGAATTGGGGCAACACGACGGGCAGCTGGGTTGCAGGCACCGGCAATGGATCTGCACAGGGAATCTCGGTGTATGGTCGCATCTCTGCGGCGCAGTATGCGACGCCAGGCGCCTATACCGATACGATTACCGTGACGGTTACCTACTAACCTTAATCGACGATGGGCTAGGGCTTCGGCGGCTCGATTCAAAATCCAATGACTGTGGCCAATACATTTCGGCTGAAGGCGGTGATGTGCGTACTCGCCGCCGTCAGCCTTGTCTTGGTTCCTTCTGCAGCTAATGCACAGGCGCTCACCGTTCTGCCCGTAAACATTTTTCTTTCGCCCGGGCAGAATGCAACCAGCCTCGCGGTGACCAACTCGGGCCAGAGCGAGACTGCGGTTCAGATCCGCGCTTATGCCTGGAACGAGAACGATGGCAGCGATCAGCTTGTGGATACGGACGAGGTACTGTTGAGTCCGCCGATCGCGAGGATTGCTCCAGGAGCCGCGCAGGTCGTGCGTATCATTTTGCGGCGCCCGCCGAAGCGGCAAGAAGTAACCTATCGCATTTTGATTGACCAGATTCCTCCGCCGGAGGAGCCAGGGATTGTGCATCTCGTCTTACGGTTGTCGATACCGATTTTTGCGATGCCGCCAAACCGCTGTAATGCGGACGTGAATTTTCGCATTGATCGCGATGCCGGGCAGTTCTATCTCGTTGCGACGAATGGCGGAACTTTGCACGAGGCGCTGCGTGATATGGAGCTTACGATGAACGACGACCGGAAGCTGAAGTTGGATGCTCTCACATTGTCTTACATCCTTCCTGGCGCTACTCGGCGTTGGCGCATTATCGTACCGGATTCAGGGTCCTTCCAGTTCGATTCCCTGCGGCTGAAGGCTCACATGAACGCCGGAACGATCGACCGGCAGGTATCCTTTGTCGCAGTGCGATGAATTCGCCTCCAGAACAAGAGCCGCCAGGCACTCCCAGCCCCATATCATTTTTTTTCTTCTAGTTGCGATGCTGTCGCACTTCGCCTTCGCATTGGACGCAGCGAAAGATACTGAAAAGGGAGTGACGACCGAGGCTGCTCTGAACGCCCTTCCCAACCCGGCGGCAGCAGCAGCGCCGGCGCCAGCAGCACCCGCAGCAGCACCCGCAGCTCCGAGCAGCGATACACGCTTGTTTCTCGAAGTCCAGATCAACGGCCACTCGACCGGCAAGGTGGGCGAGTTTGTCTTACGCCGAAACAAGTTGATGGCGCGGCCCAGCGATTTGCACGACCTTGGCCTGCAGGTTCCTCTCTCGCGTGCCTCGCAAACCGATGCATTGATCTCTTTGTCCGATCTGCCCGGTGTCGCCTGGACTCTCGATGCTGAAAATCAATCGCTGAAGATCACAGCCACCAACAACGCCCTCCTTCCCACGTTGTTATTGCCGATGGGGTCGAACCTGGAGGGGGGCCGTCGTGTCATCGAGAGCGGAACTGGCATTACGCTGAACCATGACATCGTCGGCAGCTATGCCGGAGGCGAGGCTGGCGCCAGCGGATCTTTCGACCTGAGAGCTTTTTCTCGTTTCGGTATCGTGAGTTCGGACTGGTTAGCTTATGCCGGTAATACTCCCGGCCACTTCGGCGGAAACAACGCTGTGCGCCTCGACACAGCTTACACATTTGCCGATGTCAATTCGCTGCGACGCTACAGTTTGGGCGACTTCATCACCAGCAATCTCTCGTGGACGCGTGCGGTTCACCTGGAGGGCGTACAGCTTCGCTCCGACTTCAGCATGCGTCCCGATCTGGTGACGATTCCTCTGCCTAAGATCGCCGGCTCGACAGCGGTCCCCTCCACCGTCAGCGTATTGGCCGATGGCAGCATGGCGGTTTCGCAAAGGGTCGACGCCGGTCCGTTCGAGATTCCGCAACTTCCAGTTGTCTCCGGTGCGGGCACTATCTCTATGACCGTCACCAATGCGCTTGGACAACAGGTGACGGTGTCTCAACCTTTCTACGCCAGCTCCACATTGTTGGCTCCCGGACTGCAAACTTATGCCGGTGAGCTGGGACTCGTCCGAAGAAATTGGGGCTCGGTCAGCAACGATTACGGGAAAATGGCTGGCACGGCAAGCTATCGCCGGGGTCTCACGCGCACGTTCACAATCGAGGGCAACGCGGAAGGTACCGACGGTGCGTTCCTCGCGGGTGGTGGCGGCGTATTGCAGATCGGCCATCTCGGCGAGCTCAATTTCGCGGCTTCGCCCAGCATCGCCTCTGGTCGCACCGGCGCACAGTTGTCCGCCGGCGCACAGCGCATTGGCAGGACGTTCAGTCTCGGAACTTCGGCGCTTTTGGCAACTCGTGATTACCGCGACGTTGCTTCGATGAATGGTTCCGGCGTTCTACGCAGACAGCTCAGCGCTTTCACTGGCTTAAGTACAAGGCGCCTTGGTTCTCTAGGATTTGCCTACGTGGATCTTAAGCAGGATTCTCCTGTTCTCCCGAATCCAACGGATGTGCAGCTTGGCGGAAACTCTCGTGTGGTCACCGCCAACTATTCCATCCAGATCCATCGAGTGTCGGTTTATTCCAACTGGTTTAAGACCTTTGCTTCTTCTGCGAGCAAGGGCAGCAACGGGGTGCAGATTGGCATGACCTTCTCCTTCGGGAGATATCGCACCGCGAGCGCCGCCGCAGGCAGCGACGGAAGCTGGCAGGCACAGGTGCAGCAAGCAGCGCCGCAGGTTGGGGATTGGGGTTACCAACTCTACACCTCCGGCGGAGATTCCACACACATGTTTGCGCAAGGGCAATACAAATCACAGGTTGGCCTGTTTACGGCGGGCATGGACCGTGACAGTGGCCTGACCTCGTTGCGCGTGGAATCGCAGAGCGCCATTTCTCTTGTGGATAAGGCCGTGTTCGCGTCGAATGAAATCAACGACAGCTTTGCAGTTGTGGATACGCGCCCGGCCACGAATGTGCGCGTCTACCAGGAAAATCGCGAGGTTGGAACCACCGGTAAGACGGGCCGTGTTCTGGTTCCGGATATGCGCGCCTTCGATCTGAACAACATCGGCATCGACCCGACCGATATTCCCGGGGATGCAACGTTGGGGGCAGACAAACGCGAGGTGCGTCCTCAGGATCGTTCAGGCGTGATCGTCAAGTTCCCAATCCGTTTCAGCCACTCCGCTTTGCTGCGACTAGTGGATGAAGCGGGAGTAGTGGTGCCGCAGGGCAGTGCAGCCACGCTGCACGCTACCGGCGCCGTGGCGCCTGTTGGATACGACGGCGAGGCATATGTTGAAGACCTCAGCCCTCACAACGAACTTTTGGTTGAGTACCCCGACGGAAAACGTTGCACGGCTTCATTCGACTACTACCCTATCCCCGGAGACATTCCTTCTATCGGTCCATTACGTTGTCAGGGGGTGCAGCCGTGATGCGACGACTCCTGACAGCGACACTCCTCTTCCTTGCCTGCTTAGTTCAAAACGCTGCAGGGCAGTGCAAGCTCACTATGTCCTCTCTGGCTTTCGGAACGTATTCGAGCGCGCAGCTTGATGGAACCGCGACCGGCCAGGTGACGACTTGCACCGGCGGCTGGACCCTTGGCCTGAACCAGGGACTAGGTGCAGGAGCAACCGTAACCAATCGGTTGATGACGGGTCCCGGCAATGTGACATTAAACTACGGGTTGTTTATGGATTCTGCGCGAACTCAAAACTGGGGTAACACCACAGGCAACGAGTTGACCGGAACTGGCAATGCAACTATCACCGTGTATGGCCGAATTCCGGCGAATCAGTACCCGACTCCCGGCACTTACACGGATACCGTTTCTTCGGCTACGGCCTCCTTCACGATTACCGCGACTGTCCAGGCAAAGTGCGCGGTCACCGCTACTGACCTCGCTTTTGGGAACTACTCAGGCACGTTGATCAATGCCACCTCGACCATTACAGCAACCTGCACCAAGACGACGGCTTATAACGTAGGTCTTAATGCAGGAACGGCAACCGGGGCAACCGTAACGAACCGCAAGATGACTGGGCCTTCGGCGTCTACTCTGAACTACAGTCTGTTTCGTAATACCACCCGGACCTTGAACTGGGGCAACACGGTTGGAACCGACACGGTTGCCGGTACAGGCAGCGGGGCTGCACAGGCACTTACCGTCTATGGCAGCATTCCGGCGGCGCAGTACGTCAGGCCGGGCAGTTATAGCGATACGATTACCGTCACCCTCACCTACTGAGCCACATCGATGGGCTTAGGTGGGATGCGCGTGTACTGACTACTGATTACTGCCTTTGACCAACTCATCCGCGTGCCGCAATTCCGGGAACAGCCACGACCATACTGCGATCACCACCAGTGTTCCCACTCCTCCGAACACTACCGCCGGAACTGTCCCGAACCAGTGTGCCGTGATTCCGGATTCAAATTGTCCGAACTCGTTTGACGCGCCGATAAACAACATGTTCACCGCGCTCACTCGCCCGCGCATCTCGTCCGGCGTCGTGATCTGCACCAGCGTGTTGCGGATAACGACGCTCACCATGTCGCTCGCTCCCAGCAGCAGCAGCGACGCGAGGGAGATATACAGATTCCGCGATAGTCCGAAGATGATAGTGAAAACTCCGAATCCGGCAACGCACCACAACATGGTGACGCCTGCACGCCGCCGTATCGGACGATACGCCAGCAAAATTGCCATTGCGGCTGCGCCCACCCCAGGAGCTCCGCGAAGTAACCCCAGTCCCCACGGACCGGTACTCAGAATCTCCTTCGCGTATACCGGCAGCAGCGCCACTGCCCCGCCCAGCAACACCGCAAAGAGATCGAGCGAGATGGATCCGAGAATCAGCCTCTTGTGCCATATGTAGTGGAATCCGGCTAGCACCGTCTTCAGGCTCGGCGGCTCGCGATGCGTGGGAGGCCGTCGCGGATGGATTCGCGATGTCGCCACCGCCGCCAGCAACGACGTGACGATTGCTGTTCCATACACTGCCGAGGGTCCTCGTGTCGCCGCGTAAACAACGCCTCCGATGATCGGACCGAAAATCGTTGCCGCCTGAAAGATCGTCGCGGCCCAGGCCACTGCGTTTGGGAAATGTTCTTCCGATACCAGTTGTGGAAGAAACGCCTGGCCCGCCGGTCCGTTGAACGATCGCACTACTCCCAGCAGCACCAGCACCACATAGATGGGAAGCACCGCACTCGGACCGCGCAGTGTGATGGCGAGCAGCAGCGCCGAGCAGATTGCAAACGCAATTTGGCAGACGAGGATCAATCGCCTGCGCTCGAAGCGATCAGCCGCGTGTCCGGAAACGAGGAATAGCAGTATGCCAGGAAGAAACTGCGCGAGCCCGACAAGTCCAAGATCCAGTGGACGCCGCGTCAGCTCGTACACCTGCCAGCCCACAGCCACCGACTGCATCTCCAGCGAGCTGACGATCAGAAGCCGCGCCACTTGATAGAGGACGAAGTCAGGATACGTAAACGCAATTCGCCCCGAGAGCCCTGCTTGATCGGAAACTGCCATCCCCATCTATTGTGACAGATAGACGCGTGTGCAGACTGATTTGCGGTGCCCCACCCACGGCCTTTCTTGGCCGTGGGTGGAGTCATCCAGAACTACTTCCCTTGCGCTGTCGCCGTCGGAGGCACAGCGAATGCATCTCCCAGCGACATCACCTTCATCGCCGACTTCAATTGCTCCAGGCTCGCCTTGCTGCTAACCGTGATCTCAGCCGCGCTTCCCGGTAACAGATCGAAATAGTTATCGGAAACCGTGGCGTCTAGATCGCCGAACGAGATGTACACGGTTCTCGCCAGCATCTTCGATTGCAGCTTGAGCTTGAAGTCGTTGCCGCTCTGCGCAAGATCCGTTGTAATCTGGCTCGCTCCCAACGCCATACTCTTCGCGGGCAAGAAGTACAGCGTGTTGCTGGAGAGCGTCTTTCCACCGGAACTCAGCTCCGCCAGTACGAAAATGTTCGCCGGATCCGCGTCGGCAGGCACAAACTCCTGCCGCGGCATTTTGAAGTACGCCTTGCTGGAGAGTGCCGGAATCTGCACGGCTTGGGTCGACGCCTTCAACACCTTTCCGTCCAGCCCCATGAGTGTGATCTTCAAATCGCCATTCACCGGCGCCGTTCGATCGGAGACAACGTACACTGCGATGCTGCCGTCTTCCTCGTGTGGCGAAACCAGCACATCGTTGTAGAAGCGCTTCGCATAGAACTGCAGCGCCTTCCAACGGCCGTAGTAATCCATGCTCGCCCACGAGGCCACCGGCCAGCAGTCGTTCAACTGCCAGTAGATCGATCCCATCGAGCGCGGACGAATCCGCCGCAGATGCTCCGCTCCAATCTTGATCGCCTCCGCCTGCAGAACCTGGCTCACATATAAGAAGGAGGGGAAATCTTTCGGCTCATCGTAATCGCGCAACAGGTATTCGTGGATCTTCTGATTCCCTGCCGCATTTTTCTGATGCGCCAACAACACCGGCGTTGTGATTCCCGTGCGATCTTCTGGAATCGTGAATGCCTCAATCGTGCGCATCTCCGGGAACGACTGGAATCCATACTCCGTCATGAAGCGCGGGAAGTAATTCTCATACGCCCGTAATGGCTCCATGCCGTGCCAGATGTTCCAGTTGTGCATGTCGCCCGACTGATATTCCTCCGTCGTCTCCTCGTAGTCGGCGCTCGGCGAACTCGGCCAATACGGCGTCTCCGGCGTAAGCCGCTCCACCGCTCGCGGCAGGATGCCGCTGAAGACGCTCACGTAGTCTCCCCACATGTGCATGCGAACATCGCCTGGCAGGCGATCGCGTCCCTTCCACGCGAGAGCAACTTCGGTTTCGTTGTTGCCGCACCAGACCACAATGCTCGGATGGTCGCGCAACCGCCGCACCTGATAATCGGCCTCGGCTGCAACGTTCAGCTTCCACGGATAGTATCCGGGCTGCCAATCGTTGCCGAACATGAAGTCCTGCCACACCATGATGCCCAACTCGTCGCACAGATCGTAGAACTCGTCCGTCTCGTAATAGCCGCCGCCCCAATGGCGGATCATGTTCATATTCGCGTCGCGCGCCGATTCCATGATGCGGCGATAGTCGGCCATCGTGACGCGTGGCGCGAAACTGTCGAACGGAATCACATCCGCGCCCTTCCCAAACACGGGCACGCCGTTGATCACGAATTCGAAGCTGCGGCCCCACTGATCGACGTCGCGTCGCAACACAACTTTGCGCAGACCGGTGCGCTTTGCCGCCTGATCGGCGATCCGGTTCGCCATCTTTAGTTGCGCATGAAATGTGTAGAGCGTCTGCGGACCATATCCAACTGGGAACCAAAGGTCGGGCTTAGCGACATTCACCGGGAAGCTGAATTGGTTCAGCCCTGGGTGAAGTTCGACAGCTTGCGTGAGCTCGCCCTTCTTCGCTCCGCGCTCGTAATTCACAATCACAGTTGCCGGTCCGCTGATGGAGCTAAGGATGTCGAACTCCGCACTCAGGTGCGCGATATCCGCAGTAACGTCGGGTTGCGCGATATGAAAGTCGGCAATCCGCGCGTCGTCCCATGCTTCGATTCGCGCCGGACGCCATACGCCGCTGGTAACAAAGCGCGGACCCCAATCCCAGCCATATTCGTAGGCGGGCTTGCGCAGGTAGGTCTTGTCTTCCACCTGGGTCCTCTGTTGCCACGTGTCCTTCGACGCCATTTCTTTTGCCTTGGTGATCGGAGACGGGAACACCAGCAGCAGTTGATTCGCGCCGGCTTTCAACGCGGGCTTCACGTCCGCCCGAAACTGGCGAAACGCGTTATCGGCGCTCAGGATCAGCTTGCCGTTGAGATAGATATCGGCATAGCTGTCAATGCCGTCGAATACCAGCTCAATATTGCGATGCTTGAGCAGCTCGGGCGTGGCGTCGATCGTGGTGCGATATTCCCACGATGCATTCTCGATCCACTGCAGCTTTGCTTCGTTCTCACGATAGTACGGATCCGGAATGAGCTTATTGCGCAGCAAGTCCAGATGAACATCGCCCGGCACGACCGCCGGGTGCCACGCGGATGCATTTGCGGTCTCACCCGTCGTTGTCTGCCGAAACTCCCAGCCGGAGTTGATCGGAATTGCAATTTTGCCGTTGGAATTTGGTTGAGCGAATGAAGCAGAGGAGGTAAGAACCATAAGTACCAGAAGCCAAACAGCCGAACCGAGCTGTCGAATGATCATCGTTGTGATCCCTGACTGAGATTAGGATTTGAGTAGTTCAGAGCACAACATCTTACACTCATATCGAACAGAGAGGCGTGACGTTGGCACAGTCTGAACGTGGGTATGGAAGCCTGAAACGCCTCAGGACTCTTTTCGCACTTCCGGCAGGTTGATCCCCAGTTGCTGGCACTTCTTGTAAAGATGGCTGCGCTCTAGTCCGAGCGCCTTCGCCGTGTTCGTCATGTTGTAGGAATGCGATTTCAGTTCAGCGAGGATGGTCGCCTTCTCGAAATCGGATACGCGATCGGAGAGCGGTCCCGACCCATCTGCGGCCGCAGAGAGCGCCGCACGCTTCTGCAAATCCGGGATTGCCATCTCCACCGCGGCGCGATCCACCTGATCGCCCACCGCCAGCAGCAACAGTCGCTCAACCACATTGCGTAGCTCGCGCACATTGCCCGGCCAAGCATACTGCTGCAACGCTTCGATCGCCTCTTGCGAAAACGGAGTCGGCTTCCAGTTATTCTGCGCTGCCACTTGGCGCGCAAAGTGTTCGGTCAGCGCAGGAATGTCTTCGCGCCGCTCTCGCAAAGGCGGTAGCGTGATCGGAAAAACATACACTCGATGCAACAGGTCCTGCCGGAACTTGCCTTCCTTTACCAGTTCTTCGAGATTGCGATGGGTCGCCACCAGCACCCGGACATCTACGGACGTCGGCTTATCTCCGCCAACGCGTTCTACCTCGCCTTCCTCCAGCACGCGCAGCAGCTTCGCCTGCATCGGCAGCGGCATGTCGCCGATCTCGTCGAGAAACAGCGTCCCATGATGTGCCTGCTCAAACTTGCCCGCGTGGCGATTTGCCGCGCCCGTGAACGAGCCTTTCTCGTGACCGAATAGCTCCGACTCGATCAGTTCCGCCGGAACCGCCGCGCAGTTCAGCGTGACGAATGGCCCATTGCGTCGCGGGCTTTTCGCGTGCAGCGTACGCGCCACCAGCTCTTTGCCCGTTCCGGTTTCGCCGAAGACGCAGACGCGCGATTCGCTCGACGCCACGCGCTCGATCTGCGCCATCAGCCGCCGCATCGTCTCGCCCTTCCATATGATTTCGTGTTTGCCGACGCGCTGCTGAAGATCGCGGTTCTCCGACTCCAGTCGCTTGAGCTTCAGCGCATTCTCGACAGTAAGCAGCAGCTTGTCCGTCGAAATCGGTTTTTCCAGAAAGTCGAGCGCGCCCAGCCGCGTAGCCCTTACAGCCATATCGATATGCGCCTGGCCGGACATCATGACCACCGGCGCCTGCACGCCCTGCGTCTTCAAATCTTCCAGCAGCGCAAGCCCATCGCGATTCGGCATCACTACGTCGGAGAGAATCAAGTCGAAGGGCCGCGACAGCGCCAGTTCCAGCGCGCGCGCCGAGTTGTCGCAAACGGTCGCCTCGTGGCCCGCGAGCCGAAACGCTCGCGAGAGCGAAGCCAGGGTGTTCGCTTCGTCGTCAACGATCAGGATGTCGGCTTTCGCAGTCGTGCTCACACCGTCACTCCCGTCTGTGCGATCACAGCCGCAGAATCGCTGGCTCGCTTGGGTAGATCGATAATAAACGTCGTGCCCTCTCCGCGTTCGCTGACTACGCTGATGCTCCCGTGATGATCGCTCACAATCGACTGCACCACTGCCAGCCCCAGTCCTGTCCCGTGCTTCTTCGTCGTGTAATACGGGGTGAAGATGCGCTCCCGCTCTTCCGGCGTCAACCCCACGCCTGTGTCGCCAATTTCCAGCCGCACTTGCTCGCCACGATCGCGCGTACGCAGCGTCAGCGTGCCCCCCTCGGGCATGGCATCGATGGCATTCAGGAATAGATTCGACACAACCCGATGCATCAGGTCGGGATCGAGCGGAATCTCCCGCAGGCTTCGATCGAATTCCACGTTCAGAGTAATCAGGTTTGGCGCATCTTTCATTTGCGCTTGATGCAGGGTTGCAACCTGCTGCACAAGATCATTGAGCGAAGTTGGTTGCAGCTGCGGCCTCGGCATCTTCGAAAAATCGCTGAAGCGACCGATGATCGTTTTCAGACTGTGAATCTCCGCGAGCAGAGTGGCCGTACTCTCGTCGAAGATCTCATCAAACTCCGCCGCCGGTAGAGCGCGTGCGCGGCTCAGATTTTCCACCGTGAGCTGTAACGGAAACAGGGGATTCTTCAGCTCATGCGCCAGCCGCCGAGCTAATTCGCGCCACGCCGCCACCCGTTCCGTCTGCACCAGGCGATCACGCTGCTCCATCAACTCCCTGGTCATCGAGTTGAATGAATCCGCCAGTTCCTGCAATTCGTCTCCGGTGTGCGATTCCACTTGCACATCCCAATTGCCCGCAGCGACCTCGCGCGAAGCTGTAGCCAGATTTTCAATCGGACGGCTGAACCGTGCGGCAATCCACACGCTGATCAAAATGCCGAGCAGGATACCAACCGCGGCGACAGCTAACGCCGTCGTGCGAATGTTCTTCTGCAGTTCGAGCAACGGACGCCGCGAAGTGCCGGTCAGCAGCACCGCCGCAACCGCGCCCGAATCGTCCTTCAACGGAATTGCCTGCACCGTGGCTCGATCAAATTTCTCCGGCGAGAGCTGCACGATGGCCGAGTGCTCACCTCCACTCTGCACTGCCATGTTCACGAGCGAAGCGAGGCCTAGGGTCGCGTCAGTCCGTTCTCCCAAAACATCTCTGGGATTGAAGGCCTCCCCGTTCACCCGATAAAGCCAAGCGTACATCCCCGGTGGTAGCGAGAGCGTCTCGAGCAGACGCAGGTCGAGACGCTTACCTCCCTCTAGATAGACGGTCGCATCGCCGACTCGCACCGGACGCACAGCCATCAATCCGAGCGCAAATCCATCCGGCAATTCCACCTTCTTTAGAAACGCCTCGCTCGGAATCGCGGCAGGAAGATTCTCGCGATATCCGAAACGCGCCGGCCATTGTGCTGACGAAATGATGTTCCCATTGGCATCCAGTATTTCGAGATAGTCGAGGCCGTACTCCTGCGCCACTGCCGTCGCCTGTTGCAGGTACAACGACATGTCCCCGCCCTGAGCCGATTCCAGCGCGAGCCGCTGCAGATCGTCGGTTCGCGCAATGCGTTCTAATTTGCGGACTACATCTTGCCCCTGTGACTGGAACTCGCTGCGGAACTCCGCCACCAACGCGCCGGTCCTCTCCTGATCGACCTGCTCGAAAGCGCTCCGCGTGCGTAGCGATACTGCATAGGCCACCAACGCCACCACGATGACAACGACGAGCGCAAACGTAATCAGAAGCCGCTGGCGAAGGTTCATCGACGATCCTCCGTCCATATTTGCGTCACTGCCGGAGCGCCGGTCGCATCCAGCGTCCAGTTGCGAATCCGCTGGCTGGCCGCAAACGCTCGGGGCACATAAAGAAGAGGAATCACACGATAGGAGCTAAGCAAGTCGCGCTCGTTACGGTAGAGCGCATCCGGATCCGAATCCACCGCGCCGTCCACTCCGACTGCGGAAGTGATCTGCCTGAGCGCGGCTCCAGCGTTCGGTGATACCAGAGCAAGACGCACCATATTCAGATCGGCCTGCGCGCTTCCATTGCGCGGAATCGCCTGCATCACAATCCCCGCATCGCGCGCATTCAGCACTACGCGTTCCGCCAATAGTTGCTGGATTCCATCTCCTGCTTCGTAAGCAATCGTAATGGTGCCGGTCTGCCCCGTCTGACCTCGCAGGTCGCGAGCCAGTGCCAGGTTCTGCGCCGCGGAGAATAGAAAATCGTACCCGGTCATCCAATCGGGAAGCACTCCTGCTGCAACTTCTCCCTGCTTCTGGAAGATCACATTGAGTAGCGAAGTGCGATCGATGGATACCGAAATTGCCTGGCGCAGGCGCACATCCTGAACTGAATTTGGCGATGGCACCAGCGCAATCAGTTCCATATCGCGCGAGACCAATGTTCGCAGCCGCTCCTGTTGCGCTCGGCGAATCTGCTCGGCGGGAACCTCGACGACATCAGCACGGGCGATGCCCAAGTCCATCCACTGGTCGCGCATCCCGCGGCCGCCATGCAACTCAACCGCATCGACGTAGGGCCTGCCCTGCCAGTAATCGTCAAAGGCCGCCAACTTTGCAACGTTTCCTGCAACACTGTTCAGACGAAACGGTCCTGTGCCAATCAGCGATCCCGAACCGTCGGTCTTCGAGATGGCATACTGCGGCAAACTCAGTAGCGCCGGAAGCGACGGCTCCGGTTGATCCGTCTCGAAGATCACGGTCGATCCGTTTGCTTGCACTGTTCGCCAGGGCGCACCCGGCTTCGAACTGAGTGCCTGGGCAATATCTGTTGCAGTCAGTATGCTGCCGTCGTGAACTCGCACATTCGCCCGCAACCAGAATTGCCAACGCCGGCCGCCGTTCTGCGCTTCCCAGCGTTCCGCGAGCCACGGTTCAATTCGCCCCGACGCGTCCACCGAAGTCAGCGTCTCCGTCACCAGTCCCGCCGTGTCAGCACCCGCACTACTCTCCATGCGCACAACGCCGCCATAGTGCGGGCGCGTTCGCGCCTCAGCCACTCCGGCCAGCATCAGTACCATGCCAGCCAACGCCAGGCTACTGATTGCAGGCAATCGTAATGTTGTACGCATCGTATTGTCCTGTTTGCAGATTGCGCACCACCGCGGTTGCGCTGCTGGCATCGGCGCTCGGCCACAATGCGGTGATGGGTCCATCCATCGCCAGTTGTGCTGCCACTTCATTCGGCTCGCGATCGACCATCTCGTAAACATGCAATGAATCGGGAATCGTGTCATCGCCTGCTGCCGAGACCAGCAATTGCGTTCCGGCTCCGCACGCGCCCTTCAGTGAAACCATGTCGCTGCCCCAGTCGCGGGTGTTCGGAATTGTACGGAGTTCTACTGAATCGTACACGCGCACCTGGCCGTCCACTCCATTGAAGAGCCACAGCGTGTAATTGACCCTGGGTAGGGTCGCCGCGGAAAAAAATGGCGGCAGCTGCGCACCGAGTCCGGGTACCAGGATTCCCGTAAAGTAGTTCCTCGCAGAATTGAAGAATGCCTTCTGCCCGCCCAATGGCCACGGATCATCCGTATCGTGGCAACTCATCGTGAGCGGCGCGCTCCCTGAACTACTACAGCCGACGCCCGGCAAGTAGACGTCGAACAGTTGATCCTGCGCTGTCACGATTCGTCCGCGCAGGTCCGCCGGAAACGATTGCCCATGAGCAATCGGAAAAGCCTGTTGCAGATTCCATCGGCCCGCTGTCCAGGCATAGACTCCCACGGATGATCGGGTCAACAGCAGCAGATTGCGCGCGCTGGCCGAATCGACAATCGCTGCATCCAGGATCGGATCGCTTTGCGACATGAGGAACGCCTTCCGCAACACCATCGCGGAACCCGCTCGCGCCGGCGCTCCGGAAGCGCCCTTATCGACTCCCACCATGGCAATTTTTGTATCTGAACCCTGCCGAACCTCCGCCACGATTAACCACTCGCGCACGTTTTCCGACAGCGTGACCTTGATTTCGCTGGCGCTGTTGGTCGCGTCGCGCAACTGAACGCCGCCCGCTCGCAGCTGAGTCTCGAGTGGGACGCGGATCGCGGCAACCTCCGACGGAGTCAGTGCGGACAGGTTCTGGAAAGTGAGAGCGGCATTCCCCGGTCCGGTGATCGCCGTGATCTGTGAGGCAAGTCTCGCCGCTGCCGCATCCCATTTCGTCGCGGCAAGAAGCTGTCCCGTGCCAGCCAATATCGACAGGACGATCACAATCCGTATGATTTTCAGCATCTGTTGCCGCGAATTATAGCGTGTGCTGACCATGATCTCTGTGTCCTGCCCGCTTACCCGGGCCAATGTGAACAAAGCAAATTCATCTTCTGTTACTGACACCGGACGCAGCGTCTGTGGCGCCAACGCCGCGCCCGGCCCCGCTCGAGAGCGAGCGGCCTCCACAAGTTCAGTGAGTCGGCTCCGGAGGATCATCCGGCTGCACCGCCTGCGGCGTTACCTGATTCGCATTGAGCCCGCGAAACACGTCGTTCGCAAAGAAGAACTTGCTGTCGGTCGGCACCATCATCAACTGGATCTTGTCGGAAAGCTTCTCGGCAATGATCTTGTTGATGAGCAGCGGATTCGTCTTCAGCACTGCCGCCTCGCTCTTCATACGCTCGGCATCGGCCACGGCCGTCACGCGAATACGATTCGCTTCTGCATCTGCCAGCAAATTGCGTCTCTGCAACTCCGCCTTGCTGTCGATGACCTTGGCCTCTGCTGAAGCCTCGGCATTCTTGATCGTCGCTTCCTTGCGTGCTTCCGCCTCCAGCCTCGACTGCTGAATCTGCTTCTCTTTCAACGGCAGCGTGTATTGCATGGCATCGGCTTCGCCCTTGGCCTCCAACACCCTCGACTGCGCATTCGCTTCCGCCTGTGTCACCTGTTGTGCCTTTTGTGCTTCGGCCTGCAGTTGCGAGATCTTCACCTGCTTCTGCTGAATATCCGTTTGCACACTGAGCTGATCGTCTTCCTGCTCCTTCAGCAGCAGGTCTTCCAGCCCCTTCGCATACTCCGGCGGCAGCTGGATATCGCGCAGCATTACTTCCTTCACGATTACGCCATCGGCGGCCAGCTTCTTCGTAATGATGTCCGCCGCTTTCTGCCGCACCTCTTCGCGCTTGGTGC
Organism: Terriglobia bacterium; assembly: GCA_963807055.1. Classification (GTDB taxonomy): domain Bacteria; phylum Acidobacteriota; class Terriglobia; order Terriglobales; family Acidobacteriaceae; genus JAJPJE01. The sequence continues at coordinate 623,577 of CAWEAE010000001.1, read as the reverse complement.
TGAAGATTTCGCGCACGCTGTAATTCGGCGCTAATTCACGCCATGCACTTGCGACCACCGGCGGCACCAGTTCGGTCTCCACCGGTTGCGGCAGATGGCTCTCTATGTAATCCAGCCGCCGCGGGTCCAGCTGATAACGCACCGTCGTTGCCAGCCCCAGCGTCAGCCCTTCTTTTGCCTGCACTCTCATCGGCTCGTGTTTTGCTTTGTCGCTCGCCCCCTCCACCATTCCAGTAGTGAAAAGCTTGTCGCGGATGTCGAAGATCTCCACATGCTCGATGAACGGCTTCACGAAGTGCGAACCCGGATACAGCGTGCCCGGCTCCGTCCCGCTGATCTGGCTCACGCGCACGCCTGCGCTGCCGCTAGGGACAATTGCGATGCTCACTGCAATCAGTATTGGGATCCACGCCAGCACTGCCAGTGCCACCGTCGTGCGCCAGCGCACCGGTTCTGGTTCGGCCGCCTCGCCAACTTCACTCACCGCCTGGCGCGCCTTCAATCCGAGCCACAGGTCATACAGAACGATCGCAGCAGCCGTCACGAACAACGCTGCAGCAGTCAGGAACAACATGTACTTGAACGCGATCATCGTCTTCTCCTTGCTTCTTTCAGGACTTCCTCAATCCTGCCGCCCCGACTGCCATTGTTTTCTCGAGCGCTCCAGCCGCGGGGCCAACACGAACCGGAACAACCCACCAAAGAACAGCTCCTCCAACAACACGGCCAAAGCGAACGAAAACAACAGCCCTGCCGTTACCGTTGCAATTTCTTTCAGTGCGTACATAACCAACCTCACTCCAAAAACTTGTTATTGCTGTGCGCCGCCAGTGGCCGGCTGCGCCTCACTCACGCTCGCTCGCGCCATTACCACGGCTGGCGTTCCGAACCATTGCGCGGTCTGCTCATCGCGCTCGCCGCGGATCCCCACTTCGTCGCCTACGCTGATCAGCGTGAACAGTTCTTCCAGATCCGCTTTCGCCATGCGAATGCACCCATGCGACGCCGCTTTGCCAACCGATCGAGGCTCGTTCGTGCCGTGAATGCCATATCCTTTCTGGTTCAAGCCGATCCACCGCGTGCCCAGCGGATTGCTCGCTCCGGGCGCGATCACTTTTCCTGGGTGATAGTAGGTCGGGTTCTCCAGCCGCACGACGACCTGGAACGTGCCCATCGGACTCGGGGTACTGGCTCTGCCGACCGCGACCGGATAGATCCGCTTCACCTGGCCGTCTTCCAACAGGACCAACCTGCGGTCCTCGAGGCTGACCACAACCTGCCGCTTCGTCGTTGTCTGGGCCGACCCGCGAATGGACATAAGAAGAAGTGCAAGAATCAGAATCGCCGTCGCTTTCAGGTTCGAGTTGCCGTTCAGTCGCCGCATTCCTGTCACCTCTCGTGGCTTACGCCCAGAGAGAAATGCAGTGCTCCGACCAAAGGCTTAGCGATTGATAAACAAGGACTTATGCGCGGCATGCGAGACTGAAACCGTGTCCGCCGGAACGCACTGTGTCGGGAGTGACACGCAGAATTGCGGGCTTTGCGGTCAGACACTACAACCGTGACTTGTGACATCCCATCGCACAGGCGTGGGAATCATCGATCGCCGCACCGTCAGTGTCCTGACTACAATTCTTCTATTCCTGGCTGTGGGAGCCTTCGCCTACGGAGCGCGCAATACCCTCGTCGCCTTCCTTTTCGCCATCTTTTTCGCATATCTGCTCGATCCGCCGGTTTCCGTCGCAGAAAGGAAGATCACCAGGGGCTCTCGTGGGCGAGCCATACTTCTCGTCTACCTCGGACTGCTGGCGCTTTTAGTTTTATGGGGATTCCTGGTAGGTCCACGCCTTGCCGATGAGGCACGCAGTCTGGGTACAGCTCTACCCGGACTCTTGGACAAAGTAGAGACTGGGCAAATTGCTCATTCGATCGGTTCACGGCGTGGCTGGAGTTTCAACACCCAGGCGCGCGTTGGACAATTCCTCGCCACTCACCAGTCCACTTTCGTGGACGCGTTCAGTTCTCTCGGAAAGAAAGCCGCGTCGCTCGCCAGTCACGTCGTGTGGATCATCCTTATTCCGATCCTCGCCGTCTTCTTCCTGCGCGACGGCCGCGCGCTCTCCGAAGGCGCAATCCAAACCGTGGATCAGCGCAGCCAGCGGCAATTTCTACGAGGCATCAGCGAAGATATAAGCGAGATGCTCGCCTCTTACATTCGCGCGCAACTCACGCTGGCGATCATCTCTCTGGTGGTCTACATCGTGGTGCTTGAGATTCTCCGCGTGCCGTACGCGATCGTCCTTGGGACGCTGGGCGGAGCCATGGAATTCATTCCCGTCGTCGGACCAGCCGTAGCGGCTCTGATGATCCTCGGCGTTGGATTCTTGACAAGCTACCACCACATGCTGCTGCTGGTGATCTTCCTTGGCCTCTGGCGGCTTCTTCAGGACTATGTGAATTCGCCGCGCATTATGGGAGGCAAGCTGGAGTTGCATCCGCTGGCGGCGCTATTCGCAGTGCTGGTTGGCGGCGAGATCGGCGGAGTCGTAGGCGTCTATCTTTCTATACCCATCATGGCAACGCTGCGCATCTTCTGGCGAAGATACCAGCGCTACTCCGAGCAGCAAAAAACGCAGGCCGACGGCAGGCCGACTACCGACATACACGCCGCGTAGACCAGGTGTCTGAATTCAGGGCTTCCGCAATGCTGAACCGAGCACTTTACCGGGACCGGACTCTTGCACAAACGCAATCACTCGCATGTTCTTAGGATCGATGGGAGAATTCAGTTTCACTTCCACGTCCTTGCTGAATGTCGATCCCCTTTTTAGGGTTCCGATTTTTTCGAGATCCTCCACAACGGCAGTGTGAACCAGGTGCCGTCCGCTATTCTCACCGCGTAAAACCTGTGACTCCGCTTGATCGAGAGCGATGGCAAGGTACACATCCGCATTGTGTGTCGTGGTGTGGCCATCAGCGTCGACATGCACTCGAACACTACCTGGCCCAACGCTCACTGAATTGATGCTTACCGGAATCTTCGGCGAGGCCGCCGATTTCTCAAAAACTTGGCGCACTTCATTTGCATCGCCCAGCTTCGCCTGGTTGGTTCCATCCACGATGACCTGCGGCGTGTAAGGACTCTCTTCGCGCAGAATCACTTCATAGTCGCTCTGGCGCTCGGTCAAACGATGGGAAGAATACGGATCCTTCCAACCATCGTGATTCCAGTAGTCCACATGTTCACTGAGCACAATCAGTTGCTGCGGCAGCGGCTGCGATCTATCAATCGCGCGCAGCCACGCATCGGCAGGGGGACAGCTCGAACAACCTTCGGAGGTGAAGAGCTCAACGAGAATTGGACCGCCATGCGCGTCCTGAGCGGATGCGATTGTGCTCGCTGCACAACCGATCGCAGCCACTGCCAGTAAGGTGAGGAACGCTCTCAGCTTTTTCGTCATATCCAACGAAACAGATTCGCGGCTGCCTCCCTGGTTTCACAATATCCAAGTAGCGGCAGTCGCTGGCCCGAGTTAGCCGAAAGAAGCGAATCCGGGGCACCGAGACCCTCGTCGGATCAATTCGATGTCTCCGTAAACGTCGCCACCGGATGTCCCAGCGGATATGGGCCTTCGGCGGTGACGCTCGTTTGGCCCGTACCGTTCGGCAATGAAAGCGTGACATTCGCATTGCCCGATGAATCCGTCGTTGCAATGCAACTGGTTGCTTGAGGACCACTGGCGCAAGAGACCGTGCCATGGTTCGTCGTGAACAATATGCTCGCTCCCGGCGCAGTCGCGCCTGACGATCCAACATTCAGGGTTGCGGTCAACGTGAGCGAAGAACCGGTCTGCGCGTCTCCCACTTTCGTCAGCGTAGCCGCCGGATTCCCCACCACGATCCATCCACCCTGCGTCTGCTGCGTACCGGAGTTGTCGGTGCCCGTCACCGCGTAGTGATAGAAGCCAGGCGTCGCGCCTGCGGTCACCGTTACTGTCCCATTCTGCGTCGTAGTCACACTCGGTTGCGTGAGAGCCACGGTAATGCCGCTATCCGACTGCTGCGAATTCAGCGTCACTGTTCCCGTGCCGGAAACGATCTTCGGTGCCAGGGTCACGCTTCCTCCTGCCGGAACCATGATCGTGTCGGGATTCAGGTCCCACTCGACCGCCGGCGCCTGCGCCATCGTTCCGCTGATCACCAGAAGCGTCGCCGAATAGGGCGCAAAGGAATACGTCCCCTGGAATGCTCCAGACGTTCCAGCCACAATTGACGTTGGCGATCCCGACGACAATGTATAGGTGGTCGCGGTCGAGGCCGCGAAATGATTCAGGCTGATCGCCGTCGATACGGTTGCACTCGGACTCTTGTTGATCACCAACACGGTCAGAGTCGTGCCCGCTGCGTTGATCGCCGCATAGCTGCTGAACAGGCCGGGATCGGTGGCGTCGTTGGTGGCCGAAACCGAAATCGGCGCGAACGCGTGGTGCGCCCCATCGTAGTTTCGATACAGCTTCAGCGCCTGATAGGCCGGCGTCGTTGAGTCCGCAGCTGTCCAGCGCGACGCCGCGAACATACGCTCGCGTCCGAGAATGCCAAAAACGTCGGCGTCCGCAAGCGCGGTGCTGAAGTCCGTCTCGCCCGCCGCTGCCACGTTCCATTCCGTCATGGAAAGCTGCGGCGGAACTGTATAGACGCCTGGCATATTGGAAAAGACACTGTTCACCAGCGCCCTTAGTCGTGGGATGCGGAACGCAATCGTCTTGAGCGGCTGCGTATACGTCGCATATGCCTGGTTGATACTGCCATCTTCACTTATGTAGTTTGGATCCCATAAGTCTCGTGGTAATCGCAACGCAAGTGCCTGGTTCTGCGCCGCGGTGCCACTGGTTCCGCCCGGATACGCGTGAAAGTCGAATACGTCTAGGGATCGCGTAGCATCGCGCTTGTCTTCGAAAGCAACCTCATTGAACCACCACGGCAGGAAGTCCATACTCGCGTGCGCAGTTTTGTCGTTGTTGCCCGCGGCTGAGTTCCAGTAGAACCACCAGCAGCAGCTCACGGGACCGAAGCGCACGGCCGCCGGATCCCATGTCGGCATCATGCGTGCTTCGCTGATGTACGTGTCTCGCAATTCCTCATACGTCGTCGGATTTGGATGCACATCACGGTGCGTGCTGCCCCATATGTCCATCTCGTTGTCCATGTCGTAGAAGTGCGGCTGTGCCCCATACTTTGCGGAAAGCGCCTGCACCCACGCGTCGCGATAGACAGTGCCCGTCGGCCCGCTTCCCGTGGTATCAGCCAGCGGTACGTGCGCGGTGGCAAAATTTGTGTTTGTAAGGTAGGTCGGGGAAGAAGGCACAGTACCCGGACATCCGCTCACGAACGCAATGCCGTCTCCATCATCCGCATAATACGGATTCGTCTGGCACTGCGCCCCATATGTCGCCACTGAAAAGCTGTAGCTATTCGGACTGCCGTCCTTCGCCACCCACGGCAGCATTCCGATGGTCATGATCGGCGCCGCACCCGCGCCCGCAATAGTGCTGACAAACTGTAATGAGTCCGAGCCCAGAGGCGCACTCCCCATAGCACGATTCTGGAAGTACCAGTCTGCCGCCGCGTTCGTATCGAAGTTCAGCCAGTTGTAACGCGTGCTGGCATTGCCGCCCCAGCGCACGAAGGTCGCTCCGGAATCCGTAACGTAAGCCGTATTCGACGGGAAATTAACGCCATACACATATGGACTGATCGCGTGCCGGTTCGCCAGCACGTCCACCGTCACATGGACAGACGATGAGGTCCCCCCACCAGGCAGGGGCGCAATCGGCGTAGCGCTCGCCTCGTTCGAATTTCCACTTTCGCCCGCCGAGTTCACCGCTGTCACCACGTAGTAATACGTTGTGTTGTCGGTCAAACCTGTATCGGAATAATTGGCTACGTTCGGCGCACCAACCTGCGTGTAGGGGCCGCCGCTCACCGTCCCGCGCTTAACGTGATAGCTGGTCGCGCTGCTGCTTGCATTCCACGTGAGGGCGACCACTTGATCGCCTGCAACCGCAGCTAAGCCGCTTGGTGCCGCGGGCACTGTGGTCGTAGTGCCGCCTCCGCCGCTGGTACCGCCGCCGCCGCTGCTATTCCCTCCCCCGCAGGCAATTAGAAAACCGATGAGTCCGACTGTGAGGATAAGAATGATGATTCCACGCGAATGCCGCATTCGACATATCTCCTTGGCCAGTCCATGCTACTGACTTCACCTTGCAATCTGATCAGTACGAAGGTGCACGCCCGCCATAGCCCTCATCTCGGCCAGAAAGGGTTACTTGCGGCGGTTACTCAGGGTGTTCCAGCAACTCTCGATTTGACAAGTATTAACAGAGCATTCATCAAAGCGTAAGAATAAAGTGGGAATCTAACCTCGACAGCAATGTCCGCGAGGTGATCCGTGCGCAAGCTGACCATCGTTTTCGTCGATGCTGGTGGCGGGCATCGCAGTGCTGCCGACGCATTGAAGACCGTTCTCGCATCCCAGGCCGAACCTTGGGACGTCACCCTGCTTAACATCCAGGAAGAACTCGATCGGCTCGATCTGATCCGAAAGATTAGTGGCGTTCGCATACAGGATTGCTACAACCTGATCCTGAAGAAGGGGTGGACACGCGCGACGCCGAAACTGCTTCCGCTTTTGCAGTCCTGCATTCGCGTTGCTCATTCACGGATCGTGCGCGCGCTAAACCAGTATTGGAAGCAGCATCCCGCCGACCTCGTGCTGTCCGTGATCCCGCATTTCAATCGTGCGCTGGTTGAAAGCGTGCATTCGACTTTGCCCGGAACTGCGTTTGTCACCATGTTGACCGACTTCGCCGACTATCCGCCGCACTTCTGGATCGAGCGCGAGTCCGAATACCTGATCGGTGGCACCGAAAAGGCAGTCAAGCAAGCTCAGGAGTTGGGCCATTCCCGCAGCCGCATTTTCCGCGCCTCCGGCATGGTGCTCAAGCCGCGTTTTTATCAGCAGCCTGTCGTCGACCGCGCAGCTGAGCGCACAAAGCTCGGGCTTGATCCCGGATGCCCCACCGGCATCGTCCTCTTCGGCGGCCAAGGATCACGCGCCATGCTCGATATTGCCGAGCGCCTCGACGCCACGCCCGACCGTCTGCAGCTCATCATGCTTTGCGGACACAACACCAAACTCGCCGACAAGCTTCGAGCCCTTCCGCTGAAGAACCGCGTCTTCGTTGAGGGATTCTCTTCGCAAGTCGACTACTTCATGTCGCTCGCCGATTTCTTCATCGGCAAGCCCGGCCCCGGATGCATCAGTGAAGCCCTGCAATTCCACTTGCCGGTGATCACCGAATGCAATGCGGCGACGATGCCGCAGGAGCGCTACAACGCCGAGTGGCTGGTCGAAAACCGGCTGGGCGTCGCGCTGAAGAGCTTCCGCGAGATCGCCTTTGGCGTTCACCTTCTTCTGCAACCCGAGATGTTTGAAGAATTCCAGCAGAATGCGCGGAATCATTCGAATCGCGCTCTTTTCGAAGTTCCGGAGATTTTGGAAGAGGTCTTCGAACGCCACGCCATACAGACGGTGCCGGTGATTTCATTCCCCGGCGATTTGAACTTGCCTCGTCCGAACACCGACCCGTCCTGGGCAGCCTTAACCTAGCTCAACGCGCTGGAGAGTGCAGCGGCGAACCGTCTGCCTCTGCTCCTTGGCAAAAAAAAGAGCGATGCCCGCTTCGGACATCGCTCTTTTCACAGCCTCGCTACTCGCCCCATCCGCTGCGAGGTTCAGGGTTCAGAAGGTGACTTTGGCGCCGAGTTGCACATTCCGGCGCTCATCATATGGATTTCCGAATCCACCTTTCTGCATTTCGATGAAGGTGATTCCACCGCCAAGATCCGTGTTCGCCCCATTCACATAGAAGTTGTGATGGTTCAGAATGTTGAAGAACTCGCCCCGAAGCTGCAGAGCTACGTTCTCTTTGATCTTGATGTTCTTGTAGACACCAGCCGTGAAGTTCCACCAGTTCGGTCCGCGGAAGGCGTTTCGAGCTGTCATTGTGGACGGATAGAGACAAGGCGAAATCGCTCCGGACCCGGGCGTTGTGCACGACGGTCCGAAGTCCGAGATCCCGACCAGCGGGTTAATGTCGTTCGGGTTTCCGGCACCTACAACCGTTCCGCCACCGGTTAACGGAAGTTGATAGCCGTTAAAATTGTTCGGGCCCACCGCAACCGGACTGCCAGTCACGCTGTGGCTGGCGACGCCAGTTCCCGGATCCCACCGCGGCACCTGCTGCGCCGCGTTCGTGCTATCCCAAATGGTGAATGGCGTGCCCGTGTGGGCCTCGAAGATGGGAGCAATCTGCCATCCACCGGCGATCCGGCCAAGAAATCCTTTCTGATCGCGGAATGTGGGCACATTCCAGATACCACTGAGAACAAACCGGTGGCGGATGTCGTAATCCGATGGACCTCGATCCAACGCCGGGTTGTAGGGATCCAGATAGCCGAGATTGAAGTTGTTGTTGTTCTCACTGAAGGTCGTACTGATGTTGTCGATCGAGTGCGACCACGTGTAGTTGGCATTCAAGTCCAAGCCATGGTTCATGAAATTCGTGGTACGCAGTGAGACGATCGCCGCGTTGTAGTACGAGAAGCCAGTGTTGCCACGCTGGTTGATATTTGAGTATTGGGTGTTCAAACGCGGAAGGTCTCCGACATTCGTATCTCCCAGGTAGATCGACCCCGCTCCAGCCTGGTTGGCGTTCGCGATCGAATAGAGGTGCAGCCCGCGCGACCCCGAATATGCGAGCTGGAGGACAGTGTTTCTAGCGACCTCTTGCTCCGCTGACAAGCTATACAAGTAGGTATAGGCAGTTCCGATATTCTGATTAATCGCGCGCAAGCTGGTATTCGGCAGTGGAACGGTTCCTGTCGAGCCAGCTAGTGGTCCGAAGTTGTTAGAGGTCACAGGAAGTGTTGCAAATCCAGGCTGTCCGCTGAAGATGGAGACCACTGCGTAATTCGGCGGATTCTGAATCACGTTGAATGTAACGTTACCGAAATTGCGATCGTAGGCCATTCCGAATCCACCGCGAAGACTCGTTTTTCCATTTCCGAATACGTCGAGCGCGAAGCCTACACGTGGCGCAAAGTTGTTGTGGTCGGGATTCCACAGGCATTTGCAACTGATGGGAGCGTTCGGCGTTGTCGCCACGAACCCATTGGCCACTTGCTGAAAGATGTTCGCGCCCTGGCCAAAATAGAAGTTCGAGTCGAGGTTAGGATCTTTATTGTGCTGCACTCCGTAGTACTCCCAGCGCAGCCCAAGGTTCAGCGTAAAGCGTGGAGTCACCTTCCAGCTATCCTGCCCGAAGACGTTTCCGTCGTTATACCGATTGCTTCGAGAGAAGTTGGGAGGGCCGACCGGCAGGTTCAGCGTGCAGTCTGGCGTCACCACTTGGGCGCCATTCACCGTCTGGCATGGGAATTTGCCCTGCGGGTAAGAAGCACCCTGGAACTGGAACAACTGTCCCGACATGAGGTTACCAAGCGCCCCAGCGCTGTCGCCATTGTTGGCAAGCGCCTCCACTGCCGACTCGTAAGCACCGAAGACACGATTATCTCGTGTGTAGATATAGGAGCCGCCGACTTTCAGCGTGTGCGCTCCTTTCACCCATGTGACGTCACCATTGCCTTCCGAGACGTTTTGCGGCCCACCGAAGGGGATCGCATTCCCCGGGCTAAAAGGCAGGTATCCGGGAAGAGCGATCGGGTTGCCGCCCTGGAATGCGGGTACCAGCGGATAGTAGTAGAGGCTCGGCACAACGCCCTGCGGTCCCAGTGGTTGTTGATCGTTCAACCGGTTGAAGATTCCTTTAACGGACATCACAACGTTCGGCGTAAATACATGGGTCACTGACAACATCGCATTCTGATTGAAGATCGTTTGTCCGGTATTGAAGCCTTCATAGGGCGACTGGCTGTTCGTTCCCGCGAAGTCGTTCTCGCTATAGAGCGTGTACCGGCCGAACAACGTAGTCTTATCGTTCATGGTGTAGTCGACACGCCCAACCAGGTTGTACGTGCTCTGCGGAACACCGCCACCGGAATCTGCCGGCACCGAATAGCTCACTTGTCTTAATGCAGGGATGCCCCCCAGCGTGGAGACCACAGGACCGGGAGTGACGCCCTGGGCAAATGTGCCAAATTGGCTGAAGAATTGTTGCGTCGCGGGCGACGAGGCAGCGATCAGTTCCGGCGTAGGAACGACATTAATCTGTTGTGCATTGCCTCGAACCAGCGTTCCTTCACCGGATCCAAAGAAGAAGAGTTTGTTCTTCTTGATCGGCCCGCCCAAGGCCATTCCAAACTGGTTCCGCGTAAATCGCCCTTTCGGCACGTTATTTGCATCGTTGTTGTAGGTATTCGCCGTAAAGGTCGAAATCCGATTGAATTCGTAGACGGATCCGTGAACGTTATTGGTTCCCGATTTCGTAGCGACGTTAACGATTCCACCAGTCGCACGTCCGTATTCAGCGGTGAAATCGCTGTTCACCAGGCGGAACTCCTGTACGGAATCGAGCGGCACTTGCTGGCCCAGGCTGGCCGTAAACAAATCCACGTTTTGTCCGCCGTCCAGCAGGATGTCGGTGCTGGCTTCGCGCTGGCCATTAATATTCACGCCGACTCCGCGTAATCCGGCTGGTCCGCCCGCACGGTTCTGAGTATCGGTAGGCGACACGTTGCCGCTAGTCGACGCCAGGTCGTAAGGATTACGCGTGACGGTGGGGAGTTGGGTGATTTCCTGCGAGTTCACCACCGTCGACATCTGCTGGTTTTCGGTGTTGACCTGTACCCCACCCGCGCCGACAACTTCGACAGTCGTACTTCCCCCAGCAGCGGTCAGCCGTGCGTCCAGTGTAGGAGATCCACCGACACTCACTTGGACTTCCGACGTGAAGGTTCCAAATCCCGATTTCTCAACCGTCACTTCATAACGGCTCGGGCGCAAACTCGGAATCGAATATGTTCCATTCCCCGAAGTGGTAGTGGTCCGTGTTGCACCGGTGCCAAGATTCTTCGCAGTAACTGTCGCGCCAGGAACAACCGCACCGCTCTGGTCGGTTACAGTTCCGGCAAGTTGGCCATTTTCAACCTGCGCCCACAGCGCCACAGAACAGATCGATGCCAGCAGGCAAAGGATCAAAATGTATCCGCATGCTTTCATAACGCCCCCAGCTCAGCCGGCTATTCGCGCCGAAAAACTAAGCTCAGTGGCAACAAAGCACGCGATACTCCAAATACTCAGCACTGAGTGAACTCGACTTAGTGGAGTCTCAGCCCAGCTCTGTCCCAATATCCGGAGAATTCAGAGATGCACGCTTCGAGAGATCGTATTTAGAAGGGACAAGGGCCCTGATTATGGGTCCGACATCCTAGCGCAAAGGGATTAAGTGAATTGGAAACTGAGCAGCACGGATTGCGGGCGCCTCACGCCCGCACTTCCGTCCATGTATTTCGTCGCGCTGGAACGCGTTCCGCACAGGCTTTCTCGGAATTACTCAACACCGAGCGCGCCATTTCAAGGCCAGCAAGACTAATCACTCCCAACGCGACGGCCGCGTATGCCATCGGTTGAAATGGCCCCATCGGCGAGACCACGAGCAACAGTGCGATCGTATAACGTGCCGACTTCTTCCATGCCTGTCGATCTCCTCGCGCCACGCAACCTGAAACTCCGGCCAGTTTCCAGCCCAGCCACACGGTCGCAACGCCAATCAAGATCACGCTGTAGACGTTAAAGTCGTATGCCGCATTTTTCAGGTAATGGTTAGCGACTACCGTAATGATCTGCACAGCAGCAACCAGCGCGGCCGCTAACCCAAGTGTCAGAGTCAGCAAAGAAGCGAACAGCAGCCATATCGAATTTGTCTGCCTGCGAAAGCCGTAGGTGCGCGCCGACGCGACCGCGAGAGCAACCAGCGTAAGATCGAATTGCGGAATAACCAGCATGTCTACCGGATTCATCTGCCTCTCTCCTGTGTAGACGAGGCCAAACACCATCGAAGTAGCTCAACCAACCGCCCACCCTCACACAGATTCATTGCACATCAGAAAGTTTCGCGGATCGCATAACACGCAATTTTTTGACAACTGGCTGCGTCGATTGTTACGACTGTGTCATCCAAAAAGCTGCTGGCGATGCGGGGGGAGAGGAACTAATTTCCTCGACAAGACGTTCGCTATAGTCGCCGTTCACTTGACGCTTGCGAGAATTCTTCTTACGCCATTGCGAATCTCGTCGCTTTGCGTCGGGAGGAAGTGTCATGTTTGTGATTCTGGTTATCGCTGCCATAGGCTTGTTCCTGTTGATCGCCGTGTGGCTCAGGCGCATGAAAGACCAGCGCGAGTTGGTTCGGCACAGCATCACGCCTGAGAGCCTGCATTTGTTGTTGTCCTCCAATCAGGAGGTCCTTCTCTTTGACGTTCGCCAGCCACTCGATCTCTTGGCTGACGCCGAAATCATTCCCGGCGCAAAGAGAATTCCGCCCAAAGAGTTACTCGAGAATCCGTCGCTGATTCCGCGAGAAAGAGACTCGGTGGTCTACTGCACGTGTGCCACGGACGAAACCGCACGGCGCATCGTGAAAATCGCGCAATCACTGAACTTCTTGCAGATCAAATTTTTGAAAGGTGGATTGGCCGCCTGGAAGGCGATGGGCTACTCGGTGGTGCCATACGAGCGGTCATTTCATCTCGACACACGAACGTAGACCGCCAACGAGGTCGGAACCTGACTACTGGCTACTGACAACCGACCCCTCGCTACTGTTTACGACCTCGCCGTTCGTCCTCGCGATCTCGGCATAGAGCCGCGCACTTGGTCGCAACTTCCGCTCCTGCGTTTCGATGTTGAGTTCCACCAGTCCAAAGCGCAGATGCCAGCCCTGGTTCCATTCAAAATTGTCGGTGAGCGTCCAGTGGAAGTAGCCGCGTAAATCGATGCCGCGGTCGATCAGGTTACGCATCTCCGTAACTGTATTGGCCAGCAGCCATGGTCGGACGCGATCGCTCCTGTCGGGCACGCCGTTCTCGAGCACATAGATTGGCTTGCCAAGCTTGGCTACGTGCTCCACGATCGCTGTAATGGAACCGGGAGTGATTTCAGGAAAGGGCATGCCGATGGGCTCATCGCCCTGCGGGGCATCTGCAGGAATGTGGACGTCGGCAAATAACGTCGCACCCCTGCGAAGGCTCAGTCCAACATGCACGCGCCCGTAGACGTTGACTCCGACAAAATCGGTCTTGCCTTGCACCGCGCCGGTTTCGCCGCAAAACGGCTGAATGTAACTTCGCGTGCGGCCGCGATGAATAAAGTCGGTGAAGATGTCGTTATAAAAATAGCTCTGGATACCGCACGCAATGCGATTGAATGGGCTTCGATCCTTCACTGGCTGGAAGACGATGTAGTTCTGCGTCCAGCCCACATTTGCGGATGGCTGCAGTTCATGAATCGCGTCGTAGGCGACTGCGTGGGCGCGCGCCATATTGGCCAGCGCGCGCAACGAACTGATGAGCCTCCCTTTTCGTCCGGGAGGAAACTCTCCCAGTTGATAGCCGAGCACCGCGTACACGTTCGGCTCATTGAAGGTCACCCAGTCCGAACAAAGATCGCCGAGACTCTCCACTACTTTTCGCGTGAAGCGCTCAAAGCGAGACACTGACTCGCGATGCAGGAACGCGCCCAGGTTTTCGAACCACAACGGATTGGTGAAATGATGCAAACAGACAAATGGACGCAGGACCCGCGCGTGCAACCCCTCCAGCATTTCGCGATAGCGGGCGATGGCACCTTCGTCCCATTCTCCCGGGCGGGGTTCAACGCGACTCCATTCCACCGAAAAGCGCAGCGCATTCAGGTTCATGTCGCGCGCAATATCGAAGTCACGCTCGGCGTTCTGCCACCAGTCGCAGGCTAGTCCACTGCGATCGCCAGAACGGGTTCGACCGGCGGCTTCCCACGCGAACCACTGATTATTGCTGTTGTCGCCTTCGCACTGGTGTGCCGCGGTGGAGACACCCCAGAGAAACTCTGACGGAAAGAATCCCATTGGACGCGTTTCGGGCATGCGGAGAAATGCGCTTTGAGATTACCATTTCGCCGCGAAAATACTCAGCGCTGGGTGTTGTTTTCTTTTTTCAGAATCAGGCGGCCGGCGCCATCGGCCCGGGCCTGGGCAGCACGAACCGCACGCTGGGATCGCACTCGGATTCCGCCAGCAGTTCGTCGCCCAGCGACGTGTCCATCATGGCGACCAGAATTGCGCCGCACACGGCAATTCGGTTGGGAGTACTCGAGCTTTCAGATTCTTTACATTCGAGACGTTGGTGCAGATCGGTTGCGGAGATTTCCACGGCGTTCCTGCCGCGCATCGTTTCTTTGGAAAACAGCTCCCACAGTTCTCGCTTTGCATCACCTGACAATGGCATAGGAATTACTCCTTACAGATGACGTATCTGATGCGACGGATTATCCGCAAGCTCCAGAAGGGTTTACAGCGTGGGATTTACGGTGCGACTAAACGCCTGCAGCGACGGGCAGGGTTGCTGGATGAGAATTCCATGCGCGCGGAATGGCATCGCGGCGCTTACTTTCGTAACTCCCGTGATGATCTTCGTGCTGCAGAAATCACTGCGCAAATATCGCAAGCGAGTCACAATCCGGCCAGAAAAGTTAGCCTTCCGTTCAGTCGGGAAGGAGGCAACACATGGGTACCGAACATCGGATTCAGAATCCGGCCGGGGAGCTTATCGCCACCATTCGTTACAACGAATTCGCAGGCCGTTGGGAGATCGATGCTCTTCGCGAACCAGAGCTGGAGTTTCTCTTCAACAGTGAAGAGGAAGCCTGGACCGCGTGGAAGCAAGAATTTGATCCCAACACTGGTGAGCGATTGGGCTCCAAACAGATCGCGTGATTTGTTTTTGACGCGAGAAACCTTTCAGTAGCGCAATGACGTGCTGCTCGGCACGCGACCGTAGTTGTCAGTCCCGCCTACGTCTGGAAGTCGAGAATTCCCGTAAATTCCTGAATCTGCAGTACCTGTTAGAATCGAAGTACGCTCGATGGACCGCAAATTCATTCGAAATTTCGCGATTATTGCTCATATCGACCACGGCAAGAGCACGCTCTCCGACCGTCTGCTGGAGCTTACCGGCTCGCTGACAGCCCGCGAGATGCAGGAACAGGTGCTCGATGCGATGGATCTGGAGCGCGAGCGCGGAATCACCATCAAGGCGCATTGCGTTCGCATGATGTACACCGCGCAGGATGGTCAGACCTACCAGCTGAACCTGATCGATACGCCCGGTCACGTGGATTTCTCGTACGAAGTTTCGCGCTCACTGGCTTCCTGTGAAGGCGCGCTGCTGGTGGTGGACGCCTCGCAAGGTGTCGAGGCGCAAACTCTCGCAAACGCATATCTGGCGATTAATCACGGGCTGGAAATTATTCCGGTCATCAACAAGATCGATCTACCCAGCGCAGACGTCGAGCGCGCCAAAGAGATGATCGAAAGCGCCGTTGGGCTTGACGCAAGTGACGCTCTGCCGATTTCGGCCAAGACTGGTCAGGGCGTACCGGAAGTCCTCGAAGCGATTGTGAAGAAAGTTCCTCCGCCCAAGGGGTCGCCTGATTCCCCGCTGCAAGCGCTGATTTTTGATAGCTGGTTCGATGCCTATCGTGGCGTGGTGGTT
Organism: Terriglobia bacterium; assembly: GCA_963807055.1. Classification (GTDB taxonomy): domain Bacteria; phylum Acidobacteriota; class Terriglobia; order Terriglobales; family Acidobacteriaceae; genus JAJPJE01. The sequence continues at coordinate 607,809 of CAWEAE010000001.1, read as the reverse complement.
CTCACCCGCGTGTTTCACGGCACTATTCGCATGGGGCAGAAGATCCGCCTGTGGTGGAACGGAAAAGTCTTCCAGATTGAAGGCCTCGGCGCTCTGACGCCGAAGCCTGTTGTGGTGGAAACACTCGAAGCGGGCGAAGTTGGCTTCTTGATTGCCAATCTCAAAAATGTTGGCGATACCAAAATTGGCGACACCATCACCGACGATGAGCGCCCTGCGATTGAGGCGCTGCCCGGTTTCGAAGACATCAAGCCGATGGTGTTTGCCGGACTCTATACCGTCGATTCGCATGAGCACACGCTCCTGCGTGAAGCGCTTGAGAAACTGCGGTTGAACGACTCGTCGTTCTTCTTCGAGCCCGAGAGTTCTGCCGCGCTGGGCTTCGGCTTTCGCTGCGGCTTCCTCGGACTGCTCCACATGGAAATCATCCAGGAGCGGCTGGAGCGCGAATACAAGCTCGATCTGATCACGACCGCGCCGAGCGTACGCTACAGAGTCACGAAGACTGACAATGAACTGATTGAGATCGACAATCCTTCAAAGTGGCCGCCGCAAGGTGAGATTGCCAAGATCGAAGAACCAGTCATCCTGGCGACGATCCTGACGAATGAAGAATTTGTTGGCGGTATCCTCAAGCTGGTGGAAGACAAGCGCGGCAAGCAAAAGGGATTCGAATACGTAAGCGCGAATCGCGTGATGCTCACGTATGAACTGCCGCTGAACGAAGTGGTCCTGGATTTTTACGATCGATTGAAGTCGGTGTCGAAGGGATATGCATCGCTCGACTATCACATGGCCGGATTCTGGCAATCGCCCATGGTGAAGATGGACATCCTGGTTGCGGGCGAGCCGGTGGATGCGCTGTCGCTCATCGTGCACCAGGATTTTGCCTACGATCGTGGACGGGCGCTGGTATCGAAGATGCACGACCTGATCCCGCGGCAGATGTTCGAGGTTGCGATCCAGGCCGCCATCGGCGCCAAAGTTATCGCCCGCGAAACGGTTGGGGCGATCCGCAAGAACGTTTTGGCCAAATGCTACGGCGGCGACATTACCCGCAAACGCAAGCTCCTCGAAAAGCAAAAAGAGGGCAAAAAGCGCATGAAGCGGATCGGCAAGGTCGACATTCCGCAGGAAGCGTTCCTTGCTCTATTAAAGGTTGGCGAAGAGGAATAAGGTGTTTGTCTGAACGCATCTTATGCCCCTTTGCCGGTTCATTCCTGGTCTAATCACGCACAAGTCGATTGCCCCAAACAGCTTAGAACCCGCAGGATTCAGGAACTTAGTTGTGAAAAAGTGACTTTGGTTTCATGACAAGTTAACAAGAATGCAACGGGTCTGGTGCGCTCGCCAAGGCCCCGCTAACTCCTTGTCGGACTAAGCTTTGAAGGTGTTGTAACAATTGGGCAAAACGCTCCAACCCGCATCAATCGCGGGTATGCCGCGAACATAACCGCAGTTCTCCACAGGATTTTCCACAGAACAGAGGAAAACGTCCGGCCCGGTAAGCAGCACATGCACAAGGCGCGTTCGCAGAGCCAGCAGGGCAGCGAGACCTTAATTGCCGTCAATTCCGAGCCGCACTGGATTCACCCCTCGCCAGCTATGGATCTGGCACCCCTCCGCATGCCGGCAACCCGCGGCAATAGTGCAAACGCAATCGATGAAGCTGCCCTGCGCGCTCTAAACGGATTCCGGTTGCGAGATTTCGGATCGAAAAATGGGAACGTTTTACCGGCGATTGCCCACCGTCATGGATCTGTTCGGCGCAGGACTGCCGAGACATGCGGCGGGAGTTCTCGCTTGCTGGCGAAAAGATTTCGCGCTTCGTAGCTGCGCTGCCGGCGGAATTCGTAAATTCGATAACCAGCATTTCGCAGTATCTTGTCCGACGTCGCCCCCGGGTGACATTCAAAGATGATGTCCGGCGCCGCGTCGCTTCCCAGAACATCCGTTCCACCCTGAAAGACCTGCTCCTCGGCGCCTTCCACGTCAACTTTCATCAGGTCGACGTGCTGCAATTTCTGTTCGCGAACAAAGTCGTCCAGAGTCTGCGCCTGAATGGTAATTGCGACAGCTTCTGGTAACTCGTTCAGGGAAGACAAGCCCTGATTCGCAGGGTCATCGACCACGAAGAAAGCCGTCGGACCCGTGTACCGCGTCAAAGCCACCTGCTGAGGCAATATCTTGAAGTCAGGATTCAGATCAACATTCCTTTGCAGAGCTTCGAACAGCTTCGGAACTGGCTCGAACGCATAGACTCTGGCACAACGGGCGGCTGCAACGATTGAGTAGTAACCGATATTTGCTCCCACATCGAGAAAACTCATCCCTGGTCGCAGTACTGACTTCAGCAATTCTGTTACTGGGTATTCCCAGCACTTGTAAACGTAAATACTGGTTCCCATGCCGGTTCGCAGGTCGACTCTCATGCGCACGCCCTCATCGAGCAGCACCGTCCGAAGCGGATCGTTTATGCCGAATCTCCAATGGACGTTGCGCAATAGAGCAAGCGGAAAGCTCCGCCAGAGCTCCGGCTTGGCAGATGGCGAATTGTTACGAACGGTGAGCAGCGGGAAAAGCGGCATTCAGCGGGCGATTTCCAATCCTGCAACACAGTATCCCATTCCCTTTCGTACTGCGGGTTACCTCTCCCGATTCATCTGCAACTTACCGGGTCCGAAGCGCCTGAGACTGTCAGTCAGCACGCAAATCGAAAAAGCCAATGGCGTTTTCACCAGCTTGTAAGAACCCGTAATAAACGTGTGCTCAATGCCCATCTGCGATTGAAATTTTCTTGCTTCCGCAGTAAGTTTTTAGGGTCGTCGCGATTGTTCTCCCGCAGTACGCGGCTCTCAAAGGAAAGACTCCGGCTCCAACGGAACCACTGGCGGCGGTTCCTCCGGCCTCCGCAAACCTCATCAACCCCAGCTATTCCTCAGGAGGTGTACTGTGGCCGTTTCTCCGCAACACTTGCGACCCATCAGCTTGCTCGACAGCGTCCGAGCATACTTAACCCCAGAGCTCATCAGCGGCGCCAGCTCTGCTGTCCGCGAACCTGAATCAGCTACCCGAACGGCTTTGAACACTTCCATTCCCAGCGTTCTCGCCGGCCTCACTCACCTCTCGTCTTCTTCTGAAGGCGTCACCAAACTTGGAAGTCTCGTCCGCGAGGGCGCCTTTGCGCCCGTTGCCGATAATGCCTCCAGCCTTTTCGGCGGTGGCACACCAACCACAAACATGATGAGCGCTGGTCAGCAGCTGCTTGGCAACATTTTCGGAGAGAACAGCTCGTCCGTAACCGATATGCTGGCACGCAACAGTGGGATCCGCTCCTCCTCGGCTTCTTCCCTTATGGGGATGACAGCGCCCCTCGTGCTCGGCGTGATTGGGAAGTACGCCTCCAGCCAGGGGCTCAACGCCTCCGGCATCGCGAGTCTATTGCGCAGCCAGAAGGAGTCCATCTTTGGCGCGCTTCCCTCCGGCATGTCACAGTTGATCGGGCTCAGCGGACCCAGAGTCGTTCCGCCGTTATCAACAAACACCTACCGCGATACCCCGACCACCGCGGTGAGAGACATTCCGAGTCAGACATATTCCGCGGCTCCCACCGTGCCGTCCGCAACCAGTTCAAAAAAATGGTTGTGGATCGCGCTCATCGCTCTCGCAGCTCTCTTGCTGTGGATGTTCGCGCGCGGTCGCGGCCCCGGATCGCTCACTAGGCTGTCTCTTCCCAATGGCACATCCATTTCGGTTCCCGAAGGTTCGCTCAATTACAACCTGGCCAGCTACCTGGGTTCCCAGGCACAGGATGTTCCGAGAACATTCGTTTTCGATCATCTGAACTTCCAGACGGCATCCACCGAGTTGACACCGGACTCTGTGCAGAGCGTGAGTGACCTGACCGCAATTCTGAAGGCGTACCCCAATTCACACGTCACTCTGACCGGACACACGGACAACACCGGAGATGTTGACGCGAATCAGAGGCTCTCCGTCGACCGCGCCAACGCCGTAAAGGCCATGCTCGTGTCGGGAGGTGTGCCGCCCGACCGGATCTCAACTGCCGGCTATGGCCAATCTCGTCCGATTGCAGCCAATGACACCGATGAAGGGCGGACCAGGAACCGCCGCATTGAACTGACCGTGAACAGCAAGTGATCCTGGCACGCGCGACAGAGGCGATCACTACGCACCACTTCCAAACGGAGGAACTCATGGCAGACTTTGATCAACTCAAGCAGAAATACCAACCGGTACTCGACGTCATCCAGAAAGACGGAGCTCAGATCCAGGGCCTCGGCATGGACGGAAATCAACTTTCGCTGAAAGTAATGGCCAATTCCGAAGCCGGCAAGAATCGTATTTGGGATGCCATTAAGTCTGTCGATCCCAGCTACTCGGACTTGAAACACGACATTCAATTTCGCGAGGGACAGCAGACCTACAAGGTTCAGCCCGGCGACAACCTGTCGAAAATCAGCAAGCAGTTTTATGGCGATGCAAATAAATATATGACCATTGCCAAGGCCAACAACCTCCAGGATCCGGACAAGATCAAGGTCGGCCAGGAACTCGTAATTCCTGCCGCTTGATCGCACTCAGGGCGCCAGCGCCACAGCTGGCGCCGCTTCCTTCAGCAATCGCAAGGAGAAAATATGTCGTTGCTCGATATGTTAAAACAATATGCCGGCGGCTCCGCGCCCGCCAATGAAGCTGACATCCATCAGCACTTCGACCAGGCAGCGCAATCGGTCCCGCAGAGCGATATGGCCAGCGCACTCTCGCACGCATTTCGTTCCGACCAGACACCCGCCTTCGGGCAAATGGTCTCCAGCCTGTTCAGCCAATCGAATGGCGAACAGAAAGCCGGAATGTTAAATCATCTGCTGGCATCCGTCGGACCCGGCGGCCTGTCTCAAATTCCCGGCGGCAGCATGCTGTCCGGGATGCTCTCCGGAGGCAGCAACCAGGTCACTCCACAACAAGCGCAGAACATTTCTCCCGAGGCCGTGCAGCAACTGGCTTCTCACGCCGAACAAGCCGATCCTTCCATCATCGATAAAGCCAGTTCGTTTTATGCGCAGCATCCGACCTTGATCAAGACCTTGGGCGCCGGGGTTATGTCGATCGCCATGGCGAAACTGGCGCGTCGAGACGCCGCTTAGTCCTCCCGTGAAGCCGCAGTTAGGCGCGCCTCAGGCGATTAAGCTGCGGCTTTATTTTCAGAAATAGTCTTGTAATCAACAGAGAAATAAGCTCGATACTCAAAACCCTCCCCCTCGCTCCTAATCTTTTTACAAAGAATCAGCTTGACAATCGGTAACAACGGACGTTTACTTAACATCGTTAAGTTAACGCCGTTAAGTGGAAGAGAGCTGTTATGGGAGTCAAAGAGCGCCGCGAACGAGAGAAATCAGAAGTACGCGACAAGATCCTCGATGCCGCGCGCGAACTGTTCATCGCCCAAGGTTACGAAGGCGTATCGATGCGCAAAGTGGCGGACAGAATCGAATACACGCCGACCACGATCTATGGCTATTTCGCCGACAAGGAAGACCTCTTCCGGCAGCTGTGCCACGAAGATTTTGCGCGCCTCGCCGAGCTTTTCCAGGGCGCTGCGATGCCGGACGACGTGATCGAGCGCATCAACCAGATTGGCCGACTCTACATTGATTTCGGTCTGAAATATCCCAACCACTACACGCTGATGTTCATGACGCCGCATCCGGCGCCGGAACTCGACGAAATCGATCAGGAGATCAAGGGCAATCCGGAAGTCGATGCCTACGCTTTCCTGAAATACACCATTCAACAGGCGATCGAGGAAGGACGTTTCCGCCCGGAATTTCAAGACGCGGAGCTGATTTCCCAAACCCTGTGGGCAGCCGTGCACGGCGTCATCGCGTTGCACATCGCCAAGTGTCACGACGGTTGGGTCGAGTGGCGTCCGGTGCCGGAACGTGTCGAGTTCATGCTCGATGCGGTTCTGCACGGCATGCTGCGTGAGAGGAAATAACATGCCGCCCCTTGCACAGCGCAATCTGTTTCACGACAAGGTTCGATTGGCCGTCACCCTCACCGGGATCGTGTTTGCAGTCGTCCTGATCGTGGTGGAACTGGGCTTGTTCGTTGGCTTCACCGTCACCACCTCGAACCTGATCGACAACTCCGGCGCTGATCTGTGGGTGACTTCCAAGCATGTGCCTTATGTCGAGCAAGGCGTTCCTTTCAGCGAGCGCAAGGTTTACCAGGTGCGCGCAGTTCCAGGCGTCGCGAAGGCCGAGAAGCTGATTACGCGCTGGGTGGAGTGGAAGCGTCCAGATGGGCGACAGGAATCCGTGCAGGTCGTCGGACTCAATGTCGACGAGAATCTCGGGCGTCCGTGGAACCTGGTGCAAGGTCGTGTCGAAGATCTCAAGCGTCCCGACGCCATCATCATGGACGAGATCTACCGGCAGAAGCTTGGCGTCGATCATGCCGAGCAGCTGTTCGAGATCAACGGCAAGCGTGCGCGCGTTGTTGGATTCACCCAGGGGATTCGCGCCTTCACCACCTCTCCTTATGTCTTCACCACGTTCAAGCGCGCGCAGGAATACGCGAACGTTCCCGACGACCAGACGACGTACATCCTGGTGAAACTGGCGTCCGGCGCAAACCCCGACCAGGTGCGCCACGACATTCTCGATCGTGTGAAAGACGTTGACGTCGTCACCAACCGTGAATTCAGCCGCATGACGCAGTTTTACTGGATGTTCACCACCGGCGCAGGCGTTGCGGTATTACTGGCCGCGCTGCTGGGCTTGGTCGTCGGCTTCGTTGTGGTCGCACAAACCATCTATGCGACGACCATGGATCACTTGCGCGAATTCGGCACGCTGAAAGCGATGGGCGCGCCCAACAGTTACGTTTACAAGGTCATCATCAAGCAAGCTGCGATCAGCGCCGTCATCGGCTATTTCCTCGGCATGATCGTGAGCGTGTTCGTAGTGCATGCCAGCCAAAAGGGCGGTGCGGCGATCCTGATGCCCACGCCCATGGCGATCGGCATGTTCTTCCTTACGCTGTTCATGTGTGTTGGAGCAGCGCTGGTTTCCATCAACAAGGTCACGCGGCTCGATCCCGCCATGGTGTTCAAAGGCTGAACGAAGGATGAATGCAGAATGCAACCAGCCATTGCAGTCCGCCAGGTAACCAAAAATTACGTTGAAGGCGCCGCAGGAACGCTTGCGCTCCGCGGCGTCGATCTCGATGTGCATCGCGGAGAACTTGTGCTGCTCATGGGTCCTTCGGGCAGCGGGAAGACCACGCTGCTCTCGATCATGGGCTGCATTCTGACCGCGACCGCGGGAAGCGTGCGCATTGCTGGAAAAGAAATCACCACGCTGAGCGAGAAGCAGTTGCCGGCGATTCGCCTGGAACACATCGGGTTCGTGTTCCAGGGATTCAACCTGTTCCCGACACTAACCGCCGGCGAAAACGTCGAACTGATGCTCGATTTGAAAGGCGTCCACAAGAAGCAGGCCAAGCAGCGCGCCGGGGAATTGCTCGAGCAAGTGGGATTGTCTGACAAGTACAAGAGCTTCCCTTCCGATCTTAGCGGCGGGCAGAAACAGCGCGTGGCAATTGCGCGCGCGCTCGCCGGCGATCCCGAAATTGTGCTCGCTGACGAGCCGACCGCTGCGCTCGATTCGCACACTGGCCGCACCGTGATGGAGATGATGCGCGACCTCGCGCACCAGCGCGGACGCGCAGTGGTCATCGTCACGCATGATGCTCGCGTGCTCGAGTTCGCCGATCGCAGCATTCGCATTGAAGATGGTTTGATCGCACAATCCAAAGCCCCGCAGCCGGAGATTCCTGCCGGATTGCTGACGTCCGCCTTTTCCATGACGCGCGACCTGAGCGCCTGAGCACATTGGAGTAAGTCGTGAATAAGAAAGTCGTTGTCGTAACCATCGCCGCAGTTATGGCGCTGACCGTTTCCGTCAAGCTGATCACCGCGCGCTCCAAGCCCACAAATGCTTCCACTGCGCCTTCCGCAAACCAGCAGATTCCGCTCCTCGTCGCCGGTCCCGGAAAGGTCGAGCCGTTCTCGGAAAACATCGAACTTGGTTCCGAATTGAGCGGCAAGATCAAAGCCGTAAAGGTCGAAGAAGGCGAGATCGTTCATCGCGGCCAGACTCTGGCAGAGCTGCAGAACGACGATTACCGCGCGCAGGTGCTGTCAGCCGAAGCGCAGGTGATCGCCAAGGAGGCCACGCTCCGCAAAGTCGTCAATGGTGCGCGCCACCAGGAGCGCTCCGAGGCTCTGTCCTCCGTCAGCGAAGCGCAGGCCTCGATGGAAAACTCCAGGTCTGAAATGCAGAGACGTCAGAAACTCTTTGCCGCCGGAGTGATCTCGCGCGAAGAAATGGAGCGATACACCAGCCAGTACAACGTCGATCAGGCAAAGTACCAGGCGGCGGTCGAACATCACGCGCTGGTTGACGACCATGCGCGCGAAGAAGACCAGGCGTTCGCGGAGGCCGATCTCAAGCTGGCGCAAGCGCAACTCGAAGAGGCCAAGGCGCGCTACGAAAAAACCTTCATTCGCTCGCCCATCGACGGCACCGTGCTGCGCAAGCATCATCGCAACGGCGAGAGCGTTTCGAATTCCTCGACGGTGCCCGATCCGATTCTGACCATCGGCGACCGCAAGGTTCTGCGCGTGCGCATCGACGTGGACGAGACTGAAATCGCGAAAGTGCGCGTCGGCGAAAAAGCCTACGTCACTGCGGACGCCTTCGGCGACCAGAAGTTCTGGGGCAAAGTCGTGCGTGTCGGCGAACAGCTGGGGCCGAAAAACATCCGCACCGACCAGCCTACCGAGCGCGTGGATACTAAGATCCTGGAAACCTTGGTGGAACTCAATGGCGGACAACAGTTGCCGGTGGGGCTGCGGGTGGATGCGTACATCGTCACTGAGGGCGGCGAGATCGCCCAGGCAAAGTAAGCGACTGAGGGCAGCCGGGGTCGGCTGCCCCAGCTGTGTTGTGCTCAATCTGTGAGTGCTCTCTCCGTTGCCCGAAGTTTTTGTCAATAGCCCAAACTCCTCGGAATCTTCGCAAGCCATTCATTCCAATCCACAAATAATCTTCGGGAAAGTGTCTAGTTCCCCCTCCGAAATTGCTACTCTGGAAGTAGACGATCATTTTCGATTGATACTGTTTCTGACAACTGACAACCAGCGACTGCCAACTGCTTTGTTTTCAGGATTTTGGGATTTTAGCCCTTTGTTATGAGGATTTTGCAAAAATGGGAATCGTAAGTATCTGAATGCAAAATACTTACACAGGGGTACCCCGGGGGGGAGGGGTCTCTCGTTGGGGTACAAACCGGGCACATCCCTGACAGATTGCACCGGACGCATCCGTGCGGGATGAGAACGAGGCAGCGAATCAGGCTGCGCGGATAGTTCCGTTGGGAGCGTTGTGTGACATCGAATCCCCTGCGGAATGGATACCAGGGGTTGAGACAAGTTTCGCGATGGAATCAGCAAATGGCGCCAGAACACACGCGGCCACTGCGGACAGTCCACCCAACACGTTGATGTAGAGAAGCACCCGAAACAGCATGAGATCACCCCACTGATCCGAAGCTGAATGTCTCGGGGGAGAGATGTAGCTACTGCCCGAGTAGGTTGCATTCCTGGGACCAATGTCAGGCTTGATTTTCAGCGACTTGCCGCGTTGAGAAATGCAGCACCGTGAAGAACTTTGCACACTCGGCCAGTGGCCTGGCCGGGTGGCGCGCGCTCTATCAACCAAATCTGGAGCCAGCTATTAGTTTTGCCAGTTGGATGTCATTCAGGTCATCGGGTACGCTCCAAAATCAGCTTGAAGGCGGCACCGCGGTTCGGAGCCTTGCCATCATGCGTCGGCTTGCGGCGCATCTCATCATGAGGCTCGAGGTCTGCAAAATCGTGCAGTCAATGTTTGGAGGTCGTATGTGGTACAGAATGCCTATCGCTTTCACGATCCTGATGTTGGCGCTCACAGGGTTGAGTTGGGCAGGGGATGGTGCCCCTGGGACCGATAACGAGGTTGCCGGTGTGAAGGCATTCAACCAGGCGTACACAAACGCGCAAAAAACTGCCGACGTAAACGCGATAGCAAGTCTCTGGGCGCCCGACGCCATCATGCTGCCGGCCGGCGAGCCGGCGGTGGTGGGCTCCAGACAGATCCATGCCTGGCTCACCAGGAACCAACCAGAAGGAAACGTAGTGATCGCCAACGACGTTGCCAACTGGAAAGACATCACGGTCACCGGCGACTATGCCTTCCAGTGGGCACAGACGTTTGTCGATCTCCAGAGCAGGAACGGCGATGCCGGAGCCCACATGTCGGGAACCGTACTGCAGGTTCTCAAGAAGCAACCAGATGGCTCGTGGAAACTCTACCGCTCATCCTGGAGTTACCAGCCAAGAAAAAAATATCAATCCGGTCACTAGACGTTCCGGACTGCGCTTAGCTGCGCGCAAAATAATCCGCTTGCTGCTGCTCTGACGGTTGTCGGCAAAGACCCGCACCAGCTCCCGGCAATACCATGCGACTTGATCACGCTGTTTCCGCTCTCTTGGGCGTGCGCTCAAGTCCTCAAGTCGCCAGGACTGCACTCAGGGCGGCATTCTATTCGAGAGCTCCGTCATGGATATAAAGATTGATGAAGATGTGAACCTTCTCCTCGCGCATCCCAAAGGCGTCTTTGATATGAAATTGGCGGAGGAGATAATGCACTTCATCGAAGTGTGGGAAGTGGTCCGCCAGGAAGGCTTTGATCGTTTCTGCGATCTGACGGGGCTGGATGCGATTCGACTTTCGACCTCAGAAATGAGACAAATTGCCATGCGCCGGCGCCTGTTTAATCCGAACCAGGTTCCAGTAAGAACGGCATTTTTAGCGGACACACCAATCGCGTTTGCAACCGTGGCGATCTATGAGGATCTTCTGAACTCACCACGCATCACGGTGCGCTCATTCCGGAGCATCGCCGAGGCCAGTGGGTGGCTACGAGTTGAGCCAAGCAAACTGCGAGGCTGATTGCCTGATCGTTCATGCTCGCGTGACAGTTGCTCTCTTCCCGATCACCACCAGCGAAGTCAATGGGAGAACGCTCGTACGACTGCGAGGACAGTAAGGACCAGCAAAATGATTACTGCGACCTTCCAGAGATTCTTCATCGGCCAAGTTTGCCAGAGCCGGCGCGGAACTCAAAAGTAATTCATCGCCAGATATGCTTGCTGCGTCACATCGCGCCGTGCGGCGATCGCTGCTTATTATCTCTCCACGGTGTAGCGGCATAACCGGGAGACGGAAGGGGAGAAGCTGGCTCAGTTAAAAAATCGCCTATCGCACGAATGGATTGGTGGTGGTAACGTCCGATATCGACAGTTATCTCGCAAGATCTCACTCGGCTGGATAGACTCCGTACATAGGGAAAACGACTATGCGAGTTCTAGAGGCCAACGAGGCGAATAAGTATCTGAACACGGTTGGGATGAAAATTGGTGGATGGAACGGCTTATGTGATGCTTCCGGTCGCGAATACGACCGGTCACATTACGTTAAGTATCAGGCTCCGAAGGGTGCACAGGAGCTGTACAACTTTGCACAACATGTTGCGTCTTGGCTGCCGAACGGCAACTGGAAGGTTTTCCAAATCGATAACTCGACCTCCTTACGGCACGAGGACGAGGCACTTTTGATTAGACGGTTTCTTTTTTGCTCGAACGAAGAAGTGCCTATCCATGGCACGTTGCTTTTTGAGATCGAAAGCGGTGGCCAGAGTGAGCAATTGCTTTTCTCCAATCTCATCTATCTGTTTTTGCTTTTTGAGGAATATGGAGACGCTGTGTCATCAAGTTCTCGTAGTGGACAGTATCTGTCGCTTCATGACGGCTTTGTGTATTTTAAGTCACAAGATGACCGAGATCTTGCAGAGGCGAGTGCTTTGCTCCAACGATTTGAAAAAGACCCACTTCGATCGGTGGGTTTTTTCGATGAACCTTAGCGCGGCTGTTGCTCGGTATCTTTGATACAGAAATCGTTTGATCCATGCACCCTGACAGTGGGCGAACTTTCTGGTAACTGTTGATATATCCCCTTACCACTCGCAATCCCGTCGTGGCGACTGGCTGTGCCCGGTTTTCGACCGTTGGATTCATAAGAGCCAATGGCCTACTACAAGAAGACAGAAGAAAGCATATGCCGCCACCGCGAACTCGATACCTGCGGCCGCAACCAGGCGCAAGCGCGAGCGTCCGGTCGGGGCGATGACCGCGCAGACCACGAAAGCAAGCCCAAAAAGGGGCGCTCCTAGAACTTTTAGAAGCCCGAAAAAGCCAGCAAGCACAGCGGCCGAATGGGACTGATGAAGCCTCCCCATCAGGACCGCCGCGACTGGCCCGGTCGCCGCGACCGCCAACGAGGCGATTGAAAACACTGTCCAGAATTTTTTGAATGGACGCAAGTAGTACAGCGCCAGAGCAGTCGGAATCAGCGCCAAGAGGCCAAACATGCCGGCAAAGAGGAGCGAATCGCCAAATGCCTGCATACCTCCCGAAGCCGGTCCGATGTCTTTCCGCATGAAAACATAAATGTAGAAAACGGCCCAGGTTACCAACAACGCTCCGGCATAGCCGCCGAGAACCACGCCCGTCTTGGAAAGCCTGTTCATAGATCAACCTGCTGGCTCTTACTGCGATACAGTCTGCTGTACTGCCGGCTTGACCTGCGGCGCGCCGGGAGCAGGAGCTGAACTCGCGCCTGCAGTCGCGCTGGTACCGATGGCGTCGCCAGAGAGAACAAGTTCCACACGCCGGTTCCGCTGGCGTCCGTCAGCGGTGTCGTTTGCGGCAATGGGCTGTGTCTTGCCGAATCCGCGGGCCGTAACTGTATTCTCCGTAACTCCCTGCTGGACGAAATAATCGCGAACCGCCTCGGCACGTTGTTCGGACAGACGCTGGTTGTAATCGTCGGTGCCAACGGCGTCGGTGTGGCCTTCAATCGAAATCTTCAACGTCGGATAAGCGAGCAAAATTCCGGATACTTTCGCCAGGCGCTCACGCGCTTCCGGCTTCAGTTCATACTTGCCGGTCTGGAAGAGCACGTCACCCATGTTGGAGATGAGTCCGCGGGCACTGTCGTGTGTTTCGAGAACGGCATTGAGCTGCTGCAGCAAGCGGGCTCTAAGATCGGTTTTTTCCTGTTCGGCTTGCTGACGAAGTCGATCGGCTTCCTGTGCGGACTGGCGTGCCTTGTCGGCCTCCGCAGCCAGCGCCTGTTGCTGCGCCACTGCGGCCGCGCGTGCCTGCTCGGCTTCGGCCTTGGCCTGCGCAGCTTCCTGCGCTGCAACCTGCGCTTCCTGGCGCAGGCGTTCCGCTTCCGCGCGCGCAGCCTCAGCTTTGGCGCGATCTTCTTCTGCCTGCTTGGCGCGTAACGTCTCCGCCTCGGCCTGGGCTGTGGCCTTTGCTTCACGATCGGCGGCCTCGCGAGCCACGCGATCTGCTTCCTGCTTCTTCAACGCCATCACACGCGCATCTTCAGCGTTCTGTGCGGCGTCGCGAGCGAAGCTTTCAATGCCTGCCTTGTTGTTGTGTTTCTGGCGATAAGCGGCTTCGGCCTGTTGTAGAGATTGTTCCGCCTTCGCGAGCACCGGCGCGGCGTACTTGTCGGCATTGGCGGCACGCGCGATTCTCACCGCGTTGCGTGCTTCGAATAACTCGAGCGGCGTGTTGGGATCGATGCCGAAGATGGCATTGTCGATGCGCTGGTTACTGGAAGAATAGGCATCACGGCCCAGCAACTCGTAACTGAATTCGATCTGTTGGTCGCGGCCGGTGCCGGGGAGAGCGTCGTTCTCAAGGACGACGAGGCTGCTCGGCTGCGTGACCGCGAAATACGGTTCAGCCGTGACGAGCAGTCCGAAGGTCTGCAATTCGGTTGTGGCTTTGAGCTTGCTCGATCCGTGTTCGTCGAGGATGAGCTCGCCGAGATTGTCGGCGCGTCCCTGGGGGCTGACTGCCCAGAGAACGTAGGTCAGATATTCGAGTCCGAAACGCGAAGCTTGATCGAGGGCGCCAACTTTGGCTTCGACCTCGACGCGTCCATTCTTGCTCTGTACCTTGAGCTCGCCGTAGCCGCGCGGCATGGAGTCGGTTCCGTGCAGGTTCAGCTTCGTGGATCCGGCGCGACCGAAGTTAATCGCCTTGGAGGTGCGCGAGACCTTCGCTTGCGGCTGCGTTGCGGCTTGCGGCTGCGCTGCCGAAGAGAGGGACGTTTGCGCCACGAGCGTCAGGTTGAGCGTGAATAACAAGAGTACAAACAGGAGCTTTTTCATTTCGTGCTTTCACCCGATACCGGGTACAGCTACAGGCCAGAAGCGAATTTGTTCACGCTAATAGTAGGTACAAACGGACTGGGGCCGTATGTATCAGGAGTGCTAGACCGGTTGGGGGGATCGGGAAGCTTCTTGGCCACTGAAATCGCCGTTTGTCGCGCTTGAAGCGACCGAAATGGTTCCGGCTGGAGCTTGCGGGAGAAGCACGAATTCGGTAATTTGTGGCCGTTTGCAACAGATTCGGGTGATTGATACAAGCTACGAGCTACAATCCAGGCTCTGTGAAACTGTTCGCTATTCTTCTATTCGTCACTGCTGTGGCGTCCGCACAGATAGTGTTTATTGGACCGCCTGATCCTGACTACTGCGCGAAAGTCGAACACATTAAGCCGAACCTCAAGCTGTCCGGTCGAGTTCAGTTGAAAGGGAAAATCTCAGATCAAACTGGAGCGCCTTTTAAGGACAGCCGTGTCGAACTGCGAAATTACGTCTCCGAAACAGTCCAGCTGCCTTTCGCGATTGTGAAGACCAATTCGACGGGAGAATTCGATTTTCATGCCGTACCGAAAGGCGACTACAGGTTACTCGCGTCGCCGAATAGAGCATTTAGGCAGCCCGATGAACTTTTTTGCCGCGCCGGTGGGCAGTGCTTCCTGCAGATAAC
This sequence comes from Terriglobia bacterium, assembly GCA_963807055.1. GTDB lineage: Bacteria > Acidobacteriota > Terriglobia > Terriglobales > Acidobacteriaceae > JAJPJE01. The sequence goes on along the minus strand of CAWEAE010000001.1, from coordinate 592,766 downwards.
TCTGAAGGTGAATCCTACTGATATGCCTGATTCGGTGTGCCCGATCCGATAAAAGACCTAGCACAACGGTCAACAATTCTGGTGGGAGATCCGGTCGTAACAGTTAGCGAAGCACCCAGAATGGCTGTCGCGACGGCACAAACTCCACCGGCACCGCGTTGACAAACGTCTTCAGCCAGCGCGTGCACTCTTCCATTCCGGCCTGCTCACTGGGGATGTGGCCAATCACGATGAGCGCCTTCTTGCGGTTCTGGGTTGCGGCGTCGGCGGCATATTCCACGGTCTCCCATTCGCGTGTCTCACCCACAAGCAGCACCTGCACGTCATCGCGCTCAAGCAGATGCGTCTCGTGCTGGAATCCAGCGGCACCCGGAGACAACGCCACCCTCGTGACTTTCATTTCTGGATCGCCGACAACGCGAACCATTGGCGAATCCAGTTTCTTCGCGACTTCTGACGCCAGTTGTTTCAGGGTTGTTTCGGGCATCGCGAAAATGAACGGATCGTTCGGGCTCTGGAACTTTTCCCAACCGAGCGCGCGCACCGTACCCACTTCAATGCCATCCGGATTGCGAAGATGCCAGTGATCGTGGAACCGCCAGACGACCATGCCGTGCTTTTCGATAAACGCGCGCTTCTCCGCCCACACCGGATCGCTCTCCGGCATTCCCGCAGGCGTATCGCGATGATCGTAGAACGTGGGCTCATGCGTGATCACAAGATTCAATCCCTTGGCCGAGGCGCGCTGGAGCGCATCCATGGTGGCCATCATGGTTACGGCGATTCCGGTGACCGGCGTATCGGGATCGCCGGCCTTGAAGGTGTCCACCGTATCAGCGTGCCATTCCACGCCGACCTGCTTCTGAATTTCTGCGATGACTTCGCGCGCGGTGGGACGCTTCTGCTGTGGCGCGGCGGAGACAGGAAGGGAGAGGATGATGGCGACAACGCACAGGCGAACCAATTTCTTTTGCAGAATTAGGCTCCAAATTCCCCAGGCCAAAAGAAGGCTTGAATTGGCCACCCCTCAGCTGAGAGTTACCGGCTGAAAGCATGTTGCTATTTTGCAGTCGTCACCGGCACCAGCATGCCGTTGCGAATGAAGTATTCCCCGTCGCGCCAGCGGACGCTTTTGCGCGCGAAGCTGATGAGCCAGATCACGAAGGCCATCGCGTCCCATATGGGGATCAGCGGCATCTTCTTCCAGAGACCTTTTTCTTTCAGGCCGTGAATGCCGATCATCCAGACCATGGCAATGCGGATGGCGAAGTATCCGCCAAGATAACCGAGCGCGGTCGCGAGCGACGGCGCAAGAGCCACTGCCGCCAAAGCCCAGGGAAGGCCGTGCGTGAAGATCAGGCCGAAGTGTCCCCAGGGGCGCATGTGGCGCATGACGGTGATCCAGCGCAGGCGCTTATAAAAGAGGTCCCGCAGGGAGGCGTAGTCGGCGACGGTCAGCACCGAGTACGGCAGCAGTTCGACTTCGAACCCCTGCTCGGCGATCAGGCGGCCGACCAGCAGATCATCGGCAGGACGGTTTTCGATGGACTGGTATCCGCCAAACGACGCGAGCTTTTGCCGCGTGGTGGCGATGGTGGGACCGAGCGCGAACTTCACGCCATCAAGCTGGCGTGCAACGAGAATGCCTGCATAAAAGTCGGAGACCATGCCCATTGCCTGCAGACGCTGGACGAAAGTCGTTTCCGTCTCGGGGATTGGCACGTAGAAGCAGGTGACGGCGCCGACATTGGGATCGGCGAGCGGCGCGACGACGCGACGGAGATAGTCAGGATCGACGCGGACATCGCTATCACTGATGACCAGGACTTCGTTTGCGGCTTCGTCGACGAGGCGCGCGAGCTTGGCAACTTTGTCGTTGGTGGCAATGCGGCCAGAGCCGTAGAGCACGCGAATCTTGCACTGGGGAAAGTCGTGGACGAGCTTCTCGATGACCGGCAATACAGGATCGTCGGTATCGCCCACGCAGAAGAGGATTTCGTAGTCGGGATAATCCTGGCGGCAGAAACTGGCGAAATTCTCGTAGGCGTCGGGATCGAGGCCGCGGATCGGCTTGAGATTGCTGATCGGCGGCGTGAAATTCGGGTCCGACTGTCTGGGCGTGCGCTGGCGAAAGTAATTCCAGGAGCTGTACAGGGCAAGCAGGTAATAGATGAACGGTATGGCCGCGACCGCTAAAAACAAGTTTATGGCGATGTTAGGGAACATTCGCCCTCGCAAATTGGTTTTTCAAGCTTCCCTGCAACGCCTAAGTGAGTGTTTCGATGTGCTGCCGCCGAGCGGTAAGAAAAGCTCCGGAGGTGACTATCTCTCCGGGACAGCACAAATGCCCGTAACCACAACCTTCCAGCATACCAAATTCGATGCTCAGCCATGGAAGAAGAGAGACGGGAGTGCTGGTAAACTAACGAGAATACTCACGCGGAGGGATGTGTGAGTGGTTGAAACAGGCGGTCTTGAAAACCGCTGTGCGGGAAACCGTACCGGGGGTTCGAATCCCTCTCCCTCCGCCATTAAATTCGCCGGGGCCTTCTCCGCCATTCGCTGGTCGTTCGGATTCGCTCAGGATTTCGCGCGACACTTCTTGATGCGCTTACGTCGTCAGTGCCGCTCAAATTGGAATCCCTGTTCCTGCACTTCCTGTCCTGCTTACAAAGTTATCGAGTGCAACGCGCATCCAAACGCTTCGCGGGCGGCAATCATCTTGCGAACGCTTTGACAACGTTGTGAAGAATCCCAGGAGCAGCGATTTTGGACGCGAAGAGACGGAGCGGCCAGCAAGGAAATTCACTTGCCGGGAGATCCTGTCCCGATAAACTACTGTGGGGATCGCATCGATGGGCTATGGTGGGGTGCAGGCGGTCGAACTCGTTTTTCTGCTGCTGTTGCTGTTCGTGATCGCGTTTGGCGCGCTCGCGCGACGCTTGCAGATCCCTTATCCGATCGTGTTGGTAATCGCGGGAGCGTTGTTGGGACTAGTGCCCGGCATCCCCCGGATTGCGCTCAATCCAGATACAATCTTCTTCGTAATTCTTCCTCCATTACTCTATTCGGCGGCGTGGACTACATCGTGGCGCGAGTTCTCGTGCAATATCGTCAACATTCTGGTGCTGGCGATCGGCCTGGTGTTTTTCACGGTAATCGGCGTAGCCGTAGCAGCGAAATATCTGTTCGCGGGATTCGACTGGAGAATCGGACTGGTTCTCGGCGCCGTAATCGCTCCAACCGACGCGATTGCCGCAACTTCGATTGCCGACAAGATCGGCCTGCCCAAGCGGATCGTTGACATCCTGGAGGGCGAGAGCTTGGTGAATGACGCGAGCGGATTGCTGGCGCTCGAATTTGGGCTCGCGATTCTGGTGCGCGGTCAAACACCCACCGTGATGGGCGGCATTCTGCGGATGGGCTACCTGATCCTTGCCGGCATTGGCATAGGCCTTGCCATTGGCTGGATTGTGGATTGGATCGAGCAACGAATCGACGATGCTCCTCTAGAGATCGCGCTGAGCATTCTTGTACCCTATGCCGCTTACCTTACGGCCGACAAGGTGCGCGCTTCCGGCGTGCTGGCGGTGGTGACGTGCGGAATCTATCTGAGCCGAAAGAGTTCGCGTTTCTTTTCTCCAGGAGTGCGGCTGCGGGCGTGGTCCGTGTGGGAATCGATCACCTTCATTCTGAATGGACTGGTTTTCGTGCTCATCGGCCTGCAGCTTCCTTATGTACTGGCGGGGATCCAAGGCTATCACTGGAGCACGCTGTTTTTGTACGGAGCGCTTTTCAGCGCGGTGGTGATCGGGCTAAGAATGGTCTGGGTTTTCCCCGGAGCACACTTGTCGCATTGGATACGCGTGCGATTCCTACATCACCAGGTCAGCCCTCCGACGCGAAATGGGATCCTGTTCGTAGGGTGGACCGGGATGCGCGGTGTAATAGCGCTCGCCGCCGCGATTGCACTTCCGCAAGTCATGCGAGATGGCAGTCCGTTTCCGCAACGCAATCTGATCGTGTTTCTGGCATTCTGCGTAATCCTGGTGACGCTGGTGCTCCAGGGACTGACGCTACCCTGGGTGGTACGCGTCCTGGGGATAGCAGAAAAGTCCGGTTCAAACGTTGAGGAGGAAAGAGCGCGGCGTGAAGTTCTGGAAGCGGCACTCACCTACATGGAAGAGGCGCGCCACAACGATGAATCGGACTCCGATGCAATCTACGACGACCTCGTAGGACACTATCAGCAGAAACTCTTCGCCCTGACGCGGGCGGGCGAAGAGGAGCCGATCGGCTATCGTCCCGAAGATCACAAGCAGTATTCCAGGATCTCGCGGCAGGTGCTCTCGGAGGAACGAGCGGCGCTGGCGCGCTTGCGAGATCAAGGACGAATCAGCGACGCAGTTCTGCGTACACTGGAATATGAGCTCGACCTGCGCGAGGCGGGAACGAAGCACGTGGCGTAAGACCCTCGCTGGCTGCAACCAGAATATCTCTAGCCTCTAGAGTCGTCTCACGAACAGGGAACGGCGTCACCGAACCGTGTGATCTGCTTCACTGGTGGATTGTAATCCCGCTACTACTCTAGATACCCGCGCTTTTGCTGGCGAAGCTGCCAGACGAATCGACGGATTTCCACCTATCCTGATTTGAGGTGCGCATGAAATTCGTGCGTGGACTTCTTTCTAACCAGCCTCTCGCGATCGGCGCTCTTTATTTTCTTGCGTCGTGTTTCTGGATCATCGCCACCGATAGGATGGTGGAATCGCTCGCCGTCGATCGCAAGACAGCTCTCCTTCTGAGCATACTGAAGGGCGTGTTCTTCCTGGTCGTCACAGCGCTCTTGCTGTTTCTCACATTGCGGCAGCTAACCCAGACAAAAGCCATATTGCAGGAAGAAGCGCAGGCAGCGCTGCGAAAAAGTGAGCTCCACTTTCGTTTGCTGGTGGAGCAAGCCTCGGATGGCATCTTCGTGGCGGACAAAAACGGGCGCTACGTCGATGTGAACTCGGCGGGAGCCGAGATGCTCGGTTATTCACGGGAAGAGATCCTGAAGTTCTCTATTGCCGATATCGTGACGGAGGAAGAGCTTCCACGGATTCCTCTGGAAGTTCAGCGATTATCCGAGTCGAAGCTGATGATGACGGAGTGGAAGTTTCGGCGAAAGGATGGATCGTCGTTCGTCGGAGAACTCTCCGGGCGAAGACTTCCAGACGGAAGATTACAGGGGATGGTGCGCGACATTACTGCGCGAAGACAGTCGGAACACGAACTGCGGGAGAGCAAACGATGGTTAGATGCTGCCACGGAGGCAGCCAATCTAGCCGTGTGGAGCTATGACCTGGTGACTGGCGAATTTGTCACCAACGCGCGCGGCAAGGAGATCCTGGGACTTCCCGAGCGGACGAAGATTTCTATCCCGGATCTGCTGAGTCGTGTATTGCCGGAGGATCGCAAGGCACTGGAGAGCGATTTATGGCATCAGTCGGAGGATCTCCAAATCAGGCTTGAGTTCCGGGTGGCATCGCCCGCGGGAATTCGTTGGGTCTATGCCTGCGGGAAAGGCAGACAGGATGAGTCGGGTGAGCCAGTGGGAACCAGTGGCGTGATGATCGATGTCACGGAAAAGCGCCTGGCGGAGGAGCAACTCAAGCTCCTGCAACAGGAATTGCTGCAGGCGCAAAAGATGGAGGCAGTGGGACAACTGGCGGGGGGAGTAGCGCACGACTTCAACAACCTGATGCACGTAGTGATGTCGTACGCCGAACTCGCGAGCCTGCAAATGCCAGCCGAAACCCCGGTAAAACGCCACCTGCAGGCGATCTTGGAAGCCGCCAAACGCGCAACCGATGTGACTGGCCAATTACTCGCGTTCGGGCGCAAGCAGATCTTGAACCCTCGGATCTTCTGCGTGAATGAATCGGTGATGAATACCTCGAAGATGCTGGGCCGGTTGATCGGCGAAGACATTATTTTGAAAACAGATCTCGATCCCGATCTGGCGAGCACGAAGGCGGATCCCGGGCAGGTCGAACAGATCATCATGAATCTGGCAGTGAATGCGCGAGACGCAATGCCGGAAGGCGGAAAGCTCACGATCAGTACGAAGAATGTGGAACTCAAGGAGCTGCGTTCTTCGATTCCTGCCGGTAATTATGTGCTTTTATCGATGCGGGATTCAGGCTGCGGAATGCCCGATTCGGTGAAGGCGCGCATCTTTGAGCCATTCTTTACCACCAAGGAACAAGGAAAGGGCACAGGGCTTGGGCTGGCGACGGTATACGGAATCGTGAAACAAAGCGAAGGTTACATCGAGTGCAGTTCTGCGCCTGGGGAAGGCACTCAGTTTGATGTGTACCTGCCGGCTATGGGACTGGCGTTCGCGGACCGTACGGACGATGAGGACACAGGGGAAGAGATTCCGGCGCACGATGAAACCATTCTGCTGGTGGAAGACGATGACGCCGTTCGCGACTCTGCCAAAGAAATGCTCGAGAGCCTCGGTTTTCGACTGTTGGTAGCACGAAGTGCGAGCGAGGCCATGCAGATTTCGCGAGAGTACGACGGGGCGATTCAGCTGGTGCTTACCGATGTCGTGATGCCCGGTATCGGCGGGAACCGGATGGCCGTCGAACTGCAAAAAGAGAGGTCAGGCACCAGGTTCTTGTTCATGTCAGGCTATACGGATGACGCCGTGCTGCGACAGGGCATCCTTCACTCAGCAGCTCCTTTCCTGCAAAAGCCGTTCAGTCTGCGCGGGATCGCAAAGAAGGTCGACCAGGTTTTGAAGTCACCCGCGCAGACAATACCCTCGGCATAAGCAACCGCGCCGAGGGATCGACGGAATTGTCGACGTGAGAGCCTAGAACGCCGCGGCTCCGGCTTCAGCGACGCTGTGATCCTGATCGCCCGATCCGCCACTTACACCGACAGCGCCAACGACCTTGCCATTCTTCTTCAGTGGAATTCCTCCGGCGAAGATCATGATCCTGCCCTGATTGGAAACGTGAATCCCAAAGAATTGGCCGCCGGATTGTGAGTGCGCTGCCAGATCTTTTGTCGCGATATCGAAGGCCCGAGCGGTGAAAGCCTTGTTGATGGATATGTCGATGCTGCCAATCCAGGCGCCGTCCATGCGTACGTGAGAGACAAGATTGCCGCCTTCGTCGGCGATGGCAATATTCATTGGTTGGCCGATCTCTTTTGCTTTTTTCTCTGCCGCGGCAATCACCCGGCGCGCGTCTTCCAAAGTCATGAGTTGATCCTCCTAAAAGTGTGTCTACGTTGCTCCATGAGATGGATGCGCGAAGATCACGATTCGAACCAAGAAACCTATGACTCTTCGCGCGAGTCATTGGAAACGTCGCACGAGCGAGATCGTGTGACGTCGTGGCTGTCCAGACCGCAGCTGCCCAGACTAGAATTGGTGAGCTTCGCGCAGCATGCACATTCGGGAGTGCAACTATGCAGGGCCTTCGTCAGCGTGTCGAGAACGAACTGCTATCCAATATCCTGCCGTTCTGGCTGAAATACACGATCGACGATCAATATGGCGGGTTTCGCGGGCAGATCGCGAACGATCTGACGATCGATCCGCTGGCCGACAAGGGACTGATCTTGAATGCGCGCATTCTGTGGACGTTTTCAAAGGCATTCACCGTATACGGTGATGAGATTTACCGGCAGACCGCGCGACGGGCGCATGAATACATCTCGCGATATTTTCTCGATGCGCAGTACGGTGGCGTGTTCTGGATGCTGGATTATCAGGGGCATCCGGTGGAAACGAAAAAGCGAATCTACGGCCAGGCATTCACCGTGTACTCGCTGGCAGAATACTATCTCGCCACACGACACATAGAGGCGCTAGCGACGGCGCGGCAGATCTACGAATCAATCGAGAGCTCCAGCCACGACCCGAAGCATGGTGGCTACTTCGAGACTTATGAGCGCGATTGGACGCTCGCGGGCGAGCAGCGCCTGAGCGCCGTCGACATGGACGAGAAGAAGTCCATGAATACGCATCTACATGTGCTGGAAGCGTACGCAACGCTGCTGAAGTCTTGGGACGATGATCATTTGCGAGCGCGCCTGCGTGAACTGATTCGCCTGTTTCTTGACCACATTATCGATCGCAAGACCCATCACTTCGTCATGTTCTTCGATGAGGACTGGACGCCAAAGTCCGACCACATCTCCTACGGTCACGACATTGAGGGCAGCTGGTTGCTGTGTGAAGCCGCGGAGATTCTCGGAGATGCGGAGCTACTGCGCGAGGTCCGGGAGGAAGCGGTGAAGATGGCGCAGTCCGTCTACGAGGAGGCGGTCGATACGGATGGCGGGCTGTTGTACGAAGCGAATCGCACGGGAATGACCGATACGGATAAACATTGGTGGCCGCAGGCGGAAGCGGTTGTCGGATTCCTGAATGCCTACGAGTTGAACGGCAAAGAGCACTTTCGGACCGCGGCCGAGCGTGCGTGGGAATTTATCGACAAGTACATCGTCGATCACCAGCACGGCGAATGGTTCTGGAAGGTTTCACGGGACCGCGTTCCGAGCAACGATCAATATAAGGTAGATCCGTGGAAGTGCCCGTATCACAATAGCCGGATGTGCTTTGAAGTGATGGCACGGCTGAGCAGCATGAATTCTGGCGGACAAGGCAAAGTGAAAGAGGCGGGGAGCACAAAATGAGTCAGGCCCAATTTCAAACGAAGATACGGCAATTATTCCAACAGCACGAGAAATTGATCCGGCGGAAGAATTCAAAGCTAAAGAACGGAAATGGAATCTTCGATCGGTATCAGAACCCTGTCGTCACTGCGGAGCACACGCCCATTTTTTGGCGTTATGACCTCGACCCGAAAACGAATCCGTACCTGATGGAGCGGATGGGCATCAATGCCACATTCAATGCGGGGGCGATCGAGCACGAAGGAAAAATACTGGTGCTGGCACGCGTCGAAGGCGCGGATCGAAAGTCGTTTCTTGCGGTGACGGAAAGCGCAAACGGCGTCGAAAACTTTCGCTTCTGGGATTATCCGATCCTGATGCCGGAGACTAGCGATCCCGACGTAAACGTGTACGACGTTCGTGTGGTGCGTCATGAAGACGGCTGGATCTACGGCTTGTTCTGCACGGAGCGCAAAGATCCGAAGGCGCCGTCGTGGGATACGTCTTCGGCGGTGGCGCAGTGCGGCCTGGCACGAACCAAGGATCTGAAGAAATGGGAACGATTGCCGGACCTGAAGACGAAATCTCCGCAGCAAAGAAATGTGGTGCTGCATCCGGAGTTTGTAAACGGCAAATACGCGCTTTACACACGTCCGCAAGACGAATTCATACAGGCTGGTAAAGGCGGCGGGATTGGCTGGGGACTTTGCGGCTCGATGGAGAATGCGGTGGTCGAAGATGAAGTAATCATGGACAACCGCGAGTATCACACGATCAAGGAAGTAAAGAACGGCTTAGGACCGGCGCCGATCAAGACCGCGAAAGGCTGGCTGCACCTGGCGCACGGCGTCCGCAACACCGCGGCAGGTCTGCGCTACGTGCTTTATATGTTCTTGTGTGAGTTGGAGCGGCCGCAGGTAATCACGCATCGGCCGGCCGGATATTTTATGGGACCAAAGGGAGACGAACGCATCGGCGATGTCTCCAACGTGGTGTTCAGTAATGGATGGGTGGCGCGGAAGAACAGCGAGGTGCTGATTTACTACGGCTCTTCCGATACGCGGCTGCACGTGGCAACCAGCACGGTCGATCGGCTGCTGGACTACACGCTAAACACGTCGGAAGACCCGCTCCGCAGTTATGCGTGCGTGGAGCAACGGTACGCCCTCATTAAGAAGAACCTTCACCTGTTGCAGCCAAAGCAGAAACCGGGTCGGAAGGCGACGGCGAAGGCCGCGCGACGCGGAGTGCGATAGGATCCGGCAACAGGGCGTTCGTCTTCTCCGGCGCCTGATGGCAGGAGCGTGCGGCAGAGATGCGCATGGCGGCTTCGAGAATGCCACCGCGATTTTCGATCGATTTGCAACCGTTGGCCAGAATGGCCGCCACCATCGCGGTCCAGCCCTCGCGATGATCGCGGTCGATCTCCAGGCCGTCTGGACCCGGAGTTGAGGCGAGGATCTGCGGCCGGCCGACAAAGAAGGCCACCAGTTGTTCGGGGCTGTCGTGTCTGATTTCGTCGCGGAATTCGGCTGCGTGAAACGCATCATTGCAGATATGCATCAGCACGAGCTTGTAAGCGTTGGGCTGCCACAAAGAGCGGCCTTCACTCAGGCCGCCGGCGCAGACGACATCCAAACCTCGATCACGTAGAGCTTTCGCCCTGAGGCTGCGCGTGCTGGTGGCGGTGTCGACCAGCAGCACCTTGCGCTGAAGAGAAGCGGGTAGTGATGTCGCCTGATTACGCACTGGAACAGTCCTTTCCGGATGTTCAGACTTCGTGCTTACAGATTGTTAATCGCGGTCGTCGTCATCTGCCGGATGCTTGTCGTCGTCCTCATCCGTACCGACGCGAAAAAGGGCTGCCTGCTCTTGTGCGAGGCGAGCTAATTCGTTGGCGTCATCCATTGGTTCAGCGGGCTTTTCCAGTTTACGCTGGCTCTTGCGTTCCGCTTTGTCACGTTGATGTTGTTGTCTTGCCTGTTCTTTCTGTCGCTTCGTAAAGCTTGTTCGTCCAGCCATTCACCCTCACCTTCATCTGTACTGCCTGGTCGTATGTGTCGAAGTCACGGAAAAAAGAGCTACCAGCGAGGCTCTCTGGGCTGACGCGCATGTCCGCGATAATCATCGCGTCCACCACCACCGCCGCCGCCGCCGAATCGCCGTCCGCCTCCGCCGCCACCGCTGCTCGCCTTGGGCTTCGCTTCATTGACCTTCAGTGCTCTTCCGCCCAGGTCGGCGCCATCGAGAGCAGCAATCGCCTTATCAGCCTCGGCGGCATTCGTCATTTCGACAAAAGCGAAACCGCGCGAACGTCCTGTGTCACGATCCGTGACCATGCTAACCTTGTCGACTGCGCCATGAACCTCGAATGCACTGCGAAGCTCGGCTTCCGTTGTGCTGTGCGAAACATTGCCTACGTACAGATTCTTCATAGTTCCCTCTTTTGATTTTTCGAAGCCGTTCCTGAGCCGGTTTTCTTGGACTGCGTGGATGCCGCTAGGAGCTCCCGATTTTGTTTCCGGCGCTGGATCTTCTGCCGGCGCTCGCGGTTGAATCTGGACTTGTCGCCATTGAGACTTGACATTGCCTGGCTCCTGTTTTAGCTGCACTCACTCGAACCCGCCTGCCGCTGAATCGTCGGAGTTCGCGCGATCCGTGCCCGTAATCCCCTGCCAAGCGGCCGAGAAAGAGCTGTTTTGGATTTACAGACCGATCAACCGAGATACTGCTCAAGAAGTATCGATTTGAAATCTGATGACACCCGACGCCCCCTCTGAATTCCTCAATCGCGAAGGCCAAGGTGCCGGTAGGTGTGTCTTCGAGGTTAAGTAGTCTCTAGTATACGCTGAATTGCAGGGTTAGGCGTCGTGGCACTCCGGACTGAGTAGCCCAGATGAAGAGAGAGAGTCCTGGCTTAAGTGCACTGCGGCCTAGCGAGCGATGTTGTGCAGTGGTTGCGCCAGCTCGGACTGATCCGGCGGCATGAGTTCCGAGGAGAGGCTTACTCGGTTTCGCCCGGTTTCCTTGCCTTCATAGAGCGCGAGATCGGCGCGCCGCAGCAACGACTCCGGCACATCTTCCGGACGCGACATGGTCAGACCGATGGTTGCGGTGACGTAAAGCGGATTCGCATTCAAGGTGATGGGATGTTCAGAGATGCGAGTGCGAATTCGTTCCGCGATGTGCAGAGCAGCTGCCTGATCGCAATCCGTAACGATGATGAGGAACTCTTCACCGCCATATCGTCCTACATAGTCATGGGCGCGCAGGCAGTCCTGCATCCGAGTGCAGGAAGCGACAATCGCAATGTCGCCGGCAGCATGACCAAACTGGTCATTGATCGACTTGAAATGATCAAGGTCAATCAGCAGGATCGCCAGACCAATCTCAGAGCGAGCTGAGCGCGATAGCTCACGTTCCAGGGCTGCAAGAATCGCGCTGCGATTCATCGCGCCAGTCATGCCGTCGTGAGTCGCACGATATTCCAGAGCTTCACGCGTCCGGGCTAGTTCGAAGAAGGATTCGCGAACAGTGGCCAGCGTAGTGCGAAGTTTTTTGCTGAGAATCTGCTGGTTCGCAAAAAGCAGAATGGCGAGTGCCACGACGGCGATAAAAGAAATCAGTATTCGGAAATTCCGAACCGGCCCGGGAGCATGACTGTATTCCAGGCTCCAAATGGCGAGTACCGGCACGGAGAGCATCGCGCAGATCGCGAGCCGGCTGATCCAGGTGGCGTGTTGCGCGTCTTCATCTTCCGTGACCTGCGACTCCTTGCTCGGAGTGCAACCAGATTCAAGCGAAGCGGCCCAGACCATGGTGGCAATGGCGAGCATCAGGGGGATGTCATGCGGGCTGCCGGTGTAGTACTCCCCGCGATCCATGGCCATGTTGATGAACAGCGAACTAATGGTGTAACCCACGGATGCGAGCAGCAGAGCACCGTACAAGCTTCTCCAACCGGCACGGGCGCGATACCAGAGCAAGAACAAGCCGGCAATCAGAACTAACGATTCGGTGAGGTACAGCACGTTGAAGCTCGATCCGTACTGGGCTCGATCAGGCATCAGGTATTGCCAGGGGATGACCACAAACGAATAGAGGTACATCCACCATACGGCGATCATCGCCAAAGGCAGTCCGACGAGAGATGGGACTTCGCGGTGCTCGTGCGGAACAGTGGCAAGCGCCGCCATCATGGGCACAAGATGGAGGAAGAGAACGATATCGAGAAATGTGGGTGCGCTGACGTCCACGTTACGGACAAGTTCGAGATAAGGCCACATCGCCGAACTAAAAAACCAGAGCGCGGCTCCCGCAGTCATAAGAAGCCAGAACTTGCGAGCGCTGCCACGGGATCCTACGAGATTACAGGCGAACGCGGCCAGGACGAGACCTACCAGAAGCGGCTGGCCGAGATCAGCAAAGATGGTGAGATGTTCAGAGGGAGAACTGAACGCGGCGATAAAGGAATAGACCACCACCAGAACGGCGGAAGCGGCTACCAGAAAACTCCGATAGTGACTTCGATTCAGCAAAAAAGTCCATTTCCTGCAGCCCACTCGGATTGGGAGGATCGTCCGAATTACGCCACTTGCCCGATATGAATGTCGGCATCTTAGCCGAGTTTCGATAGCAAGGAGATGTGACTAAAGTCACATTCCCTGGCAGGAGTACCGTGGCTGGGAGGGTCCGAACGGCATCGACTTCCCGCAAATAAGAGTTGCAAATTTGTTGGACTGGAGAAGCTATTCCCCGGCGTTGGAATCGACGATACTGCGGACGAGTTCGCGGTCAGTCACCTGAAACTGATCTTCGCGGGGCTCCAGAGCACCTCCAAAAGTCACCTTGGGACGAGCCTGCGTGGAGGTATCCGCGACAGTTTTGAAGGCGGTGAGATGAACTTGCTGACAGCCAGTCTGCCGAACGACGTCTGGGATCGATGCAAGAAGAATTCCGCCACCAGGAAGGATTTCGATTCGGCCGTCGGCGTATTCGATCAGACGCCGGATAAAAGGGAGCGCACCGAGGGCAGACTCTTCCTGGCCGCTGGTGAGGATACGCGTGAATCCGAGATCGACGATTTGGTCGAGCGCGGCAAATGGGTCGGGGGTAACGTCAAAGGCGCGGTGAAAAACTGTTTGACGCTTACCGGCTCGCGTCAGGATACGGCGGCAGCGGTCGAGATCGACGGTGCCGTCCGGGTGCAGAATGCCGAAGACCAGGCCGTCGGCGCCGTTGGCAACGGCGAGATCGGCGTCGCGTTCCATCGACGCCATCTCGGCTTCGCTGTAACAGAATCCTCCGGCGCGCGGGCGAATCATCGCCATCACCGGAATCTTCAAGCGCGATTTGGCCTCGAGGATCGTTCCCAGTGAAGGAGTCAGGCCGCCCAGGAAAAGTGCCGAGCAGAGTTCGACGCGATCGGCACCGCCGGCTTCAGCTTCGATCACGTCATCAATGGAGCCACAGCAGATTTCAATTAGGACTGCCAATCACTATCCCCCTTCATGGACTCCAACAGAGTCTAGCAAGGAGCGCTCAGGCAGTGTGTACCAAAGTCAGCCGCAGGATTTGACGCCGTGAATATGGACCAGCGCTGGCGCTGCTCGCAATTTGAGATAGTCAGTGGTAACGTCCGTTACCAGCAAGTGATCTACCGACTGCCGCTGGGCTAGCGTAAATTGCGATCTGCTTCCGTGGCCAATTCGACCAGATTTGTTCGCACTCTGTCTCCGACCTGCGCGCTTTTCAGCGTAGCCAAGAATTTCTTGGTGAAGTCCTGTTGCAGATGAAAATCCTGTGCGGCTTGCGACTTGTAGATCTCGTAAAAAACAAATGTATTGGGGTCATCCTTTGGCACGGCCAGGTAAAACGCATCCACGCCGGGTTCGGCCCGGACCAGCGGCAAGTATTGGCGGGCGGCCTCGACAAGTTCCGCTCGGCGCTGCGGCAGAATCTTTGCTTCAATCAGCATGATTACTTTTTCGTTCGTCATTTCCGATTGCTCCTTTCGATTTTCGTTGGCTGGCGTACTCTCCACCTGCTGCGCGCGGGGCATCTGAAGCGCCCATGCGCTTGCTACCAGTACTGCCACAGTCATGATTCGAGTCGTTTTCATGTGGTATTCCGTCCCTGCCTTAGACAGCTTTCGACTCCAGCCGGATTCAAGCATTAAGAGTCTACTTTTCTGAGTGGTAACGTCCGTTCACGCCAACTATTGGTAATGAATCTAAAACAGAGACTCAGGGAAATCCCATCGAGGCGCGCTGGCGACGGATGTGTCTGGGCGATCCGACGCGCTTCGCCGATGGCAAAGCTGTGGCCAGCTACGTAGGCATGATCCCGGCGGAGCATTCCAGTGGCAAGAAGCGTTGCCTGAGGCAGTTGACCAAGCAAGGCAATACCATGCTGCGGTATCTGTGGTGCGAAGCGGCCCGGCACGCGGTGCGGCGCGACCCAGAACTGAAGCGCTTCTACACGTGCAAGCTGGCACAAAAGGGACTGGGGAAAGCGAACGTTGCCGCCGGCCGGAAGCTGGGGATCCGGTTGTGGATCATGCTGCGTGATGAGATTGATTACGACGAGTTCTGCCGTCGTGGACGGCAGTGCGGGGAAGCCCAAGCGGAGAAGCCTGGTCGATAACGTGGTCCAGCGCAAGCGGTGACCGTAGGTCTGAATAGGCAATCCGCCTCCCCGTTTGGGAACGGGGAGTCCGAACAATCCATCGTGGTCAACTGTGACCGAAGAGATGTCTGGTGGGCAATACCGAACGAGGAATCGGAAAAGGGCCGAGCTACAGAACCGGTGGAAGCAGAGGAACAACATTGGCCAATCTATAAGTGCTTCCGGCGCGAGTGGAGAGGTCTGCGACAAACAACCAAAACCCCTTCTGAATAAGGGTTGACACGGCCGCCTTCGTTAGAGACGTTATCACCATCTAAGCTACGGCTCACTGTAACTGCTTATTCCGCGTAGTTCATGGCATCGGCCAGTGCTGACGGCGATTTGAGCATCACTGGACTTTGGCAGATCGCCATGCAGTTCCGTAGTAACGAGGTGATCTTCCTTCACCTCGGCGACCAAAACGCCGTCGTGCCATTTCTTATCGTCCCCGATTGTGCTGTAGAACCAAACTACCGCATTCGGATGACTAGGTAAGCAATCTCCGTAAAACATACGGCCCTCGTACACAATCTGCCCGCTCTGGTAGTCGGTCTCTTTTCCGGGATATGAAAAACGCGGTTGCTCTCCTTCGTTCTTCATCGGTCCGTCGCTTGGCGAGTGGATGTAGATGGAGACGTTTTCGTCGCACGCGGTGCAGGTGGTTCCCGAAACTATGAAATACGGTTGTTTCTTCGTGGTGCGCAGTTGGCCGATAACCTTCATTCCATAGATTGTGGTCTCGAATTTTGATCCATTAGGAAGGGTCAGTACGCCTGTCTGGTCCGCCGATTTTGTCTGCTGCGCCCCCTTTTGCTGTGCGGTTGCCGCGCAGAGTGTAATCAGCGCACAAAGCAGAACTCGAAAAGCAGTCATGATCGAACACTACGTCTGTGACGCAATCAGTCCAAGGTTACTATCGTTGCTTGATTGATAACTGTTGGGAAATCGCCATACCACTCACTATCTCAGGCTGAGATACGAGTGATACGTCCGTCCGACAGGTACAGGAGGAGGAAGCGGTCCTTCCATCAGCGCTCGAAGTACGCTACAACGTCGGGCTGCATGAGATAGAAGATGACCAGCACGGAGGAGAGGAGTTTTGCGCCTTCCATAGCGATGACGAACCAGCGAAACTCCATGACGGCTGAAGAAATGGACGGAATCGCTGCGAATCCAAAGAGCGCGAAAAATAAGATGCCGAGACGGCGGGCGCCAGGCCAGCGGAATATGAGCGCGAAACCAATGGCAGTCGAAGCCCCAGCGGCCAGGAAGAAGATAACCGGTCCCATTAATTCCAGGCCTTCCAGCAGGAATGCGCCCGCGCGCAGAGGAACAACTCCGAAAGCTGACAGCAGTCCCGTGACGACGAGAAAGGCTGCGCCCAGCCAGCAAAGAGATGTGATCAGCCAAATGATCGCGGGACGAGAAGATGTCATATGGGGAAAAAGGTGAGCAGCTGCAAAGCTTTGCAGCTAAGCTGCTCCACTTTGCAAAGGGTACATTCAGCGCGCCAAATCGCGTGCTGCGAATCATCCTAAGCGATTGAATCCTAAATGAATATTAACTGAATGAAAGTTCCTGTTTGGGGATTCGATTGCACAGTACCTCCTCAGTGAGGACCCCCGAGATGCGAACGTTGAGGATTCTGGTAGGCGCAAGTTTTCTTTTCTTCTGTACGACTCTAATGCACGCCGGTCACATGGGAATGCAAGACCCGCTGTGCAGTAACGGCACTCCGGGTGCCGTAGAAGTGGATGGGACCTCGTTCAGTTTCTCGGCCAATGCCAATGGCACGAGCACCAGTCCGAATTCACCCAATCTTCAATACCTGTGCTTCTTCAATGCTTCGGGCGTCACCTGGAATAACATCCTCGTCACCGTTGACCCGAGCGACACTACGCCGGTTTTGGCCTCGAGCGTATTTTGCGACTCGCCGACGAACTCCTTCGGCACGGCCTTTACCTGCCAGGTGAATAGCGACGCGAATGGCGACTTAACCAGTATTCTCTTCTTTGCGACGCAAGGGCAAACAGGAATACCATTTCTGTCTAACCTGTTGATCGATCTCAACCCGTGCGGCGTCCCCGGAGAAGAGTGTACAAATCAGTCAGGCAGCTCTCCTTGGCCGGCAAACTTTGGGTTCGATGCGGTCGCCAACGTTCCCGAGCCAACCTCGATCGCGCTGCTTGGAACAGGGTTGCTGGTGACTTTCCGTAAGCGTCTGCTGAAATCGAAAAGCTAACCCCCGAGACTTGCGCTGAGCGCATATATAAAGGCCTGATGCATCCGCATCGGGCCTTTTGCTATTTGGGATACACCACCGGAAGCGGACATCCCCTTCAGCTGAAAGTCACCAACCGTTCCGTTCTTCTGATCCAGATATTGGATGGTTATGTCTGCCGGCGCCGGGGGAGAGCACTCTGAAGAACTACTTCGCCGGAGCAGTAGTGAGAACGGCCTGGAATTCGGGTTCCTGGAAGGCGTTGCCAAACCAAGGATCGGCCTTGGCGATTTCGAGGGAGTATCCCTTTTTCAGGGCGTCCTGCAGGGCAGCGACTGCTTCCTTCTTACGTCCTGCCAGGTATTCGATCTCAGCGTTGTAGTACGTGAGATCGACGCTGTCCGCGATCTGGCGTGCACGGCCGATCATCATCTGGCCGTTGCGAATATCACCCTTCTCGGCGTAGTAGAGAGCGAGATTGCCCATTACGTTCGCATCCCGCGGATTGACCTGCAATTCCTTCGAGGCGAGGACGATGGCTTCGTCGTAAGCCTTCAACGCCTTGGGTTTGTCGCCAGCCCACCAGTACCCGCTGGCAAGATTGCCCATCAGGAATTGGTCCTTAGGTCCTAAGGCGATCGCCTTCTCGTAGTTCTCGACCGCTTTGTCGTACTTGTGAAGATAGAAGTACTGCGTCGCCAGGTTGGAGTAGGTGTCCGCCGTAGGCTTCAGCGAAAGCGACTTCTCAAACGTAGTAACCGCGTCGCTCCACTTGTTCTCGGTGAAATAGATGACCCCCATGTTGGCGTAGGCAGCCGCATTGTTCGGGTCAAGCTCGGTGACCTTTTTGAATGCCGCGAGGGCCTGATCGTACATGCCAAAGCGATACGAGGTGGTTCCCAACAGGTTGTAGTTGAACCAGAAATAAGGATTCAGCTCAATCGCCTTTTTGTACGCGGCGATTGCCTCATCTTTCTTGCCGGCGGCTCGATAGGTGTCCCCCAGACGCCGATACGTTTCGTCAGAATTGGGAGCCAGTTTCAGTGCGTCCTGCAGCACGGAAACCGCTTCCGCAGTTTTGCCGCTGGCGTTCAGTACGCTTCCCAGTGTGTATTGAACCTCGGGGATACTGTCGGCGCCCGGTATGCGGTTTGCCTGCTGAGCTGCGGCTAAGGCCTGCTGCGAGGCATTCGGGTCCTTGCTGCTTTTGTAGACCCGCAGATAAGCATCAGCCAGGCCAGCCCAGGCAAGAGCAAAATTTGGATCGGCTTTCGTGGCTTGGTCGTAGTAGCCGATAGCCGCTTGAACGTTCTTCGGATCCAGTTCGCCGCGGGTAAAGGTATTCCGGCCCTTCAAGTACAGCTCATATGCGGTCGTGTTCTCGGTGGGGTGGAATGCGACCGTTGGCTGTGCAGAAGTGGACAACGCCGGTTGCAGTGCGCTGAACATGTTGTCTTCGAGGGTCAGCAAGTCCTGCCGTTTGCCGGAAAAAGGCTGCAACGTCTGGCCTACCGGCTTGCCTTGAGCGTCGAGCAGATTCAGCACGACCAGCAAATCATCGCCAGAGCCTTGCACGCTTCCCTGCACCACATAGCTCACGCCCAGGCTTTTCGCGATTTCAGGAATCGGCTTATCGGCATTCACCTTCTGCACCGCAAATGCGGACGCAACGTTCAGCTCTTTCAGCTGCGAAAGCTTGGAAATAAGAGCTTCGGTAATACCTGTGCCGACATATCCCAATTGGGCCTCGTCGCCAAGGACCTTAATTGGCAATACGGCAACCCGTCGCTCAGGCGCCGCCACGGCCTGCTCGGTCGAGGCCTTATGCATGTAGCGGTAGCCGACAACTGCCAGCCCGCTGGTGATGATGAGAGCGCCGGCGAGAATCGCCACAAATGTCCGCTTCTTGACCGGCACATTCACGGCCATCTGCGGCAGACGGATCGACATGCTCGGCGAAAAGCCGGACGGCGACTGCTGCAATTCGAGGTCGTTGAGAATCGCGCGCGCGGAAGCGTAGCGCCGTGCCGGATCGCGCTCCAGGCACTTCATCACCACCTGGTTCAGCCAATCGGGAATGTCCGGATTTGCTGCCTTGGGTTCGGGTGGCGCTTCGTTGGCGCGCTTGTACATCAACTGAAATGTTGATTCAGCCTGGAAAGGCACATCGCCAGTCAACATCTCGTACATGATCAGCCCGAGAGCATAAAGATCCGTGCGTCCGTCGACCGGCTTGCATTCAATCTGCTCGGGAGCCATGTAGCGGGGCGTCCCCAGCAGCTCCCCGGTCATGGTCATGCCGCCTTCACTCTCGATCGACTTCGCGAGGCCGAAGTCAGAGACGAAAACGTGATCGTCTTTATCGAGCATGATGTTCTGCGGCTTCATGTCTCGATGGACCACGGATTCGCTGTGAGCGGCGTCCAAGGCAGCACACAGCTGCTTGGAAATGCTGAGGGTGCGCTCGATGGTGAGCTTGCCCTGCGATTGCAGGATGTGATGGAGATCGGAGCCATCCACGAACGCCATCGAAATGAACTTCGTCCCGGCAACATCGCCCAGATCGTGAATGCGCAGAATGTTCCGGTGAGAAATCTTGCTGGCCAGCAGGAGTTCCTGCTTGAAGCGCTGCATGGCTTCCGGATGAACCATCAATTCGGGGCGAACCAGTTTGAGGGCGACCGTACGGTTCAGATCCAGATCGTAAGCCTGGTAGACAGCGCCCATGCCTCCCTGGCCGAGAAGCTTTTCGACGCGGTAGCGCGGACCAAAATCAACTTCGGAACTCGACTGGGAGCGGGCCCGGCTTACGCCAACTGCGGTTGGAGAATTATTGGAGCCACCTGCAAAAGACGCACGCGTCACTCCGTCGGCGTGAGCAGACACCGGCGCCGGACTCGGCGATGAATCTCTCCCGCCACCCCACGTGGAGTCGGAATGTGATTCAGGGAGTTGGCTATCGCATTGTGTACAACGCGTCGCAAGCCCAGGATTGCTTGCTCCGCACTTTGGACACGTCATAGGAAGGCCCACCACCTTCCACCAGGCTGGGATTATGTTGCAGGTGGGGAGGCACCGCAAGCGAAAATCGCCTGATGAGAGCCAGCTAACATTCCCCCACAGCTGGTGAAGCTAAAAGGAATGTTAGCACTTCAGCACTAATCTTTCGCGGCTCTTTTTGTTACTTTTCCAAGACTTCGTCCAGGTTCAGACGGTCGCCACTCTGGAGCGTGATCATCTTCTGAAGAGGCTTGTAGCCCGGTGCGCTGAGCACGATCTGATAGTTTCCGGGCGGGATTTCGAATTCAGCTGGCGTTCCCCGGTCCATCATGCGGTTGTTGATCGAGATCTGCGCGCCCTTGGGGGTGGTTTTGATCTTTACCACGCCGAAATCCTTACTCCCTCCACCGAACAGCTTGCCCAGCTTGTTGGTGCTGCGCACCTCGGTGGCGTCGCCCATTGGCTTCAGATTGGCAGCAAAGCGGGCCGTCTGGCCCGGCGTTGCTTCCAGAGACTGCGAAACCTCAAAAAAGCCGAGTCTTTTCAAGTTAATTGTGTGGGAACCCTTGCCAACAGCAAACTGCGCCGGGGTGACTTTTCCGCTGTCGTGGCCGTCCACATAGATGGAAGCGCCCGCGGGGTCACTCGTGATCGCGGCCAGAGCCACGAGCTCGGAAAGGTTCATTGAAATAACTGCTCGATTCGAGGCGAGAACCTCGACATTTTGTGTCTGCGCCGCGAAGCCGGGCTTCGAGACCACCACCGAATGCGATCCGGAATACACAGTAACCCCATAGGGAGTTACCCAGGCCGGATCGGTCCTGCCGTCGATCTGCACCTGTGCTCCGGTTGGAATCGAGGTGACTGTGATCTCGCCGGTCGCAGCAGTCGGAGCCGGCGCGGCTACCTGCTTCAGGGCAGTCTTCCTTTTCTTGTCCTTCTTGGAATAGACGACCTCAGGCTCGGAAGGCTGCTGCTGTTCGGCGGCTAATACTTCCGGAGACTGAGCCGGCAACTGAGCCGGCGCGGCGACTACCGGCTCTGGTTTCGACTGAATAGCGTTCCCTGCCGCAGGCTGAATGACGTCCTCGCGATTGTGACCAAATTGCAGCCCAAGTAGAACCGCGATGATCAAGAGCAACAGCACGGCACCACCGGCAATCATCTGGTTCTTACGATCAGCCAGATCGAATCCCGCGCTCTTTGCTTTTACCCGAGGTTTTGGCAGTGGCGTCTGAACTGGCGCGGCGGCAACTGGCGGTGGGCTGACCCGGGGCGCCGAGCGTTCCGGCGCAACCGGTGGAGTGGAAATTCGAATGGTGCTGTCGAGCACCGGCTTGTTTCTCGGCGCCGAAACCACAAGAGGATGAACGACCTTGGTTTCCTGCTTCGGTTGCTGCGCCTCGACGGTGCCCGGAATTGGTTCCGGCGCCACCGCTACGCTGGATTGCGGAGCCGCAGCCGGCTTCGGCGCGAGCGGAATCGGAGTCATCGGAATTGGTGGTACCGATGGCGTGAAGGTTCCATAGGACGGCGCCGCCGGAGGCATTGTCGGCCTCGGCGTCATCATTTCGGCTGTAACTGGATTCGCGGCGTAGGCGCTCGCCGGTGCCGCAGTATGAGTTGGGGGAGGAGCAATCGGTTTCAACCCAATCGGCGGAGCGAATGTTTCCGGACGAGCGATATTCGGCGGAGCAGACGGCGCTTGCATGTGAGCAGTGTCAACGCCGACCGGGACGCTCGCGACTCCAAACTGCTTGTAATGCTCGATATCGTTAATGAGCTCGGCGCCTGTCTGGTAACGATCAGAGGGGGTTTTCGCCAGCGCTTTCATGACCACGTGATTGATTCCGGGAGGCACACCGGGAACGACTTGTGACAATGGCGGCGGCAACTGCGACAAAATGTTTTTGCAGATTTCTTCCCTGGTCTCGCCGGCGGCGGCTTTTTTGCCGGAGATCATTTCATAAAGCATCGCGCCCCAGTTGAAGATATTGGAGCGGACATCCATGGGCGCGCGCTGGATCTGTTCCGGAGCCATGTAATACAGAAGCTGCGGAATAGTTTTCGGGCCGGGCGCACCAACTTCCACGCCGGAAGGGACGCCATAGTCCATGATCTTGACCGAGCCATCCCACTCGATCATGACGTTGCCGGGCTTTAGATTGCGATGAACGATTTTCTTGCTGGCAGCATGATCGAGCGCGGAGCAGACCTGGCGCGAAATGTCGACGATATCGTTCGTGGACATCTCTTTCTTGCTGAGCATCATGTCGAAAATGCGGATGCCATCGACGAATTCCAGCACCGCGAAGAAGACGCCCTTGTCTTCCCCGGTGCCGACTATGGCAACGATGTTTGGACTGCTGAGGGCACGTGCTTCTTCCGCTTCGACGCGAAAGCGCTTCAGTAATTCCTGGTCGTGGCCTTCGTTCGAATCCAGGCGGAAGGTTTTCAGCGCGACCGTCTGCTTGGTTTTCGGGTCCGTGGCTTTAATGACAGTGCCAACCCGGTACTGGGCTAGTTCGCCGACGACTTCGTAACGTCCAAGGGTCTCTTTACCCATTTCTGCCTCTTAAATTCGTGGCGAAGCCCGAGGAGAGCGCCGTGAGGCGCGCACCTTCACTGAGGGAGGAACGTCGAAGATAACCGAAGTTATCCGCATTAGGGCAGGTAACCTTAGAACACAGAGCATTGGACTTTGGTCACCTGCGCGTCAGGAGCGGCTGCCGCGCGCAGAAATCACTGGATGAGGAAAAGCTGCACTGGATCAACGATATTGACAGGTTGGAAGAGGCGGCGCAATATATGTCGAATACGACGCGTCGTACACGACATAGCAAGGAGATGCGGTGAACATTAATTTTGGCGAAGTGATCCGCTGGCTCTGGATCTGCGTCGGCATTTTCTGGGTTGCCGGCTGGCTGGGATCTAAACCTTCTGCTCGCGCACAAGCGACCGGGTCAAGAGCGCTGCAGATGTCCTTCGAACTGGCCGCGTTTTACCTGCTGCTCTACAAGCAGTGGCTGCCTTCGTTTCTGCGAATTCGCGTGCTGCCTGACGCGGTGACGACCGACTGGGTGGGAGTCGCATTCGTTCTGGCGGGAGCCGGCCTCGCGGTATGGGCGCGCCTCTCGCTCGGTACGAATTGGAGCGCACGGGTCACGATCAAACAGCAGCACGAACTCATTCGAACCGGCCCCTATGCGATGGTGCGACACCCGATTTACTCAGGGCTATTGCTTATGATGCTGGGCACCGCAGTTGAAATCGGGCAGGTACGCGGCTTCGTGGCGCTGGCCCTGGCATTCACGGGCTGGTTCTTGAAGTCACGAACCGAAGACGAGTTCATGGAAGAGCACTTTGGGGTTGAATATCTGCAATACAAGCAGCAGGTAAAAGGATTGATTCCCGGAATCTTTTGATCGGCGCTGGAGAGAAAGGGACAATGCGCGACGACGAACTGAACACGCTGGCACGGGAAATCGGCGAACACCTGCGTGCCATCCGGCAGGTTTTGCGGCGCCCGGTGGAAGCCGAGTTCGCTCGCGGACATTTGACCGGGCCTCAACAGTTGGTGATGGAGGTTCTGGTCCGATCGCATGCGCTGAGCTTGAAGGAGTTGAGCCGGCAAGTAAGTTTGTCGCACAGCACGGTTTCGGGAATTGTGGACCGCTTAGAGAAGCGCGGATTCCTGAAGCGAAAGCCAGATCCAAACGATCGGCGGTTCAGCGTGATTACACCATCGAAAGCAGTGGAGGAATTCCTAAAAAAACGACTCCCGGCGCTGACGATCCATCCACTGGTGGAAGTTCTCGCTGGAGCCAGTGCATCCGAACGCCAAGAGATTCTGCGCGGAGTGCGCGTGTTGCGCAGGCATACGGACGGCTCAACGAAAGAAAATTAGAACCGCAATTCCCCGGACGATTCGTAATTCATAATCACTTCACGAGCGGATTGCGGCCCCAACCCACACGTACACCGTCCAAAGTAAGCCCCGAGACATTGATCAATTCGGTACTATTGCGGCATGGAAGCGGGTATAGATGTGGTACTTTAAACCCGATTTCAGTATGAAAACGTAGAGGCGCGGTCCGGAACCCAGCGGGATATTTGTCTCCCGTTCGCGGAAGGCCAGCAGAGCGACGATTCAACCGTGTTGCCCGGCTGAAGCGCTATCGGTAAAGGAAAAGACGGGGTAAAGAATGGCTCTCGGTTTTGGCTTCAACAAACAGAAAGTGCTTGCCAGCGCGGAGAAGTATGTCCAGCAGGGCAAGCTCACGAATGCCATCGCCGAGTACGAGAAGATTCTCGAGAAGGATCCGAAAGACCTTACTGTCCTGAACACCATCGGCGATCTTTACGCGCGCGATGGAGACTCATCGAAAGCCAGCGAATACTACACGCGCGTGGGCGATTCGTATGCGCATCAGGGATTCACGCTGCGTGCGATCGCGATGTACAAGAAGGTCACGAAGCTGGACTCGAGTTCACTCAGCATGGTGCAGAAGCTGGCTGAGCTCTACATGCAACAGGGTCTGCTGAACGATGCCCGCCAACAGTACCTGATCCTCGCCGACTCAGCACAGAAGAAGAACGATTATGACGGAGCGTCTCGCATCTTTGAAAAGATGCTGGAGGGCGATCCGGACAATGCCGCGATCCAGGGCAAGTTGGCGGATATTTATGTTCGGCTGGGGAAAAAAGATAAAGCGCGCGATCTCCTTTTCCGGATCGCTACTTCCCTTTCCGAGCGGCGCTCGATGGATGCGGCAATCGATGCATTGAACCGATTGCTGGCGATCGACGCAACTAATACCGAAGCGCTGTTGTTGCGCGGCAAGATTGCCCTCGACGCTGGCGATACTGCCGGCGGCATCAAGTTCCTGGAACGTGTTCCGACAATCGACTCCCTGCCGCAGGGCTTGCATTCGCTGCTGCGCGCATACCTGAGCCTCAACAAATACGAAGAATCCGAGCCGCTGGCGCGCAAACTGCTTTCCGTTCATAGCGACAGTAGTGGGATCCGCGAATACGCGACATCGCTGGTGACATCGGGCAACGCAGAAATCGCGTTACGGATCTACGACGAGTTTTCGAGCACCCTGCTTGCCGGCGACAGCACGGAAGTTATTCTCGCCTTACAGCCACTGATTGGGCAGCTGAAAGATCAGCCTTCATCACTCGAAACGCTGCGCAATATTTTCGAGAAAGCCGGCGCATCCAGCAGCGTTCCCGAGATCAACGAGTTGCTCGCGCACGCCTACGTACAGGCCGGAGAACTGGAGAAGGCGCGCGATCTCTATAAGGGGCTCGCGGAAATTGAACCGGGCAATCCGCTTCACATGCAGAACTACCGGCAGGTGATGGTGCGCATGGGGCAGGACGTTGCGGCGCGTCCAACCGAACCGGAAGAAGGCGATCAGGCGTTTTTCATCGAAGAACTGGCGGAGCAGACTGGTCCATCGCTGCAACAGTCCTATGCGCCCGCTCTGGCCGAGAAGATTAATTCTGCGCTCACCGAGTCCGAGCTGTACGAATCGTATGGCAAGACGCCGCAGGCCATCCACCTGCTGGAAAGCGCGCTCGCAAAAGCTCCGGAAGATGTTCGCCTGAACCAGCGGCTGGCTTCGATTTATCTGCGCAACAGCCGGCCGGATGATGCCGCCAAATGCTATCGGGTGCTGAGCCAGATTTTCAGCAAAGTTGGGAAGCCGGAAGAGGCTGCGCAATACGCTGAATATGCCTCTCGATGCGGCAGCACGGAAACGGTGCATGAAGTTCCGCCGGCTCCAGTGGAACAGGCGGCAGAGATTCCGGTTGCGGCAGAACCGATTGCTGAGCATCCCGTCCCGCAAGCCGCTCCGGTGGTCGCGCCGGTGGAAGAAATCGGGACTGAACGCGATATTCCGGCGTTCGAGATTACACCTCCTGCGCATGCCGATGCTAATGCCGGCGAGTCGCATGAGATCGATCTTTCAGCGGAGTGGGAAGCAGCTGTTTCCGACGAGCCAGTGGTTGAGTCGTCTGCGGCCGAAGTGCATCTGCCGCCTGCTCCAGAGCCGGTGCTCGAAACCAAGCTGCCGGAACCGGAAGAAGCGCCAATCTCCGCGGAGGCTCCGCATCCGAGTGTCGTCAGCGACCTGCTGGAAGAAATCAAGTTCTACATTTCCCAATCGATGCTCGACGAAGCGCGCGTGGCTGTCGAACGGCTGCGTGAACTTTCGCCCGAGAATGCCGAAATTCCTTCGTTCCAGTCGCACATCGAAGTGCTGGCGGCCGCAGCCTCTATGGTCGCGGCGGCGAATACTCCGGCTGAGCAAGTCCCCGCAATCCAGGAAGTGCAGGAGGTCGCGGAGCCGCAAGTCGAAGAGATTTCGCTTGAGCCCTCGGCGCTCGATGACAGCCTCATCGAGAACCTGCTCACCGATCAC
This sequence comes from Terriglobia bacterium, assembly GCA_963807055.1. Classification (GTDB taxonomy): domain Bacteria; phylum Acidobacteriota; class Terriglobia; order Terriglobales; family Acidobacteriaceae; genus JAJPJE01. The sequence continues at coordinate 565,766 of CAWEAE010000001.1, read as the reverse complement.
GCGCCCGATGCAGAATTCGAGCTCCCGGTGCCTGAGGCAGAGCCGATCGCGGCGCATGCGGCTCCCATTACTGATTTCGAGTTAGACGAGCCGGAAGAGCCCGCTGCCGAGAAGTACGTTGAACCCGAGCACATCCCCGGTATCGTCCACGAGCTGGCTCCGATCACGGACGAGCACCCTGTTCCGGAAGTGCCCGCGGCTTCGAAAACGCAAAAGCCCGCAGCGGAATTCAAGATTCAAGCGGAACCGGAGCACCTGCTCGACATCGAAGAAGAGCCGGCGACATCGAGCGAGCCGATTGAGGAGCTCGTGCCGGTGCCTGCTCCTGCTGCTGAAGAAGAGGAAGAAGAGCCCGAGCCAGTTGTGTTGGAGCCGCTGGAAGAGCCCGAGCCGGAGCCGATGGTTGCGGCCGCTTCGCATTCACAAGACGTGCTCTCCGATTTCGTACTTGATCTCGAGAGTTCGCTTGGCAACGATTTCCTGAGCGGCGGCAATGGCAGTTCACCGCTGTCGAGCCCTGGACTTCCAGGATCGGGACCGAGCCTTCCGAGCATCCCCGTCATTCCGGCACCGTCGATTCCGACGCACGCGGCAGCTGCGAGTGCGACGATGCCCCAGACTTCCGGCGCGGCGACTGCGGTTGCTGCAGCTCCAGAAATCGCGCCTGCGGAAAACGACGAAACCGTGTCTCCGCTTTCCGAGCTGTTCGCGGAATTCAAAGAAGAAGTGGAAGAGGGTTCGTCGGACAAGGAAGATCCGGAAACTCATTACAACCTGGGCGTTGCGTTCAAAGAAATGGGATTGCTCGACGAAGCGATCAGCGAGTTGCAGAAAGTCTGCGCTGCCATCGATCATGGCCAGCCGTTCGGGCAAGTGATTCAGGCGTACACCTGGCTGGCGCATTGCTTCGTGGAAAAAGGTATCCCCGAGGCTGGGATCAAATGGTATGAGAAAGCACTACAGGTCCCGGGAGATCAGGAAACCCGTACTGCCGTAGAATACGAATTGGCTTGTGCGTGCGAAGCCGCGGGCGATCGAAAGACGGCGTTGCAGCACTTCCTCGAAGTGTACGGCAGCAACATCGACTATCGCGATGTTTCTGAGCGTATCAAAGCTCTGAAAGCCTGAAATCCCGTAGAATCGGAAGATGGATTCCGCGCGCAAGGGGAAAGAACCGGAATACCCCAGACAGGATGCCGATCCTCTGAACGCCAGCACGCCAACCATGACCCAGCCTTCTGCGGCCTCCCCGAATCCGCCCGAGCCAGTGCCGCGGCATATTGTCTGGATCCACCGCATTTCCATGGTGGTTTTCGTGGTGTTCTGCATCGAGTTGGGATTATTCATCGCTGTGCTTCCCTGGATCTCGGTGTGGAACCAGAACAGCTTCGTGCTCACTCATCCGGGATTGCGCGATTTCATCAGCAACAACTTTGTACGGGGAGCGATCTCCGGGCTCGGGATTCTCGATCTGTGGATTGGAATCTGGGAAGCAGTGCACTACCGCGATCCGGTAGCCATCGAAGACGACGGTCAGTGATCGCGGATTAGAATTCAGCGGCGATTACGCTGCGGCCTGATTGCTGAAAGCTTGCGGCGTACATTGAAGATCAAAACGAAAAGGGAGCGAGTTCGCTCCCTTTCTGCGTTTTCAGTCTGTAACGACTGAGACTTCTATTTCCCTACCGCAGGTTCGCTGTTGAACCGGATGCCCTGCTTCTTGCCCGCGAACTGGATTTCATACATCGTGCGGGTGCCATCGGGATTCATCTTGCTGATGATGCTGTCGTGCTGCGGCGGATTCTGAACTTCCACCACTTCGCCCGTCGCGGTAGCCACGGTTTTCTTGCCCTGGATCACATTCACCTGCGCAGTATTACCGGTGGTGGTATAGGCAAACTTGTAGCTGCCCGGGTTGATCGTGGTTCCGTTGAGCTGGTTCGCGTTGTTGAGATTGATCTGCATGTTGGCTGCGAGTGCAAAAACTGTCGTCAGAACAAATGCGATCAGAACGAGTGCTTTGAGTGTCTTCAAGTGTACATCCTCCTTGGCTTTCATCGCAGACCGCGTCACTCCTGCTCCGCACGCTGGCTTTGCCATGTCTGAACGCAACATAGCGGACTGCGATAGAAACTTGTTAAATGATTGCTAGTGCCGGCCGCGAGCTCCTGGCTCGACCGGCATTGCCTGATATACGCGCCAGAGTACGTCCCACTGCAACTTCTGGCGGTGACCTATGGCACGTCCTCTTGTGCCAACGCACACAATGAAAGACGCATTGGTAACAAGACTGTTAGCAGCCTGGGGACGAAAAGTATGGAAATAGGGTTGCAAAGAGAAGAAGCCTTTTGCAATGAGTCATCAGCATTTAGCTCGCGAACTTCCACAAGATGAGCGTCATTAATGTCATAGGTCGGGTGCGCAGCCCTCGCCTTTTGTGCGCAGGTGCGCATCACCACCATTGTGTCCGCGATGCAGATGTAAGCGAGATGTCTATCTATCGACAGTTACTTGGGGGCTTGATCGCTAAGGCTCTTCAACGTACTCGCGTAATGGACGCGACCGCTAAATTCCGAACATTAAACGGCTGTCGTCGGAACCGACAAGTCGTCTAATGGAAGTAGTACCTTGCTTGTCCAAGCGTAATCTTCGAAAAGGGATGCGAGAGCGGATGAAAACCAGCAAGCCGACACTTCTTTTACTGATCGTATTCGCCACCATAGCCATGTCTGTTCAAGCGCAAACGACTGCCAATCCTGCGCAGCTTCCTCAGCGGGATGGTTCGCACGATTTTGACTTTTTGATTGGAGACTGGAAAGCGCATGTCAGGCGCCTTCCCGACCGGCTCAACAACTCAAGTGTCTGGGTAGAGTACGACGGCATCTCAAACCACAAGAAGATTCTCAATAGCAACTCGAACTTCGAAGAGTTCGAAGTCACCAGCACCGACAAGAAACTCCACATCAAGGCGCAGACCCTCCGGCTCTATAACCCTGCATCGCACCAATGGAGCATCTACCTGGTCGATGTCGATAACGGAACTCTCAGCCTGCCTCCGGTTGTTGGCCAGTTCACAGGAAATCGCGGCGAGTTCTACGATCAGGAAGAATACAAGGGACGGGCGATCCTTGTGCGCTATGTGTGGCTTAACATCTCTCCGCAGTCGGCGCGCATGGAGCAGTCTTTTTCGCCGGATGGCGGTAAGACATGGGAGGTCAATTGGATCTGCGAACTCTCAAGATAAGAGATAGGCGCCTGGGCGGGCCTTAGCAGCAATTTCTTCAGATGCTCTCCTGATGCCACGCGCTCGCTCAGCAGCTTCGGTTGCCCGCACCAAATTGTACGACGCAGCCGATAGGTGTGAGCGACTTCTCTATCTCCAAATGACATTGTGAGTGGCAAGGGGACATATCGACGGCAATCGGCTACCGACCAAGGTTCGCAGTCACCCAAATGACAATCTTTTGACAATTTCGCCGTGGCGTTTGGATTTAGGATTCGGCGAGTTGCATGCAACAATCTCACCGACCTACTGTCTGAAAAAGCTCCTTTGTGAAAGGATTGCGATGAACTACACGCGAATAGCTGTAGCTGCTGTCGCTGCCACAGTCGTGTACTACATTTATGGTTTCATTGTCGAAGGTATGCTGATCAGGAAAGACTTCTCTCCTTACACCGCGGTCTACCGCCCAGCCGATTCGGTGATGGGCTATATGCCGCTTGGCCTTGTTTGCACCTTGATCGCCAGCTTCGTAATCACGACTTTGTTCGCGAAAGGATACGGCCTGGGATTCGGAGCTGCGGGAGGCGCTGTGTTTGGAGTCGCTGTCGGGCTATTCGTGGTTTGTACGTTTGTGGGTGCCAACTACGTGACGCTGAATATAGGCCGAAAACTCGCCGTCGAGTTGGCGCTCAGTGCGCTCGTGCAGTGGACGATTGTCTGCCTTGTGATAGGACTCATCTACAAACCAAGAGTGGCCTGAGTTTCGCGCAGTTGAGATAACTTTCGATATCGGACGTTACCACTTCCTATCTCAACCGGCCGTTGTGACTGGGAAGATTATTTCCCTTCATTTATCGCCTCCAACCCAGCTAACCTCAGCTATGGCAATCAAGTCGAACAAGCAATGAAGAATTTCTTCAGCCGAGCTGTGCGAGTAGTGCTTGTCCTCGCGCTGTGTGTTGCCGCAGCGTGGGCTCAGAACACTGCGCCAGCCCAGTCCCCGAACCGAGCAACCAGTACTCCTTATACGGGGGACCTCTCCGTATTCGACTCTCCTGGCCGCGAGCAACGTCTTCACATTGATCGCGTGATGGACATTCTGGGAATCGCTCCCGGCAAAAACGTCGCTGACATCGGTGCAGGATCAGGCTGGTTCACGGTACGGGCCGCACGGCGTGTCAGTCCTTCAGGAACGGTCTACGCGGTTGACATCAATCCTGACGCGATTCGCTATCTCGATCACCGCGTACAAAAGGAATCCGTGCGCAACGTGAAGACGATCCTGAGCAAGCCAGATAACCCGATGCTGCCGAAAGAATCAGTTGATGCTGTGTTGCTGTTGAAGACCTATCACGAAGTCGCCGATCCCGTTGCGCTACTGGAGCATCTGGAGCCGGCGCTCAGGCCGGGAGCGCGTTTGGGAATCATCGATCGAAACGGCACCGGCACTAACCATGGAGTAGGTCAGGAAATTGTGATCAAGGAAGCTGAGAAAGCCGGGTATCACCTTGTGCAGAGTTACGACTTCGTGAAGGACGACGGAATGGATTACTTCCTGCTGTTCACCGTGCGATGACGGTGACACCGCTGAGATCGGGCAATGAGGGCTAGTCTCCAACAAAGCTCAAATAAAGATGACTTGTGTCCCGACAACGTGCTGCAAGCTCCCTCACGCGCTCGATCATAGACTTTGCTGCATCAGTGGTGACTTGATCCTTTAACACTTCAAGCTCTCGTATTACTTGGCGCATTTGCATCGCGTTGAAGACGGTATGCCCATAGGGGTCGATATATTGCAGCAATGGGAATGATTCTTCACCTGACGGCCATGACCGTGCCAGATCACCATACGGATCAAGAACTTGATCTACGGCTTCCCCGTGCTCTCGTTGAAGAATGATTTTGATTGGCATCCGCTCTCTTTCAGTGACTGCCCAGGATCATCAAGCCCGACGATCGGTTTTCGCAAGATTACTGCCGGAGACGGAAATTTCCATTACCGATCGCGCTGCCCATCGGCACTAACTGCTGACGGCTGAGTGCTGAGAGCTAACAGCTGACCTTCAGCCCTGTCGTGGCGTCAACCACTTCTCGGTTACCCCTTAATCTGAGGCTCAGCGGACCCCCCTTTGGCGGACCATGGCTGAAAAGGTAGTATTAATGTCCTAGCGGACATGGCTGTCTCTATCTATGCTTCATCCAGGCCGAAAATCATGAATCCAAAGCGCATCGGGTTTCTGGGCTTCGATGGGATTGCGGCGCTCGATCTTGTCGGGCCGGCGGACGCCTTCGCGGCTGCGGTAAGGAATGAAGAAAACGAATTGCCCAGCCGATGTTACGAGGTCTTGACGATAGGGCTCACGAATAAGGCGTTCATTGCCGAGTCTGGCGTCACCTTCAAACCACACAAGACTCTTCAAACTGCACCCGAGCTAGACACACTGATCATTCCGGGCGGTAGCGGTTTACGTAGAAGCGACACGAATGCAAAGGTATCAACATGGCTTAAGAGCCGTGCGGGGCGAATCCGGCGGATCGCATCCGTCTGCACTGGCATATACGGTCTGGCTCCGACCGGCTTGCTCGATGGCCGAGTTGTAACCACACACTGGCGTTTCGCTCGCGATGTAGCGAAGCGATTTCCTGCGCTGAGGGTCGACCCCAATGCATTGTTTCTCAAAGACGGCCCCTTTTATACGTCTGCGGGCATCACTGCTGGCATTGATCTATCGCTGGCGTTGATCGAGGAAGATTTTGGTTCCCGTATGGCGCTGTCCGTGGCGCGCGAACTGGTCGTCTACCTCAAACGGCCCGGCGGCCAGGAACAATACTCCGAACCCTTACAGTTCCAGATCCATTCGACGGATCGATTCGCGGATCTCGCCGGGTGGATGCTAGGTCATGTGAATCAAGACCTGTCAGTGGAAGTTTTGGCTGAAAGGGCGTGTTTATCCGAGAGGCACTTCGGCCGCCGGTTCAAAGAAGTTTTCGGCGCTACGCCCGCCGCTTTCGTAGAAGAGATGCGATTGGGCGAGGCACGGCGCAGGCTCGCCATGTCCAGCAACTCTATTGAGAGGGTGGCTGCATCCGTCGGCTTCAACAGCGCCGATGCGTTCCGAAGAGCGTTCGAGCGACGTTTCGACGTTACGCCAAGCAGTTATCGAACTCGCTTTGCCTCTCACTCGAAACTCTCACTTTCACCCAGCCGGCTCAAAGGAGAACCGCGATGAGGAAACCTTTATCTCCACGACTCTGTTTGATGGTCCTGCTTTTCTTGACCGCGCCCTTCGCCTCATTTACGGCTGTCGCGCCAACTGGATCCCAGACTGCGTCACAAACTCGAAGCGCTGTATCGGGGATAGATGGTCATTGGGAAGGAGTGATGGACCGGAACGGATCCAAGATGGCTGTCCGATTCGACTTCAAAACGGAAAACGGAAAAACTAGTCTTCGATTTAGCTCGGATTTGTGGATGGTGATGGACTGGCCGATGGGTGAAGTGAAGTATGCGCCTCCCAAGCTGCACTTCGACTTCGGAGGAGATAGCGGTGACACGACTGCCTTTGATGGAGAACTCGACGGAGACACCATCACTGGAGGTTTCGCGGGGAGCGAAGGCAAAGGCACGTTTTTACTTCGACGAGTCGTTCCGGTCTCACTTCCATACAAAAAAGAAGACGTCTCGTTCCACAATGGCGCCGTAACTCTTTCTGGCACCTTGCTAATTCCGCGCACTCCCGGAACTCATCCGGCGATCGTTCTCGTTCACGGCAGCCTGGCCGAAACACGCTGGGGAACCATTATGTTTTTCGCCGATCGTTTTGCAAGGCGAGGAATCGCAGCGCTGGTCTACGACAAAAGAGGAACGGGTGATTCGACGGGTGATTGGAAGACCGCGACGTACCAAGAACTCTCCGACGATGCATTGGCTGGCGTTCACCTGCTGGAGCAACGCAAAGACATTCGCCCCAATCAGATCGGCGCGTTCGGCCATAGCGAAGGGGGAGCACTCGTCGCGGTTATGGCTTCTCGTTCCAAGAAAGTCGCCTACATCATTTCCGCCGACGGCACTACCGGACCTTCCTACAAGCAGGATTTATTTCGAGTTCGCAAGATTGTCGAGGCTAATGGCCTGACGAAGGACGAAGTAACAAAAGCGATGGACTTCTACAACATGTGGCTTCAGGTCGCCAGGACGGGAAACGGGCGCGATCAATTAGACGCGGCGATTCCCAAAGTCGCCAATGAAAAATGGTTTGATCTCGTTGCGCCGCCGCCCAAAGATCATTGGGCATGGACCGAATATCGAAAGAGGGCGGATTTCGATTCCTTGCCTTATTGGGCGAAGGTCAAAGTACCGGTCCTGCTCCTCTATGGGGAACTGGAAGAAAAGGTTCCGGCCACGGAAAGTATCGAACAGATTGACGAAACACTCCGTGCGGCCGGAAACCTTGACTATACTGAGCTCTTGATTCCCGGGGCGCAACACAACCTCACGGTTCACCCCAAGCCCGCGCCGCCGTACGCTTGCCCAATGCATCCGCAAATCACACAGGCGGTGCCAGGCGTCTGCCCGATCTGCAAGATGGCGCTTGAGCCGACACAGTCCTCCGAATGGTGGCATGTCGCTCCCGGTTTGACGGACCTCTTGATAGGTTGGGTGCTTCAACGAGTAGACGATGTACGCATTCCTCCCGGTATCGGATCGCACTAGGGAGTTCATCGACTCGAAGTGCTGATGACTAACTGCTGACGCTGAGTACTGATAACCGACAGCCGACAGCTAACCGACCTTGAGCACAATCTTCCCGTAATTTTTTCTTTCCAGCATCAGGCGGAAGGCCTCGGCGGCTTTGTCCAGTGGCATCACATGTCCGATCTGCGGGCGCAGATGTCCCCGAGCGATCCATGCCGATAGCTGCTCCCACGCGGGCTTCATATATTCGGGATGCAACGAGAGCTGGCTGAGCCAGAGTCCGTCGACGGAACAATTTTTCGCATAGAGCGCGCGAATGTCGAACTTGTGCGGCACGCCAGTTGCCGAGCCGTATGCGATCAGGTGGCCACGAAACTTCAAACAGCGCATGCTCTTGCCGGTGTGATCGCCGCCAAGCATGTCGAACACGGCGTCGACGCCTTCATCCTTCGTCGCTTCGCGAATGTGCTCTTCGTAATCGACATTCTTATAGTTGATCGGATACTGCAGCCCCAGCCGTTGCGCGCGCGCCAGCTTTTCATCGGAAGACGATGTGCCGTACATCTCGACGCCGAGCAGTTTTCCGATCTGTACAGCGGCCGTACCCACCCCTCCAGCCACGGCGTGAATCAGAACACTCCCTGGTGTTTCGCGCTTCTGCTGCGCGCCCTGTGGCGCCCACAATCCTGCCCACCAGTAGGCGAACAATGCTGTGAAGTAATTTACGGGAAATGCCGCGGCTTCCGGGATCGTCCAGTTTTCGGGGATCGGCCACACGAACTCCGGCCGCGTGACAATTCGTTCGGCGAAGGCTCCGCCTTGCGTGTAACCCATCACGCGCTCGCCGGTAGCCAGAACGCGTCCGGCAAATTCCCGTCCGATGACAAACGGAGGCTTGGGTCCGCCGGCATACGAGCCCTGGCTCATCATGATGTCCGCGAAATTCACGCCGCAGGCTTCCACATTCACCAGCATCTGATTGTCTTTGGGTTGAGGACCGGGCACGTCCTGCAATTCGAGGACTTCGGGGCCTCCGATGCGAGGAGCAACGATGGCTTTCATATTAGCTATCAGCTCTCAGCTGTCGGCATTCAGCCTGTTCGGTTCGATGCCTGCAAACCATAGAGGGTACTCCCGGACTGCCTGACAATGCTAATTGACTGACAGTTGATCGCCGACAGCCGATAGGTCGATAGCAAAAAAATAAACCGGCGCGATTCTCCCCCGAGACATGCGCCGGTCACTTAGGAACCGCCTCCCCTGTAAGGGAACGGAACCTAACTTGCAGTTCCGCGTTCAAGGAACGGAACTAGAATCTTTGTAAATCTCTGGCGAACGCCTGCCCCAAGCAGGCCAATGGCCGAAAATCAAGCAGCTTTAACATGCGCTGGGAAGGCGATAGGGGTCAACTTGAAACGGTAAGTTGCTGTTGTCAAACCGGATGACCCGGGCAACCCAGGCTGGAAATCGTAGGGACAACAAAGGGCACCATTCCGCAACTGTATGAATAGCATCGGTTTTTTGGGCGTGCACCCGGGCACATCCCGGTGATATAAACCGGGCTATAGGTGGTACAGCCCTGAACCTGAGGGCAAGCGGAGGGGAAGAGCTTTCTCCCGGCATCAAACTCCGCTATCGGCCGAAAGTGGTTCCGGCCGAAGGGAGGACCCAATTGGACTTAGTACTCGTACGTATCGTCTTTATATTGCTGGTCGCGGCAGCTTGTTTTGTTCTTCATCCCTTTGGACTTAAGCCTGTTCCGGACCTTCTGGTAGGTTTGGTAATCGGCGTCGCGATCATCGTCTTCGAGACTCGTCTGCGAGCGGTGAGCCTGAAACGCCTCATAGGGGCGGCTATCGGGAGCATTCTTGGGATCGTAGGCGCCTTCCTGTTCAGCAGCGTCATACGGAACAGCATCATGCCAGGTAGCACACAAAGCTTCCTGATGCTGTCGGTCATGTTGTTCATGGCCTATGTCGGACTGATCGTGGGCGCGAACAAGGGAGACCTGCTGAACCTCTCAGCCCTCGGCGGCGTATTCGGCGGCGAGAAACTGAACAAGCGCTCGATGAAGATCCTGGATACCAGCGTCATCATCGACGGGCGTATTGCCGATATCGCTGAAACCGGTTTCCTGGATGGCATCCTGGTGATCCCGCAATTCGTTTTGCGCGAACTGCAGCTCGTGGCCGATTCTGCCGATCCGCTCAAGCGGAACCGTGGACGCCGTGGACTCGACATCCTGCAGCGCATACAGAAGATAGCGATGCTGCAGGTGCAGATCGTGGAAGACGACTATCCCGCTGTGCGCGAAGTCGACCTTAAGCTGATTGAGTTGGCGAAGGATTACGAAGCCAAAATCATCACCAACGATTTCAACCTTAATAAGGTGGCACAACTGCAAGGCGTCGACGTTCTGAACATCAACGAATTGGCGAACGCCCTGAAACCGATCGTGCTGCCCGGCGAAGCCATGCGCGTCTTCATCCTGAAAGAAGGCAAGGAATACAACCAGGGTGTCGCCTATCTGGATGACGGCACGATGGTGGTCGTCGACAACGCGCGCAAGATGATCGGCAAGACCATCGACGTGGCGGTGACGTCTGTCCTTCAGACCACAGCCGGCAAGATGATCTTCGGCAAATTCGACGAGCGCGGCGTCACCATGGTGCAGCCCGCGCGTCCGGTAACCGCAGGCTCCGAGCGCAAGGTGGTGAATCAGACACCGGCAGCAGCCCCGGCTCCAGCGGTAGTAACCGAACATCAGCCGGAATAAAGCATTCACCGCCGAGGACACGAAGAGATCGCAGACGGTATCACGGTAACGTTACTGAAATTCTGCGTCCTCTGCGTCCTCCGCGGTGAGATATGCTCGGTCGCTCCTCACTACATTTCCCTCTTAAATGTGTTGTAATCATTGCGACTTCATTCTCTGAGGCCAGGTCATGATACGAACGCTGCGAGTGGTCGCAGGTTTTGTGTTGGCGTGCGGCATGCTGCTTACCGCGAACGCCGCCGACAATCCAAAAATGGACGCCTTCGCCAAGTGCGTCTCCAGCAAAGGCGCGAAGATGTACGGCACCTTCTGGTGTCCTCATTGTGCCGAGCAGAAGGAACTGTTTGGCGATTCTTTCCAGTACATCAATTATGTTGAGTGCGGGATCCCCGGCTCACGGCAGATCACCCAGGAATGCAAACAGCTTGGGCTGAAGCGCACGCCCACGTGGATCTTCGCGGACGGCCAGCGCCACGAAGGCAAAATGGAACTCAACGACCTGAGCAAGCAGACAGGATGCCCGCTGCCATGAAAGACAAACTCGCGCTGCTGATCATACTGCTCGCACTGGTCGGCATCGTGCTCTCCGGTGTGTCGCTCTACAACCACTACAAGAGCACGCCTACTGACTACTGCGACTTGGGCGACAACTTCAACTGCGACATCGTGAATCGCAGCATCTACGCGCAGGTCGGAAAAGTGCCTGTGGCTGGGATCGGACTCGTGGGCTACATCGTGCTGCTGGTGCTGGCGATGCAACGCCGATCGAATCGCATTGCTTCCATGTTGCTGGTGCTGGGCGCGCTCGGTGGGGTTGGGTACTCGCTCTATCTCACGTATATCGAGAAATATGTGCTGGCGATGTGGTGCATCGTCTGCCTTGGCTCGTTGGCAACGATCTCACTAATTTTCCTGCTCGGACTGGTGAGGCATATTAAAAAACCCCAACCCGCGGTGCTGGTGCAGATGCGCTGAGACGCGCGTAAGTGCAGACCGGGGCCGGTTCGACTCAAAACAATCAGGCGTTTTCGGCGTACATCTGCGGCTGGATTTCCCGCATTTGAGGGCCTTTCCGCGGAACTGTATACTACAGACCCTTTACTGCTCAGCATTGCAATAAGGTTGATCGCCGTATGAGAGTCATCGTCATCATTCCTGCCGCGGGATTAGGTACGCGCATGAGCGCACCGGGCAGTAAACCCACAGCGACGTCCAAGCAATTTGCGGAATTGGACGGCGTCCCCATCATCATCCACACGCTGCGTAAGTTCGCAGCCGTGCCGGAAGTAAACGAAATCTACATCGCCATGCGCAAGCCGGAATCGGATACGTTCGAACCCCGCTTGCGCCAGGAGCACTTCGCCAAGCCCATACACATTGTTGAGGGCGGGGAACATCGGCAACAATCGGTGGGCAACGCGCTAGGCGCGCTTCAGGCAGCCAAAGAAGATGTGATCCTGGTACATGACGCCGTGAGGCCCTTCGTGGACGCCGAGACCATCGGGAACGTGATTGAAGCCGCAGAAAAGCACGGCGCGGCGATTGCAGCAATTCCCGCCTTCGACACCATCAAGCAAGTGGACCGCACCTCGGAAGGCGCGGTAGTGAACGCTACCATTCCTCGCGAACACATCGTGCTGGTGCAAACGCCACAGGGGTTTCGCTATCACGTGCTGAAGAAGGCGTTCGACGAGGCCGAGCGCGATGGATTTGTGGGCACCGATGAAGCATCCATCGTCGAGCGCTCCGGACACGAAGTATCGGTGGTAATGGGAACGCGTCGGAACATTAAGATCACCACGCCAGACGATCTGGAACTCGCGGAATTTTTCGCGGGGAAAGAAAGCAAATAGCAGTCAGCGATCGGCGCCTAGTCGGTGTATCTGGTTGTTAATAAATGGTAGTTGGTAGTTAGTGCATCGCGAGAAGTCGGGCGGTGTTTGCTGTAGCGAGAAACCAAGAACTAACTACTAATTACTAATGACTGAATGCTGAAGACTGAAAGCTGAAAAACGACTTGATGAGAATTGGCTACGGTTGGGATTCACACGAATTTAAACCCGGGATTCCGCTGAAAATTGGCGGCGTCACGCTTCCGCACGACCAGGGCCTCGCCGGTCACAGTGACGGCGACGTTCTTCTGCACGCGCTCACGGACGCGTTGCTCGGCGCAGTTGCTGCTGGTGATATTGGTGGTTATTTCCCGCCTAGCGATCCGCGCTGGAAGGGTGCCGACTCAGCGGTTTTTCTAAGAGAAGCGATCGCGCAGGTGAAGCGCGCCGGATATGCCGTCGTAAACGTCGACTCCACGCTGATTCTCGCTGCGCCAAAAATCGGCCCACATGCAGTGAAGATCCGAGAGCACGTTGCCGGATTGCTTGGAATCGATTCGAGCGCGGTCAGCGTAAAAGCCAAGACTCCCGAAGGCATGGGTACGGATCACGCGGCGATTGCGCACGCGGTAGTGTTGTTGGAAAAGAAGTAATTAGTAATTGGTAATTAGTAATTTTTCGTGAGGCGGCTGAGTTGGCGGGAAAAGCTGAAGTAATAGGTTCTGCTAACTACTAATTACTAATCACTAATCACTAACGACTGAATACTGAGAGCTAATAGCTGATAGCTGTCTTTAGAAATTCGCTGCTTCCTGCTCGCCGCGCACGTAGTGCAATAACAGTCTCGCCAGGATTGGATCGAACTGCGTTCCGCTGCCGCGCTCGATTTCACGGGCGGCTTCTTCAATGCTTCGGGCCGAGGCAAACGGACGGTCCTCAACCATTGTGGCGTAGGCATCGGCGAGTCCGAGCACGCGTGCAGCCAGGGGAATCTGCTCTCCACGCAATCCGTCGGGATAGCCCGATCCGTCGTAGCGCTCGTGATGATGGCGCACGATCTCAGCAATGTTCGCCGACTTCGGGACGCACTCCACAATCTCGGACGAAACTACGGAATGCATCTTGACGATGTAGTACTCATCCTCGGTGAGCGGTCCTTGTTTCATCAACAGGCGCTCCGGCATCACCAGCTTGCCCACATCGTGCACGAGCCCGGCAAATACCAGGTCTGATAATTCCTGCTCGCTCATGCCGAGCTCATGTCCAAGCACTTCCGCATACCGTGCGACCGAGTGCCCATGACCTGTGGCCTGCAACTCGCGCGCTTCGGCGGCACGTGCCAGAACGATGATGGCCTCGCGCATCGGTTCGGGATCGTCCTGCAATCCGGCGCACATCTTGCGCAGGGTCACCACTAATTCCTCGGCTGATTCCGGCCCCATGGTTTCGCGCTGCAAGAAGCCTTCGATGTAAGAAGCGATCAGCTGGTGCTGCACCGCCGTAGTCTCGCCCTCGGTAAACTCTTCCGCCGTCGATACGCGATTGCCCCCAGCATGTTTGGAGACGTACATCCCTGCATCCGAAACCCGCACAATGTCTTCGACCGTAGATCCGTGCAGCGGGAAAGCGGCTACGCCGAAGCTGCCGGTGATGCGGCGCTCGTTAAGCATGGGATCGGTGGCAATCCACAGCCGCAGGCGCTCAGAGAGAATCTGGGCCTGCTCGATACCGGTTTCCGGCATAAGGATGACGAACTCATCGCCGCCATATCGCGATACGACGTTTGACTGGCGGCACTTCTGTTCCAGAAGCCTGCCAACACGAGCCAACACCAGGTCGCCTTCCAGGTGACCCATGGTGTCGTTCACTTCCTTGAACTTGTCGAGATCGACCATTACCACGGAGAACGGGCGTCCGGCACGGGAAGCGCGCTTCCACTCGGCCTGCACGCTTTCCATGAAGAAGCGGCGCGTCTTGATTCCGGTCAGGCCGTCCGTGATGGACTGCTGTTGCAGCTTCTGGAATACGAACGCATTGTGCAGCGCGGTGGCCAGCAAATCGGCGAGCGTTCGCAGCGTAAGCACTTCCTGCTCTGCAAACGCATTCGCACGGCGGCTCTCCACATTCAAAACGCCTAAAAGGGTTTCGCCGTAGGTAAGCGGCAGGCACAGAACCGAACGCGATTCCGGCAGGATCCCGAGCAACGGACCGTCGCCCACATCCTGTACCAGCATTGTTTCATTGGTGCGCGCCACTTTCCCGAGAATGCCGGTGCCGAGCGGGATGCGTTTTCCCAGCGCCAGATTCGTTGTTCCGGCTTCCGCTTTGATCTCGATTTCTTTGCTCGCGTAATCAAGCACGCCTATGCCGATGTGATCGAGATCGAAGTTCTTCTGAATCTCGTAGACGATTTCGCTCAGCATCTGCTCAGCATCCTGGCTGGAGATCGCGGTCTTCGAGATGTTGTTGAGAAAGATGAGATAGCGCGCCCGACGCTGCTGCTCTTCAAAGAGGCGCGCATTTTCAACCGCCACCGAAACCTGCCCAGCCGCGGTTTGTAAAAGCTCTACGTCGCGGTCGGTGAAGATAAACTCTTCGCCATAATGCAGGGCCGCCATCAGGCCGACCGATCGGCCCCCCATGAAGATAGGCACAGCACAGAACGATTGCGCTCGCTGATCCGGAATGAAGGTAACGCCCAGTTTGGTCCGCAAGTCTTCGAGATTCGATTTGATGAGCAGCGGCTGTCCAGTTCTGATGACATGCTCGCTGAAGCCGTTGGCAAGCTTCCGTGAATGCTTGATCGTCGTTTGGCCGTTGCGCACGTCGAACTCGAAGAACAACTCATTGTCCCGCTGGAACGCGACATAGAAATTGTGCACATCGACGAGCAGCCCGATCTCTTTGTGGATCGCGCGCAACACTTCGTCGGCATTCAGATGTGAGCTGACGACCTGTCCAATTTGCGTGAGCAACTCGTACTCACGCGTGCGGCGGCGCGTCTCCTGCATGGCAACGTGACTCTCGAGCGTGAGCCCAATCTGCATTGAGATTCCCAACAAAAGGCGGACGTGCGATGGGCCCAGAGAGCGTGCATCGCGCTGCGGCAAGAGAATGACGCCGAACTTCCGTTCGCGCGTCTGCAGGCTCACGGCCGTCAGGCTGCGGATTCCGTACGCGGAAAGGAGTGTTCGCAACTTATCGAAATGTCCCGGAGTCCCCGGGGGCAGCGGCTCGGAAAGATGTGGCAAGTTGCGCAAAGTCACTACTCCGCCGCGCCGGTACGCCATGTTGATGAGGTACTCAGTCAATCCCTGGGCGTGCAGATCGTGCGCAAACTCCTGAGTAAATCCGACCGCGACATTGGGAAGCGCCGAACGCCATTCATCACCGACAAAAATTGCGGCGCGCTCGACGCGGACCAGGCTCTTGATCCGTCGCAAGATTTTCTCAAATCCGCCGACGACGTCCGTGGCACTCACCAGCCGCGAGTTGTCCACGTCGAGCGTGGAGAAGAAGAGCGAATTCTCCTGCACCGTCCGGCGCTCCTGCTCGTAGAGCACCACGACCATCGCCATGCCAATCAGCATCTGCGGCAGCGGACCGAGATAACGGTCCATGGTGACCAGGCGCTGAGCCCACAGGCCTTCAAATTGACCGGAGATCAAGAGCAACGACCATGCCAGGAGGGCACCGCCCAAAATCCGGTAACCGGTGGACTCGCGCAAACGTCCGACCCGGAGGAAGCTGTACGCGCAATAAGCGAGCAAGAGCGCGATCAGAGTCTCCACTCGCAGGCGTTCCGGCGCAGCGGGTTGGAACACGCCCCCGGGAAAGTGCTGCCATGCGCTGTAAACGGCGACGCCAATCCCAACGACGGCGATGCCAAAGTCATACCAGTGGAAGCGGAAGCTCTGGTCGCTGACGAACCGTAAGGAGAGGAATATCGCGAATGCAGTCGCGATCTGCAACACAGTCGCGAGGCAAAAAATCCAGGGGCGCGCGTACCCGCTGTAGATGATTCCCTGCAGCAAGAAACTTGCGCAGAATGCCGCCCAGCCAGCTTGCCATATTAGGAAATAAGTAGCCCGGCTCTGCTGATACAGATAGGCGAAGATCAGCAACAGCAGCAGGGCTGTGATCCCCGGGACGACGATCATGCTGACCAATACGGAATCCATGCGAGAGTCCGCGACGACTCCAATGGGGGGAGGAGCTCAGTTTACGGCGGCGCTGCTGGTGAGCAGAGGTAGGCGATACGAAGTGGACGCGCGCATCGCACCTTCTAGACCGATCTTCCGGTCGTCCAGCGGGCACAGCACAGTGCTAGGACTATAGGTGGTTGTCCTAACGTAGTCAATGGCTTGCGGCGATTCAGAAGCCTTAGACGCCGCCGTCAAAAATGTATCGATTTGGCACGATTCGGGTCTAAGTCGCTGTGCCACTGGGGCTTGGTGCCGTTCTACCGGAGGCCAGGTGTTCGGCTCCCCGGAGGCCTACTTACCTTTCTTCACGATCCTGGCCCAGCTATCCTTCAAAGCTACCGTGCGATTGAATACTGGCCTGCCCGGCTTCGAATCGGTATCGACGCAGAAATAGCCGAGACGTTCGAATTGATAGCGGCTGCCCGCGGCGGCATTCGCCAGCGACGGTTCCAGTTTCGCATTCGCAATCACTTCCAGCGAATTCGGATTCAGGTTGTCGGTGAAGTTCTGGCCTTCTTCCAACTCCGTCGGGATCTCTCTCGTGAACAGCTTGTCGTAGATACGCACTTCCGCATCCACCGCATGCTCAGCCGAGACCCAGTGGATCGTCGATTTCACCTTGCGGCCATCGGGAGTGTTGCCGCCCCGCGTTGCCGGATCGTAAGTGCAGTGAACTTCAACAACTTCGCCCTGCGCATTCTTGACTACGCTCTTCGCGGTAATGAGGTAGCCGTAACGCAGGCGCACTTCCTTCCCCGGAGAGAGACGAAAATACTTGGGCGGCGGTACTTCGCGAAAATCGTCCTGCTCGATGTAGACCGTCTTTGAGAATGGAACCTTCCGCGAGCCTGCATTCGGATCTTCGGGATTGTTCACCGCATCCATTTGCTCGACCTGCCCCTCGGGATAATTGTCGATCACGACCTTCAGCGGATGCAGCACCGCCATCACCCTCGCAGACCTGCGGTTCAGATCTTCGCGAACGAAATGCTCCAGCATCTCCAGCTCGACGATGCCATTGGTCCTGGACACGCCTACGGTCCACACGAAATTGCGAATCGCTTCAGGAGTGTATCCGCGGCGCCGCATACCACTCAGCGTAGGCATGCGCGGATCGTTCCATCCACTCACGCGGCGCTCGTTCACCAATTGCAGCAGCTTGCGCTTGCTCAGCAGCGTATAGGTGATAGCGAGCCGGTCGAACTCAATCTGCTGCGACGGAAAAATGCCAAGCTGCTCGATGTACCAGTTGTAAAGCGGCTGGTGATCGGCAAACTCGAGCGAGCACATCGAGTGCGTAACCCTCTCGATTGAATCCGACTGGCCGTGCGCCCAATCATAAGTTGGGTAGATCAGCCATTTGTTGCCGGTGCGATGATGCTCCGCGCGCAGTATCCGGTACATGATCGGATCGCGCAGATTCAGGTTCGGCGAGGCCATATCGATTTTGGCCCGCAGCGTGCGCGCGCCATCGGGAAACTCACCATTCTTCATGCGAATGAACAGATCCAGGTTCTCTTCCACCGACCGATTGCGATACGGACTTTCTTTTCCCGGCTCCGTCAAGGTTCCGCGATACTTGCGAACTTCGTCCGCATTGAGATCGTCGACATAAGCCTTGCCTGCTTTGATCAGCTGGATGGCCCACTCGTAGATCTGATCGAAATAGTCGGAGGCGTAGTACAAGCCATCCCAGTTGAAGCCCAGCCAGCGCACATCTTCCTGAATGGAATCGACGTACTCCGTATCTTCCTTCTCAGGATTCGTGTCGTCGAAGCGCAGATTGGTCTTGCCTCCGAACTCGTCGGCCAGTCCGAAGTCAATACAGATGGCCTTGGCGTGCCCGATATGCAGATAGCCGTTGGGCTCAGGAGGAAACCGCGTCTGTACGTGGCTGTACTTGCCGGATTTGAGGTCTTCGGCAATTTTCTCTTGCAGGAAATTAGCAGGGCGGGACTCAGGAGCCGAATTCACAGCCTCGGGCTCCACGGATGATTTCGAGCTATTCATAAGCATTCTTACCGCTGGGATTAATCTTTCAGTTTACCTGAGACAGCGGGCAGGATGCGAGTTGGGCGATGCCACCACCCGGGGTAATCGCTAACGCGGCTCATCCACCAGAGGACAGAGCCCAAAGATGCCGGGCTTAGGTAGCTTCCATACGGACGATCCACGCACTTCGCGTTCGCCAGAGACCTCCACGACTGAAACGGCTGTGTTGAACGCGAGCAGGTTGCCGTTAAGGTGCTTGAACCGTTCTGGAGCACTCGAGACGACTCCGTCACTCAGAGTTAAGGAATGAGGAACTGTCGGTTTTGCTTGATCCTCAGGATAGCTAACAAACAACACCTCGTCCGGACTGAGCCAATTTACAGCGTAGCTTGTGGCGTCACCATCTACTTGAAGATCGAGAGCCGTCAGGCGACCTGTGGCTAAATCCACCATACCGAAACCTGAATCAAAATTTACTAACAACCTGTTCCCATTCGCTGACCACTGAGCTGAATTTGCATACCAGGGCGGACCATCGGGGCCCTTCTGCGGGTCTTCGAGGGTGCTCTTGATTACGGTGATTCGACGGGTCTTGAGGTCCATCAACGCTAGCGGTCCGGCAGCGTCCACTACATCGTTGTCATCGTAAAGGGACTCAGTATGAATCGCGAACGCGATCCTAGTTCCACTCGGGCTGAAGGCAGGGCCGTCATAGACCTCTCGATGTCCTTTCTCCACCCGCTTATAAACGTAGGGACCGTGTGTTATCTGTCTCCATGTTTTGTCAGCCGTTGTCCACAAGAAGAAGTCGCCACCCATCTCTCCGCGTCCAAAGGATTTAAGAGTCACAATCAGTTCTGTCCCATCTGCATCGACTGCAATCTGTAATACGGGCTGACGTAGTTGCAAGGGAACGGCGCGAAGAACAGTGCCCGATGCATCCGTTATAAGAACTCTCTCGCCCTCGACAAACGCTACTGCAGCGCGTCGATGATCTTGCGCCCGGACTGTCGTCCCAAAGAGTAGTGCCGCCAGAGCGAGGGAGATCCCAAACAAGACGTGAGTTGTCGTTTGCGAGCGTCCGCTTTTTCCAAGGTAGTCGTGCATGTATCCAGTTAAGACCCATTATCTCAGTTCAGCCCGAAATGGCGACGCCGGCAATCCCTCTCCGTTGAACACATTGCAACTCGGACTGTTCGCCCATCCATACCGGACCTTCACCGGCGACGTCACCGCCGCACTCGAGACCACCATCGTCTGCCCGTCGATGCGCGCCTCTGCCGCAACGAATTTGCCGTCTGCACCGGCGATCTCAAAGCTCGTTGGCGGACCGCCCTTCGACTGCAAGCCCGCGGCGTGATCAAACCAGACGCGCAGAGCGTGATCTTCGCGCGTGACCTGCCGCACGAGCGGTCCTGAATACTCCACCGGCTCGCCGTAAACCGTGGCCCGCGCAGCCAGCGCCAGACGATGTCCTACATCCACCTTGTCCCGCGGATGAACGTCGTCAGGATTGCCAATGTCGATGGTCACGGCCATTGCCGTGTTTCGCAACTGAAGCGTGCGCAGCTGCGCGTGGCGAATCGTGGCCCAGTCTTCCGACGCATCCGAAGTGAAATTAGAAATTTGCACGTAGAGGAATGGAAAATCCCCTAGCGCCCATCGGTCACGCCAGTCGCGAATCATCGTCTGAAATAACCGCTCATAGCTGGGCGCGCGATCGAGCTTGCTGTTGCTTTCGCCCTGATACCAGATAACCCCGCGAATCCCGTAGGGCGTGAGCGGCGCAATCATCGCATTGTAGAGTTGCGCGGGCGCCCACATTTGTTGAAGTGGATGCCATGGAAACTTCGGCGGAGCCACTCCCGCCGCTTTGGCCTTGTCAATTTCCGCCTGGTGTATCGGCTCGAGCAGAATGTTTTCCGCTTCAGCGTCCATCATGCGCGCGCGAGAAGCGAATACCGCCATCAGCGACGCATCCGCAGTGAGCGCATCCATGCTCGTCCAGGTTTCGGCAACAGTTCCGCCCCAGTTGCTCTCGATAATCCCAACGGGCACTTTCTCTTTGTCGTGAATTTCGCGCGCAAAGTAATAAGCGACGGCAGAAAACTCAGACACTGATTCCGGCGAGACCTCCACCCAGGGCTGATCGGCTACCGCATCCGCCAGTGGATACTCCGAATAAGCATGCTTGATGCGCAGGATGCGTATGCGCGGGAATTTCGCCGCAGCAATCTCAGCCTGCGAGTTATCCAGTTCGCGCATCTTGAATTCCATGTTCGACTGCCCCGAGGCCACCCACACATCGCCGACCAAAACGTCGTGGATCACCATGCGGTTTGAGCCGCTCACCGTAAGCTCGTAAGGGCCGCCAGCGGCAACCGGCGAAAGGTACAACTGCCAGCGCCCAAGCTCATCCGCAACCGCCGAGCGGGTTTCGCCGCGAAACGTCACCGAAACGTTTTCTGCCGCAGCGGAGCGCCCCCAAACGTGAATCGGCAAATCGCGCTGCAGTAACATTCCGTCGGAAAAAACTACGGGAAGCGAAACTTCGGCGCGCACTAGAGGTAAAACGACCAGAGCCATCAGGAATAGCCACAAGTTGCGGCGAGTCAATGCAGCGGCCTCCATTGAGAGAAGAGGCATCATCGGTGCTCGCGCGCCAATCGTCAAGCACATGCCTGCGAAGTACTCCCGTTAGCCGCCTCCAGTACAATCTGCATCCAAGTAGCTGCCGCTTCCTGTGGGGATTGTTTCTGTTTAATTCAACGCGCACATTTAAGTTCATCGCCGCTGTTTTGCTGTTGCTTGGCACTGTTCCCTTTGCCGAGGCCTACTCCGTGCTTACGCACGAAGAAATCGTGGACATGCTCTGGAAAGACCAGATCGTGCCGCTGCTCCGTCACCGTTACCCGGGGATCACCGACGAGCAACTGAAGGAAGCTCACTCGTACGCCTACGGAGGCGCGGTCATACAGGACCTCGGCTACTACCCGTTTGGCAGCCATGAGTTCAGCGACCTGGTGCACTACGTAAGAAGCGGCGATTTCGTGCAGCAACTGCTCATCGACAGCCAGAATCCGAATGAATATGCATTTGCGCTCGGTGCTCTGGCGCACTATGCGTCCGATACGGAAGGCCATCCGGCAGTCAACGAATCCGTTGCCATCGAGTATCCAAAGCTGAAAAGCAAGTTCGGACCCCGCGTCACCTACGCCGAAGATCACGCCGCGCATCTGAAAACTGAATTCAGCTTTGACGTGGTGCAGGTCGCGAAACAGCGCTATGTGTCGCAGCAGTATCACGACTTCATCGGCTTCGAAGTCGCGCAGCCATTGCTGGAGCGCTCATTTCCTAAAATTTATGGGGTCCAGCTGAAAGATGTGCTCACGCACGAAGATCTTGCGATCGGAACCTACCGTTACGCGATCGGCGGAATGATTCCGAAGATGACGCAGGTAGCGGTCATGGCGCGCGGTAACGATATGGTGAAGGAACGTCCGGATGCAGCGAAAAAGCAGTTCCTCTACCATCTGAATCGCACGTCCTTCGAAAAAGACTGGGGCAAGGATTACCAGCGGCCCGGTGCTGGCACTCGCTTCCTGGCGGCGTTGTTGCGCGTCATGCCGAAGGTGGGCCCATTCAAGGCGCTCGCGTTCAAGAATCCCACGACGAAAACCGAAGACCTGTATTTCAAAAGCATCACGGCATCCGTAGACCGGTATCAGCATTACCTTGTCGAGGACAAATATCTGGAGCAGCCGGTCGCATTGCCGAACCTGAATTTCGATACAGGGAACAAAACTACTCCCGGAGAGTACGTGCTGACCGACGAAACGTACGCCACGCTGCTCGATCAGCTTGCCAAGAATAATTTCGCGACGCTCACGCCTGAGCTACGCGACAATATCGTGGAGTTCTATTCGAATCTGAACGCACCCATCGCGACCAAGAAAAAGAAAGATAAGTGGCAGGCGACATTGAAGAATCTGGATCAATTGAAGATCGCGCAAGTACCGGCGACGCAGACGGCAGCTCGATGAACCCACGCAAGGTGTTGCTCTCCTGGAGCGGCGGAAAAGACAGCGCCTGGGCCCTGCATCTGCTGCGGCGCGATCCGTTGGTGGATGTCGTCGCACTGTTGACGACGTTCAACTCCGAGTTCGACCGCGTTGCCATGCACGCCGTCCGGCGTGAATTAATGGAGCAGCAGGCGGCTGCCGCCGGCTTGCCGCTGTGGGCCGTCCCTCTTCCGTGGCCGTGTTCGAACGAACAATACGAACAACGCATGCGCCAGACGCTCGACCGGGCGATCGCCGAGGGCATTCAGACAGTGGCATTCGGTGATCTCTTTCTGGAAGACGTCCGCGCCTACCGCGAGACGCAGATGGCCAGGGTCGATATGACTCCGCTGTTTCCAGTCTGGGGAATCAACACCACCGAGCTTGCGCATCAGATGATTGCCTCTGGCTTGAAAGCCCGGCTCACCTGCATCGATCCGCGAAAGCTTGACGCGAGCTTTGCTGGTCGCGAATTCGACGAAGCATTGTTGCGCGATCTGCCTCCGGGAACGGACCCTTGCGGTGAGAATGGCGAGTTCCACAGCTTCGTGTATGCCGGGCCAATGTTCGATCGCGAGATTCCTATCGAGACTGGCGAGGTCGTCGAGCGCGACGGCTTTATATTCGCCGATCTGCTTCCCGTGAAGGAAGCCGCGGCGGCGCACTAGTCAATTCCGCGCAGGGCGCCGACAATTTCCGCTACGTCGTGGCCCTGAAACAGCCGGATGCCGGCAATCCCGGCGGCGCCAGCAGCCACACACTCGCGTGCATTCTCCAGCGTCACTCCGCCTAGCGCCAGGATCGGCATCCCGGATGCGAATCCAGCCTCAACTTTTTTGTCGTGCGTGGCGATGCGCCCGCATGCCCGTCGTAAGCCTTCCAGACCAACTGCCTGAGTGCCGGTCCCCTGCTTCTCGAAGACCGGAGCGTAGACGACGAAGTCCGCTCCGTGGGCTTCCGCGGAAAGGATGTCCGTATCACTGTGGCAAGAAACACCGAACAGAAAGGTGCTAGTCGTTAGTTGCCAGTTATCAGAGATGTTTCGCGTTTCACGTTTCGCGTTTCGCACGGGCGAGGGCGCCATCGCCACTTGAGTACTGGCTTTCGCCCAGATCGCGCGCGCGTCACTTGCCGAGAAATCGTTTCCGCGCAGATGCACGCCGTCTGCGCCACAGGCCAGCGCCACGTCGAGGCGAGAGTTGATCAGGAACCGCGTTTCACGTGTCACGTTTCGCGTTTCGCGAACAATGCGCATAGCCTCCGTTGCAAGTTGATAAAGCTCTCTTGCACTGAGATCGCGTTCCCGCAACTGGATCAGATCGACCCCGGCGCGAGCCGCTTCCGCAATCTTTGCCAGCAATCGATCGCGTTGCTCGGCGGGACTGCCCTCAAACTGCCGCCGGTCGGTGATGTAGTACAGGAGCACGGAGTCAGTCAGTCTCTCAGTCTTTCAGTAAAACAGTAGATGCGAAAAGACCATCAAGCAGGGAATGCAGGCGTCTCGTCCAACCTCTGCAGGCGCAAAACGATCGAACCAAGTAGGCCAAATCATGTCAATCGCAATGCAGATCGTGTGGTTGTTCGTACTGGCGATCCCCATCGCCTGCGTGGCTTGGACCGTGACCCACGAAGAAGCCTTCCGCGAACCACGCGATTATTGCACTCGGCTCAGCCAGCACGCGCGCACGGCGCCCAAGCGAAAGTTCTTTTACCTATTTACCTGCGAGTACTGTTTCAGCCACTACGTGGCCGCATTTTTTCTGATCATCACAGGCTATAAGCTTCTCTATTCCGATTGGCGAGGATACCTCATCGCTTTCTTCGCTCTCGTATGGATCGCCAATCAGTATATGAGTGTCTTCGGGCGGCTGCGTCTCGACATTCACCGCGAGCGCATCGAGATCAAGGGCGTGGAGCATGAGGTCAAAGAGAAGATCGAAGAAGCTTCAGCGCAAGTGGGTCGAGCGGCGTGATTTCTTGCCCCAGCGAACATCATCGACGCCGGTTGCAGGTAGCTGGCCGCAGGAATCCAGCGACTAGCTACCAGCTATCCCACTCTCCACTTAGCTCCTACGGCCTGGTCTTCGCGATATCCGGCTCTTTCTCCGGATGCGTGCCAGAGAGATGATACTGCGTCAATCCAGCCCGCAGATATTCAAACGCCGACTCGGGATCGTCGCACATCTTGAACAAACTCAAGTCCTGCTCGGCAATCACGCCCGAATCCACCAACGCTTCGAAGTTAATGACCTTCTTCCAGTATTCGCTGCCATACATCACCACAACAATCTTCTTCGCCAGCTTTTCCGTCTGGGCGAGCGTGAGGATTTCAAATAACTCGTCGAACGTACCGAATCCGCCCGGAAACACAATCAGCGCCTTCGCGAGGTAAGCGAACCAGAGTTTGCGCATGAAGAAGTAATGGAACTCGAAGTTCAGCTCCGGCGTGATATACCGGTTAGGCATCTGCTCATACGGCAGATTAATGTTGAGGCCCACCGTTTTCCCGCCAGCTTCAAACGCTCCGCGATTGGCCGCTTCCATAATTCCGGGGCCGCCGCCCGTGGTCACCACAAACCGATTACGTTTCGACGCGATTGTTCGTGACCAGGTCGTCAGCATGGAAGCCAGTTTGCGTGCGTCTTCGTAGTACCGCGCCATCTCGACCGCGGCATGCGCGGCCTTCAGGTCACCCTCATCCTGCAGAGCCGGACGCGCCGAGAATGGCCGCTCCAGTTCCTGTAGAGCGACTTCCGCGTCCGACAGGCTGTGAAATCGTGCAGACCCGAAAAAGACGATGGTGTCCTGAATTCGCTCCCGCCGGAAACGAGACAACGGCTCGATATATTCGGAAAGAATGCGGAGCACTCGTCCGTCGGGACTGTCCAGGAACTTTTTATTTTCGTAGGCAAGAGGAGAGCGAAATGGAGGTTTATCCGTCATGGGTACCGAAACAGAATATCGGATGCGAGCACAGACGGGAAATAAGTTGGATTAGCAGAACAAAATGCGGGTCAATTGAGCGTTCGAAATCAGTTGCGGCGATGAGCCGGGGCAGCTAGTAGCTGGTCACATTCATTCCAACCTACTAGCTACCAGCTACCCAACGAACCACTACTCACTGCCCACTAGTACTTGGGCACTTTCGGATCGACCTTTTCCGCCCACGCGTTGATACCGCCGGTGAGATTCTTCACCTTGATGAATCCGGACTGGCGCAGGAAATCCACGGCCTTCGCGCTACGCCCGCCCATTTTGCAATGGACGACAATCTCGCGGCTCGAATCCAGTTCATTCACACGCTTCGGAAGATCATTGAGCGGAATCAGGTGCCCGCCGAGATTGCAGATCTGATACTCGTGTGGTTCGCGAACATCAAGCAGAAATGGCTCCTTGCCGGCGTCGCGCAACTGCTTCAATTCTTCCACGGTTATGCTGGGCATCTGTGTTTCCACTGGCTTCTCTTCTCCTCGTATTCCGCAAAATTCGTTGTAGTCGATCAGCGCCTTGATCGTCGGATGAGTTCCGCACGCCGGGCAATCGGGATTCTTGCGCAGCTTCAGTTCGCGGAAACGCATCGCCAGCGCATCCACCAGCAGCAAGCGTCCAATCAATGGCTCACCCGTGCCGAGAATCAGCTTGATCGCCTCCGTCGCCTGCATCACGCCGACCAGCCCAGGCAGAATCCCAAGCACTCCACCTTCCGCGCACGATGGAACCAATCCCGGCGGTGGCGGCTCGGGATACAAGCAGCGATAGCACGGGCCTTCTTTCGTCGCGAAGATGCTGACCTGTCCTTCGAAGCGGAAGATCGATCCGTAGACATTCGGCTTGCCGGTCAGCACGCAGGCGTCGTTCACCAGGTAGCGCGTCGGAAAGTTGTCGGTCCCATCGACGACCATATCGAAGTCGCGAAAGAGTTCCAGCGCGTTCGCACTCGATAGTCGGGTGTCGAACTTCACGACGTTGACATTGGGATTGATCGCCAGCAACTTGTCGGCAGCCGAATCAAGCTTCTTGCGGCCCACATCGGCAGTGGTATGAATGATCTGGCGCTGCAGATTGGTGAAATCGACAACATCGAAATCGACCACGCCGAGCGCGCCTACGCCCGCAGCCGCGAGATACAGAGCCAGCGGCGAGCCGAGTCCACCTGCGCCCACGCAAAGAACTTTCGCGGCTTTAAGCTTGAGCTGCCCATCCATGCCCACCTCGGGCATGATCAGGTGGCGCGAATAGCGGAGAACTTCGTCGTTGCTAAGCGCCGCCGCAGCGGTGCGAGTTGTTTCAGTAAGAGTTGCCATAACTTTTTCTCGATTGAGTCATTTGGCTATTGTGTGATTGAGCCATTGAAACCCAAAGTGTCCCTGCATTTCATTCAATGACCCAATGACGAAATGGCCCAATGACTCAATTCACTTTCCCCCCGCGATCGACGGCACGATCGACAACGTATCCGTCTGCGCAACGGGAGTGTTTTCTTTTTCCATGTAGCGAATGTCTTCGTCGTTCAAATAAACGTTCACGAACGCGCGCAACTTGCCATCTTCGTTGTAGAGGTGCTTCTTCAAATCGGGATGCGAGGTAGTCAGATTCTTCAGCGCCTCGCCGACGGTCGCCCCGGGAACATCGACCGCATCTTTCTTGTCAGCATACTGCCGCAACGGAGTAGGGATCAGCACTTTCATCGAGTCTCTCCAATCAATGATGTCTTGAGGGCGCCGGCGGATTCGCCGCGCTTATTTCTCGGAAACTTCCACCCGCGGCACAGCCGCCTGCGCTGGTGCAGAGATGCCGCCCTGCTCAGCGACGGCCACAAATGTGATCAGCTCATCTTCGAATCTCTTATCTTCTTCGTCGGCGCCGCGCAACCAGAACGAATTCGTGTCGACCGCCTTGGCCTTGTCCACCCGCGTGATCACGTACGAGCACCCGATCCAATGCGCCTCGGCGAAATCCGTCTTCGACCACTGCGCCGGACAATCCGGGTGAGAGTGATAGAAGCCGACGATGTCGAGCCCCTGCTCGCGTCCTTGCCGTTGAATACGCACCAGGTCACGCGGATCGATGTAAAAGCGATCCTGCGGACGATCGTCCCGTGTGTTCTGACAGCGGATCGTGGTGCCGACAATGCGATGATCGCCCTCTTCATTCATAGTGCCCAGCAGCACGCCACAGCACTCGTGTGGATAGGTATCTTCTCCATGCCGCCGAATCTCATCGTAATCCGATTGTTTGAATTCAAGCATCGATTCTAAATCCCGCCACCTGCCAGCAGAGTCTCCTCGTCCCAGAATCTCTCGCTGAGATATTTATCCGCCCCGTCCGGCAGCACCATCACAATGACTGCCTTCTGGCCACCCTTGACCACCTGGCGCGCGACCCGCAACCCGCCAACCACGGCCGCGCCGCCGGATATCCCCACAAGCAGGCCTTCGTCCCGCGCCAACTGCCTCACCATCGCGTGAGCTTCTTCAGTAGAGATCCCCAGATCTTCATCCGCCAATTTAGGATCATAAATGGCGGGCACAATGGCTGTCGCCATATGCTTGGCGCCTTCAATCCCATGGAAGGCCGAATCCGGCTGCAACGAAACGCAGCGGATCTTCGGATTGAGTTCCTTCAGCCTGCGACTTGTCCCTACGAAGGTGCCGCTGGTGCCGAGCATGGCGACAAAGTGGGTGATGCGCTCATCGGTCTGTTCCCAAATCTCGTTCGCGGTTCCGCGATAGTGTGCGCGCCAATTCGCGTCGTTGCCATACTGATTCGCGTAGAAATACTTCTCTGGCGCTGCCTCATACATCTCATGTGCCTTGCGCAATGCGCCATCGGAACCCTCGGCCGGATCGGTATAAATGATCTCCACGCCATAGGCTCTCAGAATACGCTTGCGCTCTTCCGAAGCATTCTTCGGCAAGCACAGCGTGACCCCAAATCCTTCGGCCGCACCGATCATGGCATAAGCAATGCCGGTGTTGCCGCTGGTTGAATCCAGCAATCGCTGCCCGGGCTTGAATTGGCCCGACGACCGGCCCGTGCGCACGATGCTCGCCGCGGCACGGTCTTTGACAGAGCCACCTGGATTGAACCACTCCGCTTTGGCGAGTAGTTCGATGCCCGGGAACTCCTGGCCCAACCGCTCCAGGCGAAGCAAGGGCGTGTTGCCGATCGTCTCCAGCAGCTTCGCGCCCAGCTTTCGTGCGGGCAGGCCTATTTCCGTGTTTTTGTGCACAACCTGCATTCGTTCGGAATCGGCGCTGAGAGCCGGACCCCACGTCCGGCAATGTATTCAGAGTACTGAAAACAAGGGCGCAGCGCCAATCTGCTGGATTTTGAACGCTGCTCCAGCGGAATTCAGCCCTCTACTCTCAAATATTCTCTGTTGAATGGATGCCCAGGGACGAGCGCAAGCGTCAAATTC
This sequence comes from Terriglobia bacterium, assembly GCA_963807055.1. GTDB lineage: Bacteria > Acidobacteriota > Terriglobia > Terriglobales > Acidobacteriaceae > JAJPJE01. The sequence goes on along the minus strand of CAWEAE010000001.1, from coordinate 536,560 downwards.
TGCAGCATTTACCGCCAGAGGCCTGGCTCGAGGTTACGTTAGGGGCCGCACCGACGGCAGTTGCCCATATATCCCGCACTCGGGCCATCATGGTATGGTTTGGTAGAAAATTCCTGAGAAGGTTTACGAATCAATGGCACAGCAGATCGCAACCCGAACTTATGAAGACGCTGTAGCGTGGCTGAAAGATCACGGCTTCGACATTCTGGAAGCGCCCGGCGTGCAGAACCGCGTGTTCGTGAAGAAGAACAACTGTTCCGCGGCGATTGAAGCGACCGCCGATGGCGGCGTGAAGATCTTCGCTTATCCCGGTTTCCTGATCGGCAGCGAAATCTCCAAGCTCATTAACAAGGGATACCAGCAGTTCCTGAAAACCACGAAGACCGAGATCGCGGCTACGTCCGATCACCTGAAAACGCTTCACCAGTTCACCGAAGAACTGAAAGAGGCGCTCGGCGCCACCAGCCTCTACAACGAATCGCTCGGCACGGTCAGCGAAGAGTACAACTATGATCGCGTGAAGGACCGCCAGGAATCCGTTGCCGAACGGCCGAAGCGTCCGTGGGAAGCCAAGGCTGCCGCGAAGAAAGCTGCGCGGTCAAAGCGCGCCTAACTCGCCTTTTTGAGTTGCGACACGTGCTCTGAGCTTTTACTGGGAAACGCATCCGGACGTCCCACGCTGTAGTACATGAAGCCGCGTTCCGCCATCATCTCCCGATCATAAAGATTGCGCCCATCGACGACGATGGGATATTTCAGCGCTCGCCGCAGGCGCGGCAGGTCCAGAGCCGCAAACTCTTCCCAGTCGCTCAGTAACAATATCGCGTCCCCATTTTCTGCTGCTTCGTACGCGCTCTCCGCGAATGTCACTCGCTCTTCTAGCAGCTCGTGGCTCTTCTGCATAGCCGCCGGATCATAGACCGCTATCTCGCAGCCTTCGCGAAGCAGCAGTTCAATCATCGCGATTGCCGGCGACTCGCGCACATCATCCGTCCCGCCCTTGAATGCCAACCCTAGTACGGCGAGTCGCTTCCCCTTCAGCGTCCACAGTGCGCTGCGAATTTTACGCAGAAAGCGCAGGCATTGCTCTTCGTTAATGCGGATCACTTCATCCAGCAACCGGAAGTCGTAGCCGCTCTCACGGGCGACAGCGCGGAAAGCTTTCAGATCTTTGGGGAAACAGGAACCGCCGTAGCCGATTCCGGGACTGAGAAAGCGATCGCCGATGCGCGCGTCGCTACCCATCCCGGCACACACCTGCTCAATGTCGGCGTCAACGCCTTCACAGATATTCGCTACCGCATTGATGAATGAAATCTTCATCGCCAGGAAAGCGTTAGAGGCCTGCTTGATTAGTTCGGCACTGCGGGCACTCGTCTCGATCAACCGAGTAGGAATCCGCGCCTGATCAGGCTCGGGAATCGCATCCTTCCGGCGCGCGTAGGAGCCGTCGGTGAGCGGCTGGTAGATCGCCCGCAATAGAGATGCGGCACGCTGGCTGTTCACCCCGGCCACAATGCGGTCCGGAAACAGAAAATCTGTTACCGCGGTGCCCTCGCGTAGAAATTCTGGATTTGAGGCGATCTCGAAGGAGTTCTCGGGCGCGCCGTTCAGAAGCATGATTCGGCGCATCCACTCGCTGGTACAAACGGGCACCGTACTCTTCTGCACCACCAGCTTGTATTCGCTCACCGATCGCGAGAGCTCCCGCGCTACCGCTTCCACAGCAGAGAGATCGCAATCTCCGCTCTCGGTGGAGGGTGTGCCAACCGCGATAAAGATCACCGTGCTGCTTTGTACTGCGTCAGCCAGAGAAGAAGTAAAGCTCAGGCGAGTTCCGCAATGCCGTGCCAGCAACTCCGGAAGAAAGCGTTCGTGAATCGGCGTTTCGCCACGCTGCAGCGCCTCTATTTTCACCGGATCGCTATCGACGCAGATGACCTGCTGTCCGAGTTCCGCAAGGCACGCCGAAGCGACTAAACCCACATAGCCAGATCCCACCACTGTAACCTGCATGATCCCCAAGCACCTTTTGGAGTGAGTCGCGTGGGAGAACGCCGATTCCTTTGTTGATGCCCCGCTTACCGGGTGAGATGTAAGTAGAACAAATTGGGCAAGCGATGATTTGGTCAGAATCAGAGTGCCAGACGGAGCGCGCTCCATTTATCCTGTTCGGGTCTTCCTTTTTCGTCTTCCCTATCGCAAGGAGAACTCTTATGGCGTCGCCAAGCTTTTACGAGGATCGGCAGGCGATACGTAAGCTGATCGACACCATCAACCAGGCGTGGCTGAACGGACCACTCGACCAGATGGAAGCAACTCTCGCCACCTGCTTCCACGAGAATATGATCATCAAAGGGCCCGGTCTGCGCGAACTCTGCCGTGGACGCGTTGCCTCTGCGCGCAGCTACAAGGAATTCGTAGAGCAATCGAAGATCATCGATTGCAAACTGTCGCCGCCGGAGATCGACGTCTCCGGCAACACTGCCGCCTCCACTCTCTCGTGGACGATGACCTATGAAATGCATGGCAAGCGCCGCCGCGAATCAGGAGAAGATTTCTTTGTGTTCACGCGCGAGGACGGCCGCTGGTGGGCGCACTGGCGAGTGATCCTGGTAACCAGGGAAGAAAAGTAACGATCACCGTCTTAGTTCAGGTCCAGCGCTGTTTTGACCGCAGCTACGACCCGCTGCATGCTCCCCTCGGAAATGGTCCCCAACGCGGGATAAACGACGAACTGCTTCTCAACAGTCGTCGGTTGATCGCACTTGATCCAGGAGTCGCGATTTAGACCGCCCTCGCCTGCATTCAATTTCGGGCGAAGCGAGAATTGCTTGTGTTCTGACGTTGAAATCGGCAGGACGCAAACATCGAGCGAGTGGGCGTTCAATATGTCGCTCGTGATAATCAGAGCCGGACGTTCTTTATCTAATTCGATCAGGCAAACATCACCTCGCCTCGGATACCAGCCGCCGGGTTTGACCGCTCGTTTCCATGGTGTCATTCGCGGATCCAAGTCTTGATGTTTGCTCGTTGAAATGCGCGGCGCTCCTCGCGGTCATCCGGAGCATTCTCAAAAAACTCCGCCGCTTCATTTGCAAGATTAGCTCTTCGTTCAAGCTCAAGCGCTTTTTTGAGCAGCTGATTCACTCGCTCGCTGGCAGAAGTTCCCCCTTTTGTACGCTCCACTTCATTCAGAACGTCGGGATCGAGTGAGAAAGAACGAGGTTTGCGTATCGCCGAGGACATACTTTAATCCTAATAACATTTATATTATTAATGTTAATATTTTCCCTGTCAAGGCCTCGCTCCCGCCAGCTCCACCACTACGTCGTAGAGCACCTTGGGCCCGTGCTTTACCTCTTCCACACGGATCCGTTCGTTGTTCCCATGCTCGCTCGCACCTTCTTCTTCCGTCGCGGTGAACGGGGAGAATCCGTAACTCACCACGCCTAGCTGCCGAAAGCGCTGATTCTCCGTATACCCGCCTGACAATCTCGGGACCACCGGGGCTCCCGGATAGTAGTGAGCCATCACGGTTCGGATAGAACGGAACAACTCAGTGTCCATCGGAGAGGCATTCGCCACCTCGAAACTATCTTTCAGCGGAGTCACGATGACATTCGGATCGCCCGCGACCTGCCGAATCTTCTCGAGGAACTTATTCGGATCTTCGCCTGGAAGCAGCCGCACATCCAGGTTCGCCCACGCTTGTGGGGGGATCACGTTCGTCTGTTCCGACCCGCCCATCATGGTGAGCGAGATGGTGTTGCGAAACAGGAAGTTCAGCGACTCATCCTGGCTGATCATTTCCCGAAATCCCGGATCTTTCATTGCCCGCCTGATGTCGCGAAACTTCGGCGCTAGCGAAGGCGGCTGCATGGGAGCGAGTTGCCGCATGAACTCTTCCATCACCGGGATCACTTTGATCTCCGTCTGATAGCTCTGCACTCGTGAGAGGGCCTGCACGAGTCGATTGGGCGCGGAGTCTGGGTTCGGACGCGATCCATGACCGGGCTTTCCCTGCGCCACCAAGTGCAGCCAGAAAGGAGACTTCTCGGCGACGTCGAGTCCGATGTACTTCACCTTGTTATCGACCAGCGGATTCTCTCCGCCTTCGGTGATCAGGAACTCGGCATTCTCGAGCAACTCACGGTGGTTGGCGATCATCCAGTCGGTGCCGCTGTCGTCCACTTCCTCGTCGGAAGTCGCAAGAAAGATGATGTCGCGATCGAGCGGAACCTTCTCCCGCTTCAACATCGTCATCACCACCAAATGCGCCAGCCCCTCGCTCTTCATGTCCTGCGCCCCGCGGCCATACATCACGCCGTCAACAATCTGTGCGCTGAAGGGCGGGACCTTCCACTGCGATGCGTCACTAGTCACCACATCCATATGACTGAGCATGATGAACGGGCGTTTGGGATTGGGCACAGTTGCCGGAAGTCGTGCCCAGATGTTTCCGCGCCCGGGCCGATACTCGAAAGTCTGGTTCTCGATGCCTTCCTCGTCGAAGACGCGTTTGAAGAACGCTACCGCTTTGGCTTCGTTCCCCGGCGGATTGGTGGTATCGATCCGCAGATACTCCTGCATCCAGTTCACGGCCAGGGTCTCGTATTGACTCAGCCGTTCTGGGGGAATTGCGCTCGAAGCCATCGCGCTCTGTGGATTGTTTTTCTGACCCGCCTGCGACCATGCGCTACCAGATAGAGACACGACAGCTGCCACCACTGCCACCCACCGCGCCAATGCCAATCCGAGTTTGCGAGAAGAATGAAGAAAAGTGCCTGTTTTATTGGGCATTCGAGTTCTCAAAGCTATCTCAAAACCGCCGATCGAGCCCGCAAACGGGCTGATAGAAATTACGCGAATTCAGCCTTTCCTACCCATCGCAGCCATCCTATGACTTTCGATGCCATACGGCAGCAATTGATACTAAAGGACTTATAGTCCTTTTGTCGCTCTGAAATTTGGCCCTTCGATTGTTAATTACTCCTAACGAGAGCGTCTGCAGCGCCAGAGACTTAGTTCCTCTGGCAGCGTATAAGAACAGGAGCCGTAATGCGGCATCACAAGAACGCTCGCCGAACCGGAGGAATTGCAATGAAGATTCAAAGCTTAATGGTGCTACCGCTCGCAGCCACTCTAATGGCGCCCGCTTTCGCGCAGCAAGCTCCCGCAACCAGCAGCCCGAGCCAGCCTGCGGCCACGACCAGCTCGAGCGCAGCTGCCAGCTCTGATCAGAACACCTCGGCCATGCAGCCGCTGGTGCCTGATACACACGAAGGATTCTGGGGAAAGGTCAATCCCTTTGCCCGGAAAAAATACGTTCAGAAGCAAATGTCGCCGATCCGCGATCGCGTGAACGAGTTGGATGAGCTCACCGCTTCGAACACAAAGTCCATCAAGGACGTCGACGCCCGCGCGACCGAAGGTATCCGCCAGGCCGGTGCTCGTGCCGATCAGGCTGACCAGCACGCCGTTGATGCCGGCAACCGCGCCCAGCAGGCGCAGATGACCGCGCAGCAGGCCAGCCAGCATCTGCAGACAGTGCAGACGGCTGTCACCAACCTTGACCAGTATCAGCCCTCCACCGACGCTGAGCTTCGTTTCCGTCCCGGCCAGGTCGCTTTGAGCACGAAGGCAAAGGAAGCTCTCGATCAGATTGCTGACTCGGTAAAGGATCAGCGCGGCTACATCATCGAAGTCCAGGGATTCGCTCCCGGCGCCAGTCAGGCTTCGATCACCTCGTCGCAGAAGATGGCTGACTCCGTCGTCCGTTACTTGGTCGTGGACCATCAGGTTCCGGTCTACCGCATCTACACCCTCGGAATGGGCAATGCGAAAGCAACGCCTTCTGCCCAGGCCGAACAGACCGATGCCAACGGTAAGCCCGTAAAGGCTTATCGCGGTGCACGCGTACAGGTCACGGTCATGAAGAACAGCGGCGTCGAGTCGCTGAACAGCCAGGCCATGGCAACTCCCATGGGCCAGCCGGCCGCCACGACACCTCAGGCAGCGCCACCGCAGTCCTCCCCCAATAGTTCGGCGCAGCCTCAGTAGGATCAGGCTCAGCCTGTATCCTCGAATCCCCACCGCGTGAAAGCGTGGTGGGGATTTTTGTTTTTGCGGCGCACATCCTCACCCATCCTCGCTTGTCATCACGAGCGAGCGCAGCGACCGAGGGATCTGCATTTACCTCCTCATCGCGTCGTTTAGTTCCCGCCGACCTTCGACTTCTACCGCAAGCCTTAGCATCCTTCCCGACCCACCCCTGGCAAAATTACTCGCAACGCCTTTCCTCCATGTCTCCGTGGTGAGAGGTGTACTCGGAGAATCAGGCAAGAACTTCATCCGAATGGGCAAGCCCCCACGCACTAACCCGTCTACACTTCTTTCCGAGGCAAGCAATCATGCAAAAGCGCAAACTTGGAAAAAGCAATCTGGAAGTCTCGGCCATCGGACTCGGCTGCATGGGAATGAGCTTTTCCTACGGCCCGCCCAAAGACAAAAAGGAGATGACCGATCTTCTCCACGCCGCCGTGGATCGCGGTGTCACCTTCTTTGATACCGCCGAAGTCTACGGGCCGTTCACCAACGAAGAACTCGTGGGCGAAGCCCTTGCTCCGTTCCGCGGCAAGGTAGTAATCGCCACAAAATTCGGATTCGATTTGGGCGGCAGCGATAACCGTCCGGGAATGCCGGGCGTGAACAGCCGTCCCGAGCAGATCAAACGCGCTGTCGAAGGTTCGCTCAAGCGTCTCAAGCTGGAAAGCATCGACCTTCTTTATCAGCATCGCGTTGACCCGAACGTGCCCATCGAAGATGTCGCGGGCACCGTTAAGGAATTGATTCAGGCAGGCAAGGTCAAGCATTTCGGAATGTCCGAGGCAGGCGCGAAGACGATTCGTCGCGCACACGCCGTCCAGCCGCTCACGGCTCTCCAAAGTGAATACTCGCTCTGGACGAGAACTCCGGAGAAGGAAGTCATACCAACGCTCGAGGAACTCGGCATTGGCCTCGTTCCCTATAGTCCTCTCGGCAAGGGCTTCCTCACCGGCAAGATCGACGAGAATGCGAAGTTCGACAGCACTGACTTCCGTAGCACACTGCCTCGCTTTACGCCCGAGGCTCTCAAAGCGAACCAGGCGTTGATTGACTTGCTGGCCACCCTCGCGAAGCGCAAGAATGCCACTCCTGCGCAGATCGCGCTTGCCTGGGTGCTCGCACAGAAGCCGTGGATGGTTCCCATCCCGGGCACGACGAAACTCCATCGCCTCGACGAAAACATCGGAGCCGCGCCGATCCAACTGACGCCCGACGATCTCCGTGAGATCGATGCCTCTGCCTCACAAATTAAAGTAGAAGGCGATCGCTACCCCGAACGACTGGAGAAGATGACGGGACTCTGACCCGCATCGGCGCCCGTGCGAAATGAAATCTGCGCAATACTGTCTGCGCACGACATAATACGAACCGTTGTCAATGTGAGCTGCTACAACTAAGGTCAATCCATGCATAATACGAAAGCTTATTCCGCTACAAGTGCGGCCTCGCCTCTACGCTCCGCCACCATCACCCGGCGCGATCCAACCGCCAATGACGTACAGATGGAGATTCTCTACTGCGGCGTCTGCCACTCCGATCTTCATCAGGTGCGCGATGAATGGAACGCTTTCATGCCCACGGTTTACCCGTGCGTGCCTGGTCATGAAATTGTTGGCCGCGTCACCAAAGTCGGCTCTGCGGTCTCGAAGTTCAAGGCGGGCGATCTCGCGGCAGTCGGTTGCATGGTTGATTCCGACGGCACGTGTCCAGAGTGCAAGGCGGGACTGGAGCAGTTCTGTCCGAATGGGACTTTGACGTACAACTTTCCCGACAAGCATCTGGGAGGCGTAACCTACGGCGGATACTCCGAGAGTGTCGTCGTCGATCAGCGGTTCGTGCTGCACGTGCCCTCGAATCTCGACCCAGCGGGAGCCGCACCTCTACTTTGCGCCGGCATCACCACCTACTCGCCAATGCGCCACTGGTGCGTCACCAAGGGTAAGAAAGTCGGCGTGGTTGGAATCGGCGGACTGGGCCATATGGGCGTCAAATTTGCCCATGCGCTCGGAGCTCACACTGTGGTCTTCACCACTTCACCGCACAAAAAGGAAGACGCTCTCCGGCTCGGAGCCGATGAAGTGGTCGTCTCACGCAATGCGAATGAAATGCAACAACATGCCGGGAGTTTCGATTTCATCCTCGACGCAGTCTCGGCCGACCACGACATCAATGCATACATCAGCCTTCTGCGCCGAGATGGAAACATCACTCTCGTCGGTGCGCCACCGAAGCCCCTTGCGGTTGCGTCTTTTGGCTTGATCATGGGGCGCCACAGCCTCTCCGGTTCGGCCATCGGCGGCATCGCCGAAACGCAGGAGATGCTCGACTTTTGCGGGCAGCACAATATCACCTCCGACGTCGAAGTCATTCCGATGCAGAAGATCAATGAAGCCTACGAAAGACTGCTCAAGTCCGATGTGAAGTATCGCTTCTCGATCGACATGGCTTCGCTCAAGTCTGAGTGAACGACTCGCGAGCGCAAAGCAGGTCCGCACCAGAAGTAACGCGGAACGCAAGGAATGGAACATGCGAGCACTACTCAGTTGGACGCTGGCAGCTGTTGTAGCAATCAGCGGAGTTTCGGCGGCGCAGTCCGCAGCAAAGAAAGGCCCGTCCCCGACGTCAGACAGGGTGAGATTGATCGGGGCGTGGCGCCTCGTATCGCTGGGAGAGCCGGGAGTGGATGGCAAGGTGAACAGCGTCCCCGGTTTGATGGGAATGCTGATCTATACCCGGGATGGCCACATGTCGGTTCAGATTATGTACCCCGCGTCTGCGGCCGCCCTTTCCAACGACTACGTCCTGAACGGATATGAGGCTTCTTTCGGCAGCTACGACATCGATGAAGCGAAGCACACGGTCACACATCACCCACAGGGCTCGATTACCCACGGGCTTGTTGGCAAGAACCTGCCGCGCGCGTATCAGTTCACCGCTGACGGGCACCTGATCATCAAGTCGGTTCGGCCTGATGAACACTGGCTGGTTACCTGGGAACACTACTGACCGATCTCCAAGTACCGTCAAAGATAAAGATCACACGATGACGACATGGACAAAAGACGAACTCCACAAGATCGCTGAGACAGATGACCTGCACATCTCGCCGTTCCGTGAGGATGGAAAGACCTACGGCACTCCTACCTGGATCTGGTCTGTGGTGCTCGATGGCTCGCTCTATGTTCGCGCCTACAACGGGCCGAAATCTCGCTGGCACCAGGCCGCGATGAAACAGAAGGTAGGAAGGATCACGGCTGCGGGCATCACGAAGGAAGTCACCTTCGAACCGGTCGACGGAGCCATCAACGATCGCATCGATGACGCGTACCGGGCGAAGTATAAGGGCAGCCCATATCTCGCTCCGATGATCGGCCCTCGCGCGCGCTCCGCGACCATGAAAGTTATGCCGCGCTAGAACCGAGCATCCGAAAAATGAGCATGTCGCTCATACTTAAGTTCGTGAAGTGAGGAAATTCGAGAATGGAAATCAAACGAGCTGGCTCGCAACCCTCCGGCAAAGGACCTTCAGATTGGTTCACCGGCACTGTGCGGATCGATCCGCTATTCCAGGCGCCTGATCCCGCACTGGTTCAAGGCGCCAGCGTAACCTTCGAACCGGGCGCGCGCACCGCCTGGCACACGCATCCGCTCGGTCAGACACTGATCGTTACGGCTGGCCTCGGACGCGCACGGCGTTGGGGTGGTCCGGTCGAAGAAATCCGTCCCGGTGACGTGGTCTGGTTCTCACCCGGCGAGAAGCATTGGCACGGCGCGTCGCCAACAACCGCCATGACGCACATCGCCATTCAGGAGAAGAAAGACGGCGAGGTCGTCGAGTGGATGGAACAGGTCAGCGACGATCAATATCTTAAGTAATCGGGGCGCAAGGAGTCGAGGATGACATGGGCAAAAGACGAGCTGCACAAGATTGAAAGAGGCGATTACCGAGCCGCTTTCCAGACGTCTACCTGATAATTCGTCGCATACGTCTTGATCGAGGCTCATAACAATGAATCCTCTGCCGCTTGTATCGGTTTCGCAGCGCGGGTATAAAGCCAATCGACTTCGTATGCGGGCGTGGGGTCCGCTGCACACAACAAATTCGTGAGTCCAGCTGTGTATTGGGAGGAACTTCTCTATGGCCACGCTTCTCGTGAACGGCGTCAGGCACGAGGTCCAGGCGCCTGACGACACGCCGCTCCTCTATGTATTACGCAACGATCTCGAGCTTCGCGGACCACAGTTTGGTTGTGGGCTCGCACAGTGTGGAGCCTGCGCCGTTCTGGTCGATGGCAAGGAAGTGCGCTCGTGCGTCACATCTCTGTCCGATGTCGCCAAGAAAGAAATCACCACCCTCGAAGGTCTGCCCGCTAGGTGGGCAAAACAAAAGGGTCTCTCGACAGAGGAAGCAAAGAACACGCTTCACCCGGTTCAACAAGCCTGGATCGCGGAGCAGACTCCTCAATGCGGGTTCTGCCAGAACGGCATGATGATCAAGGCGACCGAACTGCTCGAGAGCAATCCCAATCCGACCATCGTACAAATCAAAGAGGCCTACACGACATCCGGACCGTCCCCCAACCTGTGCCGCTGCGGAACCTACACCGCGATCATTGACGCCGTAAAACACGCCGCCACGATCATGGCGAAGGCGAGGTAGCCGATGGCAACCATGAGCGAAAAACCACGAGACGTTTTTGGAGCGACGCTGTCGCGCCGCCAATTCATGAAGACCGGTGGGGTCCTGGTCGTGGGTTTTAGCGTGATTGGCACGGCGCTTCTGAAGGCCGACACGGAAAAGGCCGCCACGCTAAAGAACTCACTCGATCCCGCGCTTCCCAGTTCCTGGATTGAGATTCACCCCGACAACACGATCCTGATTCGTACCGGAAAGAACGACTTCGGACAAGGCTCAACCTTCACGGCCTATCGCCAGATTGTGGCCGATGAGTTAAGCGTGCCCTTCGAAGCGATCACGACGATCGTGCAAGGAACTACCGATTGCACGCCCGACGGCAGCGGCGCCTTCGATTTCCTCGGGCGTGGAACGCCGAATATCCGTAAGGCTGCCGCCTATACCTACCAGGCTCTGCTCGATCTCGCGTCAGAGAGACTCGGCGTGCCGAAAGGCAAGCTCACCGTCAAGGACGGCATCGTCTCGGGAGGCGGCAAGACGATTTCGTACGGCGACCTCATCAAGAACCAGCAGCTGAAACTCACGATTCCGGTCAGCGGAGACCTCACTGGCATCATGGGCCTGACCATCGAAGGGAATCCCCCGATGAAAGCCGTTAGCGATTACACGGTGATCGGCAAGTCCTTCCCGAATTCCGTCATTGCTTCGAAAGTGACGGCCAGGGAACAGTGGGCAACGGATGTGCGCCTGCCGGGAATGTTGCACGCGCGCGTGGTGCATCCGAAGACGCTCGGATCAACTCTCGTGTCTGCCGGCCAACTGGACAAAACCAAGTTCCCGAATTCGCAAGTGATCGTGAAGGGCAATCTCGTGGGAGTGGTTGCGCCCACCGAATGGGAAGCGATCCAGGCAGCCGAACAGGTAGCCACGGGCACGAAGTGGACAGAGTGGAAGGGTCTTCCCGGCAGTGCAAAACTCTACGACTACCTCAGGAAGGAGTCTGATTGGACTAGCGCGCCTGTCGCGAAGGGCCGCGCCGACAAAGGTGACGTGGACCCTGCGTTCGCCTCGGCTCACAAAAAACTTTCCGCCACCTATCAGATGTCATACATGAAGCACGCGCCGATCGGACCAACGATGGCCGTCGCCGACGTCAGACCGGATGGCACGGTGCACATCCATACGCATAACCAGAATCCGCAGGCGCTTCGTGGTGAGATTGCGATGATGCTGCGCACTACCCCCGATCACGTGATTGTGCATGCATACCCGGGACCCGGCCACTACGGGCGCTCGAACGGCGGAAACGCAGGCGCTGAAGACGAGGCGGTGATCCTGTCACAGGCCGTTGGCAAACCGGTGCGCGTACAGTGGATGCGCGCGGATGATATGCAGTGGTCCACGCAATCGTCGGCTGGCTTTTCTGATATTCAGATTGCAGTCGACGACAAAGGAAAGATCGTGGCGTATGAAGTCGACCACTACATGCCTGCCATGCAGGATGATCGGCCTGTGGGTGCGATCATCGCAGGTCTGCCCACTATGCCGGCGCCCGGGGTCCATGCCGATTTCGTAAGTTCCACGGTCAACAACATTTCCGATCCGTGGATTTACGCTCAGGTTCCGAATCTGATCGAGCGCGGCCATGGCACATTCCAGGTGGGACAGAAAGCTTCGCCCCTAACGGTCGGTATCCGCGATCACAGCATGCGTACGCCGGGCCAGTTCCAGCAGAACTTTCCGCGCGAACTGGCGATGAACGAGGCAGCAGCGCTTGCGGGCATGGACGCGATCGAGTTTCGCATCGACAACGCACAGGAAGAGCGCCTGATCGGTGTATTGAAAGCCGTCCGTGAAGCCTCTGGTTGGGACACCCGTCCTTCACCGTGCAAGGATTCTGTATCCGGCGGATCAACGCCAGTGCGCGGTCGTGGAGTTTCGGCCATGCTACGCAGCGGAACCTATTGGGCGTGCGTTTGCCAGATCGCCGTCACTCCCAGTACAGGTGCAATCGTAGTTGAGAAGTACACGATCGCCGTCGATCCCGGCGTCATCATCAATCCGACGCAATTGAAGCGGCAGGTCGAAGGCGGTGCGGTCATGGGAATCAGTCATGCGCTGCTCGAGGAGGCAACCTTCGACGAGAGCGGCATCACCGTGGATGACTGGACGAGCTACCCCATTGTGAACATGGCGGATATTCCGGAGATCAAAATCGTGCTGATCAACAATTCGAAAGTCGGCAGTTACGGCGGCGGTTCGGAAGCAGCCAACGCACTGGCTGCGCCCGCGATTGCCGGGGCGCTTCAGGACGCAACCGGGAAGGTCCATCGGCGGCTTCCGATGAAACCCCCTTACGTACAGGCGACCTTGAAGGCTTAGCCATGCAACCGCGAAGAGTTATGCTCGTAGGCGTGAAGAACGGCAAACACCCGGCCTCGGGGCGGCGGCCGCGCAACGGAGCGAGCGAGCCGGACATGCAGAACCTCGCACGCCTGCTTGCCGCCTATGCTCCTCACGACGGCAGCTTCGAACTGCGCATCCCCGGCGTGCACGCCAGCCGCTTTTCACGTGTAATGACGAACTGCGTACATGCGCTCCGCATGCCGTCGTTGTGCATCGTAGCGCAGGGAGCGAAGACCGTTCTCGTCGGGCAGGAGACGTTCGAATACAACGCGTCGCGGATGATCGTGTTCTCCGTTGCCCTGCCGGTTGCTTCCCAAATCACTAAGGCCAGCGCTTCCGAGCCATACCTGGCCCTAAAGCTAGACTTGGAACCGCGCAAGGTTGCTGAACTGGTTTTGAAGGTGTATCCGCAAGGTCTGCCTCCAGTTCAGGAGAGGAGCGCCGTTTACCTCACTCCGGCCGACCCGAGTATCGTGCACGCGGCCACGCGACTACTGGAGTGCTTCGGGCAGCCCGGAGATACTGAATTAATCGCCCCGCTCGTGCTGGATGAGATCTTGATTCGCCTGCTGCGCAGCCCTATCGGTATTCGCGTAGCGCAAATGGGTTTCGCAGAGTCCAGCGTGCATAGAGTTGCCAAGGCGATTTCCTGGCTGCGCGACAACTTCTCGCAGCCCATGAAGGTCGAGGATCTAGCCGAACTGGTGAACATGAGCGTTTCATCGTTTCACGAGCATTTCAAGTCAGTCACCTCGATGAGTCCTTTGCACTATCAAAAAGTGCTGCGCCTGCAGGAGGCACGACGCCTGATGTTGTCCACCATGGTAGACGCCAGTGCTGCGAGTCAGCGCGTGGGTTATCTCAGCGCTTCGCAATTCAGCCGGGAATACAGCCGCTTCTTCGGCACAGCGCCCACCCGCGATATCGCCAGACTCCGTCAAGACGCTCGACCGTGGGCCTGACCGAGGGTTCCCCACATACCCTGTTTGTGAATGTGTGGAAACAAGAAACGTGACACGCGAAACGTGAAACGCGAAACGTTTCTTCCCCCGCTGCCGGGTGCCCCACCCTCGCCTTCTTTTGGCGTGGGTGGGAAGGCGTAACGCCACGTCAGCGCAAGAGTTATAATTTCGCCCCATGAAGCGGCTGATTTATGCCGTGCTCTTCCTTTCGGGAACGCTTCTCGCCCAAGTGTCTTCTCCCGATCTCTCGATCCGGCACGTCACTCTCATCACCACCACGCCGATCGATTTCTCGGAACGCCAACAGATCATTCACGCGATCAAACTGCGGAAAGAGCAACGAGCCCCCATTGATAGCCTCAGCGAGCTCTTTCGAGAGATTGCAAGAGACCAGTTCCAGGTACAGGGCTACTTCAAAGCAGAACTATCGAATCCGGAGATACGAATCGTCGAAATCAACCAGCAACGAGAGGTCGTCGATCTCATACTCACAGTCAACCCCGGCGACAAGTACCGGCTCGACAGCATCTCGTTTCAGAACGAAGTTGCGTTCCCGGTGGACCAACTGCGCCACCAGCTCGCGATCGCAGACGGAGATGTGTTCGACATTTCGCGAATGCGGACCGGTCTTGAAAATCTGCGAAAACTCTACGGGGCGCACGGCTACATCAATTTCTCTGCCGTGCCCGATACAACGATCAATGAGGAGGCCCATGCCGTCTCTATTCTGATTGACATTGATGCAGGTCGCGTCTACCACACTGGCAAGCTGATTCTCGACGGTGATGAATGGCGTCCAGGCACGAAAGCAAAACTCATACGGGACTGGAAGAAGTACGAAGGTCGGCCTTTTAATTCTTCAATTCTCCGAGACTTCCTTCGCGACGAACATGCGCCGCCCAATGTGAATCCAGACCTGTTATTCGCTGTACAGACAATCAATTCAACATCATCTCTCTCGACAAGCGACAATCCGCCTTACACCATTAACATCCGCATGATCCTGGCCAACCCTGCGGCTTGCCGTCCCGCGCCGCCAGAACAAAGACTTCGCATGTGCTGGATCTCGCATCCTGACAAGATGCCCTCTGAATCGAAATTCGTGGGGCGATGACTCAAGGCCGGGTGCCCCACCCTCGCCTTCTTTTGGCGTGGGTGGGAACGTGAAACGTGAAACGACACCACGGCAGGCTATTCCAAAAGTAATTATATTTATGATTGACAATATCTTTTAGAATCTATACACTGACCCCCATGAGCTGCGGACCTTGTCAGGTGCCGCAGCTTTTCGTGTCTCAGTACGATGTGTCGTTTCGGGAAAGCGTGGACTAAGTCCTTTGTTATGCCGGAGAACGCACTTAAGTCCTTTGTTATGCCGGATGAACAGGGGCACTGCCTCGTAAGTCCTTTGTTTGCCGGGACAGGGGGGAGGGGGAGGAGTGACTCAAGAGTTAACTCTTGGAACCGTTTTGGGAGCCCCAGTAAACTAACTGCGATGACCAGCATCTGGTTCTCCCCCTATTCGTCTCCCATCGGCCGGCTTTTGCTCGCGGCCAGCGAGCGCGGACTAAACGCCTTGGAGTTCGATTTCCAGGGCAAACGCCTCGCCGCCGCGGATAAGAGCGATTCATGGATTCGTTCCGACGAGCATCTCGATCCCTGGCGCCGTGAACTCGACGCTTACTTTGCCGGCAAGCTCCGCATCTTTCAGCAGCCGCTTGATTTACGTGGAACCGACTTTCAGCTCCGCTGCTGGAACGCCCTGCTGGCAATTCCTTACGGCGAGACGCGCTCCTACGGTGATCAGGCGCGCACCATCGGCAACCCACGCGGATTTCGCGCCGTCGGAATGGCGAATCACGACAATCCCATCGCCATCATCGTGCCTTGCCATCGCGTAATTACCAGCGACCACAAGCTCGGCGGCTACGGCGGCGGCCTCGACGTAAAAGAAAAACTCCTGGATATGGAAGGCGCTGTCTGGCGTCGTCAACAAATAATCGAGTTCGCCCATGCCAGCTGAACTCGTGCGCTGCGAGTGGGCGCGCAATCCGCTCTCGATCGAATATCACGACCGCGAATGGGGCACTCCGGTTCACGATGATCGTGTGCTCTTTGAATTTCTGATCCTTGAAGGCGCGCAGGCCGGCCTGAGCTGGGACACCATCCTCGCTCGCCGTGAAGGGTATCGGACTGTGTTCAGCAAGTTCGATCCTGAACTGGTCGCTCGTTATAACGCGCGCAAGGTCGAATCGCTCATGAAAGACGAGCGCATCATCCGCAACCGGCTGAAGATCGAATCTACGATCCGCAATGCGAAGGCGTTTCTGAAAGTGCAGGAAGAGTTTGGAAGCTTCGACCAGTATGTCTGGGATTTCGTTGGCGGCAAGCCTCTCGTGAACCGATGGAAGTCGCTGGCCGATATCCCGCCCCACACACACTACTCCGATACGCTCAGCAAGGATCTCGGCAAGCGCGGCTTCAAATTCGTCGGCACCACCATCTGTTACGCATTCATGCAGGCCGTCGGACTCGTCGACGACCACGTCACCACTTGCTTCCGCAAGCCGCAACTCGCAGCCGCCCGCGCCAGTTCGGCATAAAAAAGGGGCGGCCCGAGACCGCCCATCGTTTCGCCTTTTCGAAATTCGTTTACCTCTTTGGCGGAGTTGTCGTCGTACCGGTTGTGCTGCCCGCACTTGCGCCCGCGTTGCCGCCCATCGAACCGGGCGCCGCAGCGCTCGCACCGCCAGCGACTGTCAGTCCATCGACTACGCTGCGATTCCCTGAGAACGATTCAGCAATTCGTCGCGCCATGTCTTTGTCGCGCGAGTTGGGAACCGATCCCGAAAGCTGAACTGCTTGTTCCGTCACAGCCACAGTGATGTTCGCATTATTCAAGTCCGGATCATTCTTATAAGCAGACTGGATATCGCTCTTTACCTGATCCGAATTGATAACCGAAGGAGCGCCTGCTGCGCCTGCAGCCGTCGTTCCCGATGCAGTTGTTCCCGTCGAACGCGGCGCGGTATTCATGCTGCCGGTCGTGCTTTCCGCGGATCCGGCCTGGCTGCCTACACTCGAAGGCGTACTGCTGCTGGGACTTGTAGTGCTCGATTGCGGTTCACTTGCGACGCTCGTTTGGTAAGCCACGGTCATCAGGTTCGGAGGATTCGTGGGCTGAGGCGCAGTTTGCGGCGGAGGAGTTGGCGTCTGATCCGGCGCGGTGCCCGGAGTGCTCGATGGCGGAGGCGTGTTCGGCTGTTCGCTCATTGGAGCACTCTGATCACCCGTTGAGTTCTGATCAGGATGCTTCGTCATCTCAGGATCGGCGTTGCTGCCGACACTGCCAGGAGAAGTGTTGCTTGGCGCCTGCGTGTTATCGGGGCTGCTGGAACTGGGCGCATTCTGACTGGAATCTGGCTGCTGCGGAGTCTGCTGACTGGGATTGTTGTTGCTTCCCTGTGAAGCCGAGCCAGTGGAAGACGACGAGCTCTGCGGGAAGAAGTTGTTCTGCATGCGCGGAGGAACGCCTCCGGGCTGTTGCGGGCCGGCAGCTCCCTGTGGCGCGTTCGGACTTCCCGGTTCCGCCGTGCCAGCGTTCCCGGAGGTGCTGCTGGCATTGTTAGGTCCATTTCCTTGCTCGGTGGACTGATTCCCGGATGGATTTCCCATCGAGGTGGCGGCAGCGCTGCTGGTCCCACCTGGGTTCGAAACTGAAATGTTCTCTTTCACCTTCTTGACGCCGGGAACAGAGGACGCGATGCGCTTCGCTTCTTTTTTGTCGTTCTTGTTGGGAACCGTTCCGGTCAAAACCACTCTGCCGTTTTCGACAGCGATTTGGACGTTCTGCAAGTCTGGATTCGTGGAGAGCTGATCGTGCACCTGACGGTGGAGGGTCTGATCGTCAGCGGTACTAGCACCTTTCGATGCACTCGTCTGGGCTGCCGTAGTTCCACTCTGGCTGGAATCGCTCGCGGATCCCGTTTGCCCGTATCCGCCGGACCCTGCGCTCTGCGCGAGCAGAAATCCCGAGGTACTCACCGCCAGCGTGAGCACGGATATTCTGAGTAGCTGCTTCATGAGATGTTCTCCGAGTTGCTGTTCGAATTGCTGAGACCGATCGCTCCTGGCTGATGATGAGGGCGAAGGGCGCCAGGGGCACCGGCCAGAGCAAAACCGTTACATGCAATTAACTGCACGAATCGCACCAAACGACCGAACGAACGTGCAGATGCGTTCAGCTGATTCGGTTCTTCGCCTCATGAGATTCTGCTGTCACCAAAGCTCACAGGACACGTGCGCGTGCTTGTAAAGCCATGCTCAGGGTAGGCACGCGGGTGCACACATAATGAAGTGGCGGGAAATCAGCTGTTCTGGAGTTACACGCTGAACGTTACTTTCTTCTCGATGCAGTATCGGTATAGACTTTTATCTGTGGCGGGACACTCTCACGATCACGGCGCTTCCGTCAGCGTACTTCGAACTTCGCTGCTGCTGACTCTCGCCTACATTGTCCTGCTGATCGTGATGGGTGTACGGTCGCACAGTTTGGCCCTCCTTTCCGAGGCAGGTCATAACGTTTCTGATTTCCTTGCGATTCTCCTGTCGCTCGGAGCTGCGTTCCTGCAGCGCCGCCCCCCCAATGCCACCAAGACCTACGGCTACCATCGTGCGGGAGTTCTGGCCGCATTTGTAAATGCTCTGCTGCTGGTTGGGATCGCGTTCTACATCTTCGTAGAAGCAGCCCAGCGTTTGACCCATCCACCTGCGGTTGGCGCGGGAACGATGATCTGGGTGGCGGCAGTCGGCGTCGCGCTCAACGGTGTGATCAGTATCCTGCTGTATCGGTCGGCGCACGACATCAACACGCGCAGCGTCTTCATTCACATGCTGGGGGATACGCTCTCCACCGCGACCGTGATCGCGGGCGCGTGGACCATCCTTGCGACTGGGAAAAACTGGATCGATCCGGCACTGTCGTTTGGCATCGGCGCGCTGATCCTGTGGTCTTCGTTCGGCATTATTCGCGAGACGTTGAATATTCTGCTGGAAGGCACGCCCAGCGGCATGGAGTTGGATCGCGTGACCAACGAGATTTGTTGCATTAGCGGCGTGAACGACGTACACGACCTGCACATATGGAGCATCGGCAGCCATATGCATGCGCTCTCCTGCCACATCGCGATCGCCGATATTCCGCCGTCAGCCAGCGAGATGATTTTGCGCGATGTACAGGAACGGCTACGCGCGTCGTTCAACATCCAGCACACCACCATCCAGTTTGAACACGCAGATTGCGAGATTGCGCATGGCTGCGTTATGCCAGTCGTAGATGCCCACCAGCACGAACACAAACATTAGGAAGTTAGAAGTACGAAGGCAGAAGTTAGAAGGCGCGGGGACGCTCTGGTGGGTCTCTACTCCCCCGCCACCGTCAGCCCGTCGATCCGCAGCGTTGGTGCGGCTACTGATCCGCGGAACTCCAAGTCGCTGCCAATCTCCGAAATGCTGTTGAACATGTCTTTGAGATTTCCGGCGACCGTGATCTCTTCTACCGGGAACGCCAACTGTCCACCGCTGATCCACATGCCGCTCGCGCCGCGTGAGAAGTCGCCAGTAACAAGATTCACGCCGAAACCGAGAAACTCGGTGACGTAGAGTCCCTCTTTCACGTCGCCGATGATCTGCTCGGGCTTGCGCGCGCCCGCTTCCAGGTAGAAGTTGCCGACGCCAATGCCCGGCGTTCCCGCCAACCCGCGCGAGGCATTGCCAGTGGTCTTCATGTTCAGCTTTTTCGCCGTGTAGGTGTTCAATAGGTAGGACTTGAGCACGCCCTTGTCGATCACCAGCGTGCGCCGCGACTTCACGCCCTCGCCATCGAAGGGCGAAGTGCCAAAGCCTCCGAGCATGGTGCCGTCATCCACGACGGTAACATTGTCGCCTGCGATCTTCTCGCCCAGCTTGCCGGCAAGGAACGATGCGCCGCGATAGATCGAATCCCCATTCACCGCCTCAGCCAGGCTGTCGAGCAGCGAACGGGCGACCATGGGATCGAAAATTACCGGCACCTGCGAGGTCTTCACCTTGCGTGCGCCCAGACGGCGCAGCGTGCGTTGCGCCGCTACTTTGCCAACTTCCTCCGGCGACTCCAGCAGCTTGATCGAGCGTGCCACCGAGTACCAGAAGTCGCGCTGCATCGCTCCGCTCTCATCTTTTGCGACGGGCACTGCGGAGACCGAACAGTACGACCGCTTGTATTCGCCGACGAAGCCAAGCGAATTCGCCAACACTTTGCGTCCATCGGCGGCGTCGAACGATCCGCCTTCGGAGTTCTGTATGCGTGCATCAGCCGAAGTGGCGGCCTTTTCCGCACGCCGTGCGTACTCGATGCGCTGCTCGGTCGAAAGCGAATACACGTCCTGATAGTAGAGATCGAGATCAGTATCAAGTTTTCCGAGTTCGCTCGCCTGCGGCAGCCCGGACACCGGATCTTCCGAGGTGATCCTCGCCAGCGATACCGCGGAACTCACCAGCTGATCGAGTCCCGCCGGCGAAAAGTCGCTGGTGTAGGTACTCGCGGCCCGTTGACCATGAAAGACGCGCACACCCAGCACCTTCGCGCCCGACTCCTTCAGCGTCTCTACCTGTCCCAAACGCACTACAGTAGAAAACTCGTTGCCTTCGCGCGCTACGGCCTCTGCCGCGGTTGCGCCCGCGCGCATGGCGCGGTCGACTACTTCAGTTGCGACTTCTTTGAGTTCCATTGATCTCTTTCGGGGATTACTTTTCGTGAACCGTCTCTGGTTCCGTCTGCTTCGCTTCTTCCTTGAAGCGCTTGTGGCTCTCGACAATCACGGATCGCGCCGTCGCGGCATCCTGCCATCCCAGCATCTGCGTGCGCTTGCCTTCGAGATCTTTGTAGATGGCAAAGAAATGCGAAATCTCCCGCATCATGTGCGGATAAATCTGCGTGTAGTTGTGCACTTCGCGATAGCGCGGATTGTGCTTTGCCACCGCCAGAATCTTCTCGTCCTTCACGCCTTGATCGAGCATCTCCAGCATACCGATGGGACGCACTTCTATCAGGCATCCGGGAAAACTCGGCGTATCGACAAGGATCAGCACATCCAGCGGATCGCCGTCCGTGCTGAGCGTCTGCGGGAAGAACCCATAGTCGCCGGGATAGTGCACCGGAGAAAACAGATTTCGGTCGAGACGAAAGACGTGCAGTTTCTTGTCATATTCGTACTTGTTGGTCTCGCCGAGCGGAATCTCAATAATCGCGTTCAGGACCTCGGGGACATGCTCGCCAATCGGAAGATTTAAGTAGTCAGCCATGTTCTAGTTGTCAGTTGCTAGTGTTAGTTCCTAGAAAAGTCGTCAGCATTCAGAGATCAACCGTGTCAGACGATGCGCAATTACGGAAGCTACCAGCTACCCCATCTGACAACTGGCAACTGGCGAACAACAACTATCTCGCCGTTCCGCCCACGGTGATCTTGTCCACTTTAATCGTCGGTATGCCCACGCCGACCGGCACAGACTGCCCGTCTTTGCCGCAAGTTCCCACGCCTTCGTCGAGTTGTAGATCGTTGCCCACCATCGACACGCGCGTGAGTACGTCCGGGCCGTTGCCGATCAGCGTGCAATTCTTCAGGGGCGCGCCAATCTTTCCGTCTTCGATCATGTAGGCTTCGGACGCGGAGAACACGAACTTGCCGTTGGTGATGTCCACCTGCCCACCGCCGAAGTTCGCGGCGAACACACCGCGCTTCACCGAACGGATGATGTCCTCCGGCGAATCCTGCCCTGCGAGCATATAGGTATTAGTCATGCGCGGCATGGGGATGTGCTCGTAGCTTTCGCGACGGCCGTTGCCGGTATTTGGAATGCCCATCAGCCGCGACGAAAGCTTGTCGCTCAGATATGCCTTCAGAATTCCGTTCTCGA
Organism: Terriglobia bacterium; assembly: GCA_963807055.1. Lineage (GTDB taxonomy): Bacteria > Acidobacteriota > Terriglobia > Terriglobales > Acidobacteriaceae > JAJPJE01. The sequence continues at coordinate 514,495 of CAWEAE010000001.1, read as the reverse complement.
TCAGCACCGTTTCGTTGGTGCGATTGCCTTCATCGTCGACGTTGAGCGATCCGCGCCGCGACGGCACCGTGCCGTTATCGACCACCGTGCACTTGTCGCTTGCCACGCGCTTGTTGATCAGACCAGTGAAGGCCGACGTTCCCTTGCGATTGAAGTCCGCTTCCAGGCCGTGACCAATCGCTTCGTGCAACAGAATGCCTGGCCATCCGGGACCGAGCACCACTTCCATCTCGCCCGCTGGAGCCTCGCGCGCGTCCAGTTGAATGATGGCCTGTCGCGCCGCTTCCTCGGCGAAATGTTCGGGCGTCTTCTCGGTCTTGAAGAAGTCGAGTGCGACGCGCCCGCCGCCACCGGCGCTTCCACGCGACGACTGACCCTGCTCATTCTTGCCGATACACATCACGCTCATACGCGCCATGGGCTGCGAATCTTCGGCAAAACTGCCGTCGGAGCCGATCACCAGGATCTGCCGCAACTCGTCGGCATAACTCACCCGCACTTCGCGAATACGTGGATCGTGTGCACGCGCCGCGCGATCGCCGCGCATCGCCAGTTCCACCTTCTCTTGAACATCGGTATCTACCGACGCCAGCGCCACTGGGTACAAATCCCGATTGCCGCCTTCTTTCAGATCCACCGTCGGCGTCTTGGCCGGACCACTGGCAATCAGCGCCGCAGTCTTGGCCGCGCGCTCGATCTTCTCTGGCGCAAGGTCGTCGGTATAGGCGTAGCCGGTGCGTTCGCCCGAGATCACACGTACGCCGCAGCCGGCGGAAATGCCCCGCGAAGCGGATTTCACAATCGATTCGTCTACGCTGATGGAAGTGGTCGTGTGATATTCGAAATAGAGATCGGCGTAATCTCCACCCGCCGAGAGAGCCGCTCCGAGGTAACGTTCCAGGTCATTCTCGGTTAGGCCGTAGCGCTGAAAGAAGAAACTTGAATTCTGCATGATTGTACCGATTAGATGCCCGGGAACACCCGCCAGACTCTTTGCTTACAAGTGCTTCCGAGCCGTCCACCCCAACTCATTGATTATCCCATAACGACATTCGAGGGCGCCGGATCCGCGCGCTGGATTTGCGAATCTCGCTCCCGGCGATTACATTTTCAGGTTCTTCAGTTTCCGCTAACCCAGCTCGAGGTCTTATGAAACGTCTGCTGATTCTGATCTTTGTGCTTAGTGCCAGCATCGCCTTTTCTCAAACTACTCCCCAGGTGCCCACCGCCGAAAACACCAAGGGCCTCGGGTTCGATCTCGACGCGCTCGATCGCACTGCTGACCCCTGCGCTGACTTCTATCAGTTCGCCTGCGGCAATTGGATGAAGAGCCATCCCATCCCGCCCGATCAGGCACGTTGGGGCAGTTTCAATGCCCTGGAAGATCGCAACGAAGCGATCCTGCGCAGCATCCTTGAGCGGTATTCAGCTCCCGATCCTAAGCGCACTTCCAACCAGCAGAAGATTGGTGATTACTACGCCTCCTGCATGGACGAAGCCGCCATCAATAAAAAAGGCATTTCCGTCATTAAGCCGACGTTTGATCGCATCGACGAATTGCAGAATGCCCAGCAATTGCCCGAACTGCTCGGATATCTGCACCACAATGGCGTGAACGCGATTTTCAACTTCGACTCAGGCCAGGACTTCAAGGACGCGACCCAGGTGATCGCACAAGCTGACCAGGGTGGGCTGGGGATGCCCGATCGCGATTACTACACCAACACAGATCCCAAGTCCGTACAGCTCCGCGCCGACTACGTGAAGCACGTGCAGCGCATGTTTGAACTCGCAGGCGAGCCTTCGGCAAAGGCCGCGGCCGATGCCAAGACGGTCATGGATATCGAAACCGACCTTGCCAAAGGTTCCATGAAGCTCGCGGATCGGCGCGATCCCGAGAAGATCTACCACAAGATGACTCCAGCGGAACTCGAAGCGCTCGCGCCAAAGTTCGCATGGAATCAGTACTTCGTTTCCGCTGATGTGCCGGACACCAAGGCCATCAACGTGGCTTCGCCCGACTTCTTCAAGACTATGAACGGGCTGCTCACGTCGGTTCCGCTCGACTCGTGGAAGACCTATCTGCGGTGGCAAACTCTGCATGGAACGGCAGCGCTGCTTCCCACGGCGTTCGTCGACGAGAATTTCAACTTCTTCGGCAAAACGTTAACCGGCACTGCCGAATTAAAGCCGCGCTGGAAGCGTTGCGTGGAGTACACCGACAATGATCTAGGTTTCGCGCTCGGCCAGTTTTATGTGGATGAAACCTTCGGCGCCGAAGGCAAAGAGCGCACCTTGAAGATGGTGCATGCGATCGAAGCCGCCCTGAATCAGGACATCAACGGCTTGACGTGGATGACTCCGGAGACGAAGAAGCAGGCGCTGGCGAAGCTGGAACTGATCGCCAACAAGATCGGCTATCCCGACAAGTGGCGCGACTATTCCAAGCTGGAGATTGTCCGCGGTGAGGCGATGGGCAATTCGCTGCGCGCGAATTCGTTCGACTTCAACCGGCGTATGAACAAAATCGGCAAGCCCGTCGATCGTCACGAATGGGATATGACGCCGCCCACCGTCAACGCCTATTACAACCCGCTGATGAATGACATCAATTTCCCGGCAGGCATTTTGCAGCCACCCTTCTATGCGAACTCCGTGGATGATGCCATCAACTTCGGTGGCATCGGCGCCGTGATCGGTCACGAACTGACGCACGGCTTCGACGACGAAGGCGGCCAGTTCGACGGCCACGGCAACCTGCACAACTGGTGGACGCCTGAGGATTACAAGAACTTCCAGGCACGCGGCCAGTGCATCGCCGACGAATACAGTTCCTTCATCGCGACTGACGATGTTCACCTCAACGGCAAGCTTACCGAAGGCGAAAACATTGCCGACAATGGCGGCTTGCGGCTTGCACTGATGGCGCTGTTGCAGATGTCTGGGGATAAGCCGCAGCAGAAGATTGACGGCTTCACGCCCGAGCAGCGGCTGTTCCTGTCATGGGGACGCATCTGGTGCCAGAACGCACGGCCACAGGAATTGCGTCATCGCGCGGCTGTCGATCCACACTCGCCGGGACGTTATCGCGTTAACGGAGTGCTGCGGAATATGCCTGAGTTCCAGAAGGCGTTCAGCTGCAAGGCCGATTCGCCGATGGTGGCCAAGGACGCCTGCCGCGTGTGGTGAGATAGGATTGGTTTGGTGGGGCGGACACTCTTGTCCGCCCTTTTTTGTTTTGATTTGGACCGTGTCGAACGCCGAGTTACGCCGCCAGCGTCTTGAATTCCTCGTCGGTCAACTTCACCACCGCCGCCGCGACGTCTTCTTCGAGGTGCGCTACTGAGGACGTTCCGGGAATCGGCAGCATCATCGGCGATTGCTGCAGCAGCCATGCCAGCGCCACCTGCATAGGAGTAGCGCCTTTCGCCATGGCAATCTGCTTCAACTTCTCCGTCGCGCTCCTGCCTTGCGCGAGCGGTCCCCACGGGATGAACGCAATCTTCTTTTGCTCGCAAAAATCGACCACGTAATCCCACTCGCGATCGTCGAAGTTGTAACGGTTCTGCACCGAGACGATCGGCGTCAATTTCAGCGCCCGCTCGATGTGCTCGCGTGTGACATTCGATAGGCCAATCGAGCGAATCTTGCCCTGTTCCTTCAGCTTCACCAATGTCCCCATCGACGCTTCGAACGAAATCCGCGGATCGGGAATGTGCAACTGGTACACGTCAATCCGATCCACCTTCAGCCGCTTCAGGCTCCCTTCGACGGCTTCGCTCAGGTGATCGGGACTGGCATTATGAATCCACTGATTCGGCCCGACGCGCTCCCATCCGCCCTTGGTTGCGATTACCAGCCCCTCGGGATAAGGATGCAATGCTTCCGCAATCAACTCTTCGCTGACATAAGGCCCATAGGAATCGGCGGTATCGATAAACTGGATGCCCAACTCCACGGCACGCCGCAACACGCGAATCGCCCCATCGTGATCCTTCGGCGGACCCCAAATGCCTTCTCCAGTAATGCGCATGGCGCCATAACCCATGCGATTGACCGTGAGTTCGCTACCTAGAGTTATCGTTCCGGCAGCGCTCGCTGACGGCTTCTGAGAAGTAACCGTGCTCATTTCCACCTCGCAGGTTTTTCGATGTCCGCGTCAAAATGCCCGCTGCTTTTTTCTCGCGACAAGACTTCACCTGTCATTCCGAGCGCAGCGAGGGAACTCTATACCCTTCACCCAATTCGTACCATCCACCTACCCGAAACCGAAGCACGATGTTACGACTTCCGCACCGAGCGCGCGTAATATGTTTGCATCCGCTACCCGGCGTTTTCGATGACTGCGCCGGCAGGGCGTCTCATTATGTCCCGAACCCGACTGCCGGTCACCACCCTCACAGTTTTCGCGATCACCGCTGCCGCAACGACACTCCAATACTTCTTTCCATTGCTGCCGTTACTTGAGCGTCGGCCGGGCACACTGGCCGCGCACGAATACTGGCGCCTGATCACACCGATTTTTCTTCATGCCGAAGGTTGGCGGCAGATCGTCTTCGATTTCTCCGCACTCTTGATCATCGGCGCCATCGTGGAACGCATCTTCGGCGGGCGCCGCTGGCTTGTACTCTACTTTGCTGCGGGAGTCGCTGGAGAGCTTGCAGGTCTGGCATGGAAGCCACAGGGCGCTGGGTCTTCAGTTGCGATCTGCGGACTACTGGGCGCGCTCGGCGCGTGGCTGCTGCGGAACCCCCGTCCCATGCAGTCCCGCTTTGGCGGAATCGTGATTCTCGTAGGCGCCGTAATTCTTACCGCATTACGCGATCTGCACGGACCGCCGTTGCTGGTCGGAATCGTGATCGGATGGGCAATGCTGCGACAGGATGCTCGTAAGTTGGCCGCCGCTCCGAACTGATTCCGCTTCCTACGAACTGGCAGTCGAAATTATTCGAACCGTCCAGATGATGACGTAAAATGCTGCCGATTCCCATGCACCTGCACAAAGACGGCTTGATATTCTTGCGCGATTTCTTCGCAGCCGCGTTGGCTCTCGGTTTCGTAGTTCTCGTGTATTCGGGTGCCCTATCCGTACCATTTGCTTGGCTTCTAGACCGCGCTTCTGCGGCCTGTCCCCCGCCTGATAAGACGCTGCATCGTGCAGAAGAACGCCAACAGGAGGATCGAAGTCTTCACATTTTCAAGATCTTCCTGGTCATCGTCGCGATACTCGCAGTCGCCGATTTCTTCGCACCTGAACCTTTTCATCTCGGTTTCGACCGTGCGGCGCCCGTCACAATCGGCGTTTTGGTAGCTGCGTTTCTGATCGTTTTCGTGGGCCCAGAATCCTGGGACGGTCGCGTTGGCTGGCGGAAGTGGAGTTTCTGGCTAGCCACTTTCATCACTGCTGTGTGCGTAATTTGTCTTACACAGGCTCTACACATCAGCGATCCACGGAGCTTTATGTTCCCTCTGATAGCTGCGGCTATCATGTTCTTCTGGAGTTTTGGCCTTCTCCGGAGAATCGACAGGAACAAGGCCGAGATGCGAAGTCTCGGGGTAACTCGCGAACTCGCAGACCCCTTGCCGGAACCATCTGTTGCGATCCTCGCAACCCACACCACCGGTCCCCACAAGAAGAATCGTCATAAGAAACACTGAAACCCGATCACTTACTACTAGCTACTTACTACCGAACACTGGCTACCCGGTCTAATCCTGACCTGGCTTGACCGCGGAATCAGTGTTCCACCGTACTGATCTTGGGCTCGGCGCGTGGTACATTGTTCGGTCTGTCCAGCCACTTGCGGCTGAACTGTACTTGGACCCTATGAAAGATTTTTTCATTCGCGATTGCTCCCAGCACGAGAACGCCACCATTATTTCCAGCTTCGTGGTGGCCTCCAAACAGATCAAGCCCAAGCGCACCGGCGATCTCTACATCGCACTTACCCTCGCCGATCGCACCGGGCAGATCGAGGCTAAAGTCTGGGACAACGTGCATGAATTCCTAAATTCGTTCGAGCAGGACGATTTCGTCAAGGTCAAGGGTCTGATCAACAAGTTCAACAACAAGTTCCAGCTCACGGTGCACAAGCTCCGCAAGATGGACGAGACGGAAGTCGATTTTTCCGACTATCTTCCCAAGACAGAGAAAGATGTCGACGCGCTCTGGCGAACGGTAGGCGATTTCGTCGAGAGCTTTCAGAACCCGTATCTGAAGTCACTCCTCAAGGCCTTCATGGCCGATCCCGATATTGCGACTGATTACAAGAACGCGCCCGCGGCGAAATCGCTGCACCACGCCTTCATCGGCGGCCTGCTCGACCACGTCGTGTCGCTGTTCAAAGTCTCTGACCTCGCGTCCCGCAACTATCCGCAGGTGAATCGCGACCTGCTGCTGAGCGGCGTCTTCCTGCACGATATCGGCAAGCTGCACGAGCTTTCCTATGCGCGCTCCATCACCTACACCACCAAGGGGCAGTTGCTGGGGCACATGATTATCGAATTGGAGATGCTGCAGGCGAAGATCAACCAGGTGCCGGGCTTTCCCGACGAGTTGAAGATTCTGCTGGAGCACATGATCATCAGCCATCACGGCCACTACGAGTTTGGGTCGCCCAAGCTGCCCATGTTCCCTGAGGCGCTGATGCTGCATTACCTCGACGATCTCGATTCGAAGATGGAAAGCATGCGCGCGCAGTTCGAACGCGAAGCCAGTAACGACGATGCATGGACGGGATACAATCCCTCGCTCGCACGGCCGCTGCTGAACAGCACAAAGTTCCTCGCGAAAAAAGAAGAGCCGCCCAAGCCGGAAGAGAAACAGGCTGAGCCCGCCGCCGAACCACCGGAAGAACAGAAGGCCGAAGCCGCCACAGCCGTCAAAGGCCTTCACTAAGGATTTAGCCGCAGATTAGCGCTGATAAACGCAGATCTAAGGTCTGGTAGATAGCCAGGTCGAAATCCGCGTTCATCAGGATGAATCTGCGGCTAAGTTTTTGCTAAATCAGCGAGGGTCTTCAGGTTATGCACTTCCAGATCCGGCTTCTCCGCGGCCGCTCGCGTCGCGCCGGAACCGCGCTTCCCTGCTCGACGATTTACCCAGACATTCGTAATGCACAACTCGCGCGCCGGAACAATGTCGTGATAAACGCTCTGCGCGCAATGCAGCACGCGCTCTTTCGGAAGCCCTATGCGTTCCAGTGCGACCTGGAAATTGTTTAGCGAAGGCTTGTAGCTCCGCGCTTGCTCGGCCGTTATCACGAAGTCGAATGGTACCTGGAGGGTTTTCACCGTCTCGGCAAACAGATCGTCGTCGGTGTTCGAGATGATTGCCAGCTTGTACTTCGTTTTGAGCCGCCGCAGGGCGTCGACCGTGTCCGGGAACGCGGGCCACTGCGGCATCGAGTTCGGCAGCGCATTGAACTCGGCTTCGGTGAGTGGAAACACGATGCGCGCCGCCATCTTCCACATCACCCGCTGCAGAACCTGGCGGTACTTCTGGTACTCGCCGCTCTCTTCTTCCAACTCGAGCGCGGCATAGAGTTCCAGGATGCCGTCGTCGCTGAGCTTGCGATGGTGTGTCTCGAGAATTGGCCGGATCGCGCCCAGAATACCTGATTCCCAGTCAATGAGCGTGCCGTAGCAGTCGAAGGTCAGGCACTCGAATTGAGAAAAGTCCAGCATCTCAGCCGGACAGTGTAGCAGGTAGAAGCAGAGCTCGATTCTTTAACACACGGACAACATATTGCTTGGCTGCGCATCCCATCAACAGAGGCCAGCGATAGAAGCGAAGGCCGCTCGGCATCAGTTGCCAGTTCTTTCGGTAACAGATGAATTTGAATACGAATGAAACAGGGAAACCTGGGACGATCGAATTCAAACATCAAAGCAAATTGTGACTATCAGTGAGTCAGCGCAAGCGGGTTTGTTGATAGCCGTAAATTGCGGAGGTGATGGCCAGACGAAAGTCAGGTCAACGAGCGCCAATGCTGAAGTTGCTGGCTTCTTTAGTTCAGTTGGCTGCTTTCTAGCAACTAACAACCAGCAACTGCCTTTACTGATTTACGGGAATCTTGATGATCTTCTTCTGGATCGCGTAGGTCACCAGTTGCGCCTTGTTGTGAATGTCGAGCTTGCGCATCAGGTTGAACTTATGCGCTTCGACGGTCTTTACGCTCAGACCCAGCAGCACAGCGATTTCCTTCACTGAATTGCCTTCAGCCAGCAGCTTCAGGATCTCGCGTTCGCGCGGAGTCAGCGTCGAAATGCGTGGACGCATCTTGGCGTCGCGTACGCGGGCGCGGAAGTCCTCAACCAGTTTGCCGAGAACCTGGGAACTGAGGTACTTACCTCCCTTGTACACGTCGCGCACGGCGGTAAGTAGTTGCGGCGCGGGAGTGTCCTTCAGGACATATCCGGCGGCGCCCACTTCCAGGCATTGCACGAGATAGTCCTCATCCTCATACATGGTGAGGAACAGGACCTTCGTTTCCGGCCGGTTCTTGCGTATGTGCCGTGCAGCCTCGAAGGACGATAGACCGGGCATGCCGATATCCATCAGCACGACATCCGGTCGCAGCTCGCGAGCTTTTTCTACGGCATCGCCGGCGTCGGCGGCTTCACCCACCACTTCGAAATCGGATTCGGTTTCCAGGAGACGGCGGACCCCCTGGCGGAACAACGTATGATCATCGACTAAAATGCATCGAATTTTGGGCATAACAATAAACACCTGTTCTTCAACACCGGAGGGCTCGTTCCTCCGAAGGCCGAAATAAAAAAATGACGGTCAGTGGCGAACTGACTACGGTTGCGACAGGACGCCGGCAGCGACCTTGCGTACCAGAAAAGGCCGCTTGGCCGTTCGCGGCTGATCGAGTGGAGTCGCCCCCTCGCTCGTCACCGGAATCGTGATTTCGATTCGTGTCCCTTTATTTTTCCCGGAAACTACCTGCACGCTTCCACCAAGCATGCCAATGCGTTCGCGCATGCCGGCCAGGCCGAAGTTGCGGCCGACGACCGGCTTACGGTCGCCAAAACCAACTCCATCGTCCTGGATCACCAACTGGACCATGTCGTCCACGCGCGACATCTGCACACTGGCGCTCTTCGCTTTCGCGTGCTTGGCAATGTTATGCAGGGCTTCCTGGACGACGCGATAGATCGTGGTCTCGACTTCTGGAGCGAATCGACCGACGCTATCCGGGATCGCAACCCGCGTTCTGACACCACTGCGTTTGCCCAGGTCCTTGGCTTCCTTGCGAATGGCGGCAACTAGACCTAGTTCCTGGAGTACTAATGGTGAGAGTCTCGCAATGATCCTGCGGATGCCTTCGATTGTTTGATCTACAACGTTTACTGTTTCCCCGACTTTGCTTCGCACCTCGTCCGAGACGGATCCGCTGGTCAGCATGCCGAGATACAGCCGGATCACCATGAGCTGCTGGCCGGTAGCATCGTGCAGTTCCCGGCTGATCCGCTTGCGTTCCTCTTCCTGCGCACGCAGCAAGTGGGCGGAAAGCTCGGCAATACGGGCCTCACGCTCACGCAGAGCGTCGGTAATGCGGGCACGTTCGATGGCCAGCGCCGAGCGATCCGCAATTGCACGCAGCAATTCGCGTTCGCTGGGAAGCCATTCATAGGGCCTTGGAAATCCGATGGCCAGAACGCCGATAATTTCCTGTTCGATCTTCAGGGGAACAGCCCAGAGCGCTTTGGCTTTCTGGCGCATCATGGGATTCAGCAACCCATCGGAATGGTCCAGATCCGGCAACATTGCCGGTTCTCCCGTTTGCGCCACGCGACCAGTAAACCCCCGTCCGAGAGGGATCAGGAATTCAGGATCAATGGGCTCATCCAGTCCAACCGTCGCCGCCGGACGAAGCGAATCGCTGCCTAGCTCCCGCAGGAGAAGCACTCCGACGGAAGCATCAAAGGTCTGTTTGGAAATTTCCAAAACGCGACACAATAGGCTGGAGAGATTTTCCGCGGAGAGTTCGGCTTCCAGAGCCGAAAGCAGAGCTGACGAAGCATTTCGTTGCGTATCGAAGTACGTTCCGGCAATCGAAACAAAGGTCGTGGAGTTGAACGTTTCGAGCGCGGAAATAGCCTCTGCCCGGGCCATGGGCGAGAGCACCGCCAGGTAAGGCTCACAAAACGACTGATACATTTCCAGCGCGCGGGCTACCACTCGGGTGTCGATATTCAGCTTGGCGAGACGGGTTCCGTAATAACAGAGATTCTCGGCAAACTGACTGAAGTCCGCCTTACAGCAAAGTCCGAACCCGGTTCCAAGGTTCAATCGTTCCAAGGCAGCCATGGCGCGGCCGTCGAGATCAAGTTCCTGGAACATGCGCGCACGCCAGGCGGTGGTAATCTCCGGAAAATGAGGCTCAAGCACACGCACTAATTCCTGGATACGTGCACGTGCTGAGTCCTTGAGAGGCAGCACTGGAGGCAAGGAGAACTCCTACGAAAAAATCAACGTCTCAGGTGAGAGACTGCTAGCCCAGGCTGGGTCGAATTTCGCTGAGATTCCTGCAAATACTGCTGTCATTCGGTTACTACGCAGTAAGCAAAACTAACCTGAACAGTTCTAGATTCTACCCGGTTTTACCGGTATTTACTACCTATGGACTGGCAATGATTACTAATAAATAAACAGGGTTTCCAGAGGATTTACACAGCCTATTGAGCCGGTCACGCGTGAAGGGATCTCATCGATTTTGAATTCCCTCACCACCTGGAATCCAAAATCTGCGTGCGAAAAGCCCGATCAGATACAATCGATCTTTTCAGGTAGCTGACAGGAAACCACTTAGAACCCATGCTTCGATTCTCAACCGCTGGCGAGTCGCACGGAGAAAGCCTTGTAGCCATGCTGTCGGGCCTTCCGGCGGGCTTGCCGATCGATCAGGCATTCATCGACCGGGAACTCTGGCGCCGCCAGCAGGGATTTGGCCGTGGCGGCCGCATGAAGATTGAGCGCGACTCGGCACACATCCTGTCGGGAGTGCGCCATGGGAAGACCATCGGGTCGCCAATCGCAATCGTGATCGCCAATCGTGATTGGCAAAACTGGCAGGAGATTCTGCCGGTTGAAACAGGCGATCCCGAGAAACATAAACGGGTAGCCTCCCCTCGTCCGGGACACGCCGATCTTGCTGGCGCAATGAAGTACAACTTTTCTGAAGCGCGCTATGTTTTGGAACGTGCCTCGGCTCGCGAATCAACCTCGCGTGTAGCCATGGGAGCGATTGCCAAGCTGCTGCTGCGGCAACTCGGGATCGAGGTCCTGAGCCACGTCGTGCAAGTTGGCGGCTCGTCGCTAGAGCGCGAGGCCAGTTGGGACGAGATTTCGGCTCTCTATCCGAAAGACGAAGTCCTGCTCAACTGCGTCGACCGCGATGCAGAAGAGCGCATGCGGGGAGAAGTCGACAAGGTTCTTCGCACCGGCGATTCCGTGGGCGGCATCTTCGAAGTGCGCGCGCATAATGTCCCGCCCGGCTTAGGCACGTACGTCAATTGGGATGAGCGCCTCGATGGATTGCTGGCGTGGGCAGTGATGTCGCTGCAGGCCGTGAAGGCCGTTGAGATTGGATACGGAGTCACCGGAGCTGCCTCGCCGGGTTCAGCCGTGCATGATGAAATCGGCTATGAAGAGAACGACAAAGCGCTGACCGGATTTCAGCGCAAGACCAATCGCGCCGGCGGCCTCGAGGGCGGCGTGTCCAACGGCGAAGACATCATCGTCCGTGGATACCTGAAGCCGATCTCTACGTTACGCAGGCCCTTGGGCTCGGTGGACTTCGCCACTCGCGAACCGGTGAAGGCCGCCTATGAGCGATCGGACGTGTGCGTGGTGCCAGCTGCGGGAGTGGCCGGAGAAGCTATGGTCGCGCTGGTGCTGGCGCGTTGCGTACTCGAGAAATTCGGCGGTGACTCGTTGACCGAATTGCTGCGCAATTTCCATGGCTACCAGGAACAATTACGGAGCTTCTAGTAAGACGGACCCATGATCTACCCCATCGTGAAACTCGGTGATCCCGTGCTGGAAAAACCTGCCGAGACAGTCACCGCATTTGACCAAGAGCTGAAGCAATTGATCGACGACATGTTCGAGTCAATGTATGCGGCCCACGGCATCGGACTGGCAGCGCCGCAGATCGGGATTTCAAAACGCATCGCTGTAGTCGATGTGACCTTCAAGGAAGATCCGGACGCGAAGCTCGTGCTCATCAATCCTGAGATTGTTCACATGGAGGGCCGCCAATCGCAAAGCGAAGGATGCCTCAGCATTCCGGATTTTCGCGAGAACGTTACACGCGCAATGCGAGTGACCGTGCGCGCACAGGATGTCGATGGCAAGTGGCACGAGCACGCCGGAGAAGAGTTGCTGGCACGCGCCTTCCAACACGAGACCGATCACCTGAACGGCAAACTGTACATTCACCGCATCAGCGGATTGAAGCGCGACCTGATCAAACGAAAAGTACGCAAACTGACCAAAGCCGGCGAGTGGTAGAGGCTAGGGCTGCGCGAAAACCAGCGCCCGGCAAATTTCCTTTCCTTTACGCCGGTAGCCGTGCGGAACTGACGAGTCAAAACAGATCGAATCTCCGGCACACAGCATGTGCTCTTCCTTTCCAATGTGGATGATCAGCATTCCGCTGAGCACAAATACCAGTTCCTCACCCGTCCGCTGGTGCATGCTGAGGTCTTTCGGCTCCAAGGGCTCGAACTCCGCGAGATAAGAATTTACCTTCCGCTCATTCGCAACGAAATCCAGTGACTCGAAAAAGTAAGCTGGCTTCTTCGCCTTTCCCGTCTCCGGCAGGCGGATGCGATCTTTCCGGCAGGTGATGGCGCAAAGCGGTTTGCCGTCAGATGAAAAGAATTGTCGTAACTCTACCTGAAGTGGCCGGCAAACCAGCTCCAGCGTCTTGAGCGTCGGAAAGAGCTTTCCGTTTTCGATCTTCGAGAGCATGGCTGCCGAAAGTCCTGCCTGTTTGCCCAGTTCAACCAGCGACAACTTCTTACGCATCCGAAATGCATGCAGTTTTTGGCCGATGGCGTAAGGTTGCAGGCCGTTGATGATGGTCTGATTCAGAGGCATGGCACGAGGAGGAGTTTCCTCCAAAGCAAAACTATCTCAAATCTTCAATCGGAATGCTACCCGAGCTGTCCGGCGTAGAATCGGAAACATGGATCTGGTTTTCTGCGGTACACCGCAATTCGCAGTGCCCACTCTGCGAGTGCTGGCAGAGAAGGGACATCGGATTCACCTGGTCGTTACACAGCCTGATCGGCCAAGCGGGCGCGGCATGGAATTGAGTCTTCCGCCCGTCAAGCAGTTGGCTCTACAGCTGGGAATGCCGATCACGCAACCAGAGAGAATCAAGAACAACCCCGAGTTTCGCACGCGACTGGAACAGATTCGTCCGGAGGCGATCATTGTCGTCGGCTACGGCCGCATCATTCCGCAGTGGATGATCGATCTTCCGCCGGTGGGAAACCTGAACCTGCATGCGTCGCTGTTGCCGAAATATCGCGGAGCGGCGCCGATTCAGTGGGCGATTGCGAATGGTGAAAAGATCACCGGCGTGACGACGATGCGCATCGACGCCGGGCTCGACACCGGCGACATTCTGCTGCAGCAGGAAATCGTGATCCTTCCGGAAGACACCGCGCTGACGCTCGGGCCGAAGCTCTCTGAAATCGGAGCAGAGCTGTTGTCGCAAACGCTCGATGGTTTGTGCGAAGGGAAAATCCCCCCGCACAAACAAGAAGAGCAGCACGCGAGCTTTGCGCCGATCCTGAAGAAGGAAGACGGACTGATTGACTTCCGGCGAAAAGCGACGGATGTCTGGAATCGCATGCGCGGATTTCAGCCATGGCCCGGTGTTTACACCACTTTCCGTGAGAAGAAGCTGAGCATCACGGCGGCGCGACCATCTCAAGACGAAGGTCTGCGGTTGGTCGAAGGTGAGCTTGCTGTCAGTTCCGGACGCTTGCTGGTTGGGTTTGCCGGAAACACGCATCTTGAGTTGCTCGAGGTCCAACCCGAAGGCAGGAAACGCATGTCCGCGAAAGACTTTCTGAATGGATACCGGCCGCAGGCGGGCGAGAAGCTGGGAATGGCGAAGGCAATAAACAATGATCAGTCCAGCTAGAACCGCAGCCTTCGACATCCTGCTGCGCGTGGAGACGCAGAATGCGTACGCATCCGAGCTATTGCATTCCGAGCGCCTGGGGAAGCTCTCACCTGCGGATCGCGGCTTGTGTACGGAGATCGTGTTGGGAACGTTGCGCTGGCGGATGAGGCTGGACGATGCCATCCGCGATCTCTCTTCGCAGAAGCTCGAGAAGCTTGATCCCGAAGTGCTGACCGCATTGCGTCTCGCTGCTTACCAGATCCGATTCCTGCAACGCGTTCCAAGTCATGCCGCAGTCAACGATAGCGTCGATCTGGTAAAGCGCAGCCGAAAAGCCTCGGCGGCTCCGTTCGTAAATGCCATCCTGCGAAAGCTGGTAGCAAATCCGGCGCTACTGGGACCTGAGCTCGCGCCCGGACCCAAAACAGTGCTGGATCTTTCGCAGCTCTATTCGCATCCGCTGTGGATGGTGGAGCGCTGGGCGATCGAGTATGGAATGGAGCAAGCGGAGACGATCTGCAGTCACGATCAGAAGCCGCCTGAAACTATATTGCACGTGACCAGCGCCGAAGCCGAGCGAGAACTGGTGCGCGAAGGCCTGCAATTGGCTCCGGGACTGCTGGTGAGTTCCGCGCGTCGCGTCGTCGCCGGCGATGTAGTGCGCTCGCAGACGATTCACAGCGGACGAGCCTGGATACAAGATGAGGGATCGCAACTGGTGCCGATGTTGGTCGGCAGCGGAGCGTCGATCCTTGATTGCTGCGCGGCGCCCGGCGGAAAGACGGCGGTCCTCGCAGAGAGAAATCCTGTGGCGAAGATTCGCGCGGTGGAGTTGCACAAGCATCGTGCCGAGTCGATGCGTGCGCGGCTGAGTTCCACGGCGAATGTGGAAGTTGTTCAGCAAGACATAACCGTGACGAGTGACGAAGCTACGTTCGAGCGCGTGCTGGCCGATGTGCCGTGTTCAGGGACAGGCACACTGGCGCGCAATCCGGAGATTCGCTGGCGGCTGAAGCCCAGCGATCTCGAGGATCTGCATAAGAAACAGGTCGCGATTCTCAGAGCCGCAATCAGACAGCTCGGGCGCGGCGGACGCGTTGTCTATTCCAGTTGCTCGCTGGAGCAGGAAGAGAATACGGCGGTTGTGGACGACGTGTTGAGATCCGAAGCTGCGTTACGGGTCGTGCCAGTCCGCGAGGAGTTGGAACGTCTGCGCGCTTCTGGCGAATTGGTGTGGGGCGACGTGGACAGCTTGATGAAGGGTCCGTACTTGCGCACATTGCCCGGAGTTCAGCCGTGCGATGGATTCTTCGCGGCGATCATGGAGAAATAGTCGTTCACCGACTCACTTCCAGCTGAATCACCATATCCTCTGTAACCTTCTGGCCTGGAGGCGGAGTCTGGCGAACCACCACTGAAGGCGACACGAGATTCGGTATCAGAGTTGGTGGAGTTGCGGGCGGAGCAAATGGTCCAACCAGTTGCGAGGCGCTCGGCGGTGGAGGCGTTACCGCGTTCTTCACCTCTACTTTTAGTCCAGCTTGAGCGATGAGCGATGAGGCGTCGTCCGTGTGACGACCGACAAGGTTCGGCATCACATATGCTTTCGGCTCCGGCGCTGCACCAACGAGCAGGCTGATCTTGGGCGACTCGGCGGAAGTCGAGTTCCCCGGGGGAGATTGCGCGACCACCTGATCTTCGGGAACGTCGGGCAAATGCACTGTGGCGACGGTTCCAACTTCGAGGCCGCGTTCATTGAGGTTGAGATCGGCGGCGCGACCGCTCTGCCCGACCACATTGATCACTGTAGTCCGCTGCGGACCCAAGCTTTGTCCCAAATGGACGCGGTAACCGCGACGGACGCGCGTTCCGGCCGTTGGACTCTGCGAAACGATTCGTCCTTCTGCAATCGAGGGACTGTAGAACTGGCCGTCGACAACGGTGAGCAGGCCGTTGTTCAAGCAGAGACGTTCGGCTTCGGCGGGTGTGAGCTTAGCCAGGTTGGGCACATTGACTTCGCCGCCATGAATGGCAATCCTCATCGCCGTGAGCGCCGAGACGAGCGCCACAGCAATCAGAACAAGTCCCATGACAACAATGCGGAAGAAAGCCTTCATGCAACTGCGGTGATTGTAACCTGATCTTGTAAAGGGCAGAACGTGGACAATCGGCCTGCGTCGCTGGATACTGGTGACAACGTGGGAACCACTACGGACAAAACCGAGCTGTTACGCAAATTGCCTTCGGTCGACGCGATCCTGCGCTCGCCTGCGCTTGAGGCACTTGTGGCGCGTGAGGGCCAGACTGCTGTAGCGGACGCGGCGCGAACGGTGCTGGCGCGCATTCGCGAAGAGGTGCAGGCAATGAGACTGGACGACAAAGGTGTAAGTCTCGCTGTGAGCGGACTGGCCGAAGCGGTCGAACGGCAGATGCGAGCCGATCTCGCGTATTCGCTGCGGCCGGTGATCAATGCGACCGGCGTTATTCTGCATACGAACCTGGGACGCGCGCCGCTTTGCGCGGCTGCGTTGGATCATATTCGCGAAGTTGCGGGCACGTATTCGAACCTCGAGTTTGACGTGGAGGCAGGTGAGCGCGGCAAACGCGATGTTCACGTGGACCGTTTGTTTGCTCAGCTCTTCCGCGAAGCGGGACGTGATGTGTCGACTGTGGTGGTGAACAACAATGCTGCCGCTGTGCTGATCGCACTGAATACACTGGCTGAAGGCGGCGAAGTGATCGTCTCGCGCGGCGAGCTGGTGGAGATTGGCGGATCGTTCCGCGTGCCCGACGTGATGGCAAAGTCTGGGGCTACGCTGCGCGAAGTCGGGACTACGAACCGCACGCGCGCTGCAGATTACGAGAACGCGATTACCGAGAAGACGCGTCTTCTGATGCGCGTGCATCGCTCGAACTTCGAGATGGTCGGCTTCACCGAACAACCGTCGCTGGAAGAGCTGGTAGAAGTTGGGCGCAAACATAGAATCCCAGTGCTGGAAGATGTGGGCAGCGGCGCTTTCTTCGATCTGCGTAATGTGAATGTGCACGGCGAACCAACGATTCTCGACTCGATTCGCGCTGGAGTCGACGTGATTACGTACAGCGGCGACAAGCTGCTGGGTGGACCGCAAGCGGGCATCATCAGCGGCTCGCGCGAGCTGGTGACGAAGATCCGCAAGAATCCATTGTTCCGCGCGCTGCGGGTCGACAAGCTCACATACGCGGCGCTCGAAGGCACGATGCTCGCTTACGTGAAGCAGGATTACGAGGCGATTCCGGCGATCCGCATGATGCGAGCATCGGCGGAAGAGCTTGAGAGCCGCGCGGAAGCGATTCGGGAGAAGATCGCGGGAGCGCAACTCACGGCCGAGATCGTCGAAACCGAATCGGTGATTGGCGGCGGCGCTGCGCCGACGGCGACTTTGCCGACACGAGCGCTGGCGATCACGTCGACGACGATGAGTGCCGACGAAATTGCCGAGCAGTTGCGCAGCAGCGATCCCGCGATCGTCGCGCGGGTCGAAGAGAACCGGGTGCTGCTCGATTTGCGCACGGTCTTCCCCGAGCAGGACGAACAAGTTGCGCACGCGCTGCTGGCGCTCAAGATCTAAGATCTGAGGAGAAATCATGGCTTCCCCGAACGAACAAAATTCCAAAACGCAAGATGTGGCCAAGCAAGTGGCGGAAGCGCATTCGCTGCTGGTGACGCTGCGCGGACGGTTGGATAAGCATCCGGAATTGGAAGATGCGATCCGACGTTTGGAAATTGCGCTGGAGCAACTGACTCTGCAGACTGGCGGCATGCTGTAGCGATGTCTGAGGAGCTGGATTCGCAAATCGCTTTGAATACCGGCGCTCGAGGAAATTATCAGTGGCTCACGACGGCCGAGCATGACCTCGATAGCCTGCTGAAGCTATGTCCTAATGTAACAGTCGGAAAATATCTGGCTGTTACCTCGTTCGACAGTGGTCCCCTCCTACTCAACGAACTCCAAAAAAACAATGGATGGAACAGTCGCGGCAACCTCGCTTACAGTCCTCGAATTGAATGGCTGGAGTTGCTGCCACCCAGAGGTGGATTCGACGAATGGTATGTCTTCGAACGGTCCGTCGATCTCGGTCACTTGGGTAGCGGCAACATCTTTGAAGCTCCTTTGGCTCCAGGGCAAGTTAGAGCCTTTGTAAATTTCAGCGACGGATTTGCCCTTCACCGTCCGAACGATCTAACCGATCTATTCTGGCGTCAACTGGAATGGATTCGTCCCGAATCCTATAT
This sequence comes from Terriglobia bacterium, assembly GCA_963807055.1. Classification (GTDB taxonomy): domain Bacteria; phylum Acidobacteriota; class Terriglobia; order Terriglobales; family Acidobacteriaceae; genus JAJPJE01. The sequence goes on along the minus strand of CAWEAE010000001.1, from coordinate 496,063 downwards.
AGCCGACGGGGGCAGCTTCCTAACGTTTGTAACTGCAAACGCGAATCTGTTTTCGTTCGCGAGCCAAGCTCTCAAAGAAGCGATCGATTGAAGTGCACTCTGTATAAAGGTCGGCTTGACATCCATGGCCACCATCTACACCATCGGACATTCCACACGAACTTTCGACGAGCTGGTCGAGGCCTTGCGAGCGCACGGCATACAGACGCTCGTGGACATACGTGCATTCCCCATGTCTCGGCGGCTGCCGCACTTCAATCGCGAGAACTTTGAGCTGGAGCTGCCCAAGTCCGGGATCAACTACGTTTGGGAGCCGCGACTGGGTGGACGTCGCAAAAAGCTGCGCGACGATTCGCCGAACACCGCGCTGCGTAACGACAGCTTCCGCAACTACGCCGACTACATGCTGACTCCCGAATTTCGAACCGCCATCGACGATCTGATCGCGCGGGCGGAGCGCGAGCGCGTGGCGATCATGTGCGCAGAGCGCGTTTACTTTCAGTGTCACCGGATGCTGGTTTCCGACTGGCTGGCGGCGCATGGACACGAGGTCCTGCATATCGACGCCACCGGTCCGGTAAAGCCGCACCGGCCCCTGGCGGAAGGCCGGCTGCAGGGCGATCAACTGGTCTACGATGGCGGCCAGCTGTTCTGAGCGCTTTTGTTATCTTAGTGAGACATATGAGCGCAATTGATCAAGCCCTCGCCGCCAATCGAGAATTCACCATCAACTACGATCCCGAGCAGGTTTCTCCGCGTCCTCGGCTGAAACTTGCCATCCTCACCTGCATGGACACGCGCATTTCTTACCGGGCTCTCGGGCTGGAGCCGGGCGATGTGCACATGATCCGCAATGCGGGCGGCATCGTGACCGATGATGCACTGCGTTCGATCCTGGTGTCCCATTACCTGCTCGGCACCGAAGAGCTCATGATCATCAATCACACCGACTGCGGCCTGATGAAAGCTACCGAAAAAGAGCTGCACGCCACCATCGAAGCGAAGGCAGGCGCATGGCCCAACTCTCCCATTCACTTCCATGCCTTTAAGGACGTGGAGAAGAACGTGCGCGAGCAGGTCGCCAAGCTCAAGTCGCACAACTGGGTGAAATCGGACCTCACGATTCGCGGATTCGTGTACGACGTGCACGACGGACGGCTGCGCGAGATCGTCACGTAGAAGCCGTTTCGCATTTCACGTTTCGCGCTGATGGTCCGCTTTCCCGAAATGGGAGGTCCGGGGTACCCCCCTACCCCCCCTGTCCCGCATTCTAAAGGACTTAGAGACACGGGATAAGGTTCGTCCCGGCAAACAAGGGACTTAGTCCGAGTCGTCCCGTAAAACAAAGGACTTAGGAGCCGGCCGAGTTTCTTCCGTATTTCAGTACGTTAGTCTCTCAGTTCTTGGTGCCCCGAGATTTCGAGGAGGGAATAGGGATACCTCGCTGCGCTCGGCATGACAGGATCCTCGCTGACGCTCGGATCGAAGACACGGTTTTTCATTTCTACTCTGCAGTATTTCAGGACATCAGTATTTCAGGTCTTATTCGCCCGTAACATTTCGTGGAGAGAATAGGGATACCTCGCTTGCGCTCGGTATGACAGATCCTCGCTGACGCTCGGATCGAAGGCACGGTTTTCTCATTTCTACTCGGCAGTATTTCAGGACATCAGTATTTCAGGTCTTATTCCCCCGTAACATTTCGTGGAGGGAATAGGGATACCTCGCTTGCGCTCGGTATGACAGATCCTCGCTGACGCTCGGATCGAAGGCACGGTTTTTCATTTCTACTCTGCAGTATTTCAGGACATCAGTATTTCAGGTCTTATTCCCCCGTAACATTTCGTGGAGGGAATAGGGATACCCCGCTTGCGCTCGGTATGACAGATCCTCGCTGGCGCTCGGATCGAAGGCACGGTTTTTTAATTTCTACTCGGCAGTATTTCAGGACATCAGTATCTCAGGTCTTATTCCGTAACATTTCGTGGAGGGAATAGGGATACCTCGCTTGCGCTCGGTATGACAGATCCTCGCTGACGCTCGGATCGAAGGCACGGTTCTCCCATCACTACGCTCTACTTCCATTCCTACGCTCTATATTTATTGTGACAAATCGAAGGGCACCTACTAGACACTTTCACGACATTTATATTTGCTTGCGTTTCATCGGGATACGAAGAATTCTGGCCGGAGAGGGGCTTGACAAGTTTTTGGCGGAGTGGCCGTCGGCGGGAGTGGCGCGAACGTTTTGTCGGATCTGCGACCTTTGGCCTAGAGCACTGCGCTCTCGCTGACGCTTGAAATGCAGATCCCTCGCGGACTGCGTCCGCTCGTGATGACAACAAAATCCTCCCTACGCGAGGAGGCAACGGCTTGACGGCGACGCGGGCGCGGCCTATTGTTTCCCCTCCACGGAGGAATCCCCCCATGTCTCTCTATGTGACACTGCTCCGCTACACACAACAAGGTGCAGCCAAAATCAAGGAAAGTCCGACGCGGCTGGATGCCGCCAAGAAAGCGGCCGAGGCTGCAAAGGGAAAGATAACCGCCTGGTACCTGACCATGGGGAAATACGATGCTGTGCTGGTTTCGGAGTTTCCCGATGACAAGGCAGCAGCGCGATTCATGTTATCCATGGGTGCGCTGGGGAATGTGAGTACCCAGACGCTCAAAGCCTTCGACGAAGCTGAGTACCGCAAGATTGTTGCTTCCCTGCCTTAATGGGGGGCGGGCTCTTACCTGGCCAACTTAGCCGCTCGCGGAGCGGCTTTTCTTTTTGGATGGCGGAAGACGATTATCGTAAGGCGACGGCGCTCACGTCGCCAACGACCGTGCAATTCCGTCCGTAGGATTTTGCCTGGTAGAGCGCCATGTCGGCGGCTTTTACCAGATCGTCGGGCTTGCGCCGATTGCCGGCGACGTCGGCGACACCGATGCTGACCGTGACGTTGGTCTGGCGCTTGGCTCCGCGACCGCGAACCGGCAGGCGCGATTTTTTGGCTTTGCTCTTGCCTTTGCGGCGCTCCTGGCTGCGCAAGCGGAATGGCAGTTCCTCGATGCTCCGGCGCAGGCGCTCGAGATGCGGGAAGATTTCGTCGGCACACTTTCCCGGGAAGAGCACAGCGAATTCCTCGCCCCCATAGCGGTAGCCTTTGCCTCCGCCACTCACTTCCGCGATCCTGGCGGCGACCATGCGCAGCACCTGGTCGCCAGCATCGTGCCCATAGGTGTCGTTGAAATGCTTGAAGTGGTCCACATCGACCATCGCCACGGTGTAGGTGTTGCCGAGCCGGAGCTTGGCGTCGTTGAAGGAACGGCGACTGGGCAGGTCGGTGAGTTCGTCCAGATAGGCCATCGCGTAGAAGGCCTCGAAGAGGGCGATCACCAACACAATCGCTCCGGCCGCGAACGCCACGGACGAAAGGCGCACCGATCCGACCACGCATAAGGCAACAAAACTCGAGACCAGCGCCCAGAACACTCCGATATCAGCGGGGCGGAAGCGCCGGCGTGCCAACGGCAGCAGGAGCAGCAACAACGCTAACGTAAACGCAACCAGCACCGCATGCGGTAACCGGGAAAAGCTGTCGAAGGGCAGCCACAGCACGAAGGGCCGGTCAAGCTTGTGCAGGATCGCGGGCACGTAGTAGCGAATCCCGATCGCGGCGGCCGCCGCTTCCATCGCAAATGCGCCCAACCGAAGCATGCCCTGGCGCGAGAAGATACCGCTCTCCGGTAAGAAGGCGATCAGGACGAGGTTTAACGGCAACGCAAGACCGATGAGCCTGATCAGAACATCGCTGGCGGGTGCGCTGAATCGATCCGCGGCGAGGAACAACGCGAGATCGCAGCTGAACAGCAGCAGTAGCGCGTGGAAGATGCGGGCGCGATGGAAAATCGCGCTGAGCAGCAGGCCAACCGCAAACACGACCCAAGGTGCGTAGCGGATAAAATCAGCCGCCGAAGCGGGTACCGCTTGCGTGTACAAGAGCGTCCAGCTCAGGCCGATCAATACCAATCCACCGGGAACGGAGTGAGCGAAGGCTCTGGCGGGCAGTCTTCCTGTCATGTTGTTTCCTCAATCGCCTCTGGGGACTGTACTAGCCGGAGAAGCACTGCCGTAGATGACCGGGGTCGATGCCCATAGGGCCATTGACTCGCAGAGCTTACGCGGGATGGTTACCGTGAGTGCCGCGATTGTTGGGGTGGGTGGTAGCTAGTAGCCAGGCGTTGAAGATGGACGCGGAGAATTGGGACACCGGTAAGAACGATTGGCACTCGTGGAGCACGAGCAAGAAATACAAAACAAAAAGCGAAATACATAGTTCCTTCGCTTCGGTCAGGATGACCCGTGGATTAGGACGCCACTGCCGACCGTCAACGGCTTCGCGGTTTTCGATCCTTCTCCATTCCCCCGCGGCGAAAAGTTCCTGCGAGCAAGATCAGAGTTAACGCGGCGCAGAGGTATGCGAACAAGTTCCCCAATTTCGCGAAAACCGTGTGACCCGCCGGAAGGAGCGGAACGTGCACCAGAAGCGACTGCGCGGGGCGAGGATTGAGTATCGGATCGATGGCTTCCGTTCTCTGTGCGATCCTGCCGTTCGGGTCAATAAAGGTCGAGATCCCGGAGTTGACCGCCCGGATCATCGAGGTTCGTTGTTCCACGCTGCCGAACGCCGCTAACGCCAGATGCTCCATCGGTTCAAGGTCGGCGCCGTACCAGGCATCGTTCGTCAGGTTGACCAGCAGGAGAGGATGGAGTGCCCCAACCTTGCGCAAAACTTGGGGCAAGAGGTCTTCATAGCAGATGACAGCGCCGACTGGAATGTGCCGATTATCCGGAGAAACATACGGCAACGTTCGCGCCGTCTCCCCGGGAGAAAAGTCGCCAAATCCGGACGGAATCAGCTTGCGCACCGTTTTGAAGTCCAACCACGCGGGAAGTGCTTCGCCGAATGCGAGCAGGTCGATCTTGTCGTAGGTTCCAGTGATCGCGCCTTGAGCGTCCAGCAGCAGGGCGGAGTTCCAGTGGCCCACGCCTCTCGCATAGGTGTTCACGCCGATGATCACCGGTACGTTGAAGCCGCGCACGACCCGGCGCGGATCGGTGATCGGCAGGTCTTCTGTCATATTCCTCGGCAGCCAGTATGGATAGCTGGTTTCGCTCCAAACGATTAACTGTGCGCCTTCTTCCTGCAGCTCTCGCGATTGTTCCTGCAGTGCCTGCAACTGCTCGAGGCGGAAGTTGGGATGCAGCTCTCCCTTCTGGTTGTATGGGATGTTCGGCTGGACGATGCCAACCGCAAGTTTGGGCGCGATGGCGGCAAGAGCATCGAAGTGTCGAATTCGAACGTGTCCGTAGATCAGGGCCGCAGTGATGAGCAAGAGTCCTACCGCCGCTGCTCGGATCGCACCACGATGTTTTGTGACCAGATCGTAGACGACACCATTTGCGACCAACAGCAGAGCGGATATCCCCAAGGGGCCGGTCAGATCCGCTACCTGAATCAGCGCGGGATGCTGTGCCTGCGTGATCGCCAGATACCACGGGAATAACAGAGGCACGAGCCACTCGAATGTCACAAAGGTGACAGGCGCGAGGAGTGTCATCGGCAGATTCGTGTGACGGCGAATTCGATAAGCCACGATGCCGAACAGCAGGCAGGTAATCCCCTGATAGAGGCAGAACAGCAGCAGGCCTCCCAAGGCCACAATTCGGGGCAATCCGGCAAAGCGCTCGAGCAGCAGGGCCATCCAGGAAAAGCCGCCGAGGCTGGTTACGGTTCCGGCGACCCAGGATACCAGCGCGGCTTGCCGCCAGTTTCGAGCTTTGTCCAACCCAACGAACAGGGGAATCATGGCAAACCAGGCCAACCAGAAGAAGCGGCGAGGAGGAGTCGCCATGAACCACATGCACCCGGAAATCGCGCCGAGTGCGAGCAGGAGCGGGATTACAGATACTCCCTTCCTCTTGCTCTCATTGCGCGCCATCTGTCGAGTAGCGGTCATAGAAGATGCAGGCTCCACAAGGATTTTGCCAGTAGGAGAGTAGCAATTCAGTAATGAATTCCGCACACAAAAAAAGGCCACCCGTGCAGGGCGGCCTTTTTGTTCTAGTTGAAACCTGACTACGAGTTCTGATCGTTCGAGGCGCGCTTCCAGTTGATGAGCTCTCCGATAGTCGAAGCGCCGGTGCTCGAGGCCGGATGCTTGTAGGCTTCCACATCCGCGCGGGTAGCTTCTGCGCCCACTGAGCGAATGCTGAGACCCACCTTCTTTTCGGCCTCGTTCATCTTGATGATCTTGAACTCGAACTCCTGACCTGGTTCCAGCTTCAGCGGCTGCTGATTAGCATCGACGGCTTCCGAGTTGTGGCAGAGTCCTTCGACTCCTTCCGCCAACTCAACGAATGCTCCGAAGCTTGCCAACCGCAGAACCTTGCCGTGAACCACGTCGCCCACACGATGCTGCTGGAAGAAGGTCTCCCAGACATCGGGTTGCAGCTGCTTGATACCCAGCGACAGGCGACGATTCTCGGGCTCGATTCCGAGCACGATGGCTTTCACGCGATCGCCCTTCTTCAATACTTCCGAAGGATGCTTCACGCGCTTGGTCCAGCTCAGGTTGCTGACGTGTACCAGTCCATCGATGCCGTCTTCGATCTCGATGAAGGCGCCGAAGTCGGTGAGGTTGCGAACGCGGCCTTCCACGGTGCTGTTGATGGGGAACTTATCGCCCAACGACTCCCATGGATTGGTCTGCAGCTGCTTGAGTCCGAGCGAAATGCGACGCTCGGTCGGATTCACGTTGAGCACCACGGTCTCGACTTCGTCACCAACGTTGACGATCTTCGAGGGATGCTTCATGCGCTTCGACCAGGTCATCTCGCTGACGTGGACCAGGCCTTCAATGCCCTGCTCCAACTCAACGAACGCGCCGTAGTCGGTCACGCTGATCACGTGTCCCTTGACGTGCGCGCCCACCGGATACCGCTCGGCGGCGTCGAGCCATGGGTCAGGCGTGAGCTGCTTGAATCCAAGCGATACGCGCTGCTTATCTTTATCGAACTTGAGGACCTTCACCTGGATCTGATCGCCCACCTGGACGAGATCGCGCGGGTGAGTAAGGCGTCCCCAGGACATGTCGGTCACGTGCAGCAGACCGTCGATGCCGCCGAGGTCGACGAACGCGCCGTAGTCAGTGAGGTTCTTCACCGACCCGGTGAGAATCGCGCCTTCCTCGAGGTGCTCCATGGTCTTTTCGCGCTTGACGGAAACCTCTTCGTCGAGAATCTGCTTGCGCGAAGCCACGATGTTGCCGCGCTTCTTGTTCAGCTTGATGACGCGGACATCAAATTCCTGCCCCTTCATCCCATCGAGATTCCGAACTGGACGCACATCTACCTGGGAACCGGGGAGGAACGCGCGGGCGCCGAGGATATCCACGGTGAGACCGCCCTTGATGCGATCGATCACACGAGCGCGGATTGGGCGCTTCTCGTTATAGGCGGCTTCAATTTCGTCCCACGCGCGCAAACGCTGCGCCTTCTGGTGGGAGAGGTGAATGTAGCCTTCCTCGGTTTCGCCCTTCTCGATCATGACATCGATGTCTTGACCGGATTGGACAGTGACGTTCCCTTCGTGATCGCGTACTTCGGCGATGGGCACGACGCCTTCTGACTTCATGCCTACGTCGACCATCACGTACTGGTCGGTGACTTTGACCACCGTACCTTTAATGACGCGATCTTCGCTGGTTACAGTTTCGGTTTCGGGAGTAAAGGTTTCTAGAGCTGTAGCGAAATCTTCCATGGTTTCTTTTTCTGTTCTGACAGGACCCGGACCTGGCCGTGTTTCGGCAGCCGGAGCGGACTGTGAATTGGATTGAGTGTCGGTACTTACTTCGTTCTGACCTGCCGCTGTGCTATCCGCGGCTGGTGCAGATTGGGACTGATCGTGATCGAGTGCGGTATCTTCGAACAAGGCCATTTTAAGAACGACCGCTTCGCCCCGAAAGGCGACGGTGATATGAATTTGCGGACTGCTGGCTTGGTGCGTCGGGGTGTTTGCCCGAGTTACGGGCTGAGACTTATCCAGCGGCCTGAGTCTCTGGAGCCATAAGACTCCAAGGGACTTTTTGACTATAGCAACGGCCTGCAAAGAGTGTCAAACACGCGAACCAGCTTCTTCCAACACCAACTACGCAAATCGCGCAACAGCTACCACATTTGACTTGGATAACGATCTATCCACGAACAGTCAGATGTGACTACGCTCACCATGGTCGCACAAAAAACAACGGCTTCGACCATAAAATGATTTTATTCCGCACTTTTGACCAGGACGTAACAATTGGTACTCTTAGTCTCTGTACCTATGGACTACTTGTGGACACCATGGCGTTACACCTACGTAAGTAACGCCGACAAAATCGATGGTTGCGTCTTCTGCGAACGCGTTGCGTGGAATGATGATCGCAAGGCACGGATCGTTCATCGCGCGGAACATTGCTTCATCATTTTGAACGCGTTTCCTTACACATCCGGGCACGTGATGGTTGTTCCCTACGAACATGTCGACGAATTGCAGAAACTCTCGCGCGCGGCAGCAGAGGAAATGATGCTGCTGACGCAGCGCATGGAGACAGTGCTGCGAAAGCTGTACCATCCCGACGGAGTGAACCTGGGGATGAACATTGGAAAAGCCGCTGGCGCGGGGATCCGGGGGCATATCCATATGCACGTGCTTCCTCGGTGGGTGGCCGACGCGAACTTCATGACCGTAGTGGCCGAAACCAGAGTTCTTCCGGAAGATCTGGAGACAACGTGGGAGCGGATACACGGGGAAATCGGGAAATCGGGGAATTTGTAATCGGGTAATCGAAAAAACCAGGGAAGCGACATTCGCAATGATTGCAATGAGAGGGGTTCGACTGTCAGTGCCGCGATTCCAGATTCTTCGCTTAGATTACCCGATTACCTTTTACCCGTTTCCCCGATTCGGATTGTCGGATTGACGTGCGCTAAGGAGAGGTTGAGAATCGAGCTTCATGCAAGAGCCCTTCTCCACACCACAGAAGCCAGAGAGCCACGGCGAGTGGATTCCACTGGCCATCGGCGCCGGCGTGATTCTCATTGTCCTTGCAGGCGTGTTCTTCCTCAGCCGTCATCGCAATGAAAATGCCGGACCGCCGCCGGAAGCGCCTTACGCTTCGAATCTGCAAATTTCGGAATTAGCCATGAGCCAGGCGCAAAACTTTGTGGGCGCGCAAGTCACATACCTGCAAGGTAAGATTGCGAACAGCGGCAGCCGAACAGTCAACGAGATCGTGGTGGAAGCAGTTTTTCGCAACAGCCTGGGCGAAGTGGTAGGACGCGAAAGCCAGCCGGCGATGATTGTGGAACAGCGTCCGGGATACGAAGATGCAGTCAGCCTGAAGCAACATCCGCTGCAACCGAATGAGAATCAACCGTTCCGCTTGACGTTTGAACACATATCCGCCGATTGGAACCAGGGTCTGCCCGAACTGCGCGTGATGAAAGTGGACTTCAAGTAATCGGGGAATCGGGTAAATGGTAATCGGGTAATCTGAAAAGCTCGCACTTCATGCCTTTCGATTACCCGATTACCCGATTGTCAATTACCCGATTACCAGATGATTCCAGCCACGCGTCGAACTCTCGCAGCGCGCGTTCGCACTGGAGACGATGGCGTTCTTTTTTATCGCGAATCTTCTGTTCCCACGCGGGCAGCAGATCGAAGGTAATGTTCGCAGGCTGAAAGTCGCGTGCGGCGGCGTGTGTGATGTAGTGAATCAGCGATCCGAATGCCGTCGCGCGTGGCGGAGGCGTGGCTGAAGTTTCATGGGCGAGCGCTGCGGCGGTCATGCCGGCTATCAAACCGGTGGCGATGGACTCGACGTAGCCTTCTACTCCGGAAATCTGGCCCGCGAATAGCACGTTCGCGTGCTGCTTCATTTGCAGCGTTTCCGTAAGCAGCGACGGAGAGTTGATGTAGGTGTTGCGGTGAATCTGCCCGTAGCGCAGAAAGCGCGCGTTCTCGAGTCCGGGGATTAATCGCAGCACGCGCGCCTGATCGCCGAACTTGAGGTGATTCTGGAATCCGACGATGTTGTAGGAGTCGGCGCGCAAGTTTTCCTGGCGCAGCTGCACGACCGCATAGGGCGTCTGCCCGGTGCGCGGATCGCGCAGGCCTACCGGCTTCATTGGGCCAAAACGAAGTGTGTCGCGTCCGCGGCGGCCAATTTCTTCGATGGGCAAACAGCTCTCGAAGTAGTTCAGCTTCTCCCACTCGTGTGCGTCGACGGACTGCGCCGAAATCAAAGCGTCGTAAAAGCGGTCGTACTCGTCACGTGTGAACGGACAGTTGATGTAGTCGGCGGTGCCCTTGTCGTAACGCGCGGCCATGTAAACGCGCGACATGTCGATGGAGTCGGCTTCGACGATGGGGCTGATCGAATCGTAGAAAAAAAGGCGGGTGCCCTCTGCGTTCGCACATAGCCGCTGGATCTCCGATGCCAGCGCGTCCGAAGTCAGCGGGCCCGTTGCGATGATGGTGATTTCGTCTGCTTCGTTGATGCTGGTGACTTCTTCGCGATGGATGCGCACGAGCGGCTCGCTTTCGAGCGCCTCGGTGACCTTCTGCGCGAACATGTCGCGATCAACCGCCAGTGCGTGGCCCGCGGGAACCTGCGCGGCGCGCGCGATTTCCAGCAGCAGCGATCCGGCACGCCGCATCTCTTCTTTGAGTACCCAGGGCGCGGTGTTCTCCGAGTCGGACTTCAGAGAATTCGAACAAACCAGTTCGGCGAAATGGGGAGTCTGGTGGGCTGGCGTGGTGCGCACTGGGCGCATCTCGTAGAGATCGACGGCGAGGCCGCGACGTGCGCATTGCCAGGCTGCTTCCGATCCGGCAAGACCGGCGCCGATAATTTTTATTTTCGTGGGCATGTATGAAGTCAGTGCGGGAAACTGATGTGGTTATTATACGGAGTCGTGATTTAGCACTAAGTAATTAGTAACTGGTAATTGGTAATTAGCATTTAGTCCGTGCGACAAGGCTACTGGGCTAAACGCTAATTGCTATTGCTCTATGAAGGAATCTTGATGCCCCGAATTTCTTACGTGGAACCGCAAACTGCGAGCGCGGAAGTGCAGCAACTCTACGAGCATCGTCTTGGCGGCAAGCCCGGCAGCGTACACAAGATCATGGCGCACCAGCCCAAAGCGATGACTGCCTTCCTGGCCTTCTACGCCACTGTAGGGCGAAACCTTGACCGCAAGTTGTATGAACTGGTCTACATTCGCGTGTCGATGCTCAACCAGTGCAACTACTGCCTGCAGCATCATCTTGCTTCGTCGAAGCGAACCGGAGTAACTCCGGAGGATTGGCAGGCGTTGAAGGCCGGCGACTACACGCGCTTCACCGATCCCGAGCGCGATGCACTGAAATTTACTGAGAAGCTAACGAAGACCTCGTGGCTGGTTGATCCCTCGGATATCGAGTCGCTGAAGCGGCATTTCAGCGAGGCGCAGATTGTCGATCTCGACTTGCTGGTGGGACTGGCGAATCTGACGAACCGGTTCACCGATCCGCTGGGAGCAGAATTAGAAACACCACCAGAAAAAATCTAGCCACAGATTTCACGGATCTTCACGGATGGTTTTGAAAATAAAAGCAAAACAATCAGCGAGAATCCCTGATCCGTAGCCAAGGTTCTACGCGATCGCTCTCTCGGCTTCCGTCAATCCAAGCTGCGCCTTGCTCAAGCCGCTGAAGTGAGCCAGATGATCCGCCGCATGGTGGATGTAATCGTTCAGCATGAACTCCAGCGTTGCGGGCTTGGCGTCGAAGATCGCAGGACGCTGCCATCCTTCGGCGGAAATTCCTTCCGCGAGCATCAGCATGTGCTGGTTCACGAGCACCCACGTCTCGATGAGGTCGGCCCAATCGCGATCTTTGTAGTTGTGCAGGTTCACCCAGTTGGGACCGTCGTATCCCGGCAGCGTCGGATTGTCTTCGGAGAGCACTCGGACCCAGCGATAGTGATTCACGATAGCGGAGTCGAGCAGATGGCCTAGCTCCTGCTTGGCCGACCACTTGTCGGGTCCGCTACCGCTTGCGGCCTGTTCGTCGGAGATGGAGCGCAGCGCCGGAGGCACGCGATCAAGGAGTTGGCGCAGTTGCGAGATGAGCTGTTCGTACGTGGCCATTACAGAATCTCCCTCTTATCGCCGACGCGGCGAGTGACGCGTTCGCGATCGAAATATTCCAGCAGCGGAATGGCGTACTTGCGGGTAACCCCGGTGAGATCTTTGAAACCGGCTACATCAATGCTAGCCGATTTGGATTTGAATGCAAGCAACCGTTTGCGGAGTTCATCGAGCGTGGAACGATGAAAGACGAGGTCGTCGGAGACCTTGATGAGCACACGGTCACGCAACAGAAGAGTGACGATCTTCTGCGCGCGGGCCTTGTCGATGGGGAGCTTGGCCAGCACGTCTTTCAGATAGGGCACTTCGAGACCGGCGCCGGAGAATGCGTCTTCAATCTTCTTCTTCGCTTCGGCTTCGTCATCTTTCATGACGACGCCGCGGCCCGGCAGTCGCACCTGCTCGCCCGCGATTTCCAGCTTCTTTTCTTTCGCGAGCAGGTCGAGGATTCCGACAAAGATTTCGGGACGCAATCGAAGTTTTTCGCGGAGCTGCTCTTTGCTGATTCCGGCCACAAGCGGATTTGAATCGTGAAACTTCTTCAAGGCGGCGAGCAGAGCGTCGCTGACTTGTGCAGCGGCCACTTGCGAGATCAGAAATTCGTTGAGGCGAAGAGCACGCAACTCCGGTGCGACTTTCGGCGAGACCAGCGCTGTGGCCGTGGAAGCGACCAGCGATGGCGGCCATCCGGTTTCGGCGAGCGCGTCGATGAGCCGCAGGCCGTCTGCTCCGCGGCGGGAGATGCGGGCGGCAAGGATCTGTTCGCGGGAGCCTTCGGCGAGCAGCTTTAGCGATTCGATGTTCTGGTTCGACTGCTTGGTTCGGCGCGCAGGCGGCGCGGCGTCGATGACTGTGCCGCCACCGATCGTCACCACAGGTGAAAACTGGCGCAGGATAAAGCGATCTCCCGGAAGCAGCTGTACCGGCTCCGCAAGCCGCAGTTGCGCGAATCCTGACTCGCTCGGCTTCAATTCTTTCGCGCCGTAGAGCACCACCTCGGCGATGGTCTCGCTGGTATAGGCGTGCAGGTGAACGCGGGCGCGATCTTTCAGCAAGCGAGCTGACGGCAGAACCGAGAGCGAAACATCAAGGCGCTTGGTTGTATGCAGCAGGCCCGGAGGCGCCAGCGTCATGCCGCGCGCAAGATCTTCGACGTCCACTCCGGCGAGGTTGAGGGCTGTGCGCTGTCCGGCGATGGCCTGGTCGGCGGCCTTGCCGTGCACCTGCGCGCCGCGCACACGCACACGGCGGCCTGAGGGAAAGACTTCGAGCTCTTCTTCCTTCTTGACGGTGCCCGCGATCAGCGTTCCCGTCACAACCGTGCCGAAGCCCTTCATGGTGAAGACGCGATCGATCGGCAGACGAAACAACGCAGCCGAGTCTTTCGCGGAAACCTCGGCGGACGCCTTCGCCAGTTCGCGTTTCAGATCATCGAGCCCGGTGCCCTTGAGCGCGCTGACAGCGACCATGGGCGCGTGCTCGAGAAACGATCCGCGCAGGAAATCTTCGAGCTCCATGCGAACGACATCGAGGGTTTCCGCGTCGACGGTATCGGCCTTGGTGATCACCGTTATCCCGCGGCGGATCGACAGCAGGCGGCAGATGTCGAAATGCTCGACCGTTTGTGGCTTGATGCCTTCATCGGCAGCGACCACGAGCAGGACCAGGTCTATGCCGCCGATGCCTGCGAGCATGTTGCGCACGAAGCGCTCGTGTCCGGGGACATCGACAAAGCCCAAGCGCAGGTCTTCACCATTAGGCGTCTTGAGGTGCAAGTGCGCGAAACCGATGTCGATGGTGATACCGCGGCGCTTCTCTTCCTCGAGACGATCGGCATCGATGCCGGTGAGCGCTTTGACCAGCGCAGTCTTGCCGTGGTCAATGTGGCCGGCGGTTCCGATAATGACCGATTTCACGGGTTGATGATAAACGAGGTTTCGGTGGTTCCGGCAGAGGCCGGTGTTTCCTGGCGTGGTTGGGTAGCTAGTCGCTAGTCGCCTAGTGGCTATTGCTCTTATCGTGAACGGCAGTGGCAGAAACAACGGTTGTTCCGGTGTCCCCTCGCAGATAAAAATAAATCCCCGCTGCAAACAATAAAACGACTACAGAGCATCCTGCATAGAATCCCACCACAATCCAAGGGGTCCATTCGCCACGTGTCGACAACACAAAAAACTCCAATGCAACGAGACAAGAGGCGGCGGCACTGAAACAAAACGTACGGCCACCGCTCTGTTTGCCCAGTCCCGACGCTCTTCTGGGGCTTTCAGAATCAGTGTTAGCGTCTCGCTTTAACCAAAGAGCAACCGCTACAGCCAGCCAAACGACTCCGATAACGCAGCCGTTCGCGAAACCTAATTTGTCCCACTTGGTCCAGCCGCTGTGATTGAGTTGCAAAAAACTGAATACCAAGAATATTGCATACAATCCTGCGGACTGAATCAGCCAACGAGGAGTGAGCTTTCGTGTCCTATCAGAATCTCGGGTCATCCGCATGCTCGATGTTGCGACTGTGTCGTGACCGTAACACACCTTGTAGCTGCTTGCTATTTACTATCGTTCACTAGCTACCCGCTACCCCATCCAGAGACAGTGCGCTACCATGAACACGTGCCCGCAAACCTTGTCACTATTGCGAACTTTCGCGATCTGCCACCCGCAGTAGTCGCCAAGACAAAGCTGGATTCGGCTGGTATCGAGTGTCTTTTGATCAACGAAAATATGGTGCGTTTGGATTGGTTCTGGTCAACTGCGATCGGCGGGGTAAAGTTGCTCGTAGCTCAGACGGATGCGGCCGATGCAATCCATCTGTTACAGGAAGCGATTCCTCCGGAACTTGTCGACAGCGGCACGGGCGAGGTCTACGAACAGCCTGCCTGCCCGCGCTGCAGTTCGCTGGATATCAGCTTCGGTGCGCCTGACAAAGGTATTCAGCTTGCGGCTCTTTTCTTCGGAGGCATTCCTCTTCCCGCCGGCCGCGATCGCTGGAAATGCAATCAGTGTGGCGCGGAATGGGAAGTTCTTGCCGACGTGAAACCCATGCCGCCGGAACAGTCCGCACCGTAGCATCCATCTCCGTTCGATATTGCGTCGTCTCACTTATTGGCACGGCTTCATTCACACACCGTGCCAAGGGAGAATCACGTATGCCGGAGAAGGAAACGCTCGAACGAGCCGAGGAAGACCAACGCGAAGGGAAAGCGCCGTCCACACGAGCTAGTGAATTCGTGAAGGAGGAGATGGATCACATTCGCGAGGGCAAGCACGGAGCCGCCAGCACGAAGCAGGCGATCGCCATTGGCTTGTCGAAAGCGCGACGAGCGGGAGTCGATCTGCCACCTCCGAAGAAGGGGACTACCTCGGCGAAGACTCGCAAGTCGGCGGAGAGCGCTTATCGCAAGGGACAAAGCAGCGCGCGCAAGAAGAAGCCGTCGCGCAAACGTTCACGAGCTACGGAAAATGCCCTGAAACGGCAGTCGCGTAAGGCGGCGTCGAAGAAGGCGCTCTCTAGGCAGGCGAAACAGGCAGCCAATCGGCGTGGGAGCGCGGCGCGAAAGCAAGCTGCACAAAAAGCGGTGCGCACAAAGGGTGCTGCGGGACGGAAAAGAGCGGCGAAGAAGGCGGAGGCAACACGAGAGAGGCGGGCTGCGTAGCCAAACCACATGATGCAGACTTTTGTGGAATCCCACCCTAGCCAACAGCGGGCTAGGATGGGGCACCCGCGAATCGTGGTGATTCTCACAAACCCACCCTCACACAAAGCAAAACGGCTCGCTGGTTGGCGAGCCGTTTCAAAGGGTCCCGGCAATCGAATAAGGACGTCAGGACGTGCTTTCAACCTGATCTGATGCTGAATTTCCGGTGAAGGTTTCGCACCTCAAGCGGTCTCGGTCATGAGACAATAGGCTGTAGCGTCGATCCCTTACAACTTCACCAATTCAGCCAAAGGGACCCGACTTTCTACACCAAAGTAGACAATGTCACATCCCGAAATTGCGCCTGCGATTACTCCCGAACTCATACGAGAACACGGCATTACGCCGGATGAATATCAGAAAATTCTGACCCTGCTTGGACGCCAACCCAGCCTTACAGAGCTGGGTATTTTTAGCGTTATGTGGAGCGAACATTGCTCCTACAAGTCCTCGCGCGTGCACCTGAAACGGCTTCCGACGCGTAGCCGGCGGGTCGTGCAGGGCCCTGGCGAAAATGCCGGCATCATCGACATTGGCGATGGCTGGGCTTGCGCCTTCAAGATCGAGTCACACAACCATCCTTCGTTCATTGAGCCGCTACAGGGCGCCGCGACCGGCGTGGGCGGCATTCTGCGCGACATCTTCACCATGGGCGCGCGTCCGGTTGCGGTCATGGATTCGCTGCGCTTTGGTCCCATCACCAAGGATGGCAAGGCCGACGAAGCCACGATTCACAAAAATCACTCGGTGCTGGAAGGCGTGGTCAGCGGCATTGCGCATTACGGCAATTGCTTCGGCGTCCCGAACCTGGGCGGCGAAACCAAGTTTGAAGATTGCTACTCGCAGAACCCACTGGTAAACGCGTTTGCGCTCGGGTTGATGCGCCGCGACAAGATCTTCTATGCCAAGGCCTCGGGCGAAGGCAATCCCGTGATCTACGTAGGCTCGAAGACGGGCCGCGATGGCATCCACGGCGCCACCATGGCGAGCGAGGAGTTCAGCGAAGAATCCGAGGGGAAGCGCCCGAATGTGCAAGTGGGCGATCCCTTCCTGGAGAAGCTGCTGCTGGAAGCCTGCCTGGAAGCCATGGAGACCGGCGCAGTAGTCGGCATACAAGATATGGGCGCCGCTGGGCTGACGTGCTCCACCTGCGAGATGGGTGGACGCGGCGGCGTCGGCGTCGAGATCGAACTCGACCTGGTCCCACAGCGCGAAACCGGCATGTCTCCCTACGAGATCATGCTGAGCGAGTCGCAGGAGCGCATGCTCCTGGTGGCCGAAAAGGGCCGCGAAGACGAAGTGTTCAAAGTCTTCCAGAAGTGGGGACTGGACGCCGTCACCATCGGCCGCGTTATCGGCGAAAACAAGATGCGCGTGCTCGAGCATGGCAAGGTCGTCGCCGAAATACCCAACCCTGCGCTGACGGACGAGGCGCCGCTGTACAAGCGTCCGCTGGAGCGCTGGGAGCCGAATGTCGATCGCGAAAAGCCCGAGAACATTGAACTGGGTAAGGGCGGCGATCTGACTGCGGCACTCGAACAGCTTCTTGCAAGTCCGAACATCTGCTCGAAAAACTGGATCACCGAGCAGTACGAGTCTTACGTGCAGTTGACGGGCGTGCAGCGTCCGGGCGGCGATGCCGGGGTGATTCGCATCAAGGGCAGCGATCGCGGCCTGGCAATGGCTCTCGATGGGAACGGACGCTGGTGTTATCTCGACCCGAAGCTGGGCGCGATGCACGCTGTCGCCGAGGCCTGCCGCAATGTGGCCGTAACCGGCGCAACTCCGATGGCAGCAACGAATTGCCTGAACTTTGGCAATCCAGAAAAGCCGCACATTATGTGGCAGTTCTCGCAGACCATCGACGGCCTGACCGCCGCCTGCGAGGAACTGGATGTGCCGATCACTGGCGGCAACGTCAGCTTCTACAACGAAACCCTGGGTGAGGGGATCTACCCGACGCCGGTTCTGGGCATTGTGGGAGTTCTCGACTATATGGACCGTATGCGTACGCCGCACTTCCAGCACACAGGCCGTGCGCTGGTGGTGCTGAGCGGCTCCGAGCGCGGCGATCTGGTCGACGCTGAGACTGAGTTCGGCTCGTCCGAGTACGCCAAAGAGATCCTGGGCGCACTGTGGGGCTTCCCACCCGCGTTGGAACTGGAGCACGAAGCCAACCTGCAGCGGTGCATCATCGACGCTATCAGCCAGGGCTTTGTCGATTCGGCTCACGACCTCTCCGAGGGAGGTATTGCCGTGGCGCTGGCCGAAGCCGGATTCCTGAACGGCATTGGCGCCCGTGTGGAATTGAAATCAGACGACTTGCCTACCGAGTACGTGCTGTTCGGCGAGGATGCCAGCCGGGTGCTGGTTTCCTGCGACCGGCAGCTGCTCTCGCGAATCAAAGAAGTAGCGGGCAAGCACGGGGTTGCGGCCGAAGCCATCGGCGAAACAATAGAAGGCAATCTGGAGATTGCGGTTGACGGCCAGACGGTCGTCTCCGCACCGGTGTCGCAGTTGAAGTCGGCTTGGGGCGGGGCGCTGGCCAAGGCGCTGCATACCGAGACGGAAGAGCATCTGGTGCCTGAAGTTTTGCAGAAGAGCTAGATCAGTTGTCAGTTGCTAGTGGTTAGTTGTTAGAAGCGGTGGGAGCACCGGGCTTTAGACCGGTGAACAAGGGCGCAGGTAACGGGGCTTCAGCCCCAGAGGACTCAATGCCGAAACTGGATAAATTTCGCGAAGAATGCGGCGTAATGGCTGTATACGCTCATCCGGAAGCTTCCAAGGTCGCATACCTGGGACTTCACGCTCTCCAGCATCGCGGACAGGAATCCGCCGGCATTGCCGCGTCTGACGGCGAACAGCTGCGCCTGCACAAGCAGATGGGCCTGGTGGTCGATATCTTCACCGAAGACGTCCTCGCCAAGCTGCCGGGCACGCAGGCGATCGGCCACACACGCTATTCGACCACGGGTGATTCCGCCATCCTGAATGCACAGCCGATTCGCGTCGACTGCAACAAGGGACAGATGGCGCTCGCGCATAACGGCAACCTGGTGAACGCCGGTGAGCTGCGCGCCAAACTCGAGCATGATGGCTCGATCTTCCAGACAACGAGCGATACCGAAGTCATCGTTCACCTGATCGCTCATTCGAAGGAACAGACGCTACCCGATGCGATTGCCGATGCGCTGCGCCGGATTGAAGGCGCGTTCTCGCTGGTGATCACGACGCGCGACCGCATTTTTGCGGTGCGTGATCCGCGCGGATTCCGCCCGCTCTCGATGGGCAGAATCGTTGCGGGCGACAAGCTGAAGAAAGACGCGGTCGTGTTCGCCTCAGAAACCACGGCATTCGATCTGATTGGCGCGGAGTTCATACGCGACGTGAAGCCGGGCGAGCTGATCGTCGTTGGACCGGAGGGCGTTTATTCGCGCTTCTACTCTTCGGCACAACCGATTTCGAGCTGCATCTTCGAGCACGTGTACTTTGCGCGTCCCGATAGCGTTGTGTTTGGACGCTCGGTGGCGACCAGCCGCGAAACTCTTGGACGCCATCTCGCGCGCGAAGCTCCGATCGATGCCGACCTGGTCGTTCCCGTGCCTGACTCCGGCCTGCCGGCGGCGATTGGCTATGCCGACGAAAGTGGCATTCCCTTCCGCGTGGCGCTGATTCGCAGCCACTATGTGGGCCGCACGTTCATCGAGCCAGAACAGCGCGTGCGCGACTTCGGCGTGAAGCTGAAGTTAAACCCGGTGCGCAGCATTCTGGAAGGCAAGCGCATCATCCTCATCGACGATTCGATTGTGCGCGGCACCACCAGCCGCAAGATCGTGCGCATGGTGCGCGAGGCCGGTGCGACCGAAGTTCACATGCGCATCAGCTGTCCGCCGACGATCTCGCCTTGTTACTACGGCGTGGATACTCCGCGAAAGAAAGAGCTGATCGCCGCGAACAAGACCGTGGAAGAGATTCGCGAATATATCGGCGCCGACTCACTGGCGTATCTTTCCGTCGCAGGGCTGAAAGCGGCTTGCGCCGAGGGCGAGCACACTACGTATTGCGATGCGTGCTTTACCGGCAATTACCCCACCAACTTTGTGGATGTGCACGAAATCCAGCGCGCAGCGGCAGTGGCAAAGGTCTAGCGCGGTTGGCACGCCGAAGCCGTGCGCTTCACGATGGCGCGCGACGTTTCGGCGCTATCAGCAAAAAGAACTTCAGATCCCTCGCTACGCTCGTGATGACAAATAACAGACGATGACTGCACTACTCAAGCCAAGAAAGGGCTTGAACGTCGCTTGGGGGCTGACAACATCCAATGAAGTTCAGGTCGAGAGCGATGCGCCTCGTGTGCCAGCCAACACTGCGGTAACTTCATCTTGCACGCTCATCGTATCCCCATTGGCAAACGTGATGATTGATCCCGTGCCAGCGGCTTCATTTTTGGAGACTGAGCGAATCAGGGCGGGATTAACGAAGTGCTCCCGCTGAGTAAGATCCATTACCCGGAACAAGCTGATCACATAACCCTCCTGCTAGTCATTAATGTACTCAACTTGTCAACTTCGGAGAGTCCACGATGACTCCACACTCTATTCCAGGTTGAGATAGGGAGTGGTAACGTCTGAGAGGATAAGAATGAAACTGAGCCGCTTACTACTTTTGGCGTTTGTGACGCTAATTCCCGCGCTCTGGGCGCAGGATAATGCAGGAGCACAGGCGGGTCTGACTCCAGCGCAACAGCAGAGGCACACCGTACACAGCCAACAAGTGCATGGTGGGATTCCGGGCCAAATTCCCAATCGGATGGCAACGGAATCGGGTGACATCCATCTAGACAACACTCAATTACCGCCGAATGTAATTCAGTTGGATCCGAATAGCACACTGGCAAACCTAAGCTGCGAAAGCGATCTCGTGGTCGTCGGCAAATTTGGCAAGGCAACGTCATACCCGACCGAAGATCTGGGATACATATACAGTGACTTGGATTTCACGGTTGAAGAAGTCGTCAAGAGCGACCGGAGCGCACCTGTTGCGGCAGGTCAAAACATCACGATAACTCGTCCGGGCGGACTGCTAACCATTAACGGACGGCACGTGTACGCTGTCAGCGACGCATTCCCCCTATTTCATCCGGGGCAGGAAGCCCTTCTCTACTTGCGATCGTTGTCGAGCGTCGGAACTTACTCGCTTGGTGCTCCGACAGGCTTTGTGCTCTCTGGCGAAAACGTCATTCCGCTGGACAAGACCCGCGTTGATCAATTTGAAGGGATGATGAAGAAAGGCGCTGTTCTTGATCTTGCCCGCGAAGCGGCCACCTTGCCGTGCAGTTCAGGAGGAAGGCAATGAAGAGGGTTGCGCTCCTCCTGCTCCTATCTGCCACGTTCATTGTGCCCCTAAGAGCACAATGTCCTCCCGCTACGTATACGACCTACATGCGACCGTTGCCGCCAAACTCCACAGTTTCGATAGTGCTTGACAACACTGGAGCAGGCTTCTCCGGCGTCGAAGGACTAAAAGCGGCTTGCGCCGAGGGCGAGAACACCACGTATTGCGATGCGTGCTTTACCGGCGATTATCGGACCAACTTTGTGGATGTGAGCGAGATCCAGCGCGCTGCGGCAGTGGTATAGGTCTAGCGCGGTTGGCACGCTGAAGCCGTGGCGCTTCTATGATGGCGTGCGACGTTGCGGCACTGTCAGCAAAAAGAACTGCAGATCCCTCGCTACGCTCGTGATGACAAACAAAAAACCAATACTGCTGGCACAAGCCGCAGACGAACGCCAACACTGACGTCACCAGAATCGTTCTTGTTTTCATCTCACCACCTTTAGGCATTTGCCTCACCGAGACAGTGCGCGCCGTCACGACGTGTGATCGTGCACGATCCGCCAGCCCTCGGGGAATTTCTTCAATATTAGAGTGAACAGCCCGCCTTCTTCTTTGCCTGATTTCATTACGAGGTGCCAGTGTCCGCGCACAAAGGCCGCATCCGTTCCCAGCAGGTCCACATACAGATCGAAGAAGTCGAGCTTGCCCATCTCTTTTCCCTGTCCCTGGTAGCGTTGGCGGTAATGATCGAGCGTGGTCTGCCAGCCTTGGGTCGCGTTCGCGCCGGAGAAGAACGTGAGGTCCGGCGAGCGCCAGTATCCCTTCATGAAGCCTTCGAGATCGTGCGCGTTCCAGGCGTCCACCTGCGCCTGCAATAGATGGCGGATCGCGAGTTTTTCGGAATCAGCGGGACTAACTTGCTGTGCGCAGGCAAACGACGCACAGAGCACGAAAGCAATCAACATTCGAGGCATAGGACACTCACCGTTGGTAACAGAGTTTATCAAGGTACTTTAGTCACCTGTCGGGTCAAAACCGGGGAGAACGCGGCTATGCTTGCAGTGTTTCTCGGTAGCAGCAGTCTGTTTGACACTTTTTGTCGATGAGGGCCGGATGACTCCCGAAAAGATTGGGCGCTACGTAGTGACCGGAGAGCTTGGCAAAGGCGCAATGGGAGTCGTGTATCGGGCGACCGATCCGAACATCGGACGCACGCTGGCGCTGAAAACGATGCGCCTCGATATCCACGGCGCGAGCAGTAAAGACATGCTGGCCCGTTTCCAGAACGAAGCACGCTCCGCCGGAGTTCTGAACCATCGCAATATTGTCACGATCTATGACGCGGGCGAAGCCGATGGCATGTTCTACATAGCCATGGAATTCATTGCCGGCGCGACGCTGGCGGGACTGCTGCGGGATCGCAAGACGCTTGCGCCGGAAGAAGCTGCGAGGATCGGCGCGCAGATTTGTGAAGGCCTCGATTACGCCCACTACAAAGGCGTGATCCATCGCGACATCAAGCCGGCCAACATCATGATCGCCGGTGATGGCACGGTGAAGATCATGGACTTCGGCATCGCCAAGGCCGGAGCCGGACTGACGCATACCGGCGAAGTGCTGGGCACGCCGAACTATATGTCGCCTGAGCAGGTGCGCGGGCGCGTGCTCGACGGCCGCACCGATCTGTTCTCGACCGGCGTGATGCTCTACGAAATGCTGACCGGCGAGAAGCCGTTCAACGCGAACAGCGTCACGACGATCATCTACAAGATCATTAATGAAGTTCCTCCGCCACCGCGCGAGTTAGATGGGTCGATTCCCTCTGGCATGAGCGCCGTAATCGGCAAGGCGATGGCGAAGTCGCCCGACGAGCGCTACCAGAGCGGATCGGCGATGGCAGCGGCGCTGGAAGATCCATTCACGCTATCGAACGAATTGACGACAGGAACTGCTGACCAGGCCGCCGTAACCACGCATTTCTTTTCCGCGACCGGTTCGAGTGCAGCAGCAGGCATACAGAACACGATCAGTGGGACAGCGGTTCTGACTCCGGTGGCGGTAGCAGAACCGGCGTTTACGCCAGCCGTGGTGCTCGGTATCACTTCGGAGGAACGAGTCGCGGTACCTGAGCTGGTAGTCGAACGAACGGTTGCGGCGACGCCTCCAAAGCTAGTGATCGCACGGCGTGCACCTGCTCCAGCGAAAAAGTTTGGACAGGGAATGGTTTTCGCTCTCGTGCTATTTGCGACCATCGGTCTACTCGGACTGGCGAACGCTGCGAGAAAACAGAAAGTACAGGCGGCAACGCAAGCGTCGATCGGGACTTCTGTTGCGCAGCCGCAGCCCACGGCCACCAAGATAGCCCCCGTGAAACCTGCCGCACACGCAACTGAAACGGCCGCGTCAGTGGAGCCGGTGGCGGAGGTCGTGATCCACAAATCGCCTGCGATCACCGCGGCCAAGCCGACAAAAGCATCGCTTGCGGTCAGCAGCGATCCATTGGGCGCAGATATTTACGTGGACGGCGTCGCCACCGGGCAGACTACACCGGCAACGATCTCCGTCGATCCTGGACAGCACAAAGTCGCGCTCCAAAAGGCGGGCTATCGCGTAGCCGAAATGCTTACCGACGCCGGCGCGGGCCAGACATTGAATGTGTCACCGGAATTGGAAATCCAGGGCGACATGCTGGGACGCCAAAAAACCAGATTGGCCGCATGGCGAACCTTCGAAAAGACTGGGCAACTTCCCGCGGGCAAAGGCGGGCTACAGATTCGCACCAATCCGGTCGGCGCACAGATCACGGTCAATGACATTCCCGTGCCACGCGCGACTCCGTTCCGCTTCCCAGTCGCTCCGGGAACCTATCGCGTGCGTCTGAGCATGGACGGATACTACGCGATCACGAAGATCGTGCAGGTGGAGGCGGGAAACCTGACGCAGGTAAGCGAGCAGTTACAGGCGAAGTAATCAGGGTGCCAAGGTACGCACTTTCTGACCCCGCCCTTTCGCCAACAGAAGGCCAATAGGACGGGGCACCCAACAACTTCACATTGCAATCACACCTTGCGCCTCACCCGCAGTACCGCTTGTGCTGATCCAGAATGAAGTGATCCGTCATGCCCGCGACGTAATCGCAGACCACGCGTGCCAGCGGCTCTGCTTCGGTCCGCGCTTTCTCCTGGTAGGTACGCGGCAGGTCTTCTGGATGCGCCAGCCAATGCGCAAACAATTCCAGCACCACTTCTTCGCCGTGCTCCTTGCGTTCGACTAATTCTTCGCTGTAGTAGAGATTGCGATACAGGAACTGCTTGGCCTGGCGGCGCTCTTCGTCGACTTCCGCGCTGAACGCGGCCAGGCGCTCCGGATGCCGACGAACGTCTTCGAGCGTCTGAACGCCACTGGCGGTGATGCGGCGCTGCGTATTCGTGATCAAGTCGGTGACCATGCGATTCAGCATCCGCCGCAGTGCCTCGTTGAATTGCAGCTTTTCGATCGCATCGGGATAGAGTCGCTGCGCTTCCTCGAAACTGCGCGCGAACAGCGGCAAGCCGGCGCGAATCTTTTCGACAGTCAGGATGTGCGCCTCGTAGCCATCGTCGAGGTCAGCCGTGTTGTAGGCGACCTCGTCGGTCAGATCGATCAGCTGCGCTTCCAGAGGAGGACGCTGATCCAGCAGATACTCGGCGAGTTCGGGATGTGTGGCAGCATCGTAATCATGTGAATGCTTGATGATGCCTTCGCGCACTTCGAAGGTAAGATTCAGTCCGCGAAACGCTGCGTAGCGCAGCTCGAAATCCTCGACGATGCGCAGTGCATGCAAATTGTGATCGAAGAAGAGTCCCTGCGCACGCATCGCCTGATCGAGCGCCTGTTCGCCAGCGTGTCCAAACGGAGGATGGCCGATGTCATGCACCAGCGCCAGCACCTCGACCAGATCGGTGTTCAGGTGAAGCTGCCCGGCGATGGTACGCGAGATCTGCGAAACCTCGAGCGTATGCGTCAGACGATTGCGGAAGTGATCGGAGAGGCGGCCGGTGAATACCTGAGTCTTATCTTCCAGTCGCCGGAAAGCCCGCGCGTGAATCACGCGGTCGCGGTCACGCTGATAGTCGTTGCGATAGGGATGCGGCGGTTCCGGATAGCGGCGTCCGCGCGACTGCTCGACTCGCACAGCATAAGGGGCGAGCATGAGAGCAGTGTACCAGTTGGCAGTTGCTAGAGCATTCAAGGATCGCGGCTGTTTATCCGCACTAACCCCCAAAGAGCTATGGGGCAGCTTGCAGCCAGCAGCTGCAATCTCGAGCTACCTGCTACAAGCTACCCCATTTTGAACACAACAGTCGCTGCCGCCACAACTACGGCTTTTGCGTAGGCGATGCGCCGTTCTCGCGAGCGAGTTTCACGCGCGCGGCATCCAGTTTCTTCTGGACCTTGGCGACATCGTTGCTATCGACTTCGGCTGAGACTGTCTTCGACCATTCGTGCAATGCGCGTTCCCACTGGGCTGCGGCCAGCTTCAGGCGATCTGTCTTCTGGTACACGTCGCCAAGATGATCGAGCACAGTCGGATCGTTGTGGGAGCTACTCACGGCTTTCTGCAGATAGTCTTCGGCCATGTCGTAGTTGCCCATCTTGAAATAGGCCCATCCGAGCGAATCCAGGTACGCGCCATTCTGCGGCTCGAGCTGGACAGCACGCTTGATGTATCCCAACGCTTCGTCGAGGCGCAGGCCGCGATCCGCAAGCGTGTAGCCGAGATAATTCAGTGCGGCGGCGTTACTTGGGTTCGAGTTAATCAGCTGCTTGAAGAGCTGTTCCGACTGGTCGTACTTCTTTTCGCGCTCGTAGATGGAGGCGAGCGTGAACTGAGCGTCGTCCTTGTCTTCAGGCTTGGTGGAAAGCTGAACTGCGTGGTTGGCAGCGTCTTCCGCTTCGGGATACCGCTTCAACCGCGCGTACATATTCGCCAGCGTGATGTAGGTGTCGCGATCCTCAGGCGTGCCTTTCAGCATCGCCTTCACCTGGGCAATGGCTGCATCGGGCTGGCCGGAATCGGCGGTCAGTCCGGCAAGAACGTACTTCAGGTTGCGATCGTCTGGATATTTGTTAACGGCTTCCTGCGCAGCTGCCGTCGCAGACTTCCAATCCTTCGCATTCTGGTAGGTATCGATGATCTGCTGATACGCGCGTACGGACGTATCCTTGTCTCCGAGATCGATCTCCTTGTGGAACGTGTCGACCGCGAGTTGCGTCTTGTTCTGATCGCGATAAACGCTGCCAAGACGCTCCAGGAAGATTGAACGATTGTTCCGTTCGCTGGAACTGTAGCTGCCGTCGGGTTTCTCACTCTTCTTCAGCAATTGCGTCAGCAACTGCGCAGCCTGATCGTAATTCCCTTCAGCCTGATAGATCACCGCCTCGTTGAACGGAACTTCCACCGAATCCTGGAGCTCAGCGCCGGCTTTCTTCAGCGCGTCGAGCGCAAGATCGTAACGTCCGGTGCGGCGGTAGACTTCCGCGATACGCATGTAGCTTTGCGCGTCATGCGGATCGCTATCCACGATCTGCTTGAACGTGTCGAGCGCGGCGTCTGTCTGATTGTCATTCAGCAGGCTTTGCGCAAGACCGCGCATCGCTTCCAGATTGTCTTTGTCTTGATTGACAGCGGCGCGATAAGCGACGATTGCGTTCTTGTAATCGTGCTGCTGCTCGTAGGTGTAACCCAGCGCCGAATAGATCTTCGAGCTGCGATCGACCTCGGGAACCGCATTCAGAACCTGCGCCGCGCGCTTCGAGTCGCCTTCCTCGTTGTAGAGATAAGCGAGCATGGTGACGGCTTCTTCGGAATTCGGCTGCAGCGCAACGGCAGTCTTGAACTCGTTCTCTGCCTTCAACATGTCGTTGTTCAGGCGATAGAGGCGGCCGAGCAACATGTGGTTCTCGATGTTGTTGGGCTCGATGCGTACGATCTGCTCGTACTGCTCGATGGCGCGCTTCAGAATCTCTTGTGACTGCGGCGTGCTCTGCTGGTCCCCAAGCCCGCGCAGGTATATACGTCCAAGTAGCTTACGGGCATCCAGATTGTTGGGATCGCGCTTGATGATGTCCTGCGCTTCTTCCACCGCATCGCTGATGCGCCCGGTCTTGGCGTAGAGCTCGGCCAGGCCAGAGTTCAGGTACTCTGAACCAGGATCGTTCTGGATTGCGAGGCGATATTCTTCGATCGCCTTATTCGCGAACTCGCTGCTCTGATAGATGGAGACCAGTTCCTCGTACATATGAGCGAGGGAATAGTGGTAATACGCCTGAGCGCGATCGGGAACCTTTTTGGGCTCGGTGGAAGCGCCACTACCAGCAGCATTTGCGCTAGCGGCTGGGGGCGCACTCTGTGCATCCGGGGTGGTGGTCGGGGCATTGCTGCCAGTCTGTGCAAAGACTGGGACTGCGACAGCAAACGCCAGCAAAAGGGCTGGTTTACGAATGTCCATGAGAGCCTTGTGGCAGTGGCCACGCCAACGAATGTTGGATGCCCAACAGCGCGGGTCCGTCTCACCCTATTTTACAGGGGATTGCCTACGACACCAAGTTACGAGAGCCGCTCCGCAACCGGAGGTAACAACCCAGCAGCAGCTTAAAAGTCGTTCTGGCTGAGACACTTGAGATCGGGGAATCGGGTAAATGGTGATCGGGGAATCGTAACTAGCTCTTCTGCAGACGCTGGCTGGCACACCATAGACCGTTTGTGTTTCGATTACCCGATTACCAATCCTCCGATTCCCCGATTTCTAGTGCCGGAAGTGTCGCACGCCGGTAAACACCATCGCCAGTCCCAGGCGATTGGCGGCGTCGATGACCTCGGGGTCTCGGACCGAGCCTCCGGGCTGGATAACCGCGGTGGCACCAACCCGCGCGATCTCCTCGACACCGTCGGGAAACGGAAAGAACGCGTCCGACGCGGCGACGGTGCCTTTTAGCGGCAGGACGGCCTTCATGGCGCCGATCTTGGCGGAGTCGACTCGGCTCATCTGACCGGCGCCAACGCCAACCGTCTGCCCATCGCGCGCGTAGACGATGGCATTGGACTTCACGTGCTTGCAAACGATCCAGGCGAATTTCAACGCGCGCATTTCTTCCGGAGTGGGCTGGCGCTGGCTGACAACTTTTAGCTCGCCGTCTTTCAGGGCATAAACGTCGGGATCCTGGACCAGAACGCCGCCGGAAACGTTCTTGATCACTGGACCCGGAGGAGCAGGCGTGACCTCGACCAGGCGCAGGTTCTTTTTCTTGGCAAAGGCCTCGCGGGCAGCTTCATCGAATCCGGGCGCCGCAATTGCTTCGACAAACAGCTTGGCCATCTCTGCTGCAGCCGCGCCGTCAATGGGACGGTTGACGCCAATCACGCCACCGAAGGCTGAGACCGGATCGGTTTCGAGCGCCTTGCGATAGGCGTCCACCAGTTTGTCGGCGGTCGAGCACCCGGCAGGGTTGGTGTGCTTGATGATGGCCACCGCAGGCTTGTCGAACTCCTGCGCGAGATCCCAGCAGGCTTGCAGATCGACCAAATTGTTGTAGGAAAGCTCTTTGCCCTGAAGCTGACGGCCGTGCGCGATGCCGGCATTCGAGTTGTCGGCATAGAGCGCAGCCTTCTGATGCGGATTCTCGCCGTAGCGCAGGTCCATCACTTTCTTGTAGCTGAGGCGCAGCACCGCGGGAAAACCGGCCTGCGCCGCGGCTCCGTCGTGCGAAATCTGTCCGAGGGTCGAGGCGATGGCGGAGTCGTAAGCGGCAGTGGTGGCAAAGGCCTTTTGCGCCAGCTTCCATTTGGTTTCGCGCGAGAGCTCGCCGTGATTCGATTTCAGCTCTTCCGCGATGGCGCCATAGTCGGAGGGCGAGGTAACCACGGCGACGTCTTCAAAATTCTTCGCGGCGGAGCGAATCATGGAAGGGCCGCCGATGTCGATGTTCTCGATGATCTCTTCGAAGGCCACGCCAGGCTTGGCTGCGGTCTTCTCGAATGCGTAAAGATTCACCACCACCATATCGATAGGCGGAATGCCGTGCTCGGCGATGGTGGCGCGATGTTCCGCAAGGGCGCGCCGGTGGAGGATTCCGCCGTGGACCTTGGGATGAAGCGTCTTCACGCGGCCATCAAGCATCTCCGGAAAGCCGGTAAGCTCGGAGATATCCTTCACCGGGATCGCGGACTCGCGCAGCAGCTTGGCGGTGCCGCCGGTCGAGACCAGGTCTACGCCCAGCTTCTGCAGTTCGCGGGCAAACTCAACCAACCCGGTTTTATCGGTGACGCTTAGAATTGCGCGTTGCACTTTCGCCATGGTTTAACCCCAGTTGCTAGTTGTCAGTTGTCGGTTGTCAGGAGGACCGGTGCACTGGCGCGAACAGGCGACAACCTGCAACCTTCCAATATATCAAGTCGATTCTTGCAAAGCGTTGTTCTCGCGCTCGATCGATTTTTGACTGAAAGCTGAGCACAGATAGCTGAGTGCCGGTGTTTTCTGACAGCTAACAACAAGCAACTGATAAGTGGTTTTGCGCCACTCGCGTCCAAACACCCGGATAGTCGAAGACGACAGAACAGGCGTCAACGCGAATCTCGGCAGTAAAGCCGGTCGCGCTTTCATACCAATAACGAGTGTCGTCCATCCGCTTGTAGGTTTGCTGCAGGGTTGCAACTTCCAGGCTGGGGAAGCGTATCCAGGCCGCCGTGACCGGCTGCGATTGGCCGCGCTGCAGCTGCAAACGACGGAGAGGCAAAGTGTTGGTGGAGGGGCTGGCACTCAGATCGATATCAATGCAGCCCTGCAGTTCTGGGACGAGTTTCCCGTTCACCGTCCAATCGGTACCGGAGACTTCGATCTTCAGCTCCCGCTGTTCCCCAGCGCTCACTTGCAGGATCTGCGCTCGCCGCGTGTGCCACTTCTCATCGCAGGCGATCTCGTAGGAAACAAAGAGCGGCTGCGCTGGCTCGAGCACCGAAACAATTTTGCCGCGGAGAATGTGGCAGTCGCCCTGGCGCCGCAGTTCGAAGTATTCCGTCCCGCCGGTTAGCAGATTCCGCCACACGATCGCACGCTCGAGAGTTTCCATGGGATCTCCGTCGAGATCAGCTTAAAGCAACTGGGTGTGCGGGGAATGTGAGCAGGGTTACAGAGGCAGTGGTTAGCGGGGCAGTAATAAGTAATTAGTGATTAGTAGTTAGTGCTGAGTGCCCACCGCTTCTGCCAACTAACAATTAATCACTTCTTCGGCTTTGCCATCAGCTTTACGCGGCCGTTCTTCAGCTCTACCTGGTACTCGACGGCGTCGCAGGAATACTGTTTGCGGATCTGCTGCGTCTTTTTCATCACGAATTCGCGGAAAGCTTCGTAGTTGGTTGAGTCACCGCCCTCGGAAGCGTGTTTTTTTGCATTGGAGAGAGCCGAATACAGTGACTTGAGGTGCTCCTGCTCTTTGGTGGGATCGGAAACGTCAATCTTGAATGGCTTATCGAGCGCGCCGACCTTGTGTTTTAGCTCTTTGGCTGCCTGGTGCTCCTCGGCCGTGCGTAGCCCCTGGATCGCCAGCAAAGCGTCCTGGGACCGGCGGTAGCCTTCTTCCTTGATCTTGGATTTCTGGCGCCACAAGTCGCTGAAGATCGCATACTTCTGCTGAATGGAGTTGTACCGGAAACGCTGAGAGACGCTGAGGCGCTGCGAGTCGCTCAGCTTCCTCAACAAAGATGTAACACGCCATTCCAGGTCGGCGGGCGCTCGTTTCGATCCGCCGCCGAAGAAGATGTCGTACTCGATCTTCAGGCGACGCATGGCGTCCTCGAGCTGGTTCAGTTCGTCATCAACCGTCAAGCGCACTCCGGGTTTGGCCTCGTGCGAGGCGACAGCCGGGACTATAACACGGGTTACTACGTATCACTGCAAACCCCGTAGCACTTTAGTCACATCTCACAACTAGTGCTCCCGGCCATCCCGTGAACGGGAGATTTTCCCATGTCAGAGAATATTCAAATCGTTGTTGCCGACGATCATGCGGTGTTGCGGGAGTCCCTGGCCGCACTGCTAGCTACTCAACCTGGATTCGAAGTGTCGGGCAAAGCGGGAAACGGCACCGAAGCCCTCAGACTCGTGCAGGAGAAGCATCCTCACGTTCTGCTGCTTGATTTGTTTATGCCGGAAGAAAGCGGGTTCGACGTTCTCCGCGTGCTGGATCGCGAAGGCAGCCGCGTGGCTGCGGTGGTGCTTACCGGATCGGATAGCCACTCCGACTACCTTCAAGTGGTTCGACTGGGCGCCCGTGGATTGGTGCTCAAGGGCGACGATCTCGAACACTTGTTCTCGGCCATTCGGGCCGTAGCGGCGGGCGAGCTTTGGTTCCCTCCTGAGATCGCGCAGCAGGTGCTGACTGCCATGGCCGGAGAGACCACGCAACCGCCGAGCTCGATCCAGCGACTCTCCGAACGCGAACGTCAGATCGCGAGCCTCGTTGCCTCTGGGCTGCGGAACCGCGACATCGCCGAACAACTCAAGATCAGCGAGAACACGGTAAAGCGTCATCTGCAAAGCATCTTCGATAAAACCGGGGCGCGCGATCGGCTGGAGCTGGCGGTGATGGCGTTAGGCGAGATGGATAAGGCGGCGTAGGGTGGGCCGATGCCGTATGTCTCACCGCAACACCGTGCGACCTCTCGCATCCACCTCTGGAGCTCTGCGTCCGATGCGGAGCTGCACAATTTTTTGTTTACTCGGGATGCAAAGACTACGACGTACTCACCGTGAGCTTCGATCCCAACGACACGCCGCAGGCAGCCGCCGAAAAGAAACGCCTCGGGCTGCGAGGCTAACTACCCGCCGCGACTGTGAAGGCTGTCATTTTCGTCGTCCTCTGACCCTTGTATTGGAATGAAACTCGCGCCTCATATTGGCCAGCCGGCAAGTGTTCCATTGGCACGCTCGCCAGGATTGGTGCTGCACCGCTCGCATCTGGCGGTACCGAACTCGCAGGACTTCGAAATACGAGCTGCCCATCCCGCCAAATCTCCAGGTCCACATCAACCGGCGCGTCAACCGGAGCCGTTGGGTAAGCGACCGCGTAGAACGTGAGTTGTCCGCCTGCTTCACGCGAGATGACATCCGACAGTTCCGGTGTGACTTTTCCGCCTCGCGCCTGGAGCGGATCCGGGACGCTCTCCGGTCCTTCAATGGAGTCCACCCGCCGAATCAATGCCACATCGCTCATAGACAGCGGCGAGGCCGGTTCCACCACGAGCACCGAGCGACTTACGCTCGCCTTCATACTCTCCCGATCCACTGCGGCGGTCTCAAGGGTGTAACGACCCGGTGTCAGCAGGAACGGCGTTGTGAAGCTCACTACAGCTCGCTGCAATTCGGCCGTCTTTGCCGCCGGCAATTCATAGGGAATGTCCTTGCTAATTTTCTGGACTATCTGGCCTTGGTCATCTCTGATCAACGCGGTTACGCACACGTGCACCTTAATCCACTGTTTGTCTTTGCTGGTCGCGAGATCTCGCAACGATGATTGAAAGACAAATGTCATCTGGGTTCGATCCGGCCCGGGCCGAAACTGCAGCGCGGTGGCGTGAAAACCAAATTGATGCAACCGCGGCTTGGTATTGAGCGCCTTCAGCGTTGCCATTTCGAATGGATAGATCTGGCGGCCATTCACTAGCGGCAACGCGTAGTACCCACTGCGCGCAAAAACCCTGGCTCCTGGACGCGAGACCCTCACCTCGATCTTCCGGAAGCTTCCGTCGGTGACGGGATCGTGCGGCGAATAGCTCACCTCGTAATGCGTGCGCACGTCCTCCATGGCCCGTCGCAGCGGTTCGCGCAGATCGAGAGAATCCGGCAGCAACGCGCCTCCGGTGCCCTCTGCCAGTTCGGCGAGATTTCCGCGGGTATCGGCATGAATCGAGGTCTCGGCGAGTTCGGGCGCCATGACTTGTGAAGGCGTGACGGTCTGGTCGCCCCCTCTGCCAACGGCGAGTTGCTGGTTCATGCTCTCTTGTGTGGCTTTGGCCAGCAAGCGCCGGGGGTTTGCCAAGTCCGTGCTCTGCGTCTGTCCACGAGTGTCCGCATGGTATTGCTCGTAGCCCCGAGCATCCACCGCGTAGATGCTGACGTTGGAACGATTCGCTCTACTAATCAGCGTTCTGAGTAGTTCGTGCGTGTCAGCATTTACCGGTAGCCCCGCCGTGAACAGAAGAACGACCTTCCGTCCCGGGATATCGGCCTGCGATTGCACGAGTTTCTGCAGCGGCCACAAGTAGTTCATGCTCGCCTGGTAGACGTCCTGCACTTCGTTTGCCCAGTCGAGTTCCATAAGGCCGGCAATGGCGGCGGCCGGGCCCGTCACCACGGCTCCGGCCTGGCTCGTCGTGGGGCCCGGTGCGACGGGATTCTCTGGGCCTTGATCGCCGGGCGCGTTTTCCGACCCAGGTACGCCGGGGCTCCCGCTGGCCTGAGCGACCGGAGTGGATGAGGTTGCGCGCACTGCCCGCTCCACTCCATTCGAGATCATTTCGGCATCGTTTGTGTATGACTGCACAGGCCACAGTTGTCCGAAATCCAGCCGGAAAACGCCGACATAGGTATTAGGCTGCAGCTCGTCCTTGATGAATTTGCGCATGACATCCAATGCGAGTTTGCGTCCCCGGGGGTCCAGGCTCGCAACCACCATCGAAACGACGCTGATGTCGCGCAATTCGTTGACGTCTCGGGGCGTGACCGATGTACCCACCGGAGATGTGGTTGGGACCGCAGGCGTTGTTGCCGCTAACGCCTGAAGTGTCGTGTGACCGTCAAAAAACTCGAATTGCCGCAGCTTCTGGGGAACACCATCTTCCAACACTTGAACTTCTTCGGGACGCAGATCGCGGATGATGTGAGCCTTCTTGTCGCGGACCACAACATCAAGGAGCACCTCGGAGACGGTAGTACGCACACTCGACTCGGGCTCTTGAGCGGGCACGGTTGCCGCTACAGGATGTTGATCCTGATCAGATTGAGCAAGCACTGCGACGGAAATACTGATAACCAAAAGAAGGGCGAAAGCGCGCCGGAACTCGAACGCGGAGAAAGTTTGCATCTATCGGCTCCCGACAATTCAAGGCATTATAGGCTGGAATCCATAGGCGTTCGGGGTTCTTTCCCAGTCAATGCTTACAATCACCGCGTCGAAAAACGAGGAGTCATTATCCGATTAAATGACTCCGAGGTGGAAGGATTTGTTCCACCAAGTGCTCTAGCCGCGAAACGTTGTCAAGCCCCCAAAATCCCCGACAATCCTCCCAACTTCCTCATTCCACGCCAGAAATAAATCTCGCGAAAGTGTCTAGTAGCTGCCACTCAATTTGTCACAATAGAAATGGATGGATTAACAGACCGATCGACTGAAGGGCCACCGCATTCCTCCGTCGCATACTCCGACGGATGGTCCGAGGCCAATCCGACGGACAGATCTCACGTCCGACGGAGAGTTCCTTTGTTTTCAATGTACCCAGCTTCACCCCTCCCCCCTATACGGGATCCGGGGTCTGGAGCTCGCGAAATTCGGAGTTGCGCCCGCAATGCCGAATCACCAGCAACTGGCCACACAGAAGGCGATCGCCACCGTTACTTCGAAATTTCCTTGAATGAATTCAATCGATACCCTGGCGTTGCGAGAGCGACCACAGGTCTTTGCGAAAGCGATTCGGATCGCTGTCCGACAGAAGATTCTCAACCGCTGCGTGAGTAGTCTTCCAGATCGGAACAGCACGCGCTAGCAGCCTTTTCCCTTTTGCAGTCAGCTTCATGACTCGAGCTCGACGGTCGGCTCGATCCGTTGTGATTTTGAGTAAGCCGCGACGCTGCAGTGGCTTCACCGCGGCCGTCAAAGTCGTTTGATCCATTGCGAGTAGCGAGGCGACTGCCTTCATCCCCGGAGGCTCCTTCCGGTTCAGTGACATCAGTAGAGAGAATTGACCGTTTGTCAGTTGAACCGGGCGTAGCGCTTCGTCAAAGCGACGCGCCAGCGCTCTTGCTGCCCGCTGCACATGAAGACAGAGACAGGAATCGCGGACAAGGAGGGTGGTCTCGAAGGATGGACGCTGAACTGTCGGCATCAATATACCTATACGCTGAACCTGGTATTCATTGCCACCATGGGCACCACCATTATATTGATACCAATATAGATTGCGCTCGAATCACGGTACCTGTAGGCTTAGGGAAACTGGATGGCCCAGAAACCACGGATCTAGAGCAGGAACAATTTTTGGAATCTGGAGAGGAGCAGTTTATGACTCGATGGCAAAGCAGAACCTCGACTGCGTTGATCGCGATGCTTTTCCTGGCAAGCACGGCGCTCGGGCAAGGTGGCAAGAGCAGCCTCTATCCAAAGATGGCGCCTCTCGACCAATATCTCATTACAGATCGGAATGCCGAAATCGTTCTGGCGCAGAGTGCCGCCCCGAAGTCCATCTCGGGTGACGCAAAAGTCCTGGTGCTCGGAAGCAAAGGTTACGAGACAGCAATCGAGGGAACGAACGGATTCGTGTGCGTGGTTGTGCGGTCGTGGGCCGCTAGCCTCGACGACCCCGAGTTCTGGAATCCCAAACTGCGCGCCCCGATATGCTTCAATGCGGCAGCCGCGGAATCGGACCTGCCACACATACTCAAAAAGACCGATTGGGCACTGGCTGGTGTTTCGAAGACTGAAATGGTCGACAAGATGAAAGCTGCAATTGAGGCCAAACAACTCGGGACACCGGAACCCGGCGCGATGTGCTACATGCTCTCAAAGCAGGGATACTTGAACGATCGCGATGGTCACTGGCATCCACACCTGATGTTTTTCGTCCCTGCAACTGATCCGGCTGCCTGGGGTGCGGGGATGGCGGGTTCTCCCATGTTTGGATTCAAGGATTCGTTGGAGCAGGTCACAGTTTTTCTATTGCCGGTTGAACGATGGTCGGATGGCTCGGTTGCGGGGGACTAGGAGAGCCATAGCGCCGCAGAGAATACGGCATATGAGAACCGCTCATGGCAATGGGCGGCTTCGGCAGTAGAGCTCGCGGAATTCGAGGAGTTACTTGCCGGTGCTGGCGGCCATCTTCTTCACCATCTGCAGAACGAGTTTGCGATCGCTCTCGTTCAAGCCGGAAGAATAGCGGCGCACTTGATTCAGGAAGCGCACCTGATCGTCGCTGAGTTGCGGCAAACTGCGATTACCGTTCCCATCCGATTCGTGATCGGAAAAGAAGCTGGCAAGAGGCACGTCCATCGCGTTGGCGATCTTCGCCAAAGTGTCGAGCGATGGAATGGTGTGGCCGTTCTCCACGCGCGAGAGATAGCAGCGCAGCAGCCCCGTACGCTTTTCAATGTCGCCTTGCGATAAAGCTTTTTGCAAACGGAAGTTTCGGATCGTCTCGCCTATGTTCATCGTGGTGGGTGCGCCGGCATTCATTTTAGGGGGTGCTGAATAGTAACCAGAGTACAACCGTGTTGCAAGCCTATTTTTTTACGTACAAAACGAAAGTAAGTAACCAGTGAAAGCAAATCTCGCTTCGGGACAAAATCACGCAAAGCGCGTCAACTCGCGCCTTTTTTCAACTTTTGCGAGAGGAAATTGACCGTGTCAGTCCATGCTTTAGCCGTATCTTCAGGGCGATAGCCGGTCTTATTGTTCGGATTTTCGAAGGCATGGCCGGCATCAGGGAAGATTACCACTTCGACACTCTTGTTCAGGCCTTTCATCTGCTGTTCAAACTTGTGAACGGCGTCGGGGGGAATGCCCTTATCCTGCGCTCCGAAGATTCCCAGAATGGGCGCATTGATTTGCTTCAGCGTCGCATCCTCTGTCGCGAGGTGTCCGTAGTTGATCACCGTTGCCGCAAGTTTCGGATCGTGAATGGCCAGATCAAGCGCATAACCTCCGCCCATGCACCATCCGATCGATCCCACACGCGCCGGATCCACCTGCTTCAGCGAGCGCAGATACGCAGACGCCGCAAGCAGGTCGCGGGTGGCGCGATCGTCGGGAACTCCACGCATGATTTCGTGCGCTTGTTCGGGAGTAGTGGCAACGCTGCCGCGATAGAGATCTACCGCGAGCACCACATATCCCTGGTCCGCGAGCTTCGAGGCCTGTTCCTTCACCCAGTCGTTCAGCCCCCACCACTCGTGGATCGCAACCAGCGCCGGAAACGGACCTTTACCTTCAGGCACGTAGAGAATGCCTTTTACGGTTTCGTCACCGCTCTTATAGGTGACGTCCTTACCGGTGGTAGCAGAAAATGCTGTGGAAACGAGTAGAAGGACGGCGGCGAGGACTATAAGCGGCTTCATCATTCACCCCTGATGATGATCTTGGTCGGAAACTAGATGCTTCCGACGGAGTAAGAAGCTATATGCTGATGCGCGCCTGCTGCAAGTCTAATTCCATGAAAATGGCGCCGGGCACGGGGTTTTGCGTGTAGGGCTCAATTTCCTGGAATCCGAACCAGCGATAGAGTGCCACTGCTTCCCGCATCTCGCGCTCGATGGAATCCAGCCGCAGCCGGCGATAACCGATGCGGCGCGCTTCCTGGATAGCGACTTCGGCCAACACTTGGCCCACGCCTTTGCGCCGATGTTCAGGACGCACGTAGAGGCGTTTCATCTCGCACGTCAGATCTTCTAATGGTCGCAGAGCGACGCAGCCCGCGTAGCTTCCGTCCTGTTCGGCAAGATAGAGCCGGCCGAGCGGCGGGACATACTTGCCGGGCAGCGTGGCGACTTCGTCGTCGAAATTCTGAAAACCAAGATCGAAGTCGAGCGACTTGGCGTACTCGAGAAAAAGTTCTCGCGCCGCAGTGATGTGTTGCGGAAGGTCGGCCTGAAAGATTCTCAGCATACGTGCACCGGAGGTACGTTTGTCTCTGGGCTATATTGTCGCAAAAGACGGTCATGAACGCGACCCAAACTGACCAGAGCCAGGATCGACGCGACCAGTGCGGTCGCCATGTCTTCCTGAGTGTCCCAATTGTCGCCTTGCGTTC
Source organism: Terriglobia bacterium (assembly GCA_963807055.1). Taxonomy (GTDB): domain Bacteria; phylum Acidobacteriota; class Terriglobia; order Terriglobales; family Acidobacteriaceae; genus JAJPJE01. Next base: position 457,746 of record CAWEAE010000001.1, on the reverse strand, counting down.
CGAGGAAATCATCGGCGCGCGAGCCTGTTCCTACAGCCACTCGCCATTCCACCAATTCGTAAGCTGCGCTGATCGCCAGGCAAGCACATACGACGATGAAAAACATCCATCCGCCGCGCTTCACGATCCTACGCCGGATAAATACTTCGCGAGCGATCATTGCGGGCACGAAGCCCTGGGCAAAGTGACCGACGCGATCGTAGTAATTTCGGCTGAGGTGCCAGTGATCGCGAATCCAGTTAAAAACTGGCTCGCGAGCATACGTGTAATGACCGCCGATACACAAGATGATTGCCTGGGCACAGATCAGCGCGTAGACAAGGTTGGTGAAGCGAAATTTCGGATAGGTGATCGCCAGAACTGCCAGACCGATCAGCGCCGGAGCCACCTCTAGGAACCATGTGAAGTAGTCATGCGGATGAATCGCTGACCATCCCAGCACCACCGAAAATAGGGCAAGCACAAAGACGACGAAGCGTGTCGATTGGGGCACTTGCACGTAGGTCGGTGTTTCTGTGTGTACTTGCATATCGGCGAGCACTTACCCCATCAGCATGCCGCCGTTCACGTTGAGCACGTGCCCGGTGATGTACGACGCGTCTTCTGACGCGAGAAATGCCACAGCCTTCGCCACTTCCACGTCGCGTCCCGGGCGGCCTAGTGGGATCATGGTGTCAACTTTGGTCTTCAACTCTCGCGGCAAGTCCGCGGTCATGGCGGTTTCAATGAATCCCGGAGCCACGGCATTCACGGTGATGTTCCGCGATCCGACCTCGCGCGCGATCGCCATGGTCAGTCCGATCAGACCGGCTTTCGACGCCGCGTAATTTGCCTGGCCGATCTGGCCTGTCTGTCCGAAGACGCTGGCGATATTGATGACGCGTCCCCAGCGCTGCTTCATCATGGAGCTGAGCACTGCCTGCGTGCACAGGTAGGCGCTGGTCAGGTTGGTGTTGATGACGCTATCCCAGTCGGCCCGTTTCATGCGCAGAACAAGTTGGTCGTGCGTGATGCCGGCGTTGTTTACGAGAATGTCAATCTTGCCGAACTGGACGATTACGGCCTTGATCGCCGCTTTGATCTCTTCTTCGTTGCCGACATCCATTTTGAAAACGGCGGCATGGCCTCCGGCTGCCGTGATCTCGCTCGCAACCGCAGCCAGCTTCTGTTCGTTGCGAGCCGCGAGCGCCACGGTCGCGCCGCGAGCCGCAAGTTCCAGCGCACAGGCTCGACCGATACCCTGCGACGCTCCGGTTACAAGTGCGACATGCCCCTGCAAATCAGTCATCGATGACTCCAAATTGTATGAACTCGGGATTATAGCGAACCGCGCGGGCAGAGGACCTGCGCGGCTTAGAATACCTTCAGCTTGATGGTGAGGTACTTCTTCGGGTCCTGGCGAACCGCGCTCAACAGATTGCGTGTCTCGATCAGCATCTGGTCGGCGTTCACATAGAGAGACGGATCCTTGATGAACTTGCCCGCGGTGCCCTGCCCGGATTCGATCTGATCCATAATCAGTGACAGCTTGGTGATGGTGTTATCCAGTTTGCGCGCGAACTCCTCGTCCTTAGCGAGCTTGCCGAGTGCACCCTTGCCCTGATTCATCTCCGTGGTCAACTTATTCAAGTTCGCGACGGTTTCGTTTGCGTTGTTATACAGAGCCGGATCTTTGATCAGCTTGCCGACTGAGCCCTGGCCGCTGTTGATCTGATTAATGACTCCGTTGAGGTTATCGACCGCTGTGTTCGCCTTCTGATAGAGTTCGTCGCTCACCACCAACTTGCCGATGGAACCCTGGCCGCTGCTGATCTGGTTGACCATCGTCTGCACCTCCGACAGCGTGGAGTTCAGACGGTTGTAGAGCGATTGATCGTAGATCAGGTGACCGATGGAACCTTGTCCGCTTTCAACGAAACTGACGATGCGATCGATGCGCCGCACGAGCGTGTCGATATTCTGCAAGCTCGATTGGCTGGACCGGACCACATCCATAATGTCGGGAGTGTCGCGAATTTTGAGGACATCGCCATCTTTAACGGGCGGCCCCGAAGCCTTGGTACGGTCGATATCGATGTATGCCTCGCCCAGCACACCCACACTCGCAATGCTCGAAACTGCCTCGTTGGGGATGTCGGCGGCTAATTTCTTAACGATCTTCATGTCGATTTCGACCGGAGTGGGTCCGTGATCGGGGACGACCCGAACGGCGCTCACATTGCCGACCGTCACGCCCTGCAATGCAACCGGGGCACCGACACGAATGCCTCCAGCGTTATCGAAATAAGACCTGATAACAATTTTGGGCGTGAATAAGCCGCCCGTGCCCGTCATGAGGAAGATGAGGACAGCCAGCACTACGACGGCGAAGATCACCGTCAATCCCACTCTCAATTGTGCCCACTTTACCTGGCTTTGACTAGGCAACTGGCTCCTCTGGCTGCATTCGATGCTTCACAACGACGGCAGGCCCCAAGCAATGTAACCGTCCGCCGGCCAAACTGTGGAAAAAACGAATCATAGCAAATGCGGTGCAATCAGTCAGCTCTCTAGATGCTGTCATGCATGCCGCACTCGCGGTAACAGCAGAAGCGCAAGAACATAGGCCAGGGCCGCGCCCTCGAGTGTCACCAGCAATCCAAACTGAATCGCCACGGTCATGGCCAAGACTGAGCCCAGAACACTGGATGCGGCATTAATAGCCCATGCCCACTCGACAAGGTTGTCGTCAGATCGTGACTCGCAAAGCATCCGCAGGCCGCTGGGAAATGGCATGCCCATGGCAAAGCCCAGGGGGATCAGCATCAACGCACTGAGCATGAGCTTGACGCTGAAGGAAGAGCCGACAAACCTGTGCAGCACCGCTGATAGTCCGCACAAGTACAGGCCAAGCAGCGCAATCACCACCAGCAAAGCTTTCCAGACTTGTGAAGGCTGCCGCAGCCAGTGTCGCGATGCAAAACTGCCTGCGCCGCTGGAAAGCAGCATCAGGAAGACAACCACGGTCATGGCGTAAATGGGATGACCGAGGAATAAAACCAAGCGCTGGATCATAGTGATCTCGAGCGCAATGTAGCCCAGGCCGATTGCCACGAAATAGAGCAAGGGTAACCAGCGATTGCTGCCTGAGGGCGCTTTCACCGCCAGCAAAGGGAGGATGAGAAACAACAACACCGCGAGAGCGGAGATCAACAGAAGCATGAGCAATACGAGCACGCCCATGTTCACCTTCCAGTCGATGGCATTGCTGTTCCCGAATCCGAGCAGCTGGCTGGGCTTCAGCGTGAAGAAGAAGAAGGGCGCGTTGTCGTAGACCGGTTCGACGTTATAGATGTAGCTGGCCGCGAATTTCTCGGGATTCTGCGACCAGATGAGATCGCGAAACGGCTTTGCGCCCTGCGGTTCTGGCCCCACTGTAGTAGCTAACGAAGGCATGTAGAGCGGAATCAGGTTGGGATATCCCGCGAGATGCGCGCTGACCGCCAGCTCTTCTTCATGGGTGAACGGCGTCTTCTTGGCAAGCACCGTGACGGGACGCCCGTCGACGTCGAGAGCGCCGTCGGAAATGATGATGAAGTGATCGCGAAGATCGCCGCCGCCGAGCGCGCGCATCGCCTGAGACACCACGCGCAAAGCTTCGCGTGGACTGCGGAACTCCCAGCGCGTGATCGCGATGAAACCATCGGGGCGCAGATGCGCGAAGTACTCGCGAAATGCTTCCACGGTGTAAAGATTGTTCTCGCTCAGGGCGAATGCACCCGCCGCGGTTGAAGCCCAGGTGTCCACCAGAGTCATCTGCAAAACGTCGAATTGCTGGTTGGCATTGCGAACCCAGGAACGTCCGTCATTTACCTGGATGTGAACATCCGGTCGCTGATAGAGGTGGTAGGAATAGTCGGCATACCGGTCGCGCATGATACGCGTCGCGATAATCGGGTTGATCTCGATTCCGGTGACGCTGGGGCTGCCGTTCGCAACGGCACGCAGCACATCGACTCCGCCACCCGGACCGATGATCGCGTACTCGCCATGGGGGCGCAGGATGTTGGCGATCGACGGCGCAGCCGACATCAGATTCTTCTGATAATCGCTGCCCTCGAATGGAAGCTTTGGATCGAGCGCCATGATGTACGTGGATGCATCGGCGTCGATCACGACGACTTTGGCGCCGCCCTGATTATCGACTTCGATCCGCGAGATGGCGTTCCAGCGCGAATATTCCACCCAAGGCTTGTCGCGCCGCATCCCCTTGGCATAAACGATGTCGATGAGGCGGCCAGAATAGTTCGCCGCGATTAATAGCAGCAAGGCAGCGGCGAGCACGCCAGCGATTGTGCGAGTGCGTTTCGAATCAGCCCAGATGAGCGCCGATCCGGCAAAACACAGTGCGGCGACGAGAATCGTGTTGGGACCACCGAGAAAGTTCAGCAGCGGGACAATGGCGAGACATGCTGCGGCTCCGCCGAACAGGTCGGCAGCATAGAGTTGCGAGATGTTCTCGGTCTCGCGCGCAAAGAGTGCGGAAAAGAATAGTCCGGTACAAAAGAACGGCAACGATGAAATCAGATAAATGACTGTGAGGCGAAATAAGTTCCCGGAAGTCAAGTGCAGTTCCACGGGAATATGAAGATCGATCTCGAGAACGAACACCATCAGGATGGAACTGGCGATGCCGAGCGCGCCGCCAAGTTGAGGAATCGTCCACTGAGTCAACCGTGGCTTGAAGACGTAGGCAAATACCCCACCCGCACCGAGTCCAAGTAAGGCGATCGAGATCGCCAGAAATGCAAAATGATAGAAGAGAATGACGGAGAATAAGCGCGTCAGCGAAAGTTCCAGCAGCAGGCTGGCCAGGCTCATCAGCAGCACGCCAGCGAGCATTGTTTTACTGCTTTGCCGCACCGGCTGTAAGACTTCCGGCGCGAGCATTGTTTGCACCATTGCTTCTCCTAAATGCGTTTCACGTTATTCGTTTCGCGTTTCATGCGGACGAACCCGCCAACACTAACGTCTTAACTGCAGATCCCTCGCTCGCTGGCGCTCGCTCGTGATGACAACAACGGTGAACGATTTTCGTGAAACGTGAAACGCGAAACTTGAAACGGTAGTTAGTCTTCCAGAATCACCTGCGCGATCGCGTGTTGCGCCGTGTGCGACAGTGAAAGCGACGCATGCTTCATGCCAAGGCGCTGCGCGAACTCGCCGGCGACTCCGCTAAAGGCAATGGTGGGGCGTCCACCGGGTGCGCGTCGCACTTCGACATCGCGCCAGGTAACTCCCGCTCTCCAGCCGGTTCCGATAGCCTTCATAGCAGCTTCTTTTGCAGCGAAGCGCGCGGCAAAGCGCTCGACGAAATTAGCCTTGGATTCGCAATACCGGATCTCTGCTTCGGTGAAAATGCGCTGCGTGAAACGCTTCCCGAAGCGCTGAATCGCCTCGGCGACTCGCGGGACCTCAACAATATCGATTCCCGTACCGATGATCATGGTGGATCTCTGTGTAGAGAGCGAGCAGAAGAATACGGTATCACAGCAGTTTCAGTGAGCTGGCTCGCGCGTGAGTCTTCTGAGCACCAGGTTCACCAGCATGAGAACGATTGCGCCTACGAACGCAGCCCAGAAGGTATCGATTCGAAATCCAGGCACGAACCAGGTCGCCACTCGCAACATGAGAGCATTCACAATCAGCCAGAAAATGCCCAGCGTCAAGATTGCCAGCGGGAAGGTGACCACCTTCAGGAAGAAGCCAAGAGTCGCGTTGATCAGTCCAATCACGAGTGCCGCGATCAGCGCTGCCATGAAGCCGCTCACGTGAAATCCGGGGACGACATAGGCGACGATCATCAGTCCCAGAGCACTCAAGAGCCAGTTAAGCAGGAGTTTCATGCTGCGTTCCTTTCGGGAGAACCGGGAAGCACAACTGCTGGTACGACTGCCGCTAACGTCTGACGTCGGCGGGCTAACGTCTCACATCGACCTTAAGATTAATGGTCGGATTCTTGCGCGAATCGAACTGACTCAAAGTTTTCGGATCGCTCTTGTGTCCCTGGAAGTCGGCGTAAACCTGGTAATCCACGTCAGGAGACAGATTAGTGAAGCGGTAGTTCCCATCTTTATCCGCAATGTAGGTGTGCACGCTCTGCGTTGAATTGTTCTTCAGGTAGACGATGGAGTCGGGCAGCGGCGCGCTGGTATCTGAATTCATCACCTGGCCGATGAGGATGCGGAGGTTGGCGTTGGGATTCTTCTCCGCAGTCGCAGCGAGACTGAGAAGAGCGAGCATGCAAACGAACAGGGCTGCAGCTTTTGCGGATTTCACGAAAAACCCTCCCGGGCCGGACTTAGTTGTGCACGCGTGAGTGCTGCTCACATTTTAACGCTCCGGATCGGTTTTCTGAATTACTGAGGCAGGTGAAGGCTGGTGTCAATGCGCTCGTCATTGTCGATGTGCACGCGGGTTTCCGGCTTTGACTCGCCTTTCTTCGTCTTAATGTCGGCCCAGATAATGTAATCGGCCTGGCCGGTCGGTACGCGTTGGGCGAACTCTCCGGAGTGGTCGGACATCAGCTCCCAGCGCACTTTGCTGGGCTTGTCGTCGGCCCGGCGGATCTTGACGGGAACACCATAGACCGGCCGATCGCTGGCATCCCATACCGTTCCGGCGATCAAAGCGTAATCGGCCTTCGTCTTGTTTTTGCCGGACCCGCTGTCTTGTCCAAAGGCGAGAGATGAAGAACCTACAAAAGCAAAAGAGAAGAGAAACAGCAGGAAAAATGAAAAGCGCAAGCCCTGGCTGATCGGCCGCGGGACCGTTAATTCCCCACGGCGCCCAAAATCGGGAGGCATCGTTTTAATAATCACCATCCTCCTTCTCTTCATCCTCGTCTTTGTCTTCGTCCTCTTCCTCTTCGATCTTCGAAAGTTCCAAAGGTTCGGTCGTTACCACCTCGAAGTCGCTGCCACACTCTGGGCAGGAAACAATTTCACCTTCGTCTACTTCTTCCGGGTCCACATCGATATCGCTTTCACAAACAGGACAAGTAACCACGATTTCTGCCTCCTTCTGGGTACCCAAGACTCAGAATAATATTTAGAATTTCCGCCTCATACGTCAAAGAAAATCTTTCGATGAGGAAATAGTACAGATGATTCAATCTCGTTCGGCGATCCTTGGGATGCTTCTGCTGCTGTTGCCGTGCACGGTTTTTGCCCAGCAACACGCAATTCATCATACTTTGTCTCAAAACTCGCATCCCGCGGCTACCGCCAGCGTAGTTGACCCTGGGATGAAGACCTCTGCGCCCGATCCGGCAATAGCAGCCGCGCTGAAGCAGATTTCCGCCGATCATGCCCGTCGGACGATCGAGAAGCTGGTCAGTTTCCACACTCGGCTGACCATCTCGCCTGCAACTCCCGGTGCCGTTGCTGCTGGCCGGGGCGTAGGCGCAGCCCGCGAATGGATTCGGTCCGAATTTCAGCGCTATTCGGAGGCGTGCGGAGGCTGTCTCGAGGTGAAAACAGATAGTTTCACCGAAGGCCCGGTCCGGCGTATTCCTCAACCTACCGAGATCGTAAACGTCTATGCGGTATTAAAAGGCACCGATCCGGCCAATTCCGGACGAGTCTACCTGGTGGTTGGACACTACGATTCGCGCCCCACCAACGATCAGGATGCGGAATCGCCGGCTCCCGGTGCCAATGACGATGGCAGCGGCACGGCCGTGGTGCTGGAGTGCGCGCGCGTGCTCAGCCAGCAGAAGTTTCCAGGGACTATCGTCTTCCTTGCGGTTGCGGGCGAGGAGCAGGGGCTAAATGGTAGCCGTCATTTCGCCAAAATGGCACGCGATCAGAATTGGGACATCGGAGCTGTCCTTAGCAACGATATTGTCGGCGGCGACAAAACTCCCGGGCAGGATCCCCGCATTGTGCGCGTCTTCTCCGAAGGTATTCCGGCTAGTGCAACGCCCGATGAAATCAAGCAGATCCGAGCAATGGGCCAGGAGAACGACTCTCCTTCTCGCGAGTTAGCCCGCTACACGCGCGAGATTTCCCGCCAATATCTCCTGCCCGCGTTTGGTGCAAAAATGATCTTCCGGCCGGATCGCTATCTGCGTGGAGGCGATCACTTGTCATTCAACGAACAGGGATATGCGGCGGTGCGGCTGACGGAATACCGGGAAAACTTCGCTCACCAGCATCAGAACCCTCGCCGGGAAAACGGCATCGAATATGGAGATCTGCCCAAGTTCGTGGATTATGATTACGTAGCGAATGTGGCGCGGTTGAACGCAGCCACTCTGGCCTCACTGGCAGCGGCTCCCGGTCCGCCGGTTGATGTGCGTCTCGATACGAAACAGCTCACGAACGACTCGACTTTGATTTGGGATCCCGCGCCGGGCGGTTTGGCATCGAGTTATGAAGTGCTCTGGAGAATGACCACGGCTCCTGATTGGGAAAACGCCGAACCGGTTGCGAATGGGACAAAGGCGACGATTGACCGCTCAAAGGACAACGTCTATTTCGCGGTACGCGCCGTAGACAACAAAGGGCACCACAGTTTGCCGGTGATACCGAAGCCAGAAAGATAAGCAATGCGAAGGAACAGCAATCTTCAACTCGGAATGCCGCGATTCAGCGGAGCCGTGCGCGGCCTCGTCCTGCTCAGTTCAGCCATTTATGGGTTGCTGTTGCTGTTACGACTGATGCAGCCTGACCTTGCGGGTTTAGTCCTGGGACTGGGGGCGCTGAGTCCCGCAGGCATCGGCCATCATTGGTACTGGCAATTCCTGACCTACGGATTCCTGCACCATCCGGAAGATCCGCTGAACCTCTTGCTTTCCATGCTGGCGATCTATTTTATCGGTTCGGCAGTGCAGGATCGTATCGGATCACGAGCTTTCGTGGAGATGTACCTGATTTCCATCGTGGGAGCCGGCATCCTCGGCTACCTGCTTTCATTTACGGGATTCGCGCAGGGCGCCGCGATGGGCTCTGGACCGGCTGCCAACGCCATTCTGATGGTGTTTTATCTACTCTTCCGCGACACGCCGATCTTCGTATTTCCCATCCCGATTCCCATTCCGACGAAATATGTTGTCATCTTCACTGCGGCCATCGAAGCAGTCTACTTCTTACTCTCGCATTCGCTTTTTAACGCCATGCTTTTGCTGGGACTGCTGGTTGGTTTCCTCTGGTTCCGGCTGTTGTGGCACCGGAAAAGCCTGGTCGGCGCAGTGGAAGACCAGGTATTTGGCGTGCGCAACGCGTATTACAAATGGAAACGACGCCGCGCGGGCAAGAAGTTCGAAGTCTATATGCGCAAGTACGACAAGGATCGCTATTTCGACCAGTACGGAAACTACCGCGAGCCGGATCCGAAGGACAAGAAAGATAACGGCGAGAATCGGAGTCCGTGGGTGAACTAGCGTCGGCTAACCGCGCGGCGGTGACAGATTAACGCTGCGCTATGGCCGTCCAGTTTTCAGTCAGGCTGTGCAGCTTCTCAAAAACCTGTTCGACTTCGCAGATCTGGCTGAGCCGCAGCCAGCAGCGCTGCACATCGGAGTCGTCATAGGCATGGCGCCGCGATTCTTCCGACGTCCAATAGCGAAGGTTGAAGTAGCGCTCGTCCTTGGCATCCTGATAGAGCTCGTCCCTGCTGTATCCCTTGCGCGTCAAAATGGAGTAAAGATCGCGGAGAACCGCGAGCACTTCGGCATCTTTGCCTGGATAGGGTCGAACGATAGCAATGGCCAGAATTGGGGCGCCCAGCGGGCCCGCTCCTGGCTCAGTTGGGGGAAGATCCTCTGTCTGCATCCTGCCTCCGGTTAGCCCGAGAGACTTACTTTTTACGCCGCTCCGTGGCCGATCGAGGACGCGAAACCTTCTGGCGGGCGTTGGGCAAATCAGTTCGATCCGAACCCACTACGTGCAGGCGCATCAGGTTTGTCGAGCCGGACATACCCGTCGTCCCCGAGATAACGCCAATTACCTGCCCTGGCCGTGTCACACCGCGTTCTTCCAGAATGCGTTCCGCGCCAAACAACATATCTTCTGCCGTGAGGGTATGCGGCCACAAAATCGGATGCACGCCCCACATCAGGTTCAGCTGGTTGCAAATGCGCTCTTCAAGAGCGAGCCCGAAGATGCGGCACTGCGGACGGTACTTCGAGACCAGTCTCGCGGTGGTGCCGGTTTGCGTAAACACGGCGATCCCGCTCATATCGAGCTCGTATGCGGCATGCGCAACCGATTCGCAAACAGTTTCGGAAATAGAGAGCGCCCGGTGATCGGCACGGCGTCGCAGAACCGGATTGTCCTGCATATGCGCTTCGGCTTCCACGATGATGCGCGCCATCATGTCGACGGCTTCTCGCGGGTATTTGCCGCTCGCGGTTTCCGCCGAGAGCATTACCGCATCGCTACCGTCGAAGATTGCGTTGGCAACGTCGCTGGCTTCCGCACGGGTCGGCCGCGGATTCTCGATCATCGATTCCAGCATCTGCGTCGCGGTAATCACCGGCTTACGCCATTCGGACGCGCGGCGGATCACCTGCTTCTGTATGATCGGCACCTTCTCCGCCGGAACCTCAACGCCCAGATCGCCACGCGCGACCATGACTCCATCGGCCACATCGAAAATTTCTTCCAGGTTATCGATCGCCTGGGGCTTCTCCAGTTTGGCGATCACCAGCGCGGGATGTCCATGACTGCGGATCAGGCGTTTCGCTTCGAGCACATCATTCGCGGAGCGTACGAAAGAGAGCGCAATCGCATCGACGCCGTGCTTCAGACCGAACTCGAGATCTTTGCAGTCCTTCTCCGTCATCGCCGGGAGGCTGAGCGCAGTACCCGGCAGGTTGATTCCTTTGTGCTGGCCGAGCATTCCGCCGTTGATGATTTCGCACTCTACGTCTTCGCCTTTGACCGACTTCACCTTTAGCTCGATGAGGCCATCGGAAAGCAGAATGCGCGCGCCGGGCTGCACCTCGCGGGCGATCGGAAACGTAGTGGAGACAATGGCGGCGTCGCCAGGAACTTGACGGCCGGTCAGTGTGATCTTCTGGCCTTGGGTGAGCAGCACCGGAGCACCGGAAGCCAGTTTTCCCGTGCGCAGCTTTGGTCCCTGCAGGTCTTGCAGAATGCAGATGGTGCGATCCTGCGCGGCGGCCACTTTGCGCACGCGCTGAATTGTCTTCGCGTGATCTTCATGCGTACCGTGCGAAAAGTTCAGGCGAGCCACATCCATGCCGTGGCGCATCAGTTCGTGCAGCATTTCTTCGGAGTTGCTGGCCGGTCCGAGCGTGCAAACGATTTTCGCCCGACGATCCGATAGCGGGTGCCGGCTTCCGTTGGCGCTATCCATCTCAGTGCTGGACTTGAATTCTGTTGTAGCCATTAAAAAAGTGTTCCCCGTCTCCCCTTGCTCCGTCACTCGGAGCTGCCAGCTAGTTGGTACGTGGTTCCGGTCGTCCTACTCGCCGAACTAACTCGCGACTTTGCGTTCTCCCGAGCTGCCCCCACCCGTCACGGCCCGGGGATATAAGATCGCATTGAATTCAGCGCCTACCAGAACGATAACTGAAATTATGTATAACCACACGAGCAAAACGACCGCAGTTGCCAGCGATCCATAGAACAGGCTGTACTGCGCAAAGTGCCGCACGTATACGCGAAATCCGATAGTCGCCGGGAACCAGAGGGCGGTCACCAAGGCTGACCCGGGCAGCACGCTGTGCCAGGGTTGCGTGCGCGGAACCGCATGGTGATAGATCAGCGCCATCACGGCGTTCAGAGTAAGAACCGCAATCACCCAGCGGGTGAGCGTCCAAAGAGTCAGTATGTACGGTTCGACCTCGTGCCCCAATTGCAGCATCATGCCTTCAGCGAGCCGCTGCTCGATCTCGTTGCCGAAGGCGACCAGCGCGGTCGCGAAAAACATTGGGATTCCGGCCATAATCACCAGGCCGAAGGCGATCATGCGCTCCTTGATGACGCCCCACATTTTGGGGAGGCGATACGCATTCCGAAATCCCTCCATCCAGGAAATGATGACGCCGGAAGCGGTCCACAAGGTGATGATGGAGGCAAGCACGACAATGCGAATCGGACGGTCATGCGTGGTCTGAAAATAGGTTTCCGCCGTAGAGGCCGTGCCCGGAGGCATCACGCGGCCTACTGCATTTGAAATCTCGTGAATAAACGCCTGAGTCTTGGCAAATGAAATGAGGATCGACGCGCTCAGCATGAGCGCCGGAAACATGGTCAGAATCGAGGAATAGGCCGCGCCCTTGGCGACGCCGAACGCGTCGTGCCGGAAAGCACTCCACACCGCTTTACGAAAGAGGCTAAAGAAGCGCAGCATGATGGGCTAAACGGTTCAGCGCTCTTAGCTTACAGACTATCGGCGGCAAAGGGCAATTACGAAAGAGGCGCGGGCGCGGGGACGAGCCGTTCACGAAACCCGCCTTGCGGCTGGAACTCCCGCGCTCTTCGTCAACCGAACGGCTCGCCAGGACTGTGCTTCCCTCTCAAGCTGCGGGCTCGGTCGACAGGCACACCTCTTCCTTTTCCTTCACCGCTTCGGTCTGCCATGTCTCTTCTGGATTAGAAGAGAGCAGCGGCAAGCCCTTGCTCAAGATGTACCGCAGCCATGTCCCGCATGCCTGGGAAGTGACAACGGCAGTGATCACCAGCGCGGTATAGAAGGCGGCGTTGATGATGCCCGCATCGTACGCAACACTGGCGAGCACAATTCCGGGACCACCGCGCGCGTTCGTCGTTACCGCGATATTCACTATGTCGAGTCCGCGAAAGCCTCCAACCCGGGCCGCCAGCGCACTGGAAAATATCGAGATCGCCGAAGAGGCAAAGAAGAAGATGAGCAGCACCGCCATGGAGAATTCGCGACCGAATACCAGGCGATAGCCAACGATTCCGAAATAAATCGGCACGAATACTCCGAACGAAACCTTGGCAATGGATTCGAGCGGAACTGCAAATCGCTCGCGTTCGGTGCCCTGGATTCCGCCGACGATTCCATATCCGGCGAGCAGCGCGGCAAACTGCAAGTTCACGTCAAGTAAGGCTGCCACCGCGCAATAGGCCATCAGAACAAAAATCACATAGCCCACGGGAGACGCCTGATTCAGGATGTTCCAGCGCGAATTGCTGATCCACCGCAGCAGGTACGGCATGAGCACCATGGCGACCAGCATGAAGACGAACGTGCTAAGCACGTGCGATGTTACCGTGTTCGCCACATGCTGCTTTGACAGGGCATCCGACTTTGCCAGCGCTGTCGCAAATGCCAATACCGTCCACAGAGCGACGTCTTCCAGGACTGCATATCCTAATAACAGGCTGACGAAGCGCGTTCGCATGATTCCCAGATCCCAGAAGATTCGCGAGATCACCGGGATGGAGGTGACGGAAGTGGCGATCGCCAATATCAGGAGTGTCGAGGTTTGTTGACCGGCGATTCCAGTGAGTTTCGCCAACGGGATGAAGCCGAGAAAACCTAGCCCGAGGACGAAGATGAAACTGGTCACGTCCGAAATTATGATCAGCAGAACGGTCGACTTTCGATTCTCTCGGGCCAACAGGCGCCGGGTCTCAGCGCCCGAAGAGAACATGAGCAAGATCAAGCCGAGCTGGTACAGAAATCCAAGAACAACATTGGCGCTGGGCGAGAAGGCGAACAGCTTTGCGAAGACTGCCGGCGCCAGTAACTTGAGCACGAAGGGACCAAGAATGACGCCCGCCAGAATCTCTCCTACGATTCTGGGCTGCTTGAGACGCTCCGCGAGGTAGCCCAGTCCGTGCACAGCAGCCAGTAGGGCGGCGATTGTCAGTACAAATTGGCCAAAATCAAGTGGTGACATAGTTGTTCTTGGAATTTGTGACCGGTTCGAATGTACGGATCAGGACGTGATGAAGCTCTGCGAGCGAAACGAGTGCCGGAAGTTCTTCGTCATCGAGTTGAGCAAAAGATTCGCGAAACTGATCGTCCGCCGGCTGGCCGTTCATGGCGAAGTACGACAGCCAGTGGAGTTGCTCGGATTCGCGGTTTGCCATCAATCGCCAGTACCTGCTCGTTGCGGTTTTGATGTACGCAGTGTGCCAGCGGTTGTTCTCTGAACGGTCTAGGGGAGGATGGGAAGAAGCTTGGCGACGCCGAACGTGTCGTGCCGGAAAGCACCCCATATGGCCTAGCAAAAGAGGCTAAGGAAACTGGTTCAAGCTGTTGTAGTCCTTATCGCTAACAGGCTCCAACCAAATTGTTTTTCCCTTTTGAGTGGGCGTAACTGCCAGATAGGCGAAGCCACTTCTCGACGATGCACCGTGCCAATGCTCTACTCCAGGCGGGCATTTTATTACATCCCCCTTGTGAACTATTTGTACGGGTTTTCCTCTTTCCTGATAGTACCCAGTGCCTTCCGTGATGACTAGAACTTGACCACCCGGATGAATATGCCAATCCAGCTTTGCACCGGCATCATAAGTTGCTACGGCAATACTTGGATCGAACGTACTGTCGCCTATATTTAGCTCTGAAAGCCAAATATTTCCCGTGTGGTTTTTGGTCGTGGATAGTTCCCCCTTCGCAAAAACCTCGTCTGCTGTTTGTGCTTGGGATTGCGGACGCGTCAACCCTTGTGCTTCCAGCCAGTAGTAAAAATCGTCGATCCAGTGATCGCTCGATTTACCTTGTTTGCGCATGCCCCAGCCATGACCGCCGGAACTATAAATGTGGAATTCCGGCTTGTATCCAGCAGATTTAAGCGCCTCATAGAAGGCGACGATTTGCGGTCCGGCGAGTGTGTCGTCTTGCGCCATCTCCATGAAGAAGGGCGGCAGTCCTTTTGGTATTGGAGGAACGTCAGGAAAAGGTGCGCCGTAAATCGGAGCAGCGTAGTTTGGACGCGCACTCACATCTGGCTGGATGGCCGTGAATTCAGTGATCATCCCGCCGGCTGAGAAGCCCATGAAGACGATGCGATCCGGAGAGATTCCCCATTCAGCGGCATGCGCACGCACCACTTTGATGGCCTGAATACCGTCGGCAATACCGTACTTTCCATCTTCCGCGATCAAAGTGTGATTCTTCAGCTGAGCTCCGAACCGAGCTCCGCCGGACTGGTTTAACTGCGCTTCGTTCTGACCTTCGAGCTGAGCTGTCCGGTACTTCAGGACGAACCCTGCAATGCCTCTGGCTGCCAGCCACTCCGCGATTTCGTGTGTATCCGTGCCGAGGAAAATGAAACCTCCGCCAGGGGCGATAATGACCGCCGTGCCAGTCGCCTTGGCGGAATCCGGCAGGTAAGCCGTCAGAGTCGGCGTGGTTACGTTGACGATTCTCTGCATCGGGCCGGAACCAAGCGTGGTCTCCGGCTGTTTCCATTTCTCGGACCCCGGCGCGATACCAGGCCAAATGTCGACGACCTTTGTTGTCATCGCGGACGTTGACGCCTGCTCTGGCTTGCTGCTTTTGGTTTCTTGTGCGATTGCTGAAGAAAGAGTAATGACCGCCAGCAGTGAGAGCGCGATGAAAGATTTCCGATGCTTCCTGCTCATGACGTTCGTTGTGATGTCCCTGAGGATCGGGGATGCAGGATTGCTCGTTCCGAGTTTCTGCTCTTGCATGATTTCTCCAGCGATTCGCCCTTCGAGACTTAATCTTCTCGAAAGCTTCTTTAGCAACATCGATCGCGTTTACCAGCCGCCGTCAAGATTGCAGCTTAGCGGTAAGACATTCGCAGAATTGACTCAGGAAGGCGCTCTCCCTGAATTGGAATCTTGGAAGCTGCCCCATTGATCTCGTCGAGATCGTCTGACATCAGCTCAAGCGAAGCGGCGCCGATGTTCTCCTTCAGTCGATGTATCTTCGTTGTTCCTGGAATTGGAACGATCCATGGCTTCTGTGCGAGCAGCCACGCCAGTGCGATTTGTGCGGGAGTTGCATTCTGTCGTCGAGCGATCTGATTCAGAAGATCCACGACCGCCTGGTTTGCCTTGCGCGCTTCTTCTGTGAAACGAGGAAATGCTGCTCGAAAGTCCGTGCTTTCGAACTTCGTTGAGGCGTCGATCTTCCCCGTCAAAAATCCTTGCCCAAGCGGGCTCCACGGAACAAAACCGATCCCCAATTCTTCGCACGTTGGTAGCACCTCTGGTTCGGGGTCTCTAGTCCAAATCGAGTACTCGCTCTGAACCGCAGTGACCGGCTGAACGGCGTGAGCGCGACGAATGGTATTTGCTCCGGCCTCAGAAAGGCCGAAGTGCTTGACCTTGCCCGCTTGAATCAGTTCCTTCACCGTGCCCGCGACATCCTCGATCGGCACGTCTGGATCGACGCGGTGCTGGTAGAAGAGATCGATGATATCCGCCTTGAGGCGTTTGAGTGACGCTTCAGCAACCTGCTTGATATGCTCTGGCCGGCTGTTGAGCCCACCTCTCCGCTGCCCGTCGGGGGCGATGTCGAAACCGAACTTCGTGGCAATCACCACCTGTTCGCGATGCGGAGCGAGTGCCTCGCCGACAAGTTCTTCGTTCGCGAATGGCCCATAAGCTTCCGCCGTATCGAAGAAAGTCACGCCGCATTCGACCGCTGTTCGGATCACAGCTATTGCTTGCTGCTTTTCGATCGCTGGACCGTAGCCGTAGCTCAATCCCATGCAACCGAATCCGAGTGCCGAGACGTCCAGTCCGCTTTTGCCGAGCGAGCGTTTCTTCATTGTCCCTCCTGCCTGTGGTCTTTTTCGCCTGTCGCGACACTATGAGCAAATGGGCAGGGAACGGTAGTCCGATCCTGCCTACTTATTGCCTATTCCTCTGGTCAGGCGGAAAATCGATGGCTTTCCTGCAGACAGGCGGCTACTTTAGACAAAGAGTGCACAGATCGCTGACATGAAGAACACCAAGGAAAAAGCCACTCTGAAAGCAACCCCGCCCTGCGAGTGGAGCGCAGAACTCGCGCGCAAGATTGCCTCCTTTATGGGCGGGGAAGAGAAACGGATAACGGAGATTCCCGGCCTGAGCCTCCACCGGCGGACCTCTCCTACCCCTCCGTGTCGAGCCACCTACCATCCGGGCGTGCTCGTGGTCGCGCAGGGTAGCAAACGGGTGAACCTTGGCCGGACAAGCTTCATTTACGACGGGTCGCGTTTCCTCCTGACTGCCGTCGACTTGCCCATTGTGAGCTGGGTTGCGGAGGCGAGCGCGAAATTTCCATGTCTCGTGCTAGCGCTCAGCTTGGACATGTCCATGGTCCGGGAGCTGCTCGGCCGTGAGGAAATCCATGTCGCGGAGTCGCCCACTGATAGTCCCGCCATGGCGCTTGGCGAGACCACGCCGGAATTTCTGAACGCATGCTGCCGGCTCGTGGATCTATTGGACAGCCCCCAGGACATTCCTTTTCTAAGCAGCCTGATTCAGCGCGAGATCATTTATCGAGTCCTGAAGGGAGTTGCGGGGGCACGCTTGCGCGCCGTAGCAACACTTGGGGATCAAAGCCACCGGACGGCAAAAGCGATTGGTTGGATCGCCGCGAACTATGCGAAGCCTCTTCGCGTGGAAGAACTCGCACAGATTGCGAGCATGGGCGTATCTACGCTACATCATCATTTCCGGATGCTCACTGCGATGAGTCCGCTTCAGTATCAGAAACAACTCCGGCTTCAGTCAGCGCGAAGCCTGATGCTGAACGATGGCCTTGATGCAGCCAGCGCAGCTTTCGAAGTCGGCTACGAAAGCGCGACGCAATTCAATCGCGAATACAGCCGCTTCTTCGGACAACCTCCCATGCGAGACGTTCGAGCGCTTCTTTCTCCGGGAGCTCCGAAACTTGAATCGGTCGGAAATCTCTGATTGCGTTATCCAATGGACTCTCCGAAACAAAAAGGGCGATCCTTTCGGATCGCCCTCTGACAACTATCAACGAGTAACTGACAACTATTCGGCTGCCAGCTCTTCGGTTTCGCCTTCCTGGCGCATGAGTTCCAGTGCACGTTCTGCCTCTTCGTAGGCAGCCGTGACTTCCTCCTGCACCTTCTGGGCGGCTTCTTCGAGTTCCGGAGCCAGCTTGACGTTCCGGTAGTACTCCATGCCGGTGCCAGCCGGGATCAGGCGTCCGACGATCACGTTCTCCTTCAGGCCGCGGAGGTGATCCACCGCTCCCTGAATGGCTGCCTCGGTCAGGACACGCGTGGTCTCCTGGAACGAAGCTGCCGAGATGAACGAATCGGTCGAGAGCGAAGCCTTGGTGATACCGAGCAGCAGCGGACGGCCAGTCGCCGGGCGTCCACCCTGCTTGATCGCGCGTTCGTTTTCCTCGTGGAAGCGGAACTTGTCGATCTGCTGTTCCAGCAGGAACTGCGTATCGCCCACGTCTTCGACCTTCACCCAGCGCATCATCTGGCGCACGATCACTTCGATGTGCTTGTCGCTGATGTTCACGCCCTGCAGACGATAGACTTCCTGGATTTCGTTCACCAGGTATCCCTGCAGTTCTTTTTCGCCAAGCACGGCGAGGATGTCGTGCGGGTTCAGCGGACCATCCATCAACGGTTCGCCTGCCTTTACGCGCTCGCCTTCCTGCACGTTGATGTGCGAGCCACGCGGCACCTGGTATTCCTTCTCGGTGCCATTGTCAGCCGTGACGTACACCTTGCGGTGACCCTTGCTGACTTCGCCGAATTTCACCACGCCGTCGATCTCAGTGATCACGGCAGGCTCGTGCGGCTTGCGGGCTTCGAACAGTTCCACGACGCGCGGCAGACCACCGGTGATGTCCTTGGTCTTCGTTGTTTCGCGCGGGATCTTCGCCAGCACGTCGCCCGGGAAGACCTCGTCGCCATCCTGCACCATCAAGTGAGCGCGCGACGGCAACAGGTACCGCTTGCTGCCAACCTTGCCCGCACCCTTGATCATGATGGCCGGCTGGTGCTTCTCGTCCGGCGACTCTGCCACGACCAGTCGCGACAGGCCCGTGACTTCGTCCACTTCTTCGTGCAACGTCAGACCTTCGTGCAGGTCCTTGTAGCCAACGGTGCCGCCAATTTCCGTGAGGATGGAGAAGGTGTACGGATCCCATTCGACCAGGATCTGTCCCATCTGGACGGCCTGGCCTTCTTCGGTTTTCAGTTTGGCACCGTAAACGACCGCGTACCGCTCTTTTTCACGGCCCTTCTCGTCGAGGATCGCGACCGTGCCGTTACGATTCATTGCTACCAGATCGCCGCCCTTGGAGCGAACGGTCTGCAGGTTAATGTAGCGGACAATGCCCGGGTTCTTTGCTTCAAGACGCGACTGCTCGGAGACTCGCGACGCCGTACCACCGATGTGGAAGGTACGCATCGTGAGCTGCGTTCCCGGTTCGCCGATCGACTGAGCGGCGATAACGCCGGTTGCCTCGCCGAGTTCGACCATGCGTCCGGAAGCCAGGTTGCGTCCGTAGCAAAGTGCGCAAACGCCGCGTTTAGCTTCGCAAGTCAGCACCGAGCGGATCTTCACCCGCTCCAGGCCGGCCGCTGAGATCGCGTTGGCCAACTCTTCGGTGACTTCCTGATTCACGTCGACGATCACGCTGCCTTCGAAGTCTTTGATCTTCTCGAGCGAAACGCGTCCAACGATACGGTCGCGCATCGGTTCGATAATGTCGCCGGCTTCTACGATCGATCCGACATAAATGCCGTCGACCGTGCCGCAATCGTATTCGCTGATGATGACGTCCTGCGCCACGTCGACCAGACGGCGGGTCAGGTAGCCGGAGTCAGCGGTCTTCAGCGCCGTGTCGGCCAATCCCTTACGGGCGCCGTGGGTGGAGATGAAGTACTCCAACACGGTGAGGCCTTCGCGGAAGTTCGCCGTGATCGGCTGCTCGATGATTTCGCCCGAAGGCTTGGCCATCAAGCCGCGCATACCGGAGAGCTGACGAATCTGCTGTTTCGAACCACGGGCGCCGGAATCGGCCATGACGTAAATCGGGTTGATTGCGCCCGACTTGTCGGCCTTTTCCATCACCGAGAACATTTCGTCGGCGACGCGCTCTGTGATTCCCGACCAGATTTCAACGACCTTGTTGTAGCGTTCGCCGTTGGTGATCGCACCATCGAGGTACTGCTGGTGAACCGCAATCACCTGCTTCTCGGCGTCGCCCACCACGCGCTTCTTGCTTTCCGGGATGACCATGTCATCGATACCGATCGACAAGCCCGCCTTGGTGGCGTAGAGGAAGCCGAGTTGCTTGATGCCGTCGAGCATCTGCACCGTGGGCTCAAGTCCAAAGCGCAGATAGCCATAGTTAACCAGCGAGCCAACGCCCTTCTTCTTCAGCAGGCCGTTGATGTACGGCATCTCCTGGCCCTTGCCCTTGGGAAGGTGGTCGTTCAGGATCGCGCGGCCGACCGTGGTGTTGATGAACTGGCGGTCAAAGCGAACCGGCTCGGTGCGAACCACGTCCTGATCGTCGTATGCGGTAGTCAGGTCGATGACATCGCCGGTGTAGCGCAAACGAATCGGGCTGAGCGTTTCCACTTCGCCCATTTCCAGCGCCAGGGTTACTTCTTCAACGTTCGCGAACGCGCGGCCCTCGCCCTTCGCGCCCGGCTTCGCCTTGGTCAGGTAGTACAGACCGAGCACCATGTCCTGCGTAGGAACGGTGATCGGGTGGCCCGACGCGGGCGACAGGATGTTGTGCGAGGCCAGCATCAGAACACTGGCTTCTACCTGTGCTTCCGGAGAAAGCGGGATGTGCACGGCCATCTGGTCGCCATCGAAATCGGCATTGAATGCCGTGCAGACGAGCGGGTGAATCTTGATGGCCTTACCTTCCACCAGCACCGGCTCAAATGCCTGGATGCCGAGACGGTGCAGGGTTGGAGCGCGATTCAGAAGAACCGGGTGATCCTTAATGACCTCTTCGAGGATGTCCCAAACGATCGGGTCCTGCGCTTCCACCATTTCTTTCGCTTGCTTGATGGTGGTGCAGTGACCGGTCTGTTCCAGCCGGTGATAGATGAATGGCTTGAACAGCTCGAGCGCCATCTTCTTCGGGAGACCGCACTGGTGCAACTTCAACTCGGGGCCAACCACGATGACAGAACGGCCCGAGTAGTCGACGCGCTTGCCGAGCAGATTCTGACGGAAACGGCCCTGCTTGCCTTTCAGCGTATCGCTGAGCGACTTCAGCGGTCGATTGTTGGCGCCACGCAGAACGCGTCCGCGACGTCCGTTATCGAACAGGGCGTCGACGGCTTCCTGAAGCATGCGCTTTTCGTTGCGCACGATGACTTCGGGAGCGTGCAGGTCCATCAGCTTCTTCAACCGGTTGTTACGATTGATCACGCGACGATACAAATCGTTCAAGTCGGACGTGGCGAAGCGGCCGCCGTCCAATGGAACTAGAGGACGCAGTTCCGGTGGGATGACCGGGATTACGTCGAGAATCATCCAATGCGGCTTGTTACCGCTCTTGCGGAATGCCTCAACCACCTTCAGCCGCTTGGCGTATTTCAAACGCTTCTGCAGCGAAGGCTCGTGCTTCATCTTCTCGCGCAGCTCGGTGGAGAGCAGCTCGATGTCGACGCGCTTGAGCAGTTCCTTGATCGCTTCGGCGCCCATCATCGCTTTAAAGCCCGCCGGGCGATACTGCTGATCGAGCTCGCGGAACTTCTGCTCTTCCTTGATGATCTCGCGCTCTTTCACCGGCGCGTCGCCAGGTTCGACGACTACGTAGGCTTCGAAATAGAGCACGGACTCAAGGTCGCGCAGCGAAATGTCGAGCAAGTGGCCAATGCGGCTGGGCAGGCCCTTGAAAAACCACACGTGTGAGCAGGGCGAAGCCAGCTCGATGTGGCCGAGACGCTCACGGCGAACTTTGGACAGCGTGACTTCAACGCCGCACTTGTCGCAGATCACGCCGCGGTGCTTCATGCGCTTGTATTTGCCGCACAGGCACTCCCAGTCCGTAACCGGACCGAAGATGCGTGCGCAGAACAAGCCGTCGCGTTCTGGTTTGAAAGTCCGGTAGTTAATCGTCTCCGGCTTCGTCACCTCGCCATGGGACCAGCTCCGGATTTTTTCCGGCGAGGCCAGACTGATGCGGATAGCATCGAAGTCGGCGATATTGCTTGCCATGTCAAAAGGGCTTGAACGGTACAAAGTTTCCTCCGGTGCGATCCTGACGTTGACCGCTCACGGCTCTCGAATTCAGTGGCCAATCTTCCTTGGCCAGTTCTCTGGACCAGCGACCTCAAGAGCAGTAACCGCTGGTTCTCGTTCTTACTAAACTTCAAAACTTTGGGTGCCCCACACATCCTGTTTTTGGATGTGTGGGTCCCGATTTAATCTGCGGCTGCGGTAGCAAGCTGCTGCGGACGGCGTCCTTCGGCCGTCTTGATCAGCTCGATATCCAGGCAGAGCGACTGCAATTCGCGAATCAGCACGTTGAACGATTCCGGCACACCCGGCTCGATCGCAGCTTCGCCCTTGACGATGGCCTCGTAAATCTTGGTACGGCCATAAACGTCGTCGGACTTCGCCGTGAGCAGTTCCTGCAGGATGTACGCGGCACCATATGCTTCGAGCGCCCAGACTTCCATTTCTCCGAAGCGCTGTCCGCCGAACTGCGCCTTGCCACCCAGCGGCTGCTGCGTGATCAGCGAGTACGGTCCGATGGAGCGTGCGTGAATCTTGTCGTCGACCAAGTGCGACAGCTTCAGCATGTAGATGTAGCCCACTGTGACCGGCTGTTCGAACTTGTCGCCAGTCATGCCGTCGTACAGCGTCGTCTTGCCGGAGGTTGGCAGGCCTGCCTGATCCAGCATTGACTTGATTTCCGCTTCACGCGCACCGTCGAATACCGGCGAGCCGATGTAAACGCCCTTGGTCATCGACTTCGCAAGCTTCTCAAGCGTCTCTTCGTCGAGATCGTCGAAATGATGCCCGAACGCGACGTCCTTGAACATGCTCTTGAGCTCGCGGCGCAGATGCTCCGCGCGGCCGTTGTTCTTGATCAGCTCAGCGATCTTGGTGCCGAGGACCTTGCCCGCCCATCCGAGGTGAGTTTCGAGAATCTGACCCACATTCATACGGGAAGGAACGCCCAACGGGTTGAGCACGATTTCAACCGGCGTACCGTCATCCATGTACGGCATATCTTCATCCGGCAGAACGCGCGCGATCACGCCCTTGTTACCGTGACGTCCGGCCATCTTGTCGCCGACACTCAGCTTGCGCTTCATGGCGATGTAAACCTTCACCAGCTTGATCACGCCCGGAGGAAGTTCGTCACCCTTCTGCAGCTTTTCGATCTTCTCGCGCATGATCTTGCGGAGCACATCGATCTGACGCGAAGTCATTTCTTCGATCTCGTCGATCTGCTCGTTTACGCGAGGATCCTTGTCGTTGTACCGAATGCGCTTCAGGTTGCGTGTCGAGATGCGCTCGATAGCCTCGCGATCCAGAATCGCGCCCTTGGTGAGCAAACGCTTGTTAGTGCGCTCGTCGTGCAGATCGGCGGTTACTTCTTTTCCGCCGAGCAGCCCTTCAAGGCGCTTCAAACGCTCGTCCGTCAAGATTCGGATTTCGTCCGAAAGGTTCTTTTCGAGCTTCGCGATCTGCGTTCCTTCGATCTGCTTGGCGCGCTCGTCCTTTTCCTGTCCCTTGCGGGAGAAGATTTTCACATCGACGATGGTGCCTTCGATTCCCGGAGGGCAGCTCAGTGAAGCATCGCGAACGTCGCCGGCCTTTTCGCCGAAGATCGCGCGCAACAACTTCTCTTCCGGAGTCAGCTGGGTTTCGCCCTTCGGCGTAACTTTGCCGACCAGGATGTCGCCCGCCTTCACCTTCGCGCCGATGCGGATGACGCCGCTCTCGTCGAGATCGCGTAGCGCCGACTCGCTGACGTTCGGAATGTCACGCGTGACTTCTTCCGGACCCAGCTTGGTATCGCGCGCTTCGAGCTCGAACTCCTCGATGTGCACGCTGGTGTAGTAGTCCTCCTTCACCAGCTTCTCGCTCACGAGGATTGCGTCTTCGAAGTTGTATCCGCGCCATGGCATGAAGGCCACGAGCACGTTGCGTCCCAGAGCCAACTCGCCATTCTCGGTGCAAGGACCGTCGCCGATCACCTGCCCCTTCAGAACCCGGTCGCCTTTTTTCACGATCGGCTTCTGATTGATACAGGTGTTCTGGTTCGATCGCTTGAACTTCGTGAGCTGGTAGATGTCGCTACCAACTTCGCGGGAGAGCTGCATCGGATGATGCTCGCCTTCCACGCGCACGATGATGCGCTCGGAGTCGACCGAATCGATGATGCCGCTGCGGCGAGCCAGCACCACGGCTCCGGAGTCGCGAGCAGTTACGCCCTCCATTCCGGTACCGACGATCGGCGCTTCCGCCTTCAACAGAGGCACAGACTGGCGCTGCATGTTCGCGCCCATCAGAGCGCGGTTCGCGTCGTCGTGCTCGAGGAAGGGCACCAGCGAGGCAGCCACCGAAACCAGCTGCTTCGGGCTGACGTCGACGTAATCGACTTCATCGCGGCTGATCAGCACAAAGTTGCCGGCCTTACGAGCGTTGACCAGGTCCGCAACGATGCGGCCCTTATCATCCAGCTCGATATTTGCCTGCGCGATCACGTGCCGATCCTCTTCCCACGCGGATAGATAGAAGGAGAACGGTTCCCATTCGACGGGCCGCTTGCGGCGTCCCTTCAGGTCGTCGTTCATCTTCATCACTTCGCTCTTCTCGACATGATCACCGACGTGATAATCGCTGTCGCCAGCATTGACGACCGCAATGTAGTCGATGATCCGCCCAGCTTTTACGCGACGATACGGCGACTCGATGAAGCCGTAGTCGTTGATGCGCGCATAGCAGCTCAACGACGAGATCAGTCCGATGTTCGGACCTTCCGGCGTTTCAATCGGGCAGATACGTCCGTAGTGCGTCGGGTGAACGTCGCGGACTTCGAATCCAGCGCGCTCGCGCGACAGACCACCCGGCCCAAGGGCCGACAGACGCCGCTTGTGCGTGATTTCCGACAGCGGGTTCGTCTGATCCATGAACTGCGACAACTGCGAAGATCCGAAGAACTCGCGGATGGCAGCCATGACCGGCTTGGCGTTGACCAGGTCGTGCGGCATCGCCGTCGACATTTCCTGGTACACGCTCATCTTTTCCTTGATGGCGCGTTCCATGCGGACCAGGCCGATGCGGAACTGGTTCTCCATCAACTCGCCGACCGCGCGTACGCGGCGGTTACCGAGGTGATCGATGTCGTCGACCGAACCAATATTCTTGCGCAGCTTCAGCAGGTAACGGATGGTCGCGTAGAAGTCATCCGGCTCCAGCGTGCGGCTGTCGAGATTGGTAGCGCTCTGGTCTTCGTACAGCTTGATGTTGAACTTCAAACGGCCCACGCGCGAGAAGTCGTACTTGCGCGGGTCGAAGAACATCCCCTGGAACAGCGCCGTCGCGGTATCGAGGGTCGGCGGATCGCCCGGACGCAGCTTGCGGTAGATTTCGATCAGCGCTTCCTGCGGCGTCTTCACCGAATCGCGCTTCAGGGTCGCACTGACTACCGTGCCCACGTCATCGCGCTCAGGGAAGAACACGTGAACGTCGCCAATGTTGGCATCCATGACCTTCGATAGCACTTCGGCGGTGATTTCGCTGTTGGCTTCGAGCAGCACTTCGCCGCTCGTGGTATCCACGATGTCGGCTACTGCATAGGCGCCTTCCAGATCACCCGGCTCGATCTCGATCTCGCTGATCTTCGCCTTATGAATTTCGCGCATGATTGCCGGCGTGACTTTGCGTCCCGCGTGCGCGATCTCATCACCGCTCTTGGTAGCGAGACGATGCGAAAGCTTCATGCCAACCAGGTTCGTCGGACGGTCGACTCCCGGCTCCAAGGTCCAGAAAGGCTTCTTGTCGCGGAAGGTGATTCGGTCAGCCGTATAGAAGGTGCGCAGAATGTCTTCGTTCGAACGCAGACCGAGCGCGCGCAGGAAGATGGTTCCCAAAAACTTGCGCTTGCGATCGATGCGGACGTAGAGAACGTTCTTCTGGTCGTACTCGAATTCCACCCACGATCCACGATAAGGAATGATCTTGCCGAGGAAGTAGGAGCGGTTGTTCGCGGTCTCAAAGAAGACGCCCGGCGAACGGTGCAACTGACTGACGATCACGCGCTCGGTGCCGTTGATGATGAACGTACCGTTGTCGGTCATCAGCGGAACGTCGCCGAAGAAGACTTCTTGCTCTTTAATATCGCGGATGGAGCGATTGCCGGTCTCGGGATCCTTGTCGTAGATGGTCAACCGCATAGTGACCTTCAGGGGAGCGGAGTACGTCATGCCGCGCTCTTCGCACTCGGCTACGTCGTACTTCAACTGCAATCCGACTGGGTCGCCGCACTTGTTACAAAAATCGGGTGTGTTCGCGTTGTAGGTTCCGCAACGGCCGCAGAGCACTTCGCCCGGATGAAAGGGGTCGGTGATGACGGTCGCTCCGCAATTGCGGCAGGTGGTACGAAGGTGGTGCAGTCCCTTAAGGTGTCCGCACTTGCATTCCCAGTTGCCGATGGCGTAATCCACGAACTCCAGCTGTGAAACATTGCGGAAGTCCGTAATAGGGAAGACCGACTGAAATACGGCCTGCAACCCGCCATCATCGCGCTCGCTGGGCAAGCGGTCCATCTGTAGGAACCGGTCGTATGAACGTTTCTGGACTTCGATCAGATTCGGGATCTGTATGGTCGCCGGAATTTTTGAGAAGTCGAAACGCATACGGGAGGCGCTGTTCTTATTGGGCATCAAAAGACTCCTGAAACTCTTGACTTACCGAGCCGGGCGCTTACAATCGGCGCATCAAACATCCTGACGGCCCAATTTGGGTCCGTCGGAGAGGCCTGTGCAACCCTTGCACGGCATCACATACCGTCCGTTGTTCCGAGAGGAACCCGGACGGGTAAAAGCGGTCTTCGCCTGTTTTGCCGCTAAAAGACGAAGCTTCTGAAAGAGACGACAAATGCGCCCGTAGGGACGTGATTTCCCGTGGGCGCCATTCGCGGCACTCGAACGATTCTAATTTTGTTTTTCAGCGTCAGTGTAGAAGGTCTGTTCTGGCCCCCTGCCGCCTTTCCTGCATACCTCAGGCACCGCCGTTACCTGAGACCCCGCGGGAAAAACGGTTGGAACCGCCGCCGTGAATCTGCTATCTCCGGGGCGAGAGTAACTGTGATTACTTAGATGCCTGGGTTCTCGCTCCGATTCACAACTTGCGAATTCCAGGATTGGCTCTCCAAGCGGGAAAACCAATCCTGGAACGATTCTACGCCCGGGACTAGCCCGGTGGCCAACTACTTAATTTCTACAGTAGCGCCAGCGTCCGCGAACTTCTTCTTGATGGTCTCGGCTTCTTCCTTCGAGACGCCTTCCTTCACGGCCTTCGGAGCTCCGTCGACCAGGTCCTTGGCTTCTTTCAAGCCCAGGCTGGTGACTTCGCGTACGGCCTTGATCACATTGATCTTATTGCCGCCCACTTCCTTCAGGACAACCGTGAATTCCGTCTTCTCTTCGACCGGAGCTGCTGCCGCCCCGCCCGCGCCGCCAGCCATCATGACCGGAGCCGCTGCTGCTGCGGAAACGCCCAAACGCGATTCCAGTTTCTTTACCAGCTCTGCCGCTTCGAGCAGCGACAGGCCAACAATCTGTTCCTCAATTGCTTGCAAGTCAGCCATCTGTTTCTCCACCTTTTCGTTATCAGTTTTTAGTTAGTCGTTATCCGTTGCCAAGGTTTCCAGTGCGCCGAGCAATTTCGGATCGCGTCCAGACAAACGCAAACCCCTCGCCGTCGCAACACCTGACTCCTGATAAACGAACTTGTGTGAGACCTCTCGATCCCACGAACTTATGGGTGCCCTACACAACCTGTTTTTGGTTGTGTGGGATCCCCGAAACTCTACTGGGCAGCCGCTGCTTCTTCGCCGCCCGGGGCTGCTTCTCCACTAGCTTGAGCAGCCGCTTCGCCGCCCTTGAACTTGTTTTCCTTCACGCCCTGGTTGACGACAATCGCCAGATCGCGGCCAGTCGCGCCAATCACCGTTGCCAGACGCTGCGCCGGAGAATTGATGAGGAAGAGCAGCTTCGAGTAAAGCTCTTCCTTCGACGGCATGTTCGCCAGTGTCTCGATCTCCTTGATCGAGATCACACGGCCTTCGACCACGCCTGCCTTGAACGAGTACTCCGGATTGTCTTTCGCGTACTTGGAGAGCGCCTTCGCCAGCGCAACCGGATCTGCCTTGGTATAGGCGATCGAGGTCACACCCGCAAGGTTCTTCAGCGCCTCTTCAATCTTGGTGCCTTTGGTGGCCCGTTCTGCCAGGCTGTTCTTGACTACCTGGTACTTGCCGCCGGCACCGCGGACCGCTTTGCGCAGTTCAAAATCCTGCGTAACCGTCAGCTTGCTGAACGTGCCGACGATGACATTACCCACCTGGTTCAGTTCACCGGTGAGCTTCTCAACTTGTTCAACCTTCTTTGCTCTTGTGACAGCCATTTCAGAATCCTCGTAGTTCGCTCTTTACGCCTTGGCGGCGGTTTCAACGGCAGTGGTATCGATCAGAATGCCAGGACCCATCGTCGAGCTCAGGGTTACGCCCTTCAGGTATTTCCCCTTGGCGACGGCCGGCTTGGCCTTGATCACGCTGGTGAGCACCACGGTTGCGTTCTCCACCAGCTTTTCCGGAGCGAACGAAATCTTGCCCACAGGCACATGGACCAGTGCGGTCTTGTCCGTGCGGAACTCGACCTTACCGGCCTTTACTTCCTGAACTGCTTTGGCGACGTCGAAAGTCACGGTTCCGGTCTTCGGATTCGGCATCAGCCCGCGTGGACCAAGCACCTTACCCAAACGGCCTACCGACTTCATCATGTCGGGCGTGGAGATCACGGCATCGTAGTCGGTCCAGTTTTCTTTCTGGATCTTCTCAACCATGTCTTCTCCGCCAACAAAATCAGCACCGGCGGCTTCCGCTTCGCGCTGTTTCTCGCCCGTAGCGATGACCAGCACCTTTTTCGACTTGCCCAGTCCATGCGGCAGAACAACGGTGCCGCGGACCATCTGATCGGCGTGCTTGGGATCGACCCCCAAACGCATCGTCAGCTCCACGGTTTCGTCGAACTTGGTGAACTTAACTTTTTGCAGGAGGGGAACCGCGTCGTTCAAAACGTATGGACGCTTTTCGACGGCCGCCCGCGCTTTCTCTACATTCTTTCCAGCTTTACGACTCATTGCTTTTCCTCGTCTCCCACCGCCTGCTTAACTTTGCAGGCCGTGGTCATTTCGACTTACTTCTAAAGTTACTTGCTATCCAGCAACTTCAATTCCCATCGAACGCGCTGTGCCTTTGACGCTCTTGATCGCCGACTCCAGCGACGCTGCATTCAGATCCGGCATCTTCTGCTTCGCGATCTCTTCTACCTGCTTCTCGGTCACCTTGCCGACTTTGTCTTTATTCGGCGCACCTGATCCCTTGGCGATGCCCGCAGCGCGCTTCAACAGAATCGAAGCCGGCGGCGTCTTGGTGACGAACGTGAACGAGCGGTCGTTGTAAACGGTGATGACGACCGGGATGATCAGGCCTTCGAGTTCTTTCTGACTGGTACGCGCGTTGAATTGCTTACAAAACTCCATAATGTTGACCTGCGCCTGACCGAGCGCTGGTCCGACCGGCGGGGCTGGCGTTGCCTTGCCCGCGGCGATCTGGAGTTTCACAAATCCTGTTGCCTTTTTTGCCATTACTCTCTGACTCGCTTTCGGCTAACAGCCTTTAGCTCAGTGGCCATTAGCACAGCATTGCCTCCATGGAGGCGAAAACCTATGTCACTACTTTTTCGACTTGTCCGAATCCCAACTCGACCGGAGTCGAGCGCCCGAAGATCGTCACCATAACTTTCAGCGTTTCGCGATCTTCGTTCACTTCGTCCACAATGCCGGTAAAGCTGGCAAACGGCCCTTCGGAGATGCGTACCGACTCGTTCTTTTCGAACTTGACCTTGAGCTTCGGCTTTTCCTTGCCTTCGGCCACGCGGTAGACAATCTGGTTAACCTCTTCCTGCGACAATGGCGTCGGATCGTTGGCAGTTCCAACAAATCCGGTTACGCGCGGCGTCGACTTCACAACATGCCACACGTGATCGCCTTCGCCGCCGGTGCGGAATCCCGTCAGGTCCATTTCCACCAGGACGTATCCGGGATAGAACATCCGCTCGGAGGTGTACTTCTTGCCGCCGCGAACCTCGGTCACCGCTTCGGTGGGGATCAACACACGGCCGATCTTTCCTTGCAACCCGAATGCAGCAACGCGCGATTCCAGCGATTCTTTGACCTTGCGCTCAAATCCCGAATAGCTGTGGATGATGTACCACTTCATATTCGGATTCGACGACGCGCCCTGGCCACTTTCGTCGCCTTCCGGGGGCGTTGTGCCGTCCGCGCCGTTCTGCGGTATCGCGCTCTCTTCGTGTTTGTTTTGATCTTCCTGCATTTGCTCTTCTATCCGCGCTATTTCACAAAGTAATGAATGAGCGAGTTCACGCCGGTCTGAATAACCTTATCGATAACGAAGAAGTACACGGCGAACAAGAAGACCGCGATGATCACAACCACCGTGGTCGACTGAACTTCCTTGCGGGAAGGCGTCGTGACCTTCTTCATTTCGGTGCGGACGTCGCCGTAAAACGACTTCACCCGCTGTGGCCAGGACTTTACCTGTCCAACAAAACCGCCTTCATTCGCAACTTGTATTGCTGCTGTCTTCGCCATGTCCTGTACTACCTTCTTTACTTTTCCGGCGCCGTCTTCATCGCCAAAATCAAACTGGCAGGGGCGGAGGGATTCGAACCCCCAAGTCCGGTTTTGGAGACCGGCAGTTTAGCCGTTGAGCTTACGCCCCTGTTTCAATCGGGTAATCGCGTAATTTGTAATCGGGTAATCGTTTTTGCCTTTGACTCTCAATTACCCGACTATCAGATTTCCCGATACCAGATTACTTAACTTCTTTATGGTCCGTATGCTTGCGGCAGCGCTTGCAGAACTTGCTGAACTCCAACCGCTCCGTCGTCGTCTTACGATTCTTTGTCGTCGAATAGTTCCGCTCTTTGCAGACCGGACACTGTAACGTCACAATTTCTCGAGGCATTTCAAACTCCCAATTTCTTTGTACGTGTGGCGCGGACATTCTTGTCCGCGCAGTGCGGACTAAAGTCCGCACCACACAATCAAACGCTTAGTCCAAGATCTCCGAGATCGTGCCGGCGCCTACCGTACGGCCGCCTTCACGAATCGCAAACCGGAGTCCCTTTTCCATCGCCACCGGCGTGATCAGCTCAATCACCAACTGCACGTTATCGCCCGGCATCACCATCTCCGTGCCCGCCGGCAACTCCGCCACTCCCGTCACGTCCGTCGTGCGGAAGTAAAACTGCGGACGATAGCCCTTGAAGAACGGCGTATGACGCCCGCCTTCTTCCTTGCTCAACACGTAAACTTCGCCCTTGAACTTCCTGTGGGGCGTGATCGATCCCGGCTTCGCCAGCACCATCCCGCGCTCCACGTCTTCCTTCGCCGTGCCGCGCAGCAGCAGACCGGCGTTATCGCCCGCCAGGCCTTCATCGAGCTGCTTCTTGAACATCTCGACGCCCGTCACTACCGTCTTGCGCGTCTCGCGGAAGCCCACAATCTCGGCTTCTTCGCCCACCTTCACCTTGCCACGCTCGATACGGCCCGTAACCACGGTGCCGCGTCCGGAGATCGAGAAAATATCTTCGATCGGCATCAGGAACGGCTTGTCGATATCACGCGCCGGCAGCGGCACGTACTTGTCGACCGCCTCCATCAGAGCATCAACCTGCTTCTCCCACTTCTCTTCGCCGTTCAACGCACCCAGAGCCGACAGCCGTACCACCGGCAGATCGTCGCCCGGGAACTGATAGCTCTTCAGCAGCTCGCGTACTTCAAGCTCCACCAGGTCGAGCAGCTCGGCATCATCGACCGCATCGCACTTGTTCAGCGCGACTACGATATAGGGCACGCCTACCTGGCGAGCGAGCAGCACGTGCTCACGCGTCTGCGGCATCGGACCATCCGTCGCCGCCACAACGAGGATTGCGCCGTCCATCTGCGCCGCGCCGGTAATCATGTTCTTGATGTAGTCGGCGTGACCCGGGCAGTCGACGTGCGCGTAGTGCCGGTTCGCCGTCTCGTACTCGACGTGCGCGGTCGCGATCGTGATACCACGCTCGCGCTCTTCCGGCGCATTATCAATCGAATCAAAAGACCGGAACTGGATCTTCGGGTTGTGCTTCGACAATACCTTCGTGATCGCCGCCGTCAGCGTCGTCTTGCCGTGATCGATGTGTCCAATCGTCCCCACATTCACGTGCGGCTTACTACGATCAAATTTCTCTTTCGCCATGATTGCCGTGCCTTTCTCCCCGTCGCGCCTACACGCGATTCGCGGGGGCGCATTTAGTAATAGCGGTAAATTTTCTGGAAGCGCGCCCGAACTTCGGGATTCACTTCCTCGATTTTGGTCAGATAAAACTCTCGCATCTGCGCCTTGTCGGTCATGGTCAGCGCGTCATATAACGCCTGCGCCGACTGGCCCGACTTCGCCAGATTTTCATCCGCCTGTTCCATCAGGCGCTTCGACAAAACCGCTTCGAACTCACGAATGCGAATATCGTTCTTCTGAATCTTCTTGAAGAACTTCTCGATCAGCGCCGCCGACAACAGGCGCTCGATGGATTGCTTCAAGGCCGCAAACTCGGCCTGCTTCTCAATCTTGATACCCGCTTGTTCGAAACCAGTCGTCATAAATTTTTTCTGGCGCGCTTCAAACTCTGGAGCCGATGACCAGGATTGAACTGGTGACCTCTCCCTTACCAAGGGAGTGCTCTACCAACTGAGCTACATCGGCCAATGCTCTGGAGCGGGAGACGGGAATCGAACCCGCGACCAACAGCTTGGAAGGCTGTGACTCTACCACTGAGTTACTCCCGCCCTTGCCTTCACTCCAACTGCTATTTCTCGTCGCTGCTGTCCAAACTCCGCAGCGTCTCGCGCCGGTGATACACCCAAGTCCGCAGCGCAAACATTCCGATCACCGCCATCGCGATCAGCCGGATCTTTCTATCCGACAACGTTTGCCATGCCAGCAGTTCAAGAACTGCGAAGATCACCATGGCTATTCCAAATCGCGACACAGTCAACTTCCCGATCCGGGCAATTCGTTCGCGAATCACCGGATCCAATCCTGGTGCACAGGGGAGGATTCGAACCTCCGTAGCTCCTGGGAGCGGCAGATTTACAGTCTGCTGCCATTAACCACTCGGCCACCTGTGCAAACCTAACGCCGAGTCACCATCCCGTTCGGCAGCGACGTGCAGTATGAGGACACTTTATCGCTCGCAAAATATGACTGCTGCCATCAGCAACGGGGATAAGCGAAACCGCGCGAACAAGCTTCCGCTTTCCGATCTCCTGTTTACGGAAGCGTCCTTTGGAGGTTTATCTCTGAGGAGCTGCGCGCTACGCCGAGTGAGTGCGCGCACAACAACTGCGCGCTGATTCATCTTTTGGAGCTGGCGAAGGGATTTGAACCCCCGACCCTCTGATTACAAATCAGATGCTCTACCAGCTGAGCTACGCCAGCACCGGTTGCCGGTCCTCAACTCAGAAGACAGACATCCAGAAACTTCCCGCCGCACGGGACAAAGTTCAGAGATTATCACAGCGGAACTTGACGTGCAAGCGCCTGCCGGACAGAGATTTCCAACGCTTTCGCACAGCCTTCAAATGGCCCAGTACGGCGACCCATTCCGGCCCATGTGCGCAAGCCAAACTAGTCTGGCTACTGTTAAATTCTACCCAAAACCCGCCGCCTCCGCTACTCTTGTCGAGAATCTGTTAGCTTTTGCAGGTCTTTTTTCGCAAACCTGGCGCGGTTAGCGCTCAAATCTCCCGCGATGCGACGACGAAAACTTGTCCTGATCCCCCTGTTGGTGGTTCTAGCCGTAGCGGTAGCAATCGCCGCAGCCGTCTTCCTCCGAAAGGCAGCTCCTCCTGAGCCCGCCCGTCTGTTGCCCACTGCCGAAGGCTACGTTTATCTCGACTTGTCGCCGCTGCGCAAGGCCGGGCTACTCGATAAACTTCCACCAATTGTGCCAGAAGGCGATTATCAGGAATTCATTCAACAAACAGGATTCCAGTTTGAGCACGATCTGCAGGAAGCCGCTTTTGCTATCCACGTGGACGGCGGCAAGGACCTCGCCGGAAAACCAGAGAACCGCTATTCGGAAGTGTTCGTTGCCAACTTCGATTCGCAACGAGTGGCCGCCTACCTGCGCAAACTGTCTTCCTCGGTCGATAGTTATCGGAATCGAGAAATCTTTAACATCCCGCGCGAGAATCGCATTGTGCGTGTCTGTTTGCTCGGGCCCGATCTCGCCGCGATCTCGAACCTGGATGACCCTTACGTGATCCGCGGCATCATCGACCGCTATGGCAAGCTGGCTTCACCCTTTGGAGGGCCGCGCCTGCTGCGACGATACTATCGGCGCGTTCCACTCGCCAGTCTTGCGTGGGCTGTCCTGAACGTGGCGCCCAACTCCGAGAAGAATTCTCCGTACGTTCTGCCCGGAGGCTTCGATCTGTTCTTCCCGCCCGATACCGTCAGCGTGATTTCTGTTCGCTACCTCGGATCGATCGACCTCAAAGCGCAGGCGTTCACGAATTCGGATGAGAACGCCGCGCACGTTGCTGAACAGTTGAATTCTTTTCTGAACATCTTTCGCTCGCTCGAAGCGAATGCGAGCGGAGGCGATCCGGATGTGAAAACTTTCTTCGAC
Organism: Terriglobia bacterium; assembly: GCA_963807055.1. GTDB lineage: Bacteria > Acidobacteriota > Terriglobia > Terriglobales > Acidobacteriaceae > JAJPJE01. Next base: position 422,831 of record CAWEAE010000001.1, on the reverse strand, counting down.
AGCATCGAGGTAAAGGCCAATCACAATGAGGCTGTGCTCAATGCCGAGCTTCCCAAAGGATTTCTGAAGAAGATTCTGGCGGAGCCGCCAACCACACCGATCACGCCGGAAACGGCCGCTCCACCTCCAGCCGCCCCGCAGAAGAAGCCAGCTAAATCAAAGCGGCACTGAGAATTGCAATCTGACTTTGGTTGTCATCACGAGCTCGCAGAGCGAGGGATCTGCAGTTGATTATTGAGCGGAGACGAAAGACTCTTACTTCCCAGCAGCAGCGACCGTCTCGATGTGCGTCATGCGCAGAAATTTGTGAGGATTTACCGGAGTGTTGTGGACCCAGACTTCATAGTGGAGGTGGGGACCGGTGCTGCGACCGCTCGTGCCTACGTACCCAATCACCTGTCCGCGCTGTACGTGTTCGCCTTCATTGACTGACCAGCTCATCAGGTGTCCGTAACGCGTGAGAATATCGTGCCCGTGATCAATCTCGATCATGCGTCCGTAACCTGCAGCCAGCGCTGCGAAAATTACGATGCCATCGGCCGGAGCCACAATGCGTGTTCCCATCGGACTGGAAATATCAATGCCGCGGTGGAATGCGCCTTCCCCGTTGAATGGATCGATGCGCTCGCCGAAATTGCCCGTAATTGGACCTTCGACCGGCCAGAGCGTAGGAGCGGCAGCCATGCGCTGCCAGTCGGCAAGTGTCGCCTGCTTCATACCCATGCTCACGCCGATGTTGGCGACGCCCGTTAGTGCGGAGTGGCGCAGGGTGCTCAGCTGGTCAAGGGAAGTCTGCACCTGCTCCTCATCGTCGCTGTCGGAACTTGCAACCAGGAGCGGCTCAGCCTTCAGTCCATAGATCGCCGAGACTTCACTGGCAATCGATCCCAGCGATGCGACCTGTATGTCTTTTTCTTTCGAAGCTTCTTCCAGCTCCGTGTAGCGCGACTTCAGCGCTTCCTTTTCGGATCGTAGCTGATTGAACCGGGTCACCTTCGTCAGCATGCGGACGTAAGAGCCTGCCATGCCGGTGATGGTCAACATGCCGAGCAGCGCGCCCGCCATGAAAACGTACACGTGGTGAAGAGGAATGGGGATTTTGCGTAGCTCACCTTCCGGGTCGCGTGCCACGAAAAGGATGTAAAAGCGCTTACGCAATATCTGTTCTCCTCAGAGTTTCTAGCCTGGGACGCTGTCAGCATCCCGGTGCGCGCCGGCTGGTTGGCCTGTTGCGGATTTCGCGCGCGATCGGCCCGAAGAATCGAACCGAACATCGTGAGCTCGGGGTTCAGCTCAGGACGGGATGAACTTACCAGACGGATTTTAGCCGTGTCAACTCTGGTTCTATCTAGGACAAAAACTTTAGGCCCTGTACTTACATCGCTTTAGGGCAACCGGGGATTGTACTGAGAGACCCTTACCTGCTCGCGGAGCGTATATTGTTGCTGCCTTGCCTCGAGCCGAACGACAACTTATCTCCGCGATCCGCCGTCAGACAGCGCGCTTCCGGCACAGTGGGGAACTTACCCTTGGAATAGGAGATGATGCGGCAATTATCCGTGTTGCTCCTGGTTCTGAACTGCTGGTGACTACCGATTTTAGCCTGGAAGGGGTGCATTTTCGCCGCGACTGGCACCCGGCTGAGAGTATTGGCCATCGCTGCCTGGCTCGCGGCCTGAGTGATATTGCCGCCATGGGTGGGAGACCCGTTGCAGTCTTCCTTTCACTGGCTCTTCCCGCGAAACTCCCACAGATTTGGGTCGATCGCTTCATGAAAGGCTTTCTCGCGCTGGCGAAGCAGTTCTCCGTTCCGCTTGCTGGTGGCGACACCGCGCAGAGTCCCTCAGGCGTACTCGCCGACATCGTGGTGATTGGCTCCGTCCCCAAGGGGAAAGCGATCCTGCGCTCAGGAGCAAAGCCCGGCGATCGCATCTACGTCAGCGGCACGCTTGGCGGCTCCGTTGCCGCCCTCAATCGCTTGCGTCGCGGGGAACGGCTGCTCCCAAAAGATTTCCCCGAGCACTTCTCTCCCACGCCACGCATTGCCGTGGGACAGTGGCTGCGCACGCATCGTCTGGCTGCGTCGATGATCGACCTCAGCGACGGCCTCTCGACTGACCTCTCACACCTATGCGAAGAAAGCCGCGTCGGCGCGCTGGTCCACGCCGACTCGCTGCCCACGATCGACAATTCACCCGAGAGTCTGGCGTATGCGCTCCACGGCGGCGAAGACTACGAACTGCTGTTCACGGCGCGGCGCACGCGGCGCGTGCCGAAGAAAATTGCTGGTGTGCCGGTAACGGAGATTGGGGAGATTGTTCCTTCGCGCCGATCGCGGATGTGGCTGGAAAGCGAAAACGTCCGCGTTCCGCTGAAGCCGAAGGGCTGGGAACACTTCCGGAAATAATCGGGAATAATTATGGTTGGGGTGCCCCATCTCCGCCCTCTTTTGGCAGAGGTGGGAGGCGAAATCCTTCTCCCCGCTGGACTTTTCACGTTTCCGAATCGACAATACAACTTACGTAATCAAAGCTGACCAGCTCGACTAACAGCTGCTTCATCGTTTAAGCCTATAATCAGACATGGCGACGCTTCGCCAACAGATCGCGACCAACATGTTGCGGGTCACACGCTTCCGTGACCTCACCAAGGCGGTCAGTACCTACCGTCCCAACGACGATCTGGAAATCATTCGCCGCGCCTACGACTTCTCTCTGCAGAACCACACCGGCCAATCGCGCGCTTCCGGCGAGCCTTACGTAGTCCATCCGCTTGAAGTCGCCATGATTCTCGCGGACATGAAGATGGACGCCAACGCCATCGCCGCTGGTCTCCTGCACGATTGCGTCGAAGACACCTCGGTGACCATCGTCGATGTGCGCAAGGAATTCGGCGAACAGGTCGCGCATCTCGTCGAAGGCGTTACCAAGATCAGCAAAATTGATTTCGCCACCCGCGAAGAGCGCCAGGCCGAAAATCTGCGCAAGATGATGCTCGCCATGGTCGACGACGTCCGCGTCGTGCTTATCAAACTCGCCGACCGCCTGCACAACATGCGCACTCTCGACGCGCTCCCGCCCGATCGCCGCGAAAAGATTGCCCGTGAAACGCTGGAGATCTACGGTCCGATCGCGCATCGGCTCGGCATGGGAAAAATCCGCGGCGAACTCGAGGACCTCGCGTTCCGCTACGTCGAGCCTATCGCTTACCAGCAGGTGCATGATGAAGTGGAACAGCGGCGCAAGAAGGGCGAAGAATTTCTTCAGCAGATTGTCGGACTCATTCGCGACAAGCTGAAGGAGAACGGCATCGAAGCTCGCGTCGAAAGCCGCATCAAGCGCCTCTTCAGCATCTGGCAAAAGCTGCAACGGCAGCGCATTTCCGTCGATCAGACCTACGATCTCTTTGCCATCCGCATCATCACCTCGAGCGTCAACGATTGCTACGCCGTGCTCGGCATGATCCACAATCAGTGGCGCCCTGTCCCCGGGCGAATCAAGGATTTCATCGCCATGCCGCGGCCGAACTTGTACCAGTCGCTGCACACAACTGTCATCGCGGAAAACGGCAATGCCTTCGAAGTGCAGATTCGCACCGAAGACATGCACCGCATGGCGGAAGAAGGCATCGCCGCCCACTGGAAATATAAAGACGGACCGATCTCGGCCAAGGACGAGCAGCGCCTCTCCTGGCTACGGCAGCTGGTCGAGTGGCAGCGTGACATATCGGATCCCGACGAATTCCTCACTACCCTGAAAGTCGACCTCTACCCCGAAGAGGTTTACACCTTCACTCCTAAGGGCAAAGTCGTTAGCCTGCCGCGCGATTCCACTCCCATCGATTTCGCTTACGCCGTGCACACCGAAGTCGGCCACGCCTGCGTCGGCGCGCGGGTGAACGGGCGCATGGTGCCTATCCGCCACAAGTTGCGTAGTGGCGACATCGTAGAGATTGTTACGCAGACAGGACACAAGCCAAGCCGTGACTGGCTCTCGCTGGTCAAGTCAACTCGTGCGCGTCAGAAAATCCGCCACTGGCTCAACATCCACCAGCGCGAGCGCGCCATTGAAATCGGCAACAAGCTGATCGAGAAAGAAGCACGGAAATACCGCGTTACCCTCAAGGACATCAAGACCGCTGACTACCAGCGCGTCGCGTCCGATGTGGGACTGGGCAAGCCCGACGACCTGATGGCCGCCATCGGCTATGGCAAATATTCCGCGCGCCAGATTCTCGCGCGGCTCGCTCCGGCAAGCAGCCAAAACAGCGCTCATCCCGAAGAGGACAACAGCGGTATCTCCAGCGTGGTGCGTCGCGTCTTTGGCGGCGATACCTCAGCGATCCTCGTTAAGGGGCATGACGACCTGCTCGTCTATCGCGCTCGTTGTTGTAACCCGATCAAGGGCGAAGATGTGGTCGGCTATATCACCCGCGGCAAAGGCGTCGCTGTCCATTCGAAGAATTGTCCCAACGTTCTGAACCTGATGTACGAACCGGAACGCCGCATCGACGTGGATTGGGCGCGCAAGGAAGCCGCCGCCGGCTCCTATCCCGTGAAACTCACGCTCTTCACAGACGACCGTCCGGGCATGATGAAACAGATCACGGCCATCATCAGCGACGAGAACACCAACATCCAGAATATGAGCGCCCGCACTGGCGATCGCCAGGCGAACATCGACGTCACCATCGACATCGAAGACCTGAAACACCTCGAGCGTATTCTCGCGGGCCTGCGCAAAATTCCCGGCGTGCACGACGTTCAGCGCGTGCAGAAGAGTAATTAGTAATTGGTAATTGGTAGTTAGTAATTAGAATGCCGGCTTATCGCCGGTTAGTGCGGACGACTAATTACTAATTACCAATCACTAACTACTCTCGCCGCGAATGCTACACTTTCCCCGGAGCAAACAATGCGAGACGTGGTCATCACCGAGCACGCGCCCCAGGCCATTGGCCCGTATTCCCAGGCGATCAAAGCAGGTGGATTTGTTTTCGTCTCCGGTCAGATTCCTATCGATCCCACGACTGGATTGATTGCTCAGTCGGAAGTTGCCGCGCAGACTGACCGGGTATTGCAGAACCTGAAGGCCATCCTGACCGCCGCCGGAACGTCGCTCGACAACGTTGTGAAGACCACGGTATTTCTGAAGAGTATGGGCGACTTCGCTGCGATGAACGAAGTCTATGCGCGCTTCTGGAAGAAGGCTCCTCCCGCGCGATCGACGGTGGAAGTCTCGCGGTTACCGAAAGACGTGCTCGTCGAAATCGACGTCATCGCACTCTTGTAGGACAGGTTTGGGTGCCCCACCCTCGAGCCTTCCTTTGGGTCGTGCGTGGGAACGAACATCTTCACAGCTCCGCTTCGTGGCCTTTGCTCTTTGCCACCAGGTACACCAGCGAATAGATCGTGCTCCCGCCATCGCGATTGACGCTGACCAGATGCTGCACCTCTTTTGTGCCTGCCTTGAAGAGCATTCCGCCCGCGTCAGCCTTGTCGTCGTCGCAGGTAATGGAGTTCGGTGTACGTTTCTCGTCAGCCTGACTGGGCGGATTCGTGCAGTCCACCACCGTCCCGTACTTCGCGAGCGCCTTGCGGTAATAGGCGGCAACCTTCTCGGGCGAGTCCGCGGTCTGCATCTTCACCACTACCAGCTGAAATCCGGTGCCACCGAGCCATAGACCCATGTTCGCCGAATGCGAGTCAGATTTGTCCTTGTCGGCAGCAGGTTTGGAGCCGGGATACAGTGGCAGGCCGACATCTTTGGCTGACGCATCCTGGCTGATAAACGCGCCTGCGCTTTTCTGGGCGTGGATCGCAACAGGGTGATAGAGCACAACTAACAGGCTAGCGATCATCGCCAGCAGGGCCGCGACGGTCCGATGCAAAAAGCTATAGCTCTTCATGGAAACCCCCACACTTTGCCATACGCGAGCGCCCGGCCAAAAGTTCGCAGTGATTGGAGATTCTGTTGGGACGAATTGCCGCTGTTTGTGGAGGCCACTCGCCCTCGAGTGGGCTCTCGGGAAGGCGGGAATAGAAGTCCGAACACAACAAAGCCTCCTTCGAGCAGGAGGCTTCGGGAAATCGGGACTTACGCCTTGACGATTTTGCCGCTGCGCAGGCAATCGGTGCAGACGCGCACCCGCTTGGTGTTACCGCCCGACGCCTTGGCGCGGACCGGCCGCAAGTTGATGTTCCAGCGGCGCTTAGTCACGTTATGAGCGTGGCTGACGTTATTTCCGGTGCGCGGCTTCTTGCCGCAAACTTCACATACTTGTGCCATGACGACCTCAGATAAGCTTAAGCTTGATGACGCAAAAGGTTAATTTTAGCAGAGCGAGCGGGATTTGACCAAACGTGCGCGACAGACGCGGGCCAATCGACGCAGGCTGCTCTAAAGGCAAAAGGAAATCCATGCTCTCTTTCGACGATCCTCGCTGGAAAACTCTCCAGGGTGGCTATCGAATGCCGTTCGATCCCCGACCACTGCTCCGTCGGCTCGAATCGGGCAGCGACGATGCATCAACCTGGAGCGAGTTGTGGGAGAACTTGCACCATCAGGGAGATGTCGGCGTTGCATCCTACGCGGCCATACCTTACCTCGTCCAGATTCAGCGAAACCGTAAAAGCGCGGACTGGAATACCTATGCGCTAATCACCCTCATCGAGCTTAGGCGGACAGAACCAAATAATCCGGAGTTACCGACGTGGCTCGAACAGGACTATTTCGCTGCGATAACTGAGACGGCAAAGCGCGGACTTGCGGATCTGCCGCAAGTCGAAGACAAAGAGACGTTGCGATCCATTCTCGCCATCGTGGCCCTCTGGAAGGGCACGCGCGTCTACGCACGGCTGTTGCTGAATTTTTCGGAAGAGGAAGTGTCGGAACTCGCCAAAGGAATATTCGGGTAATTCATTTGGAAGAAGATTCCGGCACTTTCCAAACGAAGGAAAGGACCGGGCACCCGATTCCCGACTGACGACTACCGACTACAAACTAACGACTACCTAAATAATTGCGGCGCCAGTTCAATCAGATTCCGTCGCCACACCATCCACGTATGCATTCCCGGTGTCTCCACATCCGTGAACTTCACGTCCTTGCTCTTCATCCATGTTTTCAGTTTGCGATTCAATTCGATCAGGTGATCTTCCGTGCCGCACGCGATCATCAGCACTTTGATCTGCGAGTTCGCCTTGCTGTCCAGGTTCGGAAAATCTTTCGCGAAGTCCTCGGATATTCCGCCCGAGCTGAATGCCCCGATATAAGCGAACTTGTCGAGATTATTCAATCCAGTGAGTAGCGTTTCCGATCCGCCCATCGAGAGACCGGCGATCGCGTGGCCGGTCCGTTTGGTCGAAATGCGATATTCCTTTTCTACCCGCGGCATCAGCTCCGTTACCAGCATTTCGCGGAACATATCGAAGTTCTTCTGCACGATCTCGGGCTTGCTCCACCCATTCCATTTGAAATTCAAAATCTCGGGCGCACCATAGCCCAGCGGCATCACCACGATCATCGGCCTTGCCTTGCCTTGCGCAATCAGCGCGTCGAGGATGTAATTCGCCTTCCCCACCGTCGTCCAGCCATCCGCACCATCGCTATAGCCGTGCAACAGGTACAGCACCGGATACTTTGACTTCGCCTTGGGATCGTAACCAGGCGGCGTGTAGACGTAATAATCGCGGTTGTCACCAACGATGCCAGATTTGTAGAAGTGGTGATGCACTTCTCCGTGCGGAATGTCCTGCACCTCCCAGGGCAGCGGCGTCGCGCCCGGCACCAGCACCATGTTCTCCAGGTCCAACAGGTTCGTCTTCATTAACGTGTTGTTCGGATCCACGAGGCTCACGCCATCAGCCTCGAAGTCATAGCCATAGAGATCCGGCTCGAGCGCGTTCGTGGTTGCCGACCATACGCCCTGCGCGCCTTTTGCCATCTCCAGCGGCTTAGCGCCTTCGACGTTTACGGTTACTTTCTGCGCACCTGGATCGACGAAACGAAAGGTCACTGTGCGGTCCGCATTTACTTGTGGCGACTTAACTTCCGGAGGTGCCTGTTGAGCAAACATAGGAAGGAAGCTTGTGAGAACACAAAAGGCAGCGAAATAGCGGTTCCACTTCAGTCCTGGTTTCATGAGCGTCCAGCAGTGTACAAGGTCTGAGCTCGAATTCTCCAGTAATCCAAGATTTCTCGTTTTCGTCCAACTAACAATCGGCTTGCGATTCGACAAGCACATGCAGTTCGCAACCTGCATCCAAGAGGGAAACGAAAGTACCGGGCCCGGGAACACAGCAACTAACCTCTCGAGCCGGTGTTACAAACTCCAGATTCACACGATCTGTTTGTTTCACCCGAACCCGGCTGACGTGCTGGGAGAAATTGGAAATGGAACTCATGAGATCCATCGCAATTCAGTGGTCCCATCGCGGATTGCTCCTCTCACCCGTGTTATTGATCGCGTTTTCGTTGCCGGTTTTCGCAACTCTCGGAGCCGATGTTTCTTCCGTGCAATCCGACCAGGCGCACATGAAAGCCGCGGTGAACGTGTCCCGCGCCACTAACTACACTGTGCACGAGATGAAAGCCGCGGACGGCACTGCTGTTCGGGAATTTGTTTCGACGTCAGGTCAGGTGTTCGGTGTGGCCTGGAGCGGTCCTTTCCGTCCAGATCTGAAGCAGGTTCTCGGCAATTACTACGATCAGGTATTGTCAGCCGCGAAAAACAGGCGCGCTGGTCACAATACACCCTTAACGATTCACGAGCCCGGACTCGTAGTTGAGATGGGCGGCCATCAGCGTTACTTCGTTGGCCGCGCATACGTTCCCCGCATGCTCCCGCAGGGAGTACAAACCACCGAGATTAAGTAAGGAGACTCCAGTGCGTAGAGCGCTCGTTTTGATTTCCAGCTGTGCCCTTTCCCTGATGGTTGCTTGCGGCGGCGGTAACAATACGTCGTCAGCTGGCGGAAACTCAGTCACTCCTCCCTCCTCGGGAAGCAACGTGGCAGCCATCGTCGTTGACGCCGGCCCATCGGCAATCCAGGCGACTGCTCCATCCACGAACGGGGCATTCGTGACCGTGACCGTGTGTGTGCCCGGCACCACCACGTGCCAGGATATCGATCATGTGCTCGTCGACACCGGTTCGGAGGGCCTGCGCGTGCTTGCGTCGGTAATGACCCTGCCGCTCACCACGCAAACCAATGCGAGCGGACTATCCGTCGCACAGTGTATTCCCTTCCTCGACGGCACTTTCGTTTGGGGACCAGTGCAGACGGCTGACATCCAGATAGCCGGTGAGAAAGCTAGCTCGGCTGCGATTCAGGTCATCGGTGAAACGCAATTCTCGGTTCCCAGCGGATGCACAGGAACTGACGACGATACGGTGCAGACTCTGGCAGCGAACGGCATTCTCGGTATCGGTCCTTTTCTTCAGGACTGCGGATCGCTTTGCGTGACCGGAATTCCAAGCACTGCTCTGTATTACGCTTGCTCTTCCGCATCATCGTGCCTGCCAACTACCTCCGCGCTTACTGCGCAGGTGCAAAATCCGGTCTCGCTGTTCGCGACCGATAACAACGGCACCATTATTGAGCTTCCCGGAATCTCCAATAACGGAGCGCCAACAGTTACTGGTTCACTGGTGTTCGGAATCGGCACTCAATCGAACAATGCGTTGAAGGGCGCAACTCCTCTGGCGACGGATGCCAACGGAAATATCGGGGCACAGTTCAACGGTGCGCAATACACTGCGTTCCTTGATAGCGGGACGAACATACTGGGTATTTTGGACTCCGGCACCCTGGGTATTCCTACCTGTGCCGACAATGCTGATTTCTACTGTCCCGGCGCCCCCAGCACCTCGGCGCTGAATTTGAGAAACCTGACGGCCATCAACTTCGACAGCGCCGGCGACCAGAGTACTGTCAACTTCGGAATCGCCAACGCCGATTACCTCTTCAGCGCCGCCAATAATGGTGGCGCGAATTTTGCTTTCAACAACCTAGGTGGGCCCAATAGCGGATTGTTCGACTGGGGCTTGCCGTTCTTTTATGGACGCAACGTCTTCACCGCGATCGAGAATCAGAACACACCGATTGGCGCCGGTCCCTTCTTCGCCTACTAAAGAGATTGAGTCATTGGGCGATTGGGTCATTGATCATTTGAATATTGCTCCTCAGCTACCAAATGGCCCGATGATTCAATCGCTCAATGGCTCAATCGTTTAGAGTTTCTGCTGTTTAAGCCACTCTCGAAGCGGTCCACCCAAATCGCTGCGCTTCAACGCGAACTCAACTGTCGCCTTCAGGAAGCCAAGCTTGTCGCCTGTATCGTGGCGCTTCCCTTCAAAACGGAATCCGTAGATTTTCTCGTGCTTCAGTAGCTCGCGCATGCCGTCAGTAAGCTGAATTTCACCGCCCGTTCCCCGTTGCGTCGAGGAGAGCATCTCGAAGATTCGCGGCGTCAGAATGTAGCGGCCAATGATCGCCAGGTTCGAGGGTGCTTCGGACGCTTTCGGCTTTTCCACCAGGTCGGTGATCTCAAAGAGCCGCCCACCAAATTTCCCCGGCACTTCATGGCCGGCGATCACGCCATACGAAGAAATGGCGGGACCCTCGACAGCTTGCGTCGCAATCACCGAGCACTGCGTTTCTTCGAATACCTGCATCATCTGCTTCAGGCAGGGGACGTCGGCGTCAATCACGTCATCTGCGAGCAACACGGCGAACGGCTCGTTCCCCACCAGTTCGCGCGACATCAGGACGGCGTGCCCAAGTCCCAACGCTTCTTTCTGGCGGACGTAAGCTACGTGGATCATGTCCGAAATCTGGCGGACGATGCTCAACAACTCGTACTTCTTTTTCTCCTCGAGCATCTTTTCCAGTTCGTAGCTGACATCGAAGTGATCCTCGATCGCGCTCTTGCCGCGACCGGTCACGATGATGATCTGGTCGCAGCCGGCTGCCATCGCCTCTTCCACTCCGTATTGAATGATCGGCTTATCGACCAGCGGCAGCATTTCTTTCGGTTGAGCTTTGGTTGCAGGCAAAAATCGCGTGCCGAGCCCGGCGGCGGGAAAAACGGCTTTGCGTACTTTCATCTTCATAATGGCTTCTCGATATCCATTTCTTATCAGGATCACATTAGAGCGAAATTACTACGATGCAATAACTGCCATCCAGGAATTCTGGCCCAGTCAACAAACGTAACCGAATACGCCCTGCTTGCTCACCTCGGGGACGAGCGTTAGACTCTCCGCGGGGTGGGGTATGAAACTTCGCATTGTACTGCTCGCGGCAGTAGTCTTCCTGTATTGTTCCGTCCTGTTCGGTGACCAAGGTCATTCGCACACTTACAATCCGAATGAAAAGCTCGGTACAGTTTCTTTCCCGACCTCATGCGCGCCAGCCGTACAAAAGCCTTTTGAGCGCGGCGTCGCGCTTATGCATTCGTTCTGGTACGAGGAAGCTGAAAAGCAGTTTGTCGAGGTAGCAGCGAAAGACCCAACCTGTGCCATCGCATATTGGGGCGAATCGCTCAGCCTCTGGCATCAGCTTTGGGAGCGGCCCGATGACGCCGCGATGAAGCGCGGACTTGCATTGGCGCAGCAAGCCCAGGCGGCCAAAGCCAAAACTCAGCGCGAGCAGGATTACGTCTCGGCGGCGTTTGCGTTTTACAACAACGAAGGCGTGACCGATTTCGATCAGCGCACGGCCGCTTACTCGAAAGCGATGGAGAAGGTCTATCGCGCCTACCCGAAAGATCACGAAGCCGCCGCCTTCTACGCACTCTCGCTATTGGCTTCGGCTCCGCCACGCGATCCTACTTTCGCCAACGAGAAGAAAGCTATCGCGGTTCTGCAACCCCTTGTCGACGAGCAGCCCGATCATCCGGGAGCAGCGCACTATCTCATTCATGCGACCGATTCACCCGAACTCGCTCCCCTTGGCCTGAACGCTGCGCGCCGTTATGCGCAGATTGCGCCCGCTTCGCCGCACGCTGTCCACATGCCTTCGCACATCTTCGCGCGACTCGGCCTGTGGCAGGAGGACATCCACTCCAACTTAGCTTCCGTGGCTGCCACCCAGAAAGCTACCGAGATGCACATGGGCGGGGCTGCTCACGCACTGCATGCGATGGATTTTCTGGAGTACGCCTATCTGCAGATTGGCGACGACGCGAAAGCCAAAGCAATCATTGCTCAGATGGACAGCATGCAAGAGATGGAGATGGGCGACGGCATGCACGGCTATCTCGACATGGCTCGTGCTGCCTTCCCCGCGACTTACGCGATTGAAACTCGCAATTGGAAAGATGCGGCCGCGCTCAACGCGATCTCAAGCGCGAAACCCTACAACGCTGCCATCGTCTACTGGGCACAGGCCGTGGCCTACGGACATCTTCGCGATGCCGCCAACGCGCACAAAGCCGTCGCGCAGTACGACGCAATGGTCGAAGCAACCAAGAAAACCACTGAAGCTTATTACGCCGAATCCATGGACACCGACGGCGATCAGGCGCGTGCCTGGGCTGCCTTCGCCGACGGCAACAACGATGAGGCCCTACGTCTGATACGCAGTGTTGCCGACAAACAGGACTCGCTAGGCAAGGGCGAGACTGCTCTGCCTGCGCGCGAAATGCTTGCCGACATGCTGATGGAGATGAAGCGTCCTGCCGATGCGCTCGCTGAATATGAGAAGTCGATGAAGGTCGATCCGAATCGCTTCAACGGACTCTATGGCGCCGCACAAGCTGCTGCCGCCACGAATCAGCCCGACAAAGCAAAGACCTACTACGCCCAGCTTCTGAAGAACTGCTCCGGCTCAACTTCCGATCGCCCAGAACTGGCGCAAGCCAAAACGCTGGAAGCGATGAAGTAGTTTGCCAGTTGTCAGAATTAAGTTCTCAGAATCCTTGGGGTAGCTAGTAGCAGGTATCCTTTGAATTCGCAGGCTGAATACCGTGAGCTACTAACTGCCAGCTACCCCAATTGAACTAACAACGAGCCACTAATCACTAACCACTGCCTCACAACACTGGACTGTCGTTCCCCAGCATGGTCTGCCGTATCAACTTGATCGGCGGGAATCCCTGTTTCAGAAATGTATCGTGAAACTGCTGCAGGCTGAAGTTCGCGCCTTCGCGGCGCTGATAGTCCGCACGCAGCTTCATGATCTCCAGTTTACCGAGCGTATAGACCAGGTAGGTCGGATCGCTCGTCCCCCGCTTCGTCTCCACTTCCGCAACTGATTTCGGCTGATAGCCTTCCTTCTGGAAGAACTCAATCGCCTGATCCATCGTCATCTTGCCCGTGTGCATCGAGATTCCCACGATGAAGCGCGCATTGCGCAGCAGCGCGTCTTGCAATTGGCCGAGCCGCAGCTTCGGATCGCCATTTCCGTATCCCTCGTCCAGCATCATCTGTTCGCTATAGTGCGCCCAGCCCTCGGCGTTCGATCCGCACCCCAGGAGCTTGCGAATCTTCGACGGCGCTGACGGCACCCATAGGAATTGCACGTAGTGTCCCGGGTAGACCTCGTGAATGGCGACCGCAATCATCGTGAAACGATTGTCTCCGCCCAGGTACGACTCCGCGCGTTCGCGGGGCCATCTCGGATCAGGCAGCGTCACGTTGAAGAACGCTTCCTTTGCGACTTTCTCATACGGACCGGGCGTGTCCATTGAGGCAAACGTCAGCGCACGCATGAACGGGGGCGTCTCTTCCACGATCGGCGGCACCGGCGACGGGATCGTCACAATTCTCTTGTCGACGATGTACTGGCGAATCCCACTGAGGTCATCGCGGTATGCCTGCAGCAACTGGTCGGCGCCCGGATGGTTCTTCTGCATCTCCTCCAAAAGTTGCTGCGGCGTCTTGCGTGGATTGATCTGCTTCGCCGTTCGCTTGAACCACTCCTGATTGCGACGCAGGTCGTCATAGCCGATCTGCAACAACCGGTCGAGCGGGATATCGACCATCTCGTCGTAGGCGAGCTTCTTCTGATAATTCTCGGCGCCAATGCGGAAGTCGCCCTTGGAAATCGGCAGCAGGTCGCTCTTCAGAAAATCTTCGTACTTCTCCAGCGCCGCAATTACCGCGTCGTTGCTTTGCTTGAACTCCGCCAGCAGTTGCGGATCTTTCACCTCGGTGAAGGCGGCGGGTACATCCTTCTGGAAGAAGCTGACGATCCCGGGTATCTGCTCGACGGCAATTTCTGTATAGACCTTTGGCGGATTATTCAGGTTGGCACGCGCGGCGTCGAACACCGCTGGCATCAGCTTTTCGCGAGCAATCAGCGAGCGCAGACGATCGTCGGCCGGAGCGAAATTGCGCGACATGATCACATACGCGCTGTTGGTGATCCCGCTCGAATAGCGGTCAGGATTCTTCTCCCATTGCCGAATGTTCTCCAGATCCAGCAAATTCCCATTCAGCGTGGCCATCAGCAGTTCGTAATCCTGCTGCGCCTCGAACGGCAATCGCTTCGAGTCAAACACCTGCAGCCGTGTGCGGAAGAACTTGTAGAACGCGATCTCATCGTCGTACGCGGCTTTCGTCCGCGGCTCCAACTGAGAATCGTATTGATGAAATCCAGCCTCGGTGCCATCCGTCGGACGATACTTGAAGAATCCATCGAAGTAGTCGTCGACGAGCTTGTTCCAGTCGGACATCACGGCGCTGTTATCGACAGCCGCGGGCTCCTGAGAGTGCATGGTAGACGTCAGCGGGAACAGCACGAGCAAAGCAAGCAGGAAAGCGCAGTGTTTCTTCACACGAAGAAATTAGCACAGGTGTGGATTTAGATGAAATCGAGGGATGAACTGGAGACGGACAAGTCGGCGTCCCATCCAATCTGCGCTTACGCAATCCGAGCGGCCGCGAGGATTCTGTCATACCGAGCGCAGCGAGGTATCCCTACCGCTCGATAGACCGCCTTGCTGGCGCGGGCGGCGTCGTCCGCGCTCAGTCGAACATTTATAGCGTCGCCGCCTTCGTTTCGATCAGCCCCTTCACCCGCTCCACAAACTCCGACGTAGCCACCGTCTCCGTCTTCTCTTTACCGCGGGTACGGACGTTCACCTGGTTTGCCTCGGTTTCTTTATCGCCGACCACCAGCATGAACGGCACCTTTTGCATTGCGTGCTCGCGGATCTTCGCATTCATCTTTTCGTTGCGCGCATCCACTGCCACGCGCACGCCCTGCGCCTTTAACTGATCCGCCACCTTGTTCGCGTACTCCACGTGTCGTTCGGCAATCGGCACCAGCACAACCTGCATCGGCGACAGCCAGACGGGGAACGCGCCTGCGTAATGCTCGATCAGCACTCCGAAGAACCGCTCGATGGATCCATACAGCGCGCGATGCACCATCACCGGCTCGTGCCGCTGACCGTCTTCGCCGACGTATTCCAATCCAAACCTCGTCGGCAGGTTGAAGTCGAACTGCACGGTCGAGAGCTGCCACAGCCGGCCGATCGCGTCCACCAGCTTCACGTCGATCTTCGGTCCGTAGAACGCTGCCTCGCCGGGGATCGTCTTGTACGGAATGCCACGCCCATTCAGCACTTTCTCGAGCGAGTGTTGCGCCATCTCCCACTGGTCGGGCTTGCCGGTGTAGTGCTTCTGGTCGTTGGGATCCCAGGTCGAGAGTTCCACCTGGAACTTCTCGAACCCATATGCATTCAGCGTAGCGATGGCGAAATCCACGCAACCGCCAATCTCATCTTCCACCTGGTCGCGGGTGCAGAAGATGTGCGCGTCGTCTTGCGTAAAGCCGCGCACACGCAACAGCCCATGCATCACGCCCGAACGTTCGTAGCGGTACACGGTGCCCAACTCGCCCAGCCGCACCGGCAGATCGCGATACGACTTAAGTGAATCTTTATAGATCAGAATGTGGAACGGACAGTTCATCGGCTTCAGCCGGTACTCGGCGTCGTCCAGTTCCATGGTGTCGAACATGTTCTCGGCATAGAAGCCCTCATGGCCGCTGGTCTGCCACAACTGGCGCCGCGCCACATGCGGCGTATATACGAGCGAGTAGCCGCGCTTCAGGTATTCCTCGCGCATCCAGTCTTCCATCAGCTTGCGCATGATGCCGCCCTTGGGATGCCAGAAGATCAGTCCCGGTCCCGCCAGTTCCTGGATCGAGAACAAGTCCAGCTGCTGCCCGAGCACACGATGGTCGCGCTTCTTTGCTTCTTCAATCTGGTGCAGATACTCGTCCAGCTCTTTCTTCGAGTAGAACGAAGTCCCATAAATGCGCTGTAGCTGTGGATTCTTCTCATCCCCCAGCCAGTACGCACCGGCAATATTCAGCAGCTTGAACGCCTTGATCCTGCCGGTCGAAGGGATATGCGGTCCGCGGCAGAAGTCGATGAACTTGCCGGTCTTGTACAGCGACACCGCCTCGCCTTGCCCGGTGAACTGCTCGATGAAGTGGCACTTCATGAAGTCGCCCTCGGCCTTGAAGCGGTCGAGCGCCTGGTCGCGTGGAATGTACTCGCGCGCGTACGACTCATCTTTTTGCACCAGCTCCTGCATCTTCTTTTCGATCTTCTCCAGGTCCTCCGGCGTGAACGGCGTTGGGCGGTAGAAGTCGTAAAAGAATCCGCTCTCCGTTGCCGGACCATGCCCCAGCTTGGTCTCCGGAAAGAGTTCCAGCACCGCCGCCGCCATCAGGTGCGCCGAGGAGTGCCGGAACACCTGCAGCGCTTCCGGATCTTTTTCGGTGAGGATGCGAAGATCCGCGTCCTGCTCGAGCGGACGCGTCAGATCGATCAGCTTGCTTTCGTCTTTCTCCGGCGAAGCATGATCGCCATTGCTCGGCGTAACTTTCGCTACCAGCGCAGCCTGCGCCAGTCGCGGCGAGATGCCTTTCGCGATGTCGAGCGGAGTGGTGCCCTTGGGGACTTCCTGAACACTGTTGTCGGGGAGCTTTACACGAATTACGTCAGCCATATAAGGACCTGCACGCTTTCTAGAATCTTTGAGTGTAGCGAACGCTGTTTTCGAGGGTCAAACCCGACGTTCGGAAATAAGGATGTCGAGCTTACTCGATGGAGAGAAGACAGGAGCTGCGCCTATGATTGCGATTCGAGGCGCAGCCGGCGTGTTCGACGGATTTCCGTCGTCAGCATCGCAACAAAGCTGATCACCAGCACCATCGCGGCAAGCGGAACCGCTGCAAAGCGGTAAGCCATGGTCATATCCGCATGCGCACCGCGCACTGCTGCATAGAGAACGCTGGCGATGATCCCGCAGAGCAATCCCACGGCAAATGCCACCAGCGTGAACAGCACAGTAACCACCACCACGCGCAGGGCGATTTCAACCGCAATCCGGAATTTGGACTTCTTTCTTTCCACTTTAATTCTTCACCACAGCCGCAACCGTCCGCTGATCCAGGCTCTCGTCGCGCCTCAGGTACCGCATCGCCAGCACGAAGAATACGACGTACAGCACGCCACTCACGGGCAGCCCCACCACTCGTAACACGTGCTCCGGATTCACTACCGCCGACTGCGTGAACGTCGTCCCGCGCCGCGCCAGCACCGACATGATCGGGATAGTCAGCATCATCAGGAAAAAGAAAAACGTTGCTGTTCCCACCAGTGCCAGAAACGCGCTCTTGAATAAGTCCTTCAACATGGCTGCGAGTTTTATTGTAACGCTGCCGGCCTGTTGCGGGCGCGTTCCGCCTCTGCGGCCCCAGTTCCATGTTGGCATTCATTTGGAAAAGGCCGCCAGCCATGGATCCTGAAAGATCTGTTGGGACGCCCTGGTATCTGATAACGTCCACTGTTCTCCGCGCGGATCTTCTTTATGACTCGGACCACGGGCCTATTAATTACCGTCTTCTTCTTTCAGCTTGCCTGCGGTGGAGGCGGCGCAGGCGACACTTCTTCTGCGCCGGCCAGTCCCAGCCAGTCGTTCGTGGCGCCGCTTCCGTGGGTGTATTCACAAGTCTTTTCGAGTACATCGCCATTTCACACCACGGTGGCGAGCCTGAAAGCAAGCGGAGCTGTAACGGAACCGCAAGCAGCCATGGAATCCCTATGGAGCCAAGGCGTCGCCAATCAGGATCTCTCGGCTGCCAGCTGGATGTTTCCGGTATACGTCTCTTCTGCCCGTGATCCGGCGAAGACTTTCACTTGCACCAAATGGGGCGCCTGCGACGCCGACGGTCTAACTATCCATGTTCCCAGCGGTGCCCTGCCGGAAGCGCAATCTGATGGTCACATCGGCATTATCGACACTGCGCTGAATGTTGAGGTGGACGGCTGGCAATGTGCAGTCACTAGCTCCAACGTAAATTGCTCGTGGGGAGGGGCCTACACTCTGGGCGGCAGCGGACTCGAAAACAATGGATCAGGCGCCGTTCATGGTGGCTTCGCTGCCGGACTTTTCGTGATTACCGCGCAGGAACTGCTGAACGGAAAAATCGACCATGCCCTGGGATTGCTGACTAAATGCCTGAATGACCCCACCGTCTATCCTGCAGATCAGAAGAATGGAACCGACCAATCATGCGGCGCGACCGGCCCCCCGTCGTATGGAAATCTTGTTCACCTGTTGTGGACCCCCGCGCAGATTTCCGCCAGCCCCTATTCGGCAGAATGTAAAACAGTTCTTACCGCACTCTCTGCCTATGGCATGTACACATTCGACACGGGGAATGGCGGCCTCGCCCTGCTAACCCAACACCAATACAGCTACACGGCCATCGGGCAACCGGCGAATCCATGGACTAGCCAAATCCTTCCCCATCTGTCCGCTGCCGGGGATGCAAATGGAACGTGGTGGAACTCCTGTCTGAACCATCTGAGTGCAAGTGACTTTGAACTTCTACAGGTTTCAGGGGGAAGCTACTGACCCGGGCAGGGTCACATCGCCCAATTCCCCCGCCTGCGCTAAAATGTTGCGAATGTCAGGAGTAGCTCAGGTCGTGACTCTCTCTCCATCCGAAGTAGTCCGGCAGGCTCCCGTATCTCAATCCGGCAATGGGATCTGTTACGCCGTTAGCGGCGAGAACAATATTCCCGCAGCCGATCTGGAACGCATGGTTGCTACCGTGCCTCGACCGGTTGCCGCCGCGCTCAATCGCAAGGCCTACTATTTCGTCCCACTCACCGTGGGACAGGGCGACGACACCGTCATCGCCGATCGCTACGACGTTGCCCTCAGCGACAGCGCCGTCTGCCATCGCAATCTTAATCTCGGCGATTCGCAATGCGTGTTCATCTCCACGCGCCTGATGGACGACAAGTTCTCGCTCGCCTTCGAGTTCTTCATCAATGTGGCGCATGCCTTTGTTGAGCAAGCTGGTGTGCCCGCCGAATTTTCCGATCTTGCCTGGAAGCAGGTTGAAGATCGCCAGCGTGGCGAGACCGGACTCGATGCCTGGGAGTTCCGCAAGGCCGCCGGCAATGGCTTTGGTGACGTGGAGAAGGCGAAGAACGAATACTTCGCGGCAGCGTTCTCCGACGCCATCGCCATCTACATGCTCTCTACTTTTACGGATGTGGACTATTACGACCTGCGCGAGCGCGAATACCCACTCCTCGCGCCCAATGCGTTGGCGGAACGTCTGCGAAAAATAGCCGAACTGCTTCCCGTGAACCAGGGTTTCGAATTCAACATCTACTACCGCCGCCGCCCGAACAACTAGGAAGCGGGTGCCCCACACAACCTTCTATTGGTTGTGTGGAAGTGAATTAGTCCGCGCTTTTCGGCAACTGGAAGTCCACTCCGCGCTGATCATTCACCTGCGCTGTTTTCTCCAGATCCAGATCAGCCAGCTTGATCTTCTTCGCCGTCGAGCCGCCAATGTCGTAGAGCGTGTCGCCCACAATCGCGTAGTTCCGCACTTCCTGCTGATGTCCATCGCGGAACACCAGCACTGTCGGATCGACTGGCGGTTGTGCGGCGGACGTGATCCCCGTAGGCGCGGTTGCAGCGCGTTGCGGCATAGGGCCCATGTACTGGCCATTGTCGAACATCGTCGGTGCAATCCGGTTTGGATCGTCCGGCTGCTGCTGATCTACTGCCTGCTGCTGTTGGCTGGGATCGTAGCTCTGGTCATATCCGTTGTCGTAGCCGTAATAAGGATACGCATACGGAACATATACGTAGTTGCTGCGGCGGCGCGCTCCTCGCGTGTTGAACTGCTGCCCAAACTGAACCTGCCCCGTATGGAAGTTCACCGTTGGCGTGAACGCCGGATTTGTGCATCCCAGCGCCGATGGCACCAGCGCCGAATTGGTGCACGTATTCGAGAAGCCATTGGGTCCCAGTGAAGTCACGCTCGGGCGTACCGGGGTCACACTTCCGCCCTGAATTCCGCGGCCAATCGAAGTCACGCTCGCTGGAACGCCCGGCGCAGGACCGCGTCCCGGCCCATGCGATGTAACCGACGCCGGAACTCCGTGAATCTGGGCGAATAGAGGCAATCCAGCTAAAAGCAGCCCGACCGCGAATTTTGAAATCCGTTTCATGACCCGTACCCCCAAGGCAGAGCCCAACGCATCTTACGCCCGACCTATCTATATAGACACATCTACCTGCCCCAAGTTGCATTTCTGCCGAGCAGCTTTGGTAACGTTACCTTTGTAGAACGTTGGAGCCGCGCCGGCTTGCATGAGACGCCCCTCACGTCGCGCAGCGAACGTGTGGGATCGAATTTAGTCTCTGGTCTTCCCGACACTCACTCGGGACACCGCAGCACTTCACCTGTCTTCCCGAGCGCAGCGAGGGAGCCTACCTCACCACTGTATTCCCTCGCGTCCCCACATCACCGAACTCCATCCAATCCAACTGTTACACTGAGAACCGGATGATCCTGCCGTTTGTCCGCGACTTATTTGCGGACGTGGAACGAATCCCTGCGTTTTCGCGTGTTGCCACCCACCTGAAGTCGGCCACGGGGCGTGTACGTGTCTCCGGGCTCACCCCAACCGCCAAGGCGCTCCTCGCCAGCATGCTTCAGAAAGCCGCCGCGCGCCCGCTCATTCTCATCGTTCAGAACAACCGCGCCGCCGAGGCAATCGTTCCCGTGATTCAGGGATTTGCGGAGATCACTGGCGACCTCTCGCCTGACTCCATCGTGCATCTTCCCGCTTACGACGTGCTGCCCTTCGAGAATCTCTCGCCGCACGCTGAAATCCAGGAAGACCGCGCCCGCGCGCTCTGGCGCATTACCACCGGCGAAGCTCGCCTGGTGGTCACGCCGATCAACGCCGCGCTTATGCGCCTGCAGCCGGCGGAGTTCTACTTCGACCTCGCGCAGGTCTTCCGTCGTGGTGAGACTGTCGATATCGAAAAGCTCACCGCGCACCTGAACACCGTCGGCTATACCAAGACCGACGTCGTCGAGATGCCCGGCGAATATGCGCTCCGCGGCGGCATCCTCGACGTATACCCATCTGACTCCGATCGCCCGATGCGTGTAGAGCTGTTTGGCGACGAAGTCGATTCCATCCGCAAGTTCGATCCCCAGACGCAGCGCTCCTCCGGCGCGGTCGATGAATGCGTGCTCCTCCCGCTCACCGACACGCCCGTCCGCGAAGAGCTGCTCGCGGTTATTCACACGCGTCTCTCCGGGCACCGCGTTACCGGTGATGAAGACGCCGTTGAAGACGCGATCCGCTCCGGCGGCATCACCGTTTTCCCCGGTTGGGAGAGCTATGCGCCCGTCGCCAGCCGTGGCGACAATCTCTTCACGCTGATCCCGAATGCGGCCGTGCTCCTCGACGAGCCCAGCATCACCCGCGACGAAGCCGACCAGTGGTGGGAAAAGGTCAACGTTTCGCACGAGCGGAGCGGCGTCGGCAATCTCGTTCGACCCGAGGATCTCTACTCGTCGCCGGACGAGGGTTTCCCCGCGATCAACAGAATGCTTGGCGCTGATCTCGAGCACCTCGGCATCGGCACCGACGAAGAGCAGATCGTGTTCCCCACGCAGCCGACCATGCGCTTTCACGGATCGATTCCCGCCGTGGCCGACGAAGTGAAGAAGCTCTCTGCCGAAAACCAGCGTGTACTCTTCGCCTGTGGAACCACCGGTGAAGTCGAGCGACTCGCCGAAGTCTTTACCGAATACGGCGTGTCGTTCCGACTTGGAAGTCGCACTCCGCGTCCCGGTGAAACCTACATCGACGACGCTGCTTATCTCTCCGGCGAAGAAGTCAGCACCACCATCGTGAAAGCCTTCGTGCCCGAAGGCGTCGCTGTTCCCGATGCGCGTCTCACCATCTTCGGCGCGCGCGATCTTTTCGACGAATCCGAGATCTACGCTCCGCGTCCGGCCCGCGCCAAATCGAAGACCTCCGCCTTCATCTCCGACTTCCGCGATCTCGCCGTTGGCGATTACGTCGTTCACGTCGAGCATGGCATCGGCCAGTACCAGGGACTGAAAGAAATCCCGCAGTCCGACGGCACCAACGCCGAGTTCATGATCCTCGAGTACGCCGAGGGTGCGCGCCTCTACGTGCCGCTCACGCGCCTCGACCTCGTCCAGAAATACCGTTCCGCTGAAGGTGCCGCGCCGCAACTCAGCCGCCTCGGAACCACAGCTTGGGTAAAGACCAAAGCTAAGGTGAAGAAGGCCATGCGCGACATGGCCCAGGAGCTCGTCAAGCTCTACGCGCAGCGCAGAATGGCGCAGGGCCACGTTTACCCGCCCGACAGCGAATGGCAGCACGAGTTCGAAGACTCGTTCGAGTTCACCGAAACCGACGACCAGCTCCAGGCCATCGCAGACATTAAGAAGGACATGGAGAACGGCACGCCCATGGATCGCCTGCTCTGCGGCGACGTCGGTTACGGCAAGACCGAAGTCTCCATGCGCGCGGCGTTCAAGGCCGTCAACGACAACAAGCAGGTTGCGGTGCTCGCGCCCACAACCGTGCTCGCCTTCCAACACTTCGAGACGTTCAAGCGTCGCTTCGCGGCTTTCCCCATCCGCATTGAGATGATCAGCCGCTTCCGCACCTCGAAGCAGCAGAAGGAAATCGCAGAGAAGATTGCGAACGGCCAGGTCGACATCATTATCGGCACGCATCGCCTGCTCTCGAAGGACATCACCTTCCCTGACCTCGGCCTCGTCATTGTCGACGAAGAGCAGCGCTTCGGCGTCCGCCACAAAGAGCGGCTGAAGCAGCTGCGCAAAGAAGTGGACGTGCTCACCATGTCGGCCACGCCGATTCCACGCACGCTGCACATGTCGCTAGTCGGGCTGCGCGACATGAGCGTCATCGAGACGCCGCCAAAAGATCGCATGGCGATCCAAACCGTGGTCGCCGTCTGGGACGAAAAACTCATCAAGTCGGCGATCGAGCACGAACTCGAGCGCGGCGGCCAGATCTACTTCGTTCACAACCGCGTGGACAGCATCTACGAAATCTCCGAAAAGATTCGCGAGCTGGTGCCGAAGGCACGCATCATCGTTGGCCACGGACAGATGTCGGAAGGCGAACTCGAAAAAGTGATGCTGGCGTTCATGCGCCACGAGTACGACATTCTGGTCGCCACCACCATCATCGAGAACGGACTCGACATCCCGCTCTGCAACACCATGCTCATCAACCGCGCCGACCGGCACGGATTGTCGGAGCTATATCAGTTGCGCGGACGCGTCGGCCGCTCCAATCGTCGTGCCTACGCGTATCTGCTCATTCCGCAGGATCGCGAACTTACTCCGCTGGCGCGACGCCGCCTGGCTGCGCTGAAAGAGTTCTCCGATCTGGGTGCGGGCTTCAAGATCGCTGCGCTTGATCTCGAATTGCGCGGCGCCGGAAATCTTCTCGGAGGCGAGCAGAGCGGCCACATCGATGCTGTCGGCTTCGAGATGTATACGTCGATGCTCGAGCGCACCGTGCGCGAACTGAAGGGCGAGATCGAACCGGAAGAAGCCGAGACTCAGCTCAATCTTGGCCTGAACATTCGTATCCCACCCGATTACATCCCCGAAGAGAACCAACGCCTGCGCATGTACAAGCGCGTGGCCGGAGTGGAAAACGACAAAGCTCTCGCCGACGTCTCCGCCGAACTTACCGACCGCTATGGGCCGCCGCCTAACGCTGTGCGTCACCTGCTCGAATACGCTTCGCTGCGTCTAACGTGCCAGCAACTGGGAGTCGTGGCCATCGATCGCCATCGCGATTCTGTCAGCATCAAGTTCGGGGAGAAAGCGGGCATCAATCCCGAAAAGCTGATGAAGTTCGTCGCGAAAAACAAAGGGACGCAGTTCACGCCAGCGGGAGTGCTGAAATTTGCGGTCGCCGCAACCGCTCCGGACCAGGTGCTGGGCCGCCTGCGTAATCTACTGAACGAACTCTCGGCTCATCAGATCGCACCGTACGAAGTGAGCCCTGCCGGGCCGCCGGCAAGAACGCGCTAACGTATTACTACTTAGTTACACCACCCCCACCCCTCTCGTCCTTGCAAATACAGGTACTTACGAGGTAGCGCGGCTTTACATCCGGGATAACAAAGGACTTAAGGCCTCTCTCCGGCATAACAAAGGACTTAGCTCATGCTCTTCCCGAAATGGAATGTCTTGCCAAGACACGAAAAGCTGTGGCGAGGCCACAGCTTGAATCGAGAATGTACTCTTACTAAAAGAATATGTCAATCATAAGTGATATTTCTAAGAGATATGAACAGCACGTCAATGCATCTGCTCCCTTCTCTATAGGTTGAAATCCACGACAAAGGCGCCTTTGCCTCGCACGGAGTAGTAGCATCGAAGTGAGTTGGCCGACACCCGCGTGATGGCTTCGGAGGCTGCGTTGTGAGACTGGAGAACAAAGTTGCGTTGATCACCGGTGGCTACGGCGGTATGGGCCGCGCGTCCGCCCGGCTGTTCGCTCGAGAGGGCGCGACAGTGTTCGTAGCTGGCCGCAGCCAGGAGCGCGGCGACGCGTTGGTCGCGGAAATCAACGCCGCCGGCGGCAAGGCGCACTTTGTCGAGCTCGACGTCGTCAACCAGGATCAGTGGGACGCCGCCGTCGTCCAGGTCAAACAGCAAGCTGGCGCGCTGCACGTGCTGATGAACATCGTTGGCAGCAACGCCCTCGTGAGATTTCCGGAGATCGACATCGACGAGTGGAACAAAATCTTCGAGATCAATGTCACCGGCACCCTGCGGGGCATTCAGACCTGTGCACCGCTGATCAGGGACTCGGGTGGAGGCTCGATCGTCAACATCGGGTCGGTTGCGGGCATCACCGGCAACTTCGGCACTGGCTACTCCTCTTCGAAGTGGGCACTTGAGGGACTGTCGCGGTCGGCGGCTTACGTTTACGCCGACTGGGGCGTCCGCTCAAACGTGATCCAGCCAGGCTGGATCGAAACCGACCTGACCGCGGGAATGCAGTCCAACCCCATCGTGAAGAAGATGCAGTCGAGCGTGATGAAAAACACCGTCCTGCTGCGCAGGAGCGGAAAGGCGGAGGAGATCGCGTACACGGCTCTGTTCCTGGCTAGCGACGAGTCTTCCTACATCACTGGCACCGACATCGTGGTTGACGGTGGATGGTTCTCTGCGGCTCCCTACCTCACCAACGAACGATCCCATCACATGCTGCAGCTCCTAAACGCAAAGGGCAAGGTCGACCACGTCCTTGAGGACTTCCTGAAGCACTTCCGCTAGCGCGCGCCGCGACTGTCTGCTCATTCGCCAAGCTAGTGTGGACCTCCGCTTAGTGCGTGGCGCTCCCGACCCGGGCCGCGCGCTCTTGCCTTTCTTGGTTGTCATCAGGAGCGGCCGCAGGCCACGAGGGACCTGCAGAACATGTTCGGACTACGATGACAAGCGGTCACAGGAGCACGATAGCTGTATGAGCTTTGATGATAGCGAGACGGGAAGTAACCTAAGCAACGAAGACATGGATGACGACGTTGAGTGGCAAGAAGAAATGGCGGCGCGATATCCCTTACCGCTTCCAAAGCCTGGCGATGTCTTATTTAAGAAATCGACAGACTCCGATCGGTTGTGGCTTGACGCGGCTTTCTCCCGTCCCAAGACTTACATTGATGGTTACGCTTGGGCGGCCGAGATTCTCTTCGATCACGTCCTGAAAACTTCAGAACAAATCAAAACCACGAAGGAGGAAATACCTCCGCTTCCTATCTCCCACTGGCTGGTGAACCCTATCTACTTCCTGTATCGGCATTCAATTGAACTCTCGCTCAAGCAGTTGTTGAGGTTTCAGGAACAGCAAGGTCAACTTGGGTTATCTGAAGAGAACAAGTACAAGTTGCTGAACAGCACTCATGATCTCATGGGTCTGTGGACTCCCTTAAGGCCGTGGCTGTCGAGAACTGTGGGTGATAAGTTACGTAATGAAATCGCGGGATTCGATCAATTGGTTAATGAGATTCTCCAGCAAGATCCAAACGGCGATGCGGGGAGATATGAAACGCGGAAGGCTGGTAAGCATCAACTTACGGAAAGTTTCAGTAGTCTTCGTCCGCTTGACGCCGAGAACATACGCGAAACTTTTCACAAGATGAATAACTTTGTCACGTGGGTTTGGTCGCTCATGCAAGAACGAGGCTTCTCTTAGTTGTGCGTGTCCAGATATCTGGCCAAGACCTTCACGAATTCCTTGGTGAGAGCACTGGTCGCTCCTTTAGCTGTCAAGCGGTTACTGCGAGTAACGGTAAATAGAACCTTTGCGTCGGGATTCATAACTACAATGTTGCCCTGTGCGTAGTTCCACATGCCGCTTCCTTCAGCACTCAGGACGACTCTGTACTCGTACTTTTCCTGTATTCGGTCGACGAATTTAAAGTCGAGACCTCTCTCCGGACCCATCTCTCGACACATATTGACGAATTTTGGAATTACGGAGGAGTCTCCTTCCACATACAAAGTGATTGGCTTTAGAGTGGCGGGCGTTGCGGCCATCACAAACACTGATGTAGCCGCACCAAGCATCAGCACAACAATCAAGTATCTCATTCGGATCAAAGAATGCGCCCCGGCAGTTACGCAGTCAACAGCGATGTCACACTTCCATGTTTGCAATGTCACACATCGTGCCCTCCCACAATTATCGCCGCGCCAGGCAGCCGGGGTCCGCTGCCCCACGCGTAGTTCGTCTCCCACCCGCGATCTGTGCTTCTGAAATGCAGATCCCTCGATCGCTGCGCGATCTCGTGATGACAATCGATGCACTAGATCCCTAGTTCCGCGAGCTTTTCCGCCGGTCTTGCCAGCACCGCTTTTTTGCCCTTGACCACGATGGGACGCTGGATCAGCTCCGGATGTTTCACCATCAGACGGATCAGTTCTTCGTCGCTCAGATTTTTGCCGGCTACTTTTTCTTTGAAGATTGCGTCGTTGGTGCGCAGCGCTTCGGAAGGTTTCAATCCTGCGGCGCGCAAGAGTTGTTTAAGCAGATCCGCCGTCATGGGCTGCTCAAAAAAGTTGATCGCCTCAAACTCAACGCCCTTCTCGGTCAAGGCACGCTTGACCTCGCGACACTTGGTTCACGTTGGACGCTCGTAAACCTTGATCTTCATGGATTCTGGCATGGGCTTTGTCTCCTGTTGCGAGTCCATCGTTTATTCTGGAAAAGCACTCAATGCCTCATTCTACTTCGCAGAAGGTTCCACTCATCGACTTCGCGCACGTCAACGTGCAGCGCGGCGAGCGCCTCATCCTGCGCGATTTCAACCTCACGATCCACGCCGGCGAGAACGTCGCGATCGTCGGGCCGAACGGCTGCGGCAAATCGACGCTGCTCAAAACCATCACGCGCGAGATTTATCCGCTGGCGCTCGACGAAACGCGCGCACAGATTCTCGGGCGCGATCGCTGGAACGTAATGGAGCTGCGCGAACATCTCGGCATCGTGTCGAACGATCTGCTGGCGCATCCGACGCGCGATCTTACTGGACGCGATCTGGTTGTCTCCGGGTTCTTCAGCAGCATCGGCGTTTGGCCGTATCAGACCGTGACTGACGAGATGGAGCGCAAATCCAAAGAAGCCATCGAGCGGCTGGGCGTCGCGCACGTTGCCGATCAACTGGTCGACACGATGTCGTCAGGCGAAGCGCGGCGCATCATGATCGCCCGCGCGCTGATTCACGATCCGCAGGCGCTTATCCTCGACGAACCCAGCAACAGCCTTGATATCGGCGCCCTGCAGGAACTGCTCGCGACCATGCGCAGACTGACGCAATCCGGCACGAACCTGATTCTGGTAACGCATCATCTGCCCGAGATCATTCCGGAGATCACGCGCGTGGTGTTGATGCGTGAGGGCCAGATCTTTCGCGATGGTCCGAAAGACGAAGTGCTTTGTGCGAGCTCGCTGTCGGAACTGTTCTGCATGGACGTTCACCTGCATCGCAATGATGGTTACTTCCATCTGTCCTGGTAAATCGTGACGGCTGGCAAACACATTCCGCGTCCGATCGCCGCAACGACCATCGTCCTCGCCGGCGCCGTTTGGGGAGGCAGCTTCGCGGTCATGCAGCACGCCTTGCGCGGGGGCTTGTCGGTTGGCGCGCTGCTCAGCCTGCGCTTCCTGATCGCTGCGGTCGCCCTTGCCATTCTTGCGTCGTTCATGCGCCTGCCGTGGAATCGGCGCACGGTTCTCGAAGGCGTCTGGCTCGGACTGATCCTGACCGCGATTTTCTGGCTGCAGGTTGATGGACTGCGCTACACAACTACGGCGAAGTCGGCGTTCATTACCGGACTGTATGTGATGTTCACGCCGCTGGTCGCCACGTTCTGGGGAGAACACGTGCGCTGGCAGCACGCTGCGGGTGCAGCGATTGCGACGGTCGGTTTGTACGCGCTGGTCCACGTTCCCGGCCAGCCTTGGGGCGGATGGAATCGCGGCGACTTTGAAACCTTGCTCTGTTCCGTGCTCTGCGGAGTGCAGATCGTACTGACCACACGCTACAACCGGCGCTCGAACACGTGGATTCTGTTGACGGTGCAAGTCGCGGTCGTGGGGATAATCTCGGCGGCGGTCACGGCGGGTTTGCCCGGAGCTTATGGTTTTGAAGGCACGGTAGCGGCATTGCGCAAGCCCGACATTCTTGCGTCGATCGCCTACATTGTGGCGCTCGCCACCTTGTTCTGCTTCTGGGCGCAGAACACGATGCAGGCGCATCTGACGTCGACGGAAGCGGCGGTGATGTTCACGTCCGAGCCGGTTGCTGCGGCGGTGATCTCCATCTTCTGGTTGCATGAAACGATGCGTCCAACGCAGTTGATCGGCGGCGCGGCGATTGTTCTGGCAATGCTGTTCTCGGAGATTGTGCCGGCCATTCAACGACGGACGGCCGTCAGCGAAGCCGCGGATTGATCGCCGACTCGCCGAAGCATTGGACTGGAAGCAAAATGCAGATCCCTCGCGCCTGCGGCGCTCGTGATGACAAAGCTTTGCTTTCCAATCTGGGAATGCACTTCTGCAAAGAACAAAGAATGTTGATCGTTTCGAGATGAAACGGCCACATACTGTCCAGTAGTTTTTGGCAGCCTCCTGATGAGGTTCCCAATCGGCCGGACGTTCGCGGGGGAGTGAGCGTCCGGCTTTTTGTCTTCCTAAATACCTTTTCACCGCAGAGGACGCAGAGTACTCAGAGTTCCTTAGGTCATAACTTTCCAGCCTTTCCGAGCCGTAGGCGGGAATACCCTATTCCCTCAGAGTTTGCCCGCTTATAGGGTTGTCTCGCTGCGCTCGACATGACAGCAAGAAAGCTTGCGATAGCGCGGACCCCATCGAGGCGAGCGGGTCCATAACCTTCTGCAGATGTACCATGGAACAGTGCTAGAGCGCCTGCTCCAATACGTTGCGGAACACAAACTAATCCGCGCGGGAGATCGCATTGCGGTCGCGGTTTCCGGCGGCGCGGACTCGGTCGGGCTGCTCCGCTTGTTGCTCGATGCGCGAAGTGAGCTCGGCGTTGTCCTTTCCGTCGCGCACTTCAATCACAAGATTCGCGGGTGCGATGCAGATGAAGATGAAGCTTTCGTGCAAGAGCTAGCGGCGAAGTACGATCTGCCATTTCATGCCGCGAGCGCCGACACTCCGCAATTCGCTCGCGATCATCATCTGGGACTGGAGGCGGCGGCACGACAGCTGCGCCATGATTTCTTCCGTGAGCTGATGAGGCAGAACACCGCCAAAAAAGTCGCGACGGCGCACACGCTCGACGATCAAGCGGAAACCGTTCTTCTGCGCCTGATGCGTGGCGCGGGAACCAAAGGACTCGCCGGGATCTACCCTGAGGTCAAAGTCGAAGGCGGCAGCATCGTGCGCCCGCTGCTGGGCGCTCGTCGTACTGAATTGCGCGCCTGGCTTGAATCCCAAGGGCAAACCTGGCGCGAAGACGCCACCAACGCCGATCTCTCGTTCACGCGTAATCGCGTTCGTCACAAGCTGCTGCCGTTGATCGAAACGGAATTCGGCTCGGCACCCTTGGAGCGGTTGGCGGAAACCGCGGAAATCGCGCGAGCAGAGGAAGAATATTGGGAATCCGGACTCCCCCCACTATCAAGGGAGCAGACAGCAGACGGTGAATACTCACTCTCGATCGCAGCGCTGCTCCAACAGCCGCTGGCGATTCGCCGCCGTCTGGTGCGAGCGGCAGCCGAAAAGCTGAACGCCAGCCTGGACTTCCAGCATGTGGAGCAGGTGCTTGCGTTGGCGCAATCGGGACGGCGCAGAACTATCTCGCTGCCAAATGGTCTCTGCGCTTCTGCTGACAAGGGAACCTTGCGCGTGCGAACGGAACAGGCGGAGAGCGAGGTTCAGCCCTTCGCGTACAAACTATCAGTACCGGGAGAAATCGAGATCGCCGAGTTGCGTTGCCGGATTCGTTTTCGACTGATCAGTGGAAACCGGGCTCTCGCAGCGTGTAATCCTCAGCAGCTTCTCAGCCCAACGCTCAACGGCAGCGAGTTGGTCATTCGTAACTGGCGTGCCGGCGATCGCTTCTGGCCCTTGCACAGTAAATCTGATAAGAAGATTAAGGAGTTGTTAAAGCCGGATTGCGTCCCTGCTGCACTGCGAGCGCTTTGGCCCTTGGCGGAGCATGAGGGCAAGATTGTGTGGGTTCGCGGACTGCCCGTTTCCCGAAACTTCTGTATAAGGGATGAAGAGTCAGCAGTCGTCGTGGAAGAGCTGCCGTTTGCCGCAGAACGCAGATCGACACTAATCCTCAACGACTGATCGGCGAAAATCAGCGAAATCAGCGGCCACGGTTTTTGAGGGTCATCCTTGGATCAACCAGCAGGCGCTCCACCAATTCAAAGAGTGGTCATCAGCGCCGATCAGATACAGAAACGTGTGCGCGACATGGCTCGGCAAATTTCCAACGACTACGCAGGCCGGAGCCTGTCTGCGGTCGGGATCCTGGAAGACAGCTTCGTTTTTATGTCCGACCTGGTGAGGCAGATCGAGGTGCCAGTCACGTGCCAGTTCGTGAAGCCCGAGATACGGGAGTTGAAGCAGGGCGAAGTGGTGACCCACGAGATCATGTTCAGCCCGGAAGTCGATGTCAAGGGCGTGGATGTTCTTTTGATTGAGACGCTTCTGGTGACAGGGGTTACGGCCGAGTTCCTGGTTAGAACGATTTCCAGCCGCGGGGCGGCCTCGGTAAAGACGGCGGCGCTGCTTGATCGTCAAACTGCCCGGCGAGTGCCGCTGCAGCCGGACTACTTTGGTTTCCTGGTCGATGACACATATATTTTTGGCTATGGACTCGGTGCTCCCGAATTGGGAAGGAACTTGCCTTTCGTAGCTACGAACGTGGCGAAGCCGGCGCGGATCGGCTGATCTGACCCGCTGGCGGTGCAATTGCGCTCGATGGCTCTTTGTCAGCGGGAAAAGGTTACAATCGTACGGGGCAGAATAACTGGAGTCTGAAAAG
Source organism: Terriglobia bacterium (assembly GCA_963807055.1). GTDB lineage: Bacteria > Acidobacteriota > Terriglobia > Terriglobales > Acidobacteriaceae > JAJPJE01. The sequence continues at coordinate 390,923 of CAWEAE010000001.1, read as the reverse complement.
AACCAGGGGCATCTAAAGAACAGTGAAAAGTGCAGGTTCTTGGTGTCTTTATATATCCAAGGGCAAGGTAGTTAGGAGCAATCAGTGAATTCAACTGTCAAAACAGTCGTCTTCTGGCTGGTGATCGTATTGTCGGGCGTCCTGCTGTGGCAGGTCGTGAAGGCTGGCGGATCCGGGTCGAAGGACGCAGACATCAGTTTTTCCGCATTCTTGTCGGACGTGAACAAGGGCGCAGTAAAAGAAGTCGACATTACAGGAACGGAAGTTCGCGGTCACCACAACGACGGCAGTGGCTTCCGTACCCAGGTTCCGGCAAATTATCCGGACATGTACAAGGCGCTCACAGACAAGAACGTCAATATCAAGATTCATGATGCGCAGAGCGGCACGTGGCCAACCTGGCTGCTGAACCTGGCGCCGCTGGTGCTGCTGGGAGCTCTCTGGTTCTTTATGATCCGCCAGATGCAAACGGGTGGAAATAAGGCACTGTCGTTCGGCAAGAGCCGGGCGCGCCTGCTGTCGATGCAGCAGAAGAAGGTGACGTTTAAAGACGTCGCCGGCGTAGACGAAGCCAAGGAAGAGCTGAAGGAAATTATCGAATTCCTGCGCGAGGCGCAGAAGTTCCAGAAGCTGGGCGGGCGCATTCCAAAAGGTGTGCTGCTGGTTGGACCTCCGGGAACTGGCAAGACTCTTCTGGCGCGAGCCGTTGCAGGCGAGGCGAACGTTCCGTTCTTCTCGATCTCCGGTTCGGACTTCGTCGAGATGTTCGTGGGCGTAGGCGCAAGCCGCGTTCGCGATTTGTTCGAGCAGGGTAAGAAGAATGCTCCCTGCATCATCTTCATCGACGAAATCGACGCCGTTGGGCGTCATCGCGGAGCTGGTCTCGGCGGTGGGCACGATGAGCGTGAGCAGACCCTGAACCAGTTGCTGGTTGAGATGGACGGCTTCGAATCGAACGAAGGCGTCATCCTGATCGCTGCCACCAACCGTCCCGACGTACTTGATCCAGCATTGCTGCGGCCTGGCCGCTTCGACCGCCGAGTCGTAGTGCCTCGTCCGGATGTGCGAGGACGCGAAGAGATTCTGCGCGTACACAGCCGCAAGATTCCATTGGCCGATGATGTCGATCTCTCCGTACTCGCCCGCGGCACACCGGGATTCTCGGGCGCTGACCTGGCGAACCTGATTAACGAAGCTGCCCTGAATGCAGCCCGTCAGAATCGCAAAACGGTGCTGATGTCCGACTGCGAGTTGGCGAAGGACAAGGTGCTGATGGGCGCCGAGCGCAAGTCGATGATCCTCTCCGATGAGGAGAAGAAGGTCACGGCTTTCCACGAAGCTGGTCACGCACTTGTCGCCGTACTGAGCGACCATTCGGACCCGCTGCATAAGGTGACGATCATCCCGCGCGGAATGGCGCTAGGCGTGACCATGCAGTTGCCAATCGACGATAAGCACACGTACACGCGGGATTACCTCAACACCCGGCTCGCCATCATGATGGGTGGCCGCCTGGCTGAGGAGCTCTTCCTGAATACGATGACTACCGGCGCCGGCAACGATATCGAGCAGGCCAGCGAACTCGCCCGCAAGATGGTATGCGAGTTTGGCATGAGCGAATTGGGGCCGATGACCTTCGGGAAGAAAGAAGAGCAGATCTTCCTGGGCCGCGAGATCTCGCAACATCGCGACTACTCGGAAGATACGGCGATCAAGATCGACATGGAAGTTCGCCGGCTGGTCGATACCGCCTACCAGAGTGCCAAGGGGATACTCTCCGTGAACCGCGAGGTGCTGACGAAGATTGCCCTGGCGCTGCTGGATCGCGAAGTTCTGGATGCCAACGAGATTCGGTTACTGATCGATGGCAAAGAGCTTCCGGCAAAGCTGCCGCCGGCCCCGGCCCCACATGACGACGGCGGCGTGCAGCAGGTGCTGAAACCGGCTCCTGATGGGCGCCCCGGAATCCTGCCGGGAGAGCGTCCGAGTCCGGCGTAAAGCAGTTAGTGATTAGTGGCTAGTGGTTAGCAAAGGCGGCCTGAAAACGGGCCGCCTTTTTCTTTGGTTTCTAACCACGAAGGACACGAAGGCTCACAAAGACGGTCGAAGCATCTCAGGCCTTTGGGATCCGTTGTGCCCTTGGCGGTCGTCTGTTGGTTTTCTCTGACAACAGCAACTGACAACTAACAGCTGTTTTTTATGACAAACGTCAACTGACAACTATCGTGAGCAGCGGTAGAATCTCGCAAATCCCAGAAAGCGTGTCACGGAGGAAAGCATGGGCACTACACCGGCTCCTGCACCAAGTGGTTCGACTGCCGCAGTTCCGGCTGGCGAAGGACTCTCGCAGTCGTCGCGGGTCATCAACACGATCGTCGCCCCTAGCAAGACGTTCACCGACATCAATCGCAACTCGAGCTGGTGGGTTCCGTGGGTGGTGATCTCGATTGTCGCCATAGGATTCGGACTTGCGGTCCAACAGAAGATCGGATTCCAGCGCGTTGCCGAAAACCAGTTGCACAACACCCCGAAGCAGCTGGAACAATTCGAGAAGCTGCCGCCCGAGCAGCAGGCACAACAGATGACGATCCGGGTTGCGATCACGAAATATATCTCGTATTGCTTCCCACTCTTCATCCTGGTAGTCGCGGTGATTACAGCGGCTGTGTTGATGGGCAGCTTCAATTTCGGAGCGGGTGCTAAGGTCAGTTTCGGCGCGGCGATGGCTGTGGTGATGTATTCCTACCTGCCGGGCGTGATCAAAACTCTGCTTGCGGCAGTGACGATCTTCGCAGGAGCCGATCCAGAAAATTTCCTGATCGAGAATCCGATTGCCACCAACCCGGGCTTTTTCTTCAGCCCTACGGATCATCCCGCGCTCTATAAGTTAGCGTCGTCGCTCGACATATTTACGATCTGGACCCTGGTGCTGATGACAATCGGTTTCGCTTGTATCGGCAAGGTAAAGAAGGGGACCTCGGCTGCCATCGTGTTTGGCTGGTACATCGTCATAACGCTGATTGGGGTAGGGTTTGCGGCGATGTAGCGCCGATTCGGAGCTTGCGCGACGGTGAACATAATGTCATCTGCAAGAAAGGGTGGCGTCACCGTTCCAAGCTAGAGTCAATTGGTATTCCCTCCATTCCCTTATACCGGCAACTCTGGTTGCCGGTTTTTTCTTGCGCGCGATTTGTCGTTCTCCGTGTGGACATTTATTCTTTTGCTCGAGGGGTGAGTTGATGAAAGTTGCTCTCTGTTGCGCGTGCCTGTTCCTTAGCGCCAGCTTTGCCGTGGCGCAGCAGTCTTCCAATCCAGTTACTGATTCGGTCAAGCTGATCATGCAGCGGCAGGCGAAGAATCTTCCCGCCGCGGTCGACGAGATGCCAGCCGACAAGTTCTCGTTCAAACCCACACCGCAGCAGGAACCGTTCGCGCACATCGCGGTGCACGTGACGGAGTCGAACAACAATCTGTGCGCGCAGCTGGGCACCGTGCCTGCGCCACCTAAAGAAGATTTGAGCGACACTACGCCCAAGGACAAGCTGGTTGCCGCCATGAATGCGTCGTTCGATTACTGCGGGAAAGCTCTGGCGGGATTCAGCGACGCGAAGCTCGGAGATGAGGCGACGCTCTTCGGTGGGCGCAAGGCTACCAAGGCGACAGCTTTATTCTTCATGGTGGGCGGTTGGTCTGATCACTATGCGCAGGCGGCAATGTATCTGCGACTCAGCGGACTGCTGCCGCCGACCGCAAAACCTGCGAAGTAATGGCCGGCGATTCAGATTCGAAGGCTCGCTTTTCGAATCGCGTCGAGGACTATGTTCGCTACCGGCCGTCGTATCCGGCGGACGTGCTCGCAACGCTTCGACGCGAGTGCGGACTGACTAGCTCTTCGACAATCGCCGATATCGGAGCTGGCACAGGAATCCTGAGCCAGCTCTTTTTGTCGAATGGGAATACCGTGTATGCGGTCGAGCCGAATGAGCCGATGCGACGAGCGGCGATCGAGTGGCTGGGCAGCGATCCGAAATTCCATGCGGGGGCCGGATCGGCGGAAGAGACAAGGTTGGACACGGCGTCCGCGGACTTCGTCATTGCTGCGCAGGCCTTTCACTGGTTTGATCGTCAGCGCTGCAAGCGGGAGTTCGCGCGCATTCTGCGCCCGGGCGGCTGGATTGTTCTGCTATGGAACGATCGGGATGAAACCAGCATGCCGTTTGCTCGCGACTACGAGCAACTGCTGGTCACCTTCGGTAAAGATTATCTTCAGGTGAAGCATCGAAATATATCTAAAAGCGATATTGCCGATTTCTTCCGGCCCGCGAAAATGACGGTGCGGCGTCTCGCCAATTTTCAGGATTTCGATCTGGATGGATTGCTGGGGCGACTGCGGTCGTCGTCGTACGTTCCAGCTGCGGGCGAACGCAATCATGAAGAGATCACGCTGGCGGCGCGCGAGTTGTTTGCTCGATACCAGGTCGGCGGAATAGTCAGGATGGAATACGAGACGGTGATGTACTTCGGGCAGGTGCGGTAAGCAGAGCAGTTCTTCTCGGGGTACCGCAACTCTCGACTGTCTTTCCGAGCCGCAGGCGAGGAAGCTCTATACCCGCGAGAGTCTTCCGGATGATAGGGCTGTCTCGCTGCGCTCGACATGACAACAACAGAACGATCGTTTCGGTTGGAACTTGCGCGGTGTTACTTACTTCGCCTTCCCTCGCAGCACCGTCACCGACGCTTTTGGCAGCGTAAATGCCGTCTCTGCTGCGGCCTGCACCGTGCTTACTACCGCGGGACCTGCTGGACTGGCATTGCTCTCAGGGCCCGCGGAGTGCCAGACATACTGCTCGCTGCCGAAGCTGACCACGCGCACTGGCCCGGCAAAATGTCTCTGCGAACTGCCATCGTCAATCACCACGCGAACGGCATGCGCATTCGATTGATCGCGATTCACCGCCATCACTGACCACTCGCCATCCGGACGCTGCACCGGATAAGCGGTGATCAGAACGTGCCCGGCGTCGTCGGTCAAATCGACTGATGCGGGAAAGATCTTGTGCTCCTCTGGACCTTGCTTCACCCACTCCAGGTTAAGAAGCTGGCTCGCGAAGTATTGCGAAGTGTGGTTGCGTATGTGGAGGTCGGCGTCGGCGACAAAGTTGCCGTATGTGCCCCAACCGCGGCAGCCGCTGCGCAACGGCTCGGGCTGGATCGGCGAGTGATAGAACACGTCGCCACCGGCGGTGAGAAATGCTCCGGCGTTATCGGCCAGCCAGAGAGCGGCAAAGACGTCGGTCATCGCCGCATTCTGTGCGGCGGCAACATTGCTCTCTGTGATCATCATGGGAACGTTGGCCGGAAGGCCATCGTCGCGCCAGACTTGCAGAATGTGGCTGACCATTTGCGGCTCGCGATACAAGTCGGACCACGTGGTCTCGCAAGCGTCGAATGGATAATGCTCGAAGGACATGAATGCCAGGTCGCCGATCCGGCCGTGCGCTTTCAGATAATCAACGAATCGGCCGAGCCACGAGGTGCGCCCTTGTGCGTCGGGCCAGACCTTGATGTCCTCGTTGACGCCTTCAAACACCGGACCGCCTAGCTTGAGCGACGGATCGACCTTGTGAAGTGCCGTCGCAAATTGCAGGTAAAGTGCGCCGTAGTCCTCGGGCAGCATGTTCTGGCCGTCGGGTTCTTCGCCCATTTCAATGTAGGAGATCGGATAGCCGCGCTTCTCGACGTAGGCGATCTCGGCGGCAGCGTCGTCGGGCGTTCCGTAGAGCAGCGCCACGGGGATCATCGCGGGCAGGTGATTGGTGATGCCGCTGGTGTAAAAGAGGTCCAGACCAGTCTGATCGCCCTGGTCCTCGGCGAGATCGGCCGCCGCGTGCCACGGGTCGATCGAAGAAACATAGGTCGCGGTCTGACTCTGATCGGGCCGATGCAACACGAGATCGACAAAGTCTCCATTGCTCGCATAGTTCCCCGCATATATCTCGTTGATGGCAAAGCCAACGCAATTTCGCGGATCGCTCGCGCCGTGGGTGTCGCAGGTGTTCGACGACTCGGTCATCCATACACGCAGGAAGCGCGCGCGAACCGGCGCAGCCGTCAGCTTAAGTTCGGCGGCGCCACCCTGGGCATTGGTGATGCTGCCATTGGTGAAGGCAGTCCATGTGCCTTCAAGCGGCTTGACGAAGGGATCTCCCGCCCCAGTCCAGTACTGCACTTCATAATTGCGCGCGTAGGGATTTGCCCACGCAATCCGCAGGGCGCTGACTTGCTCGGCGGCGCCGAGATCAATCACCACCCACGCGGGATGCGTCGCGTCGGGCTCGCCGGTGAACTTCTGGCTGAGATACGGATTGCTCTTCCAGTAGGAATTCGCATCGCCATCGGTAAGCCGCGAATAGTTGCGCTCGGAACCGCCATTGCGCGTGTCGCCACGATGCGGCAGCGGATATCCGTAAGAGTGCCGCAGGATTTCGGTCGGCGTCGCGCTTCCAGTGAAGTAGCCGCCCTGATGGGCAGCGTCGCTCCATGTGCCGCGGGGATTCCAATGCCACGCGGCAATCTGCAACTCCGTATTTTGGCGATACGTGATCGGACCCCATCCGGCGGAGAGCGATTCCTTCAAAATCTCCGGCGTATAGACCTTATCGACAACACCCTTCGGCAGAATGTCGATCGAGGTGCCTAGCGCGCGGTTGGGAATGAAGCTATGGGCGTGCGCGGGATTCGCGTCGACGCGGAGAGTGGCCGGAGTGTTCTGGGCGATGAGTAGCGGCGGTATGAAAACAAGCAGAATCCCAAAGAGAATTGGTTTCATATTCCGTGTCTGTGAATTCCGGGACAGGGTATCTACCAGATGGCAGAGCTGTCCAGTTGGACCCCGACCACATAAAATGGTGGATATTGAGCAAGACTATTAACAATGACGGTCATGCGCCCACGGTGAAGCTAGAAGCGGACTTTAACGGACTCTTCGGTGATTTACTGTGCCTGTCCCACGAAGACACATGCATCGATGAACACGGTCTGCCTATCTCTGTATTCGCTGGAATGAAAGCAACTGCATTTCAGGACGATCCTGACGAAAAAGGTAACCCGGACCAACTCATCGCATCCGGGACAGTTGAGCGCTCGCCGCCAGAGTTGCGATGCAATGGGTCACGCTGGGTGCTTCGCATCGACGGCAATGGTGTAAAGCATAGGTCAGAGCTAGCTTCCTTGACGTAGTTCAACCCATTGCAGCCGTGGGAGTTACCTCGTTTCGGCCATCGTCAGGCCCCGTTCACCGCATGATTACTGCCGTCCGCGCCTTCTCTGCATCTTTTTACGTTAACAATCGGTAAACTCTTACCAGTCAGAATGATGGGGAATTCCACAGGTGTACGTCGAAAACTCAAGGCAACGCATCGCCGCTCGCGCGAGTGGAAGATGATTGCGAAGGCACTGGTGTCCACGGATCATCCGATCCTCGCGCACCTCATCCCAATGCGCCGTTGCAATCTGGATTGCGCCTACTGCAACGAGTACGACAAGACTTCGAATCCGGTGCCTCTGGAAACCATGTTCCGCCGCGTCGACAAACTGGCGGAGCTGGGCACGACCATCGTCACCATCAGCGGCGGCGAACCGCTGCTGCATCCAGAGCTGGACGACATCATCCGACGCGTGCGCAGCCGCGGCGTCATCTCGGGGATGATCACGAACGGCTATCTGATCACCGCCGATCGCATACAGCGCCTGAATCGCGCGGGCCTCGAGCACATGCAGATTTCTATCGACAATGTGAAGCCTGACGACGTCTCCAAGAAGAGCCTGAAGACGCTCGACAAAAAGCTGCAGCTGCTGGCCGAACACGCCGAGTTTCACGTGAATATTAATTCAGTCGTCGGCGGAGGCATCCACGATCCGCATGATGCAATGGTTGTAGGCAAGCGAGCCGTAGAACTGGGTTTCACCTCGACTGTGGGAATCATTCACAACGGTGATGGCCAGTTGATGCCCTTGGGCGAAGCCGAGCGCGAGGTCTACCACGCCATGAAGGCGATGGAAAAAGGCAGCTACGCGCGCATTAACGGATTCCAGGACAATATCGCCGCCGGTCGCCCGAATGACTGGCGCTGTCGCGCAGGAGCGCGGTATCTCTATGTCTGCGAAGACGGACTCGTCCACTACTGCTCGCAGCAACGCGGATATCCCGCGAAGCCGCTGGAGCAATACACCGTCGAAGATATTCGTCGCGAGTATGTAACTGAGAAGAGTTGCGCTCCCCACTGCACCGTTTCGTGTGTGCACCAGGTATCGGTGCTCGACCGGTGGCGTGGTCCGCAGAAGAAGACGGTCACGCCTTCCCCTGCGGAAGATGGAGAGCTGGTTCAGATCCAGTGATTAGAGTTTGATGGCTGGTGTTTGGGGTAGCTTGTAGCTCGTTGCCAAAACCTCAGCCGCGTCCACACAAGCTACTAACTACCAACTACGCCACAAAAAAAATGATAGAGAGCGGACGTTTGGTCCGCCCTCACTATTGATTACTGGCAACTTATTATCTCCAGCGTCCCTCTTTCCACACATATCCACCGCGATGCTCTACCCAGTGTCCCGGCACCCAGCGCGCGTGGGGACGCGGCGGCACAACATAATGGCCAGGCACCCAAGCGTAGGCGCGGCCATCGTACTGATGGAATCCTGGTACCCAAACGTAGCCCGGACCAGGAGCAACGGGGACAAATTCGTGACGCGGCGGCGGGGGCGGTCCGATCCGCACCACAATCTGCGCGCTCGCGCTACCTACAAGAAGTGACATACCAAACAATGCTGCTATGAGCTTGTTTTTCATTGAACTCCCTCCCGCTCAGTATGAACGTGAGTACGCGGATTTAGTCGCGCTGAGTGGAAATGTCGTTGAAACGGTGGGACATGTACTGGCGTGGAACACGTTGCCAGCAGCCAGTTTTCAGTTGTCAGGGGCTATGACACGAATGGTTACAACTGAAAAATGCATATGGCAGGAAGCTGCTCCTCAGCTTCGTCGATTTGTTTCCAACCATGCGGTCGCCGCTCCCACCGTATAAATCGATCCGGTGATTACCAGCAGGCCGGTCTGATCCTTCAGCGCCAGTTGGAAACCCTGCCCCATGGCGCGCGAGAAATCTGCTTCGGCGATGATGCTCGCTCCGGTACGCGATCCAGCGGCAACGATTTCCTCGGGCGAGGCAGATCGTGGATTCTCGACGTGCGTGGCAACGACTGCGTCGGCGATCGGGAACAGGATCTCGGCAATTTCGCTGACAGCTTTGTCGCGCAGCACTCCAAACAGCATCGTGATGCGACGTTCAGAATATCGCTCGGAGAGAGCTGAGCGTAGCGCCCATGCCCCCGCCGGATTATGCGCAACGTCCATCACGATCTCCGGGGACGACGTGGTCGCTGGGATTACCTGAAAACGTCCTGGCCATTCAGTCTCGCGAATACCATGCTGAATGTCGTCGGCCGAGACGCGAATTCCCAGACGATCAAGCTGCTCCGCGGTTGCGATCGCAAGCGCCAGATTGCGCAACTGGTGGCGGCCAACCAGCGGCGAATCGATCACGATCTCCTTACCCATCACGGTCAGCGGATAACGGTTGCGCACGCCTGCATGCGGTCCCCATGCGGTGCCCTCGGTCCCCGGCGAAACCGGAGGCATGTACTGCACCGCGCTAATCGCCGTTGCATTGCGCTCCAGCACGGCTTTGCCGATCACGTCGTTCGCCTGTGGATGCTGCGGAAGAGTCACTAGCAGTCCTCCGGTGTGGACGACGCCCGCCTTCTCCTGCGCTATCTCGGCGATGGTGTTGCCGAGGAATTTCTGGTGGTCGAGCGAGATGTCCGTAATCACTGAAACCAGCGGCTCAACAACGTTCGTCGCATCCAGCCGTCCGCCCATGCCGACTTCGAGCACCGCGATCTCGACCTGCTGTTCTGCGAAATAAAGAAACGCCATGGCCGTGAGCATCTCGAAGAAACTCGGATGCCAGGGCAGCGAGCCGGCCGAGACCAATTTCTGCGCAATCGCCTCTACCCGCTCATACGCCGCCGCAAACTCCTCCTGGGTGATCTGGCCGCCGCCGATGCGAATCCGCTCGTTGATCGTGACCAGGTGAGGCGAGGTGTAGAGCCCGGTCTTGTGTCCAGCAGCTCGCAGGATTGAGGCCAGCGTCGCCCCAGTCGACCCCTTGCCGTTGGTCCCGGCAATCAGGACCGAACGAAACCTGTGCTGCGGATCGCCCAAGGCCGCGAGCAGTACCCGCATATGCGCCAGGTCGAATTTGTGCGAGGGCGTTTGCGCCAGTTCGTGGCCCAGGTGATAGAGCTGATCGACAGCCGTTTGGTAGGACATGCAGACGTTCAAAAGGGATTATAAATGCTGGCTTTACGCGGTTTGGACGAGCTTTTCTGGCACAACGGGCGACTCACGTGTAGGATGGAAGTATGGCGAAAGCAAATTGCGAATGCGGGCACGAGAAGCGCGATCACCGTCCCCCGCAGCTAGGTATGTTTGGCTACGGAGAATGCAAGATCTGCTTGTGCGAGTCGTATTCCAAAGTTGGAAAGACCGCTCCGGAGCCTGTTCCCGCCAACCTCGTAGAAAACAACTAAGATTCAACTAGAAAGTTATCTCGTAAGTGCACCGGCGCTCCACTACTTTGACCATTCCGGCAGGTTCCCGGCCTCCTGATTCGTTTCAAGCAAGCACGGAAGCTGAGAGCACCGGGCTGCTAGCACCTCGGCGCACAACGGTAGATCTGCTTCAATTTCTGCGGCTGCTTCATGCTCGGGCCGATCGACGAGTCTCTTAACGGATCGGTCAAGCACGGCGCTTGCTCCTTGCACATTCAGATTTCGTCTCAGGACACGAACATTGGCGTCCAACCAACGCTGAGTGTTTAGGTGTCCTCCGAATTCCCAGAGGCACGGCGGTCCGCCTCCTCCGTCAGGAGTCCATGGATCGAACACTGGATTCTCGTTTTCCGGGTACATAAGACACGATATGTATTGCACTGCCGCGACCGCTCGACCGACAGTGTCGACAGACCACCATGCGGTCCACAGACGGTCCAAATCAGGCAGCAGAACACCATGGGTTGTCAGTGCCGCAACCCACCTGTACGGTCGAGCATTTTTTCCTTTGTACTTAAGGTCTCTTTGAGCGTCGATTTCCTCGAGAATCGAGTCGCGCATAAAGTCCGACACGGTGGCGCCTTGTGCCGGCGTCAAATAGCGATCAAAGATCTGCTTGTTGGCGAGGACAGGATAGAAGTACTCGACGAAACCGCCATATCCCGCGATTCCACTAAGGTCGTCGCGCCAGGCCTCCAAACAAAACGGGAGCAAGTACGCGAATAGAGCACCTTGGATCTCGGCGTACAGCAAGTCCTGCATGTACTGCCAGAGATCACTGACTTCCGCGCGGTCTCCGGTACGTAGTCGCGCAAGACGATGCAGATGGTGAGGACCACTGTCGTACGCTTCTTGCGTGATCTTTCCGGGAGGTGAGATTCCTCCGAATGCGAGCCGTAGTCCCATTACGTTCGAAGTTGAGTACTATGCTGACTTCGCGCCGTTCGGCGACATGAATCCGATCGCGCGTGCGATATAGGACTTCAAATCCCGCCGGTGTACGACCGCGTCGAGCATGCCGTGCTGCATGAGGAATTCACTGCGCTGGAAACCTTCGGGTAGCTTCTGACGAATCGTTTGTTCGATGACGCGGGGGCCGGCGAAACCGATCAGTGCACCCGGCTCCGCGATATTCACGTCACCCAGCATTGCGAAGGACGCGGTAACGCCTCCCGTGGTGGGATCGGTAAGCACGGAAATGTAAGGGACCTTTTCGCTATCCATGCGCGCCAGCGCCGCTGAGATCTTTGCCAGCTGCATCAGGCTGACGACGCCTTCCATCATGCGCGCGCCGCCAGAGGCCGAAACTATGATCAGAGGGAGGCGTTCGTCGGTAGCTTTCTCGATGGCGCGGGTAATGACCTCGCCAACCACGGTTCCCATACTGCCGCCGATGAACGCATACTCCATGGCGCTGACGATCGCCGTATGCCCTTCAATCTTGCCGCGCGCATTGATGATCGCATCGGTAAGCCCAGTATCTTTCTGCGCGCGCTTCAGGCGGTCGGAATAGGCCTTCAGGTCAACAAACTTGAGCGGATCGGTGGTCGTGAGATTGTTGTCTGCCACTTCATAATCGCCGCCATCGAAGAGCTGTGCCAGACGGGTGCGCGCGTCGATGCGGAAATGGCGGCCGCAATTCGGGCAGACGTTCAGATTCGCGTCGAGATCTTTCTTCCAAATGATTTTGTGGCAGTCGTCACACTTGACCCACAAGCCTTCGGTTCGGACTTTTTTCTCGCCCGAGGCGTCAACCGTGCTGGATTCGCGTTTAAACCAAGCCATATAAAAGTTTGTCAGTTGCCAGAATTGGTAATCGGTAATTTGTAATAGGTAATTGAAAGTCGAAATCGGCTGCCGTCAATTACCTATTAACAATTACAAAATTACCTATCCTCAGTACTCAATCCCTCGTTGCGCCATGATGCCCTTCTGGTACGCGTGTTTCACTTCGCGCATTTCGGTGACTGTGTCCGCAACCTCGACGATTGTCGGATGTGCGTTCCGTCCGGTCAAGATCACGTGTACCATTTCCGGCTTTGTCTTCAGCGCGGCGACCACTTTCGCGGGATCGAGCATGCCGTAGCTGATGGCGTAACTAATCTCGTCCAAAATCACCAGATCCCATTCGCCACTGGCGATCGCCTTTTCCGCTTCGGACCAGGCTTCTTCTACCATGCGGACGTCTTCGGGATCGGTTTCCGCGCCGCCGACCTTCACGAAGCCACGGCCCATCTGCTTCATCACGAACTTGTCGCCGAAGGCCTTCACGGCGTCGAGTTCGCCGTAATGCCAGGATCCCTTCAGGAATTGCAGCATCAGGACCCGAAGGCCATTTCCCACGGCGCGCAGCCCGGTACCCATGGCCGCGGTGGTTTTGCCCTTCCCAGGGCCGGTATTCACGATAATCAGACCGCGTCGGACGTCGTTCATGCTGAAAAGCGGGTCCGGCGTCCTACAGCAGTTCCGGCCTGCGCTAGACGAAAGTAGAAGTGTATCAGGAGGGCAGGGTGCGAGTCGCCCTAAGAGCCTCTATGTCGCCGGCGCGGCGCCGCCCGCTGCAACGTCCGCGCGGTGACACTTAGACCGCGGTTACATCCGCGTCATGGTGAAGGTGCCGGATCCGGTGCATCCGGATTGCAGCCCGGCCAGTGTCCATGTGCCCGAAATGATGTTGTTGTTCAGCGTTCCCTGCAGGCTGAGCGTATTGTTTCCGGTCGCGCCGGTCGCGGGGCTCTGGAGGTTGAGCGAGAAACCGCCAGTTACGCTTCCGCTGAAGTTTCCGGTCAGCGAGAACGCCCCGGTTGCGGTGGCTCCGTTGGCGAAACAGCCGTTATTGGTCGTAAATGTGACGTTCGTTCCGGTGACGCTGCCATCGCTGTTCGTGGTGAGCGACGTCGTGAATCCGAATACCGGGGCTCCGCTCTGGCTGGTTAAGGTTGCCGTCCAGTTCCCGTTGACGTTGGTGCTGTTGTTGTTGTTCGAACTGCCGCAGGCGATAAGCAGTATTGTGCTTGCTAAAAGAAGCGTGATCCCGAATACCTTCATTGAGTTCCTTGGTCCCTTTTTGGAAGTGGCTGCTTAGAGAGATGCGGGGCTGCAGCGCGGGAGATGCGTGCGCCCGATGCCTGCGAGCGGCCGTTCGGGAACTCTGAAAATTAGTGGTTGCGAATCAGTGACTTGCGGCGCCACTACTGGTTGCACCGTTGCCCTGCTCGCCCCACAGCGTGAAGTGCGAACGTCGATTTTGTGCCCAGCAGCTCTCGTCCGCTTCCGCACACACTGGATACAGCTTTCCCCATCCGGTGGCAAAGACGATCTGATTTTCGGGAACCCCCATTTGCGTTAGCGCATCGTGGGTAGCCTGGGCGCGGATATCCGAAAGAGCGAGGTTGTAAACGATGTCTCCCCGCTCGTCAGCGTGGCCCTCAATGGTGACAAAAGTATTCGGGTGCGACTGCAACCATTGCGCATTCGATTGCAACGTCGTCCGATCTTCCGGCCGAATGTTGGCGCGATCGAAGTCGAAGTGAATGTCCTGCACGCTTTGGTGGAAGTCCTGGCGCTGCGTGTCGGTTGGAACCGGAACCGCGGGCACTGGAACGTCGGGGATCGGAGCGGTTGCGGCTTGATCCGGAGCTGCAGCGGGCGCGGTTAAATCTTGAGTGGCGGTCTGCGATAGCAGGTTAAGCGTTAGCAAGAGCGAGAAGACAAGCAAACAGCCCAGATTTCGCAGCATGGCCATTCCTCCAGAGATGTTCAGTGAGAAGACGGAAGCCAACGATCACCGCGAAGTGATCCACTGGCTCAGATGCGGGGCCACGGACGGAGGATGGACTGGGGGGGAACGGCTTTGATGGACGGGTATTCTTTGAGTGGTTACGACAGGCTTCGCTTCGCGACCAGAACAGAGAGTTGCCTAGGATAGATGCAGATCCCTCGCTCGCTGCGCGAGTTCGTGATGACAAGCTCGCGCGGGTACGCATCGGTCGGCAGCCGAGGCCGGTGGCCCACACAAGCTTCGATGGATAGGCGGGATCGCCTGTCCTGCACGACTGAGATCTCAACCCTTCAGCAGTTTTTCCAGCGCAACCTCATCAACCACGCTGACTCCCAACTCTCGCGCCTTCTCGAGCTTCGATCCGGGATCGGCGCCAGCGACAACATAATCTGTTTTCTTGCTGACCGACCCGGATACACGACCACCTGCGTCTTCGATGATCTTTTTTGCCTCGTCGCGGCTCAGATTCGGCAGCGTGCCGGTGAGCACGAACGTTTTGCCCTCGAGTTGACTGCCGCGTTCTTTCTTCTTGCCCTTGAATTGCAAACCGGCTTCGCGCAGGCGCTTTATCAGGTCGCGATTTTTGGGTTCTTCGAAGAATTCGCGAATGCTGAACGCAATGCGCGGCCCGACTTCTTCCACCTCTTGGAGGGCGTCCATGGCGGCGGACTCGTCTTTCAGTGTGGCGGCTTCGATGAGCGCGTCCATCGATCCGAAATGCTCGGCGAGGAATTGCGCCGTACGCTCGCCGACGAAGCGCATGCCCAGCCCGTAGATCACGCGCTCCAGTGGCAACTTCTTTGAGGCTTCAATCTCGCGCAGCACGTTCTGAGCTGACTTCTTGCCCATGCGCTCCAGCGTGAGCAGCTTGGCTTCGTCGAGTTCGTAGATGTCGGCCACGTTGCGCAGCAGTCCCTTTTCAACCAACTGGTTCACCAGCGCGTCGCCCATGCCTTCAATATTCATCACGCCGCGCGAGGCAAAGTGCAGAATGCTCTCGCGCAGCTTGGCCGGGCAGTTCGCATTGATGCAGCGCCAGTCGGCCTCGCCCTCTTCGCGCACAACGTGGCTGTTGCACTCCGGGCAGCGCTCCGGCATGTGGAACTGCTTGTGTCCGCGCGGATGATCCTTATCCTCAATTACCTTCACGACCTTGGGAATGACGTCGCCGCCGCGCTCGACCATTACCCAGTCGCCGATCTTTACGCCGAGCCGCGCGATTTCATCTTCGTTGTGAAGCGTCGCGCGAGTGACGGTCGTTCCGCCAATGAAGACCGGCTTCAGCCACGCAACGGGCGTGAGCTTGCCGGTGCGGCCGACCTGCACGCCGATGTTTTCGATCTGGGTGATGCCCGACCGCGCCGCCCACTTGTAGGCGATCGCCCAGCGCGGGGCTTTTCCGGTGAAGCCCAACTCGTTCTGCAGGCCAATGGAGTTCACCTTGATCACAACACCATCGATCTCGTAGCCGAGCCCTTCGCGCTTGCTCTCCCATTCGTTGATGTAAGCGAGCACCCCTTCAATGTTGCGCAACGGGCGCCAGTTGGGATTCACCTTGAACCCCGCGGCGGTCAGGGCCTTCAGCGAATCCGAATGCTGATCGAAATAGGGGCGCCCATTCACCAGCAGAAAGTAGGAATAGAACTCAAGGTTACGCGACGCGGTAATGTTCGGATCGAGCACGCGCACGGAGCCGGCTCCCGCATTGCGAGGATTGGCGTACTTCGGGCGGCCGAGCCTCTCCTGCTCTTCGTTCATGCGGTCGAACGATTTGCGCGGCATGATCACTTCGCCCCGGACTTCGAAGCCAGCAGGCAGCTTCGCCTTCTTCGTGTTCACAGAAAGTGGCACCGAACGGATGGTCCGAACGTTCGGCGTGACGTCTTCTCCCACCGTTCCGTCGCCGCGCGTGATTGCGCGCTGATAATTCCCTGCCGCGTAGTGCAGCGCCATGGAAAGGCCGTCGAGCTTCAACTCGCAGACATATTCGACGTTCTTTTGCCCGGTCAGTTCGTGGACGCGCCGCTCCCAGTCGCGCAGCTCCTGCTCGTTGTAGGCGTTGTCGAGCGAGAGCATGGGAGACGAATGCGCGAGCTTGACGAAGCCTTCGCGCGGCTGCCCGCCGACGCGCTGCGTGGGCGAATCCGGCGTGATCAACTCGGGATTGGCGGCCTCGAGCTTCTTCAATTCCTGCATCAGGCGATCGAAATCGGCGTCGCCGATCTCGGGATCATCGAGAACGTAGTAACGATTCTCGTGATAGCGAATCTCGTCGCGAAGCTTGTCGATTTGTCGCTGAACGCCGGCAGCCGTAGCCATTTTTTCGATTATAGCGGGACTCTGGAACTAGTTGGCGAGGCCAGCGGGTGGCTCCCCGGCTAGTCGCGGAGCCACCCTACGCGTTATCATCGCGCCGTCTATGTCAGAACGTCTGCGTGATTTCTTACGGCTGCTTGGCGTCGGTTTTGTCCTGATGGGCATGTTTCTGTTGGGAGCCGCTGGACTGCTGATCTACCGGCAGAAGGCGATCACCAAAGGCTGGCCAAGCACCACCGGCGAAGTCGTCAGCGGATTCGTCTATAGCATCGAGAGCAATCGCATCGGCCACCGCGGAACGCTGTATGGCGCGCGCTGGCTGGTCCGCTATCGAGTTGGCGAGTCGCTCTATGATTCCACCACCAACGCGGGCTTCGAGATGAAGGACCGCGGCGCCATGCAGAAGCTGGTGGACGAAAAGCCTGCAGGAACAAAAGTTGAACTTCTCTACAGCCCTGATCAGAACGGACGCATCGTCCTCGCCCAAGGCATGCTGTCGAAAAATTCGCCGGTGCTCAAGATCCTCGAGTCGGGAGGCATTTGCTTTGTGGTTGGGCTGTTGCTGATCCTGATAGGACCACGAATCGGGTCGACTTCATGATTGCGTCATTGAACCATTGAGTCATTGGGTGATTGGGTAATTCTTCCGATCAGCTAAACTGTCGGCAGCTGAATTCTTCATGCGCAAGGCCCTCTTACTTCACAACCCGCAATCGGGACGGCAGCGCCATCATCGTCGGCTGGCGACCATCGAAGCGGTACGCGATGTGTTTCAGCAAGGCGGAATCGAAGTGGAAATTGCGACTCCCGATTCACCACACGCCGCAGCTCCGCACGTGCGATCGGCAATTTCTTACGGCATCGATACCGTGATCGCCTGCGGCGGCGACGGGACAGTTCATCAGGCCTTGCAAGCGCTCGCGGGAACCGGAGCTGCTCTCGGCGTGATTCCCATGGGCACTGCCAATGCACTCGCGAACGACCTGGGACTCGGGCAGGACCCGATGCGTGCCGCGCAACTCACGCTGAACAGCCAGGTGCGCCCGGTGCGGCTGGGCAAACTCACCTTCCATTCGTCAGCAACCACCGAGGAGAGTCGCTACTTCATCCTCGCGGCTGGCGTCGGCCTGGACGCGGCGATGTTTTACCAGCTGGCGGCGGTCGCCAAGCAGCAGCTCGGCGTCATGGGATATTACGTCGAGGCCCTGCGCCAGTGGAGCCGTCAGAAATATCCTTTCTTCGAAGTTGAGTTTCGCGATCTCGAAGGTGCAACTCGCAAAGAGCGGGTCACGCAAGTGCTCGCCGTGCGGCTCAACAATTTCGGTGGAATCATCAAGCGATTGGCTCCGGGGGCGAGCCTCGGTCGCTCGGATCTCCAGCTGATTCTTTTCAAGACGAAGAGCCGTTTCCGTTATTTGCGATTCATCGCCAGCCGTTTGTTCGAGCGCGAATGGCACGACCAGTACATTGAATTGGTGCACAGTACCGCCGTCCGCTGCCGCAGACTCGAAGACGCGAGCGCGGCGGCATCGACGCGCATTTATACGGAAGCCGATGGCGAGCTACTGGGCGGATTGCCGGTCGAAGTGACGATCGCCGAAGAGTCGGTGAACCTGCTCATGCCGCACGCACGGAAGAACTGAAAGAGGCCAGCAAGACTTGGAACCTATCACGCACTTTTTGACCGGCGCAGCACTGAGCCGCGCGGGTTTCAATCGCAAGACCGCACTGGCAACTTTGACGATGACGCTGGCCGCCGAGGCGCCCGACATCGACATTCTTACGTATTCGAAAAGCTCGCTGTTCGAGTTTGCCCATCATCGCGGCATCACGCATAGCTTGGTCGGCGTGCCAGTCGTGACTGCGGCCGTGCTGCTGCTCGTATGGATCATCCATCGCGTACGCATGCGGTCCCCACAGCAGGTTGCGGAGCGGGTCGAGCGAATGCGGAGATTGGGCTATCCGATACAGCCTCGCTGGGGCCAGCTGTATCTGTTCGGGCTGATCGCGGGCCTCAGTCATCTTCTGCTCGATTTCACGAACAATTACGGCATACGCCTGTTCGAGCCGTTTTCCTATCGCTGGTATGCGTGGGACATTGTTTTCATCTTTGAGCCGCTGCTGTACGTTGCGCTGATCGGCGGACTCGTGCTTCCCTCGCTGTTCCGCCTGATCAATGACGAGATTGGCGCCAAGTCTCGCGGGCCTCGTGGGCGAGCCGGAGCGATTCTCGCGCTCCTGGGAGTTCTTGCAGTCTGGGGCGTGCGCGACTACCAGCACCGCAAGGCCGTCGCCGCCATGCAAGCGCGTGTTTACCAGGGCGCCGATCCAATCCGCGCGAGCGCCTTTCCTTATCCCCTAAATCCGTTCGTCTGGTATGGCGTGGTGGAGACCCGCGACTTCTTCGTACAGACGCAGGTCGACTCGCTGACCCCGGAAGTGGATCCGCGCGAGAATATGCAGATCCGCTACAAGCCCGAGGAGACTCCGGCAAGCGTGGCGGCGAAGTCGTCGTATCTCGGCCGCGTGTATCTTGACTGGGCGCGATATCCGCTGGTGGAAGTCGAACATCTGTCGTCACCGCAGAGTGGCTATCTGGTACGTTTTCAGGACCTGCGCTTTATGAATCTAGACTCATCGCGTGGCTTGCTGACCGGAACCGTGGAGCTCGGCGAAAACCTGCACGTTACCGCCGAGTCGTTCGGAGGGATTGCGCGTCCTCGAGGTCCGGTTGTCGATCCAAAACCGTAAGACGCGCCACTTGACGGGGTACGTCACTGGGCCGCAGAATCAATATCTGTCTTTGAGGTGATCATGCTGGCATATGTGTTCGTGTTGCTTGCCGTTTCTGTCCGTTTATTTGGCGCGCTGACCCGGCAATACGCGTTGACCGCGGTGGGTGCATCGCTTCTGTACTTCGGCGCCAAGGGCCCGCGTAAACAGTGGTGGATTGCGGTGGGTATGCTCGCGGCCACCGATCTGGCGCTCACACTGTTCGTTTACAACTACAGCTTTACTGCAGATCACCTCGTGAGCATCCTCTGGTACGTCGGCGCGATTTGGTTTGGCACATTGCTGCGCAATAAGGTCACTGTAGGACGGGTAATTGGAGCATCGCTGGTTCTCGCCGTTTCATTTTTCCTGGTGAGCAACTTCGCTTCCTGGATGATGTACCGCGATCTGTATCCGATGAGCTGGGGTGGCTTGATCGCGTCGTACGCGGCCGGCATTCCGTTCTTCCGTCGCGATTTGATTGGCGACCTGTTCTTCTCCGGCGCGTTCTTCGGATTGCCTGTTGCCGCCCGCGCGTTGAGCGCTGCAATGCACAAGCGCGCCGACCACCAGACTGCTGCGTAGATCTTGGGGATTTAAAGTTATTGACAAGCGTCGGTTGCGACCGGCGCTTTTTGTTTTAGGTAGTCTGAACCCTCTGGGTTCTCTGCGTCCCCTGCGGTGAGTTAAGCCTCGGCTTCGGTCTTTTCGGGCTTCGGTGCCGGATCTCGCCCGTTTCGGCGAAGTACCAGCACTGCGATTATGGCTGCGATCACGACCACAACGCCGATCGTCTCCCAGCGATGATGGTGGAAGAGATCGGTGATGACGCTCATAATCTGCGGCCCGAAATAGAGGACCAGGAACGACAGGATCGAGAACCGCACGATGCGTCCAAGAAAGATTGCCAGCAGAAACCGGCGAATGTTCATCTCGAACGCCGCTGCCGCCAGCACAAACAACTTGAAGGGCGATGGAGGAGGCAGAATGGCCGGTAACATCAACGCTAGAAACTCGTGATCGTCAAACTTCTGCTTGATCCGCGCAAAGCGCTCGGCGGACATGCGCTTACGCAGCAGGGTTTCGCCGCCCTCGTAGCCGATGCCGTAGATAACCATGCTTCCCAGCGCCGATCCTGCCGAGGCCATCAGGATGTAAAGCCAGAACAAATTGCGGTGGTAGAGAACGTAGCCTGCGACGATAGCATCCAACGGCATGCCGACCAGGGAGCCATCCACAGCGGCGATAGCGAATACGCCCCACGGGCCAAGCGGCTGCAGGACGTGCCATATCCAACCCGAAAATCTAGCGAAGAATTCCCTAATCGCGTACAAGGTTCAATTCTAATGGATGTGTTGTTTCAATTGAGTCATTTGGCCATTGAGTTATTGAGTGATTCAGAATCTCAATGCCCCGTGTTTCCTTGCAGGAGTTCGAGGGCATGGGGGATTAGTTGCAGAATGAAGGAAAGCGATTCGACTGCTCCTTCTGGGTTTCCCGGTAAGTTCACAATCAGAGACTTTCCCCTTGTGCCACAGACAGCGCGGCTTAGCGCCGCAAAGGGCGTCTCGCGGACGCTTTTGTAACGAATGTATTCCGGGATCCCATCAACCATCCGCTCACACACCGCCCGGGTCGCTTCGGGGGTTACGTCCCGCGGAGCAACTCCGGTCCCGCCGGTAGTGAGGACCAGTTGGGCCTTCTCACAGGCGCGAATCAGTGCAGCTTCGATCTGCGGCTGCTCATCGGGGACAACCTCGGCGAGCACGACATCATATTTCTGGGTCGTGAGTAATGCGGCTAATCTCGGCCCGGTCAGGTCCTGGCGCTTGCCTTCAAAGCTGGAATCGCTGATGGTAAGAACTGCGGCAGTGTAGGCCATCAGCAGAATTGTAATCTGTCGACGTGGTGCCAAACCTCGCGCGACTCAGTGGCCGGGCTGTCGTTTCATGAGCCCGATGACGATGGTGTCGTCTTTAACTGCCCAAACGGCTCCCAGGAGTTGATAAACGTCCCGAGTCCATCATTCACCAGTTTGTTGCGATCGTCTGGACTCCATGACGAATTCCAGACAATAAAGCCACCTGGCAATGTCAACGTTTTCTGTCGAGTTGCGATGATGCTGAAGATCACCGTTTCCCATGCGTGAGCCTCAAACTCGCCGTCATTCGTCACTCCGTGCTCGCGCAGATCTGCGATGTGTGTGCCGACATGGGTGATCGCTTTCGACAAAGCGTCGCCCCTGAGACGTTCGGTGTCGAACGTGCACGTGAAGAGAAGACCGTCTGGTGATTCCGCGTTACCCTTGCCCTCATCGCGCGGCCTGGCCTCATTCAAGACGCCGAAACCTACGACTACGCCATTATGCTCGCCTGGTTTTCCGAATGCGGAAGCAGCTCGCTCGAGTTGGTCGGCGGCGGGCGAACCACTACCGAAAGCGCGTGCCGCACCGTGAGCCGCCTCAACCGGATCCCCAATGTTCTCTGGACCGGAATCGTCCTTGGCCACGGGAGACTTACTGTAGTCAATTTCTGCGCTGCTGACATCGGCGACCGACTGCAGAACCAATCTGGCAGGATACAGGCTCATATTCCCGAATCCGTTGACGGCCGTGAACTTGCCGGTGCCCTCTCGCGTTGCTCCGGTCGTTTTTGAGCCGTCGATTCTCCCTATGAGGGTGGCGGTTACGGTGTACTTCATGCACCCCAGGCAGGTGAGGCTCTTGTGCGGAGTGGCAAGGAGCGAATCAAATTGCTTGAAGTCCTTGTTCTTGTCGAGCGTCACCGCAACTCGATTGGGTACCGTTGCTGCGGCGCTATTCTTGTCGAGGCGGAGCTGAACCATCGCCACAGGGCCGGACTTGGCTTTCGTCCCTTCCGGATAAGAGAGCCATATCCCGTTCACAGCCTGCCCGCAAGTCGAATCCTTGATCACGAACTCGTCAAAGCCGGAAATGACGGTGCCTTTGAGACGAACGATCTTGCCGTCAAACGAAGCGGGATTCTTTAAAACTTCACAAACGGTCGTGTCGACCGTCTGCGCGCGTGCGGCAACCATAGTGACAAGACACAAGAATAAGAGCAGAGCTCGTTTCATGATTCATCCTTGAAGAGTGCCCGAGAATTTTAGTCGAGTTGCTGGATCAAAACAAATTGGGAGGGAGACGGCTAACTTTAGTCGCCCGGTTCGCCGTCGCGGTTGGCTTCATCAAGCAGCCGCAGGCCTTCCATCAGCAGGCCCTGGGTGGACTTGGTGATGGTCTGCTCGGAACTGTGTCCATCGAAATCGATCTGGAAGTTGCCGACGGTCCACGTCAGCACTTTGTAGACGGCTTCGTCGCCGCGGAGATCGCCGTAAGCAGCGTGATTGATCTGCCCTTCGGAGAAAAAGAGCTCGCACTGATCGCCGTTGTTGGTGATGCTGAGAGCGCAAGTTTTGCGGCCCATCTCGAGCGACTGCAGCAGGTCGATGACGTTCATCTGCGCCAGGCTGCCGCGGAGGACAGTTTCTCCGGGAGCTTCGCGCGCCATTTTTTCCAGCGCGATCTTATCGAGCACGCGCTTGATACGCGCGGTCGCGTCCTTCATAAAGAATGGCTTCTCGACCAAATCTTCCACTGAGCCCTGTATGCCGCGCAGTTTTTCGCTGATGTCCGTGCGGGTCGCCATCAGAACAAACGGAATCGTCGAGGTCGAGGGACGCTGGCGAATGGTTTCCACCAGTTGGCGCCCGTCGAGCCCGGGCATCTGGAAGTCGGAGACGATCAGGTCCGGCATCTCGTTGACGGCCTTAAGCAGTGCATCCGCGCCATCGGAAGCGGTAGTCACCGGAGCAAGCTCGGCGAGTTCGCGCCGAAGCATGTTCAGCACCATCGGATTATCGTCAACGAGGAGAATCTTAAGATTGCCAGCCATATCGATCAGGAACGCTCGCGCGCGGTGCGGCGATAATCGCCACTCTTGCCACCGGACTTCTTCTGCAACACCACCTCGCGAATCTCGATGCCTTTGTCGAGCGCCTTACACATATCGTAAACAGTGAGGGCAGCCACGCTCGCCGCGACCAGCGCTTCCATCTCTACACCAGTTTCGGCGGTGGTAGTTACTCGCGAGGTAATAGCGATGCCATTTTCGCACAGCCGTATATCCACATCAATGTGCGAGAGCGGTAGCGGGTGGCACATAGGGATTAGCTCCGAAGTGCGCTTCGCTGCCTGGATGCCCGCAATGCGCGCCACTTCCAGCGGATCGCCCTTGGGATTCTGCGGCAACGCCTTCAGCACGGCCTTCGACATGATCACCATCGCCGAAGCTTCGGCCTCGCGCTTGGTCGCTTTCTTCGCGGAGACGTCAACCATGGAGGCACGGCCGGAGGAGTCGTAATGAGAGAGTTTCTTCTTAGCCATCAGCTGTCGTAATGAGTACTGAAACCATCTCCCCCGCCGCGAATTTCTCCCGATCTGGCGAGATTACCAGGTAGCAGTTCGCGCGGGCGGTGGACACCATATCACCAGATCCCTGCCAGCGTACCAGCTCAACTTCGGTATCGGCGAATTCGCCGGAGAGCTGCGCAGGCAGGAATCGCGTGAGCCCGGTCTTGGTCTTCACATCTGACTTGAGGCGCGCCTGCAGAAAGCGCAATGGATTCGGTGCCGCGCCGGACAAAGCCTCGATCATCGGTCGCGCAAATAGCTCGAAACACACCATGGTCGAAACCGGATTTCCCGGCAATCCGAAGAAATAGGTGACCTTCTCCGTCGGCGAAGCGGATGCGCGACCAAAAACAATCGGCTTCCCCGGCTGAATCTGCGCGCCGGTGAAGAAGAACTCGGCGTTCAGTTCGGTTAGGACCTGCTCCACCAGATCGTACTTGCCCATGGAAACGCCGCCGGAAAGAAGCAGCAGATCGGCCTCAAGTCCCTGTTCGATCAGTTCACGCAACGGCTCGGCGCGATCGGGAGCAATCGGAAGCATCAGCGGAATCGCGCCCGCTGCGTGAACCTGTGCCGCCAGCGAGTACGTATTCGAATTGCGAATCTGGTTTGGTTCTGGACTTGAGGCGACGTCAATGACCTCGTCGCCGGTGGAGAGTATTGCGACACGAGGTCGCGCATATACCGAAACCGTGGCGTTGCCGACCGATGCAGCCAATCCGATGGCACCCGGTGTCAGACGCGTGCCGCCGGTCAACAACAGCTCGCCCTCTTTGCTTTCGGAGCCTCGCGGGACGACATTCTCGCCTGAGACTACCGATCGCTGTATTTCGACGCGGTCTCCATCGCGCTGCGTGTATTCGACCATTACGACCGAGTCCGCACCCGCTGGCACAGGCGCTCCAGTCATGATCTCGACCGCCTGATGCGATCCGACCTGCAGTGCCGACTCGGAAGCAGAAGCTCCGGCGCGAATCTCGCCAATGACTTTGAGAAGGGCAGGAACTTGGGCAACGTCGGCGGCTCGAACTGCGAAGCCGTCGCGTGTGGCGCGTGGAAACGGCGGGAGATCGCGGTCGGCGCGGGTCTCTTCGGCCAGTACCCGTCCGGCAGCGGCAAGCAAGTCGATGGCTTCCGCCGAACTCGGCTTCACCCCTGCAGCGTGCTGCTCCACGATGTGGCGAGCTTGCTCAAAGGAAACGATCGCTGCCTGCGGCGGCTTGGTAGCCATGCGAAGCATTCTAGCGCTGGTTCGGTCGGTCGTTTCAGATTCCAACCGCGTAATCGTCGGACTCTTTCAACGGTTCCTTGTCGTAGAAGCGATAGGGATTGCGTCGACGACGACTCAGGCGCGCCTCGCGCAACTTCACGCCACCGTAGAGTCCGCCGGCGATCACAGCGCCCGCAAGAGCAACTCCCACCAGCGCCTTGCCAGGATTGAGAGCAATGGGACCGGCGATGCGGCTGGCCGTATCCGCCAGCACTCCTGTCTTGCCGAGTTCTTCGCGGAAATCGCGGATCGCTTTTTTGCCGCCCCGTTCCAGCGCGCGGTGGCTGTGCAGCATCGCGTACGTCATGGAAGCACTGGTGTCTTCGCCGTCGCGAACGATGGCGCGATCCGTGTTCTGTTCTCGCTCAACCCGGAGCAGCTCTTCCAACGCATTTTCTACGACCTTGGCGCGAGTCCAGAATGAACGAAATGCTACGCGGCCGGATTTATCGATCAGATACGTGGGATTCGGCAGCTTCCCGTATTTTTTGTGGATCTTGCCGTCGAGATCGTCCACAACCATCGGGGCCTCGACTTCTTCCTCATCGCGAAATAGCCGGGCAGCGCGCGTCTTCTGCTTCATCGAGCGATGTTCCCGCAGCTTCTCGCCAGGATGCGCCTCGCGCACGTAGACGAACAGAAACTTCACGTCCTCGCGGTCCGCATAGTTCGCGTAGAGATCGTTCATGCCGCCAATGGAAGCTGCGGTAAACGGGCAGGTCGCAGAACCGAATGTCAGCACGACGTTGCTCTTGCCTTCGTAGTCACTCAGCCGGATAGCGTCTCCGGCCAGAGTTCGGGCTTTGAAATCGGGCGCTTGCTCGCCAGGCTCGGGACCGTTACCAAAGCCGGTTTTGGCAGCATCGGAGAGCAGGATATCGTTGGTAAAAGCTTTGTAGTTGTAGCGATCTAGGCCAAACATTGCGGGACCTCCCGTACGCCCATCAACCGGTATCCGTTCACAATGAGTCAGTATGAAATCCGGCGATCTGCGCTAAAAGTGCGGCAGAGCACCTCCTGCTTCGATGCCGCGCATTCGGATCTACGTTTACTCATTGTAGTCTTTTCTACTCGGCCGCGGAGTGAGCCACTACTTGCGCGCTGTCGGCCGGGCATCTAGTCTGGTGCCACGCGCGGAGGCGCGGGGATGATGGCTCTGTCAGTCTGTATTCCTGCACCGGATTTTTCTGTGCCGGGGGTTATCGGCGAGACCCGTACCACGGTTTCGCTCGCCGAACATAAAGGTAAGAAGAACGTCGTACTGGCTTTTTATCCGCTTAATTGGACCCCGGTTTGAAGCAAGCAAATGTCGGCGTACAACCAGAACCTGGACAAGTTCGCCGGCCTCGATGCCCAGGTCATGGGCATGAGTATCGATTCCATCTACAGCCACATTGCGTGGCAAAAACATGATATCGGCTGGTTGAAATTTCCCCTGGGGAGCGACTTCTATCCGCACGGCGAGGTCGCCAAGAAGTACGAAGTGTTTCGCTTCAACCCGCCCATAGCAGGAATCAACGAACGGGCGATTTTCATCATCGACAAGCAGGGTGAGATCGTTTTTTCGAACGTCTACGAACTTGGCGAGCAACCGCCGATGGAAGAGCAGCTGGAAGTGTTAGCAAAATTGGGCCATTGAGCGATTGAGTCATTGGGCCATTGAGAGCCAGCGTGACTCGCTGACGATTTTCAATCACACAATGGCCAAATGACTCAATTTACTTCAACTTTTCCATCGCACCGTCGATCGTCTGGAAGAGCGTGCCCGTGTCTGTCACTTCGATAAAGGGCTGGGCCGGATTGGTCGTCACTACGTAGACGGTGGGGGTGTGATTGACCGCCACTAAGGCGACCTTATCTTTATCGGCCTTGATTTCGGCGGCGAATTTTCCCGTTGGATCAATCGCGAACGGAAGTGCCACTTTGTGCTGTTGAGCGAACTTTTCCGCATAGCCGCGGAGATTCTGCGCCGTGATCGCCGACTGGTTCTGGTAGATGTAATCGCGGAAAGCGGCTTCCAGATTGTTGGTCTTCGTGGACTTGCTGCGGAAATAGTGGGCCATCAGCGCCGCGTCATAGGACCACTGATGTTGCGGCAACGGGAAGTCGTAGATGATCACCGGAATCTTGTATTCCTTCTTGGCCTCGTCCACGACAGGCTGGGTGCGCGAACACTGCGGGCACTCCAAATCTTCAAACACAACAACCGCGATCTTGCTGCCCGCGGGTGGGCGCAGAATGGACGCCTTGGTGTCCTGTCCAAATGATGCCAGGGTGCTCGCCAGCGCAAGTAGACAAATCAAAGACAGATAGTGCACTCGAGAAAACTTACTCATCGTGAAGTTCCAACCTCGTTCTGACCTGAGTTTCCGCTGCTTTCATCATATCGTGCGACCGCAATTGCTGTCAGACTCAGAAGTGAAAGCGGTATCTGAGCTGAAAAATAACGCAAATTAGAAATCCAGCGTCTTCATCTACTGCGATCAATAATGAAACGTATATCGGATCTGCCCAAAGATCTGCCGAGGATAGTTCCAGTGAAATCCGCCAAAGGTCAGGCTGTTGTCGAGCTCTACGCGATTATTGGCCACGTTCAGTGCGGTCACTGACGCCGAAAATCGTTCGCCGAAATCTTTCCCAACGGTAAGGTCGAGGGTAGTGTGTGCCGGCAAGTAATCCCCAGGATATGGCTGACCCGGGAATCCGTTGGTAAATCCAGAGCCGTAATAGACATTGGTCGATGCGAAGCTCCGCCAAGGCAACGAGACATTGCCACCCACGTTTAGCGTATTTCGCTGATCGTGGTCGAGGGGAGCAAGCTCGGGAAACACCGTGAAATCGGTCAAGCCGCCGGTGACCGTACCGCTGCCTTCCGCGATCTGATTCGAATATGCAACATGAATCCTGCCTCGATGGGCGATCAAAGGAGATCGTAGAGTGAGTTCCCAACCGCGAATCACAGCTTGCGAAACGGTGATCGGGAAAAAGATGCTGGAATCGCCGATGTTGTTGTGATCGAGAAAATTACTGGCATTCGTGCGGAAGTTGTCGGCATCGAGTACCCAACCCTTGAACGGAATGGCCACACCGAACTGATGCTCCTCGTCCCGCTCTCCGGGCAGAGAGATGAACCCCAGCCCTTGCCCTTGGGTGAAGTTGATGAGGGCCGGACCCGAGACAGTCTCCAGCGGGGGCGCCTGATAGTAATGCCCATAGAAGGCACGGAACGTCCAGTGCAAGCGAGGCACGGTGAACGTTGCTCCGAACCGCGGGCCGATGGAGGTTTCGGTCAAAGGCGGCACGGCGGAACTGGCAGAGAAATTGCCTGCGGCGAAACGCGTCGGGCGGATGCCGGCAATCAGGGTCAGCCAGGGTACGGGAGTGAACTTGTCATCCACGAAGAAGGTTTGCTGATTGGCCGTCGGATGCTCCGTGTCGGCGATTGGCGGATTGCCGCTGCCGTCATTGAAAATAGCGCCGAAGAACTGGCTGTCTTGTTGATAAAAGCTAAGGAAACCTGCCTGAAGATTGTTTTTCGCAAAACTGGCGGACAGGGTACCTTGGCCACCCACATAGGTTGATCCGCGATTCTGGGTCGTGGCGACCGGTACGTCTAAAGGTGAACTCGCGTAGTTACCGCTGTTGTAGTGGTAGAACGGCGACAAGGTCAGCAGGAGCTGTGAGTTGAAAGTATGGACCCAGGAAAAATTGATCCCTGCATCCGCTTCGTGCTGGCCATCGCGCAAACCGATGCTTGGATACTGGGGAGTAAAGTCGTTTTCTGGAATGGCGCCGTTCTCTATATCGTTGGGATTGGGATCGTAGGGAACTTGAAAATAGTCCTTGCGTAAAGAGGTCACCAGGCGAAGCTGGTTAGCAGGATCGACATTGAAGATGATCGTGCCGAATCCGCCGTAGCCATTGTTTGCGTCGTGCACCACTTGCGGAACCGGCGGTTGCAAGCCGAGATCGCTGCGATTCCCGTTCACGCTCGCATAATAGGCAAAGCGCTGGGTATGGCTTCCGAAGCTGAGATCCGCATCGACCGTCCCAAAGTTACCGGCGGAAAGCAATAACTCGCCTTCGTTGTTACGCTCGAACCCAGTGCGGGGTACGACATTAAAAACGCCGTAGGTACGATCGCCAAGTTCCGCGCCATAGCTGCCGCGGTTGACTTCGAGATAATCGATGTCATTCGGGTTAATCTGCGGACCAACATTCACAGCAATGGCCGTATTGATGACAGGAATGCCATCCAGCATCCACGTGGTCTGGTGCCCTCCGCGAATATGCAACATGTCGTGGGTGATGTAAGCGCCAGGGGTGAAGTCGGTGATCATGGCTTGACTGTTGGTGAGTGACGCCCCCGGGGTGCGCTCGATATCGGCACGGTCAACCATGGTAATGGGAGTTGCCGTGTCGGTAGGTATCACGGCCGGAGCTCCCGTTACCGTTACGGTCTCCTTCGCAGCGGCGGGCACAAGCTGATAGTGCATCACCGGCTCGGTACCCGATTCCACAACCACTCGTTGCGAGGTCTGGGCGAAGCCAGTGCTGTCCACGCTGACCGTGTAATCGCCCAACGACAGACCCTGTAGTAAAAATTCTCCGCGAGAATCGGTGGTCACATTTTTTGACCAGTCAGAGGTGTTGGACTTGACCGTTACCGTTGCGCCCTGAATTGGGCGGTGTTGAGGATCATGCACTACGCCGCGTATTGAGCCGAAAATCGTGGCAAGAGCAACACAGCTTAAGAACAGCACACTGGCAGCAGAGAGACGAGCCAAACCCATAAACCCTCACGCGGGAAGGCGCACCGCTTCCCGAGAAAGAACAGCGTGATCGCTAACAGATCCGAGGGCAGGTTTTAGACAGAAGGAGGGGCACGGACGGGAAGCAGACGTTGTGGGGAAAGCTGAGGAGGCGCATAGCCCTCCGCGACGCTCACTGACTGAACTCTGCTAGGAGCGACGACAAGCTGGCCTAACTGGAAGCCAACCCGAGCAACCGTGCGAACGCTGCGGCAGCAGTCATGGTTCTGCGGAGAATCGAATTGCTTCTGACTGGAATCGCCGGAGTGGTGCTTGCGAAAGCAGCAGGCATGAGGCGAGACACTGCTGCCCTGCGCCAGAGCCGGCCACAACATCGGCCAGCCGATTACGCATACCAGCGCAATGGCGTAAAAGCGCCTCATCCCCACTGGAAGGATTATAAGCCGGAGAGGCGCGATTCGGGGTAGCTGGTTGTTAGTGGATTGTTAGAAATTGTGCGCTGTCGTTATCCCGATTCGAAGAAAGAAAAGGGCGTACCCGTAAGCACGCCCTGTCGTTAATAAACGAACGTCTATTCGGCTGCAGGCTGTCCAGGGACGGCTTCGTAGGCATCCGCGTGCGCTCGTATCTCAGCCACCTTGGCCTTTGTGCCGGGCATGATTTCAAAGCGCGGATCGAAGTCGACCATAGCCGAAGCAAGTTGCTTCAGAACCTCAAGGTTTCCTTCCGCCTTAGCGGTTCCGTCTGCAAGCTGCGCCTTGAGAGTCTTTGCGCCCGCCATCGCTTGCTCCAGATCAGAACGATTGATTGTCAAAGTCAGGTCGGGCTTCTTAGCCAGAAAGCCCGGCAGATTCGTCAACGTTGAGTTTTCCATCTCGATCAGGAATTTCTCGCCGTTGTCGGGCGTGATCAGATTGATCGTGAATCGCATGCCATCGGCTTTACCGCTATCCAGGCGAATTCCCAGGAAGTTCAGGAACAGTTCCGTATCCATCGCTCGGATGACATCAGGATTCGTTGTGCTCGCCGTCTTACCTTGCGGAATGCCAGATCTGAGCTCGTAGGCCCCAGCAAGATAGCTGTTGCGCAATCCGGGGTTCTCCTGCTGATATCCGATCTGCTCGAAAACATCTGCCAGTAACTCTTTAGCAGCCTGGTTCTGAGGTTCGGCTTGCACTAGCTTGTTCAGGATCTCCTGCGCTAAGAAGTATTTCCCTTGATCGTGCAGTTCACGGCCGCGAGCGAGGATCTTCTCGGAGCCTCCCATCATCTCGACATACAGAGGCGCCGACTCAGACGGCGAAAGCGGAATAAGGGTGGCGGGGTTGCAGTCCCAGTAGCCAAGATAGAACTGCACGACGCCGCGACTATTGTGTTGCGCAGATCCGTGATAACCACGGCAGTGCCATTGGCTCTGTAGACTCTTCGGCAGCTGGTAAACATTATGGATTTCATTGATCGTCACGCCCTGGTTTGCATGGTGCAACACCTGGTTATTCATGTGCGCGTAAAGGTCGCGCTGACTGCGGAGCACCTCCTGAATCCTTGTATTACCCCAGCGCGGCCAGTGATGCGAGGCGAACATTACCTCGGCCTCTAAGCCGAAGCGGTAAAGCGCCTGCGCGATGTACTTCGACCAGCGCAGCGAGTCGCGGATGGCGGTACCCCGCAACGTGTAGATATTGTGCAGTGTGGAGGTGACGTTCTCCGCCATCCACAGCGCCTTCATATCCGGAAGGTAAGTATTCATTTCCGTGGGTGCTTCCGTGTTTGGCGTGTTCTGAAAGATCATCCTCACACCGTCGACCTCGACCTCCTGAATGTCTTTCTCGATCGTCATGTTCGGCGCAATCAAACCAACCGCTCCTGCCGAGGGGGCCTGCCCCAATCCCTGGCTGACATACCCGTATGGATTCGCAGGAAGAAGCAGTCCGTATTGATAGAACAGGCGCCGGTTCATCGCATTCCCGGCAAAGACATTTTCTGAGATGGTGAAGTCCATGAAGTTGGGCGGTGCGATGACGGTGATCTTCCCGGAGCGAACATCATCTTCGTTGACAATCCCGCGGAGGCCACCCCAATGGTCGACATGGGAATGAGAGTAGATCACCGCGGTGATGGGAAGACCTTTGCCGACATGCTCCTGAAACAACTGCCACGCCGCACGCGCCGTTTCTGCGCTGACCAGCGTGTCAAAAACAATCCATCCTTTTTTGCCGCGCACGAACGTGATGTTAGAGAGATCGAAGCCGCGTACCTGATAGATACCCGGTATGACTTCGTAGAGCCCGTAGTTATTGTTCAATTTCGCCTGGCGTACAAGGGAAGGATGAATGCTGTCGAAACTGTCCTGTCTATCGAGAAATTGGAACCGCGCCATATCCCAGGCGACATTCCCTGCATCGGCCATGATTTGGAGTTTCTTCATCGGGGCGATCAGCCCCTTCTTCTGCTCCTCGATGTCTTTTGTGTCCCCGAATGGAAGAGTTGTTCGCGCCTGCCGCAGAACCTCTTGTGTGTATTTTGAAGGTGGCTTGCCTTTAGGATGAAAGTGATCGTTTTGCGAAGCTGTATCTTTGAGCAGGACCTTTTGAGTTGACATCGGATTCTCCCTCTTGCGATTGACCGCAATCTCCGTCCCTTATCTCCAGGGTCTTCGACGCGGCGACTTGTTACCTGTGCCCTGTTAGATCACTGCGAGCGCGTGTTTTTTGGAACTGACACTTTTGCTAGTCACGCGAGTTTTGCAGGCGCCACTCCGAGAGGAACGTGGTTTTCAGCGCTGGAACAGCCACAAGAGGCCGAGCCCGGCGAGACCTACGATGACAATTGCGATGGTAACGATGATCCGAAAGTCGGGCCGGAATTGTCCTCGATCTATTTGCCGCTTTACGCGCGCATAGTTCAGAACCGCCCAGATCACCATAGCCATCCCGAAAATGACCATGCCGATTCCGGCGTTCTCTACGTTGGCGAAGCTCCAGTAGATCTTTTGGTCCAGCGAAATAAGGCGGGATTGGACCAGGAAGATGGTGAAGCGGTTGATGGTAATTCCCAGGGTGATGAGTGCAACCGCCGTGCGGATGTAGGCAAGATACGTACGCTCGTTAGCAAGATGCTGGGCAGTGTTCTGCTTCGCAGTAGGATTGGCCTTTCGCTTGGGGTGGTCGAAATTCTTGTCTGGTGTAGGTTCTGCGACTTTATCCGCGGATTGTGCAGCCGATGACGAGGGTTCTGCTTGCGAACCGCCGGTGATTCTTAGGTTATCCGGGATCATCTCCTGCGTAACCAGCGTCCTCTCGGTTTCAGGGAAGGAGCTTGGCCTTCTTCGCGTTGAACTCCTTCTCAGTCAGTACGCCGGCGTCGCGCAGTTCGGCGAGCTTCTTAAGTTGATCGACTACCTCGTCGGTGAGCATTCCGGGTGCGGCCTTTGTGCCGTGCGCGGCGGCCTTCTTTGCGGTGGCAGCCTGTTGACGCGCCGCCACCCGGCCAGCCACAGTTTGAGCGGTTCCTGCCACCACGGCGGTCCGGGCCACGGTCCGCGCCAGCCCCATTCGCCTTCCTCTTCGTATCATGAGTAACACTCCCTTCCATCCTGACTAGTTACGCGTTTTAGTTCACTGCGAATACGGCTTTCTTGGAACTGCCACTTTTGCTAGTCACGCGAAAAACTCCGCTTTCCTTTGAATCCCCGGTCCACTGCTTGAATCAAAAATCGCTATGAGCAAAGCAAACGCAGCAGCTGCCGGCACCGTCAACATCGGAAAAGATCTCACCGTCAATCGGCTCGGCTTTGGAGCCATGCGCCTCACCGGCGAAGGAATCTGGGGGAATCCTAAGGATCCAGCCGAATGCAAGCGAGTTCTCAAGCGTCTTCCCGACCTTGGCGTGAACTTCATCGACACCGCAGACTCGTACGGTCCAGAGGTGAGCGAAAATTTGATTGCCGAGGCGCTGCACCCTTATCCGCAAGGGCTGGTGATCGCGACCAAAGGTGGGTTGACTCGCCCGGGGCCGAATCTGTGGGCTCCAGTCGGGCGGGCTGAGTACCTGCGGCAGCAAGTGGAAATGAGCTTGCGTCGGTTGAAGCTCGACCGCATTGACCTGTACCAGCTGCATCGCTTCGATCCCAAAGTTCCGGTCGAGGAATCGCTAGGCGAATTGAAGAAAATGCAACAGGAAGGAAAGATCCACCACATCGGGATTTCCGAGACGAACGTGGCGGAAGTTCAGCAGGCACAGAAAATTGTGAACGTCGTGAGCGTGCAGAATCAGTACAACATCACCGACCGGCAACACGAAGACGTCGTGAACTACTGCACAAAGAACAACATCATCTTCATCCCGTGGTTTCCACTCGCAGCCGGCGAACTGACGAAATCTGGCAGCGTGCTTGATCGGCTGGCGACCGCCCACAAGGCGACGAAGTCACAGGTTGCGGTTGCCTGGCTGCTGCGACGCTCCCCAATAATGCTGCCCATTCCCGGCACTTCGCAGGTCAGTCACCTGGAAGAGAACATCGCCGCCGCCGAGCTGAAGCTGGACGAAGCGGAATGGCAGTCGCTGGAAGAAGCGGCAAAGAAAGCCGCGTAGGCTAGAGCTCGGTTCACAACTCCTCCGTCGATCATTTCGAGGCGCATGATGCGAACATGCACGGCCACGTGGAAATTGTTCGCATCAGTCGCATCAGTTTCAGAGCGGGACGAACCCGGGTCCGCGATGTCTGAAGTTGCCGATATCTTATTGCGACCGAACCTCTAATACTCATTCCGGATTTCGGAATGAAAAATGATTGTTTGAACTAGATCCAGAGCCCCGCGATATAATCCGCGATTCAAGCTGTCAATTTTGTTACATCACGGGGCAAATCCCACCTTTTGCCCAACTGGAAACTCGCATGTTCTTAGGGCTCGTGGTCTGGCTGTACCGCTACCTTGCAGCAATAGCAGATAAATCAACCGCCATATTAATCGCAATCGCTTTATTGGTATTGCCAGCAGCCGCAATTGACGGTCGGCAAGCCGAGTTGCGAGCGACAACGAGATTACGGGTCTCACAGGCGCAACCAATTGCATTCGAGCCCAACCTTGGACAGTCGAGCATCGAGAACAGTTTTATTACGCACCAGAACGGGTTTGCTGCAGGCTTTGGCGCGGGCGCCGTTCGGTTTTGGCTGCGCGTCGCGAGCGGGGCGCCAGTCTCGTTGAAACTGTCTTTCGATTCCTCAAACCAGAAGTCTAGGTTGGTCGGGGAACGCCCGTTGCAAGGAACAGTGAACTACCTTCGCGGGAAGGACCCCCAAGGTTGGCGTAGGAACGTTCCGACATTTGAACAGGTTCGATACCGGGATCTATATCCAGGAATAGATCTCTTGTTCTATGGAAATGGCGGGCGGATTGAGCACGACTTCGTTATTTCCCCTAAGTCCGATTTCGGAACTGTCGCCATGCGGGTCGAAGGAGCGCGGAGGATCGAAGTCACTGCGCCGGGAGCGTTGAATCTTGAAACGCAAGATGGTGGACGACTCGAATTTCGCAAGCCGATTGCCTATCAGCAAACGACAAAGGGCAAGAAGGAAGTCGCTGTTGCATATGACGTAAAAGGAACCTTGGTCAAGTTTGCAGTGGGCGCTTATGACCACTCGCTGCCGTTGATCATCGATCCGGTGCTGGATTACTCAACCTATATTGCGGATGCCAATTCGACCATATATGCCGCGACTGCGGACGCTCAAGGCAACACATATATAACGGGGATCACTTTCGATCCTTCTTACCCCGTTACCTCGGCCGCATTACAAAGGACGTGTGGAGGCAACTGCACCAACGGGCCCGACGCCTTTGTGACCAAGTTGAACGCCAACGGCACGGGCCAGGTGTACTCAACCTTTCTTGGTGGAAGCGATTATGACCAAGCTAATGGCATTGCCGTGGACAGCAACGGCAATGCAGTGATTGTAGGCATCACGCATTCGAGTGACTTTCCAATCAAGAATCCTGTGCAAAGTACCACCACTACTTCGCCGTGGCAGATAGGATTTGTAACGTCGCTGTCGGCAGATGGTTCTTCACTGAACTACTCAAGTGAGATTGGCGGACAGTCCACGTATGTAAATGCCGTTGCAATCGACGGAAGTGGGAATGCTTACGTGACGGGAATTACAAGTGCGACGCAATTTCCGACGACACCCGGCGCACTGAGCCTGTCGACAGACTGTTGCGGTTTCGCCGTATTTGTTTCCAAGTTTTTGACGAACGGGAGCTTCGGTTATAGCGCTGTTATCGGCGATGCCGCGCCAACAAACGGTGGCGGTGGCCCAATTGGTTCATTTGCGATTGCCGTCGATGCAACTGGGGCTGCGTATCTGTACGGTAAGGGAGGAACGAACTGGCCAATCACTTCCAATGCTTACCAATCAATCATTCCAGGGGCTTTACCATACGCTGCGCCTTTTGTTACTAAGGTTGCCGCCGATGGGGCCAGTTTGATTTACTCCACCTTCTTAGGAAATGGCTCTGCCATTGGCGGCATTAAGGTCGACGGCGCGGGGCAGGCGATTCTGACAGGATCGGGAGCGGATTCGACCTATCCGACCACCAGCGACGCGTTGGTTCCAACCGCGCCTGCCAATCTTACTTCGTCGTGGCTGACCATCCTGAATACGACAGGAACAGGACTTGCCTATTCCAGCTATCTAGTCGCTGCAAATGCGACCAGCAATACTCTAGCCACCGATAGCTCCGGAAATATCTGGGTAGCCGGCCTGACACAAGATGCGCAGTTCCCATTGCTGCATCCGGTGCAGTCGATTCCCGGACAAGACCAGTTCTCAGGCACCAGAGCAGGCTTCTTGATGAAGTTCGATCCAACTGCGAAGAATCTGCTTTTCTCATCTTATTTCGGGGCCCCTACCAGTGGAGCAGACATCGTTGGTATCGCAACAGACGCATCTGGTGTGGCATATATCGTCGGAAATGGAGGCGATGACCTTTACACAACACCGGGAGCATTCCGCACCACGGTACCCCCGCCTGCACCTAATTACAACCCGACGTATCCGTTCGCAGCGAAGATAGATCCCACCGTTAGTGCACCTTCACTGTGTATACCCTATCCTG
This sequence comes from Terriglobia bacterium, assembly GCA_963807055.1. GTDB lineage: Bacteria > Acidobacteriota > Terriglobia > Terriglobales > Acidobacteriaceae > JAJPJE01. The sequence continues at coordinate 353,794 of CAWEAE010000001.1, read as the reverse complement.
ATAACGCCGGAGTCTCTTTTGGCGGAATTTCAGCGGGTACCACCGGCCCTCACACTCTGACGATCACCAATTGCGGAACACAATCACTGACCGTTTCCGCCGTTGCAGTAACCGACGCGGTGTACTCGATACCCGACAACCTGAATCAATGCAAATCACCGGTTGCAGTGAATAGCAGCTGTACGATTGTGATTCAGTTCTCACCGACAACAGCCGTAACCACCTATGCACGCCTGAACATCACCTCAAACGCGAGCATCCCGCTGGCGCAACTTTCCCTTGCAGGCACCGGAACCACGCCGCAAATCACTCTTAGTCAGAACCAGTTGCAATTCGATCCACTGCTGGTAGGTCAATCATCTGCCTCGTACTCAATTTTTGTAACCAACAGTGGCTATTCCCCTTTGCGGATCAACCTCGCGGCGACCAGTATTTCGGGAGATTTTTCCTATACCACCCAAGGTTGCGACGCAGACTTGACGGGACAGTTTGCTTGCCTGGTCGCAATATCGTTTACACCGACAGCGGCGGGTTCACGTACGGGCCAGTTGAGTATCGCCAGCAATGATCCGGTGAATCCGATAGTTACTGTTTCGCTCACCGGGACCGGTGTCAGCGCATATCCCGTCCCATTGATTAGTCAGTTGAACCCGCCAACCATCCCCATCGGCACCGCCCCATTCACGCTCGATGTGTACGGTTCAAACTTCTTTCCGCAATCCGTCGTTCTTGTTAATGGCCAGCCCCAAGTTACGACCTATCTTGGCGGTCCGGGCCTTCGGGCGACAATTGATCCGAGTCTGCGGACCGACTATGGAGAACTCTCGGTTACGGTCTTCAACCCTGCCCCTGGAGGAGGAGGAAGTGGTTCGATGACTGGTACTCTCTACCGGGAAGTATCGCTCCCCTCGTCCTTTATGGTTTCAGTGCCGAGCAGGGGACTTCTTTATGCCTCTATACCGGCCACCGCTTCCAACAACGCTAATACGGTAGTTCCAATTGATCCTGTCACAGGGACTTTGGGCGTTCCGATTCCTGTCGGGAATGACCCAAGAATGATCGTCGCTTCCGACGACGGAAAGTATCTCTACGTGGCGTTATATGGAGACCAGGCGATCCAGCGGATCAACCTCTCGTCTTCCGCCGTAGACCGTACCTTCCCATTTCCTTCTGTTCCAAACATAGTCCTACCTCCTCTCAACGTTACTGACATGCATGTAGTACCGGGATCTCCGACGTCATTGGTCGCAGCAATCCAAAGCTATTGGGGAGTGGTCGCTCTTTTCAATGATTCCGGCCTGGTGAACTACGTACCAACTGCGGATCAGACTGTAACGGTAACCGGCTTTGCTTTTCTAGACGCCAAGAACATCTACGCACTGCCCTTTACGATCGCGCAGAACGCGTTTTTTAACATCTTTACGCTCGACAGTGCGGGAATTCACTTCACTCCTTACACCGGAACGAATTACGGCGGGAACTCCCAGACAGGCTCCTCCGTCGTCTCCGATGGCAAGTTGATGTACACAGGTTCAGGTCAGGTTTGGGATCCGGCCACGCAAAAGCTGGTCGGGACTTTTTCAAATACAGCAGCCAACAACCTGAACTACCTCGCACTGGATAATGCAGCTCACAGAATCTACATGCTCGATTTTCAGCCGTATGGGTCAGCTTCAGATACAACTGCGATCAACGCATACGACACCGGGACTTTACAACTTCTTAACTCCCTAGCGTTCCCTGTCGTCGTACCCTACGCCAGCGGCCTTGCTCGTTGGGGAACTGATGGTCTCGCATTTCTCGGTCAAGACTCCGGGTCAGTCAATCAGGAACTCTATGTCCTTCGCAGCAGCATGGTGACACAGGCGGCCGTGCCAATCGCAACCCTCTCCGCAACCTCGCTTGACTTCGGAAATCAGGACCAGGGTACAGTAAGTGCCAGTCAGACGATTACGCTTACCAACAGCGGAAGCGCTGCTCTCAACATCGCGAGCATCGCCGTCAGTGGACCGTTCTCCTCCGGCGGGACTTGCGCTACGAGTGTTGCTGCCGGAAGTAATTGCACGATCACAATTGCTTTTAGTCCCACTGTTGCAGGCAGCGCCACAGGAGTATTAACGATCTCCGACAACACGCCCACCAGTCCACACACGATTTCGTTGAGCGGCACTGGCACATCTCCATCGCTGACATTGGGAGCGGGCCAGGGCGGCTCCACTACGGCGACGGTGACATCTGGCCAGACCGCAAACTACCAACTGGCAGTCTCCGGCACTCCCGGCTTTAGCGGATCGGTTTCATTGACTTGCACCGGCGCACCCGTGAATGCGAGTTGCTCTGTCACTCCCTCCACCGTCACACTGGCAAAAGGCGGGAATGCGACCTTCACTATTTCAGTTGCGACGGAGAGCATAGTGGCCAGCATGCGAAAACACTCTGGGTCCAGACCTGTTTATGCCTTCGTCATGCTCGGACTCTGTGCGATTCTCTTCAGCGCGAGCACTGGAAGGCGAAAGTCTATTGGTACGACACTTCTTTTCCTGTCACTGATGGTAGGTGCGTGGACCGCTTGTGGCGGAGGAGGTGGAAGCAGTGGAATTGGCGGCGGTGGTGGCACGACGACGCCACAGCCAGTTATGACCGCCCCGGGCAATTACACCGTTACCGTGACCGCCACCTCGGGAGCGGTCAGCGTGTCTCAAAAACTGACCTTGGTCGTTCAGTGAAGGTGGAAAGCTAACTCGGTATCGACCGACGACGGCGGGATGTTCGAAAACCGACTCCCGCTACTCTCCCTGTGACCAGTGCCATTGTTGAGGTTTTCGGCGCTGTGCTAGCATCCTAGGGTTTCGTCGGCTGTCTCCGCCGCACGCATCCTGTCTTCATTCCAGCCAGGGTTCTGATCCCGCCGGTTCGGAGTAGTCGGGGAAACCATTGCCCGAGCGCACTTCCTGTGTGTTCCCGCACTCAAAAATTCGCCTGGAGTTGAGGTGACCCGTGAAAGTCTACGAAGGTACAAACGTCCGGAATGTAGCCCTGGTGGGGCACGCGGACGCGGGCAAGACCTCGCTGTCGGCCGCTTTGCTCTTTACCGCTGGAGCGACCCCGCAGCTTGGCCGTGTTGATAATGGAACCGCCCCCACCGAATACGACGAAGAAGAAATTGCCCGCGCTATGTCCATCAGCAACTCGCTTGCGTTCGCTGAATGGAATAACAAAACGAAGATCAACCTGATCGATACGCCCGGCTTCAACATGTTCGTCCACGAAGCCAAGATGGCCATGCCCGCCGTGGAATCTGTGATCGTAGTGGTTGACGGGGTTCACGGCGTGGAAGTGTGCACGGAAAAAACGTGGCAGTACGCCGAAGAGTTTGAGATGCCGCGCATGGTGGTTGCCGCCCGCATGGATCGCGAACGCGCCGACCCTGATCGCGTGCTGCAATCTGTGCATGAATCCTTTGGGCGCGAAGTAATCCCCGTGCAGTTGCCGATCGGACGCGAGAAGAGCTTCAACGGCATCGTCGACGTAGTGCGCTTGAAAGCCTACACCTATGACATTGGCGGAAACGGCAGAGGCAGGGAGATTCCGATTCCCAACGATCTCGCCGAGGCCGCTCGTGCCGCCCACGAGGCAATGGTCGAGATCATTGCCGAAGGAAACGATGCGCTGATGGAAGAGTTCTTCGAGAAGGGCACGATCCCCGACGAGCATCTGCTGCCCGGCCTGCGCGAAGCCATCGTGCAACATCGAATTTTCCCGCTGCTCTATACGTCGGGATTAGGAAACATCGGCACCGATCGCGTGCTCGAGTTCATCACTGAATTCATGCCGGCCGCCACCGAACATCCTGAGGTCAAAGGACAGGGAACGCCCAGCAACGGCCAGCCGCCGGTGCATCACGTCGTCGACAATGAACCATCCTCGTTGATGGCCTTCAAGACGCTGAACGATCCCTTCACCGGGCGTATCTCGTTTTTCAAGGTCTACTCCGGCGTTACCAGGAACGACGCCACCTTGCAGAACTTCAATCGCAATACCTCGGAAAAGTTCTCCCATCTTTCAGTTGCACAAGGGAAGAACCTGGTTCCCGTGAACGAGCTGCACGCTGGTGACATTGGCGCCATCGCCAAGTTGCGCGAGACCCTGACCGGCGACACGCTGGGCGACAAGGCCGCGCCGATTACTTACCCGTCGGTTACGCTGCCGGAGCCGGCGATCACCTTCGCCATCGAGCCAAAGACGCGCGCCGACGAAGACAAACTCAGCAACGGCATTCATAAACTGATGGAAGAAGATCCCATGCTGCGCTTCTTCCGCGACGAGCAGACGAAAGAATTCCTCATCGCCGGCACAGGCCAGCAGCACATCGAAGTGATCGTCTCCAAGTTGAAGAAGCGCTATCACACCGAAGTGGTTCTGAAAGCGCCCAAGGTGCCATATCGCGAAACCATTCGCGGACGCGCCGACGTGCAGGGACGTCACAAGAAGCAATCCGGTGGTCACGGGCAGTACGGCGATTGCAAGATCAAGATGGAGCCCTTGCCGCGCGGCGGGAACTTCGAGTTCGTGAACGACATCTTTGGCGGGTCGATTCCCAAGAACTTCATTCCTGCGGTAGAGAAGGGCATCGTCGAGGCCGCGCAACGTGGATATCTCGCCGGATTTCCGGTCGTAGATTTCAGAGTCACTCTCTACGACGGTTCCTATCACGACGTCGACTCGAACGAGTTGTCGTTCAAAACTGCCGGGCGCATTGCCTTCAAGAAAGCCATGGAGCAAGCCAAGCCGACACTACTGGAGCCGATCATGAAGGCGGAGATCACCATCCCGGACGAGTTCGCGGGCAGCATCATGGGCGATCTCAACAGCCGGCGCGGACGCATTCAGGGCATGGACAACAAGGGCGGCAAGACCGTCGTAAAAGCCGAAGTACCCATGGCTGAAATGCTGACCTACGGGGTGGAGTTGACCTCCATGACGCAGGGCCGCGGCACCTTCAACATGGAGATGGACCACTACGACATCGTTCCTCAGCTGAATCAGGAAAAAATCGTTGCGGCAGCCAAGGCGGCTCGCGGCGAGCAGGTCGAGGAAGAAGAGTAGTTCAGCCTCGTTTCGTAATCTAGGGCGGCCTGCGGGTCGCCCTCTTTATTGCGCAATCGCGCAAGCTTGCGTCGGCGCCGGAGACGCGGAATTCGTAAGCCCACAGAGGCGTAGAAAACGTCGCGTTCCAATTCCATCTTTGGAACTCGCCGCAATTGCCAGGCCTACACGGACGAATCGTGCGCCTCTTGAGCATTTTCCACACGAAAACCAACGTAACCCCAAAGTGCATCGAAACACTGGAAACCGGACACTGGACACTAGACACTAGTCCGGTATGCTCGCAACCGAAATCAACCTCAAGCAGGGCCCGTACCAGGGACATGCTCTCCGAATGAAGGTGTCGCGCTTCGAACAGTTCGAGATCTGGCAGCTCAACGGCAAGGAATGGGAGATGCTCGCCTACTTCCAGGATCTCGACGTGGCGTCGGCGATGGCGAAGCCGCGGTCCAATCCGATCCAGCTGAAGCGCGTGAAGTACGACGAAGGAAAGCTCGTGGAGCAAGAGGTTCTGGCCGAGATGGGCGCGATGCGAGCCAACGAATAGCAGCGTTCTTCGCGATGATTGCAGTTCGGCAGTCTCCCCGATTGCCTGCCGCCGCGATTCCCGCTACCATCCTCTGCAGTGGCAATGCCCAAGGACAATGTGAATGAGCGCATCGTTTCGGCCGCGCAGGTCGAAGACGACGCGTCTTTCGAACTCAAGCTGCGGCCGCAGCGCCTGCAGGAGTTCATCGGCCAGTCCAAGGTGAAGGAAAACCTGGCTGTCGCCATCGAAGCGGCGCGCTCGCGTGGCGAAGCTCTCGATCACGTTCTGCTCTACGGGCCTCCCGGATTAGGCAAGACCACGCTAGCAACGATTATCGCGAACGAACTGGGCGTTCCCTTCCAGCAGACTTCCGGGCCGGCGTTGCAGATCAAGGGCGACCTGACGGCCATCCTGACCAACGTTCGGAACAAGCAGGTGCTCTTCATCGACGAAGTCCATCGCATGCAGATGGCGCTCGAAGAACTGCTTTACTCGGCGCTGGAGGACTACAAGCTCGACATCATCATCGGCCAGGGACCGGCAGCGCGCACCCACACCATCGACGTTGCGCCCTTCACCTTCATCGGAGCCACCACGCGCGCAGGCTTGCTGTCGGCGCCGTTGCGCTCGCGGTTTGGCATCGTGCTCCGCCTGGAGTTCTACACCCACGAGGACCTGAAGATTATCGTGCAGCGCTCGGCCGAAATCCTCGGAGTCGCCGTCGATGATGCGGGCGCAATGGAGATTGCCTCTCGCGCCCGCGGCACACCGCGCATTGCCAATCGTCTGTTGCGGCGCGTGCGCGATTATGCCCAGGTGCGCAGCGGCGGCAAGATCGATCTGCCTACCGCACAAGCTGCATTAGCGATGCTGGAGGTCGACAAGCACGGCTTCGACGAAATCGACCGCAAGCTGCTGCTCACCATCATTCAGAAATATGAGGGCGGTCCCGTCGGACTGAATACGCTCGCCGCGGTGCTGGCCGAAGAGCCGGATGCGATTGAAGAAATCTACGAGCCCTTCCTGATCCAGATCGGGTTTCTGAACCGCACGCCACGCGGCCGCACCGTGACGCATCTGGCGTACGAGCATTTCAATATTAAGCCGGGACAGCCGCAGAATCGGTTGTTCTAGTCGATCAGTTTTGCAGTCATTCAGTTTTTCGGTTCATCAGTAATACTCGGGCCGGAGCTGCTCGGAGGAAACATTGGCGAAATTCGCAAAAATCTTAGCAATGATTGTGCGTGTCTTCTTCGTGGTCGAACTTGTTCTGGGAGTGCTTCTGGCGGGCGCTCGCCTGCAATATCTACCGGTGCACATCGGCTTGGGATTCCTGGTCGCCATCTGCGTGGCATTGCTCGCCATCATGGCCTGCGTGAAACGCATGTTCGGAATCGGCATCGTCGGACTGTTCTTCGCCATCCTTCTTCCGATCACCGGATTCAAGCAGTTCCCTCTTAAGTTCGGCTCTCAGATTGGACTGATTCAGATTGTCCACGTCGTGGTCGCACTGGCCGCTGTTGGTTTGGCTGAAGCGCTCCATGCAAGAATTCGCAAGACCGCTTAACCACTAAAGATCAACCGTGTCAGAACTTGAAAACTTTCGTCTGCGAGTGTTCCGAGCGGTTGCCGAGCACTTGAGCTTTCGCAAAGCTGCGGAGCATCTTCTGCTCACCCAGCCTGCGGTCACTCTGCAAATCAAGGCGCTGGAAGACGCGCTCGGTGTCCGTCTCTTCGATCGATCCGCCCGGGGGATATCGCTCACAGCGCAAGGCAAGTTGCTACTCCCTTATGCCGAGAAAATAGCGGAATTGGCAGCCCAGGCCGAACGCGAACTCGGAGCGGCCGAAGGAACAGTTTCCGGCGATCTCTCTATCGGCGTCTCTACCACCATTGCGCAGTACGTTCTTCCCTGGTTGCTCGGCGCCTTTTTGGGCGAGAATGCCCGCGTTCAGATCGCTCTGCATAGCGGAAACACTCGCGACATCGTAGACATGGTGCTGGACGGAAAGGCTTCAGTTGGGCTCATCGAAGGCCCCTCTGGCTCCCGTGCCGTGCGCAGCGAGCCCTTTATGGATGACGAACTGGTCCTGATCCTGCAGCCTGATTTTGCTGCGGAGCGTCTTTCCCACGAGCGACTGCTTGCAAGCACGCTCTTGATGCGCGAGCGCGGCTCTGGCTCGCGCCAGGTAGTCGAGATGGCTCTCGCCAAAGCAGGCCTGCGCCTGAAGGCATTCCGCAATGTCATCGATCTCGATTCCACCGAGGCCATTAAATCCGGCGTGGAAGCGGGCCTGGGTATTGGATTCGTGCCACGCCGTGCGATTTCGAAAGAGTTGGAGCTGCATACGTTGAAAGTCGTGACCGTTGCTGGAGTGAAAGCTGAGCGCCAATTCACTCTCGTCTCGCGCACTGGCCCGGAGCCTCAGGGGGCCGCGGGGGCCTTCCGGCGGTTCGTTCTTGAGCGTGGCCGGATTCTTTCTCAGCCCTCGAAAGGCAAGTCCCATCGCGGCATTTCGAGCCGATAAGCCCAGCTAATCGCTCATAGGAATTACTGCTTGGACGCTCGCCGGGCTCAAGCGCCAGACTGGTTGTGTGAGCAAGAACATCTTTTTTGTCGCGATCATCATTGCGGCAAGCGGATTCATATCCCCGCCTATCGCGCTTCTCGGCGGCCTAATTTACGGGTTCACTCTCGAACATCCGTTTCACGTCGAAAGCAAACGGCTGTCGAAGTTTTTATTGCAAGCGTCGGTAGTCGCTCTCGGATTCAGCATGAATCTCCATGAAGTGATTCACGCGGGCCGTTCGGGATTCGTTTACACGGCGTGCAGCATAACTCTGGCGATGTCGATCGGACTCGGCCTTGGATATCTGATTCACGTGGGCAAAAAGCCCGCGTTCCTCATTAGTGCAGGTACAGCGATTTGTGGCGGAAGCGCGATTGCCGCCGTCGGTCCCATCGCCGCCGCCAATGAAGAAGAGATGGCGGTTTCGCTCGGCGCGGTATTCATCCTCAATTCCATCGCACTGTTTCTCTTTCCGATGGTCGGATATGCGCTGCACCTCACCCAGGCGCAATTCGGACTGTGGGCGGCGCTTGCAATTCATGACACAAGTTCCGTGGTCGGCGCGACCGCGCGCTACGGACCGACGGCGCTGGCCATCGGGACCACCATCAAGCTCGCACGCGCTCTGTGGATCGTTCCGCTCTCTGCGGTTACGGCTGTCGCACTGAAGAGCAAAACGAAAATCCAGTGGCCTTGGTTCATTCTGCTGTTTTGCCTTGCGGCCTTGGCGAATACGCTGCTCCCGAGCCTGAATTCTGAATTCGGCGCGCTCGGACGTCTGGGCAAAGTCGGTCTCACGGTCACGCTTTTCTTGATCGGCACTGGCTTGAATAAAGAAACATTGAAGCGCGTAGGCGTGCGCCCGCTGCTGCAAGGCCTGACCCTTTGGATCATCGTTGGCGCCACGACGCTGACACTGATTGTCTTGAACTGGATTCACGTCTAAGCGCCGACGGGTTTGACGCTGCCACTCGCGAAACGGGATACTGACTTATCTCATGTCCCGCAGGAACAAGGTCTTTCTCGCGCTGATCGCAGTTGTCCTCGGCATCCAGCTGATTCGTCCGGCAAGAACCAATCCGCCGGTTGATCCGCAACGCGAGTTGGCCGCGCATTCGCAGTTACCTCCGCAAGTCGCCAACGCGCTCAATCGCAGCTGTAACGATTGCCATTCCTATCGAACCACCTGGCCCTGGTACAGCCAGATCGCACCCTTTTCCTGGGTCATCACCGACGACGTCAATCAGGGACGGCGCCACGTGAATCTTTCCGACTGGGCGCAATACGACCCCAAACGCGCCGACCACAAGCTCGATCAGATCTGCGAAGAAGTTCGTGGCAACTGGATGCCGTTAACGTCCTACAAATTGATGCATCCTGCTTCGCGCCTTACGGAACACGAACGCGGGGAAATTTGCGTTTGGGTAGGAGCCGAGCGGGAGCGGTTGGCGAAAGCGGCAAGTAATGTGGAAACTCAGGACGTTAGGACGCCCGGAGCAGAACTCAATGCCGCGCGATGCAACCCAAAATTACTCCGGAAGGACTCTCTGCCCAAGAACGTCGAGTTTGCAAGGCGCGAACATGAGACACCCAGCGGTTTTTTGCCACTGATCTCCTTCAACGTATTGGAATCTGGTGAAGTAACTAATCCGACTGTGCAGCGCAGTTCCGGCTTATCGAGCATCGACAACTACGCCTTGAATTGGATTCGGAACACCAGATACAACAGTCGTCCCGGTTGTGGAGTAGTGAAGAGCGCCGCGGCCGTTACGATTGACTGGCGATGAAATCCAATGGCGCAACTTGCGCCACCGCCCAATTACTTATCTCTCGATCACCCGATTCCCCTCACTCCTTCATCGCCTCTTCCAGCCGCTCATGCAATCTCTCGCTGTAGCCTACCGGCAAGTTGAACGTGCGGTCATCGGCGACTAACACCAGGATGTTGCGGGTGGAATCGAGCACGGCGGAGCAATGGCGGCAATTGGCGAGATGGAGTTCGATCTCCTCGCGCAGCTCGGGTGAGACGGTACCATCGATGTAGTCCGAAATCTGTTTCCAGACGTGCCTGCAATTTAGAGCCATGATCCACCCGCTTTGCGACTGAAGAACCCTAGAAATCCGGTACGTCGTGACTTCAATTGCGGCGCCAGTATCTTCTGCATCATCAACCGGGCGCGCATCAGCCTGGTTTTGACCAGCTGTTCGTTGATGCCGAGAGCGGCTGCGGTCTCGGCTATGCTCATTTCCTCTACATCCCGCAACACGAAGACTTCGCGGTAAGTTTCCGGCAAGCTCTCGACAGCCCGCGCCAGCAGCTCACGAACTTCTTTCCTCTCGAGCGCCTCGTGTGGGACTTCGCGCCAATCCGAGATCACCGCCGGAGTTATGTCGCTGCCGTCCTCGATCGGCTCGTCGATGGATTCGAACTCGATCACCCGTGCATGCCGCAGACGCCCGCGCGCTTCGTTCAGGGCAATCGTGATCAGCCATGTGCTGAACTTGGCGTCCCCGCGGAAATTCGCCAGGTTCCGGTAGGCTTTTAGCACCGCTTCTTGTGCAACTTCTTCCGCGTCTGCCTCGTTTTGTAACAACGAGTACGCGGCCAGGTACACGCTTTTCTCGTAGGGCCGGATCAGTTCGTGAAACAACTCCCGTTCGCCCGCGAGCACCCGGGCGATGATCTGCGCATCCCGCTCGCGGATGGGATCGACTGGCTTCGTAACTCCTGTAGAAGCTGCCTTTTTTGAGGGTTCCGCCATTGCTGTGCCGATTCCGGCAGTCTATCCCAATCCAAATCAGACTCGCGAAGCGTACAAAAGTTACACGAAGGCCCAGGAAGAGTCATGCCCAAGTATTTTTGCGGAAAAAATGTAACTTCTCATGTGGCCGGCAGTCGTATGTCCCATGAGGATGGCACCCGGCAGCTCTGCTGGCGCGGTCCGTTCCACGGAAACGATCCCAACTTCAATTGAAAAGGAATCGCACATGACGAAGAAAACTGTGAAGTCTCTCCTGATGACGGCCGCTGTTTCGGGGCTGATGACCGGCGGCGCTGTAGCCCTCAACGCCTCAACTGCGCCTAGCTCCAGCCAGACCTCGGTAAGCAGCTCCAGCATTGCCAGAATGCTGCAAGCCGACGACAAATCCAAGCACGCTTGTAAAGGCCAAAACGATTGCAAAGGCCAGGGCGGCTGCAAGAGCAGCGACAACGGCTGCAAGGGCAAGAACTCGTGCAAGGGCAAGGGCGGTTGCGCTACCGACGGCTCGAAGATGCCTGAGTAAAGTGATCGGGTAATCGGGAAATCTTGTAATCGGGTAATCGGAAATCGCCAGCAGAAAGCTTTCAGGTTACCCGATTATCAATTACCCGATTCCCCGATCCATCTTTAACTCTGTTGTTCAACCCTCACGCGACTTGAGGTTTTATGCCCGCGAATCGCTTTAATGGATTTACCGAATACGGAGTAGGAATCGGCCTGCGGATCCCGCACTATCGGCACATCCTCGAACAAAAGCCAGTGGTGGATTGGTTCGAGATCATCTCCGAGAACTACATGATCGACGGCGGCCGCCCGCTCGCCATTCTCGATCAGATTCTCGAGCAGTACCGCGTCGTTCAGCACGGCGTCTCCATGTATTTCGGATCGGCTCAGCCGCTGAACCGCGAACATCTGCGGCGGCTGAAGAAGCTGGTTCAGCGCACCAAAACTCCATGGCTCACCGATCACCTGTGCTGGGGAAGCGTCGACGGGCGCTACACACACGACCTGCTGCCGATCCCTTACACGTGGGAAGCGGTCGAGGCCACCGCCGCTAAGATTCGCGAAGTACGCGATTTCGTCGAAGTCCCCATCGCGGTCGAGAATGTGAGCAGCTACGCCGAGTTTCATGACTCCATGATGACCGAATGGGAGTTCCTGAACGAAGTGGTCGAGCGCGCCGACTGTGGCATTCTGCTCGACGTCAACAACATCTATGTCAGCTCGATGAATCACGACTTCGATCCGCACATATACGTCGACTCGGTTCCCGCTGAGCGTGTAGCGCAGATTCATATTGCCGGTCATTCGCATTACCAGAAATTCGTGCTCGATACTCACGATCACCCGGTGATCGATCCAGTGTGGAGTCTGTATGAGCACGCCATCGAGCGCATCGGTCCAACGGCCACACTGCTCGAGTGGGACGACAAGATTCCCTCGTTCGAAGAAGTCCATCGCGAAGCGCTGAAGGCAAATACATATTTGGATAAAGTGCGAGCACGCAAACCGCAGCCTGTAACTGCTCCAGCGGAATTGGCGGAGGTGCGCGCATGACCGCGTTACTCGATCTGCAACGACGTATGGCGTCCGCGGTGATGCAGCCAATCACCCAGACCGATCGCATGGCGAGACGCGATCCGCAGGGACGCTCGAATGCAAAAGAAGCCAAAGAGTTCATCAAGCCGAATAGCCGCCTTACCAGCTTCGAACGCCTGGAGATCTACAACCGGCAATACTGGTTTCGGATTCTCGACTCGTTTGCCGAAGACTTCCCCGGCCTGCGCGCCATTGTCGGACGCAAGCGCTTCGACCAGATCGCGCGCGGCTATCTGACCGAGCATCCGTCTGCATCGTTCACGCTGCGCAACCTGGGTTCGCAGTTGCCGCAGTGGTTGAGCGAACATCGCGAATTCGCCGGTGATCGTTATGCGCTTGCCGCCGACATGCTCAAACTCGAGTGGGCGCACATTGAGGCGTTCGATGCCGCCGATCTGCCGCCGCTGAGTGCGGAGGCGCTCGCTGTGCTTGGCGAAGACCCGCTGCTCGCGCTGCAACCGCATATCTCGCTGCTCGAAGTGCAATATCCGGTCGACGATCTGCTGCTCGCGGTTCGCGACCATGATCGCGAAGAGGAGGAGTCGGGCGGGAACCGCGCGTATCCGATTCGACGCTGGGTGAAGCCGGTTCGAGGCGCGTCGAAGCAGATGTCTCACCCCGCTCCCGAGGCTATCTACATCGCCGTGCATCGCGCCGATTACTCGGTTTGCTACAAGCGACTGGATCGCGAAGCTTATCTGCTGCTCGGCGCACTTCGGCAGCGCAAATCGCTGGGCGAAGCTCTCGAAGCCGCCTTCGAATCCAGTTCACTCTCTCCGGAAGAACAGGCCGTGCGCGTTCAAGAATGGTTTGCGCATTGGATGGTCTTGGGCTGGTTCACTGCATCGTATTCCGATACATCAGCTAACGCGGGAGGAACAGCTGAATGAAAGGCATCGCCCAACTGGCATCTCGCGGGTACGCGCTTCTTACTACCGTCGGAAACGCGCTGCAATCTCCGTTCCTGCTTGCTGTGCGCCTCTACTGGGGATGGCAGTTCATCCAGACCGGATGGGGCAAGCTGCACAACATCCAACATGTGATCGGCTTTTTCACCAGCCTGAATATCCCCGCGCCGGCGCTCAACGCGTATTTTGTCTCCGGCATGGAGTTCGTTGGCGGCATCCTGCTCATCGCGGGGCTGGGCTCGCGCCTGATCGGATTGGCGCTCGCCTTCGACATGCTCGTCGCGTATCTGTCAGCGGACCAGGAAGCGCTGCGCTCCATCTTCTCTAATCCTGGCAAGTTCTATAACGCCGATCCCTACACATTTCTGTTCGCCAGCCTGATGATCCTGATCTTCGGACCCGGCCGCTTCGCGCTGGATTACGTGTTATCGCTAGATCGCAGTCCGATGAAGAGTTCCTCAGGAGTGCGAGTGGCGGTGTAGATCGCACGACAGGAATTGCAGTCCAGAAGGATCTCTAGGCCAAGTCTTAGCTCCGCTCACCATGACCCCGCGGTTGTAACAACAGTTATGGCAGCACATTGATTGGTGGAGATAGGAGCTGAGCGCGGACAGGAGTGTCCGCGCCACACAATCTGCCCCAAAGGAAATGCCCCACTCAGGCCGACAGAAGGCTTTGAATGGGGCACGATTACCAACTTGCTTGATTACCCAATTGCGAAGTGGGCTTACGCTTTCTTCAGTGCCTGTTTCCGCGCGCGCTTTTCTGCGATCTGGCGCATCTCCGCTCCCATGCTCGTGCGGTTCATCACTACCTGCATCAGCATGGCGATGACGTTGCCGACCACCCAGTAGAGGCACAGTCCCGACGATAGGTTCCAGCTGATTACGCCTAACATCACCGGCATCATCAGGTTCATGACCTTCTGTTGTTGTGGGTCCATGCCGCCCGTCGGGGTCATCTTCTGTACCACGAACGTGCTGACGATAATAAGCACCGGCATGATGTGATAAGGGTCGGGAGCCGATAGATCCTGCAAATAGAGGAACGACGCATGCCGCAGCTCAATGGTGTTGCCGAGCAACCGGTAGAAGGCCACCAGGAAGGGGAACTGGATGAGTAGTGGCAAGCAGCCACCCGCGGGATTCACGCCCTCGGTCTTCATGAGCGCGGCGATTTCCTGGTTCATCTCCTGGCGGCGCGGATCGCGCATCGAGTACTTTTTGTACTTGTCCTTGACGGCATTGATCTGCGGCTGAATCTTCTGCGTCTTCAGCGCCGACTTCATGCTGGTGATGCGCAACGGCAGCAGGAGAAGATTGATTACAACCGTGAGCAGGATGATCGCCCATCCCCAATTCGACGTGACGTTGTGATGCGTCCAGCGCAGCGCGGCGAACAGTGGACGCGAGATGAAGCTGAACCAGCCGAAGTCGATGAGCGGACGTAGGTCAGTTGTTTCGGTTTGACCCGGCGCGAGCACGGGATGAATCGAAGCCAAAACGTCGAGCGCCTTCGGGCCGACAAAAATCCGCTGATGCGTGTGCCCGTCCAGATTGCCCACCGCACCACCGAGCACGTCGACGGCGACCACATCGTTCGGATCGGGCTTGTCGGGGTTCTTCGGGATTCGAAGCTGATTGCGCTGCGTTACGAGCGCGGCATTCGATGGATTGTCGGGCAAGAAGATGGCGGCGAAATACTGATCGACAGGTCCAGCCCAAGCCAGAGGTCCGTTGATGGTGGCCCCGGTGCTGATCTTCTTGATCGCGAGGCGTTCGATCTTGTTGCCGTTATTGAAATCGATGGTGCTGGCCGCAAAGCTGGCAGCACTGGCTGCATCCCCAAAGCCAGAGGGCCATGCCGGAAATGCCTGGATGGCCGAACCATTTTGAACGACTTCGATATCCGTCTTGACGACGTAGGAATCGTCGAAATGGAACGTCTTGCGGACGGAAAGATTACCCTCCGCATACTCGAAGGTGACGTCCGTGGGCGACTGTTGCGTGCCCTGCACAGTGGTGACGTATAGAGCGGAGTTGAGCTTGTCCTTCAGTCCTTGGTCGTAGGCGAAGAGCGAGAGCGGATATCCGTACTGCTTAGCAGCAGGAAGGTTCACCAGATCGAGCGGCTGACGCTTCTCATCGGTGAATTTCTTCAGCACCCACGACTTCACCTGTGCTCCGCGGTTGGTGAAAGTGATCCGGTATAGGTCGTTCTCAATCACCGTGTCGGTTTCGGAAGCAGCCTGCTTGGTTCCGACCGCCACAGGTGCGGAAGGCGCGGGCGCAACCGCGGCCTGAGCATTCACAGGAGAGGCTGGCGTCACGGCCTGCTGCTGCACCGGTTGCTGCGCGGGTTCGGCCGGCTTCTTCGGACCATACTTGCTGTAGATGAACTGGAAACCGATGAGGAAGATGAACGTGAACAGGATGACCAGCATCATTCGGTTGCTGGCGGGTTCTTGGTTAGGGCTGTGATATTCGGGCAAGTCGTACTTCCTTCTCAACAGCGCCGGCTAAGGCGCAGATTGCAATCGTTGACTGCAACAATCAAATTGGGTTGAGCCGCGGTGCGCTGCGACTCGGGACTTACAGATTCCAATACCGCTTGAACGGGAACTCCCGGACGGCAATGGCCAGCCGCTTCGGCGGCAATCGCCGCTTCCGTCAAAATGGCCGGCACCACGGGATCGAAGCCGCCATGCGCGAATGGATGGCAACGCAACAACCGCCACGCCGCTTTCAAGCTTCCGCGGATCGCGCCGTAGCGCTCAATGGCTTCGGCGGCGTACTCCGAACATGTAGGCACGTAGCGACACGCAGGCAGGAACAGTGGCGAGATCAGCCACTTGTAAGCTTGCAACAATAAGAGCAAGAACCTGCGCATCATGATCTGCCCGCCGTCTTCGGACTGTTGGCCGACGACTCCATGTATTTGCGAATCACCAGGAAAGCCCGGGCTACTTCTTGTTCAACATCTACGAATTCGGCCTTGAGAACGTTCTTCTTGGGATTGATGACGACGTCCACTGGCACCGCCAACTCCGCGAGGTGTAATCGAGCAGCCTCGCGCAAGCGCCGCTTAATGCGATTGCGGTCGACCGCGCCGCCCAGCACCCGTCCGACGGTGATCCCAATTCGCGGCCCGGCCCCTGATTCTGACTTTGCCAGATAGAACGCAGTCAGGAGTCCCGAAAAATGCCGGCGCCCCGTCTTGTAGACGCGCTGGAAATCGCCATGCTTCAGCAATTTCGAGCTTCGCGGAAAAAGTAAGCGGCGGGTCGGGGACTCATTGGCGGAGTCTAGAGCCGTAATCACAGGCTTTTTCTTGCTTGCGGCTGAGTTCGGCGTTTCCAGAAGGATTCCAATCACGTAAGCGCCGTTTCAGGCCTGGCGGTCTACTCGCGGTATCCGGGCTTTACGGACACGCGTTTGCGGCCCTTGGCGCGACGGCGCGAAAGAACGGCCTGCCCGCTCTTGGTCTTCATACGACTGCGAAACCCGTGCGTCTTCGAACGACGGCGACGGTTCGGTTGAAACGTACGCTTCGGCATGAAAGCTAGCTGCTCCTGAATCGAAAATTAAGCCTGAGGCAAACCCAAAGTATATAGGAAGGAAGCGGTTAGCGGCAAACCGGAGTGCTAACGCTGCGGCTCGAGCCCGCAGGTGCCCGAAACACAATAACGATTGCGCGCGAACCAGCGGTAGCCGAGATGAAGCAGTCGGTTCAGTCCGGGCAGACTGAAGATGGCCCAGAAAGGCGTCATCCACCAGATGCGCCGCGATACGTGCAGGTAGACATTTGCGCCCGAGACGAGTTGACCCGCTGGCGTGAGCAGGCGAATGTCCGCGAGCAACTGCGCCGGATCGGTGCGGAGTCGCTCGGCGACCCATGGTTCCTGCAATGCGGCGATTCGAAATCCATGGCGGCGTAGAGTTGGCTCCCAGCAGTGGACCCAGCGGGAGCAGAAGCCGCAGGCTCCGTCGTAGAGGATGGTTCCCCGCAAAGTATCGTTAGAACTAGTCACATCTATTAAGATTCTGACAAGCTTCCCGTGGATTCAGCGGTCCTGCCGGAACGCATCTACAGGCGACGCGATCACTTCGAGCATCCCACCGATCTCGTCCAGGTTATCTGTGCCTTTCACGAACGATCGAATCCGGCGCTCGTCGCCGTCGGGATACAGAAGATCCAGCATGTCGATCTCGCGCACTTCGTACATGCGCTGGCCATTCGGATAGCCGTACTCGTCGTAAACCATACCGGTGACAAGCAACGGGTGTCCCTTCCACAGCAGGATAAACGGGCGGCCCTGGCGCAGGCTGGAGATGATGTGTCCCATGTCGGTCGGCGCGCCCACCGTGCGCACCGCCGTGAGGTGAAACTTGCTGCCATCTTCAAGTTGATAATCGCGTTCGATCAAAGAGGCAATCGCCTCAAGATCAATCGGCGCATCCACGCAGACTTCGCCGAGATTTGCCTGCGTGATCCAATAGGTCTGTGGAAGATCGATTTTCTGCGTCTTCAGGATGGTCTCGACTTCCGCGGCCCACAGCCAATTTTCGCAATTCTGCTTAGGAGTGACGGGTGCGAGGCCTTCGACTGTTACCGATCCTTGCGGCAATTGCTGGAGGATGTTGCTGCCGTTTTTCTTCGCTAGCAACAATTCTGCTGCAGCAAGAAGTGCGATGGTGACCGCGATGATAGTCCAGCTTCGGCGCACAGAGTAAGGTTAGCGCAGGGCCTTTCCAGGCGGAAGTGCACAACTGTACTCAGGCGAGGTTACGTGAGTTCAACTGCTTCAAATACGTAGATGGATTCGCTCCGCTCACCATGACCTCGCGGTGTGGGATGCTCGGGTGGCGCACCGGACGATTGCGCCGCAACCAGGATATCCGTCCAGGCAGAAGTCATCCTGAGCGTAGCGAAGGAACTATGCATTTATCAGCGAGGAGGTGCTGGCGGAGCCATGCCCTGATCCGTGCTCTGCGAAGGCGCACTGGCCGGCGCACCACAATCACAATAGCGCAGGATGGTGACCGTGGCTCCTGATGGAGTGAGATGTAGGACCGTGAGGCGATCGAATTCGTTCGGACCAACCCGCGGTACGGTTCCTCCACCCAGCCGCTGCACGATATCGGCAACGGTCTCCTGATGGCCAACGATCAGCACGTCACCATTCTGCGCGGCTGCCTTCGCCTTCTGCACTAACTCGTCTGGATTGTCCTTGGGAATCGTCTGAATCGTCAGATGACGCGCTTTGGCCAGCGGTGATGCGGTCTGGTGCGTACGCCGTATGTTCGACGTGAACACCGTCTGGATGTTCGCTTCACCGAGCAAGTGCGCCAGGCAGTTTGCGCGCGCATGCCCGGCAGAACTCAGCAGCGCATTGGGATCCTTGGAGAGCTTCTCTGCGTGACGGATGATGAAGATGGTGCCCTGGTCGTCGGCAGCCAAGGCAGACGCCGCGAAGGCGAGAGAGAGCAGAAGTACTGCGGCAATCTTAAGGTGATGGCGGCTATGTGATTCCATCAGACCCCCAAAGTTTTTGTGAGGCATAGGGAAGCGTCGCGCCGCTCGGCACGACAGATTCTTGCTCCGCGAGGATACTTTACACGCAGTAGCGGGTAGGTTCACTTCAATTGAGCCTCCAGGCGCGTTGTGGAATCATGCTGGGTGCCCCACTCGTGCGGAGCAACGAGTGGCAAGATCACAACGGCAATTCTCTGTTCCCTTCCCGAACGGCGGACTTTCCACTTTTGAGCCGTTAGGAAAACTTAAGCTACAGTTCCCTGCTGAGTAGCGGTATTCTCGCCCCGTACGACAGCGCCTTTCGAGCATCGACGTCCCGAGGTGCATTGCGGCAACTTCTGAATCGGTGACGTCCTTCACGCCCCCCTCCAGAAGCTCTGCGCGACCCCGATCTCGAAATTGACGGAACCCGATGAAATGAAAATAACTCCTTCGAATAAGTCTGTGGCGCCAGTCGTCAACAGGCCGGCCTCGCGCCTCTTGCCAGTGTGTGCACTCATATTGGCGGTGTTTCTTTGTTTGTGCAGCTGGACTTTCGCCGCGACTCCGTCGGGCTCCTGGATCGGCGTACTTCGTGATAACGCGGGAACCCCAGTCGTTGGAGCCACCGTCGTCCTTGCGGACGTTGCCGGCAACCCGACCTACACGGCAAAGACAAAGGTCCGCGGAGAGTTCGCTTTTACCGCCATTGCGGCTTCGAAATATGACGTTTCCGTAGTGGCGAAGTCGGTCACATACAAATCCGCGCAGCCCATTGTCGTAGCCGAAGCTGTCACACTAAACGCAAACTTGCAGCTGCCGAAGTCCGATACGACCCTTGTTCTGGTTCAGGAACAAAACGGTCCAGTCTCTGAAGCCAGCGGGGGAGAGCATCTCTCGCGAAAAGAAGTTTCGAGCCTGCCGCTCAATTCCCGCGACTTCAGCAAACTCCTTCTCCTCGCCGCAGGCACGATGACCGACGCCAACGGTGCAGCGAATTTCACCCAGCAGTTTGCCGTCAACGGTCAGCGCGGTACGACCACCGTCTTTGCCATCGACGGAGCCGATACCACCGACCCTGAGATGGGTGGGGCCACTTTTTCGAACTTCAATGTCGATGCGATCCAGGAAGTACAATCGAATTCCGGCGTGATGCTTCCGGAAATCGGCCATGGAGCCGCCGGTTACACCAATGTTGTGACACGTTCTGGGACCAATTCGATTCACGGTAGCCTGTTCGAGTTCTTTCGCAACGCTTCTCTCGATGCGCGCAATTACTTCGACCACATCGAAATCGGCGGCCGCCGCATACCGCCATTCAACCGTAATGAATTCGGCGGGACCATCGGTGGCCCGGTGGTACTTCCAGGCTACGACGGACGCGATCGTACTTATTTCTTCGGCGAATATCAGGGATTCCGGCAGATCCTCGGAACCACGCAGGTTTTTCCTGTGCCTACGGCTGCCGAACGCCAGGGAATCGACACGACGACGTTCCCCGGAGACACGCTCACTATTCCACTGAATCCGGCAATCAAGCCAGTGCTGGACGCGTACCCGCTGCCGAATGATTCGAGCGGGCCCTATGGCGCGCGAACGTTTGCCACATCATCGAAGGTTTCAACGGTCACGGATCAGTTTTCTATTCGCGTGGACCATCGCATCTCGGACAAGTCACAGCTCTTCGGACGGTTCAGTTTGAACCAGGTCACCGGCCCGGTCACCAATCCCGATCAGACGGCGCTCGATCCCAGCTTTGCCATACAGTTCTTTGATCACCAGCGCAGTGCGGGAGTGACTTATGCGCGCACGATCAGTCCGCACCTGTCGCTGCAAACCACGCTGGGATACATTCGCAGCACCCCCTTCTTCCCCGCTGCAAATCACACTCAACCAGCGATTCTGTTCGGCGACGGATTATTCGAACCATACGGTGCCCCGGCCGGGTCGATCTATGGCTCGTATTCCAACCTCTACCAGTGGAAGCTCGATATGATCGGCGTGCGCGGAAATCACACGATGAAGTGGGGTACCGAGATCCGCGCCAATCGCGACTCGACGATCTTTGGCACGACTCCGAATGGCGCCTATTCGTTTGGAGGCGGAACCGCATACTCTCCGGTTGCGATCCAATCGGCCAGTGGCAGCCACAACATCAACGTTGGCGACCCACTGCCCGATTCGCTCACTGGCCTGCTAACGGCCACGCCTTACTCGTACAACGTCGTTCTTGCGGCTCCATTCACTCCCACTGGCGACAAGTTCAACGAAGCAGGCGTACGCCGGGAAGCGTACAACTTCTACTTTCAGGACGCGTGGAAGGCCACGCACCGCCTCACGCTTTCCTACGGCTTGCGCTACGAAGTAAACAGTCGCATTCACGAACAGACCCTGCGCACCTCGTTGCCCGAATTCCTTGATGCCAATGGCAACCCGACGTCTTATGGGAATCACCAAGCGAACATGGTTTTTGTCGTAAACCCGCAACCGCCTTACGACAAGGATTGGAATGGATGGGGGCCGCGCTTGGCGGTTGACTATGCTTTTTCAGACCACACCGTTTTGCATGCTGGCGGAGCGATCGCTACGCGCCTCATGAATCTGTGGCAGGAGAACTTTTTGACTGCCTCAATCCCCTACGTGTTCAATCCCTTCATCACGGCGCAGCCGGGCATTGCGGTTCCGTTCCAGAATCAAGTTGCTCTCCAGCCACTGCCGACGGCATACGACACTGCCGGTAACCCGATCTTTCCCAATGGGCGGAGCACCTCTGCCCAGCCGAACACGGTGATGGATCTCCAGCGATATCAGGACGACGTTGCTGCGGCGACTCCAGGGCATCAGGCTCAACTGCCCGCTTTAAGTGCCATTGCGAGTAATTTCCGTAACGGAGACATCGCGAGCTGGACTCTTTCTGTCGATCACGATTTTGGGGATTTCAAAGCGAGCGCTGCATACGTAGGTACCGCCGGGATCCATCTCCCCTATGAATTCTTCCCAAACAGCTACACCGGCGCCGACCCTGCCTTTGCTCCGTTCACGAAGTTCGACACCGCGGGAAATCGTATCGGAGGCCCCAGCGCGATCTACATGATCGCCAGTGAATCGCATTCGTCCTACAACGCATTGCAGACCAGTCTGGCCAAGAATTCGGCGCGTTGGGGCACGGGCATCCAGGCCAGCTACACCTATTCCAAAGCGCTCGATGACACCAGTTCGGTGATGGGTGGGTCGATTGCGGGCGCAGGCGTCGTGCTGCAAACGTCTCCGCAAGATCCGTGGAATCCGCGCGCTGAAAAGGGACCATCGACGTTCGACGTGACGCACGTCTTCACCGTCAGCTGGATCCAAATGCTGCCGCTCAGTCGAGTGAGTTTCCTGCGCCCGCTCGGACGAACCGCGACATCTGGATGGCAGTTCCTGAATATCACGACTCTGATGACGGGCTCTCCGTTCACGGTCTATTCCGGAGTGCAGCAGACCGGAGCAGGTGCCAGCGGAGCCGATCGTCCTGACTTGGTTGCGATGCCGAACCTTTCGAACGGCGGCCCTGTGCAAGCCGATTATTTCGGACGTGGCGCTGACAACGCTTCGTTCTTTAGCATTCCGATCAATGTGGCTGGAGGTACTGGACCGAACCAGGGCCGCTTTGGAACACTCGGTCGCGACACCTTTCGCGGGCCCGGCTTCCATAATTTCGACGTGGCTATGATCAAGGACACTCCTTTCGGACGGCGCGGTGGGAGCGAGTTTGGCACGTTGGAGTTTCGCGCCGAGTTCTTCAACGTCTTCAACATTGTGAACTTTGGTTTGCCGTCGAATATCCTGCGCGGCAGCGGATTCGGGTACATCAGCAAAACCGCAGGCTCATCCAGACAGATCCAGTTTTCGATGAAGATGATTTTCTGATCGCGCGCAGAGTGGCTCTCGCGCGTCGATTGGGCGAGGTGGGATTGCGGGTGCCCCATCTCGCCTTCTTTTGGCGAGGTGGGATCGTTTCACTTCGATAACGCCGCCAGCGCTTGCTTGAACAACGCGTCGAACGACTCTGCCGCTCCTCCGTTCTTCGCTGCGATGCTGAGTGCGCGCTCTGCTGCCGGACGCTGATAACCGAGATTCATCAGTGCCGAGAGCACATCCTCTTCCACGGGGGACGCCGGCGGGGCGCTCGGAGTGGCGCCAAAATCCTTCAGTTTGTCGCGTAGTTCGAGCACCATGCGCTCGGCGGTTTTCTTGCCGATACCCGGAATGCGCGTCAGCCTGGGGACGTCGTTTCCCTTGATCGCCGCCACCATATCGGGGGCAGCCATGCCGCTCAGAATCGTGATCGCCAGTTTCGGACCAATGCCGCTTACGCTCAGCAACTTTTCGAACAACTGCTTCTCTTCCACGCGCACGAATCCGAACAGCGCAATCTGATCTTCGCGTACATGGGTGTGAATATGCAGCGCGACTTCGCCGCCTATGCCCGCCAGTTCGGAAAACGTCGGGACACTGATCACGACGTCGTAGCCGACCCCGCCAGTCTCAACAATGGCCTGGTTCGGATGCTTGGCGATGAGACGTCCGCGAAGATGAGCAATCATGGGAAAACGAATTGTAACCCTTCCGGCTTCGCTCCAAACCGAATAGAACGAGAAAACGGCGAAGCGAAACGTATCCGTGAATCCATTTCGTCGGTCAAGTGTGTCTTTGATTCCTTACCGAAGCCCGCCAGATTTTTGCAGTCGCGATGCACTTCTTGGATCGGGTGAATTCGAAGAGTCATTGACTCCGCTCAGGCGGAACGCTGAAATGGAACTATGGCAGCTTCAACCGATCCTTTTTCTCTGCCTCGACTGGCGGAGGGTTACTACGCGAAAAAGCAGCTTGCCTGCAAGGATCGCCTAATTGCCTGGAGTCATAGGAAACGATTCGAGACAGCGCTGGCGTTGGCTCACAAACTGGAAATCAGGAGGGTCCTTGATTACGGTTGCGGCGACGGAACGCTTCTCGGCTTGATGGAAGCAACCGGGGTACTGTTCGAAGAGGCAGTCGGCGCGGAGCTCTCCCACGCCACAGTTCTCGACTGTAACGATCGGCTCGGGACAGAACGTGTGAAATTCTGCCAAATTTCCGAGCTGGAGCAGGAGCAATTCCGCAGTCTGTACGATACAGTCTTTTGCCTCGAGGTACTCGAGCACGTAGTGGCACTAGAGGCGGTTCTGGACACTCTCGATAATGTGCTGGCTCCCGGCGGCAAGCTGGTGGTCAGTGTGCCGGTGGAAACGGGTCCTCCGCTGATTGCAAAACAGTGTTTGAGGAGGCTTTCTGGATGGAGAGGCATTGGGGACTATCGCTATAACAGCCGTTATAGTCCGGGTGATCTGTGCAGAAGCGTGTTCGCTTCCTCTGATCAGCAGATCGTTGAACGTCCCGTTTACGCCTCAGGCGATTTGCAATTCCACGATCACAAAGGATTCAATTGGCGCCTGCTCCGTAGCATGTTGCAGTCTCGCCTTGATATCGAGAGCACGATAACTTCGCCCGTGCCGTGGTTGCCGCCCTCCATGGCGAGTCAGGTTTGGTTCGTACTCAAGAAAAGAACTGCTGAACCGCTATACTGATTTGCCCTCGAAACGCGAACCTGCCGAGTAATTGGAATGGGCGCAGCGCCGTGCGAAGCTCGATGCATTTAGAAGCGGGAGATTCGAATTGCAAAATACCGGCACGGGCCTGCCCCGGCTTTTGAATCTCGGGTCGGGTAAGAAATATGTGCAAGGCGCCACTAACGTTGATATCACCGTGGCAACCAACCCCGATGTAGTTCATGACCTGAATTGCATTCCCTGGCCGTTTCCCGACTCTCATTTCACAGAAGTGCTGGCACATGATGTCCTAGAGCACCTGACCGATCTCGTTGCTGTAATGGAGGAGATCCACCGCGTCTGCGAGGACGGTGCAGTCGTGCGCATCACAACGCCTCACTTTTCTTCTTCGAATTCCTACACCGATCTAACGCACAGGCATCACTTTGGTTATTTCAGCCTTGACCATTTCACTGGAGAAAGCTGCAATGATTTCTACACGGATCGCCGATTCCGAATGAATACGCGGAAGATAATCTTCCATTCATCTCTGATGAACAAGCTGGTCTGGAGACTCGCTGAACGAAGGCCGGATGCCTATGAACGATCATGGGCCTGGGCTCTTCCGGCGTGGTTTTTGTACTTCGAACTAGCTGTTGTGAAAGCCAAAGCGACGATTGGTACCCAAGTCGATTATTCGGAAATTGCAATTTGATCTGAAGCGCTACTTGTCGCAGCCGTGACCTGCTCTACAATGTCGCTCTCGGCCCTGGGATCTCTGTCTGTTGGAGGTCATCCATACTGCGTATCACCACAATTCTTCTGCTGACTGCCCTCCTGTCGCTTGGCACTTCTGCGCAAACTGCACCGCAAGTCACCATCGGGCATATCACCTTCGCGGGGTCGCCGAGCGTCAACCCCTCGCTGCTGGACCATGTCGTCAAAGAGGTTGAAGGAAGAAAGTGCGGGTTGGTGGAAGCCATGGGATGTATTGCGGGATACGTTCGCGACTCCTTTCAGGAACGCGGCTACTTCAAAGTTATCGTCTCGCACGTGAACATGAAACCAGAGGTCACCAACGGCCAGGTTTCCGCCGTGGTTACGGTTGATCCTGGAGCGCGATATCGCCTTGGAAAGGTCGAACTGACTGGAAAGCCGATCTTCTCGCAGGCCGAACTCGCGCCGTCGATCACGGTTCATTCGGGAACTATCTTCAACATACGCGAGATGCGAGAGACGCTGGAGAACCTGCGCCGGTATTACGCCTCCCGCGGCTACGCGAATGTCAGCATCGTTCCGGACACGATGCTCAATGAAAGAGCGCGCGCGATTTCGGTTGCGCTTGATATCGATCCGGAGCCGCTAGATCAACTGCGGTAAGCCATTGCAGTTCAACCATTTATAGCCCCTCGAATTCAGCTGGAACAACCGGCCGCGCCGCTCGATTTTGCCCTCCCAAATGGTATAATTCTAGTTGCTCTTCTAGCGCATAAATTCCTGTAAATGCAAGCATTTACGACAATCTAACCGGCTCCGCAGATGACCGCCCGGTTTACCCAAATTGTGCGCCGAATCTAGAGCTGAATTCCGTGGTAGCTGACAGCCAATAGCTGAAAGCCGAGAGCTTCTTTTTCTATGGCAGACGAACCAAAAGATCCACAACTTCCCCTTGGCGGCGACGGACAAGGTCCGGGCGCGGCGAACATTCAGCCGATCAACATTGAAGAGGAGATGCGCCGGTCGTATCTCGACTATTCAATGTCGGTCATCATCGGCCGCGCGCTTCCCGAAATTCGCGACGGGCTGAAGCCCGTGCATCGCCGCATTCTTTACGCCATGCAGGACATGGGCGTGCTCCACAACCGCAAGCACATGAAGTGCGCCGGTGTGGTCGGCGAATGTTTGAAGAAGTATCACCCGCACGGTGACAGCGCCGTGTACGACGCCCTTGTGCGCCTGGCGCAGCCGTGGAGCATGCGTTATCCGCTGATCGATGGACAGGGCAACTTCGGCTCCGTCGATGGCGATCCGCCCGCGGCCTACCGGTACACCGAGTGCCGCCTGATGTCGATTGCCGAAGAGATGATGGCCGACATCGAGAAAGACACGGTCGACTTCGTCGAGAATTTCGACAACACCACGGCCGAGCCCGTCGTGCTGCCAACGCGCTATCCGAACCTGATCGTGAACGGCGCCAACGGTATCGCCGTGGGCATGGCGACCAACATCCCGCCGCACAATCTCACTGAGGTCGTCGACGCCACCATCACGTTGGTGAACAATCCCAAGGCTGGCCTCGCGGAAGTGATGCAGTTCGTGCAGGGCCCGGATTTCCCTACCGGCGGATTCATCCATGGTAAGGGCGGCATCGTCGACGCCTACAAAACTGGACGCGGACGCTTCATGATGCGCGCCAAGGCCGCGATCGAAAACATCAGCGGCGGACGCCAGGCCATTGTCGTCACCGAAATTCCGTACCAGGTGAATAAGGCACGCATGGTCGAGCGCATCGCCGACCTCACCAACAACAAGGTCATCGATGACATCAGCGACATTCGCGATGAGTCCGATCGCGACGGTATGCGCGTGGTCGTGGAACTGAAGCGCGGCGCCGAACCGCAGATCGTGCTCAACCAGCTCTACAAGCACACGCAGATGCAAGAGAGCTTCAGCATGATCTTCCTGGCCGTCGCCAACAACCAGCCGAAAGAAATGGGCCTGGTGCAGGCGATCCGCTACTTCATCGAACACCGCATCGACGTGGTGCGCCGGCGTACCGCGTTCCTGTTGGCGAAAGCGAAAGACCGCGAGCACATTTTGGAAGGCTACCGGCTTGCGCTCGATCACATCGATAACGTAATCGCGATCATCCGTGGCAGCGCCGATCGCGCTAACGCCCGCGAGAACTTGATTGCCTACTTCGCCGGCAAGAAGATCGACATCAACACCACCGGCCGCGCGCCGAAGATCGATCCCGAGAAGCCGTTCACGCTCAAGCAAGCGGACGCAATTCTCGAACTCCAATTGCACCGCTTGACGAGACTCTCGATCGACGAAATCGTGAAGGAGTTGGAATCGATCAAGGGTGAGATTGCCGAGTACGAATCGATCCTCGGTTCGGAAAAGAAGCTCCGCAACGTGATCGTGAAGGAACTCGAGGAGATCAAGAAGGAATACGGCGACGCGCGCCGCACGCAGATCGTCGACGAGACCACCGAAATTCAGCTCGAAGACCTGATCGTCGACGAGCAGGTCGCCGTCACGGTCAGCCACGCTGGCTACCTGAAGCGCACGCCGATTACGACCTATCGTTCGCAACGTCGCGGAGGCACCGGACGCCGCGGCATGAGCACGCGTGAAGAAGATTTCGTCGAGCGTCTCTACATTGCTTCGACGCACGCGTACCTGCTGGTCTTCACCAACACGGGCCGCGTGTACTGGCTGAAGGTGTATGAGATCCCCGACGTGGGCGCTGCCGGCAAGGGCAAGCACGTGGGCAACCTGGTTGCGCTGCAAGCAGGCGAAACCGTGCGCGCAATTCTGCCGGTCCGCGATCTCGAGGAAGAAAGCAAGTACGTCTTCTTCGTCACGCGCCAGGGCACGGTAAAGAAAACGCCGCTCAAGGACTTCTGCAATGTCATGTCGCGCGGCATCATCGCCATCGGCATCGACAAGGAGGACGAGCTCGTAGGAGCCCAGATCACCGACGGCAACCAGATCCTCTTCCTCGCTTCGCACGAGGGCATGGCCATCCGCTTCCACGAAGACGACGTTCGCTCCATGGGGCGGCCGGCATTCGGCGTGCGCGGCATGGATCTCGACAAGGGCGACTACATCGTCGGTATGGCGGTCACGGCGAAAGAAAAGCCGACGCGCAAGCAGGCCGAAAACGGAGGCGCTGTCGCCGATCGCATCCTCAGCGTCACCGAGAATGCTTACGGCAAGCGCACCGACGTCGACGAGTACCGCCTGCAGTCGCGCGGTGGTAAGGGCGTGATCAACGTGAAGACCACCAGCCGCAACGGCAAGGTCGTGTCGATCATGCTGGTCACCGAGGACAGCGAAGTGATGATCATCAGCCAGTACGGCAAGATCATCCGCACGGAGACGGAACAGATCCGCGCCGCAGGCCGATCAACTCAAGGCGTCCGCCTGCTGCATCTGGAAGAAGGCGATCGCGTCGCGGCGGCCGTCGTGATTCCAGCAGAGGAAGCGAACGGCAACGGAGAAACTCCAACGCTGATTCAGTAGAAGCAAATGCAGCCACGGATCGCACGGATTTTCACGGATAAAAAATCCGCGAGAATCGGTGAGATCCGTGGCCTGTTTTTTGCCGAATTCGTCGTTCTACAGTTCGTGATGAAACCACGGATGGGTGATCACTTCGGCGGCGATTAAGAGCAGAGCCAGAACTGACGTGACCAACTGAATCATGCGGCGACGTTTCTGCTGCTTGGTCAGTGGGCGCATTCTCCATGCGGCTGACGGATTCTTCCTCAAGCGATCTTCATTCCATAGCAACAGGAGATTGACGGCGGCGAAAACTCCTCCGACTACCAGGAACGGAATTCTGATGCTGTTGCGGTGCCATCCGGTGGCTGGTCCCCCTGCGCCTGCGGCGATCAGCGAAGACATGCCGAGCAACACGCGAAAGCCGCTCAGGCCAACCGCGGCGACGCACAAGCTTTCCGCGGCTGCCAGCGCAATCGATCCCCAACTGAGCAACGTGCTTGCGACTTTGGAAGTTGAGGCCTGCTCGACTTCATCACTATCATTGGCCCGAGCCGCCTCCACGGGTGACGGCCGTCGCAAAGCTGGATTTCCCACGCGTTCCCCCACTGGCCAGAAAACTAGTGCTATCAGATTATCTGATCTCAGAGTTCCCTGCACACGGAGAGAAATGCAATAGGAAGGTCAGGCCCCATCAACATCGATCGATGGAGACGGGGCCCCGAAACTCAAGTTCTACCAGCCCAGACGCTTCTTCCCGATACTGCGCACCGACAGAACTCCGGGTGGCGCTACGACGACCGTGTCAAGCTCAAGGCCATTTAATGCAATCACGAAATTGGTTGTTACCGTGGGACGGCCATCGGTGAAATCGATGGTGAACGTCCCTGTACAGTTAGGATTGACCGTGTAGCTGCCGGTCGCCAACGGGTGAGTAAAATCGGCTACCACTTGCCCGTTTACAGTGACCGTATCGATTTGCGTCAGCTTGCCGTCAGCGCTGAAGGTTGTCATGGCAACGCCCTTCATCGGACCGATCGGCGTTCCAGGCGGACCGGCAAGCTTCTCTCCTTCTACCGTAAAGCTGTAAGTCCCTACAATCAGGTGATCGTTGCAGGCAGGAGAATTGGTTTGGGCATAGGCCGTGCAGGCCGCTAACCCACTCACAACAAGCAAAATAGTCGCTAGTTTTCTCATCGTATCCTCACCGAGGCGCACAAGACGCCGTCCTCATGCCATGTTCGGCCAGCAGTAGCCGCGCGACAATGGAGCGCACCTGTAGAAATCCTTAATTCCGAATGAATTCAGGCCGACTCGCCGATACAATAGGCGACCTTGGTATGGCAGTACGGTTCGGCGACTTTGAACTCGATGTGCAGGCTTACGAACTGCGGCGGGCTGGGAATCTGCTCAAGCTGGAGCGGATACCCATGGAATTGCTCTGCTTCCTGATTGACCGGCATGGGCAACTGGTCTCTCGCGAACAGATCATCAAGCACATCTGGGGACGTGAAGTCTTCCTCGATACCGACAACAGCATCAATACTGCAATCCGCAAGCTTCGAAAAGCTCTGGGAGATGACTCCGCCACTCCAACTCTGATCCACACTGTGCCCGGCAAGGGATACCGCTTCGCCGCAGTAGTCGAGCAAGTAGTTCCACCTCGTGGAAGATTCGCCGTTGGGCATGAGAAGCCCCTGATGCTGGCTGTGCTCCCGTTCGAAAACCTGAGCCAAGATCCGGATCAGGAGTATTTCAGCGATGGTCTGACGGAAGAGACGATTGCCAGCCTTGGACAGGTCAGCCCAGATCGAATGGGTGTGATCGCGCGCACTTCAGCAATGACCTATAAGCATACGAAGAAGACCGTTAGCGAAATCGGCAAGGAGCTTGCGGTCGACTACGTACTCGAGGGAAGCGCGAGACGCGAGCGAGACAAGGTACGAATCACGGCACAATTAATACGTGTTTCTGACCAGATTCACATCTGGGCACAATCGTATGACCGACAACTGGATAGCGTTCTTGCAGTGCAAGCCGAGCTCGCGCTAGCAATCGCCGAACAGGTGCAATTACGGCTGAAAGCAGGGACTGCGCCGGAAGTCGTTTTCCGTCGGGAGCAAAATGCTGACGCGCACGATGCCTATCTGCGTGGGCGTTATCACTGGGCACGACGAAAGCTCCCGGAGGTACAAAAGGCAATCCGGTATTTCGAAGAAGCCATAGAGATCAGCCCCGGGTACGCAGAGGCCTATGCTGGGCTCGCCGACTGCTACATTATCCTTCCAATCACCAGCGATATGCCGCCGAATGCTTGCTTTCCGAAGGCGAAGGCAGCCGCGAAGAAGGCGCTGGAACTAGACGACTCACTGACGGAGGCACATACGTCGTTGGGGACGATTCGATTCTGGCATGAGTGGGATTGGCAGGGAGCCAAAGCAGCTTACGATCGCGCGCTTGAGCTCAATCCGAACTATTCTCACGCGCGACTGTTCCGCGCGCACTGTCTTTCGAATTGGGGTAAACATGAGCTGGCTTTGGAAGAGATTCAACGAGCGTGCCGCCTCGATCCACTCTCCCCGATTCTGAGTACGCTGCATGCCGAGTTTCTCTATCATGCTCGACGAAATCAGGACGCTATTTCGCAATCTCTTAAGGCGCTCGACCTGGAACCTGATTTCTGGATCTCTCATCTGAACCTTGCCCGCGCTTACGAACAAATCGGAGACTATGGCCGCGCGATTATCGAATTGGAGAAAGCGAGAGCGTCGTCTTCGGGTAACTCGGAGCCTATCGGGCTGCTTGGTTACGTGTTAGCCCGCTCTGGCAAGCAGAGCGCAAGCGAAGAGAAGCTTCAGGAGCTTATTCAGCTTGCAAACAGCCGCTACGTACCTCCATTCAATTTGGCGCTGAATTACTGGGGGTTGGGTGACAAAGACGCAACGTTCGGGTTTCTGGAAAAGGGATGCGAGGAACGAGACGTCCACATGACCTTCCTGCTCGATCCCAAATGGGATCCATTGCGCAGCGAATCGCGCTTCATTTCGATCCTTGAGGCTGTGGGACTTTCGGCACAAGCTGGCTAGAAAGCGCAGCCGGAATTCGCCAGGCTATTGCTTCTCGATCGCCGCTTCGAGTTTCCGCGGATCGGCACGCAGACGAAAAAGGCCCCACGTTTGAGGTGAGGCCTGGAAGGAATTTTCCGTGGTTCATTTCTGATCAAAATCAAATGGTCGCGTCAGCCACGGAGTGAACAATACGTTCGGCCCCATGACTGTGGCACATTGCTTACCTCCGGCTGGTCCTTTCGGGCATCCCCACCAATTCTCCGTCGCATTTGCGCTTCCCCCACCGATGTTGTCGATCCCGACCGAATTGTCATCGAAGTTGTTCAGATGAACATCGACTTGAGCTGGCGTGTTCACCACTATGTTGAACGCTTCGTGGTCGATCACGTTCTGTGCAATCACAGTGCCTGATGCTGGCGAAACACCAAACACGTTGATTCCGGTCGGACCAGGCGTTGCCGCGTCTTCAGTGTCGGCGTGGTTCCCGGAGATGTAGTTCCCTACGATCACATTATTGGTAAGATCCTGCCCGGGTGCGTGGCTGTGCATCGTGAAACCCGGCAGACCATTTCCGATCAAGCGATTGTGAATCACAACGTTCCCGGAATTCCTGGTGCCGGGAACAGAGTCGAAGATTCCGACACCCGCCCCTGCGCCCTCTTCGGCGAGCCCGTTTTCCCTGGATTCATTTCCGGCCACCGTGTTCCTGTAGACACCTAGCGGCGCCATCGATCCCGAAATCGACGCCGGCGGATGCGAAGCCAGCGTGATGCCGCAATCAAACGGATTCTTGCTCACTTCGTTTCCGACTATCAGGTTGTCGTGCGTTGCTGCCGTATCATCGCTGAGGAGAATGCCACCGGAGTTCTGGGTCACGAAGTTTCCCGACACGATGGAACTGACAACTCCGGAGAGATGCACCCCTTCGCCGCAGTCGTCGCCTTCAGCGGTCTCCCACGCGGGTAATCCCGGACATGTGCCAGTACTCACTGACAGGCTCTTATCGTTATCGACCACAGTGTTACCCCACACATTGACGGATGATGCGTTCGTTACCACGATGCCTTCGAAGTTTGCGTTTTCGATGGTGAAGCCGGAAACGGTGATGTTGCTCAGCAAAGGAGTATTGATTCCGTCGATGTTGACGCCGTTCGCTAGACCCTTGGCGTTGATGATCGTGTTGTTGCGATTTGTGCCAACCAGGTTCAGTGACTTGCCAATCACGACATCCTCTTTGTATGTACCCGGATAAACCTGAATAGTGTCATTAGGTGCGGCGGTTGTGACCGCAGCTGTGATTGTCGAGAGACATCCCCCGGTTCCATGAGGGTTCACACATAACGTGGCGGCCAATGCATTCGCGGAAATTAGCGCGAGGGACAGTGTGAGGATGGTTGGGGCTGGCACGAAGCGGGAGAAAATTCTGCACATAGGTCGAGTCTCCTTCGATTCTGAAACACCCGGAGTTCCCTTTCATTCCTGAAACAAACAACAAATTCGTCGGGGACCCGAGAGTTCTGTTGGGAATTGGTTTTCGAGCCTGGAGAGGACGCGAGCAGCTGGCTCACCCCGAACCAGCAGCTAACGGGTGGCGATACTAGCACTCAACTGGGCAGGAGGCAATGCGGGTAAAGCAATTAATCTGGGATTGCCGCTTCGAGTTTCCGCGGATCGGCCACCCGCGACCGCGCATAGTACATGTCTTCAATTTCTTTCTGTACACGCTGGCTGAGCTTGTCCATCTCCCGCGCAGAATACTCGCTTGTTGGAATCGGTTTCCCAATCACCAGCTGCAGCTTGCCCGGACGAATGTGAAAGGTGTTCATCGGCAGAACCTCATACGTCCCTGCGATCGCCATCGGAATGACAGGAACGCCCGCTTTGATCGCCACGTAAAACGCTCCGCTGAGGAACGGCCTAATCTGGCCTGTCTGCGAGCGGCCGCCTTCGGGAAAGACCATCAGGTCCATTCCGCTCTTCACCGTTTCCACCGCGCGTGCCAGGCTGCGCAGATTCGAGCGCGCATCTTTATCGTCCACGGGGATTTGTCCTGAGCGGCCCAGATGCCATCCCACGAACGGGTATCGAAACAACTCTTTCTTCGCGAGAATTCGAAACGGGACCGGCAGGCTGGCGTAGATCAGCGGAATGTCGAGCGCGGAAATGTGATTCGCGGCGAAGACGACAGGCTGTGAGCGATCAATGTTCTCGAGTCCGATGACTTCGACTGAGGACAGAATGGTTTTCAGGATCAGCCACGACCACAGCCGCGCAAATCCATGCTGGATGCGCCCGCCGCGATCGACAAACGACGACAGCAGCGAAAGAATTCCCAGCACGACCGTGTACAGATAGATCAGCGGATCGAGGAGAAAGATAGAGCGGACCCAACTGAGTCGATCGATCGGTTTTGAAGAATTCGACACGGCTCCTGTACTCAGGTTCGTCATCGCCCGAACTGCAGGCGGCTGGCCAGGCGCTCGGGCAAGTTGGCTTCTACGATCTTCTTCTGCGCACTCGCCAGATCATACGGCACGCGGAAGAATGTGACTTTCTTCGCTTCGGAATCGAGCAGCGCGAACGCCGCCCGCCAGTCCCCATCGCGAGGCTGGCCCACTGAGCCCGGATTAATCAGATAAACGCCGTCATTCTCCAGCGCGAGGGGCCACTGTTCCACGCTCTCAGGCGAAGTGTATTTCGGATGAACCGTGATCTGCTGCTTTTCGGTGATCCGGAAACATCCCTGCATGTGCGTGTGGCCGAAGAATGTAATCGGGGCACGCGCGAGCGCCGCTGAGGCAGCAGCATCGTCGGGCAGAAGCAGGTATTCATCCTCATCGCGCGGCGAGCCATGAACCATTTGCACATTCGGGAGGTCGGGCAAGGAGACCGGACCATGGGGCAGATTTTTCAGCCACTCCAGATTGTCGGGGGACAGCTGCCGGTTGGTCCAGATTGCCGCTGCGGCTGCAATGTAGTTGAAGCCGCGTACATCGGTTAGCCCAGCGCAGGCCCGATCGTGGTTCCCGCGCACGAACGTGTCTCCCAGTTCGCGGGCGAGCTCGATCACCTCGTTCGGATTCGCTCCGTATCCGACGGTATCGCCAAGATTGACGACCACGTCGTGGGGCGGAGCCGCCGCCAGGCATGCTTCCAATGCTTCCAGGTTTGCGTGAATATCACTTAAGAATAGGACGCGCACTTTTCAGGCCAGAGGCAATAATAAACTGTCGATGGTTTTCAGGGCGAGAACGCTCCACATGGCTACGCCTGATTGTCAGCGTCTTGTCGCCATTTGGCATCGACGAGCACGACAGACGTCTCGATCTGGCGTTCCGATACAGTCCAGTATTTCCTGAGCAAAAGCTCCTTCTCATCGGGCTTAACAATGTGAAATCCATGCTTTTCGTAAAAGCGTATTGCCCAGGTAGCATCCGCCCAGGTGCCAATCAAGATGGAGCGCCCCGTCAACGTTCGCAGGTGTGACAGTAACTGGCCGCCGATCCCATGCTTCTGGCTGGAGCCGCGAACGTAGGCATGGCGAATGAGAGTTACATCTCCGACCTGTTGAAGTCCCATGACACCGAGTAATCCTCCGGCTCCGGCTCCGGCTTCGGCTTCCTCATAGGCCCAGAACGTTACGCCAGCATCGAGCTCGTGCTGAAGTTCCTCTCTCGACATGTAGGGTTCAGTCCAGCAATCGGCAGGGATGACACCTTTGTACGCCTGAGCTCCATCGTTGACGATGGTCCAGATCTGGTCGAAGTCGTCGCGATCACAGCGGCGGATCATTCTATGTAAGCCTCGTTTCGGCATTACGCGTTATGTTCGGAGTGCTCCGCGGCCTTCACCGGGCAGCGCACCAGGTGTCCGGGAGCGACTTGTATCAGCTCGGGCGCCTCTTCCCCACATTTCGGTATTGCGAAATCGCAGCGCGGCTCGAATCCGCAAGCGTGATTCAGTGCCGCAGAGCCAATGGCGGGAACGCTGCCTTCGATGGTGCGCAACGGCTCGTGAAGGTTTGTGCGCAAGGTTGGAACCGAGTTCAGCAGTCCCTGCGTATAGGGGTGCACCGGCTGACGAAAGATGTCATCCGACGCGCCGATCTCGACCAGCCTTCCCGCATACATGACGGCGACGCGATCCGCGACTTTGGACACGACTGCCAGATCGTGCGAGATGAAGAGCATGGACAACGAAAATTTCTCGCGCAGTTCGGCCAGCAGCTCGAGGATCTGCGCCTGAATCGTGACATCCAGCGCGGTGGTCGGCTCGTCGGCGATTAGCAATCGCGGGCGGTTCACGATGGCCATGGCGATCATCACGCGCTGGCGCATTCCTCCTGAGAGCTGGTGCGGATAATCGCGCGCGCGGCTCTCGGGATCGCGAATGGCAACAGTGGTTAACGCATCGGTCGCGACTTTCGCCGCCTCGGACTTCGGCATTTTGCGATGTGCCAGCACGGCCTCGGCGATCTGGTCGCCCACGCGCATTACCGGATTGAGCGCGGTCATCGGCTCCTGGAAGATCATCGCGATGGCTGATCCGCGTAGCTCGCGCATATGGTTTTCCGAAGCATCGAGGAGGTCGCGCCCTTCGAAATCGATTGTGCCGGTAACGCGTGCTTGCGGCGGCAGCAGGCGAAGGATCGCCAACGAAGTTACGGATTTGCCGGAGCCCGACTCGCCCACCAATCCCAGCGACTCTCCGGCGCCGATTTCAAAGCTGAGGTCGCGCACAGCGGAGACGAAATCTGTCCGATCGCCGCTTCGAACCGGAAAAGCAATGTCCAGATTCTGGATCTGCAACAGCGTGGGAGTCACAAAAGCATGGTAACAGCCTGCGGGAGTGCGACTCTTCGCAGAATCTTGAACGTCGAAAAGCCGCGCCAGTCGTGAATTGTCCGCATTTTTTCACATTGGATGTTTGCTAATGGGAAACGTTGTTTGGCGATCTGACCTGATTGATGACGGCGAAAGCCGCGGATTCCGCGGGTTTCTGTATTGCGTCTGAAGATCTGGCTGCACCAAATTCTGTCATGGGGCTGTGGACGAGCTGCACTCGACTGAAAACACAAGGGATAAAGTTCTACTGATTTTCTTGACTCTAAAAATAGTCGGCGTAAATACATACTCGTTCTTTGACAGTTCCTGAGTTTTTGCAGTTGGTGCCAAGTACCGGGGCTGAAGCCAAATCCGATTGAAGGACAACCCGCAAGGGATGAAATTCAGCAGGGTAAGGCGACGGTCTTTAGCGAAGCGCTGGTTGACGAGAACAGGGGACTTAAGCAAAGGCGAGATAGAGTCCCGAGGGGTTGGGCTGGTTTGTCCGGTTGGTGATAAGCCCGGAACCCGAGCGCAGTCGGCTGAATCATACTCGCAAGAGGGGTTCAGAGAAGGCGAGCGAGGGTCTAAAGCGAGTTGCTGGGCGAGACGAACGAGCTTAACCACAAAACCTCGGGACTCTGTGTTTTTAAAGCTGTCGGTTGAACAGCTATCTGCTATCGGCCAATCCAACACTGGACTAGCTAGTCGCTCGTTTTTTCCTCTCCCCGAACTTCCTAATTCTTCAATCTGAAATCTTCAGTCTGCAATTTCCGTTTTGTCCCCTGATAAACTCGCCTCATGCCTTTCCGCAGTGCACGTCCGCAATCAGATTTATTTGCTTCGTCGCCACAGCCCCAGGCTCCCGCAAACTTGATCACCGCTTACACCGATGGCGGCGCGCGCGGTAATCCTGGACCATCCGGCTATGGCGTGGTGATCAACGACGCCAGCGGACATCAGATAGCGGGGCTCAACAAATATCTCGGCAAGCAGACCAATAACTATGCCGAATACTCCGGACTGCTGGCTGCGCTGGAATATGCCGTCCAGCATGGCTACAAGGCGCTGAAGGTCATCAGCGACTCCGAGCTGATGGTGAAGCAGATTAAGGGACAATACAAAGTAAGCAATCTGCAACTGAAAGAGCTGCACACGCGCGCGAAAGAGTTGATCTCGAAGCTGGACTGGTTTCAGATCCAGCATGTTCTACGTGGTCACAATGCGGAGGCCGACCGCCTGGCAAACGAGGCTATGGATCAAGGAAGCGGCGGCTTTTCTCGCACCAGCTCAACATCGCCAGCCGTACCGCCTCGCCCTGCGGAGCTCAAAGGCGTAGTGAAGAACGGCGCAGTTGAGTTGATCGATGGCGAGCTTCCCGAAGGCACTCGCGTCAAAGTGCGGCCCTTGGATTAGGTTTCGGTCTCGAATCGCGCCACGCCCCAGTGCCGTTGGAGATGCGGCCTCATCTTCCGCCTCGGAGTTGTCCTTCCGCGAAGCTAAAATTCCAGCGTCAGGAACCCTGGAATGCTACTGCAGGAAATCGCCGACAATTTGCGCCGTCGCCGCAGAAGCTCGGCCTTCACCTCGATCTACAAAAACCGTCTGTGGAGTGGATCCGAGAGTGCCTCGGGCGAAGGATCGGGCCTGCGATTCACGGAATCGATCCGCAGCACGCTGCCGAAGCTGCTCGCTGATCTCCAGGTCCAAACGCTGCTGGATGCACCTTGCGGCGACTTCTGCTGGATGAAGGAAGTACCGCTCAAGCTGAAACAGTATTTCGGGATCGACATCGTCCGCCCGCTGATCGAGAGCAACGCATCGTTGTATGGAAACAGTGAACGCCAGTTTCTGCTTTGTGATCTGGTGAACGACGAGTTACCGCGCGCTGATTTGATCCTGTGCCGGCATCTGCTGATCCATTTGACGTTCGAGGAGGGACTGCGCGTGCTCAGAAATTTCCAGCGCACGGGAGCGCGCTATCTTCTGATCAGCGATCAGCCGAAGGTGTCGAGCAACAACAAGATTCTGCGCACGGGAAGTTTTCGTCCACTGAGTCTCAGACTTCCGCCGTTCTCTCTACCCGCTCCAACGGCATCGTTGGATGACAGCTCAGATGGCGACGGCTCCGGAATCCTGGCGCTGTATCCGCTGCAGGAGCTCACGTTAGATTTGCAAGGCTGAGCTATGCGCCGACTGCTTGCGATCCACCCAGCGGCAGGAAGTACTGCGTTCCCCGCACCGGCTCGCTGACCTTTCGCAGCAACTCCTGCAAATCTTCATTGCGATCCACGAAATCGATCTCCGTGGTATTCACGATCAGCAGGTCCGACTGCGTGTAGTGAAAGAAGAAATGCTCGTACGCCTTGATCACTTCTTCCAGATAGTCGTCGTTGATCGCGGTCTCGGCCGAAGCGCCCTTCTTCTTCAAACGTTTTCGCAGAACTTCGGGCGTTGCTTGCAGGTAGATGACCAGGTCGGGCGTGGGTAGTTGATTGCGGAAGAAATTGTAGTAACGGTTGTAGATGTCCAGTTCAGGATCGGTGAGATTCAGGTACGCGAAGAGCTTGTCTTTCTCGAAGATGTAATCGGAGACGACGACTTTTCGCGACGTCGGGCCGACGTCGAGCGCGCGCAACTGCTCGAATCGTTTGATGAGGAACGTAAACTGCGCCTGAAAGGCCGCGCCTTTTTCTCCGTCGTAGAAGGAAGGCAGAAACGCATTGTCTTCTGGCTCCCGGACCAATTGCGCGTGCAGCCGCTCGGCAATAATGCCGGAAAGTGTGCTCTTGCCGACACGAATCGGGCCTTCGACCGCAATATAGTGGGGCGCCTCAAAAAGTTTGGCCATCAGATGGGTCCCTGAAGTCTCAACTGGAAGTCGCGGTCAGAATAACGCGATGGGGACGGCGAGGCAATGATGAGATTTTGGCGAGGGCACAAAAGACAATTTGGCCACGTGTGTTGAAGATCGCCCACGACTAAGCCCTTCACTTCTTCAATGCAATCGCCTTAGTTCCCATGCGCTGAGCGGGATATGCTCCCACTGTTCGCGCCTCTTCCTCGTTCCAGCCCAGAAGCTTGCTTACGGACGCCGGCATTACCTGCGTTCCGGGCACCGACGGAATCGGCTGAAGCAATTCGTACCGGCTGAGCTCGGGAGCTTTAAACACAGTGCGCAACGAGCGATCCATTTGCTGGCTGTTCGCCTCGAAACCGGGCACCTGCTTGCGAAAATCATCGAGCGAGTTGAATGTCGAAAGACAGTTGTCGGAATTCGCGGGACTCCACACGACGATCGGCATCGCAGCTCCCGCCGAGGCTCTCACGTAGACGTTCCCATCAACGTTGGTCGCCATCGGGCGCGGAAGTTTCTCGCACAACGATTTCGGCTCCTCAAATCGCAGCAGCGGCTTGGTGTAGGCATCGCTCGCCACCAGCAGGTTGTTCATGAAGATGTGGCCCTCGCGCTGGTCAACATCCGGGCCCGTCGATGGATGCCATCCGAAGTGGTCGTTTGTCTTACTGCGCTCGTTCCGCTCAAACGATGCTGGCGTATCCACGAAAGTGTTGTTGTACACATGCACGTCCGCGGAGTTAAGCACTCGCACACCTTTATCGCAGCGGACAAAAACATTGCCGGCTACGGTAGCACCGCGCGAGATCTCGAAAAAGAAGCCGTCGTTTGCGCCCTCGATCCAGTTGTTTACGATCACGCCATCGCGATTTCCGACGTCGTACCATACGCCATTCGAGTAGGGCTGATCGATGATCAGGTTGTTGCGGAAAGTGACGCGGCGCGTCTGGTTGAAGATCTTGACCGCCGAGGGATAGTAGCCGGTGAGCTGCCGGACGTTGTTGCGACGAATCAGATTGCCCTCCAGCAGCGCATCGGACGACCCAATCACGTAGATCCCTTCCGTCCCGGTGTCGCTGATGAGCGAGTTGCGGATGATCAGGCCGTCGCCACGAAAGTATCCGGCAACACGCGAGCAATAGCTGATGGTCACGTTCTCGAGCACGGTGCCGATGACTTCTTTGCCGAATGTGGCAGGATCGGAGAGGCCCACGGGCTCATCCGTGGGCTCGTCGTTAACCGTGAAGTGCTTTGTGCCCTCGACTTCGAGCGCGCGGTAAGCATACTGCGTGAACGTAACGCCACGAATGACGGGGCCTTTATGATCATTCGTCTTGCCATGAACTGGAGCGCTGGTCCGCACCAGGGCGCTATCGAATGCGGTGATCTCTATCTGCTTATTCGCCGGATCCACTCCGATGTAGACAGTGCCAGTCTTGTAGTCAATGTAATACGAATGAGCATCGAGTTCTCCCTCCCACCCGACTGATTTCAGCAGTTCGCCATCTACGAACACCATGTCATTGTTGAATTTGTACAGTGGCGTACGCATGCCTTCGCGATCGCGTTGCCACCACCCGAGTGGCGAAGCCGGGAACAGATGTGTCCACGTGGTCTTCCAGACGCTATTTCGGAGCGGCTTCCAATCCGTGGCGATCTGCGTGCCCTTCAGGATGGGTCTTTCGTCGGCATACGGCTGAATCGTAACGCCCTGGTTCAGGACAAGCCCACCAGTGCGATAAATGCCTCCGCGCAGGATAATGGCGTCGCCAGTAACAACTCGTTCGATGGCTGACTCGAGCGTGGTTGGTTGTTCGAGTGTAGTCCCCGCGGCATCAGCTTTTCCGTCAGGAGCGACGTAGTAGACGTGTGCAGCCTTTGGGATTTCGTAGCGCTGGTCAATGGGGCCGTACGGCCCACCGGAGGGCTGGGCGTAACTTATCGAAGCAACAAGCAGAAGGAACAGGAAGTAATGGCTGATATGTCGCATGGCGTCTCAGGAATTCTCAGACACTATACGTAAACGATGATCGAATTGTCAGTGCCTGATGTGGAGGTGAGAATTCCAGGTCCGAGCCCCAGACGAAGATTGTCATTTCGAACGAAGTGAGAAATCGCTACCAGTCCTCGCAGATCTTCTGTGCAATTGCGACGTCTAGCTGCGCTCGACAGACAGACCACAACCATAGAGATTGTGACACCGCATTACGCGAGCGCTCCTGCCTCTTCCTTCAACTTTTCGGCCTGATAGTGCGTCGTCAGCGCATCGACGAATGGCTGCAGCTTGCCGTCCATCACCTCGGTGAGCTGATGCAGTGTCAGTCCGATGCGGTGATCGCTCACGCGATTCTGCGGGAAGTTGTAGGTGCGAATCTTTTCGCTGCGATCGCCTGAGCCCACCATGGAACGCCGCTCTTTCGAAAGCGCTTCCTGCTGCTTTTCGCGCTCAACTTCGTATAGGCGCGCCCGCAGAACTTTGAACGCCTTCTCGCGATTCTTGATCTGCGACTTTTCGTCCTGGCAGCTGACGACCGTGTTGGTTGGAAGATGCGTGAGCCGCACCGCCGAATACGTGGTATTCACCGACTGGCCGCCCGGCCCAGAAGAGCAGAACGTGTCGATGCGCACATCCTTCGCTTCGATCTTGATGTCGACATCTTCCGCTTCCGGCATTACGGCCACAGTCACGGTCGATGTGTGTACGCGACCCTGCGTCTCCGTTGCGGGAACGCGCTGCACGCGGTGCACGCCGCCTTCATACTTCAGTCGCGAATACGCCCCGTGCCCGATCACCGACGCGATCACTTCTTTCAAGCCGCCGACGCCAGATTCCGACGTAGACAGTACTTCGACCTTCCAGCGCTGCGTTTCCGCGTATCGCGTGTACATGCGGAATAGCTCGGCCCCAAACAATGACGCTTCGTCGCCGCCGGTACCTGCGCGGATTTCGAGGATCACGTTCTTGTCGTCGTTCGGGTCCTTCGGGATGAGCAGCACCTTCAGATCTTCCTCGACCTTCGCGAGGCGCTCCTCGAGTTCGGCCAACTCCTGTTCGGCGTAGGCTTTCATCTCCGGGTCGGTTTCGCTGGCCAGCATTTCTTTGCTCTCGGCGATGCCGCGGCTCAGATCCTTGAACTCGCGATACTTCTCCACCACCGGTGCAACTTCGCTGTGTGCCTTCGCGGTCTTCTGGAATTTCGCCGAGTCAGAAATAATCTCCGGCGATGCCAGGGCGTCGGTCAGCTCCTGGTACTTAGCTTCGATAAGATCTAGTTTTTCAAACATGATTTCACTCTATGAATTTGTTCTGACAGCTTAGAACCTGACCGCCAAGGACACGAAGTATCAC
Organism: Terriglobia bacterium; assembly: GCA_963807055.1. GTDB lineage: Bacteria > Acidobacteriota > Terriglobia > Terriglobales > Acidobacteriaceae > JAJPJE01. Next base: position 310,912 of record CAWEAE010000001.1, on the reverse strand, counting down.
CAAGACTTCGTGTTCCTTTGTGTCCTTAGTGGTTGAAATAAAGAGATGGAGCGCAGTTTACGGGGGGAGCCCCCTAGGCAAGCACGAGTTCGCCGCCGCGCTTGGCTTCGAGTTCCATCGCCTGGTTCAGCGCAAGGATCGCGCACTCAACCTGATCGTCGGTGGGATTCTTGGTGGTGATCCGCTGCAGCCACAGTCCCGGCGCGGTCATCAGCGCGAAAAGCGATCCGCGATGCTTGGCTGCGAAACGGATGATCTCGTAGGAAAGTCCGGCGATCACCGGCAGCAGCGCAATGCGCAGTCCGAAGCGAATCCAGAACAGGCGATCGAGAATGTGCAGGCCGTGTGCGCTGGCCGACGAGGCCGCCGTGATCGGGATCACCGTGTATACCAGGATCGAGATCAGCATCACGGTCATCAGGAAGCTGGTGCCGCAGCGCGGATGAAAGGTCGAATACTTCTGCACCGCGTCAGCCTGCATCGGGTCGTGCGATTCGAACGCGAAGACCGTCTTATGCTCGGCGCCATGATATTCATACACGCGACGGATGTCCTTCCACAGCGACACGCCCCATATAAAGAAGAGGAACAGCGCGATGCGGATGGCGCCATCGACCAGATTGAACGCCACTTGGTGTCCGAAGACTGGCCATGCGTGTTTGAGTTCCGTTGCGGCCAGCAGCGGAACGAACTTGTACATAAAGATGAAGAAGCCCAGCGAGAAGAGTACGTTGACCGCCAGCACCCAGTTGCTGATCTGAACCGTCTTGCCTTCTTCGTTAATGGGGATCTCGTCGAGCGCGGCATTCGCCGAATAACGCAAAGCGCGGAAACCCAGCGCCATCGCCTGGCCGAGCGTCGCGACTCCGCGAATGATGGGCCATGCCAGCCATTTGCGCGTATCCGAAGGACGTTCCAGCGGCTCGCAGTGAGAAATCACTTCGCCATTGCTCTTGCGCACCGCGATACCCCACGCGTGGGGCGAGCGCATCATTACTCCCTCAAGCACGGCCTGACCACCGACAAGGATGTCCTCGCCGCTCTCCAGTGCCGGGAGCAACTGCAACATCGCGGAAAAACGCAGGAATTGGCGCAACTTCTTCATGAACACCTATATAGATGACTTCCCGGGCTGGGAAGTCTCCTCACTAAGCCTACTGGGGCCGAGAAGTAGTGTCAAACGTAAGCAGTTACGGGAGTTATAGGCTGATTTGGCCCTCGATTCCTGCTTGCCGTCAGGCTTTTCCGGAATGTATGCTCCCTTGCGAAGCTGCCGGACTCATTCCCAAATCGTTTATCGAGGTGAATATGATTTCTCGCGTTCGGATCATCCTCGTTTTTGCGGTCGCACTTAGCCTCATCCCAAGCGTCTTTGTGTTTGCGCAATCGAAAGCCGCTACCGTTCAGCCGGAAGCTAAGCTGGTGAAACTACTTCCTGCCACTATCTTTCTGGATGGCGAAAACGTTCCCACGCAGAAGCGGAACTCGTCGTTGGTCGAGCTGCAGAACGGCAAACTCCTGCTGACCACTTTGGTTGACACTGCCGGATACTCATCGGCATATCAGGACAAGTACATCGGTTCCATCCAATCGCAAGGCGCGTTCACGCTGGGCGGCAAAGACTTTGGCCCGGGCTCGTACGGATTTGGCCGGACGAAAACCACCGAAGGCGACAAGGAAGTTGTGAGCCTATGCATGTACGACGTCGGCGGCAACAAGTTGGCTCAAATCCCGATGGGCAAGAACGAAAGTCTGAAGCCAGTAAGACCGCTGCAGATCGCGTCAGAGAAGGACGGCGCACGCTTCTACCTTGGACCCTATTATCTCGACCTTGCCGGGAAGTGAACTTCTGGAAGCCGCGGATTCATGTCGCGACAGTAGCTCGGCATTTTTCCGCGGCTGTATCTCCGCTTCGCCAATAGCATTCACAAAAATGTCATGATGGAGTAGTAGCCTTTGGCGGACGCGCATGCCTCAGTTCGATCAGAACCGAATTCTCGAAGCAGTATCCCAGGAAAACTGGGAGCAAGCTGCCGCGGATCTGCAACACGCAGATCCCGCTGAGGTCGCTGAACTTCTTCAGAAGCTCCCCTTCGAGCAACAACAAGCTCTCTTCGGACACTTGCCAGTCGAGTTCGCCGCCAAGGTCGTAGGCGAGTTTCCGTATTACCACCAATACGTCTTGCTGCACTCGCGCGGACCGGAAGCGATGCGCGCCATCGTCGACAAGCTCGATCCTGACGATCGCATGCGCTTCTTCGATGAACTGCCGGAAGAGGCCTGGCAGCACCTCATGGACGAGCTCTCCGGCGCGGGATTACCACGACCGGAGCACCTGCATCCCGCTCCGGTCACGAAGCCGAAAGCTCCGCGCCCCGCGGTGCCCCTGGTGCCGATCATCGAGGCCAAACAAGTGCAGAAGTTCTTCGAGCAGCCCGACGGCAATCGCATTGAGGTGATCGCTCCCACGGATCTGACGCTCGAGCCGGAGACCATCATCGCGCTGCTTGGGCCTTCAGGCTCCGGCAAGTCAACGTTGCTGCGCATGCTGTCGGGACTCTCCACGCCTTCCTCAGGACAGGTGCTCTGGCATGGCAAGCCGCTGGCCGAAGCGCATGCGAATGTCGCGATCGTGTTCCAAAGTTTCGCGCTGTTTCCATGGCTAACCGTAATCGAAAACGTCGAAGCTCCGCTCGCTGCGCGTGGGATCGCGAAGGAAGATCGCCAGGGCCGCGCCTTGCGCGCGCTCGATTCCGTCGGCCTGAAGGGCTTCGAGAACGCGTACCCCAAAGAGCTATCCGGCGGCATGAAGCAGCGCGTGGGATTCGCCCGCGCTCTCGCTGTCGAGCCTGAAGTGCTGTTCATGGACGAGCCGTTCTCTGCGCTCGACGTTCTTACCGCCGAGAACCTCCGCAGTGAACTGATGGAACTGTGGATGGCGAAGAAGATCCCCACGAAGAGCATTTTCCTCGTGACCCACAACATTGAAGAAGCGGTACTGCTCGCGGATCGCGTCATCGTGCTGGGACGCAATCCTGCGCGAATTCGGGCGAACTTCCCAGTGAACATTCCTCAGCCGCGCGAACGCAGCGCCGCCGAGTTCACCGTGTACGTCGACTACATATACAAGGTCATGACGCAGCCGGAAGCAGAGATCGCGTTCCCCACTACGCCTGGCAAGCCGACAAAGCCAAAGTTCCAGATGCTTCCACATGCGCGTCCCGGTGGGATCGCCGGTTTGCTTGAATTGCTCAACGATCGCGGTGGCCGCGAAGATCTGTATCACCTCGCCGATGAGCTGCGCATGGAAGTCGATGACCTGCTGCCCACCGTAGATGCGGCCGTATTGCTCGGATTCGCGACCCTCGAAGAAGGCGACCTGGTGATCACGCCCGAAGGTAAAACGTTCGCTGAAGCCAGCATCCTCGTTCAAAAAGTGCTGTTCCGCGAAGCCGTCTTGCGGCACGTGATCTTGCTTCAGCAGATGAAGCGCGCTCTCGACACCAAGTCCGACCACGCGATGCCGGTTGAATTTTTCCGCGACATCCTCGACGAGCATTTCTCTGAAGAGGAAGTGAATCAGCAGATCGATACCGCTCTCAACTGGGGACGCTACGCCGAAATCTTCACCTACGATTCGGAAGACGAGCGGCTGATCCTGCACGAAAATGGCGTGAGCGAACAGACTTCTGGCGAGCGCAGCTGATGGCGGACCAGGCTAATACGCGCACCAGCACTCCCCCGTGGGGAATCACTCCCGCCGGATCTTCGTTCCTGCGCGATCTGCCGATCGTGCTGGCTGGGCTCGCAGTCTTCTACGGTATCGTTTCGTTCGCGCATTACGGAATCGGCCCGATGAACACCGAGGCGGAGATCAGCCTCGCTCCGGGCGCGCTTCCGAAATATGCACTCTATTCGGTGATCCGCATCGCCGCCGCCTACGCGCTCAGCCTGGTGTTCACGCTCATCTACGGCTACGTCGCCGCATACAACAAACGCGCCGAGCGCCTGATGATCCCCCTGCTCGACACGCTGCAATCGATTCCGGTCCTCAGTTTTTTGCCGGGCGTGATGGTCGCCATGGTTTCGCTGTTTCCCACGCGCCAGTTGGGAGTTGAGCTCGGTTCGATCCTGCTGATCTTTACCGGCCAGGTCTGGAACATGACGTTCAGCTTTTATTCGTCACTGAAAAACATTCCCCGCGAGATGCGCGAAGCGGCGCGGGTCTACCACTTCAGCTGGTTCCAGCGCTTCGTACAGATGGAGCTTCCGTTCGCATCCATCGGCCTTATATGGAATTCCATGATGTCGGTTGCGGGCGGCTGGTTCTTCCTGATGGCCTGCGAGATGTTCGTGCTCGGCGATCGTGACCTGCGCCTGCCTGGGCTTGGTTCGTATCTGCAAACGGCAGCCAACGAAGGCAATACGCGCGCGATCCTCTCGGGCGTGGGGATGATGATCCTCGTCATCGTGCTGATGGATCAGCTGATCTGGCGGCCGGTGATCGCGTGGGCACAGAAATTCAAAGTCGAGCAGGTAGAAGCCGCCGAGGCTCCGACTTCACCAATACTTGAACTGCTGCGGCGTTCTCACCTGCTGTCGCTGGCCTCCCAGTGGACGACGACGCCTGCTCGCGAGGCGTTGATGCGGCGTTTTGCGAAAGCGCACACCGCAGAACAGGAAACAAAGAAGCGCCCGGGAGTCAGTTGGTATCCGATCGCGGTCATCGTAATCGTGGCATTGCTCTATGGCGTCGTGCGGATGTTCGCCATGATCGCCGGAGTCCGGTGGCCAGAGTGGCGCAACATCCTGCTCGGCGCAGGCGCTACGTTTCTTCGTGTGGAATTGGTTTTGCTGCTTGCGGCGCTGTGGACCGTGCCGGTCGGCATTTACATCGGACTACGACCCCGCCTGTCTGCCATCGCTCAACCGATTGCGCAGATCGCGGCTTCGGTTCCAGCGACTGCGCTATTCCCTATCGTGCTTTTAGTTCTCATTCGTCTCGGAGGCGGGCTCGGAATCGGCGCTATCGTCCTTCTTCTGCTGGGAACGCAGTGGTACATCCTCTTCAACGTGATTGCCGGAGCTTCGGCTATTCCTACCGATCTGAAAGAAGTTTGCTCGGTGTTCCGGCTCAGCAAAGTGGAGCGCTGGCGGAGGCTATTTCTCCCTGCCGTCTTCCCCTACCTGGTGACAGGATTCGTCACCGCGTCGGGCGGAGCGTGGAACGCCAGCATCGTCGCCGAGTATTTCCATTTCCGAGGAGAGACGATATCGACGGTTGGACTGGGAGCGGTAATCAGCGACGCAACGAATCGCAGCAACTTTCACGTATTGCTGGCGGCCACCGTGGTGATGGCGCTGATGGTCGTCGCCATCAATCGCATGGTCTGGCGGCCGCTCTATACGCTGGCCTCGACGAAATACAAACTCGAAGCTTGATTCTCACCGCGGTGCAAAAAGAGGGAAGCTACTTCGTGGCCGGCTCGGGCTGTGCCACGCGATGGCTTACCTTGAACTCCATCTGGCGCTTGCCCAGATCGGCGTCAACCACCACGTGGTCCCCCTGCAGGATCTCGCCGTCGAGAATCCGCATCGCCAGCGGATCCTGGATCATGCGCTGGATCGCGCGCTTCAACGGGCGAGCTCCATACGCTGGATCGTAGCCTTCGGCAAAGATCAGCTCTTTTGCCTTATCCGTCAGCTCGATGCTGATCTTGCGGTCAGCCAGCAGACGACGCAGGTCTTCAAGCCGCAGCTCGACGATCTTGGCCAACTGCTCCTTACCGAGCGGGTTGAAGATGATGATGTCGTCCACGCGGTTCAGGAACTCGGGCTTGAAGTGCGCCTGCAACGCCTCCATCACCTTCTTGCGCGCCTCGGCCTGGCGATTTACCTCGTCCTTCTCGGTCGTCCACGTGCCGTTCAGGTTCACTTCCGTTGGCGGCACCAGGTACGACGACCCGATGTTCGACGTCATGATCAGCACCGTGTTCTTGAAGCTCACCGTGCGACCCTGCCCGTCGGTTAAGCGGCCATCGTCCATAACTTGCAGCAAGATGTTGAACACATCCGGATGCGCCTTTTCGATCTCATCCAGCAGGATCACCGAGTACGGCCGGCGACGCACCGCTTCCGTAAGCTGTCCACCCTCTTCGTAGCCAACATATCCAGGAGGCGCGCCAATCAAGCGCGATACAGAATGTTTCTCCATGTACTCCGACATGTCGATGCGAATCAGGGCGTGATCATCGTCGAACAGGAACCCAGCGAGCGCACGCGCTGTTTCAGTTTTGCCGACGCCCGTCGGCCCCAGGAAGATGAACGATCCAATCGGTCGATTCGGATCGCTCAGTCCGGCGCGTGAACGCCTCACAGCATTCGCGACGCGCTCCAGCGCTTCGTCCTGCCCAATCACGCGATGGCGCAGGCGATCTTCCATCTCGAGGAGTTTCTTGACCTCGCCCTCAAGCATCTTCGTAACCGGAATTCCGGTCCACTTGGAGACGATGCGCGCGATGTCTTCGTCGTCGACTTCTTCCTTCAGCATGCGCGAACCGCTGGCGCTCGAGTCAATCTGGTTGCTGAGTTTGTCCAGCTCGCCCTGCGTGTTGGGCAGGTCGCCATACTGGATTTGCGAAGCCCGGGTGTAATCACCCGTACGCGTGGCATTCTGCTGATCGAGCTTCAACTGTTCGATCTTTTCCTTTAGCTCGCGTATGCGATTGATGCTCGCCTTCTCCTGCTCCCACCGAGCGCGAAGAGCATTGATCTGCTCGCGAAGTCCCGCCAGTTCCTTCTGGACCGCGGCCAAGCGTTCGCGGGAATTCGGATCGGTCTCGCGCTCCAGCGCTTGTCGCTCAATTTCAAGCTGAGTGGCGTGCCGCTGCATCTCGTCAATTTCTGCCGGAACGGAGCTGATCTGCATGCTCAGGGCGGCCGCGGCTTCGTCGACCAGGTCGATAGCTTTGTCCGGCAGGAAGCGATCAGTGATGTAGCGATGCGACAGCGTCGCGGCCGCGACGATCGCCGAGTCCTTGATACGAACACCGTGGTGAACCTCGTAGCGCTCCTTCAATCCACGAAGGATCGCGATGGTGTCTTCGACCGTCGGCTCGCCTACATAGACAATCTGGAAGCGGCGTTCCAGCGCGGCATCTTTCTCGATGTATTTGCGGTACTCGTTCAGCGTGGTCGCGCCAATGCAACGCAGCTCACCACGCGCCAGTTGCGGCTTCAGCATGTTCGAGGCGTCAATGGCGCCTTCGGCGGCGCCTGCGCCGACCAGCGTGTGCAGCTCATCGATGAATAGAACGATCTTTCCATCGGACTCCTCAATCTCTTTCAGCACGGCCTTCAGCCGGTCTTCGAACTCGCCGCGATATTTCGCGCCTGCCAACATCGACCCGAGATCCAGTGCCACGATGCGCTTATTGCGCAGAACCTCCGGAACGTCGCCGGCGACAATACGCTGCGCCAGTCCTTCGACAATCGCGGTCTTGCCAACGCCAGGCTCGCCAATCAGCACCGGATTGTTTTTCGTGCGTCGCGCCAGCACCTGCACCACACGTCGAATCTCCTCGTCGCGGCCAATCACGGGATCGAGCTTCCCCCGGCGCGCTTGTTCAGTCAGGTCGCGAGCATAGCGCTCCAGCGCCTGATACTTTGCTTCGGGATTCTGGTCGGTCACGCGCTGATTCCCGCGCACCGCGGTGAGCGCCTTGAGCACTGCGTCATAGCTGGCGCCGGCATGGGCGAGAATCGTCTGCGCTGCATTGCCCTTCTGTTTCGTCAACGCGAGCAATAGGTGCTCGGTCGAAACATACTCATCCTTGAAATTGTCGGCTTCTTTGAAGGCCTGATCGAAGACGCTCTGCGCCGCGTTCGATAACGTCGGCTGTGCGGCCGAGCCTGAAACCTTCGGCAGCCGTTCGATCTCGCGCGTGGCCTCTGCCAGTACCTGTTGCGGCTGCGCGCCAACGCGCTCGAGCACCGGAATGATGATGCCTTCCGGATCGCCGACGAGCGCCGCCAGCAAGTGCACCGGCTGCAGCTCCGGATTGCCATTCTGCGAGGCAAGCTCGATTGCGCGCTGAATCGCCTCTTGTGTCTTTACTGTGGTCTTATCCCAACGAATTGCCATATTGAACTCTCAGCCACCCTCTTGGGGGTGACGACCTACGATTTGATTCCTTTTTTTGCTTCTCGTACAAGAAATTGCGGGAGGCATTGAGCCTCCCGCCTGCTGAACTCCGCCGGCTTCAGCCGGGCGGTTATGAAACTCCGAGAATGGGTTTTATGCAGACCTTGCCGGCACCTTCGCCTCGATGGTTTTCTGCCAGCCGCCGCTGACCTGCACCTGATTGCCTCAGTCGCGCGTTTTGCATTAGCGTTAAGCAATCATAAAATCTTAGCGTGTTACTGTCAATGTGATTTGATGCTTGTCGCTGAAAATGGTTTCGACTTTGTTGAATGAACTTAACTTATTTGTTTCTAATGATTTGTAGTTTGATTACGTCCGCGCCCAGAAGATGAACGCAAGCTTGGGGCCGCGTACGAAGTCGACTAAAAAGGCTAGGCTTGCAGGATCAAACACTTCAAATAGCTGGTTTCCGGCACCGTCAGAAGCACCGGATGATCCTTGGCCTGGCCACGCTTTTCAAGGATACGCAAGGTGCGCCGGGCGTCGACAGCAGCCGAGCGCAGCGTACCGACGAAATCGTCCTCGCTCACATGGTGTGAGCAAGTGCACGTCACCAGGATACCGCCGGGACGGAGCATGCGCATTGCACGTAGATTGATTTCCTTGTATCCGCGCAGTGCGGCCGGAAGATCTTTTCGACCCTTCGCGAACGCGGGCGGATCGAGAACGATGGTGTCGTACTGCCGGCCAGCCCCGGCATAGTCTTTGAGTAAGTCGAAGGCATTCGCTTCCATCCACTCAATCTCGGGCGCGCCGGGATTCAGCTTCTCATTCGACTCAGCCGTCTCCAGCGCGGGACGCGAACTGTCTACTGCCGTCAGGCTGCTGCATACCTTTGCGAGATGGAGTGCAAAGCCGCCTTGATACGTGAACACGTCGAGCGCCTCTCCGTGAGCGTAGAGGGCAGCGGCCGCGTAATTCTCACGCTGATCGAGAAAGGCGCCGGTTTTCTGGCCCGCTCTTGCGTCGTAGTGAAAGCGGACGCCGTTCATGGTAAAGATCGTCGACATCTTTTTGCCATAAAGCGCCTGATTTTCGCGCGGCGGCAACTGCTCCAATTCGCGAATGCGCTCGTCAACACGCTCCACGATCGAATCTGGCCTGATCTCTCCGACAAACGTATCGATCACAAGCTGCCGTGTCTGTTCCTGATCCACCGCCTGCGTCAGAAACTGGACCGTTACCACGTCGTTGTAACAGTCTGCGATGATTCCCGGCAGTTGGTCGGCTTCGCTGAACGCAAGCCGGTAGGCATCGCTGTCATGAACCAGAGTCCGGCGCAGCTCGATCGCTTTCTTCAGTCGATCGCCAATCAGTGGTACCAGCTGGCCTGAATCGACTCGCCCGGAAGAAATCATCCGCAACGCAATCTGCGAACTCGCGCTATAGAAGGCCGTGCCCACCAGGTTTCCGCGCTCATCGGCCACACTCACCAGTGAGCCGGGCTGCTCGGCTGCGTTCTCGATCACGTCACTGCGATAGATCCACACATGCCCATGACGCAAACGCGCGGCGGCGCGCTGGTTGATCACAACCAGGGCGTTAGCGGTTTGAGCTTTTCCGACTGTGGTCAGTGCGATCCTGCCTGAAGCTGCGCTACCTGTTTTTGAACCATGGGGACTCGCGGGCTATTCGGGCTCTCTTTTAAGAACAGCTGATATTCCGCCACTGCGTCCTGCTGCCGGTTCTTCATTTGGTATACCTGCGCAGCCACCAGATGAATGTCGGCGAACTGTTCGTGGTTAGGCAAGCGGTGTGTTCGCAGCGCATCCGCTAGAGCTTTATCGTACTCTTTGTTCATGAATTCGGTACTCGCCAGCAGCGCGAGTGCATCCGGGATCGACGGATTCGCCGACATCACCTTCCCCAGCAACTTCTCCGACTCCTGATAGTTGCGATCCTGAAAGTCCATGCGCGCGAGATTCACATATCCAGGGAGGAATCCTTCATCGACGCTGATCGATTTGGAAAACAGTTCGCGTGCCTTCGCACGATCTCCCTGTTTGATCGCGATGACGCCGAGGTCCGTGTAAGCACGCGCGTATTGCGGGTAGATCGCCGCTGCTTTTTCGTATCGCTCCTGTGCCTTCTTCAGATCTCCCTTCAGGAAAGCATCGGTGCCCTTCTGCAGTTCGTCGCGCGCTTTGGGAGGAGCATTCATCTCGGCTACCGATACGGTGGGAGAAGTTTCGCCAGGTGTCTTGTTTTGCTCTTTCGTTTCCAGCGTGTTCACGTTGATCGTTTCGGAATGCGAATGCTCCCATTGGTAGATATAGATACTATCGGACGTGGTCGTCTCCACCCCCATGCCGGAGACTCTTATTTTGACAGTGTTACCGGGCATCACCTGGAACTGGGCGGGAGTCTCGCCGCTGACATGAACCGCCATCATGGGGGTGCCCTGCGGCGATAGCAATTCAACTTGTAAGGGTATATCGAAGCTGCGGTCCTGCGAGTTGCGCACGTGGACGCTAAGGTCGCACGGCGATTCAGCCTGCCGTTGATGCTGGGCAAACGCGCCAGAGACAAGCATGAGCGACAAGGTGGCGATTAACACGGAGCGACGCATCGGTTTTCTCCTGCAGGCTGAAAAATACCTGCCTGACAGCGACTGGGCCGGCTAATGCTGGGTATTTTTCATCTGTGCGAGCGTTTTTCGCACTGCAGGAACGCGTAGATCGTTCGGACTCTCCTGCAGGAACGCAATATATTGATCGATCGCCTGGTCGCGCTCGTTTTCCTCCATGAGGATCTGCGCCGCGAGCAGGTGAACTCCTGAAAAAGGCTCGTGTCCGGGCAACGAGTGGATGTGACGCACATTCGCTAAGGCTTTGTCGTTCTGTTTACTCATGTATTCGGTGGTAGCCAGCATTGCCAGCGCATCGAGGTTGTCGGGAGAAATTGCGAGTGCCTTATTCAGTGTGTTCTCAGTCTCCGGGTAGCTGTGTGCCGCGAACGAGAGTCGCGCTAGATTGACATACCCGGGAACGAACTTGCTGTCGACAGTAACGGCCTTGTTAAACGCTTCTTTCGCCTTCGCCTGCTGCCCCAGCTTGATGTAGAGCACGCCGAGGTTACTGTAGGCATTCGCGTAATTTGGATACTCCTCGATAGCCTTGTTGAAGCTCTCCTCGGCTTTCCTGTTGTCTCCAGCAGCGAACGCATCCATGCCTTTGTCGAACTCCTTCTGAGCTTTTTCGGGGATCTTCAACTCGGTAGCGGAGACAGTCGCACTGCTCCCCGCGGGAGCTGTTTTGTCGCCGGCGTTCGCATCCATCGCCGGCTTCGCCCTAACCGTCTCCGTGTGAGACCCTTCCATATCCAGGATCTCAAACTCGGCTCCTTCGGTCTTCTCTATCCCGGTTCCTTGAACTTCCACGTGATAGTAACCGGCCGGCACCTGGTCGAATCTTGCACGGCCACGCTCATCGGTGAAGCCTTCGCCGAAAAGTATCTGCCCGCGTTGATACACGCGTACGTCGATGCTGTCACCGAGAGCGCGCTCATTTGTAAATTCGACATATACATTGAGCGTCGCTCGCGTCGTTATGTTCTTGTCAACTTGTGCGAATGAGGGGAAGCTCAGGGTTATTGCAAAGAAAACAGCGAATACGACGCTACGCATATCGGCCTCCCGCAGAGTGCGATGCGCTATTGGGCGGCGGCGTCTGCCTCTGGGCGGGGGGCGACTTGCCGTGGCTTTTCATTCACCAGGTCAGGCTCTACTGTGGGAACGAAATACAAAATTCGGTTACAGGAATCGCACATGATGATTCGTTCATTCGTCATCACCTCGCTATAGGCCTGCGGCCGCAGCATTACCTGGCACACCGAACACTTGTGGTCTCTAGCTTCAGCGATTGCGCTACCCCGAAATGTCAGAACTCTGTCATAGTGCCGTAATAATTCGGCTCCGACGCCGGAGCGGTACTGGTTGCGCTTAGCGTCCCACTCGGCAAGGGCTTTCTCGTCCTCGGTGGTGCGTGCTCGGGCTTCGGCTTTTTCCTTCTCAATTTCCGCCGTATGCGCCTTTAGCTCGCTTTCGGCCCGCTTTAGATCGCGCTCTCTTTCGTCGGCATCCAGCATGGTTTCCAGAATCTTGTCCTCGAAACCGGCGATGCCCTTCTCGGCGAACTCCACCTCGGTACCCAAAGCCCGGTATTCCTGGTTCGTCTTCACCGCTAGCATCTGATCCCGGTACTTGGAAATTTTTTGCCGCAGGTTCTGGATTTCACCTTCATACTTGCGACGATTCGCTTCGTCGGTCTTCAGAGCCGCTTTCGCCGTTTCCAGCTGGCTTCTGGACCCGGCAAGCTTTTCTTCGATCACTGCGACCTTCTTAGGGAAAGCAGCTATTTCAGCTTTCAGGCGGGTCGTTTCGGCGTCGGCGTTTTGCAGTTCGATGAGATTTGCTAGGTCGGAGTTCATGAGGGAACTGACAATCAGTTAGCTGAATTTTAGCACGCGCGGCGAGGCCGGACATTTTTAGTTGCACCAGGAATGCTGCAGCCTCTAAGTAGTTTCGCTGATTGAGAGCACGAGTAAGGGTGGCTACGATGTCGGAGATGGTATTCGAGATAGCGCGCTTGATGCTTGGCCTGATGATGGTTTACTTCCATCAGCAGATCGCCGATTTCATTCTTGAACACGAGCGCGTACTTATCATTGCCTTTCGCGAGCGCGGTATTCCGGTCCCAGTTCTATCTCGCCAGGCCGCCTACAACATCTACTTCAGCCTGGGCATTTTTGTCGTGGCCCTGGAACTATTCCGCATCTGGATGATGCTGCACCGCTAGCCACTCATCCAACCAGCACTGCGCCGCCATTCACATTGAAAATCTCGCCGCTGATAAAACCTGCGTGTTCTGTACACAGGAACAGAATCGGCGCGGCAATCTCTTCCGGCTTGCCGACTCGGCCCAGGGGAATCGTCGCACGGATTTGCGCTCCTGCCTCCGGCTTCGCCAGCGTTGCAGCCGACATCTCTGTTTCCACCCAACCCGGCGCCACGCAATTCGTCCGGATGTTGTATTTCAGCAGCTCCGACGATAGCGACTTGGTCATGCTGATAATCGCGCCCTTCGACGCCGAATAGTCGATGTGATAGGCCTCGCCACGCTGGCCGGAAGTGGAACTGACCAGCACGATGTGGCCGCCCGTCTTCTTCAACTCCGGCACGGAAAACTTCACCAACCCAAATACGGCATCCACGTTGATCGCCAGCGTCTGGCGCCAATGCCCGGGCGTCATCTCCTCCACGGCAACGTCTTCTTCCGGCCAGATCCCGTGATTCGCAACCAATATGTCCAGCTTGCCGAAGCGATCGACTGCTGCCTGGACCGGCTTGCCGGCTGACTCGACGCCGTTGAGATCGCACTGCATGGCGAAGCACCGATCTGCGCCACACTCTTTCACCAGGCGTTCGGCCGCCGCCTGTGCCTTCTGATAAGTAAAAACCACCTTGGCACCGGCCGCCGCGAATAGCTTTACCGTGGCCGCTCCAATACCGCGCGACCCACCAGAGATCAGCGCAACGCGGCCTTCCACCGACATCAACACGCCCTTTTGCGAGCTCATAACAGCAGCACGCTATCAGAACGATGGTCGCTTTTCCATTGCGAACAGACGCCGTATCAGGAACTGGCGGGCATTGGGATGACTGTTGCCAGACTACGGCGTCTTCGTCGCCAAATGACGATCACGACAACAACACATACCAGGAGAACCGCAATGAAATACGGAAGATGCGAACCAATCCAGATCGCTCTTTGGATTCGCGCTCGAAGCTGTGTTGCTTTGCGTACCGACTCTGCTGGGATTACCACCGGCTGATTCCAATTCATCGTCCGCAAGCGAGGAAGAAAGCCCTGGCGAATACAGCCTTCCAGGCTATAGACGCCGATAACGTCCGTAAAATGGTGCGCGACCATCAGGTCGCGTGAAAACTCCGGCCAGGTAAGCGGCGTAAAGTGAGGATCCGATTCCGAACCCAGCGTGCTACCCACCGCGATCGCTTGCGCCTCCGGCCCATATACCCAGATCAGCGCCGAATCCACTGCGGGATTGAAACTGGTGTAGAGCATCAAGACCTCTCGATCGCCCCTCACATCTACGATCCCCGCAAGCCGTTCGAGTAATGTCGAGTGCATCTTCCGCTCGTCGGCAATGAAAGGAAACTGGTAGGTCTCTACTGGATATCCGTGCGATTGAATTTCTTTGATCAGTGCGGCGTACGACTCTCTCGCGCGTAGCACTCGTCTGCGGTCAAAGTAGCGGCGTAGTAACGCGCCGGCCAGCCGCAACTTGCTGCTCCGCAGAGCCGCAAATTCCCGGATGTTCGGTTCGATGTCGAGGCCGACCGCGGCCCATCGGAGACCACTAGCCCCGCTCCAGCTTTCGAATGCTGCGAAGCGTTCTCTCGCCGCTCCGGCATTCTCGGCATTCAAGTAATATCCCTGCTCCACAGGCAACGTGAGCCATGCTGTTACCGGAATTCCGGCACCATTCAGCTGTTTAACAATGTTCGCTCGCTCGGAAGTGAGATCTGGAAGAGCAAGCGCAATCCCAGCATGCAACGACTTCAGGTCCGACATTACTCCCGGCTGGGAAAGCAGCGCCGCCAGTTCGCTCGTGGGCCGATCCGAGGCGAACATCAGTACCGGAACACCCGCCTTGCCCGGGACCTGCACGTCTCCGGGGTGAGGCTGATCCGTCTGCAAGGCCATCGCGGCAGAAGCTACCGCGAGCGCCAGGAACGCCATCAGTGCGGCCAGGGAATGAAGCCGCCGGATCCCACTGGTAAAACTACTCATAGATCAAGGCTCTATTTTGTCCTATCGTGAAGCGGCTTACCAATACGGAGAAATCGATCATGAGGCCGACACGACCGCTGGTAGTTATCCTTATGCTCACCTTTATTGTCCCCTGCGCGCTCGCGCAGAAGGTTAAGGTCACCTACGACAAGAACGAAGACTTCTCGAAATTCAAAACATACGCGTGGGTCCCAGGAACGCCTGTCGCGTCGCCGCAATGGAACACGTTGATCCGCGACAACATCGATTCCCACTTAAAAGAGAACGGCCTGGCGGAGATCGCTGATCCCAAGTCTGCCGACCTGCTGGTGAATTATCACGCCGCCAGCAATACCGATCTGCAACTAAACCAGGCTACCGATCCCACCTACGCGATGTACGGGGGCACGCCTTTGCCCGGAGACACGCCCTTCTCCAGCGGAACCATCGCTCCTCCCGTGGCTTTCACCGTGCAAAAGGGAACGCTGGCGGTTCACCTTTTTGATCGTCAGCAGCACAAATTGGTTTGGGTCGGAAAAGCCACTGGAGCCGTCGCCGATACGACCAATAAGAAGATGAAGCAAGTAGACAAGATCATGACCGAAATGTTCAAGAAGTACCCCGTGAAACAACACCCGCTCTAACGGCGGTGGTCCATAGTTCTTCGGGCCGAACTGCATCCTTTGCGAGCGGCGTATATCGCGGTAAAAAATTCCGTACCCGTTGTCGCGCTTCGCAGCTCGGAGCAAGCGCTCCTCGAATGGACGATCTGCAACAGAGAACATTAAAGAACAGCTAGGACGCCGGTTCCGACTGCAGCTTCGCCTGGATGCTCGCGAGCAATGCTGTTCCGGCCTCGCCAGCGTGCAGGGTGGAGAACTCGTTGCCCAGTTCCACCACGACCATGCGTTCACACGCGGCCTGCAGCGACTGCCGGGTTGCGGCTGAACCCGCAAGATTCGGCCCACGGAGCAGGACCGCTGGCCGCATCGCACGCAGCAGAATCATCGCATCGGGCAGGCTGCTGCTGGTGTGTACCTCATATCCGCCGCGTTTTAGTAACTCGCGCAGGTACGCCAGAACTTCGCTGCTCTGATCGATACACAAAACCAGGGGACCGGAGACGACAGTATCTTCAGACCGGGCGCCGCATCGGTAGAACGCCGCAATCGCACTCTCTTCGGATTCGTGAATTTCGAAGAGCTTATGCAGGTTGGTCATCTCCAGCAACTTCTGAATTGTTCCAGTGGCACTGCACAATTTCAGATCGCCTTGCGACTTTCGAGTGATCGTCAGCAGCCGCACCATCATGCCCAATCCGCTGCTGTCGATGAAGTGCACTTCGCCCAGGTGCAGAACGAAACGCGTTTGCCCTTTCGTCTTGACAACTAACAAAGCACGCAGGGATTCCGCCGAACTGCCAGCCACAATTCGGCCGCTGCACTGCACTACCGTCACTTTTCCTACCTCGCGGGTCTTGAGGGCAAGCGACATCTTTCTATTTCCTCCGGCATCTATGCTCGCGCGGCTACGATTGTCTGTGGCGGGCGGAAATCGACGCATGCGCTGGAACTAAACCACCGCGCTCTTCAGCGACCCTACCCTATCCCAGATCGTGAGCGCGGGAAGTATACACCTCACACGCAAAAACCCTCGCTTGGGCCCGTGCCTTGAAGCGAGACAAAGACTAGACCCGGAGGAGGCCGCCGCCCTATGTCAGTTTCTTTAGAAATCGACGAACTGCGATTCCTCCCGACCTGTACGACGCTGTCCTTCCGGACGTGTCTATGTGAGTAATGGCAACAACCGAGGCATACAGGTACTCTAATCCGCTAGTCACGATCCGTGCGGCATTGGAGGACATATGTGTAGGTTGGAAGTTCTTATTTGTAGTATTAAGCGATCTTTGCTGTTACTGGTACCCCTTGTATTGACTCTCACTTGCATCCCAGCGAGCGCGCAAAAATTCAACTGTTCTTCGAACGGCCAGCGTCAAGAATGCCAGATTCCGGGGAACGGCAACCCGCACGATCTTCGAATGGTGCGCCAATACAGCCAGCAGCCCTGCGTGGAGGGCCGCACCTGGGGCAGACACGGCAATCGAGTCTGGGTCGACCAGGGATGTCGCGCGGATTTCGTCATCGGCGCAGACAATTACGACAACCGGACTTCTCAGGGTGGACCAGACTACGACC
Organism: Terriglobia bacterium; assembly: GCA_963807055.1. Lineage (GTDB taxonomy): Bacteria > Acidobacteriota > Terriglobia > Terriglobales > Acidobacteriaceae > JAJPJE01. The sequence continues at coordinate 293,723 of CAWEAE010000001.1, read as the reverse complement.
ACGACCGCAATCATGACCGCGATCACCAGGGCCCTGGTTGGGACAGGCCACCTGCATACTACTCCGGCAGTTTCAGCGGTGGACATAGCCGCTGCTCCTCGGGCCAGGGATCAGGACCGGTCTTTTGCCAAAGCGGCGGAGCTTTCAGCTATGCCAATCCACTTCGCATGAACGGCGCCTGCGTCGAGAATCGCACGTGGGGTATCAGCCAATACGGCCTGTGGGTTGCGAACGGATGCGCGGGCGAATGGGAGATCAAACGCGAGGGAACCCCTCAAGCGAATTATCAGGGTGGACCGGATTACGACCATGATCGTGATCGTGACCGCGATCATCAGAGCGGTCCTGGCTGGGACCGGCCGCCCGCGTACTACGCAGGCAACTTCTCCGACGGACATAGTCATTGCTCCTCCAGGCAGGGATCGGGACCGGTCTTTTGCCAGAGCAACGGCGCTTTCCGCTATGCCAACCCGCTGCGGATGAACAGTGCATGCGTCCAGAATCGCACCTGGGGCGTAAGTCAATATGGCTTGTGGGTGGCAAACGGCTGCGAAGGCGAATGGGAGATTAAACGATAGTCAGCTGAACTCGATCTATGACTCAAGGCGCATTCGCAAAACGGATGCGCCTTCTGCTTTACGGAGCTGTGTTGTGAACACCATGCAGAATCGCCGCATTACCATTCAGCGGCGATAACGTTTGGATCGCCCCTTGTTTCGATGATTGTTCCGGTGATCGTCTCGCTTTGGCCAGCCCCGCTTCGCTCCAGGTCCAGCGTGCCGTTTCCTCGCTGAAGCCTCGTTCCCGTCCGGTCCGGGATCACTCAATACTTCAGGCGCCGGCAATCGTTCTCTGCGCGAGCGCACTAGCATGGCAGCAAGTTCTTCGGGGGTTCGCTGTTCGAGCAATATCCGGCCCGCGGCCAAATCTTCTTCCGCCGGAGCTTCCGCCATGCTGACGATTTCGCGCACCAGCATCTCTTCATCGCGCGCACGAATCGCGTCAGCAGAAGGAGCGGGCGACCAGGTTGCTTTGATCTTCGCCGCCGCCAGCAATCGCTCGGCGGCGCGACGGCGCGGTGCCGGCACCAGCATCACGGACAATCCTTTGCGGCCCGCCCGTCCTGTGCGGCCGCTGCGATGCAGCAGCGCCTCCCGGTTTTGCGGCAAATCGGCGTGGATCACCAATCCGAGATCCGGCATATCCAGACCGCGTGCAGCCACATCCGTCGCCACGCATACGCGAGCGCGTCCGTCACGCAATGCCTGCAGCGCGTTCGTTCGCTCGTGTTGCTTCAGTTCGCCGGAGAGCGCAACCGCAGAAAACCCGCGTTCCTGAAGGTTGGCGTGCAGGTGTCGTACCGCTTCGCGGGTTGAGCAGAACACCAGCGCGCCTTGCGCGTCGAAATATCGTAGCGAGTTCACCACTGCATGTTCGCTGTCGCGAGGCCGAATCGGAAACGCCCGATACTCGATATCCCGATGTGGCTCGTTCTCCCGTGACAGCGCAAGCCGCAGAGCATTCTTCTGATAACGCTTCGCCAGGCCCATGATGGCTTTGGGCAGCGTTGCCGAGAACAGCAGCGTGCGGCGATCCGATGGCGTCGCGTCCAGCAGCGCCTCCAGTTCTTCACGAAAACCGAGGTCGAGCATTTCGTCGGCCTCATCCAGCACCACGGATCGGATCTGTGACAAGTCCAGATGTTTTTGATCGAGATGATCAGCCAACCGTCCCGGTGTGCCCACTACGATGTGAGCACCCTGCGCGAGCAGACGTTGCTCTCGCCGAATGTCCATGCCTCCAACCGAAGAGATCACGCGCGCGCCCGTGTCCGCAAACAACCATTGCAGTTCACGTTGTACCTGCAACGCCAATTCACGCGTAGGCGCAATCACCAGCGCTAACGGTTTCTGCGCGTGGACAAATCGGGCGGCGTCGCCGAGCAGCATCGGCGCCAACGCAATGCCATAGGCTACGGTCTTCCCCGAACCCGTCTGCGCCGATACCAGCAGATCGCGGCTGGCCGCGTCCGGCCGAAGCACGGCTTGTTGCACCGGTGTCGGATCGATGTAGCTTCGTGCGGCAAGCGCACCAAGCAGGCTGGGATGAGTTCCAGAGAACGCCATAAATTCTGCTCCGTTCCGTCAGCAAAGCCGAGGTGGTCAAAACTGCTGCGCGCCTACCGCACAGTAAAGTCGGAGGCACTTCTTAACGATAAACGATACAAGGCTTCACCCAAGTTTTGTTTATGAAGATGCCCCGAGCAACTGTCAGGCGAGAGGCTGCGCAGGGCGGCGTCACACTTGGCGCAGAAGAGGGGCCCGCTATCAGCAGAAGCACTACATTGAGAGCAGACCGATAGCAGCACTCATGAATCGTAGGCAGCTCTCATGCTGGGTGACCAGACGGGCGGTGCTTCCGCGCTGTTGCGACAGCCTTCCTACGGCAACAGAAGCTCCTGATATCCCGTGTGTAGCGCGGAACTCTTCCCCTTCCACAAGAAATCTCCCGTCATCCCTGAAGGCAGTGTGATTTCCGCGCGTACTCCATTAGTCGTCGCCGTGTATTCCGTCTCGATCAGCCCCCTCGAAGTTGGAACTGCCGCCGTCACGCGTTTCAACGCACCGAGGTGTGGCTCGATCTTCACGCTTGCGAATCCCGGCTTCTCCGGTCGAATTCCGGCAACAATCGTCAGCAAATCGAAATTTGGATGAGCGCTCCACGCATGCGAATCCGAACGGGTCGGCTCTGGGTTTTCGGCCCAGGTTGTCAGTCCCAATGCGACCATATCTCGCCACGGTTGCAGCAAACTCAAATAGCGGTCTCCCATACCGGCGTGCTCCACAGCGCGCGCCAGATAAAAACGGAAGTAATAGGTGGCCTTTGTCATCGCGGGAAGAGCACCGCTGGAGTTAAACCCGCTGTCGCTCGTTGAAAGAATTTTCGTCAGTACGTCCTTCTGCTTCTCTTGTGGAATTACATCCAGCCAGACGCCGAGGATGTTCGCATGCTGACTGTAGTGCTTCTGCGCGGGCGTGTCGGCCAGCAAACCGTACGCCTCATTCCAGCAAAGCTGCCGAACCGCGCGCGACGCCCGCTCTCCCGCGTCACGATATTCTTGCGCTCGATTCCGATCCCCGTACGCCGCTTCCAGCTCCTCTCCATTACGAAGCGCCTCGATGAACTGCAGCGTTATGATCGACGATCCGCCATCTTCATCTTCCGGCGGCATGCCAAAGGGAAAGTCTCTTCCCCAATCGACAAATGGCCACCACTTGACCGCTCCCATCAAGCCGTCCTGTCGTTGCCTCGCAAGAAACCAATCCAGGACGTTTCGTGTGCCGTTCAGCTGCGATCGGACGAAAGCTTCGTCGCCGCGATACATCCAGAAGTCGTGCACCATTCCCACCCAAAGCAGCGAGAACGTTGGGATCACCTGCTTGAGAGACGACGGATAGCGGCTGCGCGTAAGGCCATCGGGGATTCGCGAATCGTTGAAGGCTTGAATCGCCTGCCGCGCGAGCCGATCGTCTCCTGCCACCGCGTACGAGATCAGCGCCTGTATACGAGTGTCGCCCACGTATTGCATGCGCTCCCAGTATGGCGTGTCCATATACGTGTCATGTGCATCCAGTCGAGCCGTTCGCCAACCAATCTCCCAGATCGGAGTCAGCGAGTCGTCATCCGAGGTGAACCGCGCACGCTCTTCAAACGGATAAGCGGTGAACCACGAATGAAACGCGTTCAGTCGAACCGGCTGATTGGCGGTCGTCACATCGATCTGCAGATATCGCCACGTCCGCCATGCGAATGGCGCGAAGTGTCGCCCTTCCGCGCCGTCGGGCAGAAATTCGTCATAGATTCCTACGATGTGCTTGCCGGAAATCTCGTTACGATTCCCCTTCTCGCCTTTTTCATCCACGAGCGCCTCCGCGTACGTAAGACGAATCGCGCTTCCGGCGCCTCCGCTCACCTCGAGTTCCGGATACGCTGTCGTCAGGCTTGCATTGTCGAGCAGGATGCTGGCCTTCGAGTGCGCCGCCACCATCAGCGGCTTGTCAGGAAAACCATTCGGTGCCGATGCTATCGACCTGCGCACGATGCGGCCACCAGACTGCAATTTCATCTGCATGGCGGGCAGCGAATCGGGAACCAGTAGCCAGTTGTTGTGCTGCAGAACCGATTCACGCGATTCAGCGCTTTCAATTGCAGAGGCTTTCTCCCATTTACTCTTCGTCGCGCCAGTTTGATTCCATGCCCAGTCAAACTCTGCGCCATCGACTCGTTCACCTGGCTCCGCTACGTAATAGAACCTCTGCATCTCCGCAGGAGTCGGCAAAGGCTGCAGACCCTTCTCGACTTCAACTTCCCAGGCCGCATCCGTGTCCGCGATCCGTTCTGCCTGTCCGTCGCCCTGAAGAACGAACGCAATCCGATCGCTGATCTGCGCCATCTGCGAGTAGATACCGAAATTCCAGACCGTCGCCGCGAGCACGTTTTCTCCCGAATGGAAAAACGGCGCAAGATCATAGGTCTCGTACTTCCAATGTCCAAGATCGCTGCGAGCCGGTCCGCGTCCGACCTCGCGACCGTTCACCTCCAGCAAGAATTGATTGTCGGCGCTGACGTGAACGACGAAATGGGCCGGCATCTCCGTGAGTCGCAACTCTTTCCTGAAATGCAGCACGGCACCATCTCGCTGTGGCGCGCTCGCCGAGGTAATCCATTGCGCGCTCCACAACCCTTTCATCGCTTCGGGCGGATACTGCGCTGTGACGGAAACTGCCGTGAGTATGACTGCCAATAGGAGAACTACAAAACGCGTGTCTTTCATTGCGCAGCATTTGTAACAAACATGCAAGCACAACGACAGTGAATTAGGACCGGTCCGGGGCACCGACAAAGGCGGAGAGTCGACTTGCCCAAGTGGGTTCTCCCTCGTTTGGAAATGGTCTGGTACGCGATAATCACGCCATGACAAAACACTCGGCGATTTTCCGGTTAGTCGCCATCATTGGTCTCGGTGTTTCCATCTCTCTGTCTGCGGCAGTCGCATCCAACACCACTCCTGTGGCTCAGCCCATGCAAGCCGCGAAGCCCTACCGGATGGTTGTCCTCACCGACATTGGCGCCGAAGTCGACGACACGCAAAGCATGGTGCGCCTCCTTCTGTATTCCGATGTCATCGATATTCAGGGTCTGGTTGCCACCACCTCCACGTGGAAGAGAACATCCGTCTCGCCCGAGTTGATCCAGGACGTGATCGGCGCCTATGCGAAGGTTCATGCAAATCTGGTGAAGCATGATGCGAACTACCCTCCAGCGTCAGCGCTCCAGGCATTGGTAAAGCGCGGCCGGCCTGAATATGGGATGAACGGCGTTGGCGCCGGCAAGGATTCAGAAGGGTCTGACTGGATTATCCAGGCTCTCGAGAGAACTGACGATCGCCCGCTCTGGATAACAGTCTGGGGAGGAGCCAACACGCTCGCGCAAGCACTGTACAAAGTGCGTGCCGCAAAACCAGCCGCCGAAGTTGATCGCCTGGTCGGCAAACTTAGGGTCTACACCATCTCCGACCAGGACGACAGCGGCCCCTGGATGCGGAAGAATTTTCCCAAGCTGTTTTACATCGTCACTCCCGGCGGCGATTACACTGCGGCCACCTGGACGGGTATCAACACCTTTATACCCGGCGTCGACAACACAACCATCAGTAACAAATGGCTTGCCGAGCACATTCAGCAGGGACACGGTCCCATGGGCGCCGCATACCCCGACGTTGCCTACGGTATGGAAGGCGACACGCCCTCCTGGCTTGGGCTGATTCCTAACGGTCTCAGCGATCCTGAACGTCCTGATTGGGGCGGCTGGGGCGGGCGCTACGAGTTCTATACGCCGGCCGCTCCCGTTGGAGATACGACGAAATATCTTGGCGATGTTCCCGTCACCACCGAGACCCGTCCCATCTGGACCAACGCGATCGACAACTACACGCCGCCGGTCGCGGGTGAGTACGGGCGCGCGACTCGGGCTGGCGACAAGTCATTCAAAGACTTCAAAGCGACGCTCTGGCGTTGGCGAGACGATTTCCAAAACGATTTCGCCGCACGCATGAGCTGGACGATAAAACCGTATCGGGAAGCGAACCATCCTCCCGTTCCTGTCCTTGATCAGCCGGACGCGATTACTGTGCACTCCGGAGAAAAGTTCGAGCTTATGGCGCATGCCACGGATCCGGACGGCGACAGCGTTAGTTTCTACTGGTTCGATTATCCGGAGGCCGGCTCGTACAAAGGGATAGTCAGGACGGACACGGCGGAGAATATGCCCGCCGCTGTCTGGGTCATCGCACCAAAAGTTGAAAAGCCGGAGACCGTTCACTTCATCCTCCGGGTCACCGATAAAGGCATCCCGCCGTTGTCGCGCTATAAGCGCGTGATCGTGACGGTGCTGCCGTAATTTCTAAGAAGTTGGACTGCGGGTGCAAGACTGGGTGCCCCGTCCTATTCGCCTTCCGTTGGCGAAAGGGCGGGCCACCCAACCTTTCGTTGTGGCGTTTAGCATGGTTTCTCATGGCTTTACAGCGAGAGGAAAATCTCCGGAGACGCCATGATGCGTTTCAATGCGAACCGTAGCGCCTGGAGCAATTTCCCAGTTTTCGTCATGTGCATCATAACCAGGCGTGCCCATCAACCTGAATAGGCCCCCCCCAAGCTCAACAGCTTCCGTCGGTTTGAACACTTCTGTTCCTTCGTTCAGAAGCCGCACATACACTCGAATTCGCTTAGAAGAGATATCCATCGGGACGGGTGGCCCGCAGGGGCATTGTAAATTGTGTTCGCAACAGTTCTGAGGGTGCCCCGTCCTATTCGCCTTCCGTTGGCGAAAGGGCGGGGTGAGACGCGGCTTCACCGAACCAGCCCACGCCGATGAAAGAAAGATCTTTAGCTGAAAGCTGAATGTTGATAGCTGAAGGCGGTTTATTTGGTCGGGACGGGCAGATTTGAACTGCCGACCCCTCGCACCCCAAGCGAGTGCTCTACCAGGCTGAGCCACGTCCCTAAAGCCAGTGTTTATGCGGTTTTCCTCCAAATTTGAGTACTCGCTTTGGAGAAATCCGCTATGGGATTTTCTGAGTTCATCCGCGAACGTCAATTCCTCTCGAATGTCTCCCCCTCAACGCTGGAGTGGTACAAGCACAGCCTCAAATGGCTGCGCACGGAGTCACCCTCACAAGATGAACTGAAAGCCGCTGTGCTCCGTATGCGCGAAAAAGGACTGAAAGCTACCGGCTGCAATTCAGCCATCCGCGCCATCAACACTTACATGCATTGGGTCAATGCGGGGTCCGAGGTGAAATGCAGTCCCGCTTGCAAGCATCCGAAAATTGCCCAACTCAAAGAACCACAGCTTGTGCTGCCCACGTTCACCGAGCAACAAATCCGGCTGCTTGTGCGCGTGGAAACCTAAGAGCAAATATCAGCGGCGGCTACACCTGCTCGTGCTGTTCCTGCTCGACACCGGCTGCCGCATCACCGAAGCCCTCACGCTGAGACGTCTGCGACATTGACTTTGAGAATCTGTTAGTGACGCTGGACGGCAAGGGACGCAAGCAGCGAGTTGTGCCGTTTCAGTTTCGAGTTGCGAAAAGCGATGTTTCGCTACTGCAAAGCAATTTGACCGGAAGCCGGACTCTCTCCTGTTTGCTAATCGGAACGGAAACGATGTTAGGCCGTCGAAACGTCCTGCGTGACGTGAAGCTGCTTTGTAAGCGGCTCGGATTCACAGCTCCAGCCCGCACGCTCCACGCCTTCCGACACACATTCGCAGTGAACTATCTGAGGCGCGGCGGGTACGTGTTCCATCTGCAGCAGGTGTTGGGGCATTCGGACTCTGGAGATGACGCGCCGCTATGCGAACCTTGACGACGGCGGATCTACAGGCCGTGCATGAGCGGGTGAGCCTTCTCAGATCTTAATAACAAATCGCCGGTTCCTACTTTTGACTGCTTTCTATCGCCCTCGCCGCCTTGAGCTAGGCTTCTCCTTGTGAGCCGAGAGGCCAGTGCTGCACTGTGAACCGCACAGTTCGACGCCTGTTCGCGTCGTGGAGTTCGGTGCAGTGTAGCGTGCTTCGAAACCCAAGCGGGCGAGTTCTTGCGCAACGGCTTGAGCAGCAGCCACACCTTTCTTGTCAGGCGTGCTGATCACCTCCGCGCCAAAATCAATGCGTTCTATGGCGACGCGGCGTTAGGGAGAGATGTTCTCCTTCATGTCTATTACATAAGGATTTGGCGGAATCACTCGCCAGTTTGCGGCCCGGAGTTGCCGCTGCTATATCGGAAGAAAATGAAAACGCTTCCATATCGCTAGAAAGGAATGAGCATTCAGCAAGTTGTCCTGCAAAACTGTAGAGATTTGAGGTGAGTCCTCGTCGTTGTTGTTTGTTCAACGTACGCCAGGCCACTTTCTCTTCTAGTTCTACGCGAGCAAGTCGCTCTTTCTCGGCTGCTTCATTTGCTCCCGCTGCTACCTCATTAGAGTGCGCAATATCGAGCCGCAATTTGCGAAGCTCGGCTTCTTGGCGTCTATTGATGACCCTCCCGTGACTAGCCCGCCAAGGCCGAATACAAAAGTCAGGAGCAATAGAACGACCGCTCCCCAATCGGAAATGGACTTTAGTAGCTCAATCGTCTCAGTGGCCATTACTAATAGTGCTCCACGCGCAACCAAGCCAATAGGCTCTCCATCCAAGGCCGAGCCACGCGGAAATTAAAGATCAGAAAGAACAGGACAACGAAAGATGGCCAACCTTATCGGCGTGCGCTTCCACGTCTTGTTCCCGTGGTAGTCAGTCAGGAGGATATTAGAGAGGGCAACTAGATTCAGCAAAAATGAAGGCAAGTAACCCTCTGAAGTCCGGCGTGTACTCGCCTGTGAGCCAGCCGAGTCTGTTAGATAGCCAGTTGTGCGCCGACGGTGTCACCATTACGACGACAAATAGCCCAACGAAAAGCACCACTCTAATAACCGTTAGAATTGTCGCTTTATTGTGCCATTGTCGTCCGCTTGTCACATTGTTCACCACTCCGTTGCATAGTGTGAACAAAGAAACGAAGACGAAGCCAAAGAGCCTACATGCTCCCGGTCCCGCGATTGACAACGAGGGACACCTGCATAGTTCATCTCCTGGGAATCGTGAGTAGAACAATTGTAAGCGGCAGGAGAGCGCGTAGGCTATGTTTGGCGACGCGGGGTTCGGCAATCTGTACAGCCGCTCAAGTTGCGCTACCGCGGTCTGCTCTAGCGCGGCAATAACCAACGGGAACGCAACTCGGCCACCAACAAGCGGTGCCCTTCGTGGCTTACCCTAAATGTCCTGTCTATCCTATCTCTGGTTTAGTAGATTAGGCCCTAAACTACAGCGGTACAGTATACGGTTCTTCGTTCCTGACTCGGACACATAGGGCGAAGCATCTCAGCATTAGCTATGCCCAAGCGTACCGTCGTCACCGTTGCAGTTAAACACAGCCCATTGTTGGATACAGACAAAGAGGAAAGCCGCAAGGTCCCGATTCTGACCATCATCCCTGCTCTGAGTCCGCCGGAAGTCCAAACGCGTCAATAAGGTCCGAATGGCCTCTTCTTATAAAACTCCAGCAACTCCGCCTTACCTAAGAATCGATCCCATACACGAAGGTTGACTTTCATACTATCTAACGTATCTTCCGCATCAACAAAGCGCTTATATGGTCGAGCTGTGCAGATCAGCTGGCGTTTTCAAACACAAACGTTCCATTTTCGGCATGTCACGTCTACACCGGATACTCTCGATTTTGGGGTCCTATGCGCGGCAATTTCATTGGAAACTCGTGTCTACCGAGAGGCGACAGTGCACGGGTCGTGCCGATTACTTGGAAAGGGAATAGCCTTCGAGCACGGGTGCGGGAACAGACCGAAAGCGGTTCCCGCACCCGAGTCCATCAGTTTTGCACGCAGCAAGGCTCGTTAGCTTCATTCGTGCAGCACGCGTCTTCGATCTTCGTGACCGGAGTGCAACACTGTCCTGTCGCCGATGCTTTTCTCCGGCAGGTTGTCCTGGAGCACCACGAACACCTCCCATTCATTGCCGTCTGGGTCGTTGACCCAAGTCTTATCCTGAGTGGCGTAGCAGCAATCGGTTTTCATCTCATCTCGTGTAATGAGACCACGTGCCGTCCACTCCTGACGGACCTTCAACACATCGTCAGTTGAGCTGACCTGGATTCCAAGGTGCGACAAAGCACCGCGCTCACCAAACGGGACCTGATTGAGTGTGAAATTCAGTGAAGGGTTAGCCACGTCGAATTTCGCGTAACCAGTGCGAACCTTGCTTGGGTTGATACCAAAGAGTTTCGTATAGAACTCGATGCTTTCGTTGACGTTTCTCACGTTGATGGCAACGTGGGCTTTTCAGGCAGTAACAGCAGTGTTCATGATCCCTCCTTATCGACTTCTTAGAACCTCACACCGCAGCAGCTGCTGGGAGTGGGCATGGATTCAACGCGAGTTGTCGAAGCGAGCCGGATTCCGCAGCAGAATCCGCTTTCTTCAGCCGCATTCCACAGCTCCCCCAAAATGCCCTTGAGTGCCTCAGAAACCGACTTCACCTTGATACCGAATTGTGTCTTGATCGTGGAAGCTGTCATGTTCACCTCTTTCGTCCCTGCGCCGGCCGAAATTATATGCGCCTATGCGAATATGTTCAACTGTACAGATGCAGGACATATGTGTCAAGGCGCATATATTTCTGTTAAACTCTTGCTATGGCAAAACGGGCACTCAATCCAGAAGACTTATTCCGGGCGCTGGCGGACGAAACAAGATTACGCATTCTGCATTTGATCGGCGATCAGGAAGTTTGTGTTTGCTTCTTCGTGGAGGCTCTGGATCTCGATCAACCAAAAATAAGCCGACATCTGGCCTATCTGCGCCGGGTCGGACTGGTCGAGACTCGGCGAGACGGAAAATGGATTCATTACAGGTTGGCAACCCTGAACGATCCGAAGGCTGAGCGCACTGTAAAGGATGCGATTGCCTGGACTCACGAGTCGGCGCAAGCGAAGAGGGACCTGGCGCGGTTCAAGGTTGCTTGCTGCCAGCCTCAGAAGTTCGTAACGTTACAAGGAGCGCCCGTACCCACCTCTATTGCCTGAGCCTCCGAGGCTCTAAGCTGGGCCACGCTTGAACAGCATTGACTCGATAACCTGTGCTGCATCCTTGGCTCGATCCGTCGCTAAATCCAGCTGTGTGTAAAGTTCCTTGATCTTTATGAGCTGGATCGCGTCACGCTCAGCTTCGAAAAGCTCGGCGACGGCAGAGTTCTTCAGCTGATCCGCGTCATATTCGAGTTGCTTGACGGCTATGCAACGCTCGAATGCACTTTCTCTGGAATCCAGACTGAGACACTGCCTCGCTCAGTTCCTTCGATTGGCGCAGAATCAATCCCGCTATTTCTATCGCTGCCTTCGGAATTTGGTTGATCTTGTAAAGCACCACTCGGTCGGCCGCACCGTAGCTGAAATCAATGACGTCATCCAGCGAAGATGCTAGCGCGTGCAGATCCTCACGATCGAATGGCGAGTTATAGGTAACGTTTAGATCGCGGGCGATCTGATGGACAATTTCATCCGCGTCGTGCTCGATCTGCTTGGCTCCTTGAATTTGCGCATCACGATTGTTTTCGTCTCGAAGCAGCCCGACCAATACTTCGGCTTCCGCGACGGCGCGATGAGCTAGGGATTCGAATTGAGGTATCAGCTCTGGACCCCAGAATATCTTTGCGGCTCGCAGTACTGTCATGGGCGACCTCCCAGCTCATTGGACCTGTTGAAGTGCCTGCTTTGCTCGAGCACTGATGTTTGCAGGAATCTTTGCGTAAGACAGCGTTGGAGCTAATTCCTGTCCATCGGTAAGAATCCAGTTAGCAAAGTCGATAACCACCTTTTTTCGAGAGGGATCCTGCGATTGGATGGGGATCAGCAGCCAAGTGGTTCCAGAAATTGGGTACGCATCCTTTCCTGGTGCATTCGTTATGGAATATCTGAAGTCGGCCGGAATCTCGGCAGAAGCAGCAGCAGCACTTACAGTCTCCGTGCTGGCCTTAACGAACGTGCCCGCCGAGTTCTGCACGCTCCCGAATGGAATGTTGTTCTGTTCCGCATAGATCAGTTCGACATAGCCGAGAGAACCGGAAGTCTGGCGGATTAATCCTGCAACACCTTCGTTGCCCTTTGATCCGAGGCCGACCGGCCAACTTACTGAAGTATTTGTGCCTATCTTTTTCTTCCACTCGGGGCTGACTTTCGAAAGGTAGTCCGTCCAGATGTATGTCGTGCCGCTGCCATCGGAGCGATGGGCGACAATGATTGGAATATCAGGAAATTTCACTCCGGGGTTTGCGCTCCGAATCTGGGGATCGCTCCATTTTGTAATTTTCCCGAGAAATACGTCGGCGAGAACCGACGGCGTAAATCGCAGTTCGCTGGTGATACCTGGCACGTTGTAAGCAGGAACGTCGGCCCCCATGACCACCGGGACGTGCAGGATTGGCCCCACTTTTGACTTACTCAACTGGTCGTCGGTCATTGGGCCGTCCGATGCTCCGAAATCAACAGTTCCCTCGGATACCTGTCGGATTCCACCTCCAGAACCAATTGACTGATAGTTGACGCTGAAGTCAGGCTTAGACTTCTGGTATTCAGATGCCCACTTGGACATAATCGGATAGACGAAGGTTGATCCAGCGCCCGTAAGCCGTGTCTGGCTGGCGGAGTTCTCCGAAGTCTTCTTCGTGCAGCCTACGAACGTTGCAAGCAGAAGTATTGAAAGAAGCAGTGAACGAATGTGAGTCATTGTCGTGATTCCTTTGCAGATCGGAAGACTTTCGCTAACCTGGAAGTCCATGAAGGACAACCAGAACTGTTGTTGAATTGTGAGAGGCCTGTGCATCGAACGTGACTGCCAGTTGATAGCTGTCGTGACCGTCGAACCTGGCAAACCTCAGCTGTGAATCATCCCGGTAAATCATTTCGTAGCCGGAAGGCTTGCTTTCAGCGAATGCATGAATAGCGGCCTTGCAGTCGCCATTAAACTCGTACTCCCATGACGACTCAGCCTCACTGCGACTCTGCTTCACGTCCCCGGTTCTTACGAGCTTCGCCATCCCTGCCCAGCCCTTCTGAACCGACTGGCGCTCTTCCTCAAGAGAGGAGTGGAGTTGTTCGTGGCACCCACAAAAGATCAGCAGGAACAACGTCACTAGAGCTGTTCGAGCAATCACACTGTCACGCTCCCCGCGTTTAGGAGGCCAATGCTATCATACGAGTATGCGCCTATGCGAATATGTCAAGCCGCTGGTAAAATCTGGGGGGAGTGACAAATGAGAGATCTGGAACAACTTTTTAAAGGCTTGGCCGATCAGACGAGGCTCCGCATTCTTAACCTTCTGATTCATGGAGAGTTGTGCGTATGTGACATCCAGTATGTGCTGGCTTCATCCCAGACCAACGTGTCTCGCCACCTAACTTATCTGAAGAACTCGGGCTTAGTGCTTGACCGTCGTGAAGGTGCCCGAATGTATTACCGGCTAGCACAGCCGAATGAGGGCCTGCACAAGCTGTTGTTTCCTTTTCTACGCGATACTTTCAAATCGTCGGAGATCCTCAGTGAGGATTCCCAAAAGCTGAAGAAGGCCATCGAGAACGGGTCCTGCACCATCAGTGAATGGCGCCCATATTCGGCGCTGGCACGTTCAAGAGCTACCAGTTCCACGAAGGCATAGAAATCGGTATTCGTTAGCGAGGAGTTCCAGTTGAAAGACCACTACAATGTTTTGTTTCTCTGCACAGGGAACTCAGCCCGGTCGATCATGGCGGAAGCAATTCTTAATCGTCGCGGAAAGTCCACGTTTACTGCCTACAGTGCTGGCAGTCACCCCGCCGGCAAGGTGAACCCATACGCTCTTCGACAACTCGAACTTGCCCGGTTGCCTATTGACGGGTATCGGAGCAAAAGCTGGGAGGAGTTCGAAAAGCCGGACGCACCCCAGCTCGATTTCGTCTTCACAGTGTGTGACAACGCTGCGAACGAAGTATGTCCGATATGGCCCGGACAACCGATGACCGCACATTGGGGTATTCCTGATCCCGCTGCGGTCCAGGGTGCGGACCACCAGGTTGAAAAAGCATTTCGTGAGGCCTTCATCGCATTGGATCGCAGGATTGGCCTATTACTGTCGTTACCTATGCAAAGCCTTGACAAACTCACCATCCAGAAAGAAATCCAAAAGATCGGACAGGAGTAATGCCACAAGCGAACAAAGCAAGACGCTTGAACTTCCTTGATCGGTATCTGACCGCCTGGATATTTGCTGCCATGATGGCTGGCGTTATCGCGGGTTGGCTGGTACCTGGCGTCGTGCCCTTTCTCAACCAATTCAGCGTTGGCACTACCTCCATCCCTATTGCTGATCGGGTTGATCGTGATGATGTACCCGCCATTCACGAAGGTTCGTTATGAGAAGCTACATGAGGTCTTCCGCAACAGGCGTGTTCTCGCCCTTTCACTTGTCCAGAACTGGATAATTGGCCCCATCCTCATGTTTGTCCTAGCGGTTGTATTTCTTCGCGGATACCCAGAATACATGGCGGGACTCATCATGATAGGCCTCGCCCGCTGCATTGCTATGGTTATCGTTTGGAACGAGCTGGCGAAAGGTGACACGGAGTACGCTGCCGGGTTGGTAGCGTTCAACTCTACTATTTCAGGTCTTCTTCTATTCGCTTTACGCTTGGATTTTCATCACGGTACTCCCTTTCAAGCTGGGTCTACCGGGAGCGGTGGTTAATATCTCAATCGCCCAAATTGCGAAGAGTGTCTTTGTTTATCTTGGGAGTTCCATTCCTTGCCGGTTTCTTAACCCGCACCATTCTCGTCCGCGCGAAAGGACGCGAGTGGTATGACCACAAGTTCATTCCTCGGATCAGCCCTCTTACTTTGATCGCTCTTCTGTTCACGATTGTGGTCATGTTCTCCCTAAAGGGCGAATACATCGTGCATCTTCCGCTCGACGTAATTCGGATTGCCATTCCCCTGCTGATCTACTTTGTGGTGATGTTCTTGGTGTCGTTCTACATGGGACACAAACTTGGAGCAGACTACTCGAAAACAGCGACACTCTCGTTTACCGCCGCCTCGAATAACTTCGAACTTGCGATTGCGGTTGCCGTGGCTGTATTCGGAATCAACTCCGGCGCCGCATTTGCTGCTGTCATCGGGCCGTTGGTCGAAGTGCCAGTGATGATTGGATTGGTGAATGTCGCGTTCTTTTTCCAACGGCGTTACTACGCACAAGACTCCAGCCAACTACCCGCGGTGCCAGTCGGCCGAACCGCTGCCAAATGAGATGGGATGCGTAGACAAAGCCCAGAAGCATCCAGCGTTATAATGCTGCGCCATGAAAAGTATGGTTCCGATTCTCGCATTGTTCCTTGCGTTAGCAGTAGCAGCACAGACCGATTCTCATCACGCTGGCGTGGAACAACGCGGCGAAGCTCACGCAGGAATGGGCTTTAGTCAGACGACAACTACACATCACTTCATCCTCACTCCTAATGGCGGCATCGTTCAGGTAACCGCGAACGATGCCAATAACACTGAGCAAATCAACACCATTCAGATGCACCTGAAACACATCGCTGAGATGTTCTCGGAGGGGAACTTCTCGATCCCACATTTTGTGCATGACCAGACCCCGCCAGGTGTACCGACACTGAAGGAATTGAAGAGCGCCATTCACTACTCAGCCGAACCACTTGCGAATGGCGGCCTCGTTAAGATCGAGACCAGCTCGCCGGAAGGCATTGCCGCCGTTCACGATTTTCTTCGCTTTCAAATCAAAGACCACGATACCGGCGACCCAACCACGGTTCAGAATCGCTAACCTGAGGGCAATCAGCTAAGTACGATTTACCACTCAGACTTTTGCTCCGCTACTCTGCGGACCCGGACCGTAACGTGCCACGCCGCAGAGATCGTTCTTTCATCAACACGAAGAAAACTGGTACTAGAATCAATACATGTATTGTGGACGTGATCATTCCACCCACGATCGGAGCCGCGATCGGTTTCATCACGTCTGAGCCTATGCCGCTCTCCCATAGGATCGGTATTAAGCTGGCCAGGACCGCGCACACCGTCATCAGCTTCGGACGCAGCCGTTGCACTGCACCTTCAATCGCTGCTTCATCGAATGTCGGCTTCCGTCACCGTCGCTCCCGACGCGCAATCTGCCTGTCTAGAGCCTCGTGTAGATACACCACCATCACAACTCCGGTTTCGACCGCGATACCGAAAAGCGCGATGTATCCGACCCATACGGCTACACTGAAGTTGTAACCGAGTAGCCATTGCAGGAGCAGGCCACCACTCATCGCGTAGAAGGTAGGAAAGATCAAAACTGTGGCTTCGGTCACGGAGTGGAAAACCATGTACAGCAACATGAAGATCACGAAAAAGACAACCGGCAGAATGATCTTCAGCCGCTCTCTGGCCCGCAGTTCGAACTCGTATTCCCCGGACCACTGGTAGGTGTATCCAGCCGGCAACGCCAGTTTCTGGCGGAGCAGATTCGCACGCTTGATCTACGAAGCCGCCATAGTCGCTCGTGTTCAGATCGATGTAAACGTATCCGGTCAGCTGCGCCATCTTCGTCGCGGATCATCGCGGGACCGCGCGAAAACGAAATCTTGGCTACTTGCTCGACTGGGGATCTGCGCGCCGGAGGGCGTTGCGATCAACACTCGCCGCAGTTCGCTAGACGTTGTCGCGGAAGTCGCGTTGGTAACGCACGTTGATGGGATAACGCTCGCGGCCTTCGATGTTCTCGGCAATGTTCATTGCCACCGATACCTGATTAAACCGCCTGTTGTACGTCGGCGACGGTTAAGCCGTAGCGTCGCGGCCTCTGCCCGGTTGACTTCGACGTTCATGTAGAAGCCTTGCGAGACCCGTCTCCGCAAAGATGGAACGCACCTGCGATTGCTCGAGACAGAATCTGCTGGATTTGTGTACCTAGTCTGCTGAATGCCCTTCAAGATCTAGGCCCCTGTATTTTCATTCCGACAGGCGTCTTGATCCCAGTCAGTGCCATGTCGAGGCGGTTTTCAACCGGCATCGTCCACGTGTTCGTCAGTCCGGGAAACTGCAACTTCGGTCGTCCATCTCCTGGATCAACTTTTCGTACGTCATCCCCGGGCGCCACTGGTCCCGCGGCTTGAGCATCACCGTCGTGTCATACATATCGAGCGGTGCATTGTCGGTGGCGCTGTCGGAGCGGCCGACCGCACCAAAAACGCTCTCCACCTCCGGGAACGAGCGCAGAATCCTGTCCTGCTCCTGCAAAAGTTGCGTAGCCTGTCGTGATGGATATCCCCGGCAAACGCTGTCGGCATATAGAGTGACGAACCTTCATACAGAGGAGGCATAAACTGGCTGCCCAGCCGAAACGTCAAGGGGAACGTCAACACCAGGAAGATGAGATTCAGCAGCAGCGTAGTCTTGCGGTACTTGCAGGCATAGCCGGAAAACCGGCAAATAAAGCGCCTGAGTGAAACGTGAGACCGGATTTTCAGCTCTCTGGCCGCAACTTGCCTCTGATGAAGATGATCATCAGCACCGGGACCAGTGTGATCGCCAGTAGGGAAGAAAATGCCGACCGCGAAGCGTCTTGGTCCAAGCCAGCGGGTGGAACATGCGGCCTTCCTGGGCTTCCAGCAGGAAGACCGGCAACGAACGAAACGACAATGATGACGAGCGAAAAAAACAAGCGCTGGGCCCACTTGCTTGGCAGCGTCGATCAGGATTTGCCGGCGCTGCGACTCAGGGTAACGGAGGCGCCGCTCGCCTTTCCGAAGGCGACGTAACAACAAGGGGAGGACCGTTCGACACATCCGGCCCCAGACTATCGGAGTACGCAACTTCACCCGGAGGCTTCGGGTCGCTCGCCGGTCGCTCCGATAAGTGCCGGTACCCGTTTTCGACCATCACGATGGCAGCATCCACCAGAACGCCGATGGCCAGCGCCAATCCGCCAAGGGACATGATGTTGGAGCTGACGTGCAAGTAACAGCCATTGGTATAAATGAGGCGACAACCGCTATCGGCAGCGTGAGGATCGGGATCAACGCCGAGCGGAAGTGGAACAGGAAGACAATTATCACCAGGCTGACGATGATTGCTTCTTCCAGCAGATCGCGTTGCAACGTTTTTATAGATTCGATTGGATCAGTCCGGCCCGATCATAGCCGGCAACAATTTCTACGCCAGACGGCAGTGATGCCTTGATTTCCGCAAGCTTCTTGCTTTACGCCGTTGATCACATTCAGAGCATTCAGACCGTAAGCGCATCACGACGATACCGCCGACGGTTTCACCCTCGCCCATTCCATTCCGCTACTCCCTCACGAATGTCCGGGCCGAACGTCACGGTTCCCAGGTCCTTGATTAAGACAGGCGTTCCGTTTTTTGCCATCGACTGGAACAGTTGGCGAGATCGTCGGTCGACTTCAAGGTAGCCCAGGCCACGAATGAAATAACGTGTTCCGCTCATCTCCAGGACGCGACCGCCGACCTCATTCGTGCTGTGACTTGACACGATCCATGACGGTCGAAAGTGGGATGTCCGTAGGCGAGCAGCTTGTTGGGATCGAGCTGTACCTGATACTGACGCACGAATCCGCCAATCGTTGCGACCTCGGCTACGCCCGGCACCGTTTCCAGTTCGTAGCGCAAATGCCAATCCTGCAGAGCTACGCAGATCAGCCAGACTGTATTTCCCGGTGTGGTCAACCAGCGCGTATTCGTATACCCAACCGGCACCGGTTGCATCGGGGCCAATGGCGGGATGGATACCCTCGGGCAAGCGCCCTTGGATCTGTCTGCATGTATTCGACGACCCGCGAGCGCGCCCAATACATGTCGGTTCCGTCCTCGAAGATTACGAAGACATAGGAATCGTTGAACATCGTCTGGGCGCGAACCGCTTTAACTCGTGGCGCTGCAAGCAGGGCCGTAACGATGGGATAGGTCACCTGGTCTTCAGTGATGTTGGGCGGCGCGCCTTCCCAATTAGTGTGGATGACTACCTCGACATCGGAAATGTCAGGTAAGGCGTCGAGTGGAATGTGGCCCATTGCCCAGATACCCGCGAACACCAGCACCGCCACCCCGGTAAACACCAGAAATCGATTGCGCGCGCACCACTCAATGATTCGGCTAATCAAGGATCACATGCCTCCCCTGGCGTTTAGCGAGAGCTGCTTGCTCGCTATGGTTTGGCTGTTTAGGACCGCCGTCACCGTGACCTGCCAGGTTCCACCAGAACCCAGATCGCCGCTTCCTTCGTACATGCCGCCCCCTTTATCAGCCGCAGTGACGACGGTCTTCATTGCCGCCATGCCCATAGCTGGCATTGCGGCCATGAACAATGTGACCTTTACCTGCGCGCCGCTGATCGCCTTTCCATCTTGAGATAGTCAGCTCGCACGCGGACCGTGTTGCTGCCTTTACGCGGCGGTGTGGGATCGGTCGTCAGATCGACATTGGCTTGCGCCTGAGCCGACGCATTCATCGAAGCCCGCAGCACCGGCTCCGGGCGGTGGCGGCATAAAAGCTCCAGCAGCGGCCTGTAGCTGCGCTTCCGAGTCGATCAGGAAGTTGGCCGAAGTGACAATCCGTTCGCCCCGTTCAACTCCCTTCCGAATCACAAACTGATCCCCCACTGAAGGACCAAGCTCGACCTCTCGCGGCTCGATTTGCCCTTCGCCGTGATTGACGAAGACCAAGTTGCGTGTGCCGGAATGGAAGACGGCTGAAGCGGGAACGATCAACTGCCTGCCCAGCGGCATTTTTACCCTGACATTCACGTACATGCCCGGCCTCAGCTTCAGCCCCGAATTTGGAAACACAAGGCGTACAGGAAGCGTGCGCGTGGCGGTATCCAGTTGCGGTAAGACGTAATCCACGCGACCGGGGAAGATCGTGTTCGGATATGCGTCTAAGGTGACTTCGGCGAGGTCGCCAGGCTTGATCTTGCCGGCGTCATTTTGGAAGATCTGCACCATTACCCATACTTCTGAGAGATCGGCGACTGTATAAAGCCTTGTCTCAGGCTGTATATAAAGGTTGGGCAGCGCGTTCTTCTCCGTGACGTATCCTGAAACTGGCGAGTAGATTGTCAGGTCGGTTATGACGCGTCCGGTCTGGTCGAGTTTGGCGATCTCACTCGGCGACACCTCCCACTGCAGCAGCCGCTGGCGCGCCGAGTCCAGCAGCGAATTAGCTCCTGCCGCGACTCCGGTGACCGAGCTTTGTTGCAGCGCACCGGCATTCTCCTTTGCGAGCAGGTATTCCTGCTCGGTCGTTACCAGGTCGGGACTGTAAACCGTAAATAGCGCCTGGCCTTTGCGGACGAAATCCCCAGTGGCGTCCACGTTCACTTTCCTGATCCATCCGGCAAACCGCGTCTGTACGTAAGCCAGCCGCCGCTCATTCACTTGGACATTGCCGTAGAAACGAATTTCGTCACTTACAGGCCTGTATTCAACCTGCCCAAGCTGAAGGCCAATGCTTTGCATGCGCTGGGGCGAAAGCTGGATGGGCGCCACCGGAACTTCGGTGGCCTGCTCATTCGCCGGGTTTTCGGACATGCCTGGCATTCCAGTCTGTGTTTCGCTGCCTGCTCTCGTACCGGCGGACGTCGCCGCTTGGGTCTGGACCGTTGCGGGCGTCCTGCCGAAGTGCCACCAGAAGCCAGCAGCCAGCACCGCAAACGCAACAGCAATGACTGATGTGATCCAAAAAGCACGTCGGTACTTGCGCGTCTCTGCATAGGTCGAAACCTCGTGATCCATCGTCTTAAAGGGATATGTCATGGCAATGCCACTCCTGTGAGCCGTTCGAGCCGCACCAGCGCCGACTCGTGTTCAACCAGTTCCTGGCGATAGTCCAGATCGAGATTCAGTACGTCGAGAAAATTGGCCAGCAGCGTCTCGAAGTCCTGACGGTTCGCCTGATACGCCGCTAGTCCGGCACGGAAGGTTGCGGCTGCTTGTGGGACTAGGCCGCCCTTGTATATGTTCAGGCGCTCTTCGGAGGCCCGAACGAGCACATACTGCTGCTTGATCTCAGAAAGCGCTTGCTGCGTTTGAGCCTGCAAGTATTGCTGCGCACCCAGCCGGTTCTCTTCAGCTTCCGCAAGCTCTGCTTTATGCCTTCCCCGATTCGGAAGACGAACTCCGAACGTTGCCACGTAGTAGTCACGAAACTGGTCTGCGTTGTGCTGCCACATGTAGGACACGGTGAAGTCGGGGCGGAAGTCTTTGTGCGCTACTTCGACCTGGGCCTCGTTTCGCTGGAGCATTCGCTGCTTGGCGCGAATGTCGGGATCCTTGTCCTCAGCAAGATGAAGGAGTTGCGTATCGCTGTAGAGCAGGAAAGTCGAAGTCAGAGGTTCAGCAATGATGTCAGGCGAGGTCTGTGGACGATTCAAGAGTTGCTTTAGTCGCGCCTCAAGTTGGCCTTCTTCCTGATGGTGATGAGCGATCTCCTGCAAGATTTTCGTGTGTTGCAGTTGTGCTCGTAATACGTCTTGCTGATTTCCTTGGCCAACACCGTAGCGCGATTCAACGACTTGCTGGATTTGATTCAGTGTTTGATCGCTCTGCTCAGGACGCCCAAGGTCTGCTGGATGTAGGACAACTGAAAGTAGTTGAGCTTCAGTGACTCGATGACTCGCCGGCGAACCCCTTCCGAATCTTCTCGCAGAGAACTCGCTTCCGATCGGCCACCTTGCCGCGCAACTCGCGTTTGCCCGGCCAGGGCAGGTCTTGCGAAGCTCCGAACCCGATATAGGCGAAATCGCTATTGCTGAATCCTGCAAATGGCCGCGGGCTGCCCACTGCAAACTGCTGGACTGAGACTTCCATCTCCGGGAAAGCGGACGCTTGTTCGGGAACGTGCGTGGCAGCTTGCCAGCCGTGAACCGCGGCGGCAATTTCAGGATTGTTTTGTTCGGCCTCTCGCGTGAGCGCGGCAACGGAAGTTGCTGCTCCGCCTGTTTGTGCCGCCGGCGGCGACAGTGGCGCTGGATTCGCCTCCTGCGCTGTCGCCTTTGCGGAAAACAATAACCCGCCAGCAACAATGACTGACACGAACACGAAGACTTGAAATGTCAAAGAACGACCGGACAGGAACCGGTGATAAATGGCTGATGTCATCTTTCCTCCGCGCAAAATACACAGACACAAAGACGCACTAGTGCGTCATCGCGGGGTGAAGAAAGACGATCAGATTCTGAGGACGGAGATGATGGTGGGCGGGGAGCCTGGAGGACGGTTTACATCGAAGTCAAGACTTTCCTGAAGGACAGAAAGATCCGTTCGCAGAAGGAGCGGAATGGCCCCAGGAACGTAGCTGGTACTGGCCAGATCGGTCAAGCTTTGAGCACCAGGCGCTTTGATGAAAGTGGCGGTCTCAGCCCCTGTCAGCCGTTGGCAGCACGCATGGCTACTGGGCATTCCGGCTCGACCGCACTCGTTCGCCATTTGCCTGCAGCATTCGCGCTCTGCGGCCGTGAGCGTCCCGGCGGGCAGCAGGCACGCCATCCCTGGAACTGCGCTCAGAACCAGAGCCAGCGCAAACACTCCGAGCTTCGAGAGAAGCTTCACCCAACTAACTTTACTCCTGCACGAATCTAGACGCAATGAGCGCAAAAGGGTTTCAGGTTACGTAGTTGCAAACGTCGGAATCGTCACAGCTGGCTGCTGAGTTCAAGATTACTGTCGTAAACGGAGACTATCGCTCCGTATCTCATCGTGAGATCGCTTAGTCCCTTACCACTGCCCTCCGCAGTGTGTCCTTTGACGCTCCCATCTGCTCTGCTACATCACGCCACGACGCACCAGCGGCGCGTAGCTTCTCCACCTTTGCCACATCCACATCGGAGGTGGGCCGACCAAAGCGCACACCGCGGCGCTTCGCGGCCTTGCGTCCAGCCGTGCATCGCTCGCGCATGATGTTGCGTTCTAGTTCTGCCACTGATGCCAATATCGTAAAAACCATTCGGCCCACTGGCGTCGAAGTGTCAATCGCCTCCTGCAAGCTCACGAAGTCTATCTTCAATGCACAAAACTCTTCCAGCGCCCGCAATAAATGGCTAGTAGAGCGTGCGAAACGATCAAAGCGCCAGCAAACCACAACATCGAACCGCTTGCGCCTAGCATCTGCCATAAGCCGATCGAGAGCAGGTCTGCGGTCCTTCGTGCCGGAGACACCACGGTCGATATACGTCTCCACTATCTCCCAGCCACGTGCCTTGCAGTACGCCGGGAGTTCATCGGTCTGTAGTGCGGTGGATTGATCCGTGGTGCTGATTCGGATGTAGCAGGCTGCCCGAGAACCTTTAGCGGTTGTCATGCTCCTCACAGTAACACTCAAACTCTCGGTCGTCTGGCAGGACCAGTCGCAAGGCGATGAAAACTAGCGGAATAAAAGCCTTGACATGGATCATAACTTATAACATTTGCGACACACAAAACAAGGAAAAGCGATTGAGCCTAATCAGTGACTTACAGACCCGCATTCAGGAGGACTTTTGCGACACCGCTACAAGCCCAGTGTGATCGGTCGGCGGTTTAACGGGCATGGGATTCTCGAGTGGAGTCTCATCGGAGCTGCGGTATGGAAAGGATGGTAGGGCCGGAGCGAGATATGTCACACGGCGCAGGTGCCAAAAATTTTTATTCGAGAATTTTTTCGTGCTAACACGCGTACCAGAGCAAAACTCTCGAAAGTTAAGCCGCTACCTCCAATAATCTTGTTCAGTGTTAGGGCTGATCATCCCGAGTAACGCGGGGTAACGATGGTAGGCCACGCTCGAACAGATAGATTCGACGCCGCGCTATCGCTTCCCGTCTACGTGGTTTACATAGGTACGTCTAGGTAATACCGCAGAGTAATTCCCCGCCCATTTCCGCGTACGATGGCCTCACTTTGTGAAGGAGACAGTCACAGCCTAGCGCGGGACGCCGTCCACTTGAGGCCATCGTCCCAAGGAGCCGCATTGAGACCAGAGCAACATTCGAATAACAGCGCCTTAATCTTTAACTTTCTGGCTTCCAACAAGAAGCCCGACTGGGCCACTCCGCTGGACGTCTTGATTATTGTCTATTTGCTTTTCGTCACCGATGGTGATGGGAAGACTCGTCCGTCCATAGAGTACCTCTCGGGCCGCTGCAATGTCGGTCGGACCGCATGTAAGGACTCAATCAAGCGACTGCAGCATCACGGCTGGCTTGTGAAGCGCAGCGGCAAACAGGATTTTAAGAGCAGCACCTATTCGGTACAAATAGATTGGCTGCCGATAACCCGACACACCGCACGTAGCGTCATCAGCGTTGATGCCGTCAACCTCGCCATTCGGTACCACGAGATCATCAAGCTCATGCCGAAAATTACGAGCAGGAATAACCGTCAGTACAGTGTGCGGGTCGAGAAAGGTTGGCAAAATCACTGGGCGCACGTGGCACAATTATGGCTCGATGACGGATACAGTCCAGAGCAGATCAACGCTGTGGTGGATGTGGCCTTCCGAGTCATGCCGGATACCGCGAAACGCGGGATGCAGGCACTAAAGCTGCAATTTGAGAAGTTGCTGATGCGTGCTGGCGCAACCACCACATCTAGTGGTATGCCTGCATCGCTATCTCAACCTGTTGGTAGTCTGGATTCGACCACACCGGGCCCCAAAAAGGACGTTTTAGCTGGTCGTAATCCGGCCACAATAGGGGCCCCATTGGGATAGCTTCGCTATTCGTGTCCTGCCACTGTGATTTTTGTTTTCCGTGTTGTTTACGTACCAGCCTGACGGCCACTGGAAGTCTTAGCAAGATCGGCATGTTTAACACAAATGGTGAACGACTCTTGCTAATACGTAAGGTACGAGCAGGTCGACAGCGTAACCACTTGGCTGGGATGTTCAACAGAGATCGTGAGGGTCCCACTAGTACCTCGAATACAGCAAGGAGACAGCGAAACCAGCCTGAAGGCAAAGCAACGTCTCTACCGCACGAAATTGACGTTCTGAATGTTGAACCGGTTTGCGGGGTGCGTGCGGGGTTTCTGAGCTGCATTATCCAGAACTAATCGCCCACAGCACAGTTTGGACGACTGGGTATCAATTAGGAAAGAGCTCGCTGACTTCATTCGAGTATCTGTGTACGAGTGATGTGCAACCGTTGACCACAGACGAGGCAAAGTGTACGCGTACTGGAAGACCCGGTGCCTCACCACCGGCGCAGGTCACTTTATCTGAGCATCCGGCTACTCGGGGACGCCCCGTAGAACACCCAGAGGGTATGCTCGCGGGAGATGTACAGTAGTGAAAACCATCCGATTAACTCAGGACTATGTAACTCTCGTGGATGATGCTGACTACGAGAGTTTGTCTGCCTTTAAGTGGAGGGCACTAGTAGATAAGCGCCGTGGCAAGGTCTATGCGGTGCGGAAGACCAAAGGTAGCCACAGCACTCGCAAATCGGTCTATCTACACCGTGAGCTTCTCGGTCTGACCAACCCGAACATCAAGGTCGATCACAGCAACGGTAACCCACTGGACAATCAGCGCCAGAACTTGTCTGCATGTACAACGTCGCAGAACAACATGAATGCGAATAAGCGCAGCGACGGGGTGTCGAGCCAGTACAAGGGTGTCAGCTGGCACAAGCGTGACAAGAAGTTCTACGCGGCGATAAAACTCAATGGGAAAGCGAAACACTTAGGCTCATTCTTCAATGAGCGTGAGGCAGCACTGGCGTATGACGCAGCGGCGAGGGAACACTTCGGAGATTTTGCTGTGTGCAATTTCCCGCCGAAATTCCCTTGTGCGAAATAGACTACTCGCCTTAGAATCCGCGCACGGAGTGAATTGCGCGTAAAGCCTTTGGAATGAGTTGGTCGGGACGGGCAGATTTGAACTGCCGACCCCTCGCACCCCAAGCGAGTGCTCTACCAGGCTGAGCCACGTCCCGACTGCTTTGATTTTACACCAGCGATACCGACAGACAGGATTGTCTGTCGCGCGCGCTAATCTTCGATGCCGAGTTTCTGCCGGCCTTCCGGACTAATGCGTTCCGGCGTCCACGGCGGATCCCACACAACATTCACTTTGCAGTTGTTCACGCCTTCCATGCTGAGCAGCGTCTGGCGGATGTCGCGGCTGATCTCCGTATGCGAAGGGCAGCCCTGCGCCGTCAACGTCATCTCCACGACGACGTCGCCCTCGTTCTCCACGGTTACGCCGTAGATCAGGCCAAGGTCGACCACGTTCAGAGGAATCTCGGGGTCGTAACAGTTACGCAGCTTTTCCATCAACTCTTCGGAGGTCAACGTTGCCATCGATTGATTGTAAATGAGAAGGTCGAAGCGGTGGGTACCCCGGGTAGCTGGTAGTCGGTAGCTAAGAACATTGCGTGGGACCGAGCGACGAGCTACCAGCTACCCAACATTCACTGCCGCAACTCACTCACACGCCTGCGATGGTGTCTTCAGCGCAGACGTATCCGGGAAGCTGTATGCGTGTTCGAAGGCGCTCGACGGAGCCTCGCGCGTGAACCATTGCAGCAAAGCCTGCGTTTGCGGATGATATGTGAAGCCGTTCAACGCCACTTCGAACGACGGGTGCGGAAGCACTTCCACCGGATCGCCGGTGGTGATGTGTTCCTGGCATCCATGTCCGTCCGGTGACTGCCAGCCAGGCGCCGCATTGCTGACAAAGGGATCGTTCATCCACTCAGAAACTTCGTGGCTCAGCGGCAGCACATCGGCAATTTCGGGATCGCGAAAGATGCCGGAATCCAGCCAGCTCGCATAGGCGAACGTCTGGATAGAAATCGAGTTGTGGCCGTGTCCCGTTTCGTATGCGGTGTGAAAGCCGAGAATGCAGCACTGGCTGGCATCGCCGTTCTCGTAAAGCAACGTGTTGGACGCCAGCAGAATTGGGAACTCGTCCACCTGCAGCTTCGCCATCTGCGTGATGGTATTGATCTGCGAAGCGAAGAAGTTGAAGTCGACTTTGGCGTACAGGACTCCGGTCGCGGATTGATAAAGCTTGGCGGCTCCAACCGGAACCTCCAGCACAACCGGTGCGAGGACGCGCGGCAGGGCCAGTTGCGTGTGCCAGTTCGGCGACGAGTACGACGCGAACTGCGCGCGCTGCACCGCGTCGGCAAATTGCACATCACCGGTTCCGTAGTTGTAGGTCGCGAAATTCGGAGACTGGACGACGCGCGCGATCGCCGGCGTCACATCGAGAATCAACGGCTTGCCCTGCTGGTCGACATACTCGTCAAATTCCAGCGAGATGGGCACGAGCGCCGTGCGGATCTGCGTCATTCCGCCCGCTGCCGGTTTGTTGCCTACGATCGTGTAGGGATAAATCGTTCCATCGTGCGAAAAGGCGGCCGACCAGTGCGGGATGGAATTGATCGTGACCTGTGAGTAGGCACCCTGAGCGGCGGCCTGCCGAGCCGCGGACGACATGCGGTTGTAGTGAATGAAGCGCGGCGACAGGCTGGCAGTGGTTTCCTCGGGAACCGCTTGTTTGGTGTCCGCGGGATTGGCGCCCACAGCCGTGCCTGTGCCTAAACACAGCACCAGCAGCACGAGCCAGCAGAACCAATTGCGCAAGCGGGTCACCTCGATCAAATGCGGCGGTTCGAGCGTCCGCCACGAACGTACTTAGATTCGTCAGGCCAGAGACGAGCGGTCTGAAAGAGGGTACAAGCTCCTGAGCAATAAGAAAAGTCGCGACACCCCGTTTACCAACAAATTACATTTGTCGCCCTCAAGGCGGCTCCGGACGCTCGAAACTTGGCTCCCGAACGCGGGTATAATAACCCTATGCGACGCGCGATTCTATTAGCGTTTCTGCTTCTTGCGCTCGCAGCGATTCCCGTCGTTGCCCAGCGCGGCGGCGGAGCTCACAGCGGTGGCGGAGCTCGCGCCATGGGTGGTGGTCACCCGGTGGCAGGTCCGGCCCGAGGAGCAGGATTTGCTCCTCGCGCGGGCGGAGTTGTTATTCGCCCATCCGGCACAAACCACGGCCAGTTCGGCAACTTCAGCGTGAATCACGTTCGCCCTTTCAACAATAATGTTCGCTTCCATAATGGCTTCCGGCGAAACGCCGTGGTCTGGCCCTGGTGGGGATGGGGCTGGGGAGGTTGGGGCTGGGATTCTGACTCCTACAGCAACAACTACGATAACTACCTGCAGCAACAGGCCGCCTATAACCAGCAACTATCGTTGCAAGGTCAACTGCAATACATGCAGCAGCAGCTCGCCGAGTTGCGGCAGGATCAGCAAGCACAGCGCGATTATGCGGAGAGCCAGGGGGCGCAGGCTCCTCCGTCTTCATCCGCGGCGCCGGCGGCCGCGAAACCTCAGGATGATGCACCTGCGACGACGCTCGTTTTCCGCGATGGCAAGCGCATGGAAACTCAGAATTACGCAATCGTAGGAAACACGTTATGGCTGATGGCCGATAACGGCCACATGCAGAAGGTTCCGTTGTCGGAGCTCGATCGCGAAGCGACACTTAAATCGAATGAAGACCGCGGTGTCGATTTCCGCGTCCCGCTGCAGCAGTAGTTTCAGATCCATAGAGAAACCGTCACGAGCGTTTGCGCTTCTTCTTTTGCGCTCGAACCGGCTCCGCTTCCATCACAGCAAAATTGATCTTCTTCATGACGGGATCGATGCGGTCGACGATCACGCGTACGGCCTCGCCCAGCGAATAGGTCTTTCGCGTTCGCTGTCCGATGATCTGTCGCGTGTTTTCGTGGAACGTATAGCGGTCGTCGGTGAGTGTCGATAGCGGCACCAGCCCTTCGATGAACAGGTCTTTCAATTCGACGAAGAAGCCGAACTTAGTGACGCTGATGATGAGCCCTTCGAACTCTTCGCCGATGCGCTGCGACATGAACTTAACCTTCTTCCACTCCATCAGTTCACGTTCCGCGTCGTCGGCGCGGCGCTCTGAGGCGCTCGATTCATCAGCGATTTCATGAAGAACTGGAAGCGGTATGGGTTCCGAGAGTACCGTCTGGTCGCCATCGCGGCCCGGTGATCTTCCGCCGGATTTCTTGGCCGATCCCTTTGCCCACGGCGATGCGTCCTTCTGAAATTTGTCCGCGCGCTTGGACCAGGCCGTTGGCCGCTCGCTGCCAACGGGCGTCCCGCGACCCACAGGCACCGGGCCATCCTGAAACTCCGGCTGTTCGCGCAGAGCGTCTTTCAGCAACCGATGCACGATCAGGTCCGGATACCGCCGGATCGGCGAGGTGAAGTGCGTGTAGGTCGGTGCTGCCAATGCGAAATGCCCGGCGTTTTCCTCCGAATAGCGCGCCTGCTTCAGCGAACGCAACATCAGGAACGACAAGATCCGTTCTTCCGGTTTGCCCGCAATCTTTTCTGTGAGCTTCTGGTACATCCGTGGCGTGATGTGCACGTCTTCCGGAATTTCAATCCGCGTCGGCTGGCGTCCAGTCTGATGATGCGAGCGCCGATCGGACTTCATCTCCATGCGCTTCACGGGCAGCGCTCCCACGCCCAGGGAATATCCGAACGTGGCTGCGATGGTCTCGAAATCGAACACGCGCTTGGGATCTGGCTTCTCATGTATACGGTAGATGGCCGCAATGTGCTTCTTCTCCAGGTAGCTGGCCACGCATTCGTTCGCCGACAACATGAATTCCTCGATCAAACGATGCGCGAAGTTGCGCTCGGACCGCGTGATCCCTTGCATCAGCCCGTTCTCATCGAATTCGATCACCGGCTCGGGAAGATCGAAATCGATCGATCCGCGTCGCGCGCGCTTGCGATTGAGGATCGTCGCCAGGTCGCGCATCATGTCGAAAATGTGGACTAGCGGAGCGTAATGCGTGCGCAGCTTGGCATCGCCCTCGAGGATCGCATTCACGTCGGTGTACGTCATGCGCTCCGTTGACCGGATCACGCCCTCGCTTAACTCGAACCCAAGCACTTCGCCCTGGTGATCAACTTCCATTACGCATGACATCACCAGCCGGTCCACCTTCGGGCGCAGCGAACACAGGTCGGTTGAGAGCTCAATCGGCAGCATCGGAATGGCGCGGTCGGGAAAGTAGACGCTGTTGCCGCGCAGGCGCGCTTCGCGGTCGAGCGCCGAATCGTCAGTCACGTATTGCGCGACATCGGCGATGTGCACCTGCAACTCGTAATTGCCATTCGGCAGCATGTGCACGGTCACCGCGTCGTCGAAATCGCGCGCGGTCTCGCCATCAATCGTCACGATGGGAACATTGCGGAAGTCGCGGCGCTGCCGTAGCTCCGTGGCTGGAATCGTTGCGTCGAATTCCTGTGCTTCTTCCAGGACATCGATGGGAAAGCGGTGCGGCAGGTGGTGCTTGCGGATGATGATCTCGACATCGACGCCGAAATCGTCTTCATAGCCGAGAATCTCCATCACACGGCCCTTGGGATTCTGTGTTGGTGTCGGCCAGTCGGTAATCTCGACATCCACTGCAACGCCTTCGAGATCATCCCATTCCATGCGTCGATGTGCTTCTGAGCCGACCACGCGGTGTGCATCCAGACCAGTGCGCTTATGTCCTTTCGCGCTGGCCTCCGCTTCTTCTTTTTCAGGACGCTCCTCCCCGGCTGGAATCACAATGTCCTGCGTAATCTTCGCGTCGATTGGGGCAACGAAGTTGTACTTCCGCCCGTAGTGAAAGATTCCAACCACGCTGGGATGGGCGCGGTCGAGCACGCTGCTGATTTTCCCTTCGGCGCGCCCGTCACTACGAACCGGTCCAATATCCACCAGCACGCGATCGCCATGCATCGCGTTTCCGATCGCATGTGGATTCACGTAAATGTCGCCCTGTATGCGCGCGCGAACTTCATCACTTTCGGGGATAACAAATCCGTAACCATCACGATGCATCGTTAGCCGTCCGATCACCTGATTGCGGCCTGCGACCGCGCGCGGGATCTGGTAGCGCCCTTCTGACTCGCGCAGCTTGCCGCTCTTCACCAGTTCGTTCAGGCGTTCTTCCAAATGACGGCGCTCGGCTCCGTGCGCACGCAATTCGCGCACGAGCTGCTTAAAGCCGGCGTTCTGTTTAGGCTGCTGCTCGATTTTGCGCAGGATGGCGTTGTCGGAGATCATCGTTCTATTGGATGCCGTGGTGTCTGAATGTCAAGCATTCGTCCCCCCACCTGCAGAGTTTACGTCCTGCGACGGTCGCAAATCACGGTAAAGGTGAGTTCGCGTTTTGTGCCAGGAAATGGTCCACAGCTGTCTTCAGTTGGGCGAATACATTTGTCTTTGAGTCAACTCCAATCACGCGCTCCACGATCGCGCCATCCCCGTCGATGACGATGTAAGTCGGCAACTTGGCTACCCCGAACATTCTGACCAGACGATGATTCGTATCGAAGTACTGCGGCCAGTCGGGTTTGTGGTCATCCAGAAAATGCTGCCAGGCCTGATGATCTTCCTCACTACTGACGCTGATCAGGACTAAACGACCGGAGTATTGCTTCTGGAGCTGCTGCAAATCGCCGAGCGAGGCAATGCACGGCGGGCACCAGGTGGCCCAGAAATCCAGAATCACGAATTTTCCGGCGAGCTGATCGAGTGAAAGGGTCTCGCCCTGCGCCGTGGTGATTTTGAAATTCGGCGCAAACGTATCGCGCACGCGATTGGGATGCGCCAGAAGTTTACGGGCCCAGTCGGCGTTCTCTCCGTTCGGAGCGTCCGCAAGATAGGTTCGGATCTCGCGCAGCCCGTCCTCGTCTTTATATTCCCGCAGCAATGTAAGCCCGAGGTTGAAGCGCGCTTCCACCCTCGCCGGATTCAGCGTTACTGCTTCCTGAAATTCCATTTCCGCCCGATCCAACTTCTCTTCATTGTTGCCCGCCTGGAGCAATAGAATCCGGCCCTTCAGATCGTGGGCGGCCGCACGTTCGACGCGATCCTTCGCCTGCTGGATTCCGGTATCTGCATTCTTCAGCGACGCCGACGGATTTCCCATGCGCAGGTACGCATTGCTGATTCCGAAATAACATTTCGCGCAGGAGTCACCGCTGGCCCGAGCCGCCTCACGAAACGACGCGATCGCTTCTTCATAATGCGTTTGCGCAAACTCCTGGGCGCCAAGGCGGTAAAGTTCGTCTGCGCGCGGTGCAGTTTCACCGAATACGATCGCGGCTAAAAAACAGAAAACAATCGAGAAGTGTTTACGCATGAGTTTGTGAAGCCGCCGAAGATAACATGGAAGATACCCGCGAGGCAGTGACGCCCTTCTGTGCTTCGTCACAAATCCGGAAACTGCGCGACTTACTCCAACAGAGCGGGTTTTTCCAGAGCGTGGGGCGCGGAAGTGCCAAATGGAACCGAAAGTCATGCACGCCGAAGCGCTGGAGCAGTTCGCTCAGCAGTCGTTCGAGCTGTTGTGCTGGATTGAAGACCGGGTGGTGTGGCCGCTGCTCATGTCACCATCGCTGCTGGTGGGATTTCTGACCGTCTTGATCATGCGTCGCGGCCGCAGCAGCGGATTCTGAGCTGGGCGGCGCAGGGTTCCGAGCGTCAACCTTCCTAACCCGTAGTAGGCAGCTTTGATCTAAGCTCCTAGGGCGTTCTGCCGATATTACTACCTAGGCAATACAAGCAATATTTGCAGTGGGTGGAAAATTCTTCGCGACCGGTGTTTCGCGAAGGTGTGAAAAAGGGGTTGCGGCAGAGGAATTCACCCTTTAATTTCAAAGAGTCCGGAACTCTTCAACATGTTTCCGGTCTGGCGCGATTTGGAGACGTACGTGCGTCTATAATCGTTTAATCCAGAGAGCCGAAAGGATTAGAAGTTTTATGTGGAAGCCCACGAATCCCAATTCCCCCACTCCGTCTACACCCGAACCACAACGTCCGGCAGCCCCGGCGCCGACCACAAGCTATGATCCAGCGCCTGCGACGGCGCCCCGTAATGCCACCCTCAACACCACCGACCAGGCCACGATTGGCAAGTCGCTGGTCATCAAGGGTGAAGTAACCGGTTCGGAATCGCTCTATATCGACGGCCGCGTGGAAGGTTCCATCAACCTGCCAGGAAATCGCGTCACCGTCGGCAAGAACGGCGTGGTCAATGCGAACATCAACGCACGCGAAGTCGTGGTGCTCGGCAAAGTTCGCGGCAACCTGACTGCCAGCGATCGTGTGGACATCCGCACGGAAGGTTCGTTGACCGGTGACGTAGTTGCCCAGCGCATCTCGATCGAAGATGGCGCATTCTTCAAGGGCGGTATCGATATTCGCAAGCCAGGCCAGAAGGCCAATGGCGAAGCCAAGGAAGCGCCGGCCTCTGAAGCTGCAGCTGCTCGCGCCTAGTTTTTAGTACGATTTCTGCCGCGGCGGGTCGGCAACAGGTAAGACCCGCTGCGGTGCGTTACCGGATCCGTGGTAGAGCGTATTCTTCAATTATTTTCGTTGTCTTGCCGTCATCGGAATACTTCCCAGCCGTTTACCTCAGCTGCAGCTAAAACTCAATCCTCAGGTGATTGGGATTCAGTCGGCAGCGGCCCAAGCCATTACATTGTGTGTTTGGATTGCGGCAAGAAGTTCGCGTACGACTGGCAGAACATGCGCATCATCAGCCGATAATTGTTAATCGGGTAATTTGTAATCGGTAATTGAACCCCAAGACCAACCTCGTATCGCACAACTTCGTTTGTCATCACGAGCTCGCGTAGCGAGCGAGGGATCTGCTTTAAAACGACCGTGTCTGTACCCGCGTCAAAAACCCTCATGACCACAACCCTCCATTGCTGTCATGCCGAGGAGCGAAGCGACGAGGTGTCCCTATACCCTCAACTGCATTCGCTGGTAACACGGGCGTCTCGCCCGCGAAGAACTGTTCTTAGCTCGGTCTCGCTTGGACTGAAATCTCTGCACTACTCGTTTGTCATCACGAACTCGCGCCAGCGAGCGAGGGATCTGCATTAAACACGACCGGCGTCTGTAATCCCACCAACAGCCGTTGTGACCACAACCCTCCATTGCTGTCATGCCGAGGAGCGAAAGCGACGAGGTATCCCTATACCCTCAACTGCATTCGCTGGTAGCGTGGGCCTGGCCGTGAAGTACCTCCCCCAGGTGCCATCCGCGGAGGCTGGTCACTCGTGCTTCCAACGGGAACCGGCGGCGGACTTCATGCGTATCCATCTGCAGGTGGCGTACTGCGTCCCGACACTGATCAGGAGAACCGATGAGAGGTCTTGAAATCGTCGTTGTTCTTTGGGTTATCTTTTACACCTACTGGATCATCGCTGCTTTCGGTGTGAAAAAGAATGTCCGCACTCAAGGCCGGCTGGAACGTAATGGCGTTCGGCTAGCACTGATCGCAGTCATCATTCTGGTTTTCCGCATACCCGGCGTGAAGGAAATGTTCGTACATTATCGGAACACTCATTCGGGACCAGCCACCGAGACCGTAGGGATTCTGCTTTGTCTTCTCGGGTTCGGCTTCGCGATCTGGGCGCGGCTGAACTTAGGACGAAACTGGGGACAGCCGATGACGCTGAAAGAAGGGCACGAACTTGTAACCACGGGCCCGTACAAGTTTGTGCGCCACCCGATCTATACGGGACTTCTGATGGCGATGTTAGGTTCAACGCTCGTCACTCCATTTTGGCTGGTGGCCTCGGTCTGCGTGGCTGGATATTTCGTCTACAGTGCGCGAACAGAAGAAGGAATCATGATGGCGCAGTTTCCCGGCGCGTATTCCGAATACAGAAAAAGAACGAAGGCGCTGGTGCCGTTTGTTTGGTAAGTAGACTCTGTGCGGGTGGCCCATCCTATCGCCTTCTTTTGGCGATTGGTGGGGAGCACTAATGTTCCATATCTATCGACGCGTAAATCTCCGCATCAGCCCGCCGATCATTGAAATCCCCATCACTTGTGTCAGCCCCAGGTAGATTGCGCCATAGGGAATCAGCACCGCGGGTCCAACCAGCAGCGGCCGATGAAATGGCAGCACGCGCTTGATCCCGTAGCTGATTACCGCCGCCACAATCGCAGCCAGCCACAGCTTGAGCACTCGCGGTATTGAGTAATCGACCGCTCCGATCTCGCGATGCAGTGCGCGACGCAGCAGCACAAACTCGATCCAGCCAGCGATTCCTGCCGACAGCGTCAATCCAGCGACACCCCAGCGGCGGTCGATGCCGAGCAGTGGAGGCAACGGCAATGCGCATAAGTATCCCAGGACCAGCGTGAGTACAACGCGAATTACCGCGAATTTTAGAGGCGTGCGCGTGTTGCGCAGAGCATAGAACGCGGATGAGTACAGACGCCCCGACGTGGACGCCAGCAGCCCCACGGCCGAACCGGCGATCACCGACCACACATAAATTACGTCGCGGGCTTTGAATGCCCCGGAGCGATAAATCGTCGCAACCACTACATCCCCGAGCACGACGAACGCGACTGCCGAAGGCACCACGAAGAAAGCTATCTGTTGCAGCCCGGACGCAAGACGCTTTCGCAAAGCTGCAGCGATTTCGTCGGCCGTCCCGATCGCACTCGACATCGCCGGCAACTCGGCAGCCGATACGCTCATGCCAAACAGGCTCACCGGGAGCGAGTACAGCGTTTGCGCATAAGCCAGCGCGGCCACTGCTCCCGTGGGAAGGAAGCTGGCCAGAAGTGAGTCGACGTATGCACTGATCTGAACGACGCCGCGGCTCACGAATACCGGGAAAAAATTCCGGACGACGGTTTGCACATGAGACGAACTCGACTTGAGCCGTACGCGCAGCGGCCAAAGGAATTTGAGCACTGCCGGCAGTTGCACCAGGAATTGCAGAGCGCTGCCAACCACCGATCCCCACGCAACCGTAACCGCCAGCTCGGACTCCGCCTGGTGGCCGCCTTTCCACAAAAAGCTACCGATGATGGCGAAGTTCCAGATCACCGGAGCGGTGTACGACAACAGGAACTTGCGATGACTGTTCAGAATTCCCAGGCACCAGGCTGAGAACACCAGCAGTCCCGCACCAGGGAACAGAACTCGCACCAGGTGAATGGTGAGGAGCCGCTTGTCCCCGTGAAAGCCGGGAGCGATAGCATCAATGAGCCACGGCGTCGCCACGATTCCTAATGTCACCAGTATGGACGTTGTCAGAAACAACAATCCGAAGATGGCTTCGGCAAGTTCCGAAGCTTCTTCGTGACGATTCTCGGCATTCAGCCGCGCATACACAGGTATGAACGACGCCGAGAGGACACCTTCGCCGAAAAGGTTCTGCAGGAAATTAGGAATGCGGAATGCCGCTCGAAACGCATCGGCGGCGTCCGAGTTGCCGAAATAGTGAGCGAAGACACGATCGCGGACCAGGCCGACGATGCGGCTCAGAAAGATTCCAGTCGCGACTGCGGCTGCCGAGGCTTTGAACCCCGAACTTTGCTTTTGAGATGAGGGCTGCAAAGCTGGATTTTAGCAGCACTCAGCAGTCAGTAATCAGCATTCAGTCGTCACTCGTCGCAAGAGAGTAACGACATTGATTGCTGACTACTGAATGCCGAGTGCTTCTTCTTACTCGTGATTGTAGAAGCGGAAGAACAGTGACTGCTGCGAGACCGATTCCGCTCTGCCATTCAGTGACGCCATCTGTGTGCCGCTTAATGGCGTGTACTCGCGGGCAAGGGTCACGTTTTCCTCCAGCTGCGCAAACGAATCGCAGCCGATGATGATCGTGCTTACCGGAAGCGAGAGCGCATAGTACACGGCTTCGCGCATGCTCAACGTGCCGGGGGTATGCGCCTGCACCGCCATTCCTTCCCACGAATGCTTTTGCAGATCGATCGCAGGCGGGGTCCATGTAGAGAGAAGCCGTCCGCGCGCCGGTACCTTCATCCCGATGATGCCCATCTGCTTTTCCACGGCGAGCGGCAGTAGCTGATCGCTAAAGCTGTAGTGATATTTGTCGGCGGCATTCACTGCCATGAGGATTGTGTCGAACGGATGCCGGTGAAGCGCATCCATCAGCGGCTCGGGGCGGAAGTGGCCGGTCACGCCCAGATAGCGAACTACTTTTTGATCGCGCATTTCGAGCAGCGCTTCCATGGCGCCGCCCTTGGCGAAGATCTCGTCCACATTCGGCTGGATGCCGATGTCATGCAATTGCCACAGATCCACGTGATCTGTCTGCAACAGCTTCAGCGACTCCTCAATCATGCGCAGCGATCCGTCGCGCGAACGTTCTTTGGTCTTGGTGGCGAGAAACGTTTCGGCGCGGCGGCGCTTCATCACCTGCCCGATGTAGCGTTCGCTCCAGCGGTCCGGACCACCGTAGATCGACGATGTATCAATGTAGTTGACGCCAAGGTCGAGAGCCTTCTCGACGATGGGCACGGCTACCGCGTCATTATTCGGTCGCTCCAGAGCCGCCTGTCCGCCGAGGCTGAAGATGCCAACTTTGTATCCGGTTTTTCCCAGGTTGCGCGTCGGCATCGCGGCGGGAGTTACTGGATTCGCGGGCAGAGCTGGAAGAGCGTGCGCCTTCGTTGGAACAGCCGCATGCGCCAGCATCGCTGCCGTAGCCACGCCGCCCACTTTCAGGAACTCACGACGATTCTGTTGCGAGATCTTGTTCTGCTCCTCTTCCTTCATATCTGCCTCCAAACCTGGGGTTGTCTCTATCCAGTGCAACTGATTTCTCCAGCATTATACGTTCGCCAAAACAATACGGCGCAAGGCCTTAGGCCCGAGCAAACACCTTAGCCCATCTGTCATCCAACTTGTCTAGTTAGAAAATGGTAAATAGGGCAGGTACAACATGCTTCGAAAGCTTCTATTGATTGCAGCAGTAGCTGGAGTCTCCGCCTTGCCGCTGGCGGCACAGGACGATGCAAGCCAACAGACGCCGGCTTCCTCAACTCAGAACAGCGGCAACTACACTGAACGCGCCGGAAAAGCGCCTACATTTCGTGTGACCGTGGTTGAGCGCACAACGCCGGCGATTAATTACCGCTACAAAGGCGGTTCCACGAAAGTCGATTTCAAAGGCACGAACCTGATGCCGAAGGTAGACGGTGATGCGAAAGTTGAGGGGAAAGATGGTCGTCTGGCGATTGACGCGGATATACATCACCTCGACCGCGCACGCACCTTCGGTCCGGAATATCTCACTTATGTCTTGTGGGCGATCACTCCAGACGGGCGTGCAACGAACCTCGGGGAAGTAGTTCCTGCCGACGATGGCCATGCCAAGATTAAGGTGACCAGTAATCTGCAGAGCTTCGGCATGGTGGTCACTGCCGAGCCGTACTACTCAGTCACTCACCCTAGCGACATGATCGTCGCCCAGAATGAACCGACAGAAAAGACCAAGGGCGGAGTTACTCCGATTGTCGCTCGCTTTGAAGCATTGCAAAAAGGCGAGTACACCATGGATCTGAAGCCTCAGTTGCTGCCCGCAACCGGTGCTGACTATAAGAAAGTTCCACTGGAATTGTTGCAGGCACGCAATGCGGTTGCGATTGCGAAGTCAGAGGGCGCCGAGCAGTACGCTCCCGGGGCTATGCAGAAAGCGCAGGATTCTCTCACGCAGGCTGAGGAATACTACAGCGACAAAAAGGGCAGCACGCCGATCCGTACCGCGTCACGCGCAGCAACACAATCGGCGGAAGATGCGCGCGTGTTGAGTATCCAGAAGAAGAACGATGAGAGAGTGGCCGCCGAACGTCAGGCAGAACGAGATCGCGCCCAGGCTGCGCAGCAACAGGCTCAGCAAGCTCAGGCAGCGGCGACTCAGGCGCAGGCTCAGCAGCAGGCAGCACAACAGGCGGCTGATCAGGCTCGTCAGCAGCAGCTCGCAGCACAACAGGCGACGGAACAGGCTCGTGCGCAACAGCAAGCACTGGCACAACAGGCTGCTGATGCTCGCGCTCAAGCTGATCGAGCCGAGCAAGCCCGGTTGCAGATGGAACAACAAGCGGCGCAGCAGCGCGAGAAACTTCGTCAGCAGCTGAGCCAGGTCTTACAAACTCGTGAGACCGCGCAGGGACTCGTCGCCAACATGCCCGACGTTCTCTTCGACTTCAACAAATCAACACTGAAGCCATCTGCGAAAGAACGGCTGGCAAAAGTTGCCGGCATCATCCTTGCTTATCCCGATCTACAGTTGAAGATCGATGGCTATACCGACAGCGTGGGCGGCGAACAGTACAACCAGCAGTTATCGGAAGAGCGTGCCGCTTCGGTTCGTGATTATCTGATCAGCCAGGGCGTTTCCGCGAACAATGTAATCGCGCAGGGATTCGGAAAGAACGATCCCATCGCCAGCAATGCTAGCCCGGAGGGTCGTCAACAGAATCGCCGGGTCGAAATGTTGGTGAGCGGAACTGCAATTGGGTCGAACAATCCTGAAGGTGCACCCTCGGGAGCGCAGTCGGGCGCGATTGCCTCGCCCGCTACCCAGCAGAACAGACCGCAATAAGGGAAGGTCAGAACAGAAAAGCTGTGAGAAGAAAAAGGCACGGATGATCTCCGTGCCTTTTGATTTGAGGGATCTTCCGTTTAAGCCTTTGCGAGCGGATCGACGACGACAAACTTGCCCATCGACCCCTTGTCGACGAACTTCACTGTGCCGCTAACCTTCGCGAACAAGGTGTCGTCTTTGCCGCGGCCGACGTTCAATCCTGCCTTGTAGCGCGTGCCGCGCTGGCGAACGATGATGGATCCGCCTGGAACGGTCTCGCCGCCGAAGACTTTCACTCCCAACCGCTGCGCGTTCGAGTCGCGCCCGTTTCGTGAACTTCCTAATCCCTTTTTGTGTGCCATGACAATTCCTTATTCATCGGCGCGCTGCGCCGCCTTGATTTCGAAGCTTATTTCTTTTTGCCCTTCGCCGGCGACTTCTTGGCGCTGGTCTTCTTCGCAGCTTTCTTAGCAGCAGCCTTTTTCGGGGCTGCCTTGCGACCGGACTTCTTCGCCGCCTTGGAAGCAGCTTCCACGCCTTCTTCCGCAGCCGGCTTTTCAACTCTGCGCGGCTTCAGCACGCTCTCGGGAGCTTTGAAGCTCTGCCCATCGATGGAAATCTCGGTGATCTGCACTGCAGTAAACGGCTGCCGATGTCCCTGCAGCTTCTTGTACTGCTTCTTGCGTTTGTAGTGGAAGACCAGAATCTTTTCAGCACGCCCATCGCCGAGCACTTGCCCGATCACGTGAGCGGCCCCGCTGGGGCGCGAAACCTGTCCTTCTTCGGACGATACTGCCAGAACTTCACTAAACTGAACCTGATCGTCCTGGACTGGAGCCAGTTTCTCGACCCGAATCACATCGCCGGGTGCGACGCGATACTGCTTTCCCCCGGTGCGGATGACCGCGTACATAATTCCTCCAAGACAGGCCACACGAGCACTGCCACGAGCCTAAAAATAACGCTTGCACTCCACCGCGCCAGGACGGCAGCGGCTGTCCCGATCGGAATCCCGCGCTCACATTCGCAGCAGGCTGACTAGGATGGGACCTGGCAGTACAGGCAAACCTAGTAATTGTAGCTTGCACAGCAGCTTAGCGTCAACGAGATCGGCGATACACCCTGTTATTCGTTAACCGGAACGCGATCAGGCGCGTTGTCACCAATCGTGCCGACGGCTTCCATCCGGGGATGGCCATTGCTGGGACTCATCAACTTCATACGCTCGCGGATCGCCTCCAGCTTGCGAACATCGTCCGCCGGAAGTTCCTGCGGCGTGCCCAATGTCCTTGCGACCAGCGCGATCTTCGCGAAATGTTCCACCGTCTCCATGCGCATGAACGCGTGCTCGAGACTCTCGCCATAGGCGACCACGCCATGATTAGCCATCAGGATGGAAGAGTGCTCGTGGACCAGGGGACGCAAGGAGTCGGTGAGTTCGGCCGTGCCGGGCGTCCCATACTTCGCGAGAGGAACCTTCCCCAGCGTGAGCACCACTTCGGAGACAAGAGCCTGATCCAGCGCAACTCCGGCGGCGGCAAATCCGGTGGCCGTGGGAGGATGCGCGTGCACCACGGAGTGCACATCTGGACGCATGCTGTAGATCAGCAGGTGCATTCCCAGCTCGCTTGAGACGTTGCGGCGACCGTGCAATTTGTGCCCGTGCTGATTGACGATCACCAGATCGTCGCTCGTCATCATGCCTTTACACATGCACGTAGGCGTGACCAGAATGCGATCCGCATCAAGCCGCACGGAGATGTTGCCGTCCATGGCAACCACAAATCCCCGCTCGTAGAGCATCTTGCCTACGCGAACGATTTCGTCCCGGTGTTCACGTTCCGTTTTCATCACGCTGTGGATTCCAGCTGCCGGCGCAAGTTCCCCAAGCAAAACGGGAATGCAGCTAACGCCTTTCGCGATCACGAAGTGACGTTATGGTACTTCACACTGGAGAGCCGGGCAATCGGCTTCCACATGGTTTTTAGCGCCTTTGGTAACTTTTTTGTCGGAAAATGTTAATTGCCCGCTGCGCTGTAGCATCTGCCTTATAGAGTCGCTTGGAGAGAGGCCTGATGGACGACGGCAGCTTGAATCAGCAACCCGAGATACGGCAGCTGGAACCTGCGAATCGCGGATTCGTGGCGCAAATCTTCACCGACAACAAAGGACTGCGCTCAGGATGGAGATTCCTGCTTTATGTCATCGCTGTTTTCCTGCTGGTGTGGGCTTCCCAATTTCTTCTGCGCGCCCTCTTCGGGCATCGCGCCCAGGCTGAAATTCCAATCCGCCTCATTGCCAGTGAAATTGTGCTCCTGGTTGCGGCCATGCTGCCGGCCTGGCCGGCTTCTCGGCTGGAGGGGCGCCCGTGGAAGATCTACGGTCTGCCGCTGCGGCCTCAAGGCGCCCGGTTCGCAGCCGGACTCCTGGTTGGATTCGCTGCGGTTAGCCTGCTGATGTTGTTGATCTACCTCTTCCACGGCGTGTACCTGGGCAATGTCACACTTCACGGTACCGCCCTGGTGCGATACGCCGTGGTGTGGGGAATTGGATTCTTGCTGGTCGGCATTGCCGAGGAATTTCT
The DNA here is from genome assembly GCA_963807055.1 of Terriglobia bacterium. Classification (GTDB taxonomy): domain Bacteria; phylum Acidobacteriota; class Terriglobia; order Terriglobales; family Acidobacteriaceae; genus JAJPJE01. Next base: position 251,528 of record CAWEAE010000001.1, on the reverse strand, counting down.
GTTCCGTGGATATTCACTCTTTACCTTGGCGACAGGAATCGGATTCTGGCCGGCGGGCGTTCTGCTATGCGCGCTATTCGGCAGCATTCATCTTATGAATGGCGGAGAAGACTGGCTGGGAGGCTTAACAGCGGCGGTAAATGCACTCGTCTTCGCGTTCAGTTTGTGGCGGACCGGCAGTCTGTGGTTTGCGATCGGCATGCACGCCTCATGGGACTGGGGCGAGAGCTTCTTCTACGGTGTTCCCGATAGCGGGCAAAAAGCAGTGGGGGCCCTCTTTCATCCGCAATTTCAAGGATCCAAGTGGATCACCGGCGGAAGCGTAGGTCCAGAAGCCAGTGTTCTCGTATTCGTGGTGATCGCGGCCATGTTCCTTGCGATCCACCTTCTCTATCCGAAGCGGGAGTGGCGAATCAGCTGAGAATAGTTCTACGAGCTTCCGATCAGCACGCCTGTGGCGAATACCAGCACTCCGCCTAACCCAACTTGCAGTGCTGCAGACCACGCCGGTGTCTCCATGTACCGATGCCGTATCCACGAGATCACGCCTAGTTCGACGAGTACGACGATGATCGCGGCGGTGAGCGCGGCGCGGAAATCAGGGATCAGGAATGGCAACGTGTGTCCGATGCCGCCGAGGGCAGTCATCAGTCCGCAGATCGCGCCACGAACCCACGGATGTCCGCGTCCAGTGAGGCTGCCGTCATCAGACAACGCCTCGGCAAAGCCCATGCTGATGCCTGCGCCGATCGATGCCGCGAGACCTACGACGAAAGCGTCCCACGGTTTGTGCGTTGCGAATGCCGCCGCGAAAACCGGTGCCAGCGTCGAGACCGATCCATCCATCAGCCCAGCCAGGCCCGGTTGAACGATTTGCAGAACAAAAAGACGACGACTGGCTTCGGCTTCCTGCTCGCGCGCGCCACCCGTCAGCTTTTCTTTTTCTAGCTGCTCCGCGCGATCCTCATGCCCGCGCTCTTCCTGCGCCAGATCATCAAACAACCGCCGAAGATTCACGTCGTGTGTACGCAACGCGGCTCGCTCATAAAAACGCCGGCTCTCGACTTCCATCGTGCTGGCCTGCTTGCGGACGGCGTCCAGGCGCAGCGGGCCGCCTAGCCACACCGACTTGCGCTCCACGAATCCCTTCACATCCGTGCGGCGAATCATGGGGATGTGGTCGCCATACTTCTGCTTGTAGAGTTTCATCAGCCGCGTGCGATGCCCAATCTCTTCCTGTCGCATGCCGTCGAACACCGACGCCGATGCAGGAAAATCTTCGCGCAATCCTTCGGCATAATCCGCGTAGGTGCGTTCGTCTTCTTCTTCCAGGGAAATCGCGAGCGCGATGACCTCGCGCTCAGTCAGCGTATCGAAGTTCCGCATGGCGGAAAGACTAGCAGAACGGTTCCGAGCGTAGCGAGGATTGTCATCCCGAGCCCCGCGAGGGAACCCTACTTTCTACGCGAGACTCGGGGCATATAAGGAACGTATGGGCTCGAACCTACCAGGTGTAGTGCACGGTGTACGTCACTACCTGCTCGCCATCCGGCGGCACCGTCACGTGATACTCCATGCGTTGCGCCTCGGTCTTCGTATGCTCGTGGGATTCCTCGGTGATTCTCCAATTCAGCCCGCGATAGAGGCGCTCGGCCACGATGATCGTCACCGGTTCCGTCTTATGATTGCGCAGCCGGATCTCGAACGACTCGTCCGCCCAGTTGTTGCGCGTATCGACCGTAAAGTTCGTTCGCTTGCGCTCGCCCGTCAGATCGAAGGAGTTGCCGGTGTAGACTCGCACGGTTTCGTCCTTCGGCGTGTGATCGATCATGCTCTCGCCGGTGAACTCCAGGTGCCCGTCGGTGTCGCGACGATAGAAACGCAGCTTGCCCTTCGGCAGCGGGATACCCAGGCTGTTCTTTGCCGAGTTCACGAACTCCTGCATCACCCAGACCTTCTTGTTCGACTGCGTACCCAGCTCGCGATTCGTGCGCATTTGTTCGGGGGCCCAGTAGCGATACTGATTCCAGTCAATCGCCGCGCCGTCGTACACGTAGAGCCGCTTCGAGGCGACGTTCATCGCGCGCACGAACTCCACCTGCTTCGTCTCCTGATCGTGCAGCGTTGCCTGCCGTTGCAGCGTGTACATATGAAATTCGTCGAAGCTGTGCTCAGTCACGGTGGGCGCCATCTCGTCGCGCGCAAGCGCGGCTTTCGCGGCCATGTTGTAAGGAGCTGAGTTCGGCTCCTGGATCTTGTTTACGTCGCCCGCCAGCAGCTTGATACGCGCATTCTCGAAACTGCGTCCGCTGGTGTTAGTGATCGTGACCCAGCCAACCAGGTCCATGGTGTCGCCCTTCTCGGGGGCAACCAGGTTGTAGTCGGCCTCCCAGCTCATGCCGCTGGTGATGTACGCCAGCTCAGCGTCGAAGCGTCCTGGCTTGTCGGTGCGCAGCTGCCAGTTGAGCGTGGGCTTTAGGATAACGTCGGTATCGGCGGTCAGTGCCGGAAACAGCGGCTGTCCGGGCAGCCCGAAGCGCAGTACGCCGTCGACTTCGATGATCGGTTGCGAATATGCCGGCTGCTGATACTGGCCGTAACGAGCCATCGACGGCACATAGCCGCTGCGAATGATCTTGCCCTTGATGGTCTCGCTCCGATCGCCATGCTGTACGAGGAAGTCGATGGTCTTTCCTTCATAGAGCGAAAGCAGCAACTCCTGCGACACGGGATCGGCACGATAGTTCTGCTCCAACACTTGAAGCGAGCGCTGGCCGCTCGGATCGCGCAGGATCACCGAGTCGGGCTCGAGATGCGACGTGACCTCGGTGAAACTTACTGTGTTCACCCCGGAGGTCAGCTCCAGCGGAATGTATTCGCGCACCAGCGCAAAGTTTCCGTTGTAAATGGTAAGCGCGGGCGCCTGCCGATTCGTAGCACTCGGGCTTGTCGCGCTCTGGGCCACGGCGCTTTGGGAAATCCCCCCTACCACGCCGAGCGTCGCGCAAAACAAAACAGCGGTTACAACGGATCTTGGAAACGTCCCCTTCATTGTTCGTTCTCCTGTACGAAGCTTCTGCTTCTTTTTGTACGAGACCGGCAGGGGGAGCCGCCGGTCTAATCAGAGAACGTGACAGAGACGGTGACTTGCATACAGTGATGCAAATGAGCTGGTGGTTACGAGAGTAAGTTACCGGCGAAGACCAGGTCACCACTTCAAACCTGGCCCTTTGGCTGAAAGATGTTGTGTTCGAGACTTCTCTTTGACAAGACCGGAAGGGGACCTGTCGGTCTCATAGAAACGTCAACCCGCGATGTGCTCGCGAAGCATTTCTCCTGTTCTAAGATAGTGCTCGACCTTGCGCGTAAGCTCCGCATCGACCTTTATATTCCACGTCCCCACCGATTCGTTCCCCAACTCACTTAGACCAGTGAAAATTCTCGTCCACTGTAGGTCCGTCCCACCGCCCGCGAGCGTAAGCGAAAGCATCAGGCGAGCCACGACCGCATTCGGAACAAACGTGGTGAACTCAATTCGTTTCGGTGGCTCATAGCGGCTAACGCTCCAGAATGTCCCGCCTGCGTGTGCGGTTTTGAAGATGCAGTTGTCTTCGGCGACGCCAGAGTCGCTATAGATCATTTCGCACTGCCATCCCTCAAGCCACTGGTACTCGCGCACCGGACACAGTAGAGGGAAGACGATATCCGGCGAAAAACCGAGGTGTCCGGTATAACTACTCACAGCTCTTTTTGCCTTGAACTGTGGCGGACGTCGACCTTGTGATTCAGCCGCACCTGCCGCCCGTTCGTCAGCGTCATCGCTCGCTGAGCAACCCGACGCCCAGAAAGCTGGCAATGCTGCCAGTACGCCAACACTAGTAACGCTCTGAAGAAACTCTTTTCGATTCACGAGCCCTCCGTAGGAAACTGGTTCAATAACCATGACTCTAGACTGAACCCTATAGCTATAGACAGGTCAAGGGCGCTGTCCCCTTCTGGCGACGAGCTTGGTAAACCGAGTAACCAGTTCTTCCACGCTGACCAGCGCTTAGATCTAGATGTTCCGGCTTTTCCCTTCCGCACGCGTTGTCTGCGATGAATTTGCGGCGCGATTCGCTGGCCTGGCCAGAGAAGTGTGTCAGGATCGTGACCCCTCAGATCGAAAACCAAGGATTGTGAACTGCGTCTCGATAAGCCAATATTGAGAGCTGCTACCAGGAGAGGCGAATGGCAAAGCAGATTGGATTGACGCGGCGCAAGTTGCTGCTGGGAATCCTCGCACTGGCTGCGCTCGCGATTCTGCCGACGATCGCTCTGGCGGCCACGGCTAACCCGGCGCTGGAAACATCAGCCGCGCCGCTTCCGCTCGTCAGTCCGATATTCGGCGACAACATGGTGTTGCAACGCGGCAAGAAGAACACCCTATGGGGCTGGTCCGAACCGGGCGACAAGATTCGCGTCGAGATTGCCGGCAAGAGTGCGACCGGCGTGGCTGGCCCGGACCGCCGCTGGCAGGTGAAGATTCAGCCGCCGCGCGCAGGCGGTCCGTATACGGTAAAGATCATTGGTCGCCAAACGATGGAACTTCACAACGTTTTGGTCGGGGACGTCTGGCTGTGTGGCGGCCAATCCAATATGCAGGTTCCGCTCCGCCTCGCGCGCAATGGCGAGCAGGAAGTGAAAGCCGCTAATTTCCCCGAGATTCGTTTCTTCTCCGTTGCGTCCCATGCGGCCTATCACCACACGGACGTTGCGGAAGGAACATGGAAAGCAGTCTCGCCTGAAACGGCGGACCGGGTTTCAGCCGTCGCCTATTACTTCGCACGCAAGGTCCAGCAGGAGATTCATGTTCCCATCGGCCTCGTCGTCGACTGCCTCGGCGGAACTCCCGCGGAGGCCTGGACAAGCGCAGCTGCGCTTCAACCACTCAGGGACTTCGATATCCCGCTGGCTGAGGTCCAGAGACTGGCCGCCGCGGGCGCGCCCGAATACGGCAACTACATCATGCACTGGTACGACGAGTACGACATCGGACTCAAAGGAAACTGGGCCGCTCCAACACTGGACGATTCGGCCTGGAAGTCCGTCGACGTTCCGGGGGGATTTTCCCAACTCGGTGTACCCGACACTCCTGCCGTGGCCTGGTTCCGTAGAGAGATCGTGCTGCCCGATCCACTCCCGGCAGGGCGAGCGTTGCTTTTTCTGGGCTCCATCGAGCGCATGGATACGGCATACATCAATGGGACAGAAGTGGGCGCCAGCGCATGGGTCGAGAACCCGCGCGTCTATCCCATCGGCGATGGCTTGCTGAAACCCGGGCGCAACGTGATGGCGATTCGAGTCCTGAAAACCAAGCCGCAAGGCGGATTCCTCGGCAAACCGGAAGAGCTGCGCCTCCTGCTCGGGGACCATACGAGCATCGCTTTAGCCGGCACATGGAAAGGTCAATTGAGTGTCGATGCACGTCCGCCGCATGCTTTGCCGATTGGTTATGAGAACTGGCCGGTGATGCCGTCGGTGCTTTACGAAGGAATGCTGGCGCCCATTGCGCCTCTCGCGATCACCGGCGCGCTGTGGTACCAGGGCGAACAGAACTCAGATCGCGGATATCAGTACCGCAAAATTCTTCCCGTGACGATCGCCGACTGGCGAAGGCTCTTTGGACAGGGCGATTTCCCCTTCTACATCGTCAGCCTTCCGGCATTTAGCCATCGCAGTCCCACGCCGATCGACGATCCGTGGGCGGAGACGCGCGAGTCGCAGGCAATCACCGCTGCCAGCGTTCCCCGCTCCTGCCTGGCGGTCACCATCGACACCGGTGATCCCGGTAACCTTCATCCCAAAGACAAACTTCCGGTGGGAGAACGGCTCGCACTGTGCGCCTTAGCCAACCATTACGGCGAGCATATAGCGTACTCGGGGCCGACTCTGTTGTCGGTGGACAGGATGCCCAGTTCAATCCGATTGCACTTCGCACACGCCGACGGCGGCCTCGTCGTTAAAGGAGAGAAGCTCGAAGAGTTCGCCATCGCTGGCGACGACCGCAAATGGTATTGGGCCGACGCGCATCTCGAAGGCAATACGATCGTTCTCTCATCCGATTCCGTGCCGAACCCGAAAGAGGCCCGTTACGCATGGCAGTCGAATCCGGCGGCGACGCTGTTCAACGGAGTTGGCTTACCTGCCGCACCTTTCCGCACAGATACCTGGCCCGGCATGACGGAGGGACACCGGCCGTACTGACGGCGCGAAGAGGAAGGGGGCGGCTAATCTGAACATCAAAGCCTTGGATCGACCGGCTCGCTCTCAAGCGCCAATACTCCAAAGACGCACTCATGGACTCGTCGCAACGGCTCGTGATCTACGAAACGCTGCAACGATTCGATTCCGAGAGCGAACTCCCGCACAGCAAGCGCTCGCTTTCGTCCCAAACCTCGAGAGCGTAGCCGCTCCAGGTTTTGAGGAGCCGTATATTCAGGACCGTAGATGATCCGCAGGTATTCGCGGCCACGGCACTTAACCGCTGGCTGAACCAGATGCTTGTTCCTGGCGATGAAGTTGAGAGGCTTCACCACCATGCCCTCACCGCCTGATGCGGTGAGCTCTTCCCACCACGCAATGCCCTCTTGCTCGCTCAGCGGATCGCTTATTGCAATCACCTTGTACGGCGTCGCGAGTAGCAGTTCTCGATCTTGGTGACAGAGCCTGCTCAGCATCTCCATGTGCCAAGCGTGATCTTTATCTCCGTGCACCTGTCCCTCGGTGGCCAGAAGGTGAAAGGGGGCGAGTTTCAAGTCCAGTAATGAATGAACCGGCCAGCAATAACGACGATACGCATCGACGTATTGACCCACCATCTCGGCTCGTTGTTCGTACTCCCTTACGAATGGCTCCAGTTCTGCGACTCGGGATGCAGCTGTTCTGAGCACGGCCACAGCCTCGCGCAGCGCAGAACGTCCGGCAGCGCCAGTCGGGGCGTATTGGCGAATGAGAAGTTCCTGCGCCTTCGAGGACCACGGCATCAACTCGCAATCAAGGCACAGCCAATCGGTTTTGAGCTCGTCCCAATACCCGGCATTCGTCACTGCAGCTTGCACACGCCCCAGGAAGTCGCGTTCCAGAGAATCTTCGCTGAAAAAGCGCCTTCCGGCGCGCGTGTAACATGCACCGATCTCGTCCTGTGTGATACCGAACCTGCGAGGCGCTGTATCTCGATCGCGACAGACGATGACCACCGCACGTGAACCCATGTGCTTCTGTTCACAGACGACGTCCTGCACACCTTCTTTACGGAAGTACTCGAACGCCTCCGCCGGGTGCTCTAGCAGATCTAGCTGTTTTGTCGTCTCCGAAGGTGACATGGTCGGCGGCAGGTAGATCAGCCATTTTGGATTGGTTGCGAATCGGCTTATCACCTCCAACGCTGCAATTGCGTTCTCTTCCCGAATCGTAATGTTTCCCTGAAGCTTGGTTGTGATGATCCGCTTTCCAATGACGTCATCGATGTCCAGCACATCGTCGAGTTCGTGCTGCTGACTCAGTCCGGGCGCGTCCTTCGGTAAGAACGGCTTTGGCGACTCGTAGTAGGTCTTGAATGCCGGAATCGAAACGAGTCCCTTCTCCGGATATCGCAACGCGGTCAGCTTGCCTCCGAAAACACATCCGGTATCGATGTTGATTGTGCTGTTGAGCCATTGCGCCGCTGGCACCGGAGTATGTCCGTATACGACCATCGCCTTACCGCGATATTCGGAAGCCCAGTCATAGCGGACTGGCAGACCAAACTCATCCGTTTCTCCGGTTGTCTCGCCGAAGAGTGCAAACGATCGCACCGCTCCCGAGCTGCGCCCCTGCATCGATTCCTTCATGCCGGCATGTGCGACAACCAGCCTCCCATCGTCGAGAACAAAATGCCCAATCAGTGAATCGATAAATTTGGATACCGACGATCTGAAGTCTTGGGACTCCTGTTCAAACTGCTGAATCGTGTCGGCCAGACCATGCGTGATCTTCACCTCTTTGCCTGCCAGATGCCGCAGCAGCTTCACGTCGTGATTTCCGGGTACGCACAGGCCTGACCCGGCTGAGACCATGCTCATCACGAGTTTCAGCACGTCAGGAATTCGCGGTCCGCGATCGACCAAGTCCCCGAGAAAGATCACTCTACGTGCATCGGGCGGTGTTACATTGTAAGTGTCTCCGGCACGCTCTACCTCGTATCCGAGTTCCCGAAGCAAGGCTTCCAACTCATCGCAACAGCCATGGATGTCCCCGACAATGTCGAACGGCCCATGTTCGCTCTTCTTGTTCGTCCATAGCGGCTGACGTTCGATAACAACGCTGTCTACCTCTTCTGGAGTCGACAGAATTTTGAGGTGACGAATGCCTTCGCGTTCCAGGCCACGGAGACTACGCCGCAACTGCTGCGCCTGGTTGCGAACCACGTGAGGACCAAACTGACGGTCAGGGCGATTCCGGTTGCGCTCGTGACATACCTTTTCGTCGAAGTTGAAAACCAAAGCAGCCGTGAAAAGGTGATACTCCTTCGCAATCTCTATCAGCGGCTTGCGCGATTCCGGCTGGACATTTGTCGCGTCGACAACCGTAAGCCGCCCTGCGGCGAGACGCTTGCGCAAAATGTAATGCAGCAGATCGAAGGCGTCCTTCGTGGCCGACTGGTCGTTCTCGTCGTCGGAAACCAGCCCTCGGCAAAAATCAGATGAGATGATCTCCGTCGATTTGAAGTGCTTTCGAGCGAACGTCGACTTCCCGCAACCAGACGGCCCCACCAGCAGCACCAGCGAGAGTTCAGGAATCTTAACGTTCATCGGCTGAATACTCCCATCTGCGTGGGCGCGCCGAGTGTAGGATCTTCTTCGCCCACCGGAAAGAGACTTACGGAATAACCGAACCTGCTTGCGATCCGCTGAGTCCAACCCTGGAACTGTGCTCTCGTCCACTCGAAGCGATGATCTTTGTGACGCATCTGTCCCGCGGGAAGCGTGTCGAACTTCGCGTTGTACTCCGAGTTAGGCGTTGTGACGACGACAGTGCTTGGCTTGGCGAAGTCGAATAGCACCCGCTCGAACGCCGCCAGTCGAGGCTCATCCAGGTGTTCGATCACCTCGACGACTGCGGCACCATCGAAGCCAGCGAGGCGTTTGTCCCGATACATCAGTGAGCCCTGAACCAGCTTGATTCTCTGCTTCTGAAGCGGTGGCATTGTGTCCACGTGGAGGCGCTCCGATGCGACCTCAAGGCTGCGATAAGAAACGTCCATTCCCAGAATTTCTTTGAACTGTTTTTCCTTCATCAGCACGCGGAGCAGTTTGCCCTCACCGCAGCCGAGATCGAGCACACGCTGTGCTCCACTCGCTTTCAATTTCGTAGCAACTTCATCCAAACGAACATCGTGTAGTTTCAGGGGCTTCTCGATTTCCTCTTCCTGTTCCAGCCGTCTCTCCTGCTCCGCATCGGGATCGGCAGTTTCATCAACAAGTCGAGCGAGGGCGAGTCGCGTCAGACTGCCGCGCTGTTTTAGATAACGCCTGACGATGTATTCGCGTTCGGGATGTGCTTTTAACCAGCCTTCACCTTTCCGAAGAAGCTTCTCTACCTCGTCATCTCCTACCCAGTAGTGCTTGTCCGGATCAAGCACAGGAATGAGTACATAAAGATGGGTCAGCAAGTCGCGGACGGTGGAGTTCTTGCGCAGTTCCAGGGCGTAATACGGGCCCGGTCCCCATTCCGGGAACTTCTCGTCGAGCGGATGCTTGTCCGCGCGAACTACATAACCGAGAGGTTCAAAGAGCTTGCGAAACGAGTCTTCCCCACCTCTGCTCGCAATAACCGGAATCTTCGCGGTCAGCGGGAGAGCCTCCTCTACGAGTTCTGGACGACCTTTGCTCCGGCCCGCCATGGCGGTTCCGAGCAGTCGAGCTAGAGCAACGCTGAGAAACGATGAGGCCACATAGGGGCGATCGTTGACGTATTGCTCCAGCGCCCCAGCTTCGCCCCGAGGTCCGCGCCGGTTTCGAACCAGGCCGATGGGATCGATCTCCAGCAGAAGCGCAAATGTGCACCTCTCCTTCGTCGCTTCGGGATAGAAAACGTACGCTTTCCCATACGCAAGCGAGAAGGAGTGCAAGCGTTCAGGACTCTTATGCAAAAGGTATCCCAAGTCCGTTGCTGGCGGACGCTCATTAGTGATGGTCAATAGCATAGGTGTCAGTATAACCATCAATTCTGGAGAGGTAGGATCAGCGTCTCGTGGGATCGAGAAAAGTGGAACGTCCTGCTGAATGGTGAACGCACCACACGTGCCCGGCAACGGTGCTATTGAATGAGGCCCGACCCATTCGCTGTCGACAGAAGGCCGTCCGCGGAATCGCGCACCACTACCCGGATCAGATAGGCGCCGGGCTCCACATCAAACGTTGTTTTGACGTTCATGCCGTCGGTTAGCTGCTTGAGCACGTCGTCCGCCAGCCGCAGGGATATTTCCCGCCTCTTACCCTGCAAGTAATTTCCGTTCAAATCGAATAACCCGCACACGAGAGTAAGGTCGTCCACATTCGCGTTGCTGACCTTGTGAAAATGAACGCCGCTCAGATCGATACGTGTAGTCACTAATAGCTCGCGATTCGAAGCCTCTGCCCTGGAGTACTCCGTCTTGAGCGCAATCGGTAAGCTGTGCATTTCATCGCGCGAAAACAGCGCCTGTTGCAGTTCGTCGGAGAGCAACTTTTCGGGAGCGTCGGTGCCCGCAGTTTCGTAATAGCCACGGCGCGCCTGCACCGTGGAGCCACGGTTCTTGGCCAGCACGATTTTCAGACGGTGATACTGGCCTGCTTTCTTCAGGATCTCGGGTCTGAACGCGAGCACGTAAATGTACTCGGGCGGCGAGCCGAGCTGGTCGAATCCGCCAGGCAGATCATTATTGCCGTGGAAAAACCTGCCGCCGGTACCGTCGGCGAGTTCAGCCATAACATTGCTCTGCAACAACAGGGCCTGCCGGTTGATCGGGTCTTCCAACTGAGTAGCCAGCGGAGTGCTTGGCCCGTTCTCGTTGTCGGCTCCAGGCGCGCCAGTGTACAGTCCGCGGGCATCGAGCGCGTTGATCACGATGTTTCGCCCTGTCGCCAGGTTGATAGCAGCGTTCTGCTCGGTGTGGTCGTCGCCGGTCTGGAACCCCTGCGAGATCAGAATCAGCGTTCGCGCACCCGGCATTGCCGCAAGATGGCGGGCTGCAGCCTCGATGGCCAGCAGAGCCCTCCGAGTATTCTCATCTCCTATTTGGACCTCCCGGCGAGCCGCATCGAGTGCCGCTTGTCGCGCTTGCGGTTCAAGATGCTCGGCCCGGTTGAATTGGCAGTTCCAAACGTCGTCCGTTGCGCCATCCCAAGCCTGGTGCACGGTACCCGAGAATTCATCCACGATTCTCTGCGCGAGGTAGTAATTCATGTACGGACACTGAGCGTGGCCGCCACCGAATCCTGGTTTTATGTGGTCCATTACCCGACTGAGTTGAGTTCTGTCGTTGGTGAACTCCAGTGTGACGTCGCCCGAGGTGGTGAATACGGCCGCGCGGTCGTTCGGCCCCATGCCGGATTCCAGGTGTTTTTTGGCCGCCACTCGCATCTGCATCAGGTCGCCTGCCTGCAGATGCACGTCGTCGAACAGGTAGACAAAGAAATGTGAAGGAGCCGCGCCCACCACTTGGGCGATCGGCAGGTTGCCCAGTACCGAGCTCCTATGAGCTGGCTCCGCCACACGCCTGTTGGTCTCTATGTTGAAGGTGCTGATTACCTGGGGCCTGCCGTCATCGAGAATCTGGAAATCGTCGCGCTCCAGCGAGCCGACCGCTTTCCCCTTGTTATCTCGCACCACGACAGGAACAACGACGAGGTTTACCTGCTTCCTGATTGTCAGGACTTCTTGCGCCGATTCCTGAGGAGACGGGGCAGCAGTGATACTTGCCGGAGTTGCGGTACCGGCAGCCGGTTGGCTCTGTTGCGCTGAGGCGGTTTCGCCGATTTGGAACAGCAGCAAGGCCAGCAGAAGTCCCGTGAAAAGCACCGAGCCCGCTGAGTGCGGTCTGCGGCCACCCTTCGAATAGACGTGGGTTGCCCGATAGTTGTTCTTGCTCATATCGTGGACAGAGCAGACCTATAGCATGAAAAGCTCGAGAGCGCGAATGAATTTGCGAAGGTAGCCAACGAAACTGCCCTGAGAACAAAAAGCCCGCTCTTGCGAGCAGGCTTTTCAAATCAGTGTTCTTCCGCGCTGATCTGCGGTTTAGATGTCCAGGTTCTTCACATCCAGCGCATTGTCTTCGATGAACTTGCGGCGCGCTTCCACGTTTTCGCCCATCAGCGTGGAGAAGATTGTCTCGCACTCCGCTATATCCTCGAGCTTCACCGAGAGCAGCGTACGCCGATCCGGATCCATCGTGGTCTCCCACAGTTGGCCTGCGCTCATTTCGCCCAGACCCTTGTAGCGCTGTACGGTGTAGTCCTTGCGCCCTTCGTTGATGACGAACTCGAAGAGCTCGCGCGCGGTCTGCTTCTCCACGGCTTCCATCTCATGCTTGCGCCGGGGAGCTGCTTTCGGAGCCTTCTTCTCGGCTTTGTCCAGCGCCTCCTGCTCGTCATCGCTAAGCTCGGCGCGGTCTGACTTCGAATCTTCACGTGCCTTTGGCTCGATCACAAACGGCGGCTGCATGAAGGGTTCGATCTGTTTGTATTTTGAGAGCATCTGCCGGTACTCGGGCGAGCTCGCCAGCTCCCAGCTGATGACGTGCTCCGCACCCTGGCTGTTCACGAAGACCACTTCCCACAGGTTGTGCTCTTCTTCGAAACGCGCTTCCACTTTCTTGAAGTCCCGCTCTTTCGCAATCTTCTGCAGGTCCTTCACCAGCTGCGCAATCTTCTTCGGCTCGTCCTTCTTCTCGCCTTCGAAGTCGGCTCGCTTCGCCAAATCCAGGCGCGGCAGGATGTCTGCGACACGCTCGTCGCGCATGCGTTTCGCCACTTTGTCGTAATAGCCGATGTACTCATTCAGCGTGGTCATGAACTTCGCCAGCTGCGCGCCTTCCAGCTTCGCGGCGCCCTCGCCGTAACGAACCACCAGTCCTTCGGACGCGCGCTTTACCATTACCTTCACGAACTCGGCGTCGTTCTTGATGTACTGCTGCGACTTGCCCTTGCGGATCGAATACAGCGGCGGCTGCGCGATGAACACGTTGCCGCGCTTGATCAGATCCTGCATGTGGCGGAAGAAAAACGTGAGCAACAGCGTGCGGATGTGCGACCCGTCGACGTCGGCATCGGTCATCAGGATGATCTTGCCATAGCGCAGCTTCGCCGGATCGAAGTCATCTTTGCCGATGCCCGTGCCCAGCGCCGTGATCATGGCGCGAATTTCTTCGTGGCTGAGCATCTTGTCGTAACGCGCTTTTTCCACGTTGAGAATCTTGCCCTTTAGCGGCAGGATCGCCTGGAAGCGCCGGTCGCGTCCCTGCTTCGCAGTTCCACCTGCGGACTCGCCCTCCACCAGGTAAAGCTCGCAGCGATCAGGCTGGCGTTCAGAGCAGTCTGCGAGTTTGCCCGGCAGGCCACCACCGTCGAGGGCGCCTTTGCGCCGCGTCAGATCGCGAGCCTTACGTGCAGCTTCACGTGCGCGTGACGCGTCGATCGCCTTATTGATGATCTTGCGCGCTGCCGTCGGATTCTGCTCGAAGAAGGCGCCCAACTTCTCATTCACGAACGCCTGCACGATCCCGGCGATGTCGGAGTTCAGCTTACCCTTGGTCTGGCCTTCGAACTGGGGCTGCGGCAGTTTCACGCTGATCACCGCGACCAGCCCTTCACGAACGTCGTCTCCCGATAGACTCTCCGAGTCGCCTTTGAACAATCCGAGTTGCTTCCCGAAATAATTGATGGTGCGCGTCAGCGATGTGCGGAAGCCCTGAAGGTGAGTACCCCCATCAACGGTGTTGATGTTGTTAGCAAAGCTGAAGACGTTTTCCGAGTAGCCATCGTTGTATTGCACCGCGACGTCCAGCGCGACGCCACTATCGTCCGCGTCCCGGCGCATGGTAATCGGCTTGTCGTAGAGCACGTTCTTGCCGCGATTCAGGTGCTTCACGAATTCGGCGATGCCACCGTTGTACTTGAACTCAAGACGCTTGTTCTCTCCGGTCTTCGCGTCCGTGGCTCGCTCGTCAGTCAGCGTGATGATCAGCCCTTCGTTCAGGAAGGCCAGTTCGCGCAGACGCTGCGCCAGTGTGTCGAAGTTGTATTCGGTGACCGTGAAGATTGATCTGTCGGGAACAAAATGAACTTTGGTTCCCGTCTTCTTCGCCGGACCAACCTTCTTCAGCTTGGTGGTCGGCTCGCCCGCCGAGTACGACTGCTCCCACGTATGACCGTCGCGCTTGATTTCAAGATTGAGTTCTTCGCTGAGCGCGTTCACGCAGCTCACACCTACGCCGTGCAATCCGCCCGACACTTTGTAAGTCGAGCTGTCGAACTTACCGCCGGCGTGCAGCTTCGTCATCACGACTTGCACTGCTGGAACTTTTTCGTCGTCGATGATCATGTCGTCGACGGGAATTCCGCGGCCGTCATCCACCACCGTGATGGAGTTGTCGATATGTATCGTCACGTCGACGTGCGTCGCGTAGCCGGCGAGCGCTTCGTCCACAGAGTTGTCCACCACTTCGTACACCAGGTGATGCAAGCCCATCTCGCCCGTTGAGCCGATGTACATCGCGGGCCGTTTGCGGACAGCCTCCATGCCGCCGAGAACTTTGATCGAGTCGGCGTTGTAAGTGCCGGCGTGATCGCCGTTTCCGCTAGCGGATTTTTCGTTCGTTGTGGACTTAATCTCTTTTGGATCAGCTACGGCTGTTCCGTTACGTGTTTCTTTGGCGGGCATCGAACTCCATTCGTTACAAAAACGCGCTCACGCGCACAAGACTTTCCCGGCAGGATCCCGGGAGATGCGAGCTCTAAAATCGGGCGGTCAACCGGCTGCCGGAATCAAGGTTCCGGAGTACTGGGAAATCGACCTCAAGTGATTGAAATCAAAAACGGTTAGCGCCCATCTGAGCAGTCTCTATTTTAGCACAGAACGGGACGAAAAATGGGTGGGTGTCACGAAGGTAAACTGTGTCCTTTCAGTAGCTTACGGGGGCGCTCAGAGACGCCTGCTGGCTTCCGCGCGAATCTTCTCTTTAGACGGTTTGCCGGTTGCAATAGCAGCTCAGTCTGGCCCATGCCCCTCTCGCAGTTTCATTCAAGGAATCGCTGGTCGTCCGATCGATGACGTAAGTCACTTGGCGCATGTCGAAGCGCCGTCAGACGCAGCTAAGATCCGATACAGAATGACCAGATACCGGATTTTTACAGTGGCCGCCCTGATCCTTGCTGCCGCATCCTTAAGCGCGCAGCAGCAGGACTCGGCCTGCGATACCAAGGCGGACACCAAATCGCTGGGCGAGATCGCCAGCAAAAAGCCCTCGAGCTCGACAGCTGCCAAGATTCGCATCGATGACGATTCGCTCGACAGCGTGATCTCCAAGGTGAAGCAGCCGATCCCCGACATCACGCTCGACGGACTTGATAACTCTGACGAAATTGTTACCGCCATCAACGATTACAAAGCCCACCATACGCCCGAAGAAACCGAAGCGATGTTGAAAGATTGGTGGGACCGGCACGAAACCGCACTTATCAGGTTTGCCGATGAGAACAAGGCGCTGTCGGATCGGTTACAGGATCAGCGCTACTACTACCGCGAGCAGACCAACTCTGACGACTACCGTAAAGTGCAGCAACAATACTTGGATCAGCAAAAATCGGCGCAATTGAATCAGCGCTCGATGATGGAAAACGGAATGCGCATCGGCCGCATCCAGCAAACCTTCATGAAAGTTCGAACTGGAATTTCCGTTCGCTGCCATTTGCAGTACGACTGGTTCAAGATTCCCAACGGAAATGGAATCGGCAGCTTCTGATTGAACGTACGCGGCAGCTTCGCGCGTCCCGCGTCATCTGCAAGCATTTCCGGACTAAACCGTAGCGCTCGCCGCAAGCGGCGCAACCACCGACGTGCAAAACGCGCAACGCTTCGCCACCAGGGAGATTTCACTCTGGCATTCCGGACACTTGCGCGTAGTCGGATCGGCCGGCACTGGGGCTTTCTTCACTCGATTTACCAGCGCATTGATCGGCAGCACCACGAAGTAGTAGACCGCAGCGGCCACCAGCACGAACGAGATCAGCGCATTGATGAAGTCGCCATAGAGAAACTTGCTGCCGTTAATCTCGAGAGCGAAGCCAGAGAAATCCGGCTTCTTGACGACGGCTGCGATCAGCGGGGTAAGAAGATCTTTTACAAAAGCGGTAACCACCGTTCCAAAAGCCGCGCCCACCACAACGCCTACCGCCAGGTCGACCACATTTCCACGTAGGAGAAATTGCTTAAAGCCGTTCATCCGAGCCCTCCAGAGTTGATGCAGGGCAGGTTACTCATGCGAGAGTAGAAGGTCAATGGGGCTGTGCTCTTAACGCGAGTAATTTCGCTCTTAATCCGCGATTGTCCAGGAAGGAAAAAAGCCGGGATTCGACCCGGCTTCGTAGTCAAAGCGGAGTGACTTCAGATCCGCATCGGCATGATGATGTACCGGTACTTGAACTCCGCGTCGCCATTCTCTTCCGGACGAAGCTGCCCGGCCGATTGCGCATCCTTGAACTCGAAGCGGACTTCCCCGCCCGTCGCGGCTTTCAGGAAGTCCAGCAGGTATTGCGAGTTGAAGCCGATCACCACCGGATCCGCCGCATACGTCGCTTCAATCTGATCTTCGGACTCACCCGTCTCCGCCGAAGAGGACGATACGGTTATTCCGCCTTTATCCAGTCGTAGCTTGATCGCGCCCGAGCGCTCGTCGGCGAACTGGGCGACGCGCTGTATGGCGGAAGATATGTCTTCGGTCCGCACGGTAACGAACTTATTGTTGTCGCGTGGCAGAACGGCCTCGAAGTTCGGAAATTGCCCGGTGAGCTGGCGCGAAGTCAGAGTGCGCTCGCCGATACGGAAGAAAAGTGTTGACTCGTCTTTTGCAAAGTCGATGGCGTCGACGTCCGTGGTTCCCAATAGCGAATTCAACTCCGCCATCGCTTTTTTCGGAACCAGCGTGCGCATGTCGGAGACGTCAGGGAATGCCTCGTGCGCCTTCTCGATGTGCGCCAGGCGGTGGCCGTCAGTTGCCACCATGATGATCGATTCCGGCTTCAGCACCATCAGCGCGCCGTTCAGCGTATAGCGCGACTCTTCGCTCGAGATGGCGAAAATCGTCTTCGCAATCATCGTCCGTAAAACCTGGGCGGGAATCTTGATCACGCCGGCGGTGGGAAATATGGGCAACGCAGGAAAGTTCGACCGCGCCATGCCCACCATCTTTGTGTTGGACCGGCCAGAGCGAATATTGACCCAATGGTTCTCGAGCGCCTTGATGCTGATCTCGCCGTCGGGCAGCAGTTTTACGTAGTCATACAACTTGCGTGCGGGAATGGTGCAGGCGCCCTCTTTTTTAACCTTGGCGGGACAGGAGGTGCGCAGTCCCAGATCGAGATCGGTTGCCGTGATGGAGAGTTTGTCGTCCGCCGCCTCAAATAGGAAATGAGAAAGAATTGGGATGGTGGTCTTGCGTTCGACAACTCCCTGCGTGGCGGTGAGTTCTTTCAGCAGGTCGAACTTACTGACTGTAATCTCCATAAGTCCTCGTCTTCCATTCCGCCCGGCACATTGGCCATTTTGGCCCGAGTGGGCGCCGCCAAGCGGATACTACTGGCCACGGTTCGTGTATGGCCTTTTTTATATATCAAAACAAAAACCAAAGAAACCGCACATCTCACAATCCGTAGTAGATGCCTGCGGAAAAGTGGAAACTTTGGGCAAACTAGCTTAAACCAGCGACTTACCTTTTTCTAACTGCATGTTCAAAAGGGCGCCAGCTTGTTAGCCGGACTGGATGATCGGGCCACTCTTCGGAGATTCGACCTCGCGATGCACCGTTTCCACAGTCTATCCACATGATTCACGCCACCAGTTTTGGGGCAGGGAGTGGAAAACAGTGTTGAAACCACAGTAGACGCTTTCATGAGAGGGCTAATGGCGTGATTACGCCATGCAAAACTCCGTTCTTGCGGAGCCAGCCCTCATCCACGAGTTCGCAATGAAAAAGCCCGGTCGTCGACCGGGCTGAATGATTGCTGGTACTCCTTACTGCTTATCCACCCAACTGCTCGAGCATCTTGTTGAGCAGCCGATTGAGATCCTTATCCGTCTTACGCGACGCCTCAATCTTCTCGATCGAGTGCAGAACTGTCGTGTGGTGCTTCCCACCGAACTGGCGCCCGATTTCCGGCAGTGATGCGTCCGTCAAATGTTTAGCCAGGTGCATCGCAATTTGCCTCGGATACACGATTGCGCGCGAGTTGTTCTTCTGCTTGATCTCCTGCGGGCGCAGGCCAAACTGCTCCGCCACTGCTTTCTGGATCGCCTCGATTGACACCTTGCGCGTTTGCGAGTCAATGAAGTTCTTCAGTACCTGCTGCGCATAAGGCAGCGTGATCTCCTGCCCGATCAGCGACGAGTGCGCGATCAGCCGAATCAGTGCACCTTCCAGTTCGCGAACGTTGGAGCGAATGTTCGAAGCGATGAAGAGCGCGACTTCGGTCGGCAGAATCACCCGCTCCGACTCGCCCTTCTTCATCAGGATGGCGACCTTGGTCTCAAGATCAGGTGGTTGGATGTCGGCAATCAGTCCCCACTCGAAGCGGCTGCGCAGGCGGTCTTCGATCTCTGCCAGCTCTTTCGGCGGGCGATCGCTGGCAATCACGATCTGCTTCATGCCTTCGTGCAGAGCATTGAACGTGTGGAAGAACTCTTCCTGCGTACGTTCCTTTTGCGCCAGGAACTGGATGTCGTCCACCAGCAGCACGTCGACGTTGCGGAACTTGTCGCGGAAGCTGCTCATCTTGTCGTAGCGCAACGAGTTGATCATCTCGTTGGTAAAACGCTCGCTCGACAGGTAGCAGATGGACTTCTGCGGATCCCGCTTCTTCACCGACGCGCCGATCGCCTGCATCAGGTGCGTCTTGCCCATGCCCACGCCGCCGTATAAGAAGAGCGGGTTGTAGGCCTTTGAGGGATTTTCGGCCACCGCTTTCGCGGCCGCGGCAGCGAACTGGTTGCCGGCGCCAATAATGAAGTTGTCGAAGGTGTACTTCGGATTCAGCTGCGCGGCGCTATCCCAATCGAAGCGCGTTTGCCGGGCTTGTCCCTGCTGGAGCGCCGGCGCCGCTGCGGCGGAGAACCCGCCATCGTGACGCACCGGAGTCTTCTGCGGCGCATCGTCGCTGGTGATGAACTGGACATCGCGGAAGTCGAAGCCCAGGTTGTCGATCGCTTCCTGGATCAGATCACCATACTTCTCGCCGATGTCGCGAAACTCTGTCGTGGGTACGCGGATGAAGATGATGCCATTCTGCAGGTGACTGAAGCGCGTCGGCTTGAGCCAGGTGTCATAGGAATGACGATTAATTTTCTTTTCCAGGGCGCCGAGTATTTGCACCCAAGGGTCAACAGAAGCGGTCGCGCTTGTAACTGACATTTTTCTTCAAATCCTGCCGGCGCTTGATGGTGTTTGCGAACAGTATCAGAGCACGCGGAAAAAATCTCACGACAAAAAGCCTTAGTCGGCCAAAAGCCAACTCGCCCAAGGCAGCTGATCGCTACCCGGACTCAAAACCATCTCACCCTAACAACGGGCAGTAACTTTTTGAAACTTGTTGCTAGCCTCGCTTCGAAGCTTGAGTAATACGCAGAAGGCGCCCAGCCAAACCAGAGTGCATGCAACACCTGATGACGATGCCGAAAGTTTCGAGGGTAGCCATGCATTGAACTCGGGGCGGAGCGTTTTTGTGTAGCTGCATCGCATACTAGCACGAAAAAAAACCGCGAGGGAAATTTGAAATCAACAAACCTCGCGAACGGATTCACGTTTAGAAATCGAATCGCGCGTTCTGTCAAGTGACTGTTTTCTAACTGTCGCGAGTTGTGTGCAGTCTGAAGATCGCAGCAGAGAAGAACAAAACAGGAGAGCGAAGCGGCGCGATCAATATCCACGCCGCTTCAAGAGAATTACATCGCGTGAGCTGGCGCTACATTAAGGTTTCCCAAAGCAGACTCGGTTTGAAGTACCGAAGCGATCGCATGCACAATCGACGCGATGCGAACTGCGGCAAGAATTTTTTCTTCGGGCACGTCTTTATCGCGCAAAGTTTTTTCATGCGAATCAACACACGCTCCGCATCCGTTGATCGCCGACACCGCCGTGCACCAGAGCTCGAAGTCAGCATGATCCACGCCATGCGTACGGATGGCGTTCATCCGCAGCCGCGCTGGCATCGTCTTGTACTTTTCATTGCTGCTCAGGTGCAGGAAACGGTAGTAGATGTTGTTCATCCCCATCACCGCAGCCGCACTTTTAGCCGCTTCCAGCGCTTCGGGCGAGAGATGAGCTCCAGCTTCGGCGATACCCGCCTGCGTCAGCTCATTGTTCCCGGCTGCGATCGCGCTCGCCGCAACTGTTCCCCACGTCTGCTGTTCGTTTAGATCGCTTTGTTGGCGCACGAGGGAAGAAAAATTCAGTTTTAAGTCCTTCGCATAAGCCGGAAGTAAGTCAATCAGTTCATCTAGATTCATTGGGTCCCGTCTTTCTGAAAAGCAGGGACCGCGTTGACGCGATCCCCGCCACAACTTAGTTGTTAGGAATTAAACGGTCAGCGTGGCTTCGCCCTTCTGCCAGTTGCAGGGGCAGAGCTCGTCCGTCTGTAGCGCATCGAGAACGCGCAAGACTTCCGCAGGGCTGCGACCAACCGAGAGGTCCGTCACGTAGACGAAGCGGATGATGTTCTCCGGATCCACGACAAATGTCGCGCGCTGTGCAACGCCCGCCGCCGGATCCAAAATTCCAAGCTGCTCAGTGAGGTCTCGCTTGATGTCGGACAGCATCGGGAACGGAAGATCTTTTAGATCGGCATGATTGTTCCGCCATGCGTGATGCACGAATTCGGAATCAATGCTTCCGCCGAGAAGCTGCGCATCGCGATCCAGGAATTCCTTGTTCATCTTGCCGAACGCGGCGATCTCGGTCGGGCAGACAAACGTAAAGTCCTTCGGCCAGAAAAAGTAAATCTTCCACTTGCCCTCATAGTCTTCGCTCGTGATCGTCTTGAACGCCTTTTCCAGGTTCTTGTCGGTAGAAACGGTGGCCGTCAACGAATAATTAGGGAACTTCTCTCCAACTCCTAGCATTCTTTCCTTCTCCTCATATTTATAACGTTAGATTTCAGGATGAGTTTGAGACCGCGCGCTGCACTTCGCGCACAGCCCCAGAATTTCAACCGCATATCTCTGCACGCGGAAGCCACTCGGCAAAGATGTGCGCAGCTGAACTGGCTCCAGATCCGCTTCATCGATGTCGGTGACCGACTTACACTTGGTGCACACCAGATGATGATGCGGGCGAATGTTGCGATCAACTCGAAGTGACCCGTGGTGAATGCTGACTTCACCAAAGATTCCCGAATCGAGAAATGTGTGGATTGTCTTGTAGACCGTCGCCAACGAGATTGCCGGAATCTTCTTCCGCACCCGTTCGAAAACTTCCTCAGGACTCGGGTGCCCGGGCATCGCCATCAACGTTTCAAAGATGATCTGACGCTGATGAGTTACCGCCCAACCATGCTGGTGGCAGAGTTCGCGGAATGGCGAAATGGAAACGACCTTCATTCTGGTGGTCAAAACAGTAGATGCAAGTAATTCGTAAAGGATAATAATTATTAAAGATTCTAAATCTGTGGCTTCAGATCGGGATTTCGGAAGCTGTTGCTGCTTTCGGCACATGCGCCTATCTGTCCACCACCTGTCTACTTTTAACCACACCACAGCTTTGCAACTTCCGGTGTAACCTAGTGTTCGAGCCTTTGTGGCTCTCCGGCCTCCCGACTTTGACCTTGGAACAGACAATCCGGCGCGCCGTCTCGTGTAGCGGTATTGGTCTTCACAGCGGTGCCCCCGTTCAGATGGATATTCTGCCGGCACCGGCCGGTGCCGGCATCGTGTTTCGCCGCACCGATCTCGATGGATTTGAAATTGAAGCCACCAGCCGTAATGTCGCCAAGGTCAGCTACGCCACCAGCTTGATGAAAAAAGGTGTGCTCATCTCTACGACTGAGCACGTTCTCGCGGCCTTCGTTGGCGTCGGTATCGACAACGCGATTGTCGAGCTCAACAACCTCGAAACGCCGATCCTCGACGGCAGCGCGCAGCCCTTTGTAGACATGATCTTGAAGGCTGGCGTACGCCAGCAGCGTCGCCCGCGGAAGTATTACCGTATTCGCAAGCCCATCGAACTATCGGAAGGGGATAAGTTCATCGCCGTTTATCCTGGTGAGGGCTATTCCGTTTCTTACGAGATCAACTTCCCGCACCCGCAGATCGGACTGGAGCGCTTCGAAGTCCACCTTAACGACGGAGAGTTCCAGCGCGAGATCGCATCCGCCCGAACCTTCGGTTTTCGCGAAGACGAACAGGCGATGCGCAACATGGGACTGATTCGTGGCGCTTCCATGGATAGCTGTATCGTGCTCACCCGCGAAGGTGTCGTGAACGGTCCACTACGTTACCAGGACGAATTTGTCCGCCATAAAGTCCTCGATCTCATCGGCGATTTGGCACTGCTCGGGCGCCAGATCATCGGACGCGTGGTGGCTCGCAAGGCGGGACACGCCATGCATACGGCATTAGTCTCGCGGCTGCTGCGTGATTCCAGCCTCTGGGAAGAAACTACCGACGAAGTTCCAGCCGATCGCCGCGTGCCCGAATCTGTCGGCGTTGTACAACCTGTCTAGTCTTTTCTGTCTCTGGATTTCTGCTGTCATTCCGAGCCGTAGGCGAGGAAGCCCTATCCTAACCACAACCGTTTCCCTATCATCGATACGAACTCTCTTGGGGCGAAACATGAAACGCGAAACACGAAACGCGTATCTTTCCCTCGGCTCGAACCTCGGCAACCGCGAGGCAAACCTGCGCGATGCCATCGCCCGCCTGGGCCCGCTCGGAAAAGTGACCGCCGTTTCTGCTTTGTACGAAACCGAGCCCGTAGATTTTCTCGATCAGCCCTGGTTCCTCAACTGTGTCGTTCTGCTCGAAACCGATCTTCCGCCGCGGACACTCCTCGAGCGCCTGCTCGCGATTGAGCGCGCCATGGGACGCGAGCGCCTTCAGCCCAAAGGGCCGCGGCTCATCGACATCGACATCCTTCTTTTTAGCGACGAGACAATCCACGAACCGGGCCTTACCATCCCTCATCCCGCATTGCACGAGCGCCGTTTCGTTCTCGAGCCTCTGGCGGAGATCGCGCCAAACGTCGTGCATCCTCTGTTAAAGAAAACTGTGCGTGAGTTGTTGTTGTCGCTGCCTGATCAGGGCCAGGAAGTGAAACAGTTCAAAGCGAAATCGAAATAAGCTCTGTTTCTGAGGTACCCTCTTAACTGGATTGCCGCAATCTGCCGCGGCTAACATTCATCAACAATGGCGAATTGTGTAAAGTGCGGTCGCACTCTTCCTTCCCTTACTTTCGGAAAAAAGATTTGCCAGTGGTGCGTTCAGCACGAAGCCGCGCAACGCGGCGAGCTTCCCGAGAATGCTGTACAACCCGTAATGACCGTGCCCTGGGCGAAGCGCTCTTCGAATCAGGCGCTGGTCACGCACGCCCTCGTGGGAATCAACGCTGCGGTTTTCGTGGGAATGGCGCTCGCTGGAATTTCCATCACCAGTCCAACGACCCAACAGCTTGTGCATTGGGGAGCCAACTGGGGTCCGCTCACGCTTAGCGGCGAGTGGTGGCGACTGTTCACCTGCATGTTCCTGCACATTGGCGTGATCCACATCGCATTCAACATGTGGTGCCTGTGGGATCTTGGAGCGCTTGCAGAATCGCTGTATGGCAACTGGACGTTCGCCTCCGTCTACTTGATCTCCGGCGTTGCTGCTAGCGTCGCCAGCATTGCATGGCATCCCGGGACGGTGAGTGCCGGCGCTTCGGGCGCTATCTTCGGGATCGCAGGAGCGCTGATCGCCTCTTTCTATTTGGGCGAATTCTCATTACCTCGTGCTGCGATTCAGCCCTCGCTTCGCAGTGTCGTCATGTTCGCGGGATACAACCTCCTATTTGGGGCCGTCTCCGGCAGGACGGACAATGCCGCGCACATCGGCGGCCTCGTCTGCGGCTTGGCGTTGGGAGCACTGATTGCCAAGGCCGCGCCGAATCGAGATGATCCATCGCGGCGCATTCTGGTGATCGCCGCAGGGATGGCGATCGTCTTCGGATGTGTTCGTTGGGTGGAAGCAGCGCGCGGCTACATTGCGCACACACAGCGTGCCGGCGTACTTCTGCAGCAGAACAAGGTGGCCGACGCAATCACCGAATTGCAAACGGCGATCCGCCAGAAACCCTCGTACATTCCTGCGCGTCTTGATTTGGCCTACGCCTTCGCGAAGAACTCGCAGACAGATCAGGCGGAAGCTCAACTCAAACAGGTTCTCGCGCTCGATCCGAAGAATGACGACGCCTATTACCAGCTTGGGCGGCTCTACGCGGACCATAACCGCCTCAGTGAAGCGCGCAGCGCCTTCAACCAGGTTCTCGCGCTCGACGGCGAGAATGCAGGAACGCATTTCGGACTAGGGTACGTCGCGGCCGCAGAACATAATCATCCGCTGGCGATCGAAGAATATCGCAAGACTGTACAACTGGATCCAGAATTCGAAGAAGCCTACTACAACATGGGGCTCTCCTTCGCGGAGTTGCATCAGTACGACGATTCGATTGCGGCCTTCTCGAAGGAGCGGGAACTCAGCGGCGATGATGCCGACATCGAATCGCAACTCTCCAAAGCGTATGCGGCGAAGGGAATGAAAGCCGAGGCCGCGGAAGCCGCGCAAAAGGCTGCGAGCCTCCAGCATTCAAAGTAGCGCTGCCGCTGCTCTGAGCCAACGAAAACTACCGCTCGAAACCGGGTTATGATTCCTGAGTTCTTCTTAGGGGTGGCCTAATGTGTTTTCGCCTTAGGATCGGCCATTCAATGCCTCGCTTCTTGATCAAAGCTCTTCTTCTGGTCTCGCTATCTCCGCTCGGCTGGACACAAACAGTTCTATCTCCGCCGGCGGGCGGTGATCTCCACATGTCCGCGCGCATCGTGAATCATTACGTCGGGCTCACGGATGTGGAAGTGACCCTCACGAACACGAGCGCTCATGACTTCTCCGTCGTTGTGGGAATTATCACGAACAAGGAACATCCAGCGGCTGGACTGGACTTCGGCCTCACCGATCGAAGTGGCGAGGTTCATCGCATCCCCTACATGGGTGTCGGATTCGTCGCTGGACGAATTGATCTGCTTGTCATCGACCTCGGGGCTCATCAGACGCATGTCTTCTATGTTCCGGCGGAGCAGTTGGTGCTGCCTCCAAAGTACCGGCAAGTCGACGAGATGCTCACAGAAGGAGCATCGCTCTCGATTCGTCTCGATTCCGATCTACAGGAGGCAAATGGCGATCCGCGCAGCCTGAGTCCTCTTCCCTTCTGGAAGGGCGTGGCGCAGACCACCATTCCGTTGAAGCTGGAGGCGGGTGCTCCTCCGCCGCGCGACGCCGATCCCAACAATATCAAAGATGCCATCGCCCTGCTCGAGCGCTACTGGGTCGTAAATGACGAAACGACGGTACGCTCTCCACGCGCGCACCTGGTCTCGTGGGTCACACAAAACCAGCCTGACGTCTGCCTCAACAATCCGTGGCTTTTGTTTATAAATCCGGATGACAAGGCAAATTTTGCGGCGGTTCGCCAGCTCTGGCTCAAGCGGGTTGAGGCACACCGGCAGAATTCGTGCTTTCTACAAAATGCTGGCGTCGCTCTAAGTCTTAGTGATCGCGAGACTGCTGCTCAGTGGCTTCGCGAAGCGGCTCCGCGAGATTTGGCCGAGCTGTATGCAAATGCGATCGCGGGAGTGACTGGAATGGCCACAAGGCAGGCGCCAACCTCGTTCGATAACAAAATCGCCAGTTCGCCATTCGCAAAAACTGTGGAGCAGGATGCGATGAGCAATGCGGAACTAGCGGGGCAGGTAGGTTGGTGGCTGCATCTACTTACGAATTACGTTCGTTACGAGAAACTGGACAATCGAGACTTTGATGCTCTCGCCGAAAAGCTGCTCCTCCGCGAAGCAGAGTTGCGCTATCCCGAACCGACCTCAGACTCGCAGTTGCGTCCGTTTTACGCTGGACAAGAAGGTAAGCCTGCTGACAAGCAGATTCTTTCCAAAGCGAAGATCGTCACTTTGAGTCCTACCGAACTCGCTGCCCGCCGGCTTGGAACGAAGCACTCGCAGGTGGAGGGATTGGATCACGACGTCACTGTGACGGTCGACATAGTTGTCGGTGTTGACGGCCATGTCTGGAAGGCTGCGGCCAAAAATGCTCCGACCGACAAACTCGGGAAAATGGCAGCAGAAGACCTGGTCGATACCGAGTATTCTCCGTTGCGCATTGATGGACAAGCGGTGCAGATGTCTGGCTCGACAGAGATCACGCTTTACGCTTCTCCATCACGCGCCTCCGTCACTCCAGCCCACTAGCGGGGCGCTACTTCACTGCAACAATCTGGATCGTCATCACCTGCCGCACCCATCGCGCTCCCCGTTTATCCCCGGGCGCCACAATGCGAAACGGCCCTTCCTTCGCATCCAGCTGCTTTCCATTCTTCTTGTCCGCCAGAATGATTTCCCGTGTGGCAAACGCCGGATCCGCCTCCGCGAGCGCGAACACGACCTTATAGTTGTCGGCCGCTTCCACGAGCATGGCTTCCGTCATGCGCGGTCCGCGCATACTATCGCCTAGTTTGATCCCCGCCGCGGCGATCACTTCGGCCAGGGGAACTCCCTCGAACTCCGCTGTCGCTCCATGATCCTGCACACTTACCTGCACATGTGGAATAGCAGCGATCTGCGCGGCGCTCAGACTCGTGGCCTTGCCGTCTGTCCCCACCACCTGCAAGGTTTGGGCGCGAAGGGCAGGTAAGCACAGCAATCCAAGTGCGGCGACAACAACCCGCAATGTTCCCGATAAACGCATATCACTACCCCCCGGAAGCCGTTTCTAGCAGCCCGGTCCAGTCAACACGGTGACTTTTTGTATCCTGCAGCGTCCGTCGTGTATCGTATACGATTATCGTATTGAGTGGTATGAACCCGTATAGGTGCGAACATGAGTGATCTCCTTACGCCTCGTCAAGCGGCCACTGTTCTCGGCATCAGTTATCCGACCGTCAAACAGTGGATCTATAAACGCAAACTGCGCACGGCTCAAACCGCGGGTGGCCACTACCGCATTCCGCAAAGCGAGGTCGACAAATTTCTACCGAAGAAGCTTGGAAAGACCGGCATTAAGCGCCGTTCCAATTTCCGTCATATCAGCGGACGCAATCAGCTAGTCGGGCGAATTGTGGATTTGAAGGTAAGCGGCCTGCTGGCGCAGGTGACTCTCTCGCTCGGCGATCAGCACATCACGTCGATCATCACCGCCGATGCGGTTCGCGAGATGCGCTTGAAGAAGGGTGAGACCGCCGCTGCTCTGATCAAGTCCACTGAAGTCATGATCGTTCGCGTTTAGTCAGCACAAGCCGTTCGGCTCCACACGTCAACCAGCTGGCCCTTCGTGCGCCATGCGAAGGCTTTTTCCTGTGAGGTGCTCGTGACTCGAGGATTCTGTTGTCTTCTGCTGATTTCATTGTTGACCACCGTTGCGTCCGCACAAGTGTCGGCGAATATGACCGGCACCGTCGTCGATCCCAACAGCTCCGCCGTCACCGACGCCGCCGTCACCGCACAAAGCCTGGAGACGGGCCTGACGCGCGATACCACTACGAACCAGTACGGCCGATATCAACTGCTCGCGCTCCCCGTTGGAACCTACCAGGTTTCCGTTCGCAAGCGGGGCTTCGCCGAAGAAATCCGCACCGGCGTCCGTCTCGTCGTCGGTCAGGATGCCGCCGTCAATGTGCGATTACGCATTGGCGAAGTCACTCAGCAGATCAAGGTCTCAGGTGACGCCGAGTTGGTCAGCACCAGCACGCAGGATATCTCTGGCCTGGTTGGCGAACGACAGATAAAAGATCTTCCCCTCAACGGCCGCAGCTACGACTTGCTGATGACGCTCAACCCCGGCGTCGTTAACTTTACGTCGGAAAAAACCGGAGGCACTGGAGTCTCGAATTCCACTACCGGCAACAACTTCTCCGTCTCCGGCAATCGTCCGCAACAGAATATATTCCTGCTGAATGGCGTGGAGTTTAGCGGTGCCGCCGAAAACAATATGACGCCCGGCGGCACGAGCGGCCAGTTGCTCGGTGTCGATGCCGTACGCGAGTTTAACGTGCTGCGCGACACGTACGGTGCGGAATACGGCAAGCATCCCGGCGGCCAGGTCATCATCGCGACGCAATCAGGGACCAACCAGCTCCATGGCTCCATCTACGAATTTCTCCGCAACAACGCTCTCGATGCGCCCAACTTTTTCGATCAGGGATCGGCTCCGCCCTTCCAGCGCAATCAGTTTGGCGCAGCCATCGGCGCGCCGATACAGAAGGACAAGACGTTCTTCTTCGCCAACTACGAGGGCCTCCGTCAGCACCTGCATCAGACGTCCGTTGCCTTTGTTCCCGACGCCGCCTCTCGCGCCGCCGCCGTACCTAGCGTTCAACCCTTGCTGAACCTGTGGCCAATCGCTCCCGCCGGATCGCCTGACTTCAATGGTATCGCCCAGGTTTTCAGTAGCCCGTTGCAGACCATTCGTGAAGACTTCGGCACGGCCCGCATCGACCACATTTTCTCCAGCCGCGATCTGTTGTCTGGCATATACACCATTGACGATGGTGGCGACGTGACCGCGACCATCGCCGACCCCTACAGCACCGACATCATGAACCTCCGCGAGCAGGTCGCCAGCCTGCAATGGACGCATACCTTCTCTCCCAACCTTATTAATGTCGCTCGCTTCGGCTACTCGCGCGCCGGATACTTCTTCACCGGCGAGCCCACCCCCGGCACTCCTGCCGCCAGCGTTCCAGGTTTTATTCTCGGACAACAGGTGGGTGCCGTCGTCGTGGGCGGAAGCGCCGCTTCTAATCCTCAGGCACAAATCGGCCTGGCCGGCAGCAATAACGGAAGCAATCTCTCCATCGCTCGCAACATTTACACGATCGAGAATCGCGTCAGCCTCGTCAGGAACCGCCATCAATTCTCATTCGGAGTTTGGTTGCAGCCGTTCCAGTCCAACGAAAACATTCACCTCAGCCAGTTTGGGCAGGCGACTTTCACCAGCCTGCAAACATTCCTTCAGGGCACCGCCGGCAGCTTCTTGTTCGATCCCATTTCCACTCCGCTGAACTGGCGATCGTTTTTCGCCGCATGGTACGCGCAGGACGTAATCCACTTCAGTCCATCGCTCACGGTGTCGCTAGGATTCCGTGCCGAGTCCAGCACCGGATGGAACGAAGCCCACGGCCGCGCCGCGAACTACACATTCACCAATGGCGTCATCTCCAGCCAACCGGCAGTCTCCGGTTCGCTCTTCACCGAGAACAACGCGAAGTTCCTACCGCAACCGCGCATCGGAATTGCCTGGAGTCCAACCGATCCGAAGACCGTCATTCGCGCCAGCTTTGGAATGTACAACGACTTGCAGGATGCGCTCGGCTACCGCACCGATCAGAACGCGCCCTTCAATCCCACCTACAGCATTCCATCGTTCGCGGTTTCGAAGTTCCCCATCGATCCGTCGGTGCCGCTGCCCGCAACTGCGAAGTTAGTTCCGGGTGGCATTCAGCCTGACATGAAAACGCCGACGCTCATTTCGTGGTCGTTGCGTGTGCAACGAGAGCTGTCACCCAACACTTCGTTGACGCTTGGCTACGTGGGTTCGCACGGCTATCACGAGATCGTGGGAGTGGATGCAAACGCTCCTCTTGCGACCATCTGTCCCGCGGCGCCTTGTCCAGCAATCTATCCCGCCACGTTTCCAGTGGGAATCGCGGGGACACCCGTCCCTGCCGGAAGTTTCTTCTTCCCTGCCGGAGCGCCGCGCGCGAACGCCACGCTCGCCAATACCTGGACCTATTTTTCCATCGGAGACAGTTCGTACAACGCACTGCAGGTCGACTTCAATCGCCGGTTTGCCCACGGTCTCGCGTTACGCGGCGTGTACACCTGGTCGAAAGCTCTCGACGACGGCGATTCTGTAAATGCCACCACTACGGCGAACGAGCCTGGATTGATCTCAAACCCCTATAACATTCGCGCCGACTGGGGACTCGCCGGCTTCGACGTCCGCCATGTTGGCGTGATCAGTGCGGTTTATGATCTGCCGTTTGGCCGCGGAAAGCAGTTCGCCGGCAATGTGGAAGGAATCCGCAACACTTTGATTAGCGGCTGGTCCACGAACAGCATCGTCACTGTGCAATCCGGATTCCCGTTCACGCCACAGCTGAGCTACAACCCGTCCAACGATGGTGATACCCGTAACCCCGTGCGACCATTTATCAATCCGAATTTCAGCGGACCAATCATTCTCGGAAATCCAACTCAGTGGTATAACCCCGCCGCATTTCTGGCGCCTCCGGCAACAGGCGGCTTTTTCGGAAATCTCGGACGCAACACGCTGATTGGTCCAGGTCTCGCTACCTGGGATTTGTCTGCGATGAAGAACACGCTGATCTCCGAGCGGTGGACCGTTCAGTTCCGCGCCGAGATTTTTAATCTGCTCAATCGCGCGAACTTCAACACGCCCAACTTGATCACATTTACTCCGCCCACGACGGCGAATCCGACGGGCGTTTCCGGTACCGCTGGCGCAATCACCAGCACCTCGACGACGTCGCGTCAGGTACAGTTTGGAATCAAGGTGCTCTGGTAGTGCGAGTCTCTCGGCGCTAGGCGACGGTCGCCCGCACATCTAGGTACTCTCCCATGAGGATCGTGTGGTCGGCATCGCCTTCGTTGTGGGATTCCCACAGCTCTACCAGGTCCTTGCGTAAGGCTTCCTGGGCTTGCGGATCGAGGCGGGCAAATGTCGTCTGCGTCGGCCCGAAATATTTTCGGAAGTGCTCGACAACCGCGGGCGGTCCGAACGGGAAGTCGAAGAGCATCGGCCGCTTCGTCGTCGTCACTTTCCCCTTTTTCCCCAGCCTCTGCGCGGCAATCTCCTCATCGCCCCACTGCACTGGCGGAGGCAGTCCCGGTGGAGGTGGCGCGTGCTTGGCCGTCAACCTGAACATCTTTCCCACGAAACCCGCCGGCGTCCAATTTGCCATTGCCACGAATCCTCCGGGACGACACACGCGCAACAGCTCTGCAGCGACCAACTCTGGCCGCGGAGCGAACATCGCGCCGAACATCGAGATCACCCCATCGAAGCTGGCATCCGCGTGCGGCAATTGCTCCGCGTCTCCCTCGATGAACTCGATCTTCAATCCTTCCGCCTGCGCACGTGTGTGAGCTTGCTCCAGCAGATTCGGAGCGAGATCCAGTCCAGTAACTTCGGCGCCCGTTTTTGCAGCTGGAATCGACGTGTTACCCGTGCCGCAAGCCACATCCAGAACTTTCATGCCATGCGTAAACCCAAGCTGATGAACCCAACTCTCAGCCTCAGCCTTGCTGTGCCGCGCAATCTGTCCGAAATCACCCGCCATCCACATCCCGCGCAGACGCTGTTTCAACTCTTGAAAATCTCCAGGCGCACCGGCCATTCCTCACCCCCAAGCAAGTGTGGGACGGGCGATTTCGCCTGTCCTGAATCATTCGACGAATGTGTCGGGTTCTACGGCACAATAATTCGGCTGCCCTCGTCGGGCCCCGCAATCGCTGACTTCTGCTCGGGAAATTGGCTGAAGAGAAAATCCAGGTAAACTCGCGACTTCGGCCGTCCATTATTTCGTCCCAGCGCGATCCGCAACATGAACACCAATGCGCGCATTACGTCGCTGTCGCGCAGCGAGGTGAAGCCCAGGTTTTGCTGCTCGATCTTGCGGTATTCCTCGATCATCGTCCGTAGCTCCGCGACGATCGCCTGTTGCGGCAAGCTCGCAGTCACCGATTCGTATACCAATCCCGACTCGACCAGCGTGTGGTAGCTGCGCGCCATATTCGTCAGCGCGCCGATGGCGTCGCGATCGTTAAGGCTTCGGTCGGCCCGAGCTGCTTTGGCCACGCCAAAGCTTAATCCGAGGATCAGCGGCTCACGCTCGTATAGAAATCGCTCCGGAATCTCGACGTCCAGGAACAGAGCATCGCGGTCGAGGTTCTCGATGGCACGCGGCTTTTCATTTTGCCGCGCCTGTTGCAGATAAGGGCAGTCGCTCGGACAATCGAGCGTTACCTCGCGCTCGGTTCCGCAGCATACCGGACAGATGCGGTCGTGCAGCGCCGGGCAAAAGCGCTTGTCTTTGCGCGTACGACAGATTTCGCAGGCCACGCCTGATTATTACATTTCGCCTGCAGAAGCTTCCCTCCGACTATCCAAAGCGCCACAACCACGGTCATCTTTCTAAGGCGACAGACTTTGCGCGATCCTGACCCTGCGCTTTCGGAGACAGCCGTGAAAATCTACCGCGTCGCTCGCTGGGTGGTCCTCGCAATCCTGCTGATCGTCATCCTGCTTGCGCTCAAGAAGCCGTCGCAACTCGCGGCTCCGCAAGTCCCTGCCGAGTCCTGGAAGCAGGAGGCAGCTGATTTCCAAACCAAGATTAATCAGTTGGAGCAGGCGAGCACCGACGGCAATCACGGCGGTGAAGTTCAGCTCTCCTCTGCCGAAGTGAATGCTGCACTCGCCGAATCGCTCCGCAACGGCACTCCTGCGTCCGATCTCGGCCCGGTGCCGATTCAGGCGCCTCAAGTCAGTTTCGAAGGCGACCAGGTGCGTGGCATATTTCCTACGCAGATGTACGGTAAAGACGTTTATGTCACCGTCGCTGGGCGACTCGGATCGCAAAATGGCTACGCGACCTTCGATCCCACCGAGTTCAAAGTTGGCGATCTAACCATTCCTGTTTCTCTCGTGAACGGCCCCTTGGAGAAGAAGCTTGCCGATCCCGCCAATCGCGACAAACTCAAGCTGCCGGACTTCATCGCCGACGTTCGCGTCGTCAACAGTCAGTTGGTTGTCACGCAGAAATAAACTCACTGAGTTCCCGCAGTGGTTTGCGGAAGTATCACGGCATCCGCCGCGACGATCTTGAAAGGCGATCCACTCACCGGAGTCAGCGCTCCCGTCGTCTGATCGATGGACCACACCATTGTCTGTCCGCCAACGCCGTAGAGGAACTTTCCGGTCGCATCCACGCGTATTTCACTGACCTGGAAGACGGTGAACGTGCTGTTCGCTACCTCGTTGATTGCTCCCGTCGCTTGATCCAGCGTAAACGCCTGCACGTTCGGTGGACCAGCGTTGTAAGCGCCGCTATTCAACACGAAGAGGAAGCGATTTTGCGGATCGGCTACCACGCGGCTGGGTGCGTTTGCCGCCGTAACCGGCGAACCAGCTAAGGCAGTCAAAGTTCCATCTGCATTGACGGTATAGACGGAAACGCGGCCGGCTTCGTATTGCGGGACGAACAGAAACTTGCCGTCCGGACTCACGGAAACAGAGCTGGTCAGCGCTCCGGTGTCGAATGGCGACCGCGGATTTGGAAATATCAAGCCGCTGTTTTGATTGCGCGCCCAGATATTCACGAAGCTCGACGCGCGCTGGGATTCGTACAAAAACTTATTCGTCGGATGCATAACAACTGTGTACACTGGGCCGCCCCCGGAACTCGGCTGAGAGTTGCTCGCCGAAATCTCCGTCCACGTTCCGCTGCTCTGATCGACCGAGTACACGTGAATCGATCCGTCGTTCAGTCCTCCCACGTAAGCGAACTTCCCGCTTCCATCCACGGCAACCGTGTTCGGACAGCAATCACCATCACTTAGGAATGCAGAAAGCGTATGAAACGTCTGCCCCGGCAGCGCCGTGATGTCGTGCGTGCCGGGGTCGACTTTCACCAGATCCATGTTCGTTCCCGGTGCCTCAAATCCAGTCACATAGAAATTCTTCCCGCTTGCATCCACCGCAATGTTCTGTGCGGAGCGAACTGGAATGTTCGCTGCAGTCACCTGCGTGAGCTGCCCGTTGTCCTCATTGATCTGATAAACAGTGAACGTGCTCTGATTATCTGCGGCCGGTGCCACCGCATACATGAATTCAGCCCCGGTGTTCATCACGGGAGGTGCAGTCGGCGCTGGCGGATCTCCACCTGTCCCCGGGCTCGGTGTGGGAGAAGTCGTTGGTGTTGCCGGCGTCGGCGCAGTCGGAGCGCTCGCCGGCGTCGCTGCACTCGACGGCGATGAGCCAGAGCAGGATGTTACGCCACCACAATTCCCAAGCACCATCACCGATAGCGCGATAAAGAGGGTACCGGGCAGACGAATGTCACAGCGCTTACTTTGGGGGAACATGTTGCTCCGGGGAGGGTTCCGATCTCAGATAGGTGTGAAGATGGCGCGATTCTCTGCTTCTGTTGGCCTTTGTCACGGGTTTTTCGAGAGCTGCCCAGAGCAGCGGAAAAGAAAAACGGGCAGCTCTGTGCTCCCGCTACAGTTCTGGATTTCCACAGCGTCAGTCGACTGCGCAGAGGCAGACTCTATTGACCGATGACGCGGAGCAGCAGGCCGCTGCCCGACCGAATATCGATCCCGGATGAGGATCGCAACACGATAAGTCCTGCTGGATTGGTTCGCCCGAAGTGATCCACGCGAAGATCACCAAATCCGTACGCTCCACATGCCGACGACGAGAAGACCCACACCGCCCGCGGTTGCTTCGAGTCGGCCTCACATCGGCCATTCAGGTTCTCGCGTAACCGGACGAAGATACTGCCGTCGCCCAGGGACTTCCCCACCTGTTCCGATCCGTCCAGCACCTCGCCCGGCCGTCCATAGACTACATCCCGGCCGCCGACTTGCTGCGTGTTCCACATGCTGGACGGGTTGCCGCGATCTCCTCCCGAGTTCGTCGGAATCTGCGCATCTTGTACCGCGAGCATGGAGGCGATCGCGCGCAACGATGTCCGGAGTGGTACTTCCTGCTTATCGATCAGCAGCCGGTCGAACTTCAGAGTTACTTCTGTCGGATTGATCTCTATGATGTGTCCGCTGAGATGTCGGCCGCGCGCAATCCTCCCTCCGCCGGGAAGAGGCACATTCTGCATTACGCGCGCCCTGATCGTCTCGCCCGCTTTGCTCTTGCCCGACCTGATCGTGGTCGACAGCATCACCGGAACCGTGATGCCTGCTGAGACCTCAACGGCAACACCGGTCTGGCCAATCAGGCAACCGCCCGCGAAGAAACAGTAGACGACGACGAACGACGTTAACCTGCGAAACATTGTTGTGTCCCTCTTTCAGATGATCCTCAAAACCTCTTCGTTGCGAAAAGCCGAGCGCCCACGACCAATCCAGCAGCACTGCTATAATTTCGCGCGCCAGTCCAGTTCACCAGGAGTGAGACATTGATAAAGCGAATTCTTTTCGCGCTCGCATTCACCTGTTTGTTCGTTTTCGCCGCAGCCGCACAGCAGCAGACAGCCCCAACCCGCACGATCGTGTATGTAGGACATCTGTTGGATGTGAAGTCAGGCAAAACGCTCGCGAATCAGCAGATCGTGATCGAGGGGGACAAGATCCTAAGCGTTGGACCTTCCGCTGGCCCTGGCGCCAAGGCCGGCTACAACATCATCGATCTCTCCAAGGCTACTGTTCTTCCCGGCCTCATTGACGCGCACGTTCACCTCACGTTCCGTCCCGATGACTTCGGCTACGCTGCCCTGGGCATCTCAATTCCGCGCGAAGCTCTCATCGGAGCGCGCAACGCGAAGGTCACCCTTGACGCGGGGTTCACCACAGTTCGCAACGTGGCCGCAGATGGTTACACCGACGTCGCTCTGCGCGACGCCATCAATGCCGGCGATATCCCCGGGCCGCGCATGCTGGTGAGCGGTCCGCCCTTAGGCATTACCGGCGGCCACTGCGATGAGAACCTTCTGCCCTACGAATATCACTACAGCGCCGACGGAGTTGCCGACGGCATTGCTGCCGTTCAGCACAAAGTCCGCGAGAACATCAAGTACGGCGCTGATCTGATCAAGGTATGCGCCACTGGCGGCGTGATGTCCAAGGGCGACGATCCCAACGCTTCGCAGTACACGCTCGAAGAAATGAAAGCGATCGTGGCCGATGCGCATCGCCTCGGACGAAAAGTCGCCGCGCACGCGCACGGCGCGCAAGGCGTTACGTGGGCATCAGAGGCGGGCGTCGACTCCGTGGAGCATGGCCACCTGATGAATGACGAGTCCATCGCCACACTGAAAAAGAACGGCACCTACCTGGTCCCCACGCTCTATCTGTTGGATTGGAACAAAGAGACGATGGCGAAGCGGAACATGCCGGACTACATTCAGAAGAAGATGCAGATGGTGGGCGCGGAGGCGGAAAACAATGCCCGCAAAGCCTTCCAGGCGGGCGTGAAGATTGCCTTTGGAACTGATGCCGCGGTCTATCCGCACGGACTCAACGCGCATGAGTTCGAGGTCTACACGCGGTTGGGCATGACGAATCTACAGGCGCTTCAAAGCTCACTCATCAGCGGCGCTGATCTGCTCGGCTGGTCTGACAAAGTGGGCACCATCGAACCTGGCAAATGGGCCGACATCATTGCTGTCGACGGCGATCCGCTCACCGACATCAAGGTACTCCAGAACGTTCGCTTCGTGATGAAGGGCGGCACGGTCTACAAGAACGAATACAGTCGTTAGTCGAGCCTCATTGGTCGTTCGTCGAGATAGGTAATAGGTGATTGGCGATAGGTAAAGTGCGGTGCAGCGATGATTTGTTTTTGAGATTACCAATTACCAATTACCCGCTTACCTATTGCCTGAAGTGCCGTGGGAATGCCCAGGAAGAAGTCCTGATCAGCGCATTAACTTTTCTGGGAAGAAATGCGCGGGCACGATGGCAAGCTGTGGAATACGTACCCGCGCTGGGTGGGTGTTACAGTTGTCCCTACTCTAGAGTTGCAATGCGTCACTTCTAAAAAAATCTGATTTCTGTTCCAAATTTGGAAATCCTGCCGTCAGCAATAAAAAAGGCCAGCTCTTTCAGCCGGCCTTTCCTGCGTGTGATGCGCGCAAAAACTACTTCTTTGGCGGAGAGATGGCTTCCTTGGCTACCTTCGCCACGCGGAATTTCACCACCGTCTTGGCGGGAATCTTAATCGGCTCGCCGGTCTGCGGATTGCGTCCGACGCGAGCTTTGCGGTTCGATTTCACCAGGCGGCCGAGGCCGGGAATGACGAACACGCCATTCTTCTTGGTCTCTTTCAGCGCTGTGTCAGCCAGCGTCTGCAGAAACGCAGCGGCTTGCTTGTTGTTGACTCCCACCTTCTCAGCAAGGTGACGTACGAGTTGTGTCTTGGTCAAACCAGATGCCATGAATCCTCCTTGAGCTAAGTTCGATTGCGACTCAGTGCGGCCATCCTACATCAGTATTTCGTGCATGAGAAGCGTTCGACCCGCATTTTATGCGGGTTTTGTACGCTCTAAACGAAAAAAGCCTGTGGAAATCACGTTTTTTGCGGGTTCTTTAGGAAAATCGCTGCCAGTTATGCTTCCAGCTTCTTCGTGAGCAGTTCGTTCACCACCGCCGGACTCGCCTGTCCCTTCGATGCTTTCATCACTTGCCCAACAAAAAAGCCGATGATCGTCTTCTTTCCCGCTTTGTATTGCTCCACCTGCTTGGGGTTCGCAGCAATCAATTCGTCGATAATCTTCTCCAGCGCTCCCGTATCGGTGGACTGTTTCGGACTGCCCTCTTCTTCATAAACCACCGCGAAGTCCTTGTTACGCTCGAACGAGAGATCGTAAAGCTCTTTCAGCATCTTGCTCGAGATCGCGCCCGCTTCCACCAGGTCCGCTGAAACCGCTACCCCCTTCATCGATATCGGCGAGTCTTCGATTGCGAGTCCCTTTGCTTTCAGCCGCCCCTGCAACTCGCTCTGCACCAGGTTCGCTACGCGCTTTGGATTCTTCGCGGCTCTCGCAGCTTCTTCAAACTGATCTGCAAAGCTCTTGCTCGCCGTCAGCACCTCCGCGTCATACGGCGTAATGCCAAATTCGCGTACAAACCGCTCGCGCCGCGCGTCTGGAAGCTCGGGCATACTCGCCTCAATCTTCTTCCGCCATTTCTCATCGACCACCAGTGGCAGCAGATCCGGCTCCGGGAAGTAGCGATAGTCGTGCGCGCGCTCTTTGCTGCGCATGCCGTACGTCTTGCCCTCGTGCGCGTTGTACAGACGCGTTTCCTGTACTACCTTCCCGCCGGACTCAATCAGCTCAATCTGTCGTTCGATCTCATATTCCAGAGCCTCGCGTATGAAGCGAAATGAATTCACATTCTTCACTTCCGCTTTCGTCCCAAATTCCTTCTGTCCCACCGGACGCACACTGACATTCGCGTCGCACCGCAGCGAACCTTCCTCCATGTTGCAATCGCTGACGCCAGTAAACAGGATGATCTCTTTCAGCTTGGTCAGATACTCATAGGCTTCGTCCGGCGAGCGCATGTCAGGTTCGCTGACGATCTCGATCAGCGGCGTTCCGCAACGGTTTAGATCGAGATAAGTGTTGCTGCCCGAATCCACGAATCCATCATGAATGCTTTTCCCGGCGTCCTCTTCCATGTGGACGCGCGTAATCCCAATCTTCTTGGTAGCGCGGGCGCCCTCGCCGGCGTTTACTGCGAGAACCTCGATAACTCCAAACTCAGCCAGCGGTTTGTCGTACTGCGAAATCTGGTAGCCCTTCGGCAGATCGGGATAGAAGTAGTTCTTTCGAGCAAAAATAGACGTCTCGTTGATGCGGCACCCCAGTGCCTTCGACGCCAGCACCGCAAACTCCACCGCCTTCCGATTCAGTACCGGAAGCGCGCCCGGCAATCCCAAACAAACCGGGCAGACGTTGGTATTCGGCGGATCGCCGAACTTGTTCGAGCAGCCACAGAAAATCTTGCTGGCCGTGAGCAGCTGTACGTGGACTTCCAGCCCAATCACCGGCTCATATTTCGCGCGCACGTCCTTCGGAAGCGCCGTCGTTGTCGCCATATCCTTATAGTTTCCGGTTTTCGGAGGAAAGTTTCAAGAATGGAGCTTGCCGTAAATCAGGCGAATGCCCGCCGCAGCTTGTTTCCAGCGCGATCAAACAGGGAACGAACGCTTTGCAGGCAATCGTCAGCCGCCAGCAACGCAGGCGGATGCGGTCGAATTCGCTGAACGAAGGCATCCAGTTCCTGCAACTGCGCGTCTCCGTGCAGCACCACTTCGGAATACTCAAACGAATCTTGCCAGAACAGCCATTGCACCGATTCCGTCTCACTCAGTCCCCGCAGCACGGATTTGGGCAGTGAGTAGCGCCAATTGTGGATTCGATGGAGCTTCGACAAAAAGCGCACAGAATTTCCCGCAATATCAATCAGCCAGCGATGATGCGACAGCCCAGCGATTCCCCGTTCCATGCCTCGGCAGCTCTCCCAAACACGCGACGGAACCTCGATGTACCCTGCTTTGCCGATACGTATCATCTCCGCGCACACCCATATAGGGTCGCGTACGTCCTCCAGCGTGTGCGAGCACGTCACAAAATCGAACTGCTTGTCCGCAAAAGGATATGGCGTCTTATCGCAGATATCGCGTTGAATCCAGGTTTCGCGGCTGAAGTACTCGACCGCTCCTCCAATCGGAGGAATCGGGCTATTCCGCGCAAACGTGCGGTTGTAGTACCCGCGCGTCTCGTACGACTCCAGATCGAGTACATAATCCGCGCGGTTGAATGGATGTCCCCACCCACCAATATCCAGGACGACATCGGCGGACCCCAGTCGTTCCAGGATGCGCTGTGAATTTTGAGCGAGCATGCGACAGGAGAACTATAGTCGCGATCGCCTGCTCTGGGGATTGACCAGAGTGGGACTGGAGATCTCTTCAGTTGGCTATGCTGCTTTTTGTTCCAGCGGCACCGTTACGCTGAACACCGTCCGTTGCGGATCGCCCTTGGTGGACGCCGCAATCTCGCCTCCGTAGTGCTCGATAATGTTGCGGCTCACCCACAATCCCAACCCGGTGCCTTTTTCGCTTTTCGTCGTGAAGAATGGTTCGAAGATGGTTTGTAGTTGAGCTCTCGGGATTCCTTCTCCCGTGTCCTCAATTCGCACTTCCACGGCGGGCGACTCTTGCAGCTTCGTATTCTTCGTCGCCACCGTCAACGTTCCGCCCTCCGGCATCGCATCGATCGCGTTCGAGATGAGATTGGAAAACACTTGGCGGAACTCACCCGCAATGCCTTTCAGGTAGCCATCCGCGTCGAACTCCCGGTCAACCGTAATTTGTTTCGCGACTAATTTCCCGGAGAAAAGGTTCAATACGCTTTCCACTGTGTCTTTCAGGCAAACTAACCCGGGGGAAGAACTGCCTCGATAAAAACCAAGTGTCTGGCGGGCGATCTGCGAAACACGATGCAACTCCTGGCTCGCGATCCGCAAGTATTCGCCTCCGGTCGGCGTCAGGGTTTCGCGCTCCAGCAGGTAGAGCAGATTCATGATCGATTCCAGCGGATTGTTGATCTCATGCGCGACGGTTGCCGCCATCCGTCCCGAGGTGGCCATGCGCTCGGACTGAATCAATGCAGCCTCTGCCCGTTTCCGTTCCGTCAGGTCTCGCGCCACGCACGCGAAGAACGCCGGTTGCGTTGAGTTCGGCGATCCAGTCACGAACAAGTTACAGTACGCGGGAATTCGGCCGCCGCTTCCAAAGTTCCGCAGTGCAAGCTCCCCGCTCCAGGCGCCGTGAGTCAGCAGCGCGGGCATCACTGTTCTGTCTAACTGCTGCAGGTCTTCTTCGGAGAACAAGTCGGCGATGAACGCAGCTCCCTGCTCCTGAATCCTCGCGAGGTTCAGCATTCGTTTTCCAGAGCGGTTGAGGAACACAAGTCTTCTTTCACGATCCGCTAGGCTAATCAGATCGGGACTGTTCTCGACCAGCGCGATCAACCGTTGGCGTTCCTGTTCCGACGCTCGTTGATCGCGAATGTCGCGCGCCACCGCGGAAAATCCCGTCAGCCTGTCCTGCTCGTGATACACAGGCGAAAGTGTCAGCGCCACATCCACGCGCGCATCGTTCCTGTTCATCTGCACGGTTTCAAAGTGCTGTACGCGCTCACCCGCGTCGATGCGCGCCAGAATCTGGGCAAGCTCTTCGGTTCTGCCTGCGGGAACCAGCAACTCGATCGGCTTTCCGATTATCTCTTCGCTGGAATATCCGAAGAGCCTCTCCGCAGCGGGATTCCAGGTGAGTACCGTGCCCCGCACGTCGAAACTGTAGATGGCGTCGGTGCTGTGCTCCACGATTGCGGC
Organism: Terriglobia bacterium; assembly: GCA_963807055.1. Classification (GTDB taxonomy): domain Bacteria; phylum Acidobacteriota; class Terriglobia; order Terriglobales; family Acidobacteriaceae; genus JAJPJE01. Next base: position 209,847 of record CAWEAE010000001.1, on the reverse strand, counting down.
GAGCAAAGCTTCTGCTTGTCCCTGCGGTAACTGCAGGAACCCAGCTTTCTCAATAATTTCTCTTGGCTCGGAGCGGTTCTTGGCGACACGAGCCTGGGCACAGTCTTTGGTCTCAGGTGGCAGCATAGGGAACGGTGTTGAAGCACTTGCCAGCGCTTTAATACTTTCGAACCACTTCTGACTGTGATGCCAGCAGTGAGTCAGGCGTTAACTTACAGGCAAAATTAGACTAGATATCCGTAGCCCTCCAAGGCTTTCCAGGAACTTCAGCAACTCAGCTGGCTCGTGAGAATCAATCAGCTCCACCCCAGCACAAGCGAAGCAAGCCTTAATTACGCCGGGAGCAGAATTCGTGCTCCCGGCCTGCTGCAGAATTCGAGTGACTCACAACAGCATCTCTGCCGAGTTCCTGTTCCGCTGAAGTGAGTTTCTACTCGTCCACCTGCAGGTCGCCCGCTTTCTTTCGATTGCTCTCATCCGCTTTCCCGCTAGCACTCCGCTCTGCCGAGTGCTGCCATAAACGCTGTGTTTGCACTAACCAGCGTCATTGCTGCATCTAATCACTCAATAGCTGATCGGCACGAAAGGTATGCGCGCGATCGGATCGCGAGTCTTCGTTGTTACCTTCGACCGACCAGCAAAAGTGACTTGCACGCCAGAGTGACTCAAGGGAGAATGCGCGCAATTCACGACGGTGCTCAATGGCGCCGATGTGGGAGGGGGAATGGTTCCGGAAAGCAATCCACTCAGGAGTTTCTTTTTCGATCTTGTGTCACACCACTTCGCGAGTTCCTTCGAGCTGCGCGACACCGACTTGAGCGCTTACATCTCCGACATGCTGACCCAGTTCTGTTACACCGACCAGCTGCACAGAATTCGCAACGTGAACGGCCGGCCGCTCGATGACGTCGGCGAGATGCTGCTGGAATCGGATCCGGTCTTCGGACCCGCGCCCAGCTTCGATCGCGAACGCCAGGTACGCAAGCACATCGGCGACTACACCTTGTTCTTTACGGGGATGTTTCCGGAGAGCATCAATCACCTTCGCCTGCGTCGCAACCGGCTCGAGAACATGATCGACTTCATCAAGGCAGGAAAAGAGAGCTACTACATCGTTTCGAAGTTCGATTGTTTCGAATATCAGAAAGTTGCGCCGCTGTTCCGCAAACTCTCCGAACGCTTCGAAGAATGCGTAGTCGGACTGAACATGGTGAAGAATGAATTACAGGAACGCCAGCATCCCATCGTGCACAAAGCGCCCGAACTGCTGATGTAGGTTCGTGGATCTACGTGGGCAGCCGGCTGCGGCTGCCCTCACTATCCAGTCACGGGTGTTTTAGCTGGTCTGCACGCTCGCACAATTATCCCGCCGACAACGATGGCGATCGACTCAGCGATTCGCAATCCCAGTAAGTCAAACCAGAGTTGTCCTCTAGCCACCCACGACGAGAAAGCAACTCCACCCAGCGCGCCGAGCACGATACTGAGCGTGATTGTGACAATTATCTCCCTATCCTTAGCCGCCAGCGCGACCACGCACCCGACGAATATCGAAGCGAGGAGGTTTGCGATCAACATTGCATCAGTGGACAAAAACACATAAGCATTGAAATGGATCTGCCAGTAGGACAGGTACTTGTCGGTAGCCGTCATCAGAACCTTGTCAGGCAGCCCGTGGACAAACGCGCTGATTAAATATCCCCCGACTACAACCGCTATAGTCGACAAGGGAGCGGCGCCGAATCCGCCAGCAGCGAGATGCGGGATGGTCTTCAGCGCTTGTAGCCAATACCACCTTCGAGCGGCTATGGCTCCCGAATTTAACGCAATCTCTGAGAACTCCTCTAGCAGATCACCTTCGATCGACTCCACTTGCTCGGCACGGGTGAATAGGCGCAATAGCCAGACGGCTACGCGCGGCGGTTGAACGGGATGCGCTTTCGGTTTCATGAATAGCTCCGAACGAGCTCAAGGCCTTCGCTCATACTTTGTAGTGCGTGTTGTGCGCGATTCACAGCCGCCACTCCCTTCGGCGTAACGCGGAAGAATCGCTTGGAACGTCCACCACGTTCTGGCGTAGGATCGCCGCGCCGGGACTTGACATAGCCTTTTTCCTCGAGGCGATCGAGGGTGGCATATACAGCGCCGATCGACACTTCTCGCCTCGTACGAAGCTCGATCTCCTGCCGCACGCTGACTCCGTATGCTTCTTCTTCCAGCCGTAGCAGAGCGAGCACCACGATGTGCTCGAATTCACCGAGATAATCACGTCCCGCCATTACCTATACATTATAGAACAAATCAGTGGGACCGAAGACTCAATCCTCCTCCACCCGATAAAAGCTTAGCCCCGCATCTCCCTGCATCAACGTCCTGTACCGCTTCACACCTCCCACACCCTCTCCCGGATCAAATCTCTTATCATGCTCCGCAATCAACATCCCGCCCGGCTTAATGATGTTCAGCTCTGACAGCGCCCGCAGCACGCCTTCATATTGACCTTCCATCCGGTACGGCGGATCGAAAAAGCAATAATCGTACGGACCATCCAGTTGCGACAGAGCCTTCAACGCATCCTGCTCGATCACATCAGCGCCCTCGCTGATCTCCAAGCTCTTCAGATTTTCGCGGATCGCCCTCGCCGCCTGCTTCGTCTTCTCGACGAACGTCACCGATCCCGCACCGCGGCTCAGCGCTTCGATCCCCACTGCCCCCGTTCCCGCATACAAGTCCAGCCACGCGGTTCCCTCGAGCGCGCCCGGTGCTCCTGCGGTTAGCACGTTGAACAGCGTCTCCCGCAACCGGTCCGATGTCGGACGTACATCCAGTCCCGCCAATGCACGCAACGGCCGGCTGCGGTATTTTCCAGAAATGATGCGCATGCGAACGTATTCTATTCCGCCCGGCAATCCACTCTGGATAGCCTTCGCCACATGCGTCCAGATAGAATGAACAAAGATGGGAAACTGGGCCGCATCGATTCTGCGCAGCTGGTCAATTCCCGTGGGCCGCATCGGCAATGCCCACGTGCGCCTTCATCTATCTTTTTTCTTTCTGCTCGCGTACGTCTGGATGGCCGACTCGAAGCCCCTGGGCAACGCCGTCTATGGCCGCGGCCTCGCGCTGATGGCCCTCATCCTCCTCTCCGTGATCATCCACGAAGTTGCGCACGGACTTATCACCATTCACCGTAAGCTTCCCGTTCGAATTCTGGTGCTCATGCCCATCGGTGGCATTGTCCTGGCTGACGACTCTGGCGAGCAGGAGCGCGACACTGGCGGCGACGTCGCAGTCGCACTCGCTGGCCCTTTCGCAAATCTTTTCGTCGCCTTTGTTGCCGGCAGTATTGTTCTTGGCCTGATTCCTGCCGCCGCGCTTTGGTCCTCTCCTCTTGTCTCCAGCGAGAACCTGTTGCGCAGTTTCGTCTGGATTAACTTCGCTCTCTTTGCCCTGAATCTGATGCCCGCGTATCCGCTCGACGGCGGACGCATCCTCCGCGCTCAACTCGCCCGGCGCACCGATGCGGTCCGCGCCACTCGCCAGGCCGTCAGTCTTGGGCAGATGTTCGCGATCGCCCTCGTCCTGCCCGGCATCATCGTTCCCGACATGTGGAACCGCTGGCTGATGTTGGTGGGTCTCGTTCTTTTTCTCGCGGCACAGCTCGAGCAGCGCGCTGTTCTGATGCAATCCGTGCTCGAGAATCTGCGCCTCGAAGACGTGATGCTTACCGACTTCGCCGTGCTCTCACCGGCCGACACTCTAGAGGACGCGCTCAAAAAGGCCGTCCACACGTTGCAGGACGATTTCCCCGTGATCCGCAGCGGCGATCTCGTTGGCGTCGTTTCGCGGCAGCGCATCGTCGACGAGCTTCGCGGCGAGGGCAACGGCTACGTCCAATCTGCCATGGATCGCGCCTTCCAAATCGCGCAAAAGGGTGAGTCACTGGCCTCAGCCTTACGTAAGCTCACAGCGCAACGCCTGACGTTGATCCCCGTCGTCGACGAAGGCCGCCTGGTCGGAATCATTACCTTCCAGAACCTCATGCACAGCATGCGGCTCCTCGCCGAATCCCGTCGCCTCAAGCGCTAGAGTTTTCCTGCCACAATAAAGATTGCCGTGCCACCCGATTTTTCAGCAGGTTTGATAACATTCTCCCAGTTCGCTCGTCTTACACCGTTTCGGGTGCAATCGAGTATCCCAGCACACGCCCTCTCCAGGAGATCCTATGATTAAACACTTAACGGCCCTTCTTCTTGTCTTGACCCTGAGTCTCTGCGGCACAGCCGCGCTATCTGAATCCTCCGCGCCTGCGAAAAAGGCCGAAGCGCTCCCCACCATCAAGTACGAGAAGTACAAACTCAAGAATGGCCTTGAAGTCATCCTCTCCGAGGATCATCGCCTCCCCCTAGTCGCCGTCGACCTCTGGTATCACGTTGGTCCGGCCAATGAGCGTGAGGGGCGCACTGGCTTCGCGCACCTCTTCGAGCACATGATGTTTGAAGGCTCAAAGCATATCGGTAGCAAGGCGCACTTCCGCTACCTGGAAGGTGCAGGCGCCACCGGCATCAACGGCACCACCAATTTCGATCGCACCAACTATTTCGAAACCGTTCCTTCGAACCAGCTCGATCTGGCTCTCTGGCTCGAGAGCGATCGCATGGGATATCTGCTCGACACACTTGACGGCGAGAAGCTGGCCAATCAGCGCGATGTTGTTCGCAACGAGCGCCGCCAGAGCATCGAGAATCGCCCCTACGGCCTCGCCGAGGAAGACATCTATCACGAGCTCTTCCCCAAAGGTCATCCTTATTATGCTGCCGTTATCGGATCGCACGCCGATATCGAAGCCGCGCAGATCGAGGACGTCCGCCACTTCTCCGAGCAGTACTACACTCCGAACAATGCCAGCATCGCGATCGTCGGCGACTTCAATTCCGCCACGGTGAAAGCGCAACTCGAGAAGTATTTCGGATCGATTCCCTCCGGACCTGCAGTTCCCAAGATCGAGGTGAAGCCTCCGGTCATCACCGCTGAAAAGCGTATTACGGTTACCGACGACGTTGAGTTGCCGCGCGTCTATATGGCCTGGATCACGCCCTCGATCTACACTCCTGGCGACGCGGATTCCGATCTCCTCGCGCACATTCTTGGCGGCGGCAAATCAAGCCGTCTTTACAAGAAGCTTGTCTACGAGCAGCAGATCGCGCAAGACGTAGAAGTAGACAATGACAGCGAACTGCTCGGCTCCGTGCTCGATATTCAGGCGACTGCCAAGCCTGGCGTCACGCCCGAGCAACTGGAAAAGGCGATCAACGCCGAGCTCGATCAGATCCGCAAGGACGGTCCCACCCCCGCCGAACTGGAACGCGCACGCAATTCCATCGAGTCCGACATCATTCGCAAACTCGAAAACCTCGGTGGCTTCGGCGGCGTTTCCGATCGCTTGAACCAATACAACCACTATCTCGGAAATCCCGGCTATCTTCCTGAGGATCTGCAGCGCTACAACAAGGCAACCGTTGACTCCGTCCACGAGCTCGCAGCGCAGCATCTTGAGAACAATCAGCGCGTCGTCATCTACGCCATCAAGGGCAAGAAGCAAATCGAGGATGTACCGAAGACGCCCGAGTCCAAAGAGAAGGTCGCCATTACCGGACGCATGCCCGATGAGCCTTGGCGCAAGGACGCTCCCAAGCCCGGAGTTCTGGCGAAGTTCTCGCTACCCACTCCGCAGAAAATTGAGCTGAAGAATGGCCTCACCGTGCTTCTCGTCGAGCGCCACAATCTGCCGGTCATTGCCGCCAATCTGATTGTGCTCGGCGGTGCTGGCGCCAATCCGATCGACCGGCCCGGTCTTGCCGCCTTCACCACATCCATGTTGCAGGAAGGAACCAAGACCCGCCCCGCGCTGACCCTCGCCGATAACATCGACCAGATTGGCGCCGTCATCAGCACCGAGAGCAATTACGACTACTCGTCGGTCAGCATTCGAGGGCTTTCCAACAATGCTTCTCCGGCGTTCGATCTGCTCTCCGACATGGCTCTTCACCCGGCCTTCGATTCCAAGGACGTGGATCGCGTTCGCAATCAGCGTGTCACCGAAATTCTTCAGCAGAAAGACAGTCCTCGTATGCTGGTGAGCAAGGCTGCGAACCGGCTCGTTTATGGGGACAAGCATCCTTACGGCTACCTGACCACTGGAACCGAAACCTCCAACAAGGACATGTCGCGTGACGATCTAATGTCCTTCTGGAAGACTACCTTCGTCCCTGGCAATTCGGCGCTCGTGCTTGCCGGCGATCTCACCCCTGCACAGGCGCGGTCTCTCGCCGAGAAATACTTTGGCGGATGGACGGGCTCGGGCAAGAAGCAGGTACCTCCGCCAATCGACAACAAGCTCGCCAAGGGACTTGTCATCATGGATAAACCCGACGCGCCTCAAACAGAAGTTCGCGTCGTTGGCCTGGGCGCGCCCCGTAGCTCTCCCGACTACGTTCCCATCCAGGTGATGAACACCGCACTTGGCGGCCTGTTCTCCAGCCGCATCAATATGAACCTGCGCGAAAAGCACGGCTACACGTATGGCGCCTTCTCGCGCTTTGAGTTCCGCCATGAACCCGGACTCTTCGCCGCGGGTGGTGGCATTCGCGCGAACGTCACTGCACCGGCCGTCAGCGAATTGCTGAAAGAAGTGCAGGCCATTCAGCAGGCGCCGATTTCGCCCGACGAGCTCACGCTCGCCAAGAACGCGTTTGCTCTCTCTCTGGCGGGTCGATTCGAAACCACGCCGCAGACCGCTCTCATCATGGGTGATCTCTTCGCTTACGATCTGCCGCTCGACTACTACCGCACGCTGCCGGCAAAGATTCAGGCCGTGACTGCGCCGGAAGTGGAAACCATGGCGAAGAAGTATCTCGTCCCTGGCAGCATGGCCGTGGTCGCCGTCGGCGATCGCGCCAAGATCGAACCTGAGTTGGTGAAGCTGGACATCGGGCCGGTCGAGCACATGGACTACGCTGCCAATCTGATCAAAGCTGACAGCGCCAGCGCAAAGTGAGTCCGGAGTAAGTGAGTCCGAAGTAAAAGTAAGAAGTGGAGCCCGCTCGCCCCCGAGCGGGCTTTTTGCTTGTCATCGCGAGCCCGCAAGGTGGGCGAGGGATCTGCAGTGCGTTTCCGTGGCGCAGCCGACCTCGGCTGCCATATCCGAGCGTATGCCCGGAGCTGTCATGTTGAGCGTAGCGAAACATCTATGCATTAGACCGCGCTGGATAGCTGGACAGGTAGTTAACGTGGGTCAGCCGCAATGGGGGCGAAATCGTCCGGGACAGGTTACGACGCGGACTCCTGCGCGGACGCCTGGCGCCCGCCCCACTCATAGCCCCTACTGCGGCGCTGCAGTCGTGTGTTCCCCCACCGGGCCAGTCTTGTCGACCGGTAGCTTCGCCTTCTCCGTCGCATCCGTCGCAAACAGCATGAAGTGGTCGAAATTCTCGCTTCGATGGAATCGTGTCTTCCCGATGTGAACATACAACTCCGCGCTCTTCGGAAGCCAGAGTTCGGTCGTGTTCTTTCTGAATTGCACCGGACCGTAATTAACGCTGGTGTGCTCGGTCGTCAACCGCACATCCGGAATTCCTTCCACCAGATCCGTTTCCATGTGAACGATCTGGAAATTGTCCGCCAGTATCCACGCACGGCCTTTCAGATTCACCGGATAGCCAACTTTGTTCACCACATAAGATCGAAGGCGGCTGGGCTTCCCGTCAGCCTGTCGGAAGTGCACCAACCATGCCGCCTGCCCCTGCCAATCGCCCAGGCCCTCACAATGCATCTCGAAGTCATTGCGGTAAAGCGGGTGAAAGGCGATCGCGAGCGCAGGCAGACCGGTGGTCGTGATCTTATCCGGCATCTCCAATTCCCCAGCGTCACGGTATTCCTGGATGAGCAGCATCCCTTTCGCAGACTCGCTGATCGAAGCGATGTAGTTGTATTGCCGGCTCGCGCGCGTCCGGGGAACTCCCTCCGGCGAAATGTTTTCGTGAACCATGTGTTCAATCGCCGAAAACTGAGAGATGCTTTCCACCAATTCCTTCGATCGGTTCGCCGTTTCGTCCAGTAGATTAGCCGGACATTGCACTCCCGCCACTGTCGATGGCTGCTGCGCATCGATGTCGGATGGCATCCCAGCGTTTCCACCCGCGGTGTCGTCAGCCGTGAGTGCCGGATCAACGATCCCCGCTCCTGCCTTTGCGTCAGTTTGTGCCTGCAGCTGAGAAATCAGTGTTTTTATCTTCGCCGTCACCGGACTGGCGTGTTCCCCATCGACGTACGCTGTCAGGACCCGGATCGCTTCCTCGCGCTTTCCCAGCCCCGCGAGTGCCTGTCCCAGGACGAGGCGAGCCGAAGCGCCCTCGCTGCCCCCCTGATCGACCATCCATTGCGAATTCTCGCGAGCCTTTTCGAATTGATCCAATTTCAGATACGAGTTTGCCAGCACCTTGCGCGCTATGACCGATTGCTCACTGCTTGCCACCACCGGCGCTTCCGCTTCGGCGGCGTGAGCATAGTCACCACGCCGGTAATACAGTTGTCCGAGCAGGTTTTGCGCCTGCAAATTCTTCGGATCCAATTTCGTCGCCGCCGTCAGGTAAGTCAGTTCGTGATCCTCATCCTTCTGTTGCAGGGCTAGATATCCCAGCAGGAAGTTAATGGAGGAACTAGACGAATAACGGTGATCTGCGGACTCCAGGTACTTGCGCGCTTCTGCGAAGTTTGAGAGCTCCAGTGCCTGCAGACCCTTTTCCGCCTCTTTGCGCGCTTTCGACGGAAGCTGTCCCGCGTCGTTCAGTCGCAGATCGACGGCCGCTGGATCGTGCCTCAACACCAGCGTGCTCTTGAAATCCTTCGTAACGTCAAAGAGCGATATCCTCGAATGCGATCCCAGATAGCCGGCGGCACCGACCTCCAGCAGGTAGCTCGCGAGGGGAACATCAGAAAACCGGACCTCGGAGTCGCGCGAGATCTGTAAGAACTCTCTACCATTTTCTATGCTCGTAAGCCTGACCAGCGCTTGCTGCTTCAAAGGCTTATCGTTTTCATCGAGAATGGTGAACTGGACATCCGTTCCCGCTCGAGATGCCGTGGGAACACCCATGTTGGGGCCTCCCCCGACGACGATGGTGCCTTGGGCCTGACAACGCGCTGCCATCACGCTGACCATGATCGATAGCGCTAGAAGTGCCCCGGGCAGGCTGAACGCCCTCTTCGATTGCCAAAGGGAATGCGGTTGAACTCGACAGACATGGGCCGAAATAACGCGGGAATACGGGGTATTCACGTTCGTAGGATAGTACAAGAATAAGCGGCTCCGCCTGACTTTCTATCGCGTCGCGCCAATCTCGGAATTCAGGAGGGACGGAGTGTGGCGGGCGCAGCCTTGCACTGAGCGCCCGACCCTTTAGCCCTCTTCTATTCGCTCAATGATGACAAATACAGCCGCGGAGCGGCGTCATTCGTAAGCCCAGACCGTGAGGTCTGGGTAAGGGAAGATCGAAATATCACCGCCCCGGAGGGGCGGCACGAAAACCCTGTCAAGGCCCCATTCGCGCAGAATTCCCGCTAACAGCCTCATTCAACGGGAGAAATAAATCGCGCGAAAGTGTCTAGTAGGTCCCCTTCAATTTGTCACAATAGAAATAGGACTCAAACATGGTTCTCGCCAACAGGCGACTATTCATGGAACACAAGCTGATTCCTTTGCGACTCGATAAGTAGCGGTCGAAGTGAGTTAGTCCTTTGTTTACCGATCAGGACACGAAAAGAAATCACGCGGTCCACAATCGCGGCAAGGCTAAGTGCTTTGTTTTCAGGATTTTGATATTTTTGCCCTTTGTTTTCAGGATTTTGCGAAATCCACTTTAGCAACTATATGTAGATTCAATAACTTACAAATGGGTACCCCCGGGGGGGTACGTCAAGAGTGTGTGGGGGTTAGAAACGAGGTTCCCATTGGAAGCAGGTCAAAAGTGGAGCACTGCCCACAAAACGGCCAGCAGAAATCGCGTACCTCCACGAAAAAATAGGACCCGGAGGCGGAAAGTGGAAGTAACGTGATCTATCCAATCAACTACCGACAGCCAACTAATTACTAATTACCAATTACTAACTACTTACAGATGCACCGCTCTCGCCACCGTCATCGCTGGAATCTTTTGAAGGTCGGTGAGCACAGCGTCGGGCACCCGTCCATCTACCTGAACAACGGCTACCGCCAACGCCGGCTCCGAAGCCTGACCGTTTCCAGCCGCCGTTGATTTCGCTGCATTCTCGCCTCGGCCCAACGAGAAGTTGGCGATGTTCACTTTGTGCTCGCCGAGAATGCTTCCCACTCGCCCGACGACTCCCGGCACGTCACGATTGCGGATGTACAGCAGATCATTCTCGAGTGGCGCTTCGATGTCGATGCCCTCAATGCTCAGCAGCCGAGGCAGCCGCCCGTGCAGAACCGTACCCGAAATCGTGTGCTCGCTGCCTTCGCTCTTCAGCGTGATCGTGATGACGTCGCCCGCGCCGCTCGCCGGCTTGTCTTTCGTATACTCACGAATCTTCACGCCGCGCGAATCGGCAATCGAATTCGCGTTGATCAGGTTCGTGCCCTCGGCGCCGCTGGCGTTCAGCACGCCCATCACGCCGGAGTTGCGAATCAACTGTGTCTTCCACCCCGCCAGCCGTCCGGTGTAGCGCAAGTGAATCTCGTTCAGATTTCCTTCTGTCTCAACCGCCTGTGCGAGGAACGAACCGAGCCGCTCCGCCAGCACCAGGAACGGATGCATGTCGACGTACTCTTCATACGACACCGACGGCACATTTACCGCATTTTGGATGACGCCGCGCGACAGGTACTCCTTCACCTGCTGTGCGATCTGTATGCCAACGGCTTCCTGCGCTTCCTTGGTCGAGCCGGCGATGTGCGGCGTCGCGATTACGTTCTCGAGTCCGAGCAGCGGAGAATCCTTCGGCGGCTCGGGCGCGAACACATCCAGCGCTGCTCCGCCGATGTGTCCGGACTTGAGCGCCTCGGCCAGCGCTGCTTCATTGATCAGTTCGCCGCGCGCGCAGTTGATGATGCGCACGCACTTCTTCATCTTCGCCAGCGACTCGGCATTGATCATCCCGCGCGTTTGCGGCGTAAGCGCCAAATGGAGGCTCAGGTAATCGACCAGCGGATACAGATCGTCGAGCGTTTTCAGTTCCACGCTCTTTTCGCGCGCCAGCTCCGTCGAAATATACGGATCGTGCGCTACCACTTTCATGCCGAACGCCTGCGCGCGCTTTACCACTTCCATGCCGATTCGACCAAGTCCGATCACGCCCAGCGTTTTGCCGCGCAACTCAGTTCCTTCGAGCGACTTCTTCTCCCACTTGCCCGCTTTGGTCGTTTCGATCGCGCGCGGCAAGTGACGCGCCAGGCACAGCATCATGCCAATCGTCTGCTCAGCGACTGCGACGGCGTTCGCGCCTGGCGTATTCATCACCGCAATGCCCTTGCGCGTCGCCGCCGGCAGTTCGATGTTGTCCACGCCAATTCCTGCGCGGCCAATCACGCGCAGCTTCTGCGCATGCTCCAGCAGAGCCCCATTAACCTTCACCGCCGACCGAACAATCAGCGCATCGGCGTCGTTGAGTTCTTCAGCCAGTCGCGTGCCAACCTGGTCAGCCGTCAGCACTGTCCAGCTCGGTTCATCTTTGAAGACTGCAACAGTCGCGGGAGAAACCTTTTCGGCAAGTATGATTTTCATATGATTCCTCAAACCACAGAGACACAGAGGGGATCGGGTAATGTCTAATCTGGTAATCGGGTAATCGAAATGCCCCAAGCAGAGCGGTTTTCAGATTACCCGATTAGCAATTCCCCGATTCCCCGATTTATGCAGTTACCAGCGCCGGCTTTTCTGCACGGCTCGCCGCGTATACTTCCTGCGCGGCACGAACGGCGCTGCCGAACTTCACCTTGTCCGGCTGCAGCTCCGCCATGATCTGCTCGAGTGCCGCAATGATCGCGATGGTGTCCAGATAGTCGTAATAGCCGAGATGCGCGATGCGAATCATCTTGCCCTTCATCTCGCCCTGGCCATTGGCGACGACCGCGCCGAACTCGTCGCGGAAGCGCTTCACGATGTCGCTTGAATCCAATCCGCCCGGCGAGAGGATCGCACTCACCGCCGCCGCAGGCGCCTGTGGCGCAAACAGCTTCAGTCCAAGTGCTTCTGCTCCGGCGCGCGTCATCGCCGCTGCGAGTTCCGCGTTGTTCACCAGAACCTCGCGTCCCTTTGCCAGATCGCCCTTGCCGGATTCGCGAATGTAGTCGAGTGCTGCTCCGAGTGCTGCGATCAGCGAGGTCGCTGGCGTATAGGCCGACTCACCCTTCGCCGCCGACTTGCGCTCTTTGCGCAGATCGAAGTAGTACTTCGGCTGCTTCGACGTTTCCATGCGCTTCCACGCCTTCTCACTCACGGCGCAGAACGCGAGGCCCGGTGGAATCATCACTGCCTTTTGCGATCCACCAATAATGATGTCCACGCCCCAGGCGTCGACATCAAAATGCGTGGTGCCGAGACCGGTGATCGCATCAACGACGAGCAGCGTATCCGTTCCCTTCAGCACCTGTGCGATCGCCTTTACGTCGTGTCGCGCACCTGTCGAAGTCTCCGTTCCCTGCACGTAAACAACGCGAGTGTCAGGCTTCAACGCGGCGCGCACCGCGTCGAGCGAGAATGTTTCGCCGTAAGGCGCGCTTACTTCGTCGATCGTACAACCGTAGGCTTTGGCCAGCGCCGTCCAGCGCTCGCCGAACTTTCCAGCCGAGAGCACCAGAACGCGATCGCCCGGCGAAGTCAGGTTCGCGACAGAGGCTTCCATCGCGCCTGTGCCTGAAGCAGCCATCAAGATCACATCGTTTTGAGTGCCGACGAAGACTTTCAGGTCGGCGAGAACCCGCTGATAAAGTGCCCGGAAATCAGCGGTACGGTGGTGAACATTCGCGGCCGCCATCGCGAACTGTGCCGCAGGCAACAGTTGCGTCGGTCCAGGAGTATAAAGACGATTCTTACGAAGCATACGTGATGGTACTACGCCAGCTCGCTCCACCGCATTAAGAGAGCACGTCTATAATTGCAAGTTACGACGTCATAAGCTGCAGTAATCAGTGCTTCGAACCACCGTTCGAGGGAGCGCCTTTTCAGGAGTGAAGATGAGCATCTCTGACCAAGTCACAAAAGACATGACAGCCGCGATGAAATCGCGCGAGGAGCTGAAGCTTTCGACACTTCGCATGATGAAGAGCGCCATCAAAAACAAGGAAATCGATAAGCGCGCGCCGCTCGACGACAAAGAATCTCTCCAGGTGCTCAGCACCATGATCAAGCAGCGCAAGGACTCAATCGAGCAGTTCACAAAGGGCGGACGCCAGGAACTCGCCGACAAAGAAGCCGCCGAGATCATAATCATCGAAGCCTACATGCCGAAAGCAATCGGCGACGAGGAGATTGTCGCCGCCGTGCGTGCCACCATCGCCGAGATGGGCTCTCCTACCATGAAGGACATGGGCACTGTCATGAAGAACGCCATGGCAAAGTTCGCTGGAGCTCGCGTGGACGGCAAAGTCGTCAGCGAAGCGGTGAAGAAAGAGCTGGCGGGAAAGTAAGATTCAATGGAGCCGGCTCGCCCCGAGCGGGTGCGAATCGAGTAGTTAGCGATTCAGATGAAACCCTGACGTGATCCACGCTGGAATCCAGTGGAATCGCCACGCAATCACCAGCGCCAAGATGATCAGCAAAACGATTCTGCGTGCGCGTGCACTCATAACTCAGTAGCCAGTAGCAAGTAGTCAGGAAGAGCAACAGCACATAGGCTGCTACTTCCCGAGCGCTTCAAGGATCCGGTCGAAGTCTTCGAGCGACTTGTACTCCAGGACGACTTTGCCTTTGCCTTTACGGTCGTAGATGCGGGCGCGCACTCCCAACGAGCGCTCCAGTTCACGCTCGGCATCTTTTACATTCGGATCGACGACGCGTTCTTTCTTCTCGGGTTTTGGTACGGGATGGAGGATGTCGTAGACGAGCTTTTCGGTCTGCCGCACGGAGAGCGCATCGGCCACAACTTTGCGTGCTGTCGCTTCGATCAATGTGGGATCCAAGCCCATGAGCGCACGTGCGTGACCCATTGTTAGTGCGCTCTGGCGCAGACCCTGTTTGACCCAATCCGGCAGGCGGAGCAGACGCATGTAATTCGCAACGGTAGTGCGGTCTTTGCCTGTGCGCTGGGCGATTTGCTCTTGGGTGAGTCCACATTTCTGACTCAGATTCTCGAACGCCGCCGCTTGTTCCAAGGGATTGAGGTTCTCGCGCTGCAGGTTCTCGATGATGGTGATCTCGATCGCCTGTTCGTCGGAGATCTGACGCACAATTGCCGGGACTGTGGTCTTCCCTGCAGCCTGCGACGCTAGCAGGCGCCGTTGCCCGGCAACTAGCTCGAGCTTGCCGTCTCTGAGCTTGCGCACCAGGATCGGCTGGAGCACGCCCTGTACTTTGATTGACTCGGCGAGTTCGTGAAGCGCAACCGGATCAATGTCGACGCGCGTCTGTGCTGGATTGGGCAAGATGTCGCGAATTACGACATCGCGTACGGCTTCGCCGGGAAGCACCGCAGTGGGTCCGGCTTGCACGGGGATGGGGGCTTCGCCGCGTGCGGCGGGAATCAGCGAATTCAATCCGCGGCCTAGAACTCTTTTTTTATCCTGCGTCATGGTCTGCACGTCAGAGGTCCTTGAGAACAAAATATCGTGTTGCGATATGTCATGCGGATGCCCGCAGCATTACGCGTCCCATAATCTCTTTGGCCAGCCTGATATAGGCCTCGGCGCCGCGCGAGCGGACGTCATATAGCAGTGCCGGCTTCCCATGGCTCGGTGCTTCCGCCAGGCGAACATTGCGTGGGATCGACGTTGCGAACAGCCGATCGCCGAAATAGTTCTTCAGCTCATCGGTCACCTGCTGAGCCAGATTCGTACGGTCGTCGTACATGGTTAGAACCACGCCTTCCACCGCCAGCGCCGAATTGAATGTCTGTTTAATCCGCTCCACGGTATCGAGCAGTTCGCTAATACCTTCGAGGGCGAAATATTCGGCCTGCATGGGGATGAGGACCGAGTCAGCGGCAACCAGGGCATTCAGCGTGAGGAGGTCCAAAGCCGGCGGGCAGTCGAGAACGATAAATTGATAGCGGTTGCGTACGCGTTCAAGCGCGTCCCGGAGGCGAAATTCGCGCCGCTCCAGTGGAACGAGCTCGATATTGGCGCCAGTCAGTTCTTTGCTGGAGGGAACGATCCAGAGCTGATCAAGCGCTGAGGTGAGAGTAATCTCCTCCAGCTGCGCGTCACCCATCAGAATATGGTAGGTGCTGAGGCGCTGCGGATCCTTGGGATAGCCAAGTCCGCTGCTGCTGTTGGACTGAGGATCGCAATCCACTAATAAGGTAGGGACTTCGGCTGCTGCAAAGGAAGCAGCCAGGTTGATGGCGGTTGTGGTCTTCCCTACGCCGCCCTTCTGATTCGCGATGGCGATGACACGTCCCATGATTTTCAGTGGCCCTGTTACAGCTTTGCAGACTATCGAAGTGACTGGTGAGGTGCAACGATGTATTTGTGTGCAAAAGGTGTGACTCACGTGGAAGGATGGCGTAATTGTTCAGCGTGGAACAATTTAGGGGCCTGTGGAACGGTGGAAAAGAAACTGAGAATGTTCCACGTGGAACGTTCGTTTACAGGAACGGTTTGCAGAGCAATAGAAATGTTCCACGTGGAACATCCACTAGCTGCTTCGTTTGTTGTAGAATCCGCCCGGCTATCAATGTGAGCCTAGCGAGGCTTCAATTCCCATGGCGACCACTACCTCTTCTATCCCGACCACAATGATCTCAGCGGCTTCCAAGGTTGGCGGCAGGCTGGAATCCCTTGACGTCTTCCGCGGCCTGACTATTGCCGGAATGATGTTGGTGAACAATGCCGGAGACTGGGACCACATTTATTGGCCCCTGGAGCACGCCGAGTGGAACGGATGGACCCCTACAGACCTGATTTTCCCCTTCTTTCTCTTTATTGTGGGCGTCTCCATGGTCTATTCGATCGCAAATCGGCAGAAAAAGGGGGAATCCAGGAGTTCACTGCTGGCCCACGCCATTCGTCGGGCATTTCTGATCTTCGCTATCGGGTTCCTTCTAAACGGCCTGCCGCATTTCCATCTGGCGACTTGGCGGATACCGGGCGTCCTCCAGCGAATTGCTGTCGTCTACCTCATAACCTCGGTGATCGTGCTATTCGCAGGTTGGCGCGGACGGCTCACAGCCCTAGTCGCTTGCCTAGTCGGCTACTGGGCGATTATGAAATTTGTTCCAATACCCGGCTACGGCGTGGGAAACCTCACGCCCGCAGGCAACCTCGCTTCCTGGCTGGATCGCCTGACCATGTATAACCACCTTTATATTGAACATGTTAGAGATCCGGAGGGCATATTAAGCACGATTCCATCGATCGGAACCTGCCTGCTGGGAGTCTTTACTGGTGAATGGCTGCGCTCCGCCCGAACGGCGATCCAAAAACTCACCGGGATGTTGGCAGCCGGAGTCGTCCTTGCGACCGCAGGCAAGCTTTGGGGATATGAGTTCCCTATCAATAAGAACCTGTGGACCAGTTCCTATGTTTTGTTCGCAGGCGGCCTGGCGCTGCTGTTCTTGGGCTTCTGCTATTGGACGGTCGATATCAAAGGTTGGAAAACTTGGGGTAAGCCATTCCTGATGATGGGGATGAACCCTCTTGCGCTCTATGCCCTGGCTGGCTTGATCGCGCACCTCTCTATCAGCCTGCACGTTGGTGGCGAGGATTTGAAGGGCTGGGTCTATGATCGGCTCTACGTTCCGTGGGCCAATCCGTACAATGCATCGATGTTGTACGGTCTCACGTATGTAGTTGTGTTCTTGATTCTCGGCTGGATTCTATATCGCCGCAAAATCTTCCTTAAGGTTTGAAGCGCGCGACTTATGGAGATTTCGTTCCACTTTGCGCTTGCGCATGGGTATGTTGCTAACGTCGAACGCTCAGGTTTGGTTTCGCAAACTGGTTTCGGACCACCTTTACTAACTTGATCCGTCTAATGACGATTCTGTGGAAAACCGCACCTATTCCGGTGCGCAGACGGTGAAGCGTGGTTCCCTAAATGGTACTGATATCGACAGCAGAGCGTGCTACGCTCCACTTTGATCGTCTGTTCACGTCGCAATTCCCACTTGGGCCTGTCTATACGCTAGTACTCCCACCGACACTGCTGAATCTCCGTAGTTACTAAGTTGGTTCCCTCTTTCTCCCAATGAGAATAATGCGTGAGAGCGAGAGTGGCACCTGAACCTCGGGTTGCCATTCGAAGCTGGGGAGAGCTGTCGTAGCCGTGGTCACCTGTTCCCTGCCCACGAGCAGACCGATCCTACCTTCATTAGAGGTGAGCTGGGCGGCCGTTGGCATGATCTCCGCGAAATGCTCAACCGCGCGCAGGGTCACCAGATCGGCAAAGGCAGGTTCCCGCTTGGCCAGGGCCTCGGCACGCTCGGCCAGAACCTCGCAGTCCTGTAATCGCAGATCCCGTATTACTTCCCGCAAGAATGTCGCTTTACGATGCTGTGCTTCCACCAGCCGCATTCGGAGTGAAGGCACGAGAATCTTGACGGGCAGCCCGGGGAAGCCGGCTCCAGAACCGATGTCAGCGGCGGATTTCGTTGAAGGCTCTTCCCTGCCCAACAGCTGCTTTGCGGCGAAAAACGATTCGCCGAAATGACGGGTGACGATCTGTTCGGGATCGCGCACCGAAGTCAGGTTCATTCGCGCATTCCAATGCATAAGGCGGTCGAGATAAGACGAGACCTGATCCAACTGATGAGACGACAGGCCATCTGCTCCCAGGAAAGGTGCAAGCAGTTCGGCGATCCGGGCAGTGTCCATCCAGGCGAGAGTAACGGAAATCGTGTTGCCAGGGCTATAGTGATGCTCACGCACGGCCACATTCGGTACAATTAGGCAGCTTACATTTCCGGTTCAGAATAGCCCGACATGACAAACGAACAGACCAACACGCAAAGCAACGGCACGAGTGCGGCACCTATCTACGTCACACTTACGGGAATCCCACTCACGATCAAGATTGAATGGCCCTTTCATCCCTCTACTTCGGGGGCGGACTTCGACGTCGTCCATGCGGACCTGAAGCTAGCGGATGGCAGCGATTTGCATGCGCCCGTGGCCGTCAATCTATCGAAGACGGTGAAGGAAGTACTGCCTTCGCTTGAGCGTGAGACGACCGAAGGGCCAGTGATCGATGCGCTGCGCAAGGAAGTAGATCGCAAGCAGATTGAGTTTCTGAAATCCGGCAAACTGGTGCCCGTACATTTTTCCAGCCGGCATTACGACTTCAAGCGCAGTCGCTGGGCATTCGGAGCGAAGAGCGAAGAAGAGATTTCACAGTTGCTGCTGCGTAAGGCGTACTGGCAGACAAAAGGGAATCACGACAAGGTCTGGATGGCGGATCCGATCGACGCGCTTTATGTGGACGCTGCGCCGAAACACTTGCTCGATCTCGCAAAGGGACTGGCGGCGAAAAAGCTGATCCATTTGGAAGGCGAGTGGGCTACTGCGACTGAACAGATGCTGAAACATGCCGAAGGATTTGAGAACGATCTGAAGCACGCGTTGATCGACCTGGAAAAGAAGCACGCGTTCGAACGAGGATAAACAGATCGGAAGGGTTGAAGCCCTCCGCCATTCCGTCCCGGAACGCGGCCCTGAAGGGCCGCGCTTCCACTTCGCAGGTTCCTCTCTAGTTCCAAATGACGATTGTTCCTCTTTGTGCTGTCTAATGCATCTCAACTAGGTGTCTTAACACTACAAAGGAGGAATCGCCGATGGGGAAGGTCCTTCCCGCCGGAACACAAGCCCCGGATTTCACGCTCAACGTTACTCCGGACAAGAAAGTGTCATTGCATGACCTGCAGGGCCGGCCCGTGATCCTTGCGTTTTATCCTGCAGATTGGAGTCCCGTCTGCGGTGACCAAATGGCCCTCTACAACGAAGTTTTGCCGGAGTTTCAGAAGTACGGAGCCGAGTTGATAGGGATTTCGGTAGACGGAGTGTGGTGTCACGCTGCATACGCTCGACACAACAATCAGCATTTTCCCCTCCTCGCGGATTTCGAACCGAAGGGTGCCGTCGCCAGAAGTTACGGTGCATACCTCCAGGACGGTGGAGTCTGTGAGCGAGCGCTATTTGTAATTGATGCGGAAGGCAAGATTTTTTGGAGCTATCTTTCGCCAATTGCAGTCAACCCTGGCGCAGACGGCATTCTTCAGGCCCTGGAGGATTTGAAGACACGGAGGAGTGGTGATGGCAAGCTTGAAAGTCCCAGTTTCGTCCGATGAGCACATTCAAGGAACAGAGAATGCAGCCGTCACGCTGGTTGAGTACGGCGACTATCAGTGCCCGTTTTGTGGCAGCGCATATCCCATCGTGAAGAAACTCCAGAAGAAGTTTGGCGACCAACTTCGTTTCGTCTTCAGGAATTTCCCTTTGGCGCAAATTCATCCGTTTGCCGAGCCGGCGGCGGAAACGGCCGAATATGCAGGAGCAAAAGGGCAATTCTGGGAGATGCACGACCGCCTCTACGAGAATCAATCTCGCCTGGATGGGTCGCTCTTCTTTGAACTCGCGCAAGCTCTGAGACTGCCGGACGATGGACTACGCGAGGCACTGGAAAAACATGAGTTCCTTCCCAGGATCCGGCAGGATTTTATGGGAGGCGTGAAAAGCGGCGTCAACGGGACGCCAAGCTTCTTCATCAATGATGTCCGCCATGAAGGTGGCTTCGGATATGAAGATCTGGAAGCGGCAATCAAATCGCAGTTGGGGCGGCGCCACGTCGCATAGCTGTTTCGAGTCCGCGGCCTAGCAGTGCTGGACAAAACCAAAGCGACTCGATTCGGGAATCGATGAAATCGATATGACGGTTCGAATCTTCCAATCAAAAATGTGAGCACGGTCACGGTGCGTCAAATCAGCGGCGCAGATGCTGGAACTACTATGGAGCCAACTGCGGACGAAATGGGAGCATACCTGGCCGAACTTTCTGCGGAGGAACGAAGCCGATTGCGAATTTTGGTGCAGGACGGAAAGCTGGAAGACGTCCTGCGATTGATGGATCGATTTGAAATTGAACAGATGGCGATGTACACCATTGTGGGAGAGGGAACAGCGTAGAGGCGGTCCCAATCCCAAAGCAAATTCGTTTTGCGCGGACAGCAATGCCCGCTTCCAAAAAAGCTCACCGTCCGGCGCTGGTGGTTTCGAAGCGTTTGAAGAAGCTCGTTTCTTTCCAATGCGGCGGTTGATCAGAATCGGCGACGTCGAGCGCGAGCCCACGCACCAGATCTTCGAACTTGGCGGCTGCAGCCAGGTCGACTGGCTGATTCAAATCGTCAGACGGCGCATGATAGCGGTCAGTCAACCATTTCTTTTCGATCGCTTCTTCCGGAGACCCTTTTTCAAACCCAACCTTCATCGCAAGGGACGGCACGCCTTCACGAATGAAGCTGTACTGGTCGCTGCGGATGAAGATGTTACGCAGCGGCTCGGGATCGGGCTGAACGGCCACGTTCTCTTTGGCGGCAACCTGGCGGATCATGTCCCCAAGGTCGGACTCGTCGAGCCCGTATACAGTGACCACCTTCAAGGGAAAGATGGGCAAGAACATGTCGGTGTTGACGTCGGCCACGATGGACTTCGCCGGAACAGTGGGATTCGCAGCGAAATATCGTGATCCGAGTAGCCCTTTTTCTTCCGCTGTGACCCAGACGAAGAGCAGCGAGCGCCGTGGCTTCGTCTTCGACTGTGCAAGATGCGCGGCGATGTCGAGCAGCAGCGCAGAGCCGGAGCCGTTATCCATGGCGCCGTTGTAAAGCTTGTCGCCGTTGATGGGCTCGCCGATGCCGATGTGATCGAGATGAGCCGAGAGGACGACGTTTTGTATCTTCAGCTTGCGATCGGATCCCGGCAGCCGAGCGACGATGTTCTTTGAGGTGACGTCGGTGACGATGACCCTCGAGCGGGCCTGGATCGAAACCGGAAGCGCGAACCGGGGTAGCGGTTTGCGATCCTTGCCGAGGGCGGCGATCTCGTCGAAAGTGTGTCCGGACCCGGCCAATAGCTTGTCGGCCACCGAAGGATTCCAGGTGAGCAAGAGCTGGATGCCTGCAGCGTCGTCGAGGGATTTGTCGGCCAGTTCCATGCTCGGGTGAACGCGGGACAAACGCATGCGGGACCAGGGGATGTCCATCGAGGCGGGATTCGGAATGGAAATGTATCCGACGGCGCCAACGGCTCGCAGGGTGGCGCTGCGCTGTGCCAATGCCTGGTAATGCGAGGCGAGTGCCGCTGACATAGTCGAAGGCGATCCCGCCAGGATGACGACGACCTTACCCTTCACGTCAAGGCCGGCGAAATCGTCGTAGTTGGCTTCGGGAACACGAAGTCCGTAGCCGACGAAGACGAGTGGCGCATCGACCGCGGGGGCGAGATCGACGCGAGTGCTGAACATCGCATCATCGCCCAAGACCATCGGTTCAAGCTTGCCGTCACGAACCAGCGCCAGACTCGACTGCGACTCGTCAATCTGTTTGCTGCGAAACTTTACCGGCTGGAAGAAGCCGCCGTTTACGCCTGCGGGCTGGAGGCCGCTGGCCTTCGCCTGCTCGACCACGTAGGCGGCGGCCCTTTCGTAACCGGGACTGCCAGTCTCGCGCCCTTCCATGTTGTCATCGGCGAGAACCTTCACGTAGTTCCACCAGGACTGGCCATCGTTGGGTGACTGAGCAAGAGCGGCCGCGGCGCAGGAGAAAATCAGGAGTGAGATAAGTTTTCGCATTGGAGCCTCTGGGCGAAACAGTGGAGAATAGTAACAGCACACGACGCCTAAGCTGAAGAGGCAAGCGAGAAAGCATGCAGCTGAAAGAAGCATTGACCCTGGCGGTTCAGCGACTGGAAGACGCTGCAGTGGGATCGCCGCGCCTGAATGCGGAGATGTTGCTGATGTTCGTGCTGGGCGTGGGACGAGCCTACTTGTACGGGCATCCGGAGAGGGAATTGACCGCACAGGAAGAAGACAGCTACGCGGACGCGATTGCGGAGCGCGCCAGAGGCGTCCCCGCGCAATACATCATCGGTCATCAGGAATTCTGGGGATTGGATTTCCTGGTCACTCCGGCGGTGCTGATTCCGCGTCCGGAGACGGAACATATCGTAGAGGCGGCGCTCGAATTGGCGCAGGGAATCGAACGGCCTCGAATTATAGATGTCGGGACAGGGTCGGGCTGCATCGCGTTGTCATTAGCGCACGAGTTGAAGAGAGCGGAGATCTACGCGGTGGATATTTCCGTCGAAGCGCTGGAGATCGCCAAAACGAATGCTGTTCGCTTGCAACTCGCGGCGCGGGTCAACTTTCGTGAGGGGAATCTGCTCGAGGGATTCGACGCTCCGGAGTTTGATCTGGTGGTTTCGAATCCGCCCTACGTGGGAGAATGCGAGGCCGACAAGGTTCAGGCGGAGGTCAGAAAGTTTGAACCGCACGTGGCGGTCTTTGGGGGACCTCTGGGCACAGAGATTGTCACGCGATTGTTAGACCAGGCGCACCGCGCTCTGAAACCCGGCGGCCACGTGCTGGTTGAGATTGGATTCTCGCAGTCGGAGAAAGTTCGACAGATGGCTGCTGCGTTCGAGGACGTACACTTCGTCGAGGATCTGCAGGGGATTCCGAGAGTCCTGGTAGGAAAGAAGAAGCAGTAAGGAAGTTGTCGGTTGCTAGTTGTCCGTTATCAGAAAATCGACAATCTACTTTGCTGGCAGTGCTTGCAGCACTCGCACCTTCCAGCGGTTCTCTCCGGTGGTCATGACTACCAGATAATTCTGTGTGAGCTGATCAGAGTGGATCACCTTGTCGCCGTCTAGTAGCTGTACTTCCAGACGAGCAGTATCTCGCAGCTGCATCGCTGAACCATCCTGCGAATAGAAGACGGCCTGGAGATTATGGCCGTGATCGATATAGCGAGTGTGCAGGCCCGACTTCTGCTGCTCGGAGACGCGTTGCTGCAGCTCATCCTGAGCCTGTCCTATAAAATCGTTGGCGAGCGCAGCGGAGTTGTTCTCGGAAAGAGCGGTGGCAAGCGACTGCCAGGCACGAGTGTAATCACGGAGGACGGCTTTCTCGGTGTTGTCTTCCATCTCACGAGGCGCAACGGACGCGGAGTTTAGCTGGACCGAAACCGGCTCAGCGCCAAACGCCGAGACGCATAGCAGGAGAAAAGCGACAGAGGGGATCAGGCGCGTCATCAGCGGCCACTCCAGTGAATTTCGTTTCCGACTACAACACCTGCGGCGACCGAAAGTTGAGCACTTTCGGATCCTGGCAACTGCGCCTGCGCGACGCCTTTCTTGATACGCGCGTCGACAGTACTGCGTCCGGTGTTGTCCACTTCCGTGAAGGTCACAATGGTGCCATCCGGAACAGGATTGCCCGCGCAGTCACGGATCGGGTCTGTCTCGACGAGGATGACATTCTTGGCGGTTTGAGCGCGCATCCGCAAGTTGCATGGGTCAGACGCAGTGACCTGCACCACGCGCCGAACGTTGTCGTCATTGAGGCTGGCGGTGAACTGGGCTGCGCCCGCCAGGCGCCCGGAGTCGAGGATCACGTAAGCGACGCCGTCCTTCGTGTTCACGGTGCGAGTTTCGGGCCGACCTTGCGAAACTCGGAGGTTGAAGTTGACCGGCGTCGGTTGCGTCACCAGGTTTTGATGACTATCGAAGACGAATGCGGTTCCGGAGATCACCTGGCGGGTGCTCGCCGGGACACGCGATGGGCGCGCAAGAAAAGCGATATCTGCAGGCTTTGCCGGCGCGACAAAAAACACGCCGGAGTCACTGTTGCCGAGCACCGCTGTGTAGCGCCCGGAGAATTGCAGGTCGTTGCCAGTGATGCGAATGTCTTCGCCGAGTTTCACGCTGCGTTTGATAGCCGCGCCGGGACCAAAGAGATAAAACGTGGCATCACCGGAGCCGCTAGTCGGAATGCTGACTTCGGCTCCAGCGGTTGCGTCCGTTGGCACACGCAATTCGGCCGCGTCAGCGACGCGAGCAGCAAACAAAAGTGCTGCGAGAAGAAACGCAAATTGGATCAGTCGTAGCATATTCGTTAGCTTTGCTGGCGATTAATGCTGTACTGGTTCACGCTTACGCGATAGGTCTGAACTTTTGAGGCGATGTCGTCACGCAGCGCGAGCGAAAATGGCACTGGAGTCTGCGGCTGCAAGGCGTGGTCGACGTATCCGTCGGATACCCAGATCACGCGCCCCTGATTGTCATAAAAGGTCGCAAGCACATGCGGGATGTTCACCGTCTGTCCGCTCTCGTTCGTGAGCTCGCCGAGCAGGACATGATGGCCACCCGCGTCCTGCTCCAGGCGCTGATGCAAAACGCCGATCGTCGGATCAGCCGACGCGGGAACGAGCAAGGAGTTCGGCTGGATGTGCACATTCTTCACTTCGCGCAGCGGCACTTTGGGGAAATCGATGCGGAAGGGCGAGACTTCTTTCGGCAGTAATACGTGCGAGATCTTGTCGAAGCTACTTTCGTCGCCCAGCGTTTCAGCATTCTTGCCGAGCAGAGAAGCGCTGACCGATACAAAGCCGGGAACCGTGTCTTCGTTCACCACTTCACCGACAATGACGGTGCCGCCCTCGTACTCGACTGCGTTCATTGAGACGATGCGGACGTGTGGAGCTTCCACGTTCTGTGCGCCCCAATCGTCACCTGCGCCACGAGTTACTACATCCCAGCGGAGGAAATTGACTGGAATCACCTGCGGGGGAACGTTGGGCTGCTTCTGAACCGGCCAGACTACCTTCCAACTTCCGTTCTGGTTCACGACCTGCAGATCGCGGGAATCATAGATTCCACCGACGGCGGTAGACCACTGCATGTCGGCACGGACCAGAGCGTCGTTATCCGTTGCACGAAGAACGCGCGTCTTCACGTTGGCGAGACTCGAGAAGGCGCGCAGATCGCCGTTCGCGCCGTTTAGATCGGAAATAAAGCTATTGAGATCGGTAGTGTTGGTATTCGCAACGTACGAGTAAGCCTGTTTCCAATTTCGGGCCTTTACGTTTGCGAGCATGGCCTGCACGGCGCCATCGGGAGTCTTCGGCGTGCCAGCGTCGGATTCACCGGCCGTGAGTGAACCGATCGCGAGAAAGAGCACCGTGAGAGCGACAGTACCAATAAGAAGGATGCGTGACATTTATCTGGCCTCCCGCAGCACAACGTCAGAGGCTGGGAATTCAATGGGAACCAAAGCGCGGCGGCGTTCGGGAATCAGGAACACCGCGAGCAACGCGAGCGCAGCAACGCTCATAGGCGCGAATCCCCACAGAATGCCTTCCCAAGGTGCCGGCTTGCTTCCGAAATCCATTGGCTGGGCCGGCGGGACATCATCTTTCACCCAAAGTGTGACCAGGCCTCCGTTGTAGGTTTCAGCAGGGCGCCACCCTGCGAAGGCGAGCAGCGGTTCGTAATAACGGTCGCGCACAAAGATGTATTTCAGGCCGTATTGATTGGCATGCTTCAACATCGCGCGCAGCGATTCCATTCCGGCGACGCCAAAATATTTGGCACTGTCGAGCTTGGCCGCGCCGTAGGCGGTCATCTCCGGCAGGAGTCGCGCAGTGTTGTAATCGCCGTCGACCGAGGCGGCTTTCGAATCAATGGAAACCTTGTCGAACAAACTGCCGAAGCCGAGTGTCAGATAACGAAATTTGGTGTGATCGTCGCGATTCAGGAACTCGGATATAGGATGTGTGTCAAAGGGCATGACCGCGATAGGGTTAAAGGTGATCCAGGCGACTCCTATAGAAAAGGTTGCGGCAGCGGCGACACACAAGCCGATTACAGCCTTCATTCGAAAACGTGAAATCAGACTTTCGGCGAGAAGGCCAACGAACGGAAGGGCCATGCAGGTGGAGATAAAGGTGAAGCGCTCGTACGTGAATACGTAATACAAACGGCCGAACAACAGGTGCGCCACGGGGGTGGTTCCACCCAGGCCGATCAGCGTCGTGACCCACCAGCCGAGGAACAAAGGTTGCAACCGGCGGTCACGCGATCCTCTCAAGAAGATGAAGGGAATCGCCAGGATCATCGCGCCGTACGGGATAACCCAGAAGTTCAGCCCATTGCGCAAGTCGAGCAGATAATTGCTACGACTGGGGTGCGGAATCGGCATCTGCGTGACTGGATTCTTGAAGAACGCGATCCAGAAGGGAAGTAGAACGGCGGCGATCCCGGCGCCGGTAAGAACACCGAATACCACTGCGCGCGTCAGAATTCCACCAACTGAGGCTTCCGTGCCCTGCGTTTGATCCTCGCGATCGACAATCGCCAACCAGATGACTGGGAACGAAAATAGAACGATGGTGATAAGCGTCAGGTGGTGGACTGCTGCTGCCGACACTGTTACAAGAAATGCCTTAACCAGGTCAGCTACACGCGCTTCGCGAAGCCATCGATAGAAATAAGGAATCGCATTGACGGTAATTGCAGCGCCGAGCGTGGTGTTCAACTGGCCCGATTGATAGACAAGCATCGCCAGCGAGCCAAGGAACACGCTTCCAAGCGCCGCATAGCTGGCTGCGGTTTCGTCTACCCAGAGACGCGCGAAGCGGTAGATGCCCACGGTCAGCAGCAGCACAGCGATTAGCTGGACGAACATGTAGGCGAGCTGCAGTCCCATTACAAACGAGAACAGCGCGATCAACTGGTGCGCCAGGGGCGGGTACGTGGTCTGGGAGAATCCCGCGAACCACTGGGTGTTCCAGGGATCGAACCAGTGCTGCGCGTAATGGTTCGCGAAGAACATATGAACATATGCGTCATACGAGCCATTGGGCAGCTGCATGAGAAGCAGAGGCCCATGCACCGCAAAGGCGATCAGCAAAATGTATGGCAAGGATAAAGCGCGATTAGGACTGCCAGGAGAGACCGCAATCACCGATTTGCCTCCGCAAGCATCGATTCGGTGCAAGTAGGATTCCCAAGTCGGCTGCTCGGGTTTTCTGATTTTCGGTAATTCTGTAACAAAAATTCCCCAGACAGAGAAGCTGGATCACTGCGAACCGGTCCCGCTGCGCAATTCCTGCGCGTCTGGAGCCGCGCGCAAAGCTGAGACGCTGGGGAGAATACGTAACTGAGATCCCTTAAGAAGGGAATAGTGAGTACGGCTCTAGACAATGAGGGAACCGGAGTACTCTCGTGCCAATTCGTCAAAATCCAGAATACCCGCTGAAAATCATAAGATTCGGGGTGATCGACGCGAATTATGCAACTTGGAACGCGATTTGCGAAACGTAACTAGCCACAGCTCCTATTTTCGGCGGTCTTGTGAAAAGTTTTCCAGGTTACGTAACGTTCTGTTCCATATTGTTGAGTGTTGCCGCTATCGGCCAGACGTTCGAGGTCGGCGGACAAGAGCAAAACAGCGCGCCTCAAAAGCCGGCTGCGGTCGGCAAGAAAGGCTCGCCTGCTTCCGGAGAAATCGGTTGGGGCAGCAGTATTGAAGTCGGGCGAATGGCGCGTGCAGCCGACACTGCGCTCGCGAAAGGCGACTACTCCGGCGCGGCCAACTACGCGGATCGTGCTGTGCACGCCGCACCGCAGGATCCCCAACTCTGGTTCCTCCTTGGATATTCGTCCCGGCTCGCCGGCCGTTACAACGCATCACTGGATGCGTACAAGCGCGGACTGTCGATCAAGCCGTCCTCGGTAGAAGGCTTGTCGGGTATGGCGCAGACCTACGCTCGCATGGGTCAGACGGATGAGGCCAAGCGAATACTAATGCAGGTAATCGCTGCCAATCCCAAACGCGACAACGATCTGCTGATGGCGGGCGAGCTGTTCATGCAGACGGGCGATGTTCAACAGGGACTAAGCTATCTACAACGCGCCGAGGCGATGAAACCCTCCCCCCACGCCGAGCTGTTGATGGCCACGGCTTATATGAAGTTGAAGCAACCGGATCGCGCGCGCCAGTTGCTCGAGTCGGCGAAGCGCCGCGCTCCAAATGACCCTGACATTTATCGTGCCATCGCCAATTATTACCGCGAAGTTCACGATTACAAGAGCGCGATCGCCACTCTGAAAGCGATCCCCCGGCCGACGCCCGAATTGCTTGCCGACCTCGCTTACAGTTACGAGTTGAACGGAGAAAAGAAGGAATCGGCGGCAACGTATGCGCGAGCCGCGGAAGCCGGGCCGCGTCAAATTGGACTGCAGTTAAGTGCGGCACAGGCCGAACTAGTGGCGGGCGATCCGGAGAAAACACGGCAGTTCCTGGCCAAGGCGGAGGCGATTGATGCGAACCATTATCGTCTGCACGCCATTAAGGCGTCGCTGGCGAAGAGCGAAAATCGCAATGCCGAAGCGATTGCTGAATATCGAAACGCGATTAGTCGGCTCCCCGCGGACGGCGTGCCTGAAGGCGTCCTCTTTCCGATCCAGTTGCGATTGAACCTGGCCGAACTTTACCGCCAGCAGGGCGATGTGGAGTCCGCCAAGCGAGTTGTCGCTGAAGCCGAGCAGCAGATGCAATCGCTCAATCTGCAAGGCCCGGAAAGAGCTGAATTCCTGCGCGTGCGGGCGGGAATCAAAACCGCTGGAGAGGATTACGCCGGTGCGGAAGCAGATCTGCGCGAAGCGCTCACCCTCGATCCCGAAAACACCAACATTTCGCTTGAATACGCGAACCTGCTCTGGAAGGTGAAGAGGAAAGACGAAGCACGCAAGTTATATGCATCGGTACTGACTACAGATCCGAAAAATCGTTACGCGCTCGAAGGGCTGGGCTACCTCTATCGCGAAGATGGCGATGTGAAGACGTCAGCCGATTACTTCCATAAGCTCGCGGACGCTTATCCCACCGATTATGTGCCCTACCTGGCATTGGGAGATTTGTACGCTTCCGTCAGTCAATACAAAGACGCGGATGAAAACTATATGAAGGCGCACGAACTTGCGCCGGATAACGCGACGGTCATCGCCAATGCCACGAATGCAGCACTCGAGGCACGCGACACTCCGCTTGCCGCGAAATGGGTCGGGTACATCACTAGTCCGATGATGGAAGACCCGCGCATCATGCGTGAGGAAGCGCGCTACCTCTTCCACGAAGGCAAATATCGCGAGTCGGCCCAGCTGGCGGCGAAGGCGCTTCAGAAATTACCCGAAGACAGAAACGCGTCCGTCTATCTCGCATATGACTACTACAACCTCGGCCGCTATGACGATACCCTCGCTCTGACGACAAAGTACGAAAAGATTCTTCCGAAAGAGCCGAACTTCCCGCTGCTCAGCGGGCATGTGCACAAGCAAACGCAATTGCTGAATCAGGCGGTAGACGACTACACGCGGGCGATCGAAAAGGGCCCGACGGTCGCTGAGTCTTACATAAACCGCGGATATGTCTTGAACGATCTGCAGAACCCGGAAGCCGCGTCGCAGGACTTTGAGACGGCGCTGAAGTTAAGTCCGAACAATGGGGTTGCCCATCTGGGCATGGCGTTTTCAGACCTGCAGCTGCGCCGAAGCAAATCGGCGCTGGACCAGGTGGATACAGCGGAAAAGCTGATTGGTGAATCGGGCGCAACCCATCTGGTGCGCGCAACCGCGTATCGCCAGGAACGGCTGTTGAGCAAAGCGGAAACCGAATACCGGGCGGCGTTGAAGTATTCGCCACAGGATGTGCGGCTGCAATTGGCGCTGGCCGACACGCTGTATTACATGCGCCATTACAACGACGCGCTCGGCACCTTGAAAGACGCGCTGGCTCTGCAACCGGACGATCCTGTTATTTACGCGCAGATGGCGCAAGCCAGCGCCGAGCTGAAAAATCGCGACGAGACGTTGAAGTACGTGCAACTGGCGGAAAAAGAAGGTGGCGATCAGGCCAGCGTTTTATTGGCGACCGGCAGCGCGCTGTTGTCGCTCGGCGAAAAGGATGCCGCCACTCAGCGATTCACGGAAGCGCTCGATGCCCCGGACAGCGATCGCGTCAGTGTTCGCCTAGCCTTCGCTCGTGTCATGCAGAAGCAGGGGAAGTGGGACGATGCGCGTGAACAGATCAGTCTGGCATTCGCTGAAGCGCGGATTGGCGAGGCGAATCCGGTCACGCCCGACAATCTGATCGAAGCTGGGAACATTTTCCTCGCGATGCACGACTTTGACCTGGCGCAACGCATGTTCGAGCGCGCCGGGAAAGAGGGCGCAGCGGACGAAGTCGTCGCCGTTGGATTGGCGAACACCTATCTCGCGGAAGGGAACACCGCTCTGGCTCAAACAGAGCTGGCTCGGCTCGGAAGTCCCGGAGATCTGCAGCAGAACTATGACTACCAGATGGCGATGGCGGGCATGTACCGGCAACGGCATGACGATGTGCACGCCATGGGTGCATTTGCGACGGCAAACATGCTGGGCGGAGAAACCGACGATAGCGTCGAACTGAGCCTGCAGGAACTCGCCGGGTCTGAAGGGCTGCGCATCAACGATCGCCTGAGCGTGGGAACGGACTTGCTGCTCACGCCGGTGTTCCTCGATCCCACCATCTACACGCTGGACGCCGAATTGTTCGGTGCTTCCGCAACTGGCGCGCTACCACCTCCACGGCACCAGTACCAGACGCAGTGGACGAATGGGTTCAAGGTGCACGTTAGCGGTGTACCCGTTATTAGCGGCTTCGTGCAGGAACGAAACTTCCAGGGACAGTTGTCGCTGCCCAGTCAGTTAGTGATCGTTAATAACAACACGTTCGACACTTCGTTCAATGGCGCATTGAATCCAGTTTTACGGTTTGGCCGGAACACGCTCGCATTCAACGCCGGTCTTGAATACACCATTCGCCGGGACAAGGACTCACCAGTACTGATCAACCAGAATTTGTTCCGACAATTTGTTTACATGAGCTCGAACTCCTTCTGGAACTGGATTTCCATCCAAGGGAGTGCCTATCACGAAGCGGGGCCGTACACGCTGCAGAATCTGAATTCTCGCGACTTGGGCGCGAACCTCCAATTCACGGTCGGTCGGCCGTGGGGCAAGACAGCTTTTGTAACGGGTTATTCGGTGAGAGACCTGCTTTTCAATCCGCTGATACGTGAATTCTTTACGACATCCACGTATGGGGGCATCAGCCGGAAGTTCGGGACGAGAGTAAAAGTAACAGCGCTCGGGGAATACATTCGATCGTGGCGCGTACAAGATTCGGAATATGCAATCGCGCAAGCGATGCGCCCTGCGGGGCTTATGGACTTTCGCGTCAACAGAAGCTGGGAAGTCAACCTCAGCGGATCGTGGGGCAGAGGCATGGGAATTGCAACCTATGACAACATCCAGAGCGGATTTCTCATCTCTTACGTAAAGCCGATACGCCGCTCTATCGATGGTGGAGCCGGTCCGATACCGGTCGATTATCCGCTGCGAATATCCGCCGGATTGCAACTGCAAGATTTTTACAGCTTCGCTGGCCAGAAGCAGGCTATGTACGAGCCAGTATTTCGCCTGACTCTGTTTTAGGCCAGAAGGGATTCATGAAAATCTGTTTGGTAACTGCATTTCCGCCAAGCCGGCGGGGGCTGAACGAATACGGGTATCACATCGCACGGGAGTTGCAGGCGGACTCGCTGCTTAGTGTAACTGTGCTTGGCGATCAAATTGAGCCGGGCAAAGAAGAGCTGCCGGACTTCGAGGTGCAGCGGTGCTGGAAGTTCAACAGCATGGCCAATCCTCTGAAGCTGTTGAAGGCAGTGCGCGAGATCAGGCCCGATGTAGTGTGGTTCAACCTGCTGTTCTCGACGTTTGGGAATGAGCCAGTGCCTGCATTCAACGGGCTGACCGCACCCGCGCTTACGAGAATGGCTGGTTTCTACACGCACGTAACCCTGCATCACCTTATGGACAATGTCGATCTGTCGCATGCTGGTGTCAGATCGCAACGTTTATATCGTGCGGCGGGGTCGATGGCGACTCGCATGTTGCTGACGGCGAATTCGGTTTCTGTGCTGCTTCCGGCGTATCGACGAACCCTCATCGAGAAGTATCGCGGTGAAAATGTGCATTTTCGTGCCCATGGAATTCTTTCTGCGCGTCCGGAGTATCCGAACCTTGCACTCCGCGGAAATCCAGAGCATCGGATTCTGGCATTCGGGAAATGGGGAACTTACAAGCGACTGGAGTTGCTGATTGACGCTTTCAAAATTCTCAGCAAGCAGCTCCCGAATGTGCGACTAGTTGTTGCGGGTGAGAACCACCCCACGACTCCGGGATACGTCGAATCAATAGCGGCGCAAACCGCAAACAATGATCGCGTAGAGTTCACCGGATACGTGGCAGAGGAGAACTTACAAAACCTATTTTCGACGGCGACTTTGCTGGTGATGCCCTACTCCTCGGCGACGGGAAGCAGCGGCGTCGCACATTTGGCATGCCAGTACGGTGTTCCCATTATTTGCGCCGACATAGACGACTTCCGTGACATGGCCAACGACGAAGGGTTGGCAATTGACTTTTATCAACGCGGCCGGCCGGAGCATCTGGCGGAGAAAATCATGGAACTCGTGCAATCTCCGGAGCGGCAGTACGAGATGGCCGAAGCAAATTTTTATGCAGCGCTCAGGATGACCATGCCGCAGATCATGAGGCGCTATTTGCGTTCGTTCGATATTCATCAGCGAGCGAAAGCCCTGGAACCGATTTCAAGGTTTCGACGCCTGCCGGCGTGGATTCCTTCCCGATCCGCGATTTTTCGAGCTGCCGCACCGAGGTGGTCGCCGTGGATGTAAAAGCAATCTTAATCGTTGCGCCGCCCGCAGAAGACAGACAGGGCTCAAGCGCCGAGCTCGTTGGCGGAATGCCGCTGGCGTTTGCTGACGTTCTCGGCAGGCCAATGCTGTACCGGATCGCCGACCGTCTCGTAAAAAACGGTATCCAGCCAATCGCGGTGATTAGCGAATCGGCGATGAACTCATGGCCAACCGCGATGCCGGGAGAAGTGACTGGCGTGCAGTGGACACAGGCCAGCGCCGAGAACGTCTGGAGATCCGCCGAGCATGTGTTTACCGAGTTTGCCCAGGCAGGAGCCGACGCGGTGCTCGTCTGGCGTGTCGGCGCTTACGCCGAGTTTGACGTCGATGAATTTCTGCAATTCCACGTCGACAATCAGTCGCACGTGACCGCAATGGCAGATGCCGATGGAGCACCTCTCGACATTTGCATGATCGCGGCGTCTCGCAGAAATGACGCTGCCTATGCGTTGCGCCATCAATTGCACAAGTTTCGCGGTTCGAGTGCAACGTACTATTTCGAAGGATTCTGCAACCGGCTGCGGGAGAGTCGCGACCTCCGTCAGTTGGCAGTTGATTCACTGCAACAGTTGACCGACATTGAACCGGTCGGTAGCGAGATTCGCCCCGGCGTGTGGTTAGGAAAAAGCGCGCGCGTTCATCGTCGTGCGCGTGTCTTAAGCCCCGCATTTATCGGTAGCAAAGCGCGCGTCCGGGCATCGGCTGTGGTGACGCGCTGCACCGCGCTCGAGCATCACGCAGTAGTGGATTGCGGCACTGTGGTGGAAGACGTGAGCGTTCTGCCCTACAGCTATCTGGGCGCAGGCCTTGATGTGAGCCACTCGGTAGTGGGATTCCGGCGTCTCTGGAATCTGCCGCGGAGCGTGGAAGTAGAGATTTCCGACGCAAAGCTGGTAGGAATGGCGTCGACGAATGCTCCAATGCGAGCGCTGGCCAGCATGGCCTCGCTAGTCAGTTTTGTTCCCGCTCAAATTCTACGTGGCCTATTTGCGCCTTCACAGCGCGGATATGCCGCGTCTTTGCCGGAAGCAATGAACGAACCCTGTTCAGCGCTGAATGCTCCGGCCAGCTTGCAGGCGCCCGCGCCGTCGGTGGATGCCGGTGAGTTCCCCGCTAATCTGGTAGCCGCGAGGAGATATGGAAACGAGTAAGCCAGTTATCGTAAAGCGCATGCCCGATCGCCTGAATCATAAACAGGCGCGTACGTTTCTTAACGAAGTGCAGCCGTTCCTGAATACCGACCGACCACAGCTGGTCTTCGATTGTTCACAAATCCGGCAGATGGATGCCGCTGGCGTCGACATGCTGCTACGTTGCATGGCCGAAGTAATGAGACGCGACGGCGAACTGAAACTCGCGAAATTATCACCGCAGGCAGCTGTCATTCTGGAACTTACGCGCACCGACAGGTTGTTCGAGATCTTCGAGACGTCCAGCGATGCGGTCAAGAGTTTCCAGCGATTCCTCCCCGGCGCAATGAAGAATCTTCCGGTTGCCAGTCCCATCCTGATCAAGCGAGCGGAAGAGGAATATTACCCAGAGTCTGACAAGTCAGCCGCTGCATAAGACGGCTGAAAGGCGAAACATGAAACAACAGCAGGGGAAGATGAACGCAGATTGCAAGCTGCCGGAGAGGATCCACTTGGACCGAGGTAGACGGTAGTGATGAAACCGGGAACGCTCGCTCCGGATCCTCCGCGCGTCGGCTGGCGCGACGCCGTAGCGACGCTGCGCTCCGAGCCGGCTCATACTCGCATCCTGGGCGGCAGCATCATCATGCTGCTCGGCTCCGGAATGGTGAGTGTAGTCAACTTCGGCTACAACGTCGCGGTCGCGCGCATGCTGGGCCCGACCGCATTCGGGCACGCAGCGGCTGCCGTCACGCTGCTAATGTTAGTCTCTGCGATCACGCTATCGTTCCAGTTGGTCTGCGCGAAGCTGGTGGCCAAGACCGAGATCAAGAGCGAGCGCGCCGCTCTGTACTCGTCGCTTTTGAAGCAATCGTGGGGAGTGGGTCTGGTACTGGGTTCCGCGCTGCTGCTCGCCAGTGGTCCGGTAGCGCGCTATTTGAATCTTCCGTCGCCGTTGATCGTGATCCTGCTGGCGTTGGGAATCACCTTCTACATCCCGCTTGGCACCAAGCGTGGTGGTATGCAGGGTGTATGTGACTTCAGCAAGCTGAGCTGGAATTACATTCTCGAAGCGAGCGTCAAGTTTTGTGGCGCCTTATGCCTGATCTGGTTGGGCTATGGCGTGAATGGAGCCGTGGCTGCGATCTCGATCTCAGTAGTTCTCGCCTACTTCATCCCTCCGGCCTCGGGCGAATTGAGGATTGCTTCGGCCGATCGTGTGACGACTTCGTTCCGAGAAGCGATGCAGGCGATCGTTTTCTTTACCGGGCAAGTAGTGATCAACAATATCGACATCCTGTTGGTTAAGCATTTCTTCCCTTCCGACCTCGCCGGGCAGTACGCAGCAGTAGCACTGGTTGGACGCGTTATATATTTCGCGTCATGGTCAGTGGTCAGTGCGATGTTCCCGATATCCGCGGCCGCACAACCCAAAAAAGAAAACGTTTCGGTGCTGGTGGTGCCGATTCTCATCGTGTTGGGAATTTCGATTACGTTCATTGTTGGACTGAGCCTGTTCCCAGATCCTGTGTTGCGTGCGGTTTTTGGAGCTGGATTTCAAGGAGGTGCCCGGCTCGATGGACTCCTGAGCCTCTATGCGGCTGCCACCGGCACATATTCTCTCGGTGTGGTGTTGATGGCGTATGAGATGTCACGACGGATTGCCAATACAGGGTGGTTGCAACTGGCGGTTAGCGGAGCCATTGTTATTGGGATCTATCTTTTCCACAGCAGCCTTCGCGAAGTTGTGCTCGTTCAACTCGTATTGATGGTTGGGCTTCTCATGATCGTCTCCATCCCTTTCTTTCGCCGAGACCGGCATTCTGTCCTGGAGGAAGCAGCATGAAAAAACTGCGACGCGTCACCGAATCAGAAGTGATCGCGGAATTCCTCAAGAACGAGTTTTACCAGGAAGAATTCCATCGCGATCGTCACCGGTATGAACATCTGGTGCTCGATGCGGACCTTACCAACGAGGATGACAACTTACTGCGGCGAGTATTGTTGTTCCGTCGCCGCGGTCACATGTGGCGTGAATTGCCGGTCGACACACAGTGGTGGGAAGTTGAACTGGAACCCGAAGACCTCGTATTGATTCGCGTATTTCCGCGCGCGCACTGGCGCAAAATCGCCAATGGTAGCTTCGCGCTGAACGACATCGTTCATCAAATACGGTCCCAGAGATTCTCCGGAAGGATTGGGGACTTCATTTCCAAGATCCAGTCGCTAAGTTACCGCCTGCGCTATGACAACGATTGCAGCTCCGTGATCCTGATCGGACTCGACGAAGAGCACCCCATCACCATCATCGAAGGCAATCACCGTATGACTGCGGGAATGCTCAGCTCGCCCGAGACGATCCACAAACGTTTTCGCGTATTTCTTGGCATGTCGGCGCGCATGTCCGAGGTGTGCTGGTACAACGGGACGCTCGGGAACATTCTGCGGTATTTGAAGAATCGCGCGAGGCATATGTGGGTCGATTCGGACGCTGACCTCATCCGCCCCAAGACCGACGATACTGTGCCCGCAACCGCGTATGCCCCAAAAACGGTAGCCGCCAGGAAAGCAATGTCGGAGCCGAAGTAGGCCAGTCTCAAACAGATTTCGATGGAGTGCCCGATGAACAACAGATCACCATGGCTAATCCGGTTGATGATAGGAGCGATGTCGTTCGCTCTTTGCGGAGGTCCGGAGCTGATGCAGGCTCAATCAAACTCGCCGCAAACCTCCACAACCCAGAGTGCGACGCCTGACCCGAGCCGCGGACCGCAACAGCCGGCCGGGAATGAGCCGGCTGCCCCCCTTCCAGAGGCGCCAAGCGCGAATGTTCCCGAAGCGACTTCTCCCAGCACCTCGGCTGCTCCAGCGACCAGCGCCTCACAAAATCCAAACTCCAGCAGTAGTTCGCAGGACCAGACGCAAGCCCCTGCCGGAGCCGCGGCAGCTCAACGCGCGGAAACCGCAGGCGGCGCAGCTTCTAAGCCAGCTGGAAACGCCATTGCTCCCGCAAAGCAGCGGCAGACTCGATCGTTGCTGATTAAGGTAGGAGCGGTTGCGGCTGCGGGAGCCGCCGCCGGCATTATTTACGGTCTCTCGCGCGGAACCGGATCGTTACCGCCGGGCGCAACCAGGACAACTACTGCGGCGTCAACCGGACACTAAGTAGATAGTTCAAGGGAAGCCGATTGCTCCCTCTGGCAGTGAGTGGGAACCCGGTATACGTTTGACTGAGCATGCGAAAACTTCTGGCCAGCGAAAAAAAGCATCCGATCTTGATCAGTTTCTCCGGCATGGACGGCGCCGGGAAGAGCACACAAATTTCCAATCTGCGCGCATATGCGGAAGACCTCGGATTACGAGTTACGCAACTGGGCTTCTGGGATGACGTGGTGGTGCTGAAACCCTATCGTGAGGGCTTCGTCCAAAAGGTATTCAAGAGCGAGAAGGGAATCGGTTCACCAGAAAAGCCGGTCGAGCGGCGAGACAAGAATGTTCGCGGCTGGCATTTGAACCTCGTCCGGCACGGGCTCTATTCGCTCGACGCCGTGCACTTGCGTAGCGTCACAAATCACGTACGCAAAAGCGACGCCGATCTCGTGATCATGGATCGATACATTTACGACGAGCTTGCGAATCTGCCGCTGGAGAATCCTGTAACCCGCGCGTATGTCCGCGCCGTGATGAAGATGGTGCCGCATCCGGACGTCAGCTTCGTTCTCGATGCGGATCCAGTGCTGGCGCGAGCCCGTAAGCCCGAGTACCCCGTAGAGTTTCTGCACAAGTGCCGCGCCTCGTACCTGGAACTGGCCGAGATGCTCGGTAACATAACCGTTGTTCCCGCACTTGGGCTCGCTGATGCCAGATACTTTATCGAAGTGGCGTTTCGCGCGCTTATGGAGCGCCGACGGCGCGCACGTGCGGCGGCAGGCCTGCGAGCTGCTTAAGCAGCCCTTACTCAACAAACATGCAGTCGCCGTAAGAATAGAACCGGTAGCACTGCTCTACGGCGTGCCGGTATGCGGAGAGCACGCGATCTTGTCCGCCAAAAGTGCATACCAGCATCAGCAGCGTCGACTTGGGCAGATGGAAGTTAGTGAGTATTCCGCTCACAACTTTGAATTCAAATCCGGGATAGATGAATAGCCCAGTTTCGCCCGAACCCGGCTGAACGGAAGCATCGCTGGTCTGCCGAGCAGCATGTTCCAACGTGCGCACGCTGGTGGTGCCCACGGCGATTACGCGTCGATGCTCGCGACGAGCACAGTTGATCTTATCCGCAGTCTCATCCCTGATTTGGTACCGCTCACGATGTAGTTGGTGATCTTCGACGCGCTCCCCATGCACCGGCTGAAACGTTCCGAGACCGACGTGGAGTGTGAGTTCGGCTGTTTCGACCCCGCGTCGTGCCAGTTGCTCCAGGATCTCCGGCGTGAAGTGCAGGCCCGCGGTCGGTGCCGCCACCGATCCGCGCTCGCGGGCATAGACCGTTTGATATCGTTCACGGTCACCGGGCCGATCATCGCGTCCGATGTAGGGCGGCAGGGGCACGTGTCCGATGCGCTCGATGATTTCAAAGAAGTCCGTTGTGCGATTAAAGCGCAACGTGCGCTCGCCGAATTCGCCGCGGCCAATGACCTCCGCTTCCAACTCGCCTGCCTCGCCAAAGTAAAGATGCTCGCCGATGCCGATCTTGCGACCGGGGCGAACCAGTGCCGTCCAATCGTTTGTCTCGACATCAGCAACCTGCTTAACCAGCAGTGCCTCCACCCGGCCGTGAAGGAAGTCCTTCATCGCTGGATTCTGCGGGCTGAGTTGTTGTGCGCGTGCACCGCTTCGATACCCGTAGAGGCGTGCCGGGAAAACGCGCGTATTGTTGAAGACCAGCAAGTCACCGGGATGAAGTAGTTCAGGTAAGTCGCGGAACGACAGATCGCTAAGCTCACCGGAACGGCGATCGACGCGCAGCATGCGTGACGCCGAGCGGTCCGCTAGAGGCTCCTGCGCAATCAGATCTTCGGGCAGGTGGTAGTCGAAGTCAGAGACGAGCACAGAGACTATTCTACGATTGAGTCATCAATTCACTGACTTAATGGGCGAGACTCGAAATAGGACGCAAGCGTGGGGCCTGAGCGTTACATCCACCGAAGCTGCCTTAGGTTTGTTCGCATCGCTCCAGAGATCCCGCAAGCGATAATCTCCGTTCGCCAGGCCCAGATCCCTCCACTCGTAATGAAGTGACTGTTCAGCCTCGCTCACATTGAACACGGCTACATAGTACTCGTCTCCAGTATCGGGGCGCGCAGTCCAAACCGTCGCCTTCTCGTTGCTGATGACTGGGTGATTGTCGCGCGAGTGCTGATCGAGAGCGATCACCTCCGGGTTCGTGAGCAGAGATGTGGTCCATTCATCCATGGCGAGCAGATCGCCACCCATCATTAATGGCGAACGGAACATCGACCAGAGCGTGATCAACGTCATTTGCTCATCGCGCGTAAACTTCGTGTCGCGTACGTCACCTTCGCCAGGATGCGGCCCAAGTCGGCCAATCGGCAGCATGTCCGCGTCCGGCCAGTGCCCGGGGGAGTCGAACGTCGCCCACTCCGCCGCGGTGGTGAATTGACTCCGAAGTCCTTGCGACCAGGCGTG
Organism: Terriglobia bacterium; assembly: GCA_963807055.1. Classification (GTDB taxonomy): domain Bacteria; phylum Acidobacteriota; class Terriglobia; order Terriglobales; family Acidobacteriaceae; genus JAJPJE01. The sequence continues at coordinate 170,029 of CAWEAE010000001.1, read as the reverse complement.
TCCTTCCCACGGTCCCCAATGATCCCAGAGGTCGTTGGAGATGCGCCACATCTCAGCGTATTTCGAAACCTCGTCGCCCTTATCGCGTGCGGTCGGACCGGGTGAAAGGCTCAGCACAATGGGCCTCCCAGTCTTATCGAGCGCGGCGCGCAGCATACGGATCTCGTCGGGCTTGTACGGATGATCGGCAATGCAATCGGCTTTCACGAAGTCCACACCCCAGCTCGCATACAGCTTCGCAATAGAGTCGTAGTAAGCCTGCCCCGCGGCATTATTCTTCACGCCATAGTTGTAGGCGTTCCAGGGACAAGCGTCAGCCCGATCGGCTGCATCGGCAGCGTGAAAAGGCGAGTCCGCAATCGGCAAGTTCTTGGCAACTGCCTGGCGCGGAATGCCGCGAATGATGTGAATGCCAAACTTCAGCCCGAGTGAGTGGATGTAATCGGCGAGCGGCTTGAATCCCGCTGCATCCACCGTCGAAGGGTACCGTGCCGGTGCCGGAATGAAGCGACCATCGTCGGTGACGGCGAAACGAAAGCCTGCAGGATCAGACCCGGGATTCAGGATGTACCAACCCTCGTCGATCACCGCATACTGCCATCCAAAGCGCTTCAGATGCTTCGCCATCCACTCACCATTGGCGCGAAACGTTGCTTCCGTGAGTGTCTGTCCGTAGGAATCCCAGCTGTTCCATCCCATCGGCGGCGTTGGAGCAAGAAGGGGATCGGCAGCGTGAAGGGGAATCGTCAAAAGGAAAAATGTGATCGCAAGCGGGAGTGCCGGCAGTTTCATGAAGAGGTCCGATTATCTGAATTAATATCAGCCACAAATCTACACCTCTCGACTTTTCGTGATGCGGAATTTTCCCGGAGAGAAAACGTCAGCTTTTGTGTCGCCGCAGCGCACTGTTCTGAACACGGCGCGACGTGATACAACAACCGTTTGCTGATGCCAGCATATTTCAGTCGAGAGCGCTTCGGTTTGCCGCAGGCGATTGGTGCCCTGCTGCTGCTGGCGTTTGCTGCACAGTGTGTGTGGTTCTGTGCGAAGGCGCCACTGTCGGATCGCGAAGTGCAGTATCTCCATCCGGAAGCGGTGCAGTGGATGCATGGCGGAGATGCGACGTCGATGGTCTCTCCAGCCACGCACTCTTTGACCGTTATTTCCGCAAAATTGGTCCGGCCAGAGTCCGTGGACGCACTATTCGGTAGACTCGTTCTGCGCTCACCATTTCTTCTGATCGCCGCTGCGCTCGGTGCTTCCCTCTGGTACGTCTCGCGACGACTGTTTGGGAACGCCGGTGGCTATACCGCAATGGTTCTCTACGTTTTCTCACCATGGGCAGTGATTTACGGGGCCACCATCCAACCTGGCGGACCGGCTTCCTGGGCGGTATTTGGAATGGTCTTTACCGGAATTGCCGTGGCCCACACGCTCTATGCTCCGCGCGAAGTCGTGTTGTGGAACTGGAAGCGCATCCTGCTGCTGGGGATCTCGACCGGACTGGCCGTCAGCTCGATCTTTGCGACGATCCTTCTTCTGCCGGCGACCGCGTGCTTCGTTCTCTACCTGGCGCCGCACCGGCGCGGAGCAGCATTGACGATCCTTGCAGCGGCGTGTGCCGTGGGATTATTAGTCGCATGGATTCTCTGCGGATTTCATCTGCGTGCACTGCTTCCCGTCCAAGGTCAAGCGGCGCTTCAGTTTTCACCCAAACTGTACGGAACTTGGATCAGCTATTCGCTCGTCGCGCGGTTTCTGGCGGAGATGCCAGCAGTACTGCTGCTGTTCGTCGTCGCCCTGACTGGCTTTGCGGCTTGGCCGAGGACCCGATATTTCAGCACGGTCGCACCGCTGATCGTGTTCGGGCTGCTCATGCTGTTGGGGATCGGAATGCCGCACCAGGGCGGGATCGATTTCTTTCGGATTGCGCTGCCATTTGCCTACGTGTTCATCGCGGGAGTAATCGCGGATTTGCTGCAAACCAGGTGGTCTGAGCTGGTATTAGCAGTGTTGGCGGCGATACTGCTGGCACACGCAGTTTTCAGCATAGTGGGTCTGGCAAGGATGTAACGAACCACTTCAGGCTTCGGACAGGCGATCTAAGCGTCCCCATTCCTGCCGAGAGACCACCCGCGGTCCACTTCCGGAAGAATCAAGTTGGTTAATAGCGGATGCATTTCCGGCGCAGCCACGCAGCTGAGGTAGTCGCCCCACGCGAGTCGACGCGCGACCAAGCGCAGCGCCCGTCCTACACCTTCGATACCGTCGCCACACCTGCCGGCTCTTCCTTACCAGACAGCAACTGCCGCAGCACATACTGCAGAATCCCACCGTGCTTGTAATACAAAACTTCCTGCGGCGTATCGATGCGCAGCGTGCACTTGATTTCTTTCACCGATCCGTCGGCCGACTTGGCACGAACCGTAATCGCCGTACCCTGCTTGAAGTTATTCAGGATCGACTCGAGACCGGTGATTTCAAAAACTTCTTCGCCACTCAGTCCAACGGTATCGGCATCTTCTCCCGACATGAATTGCAGCGGCAGAATCCCCATGCCAACCAGGTTCGAACGATGGATGCGCTCGAAGCTCTCGGCAATCACGGCGCGGACGCCCTGCAGCGCCGGACCTTTGGCCGCCCAGTCACGAGACGAACCCGAGCCATATTCTTTTCCGGCCAAAATTACGAGCGGCACCTTTTCGTCGTGATACTGCATGGCTGCGTCAAAGATCGTCATCTCGGCGCCATCGGGTAGGTGTCGCGTGTATCCACCTTCGCGATTGGGAACCAGCTTGTTGCGCAGCCGCGTATTGGCGAACGTTCCACGCACCATCACCTCATGATTGCCGCGGCGCGATCCATAGGAGTTGAAGTCCTTCACGGCGATGCCATGCTCGATCAGGTATTTGCCAGCCGGACTGTCGGCCTTGATCGATCCCGCCGGAGAGATGTGGTCCGTGGTGATACTGTGTCCAAATTTCGCGAGCACCCGCGCGCCCTTGATGTCCTTCACTGGCGGGATTTGCGTCGACATGTCGTCGAAATAGGGCGCTTTCTTGATGTAGGTGGAACTGTCCTGCCACGTGAATGTCTCGCCCTTCGGCACGTCGAGTCCGCGCCAGAGCGCATCGCCTTCGAAGACTTCAGCGTAGGTCTTGCGATACTGGGCAGAATTGATGGCGTGGCGAATCGTATCCTCCACTTCTTTTTCGGTCGGCCAGATATCGCGCAGGTACACCGGGCTTCCGTCCTTGCCAATGCCGAGCGGCTCATTTACCGGATTGAAATCGATGCGGCCGGCCAATGCGAACGCTACTACGAGCGGCGGCGACATCAGGTAATTCGCGCGCACCTCGGAGTTGATGCGGCCTTCGAAGTTACGATTGCCGGAGAGTACCGATGCTACGACGAGGTCGCTGTCGTTCACCACCTGCGAGACCTCAGCGGGCAGTGGTCCGGAATTGCCGATGCAGGTCGTGCATCCGTAGCCCACCAGGTTGAAGTGCAGCTTCTCGAGGTAGGGCGTCAAACCTGCGGCGTCATAATACTCGGTGACCACCTTCGACCCTGGCGCAAGCGACGTCTTCACCCACGGTGGAGTGGAGAGTCCGCGCTCTACCGCCTTTTTGGCGAGCAGGCCAGCGGCAATCATCACCGACGGATTCGAAGTGTTCGTGCAACTCGTGATTGCGGCAATCACCACGCTGCCGTGATGCAGATTCTTGCGAATCTCGTCACCGTTGTTGTGGGCAGCAGGAGCCTTCGAACTCGGCTTCATCAGGCCAGGCAGTGCTTCCGCAAAACTCTTGCCCACCGAACCGAGGTACACGCGATCCTGCGGACGCTTCGGCCCGGCGACGCTCGGCTCAACCGAGCCAAGGTCGAGTTGCAGAACCTTCGTATAGCTCGCCTCCGGAGAATCCGGCGTGTAGAACATTCCCTGCTCTTTGCAGTAAGCCTCAACCAGCGCAATTTGCTCGGGCGAGCGTCCGGTGAGCGCGAGGAACTTCAAGGTCTCAGCGTCGATAGGGAAGATACCGCAAGTTGCGCCATATTCTGGCGCCATGTTGCCAATGGTCGCGCGATCCGCGAGCGGCAGCGTATGCAATCCGGGTCCGAAGAACTCGACAAACTTGCCGACAACGCCTTCCTTGCGCAGCATTTCGGTAATCGTCAGCACCAGGTCGGTGGAAGTCGAACCCTCTCGCAACGATCCTGAGAGGCGCACGCCGATTACCTGCGGGATCAGCATGGAGACAGGCTGATTCAGCATCGCCGCTTCGGCCTCAATGCCGCCCACGCCCCAACCGAGCACGCCGAGTCCATTGATCATCGTTGTGTGCGAGTCGGTGCCGACGAGCGTGTCGGGATATGCGAGCGGATTTCCTGTCGAGCCTGCTGCGCCGATGAACACGACGCGAGCGAGATATTCGAGGTTCACCTGGTGAACGATTCCAGTGTCCGGCGGAACAATCGCGAAGTTCTTGAACCCTGTCTGCCCCCAGCGCAGGAAAGCATAACGCTCTTTGTTGCGCTGGAACTCGAGTTCGGCATTGAGCAGGAAAGCCTTGGCTGTGCCGAATTCATCGACCTGCACTGAGTGATCGATCACCAGTTCTGCAGGCGAGATCGGATTGATCTTCGCCGGATCACCGCCCATGCGCTTCATTGCGTCCCGCATCGCGGCCAAGTCAACTACGGCAGGAACTCCGGTGAAGTCCTGCATCAGCACACGCGCAGGGGTGAAGGCGATCTCCTGCGTGGGAATGCTCGTTGGGCTCCACGAAGCGAGTGCGAGGATGTCGTCACGGCGAACGTTGCGGCCATCTTCCGTGCGCAGCAGGTTCTCGAGCAGGATGCGAAGCGAGAAAGGCAGATGCGCGGTGCTTGTGCCCTTTTTATCCAGAGCATCGATACGATAAATCTCGTACTCGCGATTGCCGACACGAAGAGTGGAGCGGGCGCCGAAGCTATTCATGATTTCCTCTTACTGATTGGATGAACGCAACACAGTTCTCGATTGGGGAGCAGACGGTCATGCCGGACCATCCCCACGGAGCCCAACAGCAGAACCGCAACTTAACAGTGTAAAACAGCGGATGGCAGTTTAGAAATTGCCGCCAAACGCCTGGTAGAGCAGAAGTCCGTTCAGCAGCAGGATCACCGCGGATGAAATGTAGGCAAGCCAGTTGGTGCGGCGGCTATTGACCAAGTCTCCCATCACGTTCGCGCGGCGCGTGAGCACGATCAGCGGGATCAGAGCGAATGGCAGCGTGAAGCTCAACACTACTTGTGAGAGCACCAGAATCTTCAACGCATCGAGTTTCAGCCCGATAACAATGAGCGCCGGCAGCACAGTGATGAATCGCCGCAGGAAGATGCTGAACTTCACTTCCAGGAAGCCTTCGATAATCACCTGCCCAGCCATGGTTCCGACCGTGGAGGACGAAAGCCCCGACAAGAGCAGAGCGAGTCCGAAAGCGCCCGCTGAGAGCGACCCGAGCAGCGGCTTTAATGTGCGGTGAGCATCTTCAATGCTGGCGACGTGTTGTCCGCTGTGAAAGAAAACAGCCGCCGCCATGATGACCATTGCGGAGTTGATGAGCCATGCGCCGTTCATGGCAGCGAGCACGTCGATGAGTTCGTACCGCGCATGACGCAGGCGAACGATCCATTGCCCGGTCGCGCACCTGAATTCGTCTCCCTGCATCCGTTTTTGCACCAGCGCTGAATGCAGATAAACGACGTGCGGCATTACCGTTGCCCCGAGCATGCTGACCGCGATGTATATGCTGCTTGAATTGACGCGTGGAATCAGAACTCCCGTCGCGACCTGCGCCCAATTGGGTTTCGCCAGAAACATTTCGATCGCATAACATGCGCCGATCCCAAAGACAAACAGCATGATCACTTGTTCGAGCTTCCGGTAGCCGTACAGCTCGATGGCCAGAATAAGGAACACGAGTACGGCGGTGATCAGCGCCGCGATAAATAAGTTGATGTTGAAAAGCAGATAAAAGCCGAGCGCCGCTCCGAGGAATTCAGCAAGATCCGTTGCCGCTGCCGCCAGTTCCGCAGCCACCCAGAGCATGATCGTCATCGGGCGTGAGAAGTGCGTACGGCAATTCTGCGGCAACGTAAGCCCGGTTGCGATCCCCAATTTTGCTGACATGTACTGCACCAGGATCGCCATCGCATTCGACCACAACAGTACCCAGAGCAGCGTGTAGCCGAAGCGCGTGCCCCCTTCGATGTTGGTCGCGAAGTTGCCAGGATCGATATAAGCGATGCTGGCGACAAAGGCCGGTCCAAAATAAGACCACAACTCGCCACGCTTATACGCTGGAAGAATCTTGAACGGACTGGGAGTTTCGGGGGCGACAGTCACCGCGCCTTTGCCGTTTAGGTCCGGATTAGAGGGTTGAGACATTTCTCAGCTCTTCCGCCTTCCATCCTTCTCAGCGATCACCCACACCTGCTCCGCGGCGACTTCTCCAAGGTGGACTTTGCCGGCCGCGGTATCGAGGACCATCGTTTCGTCCACATTCCGGTCAAGTACTCGCAGAATCGCCCCGGGTCGGATGCCGCGCTTGTCGAGGTACTCAAGCAATTTGCGGTCATGCTCCGAAGTGCTGCGAACCCGATAACTGTGACCAACTTCCACCGACGAGAGCAGCTGCATTCCGCGCTTGCGACGCGCGGCCGCAGTCTCAGGCATCACGGGATTTCCATGTGGACATACGCCACCGGGTCCAAGTTTAGCTATCAGTTTGGCCTCGAAGTCGGCGGAAACCGCGTGTTCCAGGCGTTCGGCTTCGTCGTGCGTCTTGTACCACTCCATGCCAAATTGCTCATGCAACATCCGTTCGATGAGGTGATGCCGGACCATCAGTCGCCGCGCAATCTGTCGCCCTTCGGGCGTAAGCTGCACCCGGCCGTCCGCCCGCACGGTAACCAGGCCATCACGCTTGAGGCGCCGCAGAGCCATCGTCACCGCCGGCGCCGAGACCGAAAGACGATGCGCCAACGTGGCGGAGATCACCTGTTGGCCTTCGCTTTCGGCTTCGAGAGTGGCCTTCAGGTAATCCTCTTTGGAGCCAGTAATCATGGAACTAGGATTATACCTGAGACGTTAACTGTAGTTAAGTTAAATGCGATTCCCTGTTGTTCGGCGAAGGGAAGGATTGATCGATCAATGAGGCTGATAGCTTTCCATGGTCTGCGCGGCACGATTGAGTGCATTGGTGAGCTCCCCGATTTGCGTGCGGGTAAGTTCCAGATCGTGGCGATCAATGGCTTCAGTAATTCCCGGCAAAACAGCGGCGGAATAGACCTTCAGCTCGGAGGGAGCGAAAATCGCATGCTTGAACCACGGTCGTCGCGGCAAGCCATTCGCCAACAGGAGCGATCGTTCGGTCTGGATCAGTATCTGATTCAGTTGTGCAACCCTCTTGCCCGTGGGCGCTTGCAATGCGAGAGCGCGCCCGGCTTGCGTAAAACGAGAGGCTGACGCCTCTACGTCAGAAAAACTGGGCGCTTGTTCGCCGAACGCGTCGCGGCAGCTTCTCTCTGCGTTCTTCAGATCGCTGGTGATTTCGTTCCCGTACGACTCATAATCGTAAGGCAGGATATCGGCTTCCGCCATTCGCAATACTTCCAATCCAAAAACGCGCGACAGTTCTTGCGAATAAAGGAAGTCCGTATCACCAAAGCGCCGGAACCAATCGTAGTTGTCGAAGGCTGAGTGGTAGACGCCGTAATCGCCGGTGGAGCGCACATCCGTCGACGGGATGCCGAGATGATCGATGAACACGGTGTAGTCGGAGCCGCTGCCCAGATCGCCGAGCGCGACGTCGTATCCGCCGCTCGTGGCTGGCGAGTTCATGTGACCGGATCCGCTCCAGCTGTCGTACAACGTGCCGCCCTTAGGGTTGGGGACGCTCCGAGTCACGTCGCGCACAAAACGTTTCAGGCTGGGAGTCGCCGAAGCGCGGAAGTTCGGGCCGTAAGCGCCCAGGTCCGTGTTGAAATAGGCAACCGCATTCTGGAGTTCAGCCTCGTGCTCTTCGGCCCATTCCGTAGAGCCGATCAGGCCCTGTTCTTCGGCGTCCCAGCTGGCGATGATGACGGTGCGCTTCGGCCGCCATCCGGCTTTCAGCAATTCGCCAATGCCGTGAACCGCCTCCAGCATCGCAATGGTTCCGCTGACCGGATCGACAGCCCCATAGACCCACGCGTCGCGATGGTTGCCCGCAATCACCCATTCGTTTGGATACCGCGTCCCAGGGATTTTGCCGATCACATTCCAAATGGACCGATAGGCGTATTCCTGCTTCAGGTGCAGTTTCACGCGAACCGGGCCGGGCCCTACGTGATAGGTGAACGGCAGCGCCCCCTGCCAGCCTCGAGGGCTGGCTTGTCCCTCGAGATGTTCGAGGATCGGCTGAGCATCGTGCGCGGAGAGCGGCGTAACCGGAATGCGTGGAATATCAGGATTCGACTCGGGCGGAACGCGCTTCGAGAGCGGCAAAGACGGGAGTGACGCAAACCCGGGAGTGGTGGGATCGCCCGGATGTTCGAATCCATATTCCACCGTCCCGCGCTGCACCGCAGTGGCCGGCCGCCATGGTCCGTTAGGATAGGCGTCGCCCTTGAAGAATCCGTCATCCATCGGATCGGAATACAGAAGGACGGCGGCGGCGCCACGCTCCTGCGCCAGGAAGACTTTTGCACCCCGAAAAATCTCACCGTAACGAATGATCACGATTTTGCCGCGCACATCGACGCCTAGCTCATGCAGCTTCTCGAAATCTTCGGGACGGCCGTAATTAGCGTAGACAATGTCCGCTTCGGCGTCGCCCGAAGGCGAGTAGCCGTTGAAGCCTGGCAAGATATGGCCGCGCTCTCGGACGTTATCGCCTTCCACCGGCTCCGGCGTTGGCCCGTGCATGTGGACCTTCGCCGGTGCAACAATGTCCACGCTGACTTCGGTGGGGTAATTCATCCAGACGCGATACTCAACGATCGAAGTGTCGATGCCAGCTTCGCGAAACTTGTGGGCCACGTAATCGGCGGTCTTGCGGTCCTGAGGGGAGCCGGCCGGATGAGGCTCTGCAGCGAGGAACTTCATTTCGTCCTCGGCACGATGAGGATCGGGAACCGCAAGAAAAAGTTTTTCCCAGGACAATTCGGCGGAGGCATTCTCAAATCCCAGCAACGCAGCCGCCGATCCGGAACTCCGCGCAGCCGCGCTGTAGGCGAGGAGAAGAATGATAACCGTGAGCCGCGCGCGTCGAGAAGACATCCCAGAACCGACCTTAGGGCCGAAACGAAGGGGGAATGGTACCAGAGATTTCGATGCAGGGATGTGGCGAAGAACACGCGTCAGCTATAGTTTCAAAGAACCTGAATATGAAGCGATTTCTTCTGCTCGTACTCCTATTGCTGATTGTGTTCGCGCTTTTCGCCGGGCGCCTGCTCGTGGTGAATGCGCCAGAGAAGGCTGACGCCATCGTGGTGCTCGCGGGAGGCAGTGATGACAATCGCTATTACAGAGGACTGGAACTGTTACGCGCCGGTTATGCGCCTCGGATGTATGTAGATGCTCTGGCAGACACTCAGAAATTCGGTCATCGGGAAACCGAGTACGCGCAGAAATTCATAGACGAAACGGCCGGACCGGATGTGGCCCGCGTAAAGGTGTGTGGAATTGTGGGCGACTCCACAGTGGCAGAGACGGCCGCTGTTGCACGGTGCTTACAGGCAGACGCCGCGCGCCGGGTTCTGCTGGTCACGTCGGAGTATCACACCCGCCGCGCGCTCTCGATCTTCCGGAAATCGCTGCCCAGTTATGAGATTTTGGTTGCCGCAGCTCCCGACGTGCGTTTCGGCGTGAAGTGGTGGCAGCATCGTGAGTGGGCGAAGGTGACGCTGGAAGAATGGGAAAAGCTGCTGTTTTGGGAAATGTTCGAACGCTGGCGTGCCCCGAAACACTAGCTCCGGGTGCGCTGTAACTCGCGATAAGCCTCGCTCTTTGAAATGCCCATTTCCTTGGCGATTCGCTTGAGCGCCGCTTTTTCGTCAAGCGCTTCACTCTGCATCAACGTCGCAAGCTTCTCGCGGATGCTGCTCTTGTTGACTGGCGCCGGCGTCTCACCGGGTTCGGCATGTGCGATCAGCAGCGTGATCTCCCCTTTGATTTCGCCGCGTGACTCCGCCTCGCCAAGGACGTGCGCCGCGTGTCCGCGAATGAATTCCTCATGCAGTTTGGTCACCTCGCGTGCGATCACGATGTGACGCGACGGCCCCAGCACGTCGACGATATCCTTCAGCGTCTCCAGAATTCGGTGCGGCGCTTCGTAAAAGATCTGAGTGCGCGGCGATTCGCGAATTGCCTCCAATGCTTTGCGGCGTTGACCTGCCTTCGAGGGAAGGAATCCACCGAAACGAAATGTCTCGCCAGGAAGACCACTCGCCACCAGCGCCGACAGAAATGCCGAGGCGCCGGGAATCGGTACTACCGGAATGTGATGCCGTATGGCGAGCGCGATCAGTCGGTATCCCGGATCAGAGATCCCCGGCATGCCCGCGTCGGTTACGAGCGCAACGCTCTCGCCCTCTTCCATACGCACAATCAGTTCGGGCGCGCGTGTCATCTCGTTGTGGTCGTGATAGCTGATTGTGTGCGTCGCGATTTCGTAGTGGTTCAACAGCTTTTGCGTTTGGCGAGTGTCCTCGCACGCGATCAGATTCACCTCGCGCATAATTCGCAGCGCACGCAGCGTAATGTCTTCCAGATTCCCAATGGGCGTGCCGACCACGTACAACGCAGGCGTTGATTGCGAGTTGTCGGAAACCGAGGCCATCGACGCGGAGTGTAACACTGATAGCCACTCCCTGCTTAGTTGTGGCCCCACGTGAGAGCGGAATCGTTAGTGTCGCTGGCGCAGCAGTGTCATCGAAAAGTACGCGCCGATCCACGATCCCAGAGCTGCAAAGCAGACGTATTTCCAGTTTCTCGTGTAGCTGATCACGGCAAACGCCGAGAGCAGGTACCAGATGCTGCTCCAGGTTGCCGCGGGAACTCGCCGTCTTGATGAGACCGCCGCGTTGAACATCACATACACAGCGTCGGTGGCCGCTGTGGATGCCATAACTCCCAATGCTAACCACGGATCAACCTGCCACACTGTGGTGTACCTCGCTTCAAGATTTGTTCCGCCAGCTTCTCGGGATGGGGCGTTAATTGAATATCTTCCAGAGCCATAGCCTCGGACCATTAGAGCAACAGCAATGTCCAGCGGGCTTTTTTCTTACCAAATCACCCGGCCTCGCGCGCCGCGTCCCTTACATCCAACCAATTACCGTCGCTGATGTTCTGACGGCAGGTGAGCCGTTGTGTCATTGAAGTGTCCCGGTGTGCAGAGACTGTGAGCTCCTGCTCGCGTCCGTGGTTGCATGGTCCTCGCAGTTCAGTGATCGACGACTGAGTGAGCCCTAACCCAATCTTACGGAGGAGACGAATGCCTCAGGAACGTGTCGTGAAAGCCGGCGATACCAGCCAGCGTGTGGGAGTTGAGGTAATTCGCGCGCGCGGCGTGGACGTCGAAAAACTCATACAGATGCTGATCGCCAACGCGGGCGCCGAGTTTGCCAGCACCTACTACTACTACACAATTCTGCGCATGCACCTCGCGGGTCATGAAGATTACAAGGAGATCTGTGAGGATGCTCGGCTGGAAGATCGTGCGCATTTCGAATTGATCGTGCCGCGAATCTATGAGCTGGGAGGTGAGTTGCCCAACGATCTGCCCACATTTCACAATCAGGCGGGATGTCGCGCAGCCAAGTTGCCCGATCCGCCGACGGCAGAAAACATCCTGCAACTCCTGCTTGAGTCAGAACGATGCGCGATTCGTAGCTGGATTGAAATCTGCGACATTACTTTCGGAAAAGATCCGCGCACCTACGATCTGGCTTCGCGCATCCTGAACGAAGAAATTGAGCACGAAGCCTGGTTCATCGAGCTGCTTGCCTATGAGCGCGACAAGAAGTCAGTACCCAGCGGCCATTTCCGCCGCGGCGAACCGGGTCATGCTCCCTACAGCAAGAACCGGTCGTTCTATATTGGAAGCTAACGACACCAGCCCCACCCGCGGCTCGCGTCGAGGGTGGGGATTCAACTCCAGTGAACAGTGACCACGAAGGCAAACGACAATTCGAGGTGTTGCTGCGAACTCCGACGGGGCATCGGACAATTCACGTGGCGGAGGGTGAGCACATATGGGATGCGGCTTTTCGTCAGGCCCTCACCCTCCCTGCGCTCTGTCATCAGGGATGGTGCCTGACTTGTGCCGGACGGCTCGAAGCCGGAGAGGTGGATCAAAGCGATTCGGTCGGGTTCTTCCCGCAGGATAAGGATGCTGGTTTTGTTCTCCTTTGTACCGGGCGGCCGTTGTCGAATCTATGCATCCGAACGCACCAGGCAATAATTATGCGTAAACATCGGTTGGCATTGGGACTGCCAGCGCCCTATTCCGCTGGACTGAAGCCGTGAATTGTTTTTTAGATCCGGAATCTCGCGAAAGACATCAGTACTCGACTGGTGCAGGCAAGAGAGGAGGTGCCCTCCGTGCTCGGCGTCGGCGAAAAATTTCCCCACTTCTCTCTGATCGCGAATGTCGACGTTCGCCAGGAAACGGCCTTTATAACATTCACCGATCAGGACCTCCGCGACTTCTGGAAGCTCTATTTCTTCTGGCCAAAAGATTTCACTGCCCTAGCCCTGACCGAGCTCGTCGCCTTTGCCGCATTGAAACATGAGATCGAGGAACTCCAGGCGCGATGTTTGGGTGCCAGCGTCGAATCCGAATATGCCCATATGGCCTGGCGTCGGCAAGAACCAGCGATGCCGGAGAAGTGCTGCGGGTCCTGGCAGATTTACAGGGCGCAAGAAGGCTGTAAAACCGCAGGTCCGGGTACGACCGTAACTGGGCCAGATCTTCAAATAGAGATATCATTTCGGCCCAAGCCTGAATGTGTGGCTGAGGAGTCGAGATGCGTCATCCTTTGGCTATGGCAGCCACTGTTGTTGGATTGGGATTATTCGCGGCCGGCAGCGTCTTTGCGCAGTCGCTCGGCGACGTCGCGCGCCAGCAGAAGCAGAATTCTGCGCAGTCCCAGCCGGCGGCAAAGAAGGTCATCACCGAAGACGATCTGCCCACCCAGGAGACCATTTCTACGGGCAGCGGCGACTCGAAAGCTACGGACGCCTCGAAAGAAGAAAAGCAGGGCGACTCAACCGCCGACAAACTGAAATCGGCCGACGAATTCAAGGCGGCCATCCAGACGCAGAAGCAGAATGTCGATGCGCTCCAAAAGCAGGTAGACGACATGAAAGCTTCGGTGCACTTCGTCGAAGCGAACCGCTACTCCAACGGCGTCGAACATAACGAGCGCCAGATACAGAAGCAGAAAGAAGCGGATCGCATGCAGAAGCAGCTGGACGAGGAAAAATCCAGGCTGCAGGACATGCAGGAACAGGCTCGCAAGGCCGGCTTCGGCAGCGCCGTCTACGAATAATCAGTAGCGAAATCCCAGCGCCTGCGACAGGAACTCAACCAGCGGACTGATCTGCTGGCAGGCCTTCGTGAAGTCCTTCATGAACTTTGGACCACACACCTGCGCCTCCGAAAATTCCACCAGGCCGATGAAGTCTTTGCGTTTCAAATCTTCGATCAGCGGATGATCTGCCGCGAACCCGCGCGGCGGACGGGACAGCACAGCACCGTCAAGCGTCAGCTTCGACGCGGCCTTCGTCCAGCGCCCCGGTTTCGCAATAATCGCCTGCCGGATGCTATTCAGTTGCTTGGATTCTGGCCTCCACGATCCTCCCGCGAGAAAGTATTGTCCGGGCTCCATGTGGAAGTAGAAGCCTGGCGCGTGTACGTCTTTCTTTTCGGCGGCGTGACGGAACTGGATTCCGATGTGTGTTTTGTAAGGCCGCTTGTTTTCGCTGAAGCGAATATCGCGATAGATGCGGAATAGCGATCCACCATTCGGGCGCGGATCGGCCACGATCTGCGCACTGATACCGTGCAGCGGCTCTGCGGCCTCCGTGATAAAGCGCAGACAAGGATCGCGCACCACCGCTTCGAAACGCGACTTGTTCTTCGCGAACCATTCGCGGCGGTTGTTGCGCTTCAACTGCTTAAGAAAATCGAAGAACTCTGAATTAAAGTACGGGCCCATTCCTCTTCCTAGGTGTGTTTCATAAACTCGTTAGGCTGCATCAGCGGCGAATCGATTCGAAATCCGGGACCGGCGTCCGCGGCTGTAGATGACGCTGGCGTGCCGCTTCCAGGAAGCGCTCGAAAAGTGCGCGCGACGAAGGCTCCTCGTCGAATGTGCGCTCCGGATGCCACTGTATGCCAAGAACAAAGTGGTCAGGCGCAGTGGACTCGACGGCTTCGATGACGCCATCGTCCGAGCGAGCTACGACCCGCAGACCATCGCCGACGTTCTCAATCGCCTGGTGATGGCTGGAATTAACCCAGCCTTCCTCCGACTCCCAGACTGGCGACAGAATATTGGCGAGCAGAGAATCATGCTCCAACTGCACCATGTGCGCACGCTGTACCCCGCGCCCCTGCGAGTGATGGTCGACATGCTGAATCAGGGTTCCAGTGCGCCAAACATTCAGGGTCTGCACGCCATAACAAATCCCCAGCACCGGCTTGCGCATGTTGTACGCGTCCTGCAACAACAATTCGTCTGCATTATCGCGTTGCGGATCAGCCACAGCCGTTTGCGGATCGCGGGCGGCGCCGTACTTCTCGGGATCAACGTCGGCTGGGCTACCGGGCAGCAGCACGCCATCGCAGGTCATCGCGATTTTGGCGATCTCGACATTGCTGAGGCTGAGATCAATCGGTACCGGCTCGCCGCCCGAAATCTCAATCGCGCATAGGTATTGCGGCAGAGCCCGCTGGTTGTACTCGGGCTTTTGGGAATGCGGATGGGGAATCGCGATCCGGGGGCGCACAGTCACCTCATGGATAGTCTACCCCGGCTGGCGTGGGAAATATTCACAGCCGGCTCGCGGTCCAGCATGCGAATTTGCTTGACGGCCCTCCTCGTTACATACATACTGGTTGGTATGTTAACGGTAACGAGGAAAAGCAGTAAGCGAGCAAACGCGGTTCGCCCCCGCGACCCGGAACGCACTCGTCAACACTTGCTGATGGCTGCTTTTGAAGAGATCTATAAATCCGGCTACCAAAGCGCCGACCTCGACGCGATTCTTGGTAAAGCCGGCGTCACCAAAGGCGCTCTTTATCACCACTTCGAGAACAAAGAGGCTCTGGGGTACGCGGTCATTGACGAAGTCATCTCGGCCATGACTCGAGAGAAGTGGCTTCGGCCGCTGGAGAGCGCCCGGAATCCGATCGACGCTCTGATTGGAATCTTCGCGACAGCGCCTGTGAAGATGGAAGATATTCGCGGTGGCTGTCCGCTGAACAATCTTGCGCAGGAGATGTCGTCGCTGCATGAGGGATTTCGCAAGCGGATTGCCAAGGGCTTTAGTGTCTGGCATTCCGCTATCGCCAACGGCCTTCGGCAGGGACAAAGTGCAAAACAAGTGCGAAACGACATCGATCCGGAAGAAACCGCGACTTTCGTCATGGCACTTTACGAAGGCTACGTCTCCCTGTCCAAGAGTTCTCACGATCCGAAACTCATGGAATCTGGGCACAACAGTTTGACCAGGTACCTGGAATCGCTGCGCGAGGGGAGATCTCGCAAGTGACTTTTCCTTGTCTCGCTAGTCATACCAACTAGTCGGTTTGTTCACCTACAGGGCCGGGCCCCACGCGAATCATCCGCAGGAGAAATCACGATGTGCCCAGAATGCTACACAACCGCTGCAATGATCTTTGCCGGCGCGACCTCAACCGGCGGTCTCGGCGCGTTGGTTGTGAGAAAACTCGGTTTCACAGGCCCCGCTCGCTTCGTCGCAAGCCTGACGAACAAGCCCAAAATCATCCCCAGGAGAACAGCATGTCTGAAGTCCTCACCAGCACCGGAATCCCAGACCATGAAATCGTCAGCCGCGAGCAGTGGCTGGAACGCCGCGAACAACTTCTCGCCAAAGAAAAAGAACTAACTCGCATGCGCGACGAGATCAATCGCCAGCGCCTCGAACTTCCGTGGGAGAAAGTCGAAAAGCGATACACCTTCACAAGTCCCGAGGGAGAAGAGACTCTCGCCGATCTATTCGGCGGAAGAAGTCAGCTCATCATCTATCACTTCATGCTCGGCCCCGGATGGAAGGAAGGATGCGTCGGCTGCTCCTTTCTCGCAGACCACATCGGCGGAGCGCTTGTGCATCTTGAGAATCACGATGTCTCGCTTGTAGTCGTCTCTCGCGCTCCTCTCGTGGAAATCGAAGCCTACAAGAAGCGTATGGGATGGAACTTCAAGTGGGTCTCGTCCTATCGAAGCGATTTCAACTACGACTATCACGTCTCGTTTACGCCGGAGCAAGCCGCGACCGGAAGGGTGTACTACAACTACGCTGACCGCGATTTCGTGAGCGAGGAACTGGCTGGAGCGAGCGCCTTTTACAAGACCGATTCCGGCGAGATCTTTCACACCTACTCCAATTACGCGCGTGGCGGCGAGGTGTTCCTGGGAACCTACAACTTTCTCGACATCGCGCCCAAGGGCCGGAATGAAACCGGTCCGCGATTCGATATGGGTGACTGGCTACGGCACCATGATCGCTATGGAGCCGGCGGACACGTCGACGCGACCGGGCGCTACCACGAAGAAAAATCCGAGTGCTGCCACGAGAAGCAGGCAGCGCACTGAGCTCAACAACTCACATCGACAACGAGGGCGGCGTTAAAACGGGCGCCGTCCTACTCTTCGCCCCGTACCCCCTATAATCTCTCGATAGTCATGCGCAACATTGTCATCACAATGGCTGTCTTTTTCAGTTTCGGCCTGCACGCGCAGACCGTCGACGAGATCATTGCGAAAGCTCTCGCTGCCCGCGGCGGCATCCCGGCGATCAGGGCAATTCATTCCCAGCGACTCACCGGGCACATCTCGTTTGCCCTGGCGCCATCCGGCCCCTTCCTCGTCGAGATCAAGCGCCCGGGCAAGATGCGCGAAGAGATCGGTATCGGAGCCAAGACACTCATCCAGACCACGAACGGTACCTCTGGCTGGAAATTGATGATCACCAATGGAGCTGGCGATCCGGTCACGCTCACGGCAGGAGAAGTTCGCAACATGGCCGGTGGCGCGGATATCGACGGTCCGCTTCTCGACTACGGCAAGAAGGGCAATAAAGTTGAGCTGATCGGTAAGGAGACAGTCGGTGACAAAGATGCGTACAAGTTGAAGGTCACCGATAAGACCGGGGAGGTCCGCTACGACTACATCGATGCGAACTCCTTCCTGGAAATCAAGTGGCAAGGGCAGGTTGAGAATGCTGGCGAGAAAAACACCTTCGCCTCGTACTTCTCCGATTACAGAAAAGTAAATGGAGTGATGTTCGCGTTCTTGATCACCTCGGGAACTGCTGACCATCCCGATGGGCAGAAGATCGTCTTCGACAAGGTCGAGGTGAATGTCCCACTCGAGGATTCGCTGTTCGGCAAGCCCGCACCATCGAAGGCAAGTGGCCCGGGCCAGGCGCCTGTTTCGCGCTAAAATTGACGCCGCAATCCATGCACCCTAGAATTCAGAGAAGCATCTCATTCAGTAAGCGTCTTCAAAGTGTCGTTTAGACAAGGGAGTCCCAGTGCCGCTGTACGAGTACCAGTGCACAAAATGTAAACACGTATTTGAAAAGATCCGGAAGTTCTCGGATCCGCCCATAACCGAGTGCCCTAAGTGTGGGGACAAGGTCGAGCAGCTTCTCTCCGCGCCAGCCATCCAGTTCAAAGGAGCTGGCTGGTACGTCACCGACTACGCAAAAAAATCCGGCTCCCCAGCCGGAAATGGCAAGAGTTCGGACGTGAAAGCGTCAGAAAGCAAGTCGTCCGAGTCCAAATCTTCCGAGACGAAATCGGAAACAAAGAAGTCCGACAGCAGCTCCTCGAAGAAAGACTAGCCGCTCATAAATAGGTCTGGTCGACGCGGATCATACTTCAGGCCGCGCGACGCGCCGGGACTTTCGCTCCCTTGCTGCGGGCCTTGGAAAGACCAATAGCGATCGCCTGTTTGCGATTCTTATGTTCGCCGCGCTTCAGATGGCGCATTTCGGTCGCAACTTCCTGCTGAGCTTTTCGACTAGAGCGTTTACGACTCGCTTTTCTGCCACTACGACTGGCTGTAGCACGACCGCTGCGGTTGCTCCGACTGCGCGTACTCAGATTGCGGTTGCTGCCACGTTTTCTTGCCGTGGCCCGCGACTTTGTGCGAACGGATTTCTTGCGCGCTGACGCCGACTTGCGACCGGACCGCGCGCGGGCAGTTGCGCCTCGAGTGGATTTTCTGCGTGTACGCGTAGACTTCGTGCCGGCCTTTCTCCCGCCGCGACTGGTCGACTTCTTCGTTGCTGCCATTGGTATTCTCTCCTCGTGGTGTTACCGCGTACGCACTTTCACGTTCGCGTACTCAATGTGAATCAGCCAAAGTGCGTAGGGTTGTGCGTAAACGGTGTACATTCATGTTCACGCGCAGCACGCATCGTGAAATGACTTTCACTTGATTGACGAAGGAGGGCCCAATTGTTCGTCGGCCATTACGCCGTAAGTTTTGTCGCGAAAGCGCATCGCCGGGAAATTCCGTTGTGGCTTCTGTTTATCGCGGTGCAATTGATCGATGTCTTCTGGGCAATCTTCGTCCTGTCGGGAATCGAGAAAGTGCGCATAGTGCCGGGGTATACCGCGTCGAGTCCGTTGGATCTTTACTACATGCCCTACACGCACAGCCTGCCTGGGGCGGCACTATGGTCACTCGCGTTCGGCGTGAGTTGCGGTTTCATCTATCGCTGGAATCGTGCGGCAGGCGTGATTGCAGGACTTGCGGTGTTCTCCCACTGGGTGCTCGATCTCCTCGTGCATCGGCCTGACCTTGCGCTCTACGACAGCCACATGAAAATGGGACTCGGCATGTGGAACTACAAATGGCCGGAGTTCATCCTCGAAGTACTGTTGCTGTTCATCGGCATCTACATCTATATGCGGTCCACGCGCACGAGTGGAAATATTGGGCGGTATGGTTTCATCGTGTTCGGAATCGTAATGCTCGCAATGCAGGCGTCGCAGTTCTTTACGCCTCCGCCGCCGTCCGGCAGTTTCGTCGCGATTTCGGCGCTATTTGCGTACGTGCTCTTTGCCTCGATCACCGCATGGCTCGAGCGTAAACGCGTACCTGAACCGAAGAGCGCCGCTTCGTCCTGACCAACTTGCATGCGCCAACTGGCAGAGATTTGCGAACTCGTTGCCGCAACGACGAAGAAGAACGAAAAAGTTCGCATCGTCGCAGAATATCTCCGTTCACAATCTGCCGGCGAAGCCTCTACCGCTGCCATCTTTCTTTCAGGCCGGACCTTCCCTGCGTACGAAGAAATCACGCTGCAAGTTGGTGGCACCATGCTGTGGCAAGTATTGCGGGAGATATCGCGCCTGTCGGATGACGAAATGGCCTCCGCCTACCGGCGATATGGAGACCTGGGCTCCGCGGCCTTTGACATCTTGCAATCCACTGCCCCTAAGCAGAGCACGCTGACATTGGAACAGGTCGAACGTGAATTTCACCGTATCGCGGAAACGCGTGGTGCGGCCTCTAAAGCGTCGTTCACTCGCTTGTTGCTCTCGAAAGCGACCGCGCTTGAGGCAAAGTACCTGGTGAAAATCATCAGCGGCGATCTTCGTATCGGCTTGCGTGAAAGCTTGGTGGAAGAAGCAATCGCCAAAGCATACGAAGCTCCTTATCCCGACGTGCAACGCGCGAACATGTTGCTCGGCGATATCGCAGAAACCGTGACGCTGGCTGCCGATAACAAGTTAGCTGACGCGCGCATGCGCATGTTCCATCCCATCGGCTTCATGCTGGCGAGTCCGGTGCAGACGGCGGAAGATGCGTTCGTCTACTTCGAGCACGCGCAGGTGGAAGACAAGTACGACGGCATTCGCGCGCAGGCGCACGTTGCGGATGGTGAGGCTCGCCTGTATTCGCGCACGCTCGACGAGATCACCGACGCGTTCCCAGAGCTGCCGGACGCGCTTGCCGCGTTTCCAGAAGACGTGATCCTCGATGGCGAAGTCCTCGCCTGGAGCCTCGAAGAAGGACGTGCGCTCCCGTTCTCGCAGCTGCAAAAGCGCCTCGGTCGAAAGAAAGTCACGGCGAGCATGATGCGCGATGTTCCCGTCGCCTATGTCGTCTTCGACGTCCTATATGCCGATGGTGAACTCACCATCGATAAGACGCTTCGCGAACGCAGTACGGTGCTTGATGATTTGTTCCTGAACGCTGCACAGTTCCCGAACAGCAGAGCGAAAGTGGCGCAAGCAAGAACTCGCACTCCGCAAGGAGCTTTGGCATTCGAACCCGAAATAATCGCCAAGCCAGGTGCGTCGACTCAGAGCCGAGTGATCCGCGCCCCATTGACACGCGCCGACTCAGCCGCGCACTTAGCACAGATCTTTGAAGAAGCCCTGGCACGCGGAAACGAAGGTCTGATGATCAAGGACCTGAATTCCCCATACGCCCCAGGGCGCCGCGGTAAATCGTGGCTGAAGCTGAAACGTGAACTCGCAACCCTCGACGTGGTGGTCACCGCCGTTGAATACGGACACGGCAAACGAGCCGCGGTCCTTAGCGACTACACCTTCGCGATTCGTGCCAGCGAAACGGACGATCATCTCTTGAATGTGGGTAAGGCCTACTCGGGGCTCACTGACGCCGAAATCGCGCAAATGACCGAGTGGTTCCTCGCACACACGATCGACGATCAGGGATTCCGGCGAACGGTAGAACCTACGATTGTTTTGGAAGTTGCTTTCAATGCGGTGATGAAATCGGATCGGCACGAGAGCGGCTTCGCGTTGCGATTTCCTCGAATCCTGCGACTTCGTCCCGACAAGACTCCAGCTCAGATCGACACTCTCGAGCGCGTCGACGAGATCTACCGGCGGCAGCTACTCTCATTTCCTGCAAAACACCCTACTGATTAGACTTCTCCACTCGTTGAACCTGCATCACACAATTTGCGCTGCTTGATATCCCTAAATGGAGTTTCCATGTCGCACTATTCCACTTTGCAGGACTTCCAGTTCGATGCCGATGTGAAAGATATTCGAGGCGCGGCATTGTACGGAACCGACCAGGGCAAGATTGGAAAAATTGCCGATGTCGTTTTCGATCACGATAACGGCACGATCCGCTACCTCGTTGCGGACATCGGCCACAGCCGCCGGGTTTTGCTTTCTCTGAACCATGTGTATCGCACCGCGATTGATGAAGACGCGTTCGAAACCGATCTGCCTTTCGCCGAACTCGACCGGCTTCCAGCTTTCGATCAAAAGGTCTTGGAGTCCGACCAAAGCTGGAAAAGCTACGAGCAGCTTCACCGCAGTGCGCTGGAAGAACGCGACAAAGCTGCGATCCGCGAAGAGAAGCAAGACTGGGAAGAAGATCCGGTGATGCATCGAAAAGGCTCGGATCGCATCGTCACGCCCGACGAAGTACGAGAATCCAGTTCCGTCGTGCCGGAGACGCGGGCGAACGCGGAAGCCATCCCAGCCTCCGAACTGTTCCCTGATCGTCTGACCGACAAATTCACGAGCACCACGCCCAGCCCGGAAAAGATAACCCTCGTCCCCGAGGAATCCGCGCGTATTGAAAACGCGGTATACGGAACCGAGACCCTCGGACCGCACTGGGATGCCTTCGAAGAGAATCTGGTCGAGCATCTTCCAGAAATAAAAAGCCGCTGCAACGTTTGCGCAGCCGGCCAGCGCAAAGTCGCGTAACTCGAAAATGAAAATGCCTCTCCTGAAGCGGAGAGGCATCCTTATTTTTGCCGCACTTCTTTATGAATGTGACGCCTTGTCGTCCTTCAACCACTCCCGAGTGTTTTTCGCATAAATAGCAAGGCAGATGATGTTAGCGGGAATCAGTCCGCTCAAGCCGGATTGATGGGCAATGTAGAGCAGCACAAAACAATTGACGGCTGCCAGTATCCATCCCCACCACAACTGACGACCTACAACGATCATAGAGCTGACGGTAAGAAGACTGCTGAACCAATCGAGTTTCACTAGGGTACCTGCAAAAAGAACGAGCGTGCCGAGCTAAGGTGCTGGGGGCTTCCGCCACAATCATTCTTCAGCAGTTTGCCCCATAAAGTAAATCCGGCAAAACACCGGGAGGGAATGGAGTTACTTGGCCTACTGTAATCAGGTGAGTGCCTCAGATCACCGCTTTATGAAACGCGAAACGTTCTTCTATTCCAGCAGATCGCCCTTGATAAGTTTCTGTCCGCCCAAGGCTGTGTAGAAAGCCCAGATTGTCAGAGCCAAAATGACTCCGGGTACGAGCAGGGTCGTAGTCGCATACCAACGGGAGAAGTCTGCGGTCAGAGAGGTATTTCCGAGGCCGTCGGTAACGAAGACCGCAACCGCCAGGGTCACCAGGCCGAAGCGAACAATCGCAAATGCCGCAATACCGTATACGAAGATCTGCCCGGCGATATCAATTCCCAGATGGTGGCTGCCGAGTACCTTCAGTGTTGTCCATATGGCAACGAAAGCGGCCGCCGCCAGCCATTGGTTGCGAAACACGATCCGAAGTACGAGCAGCATCGCGAAGAAGAGAAGTGTGCCTTCAATCGCGCTGGGGATCCTGAACAAGGTAGCGCCCACCGCCATCCGCCCGCCCATGAGATAGTCGGTCGATGGAAACGAATAGGGTTCGCCGAGTTTCAGCAGGATGAGATTGAGGCCTGAAAGGCCCACAATCCAAGTCAGTCCGAGCAGCACACCAAACAAAACGTCACGGCCGACCAAGGGATCCCGGGTCTTGCCGGTCAGAATACGCGACCAGGAGATGATCGTCTGCGGCCAAAATTTTCGAACGTATGGCTCGAGGGCCATATAGAGCGTCCAGACCATTGCCGCCATAAACAGGCTGGAACTCACGGTCAGAATCAGCATTCCGACCGTTCCGACCGCAGGCACGAAATGTTCGTAGCACACCCATAGCAGCATCTGCAGTACAAAGACAACCAGCGCGATTCGGAACGAGCCCTGCCGATCTCCTTTGCCGCGGCGATAATTCAATCTCGCAAGCAATCCGGCAGCGATCAATAAGAACAGAAAGATCGTGATGAAGACAACTTGGCGGGCCTTATCGCCAGGTGCATAGTTGTCAGGCTGCATGCGATACGCATGTGTCCACTCGCCGATTGTGTTGAAGAATACGGGCTTGCCGTGCCAGGCAGCGGATTCAACCCGCAACGGACGATTCGAGCCGGGCCAGGTGCCGATCCAAGCCGCACGTGTATCGGAATTGGCCAGCGATGACCACTGCGGATCGGCCGGCTGCAGCTTCGAAGGGTCCAGTCCGGCTAACTCGAACAGCGGAGACCAGTCCACGGGCTTCGTCGACGCGGGTGAAGTATCGAGCTCAGGCGGAATTGCGTGGAATCCTACCAGGTGGCCCTGCGGATCAAGCCAGACTGTCATCATGCCTGACACAGTCGGTGGTGGATCGTCCGAGCTGACAATGCCGGGCGTAAAGTTCAGATGATAATCCGACGGCACCATGTAGCGCGGACTGGTCCGGTAGTAATAGAGGAGCGAGGTTGGACGTTGCGCGTAGATCTGTACCCATTGGGCGCGTGGCTTATCGTGATCGCCTGCAAAAAGGAGGAAATCGGAATCCTCTTTGAAGTCAGAAGCATGATCTGTAGCCCGCGAATCGTACCCGAGGCGGGAGATCACGTCGCGCGCTTTTGCCGAAAGCGCCTCCGGCGGCAACTCCAGCGTCATCTTTTCAAAAGCATTGGAAGCCATGAGGAGCCACACGCTGGCGCCCAGTCCGACAATTGCCAGCACCAGGCAAATCACCGCCAGCACCGGCTTCATGCCCTCGGTTTCGCCCGCGGCAGCGACCATCTGCGGAGAGGGAGTTTCGCCGGCAGCTAGCGCCGCAGCCAACGGATCTCCTCCCGGCAGCGCCGCCGCAACCGTTAGCACGCTCGCCGGCCGATTACTTGGTTCGAGTTCCAGGCACCGCAGGATCACTCGCTCCACCAGCGGATCGATATCTTTCACGATCGATGACGGCCGGCTCACTGCGGCCGCCGCATTCCGCGTCTTGATCAGATCCGCGAGGTTGTCCGCGCTGTAGGCGCCCTTGCCAGTGAAGATCTCGTAGAGCACGAGTCCGAGCGAATAGATGTCGCTCTTCTCGGTGACCTCCTTTCCCGAAAGCTGTTCCGGCGACATGTAAGCGGGCGTTCCGCTGCGGACATCGGCGCCCTTGATTTCATCGACGAATGCCGCCAGGCCAAAATCCATCACTGCAACCTGTCCACGCCCATCGAGCATGATGTTCGCCGGCTTCAAATCGCGATGCAGCACGCCCTTGGCATGGGCAGCCGCCAGGCCCGCGCATAATTGCCGCGCAATCTCCAGGCCCTTATCGCTGGGCAGCCGGCCGATTCGCCGCAGCAGGGAAGCCAGGTCTTCGCCGTCGATGTACTCCATGGTGTAGAAAGTCATGCCATCGACTTCGCCCACGTCGTACACGCGGCACACATTTGGATGGGAAACTTTGCGCGAGATCCGCACTTCGCTGCGGAAGCGCTCCTGCAATTCAGGATCGTTGCCCGCCTCTTCCGGCAGGAACTTCAGAGCAACCGGCTGGCCCAACGTGAGATCGTCGGCCCGGTACACCTCGCCCATTCCACCTTTGCCCAGTAGCGAAATAATTCGGTAGCGCTCGATGAGAACGGTTCCCGGCAGGAAACGGCCTTCCCCATGGACGCTGCTCGGATTTCTGCCTGAGCTGGACCCGGGGCGTCCCGAGCGCGGAGGTTTGGGCGAAGCTGCAATCGTTGCCGCTTCGCTCGAAATCATGGTGGCTACTTCATCCGAGGGAACAGCCGTGCCGCAAGCTAAACAGAATCGGCTTTCTTCCGCGATCTGCGAACCGCATGAATGACACGTAGGCATAAAGAGTCCTACCGATTATCTGTGATGGAAGTTTACGCGAGAAGGGGCGTAATCGAAAACGACGATAGTGTGAAGACCACCTCCACTTTGGAAACCTCCATTAAAATCCCCGTCCGCACAACAACTGCGATGCCTTCGACGGCGGCAAGACCTATAAGCTAATCGTGCCTCTCAATGCGCCCGTGAAACAACACTGGTCGGTCACAAGAAACAGTGGGTGCTCCCTGATGTCGAGATGCAGTGATCACTTTAGCTGCGATGTGTTCTCAGGCTCTTGGCGGTAGCGGGCTTTACCGCGCACGATCTCAACCGGATATAGGTGGTGGTATGTGGATTTATCGACAGCTATCACTGGTTGTCACGCAAAACGACGGATAGCAGCGATTACCACCCATATCAAGTAGACAGCCAGCAACAACCGTGGCAAGTAGTATTTCGCCTTATTGAGGACAGAGCCTCTCGCCAGACGGACAACAGGTATGCCAGCGTTTCGAAAAGCCACTATCCAATCCTCGACCCATATAGGGGTGAACTCGAAGAGCTTCAGAGAATGGCGTAACTCAATCCTGAATGAAGCCATACCAAACCGTCCCACCAACTGAACCTTGGTGATGTTTGTTATGGGCGTGTCCAACAGAGTCTTCAACTTTCGACCAATGAACATGGGCTGCAAGAGCATCCGCCCATCCTTCAACGTGGCGACTACCATGCCGTTGTAACGTTGCCCCAATTCCCGTTTTCAAGACTCTTGCAGATACCCTGTTTTCCGTCTCAGTAATCAGTCTAGACAAAAAGAACGGACAACTGTCACGAACGGACCTTACTCCACTATCGCCAGAGCGGGCGCGCTCGCTTTTGATTAGTAATTACCAATTACTAAGTACCAACTACCGATTACTAATCACTCACGTCCTGCGAATCAGGAACACCGTCTTATCGTCGATGCGATCGGTTTCGCCCGTCTCGCGCAGGCGCAGGTCCTGTTCCACGGCGTACGCGAGGATGGCGTTGCAGATGTCCTTCGCCGAACCATTCTTGTGCTCGTCGATCACCTTCTGAATGGCGATCCTGTCTTCTTCGTCGCTGCCGTCGTACACGCCATCGGTATACAGAAACAGAATGTCGCCGTGATTCATCAGCGTGATCTGCGCCACGTCCGATTCATCCATCTGTCGCTTGCGCACCTTCATGGAGAAGTACTTGTTCCGGTCCGGATGATCTTCGGGGATCTCCAGTCCCAGCGCGAGGAACTGCACCATACTCTCTTCGTCGATATCCATGAATCGCCCGAATTCGGCTGAGAAAACCAGCGGCGGGGGATGGCCGAAATTCACGAAGCGGAAAATGCCTTCCGGCTGAATCTCGCCGTAAACCATGGTGGCGATTTCGCGCTTAGTATTGTCTGTGCGTCCCAGTGCATTTCGCGCTGTAACCGACTGGGCCAGGCGCAAGTTGATCTTCTCGAATAGCTCGGTACTGGTCTTGCCCTTCTGATCGAGCTCCGACAGCATGAACGCGTGGAACGTGTCGTGAACCGTGGAGGCGATCTTCGCCGCAATCAGGTCATGCCCTTGCGCATCTACCAGCAGCACACCCGCCGTGGTGTAAAGTTCGTGCAAGTTTTCAGCGATTTCCAGCTGCTCGGAACTCTTTGACTTACGATACGCAATGCCGTCTGCGGGGCTATAGTCCGGCCGCGATTCCATCCACCGCACATGATGATCCACGCCGTTACGCGGACTGGCGCCCTCCGGCAGCGGGTCCAGATCTTCCTTCGCCAGGCGCAGCGCGCGAGCGATACGGGCATCAATGTTGTACCGCTGCTGAAAGTTGATGTATTCGAACAGATCTCCACCCACGCTGGCCGCCGGAATCGAGTTCCCATACATCTCGATTCCCGGCAATTGTGGGATGGCACCCTCCACAGGCATCAGGCGCTTGCGGAGGTACTCATCAATACTGAAATCTAGGGACGGCAGAACCATGAAATGTGTATTCCCGGCAAAGTTTTTGGCACGAACTCGCCGTCACGAGCCAACACAGACTATACGGGAACAGGCCGGGGTTACGCCACGCTGCAGCGGGTGATTCAGGCCTCTTTCTCGAACTGCTTTCCCGCCTCCCAGAGTTGGAAAGATCGAAGGAACCCGCTCTCCCCGAGAACAGGGCGCCTGTTGGCGGTTACACTGCCCCTCGCCACAGATGTTCTCTTGCGTTATCCTCTCGCGCGAGACTTCCAGGCAAGGCGAACATGCGCAAAGCAACCTGTGTATTTCTTCTACTCGCGTGCTGCATTCCGATTTTCTGTGCAGCCCAGCAGCCCTCCACAGCCCAGGCTACTGTGACGCAACCACAGTCGCAGCCAACTGCCAGAGCCAGCGTTCCTGCTCCCCGCATCACCGCCTACACCCTTCCGCCTGATCTGTACCGGAAGGCCCATAACCTGAACCGGATGCGTTTCGGCTATCGCATCTTCAGCATCTTCTACGGGATCTTCGTGCTCTGGCTGGTTCTGCAAACTAGATGGTCGGCAAAGTTTCGCGATTGGGCGGAAGCATCGACACGCCGACGTATCCTGCAGGCGCTCATCTACACCGCATTGTTTGCGCTCACGCTCGCAATTCTGCAGCTGCCCTTCGACATCCTCGAAGAATATGTCGCCAGGCTATACCACATTTCTGTCCAAAGCTGGCCATCATGGGCCGGTGACTGGGTCAAAGCGCAGGCGCTACTCATCGTGATTGGCAGCATTCTCGTCTGGATTCTTTACGCCGTCATTCGCCGCAGTCCGCAACGCTGGTGGTTTTACTTCTGGCTCATCTCGCTCCCCATCCTGCTCTTCCTGTTTTTCATTTCGCCGTTTGTCATCGATCCGATGTTCAACAAGTTCGAGCCGCTCTCGACGAAAGCGCCGCAATTGATTCCTGCGTTGCAACGAGTCACCATCCGCGCGGGTCAGGAGATCCCTCCGGAACGCATGTTCTGGATGAAGGCCAGCGACAAAACGAACTTCACCAACGCTTACGTCACCGGCTTCGGCGCCTCCAAGCGCATCGTGATTTGGGACACGACGATTCAGAAGGAAACACCCGACGAAGTTGTCTTCGACTTCGGCCATGAGTTGGGACACTACGTGCTTGGCCACGTCTGGAAAGAACTGCTGTTTAACGCGGTGCTCTTCTTCCTGCTGATCTTTGCCGGCTATCGCTCCATCGGCTGGTTGCTGGCTCGCAACGGAGCGCGCTGGGGCATACGCGGGCTCGACGATTGGGCCTCTCTCCCCGCACTTCTTCTGATCATCACTGTTTTCGGATTCGTCGCGAATGTTGCCGGCAATACGCTGAGCCGCTACTTCGAAAACCAGGCGGATGTCTACGCACTCGAGGTGACGCACGGCATCATGCCAGACCCCGGTCAGGCAGCTGCACACGACTTCCTGGTCACCGGAGAAATTGGACTTGGTGATCCTGAGCCGAATCCAGTGAACGTGTTCCTGTTCTACGACCATCCATCGTACCCGGATCGCGTGCATCAGTTCGTCACCTACGATCCGTGGGGAGAAGGGAAAGAACCACAATTCGTGAAGTGAATGGTGAGCTCGCTCGGCCACCGCATCTTGCGAGCATCCCATCGCGCAAACGTCCACTCCTATAGCCCGGCACTGCACCGTTTCTGCCGTGGGGGCCCCATGACTTCTGCCTGGGAACGGGGAGGACTATCGAAAGGGGAACTTAGCAAGCGCGTTTGGCTGGGCATCAACAATGACGATGTACTCGGACGCGCAGCTCAGCTTGCCTACAACTTCCTGTTCGCAATTTTTCCCGGACTACTCTTCGTCACCGCGCTCCTGGGGATGCTTGCCGGCCCCGGTTCGCAGCTGCGCGAGTCGTTGCTGAGATATCTAGGTACAACCATGCCCAGCGCAGCTTCAGGCCTGGTCGAAAAAACTCTGCAGGAAACCTCGCGCGCCAGCAGCGGCGGAAAACTCGCCTTAGGATTGATCCTGGCACTCTGTGATCATTCTCCTTCTGTGGTTTTACATGACTGGAGCCGCCATTCTTACTGGCGCCGAGGTTAACGCGGAAATTGAAAATGCCGCCGCCAAGCGAGGAGAGCCAGAAGCCAAACATAAAGGAGAGAAGCGCCCGCAAGCGGCTTAACTCAATTTCCTGCGCTCTCACCCGGTTGATCCACCCCATTTAAGTGATTCACGACGCGCAACACGTCTCCAGTCCGATAGAAATCGACGGCAATGATGTTCGGAATATGCCGGCGTTCCTTCTCGCACTCCTCGGCACGTCCGAGCAGAAACGGATACGCATTCACAATCGCCGCATTCGACGGCTTGGGAGTGGGCGCCGTGTCGATCCAATGATTCAGCAGGAACAACGATCCGGTGTCTCCGCCACGATTCGGCCGGCAGCTGAAATCATCCGGCTTGTGAAACGTGTACGGGGTCTCGCGAAACGTAGGATACGCCGGGAACAACCACGGCACTCCAGGCTTGCCTGACTCGATTACTGCCAGCACGCGCTGGCCGCTCGCAATCATTTCGCGCAATGTTGGCCATGGCGGACCCAGCCGGCCTTTGTAAACGAAATCGGCAAGTCCAGCTTGTTGAAATGCATTCGCCAGATCTTGTGGAGCAACGTAGTCCTCAATATCCAACAGGAGAACCTCATCAGGATGCAGCACCAGGAAATCACGAATGTCGCGTAGCGTTGGTTCCAGTGGCGAAGCTCCAAGTTCGCAGAATCCGTGACACAGATAAAGCCGGTGTTGGCCACTATCAACCCCCACAAGCGTGTTGCGAATACGCAGCGCCGCCTCGTAACCCTGATCCCCAACAGCCAGCTTCATCTTCTCTGCATTCGGCTCGAAAGTCAGGTCGGTCTTGATGCGCGAGCCGCCGGGGAATCCGTAGTGCACGTCGAACAGCAGAGCGCGGATTCCGTCGCGCAACTGCTGCGCAATACTCGCTTCCTGCTGCGGAAACATCCAATCGGAAACGCTCTGGTTGGACATGGAATTGTGCGTTCCCGCGAACACCACCTGGTTGAGTGGCCGGTCGCACAATTCCGCGAACCCATTACATGCCTGTTCCACGATCGCGCCGTTGTCAGCTTTTTGATTTTGCAACCATAGCCATGTCCCAACCCCTAACCCAATCGCGACCGCTGCCGTCAGCGCGCTCACAAGAGCCACACGCAAATTGCCGCGTGACGCCTGCGCCTGAATTACCCGCGGGCTCCACTTCTCATGCACCACGCGGAAAATCTCACGGAAAGCCGCAAACGCCGCCCACAAGCCGATCAACGTCGCCACAGCCTGCAACACTGCGAAGGGATACGCGATCAGCAGGGCCGCACCGGCTAGGAGGCAGGCGCTCCACAAGAGTCGTCCTCTGACCGACGTAGGAGGAACGGCGACCAGCCGCCCGCAGCGCTCGAACGAAGCCAGCGGATGAATCGTCTCCAGCAGCGATGCTGCGCCAGCTGCCAGAATCGCTCCTAACCCGGCGAGCAAAAATCCCCAAACAGTCAGGTCTCCGAAATATGCTCTCGCCAATCCTCGCGCCAGCCCACGATCGAGGGGTTCGTGAATCAATCCCAGACCAAGGCTTGTCGCGGGAAGCAGGGCCATCAGCAAAAGTCCGCCAACTCCAAGCGCTACGCCCAATCGAAAGAAGCCGCGCTGACGATCGGGTGCAACCCATATCGCAGCGATCATCAGCAACACGCCTACCAGCAAAAGCACAGGCCACAAGATTCGCAAGCGTGCGCCGATCCTCGACAATTCGAGCACCCATTGCGCTTCGCGTCCCTCGCCGAGCCTGGCGACCACATTGTTGAGTTCCTTCGGAACTCGTTCAGCAATCGCGGGATTCGCCTGCTGCAGCGTGTCCTGCACCAGCAGTTGCAGATCGGGTAGCGTCAGCACTATCCGTCGCGCACCTTCTGAAAGCAACGCTTCGTGCGCGCGTTTGGCGGACATCTCCACCAGCACGCCGAACGGCCGCGCTTGTACCATGCTGCGCGCGCTGGCCAGAATCAGTGGGCGAAATGCGATCAGGTCCGGACGGCTACGGATCGCCGTATCCGTCACCAGCGTGGCGGCATACTCCGCGACACGCGGATCGGCGAGACTCCTCTGCGCTCTTTGCGCAAAGCGATCAGCATTGAAAAGATTTCTTTCCCCGACGTAGAGTAGCGCTCCGGCAATGATGCACGCGGTCCCGAGCACAACACAGCAGAAGAACAACCAGCTACTGCGGTAGCGAGACTGCGTTTCGGGCATTGCGCCCTCCGTTGCTACTGCTTCGCGGGATGATGCGGCAGCGAATCTGGCATCTCGGACACATTCCACGCCCACGCAGCCAGCAGCGCCGCGCCTTCATTAATCTCGCCCGGGATCACCTTATCGAAAGTGTCCGTCTGGCTGTGATGTGCCTCGCCGTAGTGCGCAGGCGTCTGCACGCAGAAATATGCGGGCACGCCCTTATCGAGAAATGGCTCGTGATCCGATGCTCCGAAATCACGCGTGCTCAGTGGCTGCATGTCAAAAACGCTTTGCAGCGGCCCGTAGATCTCAGTCATCAGCGGCGCTGTCTCGTATAGATCCTCCAGAGCGATACTGAACACTTTGCCGGTGCCCGTGTCGAGCACCAGCAGCCCATCTATCTTCGGGATCTCCGCCGCATGATCCTGCAGAAAGAGCTTTGCGCCGTTGCTTCCTTGCTCTTCGCCTGTAAACAGAATGAACGTGAGAGTCCGCTTCGGCTTCCATCCCAGCGATTTCAGCGTGCGTGCCGCTTCCAGCACGGCCATCGCTCCGGTGCCGTTGTCGAGCGCGCCCTGGCCCAGATCCCATGAATCCAGATGCCCGCCAATGATCACGCGCTCATCCGGTCGTTCCGTGCCTTTGATCTCCGCGACAGTAATCGACGCAGGCACCGGCCCCGGCGAAAAGGTCCCGGCGAGGTTCACGCTCATCTTCACTGGTCCCGTCGCCGCCAGTCGCCGAACCAGCAACGATTCTTCATGGCTCAGAAACGCGACCGGAGCCTCCGTCGGCTGGTATTGGCCAAGGCTGGTCATGTTAAAGAGATTATCGGTCTTACCGCTATCCAGCAGAATCGCGGCAGGCTGCTCAGCGGCAATCGCCTTCATCAATTCCTTCCGCTGACGGTACTGATTGATAGCGGCCTCTGACGGAGCCCCGCGCTTCTGCCGGACAACAGCATCGTACGCGTTCTCGGGAACCTCATCCTTATCGGGCATTTCCGCCGAACGCATCACCACAATCGCACCCTTCAGCTGCCCTTTGTACTTTGCCAGCTCCTCGACCGACTTCGCCTCAAGCGCAATCACCATTGCCGTTACCGGCCCCGAAGTCGCCTTGCTCCATCCGAGCGACCGTATCTGCACCGCGCGCTGGATCGGCGCTACGATCTCCGCGGTATCCGCGCCGCGCGTCCACGCGTGCGGAATCTCCAGTGTTTCCAGGTGCGCGTCGATGCCATAGTCCTTGAAGCGCTGGAGCGTCCAATCGCTGGCGCTTCGCATCTGCGGTGACCCCGTTAGCCGCGGCCCAATGCTGGTAGTCAGATACTCCAGGTTCTTCATCAGCTCGGAATGAGCTTTCACTTCGTCGTAGATCTTCTGGTCGGCCTGTTGCATTTCCGACCCATAGACGCGTTTGTCCTCATCGGTTCGTTCAGCGGCGCTGCCGATGATGGGAGCGAGGAGTGAGACAAAAAGAAGAAAACAGGCGAAAGCCTTACCACGAGACGAGTCGAACAACGTTGCCATACCTCGAAAAGAGCGATGAGCCATCATAAAGGCCGCCGATTCCGCTTGGCAAAAGCCCCTGTTCAGGCGTCACAGTAGGTACAAAGGTGAGTAGTAGAATTATGTCTTGCCCCCAACTTCCAATCAAAAGGTCGCCACCCTCGGCGTTTTGCGCGGACTGGCTGCCCTTGCCGTCTGCTGGTACCACTTCACCTACGGACAAAGCGCCGCTCTCAAGCACACGGGCAATTACGGCTGGCTCGGCGTCGAAGTCTTCTTCGTTATCTCCGGCTTCATCATTCCGTACAGTCTGTATCAGCGCAGCTACCGCTTCGGCGATTACTGGCGCTTCATGATGAAGCGCATGGCGCGCCTTCATCCGCCTTACATCGCCTCCATCTTCATTTCGTTATTCATTGCCTACGCGATCTTTGTGGCCTCCCGATTTCACATGGCCGCGCCCGCCTACAGCATCAAGCAGCTCCTGCTGCACTTCTTTTATCTGAACGACTTAATGGGACAGCCTTGGGTGAACGTCGCCTATTGGACGCTCGCGATCGAGTTCCAGTGGTACCTTTTCGTCGGACTCACCTTCCCGCTCATCGCGCATCGTAATCCGTGGATCCAGACGGGCACGGTCGTCGCCTGGATCACTTTGTTCCGTGTCTTCGTCGCGCAGGACAAAATCATTTTTCACAGCCTGCCCATCTTTCTCGTCGGCGTCTTCATTTTTCAGTACCGCGTCGGTTTGATGGGCGCGGCGCGCACCGTCGCCTGCCTCGGCTTGAATTTCATGATGATGGAGAAGTTCCACGGACTGCCGGTCGCCTACACCGCTCTTGCGACGGGCCTGTTGATCGTTACGGTCTCGGTCGACAATCGCGTGCTCAACTGGTTCGGCGAGATCAGCTACTCGGTGTACCTGCTGCATCTCCCCATCGGGGTTGGCCTGATTGGACTGCTTTCGCGACTACCTTATTCCGGTTCGTATTTGTTCTTGATCGATTTCGCCGGGCTTGCTGCAACGATAGCCGCGAGCTGGGTGCTCTACCGCTGGGTGGAAGCACCTTCGCAGGAATGGTCATCGCGGATTCACTTCGGAAGAGCTCCCGCAAAAGTGCCCCAGATGTCACGCGCCGCCGCCAGCGCCGACTAGAGCTTGTTCTAGGTTTGATTTGGCTTTGCAATTACCCGATTACAAATTACCCGATAACCTATGCCCCTAGTCTCCGTGGTCCATCTGCTTTTCCACTGACCACACATTCGCCGCATTCTTCTCGAACGGATACACATGCACCATCCATCCGAAAATCACCGGGTGGAACTCCCCGCCTGCTGCTTTGCACTGTTCTTCCGTCGTGATCGATCCGCGCAATCCAAACTTGGCGTCCTTGCCGAAGTATTCCGATTTCCGCTCCTCCGGTGCCTTGCAGAAGCTCACATGCTCGTGCCATTGCGCGATGCTCAGTGGAATCCGCGCGTTCAACTCGTCTTCGCTGAAGC
This sequence comes from Terriglobia bacterium, assembly GCA_963807055.1. Taxonomy (GTDB): domain Bacteria; phylum Acidobacteriota; class Terriglobia; order Terriglobales; family Acidobacteriaceae; genus JAJPJE01. The sequence continues at coordinate 135,534 of CAWEAE010000001.1, read as the reverse complement.
TCTTGGGAGCCGTGTACATTGCGCCAATCAGTTTGTATCCGCCATCGCTGGTCTTTTCGAACAGCAACGATGTGGGATGATCCGGATTGAAGCTATTCCGTGCCTCGAATGCGTTGCGATAGTTAGTGAAGTGATACTGCTTCTGCGGAACATTAGGCAGGAAGATCTTGTATCCGTCGTTCAATGCGACTTTGTAGTCGGTGTACTGTGCCATCGCCTTGCGGCTCGCAGCCACAATCGCGTCAGCCCGTTGCTGATCTCCCGGCAGCGCCGGCCGCAGAGCCGTCATCTTCATATGCGGACCCATGTCCATGTGCCCCGACATCGCGGCCACCGCATGGTCCATCCCCGGCATGTCCGCCATTCCATGATGAGACATGCCCTGCATGCTGCCGTTCGAAGCGGGCGCGGCGTCCTGCGCAAACATCCCAATCGCGGCCACTAAGATGCCGAGCCCAATGAACTTCGCGAGCACCGATTTCATTTCCATCAGCTCCCCCACACGTCTATTTGTAACCCATGAGGGCGCGCATAGTTTTTTTGTTAATGATTCTTGCGGGAACGATCGTAATAGGCGGGGTAACTGAACCAGGTTACTTGCTTACGCCCGTGGGACGCGCAAATGCGGAGGCGCTTCCTTTGGCGGCAACTTCGGGTCGGGCAAATCCAAGCTGCTCCAGAACATCTGCGGCGGCCTGTGTTCCAGAGGCGATGCAGTCCGGCACCCCAATCCCCTGGTAGGCATTTCCGGCCAGTGCGAAATGCTGCAGGTGCCGTGATGCTTCTTTGATCCGCACCACTCGCGCGAGATGCCCCGGCCCATATTGCGCCATCGACCGGTTCCAGCGATAGACACGTTCGGCCCGTGGTTCCGCCTCAAGACCAACGATCTCTTTCAGTTCGCGTCGCACCGTCGCCAGGATCTCGCTGTCGCTGAGGCTGAGAACACTCTCGTCGCGCAGCCCTCCAAGGAAAGTACGAATGATGCCTCGATCATCTGGCGCACGATGCGGAAACTTATTGTGCACAAACGTGCAGGCCAGCATGCGCTTGCCTTCGGTCTTAGGGACGAGGAAACCAAATCCCGGCGGCACATTTTGCAGATCGGCGCGATTGTAGATTCCCGTCACCGTCACCGAAGAGCTGTAGCTGATATCCAGTAACTCGTTCGCCAGCGTGGGCGCTGTCGCCGAAATCAGCCGTCCCGCTAATAGCGCAGGAGCGGCCAGCACCAGCGCATCGAAGCTTTCTACCACTCCAGCCGCTGTTACCAGTCGCCACTGTTCACCATCACGTAGAATCCCCGTGATCTCGCGATTCAACTTCACGGATTCGCGCGGAAGAAAATCCGCGATCGCATCCACGAGTTGCTGCATGCCATTTTTTAGCGACGAAAACAACGGGCGCGGTGCGGGCCGATGATTCTCGCCGTGCTTCTCGCGCATCATGGCAGCCATTTTCTTTCGCGTTGCCAGCATGCCCCGGCTCAGGCTGCCATACTGCCGTTCCATGTCCACGAATCGCGGAAGCACTGCCGCCGCACTCAGCGAAGCCGCATCACCGCCATAAACTCCAGCCAGCAGCGGATCAGCCAGCCGCTCTACCATCTCAGCACCGTAGTGCCGCTGCACCAGTTCAGCGACCGACTCGTCTCGTCCATTCGCAGCGGCTTTAGGCGCATGGAAATACTCCAGTCCCATGCGGATCTTCGTGCTCAGCGAAAACAGCGGCGTCGTGATCGTCGGCAGCAGCTTGGTTGGCACCATGAACATCAGCCCGTCCGGAATCGTGACCAGCCGGCCATTTACCAGGATGTAAGTCTTGCGTTCGCTGTCGTTCGATCCGATTAGCTGATCGCCCAGCCCGAGCGAGCGGCAGAAATCCAGTCCCCAGCTTTTTTCGGTGAGAAACGAATCCGGACCCGCTTCGATCAGGCATCCATCGACGTGGTCAGTGATCATCACGCCGCCCAACCGCGACCCGCGCTCGAAGAGCGTAAACTCGATCTCCGCGCCATCTCGACGCGCCCGCTCAAGAATAGTCGCTGCGGCAAGTCCGCTGATCCCAGCTCCGACAATGGCGATGCGCTTCATACTTGAATTTGGGTGGAACAGGCCTTCAGGCCTGCTGTGAACTTGAGGCGACAAGGCCCAACCGTGTCCTCGCCACATCCGCCACCGCCGCGGCCAACGTCGGCGAATCGTTCAGTGACTCCGCACGCCACAGCCGCAGACCGTGTTCCTCAGCAAACTTTCGGAATGCAATATCAATGTCGTAAAGAATCTCTACGTGATCACACACAAACCCGATCGGCTGCAGGAAGACGACGGCCTGCCCTTTCTCCTTCAGCCCCAGAATCGTCTCTTCCACCGTCGGACCCAACCACGCGCCGCCCGACATCCCCTGGCTTTGGAACGCGAAACGCCAGTCGTCAGCCGTTAAACCCACAGCCTGCGCCACTAACGCCGCGGTCTCTCTCGCCTGCGCTTCATACGGATCGCCATCCGCAATTGTTCGCTGGGGAACGCTATGCGCCGTGAAGATCACCGGAACCTTCGCACCGGCTTCGCGGCACGCGCGCTCCCAGCCTTCTCGAAATTTCTCCGCAAACGCGCGAATCAGCAGCGGATTGTTATGCCAGTGCTCAACGAAATCGATAGCGAACGGCGCCTCTCCCGACTCGCCCAGCAGCGCCTTCTTGTACAGTCCCACGCTCGTCCGCGAATTCTGCGGAGCCAGGCAGATCGCCACCGCTCGCGTCACGCCGTCCTCAACCATTTGCTTCACCGTGTCGCCAATAAACGGCTTCCAGTTGCGCATGCCGATATACACCGGAATGCCCATCTCACGACGAACCCCGTCTGCCTGGTCCATGGTGTGGCAGGTCAGGGGCGAGCAACCAATCAGCCCATAGCGATGTTTGATCTCTTCGATGACGGCATCCGGCAGCGGACGCCCGCCAGTCACGTTGCGCAGAAATTCTGGGATTTCCTCGACGTGGTCGGGACTACCATGCGCGATCAGCAGAACGGCCTGTCTCTGGTTTGCTTCGCTCAAGCTCTACCTCAGCGCTCCGCTTTCGCCGTGGCCACCGGACGCCGGGAGTGTTCGTGCACCAGTTCGATCAGGTACCTAACGTTCTCCACTGGCGTCTCCGGCAAAATCCCGTGTCCTAAATTGAAGATGTGTCCCGGGCGGCCATCGGCTTGTTTCAGCACATCGAGCGCGCGAGCGCGCAGCTCCTTTTGATCTGCGAAGAGTAGCACGGGGTCCAGATTTCCCTGTACCGCGCCCCGGTTGCCCAACACGCGCCAGCCTTCGTCGAGCGGAATACGCCAGTCCAACCCGATCACATCAGCGCCAGTCTCCTGCATCGATGTGAGCAGCGTCGCGCTGTCGGTGCCGAAATAAATGATCGGCACGCCGGAACGTTTCAGCCGCGCAATCAGATCCTTTGTGTGCGGCAGCACGTAGCGCCGGTAATCTTCCACGCTCAGGCATCCAACCCAGCTGTCGAAAACCTGAAAAACGTCGGCGCCCTTGCGCACCTGCTCGGCCGAATATCGCGCCAGCACCGTAACCAGCTTCTGCATCAGCTGATCCCAGACTTCGGGCGAGCGATACATCATCTTCTTGGTGTGTATGTAATGTCGCGAGCCGCCGCCCTCGATCATGTAGCTGGCTAGCGTAAATGGCGCGCCGCAAAATCCGATCACCGGCAGCTTGGAGCCGAAGTGCTTCGCCACCAGCGAAACAGATTCGCCCACATAGCTTAAGTCCGCCGCGCGATCGGTGCGTAGCGCCGCAACGTCTTCGGCTGTGCGCGCCGGCTTTTCAATCACTGGCCCTTCGCCTGCCTCGAAGCGGAACGGCAGTCCCATCACTTCCAGAGGCAGCAACAAATCGGCGAAGATGATCGCCGCATCGACGCCGAGAATCTCAGCCGCTTCGATTGTGACCTGCGCGGCTAGCTTTGGTGTCTTGCAGATTTCGACCAGCGAATGGTGTTTGCGTACGGCCCGGTATTCGGCCATGTAGCGTCCAGCCTGGCGCATCAGCCAGATCGGCGTAAAGTCGGTTGCGCGGCCTTGGCACGCTTGAACAAAGGCGGATTCGGGGGCTGACATTGCCTCCAATGTAGCATTTCCGGCGGCAGCCCTTTCGATGAACAACTCACAAGCAGGTGTGACGCTGCTCACAAGGGGGAGAAACGCAGCAGGGCCGACCTCGAGCGCAAATCAGTGTGTACTGGCCGAAACTGTAATCGGAGCAAGAGAATCGTGACGTTCCGACGCGATGTAAATACCGGACCAACTGCCGCTCCAACCAGAGGCGCACTCCGGAAGAGTCATCCTGCAGCCTGTACCCGTGCCATCTTCCACGCATCCGCTATAACCTGAGCAACTCGACGTGCAGGAGGACCTGTGGGTTACCTGGTCTTCACTGCAGTCTTTGCAGATCTTGCGGCATTCGCCGCCCCCTGGTCCGGTGCTGATCATCATGGCCATCTGACTTGGATCTTTCGGCAACGGAACCGGCCAGCCCCACTGGATTAGGAATTCCTTCCCGTCGCGTGCCGCTTCTTCCGGCAACACCGGAAACGACGAACCGGTCGCAGCCGCCTGCATGCACTGCGTCGCAATCGCTTCCAGCCTCTTGTCCAGCGACGAGCGCGCGAACTCTTGCTTCTGCCAAATCCAATTGTTGCCTTCCCGGTGATAGGTGAACCTGAACTCCACTTCGCCGGTGCCTTGTAGACGGCCCCAACAGGTTTTCAGCTTTGGAAGCAGCGCGTCATAGAAAGCTTCGGCAACCCGGTTCTGCGCTGCCGTAGTTGCCTCAGCCAAATTGGACGTCGGTTTCACGTGGACGGAGTCATCGTTTTTCGGTGCTTTATGGCACGCCCAGGAGAACAGCATCAGCAGGATCGCCACAGAACTCGACCAGCGCACTTTCATTACAACCTCCTCCAAGCAGATAGAGCCTTACACCCGGACAGCGTTAATTGGATTTAAGCCCACGGCGAGAACACCCTCCCAACAACCCGTTTGGCTTGAGGGAAGGGCGCTACCTCTGAGGAGTGTTGCCTGCGAGAGAGCAATCCGATTTCCAGAACGTTCATATTCTGCAGAAAGGAGATGCGGCCACGACGCGATATCACAAATGCAAAGACGTGCGGATTTTCTGCAAAGGAGTGGCTCCGGAATTCTATTTTCGAAGGTGTGCCCACGGAGTTTGTAGAATTGATCTTTGGATCCCTCGCTCACACCGAATTATCGCGGTCGCCTCGCTCCCTCGCCCACTGGTTTGCTCCACCTTGGTCACGCAGCCACCTTCTGGACTGCTTACCAGCGGGTCTTCGACGCCAACGGAACGCTCGTCCTTCGCAACGAAGATCTCGACCCACAACGCTCCAAACCCGAGTATGTCCAAGCCTTTATCGAGGACCTTCACTGGCTCGGGATCGCATGGCATGAAGGACCTGACGTCGGCGGTCCCTTCGGGCCTTATTCGCAAAGCGAACGCCACAGTTTCTATCTCGACGCTTGGCGATGCCTTCGCAACAGCGGCCACATCTTCCCCTGCACCTGTTCGCGCAAAGATCTGGCCGAATCGGCCAGCGCTCCGCACGACACCGACGACGAGCCCATCTACTCCGGCCGCTGCCGCCATCTCATCTCGGACGCACGTCATTACGAGACTCCCGCAGGCGTGAACTGGCGCTTTCGTGTCCCTGATGGCGAACGGATCGCCTTCACTGATCTCCATCTTGGCGAGCAGTCCTATACTGCTGGGCGCGATTTTGGCGACTTCTTGATCTGGCGACGCGACGATGTTCCTGCCTACCAACTTGCCGTCGTTGTCGACGATGCTGACATGCAGATCACTGAAGTCGTTCGCGGCGCTGATCTGCTACGCTCCACCGCCCGCCAAATCCAGCTGCAGAGAGCGCTCGGGTACTCATCGCCCGCCTACTACCACTGCGATCTATTGCGCGACGAGCACGGCGAGCGTCTCGCTAAGCGCGCGGATGCTCTCAGCCTTCGCCATCTGCGCGAACAGGGACTTACGGCCGAGCAGGTAAGCCGCCGCTTTCGTCCCTAACATTCTCATTTTCCTGGGAATGAAGGGCCCGGGAACCCGCTCCAGCAGCCCAGGGCCGCAGACCTCCCCTGGCCACCGAACCCAGGTAACCAGCAGTTTTGCAGCCTTACATTGACGTGTGACATCTGTACCTATACGATGTTCGAGATGTCTAGCCAGTTCCAGACGATGTGTTGTTGTCCATGTTGCAACATGTGTTGCACGACGCACATCTCTGGCCAGCGCAGACTTCGAATGTAATAGCACTCTAAATTCAAGATCTGAAGCCCACGTGCCAGAACAGCATGTGGGCTTTTTGTTTTTGCAGCGGTTTTGCACGGGAAAGACAGGACCAATGGCCGAAATCAAGGAAACCAAAGCGCAGAAGGTAGAGCGGCTCAAACGGGAAAAGAACTCCTGGGAGCACCTCGACGAAATCCGCTCGTTCGCTCGCAGTGGGTTCAGTTCCATCCCTCCCGAATGGCTCGGGACCTACTTCCGTGCCTGGGGCGTCTACACGCAAGGCGACGGTGCCGGCGTCACCGGCGGCGTAGGCGGCGAAGGGAAGTCCACTCCATTCTTCATGGTTCGCATTCGTATTCCCAATGGACTGCTGAACTCCACCCAATTGCGCACAATCGCGGACATTGCCCAACAGCACGCGCGCGGAGTGGCCGACATTACCGTCCGACAGAATGTCCAACTGCATTGGGTGACCATCGAATCGCTCCCTGACGTTCTCGATCAGCTCTATCGCGCCGGCCTGACCACTACCGGCGCCTGCGGCGATGTGGCCCGCGCCGTCACGGGCTGCCCACTTGCGGGCCTCGATGCCGACGAAATCTACGATGCATCGCCGATCGCCCTCGAGCTTGATCGCCATTTCTCCGGCAACGCCGAGTTCTATAATCTGCCCCGCAAATTCAAGATGTCCGTCACCGGATGCCGCGTCTGGTGCTCGTATCCCGAGATTAACGACATTGGCTTCACTGCCGTCGCGCGCAAACGCCTTGGCGGATCAGAAACCGGGTTCTCCGTCCGCATTGGTGGGGGCCTTTCCACGGAGCCACACCTTGCTGTGCGCTTGAACGCGTTCATCCGGCACGAGCAAGTTTTGCCGGTCGCACGCGGCGCAGCCGAGATTTTCCGCGCCAGTGACGAACTTCGCCAAAACCGCAAGCAGGCTCGCCTGAAGTACTTATTCCTGAAACACGGTTACACCTCCGACAGTTTCCTCGCCGAGTTGGAAGATCGCATCGGCTTCAAACTCGATCCAGCCGAGCACGAAGATCCTCCTGCGGACGTCTATCGCGATCACGTTGGCGTTCACGGGCAAAAGCAGCCTGGACTCTCCTCCGTCGGCGCCTCTGTCCTGCGCGGCCGCATCACTCCCGATCAGCTTCGCACCGCTGCCACTCTCGCCGAGCGTTTTGCCGATGGCCACGTACGTACTACCGTCATGCAGAACTTGCTGCTGGTGAATGTCCCCAATGAGCACGCCGATCAGGTTGCGACCGATTTGCAATCCGCCGGCCTGCCCGTCGGCGGAACGCCGTTCCTGCGCGGCACTGTCGCCTGCACCGGTTCGGAATATTGCAAGCTCGCACTCACCGAAACCAAGGGCTTCGCACGCTGGCTCGTCGGCGAACTCGAAGAACGTCTGCCTGGTTTCGACCAGCAGCTCAAGCTGAACATCACCGGATGCCCCAATAGTTGCGGCCAGCATTGGATCGCCGACCTCGGCATCGAAGGTAAGAAAATCAAAGTCGATGGCCGCATGCAGGACGCGTACTACTTCTGCGTGGGTGGCGCGGTCGGTAAGTTCCAATCCATCGCGCGTCCGGTCGGATACCGCTGCCTGGCCACTGAAGTTCCAGACGCAATCGAGCGGCTGCTGAATCAGTTCCAACTGGTGCGTTTGCCAGGTGAGAACCTGCGCCAGTTCTTCGGCCGTCATAGCAACGACGACATTCGCGCGCTGCTCTCTGGCGAGATTCAGCCTCCGGTAGATCGCGATTTGGCTATCGGCTCGGTGCCGCAGGGAGTGGAAGGCTGATGTCACTGCTTCCCATCTTTCTGAAGCTCCGCGGTCGCAGAGTCCTCGTGGTCGGAGGAGGCAATGTTGCCGAGTCGAGGATCGAGAGCCTACTGCTCTCGGAAGCAGAAGTGCACGTCGTCGCGCCTGAACTGAACGCGAACGTCGCGGGGCTGGTTCGTGCTGGGAAGATCACGTGGCAACAGAAATCCTTTGATCCCGCTGACCTCGACGGCGCTTTTCTAGTCATCGCCGCGACCAACGTGTCCGAAGTCAATCATCTCGTCTATCGCCTCGCCGAGGAGCGCTCTGTCCTCTGCAATGTGGTCGACGACCCGGAGCACTGCCACTTCTACTACGGAGCCGTGGTTCGACGCGGTCCACTGCAAATCGCTATCTCCACCGACGGGCTCAGTCCCGCACTGGCACAACGCCTTCGCCGCGAACTCGAACAGCAGTTTGGACCTGAATATGAATCGTGGCTTGAGTATCTGGGCGCCATGCGCGACCTGATCCGTGCTTCCGTCGCCGATGAGCGATCGCGCAAAGAACAGCTTCACAAACTTGTCGAGCCTGCCGCGTTCGCCGAATTTCTCGGTTTGCATGAGAAGGACTCGCAAGACCACGCCGTCGCCAGAGGGAGCCGCTAATGGGCAAGGTTTACCTCGTTGGCAGCGGCCCTGGCGATCCCGAACTGCTTACGCTGAAAGCCGCGCGCGTTCTGAACCACGCGAACGTTGTTCTTCACGACTCTCTAGTGAGTGCAGAAGTGCTGGCCATGATTTCGCCACGAGCCGAACTCATCGATGTCGGCAAGCGTTGTGGTCACAAACTGCTTACGCAAGACGAAATCAATTCGCTGCTCATTTCGCTCGCCTCCTCGCACGAAATTGTTGTGCGTCTCAAAGGTGGAGATCCCTTGATTTTCGGCCGTGCTGGCGAAGAAATCGAAGCGCTGGTCAATTCGGGAACGGAATTTGAAATCGTTCCCGGCATTACCGCTGCCACTGGCGCTGCTGCCGGCGCTAAAATATCGCTGACTGATCGCCGCGTTGCTTCGCAGGTGCTATTCACCACCGTGCAACGAGGCGTCGGCGAGAGCACTGTCGACTGGGGCACCCTCACCGGATCGACTACTCTCGTCATTTACATGCCGCAATCCGACTACGCGCACGTGGCCAGTCTACTGCGCCAGCGTGGATTGCCCGAAGACATGCCCTGCGTTCTCGTCTCGAACGCCAGCCGTGAAAACCAGCGGGTCCATTGGACTCGACTCTCGCATTTGCCGGAAGTAGATCGTCTGCCCGCGCCCACGCTGCTGATTGTGGGCCGCGTAGCAACGCGATTTGCTGTGGAACTTGCAGAGAATTCGGCGTTGGTCGGTAGTCATCGGTCGTTTGCGAATACGGACGAATCAAAGCGCGAACGACTAACGGCCATCGACTAACAACCATCGACTAACAACTCAGCTCAGGAGGAAACAAGTGAGCTCCAACGATGCCATCGTATCGAAGAAGAATTTCCGTTTGCTCAGTCTCGACGGCTGGGCCGTTGCCCTCGCGCTCGCGGCTGCACTGCTGGTGCGGCTCGGTGTGGTGAAGCACATCCCCTGGTAATCGAGAAAGAACGAAAGGTAGACCCATGGCCAACGCCATCGCCGTACCGCGGCTGCGAACTGAAAATCCTTTTCTGCAATTCGCGAAGCTGCTCCCTGGCGTCCTCCTGCTCGTAGCCATCGGCTATGCCGGCAAGCTGCTGGAGCAATCCATCGGACGCTACAGCAAGGCGCATCACCTCGTGGTCCCCAACATCGAGTACGTTCTCTGGGCGATCCTCATCGGCCTCGTGATCTCGAACACCGTCGGCGTTCCGCAGATCTTTCGCACCGGCGTCGCCACCTATGAGTTTTGGCTGAAGACCGGCATCGTGCTTCTCGGGTCGCGTTTCCTGCTCGGCGACGTGCTGAAACTCGGAGGCGTCAGCCTCGGCCTGGTTGCCATCGAGCTGCTCGTGTCGCTGACCTTCATGACATTCCTCGGCCGCTGGTTCAACCTCCGGCCGAAGTTGACTTCGCTGCTCGCCGTTGGATCTTCCATCTGCGGCGTATCGGCCATCATCGCCGCGCAAGGCGCGATCGATGCGGATGAAGAAGATTCTTCCTACGCCATCGCCGCGATCCTTGCGCTCGGCGCGCTGGCGCTATTCACCTTCCCGCTGATTGGCCACGCGCTGCACATGAGCGACAAAGCTTTCGGCTTGTGGTCCGGACTTGCCGTCGACAATACTGCCGAAGCGACCGCGGCCGGCGCGCTCTATTCCGATGCCGCCGCAAAGCTGGCTGTTCTCGCGAAAACAACACGCAATGCCATGATTGGATTTGTCGTGCTCGGCTACGCGATCTACTGGGCCACGAAGGGGCAGGCGCGCGAAGTGACAAATAAAGGCGCGTTCCTCTGGCAGAAATTCCCCAAGTTCGTGCTCGGATTCCTGCTCATCTCAATCCTCGCCACGTACCAGGTTTTCAGCAAGGATCAGCTCGGCTCGCTCGCGAACCTCTCACGCTGGGCCTTCCTTCTAACTTTTGCGGGAGTAGGTTTGCGCACGAATCTTCGCGACATGAAGAAGCAGGGACTGCGTCCATTTGCCGTAGGAGCAATCGGGGAAGTCATCATTGCCGTGTTCACGCTCGCCCTGGTACTGGGCGCAGAACGCATACTTCATTTCTGATAACGAATCATTAATTCGTTTATGCTTCGCGGCAATAGCGGGAGAGCTGGTGGGTAATCGGCGCCAGATGAAACGCCAGCGAGTTCATGCCGATGTGCGCCAGCGTAAAGCTCAGCGTAGAGACCCCGATGATCACGGCGCCCAGCGCGAGGGTTACGCCCCACGTCGTCTGTGCCATCGACACAAGAATCCGGCCACGCTGCGGGAGGGCTGCGCTCTGGGGGTCGGAAGTGATGGCCATGCTCGACATGATTCGTGCCTGCATCCATCTTCAGGGCATGCACGCAATGCGGCAACGGTACAACGGTAACCACAGCACCAAAGTAATGCCGAAACGGCTTCCAATCTTTTCCGGGACGGTATCTGCGCTGGAGTCGAACTTTTCCCTCAAGAGTTGGGGATGGGGGTAGATCTTGTAAGTTGTTTATTTTCTTTTATCTGCGCGGAGACAAAGCGGCCACAAGGTTGGATAGATCGGCTTTCGCTTCCTCCGGCAGAAACGACGCTGCAAACGAATTCCTTGCCAGCTCCGCCAGCTGCGCATTAGTGAAACCGAATGTCTCCTGGGCAATCTGGTACTCGCGATTCAGCGTGGTACTGAACATCTCTGGATCGTCCGTATTCAAAGTGACCAGCACGCCCGCATCGAAATAGCGCTTCACTGGATGGTCTTCAATGCGCACGCAGCAGCCCGTCCGCAGATTGCTGCTCAGGCAGATCTCAACCGCTACCTGTCGCTTCCCTAGGAGCTCAACCAATCTCGGATCCCGTATCGCCGTCAGTCCGTGCCCAATGCGCTCGGCGTGAAGAAGATTGACGGCCGCAGCGATCGACTCCGGCCCGGCGCTCTCCCCCGCATGCACCGTCAGACGCAGTCCGTGATCTTTGGCGTAAGCGTACTGCGCCTGGAACCATTCCGCCGGACCACGAACCTCGTCTCCGCCGATCCCGACGCCCACCACATTGCGATCGCGATACTGCACCGCTTTCTCGAACACACGCTGCGCAGCTTCGGCGCCGAAATGCCGCACGGCATCGAAGATCCACAATAGCGATACGCCGAAATCTTTTTGTCCGCGCTCGCGTCCCCGCTCGAGGCCTTCAAAGATCGGCTCCAGTTCCTGCCCGCGCCAGTGAATCACGCCGACCGAAACATAGACTTCCGCGTGCTTCACATTCTGTGCGGCTAGCTTCTGCATCAGCCGATAGGTAATCAGCTCGTAGTCTTCCGCCGTGCGTAATCGTTGACTGATAGCCTTGAACGCCATCAGGAATCCCACGAAATCTTTGTATTGATACAGCGCACGAACTTCCGCTTCGGTCAGCTCTTTGCCGCTCTCGGAATCGAAGCCGTACTGATTGCCGTCGCCAGGAAGAGGAACATTGTGCCGGCGGCTCAACTCGACAAGCGTCGCCGGATCGACCGATCCCTCGAGATGCAGATGCAGCTCAGCTTTCGGAAGAGACTCTATGAAGGAGGACACATTCCTATTTCACCACAGAGACACAGAGGCGAATTGATAATTAGGTAATCTGTAATAAGTAATAGAAGAACCTGCTCCATGACGACGATTTTCAATTACCTATTACAGATTACCTAATTACCTATTTTGCGAACTCGCTATGCCGGCGGCTGTAGAAGATATAAATTACCAGCCCCAGCAGAAGCCAGCCGAAGAAACGGATCCACGTGATCACCGTCAGACCCGTCATCAGGCCCCCGCAGAGCACGACTGATATCAACGGAAAGAACGGCACCAACGGAACTCTGAAGCCTCGCGGGCGGTCAGGTTGCTTTCGCCGTAGCAGAATCACACCCAGCGAAACCAGCACAAAAGCAAACAACGTGCCTATATTCGAGAGATCAGCGGCATCGCCAATATCCACCAGTCCCGCCGGAATCCCGACCGCAAAGCCAGCAATCCATGTCGACCAGTGCGGGGTCTTGTAAGTCTTGTGTACAGCCGAGAAGAGCTTCGGCAGTAGCCCGTCGCGCGACATCGCGAACCATATGCGCGTTTGGCCGTATTGGAAGACAAGCAGCGACGAGAGCATTCCCGTTAGCGCGCCAATGATGATGATCGACTGGAAAATCGGCCGCGTACCCAGCGCCTTCAAAGCGTAAGCGACTGGCGCCTCAGCCGCAGCGCCCGAGATGAACGTGGTGTAGCGCATCATGCCCAGCAGCACTAGCGCCACGCCCACGTACAGAATGGTGCAGACGATCAGCGACATGATGATGCCGAACGGGATGTCCTTCTGCGGGTTCATCGCCTCTTCAGCCGCAGTCGATACGGAATCGAAGCCGATGTATGTGAAGAAAATGATGGCGCCGCCAGTAACGATCCCCGCAAAGCCGGAAGGCGCAAATGGATGCCAGTTTGCCGGACGAACCAGCATGCCCCCGACCACCAGAAACGTTACGATCGCGCCAATCTTGATCGCGACCATAATGTTGTTCGTCTCCGCCGACTCGCGCACCCCGCGTATCAGCAGCACGGTCAAAACAAAGACAACAAGGAACGCCGGAACATTGAAGTAGGCGCCAGTCCAGTGTCCACCGGCCCAGACGGAACTCGACCAGTGATCGGGAAGATTGATTCCAAATGCGCTTAACTGTGCCTTCAGATACCCGCTGAATCCTACGGCAACCGCCACGTTGCTGACGGCGTATTCAAGAATCAGGTCCCAACCTATGATCCACGCGAAAATTTCGCCCAACGTAGCGTACGAATACGTGTAAGCGCTCCCCGCAATTGGAATCATCGACGCCAGCTCCGCATAACAGAGTCCGGCAAAACTGCACGCCGCCGCAACCAGGATGAACGAGATCGCAATCGCCGGTCCCGCCGGAGGCCGCCCATGCATCAGCGCGCCCGAGATGCTCCCATGCTGAATCAAATTGGCAAACAGATCCAGAACCTGCGCGTGCAGAATCGACGGAATTTCGAAGTGTTCGCCCGCAGCAGCGGTTCCCGTAAGCACGAAAATTCCGGAGCCGATAATGGCCCCGATCCCCAGCGCCGTCAGGCTCCATGGGCCCAGGCTCTTTTTCAGACGGTGTTCGGGATTCTCCGAATCAGCGATGAGCTTGTCGATGGACTTACAGGCAAATACCTGCCTGCCAGAGGTGGATGTGGTTTCTGTCGTAGCGGTTCCGTGTGCCAAGAGTGGCTTCCGATCCAAACTGGTTTCGTCGCCGTCGCGGGACGTGGTCCTGTTGGGAGGGAATGATAGCACTCCGCAAGGATGGGTGCCCCATCTTCTCGAAGGCGCTCCAACTTCAATCGGATGAATGCCTGAAAGATCACGCCCATATTTTGCTAATTCTGTGAGGTGCCATCAGCGGTAAGTTTGCTTACTGCGAATAAATAAACTTCCGGGTAGGCGACGATCCGCCGAAAAGGAGACATTACTGGTCCGGCGATCAGCGAGCGTAGGGTGAATACTCACCGATACCGTTGCTGAAGTGAATTTCCCAGTCCTCATAACCCGTGAAGGCGAACACCTGTAGCTCAACGTTAGGCTCAAAGGAAAGGACAATGTCGCCTGTGCGGTTATCCCACGTAGCTTCTCGCAGAGTTTTCCCGTCTAGGGCCTCCGCGATCTGTGCAAACGCATCGACGGCGGCTGGTAGACCGTACTTTTGTTGATGATCAAAGCTGCTCATCCGCGCCTTGCCGTCGCGAATGATCCGCCAATAGTCCGCGCGCATTCGCGATCCATCGCTGAAGTGCAGGTCTACGGGTGCGATTCCCGGCTCTGGAAAGCGCTCTGGATTCGAAGTTCTCACAGTCGCGCCCTTCAGCGAAGCAAGCGAGTTCTCAAAGCCTTGAACGACCATTTCCGCTCATTTTTTCTTCCAGTGGTCCGCTGGTGGAGCTGCAACGTTCGAGTTCTGGTCGAGTCACAACTTACATCTTTTAATGCGTCCAATTGTCGGTGCCCCACGTATCCTTCTTCTGGATACGTGGGACCCAGCGAGCGCAGTGGTTACCGCTTGCTCTGACCGCGTACCAGCTTCTTCACTTTGCGCTTCGTCGAACCGCGGGGAGTGGTGCGCTTCGGCTTGGGTGTCGCCTTCTTCCGCGCAGTGCGCTTCGCTTTCTTACGTTCGTCTTTTGCAAGAGCTTTTGTGTTTGGCATTCTTCTTCCTTTTGATTGCGAGTGAGTGTTACTGCGAATTCAGCAGCTTTCCAGCTGCGCGTATTTTTCCACCAGCTTTTTCAAGCCGAAGCGTGGAAATTGTACCGTAATCTTTGCGTCCTCGCCGTCGCCTTCGCGCTTGAAGACCGTCCCTTCACCATACTTCGGATGCTTCACGCGCTGCCCGGGACGGAACCCGCGCTTACCCGTCGGTGCTTCTACGTCTACTTTCGGGCGCGAAAACTTCTTCCCGCGCGACGCGAAGAACTCGGCAATATTATCGATCGAGTTGTATGCCGGACCCGTATATGTAGTCTTCTTCGGCGGCGGATTGTTATGCCGAGGCCGCTGATCTTCATCCTCGTACGCATAGTGCGTCGATCCGAAATCGTGATCTTCGCCCGATGACCAGCTTGGCGTCGAGACTCGCGTGTCGCGTCGTCCCGGCGAGCCAATATCCTCGATCAGTTGCGGCGGAACTTCTTCCAGGAAGCGCGACGGAATACTCGCCTCCGGCATATCGGTTCCATAGCGACGCCGATAACGCGCCCGGCTCAACACCAGCATATCCATCGCACGCGTCATGCCCACGTAGCACAGGCGCCGTTCTTCTTCGATCTCGTCAGGATTCAGAAACGTCCGCGAGTGCGGGAACAATCCTTCTTCCATCCCGGCCAGCACCACCAGCGGGAACTCCAGTCCTTTCGCAGAGTGCAGCGTCATGAGCGTGATCTGCGATCCTGCCTCGTATTGATCGGTATCGCTCACCAGCGCCGCGTGATCGAGAAATTCCTGGAGAGTTTCGCCGCGATCGCGCGAATCCATGGCGGCATTCACCAATTCGCGCAGGTTGTCGATTCGCGCCAGCGAATCCGGCGTGTCCTCTTCCTCAAGCTGTTTGATGTACCCGGTGCGGTCCTGCAGGAACTTCAGCACCTCAGCCGTCGAAGCCGGACGCGAATCCGTGGGGTCACTGCGTTCTTCAATATCCAGCTCGCTCTGATCGGCGGCGCTCCCCAGCCACTGCTGGTACGTTCCCGCCAGCATCGCGCGCGATCCTTCGATAATGTCGCGGAAACCCTTCAGCGCGGTGAGCGCACGCGCCGGCAGAAGTTGTCCCTTGATCGCCTGCTCGGTCGCATTCCACAACGAAATGCCGGTCTCGACTGCCAGCCTTTCGAGCGTATCCAGCGTGCTCTTGCCGATCCCGCGCGTCGGCGTGTTCACCACGCGCATGAACGCAATCGAATCATCTGGATTCTGAATCAGCTTCAGATAGCCGATCATGTCCTTGATTTCGGCGCGCTCGTAAAACGAGAAACCGCCCACAACCTTGTATTGCAGCTGATAACGCCGCAGCGCCTCTTCAAACAGTCGCGACTGCGAATTGGTGCGATAGAGAATCGCCGCCCGCGCATTGTCGTCGCCGTCCGCGCGCGCTTGTGCCATGTATTTGCTGATGTAGTCAGCGGCGAACAGTGCTTCGTTTTCGCCGTCGGGCGCTTCGTAGTAGCCGATCTTCGATCCGCCCTCGCGCGCCGTCCACAGGTTCTTGCCCTTGCGATGGACGTTGTTCCCCACCACGGCCGAGGCGGCTTCCAGAATCGGCTGCGTCGAGCGATAGTTCTGTTCCAGGCGGATGATCTTCGCTTCGGGGAATTCGCGCTCGAAATCCAGAATGTTTTTGATGTCCGCGCCTCGCCATGAATAGATCGATTGATCCTCATCGCCCACCGCGCACACGTTGTGATGAACGCCCGCGAGCAGTCGCATCAGCTCGTACTGCGGACGATTCGTGTCTTGATACTCGTCAACCAGAACATATTCGAACCGCCGCGCATAATAGTTGCGAACCTGTTCGGATGTTTTCAGCAGGCGCACGGTCTCAAGCAGAAGGTCATCGAAGTCGAGCGCGTTCGCTTTGCGTAACTCTTGCCGGTAGATCTCATAGACGTGCGCGATCTGCTCAGTCTTCGGATCGCCCGACTGCAGGTAAATCTCCTGCGGATCCAACATGTGATTCTTTGCCCACGAAATTCGCGACAGCACATTCCGTGGCGTGAGCTGCTTGTCGTCGATCCCCAGCCTGCGGATCGCTGCTTTCACCACCTGCTGCTGATCGGTTTCGTCGTAGATCGCGAAGTCTTTGCGATAACCAAGCTCGCCGATTCGCATAGCTTCGATATCGCGGCGCAGCACGCGCACACAGAACGAATGGAACGTCGCCACCAGCGGTTTGGCAACTCCGAAGCCGCCTACCAACTCTTCCACGCGCTGCGCCATCTGCTGCGAAGCCTTGTTAGTGAAGGTCACTGCCAACACAGACTCCGGCCTGACGCCCTTCTCCTGTAATAGATAAGCGATGCGGAAGGTGATGACGCGCGTTTTTCCCGAGCCGGCGCCCGCTAGGATGAGCAAAGGCCCGTCGGTGCTGACTACCGCTTCGCGCTGCTGGGGATTCAGTTTGTCGAGCAACTGCTGCAATTCGTTTCCTGTTTTGATTGTTTCACGTCTACGTCCCACGTCTTCCTACGCCCCAAAGCGTGAAACGTGAAACCTGGAACGCGAAACGAACTTAGTGTGGCACTGTCCGCGTTACGCCCGCTCCCGGAGCCTTCGCCGCCATCCGCAGATCGCTGCATACCGCACACGGACAGAACTCGCGCAGAAATTCCCACGAGTAAATCCCGTGCTCGTGGCCGTCATTCCATGTGAAGCGGATCGCGTATTTACCCACCCCAGCGGTTTCCACCGGCTTCGGGGCAGATTTGAACATCGGCAGCGTGCCTGGCTGCGAAGGCTTTGGCTGTCCCGGCTCTCGATTCTCGCGCACGCGCTCGTCACTGCACAGCGCGCACGGACACGCATCGCGCAGGTACTGAAAACTGTAATGACTGCGGTGTCCGTCTTTCCAGTCAATGTCCATACCGGTGCCCGCAGTCACATTGACTTTCACGGACTTGGGAGAGGTCTCCTCAACGGTGGGCATACATCCAGTATCGCATATTGCGAACATGTATTTTGAAGCAGAAGATGCACTGGTGCCCCATATCTGCCTTCATTTGGCAGATGTGGGAAGCGCATCGTGAGCCGCCGCTATTCAATCACTTTGCTGAAGATCACGTCGTGCTGGAAACCAACTTCGTATCCCTGCTGGCGCAACACCGTTGCGATCTGTCCCCAATGACGAATGCTGTGGATCACGCCATGGAGCAGCAGCTTTCGCGGCGTCGCCGTGAATTCCCCCAGGGTGATGCTGTCGTATGTCTGCGGAGTCGCAAGCTGTCCTTCGGTTGCGCTCGCGAGATACTCGCGATACTTCTTGCGCGCCAGCCGTCCAATGTCGAAGAGCTGCTCGAGCGTGCGCGCTTCCAGCGCTCGATCGGGCGTCATCTCCTCGCCCAGCAGTCGCTCGGCATTTCGTTGTGCCACACTGAAAATATGGAACAGCTTATTGCGCAGCGTGTGCTTGAGTTCCACGCGCGCGCTCAGCGCGGGAGCATTCGCGCGAAACCACTCTTCCCAGTGGTTCGCGTCCTCTTCTTCGTAGGCGAACAGGTCGGCAAACGAGACGCCAGGCCCTGTGCTCATTGCATGTCCTCTAGTGATTAGACGGGATAACCGCTGATCGGGATTCAGCCGCTCACTTCAGCCCGCGGCTCGCAATGTCTTTGCGGTAGTGCATGCCGTCGAAGCTGATCTTGCCCACCGCCTCGTAAGCCCGCCAGACCGCCGTTTTCAGGTCCGCCCCCCGCGCCGTCACGCCCAATACTCGACCGCCGCTGGTGACGTACGCGCCGTTCTCCTTGCGCGTGCCCGCATGGAAGACCTTCACGCCTTCAACTTTTTCCGCCTCGTCGATACCTGAAATCACTTTGCCCAACTCTGGCGTATCGGGATATCCGCGCGAGGCCAGCACCACGCACACCGTCGCATCGTCGGACCACTTGAAGTCGCCATCGCTGATCCGCCCCTCCGCCGATGCAATGAATGCGCCGAGGAGATCGCTCTCCAGGCGCATCAAAATCGGCTGCGTTTCCGGATCACCGAAGCGGCAGTTGAACTCCAGCACCATCGGTCCCCGGGCCGTCATCATCAACCCGCAGTACAGGATTCCGGTGAACGTCGCGCCCTCTTCGCGCATGGCATTCACCACCGGACGCGCCACATGGTTTAGCAGCCATTCGCGCATCTGTGGATCGACAATCGTCGGCGTCGAATACGCCCCCATCCCACCAGTGTTCGGACCGGTGTCGTTGTCGCCGACGCGCTTATGATCCTGCGCCGCCACTAGCGGCACTACCCGTTCGCCGTCGCTCACCACCAGGAACGACAATTCCTCGCCTTCCAGGTACTGCTCCAGTACTACGCGCGCGCCCGCTTCGCCCACCTTCTTTCCGGCCAGCATTTCGCTGGCAACCGCACTGGCTTCTTCGCGACTCTGCGCGATGACTACGCCTTTGCCCGCTGCGAGTCCATCCGCTTTTACCACGATCGGCGTGCCAAAATGCGGCAGGGCTTCCTTGATCTCGGCGGCTGTCGTGCAGATCGCAAAGTGCGCCGTTGGAATCCGATGGCGCTGCATGAATTCCTTGGCGAAAATCTTGCTCGACTCCAGCCGCGCCGCCGCTGCCGTCGGTCCAAAGATACGGAATCCGCGCCGGCGGAACTCGTCGACCACTCCCAGCGCCAGTGGGACTTCGGGCCCCACCACCGTCAGATCAGGCTGAATTTTGCTGGCCGCCTGTACCAGCGCGTCAATGTTCTTGACGTCAACGGGAACGCATTCCGCTTCGTCGCAGATGCCGCCGTTTCCCGGAGCGCAAAAAATCTGCGTCACCCGCGGACTCTGGCGCAGCTTCCACACGATGGCGTGTTCACGCCCACCACTTCCTATTACGAAAACTTTCATTTTGGTCTCGGGAAAAAGGTTAGGGCGCACGATCAGCAATGTCAAACAATGTTGTTCGACTGCTCGGGGTGGACACTTGGTGCCATGCTAATCTACCCCGAGGATAACGGCTAAATCGAATGGGCTCGTTAAAGGACAATAATCCGAACTCGCACGAGTGCCTCACGCAGGTTCTGGACGAAGAGTCGTTATGGACGGCGATTGACGTGCTAGTGAGATTCTTGTCCTCCCGAAACATTGAGAAGGCACATGCCAAGTTTGGCTTCGCCCTCAAACGCGATCTGCGCGGGGAGTCGCAACCCGAGGATCAGACTATCAGCCTTAGCAGTCTAAGAGCGTTCGTTGAAAAGGGACTCGACGAGGAGACCATCGAGTGGAAAGGTCAGTCAGATTTCGTGCTTGAACCGATCGGCATCGATCTAAAACTCATGTTGTGCAACGACGCGGACCTGCATTTCGCCTCAACTGACACAGCATTGCTGGTCGAGCTTGGACGCGTATTCAAGACGGAAGGAATACAGGTGTACAGCAACGGGCAACAGATTTGATGTGGCAAACAAAAACCCCGCACCTTGCGAGTGCGGGGCTTAGCGAATCAAACTTGCTTTTACTGCTCGTCGTCGTGACTCTTCAAGTCCTGTAACGATTTCTCCAGCTGCTTGCGCATCTCTTCCATCTGCTTCTGCAGATCCTTCTGATTTAGCTGCATCGCGCGCGCAGCTTCTTTTTGGGCACGGGCAATGTCGCGCTCAATCTCGGGCCGCAGGCGTTCCATCTCGGCCTTCACTCGCTCGGAATTTACCTGGTCCATTTCCTTGCGATGCAATTCCATCTCGCGCTTCACTTCTTCCTGCGCTCGCACCGTTTCTCGCTCAATCTCCGGACGAAGCTCAGCCAACTGTTTATTGATTTCGCTCATATCCGGCATGGTGAACGAACCACTGGCATCGCCGCGGGTTCGTTCGGGAACGTTGAACGTGAGCGTCTGTTCCCGCTTATCACGAAGCACCTTCACGCTGACCTTGCCATTCTGCTGCCGCAGCACGCGGCTCCAATCGGAGACATTGTCCACCGAAGCGCTGCCCGCGCCAATAATCACATCGCCCGCTTTGAAGCCCGCCGCTTCAGCGTTGGTTCCGCGATCCACCGACCGCACCAGTACTCCGCGCCCGTTCTTGGATCCAAAGTATTGCGCCAGCTGACCATTAAGATTTTCAACGCCCAAACCGCTCCGCCGCTCCACCACCACGATCACGGGAGGCTCGGGAAAGTTCATCGGCGGCATCGGCGCAATCTTGGGGATATTGAAATCAAACCTGAATGTCTCTTGCCGGCTTGCCAGTTGCACCGGAACCGTTTGCATCTGACCATCGCGGCTGATCCCAAGCTTCACCGTTTCTCCCGGTGGCGTCCTGCGGATAAATCGTCTCAAGTCGCTGGAGTTGTTTACCTGCTGGCCGTTGAACGACAGAATTACGTCCTGTTCGCGAAGTCCCGCTTTGCCCGCGGGGCTGTCCTGATCCACAGTCGTGATCTCGACCCCATGGGGTTGGCTCAGCTTCAACTGGCTCATGTTGTCATGAGTAACATCGTTTGGATCGATACCCAGATACGATCCCGAGGTGTGGGCCGGTGCTGCCGGGGCCGCTGGTGCAGCAGGCGCAGCCTGTATTGCCGGTGCAGGAGGGGCTGGCGGAACGCTCTGCGCTATCTGAACTCTCACCACGACTGCCGCATGCGGTGCGATCGCAGCCACTGGAGCGACCGGTGCGACTTCGACGTCGGTGACGATGGGTGTAGGTGCAACCGGCGCCACCTGAGCAACTGGTGCCGTCGGCGCGACCTGCGCAAGCGCGAAAGCTGCAACAATCAGAATTAAGAAGTTTACGATTACGACTGTCCGCATGATGGTTTCCTCGGGTGAATTCCCTCCAGCTTCACTTTCCTTCAGTCCCACGTTCGCGAAGCCAACGTGAGAATCCCCACCCCCGATCGCTACTTTCCCGCCTTTCTGAATTCGATATTGCCCAGGTTCGTCACGATCTTCAGTTCCGGCCCCCCGCCGTTCAAGCTGCCATCGGCGTATACGGTTTGCGGACCATAGCCCTCGCCTTCCGACCTGACCTTGAATTCAGGAAAATCGGAGCGAATCTTGTGACCCATCGCCGTCTCTATCGTCGCGTGCACCGTGACATGAACATCGGGCGAAAGATAAACAATCACGTCGCCCGTCGAGGTCTCCAGCATGGAAGCACCCGTGCCATTGTTTCCCAGGAATTCCGCCGTAATTGTGCCAGCTCCTGTCGAGGCCTTGGCGCCCTGCATCAGCTTCCATAGCTCGATGCTTCCGCCACCCGTCTCGGCATGTACAGGGCCCTTCGCGCCGGACAGCCGGATGCTCCCGCCGCCAGTATCCAGTACGGCGTGGTTCGCCACGTCGCTCACCGATATGCTGCCACCGCCGGTTTCCGCCTTCACATCTCCATTGCACTGCCGAATATCGATGCTGCCGCCTCCCGTCTCCGCAGAGACGTAGCCCGCCGATCCGATCGCGATGGACCCACCACCCGTTGACGCGACCAGCTTGCCCTTAACCGAGTTCACACTGATCGATCCGCCACCGGTCTCTAAGTGCAGATCGTTCCAGGTCGTGCCGACGTTGATCGATCCGCCGCCGGTTTCAGCCGTCGCCGGACCGCCCAACTGGTCGAGCGAAATGGCTCCGCCGCCGGTCTGACTCGAGACGGTTCCGGAGATGTTGCGCACATTGACCGCTCCGCCCTCGGTTTCAATCTTCACCGCACTCAAATCGCGCGGTACTGTGAAACTGAAATCGGCATTGAATTTGTGGTTGCCGCCTTCGGAATCGCCCTCGAACATCGCCATATCGCCGCGCCGGGTAGCCGTGATTTTGAAATGCTCGAAACTACGCCGCGCGTCTTCTTCGGACCCAGTGTAAGAACGCTTTTTGATGACGTATTGAATTTCGTTCTGAGTCCCGCCCTGCACCTGCACCGAGCCCACATCCGTCTGTACCTTCATCTGCCTGGCGTCGGTAATGGTGCCCGCCACCTCTTCCACCCAGAAGTTGCCTTCGCGATACACCCGGGATTGTTGCGCCAGCGCTGGGACGGCAGCGGCCAGTGCCGCCAGTACCACAACTGTCGCGAGTTTATTGATCGGTTTCAACGTTAGCTCCTAGCTCTCCCACCAGACTGCTCAGATTCCCCTTGGTTCGGCCCGCCCTTGCGATTCCCCGCAAAGCTTGCTTAATCGATCTCCGGCGTCGCGTTCAACATGTTGCGCGACTGCCGCCGAATGAAAGTATCTTTGTCTTTGTCTGCCAGGTACTGCAACGCCATGTGTACGCTGCTGTCGGCTTTCACCGGTTGCAGTTCGTGCAACGCCTCGGCGCGAACGCCGGGATTGCTGTCATGCACCACGGCTTCAATCATCGCGTCACGTACGGTGACATCATTCTTCACGTATGGACCCAGTGCTTCCAGTGACTTGATCCGCACCCCGGGGTTCGTATCGTAGCGCAGCGCCGAAACCAGCGCCTCGCGAATCGCGGCATCATCCGGACGCTGTGTCAGCAGGTCAATCGAATCCTGCCGCACCCCGGAATTAGTGTTGTTGCGCGCCGCGTACAACAGCAGTTGCTGGATTCGCGCGTCGTTCAGATTTCCTTCCACGGTCTGCGGCTGCAGTGAGTCAAACTTGATTTGCACTTTGTTCGAGTTCGGATCCTGCGTGATCGCCCTGATTCCTGCGATGGACATCGCGTCGGGAGCCGTTGAGACTGTCGCATTGCCAACGATCGGCCGAATCACGCCTGCGCCCGTTGTGCCGCTGTCCCGTCCCATTCGGTAAGCCGTTAATCCACCGCCTGCAAAACCAACCATCAACAGAACCGTTGCCAGTGCTGGCGAGAACTTCATCTGCCGCAACCATGCCGTCGGATCAAAAAACAGTCGCCGCCATCCTCGCTCTTGTTCCGTGGTCTCCAGGGCCTCCTGCAAACGCATCCGCGACGCCGCCAGAAAGCTCGGCGAAGGCTCCAGGCGCGGCGCCGTCGACATCTGCTCTCGAAATCCCTGCACCGACTTCAGCTCCGTCGCGCAATCGTCGCAGCGCTGTACGTGCTGCTCCAACTCGATGCGCGCGTCGTCCGTGAGCTCGTCGTAGCTATAGAGCGTGATGTTTGCCTTGACCCATTCGCAGTTCATACTTACCTCATCTCTGCCAGTGCTTGCCGTAACTTCTGTGTTGCCCGGAACAGCGTGTTCTTCGCCGTCTCTTCCGTCGTATTCAAAATCTCGCCGATGGTTCTCAGCTTCAATCCCTGGTAATGCTTCAGCTCGAAGACCATGCGCTCACGTACCGTCAATTTCTCCAGTGCCGTTCCGATCTTCGTGCCCAACTCACGTCGCAACAAATCGCGTTCGGGATGATGCGTCGGCCGCGCGTCGGCCACTTGATCGAGTACGTTGTACTCTTCGCCGTCGGAATCCGTCGTCACCGGCGCGTCTTCTTTGCGAACTTGCCGTTTGCGCAGATGATCCAGGCAAAGATTGGTCACAATCCGATAAATCCAGGTATAGAAGGAGCATTCGAACCGGAAGTTTCCGAGGCTGCGATAAGCCTTCAGGAACGCATCCTGATAAATATCCTGCGCGTCGTCGGGCGACCCCGTCAGGTTCATCGCCAGTCGAAGTACGGCGTGATCGTACTGGCGGACCAGTTCTTCAAAAGCGGCACGGTCGCCTTGTTGCGCCTGGCGTATCAGCGCTGTGTCGTCGATACGGCCTTGTCGTTGCCCGAGCATCGGTCTCCAGGATGAAGATGAAGTCGAACCCTTGTCGTTTGGGAGCCGGGGCTGAGCACTGCGCTCCGCGACCCGTGTTGCGCCAACCGACAAGGGAAACGCCATTGTCTCGGCCGGCATAATCCCGCTCACCTCATCCTTTGTCGACGATCTTTTCGTACTTGAAACCGTCGCGCTCACTGCGCCTTGTTGCACGCTTTGTGGGCTGCTTCTTGTACCTGCTTACCGGAAGCTATCTTCTGGCTCGCAAGGACTTAGACGAGGGGTAGCCAAAATCGTTAGCGATTATAGGGAGATGGCGAAGAACGTGCAAAAGCGGGAAAAATCCCATCGGGCGGGTGCCCGGTTCTTACGCAGCAAGGGCCGGACCAGAACTGTGGTTGAATCGGCCCGGCAGGCGTACCTCACCAGTCGGGCCGAACTCGAGAGGCTAGTTCGCCCTCAGGCGATCCGCTTTGCCCGAGCTTCTCTTTCTCTTCGCTCGCTGGCCAGTGCTTCTTCGGCTTCGCGCGTCGTGATCGGCACCTTGGCGCCGCGGATCGCGCCATACGCGCCCGCCGCAAGGGCAGCGCCAATCAGCGGAGCTATGATGAACATCCACAATTGGCCGATGGCCCAGCCTCCTACAAATAACGCCGGACCAATGCTCCTTGCCGGATTTACCGACGTATTCGTGATCGGAATCCCAACCAGGTGGATCAGCGTGAGCACCAATCCAATAGGAATTCCTGCGAAGCCGACCGGAGCCAGCACATCCGTCGATCCCAGCACTGTAAGGACTAGGAACATCGTCAGGACGATCTCAGCCAGGAAGCATGCACCCAGCGAGAAGCCGCTCGGAGAGTGAGCTCCATAGCCATTTGCGCCTAGGCCAGCAGCGCTCGCGTCGTATCCACCGGGCAAGCCCTTTGCGATCGCGAGGATGATCGCCGCCGCGATGATCGCCCCGATAATCTGCGCAATGATGTAGCCCACGGCGTCCCGGCCGCTGATCTTGCGGGCGAACAGCACGCCAACCGTCACTGCCGGATTAATGTGGCATCCCGAGATCGGACCAATCGTATAAACCATCGCCAGCAGCGATAGTCCGAAAGCAAATGCTATGCCGACAAAGCCGATCTTGGTCCCGGCCAGAACGGCGCTTCCCACTCCTCCAAAGACCAATACAAATGTGCCCAGAGCCTCCGCGGTGTACTTGTTCATCCGAGCCTCCTTCAAGGGCCAATTCGAACCACATCTTCAGCCATCACTTGCCTTCAGTTCGGATTGGATGGGCCTTAGAAAGGTTTCCCCCCAGCAGCAAGAATTCCGCAGCCAATCTTCACATGTTCTTCTGTTGTTAAAACGAAAGCCGCCGAACGTTCCTCAACAATCAAAAAACGCTGACATCGCCGATCGTCTCTGCATTTACCCGGCTGTCATCTTTTCCCACTACAATGAAGAGCTTGCAAAAGGCGGCTCCGGATTGCGTGCGTTCTATGCAGAACTCTTATGCACTCAAGGTGATTATGCGCTGGATCGGATGGGCAGCAGTTTTAGTGTTCTCGGCGACGGCCATCGCTCAGCAAATTCCGGCGGGTACCGTTATTCCCGTTATGCTTAATACAAGCCTGAATGCCGGTAAGGACGGCGCCGGCAAGAACATCGAGGGCAAGGTGATGCAGGATGTGCCGACCCCGCTGGGTTTCACGATCAGCAAGGGTTCTCGGATCAGCGGTCAAGTCGTGAGCGCCGGAAAGTCGGGCGACGCTGACTCCACCCTCGTTCTCAAGTTCGACTCCATTCAGGATCATGGGCGCACCATTCCGCTGGCTACCGCGGTCCTTGCCGTCGCTTCCATGCAGAGCGTGGCGCAGGCACAAGCCCCGATCAACTCCAATCCGGATACTCAGTCTGCAAGTCAGTGGGTAACTCGACAGGTGGGCGGAGACGTCGTGAACCGCGGCCAGAACAAAGTCGGTACTGCCAACGGCCTCGCCGGCACATGGCTGGAGGGCAGTTCCGTGATCATTAAACTCACGCCCAATGCTGACGCCGGATGTCCCGGAGGCCCCGGTTACGGTCGCCCACAAGCCGTCTGGATCTTCTCCAGCTCTGCCTGCGGCACCTACGACTTGGGCAATGCCCGAATTGCGAGCTCGGGAGCAACACCGCCGCTCGGCAACGTTTCGATAAGCTCCGACCGCAATCTTCAAATCCGGGGCGGAAGCGGCTGGCTGCTGATGACCGTTGCCGGGAAGTAAGAACCTGTCATGCTGACGACGACCTGAATATCGCGAAGCGGGAAGAGTCGTGGACTTCGGATCGCACGCTATGGCGGTCCAACGGCCCGCACTTGGCAGCGCTATAGCGTTTCACTTTGCACTGTCATGTTGAGCGAGGGCGGATGCCCGAGTCGAAACACCCCGAAGAATGGGCTCCCCGCAACGCAGCTCGGGCCCACTCGAACTAAAAAAGCGAACCGGCCCTTTCCAAGGGAAGAAAAGGACCGGGCACCCGAATCCAACAACTTACAACTAGCAACTTGGAACTATTCTTCCGCTTCTTTTCCGACCTGAACCTTGATGGTCCCGATGACTTCGCGGAAGATGCGGATCGCGACGGGGAACTCTCCGACGGTCTTCAGTGGCTCGTCGAGCACGATCTTCCGGCGATCGATCTCAAAGCCCTTCTTCTCCAGCCCGGCAGCAATGTCGGACGAGGTAACGGATCCAAATAGCTGGTCGTGTTCTCCCGCGCGACGCGTGAAGCTGAGCGTGACGCCCGCAAGTTGCTGCGCCAGCGCGTCCGCTTCGGACTTGTCCTTCTGCGCGCGACGAACTGACGCCGCCTTCATCTGCTCGATAACGTTCTTGTTGCCGGAGGTCGCTTCAATCGCTAGCTTCTTCGGGAGTAGGAAATTGCGGCCATAGCCCTCGGCCACCTTCACCACATCGCCGCGCGATCCCAATTTCGGCACATCTTCTTTCAGAATGACTTCCATGTCATAACTCCGATCAAAATTGTTGGCACCGAGTGCCACGGGTGCCCGGTCATTTCCTTCGTTTGGAAAGGACCGGAACGCCGTTACCGCGAGCTTCCTGCGAACGGCAGCAGCGCAATGTTGCGCGCGACCTTGATGGCCCGTCCCAGACGGCGCTGGTGCGGCGTGCATACGCCGCTCAGGCGCCGAGGAACGATCTTGCCGCTCTCCGCGATGAACTGCGAGAGCAGCCGGTAGTCCTTGTAGTCGATGCCATCAATCTTCTCGACGCAGAACTTGCACACCTTTTTGCGACGGAAATATTTGCGTTGTTCGCGACCGGGGCCGCCGCCGGGCCGTCCGCCTGGACGTCCACCACCACCACCACCACCTTGGCGCGGTTCGCTGGAAGCCGGGGCTCCCGAGGTTTGCTGAGTTGTTTCGTCAGCCATGTGTCTCCTTCTTCCTGGCGGTCCATGTCCATGGATCGCTCAATCTTTCTTTGTAATAGCGGCTGGGCCGCTGAGTTCTTACGCCTGTGCCGGAGTTTCGGCCGCAGCCGATTCTGCCTGCGCGGCAGCGGCTGCTTCCGCAGCTGCGGCAGCGTGCGTTCCTGCGCCACGTCGGCGCGAATCGCGAATCTTCTTCACCTTGTCCAGACGCTTTTGCTCGACATCGACGCGCACGGTGATGAACTTGATCACCGGCTCGGCAACGCGCAACCGGCGCTCCAACTCAAACACCAGTTCGCCCGGACCTTCGATCACAAACAAAACGTAGATCCCTTCCGAGAACGTTCCCACCGTATACGCAAGGCGCCGCTTTCCCATCTTTTCGACGGTCTTCACCGTGCCTTTTGCATTTGCCACCTGCGTGCTCAGAGTCGACGTGAGCTTCTCCAGGTCTTCATCCGTCATATCAGGACGGACAATAAACATCAGTTCGTAAGTGCGTTGCATTCTTCAGCTCCAATTCAAACTTGCGGCGCGCCTTCGCGCTCGTTACTCTGCCTGCTCTTCTGTTTCCGGCCGCCGGTTGAAGCGGTTCATCGCCACGTTCACGCCTTCGGTTACGATCACCCGCGCCGCTTCCGCCGCGTTGTCGAGCAGTTCATCCACTAACTTCAGCTCCGACTTCTTCAACTGCCGGAGTACATAACTCTTGCCATCGCGAATCGGCGTGTCCGGCCCAATTCCGAGCCGTATGCGCGTGATCTCCTGCGTATCCAGCGCGCCGATCACCGACTTCATCCCGTTATGTCCTGCCGCGCTTCCACGCTGCCGGACTCGCAAACTTCCAAACGGTAGATCCAGCTCGTCGTAGATCACGATCAGATCTTTCTCCGCCTGAATCTCGTACTCCGTTGCCAGTTCGCGTACCGACATGCCGCTCAGGTTCATGAACGTTTCGGGTTTCGCCAGTACCACTTCCTGATCCCCGATCCGTCCTCTGCCCGTTATCGCCCGGCAGTGCCGGTTGTCCACCTGCGCTCCCAGTTGCTCGGCCAATCGGTCGATCGTCAGGAAGCCCAGGTTATGCGGCGTGAACTGATACTCGATGCCAGGATTTCCAAGACCAACGATCAGTTTCACGCTTGAACCATCCACCTTCGCGCTCTTTTCGCCGCGAAGGCGAACGACTGTGGCCAACCATTTCGAGCTGGCCACATGCCGTTACTTCTTTTCCTTCTTCTCGGACTTTTCGCCACCCTCGGCAGCGCCTTCCGTCTCCTGCTTGCCCTTCTTGATAACCTCGGGCTCGGCCGGAGTCGCCGCAGCCACAGCTTCCGCGCCTTCCACCGGAGCTACTTCCACGATTTCCTTCACCGACGTGATATGCGCCACTGGAATGTTCTCGTCCGTCAGGAACTTGATCTTGCCTTCCATGTGCGGCAGATCGGACACACGCAATACCTGGCCGAAGGCAAGGTTGGTGACGTCTACGTCGAGGTGAGCCGGAATGTCGCCCGGCAAGCACTCGATCTCCACTTCGCGCAGCAGCTGTTCCAGGATGCCGCCTTCGGTCTTCACTCCCTGCGGAGTGCCCTTCAGCAATACTGGCACTTCCAGCTTCAGCTTCTGATCCATCGCAATTCGCTTCAGGTCGATATGAAGCAGCGATCCCTTGATCGGCTCGTGCTGGTAGTCGACGATCATCACTTTGCTGTTCTCGCCATCGACGCTCAGATCGAAAATCGTGTTCGCGCCCGAATCAGAACGCAGGATCTTGTTGATCTGCTTCGGATCGACGGCAATCGCCACCGGATCTTTTTGCGCGCCATACATAATGGCGGGGATGACGCCCTTCAGGCGCAGACGGCGGGCTTCATTCTTGCCACGCTCTTTCCGCGGCTGGGCTTTCACATTTAGAGTTTCGTTTGCAGTTGCCATATTCCTTCCAATTCCTTCAGTTCAACTCTGAATCGTCAGACAAACAGCTTGCTGACGGATGTCTCTTCATGAATCGATTTGATCGCGCTGCCAATCAGGCCCGCAATCGATAGAACTTTGACCTTCCCTGCCAAATCCCGTTTCGCCTGCTCCGTCAGCGGGATCGTGTTCGTTACCACCACTTGCTCGATCGGCGACTGCGCCAGTCGCTCCGTCGCCGGACCCGATAGCACCGCATGCGTTGCGCACGCCACAATTCGCTTTGCGCCCGCTTCCTTCAATGCTACCGCCGTCTTCACCAGCGTTCCGGCCGTGTCGATGATGTCATCGAGAATCAGGCACGTCCGCCCTTGCACATCGCCGATCACGTGCATCACTTCCGTTACATTCATCGCCGTACGACGTTTATCGACGATTGCCAGTGCCGAATCGTTCATCTTCTTCGCAAAGAAGCGTGCGCGCTCCACGCCACCCGCATCCGGCGAAACCACCGTCAGATCCGGCAGATTCTGGTCTTTGAAGTACGAGACCAGTACCGGCGACGCGAACAGGTGATCCACCGGCATATTGAAGAAGCCCTGTATCTGCGGCGCATGCAGATCCACAATCACCGCACGATCCGCGCCCGCTGTCGTCAGCAGATCCGCCACCAGCTTCGACGAGATCGGCGAACGCGGCTTGTCCTTACGATCCTGTCGCGCATACCCGAAATACGGGATCACCGGAGTGATCCGCCGTGCCGACGCGCGCTTGAACGCATCGATAAACAACAGCAGTTCCATGATGTGTTCATCCACCGGAAAGCTAGTCGGCTGGATCATGAACACATCGGTGCCGCGCACGTTCTCCAGAATCTGCACGTAACGCTCACCGTCCTGAAAGCGTTGCGACATCGTCTGCCCCAGGTCCATGCCCAGGTGCTTGCAGACTTCGTGCGCCAGTTCGGGGTTTGCCGTGCCCGAGAAGATCTTGAACTTCTCGTCGATACGGCGCTGCGGTTTGCGCTCGCCCTTCGGCTGCGCCTGATCGTCTTTCTTTTCTGCCGGAGCAGGTGTAATTGCTGTCGCCATCGCGTCTACCGCCGTTGCGGTCTGTTGACCGGGATTGCCTGGTTTGGCTAATTCTGGTGCTACGCTCATCGACATTCCATACCCGATTACAAATCACTTTGGCTGGGCGGCTAGGATTCGAACCTAGACAAAGTGCTCCAAAGGCACTTGACCTACCATTAGTCGACCGCCCAATCCCTAACTTCCAACTAATGAGACTCGATTACCCGACCCAAATATCTCGCCAGTACTCATCGCGTCCCAGTGTTCTCGTCGCTTCTGCTGGAACGCCTTTCGCCTGCAACTTGGCAGCAGCGTTGTCCGCAGCTTCCGCACTCTCAAACAGTCCGTAGACTGCCGATCCAGAGCCGGAGAGCGAGGCATACTTCGCGCCTTCGCGTTCCAACACACGTTTCACGTCACGTAGTTCGGGATATTGAGGAAAGACGACGCGTTCGAAGTCGTTTTCTATCCCGGCACGGACGAGGTCGAGAAGCGGTGTCTCGGCCCGGTCCCCGCTCTTGGCGGGAACACCGGCTGTGGTACCCATCAGCCAGGCAAACACACTGGTACTGAACTCGTTGATTGTACCGAACGCATTGGCCTGGGTCAATTTCCCTTTCGAGTCTCGCGCCGGATCGAACTTCTCGTCCCAGTCCCCAAATGCCTTAGGCGTGGACACCGCAATCGGTGGCGTCGCCACCACGCAATCGATCGATTGCAAATCCGGCAGTGGGAAAACCTGCTCGCCCCGCCCAATTCCCAGAATCGTCCCTCCCACCAGAAACAACGGCAGATCCGACCCAACCTCCCTGGCAATCTCCAGTCTCTGCACCGTTTCCAGTTGCTCTCCCAATTCCTGTTCCAGGGCCAGCATGGTCGCCACCGCATTCGAAGAACCAGCGCCTAGTCCGCCTTGTACCGGCAGATTCTTCGTAATCGTGATGCTCACCTTGGCGCGTTTTTTCAGCGCCTTCAGCACACGTTCGGCCACCCGCCAGCAGGTATTCGTCTCATCGTCCGGAACCTTGGGGTTCTTACACCGGATCTCGATCCCCATTCCCCTCGCAGTCTGCACGCGAATCACGTCATGAAGCGCGATCGTCTGATACACCGTGCGCAACTCGTGAAATCCGTCTTCCCGGCGCGCACCAATGCGCAGACCTATGTTGATCTTGGCGTACGAACGAATGTTGGTGGACACGGGAAGATTCTACAGCGAAGCTCTTAGCAACTAGCACGCAACACTCCGCCTTCGGCGCCTTCCGTTCCATGCTTCACCCCAACCGAGTTGACGGACTAAGTGCTAATTACTAACTGCTAGGTGCGAACCGCTCAAGAGCAACCCGGCGCTCGCTCCTGTGCTCATGTAAAATAACTGTAATTATCCCGAGTTCTGGCAGGATCCTATGAAGAAGTACCTCCTTCCGCTGTTCGCGACCGTTCTCGCTTGTGCGACCGCATTCGGTGCCGACAACACCAACGGTTCCAATGTCGTCATCGTCGAAGAAATCGTCGCCCGCGTGAATAACTCCATCATTACTCACATGGACGTCGAAAAAGCGCGCGACCAAATGGCAGCTGAGCTGAAGCAACGTGCGGCTGGTGCCGGCAGCGCCGTTGGCAATACCGACGCCGAGCTTGCCGCGCACGAGAAGGATATCCTCAGCGACCTGATCGATTCGCAGCTCCTTCTTCAAAAAGGTGACGAGCTTGGAGTTGATGTCCAGACGGAACTCATCAAGCGCCTCGACGAAATCCGCAAAAGCATGAACCTGCAAAGCATGGAAGAACTCGAAAAAGCCGCCCAGGCGCAGGGCATCTCTTACGAAGAATTTAAAGACAACCTCAAGAACGATCTGATCAAGCGCAACGTCATCTCCAAGGAAGTGGTTTCCAAAATCCAGATCACTCCCAAAGAGGCGCAGGACTTTTACGAAGCCCACAAGGCTGAAATGGAGCACCCCGAACAGGTCCACCTCGCTGAAATCCTGGTCGCCCCCAAAACCGCGGCCGCCGAGCCCGGCAAAGAAGCTCCTGAGCCCACGCCTGAAGCGCAGCAGGAAGCGCGCAAAAAAGCAGACAATCTGTTGGCGCAACTGAAAGCCGGAGCGAAATTCGACGAAATTGCTAAGAAAGATTCTGAAGGTCCCACCGCAGCCCAAGGCGGCGACTTGGGAATGTTCCGGCCTGGAACCATGGCCAAAGAACTGGAGACCATCACGTTTGCATTGAAGTCCGGCGAACTGAGTAACGTGATCGAAACCAAGCAGGGATACGTGATCTTAAAAGTCCTCGACCATCAACAAGCCGGCATTCCGGCTTACAAAGATGTCGAGAATCAGGTCATGGATCAGCTGTACATGCAGCGCACCGATCCTGCACTCCGCACTTATCTCACGAAGCTTCGCGAACAGGCATTTATCGAAATCAAGCCCGGCACCGGCCTCACCGATAGTCATGCCAGCCCGAACGAAAACCAGCCTGTCTACGTCGCGGGTAATGAACAGTCCAAGCAGGACAAGTCCACCAAAAAGAAGAAAAAGCTCTTACTGTTCTAATGTGCGTGCTGCAGTGACGCCGCTGCCCTCGCGGCCGAGAGCCGACAGCCGATAGCATTCTCTAAAAACGAAAGGCCCGGCTTCGTTCTCCAGGCCTTTTGTTCGCCGTGCTGTGGAGTCCGTCTGGTTGGACAGCTCCGTTTCAGGCTAACGTCGTCGGATACGTCGCGCTCAACGACGTATCCCGTTTCAAATCATGAAAACTATGGAACGCGTTCAAGCTTTCAGCCGACATGTAGCGTCCCAGCACCTTGGGATCTGTCCTTAGCAGATCTACCAGGACTAGCCCGTCCACTACGTCCGAAAAGCTCGGGTCCACATTGAATCCCAGCAGACGCCCGCCCAGCTTCAGATACTGGCGGAACAGAATGGGCACGCCCTTATGGTCCAACTCAATGTCGCTGATGGGTTCGGAAACGTCTTCTACCGTCCGCAGCGCACTGGCGATCACGCGAATATCTGATCTCGGGATCCGGCGCGCGCGAAATGGCATACGGGGCTTCAGGAACCGCTCCAGTTCGTCCGACTCCAAGCGAGTCTCGAAGTAACGCACCAGCAGCTCGCGCGAGATTGCATGATAGTTGTTGCTGACGCTCACCGCGCCCAGCAGCACCGCAGTCTCTGGTCGCTGCGCGACATATTCAGCGATGCCCTTCCAGAGCAACAGTAGCGACGAATACTGCTTCTGGTAGGCCTCGCAAATGAACGAACGTCCCAATTCCAGCGCCGGACCAATGCGCCGGAAAAACTCGGAATCATAGCGGAAAAGGGAACTGGTGTAGAGTCCTTGCACACCGCGCCCTGCGAGAATCTCGTCGACGCGCCCGATCCGATATGCCCCCGCCAGCTCCTGATTGACGTTGCTCCACAGGAACAGGTGGTCGTAATACGAATCGTAGCTGTCGAGGTCGAACGCGCGCCCGGTGCCTTCGCCGGCAGCGCGGAATGTCACTTCACGCAATCGTCCGATCTCCATCATCAGCGCTGGAATCTGCCCGCTCGTCGCCGTGTAGACGGAAAACTCGCGCGACTCGACCAGCTTTTGGGATGGAGGCAGTTGCGCAATCTCGTTTCGCAAGATGTCTTTCGCGATCGCGTCCATCACCTCGCGCGGCTGCTCGGGCTTACGTAGGCGAATCCGATGCAGCTTAGGCTCCGGCTGATTGCGCTCCGCCAGCAAATACGTTCTCCACCGCAGATACCGCGTCGCTGCCTCCGGCTCTGGCAACGCAGCAATCTGTTTTGCCGGAATATCCGATCCGATGCTGATCTCAATCGTCTTGCCGCGCTTATTCAGCAATTCCTGCGGTAAGCGAACTGTGCGCAGCCGCGGGTGCACGAATCCCAGCAGGTGAAATGGCAGACTGTTTTCGCCCTTCACATACACGGGAAGCACTGCAGCCCCGCTGGCGCGCGCCAGGCGCGCAGCCGTGTCGCTCCACTTCGGATCTGTAACGCGCTGCGTGCGCAAATCCCAACTGGAAACTTCACCCGCAGGAAAGATCACCAGCACGCCGCCGTTGCTCAGCCACTCCAGCGACTCGCGGATTCCGCGGCGGTTTTGCAAAGGCGCTCGCCGGTTGCGGAACGGATCGACGAAGATGCAGCCGGCCCGCAACTCGGGGATACCGGCCAGCAAGTAGTTCGTCATCACCTTCACATCCGAACGAACGCGGGCGAGCGTGCTTCCAAGGATTGCGCCCTCGATCATCCCGAACGGATGACTCGCAACCACGACCAGCGGCCCGGAACTGGGAATGTTCTTGAGATCCGAGTCGCTGACTTCGCACTCGACCTGCATCTCGTGCAACACGCCTTGCCAGATGCAGCTTTGATCGCTCGTTTGCACGCGCGAATACAGTTCCCGCAATGCATCGGGGAACAACAGCTTTTGCAGGATGTGATCGGGAAATGAAAAAAAGCGAGGGAGCCGAACTCGACCAGGTACACGTAAACTGCGCCGTGGTGCCCGCATGATGAGGTTGTACCTCTGCGCCTTTAACAGCGTATGAAGGCTCGGTTAAGAATCAATGAATAGTTGCCGAACTTGGTTCGGCTATCGATCCAGTCACCACCACTGCCAGCTAAACAACTGACAGAGGAGTCTTCGAGAAACGTGCAGTGGCATCAGCCTGCTCGTGCGCGTGATAGCTGGAGCGCACCAGTGGACCTGATTCCACATGCCGGAAGCCCAGTTTCAGGGCTTCTTCCTTTAAGAGCTGGAATTCCTCGGGCGTATAGAAACGCTGCAAGGGGAGTTGGTCTTTCGAGGGACGCAGGTATTGTCCAATGGTCAATATGTCGACATCGCGCGCAGCCAAGTCTCGGAACACTGCAATCAGTTCCGGGATCTCTTCGCCTAGCCCGACCATCACGCCGGTTTTGGTGACTGCGTTTTCATCAATCTGTTTGGCGCGCAGCAATAGCTCCAGCGTGCGCTCGTAACGCGCGCCGGCACGCGCCGCGGGATACATGCGCGGCACCGTTTCGGTGTTGTGATTCAGAACATCAGGTTTCGCGGCCATCACGATGCGCAGGCAGTCCTCGCGCCCCTGAAAGTCAGGGATGAGAACTTCCACGCGGCAGTCGGGAATCACGCGCTTGATCTCGGT
Organism: Terriglobia bacterium; assembly: GCA_963807055.1. Taxonomy (GTDB): domain Bacteria; phylum Acidobacteriota; class Terriglobia; order Terriglobales; family Acidobacteriaceae; genus JAJPJE01. Next base: position 99,228 of record CAWEAE010000001.1, on the reverse strand, counting down.
GATCGTGTCGGCGAATACGCGCGCGGCGCCGACGTTGTCGTCATCACGATTCACGCTGGTGACCACCGCATGTTTCAGGCCGAGCGTAGCCACAGCTTCTGCAACCCGCCGCGGCTCGTCGAAATCAATCGGTTCCATGTGCCCTTTGGGCACCGCGCAAAAGCCGCATCGACGCGTGCAGTGATCGCCGAGCAGCATGAACGTCGCGGTCTTATGATTCCAGCATTCTCCGATGTTCGGACACTGCGCCGACTCACAGACCGTGTGCAGCCCCAGTCCACGCGCCAGCTTTTTCAGGTCGTGATAACCCTCGCCAACGGGGGCGCGCGCCTTCAACCACTCCGGCTTGCGCTGGTGCGGACGCGGACCCGTCTCGATCTGGATTAACTGGACCTGGCTGCTCATGTGCTCTTCTCAATTGTACGATGACCGCGGCCCGCCTGACGACTCAGGGTCTCACGGACGTATGTTCCTAGATCACGTGCAAATACGCGATTACATCCTCTAACTGCTGCTTGTTCAGAACATCGCCGAAGGCAGGCATCATGGCGCGGCCCATGCGAATCGTATCGCGCACACGATCGTCGTTTACGGGCATGCCGTTGGTCATGAAGCGCTTCTTGTAGAGGCCCACGAGATTCGGTCCGTGCTCGCCGTTGCGATGGCATACGGCGCAGGTCTGATTAAAGATCTGCTGGCCCGCAACCTGTTGGGGGGTGAGGGTTGTCGCGGCTTCAGGTTTGCTGGAGTTGCATCCTGCTGCCGCCAACAGCAGCCCGAGCGCAACACAAACGATCGCAATTTGTACGATTACTTTTGTCATCATCGATGCACTTTGGTGAAAGAACTCGCGGCGCTCACCAGCCGTAGAATGAAAGAGCAATGCCGGTTGTACTGAAACGCGCCTACGATTCACCATCATCTCACGACGGAGTTCGTGTATTGGTTGATCGCCTATGGCCTCGCGGCGTCACCAAGGCAGCGGCCAAAATCGACCTGTGGTTGAAGGAAGTCGCGCCTTCGAATGAGCTGCGCAAGTGGTTCCATGAACGCCCCACGCAATGGCTGGCATTTCGTAAGAAGTACCTGCAGGAACTCACGAATCCTGAAGCAAACGCCGCACTCGACCAGCTACATCAGCTGGCCACCCGCCGCAAGCCGCTGACTTTGATCTTTTCCGCGAAGAACGAATTGCGGAACAATGCCGTGGTCTTGAAAGAACTGCTGGATGGAATGCGCAAACCGCCTTCTTCTACGGGACCAGGAGGCGCTGCCGTCGGACGCGCCCGGGTACGCATGGCGCGCCCTAAGTAGCCTCAGTGCTTTTTAGCTCCGTACGCAACCACCGTGTTCACGATCTGATCCATCACCTCAGTCGCTCGCCGGTTCTGCAGGTTATGGTTGTTGATCATGATCGAGAATGCCACGCGATCGCCGTTCAACGTCGTCAGATATCCTGACAAGGTATTCACGTGCCCCAGAGATCCGGTCTTGGCCTCAACCCTGCCTTGCGCAGGCGAATTTTTCAGGCGATCCGCAAGCGATCCGTCTACTCCGCCAACCGGAAGCGTATCGATGAACTTCGATCCCCAAACCTGCGAGTCGATGTACTTGAGCAACAGGACGATTGCGTGCGGCGTGACCAAGTTCTGCCGGGACAGCCCAGAGCCATCGAAGAACACAAACTGATCCGCGGGTATACCGGCCCGAGTCAGAAACGCACGCTCGACTTCCAATCCCGCCTGAACGGTTCCCGCAGTCCCTTTTTCGCGCCCCAGCAAGCGCAACATGAGTTCAGCGTGCAGGTTCTGGCTTACCTTATTAATGACCCTCAGGTCCTGCGACAGCGGTTGCGATTCATAATTGGCGAGCACCAGAGTCATCGGCATAGCTGGAGGTCGCGAGGGCAGGTCGCCGCCGCCACCATTCGCGGGCGCCGACGCTGTGATGGTAAAAGTCGAAAGGGTCGCCAGTTCCGTGTGCTTTGTTTTCGTCCGGCCATAGATCACAATCCCGCGCTGCTCCAGCATCTGGCGGAACACCTGCGCAGCAAACGCCGCCGGATCTTCAATCGCCAGCGACTCCGTTGCTCCAGGATCATCCACGGGGATATTGCCCCACATGCTCAGCTGGCTTCCGCCCGGCTCGCGCGTAATGTAGACCTTCCGAGGCCCCGTCCCCGCCGGTGTGGTCATGATGCGATTGTCGACTTGGTAGTACTCCGCATATGGCGTGATGTTCACGAAGGCGCGGTCTCCGGCGTGATCCGCCGGAAGAATGTTCACGAACAGCACATTGTCATTGATGGTGAGCGCTGACACCGGCGCGCCCCACTCCCACACCATGTCGTCCTGCGCCCAGCCTTCACCATAGCGCTCGAAGGCGAAATAGGAGTCGTCACCAATTACATCGCCGTCAATGAACTTTACGCCGCGCTGTGCCACCTGATCAGCCAGCTGCTGCAACACCTGCATCGGAGGAAGGCTGCGCTCGGTGTGCACGTTGTACGGCAGATTCCGGCCGGAGATGTTCGGATCGCCGCGCCCCACCAGCACCAGATCGCCATTCAGGCGGCCGTACTTGTCGACCGTCCCTGCCGTTTCCACCGTCGTCCGGAAGCGATAGTCGGTGCCGATCAAGGCCATCGTCGCTGCCGTCGTGAACAGTTTGGTATTCGACGCTGGAGTAAAAAACTTGTCTTCGTTCGAGGAGTAGAGAACCTTCCCGTTCGTCAGTGAGTCAATCTCAATGCCCAGGAATCCGCGTTCAACATCCGGCTGCTCCAAAATCTTGTTGATCGAATCGGCGAGACCCGACGCATTCGTTTCGACCTTTGGCCGATTTTTGGCTGGAGCGGAGAGCGCACAGAAAAGCAGCAGAAAACAGATAGACAGGCGTGCGGTATGGGGTGAACCGCGCATGAACGTGCTTGGATTCTAGCACCGTTTTGTGTGCCTTTCGCCTTTCCAGGCAGTTACCTTCCGTTACAATCGCCCCATGCGCCCTGTCTTCCAATGGGCTGTCGGCGAACGCACGATAGAGCTCGGACGCCGCACGCTCGTCATGGGCGTGGTCAACGTGACACCCGACTCCTTTTCCGACGGTGGCCGGTTCTTTGACCGCGGACACGCCGTCGAACACGGCCTTCATTTGCTCGACGAAGGCGCGGACATCCTGGACATAGGCGGCGAATCCACGCGGCCCGGGGTGAAGATCGAAGCGGTTAAGGTCGAAACCGCAGCGCGAGTTTCGGCGAAAACGGCGGGCAAGCCTGCGCCCGAGAAGGCGGCGGTCGCCGCCGACGAAGAGCTGCGCCGCGTACTCCCCGTGATCAGCGAAATTAAGCGCATACGCCCGCAGGCACTTATCTCCGTCGATACCTACAAGGCCGCCGTGGCGCGAGCCGCCCTCGAAGCCGGCGCGGACATCGTCAACGATGTCAGCGGATTGCAATGGGATCCTGAGATGAAGAGGGCCGTCGCGGCTCTCTCCTGCGGCTTCGTGCTGATGCACATGCGCGGTACGCCCGAGGACTGGAAGAACCTTCCGGCTGTCCCTGACGTTGTCAGTCTGGTGAAGCGCGAGCTGCGCGAGCGCGTGCAACAGGCGGAACTGGCCGGGATCAAGAAGAAGCGAATCGTCGTCGATCCGGGCATTGGGTTCGGCAAGAATCTCGAGCAGAACTATCCGTTGCTGAATCGGCTGGCCGAATTGCAAGACCTCCGCTTGCCGCTACTCGTCGGGACCTCCCGCAAATCTTTTATCGCGAAAGCGCTGGAGAAGAACGGCGAGAAGCCATCACCGCAAGATCGTCTCCACGGCAGCCTGGCCGCGATGGTCATCTCGATCCTGAATGGCGCGCAGATTGTCCGCGTACACGACGTGAAACCAGCGGTGGACGCGGTGCGAGTGGCGGACGCGATTCTCAACTCAAGGTGATTGGTAATAGGTAAATGGTAATAGGTAATTTGGATCCGCTTAGGTTGCGCGTCTTTGATTTTCAATTACCTATTACAAATTACCTCTTACCAATCAAAAAGTTTTCCTCGAATCAACCATGATGGTGACTGGCCCGTCGTTCACCAGCTCCACTTCCATCATTGCCTGAAATTTTCCGGTCTCGCAGCGAACGCCGGCTGCACGGATCTTCTCGACGAAATACTCATAGAGCCTACGCGCTTGCTCAGGACGCGCAGCCGCGTCAAACGAAGGACGCTTGCCGCGACGCATGTCTCCGTACAGTGTGAATTGAGAGACGGCGAGAATCGCGCCACCGACTTCCGTGACTGCGAGGTTCATCTTCTCGTCGGCATCTTCAAATACCCGCATACCGACGATCTTGTCGGCCAGGTAATCGGCGTCCGCCTCGGTGTCCTCTTGCGCGACTCCGAGCAGTACCAGCAGCCCCTTCTCGATCTGCCCGACAGTCTCGCCGCCAACTTTCACCGAAGCTCGCGTTACTCGCTGGACGACAGCTCTCATGCTGCTATTTCACCACAGAGGCGCAAGCGAATCGGGTAATCGGGTAAAAGGTGATCGGGGAATCGGAGACCAAGCTCACGGATGAGCATCCCGGGTTTTCAGATTCCCCGATTACAAATCACCCGATTCCCCGATTCCGTTACGCCGTTACCGCCGCGAACGCCTCTCTTGCCGCCGCCACCGTCTGCTGGACGTCGTCTTCTGTGTGCGCGGCGCTGAAGAACGCGGCCTCGAACTGCGACGGAGGCAGATACACGCCTGCATCCAGCATGGCTCGATGGAACTTCCCGAAGGCTTTCGTATCGCTCTTCGCGGCAGAATCCCAGTCAGTCACCGGTCCTTCCTGGAAGAACCATGTGAACATCGATCCCACGCGGTTGTACGTGAGCGGAACGTCAGCGTCGCGCGCCGCTTCCGCCACCATGCTCACCAGTGTTCCGGCCAGCCGTTCCATACGTCCATAGATCTCATTGTTATCGTGCAGATAGCAGAGCATCGCCTTGCCCGCGGCCATTGCCAACGGATTCCCAGACAATGTTCCCGCCTGATACACGGGGCCGACGGGCGCGATCATGTCCATGAACTCCGCCGGACCGGCGTACGCTCCCACTGGCAGTCCACCGCCAATCACTTTGCCCAGCGTGACCAGGTCAGGCCGCACACTGTAGAGTTCCGTCGCGCCCCCGTACGCGACGCGGAATCCCGTCATCACTTCGTCGAGAATTAACAACGCATTCTCGCGCGCCGTCAGGTAGCGCAGGCCGTCGAGAAATCCCTTCGCCGGGATAACGCAGCCCATATTGCCGACCACAGGTTCCACGATCACGCAGGCGATCTGATCCTTGTAGCGGCGGAACGCCTCTTCCACCACGTTCAGATTGTTGTAAGGAAGCGCCAGAGTGAATTGCACGAATTCCTCGGGAACGCCTGCCGATCCTGGGATGCCAAGCGTCGCGATACCCGATCCCGCCTTTACCAGCAGCGCGTCCGAATGTCCGTGATAGCAGCCTTCAAACTTGATGATGTATTTGCGATTCGTATATCCTCGCGCCAGCCGGATCGCCGACATCGTCGCCTCGGTGCCCGAATTCACGAAGCGCGCCTTCTCCGCAAACGGATACGCATCGAGCACGGCTTCCGCCAGATCAACCTCGCCCGGCGTCGACGCGCCAAAGCTCGTGCCCTTCCTCGCCGCTTCAATCAGCGCCTCCGTCACTTCGGGAACTGCGTGACCGAGAATCTGCGGCCCCCACGAGAGCACGTAATCGATGTACTCGTTGCCATCCACATCCCATATGCGCGACCCCTCGCCGCGTGCGATGAAGGGCGGCTCTCCGCCCACGGAGCGAAACGCCCGCACGGGCGAATCCACTCCTCCGGGAATGATTTCTTCAGCCCGCTTCTGTAACTCATGCGACTTATGCGTTTTGCGTGTCATGACGACCTGCCAGTTGTGTGTGACCAGAGATTTTATCAGCGCGCGTGAACACGACCATCTGAGCTAGATCACGTGCAGGCCCGTGTGGGGCGGACACTCTTGTCCGCCCGCCTTTTCCGCGAAAATGAAACTTCTAGTGATTCAGACATCGCTCGCCCACTTTTGCAGTACATTGTTGCGCGTCGGAGAACGAGATATGCGCTTGATGCTTGCGGGCTGGCTGCTTTTGGCATCGGTCTTGACCGCTTTCACAGAGCAACCTCCAACGAAGAAGACCGAAAAGAACGTCAAGGAGTTGATTCCCGCCTATCAGATCTCCCTCAAAGTGAGCGATCCAGTGGCGGGCGTCCCCTTTTCTCCATTGAGTCAGGGTGATCCTGTGTGTGCCGCCGACGGCACTATGCTTCTGCATTTTGTGGGGTTCTCTCCAAACACTCACATCAAAAAGTCCTCGTTTTATTCCATTTCCCCTTCTCGTGAGGCCCACTTCTTTCAACTCGATCAGGTGCCAAACTTCTATGACCTGCGGGTAGGGGAAGGCTACTTAGGCGAGTCAGAGGTGGTTTTCCTGGTAAGTGGCGCTACCGAATACAAGGAAGGGAACCGATACGCGATCCTCCCAAACGGCGAAAAGAAGGAGTGGAAGGCGAACGTTGCAGAACACCACAATTACATCTTTGTGTATGACCGCAGCGGCCACTTCAAGCAGATGATTCAGCTCGATAACAGTTTTTCGATTCAGTCTCTGGGAGTATTTTCGGGCGGAAGCTTTCTGGCCTACGGTTTCGACAGCGCTAGCAGATCACCGCGGCTTGGTTTGGTGAAAGAGGACGGAACGCTACTCCAATACCTGCAACTTCCGGACGACTATCTCCCTCCAGATCTAAAGAAGGCGCAGGAGGAGCAGAAGCACAGCTCGTCTACCGCGCCTATGATCCTCGGACAGGTGCAGTTTGTGTCTTCTGCAACGAACATCATCGTTGGTTCGACCTGGTCACATGGTCCGCTTTTGGAGGTGAGTGAAGCTGGCGCCATTCGTGCCATTCCTATCGCACTATCCAAAGACGAGGTCATCGGGAGCGTGCTTGCTTCTGAAACCGCTCTTTACGTCCGTACCATACCTGCCTCCGCATCGCCGTTCTTGAATCAGCAGCCCCCCAAGGAGATGCCTGCGAGGAAAGACGCCTTCTACGAAATCAGCCGCGAAGATGGAACCATTCTGAAAAGGCTCGAAGTCGCGGGGAAGCCGGGCCCAAACATCTCTTGTGCGCACGATAAGGATTTTATCGGCTTTACCTGGAGCGGCAACAATCTTGCGCTCCTGATCGGCACCGCCGAGCCCGAATCGAACTCCTCCAGCCTCGCAAGCGAGCACTGATTCTCTCCCACTGTTCTTCTTACGACTTTTTTATTTGACTCGATTTTCAGGGCACCATTAAGGTGGCAGTAGTTACCCTATTGAGAGTGATCGCTCTGGCTCCAAGCTGTTAGCTGGACTCTGAGTAGCCTGTGTCACCAGGAGATTCTGGTCTCCTCGTTCGGATTCTTCTCACCTCTCGAAGACGTCATTCATCTGTATGAAACATGACTGTGAACTAAATAAGGGCTGCTCTCCGCGTGGAATTCACGATTTCCAATTCGACCAGGCCTCGAAAGTCGATGCGACGGCTCATGCTCCCGCTCGTCCTTGCGCTGGTTCTCTCCTGCGCGACGCCCTCTTACGCTCAGCAACCGGAGCAACAAGAGCCACAACAGCAGCAGCGCCAGCAGCAGGCCGATGCCCCCGATTCCCACGATCCCGAGACCTTCTTTCCTCATCCTGACAAGCGCTATTGGATCTCGGGGCAAATCAACTTCATCTTTCAGGCCAACCCGCCATTTGACGCCACGTTTAGCGGGCCTCACAGCTTTCACAATCGGTATGAGAAAGCTACGTCGCGGGTGATGACGCTGTTCACTGGCCTGAAGCTGAACGATTCCACCGAATTGTTAGTTGATGTCGAGGAAACTGGGGGCCGCGGGCTGAGCGACGCGCTCGGGCTTGCGGGCTTTGTGAACTTGGATGTCGTGCGCAATCCCGACCTCGGCCAGTCGCCTTATCTCGCGCGCGCCATGGTTCACAAGGTTTTCGCGCTCAGCAAGAACAAGGTCGAAGTCGATCGTGGACCGCTCTCCGGCTTCACGCAGTTGCCGGCGCGCCGCATAGAAGTTCGCTTCGGCAAATTCTCCATGGCCGACTTCTTCGACCTGAATACCATTGGCACCGATAGCCACTTCCAATTCATGAACTGGACCCTCGACAATAACGGCGCGTGGGACTATGCCGCCGACACTCGCGGCTACACCATCGGCGCGATCGTCGCCTACGAAAGTCCGGCTTGGGGATTTCACTTTGCGGAAGCGCTCATGCCCACCGTCGCAAACGGAATTGATCTGCAGTGGAACCTTCACCTGGCTCGCGCCGAAAACTACGAGTTCATCCTGCATCGCGGGTTGGTATCGAAGAATGGCGTGGTGCGCATTCTCGCCTATAACAACACCGCGAACATGGGATTCTATCGCGTTGCGAATCAAAGCTTCCTGGCCGGTCTCACGGATACGCCCCAGATCACCGCCCATCCCCTGCAAGTGACCGGCAAATACGGCTTCGCCCTCAATGTGGAGCAGCAGCTCACTCCCTGGATCAGCGCTTATGGCCGTTTTGGCTGGAATAGCGGCAAGACCGAATCCTATGCCTACACCGAGGTCGACCAGAGCGTCCAGGTCGGGCTCGGGGCTTACGGACATCGCTGGAACCGGAAGTTCGACCGCGCCGGCGTGGCATTCGTTTCCAACGCTATTAAAAAAGACCACCAGAAGTATCTCGCGCTCGGCGGACTTGGATTTCTATTGGGCGATGGCGGACTGGCCTACGGCCGCGAAACCATTTTCGAAAGCTACTACACGGCTCATGTCTGGAAGGGGCTGTATCTCGGGCCGGACGTCCAGCACGTCAACAATCCAGGCTACAACCGTGCCCGCGGCCCCGTCTTTGTTGGAGGCCTGCGCGCTCACTTTGAATTCTAGGAGCGCTTCCCGCTGACCACTTCATTGATCTTGGCGCGCAGCTCGTCGTAAGTCATGCGCCCGGGATGGTACATCGCCACACGACCAGCGCGGTCAATCAGCACCAACGTTGGCGTCGTGCTCGCGCCATAGCGCTTGAAATTCGCTGCACTTACCGGCACCGGGACGTCGCGCAAATCCGCATAGTACTTGTCACGAACCTGTTCGATATACTTCATCTCCGCAGCCGGTGGCGCGTCCTCGCCTTGCGCGATGGCGCCGTAGAGTTGTGTTGGGCCAATCAGCGTCAGTCCCTTGCCCGCATATTCCGACTTCAGTCGCGCAAGAATCGGCACTTCGGCTTTGCAGTCGACGCACCAGTGTGCCCAGAAATACATCAGCACGGGCTTGCCACGCAGGGAAGCAAGTGTGGGCGGTTTCGCGCCGATGTAGCGCGCTTCATCAAGCGCCGGAGCCGGGCTCCCCGGCAGCGTAAGCAGGTTCAAGTTCTTCTGGATGCGATCGCCAATCGAAGTCGATCCGTACTTCGCCAGTTGCGATCTCAAATACAGCGCGCCGGCGGGCTTGTTCCCCTTAGCGGCCAGCACCTGCGCGTGGACTTCTATGGCGGCGCCGAGCGCAGTCGCCAGGTTCTCATTCACATCGACCGAACGTCCCGCCAGTTGCTGGGTTGCGAGGGAATACGCTTTCTTCGCATACTGATCCGCGGCGGCGTAGTCTTTGTTCGCTAATTCACCACGCGCCAGCCATGAGACGGCCTCTGCCAACTCAGGCGTCTCGCCGCGCTTGCTCTGATAGCTCTGAACGATCTGTGCAGCCGTCTGGAAATCGTTGCGTGCGACCGCGGTCCGAACTTCGTCGATAACCGGCGACTGTGCCAGCGTAAACAGAACTGTTGCCAGCAGAACGATGCTCAAACGTTTAGCAGAAACCCACATACCGATACACTAATCGTACCAGTTCAGACGAGGGGCTGCGATTCTGTGACTCCCGCCGTTTTGACTCGTCTAATGAGAAGCCAGGAATGCAGGCAAGCTTTCAATGTGCGGGATGTGGCGAAGAGAACGAGACCGACGTCGATCCATCTGTCGGAAGCAAGCAATCGTATGTCGAGGACTGCCAGGTCTGCTGCAAGCCAAACGTACTCAGCATTTGGTGGGATGCAGACTCATCGGAGTTCCTGATTTCTGCCGAATTGGAGTGAGCGAATCATGAAGCACATCGGGATCGTAGCCTGCACCGCTGAAGGCGCTGCGCTCTGTTATCGCACCATCTGTATGGAAGGCGAGCACTTCCTGGGGAAGCACGGGCACCCCGAAGTCAGCCTGCACACGCCGCCGTTCCAGCTCTACATGAACTGCTTTGCACGCCACGATTGGCAGGGAGTAGCCGATCTCATGCTCGACTCAGCCCACAAGTTGGCGATGGGCGGAGCCGAATTCCTCATCTGTCCCGATAACACCATCCATCAGGCTCTGCCGCTGGTGCGGCCCAAGTCACCCCTGCCGTGGCTGCACATCGCGGAAGTAGTGGCGGAAGAGGCAGTCAGCAAAGGGCACAAGCGAGTGGGGCTGACCGGAACTAAGTCGCTGGTCGACAGCGCCGTCTACCCGGAAAAGCTAACGGAACGCGGTCTTGAATTCCGGCGTCCGACCGAAGAAGAACGCTTCGAGATCAACCGCATCATCTTCGACGAACTGGTGCGCGGACAATTCCTGTCCCAGTCGCGCGACTACTTCATCGACGTGATCACGCGCCTCGCGAACGAGGATCACTGCGATGCCGTCATTCTCGGCTGCACCGAGATCCCCCTCATCATCACCCCTGCAAATTCACCCCTTCCAACACTCGATTCCACTCGACTGCTGGCCCGCGCAGCTCTGCGCCAGGCAGTTGCTGAAGGTGCGGCGGCGGAAATTCCGCGCTAACGCCGCGGATCGCGAATGCGAAAAGCCGCGCCAGTCGTGAATTGTCCGCATTTTTTCACATTGGATGTTTGCTAATGGGAAACGTTGTTTGGCGATCTGACCTGATTGATGACGGCGAAAGCCGCGGATTCCGCGGGTTTCTGTATTGCGTCTGAAGATCTGGCTGCACCAAATTCTGTCATGGGGCTGTGGACGAGCTGCACTCGACTGAAAACACAAGGGATAAAGTTCTACTGATTTTCTTGACTCTAAAAATAGTCGACGTAAATACATACTCGTTCTTTGACAGTTCCTGAGTTTTTGCAGTTGGTGCCAAGTACCGGGGCTGAAGCCGAATCAGATTGAAGGACAACCCGCAAGGGATGAAATTCAGCAGGGTAAGGCGACGGTCTTTAGCGAAGCGCTGGTTGACGAGAACAGGGGACTTAAGCAAAGGCGAGATAGAGTCCCGAGGGGTTGGGCTGGTTTGTCCGGTTGGTGATAAGCCCGGAACCCGAGCGCAGTCGGCTGAATCATACTCGCAAGAGGGGTTCAGAGAAGGCGAGCGAGGGTCTAAAGCGAGTTGCTGGGCGAGACGAACGAGCTTAACCACAAAACCTCGGGACTCTGTGTTTCTAAAGCTGTCGGTTGAACAGCTATCTGCTATCGGCCAATCCAACACTGGACTAGCTAGTCGCTCGTTTCTTCCTCTCCCCGAACTTCCTGATTCTTCAATCTGAAATCTTCAGTCTGCAATTCAAGGCCTGCTGGCACTTTCGTAAGCTCCCGCAGGGGCATTCTTTTTGGCGCCTGAATCACCCGATCCGTCATCTACATTTACACTCGCTATTGGGGTGAAATCCGGCGAAGCCTTGCGCTGGACAATCGGTCTTGAGTGAAACCATCAAATTCGTTGCCCAGCACGGGTACGTGCTCCTGTTTTTCTGGGTGCTGGCCGAACAGATCGGACTGCCGATCCCGGCGTTCCCGATTCTCCTGGCCGCCGGAGCCCTCTCCGGATCGGGTCAGCTCACGCTCGGGACCACGCTCTTTCTCGCGGCCATTGCTTCGCTCATTAGCGACAGCATCTGGTATCAACTTGGACGCCGCCGCGGAGCTTCCATCCTCGGCTTCCTCTGCAAGATTTCCCTGGAGCCCGACTCCTGCGTCCGCCGCACCGAAGACACCTTCCAGCGCTACGGAGCGCGTTCTCTGCTGGTGGCCAAATTCGTCCCCGGCCTGAACACGGCCGCGCCGCCAATGGCGGGCGTTACCGGAATGCCTCGCTGGCGCTTCACAACGTGGTCAGCCTTCGGAGGTCTGCTCTGGTCCGGTTCGTTCATCCTGGTCGGATATTTCTTCAGCAACCAGCTCGAGCGAATTGGATATTTCTCCGAGCGCCTTGGCAACGGCGTGATTGTCCTATTCGTGCTTGCCTTCACTGCCTATCTCTTGCGCCGGTACCAGCAGCGGCGCGCGTTTATGCACCAGCTGATGCGCGAGCGCATCGAACCGGAAGCCGTCCGCGAGATGCTCGACCGTGGCAAGCCCGTCTATATCCTCGATCTTCGCCATGCGCTCGATTTCCTGGCCTATCCACAAACCCTGCCCGGAGCGGTGCGCCTCGACCCGAAAGACCTGGATACTCGTGCCGCCGAGATTCCACGCGATCGCGAAATAGTCCTGTACTGTACTTGACCGCACGAAGCCACTAGCGCCCGTGTGGCGCAGCTACTGCGAAAAAAGGGAATTACGCGCGTGCATCCTCTGGCTGGCGGTTTTAATGGCTGGAAAGAGCGCGGGTTTCCGCTGGTCGAAGCCTTTCCTGAGGCGGCGGCCGTCGGCAAAGCTTAATTCTCGAACCGAACAGCATCTCGGATTAAACTGTACGCGATGGGCATAATCCGCCTTCTCACGCTGGCACTCACCATGACAGTCTTCGGCTCCGCTCTATTCGCTCAAGCAGGCGCTGCTTCCACCAAAATCATTCCAGTCGATTACCAGGGATGGACGAACTCCTACTTCATGAGCAATGGCAAGGTTGAGGCGATCATCGTTCCAGCGATCGCTCGCGTTATGCAGTTCCGCATGACCGGTGATGATACCGGAGTCTTCTGGGCCAACTCCGATCTATTCGGCAAGCACCCAGACGCGAAGAAAGACGAGTGGGAGAATTTCGGAGGCGACAAAACTTGGCCCGCTCCACAGGAAGATTGGCCGCAGACCATCGGGCGCGGCTGGCCTCCGCCTTCCGGCTTCGACGCAAAGCCTATGGAAGTCAAAATCGACGCCGACACCGTAGTCATGACCTCCAAGCCTGACTCCGACTATGGCATTGAAGTCGTCCGGCGTGTGTCTTTAAAGCCGGAAGCAACGGTTATGACCATCACGACGGAATATCGCAAGGTCAGCGGCAATCCAGTGAACGTTGCCGTCTGGGTGATCACGCAGATGCACGATCCCCAGCAGATTTTTGCTCTGCTGCCCGCGAAGCCGCTGTTTCCCGGCGGATACAAACAACTCATGGGCCCAGCACCGAAGGACATCCAGGTCGATGGACGACTGCTCTCCCTCACGCGCGACCCGAAAGAAGAAATCAATATCGGTACCGACAGCAGCAGCCTTCTATGGGTCGGCGCTGATTACATTGTGCGCATCGACTCGGAGCGCACCGCCGGCGACTATCCCAGCGGAGGTTGCAGCGCTTATCTCTACACCAATCCTGACCGCGCCCCGTACGTCGAATTGGAAACCACCGGTCCTGTACAGACGATGAAGATTGGCGACACCATCCAGCGCACGAATACCTACACCATCGTGCACCGCGGCAATCAGGATCCAATCACGGAAGCCAAGGTGATGCTCGGAGTGAAGTAAGGCTCTCCTTACTGGCCTCGGTCTTAGCTTTGCAAGGTGAGAGACGCCCGCCCGATTTCCCATTGCTTCATCATCTGGTCCGCGACCGCAGCGAATTCAGAATGGTCTCTGAGGTAAGCCAGAACGTCTTTTTTCGTGTCGGATAATGCATCGCAGATGCGTTCAAAGATTTCCGTCAATGTTCGTCGGGTACCTAAAGAGCGGCCTTCGCCGAAACGAATCAGATCTCTCGATGACGGCCACTGGTTTGTTCCATTCAAGGTAAGCGCCATGCGATCCTGTGGCATGTACGCTGTTGTCGTAACCAGGTCATAGACTGGAGCGAGAAAGGCTTCCCCCTTTACGTCGTCATAGACGATTCCAAAATTCTTCAAATGCGCATCGCCGTTTCGAATCGCACAATTCAGAACAATAAGAGTGAATAGCTGCAGCCCTTCTTGCAGAATATTCGGCGAGTTCGCAAACTGCTGAAACCTTCTCAGCACATTCGTCTCATAGCTGCCGCGATATTTCTCTTCTGTGCGTCGCGCGTTTAGAACACAGAAATCTTCGAACCCTCGATAGGTTCCATTCGAGCGCAGATCAAACCTGTCCATTACCAGCGAGCTTCCGTCCTTCGCGAGTCGGTGGGGTGGCACCTGTAAACCGCAACGCTCAGCTACCTTAAGACAAAAAAATTCGTTCGCAGCCAGTTGAGGGAACTCATTAGGATCCCAGAATTTCACGATGTGGGTGGCGCCTCGAAATGAAGGTGAGAGTGCACGTTTTGACCCTTGATCAGCTGCGAATACACGCTCATCGCGCACCAGGAATTTCGGTTGTACTCCGCTAATGCCCGACGAGGTCGCAAATTTCTCGACCAGGTACCGATAAAACTCTCCACCGCGGCGACTCGAGAGAATTTCATCGACGGACTGAAACGGAACATCTTCGTCGAGTTGCTCATTGTCGCCGGTGTAGCGAACGCGCCCCAGCTGTGATCGACCAACAATCGCCAGCAAATCGAGATCGTCAAAGGTTCCCGTGGCTTTGGCGAAGGCCAATCGCAAGCGTTCGCGTAAGGCGCCCTCGGGCAGATTCATCTCGAATATAGGCGCCACGCCCACAGGCGTGTCCCAAGAGGCGAGACGAATCGGCATTGTTACGGAAATAGCGAGACTCGCGGGCGGCTCGGCAACATAGGCGAATGTGCTACCGCGCGGGCCGTTGCGATCGAGCAGCCCGGCTGGCTTGTGGTCCGTCCATACCCTAATCATCGTTTGACTCCTCCTTCAGGAGATCGTCGAGGGTCGGACGCTGAGGTGCTATGTTTTGGAGCTGGAGCTCTAGACCAACCGCGGCGAGAATTCTGACGAGTTTCGAGTAGCCAATCTCAGAGGCCCGCCCGTTTTCAATCAAGTCGATGGTCGGACGGCTCACTCCGGCTCTTTCGGCAAGCTCAGATTGTGTGAGTTGTTTCTCTTTGCGCGAGGAAACGATCCTCAGCCCAAGATCGGCGAGGGTTATCATGGCTAATATATTAGGCAATAAACAGAATTTACGCAATAATAACTAATATATTAGTCATTTTCCGACGCAGAAGCTTCCAAAGATCAGGTTCAGGATATCGTCGGCGGTCGTCGCGCCGGTGATCTCGTCCAGCGACCGCAGCGCGCCATAGAGATCAAGCAAGATCATCTCGTGCGGGACTTGGGCGCGTGTGGAAGCAGCCGCGGCATCAACTGATTTCACTGAGCTCTCAACCAGTCCCGCCTGGCGCATGTTGGTGAGAAAAGCAGCTTCGGGCTGCACACCGGCGTTGCCACTGATCTCGCGCAAAATCTCGGTGCGAAGTTCAGCTACACCTTCGCCGGTCAGCGCAGATGTCCGCACGCGCGGAATACCATCGCCATCAAAGGCTGACACACTGCCCGCCAGGTCCGCCTTGTTCTCGACCACAATCGCGCGCCGCTGCTCGATCTGTCGCAGCAATGTCTTGTCTTCTTCATGAACCGCCTGCGTCGCGTCGAGAACGAACAGCACCATGTCGGCGTCGGCGAGCGCTTCCATCGATTTGCGAATACCGATGCTCTCCGCTTCATCCAGCGCCTTGCGAATCCCGGCAGTGTCTACGAGTTTCACCGGAATGCCGCCGATTGCGACCGTCTCGCTCACCAGATCGCGCGTCGTTCCGGGAGTTGCGGTGACAATGGCGCGCTCGCGCTCCACCAGTCTGTTGAACAAGCTTGATTTGCCGACATTGGGGCGCCCCACAATCGCGAGCGTCAGACCTTCTTGTACGAGCTTCCCATACGCGAAGGATCGCAGCAGCTCGGACAATCCAGCGCGCACCTCGTCAATGTGCCGAAGAATAATTTCCGCCGCCAGCACCGGAACGTCATCCTCCGCGAAGTCGACTCCCGCTTCCATCAGCGCGATCAGCTCGACCAGCTTCTGCTTGATCGGTTGCAGCCGGTGCGACAGCGCGCCCTCAAGTTGTTGTGCGGCCACGCGCGCCTGATACAGAGTCTGTGAATCGATGAGATCCCGCACGGCTTCGGCCTGCGTGAGATCGATGCGGCCATTGAGGAATGCGCGCATCGTGAACTCCCCCGGTTCAGCCATCCGGGCTCCTCCGGCCTGTGCGAGCTCCACTACATGCCGCAGCACGACCGGCGATCCGTGCGCGGCGATTTCCACCAGATCGTCCGTCGTGTAGGAATGCGGCTTCTGGAAGAACGTAACCACAACTTCATCGACTCGCTCTCCCGTCGCGGGTTCAACCAGATCACCAAAGATCGCACGGCCGGGCTCCAATTCACGCGGCAAGCGGAGCATGGGCGCGGCAATCGCGCGCGCTTCTGCACCGGAGAGACGCACAATGCCTATGCCTCCACGCCCCGGAGGCGTAGAGATGGCGACGATGGTGTCGTCGAGATTCATGTTGCTGAATTATTGTAGTGATCCGCGTATCAGACGGACAGGCGGGATCGCCTGGCCCTTACACAGACTACCGCCGCCGGAACGATGGCTGGCTTGGCGCTGCACCTTTGTAGTCCTTCGGGAAAACCACTACACGGCGCTCCGCGCCCATGCCTTCGCTTTCGGTGCGCAGATCCTGGAAGTCACGTAACGCAAGGTGCACCATGCGTCGTTCGCGTGAAGACATAGGTCCGAAACGATACGGTCTTCCGGTTTCACGGACTCGCTCGGCGGCCACATTGGCAGCGAGTCGCAATTCTTCCAACCGCATCGAACGGTGATTCATGCAGTCGAAGATCAGCTTCTCGTGCTCATCGTGTTTCAGGTCGAGCGATTCGATCGCCAGCAATTCAACGGCGCGCAGCAGTTCGCCATTGTGCGCCAGTAGCAAGCGGCTGTCCGAGCCGGAAAGGTCGACGAGGATAGAGGGCCGCTCCCAGTCGCGGCTGTCGGTAACCGGCGGGTCGATGGTGATCCGGTAGCGAAGCCGGAAGTCGCCGTTCTGAATGATGGTTTTGAGGAATCCCTCAATCTTGCGGGCCGCTGCTATTTTGTCTTCGATGGGCATGAGCGCAAGCAACAGTTGTACCAAAAAGAGGGGCCGCTGGGAAACTGAGTGCCCAAACGGCCAGCAGGTGTGACGAGACGAAGGCCGACCTCACGTAGGAGAGCCACCCGAATTGGGGTAGCCGGGTAGCTTGTAGCTCCGGTTCTTTCGGCTACTTGCTACCAGCCACCCCCCGAGATCTACCTGGGTGTAATTCTCGTTCCTCGCGACTTAATCTCCGCCGATCCGGAACCGCATACCCGCACGGAAATTGGTATGGAGCGCTGGATATCCGGCGGCTTCGTCGTATTTGCGGTCGGTCACGTTGTAGACATTCGCATAGGCAGTCACGCGGCTGCTCACCGCGTACCAACCGCTCAGATCCAGCCTCCCATAGCCGGCAGCGTATGTAACCGGCGGTTGCAGACCTTCAAAGTCAGAGTCCGGGCGCCGCGTCATCGCGCTAGAAGCGACGTTCGCTCCCCAGCGTGTTCCCAGATAGGAGATCAGCAGGTTTCCAGAATGCTTCGGTCGGCGAAGCAGCGGACGGCCGGGATCCAATAGCGGGTCGCTGGCAAAGGGCTGGTCGAGAATCTGCGTCGACAAATACGTGTATCCACCGTCGATTGAAATCCGCGTCAAGGGCCGTGCATGCAGTTCCAACTCGGCTCCATGCGCCAGGGCTTTATTGACGTTCACGTATTGCGAAACAAACGTCGTCGGATCGAAGCTGAACGCAATTTGATCCGTGAACAAGTTATTGAAGTACGTTCCGGAGACAGCATAGCGGCCTCGCGATCCAAAGCTCTGGTCGAAGCCAGCTTCGAAAGCACGATTCTGTTCCGGTCGTAGATTGGGATTCGGAATGATCCCGTAGCCACCGATTCCGAAAGACTCTTCCAACGTTGGTTCGAGAATCCCCTGCGCATATGAGAACCGCAGGCGGGTTCCAGCCAGCCGCTCATTTCCCCGACGTACGAGATAGCTGGCTGCCACTCGCGGTACTGCCTTGTTGCCGAAGCTGCCATTGTGCTCGAAGCGCAATCCGCCGATCAGCGAAAGCCTCCCGAGCTGCAGCGCTTCTTGACCATATACCGAATGATTCAGCCGCAGACCATGGCTGAGCGGCAGCGCCGTCAGATCGCCCACAAACCCGTTTTCATCCTCGAAGCGATAACCCACCGTTGTGTGTGCCCAACTGCGCGGCTGCCAATCGCCCTGGTATTCAAGTCCAGCGCGATTCAAATTAGCGACGCTGTCGAACGGGAAGTCGATCGGTCCGAATAACGGCGATACGCGCCCCGGATCCATGAACGTATCCTGGTTGTCACGCTTGTGGTTGTACTCGAATCCACTGACTCGATGTTGCCAGTGCGATGAAGCCTCGATGGTGAGTTCAGTACTGGCTAAAAAATTGTTCTGGTGTGCCCGTTGATCCGTGTCCGGCGGAATATATGGCTGGCCGTTGAAATCCCAGAACGACTGTACTCCGGTGAAGTTGTTGGAGTGTCGCGCATGAAAGCGCAGCAGGATTTTAGGCGTGATAGAAACGCCCAAATTCACCCCTTGCGACGAGTTGGAGTACGCATCGTTTATGCCCTGCCCCTGAGAATCGAACTGATTGGCGAAGACGTTGTAGTCGAAGCGTCCGCGTGCTCCGGAGAGCGAAGCATAACCGTTTGCAGTAGAGAAGTTACCGCCATCCGCGCCGAATCGAAGTTCTGGCGTATGCGTGCTGCCGCTCGCGGTCCACGTCTGTACGACACTGGTCATCGCGTCGGAACCGTACAAGGTGCTATCGGCGCCACGCACCAGCTCGAGACGATTCATCTCTTGCATCGGCACCACACCGAAGTCGAACGTGCCGCCATCTTCGTTGACCGTGACGCCGTCGACGATCACCTTGTTGTAGCGCGACTCACCTCCGCGAACGAACAACGACGACAGGCTTCCCGTCCGTCCGTTTTGGCCGATAACGACCCCTGGCAGAAACCGCAAAGCATCCACCGTTGCCGTTGGATTCAACAGTTGAATTTGCGCTTCATTCAGGCTGGCCGTTTGCGCGCCGCCTTCGTCTTCCGGCATCGGCGTTCGCGAAGCGCTGACCACCACATTGCGCGTTTCTGCCGTGACCGACAGCTTTACGCTGAGCGCTTCACCGGGTACCTCCGCTTTGATTGTTTCTGGTGCAAATCCTGGCGCCAGCACTTGTACTTCATATTTCCCGGCAGCGAGATTGGCGAAAATCGCCATGCCCTCGGCCGAAGTGCTCTGCAGGGCTGCTGGGGTTTTCGATCCAGAGCGATAAACGGTGACACGAGCGCCGCGAATTACGGCGGATTGGGAATCCAGGACTTTGACGTTGAGATCGGCGGCCCATAGACCGCTGACGAAGATAAAAAAAGCAACTGCGGTGCGCAACCAGCGCATTCGTCCTCCTTTTCACGCGAAAGGTTGTTGACGTTGGCGATTCGCACCGGTCTCCTGGCTTGCGACATTCAAATCGCGCTTGGCCTTCCCGTGTTTCCACAGTGACCAATCGCTGTCGGAGGCGCGGGCCTCCGGTCGCTTACAGTTGCGCGGCAGCGCGGGATTCTCACCCGCTTCCCAGCTCTTAAATCAGAGCGCGCGAACCGAAGATGGAAAAGAGCATTCCGCCCGATTGTCGGACGAACTCAGGAATGACTGTAAATTTCAGCAGGTCTGACTGTCAAATGAATGGCGGGGCCATCAACTTTGGCGAAAAGCAGATTCGCCTTCTGCTTGCACTTCTTCCAGTGCAGCCTGCATGGTCGCATGCAGTTGCTCGAGCTCCTGCCTGTCCGCGTTTTCGGGCACCCGGATGTACCGCCCGATCCGAACGCTCACCCGCGAGAATGGTTTCGGGATAAGCATCCGATCCCACGACTTCAGGACCCACGCCCGTTCTGGCGCAACATAGAAGGCAGCGATCGGAACTCCGGTATTGCGCGCCAGCAGAACGGGGCCGGGCTTAGCAACATAGATCGGCCCAAGCGGGCCGTCGATGGTGAAAGCCACCGACCGGCCTTCCTCAATTTCAGTGTGCATCCCAAGCAACGCGCGAACGCCGCCACGGGTGCTCGATCCACGAACCGCGCGATAACCGAACAACTCGATGATGCGAGCGATGTATTCGCCATCGAAGCTGCTGCTGGTCATGACCGCAATCCTGCGGTTGCGAAACGCGTAGCACGCCGGCAGGATGCAGCGATGCCAGAATACAAATATAGTGGGCCGAAAATTGAGATCCGGGGGTCCCCCTGCAGCCAGTGAGACTTGATAGCGCAAAGTGGGGCCGAGAAGCCAAATCAGAAGATAGGCAGACCAGGTAATTGCCGTTAGTTTCAGGCGCTGAGTAAAGCTAAAGCCGGAAGCGCCGTTCTCGGGGCGCTCCGTCTTATCGGGAGAAGCAATCATTGTGCAGATTGATTCATTGTAAGCCAGCCGCAAGAGCTGGCCGTTTGAATACTAATCTGGAACGCGCAATGAGCCCGATCCCGAAGGGGAGCGGGCTCTGCGACATTAGAACGTGGTTGCTACCGTGAAGCGGAACGTCTTCTTTGGTTCCTTCAGCGCGTATCCAGGCACGAATGACTGGATCGCCCTCTGGAAGGTGATATCGCCCGCGCTTCCAGCTGGGAACATGTCTCTCGTGATCTGGCTCGGCGTGTTGACGAATTCATTCAGCCGCAGCGGATTGTATGCGTAGTAAATGCGGAACGGTGCATTCACAATCGGCATGATGACCTGTAGTTCCAATCCGGTGGACATCCGCGGCTGATAATTCGTGCCGCTAACGATGTTCACGTTCGGACTGAACGACGTGATTGACCCAGTGTTGACGCAGTTGAAATTCCTATCTAGGCTGGCGCACCCGAATGGGGTGTTATTCAATAAACTTAGCTGCTGCTGGTTGATCTGCAGCTGAGATGGACGCAACACCATGTCGAAACCGGTATCGATAAAGGGCGCCAAGGTCACCGGTCCGGCGATCGGTATACGGTATTCGAGGTTTCCGACGATGCTCGTGTCGCCGCCGGGGAATATCACGCGATAAACGGGAACCGGAACGTTCCAGGTTCCGCGCCTCGGATTGTTCGGGTCCTTCGGAACCCCTGAGCAGGGAATACCGCTGTTTGCGATGCACGGATCGTCCGGATTGACGAGAGGCAAACTCGCCGTCTGAACGAAGAAAGCGATCGGAGAAACCGACCGGATATCGAATCCGCGCAGATCTGTATCGCCGCCCATATAGAAGCGCTCGAACGGAGGCGCCACTTTTCCGCCGTAACCGGACAGGAACGACGCTTGCAGCCGGTATCCGAGCACCTGGTGGCCTTCCTTGTTATGACGAAGTCCCTTCATCGGGAAGTATTGCTTATATTCCACCAACGGACGAACCGCGGCTACCGTTCCGCCCAGACCCGAAATCTGGCTGGCGAATGTGATGCTGTGACCGCCGCTCGGATGCATGCCGTTATTGATGTTGCTGAAGCTGAAACTCGGCGTGACCTCGCTGGTCACGATTCCATTCAGCGCATTCGGCCCCTGAACGTTGCTGAAATTCAGCTCCTCGAAGTACAAGCGAGAGAAGTTGCTGAACACCTGCAACGTGGTGGTGTTCAGCGTGTAGGTGAGTCCAATTCGCTTGAACGACCGCTTGATCGGATAACTAAGCGAAACGTTGAATCCCGTGCTCGTCTGGCTGAAGTTCTGCAGGGTCTGCTCAATTGAATCCGGCAGGTTCAACTGCTGGTTTGTCTGAACCGCCAGCTGTTGCGCCTGGTTGTAGTTGTACTTGGTATTGAAGACCGTGAATCCCGCTTGCAGCGGCCGGTCGAACAGATATGGCTGCATGAAGCTGAACGACAGATTGCGCTGATACTGTCCATAGGACAGATTCACACCCAGTGTTTCGCCCAGGCCGAGGAAGTTGTTCGTCTGATAGCTCAGGCCGATGAACGAACCCGCTAGTCCGCTGACACCGCCGTTCAAGCCGATACTGTTCTTTCCCTTCTCTTTCACCTTCAGCGTGATGTCGACAGTGTGGTCCTGGTTATTCGTCTTCAATGTCGAATCCTGCTCGTTCTTCAGTGTTTCGAAGTAGCCCAGTTGGTTCAGGCGAAGCAAGCTCAGCTCCCACAGTCGTGAGTTGTAGACGTTTCCTTCTTCGAGCACCAGTTCGCGGCGAATCACTTTGTCGCGGGTCGTGGTGTTTCCTGTGAATTCAATGCGCCGAACGTAGAATTGCGCCCCCTCGTCGATATCGACCACGATGTTGACCAGCTTCTTCTGCTCGTCGATTGTGGTGTCGGGGACGGCGCTGAAGTTGATATACCCAATTTCGCCAAATGCCTTCCGGATATTTTCCAGGCCTTTGCGCATCAGAGAAATGTCGAATACATCTCCGTCTTTGATCGGGAACAGCTTGCGTAGTGCGGCCTCGTTCTTCACTACCTTGCTGCCGGTGAACTTGATGCTCCCCAGCCGGTATTGATCTCCTTCAGAGATCGGAAGAGTGATATCCACCACTTTGCCGTGACTTACTTTGAACGGCATATACCACGTGATTCCCTTGGTATCGCGAATGTTCGTCTTCGGTTCCTGCACGACCGCCTTGAAATAACCTTTCTGTTGCATGGCGTCGCGAACGCGTTCGCTGTCTTCTTCCAGTTTGCTGGCGTCGTAGGTCTTCGCGAACAGATTTTCCAGGAAGATGCTGTGTGGAATGCCGATCGGCTTCAGGTTCTTCATGGAACTGCGCAGATAGCGCGCGTTGAGAGCCTTATTCCCTTCGAACTTGATCTTGCCAACCTTGACCTTCGGACCTTCCTTCACGATAAAGTTAATGCCGACGGAAGCCGGAGGAATCTGGCGAACTTCCGTGCGAATCGTTGCGAATTGCCGTCCGTGCTCCGCCAGCAATGCTTTCAGTACTACTTCCGCATGCTTTACCTTCGTGGGATCGAACTGGCTCTCCTGCGTCAGACCCACTTTTTCCTGCTTATAACGATCGAGCACGTCGGACTGCGAAACCGAACTCAGACCCTGATACTGAATGTCACGGATCGTCGGCTTCTCTTTTACATAGACATGCAAAATCCAGCCCTTGGGGGATGGCTCGCGCTCGATACGGATGTCCTGGAAATAGCCGGTGTTCCACAGTGAATTGAAGTCGCGCTCAATACTGTTCTGGTCGTAGACGTCTCCCGGCTTGGTGAACATTCGAGACTTGATTGTGTCGGTCGGAATACGGCGATTGCCGTGGACGTTGATTTCTGCCACCAGTTCCTGTTGCGCTTCCGCAGGAATCGTGAGGCAAGGCAGCAACAGCAGAACGGACAACAACGCAGCGAGGATTCGGCCCAACGGAAAAGCGCGAAGGTAGCCCTTGCTTATCAGCAGGACATCTTTGTGCTGTTGAGAATCGGACGCCGGAATTGCCGTTCCGTCCCATTGCAAACGGTTGAAAGAATTAGAAATAGTGCGACCTCTAACCACCCGGGATAAGCGGAATGCTGATTATACGGGCCAGCAGCCTTCGTCGCCAAACCAGAGACCCTGCTCCGCGTCTATGATGGCGTTCCAACCCTTCACATCAAATGAAGTTTCGTTTCACTTCGCCGGAGCAGATCCAAGCGCCGCTAATCCAACCCGGCGACTGTGCTCCTCTATATGCTGCAAAACTTCCAGCGCCACTCGCAACGCAGTTCGTCCATCTTCCAAAGAAACCACCGGCTTCGTGCGCGACCGCACCGCGCCCAGAAACGATTGCAATTCAGCCTTCAGAGGCTCTTCTGGGATCACTTGCGGTTTCGACATGCTCACCCCCGCGCCCGCAAGAATCGCCGCGCCCGATAGCTGTCCACCGCCTCCGGTGTTTTGCATCCGGGCAAGCGCCTCAACCCCAGCCTGATCGCTTACGCTGAAAACCAGTAGATCCTGGCGCGTGTAATCCACGGAAATATACTGGCGCGGCTGAAAGAACCGTACTTTACGCACGCGCTCGGTGCTCACACGACTGGCGGTGAGATTTGCGACGCAACCAGATTCGAACTCGATACGAACGTTCGCGATATCCACTTTTGGCGACAGAATCGGCAATCCCACTGCACGGATCTCATGAATCGGCGAATCCACGAAGGAAAGCACGATATCCAGATCGTGAATCATCAGGTCAAGCACAACGTCGACATCGAGGGCACGCGGCCCAAACACGCTCAATCGATGCACTTCAAAAAACATCGGGTGCGTGATCAGCGGATACGTGGCTCGCACTGCGGGATTGAAGCGCTCCAAATGCCCGACCTGCGCGATGCGCCCCGTCTCCTTCGCCACCCGAACCAGTTCATTGGCCTCCGCCAAAGTCGCTGCTACCGGCTTTTCGATCAGAACGTCGAGTCCCGCCTGCATCGCTGCTTTCGCCACTGGCAGGTGCAACGTCGTCGGCACCGCTACCGAGGCCGCATCGACCGCGCAAGCGCTGAACAAGCCATCAAGGTTCGCGAATGCTTTGGTCCCGAACTGAGCTGCCAGTGTGCCCGCTCGATTCGCGTCCGTGTCCACGATTCCTGCCAACTCCACGGCAATGCCGGCCGCCTGCAGGTCGTGATATACGCGTGCGTGATTCTTGCCGAAGGCTCCGGCGCCAATTACCGCAACTCGAATTGTTTTGTCGTTCGACACTGCGGGGATCAGGAAACAGCGGCCTTTCGCAGAACGGCAATCTGACCGGCATGGTAAAGCTCATGCTGCGCCACGCCCACCAGCATGTAACGGATCGTGTGATCGCGGTTGGGTACTATTTCGTCCAGGCGTGATTCGGGAAGAGCGACTACCACGTCATACAATTTCTTCTGCGCCTCCTGAAGATCTTGCAGCGCCTTCTGCCAGGCTTCTTCGCTGTCGTCGCGGACCGTGGGCCAGTCCTGCTCCCCGATCAGTTCTACGGCCTGCCCATTCATTCTTTGCAGCACTGCCCGCTTCCACGCTGTTAGGTGATTCACGATCTCCCAGACGCTATGTGCGTTGTTCACCGGATGAGCATTGGCAACCAGCGAATTGACGGCGGGCAGCAATTCCATCAGCGCAGGTCCATGCCAGGCATCGCCTTCAAAAGCGCGCCGTATCTGATCTGCGATTCGCTCTACTTCCGTCATCTCTTCTTCTCCTCACCAGACAGGATGGCGATCTCGGCTCGGTTCGCTGCGTCGATGATGGCATCGCCGTCGATCAGCAGGCACTTGCCCTCATCGATCGCCAGACAGGTCGCGTTGGCTCGCTGCATCGTTTCAATCGTCCTTACGCCGATCACCGGAACATCAAACCGCATATCCTGATTCGGCTTGGCAACCTTCACCACGACCAGGTCACGCGCCAGCGTGGAGGCATCGCCCCCGTCTGCCAGGCTTTCCATGATATGGCCTGCGCGCTCGATCGTCGCGTCCGTGCCTTCCATTGCTTCCACCGCGACACAGGCTGCTCCGGCCACCACCACCGTCTGGCCAATATCGTACTGCGCCAGATGACGTGCAACGTCGCGACCGTACGCGATGTCCTTCCTCTCCTGCTCCGTGGGACGGCGCTTCGTCAGTACGCCCGGCTTCGCCAGCAATGGCTCCAGCAGCTCGGTCGAAGAGATCAACGTGATGCCCTCATCCGCCAGGACTTTAGCCACCGCGCCGATCAGCGAATCCGTATTGCGGCTTCCCAGAGAAAGCAGCAGCTTCGCCAGTCGCCAGTCTGGACGAATGCTGGAGAAGATCTGCTTATGCTTGACCTGCCCCGCCATCACCGCACGCTCGACCCCTGCGCGACGAAACGTATCGATCAGCTTGGATAGCTCACCCAGCGACATCCAGTGAACCGCGGCAGCGCCGGCCTTCTCGATCTCAGGAAACGTCTCTTCTTTAATGGCGGCAACCACTACTTCCATCCCGCGTCCCTTGGCCGCCTCGAGCACAAGGAAGGGAAATCGTCCGTTGCCGGCAATTAGTCCTAGTTTCATGCGGAAGTTGTCAGTGCCAGTTGTTAGCTGTCCCAAAAGTACGTCGTTGACCAGGTCTATTACTTCTTATCATTCGACGGATTCTCTGTAGTTGCCGACGCCTACGCCCCCGTCGAGAAAATCCTCCATTGTTGTCATGACGAGCGGAGCGAGGCATCTGCAGTAAGAGGTCAATCAAATCCCCGCAGCGTGCAACTAGCAACTACTTAATGACCCCGCGTTGGGCTGTCTCAATAAACCTAATCAGCATCTCCACGTCCTCGCTGCGCTCCGTCTCGCTCTTCAACTTCTCCAGCGCCTGCGAAGTATTCAGCTTCGACGCCAGCAGAATCTTGTAAGCATGATGCAGTTGCTTGATCCGTTCTTTGCTGAAGCCGCGTCGCTCCAGTCCGACTTTGTTAAAGCTGAAGACGTGCACATCGCGCACGGCGCTGGTCATCGAGAAGGGCAGCACATCCTGCGTAATAGTCGTCCCGCCGCCGATATAGGAATGCGTTCCAATCCGCACAAACTGATGCACCGGGCACAGAGCGCCTACGACTGCATATTCCTCGACCGTCACATGTCCGGCGAGCGTAGCGGCGTTTACCAGCATCGCGTGATCGCCGATCTGGCAGTCATGGCCAACATGCGTGTACGCCATGATCAAAATATGACTGCCGATCCGCGTCGTCCCGCCGCCTTTATTGGTGCCGCGGTTAATGGTGACGTACTCGCGGATAACATTATCGTCGCCGATCTCCAGCCGCGTTGGCTCTCCACGGTAGGAAATATCTTGCGGCTCAGTGCCGAGCGCAGCGAAAGGGAAGACCCGGTTGTTGTTGCCGATGCGCGTAGGACCGTGAATCACCACATGCGAAATAAGTTCGCAGTTCTCGCCGAGTTCAACATCGGCGCCGACCACGCAGTAGGGTCCGACAGAACAGGATGCCGGAACCTTCGCGCTGGCATCCACAATGGCTGTTGGATGTATGGACATGAACTCTTTGCGGCTGGGAGCGCCCACCGCTAGTCTTTATTCCTTATTCCTTCGGCTCGGCGGCGGGAGCGCTTGCCTGCGGCTCGCGATCCACCAGGCGGCACGTAATCACCGCTTCCGCGACCAGCTTTTCTCCGACAAAAACCTCTCCCTGCATGCGCACCGCCATACTGCGCCACGCGAGTACGGTGACCACGATCTTCAGTTGATCGCCCGGAGTTACCGGACGGCGGAAGCGCGCTCGCTCGATTCCCGTGAACACCATCAACTTGTGCTCGCGGTCGGGAATCTCGGTCAACAGCAATGCGCCGCCTGCCTGCGCCATCGCTTCCACCATCAGCACGCCCGGCATAATTGGGAAGCCCGGAAAATGGCCTGCGAAAAAAGGCTCATTGACCGTTACGTTCTTCAACGCGACAATGCGCTCTTTCCGCTGAATTTCAATCACGCGATCGATCAGCAGGAACGGATAGCGATGCGGCAGGATCTTCTGGATCTCGACGATATCCAGCGTAGTCTTCACAGCTTCATTTGTGCCGGCAGTACCCTGCTCGGTTTCAGTCATGTGCATTTTCCAAAATTTCGCGCCCGAACCTACTAAGCCAAGTTCACACATACAGTCAGAACAGGCAATATCAGGGCAAACGTGAATTATACGAAATCCATCGAGGCCAATGACAAAGGCACGCACTAAACGAACCTCAGCTGGGGTAAAACGAGTAGCTGGCAAGTCAACGAAGCCCGCGGGTGCCCCACCCTCGCCTTCTGTTGGCGTGGGTGGGAGGAGTCGCCTGCGAACTAACACTGGCAAGCTGAGCGAATTGATCCGATACCTCGAGACTCGCCAGCCCGCCATGGTCCAGAGTATCCGCCGTATGGTGGAGATGGAATCCCCCAGCCATCATAAAAAATCTGTCGACCTGCTCGGAGAACGTCTGGCCCAGGCTTTCCGCGAAATCGGTGGCCAGGTTCACTTCCATCGCGGTGGCAAATTCGGCGCACACCTTCAGGTCGATTTTGCCTCCGACTCCAAAGGCACCCCTGTACTCTTGCTCGGCCATTTCGATACTGTTTGGGACCTCGGAACGCTCGCAACCATGCCATTTCGCGAGGCCGACAGACGCCTTTGGGGGCCCGGTGTTCTCGACATGAAGTCCGGCATCGTGGAGATGATTTTCGCCATCGAAGCACTTCGCCGAGCGCACGGCAAATTACCAAGACCCGTCACCGTGCTCCTGGTGACCGACGAAGAGGTGGGCAGCGAAAGCTCGCGCCCAATCACCGAATCCGTCGCTAAGAAATGCGGAGCCGTACTCGTCATCGAACCTTCCTATGGCTTAGAAGGCGCGCTGAAGACAGCACGTAAAGGCGTCGGCGATTACACACTCAAGGTAAAAGGTCGCGCGGCACACGCCGGTCTCGATTTTGAAAAGGGCGCCAGTGCTGTTCTCGAGCTTTCCAAACAATTGCTTGAAATCGCCAAGTTCACCGAACTGAAACAAGGCATCACCGTGAACGCCGGCGTGATTCGCGGCGGTACGCGCGGCAACGTCATCCCTGATCAAGCTGAGGCCGATATCGACTTGCGTATTGCCGCTATCGGCCAGGCGAAAACTGTCGACCGCAAATTTAGAGCATTGCGACCCTTCGATCCGCGCTGCCAATTGGAAGTCACCGGCGGGATCAATCGGCCTCCGCTGGAACGCAGCGAGAAGGTTGTAAAGCTGTTTCGCACGGCACAGAAGATCACCAGCGAAATCGGCTGGCACCTGGACGAAGCTTCCGTCGGTGGCGGCTCTGACGGCAACTTCACCGCCGGACTCGGAATTCCCACGCTCGACGGCCTTGGTGCCGTCGGCGAAGGTGCCCATGCACGTAATGAATCGGTGCTGATCTCAGAACTTGTGCGCAGAACCGCGTTGCTGGCTCGGCTGATCGAAGAAGTCTAGTGATGGAGCCCACTCGCCCTCGAGTGGGCAAGCTTCTGATCACATAGCTCACGCCTTACGACAGAATCCCCAACCGCTTTCCCACACGCTTCAATACGTCCAACGCCCGGTCCAATTCTTCCCGCGTATGTGTCGCCGTCATAATTGTCCGGATGCGCGCCTTTCCTTCCGGCACCGTGGGGAACGCAATCCCCGTCGCCATCACGCCTTCTTTGAACAGCTCGCGTGAGAACTCCATCGCCAGCCGCCCTTCACCCACGATGATCGGAGTGATCGGCGTTTCGCTCGCCGGAGTATTCTTCCCGCCAATGTTGAAGCCAAGGTTCCCAAGCTCTTTCTTGAAGAACCGCGTGTTCTCCCACAGTTTCTCGATCCGCTCTGGTTCCTGCTCGAGCACATCAAAAGCAGCGATGCACGTCGCCGCCACTGACGGCGGATGCGACGTCGAGAACAAAAATGGCCTTCCGCGGTGATATAGAAATTCAATCAGGTCGCGCGATCCGCACACATATCCGCCCAAAGCGCCAATCGCCTTCGAAAGCGTCCCCACCTGCACATCCACGCGCCCATGCACATTGAAGTGGTCGATCGTCCCGCGCCCATTCCTTCCCAGCACGCCCGATGCATGGGCGTCATCCACCATCATGATGGCGCCGTACTTCTCCGCCGCTTCGCACAAGCCGGGCAGAGGCCCAATGTCGCCATCCATCGAGAACACGCCGTCAGTGATCACCAGTTTCCGCCCTGGCTGATCCTTCACGCTGGCAAGCTGCTCTTCCGCATGCGCCACGTCTTTATGCCGGAACACCAGGATCTTCGCGCGCGAGAGCCGTGCGCCGTCAATGATCGACGCATGGTTCAGCTCATCCGAGATGATGAAATCTTCTTTGCCCAGCAGCGCCGACACCGTTCCCGCATTCGCCGTAAATCCCGACTGGAAGACCACGCAGGCTTCGACGTTCTTGAAGCGTGCAATCTTCTCTTCCAGCTCCATGTGCAGCGACATCGTCCCGGCAATCGTGCGTACTGCGCCCGAGCCCACGCCGTACTTCTTCGTCGCCTCCAGCGCCGCCTCGCGCAGTTTGGGATGCGTGGTCAGCCCCAGATAATTGTTCGACGCCAGATTGATTACCATCTTGCCGTCAAACGTGCACTCCGCCGCCTGCTCATCTTCAAGCACCCGCAGACGGAAGTACGTTCCCCGGGCCTTCAGGTCTTCAAGTTGATCGTGGAGATAAGAAAGAGGATTAGTGCGAGTAGGAGTGGACGTGGCCATGAAGAAAACCTCCGCCACGGATTTCACGGATCAAACCGACAATGTAATCCGAAATTCGCAGCACAAACTCAATCATGAATGATCCGCGGGAATCCGTGCAAATCCGTGGCTGGTTTTATTTAGTCCCGTTCGGATACAGCAGGATCTTGCTGGCCTCGCCCGTCTTCAGCCGCTCCATGCCTTTGTTGAAATCCTTCATCGCCAGCCGATCCGTAATCACCGGATGCAGGTCCAGCTTCCCAGCCTTCAGCAGTGCGGTCATCTGATACCACGTCTGATACATCTTCCTGCCGTTGATTCCCTGAATCGTCGCGCCCTTAAAGATGATGTCGTCGGCAAAATCCAGCGAGATCGGCCGCGAGGGAATTCCCAGCAGTGAAATACGTCCGCCGCGCCGCAGGATATCGAACCCCGTTCGAATCGCGCTCGGATGCCCGGCCATCTCCAGCACCACGTCCACGCCGATCCCTTCCGTCGCGTCCATCACGATCTGCTTCGGATCTTCCACCGTCGGATCGATTACGAAGTCCGCTTTCATCTGCTGCGCAATTGCACGCCGGTATTTATTCGTCTCAATCGCAAAGATCTGTGTCGCTCCGCAGGCACGCGCAACGGCAATCGAGAACAAGCCAATCGGCCCCGTTCCGGTGATCGCGACCGTCTTCGCCGCAATATCCCCTGCCAGCACGGTATGCACGGCATTCCCCAGCGGGTCGAGGATCGACGCGTATTCCTTCGGAATCGAAGGATCCAGCTTCCATATATTTGATTCCGGAATCACTACATACTCGGCGAAGGCGCCGTTTGCGTCCACGCCGATTATCTTCACGTGCTGGCAGATGTGCGCTTCGCCCGTCCGGCATTGCAGGCACTTGCCGCACGCCACGTGCATTTCGGCGGAGACGAAGTCGCCTTCCTTCACCGTGGTCACTTCTTTTCCCACGGCGGCCACGTGCCCACAAAATTCATGTCCAGGAATGAGAGGAGGATGAATGCGGTTTTGCGCCCACGGGTCCCAGTTATAAATATGAAGATCGGTCCCGCAGACCGAGGCCACGTCGACCTTTACCAGCACCTCGCTGAGGCCAATCTCAGGAACCTTAACTTGGCGGATCTCCGCTCCCGGCGCCGGGTTCGGCTTTACTACCGCCAGCATTGTGTCAGCCATACTGAATCCTTCGTTGCCCGGCCGAGCGCCATCAATTCGCGCGTCCTTATGAAAAAACTGTGGCGAGGCAAACCTGCGATTCTAGCACGCTCATGCCGAAGGAGCCTGTGGCAACGGAGGCTGAGGTGGTAGCTGCACCGGCAGCACCGTCTGAATCGGCGCGATTTCCAGTTCCATTTCGATCCCGCCAACCCATCCAGCGATCAGGTTATAAATCAATGCTCCGATCGCGCCCATCACAAATCCCATCAGCCCGTACATAATCGGCGCCGCAATCGCCATCAGGATGGCGAAGATCGGACCCATCGCAGCCGGAAAATTTGCGCCTGTCGCAGCTTGTGCTTGTCTGACCGCCATCGAAGATGCCAGCCCGACGACCAGGAAGATAGGAACAATCAGCAGTCCGAGCGCGCCATAGATAAGTCCCATTACCTTCGCTACCGACATCACACCAACCGACTTGATCCGATGCATCGTGAGTGCTCCTTTTGCAGGATTCAGTGGCATGTTGCCTCACTTCGGCAAAGAGAACAACGTGGCGGGTGTGGTTCGGCGGCGTTTCACGTTCGCGTTTCAAGTTCCACGTTGCCTTGCGCTCTTCGAGAAACGAGAAACGAGAAACGTGAAACGATTTAACGTTTCCCCCATCCTCCGCCGCCCGGTGACTCGATCCGCACCCGCTCGCCTCGCCGCAGACGCACGCTGGTCTTGCCCGCGAGCTCTTCTGTCGTTCCGTTCTCGCGGATCACGATAGATCGACCGCGTTTCCCCGGTTCGCCTCCGCTGAGCCCATACGGAGCCGTCTTACGACGATCGGCAAGAATCGTCACCTCGGCATCGGTCAGTACTTCGATCTCGCGCACGACTCCGTCGCCGCCCTTGTGTGTTCCGTCTCCGCCGCTGCCCCGGCACAGGGAATACTCAGTCACACGAAACGGATACGCATACTCCAGCGCTTCCACCGGTGTATTCAGCGAGTTCGTCATGTGCGTGTGCACGCCCGAAACGCCGGACTTTGTCGGACGCCCGCCAGTCGCGCCCGCGATAGTTTCGTAATACGCGAACGGCTCGCCTGTGCGCGGATCGATTCCGCCGATGGTGAGATTGTTCATCGTTCCGCTCGAAGCCGCCGGAATGCGATCGGGCAACGCCAGCGCGAGCGCCTTTAGCAAGACGTCGACGATTCGCTGCGAGGTTTCCACATTGCCGCCTGCCACTGCCGCTGGCGGTCTTGCATTCACGACGCTCCCGCTCGGCGCGATCACCTCGATCGGCTTCATCAATCCCGCCGTCGCCGGAACATCCTCCAGGAGCAGGCAGCGAAAAACATAGAAGCACGCAGAGTATGCAATTGCTTCGACAGCATTAATGCTGCCTGCAACCTGTGGCGAGGAACCGCTGAAGTCAACAACGGCGATCTTCTTGTCATCGCGGTGGGGCGGGCACCCTCGCCCGTCATTTTGGTTCTCGATTCGGATCGCGACTGCAATTCTCACCGGTTCTTCGCCGACGCCATCGTCATCCAGGAAATCTTCCGCTGCATAATGTCCTGCCGGAATCTTCCCGAGAAACGCCCGCATCATCTCTTCGGAGTACTCCAGGAGATCCGAAGCGGGCCCTCTCACTCGCGCTAGACCATAACGCTCTACAATCTCCCGCAGCCGTATTTCGCCTGTATGGCACGCTGCGATCTGCGCATTCAGATCGCCTTCGCGCTCCACCGGAGTGCGCACATTCGAAAGCAGCAGCGCGAGCACATCGCGATCGACCTCACCTGCCCGGATCAGTTTCACCGGAGGAATGCGAAATCCTTCCTGGTAAATTTCACGGCAGATTCCCATTGATCCCGGATACATTCCTCCCACATCGGCGTGATGCGCGCGCGAAGCTACGTAAAAGTCAGGACTGCGCTTGCCCCGCGTCTGCAGCGGCTTTCCACGCCGTGCGCTGATGAATACCGGTGCGACCAGCGTAATGTCCGGCAGATGTGTTCCACCCTCAAACGGATCGTTGAGCATCGCCACATCGCCTGGCCCGAGTTGCAGTTTGTTAATCGCGGCGCGCACCGACATCGGCATCGACCCGAGATGCACCGGCATGTGATCGCCCATCGCGATCACGTCGCCTCCGCCGTCGAACACCGCGCAAGAATAATCACGGCGCTCTTTGATATTTGGCGAGAACGCAGTCCGGCGCAGCGCCGCTCCCATCTCTTCCGCAATGGAGTGAAAAATGTTTTTGAAAATCTCGAGCTCGATGGGATCGCGTTTCTTCACGGATCTATTTCACCACAGAGGCCCAGAGACACAGAGGACAATCGGGATTTGTAATCGGTAATTGGATAATCGAAAATCGACGCTGTGGTTTTAGATTCCCCGATTACCATTTACCTGATTACAAATTTCTCTGCGCCTCTGTGGTGAAAATGAGTTCTTCGAAAACTCGATAAGCAAAGAATCCGCTCTTCTACAAGATATTTTTCTTGACAACGCTTAACAGTACACCGCAATATCTTGTGTCATACAGGCTGCTCGCCCAATTTGTAGGGCGGGATAAGTAAAAGGGCCCCAAATCCAAAACCTTCAAGGGAGAAGGTTCCAGGAGGTCAATAAACATGGCAACAAAGAAAAAGGCAAAAAAAGCGGCCACAAAGAAAAAGAAGTAACTGCCGCATTAGCGCAGTAGAAGTGGAAGAGGGTTAAGGGGCCTCCCGCGGTGGAGGCCCTTTTTACTGCGCTGGTTCTTTCAATTCCGGTGTTGTTTCTGGGGTGCTGTCCATGCTAGAAATCGCGTAACATTTGTGCAGACAATCTGGCCGGCAGTCAGGAATCAAAAATCCAGATATTTCGAGCAGTCCATGAGTGCAAACCGGAAGTCGAGCACGAACAGGAAAACTGAAGACGTACTGATTCCTGAAAAGTTGTATTTCCGCATCGGCGAAGTCAGCCGCCTGTGCAAATTGCCTGCCTACGTTCTCCGTTTTTGGGAAACGGAATTTCCCCAGCTTAAGCCCACCAAGAGCGGCACCGGCCAGCGCATGTATCGCCGTCGCGAAGTCGAACTCGCGCTCCACATCAAAAAGCTTTTGTACGACGAGGGATTTACCATCGCCGGCGCACGCCAGCAACTCAAGCTCGAAGCCAAGCCCGCAAAGCTGCAATCGGCTTTGCCGTTCGTTGCACCCGTCAACAATGATGGGTTGAAGCGGGTGCGCGCCCAGTTGCAGGAAATCCTGGCCATGCTTTCGGCCAAGCCGCACACGACACACTCAAAGCCGGCCGCCTCAGCGAAATAAGTCGCGTGATCGGGTGAGCTGAAGAGGTTTTCGATTACCCGATTACCGTTTACCAATTACCTATTTTCGCTAACGATCTTCCCCCCGACGATCGTTGCCACCACTTTCCCGGTCAGTTTCCATCCGCC
This sequence comes from Terriglobia bacterium, assembly GCA_963807055.1. Taxonomy (GTDB): domain Bacteria; phylum Acidobacteriota; class Terriglobia; order Terriglobales; family Acidobacteriaceae; genus JAJPJE01. The sequence continues at coordinate 64,127 of CAWEAE010000001.1, read as the reverse complement.
GAACGGCGTGTTGCGCGACTTCGACCGCGTTTGCTTCGCGTCGTAGGTCCATTGCTTCTTCGGATCGAAGATCGTGACATCACCCGGAGCGCCAACACTTAACTGACCGCGTCCACCCAGCGCCAGAATCCGCCCAGGATTCGTCGTCAGCAGCTCCACGATTCTCTTCAATGGCAGCCCGCGCTTCTTGTGCAGCTCGCTGATCGCCAGTCCTAACGCCGTCTCCAGTCCCGTAATCCCGAAGGCAGCGCGATCGAACTCCACCATCTTTTCATGATGCGCGTGGGGCGCATGATCGGTGGCGATCGCGTCGATCGTGCCATCTTCTAGCCCCACCAGCATGGCCTCGCGATCTTCTGCCGACCGCAATGGCGGATTCATCTTGTACCGCGTGTCATATCCGACGACAGCCTCATCGATTAATGCAAAGTGATGTGGCGTGACCTCGCACGTTACGTTCACTCCCTCGCGCTTGGCCTTGCGAACTTCCTCCACCGCTGCCGCCGTCGAGATATGCGCGACATGTATGTGGCCGCCCGTCTTCTTCGCCAATTCGATGTCGCGCCGCACGATTCCGGCTTCACCTTCCACTGGCATCCCGCGCAATCCCAGCCGAAACGATACCGGACCGGCATTCATGTGTGCGCCAGAGGTCAGCCGCGTGTCTTCGGCATGCTGGATGACAGGGAAACCGATTCGCTTAGCCGCTTCCAGCGCTTCTCGCATGATGTTGTCTTCGAGAATCGGCTTTCCATCATCGGTGACCGCGACAGCACCTGCCGTGCGTAGCGCGGCGAAATTCGTTAGCTTCTCACCCTGGCTGCCCAGCGTGGCCGCCGCAATCGGAAACACATTGACCGCAGCTCCCCTCTCCGGCAACTGCATCCACTCGGTGATCTCCGCCGAATCGTTCACCGGCGATGTGTTCGGCATGGTGCATACCGAAGTGAATCCCCCAGCCGCCGCGGCCGCCGTTCCGGTTGCGATCGTCTCTTTATGCGCCTGACCCGGTTCACGAAGATGCACATGCATGTCAATGAGCCCGGGCGACACGATCAGCCCGCGCGCATCGATCGTTTCTTCAGCACTCTCTTTAAGCTTCGGCCCAATTGCCGCAATCTTTCCATCGCGAATAAGAATATCCGCGGGTCCATCGATCTGATTCGCGGGATCAATCACATGCCCGCCCCGAATCAACAACGACTTTGGCTGCTGCAAACCCTCACGCCGCTGATTACCGCTCATAGACGCCGATCTGTTTTCTTTCATGAGTATTTCGAAATCTGAACTCTTAAATCTGCTATCTTCAATTCTCTTTGCGACCTTTGTGTCTTCTGTGGTGAAAGGGTTTTCATGCCAAAGCTCTCGCCAAGATCGCCCTTCTCACCGCTACGCCGTTCCGCACTTGATCCCGGATCACCGCCTGTGGCCCATCCGCCACTTCGCTCGTCACCTCGAGTCCGCGAATAATCGGTCCCGGATGCATCACGATCGCATTCTTCTTCGCCATTCGCAGCCGTTCCGGTCGCAGTTGATAGCGCTCGATGTAATCGCCCAGGCTGAGCTGCAATCCCGCCAGCCGCTCTTTCTGAATACGCAGCGCGACGATCACATCCGTCCCCGTCAGCGCTTCTTCCAGGCTCCGCGTTACGGTAACTCCCGGCGCGAGCGTCGCTGCCACATCGGGCACTAGCTCAGGAGGTCCGCACAGCACCACCTTCGATCCAAACTTTGTCAGCAGATGCACATCCGATCGCACTACGCGGCTGTGAAAGATGTCGCCAATCATCGCCACGCGCAGTCCTTTCAGCGTGCCTTTGTGTTCAAGGATCGTGTAAGCATCAAGCAGCCCTTGCGACGGATGTTCGTGCATGCCATCCCCCGCATTAATCACCGGCACAGGCACATGTCGCGCCAGCAGCTCCGGCGCGCCCGACGACGGATGCCGGATCACGATCGCCTCTGCGCCCAGCGAAGTCACCGTGTATCCGGTGTCGATCAGCGACTCGCCCTTCTCGATGCTCGACGCCGACGCCGAGATCAGCGCCGTAGTCGCACCCAGCGACTTCGCCGCAAACTCAAACGACACGCGCGTTCGCGTCGACGACTCATAAAACAGCAGGATCACGCGCTTACCGCGCAACACGGGCTTAGTCTTACCGCGCTGCATCTTCCGCGCGTCTTTCAGAATAGAACTGATTTCCTTGGTGGAGAGGCCTTCCAGTCCGAGCAGGGAACCGCGAGCAGGTTGGTTCATAAGTTGGGTCCGCCAAGGCGCTAACCCTGGCTACTTCCGTTACACTTCGCGCTCAATGTTTAATCGCGCTCTACCAGTAGCACTTTTTCCGTCTGATCTATTTCGTTCAGCCTTACTTCGATGATCTCGCGATCGCTGGTCTGAATATAGCGTCCCACGAACGCTGCTTCGATCGGAAGCTCGCGATGGCCGCGATCGATCAGCGTCAACAACTGCACTCGTTGCGGACGCCCGTGGTCGAACAGCGCATCCAGCGCCGCCCGTGTGGTTCGCCCCGTATACAGGACATCGTCCACCAGGATCACATGCATGCCTTTGATATCGGCACCAAGCTCTCCTGGCCGCACTTCCGGCTTCGACCCTACCGTGCTCAGATCGTCGCGGTAAAGTGTGATGTCGAGCGTGCCCACTGGAACCGGCTTGCTCTCGATGCGCTCGATCACGCGCGCCAATCGTTCCGCCAGCGGTACGCCGCGGCGGCGAATGCCCACCAGCACTAGCTTATCGGTCCCGTTGTTTTTCTCGATGATCTCGTGAGCCAAGCGAACCAGGGTGCGTTCGATCTCGGACGCAGACATCAACTGCGCTTTCTGGCGCAGGTTCGCGGTCGGGGAGAGTTTCGCAGTCATCTCGCGCATCATAAAAGCTTGCGCCAGCTCGCGGCAAGGGCGCTCGTACTTCTTCGCCGCACAAGGCAGATTTCTTCAGCGACCACGCAAAAAACAAGCCGCCCCGATTGAGGGCGGCTCGTCACGTCCATTCCGTCGCAATCGCTATTTCGGAGTCGCGGAAGGTGCTGCCGGCTTCGGATTCGACGAGGCCGTTGCCGGGTGTGCAGCCGGAGCAGCGATCGGAGAAGTGGCATTGTAAGCCGCTGCGACCTGCTGCGTTACGTCGACGTTGGGCTGTGCCCATAAAATCGGGTTCTGTGGACCCGACACGTCGATGATCATGCTGAATCCGTTCGCCTTCGCGTACTTGTCGAGCGCTTCCATCAGCTTCGTGCCAACACGATTTACCAGTTCCTGCTGCTGACCCTGGTAGTCGTTCTGCGCATCTTCAGCCTGGCGCTGCAACGTCTTCTGCTTGGACTCAATGCTCTTTACCAGGTTGCTGCGCGCTTCTTCATTCAGCTTGGAGCCCTGGCTATCCAGCTGCTTCTTCAGGTCTTCTACTTCCTTGTTCAAGCCTTGAAGTTCCTGGCGCCTTGGATCGAACTTCTTCTCCAGCCCTTCGATGTCGCGCTTGCCTTCATTGGTCAGCGCGATCGCCTGCTGGATGTTAATGATGCCAATCTTCGATGGACCTGCGGGCGCCATGGCAGGCGCAGGGGCAGCGGCGGCGGGGGCAGCTGCTGAGTGGGTGGCTGCCGTTTGCGCGAATGCACCTGCGCACAGCAATGCCAGAGATAGAGCGATACTTGCAATAGTACGTTTCATTGGATGTGTCGTGGACTCCTTGGAAATCCTTCCGGGAACGCCTCAACTCGGGGCCGAGGTCATTCGCGATTCGCGATGAATCACAATATGCGGAATGGCGTCCCAATTATAGGTGGCTGATCTAAACAGCGTCAAACTGCACGCCTGCCACTCGGAACATTGTTAAACCGCAATATCTAAGCAGTTCGTCCCAGTTCCAGATCAGGAATAGCGCTGGTTCCAGCGGCTTATTCAGCTTACCTCCAGCTACGGATGCCGATGCAGCACTTTCGTCGCGATGTCGGGCCAGAACTCGCGGAAGGTATTCGTCAGCGCGTCTCTTCCCAAGGCGTAGGCATATTTCTCTGCGATCTCCCCTGCGGTTCGATCCTTACTCGGGTAGTAAGTTGTCGAGATCGCCTGCGCGATACCACGTCCGAAGATTTCCGACGCATTGAAAGTATTGTGCTCATGGTAGTTCCGAGTGATAAAGATCCTCGACGCCGCATAAGTGCCACGCTTCACAATCCCTCCATCGCCCATCGCGTAATAGCGAGTGTCCTGATGAAGAACCGTGGGCAAGGCAAAAATGACGAGATAGTTCCCATCTGTCTTATCGACAAAGCCGCGCCAGTAGTACTGTCCGTAGCCTCCGATGCCCTTACCCAGCGCCGGATGCGCGTTCGTCGCCTCAGCGAGCAACGAAGTGACCCCCACGAACACGAACGACGAGTAGTCGAAACTGTTCTGCGTGGCGATCTTGAATGCCTGTTTCGGTGTCGGCGGAGGCGGAATCGTTCCAGCGCTCACCGCCCGGTAATTGGGCATGATCCCCAGGATTCGTTTGGGTTGTTGTTTGGACTGCGGAATCACGGGCGTCTCGCCCACAGCAGTTGTACTACCTGATACCGGTGAAGATGCCTTCTTCTCGGCGTTGTTCGCTCCTGCCTGGGCAGATGTTGCCGCAGAGGAATCAGGCGCAGACGGACTTTGAGCAAAAGCACTTGTAAGGCCAAAAAAGAGCACAAATCCAGTAATGAAACGCAACCTACCCCCCACATTGCCCCGCTTCGATTGTACCGGAACAGAGTACTGGCCGTGCGTCGTGGGTTCGAGTGGACGGGTCGCCCATCAAGCCGTCTTTTGGCTTGAGTGGGGCGTCACTTCGGTCACTGAGCGAATCCACAAAGACATATTGCTGATTTAGTGCACCTTCTACACTCGTGGCCTAGGAGGCGCCCATGAAGCGTTCCATCGGCGTCACGCTGAGTGCGATTCTTTCTTTGCTGGGCTCGGCACTCACTCTGGGACTCGGTGTGCTGGCGATTTTCATACTTTTCTTTTTTGCGCCCACGCGAGCCAACTTCTCCGGAGTCGCAGCAGCCCCTAAAGCGATCTTCGTCATGGTCGCGTTGGTTTATATACTTCCGGCAATTTGGGGCGTCATCACCAGCATCGGATTGTTTCTCCTCAAGAACTGGGCTCGCATCTCCATCATCGTTTTCTCCGTCATCCTCATTCTCATGGGAGCTTTGGTCGGCGTGGTTATGCTGTTAATGCCGCTTCCTGCAACTCCCAACGAGGCCGCCAGTCCATCAACGATGACCGGCATACGCCTCTTCATGGGGGCGTTCTGGTTCGGGATCGCCGGGATCGGCGTCTGGTGGCTGATCCTCTTCAATCGCCCCAAGGTGAAAGCACAATTTGGAAGCACTGTTGAGCCGCATTCCATCGCTGACGGATCGCAACTTTTGCCGGCTCATATCTCCGCGACGGCCACCCAAACATCCGCGAACGGCCGCCCTCTCAGCATCACCATCATTGCGTGGCTACTGCTGGTTGGGTGCGCATTCTTCCCAATCAATTTCCTGATTCACGCGCCCGCCATGTTCTTCACGAAACTCGTCACCGGCTATGGCGCTGCCGTCTACCTCTTTCTGTACTTGATTGCGAACCTCACTATCGGAATCGGCCTGTTGCGATTGAATCCGACCGCGCGGATCGCAGGTATCGCTTATTACGTTTTCGCCATTCTCAACGCGGGTACTTTCTATCTCGCACCTGGCGGCCACGACCGTATGCTGGCACTGGTCAGCGCCTCGCAAGCAATGTTTCCCTGGACACAGCAAATGCAGCAATCAGGTCCGCAATTCGATCCGATGCCGTTTATGACAGTTTTTAGCGTCATCGGCTTGCTCGGCATTCTCGTCCCGCTCTATTTCCTGATCACGCGCAAACAAGCTTTCGTGGCTCGCAAAGAAGCAACAGCGCCCTGAAGCTGATGGCCGCGGACTAAGATCGGCAGCGAATTACTATTTGGTAACACCTCCCCCTCCCCCTCCGTAGCGGCAAACAAAGGAGTTACGAGGTAGTGCGGCTATACATCCGGCATTCTTAAGGACTTAAGACACTTCTCCGGCATAACAAAGGACTTAGCCACGTCCATTCCCGAAACGATACATCGTTCTAAGACACGAAAAGCTGCGGCGAACGTGGTTCGCGCAGCTTACAGGTGTCAATTTAATATATTCTCAAAGATATGTCACGTACTTAACACAATCTCTTTGTGAATACATACATTCTGGGAGGGGCGGGTGCGGGTGCCCCACACATCCTGTTGTTGTTGGATGTGTGGGAGCACGTCACAGACCGATTCCCACACCGAAACCCGGTGGCGCGCGGATTGGTGGAGAACCCCGAGGACTGGATCTGGAGTAGTTATCGGTCTTATCTGCTGGATGAAAAAGGTCCGGTTCGAATCAACGAGGGGTGGACGGAGATTCGGCTACCGGTTCGGTGAGGTTCTGATCCCACACATCCAAAAGCAGGATGTGTGGGGCACCCGCAATAGTCGTGAGCAGAACTATGCCCTTCCATCTCACCACGGCAAGTAACCAAAGTTTGACACGCCTGATGAAGCTGCGGTTTCTGGAAACTATAATGGCGGGTTCCTACAATCTTCGTGAGGCGATATGAAACGGTCAGCAATCTTCTGTCTGCTGTTCATTGCAGGGCTAGGTACGCTGTTGATGGCTGCCGAACCGGCGCGTGTGTTCATTACGGATAGCCAGTCATGGGAAACGCGCGGTTCTGGCGGAGGCGCAAACGGCGCATGGGGCGCACATGAATCAGGCGGAGCCAGACCTCAGACCGCAGAGATCATCAAGACATTCGGCGAGCGCTGTCCGCAAGTCAAAGTGAACAACATCCCGTCGAAAGCAGATTATGTAGTTTTGCTCGACCATGAAGGCGGCAAGAGTGTACTGCAGCACAAGAACAAGGTAGCCGTGTTCCAGCGCATCTCGGGAGACTCGATTGTAAGCAAGTCGACCCTGTCACTGGGCGGATCGGTGCAAGACGCGTGCGAAGCGATTACCGCCGACTGGAACGCTAACGCCAGCAAGATTCAGTCCGCACAGGCTGCGGAAGACGCCAAGGCAGCACCGGTTGCGACGAACGCCTCAGTGCCTGCGAACAGTGCTGCTCCGAAGCTGTCGATCTCTTCTACTCCCGCAGGGGCCGACGTCGAAGTGGATGGCAGCTTCATGGGAAATACGCCATCCGCGATTGAGCTTGCCGCGGGCGATCACACTCTGGTGATCAAGAAGTCGGGCTACAAGGAGTGGGAGCGAAAGCTGAAGCTGACAAGTGGGAACATCAATATCGCTGCTGAGTTAGAGAAAGAAGCCGTCAACTAACCAACTCACCGTGACGTCCGGACCGGGATTTATACCCCACACATCCAAAAGCGGGATGTGTGGGGCACCCGCTGTTTCTATCCGAGCGCCACGGACGATCCCTGCCAGCAACTGACAGCCGACCGCCGACAGCTACGCTACGAGTACTTCAGCCACTTCACGATCTCCGGCAACGTTGGGCGCTTGCCGTACATGAGAATCCCCACGCGATAGATCCGCGAGCACAATGCCAGCACCAGATACATCGTCGCCAGCAGCAGGCCCGCGCAAAGCGCGATCTGCCACATCGGCGGCCGCTCAACCAGCACCCGCACATACATCAGGATGGGCGCAAAGAACGGAACCATCGACATCCACATCGATAGCGGCGCGTTCGGCTGGCGGATCACGTAGGTCAGCAGGATCACCGGCACCACCAGCGGCATCGTCACGAAGAACTGCCATTGCTGCGCTTCCTGTTCGGAGTTCACCATCGCGCCCAACGCGGCATAGAGACCGCTATAAAGAAGGAAGCCGGCGAGGAAAAACGGCACGAGTGCGGCCAGGGTTCCCGCCGAGATTCCCAGTTGCGACGCGTTTCCGGAAGCGACTGCGCCGGCGCCTCCAAAGACCGCCGCAAGTACCCACCATATGGCGATCTGCGTAAGTCCGGCAGCGCCCACGCCCAGAATTTTTCCGGCCATGAGTTGCTTCGGCGTCACACACGCGAGCATGACTTCCATCACGCGCGAGGTTTTTTCTTCCAGCACCGATCTCATCACCGACATGCCGTACACGATCAACGTCAGATACAGCATCATCGCCAGCAAAAAGCTGCTCAGCCATTCCAGGCCGTTCACCGATCCGCTTTCTTTGCCCTGCTGAATCGGAACGGTCTTGATGTGCACTTCTTTCAGCAGCGAATCGACATCGCTGGAAGGCACGCCGCGCGACGCCAGTTCATGCTTCATGATGGCGCTGGTGATCACCGATTGCAGCCCGGCATCTTCGGTGAAGTCGCTCGTTTCGCGCGCGCCATAAGTCACATCGCGCGAGGCAATCGCATCGTCAGAGAGCCAGATAAAGCCGTCGAGTTGACCGGCGCTTACCTCGGTGCGCAGCTTGGCGCGCTCGTCTTCGCTGGTGTCGTTGATCACGTCGACTGAATACTTCGTGCCGAAACTGGTGCCAGCCGAGAGCTGCGACGCAACCGACTGCGCAATCTCAGGATTGTTGCTGACCACTGCGATGTGTTTGGTGCCGGCGGTCTTCATCATCGCCAGCTTGCTCGGCAGAAAGATCATGCCGAACATGAACAGCGGCAGCAGAATGGTACTGATGAGGAACGACTTCGTGCGAACGCGTTCGAGATATTCGCGGCGGAGAATCAGTCCGATATTACGCATTGTGATTACTCACCACGTCGATGAAGATTTCTTCCAGCGACGGCTCGACCAGCTCAAATTTGTTCAAGCGAACGCGACTCATAGCGGATTGCAGCAGCGCCTGCGCGTCTGCCCCCGGCCGCAATTTCACTTCAACATAATTGCCGTAGTTGTTGAACGACTGCACCAGCTCAGAGCTTTGCAGAAAGTCGCCGTTACCTTCGTATTCCATCTGGACATTGTTCTTGCCGTAGCGTGACTTAATACTGCGCAGATCGCCCTCAAGCACCGACTTGCCGCGGTTCACCAGGCAGATGGCGTCGCATAGCCGCTCTACGGTATCCATGCGATGCGTCGAGAACAGAATGGTCTTGCCTGCCTTTTTCAGTTCCAGCAATACATCTTTCAGCAGGACGGCATTTGCCGGATCGAGTCCAGAGAAAGGTTCGTCCAGGATCAACAATTCAGGATCGTGCAGAACCGACGCAATGAACTGCGCCTTCTGCTGCATCCCCTTGGAGAGCTCTTCCACTTTCTTATCGAACCACTCGGAAAGCTGCAGGCGCTTGCACCAGTCGGCCGCGCGGCGTCGAGCTTCAGCGGCAGGAACGCCCTGCAGTTCGGCGAGCAGCACCAGGTGTTCGCCCAACTTCATGCGCTTGTAGAAGCCACGCTCTTCGGGCAGATAGCCGATGCGCTTCAAATGCTCGCGCTGGAAGGTCTCGCCGAAGATGCGCACTTCGCCCGAATCCGGTAACGTGATGCCAATCATCATGCGCAGCGAACTGGTTTTGCCCGCGCCGTTCGGTCCGAGCAATCCGTAAACACTGCCTTTGGGAATGTTCAAGGAAAGGTGGTCGACGGCTACAAACTGATCGTAGCTCTTCGACACGTCGCAGAGTTCAAGCGCGTAATCTGGCATGGGGAACGTCAACAGAGATTAGTTGATCTCGAGATACTCTTCAATCCAGGACTTCACGATGAGGCGCCGTTCGTCCTCGGGATCAAAACGCACGCCCGCAATCGATTCCTGCGGATGCAGCCAGGAGACGACGCCGCGAATTCTGGTGCTCGAACGGCCCGGCAGTTCCAGGACAGCTTGCACCTGGTCGTTCATCTTCAGTTCGCCGCGATAGCGCAGCGACATGCCGCCGCCGCTGATCTCGACGGTACTGGCGACGACCTGGCTTTCACCATTGAATAAGTCGACCTTCGCCACCACCGGAATACGCACGTAGCGCCGGAATTCATTCAGGATCAGCAGATGCGTGGCGCGAACCGCGCGCAGAGCGGTCTGGCGCTCGACGGGCGTTTCCATCAGCACATTGATGCCGAACTTCGAGAACGGTACGGCGTCACCCGCCGATTTGCACACCCCAAACATAATCAGCCGGCGATTCGAACGCGACGAGCGGATCGTTTCGAGCACCGGCATAGCTTCGTCGTTTAACGAGAGGATGCAGGCGTCGAACTTTTCCTTCGCGATGCGCTCGGCTGCATTATGCGTGATCGTAACTGCCTCAATGTTGAACTGGCGTAAGCAATCCTGAAGAACATTGCTTACGCTTTCGTCGAGGTTGATAAGCGCCGCTCGTGCAGTTGCTCGTTTGTGGGAGTAGTTGGTGGTAGCCGTCACCATGAAGAGTACGTCCGTGGGAAACCGAAAAGCTATTCTGAACTGCCAGCCCATGGATTGGCAATCTCTACTATGTCGTAGTACCTACGATTCGAAGAAAGTGATGCGAGGTCCTTGCGCGTTTGCAGGGCTGGCGCGGACATTCCGGTCCACGCATGGCGTCTACTCAAGTTGCACGCTAACCTGGGCCGAGAAGCTTATTCGCTCCAGCGCCGGAAAATCAGGCACCCGTTCGTGCCGCCGAAGCCAAATGAATTGGAGAGTGCGAAATCCATCTGAACTTTGCGCGATTGATTCGGCACATAATCAAGATCGCACTCGGGGTCGGGCGTCTCGTAATTGATCGTCGGCGGGAGAATCTGATCGCGCAGCGCCAATACCGTAATGCCGCCTTCGAGTCCACCTGCTCCGCCGAGCAAGTGTCCGGTCATCGATTTCGTGGAACTCACAGGCGGAATTTGCTCGGCGAACACTCGCTTGATGGCCACGGTTTCCAATTTGTCACCAATCTCCGTGGAGGTGCCATGCGCGTTTACATATCCGATATCGCTCGCCTGAATCTTCGCGTCGCGAAGAGCGTTCAGCATCACTCGGTAGGCGCCTTCGTGCTCCGGCGCAGGTGATGTGATGTGGTACGCGTCTCCGCTCATGCCATAGCCGACAATCTCCGCAAGGATATTGGCTCCGCGCCGCTTGGCAAATTCCAGGTCTTCCAGAATAAGGATGCCGGCGCCTTCGCCGACTACAAAGCCGTCGCGATCTTTATCCCACGGCCGGCTCGCCTTTTCCGGAGCATCGTTGCGCGTGGAAAGCGCGCGCATGGCGGCGAATCCGCCAATACCCATGGGCGTGATGGCAGCTTCGGAGCCGCCCGCAATCATCACATCCGCGTCGCAGCGCTGGATGATCTTGAAAGCATCGCCGATAGAGTGAGCGCTCGTCGTGCAGGCCGTAGCCGTTGCTTCGTTCGGACCTTTGGCGCCGAAACGAATGCTCACCTGACCAGCCGCGAGATTAATGATCGAAGCAGGAATAAAGAAGGGCGATATCTTGCGCGGACCGCCCTGCATCAGGTTCGTATGCTCGCGCTCGATAATGTCGAACCCGCCGATGCCGGATCCGATATGCACCCCAACCCGGTCGGCGATTTCATCCGTCACGGAAAGACCGGCCATCTTCATTGCTTCTTCCGACGCCGCCAGGGCGAAGTGGATGAAGCGGCCCATCTTCTTTACTTCTTTTTTCTCGATGAAGTTCAGCGGATCGAAGCCCTTCACCTCCGCCGCAATCTGGCAGGCGTGCTGTGAAGTATCGAAATGCGTAATGCGCGTCACGCCACCTTTCCCGGCGAGAAGATTTTGCCAGGTTTCTCCGGTGGTATTGCCTACCGCCGAAATCAGGCCGATCCCGGTAACGACGACGCGCCTCTGCAAATTACTTTCCGCCTTTCGCGTGCTTGCCGATGTACTCGATGGCGTCTTTTACGGTGCGAATCTTCTCGGCATCCTCATCGGGGATCTCAATGTCGAAAGCCTCTTCGAATGCCATCACCAGTTCAACCGTGTCGAGCGAATCGGCGCCCAGGTCATCTACGAACGAAGCGTTCGGAGTCACCTCGGCTTCGTCGACGCCTAACTGCTCAACCACGATTTGTTTTACCTTTTCGTCAGTATCTGCCATCGATAACTTTCTCCTTCATTAGCGGCATAAAGCGGACACAAGTATGGAGCGGCGGGAGCAACCCGGCTTCCGCGATTGGCGCCTGATTACTGCTTGGCCACCTTGGCGTGTTTGGTGATGTAGTCGACTGCGTCCTGGACCGTGCGGATCTTCTCGGCTTCTTCGTCGGGAATCTCAATGTCGAACGCTTCTTCGAACGCCATGACCAGTTCCACCGTGTCCAGCGAGTCGGCGCCCAAGTCGTCCACGAACGAAGCGTTGGCGGTCACCTCGGCTTCGTCTACTCCGAGCTGTTCCACGATGATCTGCTTAACCTTATCTTCAACTGCGGCCATCTGATCGGCGCCTCCTGTCTACATTAAAAGGGCTAGTGTAAATGGGCTGGCAAAGCGGTGTAAAGGATTCGAAACCTTACCTATCCACGGCTGTCCCGTCCTGCGCTTCTTTTGCGTGGGCTGGGCAACGCCCGCAACATCCTAGCGGGAGCCGGGTGGCCCATTCAAGCCTTCTTTTGCATCGAGTGGGGTAGCTGCTGTGTGTCGCGGACTCTTCAATCTGGGCGGGTCACCCGGCGTGGAGTGGTCCATCGCCTCCATTCCCCGTAGACGGCTGTCCTGACGAAACGCAACTCTTTACAGATTCCAGGACTGCATCCAGCGCGCGATAACATGCCAGGCTGCGGTGTGCCCAAGCGGCATACACCCAAACAGGAAGGCGCAGATCAGTGCGGCCCCAATCAGCGTGGCAGTGTGAATGCGACGCATCGACCAGATGTCATAGACAGCTATGGCAACTACGAATGCAATGACCTCCCACGGAGTCCATCGTTCGATGAGGGCAACAGGAATGCGCGAGATGGCGGCGGGCATCATCGCAATGGTTGAAAGGATGATGAGTCTTTTATGGGCGGCAGCATTCCGTCTGAGAACAAACGCCGCTCCCGCTAGAACCGCGAAGTTAACGACCTCCCACTGCGGAACCAGGGCGAAACTGAGTGCAGTGTCTCCCAGGCTTGCGAAGCGGTGCAGTTGGTTTGCTACGACCATTACCGCGACCGGTACCATCGCCGCGGCCAGCAAGAATCCAGCGATACCAAGTTTCCGATGAAGAGCAACACGCTTCGCTGAGACGAGCAACATCTGCACCAGGAGGAGGAGAATCCAGGCAGATTGCAGAACCGCGTGCACATGGATTATTGGCGCGGGGAGTTTTGCTGAGGGGTAATAGGTCCGCGCGAAACCGGCGAAGGCGGTAATGAGCAGGGCAATGACCATGCCAGCGAAGAAATAGCGGTCATAGCGCCGTCCTGGCAGTTGCCTGGGTCGGACCGGCAGGGGTTGAGCAACGGTCGTCATAGACTTTCTAAAAGTGGGGACGGGAAGTCTGCGAATAGTATCACGCGTGATTGTTGTCATCACGAGCCGCGCAGCGGCGAGGGATCTGCATTTCTCGACGTCCGACTAAGGCACGACCAGTCTGTACCACTCGCCCCGCGTGGTAGGAGAGGAGATCGTGATTGCTGTCATCACGAGGCGCGCAGCGGCGAGGGATCTGCATTTCTCCGAACGTGTGCGATTGAAAGCCTTCCACGCAATCGGCTAGAATCGCCCCCCGCAGCACCAACAAATGGAACGCGCCTATCGTAATCTCGGCTACATCTTGATCGTTCTGTTGCCGATCTTCATCGCCGGTTTCTGGATTCCCTATCTATCCGAGATCCCACACTTCGACGATTCGATCACGGCCGCCGTCCATATACACGCCGCTTTGCTGTTTTGCTTTCTTGGATTGCTGATCGTCCAGCCGCTCGCGATACGATACAGGGCATTCTCTACGCATCGCGCTCTCGGGAAGCTGTCGAACATCTTGATCCCGCTTGCTCTGGTGTTCTCGGTCCTCATGTTGTCCAAGGAATACCGCGAGCATCTGAGCCAAGGCGCAACACTCCACGCGGCTCGCAACTCCGAGTTCCTCTCGGCTGCTCAACTTGTCCTTTTCGCGGGCCTCTATGCGGTGTCGATCTGGGCGATTCGCAGGCGCAATGTCGCAACGCACATGCGAGCCATGATTTGCATTGTGTTGATCCTGTTGCCGGCGGGCCTGGCAAGAACGCTAGGCTACTGGTTCGACATGCGGCAAGCCGCGTCCCAGACGGTCTGTCTTGTGGTCATCGATGCGTTCCTGATTTCCCTTATTGTGTTCGACAGGCGCCGCCGGTCCTCCGCACGGCCTTACATCGCGGTGCTCGGGGCATACGTTGCGATCGAGGCCATCTGGATCCTGCTCGGGCGCCCTGTCTGACTTCGGCGGCCGGCACGTCCTGTGGCTGTTTTGCGTAGGCTGGTTAATACCCGCAACATCCGAGCGGCAGGGGATAGCAGGGGCACACGGTGAGTCCTCGCAAGCCCAAGGGGCCCATAACGGGATTCCGGAATTCAGGGATACGAACGCTTTTTTTCAGAACTGCGCTTCCGGCGAAGTAGAATTCCCTCCGCATTCACAACGACATTTGTTCAAGGGCTCTGGCCATGAAACCTGGACCGCGGGGACTCATCCGCTTGCAGTGTGTTTTTTTCTTTTTTTCACTCAGTCTTCTGATTCTTCTCACAAGTTGCGGCGGAGGGGGAACCACCGGCGGCTCGACTCCAACTCCCACGCCAACACCGGTTTCGCTTACCAGCATCGCTGTTACTCCGGCTGCACCAACAGTAGTGGCGGGAGCAACGCAACAGTTCACGGCGACTGGACACTACAGCGACGGCAGCACTAAAGATTTGACCTCGACAGCGACTTGGAGTTCTTCGGCGACAACCGTGGCGACGATCGCTGCTTCTGGTTTGGCAACTTCCATAACCCAGGGAAGTACCACGATCTCCGCCGTCTCCGGCGACATAACCGGCTCAACTACTCTGACCGTTAGTGCGCCACCCGTGCCACCCGCCTCGCTTACCAGTATCACGGTTAACCCTGCAACACCCTCGGTCGCTTTAGGTCTTTCCCAGCAGTTCTCTGCCAAGGGCACTTACAGTGACGGCAGCACGAAGGATTTGAGCGCGGTTGCCGCATGGAGTTCTTCTCCAACAGGAATTGCAACACTGAGCTCCTCTGGATTGGCAAGCTCAATTGCCCAAGGTGCCACGACCGTTTCGGCGACGTTGACAGGAGTGGTCGGGTCGGCAACATTATCCGTCGGACCGCCACAATTGACCGGCGTTACTGTGAGTCCGGTTTTTGTTTCTGTTGCGAAGGGTTCATCACAACCGTTCGTAGCAACCGGAACCTACACTGACGGCAGTACGCAGAACCTGTCATCGGCGATGACTTGGACGATTTCAAATCCGTACGTCGCGCAGGGTGCGGTCTCAACGACACCATCTATCGCGTTCGTAACGACTCCACAACTCAATGGAGTGGCTATCGTCTCAGCGACGACCGGCAATTTCTCCGCTTCTGCAAAACTCGCGGTGATTGCCAGTCCGCGGTTTGCACTGACAAGCGACGCTGGTGGCGGCGGCGAATCAGTGTCTAGCTACGTGGTGGATGCCTCGACGGGCGACCTTCACGCTCGTGGATATCAGAGCACGTTCTACCAGGGAGATACTCCATCCACCGACTGTGTGACGACGGATCCAAGCGGAACATTTGCCTACGTTATTAATCCCGAGAATCCGAACGCGATTCCTCCCCAGACTGGCAACGTCAGGATCTATCAAGTAAATTCCGCCAACGGTGCTCTGACGGAACTTTCCGGTTCACCTTCCCCGACGCACATTGCGCTCAATTGCATTCAGTTCGAACCAAGCGGCAAGTTCGGTTATGCGCTCAGTTACTGGAGCGGAGAAAATCAGCTCAGAGGTTATTTGCGAAACGCAGCAACCGGAGCCTTGGGTGAACTGAGTTGGTCTCCAATGACGGTTGGAGATAGCCCGCTTGGTCTTGCTGTTGATCCGCTCGGACGGTACTTATATTTCGTGAACACGGAGGTCACCTCCGGGAAGCCCGCGTCTATCGCTGGATATTCTATCGATGGCAGCACCGGCGATCTTACGCCGATCAATGGAATGCCACTGTTCGTCGCGAATACCACAACCGCTGTAGCAATCGAACCGTTGGGAAACTATGCATACGTCTCCCATGGCGGGAATAACACCATCGACCAGTACAAGATAGATCGAGCCACTGGCGCACTCACGCTTGTGTCTGGTTCGACGATAACCACGGACATAAATCCCTCCTCACTCGTATTCAGCGCCGACGGAACTCACGCGTATGTGACCGCCGCGCAACACACGCCGGGGGTTGCCAGCAGCGGAACTGTTACTGCGTTGCAAATCGACGGTACGACCGGACGGCTGACTTCCTTGGCCAGCGTTTCGGCTGGCATAAGCCCAGGCGCGTTAACCATTGATCCATCAGGTCAGTTTGTTTACTCGAGTGACAACTATTCTTATCTGCGCGTACATAAGATCCTGGCAGACGGGACACTCAAGTTCGTGCGGTACGTCGCAACTCGACAGGTGCCGTCCGCTATTGCGTTTATAGGGGGAGGCTCCGCCGCTGCTTACAAACCGGCCTCTGTGCTGGTCACTACTACCGGTGACAGCCTCATTACCGGATATGCTGTGCAGAGCGATGGTAGTTTGCAGAAAAACTCGTCGACTGGCGTCACTCCCGCAGGGCCTCTTGCTCTTGCCCTTCTTCCGTGGGGAACGCAGGCACTAGTGGCTGCGAGCGGCGCCCCGACTGGAAGTAACCTGGCGGCGTATTCAGTCGACCCGACGACAGCCATCGTGACATACGAGGCATTTTTAGGGGATGCGGCGGTCGCGGGGGACGCCTCGATCGATCCCTCGGAACGGTACGCGTTTCAAAGCGATTCGTCGGCGGGTGTCTTGCGCACGTATGCAAGCTCCAACCCCTGGGGATTGGTAACTTATAGTGGATCGGGCGGCACGTATTCAACTTTCCCGGCCGGCGCTGGGGCTGGCCCAATGGCGATGGTCCCATCTGGACGATACCTCTATGTTGCGAATCAGGGCGCGAACAGCCTTACTGCCTTTGCATTCTGGGGCGAGCTGTTCGAGATGACTACTCAATACGTAGGCAGTGGATATCCGGATGCTTCTCCTTATTTGATTGGCGCCAAACCGATCGCACTGGCGGTCGACCCGATGGGCTTGTATTTATATGTCGTTTGTGACGACAACACGGTCCGAGTCTATTCGATCGATTCCTCGTCAGGTGGTCACATCACGAAGGTGGCCAGTTCGGCCTTGCCGGCGACGCCGACTTCCGTTGCATCAGACGCGACCGGGCGCTTTCTGTATGTGGGCGATGCCGCAGGAGATATCACACCGTTTGGCGTTGATCCCGGAACTGGAGCGTTGACAGCGCTCACTCCAAGCGTTTTGCCGGCTGCCGTTACTGCGATCTCCGTAGAGTCATCCGGGCAATTTGCTTACGTCCTCTGCGGACCCGCAGGAGGATCGAGCGCCAACAATGGTTCGATCAATGCTTTCAAGGTGAACACAGACGGAACGCTGAGCGCTCTCCCCGCGGGTCCTTGGCTCGCGAACCGGCCCACCGCAATTGCGTTTACAGACAGCGTGCAGTAAGACAAAACCCACCTGGGAAGCCGCCTCAGGCGGCTTACACGACCGCGGGGTGCGCCCTACTTGTCGCCCCCTTTTGCGAAGGGTGGGTAGTTGCGGAGAAGCGGATGAAGAGATTTAGCGTTCACTTGCTCCTAACAGTTCTGCTCACTAGTATATTTTCGCTAAGCCAGTCTCTCGTTCCGCAATCCTCTCTTGAAGTCAATGGCGCGCAATACCAAGGTCAGACCATAGACGTTCTTGCAACACTGGCACGGAACTATCAAGTGGTGATAGGAGTCTATTTAACTCACGTAGGCAGCGACAACAAGACAGTTAAAGTCTCCATTGATAAAGGGAAATTGAAGGACGTCTTCGACGCGATTGTTGCTCAAGACCCTCGATTCACCTGGACAGAAACCGGCGGTTCGATTCATTTTTCCTCCAAGTCGTCACCCCTGAACCTGCCAGCTGTGACTTTACGATCGGTAGCTCTTGAGAATCCCTCTCGTATTGGCATCGTAGGAATCGTTCGCCAAATTCCGGAGATTAGTTCCTGGCTGCAAAAACATAACTGCCAAATGGACGAATTTGTAGCCGGAAGAGTGCCCACCGAATGGCCGCGGAACTTCTCCGTGTCGGTGTCGGATGTGTCCTTCGCAAGCTTGCTAGACCAGATCGCGGCGAAATCCGGAACATATTTCTGGTCAGCGATTCAATATCGCACCCAGCCTTGCGCAATCAACGTCACGCCTTGATGGCCATCCGACGCAGCGTCTCAAACTGCCCCCAGATGTTGTCAAGCCCCTCCTGGCGGTCATCTCCCTGCCAACTGCATCATTCCACGACAGAAATAAATTTCGCGAAGATGTCCAGTAGGTCCAGCGCAATTTGTCACTACAGATGTAGCGTCGAATTTGTATCGTTCTACTTACGATTCCCGGCGCGCTCGGAGTGCATGAACCGTTACAACGCGATCATCTTAAATCGAAGGCGCCAAATGGGTTGGTAGTTCTGAACAGGATGCTTGTGTCGCATCGTAAGTTCAAACCGCGACGCTGGTACCATTGTGCGCAGATTGCTCACGAAGTAAAACTGATTCTCGCTCGCCGGTTGTTGGAGAAAACCTATGGAGACACGACTTCCAAAGTCCCGAACTGCAATGTCGCTCATTATTCTCTTCCTTATTGTGGCGTTCGGAGTCGTTCCTCTCTATGCATTTCCCAGTCTTGGTTTCCCGCAAGACATCGTTGCGGCAACCGCCGAACCGGGCGCGTTCGCGCTCGTACAGAACGGACACGCGGCCCCGCTCTTTCTTGATCAGTCCGATTATGCGGGAGTGTTGCGGGCAGCTTCCGATTTGCAATGTGACATCGAGCGTGTCACCGGAACTCGACCCGAGTTGATAAAAAACCGCTCTCCCAAAGGAAAGTTCGTAGTAATCGCCGGCACGCTCGGCAAAAGCTCGTTGATCGACAAGCTGGCGAAGTTACACAAGATCAATGCAACTCCGATTGCCGGCAAATGGGAATCATTCATCATTACGACCGTGAAGCATCCATTCCCAGGAGTAGATCAGGCTCTGGTCATCGCCGGCAGCGACAAGCGCGGAACCATCTATGGCGAATACGAAATTTCTGAACAGATTGGTGTTTCGCCGTGGTATTGGTGGGCCGACGTGCCTGCGCAACATCACGATGCGCTACTGATCAAACTCGGGACGTACGTACAGGGTCCGCCGGCAGTGAAGTATCGCGGCATCTTCATCAATGATGAAAACCCCTGCCTCTTCGGCTGGGCCAAGGAAAAGTTCGGTGGCGTGAATTCAAAGATGTACGTCCACATGTTCGAACTGATCCTGCGGCTCCGGGGCAACTATCTATGGCCCGCGATGTGGGGCAAGGCATTCAACGAAGATGATCCCGTAGATCCGCGCCTCGCAGACGAATATGGCGTCGTCATGGGTACATCGCATCACGAGCCTATGATGCGCGCCCAGGAAGAGTGGACAAAGCACCATGCAGAGTACGGCAACGGCGAATGGAATTACCGGGCCAACTCCGAGGGCCTGAAGAAGTTCTGGGCCGCCGGCATCGATCGCAACAAGAACTACGAAAACATCATCACCGTCGGAATGCGGGGCGATGGCGACCTTCCCATGCCCGACGCCGGTGGCTTCGGGGCAAACAAGAAACTGCTCGAGCGCATCATCACCGATCAGCGCCAGATCATCGCCGAGCATGTCAATCCCGATCCCTCAAAGGTTCCGCAAGTCTGGACGCTCTTCACCGAAGTTCAGAAGTACTACGATACCGGCCTGCGTGTACCCGATGATGTCACGCTCCTCTTTGCCGACGACAATATCGGCGACCTGCGCCGCGTGCCCACTGCCGAAGAGCGCAATCGCAGCGGCGGATCGGGCATCTACTTCCACATGGATATGCACGGTGGCCCTTACTCGTATCAGTGGCTCAACACCAATCCGCTGCCGAGGATCTGGGAGCAGATGAATCTCGCGTATCGTTACGGCGCCACCCGCATCTGGATTGCAAACGTAGGCGACCTGAAGCCGCTGGAAATTCCTATCGAGTTCTTTCTCCGCATGGCATGGGATCCGGCCGCCATGACGAAAGACAAGATCGCCGACTACCAGTTGCGTTGGGCGGAGCGCGACTTCGGCAAAGAGCACGCTGCCGAGATCGCCGACCTCGTCGCGAAGTACGCCAAGTACAACGGCTGGCGCAAGCCGGATATCCTCAAACCGGAGACCTTTACGCTGATTCACTATCGCGAGGCAGAGCGCGTTTCAGCTGCCTGGAGCGATCTGGCGGCGCGTGCCGAAAAGCTCAACGCGGAGCTTCCTCAGGATCAGCGCGACGCGTTCTATGAACTGGTGCTGCATCCGGTGGAGGCCTGCGCGAACCTCAACCAAATGTACATTGCCGCAGCGCGAAATCATTTCTTTGCGGAGCAGGGGCGCGCCAGCGCCAACGCTGAGGCCGATCGCGTCCGCGAGCTATTCCGAAAGGACAAGGCGCTCAGCGACTACTACAACCACCAGCTCGCCGGTGGAAAGTGGGACCACATGATGGACCAGACGCATCTCGGTTACGTCGCCTGGTATCCCCCACCGCAAGACGTCATGCCCGCTGTATCGGAACTCATCGTGCCCGACAGCGCTGACCTCGGGGTCGCCGTCGAAGGCGCCCCAATGAGTTGGCCTAACTACTATCTTCCACCGGAATTACCGACGTTCGATTCCATCAGCAAGCGGCGCTCCTATATAGAGGTGTTTCCAGTGGGAAGCCGTCCCACGCAATTCACCTTCAGCGCCGATAAGCCCTGGATCCACATGGCCGAGACGAAGGCCTTTTCATCGAGCACGAATGACCGCCGCATTTGGGTGGACATCGACTGGGCGAACGCGCCTGTCGGGGAATCCACGGGCACGGTCACCATCAAGGGAACGCCAACCGTCGACGTGATGGTTCGCGCGATCAGAGCGTCCGATGAGCAGGCCCGCGAAGCGGCAGGCGCGTTCGGCGGACTCGTAGGTCCCATCGCGATCGCCGCGCAGGAGGCCACTCGCAACGTCTCCACGGCCGGTGTTCAGTGGGAGAGAATTCCGGATTACGGCCGCAGCGCTGCCGCGATGGAAGTCTTCCCGGTGACGGCGCAGAGCATTCAGCCTCCGAACCCGGCTCCGCGTCTCGAGTATCCGTTGTACCTCGCTAAGGCAGGCAAGTACGACGTAGATGTCGTGACCGCTCCAACCCTGGACTTCTATCCCGGACTCGCGCTCGCCCTTGGCGTGTCTATGGACGACCATGCGCCGCAAGTCGTGAAGGTGTTCACGCCCGAGACGCAGAGAGACGAAACGTTTCTTGGCAGAAATTTTTACCAAAATGCGAGTAACAATGCTCGCACTATGCATTTCACGCAGACGGTCGACAGCCCCGGCAAGCACACTTTGAAGATCACCATGGTGGATCCGGCCGTGGTGGTGCAGAAGATCATCATTTACCAGGGCTCTCTGCCCTACTCATACTTCGGTCCACCGCCGAGCACTCCGAACGGTGATTCCAGAAGATGCGAAGACCACGAGGACGTGTGCGGCTGGTAGGGGAATTTGACAAAGATTACCTACCCCCTATTGCCAGTTACCTATTTCATTTATTTGCTGTACTCGTCCCTCAGCTCTGTTTGTCGATCCTTGAGCGGGATTTCTTTCCCGGCAATGAAGATGTGTTTCACATCGGTCTTCACGTCCAAAGGATCGCCGTTCGAGACAACAACGTTTGCACTTTTGCCAACGTCAAGTGACCCGAGTTTGTCGGCCACGCCCCAGATTTCGGCAGCGTTGATCGTCACCGCCTTCAGCGCTTCGTCGTACGGGAGTCCGAACGCTACCGCGTATCCGGCGGCGTAAGGCAAATTGCGTGACTGGTGCGCGTCGTAGGAGGCGAATGCGATCTTCACACCACGCTTCTGCAATTCTGCCGGAAGGCGATAGACGGTGTCGTAGCGCTCATCATCTTTTGGATCGGTATAAATAGGTCCGACGATCACCGGAACCTTCAGACTTGCGACGTAGTCGAGAATCGGCTGCGCATGCGTCAGGTGGTTCAGGATGAACTTCAACTTGAATTCCTGTGCCAGGCCAACCGCGGTTTCGATGTCGCTCGGCTCTACGGCTTCAATGATCACCGGCTTCTCGCCGCGCAGATAGGGCAGCAGCGCCTCGAGTTTCAGGTCGCGCTTAGGCGGGGTGGCCTTTGCGTCACCGGCGGCTTTCTTCTTGTTGTAGTCATCGAGCTTTTGTCCGTAGTCCTGCGCGTCGATGAAGGCCTGGCGCAATTGCGCGGCCATGCCCATGCGCGTCATCGGATACTTGGCGCTGTCCCAAGTTTCATTGCGGCGTTGCGTTCCGTCGAAATTCAGCGGCATGGCAACATCGCGGCCGATCAGCATTTCCGTGGCATCGGCGCCTGCCAACTGGATAAAGGCGCTTTGCCCGGGAAGAGTGTCCTGGTCGGTAGGCGAGACGATCGCATTGAGGATTCCGTTGTAGCGCGTGACGGGGATCAATTCCGACTCAGCATGAAAGGCGTCGGCGACATGCATCTGCGGCATGATCTCGTCGCTCATCTCGACGAGATCGTTGGTCATCTTTTCGGCTTCAATCTCGGTCAGGCCGAGATGCGTCTCCGAATCGATCAGTCCCGGATACACGGTCATGCCTTTTACGTCGATGACCTGAGCGTTGGCAGGAATCTTCACATCACCAGTCTTGCCGATCGCGACAATCTTGCCGCCTTCCATCACGACGACACCGTTTTCGATCGTCCCGTGCGTGATGGTCAGCAGCTTACCGCCGGTGAGCGCGATCGTCTGACTCGCAGACTCGCTGCGCGCCGGATTGCGATGTGTGTGCACCGCTTCGCGGGTCTGCGCACCGCTCAACGTCGCACAGAGAAAAACAGCAGCGATCAAAGTTCGCAGCATTATTGGCCCTCCTTCACCACCGGGATTTCCGGCGCGACTTCGGCGACGTTGCCGTAATGCGTGGTCCCGAAGCCCGGACGCGTTCGGTCAAAGAACATTTCGCCATCGATGAATACTTTCTCGGGCACGCCGTAGCTCGAGAGCGGATAGCCGTCCCAGATCACCAGGTCAGCGTCTTTGCCCACATCGATCGACCCCACGCGATTCTCGATGCCGATGATCCAGGCGCCATTCAGGGTGATCATGCGCAGCGCTTCGTCTTCCGTCGCGCCGCCG
This sequence comes from Terriglobia bacterium, assembly GCA_963807055.1. Lineage (GTDB taxonomy): Bacteria > Acidobacteriota > Terriglobia > Terriglobales > Acidobacteriaceae > JAJPJE01. Next base: position 40,702 of record CAWEAE010000001.1, on the reverse strand, counting down.
TAGCGAATGGTCTTCGCCGCCTCCTGATTCAAGCGGCGGATGTAGTCGTTCGAGTCGCTCTTGATGGCCACAGTCACGCCTTTGCGCATCGACATCACTGCGTTCCACGGAATCGCGTCCCAGGCTTCATACTTGTAGCCCCACCAGTCGGCAAATGTCGCCAGCCCCACGTGATTCGCCGCAAGCTGATCGGCGACCTTGTAGGCTTCCAAACCATGATGGAAGGCGCGCAAGTTGTAGCCGAACTCCTTGGCCATCGCCATCTCGTTCAACATTTCGTCAGAGCGGTAGCAGTGAATCTGCACCAGCATCTTGCCGCGGAGTACGTCTGCGAGGGCCTCGAGTTTAAGATCGCGCTTCGGCGGCGTGGCGTCCTTGTCGCCCTTTTTCACTTTTTCGTTATAGTCATCCCACTCGCGCATGTAGCCCTGCGCATCCACCAGCGCTTGACGCTGCACGGCGAAATTGCCCATACGCGTCGAGGGCAGTTGGCCTTTGCCGCCAAAAACGCGTTTGGGATTCTCGCCGCTGGCGAACTTGATCGACTGCGGTGCCCCGGGAAAGAGCAGTTCGTCGCGGCCAAGGCCGTACTTGGTCTTGATCACCACTGCCTGTCCACCGATCATGTCAGCCGATCCGTGCAGCAGCAGCGCACTGGTTACGCCTCCGGCCAGCGCGCGATAGATCGCCTTGTCGGTGTAGTCGAACGCATCGATCATGCGCATATTCGGAACCACCGGCGAGGTCGCTTCGTTGATATCGTCGCGCAGCGCCATGTGCGAATGCGGATCGATAATTCCTGGCGTGAGGTATTTCCCGCCGGCATCGATTACCGCTACGCCGCTGGGAGCGCTGACTTTGTCACCAAAGGCGGCGATCTTGCCGTCCTTTATATAGACGCTGCCGTTCGCGATCTTTCCATGAGTGACGGTGAGCAGCGTGGCGTTCTTGATGAGCAGATCTTTCGGCGCGTTGGCCGAGCTGGTTGTCTGAGCGATCGCAGCAGGAACCAGCAGCAAGTGGGCTAAAAAGACGCCTGCAAGCGATCTTAAGATCGCAGTACGACAGTTCATATGGTTGACTCCCGTTTCACGGTTGGCATCGGGTGGGAAACGAGATTGTAGGGATCGTGAGCTGCCGCGTCAAACAGAGATAAACGCCGAATCTTTTGGGGCAGCCATCATCTCGCTGATCGTCCGGAACGCGTAGCCTTCTTCTTTGTATCTACGAATCAGCTCGTCGACGGCTTGCACCGTGAACGACCGGTCCACGCCCATGTGCTTGTGCCCGCCATCGTGCAGAAGGATGACGTCTCCACCTCGAACCTGTCGCCTCACTTCGTGCTTGATGTCGGCGGACGAACCCGCGTTCCAGTCGTAGCCGGTCACATTCCACAAAACGGGAGTCATCCCGAGTTGCCGGACAGTTCGTAGCACGACAGGTGTTCGTGCCCCCCACGGCGGGCGAAACAGCGACGCATGATTTCGCTCGACGGCGTCGTCCAGCGCCTGCTCACAGGCGGCGATCTCAGCTCGAACTTGCCCCGGAGTTCGGAAGATCAAGTTGGGGTGCGTGAACGTGTGATTGCCGATTACATGCCCCGCGCGCGCCACGGCGGCGGCAACCTCCGGGCGTTGCTTTACGTAACGGCCAATCATGAAGAACGTGCTCCTAACCCCATGTTTTGCAAGCACTTCCAGTAGGTAAAAAGTGTAGGGGTCGTTGGGTCCATCGTCGAAGGTCAACGCCAGCTCGCGGCGTCCCGGCTCGCTGCCGATGAAGGTGCGACCATAGAGCTGCGACTGAGGCGCCATGGTGTTGTAACCAGCGACTACCAGTCCGGCCAGCCCCGCAGTTCCGCCCATTACCCAGCCAATCATTTCGAGAGAATTCTATCCTTTGCGAAAAAATAGAGAAACTCACTCTTGATTTCCGCAAAAACATGCCTATACTTCGAACAAAGATTTCCCCCGAGGACCACCGTCTCAGCCACTAGACGCGAGGATCCCATGAAGTTGAGTACGACCCTTTCCTCTTCGAGCACCACCAAACCCAGACGTGTGTTGTTGCTCGCCGATCGTTTGCACGCAGTTCAGGAACATGTTGATCCGCTTCTGCATTCCGGATATGAAGTCGATTGCACGTATTCCAGCCGCTGCGCTCTGACCCTCAGCCGAACCCGCACCTACGATCTGATTCTCATCGCGCTTCGACGCCATCCTGCCGCTTTGCAGGAGTTGTGCCGCGAGCTGCGCCAGTCGAATCCGAGCACGCCGATTGCGAGCTTGGTCGATCCCACCAAACCGATACCGCCGCTTCGCGCGCATCAGTTTCTATGGACACGCGAAGGCGAAGAATATTTCATGGCGCGAGTGAATGCGCTGGTAGAAGCCTGTTGACCCATAGCGCTGATTTCGGAAAAAAAGCTCCAGATTGTTTCGCAGAGCAAACCTGCGCTAAGGCTTTATTGCCATAGCCACCGTAAACTGTGCTTCCAATCGAACCATGCTGCCGTCGTACAGGCGGCGAATCTCCGCCTCAACTTCACGGTCAACTTCCTGCTTCCGTGCCTCAGGGATCTCTTTCAGCAGAGGTGCAAAAGGTACGGTCACGCCCTGAAAATATTCCCACAGTTCGCGGGGCGTGCCCTCCCAATTCCAAGGCACTGTTTTTAAATCTGATTCCACGTCTACGAAGCCGGCCGAAGAAAGAGCCGAGCGAAGGACGTCGGGATTGCCAAACCGGAACATCGATTCAGCAACTGGCGGGATCTGCAATTGAGGGATTAGCCGGCGCACGGTTCCAATGGTCTTCTCAAAATAAGGTTGCGCCAAAGGCCCCCATGTGGCCGTTGCAAATCTCCCGCTGGAACGCAGCACGCGCCTGATCTCGCCGAGCGCCTGCGAAACGTCGGTGATAAACATGAGACCCAACCGGCATGTAACCCGATCGAAGGTTGCATCTGCAAAAGGAAGGCTCTGAACGTCAGCTTGCTGAAAAGACACGTTCGTCAGTTTTCGTTGCGCAGCGCGCTGACGCGCCACGGCTAATGGCTCCGGGGAAATATCCAAGCCAATCATGCGTCCGGTGTCACGCAGCTGGCTGGCAATGGAAATCGCTGGTTCACCGCTTCCGCAGGCCACATCGAGCACGTTCATTCCCGGCTCAACCGCCGCTTCTCGCACGAGTAACTCGGTCAGGTCGCGACCCATCGCGGCAGACTGTTTGCGCCAGCGCTCGCCAGCCTGCTTACGCGCGAAGGAATTCCAGTCAGGACTATTGCTCATCATCGACATTATCGCGGATTCACTCTGCGTTCAGGGATGCGACTGTTCGTTCGCAGCCGGCACCAGTTGATATAGAACGTAGTCGGGGACACGCGTGTCCCAATGATTCGTGAGCTTTGCGGCCGCAACTCCGCCAAAGAAGATGATGGCGATGATGGCCGCTACCGCCCACGCCGGGACGCGCGTCTTGCGCGACAGTTCGAACTGCAACGCGTCCTTCGCTGGGCAGACGGCGACGCATTCGAGGCAACCAGTGCACTCGACGGAACGGATCGTGACCAACTTGTCGACCGCCAATGCTGACGGGCAGGCCTTTGCGCACTTGCCGCAGTCGATGCATGGATCCGCATAGCGTTTGATCCTTGCTGGACTGCCGAGCGAGACGATGCCCAGCAGCGCGCCGTAAGGACACAGATATCGGCACCACAGATTTTGCACGAATAACGAAAGGATCGCGAGAATCCCGATCACGACCGCGGCAGTTGTTCCCAGGAAGCGGAAGAAGTTCAGCATGCGCACGTCGACGATCAGACCGTAAGGGCTGCGCTGGAATGCGTCGATATCCGCGGCTGACATGTTCAAGACCGCCCACGCGAAGAATCCCAGAAGAAGGTATTTCAGAGAACGCAAGCCAAAATCTGCCCAGCGCGGAACATGAAAATTCCGCCTGAGGATCTTTCGGCCAAGCTTCCACAGGTATTCGGACGCCGTTCCCACCGGGCACAGCCAGCTGCAGAAAGCCTTCCGTAGCAGGAGCGAAATCGCGAGAAAGCTAGCTAATAGAACCAAGCTCGCGGGGTGAATCGCCGGCATCGCGCCCGTGGCCAGCAAGTATTTCAAGTTCATCAGGCCGGCGATGGGGAGCCAGCCCTCGACACCCGCCGGACGCGAAACCGCGCTTGCACTTCCGCCACTTTCGTAGAAACGTACCCAGAAGAAGAACTGAACGCCGATCCAGACGTTCAACAATAAGAATGACAGTTGCGAGGCCAGGCGTAGCCGCTGGGAGTAGTCGCGATCGCTCCGCCGGACAAGCTTTTTCTTGGCGGGAGCCTCGGTAACGTCATGATGGGTGAGCGCGGTAGCCATGAGCTGTTTCGAGGCTACGAGAGCGCGTCACCTGCGCCTATGACTTAGATCACAACGGTTGATTTTTACAAACTTAGCTGCTGAATGGACTATCGCACTTGGATCGTGACGTTCGCGGTCTCGGTATGGCCGTTCGCATCCTGTGCGATCACCACGTAAGTTGTGTCCTTGGTAGGAGCCACGTCGACGCAGCGTGCGATTGAGGGCCACACATCGCCTGTGGGCTTCGGATCGATGGTGAGCGTCTTTGCGTTGGAGACGCCATAGCAGAGCTGTGCCGTTCCTCCCTTGGAGACCACTCCCGGATTCGCATAAAGTTGGAGGATTTTGACTCGCCCGGCGCCGTACATGTCGTAGATGCGCTTGGCTTCAGCTTGTTCTTTCTCGGCAGTGCGCTGTTGGGCAAGGCGATTTTCATGCCAGCGCGAGTAGAAGACCCATCCAAGGTAGAGAAGTGCCACCAGAACTGCAAAGGTGGTGTAGGGAAGCATTCGGCGGACGAGGGGGACGGGTTCTTCGTTTTGAGCCATCGCTTTTATCGTAAACCAGTAGTCAGTCTGTCAGTTTCTCAGTCGATCAGTCTCTCAGTCTGACGCTCCCGATCTGGCCCGCGTATCGCACCAAGCTCCGTTGATTCTGAGCAGATGTTGTCAGGCCCGTGTTTTGTCTCATTTCCCGCCAACCCCATCATTCCACGATAGAAATAAATTTGGCGAAAGTGTCTAGTAGCTACCCTCGAATTTGTCACAATAAGATCAGGACATAGAAATGGAGAAGTGAACTTTCGATCCGAGCGGCAGCGAGGATCTGTCATACCGAGCGAAGCGAGGTTGAGGCGTTTAGCGGGCGTCCGAGCCCTCGAAGCCTGCCCTGAGCCGAGCCGAAGGGAAATCCTGAGCGAAGTCGAAGGATCTCCGTATCCCTATTTCCTCCATGAAATGCTCGGTTGCAAGACGAGGCACTCGGCTGGCCGACAGCCGATCACTGAGAGCCGATAGCCCGTAACTCCTTTGTTTTACGGGACGACTCGGACTAAGTCCTTTGTTTTGCGGGACAAACCTTATCCCGTGCCGCTAAGTCCTTTGGAATGCGGGACAGGGTAGGGGGAGGGGGGTACATCCGGGACCCGTTTTGGGACTCAATCAAGCTGTGCCGGTCACAGCACACATGACGCAAACTAGCTTAGGCCGTCGCAACTCCACTGCACTTGCCTGGGATGGGCGGCGTTTCGACTTTTCTAGTTTTTGCGGATAGCAACTGGGGTACTCTGATCGACAGAGGCTCAAAGGTGACCCTTGGTCGGTTGGAAATCTAAACTTTTATTGCTGGTTTTTCTCGGCGCTACCCTCTCGTGGGCAAACGCCGACGTGCAGCCCGCGCAGGCGTCGTCTCCGGCGTCCGGAACGAAGCAGGGCGCGAATCCTGTTTTCAAAGCCACGACCCGGCTGGTCATCGTCAACGTAGTGGTTACGGACAAAGGCAACCGTCCGGTGAGCGGACTCAAGCCCTCGGACTTCAAGCTGTGGGACAGCGGCAAGCCGCAGACGCTTTCGGCGTTTGAAATACATAGTTACGTTCCGCCGAAGCAGATCAACCCGATCGTGTTGCCGCCGCACCAGTACACCAACTTCACCACCATCGGCAGCGCAGCGCAAACGAGTCCGGCGTTGAATGTGGTGCTGTTCGATCTACTGAACAGTCCCGTGCTGGATCGAGCGGTCGCGCGGAAGGAACTGCTGAAGTTCCTGACAAAGCTGCCACCGGGTCATCCGATGGCACTGTATATCCTCGGGAATCGGATTCGCGTTGTGCAAGGATTCACGGAAAGCTCCGATGTGCTGATCGCGGCTGCGAAGCAGTTGCTCGACAACACTGCGCCGGTGCTGGACGAGGACAAGTTACGCAGCAGCGCAGAGGAGCAGGCCGCCTACGCCGCGCGTATGGATCGCGGAGCCGCCATGGCCGCTCCCCGTCTGGCGCAGGCACTCGCAGAAGAAGACAGCTTCGACATCAGCCGGCGAGCCGGAGCCACGGTGGATGCCCTGGGAGCGCTGGGTCGCGCGCTCGATGGCTATCCCGGGCGTAAGAATGTGCTGTGGCTGTCGGCGAATTTTCCGCTGTGGCTGAACGCGGATATGTCGTTACCCGATGCACATCGCCAGGCGCGCGATTATCAGTCGGCAGTGTATGCGCTGGGGCCGATGCTGGCTTCGTCGCAGGTGGCGATTTATCCGATTGACATACACGGCATGTCGACGATGTCGCTCGATGCCAGTTCAACTGGAGAGGGCGCAATGGGACCGGGGTTCAACGCGGCGCTGGCTTCAGGTCTGAGCCGCAATTGGGACAGGCAGGATGTGATGTCGGACCTGGCGCATGAGACCGGTGGAGAGGCGTTCTTCAATATGAACGATCTCAGCGGGATTATGCAGCGCAGCATCGATGCGGGCGGAAATTACTACACGCTGGCGTACGCTCCCGAGGATCGTAACTGGAACGGCAAGTATCGGCCAATCAAGGTGCAGGTGAGCCGGCCGGATGTGAAGCTGACGTACCGTCGCGGATATCTGGCCGTCCCGGAGCAGCAGGTCGGCGGGCAGGATGCGCAGGCAATGCTGTCGCATGCGATGCAGGCGGGCATGCCTCCATCGACGACGCTAATGATGCGCGTGCAAGTGTTGCCGCCAGATCGTGAGCATGAGAAAGTTCGCATCGATTACGCGGTGGACGCGCGCGACATACAGTTTGAAGACACGGCGGATCATCGCAAGCGCGCGTTCGTGGAATTCATCGTCGTAGCGTGGAGCAAAGACAATCATGGAGATGGGAACGCGCTGGGCAGCACCGATGTCACGTATTCACAGGAGGAATACAAAGAGTTCTTGAAGACCGGATTTCCGGCGCACCAGGAACTGAAACTTGGTCCCGGAAGCTATGTATTGCGTCTGGGAGTGATGGACCGTTCGAATCAGAAGATTGGGACCGTGGAAGTGCCGCTGACGATCGCGGCAGAAGAGGCGGGGAAGTGAATTACCGACCGCCCGGCGCTACGCGAAGGACGCGTGAGAGAGATAGCCTTGTTGCGCGAGCCGACGGAACGAGATGAGCAAACTGATGTTTCAAATTGTGGGTGGGTTGACTCTTGGATTTTCCGCAATATTGGCTCTGATGGGAGGTTTCGTCGTATTGCACTATCCGCCACATTCCCCCTGGGAGGTCATTCCGGGAACACTGTTTGTGGGAATTCTCTCTGCAATGGGACTAGGACTCTTTTGCTTAAGGAAGTGGGCTGCCGTAGGCTTGTCGGTGTTAACGCTCTGCCTTGCTTATTGGCCACTTAAGGATGCTTTCCATCCGATTCCTGGTTATGCGAATTGGTTGGGCTTCCCGTTTGCCGCCCTTCTCGCCGTGCCGTCCATTTTGACGGCGACATGCTGGCGGGACCTGAAGTGCCGCTGACGATCGCGGCGGAAGAGGCGGGGAAGTGATGGCGGCATGCACTCATTGGTGATTCTGTCATCGATCCAATTTGCCGGAAGATTCTCAAAGAGAAGGTAGGGATACCTCGCTAGCGCTCGGTATGACAGATCCTCGCTAACGCTCGGATTGACAGCGGCGGTTGTCGGCGAGCACGAGAGGGATATAAGTTTTATATAAGTCTTATCGAGCCGGTTTCATTATGTGGAGTCGCCATGCTTTCCAATCGTTCTGTACCTCCGTGCACTGTGATTCCCGTGCTTTCCTACCTGATGTGACTGCTGCCGCTGACTGGCTCTGTCAGGCGTTTGGCTTCACGGTCCGGCTGCGCATCGGAAATCACCGCATCCAGATGAAAGCGGGCGACGGATGCTTTGTAATTGGCGAAGGAGATGTGCCGGCGGACACGGCGCATTTAGTGATGGTGCGAGTGGAGGACGCCGACAGTCACTGCGAGCGAGCCCGTCAGCACGGAGCTCGCATTCTTAAACCGCCTAGGGATCATGAGTACGGCGAGCGCCAGTACAACGCTGTCGATTTTGCGGGACATCGCTGGGCGTTTACGCAATCGATTGCCGATGTTGCGCCGGAGACGTGGGGCGGCGAATCCGTAGATCTCTGACAGGCAACGACGTCAGCTCCACAACTGCTATCTTCGCCATGGGCAAGTCCGCCCGCGCCAATTCCGCTCACAACGGATTTTTATCCTGCCGATAGATTTAATTTCTTAACGCCATTTCAGATTGCCGAAAGAAAAACTATGTATTGGACTGCCGCATCGCGATACAGGTACTTTGCATCCACTGGTCGCGAGTCGTGCGCAAGGATGGGGCGAGCACGATTTGTCATGGGGGGAAAAGTGAGCCGTCCAATTCATGAAAAAGAACAGCTCCGGTATTCCCTTACTGTTCGTACTCAGCGCTGCACTTCTCGCAGCGCCTGTCTGTAGGGCGCAAGCTTCAAGCGATACCACCCAGTCCTCGACGGACCTATCGAAACGCGTCGCGGATCTGGAAAAGCAGTTAAGCGATTTACAGAGCCAGCTCGCGGCAATGAAGCCGAGCGCACCTGCTCCGGCTGCCGCACCGGCGCCTGCAAGTGCGCCAGCAGCCACGGCAGCAGTTTCCAGCGGCGCGCCAGCGGACACCACACCGTCGAAGGTATCCATTGCGAGCCTGCTCGGGCCAACCTCGATCAGCGGCTTTGTCGATGGCTACTACAACTACAACACCAACCAGCCAGCGGACCGACTCAGCGGCCTGCGCGCCTTTGACACAAACTCCAACAGTCTCTCGTTGAACATGGTGGAGCTGATTGTCGACAAAGCTCCCGATGCCGCAGCCTCGCGCCTTGGGTATCACATTGGCGTTGGCTTCGGTCAGGGGATGAATATCGTCAACTCCGCCGAGCCAGGTGGTCCGGAATTCGATAAGTACCTGAAAGAGGCTTACCTGTCGTATCTCGCGCCGGTGGGCAAGGGCCTGCAGGTCGACTTCGGCAAGTTCGTCACGCCGATGGGCGCCGAGGTTATCGAAGCAAAGGATAACTGGAACTACTCGCGTGGCCTGTTGTTCTGGTATGCCATTCCTCTGTATCACTTCGGATTCCGCGCGAAGTACACGTTCAACGACAAGTACGCGTTGACCGGGTTCCTGACAAACGGCTGGAACGATGTTGTGGACAACAATTCCGGCAAGACCTACGGTGCGAGCTTAGGCTGGACGCCGAACAAGAAGTGGGCACTGACGGAAACCGGGTTATTTGGTCCAGAGCAGGCAAACTACAACAAGACCTGGCGCCAGACATACGACACGGTTCTTGCCTACAACGCATCCAGCAAGCTGTCGTTATTGGCGAACTACGACTACGGTCGCGGTGACCGTCCGCTTGATCCCCTGACGGCGTTGCCGATTCCGACCGCGCCGATTGCGTGGTGGAGCGGCATTGCCGGGTATGTGAAGTATGCGTGGAACGACAAGTACTACTTCTCCACCCGTTACGAATACTACGACGACCACAGCGGCTTCACTACGGGAACGGTGCAGCACGTCAATGAATTCACGACGACTCTGCAGCGGTCAATCCACAACAACCTGCTGACCCGGTTGGAGTATCGGCGCGACATGTCGGACGAGCCGATCTTCCTCAAGAACACGAGTGGCCTGGTGAAAGACCAGAACACGGTCACCGCTGGGTTGATTCTCACTTTCGATAGTCGAGAGGCGAAGTAGCAGTCCCATCCTCGGGGTCGCCGCTTGGCTGCGGCGATCCCGAAAATCTAAATTCAAGGAGATGCGCATGGCGGAAACAGGCGCAGCTGAAATGAAACCCACCTTAGGCCTTACTGGCCTAACGATGAACGCAATGGCGCTCATTGCCCCAGGAGCCTTTCTATGGCTCACGTTCTACACACAAGCGACAACCGGCGTCACTGGCCAGGCCATGTGGCTCGGCATTGTGCTGGCGTTGTGCCTTTGTCTCGCAACCGCGGTCTGTTATGCGGAGATGGCGAAGCTGTATCCCGGCACGGGAAGTTCGTATTACTTCGCTGAACAGTCTTTCCTGAATCACGATTCGGCGTGGCGCTTTGCGCGCCTTTCGAAGTTCATCGTGGGATGGGCGTCGCACCTTTACTACTGGATCTATCCGGGAGTGATGGTGGGCGTGATGGGCATCCTGTGCGGATACCTGGTGGGCACGCTCTGGCCAAACTACATGAGTGCGTCGAATCCTGGTCCGATCTTCATGATGCTGGTGGCGGTGGTGTTCGCGTTTGTGGTGGCGTATATCGCTAACCGCGGCGTGAACGGATCAACTTCGGTCAATATTGCGATCAACGTTATCCAGATTGCAGCGCTGGTTTTATTCGCGGTGATGGCACTCGGATACCGCATGAACCATCCACCGGGAAGCGTTGCGTATCAGTTCGATTCGACCTCAGGCGCTGCGTATAGCTACGAATTCGCAACCACGAAGGCGGTAGTGAACGGCGCGGAGACCGACACGATCGTTCGCGACTCGAACGGACGTCCGCAGCCGCAGTTGGATGCTTCTGGGAAGCCAGTTCCGTTCCGCATCAGCTACCCCGCAACTGACGCGAGCGGTGCTTTTGCTACGCACGCGAATGCCTACTCGGTAATACGCGCACATAACTGGGGCTGGGTATTCGTGCAGGCGACGGTCGCGATTCTGATCCTGGTCGGATTCGAATCGGTGACAGCGATGGGCGGCGAGGCCAAGAATGCCAAGCGCGACGTGCCGATCGCGGTGATCGTCTCACTCCTCGTACAGGGATTAATCTGCTATCTGTTCGAGTATTTCGCGGCAAATTACTTCCTTAACAGTGGTTATCCGATGGCGAGTGCGTCAACCTCGGCGGCTCCGATTGGCGACATGATGGTCGTGATCGGCGACGCGATGTTTGGCGCGGGCCGCGGACGCATCTTCATGCTGGTGGAGGCGTTCACCGTGTTCCTGGCACTGATCGGGACCACGCTCTCCTGCATGAACACTGGAGCGCGCGTCACGTACGCGATGGGCAAGGATCAAGAGGTGCCGGAACATTTCGGCATGCTGCACTCGAAGAGCCTGACGCCGCATCGCGCAATCTGGACGCTGGCGATCATTTCGGCGATCGTGGGCTGCATTACGGTCTCGATGGTGTTCGGGGATGCGGGTGCGCCGGCCGATTCGGCGATCCAGGCATTGCCGCATGGATTGCTCTCCAGTGTTGGCTACAGCACGCACGACAAAATGGCGGCGCTGCCGAATTCGTTGTTGACGATCACGTTGGCATCGAACTTCGGCACGTTCCTCCTGTACATGCTGAGTTGCATCATCTGCCTGGTGGCTTTCCATAAACATCCGAGTTTCAATCCCATCAAGCATTTGATTATTCCTGTGCTGGGTCTACTGGCGAACCTGGCGTGCATGGCGTTTTACCTGATTGGTCCATTCATGGGATATGGCACCAAGATGGAGCCGTTGCTCGCCTTGGGAATAGCAGCCGTCTGGGGAATTTATGGCGGCATCTATTTCATTCGCGCCAGTAAGAAAATGGGTCGGACGACACTGGTGACCCGCAACGCACAGAGCAGCGTGGCGTAGCAGTCAGAGGATCTGGTTTCGATTGGGGGTAGCTGGTAGCTTGTAGCTGATCAACTTTGCGCGATGCAGCTACTTGCTACTAGCTACCCATTACCGCGTGAGCGCACGCACAAGGGGGGGTATGTTGCCCCGACATTCGGCTCATCGCGAGGCTGCTAAAATCGCGAATACTTTTCGCTTCGAACAGACTTCGATGCTGGACCTTGAGTTCGCACAGGTTACCGACCCGGGACGGGTTCGCGACCATAATGAGGACTACCTGGATCACTTTATTCCCGTGGATGCGGCGCAGGCGCGTTCCCACGGATGGCTGTTCGCACTCGCGGACGGCGTAGGCGGACAGGACAAGGGAGAGGTGGCGTCTCGCGTCGCAGTAGAGAGTCTGATCGATGGATTTCGGAAAACTGTGAACGGTGAGCCGCATGTGAGCGTACTGCCGAAGTTGGTGCAGGCTGCGAACACGCTCGTGCTGGAAGCAGGAATGGCGGCCCGTCCAGGCGGCGTGGCGATGGCGACGACGATTGTGGCGTGTGCGCTTCGCTACGACAAAGCCGTGATTTCGCACGTAGGCGATTCCCGTTGCTATCTGATTCGCCGCGGACATGCACATGCGATTACGCGCGATCACACCGTCAGCAATGAGCAACTGAAGCTCGGATTGCTAACGGCGCGCGAAGCCTCGAAGGCGTCGACCAAGCATATTTTGAGTCGATCACTCGGTACCGATATGGTGGTGAACGTAGATACCAGCGAACATCAAGTGATGACTGGAGATGTGCTGCTGCTATGTTCGGACGGGTTACACGGCGCCGTGGAGCCTTCGGAAATTGCGGCGGTAGCGAGTCATGGAACCGACTTGAATACTGCGGCTCACAAGCTGGTGGCGATTGCCAAGCAACGCGACGGCAGCGATAATATCAGCCTGCAGGTGATCCGTGTCCGCAGCGTGGAGCGAGTAGGGATGTACAGGGGACGGCCCTACAAGCTGCGCTGAAGCGGGTTAGCCGCCAAATAAAATGACGACTGATCCAAATCCAAAATGACAGCCATCCATACAGGCGACCAACTAGACCACTATCAAATCGAAGGCGTGGCCGCACGCAGCGGCATGGCCTCGATTTTTCGCGGCATTGACCTTCGTACCGGACGCAAAGTAGCGATTAAAGTTCCGCATCCGGAGATGGAAGGCGATCCGGTTTTCTTCGACCGCTTTGCGCGCGAACAGGAGATCGGCCAGAAGCTCGATCACCCGGGCGTGATGAAAGTCTTCGCCGACGAAGACCGCAGCAAGGTTTACATGGTTATGGAGTGGGTGGACGGCCGCCTGCTTCGACAGATCCTCAACGAGAGTGGCAAACTTCCGCCGGAGCGCGCTGCCCGGATCACGACGAGAGTCTTGCATGCGCTCGACTACATTCACAAAAATGGTGTAGTACACCGTGACCTGAAGCCGGAAAACATCATGGTCGACGAGCAGGACAACATCAAGCTTATCGACTTCGGCATCGCCGCCAACGTTGGGTCACGGCGGCTGACTTTCGCCAAGCTTTCTCAGACTTTGGGCACGCCGGATTACATTTCACCCGAACAGGTCCGGGGTAAGCGCGGCGACGCACGCAGCGATCTTTACGCGGTGGGCGTGATGCTCTACGAAATGCTGACCGGCAAAGTGCCGTTCACGGGGCCGAATGCGTTCGTCATCATGAACGACCGCCTGCTCAACAATCCCATGCCGCCGCGGGAGATCGATCCGGCGATCACGCCCGAACTGCAGGAGATCATTTATCGCGCCATGGAGCGTGATCCGAAACAACGGTACGCGTCCGCCCATGAGTTTGCCTGGGATCTGGAACATCAGGACCAGGTGGGGACATCCGAGCGCCCTGAGCTGAAAGACTGGAGAAAGAAGCGCAAGCCGTGGCTGCGTACGGTTCTGTTCTACGCGATGCTAGCACTGATCCCGGTAGTGATCTTCGGGATACTACTGTGGGTGGCGAAGCACTGAGCGCTCTAGCTCTCCTGGGCTTGACTTGGCGCAGCCTTCGAAATCGTTCGAAAGCGCAACGCCATCAACCGCTATGGGCATCCACGTCGGAGCGCTAGCCCTTCCGGGGCTGTTCGTAGAGTCATCCAAAAAGCATCGTGAAACGTTAGTTTCAGCTTGGAAATATCCACAACTATATGATATGATTGTATTTAGTGAAGGACCGCTCAAAACTCGTGATCGTCGTGCTGTTACTTTTGAGCGTCGCAGCCATCTTTATTTCTCCAGCCGTAGACCTTCAACCCACAGCCTTGCGAGCTCTGCAGTTGGCCAATCTGTTTTTTGCTTTTTTGGCTTTGGGTGCGACTGCTGCGTCTACGCTTCTGGAAGTCCCCCTCTCGCGGGTGGCGTCAACGATAGAACGCGCTTGGTTCTTAGCACCTAGCCTTAATCTCCTCGACCTGAACTGCGTTCGTCTCTGTTAACAAGTCTCCTTCCGTATCTCTTCCAAGCCTGAATCAGGGTTTCGCCCCGACGGCTAAGACTACCCAAAATCGGTTTCAGCCGATGCAACGGATGGAGACCTCATGCTGCATATGGAAACGCCAGGTATTTCTATGGAGACGCAGAAAAAGGTCTCCGATTTCCTGGCCAATGCTTCTCGCACATCGAATCGCGCTCTTTTGATGGATTACGACGGTACTTTGGCTCCCTTCTCGGAAGACCGCCGCAGAGCCGTTCCTTATCCGGGAATTCCGGCTTTACTTGACCGAATTCGCAACCATGCGAACACCCGCGTTGTGGTTGTAACCGGTCGTCGAGCAATCGAAGTCTCGAAGCTTTTGGGCCTGAAGAGAATCGAGGTTTGGGGCTGTCATGGCCTTTCTCGACTCCATGCCAGTGGCAAGTATGAAGTTGCGAAACTCGACGAGACGGCCCTCAACAGAATCTCTGAGATAAACGAACGGCTCACCCGGCAAGGGCTCGGCGATCTGCTGGAGTTCAAACCTGCGGCGACCGCCGTCCACTGGCGGGGCATTGACCCTGTTAAGGCCAAGCAAGTTGCTCGCAAGGTGCGTGCCGTCTGGTCGATGCTGGGTAGTCGTGGAGGGCTCGACCTGCTGGAGTTTGACGGTGGTTTAGAGATACGTGTGGCACTAAGAAATAAAGGAAACGCCGTGCGCGCCATTCTTGCCGAGATGGGGAACGATCCGGCGATTGCCTACCTCGGCGACGATCAAACCGACGAAGATGCATTCGAGGCATTACGCGGAAGCGGGTTGGGCGTTTTGGTTCGCAGGGAATATCGTCCTACGATAGCCGATGTGTGGATCCAACCACCGGAGGAGGTTATCGCCTTCCTTGAGGACTGGGCCGTCGCATGTGGGGGTGCGCAATGAACAGCTCCCAACATCGAATTGTAGTGGTGTCCAACCGCTTGCCAGTCACCATCGTGCGGGGACACGACGGATTTCAAATCGAACCGAGTTCTGGAGGATTGGTAACGGCGCTTCGCCCGCTGCTTAACGATTCTGCTGGTATCTGGATTGGCTGGACAGGTACAGACGAACTGCCAGAGATCGAGCAGGTGCTCGAGCAGCATTCACGACAAAGCAATTTTGCGCTCAAGCCGGTTTTTATGACTCCGGAGGAGCGGTCTCGTTTTTATTGCGGCTTCTCGAACGAAGTGCTGTGGCCTCTTTTTCATGACTTGCAATCACGCTGCAATTTCGACCCTACGTATTGGGACACACATCTGACCGTGAACCGGCGATTCGCGGAAAAAACGGCGAGCGAGGCGCAGCACGGTGATTTGATCTGGGTGCACGATTATCACCTGATGTCGGTTGCGTCGAGCCTCCGGCAACTCGGCGTCAATGAGCGGCTTGCTTATTTCCATCACATTCCATTTCCGAGCCCGGACATTTTCGAAAAACTACCCTGGCGAGAGGAAATTCTCACCGCATTGCTCGACTTCGACGTTGTCGGATTGCAGACTCTTCGCGATCGGCGAAATTTTGTCGCCTGTCTTCGCCAATTCGTCAAGAAAGCTGAAATTAGAACCCATGGCGAACACCTGGTTGTAGACGAACCCGGTCGAAGCACATTTGTCGGGGCCTTCCCGATCAGCATCGATTTCGATGAATTCTCCAAAGGCGCTGCGAAAGTTGACGTTGCCAATCGGGCAGACGAGATCACACGCGGTTTCAACGGTCGCCACATCATCTTGGGCGTCGATCGTCTCGATTACACCAAAGGCATTCCGGAGAAGCTAGCCGCATTTCGCCATTTGCTCGAGTGCCATTCCGATCTGCACCGAAAGGTCACTCTCGTGCAAGTTGTAGTGCCAAGCCGAGAAGACATCCCTAAGTACGGCGAGTTGAAGGCACAGATCCAGCGCACAGTAAGCGAGATCAATGGTCGTTACGGAGAGCCTGGTTGGGTGCCCATCCATTACATCCACCGCTCTCTCGATCGACCGGAGCTCTTGGCTTTTTACCGGGCTGCCAATATAGCCCTGGTAACTCCGCTGAAAGATGGCATGAACCTGATTGCGAAAGAATACTGCGCTGCTCGCGTGAATGACGATGGAGTGCTGATCTTGAGCGAGTTCGCGGGAGCGGCGTTCCAACTTCATCGAGGGGCTCTGCTGGTGAATCCCTACCACACGCGCGCAGTAGCGGATGCAATCCGCATGTCCTGCGAAATGCCGTTGGCTCAGCAGAAAAAGCGAATGTCCCGATTAAAGGCGACTGTCCGCCGTGAAAACATTTTTTGGTGGCGCAACTCATTTTGCCGTTACCGTGAAGAAATGATACGGGTCTCCTCAGCGGGCCCTCAGTCGGTGGAAGGCGGGCAGCGGAGGCGGGGAGCAACCGCGTAGCATCGCCCAATGGCATGAGACTCGCAAATCGGTTGTTAGTAAAACATCGTGTAAGGAGCTAGAAAATGTTGCGGTTTCTAATGCTTACTGCCTTATTGTGCACATTAGTCAACAGCGGCTTTGCTCAAACGCCGTCCTCCTCAACAACTGCTGCCTGCAGCTTTCAAGATGGCAGGCAGTTAAGCGTTCGCCACACCAGTGATGAAGCAGTCCTCGGCAAAGACAAGCTACCCGAAGGAAAACTGTGGATACCTGGTGGAGCGCCGTTGTTTCTGTTCACGGAAGTGCCACTCTCGGTGGGTAACTTAGAGATTCCGGTTGGTGCTTACAGCATGTATCTGATTCCGGAGAAGGAAAACTGGACGTTGGTCCTGAATAAGAAAGTTACTGACGCTGAAAAATACGACAAGGGCCAGGATCTCGCGCGTGTCCCCATGGAAATTGGCCAGCTTAGTGCGCCTGAGAAGTTCGCGATATCTCTTGGTCACGTTGCTCCGAAACAGTGCAACATGCGGATCTACTATGGCAAGACCGGAGCATGGGCGGAGTTCAAAGAAAACTGATTAGCCGATCCGATTTTGTTGGCATCGATTACCGCGGGATGAATTCGTCGGTGTGGATGGCGAATTCGGGATAGGCGTCGGCACCCAGTTCGTGCAGATCCATACCTTGGCGTTCGCCTTCCACGGCGACGCGCTGCGGGTAGATGCGGTCGAGTGCCCAGTTCAATCCGTAGGTCAGCGGGAATACAAAACCGAGCAGAGTGGCGATGCCGATGATCTGCGCGAGCATCTGGCTGGACTGGCTTCCGGACACGCGCGCGAATAGTCCGGCGGCGATCAGTCCCCACAAGCCTCCAACCGCGTGAACCGAGATCGATCCTCCGGGGTCGTCGATGGCGAGACGAAATTCAAAGGTGTCGATAGCAAGCGGGATCAGAATTCCGGCGACTGCACCGATGATGATCGCCGTGGCCGGGACGACGAACGCGCAAGACGCGCTGATCGCGACCATTCCCCCGATCCAGCCATTCGCGCTGAGAGATGTGTCGGGCTTGCCGAAGCGGATGCGCGTGGTGACTAGCGCTCCCAGCAATCCGGAGAACGCCGCTAACAAGCTGTTGATTACGACGAGCACGAGGCGTCCTGATGAGGCGCCGGCGAACAGCAGGGATCCCGCGCAGTTCAGTGCCAGCCATCCGACGAGAGCGATCAGGCAACCAACGAGGACGAGAACAGAATTGTGTCCGGGAATAGCGGCGGGCATGCCATCGTGCGAGTACTTGCCACGACGCGGTCCGACGATCCATGCGATTGAAAGCGCGGTCAATCCACCGGTGACCTGGATCGTGCCTGATCCGGCGCAATCGAGAAATCCCTGACCCATGCCGAGGTGGGCGATCTGGGAGAGCCAGCCTCCGCCCCAGACCCAGTGCGCGAAGAGCGGATAGGTGATTCCGGCGAACAGTGCAGTTGAGGCGCAAATCCCGCCGATGCGCCAGCGATCCGAGCCACTGCCGAGAGGAATGATGGCGGCCAGTCCGACCGAGAGCATCTGCAGGCAGGCGATCAGTGAAGTGCTGTCGGTGTAGGTCAATCCACGAAAGAAGAGACGCTGCGCTGCGATCCAACTCCAGGCATTGCCTCGAATCACGAGAGAGTGTGTCGGCCCTCCGGCAGCGCCTTGCCATGCGAATCCGAATACGAGATAGGTGATGGCGGCGATCGCGAGTACGCACAGCGATGTGAGCATGGTGTGCGCGGCACTGCGCGAGCGGCCCAAGCCAGTATTAATCAGCGCCAGTCCCAGCGCTGCTAGCGGAACCAGCGCAATCAGGACAATACAGAGAACGAAGCTTGATTCGGAGAGTACCGGCGCGGAGGTCACCCGTGTTCGCCTCGCAACACGAGATGGGAGCGGACGACGAGCACAAGACCAAGAATTTCGACCGCAGCTCCGGCGGCGACAAATCCGCCGCGCAAGGGCGCCACGCCCAAAAGGGCGACGGTGGCGACGATCAAGAGCCAGCCCGCTACCAGCATCAGCAATCCCGCAAGCTTCATGGATGAGCCTTCGCCGCAGCGCGTGTCGGACGTGAGCGCCAACAATTCTGTGTAATCAATGAACAGCGCTTGGACGTTCAGCGATCCAATGGGCACGCGCGAAAAGAGAGAAATCGGCAGCCAAAGCCTAGAGCCCGGTGCCGCGCCAGTCCAATCAATGTTTTTTATTCGAGCTAGAAATAAGACACAAGAATCGGTAGTTGCGCGAAGGGTTATCGAGCGCGTCCCCTATACGTTCGTATTAATCGTCGGGATAGAAAGTTTGTATTTCTCATATGGAAGCAAAGTACCTAATATCCGGTCAACCGAGAAAGTCCTGCAGCTTGATCAGCTGCTTCTGATGCGGGGCCAAGGCTTGGGTCACAAAAAACCCCAACGACCAGCACTCAGGCCTTGCCCGCTCCAGTTCCTCATCATTTCTTTCTTGCCAGCATCAGTTCCATCCCGCCAATCACCATCCTGCCGGGCATAGGAACTCCTGCAATCTCTTCGTAACCGGTGTTGCTCAGATTTGAAAACTGCAGATACGGACGCAGGCGTCCATTCGCGCGGGACGCAGCGAGATCCCAGAGCGGATAGGCGTCCTCGCCGACACGCTGCGTGACACCGACACGATTGCGGATGTCGACCGTATGTTTGAATGTGGCGAGCCAGCTGAACACCGCGTTGTTGCTGGGATAGTTGAAGACATATTGCGAGATCAGACCGGGCACTGCCTGCTGGCTGGCATGGAGGTAGGTGTACGTGAAGTCGAGTTCCTGAAGCCGGGGGAGCCGTAAGCGAACCGTCGTCTCCAGGCCGGTGTAGTTGATGCTGTCGAAATTCGTCGCTTGCCACGGCTGGTCGAGCGCGTACTTCACGTAATCGATGCCGTCGCGGACGCGGCGTTGGAATGCCGTGAGTGACAACGAAACCTTGCCGCCGTTATTCCATTCGGGACCACCTTCGAATCCCCAAGCTGACTCCGGCTTCAGCAGAGGATTACCGAGGTTCGCGGGATCACTGTAATAAAGGTCGGTATAGGTGGGCAGGCGAAAGCCGCGGCTGGCGCTGGCGCGCAATCGCCATCCTTTACCGAGCCAGGCTCCGCCGGCGATGGTGGGTGCGAATTCGGTGCGGCCGCCGCTGAAGAACTCTTCGCGTCCACCGATGGTTGCGGCGAAGCGATGCAAGGCCCGCAGATCGAGGCTGACATAGCCGGCCGTACGATTGCGCGCATGATGGCCCAGGTTATTGCTATCGATCTTGTCTGCGTCAGCTTCGACGCCATAGGCAAGGGTCGAATTCTTGCCGAGTTCGTCGTTGCGCCGGAGCGCGGCCTGCCAACTCTGGCTGATGTGATTGTTTTCGTAGATAGAAGGATCGTCGCGAAAGAGCACGAACTCGTCTGAATGACGGCGGTATCCGAATGAAGCCGTTGTCTTCTTGCCCAGTTGCTGGCTGCCCGAGGCGAACCAGCCTTTGGTGCGCTCCCACGAAGGATATGTGCCGTAAAACCCCGCGGCGCCGAAGGGACGATCGCTGCCGGAGAACAGAATGTCGCTATCACCAAGCGCCGTGCGGACACGTGTTTCAGATGACACGGCGCTGCTGCGGTAATCGCGATCGGGGATGAATCCGGTGGAGAAATCACGGCTGGCGGCAATTTCTTCCGACCAGCGTTTTCCAACGTAGATTCCAACGAGACGCTGTTGGTTGAAGCCGAAGTTTCCCAGGCCCGCACCGAGGCGAAGTTCCGAACCCTCCGGCCGCGTGGTGATGAAGTTCACCGCTCCGGCGATCGCATCCGACCCGTAGAAAGTGGACCCGGTTCCGTGGAGTACTTCGATGCGGGAGGTCGCGTCGAGAGGAATGGGAATATCCATATCATGGTGGCTCGATTGCGCGTCATTGATGCGCAGACCGTTCAGGAGAACGAGCGCTTGCTCGAAGGTGCTTCCGCGAATGGAGAGATCGGCTTGAACGCCATCGGGCCCGCGCTGCTGAAGGTCAACGGAAGCGTCCTGATCGAGATAGTCTACGAAAGAGTTATAGAGCAGTGGAGACTGCTGGGTAGCAAGAGAAACCACGAAGCGGTTCGATTGTTCCAAGGGGATCGGCTGAAACGTTCCGGTCACGATTACGGTCTTGGGATCGGCCGTAACTTTTGAGTTCGGGATTGGCGGGACTTGCTGTCCCCAAGCCATTCCAGCGAAGAAGATAACCTCCAATACGAAAATGCGCCGAATCATTCATTCCTTTAGGGCAAAACCTGCCACAGGTGAGTGATTTCAGTATCTTACAAAGGAGCTGAAGGTGCCATCCCTGGGGTTCGCGTTCGCAGGCTGGAGAGAGTACGGCCGGAAGCCCAAGATAGATTGGCAATGTCAAGGCTATATAGCACAGGACAGGGACCCCAATAGTAATCTTGTTCTAAATCGATTTAGGTATAACATCGCTGCCACTGGCGAGCTATATAGCAATGAAAAAACTTAAGGTCTTAGCCTCCCTGACCACCCACGATAACGACTACCAGCGCGAGCAAGCCGCATCGGTAGAAAGCGCGGCGCGCAAGCTGGGCGCTGATCTGCAAATCCTTTACGCCAACAACGATGCGATTAACCAGAGCCAACAGCTCCTGAAGGTAATTCAGGGGCCGGCCGATGCACGGCCAGACGTGATTCTGCTCGAGCCTGTAGGAACGGGCCTTCCGCAGGTCGCGAAAGCCGCGGTGAGCGTCGGAATGGGTTGGGTAGTGCTGAATCGTGATGTTGAGTACTTCCCGGAATTGCGCAGGACCGCAAAGCTTCCCGTATTCGGACTGAGTTCCGACCACACCGAAGTGGGGCGCATTCAAGGGAGACAGTTTGGCATTCTGCTCCAGCCAGGGCAGTGCGTTCTCTATCTCGAAGGTCCGACGGTAAGCGATGCTTCGCGATATCGAACCTCGGGTATGAACAGCACCAAGCCGCCCGAAGTTGAAATCAAGACGCTGAAGGGCGCGTGGACGGAGACGAGTGCCTACAACGTGGTGAGTTCGTGGCTGAAGCTTTCTACGTCACGCAGCCTGCCGGTCGGTGTGATTGGCTGTCAGAACGACGCGATGGCGGTGGGCGCGCGGAGGGCTTTCCAGGAGCTAACTAAGGATGCTGACCGCGATCATTGGCTCAATTTGCCATTCACGGGATGCGATGGACTGCCAGGAACAGGGCAATCTTATGTCCGCCGTGGCTCACTGGCGGCCACAGTGATCATTCCCGCACACGCCGGACAAGCACTCGAAACGTTTGTGAAGGCTGCGCAAACCGGTGTTCAACCTCCCGAGCGCACATTGACCGTTCCCGAGTCCTATCCTTCTTTAGACGAGCTGAAATCGCATTCGAGAAAAGCAGTGGCGGTGAAAGTTTAAGAGCGATTCCTGATTCGGGCGGAGCAACCTGAGCTTCGCCCTTTATAGTCTTTTCCTGCCTGATAAATTCCTTGAATATGCTGCATCAGCTCTTTTAATTGGCGAGGAGCAAACCCCGCCGCTATCCTCTTTCGTTAACGCTATCAAACTAGCTTTCCTGGGTCCTTAAATCCCATTCCAAGGAGATCCATGTCAAACGAACTGCGGAATTTTCTGGCGCTCTCATATGAAGAGCTGGAGGAACTTAATCTTCACGCAAAAAAACAACGCCTTGATCGCGTCGACACTCACAAGATTCAGGAAGAACGCCTGAAATACTTAACCGACGAGAAGCGGATCAAGGCCGTCACAGTGATGTTCAGCGACCTCGAAGGCCGCCTGCACATGCTGGACTATGACAAGAAGTTCCTCATCAAGAGTTGGGACAATCTCACGTTTGACGGCTCTTCCATCCGCGGTTTCACTGCGCAACGCGAGAGCGATCTGCGCCTCGGTATCGATTGGAGCGCGTTCTATTGGGGACCAGCCGACTTCTTTGGACCCGGCAAGGTGATGGTGTTCGGCGAAGTCATCGACAAGGGCGGCGCACCCTACAACGCGGATATTCGTGGCGTGCTGAAAAGTTATACCGGCGACCTCTTCAAGAAAGAGGGATATACGCTGAATGCTGCCAACGAAATCGAAGGTTTCCTGTTCCAGGGAGCCGACGCGGAGCGCCACTATCACGAGACGGCCAAATTCGAATACGTGAACACCGGCGGCTACTACCACTCTCTGCCCGGCGATCTGCTGCGTACATTCATCGACACGACCGCGGAAGTGCAGCGTGCGATGGGCTTCCAAAATGAGAAAGACCACCCGGAAGTTGCGCCGTCGCAATTCGAAATCAACTACGGCTACGGCGAAGCAGTTGCCGCAGCGGACCAGATTCAGCTCTACAAGCTGATCTGTCGTGAAGTCGCGACGAAAATGGGATTAACCGCCTCGTTCCTGCCGAAGCCTGTTGTCGGTGTGAATGGCAGTGGCATGCATACGAATGTCTCGATCAGCAAGGGCGGCAAGAACCTGTTCTGGGATGCGAAGGGCGAAGAGAAGCTTAGCAAGCTGGGCTACTCGTTCATCGATCGCATTCTCACGCACGGCAATGACATCTGCCTGCTGCTGAACGCGAGCGTCAATGCATATCGCCGGCTTGATCCGCACTTTGAAGCACCGAACCAGATTAAGGCATCGCCAACCGACCGCGGTTCCATGGTTCGTATTCCGATCGGCAACGAGAAGAGCATGCGCGTGGAAGTTCGCTCGGTGAGTCCGGACGCGAATCCCTACATGGTGTTGCTGACGGTATTCAAGACCGGCATCGACGGCGAGATTGCAAAGATCAAGAATCTCCGTCAGGCCGAACGCTATTTGCCGGACAACATCTACACCGCGTTGGAGGACTTCCGCAAGGCGGACTGGACGACGAAGCTTCTCGGCGAAGACGTGAAAGCGCGCTATGCCGACCTAAAGCAGGCTTCGGCCGATCGTTGCCCGCGCCTGCTGGGAACGTTTGTGAAGGCGCCGGAAGTGCAGTATCACCACGACGTCTACAACCAGTTCCTGTGGAACATGTTCTAGAGCGAATCTGCTCTATAGTGAACGCCCCGGCCGCAACAACGGTTGGGGCGTTTTTTGTTGGAGGGTGATCGTGCAGGCCGCAATCTCGCGCCCGCACACACCCCGATGTGACCTGCTTCACTGCGACCAAATAGGTAAGTGATACGCTCCGAATCAGAGCGATGAATATCGCGCGGAAGCGTCCGGTTCCGGCCGCACGGTGGTACGAGCGCGGAGGCACGTGCCATCAGACAGTCTCGGCGTATCTGGCCGAGGCGGAATTTCAGTCATCAGCCGAGATCCGGAGACAAATCTGTCCCTGGTGCACCAAGGTACTGCGAAGGCAGTACAGATTGGCAATAGTTCGCTGCCGTTGTGGATTCTTCTGGGAGTAATCGGCAAACGACTGGCCAGGAGACAGTAAAGGACAGGAGCAGTCCCATGGATATCGTTAAGTATCGTCTGAATGAAACCGATGATGTGATCGCGCTGGTTGTGGGTGAACGCTCGCTCGAAGGCGAGAAACACGCGACGCTGGTATTTGGGAACCCCAACCGGACGACGCAGATGACATCGTCGTTCTGGCGCGAAGCGCTGGTTCGGGTGAAGGACGCGCGGCAGGGAACCGGCGTCGGCGAATGGGTGGAGCAAATCCTGATCAATACTGGCCCGTTGAACGTTCTAGTTCCGGGGATTCCGCACTTCTCGGTAGAGACGATTCAGCCCGCGGTTAAGGAACCCGTCTCCGTACATGCTGAGGAATCGGAGCCGCACGCGGATCGACCGGCGAGAACAAGATAGCCTAACGGGACAGGCGAGAGTGCCTGTCCTATATTGCCGCTTGCGATGTTTTAGGCTGCTTGGAAAGCAAGTAGGGTCGAAGCTTTTCCATGGCCGCTTCGACGGTGATTCCATACTTCGCTCTCAGAGCCTCTGGCTTGCCATGTTCGATGAACTGATCGGGCCAGCCGATGCGCACAACCGGAGTCGCCAACCCCAGATTGCTGAGCTCTTCAAGAACGGCGCTCCCGAAGCCGCCGCGTAAAACGTGATCTTCCATCGTGAGGATGACGTCCACACTGCGCGCGTAAAATTCCAACATTTCCGTGTCGACCGGTTTGGTGAAGCGCGCATTGATGACGGCCGCTGAAATGCCTTCCGCCTCCAGCTTTACCGCGACTTCCTGGGCCATCGGAACCAGCGCTCCGAGCGCAAAGATCGCGACACGATCATTCTCCCCATGTTGAAGTAGCTCGGCCTTGCCGATGGGAATTGCCCGCGGTACATCTTTCACCGGAGTTCCGGGGCCGGTTCCGCGGGGATAGCGCACCGCGATGGGTCCTTCATACTGCATCGCCGTGAAAAGCATGTCGGCAAGTTCGTCTTCGTCCTTCGGAACCATGTGAACGATATTCGGAATGCCGCGCAGGTAACTGATGTCGAACAGGCCGTGGTGCGTAGGTCCATCGTCGCCGGAGAGCGAGCCACGGTCCATGCAAAAAACGACGGGCAGGTTTTGCAGGCAGACATCATGCACAATCGGATCAAAGGCGCGCTGCAGGAAAGTTGAGTAAATCGTGCAGAAGGGTTTGAGTCCGCGCGTCGCCATTCCCGCCGCGAACAGAACCGCGTGTTCCTCGGCGATGCCGACATCAAAATACCTGTCGGGATGATGCGGGCGGAAGCGGTCGAGCCCGGTTCCATTCGGCATCGCGGCAGTGATCGCCACGACCTTCTTATTCATGTTCGCCAGTTTCACCAGCGTGTCGGCAAATACTTCGGAATAAGTGCGGCGGCCGGTCGGGGCAGTCTCGCCCGTCTCCGGATCGTATGGGCCAAGTCCATGAAACTTTTTCTGTTTCTGCAAGGCGGGTTCGAAGCCCTTACCCTTTTGCGTGAGCACGTGCAGCAGCACGGGGCGGTCCTGCGTCTTGAGGAACTCGAAGGTCTTAATCAGAGTAGCGATATCGTGGCCGTCGATTGGTCCGTAATACTTCAGACCAAGCTCTTCAAAGATCACGCTCGGCCAGAGGATACCTTTCGCGACTTCTTCCGCCTTGCGCGCCATGTTCAACGCACGTTTACCGCCGACCTTTTCAACAAAGCGGCCCGCGCGTTCGTGCAGGTAATCGTATTTCGGACTGGTAACGATCTTGTTCAGATAACTGGCAATTGCGCCGACGTTTTTGTCGATCGACCACTCGTTGTCGTTGAGGATGACCAGCATGCGCTTGGTAGCCTGCGCGATATTGTTCAGCGCTTCGTAAGTAATTCCACAAGTGAATGCTGCATCTCCGGCTAGCGCAACAACGTATTCCTTCCCGCCAGTCTTGTCGCGCGCGACGGCCATGCCAAGCGCTGCGGAAAGCGCAGTTCCCGCGTGCCCGGCCCCGTAACAATCGTGCGCGCTTTCTGTGCGCAGCATGAATCCATTCAGGCCGCCGGGCGTTCGAATCGTGTGGAACTGTTCGCGACGTCCAGTGAGCAACTTGTGCACGTAGGCCTGGTGGCTCACGTCAAAGACAAAGTGGTCAGCTGGCGTGTTGAAGACGTAGTGCATGGCGATCGTCAGCTCGACCACGCCGAGATTCGGGCCCAAGTGGCCGCCCGTCTTCGAAAGGACGTTGATGAGTTCCTCGCGTATTTCCGCTGCGAGGGTTTCGAGCTGCCGGATAGAAAGCCGCTTTACGTCGGCAGGAGAGTGAATCGAATCTAGTAAAGGTGTCATGCGCTAAGACTGCTTCTTAGATTCTAGATGATTCGGAGCGCGAGGATGGAAGTGTCTAGATTCGGCCATGCGTTTCCAGCAAATGCCGATAGATCCAGGCAGTTTCATTATCAAAGCAAACAAAGAGCACGCTCTCAATTGAGCCGCGGTGCTTGCGCACTTCCGCAACGGCGATTCGCGCCGCTGACTCGACTGGGAATCGGTATGCTCCGGTGCTGATCGCAGGGAAAGCGACGCTGCGCGCGCCCAGCTCTTCTGCAAGTTGAAGTGACCGCGAATAACACGAGGCCAGTAGCTCCGCCTCCCTGTCATTTCCGCCACGCCAGACCGGCCCGACGGTGTGAATCACATATTTTGCTGGGAGCCGGTGTCCTTTGGTCGCCTTCGCATCTCCGGTCGAGCACCCTCCGAGTAGCCTGCACTCTTGCAGCAGCTCATCTCCGGCAGCATCATGGATCGCGCCATCTACTCCGCCACCGCCCAGCAGAGAGCTGTTCGCGGCGTTCACAATGGCATCAACTTCTATGCGAGTGATATCGCCTTCGATCACTTCAATCCGCATAGAACAATTTCCTCAACGACACAATGCGTCTCTGGTCGCGCCTATTTTCTCAAATGCGCAGGGTAATTGAGAGCGATGAGGATACGGCAAAGATCTTGGAGCACGGGATGGGATTCGAACCCATGTGTAACGGCTTTGCAGGCCGCCGCGTTAGCCACTTCGCCACCCGTGCCCATTTTGAACTAGGTTGTTGCGAATCCCCAGCGGCGCCGAAGAGCACGCTCCATACCGCGGAAGACAATTGCATCAACCAGCCAACCGAGTGCGATGATTAGCAGCATCACTGCGAACACCTGGCTTATATCGTTCAGATCACGACCCATCATTAACAGTTGTCCGAGTCCAAGCGTAACGAAGATCATTTCACCGCTGATGAGCGAACGCCAGGCGAAGGCCCAGCCCTGCTTCAGGCCAGAGATCAGGTGAGGCAAGCTGGCGGGCAGCAGCACGTGAATGATGAGCTTCCATCCACTTGCGCCAAGGTTTTGTCCGGCCAGGGGATAGATCTTGGGAATGCTGCGCAAGCCGGATTCAACAGAGATGGTGATTGCCAACAGGGATCCCATCACCACCACGAAGAGGATCGCTTTTTCCGTAAGCCCGAACCAGAGAATTGCCACCGGAAGCCAGCAGATGCTCGGGATGCTTTGCAGGCTGACTAGCAGGCGCCCCAACGTTTCAGAGAGGAAGCGGCTGTACGCGGTGAGAAAACCCAGCGCTACGCCGAGCACGCAGGAAATCCCATAACCGATCGCAACGCGTTTCATGCTGACGGCGATGCCGATCCAGAAACTGTGATCGGAGAAGCCGGCGCGTAGTGATTCAAAAACAGATTGCGGCGTTGGGAACAAATAAGGCGGCCACAGTTTCAACAAAACAACCAGCTCCCAGATGGCGAGGAGCCCACCGTAAAAAGCGATTTGGCGCAGAAGCTTACGCATGGCTGTACTCCGCAAGAACTGCCTTGTCGATCTCTGATCTGAGTTCAAAAAGAATTTCTTTCGCTTTCAGAGTGACCTCCGGATCTTCCAGCGATCGCGAGCGCTCGAGTTCAATCGCAAACTCGCGTTTAATTCGCCCAGGCCGATAGCTCATCACGATCACGCGATCTCCCAACCGCACTGCCTCGCGGACGTTGTGGGTAACGAAAATGATGGTCTGGCTGGTCTCGGCCCAGATGCGTTCCAGTTCATCGTGCAGTCGATCGCGCGTCTGCGCGTCGAGCGCCGTGAAGGGTTCGTCCATGAGCAGCACTCCAGGTTCGAGCGCCAGTGCTCGCGCGAGTGAAACGCGCTGCTTCATGCCTCCAGAGAGCTGGTGAAGGTAGCTGCTTTCGAATTGCGACAGGTGCACCAGCTGGATGAAATGCTTGGCGCGTTCTTTGCGCTCTTTGCGCGGCACGCCTTTCATCTTCAATCCGAACTCAACGTTTTCGCGAACATTCAGCCAAGGAAAAAGGCCGAGCTCCTGGAAGATGAGAATGCGATCTGGGCCGGGACCCTTGGTGGGTTGTCCATCGATCAGGATCGAGCCACCCGAGGGCTTGTCGAGCCCGGCGATGATGTGCAGCAGCGTGGACTTACCGCAACCGGACGGACCTACGATGCAGAGGAATTCGCCACGCCGCACTTCAAGGTCGATCGGTTGTAGAGCGAGCATGCGCTCACGTCCGTTGACGTATTCCTTCGTGATGCCCTGGACTTCAATCTTTCTTTCGCCAAGAATCGACGCCGGTATTTCGATAAGTGCGGCCATGTTCACTCCGTATGTGCGTTACTGCACCGTTGGCAATTTCTTTTCCCGCAGTACTTCATTGAGCAAGTCGAGGCTGTACAGGTTTGATAAGTCCGGCTTTTGTTTCAGGAATCCAGCTTGATACGCGCGGTCAGCGGAAACGAGCAGCGACGATCGGATCGGATCGTACGTGACTTCTAGCCGGCCGAACGCTTCGTCGAGCACCTTCGGCGGAAGCGCACGGCCTGTGTCTTTCTGGATCTGTTGGTTCAGAATCGTCTTCGCCTGGGACGCGTTCTTGGCGATCCACTCCGTAAGGTCAACGTGCGCGGCGAGCCATTTCTTCACAACATCCGGATGCTGCTTGAGAAAGTCTGTGCGCACCACAATTTGGGTAATCACGAAGCGGTGTTCGGGCCAGAGGGAACGCTCGTCGAGAAACAACTGCGCGCCGCCCTCCTGGATGAGGCGCGTAGCCCATGGCTCGGGCGCCCACGAGGCATCGAGCTGTCCTTTTTGAAAGAGCGTGAGCTGATCGGGATTCGCAAGCGGGATCACTTGGACGTCGCCGCCTTTGTCCGCGGGCTTCAGATTGTTTTGCAAAAGCCAGGCGCGCAGTGCGATATCTTGCGTGTTACCCAATTGCGGCGATGCCACTTTTTTCCCGTGGAAGTCTTCAGCCTTATGGATGTTCGCGGCTGGCCGAACTACCAAAGCTGTTCCGCCGCTGGCGGAGCCGGCAACCACGCGCAATGCTTGACCCTGAGAGCGGATGTATCCAGTGATCGCGGGATTCGGACCGACATAGATCAGATCAACCGCGCCAGCGAAGAGCGCTTCAATGGCGGAGGGTCCCGCGTTGAAGGTCTTCCATTCAATCTTCGCTTCCGGTTCCAGCGCCTGTTCGAAACGGCGATTCGCGCGGCCCACGAGAGCCTGTGCGTGCGTGATGTTCGGAAAATATCCTGCGCGTACGGTGACTTGCGCCTGCGACGTCAGCGTCAGCAGGGCCAGTAGTGCGCCGGTCAAAGCGATGCGACTTCTCAATCTTCTGCCCTTTCGTTGTGTTCGCTGATTTCGACCGGCTGGAGCGCAGAGCGCAAATAGAAAACCCACCGGCACGGTTGCGACGGTGGGTCTTAGAAGTGCTGAAATGATAGAAAGCTTTTAGCTCTTCGTTCCTCCACGCGTCGACACACGACGACACCGGCAACAACAACACGCCATGGCCATGGTGGACGCTGATAAGAACATGGGTTGCATCATAGCGGAGAAGCCGTATTGCGGCAACCTGATTGCGAAACGGAGGTAACACGGATGTGCATGCCTGCTCGACTCTGGCCGTGATTGGAGGCGTAGAACTCAGCAAACATGCGCTTTCCCGCCTCACTTGGGGATTCCGCATTTACCCTATCAGTGGGGCAAATGCGTCGCATCGAAATTTCACTGCTTGCCAGATTCAGCATTGTGTCTGTTATATTGACGAACCATGACGGCATCATTCCAGAAGATCTGTTGTTGTCGCGCCCTAGCTCGGTGCGTGTCTTCTGGCCCAATGCAATGATGCTGCGATAAAGATCTAGCGCGAGAGCGCCAATCCGATATCGTGCACCCGCCAGAATCCACGGCGGGTTTTTGTTTCTGCGGATCCCTTCGCAGCCCGCCTACACATTGCACAACCCACAAATAGGAAAGGTAAACAAGGGATGACTCGTTCCCAGTTGCAAACGGCATTCTCACTAATTTTCATTTTTGCGCTGATCGCATTGCCGACCGGCGCACTGGCGGAAGCAGACCCGGCTGCTTCCGCTTCACCAAATTCGGCGGCGCCAGCTTCTACCCCTGACACGGCATTGCGCTCCGAAGTCGATCAGTTGAAGGAACTGGTTCGCGAGCAACAGAAGCGAATCGAAGCACTGGAATCAGAGCGCGGAGGCGTAGCGGGGCCGCCGCTAAGCGCAACGGCGTTGTCGACGTCTCCCTCTTCGCTCGCCGCTCTTCCCTCGCAGAATGCGACGGCACCGACGTCGCAAACTGCGCCAGGATCAACTTCGCAGGCGCCTTCGCAAACGCTTTCAACCAACCAGAACTATCAGAATGCCGGCAGCTCCGATGAACGCATTCGCAATCTCGAGCGACAGATTAAAGGGCTGGGGCCAATCTCATTGAGCGGCGACATACGCCTGCGCGGCGAACCATTTCTTGGCGGTCCTACGGACGAATCGCTTGATCGCGTACGTGAGCGCATTCGTGCACGATTTAACGCCGTCGCAGATTTAGGTTCGCAATTTCGCGCGGGAATCACTCTCGCCAGCGGAGACATCAATGATCCCACCAGTACCAACCAGACTCTGACTGGCTTCTATACGCGCAAGACGATTGCGCTCGATCAGGCGTTCGTGGAGTACAAGCCAAAGCAGGCAAAGTTTCTGGATCTGATTGGCGGTAAGTTTCGCTATCCCTGGTTCAACACGGAACTCGCCTGGGACAAGGACCTCAATCCTGAAGGTGTCGCCGAGACGTTCGCCTTCGACGTGCACACGCACGTGCTCAAGCGGTTCGCGGTCGTAGCCTTCCAGTTGCCCTTCGCCGAACTTGCCAATACATCGGTATACGACAAGCGTGTTAATCAGCAGATTACCTATGGCGGCCAGATACAGACGGCGTGGCAGCTAGTGCCTCGCGTGAGACTAAGTGCTTATAGCGGCTTCTACTGGTTTGATGGCAGCGATTCCATTGCGCTTGCATTGGCTCGGGCGAGCGCCAAGAATCCGCAGACGCCGCTGACCGGACTGCTGCCCCTCGGGACCAGCAACACGGTTCAGAATGCGATCTTCACCACGACAGTGACGAACGTCGTAACGATCAATGGGAAAACCTACTCGACAGGAGTTACGAACATTACGAACGCGCAGTATGCGTCGCAGTACGCGTTGTTCGACAATATCGCTCGTTTCGACATCGACACGGGACACCCTAAGTTCCCCGTGGCCCTGATTGGCGATTACGTGCAGAACACCGAAGCTTGCGCGAATCTGGCGAATATTGGCGCGGCGCCGGCGAATACCGCGAGTATTACGTATACGCAAACGAAGAACTTCAACTGCGTCTCGAACCAGCGTCGCGGCTACTGGGCGGAGGCACGCGTCGGACGTCTACAACAGAAGGGCGACTGGCAGATCGGATACACGCGTATCTATATCGAGCGCGAAGCCGTGCTCAGCAACTTCAACTACAGCGACATTCGCCAGGGCTCGAACGTCACTGAGCATCGAATTGACGGGTTCTATCAGTTCGATCGCAGCGTGCAACTCGGCGCGGCGGCGCTAATCGGGAGACCTCTGGCGACCAACGAACCGTGGCTTACACGCTTGCAGTTCGACGCAATCTACATCTTTTGATCGCGGAGGACAGCGCTTGTCAGCTAGCTCTTGAATAATGCTGCCAAGCGGTCGATTTCGTCCTTGCTTGCGTCGCCAATCACGAAATAGCGCAGGCTATCCCTGGTCCACGTCTCCATGTTGAACGGCAATTGTTTGGGAGGGAGGAAACTTCCTCCCAAACTAGCTGGCAAGGACCGCTCCTGGAATATGAATACGGAAATATGGTGCTTGCGGTAGTCGTAAATCAGTTGCGCGCCTGGGGTCTGGTCAAGATAAGTTAGGCGACCGCCCAGCAGAGAAAACTCAGTGTTCTGGAGCTCCGGCAGGTTAAAGGAGAAGGGAATCTTCCCCTGAAACCACGGTTTCACGGTGTGTCGATCTGTCGAGATCACGTCCACAGGCGAGGAACTGGCCAGCGTTCCAACATGCAAGTCAGCGATCTCGCTGGAGACCTGCTGCTGCGCAGACCGGTCGCTCACATTCCTTGCAATAAACAACGCGAAGGTGACAAGTGCGATTGCAGCGGCAGCTAATATCCATTTCGGGCGTAAGCCGCCAAACGCGAAGCTGCGGCGTTTAGGGGCAATCGTCTGCTCAATGCGCTTACGAAACTCGGCACTCGGGGTGAAGCGCTTGCCTGCGATCTGCATCGCCCGCTTCATCT
This sequence comes from Terriglobia bacterium, assembly GCA_963807055.1. Classification (GTDB taxonomy): domain Bacteria; phylum Acidobacteriota; class Terriglobia; order Terriglobales; family Acidobacteriaceae; genus JAJPJE01. Next base: position 7,753 of record CAWEAE010000001.1, on the reverse strand, counting down.
GTAGTTTTCCAAGCGCGTCGGAGGAACACGAGGCGCAGCTGCGCACATGACTATCGAAGGCGCGCATTTCCTGTTCCGGCAGTTCGCCGTCGAGATACGTATCCAGCTTCCCTTTCAAGGATTCACACGCCATAGTTCGTCCCTCTTTCACTTCCGACGAACACTTTCTCCCCCTGCATGTGACGTTGGAGATATTCGCGCAAGGTGCGACGCGCACGCGATAGCCGCGACATCACGGTCCCAATGGGAATTGACAGCGTCTCTGCAATCTCCTGGTACGACATCTCCTCCACCTCACAAAGCAGGAAGGCCTCGCGATGATGTACCGGCAGATCGGCGATCGCGCTCTGCAGAAGGTCAGAATGACAGCGCGCCATCAGTATGCTTTCGGGAGTCTCTTTTTCAACTGCCAGTTCGGGCCCTTCCTCATCCTCCGCATCCAGAGAAACTGTAGACGTAGCCTTCAGTCCGGTCCGCGACGTCAAAAACGTGTTGCGCAGGATGCGATACATCCAGGCCCTGAAATTGGTTCCCGCCTGAAAAGACGAGAAGCCATTCAAAGCCTTGGCGAAGGTTTCCTGAACCAGATCTTCGGCTTCGGCGCGATCCTGCGTCAGCCAATGCGCAAAGTTATACAACTGCGGAAAGAGGGGCATCGCCAGCTCTTCGAAGGATTCCGGGTGTGCGTCTGATCGGGACATTCACACAACGTTGCAAACTGAGAGATGGAAGTTTTATTCCATCGATTCTAAGAATTTCCAGGGTTCGATCTTCTTCTCTGGTTGCCTGATGCCGAATGCCGTAGGTGCGGCAGGCGATTCCACTCGAATTGGAATAAATGACCGGAAATCCCGTTATCAGCCGCGAACGTTATTTCAGGCGGAGGAAGCAAATGAAAAGGATGAGAAGCCGTCCAGGGACTCACAATCCCACAAATGAGGTGCAGCTGTGGTGAATCCTTTCGATCCAAAAGCTGCGCTGCTCGCCAAACACGCGCAACATGTCGTACTGATTCATTTCCCGATCGCGTTGTTCATTTCGGCGGTAGCATTCGACTTCCTCGCGAAGTGGACGAAGCGCCGTGGGCTGGCCGACACCGCTTACTACAATCTGATCGCTGCGGCCATCTCGACGTTTCCGGTCCTTACCACCGGGATTCTCGCGTGGCGTTTTCAACTCGACGGGCAGAGATTAAAGGGTCTTCTGCTGCTCCATCTCGTACTGGCATGCGTTTCGACGGTAATGATCTGGCTGGTGTGGTGGGTGCATTTCCGGACGCGAAGGCGCGCACTGATTTTGCCGGGTTATCGCCTGCCACTGGAAGTTTGCGGTGTCGTCGTAATTGCGCTGACAGCACACCTGGGCGGTTTTCTCAGCGGAGTGAACGTGCCAGGATAGTGGAGTGTGCACTGCAGTTTATTGAAGTCACCTGCGCCAGGCGTTCTTCAGACATTCCCCGTTATCGGCTCTCGCAGTTTTTTAGCAGCACGTAACTCTTCCAGTTCTTCATTCGATCCACACGTTGTCATGTCCCGAAGGTGCAGCGGTGGTAAGCGCACCGCTGCAATTTCATTTCGGTCCGAGGAATAAAAACTGTGCCCGCCAGTTATCAACCGCGGAAGGAAAACGCACGGAGGAAACGATGACAGACAAGAACCACAATCTTATCGACCAGAAATTGCAAGAGCTCAATGACGACGGCATCGATCGGCGCGGATTCTTAAAGTGCATGGCATGGGCGGGGACCGGGTTGCTGTGGACGATCAGCGGCGGAATCCCGACTTCTCAGGCCTTCGGCAAGAGCGCTGGACACAACTCGAAAAGATCTAGCGACTTCACCTTCGTCCAGATCAGCGACAGCCATATGGGCTTTAACAAGCCCGCGAATCCAGATGTAGTGGCGACGCTGCAGGCAGCCATCGACAAAATCAATGCGCTACCGACGGCGCCTGACTTCCTGCTGCACACGGGCGACATCAGCCATCTTTCGCGAGCGGAACAGTTCGATACCGTCGATCAGGTGCTTAAGAGCGCCAGCGCAAAGGACATCTTTTTCGTTCCCGGCGAACACGACGTCCTCGACGACAACGGCAAGTCGTATCTCGAACGCTACGGCAAGAACACCCAGGGAACCGGATGGTACAGCTTCGACAAAAAAGGCGTGCACTTCATCGGCCTGGTGAATGTGATGAATCTCAAAGCGGGTGGGCTCGGCACACTTGGCGGCGAGCAACTGGAGTGGATGGAGAAAGACGTCAAGCACCTGAAATCCAGCACGCCGATTGTCGTGTTCGCGCATATTCCGCTGTGGTCTGCGTATCCGGATTGGGGCTGGGGCACAGATGATAGCGCGCAGGCACTTGGTTATCTAAAAAAGTTCGGATCGGTGACGGTGCTCAATGGTCACATCCACCAGATCATGCAAAAGGTCGAGGGAAACGTGACGTTCCATTCGGCGATGTCGACGGCATTCCCGCAGCCAAAACCCGGCACCGCCGATTCTCCAGGGCCGATGAAGGTCCCGGCGGAGCAGTTGAGGAGCGTGCTGGGAATTACCGACGTGGATTATGTCCGCGGCCACCATTCGCTGGCAGTCGTGGACTCGACGCTGGCGTGAAATGTGCCGTGGACAAAGCGGAAAGAAAACAACAAGCCTTGTGAAGGAGACAGTCATGAAAAAAGCAAATGTATGGATTGCGCGATCAGTGATGCCGGTGATTCTGCTGTTCTTGTCGCTGTCACAGAGCACAGTTGCGAATGCCGAACCGCCTGCGCCCACGCCGGCGCAAGTCAAGATCGACAATTTCAGCTTCGGCCCGCAAACGTTGACGGTGCCGGTGGGAACGACCGTTACGTGGACGAACCGTGATGATATACCGCACACGATTGTCAGCACCGATGGGGTATTCAAGTCGAAGGTCAGGGACACCGACGAGACGTTCTCGTACACGTTCACGAAGGCGGGAACCTACACGTATTTCTGCTCGGTGCATCCGAAGATGACGGGCAAGATCATCGTGCAGTAGAGCCACGACTGTGTCGAAAGGAGTGCAGTATGTTTGAAGGACTATTTCAGCCTATGCATCTGCTGGTCATTTTCGGAATTGCCCTGCTCATGTTTGGCCCGAGGAAGCTTCCCGAACTAGGCAAAGGAATCGGAGAAGGGATTCGCGGATTCAAGTCGGCGCTGAAGGTTGAAGAAGAGGAGCCTGCGAACACCGCCACAACCGTTTTCGGCGACGGAATGCCGACGGTGCGCCAACAGTGCGACCGGGGAACTGAGCGGGCATGCTAAACTACTGACATAACCCGCCGGAGAGGTGGCCGAGTGGCTGAAGGCGGCGGTTTGCTAATCCGATTTCTCATCATCCGGCGTAGATTTGCAATCCATTTACAAGCATAAAACATAAGGCTGCGCATCTAGTTGCGCGGCCTTTCTAGTTTAAGTAGCGCATAAGTAGCGCGCTCGCAAGAGACTGCTTTATAATCTCCGGTCTTTAAAGGTAGAATAGGGACCACGTTCGGAAGAGAAAGGCTGAATATGAGAGCAGCGCTTTACAGTCGCGTCAGTACTGCGGACCAAAACACCGAGCGCCAGACGTTCGAGATGCGTGACTTCGTCGAGCGTCGTGGATGGAGCGTGGTTGCGGAAGAGCAGGACAAACTTTCCGGCGCTCGCGAGCGGCGACCGGGACTGGACTCGATTATGAAGTTGGCGAAGGCGCGCAAAATCGATGTCGTGGTTGTTCAATCGCTCGATCGTTGGGGACGGTCGCTGAAGCACTTGGTTGCGTCGCTGGCCGAACTCGATGAGTTGGGCGTGAAGTTCGTCTCCGTGACGCAGGGCTTCGACCTGACCACTTCGACCGGCAGGGCGATGTACGGGATGATTGCGGTTATGGCCGAGTTCGAAAGGGCGATGATCCGGGAACGGATACAGAGCGGCTTGCTGCGTGCGCGTCGCAAAGGTGTGCGCCTTGGGCGTCCCGAGCGCGACATCGACCGCAAGAAGCTCACGCGGCTGATCGCTGCGAAGACACCTCTGCGTGAGATAGCACGCCATCTCCGATGCTCCCGGACGGCTGTGCGGAACGCGCTCAAGCGGGAGCCTAATTAAGCAGGATCGAAGTGATCCCTCCCTTGGAGATTACATACCCAAGCAGAAATGCGGTCCCGGCGCGCACCGTCAATATAGGTGCCGTTCCCGGCTCCTACACCTGCAAGCGCTCCCGGGAAAGGGACATCGGTTCGAAGCTCTTGCGTGCCCTCGCAGGGAATACCCTCATCGCCAATGTGCGGACACGGTCTTTTCTTATCGTCGCTCATCAAAATTCCTTTCTACGTTAATTATGCCCGGTCATCAGCTCCTCGCGATAGTACGAGGGTTCACGCCGTCTGCGATGCTCCCGGACGGCTGTACGGAACGCGATCTCGCGACTCTAGGTCCAGAAGGCTGGCTCATTTTGAGATAGTGAGTGATAATCTCCGTTATCGACACCTATCGTCCTTTAAGGAACAAGAATAAAATCGCTTGCCAACCAACTTGTTTATGAAAATCCTTTTGGTCGTTTCCATTACGGCTCTCCTGATCGTCTCTTCGAAGGCTCAAGAAGATGTGTCACAAGAAATCCTCACAAGGAAGGCAATCTCTCTTGCTGGACCACTGGCCATGTCATGCGGTAACGCAAAAATCGGCCAAGACTTAACTGCGCAGAATTCGTGTGTGAGACAACAATTTCGGACGAAGAAGCCTTTTTATGCGAGCTATCGGCTCCAAGGATTCGATTCTAATAGCGGAGTGGGATTGGTTCGCGCAGAAGACGGGCGGATGTACGAATTGTATTTCGACTCGATGGGGTTTGCTCCGACTAAAAAGGAGGGTGAAATCCTGACTGAGTCAGGGCATTTGATTATTACGCCCTGTCCAGAGCCTTACCGCATAAACGACGGTCCCGATGGTAAGTATTTGACATGTTCTCCTACTCGCGCACACCCAAACTAGACGACAAGAATGCTGCTTCGGATAGCTGTTGCGAAATCTCGATACCGCTCACTATCTCAAGTTGAGATTTCTGCCGGTCCTAAATCCCTCGCGAAGGGACCTTCGAAAAGAACCGATTTCCGTGGTTCTGCGCACGTCGTTCTAAGCGGTCTTAAAAGAAGTAATTGAGGACCGCAGCACTGATATCGTTGTACGATGTAGTTTGCTTGTGTGGTACCTGGGCTTACAGCAACTTCCTGCACGTTATAGTTACTTATAGTTAGTCGAGCACATTTCGGCACATTTCGGTGTTTTCGAGGAGCCGAAATGTGGTCCCGTGTTGTGCCTGACAGGGGAGGACGTGGGAAAATTTCGGACATTTCGGCATTTCGGCCTTTTTAAATCGTTCTTATATCCACATCACATATGTATGTACTACCAAATCCAATATAGAAAATAGCCGAAATGTCGAAATGTTTCCCGTAAGCGCCAGAACCCTCAGCACTTATCACATTTCGGCTATCCGAAATGTGCCGAAATGTCCGAAATGTGCGAGCAGCGCGAAGATTGTGCTCGACTTGTTCGCAGAACTTAGTCTCTAATTACGGAGTCGCTGGAATGGGAATACCCAGAGCCCAGCAAACGGAGATTCATCATGCCGGTTAGCAAGGGCAAGATCGAACCTCCGAATGGGGGAAGTAATCGTGCCCAGTGTAGTTAGCAAGAGTTTTACAAACACTGAGGCCACGATTGGGAGACGTATCGTGCCCAGTGTGCAGTAGCAGAGCTTTACAAACACTGAGGCGACGATATGACCACCAAACCACGAATCTCCGGCGATCCTTCCGCAGCTGCTCCCGACTCCAACGACAATAAAGTTTTCGTCTTGTTCAACGTCGTGCAAGCCGCTTGGCTGATGTGCACGCCTCCTTACAATCAACAACTCCACTATCTCGGCACACGCGAAGGCGTTGGGCCGGAGAGCTATCAACATTTGTTTGCCGATCCCGCAGGTGTAGGCCGCGCTGTTATGGCGCAATACGATTACGGACGAGCGCGAGTTCTGCTCTCCGATTTTCGATTCTCGATGCGCAAGCTCCAAGAGGACATGAGCAAGGTCCGAATGGAACTGCGCCGACAGGCCGAAGCCACTGCGGAGGTCGCTCGTGGCTCTCGGTAAGCTCAACGCAGCCGAAGTGCGCAGCGCGATGCTCGCGGACCTGAAGAAATCAGGTTTGGAGAAGCACGCCCAAAAGCTCGGCTTCTCGCCGCTCACTGCCGAGGCGATGGCGAAGAAGTATCCAACCCTTACCACTCAGCCGCTCGCGGGATATGTGATCCCTTACCACGACTTCAGCGGCAAACTGATCAAGAATTTCTTCCGCTTCCGCTTTCTCGAAGATCCACCGCGCAATGGCTTCGAGATCATCTCAGGCCGCAAGTCGCTTCGCTACGTGCAACCAGCCAATGAACTTCCGCACATCTTTGTGCCGAATATTTTCGATTGGCCGGACTGGGGCAAATCTGACGCGCCGCTGTTCTTCACCGAAGGCGAGAAGAAGGCTGCGGCAGGTTGCGCCCACGGACTGCCCACGATTGCGCTGGGAGGAGTTTGGTGCTTCCGGTCCACTCGCCGCTCCCTCAGTTTGCTGCCGGAGATATCGGAACTGCCGTTGGTCAAACGAAGGGTCTACATCGTGTATGACTCCGATGCCGCCAGCAACCATCACGTTATCGCCGCAGAGAACGAGTTCGCGCGCCAACTGATCAAGCGGGAAGCGATTGTCCACATCGTTCGGCTTCCGCAACTTGAACTCGGCAGCAAGATTGGGCTGGACGATTACCTCGTCCACGAAGGCAAGGAATCTTTCATGAAGCTCGTGCAGGAAGAGGCTCCGGAGTGGGAGACCAGCCGAGAGCTGCGAGCGATGAATGAGGACGTTGCCTTTATTCGCCGCAGCGCGGAAGTGATGACGCTGGCCGATGGCGGATTGTACCCAACCAAGAAATTCTTCGACCTGTACGCAGACCGCAACTTCACTGTGAAGACAACGATCACGATGCCGAATGGAGGCGTGACGGAAAAGCTCGTGGAGAAGAACGTCGCTAAAGAGTGGTTCAAGTCTCCCATCCGAGCGAAGGTTCAGCGGATGGTTTACGAGCCAGGCAAGGAGAAATTGATTTATACGCAGGGAGAAGAATTCCCGGATTACAACGTTTGGCCTCGTTGGGGTGTGGAACCGAAGAAAGGCGACGTTCGCCCATTTCTGGATTTGGTGGATTTTCTGCTGGACGAATGCACGAAGGATGAGCGCGCGTGGTTCCTACGCTGGTTGGCTTACCCCATACGACGTCCCGGCACGAAGCTGTTCAGCACCGTATTAGTACACGGTCGCAATCAAGGCACTGGTAAGTCGCTGCTCGGCGAGATTATGGGGCTGATCTATGGCGAGAACTACAAACTCGTCAACGATTCGGAACTGCTAGCAACTTTCAACGAATGGGCACGTCACCGCCAATTCATTATGGGCGACGAAATCGGAGCGAAGGTTCGCAAAGCTGCCGATCTGATCAAGGGCTACATCACGCAGTCCTCCGTATCGATAAATATGAAGTTCATCTCCCAGTATTCCGTGCGGGATTGTATGAACTACTACTTCACTTCGAACCATCCCAACGCAACCTATCTGGAGGAGGATGATCGCCGCCACTTCGTCGCCGAAGTTCACGGCAAACCGCTGGAAGATTCCTTTTACAAGACTGTGCGCGCGT